>OZ244212.1:0-5015856 GCA_965216695.1 Candidatus Azotimanducaceae bacterium | reverse complement strand
TTGTCCTGTATGCCTCGCTATACCGTTTTCGAGTTCAATCGTGAGTTCGCCGCAGTACACGCCGACCTCCATGCACTGCACACCGTCTGCTCGCGCAGACGACAACGGCCCGTGCACATTGGCCGAATAGTCCGTACACCGGACCATGGCTGCGTCATCTGGCGCGGCGAACACATCAGCGCCAGAGCCGATGAACGAGCAGCCGGATTGAGCGGACAGAGCGGCCAGCGCCGCCAAGGTGCAAAAATTACGTGCTGTTTTCGACGTGCCGCGTCTGTCCAATTCCTAGAGCCTCGTCTGCGATGGCGTCGATCGCCTCAAACGACCGCGCCTCAATGAAATATGCCGCGCCGCGCGTCGGCGTGACTTTGGGATGCGCCGCAAGCAGATCGACCCGCAATCTCTGATACGACTCGCGGGCGCATCCGGTCAACGCGCTGAAAATCACGTGCGTTTTGTCGAGCATGTACCGCTGACCGTCGTCCGCGCATAGCGCCGGTTGCCGCACACACCAGCGCAGATACTGCCGATACCGCTCCGCAAGACGGGCGCGGCTCGTTGCAATTTGCAGAACCGTTTGCGCTCGACACAACGAAGAAAACGCCGTTTCCGCGTCAATCGTTCTGACTCGACGCGTCCGCATACCACCGCCCGGCATCACCGGGTACAGCTGAGAAAACGGTTTGTACACGCGTGCCTCAAGGACCGGGCGAGTGAAAAGCGCCCGCTCGCCGGGCATCACAACGCCGCACACGGACGCGGTGTCCGCTGCCAGAATCACCACACGCCGGTCTGCCTCAACGACAAACGGCGGCGTCAGATCCGCTAACGCGGCTGTATCGTCGAGTTTCATGCGCGGGCTTGAGATCGTTCTGCCGGCACATTGTCCAGGTCAGGCAACCCGGCGCGCCCACCGGACCGATTGGCACGATCTCTTACTCTCAGGCTGACGGCCCGCTGCGCCGGCCGGAGTTCAGGGCGCGCTAGCCGATCAGAGCCGTGCGGAACTGATCGGCTTCCAACTGATGTGGATGTGTGTGCGCTCGGCTTTCACGTAGTAATGCTCGCCGAGGCGCTTACGAAGCTCGCGCGTAAAATCTCCAACGCTCGCTGTGGCGTGCCGGTCGAGGTAGTGCCGCCGAAAATCGAACGCCATCGATAAACCCGGAATGCCGCCGTTGTGGTGGCGACTGGTGCGCATGTGGTCACCCTCGCCGGTCGATGTGCAGACACCTGCCCGGCCGGTCATTTCTTGGTGTATCGCATCGGCCGTGTTAAGCGCAGCCCACGCTCGAGCGTGCAAATCATCTGGATTAACGCCCGCTTTGAATTCAATCACTGTCTCAGCAACCATCCCGCTGAGCGGGGTTTACCATCGTGCGCAAGCTGCTACTCAGGCCGCCGCCCTTCGAGCAGGTAATCGCGCACCGTGCGCACGTCGTCTTTGATTTCGACGACATCATCCTGAATGCTTTCGAGTTTCACGCCCTGCTCGCCCTGGCGCTTCTCGACATCGCCGACACGCCTCTCAATGCTGCCAACGCGCGTTTCTACAGTCCCAACGCGCCGGTCAACGTGCTCTAACTTCTCGTCTTTGCTGCCGGCCGTGTAGATCAGCCCCGCAGCCATAACGATGAACGTCGCGCCAGAAATCCACATAGCGTAATTTGCTCGCCTCGTCGTCATAGAGTGGACGGCTCCTTGTAAATCAGGGGTCGCCACAAGGGCGGGAATAGAACGGCGTCCGGTGCAACAGGGAGCACCAAGCACAACCCCAACCGAAGGGGGAGGACGGTTGACACGAGAACCACGGGATTATGCGGACGCCAGAAACGGACACAAAAAAGCCCGCGCTGCGTGGCCGCAAAGCGGGCGATTCCGTAATTGTGGGGATTTATACCCCAAAAGTGCGCGAACCCGCAAGTTATCTAGGGTCCGTGCGCAACCCCCGTGATATCAATCCAAGCGCATGAACCTCTATGTCGGACAGCAACTTACGAGCGATAGCGACACGCATTCTCCACGGCTCATGAAGTTTCGTTGCGAATCCTAGACGCCGCGCGATCGCACGCTGACTCAGCCGATGGAGCCGCGCCCCGTCGCAGACGTGACATACAAGCACCTTAGAGCCGACCGTCACCTCGCCGACACCGTTGCACGCGTTGCAAACGCTCGGGCTGACGCACTCGTCGAGTGTGATGATCGAAATTTGCTCGACCTTGCCTGTCCCATCAGACCAGCCCTTAGCCATCAGGCGTTCGAACCACAACGCCCACAGCTTGCTGCGCGGATGCCCTGCGTACTTCACCCATAGCAATTCGGTTTCGATCTCGGAGAGTGCGTGCAGTGCTGCCGCAAGGTCCTGCGGAGTCAGCGACCCCTTGCCGCCTGGCGCGCGCTCCATTGGTGGCGCTCCCGCGGACAACATAGCCAGTAGTTCGGCGGTATCGCGATTCACTCTCGCAGATAGGCCTCAACAACTAAGCGGCTGAGCGCGCTTTGTAACTGCGGGCGCGAACGGGCCTGGCCAAATCTACACTCCCGTCAATAATCATCTACGCCCTCCCGCGTACATCTCTCGATAGTCAGTCAATATACTTCTCCGCTACCGCCTTCGCGTCGGCAATGGCCCTGTCTCGGTCCTTGTCGAAAAACACGCCTATCTGCGCCGGCACGTCGGTATTCCGCCCTTTCGTTGTTCGCCATAGGACGAATGGGCCGCGCTCGAAGTTCGAGCCCCACGTAATTCGGAACATCCCGCACCCGCTCTGCGCGTAGTGCTTGTTTACCTGCCGCCATTTCACAGATAACCGACGAACTCGATACGACCCAGCACTCCGTCAGCCCGGAGAGACTTCATGCGCTTCAGCTCGCCGCGGTAGTGAGCCCGGGCGTCGGCCTTCATCCCCTTGCGCCACTTGTGTCGGTGCTGCAATTTCTCAATCAGGACTTCAACCGCCCACTCCCCCACGTGAACGTAGGACTGGAGCCACGCAGTAAACACCGTAGGGTGGTCAGTGAAATATCGGTGATGCGCGTTACAGAGAGAGACCGCATTCATCGGGTCATGTCTGAGGTACTGGTGTCTCCTGGAGTGAATGTGTGCGCAGTCCAGCTGCTGGCTGCAGCCGTTTGCGAGAGCCACATCCATCGCCTCGCACGACCACGCCGCACGTTCACGCACACAATCGGAGAAGAGCGTATCGAGCGCGTCGCGCTTTATGCCAGTCACCTACACTTCTCCGACCACTCAAGAATCCGCTGATACCGGAGTCGATCCGTCACAGTCCGTGCGCAGTTTTCTGACGCTTCGTATGCGCGGATGTACTTGGACCACCGCGCACAGTCCGCCTGTTTGATGAGAAGCCAGCCGGGGTACGTCACGATAAAGAGCCCCGCAGCGATGACCAGCACTAGCCGAATTTCTGACCACCAGAACTTCATCACGAGAAAGTCAACGCCCATTCTTGGCCGAGCTCTTCGACCGCGACCGTGATGATTTTCTGGTAAACCTTGTCAAAGTCCTCCTGCCCCATCGAAGAGTACGAGAGAGACTTCAGTTTGAAGAACCCCTCAACGCCGAATACCGGTTCGAACAGCCCAGCTTTCGCTTTGACCCAATCGTAGAACTGGTCGAAGTTCTCCGTCATATCCTGGTTCTCGAACATCGCATTCAGCAACGCGAACGCTTTTCGGTGGTGGCCCGGGTTTCTCGGACGCTTGAAATCACACCGTATGACCTCGCCGAACTTCACCCGCCCAAGCGACTCTTTATCCTGGTCGGTGTACGGCACATAGGCTCCGTCAGTTCTGCGAATAAAGTGCGCGGTGGTCATTGATTCACGTGAAACTGTAGTCTGTATGCAGTATTCGGATGGCCCGAGGGCCAACGACTTCAATCGCGCCCTTGCGAACCATCAGGTCTATCCGCTGCTGCATCGCGCTCACGGTGACGCCAAACCGGCGCGCCATCTCCGCCCTGCTCGGCTGGTAGCCGTTCAGAACGACGTGCCGGTGGGTGTAATCCAGCAATTCGGATTGTTTGGTGGTCAGGCGTCGCATCAAATACCAGATTTCAGCTGTAAACTAGAAAACTGTCTGCGTTGCGTTGAACATCTCAATCGCCATTGGCGCAAACGGTACGGGGAGCAGCCAAGCGAACGGAATGTCGTCGTTGAAGTCGTCGTCATCATCGAGCGCCGGACTTGAAGTAGCTGGCGCCGGCGAAGCCACTGGCGCCGGCGAAGGCCCATCATCCTTGCTCCCCAGCATCTCCATGCGTTGTAAGATGATTTTGGTCGAGTACCGTGTGACGCCCTCCTTCTCCCACTTGTCGGTCTGCAATCGACCCTCAACGTAGACCTGCTTCCCTTTGTGAAGATACTGCCCGCACACCTCCGCTTGTCGCCCAAACGCCGTGACGTTGTGCCACTCGGTCATTTCCTTCTGCTCACCGGTCTGCTTGTCCCTCCACTTTTCCGATGTCGCAACGCTGAACGAAGCCACCGCCACCCCGACGGGGGTGTAACGCACCTCGGGGTCTCGCCCCAGCCGCCCGATAATCTGCGCTTTGTTCATCGTCCATACTCCAATCCAACGAACGTCGCCGGCATGTGATGCGCAGCTGCTATGTGCAGGCGGCAGGTCTCGGTGAGTTTCATGGGTGTCCGCGGCTTGCTGTTCGATGTGTTAACCCCCATCGCCTTGCACTTGTCGCACACCCAATAGCTTTTCTTCGCCTGCGCCCCGCCCGGTTTCTTCGCGTGGCACAACTTGCATTTCTTCGCGAACACCACGCCGGCACGGCGCGCCATCGAGTACAGCGATTCCATATTCGCGCCGAGAATCTGCGCAGACTCAAATGCCGTGTGCTCCCTGCCATGCTCTAACAACCACGCCCTCCGCTCTGCACTACTCACCCAACATCCCCCTGATTTTTCTCATCTGCTCAGCGGCGTGCTTGGGGTTCGCTCGTTTCCCCTGGTTGTTACGCCACCGCCGCTCAAATTCAGCGTCTTGCTTATCGATGTAGGCGTGCATGCCATTCCGTTTCGGCGCCACTTCTGACGCTCGATTCAGCCAGTTCTGCAGGTACCGCTTGATATGCGTCTTCCGGCGTCGCGGATTCTCATCCAACCAGTCGCGCGCCTTCCTCAGTTCTGCGGCCACATCCAGGTTCGGGTATGTCTTCTGCCAACCCTCGATATCCCACCGGTAAATCGTCTCCGTTGAGCCGTCTTTGCGAGTAAAATCCATGTTTTCTTCCAGCCATAGGTGACATTTAGTAGCGCCATGGGACACACGGACTACGACGACACCGTTGTTACGCACCTATCCACAGCAATGCTTTTCCCGGCGTAGGCTTCTCAATCCAGACGGCGCCTACCAAGCCACACGTTCTACGTGTCCCATATCTGTCCGGTTTGCCGCTTACGCCCTATGCTCGAAGCTCCGCGCGGTCGCTACTACATCCCGGCACTGCTGTGTGTTCCTGGGCCATCTTCTTGCCGAACGGTACAAGCCCTATTCCGCGCCAGCCGACTCCATAAATGGCTGGTTTCTGCTAACACCTTCGGGTTACAATCACATCGGCAGTGTGTTGTACCCTTTTGGTGTTACGGCATTCTCAAGAACGGTCAGTTTGCGCTGGCCGTTTTTGTTTGTTCCTCGTACTCCGATAACCACTCCTCCCTGGTTTGCAACTGCGCTCTCAAGAAGGGGTCACTCATACACTCCGCTCGCGGCGAGTACCTGCTCTCCTTCTTCGTGGCGGCCACCTCTAAACACCGAGTTATCGGTACACACCATCCCCATGTATCGTTCTTCTGTTCGCGCTTCTTCTGTTCTCGTTCCGGGTAACTGGAGATATTCCAGAAGCCCTCCGTCTCTTGGGAAAACGCCCACCGTCTGAGACGCTGCATCTTCAGCGTGTAGCATTCGTCCGAGCGCAAGAAGTAGTACACCAGCAGCTCAGCCTCCGACTTGAACATCCACCCTGGATTGCATTTCGACTTGTTCGAGAACGATTCGAGGTACAAGTTGCCCGTCTTGTTCTCCTCTTCGACCTTCAGCTCAATCGTCACGACGGACTCAGTGCCTATAGGGCTGGCAAACGCATCGCATATTTTTTGAAGTTCTAGATGGCGCGCGCCGCCAGAATTGAACACCACATGCTCAAAACGGTTTCTAAGCCACGGCGCGAGGATGCGCTGGCCCTCGGCTTCAACTTTTGATGCATTGGAGAACGCGCTCAACGAATCAGCCCGAAATCCTTGAAGTGAAAATAGAACGCATCGACATCGGAACCGAAGTAGAAGAACGTCTGCCCATGCGTTGGTGATGTCTTCTCGCCGTCACGCTGATAGAACGATATCCGGCCACGCGTAAAGCACATCAACGCAGAACTCGCGGCCGCCGTGTGCCACCAACCCGTATCCGTAGCATTGTTTGTGAGCAGGACAGCGGAATGCACTTCTTCGTTGGCGATCTCATCAACCAGCCGATCAACGAACTGCTCCACTAGTGGGAATTTGTACGGCGGGTTCAACCAGATGCGCCCAGACCACACCTGTTCAAGCCCGTTATCTTCTTCGGAGTAGAACTGCTTCGCCTTCACAATCTCGTTCGCGAAAGCGTTGGACGCAGGGTCTAGGTCGATGCCGCCAAGCACTGAGCGCGCGGCATCGATGTACTCTTTCGGCGTGTACCATTCGGTATCACCAGAAAGAATGTTCACGCGTGACTCCCCGCCCCCGGCAGTAGCCGCCATGGCCTTTTTGTATGCCGCGGTAAATACCCGCTCGCGATACGCGCGCTCATCTTTAAGCGCCTTGCGCCAGCGGGAGACTTGCTGATGAGAAATGCCTGTACGCTTCTCAATTTCTGATACTTGCCAAGTGCGCCGTTCTGCGCTCTTGCCTCCTGAGTGCTGATTCCCTCGGTCCCCTCCCCGATTCGGCGAGACCTTCTCGTCCCACCACTCCACGAACTCCCGTTGCTCTTCAATCTTGGCGTCGACCGCTTGTTCAAGCAGCGGCCAGTCTTTTACCTTACGGGCGTAGTCCGCCAGCGCATCGGCCTTCGCAATATTCTTGCGAACGGCGTCTGGGTCATAGACGACGATTTCGCCGGTTTCCGGATTCACCAATTCACTCACCCATAATCCCCCACAGTGAAATCAGCAAAAGCGCATCGGTTAGAGCGAGCGCGGCGATGAACTCAATCATGCGATCCATCTTCACACGAGATATCATTCTTGTAGTACTCGCCCACTACCCGCCTCCAATTCATCGAGTTGACGCCGCAGACGTTCGATTTCTCGTCGTCTCGGGTCGGCGGGGACAAGGTCGAAGCCCAAACGTCGGGCGACCCACTGGAGATAGAACACGTTGCCGGACACCTTCGCGTTTTCGACGTGGCGCGCTGGGAAGTGTTTGGACCCCGAGCGGATGCACGAGAACTGACCCTTGTCGAAGGTCCGCTTTAGCGATTCCTCGAGTTCGAGCCGTATCGTTTCCATCGACTTCCCGGCTCGTAACCACTGATTCATCAGCGCATCGAGTTCGGTCGGGCAATCGTCGAGTTCGAGTTCCGAGAAAAGTCGTGGGCGTTTCCGCGCGGCTCTCAAGGGAGAAGCCATAGACAACCTCCGTTGTACTGCTAGGTCTGGAGTTGTCTGTCCTTGGACAAATAGATTTAGGTGCGCCCCCACGGTCAAGGGGTATTGATGGAGAAATTCCGTGGGGACGCGGAGGGATCATGCGGCGGCCGTTTCGTCAGCAGCACTGAAACAGTCTGGCCGCATCTCGTGTTTCGAGATCGCGCCATCGAACTCGCGTTCAATTGAATCCACGCGGGTCGCGGGAATGCCGCGCAGGCACCAGTTCTGAATATCCTGCGGCCTGACATCTAGCCGACGAGCAAGGTCGGCTTTGGTCGCGTCAGGTCCAACAAGTCGTACTAGCCGCTCAACGACGGCTCGCTTCTCATGCTTGGTCATCATGAAAGCGAGTTATAAACAATATGAAATGGCTAGTCAATCATGGCGTGTATATCAACCACTCGGCACGAACTAATAAACTTTGTGTTTATGACGCCAGCCGAGAAATTCTGCGCGGCGCTCAAAGCGAGCCCGTACACCCCCGCCGACTTTGCGCGACTGATGTCGGTCGAACCTCAGGACGTTCAGAACTGGAAGATCCGCGGCATATCCCTCAAACAATCATTCAGGGCAGCGCGCCTACTCGGGCGCGATCCGGAATGGCTTGCCTTTGACGACAAGGACTTAGACGACAATATCAGCACCGAATCTAAGGCTGAGGCGGTCGAGGCGCGCCATCTTTGGGAGCTGTTGACCGAGGGGCAGCGGGAACTTGTATCTCGCCTGATTCTAGAGATCGTCGCGAAATAAGAACGCGCATCAACGACAGAATCAGCTGTCGTTTTTCAGGCGAAAGACTAAGGAATAGGTTTTCGAATTGGTCTGCAGTCACGATTGCGTCCCCCCTTTTCTGGGCAATGCAACCACAGCGATCAATTGGCGGGGGAGTCCCGTCCCCGGCGCTGCACCATTTCAATTGTTCGCGATTGAGGCGGGGTCATCCCGGCGCGGACCGAATGAGGGTACAGCAGGTGAATCATTGGCAAAATGGCCGATGTCCTACGTCTGCCATCGCCGTGATGTCACGTTCCCCGGGGCATAGGATACTGTATGGACGTACAGTGTCAACACTGACGCTATGCAGTCGCGGGATCTCGTAGTTTTGCTGGCGAAATATCCAAGAATCGAGCGAATACGCGCTGGGAGAGGTTCAGTTGAATCGGATTACCGAAGTTCTGCGCGACGATTTGCTCGTTGTAGCAGATAGCATACAGGACGCGAAGCTGCCCGGGTTCCGTAACATCCACTTCCAGTTTTCTATTCTCGCTTTCTTCGATGTCATCGCGGCCACGACGGAAATCGATCTCGATTCGCGCGTAGTCGCGCACTCGTGACTGGTGTTCTTCCGCGCGCACTCCCGGATGAAAAACGAGTGACATCGCCGTCGATAACGCCGAGATGATCGCCAACAGCGCCGATAGGGGGATGGGGAAACCCCCGAAAACATGCGGCGGGAAAGCTACAGCAATAGCGGCGCCGGCCGCCGCAGCGAATGCCAATAGATTTGTAGTGTTGGCGATGAACGTCCACTTCCCGCGCAGCTTGTTACTGTATCTGCGCGAAACCGCAAGATTGAAAAGATGGATCTTGCCTCGGTCGTCCATCGGCAAAGTCTATTCCTTTTTCTCGCCGTGGTCTGTAGGCTTCGGAATCTGCGGCCTAAACTGCTGCTCTGCCATCGGCGGGCCAATTTTTTTTGGCCTTGTAACGCTCCGCTTTTTCGCCGTCTTTCTCTTTGCCGGCGGGCTTTTCTTCTTCGGCATCGATGTATCCCCCTATTCTTTTTTTCCTATAGCCCCAACTTGTTCTTCGCTGCTCTACCAGTTGCAGGTCGCGCGCACAGGCTTGATCGCCTCGCTGAGGCCACTTAGACGGAATGTCACCTGTTTGGGGTTTTCGCCATGCGGCGTTGTCTGAAGCAGCAGTTTTTCAGCGTTGATCAGTTTCTTAATGAACCCGATTGAGCGTGAGTAAAACGTCGTTTGGTAATCCGTCGAGATACCCCACGCCGATGTCTCGGCAGGATTCGAGTCGATGCGGTGAAGGACGGGCGTAGCCTCATTGTTCACGAACTCATGCCAGTTCACGAACAACTCGGTTTTGTTGCTCAGGCAGCGGATGTTTAGCCGAATCGAATTCCCCCACTTCGATGCGGCATCACCTTCGAGCACGAGTTGGACCGACTTCGAGTCATCAACGGGATTGATGGACTCGACAACCTGCCAACTACCGGTTGGGCGCGGCATTGGTTTAGGCGGGGCGTTTGTGCGGCTCGCGGGCGCGCGCGACTCGGTATTTGTACTAGTCGTCGCTTCCCGCTGGTCCGCAAGATCCATCGCGGTGTAACACGAGTACACGATTACAGCCATCACAACCAAGACGATCCATTTCCCCATTTCGAGAACCCCGCGCAAAAGTCATGTGGCTGAACGTACCAGTCATAGCGACAGAAAATAATAAACATTACGAGTTGACTGCAATTTCATTGTGTTTATACAATGGTCTCGAATTGATGGAGCCCCCCATGTGCCACCACTCCGATTTCGACCATCTGGGCACCGAACTGATCGGTGATCTGGACGACCTCATTGCGCTGACCGAGCGGTTCAAGGCGAAGCGTTTGCGCAACTACGACGGGATTGAAGGCAGCCGCGAAGACATCGCGCTGAAGATGCTGCGTGGTATCCGCGACGACGAGATTCAGCAGGCTGCGGTGCGCCGTGAGCGTGAGCGGTTTGCGACCCAGCGCGGTGGGCGTCTGCTGCGGTTTCCCGAACCTGCGGAACTGACGTTGGGCGACATTCGTGAGCGGTTCTGCGGTCCAGATCTACCGGAGGCGTCGTGATGGCACGCACGTATACCGATCACAAACTCACCGATTCGATGTTGAAGCGGCTATCGACGATCGTGCATGGCCGCCCGCATCTTCACGGCAACGCGCTTGCTGCACTAGAACGCAGGGCCTTGGTTGAGCAGATAGGGGTCAAGTATCAACACTCCTACAAAGCGACGGCAGCGGGCAAAGAAGCGCTATGCGCGGCGCGGCGGGAGGGCTGGTGATGTTCTCAGGCGAGGTGATCGAAAAGATGCTGTTGCGCTTATTGATGGCGACAACGCTCGTGATGATGTTCGCGATTACCTACATGGCGGTCATGGTGGCTCAGCGCCCGCTGCCGTCATGTGGGGTCGTCCATGAATCTGTAGAACCGAGTCATCCCGAATGAACGCAAAAACCTACGCCGACCAACTGACCTCAATACTGCTCCCATCAGACCCCTGGCTAATCGTGGTCAGCGACGCGGTTGCCCGACAAATGAGTTTTTTCGAAGCCGCGGAGGGAGATTCGTGGAGGCAGGAAACCGACGCTCGTCAAGCGTGCCGGGATTCGTGGAAGCGGTGCCGAGAAGCACTGGTAGAAGCCGGGTTGCTCGATGAGTTCAAGCGGACCGGGGGGTATTTGGTGTCATGACCTGCAACAGAACGCTCAAGCACTACACCGTCCGCGGCCTGCTACTGGACCTCCGCGAGTACAAACGCCCGGTCATTGCCTACGACACAAAAGACATGGCCCGAAAGTTGATGGGCGCCGGGGATGTGTTGAGCATCGATACATACACGAGGAAAGAATTGTGAGTGAAGTGGCGAAGTTCCAAAAGCCCAAACTGATTGAGCGCATGGCTGAACGATTCGGGCTGGAAGCAAATGCCATGATGTCGACGCTGAAGGCGACGGCATTCCGAACCCGAACCAAAGACCCCATCAGCAATGAGCAGATGGCGGCGCTCTTGGTTGTCGCGGATCAGTACGAGTTGAACCCGTGGACAAAAGAGATCTACGCATTCCCCGACAAATTCGGCGGCATTGTCCCTGTGGTCGGCGTTGATGGATGGTCGAGGATCATCAACAGCCATCCTGCGTTCGATGGGATGGATTTCGCGCAATCCGATGAGATCGCAGAAGCCAAGGAACGCGTGACGTGCCCAGAGTGGATCGAATGCACGATCTATCGGAAGGATCGCTCGCACCCGGTAACAGTCCGCGAGTACCTCGATGAATGCTACCGGCCACCATTCAAGCAGCCAGGTCCGTGGCAGACCCATACCAAGAGGTTCCTGCGCCACAAAGCAATGATTCAGTGTGCCCGCATCGCATTCGGATTCGTCGGAATTTTCGACCCGGATGAAGCCGAGCGAATCATCGAAGGCGAGGTGGCCCGAGAAGCGCCCAGGCGCCACAGCGTGATGCAGGCCGTACTTGAGGAATCACCCATCGAGATCGATGGGGCGCTTGTCCAAGAGTACGTCAGTCGGCTGAAGGATGAGATCTTCGAACAGAACGATCTAGCCATCCTCGAAATGCACGATGAGATGGATAACGACACGAAACTCGCGGTGTCGCGCAAGCTCGACTCGACAGACAGGTCATACATCAGAGCGCTACTGAAGGCCAGGAACGGAGGAGACAACGATGAAACAACTGCTGAGCAATAACCCCGAAGAAGATATCGCGCCGGTGTCTCCGTTCGGGTCGGTGGACTATGGGATATCCGAAGCCGAGTTGCAAAAACTCGCGAAGTCAACGGAAAGCCTGACCACAGCAACAAATCGCGCCGAGTATGACGCAGTGCGGGAAGCCATAGCCAATCTCCGGTCCCGACGAGTGAACATTGAGGATCGTCGCAAGAATCTCGGCAGGGATGCGCTGGAGTTCAAGCGCCTGGTGGACGCTACTGGGAAAGATCTAATCGCGATCATTGAGCCCGAGGAAAAGCGTCTCACACAGATCAAGCGGGACGTGGACGACGAAAAACGCCGCAAGAAAGAGGAGCGTGAGCGGATTGAGAAAGCGCGGGTAGATGCAATCGAAGCGCGAATCGATGGATTCCGAAATCTTCCGATCAAGCTATACCGCGCCAACAGTCTCGACCTCAACGAAGCCATCGAGGAACTGAACGCCATTGAGATTGGCAAGGACTTCGCCGAGTTTGCCGACAAGGCCGCAGAGATCAAAGACCATATCCTCGCCGAACTGCGCGAACTATGGGAAGGCGCAATTCACGATGAGCGCGTCGAGGCGCGCCAAAAAGCAGAGCAAGAACGGCTTGATGCTGAACGGCAGAAGCTTGAGGCCGAACGCGAGGCCCAAGAAGCGGCGCTACGGGCAGAACGCGAAGCTGAAGCGCGAAAGGTCGCCGAAGAGCGGCAGAAACTCGAAGCCGAGAAGGCAGCGCTTGAATCTGAGCGACTTGCGAGAGAACAAGCCGAACGACAGGCAGAGGCCGACGCGGAAGTAAGAGAGCGCGCTGAGCGTGAGCTTAAAGAAGCTGAGGCAAGGGCCAAGGCGATGCGCCCCGACTACGAAAAACTGCGAGCGCTGCTCGCACAGCTAAACGCGATTGAAATTCCCGAACTAGAGACTCCAGAAGCTCGGGTGTTGGCAAATGAAGTATACGCTCGGATTGTTTGTTCCCGAGACATCCTCGACAGCGGATTGGAAGAGGCATTGGAAGCCGCATGAAACTCCTGTACTGGCTCATTGGCCACCGTTGGCCCGAATGGCAATCGGGTTCAGCGGCCGACTATCGAATCTGTAAGCGCTGTGGGGAGGTTCAGTATGGATGAGCCAGAGTACGAGTATGCGCGGCTGTACATCGACGAAAACGTGCATTTCGACTGGGTGTTTTGCGACAAGGACGGTAAGCATCCCGCAATTGTTCAGAATGCAATTACCAAATCAAGACACGAGATTGTTCCTGACCAGACATTTCGCTGCCGAAAAGGTTCGGATAGATGGGAGGTGGCGCCGGAATGGAGACAGGGTGCAGAGGCAGACTGGTCAATGTGTGAGCGATGTGGGAAGCATAGATATGGGTAGCAAAATCATCCGGACCCCAACCCGCGCCGAGGGCGGCATAACGGAATCTGAGCGAGCGCAGATGCGGGCATTGTCCGAGGTATGGATCAACCGTGCATTCCGCACCGACCCGATCGAGCCCGACAAGATCATTCCGGCAATCGAGGGGCTCTACGCTGCGGCCGGGCTCAAAAAACCGCGCGTGGTGATAGCCCCCTCTCCACTCGTGATGGCGTTTGCGTATGGGGCAGCAAGCGCGATATGGGCTGCCCGTAAGAGCGCCACCGAAAGCGCCACCATCAGCGACACCGCCAGCGCCACCTACAGCGCCACAGTCAGCGCCACCATCAGCGCCACCGAAAGCGCCACCATCAGCGCCACCGAAAGCGCCGCCCACAGCGCCACCGAAAGCGCCGCCAGCGGGGCTGCTCGTGCATGTTTCCATCTCGCTGGGCCGGAGGGCTTGCACCACGCGACTCGCTGGTGGGAGGCGTATCAGGGCGGGAATATGTGGGCTGGATGGCTCGCGTTCCATTCAGCGATGCGAGACATCATCGGGCTGCGCCTGCCCGAATACGAAAAATATCACTGGTGGGAGCAGGCCGGAATCCACGGCGGGTTCCGCGTGCTGCACGAGGAATTCTGCATCGTCTCTGATTTCCCGGAGCGGATATTGATCGATGAAAACAACCGGCCGCACTGTGACAACGGCCCATCCCACAGATGGCGCGATGGCTGGGCTCTCTATCACTGGCACGGCGTCCGCGTGCCCGCGCATTGGATCGAGGACCGCGAGAACCTCCATCCGGCCGACGTGCTGGCGGTGGAAAATGTAGAGCAACGCGCAGCCGGCGCCGCCATCGTCGGATGGCCGAAGATGCTCGAAGTGCTCGAAGCCAAGGTGATCCACGACAGTGGCAACGAGGATCTTGGATCGCTGATCGAATTGACACTGCCCGGGCTGCCAGAACCGGGACGATTCCTGAAAGCGCGCTGCCCCCGAAACGGGATCATCGTCGAGGCCGTGCCGAGAGTCTCGGACATCGACGGATTGCCGATTGATACCACGGTAGCAGCGCAAGCATGGCGGATCGGTGATCCGCAATCTGAATACCAACATCCACCAATAAGGACTTAACCAATGAAACAAGTCATCGGACAACAGGGCGAGGTCGTCATAATCAAGATCGACCGCATCCCTGAATGCAATTCCAAGCCCGCAGAACGAATCGAGGCGGGGGTCATCCTTTCGCATTCGGAGCAGGGCCACCACCACGTGTTGACTGGCGGCGATGTTGTAGAGCGGGTACAGGATGTGCCCGACGGGCTTCAAATTTTCTACGCCGCGATCGCGAATGCCGAGCGAGTGCGCCAGGACGCTGCGGTCCCGCACGACGCAATCGAATTGCCGCCGGGCAACTACGAGTTTCGCATCTCGCGAGAATGGGACCCGTTCGGAGAGCAGGCGCGAAGGGTTGCGGATTGAATGTTCACCCACTCCCACATCCCCGAGGCCTACAAAAAGGGCCGTGGGCGTCCTGTAACGCTCTCCTGGGGGATATATGAGAGACGGCAGTTAGTAGCGGCATTTAAATCGGAAACCCGCGCTAGGGCGTATGCGGCGCGGCTGAACCAACTACAACGGAGAGATTGATGGAAAACCAACATCGAAAAATCAGCGGGTATCGAGAGCTTAACGAGACCGAGATCGCGAACATGAACGCGGTCAAAGAGCACGGTAAGCGTCTCGGTGAACTGATCGGCCAAATGCGGCAGAACCCGGATCACGATCAACGATGGGTGAGCATCGGCGCGACTGAGTTGCAACAGGGGCTTATGGCGCTTACCCGGGCTGTGGCGAAGCCCTAGAAGTGAACGACCAAAACGACCACGACTACTTCCGGTGTGAGCACCTACGCGAATCTAAAGGGGCGATCTGCGTCCGCTTAGATCACAACGGTGCGGAGCATTGGGTTCCCAAATCGCTCTGCGAGTATTCACCAACGCCCGGAGAGCGAAGTGGAATTCTGGAAGTTGAATCGTGGTTCGCCAAAAAGGAAGGGATGACATGTTGATGATAGTGCCTGACTACGTCCACAGCGAAGCTCAAGCACGGGCTGACGAACTGGCATCAGAAAATCCAGAATTGAACGTGGATACCGACGAACTGCGCGCAATCATCGTCAGCCACATCATGCACGGCGGCATGGCAAGTGACGTGGACATCAAGCCATGGAATGAAATGAAATCAGAAGGACAGCAGCCATTCTTGTCTTAACGCGAAAAATCGGAGAAACGATTCACATCGGTAACGACATCACGGTCACTGTGCTGGGCGTAAAGGGAAATCAGGTTCGGCTCGGGGTAGAGGCCCCCAAGCACGTCCCGGTACACCGGGAGGAAATTTACGAGCGGATAGAGCGGGAGAAGCAAAGTGCCTAATCATGTAACAAACGTAATCACGGCGGACTCCGATGTCCTAGCCTCGCTGCTGAACGACAAGGGCGAGATCGACTTCGGCGTGCTGATCCCAATGCCTAAATGTCTCGAAGACTACAACCCGCATGGCGGCATAGAAACAAGGGTTGAAAATCTGCTCGGCTTAGAAATGGAGGGGCTGACCGAGAGCCTGGAATGGGATTCTGCCCTAGAGAAAAAAGACTGGAAAAGCCTGGGCGCGCGGATGCATGCCTTGAACCGAATCAGGGATGCGAACAAGCCGATAAACCCCGATGACCTAGACTCTGTGATCCGCGGAGCTCGCAACTATCTCGAATGCGGCCACATCTCCTGGTACACGTGGTCTATCGAGCATTGGGGCACGAAGTGGAACGCCTACGAACACTCGGTGAGTGACGAATCGCTGCGATTTCAAACTGCGTGGTCTATTCCCGCCCCGGTCATTGAATGTCTCATCAAGCAACACCCGCGCAGCACGGTTCTTTTTGAGTGGGCTGACGAGGACCTGGGTAACAACTGCGGGGTTATGGAGGCGCGAGGCGGCGAAATTCTAGCGTTGACCACGGCGGCTGACCAGCCGAGTAATCGGAACTGGAAAAAGTTCGCATTCGAATTGATCTATCCCGGCAAGGACCCGGCCGACCATTCATTGAACGAGAACTACGAATACGACGAGTCTCTTGATGTCGCGTGAAGCGGGAGAAGCGAACGACATGAATAGCTACGTGATACCTGAATACGCACGCGCAAACATGCGCACGCTGGCTGCTTACCTGCGTGAGCACGTTACAGACTCGCAGTTCGATATGACGGAGTTTCGTCGCCTTGCGTCAGGATTAATCTCCCCATACGTCAGCAGATCGAGTTGCGGCTCGATCGGTTGCGCGCTTGGATGGGCGCCGTTCGCGCTGGACATCGATGACGATATCGAGATTTTTGCTTACATAACCGGCGGGCCGCTGAGCTGGCTCCGACTGTCAAGAAAGTACTTTGTGCCGAAACAACACCGCGCATGGGTTTTTTGCTTTGACCAGGAGTGGAAGGATCACGACAACACACGCGAGGGCGCGGCTGATCGATTGGAGTACGCTGCCGACAATCCTGCTGGTCCGTTTCCGCTGCCGTGGAGGGCGCATGAGTAAACCGTTTTTCAGAGTCGTCGAGGCCGGGATGTCTTCATGTACAACCTGCGAACAGCCTCATATGTGGCACACAATTGAATGGGACGACGAAGGCGAAACCATTCAATGGTCAACGCACTACCCCACGCATGATATGGCGCAAGAGGTCTGCGATGACTTGAATTGGGCTTATTCGCTGGGCAGGTCGTATGAACATCCCTGAATTCGTCCGTGAATCAAACCGAATCGAGGGCATACACCGCGATCCGACCGAAGCCGAAATATCGGCACTGGATGATTTCATTCAACTGCCAACGATCCGCATCGTGGATTTGCAAACGTTCGTCAGCATCAATCAACCCGGAGCGGTTCTGCGGGACAGGGAAGGGCTAGACGTTCGTGTTGGCAAGCACTTTCCCCCGCCGGGGGGCACAAACATTGTGCGCGAACTCGGAGCATTGCTGGAATCAATAGGCGAGCGTACCCCTTACGAAAACCACGTCTTGTACGAAACCCTACACCCATTCACAGACGGCAACGGTCGGTCAGGCCGCGCTCTGTGGGCATGGGATATGTGGCAACGTGGCATCTCAATGAGACTTGGATTTCTGCATACGTGGTATTACCAGTCACTTCAAGCGTCCAGTGGATAGCGTAATGGATGAGAACACCATGAGCGAGACAAGGTATGAGCGACGAAACCCACCTGGACAGAGCATGACCCCCGATGAAATCAGATCATGGCCTATTCAGAATGGCTGGCACGTATCGCCCGGAGTGTCAGGGTGCTCCCGCGGGTTTCGCGTAACGCTGGGCGACTACGTGAGGCTGGGCAACGGCGTGAGGCTGGGCGACTACGTGAGGCTGGGCAACGGCGTGAGGCTGGGCGACTACGTGTCGCTGGGCAACGGCGTGTCGCTGGGCGACTACGTGAGGCTGGGCGACTACGTGAGGCTGGGCGACTACGTGAGGCTGGGCGACGGCGTGAGGCTGGGCAACGACGTAACGCTGGGCAACGACGTAACGCTGGGCAACGGCGTGTCGCTGGGCAACGGCGTGTCGCTGGGCGACTACGTGAGGCTGATCCATGGCACAACGTTTGCCCGTGATCTCGGCATGCAGTCTGGCTATCGGCATGCGCTCACTATTGTCGATGGCGCGCTGCGGTTCGTTGGCGGGGGCCACACGTTCTCGTTTTCCGAAGCGCGCGAATATTGGGGAGGTAACCCGGGACAAGTTGAGACGTTGGCCGCAGTCGATTTTGCGGAGGCGCTGGCTAAGTTGATACCCGAGTGCGCGGCGCTTTTAGAACGTGATGAACGCTGACCTGAACGACCAGACTATCGAACAAAGGGCGGACTGATCTGATGGCGAGGAGAGCGTGAGATACGCCACCGTGTGCAGCGGGATCGAAGCACCAAGCGTTGCATGGGCACCGCTCGGATGGGAGCCGCAATGGTTTAGCGAGATCGATCCTTTTTGCTGCTCACTGCTGAGCCACTACTGGCCGTCAGTGCCGAACCACGGAGACATGACAAAACTGCATGAACAACGACTCGCAGATATCGATGTCCTTTGCGGAGGAACCCCGTGCCAAAGTTTTTCGGTCGCCGGACTCCGTGGCGGACTGGCTGACCCGCGCGGCAATCTCGCACTCGTCTATTGCCGCCTGGTTGAGCGCATTCGCCCCCGGTGGGTTATCTGGGAAAACGTCTGTGGAGCACTGTCAATCGACGGCGGGCGAGCCCTCGGTGCCCTCATCTGGACGCTGGAGAAACTCGGGTATTGCGTGGCGTGGAGAGTGCTTGACGCTCGATACTTTGGACTGGCCCAGCGACGCAAGCGTGTGTTCCTTGTCGGAAGTCTTGGAGACTTCGGTGCCGCAGCGGTACTACTTGAGCCCGAAAGCCTGCGCGGGGATTCTGCGCCGAGCCGCCAAACGCGGCAAGACGTTGCCGGCACACTTAGCGCGCGCTCTACAGCAGGTGGCGGACTCGGGAGCGATTTTGAAATGAGTGGCGGCGTTGTGGCAGGCGCGGTAACCGCAAAGTGGGCGAAAGGGACCGGAGGGCCAGCGGGAGACGAACACTATAACCTTGTCGCCGACCCTATCACCGCGAACGAAGGGCGGACGTACAGCCACGAAGGGCGGAACAATTTTCGGCTGCACAATGTGATCGCTTTCGATACCACTCAGATCACAAGCCACCCGCCATCCGTTGCCTTCACCGAGCGATCACGGGCAGACGGTCGCACACTAGAGTCGCAAGACGAGCTCGCGTATGCGCTGACGAACCCTGGCAGCGGCGGCAGAGCGCATTCCCGATCGATCATAGACCCGCAGCAGCAGATGGTGCGCCGACTCACGCCGCGCGAGTGTGAGCGGCTCATGATGCTCCCCGACGACTACACGCTGATCGAGCACAACGGCAAGCCCGCATCCGATTCGGCCCGATATCGAGCGCTGGGCAATTCGATTGCCGTGCCGGTGCTCCACTGGATCGGCCAACGCATTCAGATGGCGAGCCAGTGCACATAATCACGGACATTGCGGAGGGAGTGTGAGCCTGTTCGTCCCAGCCGAGAAGTGGGCTTCCGACAACTTCGATCCTCGGATCTACATGCCCACCGAGGCCGAGATCATCGACTGGATTCAGTCCCGAGAGATCCCCGGCCGGGTGATCAAAGGCAAGCCGTTCGTGGACGCCGAGGCATTTGCGCTCGGGCGCCCGGTTGCGGTAGAACCCCTGTCGGGGGTGGATTTACTTGCCTAGGACGAAACAGCCACGGTTCGTCGGCGGCGTGCAGCTGGCGGATAACCTCTACCCGGACCCGCGCGGGCGGGATGGGTATTGGCGTTACGTGCGCCCGGACGGATCGCAGAAGATCTTCGCGGCGGGCACGGTGGAGGGCGCGAACCATTTGGCCGGAGAGGCCAACGCGCTGCGCAACGCCGCTCAGCAACAGCCGTTGCGACGATTCGAGGTCGAAAAGCTGCCCTACTGGGTGCGCAAATACGAAGCATACCGCCTGCGCCAAGCGCCCAGCCTCGCGGACAAAGCTAGCTGGCGAAATCGCCTGTACGCGCTGAACGCATTCGCGCGCATGTGCCCCGTTCCCGGAGAGATCACGCGCGCCGCGATCGAATCGTGGTGGGACTCGCTCACGCACTCCCAGCAGATATTGCGGCAGGCTGAGTTCCGTCGATTCTTCAATTTCCTTATGTCGCGCGGCGTCGTGCGCATGGAATACAACCCGTTCACACTGTCGGATGATCGGCCGCGGCTGTACTTGCGCGAGACGCCCGCCAGTGAGCGCAAACGCCTGGATATCGACGGCTTTTGGCCGATCTACGAACAGGCTGGGAAACTGAGCATGGAAGGGCTGCAGATCGGCATGGGCATATCGCTGTACACGACGATGCGGCGTGGAGATGTCGTCGCGCTGAACGAGCAAAACGTACAAGACGGGTGCTACCTGCGGCGCACGATCAGCAAATCTGAGGAAAAGCGCGGATCAGTCAACGCCGCGCGCCTGCAATGGCGACTGGACGACCATCCTATGCTGTCGGAACTCGTGGAGCGCGGTCGAGCGCTGGGCAAGCGCAACGCACACGACGGCGTGCCCTGCCCCTACCTCGTGTCTCACGCGCCACAGCAACGCCGCCTGGGCGCGAGCAAGACCCATGCGTGTCAGGTACTGGGACGACGGCTGTCCGATATGTTCGCCGCCGCTCGAGACGCGACGGGACTGTGGTCCAACGAACCGAACCCGCCCACGTTCCACGAGGTTCGTTCGCTGGGATCTGCGCTGTATCAGCGCGCGGGGTACGAGATCAAGGACATTCAGGAACTGATGGCGCACACGGAAATCGGCATGACGATGCTGTACCAATCCGGGCACGAATTGCCGCACACGACGATGGCGCTACGCTTGGACGAATCGACTGCTGGGAGGGCGTTCTAGGTGCACAAAAATGCGATTTGTTTTTGTGCACTTTGTGCACCACGTCATTTTCGGCCAATCGGAAAATCGCAAGTGATTGAAATATCTGGAAGTTTGGTGGAGCCAGGGAGGATCGAACTCCCGACCTCTACAATGCCATTGTAGCGCTCTCCCAGCTGAGCTATGGCCCCTGCGGGCGGGGATACTAGGGGAGCCCGCGCCGACCTGTCAACGCACGGTCAACCGATGGGGTCAGATCAAAGGGACAGAGTTGTTACTCTGTCCCTTTGATCTGACCCCAAGCGTTCGTCCCCGCATTCAGCGGCGGTTCAGGCGCCTCACGTATCCTTTACACAACGCTATCCGACTGCGGCTGGACGCCGCGCAGCATTCTGGGTAGGGTTACGCGGGGCTCGAAACCGACTGACCGGTTCGAGACCCCGCACAGGAATGGGTTTTTACCAGAAAGGACTTGATCCAGAGAGGACAGGTACCGGAGTGTAAAACGCAGCAGCTACACCCGTACGGCGATCGCTTGTCGATCGCGTGCCCACCCGCCGCTTTGCGGCACCGGCACGTTCTCTCCCAGGCAATGCTTGAGGAGGCAACATGAACATTCTCGACTTTCCGAAGCGCAAGGCCGCTGGAGAAAAAATCTCCATGGTCACCTGCTACGACTATTGGACCGCCAAACTTCTGAACACCACGGAGGTAGACACGCTCCTGGTGGGCGACAGTCTGGCCATGGTCATGCATGGGCACGACTCCACCGTTTACGCCGACGTAGAACTGATGGCGTTGCACACGCGCGCGGTCAGCAAAGGTGCGCCGGATAAGTTCGTCGTTGGCGACATGCCATTTCTGTCGGTCCGCAAAGGGCTTGGCTATGCAATGGATTCGGTCGGCACGCTGATGCAGGCAGGCGCCAACGCGGTGAAGATTGAGGGCGAGCAGGGCCAGCTCGACATCATCGCCCATATCGTCGAATCCGGCGTGCCGGTCATCGGCCACCTCGGACTGACGCCCCAATCGGTGGAAGCCTTCGGCGGTCACAAGGTGCAGGGGCGCAACGAGGGGGCCGCGGGTGAGATTCTGGGATCAGCCACCAGGCTCGCAGAAGCCGGCGTATGCGCTATCGTGCTGGAGTGCGTCCCGAGCGAGCTCGGCCGGGCTATCACCAATGCCATCGAGATACCAACTATCGGTATCGGTGCGGGCGCGCATACCGACGGTCAGGTCTTGGTGCTCCAGGATATGCTTGGCGCAGACCCGTCGTTCAAGCCGAAATTCCTACGTCATTTCGCGGACGCGCGTTCGATGATCACGAGCGCGGTAAACGCCTTTCACGACGAAACGGCCGCAGGCACCTTCCCTGCCCCGCAGGAGTCCTATTCATGAAGATCGTGCGCACGTTGGAAGAACTGCGATCGGCGCGCGCGTCGTTGGACGGGCGCGTCGGCTTGGTGCCGACGATGGGCGCGCTGCACGCGGGACACGCGTCGCTGATCGAACAATCGGTCCACGATTGCGAACACACGGTGGTTACGATCTATGTGAACCCGACGCAGTTCAACAACTCATCGGATCTCGAAAACTACCCCGATACGCTCGACGCCGACCTGGCCCTGGCCGAACGTCTGGGTGCCACCGTCGTTTGGTTGCCGGCGTACCAGGAGATCTACCCGGACGACTTCCGCTTCCACGTCGACGAAACGGAGTTCAGCACGCAGTTGTGCGGGTCGCATCGACCGGGCCACTTTCGCGGTGTGCTCACGGTAGTGATGAAACTCTTGAATGTGGTGCGGCCAGACGCCGCCTATTTCGGCCTTAAGGATCACCAGCAGTATCAGCTTGTGAAGGACATGTGTGAGGCCTTCTTTATGCCTGTCGAGATCGTCGGCTGCGAAACGGTGCGTGAAGAGGACGGCCTTGCGCTCAGTTCGCGCAATCTGCGCCTGGCTCCGGATGACCGCGCGCTCGCGCCGCAGCTGCATCGGTTGATCCGCACGCGGCTACCCGACGCTCAGGTAATCAAGGCCCTTACGGCGCTTGGCTTTCGGGTCGATTATGTGGTCAGTCGCAACGGCCGTCGCTACGCGGCGGCCACGCTCGGCCAAGGTGCGCACGAAGTGCGATTGATCGACAACGTGCCGCTGCCCGCGGTCACCCGGCGCGACGAACCCGATACTCGCGGCCGGGCATCGACCACGGCACAATACGCGCACGGCTAGCGGACGCGGAGGCGCGGTGATTCTCTGTCTGGATATCGGCAACACGCAGATGTTCTGCGGTGTGTTCGACGACCGGCGCCTGGTGTGCCAGTTCCGCCGCACGTCGAGCGTGCGAAGTTCATCCGACGAGCTCGGCGTGTTCCTGCGCAGCGCCTTACGCGAAAATGGCGTGGAACCGGAATCGATTGAACGCATTGCGGCATGCAGCGTCGTGCCCGACCTGATCTACTCGCTGCGCGCGTGTTGCACCAAGTACTTCCGGATCGACCCGTTGATTCTGCGCCCCGGCGTTCGCACGGGTTTGAAGATTCGCTACAAGGATCCAAAGGAAGTGGGCGCCGATCGGATTGCAGACGCAGTAGGAGCGGTAAAGCTTTTCCCAGACCGCAATCTCATTGTGGCGGATTTCGGCACGGCAACAACCGTGTGCGCGGTTACCCGAGAGCGTGAGTTTCTGGGTGGCAATATCATCCCCGGGGTACGCCTGGCGATGGAAGCGCTGGAGACGCGTACTGCGCAGCTCCCGTCGGTGGAGATTAAACCGGTCGATTCCGCCATCGGACGAACAACTGTCGAGTCGATCCAGAATGGGCTGTACTGGTCGAGCGTTGGCGCTATCCGCGAGCTCACCCGGCGAATCCAGGATGAGGTGTTCCCCGACGATCCGGCGCTGGTGATCGGCACCGGTGGATTTGCCGGTCTGTTCGAAAAAGAAAATCTCTTCGACACCGTTGTACCCGATCTCATCCTGATTGGCCTGCTGGAAGCGATCGACATGAACGACGGTCAAGGAACCGGCGACACGTTGCGCGCCGTCGACGGCTGACGCCCGCCTGAGGCGGCATCCGGATAGTCGCCGGAAGACAGTGCTGAGCGCGACGGACTAAACGTTCGGCGAGCGATACTCCGCCATAACCTTCTCCATGGCCTTGGCCTGCTTTTTCGAAAGACCCACCGTATCGCGCAGCGCCGAGCGAATGCGCATGCGCGTAATGTCCGGCCCGAGGAACACCATCGAATCGAACAGCGGCAACGACACTGGCTTGCCTGCCACCGCGCGAAACAGCGGTGTGAGGAACACCCGCAGTTTGAATCCGAGGTGCGCCGCGAGCGCCTCGCATTCGGCCACTAAGGCGTCGCGATCCCAGGTACGCAAAGCATCAAGTGCGCTGGAAGCGGCGGCGAGAATACGGCGTTGATCGTCCAAGGATAAATCCTTGGAATCGAAATCATCCGCATTCAGCGTTGCGCGTTCGCCAAGCAGATAGTCCACGTGCGGGGCCAGGTCGGCCAGGCGCTCTGCACGGGGTTGTAGAAGCGGCACCAGCGCGCGCAACCGCTCGGGGTTCACGAGCCACTGCGCGACCCGGTCCATGTACGCGTCCTCCGATAGAGCGCGCAAATACTCGCCGTTCAGCCAATTCAGCTTTTCAATATCGAAGATCGGTCCGCCGAGCGACACGCGCGATACGTCGAACGCGTCGCGCATGTCTTCCTTGGTGAATACCTCGCGTTCGTCCGGCATCGACCAGCCCATGCGCGCCAGGTAGTTCACCAACGCGTCCGGCAGGTAACCCATTGCGCGATAGTAGTCGACGCTGGTGGGGTTTTTGCGTTTGGACAGTTTGCTCTTGTCCGGGTTGCGTAACAGCGGCAGGTGGATGAGTTCAGGCATTTCCCATCCGAAACACTCGTACAAGCGCTGGTGCTTGGGTACCGAGGCGAGCCACTCCTCGCCGCGCAGAATGTGCGTGATGCCCATCAGATGGTCGTCGACCACAACGGCGAGGTGGTAAGTAGGGTAGCCATCGGCTTTCAGAAGCACCTGCATGTCGACCTGCGCCCACGGAATCGAGAGCTCGCCGCGCAGCCGGTCGTGATAGACACAGTCGCCGTCGTCCGGCACCCGCAGCCGGACAACGTGGGCTTCGCCAGCAGCCGTTCGAGTGGACACCTCGTCGACGGTGAGCGCAGCACAACGACCATCGTAACGGGTCGTCTCCCCCCGGCTCCGTTGGTCTGCCCGCATCGTTTCCAGCCGCTCCGGCGTGCAGAAGCACGTGAATGCATGACCGGCCGACACCAGCTCCGACACCTTCTGCTGATACAGCGCGAGCCGCTCACTTTGACGGTAGGGACCATGGGCTCCACCCACATCCGGCCCCTCGTCCCAGGGAATATCGAGCCAGCGCAGCGCGTCGAGAATCGCCTGCTCTGACGCCGGGGTACTGCGCGCCCGATCGGTATCTTCAATCCGCACGAGAAACTCACCGCCCTGGGATTTGGCGAATGCCCAGTTGAACAACGCCATGTACGCCGTTCCGACGTGAGGGTCACCCGTAGGCGACGGGGCGATGCGGGTTCGAACGACCATAGATTTCTGCGCGTGTTGGGAATTCGGGATTATAGCGGCGTTGCGGATGCCGCAGCTATCAACGAAACAGAGGCTCGGGAACTACGGAACGCGGCGACGCGCGGCGTATCGACGTTCAGACCTGCAAGTTGATCTGTCCCTTTGCTCTGACCCCAACATTCAATACCAGAATGACACGAAGATGCGGAGGACGAGGGAGTCGAATTGGTACAACGGCTCCTCACCCGGCGAGGCGTCGGTTACGCGCACATCCCGGAAGTCGTCGTAGTCGAAGCGAATCCAGTCCGCGAAAACGCTGAGTTGACCGCGTTCCAGAAAAGTGACCCACGGAGGTTTGAAGTCGTAGCTCAGCCCTGCCCCAACGGTCATGGTGTTGAACGTGCTCAGTTCTTTGTCCCGCGCCAGAAAGTTCTGCTGGGCTGACCGGTCGAACAGGTCGCTGTAGAACTCCGCCGCGCTCTGATCGTAGTAGCGATACTTCAGCTCGACCGTCAGGTCGCGTGGCAGCGGGTGCACGTACGATACCTCGACGTTGTAAGCATCCACTTCCCACGAATCGGAATAGTAGCGTGCCTCCGCGTGCACGGCGGCCCGGTACGGCAGGTGGTATGCGGCTCGAAGCGCGACCGCGCTGCTCGTTTTGGTTTCGGGATAGATTTCGGGCTCATATGAGAAGCCCCGTGCGGCGAACGGATCGCGAAATCGAACCTGCCGATAGGGATTGTTCAGAAACCCTTCGTCGGTGATTCCCTCGTAGTTCAACGACATGATCAGTTCCGGCGTAATCACCTGCGTAAGATCGACCCGATAGTGCTGTCGATCTGTATGCTCCTCAAAGGTGTCGTCGCCGTTACGCTGCACGGTGTCTCGCCCGCGCGCGTAGCTCAAGGCCAGCGTCGTCAGGTCACCGAAGAAATCCTGGCTGATTCCGAAGCGCGCGGTATCGGCGTTGTAATCGCTCTCGTCGCTGGCGGTGAACGACAGCCCCATCGTCGTTTTGCCCGTCAGATAGTCGATCCCTACCGACTTCTCTTTACGCTTCTCTTTGTATTCGCTCGCCGTGGACACAACGTCTATGCTCGCGCTGGAAATGTAGTCCACGTAGTAGTTGCCCCACACCGAGATTTTGTCCTTGTACGCTTTGCGCACCAGGATCGATGGACCGTCGACGTTCAATCCGCCGCCGTCGTAGGAGTGATACATCAGATCAGCGCGATCCTCCGGCAGCGTCGCCGCCGGCGCCGCACCACATCCCAGCAGGAGCAGGAAGAGAACACGCCGAACGCGGCGCCCAGCCGTTGCGTTCAAACGAGCGGCGCTAGCCGCTGTTTGCAGCCGCGCTACGGGGTCAGTTACAGCCACAACCGCCTCCCGACCCACCCTCGGCGCCACGCGCGCCCTCTCGTGCCTGGTAGACGTGGTGGAGGTACCCCTGCGCAACCGGCGCGCGGGAGAAACTCATGATCGGGTCTGCGAGTTTGTTCCGCTCGAACGGGCTCACCCAGGGTTCCGGAGCACGAATGGCGCACCCTGCGCCCAACACCGCCGGGAAAAGCAGCGCCACCGTCAAGCGCAGGATGCTGCGCAGCCGGCATCTGTAACCGGATTCAGAAGAAGATTGACACGCCACCGCTCACCTCCAGATTGTGCAGGGTTTCGTCTTCCCCCAGCAGATCGCTGTCGATGATGTGGTCGCGCACATCGATTCGAAACGCCAGCCAGTCCTGAACGATCAACCGGTAACCCAGACCGATGTTCCACGTGAAGGTATTGTCACCACCGAAGTCCGAGCTGCCGAGTCCGGCAATCGCGTACAGCCCGCCTTTCAAGGCACGGTTGCGACCGATGAAGGCCTCGCCTGGAAGCAGGTTGATGCCTGCAGACAGATCGTAGAATTTCATCTCTCGTTCGCTGTCTGTGAGCAGCCGGGCGCCGCCACTCAGGCGTTCGAAACTCGTCAGTCCAAGGTCGGTCTCGCCGTACGACGCTTCAACGAAGAGGTCCTCGGTCAGATGGTACGCAACGCGCAGTCCACGCAGCGAGTCCTTACCGAAGTCCTCCACATCCATCATCCCGAAATACAGACTCACCTCGAAGTTCTCGGAATCGAGCTGATTGATTTCAACCTCGCGTCGCTCCGGTTCACGCACGATCAGCGGCTCCAGATCGAGGGATTCGGACTCCTCCGCGATGCCGGGGGCCGCAGCAACCACCAACGCTACAGTCAGAAAAAGACGCTGAATCCGGCTTTCCATTGGTTCACCTCTTCGTTCTGATCACGGCTCGACAGCAACGTGTGCCGCTTGTATTCGAGCCGCAGAAAAAACCTGTCTGTTAGATAGACGTCGGCGCCGACGCCCACATGGGCAATTTCGTCTCGCCGGTCTTCAGCTTGCACGATCGTGCTGTGCGGTTTGGTGCGGATGATGCCGGTTCCAAGCGTGAAATACGGTGATGCACGCCACTGCGGAAACGGCCGCATGAGTATGTTGATGTTACCCATCGTGCCATCGGAAAAATCCCCCAGAATCTGGGTGGCTTCCACCTGCAAACCGATATTCTGCGTAACGGCAAATCCCACGTACCCTGAGATACCGGACGCACCGCCGAACTCACCAGCGTTGAACCCCACCTCCCAGCGCCGGTCCAGATAGCGTTGACGGTCCGGTCTCGGAAACACCACCGCATCCCCGTCCAGCGTTGTTACCGTACTGAGGCGGTCAACGGGAACCCAGCCTTCGTATCCGCGCGACTCGCGCACCTTTATCCAATGAGTACGCCGCTTCAGCAGCACCAGCGTGTCACCCGAGCCGGCGGTGTAGAACACGGGGTAGCCCCGGCCGGGGCCGGTGTGCATGTCCACGTACGCCTCGGTAACTTTGACGGCGACGCTCCCGTAGGGTACCTCGGGTGCGGCGGCGACTTTGGGCTCAAGCTCTAGTTCCGGTATGTCCGTGTCCGTGGATTCGGCTCGGGCCGGAGCCATTGCGATCAGGCACACGGCAACCGCCAATACGCGCACCACCCGCCAACCAACCGGCGATGGGGCGGCGCGACGAAGGCGTTGGTCGAAAATATACAAGCGCGGGGCTCGGACCGGCCCGGGCCGTGAATGCATGCCGTTAGTCCTTGAGCGGCGGGGTGAAGATCATTGGGGAACGTCGAAGGGGTTATTGTAGTACTGACCGCCCAGGTCAATCCATTCGGAAACCAGACGCAGTTCTGCATCCGTCAACCAACGCGCATGGGTACCTCCGGCCGCAAAGCGACTGAAAAACCGCGTACTTGCGGTTGCGCTCGTTGGCACCAGAGGCGCCCCGATCGATACGGTTTCGAAGATCGGATCGCCGTTTGCGTCCACGCCGACCGGTACCAGCACGTCCTGCAGCGCCGCATCCACGATCGTCTGCTCATTGTCCTCGAATACGAGCTCCCGATACGCCTGTTCATGCAGCGCTTCCTCGGCCGACACGCCATCGCTCAGATCGAGTTGTCCTGCCGGTATACGAGTCAGACCGGCCTGGTCGACCCGATTGTGGCAGGTGGTACAGGTTCGATCCTCCAGCAGCGTCACGCCGTCGTTGGCAAACACCTGCCGGTCGACGCTCCATAGCGGGTGAATATGGTCAGGATAGTGAACTACCGCGCGACAGATCGAGGTCCACTCCGAAACGCACGACGCCGCAACCGGGGCTGGTGTCGACAGGTCGCGATACGATACAACGGTGGTTTCGTCGGGACTCCGCACCGCGGGGTCTGTCCAATCGTCAACGTAGGTGAGATCGAAACTCGGCAACCGCGGTCCCAGTTGCCGGCTTCTCGCCTGCGCCATCGTTTCGCCCACGTCCGCGAGAATCTCGGGCACTGCGTTGGCGAACGCGCCAGCAAGCGCCGCTCCCGGGTGGGCGCTCGCGGGTTCCGCGTCTGCTCGTCCGTGCGGCGTCTCATCGTCTTCAACGTGACAGCCATTGCAGGACTTCACCTCGCCCGGCCGCACGTGCATCCAGTTGTTGTGGCGCGGCGCAATACGCCGGCCATCCGCATCGAGCACATCGAGCCACAGAGCCACATTCGCAGGCACGCGAACCGAAACCGATCCATCCGGTTCCACTGGTGCGTACCCTGCGATCTCCCGCATTGCACCCACCGGCCCGAATGCCGCGTTGTCGAAATCGAGCACGTCGGGATCGGGGATCGAAACCGCCTTCACGATGCGCACGAAACGCGCAGGTCGATCTGCAGCGCTGCTCAACGCCGGGTCGGCGAGTGTTGCGATGTCGGCACTCGCAACGCCGCCGAAATCATAGACACTGCGTATGTCGAGCACGCCCACCGCCTGCGCGACAAGGTCTGCATCAACGTCGATTCCGGGCGTGGCTTCGAGAATCACCGGTGGCAAGGTGCGCGGTTCGAGTACCGTCACTTCGCTATAGAGCTCGCCGGCATCCGCAGGCACGATGGGTTGCTGGGTTTCGTCCGCAAGATCGTGAATCCATACGCCGTAAAGCGGCTCGGCTTCGACGAACCCTGGATCCGACAGCTCCGGTTCCTGACAGGGCCGGATCACCGGCTCTTCGACTGCAGCGTTCAGATCGGACAAGCGACACTGGCTCCAGGCAACCAGGAGTCGTTCCGTACCATCGAACAACGGCTCCACAAACGTGTAGCGCCCCTGTAGCGGGATCACGTCGTCCGCCAGCCGCAGGTCACCGGCAAACAGTGTTTCTTGAGCATCCGCGAGCAGACCCGCGTTGGCCGCCGTGGGTACGTCGTGATCAATATACGCCGCCACGTCAATCGCTACCGGATACACGCTGCCGCGAGTCGACGGCGCGGGCGGCGTGAGCTGCGCAAGAATACGACCGTCCGGCAACTCCCGGGCTTTCATGAACTCCACGCGACTCGCCATCGGCCCGGTGTCATGACTGTGGTACCCGTAAAGCAGCTGAAGGTTGCTGCCATCCGGATTCACGGCATAAAGGCTCAATCGATCACGGCCGGATGCGTTGTCCCATCTGCTGAATACTACGCGACCGTCGGAAAGGATCGCCGGATCCAGGTCGGAACTCTGGTTGAACGTGATCTGCTGAATGTCGCTCCCATCGTCGTTCATCACATGCAGCGCAAACGCCGGTCGTACGCGATTCTCGTTCAACGCCGCAAACTGCGGCTTGTTCTCGTCGAGCAGAATAGCCTTCGCCGTACGCTGACGCGTCGACGCGAAAACGATGCGTCCGTCGGGAAGGAACCGGGGCGCCACGTCGTTGCCGTCTTCCGCAATCAGGTCGGACTCGATCACGCGCGTCAACTGGTCGCTCGACACATCGTAGATCCAGACGTTCCAGGTAGGCTGGTCCTCGGGCGCCGCGCCGGGAATTTCCGGAGCCCGCAGCGCGAACAGCAAACGTTCACCGTCGAACGACGCGGACACATTTTTCACATCGTAGCGCGCTGGTTCGCCAGCGTCGTCCGGCGGAAACAACATCCCGGTGAGCAGACGCTCCGGCGCGCTCGGCGCCGCCCAATCCTTAAGCCACAGCTCAGCGCCGGCGTTGAACCGTTCAGCCCGGGTAGGTTCACTCGGAGGCAGCTCACCTTCGGTATCGAATACCGGTCGCTTTACGTACGCAATTGGAAAATCGACAACGACGGGATCCGGCGACTGGCTCGATCCAAGTGCAGAATCACCCTCCCCGCCGCAACCACCCACGAGCAGACAAAGAAGGACACCGGCGATGAAAGCGCGCGCTGAAGACACTCGATACCCATCGTGTCGTTTACAAAATGCTCGCTATTCTTTCACAAGGTCCCAACACGCAAATGTGACGCGCAACACACGGAGGCATCCCGCACAGATTGACAGATCGCGAAAGTACGGTTCGCGTCAACGTGCGCTGCGTCACAGCGGCGCACGCACAATTCACAGACTCTAACGATTCGATAACGTCGCCCCGGGACCGGGCGGCTGAGCGTATGCGTTGGCGACAGACTCGCAACAGCGCATACAGAGCAACGATAGGGACACATCAACATGCCTGTAATCCGGGTCGCCCTCGGCGCCGTGCTGGTGTCGGTCCTGCTCGCATTTACACCCAACGCGTATGCGGGGGTAACAGAACAGGCAAAGCGACTGCACGACCGGATCGCCGGTGTACCTCCGAGTGACAGCACGTTACAGGACATGGTCGATGCGCTTAACACCACCACGGCAACAGACGCCGCGCTGATCGCAACAAACTCGCCGGGGTTTTACAACGCGACACTGCCGAATTTCGCGAAGCCCTGGACTAATCGCGAAGGATCGGTGTTTGTTGAACTGAATGACTACGTCGCGCTCGTCGTTGGACTCGTCCGCGACAACGTCGACTTCCGCGAAGTGCTTTCCGCGGATCGACTCTACATTGCATCCGGCGCACCGGTACCTGCGTATTCGCCTACGAACAACGATCACTTCCGTGAACTGGAGCGGTCTGGTGAGGATCTCGAACAGGTACTCCAGGCCACTACGCAGTCCGCTCAACTCGGCATTCCCGCCAGCGCCGCCGCGGGCGCAATGACCACACGCGCTGCGGCACGAGCGTTTTTCATCGACGGAACCAACCGTGCAATGTTCCGTTTCACGATGCTCAATCATCTGTGTACCGACATGGAACAGGTGCTGGATACCAGCCGCGTACCCGACCGGATCCGCCAGGACGTCGCCCGAAGTCCTGGGGGCGACAGTCGCGTATTTCTGAACAACTGCATCGGGTGCCATGCGGGTATGGACGCGTTATCCGGAGCCTTCGCCTACTACGATTACCGCTACGATGCCGATACCGATCCGGAGGGCGTATCCGGTCGGCTTCATTTCAATACGGCTGCCGATGTCGACCCGGTTACCAACTCGCGGGTGGACGCCAAGTACTACAACAACGCGAACAACTTCCCGCAGGGATTCATAACTACCGATGACAGCTGGATCAACTACTGGCGCGCCGGCCAGAACGCGCATATCGGCTGGGCTCCGGGCCTTGCTGGCTCCGGTGTCGGCGCCAAAGCCTTAGGTATCGAACTCGCCCGTACAGAACGTTTCGCCCAATGCCAGGTGGAGAAAGTGTTCGAAAACGTGTGTCTCCGACCGCCACAGGATGCCAGTGACCTCACTGCCGTGCAGTCGCTCGTTACCACGTTCAAATCAAGCGGCTTCAATCTTCGCCACGTGTTCGCCGGCGCCGGCGCGCACTGCATGGGAGACTGATCGATGCACCGCGCTACGATGCCGACACAATCGACCAACCGGGCATTAGTCCGTTTCTATGCACTGCTTCTGGTGGCTGGCCTGATGGCCGGCTGCGGCGCTGGCAGCGGCTCCGACACGGTGCAGAATCCGATCACAACGCCATTGACGGTGTCGAACTACAACGGGCCGCCACCGCTTACCGCCGACGTGCAACGGTTTAAACTGAACGTCTGGGACAACCTCGTACCCAACAACCGTTGCGGCAGTTGTCACAACGAGTCGCAGTCACCCAGGTTCGTGCGCGCCGACGACATTAATACCGCGTACGACATTGCCAACACCCTGGTCGAACTGGAAGACCCAGGCGCCTCCCTCCTCGTGACGAAGGTCCGCGGGGGTCACAATTGCTGGCTGACCGACGACAACGCATGCGGCGACATCATACAGTCGTACATCGAGAACTGGGCAGACGAAGCACTCGGCGGTTCCGGTAAGGAAGTGGAACTCGTCGCGCCACCCATCAAGGAACCGGGCGCAAGCAAGAACTATCCTTCCTCTCCGGGTGCGTTTCAGACGACCGTGTACCCGCTGCTAACGACCTACTGTTCGGAATGTCACTCCGAAGACGCTGCCGTACCTCAATCGCCGTTTTTCGCGAGTTCGGACGTAGACGCCGCCTATCTGGCCGCGCAACCCAGGATGAACCTGGATACGCCTTCCGACTCCAGGTTCGTTCTACGGCTTTCCAGCGAGTTCCACAACTGCTGGGACGACTGCACCCAGAACGGCAACGAAATGCTTGCGCGCATAACCGAGTTTGCCGACGGCATCGATCTGCAGGAAATCGACCCGGCGCTCGTCACGAGCAAGGCGTTGAATCTCACGGACGGCGTCATTTCGTCCTCCGGCGGTCGCCACGAGAACAACGTCGTTGCCCTCTACGAATTCAAGACCGGCACGGGCAGCACCGCGTTCGACACCAGCGGTGTAGAACCGGCGCTGAATCTTTCGCTGAGCGGGAGCTACAACTGGGTCGGCGGCTGGGGCGTTCAGTTCCTGGACGGCAAAGCTCAGGGCACCACCACGAGCAGTGCGAAACTTCACCAGCTGATCAACGCCACCAACGAATACTCCGTGGAGGCCTGGGTGGTGCCGGCCAACGTCACACAGGATGGGCCAGCCCGAATTGTTGCCTACAGCGGTGGAACCGACGCCCACAATTTCATGCTTGGCCAGACGCTCTACACGTATGAAGCCGCCAACCGGTCGACCGAAAGTGACGGCGCCGGCGCGCCCAATCTCGTCACGTCCGACCAGGACGAGGACCTGCAGGCGAGCCTGCAACACGTCGTGCTGACCTACGATCCAGCCAACGGTCGTCAGATCTTCGTGAACGGAGAACATACCGATGACATCGACGGCGAAACACCGGGACTTCTGAACACCTGGGACGACACCTTTGCGTTCGCGCTCGGCAGCGAAGTCGACAACACCAACCGCTGGGCCGGCACGATTCGGTTGGTCGCGATTCACAACCGCGCACTCACACCGGATCAGGTGCGTCAGAATTTCGATGTTGGCGTAGGCGAGAAGTACTTTCTGTTGTTCAACGTATCCGAACACGTCGGGATCGACGATGCCTACGTGGTTGCCGAGGTGAGTCAGATGGATTCCTACGGCTATCTGTTCGACGCTCCGTTTTTCGTCATTCTGGACCCCGACACCATGCCCGGCGTGATTACCGTCAACGGCATGCGAATTGGCATGAACGGGCGCGAACTCAGAGTCGGACAGGCGTACCAGAACCTTGACATGAACATCTCGGACGCCGCCTACGCCGCCGAGGGGCAACAGCCCCTGTCGCGTCTGGGTACCGTGATCCCGCAGGAGAAAGGACCCGCCCAGGACGAATTCTTCCTCACGTTCGAACAGATCGGTGACGCCACGAATGTCGTGACCGAGCCGGCGGTACCCGCGCCGCCACCCCCTGCGCCGGTGCCGCGCGATCCGGTGATGGGTCTGCGCAATTTTGCCGAAGTGAACGCGACCATGTCGGCGTTGACAGGCATTCCGACCGATCAACCGGACGTGCTCGCCACCTACGATTTGGTATACCAGGCCATGCCCGTCGACACCTCGTTGGCCGCGTTCGCCTCCTCCGCGCAGATGGGCATCACACAGCTCGCCATCAAATACTGCTCGGTGCTCATTGACGACCCCGCACGCCGGTCGAGCTACTTCCCCGGCTTCGATTTCAGCGCGTCGGCCGCCAGCGCTTTCTCGGATCGAACATTAGTCACAGACCCGCTGCTCGACCGGATGATCGGTACTGGCATACAGACGCAACCCGTCGCGGCGGACGTGGAGAGTCAGGTAAACGATCTGATCGACCGTCTGATCGCATGTGGCGGCAGCTGCGAGAGCGATCGCACCGTAAAAGTCGTGAAGGGCGCTTGTGCCTCCGTGCTTGCAAGCGCGGCAATGTTGATCCAATAGCCGTTTTTCGAAGGGACAAACCATGCGTCGCAAACGAACCCGCGCCTACGACGACCCTCAACGTCATCCGAACCACCCACGCCCGAGAACCCGACGTCAGTTTCTGGCGCAGGGTTTTATTGCCGGTTCTGCTGCCGTGTTTGGCGGCTCGACACTTTCGATTGGGCGCGCCAACGCAGCGTTGTCGCCCGATCTGGTGCCGTTTCTCGATGCGTGTGGCACGGTTACCCAGAGCACGAAAATCCCGTTCATCGCATTCGACCTGGCCGGTGGATCGAGCCAGGCCGGATCGAACGTGCTGGTGGGTCAACAGGGCGGCCAGCTGGATTTTCTCTCTACCGCGGGGTACGAACGTCAGGGTCTCCCTGCCGACATGACCCCTGCCGTGGTCAACCCGGCGACACAAACCAACGATTTCGTCGATCAGTCGCTGGGACTGGCGTTCCATTCAGACAGCGCCTTTCTACGCGGCATGATGACGAAGCTCTCGCCCGCAACCGCAGCGAACATCAACGGAGCCGTCATTCCTGCACGTTCGGAAAACGACACCGGCAACAACCCCCACAACCCTACCTACGGCATTGCGCGGTGCGGCGCGGAGGGAACGCTGGTGAGCCTTATCGGTTCCGAGAATTCGGAGTCTGGCGGCAACTCGATTGCACCAATGAATATGGTGGATCCGACGTTGCGGCCCACCAAGGTGGATCGGCCCTCCGACGTGACCGGTCTGGTCGACGTCGGCGACCTGACCGCCGTGTTAACAAAGGACGACGCGGTGGCGGTGATGGAATCCGTGTACCGCATAAGCGATCTGAAACTCCGCGATATGGACACGGCTCAAACCATCACCACGGACGACGTGCTGAAGGACCTGGTGCGATGCGGTTATCTGAAGAGCGCGGACCTTGCCGACCGATTCGGCGACCCCGCTACCCTCGACCCGGGCAACGATCCTCAGATCGTCGGTACGTCCGGCATCTTCTCGGCCAACGAATTCAACGCCGGTGACACCTCCGCTCGCGAGTTTCAGAAAACCGCGTCGGTAATGAAGATGGTGATCAATGGTTTCGCCGGCGCCGGTACGATCGAAATGGGCGGCTACGACTACCATGGCGGGCGTCGCGCCGAAGGCGAGGTGAAAGATTTTCGTGCCGGGCAATGCATGGGTGCGTGCCTCGAGTACGCTGCCCAACAAGGTGTTCCTCTGATGCTGTACGTGATGTCCGACGGATCGCTGTCTTCCAACGGAGCAATCGACGACACCGTCGATGGACGCGGCAAGGGCGAATGGTCCAGTGACAATCAGCAGACCGCAGCCGTATGGTTCCTGGTGTACAACCCAGGCGGCCGACCGTCATTGCTCGGCGCCACCGCGGTGGAACAGGCCATGCATCAGCAGATTGGGCACATGCGCCCCGATGGCTCCGTCGAAACGGCGGCGACACCGGCGGCCAACAACGTGAATCTGCTGGCCGAAACCATTGTGTTGAACTACCTCGCGCTGCATGGCGAGCAGGGCAATTTCGGAACCCTGTTCCCGGCACACGGGCTCGGCAACGGCACGTTGCAGGACCGCATGACCGCGTTCTCCCCAGTCGTCAACGGAACGATCAACAACCCGGTGTAGCACAACCAGCCATCTTGTTCGCAGCAACGCTGTGCGGCGCATCAACCCAACCGATCGGTCGCCGCCCTAAGATGCATGAATGAACCGATCGATGGTGGCGCCCGTAACCCAGCTGGCAGCCGTGCTGGCTTGCCCGCAATGTCGCACGCCTATGTCCGATCTGCACTGTGGTGCGTGCGATCAGGCCTACCCCTCGGTTGACGCCGCTCCTGCTCTGTATCCCGCTCCGGCCCTTGCGCTCGCCGATTGGCAGAACCGTTTCGACTGTGCACTCGCCGAGATCGAACACGAACTCGCCCGCGCGCGCGCAGCGATGGACGAAGTCGCTGATCCAACCCACGCACGGCTCACACGCCTGATAGCGGGTCTCGAGTGCCAGCGGCGCTGCCTCGAGGACGCGCTGCCTGCGCTGCGGGGCACCCGCGTACAGGCACCATCGGCGCTCGCCGTTCACATCGCGCTACGCACCCGCGCGCCAGATGCGCTGACCGCGTTGGGGTATCTCGCCAACGTGTTTCGTGACTGGTGCTGGGGCGACTACGAGAACGGCGTCAACCTGCAATCGGTTCAGGCCGCACTACGGGGCACCCGCCCTAACCGCATACTCATTCTCGGTGCCGGCGCCGGTCGGCTGGCCTGGGACGTGCACCAGACGGGCGATCACCCAATGACCTGTGCGTTGGAACTGAATCCGTTCCTCGGCACGCTGGCAGCGCGAATGGCACGTGGTGACCAGCTATCGCTGGTCGAGTTTCCTCCCGCGCCTGTGAATATCGACCACGTGGCCGTCACGCGGCAACTGCGGGCACCCACCGCTACACGGCCAGGATTCTGCCCGGTGCTGGGCGACGCGCTTTCGGCGCCGTTTCAAGATGGCAGCTTCGACGTTCTGATCACGCCCTGGTTCACCGACATCGTCGACGCCCCGATCACAGACGTGTTGGGCCAGTACAATCGCGTGCTCGCGCCCAACGGCGTGTGGATTCAGCACGGCTCCCTGGTGTTCCAGCGTCAGGATCCGGTCGACCGGCTCACCGACGACGAGGTGACCGCGGTGGCCGCGCGTAGCGGGTTCGAGATGGAACTGCGGCGTGACCAGCGCGCCCCGTACTTGTGGAACGACAGCTCACGCATGCGTCGCGAAGAACTCATGACAACAATCCGATACCGTAAGGTGCGCGAGTCCCACGGCATCTCGACGCGCCCCACCCGTCCGCAGTTCCTCCTGGACGACCGTACGCCTGTTCCGTTGCTCGATGCATTTCAATCCCAGGCTGCCGCAACTCGGGTGCACGCCGAAATCATGGCGCTGATCGACGGTCGTACCTCCGTGGCTCAGATGGCACAGCAGCTCGAACAACGCGGCTGGCTACCGCGTGACCAGGCGGCAGCGGCGCTGCGGCGCTTCTTGGAGACGATGTGGAAGGAAGCGACGGCGCACCCGCCCCTGCGTTGATTCCCGAACACCGTACCCGGAGACCAATTCCGGAAACGTGCGGAGACGCCCAGAGGCGTCTGGGTCAGGCAGGCAGCCGTTCGCTGCGCGCAACCGGTGCTGCGACCGGCTCACCGACGGTGGCGATCTCCCACGCATCCGTGCACCGCACGACGGCCCGTGCGAGTTTGTTGTTCAACGCGTGTCCGGATTTGTAACCGGTGAATTCGCCGAGCAGCGGTCGGCCCAGCAGGTACAGATCGCCGATGGCGTCGAGCACCTTGTGCTTCACGAACTCGTCCTCGTAACGTAAGCCTTCTTCGTTGAGCACGGCGTGGTCGCCGACTGCAACCGCGTTCTCGAGGCTGGAACCCAGACACCGGTTAATAGCCTGCGCCTGCTCGAGTTCCGCAATCAGACCAAATGAACGCGCGCCACTCACGTCGCGCTCGTAGCTGACACGAGCAAAATCGAGGTCCGCGCGCTTGGGGTAGCGGTTGTACACGGGATGCTCGGCCACAAAGGTGTAGCCCGCTTTGAATCCGTTGAACGGCTTCAAGGTGGCGACCGCATCTCCCTGGCTGACACTCACATCGCGTGTGATGCGAATAAACTCTTTGGGCGCATCCTGTTCGCGGACACCCACGGATTTGATCAGTCGAATGAAGGGTGCGGCGCTGCCGTCCATGATCGGCACTTCCTCCGCAGACAGCTCGACGATGACGTTGTCGATCTGCATGCCCCACAACGCCGACATCAGATGTTCCACGGTCGCGACGGATATTCCCGACTCCGTGAGCGTCGTGCTCAGGGTTGTATCCGAAACGTTCAGCACGCACGCCTGAATCGTTGCGTGGTAGTCCGTCCTGCGGAATACGATTCCGGTGTTCTCCTCGGCAGGACGCAGTGTCATTCGAACCTTGGCGGCCGAATGGACTCCGATACCAATCGCATGCACCGGGCGCTGGATGGTCCTTTGTCGCAACATCAATTCTGGTATCCGTATCCTGTCAGGCCGTAACTATACCGTCGGGCCCCGGGAAAATGAAGAAAAAATGGAGGGAATCTTGGGCAAATCTTTACAGAATATTGCGCAATCTGCAGACTTTCATTTTTTCTTAATTTTCATAACGTTACGCAACTTTTCACAGATTTTCTGTGGATCGAATCGCGTTTTTCGGACCGTCGTCGAAACACTTTGAAACGAAAAATTCCACAGATGTGTGACAGCCATCACACGCGCCTGCGCCACTAAACGGCGCGAGCTGGCCAAGAGCATCGACCCGTGATTCCAGAATGCGTTAGCATCTTGAGCTGTACCACCGGCTGCCGACCCGTCTGAAGTACCGTCCGTGACTCATGTTTGCACCCTAGATCGAACCGTCTGCGTCGCGCCGATGATGGCGTGGACGGATCGGCATTGCCGCTACCTGCATCGATTGTGCAGCCCGACAGCCTTCCTGTTCACGGAAATGGTAACCGCAGCCACCGTACTGAACGCCGATGATCCTCGGTGGGCGCGATACCATGAATCGGAGCACCCCGTGGCGATACAACTGGGCGGCAGCGATCCAGGTGCGCTGGCTGAGGCAACTGAACAAGCTGCACGGGCAGGCTACGCGGAGGTGAATCTGAATGTCGGCTGCCCTTCCCCCCGCGTCCGCCGCGGCTGTTTCGGCGCAGCGCTAATGCTGCAACCCGAACTCGTCGCGCGCTGTGCGGCCGCCATGCGCAACGTCACGCCACGACCGGTCACGGTAAAGTGCCGGCTGGGGGTCGACGGCCAGGACACGCAACCCCTGCTTGAACGATTTATCGCAACCGTGGCCGATGCGGGCGTATCCACGTTCTACGTGCATGCCCGCAAAGCAGTGCTCGACGGTCTGAATCCGGCACAGAACCGAACAATACCGCCATTGCAGTGGAACCGCGTGCATCAGCTGAAGGAACGCTTTCCCGACGTTGATTTCATTCTCAACGGCGGTATCGACTCGGTTTCAACCGCACGCCAACAACTGGCCTTGGTCGATGGCGTAATGATCGGACGCGCGGCCTACCACAACCCCCTGTTGCTGACGGCGCTTCACGATGTTCTGGGCGACAACGGGTCACGTGCCGCGGTGGCAGACAACGCCTATCTGGCGCCCATCTTTCAGGCCTATCTGAACTATGCACGCGAACAGGCCCGCGAGGGCGTGCGAGTCTCCGCGCTTGCGAAACCCATGTTAGGTCTCGTCAGCGGACAGCCGGGAGCGCGCCAATTCCGCCGACATCTGAGCCCGCCCTCGCTTGGCGCATACGACAGCGTAGACATCCTCGCAGCTGCCGCAGACCAGTTTCTCGACACCACGCGGCAGGCCGCATGATGCTGGAACGGGTGCTTGCACGGTTTCGCGAGGTAGCGGACGCCGCCGGCGAGGACGAATCGGACCTGGCGTTTGCCGCGGCAGCGCTCTTCGCAGAAGTCGCGTGGTCGGATCACGAGTTGAGCGACGACGAACGCACCGAGATGCGGACATTACTCACAGAACAGTTCGGTTTGGACGACGCCGCCGTCAACACGCTCGTGGACCGCGGTCTGAGGGAACATTCCGAAAGCGTGGGCCTCCACGCCTTCACGCGCGCGCTAACAGACAACTGGCCGGAGCAGACGCGGTATGAATTGGTGGTGAGGTTATGGCGCCTCGCGTACTGCGACCATCACATCGACAAGTATGAGGAACACACGATTCGACGGATCGCCGAACTCCTCTACCTGAGCCACGCGCGCTTCATCCAGGCGAAGCACCAAGCCAGGGACCAGGAGCGCTAGACGAAGCTTCGTCCTCCAGATCCTGCACCAATTCCTGGAACGAATCGAAATTGTGCGTGTTCATGGACATCAATGTCTTGTGCGCATCGATCACGAGACGTCGCAGGTCGTCTTTGGGTACATCGACGCTGGGGAGTTCGCCGAGGTCGTCGATTCGCATCGGCGCTTCGTCCACGATATGAAAGATCTCATCGAACCCCATCGTGTGAAGCACACGCAACAGGTCTTTGGATCCGCAAACCAGCGTAGGTACAAAACTGTACTGTTGCTTGGTGCGTATCGAGAGTCGGGCGAGCAAACCAAGTGACGTGCTGTCAATGCGTTCGGTCTCTGACAGATCGATCAGCACGCTGCGGAAACCGCTGGACGCCAGAATACCGTCAATGTAGCGATTCGTTGCCGGTCCGATCGTCAGGCGCACGTCGCCTTCGAACTTCAGCAAGTACACGCCATTGAATGATCCGACAAGTACTCGACCCACGCTACGCCTCCCTGGCCACAACCAGCGCCGTCATGTCATCCACCTGTGCCTCGAGGCCGTCCAGTCCCAGCGTGCGCCAGACGCAATCGAGCATCCCGCGCTTAGCTGCATCCAGCAACTCGTTTTCTTTCCCCTCGAGCGTATCGTCGCCGAGCATGTCCAGCACACCATCGGAAAACATCACCAGGCGATCACCGGATTCAAGATTCACGCTAACGCTCGTATACCGCGCGTCAGGGAATAAGCCTAGTGGCCGACCGTTGTGCGAAACATACTGAGATTGATCATTGTGAACGTGGATCGGCAGCGGAAAATGGCCGGCGTTCACAATGCTGAGCTGACCTGACTCGAACGTACCCGTGCCGAGCAGAAGCGCGACATGTTTATCGATCTGCTGGGCTAACAGCTCACGATTCAGCCAGACTGCCACTGCCGCAGGATCACGCGGATCCGGCCCATCCGCCTCGCGACCCAACCGCTCGAACAACGTCTTCAAGAATACGGTAACGAATGCCGACGAGGCGCCGTGGCCCGAAACGTCTGCCAGATAGAACAGGAAGTGCGCGTCGTCTATCGCGAAATAGTCAACAAAATCGCCACTCAACAGCAGCGATGGAACGATCCGTTGTTCGAATCGGTAGCCGTTCAAAACGAGGGGACTATCCGGCAGCAAACACTCCTGAATTGTCCGTCCGGCCTTCTGGTCTTCTGCAATGGCGGTGAGGTGGCCATCCAACTGCGCTTCGCGCTGCTGCCGCGATGCGGCAAAGCGGGCCAGCGCACTGCCCAGGCGTTCCGCGGTGTCGTCAGCCAGCGGCTGCTGCCACACGTCCGCCAATCCGGATTGCACAGCCCGCAGCAACGCGTCCGCGTCCGGCTCACCTTCTACGAGCCAAACTACCGGCACGCGCGGCACTTCCGTCGCAACCTGCACGGCGGTTGACTCACTATTGCAGACAACCGCCTGAGCGCGACCGGCAAAGCAGAGTTCCAAGGCGGCGTTTGGGGTGGCGGTCTGGGAGATCGTGTACCCCGCAGCGTCGAGTTGTTTCTGCAAAGAGGCCGGTGGCTCGTCCTCGGAAACCACCACTACCAGGCTCATATCAGCAAAGGCGCACCGCGGGTATCGGGATGCGAACCCTACTCCCATACTGAGATTCTGACAAGCGTGTCGAATCCACGAATGGCACCTGTTACCCGTTCGTTACCGAGCGCCTAGAATGATCCCCCGACGCTGCAACTCCATGAGCATATCCAGCGCGCCGCTTATAATCTTGGGTTCTGAAAGCTGCGGCAATTCGGCCTGCAAATGCCCGAGCGCGTCGTCGACCGGCTCCTCTGCGATCAATTGCAGCAAGCGCACCGTAAGCGCGTTTGATTCCATAAATCGCACGCGTTCGGCACCGTTGCGGTACACGATCAGGTGCGTGGGTTGCTCAGGCGGCCGCTCAGGTTGAAAGTCGACGCCCAACCGCTGCACAGGGTATCGGTACGTCAACGCCTGATGGGCGGTCGACAGGACAGCCGTTGTCCCGAGCCACGCGGCTGCGTCGTGCACCGTTTCGACGCCGGTCGGATCCGATTCTTCCACCGTGACGCGAACACGCAGTTCCACCCACTCGTAATGGCAGAGTTCCAACAGAAACGCCGGCACATCGGGCGGCGCGAAACGATCGAGGTACGCGAGAAACTCCTGAGAGATTTCCAGGAAGTAGGGACTTTCACTGGGGTTGCGCCGTAGGAAGTCGCGAACCAGCGTATGCCAGCGCTCATCGCCGAGAATCTGTTTGGCAATCGGAAATGCAGTGGCGCAGAAGCGTTCAACGTTCCGGTAGAACAGATCCTGGTAGATCGCGAGACGTCTGGGCTCGATGCCCGGCGGCGGTTCCGCATTATCCGGATCGCGGATGTAGGCTGCGAAATCCATCTGCAACGCCTGGAATCTTGGAAGATTCGAGCCTTCGGCGCGGGAATTCGACTCAGTGGGACGCGTGGCGTCGCTGGGCCTGTCGGACACGCTCCACCTCCGAAAGCAGATGCTCGAACGGATCAAAGTTGAAGTCTCGCTCCAGCACGGTTGGGAACACGCCGAAACGTTCGTATGCAGCGTCCAGCAGCTGCCAGACAGGTTCGATAACGTCGGCACCGTGTGTGTCGATCCGAAGATCCGGGGCTTCGACGTAGTGTCCCGCAATGTGAAGGTAGCGAACCCGGTCGCCATCGAGACCGTGCAGGAACGCCATCGGGTCGTAGCCGAAGTTGATGCTGTTGACGAAGATGTTGTTCACGTCCAACAACAGGTCACAATCTGCCTCACGCAAAACCGCGTTGACAAATTCGAGCTCCGATAACTCCTGTCCGGGCGCGGCGTAATAGGAGACGTGTTCGAGCACCAGCCGCCGTTCCAGAATGTCCTGCACGCGACGTACACGATCCGCCACGTAAGTAACCGCCTCCGCAGTGAACGGAATGGGCATCAGGTCGTAGAGATGCCCTTTATGGTCACTGCAGTAGCTCAAGTGCTCGCTGTACGTATCGATACGGTACAGGTCCAGAAACTGTCTTACCTCGCGAACAAACGCTTCGTCGAGCGGCGCCGGGGCGCCGATCGACAGCGAGAGTCCGTGACAATAGAGCGGATAGCGTTCCGCGAGTTCAGCAAACTGTCGTCCGAATCGCCCGCCCACACCAATCCAGTTTTCGGGAGCGAGTTCCAGAAAATCGAAAGCCCCGGACTCGGCCCGCAGAATCTCCGACATCATTCCGCGTCTCAATCCCAGACCGGCCAACGTGGATGTAGGGGCACCCTTCATCGCTATCTCATGCCTATCTTCATCATACGTTCGCGCGTTCGCGCTCCGGTAAACGAACCACCTCGCTTAAACAAAACGACCGGCGGCATTGCTGCCGCCGGTCGCGTCATCGAACATCGCTGTTGGATCAACTCTATCTGATCAACGTGCTCGATAAAGAAGGCCTGTCGTCGAACAGGCGGCTAGCCGATCAGCCGCCGCACTTACCTTCGCCGCATTTGCCTTCGCCTTCGGCTTTGTCTTCGCCACACTGGCCTTCGCCACACTTACCTTCGCCACATTGGCCTTCACCGTCGGCTTTTCCTTCGCCGCACTTGCCTTCGCCACATTTGCCCTCGCCGCACTGGCCCTCGGCATCGGCGCTACCTTCGCCGCACTTTCCTTCACCGCATTGGCCTTCGCCGCTGGCGTCGTCGCCCTCGCCGCACTTGCCTTCACCGCACTTGCCCTCGCCGTCGTCGCCCGCGAGGTTGTAGCCCTGCGAAAGATCGGTCAGCGCGAAGGGGCTCGTTTCAACGTCAGCGATTGCCGCCGAAGCCAACGATGCAGCAAACGCCGTGCCGACGGTTGCGGCAATGGGCTTCAGTTTCCGATTCAGCATCTTTTTTCGTCTCCAATTGTTCACGTTCGACACGTGTATTTGCGTATCCAGGCCGGCCGAAGCCTACGGCGCCTGAGCAGATTGATTTGCCAGCGTAGCTAATATTCGTTCGCTAACTGACCTACCTACGTTACGTTGCTTTGGTCACGATGGTTACATTTGGTCCGTTGCGTCCGTAACCCTCGCGGCCTTTCGCAACTCTTCGCACCTCTTCGCACCTCTTCGCAGCCTTCCACAACATGCCGTCATTTTGCGCCGACGCGCGATCGGGTACGACCCCTCGCACGGTCCCGCTACGAATGACTCCTCAGTATTGACCGTCCACCCCCCTGTTGGTTCCCGGGCGACCAATCCACCGCAGTATAGCCCATCAGCGCAGCCCCGACGCCCGCTCGGCCACCTCTATTCGCTTGTCCAACCGTTTCACGGAAATGCGTTCCTTGCGCAATGGCTCCGCAAACAACGCGACGCGCAGTTCCTCCAACGCAAAGCGGAGGGCCTGGACCTCGTCGCGATCAGCGTCGTGGGCGCTGAGCGCTTCGATCCGGGTCCGCAGCGCCCCCACGCTATCGGCCAGGTCGCGGTCCCTTGCAACCTTGCCCTGCAGGTTTCCGAGTCGATACGCAAGCGCATCCAGGTATCGGGGGAAGTGGGCAAAGTGGTCGAGCCGAGTGTCCGTAAGCATCCGGGACGAGACCAGCGAATCCAGCTGTTCGCGGGCGTCCTTGACCGTTGCCACGAATGCCGGCGAATCGAGGCTCTCCAGCAGTTGAACTAGCTGAAGCCGTTTCTCCAGTACCTCCGCAAGTATCTGCCGCATTGATTCGAATTGTGGATAAATCCGCGCCCGTCGGGAGCGCACGATTGCAGCGAAGGTGTCGCGGTCGCGGACGACGCCCTGATCTTCAAATAACTCGTTCCAAACGACAGCGCTGACCAGTTCGTCGAACAATACGTCGGCGTTGCCGAGCGGCGCAAACAGAAGGCCGAGGCGCCGGTCATCGGACAAGGCACGGCGCATCGACCTGCGAAGGTCGCCCTGTTCGAGCAGCACGAGGCGGACGAGTCCTCGGCGATTGGCTGCACGTTGTTCGCGCCGGCTGGCAAAATAGTCGAGCTCAACGTGGGTTTCCCGGTCTACGATCGCCGGATACACCACCGTGGGTACACCACGCTCTTCGAGTACTTCAGAATCAGGAATGTCCGTTTCCGGAAACGACGTCCACGCCCGCGTATCCAGGCGCTGCGACGCTCGCGACACCACGTCAGAAACATATTCTCGAAACTGCGATTTCAACGCACCCAGATCGCGCCCGCTCGCAATCACTCGACCCTGTTCGTCTTCGACTTCGACGAACATCGATACCTGCGGATCCAAACGCTCCCTGTTCCAGTCGCCGTGCACCACGTTGATCCCATACAGGTCGCGGAGAATCTCCGCCAGCGCATTCTCAAGCTTCGCGTTGCCGAACAGGTTCCGCCGGTCGATCTGCGTACACACCTCGTCTACGCGATCTGAAATGGGGCTCACCTGACGTCGCAGGCGCTTTGGCAACGCCCGCAACCAGGCTTCCACAACGAGCGGTAGGTTGCCAGGAACGTTCCATTGCAATCGCTCTTCGCTGATGCCCGCAAGCATGCCCACCGGAACCCGCACGCAAACGCCATCATCCGCCTCCCCCGGCGCGAAACGGTACCGTAGCGTCAACGTTATCCCTTGGTATTCCAACGTGCCGGGAAAGGCGCGTTCGCTCGCGCGCGCCGCGCCGCTGGTTCGAACGTCTTCTTCACCGAAGCGCAGCAACGCGTCCCGCTGCGGATCTTTCTTCAGCCAGCGTACGAGCCTGCGTACACTGCACACGTCTTCGGGCAATCGCGCGTCATACCAAGCTGCCAGCTCATCGGGATCCGCTGCAATACCGCGCGCGCGGGTTTTCGCCTCTTCATCGAGCACCTCGCGCTGACGCTTCAGATTGGCGTCCAGAAACGCAGGCGGTTGTTTCAGTGCGCCGGCAACCAGGCCGTCGGCTATGAACATCTGCCGGCACGCGGCGCGATCGATACCCTCGTACCGGATCGGACGCCGTTCCACCAGCGGCAGGCCGTACAGGGTGACCCATTCGTACGCCATCACCTCGCCCTTGCGAAGACTCCAGTGCGGGTCCGCCACCCGGCGTTTCACCAGGTGCGCGGCGGCGTCCTCAATCCATTTCGCCTCGACGGAGGCCACCGCGCGCGCGTAAACCCTCGCTGTTTCTGCAATCTCTCCGGCAATGATCCATTTCGGCGAACGCCCCGACACCGCAGACCCTGGGAAGATCCGAAACTTCAGTCCACGCGGGCCCAGATAGTTGCCCTTCTCATCGTGCATTCCGACGAAACTCAGCGATCCCGTCGTGAGCGCGCGATGAACCGCGGCATACCCGGCCGGTGCCGCGTTGATCGACATGCCCTGCTGTTCCGCGACGGCCCGCAATTGCCGGTGCATATCCCACCACTCAACGACCCGTGCAGGCGACAGAAACATCTGCCGTAGTCGCTTGTCGAACTGCCGACGCGACAGCTGGGACCGCGTTTCCCGCAACCACGCCCACAACTTGAGCAGCCCGAGGAAATCCGAGCGCTCGTCCGAGAACCTTTCGTGGGCCGCGTCGGCAGATCCCCGCTTGTCTGGCGGTCGTTCGCGCGGGTCCTGAATCGCCTGCGCGCTCACCAGTACTAACAGTTCCGCGACACACCCGAGGGGCTCTGCCGCTACGAGCATGCGAGCGAGGCGTGGGTCTACCGGAAACGACGCGATCCGCCGACCCAGTTTCGTGATCTTGTCACCGTGCAGCGCGCCCAGTTCTTCCAACAGCCGCTGTCCAGCGCGCACGGCCTGGGGTTGTGGGGGATCGAGGAATGGAAAATCGGCGACGCGACCAAACCCCAGCATACGCATCTGGAGTATCACCGCCGCAAGATTCGTGCGTCGGATCTCTGGATCGGTAAACTCTGGTCGCCCCGCAAAATCGGTCTGGCTGTAGAGGCGAACGCATTCGCCTGGTGCAATCCGCCCTGCTCGCCCCGCGCGCTGCTGTGCGCTCGCCTGCGAGATGGCTTCGACCGGAAGACGCTGCAGCTTCGATCCATAGGCATACCGACTGATACGCGCGAATCCCGGGTCTATGACATAGCCGATGTTGGGCACGGTAAGCGACGTTTCGGCCACATTGGTCGCAAGAATCACTCGGCGGCGGCGCCCCGGCGTGAATACCTTCTGCTGTTGGGCGCGCGGCAGACGCGCGTACAGCGGTAGAACTTCCAGCGAGTCACCAAAGTGCTGCCGCAACGTCCGCGCAGTGGAAAAGATCTCCCGCTCTCCGTACTGAAACACGAGTACGTCCCGCGCAGCCGTGAGCGGTGCCTTCGCAATGTCTTCAATGCTTGCGACTAGTGCGCCTTCTGCATCTTCGGTATCCACGTAGCGTAGTTCTACCGGATAGCCCCGACCGCTCACTTCGACCACCGGCGCGTTGTCGAAGTAGGCCGCGAAGGCCTCCACGTCGATGGTTGCGCTCGTCACCACGATCGTCAGATCCTGCCGTCGGCGACTCAACTGTTTCAGATAGCCGAGCAGAAAATCAACGTTCAGACTGCGTTCGTGGGCCTCATCGACGATCACGGTGTCATACCGCAACAGCTGACGGTCTGACGCGATCTCTGCGAGCAACAGGCCATCTGTCATCAGCTTAACCTGGGTGCGCTCGGACGTTCGGTTTGCGAAGCGCACCGCGTATCCCACGCGGTCGCCCATGGGTGTTCCACTTTCCTCGGCAATCCGCGCGGCCACCGTGCGGGCCGCAAGCCGGCGCGGTTGTGTATGGGCGATCGCGCCGCGAACGCCGCGTCCCGCCTGCAGACAGAGTTTCGGCAGTTGGGTCGTTTTCCCCGATCCGGTTTCGCCGGCCACGATTACGACGCGATGTGAACGCAGCAGCTCGACGATCTCCGATGCTTTCGCTGCAATCGGGAGTTCTTGGGCAACCTCCGGCGCAGGCGACCACCGGCGCGCTTCGAGGCGCCGCTGACAATCGGGCAGCAGTTCACGAGCGCGCGCCGGATCGTGCTTTACCATGCGACGCAGCCGCGCCGCATCAACGCAACTGACGGTTTCGGGTGAAAATTGAAACGCTGGCGACATATCGAATGTAGCGCGGTGCCCTCGAAGCGCTTACGAGCGCTTACATTTGCAGCGGCCGCGGCCGGTAATCTTGCGCGCACATCGGATCATGCAGTACCGGTGCACCGGGCCAATCCAGCAGTATCGGAGCGGCCCGGTATTTTTCCCCGACGCCGGTCCAAGCAACGCGCCGGTTACTTCGAAAGGTACGCCATGCCTTCTTCGAGGCCGCGAATGGTGAGCGGGTACATCTGCCCTTTCACGAGTTCCTGTGTCATTCCCACCGACGTCGAATACTCCCAAGTTTCCTGGGGCGTGGGATTGATCCACACGAGCTTGTCGTAGAGGCCAGTGAAGCGATGCATCCAATCGGCACCCGGCTCTTCGTTCCAGTGTTCCACGCTTCCACCCGCATGCGTGATCTCGTAGGGTGCCATCGTCGCATCCCCCACGAACACCACTTTGTAGTCGTGCGCGAACTTGTTGAGGATCTCCCATGTGGGAATCCGTTCGTTCATTCGCCGTTTGTTGTCCTTCCATACGGATTCGTAGACGAAGTTGTGGAAGTAGTAACTTTCCAGATGCTTGAATTCCGTGCGCGTCGCCGAGAAGAGTTCTTCGCACACCTTCACGTGCGCGTCCATCGATCCGCCTATATCCAGGAATAGAAGCACTTTCACGGTGTTGCGCCGTTCCGGTTGCATCTTGATATCGAGCATGCCCCCGTTGTGCGCCGTGGAGCGGATTGTGCCCGGCATGTCCAATTCTTCGTCGACGCCCGTTCGCGCAAACTTACGCAGGCGTCTCAGTGCCATCTTTATGTTGCGTGTCCCGATCTCCACCGAATCGTCGAGGTTCTTATACTGGCGCTCGTCCCAGACCTTCTTCGCCTTCTTTTTCTTGCCTTTGCCCATGCCGCCCGGACCCTTCTTGCCCTGGCGGTCCGGGTCTTCACCTTCCTCGCCTTCCTTGCCCTCCTTCGCCTTCTCAGCCTCGCGCCGTTCCGCTTCTTCTTTGGCTTCCTTGAACGCCTCGATGAGCTTCTCGAGCCCTCCCAGCGAATCGATCTTCTCGAGTTCTTCCGGCGTCAGCGAGCGCTCGAACTCGCGCCGCAGCCATTCGTCGGGAATGAGCGACTCGAGCAGGCCGTGCAAATCTTCCAGTCCTTTGAAGTACGCGCTGAACGCACGGTCGAACTTGTCGTAGTTCTTCTCGTCTTTTACCAGACAGGTGCGACTCAGAAGGTAGAAGTCGTCGATGTCCGCATACACAAGGCGTTGACGCATTGCACTCAGCAGATCCATCAGCTCACGGATCGTCACGGGTACCTTGTGCTTGCGTAACGTGAGAAAGAAATTGATGAGCATCGCTTGACTCCCGAATTAGGTCCCGATCCTCTAGCCCCGGCTATCCCGCCGATTCATGAACGCGAGCCGCTCCAACAGGTGCACGTCCTGCTCGTTCTTCACAAGCGCGCCATATAACGGCGGAATCGCCTTGCTGGAATCGCGATTCGTGAGAATCTCGTCGGGAATATCATCGGCCATCAGTAGCTTGAGCCAATCGATCAGCTCCGACGTGGATGGTTTCTTCTTCAACCCCGGCACCTTGCGGATATCGAAGAAGATGTCCATCGCTTCCTTCACCAGGTTCTGCTTCAGACTCGGATGATGGACTTCCACGATCTGCTGCATCGTCTCGCGATCCGGAAAATTGATGTAGTGGAAGAAACAACGACGCAGGAACGCGTCGGGAAGTTCTTTCTCGTTGTTGGACGTGATTACAACAATCGGTCGTTGTTGTGCTTTGACCGTCTCACCCAGCTCGTAAACAAAAAATTCCATACGATCCAGCTCCTGCAGCAGGTCGTTTGGAAATTCGATGTCGGCTTTGTCGATTTCGTCGATCAGGAGCACGACACGCTCGTCGCTGGTGAACGCCTCCCAGAGCTTTCCCTTCTTGATGTAGTTTCGAATGTCCTGAACGCGTTCGTCACCGAGCTGGGAATCCCGTAGCCGGGAAACCGCATCGTATTCGTACAGCCCGTTGATCGCCTTCGTCGACGACTTGATGTGCCACTGAATGAGACGCAGTCCGAGCGAGTTGGCAACCTCTTCCGCAAGCATGGTCTTGCCGGTGCCAGGCTCGCCTTTCACCAGCAGTGGGCGCTCGAGTTTCACTGCGGCATCCACCGCCATACTCAACTCTTCGGTGGAAATATAAGTCTCGGTACTGTCAAAGATCATGCGATCTCCTGGTGCTGTTTCTCGTTTTACCGTGCGTCACTCGAACGATTTCCGAACGTTTCCGGGCTGCTGGACTAACCGCACAACTCGCTGCGCGCCCGCGAAGTACGCGCAAGCCGCAGAAAACCGCCGTCGACCGAATACCGGTCTCCGCGGTTGTCTTCAATTGTTCTCGGAACAAGCCGGCTACTTTAATTCAGGCTTCGCCAGCGCCGCAACCTCGCATTCTTCGTTGATCCCGAACACAAGTCACAATAAAATCTAGGAATAACAATACGTTATTGAACTTTTTTGGTCCGATATTAGCTTGAATCCTCGCGATCGCGCCAATGAAGTACGCCATAAACCAGTGCGAGCACGCTCATCGCCGCGAGCGCAGCGCCAGACAGGTACCAGATCGCCTGTTCCGCACGCCCGTCGGATTGCAACAACGCCTCGAACGCAATTACCACGAAGGCCGGCGCATACGCGTGCGGGTAGCCTGGAACTGGCGCGGGTACCAGCAATACCACGGCCAACAGCACGCGTATCGTATTACGAATAACCGCGCTCGACACACCGCGGGTCAACAGGAACACCGCAAAGAGCGCGAATACGGCTGCGGCGCCCGCAATGACCCAGGCGATGCCGTGGGCACTCATGCGTCACTCCCCCTGTCGTACGACGGGTTTGCGCCCACGGTATCTTCGCGACGCGTTTCCGGCTCGATCCATCGGACGACGTGCTCTTCCCATTCCGATTCATGCACGGCGTGTTCCGGCAGTACACGCCCGCGCACGGAAACGCCCATGGTGTGGATCGCGTCGACTCGGCCACTGACCAACGGATGCGATGGGTCCAGGTCAGCGCCGCGGGCAAGCCGCCGATAGCCACACGTATCCGGCAACCAGAACAGGTCCTGCACGGATTCCGGAGTCATACGTATGCAGTCGGGTACGCGCTCATGCCTGTTTGCGTAGTCGGTGCATCGACACGTGCGCAAGTCTAGCAGCTTGCATGCCAGCGCCGTGTCTGCAACCGCAGCACTCTCTACGTCTTGGAGTTTGATCGTACAGCACCGCGCACAGCCATCGCAGACGGACTCCCATTCCTCGCCGGAAAGCGATGCCAGTGTTCGGCCTTCCCAGAAGCTCACGATCGCTCGACGTTCGGCGGCATCTGCAGATAGTACCCGTTCGAGCGCAGTTCGTGCAGCACGGTACGGGCGTCCGCCTGAACAAGGGTGCGTTCTGCATGGAGTTCGAACTCGAACGAAAATATTGGCGTCCCGAAACGCTCAAGTAACGGGACCGGAATCACATTGAAGCGCTCGGCGGGCTCCTCGCCGCCCGCAGCGGACACGAACAGGTAAAGGCCTTCCGTGCGGGGGCTGCGGTACACGGCGCAGAGCACGCTATCGCCCGCGCGCTCGACCATCCGCTCGCTCGTCAAGATCTTGTCCCGCGACTTCCGTATATGCAGCCAGCAGGAAGTCTGACCGCCAACCGCTGAGCCAGGCGTTGGGCTCTCCGGTTTCGATAAATGCGCGATACGCTGATTCAACATCTCGCTTGCGGCTCAGAAGTTCCGGAGCCATCCCGAGTTGCATTGCCTGGTCGCGACCCACGTCACGCACGCGCGATACCGCGCGCGTCTCGGCGCGTGTCAGCGGAGCAGGGAGCGGCGGCGCTGTATGCACCCGCGCACGCTCGACGCCAGCGGCATGGGCGTCGAGCAGCGCATCGGCAAAACGCAGAGCAACATTTTTAGGTAGCGTCTCGGCGATCTGCGACGGACTCAGTTCCCCGATCTGCGAAAAGGTCAAAAGATGTTCGTCGCGCACGATACGGTTGCGGGGTACGTCGCGCGTTTGCGCCTGGGTTTCCCGCCATGCACAAAGATGCTGCAGCACCGTGCGTTGTTCGTCACTCAAACGCCAGGCGTTCTTCACACCCAGGTAGTGGTCCTGCGGCGCCGCCGGCTCCGAAGGATACGACCGCGTCATGTCTTCGACGAACCATGCCCAACGCCCCAGGTCACTCAAGGCGCTCCGAAGGGACTTGTACAGGAACGGCAAATGGGTGACATCCGCCACCGCATACGCAATTTGCTCGTCCGAAAGCGGGCGCTTCAACCAGTTGCTGCGCGTTTCACTTTTTTCAAGTTCAACACCAAGCCAATCCTCGACGGTGTTTGCGTAACTTGCACTGAACCGATCCCGCAGAAAGGCGTTCGCGAGCTGGGTGTCGAACAGCGTGTTGGGTACCACGTGAAGATGCGAGCGAAGCAACTCCACATCCTCAGCGCACGCGTGCATGCAGACGATCTTCGCAGGATTGGTCAATACGTTGCGCAACGGGTCCCACGCATCGATCCCCAGAGGGTCGATCAGGTATACGGTATCGCCGCTCGAGACCTGATACAGCGCGGGAATCGGATAGAACGTGTCCGTGCGCTGAAACTCCGAGTCAAATCCCAGCAGATCGCCGCAGCGTTCCACCGCGCGCGCCAGATCGCTATTGGACGTCACCCATTCAATCAATGGCACGCCGTCCCTGGAGCGCGTGCACGATGGTGCCTCCGTCCGCGTACTCAAGTTCGCCCCCGACCGGTACGCCGTGGGCAATCCGCGTAATCGTTCCCACATGGGAACCAATCAGTTCCACGATGTAGTGCGCGGTGGCCTCGCCCTCGACGGTGGGGTTTGTGGCCACGATGAGCTCCGAGAGCGACCCTTGCTGTACGAGGTCTAGCAGATGATCGAATTCCAGGTCCTGGGGTCCTACGCCGTCCAACGGCGATAGCCGGCCGTGCAGCACGAAGTAACGCCCCGCGTAGCCGCCCGCCCGTTCGATCGCCCAGATATCGGCTGGCGACTCCACAATACAGAGCAGCGACGCATCGCGGCGTTCATCCGAGCATAGGCCGCACAGGTCTTCCGTCGACAGCGTGCGGCACACGCGGCACCGCCGCACGTGTTGCACAGCGTCCGTTAACGCATTAGCGAGCGCACCCGCTCCGTTGCGATTGTGCTGCAGCAGATGCAACGCCATGCGCTGGGCACCCTTGGGGCCCACACCGGGCAGAATTTGGAGCGCGTCAATGAGGCGCGCGATGGCATCCACGCTACAGATCCGCTAAAACGAGAAAGGCAGCGAACCGCTGGGTAGACCGAGCCCCTGAGCCATGCTCGACATCTTGTCGCTATGCGCCGACTGCACTTTCCGAACAGCGTCGTTGCATGCAGCCGCGATCAGGTCTTCCACAACCTGCGTTTCCTCATTCGTGAGACTCGGGTCGAGTTCCACGCGCTGCACCCTATGATCGCCATGCATCGTCACGCGAACGAGACCGGCGCCGCTTTCGCCGACCACCGTGATTTCAGCAATCTCCCTGCGCATGGTTTCCATCTGCTCCTGCATAGCCTGCGCCTGCTTCATCAGATCGCCCAGCCCTTTCATATCGCCTCCCGCCTCACGGCGTGTCATCGATGGGTACAACCGCCTGGATGCGCCCGTCGAACTCCTTCAAAAGACTTTGTACGGTTGCATCTTCGCGAACCCGCGCTTCGGCTTCCAGCTGGCGTTCCCGCCGCAGACGGTCGGCCGCATCGGCCGGCGTTTCTTCTGCAGGCTCTCCGACCCGGATGCTGACGTCTACCGAGGTTCCGAGCGCTTCGGAAACCGCTCGGCCGAGCCCCGCTGCGTGGTTATCGTTCAGAAGCGTGTCGTGTGCGGCGTCGAGCACCAGTTCCATGTGCGTGTCCGTCTGCGTGACAAGCACCGTACGCTGCGCAATCACCTGCAACGAACCGGACAGCCCGAGCCGGGGCTGCAAACCGTGCCACTCTGCGTTGGCGCCACTTGCCGCGGGTCGCGGGCCAGGCGTGGCATCGGCGCGGGCGCTCGTCGACGAAAGCTCGGACGAAACTGGGCGCACCTCCGGCGCTCGTGTATCGGCCGTCTCGCCCGTTTGCGCGGCGTCGTCAGCACCAACCGGCGGCGCGCCTTCCCGGCGCGGCACGCGCGTCGGCTCGGGTGAAAAGGCAAGCAGGCGCAGCAGTGTCATCTCGAAACCGGTCTGAGGATCAGGGGTTATGGCCAGGTCACGCAAGCCAAGCAACGCAATCTGGTAGTACAGCTGCAACTCGTCGGCACTGAAGGCTTCATCGGATTCGCCGGCGCCTTCGACCGCGAGTCGCACCGCGCGATCGTGAAACGCCGCTACCAGTTCCTGGAGAATCTGTTCAAAGTCGACGCCGCGCGTAGCCAGGTCTTGGGAGTACGCCAGCGTGTCGGCCGCGTTGCCAGACGCGATGACGGACAACAGCCCGTCGATCTCGTTACGTCCTGCAAGGCCCAACATGGCGGTGACGCTGGCGGCTGATACACGCCCCTCGCCATGGGCTATCGCCTGATCGACCAGGCTGAGCGCGTCCCGCATACTACCGCGTGCCGCGCGCGCCAGAATCTCGAGCGCCGAATCCTCGCAATCAATCGCCTCCTGGCCGAGGACGTCGCTCAGGTAGCCAACAATAGCCGCAGATGACAGGTTGCGCAGCTGAAACTGCAGGCACCGCGACAGCACCGTCATGGGAACTTTTTTGGGGTCCGTGGTTGCAAGCAGGAACTTCACGTGCGCCGGCGGCTCCTCGAGCGTTTTCAGCAGCGCGTTGAAGCTGGACGCCGACAGCATATGCACTTCGTCGATCAGGTACACCTTGAAGCGTCCGCGACTGGGGAGGTACTGGGCGTTGTCGAGCAGTTCCCGCGTGTCGTCGACCCGGGTTCGCGATGCCGCGTCGACTTCGATCAGATCGACGAACCGATTGGCAACGATTTCCTCGCACGCCGAGCATTCACCACAAGGCGACGAACTCACGCCCTTTTCGCAATTGAGACTCTTGGCCAGTAACCGAGCAATGGTCGTTTTGCCGACACCACGCGTACCGGTAAACAGGTACGCATGGTGGATGCGATCGTTGTCGAGCGCGTGGCGCAACGCACGCACTGCTGCGTCCTGCCCCACCAACTCCGAAAACGACTGCGGCCGCAACTTTCGCGCTAGCGCCTGATAGCTCATGGGACTATTTTAGAGCGTTATTGCACACTGATCACCAGCCGGACGTCCTCGTGCCCAACGTTTCGAAAATCACGCCCTCCGAGTTCCGCATCATCGGCCACCGCGGTGCGGCTGGCCTCGCGCCCGAAAACACGATGACCTCGTTTCGCTGTGCGTTGTCTTACGGGTTGGACGCAATCGAACTGGACGTACACGCGCTCGGGGGCGAACTGATCGTCATTCATGACTCGACCGTAGACCGCACGACCGACGGCACCGGCGCGTTGAGCCGTTTTACCGTAGAGGAGCTGGCGAAACTCGACGCCGGGGGTGAGGGTATTCCAACCGCAGAGCGCGTTCTGCGCGAGTTACCGAACCACGTGTGGATCAACATCGAGCTGAAAGGGGCCGGCACTGCACCCGGCGTAGTGAACCTGATTCGTTCCTCCGACTCCTCCAGGCCGCTGCTAGTGAGTTCCTTTCGCGTAGGCGAACTGGAGCAGTTTCGCGCCATCGACGATCAAACACCGCTCGCGCTCCTGCTGGACCGATGGTCCGGGGACCCCTACGCAATCGCGTCCGCTCTCGACGCTCAGGCGATCAACATCAGCGGGCGCATGGCCAACCGGCGCCGCGTACAGACAATTCGGGAACGGGGTTACGACTGCTACGTGTACACAGTCAACGATTTCGACGTTGCGACGGCGATGCGGCGCCACGGTGCGAGTGGAGTGTTTACTGACCGTCCGGACCTGATCAATCCGAAGACGATGGGGTTAACTGTCGTATGACGTGTGTTCAGATCAATGGTGTTCCAGGTCCGCGAGCTCCCGGCGTAGTTGGTATCCGGAATCCGTAACGATTTTTTCCAGCACTTCAATGCGCGCCCGAAGTTCGTCGACCTCAACCGCAAGCGGTGAATCGTCCACCGCAACGTGCCGTTCGCGGCGGGTGAGATAAATTCCGACGAGGCGCGCCGTGCACGCAATCGCCACGATCCAAACCACCATCTGAAAAACCGTCATAGGCGCCTCCATTGTTTGAGTTGTGTTGTCATTACGCCGGTGCAGGTCCTGGGTGTTCCGGGCCTGATCGCTCCAGCGCGGAGATTTCGCGCTGCAATTCGTAGCGGCCGGACGTGATGTGCGTTTCCATCCGGCGTAGTCGCAGTTCGGCTTCGGTAATGTCTGCCTGCACGTTGCGCAGGCTTCGCCGCGGCGATAAACGCGGGCCGAGTTCCGGCGCCGGCGAGCGATGATCGTTACGTTGCGCCTCGGCAGCCGCCCGGAGCGCATCGCCCGTAAGGGGCTTTTTGTCCAGGAAGAAGTACGCAAGCCAGTAGGCAGGAAACACCAGACTCGGCATGAACATCAGACCCGTGATTGCTACACACCGAACAACCCAGGTTTCCGCGCCCATGTAGTCCGCAATTCCCGCACAAACTCCGCCGATCTTTGCGCGCTGTGGATTGCGGTACAGCCTGCGGCTTCTCGGTTTCAAGGCGTTCTCGGTGTCGCGCTTCATCCGACGACGTTGGCGATGGCGCCGCCGGGATACTCGCTCATCGCGATCGACCCAATCATCAAGTTCGTCTTCCAGCCGCTCCGCAGCGTCATCGATCAGCTTCGCGGCTCGCGACGACAGTTCATCCTTCGCGTCGCCCAGAAGGTCTGTCAGGGCTTCCTCCAGCTTTGATACCGCGCGCCCAAGGTCTGGGTCTTCGCGTCGCCCGGCGTTTTGGTCATCACGCTCGCGCTGGTAACGACGTCTGTGCCGGCTCACGAGCGCACCCGCTGCCGATCGCCTAGAAAACTCTGCACAGACGGACCAGCCTCTTTGCCGGCGGAATCGATCCGCGAGCGCCACTGCGGGGTTTCGCTGTCGAGAATGGCCTCAAGCGTCTCGATGCGGTCTAGCATCCGTTCCGCATGCTGGGTCAGGACTTCCAGTTCATGGCGTTCCGTTTCAGACAACCTGCTGTGCGTCTGCTGCTTGTGTTTGTAGTGCATGAAGATCCACACGGGCGCAACGATGCACAGGAATACGATCGTCGGGACGAAAAGCGCGACCATCCAGCCTTCCATTGGGCCTCCTAGCCGTTATTGATCGATTCGATACCCGACATGCGTGCCTTCAGTCGGGCGAGTTCCTGGTCGACCGAATCGTCCTGCTCCAGATCCGCGATCTCGTCCGCAAGCGTTTTCTGGCCCATGTCGTAGGCCTCGATCTGACCTTCCAGATCGTCCATCTTACGCTCGTAGAGTTCGAAGCGCCGAATCGCGTCGTCGATGTTGTGCTCAGAGAGCTGACGACGCACCGTAAGCCGGGTCTGCGCCGCCTGACCACGGACGATGATCGCGTTCTGGCGCGCCTTTGCGTCCTTGATCTTTGCGTGCAGCGCGTTGGTGTCTTCGGAAAGTTTCTCGAGCGTCTGGTCAAGCACCGTCAGCTCCTCAGCAACCGCAGCGGCCGCATCCCGCGCCTTGTTGCGTTCCACCAGCGCGCCTTTGGCCAGATCGTCGCGCCCTTTGTTCACGGCAATTTCCGCTTTCCGCTCCCATTCGGCCGCTTCACCGTCCAGGTACTCACGCCGACGGGTGAGTTCCTTGCGATCGGCGATCGCCCTCGCCGACGTACTGCGCACCTCGACGAGCGCTTCTTCCATCTCTTGGATGATCAGGCGCACCATCTTCTCGGGATCTTCCGCTTTATCCAGCAACGCATTGATGTTGGAGTTAATAATGTCACCCATTCGGGAGAAAATGCTCATCGGTACTAAGACCTCCAGTTGGTTTACCGTCGCGTCGGTGCACACATTGCTAGCCGTGCTCCTTCGACACTGTCATCTTTAGCGGCAATCACACTGTTTGCAGTTCGCTACTCGATCTTCCTCGATACAGGAATCGTGCCAATCTTCCGATTCATTATAAACCGCTGTTTTTATTGAATAATTTTCTCATAAGCTACCCGTCCGGCAGACCGCCACTAGACCACGGTGGCGAGCAAAACCAATAGTTGGCAAAATCAACTTATGAGCAGAGAGCCAGAACGCCTTTTGGGCGAGTCGCCGGAATTTCTCCGCGTGCTCGAAAACGTCTCGCTGGTAGCCCCGCTGACGAAGCCGGTACTGGTCGTGGGGGAGCGCGGGACCGGAAAGGAACTGATTGCCGCGCGGTTGCACTTTCTTTCCAATCGGTGGGAAGGACAGTTCGTGAAACTGAATTGCGCGGCCATCAACGACAATCTGCTGGAAAGCGAACTGTTCGGCCATGAGGCGGGCGCGTTCACCGGCGCATCCAAGGTGCACCATGGACGCTTCGAGCGCGCTCACGGCGGCACGCTGTTTTTAGACGAATTGGCGAACACGTCGGCCCTCGTTCAGGAAAAGCTGCTGCGCGTGATCGAGTACGGTGAGTTCGAGCGGGTCGGCGGCACGAAAACACTCACCTGCGACGTCCGCCTGGTAGCCGCCACCAACGAAGATCTGCCCACGCTCGCCGCCCAAGGCGCATTCCGGCACGATCTACTGGACCGGCTCGCGTTCGACGTGATCACGCTGCCACCGCTGCGCGAACGGTCTATCGACATCCCGCTGCTGGCCGAGCACTTCGCAATCAACATGGCGAAAGAGCTGGGACGCGAGGTATTTGCGGGGTTCAGCGCCAACGCACTCGCGGAACTGGAGGCCTACGATTGGCCCGGGAACGTTCGAGAACTGAAGAACGTGATTGAACGATGCGTGTACCGGGTTGAACCCGAAGACGTGGTCGATGAGGTGGTGTTCGACCCGTTCGACTCCCCGTTCCGGCCCAACGGATCAGGCACTCCCTCGCCCACGGATGGGAACGGCGCCAAAGCGCCACCACCGCCTGAGGCGCCAGCGCTGCCATTGGACTTTAAACAGGAAACCGCGGAGCACGAGAAAACACTGATTCGCGCGGCGCTGACAGAAGCGAAGTACAACCAACGAAAAGCCGCGGATCTGCTCTCCGTGACCTACCACCAGCTGCGGGGCTACCTCAAGAAATACGATCTGCTGAAGGAACCCGGCGCGTGACCGGGCCCGCGCACTACATCTGAAATTCGGGCAGTCGCACCACCAGACCATCGAGACTGTCGGAGATTTCGATCTGACACGACAATCGGGACGTATCCGACGTCTCCGGCGCCAGACTGAGCATGCTTTCTTCCATGTCGCTCGGCTCTCCGACCTTATCTGCCCAGGCGGGGTCAACAATTACATGACACGTGGCGCACGAGCATTCGCCACCGCAGTCGGCATCGATGCCGGGTACCAGGTTATCGATGGCTGCGCGCATCACGGAACCGCCCGCGGGCGCCTCCACCTGATGTTCGGTACCGTCGAATTCGATGAACGTTATTTTTGGCATCAATGCTTACCCCAATAAAGAATGCCGCCAGCCGACGGCGCAACGGAAAACCGGCATTATGCATTCCCACTGTGCGCCCGCCAACACGCCTGTTTGTACGCGGATCCCGTAATTCTGGCCGCCTACCCAACAGATACCGGTTCCGCTAGCATACGCCGCCTATGGCGACCCTTTCCGGTCCCCCCGCAACGATACGTTGTGAACCCCGCCAGGCCCGGAAGGGAGCAACGGTAGCAGCGAACTCGTGTGCCGGGGTGTGGCTGGTCAGGGTTGCCGCCTATTCAACGGAATGTCCACAGGCATTTGCGTCTATCCCGGAGAGGTGTCCGAGCGGTCGAAGGAGCACGCCTGGAAAGTGTGTATGGGGTAACTCATCGAGGGTTCGAATCCCTCCCTCTCCGCCATGCTCAACGGGGGCTCGATTTGGACGCTACGGTTCGACTCGCGGCGAACGCGGGCGAGCGTATGGCACGAGCAGGGCTGCCAATGCAGCCGCGCGCAACCCGCAGGGCGAGGACCGCGCGAACAGCGCGGAGCGAGTAATCCCTCCCCCAACACCGCGCGATCTACACCGACTGTACTGCGCCTAGAGCGCTCCGGACTCGCCCGGTCGCTGCGTTTCAGATCTCCCCAAGGTTCATCCGCAACTCCAGCGCCCAGTGCCGTCGCAGGTTCGGAGTGCGGAAGTTCAGGAGGCCCGAAACGTTTGTCACCGCCTGGACGTACAGTTCATTCGTGATGTTTTTCACGAAGAATGACGCCTGATAGCGTTGTTCCGGGCTCGTCCACGTGACGGAGCCATTGAAGATATCCGTCGCCTTGCGGAAATGGCTGATCACATCACCATTGTATTGCACTACACCGTCCAACTCGGTGGTGCGGGACCCGGCGATCGTCTGCTTTCCCTGGTACAACCAATCGAGTGAGAAAATCACGTTGCCCACGTTCTGGATCTGCCAGTCATACGCGAACCCGACAGACGTGGTCCACTTCGGCGAGCGTGACGTCGGGTTCAGATCGTTCAGATCCTGAGGCACGACCCAACCGAGGAAGTTGCCGATCGGGTCGAGTACTTGCTCAGCGGGTCCACAAACGTCGAGCGCCGGATCGTTGGGTCCACCGGCCGTTGGAACGACGTTCGGGTCGCCGGGTTGCAGGCCGTCCGGATCCGCGCAGAACCCCTTCCGCGTCGTATCGAGGTGGGAAACGTTCAGCCACACGGTCAGACCTTCCGTGGGTATCGCCGTGAGCTCAGCCTCGAAGCCTTCCGTCTTTAGGCTTCCAAGGTTAGCAGTCACGGTCTCCTGACCGCCGCCACCCGGTGCGGGACGAATGAAGGCGGTCTGGAATCCCTTCACTTTGTTCGAGAACGCCGTGACATTTGCTCGCAGACGCCCGTCGAACCAGTCGGATTTGACGCCAATCTCGAAATTCTCCGCGGTTTCGGGATCAAACGGGCCGATGGACGTCAATGTTCCCCGACCCGCGAAACCGCCGGAACTAAAGCCCTCGGCAAACGTGAAGTACGCCATGAGATTGTCATTGAATCGATAGCGCAGGCTCGCCATCGGGGTAAAGTCGTCCCAGGAACCCTTCGGAGGCACCAGCCGGTTGTTACACAAGATCGGCGCGCCTGATGGATCCAACACCGGAATACAACCGCCCGCTGCGCCGCCACCGGCGTCGAAACCAATCGCGGGCGTTAGCTGCCACACGGGCGTGTGCGGGCCGGGTCCGGCAGCTGGCGGTACGATCGGCGGCAGGGTCGGATCGATCGCGAACAGCGGCACGTTCGTGCAGCCGCGAGAACGTTTCGCGTCACGCCAGTCCCGGGATTCGTCACCCGATCCCACCGGGCAGTGGAAAAATTCCTTCGTTTCATCAGTGTATCGGCCGCCGACCGTCAGCGTCAGCTGATCGGTGATGTGCCAGTTCGCTTGCCCGAATACCGCCCAAGCCTCGTTGATCTGATTCGAAAACTGCGCCTGACCATACGTGGACGGGTGGGTGAAAACGAGCGTGTTCGGGTCCGGCGGGTTGAGAATGATGTTCGGCGCGAACAGCAGGCCCCATGAACTCTGCTTCATGAAGTATTCCTGCTCGAAGTAGAAACCTCCGGCTACGAAATCGAAGCGATCGGAGAAGTTCGAAGCAAAACGGATTTCGTGCTGATCTACCGTGTGTTCCTGGCGCCGCCGGCCCGCAAAGAGATCGTGCCGCGACACGTCGATGGTGAAGATGATGTCTTCTTCCACCTCCCGGTAGCCGCCCAGGTACGTGAACGTCCCGATATCTGGAATGTCGTAGTCCACCTCCCAGGTAAGTCCCCATGTGTCCGTATCGTACTTCTGGCCACGGTCCTCGGTGTTCGGCGCCGTAAACTCCCGATCAACTTTGTCACTGTCGAATGGTACCGCGCAGATCGCACGCGCACTCGCCGCGGCCTGCTCGGGCGTCTCGCCCCGCACGATGAGCGCGTGCAATGTTTCCGTGAGGATCACCAGATCGTTGTCGAGCGGCCCGCCCGTGAACAGATTGCCGGGATCGTTACGACAGTAGTGGTGCGACTGGGTCATGTTGGTATCGTCGCGGGTCTTGTTCCACTCCCCGCGCAGCACCACGCTCCAGTTGTCATTCGGCGTCCACTTGAGACTGGGGAGCAGTGTGTGACGTTCGGATGCGCCGCGGTCTTCGTTTACGAAATCGTTGTCCCAATAGCCGTCGTGGCTCGTGTATTTGTACGCCAGCCTGCCGGCGAACACGTCGTCGACCATCGGAATGTTGAACACCGCCTTCGCATCGGCTCGGCCGAAATCTCCAGCCTGGAACGAGAGCCTAGACCCCCACTCGTTGAATTCGGGTTCGTTGTGCAGCACCTGCACTGCCCCGGCGATCGTGTTGCGCCCGAACAGGGTCCCCTGGGGACCGCGCAGGATTTCCACCGAGCGGACATCCAGCATGTCCGACAACGCCGTCGATGTTCTGGGTTGCACGATGCCGTCCACCAGCACCATCACCTTAGGGTCTGCGGTGGACTCGATGTCCTGCTGGCCCTGGCCGCGAATGTAGAAAGACGCGGCAGTTTGAAAGATGTGGATGGGCTCAAGCTGGACGTTGGGTGACATGTTTGTGAGATCGCGAAGATCCTGCGCGAAACGCTTGTCCAACATGTCGCCGGTAACGGCCGTGATCGGGATGGCAACGTCCTGAACGTCTTCCTCGCGACGGGTCGCGGTTACGATGACTTCTTCGATAACCGAAACCTCTTCAGCGATTGCCGGAACGATGGGTACGCCCAATAACCCCGCGATCAAACCGATCGTGGCGAACAGGTGCCGCTGCACACGAAATGCATTCATGGTCCTCCCCCCTTCTGTGATGACCGAATCTTCGTACCGTTACTGCTTTATGTGTATTACTGCTCTTTACTACCTACTAATTGCTACTCCACTACTGCCGCTTATTTGCCGCTTATTGCTCCGCTGACTTCTAACGCTCGCGTCACGGACCTCAGGGGACAAGGCGTATCACATGGCGCGCGATTAAGCAAGGTTCCGAGGCCCATCAGCTGCCGTGTAATCGCATACAGGAAAGTGTGTACCAGAGTATGGGACCGACCGGTGACGAGCGAAAAACGAGCGCGCCAAATGCCGAGAGGCATAGCGAGACCCGCGAACACGCACGTCTCCGCCGGGAACTATCCAACCAAGGAGATCGATAGTGAAAACATCAAGGAGACATGGTGCGGCACGCCTCGCGTTCATAGGTATATATATGTCCGTGCTGACGTTTGGCGCCTCACAGGCGAGCGCCAACGGCGTCTTTCAGGCAGCCGACGTGTTCGAGTTTTTCGGTGAGACACCGACCGGGGCGCTGCCCGAGAATCCTGCGTTGACAGGCGCGGCCTGGCTAAAACGCACGCCGAATCGCATTCAAGGAAGAGTCATGACGAAGGTGGCGCAGGCAGGCCTGGCCCATACCGTGTGGGTCGTTATTTTCAACAATCCTGAGTACTGCGTGGACGGCTGCAACGGCGAAGATGCGTTCGGCGAGCCGCTGGTGAACGCAGCCGTCTACTACGGCACCGGAGCCATCAGTGCGCTGAGTCCTCCGGGCGGCGTAATCAACGTCGACCTGGCCATTCGTGATGACGGATTGCCCGAGGGCATCTTCAGCTTGGACGAGGCAATTGGCGCAGAAGTTTTGGCCGATGGCCTGAGCGAAGGGAATGGGATGTGCGCGGAGATCCACCTGGTCGTCGACGACCATCTGGGGCCGGTAAAAACCGACGCCGAGTCCTGGGTGAAAGACTTGACCACCACGGACTTTCCCGTGCCGGAGTTTCAGGTTACGCCAATTCTGGGTGCAAGCAATCATCGGGTCGCCGTGTTCCTGCCCCCGCCGGAGTGTCAAACACCCAACTAACCAGCGCCTGCAATCCGCAGCGATTGAACCTCCAACACGCGTGCTAGCGGGTGTTGGAGCTTTCCTAGTCGTTTCCAAATGCCGGGCCGAAGGTATGGAGTGGTTCTACGTTACGCTAACGGTTCCGCTAACGCAGGCCCGCCCGCTCCCGCAGCCCCAACGCCTCGGCGCGCTTCGCCCAGTGCTCCCGCGCGAGACGCTGCATGTCCTCGGCCACATCGGCTTCGTCGACGATCTCGATCCCGAGCAGAGTTTCCATCAGGTCTTCCATGCTCACGAGGCCATCGGTGCCGCCGTACTCGTCGACTACAAGCGCCAAGTGGTCGCGCCGCTCCATAAATCGTTCGAAAAGTACGGAAAGTGACGCGGTGGCTGGAATCACATTCAATTCACGCCGCAGATCAACGAGTTGAACGTCGCGTTCACCGCTGGCTTGCGCAAGCAGAATATCGGACTTCAACGCAAACCCGGTGATTCGGTCGATCGACTCCGTGTAGATCGGGATGCGAGATACCGGAAGTTCCGAATGCAGGTCGAGAAACTCGCTTACGGACTGCTCTTCGGGTGCAGCAATGATGACAGTACGGGGTGTCATGATGTCGTTCACGGTGAGCGCGTGCAGCTTGAGCAGGTTCTTCAGAATCCGGTTTTCCACGCTACGGAGTTCGCCCGACTCTTTGCTCATTTCGGCAACCGCGGCGATCTCTTCGCGTGTGACCGGATCCTGAGCGTCCGGCCTGGCCAACAATCGAGTCGTAACCTTGGAAAGCCATACAAATGGCACGAAGACTCTGATCAGAAAGTCCACCGTATAGGCCGTGGGTATGGACAGCGGCCGCCAGTACACGGCGCCGATCGTTTTGGGAATGATCTCAGAAAGGACCAGAATCAGAACGGTCATCAGACCGGACGCGACGCCGACGCCGGTACTTCCCCAGATTGCGCCCGCCTCGGCGCCCACGCCCACGGCCCCGGCCGTATGGGCAATCGTGTTTAGGGTCAGAATCGCTGCAAGCGGACGGTCGATGTCTGCCTTCAGTCGCGCAAGCAACGCCGTGCCACGCGGCCGCGCCTCCCGCAGCGTTTCTATGAACGAAGGCTGAGTCGACAGCAGCACCGCTTCCGCGATTGAACACAGAAACGATACTAGCAGCGCGAAGGCACCATAGGCGACCAGCAAGCTGACACTGCCATTGAGTTCCGACTCCACCGCAGGCTCTTAACGGCGGATCGCGGCCGGTTGACGTGTATCCACGCGCCCATCATACAACGAGATGCACCGCTTCTGCGGCTGTATCGAAGCGAAACCTGCGGCTACATCTAAGGCAGGCTTCGTCCGACCGGCAGGGGCTCCAGGTTGACCCCCGAGAGGTAGCCTTGTACCGTTCGCGCGCCAAAAAAATCCGTATTCACTTTTGGAGAGGTGTGTGATGCGAACTTTTCGAACCATGGCCGCAAGTGCCGTGGCCGCAAGCGTTTGCCTGGGTGGCCAGGCCGTCGCGAGCGAATCCGTAATTGAAGAAGTGCTGGTTACGGCACGCAAACAAAGCGAAACGCTGCAGGACGTGCCCGTAACCGTGGCGGCCATGACCGAAGCAGACCTCGACCGTTACAACATTACCAATCTGGTCGATGCAGCGAAGATGGTCCCCAACATGCTGATTGCGCACGGTGGATCGGGCAATGGCTCGAACCTGCGGCTGCGCGGCGTCGGTTCCAGCTCCATTTCTGCAGCCTTCGACCAGTCTGTCGCCATCAATCTCGACGGAGTCGTTGTGAATAGAGGCCGTTTCATCCACAACTCCTACCTCGATATGGGGCAACTCGAGATTCTGAAAGGACCGCAATCGCTCTACTTTGGGAAGAGTGCTACTGCGGGCGTCATCTCAGTAACCACGAATGATCCAAGCGATGAATTCGAGTTTCAGGTGTCGGGCGGCATTGAGCCCGAACACGATGGGTTGACCACCGAGATGGTGGTATCGGGACCACTCACCGATACGCTCGGCGCGCGCTTGGCGATCGGCTACATCGACAATGACGAACTGATCGAAAATTTTGCCTTCGACAACAATCCGCTGGCCTCGACGATCGGGGCCGACGAGTGGTTCGGCGACGAATCCCTGAATGCACGACTGACGCTTGCATGGGACGCATCCGACCGTTTCTCCGCGAAGTTGAAGTACAACTACTCCGACTACGAGTCGAGCGGCGGCATTATGTGGAGCGAATCGCTCTGCCCCGACGGTACGTCACAACCCACGGGCGTACCCTCCGCCGCAGCTGCGTTCCGCATCTTCCAGGCCGTGGATGATTGCCGCTTGAATGGCAATAATTACCGCCTTTACCTGAATCCCGGGCTACGCGACGGTCTGCCCAAGGGATTCGACGACGGTCAGGCGAAGCTTGAGCAGGAAACCCACTTCATTTCCCTGCAGGCAGTGTGGGATCTGAACGACACCCTGTCGGTCACGTCGGTAACGGGGTGGGTGGATCTGGACCACTGGGAGTTGGACGACTACAGCGGCGGCGCATCCGTATTCGGCGGCCTGCACAACAACCAGTATGAGAGTTTCTCCGAGGAGATTCGGCTGGACAGCAACTTCGACGGGCCACTCAACTTTCAACTCGGGTTTTACTATCAGGACGTGGAACAGGTGTTCGACGCCTACCAGTACGCATTCAATCTGGGCGTCATGCCGAACATCTTCGGCGCGCTGTATGCGGACGTCGTGGACGGGGTAGCAGCCGCGACCGGAGCGCCGATCGTCGCTCCGGTGGATCTGAGTACCGGCATCGTCGGTCCGGACCCGTTCACCGGTAACGAGTACGACTACAATAAGAAACACTCCACAGACTCGGAAGTCTGGTCCGTGTTCCTGTCGTTTCGCTGGAACATTACGGACCGGGCGGAACTGACCTTCGGCGCACGGTACACGGACGAGCAGAAGGACGGCATCATCGAGATTCCGTACGTGCACACGGCAGCCGGACTCTTCGGTTTCGGTGGTCCGCCGCTGATCGATGGCCTCGAGTTCGACGACGAAAACGTCTCGCCCGAGGTAGCCCTCCACTACGACCTGAACGAAACGGTGAGCGTATTTGCCGCCTACAAAGAAGGCTTCAAATCCGGCGGCATCGACAACAGCGCGCTGCCGACAGCTGCCCTGAACCCCCTTTCGCCGAGCTTCAACGGTTTCGGTTTCCTGATCTACGAGTCCGAGGAAGCCAAAGGCGGCGAACTCGGGATGAAGGCGCGCTTGCTCGACGACACGATGCGCCTCAACGCGACGGCGTTCATCTACGAATACTCGGACCTGCAGGTGCAGCTCTTCGACTCGACCATCATCCAGTTCTCCACGTTCAACGCTTCAGCGCTCGAAACTAAAGGTGTTGAAGTCGATATGCTATGGCAGACACCCGTAGAGGGACTGAGTGTGCGCGGCGCGCTCGCGTTCACGAACACCGAGTACACGGATGATTTCTTCACGGCGTCGCTCGAGAACCTGAAGGGTGAGGATCTGCGTAACAACGCCGAGATTACCGGCTTCGTAGGCACCACTTACGACTTCCCGCTCGGTAACGCACTGCGAATGAGTCTCTCCGCCGATGCCCGGTATAGCGACGACTACGCGCTGACCGACACGCTCAATCCCTATACGCAGGACAGCTTCTGGCTGTTGGACGCATCCGTGAGTGTCTACACGGCCGACGATCGCCACGAGTTCAGCGTCATTGGACGGAACTTGAGCGACGAGATCTATGGCGTTTCGGGTCAATCGATTCCGGGGCGGATCGCAGCAGATCCTTCCTCCCCCAACAATCTGGATCCGGGGATCAATACTCAGCTCGGCCGCACGATCACGCTGAGATATCAGTTCAGGTTCTGATTGGACTGAGTTTCGAAGCAACGGCTCGGGGTAGCACGACCGCCGCCCCGATCCGGCTCGTTAGGATGACGTCCGACCCCCGCAGTCGGCAAACGCGCCGCCTACTGTCTTGCCGTTCGTCCCACAGATGGCTCGGGTTCGAGCGTGGTCCGGTAGGGACTGATCTCGATGCCGCCGCGCCGCAGAAAGCGCCCGTACACGGTTAGCTCGCTGTACCCGCAAAAACGCATTAAATCATGAGCTATCATTTCCACGACCGACTCGTGGAATGCATGATGATTCCGAAAGGACACCAGGTATTCCAGCAGCGATACGCGATCGATCGGTTCACCAAAGAACTCGAGATAGATTGACGCCCAGTCCGGCTGCCCGGTCACGGGACATAGCGTGCGGAAGAGATGGCTGTGGAAAGCCTGACGAATCGCCGTACCCTCCGATTCCAGTGCGAGCAGCTCCGGGTCGTATTCGTAGGTGTTGATGTCCACATCCAAGCCATCCAGACAGTAACCCCGCAGGTCTCCGGTTACGCGCGGCAACTGCCGGACGTCAATCATCTGCACGGAGGTTTCACTTCCGAAGGCGTCATCAAGATCCGACTGCAACGCTTTCTGCACGTCTGATTCATGCGCGAACGCCGTACTGGCGAACGAATTCAGATACAGTTTTACGGATTTGCTTTCGACCACGTTGGGCGACTCGCTCGGAGCAGACCAGCGCAGCGCAGCAGCGTGCGGTTTGCCGCTGGCGTTCAACCAGGAGAACTCATAAGCGAGCCACACGTCCTCCCCAGTCGCGAGCGGCCGTTCGGGAAGTTCCAGCGCGCGTCGGTAGCGACTCCGCTCGATCGCCTGCAGCAGTTCAGGCGAATAGACATCAACGTAGGTCGTTGATCGCCCGAGTAGCCACTCGTCGTTGCTGGCCGGACGTTCCGATCCGGAAGCGTGTCGCCCCCCACCTTTGGTCTCTCCTGTTCTCTCCCCTTCTATTCTCTCCTCTCCTCTTCTCTTCTCTCCTCTTCTCTCCTCTCCTTCCATGACTTCCCCGTCTTCCATGCGGACACTCCATTGGAACAGCGGTGATCGTACACCGATTCGTCCAACCCAGTGTGGCTACTTGAACTCTGGCGTGCAAGCGCTCAGGCTGACGTTTTCCCCAAACGGTTCGACCGCGTGGACGCACTACAGCGAATGGCCACAACGTTTGCGGACCTCGCGTGGGGGCCGTGGCTACTGGTGCTGCTGATCGGTGGTGGCATCTACTTTTTATTGTCTAGTCGCTTGCTACCTTTTCGGTATCTGCCGCATTCCTGGGATCTGATACGAGGCCGGCTGGACGATCCTGACGCGCCCGGGCACATCTCTCACTTCAAAGCGTTGTCGTCCGCACTGGCGGGGACCATTGGCATGGGCAACATTGCCGGCGTCGCGCTCGCGATAACTATCGGCGGTCCGGGGGCTATTTTCTGGATGTGGGTAACCGCGATCGTGGGTATCGCCACAAAATTCTATACCTGCACGCTCGCGGTCATGTATCGCGGTCCCGACTCCTCTGGAACGCTTCAAGGCGGCCCGATGTATGTGATCCGCGAAGCCTGTTCGCGGCGCTGGCTGCCACTTGCGTATGTTTTCGCCGCGGTCGGCCTGGTCGGATGCCTGCCGGTATTCCAGACCAATCAACTGGTGCAGGTCGTTAGGGAGGTCATGCTCGTTCCCGCGGGCCTGCTGGACCCGCACGGCGACCATTTTTTATTCAACCTGACGTTTGGGGGCGCACTGGCTGCGGTGACCGCAGCGGTGATTCTCGGGGGGATAACCCGCATAGCCGGAACCGCGGCGAAGATCGTTCCTTTAATGTCCGTACTCTACGTCTCGGGAGCGGTAATCGCCCTGGTGCTGCACGCCGATCAGGTTCCAGCCGCGTTCGCGTTGATCTTGACCGACGCTTTCACCGGGTCCGCAGCCGCGTCCGGCGGCCTCCTTGCCGTAATCACCTACGGCGTGCAGCGGGGCGCTTACTCCAATGAAGCAGGCATCGGCACCGAAGCACTCGCCCACGGTACGGCGAAAACGCGTGAGCCGGTACGCGAGGGTCTGGTGGCGATGTTAGGCCCCATCGTCGACACCCTGATGATCTGTACGGCGACGGCTCTGGTGCTTCTGGTAGCGGGCAACTGGCAATCTGACGAAGCGAATGGCGTAACCCTGACCGCCGCGTCGTTTGGCACGCTGCTAGGGCCCGCCGGGACCGTCCTGGTGTTTGTCTGCGTAATCTGCTTCGCAGTCACCACGATCCTTACGTACTCGTTCTATGGCTCACAGTGCGCATCGTTCGTCTTTGGGGCACACCGGGCAAAGCACTACCGTATGGCGTTCATTGCGTTCGTGGTTGTCGCCAGTGTAATAACACTCGACACCGCCATCGCGATCATTGATGGCGCGTTTGCGCTGATGGCAATTCCAACCATGACCTCGGCGCTGTTCCTCGCACCGCGCGTGCACCGCGCCGCAAGAGAATACTTTGCGACACTGCGGTAAGTGTCGTTTACACGGGCTTACGGAATTTCAAAAGAAACCGATCCGTTTGCCCGCGTACCGACGGTGAAAACACCATCTCCGAGTGATCGTCGTCTGGATTTGCCAGCACGTCGCTTTCCGCAACAAACTCAAATCCCGACGCACTGATCACGTCGATCGCCTGCGCTCGCGTCATCCGATGCAGCGACGCGTTGTTTCCGTCGTCGCTGCCTGCGTGGTCAACGATCCCGAGAATACCGCCGGGTTTCAGCACCGTGCGAACAGCCTGCAGCACCTGTTTTGCCGCGTCCGGGCTCGTGTTGTACACGTCATGAAGGTTCAACGCCGAGAATGCCGCATCGATTGAATCGGGTGCGATCCCGAGATCGGCAATCTCAGTATCCAGGCGTTCAACATTGGGTAAGCGCGCATCCGCAAGCCTCTGCGTCAGCGCTCGGTCGTTCGCGCCGTCGCGAAACTCGAGCACGACTTTCGGATTCTGCGCGTACACCTTACCCGACTCGCCGACGACAGCGGCCAGCACCTCGGTATACCAACCACCGGCCGCGATCAGATCGAGGACCTGCATGCCCGGCTGTATGCCGAGAAACGCGACCACCTCCGCCGGTTTGCGTCCGGCGTCGCGCGCCATGTCGTCCTCACTGCGCGGAGCCGACGCAATTGCAACGGCCGGATCGAACGCCTCTGGACCCGAAGACACCGACATGTCGTTGCATCCGGTCAACGCCGCGGCGATCGCGACTACCAGGGTGTATCGGTAGACCGCTGCGCGGGTCATCGTTCGCTGTATCATCGGTTAGCCTCCAGCCGTCTTGTCGCCGCTTATAACGGAACGCACTTTACGCGCCCCCGCAACCATCGTCACACCTTTTCGGGCCACCGGCAGACGTACCCTGTGCTACGCTGAAGGCGAACTGGAAGCCTACGATGCGGAGGAATGATGCCAGAACGTCTGAGTGTGGAAACCACGGACCAGGTTGCGCACGTTCGCTTGAACAAGCCGGACGAATACAATCGGATGCCCCCGGCGTTCTGGCGCGAGTTCCCGGAAACACTGCTTGACCTGGATGCCACCGGCAATACGCGTGCTGTCGTGATCAGCAGTACCGGCAAACACTTCTCCGCCGGACTCGATATCAGCGCGTTCGGCGGCGGCGGGCGATCAGCGCCGAACGATCCGGGACGCGCAGCCATTGCCGCACGCGACCACCTGGCGGCGATGCAACACGCGTTTCGCGTCCTCGACGAAGTGCGAATGCCGGTGCTGGTCGCAACCCAGGGCGGTTGCGTCGGCGGCGGCGTGGACCTTGTCGCTGCCTGTGACGCACGTTATTGCACGGCAGATGCGTTCTTCTGTATTCAGGAGATCAACATTGGCCTCGCCGCGGATGTGGGCACGCTGCAGCGTCTACCTCGGCTGATTCCCGACGGCCTGATGCGGGAACTGGCCTACACCGGTCGACGCCTGCCCGCGGAGGAAGCGCGGGATGCCGGGCTCGTGAACCGTGTGTTCGACGACCCGGAAACCATGGTCGCGCACGTACTCGACCTCGCGCACGAAATCGCGCGTAAATCGCCGGTGGCCGTCTACAGCACCAAACATCTGCTGAACTACTCCCGCCACCACAGCATCGACGAGTCCCTTGCCTACCAGCAAATCTGGATGGGCGCTGTACAGCAGGGTAGCGAGATCGCGACGCACTTTGCGGCGAAACAGAATGGCGACGAGCCCGTCTTCGCGGACCTTCCGCCGCGTCGTGACGCCGTCTGAATCAATCCTGGGTGTCGTTCTCTGTGGCGGCAGAGGCCGGAGGATGGGGGGTACGGACAAGCCTCTCATGCTCTGGCAAGACCGGCCAATGGTTGCGTATGTCGTCGATCTACTGCGGCCACTGCTCGCGCACGTGTGCATCAGTGCCAACCGGAATCAGAGTCAATACGCCGCGTACGGGCCCGTCGTAACAGATTCCACGCGCGACTATCAGGGACCGCTTGGCGGTGTGCTGGCGGCAATGCGCTATTCCCAGGAGGCCCGGGAGGCCGAGGATGGGAAGAGCGTGCTGCGCAGGCCTATCGAGCACGTGCTCGTGTGTGCCGGCGATGCGCCAACGCTGCCCTCCTCGGCCGTGCGCGCGCTGCTCGAAAACGCCGGGGACAGACCTGTGTTCTTCGAGTATCAGGGCCGCGCGGAACCGCTGCCGGTGATCGTGCCGATGGGCGCGCTGGGCTCGCTACAGGACTATCTGGGCAACGGCGGACGCCGCGTGATCGATTGGTTGAGCATGGAGGGCGCGCACAACCTCGCGTGGCCGGCGGCAACACCGCCGGTAAACGTCAACTCCCGGAGTGACCTCGCGAGGCTCCCGGAACCTGTCGGGCCGAAAACCGGCGCGTAAACCGAAGCAAACTCGAGTACAACACATCACGCAGTCGCATCACTCGATCGCCTGCGCCTGGATGTAGTTCTCAACGCCCATTCGTTCAATCAGACCCAACTGAGTTTCCAACCAATCAACGTGTTCCTCTTCGGACGCGAGGATTCGCTCGAAGAGTTCCCGCGATATAAAATCGCCGCAGGACTCGCTGGCAGCGATTGCGTCCCGAAGATCCGGCATCGCATGCATCTCGAGTTCCAGGTCGCACTGGAGTATCTCCGCGACGTTTTCGCCGATGGCGAGCTTGCCCAGATCCTGAAAATTCGGCAGCCCTTCCAGAAATAGAATCCGTTCGGCCAGCGCGTCTGCGTGTTTCATCTCGTCGATGGACTCGTCGTGTTCGTGCGCCGCCAACCGGCCGAGGCCCCAGTCTTTCAGCATCTTGGCATGTAGAAAGTACTGATTGATCGCCGTCAACTCGTTCTTGAGCACACGATTCAAGTGGCCAATGATCTGGGATTCAACGGGCTTCATCCAACCTCCACTCTCAAATAGACTTTCTAAACATCTGTATTTATTGAAATTTCACTTCAACGGAGACCCGTTGGATACAACGCCACACAATGCGAACGCAAAGTAGTTGCAATTGCGAATGATTGTCATTTAGAATTTGCCGCATGTACGTTTGTCTGTGCAATGCCGTCACCGATCGCGACATTCGCGCCGCCGTCGTCGATGGCGCGACAACGCTGTCCGATCAGGCCGAATCGACTGGCGCAGCAACGGGGTGTGGCTGCTGCCGCGCCACCGTAGAACGGGTCATTGACGATGAGTTGGGCCGCCTCGCGTTCGATGCGCAATCGTACCGCGCTGCCTAACGTCAATCACGCAGGATTTCGTTCAATCCACTGACGCGAAATCAGAATCCGTTGCAGTTCATTCGTACCCTCCCCTATCGCGAGCAATGGCGCGTCACGGTAATAGCGCTCAACAAGGTTGTCGGGCGAGTAGCCGTACGCGCCGAACACCCGCATCGCCTCCATCGAATTGCTCACGGCCGCTTCCGTTGCCGCCAGCTTCGCCATGCCGGCTTCCAGATCACACCGCTCGCCCGTGTCGTAGGCGCCCGCGGCCTGTCGCGTTAGCGCCCGAGCTGCCGCTACCCTGGTAACCATATCGGCCAGTTTTATCTGAATCGACTGATGGTTACAGATGGGTTGTCCGAAGGTTTCGCGCTGTTGTGCATAGCGGGTCGCCGCATCGAGGGAAGCCTGCGCGACACCAACGCCGCGGGCCGCCACGTTGATCCGCCCAAGTGCTAATCCCGAAAGAATCTGTTGCAAGCCGCGGCCTTCGACGCCGCCCACGAGTTGGTCCCGGGCGACCTCGACCCCGTCAAACACGACTTCAGCGGTATCAACCCCGCGGTAACCGAGCTTTTTGAGTTTGTTCGCCTTATATCCGGCCGAGCGCTCAACCAGCAGCAGACTGATGCCGCGGTGCCTGGGTTGCGCGTCGGGATCGGTTTTCACCAGCACTGCAAGCACGTTGCCTTCGGCGGCGTTCGTGATCCACTGCTTACTGCCGTCGATACGATACCCGTCGGCCGTCCGTCGCGCCGTGGTTCGTATTGCCTGTAGATCGGTACCGCACCCGGGCTCGGTGAGTGCAATGCCACCGCGCAGTTCACCGCTGGCGAGCCTTGGTAACCAGGTGTCTTTCATGTCCTCGGTGCCGAATCGCTCAACCGCCGCGCAGAGAATAAGATGCGAGTTGAAGATCCCGGACACCGACATCCACACGGCCGAAACGCGTTCCACGATGCGGCTGTACAGCTCGGCAGAGAGCCCGAGCCCACCGTATTGCTGCGAAACAGTAGCGCCAAACAGACCCAACCGGCGCATCGACTCTACGATCTGATGCGGGTATTCGTCCGCGGCTTCGAGCATTTGCGCCACCGGGCGCACCTCACGCTCCAGAAACGCCTCCACCGCATCGAGAATCAACGTGTCGTCGGTCACCGCAACTCCTTGAGGACTAGCCTTGATGAGACTCTCATCAAGGCTAGTAGTCGATCGCGTCGTCCACCGCGTGGCCGCGCTTAGGAATCAGCATCGCGCGATGGAAACTGATCACCTGCGTGCCGTCCTGCTTCGTCCCCGAGGTGCGGATCGTCACCACACCCTGCGTTGGCCGGGATTTCGACTCACGAACGTCGATCACCTCCGATTCCGCATACAGCGTGTCGCCAATGAAAACCGGACCTGTCAGTTGCACGTTGGTCCAACCCAGATTGGCTATTGTTTTCTGGCTGACGTCCGATACGGACATACCGGTAACGATCGACAACGTCAGACACGAATTCACCAGTATGCGGCCGAATTCGCTCTTCGCTCCGTACTCCGCATCAAAATGCAACGGGTGCTGATTCATGGTCAGGAGCGTAAACCATGTGTTGTCCGATTCAGATATCGTTCGACCCGGTCTGTGCTCGTAGACGTCGCCAACGGCAAACTCTTCGAGGTATCGCCCGTAGGATTCCCGGTACCGGTTTTCGCCTACTTTCTTTGCTTCCGCAACCATGTGTGGTGTTCCTTCGAGGTGTCCGAGCGTGAGTATGCATCGGGGGCGACGCCGAGTTAACCTTGCTTTCTTAACGGCCTTGCAATCGTCTTGATCACGAGCGACCGACACCGATGACACGCACGCGACCCCCGGACCTTTCGACCGGAACCCAGACCACCAATGTCCCCGCACCCGGCTTTAACGATCACCCGGAGCATGTGATACGGATCCGTCCGGCCGAAGGCACAATGGCCGCGTACGCAGACGGTATTCAAGTGGCCGAGTCCGCGCACGCATTGCTGTTGAGCGAAGCGCGCTACCCTGAGGTGGTGTATTTCCCGCTGGAAGCCGTCGACAGTGCGCTGCTCGAGGCCAGTGATACGACGAGCTACTGCCCGTTCAAGGGCACGGCTACGTACCACCACCTCGCCTGGGGCACGAGGGCTAATACCCGGCTCGCGGACGCGCTCTGGATCTATCAGACGCCCTACGAGGAATGTGCCGCAATCGCCGGGTACGGAGCGTTCTACACGTCCCGGTACGCCGACCGATTACGCGTGACCCGTCTGCGTTGACCGGCTGAACGGGACGCCACTACCGGCCGACGTAAACCGGTTCGCGCTTTTCCAGAAACGCGCGCACGCCCTCGGCCGAGTCCTCGGTCTGGCGCAACTGCCCGATCTGCTGGCTCGCCCATTTGCCTACGTCGCGCCAGTCGGGATCCAAGGTCCGACGCAGCCCCGCTTTCAGCGCGCGAACTGCAAGCGGTGGATTGCCGGCGATTCGCCGGGCAATGTCCAACGCTATCGGCATCAGCGCATCGTGTTCGACGACCCGGGACACGAGCCCTATCTCATGCGCGGTCTTCGCGTCGATCACCTCGCCGGTAAACAGGAGCTCAGCGGCGCGTTCGCGCCCCACCAGCTGCGCCAGGCGACCCAGCCCCGGCGCGTCGCAGCACAACCCGCGCACAACGAACAGTTCGCCGAACTTGGCGCGAACCGACGCCACCCGAATGTCGGCCATCAGCGCGAGTTCCATGCCCCAGCCGACGGCCGGGCCATTGACCGCAGCAATCACCGGCACATCCGTGTGCAGCAACGCATCGGCAGCCGGCGTCAGACCACCACTGCGCCGACTCCGTTCCCGAAAGGTGTCGGGCGGGGGTTCGCTGCTGCCGAGAATCTGTTTCACGTCGTCGCCCGCACAGAACGCCCGCCCCTCCCCGGTGATCACGAGCGCTCGCACATCAGCCTCGCGCACACGATCTTCGATTTCCTCGTATAGCTGATAGTTGAGTGAGTTCATCGCGGACGGGCGCGCCAGCGTCAACACACCCACGTGTGCGTCCACCGCGTAGTCGAGCACCTTCTCAGCCATCACATTCCCCATGAATTGTTGCTTACGGCCAAGCCTACTGCGTCGCCGTCAGCGAATCGAGAAACGATTCGGTAGCCTGCCGAATCGCGCGGCCCCGCGCGACCGGGTCGGGGTATGTTTCGCGGTAGTGCCGGGAGCGTACCTCGAGGCTGTACGGTACCGATGGCAGAGCAGCCAGCATCTCCCGCAGCGGCAACTCTCCGTCACCCGGCGCACTCCGCAGATCCAACGCATCGTGAATAAGGGTCGCATGATCATCCGCACAATCCAGTAGCCCGTCACACAGCTGAACGTAGGGGAAGCAGGCTGGATCGATCGACGCAGCGTTTTCAATCGGTTCGCCGGCACGCTGCCAGTGTAGAGTATCGATCAGAATACCGATGGCTTCGTGATCGATCCGGTCAACGATGTGGACCGCGTCCGACAAGCGCTTCACGCACGTGAAGCGCATGAATTCCAGCGCAATCCGCACCGGGGTGCCCCGCACCGCCTCGCACATGCGATACAGCGATTCCGCTGTGCAAGCTGGGTCCGGCTCGTCGCTGACAACCAATACGTTGCGGGCGCCAACGGCGACGGCCGTTTCAAGAATCGCACGGTTACCCGCGGCAATCGCACCACCTGGCGGGATGCGCACCACTTCTACGTCCAGCACATCAAGTCCGGAGTCGTCGACCGCGCGCACGAAGGCGCGACGATCGTGCCGTGTCCAATTCTCCGGCGGGATCGTGGCACCGACCCACGAATAGCCTGATTCAGCTGCAATACGGACCATGTCGAGCGGTCCGGCGTCTGGGACCACCCCGGCGGCGAGGGAGATGCAATGATCCATCGTCAGGTCATCCTGCAAAGACTGCAACGCAAGCATCCTACGCCGCACGGCGGCGATGTGCGATGCGCCGTGACATCCGCACCTGGATCGGGAAAAATCCACCCTGACCGCGCAAGGGGCCACTGAAAGAATGAACGCTCACCATGACTGAACGAGCCGAGACTGAACGAGCCGAGACTGAACGAGCCGAGACTGAACGAGCCGAGACTGAACGAGCCGAGACTGAACGCGCCGGCGACTACCGTGTGGACTACATCGAGCGCACCCGCGAGCAGTACAGTGCACTCGGTTACCCGCCGTATCAATGGGTTACATCATCAGCCGACGCTGCGTTACACACACCGACCAAACCCCTCACCGACTGCCGCGTTGCCCTGATCGCCTCCGGGGGCATCTACCGCCAGGGACAGATCGCGTTTCATTTCAAAGACGACTTCAGCTACCGGCTGATCGATCGGGAGACACCGCAGGATGCGCTGCGCGCCACGCACTTCGCGTACGACCTGACCGATGCGCGGCGGGATCCGGGGGTCGTGTTTCCGCTACGCGCACTCCGAACCGCCGAACGTCGCGGCGAAGTCGGCCGTCTGCACGACCAGGCGCTGACCTTCATGGGCGGCATCTACAGCGCCCGCAAAGTGCGCGATGTGCTGGCGACAGCGATGCGAAAACGCCTGGTACGCGACGAAGTCGACGTCGCGCTGCTGGTCCCCGTCTGACCCGTATGCCATCAGTCCGTGGGACTGATCGCACGGGAACTGGAGGCGCACGGCATTGCTACCGTCTGCCTCACCAGCGCCTACTCAATAACAGCGGCGGTACGCCCACCGCGCGCGCTGTACGTGGACTACCCCCTCGGGCACACATCCGGCAAACCGTTCGACGAGGCGAACCAGCAGCATATCGTGCGGTCCGCGTTGCGCCTCGTGCACACAGCGGGACGGCCGGGCGTGATTGTCGACGGCGGCTACACGTGGTCCGAAGACACGACGTGGAAAGATCGCGCGATGCGCCCCAGTGCGCGCCGGGAGGGCTCGCAGGCCGTTGAAGCCGATGACGAACGCGTAGCGCGCTATGATACGCCGCAATATCAGACGCCGGAGGACGCCGCATTGGCCGACCGCCAATGCGCCTCGTGCGTGTGGCTGACGGATGGCCCGCCCGCGTAGTCATCAGAATCGACCCAATACCACAACCCATAGAGGAACATCATGCAGGACGTTTACATCGTGGGCGCCGCCCGCAGCCCGATCGGCAAACGGGGCAAGGGCCTCGCAGGATTGATGCCGGCCGACCTGCTCGGTGCCGTACAACGCGCGGTAATCGAGCGCAGCGGTATCGCGCCCGAAGCAATAGGCCAACTCGTTGGCGGCTGCGTATCGCAAATCAACGAACAGTCGTTCAACATCGCCCGAATTGCCTGGCTGTCTCAAGGACTGCCGCTGGAAGTAGCCGCGACGACCGTGGATTCGCAATGCGGATCGAGCCAGCAGGCGACATCCCTCGGTGCCGCGATGGTGGGCTCGGGCATGGAAGCGTCGGTGATGGCGTGTGGTGTGGAAATGATGACGCGCGTTCCGCTCGGATCGAATATGGCCGGCGGCGTGCCGATGGGCGAGAGCTACATGAGCCACTACCAGCCAACGAGTCAATTCATGGGCGCTGCGATGATTGCAGAAGAGTATCAGATCACCCGCGCGGAGACGGACGCGTTCGGTCTGCGCAGCCAGGAGCGCGCAATCGCCGCGTGGGAAGAGGACCGTTTCGCCCGCGAAATCGTTCCGATCGAAGCACCGGTGCTGGGCGACGACGGCAAGTCCAACGGAGAGATGCGAACAATCGAGCGCGACGAAGGCTTGCGCGCCACGAGCCTTGAAGCGCTCGCGGGTCTGGACCCGGTTCCAGGCCAGGAGATCCACACCGCCGGTTCGAGTTCGCAGGTGTCCGATGGCGCCGCGGCCGTATTGCTCGCAAGTGAGGCCGCGGTCGCAGAACATGGCCTGCGCAAGCGCGCCAGAATCGTCGCCACAACGTTGGTTGGCGTCGACCCGGTAACAATGCTCAAAGGGCCTATACCCGCGACACGCAAAGTGCTCGACCAAGCCGGATTGAGCGTAGGCGACATCGACGTGTTCGAGATCAACGAGGCGTTCGCGTCAGTCGTTCTGGCATGGCAACGTGAGCTTCAACCGGACCCGGAGCGGGTAAATCCAAACGGCGGTGCTATCGCGCTCGGCCACCCTACCGGCGCGACCGGCGCACGCCTGATTACGACTGCCTTGCACGAACTTGAGCGTACCGATGGACGCTATGCGCTGATCAGCATGTGCTGCGGCGGTGGACTCGGTACCGGCACGATCATCGAGCGCGTGTGACGGAATCGGCATACGCAAGCGCACGGAATGTAAGATCGATGCACGTCTACGACAACGTTCTCGACATGGTCGGCCACACGCCAATGTTGCGCGTGTCCGGCTTCGACACCGGGGTATGCGAACTCTTCCTGAAGCTCGAGTTCGTCAACCCCGGGGGCTCGATCAAGGATCGGATCGGGATCAGCATGATCGACCAAGCAGAGGCCCGGGGCGACTTGACGCCGGGCGACACGATCGTGGAAGCCACCGCTGGCAATACCGGCATCGGCCTGGCGCTCGCAGCCGCTCAGAAGGGCTACCAGATGGTGCTCGTGGTGCCGGACAAGATGAGCCAGGAGAAGATCTTCAACCTACGCGCGATGGGCGCCGAGGTGATTCTCACGCGCTCAGACGTCGCGAAGGGCCACCCGGAGTACTACCAGGATCTTGGTTCCAGTATCGCCGACGCGCGTAACGCGTATTTCATAAATCAGTTTGCCAATCCCGACAATGCGCATGCGCACGCAACCACCACGGGTCCCGAAATCTGGCAGCAGTTGCAACAGCGCGTAGACGCGATCGTGGTCGGTGTTGGATCCAGCGGCACCATCACCGGCTTATCGCAGTTCTTCAAAAACGCCAATCCAGAGCTGGAATTCGTGCTTGCCGATCCCGAAGGATCCATTCTGGTGGACTACGTTAAGAGTGGCCATATCGGTACGAAGGGCACCTGGCTCGTTGAGGGCATCGGCGAGGACTTCGTACCAGAACTCTGCGACCTTTCACTCGTTCGACACGCGTTTACGATTCCGGACGACGAGTCGTTCGCGACAGCACGGACGCTGCTGAAGGCGGAAGGCATTCTCGCGGGTTCGTCCACCGGAACCCTGCATGCGGCCGCGCTACGCTACTGCCGCATGCAGACCGAACCCAAACGTGTGGTTACGTTTGCGTGCGACACCGGCAACAAGTACCTGTCGAAGCTGTATAACGACTTCTGGATGGAAGACCAGGGATTCATCCAGCGTCCCAGTCAAGGTGATCTGCGGGACTTGATCGGCCGCCCGCACAGCGACCGGGCGACCGTGACGGTTGGACCGGACGACATTCTCACCACCGCTCACAACCGACTCCGGAACATGGGATTTTCGCAGCTGCCGGTGATGCAGGATGACGAGCTGATCGGCATCGTCAGCGAAGACGACATCATGAACTTCGCGTTTGGACATCCCAATCGATTCACCCAACCGGTACGCCGCGCGATGCGAGAGACGTTTCTGAAGGTCGATCCGGGTATGTCGCTGAACAACCTGGTCGCAATGCTGGAGGTGCAGCCTTACGCAGCGTTGATGGAGGGTACAGCCTTCCTCGGCCTGATCACGCGCGCCGACGTGCTGAACTATCTGCGGCGACAGCACCAGCACGCCCTGCCGCCGATGGCGAGTTGAATCCGCGGCTTAGTCTGCGCGCCACGCGGAAAACGTACCTCCGGTCTCCGCAAGCTGCTCGAGCAGTGGCGCCGGGGTCCACGCATCGCCATACGTTGCCTGAAACCGGCGAATGTCGTCGAGTACGTTTGCGAGTCCCTGTTTGTCCGCCCAGAACATCGGTCCGCCGGTGACCTCCGGAAAGCCGTAGCCATTGATGTAAACGATATCGATGTCGCACGACCGGATTGCGATGCGATCCTCCAGAATCCGCGCGCCTTCGTTTACCAGCGGGTAAACACAACGCTTGAGCACCTCGTCGTCATCGATCGGGCCGCGCTCGATTCCCAGTTCCCCTGAAATACGTTCAACGAGCTCTACCACCTCGGGGTCCGGCTGACCCGCGCGGCTCCCCTCCGGGTAGATGTAGTAGCCGCGATTGGTCTTCTGACCGAAACGGTCCATCTCGCACAGCGCATCCGCGACGCGTGCGGTAATCGGCACGTCCTCGGGTTTCATGTCCGCAAGTTTGCGCGCACGCCACCCCAGATCCAGGCCAACGAGGTCCGCCATTTGAAACGGCCCCATCGGCATACCGAACTTCTGCATCACCGCATCCACCTGATACGGGGTTGCTCCTTGCAGCACGATCTCACCGGCCTGCCGTGTGTATCCGGCGAGCATTCGATTGCCGATGAACCCGGGGGCGTTACCGGACAGCACCGCAACTTTGCGCAACCGCCGACCGAGTTGCATCGCGGTTGCGATCACATCCTTCGCTGTCTTCTCGCCGCGCACCACCTCCAGCAGCCGCATCACATTAGCGGGACTGAAAAAGTGAAGACCAATGACATCCTGCGGGCGTTTCGTGGCCGAGGCCATACGATCGACGTCCAGACCCGACGTATTGCTCGCGATCACCGCCCCCGGCTTCGCAACGCGATCAAGCTCCTCGAACACCCCGATCTTCACATCGATGTTCTCGTAGACGGCCTCGATCACAACGTCGGCGCTCGACAGATCACCGTAGGACAGCGTGCCTCGAATCAGCGCCACCCGTTCGTCCAACTCGCGCTCGGACATGCGTCCGCGCTCGACCTGGATTTTGTAGTTACGCTGGATCACACCCAAACCACGATCGAGCGCTTCCTGATTCATCTCCAGAATCGTGACAGGAATGCCGACATTGGCAAAACTCATTGCGATGCCGCCACCCATGGTTCCGCAACCCACTACACCCGCTGATTCAATGCTGCGGGTAGCGGTGTCCTTCGGCACGTCGGGAATCTTTGCAACCTCCCGCTCGGCAAAGAACAGGTGGATCAACGCTTCCCGCTGCGGGTGTTCCAGGCACCGCCGGAAACACGCCTGCTCCACCGCCAGTCCCGCGTCGAAATCGTCATTGGAGACCGCCGCTTCGACGCATTGGATGATCATCTCAGGGGCAAAGCGCCCGCGCATTCTGCGCGCGGCCTGCTTGCGCGCATCGGCAAATATTGCATCGTTGCCGCGGTCGGCCTTTACTCGCGCGTCCAGATCACGAATCTTGCGGGTGGCGCCGCCCTCGTCGAGCACCTTACGCGCAAACGTCCGGGCAGCGGCGACCACATCCCCGTCGGCCACCGCATCTACGATGCCGAGTTGGCGAGCCTGAGGCGCCGGGATGGGATCGCCAGACAATATGAACTGCAAGGCTTTTTCTGCGCCGATCAGTCGCGGCAGGCGTTGCGTCCCTCCAGCCCCAGGCAGAAGCCCGAGTTTCACCTCCGGCAGACCGACGTTCGCACCCGCCGCGGCAACCCGGTAGTCACAACAGAGTGCTACTTCCAGTCCGCCGCCAAACGCGGTGCCGTTGATTGCGGCGACAATCGGTTTGCTGCTGCCTTCCATCAGTTCGAGGCATTCGTGCAGACTCGGACCCTGGGCCAGCCCCCCAAACTCCGAAATGTCCGCGCCGGCAATGAACGCACGTCCCGCACCAGTGAGCAGTATCGCCCGAACGTCGTCGTCCGCGAGCGCGGCCTGCATGCCGTCGTGGAGCCCCTGGCGAACACCGCTCGACAGCGGATTCACCGGCGGATTGTCCACCGTCAGAATCGCGAGATCGTCAGCCTTCTCGTAGTGAACCGTGCCTTTTACCGCCATATTCTCACTGCCATCCGTTCAACGTTATTCTGTTACCCGCGATTGGAATCAGCCGCCGAAGTCGTCGAGCAATATGTTCTCGGGTTCCACGCCAAGATCCTCGAGCATCTGCAACACCGCAGCCACCATCGGCGGCGGACCGCACAGGTAGTATTCGCAATCCTCGGGGTTGGGATGGTCCTTCAGGTAGTTGTCGTACACGACCTGGTGGATGAACCCGGTATGGCCCTTCCAGTCATCCTCAGGAAGAGGATCGGAAAGCGCCACATGCCACTGAAAGTTATCGTATTTTTCCGCCAGGTCGTCGAACTCTTCCGTGTAGAACATCTCCCGGAGACTGCGCGCCCCGTACCAGTAGCTCATCGGAAAGGTGCTGCCCTTCCGCTTCAGTTCGTCGAATATCTGCGACCGTAGCGGCGCCATCCCCGCGCCACCGCCAATCCAGATCTTCTCGGCGTCCGTGTCTTTCACGAAGAAGTCGCCGTAGGGGCCGAACACCGTGAGCTTGTCCCCCGGTTTGAGATTGAAAACGTACGACGACATTTTGCCGGCCGGCACGTCCATCCCGGGCGGGGGCGACGCAACGCGGATATTGAACTTCAGAATCCCCTTCTCTTCCGGGTAGTTCGCCATGGAATACGCCCGGATGGTGGGTTCAGTGACCTTGCTGGTGTATTTCCAGACATCAAAGCGATCCCAGTCCGAGTGGTATTCGTCTTCTACGTCGATGGACCGGTACTCCATTTCATAGGGCGGGATTTCGAGCTGTACGTACCCACCGGCCCGGAAGTCCACTTCCTCGCCCTCAGGCAACTTCAGATTGAGTTCCTTAATGAACGTGGCCACGTTAGGATTGGAGATCACATCGCATTCCCAGCGTTTAACGCCGATCGCGTCCTCGGGCACCTCGATCTTCAGATCCTGTTTTACCGTAACCTGGCAGGAAAGCCGCCAGTCTTCACGGATTTCACGCCGCGAGAAGTGCCCTTCTTCGGTGGACAGAATGCTGCCGCCCCCTTCGAGCACTCGACATCGGCATTGCGCACAGGTCCCGCCGCCGCCACACGCGCTCGCGAGGAAGATACCCTTCGATGCCAGCGTGGAAAGCAGCTTGTCGCCAGCAGGTGCACTCACGGCCTTGTCCGGGTCGTCGTTGATTTCGATGGTCACGTTGCCCGAGCTGACGAGCACCGATCGCGCCATCAGAATAACCATCACGAGAAACAGCACCGTGACGGTAAACATCACGACGCCCAGAATAATGGTGGTATCCACGCGACTTGCCCTCTAGATGTCGATGCCGCCGAACGACATGAAACACAGGCTGATCAGGCCTACAGAAATGAACGTAATGCCCAAGCCGCGCAGACCCTCGGGAACGTCGGAATACTTGAGCTTCTCCCGTACGCCAGCGAGCGCGGTAATCGCGAGCGCCCAGCCGACGCCTGCGCCCAGTCCGAACACCGTGCTTTCCGCGAAGGTGTAGTCGCGCTCAACCATGAACAGCGACGCACCCAGAATGGCGCAATTGACCGTGATCAGCGGCAGGAATACGCCCAGCGCGTTGTAGAGCAAAGGTACGAAGCGATCCAGAAACATCTCCAGGATCTGCACCATGGCCGCAATCACGCCGATATAGGACAGATACCCGAGGAAACTCAGATCGACGTCGGGCAATCCCGCCCAGGACAGAGCGCCTTCGCGCAACAGATGGTTATAGATCAGGTTGTTTACCGGCACCGTGATTCCCAGCACCACAACCACGGCTATACCGAGCCCTACCGCGGTCGAGATTTTTTTGGAGATCGCAATGAACGTGCACATGCCGAGAAAGTAGGTCAATGCCATGTTCTCGATGAATACCGCGCGAACGAACAGACCCAGAAAGTGTTCCATCTACATGGCCTCGCGGTACTGAACGTTGTCGGCAATCTCGTACTCCGGCTCTTCCACCTGTTCGCGCTTCCAGCTTCTGAGCGCCCAGATGAAAAGTCCGATCAAAAAGAACGCCATCGGCGAGAGCAGCATCATGCCGTTTGCGTAGTACCAACCACCGTCCGTCACGCGCGGCAATATCTCGAACCCGAGCAGCGTTCCGGCACCGAGCGGTTCACGTACGAGCGCAACCGCAATCAGAATGACACTGTATCCTACCGCGTTGCCGAATCCGTCCAGAGCGGACAACAGCGGCGGATTCTGCATTGCAAAAGCCTCGGCCCGCCCCATCACGATGCAGTTTGTAATGATCAGCCCGACGAACACAGACAAGCTCTTGGATATGTCGTATGCCACCGCCTGCAGGACCTGGTCTACCACAATGACCAACGACGCGATAATGGTCATCTGCACGATGATGCGGATGTTGGTCGGAATGAAATTGCGGATGAGCGACACCGCGAAGTTGGACATCGTTGTAACGAATATCACGGCCGCACACATCACCAGGGTCGTCGACATGCTGACCGTAACCGCGAGCGCGGAGCAGATGCCCAACACCTGCAGCGCGATCGGATTGTTGTTGAATATCGGGTCGACGAGAACTTCTTTGGATTTCGACATCGTAATCTCCGCGTCAGGTCGACGTACGCAAGCGTTCCAGGTAGGGGCCGAATCCGGCCTCGCCAGTCCAGAAATTGACCATATTCTGCACCCCGCGACTGGTCATCGTGGCGCCCGACAACGCATCCACTTCGCGCGCCGCGGCATCGCTGCCTGATGCGGAGCGGGTCTTTACGAGGCGTACCGCAGGATCACCTGCGTCGTTCGTGAGTTGCACGCCGGGCCACTGCGCCTTCCAGCTCGGATTGTCTACCTCACCGCCCAGACCAGGCGTTTCTTTGTGTGAGTAGTAACCGAGTCCGGCAATGGTTTGCGCATCGCCGTCCAGCGCGAGGTACCCGAAGAGGGTGCCCCAGAGGCCGTAACCGCGCACCGGCAGAACAATTTTGTCCAGGCCCTCCTCGTCCTCGAGCAGGTACACGAACGAGACGTTTTCGCGCCGCCCGAGCGTCGCCGGGTCGTCCTCGAGATCTGTCGATAACTCCGGATCTTTCGCCGCTTTGACCGGATCGTAGGTCGCGGGGTCGACGCCGTCGATGTAGCGTCCGGTCTCCAGATCCACCGCCCGGACCGTAAACTGCGCAAACAGTTCGTCGACCGAGCGCCCGTCTTCGGACAGGTTCGAATCTGCAGGCAAGAGCCCCGCGGCACGCAGAATATTCTGTTTACGGTCCAACGCCTGATTGGCGAGTTGACGCGGTTTCAGCGCCACCGCCGCGGTAGACACGATCACCGAGCAAACGAGGCAGACGCAAACCGCAACCACCAATATATTCACGAGTCCGTCTTTGCGGCGTTCTTTACCGCTCTCTTCAGCCACGTGCCAGCCTCCGTTTGACGTTGCGCTGCACAACGATGTAGTCGAATAGCGGTGCGAACAGATTCCCGAACAGGATCGCGAGCATCATACCCTCCGGAAAGGCGGGATTTACGACGCGAATCAGCACGCACATCACGCCGATCAGAATGCCGTAAAGCCATCGGCCGGTATTGGTCATGGCCGCAGATACCGGATCGGTCGCCATGAATACAGTACCGAACGCAAAACCGCCGAGTACCAGGTGCCACCAGAACGGCATAGAAAACATGGGATTGTCGGAGTCGATGGCGTTGAACAACAACACCGACACAATCATACCGGCCATCACTCCCGCCATCACACGCCACGAAGCGATGCGAGTCGCAATCAGAATCAGCGCAGCAAGGGCAATCGCAAGGGTCGACGTTTCGCCAAACGATCCCGCCATGTTGCCGACGAACGCCGCGGTCCAGTCTACGCCGTAGTCCGCGCCAATTGCCGCATTGCCAAGCGGTGTTGCCCGGGTGTACCCGTCTACCGCCACCCAGACCGCGTCCCCGGACATCTGCGCCGGGTAGGCGAAGTACAGGAACGCTCGACCGGTGAGCGCGGGGTTCAGAAAGTTCTTGCCCGTTCCCCCGAAAACTTCTTTGCCGATCACCACCCCGAAGATGATGCCCACCGCAGCCATCCACAACGGCGTGGTCGGGGGCAGCGTCAACGTAAAGAGAATAGAGGTTACGAAAAAGCCCTCGTTCACCTCATGGCCACGCTTCGATGCAAACCAGATTTCGAACGCAATTCCGGCACCGAACACCACGATATACAGCGGAATGAAGTAACTCAGACCATGAATCACACAATCCCAGAGACTGGACGGGTCGTAGCTCGTGAGCATACCCACGAAAATTCCGCGCCAGTTGTCCATCTGCTGGACACCCAGTTCCTGCATGGCCTGATTGGCGTGCAGGCCAACGAAAAAACTGCCGACAAACACCGGAATGAAGGCGCAGAGCCACACAGTCATCATGATTCGCTTGAGATCGAGACCGTCACGGACGTGCGACGGTCCGTGCGTGACGCGGCCAGGTGTGTACAGTGCCGTGTCCACCGCCTCGAAAGCAGGATACGCCCACGCGAATCGACCACCGGATTCGAAGTGCGGCGCGATGCGATCCATGAATGCACGTAGATTCATCATCGTTCTCCTACCCGCTCACCCTTCTTTCTCGATTTCATCGAGCACCGCCCGCAGGACCGGTCCATACTCGTACTTGCCGGGACAGGCATACGTACAAAGCGCCACATCGTCTTCGCTCAGCTCCAGCGCACCCAGTTGAATGGCGGCATCGAGATCACCCACCAGCAAGGCGCGCAGCAGCTGCGTCGGCAGGATGTCCAACGGCATCACAGACTCGTACGTGCCGATCGGAACCATACCGCGTGTGCTGCCGTTCGTACTCGTCGTGAATTGAACCGGCGATCGGTTCAACCACCGCGCAAGATAAATCGGGAACACCGAGTGCCGTTCGAATCCAGGTGTCAGGTAACCGAAGAGGCGTCGTTCGCGGTCCTCTGGGAGCAGCGACACCTGGTCGTGGTACCGCCCAAGGTAACCGAGCGGTCCCTCTGCGGTGTGCCCAGAGAGGATCGGCCCCGAGATCACCCGCTGATTTCCCTCGCGCAGCTCGCCGGCAGTGAGTTCGGTGAGGTCGGCGCCGAGCCGTGTGCGCACCAGTCTCGGATTCTGGGCGCCCGGTCCCGCAAGCGAGATCACACGCTCGGAATCGAGCTCGCCAGCCAGCAGCGTATTCGCGATTGCAATCACGTCCTGGTAGCCGATGTACCAGACGGATCGGGTCGCACTCACCGGATGCAGAAAATGTATGTGAGTTCCAGGCAGTCCTGCCGGGTGAATTCCGCCGAACGTTTCGGCGCGCACATTGCCGGCCGTGAACGCGGGGAGCGATGTGTCCGGCGCGTGGCACACGTACACGGGACCCTCTGTGAGGCGGGCCAGTACGTCGACCCCCAACGCGAAAGCCTCGGACTGCTCGCCGATCAGGACATTGGCGTCTGCTGCCAGCGGATTCGTATCCATCGCAGTGACAAAGAGCGCGTCCGGCACGGCGTCAAGCGACGGCACCTTTGCAAACGGGCGCCGGCGAATCGCGGTAAACAAACCCGTCTGATTCAGAATCTCGATCAGGCGATTCCGCTCGATCGACCGCGCACTGTCCTGCGTGAACGACGGTACTGATTCTGCTGCATCCTCGCCGGCGTCGATAACGACCGACTGCAACGCACGTTTCGCACCACGATTGATCTGCCGCACCGTGCCCGCGACGGGCGCAACGAATCGTACCCCTGGGTTCTTCTTGTCGGTGAACAGCACCTGACCCCGGCGAACAACGTCGCCTTCGCGAACTTCCATGGTAGGCCGTAAGCCGGGGTAGTCGACCCCCAACACCGCGGCCGTGCGCGGGGCGCGACCGGGATCGATGGTTTGATCCGGCGTGCCACCAATGGGCAGGTCCAGGCCTTTCTTGATGATCACCATAGGCTGCAAGCCGTCTTTGTCCGCGGCACCCGCTTCTGTTTCCCTATTGTCATAGTCCGAAATGTCCGTGACCCGGGGCATCCTGCCCGGGGAAAGCGGCCTTGAAGATTTTCCCGGTTCAGGGAAGAAAGAGGAGCAGAAAAGGGAGGTTGAACGTTCGTCGACGAGTCGCGCGCCCGGGCCGCCGAGCCGCCCGAATACGAGCGTACCGCCGATCAGCGAGCCACGATTTGCAACTACCGTTCCCGTACAACCGCGCGCAACTCCTCTAGCGCGACGGTCGGAAACCAACCCTGCCTGAAGGCCGCGCCGATTATAGTGTCGCCTCGGCGCAATGCCAACGATCTTCGTCGATCAGAAGCCGAGTTTTACGGTGTCTTTGGGAATCAGCGGATACGAAATACCCGCCCACCTCTGCACAACGCGTACTACCTGACAGGCGTAGCCAAACTCGTTGTCATACCACACGTACAGCACCACACGATTGTCTTTCACCAGCGTCGCGCCGCCGTCGATGATGCACGCATGCCGATTGCCTACAAAGTCCGAAGAAACCACGTCAGGGGACATCGTAAAATCGATCTGCCGCTGCAGATCCGAGTGCAACGCCACATCGCGAAGGTACTCGTTCACTTCCTCGAGCGTCGTTGATCGACCCAACCGCAGGTTCAGAATCGCGAGCGAAACATCCGGCGTCGGCACCCGGATCGCATTTCCCGTCAACCGGCCGTCGAGCTCAGGCAACAGCTTGGTCACCGCGGTAGACGCGCCGGTTTCGGTGATCACCATGTTCAACGGCGCCCCACGACCGCGGCGATTCTTTTTGTGATAGTTGTCGATCAGATTCTGGTCGTTGGTATAGGCATGCACCGTCTCCATGTGGCCATCCAGAATCTCGAAGTGATCGTGCATCGCCTTGAATACCGGTACAACCGCGTTGGTCGTACACGATGCCGCAGCCACCACGCTATCTGTGGGCTCCAGGTCGCCGGAATTGACTCCGGACACGATGTTTTTCATCGCGCCTTTGCCCGGCGCGGTTAGAATGACCTTCGAAGCTCCTTTGGATTCCACATGTCTACCCAGCGCCTCGAGCGTGCGCCAGGCACCGGTGTTGTCGATGATGATTGCGTTCTGGATCCCGTACGATTCGTAGTCCACCGTATCCGGCCCGTCGCTGTAGATCACGCGAATTACGTTGCCGTTGGCGATGATGCAGTTGTTCTCTTCGTCTACCCGTATCGTCCCCTGAAACGACCCGTGCACGGAATCACGCCGCAGTAGGCTTGCGCGCTTGATCAGGTCGTCATCCCCGGCTTTACGCACGACAATCGCCCGCAGCACGAGCTGTTGCCCGCCACCGGTTTTCTCGATCAGCAGTCGCGCCAGCAAGCGCCCGATCCGACCGAACCCGTACAGCACAATGTCTTGCGGATGCGCAAGCGGCGGCACATGACGACCGATCACACCGTTGCACTCACGCGTAACAAATTCCAGAGCGGTAATCTCGCTGGTTTCGCTCTCTTCCATGAAGCGTAATGCGAGCTTGCCTACATCGATATGCGACGGCCCGAGGTCCAGGTGCGACAGCGCCTCCAGAATAGGATAGCTCTCAAACTCCGACAGCTCGTTCTTCGCGACCTGACGGACATAGCGATGCGCTTTCATCAGCGCGGTAACGCTCTGGTTGTACAGCGCTCGGCCATAACAGTACGTGACCACATTTCGGCGGTAGAGCTGGCCGATGATCGGAATCATCGCCTCCGCGAGCGCTTCACGTTCTTTCCAATCGGGAAAATAATCGTCGAGACTGGGTAGTGCCACAGCGTTTCCTTGTCTTCCGTTGGCAATTCTATTCCGGCAGAACCATTGCAGGCCCCGGTCCTTCATCGAACCGGATCGGACGCAGCGATCCGACGTACATACAGCGCACTTAGAAAGGGTGACGGCCATCCCACAAGGCGCGCGCATTATCCGAGTTTAGGGTGATGCCCGCAAGAAAACCGTGGCTTTCGCCCGCTACGGCCGTGACACAGTCGAACTTAACGCCGGCCGTTACATTTCGCGACCGCCGGTGGTGTCAGGCGCAGTTTGACGCGCCCTTAACGCAACGAGGCGTTGATCTTCTCCAGCGCGTCCGAGCCGGGACACAGATCCTCCTCCCCGAGCGCATTCAATGGCTTCTCTATCGTGTTGAGAATCGAGTGACAGTCTGACGCGTTGGAATCCACATAGAGAAGACCCGTGACCACTTCCCCGGCGGCCTGGGCCCGTTGCACGTACTCCAGCGCACCGATCCGATCCTGCGGGTCGAAGTCGGTGGCCAACTTTCGCAGCCGCAACGTCGACCCATCCGGCATGCCAACGTCTTCCACTGTGCCCGGTTCGTAATCTGCGGTGATTTCCTCGGCACCGGCGACGTAGTCGGCGGTAACGACGCTGCCGCTGTGTCCACGCACATACTCGTAGCTCTTGGTCGAGCCTTCGTGGTTGTTGAACGCCACACAGGGCGAAACCACGTCGATGAACGCAAACCCAGGATGCATGATGCCTGCCTTCATAAGGGGCACCAGCTGGCGCTTGTCACCCGAGAAGCTCCGGGCGACAAAGGTGGCGCCCACCTGCAGCGCGAGGCTGACCAGGTCGATTGGTTCGTAGAGATTCGGAACGCCCTTCTTGCTTGTCGAGCCGCGGTCGTTCGTTGCCGAAAACTGGCCCTTGGTCAATCCGTAGGTCCCGTTGTTGTCAACGATGTAGAGCATGTTGATACGACGCCGGACGATGTGGGCAAACTGCCCGAGCCCGATCGATGCCGAATCGCCATCGCCAGACACGCCCACGCAGAACAGATCTCGATTGGCGAGATTGGCACCCGTGGTGACGCTCGGCATCCGACCGTGTACGGAATTCAATCCGTGACTTTTGCCGAGAAAGTACGAGGGCGTTTTCGACGAACAACCAATACCCGAAACCTTCGCGAAGCGATGCGGCGGAATCGACAACTCGGCACAGGCTTGTACAAGGGCCGCGCTCACCGAATCATGGCCGCACCCGGCACATAGCGTCGAAACGGTTCCCTCGTAGTCACGACGCGTGAGTCCGAGGTCGTTAACCGGCAGTTTGGGATGATGAACACGTGGCTTGGTAACGAACGTCATGCGCCAACCTCCGACAACCGCGGCCACTTCCGCTGGGCGTAGTGCGCGGCCACCTGTTGCTGAATCGTATCGGCGGAAATGGACAATCCGCCATAGTACAGAATCGAGATCAAGCGGTTCGGATCGATCTGCAGTTCGTTGACCAGAAGCGACTTCATCTGAGCGTCGCGGTTCTGTTCTACGACGAAAACCGCTTCGTGTCCGCTTACAAAACGTTCGACCTCACTACCGAACGGGAACGCCCGTACCCGGCACGTGTCCAGCGCGATGCCGTCTTCGCCAAGCCGATCCAATGCTTCGGGCATCGGCAGCGCCGTCGTCCCGTAATAGAGGATTCCCACCGGCCGTTTCTGGTCGTCGATCTCCGCCGCCGGGACCAGTCCTGCGGCAGTCCGCCACTTGAGTTCCAGGCGCTTCATGTTGTCCACGTACGCATCGGGGGATTCGGTATAGGCGGCGTACTCATCCCGGGACGTTCCACGTGTGAAAAACGCGCCTTTCGACGGATGCGTTCCCGGGTACGTGCGGTAGCCAACACCATCACCGTCCACGTCCAGGTAGCGACCAAAGCGTTCAACCCGTTCGAGGGCGTCCGCGTCCAGTACCTTACCGCGATCGTATGTTCGGGCATCGTCCCATACGAACGGCTCGGACAGATTATCGTTCATCCCGAGCTCGAGGTCGCTGAGTACGATGATCGGCGTTTGCAGTCGATCGGCCAGGTCCAATCCATCCGCGGCGAACTCGAAGCATTCTTTCGGTGTCGATGGGAACAGCACCACATGCTTGGTGTCACCGTGCGATGCATATGCCGCACTCAACAGGTCGCTCTGTTGGGTCCGCGTTGGCATCCCCGTCGACGGTCCCGCCCGCTGAATGTCGAACAGCAGCGCCGGGATTTCAGCGAAGTAGGCGAGCCCGAGAAACTCGCTCATCAACGACACACCCGGCCCGCTGGTTGCGGTAAAAGACCGCGCGCCGTTCCAACCGGCGCCGATCACAATGCCGATGGCCGACAGTTCGTCCTCGGCCTGCACGATCGCAAACCGACGCTTGCCGTCCGCATCGCGCCGCAGTTGGTTCGCGTACCGCTCGAACGCTTCGGCAAGCGATGTTGACGGCGTAATCGGATACCAGGCACAAACCGTCGCACCGCCGTAGAGCGCTCCGAGTGCAGCCGCGGCGTTGCCGTCGATCATAATCCGGTCGCCTACCTCGTCAGAGCGACGGACCCGGATCGGCAGCGGGCAGTCCAGGTAGTTCTGAGCGTAGTGTCGGCCCAACTCCAGCGCATGAATGTTGGGGGCGATCAGCGCGTCCTTACCCTTGTACTGCGTCGATACCATGCCGGTGATTACGTCGAACTCGATCTCGAGCAGCGCAGATAGTGCCCCAAGGTAGGTGATGTTCTTGAACAGGCTGCGTTGCTTGGGGTCGCTGAATTCGGAAAGCAGCATCGTGGCGATCGGAATTCCGATCTCGTTCACGTCACTGCGACGCAACGCGGGATCGAGCGGCTTGGAGTTGTCGTACAGCAGATAGCCGCCCGGGCGAATCTCGGCCACGTCCTCTACGTAGGTTTCCGCGTTCATCGCCACCATCAGGTCCACGCCTTCCCGGCGCCCGAGGTATCCACGCTCGCTTACCCGCACCTCGAACCAGGTGGGGAGTCCCTGAATGTTCGACGGGAAAATGTTACGTGTACCAACCGGGATACCCATTCGAAACAGCGCTTTCGCAAACATGCCGTTGGCGCTCGCCGAGCCCGAGCCATTCACGTTGGCGAACTTAATGACGAAGTCGTTGTAGGTAACGTCCATTTTAAGCGTACGACCCCAGTTGCGGTACGTGGACCACCGATCGCTGCATATCCCAAGCGTTGGTGGGGCACCGTTCAGCACACAGTCCGCAGTGCAGGCACACGTCCTCATCCTTGACCATGACTCTTCCCGTTTTCAGATGCTCGGACACGTACAGGTCCTGCTCCGAATTGGTGGCGGGCGCGGTCAGGTCGAGGCGTAACGCCTCCTCTTCGTCATTTTCGGTGAACGTAATGCAGTCCATCGGGCAGATGTCTACACAGGCGTCACACTCGATGCACAGATTCTCGGTGAATACGGTCTGCACATCGCAGTTCAGACAACGCTGAGCCTCGCCCGCGCCGAGCTCCTGGTCGAACCCGAGCTCGACTTCCACCTTCAGGTGTTTCGTTGCAATGTCCTTGTCCACATGGGGGACGAGGAAGCGTTCGGCCGGATCGTGTTCGGCATCGTAACTCCATTCGTGCACGCCCATCTTCGTGCTGATCAGATTCACGTTTTCGGGGGGCCGGTCGGCCTTCAAGTCTTTGCCCTGACAGAAAAGATGAATCGATATGGCTGCCTGGTGCGCGTGCGCGGAGGCCCAGATGATGTTTTCGGGACCAAAGGCCGAGTCGCCACCGAAGAACACTTTCGGGTGCTGAGATTGAAACGTAACCGGATCGAGCACCGGGCAATCCCACTTGTCGAACTCGATACCAATGTCGCGTTCGATCCACGGGCAGTGGTTTTCCTGGCCGATTGCCATCAGAACGTGATCGGCCTCCACGAACACGTCCGGTTCGCCGCTCGGTTCGTACCGCAAACGGCCATCGTCACCCTTAACCGGCCTGACGCACTCGAACAGAATGCCCTTGAGTTTGCCGTTTTCGTGAACAAACTCTTTGGGTGGCCGGTTGTTGATGATTGGAATGCCTTCGGCCATCGCGTCGTCTTTTTCCCAGTCCGAGGCTTTCATCACCTCGAACGCAGAACGCACGATCACGGTGACGGACTCCGCGCCCAGCCGCAGCGACGTTCGGCAACAGTCCATGGCCGTGTTGCCGCCACCAAGCACAATGACCTTGCCGGATATAGATGTCGTGTGACCGAACGCTACGCTGGACAACCAGTCGATACCGATCGAGATGTGTGCGTCCACTTCCTGACGGCCGGGCAAATCCAGATCCCGGCCCCGGGGTGCGCCAGTACCCACGAAGTAGGCGTCGTAGTCCATGTCGAGCATGGCTTTCATGCTCGAGATTTCGTACCCGAAATTGGTGTTCACGCCCATATCGAGGATCAGGTCGACTTCTTCTTCCAGCACCTCCGCCGGCAGCCGGAACGCCGGAATCTGGCTCCGCATCATCCCGCCGCCGGCGGGATCTTTTTCGAAGAGATCCACGGTATACCCCAGTGGAAGCAGATCGCGGGCCACAGCCAGGGACGCCGGACCCGCACCCAGCAACGCGACACGCTTACCGTTCTTGGCTGTGGGTACTTTTGGTAGGAAGGGAGCGATATCCCCTTTGTTGTCGGCCGCAACCCGTTTCAGGCGACAGATCGCCACCGGTTGTTCCTCGGTCCTGCCACGCCGGCACGCAGGCTCGCACGGGCGGTCGCACGTGCGACCGAGTATGCCCGGGAACACATTCGAGTCCCAGTTGAGCATGTACGCTTCCGTGTATCTCTGCTGGGCGATCAGACGGATGTACTCCGGCACCGGCGTATGCGCCGGGCAAGCCCACTGGCAGTCGACCACTTTGTGGAAGTAGTCCGGATCGAAAACGTTGGTTGGTTTCATCGCTGTCCGTGTTTTCCGTCGTTTCCGTTCATTACATCGCTGCCCCGCGAGAGACTGTGGCGGGGTTCGCACCGGGACTCTGAGGAACGACGCCTACACCGTCCGCGCAACCGGTTTGGGATAGGGTGCGCATGATGCATGCAGTCGCGTATCGGCGGAGCGCTGAGCGCTGCTGCAACTGACATCGTGATACATCGCAGATCTGGTAAACGTCTGGTGCTACTACAGTTTTCACTTGCCGAACGATGTGGGGCCGAACTCTAGCGCGTTCCGCATGCCTTGACCATCCTTTTCGCCCACGCAGCGTGACGTAGCGCTAACGCTGAGCGCACAACTGAAAACTGATTAGGGAAGCACCAGCTCATCGAGCTGGGTGAGCACATCCATGCCAAGCAGGCCATCGATGCCGTGCGGCAACCCGTCGAGTTGCAGCACGGTGAGCCGATCGACGGCGACTGCGCCGACGCGCACGTCAATCACCTCGAACGCGGGCGCATCTACAACACCGTTTGCCGTCTGCACGGATAGCCGTCGTCCGAGGTCGACGGCACCGACCCGGTCCAGGACATCGGGCGCAAGCGCCGTTCTGGTGGCTCCGGTATCAACGATCAATTCGAATGGCAGGCCATCGATGTCGACACCCGCGAATATAGACCCACCCCGTCGCTCGAGCACGCCGCCGGCGGACGCGAGCGACACGGCCCGTTCCAGATCCTCGAGTTGTTCGATCGACACACCGTTATAGCCCACCGTGCGCAGTTCACGAGCCGCCCGTTCGAGTTCGCCCGCCGCGAGGAGCGCGAGTACCAGACCCGCGCGATGTCCGTCGTAGCTGGGTTCGCGGGCGCTCAGCGATTCGTAAAACGTTACCAATGCTTCCGGACCACTGTCGTCGAGAATGTGTTGGTGCAGTTGATAAATGATCTCGTCCAGCTGCCTTCGACCCTCCCTCGCTGCGGCATCGCTCGGCGGGTAGGCTAACAGCGCGAGCAGCGGTTCAATCGCCTCGTCGCTGCGGTCCAGCTGGCGGTAGTACTCAACCAGCTGAAACACGACCGGCGCCGCGTCCGCTCGCGCATCGGCATATCGCGCTAGCAGCTCGGCCGCTTCATGCATCTGGCCCGTTTCCGCGAGTCGGGCAGCACCGTCAGCCAGACGACGCTGTCGGGCGCTTCGATCTTCCGGCGTGCCGGCAGCGTCGACCCACGCAATAGCGGCAGCCCAATCACCTGCGGCCAGCGGAGCCTGCAGTGGATCTTCGGGAGGTGGCGGTTCGGCAGCAGGCACCCGCTCGATCGTGTGCACGACCGGTGCCGGTGGGGGCGGTTCCGCCCGTTGCGTACCCACCGCTATGCCAAGCGCAAAACTCAACACCGCGACGAGTACCCACCCCAGGTGCACGGACGCATTTCCTTCGGCTCGACGTTGCATACGGGTAGAATACCCAATCCTGCGCGCCGACCACCAACCTTCGATTTTGAAACGCACTCCATGACCAACGCGGCCAGGCTGCTAGAAGCCCCCATCGACATTCAGCCCGGCGAGCGCCAGACCTGGAGCGGATTGCCCGGGAGTGCCGCGGCCCTTGCAATTCGGGCCTATGCGCACGCGACGTCCGCGGCCTCCTCCGGCGCTATTCTCGTGGTTACCGCCGACAGCGCCGAAACCGAACACATGCTCGCGGAACTGCGCTGGTGGGACCTCGAGGCCCACGGGCAGGAAGCGCTGACCTGCGTGACCCTTCCGGACTGGGAAACGCTGGCGTACGACGCGTTCAGCCCGCACGAGGACATCGTGTCCGAACGTCTGCGCACGCTGGACGAGTTGCCTAAGCTGAGGACGCCGATTGTGGTTGTGCCCATCCGGGCGCTTCTGCAGAAGCTGGCTCCGCCAGACTTCGTGCGCGGCCGATCGTTCTCGCTGGGCGTTGGCGAACGATTCGACGCCCACACCGAACGCAGCCGGTTGGAGCAAAGCGGTTACCGTGCCGTAGATGTTGTGCACCGCGCCGGCGAATTCGCCATTCGCGGAGCGCTGATGGACATCTTTCCAATGGGCGCGGAGACCGCGATCCGCATCGACCTGTTCGACGACGAGATCGAATCGCTTCGGGTCTTCGACCCATCGACCCAGCGTACGATCGACCGGCTGGATTCGATACGACTCCTACCCGCGAAAGAGTTTCCGCTGGACCCGGATGCCATCGCGCAGTTCAAGGATCGATGGCATCGCACGTTCGATGCCGACATTCGTCGGTGCAGTGTCTACCAGGATGTTTCCCACGGTCTCGCGCCTGGCGGGATCGAGTACTTCCAACCGCTCTTTTTCGAGGCCATGGGGACCTTGTTCGACTACCTCCCCGACATTCGCTGCGTGTTCCGTACGAGCGACCTGGAGCGCGGTTCCGAAGACGTGTGGCACGATGTTGTCGCGCGATATGAGAGCCTGCGCCACGATACCGAACGGCCGATCCTGCACCCCGACGCGCTGTTCCTACGCACCAACGATCTGTTGTCGCACCTGAAACCGCTGCGCAACATAACCCTCGCGCCCGACGGACCGCACCGCCACGACTTCGGGATGACCCCGCTACCGGACCTTGCCCCAACGTCGAGGACGGACCCGTTCGCGAAGCTCCGCGAACTGAACGACGACAGCCACGGGCACGCGCTGGTTCTCGCCGAGTCTCCAGGCCGTGCGGAAATTCTCGCTGACAGTCTACGCACCGCCGGAATTGCGAACACACCGGTGGACCACGTAGCAACACTGTTGAGCGCAGAGGCCAAGCGCGTAGGTATTGCCGTCGCACCCAATATGCGAGGTTTCGTCGCCCCGTCTCTCGCCGTGATACCGGAATTCGAGTTTGCCGGTCAGAAGACCACATCGCGCACCCGCGATCCCCGCTCGCTGGTCGACCCGGATAAGATCATTCGCAACCTCACGGAGCTGCGCGAGGGCGCTCCGGTTGTGCATATGGAACACGGGATCGGTCGGTACCGCGGGCTGACCACACTGGAGATCGACGGCAACACTTACGAACTGCTGGTGCTGGAATACGCAGACGAGGCGACGCTTTACGTACCCGTTACGTCGCTGCAGCTGATCAGCCGCTACGCCGGCGCCGACGAAGCCTTGGCGCCGCTGCATCGGCTCGGATCCGACCAGTGGGAGAAGGCCAAACGTAAAGCCGCCGAACAGGCACGCGATGCCGCAGCGGAACTCCTCGACGTGTACGCGCGACGGCAAGCGCGCACGGCGTTTCAGTTCGAACTTCCGGCTGACGACTACGCGCGCTTCGCGGCCGACTTTCAGTTTGCGCTCACCGCCGACCAGGAGCGCGCTATCGATGACTGCATCGATGATCTTTGCTCGCCGAACGCGACCGATCGACTGATTTGCGGCGATGTCGGTTTCGGCAAAACCGAAGTTGCAATGCGCGCAGCCTTCGTTGCCGCGCAGAACAGCCGCCAGGTTGCCATCCTTGTTCCCACCACGCTGCTTGCGCAACAGCACTTCGACACCTTCCGCGACCGGTTTGCCGGCTGGCCCGTGCAGATCGATCTGATGTCACGGCTGCGAACGACCGGAGAGAACGACGAAGTGCTTGCGCGCCTGCGTCGCGGCGCAACCGACATCGTGATCGGCACCCACAAGTTACTCGCAGAACAGACGCAGTTTAAGAATCTGGGGCTGGTGATCATCGACGAGGAACACCGGTTCGGTGTTCGCCAGAAGGAACGACTGAAATCGCTGCGTGCCGAGGTCGACGTAATAACGCTCACCGCAACGCCGATCCCCAGGACGCTGAACCTTGCCGTCAGCGGCCTGCGAGACCTTTCGATCATTGCGACACCACCCGCGAGACGCCTCGCCATTCAAACATTCGTCCAGCCGTATCGCCGACATGTCGTACGCGAAGCCATTGCGCGAGAGCTCGCCCGTGGCGGGCAGGTCTTCTATCTACACAACGAAGTGCGAACCATCGAATCCTGCGCGCGCGCAATCGCGGACGCGGTGCCCGAGGCTCGAACAGGTATCGGGCACGGCCAGATGCCCAAACACGACCTCGAGCACGTGATGGCAGACTTCTACCACCGACAGATCAACGTGCTGGTGTGCACCACGATCATCGAAAACGGCATCGACGTACCAAACGCAAACACCATCGTGATCGAACGCGCGGACAAGTTCGGTCTCGCGCAGCTGCACCAGTTGCGCGGCCGCGTCGGCCGCTCGCATCGCCAGGCGTACGCATACCTGCTCACGCCGGAGCCAAAGGCCATGACGGCCGATGCACAGAAACGCCTGGAAGCGATCAGCGAGGCCGGCGATCTCGGTGTCGGTTTCACTCTGGCAACGCACGACCTGGAGATTCGTGGCGCGGGCGAACTGCTGGGCGAGGAACAATCAGGACAGATTCAGTCGATTGGTTTTTCGCTGTACATGGAGCTGCTGGATCGCGCGGTGCAGGCGATCCGTGCCGGTGTCGAACCCGACATCGATTCGCCGCTGGAGCCCACCAACAAGGAGGTCAACCTGCACAGCTCAGCGTTGATCGACGCAACGTACCTTCCCGATGTTCACACACGCCTGCTGCTCTACAAACGCATCAGTAACGCGGCAGACGCCGGCGCGCTGGACGACCTGCGTGCTGAGATGATCGACCGCTTCGGCGCGCTGCCGGAGGCGACACAGCGACTTTTCCGGATTTCCGGGCTGAAACTCGAAACCGCGGCACTGAACATCGTGCGACTCGACCTGGGTGAGCACGGCGGAAAACTGGAGTTTGCCGAGAACACATCGGTGGACCCGCTGGCGGTCGTAAACCTGATACAGTCCGCACCTTCCACGTACCGGATGGATGGCGCAGCGACAATCCGCATTACCAGCACATTGCCGGACTTCGAGACGCGGATGGCTTTCGCGCAGGATCTCCTCGCACGACTCAGGCCCACCGCGTCCATCGCTCGCGCCAGCTAGAACAACGGAACCCGATGGCGACTACGCAACAGAATATTGACACACACAAACGCACGCGCCGCACGATGAGTTCCCTTTGCGCGCTCTTTGCACTCGCAGTGAGCGTGCCGCACGCGAGCGCGGACGTGACCGACGCGATGCAATCGGCCTGGTACGTTACGGAAGTGATCGTGTTCTTCCGCCCGGCAGCGCTGGAAGAAACGACCGCCGAGGACTTTGCCACTCATCTACCCGCCGCCGAAGATTCGTTCGCCACCGAAGATTCGCTCGCCAGAGATGCAACGGCCGCGCCAATGAGCAACGCCGCCGAGTCCCGAGGCGCGCCGAGTGCGGTCGACGTCGTCACGGGAGAGTGGGTAGACCCACCTGCAGTGCGCGAGTCAGACGGAGTCGATCTGGCAGCGCTGGTTTCAGAAGCGATGAGCGAGCGTGCCCCGCATCCCGACAGCGCCGACGAACGCGCGGTTGCGCAGCTGATCGAAGCGTTTGAAGCCCTCCTGGAAGAGAACGCGTTCACGAATCTCACCGGCGCCTACCGGGAACTCACCGGTATTGCCGACACGCTACGCCGCCGCCGGGGCAATCGCGTGTTGACCCACGTGGCGTGGGCGCAGGCGATACCGGAACGGGACGCGCCGCAGCCGGTGAACATTGACGGCGGACTTGTATTCGACGACGTTCCGCAGCTCACGGGGCGCATCGCGGTCACCCGCGGTCGGTACCTGCACCTGCACGCAGACCTGGCATACACCGAACCCGAGCTGGGGCAGCGCCTGGTCGATCATCCGATCAGGGCGTTCGGTGATGTGCAACCTGTGATTCCGCTGTTCGAGCGACGCTACGCGCTGATTGACGAACGCCGGCGCATGCGCCCCGGGGAGTTGCACTATTTCGATCACCCGAAATTCGGCATGTTGGCGCAGATTCGGTTGCTGGAGCCGCCCGATGCGTTAGCCGCTGCCTACGATGCCCTCGAACGCGTGGACGATTGACTGCCTGAGTTGCGCTCCGGCCGCGTCGACGACTCCACGAAACGCGTCCAGATTCCCGATACCCTGGGCAACACCCGCGGCGTAGTTCACCACCAGACACAAGCTTGCGTACCTCATGCCGAGTTCGCGCGCGAGCGCCGCTTCGGGCATGGCCGTCATACCCACCACCGTGCATCCGTCGCGCGCCATCCCCGCGATTTCCGCTCGTGTTTCAAGACGCGGCCCCTGGGTGCAGCCGTACACGCCCCGAGGCTCCAAGGCCGTGGGAACACCCGCACACAGGAGCGCGCGCAGATCCGCGTCAAACGGGTCGCTGAAGTCGATGTGGCGCACATCGCCGTCCCCGCCAAACGTGGCTTCCCGCCCCCAGGTGTAGTCGATGAGCTGATCCGGAACAACCAACGCACCGGGCGGCAGCGATTCGAGTATGCCGCCGACGGTGTGAATCGCGAGAACCGTCCGCACGCCGAGCCCCTCCAGCAGCGCGAGATTGGCGCGATAGTTGATCCGGTGCGGCGCGTATTCGTGGTTCCAACCGTGGCGATGGAGGCCCACCAGCGATTCGCTCCCAACGCGCGCAAGATCGAACGCGGGGGCACCACTCGCCTGCCCGTACGCGGTATCCCGGTCATCGAGTCGCGGTTTGTCCACAACCAACGGAAGGATCGCCGCACCGCCAAGTACCGCTACGCTGAAGTGCGACTTCGTCATTATATCTTACCCGGCCTTGGCACTACGTCGCTCCCGGCGGGAGTGCGTAGACCGCATCCAGATTGCGCCAGTAGCCGCGATAGTCCATCCCCCAGCCGAACAGAAACCGGTCGGGACAATCGAGCGCACGGTAGTCGGGTTCGCATGCCCTTTGCGGTACGTTCTTGTCGACCAGCACAGCTGTGGTGACCGAGGCTGCGTTCTGCTCGTGCGCCCAGCCTACCAACGCCTTGAGTGTCTGACCGCTATCGAGCACATCGTCGAGTAAGAGCACGTGCCGTTGTGCGACCGGCTCGCGTGGCAGCGCCAGCCATTCCAAGTCGCCTGCCCGTGTGGCATCGCCGTAACTCGCCACGTGAATACAATCCAGCTGCAGCGGAAACGCGAGGCGGCGTACCAACGCGCCCGCAAACGGTAATCCACCTTGCAAAACACAGAGGCACAATGGGTTAGTGTCGGCCATCGCGACATCAATGCGCACCGCAAGTCGGTCGATTGCAGCCAGCACACGCTCACGGGATACCACCTGCTGCGCCTGCAGCCTTGCAGCGAGCACGGACGGCGGCGGGTCAGAAGTAATGGGTCAACTCCAGCTGAAGCACGTCGTCACGCTGCAACGCAACGGACTTTCGAGATTCATTGAGCAATTCCGTCAGCGCGGTGTTCGATTGGCGGGCACCCCCGAACAATCGAGCTTCCAGCGCAAGCTGCCACGCATCTCCCAATCGGCGCTGCGCTTCCAGGCTCAGGAGATACTCATCGGTCTTGGGATCCCAGATCAAGCCCAACAGGGCCTGAGAGTCTGCTACATCATTGAACTGCCAGCGCGCACCGAGTGCGATGTCACGCTCGAAAAGCGTGTCCACGGCGGCATCGCCACGCTCGTCGTACAGGTACTCCGCCACAAGGCCCAGATCGGCCCGCGTGCCGAACACGCCCACGAGCGTCCGCTCAAAGCCGGCGACCGCCGCATGATAGCGCTGATGCATGCCCGAACGCGCGATCGCTTCCAGCTTGAACGCCCAATCGCCCGCAATCGCCTGTACGTCGAGGCCTGTCTGATCAATCACGTGGTAATACGGTTGCAGCACAGCCTCGCCTCTGCGTTCACGAAGAAGGAGCTCGGGATCGCGGCTCGTGCCGGAAAAATGATACACGCCGAAGTTGAAGGGCCCCAGATGATGAGACCAGCGAACCGCCGCATCGAGTCGATTGCGGCGCGCGCCTGATTCATAGTCCGCTGCATCGGTATCGACCCGTACCAGCGGCCGAAACCGACCGTCGCTGCCCGGAAACGTGCGTTCACGGAACCCGGTCAACGCGAACAGATCGACAATGCCCCACTCACGAACGAACGAGAGATGCACCATCGGTTGACCAAGTTTATCTTCGGCGTCGATGTTCTCGACCAAGTCCGTCTGGTTGATCACGTCCACCAGATGGGCGAACTCCGTAACACCCCAGAATACCTGTTTCACACCCACCGAAAGCTCCCAGTCCGAACCGACGGTGGTCCAGTAACCCTCGCGCAGATCGGCGTGCGTTCGCTGCGAATCCTCGACATCCGCTCGAACGAACGGAACGAATCGCAAGCCGCGTCTGTCCTCGTCCCACCAGCGTTCGAACTCCCAGCGGAGGCTTACGGAAGGTTGGTGGCGCCGCTGTCCGGCCCACCCGGATTGGGCAAAGGAACGTGACTGCAGCGCGAACTCGAATTCGTGCGCCCACACCCCAGGGGCCTGCTCCGCGGTGACCCTACGGCCACAGGCCTGACAGCGCTCTTCGCGTACCGGCGAGCCTGGAGATGCCTCGAGCGGACCCGCGACTTCGCTCGTTACCGGCGCAACGCGGGTATCCTCCTCCGTGATGCTGGCTTCATTCGGGCTGACGCCATGCGCTCGCTCAGCGTCATCGAGTCCTCCACCAGCCACTGGTGCATGGTCGTGGTCGAACCACCGCCAGAATGACAGTCCTACCTCGCGCGCGCGCGACGACACACGATGAAAATCTTCCGCCTGCGTCACCGGGGCTGCGACGCGAAACCAGGGTTCTCCGTCTCGCTCGATCCGCTCCACGCCAACGTCGTGCTCCAGCACCGCGGCCGTCTCCCGTGCCCAGGCACGCGCGTTGACCGGATCACGAAAACTCCCGAAAACGAGCTTGACCGGCAGTTCTCCCACCGGTGGGCCCGGTGGCGCGGCGACCGCGTGCGGTTGCGCGCCAATCAGCCAGATGATCGCCGGCAGCATCCAGACCCCCGAGCGCGCCGGCCAACGCGTCATCGGCCCCGTTGCAGACTGTTAGTCGTGAAATCCCGCTCAGCACTCAGACCGTTTTTGAACCGGTAGTTGTGCCAAACCAATTCGGTGCTCTTACCGGTTTGGTGATTGCTCATCTCCATACGGCCCGCACGCCAGTAGTGATCCAGATAGCGCTGAAAATCGCTCGCAACGAGCGTCTTCAGCAGGTCGCCGCGCCGGTCGTAGTACTGAACCTTGAGAATCCGGAACCCTTGGGTGTCCACCCACACTTCCTGACGCGAATAGCCGGAGAACTCGTCGTTCGGAAACCGTTCTACCACATAGCACGTAAGGTCTCCGCACGATTCGGTGCGCAGAAACTTGTAGCGATACTTCTCGACTTCCTGAGACGTGAGATCCTCGAACGCGAACTCGCTGGACAGGAACGGACCCGATTTGTTGCGCGATGCAATTTTCTTCACACGCTTGAGGCTCGGGAGGTACAACCACTGATCGTCCTGACCAACTTTGTGCGTGTAGCTCAGCAGCGCGGTACCGCGAATCGTCTTCGGAGTGTGGAACAACACCAATAGCTTGTCGCCGTCGTCGTGCACCTCGAGTTGTTTAATGCTGAGTTCCCGCCGACTTTCCGACCCTGCCCGATTGCGCAGAATCATTTCCAGATCGACTTCCGTATCAGTGAAGCCGGCGTCATACGCGTCTGCCGCCTCGAACACGCGCAGACCATCCTCAGCGGCGGTGTCCGGCGACAGGCCGAGTTTCAGCGGCACATCGGCCGCGCCGCCCTGTGCGTAGACCAGAATCAACGCCAGAACAAAACGTTTTCTTTTCAGTAACTTGAGCAGCATGGGTAATTCAGATCTAACGTTACCGCAAGGGTTCCATCGGTTGAGGATCGGTTTGCATCCGATGTGCGGATACTAGCAGCTTGTCACGTTCCCCGCCGGTCGGCGCAAACCTCCGCACCGACTCGGCGAGAACCGACATCAGCCTGTACAAATCCCCAGTCTTACTGTATAAATCACCAGCTTCGAAGGCGCGAAGCCTGATCGACTCCCGGGCAGCGACCATCAACCACAGACCAACAACCACAGACCAGCGACCAGAGACCAACAACCATGGAGAAACGATGGAGAATCTGACCCGGCGGCAGACCCAGGTACTCGACATCATCCGCGAGCACATCGCAGACACCGGCTACCCTCCGACGCGCGCAGACATCGCGCAGCAGCTCGGATTCAAATCGCCCAATGCCGCCGAAGAGCATCTGAAGGCGCTCGCACGCAAAGGTGCGATCGAGATGATTCCGGGTACCTCCCGCGGCATACGGCTTCCCGAAAGTGCCGGTTTGCCGATCGTCGGTCGAGTCGCCGCCGGCGCACCGATTCTCGCGCAAGAACACATCGACGACCACGTCGAACTGCCGCCCACGTTTTTTCATCCGCGCGCCGACTATCTGCTGCGCGTGCAGGGCGACAGCATGATCAACGTAGGCATTCTTGACGGCGATCTTCTCGCAGTGCACCGCACGCCGGACGCGCAATCCGGCCAGATCGTCGTCGCCCGGCTCGACGACGAGGTTACCGTGAAACGGCTGCAGCGCACCCGCAGCAAACACAAGCTGACGCTGGTGGCGGAAAACGCGGACTACGCACCGATCGACGTCGATCTTAGGAGTCAGTCGTTCGCGATCGAAGGATTGAGCGTGGGCGTCGTGCGGCAGCAGATCTGAAGAATCGCCCAGATCCGTCTCAAATATCCGCCAGAGTTCGTTCAGTGGATGGATGAACACATCGCTCCCGCGGAACCGATCTCTGAGCTATCACAACTAATCGTACGGTAACTCAGCCGGTTGCCGACCGACGTAGTCCGGCTCCGGTGTTACCAGAAAACGCACGGCTTCGATGTTGGTCCGATCCTGCAGCACCGCCTTGCAGACTCTGTGCATCCCGTCCATGACCTTGCCGTCGGCATCTAAAATAATTGGATGCTCGAACGTAGATTCGGCGATCAGCTCTATGTGCTCAATGATCGAGCGACACGAAGGCACCTGCCCTTCAAACGCATACCAGTAGTTTTCGTCCAACTCAGCAATCTGGGAAATCGGAACAGTAGCGACCGGCAATCCCCGGCTCAACTCGATCAAACGGCGAACGTCCCAGGCCAGCAGCCCTTCGCTCGACGGCCGGAAATGGTATTGCGCTCTAATCATTGATTCGCAGGGGACGCGTTCTAGTGGCACCGTCAAACGACGAAGATGTTACCCGTTAACAACCATGGCGGACCCAGCAGATCGCAGTTATTCGGATTTTGCTCGGGATGCCTTCTTTTTGGCCGTTTTCTTCGTCGCAACCTTTTTGGTTGCAGTCTTCTTCTTCGCCGTTTTTTTCTTGGCAGCACTCTTCTTCTTAGCCGGTGCTTTGGCCTTTCGGCGCGGCGCTTTCGCTACCTGCTCCTCCCATTTTCCATCGCGGTAGAAGGCCTTCCACCCTGTCGCTTTGCCATCGATTTCTGACTGAACGTACTGCTCCTTCGCTTTGCGACTGTAGCGAATGATCGCAGGATTGCCGTCCGGATCGGAAACGGGCGCCTTTAGCAGGTACGCAAACTTGGGGTCCAATTCATTCGCGTGCGGCAGAATCTCCGACACCAGCGGCGCACGCGTTTCGCGATGTTTCGGAAACTGGGATGCAGCCAGGAATATGCCCGACGCCCCGTCGCGCAACAAATAATGATCGTCCACCTTCTCGCACTGCAGCTCCGGCATGGGCACCGGATCGGCTTTCGGCGGCGCGGCTTCGCCATTGCGCAACAGTTTGCGGGTGTTTTTGCACGCGTCCGACGTACAACCGAAGTACTTGCCAAAGCGGCCCGACTTGAGCTGCATTTCGCTGCCGCATTTGTCGCACTCGAGCGTCGGGCCATCGTAGCCCTTGATTCGGAACGCCCCGGCTTCCACCTCGAATCCCGTGCAGTCCGGATTGTTACCGCACACGTGGAGTTTCCGGCTTTCGTCGATCAGATAGCTGGTCATTGCGGTGCCGCACTGCCCGCACCGGTGTTTAGCACGCAGCAGCTTGGATTCGCCTTCTTCGTCTTCGTCCACATCCACCGCTTCTTCGCCGGGAATGAGGTTCGTGGTGTTGGTGCATCGCTCCTTCGGCGGCAGCGCATATCCCGAACAGCCAAGAAACACGCCGGTGGCCGCTGTGCGGACCTGCATCGTTCGGCCGCACTTGTCGCAGACAATGTCGGTGTCCGTGGGCGCGTTTGGCCGCATACCCTTCTTCGGGTCCGACGCCGCTACGAGTTTGTTGCTGAAGTCGCCGTAAAAATCGTTCAGCACATCCCGCCAGGCAAGGTCGCCTTCGGCAATCTTGTCCAGTTCGGCTTCCATCTCCGCCGTGAACCCGTAGTCGAGCAGGTTTTCGAACTTCTCCAATAGACGGTCGGTAACCAGCTCGCCAATCTTCTCGGCGTGAAAACGGCGATTTCGGAGCGTAACGTACCCACGATCCTGAATCGTCGAAATGATCGCCGCGTACGTCGACGGCCGACCGATTCCGCGTTTCTCCAGTTCTCGGACCAGGCTGGCTTCGCCGTAGCGCGGAGGCGGTTTGGTGAAGTGCTGTACACCCTCGAGTGCGTCGAGGCGCAGCGTTTCCCCAACCTCGAAGGCCGGCAGCGACGTGTCGTCGTCTTTCCTCGACGCCGGCGGCAGCACCCGGGTGTAACCGTCGAACTGCAGAATGCGCCCCCGGGCGCGTAGTTCGAAGTCAGCGGCAGCGACGGTAACCGACGTACTGAGATACTCCGCGTCCGGCATCTGACAGGCTATGAATTGCCGGCGGATCAGGTCGTACAAACGCACCGCATCCGCGTCGACGCCGGTGAGATGATCGGGCAGCGTACCTACGTTGGATGGGCGAATCGCTTCGTGCGCTTCCTGCGCTTCATCTTTTGCCGCGTAGGTACGCGGCGAATCGAGCAGGTAGCGCTCGCCGAATTCCCCAACTATGTAGTCCCGGCAACCCGTCACCGCTTCGGTGCTCAGATTGGTGGAGTCGGTACGCATGTACGTGATGTACCCCGCCTCGTATAGCCGCTGCGCCATCGTCATCGTTTTCTTGACGCTGAAACTCAGCCGCGTGCTGGCGGACTGCTGCAGGGTGGACGTGATGAACGGGGCATTCGGCCGCGTGCGTGTCGGCTTGTCTTCGCGGTTACTGACAGTGAATGCTGCATCCCGCAAAACCGCGAGCGCCGCATCCGATTGTTCTTCGTTCGTCGGCCGATACGCCTCGCCATCGCGCCGGGCAACCTGGAAACGCGTGGCATCGTCTGCACCGGATCGCGCGAGATCGGCGAACGCTTCCCAATATTCCTCGGGTACGAATGCGCGAATCTCGCGCTCGCGTTCCACGAGCAGCCGAACCGCCACGGACTGGACGCGCCCGGCCGAGAGTCCGCGCGCTACTTTCGCCCACAGCAGCGGTGACAACTCGAAACCCACCACGCGGTCCAGAAAGCGACGCGCCTGCTGCGCGTACACACGGTCCATGTCGAGCTCACCAGGGTCAGCGAAAGCCTCCTGAATAGCCTTCCGCGTGATTTCGTTGAACACGACCCGGCGGAAACGTTCGGGCTCTCCGCCGATGATCTCGCGCAGGTGCCACGCGATTGCCTCGCCTTCGCGATCGAGGTCAGTGGCGAGATAAACCGCGTCGGCGTTTGCGGCCAATTTGCAAAGCTCGTTGACTACCTTTTCCTTGCCCGGCAGAACCTCGTAGGAGGCGGCCCAGCCATTGTCCGGGTCGATCCCCATTCGCCGTACCAGCTGGGTTCGAGCGCGCTTGCGCTTGTAGGCCTCTTTCGCCTCCGGATCCAATTTACGTGTCTTGGCCGCTTCCTTTGCGCGCTCCTTCGGATCGACCCGCGAACCACCCGTCGGCAGGTCGCGTACGTGGCCTACGCTGGATTTCACGACGTAGTCCTTGCCCAGGTAGCGATTGATTGTCTTCGCTTTGGCTGGGGATTCGACGATGACGAGCGAGCGCGGCATACATCTCCTTATTTCTGGCGAGCCGGCTGGCCGAACGAGCCGGGCAAACACTCTGGCGGCGATCTGCTCGGATTGCCGACGCAAAACGGGCGCCGTTATACGGGGTCGCGAAAAGACCTGTCAAGCACGGATCGTTTTTCGAGACACGGGTCACAGATGCATCGGCGGCGCTATCACGCGCAATGTCGGGCCACCGAGCGCGCCCGCTACGGGTCGTCGTCACCGCCCGCGAGGACCCCGTCCGCACGCGCAAGCAGCGCTGCAAAGTCGTCCAACTTGTTCGACAGTTCCGCAACCGCCACGTCGGGATCCTGCACCCGTTCGGTCCAGTAAAAACCCACCCGATGCCGGTCGAACTCAATGCCCACGATGCTTTCGTCCGTCGTTTCGAGCACCGGCGCGAACATCGGCGCAACCCGCGGCCACCAATCCAGCGGCGCATCGAAGTCCGGATCAAACACCCACCCGTCGGCGGCAGCGATCGCGGCTCGCGTACCGGCGCGAAATAGGCGCGCGCCGGTAAGGTGCCGCAGTTTGTGCGGTAGCCCGCGCCAGTAAACCGCGCCAAAGCGTACCAGTGACCGAGACCGCCCACCCGCGTTCACGCGATCCTCCGCGGTCGGATCGAGCTTCGGCATCCGCCCCATCTCCACCGTAAGGTCATGGTTCCGGGCGGAGCGCCTCAGTCGATTCAGTCGCCGATCGCGGCTTGAAGGCAAAAACCACAACAGCGGCCCGAACGCGGCTAGGAATATCAGCAGAATCACCAGCCAAGTCATTGAAAATCAGTACCTTGTAGGGGTTCTGTAATCTGTGTATGGTCGCCGGAAACGACAGCGGGGAGCAACATGCAAGATTACCGACGCATCATTCTCGCGGTAGACTTGACCGAGGAGTCCGAGGCGGTCGCAGAGCGTGCCGGCCTTCTCGCCCGGCAGAACGGTGCGGAACTGCACATCGTGCACGTGATCGAACCCCTGAGCCTCGCTTACGGCGGTGACGTGCCAATGGACGTCTCGTCCGTCCAGGAGCAGATTCACGAGCAGGCGAAATCCCACCTGGCCGAATTTTCCGGCGCCCTGGGTGTTCCCGAATCCCAACGCCACCTGATTTTCGGACGACCCGAAAGTGAGATTCAGCGCGTAGCACAATCCGTGCATGCTGATCTAATAGTAGTAGGTAGCCATGGACGGGCGGGAATTGCTTTGCTGCTCGGTTCCACGGCAAACGGTGTGCTGCACGGCGCAACGTGCGACGTGCTGGCAGTGCGCGTAGGTTCACCACCCGCAGCAACAGACGACTGATCAGGGAAGATCACATAACGGCCATGCCACGCAGTATCCGTTCAGGGCACTACAGCGCTTCCATCGCACAGACCCCGCGGTGCCTGCAGAGTCGACTCCGAAACAGTACGAAGCGAGGCTGGCTGATTGCCGCGTTACTGTTGTGCGCCTCGACCCAGGTCGCCGCGAGTGGTGTAGCGAGCACAACCGGATCAGCCCTTACGCCCCAACAGTCGGCTTACCTGAGCGCGCTCGACCGCCTGAATCGGGGCGAGCGCAAAGCGTTCGCGCGGGCACGCGCAGATCTTGCCGATTACATACTCGCGCCCTATCTCGACTACCACGCGCTGCGCAAACGCCTTCCGAGCGCGACCGCTGAAGAGGTTCATGCGTTTGTTGATACCCACCACGAGCTGCCCGTTGCCCGAGTCATACGTCAGGCATGGCTCAGGCATCTGGGCCGCAACGCGCGCTGGCAACTCTACCGGAATGCGTACGTGCCGCAGTCCAGCACCCAACTCAAGTGCTATTGGCTCCGCGCGCGCCACGCGGGTGGGGATGCGTCTGCCCTCGCAGACGTGCCGGAACTCTGGGTCACCGCGCGCTCGCAACCTAAGGAGTGCGATCCCATTTTCGATGCCTGGTTGGCGTCATCCGAGTTCCACACTGACCTCCTGTGGCAACGCCTTGCGCTCGCACTGGAAGCACGCCAGTTGCGCCTGGCCCGGTATCTCGCAAAGCTCTCGGAGGGCCGCGACCGAACACTCGCTACGCGGTTTATCGACGTGCACGTGCGCCCGTCATTACTCTCAACCTCTCACTGGTTCACCAGCGACGACGCCAGGAATCGCGCGATCATTCTTCACGGTCTCACGCGCCTGGCAACACGCGATCCCGACGCGGCCGAGAAAACGCTGGCGCAGTATTTGACATCTCACACGTTCAGCTACGAAGAACAGCACCGCGTTCGCGACGTAATTCTGTTGCAACGCGCCGCCGACGGTGAGTGGCCCGACAGCTTCAGCGACGACCTGTCGCCAACCGCGCTCGAACCTCTGCTGACGCATGCCGTGAAACAGCAGCACTGGTCCAGCGTCATGCTTCTCTCAGCGCGCCTCAGCGAAACGGCGCGCGCGGAACCGAGGTGGCGTTACTGGCGCGCCCGCGCCGCGGCCGAGTCCGGCGACCCCGCGCTTGTGCAACAGGCTTCGTCGCTGTTGAACGCGCTCGCCACCGAACGAACCTATTACGGGTTTCTGGCTGCGCAGCGACTCGGGGTACCGGCACGCCTCAACCCGGACCCCACCACCGCAGATCCGCAAGTATTGGCACGCCTTGCGTCCACGCCGGCTATCGAACGGTCGCTGGAATTGTACGCGGTGGGCGATCTGGTTAACGCGAGGCGTGAATGGAACCAGGTGGCAGATACTCTGGATCACGAAGCCCTCGCGAACGCTGCTCATCTGCTGGCTCAGCACGGTTGGCACTACCAGGCAATCCGGGTCGCCAACCAGGCACAGTTGCGAGATGACTTGAATCTGCGTTTTCCGGTGGCTCACGTCGACGCCTTCGACCGCATCAGCCACGTCACAACCGTACCCGTCCCGTTTCTGATGGCGATCGCGCGCCAGGAAAGCGCGTGGGATCCGCACGCCAAATCATCCGCAAACGCGCGAGGATTGATGCAGCTACTCCCATCCACCGCGCGACTGGTTGCAAAGCGCGCTAACCTCCCTGCGCCGTCGCTGAAGGATCTGTATGACCCAACTACAAACATACAGCTGGCAGGCCACCACCTGGCGCGACTCCTGAAGCGTTACAACGGCAGCCGGCCGATCGCGGCCGCCGCCTACAACGCCGGCGAACGGCGCGCGGATCGATGGATTGCAGGAAACTCAAGCACGCCCATGGACGTTTGGGTAGAAAACATTCCCTTTCGCGAAACCCGCAACTACGTGAAGAACACCATCGCATTCCGGCAAGTCTACAGTCACAAACTCGGCCGGGACGGCCCCATTCTGGAGCCACAGGAACTCGTCGTACCGTGATCGACATTGGCGTGAATCTGCTGCACGCCCAGTTCGATGCAGACCGCGACACGGTGCTGGAGCGGGCACGTGCGCACGGCGTTCAACTGATTCTGACGTCTACGTCCATCGAAGAAACGCGGCGCGCGATCGCTTACTGCAACGACTATCGAGACACCAATCTGTACTGCACCGCCGGTGTTCACCCGCATGACGCAGGTGGCGTAGATGCCGACTGGCTGACCGTCCTTGCCGACTACGCACGTCAACGCCCTGTGCGCGCCATCGGCGAAGCAGGTCTGGACTACTTTCGCAATTTCTCGCCGCGCGAGGCTCAACGCGCGGTCTTCGGCGCACAGATTGAACTCGCTGTGGCCACCGACAAACCGCTGTTCGTCCACGATCGGGACTCCGGCGGAGAAACGCTCGAGCTGCTGCACCAACACGGCGCCGTCAGTCGCGACGTTGTTATTCATTGCTTTACCGGAACCCAGCAAGACCTTGAAGCCTATCTGGACGCCGGGTACATGATCGGCATTACCGGGTGGGTCTGCGATCGGCGCCGTGGCGAATCGTTGCGCGCCCTGATCCCACGAATACCGCTGCACCGCTTGATGATCGAGACGGACGCGCCGTATCTCAGACCCCACAATGCGCCGCCAGACGAGCACGGCCGGCGCAACGAACCTGCACTTCTACCGTACGTCGTTAGGCAGCTTGCAGAGCTGTACGGCGAAACCGCAGAAACGATCGGCGCCGCCACCGCAGCCAACGCGCGCCGCTTTTTCCGCTTACCGTCCGTCGCGGAAAACGCGTCCCACTAGCCCGACGGAAGCCCCTCGAGAAACGCCCGCACGCGCTCCGGCGTCAACGGCGCGTCGAGCTCCTCTCCGGCGGATGCAAGTACGGGCAGGCGCTGGCCATAACGCGTCACGAGCCGGATGTCCGAGATCACATCGACGACCGTCACGGAAACACCGATCATCTCTGGCATACTCGATAACGTCTCCAACGCGCCTTCGCAGAGCGTGCAATCGGCCGTAAGAAAGAGTTTGAATGAACGCAGATCCGTCTCCCACGCGTTTCCGGGCAGTCCCGGACAACGCCACATCGGTACGCTACTCAGACCCGGCGACCGCAGCCCTGCACCCGCTGACAATCGACAGCGCGATTGACTGGGTCCAGGGTGATGCCCTACATGCATCGAGGCATGCATCGAGGCCCGGATCGAGGCACGCGTCGAGCTTCCGAACGCGCTGGCACCTGCCGACGCTACCCGCTGGCTGGATCATCGTCCCCAGTTTCACCTGTCTGAACGCAGCGTACCGATTTCAGTTCACGCTGACGAGCAGCGCGGGAGCCTGGTCTCTGATGTCGATCCCGGCCGGTGGCCCGCCGCCCGAAGCCACCGGATCCGACGTGTCGACGCACATTGATTGTTTCCACACGCACGCCGAATTGGCAGGCGCCGAACTGGAACTGGAGGTGTGGACAAAGGAGGCTCCGGAGCGTTATCTGGCAACCTTCAGCGCGCGCCCGCTGACGCTGGACACTGCCATTCAGCCATCTCCTCGAGACATCCGGCCCACCGGAATTCCGTACCCGCTCAGCCAGCGTCTGGGTGACGCTTCCGTGGCTGCAGGCGGCTGTTCGCCGACCGCGATTGCAATGATCCTCCGCGGGCGCAGGCGTCTGAGCGACTGGCGAGCGTTTGTGCGAGCGTGCCGAGATCCGGTCACGCGTGCCTACGGTGTCTGGCCGCTGGGGCTGTTCACCGCGAGCCGCTGCGGCGTGCTGGGGTCGGTCGAGGTTTTTCCAGATTGGCAGATACCCGCAGCGGCACTTGCCGCCGGGTTTCCAGTGGTCGCGAGCGTGCGATTCCCTACCGGCGGCCTAACGGGTGCACCGCTGGAACAGACCGGCGGTCATTTACTCGTGGTGGATGGCGTCGACGATGGGCGCGTTCACGTGCTCGACCCGGCGGCGCCGGAGCGCGCAACCGTGCAGCGTCACTACGATGCAGGCCAGTTTGCGCGTGCTTGGTTTCACTGGCGCGGCGCGGGTTATATCCTACTGAAATGAAGTTTGCGCTCCGCTTCGTACTGCTTGCGATTGGCTTTGCGCTCACCAGCGCAGGCTTGCTGGCGTGGGAGGCCAACGCATTTTCGTTCGCCGGCCTGTGGGGCGTCGATGGTACGTTCCGCGTCCACCCGCTGCATCTGCTGGTGCTCGGTATCGCGCTGATTCCGCCGACGCTATGGGAAATCTTCTTGCTCGTGGGGCGCGACGACACGTAGATGACGACGAAGCGAACGTTCATTCGGCCAGTACGACACGACGATCAGCGCGAGTTTCTGAAGCTCATGCGCGCGTCGCAGCAGATGCACGAACCCTGGATCAGCCCGCCGGTTACGAAACTGTCATTTCAACAATACATGGAGCGACTGCGGCGCGACGACCACGAAGGCTTTGCCGTGTGCGACACTGCATCTGACGCCATCGTCGGCATCATCAACTTGAACAACATCATCCGCGGATCGTTTCTGTCCTGCACGCTGGGATACTACGCAGGGCTTCCGTACGCCGGTCAGGGCTTCATGCGCGACGGACTCGTTCAACTCATAGAACATGCGTTCACCACCATGGGCCTGCACCGCCTCGAAGCCAACATTCAACCGGACAATGCCCGCTCGATACGGCTGGTGGAGTATTGCGGATTCGTGCGCGAGGGTTTGTCGCGCGACTATCTCTTCATCGATGGGCAGTGGCGCGATCACGAACGCTGGGCACTCGTAGACGCACGCCGAGCCCTGCATTCCAACACGATCATCGATCGGTTGCGGCAGCGAGGCGGCTGACGATGCTGAACGTTGCCGTGCTGATGGGTGGACACTCGGCCGAGGCCGACGTCTCACGGAGTTCCGCACGCGAGGTAGCTGCGGCGCTTAGCCAGACGGATTGTCGTCCCACCCTTGTCGAGGCCGACACCGGTCTCGCAGCGGAACTGATCGCGCTCGCGCCTGATGTTGTGTTTCCGGCACTGCATGGTCCCCCAGGCGAAGACGGTACGGTCCAGGGGTTGCTCGAGATGATGCAGCTGCCGTACGTAGGCGGCGATGTGCGCAGCAGCGCATTCGCGATGGACAAGGCCGTGGCAAAGCTCATATTTCAACGGGCAAATCTGCCAGTGCTGCGCGGCGTGACGATCAGCGACCACGAGGACGCAGCCGCAGCAGAGCGCCGCGTGCGTGCGGAGCTAGGCGATCGGGTGGTAGTGAAACCCCTGCGCCAGGGGTCCGCGCTGGGAGTGACGATCAACGCTAACGGCGGGCCACTCGCTCCGGCACTGGAATCCTGTCGCGCCCATCCAGGCGGCGCGCTCGTCGAAGAGTACATGCTGGGCGACGAAGTTACGGTCGGCGTCCTCGATTTGTACGGCCACCAGATCCAACCGCTGCCGGTGATCGAGATCCGGACCGCGGACGGCGAATGGTACGACTTCCAGAACCGTTACGCGCCCGGCAAGAGCGAGCACATCATTCCCCCGGATTATCCCGATGACGTGCTGGAGACACTGCAGTCCATCGCCGTGAGCGCGCACCAGGCCCTGGAACTGCGGGATCTGTCGCGGGCGGATTTCATCGTCGACGCGTCCGGGCGCATCGCGCTCCTCGAAGTCAATACGCTGCCCGGCATGACGCCGACCAGTCTGTACCCGGATGGTGCTGCCGCAATCGGCCTGTCGTTCGCAGACCTCGTGCGCGCGCTCGTTGACAGCGCGCTCGCACGCCACCGCGGCAGCGCCTCAGGATAGTCGCACATTCGGCCACAATGCCTCCAATGCCTCGATGCCGCGTCGCTTCGATACGCCCTACAGGTCGTAGCCGCGTTCGTTGTGCATCACCAGGTCCAGACCTTCAAGCTCTTCGTCGTCTGAGACCCGGTTGCCTATAACCACGTCCAGCACCTTGAGAATCACAAAGGTAACAACCGCCGTGTAGACGAGCGTCGCAACCGCGCCAGTCAGCTGCACGACGATCTGCGAGCCGATCTCAATGTCGTGCTGACCCGAGAAGAGTCCGAGCGAACTGCTCGCGAACACGCCCGTAAGCAGCACACCGAGAAAACCGCCAACCCCGTGTACCGGAAACACGTCGAGCGAATCGTCGATGTGCAATCGCTGCTTCAACAGGTTGGTCGCATAGAAACATACGACACCCCCGGCGATGCCGATCACAAGCGCTCCGCCCGGTCCCACGTAGCCGGATGCCGGTGTGATGGTACCAAGCCCCGCCACCATGCCTGTTACAGCGCCAAGCGCGCTGGGTTTGCCGTACCGAAGCCACTCGATAACCACCCAGACCAACGCCCCTGCGGAGGCAGAGATGTGGGTTACGAACATAGCCATCGCCGCATCGCCATTCGCTGCGAGCGCACTTCCGCCATTGAAACCGAACCACCCGACCCACAACATTCCAGCGCCGGTAACCGTCAACGTCATGTTGTGCGGTGTCATCGATTGACCCGGAAAGCCCCGCCGATTGCCGAGCACCAGCGCAGCAACCAGCGCCGCAACGCCCGCGGTTACGTGCACCACGGCGCCTCCGGCAAAATCCATGAACCCGCGTTGCGAAAGCCAGCCGCCGCCCCACACCCAATGGCATACCGGTATGTAAACCAACACGACCCAAAGCACCGAAAACCAGAGCACCACGGAGAAGCGCATTCGTTCCGCGAAACCGCCGACAACCAGCGCCGGGGTTATGATCGCAAAGGTCAGTTGAAAGAGCGCAAAGGATACTTCCGGTAACGTGCCGCTCAGCGAGTCCTCGCCGACACCAGCGAACATTGCCTTGCTGAAATCGCCAATAAACGCGTTGCCTTCACCGAAGGCGAGGCTATAGCCCGCAATCAGCCAGGTAATCGAGACGATGCAACAGATGACGAAGCACTGCATCAGTACGCTAAGCACGTTCTTGCTGCGCACCAATCCGCCATAGAACAGTGATAGCCCTGGAAGCGTCATAAACAGCACGAGTGCCGTCGACGTCAGAATCCAGGCCGTATCGCCCGTGTCCAAGGTGTCCGCGTATGCCCCGGATGCCACCAGCAGCAATCCGACCCCGATAGCTAATCTCATTCCTTTCGCCCCTGTATTCTTCGACGTTTTACGCACCGTTCAGCCAGAACCGTTCGGCACCAGCGGTTCAGCAAGATTCGTTCCAACCCTGATCACCACAACATCGAGCATTACCAGCCATGCGCCATGGACTCCTTGGACGTCAGGATGACCAGCAGCACAGGCCGCGCACCATTTCGGGGCGGGCGCGCACAATCGCGGTGCGGACCGCTGGAACCAACGCATCAATCGGACGATGTCAGCGTGCCTGGACTGGCCGCTGACCGTGGCTACAATACCGCGACCATCACGGGGGCCCAATGACAGAAACCAATCTCGACACGACAGGCGCGGACGGCCGCAAGCCCGACCCTGCAACGGTCGGAACGCAAGCGCGGGTACGCGCCGTGCACGAATGGCTCAGCCAGCGGGTCGTTGGTCAGCCGGAACTGCTCGACCGCCTGCTGATGGCGCTGCTGTGCGGCGGGCATCTGCTGGTAGAAGGTGCACCCGGCCTCGCTAAAACCCGGGCAATCAAGGAGCTTGCCGGTGCCGTCGTCGGAGACTTTCACCGCATCCAGTTCACCCCCGACCTTCTCCCGAGCGATATCACCGGCAGCGAGGTGTATCGCCCAGAAGACGGGTCGTTCAAGTTTCAGCGGGGGCCCATCTTCCACAACCTATTGCTGGCGGACGAGGTCAATCGTGCACCAGCCAAGGTGCAATCGGCGCTGCTCGAAGCCATGGGCGAACACCAAGTCACCGTTGGCAGTACCACATTCGAACTCCCCGCTCTTTTTCTGGTGATGGCGACCCAGAATCCGCTCGAGCAGGAAGGCACGTACCCGCTGCCCGAAGCGCAGTTGGACCGGTTTCTGATGCAGGCGAATATCGACTACCCCGACGCCGATGCGGAAGGTTCAATTCTGCGCATGGTGCGATCCGAGGCCCACTCCGGTGTGGCCACCGAGGCGCCCACCCGGCTAACGCAGGAGGACGTGTTCGAAGCGCGCCGACAGTTGCTGTCGCTGCACATGGCGGAACCTGTCGAGGAATACATCATCCAACTCGTAATGAGCAGTCGTCGCGTCGCCAAAAACACTGAAGGCAGTCTCGACTACGGGGCGAGTCCGCGCGGCACCATCGCGCTCGACCAGTGCGCGCGTGCCCACGCGTGGCTGCAGGGGCGCGACTACACGACACCGGACGACGTGCAGTTGGTTGCGCACGACGTTCTGCGTCACCGCCTGATCGTCAGCTTCGAAGCCCAGGCACAGGGCACAACATCCGATGCGGTCATCACGCAACTGCTGGAAACGGTTCCGGTGCCCTAGTGGCAGCCGTAGTTAGCGACGAACGCGACCGCAACCCGGTGATTTCCGACGCAATACAGGGCGCTTATGTCGATCTGCCTCAGCTCACGCGACTGCGGTGGCGGCCGCTCCGGGAACCGAAGGTCCGCCGGCAACGTTCACGAGACGTCGGCGCCCGCGCAGCCCGGCTACGCGGCCGCGGCATGGACTTCGAAGAGGTGCGCCCTTACCAGCCGGGCGATGACGCACGCAGCATCGATTGGCGGGTAACCGCACGCAAATCCCGCCCGCACACGAAAGTCTATAAGGAAGAGAAGGAACGCCCGACGCTTGTCGTGGTGGACCAGACCCAATCCATGTTCTTCGGCAGCCGCGTCCGTCTGAAAAGCGTCGCGGGTGCGGAACTGGCTGCGCTCGCTGCCTGGCGTACGCTCGAACGCAACGACCGAATCGGCGGTGTAGTCGTCGGCAACGATCAGGGACATTTCTTCAAACCCCAGCGCAGCGCCAAAGCGCTGGTCCGCTTCCTCGCCGAGGTTACGCGGCAGAATCGTCTGCTGGACCGTTCGTCGCACGCCACGCAGCGGGGCATTGATGCAACGCTTCTGTCCCGCATCGCTGCAATCGCCCGCACCAACCACCACGTGTACATCATCAGCGACTTCGCGTTTGCCGACGAAGCGTGGTTTCGGGAGCTATACCGAATCGCCCGACACAATTCGGTCACCGCGCTGCATGTGTACGATCCGCTCGAGCGCCGTCTCCCGCCCGCCGATGTCTACACAATGACTGACGGCACCAAACGCTGGCATTTCGACAGCGGTAACGTCGAACTAGCGCGCCAATACGAAACGCGCTTCGACGCACGACGACAGCATCTTGCGGACACCTTTGCCCGTCAGTCGATTGCGTTCGTCTCGATTGCAACGGATGAACCGAGTCAGATCGGACTCGCCTGGTGAACGAATGACACCGGATCCGCTCAGCGAACTGAGGGACATCCACTACCCGGATCCTCCCGGCTGGTGGCCACCGGCACCCGGTTGGTGGCTGTTGGCGCTCGCCGTCGCGGCGGTGCTCGGCGTGGCGGCCTGGCTCCTTCGCCGCCGCAGGCAACGGGACCGGCCGCGACAGGAGGCGCTGCGGCTGTTCGATGCCCAGGTGGAGGCTGTCGAGGCAGGAATACAAAGCAGTACGGAATACGCGCACCACACGAACCGGATTCTGAAGCGCCTGCTGGTCACGACCGGCCTGCTTCCAGAAGCTGCGTCCGCCTCCGGTGCGCGCTGGCTGGCAACGCTGGACCAACTGTCGGATTCGGACGATTTTTCTGTCGGGCCCGGCCGCGTACTCGGCAACCCGCGATTTACGACCGACATGCTGGACACCACGGGACTGGACGAGGTGGTACGCGCGTTGCTCACCAAGGTGCGCGTGCAATGATCGACTGGTACTGGCCCTGGGCATTCGTTTTGCTACCGCTGCCGCTGATCGTGCGCCACGTGCTCATACCGCGCCCGCCGACCCAAGCGGCGCTAACGGTCCCCGATCTCGGTCGTTACCAGGTAGAAGCTGGCTTGGCGCAATCATCGACGACGCGGCGGCATTGGCCGCTCTTGCTCCTCGCAATCGCCTGGGTCGGCGTGATCGCGGCGCTTGCCCGCCCGCACTGGACCGGTGACGCAACGAGTCTTCCGGTGTCCGGTCGCGACCTGATGCTGAGTGTGGATATTTCGGGTTCCATGGGAACGGAGGACCTGATGCTGGGCGGCAGCTACGTCGACCGTCTGACGGTGGTAAAAGCCGTAGTGGCCGATTTTATCGCCCAGCGCCAGGGCGACCGGGTCGGTCTCATTCTTTTCGGAACCAACGCCTACCTGCAGGCACCCCTGACATTCGATCTGACGAGCGTGAATCGCTTGCTGCAGGAGGCTCCCGTAGGGATTGCCGGTGGCAAGACCGCAATCGGCGACGCGATCGGTCTGGCAGTGAAACGCCTGCGACAGCGCCCCGAGAGCCAGCGCGTTCTGATTCTCTTGACCGACGGAGCCAACAATGTCGGCGAAGTCACCCCGACCAAAGCGGCCGAGCTGGCCGCCGAAAGCAACGTCCGAATTTACAGCATTGGCGTTGGCGCGACTGAGATGCAGATGCCCGGGATATTCGGTTCCTTCGGCGCGCGCGTCGTCAACCCGTCGGCCGATCTGGACGAGCCCACCCTCCGCTCGATCGCGGATATCACCGGTGGTGCCTACTATCGCGCCCAGAATACCGATGAACTGGCCGGCGTATACGACACCATCAACGAACTGGAAGAGATTGAACAGGACCCGCAGGTCTACCGGCCTGTCGCGTCACTCGCGCACTGGCCTCTATTGACGGCGCTGCTCGCCTTCTGCGCGCTCCTGTGGCTGGACATCCGAGGCGCGCGTTGAACGGCGAAGCACACCTGCTGCGGCCGGAGTGGCTGCTGGCCGCACTTCCGGTTGCCTGGCTGCTATGGCGGTGGGCACGATCGACGCGCGAGTCGAGCGAATGGAGCGACGTGATTGCTGCGCCGTTGTTGGATGTTCTGCTCGAACGCGGCGGCCGTCGTGCGCACCACCAGACGATCGCTGTAACGCTCGGTCTCACTCTCGCGCTGCTCGCGCTTGCCGGGCCCGCATGGCAACGCATACCGCAACCCGTCGAACAACGCGATGACGCGCTGGTAATCGTGCTGGATCTGTCACTGTCCATGCTCGCACGCGACGTTCCACCGTCTCGAATCGCGCTCGCCCGGCGGGAGATCACCGACCTGCTGCGTCAAAGGACTGAAGGCACGACTGCTCTGATTGCTTATGCAGGCGACGCGCACACGGTCGTCCCGCTCACCGACGACGTCCGCACCATCGAAAATCTGTTGGGGTCGTTAGCCCCAACGATCATGCCAGTTCTTGGAAGCCGGCCCGACCTCGCACTCGAACTCGCAGTCGATCTGTTCGACAACGCGAAGGTGCCACAGGGACGCATCGTACTCGTTACGGACGGTGTCGACCGGATCGACACGGTAACCGAGCACCGCAATCGCGCGTATCCGATTTCGATTTTGGGTATCGGTACAGATGCGGGCGCACGCATCCCGCTCGACGACGTGGGCCAACCAGGGCGCGTGTTGACGACCAACGCCGGCGACGCAGTCATTGCACGTCTCGACAGTGAGCGGCTTGCCGTTGCCGCAGAAATGACCCACGGGGTGTATCGCATCGCGAGTCCGGCGGACGACGACGTGGAGGCCGTGAGTTCCGTACCACTACCGATGCGTCAATCCACAAGCTCGAGCGATCGCGAGTTCGATACCTGGTACGACGGCGGGTTCTGGCTGCTCCTGATTGTGCTGCCGTTGCTATTGCTGTCTTTCCGACGCGGGCAGTTTGCCGGCGTCGCGCTGATCGTTCTCCTGCCCGACATCGCGCATGCGTCGTTCTGGGACGATTTGTGGACCCGACCAGAACGTCAGGCCTACCAGCATCTTCGCGACCAGGACCCGGAACTGGCAGCCAGCATTTTGCAGCGACCAGAGCTTGCGGACAGCCCTTGGGCTCCCGTCGTTGACTATCGCAATGGTGACTATGATCGCGCAGCACAGCGGTTTGCGGAGGGAAACGACGCGAGCGCCCACTACAACCGCGGCAACGCACTGGCCCGCGCGGGAGAGCTCGAGGCCGCCCTCACCGCGTATGCCGAGGCGCTCGCCCGCGACCCGACATTGGAGGACGCAGTACACAACCGGCGTATCGTCGAGGAACTACTCCAACAGCAGAAGGAACAGGATGGCGAAGGGAACGAAGAAACCGGTGACGGCGAAGGCGGCGAATCCGATCAGCAGCGCCCGGATACTTCCGAGGATCCTGCGAGCGACGACGCCGACAGTGGGGACAACGGTGATCCCGATTCCGGGGAGCCACAACCTGACGACGGCGAGCCGCAACCCGGCGACGAGCAGGTGGCCGAAGCGCGCGACGAAGGCAAAGACGCAACGGAAGCCTGGCTGCGCCGCGTACCCGACGACCCGGGCGGGCTTTTGAAGCGCAAATTTCAGTACGAAACAAACCAGCGGTTGCGGTCCGGATCCTACCGTAAACCCGGAGAAGGCAAGATATGGTAGCCGTTGCGGGTTACGGCTCAAACGCCCGACAGAGTCACCACAAACATCGCCAAGGACGTGGACACACTGATCACTGCCAGACGATTCGCCGCGCGTGCCTGAGCGTTGCTGCGCTGTGGTTGCAGGCTGTTGCTGCGTTCGCGTCCGTAACCGTTGATGTCGTCCCCGAGGAGATCAACGAAGGGGAGACGTTTCAACTGGTGATTCGCGGCGACAATCTGGAAACCGATGACGCCGATACGTCTGCACTGCAGACAGATTTCGAGATTCTGAGCACGCAAACGGCAATCCGCCAGGCCTGGGTGAACGGCCGCGCGACGGTCGAGGCCAGCTACGAACTGACGTTGCGACCTCATCGCACCGGCGACATCCCGATTCCGTCTCTGAATTTCGGCTCCCAACAGAGTCCCGCCACAACAGTGCGTGTGCGCGCTTTGGACGCATCCGTGCGCTCGCAGATCGACGAACGCATTTTCTTTGAGGTGTTCGTCGAGCCCGACCCCGTCTACGTACAGGCGGAACTCATCTACACGCGACGCCTGTACTACGCGGGCGAAGTGCAGCTGTACACCGACCTTCCGGGTGCGCCCGAGATTGCCGATAGCGTCGTCGCGCAACTCGGCAAAGCAACCAGCGAAGCGGTCGAACGCAACGGCCGTCGATTCGGCATGATCGAGCAACGCTACGCCATTTTTCCGGAACGCAGCGGCGCGTTCGTTGTGCCGTCCGCACAGGTCTCCGCCAGTGTTCGACTGTCCGATGCGCGTCGCATTGGCGCTCGCATCATCGCCGACGAGGTTCGCGTGAACGTTCTCCCCATTCCCGCCGAATACCCGCCCAACGCGCCCTGGTTACCGGCCCGCAGCGTCACCGTCTCCGAGTCCTGGGATCCACCGACGCGCCCCGACCACGCCATCGCCGTAGGCGAACCATTGCGCCGGCGAATTCAGGTGCAAGCGCTCGGCAATCTGGGCTCAGCTATAGCACCCGCTTCACCCGACTATCCGGCGTCACTCAAGGTGTATCCCGATCCACCACAGATCTCAGAAAACACCGACGGCGACCACGTGAGCGGAAGCCGCATCGAAGCATCATCAATCGTACCGTCCACCGACGGCTTGCATGCCATCCCGCCGGTCAGCATTACGTGGTGGGACGTGGAACAGCGCCAGGTACGACGCGCCCGATTAGCCGGACAACGGCTACGCGCCGGCGGGTCCGGCTCGGAGGACAGTCAACCTGGAGGCGTGGCGACGGTCGAGATGTCGCCAACCATGGCGAACGACGCCCCGGATCGGGACTCACAGAACCAAACAGCCGGGCGGGATGATGAGCACGGGACACAAACCGTTGGGACCGGCGCAGGCGTGTGGCCGATCGTAGCGGTCGCCTCCTGGGCCATCACGTTCGGGTTGATCGGGGTCTGGTGGTGGCGTCGCGGTCGCCCGCTCTCCGACGCATCGAAACTCCCAGGCAACGGATCGCCCAGGTCGCGGTCGCAGCTCCGTCAGGCATGCGAACGCCGCGATACGCGGGCGATGCACGAAGCGCTGATCCGCTACGCGGCAGACGAGTTGCAATGCGACGCGGCCGAGGCGCTGCGCCGCTTGCGCGCTTACGACAACGGACGCGCCCTGCTCGACAGAATCAATGCGACCCGCTTTTCTCCAACCGCCACCGGCACCACCGAGCTACCGGACTTTGGAGCACTGGTCACTGCCGTCGAGGCGCTGCGCACGCCCGCTTCCCCACAATCGGCCGGCGCGCTAGCCCCGCTGTATCCCAGCCAATAGCCCGGTTTCCGCTAACCGTCTTCGCCGAGCGCTTTCGCCACCTTCTCGAACACGTCATTTGACAGCGAAGCGTTGCTCAGGCGTTCGAGTTCCGAGCGCATCGTGTCGCCTGTGGAGTCAGCAAACTTGCGCCACTGCGTCAGCGGCGTCACCACCCTGGACGCGAGCTGCGGGTTGGCGCGGTCGAGTCGAAGTACGCTGTTGGTAACCAACCGATACCCTTCAGCGCAATGAAAGTTGCGGTGATTGCGCGTCGCGAACGACAGCAACACGGCGTATACACGATTGGGATTGCGCCAGTCGAATTGCGGGTCTTCGAGCAACGACGACACGTGCGTCGCGTCAGCATCGCGCGCAGTTGCGCGCAAGCGGAACCATTGGTTCAGTACCAGTGCCTCCTGCTCCCACGCAGCACGAAAGTCATTGGATATGCGCGCCACCCGTTCATCGTCGACAGCGCCGACTGCCGGGGCGTTCAGCATGAGTTCGAGCGCACCGAGTCGATCCGTTAGATTGTCCGCCGCATCGTAGCGCGGTGCCAGCAATGACACGCCCTCACCGCCTTCGAGCGTCCATACGACGTGACGGACCGCGCACCACTTGAGCGCCCTTATGGCCATATCCAGCGGCCGCGGGCGGTACGAAGAGACCTCGGGTATCGCCTCCACGAGACCACGCCACCGGTGGGAATGCGCGCGTGCGACATCTAATGTCAGCCGATCGCGCGCTTGGCAGAGTCCGGCGACATCCGGTTGTTCGTGCGTCTCGATCAGCGTTGATTCACTCGGCAACGTAAGCAGCGCATCCAATATCCCCAGCCGCTCGCGGATACTCGAATCGTCCTGGAGCACGTCGACACCTACCCGCGAGATCTGTACGCACAGCGACTCGGCCTCTTCCAGTAGACTGCCGATCATCGCAAGGTAGACCGCATCTGCTGCGCCGCCGCGATCGATGATACCCGCGGCCAGTCGTTGTGCGCTGTCCCAACGTACGAAACCGTCCGTATCTTCGGCTACCAGCAGCGCCAGATCCGTTGCCGAGTGCGGCGTTTCCATGTGCACCGGCGCCGAGAACCCTCGTCCGTAACTGACCACCGGGCGTTCCGCGAGCGCGACGCGCACCTGCTGGCGCGGCTGCGTGACATGGATCAGCAGCGACGCGCCGCCGTCGCGAACTTCGGTAGCAACATCCGCGTCGACGTCCGCGTGTGAAACGCTCACCTGCGTTCCATCGTTAGCAACGAATCCAACCAGCACCGGAATGTGCATCGGCTCGACAGACGGCTGTTCAACCACCGTTTCGAGCCGCTGCTCAATTTTCAGCGTCAGGCCGTTGTCGCCAAACGCCTCGTCCACCCGCACTCGGGGCGTACCGGCTTGCGAATACCACAACCGAAACTGGGTCAAATCAAATCCAGTCGCGTCTTCCATGGCTACGACGAAATCGTCGGTCGTCACTGCATCGCCATCGTGCCGTGAAAAGTACAGGTCGCTGCCGCGACGAAACGCGTCGTCGCCAATCAGCGTGTGAATCATTCGAACCACTTCGGCGCCCTTCTCGTACACCGTGGTGGTGTAGAAGTTTGAAATTTCCATGTAGGTGTCCGGGCGTACGGGATGCGCGAGCGGGCCGGCGTCTTCCGCGAACTGGATCGATCGCAAAAATTCCACGTCGTCTATACGCTTGCGGCTTTGAATTCCCATGTCACCCGAAAACTGAGCATCACGGAACACCGTGAATCCCTCCTTGAGGCTCAGCTGAAACCAATCCCTGCATGTCACCCGGTTGCCCGACCAGTTGTGAAAGTACTCATGCCCTATCACGCCCTCCACCCGCTGATAGGCCGCATCGGTCGCAGTGTCCGGTGATGCGAGGACACAAGCCGTGTTGAACAGATTGAGACCCTTGTTCTCCATTGCCCCGCCGTTGAAATCCTCAACCGCGACTATCATGAAGATGTCGAGATCGTACTCCCGGCCGTAACGTTGTTCGTCCCAACGCATGGATCGCTTGAGCGCATCCATTGCGTAGCCACACTGGCCGATGTTGTGCGCCTCGGAAAAGATCTTCAGCGTAACCACGCGGCCCGATGCGGTAACGAACCGGTCGTCGATCTGTTCGAGGTCGCCGGCAACCAGCGCAAAAAGATAACAAGGCTTCGGAAACGGGTCGTGCCAAGTCACTTCCGCGCGCCCACCAGGCAACGTTCGCTCTGCGATCGGATTGCCATTGGCTATCAACACCGGATAGCGGGCTGCGTCAGCATTGATGGTGGTGGTGAACACTGACAGTACATCAGGCCGATCGGGGAAGAACGTAATGCGGCGAAACCCTTCGGCCTCGCACTGAGTACAGAACATGCCACCGGAACGATACAACCCTTCGAGTTGCGTATTTCCGTCCGGATCAATCTGAGTCACCACCTCGACCGCACACGAAGCCGGCAGGTCGTGCAACGTCAGTCCCGACGCATCCAGCGAGTACTCATTGGTGTTCAGTGTCACACCGTCGACCGACACCGAAACGAGTTCGAGCTCGTCGCCGTCGAAGCGGCACGATTGCACACTGCCGTCGGCGGCTTCGAGGTGCATTCGATTGACGACGCGCGTCGATCCTTCATTGATCGTAAAGTGCAGCTCTGTCGCTGGCACGCGATGCGAGGGCGGGCGATAGTCAACCAGTCGCTTCAGTGTAGGTTCTGCATCTCTCAACGTTCAATCCTGACGTAAGTTAACGATTCTCTGACGCATTGCGTTTGCAGAGAGCTGCTGGAGATAGTTGGTTCTGCTATCGACCCGACCGCTCCGCGCGAATCCACACCCAGCCCAGAATCAGGCCCGTGAGTAAACCTCCCCAGTGCGCCGCATTGGCGACATGAAGATTGAAGAGTTCGGTGACCCCGGTGGAGAATATAACGAGAAACACAAGAAGACCTGGTAGCAACCCGGGCGGCAACGGCAACGGTTTCATCCCCCAACGCGCGTAGGCGAGCCCGACGCCCACCATCGCATACGCCACCCCGGACAGACCGCCAAAGGCCGCATACCCGCTCCAGAGATACTGGGCAACGTTGCTCGCAATTCCGCAGCCAATAAGAACGCACCACCATAGACCTCGCCGCATCTCGATGCGCGATCCCAGAACCCAGACGACGGCACTGTTGAAAAGAATGTGCGTGGCGGAGAAATGCAGAAGTGTCGGCGTCCACCAACGGTGTGGTCCGGTCGAGAACAGATGGTCGATTCGCGCCCGGAAATCGGGTTCGACCATCGAATCGACGATCAACAGACGCGTCGCAAACACGTCCCCGAAAACTGCGAGCGCGCCGTACGTCAGCCAGGCTGCAACCAGCACGCCGGCAGTACCGGGTGCCGCCGCAATGACGGCAACCAGCGCAGGCAGGCCCATCGCGGCACGGCCCGACGCGGCAGACGCTCCCAGTCGGCCGGCTCGCCACGCATCGTAGGCTTCCCGCACGATTTCCCGATCGTCGGACGATTCGACGACGAGAATCTGTCGACCGCTCTCCTCGAAAACACGGTGCGCGATGCTCCGTGTCCGCAGATATCGCGTCAGCGCAGTCCAGTCTTCGCTGGTGGGGGCCTCGAGAACGCGCATGAATCCCGGGTACCAAGGTAGTAAACTTTAAGCGCGCAACTTTCAACGGGCGCGCCGGACTTTGCAAGCGGAACGGCAAAGCAGACGTAGTAACAGTTTTTCGAAACCGTAGTTTGAGCAGCAGTAGCGAGTAGCCATGCAAGCAGTCGACAATGAAGTGATCGCCGCCGTGACCGACATTCTGTCGTCGGGTCGTGAAGGCTGGCTCGCGACGGTTGTGGCCACCTGGGGTTCCTCACCGCGACCCGTCGGCTCGATGCTCGCGTGCGACCGGAACGGCCACCTGGTGGGCTCGCTGTCCGGAGGGTGCGTTGAAGACGATCTTCTCGAAAAACTCACCGGTGGCGAGCTGGCTCGCAGCGCACCTCAGTTCTTCCGCTACGGCAAAACAACGGAAGAATCCGAACGGCTCGGCCTACCCTGCGGTGGACATCTCGATGTTGTAATCGAACCGCTGACACCCCGGCATGGCACACAATTCAGCGAACTCGCGTCCACCCTGCGTCACCGGGGATGCGCGTTGCGACGCGTTGATGTCGCAACCGGGACGACAACGCTCGAGCCCGCGTCCGAATATGTACCGCTGCGCTGGGATGCGGCCGGCCGGATCCTTGAACACACCTACGGCCCGCGTCACCACCTGTTCGCGATCGGTGCGACGATGGTGACTCAGTACCTTGCAGATATGGCGTTGAAACTCGACTACACCGTCACCGTGTGCGACCCGCGCGAACAGCCGCTCGAAGATTTCGCGATTGAAGGGGTAACTCGCGTACGCGAGATGCCGGACGACGCCATCCGGAAATTCGCGAGCGATGCCGCGACTGCAATCGTTGCGTTGACGCACGATCCGCGAATCGACGACATGGGGTTGTTGCAGGCGTTCCAGACCGATGCGTTTTACATTGGCGCAATGGGCTCGAGCAGAACCAGCGCCAATCGCCGCGACCGTCTACGTGCGCTCGGTATCGACGACGCGCAGCTCGCGCGGCTCCACGCGCCGATCGGTCTCCCGATCGGCAGCAAAACGCCACCCGAAATCGCCGTGTCGATCCTCGCGGAGATCACAGCCGTGCGGAACAATATGCGAACCGCGGGAGCCGGGGCTACGGTGCTTAGCGACGCGGCGAGCGCAGGGCGCTAAGTCACGCCGGCTCCGGATCCAGTGGACCAATCAAGCGGCGCCATTCTTCTGGCTGCCGGTCACGCGCGCCGTTTCGGCAGCGACAAGCGCGCACAACCGACGCCGGGTGGCAAACCACTCCTGCTAGTGACCGCCGAAAAGTACGTTCGCGTGTTTGAACGCGTTCTGATCGTCGTCAAGGTCACGGACAAAGACTGGGATGAGCGCTTGCGGCGCGAAATGCCCAGCGCGGAAGTCATTCGCAGCCGAAATGCTTACCGCGGCATGGGCTACTCGCTTGCTGACGGCGCAAAGGCTGCGATCGATTGGCGTTTTGCATTCGTCGGCCTGGCGGACATGCCGTTCGTCACGGAAGCGACGCTGCGCACGCTGCACGATTGGATGCGCTGCCGCGCCCCGACGGCCGGACCCAGCATCGTTCGGCCCCGGTATCGAGGCAAGCCGGGTCATCCGGTCGGCTTTTCGCGGCACTTCTTCGAAGAACTGACGACATTGTCCGGCGATGCGGGTGCCCAGAGCGTACTCGCGGCCCATCGCAACGACGTGGAAGATCTGGAGTTCGACGACCCGGGCGTAGTGAACGACGTCGACCGACCCTCGGACCTCCGCTGAGCAGGATCAGGAGTCGCCTAGACGCGTACCCCAGTCGAGCTTGCTTCGACAGGATTCGTAAAAGCTGTGATCAACCGGCTGCATCAGGCGCAGTGCGTGATCGAACTTCCGGATGATGACTTCATCGCCGGGTGCCAGCGCGGCAGTTATCTGCGAGTCACACGACACCTCGGCCTTCTGCGACTGAGTATCGCCGATGACGATCCGGATCGTACGATCACCCGGCACCACCAACGGACGCGACGTGAGCGTGTGTGGGAACATCGGCACGATCACGACCGCATCCAGACTCGGATGCATGATCGGACCGCCTGCAGACAGTGAATACGCGGTCGATCCGGTCGGCGACGCGACAATGACACCGTCTGAACGCTGTTCGTACACGTATTGATCGTTGACCCACAATGAGAACGACATCATCCGCGCCATGCTGCCGGAGTGCACAACGACGTCGTTCAATGCGGGTGAGGAGAACGGTTCCCCCCCGCGCCGAACCTCAGCGTGCAACAGGAAATGCTCCTCGATTGAGAATTCTCCACTGAGCACCTGCGCGATCTTGTCGTCTATCTGATCCGGTGAGACGCCAGCAAGAAAGCCCAGTCCGCCACGGTTCACACCCAGAACCGGGATGTGCGCGTGGGCCAGGTCCCGCGCAACCCCCAGAATGCTGCCGTCCCCCCCAACAACGATCAGCAGATCGCACCGGGTTCCAAGGGTACTCCGCGGATGGCCCTGCAGGCCCTCAATCTCCGCCAGCGCGACGGTGGCTCGGTCCGCCACCGGCTCGAGCCCATGGCGCTGCACGGCCAGCACTACGGCTCGGACACTTTCCGCAACCTGCGGATTGCCTTTGCGCGCAAGCACGCCCACCTGCGTAAAGAAAGTACTCATTCAGTCGGTCATGTTGGCACAACGCTAGTAGACCGCTAGTGTACTCCATGCGCACCCTGCCTTCTGCGCGGCTGTGTCGCGGGCGGCTGGGTGCGCCCGACTGACTTGCAATGCCGGATCAGTCGGCTACTGTTGCAACGACAGACCAGCGAACCTAACGAGAAAACGATGACCGGGGCCCTTGAGCAAAGATTCCGAGACATCAAAGCGCAGGCGGACGTGCTCGACCCCAAGCTGGGGGCAACGGACGACCTGTGGTACGCGATGCGTCAGGAAGCAAAACGCAAAGCAGCCGAAGAGCCGATCCTGGGGAGCTACTTTCACGCCACCGTGCTCAATCATCACAGCTTGCGCGGTGCGCTCAGCTTTCGGCTCGCAAGCAAGCTCGATACGCCGATGCTACCAACAATGCTGATCCGTGACGTGATCGATGAAGCGCTGAGCGACACTCCGGAAATCCTACGGCATGCGGAAATCGACATTCTCGCAACCTACACACGCGATCCGGCCTGCACGGAACTGCTCGCGCCGTTCCTGTTCTACAAGGGATTTCACGCGTTGCAGTCACACCGCATCGCTCACTGGCTGTGGCATCGGGACCGACGCACGCTTGCGCAGTTCTTTCAGAGTCAAATCAGCGTTACGCTGGGCGTAGACATTCATCCTGCCGCGCAGATCGGCTCCGGCATCATGCTCGACCATGCGACTGGCATTGTCATCGGGGAAACTGCGGTGGTGGACGACGACGTATCGATTCTGCACTCAGTCACCCTCGGCGGTACCGGCAAAGTCTCCGGCGATCGCCACCCGAAGATCCGGCGTGGCGTACTGTTGTCGGCCGGCTGCAAAATCATTGGCAACATCGAAGTCGGTGAAGGCGCCAAGGTCGCGGCCGGCAGCGTCGTGCTGAAATCGGTGCCCGCCCACACGACCGTCGCCGGAGTACCCGCACGTATCGTCGGACACCCAAAACTCGACAGCGTACCGGCCCACGATATGGACCACTGGTGGGACGATGGCTCCGGATAACACTGTCCCTGCAGCGCCCGCGTACGGTATCGACCATGGCTGATCCAAAATGCCCCGACTGTGGTGTGCACGGTGTGGAGTACATCGTTTCCAAAGCCAGCCGCGAGCGCTCACGCACCCGTCAACCCTGGTTCACCATCGTGCATTGCAGCCAGTGCGGCCACGTTTACGGCGTGTTTCCAAAGCATGTATTCAGCCAGAATCAGCCGCAGTTCGTGCTACCCGGCTCGCCTCAAAGGTAAGGACAGCACCGCCAGGGAATCGCTCGACATCATCGTCAGGTCGCCGCGTCCCCGAATCGCGCCTGTGCGCGGTCGATGAACTGAGCCATAACGTCTGCGGGTTGAGCGCCGGGGAGCACAAAACGCCCAGCAAGGAGAAACGCGGGCACGCCGGAGATGTCCAGCGTGCTCGCACGTTCGAGTTCCGCGCGCACCTCGTCCGCGCCGTCCTCGCCGTTGAGATACGTTCTCGCGTCGGTCTCTGGTAGGCCGCTCGCCGCGGCGGCCTGCGCGAGCACATCGATATCACCCAGATCGAGCCCTCGCCGGAAGTGCGCTTCAAAGAGCGCTTCCGCTAACCGATGTTGCGCACCGTTTTCGTTGCCGCTTTCGTCATCGAGTCGCCCGGCCAGCACCATCAGCCGGTGACCCGCAAACGTGTTGGGCACGCGCTGCATGTCGGCGTAGTTGAGCTCAATGCCCTCTGCGGCCGCTTCCGCCCGAAGCCGTTCGGGAACGCGACTGGGGTCCGCGTCCGCGCCATACCGCGCTTCCAGCATCTGGCGCCGATCGATCCCGCCGGCCGGTAGATGAGGGTACAACTGGTACGCGCGCCAGATCACCTGCAGCTCTCGCCCACGCGATGACACCACCGCGTCGAGGCGGCGCTTGCCGATGTAGCACCAGGGACAGATCAGATCCGAAAACACCTCTATCTGCATACTGCAACACAAGCCACGCCGGACCGGCAACGCGCTGAATTATAGAGTAAAGTCGCTGAACGACAGCAGGAGCCGATCATGCACGCCGCACTTGTTACCGGAAAAGACCAGGTCTCGCTGGTGGAGATGCCCGACCCCGTCCAAACGGCGGGCAAGGCCGTGGTGGACATAGACTATTGCGGTATCTGCGGTACCGACGTGCACGCCTTTCTCTCGGGCGAACCGTACAACCCCGCGATCTGCGGCCATGAATGGTCCGGGCGGGTGAGTGCGATCGAATCAGGCCGAGCGCTCCGCGAAGGCGACCGCGTCGCAATTGGAATCAACGCAGCGTGCGGGCAGTGCGCGACCTGCAGACGTGGTGACGCTGCGCACTGCGAATTCGTGTTCACCAGCGCGATCGGGATGAGTTCACTCGCCGCACCTCACGGCGGTTTTGCACCGCGCATTGCGTTCGATCTCGACCGCCTTTACGCCGTCGACGCCGCACTCACGGATGAAGACGCGGCCATGCTGGAACCCGTAACCGTTGCCGTACACGCCGTCCGACGCACGGACATTCGTCTGGGAGACAGCATCGTTGTACTGGGCGGCGGCCCCATTGGTCTGCTGGTGCTCCAGGCCGCGCGGGCGTCAGGGGCGGGACACATCACCCTCGTGGAACCCGAACCCACGCGCCGTGATCTCGGCGGTGAACTGGGTGCCGACCTGCTCGTGGATCCCCGCGCCGACGATGCGGGTGCGAGGATAAACGACGCCCTGGGACAAATCGGCGCCGACGTGGTGTTCGAGTGCGCCGGCATCCCCGACACGATCGACCAGTCGGCACGCCTCGTACGTCGAGGCGGCGTCGTGTCTCTGGTGGGCGTACCGAATCGTGCCGCGGAGATCGACGGCGCATTCTGGCTCATGCAGGAGATTCGGCTGACCTCGTCGTTGGCGTACGTACACGAGGAGTTCGACATCGCTCAGGGCCTGGTGCGCGATGGCCGTATCCGTTGCGCCCCGCTGCACACGGACACGGCGTCGCTGGCAGACATACAGGGTGCGTTCGAGCGCCTGGCCAGGGCTCCGAGCGAAGTGAAGATTCTGGTGAATCCCAAGGGTTGAGGCGCGCCTTCGCTAGGAGGCGCGCCTTCGCTAGGCCGACCGATTCTCCGGAGTCGCGCGAAAAAGCGCTAGAACGGGTTTGTCGTCGGCAGCCCAATCAAATGCCTGCCGGATTGCTCCGACACGCGATCGATGTGCCCGTTAATGTGGAGCGGCATCGCTTGAAAATCGCGATACCGTCGTTCGAAATCTGTCCCTTCGCGCAATCCATTACCGCCCAACACGCGCAGAATGAGGCGCATCGCATCGTCACACAGCGACACTGCCTGCATGCCCGCGCTCACCTGCCTCAGGTAGTCGCCTTCATCGGGAACCTGTCCCGCCGCTATCCGCGCGTCGGTATCCGCGCACGCCCGCAGCACTGTGTCCCGAGCGGCGGAAACCCTGGCCGAAGCGATACCTAGATTGACGTGAACGGTCGGTCGTTCATCCACCTTCACTCGGCTGAGCGCAATCCGGCCTCTTATCCCCTGGGCTGCATCAGCCAGTGCTGCGCCAGCGAGGCCTGCGGCCATCGCGCCAAGCCAGAGCGTAGACAAGGCAACCCAGTCCTCCCGATAGCGTTCGTGAACCATCGGGTGCGCCGGGTCACGGAAGGGATCCCGATAGCGCTGCAGAAACGGCACGCGTCGTTCCATAGGAACCCGCGCCTCGCGGTACAGCACATCGTCCGTTGCCGATGCCCGCAAACTCATCGCCTGCCACGTGGGTTCGATCACAACCCCCGGCTGCGCAAGGTCCACCATCGAAAACCACGGGCGTTCCGCATCGTCCATCACGAATGCAACGCCTGCCCAGTCCGCATAGCGGGCACCGGAACCGAATGACGCCTTTCCTCTCAACGATATGTCGCCGTCTACCTGAGCACCCCGAACACCTGTGCCGGCTCCGGCAGGGAAACACACCCATTGCCGGCGGGTGACGATTCCCGTCAGAAACTCCGCGTTGGCGGGGCCGAGCAAGCCGCAGAACAGGTGAAACGTGCACAAATGATTCCATAGGCACCACGCGGTGGAAGCACACCGAGGGGAAACGCCGTGCAACAGTTCTGCAATCGCCTCCATCGTGGCCTCCGTGCCGCCAATGTTCCGCGACGCACTCATGCGCATGACATCGAGTTTTTTCAGCGCGGCAATCACGTCGGCGTCGATGCTTCGGGTAGCGTCCGCGGTCGCGGCCTGCGCCGAGATTGCGTCAAGCGTTTCTTCTGGAATCATTTTTCGGGAGCTGGTCCGCAACCTGTACACGCCAACGAGCCCATCACTTTACCGACTCGGGCGACGCTACGCGAACGGACCCGGTCCGGAGCGGTTCGCGCCCGTCAGTACTCGCCGCGCAGCAACTGCTGAAGGCGTTTCGACCGTTTCTTCTCCCGTTCCAGCCGCTGCTCCAGCTCTTCGATCTCCAACTGCAGGTCGCGAATCTGGGCCAGCAGCAGTTCCTGCTGCCCCGCCAGATCTTCGCGGAAGCGTTCGCGCGCACGCGCCATTTCCACCTTGTGCCGTTTCACAAGCTCCGAGATGCCCACGCGCCCCTGCTCGCCAAAGGTTTCCGTGAGCTTGCGGTTCAATACGTGCCGCTGCGCGAGCAGCGGTGGCTCAGACGGCGGCGTCTCCGGCACGGGCTTCGGCTGGGGTGCAAGCATGGGCGCTTCGGAGATGATGACTGCGCCGTCGCCGCTACCGGCACCAAGGTCAAATCCCGTCGCTTGCGGGCTCGCCGTCGGAGCCAGGCCCAGATCGTTTTTCAAGACGAGTGCGCGCAATAGCGCAAGCGGATGCGTCGTCGAGGAACCCGCTGGCTCCCAGAGGTTGACCGCATGCCAGGGAACCGGGCAAGCGCTCCGACACGCCACGCGGATCGTGAACCCGTCATCGAATTCGAACGACCCGCCGGCTTGCTGCGCCAGGTAGTCCAATGGCATGTTGAACATTGCGTCCGCACGCCCGGTCTCGTCGAAACGAAGGACAAACAGCACCACGCTGTGCAGATCGGGACCGAATCCCACCGTAGCGTAGGCGCACCGGATTAACGTTGCGGCAAATTCCGGACGCACGTCGGTTCCATTGAGCAGATCCTGGAACGCATCAAACGCCACGAGGTCATGAACCGACATATCGGCTGGGTCGTAGAACCCGACGACTTCATCAAACCCTGACATATATACGCGCCCTGTCCGCCCAACGCGTGTCCTTCCCGGTCCCTCGACCCTGGTCCCTCGACCCTGGTCCCTCGACACGCCGCCCTATTACAGCACCGCGTCCCGTTACCGTCTGTGTCGTGCTTCACCCACGAAAAGAACCGGCGCGGGGAGATTGCGCCGTCATCGCGCCGACTTGGAAGCAGGTTCCGACCCGGGTAGTAAATGCGCCACATCATTCAAGTGAAACGCTGCACGGTTGTTGGAACCTGCATGCGCCTTCTCTGCATACAACAGAACGTCGCCGCGGACCTTGCGGACGTCCCGAATCACGTACTGTTCGCTCGCAACCGCAAACGCGGTACCAATCAAGTGCTCCACGTGCCTTCCCGAAAAACTGCCTATCGGAGCCAGGTAGCGTACGCGACAGCGGATACGCCTGTGTGTGGCGTTGTAAACGGTTTGCAGCCGCAACGTGACACGACCTACGGGCGACCTCAATTTCGATACTTTTTCGATATCATTTTGCGAGGGCGTTTAGAAGGAGAATGAACACGCCCGTTGAGTGCGACAGCTTGCGACGTACCCGCCAGGGCCCGAGCGGCGGTATCGCCAAAATTCCAATGAAATAACCTCCCGAGAAAGTTGTTCTAACTTATTGATATTCAAGCTAGAGCCTGCTACCTTTCGCTCCGTTGCCCTGCCGAGGTCAATCGGATTGCGGAGGGGACGAACCAACGTTATTTCCCGGACAACAGCAATAACAATCGGGGATATTTGAGCCGCCTACGGGCGGCTTTTGTTTTTGGCCCACCACACCCGAACATTCCGCCCAATGCAATCCGCGAAGCGCTAACATGGCGCAGAGCCAGGAGCGGAAACCATGACAGCGACCACCAAGCGCACGTTCTGCAGGGTCTGTGAGCCGGCCTGCGGACTGATCGCGACCGTGCAGAACGACCAGTTAATTGACCTGAAGCCCGACAAGTTACACCCCGTGTCCAAGGGTTTCGTCTGCAACAAAGGGATTTATGGAAAGGAAATTCACAATGATCCCGATCGCCTGAACGTGCCGCTGAAGCGCCAGCCGGATGGCACGTTTGCACCCATATCGTGGCAGCAGGCGTTAGATGGCATCTCCGCGGATCTGCAGCGCATCGTCAAGCGCAATGGCAGGGGCGCGGTCGCGAGCTATACCGGCAATCCCACGGCGTTCAATACATTGTTCGGACCTTCGTTCGGGCGATTCATGGTGCAGCTAGGCGCGCGCCACTTCTTCAGCTCCGGCACGCAGGATTGCGCCAACAAGTTTGCGGCCAGCCAGGCAGTCTTCGGAACGCGCACCTTCCATCCGATTCCCGATATCGAAAACGCAGACGTGATTCTGCTGATCGGGGAGAACCCCGCCGTGAGCCATATGTCGTTCATGAGCATCGCCAATCCGATGGGCCACCTCCGCGCGGCAGCTGATCGCGGTGCCCAGATCGTCTACGTCAATCCCCGCCGCATCGAGTCCGTGTCCGGCACCGCGCGCGTGGTGCAGATCAAGCCCGACACCGACCCGTACCTGCTCGCCGCGATGCTGGAGCACCTGCTTTCCAACCGCACGTTACCCGCGGCTGTGGACACCCACGGCCGAAATCTGGGCGCGCTGCGCGACTTCGTGTCCAACTATCCTGCAGAGCGCGTAGCCGACGTTGTGGGGGTGGACGCGCAGGCAATCCGCGCGCTGGCCGACACCTTTGCAGACGCCCCCCGCGCTGCTGTGCACGCGTCCACCGGGATCAACATGGGGCGCCAGGGCACGTTGGCGTACTGGCTGGTGCAGATGCTGTCGTTCGTGACCGGCAATCTCGGCCGCGCGGGGGGAAACTACTTCGGTCAGGGCTTTTACTCTCGATCCCCGTCCGCGGGTGCTCATCTGCCGGAGGATTATCTGAACACGCCGTTCGGAAGAATCCGCAAACCCGGCGGCGTCGGCATCAGCCTGCCAGGCAACCTGCTAGCAGATTACCTGCTTGCAGACTCAATACCGGCGCCGACTCGGACAGACGGTACTGCGCCGGTCGACGACGACCGCGCCAGCTACAACACGCCGATCAGAGCGTTGTTCGTCAACTCCGGCAATCCCGTACTGTCGATCGCCGGCGAACAGCGGACGCGCGAAGCGCTCGAACAACTGGAGCTCGTGGTTTGCGTGGACATCTACCGCAACGCCACCGCGGAGTACGCGCACTATCTGCTGCCTGCGGCGGGTGCGTTCGAGCGTGAGGACATCAACATCACCGGACTCGGCCTGCAGCACTCGCCCAGCGTTCAGTTCACGGAAGCCGTAGTGCCTCCCGCGTTCGAACGGCGACCCGAGTGGTGGATCTACGAACGCCTGTGTCAGGCCATGGGGTTCGACAGCGCATTCGACGACTCGGACACCCCCAACATGTGGGCGCGCGTCGATGCGATGCTGCGATCCCGCGGCAATTCGTTCACAGATCTAAAGCGCTCCGGCCTACTCGAGCTGGACCGGGCAGATCCCGCCGATCTGTTCGAGCACCACCTGCCCGATTCCGAACGCGGAATCGACTGTAGGCCCGAATCGTTCGATGATGCGATTGAACGTATGAGCCGCCTTTTCGATGAGCTGGCAGGCGAGCATCCGGATCAGTTGAAATTGATTACCCGCCGCACCCCCTACATGTTCAATTCGTGGTACGAAAACGTCGAAAAGCTACACAGAAACGCGGACGCGAGAAATCCGCTGTTCATGAACCCGGAGGACGCCCATGCGCGCCAGCTCGAGGACGGCCAACGCATCCAGGTCCGCAACCACCACGGTGCAATCGAAACGACCCTGAGCCTCTCGGACGATCTGCGCCGTGGGGTCGTAGCAATGGCCCACGGCGGCGGCCAGTCGTCCAGCCACGGATTGAAGGTGGCGCGCGCTGCAAACAGCAGTAACTGTAACGCGCTCCTGCCGAGCGGCCCCGACAGCTTCGAACCCATTTCGAATCAGGCGCACATGACGGGCATTCCGGTGGACGTAACCGCGGCGGCGTGATCGCGGCTCAGGGCGTGTGAGCCGCCAGAAACGCCTGCACGCGTCGCTGCGCACCGGCGGCCGCAGCGGGTGTTTTCCAGGCATCGACATCAAGCCACTCCGCGCCCGGAACCAGGTCTGCAAACCGCCGTGATACAACGTGCGGGTGGTACCGGTCTGCACCCGCGAGCACGAGACACGGCGTCCGCAGTCGGCGCGCCTGATCTTCATCAATACTGAACACGAAGTCGCGGTCGTACATGGTGGCGCGGAAACGCGCCCAGTCTGAATCGGTCATGTGCCCGTGCTCCGCGGCGACACGGCCCGCCCAGTCGTCGAACATCGCATAGAAGTCGGCGCGGTTGTCGATACCGTCCACCACTGCACGGCCGATCGTCTGAAACAACACCCCGGACGCAACACGGTCTGGATACTCCGCCGCCAGCTGAGCCACGTACGCACCGCCGATGCACATGCCTGCCACGTGAAATCGCTCGACGCCGAGATGATCCATCAATGCCACGTGATCCCGAAGGTAGGTGCGCCACCCGTCGTCCCGGTGAATCGGCCCAACGGACCGACCCGCATTGCGTTGGTCCATGGCGATGACCCGAAACGACCCCTCCAGTGCGGAGATCGGGTTCCAGGGCGCGTTACGCCACGCGGCGATGTGACTGTTCATACCACCGGGTGCGAGCATCAGGATCGGAAATCCGCCCCCACGGTCCTCGAAGTACAACTCCGAGCGACCGGCTTCATCGTCGCGCTCGAACATCGGCATGGCAGCATCCTCGACTGGCTGAGCTTGCTGCCAATTCTACCAGCGCCACTTTGGCGCAATCGGTCAGGGCGTGATCAGCCGAGCGATCTCGCGCGACTTCAGGCTTTCCGTGCCCGCTGCATCCACCGCCGTCATGGCGATGTAGTAGGTCCCTGCCGGTAGCGTCAGCGTCGTACTCGTGGCGTTCGCTGCTCCGACCGAATGCACGTCCGTGTAGTCCGACGGCGACTCGCCATAGTAGATCTTGTAGTTCAGGTCGCCCGAAATCGGGGAACCGTCGTCGTTGTGCGTCGGCGCTTGCCACGCGAGCGTGGTGGCACCCAGAACCTCTACCTGCGTCATCGCGACCGCGGTGCCGACGGCATTGCGACAGGTCAACGAAAACGTCGATGATTCCTTAAGGTCCGCGATTGTTTCAGAACCCGCGGTACCTTTCGATCCCGTCCACGCGCCGTCGGCGTCACAGGACACCGCATCGGTGCTCTGCCACCGAAGCGTCACGGACTCACCGCCAACAATCTCAGTCTGTGCCGCCGCCAGTTCGACGGTCGGCGGTTCGCTCTGCACGACCGAGACGGTCTGCGATGCGTCTACCAGGCCACCAGGCCCTTCGCACTGCAAACCGAAATTCAGGTCGCGCGTTACGGATTCGACGGTGTACTCACCGCTGCCAGCCCGCTCTCCTTCCCAGTCTCCGGAGGCTGTGCAAGCGGTGGCACCGTCGGCGTTCCACCGCAGCACCGTACTTGAAGCGTACGGCACCTGCTGCGGTGACGCTGTGAAATCGAGCGTCATGAGTTTTTCGTCGTCCCGAACCGATACGACCACTGTCTTGGCCGTTGTGTCCCCTCGGTCGGAGCACCTGAGCTCATAGCGATAGTTTCGCGCCACGTTTAGCGGCTGGGTTTCGAAGAACCCACTGTTCGGCTGTTTGCCCGTCCAATCGCCCTCGGCGAAACAGTCACGTTTCCCCGAACTGGCCCACGAAAGCACTATCCTCGCACCCACAAGCACGTCGGTTTCGTTTGCACTAAACGAAACGACGGGTGCTCGGTGGGGCTTGGCGGCCTGCGCGTGAACGGAAGCTGCGGTTATGAGGACGAGGATCGCGGTACGAACGAGATCGTGACAGCGCCGACGTTTCATATTCTCTCCTTCGCAAAACTACAACGCCGAGTCCAATGGCGTTTATGCGTGTGAAGAGAATACGTTCTTAAGGGGCGTCAGGTTGCGACCCAGTTGGCAAAGTAAAAAGTTGTAAACGGGATGTGAACGGTGCGTGCGGCGCGCTCACTCAATCGTTCGCTGGACTTCGTTCGAGAAGCCGCTCTCCAAACCCGACTCACTGACCGCCGTCAACGCAAAGTAGTAAGACCCCTGCGGCAGCTTGAGCGAATATTGAGTGGTGGCCGCGCCGTCGACCGATTCTATGGCGTCGTAGTCGCGACTTTGTTCGCCGTAGTACACCCGATAACCGGACAACGGCAGTATCTCGGAGCCGTCCGAGTTGGCCTCCGGCGGACTCCACACCAGTGTTGTGATTCCCAGTACCGATACGTTGGCGCTCGCAACCGCCGTGCTTCCATCATCGCTGCTGCAACGTATACCGAAGGTGCTGTTGTGCTGCACGTTCTCGATCAGTTCGGATCCGCCGGTTGCAACGGCTCCGTCCCAGTCGCCGTCCGCTGTGCAATTCGACGCTCCCTCGGACGACCACGAGACCGTAACCGCGTCGCCCTTCTCGATCTCGCTGGCACTGACCGAAATGCGAACGGTCGGCCCGGTTCCAGGCGGACCACCGTCCAGGACCGTCAGCGTAACCTCGGCTCGGATGGGGTCGGTGAGCGTCGAGCACTCCAGTTCGTACGTCGCCGATTGCGTAACACCCTGCAGACTCAGGGTTCCGGCGCTGGGCATTTCGCCACTCCACGCGCCGCTAGCGAGACATTCGCCCACCTGGAATGCTTGCCAGCTCAACGTCGCGTCGCCCAGGTATTCCACTTCCGCCGGCTGCACGGCGAGCTGAATTGACGGGTCGCCCGCCACCACCTCGACGGTCACGATCTTGCGCTTGTCGCCGAACGCGGAGAAACATTGCAGCCAGTATTCGTAGGTACCCACGTTCTTGAGCGGTACCGTTTCGATCGCCCCCGATGGGTTCAGCGTCCCTTCCCAGGCACCGCTGGCAACGCAGTACTTCGAGTTGGGGCTGTACCACTCGAGCTGGACGGTCTCGCCCACACCGATCGTGCGTTCGGCCGCGGAGAACAGAATCTTCGTTGCACCATTGGACGACGGATCGGCACGAGTGACGGAGGGCGAGAGGATAACGTACGCGATGGCCGCGACGACCAACGCTAGCTTGGGGCCGGAAAGACGCATTAGGGTTCCTTCGAACTGCAAAACGGACTGATTCAAATCAGACGAGCCGTTACCGCATTCATACGGCTCGCCGCGTCGCCGGGGGCTCGTCCGGAATCAACTCCGGCGAACGCCCGTTAACGTTTGGTAACGCGCATCTGCGCCTACTAACGCTTACTAACGCTTACTAACGCTTACTAATGTCTAGTGATCTGGTTTCAGTCCTATCGCGCCCGCGAATGGATCGTGGGAGCGTTCGCAGTTCCGTCGCGCGAATCTTCGCGCACATTCTGCGTCGCACACGCTCTCGCGTGTGGAAACCCTGTAGTGAGAGTCCGTGCTAGCTCACAATCGGTCCCGCGGGGTTGCGTTCGGTTCGCAATCTTGATGTTTTACCGCGGGGAAACGACCTTACTAGATGATTTTTCTAGGGTCAACGAGCCGCTGTACGACACCGGCGACTGCCGGTGGGCTAAGAGGTCGAGTGATCCCGAGCCGTGCGGAAACCCGGATACCGGGGCTGGTCGATCGCCACCTGGTTCACCACAGACTCGCGGAGGTATTCGACCAACTGGGGATCGTCCAATCCCCGGGAGCCATCGCGCAGCTCCCGCACCAGCCGCCAGCGCAGATCCGACGCGGGCGCGCCGGTATCCGCAGTGTCGGCCGCAAAGAGCCCCTGAAGCCGACGGCGTTCGGCGCTTCGCTGCGCTTCGCCTAGCGTCAGCTCGCGCTCGACGATGGCCAGCGAGTTACCTGCAACCCGGGCGAGAAAATTCAACCGCCCGCTGGTCGCATCCATCACGTCTCCGTGCAGATACTCACGCACACTAACCAGCAGTTCCTCCACGCTGGGCATGTCGGCGACTCCCACCGCCGCGGCGTTTGGCTCGAATATCTGTACCGGCCCGGGTATCAACAGGTTCACACAATCCACCTGGCACTCGGACGATCGGCGACCGATCGCGGGTCGTTCCACGGTCTGATCCGGCCCGGTCCGGTAGTGCTCGGCCATGCCGAGACACCCTACAGCCCACCAGAACGACCCGAAAACCTCCCAAAACCGCACGTGCTGCGGGTCTACGGGGTGGCCCGACTCCTCTTCGTAACCACGAAACAGGTCCGCATATTCACCAAACCCGCCAACCGGCAGGTCGGCCCGGCCGAAACGCCACGACCGGGTACAGATCCAGCCGAGGTCGCGCATCGGGTCACCAATGTGCGCTGTTTCCCAGTCCAGCACCGCCACCAACCCATCCGGACCGACCATGATGTTGCCGTTGCGAAAATCGTTGTGCACAAGCCGCGGCGGCGCCTCGGGCGGTAGGTTTTCGAGCAGCCAGCGCGCGCTGTAGTCGATCATCGGCTGCGGCGTCTCGAACGCCTGATAGCGCTCCCACGTCTGGCGCACGAACTGTTCAGCGGACAGATGCTCGAGCGCGCGGTCGAGGCCTGTCTGGGTGAGATCGATGGCATGAATGCGGGCCAGCGCGCGACCACATTCGTACGCCAGGTGTGGCCGCACCGGCTCGAGTTCTGGTGAACGTACGATGCGCGCGCCCAGAGCTTCGCCTTCGAGCCACTCCATCACGAATCCTTCGCCGAGGCCATCCGACGGCTGGAGCACGTAGTGCACGTCCGGTTCCGGCACACCCACCGCTCGCGCGCACTGCATCAGGTGCGCCTCCGTCGCCAGGTTCGGATACCCGGTATCCGTGTTGCGCGGCTCACCCCCCGGCGCGCGCCGCATGGCAAGCAAACGGTCGCCATTGCTGGTGCGCACCCGTAGCCGGTACGTCTCCTGGCTGGCGCCGCCCGAGAGGCGCTCCGCCTCATCGAGCGCTAGGACATCAGGCATCTCGCGCACGAGAACCTTCCCGAGCGCCGTGCGGAAATCATCGTCAGACAACGGCTATTCCCTGACCCCTTTCGGCGCCCGCTGTTTCATGAATCCGAACATGTAGCCGGCAACGCGGCGCATCTGAATCTCTTCCGCCCCTTCGGTAATGCGGTATCGGCGGTGATGTCGGTAGATATGCTCGAAAGGTTTGTGGCGGGAATATCCCAGTCCTCCGTGGACCTGCATGGCGCGATCTGCAGATTCGCAACACAATCGGTTAGACCAGTAGTTGCACATCGACACTTTGTCGGACACGGAAAACGCACCGTACGTATCCATCTGCCATGCGGTCTTGTGGATGAGGGCACGCAGCATTTCGCATTGCGTCTGCAACTCCACCAGCGGAAACTGGATTCCCTGATTGGTCGCGAGCGGCTTGCCGAACGGTGCGCGCTCTTTGGCGTAAGCGACTGATTCGTTGATACAGAACTGCGCGGCGCCGAGGCTCGATGCGGCCTGACGTATCCGATTTTCGTTGAAGAAGTGCTGCACGACCTGCAGTCCGCGGCCCTCGCCGCCGAAGATCGACGCGTGCGGCACCCGGACATCTGTCAACGAGATACGACCGTGGTCCGTCGGCATGTTGAACGTCCAAAGCATCTCTTCGATCTTGAATCCGCTCGCATTGGTGGGCGTTAGAAACGCTGTGATGCCGTCGCCGTCACCCTGCTTGCCGCTGGTGCGAGCGAAGATCAGATCGTATTGCGCCTTGTGAATTCCAGTGTTCCACGTTTTCGCGCCGTTGATGATCCACTCGTCGCCATCGCGAACGGCGTTCGTCTCCATATGGGTGGCATCCGAACCGTGATCCGGTTCGGTTATACCAAACGCGAAGCCGCGGCGGCCTTCCATAAGATCGTCGACCCATTCCGCCTTCTGCTCATCCGTGCCGTAGAGCACCATCAGCATCAGGCCAACGTTATTGCCAACGATGGAATGCTCGTTCTGCAAATCGTTGTGCAGACCCAGGCCCTTCGTCGCGAGATGCTCACGGATAACCGCCATCCCCAGGTTGGTGCCGTCCTGGCCCCCGTATTCTTTTGGCATGGCGTAACGGTAATGGCCGGCGTCGTCGGCAAGACGTTTCGCCTTGTGAAGCAGCGCTTCCCATTCCTCGTTCGGGAGGCCGCCGCGCTCCCAGTCCGTACGCGCGTCTTCGCGACGGTGATCGAAAAACCGAATGTTGTCGTCCGAATTCTCGAGTGGTTTGATCGTCGTCTCGATGAATTGATCAAGTTCCCCCAGGTACGCTTGCAGGTCGTCAGGAATGTCAAAGTTCAAGGTTTCTTCTCCCCGTTTTTTTAGTCGTGCTACCCGAACTTTAGCGCAGGTTTCCACCACGCACGACCGCCGCGCTCGCTGCTAAACTATCCGCAGCTTTCAGACACCGAATTCGCGAACATCACATGACCCAGATCACCGGCCTTAACAACGACCTGCCCACGGTCGAAGCCGATCGCGAGACCGCGACCGTTGTTGCGATGCCGGCGCCCACGCGTATCGATCGCCTGGCCATCTGGATGTCCGGGCTGTGCCTCGTGCACTGCCTCGCCGTGCCCGCGTCGCTGCTGACCGTACCCTGGCTCAGCCAGCGCCTGACGGATTCGCAAGCAGGCGTGCACTGGGCGTTGCTGCTCCTGGCGCTGCCCATCAGCGGCTGGGCGTTGTGGCGTGGCTACCGCACCCACGGCCGCAAACACAGCGCCCTGCTGGGCGCGACCGGCCTGGTGTTGATGTTTCTCGGCGTCGCACACATCGCCGGCCATGCGTGGGAAGTTCCACTCACGGTTCTGGGTGTATCCGCGCTGATTGCCGCCCACGTCATCAACATTCGTTTGAAGCGGCCCCACGACCACGCGCACTGATTTCGGGTGCCCGGCAGCGTCACGTTGCGCCGCCGATCGCACGCCTCCCGCATCCCCTGGTTACCTGCGTTCCCAACGGCCTCGAACTCTTACATCAATTTACATATATCCATTTGATTTATAGCGGTTTTTTGCAAAACGTAACCCGTTTGTGTAAGGCGGTCCCGATGGCATGCCGATTGCTTTTTCCAGAGCATGTCTACACACAGAATCCGCCAGATGCTGACGATGAACTGGAAAAACGTGAGCAACCGCCGACTGGTCGTTGCCAACGTGATGATTGCACTCGTGGTTTTTGCACTCTACGGCGCGGCTGTACGCGCAGTTCCTGCCGCAATGGTCGTGCGTGGTGAATCGTCCGATGAGGCCGCCCGGGCGATAGAGGCCGTCGGCGCCGAGGTCGACGAACAGTACACATTCCTCCGCGCAGCGACCGCCCGCTTGAACGCTAACCAACGCAAGGTATTGAGTTCCAAAGGATTTACGCTTTGGATCGACGAACCCGCATCGGACAAAGTGTGACTCCCGCACGCAAGCGCTGCCGAGATCTCGCTTACACTTGACCCGTGTGTCGCGTGCACCTGCCTATCGGACCGGCGTCACGCGCCCGCACCAAGGAATCGGATTCGAGCAACGGACAATGCAACACGCCCACCTGGGAACACGACACGCGGCCCCGAGACACAGCGTTTTCCGAACCGAGCCCGCCTGGTTCGCCGGCGGATTCTGATCCGTGTTCGATCTGGGATCGCCCATATTTTTGTTCGCGGCTGCCGGCGTCACGCTGCTCGCCGTCGTTACCGCAACCGCGCTGGTGCTGCAGCAACGTCGGCAGACGCAAGCAGCGCTGTCCGCCGTAGACGAACTTCGACCCGTCGTCGCCAACCTCAAAGAAGAGATCGACGCGCGCGACCTGGAGATCCGATCACTGCAGGAACAACTGCAGGCTGCAGGACCCGGCGACCCCGTTACTGGTCTGCCACGGCTGGAGGATGCGCACGATGCCCTGGCAAAGACCGCGGCTGGAATCGACCGGCGCATCATCGACTTTCGAAAAACCGGGCGTCGGCGCTGGATGCTGTTCCTGACCGTCGACCTGGACGATTTCGCTCAGATCAATGCCGACCACGACCGGGCGACCGGCGACACGACCCTAGGTCAGATCGGGCACCTCGTTGCGTCATGCGCCAGGGAAACGGATCTGGTGATGCGCGGCGAGGGCGACACGTTCCTGATCGCCGGAGAAGTGCGATCGCAAAAAGACATGGAATTGCTGGCTGAGCGCATCCGAACCGCAATATCGAGCCACCGTTTCGACCCGAAACTCGGCCGATCGATCCGGCTGACTGCATCGATCGGTGCCAGCGTATACCCGTTCATCAACGCGAAACCCGGCAAAGTTTCGTGGCAGCAGGTGCTGAATATCTCGGGTCTAGCCGCCGGCCTTGCCAAGCGCCACGGAAAGAATGCATGGATCTGCACCGCAGGTATGGACCAACTCGACCCGGACGTGCTGGACACGATCGGCGACAAACTCTCGTTGCTGATTGAAGCCAAAAAAATCATCGCCTCGTCGTCATCCACAACGATTCCGATACCCGGCATCATCAAGCGATCGTCCTGAGCGACGGCCCGGCCGTCACAAAAGCGTTACATCAGCGCCTTGACCAGGCGCGCGCTCACGCGGACCATCTGTCAATGTCCTTCCCGCGTACTCTGATGATCCTGGCGCTTACCGGTGCGGCCGCACACACGCTGCCAACTGCAGCCATGGATGCGTTCGCGAGCGCAGACAGTGACCGAAACACGAAGATCTCGCCGTCGGAGTTCGAGCTCTGGTTCCGCGCCGGCCGCCACACCTACCCGCACCCGAAACGCCTGTTCGAAGCGCTCGACGCGGATCACTCGGGCGCGCTCTCCCGGGAGGAATTCGCACAGCTTGAAGCCCGCATGGAACGCCTGCAGCGAACCCGTGGGGGCCCGCCGCACGGCTAGGGTATCGACCGTAAACCGCCTTGCTATCATGGCGCCAATCGAACAGGGGTGCTTCGCGCGATGGAACTCACAAACACGGTTGCCGTAGTAACCGGAGCAGGTTCGGGAATCGGCCGCGCCCTGGCGCACCGCCTGGCAAAGGAAGGCGCACGCACGGTCGTCTGCACGGATCTCGATGCACAGACCGCTGCTGCGACGGCGCAGGCCATCGGTACGGTCGCGGAGGCGAGGCAACTGGACGTCGCCGACGAACCCGCGATCACTACCCTGATCGAGGAAACCGTCTCGCAGCATGGCGGGATCGACCTGTTCGTCTCCAACGCCGGCTACGGACAACGCGGCGGCCTGGATCTGGATACCAGCGACTGGCAACGGATGATGAGCGTCCACGTCTGGGCCCATCTCGCTGCCGCCCGGGCTCTGATTCCGCACATGCGGGCGCGTGGGGGCGGCTATTTGCTGAACACGGCCTCTGCCGCCGGCCTGCTGACACAGATTGACTCGGGCCCGTATGCGGTCTCGAAACACGCCGCCGTCGCACTGGCCGAGTGGTTGGCGATCAACTACGCGGACGACGGCATCCGGGTTTCCGTGCTCTGCCCGCAGGCGGTGCGCACAAACATTCTGGGCGATAGTCCGGACACCTCGACCGGCCAGGCAGCCCAGGACGGGATTCTCGAACCGGAACACGTGGCCGACACCTGCATAGACGCGATACGGGAGGAACGATTTCTCGTGTTGCCGCACGCCGAAGTCGCCACCTATTTCCAGCGCAAAGCCAACGACTACGATCGCTGGCTGCGCGGGATGCGCCGCTTCCGCGATCGACTGCTGTCCCGTTGACCTCGCCGTACTTCACGGGATTTCGCGGCAGCGTCAACCGCTGGGAATGCGACGAAAACGACCACCAGAACGTCCGCCACATCCTCGCTAAGTTCGCGCAAGCCAACGCAAATTTCTGCGTCGCGTGCGGCCTGTCCAGCGACGGCCTGGCAGCACTGAATGACGTTCGGATGTACCACGTGCGATTTCTGCAGGAAGCGCGCGTAGCCACACCGATTACCGTGGATGTCGCGGCACTTCCCGCCAACGGATCCCAGCGAACCGAAACGGTTGCCATCATGAAACGCACCGGTACCGACAGCGTTCTGGCGACCCTGGTATCAGCGTTCGATGCGGGCTCGGCCGCGCCACGCGGACGAATCGCTAGCGACGCACCACAGGATACCGGCCCACGAGGCGTACCCGCAGAAGACCCACACGCCAAGCTCGAACTCGCGGAGGCACTCAAGCTCGGATTCTTCGAGGTGGGCGCGGGCGTCGTGCTGCCGGAAGAAACCATCCACGGCGTGTTACCGCCGTATCGCACCATGGCGAGAATTTCGGATGCGGTGCCCAATCTCTGGGCCGAGTTCGAAGGCGACGACCAGCGTCGTGAGCAGAGCCTGCTTGGTGGTGCAGTGCTGGAAATGCGTCTGCATTTCCACGATCTGCTCCCGGCCGGGGCCGCCTACCGCCACCTAGCCGGCGTAGCCCAGGTTTCCACGAAAACAAACCAGCTGCGGCACCTGTTGTACCGCACCGATCTGGGCGAGCAACGGCGACCCGCCGTCACGGCGATTGCGGTGTCAATTACGATGGATCTCGCGAGCCGGCGTTCCATTCCCATTCCCGCGGATCGCCGTGCCCGACTCGTAGCGCGCGCTATCGACGCATAGCGTCGGACCCGATGCGTAGCGTCGGACCCCTACACTGCCAGCCTCGATGCGACAAAAATCTACCCGCCCAGAGCGCCTTTAGCTCGCTTTATCCAGCACGTTTCGCGACCGTGCTCGCCTTTCGTTCGGGTCACATACTGTTGAATATGCTCCCCTCGCGAAACGCTGTGCGCGCTCCCGAAACACACTGTCTAAAGCGCCTGGGTCGCCCACATTTTTGTCTCATCAAGGCTAAAATGGCGCTTCGCCACCAGGGGGAAAGGGCTAAGTGGACTATCACCTCACCGATGAACAATCCGCGATACGTGATATGGCGGACCGTTTCACCGCCGATGCGATCACACCACACGCGGCGGAATGGGACGAACAGCACGTGTTTCCGCGCGATACGATCAAAGCCGGCGCCGAACTGGGCTTCGGGGGCATCTACGTGTCGGAGGAAAGCGGCGGCATCGGCCTTGGTCGGGTCGAGTCTGCGCTGATCATCGAAGCGATGGCGTACGGATGCCCATCGACGTCGGCATTCATATCGATCCACAACATGGCTGCGTGGATGATCGACCGATTCGGCGATGAGTCTGTGCGCAAGCGCTTCGTCCCCGAGTTGGTCACGATGGACAAAATTGCCAGTTACTGCCTCACCGAGCCGGGTTCCGGCTCCGACGCCGCCGGGTTGAAAACCCGCGCGGTCCAGGACGGCGATCACTACGTTCTCAACGGCTCCAAAGCGTTCATTTCCGGCGGCGGCGTCAATGAACTCTACGTATGCATGGTTCGTACCGGCGATGCCGGCGCCAGGGGCATTACGTGCTTGGTCGTCGAGAAGGACACGCCCGGCGTGTCGTTTGGGGCGAACGAGCGCAAGCTGGGCTGGCATTCGCAACCAACGGCGATGGTAAATTTCAGCGACGCACGCGTGCCCGTCGCAAACCGGGTCGGCGAAGAAGGCGAAGGGTTCAAGATAGCAATGGCAGGCCTCGACGGCGGTCGCTTGAACATTGGCGCGTGCTCGCTCGGCGGTGCTCAGCGCTGCCTCGACGACGCCGTCACCTACGTAGGCGAGCGTAAACAGTTCGGGCAGTCCATTGCCGAGTTTCAGAACACACAGTTCATGCTGGCCGATATGCGCACGCGTCTGGAAGCCGCACGTGCTCTGCTCTACGTAGCGGCCCAGAAGGTTACGCTGGGGGAACCCGACCGCACGGAGTTTGCGGCGATGGCGAAGCTGATGGCGACTGAGACCGGCTCACGCGTGGTCAACGACGCGCTGCAGCTCCACGGTGGCTACGGTTACCTTATGGACTACCCGGTCGAGCGCTTTCTGAGAGATCTCCGCGTGCACGAGATTCTCGAAGGCACCAGCCAGATCATGAAGCTCGTGATCGGCCGTAAAATGGTGGGTTGACCGCCAACACCGTGAACGGTGGCGCCCGAGCGCTACCTCAACCGTCGAGCACCTCGTTCCAACCGGCGATATCGTCTGCGCGAGCGTCGAGCAACGCGCCCGCGTCGCCGCCAATCTCGATCTTCTCGATCGTATCGCCCTGCTGAATGCTGTTCACAACCGTCTGATCGTCGTCCCCGGCCACCTCGCCGAAGATCGTGTGGGCGTCGTCCAACCATGGGGTGGGGACGTGGGTAATGAAAAACTGCGAGCCGTTGGTGTTCGGGCCGGCGTTCGCCATGGAGAGTCGTCCGGGCCGATCATGTCGGAGAGCGTTCGAGAACTCATCCTCAAAGCGGTAACCCGGCCCGCCGGTACCGGTACCGTTCGGGCACCCGCCCTGAATCATGAACTCGTCGATCACGCGATGAAAATTGAGCCCGTCGTAGAAACCGCGCTGCGCCAGATTGACGAAGTTGGCCACCGTTTTCGGCGCCGCGTCTGTATGGAGCTTCACATTGATCGGCCCTTTGCTGGTCTGCACCAGCGCGGTGAGTTCCGCCATAGCGACATCATCCGTTTGTGAATTTGCGCGCGATTATCCGCTAGCGTCCGGCAGACTGCCACCGCGGTACCACGCGGGCATCGATCAGGCGTGCTAGGTGGCGCCGAAACATGTCGCGCGTGTCACAACATTGGTGAAAACCCGCCTGACGGAGTTTGATCGTGCTCACCAGCGCGGGCGGCCCCGCCGCGTCGACGCCGTATCCAAACAACGCATCGGCGTAGTGATGCGACTCGCCGAGTATGTCGGCCAACGACAACGGCAATAAATCGTGCTTGCGCACGACGTCCGCCCAGGCCGCCTCCTGCCGTGGCAACCATTCAGCCAACGACAACGGTGCAGCAGCTTCCACCGCGACGCCAAGCGACTCCGCGATGACGGGCCATACGTCAGACCACGTGAAGACGTCGCCATTGGTTACATTGAACACCGAATCCTTCGCCGCCGGTGTCTCGGCAGCCCACAACCCGACCTGCGCCACGAGTTCGGCGTCCACGGCTTCTGCCACCGGGTAGCTGCCGCCGGGAAACGCCAACCCGCGCCCGTTCTCCTGACGCAACGCCGCGTACACGCCCAGCACGGGAATGAGATTCATCGCACTACCGAGCGCATCGCCGAACACGATTTGTGGACGCAGTATGGTCAGGGACCAGTCCGACGTGTTGCGCCGACCCTTGAGAAAATCCTCCTGAAGCCAGTAGAAGTTCTCGTGCGGGTCCCGCGGCGAATCTTCGCGTGCCGGCAGTTCGATCGCGTGGAGATGCGCACCGTACGCCTTCGTGCCCTGCAGCAGCGTCACCTGACGCAAAATGCGGTTGTGCTGTTCGACAGCGCCCATCAGGTTTTCGAGCATTCGCAGGTTGGTTTGCATCTGCTCGTCCGCGGTCCATCCAGGGATTAAACCCGGAAGTTCGAACAGCGCCGCATAGAACACGTGGGTGACATCGGCGAATGCCGTAGCATGACCCGCGCAGGCCGACGCGTCCGTCAGATCGATCGCGACGTGTTGCCACTGAGCCACGTCGACGTGGGACGGAACGATGGGGCGACGGCGGGACACCGAAGTGACGCGCCAGCCGGCATCCAAAAAGACGGCAAGGGTCGCGGAGCCGATCACGCCGGTGGCGCCGACAATCAGCACGTGACCATCCGGCGGTGTGGGTCCGAGATCCATCGGCTAAGATGCGCGTTCCTGTCGACGAGCAGCCAGTGTAGCAGTCCACTTCGACTATGTGCGGCATTGCGGGGGTGCTTGGCCCCAATCCAGAGTTTCACGCCGGATTGAGTGCGGTTGCCAGCGCGCTGGCCCACCGCGGTCCGGACGCGTCGGGCACCTGGCAGCGCGGGCCGGTTTCGCTGGCACATACCCGGCTGGCCGTAATCGATCCGGGTATACGGGCAAATCAACCCATGCTCGACGCGGAACAGCGGTACTCGCTGGTCTACAACGGTGAGGTCTACAACTATCGGGAGCTCAGGCGCGATCTGACCGCGCGCGGCTACCGTTTTGTGACCGATTCCGACACCGAGGTCGTCCTCACCGCTTACGCTTGCTGGGGCTCCGCTTGCGTCGAGCGGTTCAACGGCATGTTTGCACTCGCGCTCTGGGACGACGATGCGCAACAGCTCTTTCTCGCGAGGGATCGTCTCGGCGAGAAGCCCCTGTACTACGCACAACCGGCCGAGGACGCGCTGATCTTCGCGTCCGAACCCGATGCCCTCCTCTCGCACCCTCGAGTCCGCCAACGATTGAACCCCGACGGAGTGCGCCAATTTCTCGCATTGAACTACACGCTGGGTGCAACGACGCTGGCGCGCGACGTGCAGCGTTTTCCGGCCGGCCACTCGGCCGTGGTTTCCCTCGGGCGCCCGCTGCAACCTCGGCGCTACTGGAGCCTGGCAGACGCGTTCCACGAGAAGCGCCGGGACAGCGAACCGGCGCTCACCGAAGAACTCACCGCGCTGATCGACGACGCAGTACGCCTGCGTCTGGTTTCCGACGTCCCGCTGGGTACATTCCTGAGCGGCGGTATCGACTCGGCGGCGGTAACCGCCGCGATGCGACAACAGCGTACGGCTGACGCCACCCGCGCGTTCACGATCGGCTTTCGAAGCGAAACCTACAACGAACTTGAACCAGCGCGAGCCACAGCCTCCCATCTGGGCGTGGATCACATTCACGCGATTCATACGCACACCGCCGACGACCTGATCCGTTGCATAGAACACGCTGCGAAGGAACCGCTGGCCGATTCGTCGGTGATTCCAACAAGCACGCTCTGCGGCATGACCCGCCAACACGTTACCGTAGCACTATCCGGCGATGGTGCGGACGAGCTGTTTCTGGGATACCCAACGCACACAGCAACGATGTTGCACGCGCGAACGTCCCGCTGGCTGGCGCCCTTCGCGCCAGTGCTCCGATGGGGCGCCAACCGCATTCCTGCACGATTCGAGCGCGTAAGCCTCGATTACAAGGCTCGCCAATGGGTGGGCGGCCTGGCGCTCCCTGCATGGCGCGCTCACCAGCATTGGCGGGGAATTTTCGGCGACGCGCAGATCGGTGAGCTCGTGCGCCCGGAATGGCAGGTGGAGACGCGGCCCGAACATGATCTATGGCAGGCCCTGCACCGCGACGTCGCCGAGTGCTCGCTCGTGGACCAGATGAGTTACGTCGATACCAACACCTGGCTCGTGGACGACATACTGGTGAAACTCGACCGCGCCAGCATGGCCGTGTCGCTTGAGGCGCGCCCACCCTTTCTCGACCACCGGCTGGTCGAGTTCGCCGCGTCCATTCCTGCCCGCATGAAGTGGTCCTGGGGAGGCGGAAAACGCATTCTCAAGCGGAGCCAGGCGCACCGGCTGCCGGCCGCAATACTGAATCGGCGTAAGGCGGGGTTCAACGCTCCGGTGGCGGAATGGCTGAACGGTCCGTTGAACGACTGGGTGCGCGACCAGCTAATTGCGCCGCAATTCTTGGACGTGATTCGGCCGGGCCCCGTCGATACGATGATTGAAGAACACCGCGCGATGCGACGCGATCACGGTTTGCGCCTGCTATCGCTGGTAATGTTGTCGCTATGGCTGCAACGGCGCGGTACAACGAATTGAGTAAACGAGCGACCAGCAGTGGAACCTATTCCACGGCCATCGCGCATGCAGACAACTACACGCGCTGGGTGCTCGATCTGTTTGCCCCGCACATCGGCGAGTCAACGCTCGAAGTGGGTCTCGGCCACGGCACGTTTCGCGCGCACCTCCCAGCCCACACACACTATACCGGCGTCGATATCGACCACGACGCGGTTCGATGCCAACAGGTGGCCTACGCCAACGACGAGTACTTTCAGAGCGATATCGCTACCCCTGAGTTCGTGCAAGGCGCGATGCAGCGGGGACCTTACGACTCCGTACTCTGCACGAATGTTCTCGAGCATGTTTTGGACGACGCACTCGCCGTCAACAACCTGCTTGCGGTGCTCAAACCCATGGGGCGGCTCTTCGTCTATGTACCGGCACATCCGCGGTTGTACGGCACCATGGACCGGCTGGCAGGTCATCACCGCCGGTACCGCCGTAGGGACCTGATCGCGCTCGCCGGGCGCAACCCCGTGCTCGATTGCGCCTACGTAAACCCTGTAGGAGCCGTCGGTTGGTTGATGAACAGAAACGTACGCTATGACACGCTCGACGCTGGCGCTATCAATCGCCAGATTGCACTGTTCGACCGCTATGTACTGCCGATATCGCGGTTGCTAACAACGGCGACTTCTGCAATCTTCGGTCTTTCCGTGTACTGCGTGATCGAAAAACCGTGCTGACCATAGTCATACCGGCCTTCAACGAGGAAGACTCGATCGGCCCGTCGCTGGATCGGCTCCACGACGCGCTGTCGGAGTCGCCTATAGGCGAATACGAACTGTTAGTCGTCGATGACGGATCCACCGACAAGACATTCTCGGTAGCCAGCAGTAAGGACGCGCGCGTCGTTCGAAATCCGCACAATGTCGGATACGGGCGCGCGCTCAAGACTGGGATTCACGCGGCCAGTTTCGACACCATTTGCATCATCGACGCCGACCTGACTTACCCCGTGGACGCGATTCCAACCCTCTATTCGGCCTATCAGGAAGGGTTCGACATGGTGATCGGGGCACGCCAGGGCGCACATTACTCGGGATCCGGTATCAAAGGGCCGTTGCGATGGGTATTGCGCCAGCTGGTGGAGTTCGCAGCGTCGAAAGAAGTACCTGATGCAAACTCTGGCTTAAGGATTTTCAACCGCACGACAATCCTCCCGCACCTGGATCACCTATCGGACGTGTTCTCCTTTACGACCTCTCTGACCCTTGCGTACACGATGAGCGGACTGTTCGTGAAACACATTCCGATCGCGTACAACGAGCGGGTCGGCGAAACGAAGGTTCGGCTCCTGAAGGACTCGATACGCACGCTGCTGTTTATCTGCCGCGCGATCATGTACTACAACCCGCTGAAGATCTTCCTGCTGTTCAGCCTGGCGTGCGGTGTCGGCGGCATTCTCGGGTTCGTCGTGGGCGCCGTGACCGGCTTCGCAGCACCCTACTACGTCAGTATCGGGCTCGTGCTGATGACGCTATTGATGTTCGGTATCGGTCTGATCGCAGAGCTCCTCCGCCAGATTCTGATCCGCTCCTCGCATCCCCGGCAGGACACCGCGCGCCACCGGCCCTGAGCACCTCTCACTTCAACGCTGATCGTCCTGTGGCAGCCGACGCCGCGGTTTGAGTATAGTGGTCCCGCGATTTCTCGGACGGAACAGGAACGACAACAGGTACAACCATGGGAAAACTCGACGGAAAAGTAGCGCTTGTTACGGGCGCGGGTGGCGGCCTAGGCCGATGTCACGCACTGGCTCTCGCAGCGGAAGGTGCGGCGCTGGTCGTCAACGACCTGGGGGGTTCTCGCGATGGCAGCGGTTCTGGCCATTCCATGGCAGACGAAGTCGTCCAAGAAATCAAGGCTGCCGGTGGACGCGCGGTCGCCGACTACGGCTCGGTAACGAGCGATGCCGACGCCGCCGCAATGGTACGCGCGGCGATCGACTCGTTCGGCCGGCTCGATATCTGCATCAACAACGCAGGCATTCTCCGTGACAAGTCGTTCAAGAAAATGACCGATGACATGTGGGATGCGGTCATCGACGTCCATCTGCGCGGCACGTATCTCGTCACTAAGCACGCGTGGCAGCAAATGCTCGAACAGGGTGACGGAGGACGCGTCATTCTGACGAGTTCCACCTCGGGGCTGATCGGCAATTTCGGGCAAACCAACTACGGCGCCGCAAAGGCGGGTATCGCAGGATTCATGCGCGTGCTCGCGCTGGAAGGCGCAAAATCCAAAATTACCGTCAACGTGCTGGCGCCCGCTGCATTTTCGCGTATGACCGAAGACATCATGCCGGCCGGTGCATCGGAAGGACTGGGTCCCGAAAAGGTTTCCCCCGTCGTCGCCTGGCTGTGCACCGACGATGCAGCCGATGTAACGGGCCGGCAGTTTTTCGTTGGCGGAAATCGCGTGGCACTGCTTTCGTGGCAGGTCACCGAGATAGCGAACAAGCCCGGCCGTGAGGCAGCGTGGACCATCGACGAGATCGATAGGGCGATGGCTGAAAGCCGAGCCAGCTGGCCGAAACGCCTCACGCCGATCGATTTATGACCAACGATCCACAGTCCTCGATCTGAGGCGCCTATGCGCGGTGCCGCGCGCGGTGAACAAGACCGCGCTATACGGCGCCTGGGATTTCGCAGAACTGATTCGTCTCCACCGGCACCGTCACAAAACGGTTCTTGTGCGGACCGGCGCACCAGGAGGGCATCACCATTGAATAGAGACCGCTGCCACCGGCCACCAGCACGAGGATGTCTGCGGGTTGCACGAATGCACTGACCTTGCCCTCAGCCACCGGCCGGCGCTCCGCAAAACTCTGCGCGTACTCCATCAGCTCTGCGTGATCCCGGCGGGTAAGTTCCTGCAGGCGTAGCTGCACCTGCTCGCGCGTAAAATTGGCCCGCCCCAACAGACCGGCGTGGTCGGGGTTGAGCACAACAACCGCCGCGCCACCACCCAGGACCGCATTGTTAGCGCCGAGGTGCACCAGCGCGCCCGCGAGCACCTCGAGCAGCTTGTCCGGAGCATCCGGCGCATCCGCGTCGCCACTGAAGAGCACGGAATGGGGCGCTTCCGCACCAATCACCGTGACTGCGCTTGAGCCTGCGTCGCAGCCGAGCGCCTGATGCAATGGCTCGAACGGACTCGCCTCCTCCGACTCTGCCAGGCAGTAGGTGAACTTTCCCGGATGCCCCAGTAGCGCCATATCGGAAGAACCCGGACGCCCTCCGCCAATGTTGATCATCGCGAGCCTCAGCGCTCGCCCGATGCTCGCATTGGCGCGATGACCGGGTCCCAGCGCGCCGTAGCTGTGTGCGATCGGTCCGCAGTCCTGCCGCGCCGGTCCGTTGACGATGATCAGCGGGGCCGTGCAATGCGTAGTGGCCTGCATCTCCGTCGCGTCGAAGCGGGGGTCGACCACTGCTCTGACTGCGGCCACCACCACGGGCATGTAGTCCGGCAGGCATCCGGCCATTACCGCAGCGACCGCAACCTTTTCGATCGTTGCAACACCCCCGGCGGGGCCCATTTCGCCCAGCACCAACCCGGCGTCCATGCCGCTTGCGAGCACCATACGTTCTACGCGCTCGATCGTTGGAACGACCACCGGCAGTCCGTCGGTGCATCCCAGATCATGCAGATCCTCGAGCGCGTCCGCTTCGCTCGCGGCCCTCAACATCGACACCTCTTACTGTCCCCGCAACGCATCGACTACCGCTGGGGCGATCTCTGCGGCGATCATACGCATGCGTTCCAGACCCGTGCCCGCAACCGGGTGCGGCAGGCGCACTCGCGGAACGTCGGGCATCCCGAAGGATTGTGCAACGAAATCCCCCTGAGGCCAGAATTCGTCCGTTACCAGCGCAACCGCCGGTATGTTCATCTTCGCTATTGCAATGCCGTCACGCACGGTGCCGGTAGTGCAACCACCTCAGTGACCGTAGGCGGCCACCGCTGCATCGGCGTCTGCAAGCTCATCGAGCATGCGCTGCGGCGCAACAATGGACGCATCGCCCTTGTTCAACGACAGCGTTTTGAGACCCGGAATGGTCTCGCGTATCGCGTCCGCGATCAGGTCGAGAAAGGGTACCGAATCGGGGAAGCCGTTCGCCAGAAACGCCACCTTCGGCGATTCGATCGACGCGAGATCGACGCCGAGTTCGTAGGGCAGACACTCCTGACGAAGCTCTGCGCGCGGATCGTGATATTCCATCTGGTGCTCCTTTGCCTCGAGAAACCTGTCAGATTCTACTCGACCGCCCCCGGGCGATCGACAATGGCCCCCATCACTTCGGCAAAGACACGTTCCACGAAGTCCGAGTCGTACGCATGTTCCGGGTCTTCGCGCACCCGCCGATCCAGGGCGTGTGCATCATCACCCACGAGAATCCGCCACTTTCCACCACGCACGCCATCGAGAATCACCGCCGCGGCGCGGGCCGCGGAGGTGGGGGCATTGCGCTCGAAGTCGACCGTGCGTTGGTGCAGGTACGCACGAATCTGCTCATCAGTCTCGTTGCCGACCGGCATGCCGCTGGCCACGAGCCGCTGCCGGACCGTTGCAATCGCCTCACCTGACATCTCGCGGGGTTCAGCGCCTCCAAGCACTTTGTATGTGTTGCGCGCTATAGATGTGCCTATATGGCCGGGCATCACCACCGCCACTTTGACATGCGGTGCGTTTACTGCGAGGTCTTCGATCAGCGCCTCCGAGAAACCCTTTACCGCAAACTTGGCTGCGCTGTACGCCGTATGAGGCACGCCAGGACCGATGTGTGCCCAGAACCCGTTGACGCTGGAGGTATTGACGATCACCGCCTCATCGCTGGCCACCAGCAGGTCGATGAAGTGGCGGGACATCAGATACACCCCTGCCCAGCAGACGCCGAACGTCCGCTCCCATTCTGCCCTGTCTCCTGCGACGAAGCTTCCGCCACCACCAATCCCTGCGTTGTTAAACAGAAGATTGACCGTTTCAGTGTCATGCGCGTCGCAAACGTGCGCGCGAAACGCCGCCACTGCAGCCTCGTCGCTTACGTCACACGGAAACGCTGTGATTCTGACCGACCCACCCGACTCCTCACCCAGACGCACAGTCTCGCGCATTGCCTCTTCGTCCACATCGCACAGGGCTACGTTCGCGGGTGGTGTAACGTATTTTCTGTAAATTGCTGAAGGCTCAAAAGAGCTGAGCCATCCGGTTATCCTTTCGAAAGCGAATGTGGTGTTTGCAAACGAGAGGAAACAGAAATGGCTCAGCGAGCAGAGAATAGATCGATTGGCGACGCATTGGAATTGCTGAAAGACCATGGCTTCGACGGACTGGCCGACGCGGTGACGGTGTTGATGAACGCGGCGATGGTTGCCGAACGAAGCGAGTACCTGGGCGCGGCGCCCTACGAGCGCAGCGCGGCCAGGGCGGGCTACGCCAACGGGTTTAAGGGCAAGACCGTTAAGACCCGATTGGGCGAGTTGCCACTGAAAGTGCCGCAAACCCGGGATTGCGAGTTCTACCCGCAAAGCCTGGAGAAAGGCCTGCGCTCGGAACGCGCGTTGCTGCTGTCGATCGCTGAGATGTACGTGCAAGGGGTCTCAACCCGGCGCGTAAAGAAGATCGTTGAAGAACTCTGCGGGATGGAGGTGAGCTCTGCCCAAGTCTCTCGAGCAGCGCAAGAACTCGACGAGATGCTGATGGCGTGGCGGGAGCGACAGTTAGGCAGTTATCGATACATTGTGCTGGACGCACGATATGAGAAGGTGCGCCAAGGTGGCCAAGTACTCGACGCGGCCGTGTTGATTGCCTGTGGTGTCGGTGCAGACGGCCACAGAGACGTTCTCGGTTGTTCGGTTTCACTGTCTGAAGCCGAAGTGCACTGGCGAGCGTTTCTTACGGAGCTGAAAGACCGCGGCCTGCACGGTGTCCAGCTGATCGTGAGCGACGCGCATGAAGGGCTCAAAGCGGCTCGACAAGCGGTATTTCCGAGCGTCCCCTGGCAGCGTTGCCAATTTCATTTGCAGCAGAATGCCGGGCAGTATGTGCCGACGCAGGCCATGCGGAGTCAGGTGGCTGCGGATATCCGTGCCATCTTCAATGCACCGGATCTGGATGAGGCCAATCGTTTGCTGGAAAAGCTGATCAAGAAACATGAGACGAAGGCGCCGCAACTGGCGGCGTGGGCCGAAGAGAATTTGCCAGAAGGTTTTACGGTGTTCAGTCTGCCATCAAATCACCGGCGGCGCCTGAGAACGACGAATCTGATCGAACGGCTGAACGAAGAGATCCGACGGCGCACGCGCGTAGCGCGGCTATTCCCGAATGAGGCGTCTTGTTTACGTTTGGTGAGCGCTGTGTTGATGGAGATTGCGGAAGATTGGCAGACCGCCGACAAACGGTATCTGTCGTTCCAGAATCAGGCAGCCGTCGAGGGATAGCCGAAATTTACAGAAGAAATGTTGCTCAATCCGTTCGCGCCCTGCGCTGCCAGTTGCACCACCAACTCCCGCCCCATTCCGGAACCTCCGCCGGTTACTACCGCGAGTTTGTCTTCAAATGTTTTCATCGGTTTTCCTGTCAACGTGATTCCACCCAGGCAATCGCCTCGGCCGTATGTTCTCCAAGGTCGGGGACCGCACGGCCCCACATCCGCTCCCGAGCCCCGGAGGCAGGTATCGGGATTTCGAAGGGTGTGCCGGCTACCGACACGTCGATGCTGGTCAGATGCGGATGCGAATCGAGCCCTGGAATGTCGTTCAACGGCGCAAAGGCAACGTCAGCCGCCTCCAACAGCTCACATACGTGTTCGAAACTCTCGCGTTCGAGCGCCTGCTGCACCGCCCCGTCAACCCGCGCACGATCGGCTACCCGCGCAGCGTTCGATGCCCAGTCCGCGTCTGCCGGTACCATGGTCGGAGACAGCGCAGCAACGAGTCTGCCCCACTCGGCCTCATTCTGAACCGAAAGCAGCACCGGTCTGCCATCGCCGCAAAAAAAAGCACCATAGGGTGCAATGCCCGGATGCACCAACCCGGCACGCGACGGCGCCCGTCCGGTCGCCCTGTACTGAATCAGGGGTACCGCGAGCCATTCGGCAATTGCCTGAAACATCGAAATTTCGATGTGTTCGCCACCCCCACCGCTCGCACGGCGGAACAGCGCACGCAAAATGGACTGATGCGCGTGCATCCCGGTGGCGATGTCAACCACCGATATCCCGACCCGTCCCGGGCCATCCGCGGTGCCGGTAATGGAAGCCAGACCCGAATCTGCCTGTACCAGTAGGTCATAGGCTTTGCGGCGCGCAAACGGACCTTCAACCCCGTAGCCGCTGATGCTGCAGGTAATGAGATCGGGATTCCGCTGCCGGTGCTCAGCCAGGGAAACGTTGCGCCGTTCCAGGACGCCCGGTTTTAGATTCTGAATCACCACATCCGCGTGTTCTACCAGCGCATTCAGCACGCGCTGTCCATCGGACGTGCCGAGATCGCAAACGACGGAACGTTTACCATAGTTCAGCCAGACGAAATAGCTGCTCGAACCCGCCGCCCAGGTATCGTAGTACCGTGCGAAGTCACCCTCCGGACGCTCCACTTTGTATACCGTCGCCCCTGCGTCCGCGAGCAAACGCGATGCATAAGGCGCCGCCACCGCCTGTTCGATGGCGACTACAACCAGCGCTCGAAACGGATCAGTCATCGTCTTTCCAGCAGAACGGGTCGGCCGACCGAAGTAGAAGATCGATGGTGCACTGGATCGATCCGGTGTGCACGCCGTCGCGGAACTCGTACGACCGGCACAGATTCACTCCGGCGGGCGTCTCCGCGCTACGCGCGCGCAACAGTGACAAAGCAGGTCCGCCACCGTTGAGCACGTCGGTTCGAACCCGCGGCGGTAGAACAGCCGCCGTTTCCATAACCGGCAGCGCAGCCACATTGTGCAACGCGCTCAGCAGTTTCGGTCCAAGCGTTTGTGCAACCGCCGGTTCCGGATAGCGCGCGAGAATACGCCGGCAGCAGTAGATGTAGTAGCCGAGGAAGGGATTGCCGCGACGGAACATCAACAACGCGTTGTGAACCTGTTTGAACGCTCGAAGTCGACCTTGGCGCTGCGGATGTTCCTCGACCCAGATCTCTCGACCAACGCAGAAGGGTTCATCGGGCAGCACGAATCGCGTCGGGTCGAACACGATAAAATCCGCATCACACCACACCACCGTGTCGTAGTCGCCGAGGGCGTGCCGTAGCGCTTCGAGACGCGCCAAATCGCTGGCAACCACCGGATCAACTGCTACGAGACCCCGGAAGTCCGCACCCAGATAGTCGAACAGTTCATCGCCGATCAGCCGGTGGTGAAATCCTGCGTGCCGAGCCCATCCTGCGATGCTTTCGATACAGCGCTCGATCCACACGGAAGTGAGCGGAAGCGGAAACGATTGGAGTACGAGAGTAGACAACGCGACGACACTGGAAGGTAGATCACCAATGTACCCGGCATTGCGAACGCGGGCTATACGCGGGTTGAATGGGGGCTATAAAAGCTCGAGATCGACGCCCGCAATCGCCCCGGCATCCTGCCGGGGCGTATCGGGGGATCAGACAAGCGGGCGCTGGCCCTCGTCCGACCGTCCCAGTCGAGCGAGCCACGAGGCGCCATGTCGTTCAATCGCGGACGCACCAACAACCACCGCGATGCCGGCGATTGCCAGTGCGACCCAGGCATTGAGCATGGCCATGGACAACACGAGTGCAGCCAGCCTGATGGCAGCGAGTACCGACCCGAGAATTGCCGCTGCGGTTAACACGCGATCCTTCAACAGGACACCGGCACTTCCGGTGATCGCCGCAAGCAACAGCACGGCTGCGAGCGCCTCGCCTTCGCCGAGCGCCAGCAGGAACACATGCAGCACAAGTTGAATCAGGGCCGCGAACGCCGCAAGCACGACGCTCAGTGATTCCGACCTTCGGCTTTCTGCGTAGGCAAATGCAGCCGCAGGTGACGCGATCAATGCGGCCGCAAACGGCGAAGACCAGCCGTGAATCAGATCGCCCACACCGAACATCCAGCCCACCGCAACACACAGCACACCGAACGCGTGCGTAACCGTAAGCAGCAAACCCGGAGACCATGCGTCCGCGCCAGGCGCGCCCGCCAAGGCCCGCGTCCGACTGACGCGGTACCAGGCGCACAGTGCAAGGCCGAACACCGTCAGCGTCATGGCTTCACCCACACCCGCGTGGAACGCCCAGCGTAGCAGTCCAATCGCAGCGGGTAGCAACACGAGTCCGCGTGCGACCAAAGCTTCCGGTGTACGCCAGACCGGCTGCCGGGCATTTGCACCCCGATTGAATCCGTAGAAGACGCCAATGAGCGCTCCGACCACGACAAGGCCGGCTAAACCTTCACGAAACGGCAACCAGAGGGTCGCGCAGCCCAGCAGCAGATACAACGTCAGCTGCCGCCGTTCGGGGCGCACCAGCACGCTGAATGCTGCGAACGCAACCGGTGCGAATGCCGCCAGTGTTGCGATCGCGACCTGTAGCGTGCCGGGTCCGGTGACACCTGCAAAATACGGCGTCATGGATTCCGACGTTGCACTCAATTCGTGAATCATCCCACCCACCTGGGCCATCTGTGCGGTGAGCAGACCCGCTGCAATCGTGAACAGAAGGCGGGCGCTCTTCGCATCGTCAAAGGCCCGCAGCGAAACGGCTGCGGCGATCCCAGCACCCGCAACCAGCGAGAGGCACAACCAGCCGCGCCAGAGCGCATCTGATGCATCCAGACCCTGTAACAGGAACATGCCGCCCGCGGCAGCCACCGCGAGCCCACCGAGAGCTCGCAGGCTGCGCGTAAGGGAAACGATCGTGCTATGCATCATCCACCTCCCGCCCCTGCATCAGGTCATCGAGCCGCTCCGCAAGCGCCGTGTCCTCTTCTTCACGATCGAACGCACGCGCAAATGCATCATCGTCCGCCGGCTGCGAACCTGGAACAGCCGCCGCGATTGAAACCTCCCAACGGTCAAACACATCACCGGAACGCGTCGCGTTGTCCAGACAATGCGCGTCGGCAACCTTGGCGCTTCCCGCAACTGCACTCATCGAAACGAGTTCCGCACGTCGACGCTCAAGTTCGGTGAGGTGTTGTTCCACGCGCGCCAACTGACGCCGGAGCGCATCGGTGGACGCCGCGTGGCGCTCGCTGTCCACCTCCAGGTCACGCTTACGGCTCTCTGCAGATTCGAGACGCCGGACGCACTCCAGCGCTCGCTCGCGGTCCGCGTCGGTGCCAGATTCGCCGAGTGCTACAGCTCTCGCTCGCCAGCGTTCGACGTCGCGCCGCAGGTCCTGAGTTTCGCGTTCAAGCTCGGCCGAGCGCAATCCCGCCCGTCGGATCTCCACGCGAATCCGCGCAGCTCCTTTGCGTACGTCCTCGATGACGGAATCTGCAATCGCCTCATGATTCTCCACCCGAGTGACGAAGTCATCGAACGTTGCAATCACGGACGTAAGTATTCGTTTGACACGCATGGCATTGCTCCTGTTTGCGTTGTTGGGTCAACGGCAAAGGTAAGCGGGGCAGGAACCATGCGCGAAAACCGCGTGTGAGGTAGCACCACACGCACCCACGCGTCGTACGAGATGCGCCAACGGTCGTGCAACCGTGCGAAGGGTATCCGTTACGGACGATACGACCTACGAGATCAGGCGCCGGAGAGACGTTCGATGCGCTCCAACCAGAGCACCTCGCAAGAACCTTTACCGGTGTCCTCTCGCGTCAGCGAGCTGCGCCAGCGCCAGCCATCAGCGGCACGAACTTCCACCAGCGTGCCTGAGAGGCGCAGCCGGTCGTCCCGGGACACCTCCCGCAACTGTTGCTTGACCGCTTCCGTTCGCGGAATGATGTGCACATTGGCACTGTGCGTTTCGATCGACCGCTTCGGTATCGGTAGATCGTTAGAGCGCCAGTGATACCACCGATTGCGCTGATCGATGCTGATTTCCTGAAGAACGGCATCGCTCGCCATGGGTCCCCAACCGAGCACCAGGTCCGTGGGGGAAACTTCGGATTCCCGGCCAAGCCAGTAGTCCTCCCGCCCTAGAACGCGCGCTTCTATGGCGAAGGCTTCGAGCGGCGTCAACTGATATCCGGGATACGTCAGCTCGTCACTGGCTGCAGCGAGAGGTTCCGGCTGTGTGTGATTGAGCAGGCCGATAACGGCCACGATTGCGAGCAAGATCCACCAGCGCACGCGTCGTTACTCCGCTGTCTGTTGTTGGGACGTCCTTTTCTGCAACGAACTCTAGCTGTTTGCACCACGCGATAGGAGGAACGGAGCCAGTTTCGTGGCGTAGATCACATGCTTGCGGATCAGCCGATCACACCACATCTAAACGGCACATCCGCCGAGAATTGTCGAACACCAAAAATATTTGAAGACGTACTGCAACCCTTTCCCGATTCCACGCATCTTTATCTACAAGGCGGTCATAAAACGTTCGACATCTCAAACCGGCCGTAACGAACAATCGATCAGGGAGCATCCACATGAATTTGAAGACATCGGCACTCTCCGCATTCACAGGCGCGGTGCTTGCAGCATCGCTCGCTGCCAACGCGTTCGCCAACGATTCGTATCAGCTGCGGTACTCAGCCAGCGATCTTCGATCGCCCGCCGACACGCAGGAGCTGTACGAGCGAATTCAATTCGAAGCAAAAAGCTACTGCGGCCGCCGACACGACACCTGGGACCTGAGCAACCATCGACCCTGCGTCCGCGACGTAGTGAGCGATCTGGTTTCAAAGGTTGATCACCCGGCTCTGTACGCCGCGGCCGAAAAACGCGATCCCGCATTGCTTGCAGCCCTGGAAGCCCGCACACGCTGACCTCGTTCCTGGAGCGGCGGACCGGCTTCCCCAAGGGCCGGTTCGGCGCAACACTTCGCCACGCCCGCAAGGGCGTGGCGCTCTAATCCCCTTGTTGCACGAACGTCGCCGTCCCCGCACCATGGCCGCTCGTTCCCGCTAACCGACTACTCATGACATCCGAACTGCGAATCGAGTGGCTTGAGGCAATTCCGCGTCACGCGCTCGCTCTGCTACCAACGCCGCTGAACGAAGCTCCCCGGCTTGCCGGCAAAGCCGGTCTCCGTTCGCTGTATGTGAAACGCGACGATTGCACAGGATTGGCCGGAGGGGGCAACAAGACACGCAAGCTAGAGTATCTGATTCAGGCAGCGCAGGATGCACAGGCTTCTGCCATCGTGACGTTCGGCGCGCTCCAGTCCAACCATGCCAGGCAGACCGCGGCGGCATGCGCCCATGCCGGGATCACATGTCACCTGATTCTGAGCGATCAGGTGCCACTGGATGACGAAGCGTACCGCACGAATGGCAACGTGCTGCTCGACCACCTGCTCGGCGCTCACCTGTATGTGGTGCGACCCGAAAACGTGCACGCCGCGTATCTGGACCTGAGGAGAAGGCTACAGCGCCAGGGCGAGACCGTATTTGAGATTCCTCCCGGTGGATCGAACGCGATCGGAGCACTTGGATACGTCCGCTGCGCGGTGGAGCTTGCCAATCAGGCGTTGCAGGCAGGCTTCAATCCAGACCTCGTCGTAACCGGCGCATCGAGTGCCGGTACTTTGGCAGGTCTGATTTCTGGTTTTACCGCACTCGCCACGAGAGACGCCCGATACCGAAACACCCGTATTGTCGGAGTCAACGTATATCATTCAGATATCAACACGCTGACGGTGCGAACCAACGAGCTGCTCCGCGACATTGACGCTTTGTCCACGAATCCAGGCGCGCCAACGATCCCCTGGAGCCTGTGGGATGGCGTGGGCGAAGGATATGGCTTGCCCGACGCTAGGGTACGACAAGCGTTGGAATTGGCCGCTCAATCGGAGGGGCTACTTCTGGATCCGGCGTACTCCGGCAAAGCCCTCGCACAACTCCTGGAACGCGTACCAGAGTGCACTGACGACAATGTCATCTTCGTGCACACTGGCGGTGTACCGTCGATCAGCGCTTACGCCCAAATGCTCTCGTCCAGCACCGACTAGCGTTCCAAATCGTTCACGTTCGTTTCGTCTCTGTTTCGTCTCTGGTTCGCCTCCGTTCGATCCATTCAGCATTCAGACAGCTGCAGTTCAGTCACGCTTCATCCCCGAAAGCTACAGTAAACGGCACGGATGAAGCAGCAACAGGAGTCTGCAATGAATAGAGCAACTCACGTGATGCGCGCCGGTTGGCTGAGCGCGATGCTAGTGATAGGCCTTGTCCCGGCAACGGCCTGGGCCGGCGACCGTCACGATAGCCGGTGGGCGCTCACGGTAGCGTTCGGCGACGGCTACAACCAGGCATATCTGCACCCGGTTCATTACGAGCGGCGGTACGGCTGGTCGGGCAATCATCGACTAACAAAACGCGAACGCAAATTTCATCGCAGGTGGGGGCACCTTCACGGTCGCCACTACCATGCGCACAAACATGGTCGCAGGCACTTGTGGGGACCCTACCGGGGTAACCACGGATTCAAACATCGGTACCGGGGTTGGCGCGATCACGGCTATGACGGTCACGGCCATCGCCACGGTGACCGTTGGGCCGACCGTCGCGGCGATCACCACCGGGATCGGCGCGGCCACTAACCGTTAGGGAAGGTCCGCAGTGAGCTGGGGCGACAGGCGGCTACAACGCCCGTCGGCCCCAGCCTGCCTTGGTGCGACTACTCGCTCGCCCAGAACTTCCACCAGGGTTTCTTACCGGCGCGCGGCTCCGTGGATCCCTCGCTCTCTTCCCGCCAGGCTTCCTGGCGTTCCTTGCGCTGCTCGCGACGTTCCGCCATCTCTTCGGCTCGGTCGCGATCCGCGTCGGCGAGTTCGCGTTCGGTTTCCCGTTCGGACTTCCAGGCGTCGTGCTCCGCCTTACGCGCTTCACGTTCTGCCTCGCGTTCGGCTTTTGCCGCCTCGTGAGACGCCTTTCGCGCTTCGCGTTCCGCCTCGCGATGCGCCTTCGCGGCTTCATGTTGCGCTTTGCGTTCAACCTTGGCCGCTTCACGTTCGGCCGCACGACCTTCGTGGTGACCCGCGAAAGCCTGCGGGGCCAACCAGACCGTCGTTACAACAACCCCGGCAGCGCAACACCGGCGCCATAACTGTCCACGCGCGCTATCCGTTTCAGCGGCACCTTTCATTGATCCCATCGCGTTCAATTCGCGCATCCGACACCTCCTGTTATACGGCCATCGTGGGCCGATTTCGTGTACGGCACGAATCTTCACCGCTTGCGGACCAACGTACCAGTCCAGTGCGCGTGCATGGCGCACATTTTCAGCGGTCGTTACAGTCTTGAGAAAAAAGCACCGCATGGGCGGTGTGCCTATAGTGAGATAGGCAGACGAGTCTCGACAGATCGGCCTCTCGTTACGCCGCCTCTTCCGGGTAAGGGGCCGCTCTGCTGCGTTCCAATTGCAATTTCAACGCCCTATAGAACACATCTACCGGTGGGCGCTCTTCCCACGCTTCTCTCGCCACGTCGTTGTCAAACGTATCGTCGTAGTCCCCGAACCTCAGTTCGTTGTTGTCGTCCATGCCTTCTCCCGATCCATTGGGGTTCCATTCGAAGGCAGTCAATATATATGGTAAACGAACCTGCTCAGTGAACTACATCGCAGTACCGCGATGCGCTCCGCCGACGCACGCCCCCAACGGCCGATATCGACGGCCGGCGTGCGCTGTCGCACGTTTGCAGGAGAGCGCGATTGTCAGGTCGTCAGCGCAGGTACCGATCGAGTTCCGCGTGAAAGTGCCGTAAGCGCTGCTCCTGCTCACTCCACAATTGCCCCTTGAATCCCAGCGACCGCACCCCCGCCTGTACCGAAGGCAACAACTCGGCATCCTGCGTCAGCACCAGGCCCAGATTGCCGTCTTCACCGGCGGCAAAGTGCTCACAGCGCGGTCGCTCCCGCCCGCTCACATCGGTATCCTCGGGCAGCCCCATCCACGCAGGCGTGGTGTACGACGGATCGTCGACCGGTCGGAACAACGTCATTGTGTCGTAATAAAATCGTTCAGGATCAGACGGATGCGGAAGAAACCTCATAAGGAAAACGCCCTCGGGGTGGCAGCCTATCTGCACGTTCGGAAATATCCCGGTAGCCCAGGAATCCGAGAGCTGACCGTCCGTGAAGTTGCGATAGTCCAGCCCCAGCCGATCCGCGCGCTGTCGTTTTGCCAGCTGAATGACACGCCTGACGTCGCGGGCATCGCCATCAAAGTCTGAAGCCCCAACGCCTGCGTCCGCGAGCATCGCCCACAGTCCGTCGTTCATTGCGGTCTGATCGGCAACACGCGGACTCATCTGCCCGAGCGGTACGATCATCCGGCTGGCTCCCCGCGGATAGAGGTCATATTGCACGTCCAGATCGGCCATCACACCCCGAGTTTCAGGGTGCACCACATGCAGGTGATAACTCTCGTAAAACGCTTCGACGCCGATCTTCCAATTCGCCTGCCACTCGGTCCGCACGTGGCGGACCACATGCATCTCCTCGATCGCGTAAGCCTCCAGGTACCCGTCCGGGAGCCCGATGCATTCAGCCAGGGGCTCTGCATCGGGATCCATGTTCACGAAGACGATTCCAGCGAACACCTCGCAGCGCAGCGGCGTAAGGCCGCGTCGTTCACAGATCACTTCGGGTCGGAAGGTGTCTTCATCCGTAATCGTCAAAAGATTCCCGTGATTGTCGAAGCGCCAGGCGTGGAACGGGCACACGAAACGGCCGCGCCGCCCGCGCGCTTCGTTTGTGAGGCGCGTACCGCGGTGTGAGCAGACATTGAAAAACGCTTTCACGCCGTCGTGCGTCCGGGTAACCAGAATCGACTCGCGACCGATGTCGAACGTGAAAAACGTGTCCTCTTCGGGAAGGTCGCTGATGACTCCAACGATCAACCACGTTTTCGGCCACAGTTTGCGCCACTCCAGGTCCATGAAGTCTCGCGAGTGGTAGCGGGCCGGATCGATGACGTCGGTACCGTTGTCCACGTACGGTTGTTTGCGTTCGAGAGAGTCGAGCGGCGCATCCGGATTGACGACCGGGCCACCGCGATAGTCGTAGTTCATGGGCCTGAATCCCCTGGCAGCGGTCTGAAGACTGGGAGTTTCTGAGAAACACTTTGTTCGTCCGAATCCGCGTCGGGGTCGGCGGTCGCCCAGGCGCGGAACACAACCTCGACCGGCATCCCTACCTGCAAGGACTCGATGTCGCACTCCACCAGATTGCTCATCATCGTCGGACCTTCCGCGAGTCGGATGAGCGCAACCACGTAAGGGACATCCGCATCGTAAGCCGCCGTGACGGCTCGCCGCACGACCGTGAAGCTGACAACCTCGCCCTGCCCGCCAGCCTCGATCCAGTCCAGGTCTGACGCGCCGCACCCGGCGCACAGTGATCGCGGGTAGAACTGCGGCTTACGGCACGCTCCGCACTGCTGCAACAGCAGCCGTGACTCATTACACGCGGTCCAGAACGGTTCCGAATCACTATTCGGTTCAGGCAGAAACTTCCGTTCATACATTACGATGCGCCGTCCGTACCGAGCACGAGCGTGCAATGGCTCGACATGATGCCGCCTTGCGCGTGCACCAGCGCACGCTGTGCATCGTGCACCTGCCGCGCGCCGGCGGCACCGCGCAACTGAACGATCGACTCGGTCAACGCGAACATCGACCCGGGGTTTCCCGGATGGCTATGCGACAGCAATCCCCCATGTGTATTGATCGGCAACTCGCCACCGAGCCGCACAGCACCAGACGCAACGAACGCACCGCCCTCGCCTTTAGGGCAGAAACCCAGGTCTTCGAGCTCGACTATCACAACCGGGGTGAAACAGTCGTAGACCTGCGCAAAATCCATGTCCGATGCGCGCATGCCTGCCATCTGAAGCGCTCGCGCGCCCGATTGCGCCGCCGCCGACTCCGTCAAAGAGTGCGCCTGACTGATGTGTTCGTGTCCATAGCCTTCGCCGGCGCCCAACAGATACACCGGTTTGTGGGGCAGGTCTCGAGCGCGCTCGGCGGACGTAAGCACCACCGCCGCACCGCCGTCGGACACGAGCGAACAATCGAGCAAACGGAGCGGATCCGCAATCATCCTCGACGCCATCACATCCTCGACGGTAATCGGTTCGCGCATTTGGGCCCCGGGATGCAGCGCCGCATGCGCGCGACAGGTGACCGCAACCTCCGCGATCTGTTCTGGGGTCGTGCCGTACCGATCCATGTGGGCTCGAGCGATGAGTGCGTAGTAGGCAGGCACGGTCGCCCCGTACGGACGCTCAAACTGCGGATGTCCCGACGAAGATTGCATCACCATAGCCTGTTCTCGCGACAGGCCGGTACGCAGACAGTCCGCCATAGTGATGAGCACCGTTTCGCACATCCCGGTGGCGATCGCCGATGCCGCATGGTGCACGACGCTGAACGTAGTACCCCCACCCGCACCGACACCGAGGCAAAACCTCGGGAAGATCTGGAGGTACTCGGCGGTTGCTTCCGCGTGGTACATGTACGGCTCCGCCATCGTGTTGCACGTGATCAGCCCGTCCACATCGGATTTGTCCAGGCCAGCGTCCGCGAGAGCGCGCAAACCTGCCTCTACTGTCAGTTGCATGGGTGTCGTACCAGGACGTTTGCCAACCTCGGTGTCTGCGGCGCCGACGAAGGCCGTTTGCCCTCGTATGCTCATCGGCCCAACCACACAGTTGCGGTGCCGGGCGCAACCACTTCGCCGTCCCTGTTCACGACCTCCAGGTTCAGGTGCACGAGCGCGTCTTGCCGATCAACCTCCGACACACGACCTCGCGCCGTCAACGTGTCACCGATGTACGCAGCACGACGATTGGAATACGAGAAACGGCGCAGGCGGCCATCGTCACCCAGCCAGTCCACCACACATTGCGACATCCAATCGCCGATCATCGGACCGGCGATAACAAGCCCCGGATACCCTTCCACCTCCGTCGCATACGGCAGATCGAAGTGAATGCGGTGCCCGTTCCACAACGCTGCGTTGTAGAAGAACAACTGCACATTGTCGGGCGTGTTAACAACGTCTGGCAGCGCATCGCCGGCCTTCAATAGATCGATGCGGAGCGTCATCGCAGCAGCCGGGTGGTTTTTTCCGTGACGACGGGAGATCCGTCCTCGCGTTGCACGGCCATGATTACCTCGTAGAAGATCAACGGCCCCGACGAGCCTTCCTTTTCGTAGATGTCGACAAGTGTCCGCCGGGCAACCAGCACATCGCCCGCACGGATGTCGTCGTGGTACTCGATCTCGAGTCCGCCGGCCATCGCGCGGTCGAGCGGCAGTTTCGGAATGAACCGGTCGATCGAGACGCCATCCGGGGTCAGGTCGGAGCGTTCGACGACGTCCCAGAACAACGCCACGTGAAAAAGCGGCGGTGCGACGTCGCCGTCGAGGTAGCGGCGTTGCCGCTGGTTCGTCGCGATGGCGTACTTGCGTATGTCGCGGCGGGTCACCACCTCGGTGCGCGGCGGCGCTTCGCGACCGATGTGCACCAGGTGCTCCGGTTGCAGCAGGCTCATACGCTACGTCCGCTGTCCTTCCAGTGCGCATCACGGAGATCCCGCTTCAATATCTTGCCCGTAGGCGCTTTCGGCAGCGACTCGACGAACTCGACCGAGCGCGGTTTCTGATACGACGCAAGATGTTGCCGCGCGGTATCAATAATTTCCTGCTCGGTCGCGCTGGCCCCGGGTTTGAGCACGACGACCGCTTTCACGGCCTCACCCCACTCGTCGTCCGGCACGCCGATCACCGCAGATTCGAGTACGGCGGGGTGTTTGTGAATGGCAGCTTCCACCTGCGTCGAGTAGATGTTCTCTCCACCGGAGATGATCATGTCCTTGGCGCGATCAACGATAAACACATACCCGTCCGAATCCCAGGTAGCAACATCGCCGGTCCACATCCAACCATCGCGCAGCGTTTGCGCGGTCAGCTCGGGCTTGCGCCAATATTCGATCATGTTGGCTTCCGATCGCACAATGATCTCACCCGCCGTGCGGCCATCCTGGGGTATCGTTTTACCTTCGGCATCCACGAGTTTCACGCGCGTGACGAAACCCTCGCGGCCGCAGGAGCTCAGGCGTTCCGGCCGCACCCCCCGCACTGCATCCAGATGATCTTCCTGGGATAGAAACGTCATCGTCATGCCTTCGGTCTGTCCGTACCCCTGAATGAGCGTGCACGGAAAGGTATCCAAGGCCGCTTTGACCACGGTGGCAGGCATAGGGCCTCCGCCATATTGAATGTTGCGCAGGCTGGATATATCGAAGCGGTCGAATCCGTCTACCGCCATCATCCAATTCAGCATCGTGGTGATACCGAGAAACGCGGATACGCGTTCGCGCTCGACGATCTCCAGCGCTTCGCGCGCCTCGAAGTTTACGAGAACGACGGGGCAGCCGTGCGCCATGTAATTCATCGCAAGCGCAACGGGAATGTGGAACATCTGTCCCGTTAACATGTACACGTCCGATGGCACGATGCGCTCGGCGACCGTTTGGTTGAGCATTCCCATGAACAGGGTTCTATGCGTATGGAGCGCCCCTTTCGAAACACCGGTGGTACCGCCGGTGTAGAGTATCAGCACGGGGTCGTCGTCACCGATGACTCCGAAGTCATGTGACTTTCCCATGCCGTCCTGAACCAGGCGCTCGTACGTTGAGTCACTGTCATCACCGTACTCGTACCAACGGTCCACGTTCAGAGCTCGTTGCAGCGCGTTGCGCGCCTCCCGGAACTCGGATGACGTGACGACGGCGGCGGGATCGCCATCCTCCGCGATCGCGATCATCTCGGGCTCACTCAAGCGCCAGTTCATCGGTTGCGCGACCAGGCCTGCGCGCGCGCAGGCGTAGTACACCTCGAAATACTCGATCGAATTTTTAGACACCACCAGGACGCGATCGCCGCGCTTCAGGCCCGCGGTGCGCAGCGCGCCGGCAAGCGCATGTACCCGCGCGTCGAGCGTGCGGAACGTAACCCGCCGGTTGCCCGGCACATCAATGAGCGCGTCGCGGTCCGGCGTCAGCGCTGCGTGTTTGGCCGTAATGTCCGCTATGTTCACGTCGCCTGCCCGCTCGCCGCGCTCAGTACGGGCGATCCAGCTCGATTCTGCGGCGCACAATGCGCCATTCACCGTCGCGCTGGGCTACGCGGTCTCGGTAGATTCCACTGGATATGAGCGCAATGTCGCCCGCCTCCACCGCCGTGAGCGTCAGGTTGGTGACGACATCGACCGCGTCGCCGGTTTCACCGAGGAAAAACAGATTGGTCACGACGTGACGTCGCTGGTCCGTCTGCTGGTCGAGACTCGATTGGAACAGCGCCATGATTTCATCGATCCCGGAAAACGCCATCTCGTCCGGAACGCCCTCGATACGAATCTCGAATTCCGCGTCGTCCGCAAAACACGTACGCAGCATCGACATGTCGTGTCCGTCGAGCGCGTAAGCCGCTTTACCAAGAAGGTCTTGGATTGCAAACCTGCTTTCAATGTCCACTCGTTGCGTCTCCCATCGTCTGTAGGTTTTGCGAACTCGGCTAACCTTCCGTAAGCGCTGCGCGAAGCTTCGGCAACACGCGATCCGCCATGTACTGGATTCGGGCACTACCGCTTTCCAGCGGCTCACCGGGAAACTGAGCCCAGAAGTGTACGTCACGAATCTGCGGATATTGCTGGAGCAGATTCGTCAACTCGCGCACCGCGGTGTCGCCGTCCCAAAGATCGTACAATCCCTGGTCGATCGCAGTCGCCGCATCCGGAAACGGCGGCACTTCGTCCGGCGGGCCGAACGCCCCCCAACGTATATATTCGTTACTCTGGTAGAGCACATGAGGCCCGACCTCCCGAGCGGCTTTCTCGGGGTCCGGCGCTATGATTGCCCAATGGCCTGCGTAGATGGCGCCGTCGTTTCGGTTCCGGCCTTGCAGCTCCAGCGCATCAACGTAGTCGGACAAACCGATGCCACCGGTCGACAGAAATCCGTCGCCCAAGCGCGCCGCGCGCGCGATCGCCGGCGGCGCCATTCCGCCCATCAGCAGTTGCGGCGTGTTTTCCGGAACCGGTCCGATCGCGACATCGCCAACGTCAAATCGTTTTCCGTGAAAATTGATTGCGTCGCCGCGCCACGCCCGACGCAGTATTTCGACACCCTCTTCCATCAGACTGGGCCGGTTCTTCAGCGACCGGCCAAAGTACTCGAATTCAATCTCGCGATAGCCGAGCCCGACACCAAGGTCGAACCGGCCACCCGTCAGGACTGATACCGCGGCCGCATCCTCGGCCAGTCGAACCGGATCCGCGAGCGGCAATAGCATCAGGTTGGTACCGATCCGCATGTGTTTCGTGCGCTCGCCGATCGCGGCCGCCAGCACCAGTGGCGACGGCGTGTAGCCATCGTCGCAGAAATGGTGTTCCGTGAGCCATACCGAATCGAAGCCGATGGACTCGGCCCACACGATCTGATCGAGGACCGCCCGATAGAAGGACTCAAAGTTCTGCGCACGTGGTTGTGGATTGCGAAAGTCATACCACAACCCGAAGTTCACGTTACGGCTCATACCTCCCCCGGTGCCGGACCATGTCCGCAACATAGCAGAATTCGGCCGCAATGCCATCGGCGCCCCGGCCGTCACGCACTCCGCTTGCCCCAGATTCCGTATTACGCCGACGGACCAGCGCGGCGCGTATTCCGGCCAGCGGCGCCCGTGTGTCAACGTCCGCCGATCCGGTTGGTACACCCAGTTGCCGGAAGAGTTGATCCACCGGCAACACGCCGTACGGACGTTGCGCGCGCTGATACAGACCCGTGAACACGCTTGTCTCGCTCAGTTCGTCGAGTTTGGTCATCAGTTCACTCGCGGACCAACGGCGGGCACTCGGAAGGCAGCACGCGGCCAACCTGCCGAGTACCGTATCCAACGAGGTGTCGCCGTTGCTGCGATCGCGGAGTAACACGTCGGCACGCATCGCGAACGCCGCGCCACCCCAGTATGTGAGCATGCGTACGTCCCAGAACGAGCGCGTGTGCAGTTGTGTTAACGCGGGTGCGTTCGGCATCTCCGCCTGCGCGAACGAACGACGGAAACGCCGCCACATCTCGCGTTCGCTGTACTCACCCAGCCGAGCAAGCATCAGATTCTGGTAATAGCTCGCAAACCCTTCAGACACCCATTTCTGCCGGTCCTGTACGTAAGGCAGCAGCAGGTGCGCAAGCTCGTGGACAGCGGTCCAGTCGTGTTTCAACGATTCAAGCGACGCATCCGGGTCGACGAACAGTTGCACCACTTCTCCACCGTCGCGTACTACCCGACCGAACGGAACCGGCGACCCGCGTCCGCGTCTGTCCTGCCCGCGCAGGACCAGAATTTTGGCGTCCGGATTAGGCAGAACGCCTGCAACATCGCGGAGCGCATCGAGGGCGCCAACCAGCCAATGTTCAATGGTCCGCGTGTCGAACCGATTCGGCTCCACCACATCGACCCGTATACCGGTCGTACCAGCGTAAAACGATTCGACATGGCCCAGCACAATCAGACCGCGCGCACTGCGCGGCGACGTCGCCAGCACGTAGTGTGCACCCAGCGCGTCAGTGCGTTCCGGCCACGGCACCGCCGCACGCACGTCTTCGGGGAGTCGCAAATCGATACGAACGCTGTCGTCGCCTTCCAGGCGAGGGAGAAGCAACCAGCGACTCGGCGGTGTGAGTTTGTACCCAGGGATCGTCATCCGGGCCTCGTCCGGAAGCCGCACGCGATACGCAAAACACGCGCCTCCGCGTAGGCGAAACCCGCTTCCTTCGCTGTGCAGCGTGCCAACCCCACAACCCGGCGGCCGCAGGTGCTCGGGAAGCTCGCTCAGTGGGGTGACCTTGGCTGCAACGTTCGTTTCGCGCACGCGCAGCCATCGCTCCGGCCCATCCAGGCGCCCGACAACCAGCACCTGTTCCAAATCGTTCCGTACGTGCACCGCATACCTGTGCGCTGCGCGCCCGTCGGCAGCCCGGACAACGGTCGATCCGGCGCGTGCGCCGTCGTAGTCGTTCGCAATGGCTGCTACATCGGCATTGACCGTGCCCAGGGCAAATCCACAGGCGATCGCTGGTCCTGGAACCGCGCGCGCCAACCACCTCACGGAACGGCCGAGGGTGCACAGTGCGACGCGCACGCCAACGATGCGCTGGGAGAATGTGGCGCCGCTCAGCACCCGCTACTGAGCTGCGTTTCGACCGGCCGTCTGAAACAGCTCACAGAATCGGTCGCGAAGTGTGTTTTTCTGGACTTTGCCCATCGCGTTGCGCGGCAGTTCGGACACGTTCATCACCGCCTTCGGATGCTTGAAGCGCGCGAGCGCATTATCCAAGACCTCGCGAAGGTCAGTAAGTTCGACATCGTCGCGAGCGGGAACCACAACCGCGACAACGGCTTCGCCGAAGTCGTCATGAGGAACACCGATTACGGCCGACTCAGTGATTGCGTCCAGACTGTCCAATACCGCTTCCACCTCTTTCGGGTACACGTTGTATCCGCCGGAAATGACCAGATCCTTAGACCGACCAACGATGGTTAAGCGCCCGTCAGCATCCTGAGTGCCAAGATCACCCGTGATGAAAAAACCGTCCGGCCGGATCTCCTCGGCGGTCTTCTCAGGCATGCGCCAGTAACCGGCGAACACGTTAGGGCCCCGAACTTCAATCACCCCAACGTCGCCGCGCGCCCGCTCGGCACCGAGTTCGTCGCACACCCGCACCTCCACGCCCGGGAGAGGATATCCCACCGTTCCGGCAACCCGCGCACCGTTGAGAGGGTTGGATGTGTTGATGATCGTTTCGCTCATTCCGTAGCGCTCCAATATGCGCATGCCGGTGCGGCGCTCGAACGCTTCAAACGTCTGCGTTGTGAGCGGTGCCGATCCCGAGATGAAGACCCGGACGTTTGCGCACCGCTCGCGTGTGAAGGTATCCGCTGCCAGCAGCCGGGTGTAGAACGTCGGCACCCCCATCAACACGGTGGCATTAGGCAATTGCTCGATCACCGCCGACGCGTCGAAGCGCGGCAGAAAAATCGTCGCAGAGCCGCCAAGCAGCGAACAGTGCATTGCAATAAAAAGTCCGTGCACGTGAAACACCGGCAGCGCGTGGAGCAACACGTCGTCTTCCCGCCAACCCCACGCATCAGCGAGAGCGTACGCGTTCGACTCAAGGTTCGCGTGCGTCAGCATCGCACCCTTCGAGCGGCCGGTGGTGCCCGACGTATACAGGATGGCGGCTATCGAATCGGACGCGCAGGACACCACGTCGTTGAGAGGAGCCAGGCCGGCGGCCCGTTCGCACCACGTCCCCTCTCCATCGGCCCCCAGTGTCAACACCCGACACCGAGGGCTATCGTCGCGCGCGCCCGGCGCATGTTCCGGTCGACAGACGAAAACGCCAGGATCGGCGTCATCGATGAAGTATTGGACCTCGCGCTCCGTGTAGGCCGTATTGATCGGTACGAAAGCAACACCGCGCTGAAGACACGCAAGATACAACGCAAGCGCATCCGGCGATTTTTCGATCTGCGCCAGCAACCGTTCGCCCGGTTCCATTGCGCACTCGGCAAGCACCGCGGCAAAACTCGCAATCCGCTCGGACAGTTCCGCAAAGGTCCAGTCGGAACCACCGGGGACCCGAAGACAGACCCTGTCCGACACTTCATCGAAGCGCCGGGCGAAGCGACGGTAGAAGTTGCTCATCGGCCGATACTCCCCTGCGGCTTCAGTTTCCGATTCCGGTTGGTTTCCGTTACGCGCGCCCAGTGCTTACACTACGCAGCTTCGCCAGCATATGCAGTATTTCATGACTGAAGTTCGACATCACCCACTCATCGTGCTGGGCTCAGGCCCCGCGGGCTACACGGCCGCGCTTTACGCCGCGCGCGCCAATCTGAAACCCGTTTTGATTACCGGTGTGGAGGTCGGCGGCCAGCTCACCACGACCACCGAAGTTGAAAACTGGCCCGGCGGCCACGCAGAACTGCAGGGCCCGGAATTGATGATGCAGATGGCGGAACACGTCGAGCGTTTCGATACCGTCATCGTCAATGACCACATTCAAACTGCGCGGTTGAACCAAACGCCGATGCAACTCGACGGCGACGATCACACCTACTCGTGTGACGCGCTGATCATCGCAACCGGCGCGTCGGCCAAGTACCTCGGTCTGCCATCGGAGGAAGCGTACAAAGGCCGCGGGGTCAGCGCGTGCGCAACCTGTGACGGATTTTTTTATCGCGACCAGAATGTGGCCGTGATCGGCGGTGGAAACACCGCGGCCGAGGAAGCCCTGTACCTGTCCAACATCTGCACCAAGGTGTACCTCGTGCATCGGCGCGACGAATTGCGCGCCGAAAAGATTCTTCAGGATCGGATCTTCGCCCGCGAGAACATTGAACCCGTCTGGAACCATAACCTGGCCGAGGTTCTGGGTAACGATATGGGCGTAACCGGCGCGCGCGTGCAGAGCACCGGCGGTGCGATGCGGGAACTCGACGTCTCGGGAGTCTTCATCGCCATCGGACACACGCCGAATACGCAGATATTCGACGGCCAGCTCGATATGGCGCAGGGCTACATCCGGACCACGAGCGGAACCGACGGCAACGCAACAGCGACCTCCGTACCCGGTGTGTTCGCTGCCGGCGACGTAGCCGATCACGTGTATCGCCAGGCAATCACATCAGCCGGATTCGGCTGCATGGCGGCGCTCGACGCAGAAAAGTATCTCGATAGCCGAACTACATCCAGCTGAGCCCCGGCGTCAACCTGCGTTTTATCCGGTCCACGCGAACCAGCGCCGAAACAGGGCCTGCACGCGTGGCGACAATCGCGATCGGTTGTACTGAAGCGCCAGGTTTTTCAGGTATTCCGACCGAGTCGGATAACTCAGCAGAGCACCGTTCGCCGCTTTCAGACCGGCGCCCTGGCTGACGAGCACGCCCAGTGGCGCAAGCAGTTCGCCTGCATCCCGGCCGACAACAGTCGCACCCAGAATCCGGTCGCTGCCTTGCCGGCACCACACCTCCGCGAATCCGCCGTCATCCAGTTGCGTACGCCCCCGGTCGAGGTCACGAAAGTCGACGCGGTAGCTGTCGAATTCCGTGCCCGCGTCGGCCAGCTGGTTGCGATTGGAACCCAGCGTCGCGACCTCGGGCGAGGTATATGTGCAATGCGGAACGTGATCCATCGGCATCGAAGCGGTCGGCGCAAAGAGCGCGTTCTGAATCACCACCTTGGCCTGGGCATCAGCAACATGCGTGAACTGTTGAACGGAGGCGCAATCACCTGCGGCGTAGATACGTTTTCGGGTGGTTCTGAGCTTCGAATCCACGTCGATCAGACCTTTGTCGTTAACGCGCACACCGGCACGCTCCAGCCCCAGATCATCGGTATTCGGCCGACGGCCAAGCGCAACGAGCACCCGGTCGACGTCGACCGGCGCGCTCCCATCGACACGGATTGCGCTGCCCGAGTCGTTCTTCGTGACCGACTCAACCGGAGCACCCAGATGGAGCGTCACGCCGTCGCCGCTCAATGCATCGGCGAGTATGGTCCCCGCCTCTTCGATCTCCAGTGGCAATACCCGCGGCGCCATTTCAAACAAGTGCACCGTGACACCAAGGCGCGCGAAGGCCTGTGCCATTTCGCAGCCGATCGCCCCTGCACCGAGTATCCCGAGCGAGCGTGGCGCTCGCTCGAGATCGAACAAGGTTTCATTGGTGAGCGGATCTGCGTCAGCCAACCCTGGAATCGGTGGCACACTCGCTCGCGCACCGGTACACACCACAAAACGCCGACCACGCAGCGTCAGATCGCCGACCCGCAGCGCGTGCGCATCCTGAAACGCCGCGTGCCCGACAAACACGTCCACTCCGGCGTCCGTATAACGCGCGATCGAGTCATGCGTTGCGATCCCTGCACGCACGCTACGCATGTGCGCAAACGCACCGGCAAAATCCGGGGACGGCGCGTGGGCCGCGTACTCGAGAAGCGCCTTCGACGGAACACAGCCCACGTTCAAACAATCACCGCCCATCCTGTGGCGCTCTACCAACGCAACACGCGCTCCCAGACCGGCCGCACCAATCGCGGCAATCAAGCCGGCGGGGCCGGCGCCAACCACAACCAGATGATACTTTTCGGCGGGCTTCGGATTCCGGTAGTCAGACGGCGCAACGGCCTCAAGCCAGCGTTCATTGGGATCTCGAAGATTCGTACCTTTGGCGTCGTTCATGATTCTGCGGGACTCTCCTCAGCGGCCGGCGTCGTATTCTGTTCCAACTGTGCATTCAGCGTTCGGTTAGCAATCCGCGTCACCACTACGGTCACGACCAGTGTGGCAACCAGCCCTGCATATAAGAGCCAGGACCCCGCTATGCCACCCGATACCTCACCACCAACGAGCGCAGAAAGGTTCTGCGCAACGCTCCCGAGATAAACGTAGAGGACGGTGGCGGGCAGCATGCCCACCCACGATGCGACGACGTAGTGGCCGAAGCGAACGCTGGTGACGCCGAGCGCGTAGTTCAGAAGGTTGAACGGAAACACCGGCGAGAGCCGCGTCAGAAACACGATCAACCCGCCGCGCTGTCCGAGCGCGGCGTCGAGCGCGCTGAACCGCGGCATTCTGTGCAGCTGGCCTTCAACCCAACCCCGCGCGAAAAAACGCCCCACCAGAAACGCGGCAGCCGCGCCAGTAACACTCGCGAACGACACCAGCGCGGTGCCCTTATACACGCCGAACAGAAATCCGGCACCCAGCGTAAGGATCGAACCGGGAATCAGCAGAACCACCGCCCCTATGTACAGCCCGGCATAGGCTACAAGTGCTATGCGCTCGTGCGCGTCGATCCACTCAATGGCGTAAGTCAGCCACTCACCAACCGGTGCGAGCCACACCGCGACGAGCAATACGGCGACGAGAACCCCGAAAATGACTAATCGTGACTTCAATAGTGCGCTCCCGGGCTGGTTGGTTGCCGTTCCTGAATTTTGCCGCTCCTGTGTTTCTGCTCGAAACGCATCCCGGACCCTGCGTGGTCTGCAGAGATGGACCGCGGCGCGCACAGTACGTTCCTCACAGGAAGCTGCGCACCCCTACGTAACAGTTCCGGTATGCTATTGGTCCGCACCGGATTCTCGTTTGTTGCCATCGCGCGACGCCGATTCGGACGGCAACCCTAAACCATTAGGCAGAACATGACGAAACCTTTGGGCGACATCACCGTCATCGAAGTGGACAGCTGGATGGCTGCTCCCAGCGCCGCCGCCGTACTGGCCGACATGGGCGCAACGGTCATCAAAGTCGAACCTCCGTCAGGCGATCCGATGCGGCGCACAGGGCGCCCACCGAAAATCGACGACGAGCGAATCCGTGATTACGATCTCAGCTTCGATGTAGATAACCGCGGCAAGCAGTCGATCGGTCTAGCGCTCGATACCGAGCAAGGGCAGGAAATTCTGCACAAACTGATCGCAACCGCCGACGTGTTTCTATGCAACCTGTTGCCGAAGCGTCAGGTTCGCTTCGGCCTCGATCCGGAAACCCTGTTAAGCCTCCGACCGGGGCTGGTGCACGCTACGCTTACCGGGTACGGCACGACGGGACCCGAAGCCTGGCGTCCCGGATATGACGTCACCGCATTTTTCGGACGATCCGGCCTGTACGACGCGATGCGCGAGGGCGACGACGGTGTCGTACCGATGGCACGGCCGGCGCAGGGAGACCATACCACCGGTCTCGCACTGGTTGGCGCTATTCTCGGCGCACTGAGAGTTGCCGAACGTACCGGCGAAGGACAGGTGGTGGAAACGTCGTTGTTCGAAACAGCAGTGTGGACCCAGGCAACCGACTACAGCATAACCGCCGTCGACCGGGCGCCGGTACGCCGGCGGCGTCGAGATCAGGCGCTCATTCCCACAGGCAACCGGTACCCGTGTGGAGACGGTCGTTGGGTCGTGTTCAACATGCCGGAGCCTGAGGCCTGGGTCCGCTTCTGCGGCGTGCTCGAGCGCGAAGATTGGCTCGACGATCCTCGTTTCGCGGACGGCAAAAGCCGCTATCGTCACATGACTGAGCTGGTCGCCGGTATCGACGAAGCCCTTGCCGCGCGAAGCCGCGAGGAGTGGGGCAAACGGTTTGACGATGCCGGGCTGATCTGGGGCCCCGTGCAGTCTCTGGACGAGACCGCGGCGGATCCCCAGGCCCACGCCATCGATCTGTTCCCCACGATCGAACACCCGGAGCGAGGCACGTACGCCAGCGTTCGTATACCAATGCGCTTCCATACCGCCGACGTCGAGCCGCGAGGACCCGCGCCGGAACTTGGCGAGCACACGTTTGATCTGCTGACGCAGCTCGGGTTTTCGGAAACCCAGATCGATGAATTCAATGCCGGCGGCGTCGTCCGTTGCCGCCGTTCAATGGGAGACGACTGAGATGAACGAAACGAGCCTCGCCGGCAAGCGCATTGTTATCACCGGTTCTTCGCGCGGCCTCGGCCGTGCATTCGCGGTCGCGTGCGTCGAGGCCGGTGCCCAGATCGTCATCAACGGCACCAGTGCCGACGCACTGGATGAGACCGCTGAGCTGATCCGGGCTGCAGGCGCAGAGCCCGTTATTGTGCGCGGCTCTGTTGCCGACGAAGATCTGTGCCGACAATTGGTCGGGCAGTGTGTCGACTCGTACGGCGGCATCGACGTAATGGTTCACAACGCGGGTATCGTCCGTGACCGAACATTGCTGAAAATGACCGCTGAAGAATTCGATGCCGTTATTGCGGTCCACCTTCGCGGCGCCTGGGCGTGCACCAAACACGCGGGCCTCGCGATGCGCGAGAACGGCGGTCACATCATTCAGATCATTTCCGCATCGGGTTTGAGCGGTGGATTCGGGCAGGGCAACTATGCCGCTGCCAAAGCCGGGATGATGGGATTGCTGCGCACGGCGGTTCTGGAGCTAACCCGTTTCGGTATTCGCTGCAACGCGATGTGGCCGGTTGCGGAAACGGATATGACCCAGGTCGTCTTCCAACGAGCCGAAGCGCAAGCACAGGCCGAGGGGAAGACCGCGCCCTCGCCGCGCGAGATGGGGTTCGGAAAGCCACACGAAGTAGCGGCCGGCCTGGTCTGGCTCGCCAGTGACGCGGCGGCGGAGTTGAATGGTCAGTGCCTGTCGTTCAACGGCCGGAAGACCGCGTTGTGGTCCCACCCGGCGGAGGTTGGCGTAACTTTTCACGACGAGGCGTGGACCGTTGACGAACTCGCATCTCACTATGAGGGCGTAACACCGCAACCGATCTACCGCCCGCCAATGATCAAACCTTAAGCCCGTCACGGGTTGTAAGCGAACGCAACGGGCGCTGGATCCCGATCGGCGCACTGCGCTGATGGGCGCCGCGACTTGCAATGCGTCCGCATAAGCGTAGACTGGCGCCGCCATGAAACGATATGCCGTGCAATCCAATTACCTGCATTTCTGCCGCACCTGGGTGCCGGTGGCGATGCTGCGTATCTAGTTGCACCGCTCTCCGGTGCAACGCCGGAGAGCAGGACAGTTTCTGGTTCGATTCTTCCGAAAGAACCACGTTCAAAAACCTCCTCCGGTTACTGCACTGGGTTTCATAACAGTGAGTTTACGGAGACTGGTCATGGATGTTTTATTCCCGATCCTCGCCTTTGCGGGAGTCATCGGTTACGCCATAGTTGTAGCGATCGGAATCGAACGGGGTAAACCCTGGGCGATCGAGATTGCCAAAGCGATGTCCGCGATGGACCCGGGCTGGCACGCCGGGCGCCTTCAAGACGTTCCACCGCCCGCGATCTCCAGCGAGTCGGCGCCTGCGAAGGACCGCCTGGCTGCATAACTTTTGAGCGGCGGGCGTGAACGTACCGCGCAACCTGGCGCGCCGTCGGCGTTGAGGTCAATCCGTGGATGCGCGACGATGGGAACGACACTTCTATCGGGGGACGTCGTGCACATCGCGTTCGGGAGCAACTCGGTCCGTCGGCCGCAAGGGACAGCGACTTGGACGTAACAAAAGTCGTGGCCGGCTCGCTCGCATTTCTGATCGCCGAACGAGGCGCTCTACTCCGCGTACTCGCACTGCCGCTCACGGTGCTGCTCGTACTCGCGGCCGGTGCGGCGCCACCCGCTGCGGACGCAGCCGGCACGCCCACCGAAGAAGCGCCGTTCCCGCTCGTGGTTCTCGTAATAGCGCTGGCCGCGCAGACCGTGTTTGCAACGACGGTACACCGGGTCGCGCTGCTCGGCGCGTCGTCCGTACCGCGCTGGGGACTGCGTTGGGGTTGGCGGGAAACGTTGTTCGTACTGCACGCGGTAGCGATCGGCTGTGTTCTCGCGCCGATTGCTCTGATCGCGGCTGGCGTAGGTCCCGCCGGACTACCCATCGCTGCTGCGCTCGCGGCCTGGATCGTGTCGCGTCTGTCGCTCGTCTTTCCAGCGATTGCGATGGATGAACGCGTATCCTTCAGCGATGCCTGGGTCCTCAGTCGTGGCTATCAGCTCGAACTGATGTTGCTCGTGGTTGCAATCCCTTTCGTGCTCATCGCACCGACGCTCGCGTTTCCTCAAAATGCAACCGGACGAATCGGAGCCCAGCTCATCGGCGCGCTGGCGTCCATCATTGCATTGACGTCACTGTCGATTCTCTACCGCGAAATACGTCGCAGCCCGAACAAGCAATAACAACACACACGAGGTAAGACCATGCAGAACAAGCAATGGCTGATCGATTCGCTTCCCAACGGCAAGCTCGAGCCTGATCACTTCCGTCTCGTCGAATCACCGCTACCTGAAACGCCGGATGGAAGTGTGCTCTGCCGCACGCTCGCGATTGGAATCGGCGCGGGTACGCGCGCCGGGTTGCAAGGTAGCGCAAGCTACGCGGGCGCACCGACCACGGGTGTACCGATGAACGGCACCACGGTGGCTCGCGTCGTCGCCTCGAGGTGCAACATTGCCGAAGGCGCGCTCGTGATCTGTGGTTCCGGCTGGCAAACGCACGCCGTACACGCCGAACATCAAGTCCAGCCGATACCAGACGACGGCGATCCCGCCCGCTACCTCGGTTTGCTGGGCACCAACGGTCTAACGGCCTACTTCGGTCTGCTCGAGTACGGGAGACCGGAGTCCGGCAAGACGCTGCTGGTTTCCGCAGCCGCCGGCTCCGTAGGACACATCGTCGGGCAGATCGGACGGATCAAAGGAGCTCGCGTGGTAGGCGTGTGCGGCAGCGATGCAAAGTGCGACCGTCTTACCGGCGAACTCGGCTTCGACGAGGCGTTGAACTACAAAGACCCGGACTTCCGCGCGCGACTGAAAGCCGCAACACCCTCGGGCGTGGACATCTATTTCGATAACACGGGCGGCGTGATCCTCGGCAACGCGTTGTTCCGGATGAACAACCACGGACGGATCGTATGTTGTGGCGTCGTGAGTCAGTACGACACGAGCGATCCCGCTCCAGGACCCAAGGGTATTCCGGGGTTACTCGTGAACAAGCGCCTGACCATGTCTGGGTTCCTCGTGTTCGATCACGCGCATCACTACGATGATGCCCGTGCGCAGTTGTCTGCGTGGGCGAACTCCGGGGACCTGGTCGCGTGGCAGGACGAGTACGACGGTTTCGAGTCAGCCCCTCAGGCCTTTGTAGATCTGTTGGGAGGCGGAAACACGGGCACACGCATCGTGCGCGTGCCCGAGTAGCGTCCCGCCCGCGGCGTCAGGCGCGTTCGAGCAGCGTACCCGTGCCCAGACCACCACCGCAGCACATGCTCACCAGCGCGTAGCGTCCGCCGCTACGCGCCAGTTCGTGCACGGCTTTCGTGAGCAGAAAACACCCCGTTGCACCCAGCGGATGGCCTAGTGATATCGCCCCACCGTTTGGATTGACGCGGTCCATGTTCGCCCCAACGCTCTTCGCCCAAGAGAGCACCACCGATGCGAACGCCTCGTTGATTTCGAACACGTCGATATCGTCGATCGAGAGTCCGGCGGCCGCCAGCAATTTTTCGGTCGCAGGGATCGGTCCTTCCAGCATCAGCACCGGGTCACATCCCACCAGTGCCGTGTCAACGATGCGCGCCATGGGTTGCAGACCGAGTTCTGACGCCCGGTCCGCGTGCATCAACAGGACTGCCGCCGCGCCATCTGCGATCTGCGAGGATGTACCAGCGGTATGCACGCCATCTTCGCGTGCCACAGGTTTCAGATCCCCCAGCGCTTCGAGACTCGTGTCGCGGGGTACCTCGTCGCGCGCAAACACCCGAGTCTCGTCGGTACGTTTGCCGTTGTCGTCGAACTCCGGTACTTCGAGCGGAATGATCTGACTGTCGAAACGGCCTTCCGTGATGGCCTGTTTCGCACGTTCCTGCGAGCGCAGCCCGAACGCGTCGGTATCCGCGCGTGTGATCTGATACTTTTCCGCCATCCGTTCCGCGCCTTCAAACTGACTCGTAAACTCGTAGTAGTCGAAGTAACTTCTGGAAACGGGTTTTCCGAGTTTCGGATCCAACCCCACCGCGTCAGACCCGATCGGCAGGCGCGTCATGTTCTCCACGCCGCACGCCATCACGACATCAGCGACGCCCGACTTGATGATGCTGTACGCCAGGCCGGTCGCCTGCTGCGATGAACCGCACTGCGAATCGACCGTGATACAGGGCGTCGCTTCATGGCCGCCGTGCGCGAGCCATGCGGTACGGGTGATGTTCATTCCCTGCGCGCCGAGCTTGTTGATGCACCCACCCACTACTTGGTCGACCGTGTCGGAGGCCAGGCCGTTGCGTTGCAGCAGCTTCGCCATCACCTCGCCGAGCGAATCGCTCGGATGCACCAGACCCAGAGTTCCTCCCTTCCGGCCCACAGCGCTCCGCGCCGCATCCACCACCACCACGTCACTGCCGCTCGTCTTACTCATTGCTCACTCCTCACTCACTCCTCATATGTCGATTTTTCTATTCGCGCACCTCGCGCACCTCGCGCACTTCGCGCACCTCGCGCGCTCCCGTTCAACGCGCTTCCAGCACGATGTTCCCGGGAGACTCGTGCGCGAGCCGAACGTGCTCGAACCCGGCTTCCAAAAGTACGTCCGTCAGTCGTTTGGGACCCGCCTGCGCACCCAGCGCGAGGCCTACCGGTTGCGATCGCGACACTGGCACACAGGTCAACGTCGAGAACGCGTACATCGTTTGATTCGGCGGGAAGCTGTTCGCTTCGAGCGTGTCGTTGGCTCGTGGTTCCACAACCATCAGCGTGCCGCCGGGACGGAGCGTCGACCGCATATAGCGTGCGATACCTACCGGATCCCCCATGTCATGGAGCGCATCGAAGATTGTGATCAGATCATAGCCGAGGTTGTCGAAACCCTGGGCATCCGCAACCGCGAACGCCGTATTGCCCTCCAGGTTCGCTTCACGAGCCGCGTTGGTCGCGTGATCGATCGACGGACCGTGATAATCGAACCCATGAAACTGTGAGGCCGGATACGCCGACGCCATCAACGTGGTCGATCGTCCATGCCCGCAGCCAACGTCGGCCACCCGCGCGCCCTGCGACAATTTCTCAACGACACCGTCGAGTGCGGGCAACCACTGTTCGATCAATGAGGCTTCATACAGGGGTCGAAAGAAACGCTCCGTACCACAGAAGCAGCACACGTTCTTGTCGCCCCATGGAATGCCTTCCCCGGATTCAAACACTTCCAGATTCCGCTCATGGTCGAGGTACGCGCTCACAACCGACTGAAACAACCCGGACATGCAGCCCGGCTGCCCTTCCGCCGAAAGCACGTGCGCCTTCTCCTGGGTAAGCGAGAACCGCTCACCGTCCGGATCGTAGTCCACATAGCCGCCGGCGACGTTGGACGACAACCATTCCCGTACGTAACGCTCGTAACAGCCGGTGGCGTTCGCCAGCTCGGAACTCGTCATGGGTTTCTCGGCCAGCGCTTTGTACAGGCCCAGTCGATCGCCGAGATAGGCAAGCAGTACACCCATAGCACCGGCAACGTCGATCGACACCTTTTCAACAAACTGGTCCAAGGCTTCTTTATTCATCTTTGCTCCCTACTCATCTTTTCTGCTTGTGAACGGGTTGTGTACGCGCACCCGAGAGCAGATACAATCCTGCACCCGCAGCAACGACCGCGATCGCGATCCATCCCTCCACGGGGCGTTGCTGCAGTATGTGTATCAGTGTCCAACCGGTGATAGCAACGAAAATCAACGGCGGCACGGGGTACCACGGCACGCGGAACTCTCGGACTGAAGCCGGTCCCCGAAGTACCGCTGCCTGCCTGGGGGGCTCTCGCACATCGTGCGACTCACGACTACGAACCACCAGCACACCAACGACCGCAAGCAGCGTATTCATCCCGAGTAGAAATCCAGTGAACACAAGCACGGATTCAAAGCTGGACGTTACAACGAGCGCACCGGCGAGCAGCGACTGTACCGCGATTGCCATTCGAGGTATACCGTCCCGGCTGACGCGCGCGAGACGCGCAAACCAGGCGTAATCCTCACCAATCACTTTGAGTACGCGAGGACCCGCGAGCGTCATCGCACTCGCGGTGGAAATCAGTAGCAACGCAAGGATCCCCGCGATAGTGCGACCGCCGAATTCGCCAAACGCATGCCGACCGAATACGTAACCAATCTCGACTCGGCCACGCATCTCATCCATGGGTGCCACCATCAGGAACGTCGCGTTGAGCAGGACGTACAAAGCCGCGACCGAAACGGTGCCTGCAACGAGCACGCGAGGTATCTGGCGAGCGGCATTTTGCAACTCGCCGGTGATGTACGTGGCAGCATTCCAGCCCGTATACGCGTAGTTCACGTATATCAGGGACACCGCGAATGCCGCCGTAAACAGGTGCGTCGTATCGCCAGGCGTCGGCGCGAACGCGACCGGCTGATGGACCGGTGCGAGGTGCAACGCGGCTCCACAAAGAAGCACAATGAGCACAACCTTGACCGCCGTAAACGTCTGTTGCGTCGCGCCGCTCGACCGATGCGACCGACAATGCAAAACCGCCAGCACCGCCACCAGCGCCACCGCAGCGACTTTAGGCGGCACGGCAAGCACGGTGTCGGCGAACGCCGCGTGCAGATAGGCACCGAACGTCATCGCCACCAACGCAGTCGGAGCCGCGAAGCCCACCGTTGCGGAAACCCATCCGGAGACAAATCCGGCGCCGGGATGGAAGATCTCACCCACATACGTGTATTCCCCGCCGGACCGCGGAAATCGCGCCGCAAGCTCTGCGTAGCACAACGCGCCACATAGCGCGAGCATTCCACCGACACACCACAGAGCAAGGATTACGAACGGCGAAGAAAATTCCAGCAACTGGAAACCGAGACTCGTGAACACACCGGTGCCGACCATGTTCGCAACGACCAGCGCGACGCCGGTCCGCGCGCCAAACTTGTCGCCGGATTGCATCAGCCGGCCTCCCGGCGCCGGCGCGTGAAACGGTGCCTACACACGGCCGCGGGACACACTGGCCCCCGGGTATTCTCTGCCGTATCGTAGACGGCCATCCGGCCAGACCGAGCGTTCGCAGATCGTGACCCGCAAAAAAGGCTCCAATCGAACCGGACCGCGTATGCCAAAAGCCGGCACGCCGCTTCCCGATGCGGTGAAAGCACTGTGCCTGTGGTTTCCGGAATCAGAGGAAGTTCCCTCCCGCGGTTCACCCGACTACCGCGTCCGCGGCAGGACCTTTGCGACCTTCGTCGTCAACCACCATGGCGACAGCCACGTGGCGCTCTGGTTGCGAATGCCTCCAGGGGCGCAACGATATCACTGTGAACGCGATGACCAGCACTACTTCGTCCCCCCCTACGTCGGCCCGAAAGGCTGGCTGGGTGTGGAATTGAACGGCACCATCGATTGGCAGATCGTCGCAACACGCACGATGGAAGCGTATCGGCATGTGGCCCCCACACCGCTGGTAGACGCGCTTGGCGATCTGCCGGAGTTTCCGGAACCGACGCGCCCGATGGCCGCAGCAGAAATCGATCCGCTGCTTGCGCCACACAACGCGCAACGCGTGGCGGATCTGCACACACGGTGCGTTGCGCTCCCCGAGGTTGAGCGCACCACGCAGTTCGGCAATCCGGTATGGAAAGCCGGGAAGAAGACGTTCGCGGGTGCAGGTACAAACGATCGGCATCGCCTGTACTTCACATTCTGGGTCGGCACCGAGCAACAGAGCCTGATGACACTCGATTCGCGTTACCGAATACCGGCGTACACCGGACACAACGGCTGGATTGTGCTCGACGTTCACGAACAGGTCGACTGGCGTGAAATCGACGGACTGATCGACACCAGCTACCGACATTTCGCGTTGAAACGGATGCTCGCGGCAATGCCGGATTCCGACGGATGAACCGGGTACATACCTTTGCCGGCAACCCGCTGGACCGAGCCGATGCGCTCCGACGCGATCCCGACCGGCTGGCGGAACTCGCCCGGGCCGCAGAGAGCCGCGCGTTACCGCTATGGCACCTCCAACCGCTCATCGAGGCCGCGCCGGGAGAACCGTCCAGAGTCGCATGGCTGCCGCTCAGCCGTACTGCCGACGCCGGGGACGGCGTACGCTGGGGACAGCCGTTGTTGTTGGGCACGCACAATGGGGCCGCACGCTACGCCATCGAGATCGAGTGTGACGATCCACTCGACGCACTGGGCTATGCCGCTACCCACCAGTTCGTAGAAGCAAGAAATGTCGCGGCATCGCTGGCCCCGGCCGAGACGGGCATCGTTGCGCAGGCGCGGTCGCTGGTGCACTGGCATAAAAACCACGGTCATTGCAGCGTGTGTGGAAGCACGAGCGACGTATTGCGCGGCGGCGCATCGCGGCGTTGCAGCAATACCGACTGCGCGCGCGAGCATTTCCCGCGTACCGATCCCGTTGCGATCATGCTCGTGCACGACGGCGGCGACCGGTGTCTGCTCGGACAGCCAAAAGGTCCGCTCGCCCGAACAAACATCTTCACTGCACTAGCGGGGTTTATCGACCAGGGCGAGTCCATCGAAGAGGCGGTACGGCGCGAAGTGATGGAAGAGGCTGGTATATCGGTCGGCGAGGTTACGTACCACTCGTCACAACCATGGCCCTACGCCAGTTCGTTGATGATTGGTTGCCTCGCCGTGGCTACTACCTTCGACATCGACTTTGACCCGGTGGAGATGGCCGACGTGCGCTGGTTCGACCGCGGGGACATCCTCCGCGCATTCAACGAGACGACGGCTCCCGTACAGATGCCAGGTCCGATTGCGATTGCCCATCATCTGATTCGAAGCTGGTCCGGAAGCGATTGACCACATTTCATTCTCCGACACGCGCGCGTGACCAGCGGAGTATTTCCGCGTGCTGGTATTCGATAAACGGGTTGTATCGCAGCCGCAGTACGTAGGCGGCTCCAAGCCGACCGACGCGACGCTCCGACTCCGGTGTCATCGCACCCAGCGTATCCCCACCGAGCCACGGACCTGTGCCACCGGAACACTCAGAATACGCGACAGCGGCGGCGCTTCCAGGACATACATTGTCGAGCCCGTACACCGGGTCGTCTACCGCAAACGGGATGGCAATGTGCGAGAGCGACAGCACCTCGTTAGGCCAGCGCACACCCAGGGGCTTCGACGTACCGGCGCTCAGATCCCGCGCCACAACCGCACGCGACGACGAAGCTTCGTTTGTTACCAGCGTCTGAACGACCGTCCCGTTCGCCGTTGGCTCCGGTACAGGGTTCAGCAGATTTGCGACACCCACGTAGCGGTTCACGTCGTACCAGACAATCCGACTCTGCGGTCCTGTCCGATAGCGGAACAATCGCCCCACCAGCGCATCCGCGCGTACGGTGTCATCCACGACCGACTGAAAAGCCAACACTGGCGGAAGGTCACGTTCGCTACGACGTATCCTGCGTTCCACGGATCGCGCCAGCTCATGAATCTCTACCCCCGGGTCTTTCGGAAACGACGTAAACTTGAAGGGATCGACCTCCGGCGCAATCGTCTCCCACGCAAATCGCTCGAACGCTGGCACCCAGCTGGCAAATCGATGCATACGTCCAAGGCGGCTGAACCCCGACACCCCAAGCGCCGGGGACAACAACACCATGCCCTGCGGGCAGGGATCCGCACCGCCGCAATTGAGGGCGTACTCAAGGGCCAGCAGCGCGCCGTTGGAATAGCCACCAACCAACAGCGGCAACGGCGCATCGCCGTTCGCCCCAGGATCGACCGCGCGCCGTACCGCTATACGAACCGCCTGGGACCAGTCGTTGCGCTTTACGTTCCTGAGACCGCTGGGCGCAAAGCCGTGTCCGGGCAGCCGAGGAACGACTACGCGATACCCGGCACCCACATAGGCCTCCGCGAGCGCACGCATGCTGTACGGCGAGTCCGACAACCCGTGCAGCAGCACGATGGCGGCGCGCTCGTCGCCGTCCGGCACTAGAACCTGCGATCGATTCCAATCGACCGGTTGCTGAAGGGGGTGGCTGACACTGTCCGGCGCATACCGGTCGAGTCTCGCACCAGGGTACCGACGGTGCGGTTCGATCAGCTGCACGACCTGCTCTGCCAACGCACGGTCCACCGCCTGGTAAGCGGCCCAACTCACTAGACCCTGGCCGGCGTCGTATTCGCCCACGAGCTGGACACGATGCTCCACGTCCAGTGACGGTCCGCGCACGGACAACCCCAACCTCGCGAGGTACACGCCGCCCAGGATCAGCACCACTGCGATACATACGCGAATAAACCAGCCAACGGGCATTAGAAGCACCTCGAAGGATCGGACACGCGGGCTCGACCGCCATTCCCGTAGCGGCCCACCGGGACGCGCAATCCCGGGATGCAGATCACAGGATGGACGCGGTACACACGCCGAGTGCCAACGCGGTCACGCGTATCAGCAAACGCATCTGCTACCTTCCCGACACCAATACCTGCGTACGCCCGCAGGGCACGCCGGTTTTCGCACCGCAATCTGATACAAGTAACGCGTCGATCGTGTCCAACGAAAACAACCTGACCATGCTCGAATGTGACTACCACAGCAATCGCCGCCCTTCGTGGGGTTGTGCACCGTGCGCGCGGCGCTACTGCACCAGCTGCTATGTGTTCACGGAATCGGACACCCAGCGGGGACCCCGATGCCCTCTGTGCGACGAGTATCTGGACTACCTCGGCTCGGGGATTACCGCGGAACCTTTCTGGCGCGTCGCACCCGCCAGGCTGCTCTACCCTCTGGCACCGCCGCCGCTCATGCTGATCGGCTTCGTCGCACTGCTGAGCCCGTTGTTTCCCCAGAGCCTGATGGTGGGATTGTTCACCCTCCTGCTTGCCGTTGCGCTCACCACGAAGTACTGCTTTGCAGTCGTGAATCTGACCGCAATCGGACGCAACGACCCTCCGGATCTGAAAACCGCGTTGAATCATGATGAAGACAACCTGTTCATACAGTTTCTCGGTGCTTTGATAGCGCTCGTGTTCCTACAAGCCATCGTAACCACGCTACTGGGCAACGTTGCCGGCCTGGTTTTCGCCGTCGCGTTGACGCTTTTCATACCGGCGATCGCCATCTATGTGGTCATGGAACGTAGCCTGGTGAAAGCGCTCAATGTCGGGGAGCTTGTCCGCACGATACGCGCTATCGGCCCCAACTACGCCGTCGTCGTGATTCTTTCGAATCTCATTTCGACGGGGCCGTACATTCTGTACAAATACATCGACCATCCGGCGCTTGCCAACTCATTCGTACTCGCCGTACTCGGCCTCGCAGCCGCCTACATCGCAATCGTAAACTTCGCGCTGCTCGGCCAACTGCTGCTCGAACATCAGATCGCATTGGGCTACGTAGCCGGAGAGCCGACTGACGTACTGGTGCCCGCAGCTCCCGCAAACCGTCGCAAACAACTACTCGGAAGAGTGGCTGTGCTTGCCGAGGAAGGACGCTACCGGGACGCTGTGAGCCTGATGGAAAGTCAGGGCAAAGAATTCGCGAACGAAGGCGACAAGGTGTTCTATCACCGACACCTGAATCTCGCACTGCAAGCGAAAGATCAGCGCATCGCTGCTCGCCTCGTGGATCCACAGCTGGATCAACTGGTAGCAGGACAGTCGTTCGAACCGGCAATCGAGCTGTGGCGAAAGGTAGCAGGCGCACTCCCCGACTACCGGCCGGGCAATGCGGAGACCTGCCACCGCCTCGCACTGGCTGCATACAAGCGCAAGTTCCGCAAAGAAGCGCTGCAATTACTTTCCAACATGCACAAGCGGTCGCCGGACTACCCGCATATGGGTAAGGCATATCGTCTCGCCGTTCGGCTTTTGCTCGAAACCGGGAGAAAAAAGGACGCTGCAAAACTGCATCGCTTCGTGGCGGCGCAGGGTTGGGCCTGACGAGCTGCAGTCAGCCCGGTACCACAATCTGTGGCAGATCCGCGCGCCGTATTTCATAGATCTCGATCAGATTGCCGAAGGGGTCTCTGCCGTAGATCGCCGACGAATGACCGAAATCCTCCGGCTCCCCCACAAACTCCATGCCTGCTGCAACGAGCCGACGGTACTCGGCGTCTATATCCCGAACCTGCAGCGCAAAATGAGGATACCCGCGATCGCACGCTCGTAGCGGCTCGCGGTCGGCGGGCTCGGGTTGCGCGTACTGCCACAACTCCACGTACGCGTTGCCCGCTCGCAGCATCGCTGCCTTTGCCGACGTCCGGCCCAGTCCGATCACCCGGTCCGCGGCTTCATTGTCGCCGTCCCACTCGGACCGACTGAGCACCTCGAACCCCAGCACCTCGCCGTAGAACGTGAGCGCTCGGTCAATGTCGGACACGCCGATCGCAATATGGTGTATGCCTACAATCATCTAACAATCCCCTTGCGCTCGCGCTGTATTATTTACAGTTCGTCATTATCAGGCTGCTCGACGGGCAATGGCTTCGGCGTCTTCGGTTGAAAACATCGTCAGCGTTCTGCTGCGACCGTTGCTTTTCCTGTTGTACTTTGCGTCGGGCGTCATCAGGCGCGATCCCAACCTCTGGTTGTTCGGAAGCTGGGACGGACGGCGTTACGCCGACAATGCTGCCGCGCTGTTCCGCTACACGCCCGAACCCTTACCAGCGGCCGTGCGTCGCGTGTGGATAAGCCGACGACGGCACATTGTACATGGGCTGCGGAGTCAGGGGTTTCGCGCCTATCACGCGTTCTCGCCAATCGGTTTTTGGTACTGCCTTCGGGCCGGTGTCTACATCTGTGATGGTTACTTGAAGGACATCAACTTCTGGACCTCACGCGGCGTAGTTCAGGTTGCATTGCAGCACGGCCCCGGCGGATTCAAACGGATAGAACGCGACATCCGCATTCCGGGCCATCGACTCAATCAGTTGTTTCACGGCAACTGGGCAGAACGGGCGTTCTGGAGCGTACTCATACCCTGGCATCTGGTGCGGCCCGATCTCGTCATCTGCGCATCCGAGCAGCAGGCGCGGGAAGCAGCCACCGCATACGCCGTCGCTGAGCGACATATCGTTATCACCGGTTTACCCCGCAATGACGAGATCTGCGACCCAGGCCCGTTTCCACCTGACCTTGCACCGTTGCTCGAAACGATCCGCGATCTGCAGCGTGACGGGCGACGTGTGTATCTTCACATGCCGACGCTCCGGGAGACATATCCGTCGCCGTTTCCAGCCGCATGGCGGCAACTCGACTCGGTACTGGAGCAGGAACATGTCACCGTGATAGCACATCAGCACTTCGCCCAACGTGACGACGCGGGGGCGAATACTGCCGTGTCCGAGCACATCGTGCGCGTTGCGGCCCATGTCGACCTGTACCCGCTGTTCAGTCACGTCGACGGGTTGATCACCGACTTCTCGAGCGCCGCCTTCGATTACCTGCTCACGGACAGGCCGGTCATCCATTTCATCCCGGACTACGACCGCTTTCTGGCCACCAGTCGCGATCTGCGTTTGTCATTCGACGATTGCGCCTGTGGTCCGGTCGCTAAAACAGCGCCAGAGCTTCAGACCGTGCTGCAAAGTTCGCCGCGCATAGATGTCAACCGGCGCAAAACGCTTCGGGCACGATTCCACGCCTATAGCGACGGCGCGTCGCGGGAGCGCGTCTACGGGGCAATCCTCGCTCGCATGAGCCCGCCCGTTACCGCCGCATCCATGCAAGCAGCCAGTTGAGGCGCTCCGCGGCCGGGTGTTTCACTGGGTTCCGTGCGCAGCAGCTTCGCGCGCAGCACGCACTTTCGCGTTCGTCTGATTGAACAGCAGCTCTCGACGCGCCTTCTCCTCGGCGTCCGTAAGCTCGCGTTTACCGAGCTCTTTACCAACGGCCCGCCCCTTCTGAACCGCCGGCCGTTCACCCACCTGGTCGACCCAACGTTTCAGATGCGGAAACTCCGTCCAAACCTGCTCATCGATGAGTCGTCCAAGCAACATGGCCCACGGCCAGGTAATCATGTCCGCTATGGTGTACGCCGCGCCGGCGAGATACTCGTTGGCCGACAGTTGCGCATCCATCACGCCGCAAAGCCTGTCCACTTCGCCGACAAACCGCCGCGTTCCATACTCCAGCTGACCGGGATCGTCCGTGATGTTCTTGGCGTAGTTCTTGAAGTGGTTGGCGTTACCCATCATGGGCCCCAGGTTCGCCATCTGCCAGTGAACCCACTGCTGCACTGCCGCACGCCCGCGGGGATCAGTCGGTAGAAATTTCTGCGCCTTGTCTGCGAGATATTCGAGGATTGCGCCCGATTCGAATATGGCAATCGGCTCGCCCCCGTCCGCCGGCGCGTGATCAACAATCGCGGGCATCCGATTGTTCGGGGCAATGCGCAGAAAGTCTGTCGTAAACTGGTCCCCGCCACCAATGTCGACCGGAACGACGTTGTAATCCATGCCGCACTCCTCCAGCAGAATGGTCACTTTCCAGCCGTTCGGCGTAGGCCAATAGTGCACGTCGATCATCGCGCTTCTCCAAACGATCGCCAAAATGAGGCGTCGAGAGTACAACATACGCGCACGCACGTAACCGGGCGCAACTGTCGAAGTCGCCGTACGGCTATGGCGCGATGTTAAGATGGGGTTTCAGACCGCCTCAACCCAGTATCAACACAAAAAACAACGCGAAAGGAGCGCTACCGCCCATGAGTCCACAGGAGATCGTCGAGGCATTCGTTGCGGCATTCAATCGCATGGAGATCGACGCTGCGTGCGACATGCTTAGCGAAGACGTCGACTACCACAACGTTCCGATGGAACCCATTCACGGCCGTGAAGCAGCGCGCGCTTTCCTGACAGGCATGGAGGGGGTAACCGCCATTCAGTGGGACATGGTGAATATTGCCGCGGACGGCGAGATGGTGCTGACGGAGCGGGTCGATCGGTTCGAGTTCGGCAACGGCGGCACGCTTGCGATTCCGCTGATGGGTGTGTTCCGCGTCGCGAACGGCGAGATCACCGAGTGGCGCGACTACTTCGACCTGGCGGACTTTCAACGTCAATCCGCCGCACTCGGCGGCTGAGGCACGATGCCGAAGCGCGAGTACCGACAGGTCCGGTTCACCCGACCACCAGGAGCAACCGACATTCTGCTGGTGCGGCACGGTGAGTCGCGGGCCGCGACCGCCGCCGAGCCTTTCCCGCTGGTAGACGGTCATGGAGATCCCGAACTGCATCCGAACGGCCGCGAGCAGGCCGAGCACGTTGCAGCGCGGCTGATGACGCAACCCATCGACGCGGTATACGTCACCAACCTGCGCCGCACGCAGGAAACCGCCGCGCCGCTGTGCGCGGCGCTACGGTGCAGTGCAATCGTTGAGCCCGATCTGCGCGAGGTTCGGTTGGGCGAATGGGAAGGTGGCCTATTGCGAATGAAAGCCGCCGACAACGATCCACTGTTTCTTCGGATGCACGACGAGCAGCGATGGGATGTCATTCCAGGCGCCGAGCCCCAGTCCGAGTTCACCGAACGCGTCCAGCGGGGCCTGTATCGCATCGCGGAAAACCACCCCGACGCCCTGGTCGTAGCGGTGTTGCACGGCGGCGTGATCGGCAACATCCTGGCGACTGCGACCGGGGCCCGTGCGTTTGCCTTCAACGGGTGCGACAACGCATCGATCAGTCATGTCGTGGTCGATGGGCCACGGGTACTCGTACGCCGCTTCAACGACACCTCCCATCTGTATGACGCTCTGCACCACGACAGCGGCGCAATGACCTGACGCAGCGCGCGAACATGGATACGATAGCCAGCACCAATCGCCCGACCCGCGCGCCCGAGAACGCGACGTTTGTTGATTCCTGAAAAGTAACGAGACGAGGAACTCCGACATGGCTAAGACCATAGACTGGTACTACCACCGCAACGGCTGAACCAGCTGTAATCGAGCGGCCAAGTTCTTGGCGGCAAACAAGATCGACATCGCAGAACAGGTTTCGGCGAGCCGCAAGCTCGGCGCCGAAGATGCCAGAAAAATACTAAAAGAAGCATCACAACTTACTGTTATGAAAGGTAAAAAAGTATCCAACCAAAAGATACCTGCACGCGTGACTAAGGACCTGGTGGACACGATGCTTGGCCCGACCGGAAACCTCCGGGCACCTACGATTCGCAGGGGCAAGCGCGTTCTCGTGGGTTTCAACCAGGACGTGTTCGCAGACGTGTTCGGTTGACCGACGCGCCGCGCGGAGAAGACGACTGAGCGACATGGTCGACATCGATGAACTGCGCCAGCAGTTTCTGAATCTGGAATTCGACTCCACCCAACTACGGGTGAGCGTCGACCAGTGCCTCGCAATCGCACACGCCAGTGGCGAGCGCCGGGCCGAGTTTACCGATTCTGGTCACCCGAACTTCCAGGCCCCGCTCGCGCTGCTCGCGAGTCTGGCCGGCGGGCGCCACCTTCCGATTGACTTCCCGTCGCTCGGCGGTATTCCGATGGACGGCGGCAAAGCAGTGACGAGCCTGGCGCCCGTTCGCCCGGGCTCTGACCTCACTGGGCGCACACACCTGCACGACATCTACGACAAGTCGGGCAGGTCGGGCCGCATGATCTTCATCGTGTCGCGTATGAATCTGTACGATTCCAGCGGATCGCATTTGGCAATCAGCGACTCCCGAATGGTCGTTCGCGAGCGCGCGCCGTGACCGTTAAACGGTTTCAAGAGGTTACGTTCGGGCAAGACATCGCGCCGTTCGAACCCGACACCTCGCTTGAGCGCGTGCGCGAATTCGCTGCCGCGGTCGGATGGTCGGGCGGCGGACGCTTCCACGATCATGAACAGGCCCGCGAAGAAGGCCTGCCAGGAGCGCTGGTGCCCGGCATCATGGGTATGGGTTTTTTGACGAGCATGATTCACGCCTGGGCCCCGGACTGCCGGATACAACGTATCGACACCGTGTTCCGAGCGCCGATGCTGGCCGATGCACCGTGCCGATTGGCCGGCGTGGTCACCGACATAGACGAACCGGGTCGAGCTGTGGAAATCGACCTGTCGATCAGCAACGCCGACGGAGAAACCCGAGTGTTCGGTACCGCGACCGTCGCATGGCCGGACGATTGAGCCACGCACGCATCCGCGCGCAATCCTCAACCCATGATCCATCGTTTCGCCCAACCCCCTTCCCAACCCGTAACGCTCCGTTTTCGAGACACGGAGTTCGAGCGGCTGTTTCAACGCGAACGTCACCGTTACCGCCTTGACCACACACGGCGGGCGCTGTTGGGTGCCATCAGCGTTCTCCTTGCTACATCGGCGGCCTACTACATCCTGATCGGCGAGTTGAGTGCGGTGGTGACCTTTATGCTCGGCGGGATCGTCCCGCTGCTGGCGGTTGGTTTCGTCTGCACGTTCGTCATGCCACGTTCGGTCGACGCACTGATGTGGGGAGTTGCCGTCACTGCGTTACTGGGTTGCGCCACCACGGTGGGCATCCATGGCGCAGCGTCCGTCTACCCCATCACCGGTACGTTCGTACCTCTGCTGCTGTTCTCAACGATCGTCCTCGTTCCGGGCGCGCTCGCCGTGGTGATCATTACGGCAGTCGCGGTCTCGGCCTTCGTAGGCGCTCTGTTGTACGTAAACACGCCCGCGGCACTCGCCACGACTGCAGCGACGACGGCGCTCTTATCCGGCATCCTGGCTGTCTATCAAGCCTATGTCCGGGAGACGCGGGAACGCAGACTGTTTGCGCAAAGTACGCTGTTGGAACTGCTCGCGAAGGACAGCGATCAGCGGCAGCAGGAGCACATCAGCTGGCTGCGGATGATTCCTGCCTATCTCGAAACGGACCTGCGCCAACATCTCTTTGCGCTGGAAACAGATCTGGACCAAATGTCGGGCACAGCGTCCGCCGCCGATACCGTCGATGAGGCAACTCACGAGTTCAGGTTCGAGACGATGCGACAGCACGTGAGCAAAATGCTGAACATCTTCGAGACCGCAAGAACCGCGACCGATATGCCCCAAACGGGCCCCGGCGGCCCGCCAATCAACCTGTCGCTGGTAACGCGGGATGTCGTGCTGCGGCGCAGTCGGGCGCTCGCCGACGCCCACATGATCAACGTGGACACCGAACAGGATGTCTGGACACGCGGCGAGCAGGCGCCGCTCACACAAGCCATCGACCATATTTTTACGGGTGCCACGCTGCATATAGAACCCGAGGTGACGCTCCATGCCCGCGTGCGCCCAGAAGACGACGTTGCCGTGCTGGAACTGGATGTTGATCGGGAATTCATTGCGCTGGCAAGCGCGGCGCTGTTGCAGCAACCGGGCGTTCTCGGGCTGAACCTGTTCCTTGCCAGCCGACTCATTGAGCTGCTCGGCGGGCGTTTCGAGGTGCTCACCACCCCCGGACACACGTGCTTTCGTGCGACGCTGCCGCTCCACGAGCACGCGAGCACGGCGCCTTCCGCCAGCGCGCAAACACAGCCACATATTTGAGGAGACTCGTTCGATGTGGAACTACGGTGACATCATCGACGCGGTAGCGCGGCGCGTGCCGGAAGACCGCCCGGCGCTCATTCAGGGTGAGCGGCGTATTCTTTGGGGCGAGTTCGATGCGCGCACGAACAACCTCGCAGCCAGTTGGCTACGCAACGGTGCGCGTCCCGGAGATAAGGTCGCGTTCTACCTTCGCAACTGTCCTGAGTACTCCGAGGGTATCGCCGCAGCGTTCAAGGCGCGTCTCACGCACGTAAACGTGAACTATCGGTACGTCGCACGCGAACTCACGTACCTGCTCGACAACTCGGACGCCGCAATCTGCGTGTTCGATGCTGAATTTCTGGATCAGGTGACTGCCATTCGCGAACACCTGCCGCACGTCCGACAGTGGGTGATCGTAAATGGCACCGGACTCGATAGTGCTGTCGACGCCGCGGCGGATACGGCACTGTACGACTACGACCAACTCGTCGCGGACGGAGACGGGGCACCGCTCTCCATCGAGCGCAATCCTGACGATATGCTGTTTCTGTATACCGGCGGCACGACGGGTATGCCCAAAGGCGTTATGTGGCGCCACGAAGATCTGTGGTGCGTGCTGGGCGCCGGCGGCAATTGGCGGCTTGGCATTCCGGCGTGCCGAGATCTCGAAGAGCACCTCGACCGCGTGATTTCGCAACCGCACCCCGTGAATCTTCCACTGCCACCCATCATGCACGGAACCGGTCTACTGTCTGCAGTCAATGCAATGACCCATGGCGGCACCTGTGTAACGCTCACGGCACGCAGTTTCGAACCAAGCGAGGCGCTACGCGCAATCGACGCCCACAAAGTCACCGCGACGACCATCGTAGGCGACGCGTTTGCGCGCCCGATGGTGGAAACGCTGGAGCAGAATCCCGGCACCTATGACATCGAGTCACTTCGTCTGATCAACTCCTCCGGCGTCATGTGGACCAGGGAAATCAAGAGCCGGCTGCTGCAGCACAACCCGGAACTCGCCCTGTCCGACGGATTCTCGTCGTCGGAAGCCATCGGCCTGGGCAGTTCGCTGATGACGCGGGACAACACCGTCGAAGTCGCGTCGTTCGTGTTGGGCGAACACTGCCGGGTGTTCGACGAAACGCTGAACGAAGTGGGTCCGGGCGGCAGCGGTATGGTAGGAGTGTCTGGACACATTCCGGTCGGCTACTACAAGGATCCGGAGAAAACCGCACGCACGTTTCCGATCATCGACGGCGTGCGCTACTCCATTCCGGGAGATTGGGTTCGCGTCGAGGCCGACCGCACGCTTACGTTGCTCGGTCGCGGCAGTAACTGCATCAATACCGCCGGCGAGAAGGTGTTTCCCGAGGAGGTCGAGGAAGTTCTGAAGCTCCACGACGACGTCAGCGACGCACTCGTTGTTGGCCTCGACGATCCTAAGTGGGGCGCAGCTGTTACAGCCGTGGTGCAACTGGCGGACGGCACCGGGTTCGACGAAACCGCGCTGCTGGCATTCTGTCGCGAGCACCTCGCAGGCTACAAGGTGCCCAAACGCGTGATTGTCAAAGGAGATCTCGAGCGCGCACCTAACGGCAAGGCAGATTACGCGAAAATTCGAACCTTCGCGGCGACTCAGACCAGTGGATGATGATGGGCGGGGGCAACTGAAGGCGCCCGCCAACGAACAGTTTAAGGGGTCAACCGCACCGAGGCGTGCGTACTAACCCGAAAAGAACTCCACCGCCGGGTCATCGGGGTTGCGATCGCCCAGCGCAATTCCGTCAAACGGCGGCCCGGTCCAGACCGCAGAGGCATCTGCATTCTGGTTCCAGTCCATCACAATTTTGCGATGGATGATTTTCCAGCACCCGTCCCGACGCTCCAACGTATCCAGGTACCGCCCCAGATACGTCATCTCCGAGTCTCCCTCCGCGGCGTCGGCCAGATAGTGATACGCAGTCACATAGGTTTCCGTGCGCGCCGACGCGCCGTCGATTTCGAACCGGACATTGGTAATGCTGTGCTGCGTCGCGCGATAGCGTTTGATCGATCCCGGCAGCATCTCGCAGAATTCGTGAGCAACCCCGTTGAAGCCACCGTAATTGACCATTGCCTCAGGCCAGTACGCGGACTTCAGAATGTCCGAGTCAGCTCGGTCGACGCCGCGGCTGTGTTGCACCAACACATCATAGATCGCCAGGCGGTCCGCCAATTCGTCGAGGTTCGGTACGGCACCTGTGCGCATGTTTTTCTCTCCACAACCCGGGATCTCGATTGTACACCGCCGCCGACGCAGGTTACCCGTACCCACGGGGGCAGTGGGTAGAATAGTCGCCCAGACGAACATCGAGCGGACATGTCACAACCGATCATTCCACGGCCCCGAGATTCCGTCGAGCACCGCGCGAGCCGCGCGGCGCGGCGCTGGACACTGGCGGTCATTTTCGCTGCAGCGACTCAGGCCTGTGCGATGCACGAGCCCCACCATGACCGCGATGGCTGCCGACCCTGCGAGAAGCTGGTGACGGACTATGCATACTATCGCGATCGGTTGGACGCAGCGCGCGTAGCCGCCCTGTTCACCGCGGACGCCGAGCTTTCCGTGCTCGGCACCACCTGGCGGGGTCGTGACGCCATACGCGCGCGCTTCGACGAGACGGCGAGTCGCACCCGGCACATGATGAGTACCGTACACATCGAGCGAACCGGGTCTGACACCGCATCAGGCACCAGCTACATCACCGTCTACAGCGCCGCCGCGGACGCGGATGAACCCGCCCCGGTTTCTGCTTTCGCTGCCGTGGGTGAGTATCGCGACCAGTTCCGCCTGACTGCAGAGGGTTGGCGGATTGCCAGCCGCGAGTTCGTGCCGGTATTCGTGCCGCAACCGGAAACCAACTGACCCACAGTTTCAGGTACGCGCTCAGGTACCGGTTCGAGCGTGGATTTGGACCGAGGACCCGACCGATTTGATGAATGCGTCCCAGCGTCGCACAATCAGTGCTGACCGAGTCAGGGGGCGCCGTCATCGAACTCAAAGATAAAACCGCAATCGTCACCGGTGCCGCCGTCGGCCTCGGCAATGCCTACGCGCACGCGCTCGCAGACCACGGAGTGCACGTTGCAGTCTGTGATGTCCGCGATGAGGTCAAGGAGATGCCCGATGCGTTGCGCAAACGCGGCGTAAATGCACTGGCCTGGCACGCCGACGTGTCCAAGCCCGACGACGTCCGCGCGGTTGTGGACGGCACCCTCGCGGCCTGGGGCCGCATCGATATTCTCGTCAGCAATGCCGGAATCTGGCGCCCGAGCGTTGCCGACGACGACCTCGACAAAACGCTGGACGACTATGAGCACGTCGTCGGGACGAATCTGCTGGGCGAGTTTCTGTTCGGCCGGGCGGTCATTCCGCAGATGATCCAGCAAGGCGGCGGCGACATCGTGAACGTCGCCACAGACCACATGGTGACCTGCGGCACCCCCAACGACCTGTGCCCCAACCTGCCCACCTGCCCGTGGAACAAACCCGAAGGCGGCTTCCAGGGCCCGCCGAGACCCACTGGCGGCGGCGATGCGATGGACCTCTACGATGCCAGCAAATGGGCGCTGAATGGTTTGACGTTTGCGTGGGCGAAGGCATTGCGACCCCACGGTATACGCGTCAACGCGCTCTGTATGGGGGCAACCGATTCGCACATGCTGCGCTCGTTCCACAACTTTGAGCCGAGCGACGAGGAGGTTGCTTCCTGGATGTCCCGGGAAGACGCTGCCCAGGCACTGATCGATCTGCTCGAGGAAGGCCCGAGCGGGCGCACCGGTGAAAATATGAACTTCTGCATCGGGCGTCCTTGCATGCTCGAACCTCGCCTCGAACCCATCTACGTTCTCAAGGAGGATCTGTATGGCACTGCTTGAGAACCGCAACGCGATCGTCAGCGGCGCTGCCCGCGGCCTCGGCGCCGCATTTGCCGAAGCCCTGGCCGGCGCGGGTGCCCGAGTATTTCTGTTCGATGTCGACGAGGCGGTCCGCGAAACCGCTCAGGCAATCGGTCAACGCGTGGACGTTCCAGTAACCGGGATGGTCGCCGATGTCTCTAAACGAAGCGACGTCGAGGCCGTAGTCCAGAGCGCAGCCGATGCGGGCGGCGTGCATGTGCTGGTGAACAACGCCGGCGTCTGGCGGCGCACCCCGGTCGACTCACCCTGGGAGCAGGCACTCGAGGATTGGTCGTACACGATGGACACCAATCTGAAGGGCGCACTCATGTTGTCGCGCGCCTGCATTCCAATCATGCAGGCTCAGCGCGAAGGACATATCGTCAATGTTTCCACCTACTACGTGCTGCCCGCACGCAGCGCTGGGACGAACCCGCCTGACACGGATCTGTACAACGCCTCCAAGTGGGCGTTGAACGGTTTCACCGATGCCTGGGCTAAGTATCTGAGCAAAGACAACATTCGCGTCAACGCGTTATGTATGGGCGCAACCGACACCCCAATGCTGCGAGGCTTGTTCGCGGACGGGCAACTCCCCGGAGACCTCGCCGCCTCGGTGATGCAACCCGAGCAGATCGCACACCTGATGATGGACCTGATCGAGGACGGTCGCTCTGGCGAAAACATCGGTGCGTGGGTCGGGGAACCGGTCGCCCTGACGCCGCCGCGTCCCGAACATCGCCGGATCACCGGTTGACGTAACGATCGCAGGTCTTCCACCAGTCCCCGCCGCATCTGGCATCCAACGATGCTGAGCGCGTTGCTGTTGCTCTGCGGTATTGCCTCACTGCTCGCGGGCGGCGCCGCGATGGTCCGGGGCGCATCCGCCATCGCACGCGGCTTCGGCGTGTCACCCATGATCGTCGGTCTGACCGTGGTGGCGTTCGCCACGAGCGCGCCAGAGTTGGTCGTTAACCTGATCGGCGCTTGGCGAGGGGAAACGGAGCTTGCGTTCGGCAACGTGGTGGGCAGCAATCTGGCGAACCTGGGACTCGTGCTCGGTGCCACTGCGTTGTTCGCGCCGATCATGATCCGGGGCGAGATCGTTCGACGCGAGCTGCCGCTGCTGCTACTGGCAACCACCGTTCTCGCCGTAATGTGCCTGGACATTCCGCTCCGGGGACAGCCACCGGTACTGGATCGCGCCGACGGCATCAATCTGCTGCTGCTCTTCTGCATATTCATCTACATGACGGTGCTCGACATCATCCGACAACGCGACTCCGATGCGATATTCGCAGACATCGCGCACTCGTCGTCGGTGCCGGAAGGCGACGTCAAGCCGCGTGAGTGGCTGCTCGTGATAGGCGGCATGAGCTTGCTATTTCTGGGCGGCCAGCTGACGATCACCCACGGAGCGGCACTCGCCGGCCGGCTCGGGCTGTCACCGGCCGTGGTCGGCATGGTGGTCGTGGCCGTTGGCACGAGCCTCCCCGAACTCGTCACCTCAATGATCGCCGCCCGGCGTCAGGAAACGGACCTGGCCGTCGGCAATCTGGTGGGCTCCAACCTGTTCAACTGCCTGTTCGTACTGCCCCTGAGTGCAGTGGTGCGGCCACTGGAGATTCCGGCCGGCGGCGTCGTCGACCTCGTTGCAACCTGGTTGTTCGCGGTGATTCTGGTCCCCATTTTCCTGGTTCGCAATGCGCGGATCGGCAAGCCGGTAGGGTCGCTGCTCGTGCTCGCCTACCTCGGCTACGTTACGTGGCGCACCGTTACCGCCTGAATCACTATGCCCTGAAACCGGACGCACGTAACTCTGCAATCGGCGTGCATAGCGCCTAAAATGGTCCCGTTGACGAGGTAACCATCGATGTATACCCAGGGACTTGATGCACCGGACGCGGCCGACGGGCGCACCCCGGATGCCAATCACGAAGCGCTCGAAGCGCGATTCCAGGAACTGGTCGATCAGGAAACGAAAATCGAGCCCAAACACTGGATGCCGGACGCGTACCGAAACACGCTGATCCGGCAGATATCTCAGCACGCCCATTCAGAGATCATCGGCATGTACCCCGAGGGCAACTGGATTACACGGGCCCCTACGTTGAAACGAAAAGCAATACTGATGGCCAAGGTACAGGACGAGGCCGGACACGGCGCGTATCTGTACAGCGCTGCAGAAACGCTGGGTATCAGTCGCGAGCAGATGACAGACCAGCTACTGTCCGGTGCCGCGCGTTACTCCAGCATCTTCAACTACCCCACACCTACCTGGGCAGACGTCGGGGCTATCGGCTGGCTTGTGGACGGCGCCGCCATCATGAATCAGGTACCGCTGTGCCGGTGTTCCTACGGACCTTATGCGCGCGCGATGGTACGTATCTGCCGCGAAGAAAGCTTTCATCAGCGCCAGGGTTTCGAAATCATGCTGGCACTCGCAACCGGCACCGACGCGCAACGGCGGATGGCGCAGAGCGCCCTCGACCGCTGGTGGTGGCCGGCGCTGATGATGTTCGGTCCGAGCGATAAGGATTCGAAACACACCGCGCAGTCCATGCAGTGGAAAATCAAGCGCTTCACCAACGACGACCTTCGCCAGAAATTCGTGGACGCCACGGTACCGCAGGCCGAATACCTGGAGTTGCGCATTCCCGATCCGGACCTCTGCTGGAACGAGACCGAGTCGCGATACGACATCGGCGAGATCGACTGGACTGAGTTTCACCAGGTGCTCGCGGGACACGGACCGTGCAATACAGAGCGCATCGAGGCCAAGCAAACCGCGCACGCCCGCGGCGCATGGGTTCGCGAAGCCGCGGTCGCGTACGCACGCAAGCACGCTCGCCGAGACCTCCAGACCGCAGGGAACGCCGCATGAGCGAGCATCAGCCCAGCACCTGGCCGCTCTTCGAAGTGTTCGTGCGCTCGCAGACAGGGCTCGAACACAAACATGTCGGCAGCGTCCACGCGTCCGACGCGGAACTCGCGCTGCACCACGCGCGCGACGTATACGCGCGCCGCAACGAAGCCGCGAGCATCTGGGTCGTTCGCAGCGACGCCATCACCGCAAGCGACCCAGCGGATGCGGATATGCTCTTCTCCCCGTCCCGGGACAAGGTCTACCGGCACCCGACCTTCTACAGCATCCCCGACGAGGTGAAGAATCTCTGAGCCGCATCCAGCACTAGATCATGTCGAAAAAAATCTCACAAACTATTGATAATAAAAGCTATTTATCCGCAATTCTTCGGATAGCCGACACCGCTCTGATCAGCGCGCAGCGCCTCGGTGAGGAAGTTGGTCATGCGCCGGCGTTGGAAGAGGACATCGCGTTTGCAAACCTTGGTCTGGACCTGCTGGGACAGGCACGACTGCTGTATCAGCACGCACAGACCCTGGACCCGGACGGCCGCAACGAAGACGCGTTCGCGTTCCAGCGCGAACCGCACGAATTCTTCAATCTGACACTCGCCGAACGGCCGAACGCGGACTTCGCCCACATCGTCGTCCGCCACACCCTGCTGGCACACTGGTTTCGGCCGACATACGCCGCGCTGGCTGCAAGCGAGGACGAGTCGCTCGCGGGAGTTGGTACGAAAGCCATGAAAGAGATCGCCTACCACTGCACCTACCTGGACGATTGGTTTGTGCGCCTCGGTGACGGCACCGAGGAAAGTCACCGGCGTATGCAGTCGGCCCTGAACGAACTCTGGAAATTCACGCATGAGATGTTCGAGCCGGACCCGGTCGATCTGGCGGGCGCAGCGTCAGGCATCGCTCCCGACCCCACCTTACTCGCATCCGAGTGGCGCGAGCGGGTGAATGCCCTGCTCGAGCGGGCTACCCTCGCGAAGCCGGAAGACACCGCGTTTCGCTGGCACGGGAAACGCGGACACCACAGCGAGGAGTTCACGCATTTGATCGGTGAGATGCAGGTGTTGCAAAGAACCTATCCCGGCAGCCGCTGGTGACGCGGCTGCGTGCCTCCGGCTGCCGGTGGCGGGCACTTGCTCGCGCGTTAGCCATGCGCCACGAGCACTCGCAAAAATGCTGACGTTCCACCGCCTTACGTTGCAGGATTCGCGCGCCGAAGCCGACGACGCGCTGCGGTTGACGTTCGAGGTTCCCGATTCGCTGCACGAGGCATTCCGCTGCGCGCCGGGACAGCACGTCGTGCTGCGCGCCGGTGACATCCGCCGTACCTACTCGGTCATCACCGGGCCGCCGCTGGCCGCGACATTGACCTTCTGTATCCGCCTGCAGCCTCGCGGCGCAATGAGCGGTGTGCTGAAGGCGCTGACGCCCGGCGATACGATCGAGGCAATGCCGCCCAACGGCAGTTTCACGTACCCCGCTACCCTGGAACTCCCTATAGCAGAGAGCGCCGACGCCCACTACGTCGCGCTCGCCGCCGGCGTTGGTATCACGCCGATCCTATCTATTGCCAGAGCCGTGCTCGAGAGCCCGAGCAGTCGTTTCACGCTGGTATTCGGCAACAGACAAACCGGCCGGATGATGTTGAAAGACGAACTCCTGGCACTGAAAGACCAGCACATGGATCGTTTCAGTCTCCACCTCGTGATGTCCCGGGGAACCGAAGAGATCGCGCTGCGCCGGGGACGCATCGATGCCGAAAAACTGGCGACGCTTTCGACCTTTGCATTTGTCACATCCGACGTCGCCGGTTTCTATCTGTGCGGACCCGGCGATTTCAATCGAACCCTCAAGTCGAGCCTTGTATCACTCGGCGCCGCACCCTCGAACATTCACACGGAATACTATTCCGTCGAGGATTCGGCCGAAGGCGCGATCGACGACGCGAGCGACGCGCGCTCCACGCCCTCCACGCATCGGACTCAAGACACGACAACCCACACCGGGACAATCACCGCCATCATGGACGGACGGGAGGTTCACTTCGATCTCGACGACGACGGCTCGACAATCCTCGACGCCGGCCTTGCTGCCGGAATCGAACTACCGTACTCATGCTGCGCCGGCGTGTGCTCTACCTGCCGTGCGCGGCTGATCGAAGGCGAGGTAGACATGCTCGAGAACTTTTCTCTCGAGGAGTGGGAACTGGAACAGGGATTCATTCTTGCCTGCCAGGCGCGTCCACGCGGGGACCGCGTGGTCATCAGCTACGATGAGCGATGAGCAGGAGTCGCGCACCGTCTGGCAACCGGTCTGGTGGGCGCGCCTGCGCTATACACTGCTCGACTACAGCCTCGTGCTTACCGCGCGCGGCATCGACAACTACGTCGACCGGCACGAGCGTGGGTGGGGCCTGTACACGCATCCCGCGGACGTCGGCCGCGCGCAACGCGAGATCGAAGCATTCCGGCGCGAGAACGCGGAGCGACCCGCGGCGCCGCGCGCTCCGCATCAGTTCGATTCCGGCTGGTGGGGCGTCGCCGGATTCATCGCGGTCATCTGGGCGATTCCCGTCCTGCAATTCGCCGGTTCGTCGATCGACTGGCTGGATGCGGGACGAATGCAGGCTCACCGAATCAATCAGGGCGAATGGTGGCGCACCGTCACCGCATTGACGTTGCACGCCGACATCGGTCACCTCGCGTCAAACTCCCTGTTCGGCACGCTCTTCGGGCTGTTCGTGGGCCGTTACCTCGGGTCCGGATACGGCTGGTTACTCGTGCTTTGTGCCGCCGCGCTCGCCAATCGCCTGAACGCTCTGATTCAGGCGCCCACGTTCAGCTCCATCGGGGCATCCACCGCGACGTTCGCAGCGCTTGGAGTCGTGGCGGCATTCGTATGGCGACGCCGCTACTTTCCAGGCACTCTGTTCCATCGCGGGTTCGCTCCTATCTTCGCGGCGGTGGCACTGTTTTCGTTCACGGGCGTCGGCACGGAGAACGTAGACATCATGGCCCACCTGCTCGGCCTGCTGTGCGGTGCGTTAGCCGGGGGACTCGCCGCCAGCTGGGACGCACGCCGCCTCGGCAAGAGCGGTCAGAGGCTGTGTGCCTTGGCCGCCGCAATCATTCTCTCGGTCAGCTGGCGGTCGGCGCTGAGCTGACCAACCGGACATAACGAAACCAATACATCACCCAAGGGGATTCAACATGGCAAGAGTGGACAACAAAGTAGCAATCGTAACCGGCGCGGCTTCCGATCCGGGTCTTGGGAGCGCCACCGCAAAGAGGCTGGCGGAGGAAGGCGCGAGCCTCGTCGTTACCGACATCGACGCAGACGGCGCAGAACGCTGTGCCCAGGCCATCCGGGACGCCGGCGGGACCGCGGAGGCGATGCAACAGGACGTCACGGATGAGGCACACTGGCAGAGCGTGATGAACCAGACGCTGGAACGTTTCGGACGTGTCGATGTTCTGGTCAACAACGCCGGTATCGCGGTTTTGAAGCCGCTCACCAAACTGACACTGGGCGATTGGAATCGCCAGATTGATGTCAATCTGACAAGTGTGTTCCTCGGCTGCCGCGCTGCCATCGAGCCGATGCGCACATCCGGCGGTGGCTCGATCATAAATCTGTCGTCCGTGGCCGGACTGGTGGGTATGGCGACCTGCGTCGCGTACGGGGCCGCCAAGGGCGGGGTCCGCATCATGTCCAAATCCATCGCCGTCGAGCACGCAGCAGACAACATACGGTGCAACTCCGTGCACCCGGGCGTGATCTGGACGAACATGCAGGCACAGGCGACCGGCGCGTCCGACCCGTCCAGCGTTGCCGTCGGGCCCGAACGTGTGCCCATGGGCCGGGTCGGCAAACCGGAAGACATCGCAAACTGTATCCTCTACCTCGCGTCGGACGAATCAAACTACGTCACCGGCGCCGAGTTCACCGTGGATGCCGGAATGACGACTCAATAGCTGCGCAGGACCTCGCGTCCGCAGCGCTCCCCCGGACCTGCTATCGACCACCGATGAAGCAATCCGCTGGTATGCACACGCCCGCAACCACCGACCCGGCGTACGGATGGGTCATGGTCGCGGTCGTGTTCGTTCTCTCTGGGCTCGCGTTCGGCATCGCCGGATCGGTGTCGGTGTTCCTCGTGCCGCTCAGCGAGCACTTCGGCTGGAGCCGCAGCGAAGGCGCCCTCGGGTACACGGCCGTCGCATTCTCGTCCGCGCTGTTTGGAATGCTCTGGGGTGCGGTGGCGGATCGCTTCGGTACGCGCTGGTTCGGGATCGTCGCGAGCATTGCGATGGCCGGATGCCTGTTCGGCCTGGCCTCGCAAACGGCGTTGTGGCAGTTCTATCTGTACCATTTCCTGTTCGGCGCGTTGGGCAATGGCCTCGTGTCATCGCCGTTGTTCGCCAACGTCGGCTTCTGGTTCAGCAGACGTCCCGGCCTCGCACTGGGAATCACCGCCGCCGGCGGTGCTTTCGGGCAAGGCGTGGTGCCGTACTGCGCCGGCTGGATCATCGGCCACTACGACTGGCAGACCGCATACGCGTGGTTGGCGTTCGGCTACCTCGCTATTGCGTTTCCGATCGCCTGGCTGATACGCGAACCGCCGGCGCGGGCGGCTCGCCTCGCGGGGTCGACACAGGCTCCGGCGGCGTTGAACTTCGTACTGGCGGAACGGGAAGTCGTCGTTTGGATCAGCATTGCAGTGATCTTCTGCTGCAACTGCATGGCGGTACCCATCGTGCACCTGGTTCCGCTGCTCGTGGAGCGGGGGCTCGATACATCGAGCGCCGCGAGCTACCTGCTGGTGCTCATGCTCGCGGGCGTAGCCGGCCGCATTGCCGGTGGACGCACCGCCGACGCGATCGGCGCGCTCCCCGCTTACATCATCATGTCTCTGGGGCAAACGCTCACGGTGATCTGGTTTGCGCTGCTGTCGCATCCGGCCGCGCTGTATGGCATTGCGATCGCATTCGGCTTCACCTACTCGGGCGTAATGTCGTGCATTCTGGTCTGCACGCGCATGATGGTTTCACCCGGGTTCGGCGGTCGCGCAATCGGCATCACGTCGTTTTTCGGTTGGCTCGGTATGGGTATGGGGGGATTCGTCGGCGGCGCGTTGTACGATCGATCCGGTGACTATATGCCCGCCTACACCTACGCCGCGTTGATGGGCGCTATCAACCTTGCGGTGCTGCTGGCGTTTGCCGCACGGATACGGGCCATGCGCTCAACCGCCGCTCCCGTCACGTAGCGCGTGACCCGATGGACGGTCAGTCGGATCTACCCAGGCGCATGAACTCGGGTGCCCGCTTGTCTAAGAAGGCACGCGCGCCTTCCAGCGCGTCTGGCGCGGCAACGAAGCGATTCTGCGACACGTCGGCTTCTCGAAGCGCCTGCTCGTAACCACAGCCAAGGTGCCGATACACCAGACGCTTGGTTTCCGCCACCGCAGCGGGTGGGACGCGTTCAGCCAACCTGACTGCATACGCTCGGGCCTCCGGCAGTAACTCACCGTCGTCACACACCCGATCCACCAAGCCGAGTTCCAGCGCTTGCGTCGCATCAACCCGATCGCTCATCCACAACAGATCCAGAGCGCGGCTGACACCGACCAGGCGCGGGAGAATCCAGCTGGCGCCATGTTCGGCAATCAATCCGCGCCGGAGAAATACCGTAGTAAAGCTCGCACTGCGCGCTGCAAACCGCAGATCGCTCATCAGCGCGAGAATCAATCCACCCCCTGCCGTCACGCCGTTCACACACGCGATAATCGGTTTCGGCACGTGCAGCAGATAGCTGAATATTCCAGGCAATTCGTTATCGGCGTTTTCGGACGATGGCGCATCCGTATCCGGTCGAGCCGCATTGGCCGTGACGTCTGCAAGCACGTGCGAATCCAACCCGGCACTGAATCCGCGTCCTGTGCCGGTAATCAGAATGACGACGACACGCGCATCATGCGCCGCCCGATGCACGGCTGAGCGAATCTCGCGCAGCGTCTCGTACGTGAACGCATTCAGCTGTTTCGGCCGGTTGAGGCGAATCTCAGCGACCGGGTCGGACACGGAGTAAACAATGTCCGTATACCCGCTCATACGAGCGATATCCGCATTCCGCACAGGTACACGTCCTTGTCGCCCGAACGCTTGCCTGAACGTTCCGCCGCCTCGAGAACCGCCCCGGGATCGATGCAGCGCACGTCCAGTCCGGCTAGACCCTCCGGCCGGCCGTCCGTGCAGTGCACGAAGCGAATTCGCGCGTTGTCCAATCGCAATTCACCCTGCGACAGTGGAACTTCCGCAATCTCTGACCAGCGAGCAGCTACTTTTTGGGGGTCGTCGCACTGGAGTTCGGCAGCGCGGATACCTGTTACTCTGCGCATGTCCCGACCCGCTTTCCAGTCAGGTCCCGCGGGCTCCCAAGGCCCATCCAGTTCGTGCGCCTGCTCGCCCAGTTGCTCGTCGATCTCGAAAAACGAACCACCGGTATCGCGAGGGTGCAGTTGCATGTTGCGGAACGTGTCCGTCTCGAACTGATGCGCAATGCGCACGCCGAGCGCCCCAATACGTTCGCGCCGTGGCGCGTGATCGTCACACTGCGTGATCACCATATAACCCCCGTCGCCGAAGCGGCGTTCCAGGTACCTACCACCCGCCGTGTCCTCCTGTACCGGCGCAACGACTTCGAGGAACTGATTGCCTACCGGAAAGAGCGCGTTTTCCAGTCCGAAGTGGGCAACGCCGGGGTCCCGATAACACACTTTGACTCCGAGAATTTCGATCAGGTCCCGCTCAACCGGCGCGAGCTCCGACGCAATCAATGCAATCTGACGCAGTCTCAACCACATGAATCATCCCCCTGTTCATCGGTCGCGTATGGATCGATCGAGCCATCTCGAACGGCACCGCCCATGCCCTCACCCACGATACGCGCCCGCGCCGCCGAGTCAAAACGTTTGTGCAGGCTCCGTCGCAGGTGCGTGCGCCGGCGACCCGCGCTATAGTCGATGTCGTTGATCATGAGCAAAGAACCATGAGCAAAGAAACACTGATCCGAATTGCCAAGCACAACCTATCCCACGCAGAGGCGGGCACGATGGAACTCGCCGAAGACATCGCCCGGATTCCCGCGGCTAACTACACCAACCCTTCGCGCTTCCAGCAGGAGCTGAAAACCGTGTTTCGCCGGCTGCCGTTGGTAATCGCGCCCACCGCGGAGTTGCGTAATCCTGGTGACTACAAAGCAACCGACGTGGCCGGGGTGCCTGTGCTGGCGGTGCGTGGCAAGGACGGCGTGATGCGCGCATTCATCAACAGTTGCAGCCATCGCGGCACCGCAGTTGCGCTCGACGGTACCGGCAACCGTAGCCGTTTTGTGTGCCCCTACCACGGTTGGACCTTCAACCAGGAAGGTGCGCTGGTGGGTGTCGCAGCGCGGGAGGAGTTCGGGGATATCGACACCGACTGTCACGGTTTGACGCCACTGCGCACCGCCGAACGCGCCGGGTTGATCTGGTGCATCCTGGACCCCGGGTCGACGCTGGATATTGAAGCGTTTTTGTGTGAGTACGACAGCATGCTGGGCCTGTTTGGTCTGGAGTCCTGGCATCTGTTCGAAAAGCGGACGATTGCCGGACCCAACTGGAAAATCGCTTATGACGGGTACCTCGATCTCTACCATCTGCCGGTGCTGCACAAGAATACGATCGGCGGCGAGGCCTCGAACCAAGCGAACTACTATCCCTGGGGTCCACATCAGCGCGTGATTTCACCGTCGCGTTACGACGGACTCAAAGGACTGAGCGAAGACGAGTGGCCTATGCCGGTTCTGATGAACGGGGTCTGGACGATTTTCCCCCACATCTCCATCGCGTCTTTCTACGGTGGCGGACGCGCCATCATGCTGTCGCAGTTGTTTCCCGGCGAACACGCAGGCGAATCGTTTACCACGCAGTACTATCTGATGGAGTCCGAGCCCGACGACGCGCAGGCCAGAGAAGCGCACGAGCAGTTTTCGTTATTGGAATTCGTTGTGCAGGAAGAGGATTACGCGACCGGGCTGCGCCAGCAGAAGGCGCTTGAGTCCGGTGGTCGGGAATACGTGATGTTCGGGCGCAACGAACAAGGGGGACAGCGCTTCCACGCCTGGGTGGATCGCATTCTCAATACACCCGACGACAAACTGAACGAACTGTTCGCGTCCACAAACGAACGCGGCATTGCGAGCGCCGGCTGACCCGACTGACGTTGGGAGATCGGGCGTTACGCGTGCCCGTCTCCCCTTTCACCCATCACGTAGTCCAGCCAGTCGTGGTAGTGCTGAATTCGTACCTCGTCGTCGCACAGCGTCTGCGTCGAAAATCCTTTGGAACGCATTCCCGCCTGAACGTCGCGGATAAGGTGGACGTCCTGATCGATCGTGGGCGTCATGGTCTTGCGGCCTTCTATGATGTCATCCTGATCAAACTCGTCGTGCTCCGGTCGTTCTGCCGGTGGCGGACCCATAGGATCCATCGGTTCGAACGACACGCCCGCAGCGTCGGCAACCGCCGGGTCGGGATAGCGGTGAAACGTAAGCTTGTCCCACATGCACCGATTCGGGTCTGTCGGATGCGGCCGCGCTCGCATAATCAACGCGTCGTCGGGCTGAACCGTGATCATGGTATTGGGAAAGAAGTTGTACTGCTCAATGTCACTCAATCGTTCGTCGCTGAAGCCGGAATAGTCCCAGCCCCGACGCGCGCCGTGCGCCCGGCGTAAGCGCTGGATCGCGTCACGGATTTCGACTACGCGCCCCTGATAGGCCTCGGGATCGCCGCCGAACTTCTCGAGCTGACCATGCAGGTACGGATTTGGTTCGTCCGGTATCGGCAACCTCGGGTTGATCGTATGCCCATCGATGATCACGCCCGTATGGCCATGGTCGAACAAGTGTATCTCTGCGGCTGGGCAGTTGAACATGGTTTCATGCTGCGGATGGATGTGATCCACGTGATAGAGTTCGCCGAAATTGTCGAACACTGCTTTCCAGTTGCAGTCGAGGTGCACGGTCTGATCGCCGGTGAGGGTCATCGTGTCGAGCGCGTACGGATCCAGGATCGATTTCAGCGGTCCGAGAAACGCATCGAACGATGGCGCGTCGTCGTCCAGGCAGATCCACACCATCCCCATCCAGGTGTCGCAGCGCACCGGACGTAAACCGCGCGCGGACATGTCGATTCCTCCGGCAAAGCGCTCGACGTCGGGCACATGCACCAGCGCACCATCCGGCCGGTACATCCATCCGTGGTAGGGGCACACGAATTGCGGCACGGATCCCCGATCGACGGTCATCACACGAGCGCCGCGATGCTGGCACACGTTGTAGAACGCCGCGACGTCGCCGTGTTCCGTTCGGGAAATCAGAATGGATTCATCGCCGATGTGAAACACGACGAAGTCGCCGGCTTCTTCCAGATCGCTTTCCAAACACGCAAAGAGCCACGTGCGGGAAAATACCTGATCGAACTCTCGCTGCAGCCAGGATGAACACACGTACCGCTCCGCAGAGATCGGTTGCGGGGGTACGGGAGCCTCCTTGTGCACAACGGTGGGGCGTGGCGCCACGACCGTGAGTGGTATTGCCCTCGGGTTGGCGGCCATGGTTCGTTCCTCCAACGTTATTGCTATTCAGCGCTACTCTTCAGCCCTATTGTTCAGCCCTACGAGTCAGTGCTCAAGGTTACAGCGCTGCCAGTTGCCCGCCATCCAGCGGCAAGCCGTGCCCGTTGATCATCGCGGCACGGTCACTGCACAAGAATAACACCGCCGCGGCTACGTCCTCCGGGGTCACGAATGCAGCCTTCGGATTCAGCGGTGCCAGCGCCGCCCGGACCGCGTCACTGCCCTGCCGCGCGAGCGGTTCCGCCACCTCCGTCAGCGTCGGTCCCGGGCACACCGCGTTCACGCGGATATCGTAGCGCGCGTACTCGAGCGCCGCCTGCCGCGTGAGCCCGAGCACCGCGTGTTTTGCTGCGACGTAACCGGGGCTTGCGCGATCACTCGCGCGAAACGCTACGGTCGATGCGTTGTTCACGATCACACCCGGCGCGCCCAGTTCGCGGAAACAGGCGAGTTCGGCGCGCATGCAGCGGAACACACTCGTCAGATTGGCATCCAGAATCTCCTGCCATGCCGCATCCGAATACGTATCGAACGCCTGGGCCCGGTCAAAGATGCCGGCATTGTTGAAGGCGAAGTCCAGCCTCCCGAAACGCTCGCGTGTTTCACTGACCACGCGCTCGGCCGTGGCCGCTTCGCGGACATCGGCCGCCAGGTAGTGGGCGACGCCCCCGCGCTCGATTATCTCGCGCGCGATTGCGCGCCCGCGCGCCTCCCGCCGGCCTACCAGTAGCACAGCCACACCGGCTTCCGCGAACGCCCGCGCAGCCGCCAACCCGATGCCGGACGTTGCGCCCGTCACCAACGCGGCCCGGCCCGAAAACTCCGGCTCCCTGGTCACAGATCAGGAACCGGTTTGTGATCCGGGGGTGGGAAGGACCGTCACCGGCATGCTCTCCGGCTCCAGCCCAAGATTTATCAACACCTTCGACATGCCAAGAAACAGACCTACACCCAGCGCCATCTCGACCACCTGACCCCGATCGAAGTGCTCGCGAATTGCCGTAACAGCGGCCGCGTCGAGCTGGTTCGGATCGCCGATCAGCGCATCCGTGAGCGCCAGCGCGGCCGCCTCGCGCGCGCCGAGGTGCGCGAAGCCCTCGTCGCTCACCAGTGCGGCCTGCGCTTCGTCCAGCCCCGCCTCACGGGCGGAGTCGAATCGTACGTTGCGTCAGTAGCCGCAGTCGGTCACGCGGGCATTGCGCAACCGCGTGATCTCTTTGATTCGCGCGTCCAGGCCACCGCTCTGCCAGAACGACGCGTACAGCGCAAAAAAAGACGTCAGAACCTCCGGCGCGTGGGCCATCACCGAGCCGAAGTCGGGGGCCGCGCCAGGTGGCAGCGCCGACAGGCGCGGGTGCGTGGACATCAGACGTTCTCCCGGGTTATGCCGTCAACGGGCGGATTCTGGACGCGATTCATCACGAGGTGCAGGCGTGCTTCTACATCGAAGAACGACACCGCGGTCAACAGACGGACGAAGTCTGCTTCGCCGACGAGTCCGACACAGGTTTCGACGTCCGCGTCGGTTATGCCATGGTGATCGAATGGCAGCCGTTCCACGAGCGCCAGCAGGGCCCGCTCGGCGTGATCGAAGCCAGCCCAGTCGCACGCTGCCAAGCGTTCCACGTCTTCAGCGTCAACGCTCTCAGACGCCTCATCAAAGCCGCGCTCACACCCGTGAATCTGACCGATTCTTACCCGCGCAAGCGCAAGCAGTCGCTGCAGGTGGGCCGGCCGGCGGCCGAACGCGTCTGCGAATTGATCGTACAGGGCCGCCAATTCAGGGCGCGCACGCAGCAGATCGGCAATCGCCGATGGCTTCACCGCTGCATCACCCGTCTCCGATTCAATGGTCACACCCGCATCCCGATTGGCCTGCACCGTCCGTCACTGGAACGATAGAACATTCGTTGACGGAACGCACGGCACAGCGCTCCACAGGACGACCGACACACCGTGCCAGGGTTTCATTTCCGGCGACCCGGTGGTTTACTGATCACCAACTATGCGCCAAACGGGAGACAGACTATGGGAAGTGCGGGCGAGGTAGCGGACAGGATCGCGCTGCAGGACGTCATGCTGCGCTATGCGGCCGGCGTCGACGAACGGGACTTCGACTTATACCGATCCTGTTTTGCCGACGATGTGGAAGTGCTCGGCTTCAGCACCGCTACGTATAACGGCGTCGACGACTGGGTGGCCTTCGTTCGCGAAGCATTGGAAAAATACGGGCCGACCCAGCACATGCTCGGGCCGCAACTCGCCACCGTGAACGGCGACGACGCCCACTGCCGGACCGACGTTCAGGCGATGCATTGTCTGAAGGACAGCGAAGACCAGACGTTGACGCTGTGGGCGACGTACGAAACCGACATGCAGCGTCAAAACGGGGAATGGAAGATCGTTCGCCACCGCCTCGTCTCACGTACAACCAAGGTCCTATAAAACCAACGCGTAAACGCATACTACCTAGACAGTACCTAGCAGGGGGAACCATCGTGATCATCATTTCGGCAACACTGGATTTCGCGTCGGAAGCCGACCGGGACCGTGCAGTACGTGATACCACGCCGATTCAGGCGGCCACACGCGAAGATGAAGCCGGTTGCCGCGCGTACTGTTTTGCCGCCGATCCGGCAGTGCCGAATCGAATTCAGGTGTACGAATTGTGGGACGACGAGCCAACGCTGGCCGCGCATTTCAAGCATCCCAACTACGAAGCGATGAAGGACGCGTTGCAGGCTGTCGGCATTGTCGACACCGAGAATCAGATGTACCTGATCGACAAACACGAACCGGTGTACGACGCGAGCGGAATGCCGCGCGAGCGGTTCTTTATTGATTGACGTAGACCTGTCAGGAGGCGCTATGACCACGCAATGGCTATTCACCAACGTCCGCCTGTTTCGCGCCCTCGATGAAGAAGTGCTGGACCCAGCAGCGGTCTGGGTTTATGGCAATGAGGTTCGTTTCGCCGGACCGATGCAGGATCTGCCGGACGTGGACAACTGCCGCCCGATCGACCTGAATGGTGCTTTCGTAATGCCGGGTATGACGGAATCGCATGCCCACATTTCGTACACGAACAACGGACCTGGAGCGCTCGACAAAACGCCGGTGGAACAGGCGATGATCCATTCCATCGACAACGCGCGGCTGATGCTTGGCTCCGGCTTTACGTCCGCGATCAGTTTCGGCTCGGTGCACCGAATCGACGTGTCGCTGCGCGATGCCATCAACCGGGGACTCATTCCCGGGCCGCGCCTTCTCGCGTCCGGCCGCGACATTGGGGCAACCTCCAGCAACGCAGACCTGCATCCGGATTACGCCAAGCCGCAGATGGAAGGGCTCGGGATGCTGTCCGATGGTCCATGGTCGGTCCGGAAAGCGGTGCGGACGCTGCGCAAGAATCACGTAAACGTCGTGAAACTATTTCTGGACGGAGAAGGTCTGTCGGACCATGCGCCACCGGGCGAGTTGACCTACACCGACGAAGAAGTGGCGGCCGCCGTGGAAGAAGCGCACAGACGTAACATGCGCGTTGCCTGTCACTCGCGCTCGGCAGCAGCGGTAAAGCAGGCCGTGCGCTTCGGCGTCGACTTCATCGGACACGCCAACTATCTCGATGACGAGGCGGTGGATCTACTCCGGAAGAATCGCGACCGCCTGATTGTCGGTCCGGCAATCGCCTGGGAGATTCAGTTTCTCAACAACTATTCGAAGATGGGATTCACCCGCGACTACGTGCGAGAACGCGGCTACGAAGACGAGGTCACGGCGACACAGAATGCCGTGAAACGGCTGCGCGACGCCGGCGTACGCGTCACCATCGGCGGCGACTACGGCCTGGACATCACGCCGCACGGAACCTACGCGAAGGACCTCCAGTACTTCGTGGAACTGTTCAATCTGTCACCCGCCGAAGCCCTGCTTTGCGCAACCCGCGACAGCGGTCCGGCAGTGGATCCAGGCGGTATGCTGGGTACGCTCGAAGCGGGTAAATGGGCCGACCTCGTTGTCGTCGACGGCGACCCGACCGAGGACATCACGGTACTGCAGGACCACCAACGGATTCGCGCGGTTATGCGCGACGGTGTGCTGTTCCGGGGGCTTTTGAACGACAACCCCTACCGGGTCGATGCTCCAGACGGCCAGGAGCCGCTGCCGTTCGACATGGAACTGGCCGCGCGCAATGATGCAATTGCGGCCCGGGCCGCCGCGCCCGACTCGCGGGCACGCGCTCAAGCGATCGCCGACGAATCCGCCGGCTGATCGCCGCGCGGGCGCTAAAGGCCCTTGCGTCCGGCTTCCCGGAACATGGGTTCGTAGTCTGCAAACGCCGGCGGGTTGACGCTGGAGCCGGTGGTAATGCCAGCGTCTGTCGTCAGCGTATGGCCGTTCGTGTAACCGGAATCATCACTCGCGAGCCACAAGGCTGCATGCGCGACATCGTCGGCAAGGCCCGCACGCCCCTTCAGCGGCGATGCATCGGCCAATGCTTTCACCGTATCGTCGATCGCGTCCGGATCGCCCGACATCACATTGGCCACCATTGCCGTTGCCATGCCAGCAGGCGCGATCGCGTTGACGCGGATTCCGTAACGGCAGAGTTCCGCGCCGACGTTCTTGGTCATGCCGATCACCGCGTGCTTCGCAGCGCAGTACGCGTGCGGCCCCAGACCACCCATGATGCCCGCCGTGCTGGCCATGCTGACGATCGCGCCGCTACCCTGTGGCTTCATCACCCGCGCCGCGTGCTTCATGCCGTAGAAAACGCCGTTCAGCAACACATCGATTGATGCTTTCCATTCATCAGCGGGCGTGGTGTCGATCGGTCCGACCGAACCAACGATACCGGCGTTGTTGTACATCACATCCAGCCGCCCGAACGCACTGACGGCCGTGTCCACGAGCCCTGCCACGTCGTCTTCGCTGCAGACATTGCAGATGGTGAACACTGCGGAATCGCCGAGCTCCGCCGCGATGGCTTCGCCCGCATCCTTCTGAATATCCCCCAGCGCGACCTTTGCTCCCTCTGCAACAAACAGCCGCGCGGCCGCTGCGCCGAATCCGCTCGCTGAACCCGTGATCGCCGCAACCTTACCCTCCAATCGTCCTGCCATGGTCCGTCCTCCTCACCCGTTTCCGTTTTCTCACGTAGAGCGCGGGATTGTAGTGAGTTGGCCGGCACAGGGCCATCGCATCAGGCGAGGTAGAAGGATCTTCGTGGAACTCGAGGCACCGGCGGGTGCCCACGGCTGATCAGACGTCGCACACCTTGGCGAGCTTGATACGTCGACCGGACACCGGGTCGAACACCTCTCGATCGCGGCAGTCGTTGGCGCGAGCATCGGGTGCGGCGTAGGAATCGGCCTGGATGGCCTCTGCTACCGGGCAGGACATCGGCGCTACCGCGGCACATGCATTGATACCGGACTGCGCTTCGTCGATCGTGGTGCACGCAGTGACCTGCTTGCCTTCCATGCAGACGCACGCACACGATGCCTCGGCGGAGGGCGCGACCATCAGCGCACTGATCGCGCTCAGGAAAAGCGCGCAACTCAGTAGAAGTGATCGTATTGCAGCCATTGGTCAGTGCATTAGTACCGTTCGTCAGAGTCTCTATCTGACCATCATCGCCGCGCGAAACCTATGGGGCAGGTGTATGGGGCTGTGAGGACCTGTACCGGATGTACGCGCAATGTAAGCGCGCGAGCAGGCTGCTTTACCGAACGCGCAACCAGGGCTGCGGTGCGCCGGTTTGGCGCCCTTCAGGCGCTGTCCGTGCGCAGTTTCGGCTTCAGAAAAAACTCGTGGGTCTCGTCCAGAATCTCCTGGATCTCGAACACGTTGCCATCCGGGTCGCGCCCGTACGTGGCGCGAATCGGTCCGCCTTCGAAGCGTGGCGGAGCGCAATTGAACTCGATTCCGGCGGCCGTCAGCTTCTCGTAGACGGCATCGATGTCTGTCACATCCAGACACAGGTGGGTATACCCGTGATCACACACGCGCCGATCCTCGTCGCGAGGCTGCGGTTCCGGCGTCAGGTACTGAAAAAACTCGATGTAGGCATTGCCGAGGCGCACCATCGCCTGCCGACAGGAGGAATCGCGAAGCCCCACGATGGTATCGATCACGTCAGATCCGCGTTCCCACCCGCCTTCATAGACCACCTCGCCGCCCAGTACGTCCCGGTAGAAACCGACAATCCGCTCCAGGTCCGGTGTGGCCATAGCCACATGATGCACGCCCCGTATCATCGTTCAATCCTCCCATGTGTCGTCTGCGCAGGCGCCGCCGTCGCCCGTGCGCTTGAGTTCCACCAGAATCGCGCGGTACGCGTCGCCGTGGTTTACCGCCGTCTCGACGTGTCCCGCCGGTACCGCGTCCGGCCGGCCGATTACCGGACGATACGTAAAGTGGTCGCCCAACGGGCCGCCCGTGCCATCGTGGAACGTCACCTCAATCGGGCCCGTACCCGCAACCGTAATCAACACGTAGTCGTGCGCGTGGCGGTGCCGCGCAATGGTCTCGCCCGCGTCCACGCGCTGGTCCCACACGCGTACTTCGTCATCCTCGAAGATAACCTCCGTTGCGATGGCACGAGCGGACCGTGCTGTTTTCTTACCGCGGTGCTCCTTGTTCACGTTCTTTGCATCGTTCACTTCTTTGCATCGTTCACGTCGGGACCTTTCACTTGTCACTTGCTGGCCGCCATTCGCAATCAGGGTATACCATGCGAGCACGATCGAGCCACTGAAACCCGGAGCAGAAGACACCCTATGGGCTCCCGCCACGCCGTCGTTACACAGATTTACCGCTACCCGGTGAAGAGTATGCGCGCTACGCAATGCCAGGAGGCGCGCGTGTCCGAGTATGGGATTGAGGGCGACCGTCAATTCGCGGTAACGGTGGGCGGGCGCCTGGTGAATCAGAAGCGCGTTCCCGCGCTTGCGACCGTTACCGCGCTATGGCGGCACGACGGTGGGCTGGCGCTGCATGCCGCGGGGTTCGAACCCTGCTTCGTATCAACCGCCGCAGACACAACGGCGGCCAGGGTATCCGTCGATCTGTACGGGAGCACCGTCGATGCACAGGTGCAACATGCGACGGCCAATGCGTGGCTGAGCCGCGTGCTCGGATGCGAAGCGGCGCTCGTTCGCCTGAGCGAATCGTTCGAGCGCCGGATCGGACTGGAACTGCTGAGTCCGGTAAACGGCACTCAGCAGAGCGCATTTTCCGACGTGGCGCCGCTATTGATCGTTAATGAAACAAGCCTGGACGCACTGAACGCCCGCCTGGCAGAGCCCGTCTCCATCGACCGTTTCCGGGCGAACATCGTCGTCCGCTCGGACCCACCGTTTGCCGAAGACGACTGGCGCGAACTCGATGCGGCCGCAGGCGGCTTTAGACTACAGGCCGTCGCCGCCTGCGAACGCTGCGCGATCACAGCAACCGACCAGCTCACGGGGGAACGCAGCGCCGAACCCCTGCAAACACTCAAGCGATTCCGCGCCCGCGAACCGCGCTATTCCAGCGGCATTCGATTCGGGCTCTACATGCGCGTGTCCGGCGAGGGCTCGCTAGCCGTCGGCGACCGGTTTGGGGTCAGAGCAAAGGGACAGATCAAAAAGACAGCGTCATGACGCTGTCTTTTTGATCTGTCCCTTTGCTCTGACCCCACTGTTTCGCTAACCCGCCGAGAAACTCGGTCGCTCCTGGAGCGTTGCCCGCCAGCGCGTAACGTTGGGCGCGTCCGGCAATGGCACGACCTTCACCTGGCCCGCGAAATCCCACGCCACCGCAAAGGTGATGTCGGCTACGCTAAACGCGTCGCCCGCAAGGTACGGAGATTCACCCAGGCGCGTGTCGAACATCTCCACTGCCGCAACAGCGGTTTGCGCCGACACTTCACCCCACTCCTTTACACAGGTCTCGCGGTCTTTGAAGTAGCCTGTAATGTTTCGAAACGCCATCGCGACGTTCATCATGAAATTCAGTTCCGCCCGGCGGTTCCACATGTCGATGAGCGCCGCGGATCTGCCGTCGGTTCCGAAAAGATTGGGTTCCGGTTGCAGCGATTCCAGATACCGCGAGATGGCGACGGATTCGCTGAGAAAGGTGCCGTCATCGAGTTCCAGCACCGGAACCCGGCCCGCTGGGTTCTTGCGACGGTAGTCATCGCTCAGGTTTTCGCCACCACGGATGTCGACATTCACGCGTTCGCAATCAATGCCCTTTTCGGCCATCACGATATGGACGCGACGGGCGTTCGGTGACGGGGATTCATAGAGTTTCATGGGTCGTCCTCCTGGGGATTAGCCTTGATGAGACAAAAATGTGCGCGACCCAGGCGCTTTAGACAGTGTGTTTCGGGAGCGCGCACAGCGTTTCGCGAGGGGAGCATACTCAGCAGTATGTGACCCGAACGAAAGGCGAGCACGGTCGCGAAATGCGCTGGATAAAGCGAGCCAAAGGCACTCTGGGCGGGTAGATTTTTGTCTCATCAAGGTTAGGTTTGAGGTTTCACCAGATACTTGTGTCCGGTGGCCTGTTTGCTGTACACCGCGATCGCGTCCAGACCGACCGCCTGCTGCAGTGAAATTTCGCCGTCGTAGTGGCTTGCAAATGTCGTCGTGATCTCTCGGGCCACGCGCGCGCGCAGCGCATCGGCAGCGTCCCGGCCAACCCGGGTGAGAAATGGCATCAACAACCAGCCGCCCACACCCCACGTCATGCCGAAGCTTCGATTCAACACTGTGGGTCCCCGGTCGAGGCCGCCATAGATGTATACCTGCTTATGCACAGACGAACCGTAGCGGTTGAATTCGCTCGCCCGCTTGGCGGCAGACGCTTCCATCGCGGTGAGAATCTGACTCACCAGTTTGCCGCCGCCGATCGCGTCGAACGCGAGCGTTGCGCCGGTGACATCGATGGCGTCAACCAGGTCGGTAAAGAAACCGTCGTCGCTGGAATTGACGACATGCCGGGCCCCCTGATCCCGCAGCAGCGCCGCCTGGCCTTCCCGCCGCACGATGTTGATCAACGGCACGTCATCCGCGAGGCAGATCCGGTTCAGCATCTGACCAAGATTCGACGCGGCCGCGGTATGAATCAGCGCCGAATGCTGCTCGAGGCGCATCGTCTCGACCATACCGAGTGCCGTAAGCGGATTCACGAAACAACTCGCCCCCTCCTCCGGTGACACACCTTCGGGCAACGGCAGGCATTGCGCCGCCTTAGCCACCACGTACGGCGCGTACATCGCGCCCGAAAGTGTCGCGACGGTCCGGCCGTCCAAGGCCTTCGCGTCGGCGTTCGAACCGGTAGCAACGACAACGCCCGCCCCTTCGTTGCCGACCGGGAGGGATTGACCCAGGCGGGCAGACATTGCGCGCATCAGTCCGTCCGGAATACGCATCTCAACCCCGCGACCATCCAACGTGGCCTGCGCGGTGGAGACATCGGCCACACCGAACATCATGCCGAGATCCGACGGGTTGATCGGCGCCGCTTCTACACGGATTAGAACCTCATCGTCGCCCGGTTGCGGAACCGGCACCTCCACCAGGTTCAACGTCAGCTGTCCATCGTCGGTTGCAGTCGATCGCATCGCGAGCATCGTGTCGGTCATGTTTCCCCCTTCGTAGATCGTGCGTCAAAGCGCGCACAACCACCATATTAGCGGATATCCGGGATCCGCTACCGGCACGACGAGCCGGGGTTGGTTGGCAATTTGATTGTAAGTTAGCAGTGTGCCGGGCTAAATGTGTCGATGCAGCCCGCACCACGCAAACTGTCACTTCCCACGATGCTTGCCTTCGGCATTGGCCAGGTGGCCGAGGGCGTGAAGAATCAGGCATTCAACGTGTTCGTGCTGTTCTACTACCAGCAGGTGATCGGGATTCCCGGCACGCTGGCCGGACTGGCCCTCGGCGTAGCGCTCGTGTTCGATGCGGTAACCGACCCGATCGCCGGCGTTGTGAGTGATCGTTTTCAGAGCCGCTTCGGCCGGCGGCATCCGTTTCTGCTGATGAGTGCGCTGCCGTTAGCGCTCTTTTTCGTCGGACTGTTTAATCCCCCCGACAATATGTCGGACATCGGCAACTTTCTGTGGCTCACCGGATTTGCGATCGGCGTGCGTGCTGCGCTCACGTTTTACCACGTGCCCCACCTTGCCCTCGGCGCCGAGATGGCAACGGACTACGCTCAGCGATCGACGGTTTTTGCCTTCAGTACCGTGTTTTCGATCAGCGGTATGGCGGCCGTCGGATTCATCGGCTACCGCTACTTCTTCCCCACCACCGACCTCTTCAACCCTGGGACCCTGAACCCGGATGCATACGCGGGTTTTTCGCTCTTTTTCGCGCTGGTGATGGTCATCGTCATCGTTACGTGCTGCATCGGTACTGCAAGCGAAATACCGCACCTCGCCAAACCGTCTGCACGACCGTTCACGCTGAGGAGCATACGCGACGACTACTCGGACGTATTTCAGAATCGTTCTTTCCGGACCCTGTTTTTCGGCATGGTCCTGGGTACGCTGGCAATTGCGATTGAAGCCGTACTGAGCCCATTCATGGGCGTGCACTTCTGGGGTCTGCCAACCGAGCGCCTGGCCTTCTTGTCGGTTGCCACGCTGATCGGGTTGTGGATCGGTCTGCCACTCGCACCGCTGTTGACGGCGTGGCTCGACAAGCGCATGGCGCTCGTGCTGCCGGCCGTGGTCGTCGTCGTGAACGCCAACATCGCGACCATACTCAGACTCTCCGATGTGCCCTGGTTTCCGGACAACGATTCGCCCTGGATCTTCTGGCTGCTGTTCGCCAAGTTGCTGATACAAGGCATGTGCCTGCCGGTCATTTTCGCCACCTTCAACTCGATGTTCGCGGACATCGCGGACGAGGTGGAGCTCGAGCGCCGACGCCGGCACGAAGGGGTGATTTACGCAACGCGGGCGTTCGCGGCCAAGGCCACGGCCGCGCTCGGTGCGTTCTTGGGGGGTGTTGTCCTCGACTGGATCGCCTTCCCAAAGTCCGCCGCCGCGGGTACCGTGAACGCGGACACGCTGTGGCTGCTGGGCCTGATGGAGGGCCCTGTTACATCGATCGTGTCGATCTGCGGCGTGATGTTATACCTGCGTTACCGCATCGACCGTACCCGCTACGCAACCATTAGAGCGGCTATCGACGCACGTACCACACCACCGACAACCGACACGCACGCCTGACAGCCGTCTATAGACAGGTCTCCTTGTCCGCGACCCTTGGCCACCGCGTGTTCGTCGACTAGTATCTGCAGACGAAATCCGCTTCCAGGAAGGTGCCACCATGCTGACTCAGGCTGAAATTAAGACGATTCGCCGACTGATGGAGTACGAAGCAGCCCGCACGTCGCCACCGGAAGGGTTTCCAGCGTTGCCAGACCTGCCGGGGGGACGGTATACCGACCCACGCTTCTACGCACTGGAGAAAGAACACATCTGGAAGCGGTCCTGGCTGCTTGCGGCACACATCGACGAACTGAGCGAGCCGGGCTGTTTCCTGCTGTGGGAAAATGCGGGCCAACCGGTGATCCTCGTGCATGCCTCCAGCGGTGCGATCAACGCGTTCTACAACACCTGCAGCCATCGCGGCGCACCCATCGTTACCGAGTCGTCCGGCAAACGTCCCCGCCTCGTCTGCAAGTACCACGGCTGGACGTATTCGCATGACGGCGATCTGCTGGCGATACGGGATCCGGAGGATTTCCGAGATCTGGATTTCAGCTGCCGCGGCCTGATACCGGTACGCTGCGAACGGTTCGGCAATCTGGTGTTCGTGAACTTCGACCCCGATGCCCCGTCATTGGTGGAATGGCTCGGTCCGATCGCCCGCGAATGGGAGGAGTTCGGCTTCGACCGCTGCCGGCTCGCCGCACGCCACAGTTTCGACCTGAAGTGCAACTGGAAAATTGCGATGGAGGCCAACACCGAGGTCTACCACGTACGGAGCATCCACCCTCAAACCGTCGCGCCGGTGCTGGATGACCGCCGCAACGTCAACACGTTGTATCCCAATGGGCACGGACGAATGATCGCGCCCAATCCGATGGGCTCGTACAAGGCATCTGCCCTCTATCGCGCCGACGGACCTACGATCGAAACGGCGGGTGAAATCTCCCGCACCTGCACACAGTCGTACGGGATCTTCCCGAACTGGGTGTCGCCGCTTGGTCCCCGCGGCATTCCACCGCTGCTGTTCTGGCCCACAGGAATCAACACGTGCCGGCTCGAGACCTGGACCATGACGCCGGAGTGGGGCGACGCACCGGCGCCCGATCACTGGACCGTCAATAACGGGGAAAGTCTCAATCAGGTGCTGCTGGAAGACACCGAGTTCGGCCAGTGGATTCAGAAATCCGTGGAATCCTACGGGTTCAAGGGGGTACCGCTCAGTTACCAGGAAGCGCGCATCTACCATTGGAACCAGGCCGCGGATCGTATGATCGGTATCGACAACATTCCCGAGGATCTCCGGGTCGCTCAGGTGATCGGCGACGAGTGGATCCACCCGAACGATCCGCGTGTCGAAGAAATGGAACGTCTGGAAAAGGCGTCCTGAGCGGCGTCCGCGTCAGCTACCGCTACGGCCGGCCAGCACAAATTCGGCGCCTTTTTCGGCGATCATCACCGTTGGCGCATTGGTATTGCCGCTCGTGATCGTCGGCATGATCGATGCGTCGATCACCCGAAGGTCGCGCACGCCGCGCACCCGTAACTGATCGTCCACCACTGCCGCGTCGTCGACGCCCATCCGGCACGTGCCGACCGGGTGAAAAATCGTCGTGCCCAGATCCCGCGCGGCATACAGTAGCGCTTCGTATCCTTCAATGTCCGGCCCCGGCTTCCACTCCTGCGGTGCGTGCGGGGCCAATGCGCGCGCCCCCATGATGCGCCGTGTAAATTCCAGACCCGCAACCGCAACCTGCTGATCCGCTTCGGTAGACAGATAGTTGAGCCGAATCTCCGGGTGGTCCTGCGGGTCGGGACTCACTATCTGCACCGAGCCGCGGCTGGACGGCCGCAGGTTGCACACCGACGGAGTAATTGCATCGAATGCGTGCAGCGGCTCGCCGAATGCGTCGAGCGACAATGGCTGCACGTGCCATTCGATGTTCGGCGTCGGCTGCCCCGGATCGCTCCTGGCAAACGCACCGAGCTGAGAAGGCGGCATCGTCAGCGGTCCGGACCTGAAGAACAGATACTCTAGCCCCATCAGCGCGCGTGAGAACAGGTTCCGGTACCGCCGATTCAACGTGACTGTATTGCGCACTTTGTATATCGAACGGATCTGCAGGTGGTCTTGAAGATTGCCGCCGACCGACTCGCTGGGCAACACCACATCCACGCCGTGTTTTCGGAGCAGGTCCGGAGGGCCGATGCCCGACAGTTGCAACAGCTGCGGCGATCCGATCGAACCGGCGGAAAGCAGCGTTTCGCGGTGCGCCCGCAGCGTCGTTGTCTCGCCCTGTGCATCCACGATCGTCACGCCCGCGGCGCGCGGACCGCCTTCGGTTTGCCCCCAAGCAACTGTGAGCGCGTGCGCATGGGTGAAGAGTTTCAGGTTGGGTCGGTGCACTACCGGACGCAGGTACGCTTTGGTTGCGCTCCATCGCACGCCACGGCGCTGGTTCATCTGGAAGTAGGCGTTGCCGAAGTTGTCGCCGCGATTGAACTCCTCAATCTTCGGAATGCCGCATTCCTCGGCCGCATCACGCCACGCATCCAGGATCTGCCAGCTGACACGCCGCTCCTCCACCCGGAGCTCGCCGCCAGCGCCGTGGTAGGCATCCGCGCCGTGCTGATAGTCCTCGGACCGCCGAAAGACCGGCAACACGTCGTCCCACCCCCAGCCGCGATTGCCGAGCGCCGCCCAGTGGTCGTAGTCACTGCGCTGGCCGCGCATGTAAATCATTGCGTTGATCGACGAACAGCCGCCAAGCACCTTGCCACGCGCGTATCCCAGCGTTCTGCCGTTCAGGCCGGGGTCCGCTTCGGTTTTGAAACACCAGTCCGTTCGCGGGTTACCGATCGTGTACAGGTACCCGACCGGGATATCGATCCAGAAGTAGTCGTCCTTGCCACCCGCCTCCACCAGCGCCACGCGCGTGGCAGGATCGGCAGACAACCGATTCGCCAGCACACAACCCGCGGTGCCCGCGCCGACGATCACGTAGTCGAAATCAACCGTTGCGGTCACCTCCGCCCCCGACGCAATTTACATTTTGTGACCAATGCACGCTTTCCAAACGCAAATTCATCGGTACAATGCGCAGCGCTTCGATAATTCATGCAAATTGCGACACCACCGGATGCGATCCAACGAATCATGAAACTACCCCCGATCCTGCTCCAGAATCGATACGACGAACGTGAGGAACTGCTGTGCTGGGACACTCACAGCGCGCATGCCGCACTCACTGACGCGCAAAGCGATCAATCCGTACGCTCCACCGAGCGAATTCTACAGAAGTCGCACCTGCTGCCCCAGGCGCTGAAAGTGGACGATCTCGTCGACGAATTCGGCCGTGCACCCATTCGAGCAATCCGCGCGGAACTCGAGGAGGATGCAAAGCGCAAACGTCATCAGTCACTGGTTCTGCAGATGACGGACGACCCGGTGCCCGTCATCATGGCCAACGACGGTCGATTCGGCCGGCGCTGGGCCTACGGCGACCCGAAACCCACCGACGGCCGGGACCTGGCGACCTACCTCGTCGCGCTGGCCGCGGGCAAACCAACACTCTTCTGGCCACATGGCGAGGTGACGAAGTTCGCCCGTCAGCTCGTCTCCGACGAGGGCACCCACAGCTTCAAATTGCCGGACGGCACACCGGTACGTATCGCATCCGGCGCTTATCCGGACGAACCCGCGGAGCCGCGCCCGACAGCGCGCTCACAGCCCAAACGGACGCACGCCACGCTGACCCACCTCGGCCGGCTGGAGGCGGAAAGTATCCACATCATGCGCGAAGTGGTCGCGCAGGCGGAAAAGCCGGTCATGCTCTACTCGATCGGTAAAGACAGTTCGGTGATGCTGCATCTCGCGCGCAAAGCCTTCCACCCGGCGCCACCGCCCTTCCCGCTCCTGCACGTAGACACCCGGTGGAAGTTTCGGGCGATGTACGAATTCCGAGATTCCATGGCAAAAGAAGCCGGTATGGAATTGATATGTCATATAAATCCTGAAGGCATTGAGAAGAATATCAACCCGTTCGATCACGGCAGCGCGCTCCACACCGACGTGATGAAAACGCAGGGCCTGAAGCAAGCGCTGAACGAACACGCATTCGATGTCGCTTTCGGAGGCGCTCGGCGGGATGAAGAGAAAAGCCGCGCCAAGGAGCGGGTGTTTTCGTTTCGCACCCCCGAACACCGCTGGGACCCCAAAAATCAGCGGCCGGAACTCTGGCGCCTGTACAACGGCTACAAGCGACCCGGCGAGAGCATTCGGGTGTTTCCGTTGTCCAACTGGACCGAGCTCGACATCTGGCAGTATATCTATCGCGAAGGCATCCCCATCGTCCCCCTGTACTTCGCCGCCGAACGGCCCGTCGTGGCGCGCGACGGCACGCTGATCATGATCGACGACGACCGCTTCCCAATCACCGACGGCGAACACATCGAGTTCCGTCGCGTGCGATTTCGCACGCTGGGGTGCTACCCGCTGACCGGCGCCTTCGAATCCGACGCGGATGATCTGGCCTCGATCGTGCTGGAACTCCTGAAGAGTCGTACGAGCGAACGGCAGGGCCGCACGATCGACACCGACTCCACAGCATCCATGGAGAAGAAAAAGCAGGAGGGGTACTTCTAATGGCCGAACTCGCACCCATCGAAGCGATCGAGCGCGTGAACCAGTACCTGGACGAGCAGGCACGTCTGGACGTGCTCCGCTTCATTACGTGCGGCAGCGTCGACGACGGCAAGAGCACGATGATCGGACGCCTGCTCTACGAAGCGCAACTGCTGTTCGAAGACCAGGTCTCCACGCTGCAGGCCGACTCGCGCAAGCGCGGCACGCAGAGCGGCGAGATAGACTTTGCGCTGCTGGTGGACGGGCTCGCCGCGGAGCGAGAACAGGGCATCACGATCGACGTCGCGTACCGGTTTTTCAACACCGATCGTCGAAAGTTCATTGTGGCGGACACGCCCGGTCACGAGCAGTACACGCGAAACATGGTAACCGGCGCCTCCACCGCAGACGTCGCCGTTATTCTCCTGGACGCGTCGCAAGGCATCCTCACCCAGACGCGCCGCCACTCGTTCATCGCGTCCCTTCTCGGCATCCGCCACGTAGTGCTGGCGGTCAACAAGATGGACCTGGTGGCGTTCGAGGAAGTGATCTTCGATGACATCGTTCGCGACTACCGCGCGTTCGCGGAACAGCTCGCCTTCGAATCGATCACACCGATTCCAATGTCAGCGCTGCTTGGTGACAACGTCGTCGAACGATCGTCGCATACATCCTGGTATCACGGCCCCACCCTGCTCGGGTACCTGGAGACGGTGCGTATCGGCGACGCGCTGCACGCGCATCCGTTCCGGTTTCCCGTGCAGTGGGTCAACCGGCCCCACGCCGACTTCCGAGGCTATGCGGGAACAGTTGCTGCAGGGTCAATCAGTGTGGGTGATCCGGTCCGGATTCTGCCGTCTGGAGAGTCGGCAAATGTCGCCGGCATCGTACTCTACGATGACGAACTGCAACGCGCCGAGACCAACCAGGCCGTCACCATCACGCTCGATCGGGAGATCGACGTATCCCGCGGCGATTGTCTGGTGCAAGCCGATGCGCCGTGCGAAGTTTCGGATCAGTTTGATGTAAACCTGGTGTGGATGAACGCCGAGAACGGATTCGTCGGACGATCCTACTGGTGCTTGATCGGCACAAGACGGGTGAACGCCACCATCAGTGACATCAAGTTCCGTTACAACGTGAACACGCTCGAGAAGCTGTCTGCGCGAGCGCTGGAAATGAACGACATCGGCCATGTCGTGCTCAGTTTCGACCAGCCGGTACCGTTCGAATCCTACGATGACTGCGCGGAGATGGGCGCGCTGGTGCTGATCGATCGCTACACACACGCCACCGTTGGCGCGGGCATGATCAACTTCTCGTTGCGGCGGGCAGACAATGTCCATCGTCAGGCGTTGACGATCGACAAGTCGGCGCGCGCCAAGCTGAACGGGCACAAAGGCCAGGTAGTGTGGTTTACCGGTCTGAGCGGCGCAGGAAAGTCGACGATTACGAACGCGCTGGAGCAGAAGCTCTATGCGAAGGGTTATCGCACCTACGTGCTCGACGGTGACAACGTGCGCCACGGGCTGAACCGCGATCTCGGTTTCACCGATGCAGATCGCGTGGAGAACATCCGACGGATCGCCGAAGTCGCGCGGCTGATGGTTGACGCCGGGCTGGTGGTACTGACCGCGTTTATTTCACCCTTCCGCTCGGAACGGGACATGGCACGAGCGCTGTTCGACCCCGACGAGTTTACGGAGGTTTTTCTGGACGTGCCAATCGATGTGGCGGAATCTCGCGATCCCAAAGGTCTGTACAAGAAAGCGCGTGCGGGAGATCTGCCGCACTTCACCGGAATCGACAGCCCCTACGAAGCGCCGGAAACCGCCGACCTGCATTTGCGCACCGATCAGTTGAGCGTGGACGAGTGCGTCGAACGCCTGCTGGCAGAGTTGTCGCTCGACTGACCGGCCAGGCCCTGCGGCTCGCGTTTAGTCGTTGTCATCCAGCGCGATCCGGTGATGGGCCACCATCGGACCGCCCACCCACCCGCACATGTGTGGGTCGCTTTCGCGCAGCTCGCCTTCCAGCCACCGCCCTTCCCGCGTGAAGAGCCCGGTGCGGCCATCGACGTCCGTCACGCGCACGTTGCCATTGCCGTCCTGTTCGTAAAGCGCCCGTCCGAAGGGATGTTTCATGCCGAGCATCGTCAATCCTCCAGCCAGCGGTCCAGGCTTTCGTTCAACCAGCGCACCTTACCCTCCTGGTAGGAGGCCAGCGTCACGCCCGGCTTGCGGGTGGTTTCCAGTCCCCTCTGCACCCGTTCCATGTTGAACGTGTCTTGGTCAAAGACCTTTCCGAGCATGCCGAGGTCTGCGGCTTCCGTCCACGACTGCTCTGGCGTAAGCCAGGTGACTTCCGCCGGCGGCGGCCGGCCGCCGGAAAACGGCGCGAGAAACAGCACTTCCATGATCGACGTTCGGTGGTCGTCGCCATTGGGTCGGAACCGGTAAGCAATGCGGTTGAAGGCCCCCCAAGGATGAAAGTTCGGAAACAGCGTGTAGTCGAAGTTGTCGATGAACTCCGCGTCGGACCACTGATCGACCTGATCTCCAACAACGGGCCGCCAACGCTCGCGCGCCGAATCGGCCGCGGATAGCCGGGCCGTCGTACCTTCGACCGACCACGGCAGATTCATGTCTTCCCGAATGTCCAGCATGTGCCGAAGAATGTCTTCTTCCGTCGGATCCCAGTCGAGCAGCGGGCTAGGCGTACCTCCGGGCGTAATGACCCGGGAGAACGTGTCCCAGACGTCGACTTGGCTGTTGGTATCACCGAGATAGGGCATCGTCTGCGGGTGTGTCGCGTTCACATGAAACGCCTCGCAGAACGCTTCCTGGGCGATCTTCCAGTTCGCGTTGATCACTTTGGCGACGTGTGTCTGCACGTAGCGGTCTTCCAGATTCCAGCGCTCGAAGTGCGCGGGGAGCTCGCCGAGGTGTTCTGCAAGCGGCGCCGCATCAGGATCAGGGTTGAGGAAGACGAAACCACCCCAGGTATCCACAGCTGCCTCCGGCAGAACAAACTCGTCTGGCTCGACGTGCGCGAAGTCCCAGTCTGCCGGAATGTCCTTCAACCGGCCGTCGGTGTGCCAGGCGAAACCGTGGTACGGGCAACGCAACTCGGAACACCGACCGTCATACTGCTTGAGTTGACGGCCCCGATGCAGGCAGGCATTCACAAACGCCTTGATGTCGCCGGCGGCCGTTCGAACGACGATGTAGGACTGGCGTCCAATCTCGTAGAGCACGTAGTCACCCGGCTCGGGCACGTGTTCTTCACGGCACGCAAACTGCCACACTCTGGACCATAGGTGCGACATCTCTCGCGCATGAAAGTCGGCACTGATGTACCGATCGATTGACAGGTCTGCAGTCCCGCCCGCTGGTGGACTCTCCAGCCGAAGTACGTCCGGTACGTCGCGCGTGTCCGTATCCAACAGTTCCTGGTAGCTGATCCCGGGGGATCGTTCGAGTTTCGCTTCGGCCATGCGGCCCTCCCTAAGTCATTAAAGCGCCGTGCCGCCGTCCACCGCGATCACCGCACCATTGATTCCGCCGCCCAGTTCGGATGCGAGTAGAAGCGCTACGGCCGCCACTTCCTCAACCGTGTTCAAGCGCTTGATCGACGCTTCCTGCGCGTAATTGTCTTTGAACTGCTCGTAGGTAATACCGGCCGCCGCAGCTGCCTGCGGCCCGGCGTCGCGCATCAGATCCGTTTCCACCGCTCCGGGGCTGATCGCATTGCACGTTATGCCCTTGTCGCCATACTCGAACGCCACCGCCTTCGTGAAACCGTTCAACCCGTGTTTGAAGGTTATGTAGTGCGACGCTGAGGCCTTGTTGGCTTGCCGCCCTTCTACCGAAGAAATATTGATGATGCGCCCGAAACCGCGCGGTTCCATGTCGCGGAGCGCGGCTCGCACCCCCCAGAACGCCGAGTGCAGAATCCAGGCCGCCGCCTCGTTCCACGCCTCGTCGCTCATCTGGGCGATCGGCGCAAAGCCGGACGAACCGCCTGCGTTGTTGACCAAGATGTCGACCTTGCCGCACCGCTCGATGGCTGCCGCAACCAATGCCTCCACATCTTCGCGACTTTGAACATTGCCTGCGACGAACATCGCCGAGTCGCCCGCGTCCATTTCGTCCAGCGCTTCTCGGCCTTTCGCTTCACTGCGGCCGTTGAGGACGACGCGCGCACCTGCGGACAGATAGGCCTCGGCGATACCGCGGCCTATGCCTCGGGTCGCGCCGGTTACCACGGCCACTTTTCCGGTGAGATCCACGCCGCCTGTAAGGTCGATCCTGGTCATGAGATGCTGTTCCTCACGTATTGGTTCGCCATTGCCGTTGACGTTCGTTGCACACGATCGAAATCAGCCCACAAGCTCGGCCACCCATTGATGAAAGCGCTGGTTGGCCGGCTCGTTGCGGCCGAATACAACCGGCGACGCATCCATGGCAGACAGCGCGCGCTCGATCCCGAAGATCGTTCTGCAATCCTCGTCACGTACCACGCGTTCATAGGTCACCCGCTTCTCTTCCGCCTGCGCGAGCATCGCACTGTCGAGCGGTTGACGAAAGTACTGATGTTGGACGGTCGTCGATTCGCCCACACCCGGTCCCGGGAATAACCGGCTGAGCATCAGCGTTTCGCCGTGCCCGCCGGACATGGACACATTCGGAAACACGAAATGCACCAGACTCATGAGTTCCGGGAACGACCACCCCGCTGCAGATACGGAGTCCGGCACATCGTCGAGTTCGCTCAACGGTCGGTTCGCAAAGCCTATCCGGGCATGTGGCCCGAAAAGATCGTACGTATTGCGATTGTTGATTGCCTTACGACCTATCGTATCTTTATGCAGGTACCCAATGTGATAACCGTCGAGGTAGCCGTCGGCGGCCAGCTTCCAGTTGGGACTGGCGAGCGCCGTCGTTTTCCGATACGCGTGCAGTTCGTTCAGGCGCAGCGCCGCTAGAGACGGCAGCATGCCCTGCAACCAGTCGTCCAGATCGATCGTCCGTTCGGTGTCATCGTGCGGTGGCACGATCCGAGCGAACACCGCGCCCGCGCGCTCAACCGACGGCAGCGATACCAGACCATCGATGCCGCCGGCATCGCCGAACGTCTTGGCGTCCGGTATCGCGGTCAGTGCCCCCGCGCGATCGTAGCCCCAAGAATGGTACGGACACACGAAACGATTTACGTGCCCCTGCGCGTCGGGGGCCACGCGGGCTCCCCGGTGCCGGCACACGTTCAGAAACACGCGAACCTCGCGATCGTCGCCCCGTACGATCAGCACCGGCTGACCAACGATGTCGAAGGTCATGTAGTCTCCCGGTTCGGGCACATCGCAGCTGAGCGCCACGAGCAAGGGCACACGCCGGAAGATTTGCGTCATCTCCCGCTGCCATTGTTCCGGGTTCCGATACGACTCGGCCGCAACGCGCACAACGGCCTGCGCCTGATCGGGCGTGCCTCTGCGGATGTTGTCGTGAAGCCGTCGGCAAAGTCCCAGCCATTCCGACTCACTCATGCAAATCCACCCCGGTAACCGCCGATTGAAACGTCGCCCGGAATTTGTCAAAAATGCCGCACGAATTCAACGAGGGCGATTCCGTGGCAGCCAACACTCGTGAGCTGGACGTAGCAATCATCGGCAGCGGCGCCGCCGCCCTGACCGCGGCGCTCTCGGCGCACGGCCACGGCGCTACCGTTGAAGTATTCGAGAAGGGAACACAGATCGGCGGCACGAGCGCCTGGTCCGGTGGCATGATCTGGATTCCCAATAATCCGCACATGCGCAACGCGGGCATAGACGACAGTACCGAGGAGGCGCTGACCTACCTGACGTCTTTGTCCCACGATCTGATCGACCCCGCGCTCGCCCGCGCCTTCGTCGAAACCGGCCCGGAAATGGTTGCGTGGCTCGAAGCCAATACGCCCGTGCAGTTTCAGCTGGTGCCCGAGTTTCCCGACTATCACCCGGAACACCCCGGCGGCAAGCCGAAGGGCGGGCGATCGTTGGAGTGTCCGCTGTTCTCGTTTGATCAACTGGGCGACAAGAAAGCGTGGGTCACCACCGGCGAGAACTACGGGACGGCGCCGATCACGATGGAAGAATCTCACCTCGGGCGCGCGGTACCTGTGGAGGTTTCCGACGAAGAGCGCGCGCGCCGCGCCCGGCACGATGAACGCGGCTGCGGTCAGGCGCTGATCGGCCGACTGTTCAAGGCGTGCCTGGAACGCGACATTCCGATCCACCGGGGCGCACGCGCAGACCGACTGCTGACGTCCGGGTCGGCGGTGTCGGGCGTGCGCGTGCACGACGGCGATGGTGAGAGCGACGTGTACACGCGCGGTGGCGTGGTGCTGGCGTGCGGCGGCTTCGAATGGAACCAAGAGCTGGTCCGGAACTTTCTGCGGGGTCCGATGACGCACCCGGTATCGGTACCGACCAACGAGGGCGACGGACTGGTTATGTGCATGCGGATCGGCGCCGCGTTGGGCAACATGCGGGAAGCCTGGTGGATGCCCGCGGTGCCGTCACCGACCGACGATCCCGACGAGCGCCTCCCCGCACTGTTGTTCGCATCCGAACGCGCCCGCCCGCGGTCAATCATGATCAATCGCGAAGGCAAACGGTTCACCAACGAGGCGGCAAACTACAACGCGTTCGGCGCCGCTTTCCACGAACAGGACGTCGCCCGATTCGCGTATCGCAACCTGCCGTGCTGGTACGTGTTCGACCAGGAACATCTGGACCGATATGGTTTCATCGGCACTCCACCCGGCGGGACGGTTCCCAACTGGGTCACCCGCGCCGCGTCGATCGATGACCTCGCGCAACAACTCGGCGTACCCGCATCGGCGCTGGCCGACACGATTGACCGCTGGAACGGCTATACACGTGCGGGCCACGACCCGGAGTTCCACCGCGGCGAAAGCGCGCACGATAACTGGTGGGGTGACCCTACTGTGAAGGGTAGACCAGAAGCAACGCTCGGCCCGCTCGATCGTGCGCCCTACTACGCGATCGAAGTGAAAAGCGGTGCGTTAGGCACAAAAGGGGGCCCACAGACCGACGCATTGGGGGCTGTCCAGCACATCGACGGGTACCGAATCGACGGCTTGTACGCGGCCGGTAACGTGATGGGCTCGCCGATGGGTATGACGTACGGCGGCGCCGGCGGCACCCTGGCACCAGGCATGGTGTTCGGCTTCCTGGCGGGCCGGGACGCCGCCCACCGCGCGACCGGCTGACGACGGCCACGAAGGCTGCACCAGGGTCGCTCCAGTCGCGCTAAACTGAGCGGTACAGCATCAGCTACCCGAGACTAGAACGATGCGAGATTAAAACGAAAACGAGATTAAAGCGAAAGAAAGATAGAAAAGTGACATGAAGCTCGTAACCTTTCATCACGACCTGAAGACGCGCATTGGTGTGCTCACGGACGACGGCATTGCAGATCTGCTTTCTGTTGCCCCGGAGTTACCGATCGACATGCGCGGGTTGCTCGACGCCGGCGCACCGGCGCTCGACCGTGTCAGGTCGGTGTTGGGCAGCGCCGATAAGATTCCGCTGGAACACGCACGCCTGCTCGCACCGGTGCGTCCCCGCAAGGTCCTCGCGATCGGCTTGAACTACCGCGCTCACGCCGAAGAAAGCGGCATGGAACTGCCGGACGTTCCGCTGGTATTCACCAAACAGATTACATCTGTAACCGGGCCGTATGACCCGATTCACTGGTCCGAAGAGTCGCGCACGCTGGATTACGAAGGGGAACTGGCGATCGTGATAGGCCGCCGATGCCGCCGGGTATCGAAAGCCGATGCACCAAACGTCATTGCCGGCTACTGCGTCGCCAACGACGTAAGTGTACGAGCCTGGCAGATGCGTGGCACACCCCCGCAATTCACGATGGGAAAATCGTGGGACACGCACTGCCCACTTGGTCCGGCGATTGTCACGGCCGACGCATTCGACCCGAACGCCGCCCGATTGCGCACTATCGTGAATGACGAAGTCCGCCAGGACTCGCCCACCGACGATCTGATCTTCGACTGTGCCGAGTTGATCGCGTTTCTTACCACCGCCATGACGCTCGAGCCTGGGGACGTGATCGTAACCGGGACGCCCAGCGGCGTCGGCGCGGCCGCTAAACCTCCGGTCTGGCTCACACCGTGTGATCGCGTTCGTGTCGAGATCGAAGGCATCGGCGCCATAGACAATCCGGTGATCAAAGAACCGAACTCGCCAGGCAGCTAACCAGAGGATTCCACAGTGGCCGATGCAACGCTTCCCAGTTTTCCGCAGGGTCTCACCCCTGAATGGCTGACCGGCGTCCTCCGCGACGCGCAAGTGCTCCCACACAACGTGCGCATAACCGATGCCGTACGCTCACAGGTGGGCGAAGGCGTCGGCATGATGAGCGAACTTTCGAGAGTAACCCTGACGTACGATGAGGCGAACGACGCACTGCCACGAACGCTGATGGCAAAGTACCCATCGCAGAACCCGACCAATCGTGGCGTTGCAATGAGCTACAACCTGTACGAGCGGGAGACGCGCTACTTTTCCGAACTCGATCCGCGGACCACAGCGCAGACCCCCACGTGCTACCTGTCCCAGCTTGACGGCGACAACTTTGTAATTCTGATGGAGGATCTGGACGACTATCGGGTGGGCGATCAGATCGTGGGAGCGACCCTGGAGGAGACCCAGCTTGCGGTTGATGAACTCGCGAAGCTGCACGCCCCGTTCTGGAATCACGTCGGCGACATCGCCTGGATTCCGCACTTCGCCAACAGCTACCACGCGGAAAACATGTACAACCTGGCTCAGACGGGCTGGGACAACATGGTTCACATTTTTACCGACTACGTACCCGACCACATTCGTGCACTGCGTGATCCTTTTCTGCGCGCCATTCCACGATTGCAGGAACTGATGGATCAGCCGCCGATCACGCTGCTGCACGGCGACTTCCGAATGGAGAACCTGCTGTACGGCGTTGCACCGAACCACCACCCCGTTTCGATCATCGATTGGCAGGGTCCGTTGCTCGGACGCGCGATGTTCGACATAGCCCTTCTGTTGGGGCAGAGCACACAAACGGAGGTTCGGCGCGCGCACGAGGCAGCGCTGATCGAGCGCTACTGCAACGCCCTCGCCACGCTGGGCGTCGACTACCTCCATGACCAGGCCTGGGACCACTACGTGCTGGCTCAACTCTACGATTGGACCTACGTCGCCGTGGTTGCCGGAACGCTGGACGCGAGCAACCAACGTGCGTTCACCTGGATGTCGCAGATGGTCGCTCGGCAGGTGGCAGCCACCGACGATCTGCATCTGGAGTCGCTGCTGCACACAATCGGAGAAACACATTGAAGCCCATTCGTTATGTGAACACGCTGAACGACTTCTACCGCGCCCAGGGTCATCCGCCCTATCGATGGACCGAGAACGACGGCGCACCGCTGACGCGCCTCGGTAAGCCGCTGCAGGCCTGTACCGTCAGCCTGCTTACGTCTGGCGGCGTTTCTCGCAGCTGTGCACTTCCATTCGATGCCTTTGCCCGCAATGACCACCGGCTGGACGCAATCGACCCCAACGCCGACGCCGGTGATTTCCAGATTCACGACAGCTACTACGACCATCGGGACGCGGATGCCGACATCAACTGCGTCTTCCCGCTGGACCGGCTGCGTGAGCTGGCCGGCGACGGCACCATTGGGGCCGTGGCGCCCCGTCTGTGGAGCGGTTTCATGGGTCGCATCTACAACCGCAGCAAGGTGATCCAGGAATCAGCACCGGCGTTTGCGCAAATGCTGCGTGACGACGAGGTCGACCTGCTGGTTGCAGCCCCGTCCTGACCGCTCGATCACCAGACCGTGGGTCTGGTCTGTCGTGTCGTGGAGGCCTCGGGCATACCCACCGTTTACATCGCTACCGGAAGGGACCTGACCGCGCTCGTGAAACCGCCGCGCGCGCTGTTCGTCAACCACCCGATGGGCAACAACTTCGGCGCGCCGTTTGACCGAGAACAACAGCAACGCATTCTGCGCGCGGCGCTCGAACTCGCACAAACCGCGACGGTAGGCGGCTCACTGCTGGACTATGCCGATTCGTGGCCGCGGGACTTTGCCTTCGACCCCGGCGCGGCCGCCGCGATGGTGAAAGGCGAATGACCACTCCCGACCCCGGAAGCTGGATTGATCTGTCCGGCAAAGTTGCGCATGTAACCGGCGGTGCCAAGGGCATCGGTCGCGGGATCTGCCGTGCGCTCGCTGCGGCCGGCGCGCAGGTCATGGTCAGCGACGTCGATCTGTCCGGTGCGGAGGTCACCGCATCGGAAATCGACGGTCGTGCCATGCTGCTCGACGTCGCCGACCGCAACGCGGTCGACGCCGCCATGCAACGCACCGCTGACGATCTGGGATCGCTGGACATCCTCGTCAACAACGCTGGTCTTTACATTGCGTACGGCGGGCCGGTCGAGGACATCACCGACGAGATGTGGCGCAAACTCTGGTCCGTAAACGTGGACGGCGTTTTCTACTGCTGCCGCGCCGCAGCACGCCTGATGAAAGACGCCGGACGCGGCGGGCGCATCATCAACATTTCGTCGACCCAGGCGGTGACCCCGGGGGTGGGCGTCACCTACGACGGCTCCAAAGCCGCAGTCGCGCAAATGACCCGGGCCTTGGCGCTCGAACTCGCCCCACACGGAATCAACGTGAACGCGCTCGCGCCGGGACCCACCTGGGTTCAACCCGGACCGGCGCCAGCGGTAACGGGCAACCCACCTCCCCCGACCGGCCAGCCGCTGGCGGATTCCGTCGCAGACCGGATTGCACGGCTGCCGGCGGGTCGCTGGGCGGACCCGCTGGAACAGGGTAAGGTCGCGCTGTTTCTCGCATCCGATATGTCTTCGTTCGTCACCGGCGCTTACGTGCCGTGCGATGGCGGTTGGTTGACGTTGTAGCGCCTCCGATCGCGTCAGTGCTCCGTGTTGGAGAATGGGCGCACCAGCGAAAATACGGCATGCGCCGCGGCAGTGTCGGGCGCGGGGCCGAACGACCGCTCAAGCGCTGAGTGCCGGTTGCGTACCGCTTCGACGAACTCCGGGTGCGTACAGATGTAGAAGTCACCACGCAGAACGCTTTCCACCACCACCTCGCCAACCTCTCCAGCCTCCATCACAACGAGCGGTGATTCAGCGGCGCCGGTAGCCGATTCCGATGTCGCATCCGATTCATTGGCGGCTGGCGTCGCGTCCGGCCTGTTACGCGCGCTATCGGGTAGGTTCGTGCGCACCACGCCCGGGCAAAGCACCGATACACCCACGCCGGACTCTTCGAGGTCTGCGCGCAACGCTTCCGAAAAACCCACAACAGCGAACTTGCTGGTGTTGTAAGGCGCGAGATTGCGCATTCCGATCAGCCCACCTGTCGACGCGGTGTTGATGATGTGCGCCTGTCGACCGTGCCGCTTGAGCTCTGCCAGAAAGGCGAGCGTGCAGTTGATGACGCCATGCAGGTTCACGCCGAGGACCCAGTCCCAGTCCGCGTGCGACAGCGTATCCACAGGACCCGCGGCGTTCACCCCCGCGTTATTGCAGAGTACGTTGACGTGACCAAACACCGCCACCGCATCTTGCGCGCAGCGCGCTACCGCATCACGGTCCGACACGTCGATCTGCAACGTCTCCACCGTACACCCCTGCGCGAGCAGCCGCTCCCGCGCATCTGCGAGCGCGGGTGCTTCCACATCGAGCAAAACGAGCCTGGCGCCGCGGGCCCCGAAAGCCTGCGCCATACCGAACCCGATCCCGCTCGCACCGCCGGTAATCGCCACCACCGCGTGATCCAAGTTCATGACCGATCCCACAACGCAACCGCTGATGCGCCGAACGCGCAATCCTGTCTGTTTTCCATCCAAGCACCTCCAACACTCCTGACTCTCCGACACAGCGTACCCGGAAGTGACCGCCAAGCAACCGGTCAACGTGCGCGACTTGCTAAACTCGTGCCGGATGCCTGCCCACGTAGACACGCACGACAACCCTTCCGGCGTTTCGGCCGATTCGATGACCGCACGCCACGCGGAACGCCGCTACGACTTGTTCGTGCGCCGCCACCTGACGCGAAACTACCTGGCGCATCTGACCCACGGGTTGCTGGGTCAGACCGGTTTCCGGCTGCTGAACGCGCCGACCTTTCTGCCTGCGTATCTGATGCTGCTGTCGGGCGGCTCGAGCTTCGTGGTCGGCCTCGGTACTTCGCTTCAGGCATTCGGAAACATGGTGACACCGTTGTTCGGCGCCTCGTTGATCGAACACCGCCGCCGCGTCCTGCCCGTATCCTTCGTGACCGGCCTGCTGATGCGCCTCAGCGTCCTCGCAATCGCCCTGGCCGGCCTTCTGTTCGAACCGGACACCGCGCTCGTGTTGGTGTTGTGCGGGTTGCTCGCATTCGGCCTGTGCTCCGGCGCGCAACAGGTGACGTTCGGATTCCTGATGTCCAAAGTGATCCCGGTTCGAAGCCGAGGCCGCCTGACAGGATTGCGAAATTTTCTGGCGGGGATTACGTCCGCCGGCGTCGCCGCAGTCAGCGGCAGTCTTCTTCTGGGCGACGTGCCGGATGCGCACGGCTACTCCTATACGTTTGTGCTCGCGTTCGTTCTGACGATGTGCGGTCTGATGTGCCTGCTGATCATTCGGGAACCGCAACCGCCGAGCGTACGGCGGCGTACCCCGCTGTGGCAACGTCTTGCGGATGTCCCCCAACTGTTGCGCGAAGATTCGGCTTACGCGGGGTTTGTGCTGGCGCGCGGACTCGCCACTACGGGCCGCATGGCGCTGCCCTTCTACATTCTTTACGCCGGCACCGGCCTGGGTCTGAGCGGTTCGACGCTGGCCACGGTCACCGTGGCTTTCACGCTCGCGGCTACTTCATCAAACCTGCTGTGGGGGGCCCTGGCCGACCGCGCCGGATTCCGCCTGGTGTTTGTTGCGAGCACACTGCTATGGATCGCCGCAACCTGCGGCCTTTTTGCAGCCCGGGACCTGTTCGCGGTAAGTGCTATCTTTGCGTGCATCGGCGCCGCCGTGCAGGGTTTCCAGAGTTCGTCGATGAACCTGACGCTCGAGTTCGGCAGCCGGGACGATCTGCCCGTTAGAATCGCGATTGCGACCACAGCCGCAGAAGTTGCAGGCGCGCTGGGGCCGCTCGCCGGCGGGTTGATTGCCGCGTTCTACGGCCACGAAGCGGTGTTTGCCGTTTCAATCGTTTTTTTGGCACTGGGTTCGGTACTGACGCTGCGGTTCGTACCCGATCCGCGCCACGGCGCTCGCTAAGCGCCGGCGGTCCATGGACGCCGCAGCACCCGGCGTCAATCGCGCGCCTGTTGCCACGCAGCGATCGCTTCGCGGATCTGTTCTACAACGAAATCCGGTCGTTCCATCGGAATGAAGTGGGTGCAATCGTGCAGGTGAATATCGCGACCGCGAGGAAAGGCGCTACTCAGGTTCGGCCACGTTGGTGATGCGGAAAAACCCGCCTCGTCCTTAGTCGGCGCCTGCGCCCGTACCACCGTGACCGGTATATCGAGGCCTCGTACACTGTCATAGACGCCGCCGTTCGACCGGGCGGTCATATAGACGCGCGCTTCGATTTCGGGCCGGCACAGCAGCCGGTAAGCGCCGTCGCCGTCCGGCTCTATACCATGCGTGCAGTAGTCCATCAGGATTTTCGAGTGGAAACGCGGAAAGGCGCTCTTGCGTTCGATCCGCGCGCGAAAATCCTCGGCCGAACTGAACCGGTTGCGCCGCCGGGACGCTCCGTGCAGTGCACTGCCGAGGACCCGGGCGTTCTCCTCCGTGTACTGCTCCGGCGCCGACACCGTGGGATCCAGCAGCAACAGTCGATCGAACGCACCGCTCGCGGCCGCACATTCGATCAGCCCGTGCGCGCCCATCGAGTGGCCGATCCCGATGGCATCGGCCAAGCCGAGCATGCGAACCACCGAGGCCTGATCTTCCCCGAACGTGCGCCAGTGTTCGACCGCGACATTGTCGCTTCGACCATGGCCTCGTTGCTCCAGCGCAATGCTATGCACACCCGGCAACCGATCGATGATCTGATCCCATACCCGGCCGTGAAAGCCCGTTGCATGTACCAGGAATAGTGTCGGCATGTCGTCGCGCGGCGCACCGCGTTCGAAGTACGCCAAGCGGACGCCGCCTACGTCCACGAACTTCAAAACCGGCGTCTGTGTCGCATTCATGATGCGCGTATGCGTTCCAGCACCGGCAGCAGGTACTCGACGAACGCATCCGGATTCTCCGACATGGGAAAGTGACCCACCCCCTTCATTTCGGTCCAGGTCGAGCCGGAGATTGCGGTGTGTGCTGCGCGCCCAAGCTCACTCGTGCCACTGTAATCGTATTCTCCTGAAAGGATATGAACCCCGACGCGTTCTGTGTCGATCTGTCCGGCAACGCTGCGCAGATCGTAATCTTCGACGTAGTAGTAAAGATCACCAAGAAACGCGGGCGGCCAGCCGCACGCATAGACAAAGCTCGTTTCCTTGCGATAAGGCTCCGGTGACGACGGGGACATCAGACCGTCCATCAATCGGGCTTTGTATTCATTACCGACCTGCGGGTGCCACAATTCGGAGTAGTCCGCCAGGTTTCCCTCAATCTTGAGCGCACCCTCCACCGACACGACCGCGCGAAACACGTCAGGATGCCTGTGCGCCAGATCGAGCGCGAGCAAGCCGCCAACCGAACACCCCATGAACACCGGCTGCGCAAGACCGAGCGCCTCCGCCAGACCCAGCGGCACTGACCGGAGGAACGCACCGTTCAGCAGATACGGCTCGGCCCACCACGCTTTCTCCACCGGCGGCATCGACTTGCCGTGGCACGGCAGGTCGTACGCAATCAACCGGAACCGTTCTGTGATTTCCGGAATCTCAAACAAGTGGCGCCACTGCGAACCGTGGCATCCAGCCGTGTGCTGCAGCAGCAGCGGTATACCGCTACCGGCCTCCTCGAAGTAGATCCGGTGATCCGCACCGCCGAGCTCGAGATGCACATACCGGCCTACTGGCGTATCGAATCTACCGCTCGCGGCCACATCACCGTTGCGTAATTGCCGCGATGGGCTGCCCGGGCGCAGCAGTTCCACCGCGCGCATCACCGCCGGATAGTACTGCGCATGAATCACCGGCTCCGCGTTGCGCACCAAGCCACCACCCATCGCCAGGTTGGCCATCAGGTCGTTGTTGAAGCGGGACGGATGCTGCGCGAGCACGTCGCGCCAAACGGCCGGTTCGCCGGCGTATTCGATGACGCCTTGCGCCGGTAACGCGCCGTCGATGACCTTGCCATCATTCAGAGGTAACTCGAGCCGCGTATCGCCTACGCACAACCGGATACCTCCGGTCCAATGTCGGCTTGCGACCTGGAATTCGCCATCGTCGGCACAGCGTCGCGCCCAATCTGCCGCATCCATCGGGGTCAGGACCATGCCATCTCCTTCTGTGTCGATCGTTCGTATGCTCCCGCCGACGGGCTACTCCATCGGTCTGCTGTCGTCCAACAGGTTCTGTTCGCTTTGTTGCGCCGCCTCTTCCTGCGCCTGCGCCGCCACGTGCCGCTCGGGGACAACGTCCGGACTCGGCTCGGTTGCACCTGGACGTTCCATCGCGCGCCGGGACGCCGTCGCGCCGTGTACTCCGCTCGATTGCGTAAGGTTGACGCTGAGTGAATCTTCGGCGAGATCGACACCCGCACGGTCGAACGCGTCCAGTACCGTTGCCACCGCTTGACCACGCGCCTTGGCCAAGCTTGCCTCCCGCTGGTCGATCCACGCGCGGAAAGCCAGCAGCGTACCGCCCTCCTCCACGCGCAGAATACGCGCATCCGGTGCCGGGTCTGACAGAAGAAATTCGAGGCCTGACACCGCATCGGAGCCGACCCGTAATGCCGCAAGCGGATCGGTACCCGGCGCGATGCGCAATTCAAACTCGAAGCGACGCTGTGGATGCGTCGAGTAATTGAGTATCACCGATTTGAACACCGTGGCGTTCGGAATGCGCAGATGATTTCCGTCCGCGGTCAATAAAATGGTTGCACGGGAGGTGAGCCGCGCGACCGTCCCTTCATAGTCGTCGATGCGCACGACGTTTCCGGCGCGAAAGGGTTGCCGAACGCTCAGCATGATGCTGGCAATGTAGTTTTCGATCGTGTCGCGCACGGCAAATCCAATGGCGAGTCCCAGCACGCCAGCCCCGCCGAGTACCGTGCCCATCAAGGTTTTCGCGCCCAGCAAATTCAACGCCAGCACCAGACCCAGCAACACCGCGCCGACCCGAACCGCCTGACTCAATAGTTCCGCCAGAAACGCATTGGGCGCGATCCGCTGCCAGAACGCGGTCCAACCCGCCAGCCGATGCCCCGCGAACGCGACCAATGCGAGCGCACCCCCTGCCAGCAACAGCGATGGCAACGCCCGGACCGCGCGGCGCAGCATGCTGCTCAAGCCGTCGACGAGCGGCGGCACCTGACGATCGACGGAGAGCGTACGCTCCATTTCGTCCACGACGGCAACTACGTCCGCGTACTTTGACGCGATGTCGATCGCCTGCTCCGCCTGGGCGTCGTTGGCGACTTCTCCCTCCAGATGTACGACACCGTGCGCTTCCCGCACACGAACGGAACGCAGCGCGTCGATTTCGTCGAATACTCGACGCAGCGTGGTCGCCGGCTCGGACGCATCCGCAGGCGGGACGGTCGCCGGGGTCGACGGTGGCGGACCGCCCTCCACCGAGTCCGCCCACGCAGCACCCGTACCGGCGCCCGCCAGCAACGCAAACAGAGTTCCGACCAGTAGATCGTTGAAGCGCCGGCGCGCGCCGGACATCGACCCGGCGGGAGTCGCGGTCATCGGGCGGTGTAGCCGCCGTCTACCGGCAGGACGACGCCGGTTACGAAACTTGCGTCGTCACTCGCTAGAAAACTCGCCGCGGCCGCAATTTCCTCCGGCTGGCCCAAGCGCCCGAGCGGATGCAGGTCAGTCAGATAGGCTTCGGCGCCGTCTTCTTCGCGAATCTCTGCGGTCATTGGGGTTTCGATATACCCGGGCGCGATCGCACACACACGAACCCCGAATCTCCCATAGGTAACGGCAAACTGTTTGGTGAGGCCCGCGACACCGTGTTTGGCCGCAACGTACGCACTGCCCCCCGGTTGAATGTCGTCCAGATCCACCTCACCGGGAGCCGTAAGACCGACAAGCCCTGCAATGCTCGCGGTATTGATGATCACACCGCCGCCGCGGCGCGCCAGGTAGGGTGCACCGTGGAACAGTCCGTGAAAGACACCCGTAAGATTGACAGAGATCGTTTGCTCCCACGTAAAGCCCCCTCCGACACCGGCATTGTTGAACAGCACGTCCAATTGCCCGAACGATGCAACACATTGTTCGAGTGCTGCCGCTACCGCGTCGCCGTCGGACACGTCGAGGCGCGCGGCCTCGGCACGCCCCTTATTGTCTGCAATCGCCGCAGCCGTGCCTTCTGCGGCCTGAACGTCCAGATCCGTGCAGAACACCGACGCACCTTCCTCTGCAAAACGCAACGCACTCGCCCGGCCGATACCACTGCCCGCACCCGTTACCAGCGCTGTCCGCCCACTCAACTTACTCGTGCTCAACAGATTCCCCTCAACGCCTGTTTTCTTCTGATGTCGCGCGCCTCTCCCGCGCAAACAAGTTTCTAGCACATCGACAGTCCGGGGTGTAGGTTGATGACACACCTCAACTGCGAGTACCACTCCATGCCCCAGTTTCTGTTGATAGGACTCTGCGAACCGCCGGATGACGACGCGCAGGCTGCGTTCGACGAATGGTTTGTAGACCAACACATCGAAGACACCACCCACTGCCCCAACTTCGTACGCGGTCGCGTGTTCCGGCTCGCCGGCCCCCACCTGGATGGCGAAACCGTGTCCAGGTACATCTCCGTCTACGAAGTCGAGGCGCCGTCGTACGAAGAGGCCGAACGCGTGCTAAACGCCTGGCAAGCCGACCCGAACGCGTGGGCGGGCCGTAAACGCCACTTGGAAACAGCTGAAAAATTCAACGCTATGCCATTGAAAATCAAGGGTTCGGGATGGTACGAGCTGCTCAAGTCCTTCGACGGCCCGGGCCCGGCGACCGGCGCTTGATCAGTGCCCTGATCAGGTCATAACGAGCGATGCACGCTTCACGCGGCCTGCATCCTGGTCGGCAAACGCCTCGTTGATTTTCTCGAGCGGGTAGTCCACGACCACCTCGTCCAACGGCAGCCGTTGGGCGTTGCGGTCGAGAAACGAGATCCCACTCGCAAGGCTCGCCGCGTCGTAGCTTCCCACCGCTTCGATCCTCTGGTTCTGACCCACGAGGCGGCCCGGATCGCATTGAAAGTGTGTGCCGGTAAAGAACACGCCGATCTCCAGGTAACGGCCACCCCAGCAGAGCATGCGCAAGCCTTCGTCGATCACCTCGACCGAGCCGACGACCTCGACCACCACGTCCGCGCCCCAGCCGTCGGTAAGTGCTTTCACGCGTTCGACCCGGGCTCTCGGTTCCGCCACCTCGCGCAGATCGATGACATGGTCTGCACCCATCCGTCGCGCCAGCGCCAACCGATCGTCAATACCGTCGATTGCAACAACAGTCTCCGCGCCGCGTTCTTTCGCAATGGCGCACGCGTACACACCCAGTCCACCGCACCCCTGCACTACAACCCTGTCGCCCAGACTCACATCGACGCGTTCCAACCCCATGATCACCTGCGCGAGCGCACAATTGGCACTCACCACCATGGTGTCCGTTACATCGTCGGGTACCTTGAATACCGCCTGCCCCGGGTGCAGATACAGGTAGTCGGCAAACGAACCACGCGTGTAGGGCCACTCGTCCAGCGACCCTCGCTGAACGCGAAAACTCTCCCGGCACGCCTCCGACATGCCGCGCATGCAATTTCGGCAGCGACCGCACGGTTGGAAATACTGGTAGGCGACGCGGTCGCCCTCCCGGAGTGGTATGCCGTTCCAATCGTGGGTCACACCGGCGCCGAGCGCGTGCACGATGCCGGTCGCCTCGTGCCCCAGAATGCGTCCGTTAGGCGTAACGATTCCACCCAGGCGGCCGTCACCGCGCCAGATATGAAGCTCCGAGCCACAGATGTTTGAACGCGTGATTCTCAGTGTCAGGCCACCGGGCGCCGGATCGGGCACCGGAAACTCGCGGATCTGGAAGGGCTTTCCCGGTTCGAAGAAGAGCGCCGCGCGGTTTACATCCATAGTTCCCTTCCCGTCTGTTTGATTCAGCGACCCGTGAACGTCGGGTCTCGCTTCTCGGCGAACGCCCGGACTGCTTCGCGGTGATCCTCGGTGGTGCGTGCCTTGAGCAGCCGGTCAGCCTCTCGGTCGATCGCCGTGAGGTGATCCACCGTCAACGCTTCGTCGAGGTTATCCTTGATATAGGCGTAGGCAACACGAGGTCCCCGAGCAAGTTGTGTCGCCAGTTCCAACGCCCGGGTCCGGAGATCGTCGGCCGAGGTGATCTCGTTCACCAAGCCTATTCCGAGCGCTGCCTCCGCCGTAACCCGTTCCGCGGTCAGCAACAACTGACGCGCTCGCGCCGGTCCGACAACGCGCGTGAGAAGCCACGCAATGCCATAGTCACCGCTCAAACCGACGCGGGCGTAGGCAGTACTCATGAACGCGTCGCGCGCGGCGAGGCGCATATCGCAAGCGAGCGCAATCGCGAGACCCGCACCCGCCGCCGGACCGGGCAGAACCGCGATTGTTGGAATACGCAACGCCGTCAGCGCGCCGGCAATCTCGCGGTGCCGCGAACGCAATGCCTGAAACTGCTGTTCCACCGTCGGCTGCGCGGACACGGTGCGTTGGCCCATCGCCTTCACGTCGCCGCCGGCACAGAACGCTCGCCCCGACCCGGTTAGAACGAGTGCGCCCACCTGATCCGCCGTAGCACACCAAACGAGCGCCCGGCGCAATGCACCGGTCATCTCGTCCGATAACGCGTTGCGTGCTTCCGGCCGGTTGAGCGTTACGATCGCTACACCGTCGGTCAACTCGAACTGCAAGTGATTCGTACCGGTGTCGAAATTCGCGTCAGCCATCGCGGCTTCCCTCCCCGCTCTCCACCCTCAGCCCCCGGGCCAGCGCTTCCATGTGGTCGCGGATGTAACGCGCGCCGAGCTGCGTGCCAGGCAGCGCCTGGAAACCGTGACAAGCGCCAGGATACACAACGAGTTCCGTCGGAACGCCGCCGGCCATTAACCGGTTGGCGTACAGGATGTTCTCATCGCGGAACAGATCGAGGGTTGCCGTCGAGAGCCACGCCGGGGGCAATCCCTCCGTGCTTTGAACGCGCGCGGGGACCTGCGGCGCTTCGGCGGGCGCAGTGCCTAGATATCGGGTCCAGCCGTAACGGTTACTGTCCCGCGTCCACACAAACTCACCCACGAGCGGGTCGCCGGGCGCGTCGTCGGTGCCCGTGCGATCGTCGAGCATCGGGTACGTCAGATGCTGATGACAGACTGAAAACTCGCCCGCATCGCGCGCTTTGATGGCGAGCGCAGCCGCCAGCCCGCCTCCTGCACTCTCCCCGCCTATCCCGATACGACCGGTATCGACGTTCAGTTCACTGGCTTCACCGTACAGCCACGCCAGGCCCGCGTAACAGTCGTCAAGCGGCGCGGGAATCGGGTGTTCCGGTGCCAACCGGTAATCGACCGAAAGCACCACTACCCCAAGCTTCGAGCAGACGGCGACGTTGCCGATGTCCGACCCTTCGGGCGAACCCAGAATATAGCCGCCGCCGTGAATGTGCAGATACCCCGGATGTGTTCGCCCCTGGTTCGCGGGACGATAGAGCAAACCACGCACCGACGTGCCGTCCGCCGACTCGAACTGCACTTCCGTACGCTGCACCCCCGCCGCTTCCGCATCGGCCATTTGTGCCATCGCATTGAACTGAGCGCGCATCGCGACGACACGCTCGTCGGTAAAGTCCAGCGAAGGAAAGGCGTCCGGTAACGCGTGCAGTTCGGGGTCGAGCAGGTGCAGGGTATTCATCGTCATAACCTTCAATTGGACAGCCCGCATTCTTTCCGACCCGACCGGCCCCGGCAACCATTGATCGCCGACCGCGAACGCGGGCTCACTCAATCCGGGCCGGCGACACCCACTCGGGCATGAAATCCAGATCCGCCAGGTCGGCGGGCAGCGGGTCGTTGCGGATGGAACACGCCGCGAATCGCGCGACCGCAGGCGCCGTTTGAATACCGTGGCCACCTTGGCCGACCAACCAGAAGAAGTTCTCGACGTCAGGTGCGTATCCGATAACCGGGTTGCGATCCGCAACAAACGAACGCAACCCTGCCCAGGACCGCCGGATGCTTGGAATCTTGTACTCGAGCGCGTCCCCGACGCGTTCTGCCGCGTACGCGATATCGAGTTCCTCCGGGTGTGCGTCACACGCGGAGCTCGGTACCTCATCGGCTGCCGAACCGAGAACCCGCCCGGCGTCCGGCTTGAAGTAGAAACTTCCGTCAAGCGCGGCAACGAGCGGCCAGTCCGAGATGTCCGATCCAGGTGGCGGATCGAATATGATGGCAGTGCGACGAAGCGGCTGCAGACCCACGGGCCGGACGCCGGCCATTGTCGCCACCTGTTCGCCCCACGCCCCCGCGGCGTTGACGACTGTCCGAGCAGTGACGCTCGGTTGCGTATCCAACCGCCACACGGCCTGCGACCGCGCGAGTGCAGCTACCCGGGCGTTGACGCGCAGCTCGCACCCCCTGCGTCTCGCTCCTCGCAGGTACGCATCGTGCAGCGCATGCACGTCAATATCGAATACGCCGGTCTCCAGAACACCACCACCCTGATATGTACCAGAGAGGTAACCAAAGCGTTGCCGCATCGAAAATTCGTCTAACCACTCAACGCTGCCCAACTCAGTACGGAGTACGTCGAACAGATCCTCCAAGCCCTTCCGCGCCCTAGCAGGCGCGACGTGCAATAACGGCCGGGGCCGAACCAGCGTGTCGGATGTGAACGCGCCATCAGGTCCGACGAAGTCGTTCAGGCTGGCCCGGGTGAGTAACTTCAACGCCGGGTGTTCGACGCCGTAACTCGGTATATAAGCCGCGGCGGACCGGCCCGTAGCGTGATACCCCGGATGATCCTCCGCTTCCAGCAGCACCACCGAATGCGTCGCCGCGAGCTCGAACGCGACGGACGCGCCCGCGATACCTGCGCCGATGACGGCGACGTCGTACGTCACACGGCGGCCGCCGCTGCTTGCATCGTTGCGCGTGTAACGGCAAACCGGTCCTCGCCCCAGGGCATGGGCATCAACACCGGATATTCCACACCGGCGTCGACGTACGAGCGCACGAACTCAGTCACCTCTCGTTCGCTGCCGATGAAATCGATCGCCTGCACCATGCGATCGGACACCGCTGCCAGCGCACCATCGCGGTCGCGCGCCGCGTGTCGTTCTCGTAGCGCATCGACCTCATCGCCAAAACCCGCGGCGCGAAACATCTTTGCGTAGCCATCGGCCATCGCGTATCCATACAGGTCTCTGCGCGCCGAACGCGCGGACCGCTCGAGGTCGCCCACCGCCGCGTGCACGTACGCGAATATTTTCGCGGGCCCGCCGCGTCGCACCTGTTCAATCGCCCGCGGTACGTACGACGCCGGAATATAGTTGAGAAGCACTCCGTCGGCGATCTCTCCAGCGAGCCGCAGCATCTGCGGATTGAGCGCGGCCAGCACGATCTTCGGGCGCTTGTCTGCCAGCCGGACACCAAGACGGAAACGCTTAACGGACCAGAAGTCACCTTCGAACGTTACGGAGTCGCCGGATAAGCACTCGCGCATCAGCGCCACGTACTCGCGCATCAACCGGATCGGGCGATCCGCCACCGGCTCGCCGTGGGGCGCGAGAATCGCCGGTGCGGAAACACCGACACCAAGCCAGATGTCAGCGTCGGGATTCAACGCCTGAAGGGTCGCCGCAGACATCGCGGTGAGTCCGGGGGTGCGCAGTTGCACCGGGACGATGCCCGTGCCCAGCTCCAGCTGCGGGTGGCAGGCTGCCACTGCCCCGAGCAGTGAGAACGCATCCGTACCGGTTGCTTCCACCGTCCAGAGCGACCGGTAACCCTGTTGTACCGCAACTTCGGCAACGTCCAGGATTGCCCGCGGCCCCAATACCGCCAGGCTGCCGAAGGTGACACCGAGGGGTGTGCTGCTCGCGTGTTTGGACATCGTCATTGATGGGTCTCCACGTGTTACGCGCTGGCCGCACTCGGGCCGCGGTTGGTCCTAAGCCGGACGATTCGTCCGTTGCGCAAAGCGTTCGGCAGGACGAATCTTGTCGTACTCCGCCAGCACTGGAGCGAATTCCTCAGGCGTGCTGGCGTGAATGATGATGCCATCGGCACCTGCGTTGAATTGATCAACCCAACGCTCAGCGCACTCGCGGGCGCTGCCGACAGCCGCGGGTCGCCAAGCATCGGGAATCAGCTTGTCCACCTCCGCAATCTGGGCCGTCGTCGCCACACTGTCTATCAGACCACCCACCGACGTTACGGCAGAGTGCGTTCGGAAACGCTGCAGCACATCCGGATCCCATTCGTTGATTCGAACGAGCATGTCGCCGTATCCGGGAAACTGAAGGTAAGTAGCGAGGCGCGCGACGATGTACTTGAGGTACACCTCTTCGGTCACGTCGCACGCAGTTGCGAGGACCGACCAGTTTTTCACCGTTCCCGGCGGCCGCCCGGCTTCGCGTTCACCCCGGCGCACCGCCGCGACCGCATTGCGCAACGCCTGATCACTCATGAAGGTATGCAGGTGCGTGCCGTCGTAGACGGTCCCGGCATGTTCCAGGCTTTTTGGGCCGAAGCCGACGTACAGGATCGGAATATCCTCGTCGACGTACTCCGCCAGTGACAGCATTCCATAATCACCGAGCGCACCGTGGTGATCGGTAATACGTTCGCCCCGCCACAGCCTGCGCATCAGCTGGATGAATTCGCGTTCGCGTTCGAAGGTGGGGTGATCCAGCCCCATGGCCTTCCAGTAGGGCGCAATGCCTTTCGCCAGACCGAGCGCAAATCGACCTTCCGAGAGGCCGTTTAGCGTGCTTCCCAGTGACGCCGTCACACCCGGGTGCCGTTTGTTCAGATTGGTCGCAGACGTACCGATATAGATCTCGTCCGTTACCGCAGCAACGGCCCCACATACCGCGCTGATCTCCTTGTAGTCCGCCCGCTCGGAAATCATCACGTTGCCGATGCCGAGCGCTTCTGCATCCCGCACCTGTTTCAGAATGTCGCGCGGCGTTCGTGTGTGACCCGGCAGGCCGTAGAAACCGAGTTCCGGATACCTGGATGTGTACGATGGATGCATCTTTTTTGTTATCTACTCTTCAGCCTAAAGGGCAGCAATCGATTGGACAGTGTTTCATCCGCACACCTATAGTGCAACGCGTGAGCAAGGTCCTTGAGCATCTGGCATTTGAAACCGATGGCAACCCGCGCAAGCCTTCGGTGATGCTGCTTCACGGCTTTCTGTCGTGCAATGCACAATGGCTTTTGAATCGGCGTGCACTGGCCGAACACTACCACTTGGTAATGATTGAATTGTGGGGACACGGAAACTCTCCGGCGCCGCAAGCCGTGGATCGCTACACCATCAGCGAATACATCACGGAGTTCGAACGGATTCGAAATCTTCTCGACATCGAACGTTGGTCGCTGATCGGTCAGTCCTACGGGGCCGGGCTGGTACTGAACTACGCTACAGCGCATCCCGCACGCTGTAGCAACATTGTCGTCACCAATTCTCGATCGGCTTTCGGCAACATCTCCAACGACGGATCCGCACAATCCAACTCCATGAGAAACGATCGCTTCGACCGCCGTCTACTGCCAATCCATCCGATTCATGCGCGGCGCTTCCCTTCCGCGGTGAAAGACGCCCTCGTCGCAAACGCCGACGCAATACCTCGTCATGCCATCCAGCTCGGAGGGCGGCTCGCCGTCCAACTGAACAGCGTTGCGTTGCTGGAACACATCAATCGCCCCATGCTTCTCGTCAACGGTGTGTACGAGAAGTCGTTTCAGCGCGACGTCGACCGCTTGACGAAACTCGGGCACCCAACATTGAAGATCGTAGACCTCCCGGGCGGACATTCGATCAATGTCGAGGCAGCTGCGCAATTCGATGAAGCTGTGGTTGCTTCTCTCGCTCACGCGTGACTGTCTACTTCAGATGACATCGGTACTTACTCGTAACCCACAATCTGCTAGCCTACCGGCTGCGTTCAACTAGTTTCCCAGGTGATCAGAAACACTGCTGCGTCTCGCGAAAGAATCCTGATCGCGATAGCCCCCTCGCTCATGTTGACTGGACTGATCGTCAGTCATGTCCGTTTTCACGCATATCCGTTCTCGGCACCGGAAGTCCAAGTTGCGATCACCGGTGTTGCGGCCGTTGGCTTAGCCCTCGGTCTAACTCTGATGCTGTTGACCGAAGGGGCACGCGCGTTCGGACTGGCGCTGTTGCTGTTCTTTACTCTAGACCTGCAGTTTCAAATCGTTCGCCAACTGAACAGTCTGCTGATGGAGTCGTCGAACGATGTCTATGTCATGATCGCAGTTGCGGCCCTCGCCTTTACAGCTTTTCTGGCAATACTGTCGCTACGCGAAAATCTCGGAACGCTATTGAGCGTTGCCTTTTTCGCGCAACTCGTCGCGATCGTTGCCCTTCCCGCGAAAACCGTTCAATTCGGCGACGAGTGGGTTCCAATTCGAAAAACATCGGCCTCCACTGGGAGGATCATCGTACATATCATCCTAGACGCACACATCGGAGTAGAGGGCGTACCCACCGACATCCCCGGGGGCGCCCACCTGAAGGAAGAATTGCTCAACCTTTACACTGAACGAGGGTTTCAGCTCTACGGTGCAGCTTACAGCCCTTACCTAACGACGCTGAATGCACTAAGCAACGCCCTCAACGCGACCGCGTCTGCCACGGACCTTGAGAACATCGGGATGGCCAGTGGCGCCGGGCGAAACTATCGACTGTTGCGCAATCGGTATTTTCAACGTCTGATAGACGAAGGGCGCAACATCCACGTCTACCAGTCAGACTATCTCGATTACTGCGCAACGGCTCAGGCAACCATAGCCAGGTGTTACACCTATCCCGTATCGAGTACGCGTGCACTCGAACACGCAACCATTCCTGCGTCAGCAAAAGCGCAGTTGATGCTGCGCGCATATTTTTCCCTATCCGGAGTATTGAACCCTCTGTACCGCTGGTTTCCGCTCCGACCCGGGTATTTCGGATTGTACGTGCCCGACGTTTTCGACGAATTGCGTAGGGACTTACTCAAAGCGGAAGCTGGAGACGTTTTTTTTGCGCATATGCTCCTGCCGCATGGCCCTTATAGCTGGGACGAACGTTGCCGGCTGCGTCCGGATGTGGACACTTGGACCCACAGGCACAGCAATCGCGAAGACCCTGAAATCGTCGAGAGTCCGGCATACCGATCGCGCGCCTATCGAGACTATTTTGCTCAGACACATTGCGTGGTAAAGCAACTCGATGCGGTTTTCAGTGCTCTCGAGAAAAACGATGTATTCGACCAATCCACGATCATTGTTCACGGTGACCATGGATCAGGTATCACAATCAAAGATCCCACCGCGATAGGAAGACATCTTGCAACCGAAAGGGACTACGTCGATGCGTTCTCCACACTGTTTGCAATCCGGAGTCCAGGTCTTGAGCCACGCTACGTCACGACAATGCGCCCACTTCCGGCTCTGTTCAGCGAACTAATATTTCACGAACAATCGACGTTGGATTCTGAAACTCTGTACCTAAACGTCGATCCCAACGCGGTGGGCCATCAGTTGGTGAGAGATCGGATGCCAGCGATCGCTCCCCCGACAACGCGACCTGCAAAGAATGGCGGATAGGACGCTCGCTCTGGATAGGGATCCTCTGCTATTTTCCGTAGCACCCGCATTTTTGTTTCTCTCCCTGGTCCTCGGATACCTGAAAGCTCACAGCTACCCATTGTTGAGCCCAGAGGCCCTCGTCTCCTGCACGTTGCTCAGTCTTGGCTGCATAGTGATTGGCATCGTGGCCGCGTTTCGTTCAGCGGTGTTCCGGGCCATGACCACCGCGACCCTGATTTTCGTTTATTCGGACGTGCAGTTTCAGTTAGTGAGCCATCTTCGTCGTCTGAGTGTGAGTGACTATAGCTTCATCTGGTATCTTGGCATTGCGCTGCTGACCTTCTCGATATTTTTGGCATTGCTTGCCGTCCGAGACCGGATCGGAACTATTTTTGCGGCGTCCGTTAGCGCCCTCCTCGTCTCCACACTGATTCTCGGACCCGCCAGAGGCACCACCAGTCAGCCTGCCGTTTCAAACCATCCGAATCAACCGAGCTCCACGTCCGTTTTGCACCTCGTTTTCGATGCGCATATCGGAATTGAAGGTATACCGTTGAACATACCAGGAGGACGTCAGTTTCAGCACGATCTTCGCAGGTTCTACGAGCGATGGGGATTTCAGGTGTATGGAGGCGCGTACAGCCCGTACTTCACCACGCTGAACTCACTTAGCAACACCATGAATCAGACGCTTTCCGAACGCGACGTCGACAATGTAGTGCTTGACCCGGACAATGCGGCCAGGTTTCGGATAGTTCCGAACGAATACTTTCGCCGCATGCACGCGGCAGGATATCGGCTTCGAGTGTATCAATCGGACTTTCTAGACTTCTGTGCCGCTGGGGTCGACCCTGCCCGATGTTATTCGTATCCTGCAAACTCCATTCTGGCACTTGAGCACGCCCCACTACCGGTGTCGGGTAAATCGCGGCTAATCTTGGCTTCCGCGTTCTCCAACTCAAGCGTCTTCGCGCCTCTGTATCGGAACTTCGCGATAGATCCCGGATACTGGCCGGTAGCGGTGCCCGAATTGTTCGAGAAACTCAAACGCGATCTCGGCGATCTGCAACGCGGCGATCTGGTCTTTGTTCACGTCCTACTTCCGCACGAACCCTATGTATGGAATGCCCAATGCTCACTACGCACGCACCCAGGTGATTGGATCCATCGACATCCGAGCAGACACGCGCACCGATCACCCAGCACGCCGTCACATCGCGAAACTGCATATCAATACTATTTCGCGCAGAATCGATGCGCGCTCAAACACTTGGACGATATGCTGACGCAACTCAGCCAGCAAGAGCTCTGGAAGACGCTGACCATTATTGTTCACGGAGATCATGGCTCACGCATTACTATCACCGATCCGAATGCCCGCACTTCCGCCAGCGGCTCTGAGCGCGACTATGTAGACGCGTTTTCAACACTCTTCGCGATCAGGAAGCCCGGTGAACCGCCAATGTATGACGCCACCCGACGCGCCCTACCCGCGCTACTGAGCGAACTAATGTTCAACGAGCGTAAAACCACAGAGAAAAGCACCGTTTACTTGAGGGCGGATCCGGCTATACACGGCAACAGGCTAATCGAGAACGCCATGCCAGAATTCGGAGTACCCGATTCGTAGCGAGAACTAGCGATCCCTGACCGGCACTCGTTACGGTGGAAAGTCAGTTGTCAAACGCGCTCTAATGCCCCTTGAACATCCCGTTGAGCAAGCACCATGCCCATCACCCCCGCGGACGTCGAGCGCGCGCTGGCACATAGGCCGGATTCGGTCCGCGTCACCTACAGCGATCGCGACACCCTGTTGTATGCGGTTGCCGTAGGTCTGGGGCGCGATCCTCTCGACGAGAATGCGTTGAGATACACCAGCGAAACAAACGGGCAGCGCGTCGTTCCCACGGCAGCCACCGTACTCGCCCGAAACGCCGTTCGCAGCCAGGACGTGCTGCGAAGCAAGATGAACTACGCGAAGCTACTGCACGGCGAGCAGAGACTTAGGTTACACAGACCGTTGCCACCTGCTGGCGAGTTCGACATCAACACCCGCATTGTCGGCGTCTACGATAAAGGCAAGGACAAAGGCGCGTTGGTCCTTACGGAATCCGGCGCTGTACTACCCGATGGAGAACCCCTGTTCACGGTGGGTTCCACATCGTTCTACCGGGGCGACGGTGGCTTTGGCGGCACGGCCGAGGGCGCGCCGACACCCCACGCTCTGCCGCGCCGGGAGCCGGATACTGTCTGCACGCTACCACAGCGCCCCGAACAGGCTCTCATCTATGCGTTGTGCGGCGATCGCAACCCGCTGCATCGCGACCCTGTTGCGGCCAGACGATCCGGCTTCGAGCGGCCAATCCTGCACGGACTGTGCAGCTACGGGATCGCGTGTCACGCGGTTTTGGATCAGGTGGTCAACTACGACGCAACACGGATACTTTCGTTCGACGCCCGCTTCTCGGCGCCCGTGTACCCCGGTGAAGCGCAAACCGTGGATCTCTGGGTGGACGACGATGTCGTGAGCTTCCGCGTTCGCGTCGCTGACCGGGAAGTGATCGCGATCAATAACGGGCGATGTCGTATTCGCATCTAGGGCGTGTTAGCACACATCCTTGGGGAAGCCCCGACGCGTCCCCGGGGAACTCGGCCACGTCGTGCGAAAAGCCGTTAACCGCCGGCCGGCTGAGTCAAAGATTCCGCGCGCGAGGGCTCCGACGCGATAACACCTTCGCGTCGATTCCGCGCCAGCAACACGTAGACCGCGGGCACTATGAAGAGCGTGAAAAGCGTTCCTAGCCCGAGCCCTGCAAATATTACGAGCCCCATCTGAAAACGGCTGACTGACCCCGGACCGGTCGCCAGCAGCAACGGCACCATCGCCATCAGCATCGCAACGGTTGTCATCAGAATGGGCCGATAACGGATCGCGGCGGCACGCTGCACTGCGACCCGCTTGCTCACTCCCTCCTCCTGCTGAAGTCGATTGGCGAACTCAACGATCAGAATGCCGTTCTTCGCAATCAGGCCGATCAGCGTAATCAGACCGATCTGGGTATACAGATTGATCGATGCGCCACCGAGAAAGATGAAAAGCATCGCGCCAGCGATGGACATTGGTACCGAAACCAGGATGATCAGAGGGTCGCGCCAGCTTTCGTACTGAGCCGCCAGCACAAGGTAGATCACAAGCAGCGACAGAAAAAACGTATACACAAGCGCGTTCCCCTGCTGCTGGAGTTGCCTCGACTCACCGGTGTAGTCGAACCCCACGCCACGCGGAAACTGCTCCCTGGCGGCCTCTTCCATGAACGCCATCGCATCGCCGAGCGATATCCCTGGCGCCATAATGCCGCTTACGGTAACACTGTTGAGTTGCTGAAACTGAGCCCGTTGCGTGGGCTCGATATCATGTTGCAATGACACGAAGCTGCCAAGCGGGATCAAGGTTCCGTCACCGCCGCGTACGTGATATTCGTCCAGCAGCGAATGGTCCAAACGATAGCGCCGGGCCACCTGCGGTATCACTTCGTAGCTTCGGCCCGCCTGATTGAACCGATTGACGTAACCGCCACCGAGCAACGTCGAGAGCGTCGCGCCCACCTCCTCCATGTCCACGCCAAGATCGCCGGCGCGGTCTCGATCGATTACGAGCCGGGTCAATGGCAACGCGATCTCTGCCGATTTGCGCAGATAGACGAAATTGCCGCTCGCATATCCCGTCCCGATCAACTGATCCGACAGCTCCACCAGTTGCTCGTAGGACGCGTCCCCGGAGATCACGAACTGCAGCGGCGTCCCACGGGCGGCACCCGGCAAGGAGGGAAACGTGAATACGGCCACCTGAATACCAGCGATCTGGTTCACGAGTTGTTGCGCCTGCGGCTGCAGCTCCATCTGCGAGCGCTGCCGCTCCGCGACCGGCACGAACCGGAATCCGCCGAAGCTCGTTGCCGGTGTACCCCCACCGCCAAGTAGAAGAAAACTGCGCAGATACTCGGGAAACGTTTCGAACGCGCGCACCACCTCGGCTGCATGCGCGGCCGTGTACTCGAGCGTTGCCGTCTCCGGGGCCGATATCTGTACGTTCAGCACCTCCCGGTCTTCGGTAGGTGCCAGTTCCCGGGTACTGCCGGCATAGAGAAAGTAGATTGATGCGGTAACCCCCGCGGCCACCAGGAGCGGCACGGGCAGCCAGGCGAGCGCCGATCGAAGCACCCGTTGATAGGCCCCCACCTGAATCTCAAATGCGCGCTCAACAATCCGTTCCAGCGCATTCCCATGCTGGCGTTCGGGCAATACGCGCGCCGCCAGCATGGGTGCTAGCGTGAGCGCAACGACGCCCGACACCAAAACCGTGGCGGCAAGCGAATACGCAAATTCCGTGAACAGCGTGCCTGCCAGCCCACCCATAAATCCAATCGGCGCGTACACGGCAATCAGCGTCGTCGTCATCGACACGATGGGCAGTACCAACTCACGCGCGCCGGTCAGCGCAGCGTCAAACGGCGACAGGCCGTCCATAATGTGCCGGTGCACGTTCTCCACAACGACGATCGCATCGTCCACCACGAGGCCGATCGCGAGCAGCATTGCAAGCAGCGTCAGCAGATTGATCGAGAAACCCATCATCAGCATCAGGAAGGCACCGCCAACCAGTGACAGCGGGACGGCAAGCGCAGGGATCAACGCAGCCTGCCAGGCGCCGAGCGCGAGGAAAATTACCAGAAGCACGATGCCGACCGCTTCGAACAGCGTCGTAAACACCTCGTCGATTGAATCCTGAATGTAGAGGCTGCCGTCGTACACCAGGCGCATCTCCACCTGCGAAGGCAGCTGGCTCTCGATATCGGGCAAAAGGCTGTTCACCTCCACCGAAAGATCGAGCGGATTCGCTCCGGGCGTCGGGGTAATGCCCAGCAGGACGCAAGGCTGGCCATTGAACCAGCTTTCCTGATCGGGATTACTGGTCGACAAGCGAATGTCTGCCACGTCACCCAAGCGAATAACCGCTGATCCGTCTGTGCGCAGCACGAGACTTTCGAAGTCGCGCACCGTCGTCAGATTCGTCGTCGCCGACAGATTGATCTTCAGACTGTCGCCCTTGGTCTGGCCAACCGCCGCCTGAACGTTTTCGCGCCTTAACGCGCGCCGCACGTCCGACGCCGTGAGATCCAGCGCCGTCATACGCACGGGGTCCAACCAAACGCGCAAAGCCATGGTCTGATCGCCGTTGATCGACGCCCGAGCAACACCCGGAAGCGCCTGCAGTCGAGGCACGATCGTGCGCAACGTATAGTCGGTCATCTGCGCCGTATTCATCTGATCACTGACCAGTGCGAGATAGATCAACGCCCAGGCTTCATTGGTCGAAAGCGAAATAACCGGGTCTTCCGCTTCGTTCGGAATCCGATTGCGCTCGCTGGCCACCTTGCCTTGAATCTCGGCGAGGGCGTCGTATGGGTCATAGTTCAGATTCATATACGCCTGGACCACCGACACACCCTGGCGGGACTCCGACTGTACGTAATCAATGCCTTCTGCTTCCGCAACGGCACGTTGCAGCGGAACGGTGATAAAAGACTGCACGAGGTCCGCCTCCGCGCCGGGAAACACCGTGGTTACGGTCACGACCGCTTGCTCCGTTTTCGGGTACTCGCGAATCTCGAGCGAGGCGATGGAGCGCAGGCCCAGCAGGAGGATCAGCAGGCTGACTACGGACGCAAGCACCGGACGCCGAACGAATATGTCCGTGAACGTCATCCGTCCTGGACGCCTTGAGGAAGCGAAATGCCGTCGTCAACGGCAACGGACTGGCCATCGCGGAGCTTCAGATGGCCTGTGTGAACGACTTGTTCGTCCGGTTCGAGACCACTCAGTATCTCAACATGGCCATCGCGGGTACGGCCAATCTCAACCGGTTGGCGATGCACGATCAGTCGATCGCCCTCAGCGTCGATTCTGAACACCGATTCGCCGTACGCAAAAAAACTGATCGCGGTGCGCGGCAGCGTCAATACGTCCCGTCCTGCGCCTACAATCAGATGAACTGTTGCAAACATACCTGGCTGAAGGCGCCGTTCGGCATTCGGCAGCTCGCCGCGAATCGTTAGTGTGCGGCTGCGTACATCCACCGCGGGATCCACCGCGGTTACGGTGCCCGCAAACCGCTCACCGCGCCACGCCGCAACTTCCACCTGCAAACTTTGTCCCACCGCGAGCTGACTGCGGTGCCTTTCCGGGACCGTAAAATCAACATAGATCGGATCAGCGCTCTGCAACCGCACGAGAAGATCGCCCGGAGAAACGATGCTCCCGAGGCTGACCCGGCGAATACCGAGCACACCATCGAACGGCGCGCGCATCGTCTTTTTGTCGACGAGCACCCGCTGCCGTTCGACCCGCGCCTCGAGACTCGCTCGTTCGGATTCGACACGATCCAGCTGAGACTGAGAAAAGGCTGCGGATCTGCGCAGATTGGCGACCCTACGATGCTCTACCTGAGCGAGCCGGAGTTCCGCGCGCAGCGATTGCAGCAATGCCCGGTCATCGTCATCGTCCAGGCGAACCAGCATCTCGCCAGCCGTCACGGGCGCGCCCGATTCGAAAGCGATGTCGACAACCTTGCCCGTTACTTCCGACGCAATCGCCACGTCCTGAATAGCGGTCAGACTGCCGACCGCTTCGATGCGCTCGTTCCACGCCACCTGCTGCACGCGTGTTACTGTTACAACCGCTGGCGGCGCTCCGCCGGCCAGAGCCAGCGAGCGTGCCTCCACCTGCTGCTGTTTCAGCCATAGAACAGCGACGGCCACCAGCACCATCAACAGCAATGTCAGACCAATTCGAGCCAGCATGAATCTACGCGCTACTCCCTGCGAGACTTTCGAGCGGCAATCCACCATTGTCTTGCTTTTTCGCTTCGCGCGCTACGGCCACTTCTGCAACCGGGACGTGCGCCCAGACGCCGCACTCGGCCGCCCCTGGCTGGTACCATCGCTCCTCTGCTTTACGCTTGGACGCGATCTACCTCGCGCGACACGAAAACGCCATGCCTGACACTACGCCTAACACCAAGCCCGACAACGAGACGCGTTTCCGACTGTACGACGCGGACACCGATGCCGCGGCCGTCACGCGCATCTGGTACGAATGCGGCTGGGTCGACAGCCCCACCGATGACCGCGTGAAAACGTTTTTCTCTGGTGGCGTTGCCGAAGTTGCGCTTCTGAATGGTGATGCGGAGTGCGCCGTACATGCCACGCCAGGGACGATGCGCCACACCGACCACGAGCTCCCGCTGTGGGCGATCAGCGCGGTTACCACAAGCCGGATCGCTCGCAAACAGGGCTACGCGCTCAAGCTCACCGCCCGCCAGCTTGCGCGCGGCGCCGAACAGGGATGCGCTGTCGCGGCGCTGGGTATGTTCGATCAGGGTTTCTACGATCTGCTCGGCTTCGGCAATGGCACGTACGACCACGCAATCTCGTTCAACCCAACCACGTTGAAGACCGACGTGCCGTTTCGTCCGCCCGTCCGGCTCACGACTGAAGACGCCGCAAACATGCACAAAGCCATGCTGAAACGCCAGCGTGGCCACGGCGCGGTAAACCTCTACAGCGCCAGCGGTTTCGAGGCGGAACTGAAGTGGAGTGAAAACGGGTTCGGTCTGGGCTACGAAACCGACGGCGAACTGAGCCATTTTCTCTGGATGGAAGCCCGCGGCGAATTCGGTCCGTACCGCGTTCTGTTCATGGCCTATCAAAGCACCGACCAACTCGTGGAACTTCTCGGCGTCATCAAAGCGCTCGGCGACCAGGTCTCGTCCGTGTCGATGATGGAACCACCGGAAGTACAACTCCAGGCGCTGCTCAGACTGCCGTTTCGCACCCGCCGCGAATCCAAGGGCTCACAGCACCAGAATGAACACCGGGCGGTGGGTTGGTGGCAGTTCCGGTTACTGGACGTTGCAGCCGGCGTGGCGGCTCTGTCGATCGACCGCGACGTCGAATTCAATGCCCGCATTACCGATCCGGTCGGCCGCTACCTGGAAACACACACCTGGCAGGGTGCCGGCGGCGACTTTCACATCCAACTCGGCGCAACCAGCCACGCCGCAGCGGGTCACCGTGCCGGCCTGCCGCTCGTAGAATGCAGCATCGGCGCATTCACACGTCTGATTTTCGGCGCCGCACCCGCGTCGAGCCTGCGCATCAGCGACGCGTTCGAATGCCCGGACACGCTCACCGACGCACTGGATCGCGCGATTCGTTTACCCTGCCCCAGCACCACCTGGGATTTCTAAACCACCTGACGGAGACACGGACAAATGCTTCTACCCATTACTGCACTTTACGCCGGCCTGCTGGTGATCATTCTGATTGCGCTCGGGATCGGCATTGGCGCTGCGCGAGCGCGAACGGGGATCTCGATTCTGCATGGAGACGACATGGATGTGGCCGTGCGAATGCGACGACACGGAAACTTCGTTGAAAACGTTCCGTATGCGTTGCTACTGATGGCAATAATTGAAGCCAATGGCGCAGGCTCGACGCTCCTGCATGCGCTTGGTATCGCACTGGTCGTATCGCGCATCCTGCACCCGCTCGGCCTGAAACACGACAACGCGCGCGATCCGCTGCGGGGGATCGGTGCGTTCGGGACGATCCTGGTGATCGCCATCGCCGGCGGTACCGCCGTCTGGCAGTTCCTGTCGTAAGCACCTGTCGTAAGCAAAAGAGGAGCGACGCGCACGACGCGTCTTCAGAGATTGATCTGTTGCAGTGCGCTCAGTAGCCGCTGCTTCCGCGCGCCCGACAAATCACCAAACGCGCGGTTGATCCACTCCCGGTTCTGGCGCGCCATTGCTTCGAAGGTTTCGACACCTCGACGCGTCGCAACAATCCGAACGCTTCGCCGGTCGGTTTCGTTCAACGCGCGCGCTACCAACCCGTCGCGTTGCATGCGATCGATCAACCGGGTGATGTTGTTGGTCGGTGTCAACAGACTCGACGAAAGCTCCCCAACAGAAAGCGCGTAGTCGGGGACACGATAGAGCTGCGACAGCACATCGAATCGCGCCAGCGACTGCCCGAAATCCCGCCGCAAACGCCGGTCAACATCTTTCTGCAACCCATTGGCCAGACGCACCAGGCGAATCCAGAGTCGAAGCGCTGCGTCCTCGTCCTGATCCGCGCGATTGGGTGACGCTCTACCTTTCGATGCCATCTTGCGCTCCGTATCCCTTACTTTGACAACGCTCTCGCGCGCAACCGCGCGCCTTGAGTGCCGCCGACAATGATGCAGCGTCCGGCAATTATGTGCCAGATAAATATTTGACATGTAAAGTTTTGACGAAAATAATACCGGAACAATCCGTGCCGCCGGAGAAAAACGCGTGAACATCACCTGCCTTGGCGGCGGACCTGCCTCACTCTACTTCGCCATCCTGATGAAGCTCGCAGACCCCGATCACAACATCCGCGTGATCGAGCGCGGGCGCCGGGATTCAACCTGGGGATTCGGTGTCGTGTTTTCCGACGACACACTGCGCGGTTTTATGGATGCGGACCCCCGCACGTACAAGCACATTGTGGAGCAGTTCATCTACTGGGACGGCATCGATACGCAAATTCACGGCTCAACCGTACATTCCGGCGGGCACGGATTTTGCGGCATGTCGCGCCTGAAGCTGCTGAACGTATTCCACGATCGCTGCGATGAACTCGGCGTGCAGATCGATTTTGAAACCGACATTCACGACGTAGCCGAACTCGACGTTGCCGGTCAGGATCTAATCGTCGCCGGCGACGGCATCTCGTCGCTGATCCGTACAGCTTACGCAGACGAGTTCGGCACAACGATGGATTGGCGGGCCAACCGCTTCTGCTGGCTGGCCACCCGCAAACCTCTCGAAAACTTCACATTCACGTTCCGCCGCAACGAACACGGCTGGTGGTGGGCCCACGCGTACGGGTACGAACCCGGCATGAGCACGTGGATTGTGGAATGCAGCGAGGACACCTGGCGGCGGTCGGGATTGACCGAAGACGACGAGGAACTCACGCGCGCGTACTGCGAAGCCGTGTTCGCCGACGACCTCGACGGACATCCGCTGATCTCGAATCGCTCGGTCTGGCGAACCTTTCCGATCGTGCGCAACGAACACCTATTCCACAACAACATCGTATTGATCGGCGACGCGGTGCGCTCGGCACACTTCAGCATTGGCTCAGGAACCAAACTGGCGATGGAGGATGCGATCAGTTTGGCCCAATGTTTCGACGACGCGGCCGGTCGGGTACCCGACGCGCTGAAGCTCTATCAGACGCGACGGAAAGACGACGCCGACCGTCTGCAACGCACCGCGCTCGTAAGCCTGCGCTGGTTCGAGCACGTTGACCGCTACGCCGCCGTACAAAGCGCTGACCAGTTCGCGTTCAACATGCTGTGCCGTTCAAAACGCGTTACCTACGACAACCTGAAGCTTCGCGACCCTGCCTACATTCGCAGCGTCGATCGCTGGTTTGCCGACGGAACGCGACGCACGCTCGGCAACGCAGGTACCGGGATAGAGACTGATCATCCGTCCGCTCCCGCCTTTCAACCATTTCGTATCGGAAATCTCCACCTCGAAAACCGTTTTCAGTTGTCCGCAATGTGCCAATACTGCGCCGACGAAGGCGTCCCGTCCGACTGGCATCTGGTGCACTACGGTGCAAGGGCCATTGGCGGGGCTGGTCTCCTGAACACCGAGATGATCTGTATTTCGCCGACGGCACGGATTACACCCGGGTGCGCAGGGCTCTGGACCGACGACCAGACCGAAGCATGGCGGCGGATCGTTGCGTTCGTACATGCCCATAGTCAAGCAAGGATCTGTGCTCAGCTCGGGCACGCAGGGCGCAAGGGCGCCACCTGCCTGCCTTGGGACGGCGGTATGGATGAACCACTCGCCGACGGTGGATGGCGCCTGATCGCGCCGTCGCCGTTAAGTTACAAACCCCATAGCGCCGTACCCGCGGAGATGGCGCGGCCAGACATGGACCGGGTAATCGACGACTTCGTGCACAGCGTCCGCAACGCCCGGCGCGCCGGATTCGACATGATCGAAATTCACATGGCGCACGGCTACCTGCTGAGCAGCTTCATCAGTCCGGCGACCAATCGCCGGCGTGACGCGTACGGCGGCACAATCGACAACAGGATGCGCTTCCCGTTGGAGGTACTTGCGGCAGCGCGAGACGAATGGCCACGCGACCAACCCATCTCCGTGCGCGTGTCCGCAACCGACTGGCTCGACGACGGCTTGAGCGAAGACGACATGGTGCAGGTCGCAACCCTTCTGAAAGATCGCGGCGCAGACGTGATCAATGTATCCACGGGGCAAGTGAGTCCAGAAGAACAACCCATCTACGGGCGCATGTTTCAGGCGCCGTTCGCCGACCAAATACGCAATGAAGTGGGCATTCCCACTATTGTCGCGGGCAACATCACCACGGCCGACCAAGCCAACACGCTGATCGCAGCCGGGCGGACCGATATTGTCGCGCTCGGCCGGCCGTTGATGAACGATCCCCACCTCGTTCTCAATGCGGCAGCCCACTATCGTCACGACCAGTTCTGGCCGAAACAGTACCTGTCCGGCAAAGCCGCCGCGCAATCCAAAGCCGACAACGACGCCGAAGAAATGCTGGAACTCCGGCAGAACGCCAAGCCGCCCAACCCGATCGATGCCCTCGCAATCGCGACAGCACGCGGCGAGATACTTCAGTCATAACTCGGGATACCCTATAGAATCTGAGCAATGCGCAAGCCAAGTACCACGCCAATGAATGCCAACACGAACATCTCGGGCCGTGCGCTCACTGACCTGTTACCTGAGTTCGTCCAGGACACGAAACTCCACCGACGCATCTACGTCGACCCGGACATCTTCGATCTGGAGATGGAACGAATCTGGGGCAACGCGTGGATTTACATCGGACACGATTCACAGACCCCCGAGCCCGGCGACTACATCACGATGAACTACGCATCGACGCCCGTGGTGATGGTCCGTGCCCGAGATCAAAGCGTGCACGTATTGCACAACCGGTGTGGTCACAAAGGCGCCAAACTCGTCGATTCGCCATGCGGGTCGACCAATGCTTTCCGCTGTTGCTATCACGGGTGGACGTACCGGCTGGATGGCAAGCTCGTGGGTGTACCTCACCTCGCGGGCTATGAAGGCACCGGGTTCGACCGCAACGACCCCCAGTACAGCATGCAGCCAATCCGCAGCGAAACATATCGCGGGTTTGTGTTCGCGACGCTGAATCCCAGCCCGCCGCCACTGCGGGAGTGGATGGGCGGAGCCGGCGACGTGCTCGACAATCTGTGCGATCGAGCGCCCGAAGGCCGGATCGAAGCGGCCGGCGGCGTCCTGCGATACGAGCACGATTGCAACTGGAAGCTGTTCGTTGAAAATCTGAACGACACGATGCACCCGATGGTGGTGCACCAGTCGGTCGTCGACGCAGCCAACGACTATATTGCAACGCTGCCCGAAAACTCACCGCACCTGGACGCCGCCGAAATCATTCCGCCTTTCGGGGCGTCCTACGAAGCGTTCGAAGCTACCGGTATTACCGGGTTCAACTATGGGCATCACTACGACGGTGGCAAGTCGAGTATCCACGCCGACTACAGCGTGGACCCCGACTACGAACGCGCGATGCTCGACGCCTACGGGCCCGAGCGCACGCGCGAGATCCTCACGTTCAATACGCACAACACGCTTTTCTATCCTTCGGTGACGATCAAGTCGGCGATTCAGAACATTCGTGTGGTGCGACCCATCGCAGTCGACAAGACGATCATCGAAACCTGGTCTTTCCGGCTCAAGGGCGCTCCTGACTCCCTGTTGCAACGTACACTGCTCTACTCCCGCCTGATCAATTCCAGTGGATCGATGGTGGGCCCAGACGACCAGACAGCCTACTGCCGAATTCAGAAAGGCCTGCTTTCTACCGGCAGCGACTGGGTGGAGATGCACCGCAACTTCGGCGCCGATCGCAATATGGGCGATCGGTGGACCAACACCGGCACGAGCGATCTGGACATGCGCACCCAATACAACGCTTGGAAGCACTACATGCTCGGGGGCCCGCAATGACGGCGGTCGTTGCATCCAACCCCGAGATCCGCGCGATCGAACAGCTGTTGTATGCGGAAGCCGACTGCCTCGACCGGGCCGACCTCGATTCTTGGATAACCCTGTACACAGACGACGCAACCTATTGGATGCCCGTGCTCCCGGACCAGGAAGACCCACACAACCACATCTCGCTGTTCTACGACGACCGCGTTCTGATGGAGATTCGCCGGCGCAACATGACGCACCCGCGGGCACCGTCCAAGCAGTATCCGGTGCGCTGCTCCCACATCATCTCCAACATCCGCGTTGCTGCAGACGAGGACGCCGCTGGTCAATGCACGGTATCGTCAAACTTTCACTGCCTGATGTACTACAACGATCGGCAGACAATGTACGGCGGCAGGTACACCCACGAACTCGTAATCGTGGACAACGCGTACCGAATACGGCACAAGCGCGTGGATCTGATCAATTGCGACGGCGTGCACAACTCCATCATCATTTATCTGTAGCAGGAATCGATCGACTCATGCACTTTTGCAAACGCGCGGTGCCCGGAACGCCATCAGCCCATCCGTCGGAAGGCTGATCAGCATGCCTGAGCTCACATTCATCGAAGCCGACGGCACCCGCCACGTAGTAGACGCCCGAGTCGGAGATACGATCATGCAGACCGCACGGGCGCATGGCATCGAGGCCATCGTCGCCGAATGCGCCGGCAGTTGCGCCTGCGCCACGTGCCATTGCTACGTCGACCCGGCCTGGTTCGACCGGCTGACGGCCCCGGACGAAATCGAGCGTGAACTGATCGAATGCGTCGCCGAACCCGGCGAGACGAGTCGGCTGAGCTGTCAGATCACAATGCGTGAGGATCTGCACGGTATTGTTGTGCACCTGCCCGAGTCACAGTATTGATTTTGACGGCGCCACCAACTGGTCCGACTCGGCACCCTCTGCTATAAACAGACGATGCTGGTCTACTACCGCGAAATCACCGTCGAATGGGGCGAATCCGATCCTTTCGGTCTGGTGTACTTTCCACGCATGCTCGCGTGGTTCAACGACGCAGAACATGAGTTCTTCGCTCAGGCCGGCTACCCGGTCAAGCAGATGGTGGAGCAGGATCGAACCGCGTTCGTGATGGGACGCGTAAACTTCGAGTTCATTGGGCCTGCCGCGTACGGCGAGAAAATCGTCACTCGACTAGAGCTCGAGGAGATCACCAATTCCACACTCACCTGGCGTTGCACCGCGACCCGCCGGCACGACGAGCATCTGGTAACCAAAGGTACCGCCACACGGGTGTACGCAAAAATCGAAGACGATGGCGAACTGAAGGCGATCCGCATTCCGGACAAGATCCGCAAGCTCCTTGGCGCGCCCGCACGTCAGGACGACGCGGACTGACGCTACGCGGGTCAGCCCATAGCCGCCAGCAGTCGTCCGAGCAATCCGTTCAACTTTTCGATGTCTGAATCATCCATGTCGATCGTGGCCTGACGGTAAATTCGGCTCGCGGCGGATCGGATCTCTGTTAGTGCTCCTTCCCCCGCCGGCGTAAGATGCACATTCGTGCTGCGCGCATCGTCTTCGTTGGGCGCCAACCGTACCAAGCCCTCGCGTTCCAGACGTTGCGCAACCTTCGTCATCGTCGACAGCTTGATCACCGCCCGGGTGGCAATTTCCGATATCGTGCTCGGACTCTTCTCATGCAGAATCATCAGCACGCGCCAACGCGGCAGGTCCATACCAACAGCTTTCAATGACTGCGACATGCGTTGCTGATACACCCCCTCCACGCGCGCGAGCCTGTAGAACGGCGACCCATCCAGCAGAAACGCCGGATTGCTCGGGTCGGCCAGCGACTTCGCGGACTTCTTTGCCATCGTCTATCTGTGGACAGTGCGCTCGAATAGTGAAATAAATACTCACTCTTGCCAACCGATGCGCAGATATGACCCACACCGCCGACGACATTCGTCGGGCAATGGACCGCGGGCCGATGCGTGCTGCCCAGATCATGACGGTTGCGGTGTGTCTGGCGATCAATCTCATCGACGGATTCGACGTACTGGCGATCGCGTTCACCGCATCTACCCTGTCCAGCGAATGGAATCTTGCACCGGATCAGCTGGGTTTGCTGTTCAGCGCCGGCGTCGCCGGAATGACGATTGCGTCCATCGCCATCGCGCCGGTCGCCGACCGGGTCGGCCGCCGGCCGACCGTCCTCGCCAGCCTGGCGCTCATCACCGGCGGGATGGCCGCATCCGCACTCGCCCACGGACCCACGGATCTTGCGGTGTACCGGTTCGTAACCGGTCTCGGTATCGGCACGCTGCTGCCCTCCATCAACACGCTTGCCGCCGAATTTTCCTCCGCGCCGCGGCGGGAACTCGCCGTAACGACGATGCAGGCCGGTTTTCCGCTCGGCGCGACGCTCGGGGGATTTGCCGCGTTGGGTCTGATCGATCAGTTCGGCTGGCGCGGCGTGTTCTGGGTAGGGGCTCTGTTGTCGGGCATGATGATCCCTATCGCGTGGAAAACGCTGCCCGAATCCCCGCAGTTCCTGCTGCTGCGCCAGCCCGCGGGCGCGCTGGCGCAATTGAACGAAACACTTCGGCGGCTAAGGCTCTCCGCGTTGGACACTCTTCCACCATCGCCTGTAGGGAGCCCCACGACGACAAACACACTGATGAAACAACCGCACGGCGTGAACACCATTGCGCTGTGCACTGCCTTTTTCTGTGTGATGGCGGCGTTCTATTTCGTCGCAAGTTGGACACCCAAGCTGCTGACCGATGCAGGCCTATCGACCAAACAAGGCATATCCGGGGGATTACTGTTGAACATCGCCGGTGTCACCGGTGGCATCCTGCTCGGTTGGCAGGCACGCCGCTTCGGCGCGCGTTGGTTAACGTTCGCCTATCTCGTCGGCGCGATCGCAACGATGGCTGCCTTCGCGACGTTACAGGATTTGCAGTCGATGCTGCTCGGCGGTGCGCTCGTCGGGTTCTTCGTAATTGGCGCGATGATGGGTCTGTACAGCATCGCGCCCAACCTGTTTCCGACGCAGATTCGATCCACCGCCACAGGACTGGCTGTGGGAGTGGGCCGGTTCGGGGCAATCCTGGGACCGATCGCTACTGGCGCACTGCTTGCAGACGCGTGGGACCCGGCAACCATCTACCTGGTATTCGCGGTGCCACTGGCCGTCTCCGCCGCCAGCGTAGGATATTTGGCGCGCCGCGAAGTCCGGCGCAAATCCGACACGTCGACCGCAGCGGTAACCGGTGGGTGAAGACGGAGCAGCCCGTGCTGATCGAATCGTCATAAGTTGAAATTTAACGTGAAATATCATTTAATTTTCACCCAACGTGACAGGCCACCGGACGCCTAACGTGGCTGAACGCTCATTCAAAAAACAGGTCGAGCTGCTTCGTTTAGGCGAGGGCGAAACCTTCCGGGGCGAGAACATCCTCGCAGTCACGAAAGCGTTGCTGGAGTGCGGGGTTGCCTACATTGGCGGGTACCAGGGCGCACCCGTATCCCATCTGATGGATGTGTTTGCCGATGCCGAGCCGCTGCTCGACGAACTGTCCGTACGCTTCGAGGCATCCGCGAGCGAAGCGACCGCGGCCGCGATGTTGGCCGCGTCCATTCACTACCCGATGCGTGGCGCGGTCACCTGGAAGTCCACGGTGGGCACGAACGTTGCTTCCGATGCGCTTTCCAATCTGGCTTCGTCCGGGGTCACCGGCGGCGCCCTGATACTACTGGGCGAGGACTACGGCGAAGGTGCGAGCATCATGCAGGAACGCACGCACGCATTCGCGATGAAGTCGCAGCTATGGCTGATGGACCCGCGACCGGAGCAGGCGCATCTGGTGAACATGGTGCACAAGGCGTTCGAGCTATCGGAAACCAGCAACACCCCCGTGATGCTGATGATGCGCATTCGGGCTTGTCACATGCACGGCGAATACATCGCCCGTGACAATCGCTCGCCGTCGTTCACCGCCCGCGAAGCACTTGCCAACCCGCGGCGCGATCCAAGCAAAATCATCCTCCCCCCCGCGACCTACCAACAGGAACAGACAAAGATTCACAAGCGATGGCCTGCCGCTATCGACTACCTCCGTCGCAACCGGTTGAACGAAGTGCATCCCGGACACGAGAACAACATCGGAATCATCGTGCAGGGGGGGCTGTTCAACGCGCTCAGCCGCGCCCTCGCCCTGCTGAACCGCGGCGACTACTTCGGCAACAGCCACGTGCCTCTGTTGGTGCTGAATGTCACCTACCCGCTGGTGCCAGAGGAGTTCGTAGACTTTGCCCGCGGCAAGGACGCCCTCCTGATTGTCGAGGAAGGGCAACCCGAGTTCATCGAGCAGGCGGCCAACAAGATGCTGCGCGATGCAGGATCCAATACGCATATCAGCGGCAAGGACGTCCTACCGATGGCCGGTGAATATACTGTCAGCGTGGTACGACAGGGTGTTGCCGCGTTCCTGGAACAATGGCTGAAGCCGCCCGCACACGACCAGACCGTTCGCGAGTTTGTACCCGTGCGCGACCTGACGTTAAGCCAGCCGCTGCCTACCCGACCTTCAGGCCTGTGTACCGGATGCCCGGAGCGCCCGTTGTTTGCATCCATGAAACTCCTGGAGCGCGAACTCGGGCCGCGCCACGTGAGCGCCGACATCGGCTGCAACTCGTTCGGCAGCCTGCCGCCATTCAACGTGGGGGCGAGCATCATGGGCTACGGTCTTGGCGGTGCGTCCAGCGCAGCGCTGGTTGCCGACGACGCGCCCCGGGCCATCTCGATCATGGGGGACGGCGGTTTCTGGCACAACGGACTCACCAGCGGCATCTCCAATGCGGCGTTCAACCAAACCGATACGGTCACCGTGATCGTCGACAACGGTTACGCAGCGGCGACCGGCGGACAGGACATTCCATCGTCGAAGGGGACGTCCACTACGCGGAACGCGCGCCAGTCGATCGAACGCGCGGTACGCGGTGTAGGCGTTTCCTGGGTAAAGCGCGTGAGCACCTACGACATGCGGCGCACAATGAAGGTGCTGCGCGAGGCCCTCACAACAACCCACCGCGGTCCGAAGGTGATCGTAGCCGAAGGCGAATGCCAGCTAAACCGCCAACGGCGCATTCGACCATTGAAAACCGCAGCAATCGCGGCCGGTAAACGACGCACCAGCGAACAGTTCGGCATAGACGAAGAGACCTGCACGGGAGATCATTCGTGCATCCGCCTCTCGGGATGTCCGTCTCTGACGATCAAGTCGTCGGACGATCCGCTGCGCACGAGTCCGAAAGCGTACATCGACCCGAGTTGCGTCGGTTGCGGTGTGTGCGGCAGTGTCGCGCACGCGGCGACGCTCTGCCCGAGCTTCTATCGAACCACCGTCGTCCATAATCCCGGTCGATTCGAGCGATGGATGCACACGCTCAACGAACGTATCGTTGCGCGCTGGCTCCGCAAACGCGAGGCGACCACGCAGTGAGCGCTCCGAACCGCCCGATTACGTTGACCATTGCCGCATTGGGCGGACAGGGCGGTGGCGTCGTGCAAGGCTGGATGATCGACGTCGCGCAACGCGCCGGCTACCAGGTGCAGGCCACCTCGGTTCCCGGCGTAGCCCAGCGCACCGGCGCAACGATCTACTACCTGGAATTCTATCCTGGCTCTGGATCAGATGTTGCTGCGCAGCCGGTCATGGCGCTGATGCCGGTGCCCGGCAACTGCGACCTGGTCGTTGCCGCCGAACTGCTCGAAGCGGCGCGGATGATCGAACGCGGCTTCGTCGACAGCCGCCTGACGACACTCGTCTCCTCCACGCACCGTGCCTACACGATCGACGAAAAATCTCACCTCGCGGACGGACGAGCCGACACTCGGGAACTGATGGCGCTTGCAGAGCAAAGTGCTGCGACGTTCCGCGCCTTCGATATGGCGACCGTTGCCCAGACCAACAACGCCGTCATCAGCGCAGCCATGCTGGGGGCCATTGCCGGCGCTGGTGTCCTGCCGTTCCCGACGATGCTCTACGAAGACGCCATCCGGCACGACGGCCGCGCGGTCGAAGCGAATCTTGCAGCGTTCCGAGGCGCGGTCGATGCGTTGCGCGAAGCTGCCACCGAAACCGAACGCCTACCCGCAAACGCGCAGAAGTTACCCCGTCCGCAAGAAGGCGCGCTGCGTTCGCACGCACGCTCCGATGACGAACGATTACCCTCCCCGATCCGGGCCATCGTCGCGCACGCCCGTCCCAGACTCGAGGCTTACCAGGATGCGGCTTACGCTGAGGAGTATCAGCGCCTTCTGCAACCGTTTCTGCAGTTTGCCGACAACAACCACGCGGTAGCCGTCGAGGTCGCCAGGGGGCTGGCGCTGTGGATGACCTACGAAGACACAATCCGGGTCGCGGAGATCAAAACCGACCCCGAGCGCCTGAGACGGCTCGTTAGCTGCAACCCCGGGGAGATCTCGTACGTAACCGAGTTCATGAAACCACGCCCGGAGGAAATCGCAGGGACGTTGCCGGCGCGCCTCGGCCGTGCACTGCTCAGGTCGACCGTTGCCACACGCCTGCTGTCGCCACTCACGCGCGGTTTACGCATCCGTAGCACGCGCGCACTGGGTTACGCTGCGCTGCGCAGTCTTGCGCGGCTCAAGCGCTGGCGGCGCGGAACCCTGCGGCACCAGCAGGAACATGCGGAGATCGGCGCCTGGCTCGAAGCCGTACACAACGCGGCAACGCACAACCAAGCGTTGGGCGCCGAACTGGCGTCATGTCAGGAACTGATCAAGGGCTACGGCGACACCCACGCGCACGGGTTACGTAACTACAAGCGCATTGCGGCCTACGTGGCGACCGTCGTCGATCGCGCGACCGGCAATCCGGCAGCCGCCACCATCGTCCGTGAGCTGCGGGAAGCGGCACTGCAGGACGATACGGGCGCCGCGCTCGACACCGCCTTCGCCCGCCACCCCCTCGAGCACGCCGCGTGAGTTCGCCGCAGAGCGTGTACGCTGCATTTGCCGCAACCGTACGCGAGTACGGCGACCGACCCTTCCTGCATCTCGTGAGCGATACCGCCGCCCGGTATGGTGTGGAACCCGGCCCCGTAAGCTATCGCGCGGCGGCCGACCGGGTCGAACGGCTGATCGGCAGCCACAGTCGCGCAGGATGGCACGCCGGACAACGAATTGCGCTCGCGCTCGACAACCGGCCCGAATGCTTCGAGCACTGGCTTGCACTGAATGCTCTCGGCGTGTCCGTCGTACCCCTCAACCCGCAATGGCAATCCGCCGAACTCGAATACGTACTGGCGCACAGCGAGTGCGCAGCCGCCGTGACGCTCGATCAATACACTGACCGCGTACGACGGGCCGCAGACGCCGCCAGGCCCGAATGCCGAGTCGTCGAACACGGCGACGTCAACCGGCAGGGCGACGACCCACCTTCGGCCGTTCCCACGCCGGAATCGACGACCGAATGCGCGCTGCTTTACACGTCGGGAACTACTGGCCGGCCCAAAGGCTGCATGCTGTCAAACCGGTATTTTCTAACCACCGGCCAATGGTATCTGGAGCTGGATGGGTACTGCCGGCTGACGCCCGGGCAAGACAGGCTCGTAACGCCGCTCCCCATGTACCATATGAACGCAATGGCCACCTCGACGATGGCGATGATCCTCAGCGGGAGCTGCATCGTACCCCTGGACCGGTTCCACCCCGCAACCTGGTGGCAGAGTGTGGCGGAATGCGACGCCACCATAATGCACTACCTGGGCGTGATGCCGGCGATGCTGATGAGCCTGCCCGACGCACCCCACGATCGGTCACACGCGATTCGCTTCGGGTTCGGCGCCGGACTGTCCGGCGAGCTGCACGCGGCCTTTGAAAAACGTTTTGGCATCACGTTGATCGAAGCCTGGGCAATGACGGAAACGGGCTGTTCGGTTGCGGTCATCGCAAACCACGAACCGCGCAAACCCGGTACCGCGTGTTTCGGCCGACCGCCGCCCCACCTGGACTACCGCATCGTGGATGAACAAGGCACTGAGACACCGCAGGGCGTGCCCGGTGAACTGCTCGTCCGCCGCCGCGGCGACGACCCGCGCCACGGCTTCTTCGACGGCTACCTGAAAGACGACAGTGCCACGCACGCCGCGTGGGCCGATGGCTATTTCCACACCGGCGACCTCGTGTATTGCGACGAAGACGGACTGCTGCACTTCGTCGACCGGAAGAAGAATGTCATCCGCCGTAGCGGCGAGAATATATCCGCCGTCGAGGTGGAAGAAGTGCTGATGGAACACAGCGCGGTAACCGCGGTGGGCGTTGCCGCGGTACCGGACGCGCTGCGCGGCGATGAGGTGTTTGCGTGCGTGCTGAGCGACGCCGACGACTCCGAGTGGAACGCGACGGCGCTCAGCATCGTCCATCATTGCCTCGATCGGCTGGCGTATTTCAAAGCACCCGCCTACATCGCCCGCGTCGACGCGCTGCCGCTGACCTCGACCGAGAAAGTTCAACGCGCCCGGCTCAAAGAACTTGCCGGCGAACTTCTGACCGCGGGCGCTTGCATAGACACGCGTTCGCTGAAGGTCCGTCGTGACTGAGCCGCGCCGTCGCGCCGCCGGATACGACGACGTCGTCGTGGCGTGTCCTGCAACCGTGGATTACGTCCGCTACACCAATCACAGCGCGCACTGGTTTCTGGCCCGTGCGCTGCGCGCGGTGCTCGACAATGCCGGGTTGCGTACGGGCGACATCGACGGCCTCTGCGTATCCAGTTTTCAGCTGGTGCCGGACACGGCGGTTGGACTCACGCAACACCTCGGCGTATCGCCCCGCTGGCTCGACCACATTCCGATGGGCGGCGCCTGCGGCGTCGTGGCTTTACGGCGCGCCGCACGCGCGGTCCAGGCGGGCGACGCTAATGTAGTCGCCTGCATCAGCGGCGACACCAACCACGTCGACACGTTCCGCAACCTGCTCGGCAGCTTCAGTCAGTACGCGCAGGATGCCGTGTACCCCTACGGATCCGGCGGCCCCAACGGTAGCTTTGCGTTTCTGACCCACTATTACATGCGCACCTTCGGCGCGACCCGCGAAGATTTCGGCAAGCTCTGCGTCGCGCAACGCACAAATGCGCTGGCGAACCCCAATGCACTTTTCAAGAAGCCGCTGACAATGGACGAGTATCTGCGCGCGCGTGTCATTGCCGAACCTCTGCACCTGTTCGATTGTGTAATGCCGTGCGCCGGCGGCGAAGGTTTTCTGGTAACGACCCGCCAGCAGGCCGAATCGATGGGTCTGCGTTACGTTCGTATTCTGTCGAGCATCGAGCGACACAACGCCTACCCGGACGATCCGATCCAGATGCGCGGTGGCTGGGCGATGGACATCGCAGACCTCTACGACAACGCCGGGCTGACGCCCGAGAATGTCGATCTCCTCTGCACCTATGACGACTACCCCGTGATCAATGCGATGCAGCTCGAAGATCTCGGTTTCTGCGCAAAGGGCGAGGCGCCCGATTTCATCCGTGCGCACGAGTTCACCTGGGACGGCGATTTTCCGCTCAACCCCTCCGGCGGTCAGCTGTCGGTGGGCCAGGCTGGCGCCGCGGGCGGCTACCTGGGACTGGTTGAGGCAGTCCGCCAGCTGACGGACCGTGCGAGTGGTCACCAGGTGGCAGACGCCCGGGTCGCGCTCGTGAGCGGCTTCGGCATGATCAACTACGACCGCGGCCTGTGCAGCGCGGCAACGCTGCTTGGACGGGCACAATGACGGAGCCGTTGCGCCGCCCGAAACGCAAGAATCCGATCCTGCGTACGCGGCAACCCGTGTTGCCGCCGTGGGCACGGAGTCGGATCGGATTGGGCTTGACCGCAGCGGCAGCGCGCGGCGAGTTCCGGCTGCAGCAATGCAGCGAGTGTGCGGCCGTGCACTACCCACCGCGCGAAATGTGCAGCGCTTGCCTGTCCACCGATCTGGACTGGACCCGCCAGGACGGTGCCGGCGAATTGATCTCCCAGACGCTGTTGCATCACAGTCATGATCTCTACTTCCGGGAGCGCATGCCCTGGCGCCTCGGATTGGTAAAGCTGGACGCGGGGCCGTCGCTCGTCGTACATCTCCACGGCGATGTTGCACCGCCGCCGGCGCGGGTAAGCGTTGGCGCCCGGCTCGACCGCGCAGGTCGCGGCGTACTGATTGCAACCCCGATACACGAGGTACCCAACATGGCTGACGACACGCAGTTGCGGGAAATGACGTGCGATCCCAAGTTCCGAAAAGTGCTGGTTACCGACGGCAAAAGCGCGTTGGGACAGGCCGTGGTTCGCGAAATCGCCGCCGCGGAAGCGGCGCTGATATGGGTCGGACATACTGAGCCCTGGAAACAACCCGAGGGATTCGCAGAACTCGGTAACATTCCTCAAGTGGAATTGGTACCGCTGGACGTTACCGACGCCCGCAACATTGAGGAACTCGGAAGTGCGCTGGGTGGTCGGGTCGACGTGGTAATCAACACGGCGCAGGTGCATCGCACGCACGGCATCGCAGATCGTGCGGGAACAGATGTCGCCCGACTGGAAATGGACGTGAACTACCTCGGCCTGTTGCGGCTTGCCCAGGCGTTCGGACCCGCGATGAAAAGCCGCGGCGCCGACGGTCAGAACAGCGCGGTCGCTTGGGTCAACGTGCTGTCGGTGTTTGCGCTCAGCAACTTTCCGAGCCACGGCACGTTTTCGGCGTCGCAGGCGGCTGCGTATAGTCTGAGCCAGTGTCTCCGCTCGGAGTTCAAACCGTTCTCGATCCGCGTGCTGAACGTATTCCCGGGACCGGTAGACGACGAATGGAACCAGTTGATACCGCCGCCCAAGATCGCGCCGGCGCGACTCGCCCGCGACATTGTCAAAGCGCTGCGCGACGGTGTCGAGGATCTGTTTCCGGGCGACGTGGCCGCCGAGTACTTCGCTCGGTTCTGCGAAGACCACAAGGTACTGGAAAAGGAGCTGGCGGATGGCTGACCAACCCACCCTCTGGCTGACCGGCGGAAGTTCCGGCATCGGCGCGGACCTCAGCCAGCGCTGTCTCGCCAACGGCTACCGCGTGGTGAGTTTCGCCCGCCGCCCGCCGCCGTTCGAACATCCGAACCTTCACCCGGTCATTGTGGACCTGTCGGACCCCCACGAGACTCGCGCCGCATTCGCCGACTCGGTTGCCCAGTGGCCGACGACCCGGGTTGTGCACAACGCCGGCGCAATTCGCGAAAAGCCGCTGGAGGACGTGGACGAGGGCGATCTGACCGATCTGACGCAGCTGCATGTGGGCACCGCGATCAGCATGGTGCAAGCCACGCTGCCGACAATGAAACAGGCCGGCCACGGTCGCGTCATTCTAATGAGCACGCGCGCAATCGTCGGACTCGAAAAACGCACGGTCTACTCCGCCACCAAATCCGCGCTGATAGGCATGGGGCGCACCTGGGCATTGGAGCTCGCCGGTTATGGAATTACTGTCAATATGGTAGCCCCAGGGCCCATCGAGGCCACCGAAATGTTTCACGAGGTGGTGCCGGAGAACAGCGAACAGCTCGCCCGCGTCGCGAGCCGCGTGCCGATCGGTCGCGTCGGCCGGCCACAGGACGTATCCCGCGCAGTCGATTTTTTTCTGAGTGACGACGCAGACTTTCTAACCGGCCAGACACTGTTCGTGTGCGGCGGCACGTCCGTTGGCAGCATGAGCTTCACCTGAGGAATCCGGATCATGAGCGATCAACTTCTTGCAGGACTCGTCCGAAGCGTCGCGAGCGGGAGCATCCGTATCGTCGATCTGACGCAGACGCTTTCGCCGGAATTTCCGCAACTAACCCTGCCGCCGGAAATGGGTCAGTGCCAACCGTTCCGCATCGAGGAAGTATCCGCCTACGACGCGCGCGGGCCCAGCTGGTACTGGAACAACTTCTCGTGCAGCGAACATACCGGCACGCACTTCGACGCTCCAATCCACTGGGTTTCCGGGCGTAACCTGCCGAACAATGCCACCGATTCGATCCCCCCAGAACACATGCTTGCGCCCGCGGTCGTGCTGGATTGTTCGGCCGCGTCCGCGCAGAACCCGGACTATCTGATCGACCGCGATTACCTCGAGCGTTGGGAAGAAGAACACGGCCGAATACCGGAAGGGTGCTGGGTGTTGATGCGCACGGACTGGTCGAAGAAGACCGATCCCCGTGAGTATCAGAACTACGACGAAGAAGGCCAGCACACGCCCGGGCCGGATGCAGACGCCGTGCGTTACCTCGTCGAACGCAACGTGCTCGGCTTCGGTTCGGAAGCGATCGGCACCGACGCGGGTCAGGCACAGCATCTGAATCCCCCATACCCGTGCCACTACTACATGCACGGTGCTGGAAAGTACGGGCTGCAATGCCTGACCAACCTGGACCAGCTGCCGCCGACCGGCGCGGTGATTTTCGCGGCACCGCTCAAGATCCGGAAGGGCTCGGGCAGTCCGTTGCGCGTGCTCGCGCTGATCGACGGGGCGGCGCGATGACCACATCTGAGTTGAAAGGCAAACATGCACTGATTACCGGCGCCGGCAGCGGGATCGGCGCGGGAATCGCACGCGCGTTCGATGCCGCCGGCATCCGCACCACCCTTGCCGGTCGCCGCGCGGACAAGCTCGACGCGGTGGCACGCACACTGGACCACGCACAGGTTTGCGTGCTGGACGTTACCGACGAAGATGCGGTAACTCAGCAACTGAGCGAACTCGATCAGCCGGTAGATATTCTGGTGAACAACGCCGGGATCGCGCCAAGCAGCCCGTTTCATAGGCACAGCACCAGCGACTGGCACGACACCTTCGCCGTCAACGTGCACGGTGCGTTCTACTGCACCCGCGCGGTCGTCGGCGCGATGCGGGATCGTGACTACGGACGGATCATCAACATTGCCAGCACGTCGGCGCTGCGGGGTTACGCCTACGTTGCGGCGTACTGCGCCTCCAAACACGCTCTATTGGGCCTGACGCGCGCGTTGGCCGCGGAAACGGCCGCTTCATCCATCACCGTCAATGCGATCTGCCCCGGCTTTGCCGAAACGGGCCTGTTGCACGCTTCGGTGCAGAACATCGTCGACAAAACCGGACGAACCGAGGCGCAGGCGCGCACAGCGCTGGCAAGCAACAATCCACAGAAACGTTTCATTCAACCGTCGGAAGTCGCAGCTGCCGCGCTGTGGCTGGCGAGCCCGGAAGCCGGTTCAGTAACCGGTCAGGCCATATCCATCAGCGGCGGCGAAACCACCTGAATACAGGAGTACCAACATGCGTACCGAGGCCTTTGCCGACTACCAACCCAGCCACTTTCTCTGGTCGTTCGAACGCGGCGTCGCAACGATCACGCTGAACCGCCCTGAGCGCAAAAACCCTCTTACGTTCGAGTCGTACGCGGAGCTGCGCGATCTCTTCCGCGGCCTCGCCTACGCCGATGATGTACACGCCGTCGTCATCGCGGGCTCCGGTGACAACTTTTCCTCCGGGGGCGACGTACACGACATTATCGGGCCGCTGGTGGCTATGGATATGGTGGAACTGATGCGCTTTACCCGCATGACCGGCGACCTGGTCAAAGCCATACGCAACTGCCCACAGATCGTCGTGGCCGCAGTCGATGGCGTGTGCGCCGGCGCCGGCGCCATCATCGCGATGGCGAGCGACCTGCGCATCGGCACGCCCAGCGCAAAAACCGCCTTTCTATTCACCCGTGTGGGACTCGCCGGTTGCGACATGGGGGCCTGCGCGATCCTGCCGCGCCTTATCGGTCAGGGCCGTGCCGCGGAGCTGCTGTTCTCAGGACGCACCATGACCGCGGCTGAAGGCGAACGTTGGGGCTTTTACAACGAACTCGTCGAAGATGCCCCGGCAAGCCACGCCGTCGAGCGCGCGCGCAGACTGATCGAAGGACCCACGTTTGCGCACGGCATGACGAAAACCATGTTGAACCAGGAGTGGTCCATGAGCCTGGAACAGGCGATCGAATCTGAAGCACAAGCCCAGGCAATCTGTATGCAAACCAATGACTTCGAGCGAGCTTACAACGCGTTCGTAAACAAGGAGCGACCTCAGTTCGAGGGTAACTGACGCACCGATCCATCATGTGGAAACCGCCTCAGAGGATTCGCTACCAACCGTCGCCCGGACAGTGGCCGAGTGCACGGCAAGCTGCGGCGTCGAAACTCTTCTCGCCGCTGCGCTACCAGGCTCTTAACCTCGAGACGCGAACCTGGGTTCCGGCCATGGTCCCCTGGCGAGCGCAGGAAACCGGCGAGGTTACCCAGGACAACATCGACTGGTACGAGCGGTTCGCCGAAGGACGACCTGGCGCCCTCGTAGTGGAAGCGACCGGCATTCGCGACGTACCGAGTGGGCCGCTGTTGCGCATCGGCCACGACCGATTCGTGCCGGGCCTGTCCCGGCTGGTCGATCGCGTTCGACACGCAAGCCGCGGCCGCACACGACTGTTCATTCAACTGATCGATTTTCTAACGGTGCGGCGCAGGCCCGACCCTCACCGCTTCTTCGAACGCTACCTTCAAGTAACCGATGCTCACAGGAATGCGTTGGCGTTAGCGCCCGACGCCAACGACGACGACGTTCGGCGCGCGTTGCTGAACGCGTCCGACGAGCAGCTGCGTGCCGTGCTCGCGGCCCGGGAATACGAGGCACTGACACGGGGCTACCGCGAGCGGGTCACAGATACGCATCTGCCACAGATTGCCGACCTGCCGAAACAGCTGCCCGGTTTGTTCGCGAGCGCCGCTCGGCGTGCACGACGGGCGGGCTTCGACGGCGTCGAACTGCACTTCGCGCATGCGTACACGATGGCGTCGTTCCTGTCGGCAACCAACGATCGGCGAGACGGCTATGGCGGCGACCTCGACGGCCGCTGCCGGCTCGCGTTGGAGGTCATTGACGCCGTGCGTGGCGAACTCGGACCAGACCACGTCGTGGGCTGTCGGTTTCTGGCCGACGAATGCATCACCGGCGGCAGTGACGTCGGCGACGCATCCCATTTCGCCACGCGGTTCGCGAGCGCAGGCGTCGATTTCCTGTCGCTGTCCCGAGGCGGAAAATTCGACGACGCAAAACAACCCAAGGTCGGCTGGGCGGTGTACCCGTACACAGGGCCGAGCGGCTACGAGTGCATGCCTCAGTACCTTTCCGACGAACAGGGGCCGTTCGGCCGCAACCTGCCCGCGGTACGCCAGATCCGTGAGACGCTCATACGCACCGGTCATCAGACGCCGGTGGTCGCCGCCGGAGGCATACACAATTTCGACCAGGCAGAGGCCGTATTGACCGACGGTGTGGCCGACATCGTCGGCTTCGCACGCCAGGCCCTGGCCGATCCCGACTGGTTCGAGAAAGTGCGATCGGGCGCCGGCAGCGATGTACGCCTGTGCGTGTACAGCAACTACTGCGAAGGCCTCGATCAAAAACACAAACAGGTAACGTGCAACCTGTGGGACCGGATCGACGATGGCCATTCCTGCCGTATGAGCGCCGACGGCAAGCGCCGCCTGGTTGCCCCCAGGTGGCAACGCAACAACGACAACCAAAACAAGGATTTACCTTGATGAAGTTTCTGCAACCCGAAGGCTGGAAGCCGGCCAAAGGCTACGCCAACGGCGTAGTCGCGTCCGGCCGCCTGGTGATTCTGGGCGGACAGATCGGCTGGAACGCATCGCAAGAGTTCGAAAGCGACGACTTTGTAGACCAGTTCCGCCAGACGTTGACCAACATCGTCACGCTGCTCGCCGAAGCGGGAGGCGAACCCAACCATCTCGTGCGCCTGACATGGTTCATTACCGACCGCGATGCGTACCTGCAATCTCAACGCGCCCTCGGACAAGTGTACCGCGACGTGATCGGGCGCCACTTCCCGGCGATGAGCGTCGTTCAGGTGGTCAAGCTGGTGGAGGAACGTGCACTGATCGAAATAGAAGCGACCGCGGTGCTTCCAGACTAGAATTATTCCCCTACCCGACAAGCGGAGCCGGACAGTGAAAATTGGCGCAGTGTTCCCGCACCTGGAAATCGGCAGCGATCCGGTCGTCATCCGCGACTGGGCGCAGGCTGCGGAGGAAATCGGCTATTCGCATCTGCTCGTCTACGACCATGTGATCGGGGCCGTGCACGAGGGCCGCGAGCCCCCTCTGTGGGGACCGTACAGCGAAACGTCCGCCTTCCACGAACTGTTCGTGCTGCTCGGCTACTTCGCCGCGTGTACGCGCCGCGTGGGATTGGTCAGCGGAGTCCTGATCCTGCCCCAGCGCCAAACCGTGCTGGTTGCCAAACAGGCAGCACAGGTGGACCTGCTATCCAGCGGTAGGTTGCGCCTGGGTGTAGGCACCGGCTGGAACTACGTCGAGTACGACAGCCTGAACGAGTCCTTCACCAACCGCGGTAAACGCCAGGAGGAACAGGTGGATGTGCTCAGGACACTCTGGCAGGAGCCGGTTGCAACCTACGACGGCCGTTGGCACCGCATCGACCGCGCCGGATTGAAGCCCCTGCCCGACCGCCGCATCCCGATTTGGTTCGGCGGGTTCAGCGACGTGGCGTTCGAGCGCGCGGCCCGCCTGGGCGACGGTTTCATCTTCGGGTCTGGACACAAAGAGAACCTTGCAGCCGCCGAAACGCTCCGCACCCATCTTGGTAAAGCCGGACGCAGCGACAGCGACTTCGGGTTCGAAGCGCTGCTCAACTACCAGTCAGGCCCCGACCGTTGGGCTGGCGAGATTCGCGATTGGACGCGTTTCGGTGCCGACTACGTGGCGATGCGCGGGATGGCATTGCGCGGTCAGGGCGACGGACTCGCATCCCCACAGGAACACATCGACATTCTTTCGACGTACTGGGACGTAGTGGGCGAGCTTGCCGACTGATCGCGCCGATCTAACGGGTACCCGTTACCAGTCCAGGTCGTCGGGCACTTCGAAGCGGGCGTAGTACTCGTCATCCGAGCCGGGTTCCGGCGCCGTTTTGTCATGTGCGGCGATGATGCGCTTCGGATCACGTTCGCGCACGAGCTCAGCGACCTCCGGCGTCACCAGGTGGTAGATGCCGTCATTGTTTACGATCACGAGCGCGCCACGACTCAGTTGTTCGATCTGCGTTTTAGGCAGGTGGATTCGCTTGATCTTTCTGCCGTGAACAAAGTTGTAGGGGCGGTCGTCGTCCGCCGGTGTTTTGCTGCGTTGATCGTTCGTGACAATGATCTGGCGAAGTTCCGCACGAAGCGCTTTGGCTGCAGCTTTTTCGTTGGCGACGCGCGCCAGTTCCTGATCGCGGGCCCGTTTTTCGGCACGCTGCTTGGCCGCGCGCGCGCGAACCGCCTCGGGCGAATCAGGATCGGCGCGGCGCCCGCCGCCGGCACCCGTCTGCCGGTTGTTTTGCGAAGCCCCTCGCCGGCTGCCACCGGACGTCGACTGTTTCCGCTGCGCCTGCCGCTCCGCTTTTTTTGCCTGCGACGCCGTCGCCAAACCCGCCTTCACGAGTTGATCCCGTAAGCTGTCCGCCAATGCCACCACCTCCCAAGCGGGTCAACGAAAATTGCGCAACTGTATCCCTACATTCTACGCATTACGCCAGGTGCTGCTAGGTACGCTCATCTGGGGACGCTCATCTGGGGAAGCTCTGTCTGGAAAGCTCGATCTGGGTATGCAAGGATCGACACACGTCATAAACGCGGCGGTGTTGGCATGAATCACTCCAGACCTAATGAGGCCGGGCACGACGCGAGCCCAACACCCTTCGTGCCGCCGCTGGAACGCACTGCCGGCCAACCGCCACCGATCGCCGCCAATGGCGGACTGTCCTATATGTCGTTCGACCGAGGTGGTGACGCCGGTACGGCTGCGGCCCTGGAAGACGCGCTGGCTCAGATTGCGACCGGCGAAGGCCAGGCGATCATCGACCTGTTGGACAACGCGCCGCCCGGGCCGATCGATACCCGCTGGGGCCCGGGTTTCCGGCGTTTCGCAGAGTGCCTTGCATCCATTCGAGACAACGACCAAAGCGTTCCGGAGGGTGGGCTGGCCGTGCCGTTGCGCTACAGCATCTACGAACAACCCTCCTATTCCGTCGTCTCCTCCAACGCGCTTTGGCGGGACCCGGCGCGTGAGGCGGACGCACATCGGCTGCGCCAGGATGAGCGCGACAACGTCCGCCGCTGTCTCTACTTCCCTCAGATCCTGCGCGACGCGAGGCGCATCGGGGAACATCACGACGGGTTGTCGCCAACATCACCGGAGTGCATGGACAGACTTGGCGTCGCCCTCGCCCATTGTGAATCAAAGTGCCGCAACTTCTACGACGCCGCCGAAGTCGAAGCCGTGTTCTATCCCGAGATGGAACGGCTGTTGCTCGACTTCTTTCCGGACGCAACGGACGCGCTTGTGTACAACCACGATGTATTCGACAAGGCCTACCAGGGCGATCGAACCGAAGACCAGGACAACAAGAACCCCGGCGTGAACGCCGCGTACGCCAATCTGGTTCACAACGATCTGAACGACAACAGCGGTCGGGTTCGATGTCGGGAGCTGTTGACCCGCAACCTTCGCAATTTCGGCCGAACGCAGAGTTTCTCCGAGGCAGAAGCCGACGCAAAGATGTCCCGCCGCTTCATGTCGATCAATCTCGCAAAACCGATGGAAACCGTAGAGCAGAATCCGTTCGTACTCTGCGCCTGGCCGTCGTTCGACGACCAGCCTTACATCACGAACTACCGCATATACGACGATCGCGTCGGGGAAACCACCCGGTTTACGTACCGCCCGGATCACGAGTGGTACTGGTTTCCACACCAGAATCCGACGGAAGTTTCGATGCTGAAATGCTACGACTCCGTTACCGACGGCTCCGTTTCCCGATGGTCGTTCCATACGGCCGCCATCGATCCGACCGCTGCCGCGGACGCGCGCTGTCGCAAGAACGTGGTTGTGCGCTCGTTCGTATTCTTCTGAGCGCAACCTGCACCCTATGACTCAGGGCATTCTTGCCGGGTTTCAGGTCGTCGAACTCGCGGATCCGCTGACCGAATTCGGCGCTGGCGTGCTCGCTGCGCTCGGTGCAAGCGTCTACCACATTGAACCGCCCGACGGCAGCAAGCTGCGCCGGCGGCGGCCGTTCGTTGGTGACACGCGCGACGATGGTCGCGACGAACCGGCTAATGATCGCGCCAGCATCCCCTTTCTTGCGCGGAATCTGAACAAGCTAGGCGTGTCAATCGACCTCGAGCGGGCCGACGACCGGACGCTGCTCGTCGACATGATCGATCGCTGCGACCTGGTACTGGGCGGAGGGTCCTCGCCTTTCAACGACTTGGTGGCGCAGGCGAGTCACGGAAATTCAGTCACAATAACCGACCGTCTCAACCTCGGCCCGTCGTCTATTGTCACGTTCGCGGCGAGCGGCGGGCTCGCGTCCAGCGGCTGGCCGGACCGGCCGCCATGTAACGCACCCGACTGGCTGGCACTGGACGGTGCATCGATCTACGCCGCGTGCGTCGGTCTGATCGGGGCGATCGCGCGGCGCCGCGGCGCTGGTAACGTCCGATTCGAGGTCCCGCTCGAGGAGGCCGCGGTCGCCGCGGTTACGCCCTGGACCCGGCCACTGCATTCTTATGAACTCGAAGCCGCTGGCCAGGGCATTCGTACGAGCCGGCTCGGACCGGTCGGTTACCCGATCTATCCAACCTCCGACGGCTACGTCCGCGTGCTCACCGCGACGCTGCGCCAGTGGGATGCGTTCGTGCAGCTGCTGGGCAGTCCCGGCGACCTTGTCGACGGGCCCTGGACCGACCCTGTTTTCCGTACCGAAAATCGCGACGTGCTGCAGATGGTGTGCTGCGAGTTCACACGCGGCCGGACGACTTCCGAACTCTTCCACGAAGGCCAGGCGTTGGGACTGACCATAACGCCGGTCTCGAGTCTCGCTGATTTCCGCGCCGACCCGCACATCGTAGCGCGGGAGCTGTTCGTCGACCTCGAAGATCCTCAGTTCGGACAGATGCAGGTAATGCGCGCGCCACTGCGCATTGACCCGGAACGCTACAACGTTCAGCCGTCGCCGGCACCCGCAATCGGCGCACACCAGGACGAAGCCCGCAGGCTGGCGGCGCGATCCGTCAGGACCTCGGGGGCGCAATCCGACGTTGCCCCAGAACGTGCGCTGGAAGGCATGCACGTGCTGGAACTCGGGGTCGGTGCCGTAGTGCCCGAAGCCGCATCGCTGCTCGCCGCATTCGGCGCTACCGTATTCAAACTCGAATCACGCATTCACCCTGACTTCCTGCGGCGCAGTGGTATTCACGGCTGGGGAGACGTGGACGGTAGCGCCACGTTCAACCAATTGAACCTGGGCATTCAGAGCATTGCGGTAGACATGACCACCGCAGAAGGCGTTGCCGTTGTTCACGAAGTTGCCAAACAGTGCGATGTCGTGATGGAAAACATGCGAGGCGGCGTCGTGGAGAAGTGGGGCCTGCACTACAACGGTGTGCGAACGCTCCGAGACGACGTCATCTATCTGAGCAGTCAAGGGCTGGGGCGCGGTCTCTACGACGCGTATCAGACGTTCGGTCCCAATCTGCAGACCTTTTCCGGCGTAACGTCGCAGTGGGCTCACCCGGACGACCCGTATCCTGTCGGCACCACGTTAAATCATCCAGATCACATGGCCGGCAAACAGGCGCTGATCCCGATGCTTGCCGCAGTGTTGAAACGCTTGGACAGCGGCGAAGGGGTACACATCGACGCGGCTCAGGTCGAATCGGCGGCGTATCAGATTCATGCGCGCTATCTGCAGGCGTCTGCAACCGGAACGGTCCGGCCACTCGGTAACGCAAGTCTCAACGACGCGCCGCACGGCTGCTATCCATGCCGCGGCGACGACCGCTGGATTGCAATCGCGGTCCAGTCCACAACGGAGTGGCGTGCACTGCGATCGCTGGTCGAGCAACACGGCGGCGTTCGACTGAACGATGCTGCTGAACTCGATCGGGCGTTGGCGCGACGTTACCGCCGCGAAGAGCTCGACGCATGGTTGTCAGCGTGGACGCAAGGGCAGGAGCCCCGCGAACTGGAAGCACACCTGCGCTCCGCGGGCATACCGGCCAGCGTGGTCCTCAACGGCGACGATATTGCCAACGATCAGCGGCTGCACGAATCCGGTTTCTACGTCGACCTCGATCATCCGCACGTTGGACTACGCACCTATACCGGTGTCCCCGTGCGCATAGACGGTACCAAACGTCTGCAGCTACAGCGTGCTCCGCTGCTCGGGGAACACACAGACACCGTACTCGCGACGTACGCCCGCATGAGCCCCGATGCGCTTCGCGCGCTGCGGGAACGCCGGATCATTGGTCACTGACTGGAACGACAGGCGCTAGAATGCACCGGTAAAGTTCAAGAATGCGCCCCGGTGGTCAAACGCAAGATCCGTCAGATCATCGGAGAAGTCCGTAAAGTTGTAGCCCAACCCGAGCTTTACGTGGTCGCCTAAACGGCGCGACAGCGCAACGAGCGACCCCGTACGCTGTTCCTGAATGTCAGGCATATCCAGTAACCGACCCTCGAGCAATAGTTCCCAATGTTCGCGCCAGCGCCAGTCCGCTCGCACGACGAATAGGTTTGCGGCGTTGTCGAACCACAGAGGATCGTCGCGCTCCAGGCTAACCTGGCCGAATCGTCGTGCAACCTTTCCACCGACGCGGAGCCTGGGCGTTAGATCGTAGCTCACGTCTGCGGACGCTACGTGACTCTTCTGCAGCCACTGAACGGCTGCGCTGCGCGTCGTCTGCTGGGCGGAACTTGGCAGATTATAGAAGTACGTGTACTTCACGAGCGCATTCAAACGGTCGTTGTGTACCGGGCGGTAGGCGAAACCCACAACCGACTCGGTGTATTCGCCGTCGAAGAACGCACCCGCAGTACTGTCGCTGGTTGCATAGTTGAATTTACCGAGCAAACGGGTCGCATCCGTAAACTGCCAGCGAACGGCGTTGCGGAACAACCAGCTGCGACGTTCAACAGTGTCCACACCCGGCTGTTTGACATCGTCATCCCGGTACTCGATGCCGCTAGACAGCGACAGTCGATCGAAGCCGTAGCCCATACGCAACGTGCCTGCGACACGGTCGGTGCGCGTTCCGGTGATGCGATCCCTCAAGGTACCGATGTCGGAACCCGCAGACACGTTGAGCCGCTGGGTCGGCGCGAACCGAACGCCGGTAGCGTGGGTGAGCCCACCTGCGGATTGGCCATGCAGATAGCGCTCTTCGACGTACACACTCGTGCTGTCGGACAGCCGCGTTTTTGCACCGGCCACCAGATTGCCTTCGCCCTGCCGACCGGGTCGCAGCCCGAGATCGCTGCGTTCGTTCTCCAGCGCATAGTTCAGATAGAACTGGGTACGTTCAGTATGAAGGTAGCGCGTACCCACTCGTCCACCGGCACCCAACTCGCCATCCGAAACTTCCGCGTCGACCCGCAACCGGTCGGATACGAGGTACTGACCCCCGAGACCCACCCGGCCGTTGCTCTCGCGGTCGTCGCTGTGTTCCAGCGTCTCCTGCACAAACCCGTAAGCGTTCCAGCGCGCGTCGGCGGCATAGCCCAGTTGCACCACCGCGTCGGTACGCTCGCCACTATTCACGAAGCCCGGCGCTAGCAAAGTGCTCTCGTTGGTGTAGGCATCCTGCCGCACGCCGCTCTCCAGCGTCCAATGACGGCCGAGTCCGAGCGCAAGATTGACCTCGTGGGCTTCGGTGTCTGCACCCTGCGTCTGTTCAAGCACATCGGATTTGAGCCGCAATCCAGTGCGTTCGCCGAAGTTAAGTTGCAGTTCGCCGCCGGTGACGGTCGTGTCGAACGGGGCGTGCATTCCTGCACCTGAGTAACCCGCATCCAACGACTGGTTGTAGAGCGAGAATCGGCCATCCAGCCGCTCGTTGAGGTCGTCGAGGCCAATGCTGAGGTCCGCGCGAAGTGCAGAGGCATCGTCCAACGCGGCAAAATCCGTAGCCGCGAAACCGAATCCTCCATCCTGAGAGTACAGCGACGGCGCCTGTACGCCTTCACTGCGCCCCTGCTGCAGCTTAAGCCAGGTGGACGACGTGAGGCGCAGCGTCGCGTCCGCCGCCTGCAACGAACTGTCTCCCAGCGCGGACGCCGCATCGCCGCCGTCGCTGTTTTCGTTCGCAGTTACGCCCACTTTCAGATAGTCGGTCAGCCAATAATGCGCCTGGCCGCCAAGGACCATCGCATCCGTGTCGTCGAAACCCGGGGTGTACTCGTAGCGCACAACCAGGTAGGCCTCGTCGCCGCTCAAACTGCCGCTTCGTACCAGTAACGAGTCGCTCACGGTGGAATTCAACGGCTCCGCGAGCATGATCGTGCCCTGCAGATAATCCACGTCATAGTCGGTCCCAGGTGCAAGATTCACGACGCCGATAACGAGGCCCGAGGCTTTGTCTCGGAGTTCAATACGAACACGCTCTGATCCGCCGGCCAGATCCTGATGTCTGAGATAGTAGAACGACCCTCCCGTACCGCGGAACGTCTGCACCGTGGGCACCGTTCCCGGTTGCGCCCCGAACAAATCGAGCGATGCGCGGCGCTCTCCGAAATGTGTGCTGCGGCTGGATGTCCACCGGCCGTTCGCGCCGTACATCGCGCGGTCCACCCGTGCGAGCTCATTCTGGTTGTACGCAACGCGATAGTTGCCCCACAACGCGTGGGTAAGATCCTTCCCAATTCTCCCGTACAGCTTGCCCTGCGACGGTGCGAGTTCCGTCACCTGGCTGTCGTCCCCAAAGGTGGGGTAATGATGATCGGAATCCAATCGCCGAAACAGCGCATCCGGCTCCTTGTCGAGCACATTGCTGAACAGCTGGTCGAATTCCTCTTCCCGGGTATCCGCCTGAGCCGTAACGTTCCAACCGTCAAGCACCCGTCCCGAAGCGAAGAACGACAACCGACCCGTCAGCGAGTCGTCGTAACCATACTGTGCATCGTCCCCAACGAATTCGCTCGCCTGCGAGCCGCCCGAGTTGTGCGACCACGTAACGTCGGCCATACCGGTGTAGAACCAGTTACGGTCGGGCAGCGTGAGGTCGCGCAGGTAAAGTTCACCCTCACCCGATGGGTCGAGCACCGCGACCTCCACCGAGTGATGTCCCGGGTCCATCAACGACTCCGCGACGAAGCGTCCATCAGGCGCAACCGGAATTTCGTTACCGGCAAACCACACCCGAGTATCCGGCGGAACGCCCGCACCCTGCACGCGCACCGTCGTGTCCGGTAGCGGAATGTTCCCGATCGACCGCGCATCCAGGCCGTATGCCGCGAGCGTTGCGTCGGGAGTCTCGAACGGCGATGGATCGATCACGCCCGCTCGGGGTTCGGTGTCCGAACGAATGTCCGAGATCTGTGCCGCCGCATCGATGAACGCGAGCTCAATCTGTGGCAGTGCGCTGGCGCCGGTGCGGGTCAACCAGAGTGCATGCGCCCGGCTCTCGTCGAAGCGTCCTTCGTTGTCGTAAACCCGCACTACGTATTTCAACTCGGTAACCGGCGCCGGATAGGCCTGCGCATCTACGGGCCAGACGGCCATACCCCGCTCATCGACCGGCACGATTGTCACCGGCGGCGTCTGCAGCGACGCGTCCGCTGTGAAAACCCGTACCTCCGCCGCGCGGATAAACGCGTGATAGTTGCTGTACACGCGGAAACGCAGCTCGGGGTTGGGGCTCCCCGCGACGTCGAGCGCGCGAACACTGGCAGCGACATCAAGCCGCGGGCTACCCTGCAGCGCTCCGTAGGCCATGTTTATGTCGGCGGCACGCAACGCAACGTCGGTACACCGCTGCACATCGGCGGAACCGCGGCGCGGGTCGTCAACGGGCTCCCCGTCGATCGTAATCCGCATCAGGTTTAGAGACAGCGGATGGGCGGGCTCGAGTTCGCGAGTAACCGGCAGAATGTCTACGCCGGCGTACTCGTCGTTCTGAACCGTCGCGTCGTAGACCACCTCCAGGCGAATGAACGATTCTTCGCCTTGAACGAATCCGTCGTTGACGACGTCGTCTGCGTGCAGATATCCCCGGCCTTCGAACTCGGTCTGCGCGTCGTTGAGCTGCAACGCGCGCGCAACCTCGCGCATTGTGCTTTCCGCCCGCGCGCCCGCCAGACCTACGTCGTCGCCGTACACGTCTGCGGTACGCCGCTCGAGCGTACTGTTGCCGACAAAGCCGACGAAGCGTACGCGGGCCCGGGTTCGATTCGAGACTTCATGGAGTGCCTGATCCACCGCGGCGAGAGTGTCGGAACTCAGTTTCGGCTTGCCCTCGACCCACGGAACAAGCGGCAGTTCGCCCGCCGTCGGATGATGCAGTCGCGTTACGGTGGCTTCGGTGAGCGGACCCGGACACAACTGCAGACTGTCTGCCAGCGTCTGCAAATCGTCGTCATACCAGAATTCGACATCGATACGTCGGTTACGCGCACGTCCGATCGGAGTGTCATTGGCGGCGACCGGCCGCGATGCGCCCAGGCCCGCGCTTTCCACTGATCGCGTGGAAAGACCGAGCCGCTCGGCAACTGCCAGCGCGACGCGTTGCGCCCGCGCCTTCGACAATGCTTCGTGATCGCCGTATATCCGGCGCTCGCGCGGAGCGAGCGGTCGATCGTCGGTATGGCCGACAAATCGAACCACCAGTTCCCGCTTGTCCGCCAGCCCCTCGAGCGCCTCTGCGATCTGCTGCAGGAAGATTGGGTCCGGCTCAAGCGATGCGTCCTCATACCCCATCGATGGCACCATATGGCGAACGCGCGTGCGCCGTTCGTAGCCATCCATATACGTGAGTTTGCAAACGGTGGTAGAGCGACAGATCTTGGTCTGAGGCACATCGGTACTAACGACAACACTCTTGTGTACTGTGTCCTCTTCGAGGACGTCATACCAGATTTCCACTTCGACCCGGCGATTGCGCGCCCTACCGTCCGAGGTTACGTTGCTGTCCGCTGGCTGCGTCGCACCACGCCATTCGTAGGACATGGCCCCCGGCGTTAACTGCAGCGTACGGTGAAACAGTTCCGCCACTTCGCCGGCGCGCTCCCGTGACAGCCCCTCGTTGTCGCCGTAACGTGCCGCAAGCGCGCGAGACAGCGGCTGCGTGTCCGCATGACCTACAAGATGCAAACGCACGTTCGTTCGCCCATCGAGGTTGTCCAGCGCTGCACGCAGTGTGGCTATCGTTGCCGCCGGGACGGTCGCCACACCGGAATCGAAATATATCGGCGGCACTATGCCTTCGAGCTTTCGCGTCGCTGGCGACATCTCACTGACTTCCACAAGCTCGAGGCTGTCACCTGCTGTGGTCGTCAAGCGCTCCGCATCACGAGTCCAGACGGTGAGCGGGACATCCGGTGGCAATTGCCGTTCGACACTGCTGCCCAATGGATTGATCGCATCCGCATGGGCCAACGGGGACAGCAAGGCGGCGAGGAAGGCTGATATGACCGACAAAGGCGTGGGTTTCATCGCGACGCCTCCCTGCCCGCCCGCAAGCGCGCATCCTGTTCAACAGGCTTTCCGGTTCTCCAGAGCACGTCCTGTTCGATCTCGAGCCGGTAGCAGCAATCGAACCCCCGCCAGGTTTCCAGCAACGTCCGCCGCAGCGCGCGCATGCGTCGCGACACCAGCGACCGGCTCTCTAGATCTGCGGTGTAGGTCAAGCGCAACACCGACGGACCTTTTCTGAGCTCCTCCATCAACTGTTCGATGCGCGGTAACCAGTAGGGTCGGATCGCGACTTCGTCCGGCTCGAAAACCGCGTCGGCCACGTCGAGTCCGACCACCCGATGCAGAGATGCGCCGAAGCGAAAGTGGAGCGCTTTACCGCGGGTCGCGCGCTGTACCTGAAGACCCTTGGTGGACGCGCGGAATCCCGCCGGCAGGCTGCGATCGTCGAGTTTGAGCACAACATTGCTGCCCCGCCCCGGATGCGGCGTCGCAACACAGGTAATATGGAATCGCCCGTGGGCGTCCGTCGTCACCGAAAGGCCGGTTGTCGTGACCAGCCGAGCGCCCGCAATACCGAGCTCGCCATCATCCTGATAGCCGTTGCGGTTGTCGTCTTCGAATACCTTGCCGGTGGCATCCGTACAATCAAACGTAGGATCCGGTACGACCCGCACCGTTGCCGTGGCGATACCGGAGAGCGGTTGCCCCGTCTGCGCGAGAAGGGACTGCGCGCGATTCGTGTATTTACCTTCCGTGACGCCCGCGCCGGGTGTCAGCAGCAGCGTCACCGAATGCTCGGATTCAGCGCGGAGCCTGAGCCCCGACCAGACAAGCTCTCCATTGACCACTTCGGGTTCCAGCGGCTGATCGTCGAAACTCGCCGAACCTTCCACATACTTGAAGCCGACCGGGTAGCGGTCCACGATCTGGACGCCGGTAAGGTCCAGTGGCCACGAACTAGCGACCGTGATGGTGTACGGAATCATCTGGCCACGCGACACGTTTACCATGGGTGTGGATTTCGTGATGCTGACCACCCCGTCCAGCACCGGATCCAGCGGCAGATGATTGTTGAACGCCTGGCTACTACGGGGCACGCCCGTGTCGTCGAGCACTAGCGAGAGAAAGTAACGCGTTGCTTGCGCATCGTTGCCCGCCGCGGCGGGCGGCGCAAATTCGCTCGGCTGAACTTCGCAGAACCCAGTAGTCGCTGGTATTGCATCGGATGCACACACCGGCACGTTCAATGGGCCCTGCGATGCGTCGGCCGGGGGCGCGACGAGTTCCGCTATTCCGTCGAGATATCCGGGCGCACTCAGTACCCGGATTCGATATTCGCTCGCAGCACAGGCCGGACGCGAGAAATTGAGATCAAATTTGTAGTAGCCGGATATCAGCGTTTGCTGACCCTGCTGCGCGCCGTCGTCGAAACATTCGTCGGGGAGCGGGATACCGCTGACCGCATCCAGCAACTCCAGCCGCGCGCCGCTGACCGGTCGCCGGGACAACGCATCGTAGACGACGCCGTTGGGGTCGATCGGCAGATTCATATCCACGAGATTGCTGCCCGAACGCACTTCGATGGCGAAGATGCGCTGGAGGTCGTTGTCGAACTCGGACACCGCGCGCCCCAGTTTGGCGGTGGCCGGGCCGGCACCCGGCGCTGCAAAGACGATCTCGTAGGCGTCTTCCGTCAGATAGTTGGGCAACACACCGGCAATTCGCCAGACGCCTTCCGCATCGACAATCGCCGTGTGTACGGTTTCGCCGTTACGCTGAAGTAACACCGTCCAGCCTTCCAGAACCCGCTCGTCGGGGTCCGCCTGGTCGTCGAAGTCGGCGTCGTGCCAAACGCTTCCGCTCAACGTGCCGCTACCGGGTGTACCGCCAACGTCCACCGCAATCTCGGCCTGTGCGGTCTGGTCCGTATTCCATGTGACGTACGCCTGATTTACGACCCGGGTGCCGATCGCGAGCGTCGGTTCTACGCGGGCTCGAAAGCGCAGCTCGAACGCCTGACCCGGGGGCAGCGGTCCGAACTCGGCAGAGTAGTCAGCAATCAGCGTGCCATCCGCTTCACTCACCCCGGCCACGCCGTTGTTGAGACGAGCGCTGTCATCCACATAGAGCAGCTGACCGGGCTCCGGGTCATCGAGAACATCGGTTACGAAGACGCTCTGTGCAGGTACCGCACCGAGGTTGCGTACGGTTACCAGGTACTCCAATACCGAATCTGCCAGCACCGGCCCGCCGCCGACGACACCCACCTGTTTGGTGATCGCCAGCTGTTGTGCGTCGCCGACTACGACGACGGTTGGTTCGGGTCCGGTCGACGGATTGCCGTCGCCGTCTGTAAGACTCTCACCCAGTTCGCTGGTAACAACCGTGGCCTGGTTGACGATCAGCGTACCGCGTTCGACGTCGTCGTTGACGCGTAGACTAAACTGCACTACCGCGCTCTCGCGCGACGAAACCACGGCGTCCGCAGCATCCAACGGCACGGATCTGTCGGCCGATGCGATCCAAAGGCCATCGATCAGCGGAGACACACCACCGTCGGGCTGGGCCACCGCGGTCCCATTGAGCGTGACCGAATCAGCTATGTAGGTCGTACCGGCAGGCACGGCGTCAGTAAGGCTCACAACGGTCGCTTCGACCGGACCGTTGTTGTGAACCGTAATCGTGTACCGCAGCGTATCGCCGGGATCGACGATCCCAGGCGAGCCACCGTCAATCTCGAGCAGGGCCGTCTTGGTCGAGAACATGAGTGGGAAGTTGCCCACGACATCGAGCGTGGGATCATTGGGTGCGGCAGTGCGCGGGTCGTCCGATGGCACATCTACAAGGTCATCGTCCGGCGCGGTTACAAAACCCTGATTGGACAATACGGTGCCGTCCGCCAGGTCGGGGTCCACCGTTACGTCGAACTCAACGACGGCTATCGAGCCGGAACCCGTGTTCACCGGCAGCGTGCCGGGCGTCGGGTCATCCGGAGTCGACAGCAGCACGCCGTCGGCGAGCGGAAAACCGCCCTGATCCGGCAACGCGATGCCGTTGAGTGTGGTGCTGTTGGCGATGTAGATCGTGTGCGTGGGCAGCGCGTCGCGCAGCTGCACGCTGGTTGCTTCGTCTGTGCCCGTGTTCGCTACCGTAATCCGATAACGCAACCGCTCACCCGCAAGCAGAACATTGGGGTCTCCGTCGAGGTACACCGAGATCTTGTCGATATCCAGCGCCGGACCCGATTCAATGACGAGCTGCGTTGGGTCTTCGTCCCCGGGGACGTCCGGATCTGCCTGTCCGTTCACGGTGGGATCGTCGCTGTCCGCAAGTTTCGTGACGCCCCAGAGTTCGGCCTGGTTGCTGACGACCGTGGCATTGGCGATCACATCGGCCAGCGTTACTTCGAACTCAATCGACAATGAACTGTCTGCTGGCAGATTAAGATTCCGAATGTCGATCTGTCCCGCGCCGCGGGTGCCACCCTGCGGATCCGTGGCCGACGTATCCGCACCCGGTGGCACACTCACCAGCGTCAGCGAGCCGGGCTCGAAGATAACCGAGCCGTTCATCGCACCCAGGTCGTCGAGGATGCGCGCATTCGTCAAGGGCGCATCGGTGCTGCGTACGAAGAGCGTATAGCGTAGACGTTCGCCCGGTCGCGCCGTCCGTGCGGGGTCTGCACCCGAATCGACATTGAGCACGCGTTTCTCGAACACGTAACCGGACAGATCCGCGGTGAGCGTGTGGGCATCCTGGTGATCGGCGGTGCCCGGTGTACCATTCGTCACGGTGCGCGAGTACGCCTGGCGTTCGACGTTGCCCGCATCACCGTTGAACCATTGCGTTGCACCTGCAATGTTGGTGAGATCCGCGCCCTGGCGCGTATCCGGATCCAGCACCGTCTGATACCGGACCACCAATCGTTCATCCGCACCGATCGATGCGGCCGCACCCTGAAACTCGAGCCTGAGCTCGCACGACGGCGCGTCCGCCCACGTGACCGTGTAATCCGAGCCTTCCTGCAAAGCCCCTTTGCCGGCGACCGGCGTGACGCCATCCGCCTGGAAGACCTGTAACGACTGCAGCGCAGGAGGCTGCGCGCACAGGCCTCCGTTCGGCCGGTTCGGCAGGCGATCCACCAACGTGACGTCCCAGGCCGCGCTGCTGCCTGCGTTGTGCAGATCAAGCGTGTAGTCGATTGCCTGTCCGAGGTTGGCCGTAGCTGGCGCGCTCTTGTCAACGATCAGGTTCGGGGCCGCGATCGTGAGCGGTTCGGATATTCCCCACTCACCCGGCAGCGGTTCGTAGAACACACCGTCAATCAGGCGGCCGAAATCCCATCGCGCAATGTTGATGAACTGAGTGCCGATCGCATTCTGTGGCGTGTCCTCGAGAACCACCGTCATCTCGATGACGATCTGCTGCCCTGCAGGAACGATCGGAAAGTTATCGAACGTGAGCAACCCGTTGGCGTTGTCGAAGGTGTGCGCCACATCGACACCCGTCTCGCGCCAGTAAGCCCGATGCGAGAGGTAGCGCAGATCGACCCCGGTTTCATTCAGGTCGTCCACCAGCGTCACGCCGTGCAATGTATTCAGCGAGCCTTCAACATTGATGACCGTCGACGTGGCCGGATCGAACAGCACAGGCATCGTCATCGTATACGTGAACGGTACGCCGACTGTTGCCGCCGTCGTTCCCGCAGGATTCTGTTTGTCGATCTTCTCGACCGGAATCAGCAGATTTTGACAGCCTTCCTGAATCGACGTGGACGAACCGTTGGTAAACCAGATCTTGTGGCCTGCGACGGAGTTGCACGCCATCTGACCGGTATGCACGACGTTGTCGAACACGATCAGCCAGCGCTCCTGGGTCTGACCTGGCTGCGTCAGAAACGAAAAGTTGGTCCCCAGCGGATTGCTCGCGGGGAAGTTGCGGATCGTGCAGTTGCGGTCTATCTGGATCTGGCTTGGTGCTATATCACCCGCAAATCCGTCGATCGTTCCATTGGGGAACTCGGAACAGTCTTCCGCCGCCGCAAGGGCGGGGAACAGCAACAGTGCGCAGAACGCTACGCGGCGAATCCACCGGCAGCCGCTCTGGATATGTGCATGTTTCGTTGCCGATCGCACGGTACTGCCTGTCCCTCACGGTCGATCGCGTTCCAGCGCGCGTCCCGTTGTCGTCGTGGTACCGCCGTGTCCGGCCGTCGGTGCAATCAAGGATTGTTGGAGCGGTGGCTGGTGGCGCGGGTCGCGCAGCACTCGACAACGGATCGCCGCCGTTGCCTACTCCCTTCTCTCCAGTTCCTCTCCAGGTCCTGTTCAGTTCTATCGAGTTAACTCGAGCTCTCTCTAGCTCTCATGTAGCCGCGCAAAACTCAACGCGCGGCTGCACTCCAGAGCTCTCCCGTCAGGCCGTCGGTAGAAAATCGATCGGGTAAACGATTGTTACCGGCGGCACATCCTTTGCGCCAAACTCGAACGCGCGCACGCGGTCAACAACCTGACCTGCCAACGTCGGCGCGTTCATATCCGAGTCCTGCAGCTGGCACAGTGACACGCGCCCGTCAGGTTCGATCGTCAGGCGCAGTACCAGCTGGCCTCTGAGCGTCGGGTCATCACGCAACGCACGGTTATACAACCGATACAGCGCTGCTTTGTAGCGATCGAACACGATCTGAATTTCCTCGTCCGTGCGTCCCGCCCGGGCACCCGACGCCAGCGGGCGGTCAGACGCACCGTTTTGCGCAATTCCACTCGCGACGCGACTGAGCGCGACGCCTTCGATCTCGTCGCCAGCACCGGCGCCACTCCCGATGTCACGGCTCAGGGCCGCCACATTGATCCCGCCACTGCTTCCCTGGGCGTTGGACGTAACCATCGCGCGCTCCGGCAATCCACTCGCGAGCGTGCCGCTGTCGTTGATCTGCACGTCCGCGCCGCGAGCCGTTGACGGCCGGCTGCTCGCGAGGTTTGCGAACCGCTCTCGAAACGCGAGTAATCCGGCGCTGGCCACGTCTTTCTGAGCAATTTCGGGTTGCGAGGGAGCGACCGCCTTCTCGGCCACCTTCGCTACGTTCTCCTGCACCGGCACCGGTTCGGGTGGCTCGACCTCCGGCTGCGTGTCCACAACGACCGGTTCCGGTTCGGCGGGTACCGTTGCAACAACCGGTTGCGCTTTCTGCTTCTGAATCAAGCTGACCAGGCGCTTGGGCACTACGATCTCCGCGTCGCGCTCGGGCAGCGGAAGGTCGATCATGGGTATTACCAACGCAACCAACAGCGCCGCTGCCAGCGTTGCCGACAATGACCGCCGATACCGCCGATCATCTTCCTGCCGACGATTCCAGGGGAGAATCTGCAAACGCGGGGCGAGTGGCGTCTCCTCCCGCTCAACACGCCATTCCTGCTGCATTCGCTCGTGGTCCTCATGAACCGAGTCGAGCGCATCCTCTATGTCGAATACTGCGAACTGTTGCCTTTCTATGTCGTCCAACAGATCGCGGTGTTGCTCGGACAACGCGCGCAACTGTTCCGTGGGAATGCCGAGCTCGCGACGCACGTCGGCAATGTGCGCCCGCACACCGTCGTCGTCGGCCCGAGTACCCCAGAATTCCCTGGAAAGACCCGCGTCGAAAAGCCGTTCCAACGCAACGCATGCATCCTCCAGCGGGAGCGCTTCGTCGCGCGCGCGTTCCAGCGTTTGCTTTTCCACTTCGAGCCGCAGATGCTCCGCGCGCAACACATCAAGGCGCGCGTTGGCTTGCTCAAGCGACTGCTTCAACGCCTCCGACCGCGCCTTGGTGTCCGCATCCGCGTCCGCTGCGAGTTGCCAGTTGTCCAGCGTCCAGGATGTCATCGGCCCATCGCCACAGCTGTGGAGTGCGCGGTGTCGCCGCCCTTCTGAATGACCGCCAGAGACAGCTTCTCGTAGCCGTGGCTGGTGCACGTCGACATCACGCGGCGAACGATATCGAACGGCGTGGTACGATCAGCAAGAATCGTGACCTCCTTGGCTTCCGCTACCTGACGGGTCGCCGGGCCGATTACACGATCGTCTATCTCCGCCAGTCGGGCAAGAATGCCGTTCATGCTGCCTTCCTCATTTCGCGCAATCGCAGCGACTTCGGCAACAGCAACGCCCTGAACCAGAACATGATCGTTGTCGATGTGCACAACTACGGTTTCACGGGGTTTCGCTTCTACCGTCGACTCCGGCAATTCCATTCCGTCGGGAGCTTCCATTACCTCGGGCGAACCGGAGTTGACGAGCAGGAAGAACACCAGAATAGTGAACACATCCATCAACGACGTGAGATTCATCTTCGTGATCTGGAGTCGTTTTCGCGTCATGCGCTTCATGCGTCGAGTAACTTTCATGGCGCCTCCCCGACGGATATCACCGGGAACAACTCGAACGGCCCCGGCGCATTCACACCAGAGTCCGCGAGTTGCGCAAATACGCGCACGCGGTCCATCACCTGAATGAGGTAGTCGTATTGAACGGTGGGCTCGAGCAGTACCGATGCTGCTGTAGAGTCCGGATGGTCCTGCTTCAGCGACACCATGTAACGCGACAGCCGGTCCAAATCGTACTCACCGTCGAGCAGAGGAATTGCGGCAATCGGAACTCGGCCGTTGCCGATTTCAATACCCGTCTCGCGCACGATCACTTCTACACGAAATGGGCGCTCCTGCGTTACATCGGTAGACTTCGCCGACGGCATATCCAGTTCCACGATCGTAATCCGCGAGAAAACCGCAGTAATCAGCAGGAAGGGTACGAGAACCACCATCAGATTCAGAAACGTCGTTACGTCGAGCTCAGTGGGTTCTTTGCTGCGGCGCCTGTAGTGATGCTTACGAGCCATAGCGGTCTCTCCGGCCGTGCCGATCCGATCAGGCCGCCTGCGCCAGCGTCTGCCGTCGGGCGCGTACCGTAATCGCGCTCAACGCCTTAACCGACGCCATCTCCAGGCCATCGACGATCTCGTTGGTTTTCGCGGTGAGCACGGAGTGCACGATCAGCAACGGGATACCGACCATCAATCCGAACGCAGTCGTGTTCATTGCTACGGAGATGCTGGCCGACAGCAGGTCTGCTTTCTCCGCGGGGTTCGCGTTCGCAACGGCGGTGAACGCCTGAATCAAACCCATGATCGTGCCCAGCAGGCCAAGCAGCGTTGCAATATTGGATGCAAGCGCTACGTACGGGGTTCGCTTTTCGAGTTGCGGGATAACCTCGGTCATTCCTTCTTCCATCGCAATCTCAATGTCCTCGCGGCGTCGAACCGCCCCCTGGAGTGCAAGCCCCAGGTTTAGAATTCGTGCCATGATCGATTCCTCTCGTTCGGCAATCTCCCGAGCCTGATCAAAGTCGCCGTCGTTCAGAAGCGGCTGTAATCCAGCCCAGGCTTTGTCATTGGAGTGCATGATTCGAGTCAGGGTCATGCCCCGCTCTATCGCAATAGCGGCGCCCACCGCGAATACCAGAAGTATCGGGTACATGAATACACCGCCTGACGCGAAAAAACTGACTATCGAATGGAATGCGTCCATCTAACCCTCTCCTAGCTTTTGCTCTCCACGATGGAAATCTTATGGAGAAAAAATGAAATAAAGTTGATACAGCACACGTTTGACTTCATTTCTCCGACGAATTTATATGATGTCAATTTAGTATCATATACGGAACACGAATGAATATTGACGAAATCAAGCAAATAGATTAGATATCGAATCATCTTCGGACAACGTGATGCGACTTCGGCGTTGACACGCCGTCGGAAACTGCAGTGCGCAACTCGTAGTACCGTAGCTGTCTGGAAAACACTTCCCGGTCCACCGGCATGGGCCGGTTCTCGAGCGATCGTGCGACGTCCATACCATCACCGATTTCCGAACTCTTCCACGGCACCAGAACCAGGGATTTCGGTGCCTCGTTGTTTCCCAGCACGGACATACCGGTCATCGTTTTCTGCTGCGTTCCCGACGGGTCTACAATCGGGGCTTCATCCGCAATCACCCCCCCGGCAAACGCCAGACCGGCGACAAAGCCTGCCAATCGGTGCATCATCATTCTTCACCACCTTCCACACGCCGCGCTTCGACGTTGGCGAGCCATTGTTCGACGTTCGGATCCGGTGCGGAGACAAGCGATTGACGGTAGTGTCTGTCGGCACACTCCAGATCGTTCAGGTACAGATCACACAGCACCGCCAGATTGCGTTCCGCGAAGTGATAGCCGGGATACACCGCCAACGCCCGTTCGTAGTGGCCTCGCGCCGCATCGAATTCGCCGAGCGAACGAAGTGTCAGCCCGAGTTCAGCGAGCACCAATGGATTGTCCGGGCTCAGCAACAACGCTCCCTCCAGCTGACCTAGCGCCGCGGCAAGGTTCCCGTCGTTCCGATAGGCCGTGGCCAGGTCGATCCTGGGGAACACCAGCCGAGGATTCTCCTTCAGGACCGATTCGAGCTGAGAGATGCCTCGCGTTAGATCGCCGTTCCGCAGCGTGATCAGCGCGGTGTTGTAGATGGACCGCGCGCTCTGGCTAATGCGCGCGCTATCACTGATGGTGAATGTGTACGGCTCCTCCAGCGCGACCCGGGCCGTCGTTGGGTGGTCACGACCATCCTGCCGAAGGCGTGTGTCGGTCGCACAACCCACGGCCAGACACGCGACAGCGATGGGCGCAGCGAGGCGCGATACAATCCAATTCGGAAAGTCAGTCATTGCTTGCTCCAGTTGCGGGCCCTGGATGGTCGATGCCGGCTATCTGGTCGGTTCCCTCAGCATCCTGGAGCGGCGCGGACGGCATTCGATAGGTGTAGTGTTCGATTGACCCAACATATCCTGTGGATATCTCGGTGCGGGCGTACCGTTCCGGCTGCATCTGGGCGAGCCGCCCCACGCTCTGGACGGTCCATTCGTTGTATGCGCCACGTCGCATCAGGCCGAGGTTCTGTCGATGGGTTTCCAGCGCCTGCGATTCGAACGGCCGCGCTTCCGCCACGAGAATGGCGTCATACTCGGCCAGTTCTTCATCCGACAACCCCGCGGGTCGCTCGGAGCGCATCAAATCTTCACTGAAGCGCCGATAAACCTCTCCAATATGGAAAGTCGCGGCCGTGGCAACCTCTGCGATCTCATAGCTGAACAGACGCTCGTACCCCGCAAGGGCATCTTCCATACGCTGCTGTTTCGCCGCTAGGCTCACTTCGAAAGGCTGCGCAAGGCGCTCGTCTACGAACGCCTGCATCAACGGCTCGGTCAATTCCAGCGCTGATATCGCCGCGAGGTAGCGGATCCGATCGGTACGCTCCGACCCGGCCGCGGCATCCAATTCGACGATGGCTTCGAGTTGCGCGGAGCGCCGCGCGCCGTCGCCGGCCCTACCATGCAGTTCCGCAATCTCATAGCGAACTTCCACGTGTGGGGCCAGTGGCGTCGGATGGTCATCAATGTACCGCTCGTAGACACGCAACGTCTCCGTATGCTGCAGCGCCTCCTCGTACAGACGCGCCGCGGTCAACAGTGCATCCGCTGCCAGATCCGCGTCTTGCGCTTCGTTGGCAACGCGTTCGAACTCACCCGCCGATCGAACCAGTTGCCCGGCCTGTTCGTACGCGTTCGCGAGTAGTTGCGTGACGTCACCGGCCAACTCGTGATCCGGATACGCTTCGCGAAATGCCTCGAACACGCGCGCGGACTCATCCCAACGTTCGAGCTCGGAGTACGCAACCGCGGCATCGTACTCGGCTGCTGGTCGGATTGCCGAGGCGGGCGCTGCAACACGTATGCGCAGGAAGTGTTCGGCCGCGCCTTCGAGATTTCCGGTGGCGCGCTCCGCCTCGCCCTGGCGATATATCGCTGCTGCAAGATTGTCGACTACGCTCTGCCACTCGTCGTGGTCGGCCTCCGTGAGCGCTAGCGCGTCGGCGTAGTTCACTTCAGCCAGCGCAAAGCGTTCGAGTTCGAAGTTCGAGTGCGCGACGATCACATGAGCGGCACGGCGTTGCAGGTCCGTGGCGCCAGGATGCGATTCCAGCAGCACGGTTCCCGCGGCGACCGACCGTTCATAGTCCTGGATTCCGAACAGATCTTCGATCGCGGCGCTCAGAACCGTCGCAGCCTGTTCGTGCTCAGCGAATCGATCCGCAAAGCGCAGCGAGCTGTCGATCGTTGCAAGCTGCGCCGACATAGCGCGCTCTTCGTCTACGAGCTTCAAGTACTCTCTGTGGGAGAATACGGCCGCGTAGCCCGCCTCTGCGGCCTGGGTGTGATCGCCATACTCGTAGGCGGTGTGTTCATACGCGAGTGCGGCCTCGGCGTAGTTGCCGTTCTCCCTCAGCAGATCGGAATAGTGGTAGTGCGTAGCAGGCGCGTTGGGATCGTCTGCAAAGGACGCAAGGTAGGCCCTGTACCATCGCTCCGCCTCGGCGAAGTGGTCGCCGCGCTGCGGTATCTCCGTCTCGTCCGGCGACTGATAACGCGCGTGATAATGTTGCGCCAGGTCGATCAGGTTGCCTTTCAGATACTCGATAACCTCGGGACGCTCGGACGGCGCGTGATGATTCCAGTACTCGGAGTCGAGTCCGTACCGGCTCGCGAAATTTCGCTTTGCTTCCACAACCAGGAGTGGGAAGCCGCCTTCTTCGTAGATACCTGAAACTCGCCGGCTGAAGTCGGGCGCAATGCGGTGCAACGGATGGAGCGCAACGAACGTCTCGAGCGAATCGGCGGCATCTGCATATCGGCGCTTGTCGCGATAAAACTCGGAAAGGTTGCTGTAGATCCGGTGCTCGTAATCGCGCTCACCGAATCGTTGAAAATAGTCTGCGGTAGACTCGGGACCGCCCAGATTGGAAAAGCTGAGGCTGACGATCCGGAATGTATCCGCAACGCGACGTTCCTCTTCAGTAACGTCCGACCGTGCCGTATCCGCAGACTCATCGTCCGGTACCGCGTCTGCATCCAGTTGCTCGAAGTCGTACCCCTGAAGTCGCTTATGATCAAGCAGCGCAACGTAACGGTGCAGCGCTTCCTCGTAGAGGTCCTGCTTATAGAACGACCACCCAAGCTTATAGAGCGCCAGTTCGAAAAAGTCGGATTGGTCACCACGATCGACCACCTGCTGATACGCTGCTTCGGCCGCGCGGAATTCGCGCCTGACGAAGTTGTATTCACCGCGGCGGAATAACACTTCTTCCGCGTACTTCGATGCGGGATACTCATTCAGCAATCGGTCGACCACCTCCATTGCTGCGTCCGGCTCAGCAAGTTCGTCGTAGGCTCTCGCCATCTGGTACAGCACCTGGTCGTTACGTTCGTACCAGGGATATTCGTCCAGAATTCTTCGGTAGGTCGCAATAGCTTGCCGTGGGCCACGATCGTCGATCGACGCGTTACCCGGCAGCGGGAGCGCAGGTGTCCGCCGCGCCAGTGGGTCCACGCTGCTCGTGCGCGCCTCGAACTGCTCAAAGGACTCGTCATCGGTATCTGTCTTAGGGTCGGGAGACGATCCACTGCGCGTTCTGGGTATCGGTGCGACAGCTGCGGCCGCCATCGGTGCACGGGCTGCCGTATTGTCGGTGGCTTCACCCACCGCGCGCGTTGGCGTTTCGACGCCAACATAACCCACCTCTCGCTCGAGCTTGAGATCTGCAACGCGTCGCATGGCTTCCGGCGCCATCGTATGCTCCGGTGTCGCTTCCAGAAAACGCTCGTAGCCGGCAACCGCTTTCCGCAGACCATCGTCAACAGCAACGTCCGCGGTATCCGGTCGGATCCTGTCCAGATCTGCGATCGTGTCCTGTTCGGGCGCGCTGCGACAACCCTGCAGACTCGATGCAACGAGCAGTACACAAAGGGTCGTTGTGGGACGAGGTATCACGGCACTTGCCTCCCTGATGTCGACGCAGTCACCGCGCGGTCGTAGCTGTGCGCGAGCGCAAACCGCGCCTGCTGCTGGTAGTCGTCGAGCTGTGCGATGCGTGCATCGAGCGCCGCGAGCGCAAGCTGCTCCAGTACCTGTCCCTGCCGCGCGATCAACAGCACCACCCGGTCATGAGCGGCGGTGACGCGGGTAGCGACCCGGCTGACGCGCTGCGCTTGCCCCCGAAAACCGTGTTCTGCACTCTGCCGGGTTGCCACGAAGGCGCGATACGTCACGTTCATAGTGTCGAGCGCCACGCGGGCTTCCGCCAGATGCCCGTAATACGTACTCAAACGATCGTGAAACTCCGTCGCCATACGCCAGGTAATCAAACCGCGCAACCGCCGTGCACGTTCCAGAGCTTCGGGATCGTGCGTTACCGACTGCTCGACAACGCTCAACCGTTTCATGGCTTGCTGTTCCGACGCAGTCGCCAGCATCTCGGGTCGGGGATTAGTCAGCAGCCGGTCGAATCGTCGCTGCAAATGCGCATACTGCTCAATGCGGAGCTTCCGGCGTGCCGCAAGATCCCGGAAGCGCGCGTCAACGCCTGGTAGCAGCGGCTCGTAGTAGTCGCGACGCGCGGAGATGACGTCTCCGTACGCACCGAACGCCTGGTGCGACCGCTCGAGCCGGGACCGCAGATCTTCCAGATCGAGATAATTCGCAAGCGCCGTGTGAAATTCGTGCGACGCCAGCAACTGCGTCAGGTAATACGTCTCCGGCGCCGTAGGCAATTCACGAAGCCGTACTAGCCAGTCGCCATCGGCGTGCATCTCCGGTCGTTTCAGCGCCTGCAGAAAGCCGCCGGCTCGTATCGCGTCCACGGACTGATGCAGACGATTCAACTCGGCCGCATACGTATCGAGTGCGCGCGCATACAGATTGGCGGCTCGACCATGCGCGCCCATCTGCGCGAACGCATACGGCAGGGTCAACAGCGCTTCCTGTACCGCGGGATCCGTTGCATTGCGTTCGCTCAACATCTGCCACGGTACGATGGCCCGCTCGTAACGAGAGAGCGAAACCGCCGCCCACCCGGAGCGCAACAAGGCTTCGTTGGAGAACGGCCCGCTAAGGCGCACCTTGTCGAGCGCTACTTTCGCGGGAGCATGCGAACCCGATTCGGCAAGCAGTGTCCCGTAAGCCAGGTTGGCCTTGTCCCGCACGGCGCGCTGGGCATCATCTCGGGGGGTAATGCTTCCAGCACGCGCCAGCGCTTTCATCGCCAGCGCGTGGTCTCCCTGCTGCAGATGCGCAACGGCGAGATTGAACTCAGAGAACCCGGAATGTCGGCGCTGACCCTGAAGGCTTTTCAAAACAGTTGAGGCTTCGGCGGATTGACCGCTTACAAGTAATGCATTGGCCCTCAGAAACGTGACATCCTGTTCGAGCGCCGGCAGCGGATCCTGAACGCGAGCCAGCGAGACAAGCGCCGCCAGCGGTTGATTCTTCTGAAACTGAATTCGCGCGAGACGGTAAGCCGCTTCGTTACGCACCTCAGGTGCAACATCACCCTCCAACACCGCGCGTACTGCGCGTCCGGCCCGATGATGCATGCGATAGTTGAGTTCGAAATCACCGGTAGAAAACTTCGCGTCGTCAATGACCGGATACAACGTGTCCAGTTCCGGTTCATCCAGCCGTTGGTGCTGCAACAGCTCGGCATCCAGACGCTCAAGCGCGTCGAACCAGTGGCCCTGGTACGCGTAAAAAAGCGATTCCCTGAAGTGAGGGTCGGCCGCGCGGCCTACGGGTACAAACAGCACCGTTAGCAGCGCAACGAACACCGTACCTCCCAGGCGGTACATTGCTACAGCTCGCGCAAAAGTATGGCGTCCTTGCCTGCTGTTGGTCCCGCGATCGCTATTTCCAGCGCACGCGGATCAATGTCCTTGGTGAATTCGAAACTTCGGGCGCTGGCAAAGTCGTGCTCACCGTTCACTTTGCCGATGATCTGGATTTCGAGACTGTGCGCGCCGCGACTCAGATTGCCGGTATACAGGCGTTGAATCCCGCCGTTATGAAGCGCATCCAGTTCCTTGAAGTTGTAGATATGATGCATCGCGGGATTACCGTTGATGCGGACATCAATTGCATCCAGGCGAAACGTCTCGTCTCGGGTGTGCGCAACAAACAGCGATACCTGAGAATTCGATGGAAAAAGCAGCTCTTCTTCGAGAAGGCTGAGCTCCGCCGCAATGGCCAGAACGTCAGATTTTACAGCCTGCACCTGCTCGTCCAGGCTCTGCACCTCCGCCGGAGGTGGTGTGGACGGCGTTCGCGTTGCCGAACCTTCGTAGGTTTCGGCGCCGGCTGTGATCGCGAAGCAGGCAATGACTGTCGCGACAATTCCCTGTGAAACGGACTTCAACATGATGGCTCCCCTCGGTGGCCATCCGCTGTCCCTGTCAGAACGTTAATCTATGTTACGACCGCGTTCGGCCGTTCTCTCCACGCGCAATCTTGACCAGTGCGAAAAAAAACTTCGTGACCGAACCCACAAAATGAACGCGTTGCGACTTGGTTGTCGCGCTTAAATGATGCGTAATTCTCCGGAACCCAAGTCCCTCTCAACAACGTCTACCCGTTGTTGAGCTGACGTTTTTCGTGGGATTTGGGTCGGTTATTGCGGGAGAGAGCGATGGCGGTAGAAGAGATTACACTGGGATTGCCAGGTGAAACGGGTGAAACAGAGGTGGTTCGTTCCGACGCGCGCAACCGTCGACGGTTGGGCGCTGCAGCCGCGCCACTAAGAGACTATCGCGCCGCGTTGCGCGACTGTAACCGCTTCTGTTTGTTTGCGCGCAACGCGCGTAAACGCCGCTCGCGATTCGAGAAAGAGTACAAGAGCGCGATGAATCAACTGGCAAATCACGTGAGTCGTGGAGTCGAACACCGTCACGATCGCGCAAAGGCACGGAAGACGGCGTACAATGTGTTGACGGCGCTGGTCGAGATTACCGTGCGCGAGCGCGAGTTGCGCAATCGCCGAAGCTTCGAGTTTGTCCGCTGGAGTACGGGACTCGCGAGCGTCGCGCTATTTGCAAATCTTGCAGTATGGTGGTGGCTCGGCAACTGAGCAGCGTGCCGCGAGAACGGTCCGGCAGCGGTCAACCTTCCGCGTCACCCAGCAGTTCACGCGCCTTCCCCAATGCAGACATCGCGCTGGGCCAGCCCGCGTAAAACGCCAGATGCGTAATCATCTCGACCAGTTCGGTGCGCGTGACACCGTTTTCCAGTGCGCGCGGAAAATGAAAGTTCATCTGCTCGGTCTTGCCCAACGCAACGAGCGTTGCGCACGTGATCAGGCTGCGGTCCCGCTTACTGAGTTCCGGACGCTCCCAGACGTCTCCGAACAGCACCTGTTCCGTGAGTTCAATCATCTTCGGTGCAAAATCGCCGAGCGTCTGCCTCGCCGCGTTGGTTGGATTGTCCGCCATAGTCGCTCCCCTGATTCAGGCTCTGCGTGATTGCGCCGCGGCAACCGCGGCCGCGTCGTCGTGGTCACAAAACCGGTCCGGCACCGGTATGTCGAATATCCGCGCGGCGTTCAGACCAAGAATTTTCGCGCGTTCTGCGTCGCTGAGCGACGTCATTGTTCGCTCGATCGCCTGGGCTGAGTATGGCCAAGAGCCCTCGTGGTGTGGAAAATCATTCGCCCAAAGCATGTTGTCCACCAGGTCGAATTCGCGCGCCAGCACAAGGCCCGCTTTGTCTTCCTGAAAACTCGCGAATCCCTGCCGGCGAAAATAGTCACTCGGCAAGCCGTCGAGTTTCGGTCGTACCCACATGTGATGCTTGCGATACGCTTCGTCCATCGCTTCCATCATCCACGCAACCCAGCCGATTCCGGCCTCGATCGCTCCGAAGCGCAACGTCGGATGCCGCTCCGCGACGCCGGACGCACAAATGTTCACGAGCGGCTCCATCGTCGGAGCCAGCGAGTGCACCGTGTAGTTGATCACGGCGCCGCCCTGGGACCGCGCGGTTCTCGGATCACGGCCGGTGGAAACGTGGAACGTGATCGGTAATCCGACCTCTTCAATACAATCCCACAAGGGTTCGAATTCGCGCAGGTTGTAATTCAGGTCGTCCACGTCCGGTGGTCCGAAGACTGGTTTGCATGGCAGTGACAGACCCTTGAAACCCAATGCTGCGCAGCGCTGGATTTCGGCAATCGCGTCGTCCAGTAGCGCCGGGGCGATACATGCCATCGGCGCCAGGCGGTCGTTGAATTCGGAAAACTCCTCCCATGCCCAATCGTTGTACGCACGACACATGGCATGACTGAATTCAGCGTCACGCGTCGCCCAGATCGTAAGTCCCTTGTTGGGAAAGAGTACTTCAGCGTCGCATCCGTCCAACGCGAGATCCGAAATCCGGTCCTCCGGCGTGCGGCCCGACTCGTTGCGAAGTTTTTCGTGTCCCTCGAACGGCTGAACCCAATTCAGCTTGGCGCGACGGAAACCTTCGGTTTTCTGATACTTCTCGCCGTCATCACCCAACACGACGCCCGGGAGTCGATCATGAAAGGAGCGATCGATACGATCGGCTAAGAAGGAATTGGGTTCCTGAACATGGCCATCGGCCGAGACCATGAAAAATTTGTTCGCTGCATCGGGGCGGGCGGAGCGGATCCAGCCATCGCTCCCAGGGGTTTCCAGACGCCACACATTGTTGGTATCCGGCTCCGGAATGCTCGTAACCGCCATCGCCTTCCTCCGCGCCTAAAGAACAGACGCCCCATATTTAGACAACTCGCGCCCCGAGGCAAGTGCGGGGCTCCAACACGATCAATTTCCAATCGCCGCGGCTCGTGCGATACTCGCCGCAACTGCCAACAATCGTGGCCAGTCCGGGGGAAATAGGCATGATCAAATACGTCGAAAAAGGCTCCACGATTCAGATCGTCTGCAGCGGTCAGCAGATTACGCTCAACGGCCATCTGGATGTGAAATCCGAGTTCTGGAAGGTGATGAACCACGGCAAGGTGAACGCCTCGCCGCGCGCGAAAGAGCTATTGAAGATGGCCCTGGAATGCGACGAGGACCTGTGGATCGTCGGCGACACCGAATGGGCCGGCATCATGGGCGGCGCCGCCTACGGATTCTACGAGGGGCAGTACAAACACGTGATGGTCTGGGATCCGAGCGCCAAGCTCAGCTTCGACCCTGCCGGTCAATGGCAGGCGCTTGGAAAGACCAAAGCGCGTTTCGAGGGCAAGGAAGGCGGCGCAGACCTCGAGAATTACATCGTTGCACTCCACGAACTCGGTCACTTCGAACAGTTTCTGACGAAAGGTTCGTGGTACACGGACCGGGTCGCTACCCAGCGAACGGAAGGCAGCGGCGTAATGTTCAACAGCTGTCAGGGCGATATCGAGGCCGACAATCTCTCCCGCAACGAATGGCCGATCTGCACGGACTTAGGCGTAACCAAGCGGCAGTCGTACTGGGACCGTCCGGGCGAAGTGCGCCTAGTGTCCAATCTCAGCAAGTTCGGCGTCAACGTACAGTAATCGCAGCCTGAACACGGTAGGCCTAGCCCTGTGGCCGGCGAATCCACGGTTTCACGCCCCCTGAGCCGGTCGTCTCTGTTCTACTACGGCCTGTCGGACCTGCCGATCATGCTCACCATCATTCCGATGGCGATCTGGCTGTCGCGCTTCTACACCGGCGATGTCGGACTCGGCATATCCGCCGTCGCCAACATTCTGTTTCTGGCGCGACTGTTCGACGTCGTGACCGATCCCGTGATGGGTTACCTGAGCGACCGCACGCGCACTCGCTGGGGGCGACGCCGCCCGTGGATGGTTGCATCCGTCCCTTTCATGATGCTCGGCATCTACCACGTCTTTCTGCCCCCCGAGGGCGCAGGTATCTGGTACCTGTTCTCGTGGTTGCTCGTGCTTTGGCTCGGCTGGACCATGTTGCTGATCCCCTACTATGCGTGGGCCGCCGAGTTGTCAGATGACTACGACGAGCGCACTCGGATAACGGGTTGGAGAGCGGTCATGGGCAGTTTGGGCGGAATTGTCGCCCAACTCATTCCGTTCGTCGCTCTGGTGGCGTTCGGGTTCGGCGGCACAGCCAACGTAATGCATCTGTTGGGCATTGCCGCCATGCTCCTGGTCCCCGTCTGTGTCGGATTGACCGTATGGCGCGTGCCCGAAACGCCGGCGCGCGCACGTAGCTCAACGGCAGCGCGTGTCGCCCTGATTCCCGGCCTGCAAATCATGTGGCGCAACCGGCCGTTCCGCATCCTTGTCGCGGGCTTCATCCTGTCGTCCGTTGCGCTTGCAATCGTAATGCCGCTCTACATCTTCTACGTGGAGTTTATCGTCCGTGAATCGCCGGCCAAGGTGCCCTATCTGGTGATCATCAGTTCCACGGCGGGCTTTCTCGGCATTCCGTTCTGGGTATGGCTTTCGGGTCACATTGGTAAACACCGCGCATGGGTGGCGGGCATGCTGACGCTCGCAACGTTCAGTCTGGTCTATCTGTTCCTGGGCGAGGGTGACTTCTGGTTCATGATGCCCTTCATATTTCTGATGGGATTCGCCACCGGGTCGTTCCAGGCACTCCCCAATTCCATGAAAGCGGACGTCATCGACCTGGACCGAACGCAAACCGGCGAGAACCGCACCGCACTCTTCTTCTCAGCCTGGTCCCTTGTGATGAAACTTGCGTCCAGTCTTGGCGGCTGGCTGGCGTTGCAATCGCTTGCGCTGTTCGGATTTGACGCGGCGAATGGTGCGCAGAACACGCCCGACGCATTGTTTGGTCTGCGTTTGACGATTGGTGTGCTGCCGGCGGCCATCTTCGTGCTGGCATCGTTGATCGTCTGGCGCTACCCAATATCTCGCGCCCAACAGCTCGAACTGCGCGAAACAATCCGTGCTCAGGAAGCGCAGGTTGCGGTGGAGGGCGCACGGCCGTAGACCAAATGCAAACCGAATTCACCGAAGATCAGCAACAGTTTCGCGAAGTGATCGCCCGGTTTCTGCGGGAGAAATCTCAACCGCGGCTAACACGAGAACTCATGCAGACCAATTCAGGCTACGACCCGGCGGTCTGGCGGCAACTGAGCGGCGAGCTGGGGCTAACCGGTACACATATTCCGGAGGCCTTCGGCGGCTACGGTTTCGGACCGGTAGAACTCGGCATAGCGGCCGAGGAGATGGGTCGACACCTTTACTGTGGACCGTTCTTCGCCAGCGCGGTGATGGCCAGTGCCGCGCTGCTGCACCTGGCGCGGACCGATGCGCGCGACAGGCTACTACCCGATCTCGCTTCCGGACGCACCATCGCTACGCTGGTACTCGATAATCTCGACGCGCCGGAACGTGTCGGACACGCGCTCCATGCTGAGGACGACCGGGTGACGGGAACAGCACCGCTGGTAATCGACGCCCAGGTCGCCGACTGCCTGATTACGATCGCGCGCACGACAGGCGGCCTGGGTCTGTACCAAGTTTCCCCGCAAGCCGACGGCGTACATATTGAACCCGTGGTGGGCCTGGATCCGACGCGCAAGCTCGCGAGCGTTCGGTTCGACGCAGCAGTCGCACAGTCCATCGGCGATGTGGATGCCTCCGGGATGAACCGCCTGTGGGACGAACTCTGTGTCGCGCTTGCGCACGAAATGATCGGCGGCGCGCAGCACCTTCTGGACTCCACAATCGAATACACCGGGATGCGCTACCAGTTCGGGCGCCCGATCGGTTCGTTTCAAGCGTTGAAACATCGGTGCGCTGATCTGCTGATGGAAGTCGAATGGGCGAAGGCCGCGACGCATCACGCGGCCGCGTGCCTCGCCTCCGGAGAGGGAGAGCCCTACCTGCCGAGCATGGTTAAAGCGATGGCATCGGACACGTACATGAACGCTGCAAAGGAAGCCATTCAGATGCGCGGCGGTATTGGATTCACCTGGGAAGAAGACACGCAACTTTGGTACAAACGCGCGAAGAGTTCCGAGGTATTCCTGGGTACACCCGCATACCACCGGGAGCGCATGATGGCCGTAATCGAAGCGCAGGAGGCGGCTCCATGAACGACGATGCACCCGTCGGCGCGGACGCGGATGAACAAGCGATCGCGGGAGCCGTCCATGCGTGGCTCGACGCGAATTGGAACGCCGATCTGCCGCTGCGGCAATGGCGGGAGACGCTTGTTGACGGCGGCTGGTCTGTGCCGCATTGGCCAAGCGCGTACTTCGGTCGTGATTTCACGCTGGCTCAGTCGTCGGTTGTATCCCGAATCTTCAATAGTCGCGGCGTAGTACCAATAGCCCAAGCGGGTCCCGGGCGGCTTGCTGCCGAAACGATACTCGCAATGGGCAACGACGATCAGAAACGCCGATATCTTCGGCCCATCCTGACCGGAGAGCACTCGTGGTGTCAGCTGTTCAGCGAGCCCGGTTCCGGGTCCGACCTCGCCGGGCTGTCTACGAAAGCCGAGCGGGTCGATGACCGGTGGATCGTCAACGGCCAGAAGGTCTGGAACACGAGCGCGCATCACGCGGACTACGGCATTCTGGTGGCGCGTACGGACTTCGATGTACCGAAACATCAGGGTATCAGTTTCTTTCTGATCAACATGCGCCAGCCGGGCGTGGATGTCCGGCCGCTCCGGCAGATGAATGGCCATGCGTCTTTCAATGAAGTATTCCTCACCGACGCGGTCGTCGACAGCAGCGATCTCGTGGGCGGTGAAGGAAATGGCTGGCAGGTTGCAAAGACGACGTTGTCCTACGAACGGCGCCTGGGGGGCGTTGGCCGGGCGAATCCAGCTGCGCGGGACGGTGTTGGACGCGCGTACGACGAATACCGCGAAGAACTGCGGATCGCCAATGAACCCTATACCTGGTACCCGCAGCGCCAGGGGCGCGTTGACCTCGTGCTGCCACGCGCTCGCGAAACCGGTGCATTGAACGATCCGACCGTTCGCCAGGAAATCGCAAAGTTGCTGTCAATGACCAAGGGCGCACAATTGTCGCTGCAGGCCGCGGAAGCGCAGCGGAAGTCCGGATCCAACGAGCTCGTACCGGCGGGTTCCATCGGCAAGCTGTCCGCGAGCGTTATCGCGCGCCAGGCGGCGTACGTGCACACACTGATCTCCGGTGCGGACGCAATGCGTTCCGGTCCGGATTCAGCCGCCGACGGTATGATCGCAGAGGTGCTGGTATCCGTACCGGCGATCTCGATCGCAGGCGGCACCGACGAAATTCAGCGCAACATTATCTCCGAGCGGGTGCTCGGTATGCCTAAAGAAGCACGCGCCGACACGGGTCCGTTCCGCGACATCAAGCGCAACGATTGACGCTCAGCCCGTATCGAGCAGGTACGGAGCGAGCCGGTCGTGTGTTCCAGGAACCAGCTCCGTAAGCTGCACCCGACCGATTCCTATGCCTTCCAGGTCGCGAACCGTTCGCGCCACCTGCTCCGGGTGGCCGAAGAACCCGCCCATGTAGCTGCCCTCGAACATCGCCGCCATCGACGCTACCTCCTTGGACTCACCCGCGCCCACGAGCACGAAGATACCAATCGGCAATGCGGCCGCAACGCGCCGAACTCGTTCGATATTGCGTTCAATTTCGGCGCGCGTAACCGTCGCCATCATTGCGAAATCAAGCGCCCCCGCTTGCGTGGCGCGTGCGATCGCTTTGATCTCGATCCGATCGACCAGCGGCGCTACCTCCCGGACCGCGCGTGGTCCGCCCGCGGAAGCAACGAGCGGCGGCGGCTCGTCCAGCCGGGGACCAAGAACACGCTCGCCGGTAACCGATACGCGATAGAAGTTGCCTGAAAACTCGCATTGCCCCGTTTGCAACAACGATGACACGATCTGCAACGCCTCAACGTACATGCTGACCCGCGTGGGACCGTCGGGATAGGCCATGCCACTTGCATGCATTTCGTCGGCAGCCCAGCCTGCCCCCAGACCCGCTTCGAATCGCCCATTGGAAACCTGCTGCAGGGTCAACGCGGCCTGGGCAAACTCCACCGGCGAACGAAACAGATTGTTGCAGAACGACGTAGTGAGGCGTATGCGCTCGGTTGCACACGCGAGTTGCGTTGCCGTTACGAACACGTGCGGGTAGCTGCCACCCACCCAGAAATGATCGCTGGCACAGATTCCGTTCCATCCCTGCCCTTCGGCGCGCGCCGCCCACCCGGCCGGGTCCCGAAACTCGGCGGTGGGCAGGTTAAGAAAGTACTCCATCCGGAACTCCGTCGGAGATGCTCATACGGCGATCTACGCGCACGATCAGCCGTTCAAACGCCGCTCGCCGATCGCGCGCGCGAGCTGCATGATGTGCCGATTGCCGCGCTGCCAGAACAGTTTCAACGTGACGGCGGTAATGCTCCACCGTCCATCGATCTTCTGCAGCCGGTCGACGTAGTAGCCGCCGATCGCATAGTCGAAACTGCCCTGCTCATTGTGTAGAAAATGCTCTGCTTTCATATACATACGGCATTGTGCTTCGTCACCGTTTATATCGACGGTAGGATTCGACATCACGTGCTGGGTGGCGTCGAGGCCCGTAAACAGCACGCGGCAGCCGGCCACCCAATCGTCGGCAGCCAACGTCGCAGCCGGTGCTCCGCTGTAGTCTTCGAAGTCCATCAAGATCTGATCGGTAAACACCGACCGCAGCAGTTCGAAATTCCGGGTATCGATCCCTAGTGCATACTCGTAGCGGCGACGCGTGATCTGCTCGTAGTCGGCGAAGTTCAAAAGAGATCAGCGCCTCGCGAGCGAGCGCACCGGATCGCTGCCATCCCAGCGCTCCGACGCCGACCGTACGAAATCGTAGAAACCCACCAGCTGGTCCGAGGTTTCGTAGATTTCGATCATATGCCCGAGCGTCGCGACCGTGTCCACGAACGCGAACTCCGTGCCGGTGAGGGTTTCCGCTTTTGCAGCAATGGCGAGGCCGGAGTCTGCGCAGTAACGGTAGGTATCTTCGAGCGAGTCAATCATCATCGCCACGTGGTGCAGTCCGCACTCTCCGGGTTGGAACATGTCACGAAACGGTGAAGGCCCCTCTTCGTCCTGCTGCACGAGTTCCATCATCACCGGCCCCCACTGACCGTACGCCGACGTGTGCAGGAAATTCTGCGGTCGTCCGCGATGTTCCCCCCACGCGAGCTCGATGCGCTCAATCAGAAAAAACGGACCCGCACCGTAGCGACGCGCCATCGCGATTGCCGCCGCGCGGGAGTCCTCAACGAAGTACGCAGTTTGAACGATCGGAAAGTTCAGCATCGGCTTACCCGCATCAATGGGTCGGCGCAGTGATCTTGTGGCGACTCCCGGTGCGCGTCGAGCATCGGTTCTACCTGGAGGTCGGCGGGGATGTGTTCAACGCCGATCGTCCGGTCGATCGATTCGTGCGCATAATAGATCCGGCGTTCCAGATAGTTCAGCCGATATCCCCGGAATCCAGGCGAGAGCACCGCCTTCTGCTGCCACTCGAGAAACTGCAGGTCCTCGTCCATGACGATGTCCCAGAACGCCAGCAGCTTGTCCCAGCCGGCAGGCCGTTCGCCGTCACCCCAGTCCAGGCCGAAGTGAACCACGTCCACGCGCGTGCGGGTCCGGGTGAGCGGCCAGAACATCAGAAACTGACGCGCAACGTCCCCAGTGGGCGTGATGACGTTGGGAAACACATTGTGCGAGACATGGTGCCTCGACGCGATTTCACCGACCGGGATCGGCGGAATGTAGGTATCGCTGCCGTCGTTGTAGCCGCGGCGCGCTGACGTCTCCGATGCCGGTACGTTGGTGGGACAGGTCATGCGCGTATGGCCGTTCGGCAACAGTCCCATCACGGCGCCGCGGTGGTCCAACGATTGCGCAACGGTGTTCGGATGGATCCCATTGATGTGGTACACCTCCAGGAAGGCATCCATCGTGAGCTTCCAGTTGCATTCCACCTCGTAACGCTTAATCGCCGCTGGCCGAAGCGAATCGATCCCGAACTGCTCGAACTCATCGGTCAGCATTCCGAGCCAGGAGGTCAATGACGGCGCATCCGGATCTTCATTCACGAACACCCAGCCACCCCATAGCTCGCAGCGCACCTCGGCAAGGCCAAGACAGTTTTTGTCGAACGGCTCGGGAAAGTCGCGCTCGTCCATCACCGCAATCAGTCGGCCCTCGGGATCGTAGGTCCATTGGTGGTACGTACAGCGCAGACTTGTCTGTCGACCGCTCGATTCACGAACGAGGGGCGCGCCGCGATGCGAACATACGTTGTAGAACGCACGAATGCGCCGGTCGCGACCGCGAATAATGAACATTGGTACGCCGGGAATGTCGAGCAACAAAAAGTCACCCGGTTCCGGCAGCTGACTCTGGTGCGCCGCATACAGCCACACCTTGTTCCATAGATGCTGCTTCTCGAGCTCGAAAAAACGATCGGACGTGTACCGGCCCGGAGGGATCGGCGGCAACGCCGGGAACCCCTCGGGAGGTGCGGTACGCCCCTGCTCCCAGCGCATACGATTTTCGAGATTAGCGATCGATTCAGGATGTTCCATGCTTGCTTCCATACGTCGCGCTTTGCACACACAACCCTGGGCGCAACTTCAACTCCTCAGCATAACACCGTGCCGCAGGGTCCGGTCGTTTGCGTCGGCCTGCGCATACGCTACAGTACTCCAGAGGGGGCGCGGCGTGATACTCCGTGGCAACCGGCTCGAGCCCGGTACGCTGCAGCCGATTGTCCCGGAGTCTGATACGGGGAACCCATGAAAAACACTCACCGCGCGATCGTCGCCTGCCGCACGCTCGTTGCCATTTCTTCGATCTGTTTCTCGAGCTTATGCTTTTCTTCGGCCGGTAGCCCCGACGCTGGGTTTATCGAAGGGCGGGTTGCGGGTACCAACGGCCAGGCCGAAGCCGGCGTGTGGGTCATCGCTGAAACCAGCGATCTACCTACGCCGTACCGCAAGATCGTGGTCACCGACGAACGCGGCCGGTTCGTTCTTCCCGACCTTCCAAACGTCAGCTACCGTGTCTGGGTGCGCGGTTACGGGCTGGAAGATTCCGCGAAGCAGAACGCACAAACCGGCGACGAGCTGACGATTACGGCCGCTCCCGCCCGTTCCCGGCAGGCGGCCGCAGCCATTTACCCTGCCAACTACTGGCTGTCGCTGCTGGAGCCACCGGAACGCGATCCGGGTTGGACCAACTACTTCAAACTCGGCTGCCAGCTGTGCCACCAGGTGGGATCTGTGATGACCCGCGCGCGTACGCGCGAGATGCTGGACCTGGGTCTGAAGAAAGCGACGCACATGCACGCCACTGCTGACGGGCTGGGCCGTGACCGCACCCTCGACGCGATGACTGCCTGGTCCAAGAAAATCATGAGCGGCGCGACGCCGCCATCGCCACCGCGGCCCGAGGGACTGGAACGCAATGTCGTGATCACCCAGTGGGCATGGGGGGATACGTTCACCTACGCGCACGACGAAATCGCCACCGATAAACGCGCGCCAACACGTTACGCCAACGGGCCGATTTATGGCGTCGATCTCGGCAACGACCGACTGCTGGCTGTGGATCCGGTGCGCCACACCGCGTCGGCTCTGGCCGTACCCACCCAGGATGGCTTCAGCACGCCCTGGTGCAATCAGACGTACCGGGGCGCAATGACCGGATCCGACACAGTGATACCCATGGGGTTCGGTTCGCTCGGCTGCGCAGTGCAGGCCGGAATCACCCCGTACGAAGGAAAATATGTCAATCCGGCCAATCCGCACAATCCGATGTTCGACGAACGCGGACGGGTATGGCTAACGACACAGATCCGTCGCGAATGGGACGCGGACGTGCCTGCCTTCTGCAACAGAACGCCTGGGGTTGCCGGACGATACCATCACCGCCAGCTCGGCTACTTCGACACCCGTGACCGCACGTTTCAGCTGATCGATACCTGTTACGGCACGCACCATCTGCAATTCGATGCGGCGGGCGTACTTTGGCTTTCGGGCGACTCGTTCGTGATCGGCTGGTTCGATCCGTCCAAATACGATCCCCGAAAACCGGAGTCGCTGGCAGCTGCGCAAGGTTGGTCCGAAGTCATCGTCGACAGCGACGGCGATGGCAAAGCCGATACGCCGCTTGTGGACTTCAACTACGGCATTATTCCCAATCCCATCGACGGCAGCGTGTGGACTGCACAGCCCGGCGGACACGTCGGCGGCGATCTCAGTTATCGCGGACGCCTGATCCGCTACGACCCGAACACAGACCGGCATGAAGCGTTCACGCCTCCGCGTCCGGCTGCGGGACCCCGCGGCGTTGACGTAGACAGCAACGGCGTAATCTGGGCATCCATGGGCGGAAGCGGCCATCTGGCACGCTTCGACCGGCGCAAGTGCCGGCAAACCTGGGGCACCGGGTCACAATGCCCGGAGGGGTGGACCCTCTACCGGAGCCCGGGGCCATTAATGGATACCGGCGAGAACACTGCCGACGCGATGGGTGCCGATTTTCACTACTACCTGTTCGTCGATCAGTTCAACACGTTGGGTATGGGTAACGACGTCGTGGTAATGAACGGCACCGGATCCGATTCGCTGCTGGCGTTCGATCAGACTACAGAAACGTTCACGGTAATCCGCATCCCCTACCCGCTGAATACGTACACGCGAGGCCTGGACGGGCGCATCGACGATCCCGACGCCGGTTGGAAGGGTCGTGGTCTGTGGTTCACCAACGGCGGCGATCCCATTGTCCACTCGGAGATTCCGCAGTCGTTTGCAGGTAAAGTGCAGTTGCGGCCGCACCCGCTCGCTCACTGACCATTCGCTTCGCAGGAATCGATCAGGCACGGCCTAGACCAACCATTGCACCAGTCGAGAAAATAAGAAGAACACCATGGCAGAAGCTTCCGCACCGCTGATCAGCGACCACGTCAAACGCTACACCCTCGGCGTACTGGTCGTGGTCTATACATTCAACTTCATCGACCGGCAGATTCTGTCGATTCTGATCGAACCCATCAAAAACGATCTGGGCGTCTCTGATTTCGGTATGGGGCTGCTTTCCGGCACCGCGTTCGCGATCTTCTATGCCACCCTCGGTATGCCCATTGCGCTGATTGCGGACCGCTGGAATCGGCGCAACCTGATCGGTCTGTCGCTCGCCATCTGGAGCGGCATGACCGCGCTTTCCGGCCTTGCCATGAACTTCTGGCAACTCGCGGCCGCCCGCATCGGCGTCGGCATCGGCGAAGCCGGCTGCAGCCCGCCGGCCCATTCGATGCTGGCCGATCTGTACCCCGCCAACGAGCGCGCAACCGCGCTGGGCATCTACGCCCTCGGCATCCCGTTCGGAATCATGTTTGGTCTCTTCGCCGGAGGTGCGATCGCCGACGAATTCGGCTGGCGCATCGCGTTTTTTATTGTCGGTGTCCCTGGGCTGGTTCTGTCCGCAATCGTGTTCCTCACCGTGAAAGAACCGCCGCGGGGCCACGCGGACGGCCATGTGCACACGTCCACGACACCCGACCACCCGTCCATCCTCGAAGTGTTCAGATACCTGGTAGACCGCCGTTCATTTGTGCACATGGCCGCCGGCGGCGGACTCACCGCATTCGTGGGCTATGGTCTGATTACGTGGGCGCCCACGTTTTTTCTACGCAGCCATGGCATGACGCTGACGGAGGCCGGTTTCTGGCTGGGCCTGGTGCTCGGCATCCCAGGCGGGCTCGGAATCGTGCTGGGCGGGTGGCTGTCGGACCGCTTCGGCGCCCGGGATACGCGATGGTATCTCTGGATTGTCGCGGTAGCGCTGGCCGCGGTCGTACCTATCGGCGCCGCCGCCTTTCTGGTGGACGCCTGGTGGCTCTCCCTGATTCTGCTGTCACTGCCGGTCATGCTCGGCAACTTCTACCAGGGCACCACGTTTGCGCAGACCCAGGGACTGGCGCCGGTTCGCATGCGCGCGGTGGCTGCCGCCATTCTTCTGTTCATTCTGAACTTCATCGGCTTCGTGTTCGGCCCGCCCGCCGTTGGGATGCTGTCTGACATCCTGGCGCCGTCGTTTGGCGACAACGCGCTCCGCTACAGCCTGTTCACCTGGGGATTCGTGAACCTGTGGGCCGCCTTCCACTACTGGCGTGCGGGGCAACTGCTCCCGGATGATCTCGAGCGATCGCGGGCCCTCTGATCCAGGGCCTGTCACACAATTTCCGGAGTCGCGTCACGACCAGCGCACCGTGCCGCCCGCGAGCAGCCGTAATGCCTCCACGTAGCGGTGGTTGATCAGCGCAATCAGAATGTGCGCGTAGCGAAACGTCATCTTGCCCCGGCTGAACAGCACAAACGAACGAACCGGCATGTGATTGGCCATCTCTTCGAACATCTTCGCAAGCGTCGGGTCTTGCGCGTCATCGCGCACGCCCATATTCGCTTTGAACGCAGCAACGACCCGATCCCGAAACTGGCGACCGAGCCAGCTGTGTTTCGCAATCTCCTGCAGTGACGAGTTGATGTGGAACGGCCGCGCGGGCTCCGGCGCAGGTACGCCTCGACCCAACATCGCGGCAAACACCGGATCCGCGACATCGATTCCATCGACACCCAACGTAGGACCGGGTACGCCCGCGCGCTGAGACAGTCGGTCGGTCGACGGCACATCAATGCGTTCAACCAACCGGATGTCACGGCTCGATGAACCGACACGCAATTCGAATGTTCCCGCTTCCACCAGCCAGTTCTGTGCCTCGACGTCGAAAATCGCAAACGCGCTGCGATCCAGCGTGATGTTGACACGCGTCGACGTGCCAGGCGCGAGCTGGACTTTCCGGAACGCCTTCAATTCCTGCGCGGGGCGATACGCGCTGCACTCGGGGTCGTGCACGTAAAGCTGCACCACCTCGGCCCCCCGCCGGGAACCCGCATTGGTAAGGTCGAAGCTCACGCGCACCACCGATCCGTCGAGGCGCACGTTTGAGTTCGTATAGTCAAACCTTGTGTAGCTCAGTCCATGTCCGAACGGAAACAAAACCGCCTTGTGCGCCGAGTCGAAGTATCGATACCCCACATAGAGGCCTTCGCGGTACTGAATCTGACGATGCTCACCCGGAAACCATCGGTCTGACGGCACATCTCCCTGCGCCAACGGAAAGGTTTCGGCGAGCTTTCCAGACGGATTGGTCACGCCGAAGAGCAGATCCGCAATGGCACCGCCGCCGCCTTGCCCCGACAGATAGGTTTCGAGTATTGCGCGCGGCGCATCGACCCAGGGCATCTCTACCGGCGCGCCATTGCACAGAACCACAATCGTATGCGGGTTTGCAGCGCACACGGCTTCGATCAGCGCGTCGTGTTGCGCCGGCATGCGCATGTGCGGGCGGTCGAACCCTTCGGACTCATAGGTCGTTGGCAGTCCCGCGAATACCAATGCCACGTCCGCGCCGCTCGCGACGCGCGCCGCTTCCTGAACCAGCGCCGGGTCATCACGCGAGAAGACCGGCTCGTACCCTTGCGCATACAGAAGCCGTTCCGGACCGCCAACGGCTTCCGCGAGCGCATCAAAAACGCTATCGACGCGGGTCGGCGTTACCTGGGAGCTGCCCGTGCCTTGAAATCTGGGGTGTTTCGCAAATGCACCGATCACCGCGATCCGCGCGCCGGTATCGATCGGCAACGCCTCGTCGGCGTTCTTCAACAGCACCGCCGACTCGGCGGCGGCGCGACGCGCGAGCGCATGGTGTGCATCCTGGTCGAGGAGACGTTCCCGATCCAGCTCCGCGCCAAACAGACTGAGCGCAACGTTGCGCTCGATGATGCGGTCTAAGTCCGACGCGCGTAGCTCATCCCGCGTAACGGCGGCCTCAATACGGGCGTCGTTCTCGCCGCCGCTTGCCGGCATCTCGAGATCCAGTCCGGCTCTTACGCCCGCGACACGGTTATTGGCTGCGCCCCAGTCCGTCATGACGAGGCCTTCAAAACCCCACTCGTCACGCAACACCTTGTTCAACAGCCAGTCGTGTTCACTGCAGTAGATGCCGTTGACCCGGTTGTATGCGCACATCACGGTCCAGGGTTGCGCACGGCGCACCGCAATCTCGAAGCCGCGCAGATAGAGCTCGCGTAACGTTCGTTCATCGACGACGGCATCCATGTACATGCGCCCAAGCTCCTGATTGTTGACCGCATAGTGCTTGATACTGGTGCCCACGCCCTGCGACTGCACGCCCTGAATCATTGCAGCCGCCACTTCTCCGTTTAGAACGGGGTCCTCGCTGAAGTACTCAAAGTTTCGCCCGCATAGAGGATGCCGCTTAAGGTTCATTCCCGGACCGAGCAAGACGGTAACGCCTTCCGCAACGCACTGCTCACCCAGCGCGACACCCACATCGTGAAGCAACTGCACATCCCATGAGGACGCAAGCGCGCTGGCGGTGGGGAAGCAGGTCGCCGGGACAGCGCGCATCAGACCAACATGATCGCTGCGGGCCGTTTGCTTCCGTAACCCATGCGGGCCATCGGTCACCATAACCGGCGGCAATCCCAGGCGATCGCAGCCCTGCAGATGCCAGAAATCCCGGCCCGAGGCCATGGCTGCCTTCTCCGCGAGCGTCATCTGCCGTACCAACGCGGCCGCTTCGTTGTGTTTAGCGGCGAGCCCCGCTGATCGATTGGTGGCCGTCATGTTCGGCTAGTCGACAAGCCGACGTACACTGCCGAGCTTCTCCGGCGCGAACACCATCACCACGGCGTCGTCGAAACCGGCCTCGGCATAGGCCGCGAGAACATCTTGCACTTCGCCGAGATCCGCATCGGGCAGCACGCGAATAGTCGATACGATCGCGCGCGCTCCGCCGGCCTTCCGGTACTGCCTGAGGGCTTCGGCGCACTCCGCCGGTGAACGGTGCATGCCCGATGCAATCCAGCCGTCGAACTGTTCGGCTGCGCGCACCACGTTGCGGCCCCACGTACCGAAGTACACGGGTGGTCCATCGTTAGCCCCGATATTGCCGTCGTTGGCGTTGCCGGTGGTAAGAGTCTCGCGAAGGTGCCCGAGGTTGCGATCGAACGTTGCAAACCTCGCGGCAAAGTCTTCTCGGTGAATGCGGTAATCGGCTTCGGTGGACCCGGCGCCTACGCCCAGCACGAACCGACCGCCGGACACCTGATTGAGTGAGATCGCCTTCAACGCGATGTCTGTCGGGTTGTACAACGGCAACTGCACAATCGCCGTTCCGAGTTCCACCCGCTGCGTCACGCCCGCAGCGACACCAAGCGCAACGAACGGATCGCACATCATGAAGCCGCGCCCCATTGCTTGGGCCGACCACAAACTGTCGTAGCCTTCGCCTTCGATCCGACGCGCGATATCAGCTGTATCGCCCGGCGTCAGCAAAGCCCCTAACCGCATGTCGCGTCCTCTCGAAGTTAGTGGTCGGCTCCGTGCCCTAATGATCGCACAGCGTGCACGCTTCGATCATACATCGGTTACGGACGGCGGGCAGGATGCGGTCCGCGTGCAGCCGCCGTATTATGGAACCATTCTGATCCATCGTGAATGACCGACGCATGAGCAGCGAACGCTTCGCAAACAGGACGGCAGTGGTGACCGGCGGCGCTTCCGGCATTGGGCTCGCGATCGCCCGACGCTTTGTGCGTGAGGGTGGCCGGGCTCTGCTGGGGGACGTCAATCCGGATGCCTTGGCAGACGCACGAGCCGAGTTCGGCAACGATGTTTCCGGTATAGCCGTCGATGTGCGCAACGAAACGCAAGTCGAATCGATGGTGGCGATGGCGGTCGAGCAATTCGGCGGTCTGAACGTGGCGTTCAATTGCGCCGGCGCGAGCTTCGGCGGTGAAATCATCGACCTGGCTGAAGACGATTGGGACGCCACCATGGACATCTGCCTGAAGGGCGTCTTCCTAAGTGTGAAACACGAGGCCAGGGCCATGCGGCAAACCGGCGGCGCTATCGTGAACATCGCATCGCTGAACAGTCACGTGCCGATGATCGGCGGCAGCCCCTACGCCTGCGCGAAGGCCGGTGTAGAGATGCTGACGCGCAACGCGGCGCTCGAACTTGCGCAGGTCGGAATCCGAGTGAATACGGTCTCTCCGGGGTTGACCGACACCCCCCTTACCGCGCCGATTCGCGACGTTGCCGGCGCCGACTCAGCGTTCATGGATCGCATTCCAATGCAACGCTGGGGAACGCCGGAGGAGATTGCCGCCGCCGCGCTGTTTCTCGCAAGCGACGACGCCGGTTACATCTCCGGTTCCAACCTGTTTGTCGACGGCGCGTGGGAAACCACCGGCTACCCCAATCTGCGCCCGTTTCTAAACGACATGCTTGCCCAATGATCTTCGTCCGCCCGGAGTATCCGATATGACTGAATCGCTTGCCGATGTATTGGCCGGCCTCAACTTCGACCCCGATGCGCTCCGGGAGCGTTACCGCGAAGAACGCGACAAGCGGTTACGCGACGACGCCAACGAGCAATACCTTGAAGTAACGGGTGATTTTGCGCACTACATCGACGACCCCTACGTCGAACAACCAATCGACCGGGCCCCTCTACATGACGAGGTGGAGATCGCGATCATTGGTGGCGGGTTCGGCGGCCTGATCACCGGGGCCCGGCTGCGCGAAGCAGGATTCGACCAGATCCGGCTGATCGAAAAAGGCGGCGATTTTGGCGGCACCTGGTACTGGAACCGCTATCCGGGCGCGGCTTGCGATACCGAAGCCTACATCTACCTGCCGCTGTGCGAGGAACTGGGGTACGTTCCAAAAACGAAGTACGCGTTCGCGTCCGAAATTCTGGAACACAGCCGCAACATCGCGCGCAAATACAACCTGTATCGCGATGCGTGCCTGCAGACTCAGGTTACCGGACTCCGCTGGCTGGAAGACGTGCAGCGCTGGCAGATCGAAACCGACCGCGGGGACCGCATGCGCGCGCAATTCGTCGTGATGTCGAACGGTCCGTTGAACCGACCTAAGCTGCCAGGCATTCCGGGCATCGACACCTACCAGGGACATACGTTTCACACCAGCCGCTGGGATTACGACTACACCGGCGGGAGCCCGGAGGGCAATCTCGAAAAGCTCGCGGACAAGCGCGTTGGCATCATCGGCACCGGCGCGACGGCGGTGCAGTGCATTCCACACCTTGGCGCAGCGGCGCAGTCACTGCACGTGTTTCAACGCACGCCGAGCTCCATCGACGTACGTGCCAATCGCGCGACTGACCCCGAATGGGCCGCAGCTCTCGCACCTGGCTGGCAACGTGAGCGTATGGAAAACTTCAACACGCTTACTTCCGGGGGCGTGATCGAGGAAGACCTGGTTCAGGACGGCTGGACCGAAATCATTCGCAATCTGATATCGCTTGCAAACTACCGCGGCAAAAACACCAATTGGGACGAGGTGCCGCAGATGATGGAGATTGCGGACTTCAAAAAGATGAACCAGATCAGAGCCCGCGTCGACGCCATCGTTGACGACCCGGAAACGGCGGACGCGCTGAAGCCCTGGTATCGCCAGTTCTGCAAGCGGCCGTGCTTCCATGACGAGTACCTGCCAACGTTCAATCGGTCCAACGTCCATCTCGTAGACACCCGCGGCAAAGGCGTTCAGGCCATTACCGCGCGCGGCGTGGTAGCGAACGATACTGAATACCCGCTGGACTGCATCATCTTCGCAACCGGTTTCGAAGTGGGCACCGACTACACGCGCCGCGCCGGCTACGACGTGGTGGGTCGCAATGGCCAACCACTCAGTGCGAAGTGGGCAGACGGCATGCGAACCCTGCATGGTCTGCACTGTCACGGCTTCCCGAATCTGTTCGTGATGAGCAACGGACAGTCTGCCTTCACCACCAACTTTCCCCACTCCATGGACGAGTCTGCGCGGCACATGCGCTACATACTGGAGTGGTGTCGCGACAACCGCGTGCAGGTGATCGAGGCTGACAAAGCGGCCGAAGACGCGTGGGTGGACGAGATTGTCTCGCTTGCCCGCTACAACGAGGACTTTCTGGTGTCCTGCACCCCGGGTTACTATAACAACGAAGGTAAACCCAACCCCCGAAGCGTACAGAACAGCAGCTACGGCAAGGGACCGAACCCTTTTTTCGCGCGCATGAAAGCCTGGCGCGACGCAGGCACGCTAGAGGGACTCAAGCTCAGTCGCTGACGATCGCCTCCGGCGTCGCCACCAACTGCACGACGGGGATCACGCGTTCTGTGCGCATCTGGTAGTTGGCGTAGTCCGGCCAGAACGCGAGCATCATCTGCCAGTAGCGGTCACGTTCGACTCCGGCAAGAAATCGTGCCGCCGCCTGATAACGGAACCGTCCCACCTGTACGCGGCACTCGGGTTTGGACAGTAAATTGAAATACCAGTCCGGATGCACATCCGTACCGCCGCGGCTGCCGACAATGATGAAGCCCACGCCGCACGGTTGGTACAGCAGCGGACTCGCACGCCATTCACCGCTGCGCCGCCCCAGAGTGTGCAACAACAGCGTGGGTACCACGCGCGGCTGGCCCACCGGGGTCGCGTCCCAATCGTGCGCCGCTTCCGGATCGCTCAGGTAATCACGCTTGTGGTCCTGAATCCACTGCCACTCATGCAGGTGGGTCATCTGCTATCCTTGATCACGTTCGATCGACCGACAGCAGCTGCGGAATACGCATATGTTCGGGGACATTCTCGATCCCCAGATGCTTGTCGATACTGGCCTCGTGATGGTAAATCCTGCGTTCGTGATAGCTTGTGAGAAAACCGTCGAGCACCTGGGTTTTCATCGCTTTCTGTATCTGATCGAGCATCTCCGTATCTTCGTCCATGATCCGTCGGTAGTAGTCGGCGCCAATGCGCTCCCTCTCGGTCGCTACGCCATCGTTCGTCGCCGGGGTCATCGTGAACCACTCGGACAACGTTCGGTCAATCGACAACGGCCAGAACTGTTGCAACGTGATGGTCGGCACGCCGTCGACGTCGCGATTGGAACCCGGAGTGAGATGGTTTGGAAACAGCAGATACGAAACGTTGGCATGTTTCATCAGCGCGTGGGCTGGCACAGCCGCGCCCTCTACGTCACGGCGGGCAGCGTCCGCGTCGTAACCTTTGTTCGGCACGACCATGCGACTGTGTCCGTTGTCGTAGAGACGATGTGCGGTGCCGCGATAATCCAGGGACAGCGACACCGTTTCCGGATGCACCGTCGTCACATGGTAGACCTCAATGTTCGCCTCAATGGCGACTTTCCAGTTGCAATCCAGAATTTTGGAACCGTGTGACGACACACGCAGACCGTCGAACCAGGTTACTTCGTCGTACACCGGTGCCAACCAGTCACGCAGCGGCATCGCGCCGGGGTCCAGATTGACCCACACGAACCCCTGCCATACGTCGCACGGTACAGTGCGTAGTCGCTGACAGGAAACATCAAATTCCACGTGAAAGTCACGCCGGCCAGGAACCCCCTTCAGATTGCCTTCCAGGTCGTACACCCACGAATGAATCAGGCAGCGCATGTTGGGACTCGCAAGCGTGCCTTGTGTACCGGCAACCACGGGGCCGCCCCGATGCTGGCAAACGTTCCAGAAGGCGCGGATCTGCCCATCTTGCCCTTTAACGATCACGATCGACGCACCACCCCAGCGATCCATGACCTTGTAACTTCCGGTTTCCGGGAAGTCGAACAACGTGCCCGCAATCAGCCATGAGTTACGGAAGAGTTCGAGTTCCGCGTCAAACTGATTCGAGTCAAGGTACCGGGCACCGGGTATGCGCGGAAGATTCGGAAACGACTCCGGCGGCGCGGACCGCGCGTATTCGTAGTCGATCTCATCGAGCAGGCCTTCGACCACGCTGCGCTTCACGCCCATGCCCTCCTGGAATCAAATCGTATTCCTGCGGTCGGTGTCACGTTCGCGACCCCGCGTGCGGATGAACCAACAGCTCGCCCGGCGTGGCACCGGTGCAAACCGAATCCTCGAACGTCACCACACCGTTCACCATCGTCACGTGCAACCCTTCCGCGCGCTGTACCAGCCGCCATTCACCGGCCGGCATGTCGTACGCTTTGTCGAGCGTATCCCACGACGGGGTGCGGCGTATGGTTTCCGGGTTGTACGCAACCAGGTCTGCCGGCGCACCTTCGCGCAGTACCCCGCGATCGCTCAGCCCGCACATGTGCGCCGGCAGGCGACTGAGTCCATAGTGCGCGCGTTCGGCGCTCATTAACCCCTCATCCCGTACGAGCCATTCGAGAAGATCCGTCGGGTAGGCTCCCTGCACCGAGAAATGCGTATGCGCCCCGCCGTCCGATATGCCGGGTACGACATACGGGTTATTCAAAACTTCCATCGTCGTTGCCGCCGACGTGTCATAGGCATTGCCACGAAACTCCGCTTTGAAATCCGTTGCAAGGGCCACGTCCAGCAGGACATCGACGAAATGTCGGTCCTCGGCATCGGCGATCTCCGAGACCTGGCGTCCCACCAGCCCCTGCAGATCCTCGCGGCCCGCCACATCGTTTACAAAGAGCTCTGCCGGTTTGCCGCTGGTCCCTAGGCCTCCGACCCGACCGCTGTCCATCTCCCGGCGCAACTGTTCACGCATCGACTCGTCACGCATAAGCGCTGCACGCGACTCGAACGAGCCGTTCATGACCCGGTTCCAGCCCGGCTGTCCATCCCACAAACTCCAGTCGGCAAATGTCAGCACCGTCGGCGAGCGCACCGTAAATCCCATACCGAATACCTGTAGTCCTTCCTCATGCGCCGCATTCAACCACTCCAGGAACGCGCGATGTCCGAAGCGCGTGTTCGGGTCGTCGCTCGCGAGCAGTATGTTGCGCACGATCGGCCGGCCGCTCGCACGCGCAAGTGTCGTCATGAAGGCTTCCACCGTGTCGTGGTCTGACGGCGCTGCGTCAAACATTTCGATGAAGCCGCGTCCGTACTCGCCGAGCCACCGCCCGAATTCAACGATCTCACGATCCGGCAGCAGGTCGGTGATCATCGGCGAACCGTCGAAATCTGGTTGAACCGACGGTACACCGCAGCGCTGGTAGGAAAACCCGCAACAGCCATGATCGAGCCCCTCGAACATCAGCCGCTTCATCTCCAGCATTTCCACATCGGTGGGCCGGCGCGACTTCGCTTCATCGATGCCGCCCATCACGTAGGCGTACAGCGGGTTCAGCGGAACCAGCATGGTGGCGTTTACACCCTTCGGCCGCCGTCCGATATGCGCCAGCCACTCGGGTAACGTTTCCCAGCCGTACCGATCCCACTCCATGCCTTGCCGCATGGTGTCGTATGCAATCGCCTCGTTACGAGTCATCATCAGCATCGACCGCTCCCGGGACGCCGGTGCAACTGGTGCGAAACCGAATCCACAGTTACCGAGCACAACCGACGTCACGCCGTGCCAACCTGAGATCGTGCAGTAGGGGTCCCAAAGAATCTGAGCGTCGTAGTGTGTGTGTATGTCGATGTAGCCCGGCGCGACGATGCAGTCGCCTGCATCGATCACCCGATCGGCACTCGCACCACGGCGGGTTCCGATTTGCGCAATGCGACCGTCACGGATACCCACGTCTGCGCGGAAGCCAGGCACCATCGTGCCATCAATGACGGTACCGCCCCGGATCAACGTGTCGTAGTCGCTCACGATCTGTCTCCGCGTTACCGGCTTCTCGGCGCTTTCTCACTCGTGAGCCATCGCCTGAGCGTATCGTGAAAGTGGCGGATCTTCGTTTCCTGATAACTCGCGTAGATCGTCTCCCCCTTCGGATGATAGTGCAGCCCCTTCTGTACCATACGATGATTAACGTAGTCCTGATTGAAGATCTTCGCCAGATTGCTGCCAATTTCGGCGGCGACCGTGTAGTCGTCATCGATGTCCAGAAATGTGCATTTCGCCGGTTCGGGCATGTCCACACCCTCAGGTAACGGAATCATGTACATCACTTCATGCAGCGACTGTTCCGGATTGTCACCGTCCGGGCGGAATCGATAGAAAATCGGGTTGAAGTCTCCCCACGGACTCAGATTGGGAAAGAGCGAATAGTAGATTGCGTCGTTCAGATCCGCATCGCTCACCGAATCCACGAAGTCACCGAACTGCGGGCGCATCGCCTCTCGCCGCGCGGCGGCCGACGACGCCCGATACTCGGACGGATCAGTTGGATACACCATCGGCTGATCTTCTTCGCCGGGAATGATCTTGCCGCCTACCCAGCTGCACATCTGAATATCCGCCGACTTCACTTCGCCGTCGATGTACTCCGCATACTCATTGAATCGACCCGTGCGACCGTCCGGCGTCTCCACTTCCACCAGGTTTTCTTCGATGCGGCGGTATACGTGGCCGCTCAGCATGTGTTTCATGCTCTGGTATGCCTTGCCGTCCGGATAGCACGACGGGTCGTTTTCCTTCAGGTTCGTGTGCGGACTCGGGTACCCCGACGCCGAGATCGCCCGCGAAAAGTTGCCCCAGACGTCATATTTGGAGTTCACATCAGCGAACGAGCCGAGAAGTTCCGGGTGAGTCGCTACCACGTGGTAGGACTCCATGAACGCTTCCTGGGCAACTTTCCAGTTGCACGGTAGACGCTTGATCAGATGCGCGGCCTTGTAGCGCCGTTCGAACGGAATACCGAAGTGGCGATCGAAATCGCCGATGAAATCTTCGAGCGGTTCGCAGTCCGGATCGGGGTTGATAAAGTAGAACCCACCCCACTTGCCGATTGGAATCTCCGGCAGGGAATAGCCCTCCTCCGTAACCGATGGAAAGTCCCAGTGACCGGGGATTTCTTTCAGGCGCCCGTCCAGATGCCACGACCAGCCATGGAACGGACAGCGCAGCACCGTCAACTCTTTGCGATGGTTGTCGCAGAGCGCCCGACCACGATGCATGCAGACATTCGGCAGTGCCTTCACCTCGTCTTCCGAGACGCGGATGATCAGAAACGAGAGCGAGGCGATGTCGTAAACGTGCGCATCGCCTACATTGGGGATGTCCGACTCGTGACAGGCCATCTGCCACACGCGCTTCCACAACCTCTCGACTTCGAGGTCATGCACTTCTTTGGAAAAGTAGTTCTCCACGGGAACTGTGGTAACCCCGGGCGGATACGTCGAGTCCTCCAGATACACCGCCGGCGGCGGCACCTTGTCTGCTCTCAGAATATCGTTGTACGAAATGCCGTTCGATCGGTCGTGTCCCGTCTTCGTTTCAACCATTTGCGTTCGTTTCTCCCAATGTCTGTTCCATGTGCCAACCGCGCTCTGAATGTGTAGAAGTATCTGACATCAGATGAGCGTGTATCCGGCTTCCGTAAAGGGCATGACACGGATCCGCTCTCCGGTCGCCGCAAAGATCGCATTACCCACCGCAGGTGCAAGTGGAGGCAGCGCCGGCTCGCCGAGTCCGGTCGAGCGAAAGTCGCTCTGTATGAAATGCACGTCGATCTCCGGCGTAGCGCCAATGCGCATGACCGGGTAATCGTTGAAGTTGTGCTGTTCGATCACACCGTTCGTCATCGTAATCTGTTGCATCGCCATGGTGCTGAGGCCATCGACAATCGATCCCTCCACCTGATTGAGCGCACCACTCATATTGATGATCGGTCCGACGTCCACCGCCACTGTCACCCGGTCTACGTGATACCGCTTCTGGTCGTCCACGCTCACCTGCGCAACCTCGGCCACGTGCGCGGCATGACAGAAATAGAACGCAAAACCCAAGCCGCTACCTGTCGGCAGCGTGCGGCCCCAACCCGATTTCTCCGCCGCAAGCTGTATCACATCGATCGCGCGTCCCGTGTGCATTGCCCGGACATTGTCCTCCTCGAGCCAGCGACGCTCGCCCATCACGTCAATCAGAAACTCGACGTGATCACGCCCGGCGAGCGTTGATAACTCATGGAGAAACGATTGCTCCACGAACGCGTTCGTGTTGGAACTCGGGGCGCGCCAAGGTCCACAGGGTGTATCGATCTCCGTCATATTGCGCCGAACGCGGGCATTCGGGATTACGGTCATGGACATCTCGTTGCCCCTCAGACCCGACCCGGTTACCGCTTTCCCCTGATGCTGGAAGCCGATGTAGTGCTGGTCCCATGCGGCTATCTTCCCGGCGGAATCCACCGCGCCGGCCATCTGCTCGAATCCGCCCACACGGAAGTGGTCGTTGTGAATGTCGTCGGTACGGCTCCACGTGAGCTTTACCGGTACGCCGGCTTCCCGGGAAATGGCAATGGCTTCAGTGGCGTAGTCCAGAATTGCGCGCCGCCCGAACCCGCCGCCCATACGCAGCGGGTGTACGGTCACATGTTGCGGCTCCACGTCCACGAGGTGCTTCGCAATCTGTTTCACGAATGCGGGCATCTGCGCGCCCGTCCACACTTCGAGTGTGTTGGGCTCGCCGTTGCGCCCGGCGCGGAAGTCTGCGGTGCAGTTCATCGGTTCCATGCAGACATGCGCGGCGTAAGAGAACTGATAGAACCCGTCGATACGCTGGTTATCCGAATCGCCCAATGCCTTGTCAACACCGCCGTCATCGCGCCGAATCTCACCCGACTCTTTCGCGGCAGTTTCACGCGCGCGCTCAACCATGAGTGACCAGTCATCCGACGACGCACCGGAATCGTCCCACTCCACCTTGAGACGTTTGCGCGCTTCCATCACCGACCAGGTGTCGTCGCCGACGATCGCCACGCCACCGCGTAAACGCGCGGCCTTCAAAAGTCCGAACGCATCGTCATCGGCAACGTTGTCACGTGGTTCAAGCACGAACGCGTGCGTGATGCCTGGAAGCTTGAGAATCTCCGCGACATTGAAACGCACCGCGCGGCCGCCAATTCTGGGGCAGCGGTGATAAACCGCGAACTTCATGTCCGGAATGTCGACGTCGATCCCGAATTCCGACCGCCCCGAAGCAATCACCAGATTGTCAACACCACTGACCGACGTTCCTATGATCGTGTAGGAGCGCGGATCCTTGTACGTCAGAGTATCCGGATCCGGCACAGGCTGTTCGGCCGCAAGCGCAGCCAGTTCGCCAAAGCTACGACTTTCACCGGATGTGTGCACAACCTTGCTGTCGCGTGCGGCAAGACCGTTGCGATCTACTTCCATCAGCAGTGCGGCTGCGCCAATCAGCATCTCGCGTGCCGACGCACCCATTTGGCGCATGGTGCCGATGTTTCTGTAGACTGCGGTGGAACCACCGGTAAACTGCTGACCGAACCTCTCAGAATCTTCCGGCGCGTCGATCACGCGCACGTCTTCCCAGCGCGCACCCATCTCTTCCGCGATGATCATCGGCAACGTCGTCTTGATGCTCTGCCCCATTTCCGGCGTGCTGGAGTAGATTGTGATCTCGCCGTCCCGGTCGATCTGGACATATACGTTCAGTTCCCTGGAACGCACGAGCGCTTCGGGCTCTTCGGCCAATGCCGATCCGGGCAGTGTGACCTGCAGCATCAGCCCGCCGCCGGCGATTGCGGAGACTTTGAACAACCTGCGACGACTCAGCTGTGGACCGATCATCGTGCGTCACCGTCGCCGATTGCCGATTCTGCGGTTTCCGGTGGATACGTGGCGACCGCGCTGCGCACTGCCTTGCGGATGCGCAGATAGGTGCCGCAACGGCAATAGTTACCCGCCATCGCGCGATCGATGTCCGCATCGCTCGGGGTCGGATTGTCGGCGAGCAGAGCCGCCGCGCTCATGATCTGCCCGGACTGGCAATAACCGCATTGGGGTACGTCGTGCGCTATCCAGGCCGCCTGCAGCGGGTGCAGGTCCGGACCCGTCGCGAGGCCTTCGATGGTGGTAACGGCACCCGAAACAGCGGAAACGGGCGTCACGCAGGAACGCATCGCGACACCGTCCACATGGACGGTACACGCGCCGCATTCCGCAATGCCGCAGCCGTATTTGGTTCCCGTAAGCTTGAGCTTGTCGCGCAGCACCCACAAAAGGGGCATCTGCGGTGGTACATCCACGCTATGGCGTTCGCCGTTCACGATGAGGGTGTGTTTGGTCATCGAGGCCCCTTGTCGTTTGTTCCGAGCATAAAGTCGTCCCGTGCGAGCTATCATAGCGACCGTCAGCACATCCATCGACAGGAGCGCGCCATGGCCGGTAGCCGAAACGACACCAGCGCACCGGAGCCCGCCAGCGGACCGGCACAAGGGGACCGGACCTCACAGCACGAGAAATGTCGCCGCTTTGCTGCGCTGCATGCTGCACCGGACAGTTTCATCATCCCCAATCCATGGGACGTAGGTTCCGCCAGGCTGCTGGAAGGGCTGGGATTCAAGGCCCTGGCCACGACCAGCAGTGGGTTTGCGTACTCGCTCGGCAAAACCGACGGCGAGCCCACGCTCGATGAAAAACTCACCCACTGCCGTGAGCTCGCGGCAGCCACCAGCATCCCAGTGAGCGCGGACTTCGAAGACGGCTTTGCTGCCGCCCCGGAGGACGTGGCGCGCAACGTCACGCGCCTAATGCAAACCGGGGTTGCCGGGTGTTCCATCGAGGACTTCGACCGATCCGCAAAAACGCTCTACGAGCTGCCGCTGGCCGTGGAGCGCGTCGCTGCAGCTGTCGAAGCCAGTTCAGCGCTGGGTGCGCCCTTCACGATCACTGCGCGCGCAGAACACCTGCTGCGCGCGGACTACGACATAGACAAGGCCATCACGCGGCTGCAGGCGTACGAATCTGCCGGTGCCGACGTATTGTATGCCCCGTTCATCCGTTCGCTGGAGGATCTGCGCACCGTGACCGGATCGCTCGGCAAACCCTTCAACATGCTGGGCGTAACGATACCCGACGCCACGCTCGCCGATTTTCAAGCCGCCGGTGCGCAGCGTGTGAGCATCGGTGGTGCGCTGACGTATGCCGCCGCGCAGCCGATTATCGAATTCGGAACGTTGATGCTCGACCAGGGTTCCTTTGCATGGACGGCGCACGTCACGGCATCGAAGCGCGTCCAGGAGCTGCTTGCAAAACCCGGCGGGGACAGCGCTCCCTAGCGGCGCTCAGGTGCCGGTTCGTAGCGGATCTCATTCGCAATCAGAACGGGCGCAACCGCATTACGCCAAAGATCGTAACCGCGTTGGTTCATGTGAAGTTGATCGGACACGAACAGATCATCGCGAACGCTGCCGTCGGTCTTCAGCATTGGTGTGGCGACGTCGATGAAGAAGACGTTGTCAGATTCCCGGGCCAGCGCGTTCATGCCGGTATTCACGTCACGCATCACCGGCCACATCGACGCGCGCGCGAGGCTCGGCTTCACGGACAACAGGTAGATCCGGATATTCGCATCCGCCTGATGAATGCGTTCGATCACACCCCGGTATGTGGACAATATCCGGCGCACCGGTACGCCCTGCGCGACGTCGTTGTCTCCCTCATAGATCATCACCGCGCGGGGTGCGTGTTTCAGCACCAGCTCACGTAGATAATGCCGCAGATCGTTCATGTTGCTGCCGCCAAACCCGCGGGAGATAACCGACAACGGCGCAAGATCCTGCCGGATCCGGTGGTCCCACAACCGAATACTCGAGCTGCCCGTCGCAACGATCGCACCTTGCGGCCGGTTGGCCACTTCGTCTTCGAGCGCGAAGGCGGCAACGGTAGATTCCCAGAGCGTAGGATCCGGATACTCGGCGGCCGCACCGATAGCCGGCAAGGATAGAAAGATTAATAATAAATATTTCAAATAGTTACCACTTATTTATTGAAATCAATCTAGCAAATGTTGTCTAGCGCCTACTTGAGCGTGTAACGAATCGGCAAGCTCTTCAATCCGCCGACAAAGGTGGCCTGGGTGTACTTAGGCTCGCCGGCCAGTTCTATCTGGTCCACCCGTTCGAACAACGCGTTGAACAGCGCACTCATCTCCATGCGCGCCAGGTGCTGGCCCAGGCACACGTGCGCGCCATAGCCGAATGCAAGCTGCTTCGCGTCTTTGCGATCGACCCGAAACGTATCGGGCGCGTCGAACACGGCCGCATCCCGGTTCGCCGACGGATACCACAGAATGACGGACTCGCCAGCCCTGATCGACTGCCCCCCAACCTGGGTATCGGCGGTGGCGGTCCGCATGAAATGGCGCACGGGACTAACCCAGCGAATCATCTCGTCGATTGCGGTAGGCATCAGCTGCTGCGGGTTGTCGCGAAGTGTCCGCATCTGGTCCGGATTTTCGATCAGCGCGAGTAATCCACCGGCGGTCGACGAACTGGTCGTGTCGTGTCCGGCGGTGGCTACGATCATGTAGTATCCGTTCGTTTCGAGCTCCGGTATCGGCTCGCCATCGATGGTTGCGTTCGCAATCACAGACGCGAGATCGTCGGTGGGTTCAGCGCGGCGCGACTCGGTAAGGCCTTTGAAATACGCTTCGAAGTCACGCACCACGTCCATGAACTCCGCCGGTTCGAAAGACCGCGTGGTATCGGGGTCGGTACTGCCGAATAGCTCCTGGGTAAGCTTCAACATCAGCGGCTCGTCTTCTTCCGGCACGCCGAATATCGACATGATGACCCGTAGCGGGTACCAGATGGCCACGTCTTTCACGAAGTCGCATTCGCCGCCGAGTTCGCAGAGCCGATCCACGTACGCACGCGCCAATTCGTCGACCCGGCCCTGCAAACGGCGCAGGTTGGTACCCATAAACCAACCCTGGGTGAGGAGCCGATACTTCATGTGATCCGGATCGTCCATCTGCACCAGGGACCGTACGAGGTGTTTGCGCCCCGACAGCTGCTCGACCACCTGCCGCACCATTTCCGGACCGAGCGTCGGGCGCGGATCATTGATGAATAACGCTTTCTGCTGTTCCACCGATTGAACGTCGTGATAGCGCGTCAGATTCCAGAACGGCTCGTATCCATCAGGCGCCAGACGCCGCACCGGATCGTTTTGGCGAAGCCATGCAAACTGCGCATGCATCCAGTCGTTGTCCGCCCAATTCGCCGGATTGACGAGCGCGTTGTCCAGTCCCGGGGACGTTGTGAACGGCTCCATACGATCATCCACATTGCGGTTGCGGCATTCTAAACGCCACGCGCGTTCAGCGCTGCTGTGGCAAACTTGCCGACTGCCAACCGGCCGGTAGCACCATGTCAGCGCCGCCCACAATAACGACCATAAACTCTGCGGACATAGAGCGCGCAGTCGCTGTGTTCACGGCGGCATTCATTGGCGATCCGCTGTTCCGTTGGGTATACCCCACGGCCAGTGAATACCTCCACGGGTTTCCAAAGCTCGTGCGCGCATTCACGATGCCGGGATTCGATGCAGGGACAGCGTATGCTGACGCTGCCTTTCGCGGCGCAAGCGTCTGGTATCCGCCGGGGGTCACCGCCGATGAAGAAGCAGCGATCGACGCCGCCCGGTCTACCGTGCGCCCCGACCGCCTGAAATCGTTCGGCCGCGTTATGGAAGCAATCGACGGCTACCACCCACGTGACGAACCGATATGGTACCTCCCTGTCATCGGAGTCGATCCACTGGGCCAGGGCAACGGGGTAGGATCAGCGCTTCTGAAACACGCGCTGCGCGAGTGTGATGCGCAGGGAACGCGCGCATATCTGGAGTCGTCGAACCCGGCGAATCTTTCGATCTACCAACGACACGGTTTCGAGATCATGGGTGTGGTTGAGGTTGATTCGGCGCCGCCCGTACATCCGATGATCCGCGCGAAAAACCCACACGGGTAGAGGCCGCAAGGAGCGACGAAGTGAAGGAACAGACCATTACCGAACGCGCCGACCTGGTGATACGACGTATGGTCCTTGAGCCGGGCGAAGCCACGCAATGGCACACGGACACGTGCCACCGTTTCTCAGTGGTCGTGCAGGGTACGAACCTTGCGATCGAATACGAAGATACGGGTGAGATCCATGCGTTCGACGTACATCCCGGTATGGCGGACTGGGAAGCGCCGCAGACGCGCGTCCACCGGGCGATCAACACCGGCGCCACAACGTTCGAGGAAGTGGTTACCTTCTACCGTTCAGGGTCGGATGTCGTGCCCCAACCCGCCGCTACCCCGAGCGCGATCGGCGATCGCGATACATGAGGCCACGCGGGAGACACGCGCTCACGCCTGCGACCACCAGGCCACGCCCGTCTCGTCTTCTTCCACTTTCAGCATGCGCCGCTCCTGCGCGCAGTGCAGGTGGGCAAGCGACTCACCCGTGGCGGGAAAGTAGCTGAAATCGGTGATCTCGCTCTTGAACAGCGCCGGAAAACAGTCCACCGCCCGCCGCGGCTTTTCACACAGCTCGTAGAGTTTTTCCAGGCACACCTCGTGCCAGTCGATCAGCTCCGTGAGCCGTTCATGCAAGCCTTCGTAGAGCATCTCGTGCGCCGGAAGCACGAGCAGATCCGGCGGCAATACCTCGCGAAAGCGCGAGCACGTGTTCAGAAAACCCCGCAACGGGTTGGCCTTCGGTTCCGACGGCTGAACGCTGACGTTTGGCGTAATCTTCGGCAGCAGCTGGTCACCGCCGATAATGACTTTCAGCTCCGGGCACTGCAGACAGATGTGCTCAGGCGCGTGACCGTGCCCGATCAGCGCGCGCCATTCGCGCCCGCCTATGTCGATGTACTGACCGTCTGCTACGCGATGATAGCCCGCTGGTAGCGGCGTAATGTTGGCGCCGAACTGACCAAAGCGCTCCCGGTAGCGTTGCAGTCGTTCTTCGTCGAATCCCGCCCGGCGATAAAATCGGATCGCATCTTCCGGCACGTCCGACGGACCGTCCGCGGCCATTACCTTGCACATGTAAAAATCGGCTCTCGACATCCAGAGATCACAACCCCAATGGCGGCAGATCCAGCCGGCATTTCCGGTGTGATCCCCGTGGAGGTGCGTGGCTATCACACGCGTGACCGGCTTGCCATCGAGCACCTCGTCGAACACCGAACGCCAGATCCGCTGAACCTCCTCGCGATTCAGGCCTGTATCAACGATCGTCCAGCCATCGTGGTCCCGCAGTAGCCACACGTTGATGTGATTCAGTCGCCCGAACATCGGCAGGCGCAACCAGAACACGCCGTCCGCGACCTCGGTTACGCCGCTACCCTCGGGCTGCAGGCTTTCGAAGCGATAGTGCAACGGCGCGAATCCGCGCCTGGACATGTTATCAACCATCAGTTGTGCCTAAGTTGAGCTAAGTGGATCAATACCAAATTCTGCCAGCACCTCGTCCGTGTGCGCGCCGAGGGTCGGCGGCGCCTGATAAAGGCCTGTTGGGGTGCCCGAAAACTTGATCGGGTTTGCGGCAAGTGTGATCTGCGGATTGTCGCCCCCGGGATCGCAGGTTTCCAGCATCTGTCGCGCCGCCACATGCGGATCACGAAAAATCTCGTCCATCCTTTGCACCGGACCCACAGGAATGTTGCCATCAAGCTTTGCCATGATCTCGGCGCGGGAGTGCTTCCGTGTCCACGCACAGATCTGTTGTTCCACCCAATCCACGTTTCGCAGCCGCGCCGCATTGGTATCGCACCGATCATCCACCATCATATCGGCGCGCTCCATCGCGGCGCACAGCAGATCCCAGTGCCGCGGTTGCGCCACCGCTATGGCAATCCGCCCATCACGGGCTGGAAACAGATCGAACGGGTAGAGGGTCATCGCGCGCTGCAGTCCCGGTGGATTGGGCTTGCCGGTAAAGCCGTACTGAGCAACCGCACTTTTCTGAAACGCAAGCATCGCGTCGTACATGGACACGTCGAGGAACTGGCCTCTTCCGGACGCCCTAGCGTGGTGGATTGCAGAGACGACGCCGAGTGCCATCAGCGTCCCGGGAAAAATGTCCGCGAGCGCCGGGGTCACCAGTCCGTCATTCGCGTGAACCAGACCGCCAAAGCTTTGAGCCGCCGCATCCAGGCTGGGCCACGCTGCGTACGGGCTCTCCCCGGTCCTCGGATCGCCAAACCCACGAACGCAGGCATAAATGATTCGCGGATTGCGTTCTGCGATCGTCTCGTAGCCCAGGCCAAGCCGATCCATCACGCCTGCACGCATGTTCTCGACAACCGCGTCAGCCTTATCGCACAGTTGCAGAAACACCGACTTGTGGGCGTCGTCCTTCAGGTTCAGGCACACGCTGCGCTTGTTGCGGTTTACCGCGGCAAATGGCGCGCCGAAATCGGTACCCGCGGTTCGCTCCTCATAAGGCGATGCGTGATCCGGCAGGAACGGCGGCGTGTTGCGGTATCCATCACCTTCCGGCGACTCGACTTTGATCACCCGCGCGCCAAGGTCGGCGAGCAGACCCGCGCCGTAGGGTCCGGCGAGGGCTCGCGTGCAGTCTATGATCGTCAGATCATCAAGCGGACCCCGGCATGTTGAATCGTTCATCACGAATACTCTGATCAGGTGAATGTCCAGCGCGTTCGGGCCTCGGCAAGCGCCGGATCATGTCGAGCATCTCGTCGCGCGAAGGACCCCGTACGATGCGAGCGGACGCGTTGCGCGATCGCCCACGCAGCATGTAAAGCAATACGATACGCTTTGTGCGCGCATCGTCGAGAAATGCGCCCGGTTTCTCCAGCAGATTGACGGTACGCATCATGCCGCGACTGACATGCAGGTTGTAGCGCGCAGCCGCCACCACCGCATCGCCGAACGCGAGTCCGAACCGCTTCTTCCAGGAATCCGGCTTGGCCACGGACTGGCCCCGTTTGGCGGCTAACGACCGGCGAATGCCGTTCCTATCCTCGGCCAGACTCGCCTGGAAGATCGGCCGCAGGCGTTCCTCGGTTTCTGTATCGAATGACAGCGCTCGCGTTCTGGGATCGCGATGGCGGGTGAGCACCTCCGCCAGAATATGTGCGTGCAGAATCCCGGTACTGCAACCACGGCCGTACAGTGGATTGGTACGCAGCGCCGCATCGCCCACAGCAAAGAAATTGCTCACCAGCGGTTGGCCGTCTTCCACGTAGTGGCGCCACACCGCGCGTATGTCACCGATGCCGAACGGCGGCGTCGTCGCGTCCACACGCCCCTCCCTGAGCCAGGGCGCAAGTCCGGGGATGCTTCTGCACACCGCATCGAACGTCGTCGGATGCTTGATTGCATCGCGCAGTTCGGATTCTACGCGGTGCAGGCACACGATCAGCGCGAAGTGGCCGTTGTCTCCCGGAAACACACCGAATTTTATGTACCCCAGGTCGCCGCTCGCGCGATCTTTGCCCGTACGCGGTGGCTCTTCCACGCCGGGCCGCAACCGGTAGTGGCGCGTGTAGTACACAATCTCCGCATCGTCGTTTTCCTCGCGAACGGTCGCGCCATGCGTTTGCAGCCAGCGAGGAAAACGCGTTGTGCGACCACTCGCGTCTACGACCACGTCCGCCGGAATCTTCTCCCCGAGCACATGTGTGCAATCGCGCCGCGCCACGAGCCCGGCAACATTCAGCACCGCACCCTCGCGGTTCGCGACAACGCCGTCGATCGTCAGGTGATTGACGATGCGTATGTTGTCGAAACCGTCTACGTAACGTCTCAATACCGTTTCGATAGTGGCTCGGCGGCACAACAGCACCCAGAGCTTGTCGTCACCCGGCTCGGGTCTGTACTTCGGCCGCAGTTCCGGGGAAAGCATATCCTTGAAATCCAGACGGCGCGCACCAGCAGCATAGAACGCATCGAGAAGATCCGGATAACTGTCCTGCAGCAGGTTGCACATCAGCCCCAGAAAGGCATGCGGATGACGGAACTGCGTCGCACCGAGACGTGGCCAGTCGAAAAATGCCTGATCCGCATCGCCCCCCGGCGGTGGGTCGTCGCGCTCAAGCACGGTGACATCAAGTCCTCGTCGTGCCAGCGCCATAGCCGTGCACATGCCGGCAATGCCACCGCCGACAACGACAATCCGTTCACCCACTACGCGACGTCGTTCAGGAAAGCCAACATTGCGGCGTTGACTTCATCCGGGGCCTCCTGCTGAGTCCAATGGCCGATACCGGGTATCAGCCGATTTACCCGCAGATCGGTAACGTAGTTGGGCATATCTTTCAGGGCTTGCGCCGCCATCGTAACCACGCCGTCTGCCTCACCCGCAACGAACAGCGCGGGTTGATGTACCTGAGTTGGCGCGTCGGCGGTCAACTCCCACGTCAAGTCGTGATTGCGATAGTAGTTGAGCGGCCCGCGCATTCCGGAGCGTTCGAACTCTCCCGCATAGAAATCCAGATCGTCCTCCGACAGCCAGGCCGGTAGCGTTTCCGGATTGGGCAGACCGATCAGCAGATCGTCATCCGGCCCCTTCTGCGGCAGCACACTCAGGTCCGACCCGCCCGCGCCAAGCACAAGAAACTTCTTCAGACTCGTACGAATGTCCGCTTCGAATTCGGCTTCCGCCGCCCCGGGCTCAAAGAAATACAACTGATAGAAAAACTGATCTTTGTACAGTTCGCGCATCGCCGCCATTGGCGGCACCGGTGAACGCGCTGAAAACGGCACCGACAATGCCCCCACCGCGGAGATCTGCTCAGGGTAGTTGAGCGCGCATCCCCACGCCGTTGGTGCCCCCCAATCATGGCCGAATACCACCGCCCGTTCGTAGCCCAACGCCGGGATCAGGCCGACAATGTCGCGCATGACCTCCACCTGGTTGTAGGCGTCGATCGCGTGCGGTTTGTCACTCTTCCCATAACCACGCATATCCGGCGCCACCGCATGAAATCCTGCGGCCGCCAGCGGCGCGAACTGATGCCTCCACGAATACCAGGACTCCGGGAAGCCATGAAGCATCAGCACGAGCGGTCCCTCTGCGGGTCCCTGCTCTGCAATGTTCAATTGTATGCCGTTGGTCGCGACCCGGCGCTCGGCAATCCGCTGCTCGCTCATGTCCTACCGCCAGGAAGTATCTGCCCGTTCGCGGCTTCCGTGTATCCGTCCGTCCTCGACCAGGCAACGTCGCCGCCTACAATCACCGTGTCCACCCCGACAGAGTCGCGCACGTAACGACTGCCATCACCCGGTACGTCCTGCGTGTAGTATTCCGGGCCGCGATCGATCGCATCGGGATCGAACACCGCTATGTCTGCAACGTACCCCGGCTGCAGTTGGCCCCGCTGTCCCATGCCCCAGATGGCGGCAGTATCCGCGGTGATTTTTTTCACCGCCGCTTCCAGCCCCATCGCATGCGTGTCCCGCACGAAATGCCCCAGCAGATATCCGGTATCGCCGTACGTCGAGAACGAGAGAATGTGCGCACCGCCGTCGCTTGCGCCCACGTGCACGCGCGGATGACTGAGCAACGTGCCAACCGCCGGATCGTCGTTGTGACCCATATCTGCAGCGAGAAAGTGTGCGTCCAGATTTTCCTCCAGTGACAGGTCGATCATCGCCTCAACCGGCGTCGTCTGGCGCAGCTCCGCAATCTCGCCCAGCGTCTTGCCTACCAGCGACTGGTTCGCTGACGAATTCACCTGCCGCAGCACGAGCGCGGACCACAATGAATCCAACCTTGCCGCCTGCGCGACCAGTTCCGGGCGGCGTTCCGGGTCAGCGAACGCGTTCATGATGTCATCGTGCGAGCCAAACCGCATGATCTGATACCACGCCGGGAGTTGAATGAACAATAGGCTTGGTACCGCAAAGCTGAAACTGATGTCGATCGGTCGAGTCTGCACCTGCGGCCACACACGCGCACCGCGGGCAAACTGTTCGTCGACCCTGGCCATTACACGCTCGACGCCTTGCGCGTTGTCTGCACTCACAAACAATGGTGAGAACGTAGTCGGAATACCGAACTCCAATGACAATTCGGACAGCTGATCGACCCGCGCGATCGTCAGATCAGCGTCGTAGAACTCCGGCACGATCTGCAGGATGCGACCGTAGTCACCAAGCACCGCTGCGAGGGCGCGAAGTTCTCGCATGTCGGCATAGCGGCTCGGCACGGGCTGAAGCGTCTCGTCCATGTCCACGAAGCTGGTAGACAGCCCGATGCCACCCGCATCCAGGCACTCACGCAACAATGCCTGCATCTGCTCGATTTCCTGATCGGTTGCCGTGCGTTGCATGGCATCGTCTTCCATCACCCAGAGCCTCAGCAGACTGTGGCCGACCAACGGCGCGACATTGATCGCAAGCCCGCGCCGGATCCGTTGCACGTACTCCTCAAACGTTTCCCAGTTCCACTCAACCCCTTCCGCGAAGGCCTTGTAAGGCATCTCCTCGATCTGATTGAACATACCAACCAGCTTCATGCGATGCTGTTCTTTCAGCGGGGCCAACGACAACGAACAGTTGCCCGGCACGATCGTCGTGATGCCGTGAGCGAGTGCCGGCTTCGCCGCACCGTCCCACAGCAATTGGGCATCAAAGTGCGTATGCGGATCGATGAATCCCGGCGCAACCGCCAAACCAGCGGCATCGACAATCCGCTCGGCCTGGGCATCGATGCGTCCAATCCGCTCGATCCGGCCGTCTTTCACCGCGACGTCGGCAACATACGCCGGCAGTCCGGTGCCATCCACTACGAGGCCACCTTTTATAACGAGATCGTACATAGGTACTCCCAGCTCATTGATCCAAACACGTATTCTCCGATGCGCGTTCCGGCTGATATCGGTTCCAGGATACCGCCAACGCTTCGCGCACATTGCTCCAGCTGTAACCGACCAGTTGGTCCGGTGTCGTCGCACCACACAATCGCAGCAGCGCGTCCGCGGCAAGATGATCGAGCGCTACGTCGGAGCTGCCACCATTGACGTGCCGCAGCGTCACCACCAGTTCCGCCACTCCTTCGTGGGCCGCCGCGATCCTAACCGCGGCAATGCGCGCTTCCTGCACGTCTCATTCCGCGCGCGGCGGTTCCAAAAAGATGATGTCACTCGGCAGAATCGGATTCCCCTCACGCGGTGAGCCTGCAACCGCTGCCGGGCGCATAAACACATGCATATTCCAGCTCTGCAGCTGTCCGGCCACCGCGGCCGCGTCTTCATCCGGAAATTCGCGCGCGGCAATGCTTTCCCACGTATCGCCATCCTGCGGCGATGTGGAACGCCGAACGTTGCGCATATCTTGACTCATAGGGCGACACTCCCATCTCCGGGCCGAACGACCGGGCGCACTCAATTCATTACAGTGCCATAGCCGGGCTGAGAGTGACAATAGAGGTAGAAGGGTCCTGAATCTGCGGCTGCTACGAGACCGGCAGTACGAGCACCTCGGAATCGATCTCGTCGATGACCTTGCGCGCCGTTTTACCTACCGCGTTTGGATTCTCCGGGCGTGCAACGCGGGCGATGATCAGAAGGTCGCTGCCGTGCGTTTGAGCCGCCTCGGCGATGACTTTCTCCGGTGCTCCCTGGGCAGCAGACACCTGATTTCGGGCCAGGCCGCAGCGGTCCGCAAATCGCTGCCGATCCGGGTGACGACCTGGTTCGTAGCAGGTAACTGCGTGCAGTTCACCACCCAGGTCTCCCGCCATGCGTTTTGCCGATGCGAGAATGTTGTCGTTCGCCTGCTCGTATGTTGTGCTGTCGGGATCGTGCTTCACAGCCACCAGCAGATTGCGCAAGCGGAACGGTTTGCCGGTCTTAACGAGCAACATGGGACACTCGCACTCGCGAATGAGCGTCCAATCCGACGTCTCCCGAATCATCCGCACGAATCGAGAATGCTGTGTCATGTTTTTCACGACGATGCTGCTGTTCTGCCGCTTCGCGGCCTTGACGATTGCGTGACGCCAGTCGTGATGCCACTCCGCCTCGGTTTCCACCGACATGCCCTCCGCCCGAGGGTGCGCGGCAAGGCGCTCGAGCCATTGCGTAACCCGGTCAACCGTCGCCGTTTTCGCGTCACCACCGTCCGACGTCGGAACGACGGAAACCGACTCGCCATTGACACAACAGTAAAGGTGAAGGCGTGCATCTATCCCCCTGTGCATTTTGTAGGCCTGTACCAGAACCTCACCTGCTTGCTGCGCTGCCTGCTCCATGCACGTGGGGTCGAGTACAACAAAAACGACGGTTTGCGCGGCCATTGAACGCCCTCATCAAAGCTACCTGCCAACGACCACTGTATATCTGCGGTTTCGATGCAAATATGCGTGCTTTCCCGTATCAGTCGGTCTGCGGTGACAACCACCGCTGCACAACGGCCAACGTCACGAGTGCCGCGCCGGTAGCGGTACCACGAGATCGATGACCTGCTCGATAAGCGCTTCCTGATCAACGTCCGCCTCCACTTCGCGCCGCAAGAGCGGATCCACCAGCAACAATGCGGCACCCGTCGGGACGGCGTTCGTGAACATCGTCAGGATAGGCAGCGGCACCTCCGGGTGGCGTCCATCCTGCTGGGTCGCCTCTACTGCGGAACGCACCGCGTCAGAGAATCGCCGGATTGCGCTCATAAGTTCTTCGCTTGCATAACGGTTTACGTCGGGGTGGTACAGCGTGCGAAATAACGCACGATTGTTGAGTGCCCAACGCATATACGCCCGGCCCATCGCATTCAGACGCACGTGCGAGTCCGAACTCGGAGACTCGTCTGCTGCGCGCAGCGTCGCGTCCGCAATCTTCAACCATCCATCCGTCGCCAGCGCAGACAACAACGCCGCTTTGTTCTTGAAGTGTCGATTGGGCGCGCCGTGGGACACACCGAGGTCTCTGGCCACGCCGCGCAGCGTGAGCGCTTCGATGCCTTGGTCGTCGATGATCTGTGCCGCGCGCTCCAGAATCGCGTCTGCCAGGTTGCCGTGGTGGTAGCGACCCTGTGCGTTGGTTCTCACGAGTCGACACCGGGCGTGCGTTTGAATCGACAGATGTACATGGGTTGATCCGCAGGTGTTGACATCGTCTACATTATACGGTCTACTACCCATGTAGACAACGTCTACAACGGCTTACACAACGAATACTCGGTTTCCACGACTCAGTTCCACACCCGGAGTCATTGCATGCAGACTGTTATCAAGATGCTTCTGTCACCGATGGCGTTCGCGATCGGATTCCTCTGGCCGCTCATTACCCAATCACTGATTGCGCTCGAAACAACGACATCGTTCTCGCACGCGCTCCTGGCAGGTGGCGCAGTAGCGATTGCGCTTGGCGTGGTTGCTCAGGTACGGGGGAGTTGGATATGGATCAGGTAGCCAACGCGGACATCGCCGCCGAATTGTCTGACGGCGAGCTCGACGTGCTCGAACGCCGCATCGCCGGGCGGTACATGCAGCGCGTTCCGTGGAGCGCCGTCATATGGGGCATAGGGAACTGCGTGGTGTTCATTGCGCTGTTTCCGCTCGTGTTGATGGGTGTGTTACCTCTGTGGCTCGCGTTTCCGATCGCAACACTCAATGTGATGCTGTCCTATTTGCCCTCCCACGAAGCCCAACACAACATCATTGCCGGACGCGGCAAGCCGCTTCGTTGGTTGAACGAGCTGGTGGGACATGTATCCACAATACCGCTGGTCTATCCGTATCGCGTGTTACGCGCGACGCACATGGAGCACCACAAACACTGCAATGACCCGGAAAAAGACTGCGACATTGATACGCACGCGCGGTCCACGGCGCACTTTTTCTGGAACACGCTGCTCAGCTGGCAACCGGAATCAAAGCGCAAGTCTGCGTATGGACACTGCCTGGAACGCACTGGCCAGAGCGCGCTGATGCTGGACGCCGTCTTGATGCAGTCGGCCTATCTCATAATTCTGTTCTCGATGGCGTGGACAGGCCACGCGATCGAGGCGTTCTTCCTATGGTGGTTGCCGAAACTCATCGGCGAGACGTATCTGATCTACTTCCTGGCCTGGGCCCCGCACCATCCCGGCGTCGAACAGGGCAGATACCGGGACACGCGCGCCTTCAAAAGCCGGTTGGGTAACGTGCTGTCCATGGGCATGCAGTACCACATCGTTCACCATCTGTACCCGCGTATCCCGCTCGCCGACACGCCGGCTGCGTATCGGGAACTGAGGCCCATTCTTCAACGCCGCGGTTGCGATTTGGGCGCGCTCTGAGCGCCCAACACATCGCGCGAGCTTCGGCTCTAGCAGATCAGGCGCGCGCCTGCACGCTGTGCACGCGAGATCTGCCGCACGCGCCGAATCCGATCCTGCAGGTGGACGCCGCGGCGCGCATCCTGATTGCCGGGCAGGCACCGGGACGCAAAGCGCACGAAAGCGGCGTCCCGTTCGACGATCCGAGCGGCGACCGACTGCGCGATTGGATGGGCGTCGATCGGGACACATTTTACGATGCAAACCAGATTGCAATCCTGCCAATGGCGTTCTGCTTTCCGGGACGCGGAACGTCGGGAGATCTCCCGCCACGCCGCATCTGCGCGCAAACGTGGCGGAACGAGTTTGTGGAGGCGTTGCCCAACGTTCGATTGACGTTGGTGATCGGCCAATACGCTCAGCAATGGCACCTGCCGGATCGCGAGTCCAACCTGACGCGTACCGTGGCCGCGTGGCAATCGTACGGCAACTGCATACCGCTGCCGCATCCGAGTCCGCGGAACAACATCTGGTTGGCCCGCAATCGCTGGTTCGAGGCCGAACTGGTCCCGGAGCTCCGAAGGCGCGTCGCCGTTCAGCTTACGACAGCACCGCCTGCACCCCGCACCTGATCAGCCGACGAAGCTTAGTGGGAGACTCGCCGGCACGCGCCCGCAGCGACAGGCTGTGCAGAATTCCCTGTGCAACCGCACCGCGCCCGTTCACGTCGAACGCTGCACTCAACTGACCCGCCTGCCGCGCCGCGCGCAACCGGGACGCGATCTTCTTATCCAGATCACGAATTACAGCCAGAAGATCGGCCTGAATCTCCGGATGGCAGGCTGCCGCCGCAACGGCAGTACTCATCACCAGGCAGCCCCGCGGCCGTTCGCCGGAGGTGTAAACCCCGAGCGCCTGCGAATAGAAGCGCGTGAGCGCATCGTGCACGTCCGCTTCGGACCCCATCGTATGCTCGTACGCCGCCTCCATACTTTCGCGAAACTGCGCCAATGCTTTGCGATACAGCGCTTCTTTGTCACCGAAAGCCCGGTAGATGCTCGGACGATTCATTCGCATCGCTTCCGCAAGATCGTCGAGCGACGTCGCGCTGAGCCCCTTCTGCCAGAATACGTCGCGGGCAGCTTCCAGAACCTCGCGTTCGTCAAACTGCCGCGGCCTGCCGCGTGAGCGCTTCTCCGCACTCAATATTTTGTACCATTGCGCATATAAAACTTGACTCGATCGATAATGTCCGAAATAGTACACAAATCACCAGCGGGAGTCGCCATGCCCAGAGTCGATAATCCGACCAGTCCAATTCCAGGCGTACTCGAGGGATTGCACCTGTTTCACTTCGACGGCGCCCCCTGCGCGCAGCGTGTCCGATTTGCGCTCGGCGAGAAGGGGCTTGCCCGAGGCCGCGAGGAACCGTTTGACGACGTTACGGCAACCGCGGTCCGCGGCGAACCGGGACGGTGGGTCAGCCGCGTCGTGTCGCTGGTGAAGAAGGATCACATGACCCAGACCTACGCCCAGATTCACCCCAACATGGTGGTTCCCGCGCTGGTCCACGACGGTGTGCTCTATCTGGAGTCGCTGGACATAATCGAGTATCTCGACCAGGCCTTCGCCGGCACCCCCCTCATTCCCCAGGAACCGTCGCTGCGGCAAGCAACGATGGAACGCGTCGCGCTTGCCAAAGAACTGCATCGATCGATCCGCTACGTCACCTTCCACTGGGGTCTGGGTCGCCTTGCCATGCTGAATCAGAAAGAACGGCAGCACCTCGAACAACTTGCAAGCCAGGGCAACGACTCGGAAGGTCTGGTTACGTTCTACGAGGGCTACAGCAGCCGCAGCATTCCCGAGTCTGTGTACGTCGAACACCTGCAAACGTTGTATTCGGCGTTTCAGGAATTGGACGCTCAACTGGCAGACGGTCGAACATTTCTGATGTCGGATGATCTGTCCATCGCCGATGCGTTTTGGTCGATGAAGATTCTCCGGCTCCTCGAGTGCGGCTATCCGGTGCAACGTCATCACCCCGCGCTGTTCGACTGGTATCAGCGCGTATATGCACGTCCGTCTTTTCAGAACGAGGTTATGGGCAGGAACCGACTCACCAACCGGGCGTTCCGACTGAAAGCGCGCATCGAAAGCCTGCTGGGCAATGGTCTGAAGCAGGCCGTGGAAACCGTAGCGGCGTGACGCCGGTATAGGGTCAACTGATTACCGCCCTTTCAGGTTCACGCGTAAGATCCGATCACCGTGGAACGAGCCGATGAAAAGCTCGTCGCCAACACGCAGTCCAACTGTTCCGGCGCCCATGGGAGCACCGTCGGTGGCGTACAGCGTTTCGACGATAGTCATCGAATCGGGGTCGAGCACAACAATCTTGAACGGAATGCTGCAGGCTCCCCGCTCGATGCTCATGCAGGCTTCAATATCCTCGCCCGTCAGGTCCCTCGCGAGGGACGCGATGAGTATGCGCCCGTCCGGGGCCCAGCGAGCATTGTCGGGTGAGTCCACCGACGCGCGACCGAGTTCGCGACCAGTCGAGATGTCCACCTTTCGTACACTGTGCTCGGCGGTCGCATTCATGTAGATATAGCGGCCATCGGGTGACACAACGATACCGTTCGGCATCGCACCATCCGTCCCGCCGATCTTGCGATAACGTGCATCGGACTGCGACCAAGCGAATACGTGGCCCGTGTTTTGGCGCGGAATACCTTGAGTGATATCGACGGGCGGTTCGAGCGGAGTCATCTTCGTCGTGTAGAAGTCACCGTTGGATCTCGCTGCAACACTGTTGAGCGACGCGTTGGCGGGTGCCGGTACACACCCGCGCCATTCCACGCGCCAGTCGGTTCCCGCACCTATCACTTCGAACAGCTCGACAGCTTCGCGACTGCCGTGTTGGATCACCAGCAGCTGTAGACGCTGATCGTCACGGCGGACGAGATCAATCCCGTGGCTGTTGAACGCCTCGCCAGGTGGTGTGGTGCAGGTTGGGTCGCCCCAGCCCGGCTCGGCTGATCCTTCGCTTTGCCCACCGCGAAACACCCTGTGTTGCTTCTCACTCTCAAGTTCCAACACCAACAGTCCGCCAGTGGCATCCGCCGAGGCCCCGTACTCCCCGATAAGAATCGCCTGGCCACCCGGTAGTGCAACGATGTCCTCGGGATTCGAAAATCCGCAGATCGGTCGCGCCGATCCCTTTGGTACGCAGTCGATGATGGGTTGCGCCTGCAGCGTATGGGTACCAAGAAGCAAAACCCCAAGCGAAGCGACGGCGAGAAAGAACGGGCGTTGCATCATGGATCCTTCAAAGTTGACACACGCATTGATGATGCCAAGGCGGGATTGCTTCGGCAATCGTCGCTGAGCACCTATCCAACGGCGGATTGGTTGAAAGGGTGTTGGCTGTTGGCGGATACTCAACGCATCTTCTGCCAGGAGAAAGACATGCGGATCGGATTGAGCATCTTCTGCCAAAACGCCGGTGACTGGGATCGATACGAAGCCGAAGAGCGCGGTGAGGACGTTGCCGTGCACCCAAGCAAATCTGACGCGGAGATTCTTCGGGAAGAAGTAGGTCTCGCGCTGATGGCGGACGACCTCGGTTTCGACAGCGTGTGGACGGTCGAGCACCACTTCACGCCCTACACCATGGTAACCAACCCGCTGCAACTACTGACGTACCTGTCAGGGGTAACGAACAACGTCGATCTGGGAAGCATGGTGGTGGTTTTGCCTTGGCACAATCCAGTGCGCGTGGCCGAAGACGTGGCCATGCTCGACATGCTGCTCGGGCCGGACCGTCAGATCATGTGTGGCGTTGGCCGGGGGCTTGGCCGCCGAGAATACGACGGTATGAACATCGACCAGGCCGAGGCGCGCGGGCGCTTCGACGAGGGGATAGAGATTCTCAGAGCGCTTCTCGCAACCGGTAAGTGTTCGTTTAAGGGTGAGTTCTGGCAGTTGGACGATCTTCACCTGCGCCCGCAGCCGGAACGCGACCTTTCGTCGCAGCTGTTCTGCGCCGGCGGTACTTCCGAGACCACCCAGGTGATCGCAAAACACAACATCAGCCCGCTCGCGGTGCCCACCAGCTCGGTGGAGCTCGCCCTCAAGGGAGCCCGTAACTATGCCAACCTGCGCTATGAGGCGGGATTTGCGCCAGTGCACAACAAGCTGGCGCTGTGGACATACTGCTCCGAGGATCCGGCCGAAGTCGAAGAAGCGCTCGGTTGGGTGGTCGACTACTCGGATACCGCTCTGCGGCACTACGAGCTTGCGGGCACGCACCTCGACAACGTGAAGGGTTACGAGACCTACGCGCGCAACGCCGCAACCGTGCGCGCCGATCCGGAAGCCTTCCGCCAGAACTTCGTGCGCGATCATCCGCTCGGCAACCCCGATCAGGTGATTGCGCAGACTCGTTACCTGGCCGAAACCTTCGGTGCTTCCGAGATCATGTTCTCCTTCAAATACGGCAACATGCCCATCGAACGCGCCGAGCGCAGTCTGGAGATGTTCGCACGCGACGTGCTCCCAGCGTTGAAGGACATTGACGCGGCGCCGTTACAGCCAGAGGCGGCGCAAGCGGCGGGCTAGTCACCTAGGCTGAAAGCCGGATTCCTCAAAGCCGCTTCAAAGTCCGAGCTGGAGCGGCAAACTCACCAATGATCGGTCAACAACGGTCGGGCTGTAGCGCAGTTCCTGTGAATCCGCCAGACGCATTGCGGGAAAGCGGTCAAAAAGCGCGGGTAACGCAATGGACGCCTCGAGACGAGCCAGCGAAGGACCCAGACAAAAGTGGATCCCCGCACCAAAGGCCAGATGCGGATTGGGACGCCGGCCCAGATCCAGCGTTTGCGGTTCTGAAAATACTTCGGGGTCGTGGTTTGCGGCCATCACGCCAAGCCAGATGTGCTGGTTCGCATCGATCGCATGTCCGCCCAACTCAAATGGCGCTTGTGCAACCCTGATGTTGGTTTTCGACGGGCCGTCGAAACGCAGCAGCTCCTCCACTGCGCTGCCGACCCTATCCGGCTCATCCAGCATGATCGACGTCTGCTCCGGGTTTTGCAGGAGCGCGAGAACACTCGAGGCAATAAGCGCCGACGTCGTATCGTGTCCTGCAAACAGCAGCATGGAGCACGCGCCAATCAGCTCATTCTCAGTCCAAGACTCGCTGGCCGAAGCCCGTAACAGGTGGCTCAACAAATCGTCACGAGGTTCGCTACGGCGACTTGTCAGATGTTCGGCAAAATGTTGGTAGAACTGATCTCCCATCGCTGCAGCCGTCTTTACATAGTCGGTGTCGCGACTGGATGTGCCGTAAATCAGTTTCCCAAACGCACGAGACCATTCGCTGAGAAAGTCTTTTTCGCGAGGGTCCACGCCCAATAGTTCGCAAATTACCAGCGATGTGAGCGGACGACAGAAGTCCGAAACCAGATCACAGGTGTCGTCCAGACTGTCCATCAATTCTTTGGTGTGGTACGCGATCCTAGGTGCCAATTGCGCTACTACCGCCGGTGCAAATGCTTTGCGGACCGGACGCCTCAAACGGCCATGAACGGGTGGATCGTTGAGTAGCATCCAGCCATCCAGCAACCCCATCGCGCGCTTTACCAGTGATCCATGCTGTTTTTGCACCCGTTTACGAAAACCACTGATCATTCGGCCCGAAGACAGATCCTGATCCTGAAAGAGCCTCTGCACATCCGCATGTGAAGTTACAATCCAGACGTTGTGGCGCTCACTCCAGAAGACGGGGTCGTAATCCCGCAGCCGTCTGAAAAATCGCTGTGGATCCGCTATAGCGGCGGGTGACAACAGGTTATCGTCGGGACGTTGCATGTGGGAATTATCGAATCAGCGCAGATCTAATTTGTGGTGCAATCTGAGTGAACACAAGATCATCACACTCCTGTATACGAGTCCACCCGTTGACGGAAGACCACGTTCGCGGGTAAAAGAATCACACTGTGGTTTCGACCCGAACGCCGCAAACGAAATTTAGGAAGGAGAATTTCGATGAGGGGAGCAAACGCCTGCGAGATCCGCGCCGCAGAGACGGCCAAAGCCAAGGTACGTTTTAGGGTGCATTTAAAGAAGAAAAGATCCATGCGTTCGTTCCTGGGCGCGCTGGTGTTCATTGGGCTGAACGGTGGTACGGCCTTCGCCCAACCGTCAGAAACGAGCGTGATCGAAGAAGTAGTGGTAACGGCGCAGAAGCGCGAACAGAGCATCAACGATGTCGGCATGTCCATCGACGTAGCCACGGGGGAAAAACTCGCTGATTTGGGCGTAGCTACCACGATGGACCTCGGCAAGGTTGTTAGTGGCTTCAACACCAACAGTAACTACTATGGAAGCTACGTTTATACGCTGCGTGGCATCGGGTTCCAGGACACCGCGCTCGCCTCATCCAACACTGTGAGTGTCAGCCTTGATCAGGTGCCAATTCCTTTCGCTGCAATGACGGATGGCGCCATCCTCGACCTGCAGCGATTTGAGGCCCTAAAAGGACCGCAAGGGACGCTGTTCGGACAGAATTCAACCGGTGGCGCGATCAACTTTATCGCAAACAAACCGACCGATACCTTCGAGAGCGGCGTAGATGCGCAGTACGGCCGCTTCAACGAATTCGATATCGCCGGTTTCGTCAGCGGTCCGATAAGCGAAACGCTGAGCTACCGCGTCGCGGTCCGTTCCATTACCTCCGATGGGCACCAGAAGTCGTACACAGACGGCCAGGGTCTTGGTCCGGATCCAATCTGGGTCGCCAACGGCCGCGCTTACGACATCGACACGAAGGCCGGCGATAAGGATTTTCTCAACGGTCGTGTGTCCCTGCAGTGGGCGCCCAACGATCGTTTCAACGCATTGCTAACGGTAAATGCCTGGAAAGACGAGAGCGACTCTCTACGGCCGCAGAAGTTCGGCACCGCGACATTGAATCCTATTAACACACTCAACCCGCTGGTCGCGAACTATCCAAACGCGCCGAAAAACAATCGTGCCGCCGACTGGGGACCCTGCGTCAATGCCACCGGTGGATCGCCGGCGCTTGTGACTGGAGCGACCGACATCGAAGGAAATCCGGAAAACCTAAACAACCGCATTCTGGATGATTGTGTACCGGCGGCCAGAGACAACGATTACTGGTCGGTTTCTCTTCGCGCGGATTGGGACCTCAACGACAACCTGCTGTTGAGCTCGATTACCAGTGCGAGTGAATTCGATCGATTTCAGGGGCTCGAAGCCGACGGCATGATCTACCAGGACTACGAGAATCTGCAACGCGGCGACATTGAGGTGTTTTATCAGGAGCTGCGCCTTTCCGGCGGAATTGGCGAATCCGGCACTTGGGTAGCGGGCGTCAACTTCGAGCACACGGAAAGCTTCGACAGTTTCCTCCACACCTATGGCATCTCCTCCGCAATTCCGACACAGGTCATTACCGCGACGCCGCTGGGTCCCATCGACATCTACAGCGAACAGGAGACCGACACCTGGGCGGTGTTTGGCAGCGTCGAGTTCCCGTTACGCGACGACGTGTTTCTAACTCTGGGCTTACGCTATACAGACCAACAGCGCGATTACCGAGGTTGCGCCGACGACGCGGGGGACGGGACCTGGGCGAACATTTCCGATGAGATACAAACCGTGCTGCAGTTGGTGGGCGGTCACCCCATCATCGGTGGAGCCTTACTCGGGCCTGGTTCCTGCGCAACCAGCAGCACTGCGCCTACGTTCCACCCACAGCCTGGGGGCTACACGGACGAGCTTAACGAAGACAACTTCTCGTGGAAGGTTGGCCTCAATTGGGAGGCGAATGAAAACTCCTTGTACTGGGTAACCGTTACACAGGGATACAAGTCCGGCAGTTTTCCCACCGTTGCCGCGGCGGCGTCGCTACAGTTGCTGCCCGTGGTGCAGGAGGACCTGCTGGCGTATGAGATCGGATCGAAGCTCACTCTGATGGAGGGCCGCATGCAATTCAATGCCGCGGTCTACTACTACGACTATACAGACAAGCAGATACTCGGCGCCGTACCAGACTTCGTCTTTGGTTCGTTGCCCGCGCTGGTCAATGTGCCGGAGAGTAACGTCAAGGGCGCCGAGTTGTCGATCGAATGGTATCCAGTGAATGGGCTACGAATCGCGCCGGCGATAACCTATGTAGACAGCGAAATCACAGGCACGTTTAGAAACTTCGATCCGTTCTTCGGCCCGAATAATCCGGACACGAAAGATTTCTCTGGCCAACCCTTTCCTAACTCACCGGAGTTGCTAGCCAATCTGGACGTTGAATACGCCTGGCAACTTGCCAACGGAATGACGGTTTTCGTGGGCGCAAATCTGAATTATCAGGACGATACGAAAGGATTTTTCTTCGACGAGTGCAAGGAAGCCGGCGTGTCCTGTACCGCCGACGCATTTGCATTCGAAGTTCCGAGGGGTGATACAGACCTGGTCATCAATTCGCGGACGCTGCTGGACCTGCGCGCGGGGGTGGAGTTTGGCAAGTGGCGTGTCCAAGCCTTTGGTCGCAACGTAGGCGATAAGCATTACTGGGACAATGCGTCCCACGTTAACGACGCACTCCTGCGTTTCACCGGACATCCGCGGACGTACGGCGTAAACGTAAGCTATCGCACGGCACGCTAACCTCGAGAAACGTCACGCAGCCAGGCGCATTGAGACCGTTGCAGCGCCCGGGTTCTTCCGCCAGCCCGAAAAAGGCGCGCTGGCAGGAGAACCTGGGCTCCTCCTCTGAACGGATTCGGCGCATCGCCTCACCCAGAAAAGGCATCCTTCCATGAGCGACACGAAGTACTCCGTGTGCACCATCTGCGACATCGGCTGCCAGCTCCGTTCCGTAACCAAGAACGGGCGCCTCGATCGCGTGATTGCTCATGACAATCCCATGCTTGCCCGCAACATCTGCTACAAGGGTGTCGCCGCACCCGATATCCACAATCACACGGATCGGTTGCGCACACCGTTAAAGCGCGTCGGTAGGCGCGGTCAGGACACATGGCAGGAAATCGACTACGAACAGGCGATGGACGAAATTGCCGAACGGCTACAGGACGTGGTGCAGTGCTACGGGCCCGAAGCGCTCGCGGTATCGACCTCGGGCTGGAATACGCAGTCGACGCACTCGCTCGACCGCCGTTTCATGAACCTTCTCGGTTCGCCCAACTGGATCAGCGGCGTGGCGCTCTGTGCAGGCAACACCGCGGCGGTGAACAAGCTCACTTACGGTTGGTTTCCTATGGCCGATTTCGCGCACACTGATTGCATCGTGCTGTTCGGCCACAATCCGCGCAAGCACTCGTGGACCCCGATCTACAATGCAATCAACGCCGCCCGCGATCGCGGCGCCCGCCTAATTGTGCTCGATCCTCGCGTGTCCGATCAGGCGCAAACGGCGGATCTGCATCTACGCCTGCGTGCCGGAACCGACGCGGCGATGTGCCTCGGTTGGTTGAAGGTTATTTTCGATGAAAACCTGTATGACCAACAGTTCGTGCGCGACTGGTGTGTGGGTTTTGCCGATCTGAAAGCGCGCGTCGATGAATACCCGCTCGATCGCGTGGAAGCGATCACCGGTGTACCACGCGATCAGATTGCCGCGGCAGCCCGGATGTACGCGCAGGCAGACAGTGCGGTGATACCCTGGACACCGATCACCGACCAACAGGTTTCCTCGACCTCGGCGATCCGACTGCATTCAATTCTGCGCGCGGTAACGGGCAATTTGGACGTCGTCGGCGGCGAAACGTTGGGCGGATTCAACCCAAGCTATATTCCGGAATCGGAAATCGGCCTGCACGACAGACTTCCCGACACACAGAAAGCAAAACAGCTGGGATTTGATGAGTATCCGGTGTTCACGTATCGGGTTGCGGAGATGCTCAAAGAACCGGCGGAACGGGTCTGGGGCTTACCCTACGTCGATCAGGTAATGGGTTGCCACATGGCCAACCCTACCAGCGTGTTTCGCGCGATGGCCACTGAGAAACCCTACCCGGTAAAAGCGTTCTTTGTGCTCGGCAACAATGCGCTCTTGAGCTATGCCAACCAACACCAGATTCACGCGGGCATGCTCAATCAGGACCTGATCGTCGCGCACGAGATCTTCATGACGCCCACCGCGATGCTCGCGGATTACGTGCTGCCGGGCGATGTATTCAGCGAACGCAATCACGTGGCCGACTCGTGGAGCTGGTCCAACCGCTTAACGCTCTCGCAGAAGGCGGTAGAACCGCCCGGACAGGCCTCCAGCACGTTTCAGTTCTGGCGCGACCTGGCGCACCGCATGGGTTTTGCAGAAGACTTTCCGTGGGGAACGATCGAAGACATGTTGGACTACCGGCTTTCGCGATCCAACCGTACGTTTGACGACTTTCAAACCAACGTCTTCATGGAAGCGCCTGCGCCAGAGTTCCGCAAATACCGAAAGAGCGGGTTCGCAACGCCGTCGGGCAAGGTAGAACTCGCCTCCAGCGTTCTTGCCGACCTGGGTTTCGACCCCCTGCCCTACTACCGCGAAGCCCCGGGAACCAGCGAAGACTACCCGTATCTGGTTTTCACCGGAGTACGCGAAGACCCGTTCTTCCAGACCGGGCAACGCAACATCAAGGTGCTACGGGACCGCTGGGCGTTACCCCTCCTGTTTCTGCATCCTGACGACGCTGCCCGAGAGGGAATAAACAACGACGATTGGGCCCGGTTGGAGACACCGCAGGGAAGCGTCGTGGCACAGGTGTCGGTACAGGACACGATGAAACCGGGACACATTCGCGTCCCCCATGGCTGGTGGTATCCCGAGCTACGCGGCACAGAACCGTTGAGCGGCGCGTTCCTGTCGAGCGACGCAATGATGTGCGCCGACGACGACGCACACCTCGACCGCGAGCAGGGTGTGCCGCACTTCAAGGGCTTTGCCGGACGGATTACAAGAACCGACGCGCCCGAACTACTGGAGCCGAATCGCGCACGTCAGGAATCCAACTAGAAATCCACACCGCGACAGAACGCTCCATCGACACGCACCGTGGTGCCGTTGACCCAACTCGCGGCAGGGCTTGCCAGAAACGCAACCACGCGAGCGACTTCTTCCGCGGTACCCATACGTTTCAGCGGGTGCCAGTCGCGATCCCGTTCATACAACGGCGCGGCGTTGTCTTTAATGTTGTTCCAGGCGCCGCCCTCTATGTAGATTGGACCCGGCGCAACAGTATTCGCGCGAATCCCTTTGCCGCCCCATTGCAATGCACGTTGGGCCATGTGCCGGATTGATGCGGCCTTCATCGCACCGTAACTCGGGCTGATCGGTACATCGTGATGCTCAATACCGGTAATCGAGGCAATCTGCACCATGGCTGCGCGCTGCGACTGCTCCAGAAACGGCAGCGCGCCCTCGCTCATTCCGACCATGCCCAAAACGTCGACTTCGAAGTTCTGGCGCCACGAATCCGGGCCGCCGTCCGGCTGGCCACTCGCGGTTGCATTGTGAACGACGATGTCCAGACCACCCATCGCGTCCGCCGCACTGCGCATCCATGCGACAGTGGCATCGTAATCCGCCACGTCACAGACGTGGCCCGATGCTGCGCCCAGATCACCCAATTCCGATACCGCCGCGTCGAGCGTATCCTTCGTGCGCGCCGCGATCTGTACTTCAGCGCCCTCTGAGAGCAATTCTTTGGCCACTGCCAGACCAATGCCCTGGCTGCCGCCCGAAATGACCGCCTTCGCGCCCTTTAGTCCCAAGTCCATCAAACACCTCCCACCAGTATGCGTCGCGCAATCCTACCAACTTTCGGCGCGCTACTACCCGGCGCCGGTAAGGGACGCTTTTACGAGCAACGCTCAGAACCTAAACTGACCCGACCTGTGATCCAGCGTTGGGTGCATCGATGATTCCGACCTATTCCGCCGACACACCGTCCACCGAGGTGATTGCCGCATTGGAGGACGCCGGCTGCGTGGTGGTGACCGGGGTCGTTGATACGAATCTGAGAGAAACCATTCGCGCCGAGTTGGCCGATCACATGCCAACTGCGAAGGTGGTAGACCAGGACGATCCCGAGGACTTCTATCCTGGGCGCACAAAGCGCGTCACCGCGCTGGTCGCTCGGTCGCCCGCCGTCACGGACCATCTGGTGGCGCACTCGTTGAGCCAGCAGGTCTGCAAAAGGGTGCTGCAACCAAACAGCGAACATGGCTGGCAGCTTCATGTAACCGCCGCACTCGAGGTAGGCCCCGGTGCGCGCGAGCAGGTTCTGCATCGTGAGGAAGATCCGTTCGCGTTTTTTCCGCTACCCCGGCCCAACATCATCGTGGCCAGTATGTGGGCAATCTCAGACTTCCGCGCCGACAACGGTGCCACCCTGCTCGTACCCGGCAGTCACCGCTGGCCGGCCAAACGCAAAGCCGAGCCAAACGAAATCGTTCGCGCAGAAATGCCGGCCGGCTCGGTGCTGTATTGGATGGGCGGACTGCTGCATGGCGCGGGCAACAACACGGCCGACGACTGGCGCTACGGCGTGATTCTCACCTACTCGCTCAGCTGGGTGCGTCAGGAGGAAAACCAGTCCCTTGATCTGCCGCGCAGTCGCATAGCGGAGTTGTCACCGGAAATCCGACGCCTCGCGGGAATCGAGATGCACGGCTCGCTCGGATTCTCCGACCCAACCGTGCTGGAACGTCCGGGGTCAGAGTAAAGGGACAGATCAATGGACCGAGCCCTAGCTCGGTCCATTGATCTGTCCCTTTACTCTGACCCCACATGTTGACAAACCGCCTGCAAAACGTGAATTTGTAGCCCCCTCCGAGTCCAACGACACCATGATTACATTTACCGTGAACGGCACGTCGCAGACGGTTGACGCCGACCCGGCAATGCCGCTGCTGTGGGTTCTGCGCGAAAAACTGGGTTTAACCGGGACCAAGTTCGGCTGTGGTATGGCGCAGTGCGGCGCCTGCACGATCCAGATTGACGGCACTGCAATGCGATCGTGCGTAACACCGGTGTCTGCCGTCGCAGGCAAGGCAATCACCACGATCGAAGGACTGGCACCGGGCAAAGACACGCTCCACCCGCTGCAGGCTGCGTGGATCGAGCACCAGGTGCCCCAGTGCGGTTACTGCCAATCCGGTCAGTTGATGTCGGCGGCGGCCTTGCTTGCTGACAATCCAAACCCGTCGGACGAAGACATCGACCGCGCCATGCAGGGCAACATCTGCCGATGCGGCATGTACGGTCGCATCCGCGCCGCAATCAAGACCGCGGCCCGGTCGACTGGCACCGCACTGTATTACGACGCAACGAAAGCCACACAGTCACACCCGCAGGAGGTGCGCCATGGGTAAGTGGACCAAGCGCGCCTTTCTAGGGGCAGGTGTGATTGCCGGCGGCGGTCTCGTCGTAGGTGTCGCGCTTCGCCCGGGTAACGTCGCCAAGGGCATGGCGGGCGCCGTGGCGGACGACGACGAAACCCTCGTACACGTGTACGTCAAAATATCCGACGACAACACGATTACCGCGATGGTCCCGCACTCAGAGATGGGTCAGGGGGCACAAACCGCGCTGGCGCAGATGCTTGCAGACGAACTGGACGCCGACTGGTCCCTGGTGCGGTTCGAAGAGGCGCCGGCCAGGAAAGAGTACGCAATGTATTCGGCCGGACGCGGGTACCTGTTCAAAGGCATCGACTTTCCCGACGCCGTTGCGCCCTCGATCGACGGCATGATGATGAAAATTGCCGACGCCCTGCACATGCAGGTTACCGGCGGCAGCATGAGCGTACGCGTAACCGGGCAGTACGGCATGCGGGTAGCTGGCGCCGCCACGCGGGAAATGTTGGTGAAAGCAGCAGCCAACGCGTGGAACGTGGCTCCCGATCAGATCACAACGAACAAGAGTCATCTGTACCACCAGGCCACTCAGCGCAAGGCCCCGTACGCTGAATTCGCGGCTGCCGCCGCCCAGTTCACGCCTTCGTATACTCCGGCGCTCAAACGTCCGGAGGCATTCACGATCATGGGCCGCCATGTCGAACGGCACGACATTCCAGCCAAGGTCGACGGTTCCGCGATGTTTGCGATGGACGTTCAGCGACCCAACATGGTCTACGCAACGGTCAAGCGCGCACCCGTATTCGGAGGACGCATCGCAAGCGTCGATGATGTTCGGGCGCGCTCCACGCAGGGCGTCATAGACGTAGTCCAACTCCCCGCAATGGCGGAGCAAGGCATGGTCGGCAATTTCTCGAGCGGCGAAGCTGTCGCCGTGGTAGCGGAAAGCTACTGGTCCGCGAAGCAAGCGCTGCAGGCCCTCAAGGTAGCCTGGGACGGGGGCGACAACGCTCGGGTATCCAGTGACGCTATCTTCGAGCAATTCGATCGAGATATAACAGCGGCGACTGACCGCGAAACGGACGTGGTAGAAGGCAATACCAACGCAGCCTTTGCTGCAAACGCCACCGTGCTCGAAGCCGAGTACCGTGTGCCGTACCTTGCCCACACCTGCATGGAACCCTTGAACGCGACCGCGGAAGTTACCGAAAACAGCGCGGAACTCTGGGTTGGCTGTCAGAATCCGCTCGGATTCCGGCACACCGTGGCGGACGCGCTCGGGATCGATGCGGAAAATGTAACCGTGCACAACCACTTCATGGGCGGCGGATTCGGACGCAAGGCTGTTGCGGACGCCGCCGTGCAGGCGGCCATGATCGCTAAAACAGTACAGCGTCCCGTTCAACTGGTCTGGTCCAGAGAAGAAGACGTGCGCCAGGACTTCTACCGGCCGGCCGTCCTCAGCCGGTTCAAAGCCGCCCTGGACGATGGCGGCAACCTCCTCGCGTGGGAGAACACGTACGTCGACAAGCACGAGCCTGTCGAAGCGCCGCTCATTCCTTATTCGGTGAGCGCCCGCGACATTGGGCATGTGAAGAGTCCGACCCACGTACCCTTCGGCGCGTGGCGCAGCGTCGACCACTCGCAGCACGGCTTTTTCACCGAGTCGTTTATCGACGAAGTTGCGCTCGCCGCGGGCAAGGACCCCTTCGAGTTTCGTGCCGGGCTACTGAAGGACAGGCCCCGCCACCTGGCCGTGCTGCAAAAAGCAGCCGACGAAGCCGGTTGGACTACGCCACTGCCTGAGGGTCGCGGCCGGGGCATCTCGCTGCAGGAGTCATTTGGCTCCATCGTCGCTCAAGTGGTCGAGGTGACGGTGGTTGATGGCCAAACCTCCGTCGATCGCGTGGTTGCCGCGATCGACGCCGGGTTCGCGATCTCACCCGATGGCATGGCAGCCCAACTCGAATCCGGCATCATCTACGGCCTCACCGCTGCACTGTACGGCGAGATCACAATCAAGAATGGCGCCGTCGAACAAAGCAACTTTCACGACTACGAGGCCGTACGGATCGCCGAAGCACCGGTCATCGAGACGCACATCATCAACAGCGGCGCCGATCTGGGCGGCGCCGGGGAACCGGGCACGCCCGGCATCGCGCCGGCACTCGCCAACGCGATATTCGACGCAACCGGCGTGCGCGTTCGCAGCCTGCCGCTGAAACGGTTCGATCTGAACTTTCGGATTACCGAAACGGAGTCCGTGTCGTAGCCGATTAGGGACGCGCCGTCCTGAGAAGCTCGGGCGCGCAGCCCGGCGCGTGTCCCGGTTTACGCGCCGGCCGTATCAGTCAGGATTCGCCACGCATCAGTGCGGCGCCGTACTCCTCGTCTGTAACCAAACCGCCTTCCTGTTCGGCGCGACCCTGGTCACGCGGAGGCAGATCGTCCTGCAGGTGGTCGATACGTTTCCATACCGGATACGGCTGATCGCCGTCCTCGTCCGGTATGTACGGTGACGATTCGAGTCGCGTGTGTTTGTGTATATACCGGGCGCAATTCACGAACACCTTGTCCACATGTGCGCGAACCACAGCCAGCGCTCCCGGGTAGTTACCTAGAAGCGGATCATCGCGCTCTACGCGCGCCGTGGCCTGCACGCGAACACGATTCGGCGTTTCGAAATCGATGAACAACAGGCCGATCTTCTGAGTGGCTTCAATGTTTCCAAGCGACAAGAACATGCCGTTGCCATCGTACGCGGGAAAACAGAGGGTGTGCCGGTCGACTACCGTCACCGTACCCACGCCTCCGCCTTTGTATGACACGGTGGGTTCGCCGTCGGCATTCACTGTGGAGAGAAAGAAGAAGTCTCTGCTGCTGATGAACGCCGCGTGCATGTCGTTCAGTTCGTCCGCAACGGCGGCGCGCGCGACCGCGTCGGCCAACCGCCGAGATTCAAACTCGTCCTGCAGCTTGCGCTGCGCCTCGGTGTAGAAGGCCATTCTCGCTCCTTTGTATTAAAAAGGTATTAAACGCGGCATAACACGCGACGATGAAACGCCAAAGAATATCTAGCTCGCCTGGTTGATCCGTCCCAACGCTCGCAAATTGTCTTCGTGCTGTTTGCGATCAATACCGTACATAGACATGCACCAGATCATGACCATCCACAATACGAAAACCGTGGGCGCATACAATGCGCCCAGCGTGAACAGCGCGTCTTCCGGAACGTTTCCCGGCATAACCCCTTTCGGGAACTGCGCAATGGATAGGATGATGGTTGCCGACACCACCCCAATGCCCTGAACCAGTTTCCGCGTAAACGTCACCGCGGCAAAGAAAACCCCTTCTGATCGCCTGCTTGTCTGACGCTCGGAGTCCTCGACAAGATCGGCAATCATCGAAGACATCAGCGTTTGAAAGGAAATGATCAGGCCCACGTCAAATATCGTAATGAACAACACGATAGGAAACAGCAGCGGGTCTCCGTTCTCTGGCATTACGCCCAGCAACCGCAGGAAAACGGTAGAAGGCGCAATCGTGAACGCAATCACCCCCACCAGAATTGCACCCGTTTTCTTGCCGAATCGGCGAGAAATCATCGGCGCGAAGACAAAGCCCAAAACCGCTGAGAGCACCACCGAAAGCGACAACATACTGATCTGCTGATTCGTGAACCCCCAGAAGAAGGAGTTCAGATAGTAGTTCAAACCCGCCCCTACGCCGGTTGCAATTGCCCCGAAAAGCGCAGCCAGAAAAAGTGCGAGAAACGATCGCGTGGACAGCGTTTCCAACAGGTCACCGTAGATCCGCTTCAACGTTATCCTCGCCTTCGGCGGCGGTTCCTTCAGATTGGGAATAAAGCCATGGGTCCCAAGGGCCGACGTAAGGATCGCCAGCAGAATCACACACGACGCTACCAACCCCATGTCGTTGAATCCCTTCACGTTGAACATGCCGTTCGGGATCTCCGGCGTAGGCACCAACAGAAATGCCAGCGCAAACGTGGCCATGAGCGTTCCGCCCGACCAACCGAAAAAGTACCGGTAGCTCAACATGCTCGTCCGGTCGTCGTAGTCTTCGGTCATTTCTGCGACCAACGCAGAACTGGGTACTTCGTACATTGTGATCAATGTGCGCACAAAAACGGCCAGCACAACGATGTACAAGAAGAGTTCGTTTCCCTCCAGCGACGTCGGCGGATTCCAGATATAGAAATAGGAGATGGATACCGGCAGTGCCGCCACATACATGAACGGATGTCTCCGGCCCCACCGCGTGTGGGTATTGTCCGAAAGATAGCCAATGAGCGGGTCGGAAAACGCATCCACAACAAGCGCAAGCGTAAGGGCGAGGCCGACCAGCCCGGCATCCACACCAAGCACCTGGCTGTAGAAAAGGAGAAAAAAGTAGTCGAAGCCGTTGTTCTTTACGCCGTAGGCGACAGAACCGAAACCGTAGGCGGCTTTCGTCAGAATCGGTACGTGTTGCGCCACCAGAACTCCCCCAATTCGTTATTGGAAGCTAACTGTTAGAGCAAGTCGGCTATCTTTGCGCGGTGCCAGGTACCATCGCCGTACAGAAACTGACTGTGCATCTGGCGCTTGTGATAGATCTGCACATCCGACTCCCACGTGAAGCCGATACCACCGTGCAGTTGCGTGGAGCGATTCGAGCAGAACGAAGCGCAATCCGATGCGCTGGATTGAGCGAGCAGCGCGGTTCGCAACGCGTCGTCACGGTCGCTGTCCCACGCGCTGGCCGCGTTGTAGACCAGCGACCTCGCTTCATCCACTGCAATCATCATGTTGACGATAGGGTGTTTCACTGCTTGAAAGAAGCCGATCGGCCGATCGAACTGCGTCCTCACCTTGGCGTATTCCGCAGTTGCCTGCAGCTGCCATTCCGCTGCACCCACCATGTCGGCGGCAAGCAGCGTGAAGATGGCAGGTAGAGACCGTTCGAGCACGGCACCACCATCCCCCGGCGGGGCAATTTCCGATGCGTCAACGTTGTTGAATACAACGCGCGCCTGGTCCCGGGTCAGGTCGACAATACGGTCTGGCACCACCTCCACAGCATCCCGCGGTACGTAGTACAGACCAACGCCCTCCTCTGCCGCTGCGGCAACCACAAATCCATCGGCCTTCTGTGCGTCCTGCACGTACCAGCTGGTGCCTGTCAAGCAACCGTCCGAGACGGCGACATCGGTGGAGTCCGGCTCCAGCGAGCCATCCTCGCCGTGGATCGCGAGCGCAACGCTCTCACCCGACGCAATCCGCTGTAGCGCGTCTGTAGCATTGGCTTCGCGCAACACAAAGGTAGCCTGCAGCGTGCCGCTGAGCGGCGACGGCGCCGCCGCCCGTCCCACTTCCTCCTGCACCGCAACCGCAGCCACCAGGCCCATGCCAATGCCTCCTGCGTCTTCCGGTACCGCAAGGATCGGCCATCCGAGCTCCACGACCTCCTGCCAGTCTGCGGCGGAATACCAACCTGCACGGGCTTCTCCGATGTGGGGATCTTCCGTACCAGCAATGTGCGGGCGCAGCTGGACATGCGTTTCTTTTTCATCAAAGAACCGTCGCGCTGAATCTTTCAGCATGCGCACGTCGTCGTCGAAACCAAAATCTGCGTTCTGTGTCATGGCGGTAAACTACTTCGTCTTCGGCAGGCCGAGCACCCGCTCGCCCAGAATATTGCGTTGTATTTCGCTGCTGCCCCCGGAAATTGTGCCGGTGTAGGAGTTCATGTAGCTGAGCGGCCAGCGACCATCCGCGACCGCATGCGCATCACCCACGTACAAACTGCTGCGCATACCCAGAATACCCAGCGCAACCTCACCCAGCTCCTGGCGAACCTCGCTGCCGACCAGCTTTCCCTGCAATGGCAGTCTCATCGCGCCGCCATTCAACGCCTCCACGCGGGACCGACGCCCATTCTGAATCATTGCCTCGGTACGCTCGTAGATCTTAACGATACGATCCCGCCACACCGGGTCGTCCCAGACGCGTCGCCCGTTGCGCCTGGTGTCCTTCGCAAGCTGAATCACCTGCGTTACCGCACTCATCGGCGACTCACTGCTTGCAACGGCCCCGACGCCCTGCGCAGCACCGCGCTCGCTCGTGAGTGTCGACATGGCAACCTTCCATCCGGCCCCTACTTCGTCAACCCGAAGGTGGTCCGGCACACGCGCATCTTCCAGAAACACCTCGTTGAATCCTGCTTCGCCGGTCATCTTATGAATGGGACGCACCGTCACACCCGGCTGATCCATAGGCGCCAGAAAATAGGTGATGCCGTTGTACTTGTCCGCTTTGTCCGTCCGAGCCAGCAGCAGCATCCAGCTTGCAAGCGCGCCGAGGCTCGTCCAGACCTTGCTGCCATTGATCACCCAGTCGTCCCCATCACGAGCCGCTGACGTCTGCAGCGACACGAGGTCGGAGCCGGCGCCTGGCTCACTGAATCCCTGGCACCAGATTTCCTCAGCGGAGAAAATAGGTTTCAGGAAACGTTTCTTCTGCTCCTCCGTGCCATGAATCAACAACGTGGGTGCGGTCATCCCAAGACCGATCCAATTGATGAAATACGGGACTTTCGCGCGTAGCACCTCGTTGCTGGCAATGGCTTGAAAACCACTATGACCATGACCGCCATATTCCGCAGGCACATCCGTTGCAATCAGTTGCGCCTCGTAGCACTTGGCCTGCCAGTCGCACAGATAGCTGCGGTGTGAGTCATACGTAACCTCGTAGGCTGCCTGCGGTAGAGGCAACTCAGTCGGCGGAGGACGGTTTTCCTCCAACCATCGACGACAGTACGCTCGAAACTCGTCTTCTTCGGATTTTGCGCTCATCTTTCCTTTCTCTATCACCAATCGGACTTTCAACATCGACTCGATCAAGCCGCATTTTGCCATAATGACCGGAATGGTTAATCTACCCATTTGGGGTTAACGCCCCTCGGCAATTCGCAAGGAGCTGTCTGATGGTCGATCTGTCGCGGCCCATTGATCTGAGCTCTCGGGATTTCACCAACAACAAGTACGCGCTGTACGACCGCATTCGGGAGGAAAACCCGGTGCAACAGGTGAAGATCAGCGTTATGAGGCTCTACGCGGTATCGCGCTACGAAGACTGCGAGGCCGTACTGAAAGATCCGCGCATCAGACGAAACCGCAGCAACGCCACTGGCGGTAGCCCGTTTCCGTTTCCAATGCCACGATCAGTGAAGCCAATCGCGCAAAGTATGATTCAAGAGGACGATCCGCAGCACCGTCGCCTGCGCGAGCTGGTGAGAAAAGGTTTTCGCCCGCAGGAAATTGATAAGATCGAAGCACGGATCGACGCCTACGCTCAGGAGTTGCTGGATGGTCTCAGTAACGCACCAACCTTCGATCTTCAATCGCAGTACGCGTTGCAGCTCCCGACCCGGATGATCGCCGACATGCTGGGCGTTCCAATGACCGCAATGCCCAAGTTCCAGTCGATGCTCAGCACTGTAACCCGTGGATTCGGCGGGCTGCGCCTGCTGCGAACGCTATTCATGGACCTGCCGGGAGCGGTTTCTTTCGTTCGCGATCTCGTCCGCGCCAAGCAGAACGATCCGGGCGACGACATCCTCACCGGGCTCATTCAGGCAGAAGAAGACGGCGACAAGCTCACGGAAGACGAGCTAATCGCGATGGTGTTTCTCCTCACGGTTGCCGGTTTCGAGACCACCGTCCATCTGATAACCAACGGTGTGCTCACGCTGTTGCAACATCCCGACCAGCTCGAGAAACTGAAAAGCGATCCAACCCTGATCGACTCGGCTGTCGAAGAAATTCTGCGTCACCGGGGCCCGGTGCACATGACGAAGCCGAACTACGCAGCCGAGGAAATTACGCTGCACGGCGTAACGATTCCAAAAGGCAAACCGATCGTCCCGCTCTTCGGCGCCGCAAACCACGATCCCCGCGCATTCGACAGACCAGGTGTATTCGACATTGCCCGCTCGCCCAATCGTCACCTCGGATTCGGGCACGGCATTCACTTCTGCCTCGGTGCGCACCTTGCAAGAGCGGAAGCACGCCTTGCAATCACGAATCTCTTCGCCAGGTTCCCGGATCTGGGTCTTGCCGTAGACGAATCGGCCCTGAAGCTCGTTGCGATGCCCGGTTGGCATCGCTACAACGGCTTGCCCGTTGCCGTTCAAGGACTGCGGGCGGCTGCGTAAGCCGGCACGGCGGCGCTGGAATCAAATTCTTGACCGGTTCAATAATAGCTCCATTTTGGAGCTCCCACGTGCCTGACCTATCGATCAAAAACGTTCCCGAACAGGTTGTCGCCAAACTGCGACAGCGGGCCGCAGATGATCACCGCTCACTCCAGGGCGAGTTGCTGAACCTCGTCTGCCGCTATACCGAAGAGGATGGCCGTGAATCCATGCGCAACGATCACGAAGCCGAGCCATCTGGGTGGTTGTCAATTGACGCAATCGCGGCGGAACTCAAAACGTCCCGGCGCAAAGGCGTACCACTTGCAGTCGATATCGTTCGCCGCGAGCGCGATGCTCGATGAGTCGCGAGCTGTTCGTTGCGGAGCCTGTGAGAATCTATACTGGGCTGCCACCCGTTGTCGTGGACTGCAGCGTACTGGGGGCGATTCTCTTCAATGAGCCCTCTGCGAGCGAAGCGCTGACACTGCTTTCCGGCAAATCGCTCCACGCTCCGAACCTGATCGATCATGAGATCATAAGCGTCGCAGTGACGAAATCTGAAGCAAACGCGCGCCGTGGCGCGACGCGGCCTGGATGGTTACAGAAAGCTTAGACTAGCCCGTCAAAGGATCGACAACCAAGGGCAATTCGAGCTCGCTCTTAACGAAAACACATCAGCCTACGACGCTGCGTATTTGCAATTGGCCGTTTTACTCAACGCGCCACTCGCCACCTATGATCGTGTACTGGCGTCAGCAGCACGCAAGGTGCTTTCGTCGCGATAGCACCACGTTACCCGAGTTGCAGCACACCGGCCCGCGCCTCGACGGCGCGACGCTCCGCAGATGGCGCCGGCAATCCGGTGTCGGCAATGGCCCCATTCAGCGACGCTCGAATTGCCGGGACGGAGCTTGCTTCGGCGAAGAACTGGCTGTACCAACGACGCACTTTGTCAAACGGCCCATCGGTTGGCATCTGGATTATGCGGATGGCCGGCTTCTTCGTTCGCCAGACGTCGAAGTCCGCGGAGAACGCCTGTAGGGCCCCGGCGTCCGTCTGGGACCAATATTCCCGATCGGCGTCTGTGGGCGGATTGTTCTGCGCTTGCACCAACGTGCCGTGCCACACCTTCGAGACGCCATCCTCCACGGGAACGTTACCAATCAGCTCGAAAATGAGCGTATCCCCAAATTCCTGGCGCGAAAAAAGTACGCCGGGTCCGGTGTACCAGGTGATGGTGTGAAACTCCGAACCATACAGCTCAATCGTGCCCCCCTGGCGTTGGATAACAATGTGATCACGGAATTCGTTTTCGAAGTACTGGCAATCCGCACCGTGCGTCGGCAGCAGATGCCGCGCGTCTGCCATGTTGTCGAGCACCTCGATGCCGTGAATGGCGATTTCGCCCAGGTCCTGCAGTTGCCAGCGCATCCACTGGGGATCGTCCCATTCGTCGAGCTGCGGAGGTAGGTATTCGGGTTCCGCGCCATCGGGATCAAACCACATCATTAGGCAACCCATTACGTCCCGCACCGGGTAGGAGCGAAGCGATGCCGACTTGGGACAGGGGCCATCGTGATACGGAATATCGTCTACCGTTCCGTCCGATGCGTATCGCCAGCCGTGATACGGGCAGCGAATCGAATCGCCCTCAATCTGCCGTCCCGTCTGGGCGATCACTGCACTGTCTGCCAACGCAATGTGCGTGCCCATGTGTTTGCAATAGGCGTCCAGCACAACCGGCTTCCCACTCGAACCGCGATAAAGCACGAAGTCTCGACCGAAGTAGCGTAACCCCTTCGGCTTGTCTGCTAGCGTATCGCTCGCCCCTATGATGAACCATCCGCGTGGAAACGTTTGTGGACCCAGACCGTAGTCAGATGCAATCGCCATGCACAATCTCCATGACTAACCTTGATGTGACAAAAATGTGCGCGACTCAGGCGCTTTAGACAGTGTGTTTCGGGAGCGCGCACAGCGTTTCGCGAGGGGAACATACTCAACAGTATGTGACCCGAACGAAAGGCGAGCACGGTCGCGAAATGCGCTGGATAAAGCGAGCCAAAGGCGCTCTGGGCGCGTAGATTTTTGTCTCATCAAGGCTAAACCAATCCCGGATACTGAGCGCCGTCTATCATCAGATTCTGGCCGGTTACGAACCCGCAGTGCGCGCTGCAGAGAAAAGCCGCGTACGCACCGAACTCGGAAGGATCGCCAAATCGACCGGCGGGAATTTCGCGCTTGGCAACCACCTGAATCTCATCGAACGTTACACCTCTGGCGTTGGCAAAGTACTCGTGATTGGACTTCAGGCGGTCTGTTTCAAACTGCCCCGGCAACAGGTTGTTGATTGTGACGTTGTCTTGCGCAATGTCCTTTGCGACCCCACTCACATACCCTGTAAGACCGGCACGCGCGCCATTCGACAGACTCAACGGTGCGATCGGCGCCTTCACCGCATGGCTTGTAACATTCACAATGCGCCCGAAACCGCGCTTGCGCATACCGGGAACTGCAGCGTTTATCAGTTCGATCGCCGACAGCATGTTGGTCTCGAGCGCAGCAAGCCACTGTTCTCGCGTGAACGCGAGATAGTCACCCACCGGCGGACCGCCAGCATTGTTTATCAGGATGTCCACCTCCGCACAGATGGTGTGGAGGGGTGCGCGCTGCGCCGGCTCTGCAAGATCCACAGCCAACGTCTGTAGTTCTCGCCCGCATTCGGCTTGGATCGCGCGCGCCGACTCTGCAAGCTTGACCTCGTCTCTCGCCACAATCGTGACGTCCACACCCTCGAGACTCAGCGCACGCGCTATCGCCCGGCCAAGCCCCGAACTGCCGCCGCACACGAGCGCACGCTTACCTTCAATGCCCAGATCCATGCTGCTTATCCTACGCGCTTCAATAGAGAGCCGTGGGCGGTACCTCGCCACCAAAGTTATGAAGGCCCCAACTCAGGTACGCCGTATCTTGAACGTTGGCGATGTGGCTGATCGCCGTTTGCAGGTCGCGCCACCAACGTTCCAGCCCGCTCGCTTCCTGGATCCCCGCCGATCCTGACAAGCGCATAAGGGGCGCGAAGCTTTGATACACCCGGTCCGTCGCGCGAACCTGATCACGACGGCACCGCAACCGCTGTGCACGCGTGACTGTGTGACCCGCTGAGGTGTGATCGTAGAGCTCGGAGAGCATATGGCGTAGTTGCAGCACGCTGGCGTCGAGGTCGGCTTCCGCCGCCGCCAGCGCGCTCAGATACGCAGGGTCCGTCTTGGCCACATTGCCCATCACCGATACGCGATTGGCTATGTACGCTTGTTGCGCTCGCAGCGCGCCTTTCGCGATACCGAGCGTGCCTGCGGCGATCGCGGCGGGAAACACCACCCCAAACATCATCGCATACAGCGGATTGCCCGGGCGCCAACGCGCCGCGTACACACCTTCCATAACCTTTGGGACTTCGTAGGTTCGATACGCCGGCACGAACGCGCCCTGCATTCGCACGTTGCTGCTACCGGTGCCCTTAAGACCCATCACGTTCCAGCTATCCGCCACAATCTCGTAGTCGTTCCGAGGCAGCACAAAATGCCGTACGTCGGGCACCGTCGCGTCGTCCTGCGGCGCCTCGACTACACCGCCGAGTATGACCCAGTCGCAGTAATCTGTACCGGTAGAGTACGGCCAGTCGCCCGTGAGCGAAAAGCCGCCATCGACCGGCCTGGCGCGCCCAAGTGGCGCGTAGGGCGATGCGACCCACGTGTCGGGATCTGCGCCATAGATCTCCTGCTGCAAGCGAGGGTCCATGAACGAGATCTGCCACGGATGAACGCCCACAACACCGGCAACCCAACCGGCCGAGGGCTGCTCCGCTCCAGCTGCAATCACCCAGTCCACGAACTCTACTGGGTGTGCTTCCTCGCCGCCGAGGTCCTTAGCGAGCAACAATCGAAGACCGCCGGACTCCCGAAGCACCCGCGCCGTGCGTTCGGTTAGCTTTCGGCACTCATCGCCTTCCAACGCGTCGTCGCGCAGCGTCTGCGCATGCTCAACGATATATGCGGCGGGATCTCTCATCACTCAGAATACCGAACCTACCCCGTCGTGCTCTCAGGTCTGGATGGCATTCGATGCCCCCAGATGCTTCCGCTGTCGTAGTGCCGTACCTTCCAGCTCTCGTCGTCCACCTTTATGCCTCCCCAGCCAAACTCCACCTGGAAGCCGGAGGGTGTTTGCGCATAGAAGGACGTCATCCTGTCGTTGGTGTGCCGCCCGAGCGTACTCATGATCGGCACACCGGCATCCTGCACTCGATCGTACGCAAGACCTACCGCATCGCCGTCCTGAGCCTCGATCATGAAATGATGAATCCGCTTGGGCATGCCTGTAATCGCAAACGCCAACGTGTGGTGACGCGCGTTCACGTGATAAAAGTCAATGTCGATCGTTTTGCCCGGCGCGACCGGAATGGCGATCCGATCGGATAGCCGCATACCCAAAACATCGCGATAAAAGTGCTCGGTCGCAGCACGGTCTACCGCGTTCAGAACAAAGTGGCCCAATCCTTCCTCGGCCGTCACGAAGCCACCGGGCACCAACTCGGAAACAAAGGGCGTCTCACTTCGAACCGGGTTACAGAATAGCTCGATGGCCAGGCCATTCGGGTCCTCCGTGCGTACGAGCGTTTGAACCCCCCGCCGCGCCGCGGCTTCGGCATCACAGGTTTGCACATCGAAGCGCTCGGCCTGAAGGCGCTGCGTGAGTTCGTCCAACGTGCTCCGATCGGCAACCTCGAACCCGGCAGCAACAAGATCATCGGCCGGTCCTGGCTCGAGTCCCAGTCGCTGCTCGTGCCCATCCATCCGCACGCTCAGCGCGTCGCTATCAGCACGTTCGGACACCATCAGCCCGAGGATGGACTCGGCAAAGCTTCGCCAAGCAGCCAGATCACTGGCTTCAAAAATGAGATAGCCGAGATTCGCGACCTTTGGCACCACACACCCTCCCTCTTGCTAGCCGCTTGCTAGCCTCTTGCTAGCCTCTTGCGAGCGGAACATTGCTACGGAAGCAATTTCCTGCAAGCCAACGACTGGAACAACTTACAGCGTTACCTCAGCCTTTTACCATATTGAATCGTTCCGCGCCTATATCTGCAAGATCGGCTGCGTCTGCCCGCTAGGCTCACGCTCTGGCTTCAATTTCCGCTCTTATCTCCTTCTGACGCTCCGGCGTGATCGGGAAGTTCCAGATGATCAGTGCACCCCCCAAAAAGAAAATGGAAGGGAACGCAGAGAACAGGAACCTAAGACCAAAGAGTTCGTCAGGACCGTTCACTGCGCCGGGTTCGGCATTGAACCCCAACAACGACAAGCCGAACATTGCGATGGCAGCGCCAAGGGAAGCTGTGGACTTCTGCGCAAACGACCACGCCGAGAAAAATAACGCGGCTCGATTTTCGCCCGAACGCAACGTGTCGTAGTCGATCACATCCGCCTTCATCGCGTTGGGTAGCATCTGACTGAAGCCACCCGACGCAAATCCCGTGACCAGCGTTACCGGGATCATCCACCAGACATCGCCCTCGCCCAACAACAGGTAAAACGGATGTGCAAAGGCAATCAACGCATACGCCGCCACATACGCTCGATGCTTTGAGATCTTGGTCGACAGCCACACCCAGAACGGTACCGAGGCAAAGCTCGTGACCATGTAAATGCTCAGAATGTAGGGCGTTTTGTCCTCTGCGCCCAGCACGTCCGCAACAAAGAACAGGTATAGCGGCGTGGTGATGTTCAACCCGATGTAGCCAATCATGAACGCAATCACCAGGCGCAAGAACGGTCCGTTGGTGAACATGAGCTTAAGACCGTCTACGACTCGAACGCGCTCTTGTGGCGGCCGCACCGGCTCCGGCACCTTGGTCACCGTGATCAGAATGCAGATCGGCATCAAGATGATGATGGTGGTGCCCACCAACCTGAGCACCGATTCAGCATCTGTGGAATACGCGAACAGCGCAGCAGCGGCGATGGGTATGAACTGCGTCGAGAAGTTGCCGACAATCCCTGCTTGCGCGCGCCATCCGGTGACTCTCGAGCGCTCGTTGTAGTCGGTGGACAACTCCGCACCCCAAGACCAGTAGGTAATAAGCACCATCGTCTGACCCAAGCCTAGGACCAAATACCAGAACAACAAGTGGCCGCCGCCGGCGCCTTCCGGCGGCATAAAGAGCATGTAAATGGCAAGCATCATCACTGGACCGGACAGAAACACCCACGGTTTGCGTCTACCCCAAGGCGTTTGCACACGGTCGCTGATGAGCCCCATCAACGGATCCGTGAATACATCGACAACTCGCGCAATCAGAATATAGAGACCCACTAGTGCCAGCGGCACGCCCACATCACTGGAATAGAATCGAGGGATGAAGACCAAGGCCGGGAAGAAGCCCATCATTACCGGCATCTCGGTCAAACTGTAGTAGAAGAGCGTGGAGGTCTTAAGACGCGATGCTTTTTCTTGCAACAAACTGCTCCTCGCCAGCGTAGTCTGCAACCGCGCACTATATTGACACGTTGCACCAGCACACTATGATCCTGCGATGATAACGTCGACGCAACTTGAACGTATCTCCACGGCTTCCGACGATCCGGTGACAGCTTGAGTGAGAAAAACCGTAGCATCACAATCTACCGATAGCCGCCGCGCGCGCAGCGAAGTCACCAAAAATGCGATCATGCGCGCTGCAGAAAAACTGATAGCCCAGGCGGGTGTCGAGAACATCTCAATAAAAGAGATTGTCGCCGCTGCTGGCCAGAAAAACGAATCTGCGCTGCAGTACCACTTCAAGAACCTGAGCGGCCTGCTGGACGCCGTTCATAGGGAACGATCCGAGGAGATACAGGCAAAGCGATCAGAATCTCTGGCCGCAATGCTCGAGTTAACCTCAGAGCCCTCCTTGCGCCAGCTCTGCACCCTCATGGTAGAACCCACCTTCCAGCTTGCGCGGGCAAACGTCGACTTTCGACGCTACGTGAAAGCCTTCGGGCACAAACTGGCAATCTCGGATGCGTCGCCGTTGAAAACAGTTTCCAGGAAGGGGGGCGGGGGTTTGAGCGGGCAGCAGATCGGCGCCTTGCTCAGAAAGGCCTTACCGCACCTGGACGAGGACGCCTACCGTAAGCGAATGGAAGCGGCGATCATGCTCTGCTCCGCGTGCATGTATCACCAGGCAAGGCAAAAAAACGCGTTTCGAGGCCACCAATCCGATGTGTTCTTTCACAACCTCATCGACGCACTGGTGGGCTTACTCAGCGCACCCGAATCTCCCGAAACCCAGGCTCTGAAGAACAGCGTCTAAGCACCGCGCACGATAGCATCCCAGCTACCGGAATCCGTTCAAATCGTTTTATAATGGTCTTCATTAATTCAGCGGATCCGCCACAATGAAGATTCTGCGTACCCCCGACGAGCGCTTTGTGGGCCTGGCCGACTACCCGTTCGCGCCTCGGTACACCACCATTCAAACCCACGACGGCAGTGATCTGAGAATCCACCATCTCGATGAGGGCCCTGAGGACGGTCCGCTGGTGCTGTGTATGCACGGCCAGCCAGTGTGGAGCTACCTATATCGGCACGTAATTCCCCATCTGACTGGCGCGGGTTTGCGTGTGATCGCACCTGACCTGGTGGGATACGGCAGATCGGACAAACCAGCCACCCGCGAGGACTATACCTACGAACGTCAGGTGGAGTGGATGGGCAAGTGGCTCGACGCGAACGACTTCTCCGGCATCACCTTCTTTGGTCAAGACTGGGGCGGTCTGATCGGTCTGCGGTTGGTGGTCAATCATGCCGAGCGGTTCGACCGGGTGGTCATCTCCAATACCGGCCTGCCGTACAACCCCGATGTACCGGAAGCAATCGTCAACGAGATCGAAGACTTCCGCGCCAACAACCCTACACCGAGCCTGGTTGAACTGCAGAAGGCACTCAGCAGTATGGGCAGCGACGGTCACCCGGCAAAGAAGTTCGCGTACTGGCAGAAGTGGTGTTGGGAAACCGAGGACCTTCCGATTGGTTTTTTCATGTCGATGATGCTGCAACCGCCAGCGAAGCCCGTGCAGGCGATTAAGTTTCTACTGAACAAAGTGGGTGTTACCTCGCCACTGCCAACACCTCTGGCCAAGGCCTACGATGCGCCCTTTCCTGACCCGAGTTACAAAATGGGTCCCCGAGCCATGCCTAGCCAGGTGCCTACGCTACCAACCTCACCCTCGCTGGAGGAACAGCGTAGAGCATGGGAGTTTTTTAAAACGTTCGACAAACCGTTCCTGTGCGCATTCGCCGACAACGACCCCGTCACCCGGGGCGGCGAAGTTCAATTCAGGGAGAAGGTTCCGGGCACCAAGGGCTTGCCTCACACCACCATCAAAGGCGGCGGACACTTCGTACAGGAAAACGCACCCCAGCAGGTTGCACAGATCATCATCGATCTCATTCGATCCACTGACGTGCCCCAATAGAGCCCGGCAACATGAAGAACTTTCTGGTTATCGTCGTATTGCTCCTCGCGGCAGGCGTCTGGGCCTTCTCTCAATACTGGTACTACCTCCCCGGCATCATCTCCGGCATCGCCAATCCTGTGGGTGAACACCGGGAAGTCGTCTGGCAGAGCGGCCCCGCCGCACCCGAGAGTGGCGCGCAACCACCGAACGTCGTTCTGATCGTTGCCGACGATCTCGGTTTCAACGACATCACGTTCTACGGCGGCGGTATCGCCGGCGGGAGTGTACCCACGCCGAATATCGACGCAATTGCCGCCGAAGGCATTCACTTCACCAACGGATACGCAGGCAACGGTACCTGTGCACCTTCTCGTGCCGCATTGCTGACCGGACGTTTCGCCACCCGTTCGGGTTTCGAGTTCACGCCGGCACGACCCGATTTTGCGCGATTGACGGCTGGGGATGGTTACATCGCTGAGAATGCCGAAAACTATCCGCCGAGCGATACGCTGGGTTTGCCCGGTAGCGAATTGACGTTGCCGGAACTGCTTAAACAGCGAGGCTATCATTCGGTAGCGCTCGGCAAGTGGCATTTGGGTGAAGCCGAAGGCTATCGACCGCTGGATCAGGGCTTCGATGAATTTCTCGGCTTCTTGCCAGGCGCGGCGATGTTTTTGCCCGAGGACCATGCCAACGTGGTCAACTCCAAACAGGACTTCGATCCCATCGATCGATTCCTGTGGCCCAACTTGAAGTACGCGGTTCGCCATAACAACAGCGAACGCTTCCATCCCGATTCGCATATGACCGACTATTTCAGTCGCCACGCCGTTAAGGTTATTGAGGCCAACCGCAATCGGCCGTTTTTCCTGTACCTGGCCTACAACGCACCGCACACACCGTTGCAAGCGGAAAAGAAAGACTACGAGGCGCTGGCCCATATAACGAATCACACGGAGCGCACGTACGCGGCCATGTTGCGGGGGCTCGACCGCGGCATCGGACAGGTGCTCGATTCGCTGGAAGCCAACGGGATTTCAGATAACACCCTTGTCATATTCACCAGCGACAACGGCGGCGCCGGCTATGTCGGCCTCCCTGACCTGAACAAGCCCTATCGCGGCTGGAAAATCACCTTTTTCGAGGGCGGCATCCACGCGCCTTATTTCATTCGCTGGCCCGAGCGAATCCCCGCGGGCAGCGAGTACGCGTCTGCGGTCGCGCACATTGACATATTTTCCACGGCGCTAGCCGCGGCTGGCGTGCCACTGCCAGATGACCGCAAAATCGATGGTGTCGATGTGCTCGATTACGCACTCAGCGATCCACGTCCGCTGCAACGGCCACTGTTCTGGCGCACCGGCGGTTACAAGGTTGTTCAGCAGGATGGCTGGAAGTTGCAGTTGCAGGAACAAAATGGAAAGACCTGGCTGTACAACTTATCCGTTGATCCCACCGAACAAACCAACTTAAGCGATTCCAACCCTGATCGACTGGCAGAGTTGAAAGCGATTCTCTACAGCCTGGACGAACAGATGGCGGACCCGCTCTGGCCCGCGTTGGTCGAGACGCCGATCGCCGTCGACTACACCATCGACAAACGCCCGGAGACCGACTATGAAACCGTTCTGTGGACCAACTGATTAGCTGAGAACCCATCCGCGGCTTGGATGATGTGCCCTCGACTCAGTCGTCGAAGCCCAAGAACCGGGCCGCCTCATCCACGCTCTTACGTTCCGAGACAACCGCGTTGGCTGGAAACGTCTCGTCGGGCCAGCCAAGCGCCACCGCCTTCATAATCACCTGATCTTCCGCAATCTGAGCATGTTCGCGTACGACCGGCGACTGCATGATGCCTTGGCTGTTGATCACCGCGCCCAAGCCGCGAGACCAGGCGGCGTTCACCAACGCCGTTGTGACTGCGCCGCAATCGAACGCCGTGTCATCGCTGTCGGCCAGGACGCGATCGTAGGTGATGATCACGCACACCGGCGCGTCAAACTGGCGAAAGCCGCGCAACACCCAATCCTGGCGCCCCTCTTTGTCTTCGCGCGCGATACCCATGGCGGCGAATAGCTGCTTGGCAACCCCAACCTGACGCTCGCGGTGTTCCCCCGCAAAGGGTTGGCCAATGCGAAACTCTCGTGAATGCGGCACGCCAGCAAGGTTTCGCTCCGTGTTCCCAGCTCGAATCCGGTTTAAGACCTCGCCCGAGACAACGGTAAAGTTCCATGGCTGGGTGTTCATCGACGACGGCGAACGCATGGCAATCGCTAGAATCTCTTTTATCAGCGCTTTGGGTACGGGATCGGGTTTGTAGCCGCGAATGCTCCGTCGTCCGAGGAGGACATCATCAAACTGCACTTTTAATCTCTCCGTGTAACAAAAGCGGTAGTCTACGTGAACGCGATGGCATGCGGGCTTGCAGCAGGATTTTGGCTGCCGCCTCACGCGACGTCCGTCTGGCGTCAGGCGTTCGCGTCGTCGAGGGCGGCGAATGCCTTTCTGGCCGCGCGCATGCCGCTCACAGCCCGGGGAAACCCGGCGTACAGGCTCAAGTGTGTGATGATCTCTTCGATCTCCTCGCGCATGAGCCCATGGTTCAGCCCTGCAGGTACATGAAAAGCAAGCTCTGCTTCCTGTCCCAGGGCTGTGAGAATGGCGATCACAACCAGAGACCGGTCGCGCCGCGAGAGCTGGGGTCGCGACCAGACCTCACCGAACGCCCACAACATGGCCCAGTCACCCACGTCACCGATGAAGTCGCGGAGGTTCTCAAGATCGGCGACAGGATCGGACGGCGCTCCGCCTCCGGTAAGACTGGCCCGTACGTCCGCGGCACGGCGAAGCCGCTCCTCATCACCTAAATGCTCGGCACCATCCCGATCGCTGATCCTATCGACAGCTTCCACCTCGGAGAACACCTGATCCATCCGCCGGCTCGCCGCCATAGCAGCGGGAAAACCCGCGTAGGCACACACGTGCAAATTGAGTTCCTCAATCTCTGTACGAGTTAGGCCGTGCCTGAGACCGACGCGGGTGTGCAACACCAGTTCCTCGTCACGTCCTTGCGTCGCCAACACCGAGATAATCATCAGGCTGCGGTCGCGGCGGCTGAGCTGGGGTCGGCTCCACATCTCGCCAACGTTGGTAAACGCGAAGGTTCCCAGAGCGCCCAGGCGCTGTTCCATCAATGCCAGTGCGCGGTCCGGTTCGGTACCCGGCATGAAGCGTCTGTAAGTTTCGCTTGCTTGTTCAAAACGTTCTTCCCAATCGCTCACGGTTCCTCCCATTGTTTCCTCCCATCACTTCTTCGTGCCAAGGGCACCAACACCAACCGACTCCATATTCGGCTCAGATTTCATCGACTTGGCATTATGACTCACCCTCGTGATATATACTTCTGAAGCAAACCGAAGTAAAAAATCGACCTGGGAGACTGCAATGAGCGAGACACAAAACCAAAGCCAGAGTGCTAGCTCTCTGCCGCCCAGACCCGGCTCCTATGACCCAGACGATGGCATGGAGCTGCGCTCAGCTTACGATCTCCCGATAGAAAAGCTGAACCCGATCAATCCGCGGCTGTGGAGTGAACATAAGTGGGTAGAGTGCTTCGAGCGACTCAGAGCGGAAGATCCGGTTCATTTCAACGAGACAGAAGTCGCTGGGCGTTACTGGTCGCTAACCAAGTATGACGATATTAAGAAGGTAGATGCTGACCACAAGAACTTCAGCTCTGCCCACGGCATAACCCTCGGCTTTCCCGTTGGCACCGAACTGCCGGAAGACGCACTCAAGACGACAACGTTTATTGCCCAGGATCCACCGGAACATGACGCTCAGCGCAAAACAGTAACCGGTGTGGTAGCACCCGCTAACCTAACTAAGCTGGAACCGCTAATCAGACAACGCACGGCGAACGTGCTGGACTCACTGCCGGAAGGCGAAACGTTCGACTGGGTGGACGGGGTTTCAATAGAGCTCACAACGCTGATGTTGGCTACCCTCTTCGACTTCCCGCTCGAAGACCGCCGCAAGCTGACTTTCTGGTCTGACATTGTATTCGCGGTTCCGCAGCCAGGCGGTATCGTTGAAACCGAAGAAGACCGCCGTGACAATCTTCTGGCCTGTCTCGAATATTTTCAGCACCTATGGCAAGAACGGCTCAAGAATCCCGGCGATGATCTGGTGTCCATGCTGGCACATGGGGAAGACACCAAGAACATGGAGCCGATGCATTATCTAGGCAACCTTTTGCTGCTGATTGTCGGCGGCAACGATACAACCCGTAACAGTATGTCGGGAAGCGTTTACACACTGAACAAGTTCCCGGAGCAATACAACAAACTGATTGCTCGACCGGAATTGATGCCCAAGATGGTGGCCGAATTGATTCGCTGGCAGACACCGCTGGCCTACATGCGGCGAACAGCCAACAGCGACTGCGAAATTCGTGGCCGTAAGATCAAGAAAGATGATCAGATACTGATGTGGTACGCCTCTGGCAACCGCGACGAAGACGTGTTTCAAGATGCAAATGATCTGGATATTGAAAGACCAAACTCACGGCAACATCTGTCGTTTGGATTTGGCATTCATCGCTGCATGGGGAACCGACTCGCAGAATTACAGCTACGAATTCTTTGGGAAGAGATTCTTGCGAGATTTGAAAGAATAGTGGTTCAAGACGAGCCAACGCGAACCTTCTCCTCTTTCGTTAATGGCTACACTCACCTGCCCGTCCGGGTCGTGCGAAAAAAGTAGATAACCAGAGGTAAGAACCATGGTTAACGTAGTTGCTTCTACGTCGGACATTACCGCGGAATGGATCACAGCCGCGCTCAAAGAAAACAATCTGTTGCAATCCAGTATTGCCGAATTTCAACTGAAGCCCATAGGTCAGGGCGTTGGTTTAATGGGCGAACTGGGCCGGCTGCATCTCACCTACGCGCGTGACGAAGATCTTCCTTCGACGATGATCGCGAAGTGTGCCGCACAGAACGAGAATCGAGCAGTAGCTCAGACCCTCGACTTCTACAACAGAGAGGTGGATTTCTACAATCGAATCGGCGCGAAGAGCACACTAAACGTACCGGCCAGCTACTACGGGGCCGTAAACCAGGAAACCTACGATTGCGTTCTGTTGATGGAGGATCTTGGCGACGTATCCCCTCGGGACCAGATAACTGGCGCCTCTGCAGAAGAGGCGATAACGGCAATTGAACGCGTCGCCGTTATGCATGCGAAATTCTGGGGAAAGGTCGACGACGATGCATCGAGTTGGATGTACGACTTCATGTCAACGGGTGAGGGAAAGAAACTTCAGACGATGTTGTACTTGCCGGCAGTGGAGTCAATGATCGAGAAGTTTCCGCAATTTTTCGATGAATCCAGACGAACTCTGGTTCGAAGAGTGGGTGAGCGCTACCCGATGGTATGGTCACATTCCACCGCAGCCAATACCTTCATTCATGGTGACTATAGGCAAGACAACCTCTTGTACAAAGAGGGTTCAGACGACGCGAAAGTAATGGACTGGCAGATTTCGGGAAAAGGAAAAGGTATTTTTGATGTGACCTATTTTCTAGGGCAGAGCGTACCGTCTGATACCCGCAAGGAAGTCGAGAACGATCTGCTAGAACGATATGTCGCCCGCCTCCATGAGAACGGGGTATCCGATTATTCGTTTGAACAATGCTGGGACGATTATCGAATGCTGTTATTGTCATGCCTTATCTTCCCCGCCACTGTTTGCGGCACCCTCGATCTAGCGAACGCGCGGGGTAAAGCGCTTGCTGAGTGCATGCTCGAACGCAGCCTGACAGCCATCGATCAGCTAGGATGTAGCGCATTGGTGGCACAAGTTTAAGACCGAAGCATCACGCGCCGCTCAACAGGAGTAGTGACGCAACCAACTCACTAATCAACTTTAACCCGGAGAATGACAATGCCAGAAGCCTATATTGTGGACGCTTGCCGTACCCCCAGAGGTATCGGCAAACAGGGTAAGGGCGCGCTCGCGCATCTGCACCCGCAACATCTGGCCGCCACAGTGTTGAGCGCAATCGCTGAACGCAACAACCTGAACACAGCCGAGATTGACGACATCATCTGGGGGACAAGCTCACAGCGCGGCTCCCAGGGTGCAGACATGGGTCGTATGGCAGCCCTGGACGCAGGATTCGACGTAAAGGCTTCGGGTGTAACGCTGGATCGCTTTTGCGGCTCGGGAATAACCTCGGTAAGCCTGGGTGCAGCCCAGATTATGTCGGGGATGGAAGACTTGGTGATCGCCGGTGGTACCGAGATGATGAGTTACACCTCGGCTTCAGCTGATCCATCTGAACCGCCCATGCTTGATGCGGGTAATCTGCATCTGCGAGAGCTGCATCCACAATCCCAACAAGGCGTATGCGCAGATGCGATTGCAACGCTCGAGGGCATCGACCGCGAAGCAGTCGATCGATTGGCTTGCGTTAGCCAGGAGCGCGCCGCACGGGCCATGGAAGAAGGTCGTTTCGACAAATCACTTGTGCCTGTATATAACCTTGATGGCTCCCTCGCCCTCGACCGGGAGGAATTTCCTCGTCCAGGCACAACCATGGAAACACTGTCCGAACTCAAGACGGTGTTCAACCTCTATATGGACATCGCGGTAGATGGCGCCGGCAATACCTACGGCAACCTGGTAACGCGTAAGTACCCGGAGCTGGAAGGCAAGATCAATCACGTCCACCACGCCGGCAACTCATCCGGTGTGGTTGACGGTGCCGCCGCACTGCTTCTGTCGTCTGCGGACTATGCGGATAAGCATGATCTCAAGCCACGGGCTCGTATTGTTGCCACCGCAAACATGGGCGATTGTCCCACGTTGATGCTGAACGCGCCGGTACCCGCGGCGAAAAAAGTGTTAGAACGTGCCGGGCTTAAGATCGAAGACATAGATGTATTCGAGATCAATGAAGCGTTCTCAGTGGTGGCCGAGAAATTTATTCGCGATCTCGGCCTCGACCGTGACAAGGTCAATATCAACGGCGGTGCGATGGCGCTGGGTCATCCCATTGGTGCTACCGGTTCCGTACTGATTGGTACTGCGTTGGATGAGCTCGAGCGTTCCGGTGGTCGCTATGGACTGGTCACCATGTGCGCAGCCGGTGGCATGGCTCCGGCTATCATTATCGAACGGGTCTAGGTCTGGCGCAGGTTGCTCCGGTGCTCGAAGGTGTTGAGATTGCGCCGGAGCCAGCGCATCGCTTAAATCAGAACTTTCGACCGAGCAATTCCTCGGACAGATCCCATAGCCTGGCGGCGCCAGCTTCGTCATATGCATGCGGTGCATAGCCCCCGGCCGCGTCATCTGTTGCAGGTTCGGCGATGTGACAATCCTCCAGATAGATCCCTCCGCGGTTGTCGAGATCATGCGTTGTCGCTGCCCAGACACTTGTGGCCGCACCCGCGGGGATGGATTTGAGTTGAATACCGGAGCTTTTGAGTTGCTTGGTCATCGTCTGCCGGATTTCATCGGACAGGTGGCGGCCGAGATCCGTGATGATTCCACCGGGGTGTACTGCGTTCGCCGTAATCCCGAAACTCTTCAACCGCCGATTCAGCTCCATTGAGAACCAAATGTTCGCAGTCTTGGATTGCCCGTACGCCTCGAACGGATCGTAGTCCCGCTTCTCATAGTTTGGATCGTCCAGGTCCACCGCGGAGCGGCGATGACCCGCTGAACTCAAGTTGACGATGCGCGCCGGGGCGCCCGCTTTGAGTGCGGGGACCAGCAAGCTGGTCAGCAGAAAGTGGCCGAGATGATTCGTCGCAAACTGCAGTTCCCAACCTTCCACGGTGCGCGTCAACGGGCAAGCCATGACGCCGGCGTTGTTGATGAGCAGATTGAGCTGGTCGTACTTTCCAAGCCATGCGTCTGCAAACGCTTGCACGCTCGCTGGCTTGTCTAGCTCCAGTTGGCCCGTGTCCACCAGTTCGCTACCCGTGTCTTGTTGGATATTGGCTGCAGCGGCTTTCATTTTTCCGGCGTCACGCGCAGCGATAGTTACTGCGGCACCCCTGGACGCCAGCGCGCGCGCCGTCTCCTCCCCGAGACCGCCGGAAGCGCCCGTGACAATGACGCGGACCCCGGACAGATCAATACCGCTCAACACCTCGTCCGTAGTTGTATTGTGGTCAAAACTCATAACTGCCGTGCCCCTGTTGCTGTGATTGACTCAAGATGGCTGTTCGAATAAATCCAATGACCTCAGTTGTGAATACCCGTCGCATCTGCGTTTTGCCCACTTGTTACGCCGAGGTCATGTAGTACTTGCGCAGCCGCTCCGTAATGTGCCAGGTCATTTTCGAACCTTTCGACGCAAAGACCACTTCACCGGGTCCGAACGTTTCTTTCACACCATCTGCGTTGGTAATGGTCAACGCTCCAGAGATGATGGTCATCATCTCGTTCACAGGGTAGCTGGGGATATCGACTTTGCAGGGCGGGCACTCCCAAACACCCGAAGCAACAGACCCGTCTTCGGCATCGTAGAAACGCATCGTCGTCTCGTCGGTTTCGTCAGTGGTGAAACACGACTTTGGGATCAGCCTGGAGGGTTTCTTGTCACCAGCCGATTCAGGAACGATCTTGAAGGTATTTGCTGTCATGTTACGACTCCACTAAGACTCAAGTTGTTTGTTCTTCGACCGCCCGCCACGCCGCATCGAATGCAGCATCCATCAATGGGGTGGCCTCGGAATCTGTGTTCGCAATGGAAATCCTGCCGAATTGAGCGCGCCCGAGCTCATGGGGTGCCTGACCTTCCTCAAACTCTGGATCATCCAGACCAAGATAGAAGTACGCATAACCGTGGGGAATCCGGTTCACCGTAATCGCACGGATATCCGTTTCGTGGTTAAACCCATGTTTTCCCAGCATGTTCTGCAGCTGTTGGCGGATCTCCGCTTCATATTGAGCGAACGTCGTCGCGTAGATCTTGTGCCGGCCAGCCCGATACAGGTCACGTCCGGTGCCTTCCTCTATCGCCGGAGTCGGTGACCCCATCATAAACACGGCCATGGGATCATCCGGACCGCGCGGCGGTTCATATCCGCCACTGGTCATGGTGGGCGCGGCGCTGACCCATTGAAAGGCATCGTAGGGACACTGCGTGAGCTCGACACCCAACTGCGAGAACGCCCGCCCATTGTCGAGCAACACATTCGCGTACACAAAAGGCACTCTGACACCGTAGCTCAGGGCTTCCTTCTGCCGATCGCTCAATTCAGGACATAGGTGAGGTATGAGATTGTTGTAACACGCCAGCACACAGTGGTCCGCCGTGATGCGCTGCGGCGTAGCTGCACGAACATAGTCCACAACCACGTGGTCGCCTGTTTCGCGCACGCCAACGACCGTGCTGTTTAACCGGATCCTCGTTGGCTGCCTCTCTTTGTCTAGTTCGGCATAGTTGAAACGCGCTACGGCAACGTCTGCGAATCCTTTCATCTCCGGCGACACACTTGGGATCATTTTTTGCACCAGCAGGCGCGCTACCGAAGCATTGCCATCCGGGAACATCCTGATTTCCGCAAGATCTTCGATCATCAATGCGGCGAGCGAGTCTACGAAACTGGTCAACCAGCCCATGGCGCGCAGACCCGGCGCACCCGCCGATATCGCCTCGAGAACAGTGTGTTGCCATCCGGATGGGCCGTTCAGGATGAGCAGGTGTGCATCGAATATGGCAACGGTATTTTTCGAAAGCCCCACCCGATCAACCAGGAACCGGTTGTAGCTGACCGAGTTGATGTAGTCGTATTGCTCACTCCATGACAGGTCACCTAAGAAATCGCGCGCACCACCAAAGAACGCAATGAGTTTGTCCTGTTCATCCTTGGGTATCGGTAGAGCCTGTACTGCCGCAGCGTACTCACCTCGGCCATGGAAAAATTTGTACCAATGACCACCTACGGTTGTGTGACCGTCCGGACTCGGCATGGACATACCGACACTGCCATGCCACTTCCCGCCCAGCAAATAGGTGTCGGGGGTGTTTTCATCCATGGCGTCAATCGCATTCTGATCGATACCGAGATCCCGCATGAGACTGCCCGCAGCCTCGCTGTAGTTTCCTGGACTGTCGAGATTCTGGGCGCCGCCAAGACTCAGCACCATTCTGCCGTTGTGGTGAAACTCGTTGCGCTTTGCGTGGCCGCCGAAGTCGTCGTGGTTATCGAGTACCAGCACCTGCGCGTCAGGCATCTTCTTGCGGAAGAACCAAGCTGCCGCCAGACCGCTCATACCTCCACCCACAACTACGAGGTCATAGTGCTCATCAAGTGCCTGATAATCAGCTGGTTTTTCACCTCTCCACGCCAGAGCATGTGCAACTTCGTACGAGCCTTCGTGGCTGCCACGAAGGCCGGTAAGTGTGGGCGGGTAGTATTGAGGACCAAGTCCTGCAACTGTTTCCGGGTTGGGCTCGTTGTTCAGCGCCCAAAGGCTACCAGGCACAAGCACGCCAACACTGGTCCCTAAGGCAACGCCGTTCATGAAATCCCGTCGGGTTACTCGCCTGACCATCGATCGTTCCGTCTTATCCAGCCCCCCGGCATGCAACGCATTTTACTCATGTCGGTGGGCAATTTTTGAATCAACTCGACATCTGCGTGTGCGATGAAGAATTCCGGTTCAGCGCTTTGAAAGACCGCCACGTGGATTAACGTATTCGCTTCGAGATCCCGACAACGCCCCATTAGTTCTTCGCCATGAAATCAATCAGACGTCTGGCCATCTCCGGACCCTGGCTCTCCTGAATGAAATGACCCGCTGGGATTCGATCGTGCGGCAGACCGGCGGCTCCGGGCACATTCTCGATCAGTGTATTCTGAGTTTTTTCTGATCCGACCAGCATGTCGAACTGACCGAACACCGTGAGAAACGGTTTCTCAAATCGTTTGAGCGCCTCCCAATCCTCAAGGCTCCGTTCCGTATCGATCATCGACCCCATGCTGGGTAGTGTGCGGATACCGGTCATGAAAATCTCATCGGGAAAAGGTGCGTCGTATGCTCGCGCCTCAGCATCCGTAAGATCGATACCACCAAAGTCGCGACGAAGGTTACCGCTGGCTTTGAGCTCAGGGCCTGTCAACGCATAGAGCATCCAGGCAAGGAAGAACTCGGACATGTCTTCCTTGATATATCCTTTCGCATTGCAGTCGGCGAGGAAGTCATCAAAGGTTCTCACGTCCGCATCCGGATCTACCGGATAGTCTTCGCGATTGATGCCTTGCGGCACATTGAGGATCGGATCTGGCATGAGCCAGAGTCCGCTGTTGGAGATCATTACCCGCCGGAAGTACTTCGGATGTTGCGCCACGACCATCAGACTCGTGAAGCCACCCCAGTCCTGGCCAAAGAGCGTAATGTCCTCAAGCCCCAATGCATCAATCATCGCCTTCCACCAACCCGCGTGGGAATAAATGGTGTGCGTATGAACGTCGATGGGTTTGTCGGAGCGGCCCATGCCGATCATGTCGGGGACGATCACTCGATGACCCGCCTCGACGATCAACGGGATCATCTTGCGATAAAGATAGGACCAGTCCGGCTGACCATGGAGAAGCAGCACCACCTGGCCATCTCGCGGACCTTCTTCTACGTAATGCATACGTAGTCCATCAACCTCCACATAATTTGGCGCATAGGGAAAGTCCGGCAAGTCCTCGAAGCATTCGTCCGGTGTACGCACGAATTCGCGGCCGTCTGCGGTTCTGTAGATTGTGACACTCATGACATGCAATCACGTAGCGCGGGAGTGCGAACGAAGGGAGATACCGGAGTACCGTAGATAACGAGGTCTGTCATGTCCTTCCAATGCTACCGAGCGGGGGATGATAACTTGATAATTAATGTTTTACATTACTTTTAAACAGAAAAGCACGAAAGCTTTTTGGCCGTCTCGTCGAGCTATTTGATGCCCTACCGGCATGGGGACCTACGCATGGCTGAAACACCCGCAGGCAACTACCTCGTCGAATGCCAACAGCTCCACGCCGAGGTACTCGAGGTGGCGACGAGAAACGTGTGGCAGAGCGTTGAGCCAATCTCGCGTTAGGAGTTTGCTGCGCTCACTTTACCCGAAGGTATGGTGCCCGTTGGGATAGGCTGCGGTGTCATAGACGCGGACTACTTTCGGCAGTCCCCCGGCGCAGCAGCGCCCAGTCCGGTAAACGACAGATTCATTGAAGGCCGCCGCTTCCTCCATTGTGCGAACCCACCAGCACCTGAGGCCTCAATGATTATCATATCATTGACGAAATTATCGATTTCCGATAATGTAGAAACATGATCGAATCGTTCGGGAACCGGCTTGCAGAAGATCTTTTCTATGACAAGCGCAGTCGAGCCACAAGAGCGTTCCCGCAAGAACTTCGCCGCGTCGCCAGAAGGAAGCTTCTTTATCTGCATGACGCCGCCGAATTAAAAGACCTTCGAGTACCTCCAGGCAATCGACTTGAAGCTCTCAGAGGTAACCGAAAAGGACTTCATTCGATCCGGATCAACGATCAATGGCGTGTCGTGTTTCGGTGGCAGAACGGACAGGCTATGGACGTAGAGATAGTTGATTATCATTAGTTGAGGTTTGGCATGAGCAAGCACCCTAAAAATCCATTCCATCCGGGTGAGATTCTTTTGGAAGAATTTCTTCAGCCAATGGGTATGACCCAGACAGCGTTTGCTGACAAGATCGGTTGGACACGCGCGAGATTGAACGAGCTCATTCGCGGAAAAAGAGGAGTTACTGCAGAGGCGGCTTTAGACCTGGCCGATGTGTTGGGGACTTCCGCAAAACTGTGGATGAACCTTCAGGCAACATACGACTTGGATAAGGCACGACGCGCGCGTAGCGCGGCTTAAGAGCCGACTACTCTCTTTCACTTTTACGTGAGTGCACGCCGCACCTACGAACCGTAAACCATGTACCCGGTACAGACCTTGATGAGCTTACCGGCACACAGGTAACGAAATATTCTGGGAACATGGGCTACACAATTGGGTATTTGCGGGATCCCAAATGCCTGGTCGGGACGGCAGGACTTAAGCGCCGAGCCTCGGCTGCGATCACTTGACCCCCAGTTAGCGCGTTAATCGACTACTATTCTTTTATTTTTCAGCAACTTAGGTTTCGCAGGACCTCCTGAAAGAGAGACCGGTACGCGAAAGAGTTATGCAGCATGAGGTCGGGTAATGAATAAATGAAGCGCCTTCTCACAGACCACCCAGGGCATATCCCATTGACATATCCCACGAGGGCTCCCATGATGTATATCCCTATGGGATATACATTGCGTGATAAGAAGGCCCAACATGGAAAAAGCCTCAGTTTTCAAAAGCAACAAAAGTCAGGCTGTCCGACTACCCAAATCCGTCGCGTTACCGGAAGACGTCAAACGCGTGGATGTCGTTGCAGTGGGCAGAACTCGAATCATCACACCTGAGGGCACTTCCTGGGACGAATGGTTTGCCGGGGAAGGTGTGAGTGAGGATTTTATGGTTGAACGTGAGCAACCACCTGAGCAACAACGCGACTCGTTTTGATGAACAAGTACATGCTGGATACGAATATCTGCATATACACCATCAAGAACAAACCAAACAAAGTTCGCGATGCTTTCATGCGACATCAGGATCAACTATGCATCAGCACTGTCACGGCTATGGAGTTAATCTATGGTGCTGAAAATTCTGAGGTTCCTGAAAAGAATCTCGCAGTTATAGAAGGCTTTCTGGCTCGATTGGCTGTTTTGGACTTCAATGTTCACGCTGCAGTACATACCGGTCAGCTCCGTGCAGAACTCCGCAAACAGGGCAGACCCATCGGCCCCTACGACCAGATGATCGCTGGCCATGCCCGAAGCCTGGGGTCCATACTGATTACAAACAACGAAAGAGAGTTCGAGCAGGTTCGTGGACTACGGATAGAGAATTGGGCTGACTGAATTCGGTATCAGCTGTAAACGATGTGTCCGGTCAGGGAATTTGGTCGGGACGGCAGGATCTAGCTGGTAACCACGTTGGCACCGAGCCTCGGCTGCGACCACTTGACCCCCGGAGCAATGAAGACAACAACTGGCAATATCTCACAACAGGCAGCAACAAGGGCTAAGGAGTCATGAGCGCAAGACTGCGGGTTTCAGAGTTTTTGTTTGTTGAGAATTATTGCGACAGGAAATGCAACATGGTGCTCGGCGCTAGAATGGATACACCCTCCGACCTTAGAAGCCTACATCTCAAAATCATAACGCGTTGCGTTATATAACGTAACGCGTTATAGTAAACTTCGTGATTCGATCTTTCAGAGATAAGCGTACAGAGACGATCTATCAAGGTCGTCGCGCTCGAGGACTAGCAGTTGACCTCCAGCAGCGCGCTAGACGCAAACTCAGAATGATCGACGCAGCTTCTGTCATTGATGACCTTAGAATTCCACCGTCCAATCGCCTGGAAAAACTGAAGGGCGATCGTCGTGGACAACACAGCATTCGAATCAATGATCAGTGGCGAATTTGTTTCGTTTGGAAAGACAATTCTGCGAGTGACGTGGAAATTGCGGACTACCACTAAGGTGCATCATGCTAGAGAACGTACATCCTGGTGAAATTCTACTCGAGGAATTCCTCAAGGAATTTGGCATCAGCCAGAATCGATTGGGGCGAGAGATTGGTATGTCGCCAAGGGCAATAAACGAAATTGTGCATGGAAAACGCTCAATCACTGCCAACTCTGCTTTGCGCCTCGCTAAGTACTTCGGCACTTCACCAGAGTTTTGGCTGAATCTGCAGACGAGCTATGACCTCGAAGAGGCTGCTAAGGAAGTGGATCTCGGAAATGTCAGGGAATTCGACGCTGCTTGATACTTAAGCGGACGAGGTCTCCGGTATCAGATGTAGACCATGTTCGCGGTATACACCGTCATTCATTGGTCGAGTGTCCTTGCTCCGCAAGGACGGCAGGATTTAACTAGCAACCACGTTGCCGCGACCGGTCGCAGGGATGAGTTCGAGCGAGACTCAGCGGTGAATCAACAATTGGAAAATGGTCGGGACGGCAGGATTTGAACCTGCGACCACTTGACCCCCAGTTAAGATACCAGCGCGCCAATTTCTCTTTCTATATCAATCCCTTACGAAAAAGATCCATCCTTGCGAAAACCGATTTACCGGATGGTCGTCAACCCCTTCGCCAGCACCCATCGGTGCTCCTCTAATTGTTTGTAACTTCCGCCACGAGCTGCTTGCGCAGTTCAGCTTTCGCGACTTTCTCCAGGGTCGCCCTAGGCAGCGAGTCTACGACTCTCACTTCATGTGGACGTTTAAAATCCGCCAGGGCGTCGTCACACGCACTATAGATCTCATCGACGAGCGCGTGCTTGTCGGCGCCTGCAACCGGCAGTACAAACGCGACCGGTACTTCATTGAGCATCTTGTCGGGCTTCGCGACAACAGCTACCTCAGCGACTTGCGCGGATGCTGATATCACCCGCTCGACCTCCGCCGCGCTGACGTTCTCACCCCCCACTTTGAGCATGTCTTTTACACGATCTTCGAACGACATCGTGCCGTCTTTGTTGAGTCGAGCACGATCGCCGGTGATGAAGTAACCCGCGTCATCAAAGCTCTCGTCGGTTACCTCGGGGTTGTTCAGGTAGCGGTCAAATATAGAGATCCCGGGTAAACCCTTGATGCGGAGTTCTCCCGACTCACCCGGCGCGACAGGCTTACCGTCGGGATCAATGATCGCAATCTCATATAGCGGCGACGGTCGACCCAACGTAAAGGGTGTGTCGTTGTGATGCACGGAACCGACAATGCCAACGGTCACCGTCTCGGTCATACCCCACCACCCGAGCGCGCGCACATTGAACTCTTTAGCGTAGAGTCCGTTCATGCCAGTGCCCCAGATGCGAAAGTTGTGGTCAGGTACTTCCTGTTTCATCAACGCGTTGGCACAAAACGGCACGACTGATCCCCAGGTGCAGCCATTTCTGATGGCCACATCCCAGAAGCGGCTCGCAGAAAATCTCGGCTGCAGCACTATCGTGCCGCCGATCCAGAGGGTCGAGAGTGTTGAGCAGGACATGGCGTTCATGTGGAAGAGCGGTAAAACAACGTGATGTACATCAGAGGGCACTAGCCCCTCATGAAATGCACTGCCTCTTGCCGCCCACAGCCCGTTGGTATGTGTCCACACCACCCCTTTGGGCCGCGAGGTTGTCCCCGATGTGTACATCACACACAGCGACGCGTTCGGATCCACCACTCGCTGGGGCGGTGCTTCATCCGAGTAAAGATCAGCAAATCGCTGGTCGGCAGCAACCGCATGGCTCGCTTCCACTCCTGCGTCATGCTCGATCACTGCAATCCAACTGAGATCGGGACAATTATCCGCCACAAGATCCGCAAACTTTGGCTGGGTGATCGCTGCTTTCACACCCGCAAAGGTTGAGTAATAGTTCAATTCAGCGCCGGCGGAGCGAGTATTTGTGGTCACCGCTACCGCGCCTAACCTGGCACAAGCAAACCAACTTAAGAGGAATTCTGGACAGTTTTCCAAGTGAACCAGGACAAAATCACCTTTCCCCACACCGCGGCTGGCCATGCCAGCCGCGATCCTCTTGGTCTCCTCGGCAAATTCTTTATAGGTCCAGGTCTGTCTTTCGGTTTCAAACGGCTCCCAGACGAGAAACGTGTGCTCCTGCCGCAACTTTGCCTGCTGGTCCAGCAGCATGGGCACATCCCAACCCGCAAAAGGATTGGCCGATAAGTCCTGAAAAGTGGGTCGTGCCATGCCTAATGCTCCGCGAATTACCCGTTTCGGATATTAATCAATTTACTGATTAATTCTTTATTGGTATGATAACCACCATAGACACATATTCATAGTGGCCTGCCACCTAGAGTTCCAGGAGATTTTATGGCGACGCAAGAGTTACCGGCAATCAGGGTCGATGACGCAACCGGTCAGAAGCTGTTCAACACTCGAGCCAAAATCGCGTCTGAGCGAGTCAAAGGTCAAGGTTATGACATCGTCACTAACCAAGACTACCTGGCCTTCCCTGACTATAAAGACGACATCAAGTTCGACGAGAAAGCCCAGGCACAGCAGGATGCCTTTAAAGAGGCACGCCGGGATGTGGACGACTATATGCCCATGGAAGGTGAATTCGCCCGCTACCTCGAAGATCACTATACAACGCCACCCATTGATCGTGATGCCCTCACTGACGAATGCGAAATTCTTGTCGTCGGCGCTGGATTTGCCGCGCTTCTCTTGTGGTACAAATTAAGAGATGCAGGCTTTACCGATGTTCGTTTCTGCGAGAAAGGGGGCGATGTGGGCGGTACCTGGTATTGGAATCGCTATCCTGGTGCGGCCTGCGATGTTGAGTCCTACTCTTACCTCCCCTTACTCGACGAGATGGGTTACTTCCCCAAGATGAAATTTTCATCCGGCTTCGAAATCTATGAGTACTGCCAGATGATCGCCGAGCGCTACGGCTTTTACGATCACTGCCTGTTTCATACGGAAGTCACCGAAACCCGGTGGAGCGATGACGAAGCGAAGTGGACAGTAAAGACCAACCGCGGTGACAAAATGAAAGCCCGGTATGTGATGATGGCCAACGGCACGCTGTCAACCCCCCGCCTCGCCCGTATTGAAGGCATGGAAAAATTCCAGGGCGATTCCTTTCACACAGCGCGGTGGGACTACGACGTAGACCTAACTGGCAAGCGCGTCGGCATCATTGGCACGGGAGCGACCGCCATTCAGGTCGTACCCGTCATCGCCAAACAAGTCGAACATCTGTACGTGTTTCAGCGCACCCCGTCCACAGTCGACATACGCGATCAACGAGAGACGACAGAAGAAGAAATTGAAGAGTGGAAAAACGAACCTGGCTGGGCAGCCGCTCGCCGCAAACGTTTTTCCCAACTTTACGGCCGACGTGCCTTACGCGCGAACGATGGATTCTTATCCGGCAAAGAAGAAAAGCCAAAGCGCCGATTGCTCAACACCGGTAAAAGGCTGTCTGTTGAAGAAATGGTCGACGCCGAACTGCAGACCAGCTACAAGATCATGGAGCAGATCCGCGACAGAATCGATACGATTATCGAGGACCCTGAAACCGCCAAGGCGATGAAGCCTTATTACCCGTACGGCTGCAAGCGACCCAACTTCCATGACGAGTACTTACCAACGTTCAATAAACCCAACGTTGATCTTGTAGATACCGCACCGCTTGGGGTTCAGGAGATCAACGAAAAAGGCGTCGTACACGATGGCAACGTTTATGAATTGGATGTCCTGATCTACGCAACCGGGTTCGACTTTATGTCCCGGGAGTCTCTGGGTCATATCTATGACGCCAACGGACGATCTGTAGCCCAGAAGTGGGAAGAAGAAGGCACCTGTACCTTCGTCGGCTTGCACACCCATGGCTTTCCGAATCTCTTTATCATCGCGGGCCCACAGGGTACTGGCGGGAGTTTTAATTTCATCGATGCTATTGAAGAACATACAGATTACGTGCCTACCCTGTTATCTCGTATGCGAGATCAAGGCTTGACGGTTGTGGATGCCAAAAAAGAGGCCGAACAGGCATTCACAAAACACTGTATTGAGGTCGATGAAGCAACCGCAAAACTCCGGGACTGCCTGGGTAATTTCACCGGTTACGGTCGCGCAGCAAAAGGCTCACTCGGATACTATGGCGGCAAACAGGCAGCCAAAATTCGCGCCCATGCATTGGACACTTTGGAGCCTTTTGACGTTTCTTGATTAAAGGAGCGAGAACATGTCATCAGAGAAGAGCAAACAGACAGCAGAGAAATTCGCGGACCTGGTACCGAAACCCTGGGTTCAGGAAGTCCTTGCCACAGATGCAGTGCCACCACCCAAGGGATTGTTGAATTCATCGGATGAGAACCTGCCGTCCGACGATATTTCAGTCGATCGATATTTCTCTTACGAATGGCATCGAGCGGAAGTCGAACACGTCTGGAAAAAGACCTGGCAGATGGCCTGTCGGGTAGAAGAGATACCCAATCCAGGAGATCACCTCGTCTACGACATAGTCGACGACAGTGTGCTCATCGTTCGAAACGCAGAAGGTGAAATCAACGCCTACATAAACTCCTGCCTGCACCGTGCCTCTACTCTGGCCGATGGTCCTGGCTGTGTGAATAGATTTGTCTGTCCATATCACGGATGGCAATACGATCTCGATGGCAAGCTTTGTTCGGTCCCCGGAGCCTGGGATTTTTCGCATCTGGACCTCGATAACCTTCACTTACCGAAGGTGAACATCGATTTCTGGGCCGGTTTCGTCTTCATCAACCTGGATGACAACTGCGGACCACTCGCCGATTACCTTGGTGTGCTGCCGGAACACTTAAACGACTTTCATATTGAAGATCGCTACAAAGCCATACACGTTTCAAAAGTGGCTCCCTGTAATTGGAAGATCGCACAAGAAGCTTTTGTTGAGGGTTATCACGTCGCACAGACGCACTATGAAAAAGAAGCCAACGGTAAAATCGCGCCGGTGGGTGCTGCTGCGTCTAACGTCGATACCTCTATTCAGTATGACTACTGGGACCCACATGTCACGCGCCTGATTATGATCGGCGGTTTACCCAGCGGTTTTATCAGCCATCACTTTGACAACGAACAGGCTATTGCGGACGCCTATTTCGGCCGTAAACCCGGCAAAGCAGTGGAACTGGAAGAAGGTCAGACTGCACGGGACGCCATCGTGCAAGCCAACCGGAAAATCTGGTCGGCGATGCACAACGCTGACATGTCTGAAAAGTCAGACTCGGAAATGATCGACCAGATTCAGTACACCTTGTTTCCCAACTTCACCGTCTGGCCCACGATTGTTGCTCCCTTACTCTATCGGTTTCGCCCCAATGGCGATGACCCTGACAGCTGCATCTTCGAGATCTACATGCTCTATCCCAAGGCAGATGACGGGTCACATCCAGAGCCTATGCAGGAAATACGATTGGGTGACGATGAACTGTGGGCCAGCGTCAAAGAATTTGGCGGCTATGGACCGGTGATCGACCAGGACACACCTAACTTCCCGCGCATTCAAAAAGGGATCAAAAGCAGCAAGCGCCAGGCAATCTCACTCGCTAACTATCAGGAAAGCCGGATCCGGGCTTTTCACAGAGTTCTGGAGCGCTACCTGGCAGGTTAATCGTTCTTCAGAGCTTCATCCCAGCGAGACGCCCTTCGAGTATTGCGGTGGTGTAACGTATTTTCTGTAAATTGCTGAAGGCTCAAAAGAGCTGAGCCATCCGGTTATCCTTTCGAAAGCGAATGTGGTGTTTGCAAACGAGAGGAAACAGAAATGGCTCAGCGAGCAGAGAATAGATCGATTGGCGACGCATTGGAATTGCTGAAAGACCATGGCTTCGACGGACTGGCCGACGCGGTGACGGTGTTGATGAACGCGGCGATGGTTGCCGAACGAAGCGAGTACCTGGGCGCGGCGCCCTACGAGCGCAGCGCGGCCAGGGCGGGCTACGCCAACGGGTTTAAGGGCAAGACCGTTAAGACCCGATTGGGCGAGTTGCCACTGAAAGTGCCGCAAACCCGGGATTGCGAGTTCTACCCGCAAAGCCTGGAGAAAGGCCTGCGCTCGGAACGCGCGTTGCTGCTGTCGATCGCTGAGATGTACGTGCAAGGGGTCTCAACCCGGCGCGTAAAGAAGATCGTTGAAGAACTCTGCGGGATGGAGGTGAGCTCTGCCCAAGTCTCTCGAGCAGCGCAAGAACTCGACGAGATGCTGATGGCGTGGCGGGAGCGACAGTTAGGCAGTTATCGATACATTGTGCTGGACGCACGATATGAGAAGGTGCGCCAAGGTGGCCAAGTACTCGACGCGGCCGTGTTGATTGCCTGTGGTGTCGGTGCAGACGGCCACAGAGACGTTCTCGGTTGTTCGGTTTCACTGTCTGAAGCCGAAGTGCACTGGCGAGCGTTTCTTACGGAGCTGAAAGACCGCGGCCTGCACGGTGTCCAGCTGATCGTGAGCGACGCGCATGAAGGGCTCAAAGCGGCTCGACAAGCGGTATTTCCGAGCGTCCCCTGGCAGCGTTGCCAATTTCATTTGCAGCAGAATGCCGGGCAGTATGTGCCGACGCAGGCCATGCGGAGTCAGGTGGCTGCGGATATCCGTGCCATCTTCAATGCACCGGATCTGGATGAGGCCAATCGTTTGCTGGAAAAGCTGATCAAGAAACATGAGACGAAGGCGCCGCAACTGGCGGCGTGGGCCGAAGAGAATTTGCCAGAAGGTTTTACGGTGTTCAGTCTGCCATCAAATCACCGGCGGCGCCTGAGAACGACGAATCTGATCGAACGGCTGAACGAAGAGATCCGACGGCGCACGCGCGTAGCGCGGCTATTCCCGAATGAGGCGTCTTGTTTACGTTTGGTGAGCGCTGTGTTGATGGAGATTGCGGAAGATTGGCAGACCGCCGACAAACGGTATCTGTCGTTCCAGAATCAGGCAGCCGTCGAGGGATAGCCGAAATTTACAGAAGAAATGTTGCTCAATCAGTATTGCTGTTTCCAGAAACCGTGGGCTCCGTGCATCGCCGATGATCTGGCAAGCGGTGCCTTGTTGTTCCAGACTCTCCAACAATTCATAGCTGGGGGATTCGAGGGTCACCAGAACCAGCGAGCCATCACCTACAACTATCTGACCGCCGTCAGGCGTGTTGATCGCAATGCCCGTAGCCGTATTTGCAACGCTCGAGCGAGTATGGATCCGAAATCTTTCGTTAGCGGACATACGCTTTAGCGCTGGTTCCGCTGAAAACGCAGGTTCCATTAAGGGCGCAAGAGACGGATGCCGGGTGACAAAAATTACCTCACAGCCGGCCTGCAACAGGAACTCTGCCACCGCAATGCCTTCGTAGTGGCCGATATCATCCTCCACGACAAAAGGGCCATCGGCACGATTTGGCGCTTGGGCAAACACGTCAAACGTTGTCAGAGGCAGTCGGTTGCCCTGGGCGAGCGGCATACCCGGTTCACCAAAGTGAAAACCGTCATAACGGGGCATCGTGCCTGTGGCAACGACAACAGCATCAGGTTCATAAGCGGCGATATCTTCAGCACCCAAGTAAGTATTCAGATTGATATCAACGCCCAACCGGTAGATTTCTGACTCGAGCCAAGTAGCGACATCACCGATGGTCACTCTGAACGGCGCGCGTTTTGCCATGCGCAGCTTGCCGCCGAGATCTTTGTCGGCTTCACAGAGGGTCACTCTATGACCCCTGAGCGCTGCGGTTCTGGCCGCTTCCATGCCTGCCGGGCCACCGCCAACGATGAGAACATTTTTCGCTTCATCAACTTTGACAAAGAGCTGTTCGGCGCGCTTGCCTTCATGTCCGACTGCTGGGTTTACCGTACAGCCCAGGGCGAATTTTTTGCCGGTCTGGTTGCCGATGCAAGTCTGATTGCACGCAATGCAGGGGCGCACATCGGTTACCTCACCTTCGATGGTTTTTCTCACCAGGTCAGGATCAGCAATGGTGGCGCGCACCATGCTGACGCAATCCGCTTCCCCATTACGTATGACCTGTTCTGCTTCTTCAAGTGTTCTAAACCGGCCTGTAACAATAGTCGGTTTTATTGTCGCAGCCGCGATCGGGCCGCTTTGCGCCATCATGTAGCCGGTCGGCTCGTGCATGGCACCAATGATTTTTGGCAGCACAAAATAGCTACCTTGGGAGATATCGACAAAGTCAGCGAGGCTCCGATCATCCAGTGCCTTCACCAATCGGATGCAATCTTCGACACCAAACCCACCTTGGGCCATGTCTGGGCCAACCCTGACACCAACAGGGAAGTCACTGCCAACCTCGCTACGAACTGCGGTCAGTACTTCGATGAGAAAACGCATCCGGTTTTCAAACGAACCACCGTAGTCATCTTCACGGCGATTGGTGATGGGTGACAGGAACTGTTGTATCAAATAGCCATGTGAACCGTGCACCTCAACACCGTCCAATCCTCCCGATTGGGCCACCCGGGCTGCGAGTACATATCCTTCAATGGCCTCGCTAATCATGGCAGGCGTCATGGGTCGCGCAGGCACGCCGATGGTAGGACCGGCAATGTCTGACGCCGACCACGGCGCGCCACCACCCAGCGGCAAAGTGTTATGCCCACCGTGCCAGATCTGCTGGAAGAGCTTCATACCATGCGGCTGAATCCGCTCTACCAATTGCTTGTACCCATCCAGTAACGCTGGATTAAACGCGTTCAGAGTCGCCGGACTCGAGGGATGTCCGGAACAAATCTCCAGAATAGAAAGGCCTACACCTCCTCGGGCTCGCGCTTCATGATAGGCAATGAGCCGTTCGCTCATGCCGTTCGGAGCGTCCAGGCCGAGCATGGTGACGTGAGCCGTGCGGACAATGCGATTCGGCAGCGTGACGCTGCCCATCTGAAATTCGGAGAGGGCGTTAGGGTAAGCAGTCACGACTACTAACCTTCGAACAGCGCGTAACTTGGGTCCTGTTTGTTACGCGTGCCACGCACGAAATACTCTTCACCGTGCCAGATGTTTCTGTCGTGGACTTCTGCGAAATCTACCAAGACACGGCGATGCGCGATTTTCCAATCAGCGTTTCGCTTTTCGAACACATCGAGATACCTACCCCAGGTGTATTCGATCTTCTTGTTTCCTTCCGGAATGTGGAGTGAAAAAAAACACGACTCCACGTTGGCTTTGTCGCCATTCAATTCGATCAGAACGTTGGAAAGCAGATGTTGCGAGGCGAAAACCGTGGCCAGGTTTTCGCCCACTTTGTCCATCACTTCGTACGCATTACCTTTGATCGGTCCATGTTCATCGTAACCGTCTTCGTGATAGGCACTCTTCGCCAGCTCAATATCGTGTCGGTCAATGCCGCGCGCATACCTGGCGAGCGTTTCTTGAATTTCTACTTTGGCGGCTATTTCCTCAAAGTAAACACCCATCGACTTCTCCGATAATTAATCAATTAATAGAATATCTACTGGAACGAAACTGATCAAGTGAGACGGTAAACCCAGATTACTTCTTGCGGGGTGGTTTAAGCAGATTTCCCCTGAAGAGATCAATAACGCCTCTGATACATTCTTCATGCGCAGCCATAGATGATTCACTGGCGTGGTGGCTGATGCCAAAGTTGACCAGCGATAGAACCGCCCGTAGCTCGCGATCTTTCTTCGGGTCCAGCTCACCCGTTTTTTTACCGAGTTCCGCCAATTCACGGAAGATATCGCGCCAGGGCTGATCTTCCAGCACATCGGATAGTTCGGGATTGCGCATGGCTTCCTGGCGGACCACCGCATTGAATTTGGCGATGTTGGGGTCATCCTTGTGAACATCCAGAAAAACATTGGCGATTGCGACCAGCCCATCCACCAATGTTTCAGCTTCGTCCACCACCTCACGAACACCTGCGATCACCTTCCCCTGTACTTCACGGTTGACCGACACGAAGAGATCGCTCTTATTCTTGAAGTAGTAATAAATGGTGGCTGCCGTGACTCCTGCTCGATCTGCCACATCCCGATTGGACGTGTTCTTGAACCCCCGCATTGCGAAACAATACTCCGCAGCTCGAAGAATACTGAGCCGGGTTTGTTCGCTATCCGTATCCGCAGGTCGGCCGAGTTCTTTCGCCTTTTTCTTTTTCTTTGCAGCCACAGGGCAATTCCTTAGGAATTAATCCAACGATTTATTCTACTAGAGCACGCATAAGGGAACCACAAACTATTCCCCAAGCCACTCCGGTTTTCTCTTCTCAAGAAAGGCGCTGACACCTTCCTTGAAATCTTTACTGCCAATTACCTCTTTGCCCCACCTGTCACTGATCTTCTGCGCCTCAGCAAGATCGGTCATGTTACGAGTCTGGTTCATGATTCGTTTGCTGATTGCACTCGCGACCGGTGAGTTGGCAATGATGAGACCGGCCAGGCGTTCCGCTTCAGCTATAAGGCTTTCTTTTTCGACTACACGGTTCACCAGCCCAAGCTCATAGGCGCGTTCGGCAGAAATCGCCTGACCCGTCAGAATCATTTCAGTTGCCAGTTTATCGCCAATCAAACCTGGCAGGCGCGTTAGACCGCCCGCACCTGCATAGGTCCCTGCTTTGACTTCCGGCAAACCAAACGTCGCGTGCGTGGCTGCAACAACCAGATCACAAGCGATCGCGATCTCAAACCCGCCACCGACTGCAGCACCATTGATCACTGCGATGATCGGTTTCTCGCGTGCAAAGTTACTGGTCAGACCACCGAGACCTGTTGTGGGTATGGCAAAACCTTTGCCGTAAGACGCATAACCCAAATCATTGCCCGAACAGAAAATTCGATCACCCTCGGCACAAAGGAGCCCAACCCGGACTGAGCTATCCGTTTCGAATCGTGTCCATGTATTATGGAGCAATTCATGCTCAACAGGCGAAAGCGAATTACCCTTGCTCACCCGTTTGATCGTTACCGCGAGAATCGAACCTTGCTTTTCAACACCAATGGTTTCGCTCGATTCGTATGCGTCGCTCATTTCTCGAGATTAACCCTTAAGCCCTTAATGACACCCAGGTGAGCCGCATTGATAACGGACTTGGCAGCGTTCATATTGAGATCATCCGGCAGATCGAATCTGGCTGTGATCGTGACCTGACACGCGGAGTCGGAAATCGGATCCACATCCGTAGTCGCCAGATAATTACGTACACCCGCAGGACCTACACCCTCGATGTTGTAATAAAAGTGCATGGTTTCATCATCCTGGTGAAACAGGGTCTCTCGAACGATACCCATTCTTTCATCATTGAAATAAAACACTCGGGTTCTAGGGGTTTTACCTTCCTCGCCTTCCAGTTCAACCTTGCTGACCGCAAAAGAACCTGATGCGGATTCATCGGTTCTCATCCGTTCAACCCGATGCCAATCAGTCAATATGTCCCAGGCTTGTTCAGCTGGGGCTTTGACGATTTCTTGATTAAAAATTCTTGCGCGATTAAATCCCATCGCTACTTTCTCCTCTTACCATTAACCTCAGGGTACCGTGGCGCCACCATCCACGTTTATGGACTGCCCCACCATATAGCTTGACCGCTCCGATACTAAGAACAGGATCGCATCCGCGATCTCACTGGGCTGCGTGTATCGGCCTGCTGGATTTGATTCTTCAACTGCGGCATGCATTTCCGGGTACTGCGCTTCCCGCATGTCAGCCGCCCCTCTTTAGTCGACTTTTGTTAATTAACTAAATGATAGATTATTTCACAGTGGTTTGCTATGTTCGTGCGCCTGACTAGTTTTGATAGTTGGAGTCGCCCATGACCCTTGTCACCGAACTCACGCTGCCACAAATCGATATCACCGACCAAGCTTTTGCGGACAACCCCTTTCCTCCGTATGAAGCCGCGCTCAAGCAACACTGGTTGGCCCAAACGCCGGCTGGCTACATGGTCCTCAATTTCGAAGACATGCGCGATATTCTCAGCATGGACCACAAGCTGGATACCCCCAACAAAGCCGTTACAGAGTTGATGGGCGCCGGTGAAACTCGATGGGGCAAATGGAACAACCGCTTTCTTCTTGCTATGAGTGGGAATGATCACCGTCGTATTCGCGATTTGATTGCCATGACATTCACGCCCCGCAGCGCTGAAGCCCATCGGCCCATTATGGAAGAGACCGTAAACGTCTTGCTCGACGAGTGGGCAGTGAAAGAAGAATTCGACTTCAACGACTTTTCTTCCAACTTCCCGATTCGAGTGATGTGCCGTTTGATTGGCGCCAATCCTGATGACGTGCCAAGGATTAAAGATTCCCTGGAAGCGATGGGTAACGGTTTCAGCCTTGATCCACGCATTCTGCCTTCATTGGAGGCGGCCTACATATTTATGTGGGGCTTTGTTGATGAACTCTTTAAGGAGCGTGAAGCTAATTCAAAATCCGTGGATAAAGAAAAAGACCTATTGGATCAGCTGCTGGATGCAACTCACGCGGAAAACGGTCTGACACGAGAAGAGCTCTACGATCTGATCATCCTTTTGTTTGGCGGTGGCTATGACACCTCCAAAAATGCACTCAACGTCATCACCAACCTGATGCTCGACCGCCCGGACGATTGGGCAAGACTGCAATCCGATAACACCTTCGGCAAGGCTGTCCTGAACGAAATGTTACGCTATAGCAGTGTCGTCACGACTTACCGAATCCCAAGAGAAGACCTGACACACAAGAACGTCACGATTCCAGCCGGTACCATGTTGATCTTTCCAACCCCACTGGCGGGTCATGATTCATCTGTTTTCAGCAATGCCGCAACGTTCGACCCCGCAAGAAAACCGGAGCAACGCCACTTCGCCTTTGGGCGCGGCATCCACAATTGCCTCGGCCAGCATATTGCCCGCGTTCAGATTGAAGTAGCGCTGCCGTTGATCGCCGCTCGTATGCCGAATTTGACTCGCAATGGCGAGCCAACTTGGAGACCCTTCCCAGGAATCTGGGGATTGCAGACGCTACCTGTTAAAACGAACTAGGACCTAGACCAGACGCAAAGGTACGTGCAGCGGCGAGCGAACCGAGAGGCCGCGAATCTGAACCTCTTCCGGCTCCACAGCAAGCTTGATGTTTGGCAGACGCTCAACAAGCATCTCAAGACACGTGAGCATTTCAAGGCGCGCCAGGTGCTGACCAGCACAGGCGTGAATACCCACATTAAACGTTCGACTCATCAGGAACTTTCGGTGAATGTCGAATACATCCGGATTCTCCCAACGGCGCGGGTCGCGATTGCAAACACCCTGAAAGGTGGTGATGTGCGCACCGGCCGGAATCCCACAGCCCGCTATTTCTATGTCCTTAGACGCGAGCCTTGGCACCACAAACCCTGACGGCGCATAACGAAGACCTTCTTCGACGGCACGTCTGGCGAGCTTAGGATCCTGGCAGACATCATCGTACTGATCGGGATGAGCCAGCAGGGAGAACAACATCAACGACAGCCCCCGCCAGGTTGTCTCTATTCCGGCAGGTAGAATGAATCTGGCAGATATGGCGGCTTCTTCATCGTTAAGAACCCGGTCTTCATGGTGCTTCGCCTGCACAAGGTAGGTAATAACATCGCTTTTAGGGTCTGATTTTCTCTTTTGCACTTCGTTCAGGAAGAAATCGTACAGTTGATCACCGGCCTGGGCGCCCTGATCGGGATTGACCCCCGCAGAAAAGAGCTTCTCCCCCAGCTCGACAAACTTCGGGAGTTGATCCTGGGGCACACCCAGCATTGTGCTCATCGCCTTGTAGGTCAGGGGTAGTGCAAGATCTCTCACCAGACAAACGTCTTCGCCCCGCTTGAATCTCAATTCCATCCGGTCAAACAACCATTCGCCAACAGGACGGATCAAGCGCTTCGATCGTAGCGCCATCGTGTTCTGATTTAGGAACGTGTCGTAAAAGTCACGCAGAAAATCGTGCGCATCACCGTCTTCGATGGTCGGAATGGTTCCCTTTCGTTCACCATGGGCCACACCCTGGGCAGCGCCGAGCATGCCGTAGGCACCTTCGTTCTGAAAGTTCTCGACATCTTTGTTAATCAGATCCTGCTCTTCGGCGCCCAGCACAATGACTTGCGGAATTGATTCCGCCACGCCGAAATTGTTTGGCACGGTTACACCACCGAACTTACCCTCTTCTTGCTTGACGACGTATCCACAGCGATCTCGAATGTCTTTGAGCTTGCCAAGCGGGTCCGCCGACCATTCCGGCTCCAGAGCAAAATCGTCTGGGGCCCGGATCAGCGCGTCCGGAATATCCGAGATGACCCGGTCAAACGTTGCATCCAAGCCCCGAATGTCCGGATCGATCAGACTGGGATCGGCATCAAACTTGTTCTTCGCATGCATCATTTATTCCCATTCACTTGCTGAACTCTCCCGTCAGATAACGATCGAGTGTTTCGTGGAATGCACGAATGCGGCTTTCCTGGTAGTTGGCCAGCGAGATCGCCTGACGTTTACTGGCCCTCATACCTTTCTGAATGCGCGGAAAGTTGGGCGTATCCTGGTCGATGATCGGCCCGTAGCCGCCGAACTCAGGCAGCGTTTCCCACAGCGTGTCTGCATCCAAGTGTTTTTGCTTCATAGGCTCAGGATGCGAGCCATCGTCTGCCTTCGGGAACAACATGTAGATTTCAAAGAGACTTCGGTTTGGATCATCGCCATACGGTCTGAAGCGGTACAAGAGTGGAGAAATAAGCGCAGGCCAAACCGTAAAGTTTGGGAAGACCGTGTACTGAATCTGGTCAAGCATTTCCGAATCACTCTTGTTCGAGCAGTCTGAATTGTGCAACTTCGACCAGACTTTTCGATTATAGCGCGCCATGTACTGACGTGCTGTCTGACCTTCTTCCAGCACATGCTTATCGTTGGCGAAATAGGCGTTGAGAATGTCCTGCTCACTATCAAACAAGTGCGTAAACTGGGGTGCCGGCATGCCCACCTGCTGAATCAAGCGCGTGACATGGGGTTCCCAGTAATCGTATTGCATGGAACCAGTGTTGTTCACCGCGCTCATGTAATCAGGTTTGATATTTCCGTCCGCCTCTTTGTTAAAGTGAGTTTGCGGCACGTGATAACCCTCGAGAAAAGCTTCCTGGGCTGCCTTCCAGTTACATTCAGCCACTTTCGATGCGTGCGCCGCCACGTATCGATTTTCCAGATCAAACTCATCCAGATGAGCCGGTAGAATATCCAGGTATTCTTCCAGCGGGCCGCAATTCGGGTCCAGATTGATGAAAACGAAACCACCCCAGAAACCGATGTTCACGCTTGGCAATTCAATGTTGTCGAGATCTAGGTGTGAGAAATCCCAGGCGCCGGGTACCGAACACAGCTTGCCATCCAGATCATATTGCCAGCCGTGGTAAGGGCAGACGAACCGCGCTGGACAGTGACCTGAACCGTCGGCATTGACGGAATCGTCAATCAATGTCGCGCCACGATGCAGGCAGGAGTTTACAAACGCGTTGATCTCGCCCTCGGCGTTGCGGACGATCAAGACACTGTCGTCGGCGATGTCGTACATGATGTGATCGCCAGGGTTGGGGATCTCCTCAACCCGACAGGCCATTTGCCAGGTCTTTTTCCAGACCAGCTCGACTTCTTTGCGATGCCACTCATATGAGGTATAGCGCTCAACAGAAATATCCGCAGAACTCAAATCGTCGTCGGAAATCTCCAACAAACCCCTCGGCGGTGGAATCTCATCGTCTTTGAACACGTCCTGGACGCGCGGATGTGGCACGCTCTCAGCAAATTCTCTGGAGGTATTTGATGACATTAACCAACTCCCATTTCATCGCTTTATCTCATATTAATTGATCGGTTGATTGACGGCAATAGCAAAGCCGCATATTATCCTGGGTATCGGTATCAGGACGAAATCAGGAAAAGTCACATGCAACATCTAAGCGACCTAGACCTCCCCCAGATTGATCTTTTTGACCCCGCTTATTCAGCCGATCCACACGGCACCTACCAGGCCGCCCGTAAGAAATCCTGGTTGGCGCAATATCAGTTTGGTTACCTGGTGCTCGACCACGATGCCATGCGTGATTTCATGCGAGATGATGATCGATGCCGTGAACCTAACCGGGATATCGTGGCCATGTGGAGCGCCGAAGGCACAGCCTTTGAACGCTTTACCTCGCATCAACTGGTGGCCATGCGCGGAGAAGAACACCAAAAAATGCGAGATCTGGTGGCACCGGCTTTCACACCGAAAGCGGCAGCCAAACACCGCGACTTCATGAAGGAAGTGCTAAACGACATTCTCGATAAGGTCGAGGGTCAGGAAGTCGATTTCGTTGACATCTCAACTTACTACCCGATTACCGTCATGTGCCGTCTGATTGGGGTCGCTCCTGAAGATGTCACCAAATTTAAAGATTGGCTTGAGCCCCAGGAAGCTGCTTTTGGTCAGGACCCGGAAATGTTTGCCTTGATCAACGACGGCCTGGTTAACATGTACGAATACGTGACCAGACTTATTGAAGAACGCAGACAGCCGGGAGAACATCCCGATGATTTACTGCAGGACCTGGTTGATCTTGCAGCTGAAGGTGAAGAGCTCGATGACGAACAACTTCGTACTCTGCTGATACTCCTGCTAGGTGCCGGTTTCGATACAACAAAGAACCAGCTCAACCTCATCATGAAGATGCTGATGGATCATCCCGAAGAACTTGAAAGGCTGCGTGAAGACCCTGCTCGCGTAAAACCCGTTATCGCCGAGTCACTGCGGCTCCGAAACGCCATTGGTTGCCTACATCGACTACCGGATGTTGATATTGAATATCGTGACGTCGTCATTCCTGCTGATACGTTTCTCAGTTTCCCCATCACCTTCAATGGTTGGGACGAGCAGTACACGAGCAACCCGGAAAGCTTCAACGTCGACCGCTCTGACGGTCCTCCCCTGATCGCCTTTGGCCAGGGAATCCACATGTGTCTCGGTCAATACCTGGCTCGTGGCCTGCTGGAGGAAGCGTTACCCATTCTTGCACGACGAATCAGCAATCCGCGGCTAAGTGGTGACGTAGCCTATCGCTCACCAATGGGCATCTGGGGTTACTCGTCCGTCCCCATCGCTTTCGATGAGATAGCGAGCTAAGGATCAGGGGTGTCTTTTATACCCGAAGGATTCGAACCTGCTGACGACATGTGCCATGTCCGTCCGGCAGACACGCCCAATTGGACAGAAAGCTATGCCTTCTGGGCCTATTGGGAAGATCATTACCTGTATCTTCATTTTCAGCGCCATCCAGATGACAGTGGGCTCTGGCGCGGTTATGCAACACTGCTCGGTGAAGACCGCAGTGTAATCGCTTCACACAGTTTTGGCCGGGAATGGAGTGAACGAGGCCCGGGTTACCAGCAGATACATGCAACCTGTGGAGAGCCTTTTGAAACTTTCAAAGTTGAAATCGACACTCTCGGTCAGCGCTCGGACTGGGAATCACTCAGAGAAAAACCCTTGAGCAGCCTCGATGACAACATCGATCTGTTTAAGGCTGATCTCGATTTCGAATCCATTTCAGAAACCTATGCACCCATGCGTGGTGAAGCTGCCAAACATTCAAACGCTTCCTGGACACACTTCACACCCTGCAAGGTTAAGGGCACTGTCACTGTCGGGGATAAAGTTCATTCGATAGATTCGCTGGGCTGGCGCGACCACTCGGCGGGTGTTCGCGCTTTTGAAGCCATGGCAACCGGTTACATGTTAACCGGTGTCTTTCCCAGCGGTCGAAGTTTTATGGCGATTGGCGTTGGTACCGTTATGGAAGACGGTTCCACGCAATTCGCGGGCATGGGCGGTGTCACGACCGATGGTAAGTTGTGTTACGCAACGGAAATCGAGCCGCCGGTAAGAACCTGCACTGTACCCGAACCAGATAGTGAACTCGGCACAATTCGATTTGTGACGGAACACGGTGAATCAACGATCAAACTCAGCACGAAAAACCAGGGTGTGCCCTTTGCCCTTTTGCCACCCAACTTTGAATCCATTGGTTTGCCTGATGGTTTGCAAAGCCGCCTCTTTTACCATGAGTGGCGTCTGGTGGCTGAATGGGACGGTGAAGTCGGCATCGGGGGCTGGGAGCCCTGTCTCTTAATCGAATAGTTTCAGTCTAACGCCTCGTTAAAAAGCTGGCCGCTAAGCAGGTTGCCAAAGCCACGCACACACAGTTCATAGACTTCCAGCGACGATTCTGCCGCGACTTGGCTGGACCCAAAGTTCATGGCAGCCATGACAACAAGAAATTCTTCCTGCCTCGATGGATGCACCTCTCCAGTTCTCAACCCAATCTCAAGCAATTCCTTTTGATAATCCGCCCATTCATCTTCAAAAAGTGTGTCCGAGAAATCAGGATTGCGTAATGCTTCCATCCGGAATACGGCGTTGAATTTAGCGATATGAGGATCGCTTTTCAGGATGACCATCACTTCGTCCGCCACATTGGACCAGGAATCAACCAGCGTAACCGACCCCTCTAAGCCTCTGTGGCACGCTTGCAGAAGCCGATCCTGTATCTCATCGTGGACAGCCTGGAAAAGATCATTCTTATTCTTGAAATAGTAATAGATGGTCGCTGCGGTTAAACCTGCCTGCTCTGCCACGTGCTTATTTGAGGTTTCTTTAAAACCTTTAGAACCAAAGCACGCTTTAGCCGCTTCAATAATCCGAGCCCGAGTTTCCTCACCGACAGAATCACGTGGCCTTCCCGGTTTTGCGGCTGCTACTGTTGCCACTGTGTATATTCCTCCAGATGGATCACTACCAATCAATATACCCTAACCAGTTATATTAATCTATTGATTGATAAATATAGGTGGAGTACTATCTCTAGAGTATTGAGGACCGTGAGAAACCCGTGAGCGAACAGGAAATACCTGCAGCAGAACTCAGCGTCTATGGCGGTATGACAGAACCCGTTGATGAATCGTCGGCGATCGATGCGCTGGATGATCCTCTCACAGAGATCTCAGAAAAATTTCACAGCACCGGTGAAGTCATCAAGGGACACGGTCTTGAAGATGGCACCTATATCGATTTTTGCGGGTACAAGTTTCCCAATATCCTGGCACCTGCGGCTATGTGCACAGGAGAGGTTTATGGGCTGACCAGCTATGACGCTCATCAACAGTTTTATACAAATCCTGCGGTCAGTTCGTCGCTCTTCAAAGGGTCGGTTGAACCCTTCTTCGGGCCAACCCTGACCCCCAGGGACGCGCCTGAACACACCAAGTACCGCGCCGTTATGCAGCGCGGTTTTATGCCGAAGCAGATCGAAAACTACAAAGATTCAATTGCCCGGCCTGTTCTGGAGCGTCGCTTTTCCGCCCTGCAAGGCAAAGGTAAAGCAGACCTGGTTCGTGAGTTAAACATTTTTTACCCCTATGAATCGGTCGGCAAGATCGTCGGTTACGATGTCGCCGACCTGGAATACGTCGCAGGCTGTATGGATGGTATCTGGCAGGCTAACGTCGATATCGACCGCGCGCTGGAAGCCGGGAGAAAATTGCAGGAATATGCTTTTCAACTGATCGAAAAGCGGCGCGCTGAACCAAAAGACGACTATGTATCAGCCATGCTCGAAGCTGAAATCGACGGAGAAAAGATTTCCGACCACGACATGATGGGTTTGGTGAACCACCTCTTCTCCGGTGGTATTGAAACCACCGCACGGCAAACCAACATGCTGGTTTATGACCTGCTACAGAACCCTGATCAGTTGGAACTGCTACGCCGTGACCGAGATCTGATATCAGGCGCTGTCGAAGAGAATCTTCGGCACAATGGTATTGGTGGCACGACCCCACGCGTTGTGACAGAAGATATTGAAATCTGCGGGAGACTCATCCCCAAAGACTCTATTGTGTTTACGCACCACATCGTTGCCAGTAGAGACCCAGACCGGTGGGATAATCCCAACAAGTTCGATATCACGCGTCCCAAGCAGAAACACATGACGTTCGCCATGGGACCGCATATGTGTATTGGTCAGCACTTTGCTCGCTTCCTGCTCGCCGAATACCTGACCCACTTCCTGGACGACTTACCTAACGTTCGCTGGGATCCTGAAGCGGAAGTCCCCAAACCAAAGGGTTGGAACCAACGATCCTGCAGTATTTTGCCGGTCGTCTGGGACATCTGACCAACTAACGCACATCATGTCTATTCGGCTCGAACTCGCTTTTGATCTGACCCAGTCAAAAGAGGTAACAAAATCCAGTTCACACACCTATGCGCAGTGTCTGGAGATGTGCACCTGGGCAGATCAAGCTGGATTTCATGGCGTCAGTTTCGGCGAACACCACACCAATACATCCCACTATCTGTCATCACCTATTGTAATGGGATCTGCGGCGTCCGCTTGCACCGACAGAGTCGATATTCGTATGGTTGTGTTGGCACCTTTTTATTCGCCGTTGCGGCTTGCGGAGGACCTTGCTGTGCTCACCCTGGCCAGCGGAGGCCGCTCGTTGGTGGTGCTGGCCGCCGGTTACCGACAACCAGAATTCGACTACTACGATGTTGAACTCAATCAGCGCGCAGCAATCATCGAAGAAACCGTTGAAGTACTACAGCGCGCCTGGGCCAGAGAGTCGTTTACCTATCAGGGCAGACACATCGAATTGGTCAGTCCCGTTCCGGAACATGCACCCAGAATCGTGCTCGGCGGTGCATCGCCTCTAATGGCACGCATGGCGGCTCGACTGAATCTCGGGTTTGCACCTGGCAGTGACGAGATTTACCAGATCTATCGAGCAGAGTGCCTCGCACGCGGACACGCAGACCCCGGTCCCAGACCAATAGATGGCCCGCATTTTTTGTTCCTATCCGAAGATCCAGACAAGGCTTGGTCGGAAATCGGTGGTCACATACTGGAAAATGCGCAAATGTATGCTGGATTTTTGTCCGGCACGCACACCGGAGCGAACGTCAACGTACCCGAGGTGACGCTTAAGAACCTGCAACAGTCAGCCTCTCATGCCATCGTCACCCCGGATCAGTGTATTGCGCTACTGAAAGAGAAAGAAAAAGGGGGCGATGTTTGTTTCCGCAATCATGTGATGCCCGCAGGTATAGATCCTGAACGAGTTTGGGCAAGCCTTGATCTCTTCGCTACGAAAGTCATGCCTCATCTCGATTTAAAGCCACATCCTGCCTGACTGCTGACGTAGATAGTTCTGCAAATTAGATTCTTGATTTTTTATTAATTGCCTGATAGATTAAACTTAATGGTCATTAAGTTTTAGTGAATATGGCACATCCAGCACGCGTTAGAAGCCAGGATCGAGTTGAAAACACGCAGCGGCAATTGAAAGAGACCGCCTTTCAGTTAATCGCAGAAGGCGGCATATCTAATCTGACCATGTCTGCCCTGGCGAAGCGCTCTGGTTACAGCACGGCAATTGTCGGCTACCACTTTGGCTCCAAGAACAACTTTATCCAGCATCTGGTGGATGACCTGTTTGAGCAGAACATTTCAACGATGACGGATCCGTTGGTCGGCGATGATTTCGCAAGCGAAATCCCTTTGCTTTTCAGCAATGTTGCGAAATACGTCGAGGAAAACCGGGCGACCGTCGGGGCATATCTCACACTTCTGTCATCCGCCAATGAATTTAATCCCGCCTTGCTGAAAACCGTCCAGCATCAGAATCAGCGGGTCATTAATACCCTTGAAGCTGTCATAAAAAAGGCGCAGTTCAGGGGCAAAGCCAACCGCAACGTCAGTGCAAACGCTCTGGCGATTTCAATCATCGGCCTGATCCGTGGGGTAACCATGCAGGCCATGGTTGATTCGCAAGTTAGCGTCAACGCCGCACTCAGCACCATGGCGGACGGAGTGGTTGTTTTACTCGGAGGAAAACAAAATGACTGAAAAACCAATTGCCATCGTCACCGGTGCGTCGTCCGGAATCGGGGCAGTTTTCGCGGAACAACTCGCTGAACGTGGTTACGATCTCGTCCTCGTCGCGAGACGGGCCGAACGACTTGAACAACTGGCCTCACAGCTTAAGCAAAAATTCGGTGCAAACGTCGAATGCAGACCGACCGATCTATCAGATCAGGCAGCGATTACGGCATTCGCCGATGAACTCGCAGCACGACCCCATGTCGATATGCTGGTGAACTCTGCCGGATTCGGCACCAACGGCTTTTTCGCCAAGGTTGATGCAAATCGTATCGCCCAGGAACTGAACGTCGATATGGTTGCCCTCGTGCTGCTGACCCGTGCGGTACTTCCAGGCATGCTCGCCAGGAACCGCGGCGACATCATCAATGTCTCATCTGTTGGTGGATTCAATGCAGCACCCTACTTTGCCACCTACAGCGGCATCAAAGCCGGTGTGATTAACTTTACGGAATCTATTTACGCCGAAGTCAGAAACTCAGGTGTCCGTGTTCAGGTGCTTTGTCCCGGCCCTGTACCAACAGAATTTAACGAAGTCGCTGACGTCGGTGATGAAATGCCTGCGCCCGGTTTTATGGTCCAGTCTGCAGAAGACTGTGTTGCCGGTTCACTACGCGACCTGGAAAAAGGTAAGCCAGTCAGCATACCCCAGACGGCTTGCAGATGGATGTTCAACATCATTAAGAGACTGCCGCTCTCGATGCGACTGGCCTTTTCGTCGAGCATGATTCCACAGGAGGATGCAGCATGAACAACCAGAACGAATTGCCTGTCATACCCCTCATCATCCGAGGGCAAATTATCACGGACAATCTCATTGTCCATGAAGGTCGCGGCGGCAGCCTGTCGTTCCGCACACCCGACGCCAATAAGTACCTGGACGAACTACCGCTGCGCAATCACGGTGATCTAAAAGACATGCAGGCATTAACCACCGATGAAATCATCGATTTTCTGGTGGGCTTTGGCGAGCAGCTTGATCTTACTAAAAATGAATACCTGCAGCAGGCGCTGGAGCTTTCTTACGACACGGCACCGACAACAAGGCCGATTGTTGAGGACGAATATGCAATGCTTTCGGCTGCCTTTAACAGGCAGTTTCTCGAAGATACGATTGAACGCGAGCGGGCCTACTTTGATGGTTGGGTCCAGATGCCACGAGGGGATGGTAGAGTAGCCTCAGTTAAAGCCTTTGGCGCACGATGTCTTCACATTGTTGCAGGAAACTCTCCGTTGATTTCTGCATTGTCGTTGGTTCGAAGTGCGCTGACACGCGGCGATGCGATTTTTAAGAGCCCGTCAAACGATCCTGTCACTGCTGTCGCGATGTTTCGTACCCTGTGCGAATACGCCCCTGATCACCCAATTACGAAACACTGCAGTGTTGCCTACTGGAAGGGAGGCGATGAATCGTTTGAGCAGAGGTTTTATCTACCTGCCAATATCGAAAAAATCCTCGCCTGGGGCGGTTTTGCTTCGGTTAAACACGTCACCAGGTATATTCAGCCTGGCCTTGAGCTGATTTCTCTCGACCCCAAACGCAGCATCAGTGTTATCGGACCGGAAACCTTTGAAGATGAACAGAAGATGCGAGATGCTGCTATTCGTGTTGCGACGGATTTTGGTCAGCTCAACCAAGTTGCCTGCGCCAATGCACGCAAGGTCTACGTCATGAGCGGCACCGATAGCGACGGTCTGGCAAAAGCCAACGAATTCGGCAAGATGGCTTACGATGCCCTGCTGACGTTGCCAGAACATATCAGCACCAAGCCCAAGAGTTTTGATAGAGAGCTCAAGTCTAATCTTGAAGCGCTTGAATTTCAGGACGAATGGTACAAAGTCATCGGTGGCGAAGATGACGAGGGTGCGGTGATTGTTTCTCAGCATCCACAACCAGTTGAATTTGACGCATCTTTGAATGACCGTGTTGCGAACTTTATCCCCGTCGATTCTTTACAAGAGATCGCTGACGACTGCGATGCTTACACGCAGACGGTGGGAGTTTACCCGGAGTCTTTAAAAAGCGAGGTTCGCGATCTGCTGCCGTTGTACGGTGCACAGCGAATAGTGACACTTGGATTTGCCTGTGCCGCAGACTCCTCGGCAGGACCACACGACGGCATAGAGCCACTAAGGCGCATGGCGAAATGGTTAGTTGATGAAGACTGTACGAGCTGTGCCCCCCTTTACAACGTACCTTCCTTTCTAACCCCTTAAGTTCAGTGTAACGACGAGGTGAAAAATAATGAGTACAGAAGCAATCTCAATAGACACAAGTGACCTCAGAGCAGAGGCCATCAAATTCGGCGATGACCCAAACGAATACTTCGGTCGATCAGAAGCTAATATGCACCAGATATCTCGGGAAGACCTGGATGCTTTGCACCTGGAGCTATTGAAGTACCGATTTGAAGATCTGATCGAAAAGATCCCAATGCTAAACCAGCTGTCTACCAAGCAGGGCATTGACAAAATAGAGTCTCTCGACGATGTCGTGCCTCTGTTATTCGAGCACACAATGTACAAGGCTTATCCGCCGTTTTTGCTGGAGCAAAACCGTTTTGCCGACATTAACAAGTTCATTTCCAAGTTAACCTGTGTCGATATAAGCCATGTCGATGTATCGCACTGCGACGGCATAGAGTCGTGGTTAGATGTGCTCGATAACGAAACGGATTTATACCTGGCGCTATCGTCGGGTACTTCGGGCACCATGTCTTTTATTCCAGCTTCACGTCGCGAGTGGAGTAAACGCTTTACCCAGGTGGCCTCATTGCTTCGCGATCGTTCGGAAGGGGGTGTAATAGATGACCTCGTCATGATCAATCCCTACTTTAAGGACGGCGGCCCAATGCGGGCCATGCCGCATATGGTTAAGGATGTCCTGGGCGGTGATGAAAGCCGTTACATTGTGGCTTTTGATGAACGCTTGAATGTCGACGTGCTTTACCTGAGCGGCCGCATTCGTTCAGCGAAGGCGAAAGGCAAGTTAGACAGCCTTGAAGTTAGTCCGGTGCTATTAAAACGCCTGAAAGAGTTTGAAGAGCATCAGAGAAATATTCCCACGTTGCTGGGTGAATTCTTTGAGAGGATTTACGAGGAGTGCAAAGGCAAACGGCTGTATTTCTCTGGCCCCTGGTCGAACCTGCACAAGTGGGCGACACAAGGCCTGGAAAAAGGCCTCGAAGGTGTCTTTGCGCCTGACTCTTATGTTCAGTCGGGTGGCGGTTCAAAAGGTGTGACACCACCTGACAACTGGGAGGATGATGTATGCCGCTTTGTAGGTATTGACCAGCTTCATATGGCGTACGGTATGCAGGAAGTGTTTACACTGAATTATAAGTGTGAGCACGGGCACTATCACCTGTCGCCAGTATCGATCCCCTACGTGCTTGACGCTGATACCAGCAAGCCACTCCCCCGCACTGGCCGCCAGACTGGGCGTGCTGCTTTCTTTGATGTGGGTGCCGAAACACGGTGGGGCGGATTTATCACTGGTGACGAAATTACCGTTAACTGGGACGACGAATGTCCTTGCGGAAGAAAGAGCGCCTTTATCGAAGGTGGCATCCAGCGTTTTAGTGAGAAACAAGGTGGCGATGACAAGATTACCTGTGCCGCCACCGCAAGCGCTCACGAGGAAGCGATGGAGTACTTGACCAAAATCGAAGAAGGCGAAAGTTAACATTCCGCTTATTCAAACGGTACACCAGGAGGTAATGCCATGAAGTTGGATGGAAAAGCGGCGCTGGTAACCGGCGCAGGAACCGGGATTGGCAGGGCCACCGCGATCCAGCTTGCAGCTCAGGGCTGCGACGTTGTCGTTAACTATAGCCGTTCAAAAGAGGCGGCTGAATTGGTGGTTGAAAAGATTGTCAGTAGTGGCGGCAGGGCTGTTGCCGCGCAGGGCGATGTTTCCAGTGACGATGACGCCAAAGCGCTCGTGCAGACTGTGATCGAGAATTTTGGGCGCCTGGATGTGCTGATTAATAATGCAGCTTATACCGAACATGTGGCGTTTGCCGACATGGACGGCCTTAGCGACGAAATCTGGCAACGCACCCTCGCAGTCAATCTGATGGGGCCGTTCAAATGTATTCGCGCTGCCTCTGAGGTGATGCGTCAGACCACAGGTCCAGATGGAGGCGAAGTAGTCAATATAAGCTCGATGGCTGGTTATTTATCGACTGGAAGCAGCCTCGCTTATTCAACGAGCAAGGCTGCGTTAAATCACATGACGCGAATTTTGGCACTAACCCTGGCACCCAATATCCGTATGAACTGCATCGTTCCAGGCTTTGTCGACACACCATGGACACGTACACCAGCGGGAGATAAATACGATCACGTGGAACAAATATTTGCTAGCGCCTTACCATTAAGAAAGGTTTGTTCGCCAGATGATCTGGCTGACGCGATTCTCGGACTTATTACGGGCAGCGATTTGGTCACCGGGCAGATTCTACCCGTTGATGGTGGCTGGACTGTAATGAATCCAATTTCGCTGCATGCAACTGAGCTGTAACGCCAGGGTTATAACACCTGCAGATAACAGGGAGATAAGATGGGCGAAAACATAGCCACAAAGCCTCCCCACGTACCACGGGAGAGAGTTGTAGACGTGGATGTTTACGATGTACCGGGCCACGATGAAAGTCCACGTGCCGCCTGGGACCAACTGCGCGGAGGGGATACCCCTAGTGTCGTTTGGACGCCGCGGCACGGTGGCCATTGGGTGGCTCTGCGACACAAGCCGATGGCCGAAGTGTATTCAGACCACCTGCGCTTCTCCAGCCGGATCAATCAGGTGCCTAAAGAAATTGGCGAGGTATTCAGCTTACCACCCGCTTCGCTGGACCCGCCCGAGCTATTTCCTTATCGAAAGATGTTCAACCAAATTCTGGCGCCCAGTTTGGTTCAAGGTTATTCAGAACAAATTCGCGTCATCGCCGCTGAGACCATCCAAACATTTCAAGCGAATGGACAATGTAACTTCCTGGATGAGTTTGCCTACCCCTTCACGCTGAAGTCACTCTTTTCGTTGATGGGGATATCACTGGACGATGCAATGATGTTGAAAGAAACCATGAATAAATATCCCAGCGGTTCGGCGGAGTCGTTGATTGAAATACAACGAGTATTTGGCGACTACGTCAGCCGCCTTTACGACGAACGCGCCGGCAAAGACGGCGACGATATGCTGAGCCAGGTGTTCAACCAGACGCTGGATGGTCAACGGGTCGATAAACAGCAGGCGATCGACCTCTGTTCGCTGACCCTTCTAGCGGGCCTACATTCAGTCGCCAGTATGGTCAGCCATATTTTCGCCGCAATGGCGACTAACAGCAGCCAGCGCGAGAAGCTGCTAGCTGAACCGAACCTTATCCCCAACGCTGTGTATGAGTATATCCGACGCTATCCGCTGGTTACGAATACTCGCATAGTCATCCAGGACACCACGCTGGATGGTGCAGAGTTAAAAGCCGGTGAGTGCATCGTGATGCCAACGGCGCTGTCAGGTACCGATGACCAGGTTAACGAATGCCCGATGAAGGTCGATTTTGAACGGCGAGAACGCATTTACCTAACCTTTGGTGGCGGGGCACACCGTTGCCCGGGCTCACCTCTGGCATTACTTGAAATTCGCATTGCGGTGGAGGAATGGCTCAAACGGATACCCGAGTTTGGACTGACACCCGGAACAAGCGTCACCTATGAATTCCACAGTTTTACCACCATGATCAAGACGCTTTCACTTAGCTGGGATGTTGGCTGATTCTTATTATTGACGAGTAGCGATGTGACTACACATAAATCATTTTGCAGAAACTGCTGCGCGATATGCGGTATAGAGCTGGAAGTTGAAGACAACAAGATTGTTTCGCTGCTGGGTGATCAGGATAACCCGCACTCAAAAGGTTATTACTGTGTTAAAGGTCAGGCGAGTATGGATTTGCATAATGGCGAAGACCGTTTACCAGCGTCGCAAAAACGCAATGCGGACGGTAGCTATAGTGATATTTCTACTGATCAGGCTCTGGACGAAATTGCTCCCAGGCTTCGACAGATCATGGATGAGCATGGGCCCGAATCGGTGGCGCTGTATCACGCTACCGGTAAATATGCGCAAGCGTTGACCTACGCAACATCCGGCAGCTGGTTGCGTTCGTTAGGTTCACATAAAGTCTTTTCTGCCACCACCATTGACCAGTCGGCCGTCTGGGTCAATATTGGCCGCATGGGTATTATGGCCACAGGTCGCTACACGATTGACGATACCGACCTTATCGTACTGGTCGGCACGAACCCGGCAGTCAGCCATGTGGGAATTCCAATGTCGCCGATTCCTGCGAACAATCCAATGAAATGGGTGCGCGAAGCGAAAAAACGCGGCGTTAAGCTGGTAGTTATTGATCCCCGAAAAACCGAGACGGCACGCTATGCCGATGAACACGTTGCCATCAGGCCTGGTGAGGACACCGCGTTTATTGCTGGGGTATTAAATTTCCTGTTTAAGCAGGGTGCCGTCAACGAGGCATTCTGTAAACGCTTTGCGACATCAGTAGATGAGTTGGAAAACGCTGTAGCGCCGTTTACGTTGGAGTATGTTGAGCAGCGTACAGGTGTGCCTGCCGAGCAGATAAAAACTGTGGCCACGATGATCGCTCAATCGGAGCGTGGCTGCGTCTCCAGTGGTACGGGTGTGGGTATGGCACCATTTTCAAACCTGACATGGCACCTCGTAGAAGCAGTCAATGTGGTACGCGGTTTTTACCGGAAAGCAGGGGATAAAGTCTATAACTCTGGCAGCATGTTCGGATCAACACCGACGCAAGAAATGGTTATTCCACCCAATCGCACCTGGGAGCAGGAACCCAAAATGGCCTCGACAGATATCGGGCTGATTATGGGTGAGTATCCGACCGCGCTACTGCCCAAAGAAATCATGCACGAAGGCAAGGGGAAAATAAGGGCCTTGATCTGTATTGGTGGCAACCCTGTGACAGCGCTAGGTGACCCGGAGCAAGTCCGCGAGGCGTTCGCGAGTCTCGACTTGCTGGTGACACTGGACTTACGCATGACAGAAACCAGCCGTCTGGCTGATTATGCGATCGCCACCGCATTGCCTTACGAACGTCATGATATGACTGTATATGATAGCTTCTTCCCTTATGCCTACACGCAATACACGAAGCCTGTGTTAGAGCCCCGTCCTGGCATAAAAGAAGACTGGCAAGTGCTTGCCGGATTATCCAGGCGCCTGGGAGTCCCCTTCGTATATAACCCGCTAGTAATTGGGGCTCAGCACCCGGCTACCTGGGAGTTGGATCTGGGAAATTTGCCCAGCTCCGAGGCGCTGATCAAATGGACTTACGACCAGAGCCTGATGGACACCGAAACGGCGATGAACAGTCCCAGTGGGCATATCCGTGAGGAAGAGCCGCCGGTAGTAGCACCCGCAGCGGAGGATAACGGCGCTCGCCTGGATGTGTGCCCGCCTGACGTCAAGGACGAGATAGACCAATACCTGCAGCAAGGTGAAGGAGATACGGAATATGCTTTCCGTCTAACCTCACGCAGGCATCTTGGTACGATGAACAGTGCTTATATTCAGGCACAAAAAACACGCAAGCTGCTACCGAACAATAACACACTGTACATGCACCCCGATGATATCGACGCCAGGCAGCTTGCGAATGGTGACATGGTACAGGTGGCATCAAAATACGGTTCGATAAACGTAGTGCTCAAGGCCGATCCAACGATGTCGCCCGGTACCGTTTCTACTCATCACCAGTGGGGGACGCTAGATGAAGATAGTGATGAGGCTGGCGCTCACGTTGGGCGACTGGTGTCTATCGATGAGAACCTTCAATCAATCAACTACATGCCGGTACAGTCCGGTATCCCAGTCAATATAAATCCAGTTTAGTAACGTATATGCGTGTGCATAAGCGCTTTTAGGAGGCAAATTATGAGCAACTCAGCAATTAATCTAGATGACCTTAGAGGGGAAGCCATCCGATTGTGCGATGACCCGGATGATTTTTTTGGCAATTCATACAACAACACGCAAACCATCCCACGCGATCAATTAGCGGCGCTACAAGAAGAAGCGATGAAGTACCGCTTCGAAACCCTGATCGATAAGATTCCCATGCTGAAGCGGCTGGCCGACAAGCAGGGCATCGACAAAATCGAAAGTATCGATGACGTTGTGCCACTTCTGTTTGAGCACACCATGTATAAGTCCTACCCGCCGTTCTTGCTTGAGCAAAACCGTTTTAGCGATATCAACAAATTTTTGTCCAAGCTGACAAGTATCGACCTGAGTAGTGTTGACGTCTCTGCGTGCAACTCTATCGACGAGTGGCTAGAGACGATGGATAGAGAAACTGATATGTATCTTGGGTTGTCATCTGGCACCAGCGGGGTCATGTCGTTTATCCCCTCATCCAAGCGCGAGTGGGATAAGCGTTGGAAACAAATGAAATCGGTGGTCGACGATAAAACGGGTGGCAGTGACGAAGAGCTGTATTGCATCTTTCCCTATTATCGTAAAGGGCCTTCACATATGCGCGGCAACGATTGGACCGTTAAGCATATCGTGGGTGACGAAGAGCACTTTATTGCCGCTTATCCAGAGACGCAGAGTTGCGATGTGATGTACTTTGCTGCCCGCATGCGCGCTGCCAAGGCTCGGGGCAAACTCAATAGCCTGGAGGTGCCTCCACATTTGCTTAGTCGCCTTAAATCATTTGAAGAACAGCAGAAAAACATGCAAGCCCATCTGACGGAGTTCTTTGAGCGGATAGTTAATGAGTACAAGGGCAAACGCGTGTATCTATCGGGTGCCTGGTCTCTGTTGCACAACCTCGCGAAGAAGGGTCTGGACAACGGCGTGGAAGGTGTGTTTGCGCCTAACTCCTTTGTACAGAGTGGCGGTGGTGCCAAGGGCATGACACCCCCTGACAACTGGGAGGAGGACATTGCCCGCTTTATTGGAGTCGATGAGATCGTAATGGGTTATTCGATGACTGAAATCAATACAATGAATTATATGTGTGAGCATGGACACTACCACCTCTCGCCAGCGGCCATTCCATTTGTGCTGGATCACGAAACCAGCAAACCGCTGCCACGCAAAGGTGTGCAAACCGGACGGGCAGCGTTTTATGATCTGGGCTGTGAGACTCGCTGGGGTGGTTTTATCACGGGCGACGAAATTACCGTCAACTGGGACGATGAATGTCCGTGTGGAAGAAAGAGTGCCTTTATCGTAGGAGGCATTGAGCGCTATAGCGATAAACAGGGCGGTGACGACAAAATTACCTGTGCAGCTACCGCCGACGCTCACGAAGAGGCGATGGAGTTCCTGACCAGATTTGAAACCGAAACAGCCGCTGGCTAAATCGCAATTCGTATAGCGAAACCCACGAATGCTGACAGAGAACCTGAACATTTATTGGGACCGTCCCCGCCTCTGTAGATTTCACTTACAGGTGGAGTGAAAAACCTGCTCTTGGGGTAGGAGACAACAATCACGTTGGAAAGCGCACACTTAGACTCTGTATCGGAAGTCCAGGGGAAACTTGCCGAAAGCAGGTTTTCCTTTCGGCAGGTTCTGATCGTCTTTATCTGTATTCTGGTCAATATGGTAGACGGCTTCGATGTTGTTGCCATTTCCATGGCTGCACCAAGTATCGCTGCAGACTGGAACATCTCTCCGGAAATTCTTGGCTATGTGTTGTCTGCCGAGCTGGTTGGCATGTCCTTGGGCGCACTTTTCCTTGCCGCCTTCAGTGACAAGTATGGCCGCCGAAGAATACTGTTACCGTCAATATTGGTGGTGACGCTGTCAACCCTTATGACGGCTTACAGCTCCACACCTTTGGAATTAATTGCTGCACGCCTGATAACCGGGCTGGGTATCGGCGGAGTGCTGACGTCGATTGCCGCACTGGCATCTGAGTTTACACCAGCGAAATACCGAGCCGCCGTTACCACGTTGGTAACTGCAGGCGGTGCGGTAGGATCACTAGGTGCGGCGGTAATCGCGGATTACAGTCTGGCGAACTTTGACTGGCAAATGATCTTTATTACTGGAGCATTCTTAGGGGCTCTAACACTGATTCTCTTCGCTCTGTTTGTGCCGGAATCGGTAGAGTATCTGGCGGGTCAGCAAGGGGTGTGCGAAAAGCGTCTTAGCCGCATAAATCGTTCGCTCAAAAGTATTGGTATAGAGCCACTGAGCGCCCTGAAACCTCCGCAAGTTGGTGAAAAGAAATCTTCTGTAGGTTTACTCCAGATCGTCAGCCCCGATTTTTTAAAGTTTACGTTGCTTTTGTGGTCAATATTTTTTGCGGTTTTCTGGGCGGGATACTTGGTCACTAAATGGTTACCAAAGCTGCTTATTGATGACGGATTCGAAACTTCGGTTGCTGTTTATGCGTTAACCGTCTGGTTGTTGGGGACTCTTATCGGTTCATTAACGATTTCGTATTTGTCCACGCGCTTCAATATTGTCCGAGTCATTGGCGGTATGCTCCTGCTAAGCGGCATAACACTGCTGGTTTTTATTGGCGTCAAACCGGCAGCGGTTCCGGTGCTCTATACTTTCGTTTTTCTACTTGGTGCTTTCATTGGCGGCTCATCAATCGCCATGTACAGCCTGCCGGTCGTCAATTATCCGACGAACCTCAGGGCACTAGGGCTGGGTCTTTGTGTTGGTGTAGGCCGGATTGGCGCCATCTTGTCACCAGTTGTCACGGGATACCTGGTTGGCGAAGGCTGGGGAACCTATAGTTTATTCTTGTTTGTTATGCTGCCGGCCGTGATAGTTGCCCTACTATCTCTCCGGTTTATTAGAATGCAAACTTGACCTTCTGAGAGAACTTGAGCTGTTTACTGAATTACTTGCCACGGCGATGACAAGATTACCTGTGCTGTGACAGAAAGTGCCCACCAAGAGGTGATGGATTACCTCACGAGTATCGAGGAAGGCTAGCTACCTGAGTCTCTTTCCAGGATTCCGCGAGCTCGATTCTGTACCAACTGCCGTCGCTCAATGATCGTTTCCTGCGGCGGCATCCTGTGCTTTCTCGCGATGTCTACTTCGTAGCGCATTGCATCACCGAGCGACAAATCATAAGCATGGTCGATCTGTCGCTTATATTCCCTGACCACTTCCGGCACACAGGACAACATATCCTGGGCCAGCTGGTGACAGGTTGGCAACAACTCATCGCGAGGCACGATACGGTTAACCAGGCCCCACTCGTAGGCTTGCTCCGCTGAGAGAAAATTTCCAGTCAGGGAGAGCTCTTTTGCTCTGGCCAGGCCAACTGCTCGCGATAAGCGAGCACCTAAACCCCAACCTGCCAACAATCCAACTCTTGCATGGGTATCAGCAAACCGTGTTTCGGGTGTCACTATCAAGAGATCGCACGAAAGAGAGATTTCAAAACCACCCGTGATGGCCACACCGTTAATGGCACCGATCACAGGCTTACCGAGCGCACGCAGCAACGTCGGTGGATCTGATGGATCTCGCATGCCGCGCAACTCAGGGCTACCCATCTCTTTCAAATCAAGCCCAGCGCAAAAGGCATCACCGGCACCGGTCAGGATTACGACACCAATGTCTCTATCGTCTTTGAGTTCTGTCAGTGATTCTTCAAGTGATAAACGCAGCTCCATCGACAAGGCATTTTTCTGCTGTGGTCGGTTCAACGTTAACGTTGCGACCCCATCTTGCTTTTCAACCAACAATACAGGTTCTGTCATTTCAGGCGTCCTGGTAGCGCTCACGGAGTTGTTCGAATGCTGTACCCGGACCTTCGGCCAGGCGCTCTTCTATCAGCCGTGAGACTTCTTCGGGTGAATGCTGAATCGTATCGATTTCAAGATCCCAGATATCATTCTTGTAACTCGCGTCATAAAACCAGGGCGTCAGCTTCTGCATGGTATTGGCAATGACGAGCCTGGCATCATCTTCGGGTGTGCGGGCAACTTCCTCAAAGGTATCGGGCAAATGAACCTGGCGCGTGGCAAGGCGCTCCATGAGCACTTCATATGGAGGCTTCAGGTTAACCAGAAGTACCGGCAACCCCTCCAATCGCTTGACACAATCCTGCAGGATGGGCGGGTCAACAAATGCAAGATGATCGGCAATCAGATTCTGCCCAGTCCGCGAAGCGGCTGCAATCATTTCATGGAAGGCATGAATTCCACGCCACCCGATATCACCAAAACCAGCCGCCAATCGGCTATCGGCATCATCGGGATCTTCAGGGTATGAATACATACCCTCCTTAGTTTTTTCACCAAACAGCGAATAATCCGCGGGCATCATGGTACCCAACAGATTGTCTATGCCGAACATGAGGTAAGAATCGTTCTGCCGTTTCGGAAACGCTTCAATGGTAGTGGTCTTACCCGCCCCAGACGTCCCAGCAACGATGATTATCTGTCCTACTTGCAAAGCCTATTCTCCCGCAGTCGCGCTTCTCATATGCCTTGATTGATCACCAAACATCGGGCCCTTAATGATCCTTTTGTCGAATCGCCAAACGTCATTTTCTCTCACGAATTCATCGTGATACTCCCCCGAGAAAATCACCTGGAGTGGAAAGTCATCGGTTTGTTGGAATAACGTAATGTAGCTCTGGCCTTGAGCAGTGCCGCGCTCCTCATCGACATCAAGCTCGATGTTGGTAACGACATGGCGGGTTCTGGGAGTCCCGTCTGGATAGATAATGACCTCTCGCTTTAACATTTCCAGCATCTCATAGCCCGTCAGAAGCGTATCGCCCTCCGCACCCCACTCGGCAGACTCGAACAACCCGGCAAACCCTACAAGATCTCCGCGATCAACCAGAAAGGAATACCTGTGCATCAGAGCGAGAATGTTGTCGCGAGCCGACACGTCACTACCCATCGTTTGCCTGCATCAAATCGGCATAGATGGGCAGATGGGAGGTCATGCCACCGTCAACCGTTAGGTTCTGGCCGGTAACATAGCGGGCTGCATCGGAGGCAAGAAAACAGATGACCTCAGCCAGATCCATGGGTTGCCCACGAAACGGCACCGGGATATGAGGGTCGAATATGGCAATCATTTCCTCAGGACTTTCATGTGCTGACGGGCTCATCACCAGACCGGGCGCCACGCTGTTACATCGCACCCCTTGAGCCGCAAATTGCGTTGATACATAACGGCTTAAGGAAATCAACCCTGCTTTCATCGAGCCATAGGCGGTGCGGCCAAGATCACCCGTCACCCCCTGCACAGAAGCGAGATTGACGATCGCCCCACCACCACCGTTAACCATGTGCGGAATCGTATACTTACACGCTGCCGCAGGGCCGCGGAGATTGCAGGCATAAACCAGATCCCAAGTATCCATGGTGATCGATACAGCATCCGCATCATCTGCACCGATCGACGCAACGTTAGATGCATTGTTAACAAGGATGTCTATACGCCCCCAGGTGTGTGCGGCACCTTGAACACAGGCTTCAATCTCTTCCGGTTTGGTGACATCGACACCCACGGGCCTGGCTTCACCACCTCCTTCGCTGATTCTGTTGGCTACGGCTTCAGCACCAGACACGTTATAGTCAGCCACCAGTACTTTGGCGCCACCTGCAGCCAGTTTTTCTGCGACGGCTTCACCAATCCCCTGTGCAGCGCCGGTTACGATCGCTACTTTGTTCGCAAATGTTTCATGCTGCGCCGTCATTTTTGCCTCCAATCGTCTACGCCATCTAAAGACCAAGCCTTTTAGAGACAAGCTCCAGGGCTTCCCAATCTGCTGCCATATCGGTCTGATGAAAAGCTTCCAGCGCCTCGCCTTCCGTTATGCGTCGCAGCGGCTGCAGTATTACGCGACTGGCACCTGCCTGGGCGTAAGCTCCTACATGTGAAGCGATCGCATCAATGTTGCCTGAGGCAACGATGGCATCTATCAGTCTGTCGCTGCCTCCATCGTCAAGATCTGCAGTATCAAACCCCGCTGCTACCCATGATTGTTGATACCAGGGCAATTGCTTCCAGACACTAAGATATTGCCTTGTGAACTGACGTGCTTCCTCAACATTTTCGATCAAGGTAAACGGTACATGACAAGAGATGTCTGGTGTATCTCCAACTCGAGAACGGGTCAGCTCTGTGTGCTCCGATGGCATAACCCAAGTCAGTATACCGTCGGCTTTTTCGGCGGTTAGGGCTTGTATTTTCGGACCATGCGCAGCGACGTAGAGAGGCGCAATGGACTCAGCCGTCGCACACATAACCTGATAGGACTGAATATCATTCAGATACTCTTCCACCTTTTGAGCTGGTGACATCAGCTGCGCCTTTCTCGCCTCGTTGGCAAAAGGGGCTGAGGTACCCATGCCCATCATAAAACGATCGGGATACATTTCAGACAGCGTTTGGCGGGTCTGTGCCGCCGCCAACGCATCACGACCATACATAGAAGCGACCGCCGTACCGATACGAATCTTCTCTGTGTTGGCCAGCAATGCCGTTACCAGAACAAATGGCTCTCTGCCAAACGTGTCGGTAAGCCAGACACTTTCATAACCCAACGTTTCTATGTTCTTGACGATTGCCAGCGCTTCGTTGAACGGCAAGAGGTCCGTGGCTGTATCCAGCGTGACACCAATGTTCATTACTAAGTCCCTTCGCCTAAATCGCCGTATACCCACCGTCGATCACAAGTGCATGGCCGATCATGAACGATGCTTCTTCTGATGCTGCGAACAACACGCCGTCGGCAATCTCTTTCGTTGAGGCGATACGCCCAATTGGATGCGCAGCATTACCTCGTTCAATGTATTCCGGATTTGTTTCGGCAACATGCTCGAGCATGGGTGTGAGGATGCCACCAGGACTGACGGAGTTGATGCGAATACCCTGCTGGCAGTATTCGAGTGCCGCAGATCGCGTCAGGCCAAGCGCTGCATGTTTACTTGAGCCATAGATCGACATCATGGGAGTACCAACATGAGCAGAGGCTGAGGTGATGTTGACGATGACACCTGAGCCTGCGTTCAACATCGCGTTGATCTCTGCCTGCATGCAGAGCCAGAGACCCCGATAGTTAACGCCTACAACACGATCAAACACCTCTTCCGTGACCTCGGTAAAAGGTAGCGGTGTTTGATCTACGCCCGCATTGTTAACGGCGATATCCAGCTGACCGAATGCACCGGTTGTCTCGCTGACCATTCTCTCAACATCGCTGCGGGCGCTGACATCCGCTGCAACCGCAACTGCTTCTTGGCCTAAGCCTAAAACTCTCTCTTTTGTTTCATTCGCTGCGGCTTCGTCAATATCAACCACAACCAGATTTGCACCTTCATTGGCGAACTCTTCCGCAATAGCTTCACCGAGCCCCCTGCCCGCACCGGTGACCAGTACAGTTTTGCCCGAAAATCTCGTCACCATCAGACCCCTTAAACACTTATGAGTTACTTGAATCCCTGAATCAACAACGCTAGCATAAATTAATTGACTGATCAATATTCACTTCGAAGGTTGGTACCAGATGGGGGATGTATACGCACGCTCCTGAAGGACGGTATGTGCCCCGGCAGGAATCTCTTCACCGAATCGCTTGGCGTCATAGACGATCCAGCGCGGCGTCGGTATCTCAATTACCCGCACGTAGTAGACGGCACGTGCTGAAGGATCAAAATCTGGGTCCCGCCAAACACCAACAAGCTCGGCATCACCAATGGTATTGACCCAGCTGGCATCAGCGACATCGACGGTATTGCCTACGGGCGTCAGCTTGCCTGCAGCATCAATCGTTCGCCTGTGAGCATCGCCCCAGACGACGTCATAGATCTTTTCGTGGGTTGCACCTTCGCTATCCAGCCAACCCTTTATGATCTGGATGCGATCCAGATGACCGCTAACTGGATCCTTCAGCGCACCCACAAGGAACGTGGGTGCTGAATTGTTCTGGCCGTTTCCTTGCAGGGTGCCACCCATGGGAACGCCTCTGGAATAACCTGCCGATGCTAAGCGATGAAAGCTCGCATCTACTTCGGTGAAGTCCCAACCACCAAAGAAGCGGACCGTCATACGTGGCCCTGTTGTGGCATAAACTTCTTTGCGAGCCATGGCATCCCAGATAGCTTCGCGGGTGTTTTCAGTGGCCCAGACGGCAGCATAACCAGATGCGCTGGTCTCCCAGATGTTCCATTGATCTTCCACACTTGGCAGGCCCATGGTACCGCGCATGCGACCCACATACGGTTCATTAGTGGTCATCTTGCCAAAGAAGTTGTCTTCTTCCGCGGTTGCTAATGCAGTGTGGCTGTCTGTTGATCCAACCATGCCGAACTGATATGCGTTGACACCGAGAGAACGTTCTAGCTTCAAGCCATTCTTCAGGGCCTCGCGGGCGTATTCATACTGATACTGTTCGGGTACGCTTTTTCGTTCGAGCGTCGAGTTACCTCTATCCCAGGTTTCAAAGTCAGCAAACTCATCATCAGGCGAAAGGTACGGATGCGCCTCGCTGTCGCCTTTAATTTGTGTCACTTCAAAGAGCGGCTCCCACCGCGCACGTGTTTTTACATATTCAGCATCAATTGCAGAACCAGTGTTCGGGTTGGTTTCCACAGGAAACATATAGCCGCCTGACAGGTTGCCATTGTGAGCAAGAGCGAGCACCCTGCCGCCGGTGGTCTCCTCGTAGTTTTCCATCCACTGCCAAAGATCCTGGGGGTTCACACTGTCGTTTGCCGTATAAGGTAAAACTTGGCCCGCCGTAGCTGCATCCCCTCGATACAACACATTGCGATGCAGCTTGTCGCCACTTTTCATGGGCGTCCATTCATAACCAATGATTGTCGAAAACGTGCCTGGATCATTGAACCGATCTGCAGTTTTAACATAGTCGTGCCAGACCGAACGCATGATCTCGGTATCCAGGAAGGGCCCTGAGTAGTCACCGTCCAGCACACGTTTGACGATCGCCATGGCAGCATTGGCAGCTTCACCGCCCGCTTTCAGCCCATCATGCATAGCCTGAAGTTCCGCGTGCTTCATCAGCTCAGGGGCACCATTCACGACCCGATGCATGACACCCATAGCATCCGAATGATCCGAAACGACAAGAAAATCGAGCGGGCGGTTTAACTTGGCAGCTTCTCCGTTACTTGCGATGACCTGTTCACCACGGGCAAAACGATAGGCATCTTCTACATCCAGCGTGACCCCCATCATGCGCGCGTCCAGCGAGTTGGTGGTATGCAAATGCGTATCCCCCCAAAGTACCCGGGTCGGATAGTACACATCTGCGTAGGGTGAATAAGATTGATCTGCCGATGCTAAGTGTGTGCACAGACAACAGACCAAACCAGTGAAAAACCCTCGTGCTATCATCATCACGTCCCCCCTTAACCGATTCTTCTATTGCATATAGTTCGGGATCAAACGAATCGACAGCCCGCCATCAACCACCATAACCGAACCGGTAATAAAGGCACTGGCCTCACTGGCCAACAGCAACAAAGCACCTTCCATATCTTCCGGATCACCCCAGCGACCGACCGCGTTCATCTTGGCCCACTGATCGATGGCAGCTTCTTTGACTTCCGGCGGGTACTCGTTCAGGTGCTCTTCCGCATTCTCAGTCAGATACGTACCCGCTGCGATCACGTTGGCGGTGATCCCATCACCACCCAACTCGATAGCGATAGTTCGTGCAAAGGCATGAAGGGCAACCTTGGTGCCTGAGTAAACTGAATGGCCATCCGCAGCTGACGCGAACGCGGTCGCCGAAGAAATGTATATCAGTCGACCCCAGCCGCGCTCTTTCATTTTCGTCGAAAATTCACGGGTCATCAGAACCGCCGTGACATAACTTACTTCAATCGTCTTATCCATAACGTCGTCTTCAACGCTATCGATCGGTTGATTGAAATCGTAAGAGGCATTGGCGACAAGAATATCGACATGGCCGAGGACGTTTTCGGCTTCCGCAATAAAGCTCATCACAGATTCACGATCGGTCAGGTCAACCTGCGTGTACTTAACAGGGTTGCCAGATGCTGCAGATATTTCATCTGCCGTGGCCTTCATATCGTCAACATTGCGCGCGGCGATCAGCACCGTTGCACCCGCTTCTGATAGCACCCGGGTCAGGTTTTTCCCTATACCTTTACTGCCGCCGGTGATGACCGCGGTTTTGCCTTTTAAATCAAATTTTGAAGTGATGTATTCGTTCATAATCGAGTGGCTACCAGTTTGCTTTAGTAGATTCGAACTCTGAGCGAAGAAAAGACACAGGCGTAAAGGCCTCTTCAGAGACTTCGAGCTCCGGCGGAAACTGCCCGACCGCCTTCTTGATGTTAACCAGCTGATTCAACGTACAGATAATCCAGTAACCGGCGACCAGTCGGTAGTACTGCAGACGCTTTCGATCAACGTTTTCGCCACGAGCGACTTCATAAGCGGCAATGGTCTCATCCATTGTCGGCCATCCGGGCAAGGCACCGTCGCTGGCGATATGAATGAAGTGGTCTTCCGAATAAGTCCAGTAAGCCAGGTCCTGCAGGGGATCACCCAACGATGCCAGCTCCCAGTCGACAATGCCCACACAATTCTGGTCATCATCGAACAACATATTGCCGATTCGGGAATCACCCCAAATCAGCTTAAGAGGTTCTTCACCTGGCTGGTTTTCTCGTAACCAGCTCATCACTTCAATCATCAGTGGGAGCGGGTTCGGTTCCGAACCTGTTAGATAGTGTTCCTCCCAGTAATCCAGCGTGGAGGTGAGTTGCGAGCCGTCCGCTGCCGGGTTCGAAACAAAATCTAGGCCAATATCCATCGGATCGAGCCGATGTAACCGGCCAAGCTCAGTCAGACCCGAAAACCACAGCTTGCGTCTTGCTGCTTCAGACAATTCCACCAACATGCCAACCTCGTGGGGTGAAGCTGCAGGAGGCGTTGAACCCGGCAGACACTCCATGACATAAAACGGCGCACCCAGTACTTGTGAGCCATCGTCAAACCCAGCAATTCTAGGTACCGGCACATCAGTCTTGGTGGACAACACTTCCTGAATACGTCGTTCCTGGCCGAAATCTTTGCCCGGGAACATGGCTCGCTCCGCCTGACGCCGGACCACATATCGACCTTTGCGACGCTCACCGCTTTCAACCCACTCGAGGTCGACAAAAAAATTCTCGGCTGAAAAACCACTGTCGTCGGGTGGCGTATCAATCTTTGTGATCGCGACATCATTGGCATTGGAGATTGCAGAAGCGAAGAATTCAGCAAGCGGCCTTGCGAGCCCATCCGTACTCGACTGAACGTACTTTTCCGAAAGCATGTCCGTTTGCTTTACCATGGTCTTAGCTTATGGCAGCCGGTCTTAGATTTGATCCCAGAATTCGCTGGGCACAAACTCACGATGGCTGGAAAGCGGCCCGCTCATTTGTGATGGCTCAATACGCGCATCCCATTCATAGTTGAGCTCTCTTCTGGTGAGACGCCACTGCCCGTTTCGCTTCGTCAATACATCGTCGTACCTGGCCCCTATCAGAAGCCCATAGTCTTTGCCCACGTTGGGAAAGTGCGGTGGCAGATCAGGGCAATCCTTAGCAATCAGGTGCTGAGCAAAAATGTAGGATTGCGAAACCGCTGTGTCATCAAAAAGGCGAATCATGACATTGGTCAGATAATGCATGGTTTGCACGAAGCCAGCTCCCAGGGAGGCATCGGAGGCAGCTTGTTCAAAAAAATCTTTTGCCAGTACAGGTTTACTACCTTTCTGGTAGACAAAGAGACCATCCTCATGAAAGCACTCGCGCGCCTGGCCAAGTTGATCACAGCGATCAGCAAGATCGAGGTAGTGATACAGGAGCTGTTCAATCTCCTGGCGATCTTTGAGTTCCTGAACTTCAGCAATCAGTTCTTCATGCGTCAATTCAGTTCCCCATCCGGTTCATATTCCAGAAACTCGCTGGGTACAAGTTTTCGCCCGGTTGCTAACGGTCCCCTGATCAGCGAGGGATCGATACGTGCATCCCACTCAAAATACAATTCCCGTTTGGCGATTTTCCACTGTCCGTTTCTGCGGGTGAATTTGTCAAAGTATCTGGCGCCAATAATCAATCCATAGGCTTCGCCTGTGGTCGGGAAATATGGCGGGGAATCCGGGCTATCTGCCGGTACCAGGTGCTGAGCCCACAAGTAAAACTGTGCAACCGCTTCATCGTCATTGATAAAGCGAATCATTGGATTCGACCAATAATGCTGGCTTTGAAAGAAACCTGTGAGCTCTGCATTTTCCGCTGCCGCGGTGAAAAAATCCCGCGCCAGAACCGGATCGCTGCCCTTCTGGAAAACGAACAACGCATCTTCATGGAAGCATTCGTTTGCCTGACCCAACTGGTCCGCTCGATCCGCCATATCGAGATACAGGCTCATTACCTGTTTGATTTCTTCCCTTGATCGCAAGCGATCAAGTTCACGGGCTAACTCTTCTATGTCCATCGCAATAAGAAGATTCGTGCGCTCCGCCGTGTTAACCGGCGAAGCGCATAATTACGGTGACCACTCCCAAGGGGGAAACTAGAAGCGGTATGTCACCTCAACACCGTACTCGTCCGGACGACCATGGACGCCATACTGGAATCCTGGAACACCTTCGGTGGCGTGAGCCTTGTAGAACTCATCACCAATGTTCTTACCGTAGGCGCGAATATCCAGGTTCTCGTTAACGGTTGCTGTGAGATAAAGATTGACCAGCTCATAACCATCCTGGGTTAAGGCTCCGTCAGGGCGGTTGCCGTATAGGAAGGAGTAGACAATTTCACTTGTCTTATAGACTTCAGCCCGCGCTCGAATAGAGACATTTTCGGTGACGGCCTGTTCCCAGTTCACGCCAAATACTGCAGTGAAATCCGGGGAACGGTTCAGATCTTCACCTGAAAAATCGGACACTGCACCCAGGATGCCATCAAAAGCCATAAAGTCGTCATATTCAGCGTCCGCTAACCAGGTAGCCTGAAAATCAACGCTAAAGGCTTCGGTCACCTGCCAATCCAAGTCGATGTCAATCCCGGCAATCGTCGCCTCTGCAGCGTTTATGATTGTTGAGCTGCCAGGATTATCCGGTGGATTGATAAACAGTTGAATATTTTCGTAGTCACTATAGAAGGCGGCCACAGAAAACCTGACGTTCTCGCCTAGAGTTCCTTTTGCACCGATTTCATAGGCAAGCAGCTCTTCCGGTTCGTAAAAGTCTGCTTGGCCATTATTAATACCCCCTGCCTTGTAACCCTCAGAAATACGCAGGTAGGTGAACACATCGTCTGAAAGGTCATATTCAAGGCCAACCTGCCAGGTGATTGAGTCATCGGTAAGCTTCAAGCCATCAATCGGGGGGGAGCCCGGAATCACGAGACCAAATGGAAAGTGGATCTGCCTTGGCGTACCGAAGGCTTCCTTCTCGTCATCGGTCCACCTGATGCCGGCATTCAAGCGCACCCGGTCATTTACCTTGAACTGCCCATCCGCAAAAACAGCTTTTGATGTCAGCTCCTGACCGTTGTTACTCGAAAAAAAAGTCCCGACAGGCAATGCTGGTGCCCCAATACTGAGATCAAACTCGGTGCTCGCTTCAGCTTCTTCATTCAGGTAATAGGCTCCAAGGACCCAGCTCAGGTTGTCCGTGTCACCTGTCAACAGGAGTTCCTGCGAAAACTGATCCGAGTCAACGTCGTCGAACCTCACCCGTACCAGGCCTTCGACGAAGCCACTGGGAAGGCCAACGTCGGATCGCCAGAAACTCTCAAAATCAATGTAACCTGTGATCGACTTCAAGGTTGCCCAGCCAAGATCCCATTCCATGGTCAGGGCATGCAGATTCAGTTCACGATCAGTACGAGGGTCAATGCTGTTGACCAGATCGTAGTCATCGTCAATGACTCCGGTTGGCGCTGCTGGGTTCAGCGGGGTCAGTCCAAGGACAAACAGCCCAAATCCGGCCGCTGCCGCAGAAGAACCTGGGGTTGTGTGATCCTGTCCTGGACCCACCAGATCGTAGTTACTGTAGGTATAGGAGTAATCAAGCGAAAAGTTATCAGTCGGATCCCAGGCAAGGGAAAGACGACCCATTGTTTCTTCTTTAGCGTTCAGGTCATCGTTGCCCGTGGCCAAGTTATCGATGTAGCCGTCATGCTCATCATGAGAAAGCGCAAAACGAACGCCAAACTCGTCCCCACCATTGTTCAGGACGATGGAAGCATTTCGACGATCGAAAGAACCGGCGCCAGCACTCACTTCGCCACTAAACCCATGCGCTGGTTTATTGGTGATCAGGTTGATGGCGCCACCCGTGGCATTACGACCAAACGCGGAACCCTGGGGACCCTTCAGCACCTCAACCTGGCCAAGGTCCAGAAAGCCCCCGAGCACAGCGTGCGTCCGTTGAATGATGACCCCATCAACATATGTCGTGACGCCGTTCTCAGCCTGAATCTGGAAGTTATCAAACCCAACACCGCGAATAGAAATTTTCGGTGTTGAACTACCTTCATCGATGTAAACACCCGAAACTGCAGTACGCAAATCCTCAGGATTTCTTATCTCACGGAACTCCAGATCACCACCGGTGACCACATTAATCGTGCCACTAGTATCGAGAAGCGCCGTTTCACCACGCTTGGTCGCGGTGACAACGATTTCCTCGATGATCTCTTCTTCCTCCGCTACAACCGCTTGCGAGGACAACAATCCTACAAAAGCGATGCTGATATTCATCAGCGCGGAGCAAATTCGAGTTGGCATGTTTTTTGCCTGTTGCGCCATAGCTTCACTCTCCCCAATGCATGTTTCAGTCAACAACTACCAACCTAACCAGAAGATAATTGATTGATCGATTGATAATAATCACACAAGCTCTTCGAAGCAAGCAAAAGCGAATAAAAATAATCAGTTAATTAGTAAGACCTGTTTTACCCTACGAACCGATCGTAGAACTCCGCATAGTTGTCATAGGTAAAATTCTGCCCATCTTTCCCTATTTCAGTATCACCAGCGATTCGTTCAAATCCGTGAAAACAGTCCTTGTACTCTTTAAAAGCAACTTCGACACCGGCATCTCTCAAAGCCGCTACATAAGCAGCAGTTTCCCAATAGAAGGGTTCGAGCGTACCGACAAAAGTAATTGTTGGTGGAAAGTTTGAATAATCCCTGTTTCGTGAAGGTGCAGCCCATGCCGGAATAGCATCTCCAGCTCTGTTCAAATCAGAGAGATAGGCACCCCAACCGATCCTGTTCATCGTACTGTTCCAACTCGGGCTGTGTATCTCTCGGTCAGAATCAAAAGGCTGTCGATCATCGATCATTGGGTAAATCGGCATCTGAAACGCGATGTTCACGTCACCCTTATCCCTCGCACGCAAGGTGACTGCAGCCGTTAAGCCACCCCCACCACTGTGTCCGGCGACAATGATTCTATCGGGATCAACCCCCAGATCATCAGCGTTGTCGATTGCCCAGAGCAGCGTGTCGTAACAATCATTCAGTCCGGCAGGGTATGGTTTTGTGTACGCCTTGCGATAATCCGGTGCAACGACGACGCATGGCCTCGTTTCAATAAACCGTTTGATCGGCTCATTGGCGATCTCAGGAATGCCAGTAATGTAACCACCCCCGTGAATGTACAACATCAGCGGCAGCCTACCTTTCAGATTCTTGTCTTCGGGTCGATACGTTCTTGTTCGGATGGCATATCCATCATCACGGCTCGTTACATGAACCTCACCACAATCGATACCCACAGGCGATTTGCCCTTCAAACCCAGTTTCATGCCGAGAGTCATCAGCCCAACTCCCCACCGGTACTTCATGAAGGCAGGCAGCGCTGTCAGCTGCATGTAGTAAGGCTGCAGTTCCTCATGCAGCATGTCTTTCGTGACTTTCATGTCTTAGATCAATCCGTGTCCCACTCGATTGGCAACGCGCGAACAGCCCAGGGCCCAAACGGTCCGACATATTCCAGGTCACCCTTAATCCTGGGCCGAGCCAGGCGTTTCACAATGACCGGCACCACCTCCTGCAGGAGCGCGTTCGCCAGAAACACTCCCGGGCAGTAGTGAATTCCTGAACCGAAGGCCAGATGCTGCTTCTTCTCCCGGTCTGGATCAAAGTCCATGGGACAGCTGTTTTTCGAGGGATCCAGCCCCGAAAATGTCAACGGTATCGTCAGCATTGTACCGGCAGGAAAGGTTACACCACGGTATTCGAATGCCTGGATAGTCGTTCTCGCAGTCGCACCAAACATGCTCTTGTAACGCAGCGATTCTTCGATAAATGCTTTCGATCTGCCTTCCGGGTCTGCTGCGAGTTTTTCCCATTCTTCAGGAAACTCGCACATGCGCTGCACCGTATGAATCAACTGATTCATCGTCGTGTCATATCCACCTGACAAGAGCCCGATCACATAATGATGCAGTTCGTCGTCACTGAAATCATCGGAGCTGTCGCAGGCATCAATCATGTCCTGCAGGAGATCATCCTTGCGATTCCCTGCCCTGCGGTCCGCGATCACCGGCCTCATGTAGTCCAGCAATCCAACAACCGCCTCATTCAAGAGCGGCAGATTACCTACGTCCTGACTTGCACCTTCAACGAGGGCCAGGAGCCATTTCTCCAGCCGGGGTACATCTTCAAGGGGCACACCAAGCAGCATGCCTATAACCGTTATTGGATACTGTCGAGCCACTTTCGCAAAGTCACCCTCGCCTTGATCGACCACCTCATCAATCAGCGTTTCCATGCGCTTTCGCATGAGAGGTCGAAACTGATCCGCCTTTTTCGGCGTAAATGCCGGCATCACCAACGTCTTCAGGCGCTTGTGACTTTCATCATTTCTGGAAATCGGATGATCCATCTGGAACTTCGCCCAGGGTGTGCCCTCTGCGTCCCAGGCTTTGATGATGTGGTCGAACATAGTGGGCGCGCGCTCATGATCGTTGAGAACGTCCTTCATCGACTCTTGATCCAGCAGCACGTAGCCGCCGTCGTACCTGGCTATCCAGGACTCTTCAAGGGCTTTAGCATAGTGTGCATGTGGATCCTTGACGAATTCCGGGTTGAACATATCTAAGTAGGGTAGTTCAAGTTCTTCGACTTTAGTCATCGTTGCCTCCCTAATTGAAATTGCCAGGAATCAGGGCGCCAGTCAGCGGCTTCGATTAGTGTCCTTTCATCGGCATTCACGTCATTTCCCGCCTGAATGTAGTTACTCTCTGGCCGATCCCTGGTAGGAGCCCACACCAATTTCACCATCCCATTGGACTTCAATGCGATGTTCATGTGACAGCATGCCCACACCTTGAAGGCCGCCGCGTAATCCCAACGAGTGTAAGCAGGGCGGTGACAGCTCGAAGACCATGCCCGAATCGAGAAAACGGATATCGATGTTGGCGGTTCCCTGCTCCGTCTCCATCACCAGTCGCCCCATTTCTGTATTGGGCTCTGGCACACAAAACGTCGGTGTGGTGATTTTGTCCGCATATGAAAGTTGACCGTTTTGCGTGATGCCGCCAATACTGAATCCCGCAGAACCATCCTTGTCGTAACTGCCCATGGCCATAAAACTTTTGCCGCTGGGGAAAACACCGACCAGGCCATAGCCGTCATCGTTCATCTTGGCAAAGTCACGGGGCCCCACCGAGTGATCACGATAGGCCAGGCAATCGACCTGATTGGTCTCATTGCCAAGTGTGATCGTGCCTTTAGCCCGACACGGGGTGAAATGCGTCCAGTTAGCGTTGGAACCTTTTGCACCCGAATACGACATCGGTTCATAGGTGGGTGTATTCGACGTTACTTCGAGGTCCAATTTCAGGTGCGTGAGTACACTGTGATCAAAGGCGTCGATCGGCTCTTTTCGCAGCGTGTCTCGTGTTGTCTGCTGCATCACGGTATCAACATGTAGCTGCCAGCACTCATAAGGTTGATCGCAAATCGCATGGCACTGTTGGAAGCCCGGACCCTGTAGCGATAGTTCCTGGCCATAACTCTGAAAACCGAGCACCGTGCCGTCATCGTTACAAACCGTAGCCAGACAACGCCAGATGGTGCTGACCGGGGGATAACGGTGAAAGTGCACATAAAAGTGCCTGCCATCCTGCAAATAGATCCAAAAAATAAAACTTTCGGTCCAGTTTTCGCCGCCGTCTGCCGGTTTGGCATGGGGCATGTCGTCTGCCAAGGTATTTATGAAGGGGACTAAACTAACCACAGTAGTTCGGCACTGAAAGTATGTTTGCGTTCAGTCATATCTACTCTTCCAATTCTGGGTTACACGAAACCTAAGCTGGCCGGACTGATACTTCGACACCTGAAAACTGTGGCATGTTGTTAATGGTCTGCAGATTTTCCTTAAGCGAGATTAATCGGCCTGTGTAGCTACCCTTGGGATCATTACCGGCATCCCTAAGAGCCGTCCCCCACATGTGGGTTAACGCCACCACACCCGGTTTTATGGATGGGTCTTTCTTGAGCACGCCATTCACCGCGCCAAAGCGCGACTCGACCACAATCGAACCGCCATGCTCTAACCCATAGGTTTCAATATCGTCTGGGTGCATAAAGACGGGATTGGTTGGATAGCGCTTGCGGGTTTTTTCAGCGTCACGGAACGAACCGTTCATGGTTTCCAATAGGCGTCGGGGTGATAGTTTGAGCGGGAACGCTTTGCTTTCCTCCAGCAGCTCAAGTTCCGCTTCTAGTTCTGCCGCGACATCCGGCGGCATCAGGCTCAATCTGGCGCCGTCATCCTTTTCAGGCTCGCGGATGACAAGCGGCGCAAGCTCAGGTGCGTAGCCACTTGGGCGGTCTTTAAGCTCGTCAAAGGCAATGGGTGTTTGTTTGCAGATCTCTTCAATCAGTTGCTCAGGCGTCGGCTTGTTTTCCATATCCAGTTTGTAGCCGTCTGGCAACGACGCAAAGGCAGCGCCAAAGATGGGGGGCTTAAGCTCAAGCTGGTAGCCCAAGCGCTTGGCGATGCCCCAGATGAATTCCCAATCCGGTAGCGTGCCAGGTGGTGGCTCCATAACGGGCTGAGTGTATTGCGCAAATGGTCGGTGGTAAGAAAGATCGCCGATAACCGTGAGATCGTGCCGCTCATAAGGCAAGGTCGGTGCGACCACGTAGTGCGAAAGCTTCGCGGTATCTGTCATGCGTGGGTCGGAGGTCACCAGCAATTCCAACGACTCAAAGGCAGGAACGGTGTTTTCAGGATCACCTACGGCCTGAACCGGATTTCCGCCCAAGGCAAGCAACGCCCTGATCCGGTTGGGACCTTCAGCGGTGAGTTCATCGGCCAAGATCCCGGTTGGGAACTCGCCATAAACTTGACCGATGGTTTCGTTCGAAGCTGCTTTTGGTTCCGCCTCCCAGGTGCGTATCGAGGGGATGATGGTGAAGGTCTCGGGCACGCCTCGAGTCAAGGCCCCGGGGTTGGGCACTTCATCGCCTGGCTTACGATAGCCACCGCACATGGCGTTATAAGCTTCCATCATGTGCTCGCTCAAATTCGAGTTGCGATTCATGTTGGAACCAGTGCCGCTGCCAATGGATGCTTTCTCGGCGGTGCCGAAGAGTTGCGCCACTTCAAGGAGTGTCTCTTTGGAGAAGCCCAAACGTTGTGACACCATTTCTAGATCGAAAGGCTCGACCGCCGTTTTCAGTTCTCCAAACTGCTGGGTGTAACGCTCGCAAAAGTCTTCGTTGTACCAGCCGTTTTCAATCGCGATGCGAATCAAACCGGCAAACAAGACCGGATCATCGCCCGGTTTGATCTGCAGATGTATATCAGCCAAGCGGGCGGTTTCCGTCACACGCGGGTCAACGACGATGAGTTTCATGCCGCGGGCTTTCGCCGTGCGAATAGCGCGCCCCGGCGCGTTGTTTTTGATACCAGACCATGGCTTGCCCATATGACTGACCACGGGGTTGTTGCCCACTACCATCAACACGTCGGCTTCCAGATCACTGTATTTCCAGGTCGGCACCATGCCTAGGCGACCATGGCAAATCCATTTAGCGGATTGGTCTATGGTCATGGTGGAAAATACGCTGGGTGTGCCGATGCAATACATGAGCGATTTCGTCAGCGGCATACTCAAGGTGCCGTAGCCGTGGGTGCCGTTAAAAAACGCAACCGCACGGGGTCCATGCTCATCAATGATCTTCTTCAGCCGCACCGCTACCTCATCCATGAGCGTTTCCTGCGCGATGTCTACAAAGGTGCCGTCATCGAGACGTTTGCGGCAGGTTACCAGGCGGTCTTCGCCGTTGTGAAAATCCATGCTGGTTCTGCCTTTGATGCAGAAATAGCCGTCTGTTTCGGGATTATCCCTGTCAGCGGCAACAGAAATGATCTTGTTCTGCGCTTCATCCACTTCAACTTCGATGCCGCAAACCGCACCGCAATTGCGACAGTAGGTCTTCTTTTTAGTCGTCGCGATCGTCTCCGCCATCGATCACCCCCGCCACACTTAATTAATCAATTGATTGACTAATTTATACGCTCCATGGGACTATATCAAGCACATAACATCACTCATTCTTAATCAGAGGTGCTGCCCATGGCGGATAACGGAGCGCTGCAACAACTTGCCGACAAGATGGCGATTACGGAGGTGATTCACCAGTATTCCGATTGTGTCGATCGGCGAGACTTCACGGGTGTGCTGGATTGTTTTCACGAGGATGCTACTTATCAGTATCTGGAAGGCGGCGAGTCAATTCCCGTCGCGATGTTTTTCGAGGGCCAAGCTGATGCGGGCGCGGGTTTTAGAGAAACCATGCATCACCTGACCAATATCAGAATCAAGCTAAGTGGTGAAACCGCATTGGCGCAGACCTACATCCTCGCCCATCACCGCATGAAAGCTGACTGCCCTGACCTGCCTCCGCTATTCCCCAATAAAGGTGAAGAATACGGCGTGGTGATCGGCGCTCGTTATGTGGACGAGATGGAACGGCGAAATGGCACCTGGAAGATCAGTCAACGCGCCCTCTTCTTCGAGTGGGATCTGCAGGTTGACGCGCCTCAGGTGGTTGGACCTATAGCCGGCACCGAAGGTGTGATGCCGGCCATCTTTTAGGTCGACTTGCTACAACCCCCACTCAATCGCTTCGTCCTCAACAGAGGGTGGCATGGCGGGTAACAGGATATCGTGACCACGACGTTCGCATTCGCTCTCGAGGTCCCACATAAATTCGTTGAAGCCTTTGAGGAATTCGCCATAGATACCAGGAAACATCTCTTCCATGGTCGGTGAGATAATCATGCGCATGGAGTAGACCCACTCGGTGCGATCGTCACCTCGTGGAAAAAACCTGATCACCCCTTGATGGTGTGAGGGCTGATGTGGTTTGGGCTTGAGGACGTGATAACCAAACACACGTTGTGGTACCCAGTAGTTAACCACTTCGGTGACAACCGCATCGCCAAGTTCTTTAGTGCCTAGTTCTCGAATCGCGCCAAGACCATTACGATCGGGGTTTCCTTCTTTAACCACTCGCGTCTCTGACTGGGTGAAGTTGGTATAACCTTCGTGGTCCGTAAACACATCCCAGGCGGTTGCCAGATCGCAATTAACCGTGGCGCGGTGGAAAAAGCGCCCGTGTTGACCTTCGATACCATTAACCATTGCGTTCTCCTTAAATTTCTTCGGCCGCCACGTCGACCTTGAGGCCATCCATTTCGTCGGTCAGTTCAATCTGGCAGCCTAAACGGCTGTAATCCGTCTTGGATTCGAACATATACAGCAATCCGTCTTCGATGCCGTCATCCTCAACTTTGCCCACCACATCTATCCATTCCGGAGCGACATGCACATGACAGGTGCCACAGGAACATGTGCCACCACACTCACCGATCATCCCTGGCACAGCATGATCCACTGCCAGATCCCGAAGGGTTTGGCCGGGCTGACCTTCCAGCACAATGGATCCCTCTTCAGGAGTATTGAATTCAACTTTGATCGACACGCTAGTTGCTCCCTAAGTTGTTGCCTACTAATGTCACGAATGTTACGGCACCCTTATGATATAATCAACTGAGTAATTAATATTAGAAGCCGATACGGCAGGCATGATGATCGGCAAGTACAGAGTGTCGGATGCCTGAGATTTGCGTCAGCGTTCAATCAACGAATTAGCTGCATTCAACGACGCTTCATTGTGCTCCGATAGTAGCTCAACCACCCTTGCGTGTGCCGACACAACATCGCCCAATCGGCCGGTTCCCTGAGAAGAACACTCGTCTTGGGGTCATCAAACGCTCTAATCATGGTTTGGTACGGCCGATCAAAATCGATAACAGATGCCCTTTCGCTGCAAATTCGCAACAACGCCGCCAGCTTACGCGCTTTTCTCTGGACGATGTCCTCAGGGTGCTCTATACGAACAGTGAACTTAGGTGGAACCACCTTAGGGATTAACAGATCAAGTCCGGAAACATGTTGCATCTTGTCGCGCTCGATCTTCCACTCCCTTGGTATCAACATCTTGGCAGTCTGCCGCAGAGTCGTGCTAACGAGCGCGTTCAAACAATCGTAACGGGATGCAGAACACAAGTAGCCGCTCGGTTCTTCAAGTGCTTTCCCTTGCTGATAGTCAAATGGGATCATATTTCGCAATTCAGAACGCCTAGATGCGTGCTCCTGCTCCCAATCCGCAACGCTCAGCTTCAATAGATCGGCGACATTGCGCGTGGAAGGTTCAAGCCCACCCGAGAACACCTTCCCATCTTCCCAGTCAGGCTCATACTCCTGTCGCAGAACGACGATTCGTTGCTCCGCCCAACAACCCAGCTCTAAGAGAAGAATGAGAACGCCCAGCTCCTTGAGGTGGTCCTCAAAGCTGTACGATCCTTTACTTAAGACCACTCGAATCACGGGGTGTTGTTGCGGGCAATCCCAAGTAACACGAAGTTTAGTTGAACCTAAACATGCCGTTCCCTTTTCACAAGGTCTAGCAGGCGCTTCAATTCGCCATCTCGAACGCTGTTGCTGAATGACTTCTTCCTCCGATTCGGGGATTGCGGGGTGGTAACCATGACTGAATCTCATCTTTCCTATTCCTATGATGTCTTATGCACTCACTCCCCAACGTATTGAGCTGGATTTGATTTACAACAAATTGAATGACTGATTCCGATTTTTTTCAGCACGAATCAATACAACGGAACGCGGCTCAAGGTTGTTGCCATCGTCCGCTCAAATGCGCGAGCAAGTGATCCCGTTCCATTCCTGCACACACCCGGCGAATCGTAAGCCAGTGCTGGTACCGAGTCGCATCGGAGCACTCGCTCAGGTGTACTTCCAGATACCAACGTAGGTGCTTGACCTTCCAGCGAAATGGGCCGACGTACCATCGCCGCCACAAAACCTCCGCAATCGCTTCCGCCCGCGCCAGGCTTCTTTTTCTTGTGGCCGCGGTTTGAAATCGCTGCCGTTTGAACACCTTTGGTGTGGTTAATAGCGCTCTGACCTGTTGCCGAGCTTGTTCTTGGTTTGCGGGATTCATCGATAGCTCCCAATGTAACTCGCCACAACCTCCTCGCGCCCGTGACCCATTTCAGTCGAAATTTGACTCCTTGCTTCGCGGTCCACTTCACGCGAAGGCATACCAGCCCTCGACACGACCGGTGCAACATGCCCAGTGAGCTCCCGGTAGCGATCGCAGGCGTAGGCTGCGCGGTAATCATGAAAACCATCCGCCAATCCATGCGAAGCCGCGACTTTACGGTGTTGGTAGTACGCATGCTGATAGAACGCCTTCCAGTTGAGGCTCTGCGCAACCAAGCAACCCGTGGCACTACGAATCCGCCAAGCTCGCTGTGTGGCTTGCATTCCGTAGTAGGTGATCGGAACGCTGCGAGGTGCGGCGCGTCCACCTTTGGTTCCTCGCGTGATGTTGACCACACCTTTGGCCTCAGCTTCTCGTTTCGCTCGCGACAATCGAAGTAGACCCGCTTCGCGACTACGCAGGCCCAAAAAGCGGCACAGCAAGACCATCGCAGCTACCTCCGGATACCCTGTTACCTCCAGTTGGTCGGCCAGGTCCATGACTGGTGTCACTTCCAACGACCTCGGTTGCTGTATCCGCACCGAAGAGAGTCGCCCAATATACTTGCGAGGCAAAGCTGAACAGTGCGCATCTCCCCGCACAGCCGTCATCAAAACGTTTGCACTGCTCAAGCGGTTCTTAGCGGTTTTGGGTGCCAATTCCTCACGCTCTACACGCGATTACAGCTCCAGGCCGTAGTCTTCAAGCGTCGCACTAGTGACCCAACGAAGATCATTGATCTGCTGCTCTTTAAGGAACGCCGCAAAACATCTCAGTCGTGAGCGATGGGCAGCTTGGGTCGCGAAAGCCATATCGCCATATCGATCTACTAACGCGTTGTTTATCGCATAGCCGAACTGGCGGCCATATCCATAGTTTCTTCGATTTCTATTTCGCACCATAAAAAGTCTCCCTATTTGGTTCAGTTGGTTTGCCCCGAGAGTGGCTTTAGGATGTTCAGTGTGAAAACAGGTTCTTGCCTGTCACAATCTCAGGGCGAGAGGAATAGATCTAGCTAGGCCTAGGTGATTCGAAGCGAGCCGAACATGGACAGATCTGCAGCCGTTCGGTAGCGTGATATCACGCAGCTTCGCCCGCAAAACGACACATCACCTCAGCCGTCTTCCTAGTCGATCAGTGAGCACCAACAGCGATGTATCGATTCACGGTTACAACCATGGCCGAGCAGGTCTTGTCGTGCGGAAGCATTGAGTTCTCGCTACAAGCAGCGCTTCGAAAAGGCCATGAGTTTGGGGGGATCTAGACGGGGCCCAAGAAAGAGAGCGCACGCGCGAAAATCGACGAGTGGATCAGTCTTGTCCAGTCTAGTTATGTCAATGGCTTCACAACGGTGGTATCCAATGTGACAACGATCGTCTCCTAACGTCTAGATTCAGTGAAGCCAGATGTTTTTCGCGAATCGTCGTCGATGCCATCGACCGGGGGGTTCTCGCAGATTGCGAGTTGCGCTTCGACCAAATTGTTGGGAGCGCTAAAGCCTATTCGGCTAGCCACTATTTTTCGAAAGGGAGTGGCCACCTTTTCACAAAACTCGCGCAATAAATTACGCCCGAATTGGCGGGCTTGTCAATCGTAAGAAATCGATTACCCCCGTTTGTACGGACCTAGAGGGCCTTTAACGCGTGCAAGCTATTGACCCTCTTTGCATTTCTCACCTCATCATTTATCCGTCTCTTTTGAATTGTCTCCCGGACTCAGAACACTTTGTATCCTTCACTCAGCAAGCGTTGCCTTCAATTGCATGCAATTGAAGGCGTTTGCTTCAGGTTAACAAGATTTCTGGTGCCAACTGGCACCACGTGGCGCCACGTTTTGGACTTGTCGGAGCGTTTTCTCGTGATGTGATCGAGTGGTGACATCACAGAGGAAACCGCCCATGACCATTCCAACCTGCCCCAGTTGCGGCAACACCCGAACCGAGTCCGTGAAGATGGCTTGGCTGAAGGGCGTTCGCGAAGGGAGTTACTACACCACCGAATCGCTGCTTGCACAGAGCCTGAATCGACCAAAGCCGAAAGACGCGGAGTTCGTCCCCGTGGTCATCATCGTCGTCACTTTCTTCTTGGTGCTGTTTGCTTGGCCAGAACTGGATTCAATTCCTCCCTACTCGACCAGAGCTTTTGGTATTGCGGCGTTACTAGGCGTGATCGCCGGACTGGCAATCGGGCTGCCACGCGCATTCCACAACGCCACCGCCTACAAACCGCGACTGGCGAAATGGGAACAGCAGTTTCTTTGCCTTAGGTGCAGCAAAGTGTTTTCAATCGGGGGCCACGATGACTAATGATAAAAAGCGTTCCGCATACCGCGCTGGAAGCATCGTAAGACCCAAACGACTCAAACAAATATCTAGGACCGGTGTATTGAGACGAGCGGGAATGTACGCTCGCCCAGAGTGCGTCTTGATTTCTGATCGCGAACTTTTCGTTCGCGTCAAAGCACTCTACTCAGAACAAGATCCGCCATCTACCTACGACCGAATCAATGCACACCTCACTGCGTTCATAGTGAGCGGCCAGCCTAGATTCCTGCTTAAGACGCGAACCGTCTATGTGGTTCTAGCGTATCCGAACCACCGCCAGGTCGCGGAAACACTGGACCCTGGCCTTGTTTCCGACGTACTCGACTGGCGAAAGCACTCCAGAAATCGGACTCCGTTACCCACGGAAACGATCGCCTTACTGGCCTGCAAGATCGCAATCAATAGGCCACTTCGTCGAAACGAAGAGCGATTTCTGGAACCCATCCGAATCCAGATCGACGAGAAATTGCTCCTCGAAGCGCATTCATCCGAAAAACAACATCCATCTCAATAGGCTGTGCGTATCAGGACACAAGAGTGCACGATGAAAACTGACAGAAAAGAACCCATTCGAGGGTCGAGCCTATGCCTTAGTAGTGCTGAGCTCTGGGAGCTGACCGGCTACAGGACTCGAAAGTTGCAAATTGCCGCGCTCGACTTCATGGGCTATGACTACCGGATCAACCCCAAGGGTGACGTCAAAGTCCTTCGGAGTGCGTTGACGGCATCCGGCACTCAACAGCGCCGACGGGATGAGCCCAACTTCGATGCCCTCTGATCTTCCACCAGGCTGGCGGTTCCGCTACGGCAAGTACCGATATCAGGTGCCTACAGCCCATCGACATCTGTGGGATTGGAAATCGGAATACACGCTTGGTTCGACACTGAGCGAAGCGTATCGCACTTGGTTTGAGCGAATTGGTGATGATGAGCGAGATGACATCGTCACGGTGAATCAGCTGTTCGACGCTTGGTGGGTGGAGTACGTCCTTGTTCACTTATCTGAATCGACTCAAGTTAGCTATGCCTACTACCTGATTCCGCTTCGAAGGGTATTTGGTGAAATGCGGCCTCACGCGATCAAAGCATCCGATGCGTACCGCTATCGATCAAAGCGGGCGCAGAAAGCGCGGGTGGCTGCGAATCGGGAGGTTTCGGTTTTGTCGTCCGCGCTGACCTTCGCCGTGGAGAAGGGACTCATTGAGCGCAATCCGCTCCGTGGCCAGATATCCAGGAGGGGCGCTGCAGCAGAGAAGGCTCGTCAGCGGGTCCCTACGTTTGAAGAGCTCGATCGGTTTTGTGAGATAAATCCACACCTATCCGGGTGGGTGCTACTGAAACGATTAACCGGCCTTCGCCAGGGAGAGATGCTGGCTATCGACTTAGATGAGCATTGGGATGGAAAAGTACTCTCACCACCGCCAAGCAAAGGTGGAAAATCGACCGAGTATGTTGGTGAAGCACTAGAGCGTGCGATCGCGACCATACTCAGCGGGCGCCGCCCCAACGGTCCCCTATTCAGAACTCGACGAGGCTCGAGGATGTCCGCTAGTGGATTTCGGAGTATGTGGGGTCGAGCAATGAAGAAATTCCAAGGTGCGGACGGAGAGAAGTTCAACGAGCATGACATTCGGAAGACCGTCGCGAACGCAGCTGATTCACTCGAGGAAGCGCGGCAACTACTTCGGCATCAGGAAGCTAAAACTACGGCAAGAATTTACCGGATTGGAATAGAGCGAGTGGAAGTTCTAAAAGAAACAATCGCTGACAGATGACACAATCTGTTTTCTGCTCGATTGCGCGCTCGTGTAACTCCGAAAAGCATATCTTTCAAACGCTTGGTGACGCGACCGATCATCAAAACATCTAGTACTTCGTATCGACTAGCATGCCGACGCGCCCATAACAAGGGTAGCCAGTGCTCTTGTCCTTGTGAGGATTCAGTGCGCCTCCATAAGACTTGCGGTTGAACCTCTTACCACAGGCCGGGCACTCATAAACATAGGTCGGGCCGAATGACGTTTTTGCGCGCGAACTTCGCAGCGAGGATCGAGCACGACCCCTTGCAGGTCGCGGTGATTGAATACTAGGCCTTGCCGTTCTATCAGTAGGAGGAATATGGAGCGGTTCATCAGCTGAAAGCTCTATTTGATGGCGTGGAACAAAGCTCTCGTTCGTAACTTGAGCACCCTTAATGCGATCAACACGGTACGTGCGATGTTCGTTCAGCCCTGGCTTTTCAATGTGCAAGATCACATCACCATTCGAAGTTTCACCCAGTGAATATGGTTCAATGCGGCGAACTCCGCTCCGTCCGCTTTCGGGTGCATAATCGAGATCAACTAGAAGCCGGTTGGCTGCTGCAAAGCGAATGATCTCAATAAAAGATTGGGCACGCGCGGGAACTGGAAGTTGCAATGTGCGCGCGCGCAAGGTGCTTTCACCTTCGGCTAATCGATATGGAGCGAGTGATGTCGGCGCTGCGCCTCCGATCAGCCATGCAAAAAAATCGGGTAAGGCCGCCCAAAAGTCGTTAAGCGGCGGGAGCGCTGTAAGCTGATGCGCGAGCATTGAGTCCCAAGCTCCTTCCAGATCGTCGAAATGCGGCGTTATTACCTCCATGCTGGGAATAGTGATGCCTTTGAACTCACACTTTTGCCTTAGAACATCTAGCAATACAGCAGCAGTTGGCCTCGCCTTATCGTTGCGAAAAAGATTAATCACATCATAAAGATCGCGCGGCCTTGTTCGCTCGCCTAAGGCGCGAACCTTCTCTCCGAATGCCTCTTCATACGCATATGTGAGAACTTCAATGCCATCGGGTGGTGCGTCGGTGTAAGGGTGGTAGATTGGTAAGCGTTCTGGTGGTAGCACCAATCGCTCATCCGCCGTTAAGTCAAGTTTGATTCGCGGAAGTTGGCGATCTGATTTCGGAGATATAGGGCCGCGGTAGCTCAACTTTCCTTGGCAAGACAGGCTGCCTCTCGGATTAGTGACGATTTCGAATTTTTGATAGTCGACGGGTAACTCAAGACCACAAGCTTGATAAACCCAGTCAGAGATATCCGCAAAGACAGATCGCAAAAACGCCTCATCAAGATGCGATCCATCCTTGAGCGTGAAATCTAAATCCTCAGAAAAACGATAGGTCTCAAAGAAGCATTTCTTGAGGCATGTACCACCCTTGAACACCCAGCTATCACGTAAATTGCTGTTTGCCGAGATTCCTGCTAGCACCCAACTAAGCGCGTAGTCCTTTTCAACAACTTGCGGCCCTAGACCGAGCGCGGTCGCAGTATCTATGATCTCCCGCTTATCGATCATGACGGCTCCCCGTCCAACTCTCAGGCACAAATAACTTCCATCGTGTGACCAGTCTTGGACATTTCAATCCTGGATCGAGTTTGACGTTGCCTTTGGTCAGTTTTGTGGAGCATAGGCTTGCCAATTGATCGGCCCCCAATCGTTCCGCCAAGTACCCAAGACGTTTGTTCACTGCTCCGTTGTTGCGTAGCTGCGCATACTCAACCAGCTTTTCTTGATCGCTGTCCTCTCGTTTTAGGTACTCAGATAAACAATCAAGTATGTGCTGAATACCTCCGCCTATTTTGGGTTCGGCCAACATGTCGATGATTGTTCTATGAGGGTCGGCAACTAGGACCTTACTTTGTCCGCGCCAGACGCCACGCGTACCAAAGAAGTCTTCTTCAGGCATTCTCCTCAAAATGAACGAGACTCCATGAATCGTACTATTACGCGTGCGCAGCGGAGTTGCTGTCATGACAACAACATCTCGAAAGATCTGCTCAGTCAAATCCCAATATTCAGCAGCGGTAAACCCGCTAATGTAGGCAGGTCCAAAAAGCACTGGAACAAGTATCCACGGATCCTCTAGAACATGTTCACTCTCAAGCGCATCAATAGGCACCGGAAGGTAGACCCCGGCGGAAACACGCCTAAGCCACCCTTGTTTTGCCCATCGCGCAAGCAGTTTGGACGCCTCAATACGATCGAGATTAAACAGCTCGACTGCATCATCAATGCGCACAATATCGCCCGCTCCGCGGATCAGGCGGGCGAGTTTTGCTCTTCCAGCGGGGACTTCAGAGGCTCCGTTCATAGTATACAGTCTTCACCATTTTACTACTAATTCAGGAAAAATCGCACAACTTATATACTATCTATGAAAATACATCAAGCGTGCGATTTTTCCATATAATTTAGAAAAATCGCGTGCACAACATACCGTGATGTTGAGGGAAGTAACAAAGTCACGGTCGATGCTGGTTTATGGAGTCAAGCCACAGGTGATCCGAAGGTCGTACCTCCGAAGTGCGGATGATCGGATTTAGGAAAACCCCTGAAATTTAGGAAAAAATAACAAGCCTACCAACGCAAGATGTCAGTAAGCTATTGAAAAATTTGGGATTTTGGTCGGGACGGCAGGATTTGAACCTGCGACCACTTGACCCCCAGTTTTGTCCACGAAATCGCCCTGAAACCCGCATTCTGTCGGGCTTTTCCGACACGCCAACTGCCACACAGATTTTACGTCGAATCGACGCGCCCGGCCAAAACCGCGACGCCACAATGCCATGATGGAGTGCACAGAATGACGAAGTTTCGCAAGTCGCTGGCAGAGCTTAATGCAACCGGCAAGACAACAAACAAGTGGTTTACGTGGGAACGAATCAACGGTGATGATCTTTGCCCCACTTATATGTATCGACTGGTCTTGGCACGTCTGCCCGGTGGCCGAAGGCTTTACTTGCATCATTTCGTTGGTGATGACTGGTCTCTCGATCCGCACGACCACCCAAAATACTTCGTCAGCATTGGCCTGTGGGGTTCGTATGATGAAGATGTTTACTATACGCATTACCTGCGTGAACCAGACAAATTAAACCCACTAGAGCCTGTCACAAAGCATTGGCGAGCACCCTGGGTTCGTAAATTTCCAGCCAACCACATTCACCGCATTCGATCAGCACACACTGGTGGCGCATGGACACTGGTCTACACCGGGCCAGTCACGCGGGAGTGGGGATTTTGGATGCATAACAAGTGGATTGAGTTCCGCGAATACCTCCGCAAACACAGTCACGAACGGAAGGATTGCTAGAGCAGCACCTATAGCGGTGCGCCAAATAACTGAATGATGGAGAGGACATAGAGTTGACACAAGTAGCCGGAGATCGCTCACAACTGAATGAAGGAGACCAATAACAATGGCTAATCACAGCCCACACCCCGACGATGAAACAGATGCAATCCGACGAGAGAGGGAGGCTTTGTTGCGCAAAATCACTGGCGCCCCGCTTATCGGCTCAACCGGGGGGCTGAATCGACTCTGCCGCCTCGATTCGCTCGACCCAAGCGTCAATGTCTGCTGAGAGTGTAGGATTATCGCTCTCCGCCGCGTACACCTTGAGTGCCACCAGCGCGGCCGGATCTTTCTCCGGTAACAACACGAACGCCCCTTCAACCAAGGTGCTGCCGTGCCGATACTTCCGCAACACGCGATACTTGTCCCAAAGCCCCGCGGGCTCGTTGCCCTGGAATTTATCGAGTTCCGCTTTCAACCGCGCGTTTTCGGCGGTCAGGTCACTCACGTCAATCTCCGAATATCGGTCGCTCGATCGGCCTGCGCAACCGAGACATTATCCATCGCCTGGTAGAGCTCGTGGACCGAGACCAGCGCTTGGCGCAGGTCCGCTACCTGCGCGACCTGATCTGGCGTCGCCGTCGTGTCAAACAGCAGATCAGCGAACGACTGATCAGTCCCGCCAGACCATTGGTAATCGACGAGCAATTCCTGATACTGGTTCTCACCGTTCAGCAGCGCGTCTAGTACAGATGAACACGCGTTGGTGGTGCGGCGCGCGGCCTCGTCCCAACGCAACATAGAAGGGTGTGACATCTCGATCTACTCCACAGTGTCTAATTGTTCGATCAGGCAGTAACAGTTCGTTTGCAAAATGATTTCATTCTCAGCCGAATTCCGACTATGGCCAGTAAACCTGATCCGGTCGCCTGCCGCGAGATCAAGCGTTTTGATCACCGTCAAACTCGCGCCATCCTCGGTACTGCTGTCGATATCCGCGACCGACTGACGTTTTTCTGTATTTGCCACCGCAGCAAATGAACCGCCGCTGGGTTTTTTCTCGATTCGGATGTAGAAAATCGATGCTTTGATCCCGCCCGATTCTTTGATGCCGTCAAAAATCGCAGTGACGCGAATCCGCACCGCAACGTCCGCTTCAAACTCGGTGCCGGACACGAGCGTGATGGGTGCCCCGCCGTCGGTGTCAAGCGCCCACCCATTCACCGTTGTCGTGTAGGAGGTGCTTGCGGCCAATAACAGTGTGGCAGTCCGATCGTAATCGACGTACGCCAATTGAGGGACGTTTTTGGTGCTTTCCTCGCGGACCACCGCCCATTCGACGCGCATATCGCCCGTGGTGTTGCTGTAGAGGCTCATGGATGCCCACTTGGCCGTAGACGTTGGGGTGTACGTGCCCCGCAGGATTGTGTAAGACGTGCCCACGGACGCGTTTTGTGCGACGTTGTCGACGAGACGTGTACGGGGCTCAACCCATGATTCGAGCGTCGCGACACTGACCGCACGCCGATTCGTGGGGAGATCCGTATCGAGTTCTTCCGCTCGAATCTTAGCCGTTATGGTGCCTGTAACTGCCCGCACCAACGCAACGAATTCGTATTTGGTTCCGGGATTTACGGCGAACGCGGAATTAACGACTACGCGGTTATTGACCACGACCATTACATCGCGCACCGCGTTGTTCAGGTACGTCGGGCTAACCGCCGAGTTCCCTGAAAACCAACTCGCGGGCGCCAGGATGCTGCTTGCTCCAACCCGTGGAATCTGCATCGTCGGGTTGGCGTTGAGCGCACTTAGATCCTCGGTAATCAGATGATCATTGCGCACGTCGATATCGTTCAGCGTCGCACCCGCTTCGTTGCGCACATTGGTGCCGAGATCCGCCCCTTCGGTGGCGTTGTTCTCGGGCTTGTTGGTGTCGTCGTCGACGACCTGCGACCAGTTTGCGGTGTCGCCGAGGCCGGCACCGTCGGTCAGGTCGGACGTATTGTCGAATGAATTCGCCGCCACCTGCCACGCGCCCGCCGTGTACTGGTACCAGAGCCCTGTGTCTGTCTCGTACCACAGATCATCCTCGGTGCCTGTGGGTTGCGACGCCTGGCGAAATATCTGATTCTGCGTTGCGTCGTCGTCCGGCTTGCCCGTGCCGGTGATAGAAGCCCAGATCGCCGACGCCCCAAGCCCGGCCGAGTCGACCAGTTGCGACGTGTCGTCGAATGAGTTCGCGAATATGACCCATGCCGAGCCGTTCCACTGCCATACCTGATCGGTGTCGAGTTCAACCCACAGGTCATTGACAGCATTGGCCGTGGGGGCGTCGTTCTGGCGGAATATCGTGAGAGACCCGGAGCCGCCGAAGGGCAACAACTCTCCGACAACCCCAGACGATCCGGTACTTCCTGGATCCACATCTTCGGAATCGTCGTAATCACTGGCGTGGTACTCGACCGCCTGTATCTGGAATCGTCCAGGCGTAGATTGCGATGGTTGCTCGGTCAACCGGAACAGTTCGCCGGACAGCCCCATCGGGTGCGTTACTGCAATGATATCGCCGCGCTCGAGTCGACCCGTATGGTCGTGTCCGGTAAAAGTCAGGCTTTGCGTACGCTGTAGCCTGTTCCATCGTTCCTTCGCTTCGCGCCGAGCCTGCGAATACCGATGGACACCCGGCAGTCGAACCAGCGATTCTCGACGTGCCCCGGCTATGCTATCGGGGTAACAAATCTCGCGCTCGTGCCATTCCGAACTCGACGTATCCGTGTAAATCACCTTGATGACAGTCGGGACTTGCGCCTCATCGACCAACCCGACGCGAAACGAACCGCGCACCATGTCTGATGCCGATATGGTCATCGCCGTGGCCGCCGGCCGATCCGGCTCGAACACCCACGTGTCACCGCGCTTGTTCGGCCAGCACGCTGCGTACACGCGTAACGTCTCGATTAACGCCATCGTTTCTTGCTGTGATTCAATGGTGATCCCGAGAAGTCGGCGCGACTCAGTGATGACCGAATCGCTGCACGCACTGGCTGCTGCAATCAGCGACGCGTCGTCTACGGGCTCGCCTAGTCCCATCCATGGATCCCGGATAAGGTCGGCGACGATCAGTGCAGGATTCTGGCTGTAGATAGTCGTTTGTGTTGCCGGATCCCAAACCTTACGACCGCGAACCTTTGCAAGCACCGTCGGAGGCGCGGGGAAATCATCATTCGAGTACTGGATAACGACATTTGCAAAGCCCAACTGACCACGTTCGTCCGACAGCACAAGACTGTCGGAGTAGCCGCTGATCGCAGATGACAGCAGCGGGTCCACCGCCTGCGACGTGGTTCCGGTGTATGTATTGACTGAGACTCCCACAGGCGGAAGCGCACCGTTCAGGTGGACGATATCGATTGCTTCCATTTCGCCCACGCCGACCATATAGCCCACGGTCCATACGCCTGCGTTGTAGGCCGGACGGGCAAAGATGCGCCCACCGACCCACTGCGGCCCGTACACAAGCCGCGGGGGTCGACCCGAGGCCACATTGTTAATTTTGGTGGTGGGCAGGGAGTCTTGTCGGTTGAGCACCCCCGCGGTCGGAAACGGCGGGATCCACTTCGGTATTGTGACGGGTTCCATAAGTCAGGGGATCAGGTAGCGGCCGGTGGGCGTCAGAATTTCAGTCCCGGGGTTTGGCAGGTGATTGCACAGCGGCGGCCCTATGATGCCTCTAGGTGAGCGCTTAGCCGGCGTGATCCGAAAGGCTGCGTCAATCATCGGCCCAAGCGTGACTGAGCCCAAATAGCCAGAAAATACGAGATAGAAGTCGGAACTTGTCCACGTCTTATCGCCGTAGCTTCCATAGACCTTCGCGGATTGGCCGGCGGCGCCTTCTGACCGAAAGGTCGGCGCAAATGCGAAATTCTCGTCGAACAGGCGAAATCCACGACTTGATATGACATCGAAATTCGCGCGCGGGAACGTGCCCTCGGCGATGGTTACCGTTTCGCGATCGCACAATCGCAACGGGACAGAAAATCCGATCTCAATCAGAAACAGCGGGCGCGTGAACGTCTTCAACGACTCCACTGTCACCTGCGACGGTATGTCGTCACGCATTACACCGTGACCTCTGACGGGATGATGATGCCGCCGAACCCTTGCAGATTGGACAGAATCTGCGCGATCTGCGCTTGCTGCTGCGCGGTGAGTTCCGCCGTTTGGAGGTTCAGTTGTGCAGCCTGCAGCTGAGTGTTCGCGGCGCCGCTTTGAAGGTTGGCAATCTCAAGGTCAATAGACCGGGAAACCCCTTCCTCGCGTTGCCCGAGGCTGTCGAGCCCAGTGTTCAACTGGCGCTGCAGGAGGTCGTTCGCGGTGGTGAGAAACGACGCAAATTCCGGCGACAACGACTGTTGCTGATTTTCATCGAGCAACCCGAAGGCCGACCGTGTGAGTGCGTCGATACGCGCGCCGATGTCGTTCAGTGCCACCGGATCTACCGTTGACCCGATCTGATTGATCAGATCCGCAACCTGCTGCCGGCGGCGCGCATAAAGCTCCTCGTCGCTCAGCACCGATTCACGAACGAAATCGATTGTGCTGGTCAGCCGGCCTTCGATTTCCTGGCCCACGGCTTTGTACGCCAGCGCGAGTTCAAGCGCGATGTTCTTTTGATCCGTCATCGCCGCGGCAAGTGTCGCGAACCCTTCGGCCGATCCATCAAGTTCAGAGGCAATCGCAATTGCCCGTTCGGTCAGCATGTCGTACTGGTCGATCAGCGGCCCTTGCACGCCCTTGAGTCGTTCGATAGCAAGTTCCGTTTCGCGCACGACATCCAGATCAATCAGGGTGTCGATCTGCAGCCCAGCCTCGAACGCGGCAACCAACGATTCGGCCGTCTTTTCAACGCCGGAAAGGATCTGCCGGACTCTGCGCGGCAGCTGGTCGTTGACCTCGTCGAGCCACGCGCGCACAAATGCGTCTGCCTGCCCCTCGAGCGAACCTTCACCGTTGAATCCCCGAGCGCCAAAGAATGCCCCAGCATCGCCACGGCTTGACTCCGCGTCGGGCGAGACGCCGCTGAGCGAGCGCCGGGAGAAGTCGACCATGATTCCAGCAGACTGGCTCAACGCCGTCAGAACGCCGTCCAGCTGCAACGTGGTCTGCAGGAACTGGTTCGCCGCTTCCAGCCCTTCCTCGCCCGCACGACGCACGAACGTCTGCAAACGCAGTCCAGACGCTGCGGTGACGCTTTCGCCGAACCGGTCGCCGCGCTCGTTGGTGCCGGTGAGCACCCCGACGTTGAACCGTTTCTTGCCGTCGCCGCCGAAAATCTTGTCAGCGAGCCCACCGATAGCGGTACCGATGAAACTCCCAAGGGGTCCAAGCGGCGAGAATGCGCCCACGAGGCCGCCAACCTGCCCCGCAGTGCCGCCACCGATGACACGATTCAGTAATGCGGATCCGCCGAGACTCAGCAGGGAACCAGCACCGACCGCCGTACCGCGCTCCAATCCGAATAGGCCGCCAAGCCGACCCGCATTGCTGATCCCGTTTTTCACAATATTGTCGATAATCGGGAACATGTGGCCGAAGCGCACACCCAGATCGGTAAAGCGATCTCCGAATGACTCAAGTCCGCCAAACAGCGCCGACAGCACCCCGCCAGCCCCAGGCGCCGCGACAAGTGACGAACCCGCAGCCCCGAAGCCGCCCGATCCAAGCCCAAAACCGGACAAAAGCGGTCGCGTGATGGAAAGGTGTGCGATTTCTCCGAGTAGATTCCGCACGGCACCAAGCATGTCTTTCGCGAAGTCTTTCATGCCGCTGAGCGAACCGCGGAATGCGTTCTGCCACGCGTCGGCAAAGCCCTCGTCGATGCGTTCGAACATCCCTTGCAGCGCTTTCTCGAATTCGTTCGCGACCTCTTTGGTTTTGTCCTTCGTCCTATCCAGGACCGCAGTGATCGAATCGGCCGTGATGGTCGCGTTGTCCTCCGCATCCTTGCGCATCTGAATAGATGCCTGTGCCTGCGCATCCGCAGCCGCTTCCCATTTCCGCACGAGTTCTTCCAACGCCTCTGAGGCGGGCCTCGCGTCTAGAGCCTCGATAAATTCCCGCGAGTACTTGTTCGCAAGATCCTCTGCGGCGTTAGCAGCCTTTGTCGCGAATTTTTGGACTTCGTCCCCGGTCAGCTGAAACGAGGCGCCGACATCTCTTGCAGAGTCTGCCAGCCGGTCGAGCGACTTTGATACACGACCTAGTAGCTCCCGCGCTCCAGCAGGAAGAATCTCTAAACCGGAAAGCGTCTCGTATATCTGAGCGACCTTCCGAACAAGCGCCTCTATGTGCCGGCCAATGAATCGAACTAAAGAACTAAACGCATTGGAAACAGAGTCAACGAACGGACGCGTCGCCGCGATAATGCGATCGAGAACGCGCAGCCATACAGCGCCCATGCTGGTAAAACCAGCGCGCACGGCTAGAAACACTGTATGCAGTTTCTGAAACGCATCTGCCACCACGCCGACTCCCGCAATCAGACCGTTGTAGACGCGTTTCGCAATGGCTTCCATGCCGCCATGGGCTTTCACCGCATCGAAAATCTTTCCGGAAATACCTTGGAGGATTGGGGCGAATTGACCGGCCAATTGCTGACCGAACCCCGAGAACGCCGCGGTTGTGCGGCTCATAGAATCGTTGGCTTGTTCGACGCGGGCAGCAACGTCCCGAGAGATCGTAAGCCCGAGCAGTTCCGCTTCGCGGCGCACCTCGGCCAGCCCTTCGGACCCGAGCGCGAGCGTATTGACGAGTCCGACGCCCTCGGAATCGAATAGCTTGAACGCGAGCGAAACCTTTTGCGATTGGTTGCTGACTTGGTTCATCTTGTCAGCGATACGCGCAAACGCCTCATCAGGCGCAAGGTTCACAAGTTCGTTCGCCGACAAGCCCAACGCTTTGAACGCATCGACCGCAGGTCCAGACCCCGCGGCGGCGTCCGCAAGCCGTCGCGTCATCCGCTGTAGCGCGATGTCCAGTTTGTTTTGCGATACGCCGGTCAGTTCACCCGCACGACGCAGTGCGGCCAGCCCTTCGGTCGTAACGCCCAACTTATCGGCTGTCTTCGCCAGCGCGTCGACGGATTCGAGCCCCGCTTTCGTCAACCTGGCAAGGCTTGCTGCAGCAGCTGCGCCAATCGCCGCCGCGGCAACACCTGCGGCTTTACCAACCGTAGCGAGTTTGGCGCCGGTTCGGGCAAGTGCCGAGGTAGCTCGATCGCTCTCCTTGCCGAATTGCCGGGTACGGCGGCCCGTCTTGTCGATCGTGTCGCCGTACTGATCAACCGCACGATCACCGCGGCGCGCCGCCTCGACCACGCCATCGCTATCACCGCCAAAGCGGACATTTAGGCCAGCCGTCTCAGTCATTTTTTGTCGGTTTTGTCAGCACGTTTTATCGACTCCTCGCGCACGGTTTCTTCCATCATCTGCAGGCAGGCGAAAATGTCTTCAGTGACTTCGATGTCGAACGCGACGGCGGCGATGGACGGGTAGCGCAGTCCCATATGCGCCCGGGTCATCGCGTCTCGGTACCACTGAGTTTGCATTCGTCCGAAAAGCCGAAACGCGTCGAATTCGGTCTGATCGAGGCAGACATCCTCCGTCGCTGGCTGCATCAACTGATCGATCAGCTCCGGCGGGACTCCGGATCGGTGTAGCCGCTCGATTTCTTTCGGGTCCGGCCTATCGAACCCGAACAAGTGGCGAGCGGCCGCCGTCAGTTTTTTTCGCGCAACCCTCCCGTAAGCGCTTCGCTGTAGGCGTCCAGTGTGGCGTTCGCCACCGTCGTATCGGCGATCAATGCTCGGCGGATAGATTCTCGGTCTTCTCCATCGAATTCGACTTCCTCGAAATCCACGAAAACATCGAGCAACAAATCCGTCATAGCATTGATTCGATCTTCTCCCGCCATGTCATCGAGCAAGGCCCGGCGCATGAATTCCTGCATCGGAATACGTTTGAACTTGGCGGTAAATTTCTCGTCGGAGTAGCCCCCATCCCGCGCATATTTGAACCGCACTGGCCACCTGAAGGTGTCGGAAAGTTTGAACACGGCTTTGCCTTGTGTTGTTGGTTACTTGATAGTGAACTTGATTTCGTCGTTGCCAGCGCCCGAAGGCTTCAGGATCATGTCGGCTGTCAACATCAGAACGCCTTGATCTTCTGCGTACCGCGGCGAACTCAATTCGACCAGCGGCGCGTCAATCTGAAAAATGTTCCCCGCCGTGTCACCGTGGATGATCTGCAACGGCTGTGCAGTTCGCGCCGCAACCGCTGCGAACCAGTCTTTTGCGCTGATCAGCGGCGCTTGGAACGTGATCTGACCGGTTACGTTGCGATCCACCAGCAGAATTTCCTCGTTGCCGATCACGTCTTGATGCTCAAGCTGGTTCTGCAGATCGATCGAGAACGAACGGAGCGCGACAGCCTCGCTGTGCAATGTAGCCGTCGGCGTGTTGGCATTGTTGAACGCTTCAGGCACTTGAAAATCGCTTAGATCGTACGTCGGCAACGCTTCGGAAATCGGCGGTTCATAAAGCCCGCGCAGTTCAAAGTTCAGCCGTGGTATCTGTTTCGTTTCCCACGACAACGAGAGGTTGCCGCGTGCACCCCTGCCGATGTGTTTGTTTCCATCGTGGTTCGCCTCAACCCACACAGAGTCGAAGTTTTCGGAAACCGGATCGTACTGTGCGTCGGTGCTCGCGTTCAGCGTTTCGGCAAACCCGCATGCTTGAAATAGCTGGTTGTACGGCGCGGCGGTACCCGCGGCGCCCGCGCCCGCGGCCTCCACGAGAAACGTAAACACCGCCCGGCTCGACACCAGAATGTCACCCTGCGCGCCGAGTACCGACCGGTCGAGATCGCGGTTAACGAAATCGCCATCAAGCGGCTGGACATCTAGTTGCGCGTGCTGAATCGAATCGTCGGCTTCTGCAATTGTCGGATCCGTGGCGTAGGTCGTCTCAACCTTCGCCGCTAAGCCCTTTTTTCTGAATAGCAAAGGCATCAGTGTTAATCCTCAGTGTTGGCTTGTGGTTCCACAGTCCCTGGCCCTTCCGCCTTGAGCGGCTTTTTTTCTGCTCCGGGCGTTCGTGGCTGCGTGGGTTTTCGAATCTGTTTCAACGATCCGTCTTTCTGACGCTCATACGAGCCTCCACCCTGCGGGCGTTCGTGATCAGTCATTGCGGTTACCTCAAGCTAGAAAGGTTTCGGGGTCGGCGGCCGTCGTGCGGTACTCCGCCTGGTAGGTCATACGGCAGGCGTGTACAGGCGTCTCGCCCGTCAAATCGCGCGCGAATGCAACCGTTACCAAGTCGGTTGCGATTACACCGCCGCCCATCGTCTCGTCTGCGGCCATGGCCGTTTCCACTTGGCGGCACAATTCATCGAGCGCGTTATCAGCGTCCGTTGCGACTTGTACGGCAATCTCAATCGTGAATCGATAGAAGCGGCGATAGCGCTTTACGACATTGACCGCGCCCTGCGTTTCGTCGTCGAGCCGTTCCGATTCGTTGTAGACCGCAATACTCGGAAACAGCGTTACCGGCTGCGTTCGGGAACGATAAATGGTTCCGCTTCCGGTCAGCCCAGCCAATCCCGTAAGCGTTGTGCTGGCGACAAGCGTGCGAATTTGCTGCCTGGCGTGGGTCATCGCCTGATCCCGCGTCTATCCAGTTCCCGCCGGGTGCGGTGCGCGAACTCGCGCTGAACGATGCGATCAAACTCCGTCCGGATGGTTTTCAAGTGCGTGTGGGCAGCCCTGCGCGCAGCTTTGTGTACGTGGATCTTCAGTTCAACGATTGGGAGCCTGGATTTACGCTTGCGCTTGAACGCCCCGACGTGCCCGCTTGGCATCTTCGCAATGAACGCGCTCGGTTCTTTCTTGCGCCCTCCCGAGGCCGGGACAGATAGGCCCCCACGCTTTAGTTCACGGACACCTAGCTTATGCGTATTGAACGGCATCGTGCCAATAAACAGGGTCGCGGTCGGTTTGCGGAAGTTCGCGCGTTTCAGTTTGAACCGGTTGCCCCACGCCCTTGAGGGTACGCCCGTCTCCGCTGAGAGATCCTTGCGGATCGCCGTCCGCCCTTTCTGCATCGCTTTGTTGGTAGCAGATGCCCTCGAACGCTGCAAAACCTTCTCGCCGACCTGCGTCATCAGGTTTGCGAAGTCGTCGATGTTAGATTCAACTTCGACGAAAAACGATGAAGTCATGCGCGGAGTTTGCAGGCGACGCCACCTGCCGAATCCGGCTCAACGGTGGCAATCTGGTACGTCCGCGCGCCAATGGTAATCTGGTCGCCTTCCTGTGCGGATCCGAGTTCCGATTGCGTCCCCATGATCTGCGCTTCAAAGGTCAGTATCTGCCCGTCGTCCGTCTCGAAAAACACCGGTTCACGGTCGAAAATCACCGTAACCGCTGCCGCCGAGCCACCATTCGGCGTGAAGGTAGCGGGCTCACCGAGTGAACCGACGACATCCTCCGTCATCAGCGCGCCGTTCAGCGCATCGAAACTCATGCGATCGTAGAAAGCACCGCGGCGCTACATTGAACCGGCCCCGTGGTGACGGTGCCGACAATCCGAACGTATCCCCGGACAGCGTTAGCACTCACAGTGCGTTTCTGCACCAGCGGGTCGTTCGCGGTCGTAACCGTGTCGAACGCGCCTTCGTTCGGCGTAATCGATTCGGCGTTCGTGCCACTGTTGTCGTCAGCATGCTCGACCGTCCAGACCACCTGACCGGCCGTAACGGCGCCGGTATCGACGACGAACATCAGATCGCCTTCGTACGGCCGAGCATCGACCCATGCGGAAGTAGCCGCGGCCGTGTCTGCGGCATCCGCGCTGGCTAACAGCGAGACAATCGAAGCGGCTTGCGCTTGATTACTCAGCATCTTTTTTCTGCCGCTTCGGTTTGTTGTCGGTCGCGGGTTTCTTTTCCGCTTCGACTCGTTGCGTCTCGACCGAGTGCCCAGCCACCAAGCCGTCGTACTCGACGGTCACGTCATCCTCCGTAGGTTCAGCTTTTCCGGCAGCACACAGCTGGCTTGCGAACACGAAAGGCACTTCCAGAACTTCGCCTGGCGGAACAACCATCGTGCGTACCAAGAATGCGCGCAACGTCTTGATTCGTTGTGTCGTCATGGGTTTCTCCGATTGGGAACCGGAGACGAGCGAGCCGCCCGTCTCCGTGGTGAGAGTCACCAGGGTTTACGTGATGGTCGTCGCAAGCGAGAAGGCCGCAGCACGCCGTACTGCAACGTCTACGCTGTACATCGCACGTACACCAATGATCCCAGCTTGGAAGTTGGCATAAGGGTTCGTCTCGACCTCGAGTACACCCCACTCCCCCACAACCGCCTCAGACCAGTCGCCAAACAGCATGTTGTCTGCCGGCATCTGGTTCGAGGACATCGCGCCGAAGCCCGACACCTGGCCGTTCCAGATGTTTCCGGACCATAGCGGCGTGTCGGTTCCGCTAAACCGCTCGCGCTGCATCAACAGAGCCGCGACCGTAGCGGTGGTCACGTAGCCGCCCGCTTGCGGCACGATGTTCGCTGCCGCCACGTCAGTCTGGAACTCGAGGATGCCGGCGTAACCGAGCGTGGTCCCCGTCACAGAGCCTATCCCGGCGGTACCGATGATGCCCTGCGGTTGGCCCGCCGCCCCGGAACCGTTGATTACTGCCTGATCCACAGCCAGCGCACACACGGCCGCAAGGTCCGTGTTCACGATGCCTTCCGCATCGGGCGAGGATTGGAGCAGCAACTGCCGTGAAACCTCGGTGTATGCACCCACGGTTTTCGGCGACAGCGAGATCTGGCTGAACGTTTGCTGGCTTTCCGTAATCTGCGTTGACTCACTGGCAAGCCAGAACGGCGTAGCCGCACCGTCCTGTCGTGGCACCGTCAGGTTGCCTTGCAGCCCAGACAGCCGGCGAACGCCCATGCGAAACGCAACCGACCGGTTGCGAAGGATCTCAATGAAACCCATGTTTTCGGTTTCGACGAGAAATCCGCCGTCCGCAGCGGTACCCACAGTCAAGTCGCGCTTCATTCGCTGAACTTCCGGCGAGATCCGCTGATCCTGCATGACCTCAAAGGGTACATAGAATTTCGTCGGATCGGGCGCCTTGTTCAGCTTTTCTTGGATGGCGCGCGAGCACTCGAGTTCGAATCCCGCTTTCGCCCAATCCTGTTGGGCGCAGGCGACAATCGCACGACGCAACGAGAAATTTTGCGTTTCGCCACGCGACAGACCGAGTTTCGAGGCCGGTTCCGGATTCGTGTTCCCCCGATCCTCGATGATCCTCAACAGATCGTCCGCGACCTGATCAAGCGATAGGCCGGCGTTGATCCAGTACTTTTTGATGTTCTCGTCGACCTTGTTGATACGACACAGTTTTTCGATGCCTTCTTGGCGCTTGCGCTCCATTTCGACAGCGTTCGGCTGCGTCGGTCGGTCTTCGACGACCGCCGGTCGCTGATTCCGATCTTCGGTGGTCGTTTCGGCGGCGTCTTCCGCCCGGGTTTCAGTTTGCGTTTCTTCGCTCACTGCATTCTCCTTTGGCTTGGCGGCGGTTTCCGCCGATTGAGATTCGGCGCGCTGAAAGCGCACCTCAGTTTCAGTATCGAATGCCCGCCCGACACCCACAGTCGGGTCGGCAGGCACCGTTACAATCGAAGTTTCGAATGGCTCCCACTCGCGCACGATGGACGATCCGTCCTTCATTTCCTCGACGCGGTGAAGTCGGTAACCGACCGATACGTTGCGCAGGCCGCCGCGGATCATCTTTTCGATGTCCGCCGCTCGCTCAGTGTCGAACAAGTGCGCCTCGACCATCAGCCGGCCATCAGACACCCGCGCCGAATCGACCATCCCGATCGGGTCGCCCATGTCATGGTTGAACAACAACGGCATCGATCCGACCTCCGCGCGGTCCAGGCGAACCGCATCCTCGGAGTGGTCGAGGATTTCTGGCCCGAAAAAGCGCTCGACCGGGAACGTAGACGACGCCGACATCGTCAAACGGCGATCGTCGTGCATGCGAAATTCGTCCACGTCCAAACGCCGGACCAGCGCCGGGACTTTTTTCGTTTCCATAGGGATTTACCTCAAGACGTGAACCCGCCGGGTATTCGGCTCGGGTTCGGTTTCAGGTTCTTTTGACGGCGGGGTTGCTTGTGGGGATGTCTCGAACGACAGTCCCTTTTCGTCCATCAACGCGAGTTCTTCCGCGCGCATGTCGAGCACGTCTTCAATGTCTTGACCGCCCGCGGTCGCGGCGATCACATCGCTAACGGTCGTGAATCCAGACTTGACAGCCTCTTTGTACGCAGCCACTTCCTTCGTCGGGTCGACCCATGACCAGCCGCGCGGCTTGTAACGAACGCGCTCGAACTTTGCGATGTTGTTCGCGTACTCGTCGACCGATATCGATGGAATGGCGCGCGACAACACCGCGCTTTGCAACCACGTCTCGAACAAAGGTTCGCGAAAATCGCAGATGTACCAGCTCTGATAAAAACGCCACATGTCGCGGTCATCGAGCAACGCAAGCCGCGAACTTGAATAGTTCGACTGCGAATAATCGCGCGACAGAGATTCATAGGACACACCAATGCCCGCGGCCGCCTCGCGCAGCATGTAGCGCATAAACGGATCCAGCGCCGGGTTTGGCGCCGTCACATGCCCGGGCGACAGCTTTTCACCCGGCAAAAGCCGTTTGTACACGCCGGCTTCCAGTTCCATTTCGGCGGATCCGTCTTCCTGCCGTTCGCCCAGCGATTCGATATCCTCGGGCGTCTCGATCGCGCCGGCTGTCAGTGCCTGCACTCGAGCGCGAATAATCTCAGCCTCGCTATAGGCGTCCATATCGTTCAGTCGTCGCTCGACGGCATGTAGCCACGGCTCGCCACGCGTCTGCGGCCAGCGGTCAACCACCGCCAGATGCAGGATCTGGTCGGCCGGAACGCGTTCGATCATGTCGAGTGTCCCGGTAAATCGCACATCCTGCGGGTGTCGTTGCCGAAAGTAGTACGCAACCGGACGAAAGAACCGATCAACCTCGACGCCCATCCTCACTTCATTTTCGGTGCCGCTTTGCAGGTACGTCGACTGAAATTCATCGGCCAATCGCTCGGACTCGATCACTTCAAGCGCTATCGGAACGTCAGAACGACCGAAACGCGCAGGGTGCTTCCGCAGGAAGACTTCACCCGCCTCGAATACCTGGCCCATTACGACGCGTTCCATCTGCTTGAAGTGCAGCCGACCGCCCGTGTGGCAAGCGTCTGCCTTGCACCACGCCAACCAGGCTTCCTCGATGTCGGCGTTGACTCGTCGATTGAGCGCCCCGCGGATGTTCTTGACCTGAGCCTGCAACCCAACCCCGGTACCGACGACGTTGTTCACCACCAACGTTTTTGCTCGCTTGGCGTAACTCGCGTCACGAATCAGCGCCCGCGCACGTCCGCGCATCGTTGTCAGCGACTGCGCAAGTTCTGCATCTGCGCTCGTCGAGCGCGCCTGAAACGAAGCGGTCAGCCGAGATTGTCGGGCCGCGCTGTACATGCGTCGGCCAACCGACGGGGGCCGCATGGGCTTCGGATCCGACTTTTTCTTGCGTTTCCAGAATGGCATGCGTTTACCTCAAATACGGTTGAACCGTACTCGGACATCGCGCCCGAGCCCCGCGGCCTCCCCTCGTTCCTCGATGCGAACCTGGCTGCGTAGCTCGTCTCGAAACTGACGCAGTTCCGCAAAGTCCATCCGCGTAATCGACCGGCCGTTAAATGACACCGACTGTTCATCCCGGGTCGCGCGACCTTCCATGACCGCTTCCACCGCATCGAGCATGCGCCGCGCCCATGTACGCGTGTCGCGTTCTTCCACCAGATCCGGCGCAATGCTGATGACCCCATCGCCAACGGAAAACACATCGGTGCCGTCGGTAACCCGCGCCGTCCATTGGTAACGCCCCGCCTCGATTGCGCGCGTACTCGTCGCGGGATGATCAACCGTAAATGTCGCACCCGAACCGAGCGCAGCGATCGAAAACACGCTGGACGCATTGATGAAATAGAACGTCATCGACCACGTCGGCGCCGGGTACTCGGTCGCCTCTACGCTCCACTGCCACGTTTCGCCGGCCGTCAGTTCGCTCGGGATGTTGATCGTTACTTCCTCCAATCCGTTGCCCAATTTCGGCGGCGTTGTGGTTGCGGCGGGGTTTTCTTCGGTTTCTCCGGGTCAGGGCGCAGTTTTTCTCGCGTTTTCGGCGACAAACGATGCAATTGCAGCAGATGCGCACACGCCGCGTTCATCATTTCGCAGTCAAGATAGTGGTTTGCTTTGCGAAAGCGGATCCACCGGACCTTGCCGCCGCGATCGACTTCGCGCGATTCCGCGACCAGCTGTTGACAGTAGTCGTCGGTTGCGTCCCGTGACAGAAAGAACCCGCCGGGTTTGTCCAGCGGCCATTCGAGTCTGTCGTACACCCACGATTTGAAAAAATCCGTGTCCAAGTGATACAGACGTAGGCCGCCCTTAATCACTCGCCCGCGAAAGTTGATGTCGATATCCGACGGGCGCAAAGGCTTCACCAGCGATTCCGTCGCGCCTTTGATCGCAACACACTGGCGTCGATGCGTGCGGCAGAAATCGTAGACTTTGTTCACCGACGCATGCACGGAATTCGGGTCCACCGCGCCTTCCGGGCTTTTGCTCGGGTTGTAACCGGTATCAACCATCGCGCGCTTGATTCGGAGCCCGCCATACTCCCGGTCGAGCACGTCAGCCAGTAGATCCCACACTTCGTCGAATCGCGTTTCGCCCTCGATCTCGCCGTGTCGGATCAGATAACTCTGATACTTGGGCGCCCACCCGCGCACCGCATAGATCAACGAGTGTTTCTGCACATCGACGCCGCACGTCAGCACCTGCACATCGTCGGGCACTTCATCGAATCCGTAGTCGTCGCGCAGATCCGTGACGAACTCCCATTCGGGAGCATTATTCGCCACGCGGAACAGTTCCCCGAAGCCGGTATTGATGGCCGGTTGAATGCGCCCCGACTCGCCGGACTCGACAGCACGTAGGAACTGCCGCGCTCGGTGCCCAAACGAGCGCCACGGCGAACACAACCCCGACGCCCAAAAACTTTCGCAATCCGTCTCACCGGTCGATAGGTATTCGCCGAATGGAACGCTCACCGTTTCGCCATCTGTGCCAACAACCTGCGCACAGTCGGTGTCGTCATCCACTGGCAAGATGCGCTGCCCGGGCGCCGCGAAAACGCCGTGCTCGTTCATCCACTCTTTCGCGTCTTCACCCGACAACACACCACAATGCGGGCACACCATCCGGGCGTCGCGAAATGCGTCCTCGGGCGTCGAGCCTTCCGGCCACTTCAGCAGCTTTTGCCGCGGAATGTAGTACTCGCGACAGTCAGGACAAGGCCACGCCCATTCATGACGCGAACCTTCCATCCACAACGACCATGACGCCGACTGAACTTCGTCCCGATCTTCCGGTACTTGCCAGTGTTCAAGGCCAGTATCCAGAACTTCCGAGTCGACCTTGCCGAGCGTCGGCGTGGAGAACGTAACCGTGATGCCGTCATAGGTCGCCGTGCGTGCGTCGGCCAACGTATTCGGGTCGCCTTCGCGCTTAACATCGTCCATTCTGTCGCGCTCGTCGATGATGACGATCGCCGCCGGGTGCGATGCCAGTTCCGTTGCTGAACCAGCCCAACCGAGCCCAAGGCGAACGCCGTTGATGAACTTTTCGGTGACCTTGTCCTTCTGACCCTTAGCGAGCCCCGACCACAACGACGGCACCGACTTCAACATATTCGTCAAGCGATCCTGCGAGATGCTCTCAACGTTTTTCTGCGTGGGTCCGATGTACAAAACCGGCTGCGGGTCGTCGTCGAGCTTCCAGCCGATGACGTTCAGCGCAACGCCGTCAGTTTTCGACATCTGCGAGCCCATGATGGCGACAACCGATGTATTGCCAGGATTCGCCACCGCTCGCGTGATGCCCCGAACCCAAGGCGCTCTGCCTGCGTTGAACGGTCCTGGCTCAGCGGCGTCCTTTGGTAGTTTTCGTTTTGCCTCGGCCCACTCCCACGCGGCCCGGGATGGCGGCGACCGGACCAGACGGGCCGACCTCCGTAGCATCTGCGTAAGCCGAGAGTCGATCGGCGAATACGTCACGGATTCGGCGGTGTTCATTCAGCAATTTCGCCCGTTGTACAGAATCGCCTCCCGCAATACGCCCAGCGGCACCGTCAAGCGTCGATGCCAACAACACGACGGCTTCTGAAAAAACCTCGCGCACTTCGTCGATGTCGATCAGGCGCCCCTCCGCCTCCAAGTTCTGAAGCCGTACACGTTTCGCCTGTTCCACCTGCAATTCGGCGCGCGTCTCCGACACCGCCAGTTTTTCGCCGGATTCGTCGTGCTGCCCGGATGCCACCCCCCGCAGATGACGGATGTATGCAACCCGGCAGGCATCTTGATCGTAGCCACCACGCCCCTTGCTCGGCGGAAACACCCCGCGTTTCTGCAACTGGCGGAATCGCTCCGCGGAAATGTCCAGATGTGCGGACACTGCTTTTTGCGTCGCCAATCGGAAGTCCCTTAATACGTCACGAAAATTGTCAGAAAAACCGCGCTGCTGCTCCCCCGCATTGGAGGCCGTCAGGAAGGACCCGCGCTACTTCGTCTTGTCCTGAATGAATCGCACGAACCCGTCTGCTGGCGTCACGATGACCCCGCTGGCGTCGGTGACCTCGATGTCGATGAACACCTTGCCGATGTGATCCATCTGCACGGTCGTCGGTTTGAACCGGAATATGGCGTTCGCGGCGTCGTGGATTGTGGCGTTCACCTGAAACAGTTGGGTACTGATGTCCGTCGGGTGTTTGACGGTATGCCCGGTCCACTTCGCGGACCATCCGGTAATGTCGCCGAGTGGTGCGTCGTTGGCGTCGACCAGCTGGAACAGCAGTGCCCAGTCGTCGCCACGTACACGTTCGCCCTCGATGTGCGTTCGTTCGCCGAATTTGACAGTGACCGTCATGCTACGTCCATCTTCAATGGGATGATGTCATCCGCGTTGTATCGAACTTGAATCGTGTCGTTGGGCATTCGTGCCTTCCACGTTTCCGTATACCCCGGCGCGCTGGGGTCATACGCGTTGCCTACTCCTGCCACTGTCGACGATGCTGCTGTGGCGGCCCCGGTGCCCTTGATGACTCGCAGACCTACGCCTGCGGTTTGTGCTGGCTGTGCCTGCGCTTCGCCCGTGCCCGATACGTTGCCAGCTACTGAGCCAGAGCCGGCCGTCTGTGCGTCGTCCGCTACAGCTGAGCCTGTGCCCTTGACGAGACGCAGACCCACGCCCTGCGTCTCTACAGCGCCAGCCTGAGCGTTACCCGTACCCGTAACTGCGTTGGTGCCCGTGCCCTGCGTGTCAGCCGGGTCTGCAACCGCTGAGCCTGTGCCGACAATCAGGCGTAGCCCGGTCCCTGCGCTCTGTGCTGGGCCGGCTGTTGCGCCGCCTGTGCCCGGTATGAGGCGTAGCCCGGTGCCGTTGGTGCTGGCCTGCCCCGCTTCGGCGCCACCGATGCCCGAGACATTGCCGCTGATCGAACCTGAGCCCGAAGTCTCCGCCGAATCTGCGGTTGCGCCCCCGGTGCCGGGAATGATGCGCAATCCCGTGCCCGCCGTTGTGGCATTGTCGGCCTGTGCGTCACCAGAGCCCGATATGGCGCCCTGGATTGTTCCCGTCCCGTCCGTGGTGGCGTCCTGCGCCTGGGCGTCGGCGGATCCGGAGACAACCCGTGTGCCGACACCCGCTGTTTCTGCTGGCGTTGCTGACGCCGCACCGCTGCCGGAAATCGTGCCACTGACAGCACCAGCGCCGTCCGTGGTGGCGTTACCCGACTGCGCATCGCCCGTACCGGTGATGACGCGCACGCCTGTGCCGCTCGTGGTGGCGGGTTGGGCGTCTGCCGTGCCCGCTCCGCTGACAGCACCACTGACCGACCCTGCGCCCTCGGTCGTTACGTCCTGCGCCTGGGCGTCGGCTTGGCCCGTGATGACGCGCTCACCTGTGCCGGCGGTAGTTGCGCTGCCGGTGTCCGCAGATCCGGTCCCGGTTATCGCGCGAGTGCCGGTTCCCGCCGTTTGCGCAGCGTCCGAATCGGCTGCGCCTGTGCCTGTGACTGCCCGGGCACCGCTTCCTGCGGTGCTTGCCGCATCCGATACGGCCGACCCCGTACCCGGGATGACGCGCTCCCCGACACCGGCCGTTGTGGCGTCTTCTGCCACAGCGCCGCCGGAGCCCATGACTGCGCCTGCAATGTTTCCCGCGCCTGATGTGTCGACCGGCTGCGCTACTGCGGTGCCCGTGCCAGGGATAACCCGCTCGCCTACGCCCGCAACCGTCGCATCTTGTGCGTCTGCTGAGCCCGTGCCCGTTACGACACGTAGGCCGGTGCCTGCCGTTTGCGCAGCGTTTGCGGTGGCGTCGCCAGTGCCCGCAATCGCGCGCGCACCGGTTCCTGCGGTGTCGGCGTCTTGCGCCGTAGCGGCTCCTGTGCCGGGTACGACACGTTCGCCCGTACCCGCAGTGACAGCCGCGGCAGCGTCTGCGGCCCCCGAGCCGGTGTGCGTGACAATGGGCCCGCCCGTTCCGTCGGTTGTCGCCGAATCTGCATCTGCGCCGCCCGTACCAGTAACAACGCGCTCGCCGGTGCCGTCCGTAGTCGCTGCCGCTGCGTCGGCTCCGCCAGACCCGGTGATTGTGGTTGCGCCCGGAGTCTGCGCAATCCACTCAATCGCGCCAATCTCACCCGTTGTGCGATTGGTAGGTGAGCCGCCCGTTTTATGGCTAAAAACCTCGCAGCCAACCACTGCGCCCGAAATCACGAGTGACGCGTCCCACTGGACGGTAATCAGTTCGCCGGTTGTGCTCGACACGGTCGTTGACAGGATCGGATTGCCGCTGTTCTGGCGGATCCGATCCTTGTCAGTCACATAGACGTCGACATCAAACGTTGAACCGTTCGGCGTTCCGCGCATCCATATGCGGAATTCCTGCGTGCCTGTGATGTTTGACCCGCCGGTCGGGGTCGGAAACGCAACAATGCATTGCGTATCGACATTGTTTCCCGACGCCGTCAGCCAGTTCGCATCTGGCGCGTCCGGATCTTCGTCAATGTCAGTGATGGTGCCGTTAAGTTGAACCTTGGAAAGATTTTCCGGGTTCGCAAACGCATCCGGCGCTACTGCTTCAAACGGCATTCGTTGTTACTCCGGGTTCTCGTGCCCGGTTTCCGTCACGTCTTAAGGCGCGGCGGTGTAGGTGAACGAGCTCATCTGCACGGTGTCGCCTGCACCGATCGCGACCGACGACAATTCGATATCGCCGCCGCCACCGGTGGCCGTCACGCTGCCCTCAAAGACAAGTGCGTTGTCACGGTCCTGAATTTGGTACTTCGCTGCCGTGCCGCCCGTCGCGTTGGTGTCATCGCTGATCGCATTTGCAGTAGCTACCCCAGCGGCCGCATTACCAAACGCAGGGTTGCTCAGCGCAAGCGTCGCCACCTCAACATCGCCAGACGTTTCAATGACGAGATCGCCATTTGCGTCGGTAGAACCACCATCAACCAGATCGACGACGGCATCGGCCGCGGCGTTACGTGCTGCTGTGGAATGGGTCGTTGCCATATCAGTCTCCGATTAACTCGATTTTTTCTTGCAATTGCCAAATGGCCATTGCTTCCTGTAGCGGCGTCACTTCTACCGGACGGCCAGTCTCGTCAACGGCGTCACGCACGAAATACGCCTGTCCCTTGACGTACAGGGAACTGAATGCATCGCAGTAGAATGTTTCCAAAGCGACGAACGCGGGTCGCTTCGACGCCTCGTCATACACCAGGGATTGAGCAAGCGCTCTCACTTTCCTAACCGCATAAGGCTTGCCACGTAAGGCCCGGTTCATCCGCTTCTGCTGCCTTCGAACCTCACACAGAGCTTGGACAAGCGCCCTCACTTTCCTAACCGCATAAGCACGTAAGGCCCGGTTCATCTTCATACTTTTCTGTTCCCTTCGAGCCTCACAGTCGCCTCGCTGTAGGTTCCGCTCACAACGTCTCGATCAGGCTCTTTCGTAAACAGGCACAAATAGCTGTACGGGTCACGTGGCGGGTCAATCTCGATTCTCTTACCCTTGTTGTCGTCGTAGAACGACATCAACGTCGACAGCTCGGTGTCGGTTAGTAGTCCGGTTTTAAGCGTGATGCTGTAGACGTTCTCCGCGCTGAGATCGACGCCGCGCACCGAACCGGATTCCGATATGTCGGTTCGAATGTCGTTGATCGCCCGGATGTCGGCCCTATAGCCAATGGTCGATGGCCAAACGGCAATCGAGCTCGCTGTGACCGTGTACGTGTCCGAAACGCCGCTGATCGTGACTGTGAGGCTGACCGAATTTCCATCAATCGCCGGGGCGTCTGCTCTCAGATTGAGCGTGTCACCGGGATTTATGAGCGTCGTTGCGACGGCTTGCCACGCGCCGCCGTTGATGGACATTTCAAACGAACCGGTATCGCCTGAAAACGTCGCGTTTTGGCCGTTGTCCATGCCGGTAATCGTGACTGCACCGGACTCAACATCAGCCGTACTCGCGGCGACAGTCTGGTCCGTGAACGCGAACTGATCGGGCGCTGTATCCTCGGCCCGCGTAGTGACATCGAACGAATCCGATTCGCCACCGATCGTGAGCACGGCAGAAACGGTCGTTGAAAACGAGCCACTCGCATCCACACGCACCGCAAACGTATCGCCGTTTTCTGCGGTACCGGCGGTCGAAGTCCAAGCGCCGCCGTTTTTCGAGTACTCGGCGCTCGCATCGCCACTCACCGCTGCGGCAACAGATCCGCTCAATCCGGATACGGTGATCGTGTTGCTGGTTACGTTGGCAACAGAGGGTGCGACGTTCGACTGATCGTTAAACGTGAACGGATCGGGGCTTTCCTCACCCGAGTATGTCCACGACTCGATCGCGGTCCACGCGTTCGCCGACACATCGAACACCCGAACCTCGAACGTACTCGGCGTCGACGCAACACTGACCACGCCGGCATCGCTTTCGAGGGTTACCGCACCGCCCGATATGTGCTCGATGAAATAGTCATCGTTCTGCGCGGTGACGCCGGGCCAAACCGTATCCGCGGGGTACGGTGTCACACCAGCTTGGCCGAAAAAGTAGGTCGGGCCGTCGGTATCGGGCGGGACAATCTGTGCTTGATCCGTGCCGCTGCCGCCCGCCTCCGAAACGACCAAATCATAGTTTGCGTTCCAGCGGGTTGCCGCATGCCCTTGGCCCAACGCGAAAGCGGATAAGCCGGGCATCGTCACATCGACGCTCGTCTGGGTGGCGTTGCTGATCGTTACGCCGACACCGTTGAATGTCGCGCTAGTTGGCGCTCCACTGAACCCCGTTAAATCAACAGTGACGGTTTGCCCCGGAGTGAGCGTCGTGTCCTGGGCTGTCGCGGTACGCCCAGCGCTGTTCGTGGTGAACTGCGCCGTGGTGGCCTGATTTGAGTCGTTGCTCGCCGCGTCCGTCTGTAGAAGGTGCGCGTAATACGACGTGCTCGCCGACAGTGCGCCCGCATTGTTGACCAGTTGAGCGCCGGTCCCCGACACCGATTGATTCCCGAATGCGACCGCCCCGGTCCCATCTTTGTGATCTGCGATACTCGGCGGCGTAGCACTCGCAGAGATGTACCAATACAGCGTCCCGTTGTCTTCGTCGGTCGTGACGTTGATATCAACGGTCGTGCTCTGCACATCGCTCGTCGACGGCGACGACAGAACCGGAGCGGTGACGTCCGCCGTCGTAAACGCGCCGGTTTCGGCAATGTTCGAGTCGTTCGACCCGTCATTGTGGAGCAGATAGCCGTAATACTGCGTCTCAGAGGACAGCGTCCCAGCGTTGTTGACCAGCTGCGCGCCCGTTGCACTGACCGCCTGGTTTCCGGATGCGGTGGCCCCCGTACCGTTTTTCAGGTCCGTCGCGCTCGGTGCCGTCGCGCTGGTCGAAATGTACCAATACAGCGTCCCCGACCCGACGTCCGTGGTGACATTCAGGTCCACCGTGGTGCCCTGAATATCCGTCGCGCTCGGCGACGTCAACGCCGGCCCCGAGCTAGTGGACTCGGACCACGTCCATGGGTCCGTTTCTAGGTTGCTCCACTCGGCATCCGACACGTCCGTGTCGAGAATCAGCACGTAATAGATCGTGCCCGCGCATCCGCTGCCTGCGCCGTCGTTACCAACCCAAAGCGTTTGGTTAGTGTCGTTGCTGTTGCCGGATTTGGCGGCGTTGCCCGACTTGAAACTGTCCTTTCGAACGTACTGGTTGCTGCCGTCGTGGTGGATGCCGAGCAGATTGACGGTGCCGTTCGCCCACGTTGCGGCCGCTTCCTGCGACGTGGCGTTGTCCGAACCGACCGAGATAAAGCCTCGATAGGTTTCGTTGTTGAGCCGTTCCAGCGAGCAAAAATCATTACCGCCGCCGGTTTTGACGACGAATTTCCCGGTGGTCGCGACACCCGCGCCGTCGGGGTTATACAGGACAATGACCGACGTAGCGCCGGTGCCGCCGATACCGGACGGGTCACCGTGATCAATACCCGCGTCGCTCGCCTCGGGCGAATTGAACCCCTTGCCGTGCGTGCCGTGTGTCGGCCACGTGGCTACCGTGCCAGGGTCATTCAGTGTGCCAGCAGCGGCCGCTACCAGATCATAGAACTGGTCGCCGCCTTGGACGATGCCGGCGAACAGCACATTGCCGGAGTACGCCCAACCGCTCCGAACCTGTAGGTCACCAGATGGGCGGGCCACCTACTGAATACGCATCCGCGCTGGCGGGAGCATGTACTGGTACTGCACCGCGCCAATGTCCGTGTCGCCGTTCTGGTCCCCGGTTCGCTGTGCATCGAAAAACGGGATCTTTGTTAGGCTGACTGGGTCGCTTGGGTTCGTCGGATCGTCCGCAGCGGTCGCATGGTGATGCGGTCCCGTCACGCCATCATCCAGTAGGTTCGTTGAGCTCGTTGTCGGCACGAACGCCGCAATGAACTGACGGTGTAGCAGCTCGGAGCGCTCCCACGGCTCGCCCGATGCGCTCAACACATCCGGATCCGACGGCGTAAACAGATGGTCGTGCAGATTCGGATTACCCGATGTATCGCCGTTGTAGTTGTTCGTGTTGTCGTACCCTGCCGGAACGCTCGGCGCGCCCGTCAAATAGTTCAGGTTGTTCTTGAACTTTGAATCGGTCGTGTTGAACGTGTCACCCGTAATGAAATATCCAGCGCCGTTGATGTCGACCGCGGTGTTGTTCCACATTTGCGACTGACTGGCGCCGGGTTCCATCTTGTGTTCAAACGACCAGCCGAGCGTGCCTTGTTCGTTCACGACCGTACTAATGCTGCCGAGCATCAGCTGCCCGTTGTCGAAATTCTGAAACGCTTTGAAACCGACCGCGCCCACAGCGCCGTTCGGGTTGGTGACGCCGCGCTTGTTCGCCGTGATCGCACCGATGTAGGTGAAATTGTTGCCGGCAGAAATATCGTTCTGGTTGTCCGCGTTGAACCAACTGGTCGTGTACGCAAACGTCAGATCGTCCGCAGCCTGATCCGACAACGTGCCGCTCGTGCTCGCCGGGTGCAGCTCTTTCGAGATCGCAAAACCGTCTGCGTTGCCGCCGCCAGCGCCATCACCCGATGTCGCACCGACAACGCCCTTCGTGTCCGCGCGCTTACCGTTCGCCCACAATGACGACATCAACGTGACGATGTTCGTATACTTGTTGGCGTCCGCTATCGGGTTGCTCGATCCGGTGTGCTGCAGGATGATCCCGTAACCGTGACGGCTGAACGACGACTCAACATGACGGAATAGCACATCGTCAATCGTGGTCGGGAATCCGGCGTTACCGATGTTCAGACCGACGTTGATGTTGCCGCCCCAACTCGCAAAATTGCGGTGGTTGACGACCTCTACGTGCGAGCCGTTGATCAGCAGGTTATGCCGGTCGGCATACTCGATCTGGAAATCCTGCAGCCGCCAGTAGTCCCCGTTGACCGTGAACAGGTCCTGGTTACCCGAGAGCGACGCGCTCGAACCGTTTTGGTTGTTGCCTTCGTCCGTCGTCCACTGCGCGTCGGTGCCGTAGCCGTTGAAAATCGGCCACTCGCCCGGGTAACCGGTAAACGTGATCGGGTTAACCGCGGTGCCGTCCACGGAGAACGTCAGGCCGACGTTGCTGGTGTTCCAATCGAACTCGTACGTGCCACCGCGAACGCAAATCACGTCCCCGGGGGTCGCCGAATCTAGCGCTGCCTGGAACGTCGCCTTGCTCGACGGCGGCGGGCCGAGCGTCGTCGTGCAGTCGCCTGTCTCGATGACATCGTTCGTATCCACAGGCCAGGACAAAGCGGTTTGCGAGGACAGTCCGCCGTTCGTCCACGTTGCCGCGACCGCATACAACCCTCCCGAACTCACGACGTGATCCGTGTCGTTGCCGTCGTTGATCGTGGTGACGAGCGTGTCGAACGTGCCGTCAGACCCCTCGTATATTTTGTAACCCGTGAGTTCCGATGTGATGGTCGTACCGTCGGACAGTTCGGTCGGTTTGTCCCACGCGAGCGTAAACGTGCCGCTCGACGGCGTCGTGAACTGCGCTGTGGTGACGACGTTGGAATCCCGCCGCTCCCACTCGTGAATACAATGCCCGTAATAGGTCGTGGCCTGGCTGAGCCCGGAGCGAGCTACCGTGTATTGCCCAGCTGCGCTAACCGATGCCGTGCCACCGGCTTTGATGGTCGCCGCCGAGGGTGCCGCCGGCGATGTGCTGTGCACACAGTACAGCGTGCCCGAATCGCGATCCGTTGTAGCCCGAATGTCTGCCGAATTACTCGTAACGTTGGCCGCACTCGGGCTCGTCAATTGCGCAGGGCAAAACCCTGTCTGAAACCACCGACCAATCCAATCGCAGAAAACGCTGTTGACCGTCGCCGCCTGCGCCACCGGCACGAGCAGCGCCAGCGCTGCGATAACGATCAGCCTACGCAACGCGCTCGACCTCACTGACGATGTAATTCATGTTGCGCTCCAATTCATAGGGGGCGAAATAGTGCGAGTGGTTGCCAGACCTCGGGACATTCACGGCGTCACGCTCAAAACCTGTTAGACCCGCCGCGCCAAACCATGGAATCCAACGGCCGACTTTCAGCGCCCGATCGTTCGGCGAGTAGAAATTCCAAATACGGATGTTGGGTAACTCGTGGTTAGCAGGTACCGCCGCACCGAAAAAGAACATGCCGTCAAAGCCACGGCCGTACGCCTCGACCATTTTCGCGTGCGCAGCCAATGCTCTACGGCAGCCAAACGAATGCGCAATGACGTAGCCACCGACCCCGCCAATCGCCTCAACAATGCGCTGGCCGTCTTTCTGAGCACCCCACATCGGTGAGAGTGCCCAGCGCCAACGAATGTGAGGATCAAGCGCCTGGTACCCTGCGCTGCGCAGCCAATCGCGACAGCGGTCAACGTTGTGTTTGCCGTGGTTACGAATGCCGTTGACGACAACGAACGTGGTGTGCAGATGACACGCCGGCGTCACTCGATCACCACCAGATCGATCGGCAACCAGAATTCAGCAATCAGCGCGCGAATGCGCTCGATGTATTTTTCGTCGGACGACCTACGTTTGATCAGCGCAACGCCGGGGCGAGTCGGTTGATCAGCAGGTGCGGTGCGATTGATGACCGTCGCGTAATGCAACGCCTGGCCAACCGCTTCATACGGTTTCAGGCCGCGGGCAAAATCCGCTTCCCACACGTGCGTATCGGTAAGGCAATCCGGCCGCGTTTTGTCGAGCAATCGAACCTGCGACGTACCGCCGATCGATTCACACCACGGCTCGCTGTAGCACGCCTCGCAGCGTGCGAACGCCGGCCCGCAACCAACGATCAGAAACCCGAGCAGGAACGCGTAGGCCGCGGCCCTACTACTGCGCACGCGTCCCGACCTTTTGTGTCGTGCCGTCCCATACGAATTGGCCGTCTGCGCCTACCGGGAAATGGGCCTTGCAAATCGCGCAGAACGGTCCGCTGTAGAACTCTGGCTCGCGCGCATAGGTTTCAGCAATCGACCGGCCCATGCGGGTCAACCCGCCGCACTTCTCGTGTATGTAGGACTCGCGCACCGGCTCGACGAAGCCCTTTTGGCGTTCCGCCTCACTCAGAACGACATAGCCTTTCTGCTGGCCAGTGTCCGGATTGATGTCACGATGGTCGTCGGTGACCGGCGATCCGTCCGTTAGAGTTTCCCGGCTCATTCGCAATTCCCCGCGTGTTTAGCCTTACAAACGTACTCAACATTGCAAACTCATTGCGTGCACAGGTAGTCGATGGGATTGCACGTCACCTCCCAATCAGACCACGCCGAGCAGTTGGCATGATCGCACGCGCGAATCCGCCACCGCTCATAGAAAAAACGCTTGTGCGTCTTGTAGCCCTCGAAACTGGTCTGCCCCGCAGGAAACGTGTACGTGTTCACGTCCTGCCAACCGTGTTTATGGTGCAGCCGCTGACGGCTCAACTCATATCGCGTTTCGCCCTCCACGTCCGTCCACTCAACCAACCCAGGGAACCGATGGTCAAGCACCGGGGTTTCCGGGGCCGCCCATGCAGCGCTGCTGAGCAGCGCTGTGAGAAGTACGATCAGTCGCATTGTCCTGTATGCCTCGCTATACCGTTTTCGAGTTCAATCGTGAGTTCGCCGCAGTACACGCCGACCTCCATGCACTGCACACCGTCTGCTCGCGCAGACGACAACGGCCCGTGCACATTGGCCGAATAGTCCGTACACCGGACCATGGCTGCGTCATCTGGCGCGGCGAACACATCAGCGCCAGAGCCGATGAACGAGCAGCCGGATTGAGCGGACAGAGCGGCCAGCGCCGCCAAGGTGCAAAAATTACGTGCTGTTTTCGACGTGCCGCGTCTGTCCAATTCCTAGAGCCTCGTCTGCGATGGCGTCGATCGCCTCAAACGACCGCGCCTCAATGAAATATGCCGCGCCGCGCGTCGGCGTGACTTTGGGATGCGCCGCAAGCAGATCGACCCGCAATCTCTGATACGACTCGCGGGCGCATCCGGTCAACGCGCTGAAAATCACGTGCGTTTTGTCGAGCATGTACCGCTGACCGTCGTCCGCGCATAGCGCCGGTTGCCGCACACACCAGCGCAGATACTGCCGATACCGCTCCGCAAGACGGGCGCGGCTCGTTGCAATTTGCAGAACCGTTTGCGCTCGACACAACGAAGAAAACGCCGTTTCCGCGTCAATCGTTCTGACTCGACGCGTCCGCATACCACCGCCCGGCATCACCGGGTACAGCTGAGAAAACGGTTTGTACACGCGTGCCTCAAGGACCGGGCGAGTGAAAAGCGCCCGCTCGCCGGGCATCACAACGCCGCACACGGACGCGGTGTCCGCTGCCAGAATCACCACACGCCGGTCTGCCTCAACGACAAACGGCGGCGTCAGATCCGCTAACGCGGCTGTATCGTCGAGTTTCATGCGCGGGCTTGAGATCGTTCTGCCGGCACATTGTCCAGGTCAGGCAACCCGGCGCGCCCACCGGACCGATTGGCACGATCTCTTACTCTCAGGCTGACGGCCCGCTGCGCCGGCCGGAGTTCAGGGCGCGCTAGCCGATCAGAGCCGTGCGGAACTGATCGGCTTCCAACTGATGTGGATGTGTGTGCGCTCGGCTTTCACGTAGTAATGCTCGCCGAGGCGCTTACGAAGCTCGCGCGTAAAATCTCCAACGCTCGCTGTGGCGTGCCGGTCGAGGTAGTGCCGCCGAAAATCGAACGCCATCGATAAACCCGGAATGCCGCCGTTGTGGTGGCGACTGGTGCGCATGTGGTCACCCTCGCCGGTCGATGTGCAGACACCTGCCCGGCCGGTCATTTCTTGGTGTATCGCATCGGCCGTGTTAAGCGCAGCCCACGCTCGAGCGTGCAAATCATCTGGATTAACGCCCGCTTTGAATTCAATCACTGTCTCAGCAACCATCCCGCTGAGCGGGGTTTACCATCGTGCGCAAGCTGCTACTCAGGCCGCCGCCCTTCGAGCAGGTAATCGCGCACCGTGCGCACGTCGTCTTTGATTTCGACGACATCATCCTGAATGCTTTCGAGTTTCACGCCCTGCTCGCCCTGGCGCTTCTCGACATCGCCGACACGCCTCTCAATGCTGCCAACGCGCGTTTCTACAGTCCCAACGCGCCGGTCAACGTGCTCTAACTTCTCGTCTTTGCTGCCGGCCGTGTAGATCAGCCCCGCAGCCATAACGATGAACGTCGCGCCAGAAATCCACATAGCGTAATTTGCTCGCCTCGTCGTCATAGAGTGGACGGCTCCTTGTAAATCAGGGGTCGCCACAAGGGCGGGAATAGAACGGCGTCCGGTGCAACAGGGAGCACCAAGCACAACCCCAACCGAAGGGGGAGGACGGTTGACACGAGAACCACGGGATTATGCGGACGCCAGAAACGGACACAAAAAAGCCCGCGCTGCGTGGCCGCAAAGCGGGCGATTCCGTAATTGTGGGGATTTATACCCCAAAAGTGCGCGAACCCGCAAGTTATCTAGGGTCCGTGCGCAACCCCCGTGATATCAATCCAAGCGCATGAACCTCTATGTCGGACAGCAACTTACGAGCGATAGCGACACGCATTCTCCACGGCTCATGAAGTTTCGTTGCGAATCCTAGACGCCGCGCGATCGCACGCTGACTCAGCCGATGGAGCCGCGCCCCGTCGCAGACGTGACATACAAGCACCTTAGAGCCGACCGTCACCTCGCCGACACCGTTGCACGCGTTGCAAACGCTCGGGCTGACGCACTCGTCGAGTGTGATGATCGAAATTTGCTCGACCTTGCCTGTCCCATCAGACCAGCCCTTAGCCATCAGGCGTTCGAACCACAACGCCCACAGCTTGCTGCGCGGATGCCCTGCGTACTTCACCCATAGCAATTCGGTTTCGATCTCGGAGAGTGCGTGCAGTGCTGCCGCAAGGTCCTGCGGAGTCAGCGACCCCTTGCCGCCTGGCGCGCGCTCCATTGGTGGCGCTCCCGCGGACAACATAGCCAGTAGTTCGGCGGTATCGCGATTCACTCTCGCAGATAGGCCTCAACAACTAAGCGGCTGAGCGCGCTTTGTAACTGCGGGCGCGAACGGGCCTGGCCAAATCTACACTCCCGTCAATAATCATCTACGCCCTCCCGCGTACATCTCTCGATAGTCAGTCAATATACTTCTCCGCTACCGCCTTCGCGTCGGCAATGGCCCTGTCTCGGTCCTTGTCGAAAAACACGCCTATCTGCGCCGGCACGTCGGTATTCCGCCCTTTCGTTGTTCGCCATAGGACGAATGGGCCGCGCTCGAAGTTCGAGCCCCACGTAATTCGGAACATCCCGCACCCGCTCTGCGCGTAGTGCTTGTTTACCTGCCGCCATTTCACAGATAACCGACGAACTCGATACGACCCAGCACTCCGTCAGCCCGGAGAGACTTCATGCGCTTCAGCTCGCCGCGGTAGTGAGCCCGGGCGTCGGCCTTCATCCCCTTGCGCCACTTGTGTCGGTGCTGCAATTTCTCAATCAGGACTTCAACCGCCCACTCCCCCACGTGAACGTAGGACTGGAGCCACGCAGTAAACACCGTAGGGTGGTCAGTGAAATATCGGTGATGCGCGTTACAGAGAGAGACCGCATTCATCGGGTCATGTCTGAGGTACTGGTGTCTCCTGGAGTGAATGTGTGCGCAGTCCAGCTGCTGGCTGCAGCCGTTTGCGAGAGCCACATCCATCGCCTCGCACGACCACGCCGCACGTTCACGCACACAATCGGAGAAGAGCGTATCGAGCGCGTCGCGCTTTATGCCAGTCACCTACACTTCTCCGACCACTCAAGAATCCGCTGATACCGGAGTCGATCCGTCACAGTCCGTGCGCAGTTTTCTGACGCTTCGTATGCGCGGATGTACTTGGACCACCGCGCACAGTCCGCCTGTTTGATGAGAAGCCAGCCGGGGTACGTCACGATAAAGAGCCCCGCAGCGATGACCAGCACTAGCCGAATTTCTGACCACCAGAACTTCATCACGAGAAAGTCAACGCCCATTCTTGGCCGAGCTCTTCGACCGCGACCGTGATGATTTTCTGGTAAACCTTGTCAAAGTCCTCCTGCCCCATCGAAGAGTACGAGAGAGACTTCAGTTTGAAGAACCCCTCAACGCCGAATACCGGTTCGAACAGCCCAGCTTTCGCTTTGACCCAATCGTAGAACTGGTCGAAGTTCTCCGTCATATCCTGGTTCTCGAACATCGCATTCAGCAACGCGAACGCTTTTCGGTGGTGGCCCGGGTTTCTCGGACGCTTGAAATCACACCGTATGACCTCGCCGAACTTCACCCGCCCAAGCGACTCTTTATCCTGGTCGGTGTACGGCACATAGGCTCCGTCAGTTCTGCGAATAAAGTGCGCGGTGGTCATTGATTCACGTGAAACTGTAGTCTGTATGCAGTATTCGGATGGCCCGAGGGCCAACGACTTCAATCGCGCCCTTGCGAACCATCAGGTCTATCCGCTGCTGCATCGCGCTCACGGTGACGCCAAACCGGCGCGCCATCTCCGCCCTGCTCGGCTGGTAGCCGTTCAGAACGACGTGCCGGTGGGTGTAATCCAGCAATTCGGATTGTTTGGTGGTCAGGCGTCGCATCAAATACCAGATTTCAGCTGTAAACTAGAAAACTGTCTGCGTTGCGTTGAACATCTCAATCGCCATTGGCGCAAACGGTACGGGGAGCAGCCAAGCGAACGGAATGTCGTCGTTGAAGTCGTCGTCATCATCGAGCGCCGGACTTGAAGTAGCTGGCGCCGGCGAAGCCACTGGCGCCGGCGAAGGCCCATCATCCTTGCTCCCCAGCATCTCCATGCGTTGTAAGATGATTTTGGTCGAGTACCGTGTGACGCCCTCCTTCTCCCACTTGTCGGTCTGCAATCGACCCTCAACGTAGACCTGCTTCCCTTTGTGAAGATACTGCCCGCACACCTCCGCTTGTCGCCCAAACGCCGTGACGTTGTGCCACTCGGTCATTTCCTTCTGCTCACCGGTCTGCTTGTCCCTCCACTTTTCCGATGTCGCAACGCTGAACGAAGCCACCGCCACCCCGACGGGGGTGTAACGCACCTCGGGGTCTCGCCCCAGCCGCCCGATAATCTGCGCTTTGTTCATCGTCCATACTCCAATCCAACGAACGTCGCCGGCATGTGATGCGCAGCTGCTATGTGCAGGCGGCAGGTCTCGGTGAGTTTCATGGGTGTCCGCGGCTTGCTGTTCGATGTGTTAACCCCCATCGCCTTGCACTTGTCGCACACCCAATAGCTTTTCTTCGCCTGCGCCCCGCCCGGTTTCTTCGCGTGGCACAACTTGCATTTCTTCGCGAACACCACGCCGGCACGGCGCGCCATCGAGTACAGCGATTCCATATTCGCGCCGAGAATCTGCGCAGACTCAAATGCCGTGTGCTCCCTGCCATGCTCTAACAACCACGCCCTCCGCTCTGCACTACTCACCCAACATCCCCCTGATTTTTCTCATCTGCTCAGCGGCGTGCTTGGGGTTCGCTCGTTTCCCCTGGTTGTTACGCCACCGCCGCTCAAATTCAGCGTCTTGCTTATCGATGTAGGCGTGCATGCCATTCCGTTTCGGCGCCACTTCTGACGCTCGATTCAGCCAGTTCTGCAGGTACCGCTTGATATGCGTCTTCCGGCGTCGCGGATTCTCATCCAACCAGTCGCGCGCCTTCCTCAGTTCTGCGGCCACATCCAGGTTCGGGTATGTCTTCTGCCAACCCTCGATATCCCACCGGTAAATCGTCTCCGTTGAGCCGTCTTTGCGAGTAAAATCCATGTTTTCTTCCAGCCATAGGTGACATTTAGTAGCGCCATGGGACACACGGACTACGACGACACCGTTGTTACGCACCTATCCACAGCAATGCTTTTCCCGGCGTAGGCTTCTCAATCCAGACGGCGCCTACCAAGCCACACGTTCTACGTGTCCCATATCTGTCCGGTTTGCCGCTTACGCCCTATGCTCGAAGCTCCGCGCGGTCGCTACTACATCCCGGCACTGCTGTGTGTTCCTGGGCCATCTTCTTGCCGAACGGTACAAGCCCTATTCCGCGCCAGCCGACTCCATAAATGGCTGGTTTCTGCTAACACCTTCGGGTTACAATCACATCGGCAGTGTGTTGTACCCTTTTGGTGTTACGGCATTCTCAAGAACGGTCAGTTTGCGCTGGCCGTTTTTGTTTGTTCCTCGTACTCCGATAACCACTCCTCCCTGGTTTGCAACTGCGCTCTCAAGAAGGGGTCACTCATACACTCCGCTCGCGGCGAGTACCTGCTCTCCTTCTTCGTGGCGGCCACCTCTAAACACCGAGTTATCGGTACACACCATCCCCATGTATCGTTCTTCTGTTCGCGCTTCTTCTGTTCTCGTTCCGGGTAACTGGAGATATTCCAGAAGCCCTCCGTCTCTTGGGAAAACGCCCACCGTCTGAGACGCTGCATCTTCAGCGTGTAGCATTCGTCCGAGCGCAAGAAGTAGTACACCAGCAGCTCAGCCTCCGACTTGAACATCCACCCTGGATTGCATTTCGACTTGTTCGAGAACGATTCGAGGTACAAGTTGCCCGTCTTGTTCTCCTCTTCGACCTTCAGCTCAATCGTCACGACGGACTCAGTGCCTATAGGGCTGGCAAACGCATCGCATATTTTTTGAAGTTCTAGATGGCGCGCGCCGCCAGAATTGAACACCACATGCTCAAAACGGTTTCTAAGCCACGGCGCGAGGATGCGCTGGCCCTCGGCTTCAACTTTTGATGCATTGGAGAACGCGCTCAACGAATCAGCCCGAAATCCTTGAAGTGAAAATAGAACGCATCGACATCGGAACCGAAGTAGAAGAACGTCTGCCCATGCGTTGGTGATGTCTTCTCGCCGTCACGCTGATAGAACGATATCCGGCCACGCGTAAAGCACATCAACGCAGAACTCGCGGCCGCCGTGTGCCACCAACCCGTATCCGTAGCATTGTTTGTGAGCAGGACAGCGGAATGCACTTCTTCGTTGGCGATCTCATCAACCAGCCGATCAACGAACTGCTCCACTAGTGGGAATTTGTACGGCGGGTTCAACCAGATGCGCCCAGACCACACCTGTTCAAGCCCGTTATCTTCTTCGGAGTAGAACTGCTTCGCCTTCACAATCTCGTTCGCGAAAGCGTTGGACGCAGGGTCTAGGTCGATGCCGCCAAGCACTGAGCGCGCGGCATCGATGTACTCTTTCGGCGTGTACCATTCGGTATCACCAGAAAGAATGTTCACGCGTGACTCCCCGCCCCCGGCAGTAGCCGCCATGGCCTTTTTGTATGCCGCGGTAAATACCCGCTCGCGATACGCGCGCTCATCTTTAAGCGCCTTGCGCCAGCGGGAGACTTGCTGATGAGAAATGCCTGTACGCTTCTCAATTTCTGATACTTGCCAAGTGCGCCGTTCTGCGCTCTTGCCTCCTGAGTGCTGATTCCCTCGGTCCCCTCCCCGATTCGGCGAGACCTTCTCGTCCCACCACTCCACGAACTCCCGTTGCTCTTCAATCTTGGCGTCGACCGCTTGTTCAAGCAGCGGCCAGTCTTTTACCTTACGGGCGTAGTCCGCCAGCGCATCGGCCTTCGCAATATTCTTGCGAACGGCGTCTGGGTCATAGACGACGATTTCGCCGGTTTCCGGATTCACCAATTCACTCACCCATAATCCCCCACAGTGAAATCAGCAAAAGCGCATCGGTTAGAGCGAGCGCGGCGATGAACTCAATCATGCGATCCATCTTCACACGAGATATCATTCTTGTAGTACTCGCCCACTACCCGCCTCCAATTCATCGAGTTGACGCCGCAGACGTTCGATTTCTCGTCGTCTCGGGTCGGCGGGGACAAGGTCGAAGCCCAAACGTCGGGCGACCCACTGGAGATAGAACACGTTGCCGGACACCTTCGCGTTTTCGACGTGGCGCGCTGGGAAGTGTTTGGACCCCGAGCGGATGCACGAGAACTGACCCTTGTCGAAGGTCCGCTTTAGCGATTCCTCGAGTTCGAGCCGTATCGTTTCCATCGACTTCCCGGCTCGTAACCACTGATTCATCAGCGCATCGAGTTCGGTCGGGCAATCGTCGAGTTCGAGTTCCGAGAAAAGTCGTGGGCGTTTCCGCGCGGCTCTCAAGGGAGAAGCCATAGACAACCTCCGTTGTACTGCTAGGTCTGGAGTTGTCTGTCCTTGGACAAATAGATTTAGGTGCGCCCCCACGGTCAAGGGGTATTGATGGAGAACTTCCGTGGGGACGCAGAGGGATCATGCGGCGGCGTCGCCAAACACATCCGGTCGCATTTCGTGCCGGGTAACGGCGCCACCGGTCAAGCGCTCAATTTCCAGCACGCGTTCTGCTGGAATCTGACGTTTGTATTTCTGAATGGACTGAGGCGTTACGCCTAGCTTGTCGGCGAGCTTTGCCTGCGTGCCGAAAAGCTCAACGATTCTGTCAAAAACAGTTGGTGTACCCATGGCTCACTACTAAGCCATAGGTTTATATCAAGTGTCAACCTCAGACTTATTCCAATCATCAGCCAGAGGCTTATCTTGCCCTCATGGCTGAAGAACAGACCAGAAAGGGCGATCCCGAACTCGCCGAGCGAATGACCAAGGCGCTGGCGTACGCTGACGAGCACGGGAAGGCAAACCGCGTGGTCGCTATGGAAGTCGGCGTAACCGCGCAATCAGTGGTCAAGTGGAAGCGCTACGGGTACTTGGCAAAGGAAAACATTCCGCAGTTCTGCCGGGCTTGCGGCATTAGTATCGAGTGGTTTCTGACCGGCAAAGGTGACATGGTTGAACCGAATCCGCTCCGCAGCGCCAGCCGCGACGAAATACTCGCCGCCATTCGGGACACGCTCAATCGCCGTGAGCAGCGGACCCTTCTTCGCGATCTGGCCGCGATCGTTTCGCCAGACTAAGGTTCAGCCAGATAACGGCCAGCGCCGCGTCGAGATCTTCGTCGTTCAACGAATCGAGCCACTCGGGTATGTCGTCTATCGTTTCAGGTGGTGGAAGTGCCACGGTCAACTCCTTTTTTCGAAGAGTCAACACAGCGATCAATTGGCGGGGGAGTCCCGTCCCCGGCGCTGCACCATTTCAATTGTTCGCGATTGAGGCGGGGTCATCCCGGCGCGGACCGAATGAGGGTACAGCAGGTGAATCATTGGCAAAATGGCCGATGTCCTACGTCTGCCATCGCCGTGATGTCACGTTCCCCGGGGCATAGGATACTGTATGGACGTACAGTGTCAACACTGACGCTATGCAGTCGCGGGATCTCGTAGTTTTGCTGGCGAAATATCCAAGAATCGAGCGAATACGCGCTGGGAGAGGTTCAGTTGAATCGGATTACCGAAGTTCTGCGCGACGATTTGCTCGTTGTAGCAGATAGCATACAGGACGCGAAGCTGCCCGGGTTCCGTAACATCCACTTCCAGTTTTCTATTCTCGCTTTCTTCGATGTCATCGCGGCCACGACGGAAATCGATCTCGATTCGCGCGTAGTCGCGCACTCGTGACTGGTGTTCTTCCGCGCGCACTCCCGGATGAAAAACGAGTGACATCGCCGTCGATAACGCCGAGATGATCGCCAACAGCGCCGATAGGGGGATGGGGAAACCCCCGAAAACATGCGGCGGGAAAGCTACAGCAATAGCGGCGCCGGCCGCCGCAGCGAATGCCAATAGATTTGTAGTGTTGGCGATGAACGTCCACTTCCCGCGCAGCTTGTTACTGTATCTGCGCGAAACCGCAAGATTGAAAAGATGGATCTCGCCTCGGTCGTCCATCGGCAAAGTCTATTCCTTTTTCTCGCCGTGGTCTGTAGGCTTCGGAATCTGCGGCCTAAACTGCTGCTCTGCCATCGGCGGGCCAATTTTTTTTGGCCTTGTAACGCTCCGCTTTTTCGCCGTCTTTCTCTTTGCCGGCGGGCTTTTCTTCTTCGGCATCGATGTATCCCCCTATTCTTTTTTTCCTATAGCCCCAACTTGTTCTTCGCTGCGCCTACGCTGATTTCTTCAGCCAACGCTTTGGGCACTATGATCCGTCCGAACGGCCGGAACGCTACTCCCATCAGTCTGAAGTGTCCGGCGATGTTCGGAATCGTGATGATCAACCAAAATACAAGAATGTTCAGAAACGCTGCGATCAGGTGAAGTAGCGCTAGGAACCATCCGAACGTGAGCACCCACACGACGTTCGCTAGAAATCGAACACCCCTGCCTGCCGTTTGCAGCCCGGTTTCCTGAACCGTCGATCCAGTTTGCTCGCGGTAGCGCGCGAGGTCAGAGCGCTTTACCGGCGCTTTCCCGAAGGGCCAGAACGAGTAAGTCACGAACTGCCATAGGAACGGTAGCAAAGGAAAGAAGATCACTGCACCGATCAGATAAACCAACCCTATCAACCAGCCTCCGAGTAGCAGCCACAAGACATTCGCCAAGAATGACATTTTCCACGCACCTCCCTGATTCTTTACGTCGGTCAGACCCTACCAGTGTGTCGACAAGCCGAAAATGTAAGCCTATGGTTGACTTATATAAACCGTAGGTTTACATTGTCCTAGACCTATGAGACGGACCCCCCCATGTGCCACCACTCCGATTTCGACCATCTGGGCACCGAACTGATCGGTGATCTGGACGACCTCATTGCGCTGACCGAGCGGTTCAAGGCGAAGCGTTTGCGCAACTACGACGGGATTGAAGGCAGCCGCGAAGACATCGCGCTGAAGATGCTGCGTGGTATCCGCGACGACGAGATTCAGCAGGCTGCGGTGCGCCGTGAGCGTGAGCGGTTTGCGACCCAGCGCGGTGGGCGTCTGCTGCGGTTTCCCGAACCTGCGGAACTGACGTTGGGCGACATTCGTGAGCGGTTCTGCGGTCCAGATCTACCGGAGGCGTCGTGATGGCACGCACGTATACCGATCACAAACTCACCGATTCGATGTTGAAGCGGCTATCGACGATCGTGCATGGCCGCCCGCATCTTCACGGCAACGCGCTTGCTGCACTAGAACGCAGGGCCTTGGTTGAGCAGATAGGGGTCAAGTATCAACACTCCTACAAAGCGACGGCAGCGGGCAAAGAAGCGCTATGCGCGGCGCGGCGGGAGGGCTGGTGATGTTCTCAGGCGAGGTGATCGAAAAGATGCTGTTGCGCTTATTGATGGCGACAACGCTCGTGATGATGTTCGCGATTACCTACATGGCGGTCATGGTGGCTCAGCGCCCGCTGCCGTCATGTGGGGTCGTCCATGAATCTGTAGAACCGAGTCATCCCGAATGAACGCAAAAACCTACGCCGACCAACTGACCTCAATACTGCTCCCATCAGACCCCTGGCTAATCGTGGTCAGCGACGCGGTTGCCCGACAAATGAGTTTTTTCGAAGCCGCGGAGGGAGATTCGTGGAGGCAGGAAACCGACGCTCGTCAAGCGTGCCGGGATTCGTGGAAGCGGTGCCGAGAAGCACTGGTAGAAGCCGGGTTGCTCGATGAGTTCAAGCGGACCGGGGGGTATTTGGTGTCATGACCTGCAACAGAACGCTCAAGCACTACACCGTCCGCGGCCTGCTACTGGACCTCCGCGAGTACAAACGCCCGGTCATTGCCTACGACACAAAAGACATGGCCCGAAAGTTGATGGGCGCCGGGGATGTGTTGAGCATCGATACATACACGAGGAAAGAATTGTGAGTGAAGTGGCGAAGTTCCAAAAGCCCAAACTGATTGAGCGCATGGCTGAACGATTCGGGCTGGAAGCAAATGCCATGATGTCGACGCTGAAGGCGACGGCATTCCGAACCCGAACCAAAGACCCCATCAGCAATGAGCAGATGGCGGCGCTCTTGGTTGTCGCGGATCAGTACGAGTTGAACCCGTGGACAAAAGAGATCTACGCATTCCCCGACAAATTCGGCGGCATTGTCCCTGTGGTCGGCGTTGATGGATGGTCGAGGATCATCAACAGCCATCCTGCGTTCGATGGGATGGATTTCGCGCAATCCGATGAGATCGCAGAAGCCAAGGAACGCGTGACGTGCCCAGAGTGGATCGAATGCACGATCTATCGGAAGGATCGCTCGCACCCGGTAACAGTCCGCGAGTACCTCGATGAATGCTACCGGCCACCATTCAAGCAGCCAGGTCCGTGGCAGACCCATACCAAGAGGTTCCTGCGCCACAAAGCAATGATTCAGTGTGCCCGCATCGCATTCGGATTCGTCGGAATTTTCGACCCGGATGAAGCCGAGCGAATCATCGAAGGCGAGGTGGCCCGAGAAGCGCCCAGGCGCCACAGCGTGATGCAGGCCGTACTTGAGGAATCACCCATCGAGATCGATGGGGCGCTTGTCCAAGAGTACGTCAGTCGGCTGAAGGATGAGATCTTCGAACAGAACGATCTAGCCATCCTCGAAATGCACGATGAGATGGATAACGACACGAAACTCGCGGTGTCGCGCAAGCTCGACTCGACAGACAGGTCATACATCAGAGCGCTACTGAAGGCCAGGAACGGAGGAGACAACGATGAAACAACTGCTGAGCAATAACCCCGAAGAAGATATCGCGCCGGTGTCTCCGTTCGGGTCGGTGGACTATGGGATATCCGAAGCCGAGTTGCAAAAACTCGCGAAGTCAACGGAAAGCCTGACCACAGCAACAAATCGCGCCGAGTATGACGCAGTGCGGGAAGCCATAGCCAATCTCCGGTCCCGACGAGTGAACATTGAGGATCGTCGCAAGAATCTCGGCAGGGATGCGCTGGAGTTCAAGCGCCTGGTGGACGCTACTGGGAAAGATCTAATCGCGATCATTGAGCCCGAGGAAAAGCGTCTCACACAGATCAAGCGGGACGTGGACGACGAAAAACGCCGCAAGAAAGAGGAGCGTGAGCGGATTGAGAAAGCGCGGGTAGATGCAATCGAAGCGCGAATCGATGGATTCCGAAATCTTCCGATCAAGCTATACCGCGCCAACAGTCTCGACCTCAACGAAGCCATCGAGGAACTGAACGCCATTGAGATTGGCAAGGACTTCGCCGAGTTTGCCGACAAGGCCGCAGAGATCAAAGACCATATCCTCGCCGAACTGCGCGAACTATGGGAAGGCGCAATTCACGATGAGCGCGTCGAGGCGCGCCAAAAAGCAGAGCAAGAACGGCTTGATGCTGAACGGCAGAAGCTTGAGGCCGAACGCGAGGCCCAAGAAGCGGCGCTACGGGCAGAACGCGAAGCTGAAGCGCGAAAGGTCGCCGAAGAGCGGCAGAAACTCGAAGCCGAGAAGGCAGCGCTTGAATCTGAGCGACTTGCGAGAGAACAAGCCGAACGACAGGCAGAGGCCGACGCGGAAGTAAGAGAGCGCGCTGAGCGTGAGCTTAAAGAAGCTGAGGCAAGGGCCAAGGCGATGCGCCCCGACTACGAAAAACTGCGAGCGCTGCTCGCACAGCTAAACGCGATTGAAATTCCCGAACTAGAGACTCCAGAAGCTCGGGTGTTGGCAAATGAAGTATACGCTCGGATTGTTTGTTCCCGAGACATCCTCGACAGCGGATTGGAAGAGGCATTGGAAGCCGCATGAAACTCCTGTACTGGCTCATTGGCCACCGTTGGCCCGAATGGCAATCGGGTTCAGCGGCCGACTATCGAATCTGTAAGCGCTGTGGGGAGGTTCAGTATGGATGAGCCAGAGTACGAGTATGCGCGGCTGTACATCGACGAAAACGTGCATTTCGACTGGGTGTTTTGCGACAAGGACGGTAAGCATCCCGCAATTGTTCAGAATGCAATTACCAAATCAAGACACGAGATTGTTCCTGACCAGACATTTCGCTGCCGAAAAGGTTCGGATAGATGGGAGGTGGCGCCGGAATGGAGACAGGGTGCAGAGGCAGACTGGTCAATGTGTGAGCGATGTGGGAAGCATAGATATGGGTAGCAAAATCATCCGGACCCCAACCCGCGCCGAGGGCGGCATAACGGAATCTGAGCGAGCGCAGATGCGGGCATTGTCCGAGGTATGGATCAACCGTGCATTCCGCACCGACCCGATCGAGCCCGACAAGATCATTCCGGCAATCGAGGGGCTCTACGCTGCGGCCGGGCTCAAAAAACCGCGCGTGGTGATAGCCCCCTCTCCACTCGTGATGGCGTTTGCGTATGGGGCAGCAAGCGCGATATGGGCTGCCCGTAAGAGCGCCACCGTCAGCCCCGCCCACGACGCCACCTGCAGCGCCACCGTCAGCCCCGCCCTAGACGCCACCTGCAGCGCCACCTACAGCGCCACCGACAGCGCCACAGTCAGCGCCACCTACAGCGACGCCGCCGGCGCCACCGACAGAGCCACCATCAACGCCACCGTCAACGCCACGGTCAGCCCCACCCGCAGAGCCACCATCAACGCCACGGTCAGCCCCACCCGCAGAGCCACCATCAACGCCACGGTCAGCCCCACCCGCAGAGCCACCATCAACGCCACCTACAGAGCCACCCGCGACGCCGCCGACAGCGCCACCATCAGCGCCACCGAAAGCGCCGCCGGCGCCACCGACAGCGCCGCCACGGTCAGCCCCACCCGCAGAGCCACCATCAACGCCACCATCAACGCCACCGTCAACGCCACCGACAGCGCCACCGAAAGCGCCGCCGAAAGCGCCGCCAGCGGGGCTGCTCGTGCATGTTTCCATCTCGCTGGGCCGGAGGGCTTGCACCACGCGACTCGCTGGTGGGAGGCGTATCAGGGCGGGAATATGTGGGCTGGATGGCTCGCGTTCCATTCAGCGATGCGAGACATCATCGGGCTGCGCCTGCCCGAATACGAAAAATATCACTGGTGGGAGCAGGCGGGAATTCACGGCGGGTTCCGCGTGCTGCACGAGGAATTCTGCATCGTCTCTGATTTTCCGGAGCGGATATTGATCGATGAAAACAACCGGCCGCACTGTGACAACGGCCCATCCCACAGATGGCGCGATGGCTGGGCTCTCTATCACTGGCACGGCGTCCGCGTGCCCGCGCATTGGATCGAGGACCGCGAGAACCTCCATCCGGCCGACGTGCTGGCGGTGGAAAATGTAGAGCAACGCGCAGCCGGCGCCGCCATCGTCGGATGGCCGAAGATGCTCGAAGTGCTCGAAGCCAAGGTGATCCACGACAGTGGCAACGAGGATCTTGGATCGCTGATCGAATTGACACTGCCCGGGCTGCCAGAACCGGGACGATTCCTGAAAGCGCGCTGCCCCCGAAACGGGATCATCGTCGAGGCCGTGCCGAGAGTCTCGGACATCGACGGATTGCCGATTGATACCACGGTAGCAGCGCAAGCATGGCGGATCGGTGATCCGCAATCTGAATACCAACATCCACCAATAAGGACTTAACCAATGAAACAAGTCATCGGACAACAGGGCGAGGTCGTCATAATCAAGATCGACCGCATCCCTGAATGCAATTCCAAGCCCGCAGAACGAATCGAGGCGGGGGTCATCCTTTCGCATTCGGAGCAGGGCCACCACCACGTGTTGACTGGCGGCGATGTTGTAGAGCGGGTACAGGATGTGCCCGACGGGCTTCAAATTTTCTACGCCGCGATCGCGAATGCCGAGCGAGTGCGCCAGGACGCTGCGGTCCCGCACGACGCAATCGAATTGCCGCCGGGCAACTACGAGTTTCGCATCTCGCGAGAATGGGATCCGTTCGGAGAGCAGGCGCGAAGGGTGGCCGATTGAACGATAATGGCTAGTCGCCCCATCCTTTTCAGCGGCCCGATGGTCAACGCGATTCTGCCTGGGCGGAAGACGCAGACGCGGCGGTGAAGCCGCAGCCTCACAGCATGATTGGCGATTTCATTGTACTAGGAGATTGCTGGAAGCCCTCATGGGATGAGTGGCCTGAAGGCGGAACGCGGTCAAGGATTTTCGCGCCGAACCGACAAGCAGCGCGGACATGGGCGGCGTCACGCAGGATTCAACGAAAGGTGGGACAAGATGACGAAGGCGGAGCAGGCGGAAAAGGGACGCAACAAACGTAGCGTCTGGACCGTTGCGACTGTGCCGTATGCAGAGGCGCACTTCGCAACATTCCCGCCGAAACTTATTGAGCCGTGCATACTGGCGGGCAGCAGGCCCGGCGATGTGGTGCTGGATCCGTTCATGGGCTCTGGTACCACTGCGCAGGTTGCGCAATCGCTTGGGCGCGCATGGGTAGGAATCGATCTGAACCCGGACAATCTGCCGATGCAGAAGCGCCGCACAGCACAGCCATCGCTGGATTTGGCGTAGCGTGCACATCATCACGGAGGGCGCGGAGTGAGCCTGACACTGACCCGAGACGAACTGATCGATCTGACGGACTACAAATATCCGAAAAAGCAGATCGAGGCGTTGACGCGGATGGGGATTCCGTTCGAGGTCACGCCGCTCGGGAGGCCAAAGGTGTTGCGAATCGTGCTGGAGCGCAAGCATGATCCCCGAGGGGATCTGATGGGGGAACCAGACTTTGACGCAATCTAAGCATCCGCCGCGCTGGATAAAGAATCATGGCGCCTGGTACTACCGTGTGCCGCCCGGGAAAGAGGCTGAATGGGACGGCAAAAAGTGGTTCTGGCTGGGTCGAACGGTCGGCGAGGCGTATCGCACGTGGTACGAGCGTATCGGCCACGACGACGAAGTCTACACGATGGATGATCTGTTCAATGCGTGGTGGACCGGCTACGTCCTCCCGTGGCTCGCGGAATCGACGCACGCAGCGTACCGGCACCATCTGGTCCCGCTTCGGAAAGTGTTCGGGCACGTCCGCCCGAAGTCGATCAGGGCATCACACGCCTACGCCTACCGGACGAAGCGCCCGAGGGTCGCCGGTAATCGCGAAGTGTCGGTGCTCAGTTCCGCCCTGACCTATGGCGTGCAGATCGGCGCGATCGACAACAACCCTCTACGTGGACAGATCACGCGCAAGGGAGCGAACGCTGAGCCGAAGCGCGAGCGCGTACCGACGCGAGACGAAATCGAGGCATTCTGCAAGTCGGCACCGCGGCTGCGCGGCTACATCACGCTGAAACTCGTCACCGGCTTGCGCAAGGGCCAACTGCTATCGATCAATCTGACTGAGCATTGGGATCGTAAGACCCACACGCTCACGCCGCCGCCCAGCAAAGGCGGCCGCGCGGTCAGCTATCAGGGCGAGACGTTGAAGTACGTGCTGGCTGACATTCTGAACGGCCGACTTGAGCGCGGACCGCTGTTTCTGAATCAGAAAGCCAACCCGATGACCGTTACGGGCTTTAACTCAGCTTGGAGGCGCGCCATGAACGCATTCTCCGGCGAGCCGTTCCACGAGCACGACATTCGCAAGACGGTCGCTACCGACGCAGAGACGATCGAGCTCGCACAGAAACTACTCGGACACCGCCATCGGTCCACGACCGAGAGCGTCTATCGGATCGGCCCGGTGAAGGTGGACGTATGAAGATCGTGAGGCACACCCCCAAAAGTGTAGGCAGACACGAATTGCGGGAAGAGGCTCTAAACCAATGAAAAGAAAGGAAAAATTCTGGTCGGGACGGCAGGATTTGAACCTGCGACCACTTGACCCCCAGTCAAGTGCGCTACCAGACTGCGCTACGCCCCGAATTTGGCAAACTGATCAATCCTCGACATGCTCCCAGCGCGTGACTGGGGCTCCCCCGGTCAACGAGCGCGCCGATGCGAAGCATCGGTCCCAGACATGCGCTACGCCCCGCTGAAGCCAGCCTATTCTATCCGTTTACCAGCCGAGGGCCACTCCTATCCCGGTCTAGCTACTCGCCCGGGAGGGGTGGCCGATACGTAATGTCGAGCCTGGCTGGTACGACGGACGGCGCCTGGCCATAGCCCTCCGCAACGCGTCGCCCCGAGCCATCCACAAAGACGACAATGTTCCCCTGCCCCAACCACCCGGGTTGGTCCACAATCTCCTGAACGAGGAGCCCTATATCAGGCGTGGTTTGGGCTGCACTCGCGTCTCCCTTCGTCCAAGGATCGGGCTGCCAAGGCACCGATCCGTCGGTGGTGGCGCGGGCGCTCAAGTCGCCGGACACGTTTGTGAATGGGGGCGACAGCGGGTCGAGCGCGCCACGAATCTGCAACGTGGCGGGGGTGGAGTCGTCGTCTGCCGCCGCAAACGCTACGCTTGCATTCAGAATCGATGCGCCGACGGGAATCTGCACGTCGCCGAAATACAGGCCAGTGAGCATTGGCACGCCCCTCCGGTTTACGCCGAGTTCCAGCTTTTGTCCGTTGAGTTGCACACGCCCTTCCAGATCTTCCTGCGCATCCTCGTCTTGCGCACCAACTATGTAGGTCACCGTAACCGGTTGCGGCAGTACGGTGATGTTTCGCTCAACGGTTGCGGTTTGCCCCTGCGCGTCACTCACGATTGCGGTGATCACGTGCGCACCGAGTGAAAGCGAGGAAATCTGCAGTGGGCTGCCGAAGCCAAGTGAGCCATCGACATCGCTGATCCATTCCAGGAATTGGCTCAGATCGCCGCTCTCTGCGTCAGTCGCAACCGCGGCCAGATCGAGCGCGTCCCCAAGCGTGATGGACACGCCCTCCACTGGGCTGGAAACTGTGATCACCGGCAACGCGTTCGGCAATATATCTACGGTGACGGAGCTTTCGCCGGTCAGCCCGCCGCTGTCGGTCACAGCTGCAGTAATCATGTGTGTGCCGACGGATAGCGCCGTGGTGTCCACAGTCGCGCCGCTGCCGAGCGCGCCGTCTAACGATGATGTCCACTGCAACGCGCCAGACAGGTTTCCGTCTTCGGCGTCGGTGGCAGATCCACCAAACAGAACGGACTCGAGCGCGAGATAGTCTGCGCCGTCTGCGGGTGACGCAATCGCGACCTCCGGTGGTTGATTTGGCCGAACAAGCACCGTTGCCACAAATGTCACGCTGGCTTGCGCGCCGCGGGTGTCCGAGACCACCGCAGTGATCGTCCGCGCGCCCTCGGCAAATGGCCCCGTAACCAGCGACGGCCCGCCGCCAAGCGGCCCGTCGAGGTCGGACGCCCAGGCGATTACACCCGACAGATCTCCGTCCTCGGCATCTGAAGCTGTGCCCGTAAGCGTGAGCGTCTCATCCGTGAAGAGCGTGACGTCGCCCGTGGGCGCAACAAGCGTGATGGACGGCGGTGTGTTGTCGATCACCTCGATCGACAACCCCTGTTGTGCAGTCGCACCTTGCGCGTCGGTAACCGACGCGGTCACCGCATGCACCGCCACCGCCAGATCATTGCGTTGGATCGATGCGCCGGTGCCGAGAACTCCCGCTACGTCCGACGACCAAACAATCGATTCAGACAGATCGCCGTCGTCCGGATCGGCGGCACTGGCGGTGAACACGATCGTGTCACCAGCGTAGTGGGTCGAACCGTCTGTAGGGGTCGTCAGCGATATTGCCGGCGGTTGATTTACCCGCACATTGATCGTCACCGAGGAGGACCCGTCAGCGCCCAACGAGTCCACCACGCTGGCGGTCAGCAGATGATCGCCCAACGACAACGCGTTGACCTGTAACACGCCTCCGGTACCCAATGCGCCATCAATGCTCGACGTCCAGGCAAGTCCGGCGCTCAAATCTCCGTCCTCCGGATCTGCAGCACTTGCAACCAGATCCACGGGAGTACCTTCAATGAAGCTCGCACCCTCGGGCGGCGACGTTACGATAACCGTCGGTGAAGCATTCGGCACGATCGAAATCGACACGCTGGCGCTGCCGAGTTTACCGAGCGAGTCAGCCACCTGCGCCGTAATCTGGTGTGCGCCGATCGACAAATCCGAGGTGTCGAACAACCCACCTGTTGCGAGCGCGGCGTCCAGGTCCGATAGCCAACTAACAACGTTGGTCAGATCGCCGTCTTCCGCGTCAGTTGCGCTCGCCGCAAAGGAGACAACCTCGCCCGCAGTAAACGTACTGCCATCGGCGGGGCTTGCAATGGATACCACTGGCGCATTGTTGACGTTAACCGTAGCGCTGGTCGTAGCGTTTGCCACAGCACCATGCGAATCCGTCGCCGCCGCCGTTAACAGATGCGTTCCTACACTCAGCGTTGATACCGATACGTTCGCTCCAGTGCCGAGCGCGCCATCAATATCCGACGTCCAGTTGATCTGTGCGCTGAGATCGCCGTCTTCTGCATCGGTGGCTGACCCCGTTAGCGCAACCGCCTCACCTTCCAGCACCGTCGTACCCGCAACCGGCGAGAGGAGCGTCACCTCCGGTGGCGTATTCGCACGAACGGTTAGCACAATCGCGTCCGTACCAATCAGCGTTCCGGAGTCGGTCACGTGTGCGGTAACGGTGTGCGCACCGATCGGTAACGCCAGATCCAACGCCGCGCCTGTCCCGAGTGCCCCCGACAGTTCGGACGTCCAAACAATCTGGGCGCTCAGGTCGCCATCCTCTGTATCGTTCGCCTGAGCGCGGAACTCTAGAACGGTGCCCTCCACAACGTCCACGCCATCAGCCGGGCTCGATATCGCCACAACAGGTGCCTGGTTTGCATTCACAACTACAGACGTTGTGGCCGAACCCGGCACGCCGTGCGAATCCACTACCGCTGCGGTGAGCAGATGCGTGCCCACGCTCAGCGTAGACACCGCTATGCTCCCACCGCTGCCTAGCGCACCGTCAATATCCGATGTCCAGTCGATCTGTGGGCTGAGATCACCGTCTTCGGCGTCCGTCGCCGTCGCCACCAACGAAACCGTTTCGCCCTCGGTTACCGTGGTACCTGGCGGAGGCGAGCTGATCGAGACAACGGGCGGTGTATTCGCCGTTACTGAGATTGAAACACTGGCACTTCCCGGCTCGCCGTGCGAATCCACGACCGTCGCTGTTACCAGATGCGTTCCAATCGACAACGTCGTGAGATCGAACGCGGCGCCGGTGCCCAACGCTCCGTCCAGGTTCGACGACCAGGCCAACGCGGGCGTGAGATCGCCGTCCTCCGCATCCGCGGCCGATCCCGCGAACGATACGAGCGCACCTTCTACAAACGAAGCGCCCTCCAGTGGGTTAGTGATCGACACCGACGGTGGTTGATTGACGTTGACCGTTACCGTGGTGATGTCGCTGCCGATTTCGCCCAACGCATCGGCGACGGAAGCCGTCAGCACGTGTGGTCCTGGGCTGAGCGTTGCCACATCGAGAGACGCGCCCGTACCCAACGCGCCATCAACATCCGAAGACCAGTCGATCTGTGGGCTGAGATCACCGTCTTCGGCGTCCGTCGCCGTCGCCACCAACGAAACCGTTTCGCCCTCGGTTACCGTGGTACCTGGCGGAGGCGAGCTGATCGAGACAACGGGCGGTGTATTCGCCGTTACTGAGATTGAAACACTGGCACTTCCCGGCTCGCCGTGCGAATCCACAACCGTCGCTGTTACCAGATGCGCTCCTATCGACAACGTAGTGAGATCAAACGCGGTGCCGGTTCCCAACGCTCCGTCCAGGTTCGACGACCAGTCTAACGCGGGCGTGAGATCGCCGTCTTCCGCATCCACGGCCGATCCAGCGAACGATACGAGCGCACCTTCCACAAACGAAGCGCCCTCGAGCGGGTTAGTGATCGACACCGACGGTGGTTGATTGACGTTGACCGTTACCGTGGTGGTGTCGCTGCCGACTTCGCCCAATGCATCGGCAACGGAAGCCGTTAAAACGTGTGGTCCGGGGCTGAGCGTCGCCACATCGACAGACGCGCCCGTACCCAACGCGCCATCAATATCCGAAGACCAGTCGATCTGTGCGCTGAGATCACCGTCTTGTGCATCCGTCGCAGTCGCCACCAACAAAACTGTTTCGCCTTCGAAAACACTGGTGCCCGGTGCGGGCGATGAGATGGTTACCGATGGCGGCGCGTTCGCTTCCACGGTAACCGTTACTGCAGACTGAGCCTGCAGACCGCCCGAGTCCGTTACCTCCGCAGTGATGGAATGCACCCCAGGATCCAGTAGCGTATCGAGCGATGCGCCCGAACCAAGCGATCCACTCAGATCCGACGCCCATACGATCGCCCCGCTCAAATCACCGTCTTCGGGGTCCGACGCAGTGCCCGTTAACGTAACGACCGTAGCTTCTGCAACCGTTGTACCGTCCAGCGGCGCGGTAATCGTTACGTCCGGCGATTCGTTGGCAACCGGCTCTACGAATTCCAGGTGCAAGAGCGCCGTCGCACTCGGATCGCCGCTGTGGGATTCCGCGACCCGCTCGCCAACGCCGGTCACGATGAACGCCATCGCGTTGCCATGTTGCCAGCCGGTGCGGCTCACAATCTCATTGACGATCGGCGCAAGCTCCGGCGTGCGTTGATTAAGGTCCGCTTCGCCCGCGAACCACGGCGGCGGCGACCAACTCGCAGCCTCCACCGTAAGCGGGCGAGACGACAGATTCAGCAATGCCGTTGTAAACGTCTGCGCATCGTCGGTGGCCTCGCCGCGAACGCTCAGATCCGTGGCCACCGACGTCTGTTCGTCGGCGGTGAACTGTATGTACGCGTGGGTCACCACCGACCCGGGCGGTACGGGCAGGTCGGTCAGGCGCACGCCAACGGTCTGATCCGTTACGTCCAGAACCATCTCCAGGTCCGAGCTCGTTAGATCCATCTCGCCCGTCGCCGCTTCTTCCGCATCGTCGGTGCCCGCAATCACGCGAACATCCACAACCTGCGCCACGCCATTTGCGGGCGTCACGTACACGTGAATGTCTGCACTGCCGGTCGCGCCGTTCACGTCCGTCGCCAGCGCGGTAATCCGATGGTGTCCCCGCGACAGCGTTTGCGACACGTTGGCCCCGGTCTGCGCGAAGGGGCCGTCGCGTGACGACGACCACTGCACGGCGTCAGACACATCGCCCGACTCCGGGTCTGACGCCGACGCGCTGAATGCTATAGGTAAGCCTTCAGCAAATACGCTTCCATCGGCGGGCGACAGGATCGTCACCGACGGCGCGCTGTTGTACGTTGCCGTAAGCGAGGCGCCCGCTGCATCGATCAGAATCTGCTGTGCGGCGTCGCCGCCGATCGACCACTCGAGGAATTCCTGCGTACCCTGAGGGGACGGCGCGGCAATGAGGCGCGTAGCGCCCACGGGAATGTCATGCGAAAACGGCGTGGTTTGCGTGAGGGCGTTGTAGGTCAGATCCAACCCGGACGGGTCCGTGTGAAAATCATACGTCGCGGTGAGCGGCAGCAAATCCTGACACGCCTCGTCCTGAGCACCGGCACTGTCCGTAACGGTGAGGCACAGCGTCAGAAAACTATTGTCGTCATGGTCGGGATACGGGAACTGTCCGGATGCACCCTGCGATGCGTGATAGTCGACGTGGGTGTGATCGTTGTGGGTAATCTCCACATCCCACGCCAACGCACTCGGCGGCAGCGGTCCGTCTTCGGCGTCCGTGCCTGTACCCGAATACGCCACAAGCTCGTCAACCGTCCACAGCGTACCCGGAAGGGGCGTATCGATGGTTGCAACGGGCGGCGTGTTGCCGGCCACCACAACGGTAAGATCAATACTGTCGAAGCCCTGGAGCCCGCCCGAGTCCTGCACCGATGCCGTAATGGTGTGCACTCCAAGGGTAAGCGTCGACACAACCAGCGGATTGCCTGTACCGAGGGAACCGTCGAGCGAAGACGCCCAATCTACCGTCAATGTTGCAGGGTCATCTTCGTCGTCGTCGACCACGGCCTGAAACGTAACCGGGTCAGCCTCCGCGACGGTGGTGCCATCGGCGGGTTGCACAATGGTTACCGTCGGCGCGCTGTTGTCCGGTACCAGATCTACGTGAAGCAGTGGCGCAAGCGTGGGATCGCCATTGAACGACTCCGCAACACGCTCGCCCGTGCCGGTGACTACGAACGCCATCGCGTTGCCGAGCTGCCACCCTGGCCGATCGAGAATCTCCTGCACCAGCGCCGTCAGATCCGGCGTGCGTTGCAGTACACTCACCTCACCCACAGTATTCCATGGCGCCGGACTCCAGGACGCACTCGCGCTGCCGCGCACGCGCGACGACACTGCAAAATCTGCGGATCCGAACGTTGACGCATCATCCTCCGCCAACGCTTCGATCGTGAGGTTCGTTGCCACCGACGTGGTCTCGTCCGTCGCGAACTGAATGTACGCCGACGCCACTTCGGCGCCCTGCGGCAGGTTGACGGACTGAAATCGGACGCCGACCGTCTGTTGCGACCCGTCCAACGTCATTTCCAGATCGGAACTCGTTACGAAGACCGTGCCGTCTGCGGCCTCCTCCACATCGTCGCCGCTGCTCGACACCCGCACATCCGCAGAAACGATGGGCCCGCCCAGGTGCACGATGCGACTGAGCACCCCGCTCACGACGTTCACCACATAGAGCGCGCCATCGGGGCCAACGGCCGCATCTACCGTGAGAATATCGGTGGCAAACGGTGTCACCACCACCGGCGTCGCGTCCAGGTCTACCGTGCGCAGACTCTGAAACGAATAGTCCGCGAGAAACAGCTTGCCATGGTATTCCGTCGGAAACGCGGTGTGCTGATACACATCGCCCGCCACCGCAGAACCGCCGATTCCGGACACGTGCACGTAGGAGTACGCCGGTGCGGTGGGGGTTGCGGTGGTGTAGTAACTCTGGCATTCCGCCAACGCAGCGTAGCCGGGTTGTTGGGCGCTTCCAGTATCATCACCCTCGTAGCAGGGCCAGCCGAAATCCGCACCTGGCGGGCCGGTGTTCAACTCCTCCCACTGCTCCCAACCGACATCGCCGATCCATACCGCGCCGGTGGTGGGATGAACCCGGAACCGGTACGGATTGCGCAGACCCATCTGCCACACTTTCGATGCGTTGCTCGACGGGTCACCATCCCAGAACGGGTTGGTGGATACGCCGTCGCCCGTAACCGGGTCGATTCGCAACACCTTGCCCGCTAGAGATTCCACGTCCAACGCCCGCACGGCCGACGGTGCAACGGTGGTCCACGTAGCCGCATCACCGCTGCCAACGAACAGATTGCCGTTTGGACCGAACTGAACGGTACCGATGCTGTGACTCAAGCCCTCCGCCGGGATGCAATCGCGAATGTACGCGCCCATCTGCCCGCAGCTGAGCGGCGCCGTCAGGTTATCCTGTTCAGCCGCCGGATCACCGATGTTCGTCCATGTACTGGCGGTGCCTAACAACACCACCTCCGAACCCGCAACGGCAGTCGCATACCCCGTTGCCGGATCCGCGTTAACACGCACCAGCCGGGAGACGCGCTGACCGGTCCCATCCGGACCGCGCTGGTCGGAAAATCCCGCCGTCTCCGGCGGGTCGTACGTGTGCAGAAGGTAAACCCAGGGCGTGTTGGGGAAATCGGGATGCGCAGCCACGCCGAGTAAACCGCGATCTGCACTCTTATTGACGCTGGCGGAGATGTCTATGAAGGGCGTTGGCAGCAGTACGCCGTTGTCGAGTACACGCACCCGGCCGCCCTTTTCGGCGATCAACAGGCGCCCGTCCGGTAGCCACTCGAGATCAACGGGGCGGGTTAAGCCGCTGGCAACGTTTTCCAGCAGAAAGCCGGGTGGAAGATTGACGCCGTGCGCGGCCTGACCCACAAGCCAAATGCAAGCCACCGCGAGGGTTCGTGCAACGCGCGCGCTAAGATTCGTACCGGACCGCGTTTCGGCTTGGGTCGAACGCGGCGCACATCCCCCTGACATGCATGCTCCCTGCTAACCGATCCCTGGTTTGCTCCTGCTAACAGATGCGATATGTAGTCTGTCGCTTACTCTGTCGTCCTTTTAACTTGTCCCGTCGATGCTACGACTTCAACACACGCAACACATCTTCCAGTTCCACAATCATCTGCTTAACCAGCAGCTTGAACTGTGTTCTGTCTTCCTTCGCTTCATCACCATTCAGCCGCTGACGTGCACCGCCGATCGTGAATCCCTGCTCATAGAGCAGCGCACGAATCTGACGAATGATCAGTACATCCTGGCGTTGATAGTAGCGACGATTGCCGCGACGCTTCACCGGCTTGAGTTGAGGAAATTCCTGTTCCCAGTAACGTAAAACATGCGGCTTCACGTCACACAGGTTGCTGACCTCGCCTATGGTGAAATAACGCTTCCCCGGGATCGGGGGAAGCTCGTCATTCTGACTCGGTTCCAGCATAGGCCTCGACTCGTGCTTTCAGTTTTTGTCCAGGGCGAAACGTTACCACGCGGCGCGCGCTTATGGGTATTTCTTCACCGGTTTTCGGGTTGCGGCCCGGCCGCTCCCGCTTTTCGCGCAGATCGAAGTTGCCGAAACCCGACAGTTTGACTTGCTCGTTGTTTTCCAGGGCCATGCGTAGTTCATCGAAAAACAACTCGACGATCTCTTTTGCTTCGCGTTTGTTGAGCCCCAGTTCATCAAACAAACGATCAGCCATCTGCGCTTTTGTTAACGCACCCAATGTTGTTCTCCTTCTAGTGGTGCTGGTTCAACTTTCCGTGTCCCGTTTTCCTTGTCCTTCCTTCCGCGTGCTTCGGTGTGTCCGTTCGCGTTGCGGGTGCGTTGAACGATATCGAGAACAAAGGTGCGTTGCTTGTCGCCCCTTAGCTAGATCGTTTGCACGTTCCGCTCTACTGCCCGCTCTACTACCCGCTCTACTACCCGCTCTACTACCCGCTCTACTGCGCCCCCACGCAGTGCACGACACCGTCGACGAATCACGTGTGCCTCAAGCCGGGAAATCTATCTCGCGTCCGCGTTTGTCACGCCAACGCACTCAACGGAGTTCGGCTCCGGTATCACGCTCCAACGCCGCTACTACCTGTTGCACGAGATCATTAACGTCCCTGTCGGTAAGGGTCGCCGATGCATCCTGGAACGTCAAGCCCATGGCAACACTTTTCTTATTAGAATCAATGCCTTTGCCTTCATATACATCAAAGAGTCTGAACTCGATGAGGCGTTCACCGGCGGCCTTGGATACCGCATCGCGCAAGCGGTGCGCCGAGACATCGCGGTTTACCAGCACCGCCACGTCACGACGCACACTCGGAAACTTGGTAACCGGCCTCATCTCACGCCTCGGTCGCGTCAGCAGCACATCCGCATCAATCTCGAACGCGAACGTCTGCTCACGCAAACCGCAAGCTTCCTGCACTTCTGGGTGTACCCGACCCAGCCACCCGATCGTGCGTCCACCACGATCAATAGCGGCCGCCTGACCCGGATGCAGCACCGGGTGGTTTTCCGCTCGGAAGCACACGTCGTCTAAGCCCGCCCAGCCCAACAGTTGTTCAACGTCTCCCTTCAGGTCGAAGAAATCTACCGACACCGCATCGCTCGCCCAGTTTTCGGGACTGCGCGGCCCCCACACAACACCACCGAGTCGTTGACGCTGATTCAACGCGCCTTCGCGTGGCTCGAAACAGAGCCCCAGTTCGAACAGGCGTACCTGCGGCTGCTGGCGCGCGATGTTGTACGCCAACGCTTCGAGCAAGCCGGGCAGCAGATTGGTACGCATCACCGACTGTTCGGAAGACATGGGATTGGCCAGTGCCAGCGGTTGAGCGCCCGGGTCCAGCCGGTCGACGAGTGCAGGATCCACGAAACTGTAGGTTACGGCCTCGTGATAGCCCAATGCCGCAACCCGGTGTTTCAATGCGAGCTCGTCTCGGCGCTCCAACGCCACGTCGCGTAGCGTGAGCGCGCCCTCAGGCATGCGCGCAGGAATGCGGTTGTACCCATAGATTCGACACACTTCCTCCACCAGGTCGGCTTCGATCGCAATGTCGAAGCGATGACTTGGCGCGCGCACAGTCCACACCGCCGTGTCGCCCTGTCCGCTCTTGGTGACCACCTCGAAATCCAGAAGTGCAAACGCCCGGTCAACGTCCGCTTCCTCAATGTCGGTGCCCGCCAGACGCTTCAATCGCGACGCGCGCAGCGACACGTCGCGGCGCTCGGGTAACGCAGCGGCATCGAGTGCTTCGGCAACTGGGCCGGCCGCGCCGCCGACGATGTCCAGCAGCAACTCGGTAGCGCGTTCCATCGCGCGCGCCTGCAGTTCAAAATCCACCCCGCGCTCGTACCGGTGCGATGCATCGGTATGCAGCCCGTACCGCCGTGCCGTCGCCGCAATGGTCAGCGGTTCGAAATAGGCACACTCAAGAAACACATCCCGGGTGTCTGCAGACACGCCCGTGCGCTGACCGCCCATCACACCCGCGAGCGCTATCGCCTGGTCACCATCGCAAATCAAGAGGTCCTCGGCACAAAGCTCGAGCTCGGTACCATCGAGGATCGTCAGTTGTTCCGCCTCACGCGCCCGCCGCACGATAATCCCCGATTCCAGTGTGGCGCGATCAAACGCGTGCATCGGCTGCCCGAGTTCGAGCAGTACGAAGTTGGTAACGTCCACCACCGGATCGATCGAACGCAGCCCACACCTGCGAAGCCGCTCGGCCAACCACTGTGGTGACGGACGCGTCACATCGACGCCGGATATCACCCGCCCGAGGTAGCGCGGACAGCCGGACGAATCGTCGAGAGCCACGGACACAACCTCGTCATGCGTTGCCGGTTGAACGTTCACCGCGGGCTCCTCGACCCGCAAATCGTTCAACACGCTAACCTCACGCGCCAGCCCACGCAGACTCAGGCAGTCGCCACGGTTGGGCGTTAGATCCACCTCGATCGATACGTCGTCCAGTGCCAGCGCCTCACCAAGCGGTGTGCCGAGGCGAACGTCCGCCATTTCGAGTTCCACGATGCCGTCCGAATCGTCCCCAAGCCCCAGTTCTTCGCCGCTGCACAGCATGCCGTGACTCTTCACACCACGGATCTTGCTGGCGCGAATCTTCAGCCCGCCGGGTAGTTTCGTGCCAACACGCGCAAATGCCGTCACCAGTCCGGCGCGGGCATTGGGCGCACCGCACACCACGTCGTGCACGGTGTCGCCGTCGTCTACGCGGCAAAGCGACAACTTGTCCGCATCCGGATGCGGTTCGCACGCCTCAATACGAGCAACCACCACGCCCGCAAGGGGCGGCGCAACCGGTTCCGCGCCCTCCACCTCGAGCCCTGCCATGGTGAGCTGTTCAAGCAACGCGTCCCGGTCAAGGTCCGGGTTCACCCACTCGCGTAACCAGGCTTCGCTGAATTTCATGCTGCCTTCCTCCTAGTCGACGTCAGTCGAATTGCTGCAGAAAACGAAGATCGTTGTCGAAGAACACGCGCATGTCGTCCACCGCGAAAAGGAGCGTTGCAAGCCGGTCGCCGCCGAAACCGAACGCGAAACCGGAATATCGCTCACTGTCGATACCGGACATGTCCAGCACGTTGGGATGCACCAACCCGCAGCCCATCACCTCCAACCAACCGGTGTGGCTGCACACGCGACAGCCGTCGCCGGCGCAGTGCACACATTCCACATCCACCTCGGCGGAAGGTTCCGTGAACGGGAAATACGACGGCCGAAAGCGTACCGCGAGGTCGCGCTCGAAAAAGCGTTGTACGAACCCGATCACCGTACCCTTCAGATCTGCAAACGAGATTCCCTCGTCCACCACCAGTCCCTCCACCTGATGAAACATCGGCGTGTGGGTCAGATCGGAGTCGCGCCGGTATACCCTGCCCGGACAGATCACCCGAATCGGCGGCTGCTGCGCTTCCATTACATGCACCTGAGCGGGCGATGTATGCGTACGCAACAGTGTGCCGTCCGCGAAATAAAAGGTGTCGTGCATTGCGCGCGCCGGATGATGTGCCGGAATGTTCAACGCTTCGAAGTTGTAGTAGTCGGTTTCCACTTCGGGTCCGGAGACCACGTCGTATCCGGCACCCACGAAGATGTCTTCAATACGTTCGAGCGCCTGTGTAACCGGATGCAGTCCGCCTTGGGCAGCGCGGCGCCCCGGCAGCGTTACATCGACCACCTCATGTTTCAGGCGTTCAGCCAGCTGCGAACCCGCAAGCTCCGCCTTGCGTGCGTCGATACGGTCTGTAAGCGTCGACTTCGCCGCATTGATCGCCGCCCCGGCGCGCGGCCGCTCGTCCGGATCCAGCGAACCCAGCCCCTTCAACAATCGGGTGAGTTCGCCTTTTTTGCCAAGGAACCGAACGCGCACGGCCTCAAGCGCGCGCTCGTCCGCCGCATCCGCTAGCGCTTGCTCGGCGTCCTCGAGAATTCTATCGATGTCCATAAATCGTCCCATGCGGTCAGTAAAAGACACTTGCCCGAAAGGCAGTCACGCAGCGCCCTGGACTGATCTACGCGCACGGCGAAACCCCAGGGTGGTCACGTTGGCCCCCCGGCAGCGGTACATACACGATTTGGCTTTCCGCGCGCTTGCTACGCGGCCTGCGCCACCTCAAGCGCCGACTTGGCCTGGGAGGCCAATGCGGCGAACGAATCCGGCTCGTGCAACGCGATATCGGCCAGCACCCGCCGGTCGATCTCGATGCCCGCTGCTTTCAGGCCGGATATAAAGCGACTGTAGGAAAGGCCATGTTCCCGCGCGCCTGCATTGATGCGCACAATCCACAATCGCCGGAACTGGCGCTTGCGTTGCCGCCGGTCGCGGTACGCGTACTGGCCCGCCTTTATGACGGCCTGCTTGGCGACCCGAAACGATCGGCTGCGTGCACCGTAATAGCCTTTGGCGGCTTTCAGTACCTTTTTACGTCGGGCGCGCGACGCCACACTTTTACGTACTCTTGGCATCCGAGTCTCCTAGCGCGCTTTCGTGGGCAGCATGCGCTTCACGGCAGCCACGTCGCACGCGGCGACGTCCTGCAACCCACGCAGGTGACGTTTGCGCTTAGGCGCTTTCTTGGTAAGGATGTGGTTTCGATTCACCTTGCGGTGTTTGAAACCGTTCGCAGTGCGGCGGAATCGTTTCGCTGCACCGCGGTTTGTTTTCAACTTCGGCATTTCCTGCTCCACGCATTAAGTTCATGAGTGCCTATCTCTTTTTTGTCGGCTGCTTCTTATTCTGTTTTTGTTGTCAGCTACTTTTTCTTCTTTCTGGGAGCCAGAACCATGATCATCTGCCGACCCTCGAACTTCGGTTCGGTTTCCACCTGCCCGTATTCGTCGAGGTCGTCGGCCACCCGCTCCATCAGCTGCATGCCGATCTCCGGGTGCACCACTTCGCGTCCGCGAAAGCGCAGTGACACTTTGGCCTTATCCCCATCTTCCAGAAAACGAACCAGGTTGCGTAGTTTTACCTGGTAATCGCCTTCCTCTGTGCCGGGTCGGAACTTTACTTCCTTAACCTGGATCTGCTTCTGTTTCTTTCGTTGAGCCGCTTTCGTTTTCTTCAGCTCGAACAGATGCTTCCCGTAGTCCATCACTTTGCAGACCGGGGGGTCGGCTTCCGGAGCAATCAGTACCAGATCCAGACCCGCTCGACGGGCTGCATCCAGCGCTACCTCTCTTCCGACAATTCCCACCTGGTCGCCATCGGCACCGATGAGTCGCACGTTGTGGGCGGTAATCTCGTCATTCAACAGACTCCGCTCAACGCGCTTCGCTCCACTTCTTTTAATAGGCGTTCTCCAAATTGCTAGACGCAAACAACCGCGCGCCATCCTGCAGGCTACCCCGCAGGCTTTGCACGGTCGTAACTTCTTCCTAAATTTTCGAGTTCCGCGACCGGCAGATGGGTGATGTACGCCCACTCCCGACTGCGGTGGCGATTCTACTGCCGCCCGGTTCACCATACAAGCAACCGCGACGCCCGTCCTGCAGGCCGTCCAGGCCTCCGCCGCGCACGCATCTGCAGGTTCTCTGAGCTCCAAATGCGCACTGCGAGCTCAAAAGATGGAGCGCACGGAACACTAAAGCCCCCAAAATCGGTCATCACAACCAGTTGCTTTTATTGGATATTTCCAATCTTCACTCATTCTTCATCCCAACTTCACACCCCAGCGGCGCGATTTGCCTAACGTTTGCACCGTCGACGGCGGAAGCGCCCGAGACCGCAAGCCGGGTCGCTCCCGGTAGTGAATGAGACGCGCGTCTTGTTATTCAACTAACTTTAATAAAGGAAGTGAGATGACAAAGACACACACAACAAAAGCTCTGCTGGCCTGCGCCGCCGGAATGCTCATGGCGCTGACGGCGCCAACCGTCTACGCGGACGGCGGGCCGTCGGGCAATTCGCCCTGGGTGCGGGAGTCCGTGGAAGTGGCCAACCTGCAGCGCTTCGGCAGCGGGGATCTGATCAATGGTGCCGCAGTTATGGTGCGGGACATCGACAACGATGTCGTGGACGTTGAGGTCATGACCGCAGACCTGGAGGCGGATACCGCCTATTCCATCTGGATCGTGGTGTTCAACTACCCGGAGTTCTGCGCGACGCCGTACGCCTGCGGCACGGACGACCTGTTCCATCGGGGCGGTGACGAACGGGTCCGTTCGTCGATCTACTGGGGCGGCGGCATTCTTGCCGATGCGTTCGGGTACGGCCACACGTCGCTGCGATTGATGCCCGGACGGACCAGCCGTGAGCTGTTCCCTGCGCCGGAACTCACCACCAACGCGGGACTGAAGGAACTCGCAACGGCCGAGATCCACATTGTTATCCGTTCGCATGGTGTGGCGGGTGCAGCCGGTACGGTCGCCGATCAGATCGGTACCGCCACCAAAGCCTGCCCGCCCGAGATGTGCCAGAACAAGTACTTTTCAGTGCACCGCGCAATCTCTCCGTAATCCCAACCAGCCGAGCAACGGGCCCGCACCTGCGGGCCCGTTTCTGTTCGTCGGATTGAAATATGGTGCTGTTATCGAGTGAGCGCGCCCGCCGCGGGAATTTCACGCGCATTGGGATTGTCGCGCCAATCCCGGCCGGGCGCGATCGCATCTGCACGCGTAAAGTGGGCAGACGCCGCACGGCGAAAATTCTCGCTCCGGTTCTGACCGGACCCGTGAATCAGCAACGGATGAAAAATCAGCGTGTCCCCGGGCTCCAGTTCCACATACACACGGTTGGTCGCATCGACGTTCTTTGCACCGTAAAACGCATGATTAACGTGCTCCCATTCCGGCAGGTCGTGGTCGAGCAACTCGCCGCGATGTGTACCCGGCAGCACAGCCAGGCAGCCGTTACGCCGATCCGCCGGCATCAGCGCGGTCCAGGTCCCCACAATCCGCTCGGCTGGCCGGATCCGGAAATACCGAAGATCCTGATGCATCGGGTGCCGACCATCCACGAACGGCGGTTTGTTGAAAACGTTGGTCGAAAGGGTCCAAGCCGCCACGTCCGCAGCCGCAATATCAAGGAGCGCGCGCACAATGCGCTGCAGCCCGGCGTGCTGCGCATAGCGGAAAAGCCGCGCATCGTCCTCGAAGCAGATCAGTTTGTTTACCGCATGCACCGGGGTTGCGGGATTCACGATGCCTTTCACGACCATCACGTCGCGCATGATCTTCATTTGCCCGACGGGCTCGCGCGCGCCCGACACATAGTCCAGGAAGCGCTGATTAAAGGCCTCGACCTCATCGGCATCGAACAGACCCCGCGCCACCGTAAAGCCATCGCGCCGGTACCCCGCAACATGCGCTTCTACGGCTTCCTGATCTGGGGCATTCGGGTTCATGGGTACAAGCCTGTTGGTGGGCCCCTATTCTAGCCACCCTGTCCAATTCGCGAACCAGCGCTTGCTAAACGCCGAACAATGTGAAAATTTCCCACAGTTAGCGCTCAGTATGACAAAAGGATCAACCTTTTCCCATGAACACGCGCATAGAATTATCTCATTCGATCAGATTCAAACAGATGGACCACGCCGTGATTGACATGATCCAACAGTTTCGCAGCCACCCGGCCTCCGTGAACGAGACCTACTGGCAGCACCTGCGCAGCGCCGCGTATTTCAGTGGCTGTCTGTTCGCGGCCGCCGTGGTCTGTTTGGTCCACGCCATTGCGCCGTGCTTCTTCACTCGCACCGGCAGCCGACTGGTCACACACCTACACGAGCGCATGGTTAGCAAGCGCGCGCGACAGGCGCAGACGGATCCTTCAACCCTGCAACCGCCGCACTCACCGCGATTCGGCTAGCGCGGCTTGGCACGCAACGCGGGCATTGCCCCGTTCAGTGCGTTGTGGAATTGCCGAACTCGGACTCCGGTGACTCATACCCTGGCATCAGCCAGGCCGCGAGCGGCGGCCGACGCCCCCATTCCGTCTCATCGTAGTGCGTGCCCAGATACGCGACGATGGCCGCCTCATCAGCCGGCAACAACGGCCACAGATTCTGGGTACGCTGCATCCAGCGGATTAGATCCAGCCAGAACGCACGATCGCCGCGCTGCGCGGTAATCAGCGCATAGGAATGGCAAGCGCCACAGTGCGTGCGCACCTGTTTCCACCCGGGGGCAACCACAAGCCCCGTGTCTTCATCGATTGTCAGATCGGTTTCGGAATCGAGTTTGGAAACGGCATTGTTTTCGGCATCGGTGCCGGCATCTGCGTCGGTATTGTTATCGGCGCCGTTAGCGACGGGACACGCGACTAACGCCAGCCATACGATCGCGGCCGCGCAAGACCATCCGCCGCAGCAGCTCATGCCACGTCCAGGGCTATACGGTGTGCCGCATTGTTGAGATAGCCTTTCGGGTTCCAGCCAGGAACCAACATCGGCTGGCTTGCGCCGGAATCATCCGTCGCGCGCGCCCATATCTCGTAGTAGCCGGGACGATCGAGTTGGAGCGTGGTCCGCCAGCGTTGCCACGCCATCCGATTGTGCGGATCTGCCAGCTGAGCCTGTTGCCAGGTTGCACCGAAGTCCACGCTCACCGCAACGGATCGCACGGCGCGGTCGCCCGCCCACGCATGACCCCGTACCTCGAAGGATTTGGCCCGAGCGATACGCCCGCCCGACTGCGGCGCGGTAATCAAGGACTTGACCGGCATGGATTCGATGATCTGCATGTCACCATCCGCGACGGTAGCGCCCGGCGCGACTGGCGTGACGGGTATGCGGTACGACGCACCAAGCATCTTCGCGCCGTCGTGGACGCGATCACGAATCATCAGCCGGGTGAGCCATTTGCCGCAGACCGAGCCAGGCCACCCGCCAACGACCAGACGCAGCGGCGCGCCGTGAATCGCGGGTATTGGTGCGCCGTTCATTGCAAACGCCACCAGCGACTCCGCCTCCATGGCTTTGTGCAACGGGACCCCACGCGAAATGGGTCGCTTACCGGGGTCACCGGAAAGGTGCGTATCCGCGCCTTCGTACGCGACATACACCGCGTCGTCCGCCACACCGCACGCCGTCAACAGATCGCGCAACCGAACGCCGCGCCACTCGGGGCATCCCACGGCACCGGTTGTCCATTGGTTGCCCGGTACGCGGGGACGAAACTCGGCACGGCCATTACCCGCGCATTCGAGTACGAGGCGGAGCGCAACCGTCTCGAACCGCGCTTGGAGTTCAGCAATCGAAAACGTTGCCGGTGCGACGCAGGCCTCGCCGTCCACCCGCAGCCGCCAAGCCGCGCGATCGGCCTGCGGCGGCGGGACGCCGTTATTGCGAACGAACAGGCGGTCAGCCGGCGTAACGTCGTCGTCCAACAGGTGCGCGGGCGTTTCCACATTCAACGGCCGATCGTTCAATACCCGCAATCCGGGTTTGTCCGGCAACGGCGCAGTGCTCGCGAGCAGCGGCGCAATCGGGAGCCAGCCCGCTGGCGCAAACCGCAGGAACGGGATTCGCGCCGTCGTGGGCAGCGCCGACAGTGCAACCAGCGCGCGTCGACGCGACCAGCGTCGCGCCGAGACCGCACCAGTCTCTGCGTTTTTAACCGTCACGCCCCGGCCGCACTTCTGCGAGCGTGAGTAAGAGCGCGACTAGAAAACGGTGTATCCGCCATCAACGCACACTTCCTGACCTGTATGGAACGTTTGTGATGGGTCCGCGAGAAATGCACCCACGGCACGAAATTCCTCCGGCTGCGCCCAGCGCCTTACCGGGGTGCGCCGGGTCGTAACCTCTCGGAATCGGTCGTCGTTGTAGCCGCCGGACGCCAGTTCGGTGACCGTCCAGCCCGGCAACAGGGAGTTGACACGGATCTGATAGCGCGCAAGCCCAACGGCGAGCGCGCGAACCAGCCCGTTGAGGGCCGTCTTCGCAGTTCCGTACGCTTCGTTACCCGCAGCGCCGTGGATCGCGGACGTGGACGATACTGCCACCAGGCTGCCGCCCTCGCCCTGCTCGATCAATACTCGTGCAGCTTCCCGTAGCGTCAAAAACACGCCATCCAGGTTCACGTCCATTACCGCGCGCCAATCGGCCAACGACAGATCTTCGAATTTCTTGCCTACGCCACCACGACCGGCGTTTGCAAACAGACCATCCAGGCGTCCCAGATCACGAACGGTTGCGGCCATCGTGTCACACACGCTCTGTTCATCAGACACGTCGCAGACGTATGCTCGCGCGGCTCCGCCGAGCGCTTCGATGCGGGAAACCGCGTCGGCGTTTTTGTCCCGGTTTCGTCCCCAGATCGCTAGCTGTCCACCGGCCATCGCAATGCCTTCCGCCATTCCGAGTCCGATGCCGCCGTTGCCGCCCGTGACCACAAAGATCTTGCCCGTCAGATCGATCATCGACCAAAACCCGTTTTTACCACCCGACGCATACTACCTGCGGAGCAGGCGGCTGTGGAACAGACGGGCAGGCGTATGTGCTCTGCAAAGTACGTTGCTACTGCGCGAACTAAGGGGTAGATTGCGTTAGAGAAGAAACGCGACATCCGCAGACAATAACCGCGCAAACAGCCAGCATCCGGCCCGGACGAACAAACCTAGAGCTATAACGAGCCGTAACCAGCTACGAAGACCAATAAAAGACCTATAACGAGCTACAACAAAAGCAACAACAAGCACTGAGAGGAGCGGCACCACCTCTCAACGGGGGCATCACTCGATTGGCCACAGACACCACCATACTGGACGAACTACAGACAGAACTCGGCATCGATTTCGACGGCCTCGCGGCGCCGATCAGCGATGACGCACCCACCGGAGACAATCTCGAATACGACCCCGAGTTCCAGACGCTGGAACGCCACGTCGACCAACAGGAGTGGCGCGACCTCCTCCAGGCGTTTGCACCGGTAGCCGAGCGCACCCGAGACCTGCGCCTGGCCGTGTGGGTCACCCGCGCCCTCCTTGCCGAACATTCCTTTGCCGGTCTGGCGCTCGGCGCCCGATGGATTCTCAATCTAGTCGAGTCGTTATGGGAACCGCTGCATCCGGAACTTGAGCCTCTGGAAGACGGGTTGCCTCCTACAAGGACCAACACCGTCGTCTCCCTTGCCGACGTAGCCACCGTGCTGAATGCACTGCGGCGCGCACCGATCGTGCGTTCGCCCGTCGTTGGTGTTTTCAGCTACCGCGATGTGGAAATCGCAACAGGCGAACTGGAGCCCACCGCCAGCGATGCTGAGCCGGCAGAAGGTGCCGAGGAAACGGATGCGGCGGCGCCGACCATGGCAGCCATAAGCGGCGCTTTCGAAAGCGTGGGCGTCGAAACCAATCGCGGTGTGTACAACGCGATCCTCGCAGCCCGCGAGTTTGTCAGCCAGATCGAGGCCAGATTCGACGACGAGGTCGGTGCGGCCTACTCGCCCGACTTAAAAGGACTGTCGGACCTTCTATACAAGGTTGGCAAGGTCTTTGTAGACTACGCCGATATTGAGGATCCCGCGGCTGCAGGCGACGCCGACGGCGGCGAAGGGTCCGAGGGAGGTCAGGGAACCGCGGGCGGACCCACGGCAATCACCGGCGAGATCACGAGCAGGGAGGATGCGATTCGCATGCTCGAACGTGTTGCCAAGTACTTCGAACGGCACGAGCCATCCAGTCCTGTGCCGCTGCTGATCCGCCGTACTACCGGACTGATATCCAAAAACTTCATACAAGTGCTCGAAGATCTGAACCCGGATGCGATTACCCAGGTTCGGCAGATCCTCGGCGGGAGCGACGAATACAGTGAATGACGCACTCGCAACACGCTATCGTGTGCACAGCGAACACAGCTGACAGGAGACCGTTATGGCTAAAACAAGCAGCCAGAAATTCATAGGCCGCAACCGGGCGCCACGCGTACAGATCGAATATGACCTGGAGGTGTACGGCGCGGAAAAGAAGATCCAGTTGCCGTTCGTGATGGGCGTGTTCTCGGATCTGTCGGGCGCATCATCCGGGGACCTGCCCCCGGTAGCCGACCGAAAAGCCCTCGATATCGACGTCGACAATTTCGACTCGCGATTGAAGTCGATGAAACCCAAAGTGCAGTTTTCGGTGCCCAACACACTCACCGGCGAGGGCAACCTGCCAGTGGAGATAACGTTCGAAAGCATGGACGATTTTTCGCCTGCGGCCGTAGCGAAGAAAGTGGGCGCGTTGAACAAACTGCTCGAAGCGCGCCAGGAACTCGCAAACCTGGTGACCTACATGGACGGAAAGGTGGGCGCCGAGGAACTTATCGGCAAACTCCTGAACGATCCTGAATTGATGAAGTCGCTCGCATCGGCGCCGAAGCCCGATGACGAAGCAGAAGAGGAGGCCTGATCATGGCGGATACCGAACAGCAAGCGGAAGGCGGCGCACAAGCCCTCGAAGCCAATGATTTCGAGCAGTTGCTGCAATCGGAATTCAAACCGAAATCCGATGCCGCCAAGGACGCCGTGGAAACGGCCGTAGGCACGCTGGCGGAATTCGCGCTGCGCGAAACCACAGTTATCTCCGACGACGTCGTAGAAACCATCAACGCGATGATCGCGGAGATCGATCAGAAGTTGACCGAGCAGATCAACCTGATTATCCACAACGAAGCCTTCCAGAAACTGGAAAGCGCATGGCGCGGCCTGCACCACCTGGTGAACAACACCGAAACGGACGAGATGCTGAAGATTCGCGTCTTCAACATCGGTAAGCAGGAACTGGGCAAGACGCTGAAGCGCTACAAGGGCACGGCGTGGGACCAGAGCCCAATCTTCAAGAAGTTCTATGGTGAGGAATACGACCAGCTGGGCGGCGAACCGTACGGCTGCATAGTGGGCGACTACTACTTCGACCACGGACCGCAGGACGTAGAACTGTTGGGCGAGCTCGCCAAAACCGCCGCCGCCGCGCACGCGCCGTTCATTGCCGCCGCGTCGCCCAACGTAATGCAGATGGATTCGTATCAGGAGCTGGCCAACCCACGGGATCTGACCAAGATCTTCTCAACACCCGAGTACGCGGCGTGGAACTCGTTCCGAGATTCCGAAGACTCCAAGTACGTTGGCCTTGCCATGCCCCGGTTCCTCGCGCGCCTGCCCTACGGTGCGAAGACCGATCCGGTCGAAGAATTCGATTTCGAGGAAGACACCTCCGGCACCGATGCCGCGAAGTACACCTGGGCCAACTCCGCCTATGCGATGGCGGTGAACATCAATCAGGCGTTCAAGGCCTTCGGCTGGTGCACGCAGATTCGCGGCGTCGAGTCCGGTGGGCTGGTGGAAAATTTACCGACCCATACGTTCCCGACCGACGATGGCGGTGTGGACATGCAATGTCCTACTGAGATCGCGATCGGCGACCGTCGTGAAGCGGAACTCGCGAAGAACGGCTTCATGCCGCTGATTCATCGCAAGAACAGCGACATGGCTGCATTCATCGGAGCTCAGTCGGCACACAAACCGACGCAGTACGAAGATCCGGATGCCACAGCAAACGCCGAATTGTCGGCGCGTCTGCCCTACATGTTCGCCATGTGCCGGTTCGCGCACTATCTGAAGTGCATCGTGCGCGACAAAGTCGGCTCGTTCAAAGAGCGGGCTGACATGGAAACCTGGCTGAACAACTGGATCGTCCAGTACGTGGAGCAGAATCCGTCCGTCGCATCCGACGCCGACAAGGCACGCAGACCGCTCGCAGGCGCAGAAGTGACCGTAGCGGATGTAGAAGGCAACCCGGGGTACTACTCGGCCAAGTTCTCGCTACGCCCGCATTACCAACTGGAAGGACTAACGGTAGCGTTAAGCCTCGTATCGAAGTTACCATCAGCCAAGGAATAACCCAGCACAACAATCAGGAGCGATAGAAGATGATTTTTTTGAAGTTTGACACGGAGATCAAAGGCAACGCCGACGTTGACGGCTACACGAACGAGATTCAGCTCAGCAGCTTTCAACTTGGCGTAGGCCGTGCAATTTCCAGCGCCGGCGCATCGACGGACCGGGAAACCAGTACGCCGTCGTGGTCCGAAGGCACCGCGACGATGGATACCAACGTGGCGTCGACGGCGATTGCGCTACAGGCGGCCGGCGGAAAAAGCCTCGGCAAAGCGGTAGTAAGCTTTGTGAATATTCACGACAACAAACCCCAGTGCTATCTGAAGATTACGATGCACGACGCGATCGTTTCGAGCTACAGCATGTCGTCGGGCGGCGACCGACCTGCGGAATCGTTTTCGATGAACTACATCAAAATCGACTTCGAATACAATCAATTCGACGGTTCCACGGTGAAAGCAACCACAACCTCAGGCTGGGATCTGAAGAAAGGCGTCGCCGTTTAACGGCGACGGCTGAATCCACGTGGACGCAGAAGACCGGCTGCGCGCCGGCGATATCGACGGTGCGCTCCAATCGCTCCAGGACGGGGTCCGTAAGGACCCCGCCGACCCTGCGCTGCGCGTGTTTCTATTCCAGCTTCTGAGTGTGCAGGGGAACTGGCAACGCGCGGCCACGCAGCTGAAGGTTGCAACGGAGATGGACGCGGCCGCGCTGCCGATGAAGCACACATACGGCGACGCGCTGCTTTGTGAAGCGCTGCGCTCGGACGTATTCGCAGGTGAACGTTCGCCGTTGATCTTCGGGGAGCCGGAACCCTGGATCGCCCAATCGCTGAACGCACTCGAGCTCTTTGCAAAGGGCAATATCGACGCGTTTGCAACGCTGCACGAAGCGAGCCTCGAGGCGGCCCCTGCAACATCCGGGACACTGAATGGCGAAGCGTTCGAATGGATCGCAGACGCGGACAGCCGTATGGGGCCGCTGCTGGAAGCGATCGTCAACGGCCGCTACTACTGGATCCCCTTTCACCGCATCCATCGAATCGTAATCGAAGACCCCACGGATCTGCGCGACGCTATCTGGACGCCGGCGTATTTCACCTGGGCCAACGGCGGTGAGACGGTCGGGCTCATCCCGACCCGTTACGAGGGCTCACACGCTCAGGATGCACCCCTGGCCCTGTCCCGCGCAACGCACTGGAACGAACCCGCCGAAGGCGTTTTCCAGGGATTCGGCCAACGCACACTCGCCACGAGTGAAAACGACTACGCGTTGATGGATTGTCGGGAGATCGTCCTCGACACACTTGAAGAAGGCTGATCCGTGGCAGACTCCGTGAGCCCGGAGCGTCTGCAACCGTCGTTGCTGGATCGCCTGACGGACAAACGTCCCAACGAGCGCACGGAGTCGAACGACGAACGCGTGCTGAGCCCAGCCGCACTGCGCAAAGCCATCATCCGAGACCTCGAGTGGCTGTTGAACACCGGCAACTATGAAAGTAGCCGCGATTTGTCCGACTACGAACACGTACGACGCTCGGTCATTAATTTCGGCGTACCGGAGATTTCCGGTTCGCTCCTTTCGAATATCGACGTCCAACGGCTGGAGCGGGCAATCACACAGGCGATCTGGGACTTCGAGCCGCGCATTCTGAGGCAGACGCTACGCGTGCAGGCCAGCCGCAACGACGAAGAGATGTCCCGAAACGCAATCGTGTTTCAGATTGAGGCCCAGGCGTGGGGCCAACCGCAACCGCTGCATTTCGTATTGCGCACGGAGATGGACCTGGAGTCCGGCCAGGTGTCCATCGTAGATTTCGGCGGCTGACGTGGAAGAGCAGTTCACCCGGCTGTACGACGACGAGCTACGCTTCCTGCGCGAGCTGGGCGGCGAATTCGCAACCGCTTATCCCAAGATTGCCAGTCGACTCGGCATGCAGGGCATTGAGGTGGAAGACCCGTACGTGGAACGCCTGATGGAGGGCTTTGCGTTCCTGACAGCGCGGGTACGGCACAAGATGGACGCGGAGTTTCCAGAATTCACGCGCCAGCTGCTGGATGTGGTGATGCCTACGTACAGCGCTCAACTGCCGTCGATGACCATTGTCGAGATGCAGCCCGACGCGAACGACAACGTGATTCCCGAAGGATTCGAGATTCCGCGGGGCACGTCCATGTTCAGCCTGCTGGGCAAGGGTGATCAGACCCGCTGCGAATTCCGCACCGCGCACAACGTCACCCTATATCCGGTCGAGGTCGAGAGCGCCGCGTATGTCGGTTCCGCAGGCGGCCTGGATACGCTCGGCGCTCGGCCCGAGCAGCGCGACAAAGCAGGCATCCGACTGCGACTGCACACCACGGGCGGCATGCGGTTCGATGAATTGTCGCTCGACGAGCTTACGTTTTACCTCTACGGCGCGGGCTCCCAGCCCGGCAAGCTCTACGAACAAATTTTCGCGCACGCAACCGGTGTTGCGGTGTGCACCACGGGCGCTCGCCCGAAACAGCTCACCCGCCTGCAGCCACGCACGCTCCAACAGGTGGGTTTCGAGGAAGGCGAAAGCCTGTTGCCGAGTGCTGGTCTGTCTCTCGCCGCGCACCGTTTGCTTGCCGAATATTTTGCACTTCCGGAGCGGTTCAATTTCGTTCGTCTAACGGGGCTTGCGACCGCGCTGCAACAGGTCGAGGCCAGCGAACTGGACGTAATCATCACGCTGGACGCCGCGGACGGGGACCTCGTGGACGTGATTTCCGGTGACAACTTTCGCCTCTTCTGCACACCCGCAATCAACCTGTTCGAGAAGCGCGCAGATCGGATAAAAATTGGCGGCGAGCGAGTCGACCTGCACGTGCTGCCCGATCGCACCCGGCCGATGGATTACGAGGTGTTCGGCCTGACCGAGGTGAAGGCGTTCATCGACTCGCTCGAACAATCGGTGGCGCTGCGGCCGCTCTACGAAACGACGGAAACCGACCGCGCTGACGATCGCACCTATTATGTTGCCAAACGCGAGAACCGACTGTTTTCGACCCGCCAGCGGACACGCGGCGCGCGCAGCAACTATCTGGGCACAGAGACGTTTCTGTCGCTCGTGAACCGCAATCGCGGCCCGGTGTCGGGCGCGCGACAACTGGAGATCACGGCGCGGTGCACCAACCGCGACCTGCCCCTCGGTATCAACGTTGGGCAAGGAAACACCGATTTCGACCTGCAATCGGGCGCGCCGGTTCAAGCCGTTCGGTGCCTCGGACGACCAACCCCACCGCGGTCTGCGCGCGCACACGGTGACGGACTGTGGCGTCTGGTCAATGCATTGTCGGTAAACTATTTATCCCTGGTTGGCGAGGACGGTGATCCGTCCGCATTGCGCAATCTTCTGCGACTGCTGGCCGATACCAACGATTCGTCCATCCGCGAGATGATCGATGGCGTAGTCCGCATCGAAAGCAAGCCGGTTACCCACCGTTTGCCCTCGCCCGGCCCTATCTGCTTCGGCCGCGGCCTGGAGGTGGTGGTTACAATGGACGAATCCGCATTCCAGGGCACCGGCGCGTTCATGCTGGGCGCGGTACTCGACCGTTTCTTCGCCCGCTACGTTACGCTGAACACATTCACGCGGACGCGCATCCGTTCAACCCGGCGCGGCGATCTGATCGTGTGGCCGAATCGCGTGGGCTTACGGGATACGCTGTGAGCACCGACCTCGACAACCTCCTCGACGATCCGACGCGCTTCGACTTTTTCTCGGCACTCGCGGCCATTGAACGCGCGCTGCCGGACGCGCCGCCGATCGGCTATGCACCCCGCCCGTCTGACGAAGCCCACCGCATCGAGCACAGCCCCAACCTGGCATTCGTGTCCTCCGATGTGCGCGCAGCCCGCCACGACGCCAATCGCATCCGGCTCGAGACGCACTTTCTGGGCCTCTTCGGGCCGAACGGCCCAATGCCTCTGCACATCACGGAGTACGCGTACCATCGCCTGCGCGATGCGCGCGACCCGTCATTAACCGGGTTTCTTAACATTTTCCATCACCGGTTGCTGACGCTGTTCTACCGCGCCTGGGCTGACGCACAGCCACAGGCCATTGCACGCGGCGAGCGGAAACTGCGGCACGAACGCTACGTCGGTTCGCTGCTGGGTATCGGCACGCCGGATTTCGATCAGTTGGATCACTTTCCCGACACCGCAAAACTCAGGCTGGCATCGGCCTTTATCCACCAGCGGCGGGATGCAGAGACGCTGGAACGGATTCTGTCGGCCTATCTGACGCACAACGTCCACATCGAACAGTTTGTAGGCAGCTGGCTCGAGATTCCAGGCACCGAGTACAGCCGAGCCGGATCGCAGTTCTGCAGCCTGGGCGTCGACGCAACCGCAGGCACGCGGGTGTGGGACGGGGCCGCCCGGGTTCGGATCGTGATCGGCCCGCTAACTCGTACTGACTTCGAACGCTATCTGCCCGACAGCGACGCCTGTGCGCGCCTGGTTGCGTGCGTGCGTTTCTACTTGGGCGACGAACTCGACTGGGAATACCAACTGCTGCTCAAGGCCGACGATGTGACGCCGGTGCGACTCGGCCAGGCCGGTAAGCTCGGCTGGTCGAGCTGGATCGGCGACCGTTCAGATGACGCCGCCGCAGACGATGTGGTGCTTCACCCAAAACTTTCCCTGGCTCACGAAAAGGCCGCCTGACGGTTTTCGAAGCCTGACACACCCGGGAGGACAATCATGGCAGGAATCAGCAGAAGCGCCCTGTTCGGCAAGCTCAATACGCTGGCGTACAAGGGCATAGACAACGCAACGACCTTCTGCAAACTACGCGGCAATCCGTATGTAGAGTTTGCGCACTGGCTGCACCAGCTGCTGCAGAATCAGGATTCAGATCTGCATCGGATCGTCAATCATTTCGAACTCGAACCCGCCGCGTTGGCACGAGACATAACGGAGTCGTTGGATTCGCTGCCGCGGGGCGCAACGTCGATCTCGAATTTTTCGCCCCACATCGAAGAAGCGGTTGAACGCGGTTGGGTTTCCGCGACGTTGATGTTCGGCGAACCGCAGGTGCGCACCGGTCACCTCATTGTCGGGCTCCTTCAGACCCGGGGCCTGGAGAACGTGCTGACCAACATCTCCCGGGAATTCGGCAAGGTAAAACTCGAATCGCTGATCGACGAATTCGCAGACATCGTCAGCGGATCCCCGGAGTCCGACCAGGCGCCAGTCGATGGGTCGAGCCTGACCGGCGGCGCACAACCCGGCGAGTCGAGTGGCGCCATGGCGTCCGCGGCGTTGGGGAAACAGGAAGCGCTGGACCAGTTCACCGTGGACTGGACCGAGCGCGCCCGGGGCGGCGAGATGGATCCAATCGTCGGCCGCGATGAGGAGATTCGCCAGATTGTCGATATTCTGATGCGCCGCCGCCAGAACAACCCAATCCTCACCGGTGAAGCGGGCGTCGGAAAGACCGCGGTGGTGGAGGGCTTTGCGCAACGCATCGCCAAGGGCGATGTGCCGCCGTCACTGCGCAACGTGTCGCTGCGCGAGCTCGACGTGGCGCGCCTGCAGGCGGGTGCAAGCATGAAGGGCGAATTCGAGAATCGCCTGAAGCAGGTGATCGAAGAAGTGCAGAGCTCGGAGAAGCCGATCATTCTGTTCATTGACGAAGCCCATACGCTCATTGGCGCGGGCGGTGCTGCCGGTACCGGCGACGCGGCCAATCTGCTGAAGCCCGCGCTCGCTCGCGGCACGCTGCGGACGATTGCCGCCACCACCTGGGCGGAATACAAGAAACACATAGAAAAAGACCCGGCACTCACGCGGCGTTTTCAGGTTGTACAGGTTGGAGAACCGGATAACGACAAAGCGATTCTGATGATGCGCGGCATGGCGTCGACGATGGAGAACCACCACCAGGTTCAGGTGCTGGACGAAGCCATCGAGGCCTCGGTGGTTCTGTCGAGCCGCTATATTCCCGCACGTCAGCTCCCTGACAAGTCGGTTTCGCTGCTCGACACCGCGTGCGCGCGCGTCGCGATCAGCCAGCATGCGGTGCCTGCTCAGGTAGAGGACTGTCGCAGACAGATCGAAGCGCTGACGACCGAATCGGAAATCATCGAACGTGAAGCCGCGGTTGGCATCGATGTGGCCAATCGTCGCAGCGACGTAGCCGCCGCACTGGAAGACGCCGAATCCCGGCTGGAGACGCTCGAGTCCCAGTGGAACACCGAACAGGGCTTGGTACAGCGCATCCTCGAGATTCGCAAACAGCTGCGCGACGCCGGGCAGCCGATTGAATCCGCACCGGACGACGACGCTACGACGGACCCGGAATCAACCGCCGCGCCGCCCGCCGAGCCGCCTGCCTCGCCGGTGGACCGCGACGCGCTGCTCGGCGAACTCCGCGGCCTGCAGCAGGAGCTCGACGACCTGCAGGGCGAGTCACCATTGATTCTACCCAGCGTCGATGCACAGGCTGTCGCATCCGTGGTCGCCGACTGGACCGGCATTCCCGTCGGCCGCATGGTCAAGAACGAAATCGAGACTGTGCTGAACCTGCCGGCCCTCGTCGGCCAGCGCATCATCGGACAGGACCACGCGCTCGAGATGATTGCAAAACGCATCCACACGTCGCGCGCGGGTCTCGACAACCCAAACAAACCCATAGGCGTGTTCATGCTCGCCGGCACGTCCGGAGTCGGTAAAACCGAAACGGCACTCGCGCTCGCGGAAGCCCTCTACGGCGGCGAACAGAACATCATCACCATCAACATGAGTGAGTTCCAGGAGGCACACACGGTTTCGACATTGAAAGGTGCGCCGCCCGGTTACGTGGGCTATGGCGAAGGCGGCATTCTCACCGAGGCCGTGCGCCGCAAACCCTACAGTGTGGTATTGCTCGACGAAGTCGAGAAGGCTCACCCCGACGTGCACGAGATCTTCTTTCAGGTGTTCGACAAAGGCGTGATGGAAGACGGCGAAGGCCGCATGATCGATTTCAAGAACACACTCATTCTGCTGACGACCAACGCGGGTACAGACCTGATCATGAACATGTGCGCGGATCCTGAGCTCATGCCGGATCCGGAGAGCATCGCCAAAGCGTTGCGCGAACCCTTGTTGAAGGAATTTCCCGCAGCCTTACTCGGCCGCCTGGTTGTCATTCCGTACTACCCGTTGAACGACGACATGATCCAAGCCATCACGACGCTGCAGCTCGGCCGGATCAAGAAACGCGTGGAAGCGCACCACAACGTTCCGTTTACCTATGACGATTCGGTTGTGGATCTGGTTGCCAGCCGCTGCACCGAGTTGGAGAGCGGCGGCCGGATGATCGACGCAATTCTGACAAACACGCTGCTACCGATGATTTCACGCGAGTTTCTAACCCGCATGATGGACGGGGTGGAGGTTACATCCATTCACGTATCTGCGAAGGAGGACGAGTTCACGTACGAATTCGGCAGCTAACGAAGCCCTGACCGTTCCTTAAAACGCTCAGAGTTTCCGGCGGGCAATAAACGCGACACCGTGTACGGTGTCGCTGCCTTCGTTCCGTAGAACCAGATCGTGCCGCTCTATGTCGGAGAAACCGGTTTCTCCAAGAAGCGCTTCCACATGTACCGGATCGTGCCGGAAACGTCCGGTTAACTCGGAGGTAACCGCCTGTCCGGGATCGCCGCGCTCGATCGTGAATGCCAGCACGCCACCTTCGCCGACCGCCCCGGCCGATACGTCGAACACCGGCCGAAGATCACCGAAGTAATTGAAGACGTCGGCCGCGACGATCGCATCGCAGATAATGTCGTCGAGGTAGTCCGTCAGTTCCGAGTGCACGAGGCGGTCGTAGATACCCCGGCGTCTCGCCTGGTCGAGCATCTTCTCGGACAGATCCACACCCACCAATCGGCGGCCGGTCGGTGCGAGTTCGACACCGAGCAACCCGGTGCCGCAGCCCGCGTCCACCACGATATTCACCGCCAGGTTGCGCGCCGCAACGAACGTTTCAAACTGCGCCGCCAGTTGTGACGGGGTTCGGTATTCGAGGCGCTGCAGCTGGTCGTCGAATGATGCCGCAAACCGGTCGAACAGCGTTTCCACGTAGCCGGGGGGCAGTTCGTCGAGTCCTCCTCGCTGATACAACGTCAACATGGTTTGTACCTGTGGATCCGGTTCGGTGTGCCGTTCAAGTTCGGCGACGGCCCGTTCCAGATTGCCTTCGGCAGCGAGGCGTTGGGCGGCCAGCAGCAGCGGCGTCGGCTGACTCGCATCCAGGTCGTAAGCTTTCAGGTAGTGCGCCACCGCATGCTCGAAATCTCCGAGGGCATCGCACGCACGCGCCAGCTGCATGTAGTCGATCCCATTCGGCTGTAACTCGATCGCCTGCATTGCAAAGCGGACGGACTCGAGCGGGGACCCTTCATTCCACAGCCACAACGCGAGGTTACTGTGCGCCTCGTAGTATTCGGGGTGTTTCGCAAGCAGTGCGTCGAGCCTGTCAATCGCCTGCGTGCGTTCGCCCACCGCGTACAACGTACACGCATAGTTGAACTGGACGTCCGGATCGTCCGGCTGCGTCGCGAGCACCCCCTCCCAATGCTCACGAGCGGCGGCCGAGTCGCCCGTCTTGTGTAGCACGTACGCCAGATTGAATTGCACGGATGGGTGCTCCGGCGACAGCGCATGCGCGGCCTGGGCGTGCTGCAGCGCTTCGGCATCATCGGAGCCCGCAAGCAGCAGCGACAGGTTGTGGTGGGCCCGGAAGTCGTCGTCAACGAGGGCAAGGTAGTCGCGGTACAGGCGCTCTGCGGCATCCGCATCGCCCGACTGCGCGAGCTCCCGCGCACGCAAATACAGGTGTTCATGCTCGCTCATCACGCCAGCGTACACGAATACCCGTCGTCGGCGCAGCGTCTATAGTCTCGACCTGACCTATACTCGTGTTGATAACCTCTTGAATTCGATGGACAATTCAATTTGCCGGCTTGGAGCACGCGATGGCACGACCGAAAATCGAAGAGGTGGACTATCACCAATTCACCCGACGCCTCAGCAAAGCCGTGAACAATGGGCAGAGGCTGGAGCAATCCGACCAGCCGGCGTGGGACGACTATGTCGCGCACTATGGCGTCAACGAAGTGGCGATGAGCAGTTGGGGCCGGTCGAAATTCGAATCCGTCGACGCCGTAATCATCAGCGCAGGCGACTGGCGCGGGTACTACGTCTATTCGACCGACGAAGAAGCGGTGTTGAAGTGGATCGAACCCGATGCGTAATGAATTCGTGACGCCGCGTCCCCAGGCCGTCTAAACTCCATACCATGCCAGGTCCATCCGCACGCATCGGCGACAAAGTCATTCAGCAGACCCCGCACTGCCACGCGCCGATCCATCCCCCGGCGTTGACACCAACTCCGGTACCTCACCCCGGTCTGCCTCTCACGATCGTCAAGGGGCAACCCAACGTGATGATCGGCGGATCGCCTGCCGCACGTGTCACGGACATCACCCAGCCGTGCATGCTGCCGGGCTGCGTACCCGCTGGACCGGGCATAATCGTCAAGGGTTCCGCTACCGTTTTGATCGGCGGGCTGCCCGCCGCGCGCGTCACTGATACCACGAGCCATCCATCCTGCGTCGCGCCGATTCCGGCTCCCACCGGCATGGTAATTGGACCGGGATGCCCAACCGTCATCATCGGCGGTTGAGATAGGCGGCTGAGATTGGCGATTGAGGGTTGAAAACGCGGCACTGGGAGAGCTTCGAGCCTGTCTGTCCCAGGTGCGCGGTAAACGGCCGGCATTCGCCGCTCGTGCTCGCGGCTCCAATACGCGGTGACGAACACGACATCCTAGAAGGCAGCGCCCGTTGCCCTGACCCCGAGTGCGCAGCACGCTATCCGATCATCGATGGCATCCCAATTCTGCTCGTCAATCTGCGCGACTATCTGAGCGCCTACGGCAGCCTTATTCTGCAACGTGAGGATCTGGCCGCCGAATCACTGGACGTGTTAGGCGAGGCATTGGGGCAAGGGTCTGCGTTCGACCTTGCGCGCCAGTACACGAGCAGCTACGGCTGGGATGCGTATGGCGACTACGCCGACCAGGAATTAGACACAAGTTTGCATACCCGCATGCTGTTAGCGCGACTGCAAGGCTCGCAGCCGCCGCCGACCATTCCGCAACCGGAACACACGCTCGAATTCGGGTGCGCCGCCGGTCGCTGCACCTTCGAGGTGGCGGCACAGACGAACGGATTGGTGCTGGGTTGCGACCTGAACTTTCCGCTGCTTCGAATCGCTCGGCGGGTACTCGAAACCGGTGTTGCCCGATTTCCGCTCAAACGCAGCGGACTACGCTACGACACGTTGACCTGCCCGACCCCCTTCGGCGAGATCGACAACGTGGACTTCTGGGTCGTCGATGCCTGCGCTCCCGCCTTTGCCGACGCAACCGTCGACCGGATCCTGGGATTCAACCTGCTCGACGCCGTGCAGGAACCGGCCGCGTTTCTGGACCAGAGCGCGCGCCTGCTCGCAGCTGACGGAGAGCTGTGGCTGTCAACGCCGTTCGAGTGGACGGGTGACGTAACACCGATGGACAACTGGCTGGGTGGCACCCGCGCAATCGGTAACGACAATCCCGTGGACGCAGTAAAGCGCTGGCTGACAGCGCCGCCGCGGCCGATGCACTGCGTCTGGGAAGCCGACGGCGCACGTTGGGCGACACGCGTCAGTGAGCGCGCAACCACGGTCTATGACACCTGGCTCGCACGCATTGCCGTCGGCTCCGCACCCACCTCGTCGGGCGCGGCCGAATGATTGGCCCCGTCTCCGTCACAACGACCCCTCGCTCGTGCCGGTGCAGAGATTACACCACCTGTTTGTCAATCGAGCTGCAACGGGTACCATGCTGAAGACTACATCCTTCGACTTTTCTGGACTGTTGGCGACGGAATAAATGCCCAAGATTGTAAAGGCCAAGAAAGGTCAGACACTCTGTGAAATAGCGATTGCGGAAGGTTTTCTCGACTGCGAACCGTTGCGCAATGAAGCGGCCAATAAGGGTAAGAAGTTTCTGAAAGCGGATTTTCTCGCGGACGGCGACGAAGTCTCCGTGCCCGATCTCGACGTAAAACCGACGTCAGTAGCCACCGACCAGAAACATACGTTCAAAAAGAAGAACGCACCGCCGGTGTCGATTCGCATCGTCCACGGCTCACCCAACCTGCCCTACCTGCAGGACTCGTCGTTGACCCAGGTTGGCGTTTCCAACTTTCGCTCCGATCGCGCCGGGCGCACCGGCTCCGTCGCATTCCCATCAGGTCACGCATTCAATGCGGCCGGCCATGCAGACGAAGATGCGTTCAAACTCGAAATTCAGGACCCACTCGGCGGCGGTACCGTGAAAGCAACCGTGCGCGTTCTGCAGCCGATCTACGCAAAGGACGGATCGGTTTCCGGCCACAAACCATTCACCGGCGCAAATGCCCCGGGACGCGAACTCAGCGTCGACTGCCATCTGGTCAACAGCAGCGTCTGCTACCGTTCCGAGTACCTGCGCCTGGTTGTGGACACCGACGATCAGGGCGCGATTCCGACGCAATCGCTGATTGCCGCCGATATCGCGGACGGGCAGGACGGCGCTGCGGACAAAGTGGAGATACTCGACCAGATGGTGGAAGCGCGGTACGAACACCGACGCTGCACACGCACGCCCAAATGCAATGCCACCGTCCGTATTCCAATCCACAAAGACCCGCGACGGGTAAAGGTTGCGGTCCACATTCTGAAAGATGCCGCCGGCACCCCGGTATCGACCAAAGTCGCGACGCGTCAAAAGGTATTGAACTACATCCGGCAGCTGTATGCGCAAGCGGATCTGAGCGTAAAGATTCTATCGCTCGACGAAATCACACTGCCGGCCAATCTGATCGCGATTGCCGACGCGCGCGGCCGCACCGCGCGAGGCGGCCGCAAGATTCGCGTTCGCGTACGCATCGACGCGGGTACCGACGTGCAGGCAGAGATCACCACCACCAACGGCGATCGGCCGATTCAGACCGCCACCGCGTTGGCCGCGGAGCTCGCCAAGGTATTGCCGAAGGGTACCCGCATTACCACCGAGGAGAATCCACCTCTGATCGGTCAGGCGATCGGCTCGGCCGACATCCTGGTTGGCGATCCGGACAATCAGCGCGTGCGGCTGCAGGTGATCACATCCGACGATCCGCGCCACCCGGTTTCCATCGGACGCCTGACATCGCCGACAATCACGTCCGAGTTCGGCGGCAGCGACGGCCATGTAGGCACCGCGCAGGAACGCGTGCTGATCAAAAACTATGACACCGGCGACGACCGTGTAGATCTGTTCGTGGTTCGCAACTTCGCGTCGTCGACGCTCGGCGAGGCGTTTTCGCCCAACTTCGCGTCGCGCGCGTCTCGACGGCCGGTCGCGTCGATCGCCAACACCGTGATCGTGTTCGCAAACACGATCAACGCAGCCAACGATCATCACACGACGATTCCTCACGAGATCGGCCACGTGCTGATGGACGCCGTCCATACACTCAATGTACCAACCGAAATGATGAGCGCCGCATCGCCGGTCGGAGTCAACGAGCGGGTCGTCAACGGCCCTAAACGGATTGCAGCCAATCGGCGGCTGCGCTTTGACGGTGGCGTACGGGACGTACCGGTGGACATGATTCGAAACCGCAATGCGGGGTTGATCGACAGTTGGTGACGCTACTTCTTTCCTTAGCCATGGGGCTCATGATGGATTCGAGCACACGAAACACTCTGGACGATTTCCTGGAAACCGAACTCAAGTACGAGATTGCTCCAGTACCCGCGCACCTCGACCGGAACGACGTTGCCGAATACGTCGCGGACGCGCTGAAACGCGACGCACTGGCACTCGACGAATTGCAACTGACCGTGCGCCTGGCCAAGTTCTTCGGGCTACGTCCGGCCGTTGCGGACTACGCGGAAGCTCAATTGACTGGTGAACTCGCGCAGGAACAGCTCGACATCGCGCGCATCGCCGTCCTGATCGACGCCATCGCCTGGCTTGGCAGCGAAGACCAGCGTACTGGCGCACACGAACAGTACGACTCGGTGGTTCAGCGCGCTAATTGGACGCAGGATACAGAGCCGCTCTGGCAGGCCGCATTCGAACTCGGTACGGATCGCGCGCGCGAGTCGTTGCAGTCCGCCGCCGCACGCGAAGCGAGCCGCGTTAGCGAACGCCTCGAGGCGGTACGTGAGAGCTCGGAAACGCCCGTGATCGATGCCCTGGAGAACCATCAGGCGGCGCTGGAAGAATTCGCCGCGGTCCGTATGGCCGCGTTGGCTCGTGCGAATGCGGTGCGCAACGAGACAAATGCCGAGCCCTGGCCGGGACGCGCCGCAAGCCTCGTGAGCCTGTATCTCGAGACCGCCGACGAAGCGACGCCCGAACTCGGTCGCTGGGCCGGATTCTCGATCGCGCTGGATCGAGCAAACGCCGACCGGCTCAAGGCACTCCGCACTCAGTTCGTTGAAGCCATCAACGAAACGACCGCTGACCCGGATCCCGACTCCGAGGCAACCCTCGTGCGCGCGCGTGCGCTTCGTGCCGCGATTCTGCTCGGATGGCAGCCGGACGAAGATACGCTGCTGTGGCTAGCGCAGCTCGACGATTACGGTGTCGACCTGCTGGCATCGCGCCCGTGGTGGGAATACGCGGCGCGCTCGGCCGACGACGACGTGGACGATGCGGACGACGACTGAGAGAAAACCGAGAGCGGAGAGTCCCTCAAAGCGTCGCTGGACACTTCAGGCCGGTTCGAACGAACGGACCATCTGATCGAACAGCGGTTCGGCCTCGTCAAAGACGTCCGCGAGCGATGTTCCGGAAAGGGTGTATGACCTCGGCGGATCTCCTTCCACGAATATCTGCATCTGCTTTTGCGCCAGACGCTGTTCGCCGGCAGCCCACGTATAACTAATGATGGCATAGCGCCACGAACCACGGACGTTGGTACTGCTGTGCTCGACCGACACGTCGTCAAAGGTGCTTTCAATCTCAGCGAGTTTGTCTTCCAGCCACGCAGCGACGTCCGGCATCACATCCAGCGCGTGCCCGGTAACGACGAAATTAGCCGGCATAGCCGGTCCCAGGTTGGGATACAGCAGCGAACAGGAGGATATGTCTTCGCAATCGCCCGCCGGTTCGAACCGGAAGGACGCACGCTCGATCATGCGGATTCCCAGACCGACTGATCCATGTTCGGAAAGGTCAGTTCGCAATTTCCGGGTGGAATGCTATCGACCCGTGCCGCACCCTTGGCATCGGTGCTACCCGAGACTTTCTTGCCATCGGGCAGTTTGAGTTCAAAGTTTTCGCCGGACACAGGTTGTCCGTCTTCGTCCACAATCTCCACCTCGATGAAACTCGTGGGTTCTTCCTCGGCTTGCGCAGGTCCCCCAGACGACTGCTTCTTGGATGCGCCATCGGATTCGCCCGGGTCAACGGTTTGAGATCCGTACTTACCCTTCTTTGTCTGAGCCTGTTCGGCCTTGATCTTGGCGACCTTGCCCGGATCGGCTTCATCCGCTGCCACTGGTTCTTTGACCTTTGCAGGCTTCGCCGGCGTGATCTTCTTGCCGCTTTTCGGATTCATGTCACACCGATCTCATTAGTTGATCTTCACCATCATGCCCTGCACCTTAACGACGCCGGAGCTGGACACTTCCTGCATCATCTTGCCTTCCACCTTGCCCTGCATCTTGGCACTCAACGACATATTCATGCCGGCATTGCCTGTCACGTTTTTCTTCGCATCAATAACCACATCGCCCATCGTGCCGATCTTGATTCCGGACGCTGATATGGCGATGAACGACTTACCGACTTTCACGGTGATGTTCGTATCCGCTTCTATCACGATATTTGCTGCACGGTAGTAGGCATCGCCGGACACGTCTTCCGAGTGGTTGCTCTCGAACTTGTGCCCAACATCGCCGGTCACCTTCAGCGACAACTTACCGTCCACGCTCTTGGCGTCATTGCCCTTCACCGTCAAATCGAGATTGCTACCGATTTCTTCCGTGTGATTTGCATCGACCGTCTCGATCCGGTTCGCTTTCACATGCTCGTTTTTATCGTTTTCCACCGTCAGGTGACGATCGTTGCCCACCGATTCGAACCGGTCGTTCCCTATCCTCAGGTCGTAGTTTTTCTCCGCATTCACGAAGATCTGCTCCTCGCCCTTCTTGTCTTCGAAGCGGTACTCGTTGAAGCCGTCGCCGCCTTTGGACGAATTGGTTTTCGTACCCGAAATCGTCGAGAACTTCGGCAGTTCGTAGGGGACGGGGTTGTCGCCGTTGTATACCGATCCGGTTACGAGGGGCCGATCCGGGTCACCGTCGATGAATTCGACGATCACCTCCTGACCGATGCGCGGTGTCGCAACCTGTCCCCACCCCTTGCCGGCAATGGTCCTGGCCACCCGAATCCAGCACGAACTGGTCTCGTCCGCTTTGGCGTAGCGATCCCACGGGAACAGCACCTTGATCCGCCCATACTCGTCCGTGTAGATCTCTTCGCCGGCCTTTCCGGTCACAATCGCGGTTTGTACCCCTCGAATCTCGGGTTTCGGCGTAACCCGCGGAGGACGGAACGGATCGGCCTGGGAGTCCCCAAAGATCGTTTCCAGGCGACACACGAACTCTTCGGCGGCAGCGGAGCCGACGTTCTGATACGCGTCGCCAATCACTTCGATCTCGGCGGCGGTAACGAGGTACTCCTTTTTGTCCAGACTGGGTAGCGGATGATCTGACAGAGTGAAAGTACAACCGGCAAACAGTCCCGCCGCATTGCCTTCGCCGACGATGGTGTCGTTACCCACGCGCCGCTCCTGTAGGCGTGTGGTGGCGTAAAACTGCCCGTCCGTCGTTTCTTTGAACTCGTCTTCATAATCGAATACTTCGAAGCTGTCGCGTTCGTGGCGCGCCGACGCAGTAGCCGACGACAACAGGTTCTTGCGTGGCTGTTTGAAATCGAACGCATTGAGTACCACCGACGCCGGTTGAAACGCTGAATTACGCTGCCACGCATACAGGTGATCTTCTTCACGTTCGCTCGTGTTACCGGGGGGCCAGAAACGCACGTTCTCGTATTTCGGCGCGGGCGAATGCGACGCCATGTCATCTGCCAGCACAACGCGGTGTTCGCCGTTGGTGTGCGTGAAATAGTAGTAGATGCCCTCCTGTTCCATCAGGCGACTTACAAAATTGAAATCTGTCTCACGATACTGGACGCAGTATTCCCAGGTGCGGTAGGTGCGGGTGAGGCGTTGGTCGAACTGATATCCATGCTCCTTGAAGATGTCGGTGATGATGGTCGGCACCGACTTCTCCTGGAAGATTCGGCAGTCGGACGTTTGGGTCAGAAACCACAACCACGGACGCAGTTCGAGCTCGTACACATGAAGGCGGCCTTCGAAACCCGCGTCACGTACCTGCGTGATGTATCCGTTGAAGAACCGATTCCCCTCACGGGAGAATCCGCTGATCCGGATGGATGCGTTCGTGCCGAGTAAATCGTTGGGCTCGACCTCGAGCAGTTCCGTGACCACAGTGACGTTGAGTTCGAAGAGCTGACCGAGACGTTCGCGGTAGTGCATCTCGCGGAACGCCAACACGTTGTCACCAAGGGCTGTGCCGATCTCCATCGATCGCGACTTCTGGTCCAGAACCGTGGCCATGCGCCCTCTGAAAACTGCTTCCCAACGACAACATTCAACGTGAAATCGGTTACCATTTCCACCATGATTTCCGCCCCGAATCACCGCTGGATCGTGCTCGGAGAGGCTCACCGGCCGGGGTAATCATGAGGTTGCGCGTAAATGTCGTAGCGGGCGACGGCTCCCACCGCAGCTTTGAGATGCACGGATCGCAGTTGCGCATTGGACGTCAGGCAGCCAACGACATCGTTCTGGAAGACCCTCAGCGCATTATCTCCAACAATCACGCCGAGATTGTTCGCAGAGACTCCGATTTCATGCTGATTGACCGAAGCACCAACGGCATTGTCGCCAACGGCGAACCGATGGCGACCAAGTCGAGCCGTGCGCTGTCCTCGGGCGACGAATTGCGCATCGGCACCTACGTGCTACGCGTCGACATTCAACAGACCGAAACCCCGGTGGGCGACCTCCTGGCCACCAGCGGCGCCGACACCGGCGGACACGACATTCTGAACGACCTGCCGAATGCGCTAAAGGACCTGCCTGCCGACGAGACACCCGTGGCATCACCCGGGGTCGAGCTGCCGGCAAGCTCGGCCGCTCCGGTGGACCCGTTGGATGCCCTGCTGAATCCGCAATCGTCCCCAGACCCGGCACCGCCTTCACAAGGCACCGACTCGCGCGATCCATCCGAGTCCGTCCTCGAAGAAGCGTTCGTTGCGCCACGTTCGGAACCCGATCCCGAAGCGCCGGTCGCGCCCGAAACGCCACCATCAGCTGACCCGTTGATGGACGATGTGCCGACGTGGGCGCGCGGTCTGGGTGCAACCGGTGAGTCCGAAGCCGCTCCTAAGAGCGAGCGCGCACCCGAGGCAAACGCAGCCAACGCAGACCCGTTGGCCATGCTCGGCGACACCAGTGGCGTGGACGTACCGGCCCCGCAGCAGGACGTTTCGCAACCCCCGGACCCGCTGCCACAGTCATTGCCCGATCACCGGCCCGACCAACTGCCGCCGGATCCACCCGCTGCGGGCCCACCCGAAAACCTCTCCACTTCGGAAGGGTCGACGGGGGCCGCTCCGCCGGTATCGGGCACGCTCGGCCATCTGCTCTCGGGTCTTGGTCTTGATCAGGACACACCACTCACCCCCGAGGCGCAGCGGGCGATTGGCGAGGTGTTACGTATTCTGCTCGACGGCTTGATCGATATGAATCGGGCGCGCGCAGAAGTCAAGAATCAGATGCGCCTGGTGCGCACCATTCTAGCGGCCGAGAACAACAACCCCATCAAAGCGTCCACCAACGCGCTGGATGCCCTCGACCTGCTGTTTGTGCATCCACGCCGTAGTTTTCTGGACCCGGTGTCCGCCGCTACCGACACCGTCGCCGATCTGGCAACGCACGAGCTTGCCATGCTGTCCGCATTCCGCGCTGCGTTCGATACGGTAAAGGAGCGCCTCGCGCCCGATACGCTCGAACAACGCGTCCAGGAGACCGCCGGCAAAGGAATCGGCTTTGGTCTGCTCGAAAAATCGAAGTATTGGGACGCCTACAAGGCATACTATAGGGACAACCTCGCGGACAATGACGCGTTTCTGCAGGCGTTTGCGGACGCCTACGACGAAGCCGTCACCCGTTTGTCGCGGAAAGGCTGACTGAATGGCAGCCAAGTAAAAAGTATAAGTGTTAAGCACCAGGAGGCAGGACAACATATGATGATCTCCAACCGCTCTACCGCCTTCTGCGCCCTGGCCACCGGAATGGCCCTGCTCCTGCTCGCAGGGTGCGCCGGTAGTCCGAAACCACCCAAGCCGGAGCCCCTGTCCGTAAGCATCACCGGATCGGACGCCCTCAATCCGCGCAGTGACGGCACACCGCAACGCGTTGATCTGATGATTTTCCAACTAGCGGCAGCCGCCAACTTCAACGACGCGACGCTATTCGACCTGTACCCGCAACCTGCAAAGGCACGCGATCATCTGGGTGTGGAACTCATTGGCGTCGACAAACTGCAGATTGCACCCGGCACCGAACAGAAGATAGTGCTTGAGATTGCCGACGACGCACGCTACATCGGCGCACTGGCAGCGTTCGAGGATATCGATACCGCCCGATGGCGCGACCTCGCGGAAATCCGAGACGAGACGCTGAAAGACAAGCTACTATTTCGCAACCGAAAGATGCAGGTGTCGTTACACGAAAACAGCCTGACACTGGCGTTCGACTGACGGAAGTACTGAGTGGCAAACAAAAACAAAGTCGTCTGGTCCGAAGGAATGCTGCTGAGACCGCAACACTTTCAGCAGGAGCGCCGCTATCTAGAGCACCTGGTACATGCGGCACTGGGGGCCCATCACGGGTTCGGCTGGGGGTTTACCCAGCTTGAGCTCGACCGCGACCGGCTCGCTTCCGGTCAGGTCGCACTCGCCCGCGCCGAAGCCATATTTCCGGACGGCACACCGGTGGTGATGCCGGGCGAAGACGTTGCGCCGACCCCCATCGATGTGCCAACCGATCTCAGCAACGAGCGTCTGTTCCTCTGCCTGCCCACGCTCGCTGCCGGCCAACAGGAACACTTTGCGGCGGCCGACTCCGGCGTGCTGCACAAACACGGCCTGGTCGATCTGGACGTGCGCGACAATACCAGCAACGCCGCCGCCAGCAGCACGCAGATTCAGGTAGCGCCCATTCGCACCGAGCTGCGTTTTGAAAGCCAGCCCCTGGACGGCTACACCAAGCTTGGGATTGCGCAGGTTGTGGAGTGCCAGAGCAATCGCCAGGTGGTTCTGGACGCCAATTACATTCCTCCCACACTGCACGCCCAGGCCAACGACCGGCTGGCGGGCTTTCTGAAGGAAATCCTCGGGCTGCTCAATCACCGCGCGGAAGAACTGTCCGGCCGCGTCAGCTCCGCGCAGATCGGTACCGCGCAAACCGCCGACTTCGTGATGCTCCAGGCGATCAATCGCTTCACTCCCGACATCGCCCATCTGGCCGGGATTACAGGAACGCACCCGGAGGCCCTCTACCGGACCCTGCTGCGTATTGCCGGAGAACTCGCGACGTTCGTCGCCGACAACAAGCGTGCAAGTGAGTACGCAACGTACGACCACGACGATCTACGCGCCACGTTCGAACCCGTGGTCGCCGACATCCGCGCTGCGCTCGGCGTGATTCTAGAACGTCGCGCGGTACCGATACCGCTAAAGGAATACCCCAACCTGAACCTCTTCGCCGGCAGCATTGGCGATCAGTCGCTGGTGGAACACGCGCGATTCGTACTCGCCGTGGCCGCCGACATGTCCCAGGATCAGGTGCTGCAGCAGTTTCCTGCACTCGTAAAACTGGCGGCACAGGAAGAGATTGCCGAGGTTGTGAACAAACTTCTACCCGGCATTCCGATACGCGCGCTGTCCGTCGCGCCGCAGCAAATTCCGTATCACAGCGGTTCGACATATTTCGAACTGGATACGAAAGCGGAACTCTGGCAGGGACTCAACAAGACCGGCGCACTCGCGATCCACCTCGGGCGAAAGTTCGCCGGCCTGCGTCTGGAACTGTGGGCTATTCGCGGTTGATCTGCGCACGCGTAGAACCACGATGATAATGACGCCACGATGACCGACAAGGATCCATTCAGCCAGAGCGAAGGCACCGTTATAAAGCCGCGTCCGGGCGGACGCGGAGTTCCTGCGCCAGAGGCGCCCGCCCCCGCCGCCGATTATGGCGCCCTTGAGCTTCAGGGAGCTGGTGCCAACCCGGTGCTGTCCGCCGCGAGCACGCTGCTGGCCGTTGCGTCCCAACTGCGTCAGACAACCCGTCTGGATGACACCGACGACCTGTTCCGCCATCTGTGTCAGGACGTACGCACCTTCGAATCCCGCCTCGCCGCCGACGGTGCGTCGCCGCAGGTGCAGTCGGTGGCCCGCTACACAATCTGCGGCTTCCTGGACGAAGCCATTCTCAACACGCCCTGGGGCAGCGAAAGCAACTGGGGCGCGCGGACGCTGCTCGCCGAGTTTCACAACGAAGTCTATGCCGGCGAGAAGCTTTTCGAGATTCTTGATCGGCTGAAACAGGATCCAGGCCAGTACGTCGACCTTCTGGAATTGATCTACGTATGCCTGTCACTAGGCTTCCAGGGCAAATACCGTCGTATGGGCGACGGGCTGAACCTGCTGGAGACGATCCGCTCAGATCTCTACAGCGTGATCTCCCGCCAGCGCGCACCGGCCGAGCGAGCACTTTCGCCACATTGGGAAGGCGTCACGGACACCCGTCCAGGGCTGGTGCGTTACGTACCCTGGTGGGTGGTCGCTGCCGTGGCCGGCGCGATAGCAGTGGTGACCTTCTTTGTTCTGTTGCGCCTGCTGGGCGTAGCGTCCGATCCCCTGGCGCACCGGATCGCGACCATCGGTAATGACCTGCCCTCGTTGTCGGCACCCCCGCCTCCGCCGCCCACGGCGCGCTCCTTTGTCAGCGAAATGTCCGCTGAGATTGCCGCCAATGCAGATACCGAGGCCGGCAGCGATGCCAACACCGTGATTTTTCGCGGGTTGTTCAACCAGGGCTCTACGACCATTGCAGCCGATGGACGCGCGACGCTCGAAACGGCGGCGCGGGTGCTCGAAACACTGCCCGGACGCGTCATCGTTACCGGACACACCGACAACGTCCCGATCCGCAGCATCCGATTCCCATCGAATTGGGAACTGTCTAAAGCCCGGGCTCAAGCCGTGGTGGATCTGCTGGTGCGCCAGTCACTACCTGCCGAGCGTATCGTTGCTGAACCCCGCGCCGATTCGGAGCCGTACTGCGCCACCTGTGATCAGAACAACGCCGGCGAGCGTGCAAACAACCGCCGCGTCGAGATCCGTCTTCTCCCCACGATAGGCGCTCGATGAAGCGCCTACTGACGAGCCCGTGGTTCATCGCGTGTATCGGACTGCTCGCAATCGCACTCGTCATCTGGTTTTTGGGGCCGCTGTTCGCGTTCGCGGACGCACGTCCGTGGGAATCACCGGTAGCCCGCGCAATCACGATCATGGGGGTCATCATCGTCTGGCTGGTGGTGCTCCTCGTACGCCAGATGCGCAGCCAGAAGACCTCGGACGCGATCGCTTCCCAGATCGCGGATCAGCAGGACGAAGCGGTTCCCGAACCGGAACGCACCGATGAACTCCGGGCCCGCTTTGACGAGGCGATCGCCACGCTGAAATCCACGCGCAAGCGCGGCAAGCGGCTCAACCTGTACGAGCTGCCGTGGTACGTGATCATCGGTCCACCCGGTTCGGGCAAGACGACGGCGCTGCAGCATTCCGGCCTGCACTTTCCGCTCGCAGACAGGCACGGTCAGGGTCCGGTCGAGGGTATTGGCGGTACGCGCAACTGCGACTGGTGGTTCACCGACGAAGCGATTCTGCTGGACACCGCCGGACGCTACGTCACGCAGGACAGCGACGCGGCCGCCGATCAGAAGGAGTGGTTCGGATTTTTGGATCTGCTGAAGAAGCACCGTAAGCGCCGACCCATCAACGGCGCGATCCTGTGCCTGAGCCTCAGTGACATTCTGACACTTTCGCCGCGCCAACGGACCGACCACGTGAGCGCGATCCGCAAACGCCTGCAGGAACTGTACGAACGCTGCGGCGTACGGGTCCCGATCTACGTGATGTTCACCAAATCCGATCTGTTGGCCGGATTCATAGAGTTCTTCGACGACCTGTCGACCGAAGAGCGTAAACAGGTCTGGGGATTCACCTTTCCGGCAACGGACGCTCCGGCCGACAACCCCGTGGCCGAATTCGACCGCGAATTCGATCTATTGATCGAACGGCTCAATCAGCGCGTGCTCGAACGCATCCAGCACGAACGCGACCCGTCCCGGCGCAGCCTGATCCACGATTTTCCCGTTCAGGTGAAAAACGTAAAGCCGATCCTGAGCACGTTTTTGAACGAGATCTTTCAGGGCAGTCGATTTGAACACGTACCGTTCGTTCGCGGTGTGTATTTTACGAGCGGCACTCAGGAAGGCACGCCGATCGATCGGCTGGTAGGTACCCTGGCACGCAATTTCGGATTCGGCCAACAGCCGCTGCCATCGTTCCACGGACGCGGCCGCAGCTTCTTTGTTGCCAACCTGCTACGCAACGTCATATTCCGTGAGTCTGAACTTGCGGGCACCAACCCACGCCTCGAACGGCGTCGCGCCTGGACACAATCGGCGGCCTACGCAGGCATCGGGCTCGTTGTGCTCGCGCTTCTCGCCGGTTGGGCGATCAGCTTCGCCCGCAATGACGCTGCGTTGCAGGCGTTGTCTGATCCACTGGACGGCCTGCGAACATCGGTCGCCACATTGAGCAGCAACGCGCCAATCGTCGAAGCCGTTGCACCGACCCTCACGAGGGTGCGCGACATCGCTCTTGAGTATCCTGGCACGGCACACGCCGAATCCGACCCCGACCCGGAATCAGCGCCCGAAACGACCGCCGGGCAGGACGCTGCCGCACCAGACGATATCGACGAACCCGACATTCCTCTAACGATGCGCCTTGGCCTGTACCAGGGAACGAAGCTCGACGACGCAGCCCAGATCGCCTATCGGCGTCTGCTCAATGAACAGTTTCTACCCCGCGTAATGGACACGCTGGAAGATCACATACGCAACCCGGACAGTGCAGACTTTCAGTATGAGACACTGAAGCGCTACCTCATGCTCGAGTCGCCCGAGCATTACGATGGCACGGCCATCAGCACGTGGCTGGCGCTGATTGCCGGTACCACACGCGGACGCAGCGATAGCCTGCGCGACTACCGGGCGCACCTGAGCGCGCTGTTCGAAGATAGCGACGAACCGCCGCCGCTGTCGAGGCCGCTCGACCAGACGCTGATAGACCGCGCACGCAACCAACTGCTCCGCACGCCCCTCGAAGAACGCATTTTCGGGCGCCTCATGCTTGCAGACACCGGTGACATACGTGGGTTCGACATTGCGTCGGCGGCCGGGCCGAATGCCCCGATCGTTTTCGTGCGCACGTCCGGCGATCCGTTATCGGAACCGCTGCCGCCGATGTACACACCCGCAGCATTCCGCAAAGTGTTTCTGCCGGAAAGCGCGCGCATTGCTTCGCGTATGCTCGAAGAACGTTGGGTACTCGGCCGCGATGCCCAGTTTTCCGGGCCGGATCAGGCGCTCGCACTGGCCGATCGCGTAAAAGACCGGTACATGACCGAGTACGCAAACGTATACGAAAGTCTGCTCAGCGATCTGACGCTGGCACCGTTCGGCACGCCGCGACAGGCTGCATCGATACTCGGCGCATTGGCGTCGGAGCCGTCGCCAATCGCGCTGTTGATCGACGCGTTGATCGACGCAACCAACCTCGATCCCGCGGCCGGAGTCGCTGACGCTCTGAATGGTGCAGCCGCGGGCGGTGAGGAGATGCAGGCGATCGTGAACCGGACCGGGGTCGGCCAACGGTTGTCTGCGGCCGGCGCGCGATTGAGCGTACTGGAACGCCGTTTCGACTACCTGCATCGTCTACGCGGGGACGGCGACGGGCCGAGCCCGCTGCAACCGATTCTGGACCTGCTGCGCCAGTTGTACGAATTCATGAGCCTGGTCGACACACAAGCCAGCCGCGGGGGTGTTCCTCCCCACGTCGCGCAGTCGGGCGAACAAACGCTGCAGCGTCTGAAAAACGAAGGCAACCGGCAGGGCCAGCTGCTGCAGGACCTGCTGGCCACGGCCGCAGACCAGGCCAGCGGCGTGGCCTTCGGCGGCATTTCCTCGTACATAAACAACGAATGGGCCGGCGGTGCAAAGCGGTTCTGCGACGACGCCATCGCCAACCGCTTCCCTATCGTGCGAACAGCACAACGCGACATTCAGATGGAAGATTTCGCTACGTTTTTCGGTCCCGGCGGCTTGATTGACGAATTCTTCGACAACTACCTGGCGCCGCACGTCGATACCACCCGCAAGCCGTGGCGACTGCGTGCAACCGACGGTACCGGCCCCCGAATTTCGGCGGCCGCGCTGCGCCAGTTCGAAAACGCCCGGGCGATTCAGGATGCGTTCTTTCGCGGCTCGCCGTCACTGAGCGTCAGCTTCGAACTGACGCCCGATGAGATCGATACCTCGCTGCAATCCGTATCGTTCGTGCTGGACGACAACCCGCCGCTGGAATACAGCTTCGGCCCCAAGCGGCCCACCGCGTTTCGCTGGCCAAGCGAAACCAACGTATCGGAAACGCGGATCCAGATGCTGCCCGCCGGACCGACCGGGCGCACAACGCAGCGCGAGTCGGGGCCCTGGTCGCTGTTCAGAATGCTTGATCCCCGGTCCATCACCCGGGTTGGCGATTCCGAACGCTACCATGTGCGTTTTGCCGTCGACGGACGCGAAGCCCAGTTCGTGCTGATGGCCCACAGCGCATACAACCCGTTCAGTCTCCCGGAACTGACGAAGTTTCGATGCCCGACCAGCTTGTAATGCCTGAACCCACGACGGGGTTCTTCGGTAAAACGCCGAGCCGTGGCGACTTCGTGCAGCGCGGGTTGGATCAGGCCTGGATCAAGGGGATCGACGCCTGGCTGCAACAATGCATCCAATCGCGCCGTACCGGTCTGGGTGACGGCTGGCTGAACAGCTATCTAACGAGCCCAATCTGGCGCTTCTGTATCTCTCCTGGGGTGCTGGATTCGAACGCATGGATCGGTGCCGTAATGCCGAGTGTGGATCGCGTGAACCGTCACTTTCCGTTGCTGGTTGCCGCATCTCTTCCGGAAACCAACGGCGTTATCGCGGCTGCAGCCGCCAACGCCGGCTGGTTCAACGAAATGGAACAGCAGCTTCTGGCAACGCTGGACGACGACGATCTGGATCTGGACGCGTTCGCCCAGCAGATTGCGCTGCGCAGTTTAACGCTCTCGGGTGGGCCTGCCGCGACGGCGGTGGGTGGTGTGGAGGGCGACTGGTACGCGGCCCGGCTTAACGGTGCAACGTTCGATAACGAATCGGCCGCAGATCTGCTGCAGGCGACACTCGGCGCACGTTGGCAGGCGCCGTCGTTGTGGTACACGCTGCACACGGCGCCCGCGCGCCAACTGATCATTGCGCCAGATCTTCCCGACCCGGAGACGTTTGCCCCGTATCTCTTCCCCGGTGCAGAGGAACTCGACCCCCTGAAGCTGATTGACGACTGAGCGCCGGTGCGCCGCTGTCAGTAACTGCGCCCGCCAGCCAATAGACCGTTGCGGAATCTGGTGGCCGAACCGCCCGAGGGTGCATCAGCCTCCTGCGTACCCCCATTGGTCGCCTGCGTTGATGCTGTGTCGACGGCAACCGGCGCGGCCGCTTCGGTAGCCGGCGTTTCCACCGCGGAATTCGGCCCAGAATCAGCGACGTAGCTCGATACGGTATCTCGCCCGTCTATGCTATTGCCGTTCGCGGCGTCTGCAACGGTGTCTAGCGGTCTGGTGGCCGCCTGTCCGGGCGGCACGCTATCCGGACCACGGATCTCCGCCAGACGCTCGGACGCGCCGCTGTCACCCGCCGCCGCGAGCATCTCCAGTACCCGGGTCTCGTCGTCGGGTTGGCCCAGCACGCGATACGCTTGGGCCTGAGTGCGCAGCAGCGCGGTTCGATTCGCGCGGAATCGCGCTGGGTCCAGTGCTGTAACAGCCTGCGCGGTTTCGCGGTCGTTCCGGCGCAACGACAGCGCGGATTGATAGGCCTTGAAAGCCTGCGAAAGCCGACCGGAATCGGCAAACAGACGCCCGCGCTGACGCTGTATTCGATACTCGTCTGCAGCTCCCGCCAGCAGCGCGTTGTCGCAATCGGTCATGGAGCGGTCGGTCAGGCACTCCTTTACCAATACCTGCCGTTGCGACTCGGCGGTGCGCGTCAACTCGTCGAGATCGGCCGATGCACCGAGCGCCGATTTGCCCCGTTTCAGGTAGCTCACCGCGCGCGCGGGCTGTCCTATCTTCAACAGTTTCTCCGCCAATCCGACGTAAACCGCGCGGTCTTTCGCGTTGGAAACCAGCAGGTGTTCGCACGCGGCAATACCGCGCTCGTTCGCGATGGGTCCAAGACAGTACGCACGTTGTGCGTCGGCCTTGCGTCGCGCCGCGTTCGGATCCTCGCGATTCTGCTTTTGCCTGGCTTCTTCCAGATTGCTGAGCACAATCCGGTATTCGGCGCACAGCCCGCGTTGCCGGTCGCAGGTGTCCATGCCGCCCGTTACGAGCACCGTGGCTTCGTCCAGGTTGCCGGCGTCTACCAGCGCCTGGCACAGCGTCAACCGCGCCGATGCGTCAAGCGCATCTTCGGTAACCAGGCGCCCGCACTCCGCAATCGGGTCCGTTTCACCGGCACAGCTATGCGCATCCCCAGGCGCGGTACAAACCGCAGCGTGCGCGGTGTGCGTAAGGATCAGCAGCAAACCTCCGCAGGTGATGCCCAGCCGTTTCATGCTCAGTACCCTCGAGCCCCGCCGCTGCCCGATTTGCGGAACGCCCAATCACCCGACGGAAGGCGAATCAGATTAAAGAGATACCATCGGTCGACCGTGGTGTACGGGGGATTCTCGCGCGCCACCATCGCGTCGAGCGACGCGCGCAGTTGCTGAACGCCGTTCTCTCGCGCCGTGGTGCCTACAACACCGTCACCGTCCAGGTCCTCGCCCCGCACGTTGGCCTGCGCGAGCCGGGCTATCTCCGCTGCCAGTTCGCGGGTCTCCGACTCCGAATCGCTGGCAAGCGCATCGGTGGCATACAGCTTGATGAGGTCGCTCCGATACAGGACACCTTCTATCGCTGCAGCGAACGCACGCGCGCCCGACTTTACGTTGGCTGACGCGTCGTCGCTGTTGGCCGCGAACTCAATGTGGCTGCGGGCTTCAGTGATTGCCGCGCTCAGCGGATACGTGTCGCGGGTGCTCACTACCTCGTTCAAAGATCCCAGCGCAGCACGCACCGCGGTGATCGGCGCTGCGGTGTCAGCGGCGCGCGTTGCAAGCTGCTGCGCTTCTTCGGCGGCGGTTTCTGCAACCTGGAAATAGCCTACGTTGCCCGGTGTATCGCTTGCCCCGGTGATCGCATGCCCCACATGAACGTGGGCAATCGAGGGGGCTTGCGTCACGCATCCCTGCAGAAGCATCAGGTAGCCAACGCAAACGGCGATGGCGCCGACGCGGCGTCCGATGGGGTGGCGGCATAGATCAGGTTTCTTTGACAATTCGGAATCCAAACGTGTTGCTCCTTTCGCTTATGGGGTGTCTGTTTCGATACGTTAGACGCTGCTGGTCGGGCGCGGAAAACCACGAGCCTCCGCGCAACACGCGCGACGCGCAATCGCCCTGCGTGCGCGCCGAGCCGTCGGTCGGTGCGCCGTCATAGGACGGGTTCCAGCAATCCTGCGTCCACTCGAATACATTGCCACGCAGATCCGCGATCACGTCCAACCCGACGCGATCGGTAGGTGCGGTATACACGTGTTGGTCGTTGCAATCGGCAGCGTTCAACCCGGGAAACACCACTGCTGCGGACGCATCCGCCACATTCGAGGTACACCCGTATTCCGCCGCGCCAACCGTTTCCGGCAACGCCAGCTGGGTGCGTGCCACGTACTCCCATTCGGTTTCGCTCGGCAGCCTGTACGTTGTACCTGTCTCTGCGCTCAGCCAGTCGACATAGGCCTGCGCGTCCTGCCACGACACACAGGTAACGGGATGCGTGTCCGATTGCGGGAAACCGGGGTTCTGCCAGGAACGCGAGGGGTCAACGCGCCAGTCGCTCTGCGGCGTGCGGCACCCGGCGAAATCCCGCCCGGATGCCTGCGCAAATGCGCGGAATTCGCCCACCGTGACTTCGCGTGCGCCGAGTGCAATACCGTCGCCGATCGCAACGCGAAACTCCGGGTATTCAAAATATCCAGCGCGCGAACCGTCCGACGCATTACCGGTGCCGATCACGCCCGTACCGGCAGCAACTGCCACCACCGACGGGCAGTGTGGGCAATCGGCACTCACCGTCGGCGTCGTTTCAACGATGGCCGGCTCGGACTCACCCCGTGTGAACCAGAACGCAAGCGCCCCAAGGATGAACGCCAGCCCCGCGGCTGCGGCAACCTTTGCACCGGACCCGACCGACGGCGATGGCGTTCGATTCAAGCGCTCCAGAAACGCGTCTACCGACGGCACACGCTGGCCGGGATCGAAGTGCAACGCATCGGCTATCGCCGACCATTGGGGCGCGGACACATCCTCCAGCGGTTTCAGCGGGTGTTCGTTATCGCGCGCATCTACAGATCGCAACTTGGAAAACGGATGCCTACCCGCCAGCACCTCGTAGGTAACGCAACCCAGCGAGTAGATGTCGTCCCTCGGGTCGGGCTCGCCATCCTCGAACATCTCCGGGCTGGCGTAGGCCGGCGTCAACGCGCCCAGTGAACGTGGATCAAACACCGTCTTTTCTTCTTCGGGCGCATCCGGCGCCTGGATCGCGCGGGCAATGCCGAAGTCGATCACCTTGACCTGACCGGTCCCGGTCAGAAACACGTTGCTGGGTTTGAAATCGGCATGCACGATCTTGCTTTCGTGCGCGTACGCAAGCGCACTGCCCGCCTGATTGATCACGTGCAGGGCTTCCTCGAGCGGCAGCTTGCCCGTACGCGCCAGCCGTTGCTGCAGGGATTCCCCGTCCAGAAACTCCATGGTGGTATATACGATCGATCCGTCGCGGTCGAAGTCGTTCACGCGGAGAATGCAGGGGTGATTGAGTTGCTGCGACTTCTGAACTTCGCGTTGCATCGCAATGAAGGCTTCGCCGGGGTCAACGCCCTCCACCATCATTACTTTGAGCGCGACGTAAGGATCCCGCGACCGGGCCTCGAGCCGGCGCTTGTCCGCGGCTTTGAACACCTGACTCATCCCGCCTCTGCCGATCAGCTCTTCGAGAATGAATCGGTTGTTGATCGTGTCGCCAACGGCCACCGGACGGTTCTGCGGGGCGGATCCTTGTCCAGTGGGATCGGTAGGAATCTGACTACCGGTAGTGCCGCCGATCCCGGGCGACAACCGGGTCTTGTCGTCGTCCAGTATGCCCAGCTGCGTGCGCCGTCGCGTTTCGGCGTCGTGAATGCTGCGCTTCAGATCGTCGAGGACGGTTTCCTCGAGCGGCTGTGCAGCATGATGCGACACCAGCTCCTCGAGAAGACCGGAAGCCTGTTGAACGCCCAACGCAATATCGCGTTCAATCTGGCTCTCCAGCGCTTCCAGCGTGACATCGCCGCGCTGGTATTCCTGTAACGCCAACGAAAAACTCGACATTGCTACCCGTGCTCATGCTGACATGCATTCGGCGGTGTGGGACGGCGCGGCACGCGCCCGAATTCAGCCCCTTCAGAGGGCTAGGGTCGAGCCCGAATCGTCCCTGATCGTCGCCGATGGCGTATTGTGCTGACTATCCCGCGTTGCGGCAACCGACGAATTCACGGTGCCGCGCCCGAAATCACGCAGTTCGGCCGCGGCGCCTGAGAAAATACGCCAAGCAAATCAATAACATAAGCGGTAACAACGGATCCGATCCTCCTGACGCCACGGTACAACCGCCACCGCTGCGCCGCTCCGGCTCTTCCGCAGCCGGCAGATTGACGACCTCCGCAACCTCCGGAAACGATGCCGGACCGGACGGATCGACGATCACGCCGTTGGCCATGCCATCGTCGTCGCCGTTACCCCCGTCCGTGAGCGTGATGTCCACGCGCGTGCGATCGTCGCTAAACGCCGCATTTGCACCGAAATCGCGCCAACCGCCCAAATCGGAAAACTTCGCCCACGTGGCGTTCGCCGGTAACGGCGCATCGAATTCGATGCTGACGGTTACCGTATCGCCGGGATTGGGCACAACCGCCCGGATATCGAACAGTGCGCCGAAGAACCCGTCAGGCCTCCCGGCATTTTCAGTTATCGACGCCGGATCGATCACGGTGATTGCGACCAGGCTGCCGCCCGACGCAGTCAAAGCGGCGGGCGTGCCATCGGGTTGTTCGACCGTCGGCACATCGTCAGCAAACCCGACGATGCCGTTGTCGGTGACTATCACCGTTACGGTATCCGTTGCACTCAAACCGTCGTCGTTGGTGACCGCCACCTCGAATACCAACGCAATGCCCGAATCTTCCGGCGCAATGCCGGGCGCAACGAAGGTCGGCGCAACAGCGGTTGGATCCGACAGCACCACGGCCGGTCCCGAGAGCTGCCGCCACTGGAATGCGAGCTCTGGGTCAAATTGATCCGACGAACCGGACGCGTCAAGTACCACCGTCGTGCCTTCCGGGACGCTCTGGTCCGAACCCGCATTGGAGATCGGTGCGGTACCGCCGTTGGACACGTTGATCGTCACAGTGTCCGTAGCCGATATGCCGTCCGCGTCCACCACCTGAAGTTCGAACACCAGCGCCGCACCCGAGCCACTTACCTGAGGCGCGGTAAACGTCGGTGCGATCGCCATAGCGCTCGACAGCTCGACCGCAGGACCTGAGGTCTGCGACCAGAGGAACGTCTCGATGTTACCGTCGAGGTCCGACGACGCCGATCCGTCGAGCATCACGAGCGCCAGTTCCGTAACCGTTTGATCGGGTCCGGCATTTGCCACCGGTGGCTCGGCCGACTCGTCGACAACGTTCACGGTCACCTGGTCGGTGGCCCGCAGCCCTTCATTCCCGGTGACCGTCAGTTCGAGCACGATCGCGGCGGTCGTCCCCGAGATACGGGGCGCAACGAACGTCGTATTGGAATCGCCGGGCGCACTCAGCGTTATCGCGACACCACTTACCTGCCGCCAGCTGAACGCCGTTACGCCCCCGTCAGGGTCGCGCGAATTATCGCCCGAAAGATCGACCGTAGCACCTTCAGTGACCGCCTGATCCGGGCCGGCGTCGGCAACCGGCGGCTGATTGACGTTCGCCACGTTCACAATGACCGTATCGGTCGCCATCGCGCCACCGCGGTCTGTAACGGTGAGTTCGAACGTTGCGCTGATGCCTGCCGGCGTGACCGCGGGCGCCACAAACGACGGCGTTGCGGTATCAGCGCCTGTAAGCGCCAATGCCGGTCCCGCCGTTTGCGCCCACGCGTAGGTCAACGCATCGTCGATGTCCAGATCCGGATCCGTGGAGTTGGCGCCGCTCAGCACGACGTCGGTTTCCTCGTCCACCGTTTGATCCGGACCCGCATCGGCTACGGGCGAAAGGTTCTCGTTGGACACGTTCACGATCACCTGATCGGTATCGACGAGCCCCTGTGTATCGGTCACGACCAGATCGAACACCAGCGCATTGGTCGTATCGAACCCGACCTCCGGCGCGGTGAATGTGGGCATTGCGGTATCGGCCCCTGTCACCGTTGCGCTCGAACCACTGGATTGCGTCCACGCGTAGACGAGCACCGCACGATCATCGTCGTCATCGGAGTTGGAACCGTTGAGCGTTACCGAATCGCCTTCCGCAACCGACTGATCGGGCCCGGCGTCTGCCGTCGGCGGTTGATTCACGTTGCCGACCAGAATCTGTACCTCGTCGGCCGCAGAAGCCAGCCCGCCTTCGTCAGTGACGACCAGCGAGAACGTGAGCGTCTCGCCAGCAGCTGCAACCTGAGGTGCCGTGAACGTTGGATCCGCAACGGTTGCGCTCGACAAGCCCACGGTGGTTCCACCGGTTTGAGTCCACGCAAACGTGATCGTAGATCCCGGATCATCGGGATCGGTGAAATCACCGGCAAGCGTCACGGAGGCACCTTCGCTGACATTCTGGTCGGGTCCCGCAATCGCCGTTGGCGCTGCATTCACGTTGGCAATGTCGATAGCTACCTGGTCCACCGCGGTGATGCCACCGGCATCGGTTACCGTCAACGAAAGCACGAGTGTGTCTCCGTCCCGACCCACGTCGGGCGCGGTAAACGACGGCGCGACCGTCGTCCCGCCAGTCAACGTTACCGCGGGGCCGGACACACGCGACCACGCATACGTAAGCGCACCTTCCGCGTCGGTCGAGCCTGCGCCCGACAGATCAACAAGATCGCCCTCGTCCACCGCCTGATCGGCACCTGCATCCGCAACGGGCCCGTTGTTGATCGTCACGCTCACCGTATCGGACACGCTCTGACCGACGGAATCGGTCACGTCCACCTGAAAACCGAGCGTTGGACCCACGCCAACGCCCGCAACGTCCGGAGCGGTGAACGTGCGCGTGTTGCCGGATCCGGAAAGCGTGACGGTCGGCGAGCCGCTCGTTTGCGTCCACACATAATCGCCGGCCGCGATCGGGAGATTGTCGGAAACGTTGGCGGTGAGCGTCACCGGTCGATTCTCGTTGGCCGGGTCGGTCGCCGTGATCGAATTGATAATCGGCGCCGGATCGCCCACAGCAATATCGGCTACGTTTATGTTCTGCGTCACGGTTACCGAAGACTGGCTACGATTGTCCGTCGTGATTAATTCGATTGTCAGCGTTTCCTGCGCGCCTAAAGCCTGCTCGGGCGCGGTGAAATTGAACGTCGACCCGCTTCCGGTCTGTAGCTGCGTCGCACCTCGCAGCAATCGCCAGGAATAGCTCGCGACAGCAGTGGTGGATACGACACAGCTCGAAGGATCAACGCGCCGATCCGATGACGTCGTGCCGCTGACCGTGACCGACGTCCCCTCAATCACGCTACCGGGGTTGTTGGTAATGACTGCAGATGGGCGGTCATCGATGTCTGCGGTGACTGTGATATCGTCAGTAGCGCTACTCGGATCGCTCACCGTAAACGTATAGAACGAACGAGCGCTTCCCGTAAACGTAGGATCTTCCACAGCCGTCGACGAAAGTCCCGCAGACGGCGACCATGCGAACGTCAGCGCGCTGGCATCCCTGGCATTCCCATCGGACGTGGTCATGTTTAACACGCGAGCCGCGGCGCTCGTTTCGAGGAACACAAAACACGTCGAGCCGGTAACCTGCGGCGCAACGTTGAGCTCGGCCGCGCGATCCACCGTGGAGCAACTGAATGGTCCGTCACCTGTGTTCAGATTGTTCGCGTTCACTCCCTGAGAGCACCACCGGAATCGCACGTTCTGTGCCGAAGCCGGCGGCGTATACGTGAAACTCCACACCGCGGAGCCGCCGCTTACGGCATCCGGAAAGGCGTGCGTTACCTCAGAGCCCGCAACGTTCGTGCGGGTGCCACCCGACGCAGAAAACGAACCGACTGAGGTTGCGGTACCTGCCTGGACTGCACCGAGATTGAATCCTGCCTCCGTTGCACTGGTCGAACGCGTGAACGAAAGACCATACGATCGTCCGATGACCAAGGGCGCGGTGGAGGGAGACGGAAACGAAACGAATCCGTTACTCGTGCCGAAGTTGCCAGAATCGTCGTGACAGCCTACAGCCGTGCAGCCCGCCGTCGTGCGTCCTGTAATCCCGTCGTGAGACGCCATGGCAGGAGCGATGGTTAGAACGCCAGCAAGAAACAGGAAGCGCGTCCAAGCACGCAGCACCATTCCACAGCAGTATCCACGGTCCGGGTGTGTGCCCGCCTGACTTCTGATCACGGTCCTTCCCTAAATTTATTGTAGAAATACGCCCCCAGAATCAACAGATGTACTATGGCGAACCTAGGGTGTCAAATTCCTTTGCTTCGCAGGCACATAGACCAACTTTCCGCATTCATTTGTAACGAGCTATGGACAGTCCGAACCGATTGAGTTAAACGTAGCGGACGCCACACGCCAACCGTGATGGCGTGCGACTCTGGGGGATACCAATGCAGCACAACACCGCGCGCAGCGGACGCGCTTCTCGGAACGTTTCCGTGATCGTCGGTTTGATTCGCTCAGCGAGATCCGCATCTCAGCGTTTCCGCTTACGTAGATCGCTGACGACAGACCACAGTCGCGCGCACGCGTTTGCGCTGCTGGCTACCCTTGTCATCGCCGGGTGCGGCGGCGGTGCGAGCAAGCCCGAGCCGGTATCTGCGGCGCTTGTTGTCGGACAGGGACAGGATCAAGTAGACATCACCGTGCGTTCCGGCAGCGAAGTGGTGTTGAACGGCGAGAACAGCGACGGCGCGCGCTTTCCGATCGAAACGGCGCAATGGGAACAAACCGATAGCACCGGCATCAGACTGCAGCTCGACAAACGTACGGAACTGACGCGCGCGTTTCGCGTACCGGATGTAACCGAACCGACGACGTTTACATTCGAACTCACCGTCACCAACACCGATGGCGATACGAAAACCACCCCCGTGAGCGTACACGTCATACCCGTCGGCGACCGCAACCGCTTCCTCGAGTTCTTCCGCGGCGTCCCCGGCGAGTACACAGTGGTGGCCGCGCTACAGCCCGGAACCACAACCACGTCCGATGTGCACTTCACCATCACCCAGACACAACTGGTGGACTATCCGGACCGCACCTCGACCACACCAGAGCCGAACCAGTTTGGACTCGAAATCAGCGCGCCCGAGTCCGTGTCCACGCATTGGCCGAGCGGCATTACCGCCGACTGGTCGAGCGAAGCCGAAGCCGTGAACGCGTTCTTCCATCCAAACGTGTGTTTCTCGGTCCCGAAGATCGACATCGACGATATCAACGTGCACTTTGACGACACCGACCCGGACCGCGGCATCGCCGAACATCACCGAGACGCGGTCAACCATCAGGTACAACTGTCACTGACTGTCGATTCCGGGACCTGTGCCGATGCATCTGGTAACCCGATTGACTGCCAGGACGCGGCGATACTCTACGTTCTGCAGACCAACGGCGAACTCGCGCCCGTACTAACGACGAGTCCCACCGTCAAATCCGTCCCTGTAGGCATTTTGACCGCAAGCGACGATCCGCAGACGCTGCAACCCGAATCCGCGGACACCGCCGAGGCCTACTACGCGGCGGTAGACCCGTTCAACCGCCGGCTCACGTTCGGCAACTGGCTGCAGAACGCTGGCTTCCTGGACGGATCCGGCAACTTTGTCGAAGACGAATCCATCGATCACGTGCTGTACATCAACAACTTCGATCTGGGCTTCACCCGCGACATGTTCGTGCGCCGCGACCCGTCGGGAGATGTGTTTGCCTACGTAACGAATTATCCGGCGCTGCGCCCGGCCGTACTGAAGCAGGATGTGATCGCCACCGTTGCGATGGAATACGCGCCACCCGATCAGGATCCCACCGCGGACCGGATCGTTAAATTTTTCGTGTTCGTTCCCGATGGCGAAAACAATCAACGTCGCGTGAAAAGCCTGAACTTCGACGGCCGTGGCGAGAAGTTTGTTCCCGGCGCCTGTGTACCCTGCCATGGCGGGGAACTGAAGAACCTGCAGGCCGACGGCACCTATCCGGCGCACGGGGATTTAGACGCCGCGTTCCTGCCCTGGGACATCGATTCCCTGCTGTACGTGGACGCCAATAACCCCACTCTGGTCGACCCGCTGGTAGTCGAAGGATTCGAACTCAACCCCGATTACATCAGCCCCGACGACATGGCGCGGTTTTCGCTCGAGAATCAACAGGACGCACTGCGACGGATGAACGAAGCGGTGCTGACCACGATGAAAGAGAAGCCCGGCGAAACGGTACGCTTCGCGCTCGTGCGAGAACAGGTGCACGGCTGGTACGGCAATCTCGATCCGGCCACGTTCGACAGCGACGACCTGCCCGACGTGGACTACAACGACCGCGCGTACATCCAGGAAGGCTGGGCGGAAGCCGGCCTCGAAGACGTGTACCACGAAGTTTTCGCACGTCACTGCCGTATCTGCCATAGCCAGGCGAAAGGGATCAATCAGTTTAGAACCCTAGCCGATCTGCAGGCCCTGGCACCCAGAATCCGCCGCTTCGTCTACGAAGACGGCACCATGCCGAACGCACGTCTGGACATGGACCGCTTCTGGGTCGATTTCCGCGGTGCGGCTGAATCGCCGGCCCATCGCTTCGCAATGGCAATGGGCTTCGACGAAGCAACGGCCGAAGGCCCAGGACGACCCATTGCCCGTATTAAAGGCAGCACGATTCAGACCGTACTGCCGCGCGCGTTGATGAACGCCTCCATCGAAAGCGTCGAGAGCATTCCGCAGGTCGAGAACGAGGACGGCATACGCCTGGACGGTTCGATCAGCTCGTTCGCCGACTCGTTCGACTGGGCGTTTGTTACCCGACCTGCTGGCAGTACGGCGGCACTGATTGGGGCGGACACCGCGAAACCCGCGTTCATGGTCGACGCACCGGGCACCTACGTAGTACAGCTAACGGCCAGCAACGCCCGCGGGCCTGACTCTACCGCCACGATTGAAATCGACGCCAGTTCCGGCGGCCCCAAACTCGCGGCCGGCGCGACGCTGTCGTTGACGATGCCGGAATCCATTCCGTCGAACATCCGAACCGTTGTCATATCTACAGCCCAGTTGCAGTGGATCGACCCGGACTCGGCAGACGGCGACATCAGTTTCACGATCACCACGCCGCCAACCCGAGGCACACTGAGCCGTGCAACATTCACACAGCAGGACATTAACGACGGCTTGCTGACGTACACGCAGGATCCGGACTCCGAAGGGCCAACCGATCAGTTTACATACACGGTGTCCGATGAAGCGGGCAACAGCGTGTCGGGTCAGCAATTCGACATCAATATCACAACGCTGAACGACGAGCCGGTACTGCAGACGAATGGCCCACTGAATGTCGCTGAGGGTGCTACAGCCGCACTGACGGGTACGTTGCTGTGGACGGACATCGACGACGATGTGAGTTATACCGTAACGTCGACGCCGTTATTCGGCGCATTGCGGCGGGTATCGACCGCAAGCGATCTGAGCAATGGTGCGACCTTCGATCAGGCCGACATAGACGGCGGCGACATCGTCTACGCCCACAACGGGGTGGACGAAGACCCCGCCGACACGTTTGCCTACACCGTTACAGACGGTACCGTCGTGGTGGGCCCAACGACGTTCGACATATCCATTGCCAACGTTAACGACGTGCCGCAGTTACGCACCAACGATCTGACCGTCCCTGCGGCGTTGGACGTGCGCATCAGTGGCGGGCTTTCATCCAACTCGATTCCGTCAGCCGATCTTTCGGTGGTGGACAGTGACACGACGGATCCCGCCGATATCACGCTGACGCTCGAATCGGCGCCCACTGAGGGTACGCTCGAGATTCGCGGCGGCGCACCGCGTACGCTGACCGGCGGCGGAACCTTCACGCTTGCGGAAGTGATTACGGGCAGCAGTACGACAGGCCTGTTCTACGTGAGCGGTACCGTTGCGATCGATCCCGCACCCACCGACGATACGTTCTCCGTATCCGTCGCGGACACAGCCGCAACCGGCACCTGTGCCAACGCTGCCCCCGCGGCAGCCTGTACTGTCAACGTCGACGTCACAGTGCGCAACGACGGTCCAACAGGCAGCACGAGTCCCGTCACGCTGTCCGGATTCCTCGATGCAGGACTCGCGCGCATCGGCGCGACGCTCACGTCCACAGTGGAAGCCGATGTGCCATGGGGCGACGTGCAGGTGGACGACACCGCATTGAACTTCGTCGACACGGTGACCGGCGACGCCGGCGAGTGTCCGCTGGAGTACTCCGTGGTGAGTGCACCCGCTGCATCGAGCGGCTTCCTGAAACGCGGCACAGCCCCGTTGTCCGGCCCCGGTGATCCGGACGTAATCGGCGTCGGCGAAACGTTCACGCATGCCGAAGTGCAGGCCGGAACGATCTTCTATGAGAACCGCGCGATAGGTGGTGGCTCGCACAGCTTCGTTCTGGATGTAACCGACTGCCTGTTCACGATACAGGTGACGCTGACCGTTGATCGCTCGCTCGACTTCACGAACGACGTGGGCTGGGTGATCGATACGATCTGGGACGACGCGGACGACGGTTATCCGTTCTCCGGCGTGTGTCCGCCGGCCGCAAACGACCCGCGTGGCTGCCGCGAGTGCCACGCGCCCGCCGGCTGCGCTGGAGTGTCGTGGACCGACACGTTGGGTGCGGGAGGTGTCATCAACTGCCTGAACCTGGAGGCGCGATTCCCCGCATTGCTGCCGAACTACCCGACAAACGCCGGGCACGGCGGCGGCGTGGTGATTCAATCGGGCTCGTTCCCGCATCAGATTCTGCAGAACTGGAATGGGGACGAAACGCAATGCCCGTGATCAACGACACCGACGTTCGATGGCCGCTACTGCGCCCATTCTCTGGCCCAGTGCCAGCAGCAATGGGCGCCCTCGCAGGGCTGCTGCTGTCCATACCCATCGCGCACTCCGCCGAATCCGCCGCCAATCAGCTGCACTGGCACACCGGCGTAGACGTGCGATACGACGACAACGTTGGTCTTGCGCCCGACAACGACTCGAAGCGCGACACGTTCACAACGCACGTAACGGCAGGCGTCACGTGGCAACCGCTGGAGACCGCTACGCGGTCTTTCTCGGTGTCCGTAGATCCGTTCTACGAGTTCGTTACCGACCTGGAAGACCTCAGCAACTTTGGCGCAGCCGTTGGACTCAACCTGCGCCAGCAGTTCAATGAAAACTTCACCGCGCCATTTGTCGATCTTTCGGCCACCGCGACCTGGCTCGAACATCAGGACAGTGAGATCCGCGATGGCTACAAGATCGAACTCTCAGCCGCGCTCGGCAAACAATTCGGCCCGCGTTTCGGCGGCCGCGTCGGTGTGAAATACCACTATAGACAGTCCACGAAAAGTAACCCCGAGGGCACGCTCTTGGGACGAAACTCAAACGATGTGTTCGACCTGGAAAGCGGAGGACCGTTCGCGCGCGTGGAGGTTAATCCGCTGCCAAAATCCACGCTCTTCTTCGAGTACCAGCGCCGGGAAGGCGATGTGGCCGCCACCGGGTCGCCAAACGGCTTCAACAGTCCGGCGTCGTTCGACTCGGCCCGGGATTTTGCGTTCGAAGAAGGCACCCGGTTCGTTTCGTGGCGCATCGACGCGGACCAGAATATCTTCGGCATTGGGTTGGACCACGACGTGAACGAACACCTGGGCATACAGGTAACGGCCAACTACCTCGACGCGAAGGGTGACCTGAACAACGACTACGAAAACTACGTTGTAACGCTCGGGGCCACCTGGGACTTCTGATGTGTCCGCGTTACCGCGGACGCCGCTTTTCATCGCGCTGCTCGGTGTCGCCGCCGCTGTACCGGTCTGGAGCCTGGTCTACGTCCTCGCTCGTAACGGACTTTGGCCCGAGAGCGTTCCTGCGGCACGACACCTCTGGTTGCCGCTAGTCGCCGCGCCGATCCTAGAAGAAGTCGTGTTTCGCGGCGCGATTCAAGGCTACCTACTTCGTCGACTGCGCGGGCGTCGGTCTTGGGGTGAACTGACAGCCGCCAATGCAATAACGACAACGCTTTTCGCCGCAGGCCACGTATTCCGATCGGCTCACGCTGCCGCCGGCGCAATCGTGCCGTCGCTGTATTACGGTTGGGTTCGAGATCGAACCGGTAACATTACTTTATGCGTATTCATGCACATGCTGCACAACGCCGGTTATGTAGCAGCGCTGGCTGCGGCCGCTTGACCCAGCACTTCAAAGATCATACGAGGCGCTGCACGCTTGCCAAAGTTTCGGAGTTTGCCGACCATGCAGCGAGCGTTGAGAGGAGTTTCGCTTGAATTATACCCCCGTATGCGCGCTGGAGGAGATTCCCGCGCAAAGCAGCAAATCGGTATCGGTCGATGGCGTCTCGGTATTGTTGTGCAATCACAATGGCAGCATCTACGCGCTTGAGAACCGCTGCACGCACCAGAACAATCCGCTGGAAGGCGGGCGCGTCCGCGGAGGTTACGTGTCCTGTCCGCTGCACGGCGTACGCTTCAAACTCGACACGGGTGAGCCCGTCGGTGCGCTGACCCGAATTCCGGTCCGCACGTTCGCCGTCCAGGTGGAAGACGGCGTCGTCAGCGTGTCGAGTGAGCCACCGGTCGAAGAAGCGACACCGGAACGTTAAATCACAAGCACCTCCATTCTCAGCAACATACGCTTGGCCGAGCGCGCAACGGCAGACAGCGTACAGGCGAGTTGGAGGCCATCGATCGTCTGGAGCCACACCGAACCGGCCAGGCGAGCCGACTGGTACTCGGTTTCGAGTTGCCAACCCTGTTTGATCATCTGAGCTTCGAAACCCGCGAGCAGATCGGCAGTTGAGAGCTGCGTGCGCACATCCAGCTGTGACGCGGCGCTGTCGCCACCACCGCTGACACCGCTGCCGACCGCCCTGTCGCTTTCGACGGTTTCCGGCAACCTCAGCGACGGCAGCCGATCAATGATACCGCCGTGCGCGATCATACGGTCGCGCAACACCCGCGCCGCCCCACAGTCCAGCGTACGGTTCTGAGCGGAGTGGCTGAGTGTGACAATGGCGCCAATATCCGTATCGCGAGACGTTAGCGTCAGTGTACCGGCGCCGTCCAGACAGAAAGACGACGTGTCGCTGAAAATGTACACCGGCTTATGGGGGATGAACCCCCGCTGGCCTCTTGGCGATGGCTGAGCACCGCCGAGGTTCATCGGCTCCCAATCTTCGCTCAGCAGCTGTTCGGCGACGCTCTGGCGCACAGCGCTGCTTTTCGAATCACTCCTCCAAGCCACCGAACTCGCTCGCCCACCGAACGACGAGCTGCTGCCAATGAACTCGGCACTCGGTACGTTCAATCGAACCGGAAACCGTTTCGGCCAGTCGCGGCTGAGTTGGGTGTTCGCCATAAACGCTGTCGCCATGTCGGCGTCTATGCAGCAGGCGTCGTCCGCCCGCGCAATCGACGCCAACACGGCAGCCACGCAAAGGATTGCTAAGGGGTGCATGGGCTGTCTCCGTGCCATGAAGTGCAGCCCATGTTACGCCAGCAGTATGGTCACGCCACCGATCAATTGACCTCGCGCACAATCTCCGGACCAATGTCTGCGCCGTTCAGACCCGCGCCCACCAGCCGACTGTCTTCCATGCGCACCAGTTCCTTTACCTGCACACGGGCAGACGCCCAACGTTCGCGAACGGTACCGGCCGGCAGGACGATGTCGCCATCGAACAGATCACTGACAAAGCCTGGATTGCCCTCACTGCGACCCATCCAGTTGCCCGCATGGACAATACCCGACGCAACCGAGACATCGCGAATGCCCGCGTTGCCGTATGACACGTTGTTTACCACCGACACCCGCTCGTCGCCCGCAGCCACGTAGATGCCGTGCAAGCCGTTACCGAGGCTCGCGTTGTGCGCCGCCTTACCATCGCCCGCAAAACGGAACTCCATGCCGTTGGACCGATTGCCGATCGACAGATTGCCGATCCACGCAACGCCCCCCAGCACCGGGTTCAGCCCTTTGAAGCCCTTATTGCCCTCGGGACCGTTCCACATCGAGATGTTGTTCTCTATGACCGAGCCACTACCAACGGACTGATCGAACCCATCGTCTGCATTGCGCCATGTGATGTTGTTGCGCCACACCGTGCGGGGACAGGCGTTGTCCATGCCGAGATCCGGGGCCATGGTGTGGCAGAACTTGGAACTCACAAAACCGTCCGAATTGCCGCCACCCGCGGGATCCCCGGGCACCACCGGCGCTTTCGTGCCGTCCGGCAGCCAGCCATTCTTGTACGCAATGTTGTTCTCCACGGTTGTGTCCGCCACGAAACGCGGTGTGGAATTGGACACATGTATGGCGACACCGCTGCCGTGGCGGTTGCGATACGTTTCCGTCCACTCGACACGGTTGCCGCGTATGCCTTCGCCCGAATTTCCGATCACGTATATGCCGCTTTCCCAGTTGTCATGGGATACCACGCCGGAGGCCAATCCGTGGTTGCCACCGAGCACCAGTCCGAACCGGGTCGATCGGGAAAACTCGATGTTCTTGACGTGTATGTGATCTGCCCAGATGTCGATCAGGCGCTCATTCGACATCGTAGGTAGGCGTCCGTCTTCCGGAAAACCCCAACCCACGAGATGCGCGGTTTTGCCGGCGCAGGGCTCGATTGTGATTGGCGCATCTGCGGTGCCCGATTGCGTTACTTTCACGAACGATCGCGCCGTGCCTACCGGATGCTCGTACACGCCGTCCAGGCATACGGTGTCACCCGGTCGCGCCGCATCGACGGCCGCCTGAATCGTCGGAAACTCCGGCCCCACACAAAGCGTCGATACCGAATCGCATCCATCGGCCGCGGGTGCTTCTGCAACACCGAACATACAGGACGTAAGTCCGCGGATTCCCTCGGAATTCGTGTGAAACTGCCACTCGTCGAGACCAATGGGTCCCTCACAGCGCCCCACCAATGCCGGGTCCGACTTACCGATCAGCTCGCCCCACTCGCCTGTTTCCAGGCACTGTTGGTCGCACGCATACATCGGCTGGCGGTCGTCGCCCCAGTGCGGCGACACGAGCCACTCGCCGGGCTCATCCACTGCGGTGATGACCTCGGTGCGCGTCAACTGAAACTCGGTCCCCGGCGCCGTCTCCGCAGCCGCCTTGCAAGCGTCGCGGGCGACGGTAATCGAATCATCACCGGCTACGACGCCGTCGGGGCCGGTGCATACGTAGCGGGTATCGGTGGGTACTTCAACCAGAACGGAAAGGGAAAACAACAGTACTGCAACGGACATGCAAACTCCTAAGGTAATACGAAAGCCTTTATTTCGAGTCGCGCGACCGCGTCCGTTTGCACCGGTTGCCAGAACACCCGTTTCCACAGCACAACGAACGACACGGGCCGTTCGCGCCGCATTGCGGAGGGAGCATGAAAAGGGGGTTGTGGGCCAGGGTACGAACTTCGCAGTCGGCTCGTGGCATAGACTGGACGGGCGGAGCAAAGTTCCGAACCGTCAAAGATGTCCATTAATTGTTGGACAAAAGCTGCGGCGCGCCGCTACACCACAACCAGACGTCCCTTCACAGGCGCAATGCCGACCGTGACCACGGTACCGGCATTGAAGCTCAGATAGTCATGCTCCATGCCGTCGGAAAAAATCACGCCGCGATCCGGAATACGCGACTCGATCACCAGCGTCTGCGACCGAACGAGCTCCCCGAATACCAGGCTGGTTCCTGTGGTGAGGCTCGGGAACGGTTCGCGCACCGCAAACTGCAACCGGTCCTCGTGCCATGCGAATCCACCGGCCAGTTCGTGCGCGGCGCGTTCCGGGTACACACCGCGCGCGCCAGCAAGAATCGACTGCAGCCAACCCGTTGAACCGAAGCCCGTGCTGACGATGATGCCCGAGGAACTCTGCGTTTCGCTCCGGTCGCCACACCTGATCGTGTACCGTGCCGACGTGTGCGATTGCGGCCCTATGAAGAGGTCGTTCACGCCTAGCAATACCTGGCCGTCGTTAGTGGCCGCGCGGGCGAAGGTCACCTCGGCTAAGGTCGCATTGTCTGTGATGACGTTCTTCAGCACGCCGGACAGCTGTGGCGTTTCGAACGGCAGCAACACCCCGTCCCATCGTGCAGGTTCGGGATTCACGCCGACCACCGGTTGTCCTTTTAGATACTTCAGCGTGTTTGCCACCAGCCCGTCCTGGCCGATCACTACCACGATGTCTGCCGGATCGAACTGATAGCTTGGGAGATAGCCGCGTTCCAGAAGCTGGAGCCGGCCCAGTTTCTGCATCATACGCTGCGCGCATCGCACCTCCTCTTTGTAGCGGTCGTGCTCTGCCACGTAGTCAGCCGGGTCGGCGTCGTTGTGCTCCAGGTAGAACCTGGCCTGCGGCCAGGTGTTGAACCGTTCCACCAGCTCTTCGAGACGCGTCTTTCGAGTAACGAGCACGAGCTTTGGGTCATCGCGACGCATGGCCTCACTCCTTCGGTTGCGGAACGCGTTGCCGCACAGCGCGCTTCAATCCACTAACCAGATCCGGCGAGATGTTGAGTTCACCTATCTTGTGCGCGTTCTGCGCAAAACTCTCCATCGCCATTGCCATGAGTTGATCCGGCCCCATCTGGGCGAGTGCCATCGCTTTCAGGTGCTCCACCGGTAACGTTTGCAACGCACCCATCTTGACCCGCACCGCAAAGGCGTCAGCCTCGGCTTCCTTGTTGCGGTTGGCGACGCGCGTGTCGACCAACGCGCGGCGTTCTCCCTCCGCTTCAATTTCGGCCTGTAGCTGCTCCTTCTGCGTTTGTAGGCGGCTGCGGAAGATCTCCCGCTCGTTCTCGATCCGACGGGCTTCGATCGCCTGTTCTTTCTCCTGCACCGACTGGTCCGTATCGAGCTCAGCCTCGCGGATCGTTCGCTCCTGTTCTACGGCCGACTTACGCCGCGCATAGGTGGCGTCATCCGCGTCCTGCAGAATCGCCTCCCGCGTCTGCGCCTCCAGCGCCCGCGCGGTTTCCGGCGTTGGCGCAATCTTCATCACGGATACGTCCAGAACCTCCAGACCCAGCGCCGTCGTTACCCGGTGAGCCGCCAGGCCTTCTCGGATCGCAACCGTGAGCTGATTGCTCAAGCCCAGTGCCTGCTTGAGGGTCCGCCCTTCAATTCGATCCTGAACGACGCCTTGGGCGGTTCGTACCACACGTTCGGGCAGACGCACCGGATCCTCGCTGACATAACTGTGCACCCGGCCGTTACCGATCGTGAAGTTCAGCGCCTCTGCGGCACGGAGCGGATCGGTAATCTGATACGTGATCTGTCCCTGCACCACAATCTCCTGATAATCGCCGGTCTGCAGGTTGAAAATAAAAGGCACATCCTGGGAATTGACCGGAATGGCCGCAATGGAAGTCGTGCGCGTGTTGTAGAAGAAGCTCAGCCCGCGACCCTGCTGCTTAACGGCGCCCCCGACGGTACGCAATACGTACGTGGATGCGTCTGCTTTGTAATACCGAATGCCTAACATCGAACACCTCCGTTCCTCTCGTCGCCGATTCCGTGACCCGTATTGAGCGGCCACACCATTAGTGTCTATATGTCACTTTATTTACGATAATAGTGTCCAATAGCCTCTTATATGTCAAGCGCCGAGGTTGCCAAAAGTGTCATACAGTCACAAAATCACCACATGACAGACCCTAAAACGCGCTCCGAAGCCGAATTTCTCGCCCGATACGACAGCTCGGCATTCGCGGGACCGATCGTTACGGTGGACGCCGTGTTGTTCACCTATCACGACAATACCCTGCAGGTACTGACCGTGAGGCGGTCCGAACACCCGGAAAGAAACAAGTGGGGATTTCCAGGCGGGTTCGTGGATATGGAAGCAGACGCCACGCTCGAGGACACCGTGGCTCGCGTGCTGCGCCAAAAAACCGGCGTTGTGCCTCCGTACCTGGAGCAACTGGCATCCTACGGCAATGGAAAACGGGATAAACGCGGGTGGTCGGTTACTGTCTGCTACACGGCACTGATCGCGTTTCAGAAATGCGAGCAGCACGTGGAATCGGTTGCGGATGTGCAGTGGCTCCCGCTCGACAAACTCGCACGGCGATCATTGGCGTTCGACCACAAGCGACTGCTGGCCGATGCACGCGAGCGATTGAAGCAGAAAGCGCTCTATTCCATCGTGCCGGTATACGCACTGCCGGAGACTTTCACCCTGCCCGAGCTGCAGGAACTACACGAGGCACTCATCGGCAAACCGCTGCAGAAGAAATCGTTCCGACGGCGGATCGAACAGGCAGGGCTGATCGAAGACACGGGCGAGAAGCGTGTCGATACCGGGCGTCCGGCGACACTCTACAGAGTTAACCCCGGAGCGAGAGACTATACGTTCCTGCGCAACCTCGAAGGGTGAACCCAGAGTTACTACCAACCGCAGACGCTATCGAGCCTACCTGGCGGCGATGCGCACCGGGATGTGGTCCCGTCATGTGCGCCGGATATTCGAACACGCCGCGGCGGAGAAATAAGCAAGTGCCTGTAAGGGGGCATCGATGAACCACCAATTGCTCATTGTGTTCTGCCTAACGATGTTAGGGTGCTCTCCTACGTCTATGGGAACTGAGCCGCCCATTTGCAACAATCTTGACGCCGGACCTCCTTGGGTGGTCGCCTGTGCGCAGTGCTACTTGTCCGGCGAGTGTGGTGTGGGCGTGGACGTCGAACGAGCGTTCGAGCTGTTTGAGAAGGCTGCTGCCGCAGATGCGAGGTATCACGCTGAATGGGCTGCAGCCCATCTGCGACTAGATCACGACGCGCGAAACCCGAAAGAACTAGATAGGATGATCAAGCTAGGAGTCGATGCAGGCTCGCCGTTTGCTCAGCAGCTACAAGGAACAATAACACTAGCCAACGCGGAGTCAGCGGCAGACGTTGCGACAGCCTACACCCTCTTGGAACAAGCAGCGTTTGAGCGCAGATTCGCTGCGTTCTTCACCCTAGGATACATGCTTCAGAAAAGTTCTGGTGCTTGCGCACGTCAAGGGACTCTTCTTTTTCGATTCTCTCGCATGATGTCGGCATATGGAACTGATCAGACCTTTACACGCGCCGATTGGGATAAGCCCGTGCTGGATCTGCTCGATGACGTGGAAGTCGCTCTCAAGTGGGCCAATCCCGCTTTCGAACCCAGTCTCCTTTCGACCAATTGGTGCAAAGGTGTGTCTTTACTTCTAGACGGTGGCCCGAGCAACCGAGCATCGGGGCTAAGACACGGCACGCGCCCCGAATCGTAAGCCACTAGCTTTTTGTTGGCTCTAAGGCCGGGCACCCATCGGGGTGAGCAATCGAGTAGCAAGGCCGGCGCGGTTGTCATTAGGATATTGGCGATAGCGGACGTAGGCCAGGTGCATCGCTACAGCCGAACACGACCCAATTGCGACATACCCGCGTTTGCTTGACTAGAATACGCTCGACGCATATCCATCAGTAACACGAGCTATAAGGTTCCTATCTATGTCCACGCCAACCCAATCCCAGCTTGAGAAGCTGATGTCTTTGCCCGCGGACGCTCCTGTGGGGGCGTTGAACCTCTTTCAGTTCAACGCTCGAGCGCAGTACCAACCTGGTGACCCTGAATACGGTACTCCCGAAGCCGACGTATCTGGAGAAGAGGCATATGCTAGATATAGCTCTGCCGCCGGACCATTTGTCGTGGGTTGCGGTGGTCGAGTGGTGTTCAGTACGCCGGTGGACCAGGTCATGATTGGCCCCGAACAACCTGCCTGGGATATTGCGGCGATAATGTACTTTCCCACGCGTCGCGCTTTTATGGAGATGCTTTCTGATCCTGAGTTTCAGAATGCATCGAGACACAGAAAGGCCGCGTTTGCTAACCACTGCATGCTGCATCTGGCTGGTGATCCATTCACGGAATAATTTCGGAGAAATTCTGGTGCCTGACGAAACTGGGATGTCCCCTAGTGGCCGTGAACGGCGGTAGAAGCAGAACGAATCGTATGACCGCTTTGGAGGAAAGCCCACCCACACGGAGCGAGCCGGTAGCCTAGCCGCGGGGTTTGTCGAGTTCCTCGACCACCCAGATCAGCGCGTCCCTGATTCCGGCGACGGTGAAGCGCAGTGCTCGAAGATGAAGAAAGCGCCGGTCTTTTCCACGCCGGCGAGTTCGTGCGGCCAGTCGGCTTGAGTCAGCGCGGTCTGCATAAACCTCAGCATGTTCGTGGCGTTCGCCAGCGCTGAACCCACGTGGTCGATGTCCCCGACCTGGGCGCGCAGTTCGCTGGGAATGCGCCCATTGGCCACGTGGTTCAATCGAGATTCGCACGCTCGCAATTCCTCCGGTTTCACCGCCTTGGCGGCTGTGTCGATGGCTTCGCGAAATCGTGTCTGCAGTTGTTCGCGTTCGTGCGGGCTCATTGTTTCACCTCCCGGATTGCCGAGCGGCGCTCGATGGCCAGATCGGCCAGATATCTCACTGCCGAATCGACTCCGAGGAGAATTCGGACTTCCCCATCAAGGTGATCAGAGTTCATGGCGCCGCCCGATTTCTCGAAACTCTCGTACTGCAGGAATCGATAGTCCTTCAGTGCCAGCACGGCACAGATGGCGAGCTGGGTGCCTTCAGGGTCGTCGGGATCGATGAAGGGGTGGTGTGGTGCGCAGGGGCGCGGTTGTGTGGTGCGGGTCATGCCTGGCTCCTATGGGAATGAGTTTTCCGTAAGGAGTCATTCGCACTTACCCTGCACTTACACCACGAAACCCTTCTCGAAATCGGGTGCAAGTCATTGAATTTTGGTAGGCACGACCAGATTCGAACTGGTGACCTCTACCATGTCAAGGTAGCGCTCTAACCAACTGAGCTACGCGCCTAGATTCGGATTGCAGCCGGTCCCTACCGGCATTCGCAGCCGGACCCCACCGGCTGAAGGGCGGCAATGATACTCAAATCCGCAGCCCCACACTATGCGTTCTACGCGCTCTACGCATCGCGCAGACGCGCGCGGGTACTCGCGGCGCCTGTACCACGGCCGATCAGGAGTCGTCGGAACGCGAGGTCAGCCGATCCTCCGTATTGCCCTGGCGCACATCGCCCGATGTGCGCGCCAGATCCATCTCATAGATCTGCCAGCCAATGCCGTCGGTGTAGCGCACTTTGTCGTGGTAGGTGCCGAGAAACACGTCAATCATGCCGTCCGGCGCTGCATGCCATGCTTGCAGGTAGCTCTCCATCGTCGCATGGCCTTCCTTTCCGCCGCCCGGCAGAGTCTCGATCTGCACCAACTGTGAGCCAATCAGGTGTTGTGTGTTTGCGAAATTGGTGCCGAGCGCGTCGATCACCACTTTCACCCATTCGTCCGGGCCATTGCCGGTAAGACCAACCACGCCTTTTTCGCTGGTTGTGATCTTCGCGTCCTTCGCGAAAATACGGTGATAAATTGCCCGGCCTTCGGCAATACTTTCCTTCGTGTTAACACCGATCAGGTCCGTGGCGTGAGCGTACAGCCGCCGCAGGTACTCTATTTCCTGGCGCGCGACAGCGGCATCGGAAGCGTTTGCGGCCGCCGACGACTGGCCGCCGGCTACCGCGTGGGCCGTGGAAACTGCAGCCAGCCCCACACCTCCGGCAATCAAATTGCGGCGGGAGAATTTACCATTTCGAAAAAACCACATCATGTCACCTCGATAGCAATGTCATTTCACGGAATCGGAATAGGATTTGGAACTCAGTACTCGAGACTCGGGGTATCTGTATCGGTACCCGAACGAAGCGCCTTGCCCGGCAGCGCGCCGGTATGCGCGCCATCAGCGACGATCTGCGTACCGTTTACGAACACGTCGCGAACACCCACCGCGTCAGCGTAGATTCTGGGTTCATCCGCCGGTAGATCGCTCTTGAAATACACGGGGCCGGTACCGACCGTTGCCGGGTCGAATAGCACCACGTCGGCATGCCACCCTTCTCTCAGCACGCCGCGCTCCTTCAGCCCGAAAAGCTCTGCCGGAACCTGCGTTATCTGATGCACGCCCTCCTCCAGCGATATCACGCCATACTCGCGTACGCCGTTACCCAACACCTGGGTCGAGAACGCGAAGGTATCGATCATGTCGAGGTGGGCGCCGGCGTCAGACGCGCCGATGATCGTGCGATTGTCCGCCCAGAGCCTGCCCCGCAGGTCCCACAGCGCCGGATCTGCACCGCCGCCAAACGCCGGCGGCATGAACGACGTGCGAAGGCCCTCGGACAACGCCAGGTCGAACATCACGTCAATCGGCTTCTTGCCCTGTTCCCGGGCAATGTCGCCCAGCATCCGGCCCTCCAGGTGCTTGTTTGCGTCGTCGAACGCGCTGTGCACGCTCATGTTGGCCCAATCTGCAATCTGCTTGAACGGCCCCGGCTTCTGCGCCATCGCATCGAGCTTCGCGCGATAGTCTGCATCCCGCAGCCGGACCATGCGTTCGCCGACCGGCAGTTCGAACAGCTCGGCCCAGCCGTCCAGCGCGTCGAATACAAACCCACCGAACAGGTTGATGCGCAGCGTTACTGGCTGCGGCACCGTGAGTGCTACCACCTTGCCACCATTCGCGCGTGCTACATCGCTCGCGTCCAGCTGATTTTCCATCAGCTTGGGATCGCCGGCCACGAGTACGTTCCAGTTCACAGGCCGCCCAGCCGTGGTGGACAGGTCAGACATCAGTTGCTTGGTTTCATCGGAAAACATGCCAACCCCGGGAAGAAACTCGATCGACGTACCCGGGTAACGACCGCACACTTCCGCAAAGGCAAGCAATTCACGGCGGTCCGCGTGCCGCGACGGCACTGGCTGTCCTTCCGCGTCGTTGTGCGTGGGCGAAACTGTGGACGACCACCCTAGCGCGCCCTGTTCAATCGACTCCGCCAGAAGCTGCTGCATCTGTTCGAGTTCTTTGTCCGACGCTTTCGCGCCCACCGCACCTTCACCCATTACGACCCGGCGGATAGCGCTGTGTCCCGCCATGAAGCCGGCGTTCACGCCGAGGTTGCCATCGAGTTTTCCGAGGTACTCACCGAACGTTTTCCAGTTCCACGGCACACCCTGCTCCAGGCTCGGCACCGGCATCCCCTCCACGCGCGCCAACATGCGCAGCAGGTACGGCGCTGCCTCCTCGTTGAGCGGCGCGATGCTGAATCCGCAGTGGCCGCCGAATACGGTGGTAACGCCGTGGTAGCAAGACGGACTCACCGTGTGGTCCCAGAACACCTGGGCGTCGTAGTGCGTGTGCACGTCGACGAACCCCGGAGCAGCTACCAACCCACCGGCATCCACCGTTCGTTTGGCGCTCTCACCCACGTCGCCAACCGCGGCGATGCGCCCGTCGCGAATCCCGACGCTGCCATTACGCGCGGGTGCGCCCGTGCCGTCGACGATCACGGCATTGTCAATTCGAATATCCAGCATAGTCCCGTCCCCTTGAGTGCCGGTACGGCTGCACAAATGTACTAAGATTCCCGCCGCCCTGCACCCGCCCTCCCCGAGAGCCCGCCAATCCGCTAGCATGCGGGGTTTGCGCGCCGGGGAGAGCATGGCCGAATCACACCGAGCATCGGATGGTCACCCGTGGCCTTCGGAGCGCTACGGCTGGTACGTCACGCTGGTCCTGCTGCTGGCGTTCACCTTCTCGTTCGTCGACCGACAGGTGCTGAACCTGCTGGTGGAGCCCATTCGCGAAGACCTGGGTATAAGTGATACCCAGATCAGCTTCCTGCAGGGCATGGCCTTCGTCCTCACCTACGTGGGCCTGAGCGTCCCGATCGGCCGGATGGTCGACAAGTACCACCGCGTCCGGATCATGATCGGCGGCGTAATCGTCTGGAGCCTGACCACGATTGCCTGCGGCCTGTCGCGCAGCTATCCACAGTTTCTTGTGGCGCGAATGGGCGTGGGAGCCGGTGAGGCGGCGTTGACGCCCGCGGCCTGGTCGGTACTGGCCGACTATTTCAGACCCGAACGGCTGTCGCGCCCGATCAGCGTGTACCTGATGGGGCCGTACATCGGCGGCGGCATCGCAATGATTGCCGGCGCCGAGATGCTGGAACTCACGCGGGATGTCGACACTATTGCGGTGCCGCTGCTCGGCGCGTTGAAACCCTGGCAGTTCACCTTTCTGGCCGTGGGGCTGCCCGGAATCCTGATCGTCGCGCTCCTGATGACCGTGAGCGAGCCCGTTCGGCACGGCCGCATGGATCTGTCTGCCGAAACGCCGCCGTGGTCCGAGGTTCTGGGTTTTCTGCGCCAGCACTGGCGCTTGTACCTGTCACTGCACATCGGGATTCCGTTCATCGTTATCATGCTGTACGGCCTGCAGGCCTGGACGCCAACCGTTCTGCTGCGCGTGTTCGAATGGGACCTGGTGCAAGCGGGACGGGAGTACGGAGTGGTCGCTCTGGTCGCGGGTTCGTCTGGGGTGTTAACAGGACCCGTCATCGCACGGTTTCTGGAACGGCGCGGTTATCAGGACGCAACACTTAGGATCGGCGTCGCCGCGGCGCTCGCCGCTTCGATCAGCCTGGTGCTGATGGCGCAGCAGACGTCCGCGTACGCAGCGCTTGCGTGTATCGCGGCGGCAAGCTTCTTCGTTACGCTGCCGCTGGCGCTCGTTACGTCGTCCATGCAGCACGTTACGCCCAATGCGATGCGCGGTGTGGTATCGGGGATGTACGTCGTCAGCACCAACGTCATTGGGCTTGCGCTCGGTCCGACGCTTGTCGCGTTTGGTACCGACTTCATCTTCGGCGACCCACGCGCCGTCGGAAAGTCGCTCGCGTTGGTGGGCGCAATGGTCGGACCGGTAGCGGCAGTGTTGATCTGGAGCGGCCGCAAACCCTTCGTGCGGCGTCTGGAAGAGCTGGCAGAGGAACGCTGATGCAGCCCACACGCCAGGGCCTGTTCACTCGATCGCGCCGCCGCGGTACGCTCGTTCGACGTAGCCGGGACTAATATGAACGAACCCACAAACGAACCCACAGTGGAAGAGATGGCGGCGACGGGCATGTTGACCGCGCTGCACGCACGCAATCAGCCGGACGTGGAAGCGGTTGCATCGGCGTTCGGCTCCCGTACGTTTGCGGAATTGAACGGCAATGCCAATCGCCTGGTCCGGCTACTCAACAGCTACGGCATCGGCACCGGCGACTCGGTAGCGGTCGTTACCCGCAACCGCCCCGAGTTCATCGAAGCGCTGTGCGCTACTGCGCGATCCGGCATCCGCTTCACGCCCATCAACTTTCACCTGAAAGGTGAAGAGATTGGCTACATCGTTAACAACTGCGAGGCCAAAGCCTTCATTGCCGATGCATCGCTCGGCCCGGCATGCGTCGACGCGCTGACACATGCCGAATCCATTAGCCTGCCGCTGTCGGTGGGTGGAGAACTCGACGGATTCCAACCCTACGACACGAGACTCGGCGACTTCGCCGCCGACGATATCGACCACCCGACGCTCGGTTCGCGCATGCTGTACACGTCCGGCACCACCGGCCGGCCGAAGGGCGTGTTCCGCCCGGATCGGCTCGTGGAACTGCCGCAGTGGGAGGGCACGCTTTCTAATTACCGCGCAGGCCGCGACCGCGAACTCGTGACCGGACCGGCCTACCACGCAGCGCCCCTTCTGATCGATATCGTACAGCCGCTCAATTCCGGCGTCGGTATCGTAATGATGGACAAATGGGACGCGGAGGAAACGCTACGGCTGATCGACCGCTACCGCATCACGCACACCCACATGGTCGCAACCATGTTCCACCGGCTGCTGCAGTTGCCGGAAGCCACCCGAGACCGCTACGACCTTTCGACGTTGCGTTTTTTGATCCATGGAGCGGCCCCGTGCCCCGTGCACGTAAAACGCGCGATGATCGAGTGGTTGGGACCAATCATCTGGGAGTACTACGCCGCCACCGAGGGCGGCGGGGGTTTCATCGTCGGTTCAGACGAGTGGCTCACCAAACCCGGAACCGTCGGCAAACCGGGCGACGATTTCGACAACCGAATTCTGGACGACGACGGCGAGCCCGTGTCCGTTGGTAGCGTGGGTACGATCTACATGCGCGCTCCCGCCGCCGGCCGGTTCGAGTACTACAAAGACGACGACAAAACCTCCGGCGCGTATCGCGGCGACTACTTCACGCTGGGGGATCTGGGTTATTTCGACGAAGACGGCTATCTGTTCTTAACCGGCCGCTCTGCCGAGCTGATTATTTCCGGCGGCGTGAACATCTACCCTCAGGAAGTGGATGCAGAGCTGTTGAAGCACCCGGCCGTACAGGACGCCTGCACGATCGGTGTGCCCAACGACGAATGGGGCGAGGAAGTCCGTACCGTGATTCAGCTGAAAGACGGCATAGAGGCGTCCGACCAGTTGACCAGTGAGCTGATCGGCTGGGCGCGTGAGCGGCTCGCGCATTTCAAATGCCCGCGCAACATCGACTACGTAGCCGAACTGCCTCGCTCCGCTGCCGGTAAGATTCAACGCAAAACCGTCCGGCAACCGTACTGGAACGACGTAACTACATAACCCCAAAATAACCCCAAACAGCGTGGCCCCATGATGACCGATTCACACGAGCACGAAGCGATGGTCAAAGTGGCACCCGACGTGCGGTTGTGGACGTCGCGCAAAGGCTCGGGCACGCCGGTGCTGATTGTGCAGGGCGGCCCGGGAATGGCCGATTACGCCGGTCCGCTCGCCTCATTGATTGCAGACAGGTATCAAACGTTACGCTACGAACAACGGGGTTGCGGGCGTTCCGACCAGGGCGCTTCGCTGACCGTGGATACCTTCCTAGATGATATCGAACAGCTGCGTCGCGAATGGCGGGTCGACACCTGGGCAGTCCTCGGCCACTCGTGGGGCGCCGACCTTGCGGTTGCGTACGCGCTCCGCCACCCGGCGCAGGTAAGCCGTCTCGTGTGCGTGTCCGGCGGCCGCATTCACAGTGACCGGGACTGGCATAGAACCTACCGCGCGCTGCGCGAACACGAGGTTCTGCCGACAATGGCGGTGCCTCCCAACGAAGGTGTGAACGCGGCCCTGAACGCGTCCTGGCACGCCTTCTGCCGCGAACCCGATCTGTTGCGCCGTCTGGCCGACGCCCACCTGCCGGTACACTTCCTGTACGGCGACCGCGACATTCGTCCACCGTGGCCAACCGAACAACTCGCTGCGTTGCTACCAAATGCGCAGATGGTCGTACTGGAATCGTGCGGTCACTACCCGTGGCTCGATGCAGCCGAGCTTACCCAGCAGGCGCTGTACGACGCGCTGGAGAGAGGCACGGTTCCAAGCGGCTAACGATTGGATTCGTGGGGTATCAGGCTAGAAACTCGGAAGCCCGAATCTCCTTTAGCTGATCGCGGACAGCCGCCGCTTCCTCAAACTCCAGGTTCTTGGCGTGTTCGAGCATCTTCGCTTCGAGCTCGTTCAGCAGTTTGCCGAGCGCCTTCGGATCACTGGGGATCTCGACCGCGTCCACACCGCGGCGTCTGCCACTGCGGGACCGGGCGCGCCCCGGCACGGCACGCGCACCTTCCATCACGTCGGCGACGTTCTTCTGCACCGTGCGCGGCACGATCCCATGCGCTTCGTTGTGCGCCATCTGTTTCTGCCGCCGCCGTTCCGTCTCGTCGATGGCGCTCTTCATGGATCTGGTAACCACGTCCGCATACAGAATGGCACGGCCACGCACGTTACGCGCCGCCCGGCCGATCGTCTGAATCAGCGACCGTTCCGCACGCAGAAACCCTTCCTTATCGGCGTCCAGAATCGCGACGAGCGACACCTCCGGCATATCCAGACCCTCGCGCAGCAGGTTGATACCCACGAGCACGTCGAACTCTCCGATCCTGAGGTCACGAATGATCTCCATGCGTTCCACGGTATCAATATCCGAATGAAGGTAGCGCACGCGAATCTCGTGGTCGTCCAGGTAGTCCGTCAGGTCCTCGGCCATTCGTTTCGTAAGGGTCGTAACCAGCACGCGCTCGCCATGCTCGATCGTCGAGCGAATCTCTCCCAGCAGATCGTCCACCTGGGTGGACGCCGGACGCACGATCACCTCGGGATCCACAAGGCCCGTAGGCCGGACGACCTGCTCCACCACCTGGCCCGAGCGTTCACCTTCGTAGTCACCCGGCGTCGCCGACACGAAAATCATCTGCGGCGCCAACTGCTCCCATTCGTCGAAACGCAGCGGCCGGTTGTCGAGCGCGCTCGGCAATCGGAATCCGAATTCCACCAGCGTTTCCTTCCGTGACCTGTCGCCCCGGTACATGCCGCCGATCTGCGGCACAGTCACGTGCGACTCATCAATGATCAGCAACGCGTCTTTCGGGAGATAGTCGAACAACGTCGGCGGCGGTTCGCCCTCCGCCCTGCCGGAAAGATAGCGCGAGTAGTTCTCGATACCGCTGCAGTATCCCAGTTCCTTGATCATTTCCAGATCGAAACGGGTGCGCTGCTCCAGCCGCTGCGCCTCTACGAGCTTGTTGGCTTCGGTAAGGTGCTTCAGCCGATCCTGTAACTCGTCGCGAATGTCGTCCAGCACCGAGAGAATCCGCTCTCGCGGAGTTACGTAATGCGTCTTCGGAAAAACCGTGTACCGCGGCACGCGACTGATCACCTCGCCCGTGAGCGGGTCGAACGTGGATATGTTCTCTATTTCGTCGTCGAAGAGTTCTACCCGCACGGCTTCCCGTTCCGACTCCGCCGGGAATACGTCCACGACATCACCGCGCACCCGGTAGGTACCGCGCTGAAACGCCATGTCGTTGCGCGTGTACTGCAACTCCGCAAGCCGCAGCAGAATAAAGCGCTGATCTACTTTGTCGCCGCGATCCAGATGCAGCACCATCCGCAGGTACGACTGCGGATCGCCGAGGCCGTAGATCGACGAGACCGAAGCGACAATGATCGCGTCCCGGCGCTCCAACAGCGCTTTGGTGGCCGACAAGCGCATCTGTTCGATGTGCGCATTGATCGACGCATCCTTTTCGATATACGTATCGGACGATGGGACGTACGCCTCGGGTTGGTAGTAGTCGTAGTACGAGACGAAATACTCCACCGAGTTGTGGGGGAAGAATTCGCGGAACTCACCGTAGAGTTGTGCGGCCAGCGTCTTGTTAGGCGCCATCACCAGCGTCGGTCGCTGCACCGCCTGCACAACGTTCGCGATTGCGAAGGTTTTTCCCGAGCCGGTAACGCCCAACAGCGTCTGATGACTCAGCCCGGCCTGTAAGCCGTCCACCATCTCCTCGATCGCCGCCGGCTGATCGCCCGCGGGTTCATACCCCGCTACGAGATTGAATTCGGCTTTCTGCTCTACCATGCCTGTACGCCCGTGCACGCACCGTGATCCGGGCGCTACGAATCCTCCTGGTCGGCCTCGCCCCCGTCCGTTTCCGCATCCGCTGCCTCCGCGGATTCCTCGGTGGCCGATGCCTCCGTTGCCGCGTCCGAATCGGCCTGCGCCTCCGCAGCTTCGTCGGCTGCCGGTTCGTCCACCGGCGCGGCCGGTGGCGGCGGCGCGGTAATCAACTTGTGTTCCGAGAGGATAGCCACCTTACGCTCGCCGTTGATCCAGGCGCGGTCGGCGTCGCGCACCGCGTAGCGCTCGTTACGTTTCTGGTAGATGGTGTACTCGTCCGTTTTGACGATGGTTTTCAAAGGACTTTCTCCTGACAGGTTCAATGTTCCGACTGTGTACCCGGCCGCTCTTTCGTCCGCCTTTGCAGTCGTTTTCAAGGGATCACGCCCGCCGGGCCGTTGCAGTGGCCACGTACGTAGTGAGATGCAGGCGCGTACCGCGCAAGTTTACCCGACCTGTTGCCCGTTGGCTCGTCGCGTACGTCGTCGTGAATGGCCATAACATTATTACCAAGCCGTGCATTCTTTTTGCCGTCTTTTCAGTAAAATGGCGCTACCAACTGCCAAACGTCTCGAAACAAGATGACGCACGAAGTCGCCGACAAACTCAGCCACGTTGTACGCTTCGCCGGCGACAGCGGCGACGGTATTCAGCTTCAAGGCCAGCAGTTTACGATCGCATCCGCGCTCGCCGGCCACGACCTGGCAACACTGCCGGACTTTCCAGCCGAGATCCGCGCGCCGGTCGGTACCCGATTCGGCGTGTCTGCGTTCCAGATCCAGTTCGGCGGCGAGCGCATTACCACCCCTGGGGATTCCCCCGACGTGCTGGTGGCGTTCAACCCCGCAGCGCTCGTGGTCAATCTGCCTCACCTGCAGAAAGGCGCGTTGATTATTGTCGATGAAAGCGCATTCAACGAACAACGCCTGAAGCGCGCAGACCTGGATTCCAACCCGCTCACCGACGGCAGCCTGACCGACTTCGACGTATACCCCATCGACATTGCGTCGCTCACGCTGGAAGCAGTTCAACCGTTCGGCCTCGGCACGAAGGATTCACTGCGCTGCAAGAATTTCTGGGTACTGGGTCTGGTGCTGTGGATGTTCGACCAGCCGCGAGCCCCGTCCGTCGATTGGATCCACCGCAAGTTCGGCAAGCTGGAAGCCGTGCGGGACGCAAACCTTGCCGCGCTGAATGCCGGACACACGTATGGCGAGAACGCAGAAATATCCCACGTGCTGGCGCAGGCGCCCATCGCGGAAGCGCCGTTACCGAGCCATCAATACCGAACGCTTACCGGCGCCGAGGCGTTAGCGTTGGGTCTGGTGGCCGCCGGTGAACTGGCCGATACGGAACTGATGTTCTGCTCGTACCCGATTACGCCGGCTTCCTCGCTACTGCATCATCTGACCGGTCTGCAGGACGCCGGCGTCGCGACGTTTCAGGCCGAGGACGAAATCGCCGCCGTGTGCGCGGCCATTGGCGCGAGCTATGCGGGCAAACTGGGCGTTACCTCCAGCTCAGGACCCGGCATTGCGCTGAAGTCCGAAGCCATCGGCCTCGCCGTCGCGGCGGAGTTGCCACTGGTGATCGTTAATTCCCAACGCGCCGGCCCATCGACAGGAATGCCGACAAAGACGGAACAATCCGACCTGTATCAGGCCGTGTACGGGCGCAACGCCGACACACCCATTCCAGTGGTGGCCGCACGTTCGCCCGGCGACTGCTTCGCCACCGCGATAGAGGCGGTACGGATTGCGCTTCGGCATATGACGCCCGTGATGCTGCTCACCGATGGGTACCTCGCCAACGCCTCCGAGCTATGGCCGATTCCCGACATCGAAGACTTCGCAACGATCCCGACCAGGCGCGTAACCGACGGCGACGAAGGCAGGGTGTTCGAGCGCGACCCGGCCACGTACGCACGCCGCTGGGCCGTACCTGGCGACGAGGGCTTCATTCACCGCGTGGGCGGCATCGAGAAAGACGTCGACTCCGGCAATATCTCCTACGATGCCGCTAACCACCAGACCATGACGGACATCCGCGCAGCCAAGGTCGCATCCGTTACCCCGTTTATCCCGGATCAGAGCATCGAAGAAGGCACTGAAACCGGTGTCGCGGTGGTGGCGTGGGGCTCAACCTACGGCGCCGTGTACCGCGCGGTGCGATCTCTGCTTCGCAAGGGCGTGGCCGTTGCCCACATTCATCTCACGCACATCAATCCATTACCGGCCAACCTGAAAACGCTGCTCGAACGCTACGACCACGTGCTTGTACCGGAACTCAACAATGGCCAACTCGCAACGCTGTTGCGAGACAAAACCCTGATCGACGTGGTGCAGCTGAACAAGGTATCCGGGCAGCCGTTCCAGGTTGCCGAGGTTGTCGCCGCAATCGAAGGCCTTGCAACCGAATCGGTGAACACCAGTCTGGAGGCAAACGCATGAATGCCCTGACCCAGAAGGATTTCGCTACGGATCAGGAGGTGCGCTGGTGCCCCGGCTGCGGCGACTACTCCATTCTGAAGGCCGTACAACGGGCGCTGGCCGACGCTGGCGCCGACCCGGCCCAGACCGTATTCGTGTCCGGAATCGGCTGCTCGTCACGGCTTCCGTACTATGTCGAAACTTTCGGTTTCCACACAATTCACGGTCGCGCGCCCGCGGTCGCAACGGGTGTAAAACTGGCGAACCCGGATCTCGACGTATGGGTCGTAACCGGCGACGGCGACGGCCTGTCCATTGGCGGCAACCACCTGTTGCACGTGTTGCGACGCAACGTGGATGTGAACGTGCTGCTGTTCAACAACGAGATCTACGGACTTACCAAAGGCCAGTATTCACCCACTTCGCGGCCTGGCACACGAAGTCCCACCAGCCCTCAGGGGTCTGTCGACAGCCCGATTGAACCGGGATTGTTCGCGCTGGGCGCCGGCGCAACGTTCATCGCTCGCGGCGTGGACATCAACCAGAAGGGGCTGCCGCCAATTCTGAACGCAGCCAACGACCACGAGGGTACGGCCTTCGTGGAGATTCTGCAGAACTGCATTGTGTACAACAAAGACGTATTCGACGACGTCGTTGCGAAGAAACACGCGGCCGAGACGCAGATTCACGTAGAGCACGGTCAGCCGCTGCTCTACGGCAAGAATCGGGAAAACGGATTGCGCCTGAATACGGCAACCCTGTCGCTCGATGCGGTACAGATCGGCGTCGGCGGAGTCACCGAGGACGACATACTCGTTCACGATGAAACCAACCCGACGCTCGCACACTTGTTGCTGGGCTTGCGTTCCCCGTTTCCGGTAGCGATGGGCGTGATTCACCGGCGGTCAAAACCGAGTTTCGACAGCGCTTACTGGGCACGGCGACCCCGCGACCGCCGCGCCCGCGTCAGCGAACTGCTGCAGCAAGGTAACGTCCTCGACCGCCGCTGAGCGTGCGCTCGGCGGCGTTGCAACGCGTCAGTCGTTCGCTTCCCAATCGGTAACCTTCGGAACAACCTCGGTTGCCCAGCGCTCGATGCTCAGCTTGTTCTGGTAATCAGACACCAAGCCATTGTATTGCCACGTAAAAATCCACTCTACCGGAATGCGCTCACGTAACGCCTCAAGCTGTCGGGTAACGGTGGAAACCGTACCAACCATCGCGAGGCCGGACCCGAGAAAGTCGCCGTCGAACTCTGCTTTGGTATCCGGGTGCAACGTACCCTTGTCGAAGCCGAATGGCGCGAACCAGGCCGCGCCACAGAATTTCGGGCCGGAACTCCAGATGCGCTGCGCTTCGTCGTCCGAGTCCGCGATTACGACGTCGCGCAGCACGCCGATACCGTCGCCGCGCGGACGCCCCGATACCTCGGCATACAGGTCGATCAGTCGAGCTTCCAGAATCGGATGTAGCGGCGGCAGTACGGGCGTTATGCCCTCTTCGGCGCACCACCGGATCGTCCGCTCACTGCTCGCAAACGGCTGAAAGATCGGCGGGTGCGGCTTCTGCACGGGCTTGGGCACGACCGCAACCGCCTTCACCTCGTCGTTTTCGACCCCCTGGCCCCACTTGCGCGTGGCTTCCACGGTCCAAGGGGTGCCTTTCATTGGGATCTGCCAGTACTTGCCCTCGAATCGCAGGTAATCTTCGGTCCAGGCAGCCTTGACGATACGAAAACACTCTTCGAACGCAGCGCGATTGGCTTCATCGATCTTGTCGTGTTCGAACGGACGCGCGCCATGGATACCATGGGTCTGCTGCGCCATCACATCCACCCAGCGGCGTTGATAGCCCCGCGCAAACCCGGCATTGGCGCGCCCGCCCGTCATGTGATCGAGCATCGCAATGTCTTCCGCGATGCGGATCGGATTGTTCGCGGGTAACACCAGCCCGAGCTGGCCGACCCTGAGCTTGCGCGTCTGCAGCCCGATGTAGAGGTCCAGCATGACCGGGTTGTTGGAGAGTTCGAACCCTTCGCCGTGGAAGTGATGCTCGGTGAAACTCACAGAGTTATAGCCGAGTTGGTCCGCCAGTTGGCACTGCCCAAGCACGTCGGACAACATGGTGTCGTACGCGGCCCCGTCCAGACCCGCATCGCCGGCCTCGATCCGCGCTCGGGTGCCGACGCCGGGAAGGTAAAACAGCGAAGTTCTCATACGCCCTCGATTCGCTCGTAAAATGATCGCTGGCGCAGTCTGCTTGAAGTGACCCAAGCGTCACGTGCGCCGTTCAGCCCGGGTTCATCGTCCGGACCTACAGTTCCCACATTAAGCGATATGAACCCCGATGCAATCAATGCCGCTACAATCAATGCCACTGCGCTGTGATTGGAACGGAAGGAAAAACACCATGCACCACACGCCCAAAGCAGCGCGACTGCGGCAACTGACCTTGCGAGGTGTTGTTGTCGGCGCAATTCTGACCCTTGCCGGTGGCTGCGCGAGCAATCCGTTCGGGGAACCCATAGTGGACATGCAGGGCGTAGACCCAGTGATGTATCAGACGGATCTCGCAGAGTGTCGTTCGTACGCCGACGAAGTTGCGGTAGCAACGCGCGCCGGCGCCGGAGCAGTTACGGGAGCCGTGGTGGGCGGACTGATCGGCGCTGCGGTGGGCGACAGTGACTCAGCTCAACGTTCGGCGGGGGCCGGCGCGGTGGTCGGCGGAGCCGAAGGTGGCATTCACGGCGTGCAGGAACGTTCGGTCGTGGTCCGCAACTGCCTGCGCAACCGCGGTTATTCGGTCTTGAACTGACCGCGCAGGCACGTTGCAGCCCTTTCGCGCGTCACTGGTGGCGGAAGCTGAACTTGATCTCTGAGCGCACCGGTAGCGGTCGGCCGTCTTCCATGTAGGGCGCAAACCGCCACTTCCGTATCGCTGCCAGAGCCGCCTCGTCGAACGCCGCACTGCTGGACTCGGCGACCGTCGCGTCGGCCACGCTGCCGTCGGTGGTTACCGTAAACTGCACCTTCACCCAACCGTCTTCGTCCGCCCGTCGCGGAAACTCCGGTGCAACCTGATCCTCGAGCTTCAGGTCACGTACGTTGATCAGACGTTCGAACTGGCCATTCTGCGCGGCCGTGAGTTTCTGCCGGTACGCGAGTTCGGTTTCCAGTTCCCGTACCGCGTCGCGTGACGCACCGGCGCGGCGCACGTCTGCAAGCGACGACCGTGCGGCCACCAGATCCTGCGCGCGAAGTTGATTCCAGGTTCGGTCCACCAGCGCCTGCTGCACCAGCGCAATGCCTTGCTGAGCCGCCTGCGAGTCGGGGTCGCGCACGAGTACCTGGCGGAACAGCGACAGAGCATTGCGACCTTTGGGCTGCACCAGCCGATTGTCGGAAAGTGCATCCGACGCAGCCAGCAGAAGCGATTGCGCGGATTGATCGATGGCGGTTGCCTTCCACTGCTTGGTGAGCTTCAGCGTTTCCTCCAGACCGCTTGCGTTGGGATCCACCGCCTGCGCTTTGGTGAGGTACGAAGCCGCCACAGCGTGATTGTCCGCAAGCGCTGCCGATTGCGCGCTGGAAAGAAACCGCTGCGAGATCGATTCAATACCCTTCCTCGCCGTCGCGTTGTCCGGATCGATCTCAAGGATGTCGCGGTATGTTTTTAACGCGTTGTCGCCTTCCGGCTTGGTCAGGTGATTTTTTTCGAGCTGCCCCAAGGCCAGCAACGTAAGCTCGGCCACGCGGCTTTCCGATTCGATCCGGGCCGACAGCGACGCGAGCTCCGGGTCCCCCGCGCGCACGGACTGCGCACGCTGCATCAGTTCCTGGGCCGCAGGCCAGTCATTGCGATACACGGCCGACTCGATCTCGTTCACAAGGTAGGCAACAACGCGATCGATACCCGCAGAAGCGGTAGCCTTAAGCGCTGCCTCCTGAGCGGCACGCTCGTAGAAGTGCAGTGCATTGTCTCCTTCAGGCTCTACGACGCGCCCTGCAGCCATCGCCGCATCAGCAAGCGAAAGCCAATCCTCGTCCACCGCCATCGCGTCGGTAAGTGCCGGCGCCGTAAGCGTTTCCAGCTCCGGCAAATGCAGCGAGAGCGGCTCCGAGCTGCGCGCCACATACCACCAGCTCGCCAATACACCCAGAACAACAAACGCCGACGCGACGCCGAACGTTTCCACCAGGCTGGTCCGCTTATCCAACTCCTGAGCGACGTTTCTCATACTCAACCCTGATATTTCCACTTGAACCAGCTTTGCAACTGGCTGCTGCCAAGCCGTCTGCGCACCGATCCCCAGACGCGGGCCAACCGATCGAGCCAGCCCGGGGGTGCCAGATCGGTGTCGAACAACTCGGTTTCGTCGATGTTCAGGTAGCGATTGATTGCCGAGCGGATCCAGATCGCACACTGCGCCCGTTGCACCGGCTTGATCAGGAATCGGAATACCCGGCCCTGATTGATCAGTCCGATGAGCACCATCGCATCCGACCGAGAACTCGCCACTAACGTAACCAGATCGGCGCGCGTGGACGCGAGTTCGTCCAGCAGCGCAGCGATCCCCTTGGGATCGGCAACCGTGTCCGTGATCAGCACACCAATCGACGGCTGCTCGAGCTGTCGCTGGGCTTCCTCACGCGAGCGTGCACGATACGTCTCGCTTTCGATCGGCACGCACTCCGCGACCGCCGACGCAAAAACGTCGTCCGTACTGAACACGAGGACATCTGCGGTCGAGACCTCCGGCAGGGGCAGCGCCGTATTCGAGCCCTCGGATACGTCGTCCTGCTCCGGTTCATCCGGCAGGCCGATCTCGATCGACTCGATTGAATTGGCGCCCGCGGGGGCACGGCTTGCGCCTGGTCGATAGGCTGGAGGCAGTGCGATCGCTTCGCTGACCACGCTGCGGATCTCGTCCGGAGCACACGGCTTCATCAGGTACTGATACACCTGCGCATCGTTCAACGCGGATTCGATCGCCTGCAGATCCGCATAGCCGGTTAAAAGAATCCGCGCCGTATCCGGAGACAGGGTTTTGACGTCTGCTAGCAGTTCCACGCCCGTGGTACCGGGCATCCGCTGATCGCTAACCAGGACCGCCACGCGCTGGCGCGACACGATCTTCAACGCTTCTGCTGCACAATCCGCAGTCAGTACCTTGTAGTCGCGACGAAACATCGCCCGCATGGCGGTGAGCACGCGCGGTTCGTCGTCTACGAATAGCAGCGTCGGTTTGTCGGCCGTTTTGCCATCAGCTGTTGCGGGAGCGTTCATGCCGCCTCCACGTTTTTCGGCGCACTCACCGGATTTTCGGCTGGCCCTTCGATGGGCAGGCCAATCGTCACCCGTGTTCCGACACCCGGTTTGGAATCGAAGAAGATCTGGCCGCCGTGCTCCTCCACAATCTTGTGCACAATCGACAGACCGAGGCCGGTACCTTCACCTACCGGTTTCGTGGTGAAAAACGGGTCCATGATCTTACCGAGATCGTCTTCGGCGATACCGCAGCCGTTGTCCTCGAACACGATCTCAACCCAGTCGCGCAGCCGTATCGTGCTGATCTTGAGTTCGCCCTGACCTTCCATCGCCTGAGCTGCATTCGTAATCAGATTGACAAACACCTGATTGATCCGCGACGGCGAACACTGAATTTCCGGCAGTTCCGCGAAATCCTTCTGCACGGTGATTCCGGTCTTGAGCAAATTCTTCGTAATCAGCAACGTTCGCTCAATGCCGTCATTAATGTCGTATTCGTCTTCCGCCGCGCGGTCGAGTCGGCTGAAGTCCTTCAGACTCTGAACCAGCGCGGATATATCCTTGAGGCCTGAGATGTTGTCGTTGGACAACGTGATGATCTCGCGCATGCTTTCGAGGATACCGTCGGCGTCGATCTCACTGCGCGCCGACAGAAGCTTCTTCATGGCCTGCTGCGCCTCCAGTGAAGACTGTGCGAGAAAGATCGGCAGCGTCGCGTCCACGTAACGGTTCAACTCATCAATGTCCTGCTGCGTCGCCTGCGCGTTGGACTGCACGTACAGCAGCGGCGTGTTGATCTCATGCATCACACCGGCAACCAGCTGCCCCAGCGAAGACAGCTTCTCGGCCTGAACAAGTTGTACCTGCGACTCCTTGAGCTCTTCCAGCGTGTTCTCGAGTACCGCCGTGCGCTCGTGAACGCGTTTTTCCAGATCGTCGTGCGACAGATTCAGAACCCGGTAGCTGCGACTCAGGCGAAATCCGAAGTAACCGAGCATTGCGATCAGCAGCACCGTGTAAACATTCAACAGCTGACGGGCGTCGTTGACCGTGCCGAGCACTGCGAGGTGTTCGGCACCCACGGTATCGCGGAGCGCATTGATACGCTGCTGGAGGGGTCTTGGATTCAGCCCAGCCACCACGCTCGCAAGGGAATCCCGCTGGGCCCCCGCAGCCTCGATCCCGTCTACCAGCGACGTCAGCTCGGACCCGAACGACGGTTCCAGTGCCTCGCCCACCGATCGCAGGCTGTCCAATGTGGACGAAGCGACAACATCCGCGCTCCGCGTCGAGTCCAGTCGGCGAAGCGCACTTTGCGACAGCTGAAATACCTGATCGGCGAGCGCGCCGCGATCTGAATCCCGTAACCGTGAAACCAGAGCTTCGCGCGACGCACGCAACCGGCTTTTCAGTTCCACAAGATCCCGTTGTTTGGCCGCGAACGCCTGAGCGTTCGTTGCGTAGTCGACGTACGAGCGTGCCATGGCCTGATAGCGCTCGTCGAGCGCACCGCTGAAATCATGGGCGCTGTCTGTGAAGGAATGGAACACTTCACGCTGCCAACCCACCAGGCCGCTATGTTGACCATGAATCGATTCAACATCAGCGCTTATCTGACGAGTCACTTCCGTACCGCGTAGAAGTATTGTCTGCAGGTGCGCCGAGCCGTCTATCTGGTGCCGCGCCGACGTATCCACGGAGTCTCGAACCGCCTGCGTCAGGTCGTGAAAATAGGAAAGTCTGAGGTCAGCGCCTCGATAGAGTTTCTCGTCCGGGGTTGCCGACAGCGACAGCAGAATTCCAAGGAGAACGGCCGCCGCCGCAATGCTGACGATCGACAACGCGATCCGAACCTGTTTCGGTACCACCATATTCCGGTTCCATCCGTCCTCGTTGGGCGTGCTTTGTTTCGCACACACACGACGCGCTCCTCGCGCCGGTCCGCCGACTCCCGTCCGGGTTCGATCGCGGGCTGCGAAATCCTGGGAAAACTTTAGGTGTATTGACCCCGTATCTCTGCGCACCGGACCACAGCCCGGCTGTGCGCCAGATCACACTCGACCTTGCGCGCCGCGACCGTGCAGCGCTGGCGCTACCAGGTCTCGCCGAAAGGCCGAATCACGGAGTCGAACGTCCACGCCGAACGGGGCTGATGCGCCAGATGCCAGCACTCTGCGGCAATGTCCGCCGGCTTGCAGAAGAACGCGTCCGGCGCGTCGGCGTATCGTTTCCGGGTCCACGGCACATCGATCACCGCATCAATCGCCAGGTACGCGACGTGCACACCCTGCGGCCCGAGACTACGGGCCGCGGATTCGGCGAGTATTCGTTGCGCGGCCTTGGTCGGTGCAAAGCCGGCGAAGTGCGACTTCCCACGATAGGCCGCCGTATTGCCCGTAACCACGATCGAGCCGTTGCCGCTTTCGATCATGTCCGGCGCGGTTTCTTTGATCAGATGCAGCAGTGCTTTCACGTTGACATCGAAATTGCGTTGGAGCAACGCAATGTCCACCTCGAGCACATCACCGAACGCGCCGCCTACGGCATTGTGGACAACCACCTGCGGTCGCCCCAGTTCCCCCCTCACAACGGCCAGTGCATCGGTTAACGCATCGGCGTCCGTAACGTCGCATGGCACCGCCAGCGCGTCCGGCAGCTGCGTCGCCAGTTCGTCCAGCCGGTTCCCGTTGCGCGCAATCATTGCAACGCGATACTCACGCGCGAATCGCTCTACGATTGCACGCCCGGTCCCCGGGCCAACGCCCGTAACGACGCAGACCGGCTTATTGTCAGTGTCACTCATGTATCCCCCTGGCATTCAGAATTGTTCATTGCTGCATTACGCATCAGGCACCATGTTCTCAATGGCGCGCTTCACGGCGTCGGCTTTGGCCGCACCGCCAAACGCATTGATCTCGTCCGCGTCTTTGGCATCGAGGGCCTGCCACATTGTGCGAGCAGCCTGCGGATGGTCCTGCAGCCCTGTGAACGGAAACAGCCGCACCCGAATCGAGAACAACACGCCATCGGGCGCAAACCGCAACAGCGTCTGACGCTCTGTACGGATCCACGCCTCGCCACGCGAAAGCGCCGACAACACATCGGCAACCGGTTCCGGATCCGGCGCGTAGAGCGCTTCGCTGCCATGCACAAACCAGTTGTGACGTTCGAACGGTTGCATCTCGGGCATGCGTACGAGAAATCGGTGCATCCGTTCCGCAAGTTTCTCATTCAGCGACGGCACCGGCGCATGGACGTCCACAAGAGTACGACCGATCTTGTCATGCAGGCGCCAGTAGGAGGGCGCACAAAGAACGCCAGCGACTAGCACAGCATGATCGCCATGCAGTGCGATGACGCACAGATCGTCCGGAACCGCGAGCGCTGCACGCACCAGCGGTCGACCCAGCTCATAGCCGCAATTGACGTCTTGCGGCACCGACGGCACATCGCCGCCGAGTGCATCGGCGATCGTTTGCGCGGCGCGCCGCTCCAGATCCGAACTGTCGAAGCTGTGGTCGTAGACTGCCGCGTCGCGGCGTTGCGCTGCGGAAGTCAACAGTGTGAGCTTACGCGCGCGTTCCGAAGCGTCAGCCCTATCCGGCAACCAATCGGCATAGTCGATCGGACGCAATCGCATTGCGAATGCACCGCCGTTCTGCCACGGCGGATCGACCCAGAATTCGACCCGCGCGCACACCGTGTGCGGTCAGCCGGTCGTATCGGGCGTGTACTTCAGCATCACCCGTGAGCCATCGGCCAGCCCGTTTCGAAATCGCGGCCCCCACACAACCCACGCCATGCGGTACTTGCTGCCCATGCGATCGAGCACGCGAGCGTGCTCCGCCTGATCAGACACAACACTGCATTGCGTCTCGATGCTGGGAAGCCGGAGGTAGGCGCCGTCGGACTTGTCCCACTCGCCAACATCGCCTACCCACACGCGGGCCGCGGTCAAGCCGAGTTGAGGAGCGCGCGCACGCCACGCGTCAGCACCGGTCACCACGTACATGGACCCCTCCATGGACTGGAACCAAATCTCTGCCTGGCAAGCACTCAGGGACCCGTCCGATCGCATCGGCGAGATGTAGATCAGATCCGAATCCTCGAGCGATTGCGCAAGCGACGCAGCTGTTTCACCGGCGCCGGCCCCATCTGCGCGCGCTGTTGCCGCGATCAAACCGCTGCCAGCCAATACCATCGTCTGTCTTCGCGTGATCATGTCTTGTACTCCTGCAGGTACGTCTCGTTGGACTTGGGATGCTTCTTCGGGTTGCGTTCCAGATCATCCATCAACCGCCACCGCGGCGATGCGTTCGGCCTTACCCTCCCAGATCTTCGGCCCTTCAACATGCACCGATGAACCGGTGGCGTCCACCGCCACCGTGACCGGCATGTCCTTGACCGTGAACTCGAATATGGCTTCCATGCCCAGATCTTCGAACGCCAACACCTTGGATTGCGTAATCGCTTTCGCGACGAGGTAGGCAGCCCCACCCACAGCGATCATGGACACCGCGCCATTGTCGCGGATCGCATCAATCCCCGAGGGGCCACGCTCGCCCTTGCCCACCATGCCGATCAGCCCGGTCTGCTCGAGCATCGCGCGCGTGAACTTGTCCATGCGCGTAGCGGTTGTGGGGCCCGCCGGACCGACGACTTCGTCGCGCACGGGATCCACCGGACCAACGTAGTAGATCACCCGGTTGGTAAAATCGACCGGCAACGGCTCGCCCCGCCCAAGAAGGTCCACAATGCGCTTATGGGCAGCATCCCGGCCTGTGAGCATCCGCCCTGATAGCAGCAGCGTGTCGCCGGCTTTCCAGCTGCGTGCTTCGTCCTGCGTGAGCGAATCGAGGTCTACCCGCCGCACCTCGCTGCCGAGGTCAAACTCGATGTCCGGCCACAAGGACAGATCTGGCGGCGTGAATTGCGCAGGTCCACTGCCGTCCAGTTCGAAATGAACGTGCCGCGTCGCGGTGCAATTGGGGATCACAGCCACCGGTTTGTTCGCCGCATGCGTCGCATACTCACGAACTTTCACGTCGAGTACCGTCGTTACCCCGCCGAGCCCCTGGGCACCGATACCCAACGCGTTGATTCGATCGTACAGCTCCAGACGCAAAGCCTCTGCCTGGTTCGCGGGCCCTCGTTCCGCGAGTACATGAATATCGATCGGTTCCATCAGCGATTCTTTGGCCATCAGCATCGCCTTCTCGGGGGTACCGCCGATACCGATGCCGAGGATACCCGGAGGACACCAGCCCGCGCCCATCGTCGGTACCACCGACTCGACCCAATCTGCGACAGAATCGGACGGATTCAACATTGCAAACTTTGCCTTGGCTTCGCTGCCGCCGCCCTTGGCCGCTACTTCGACGCCGAGACGATCGCCCGGCACGATTCGATAATGGATCACCGCCGGCGTGTTGTCGCCGGTGTTCTCCCGGGCACCGTTCGGATCACGCAGCACCGATGCGCGCAATACGTTGTCCGGGTGCGCATAGCCCGCGCGAACGCCGTCATTGATCATCTCTTCGATCGTCGCGTCGCCTTCCCAGCGGACGTCGCGCCCAACGTCCAGGAAGACGTTCACGATGCCGGTGTCCTGGCAGATCGGCCGCTTACCGAGCGCACACATCCGTGCGTTCACCAACACCTGGGTGAGCGCGGCCTTCGCCGACGGCGAGGTCTCCCGCTCCCAGGCCCCGGCCATTGCGCGAATGAAGTCTTCCGGGTGGTAGTACGATATGAACTGCAGCGCGTCGGCAACGCTCTGCGTAAGATCCTCGGCCTTGATCGTCGCCAAATCGGCTTCCCGCGTGCGAAAAACGGCATCATATCAGCGGCCGAGAGCGCCGTGCACAACCTGGCGTGCACAACCCGGGGAGTGCAACGCCCACCGGCATGGACGCGGATCCTGGCCCGTGGGACCATCCGGCTTCAACCGTTCGAGTGCATCCATGTCCAATCGCTATACGTTCAGCGCTGCAGCGCTGCTGCTTTCGGTCGCCTGCCAGCACACATCCGGACCCGACCGCGCGCCCGAAGCCCCTGACCATCCGATCACCGTCGATACACATATCGACGTGCCCTACCGGCTGCTCGAAGCGTGGGAAGACCTCGGTCGAGACACGGCCGGGGATTTCGACATTCCTGCAGCACGACAGGGGAAACTGGACGCAGCATTCATGTCGATCTTCGTGCCGCCGGCAGTGGATGCCGCCGGAGATGCGCACAGGTTCGCGGACGATCTGATTCGCCTCGTCGAGCGACTTGCGAGCGAGCACAGGGATGATCTCGCCATGGCCCACTGCGCGGACGACGTGGTTCGAATCCGTGCAAGCGGACGAATTGCGCTACCGCTAGGCATGGAAAATGGCGGACCTATCGCCGGCGACCTGGCAAACCTTGAGTACTTCTATCGACGCGGCATCCGTTACATAACGCTCGCGCACGCGAAATCGAATCACATCAGCGATTCGTCTTACGACAGCGAACGACGCTGGGACGGGCTGTCGCCGTTCGGCAAAGAACTCGTGCTCGCGATGAATGATCGGGGGATGATGATCGATGTTTCACACCTGTCCGACGACGCGTTCTGGGATGTGATTGCCACAACTAACGCGCCCGTAATTGCATCGCACTCATCGCTCAGGCATTTCACACCGGGATTCGAGCGCAACATGAGCGACGAGATGGTGCTGGCGCTTGCAGCCCAGGGCGGCGTAATACAGATCAACGCCGGTTCGAATTTTCTGAGCGCGCAGGCCAATGCCTGGTCCCAGCGCGCCAGAGAAGCGGCGGCCGCCTACGCGGAAGCGTATCAGCTTGCGCCGGAGGATCCGGAGCTCGAAGCCTTCGGCAAGCGCTACCTTGCCGACAATCCCTACCCGTTCGCGACACTCGACGATCTGCTGGATCACATAGATCGTGCGGTGCGAATCGGCGGCATCGACCATGTGGGCATAGGCAGTGATTTCGACGGCGTTGGTAACACGCTGCCCGTGGGTTTCAAGACGGCGGCAGCGTATCCGGCGCTGATCGAGGGCCTGGAGCAGCGCGGCTACGACACGCAGGCCATCGGCAAGATTCTCGGCGGCAACCTGATGCGCGTGTGGCGCCAGGTGGAGACGATGGGCGAACAGGCTGGCAATCCGCCGATATGCGCCAAACCCTAATGTAGCGGAACCGGGCCGGTTCGAAACGGCACGGTGGCGATATCAGGACAGAACGGCGATCAGGTTGCGGACAAAGCGTTCCCCGAGAGTCACCTGAGCGAGGTCGATGTACTCATCAGGCTGATGCGCCTGGTCGATACTGCCCGGACCACACATCACCACACTGAAGCCTGCCTGCTGAAACTGGCCCGCCTCCGCCGCATACGCCTGCACACAACTCCCGTTCTGACCCGTCAACTGCTTCGCAAGTTGAACCGCAGGTTCATCCTCGGATGTGACAAACCCCGGAACGTTTGCGCAAACCTCGATCGCAATCCGACATTCCGAGTGCACTCGACGCATGTCGGCCTCGACAGTCTGTGACGCAAATGTCTGGAACTCGCTCAGATACGAACGCGGATCTTCCTGCGGCAACGCCCGCACATCGGTAACGAAATGACAGTGACCCGCCATAATGTTGTGGGCGGTGCCACCGTGAATCACCCCACAGTGCAAGGTTGTGTACGCGGGTTCGAATGGGCAATCCGCGTCAGCGGCGGCGGCGTTTTGGCGCTGCCGGTCGTCGAGCCAATGCAGCAGGCGTCCCGCCGCCATCACCGCAGACACGCCACGGTGCGGCTGACTGGAATGGGCCTCGTGTCCGGTCAGTCGGGTATCGAAATGCAGGATGCTCTTATGTCCGGTCACCACCTTCATAGACGTCGGTTCGCCGACGACCACCGCGCGAACCGGCGGCACCTCGTCACGCAAGCGGGCAATCATCCGCGGCGCGCCGAGGCAGCCGATCTCTTCGTCGTACGACAGTGCGAAGTGGATCGGGGCCGTCAACGTGTGCATCTCGGGCACCAGGGCCAGACCGATAGCGAGAAAGGACTTCATATCGCAGGTGCCGCGTCCGTAGATCCGGCCGTCCCGCTCGACCGCGCAGAATGGATCGGTACGCCATGTCTGATCGTCGATCGGAACGACGTCCGTGTGCCCGGAGAGCACGACGCCACCTGGCCGATTCGGCCCCACCGTTGCAAACAGATTGGCTTTGCGTCCGTCGTCGCTTGCGACCAGGCGCGCTTGCACGCCGTGGCCACGAAGGTATTCCTGCACGAAGCCGATCAACTCCAGATTCGAGTCGCGCGACACCGTCGGAAAACCTACCAGCTTCTCGATCATTTCCCGCGGCGAATAACGGACACCCTGACTCAACGGCAACTCCAAGACTCCCGCAACGACGCGGTTCACGAACGGACCGCGCATTATACCCATCGCGCCGGGTTCTCGCGGCTGTCGTTTGCGCCTTGCTCACCCTCTGATACGCTCTCACGGCATTGCTTCTTCCGTCACGACATCATTGAGGGGAACACCGTGGGCCAGGATCGCTATCAGGGGTACCAGCGTCTGGCGTTCGACTATCCTGACGAACGCATTCTTCGTGTCACGTTCAACCGGCCGGAACGCTACAACGCGCTCGATCAGGTGGGCCATAGAGAGCTGACGTACGTCTGGCGCGAAATCGACATGGACCCAGACGTTGACGTCGTTATCCTGACCGGCGCGGGCGCCGCGTTTTCCGCCGGCGGCGATTTCGACATGATCGACGAGATTATCGACGACTTCGACGTACGTGCGCAGACGTGGAAAGAAGCCCGCGACCTCGTCTACAACATCATCAATTGTGGCAAACCGACCATCGCCGCAATCAACGGACCCGCGGTAGGCGCTGGCCTGGTGGCCGGGCTGTTGTGTGACATTTCCATCGTCGCGGAATCGGTCAGTATTACCGACGGTCACACGCGCCTGGGCGTCGCTGCCGGTGACCACGCGGCAATCATCTGGCCGTTGTTGTGCGGAATGGCGAAATCCAAGTACTACCTTCTAACCTGCGACCGGCTGAGCGGTGCTGAAGCTGAGCGGATCGGCCTGGTGTCGCGCTGCGTGCCGGATGACGCATTGGCCGACGAGGCCATGCGAGTCGCGCGCAAACTCGCTGACGGCGCACCGAACGCGATCCGTTGGACCAAGTACGCGTTGAACAACTGGCTGCGCCTCGCCGGACCGACGTTCGATGCATCCACCGCACTCGAGATGCTGGGTTTCACCGGGCCGGAAGCGCGGGAAGGGGTTGCGTCGCTACGCGATAAGCGTGACCCGAAGTTTCCGAAGGGTTCGCCCCTATGAGTTACCAATGATCACCGACCGAGGTCTGCTTCCCCCTGCGGTTGAGCGCTGGCTGACACCCGCCGCCCTCGTCCTCGCCAACCTGGTGCCCATTGCCGGCGTGCTCCTCTGGGGATGGGATGTCGAGGGGATCGTCATTTTCTACTGGGCAGAAAACCTTGTACTCGGCGCCTACACAATCATAAAAATGCTTACAAAAGGTGGCGTCAAAGCGTTGTTTCTCATTGCTTTTTTTCTTATCCATTACGGTGGATTCTGCGCCGGGCACGGCATATTCATCGTCTCCATTCTGGGCGACGACATGCCTTCCATACCCCAAGGAGAGCCGTGGCCCTTCTTCCTGATCTTCGTGCAGATGCTGGTCGAGATCATTCAATACGTGGCATCGATTGCGCCGCCATTCTGGCAATGGGCCTTGATCGCGCTCTTCGTTAGTCACGGCGTGTCATTTGTTTTCAACTACTGGCTGGGCGGGGAACATCGCGATCAGAATACCAACGACCTGATGATTTCCCCCTACAAACGAATATTCATTCTGCACGTTGCGGTGATCGTCGGCGGCGCCGGTGTGCACGCACTCGGTTCACCCCTGCCGCTGCTCGTGGTGCTGGTGCTGTTGAAGATCGGCGTCGACCTTCATCTGCATCTGCGCGAACATCGATCGACTTTAACCGAGGAGGTTGCAACGTGAAGGTCATCGCGCGATGGATTGCAGGTATTGCGTTGAGTGGCGCTACCGCTGTCAGTGGCGCGCGCGCCGACGACGGTGACCGGCTACCCCTCTTTGAAAGCAGCGCGCCGCTCGCAATTGAACTGCGGGCGCCGTTTGCGCAACTGGCCCGCGACCGGGACCCGGCGCCTGAGTACCGGCCTGCGCAGCTCGTGATTGCAGGCGAGAGCGGCGCAACCCTCGATGCCACGCTGCGCCCCCGCGGCAAGTCGCGTCGGGACAAATCGTTCTGCTCGTTTCCGCCGTTATCACTCCGATTTCCCGAACGGCCGGAGCACACCGCGTTTGCCGGACAGCGCAAGCTGAAGGTTGTGACGCACTGCCGGAGCGCGAAGGGTCACCTCGAATACCTGGCCAAGGAACGCCTGCTGTACCAGACGCTGAACCTGCTTACGCCACACAGTTTTCGCGTTCGGCCGCTCTCCATTCGCTACGTAGACACCGAAAAAGGCCGCGACTTTACGAAGCCCGGCTTCCTGATCGAGAGCAAACGAGAGTTACGCAAACGCCTCGGCGCAGACAAACACAGCGTTGATGCGCTGGAACGCAGAGAACTCGCTCCCGAACCTGCCGCGCTGGTGGAGTTGTTTCAGTACTTTGCCGGAAACACCGATTTCTCACTGCTGCGCGGGCCCGAGGGCGATGACTGCTGTCACAACGTAGTACCGCTGATGCTCAACGATCGGATCGTACCCGTACCGTACGATTTCGATTCGACGGGCCTGGTGAGCCCGCCCTACGGCGCACCTCTGGAACAACTGGGAATACGCACACTCAAGCAAAGGCTCTTCCGCGGCTTCTGCCGCGACGACGATTCGCTGAGCAACGCGATCACCCGGTTTCTGGAGGCGCGCGGCGCCATCGAGGCGCTCTTCCGCGAGGAACCGGCGCTGAACGACCGCACGAAAGCGCGGACGCTAAAATACGTTGCCGCCTTCTTCGATACGCTGTCGGACCCGGCAAAGCGGGAACGGCAGATAACCGGTGCGTGCCGCGGCTAGAAACCGTTCGGATCCGAGCGCGAAGGACGCGGCCGCTTACGTCGATCCGGTATGCAACCAGTCGTGCAGAATGTCACTGACTTTCGGGTGCACCAGATACCCCAGGGAACTGTGAGGATTGGAGCGGCCGAAACGCTCGGTGAGATTGTAGATTCGATGGTCGTTGATCCGGCTGATCACGGGCAGACGAAGCATCTCCGAGAAATCGTTGGCCACGCTCTCATCGTGACATGTAAAGTCGTCTTCGGCGGCTACGTTCTCCCACGTCAGAAGATTGGTCGGGTAACGCTTCGCGCCCTTCTCCGCTGCACCAGCCAGGTTGCGGCGCACCGTGTCGTCCGCGAGCGGCGTGCCCAACGTCAACCAGACGCGCACCTTCGATCCCGGCTCCGCGTCGCCATGCGAAAGCTGCCATAACGCATCGTAAGTCAACACACTGCCGATGCAGTGGCTGATTACCATCACATCCGCATCATCGTGCAACGCGATTTCCAGCGCGGCGGTTACTGCGCGCAACGGTGCGTCCACACCACCCCAATAGGATCCGAGTTCCGGAATCACGCGCGACACCGCGCGCTTGCCCATACGGAGCAGCGACAACGCCGACGCAGCGACGTCGGCAACGAACTCCGACATCGACGACTTGCCGGGAAGTTCTTCGTAGTACCGGCGGCGGAACGCCGTGCGTTTCTTGCGTTGCACGAGCAGATCCAGCGCACGCCGGCGGTCCGCGAGATCGAGTTCGGCGTCGAACGCGTCATGGTCGAGCGGCCACAGGTCTGCGTGGTGGACCAGGACGGTCTCGACCGCGTCGAAGGTCTTGACGGACTTGGGCCAGTCGCGTTGGAGGCCGGCACGCAACGCGCCTACCCAGAGTTCCTGCAGCGCGTCCGGCGCCGGTTTCGGCCCGCGTCCATGCACCAACACGAGACGGCGCGCCGTCACGAGCGCGGCTCCAGGAACGTCCGATCTGGATACACGGTCAATCGCGCGCGCCCGCCCCGGCCTTCGTCGGCGAGCACCACGGCCCCGGAGGGCGCCACCGCAACGCCTTCCGTCTGCTTGTGGGACCCATCCAACGCGCTACAGCGTCGGAATCGAAGGGCGGCATCAAGTTCGCAGATGCGCCCCTCACGCGCCGCTACCAGCAGGAAAATCCGTTCGCCCGCAACGAATTCGATGCCGGACGGGCTCAAACCCTGTTCGAGCTCGTGTTGCAGATCGCCGGTCAACGGAATCGCGACATGGGTGACTTCGCCATCGGCCTCCCACCGTAGAAAGTGCACTCCGAGAGGATCGTCCTCGCCGTACCAGGATTTGCACGCGGCCACCAACCCTCCGTCGACTGCGGTGAGCCCTTCGATTTCGCAGCTTTCGTCTGTGCCGAGATCGCGCACATGCTCGATAACCCGGGTCTCGGGAGCGGTCCGGTAGAGCTGACCATCGCTCGTTACCAGGTAGAGGCGGCCGTCGAGGGCCGCAATGCCCTCCACGTCGCCACGATCCCCGCGGCCTTGATCCCCGGCGGGATAGGTGTCCAACACGCGGCCGTCCTGCCAGTCGAGTGCGTACACACGCACCCGCTCGTCCTGGTGCGCATACAGTTGCCCGTCCAGGAACGCCAATCCCGATATCTCCTTGAGCGCTTTCGGCAGTTTCCATCGAACGACTTCAGTCTGCTTAGCGGCACCAGCGTCCGCAGGCTCATTACAGGCGGCTAACGCACCGCCCAACAGCAGCAACGCCGTCAACGGAGCGATGCGTTCAAAGCTCATCGTCGTCTACGCCGCGGCCGGTTAGAAACGCGAAAAACGGCGTATTGAGGTTGGCGCCATAGTTCAGCCACCACAACAGCAGGCTCGCGTACACAAAGGTTACGGATACCACCGCGGACACGCCTACGGCGCTGATGCCCGCACCCAGACCGATCGTGATCGCGGCGAATATGTACAACGCGTGCGCAGGCTGGGTGAGCGTGAACCGGAAACGCACCGCAGCAACGATGCCCGCGAGGCTGAACGCGAGCGGGATGCTGTTCTGTACGATCATCGCGATACCGGCAACGATGATCGGCAACATCATCACGGTTTGCGCGAGTGAGCGGTTCACGTCCTTGCGCCGAGTGGTAATGAAATACACCCAGGTGATGGGCGCCATCAACAGCGTTGCCGATAGAATGCCGAGCATCAGCCGCACGATGTCGCGCGGCGAGCTTGCGATCAGCGGGGACATGGTCTGCACGGGCTCGAACGTATCCGCGCCGATCTCCAGCAATCGATCGATGCCGCCGAACGGCAGATACGGCCGCGCGGACGGCACATACGCATCCAGCGCAAAGCTGCCGCCGATCACGACAACGTAAAACAGTGTGATGACCGTGACCGGCCCGGCGATGTGCGTCGACGATCTCACGCGGCTCCCAACCGTGGTAGTCTCCCGGACAGCAAAATACCGTGAACGCCCGGTGAAAACTATGCCCAACACTCGGCGAAGTCCGACGGGACATCGAGCCGCCGCCGATCCTGTTGCGCGCGTGCTGATAGGGGCAATTGCGCTCGGCGCGCTCATTCTGGGCGTGCCGGCATCTGCGACGATATCCGACGTTGGCAATGCTTACCGCTTCGGCGATCAGGATCTTCTGGGTCCCGCGCACCTCTGGGCCGCGTGGCAACAGATGCTGGACCAGCACGAACTGGAGGTTACCCGGCTGCGCGCCTGTACCCGGGACGACTGTCCGGGCATCTTCGTCGGCTCGCGGATTCTGCTGCGGCGCGCGCAATCGCTGCCGTTCGACAAACAGGTGAAGCTCGTAAATGCCTACGTAAACAAGCGGCGCTACCGCAATGACCACGGCCGGAGGGACGAAACCACCGGCCAACGAACCCGCAGCACCTGGGCTACGCTCGAGTCGTTCCTTCGCAGAGGCGGAGACTGCGAGGACTATGCAACCGCAAAATACTTCCTTCTCCGCGAGATGGGCATTCCCGCACAGAGAATGCGGGTTGTGGTGGCATACGATCGAAAGGTGCGGAGCCACCATGCGGTGCTTGCCGTACAAAAGGACGATGAGACCGTATGGCTACTTGAATCCGACGACACGATCAGGAAGTATTCACACAGAGGGTACCGCTACGTATACGCAGTCAACGAGCTGAGTATCTGGGACCACGGCGGCGACCGCTGAGGCGCCGATTGGCCCGCAACCCTCAGACCCGCAACGCGAAATACGCAAAGCGGAACACCCAACAGGAGAGGGGAATAGAGATATGCAGAAAACACTCATTGCGCTGACCACCACCTTGCTCAGCGCCGCAGCGTGGGCAGAATCCCCCGCCATCACCAGCGACAGCCTGACCGTTCAGGACCGTATCCTGGTGATTGAGGAAATAAACGTTACGGCAGAAAAAGAACGCGTCGGAACGATCGACGCGGACATTGCGGCGATGCTCGACGATATCGAAGCTGAAGAAGCAAAAGCCGAAGCAGGCTCGGCGACGGAATAGGAGCGCTGGGGTCAGATCAAAGGGACAGAGTTTTACTCTGTCCCTTTGATCTGACCCCAAAGTTTACTCCGACCCCGGCTCCGTCACGATCGCCCTGCAGGTTCCGTATTCGACATAGATCGAGTCGCCGCCGGATTCCGGCTCCGCAGCCGAGAACGTCCATCCGGCGATGGACGAGCGCGTGTATCGCATCGCATCCAGATTGACGAGCAGGATCTCCGACGGTGGCGTGCTCACACAACTCAAGCCGTCGGCGCCGCTGGCACCGTTCACACGCGTACATTCCATCTCGCGAACGCCGTCGATAAAGGCGATCGTTGCGAAATACTCCGATTCAATCTGCGCGAGCTGAGCGTTCAGAAAGGCATTGGCGCGCAATTCGAACGTGCCGGAATTGAACACGGCCGCGTAGAACCCCAGCGCGTCGTCGGGTTGATCGTGAAACCCGGATGCACCTTCGCCAGTGCATGAGAGCGGCAATTCCTCGACCACCGGAGCGATCACTTCCGTCTGCGCATTGGCCCCCTCAGCAGTAACCGACTCAGCCGCATGAACGATCGATACAGCGCATGTAAATCCAGCGAGCAAAACTGACCACCGCGCCTGCAATGAAATTCTCGGCCGGTGCTTGCAATGCGGCCGCACCCCCGATCGCCTATCAAAGGATTCGCAATTCATTCTCATCACTCCGCGTCCTTCCCCGATCGTGCCACACGGCTCAACTTGTACGTAACCCGGGCGACCGCAACTTCGGTGCCTCGACCGGTCTCCACGGAAACGTCGCCGGTGCTGATCTGGCCGCCACGTCGCCGAACCGTTGCGATGGCAGTAAGGTCCTCCTCAACGGCGAGATTCAAAAAGTGTACCGACAGATCGATCGTTGCGCCCCACGCCGTGTCATCGAGGTCCGGATCTGCCCAGAATGCCGCCGTCGCCGCAATGTCCACCAGGCCACAGATCGCGCCGCCGTGGATCCTGGATTCACCCACAGCCGCATGATACGGCAGCCGAACCACGACCCGATCCCGATCCACTTCCACGAGGCGAACGCCGAGATGCGTCGCAAACGCATCAGAGCAGATCGATAAACATCGGCCATAGCCGCTTCCATCCGAGCGTTCCGGTTCAGTCATAGCAGTCCCGCCGTTCACTCCCTCTATCGTACCCAGGCGCACGATTCACACAACTTGCCCCTCGGCCGCGCGCCGTGCCCGACACAACACCGTCGACAGGATACGCCCCGCTGGCTACCCTTGACCGGAAGCCTGAACGGCGCCTACGGCACGGATCCATGAGCCATACGAACAGGGAACGAACCCATGCACGCGGAGTATCCGACGCTCCGCGCACCCCGCCCGAGGAAAGCGCCGTCGACCGACGTACCTTCCTTCGCCGAAGTCTCCGCTGGGGATCCATTGCCGGCGGTCTGATTGCGGCCGGCCACGCGCCCGCATCGCCGGAGGAACGACCGTCCGGCTCGGTCAACCGCTACGTCCGCCTCGGCCGGACCGGGCTCGAGATTTCCGACATCAGCTTCGGTGCGAGTCGGTTGCGCAGCGGCGGCGAGCACCTCGTTGAGCATGCGCTGGCGCGCGGGGTCAACTACTTCGATACCGCCGAAGACTATACGTCCGGCATGTCGGAAACCGTCATCGGCAACGCGCTGCAAGGGAAACGCGACCAGGTCGTGATCGCCTCGAAAACCTGGGCTAATCCCAGCGACGGGCGCGATGAACTGATGCAGCGGCTCGAAGGTTCGCTGAAACGGCTGCGCACCGACTATGTGGACGTGTACTTCAACCATGCAGTCAACAGCGTCTCGCGTCTGAACAATCAGGAGTGGTACGAGTTCGTCGACCGCGCGCGTCAACAAGGCAAACTGCGTTTCACAGGCATGTCCGGGCACGCAGGCAAGCTGATTCCATGTCTCGACCACGCCCTCGACGAAGACCTTGTGGACGTCGTTCTGGTCGCCACCAACTTCGGCCAGGACCCGGCGTTCTACGAGCGGTTCACGCGCACCTTCGACTACATCGCGATGCAGCCCGACCTGCCGCGGGTGCTGCAGAAAGCACACGCAAAGGACGTAGGCGTGATCGCGATGAAAACTCTGATGGGCGCGCGGCTGAACGACATGCGCCCGTTTGAAACACCCGGGGCGACGTTCGCCCAGGCCGCGTTCCGTTGGATACTGTCTAACGATCACGTGGACGCACTCATCATCTCCATGACCTCGAGCGATAAGATCGACGAGTATCTCGCGGCCTCAGGCTGGACTCGCGAAGCGCCGGGAGACCTGGCGCTGCTGAAGCGTTACGCCCATCTCAATGGCGCCACCTACTGCCGCCACGCCTGCGCGGCATGTGACGACGCGTGCCCCGCCGGCGTGCCGATCGCCGACGTGCTGCGTACGCGGATGTACGCGGTGGATTATCAGGATGCCGCGTTCGCGCGCGACGAATATGCAAAGCTGCCCGTCGACGCTACCGCGTGCCTGAGCTGCGACGGGCAACCGTGCCAGAACGCGTGCCCCAACGGACTGGTTCCGTCCGAATTGACCGCGCGCACGCACCGCATGCTCACCTGAGCCCGGCATGCGCACGCTCGTCTACGATTGCCCCTGCGGACTCAGCGGCGACATGAACCTCGGCGCACTCGTGGATCTGGGCGTACCCGAAGATCACTTGCGCACCGAATTGGCAAAACTGGATCTTGCGGACGAGTTCTCCCTGTCACTCGAGCGCACGACGAAACAGGGGATAGCGGGAACGCTCGCGACGGTATCGCTCATCGCTCGACACGATGGGTCCAGCGAGCACGATCACGCACACCATCACTCACGTCCACACGGCCGGCGCCTGAGCGATATCGTTCAGATCCTGGAGGCGTCCGCGCTGGCCGCGGCCACCGTCGAACTCGCCGCGGCCATCTTCCGCACGCTCGCGGTTGCAGAGGCCAAGGTGCACGCGATCGAGATCGAAGACGTCCACTTCCACGAGGTGGGCGCCACCGACGCAATCGTCGATATCGTTGCCGCGGCCGTCTGCCTACAGTGGCTCGGCGTCGCACGCGTGGAATGTCGGCATCTTGAACTCGGATCCGGCACGGTCCGCTGTGCCCACGGCGTAATGCCGGTGCCCGCCCCAGCCACCGCAGAAATGCTGCAGGGTGTTGCCTGTTCCTACGGCGCCGTCGACGGTGAATGCACGACGCCGACCGGCGCCGCAATTCTGAAAACCACCGTGAACAGATTTCCCGGTTCCAACGATGCGCCGCAACGGTTCACCTGCGACAAGATCGGCTACGGGCTGGGTCAGCGGGATTTCGAGATCCCCAACGTCGCACGAGTGATGTTGGGGACGACCCACGTGACCGCCGCAAACACGCCTGACGCCATCCACGCCGAAACGAACCATCTGCTGGAATGCAATCTGGATGACATGTCCGGGGAAGCGCTGGTGCCGCTGCAGGCGCGACTATTCGATGCGGGTGCCGTCGACGTTTACTTCACACCCGTCACCATGAAAAAAAACCGACCGGGCGTGGTCGTAAGCGCCCTTGCGCCAACAGCGGCGGTACGTGGCGTACGCGATGCGCTCTTTGCGCATTCCACAACCATCGGCATTCGCGAAACAACCCTCACGAAGTGGCGCCTTCCCAGACGCGAAGTCACTGCCCAAACCACGTTCGGATCGGTACGTGGCAAGGTCAGCGAACTACCGGATGGGCAGTCGAGGATCAAGGCGGAGTACGACGACGTCGCAGCGATCTCTGAACAACATCAGATTCCATTCGAGCAGGTGAAGACCGCTGCCGAACGAGCGCTGCGGGATGTGCTGGATGAGGAACCGGGCGCATGAACGACGCGGAACTCGAACGCGTGCTCGAGCAGTTGGTTGCCGGGGAACTCGACGCACGCGAAGCAATTGCCACCATCCGCGCGGGAGCCAGCGCGTCGCTCGATCTCGGGCACACTACGCTCGACCTTGCACGCGGCGCGCGCACCGGCGCGTCAGAAGTGATCTATGGCGAGCACAAAACGCCCACGCAACTCGCAGACGCTTTCGAAGCACTGGCCGGCCGCGGCGGTAATGTACTCGCTACACGGGTCTCGCCGGAGCAGCATGTGAGCGTGGCCGCCAGGATCGAGGGTGTGCGGTACTCCGCGGAGAGTCGCCTGCTGCAGCACAAACCTGCGTCGGCGCCGAAACCGGGCACCCGCATCGCCGTGGTTTCCGCCGGCACGTCCGACCATGGTGTCGCCGCCGAAGCCGCAGAAACGGCGGCGTTCTACGACAACGAGGTGGTGCGTATCAACGACGTCGGCGTCGCCGGCATCCATCGCCTGTTGGCTCGAATCGACGAGATCCGGGCTGCACGCGTGGTCATAGTGGTCGCGGGCATGGAAGGCGCCCTTGCCAGCGTGGTCGGGGGATTGGTGGACAAACCCGTCATCGCCGTCCCCACGAGCGTCGGCTACGGCGCGTCGTTCGGCGGGGTTGCAGCGCTGCTCGCCATGCTGAACAGCTGTGCATCCGGGGTATGTGTGGTAAACATAGACAATGGTTTTGGCGCCGGCTTCCTGGCCAACCGACTGAACCGGTTATGAACACCGCCCGAGCAGCACGATGACGCAATCCGATCAAACGGGGGCTCCGACCAACCCGAGCAGGCTGAGGGACATGCACGAGCAGCTCGTGCGGACCATCGAGGGCTACCGGAGCGTTCTGGTCGCGTTCTCCGGCGGCGTCGACAGCTCCCTCGTCGCCTACGTCGCCCACAGGACACTCGGCAGCCGCGCGCTCGCGGTTACGTCCCAGTCGGTCAGCCTGAAACGCGCCGACCTGGCGCTCAGCGAACGCCTGGCCGCAGCGTGGGGCATGCGCCATCGAATAATCACCACTGACGAACTCGCGAAACCCGAATACCGCGCCAACCCCGCCAACCGGTGCTTTCATTGCAAGACGTCTCTGTATGAAGCGCTGACTCAGATCGCCCGGGAGCAAGGGTTCAACGTGATGGCGAACGGAACCAACGTGGACGATCTGGGGGATCATCGGCCCGGTCTGCAGGCAGCAGATGCCCATGACGTCCACTCGCCGCTGGTCGACGCGGGTTTCCGCAAGGCCGACGTCCGCGCGCTTGCACGCGAACTGGGACTGGAAAACCACGACAAGCCCCAGGCGGCCTGTCTGTCGAGCCGCTTTCCCTACGGTTCCCCGATCGACGCGGCCCGCCTCGCGCAAGTGGAAGCGGCGGAAACCGCGCTCGCCGAGCTGGGATTCCGACAATATCGCGTGCGACACCACGAGACGGTTGCGCGCATCGAGATCGACGAGACCGAGATGGGCAACGCATTCAGCCGCTATCGCGAGATCTACGACGCGGTACGTGCCTGCGGCTATCGTTACGTTGCGCTGGATCTCGCCGGATTCCGTTCAGGATCGCTGAACGCGGACTTGATCGACGTGGTGTCGGTGTGACTTCGACACGGTCGTCGACACGGTCACGGGCGGCGATGTTGCACGCCACTTAGCGCTGCCGATGACGCGGCGCAGCGCTTTGGTTGTCGGCCTCGCGATTAGCGTCGTTTGCCTGTTTTTTATTGTCCGCAGCGTCGAGTTTGATCGACTCGCGGCATCGCTCACTCAGGCGGACCCGCGCTACGTTCTCCCGATGTTCCTGTGTTTCATTGCGTTTTACGCTCTGAAGGTCCAGCGCTGGCAGCTGCTGTTGCAACCGCTGCGAAGCGTCTCCGCCACCGATCTCACCCCATCGCTCGTCGTCGGCTTCGCAAGCAACAACGTGCTGCCGTTTCGCGCAGGAGAGCTGATCCGGGTGTTTCTGGCAGCGCGCGATATCCGGTTGGAAAAGGCCTCCGTTATGGGGTCCATTCTGATTGAACGTCTGCTCGATCTAAGCGCGGTCCTTCTGCTGGCCGCTGCGGGCCTGCTCATTCTTCGGATCACCGATCCAACGCTGATTACGGTGACGGCAGCGCTGGCCACCGTGAGCCTCTTTCTGGTCGCTTTTCTCGTCGCAGCCGTGTGGGTTCCGAATGCCGTCAGAGCCGCAATTGCGCGGGCGTCACACCCCCTGCCCACCCAATGGCGAGAGTTCGTGAAAGTGCAGGTAGACCGCCTGATCGAGGCGCTCACGTCCATGGGATCTCCGGCATCGCTGGCCTGGGCATCGATCTCCTCGCTGCTCGGTTGGCTGCTGATGGCGAACACCGCCTACCTTGCGCTGTCGGCAACGAACGTCGACGTACCCTGGGTTGCGTGTCTGATTCTGCAGGCGATCATCGTTGCCGGAATCGCCTTGCCGAGCGCACCCGGATTCATCGGCACCCTTGAAGTGTGTTTCCTCGTTGGGCTCGCACCGTTTGGCGTCGGCGCGCACGACGCGCTTGCCGCAGCCGTCATTTACCACCTCGTAACGTGGCTGACGATCGTCGGCGCCGGATTACTGGCGTTGCGCCACTATGGCCTCAACTGGAACGCGCTCAGAGAGCTCGCTCAGTAGTCACAGCGCAGACCCGCACCCAGATCCGACAGAATATTCTGCATGCGGGCTTTCACGTCCTCCGGCAGCGGCTCAGGCCGATCTATCGCCGGCGTATTGCCGCTATCGTGCGTGCGCCTGGAGAATTCCGGCACGTCCGCGCCAATCCGTTCCAGCAACCGCCCGGTGTCGCCGGTGAACGACTCGACGCTTACCAGCCTCATGTTGCCGGGGAGACTCTCGCGCTGGCGTCTGGCCATACGCTCCTGAAACACAACCTGACGGCAGATATCCTCCAATGGATCGTCGCTGCGGGTCGCTGGCGCCATGCCGACGGGTTCGTGCAGCGATCCGGCCGCACGGCGGGCGTTGTAAAACGCCGCCGCAAGCTCGATCGAGTCGCGCACGACCAACAGAAAGAACGCGCGTTCGAGTGGCCGGTCCACAAGCCCGGCTGCGGCAGCCATACGCTGCATCACGCTCACGACCGGCCTGCGCCCGTGCAGTTGATACGCTGCGAAGAAATTAGCCAGCGCAATACCAGCGCCCGGCTCGAGGTGATCGGGAACGCCATCGCCTTCCGTCCCGAGCCAACGGTCCCACAAAAACCGCGCGTCGTTCACGTCGCCCAGTCCGTCGTCGCGCTCAACGCCGTCTTCGGACCGGCGAACCCAGCGCGAGAGCGTCTTGTTGGCGTAGATTGGAGACCTCGGAAACATCGCCGCAAGATTGTTCACGCAACCGACCGAGTACCGATCCACCACCGCCTGGGCCAGCGCGAGCGCATCGGTCTCCAGCAACCCGCCCACCAGCAGGGTCGTCCACCGCGGACGCCGCGCGCGCATTGAAAGAGCGCGCTCGTGACGTTCCCACAAGGTGTCCAGCAGCGGCGCAACCAACCGGCCGACCATCGGTTCCGAACGACCCGAAGCGCGGCCGCGATTCAACGCCCGCAACGGCGCTTTGATTTCCCGGTCGGGTGCACGCGGCCGAATTTCCGCCACAGCGGTGTCAGTTGTCACCGGCGATTTCATGAGTCCCCCTGTCTGTCCACACGGCCATGGTCCCTGCGTCCGTCCCGGTGTTGCGCTTGTACGCGTCGATCCGTTGGGTCACTCTGTCCTGTCAACCCTCGGACAATCACGCTGGGACAGTCGCCGCGCGTAAGACCTGCCACGCGACCGCTCACGCTGGAAGCGCTACGGGCCCGTCGCCTCAAGATCTCAGGTACTGCGCGAGATCCATTAAGTAAGTCCCCATTTTAACACTAAAATTCTGCCAGACGTTACTTCCGCGCACAGGAGAATCTTTGCCCTCCGCGCCGATAGCGTGTCGCCCACAGACCCGGCAGAGCCGTCTCACCAACGGCTACGTGCCGCAGTCCGCAATACAGCCGGCCAATGTTAGCGCGTCCGCGCCGCACCGATGGCGCTGGGTTGCGAGCAGTATGCAACGAGGATGTAACGACTGCGTAGACATCGACCCGATTCCGCTATCATTCGCGCGTCTTCAGGGATCACCATATTGAAAGGCCTTTTCACCGACTCGGCCATCACCTTCAGTTTCCGCCTGTCGGCTGCAGTCGTCGTCTACATTACCCAGGTACTGCTTGCTCGCTGGATGGGCGTGCACGCCCTTGGCGAATTCGTATTCGCCCAGGCCTGTCTGTGGCTGCTCGGGTCCCTGGCGACACTGGGGCTCGGTAGCGCTGCACACCGGTTCGTGCCAACAGCGGTGGAAGACGGAAATCTGGCAGCAGCCCGCGGCTACGTCCTTTGGTCACAGCGCGTCGTGCTGCTCTCGGGCGTCATCGCAGCCACATTGATCATCCTCGGGGTAACCCTGTGGTCCCACTATTCCGACCGCTCCTACCTCGTTCTGATACTCGCACTGACCGTCGTGCCGATATCGGCTCTGACGACGTTGCGCAGCGAACAGGCCCGCTCATTTCTGTGGTTCACGTTTGCCGCGTTTACCGGGACGTTTCTGCGACCCGTCCTGTTCCTCGGCGTCGTCGCAGCGGCCATGTACCTGGGCGTATCCGCGTCGTCGTTCAACGGCGTTCTTCTGCTGGTGGGTGTCGTGCTGTTTGTTGCGCTCGTGCAGAGCGTCGCGCTGCGGCGACGCCTGCATCCGATGCTCGGTTCTGCAGAACCCGCGTACGCGGCCAGGACCTGGCTGAGTGTCGCCGTTCCCGTGCTGCTCGCAGAGACCTACAACGCGTTCTACATCGATTGGCATGTGGTGGTCAGCGGTCTGTTCCTCAGCAGTTCGGACCTCTCCGTCTACAATGCCGCCCTCAGAACGCTCGCGATCGTTGCGTTTGGCGCCAGTGCAATCGGGCTCGCCGTGGCACCGCGCGCCGCGAAGATTTACGCATCGGGCAACCTTGCGGACCTGGAGGCGCTGACGCGGCGAGCGACGCACCTCACGCTGTGGCCTTCCATCGCCGCGGTCGCGCTCCTCGGCCTGGCCGGCAAACACGTCCTACGGCTGTTCGGCGACGCGTTCGTCACCGGGTACGACGCTATGATGGTTGCCGCCTGCGCCCAGCTCATTTTTGCGTTCGGCGGTCCGCTCTTGCCGATCCTTCGCGTCACCGGCCATCACATCCATGCGTTGTGGGGGTCATTGCTGGCGCTCGGCGCCACATTCGGGTTGAACGCACTGCTGGTACCACGGTTAGGCTTGATCGGAGGCAGCTTGAGCCTGGTGATCGTTACGGCGCTGTGGACCCTGTGGCTGTATCGGATCGCGACCGTGCGCCTGGGTGTACAACCGGTAGTGCTGCTCCCCGCCAAGCACCGGGCCGACTGAACCAGCCTCAGGGGACGTTGGGCAGGATCTCGCGACCAACCTGCTCGAGCACATCGAAGCGGGTATCGAAACTCGGAAGAATCATCAGTTGATGTAGACCCGCCGCCGCGAGCCCGTGAAGCGTCTCGATGACCTCATCGCGCGTACCAATGATGCTCGAGCTACTGAGCACCTCGGGCGTTAGAAACCGCTCCTCTTCCGGAATCACCCAGCAGTTGTGGCCCGCATGGATTCGTTGATGTAGGCGATCGGCGGGATGCGATTCCACCACCGCCCGGTAATCGTCCCAGATCCCCGCCAGATAGTTCGGCGGTTGATGGCCGAAGTTGCGCCACTGGTCGTACTGGTAGTGCACAGCGGCCATAGCCATCGCACCGCACTGGCTCTTCACGCGCGGCGAGTCGACCGCCTCGCCAGGCTCAAGTACCACGATTGTCGTTAGCGCCGTGGTGTAGAAACTCGTGCGGTCGAGGACCCTTCCCGCGCGTTCCGCGCCGTCCCCCAGGTGGTGCCATACCGTCTGCATCGCCGCCGGATTGGCCGCGAGCGCCAGCACTGCGCCGTCACCGTACTGGCCGGCGAGCGCGAGAGACCGGGGACCGAACCCGGAAACGTACATGGGGATTGGGTCCTCGAAATTGACAAACCCCTTATCCGGCATGATGTGGCGCACGTGCGACGTCCGGCCTCCGTAGGTCAGCTCCGTCTCACCACCGGCAAGCAGCGGCCGGATGGTGGCCAGGTACTCCTCGAACGCCTTCAGACGTTGCGGCGGCAATCCCATTACGCGCATCGCGGTGTTGCCGGCGCCAATGCCGAAGAACGTCCGCCCAGGGGCCAGCGCGTTGATCGTTGCAATCCCCGCTGCGTTGACGGGCGCGGGGCGCGTGCCGGAGACGGCTACACCGGTGCCCAGGTGGATGCTGTGCGTTCGGCTCGCGGCCAACGCGAGCGTTGCATAGCAGTCCGACCAAAGCATCTGGCTGTCCGCGAGCCACGCGTGCGAATACCCGAGTTCTTCGGCGCGCACGACATAGCCGATGTCGTTGATGTGCGAGGCGACGCAGATTCCTATGTCCATGGAGCGCTCCGGTTACGGCCCAACACCCAGATTACGGGCCCAAAATCGTGTTCTGCTCAGGTCTAGCTTCCTGCGTCTCCGGTGCCGAGAAATTCGGGACTCCCTTCCACTCCAAGGAAGAACTTGCCGATCTCCTGGTACAACGGATGCGCCACCCATCGGTGCGTCGCGCACCCCTTGGCGTCGCGTACTTTGCGCTCAAGCGGGTGGTCCATACGCAGCGCGCTGGTGCCGGCGGTGTTGTGAACGCTGTCTACTACCTGCATCGCTACATTGGCCACATGCGTACAGGCCAGGCGACCGAGTTTGGTCGCTTCCGGCGACGGCGTGGGCAAACCCGCGTTCAACTCGTCCTCCACCGCGCGCATCGTTTCCATCAGAAACGCGCGCACGGAGCGCAGGTTGGCTTCGGCCTCGCCCATCCGGTGCTGCGCAATCGGCCGGTCTTTCAGCGTGCTCGATGAAAGCAACGGCACCTTGTTTTGCGCCAAGTCCGCAAACATGTCGAGTGCGCCTCGGGCCACGCCCAACGCGACCGCAGCTTTGTTGTATGAAAGCCGCAACGGCACGGGGACCCGGTAGGTCGGATTCGGGTAGTGTGCCGGCAGCGACACGAGTTCCACATCGACGTGCTCGGCCGGCACCAGGGCGCCGTTGGCAAACACGTCATTGCTGCCGGATCCACGGAGACCCGCCATATTCCAAGTGTCTTTGATCTCCCACTGATCTCGGCCCATGAACCACATCTTCACTTTCGGCATGCCGTTTTCGTCCATCACGACATCGCCGTTTTCGACGATCGGCGCGGCCATGAAACACCACTTGGCGTTGTTGCAACCGCTCATGAACGTCGACTGGCCCCAGACCCTGTAGCTGCCATCCGCTTGCCGCTCGGCGCGAGACGGCTGGGTACCGGGACCGCCGCCACCACACATGATTACGGCCGGGTCGTCCACGTAAACCTTCTTCGCAATATCCGGCGCCATACCGCCGGCGGCCATCGCATTGATTTCGGAACCGATCATCACGTTCCAGGCAACGGAGCCGTCGATGGCGGCAACGGCTTCCAACACCTCGATCGTCTCGCAGATCGACGCGTTTTCCCCGCCCAGCTCTTCGGGCAGCGCAAATCGATAAAGGCCCGCATCGATCAGAATATCGGCGGTCTCCTTGGGCAATCTACGGATGCGCTGTGCTTCATCGCCGCCTTCCGCGATGGCGTCCCTCAGCGAGGCAACACGCGCAAGCAGCGCGTCACGGGTTGTTTCGGTGGATCTGGCTACGGCTTCAGACATTTGTTTTGGCTCCCGCGGTATGGAATGGTTTCTTGGGCACTGCGACCACCGAACGTTCAGGCAAATCGCGACGACGCAAAGGCGCTGATACGTTCGAGTGCCGCGATCGACTCCGGAGCGGTCGGCGCGAGAACCGGCCACACATGAATGAGCCCGTCTCCCTCGAAGTGATCGACGTCCACACCCGCGTCGCGAGCCTTTTCGACCAGCCGTCGAGCATCGTCGCGCAGCAGCTCTCGGCCACCCGCCAGAATCGAAAGCGGCGGCAAGCCGGAAAGGTCTGCATACAACGGCGATACCAGCGGATTGCTTACGTCGCTACCCGCGTAGCTCGATGCCATCGCTTCCAGCCCCTCGAGCGCCATCAACGGGTCGTCAACGGCGCCCTCGGCTGTCGAATCCCCGGTGTGCGCGAGATCTGCCCAAGGCGACAGACACACGCCGCCGGCCGGCATCGCGAGACCTTTTTCCCGAATATTGACGAGCGTCGCCAACGTTAAGCCCCCGCCCGCGGAATCGCCGGCGATCAGGGTACGATTTGCAGCGATACCCTGCTCCAGCAGCCACTGGTAGGCGCGGGTCGCATCGTCCAGTGCCGCCGGGAACGGATTCTCAGGCGCAAGCCGATAGTGCAGCACGAGCACTCGCGCGCCTGTTGCGCGCGCCATCCGGCTGCCAAACTCGCGGTACGCGACGTTGGATCCGATCACATACCCCCCGCCGTGCAGATACAGCACCGCGCGATCCGAAGCCGACGTGTCAACGCTGACCCAGTCGGCCGCTAGGCCATCGATGCGCGCCGGTTCGACGCTCACGTCGTCCGCGAGTGTCATCGCTCCCAGCATGGCGTCGTAGTTGGCGCGCTGTTCATCGATAGACTCCGCTTGAACGGGATTATCCGCCAGTGCGGCAACCAGTGCCTCGTGTTCTGCGCTGGGCATGCGTCCTCCGTGGAAATCATTTGATGCGCTCTAGTCTACCGCCTCGATTCCAGCGCGGGTACTCCGCAATCGATCGGCGGACGCCGAGGCTCCACCCTCTACTCGGTTTCTGTGCCCCCTGCGGATGCAGGGACCCCTGTAGGTGCAGGGACCCCTGCAGGTGCAGGGACCCCTGCAGGACGGTCACGCCGGGCATCCAGCGCCGCCAGCGCGAGGTCGGCGCGGCGGGTCCACATCTTCTGCGTTGCCCACCGGCGCGCATCTTCCAGATGGGTCCGTGCCCGCGAATCGCCGACCAGACGGTAGGCTTCGCCCAGATAGAAGTTAACCCGGCTGGACCAGGGCGCGGTCCGGTGAACCACGCGGAGATAGTTGATTGCGTTGTCGGGCTGCCCGGAAAAGAGATACGCGACCGCCAGTCCGAACGCAGCATCGAGTCGCGTCGCATCATTGGCCAAAATCCAGCGGTACCGGCGCTCGGCGTCACGCCACGCCTCGTCGCACATCATTGAAGGGTTGCTCATGCACACGGCCACCCGTTGATTTGCCATTTCAAGGTTAGCGTCCGGGTGCTGCGGGTCGAGCGACAAGGCGGCGCGAATGTCCCGCAACGCGGCGTCGCGATCGGACAGTTCGAACCAGGCCCGCGCACGCACGACGTGCCGGCGCAGCGCCGTTGCTTTGGACATTGGCTCTTCCACGCCGTGCGGTGCGGGAGCGTCCGTCAGCGCTAGTGCCGATTCCGGACTGCGCTCCAGCAGCGCTCCAGCCAGCAGCAGGTTGCGCTGTCGCCAATCAAGCAGCGTCCAATCACGGTTGTGATGTTCGCGCCTCGGCAGTTGTACGGCCACGCCGCTCCACCGCCCTCGGTCGAGATAACGACCCAGGCGCGGAATGATCCGTTCGGCGTGCGCACCGAGTTCGTTCGAACTGCGAATATCGAGCACGCTCGACACGTTGCCGCGGAACTCACCGAACACCAGCCGATGGGCCAGCACCCAGGATTTTCCGTAGAAACCTTGCACCTGGCGGCGGTCCAGCTCCGCGACGTTGCGCAATCTGAGCACGTCGTCGTATTCGAAGCGGCGTTCGTGGTGCTGGATTCGCAGCCGCTGCAACGGCATGTCTCCGAACTCAGCACGACGGTGTTTGAAGCGGACGGTTGAAACCAGATTCGCGAGCCCCTCCTCGAGCCAGAGCGGCATGCCATTGGGTACGTACGTTCGTAGGAAAAAGTGCGCGTATTCGTGAAACAGGTTGGGTTCGAGGTTGCGCCCGCGGCCGCTGACAACAATCAGCGACTCCGTCAACGATGGCTGCATGAACCCCGCAAAAAGCGTACTTTCCGTGAGCGCCTCGAAGGCCTCCTTGTCCTTCAGCACCACCACTTTCAACGGCGGCTCCTCAACGGCCGGCAAGTCTGCCAGCGTTAGCAGCGCGATTCGGAATCGCTCCAGCTCATCGAACAGCGCATCCGCGTCGTTAGCGCCGAAGTCCGTCGCCATCGAAAAGTGGTCGCCCTGGGTTGTGCGCCAGGTTGAGCCGCTGTGCGCCGCAGCGGTCGCCTGACCCAGCAACGAACACAGGAGCCCGACAAACAGCACTGCCCACCACGCGCGCAAGGACCCCGCGCGATGGTAAGATGGGCGGTTTGGCGCGTCATTGGCGTGACGCACCCAGCGCGCACCCGCCGAAACCGGCAACAGGCTGCGTAGACGAGCCATCAACACATCCGGAACCGCAACATAGTGATCATCGACCTGCACACCCACTCGATCAAATCCGACGACGGTCGCGCCAAAGTGCAGAACTACTGCCAGTGGATTCGCGCCAAATCCATTCCGCTGGACGGGTTCGTGCTAACGGAACACAGGCAGTTTGATACAGATTCCGATTACGGGGAACTCGCCGCGGAGTTCGGTCTGACGATCCTGAAAGCGAGTGAGGTCGAAACCGAATACGGTCACGTTCTCGTGTACGGGGTTACGCCCGCCCTAACCCGTGCGTTCGATTTTACCCGGATCGATCTCGCGCTCGGGGACGTGCTGTTGGCGTGCGAACTCCACGGCGCGGTTGCAGCGCCCTGCCATCCCGGGCGCACCCGCGTCGGCATGTGCGCGCACGTGGATTCCCTCGGCGTACCCGATGGCGTGCGTATCGTGGAAGTACTCAATGGGGGCAGCCGGGGCGACGAAGACACGCGGGCGCAGGCATTGGCGGATGCACAGGGCTATCTCGGTATTGGCGGCTCCGACGCCCACATCGTTAGCCATATCGGGCGTTGTGCCACACGATTCTCAGGACCGGTACGCTCTGAAGACGAACTGGTGGAAGCCTTGCGCGGCGGTAACTTCGAAGCCATTCGACCCGATCAGGGAGATGCAGAAGGATGACAGACGACGCCCCACTCGACGTCGATGCACTGCGCCGGCAATTTGTCGGCAAAATTTTCGACACCAAGCGTTTCAGGGTCACCGCGTCCGAGATCGCCGATTTCGCGCGCGCCTGCGGCGAGACCGCCTCGAAGTACACCGATCCCGATGATCCGGAGTTTCAGGCGCCCCCGACGTTCGCGTCGAGTTTTCACCCGGGACGTCGCCTGCCGGAAGACTTTCCAAAAATTCGCGGCCTGGGGATGGACGCCGGCAAAGCCGTCGCGTCGTTGGCACCGCTACGGCCCAACGTCGACCTCACGGGAGAGACCGAACTGCACGATGTGTACACCAAAACCGGTCGCTCCGGGCGGATGGTGTTCTTTGTGGTGCGCATGCACGTGCTGGACCCGCAGAACCGCGAGGTAGCGACGGCAGACACCAGCATCGTGATACGCGAGCGACCCGGATCATGACGATCGACCACATCGCAGATGTCGAGTTCGGCGTGGAACTACCGGTGTTCGAGCCCGATACGAGTCTCGACAATGTACGCCGGTTCGCCATCGCAGCGGGGTGGAACGGGCCGCGATTCACCGACCACGAAGCGGCGCGAGCAGAAGGCCTCCCCGGAGCACTGGTGCCGGGCATCATGAGCCAGGGGTTTCTGGCGGCAATGATTCACCGCTGGGCGCCGAGCGCCGTGATTGAACACGTCGATACCGTGTTTCGCGCTCCGGTCATCGTGGACGAACGTTACGCAATCAGCGGCGTTGTAACGGATATCGTCGAAGACGAGCATCTCGTCGAGATCGATCTGACCGTCGTTAACGATGCGGGCGAAACACGCGTGTTCGGTACCGCCAAGGTACGGCTACCCGCGGGCTGACCCACGAGTGAATCGCAGTTTCGTTCCCAACCCGCTTGACGAGTTGATCGATCTGCTCGACCTCGAGCAGATCGATCAGCGGGTCTTCCGTGCGTACCACCCGAAAGGCCGCACAGGCCGGCTCTACGGCGGCCAGATCATGGCGCAGGCCCTGATGGCCGCTACCCGCACGGTTCCGGAAGATCGTCGGCCACATTCCCTGCACGGCTATTTCCTGCGTCCCGGAGATCCCGACGTGCCGGCCGTGGTCCGGGTGCACGACCTGCGCGACGGACGTTCGTTCAGCACGCGCCGCGTAGAGGTCATTCAGCACGGCGAAACGCTGTTCACAATGGATGTATCGCTGCACGTCGCGGAGTCCGGGTATGCGCATCAGGAAACCATGCCGAAGTTGCACCCACCAGACGACGCTCGTATCCCCCGAGCGCTGCGAAACCGACCGTTCATTGCGTGGCGCGAGGAACACAAGGCGCTGAAACTCGAACGACCACACCCGGCAAGACAGCATGTGTGGTTCAAGGCATTGCGCCGCATCGCCGACGACCCTCTGCTGCACGCGTGCCTGCTGGTGTACGAATCCGACAATGCTCTGCTGTCTACCGCGCGCCTGCCGCACCGCGGACGCTTCGACCGTGCAACGATGCAGGTCGCGAGCCTGGATCATGCGATCTGGTTGCACCGCCCTGCACGCGTGGACCGTTGGTTGCTGTACGTACTGGACAGTCCAACCGCCGGCGGTGCACGCGGACTCACCCGAGGATCGATCTTTACAGAAACCGGTGAACTCGTCGCATCCACCGCACAGGAAGGGTTAATCCGCCCCCGCTGACGGCTCGACGACCACCGAATCGGTCTTCATCTGCGTAATTTCGCGCTCGGCAAAGCCGAGTTCGGCGAGAATCTCGCTGTTGTGTTCACCCAGGCGCGGTGCGGGCGCAACGACATCGGCCGGTGTCGACGAAAAACTCGCGGGCGGGCGCGCCTGACGAATCTTACCGTGACCTTCAAACTCGTACACGCCAATGATGTCGTTGGTACGGATCTGTTCGTGATCGAGCAAATCCAACCGCGTCAGCAGCGGTGCTGACGGCACGCCCTCGTTGTCCAGGCGTCGCAGTATGGCGTCCGAACGCCACTGGCGGATCTCTGCGGCCGTCATCTCCTTGCGTATCCCCGCATTACGGAATCGCGCCGCCGTCGTCGAAAACCGCTCATCCTCCGCCCAGTCCGGTTTGTTCAACGCGCTGCACATACCGCGCCACTCTGCGTCGCTGATCGCGCCAGCGGTAATGTATCCGTCTTCGGTCTGATAGATCAGATCCATTGTTCCCTGGTACTTGGTGACGTCGATCTCATCGCCAACAAACGTAATACCCGACATGCCCTCGGGCCAGAAGAACGCAATCATCGCGTCGAGCATCGCCAATTCGATGTGCTGACCTGGCGCGCCCCGCTCCCGAGCGAGCAAGCCCGCGGTCACCGCCTGAGCTGCCGTAAGCGCCGTCACTTTGTCTGCGATGATGATTCGGAACATCTTCGGGCGACCGGTCTCACGATCGGCCTGAATGTCCGTCGCGCCGGAAAGCGCCTGGATAACCGGATCGTAAACCCGTTGATGCGCGTACGGTCCAGCGGTTCCAAACCCACTGATCGAGACGTACAACATGCGGGGAAGGCGACGCAGAACGTCGTCGGCACCGAAACCCAACCGATCCATCGCACCCGGACGGAAGTTCTGCAGCAGCACATCGCACGTCTCTAACAATCGCCATAGCACGTCCTTGCCGCGGGGCGATTTCAGGTCAACGCACAATCCACGTTTACCCCGGTTGCAGGAGAAAAATCCAGCGGGTACCCCGTTTCGACGATTGCCGATTTTGCGCATCTCGTCGCCCGCCGGCGATTCCACTTTAATCACCTCCGCGCCCTGATCGGCAAGCATCCGCGCGGCAACCGGGCCCGAAACCATCGTCGTGAAATCCGCCACCCTGATGCCGTCGAGCGGCCCTCTCATATCGTCTCTCCGTCAGTGGCACCGTCCGGATATTCGAACGGAGTGGGATCGTCGAACCGCTTCAGCACGTTGCGCGTCAGCGTTTCGATGTCATTTTGGTACGAATTGTGAGACAGAGCGCCAGCGTAGGAGATGCTGCCCGTAGAAAAAACGGCCCCGCCATGCGCGGTTTCAAAAAAAACGATGTCGGCGCGCACATCGGGACCCGCCGCTGGCATTTCTATCATGTAGAACTCCTCCTTGGCCCGCAGCATACCGGGTCTGTGGTTCTCCGAAGACGCCAGTACGATTGCGTGCGGCGGAGACCCGAGCGCCAGGTCGAACCGATCGATCTCCTCACCGGCGGCACCGCCACCCTGCGTACCGTAGTCACCGATCACGGGGTTACCGCTCATACCGACCATCGCAAAGTCTACGCGCGAATCCGCCGCACTCTGGCGCAGCCGGTAATGCGTGCCGCCATCGAATCCCTGCGCTGCGAAACCCACGCCCACCAGCTGGTTGGGCGGCCGGCCCAGCCGCCGCCACAGTCCGCCGTACTCCCCGTTGAACGCGTGATGGTACTCGCCCGGTTCCGCGATCCAAGCGCGCGTTCCGTCTTCGGCGCGGCGCACCTCTATCGCGGTGCAATCATCGTTATACGCGATCCGCCAGTAGAACCCGTTGCCTCCCATGTACATCAGGCGCCCGCCATCCTCGAGCCAGTCCTCCAACGCGTCCAACATCCGAGTGGAGTAGTACTCCGGGTGCGTACCCGTTATCAGCACACGATAACCGGCCAAGGAGGCGGCACCGTCTTTGTGCAGGTCTTCGTCGGTAACCACGTCGAACGCTTGACCGATGTGATCCAGCCACGCGGTGATGTTGGTGTCTGCGTTGAACGCCCACGTCAAGGTGTGAGGTTTCATGTTGAGCACCGGGCGCAGGCGCGAGGACATATGCACGCCAGAGCCGTCGCTGTGATGCTCGTACAGAGACAAACCCAGTTCCGGATGCCGATAGAGAAAATCTTCGTTTTCGTCCCGCGGCGCCGCGCGCGCGACGAGTCCCTCGCCGACGAGCCGCTGATTAGCGTAGGCAAGATAGCTGGCCGTAGACGCGAGATACGCAACGGTGCTGCCCGGCGTGCGTGCTCGCACAAAGAACGGTACGTACTCCGAATGCTGCTGGTAGGTGAGCTTCAACGCATAGACCCCCGACGGCAGGTCCGACGGTACCGTCCATGCGAAATCTTCGTCCCACGCCGCGTCGTAAAGATCATCGTCGTGGAAGTGCACGGCCGAGTAGTGGTCCGGGGCGTCGGCAAAATTCCGGTACAACCCGTTCCAGCGCACGCCGCGCACAGCGCGGGTAGGCAACTGGTGCAATTTACCGTGGCGGCGGTGGGGACCGACGTCTTCAACCAACGTTGTGGAAACGCTCCGCGCGAAGTCCCACGCCGCAACACACTGTGCGTGCGCCGCCGCCCGTTCAACGTCCGGTTGCACGTCGATCGGGTTCGCCGCGCCGCCCGAGGCCGCCGACGGCAGCGCGTCGGCAGTGCCCACGAGCCAGGGACTGTCCACGCGGCCGTTGAAACGGCCCGCGAACGGCTCCGCCTCCGGCAGCACATCCGGAAGCATCGAGCGATCCGCCGCCAGCACCCAGGTTCCGGCCGTCGGCAGCTCGGTTACGGTCAAACACTCTGACCGGCGGGTCACGTCGGGTTCGTGCATTGATGCACCCAGCCGGGTTACCGCGACGCCTAGTCTGCTGCCGTCCCAGGATACGCGCACCCTGTGCCACCGGCTCGCACGGATGATGTCATCGAGCACACATTCGTCCGTTGCCGTAACCAACACCAGCCGTAAGCGCCGAATCTCCAGATAAAACCCCGGAGTGCTGAGCAGAACCTCCCGCGGCTGATCGGGACGCGTCGGCTGGACCGCACACCCGAACGTAAACTCCGGCAACTCGAGGTTCACCGGAAGCGTGGCGTACGAGCCCGGGTAGATTGACTGGCGACGCGCGGGAAACGAGTCATCCAGTCCATCGACCGGCGTTTCACGAAACCCCGTACCACGAGGCCGACTATCGCCGCTGATGAGTCGTACGACGTTTGCGCGGTAGTCGGGCGCATTGCCGTAACAACTGACCCGCACCGACAACCGCTGCCCCGGTTGTACTGTCCACGGGTCTACATACGCAACGATCGGCTTGTCGAATCGCCGAGATCCCGGTCTGTTAGAATCGCGAGTCATACACTTTCACGCTGTTGCGAACCACGGGCTCGGCCGTTCGAGTTCTGGATGCGCGAAGCATGCCACTTTTTGCTCTAGCCTGTGCGTTCAGGAGCCGATTGACCCATGTACGATATGAGTCTCTGCGCGAAATCTCGCTCCATGGAGCGTTCCGCAGGTGTTCGGGATCGTCAGTAGATGTCCGCGACCCTGCAGGTTGGTTTTTCACCACCCACCCGGTTCTGGCGCGCCGCCCGTAAAGAGAGAATCACCCTCCTCGAACTGGGTGCCGATCGGGGCCTGGATCACGTCTACCTCGCTGATCATGTGAGTTTCCACGACGGTTCGGGCAGCGACGGTTTCGTCGGCGCGGCCGCGTTGTCGCAGTTACACGACACGCTGAATGTGATGATCGGCGTCTACCTGCTGCCGCTTCGCCACCCGATGCCTGTCGCACGCCAGATTGCTTCCCTGAGCGAAATGGCGCCGGGTCGCCTGATTTTTGGAATCGGCGTAGGCGGCGAAGACCGCCTGGAAGTGTCCAATTGCGGCGTCGACCCGGCCACCCGCGGACGGCGCACGAACGAGAGTCTTAAGGTTCTGCGACCACTGTTGCGCGGTCAGACCATCGACCACGCCGGCGAATTCTTCACACTGGAACGCGCACGCATTCGACCTGCACCCACGCATCCCGTGCCCATTGTTGTGGGTGGCCGCTCGGCCGCCGCGCTGCGCCGAGTTGCTCACTTCGGCGACGGCTGGCTCGCCGTGTGGTGTTCACCGTCACGCTATCAACGTGCGATTGCACAGATTGACACCGAAGCTACCGCCGCTGGTCGCGCAATGACGCATTGGCAGCACGGATATCAGGTCTGGGTCGGCATCGGCGACACCGCAGAAGAGGCGCGGGCGCGCGTCGCCGAGCGTATGGAAGCGTTCTACAAGCTTCCGTTTGCCCGCTTCGAACGGTATGTGCCCTACGGCACACCGGAAGACGTCGCGCGAACCCTGTCCGACTACGTAAACGCCGGCTGTCGACTTCTGAACATCACGGCAATCGCGGGCTCCGACCGTGAGGCCGTCGAAGGCACCGCATTGATCAAGCGCAACATCCTATAGTTAGATTGATGTAATCTTTGTAAGATATTGATTTAAATATATATTTCTTAATCCAAAAAATGGGGCATAGAACGAAAACGCACTTACAAAGATCCCACCAAATACCGCAGGACCGACATTGAGACGCTCCTACCCCTCGGTAACAATATCCACTGGTGGCTCACCCCAACTAGACAGCCTCGATATAGCCCTGATGCACGATTCAACAGGCGGTAACGACCCCGAAACGATCACTCAGGATGCACCGTCTGCGCTCGCCACTATCGCCGAAATCGGCCGCGCCGCGGCAGAATTCAGCGCGCTCGTTCCGGCCTGGCCCCTGCTGAATGACACACCGGCCGGCGACGGCCATACCGTAGTTTTCATCCCCGCTTTCCTCGCAGGAGATGCGTCAACAGCGGCCGCTCGCCGATGGCTGCATGAAAGCGGGTACACGCCCCGGCGGTGGGGGTTGGGCACCAACACGGCGCGGCTCGAGTTGATCGATCAGCTTTATACCGAGTTTCTCCGAATAAGCGACGAGGTTGCGGCACCCGTCAGCCTTGTCGGTCACAGCATGGGCGGTGTGTTCGCTCGCGAAATGTCGCGCAGATATCCCAGTCGCGTGCGCCAGGTGATCACCCTGGGCAGTCCGTTCGCGATGGACGATCTGCACAGCGCCAGTCCGGCGGTTCGATTGCTGTTCGAGCGCATTTCCCGGAGTTCAATTGCCGATCTCAAAACTGCGCTGGCGACATCGGACCCGAAGAGCCCACCCCCGGTGAGGAGCACGGCGATTTACTCGCGCGCTGACGGCATTGTGGACTGGCGCGCCTGCCTGGAACGGCCCTCAGCGCTGACGGAAAACATCGAAGTGTACGGCAGCCATTCGGGTATGCCGGTGAACCCGGTGGTGCTTCATGTGATCGCCGATCGGCTGTCTCAGAACCCCGGAGGCTGGCAGCCCTTCGATCGGCGCCGCGGCGTGCGACGGTATCTGCTACCGCAGGACTGATCCATCGCAGAACTGACGGCGCTGAATGCGCGTTCTAGAATGCGACAAAATCAGCGCTGGAGACCTCCTGCATGAGTGTCGAAGTGAACGGTATCGCGCACATTCAGCTGAACATCAACAACCCGCAACGCGGCTTGCCGTTCTGGGAGAGGCTGTGCCACTTCCTCGAGATGCAAACTCTGATCCGTAACGACGACGTGCTGTACTGCATCGGCAGCCGCACGGGCATCCTCGTTCGCGCCGCGCCGCCGGAACGCCGTGACCAAGCGTTCGATCAGAACGTTGCCGGTTTGCACCACTTCTGTTTCCGCGCCCGCTCGCGAGAAGACATCGACCACATCTATGCATTTCTCGTAGAGGACGGCGTTGCACAGATCGTGCATCCGCCCGAGCTCGGTGAGCATTTTGCACCCGGCTACTACTCCTTGCTGTTTGAGGACCCGGACGGCATCCGGGTGGAGTTCAACCACGTGCCCGGCAAAGGCCACTTCGGTTCGGGCGGCCGTTTGGGGCCCGATGGGCCCGGTCCCGCCAACCGCTACGGCGACGCCGGCCTGACGGACGCGTGAAGCCGTACACGAACTGGTTATCAGCCTGACGGACGCCGGCAGACGTTGTGTGACGGGTTCGGCACCACCGCTGTTGCCGGGGTGAGGCGTCAAACGGTAACGTGCGCGGAACCCACGTAGTCGATGGTTGCATTGGACGTCACGCCCTATTCAGCGGGTCCCACGCGATGGCTCACGAGTGAGCGGCTGCGCGTGTACCCGCGCATCTTCATCGCGTGCTATCTCCTTGTCGGCGCCGCCTGGCTCCTCACCGCGGACGGCTACATCGACATCAATGGAAAACCACTCGGCACCGATTTTCTGAATCAGTACGCCGCTTCGGTTCTGGTACAGCGCGGGGATGCCGCGGCCTCCTACGACATCCCCGCACACGGCGCGCTCGAGAAAGACATTATCGGCGCCGACGACTTCGGCTACTACGGCTGGCACTACCCACCGGTGGGGTTCTTTTTCGTGCACTGGTTCGCATCGCTCACCTACGGCTGGGCGTTGGTCGCGTGGATGCTCCTAACCGGTGCCCTTTACTGCATCGCGATCTATCGTATTCTGCCGCGATCCGAGACCTTGCTGTGCGCCCTGGCCTACCCAGCCGTAATGATCAACATCGGGCACGGACACAACGGGTTTTTATCGACGTTTCTTCTCGCAATGGCGCTGTTGTCCCTCCAGGCACACAGGCAGTGGTTGGCCGGAATTCTGATCGGACTATTGATCTACAAGCCGCAGTTCGGCGTTTTGATACCACTGGCGTTGATCGCGGGTCGATACTGGATAGCGTTTGCGAGCGCTGCCGCTACAGCTGTACTTTTCACGCTGGCGAGCGTCGTTGTGTATGGCACCGACGCATGGGCCGCCTTCTTTGTCAGCAACGATTTCACGCGGACGGTGATTCTCGAGCAGGGCGCTACCGGTTGGTACAAGATTCAGTCCGTGTTCTCACTCGTTCGGGGCCTCGGCGGCAGCCTCGCACTCGCCTATTCGGCGCAGCTCGCGACCGGAATAGCGGCCGCCACAGTTGTCGTCCTGCTGTGGCGCGCAAGCGTCCCATTCGCCCTGAAAGCGTCGGCGCTCGCGCTGGGGTCGTTACTGGCCACGCCGTACCTGCTCGACTACGATCTCGTCATCGCCGCTATCGCTTTGACCTTTCTCGTGGCATATCAATTACAAAACGCAACCAGACCACCCCTCTACTTCGTCGCACTGCTTGCACTCGCGTGGATCTGGCCGCTGTTCGCACGATTGATCGCAATGACAACCACAATCCAATGGACGCCGTTTCTGCTTGTCGGGCTGACGTACATGACGCTGAGAATGGCACGCGATTCAGCGCATGCGCCACCGGCCACAGGGGCACAGTCATGAGCGAACCGTCACCCATTCACACGGCATCGACGCCCGGCTCCGGCATGCGCATTGCGGTGCTGATTCCGTGTTTCAACGAATCCGCAACCGTCGGCAGGGTGGTTGAAGATTTCCGAACGGCGTTGCCTGGAGCAAAGGTTTTTGTCTACGACAACAACTCCAGCGACGACACATCCTCCGTTGCACGCGCCGCAGGCGCGTCCGTGCGTTTCGAACCCAACCAAGGCAAAGGGCATGTGGTGCGGCGCATGCTCGCTGACGTCGATGCCGACATCTACGTTTTGGTCGACGGCGACGATACCTACGACGCGACGGTTGCCCCGCAGATGATCGATCACCTGCTCGAACGGGGCCTCGACCTGGTAACGGGCACGCGTGCAGCCGAGTCGACCGACGCATACAGAACGGGCCACGCGTTCGGAAACCGACTGTTGACCGGACTGGTTACGAGCATATTCGGCCGCGCGACAACCGACGTTCTGAGTGGATACCGCGTCTTTTCCAATCGCTTTGCCAAGTCGTTTCCGGTTCTTACCGGCGGCTTTGAGATCGAAACAGAAATGACTGTGCACGCATTGGAACTCGGTATGCCGATCGCCGATTTCGAAACGCGGTACAAGGAACGGCCGGAAGGTTCAACCAGCAAGCTGAACACCTACCGCGACGGTTTCCGAATCCTTCGAACCATCCTTACGCTCATTCGCGAGGAGCGTCCGCTGCGATTTTTCAGCATTCTTGCCACGGTTCTGTTCGCAGGTGGGCTAGGTCTGGCGGTCCCATTGCTCATCACCTATCTCGACACCGGCCTGGTGCCTCGAATACCCACAGCGATTCTCGTCACCGGCCTTGTGCTGCTCGGGTGGCTATTCATCGGCGTCGGTCTGATCCTCGATACCGTCACCCGAGGCCGCCAGGAACAAAAACGTCTGCGCTACCTGCAATTGGAGAGTCTCGACTCAATTCGTCGGCGCACACGGGATGCGTAGCGAAACAGCGTACTTTGCGGGCTACGTCGGCACCGGCTTCGTCGGATTCTCCATCGACGTGGGAATTCTGCTGCTTCTGTTATCTTGGGGGGTGGAGCCAATTCCCGCGCGTGTAGTCAGCATTGCCGTTTCGATTGCATGCACCTGGCTGATCAACCGCCGGTTGGTTTTTCGTACCACCAGCCACTCCGCCGGTACGGAATACCTGCGGCACTTGACCATTCAGCTGCTCGGCGCCACCCTGAATTTTTCCGTCTACGCCTACCTGCTCAATCACTACGCCGAGCGCGTTCCCCATCCAGCGTTGGCGCTGGTTGCAGGATCAATCGTCGCGTTGAGCATTACCTACGTGGGCAGCCGATTCTGGGTCTACGCTCCGGACAATGCGCGCTGAGGGGCAAGCGCTTCAGTAAAGCGGTTTGGGGGGCGGCGCAAGCTGAACCAGCGCGACTATGGCCCCAACACTGAACACCGCACAGACCACCAGCAGCACCCAGGAGACACGCAGTTGTGGCGTACCCGGCGGGACCCTATCCGTCGGTTTGTACCCGGTGATCATAGGCCCGACAAGTCGTTCATCAGCTAACCACCGGTACGCGGCGATGGCGATCAGATGCAGCACCACCATCGCTTGAATCAGGTGAAAATTCAGCTCGTGCCAGCCTGCGAGCCGGCCCGCCGTGGCATTAGACACCCAGGCGTTGTACGGACCCGCGTACAGAATGTCGTCGCTGAGAAACAGTCCCGTGAGAGCCTGAACCGCGAACAACAGCAGCAGCGCCAACACTGCGTACCCGCCCGCCGCATTGTGCCCAACCGACGGCTCGACGCGCCGCTCACGTCGGACGTCGGCGAGGTGGCGCCACGCTGCCGCCGGCGAGCGGAGGAATCCGGCAAAACGGGCCGTAGACGATCCCACGATGCCCCAGATCACCCGGAACAGCACCAAGCCCAACGTGCAGTAACCGAATAGGAAATGCGTCTCCGTCCATTCGAAGCCGGCTTCCGCGGTAACCCACGAGCCGACGAAACAGACCGCGATCGCCCAGTGGAACGCACGCACGCCCAGATCCCAGACCCGCACCCTCTGATCTGGGGTCATCGGGAAGCGGCCTTACCCAACCAACAACTCAGGCCACCGACGCGCCAAACCGTCCGATCAATCCTGATCGCGGTAATCGTCGTGACAGCCCTTACACGCGCCGCCGGTTTCGCGAAACGCGGCCATGGCCTGATCCTGACCCACACCCGCTGCGGCCGCTAGCGCCGCCGCCTTCTCGGCCAGCGTAGACGCCTTCGCAGCAAATGCATCCGCGTCTTCCCAGATTGCGTCGCGCGCCTCGGTGTCGAGGTCGAACGCTCGGGTGTCGCGCCGAAACACATCTGGAATCATCGGCGCAAGCGTCGCGATCTTAGCGGCGTTAGCCGCAACGAGGTCCCCATCGTAGGGCATCTGTTGGCGCGCCATAGCCACCACCGGGCCAAAGTACGAAACGATGACCTTGAACAGTCCCTGGCGTGTCTCCGCCGCCGCTTGCGCCATTTCGGCATCACTCGGCGCATCCTGGGCAAATGCGGGCGATACCGTAAACAGGGCCAGCACCAGACTCAACGCAATGGCGCATGATGATTTGGGCTGCGTTGCCCGTTGAGCTGCATTCCGTTGAGCTTCATTCAAAGTAGCGTCGGCCATATCCCAGTCTCTCCCAATCTCGTTGTTGCTATACGTTGTTTCGATACGATTTGTCGTTACTCTGCACAGTGTGCTTGCCGGACGCGCGGAACTCAATCGCCGGCCCGCTCGCTCGGTCAGCTACCCAGTCCACAGCACGCACGTTCTGGAGTATTATTCTTGGTTGAATCGCTAACCCGACCGGAGACCGCATGCCATGGCAGAACAACCCGTGATCGACGAACAGACCCCCGAAGAGATCATCCGCGGACTGGTTGAACGCTCTCGCGCAGCGCAGGCGCAGATTGAACACTACACCCAGGAGCAGGTAGACGAATTGATTCGCGCAATGGTGTGGTCCGTTGCGCAGCCCGGCGTCGCCGAGAAGATCGCGCAGTTTACCGTCGACGAAACAGAGCTCGGAAACTACGACGGCAAGTTCCTGAAAATCTTCAAGAAAACCCGTGCGACGCTGATGGACATCATCGACGACAAATCCGTAGGCATCATTGAAGAAATGCCGGACAGGAACATCGTCAAGATCGCCAAGCCGATGGGTGTGATCGGCGCGCTTGCACCCTCCACGAACCCGGAAGCGACGCCCGTCATCAAGTCGATCCACGCGGTGAAAGGCCGCAATTCGATCATCATAGCGCCGCATCCGCGCGCGAAGCTCACAAACAAGATGATCTGCGATCTGATGCGCGAAGCGCTGGAGAAGTGCGGCGCGCCCGCCGACCTGGTAATCGGCATCGAGTCGCCGACGCTGGATCTTACCAACGAACTCATGCGCCAGTGCGACCGAGTCTTGGCAACCGGTGGTGGTGCGATGGTCAATGCCGCCTACTCGAGCGGCACGCCCGCGCTCGGTGTTGGTGTGGGGAACGCCGTAATCACCGTTGACGAAACCGCAGACCTCGACGATGCGGCGGAGAAAATCAAATTGTCGAAGACGCTCGACCTGGCTGCGTCCTGTTCTGCGGACAACGCCGTGGTACTCGTCGACGCGATTTACGACGACATGCTCGGCAAGTTGCAGGATCAGGGTGGATATCTCGTCAACGACGATGAAAAAGCCAAGCTCGAAGCCACCATATGGCACGACGGCCATCTCAATACCGCGATCGTCGCGCAGCCGGCCGAAAAAATCGCGTCAATGGCGGGCATCGGCCTGCCAAACGGCAAGTGTTTCTTTATCGTCCCGGAAATGGGATACGGGGCCGATCATCCGTTTTCTGGTGAGAAGCTGTCGGTCGTGATGGCGTTGTATCGCGCGCGCGACATCGACCACGCGATCGAACTCACCAACAATATTCAGGCGTACCAGGGTCAGGGTCACAGCTGCGGCATCTACTCCAACAGCGACGAGAATGTCATGAAGCTCGCAAACGCCACGCGAACGTCCCGGGTGATGGTCAATCAGCCCCAGGCCGCATCCAACAGCGGCAATCTGTGGAACGGAATGCGCCAGACATTCTCACTCGGCTGCGGCTCGTGGGGCGGCAACGGCACCAACAACAACATTTCGTGGCGGGATCTGATCAACGAAACCTGGGTGTCGAAACCGCTCGCACAAACCAAGGAGCTCCCATCGGACGAGGAACTCTTTGGCGACGTCATCGACAAGCTTGCCTGATCCGCGAGTCGGCAGGCCGGCAAGCTGCGTCAACGAATCACGCCGTACGCCCGAGACGGCGTGATTCGGATGATCACGCGCGATTGCTCCTCCAGCCAGCGCGGAAGATCTTCCGGTTCCTGGTAGGCAGTGTCAGAGATGTTTGCGAACACGAGCCGGGTGCTACGCACCAGGTCGTCTGTGGTCACCTCCGCGTTGCCTTCGATCGACACGAAGTTGAACGGTTCCGCATTTGACACGGCCGTAAGCGTCACGCGCGGATCCCGCTCGATGGACGCACGTTTGAACGTCATGCCCGGCGTGCTCACGACGAGTTGTCCACCGTCCACCGCGTAGGCCACCACCGAACTGACCGGCTGTCCGCTGCCACGCAGGCTTGTAAGTACCGCCCACCGATGATCCCGTATGAACGCATCCCAGGCGTCATTGCCACACAACGTTTCTCCCATCCTTTTCAATCCTCCCGAAAATAATCAGGTCTGTTCACGTCCGGTAGTGCCCGTCACGCGCCGGCGTTCGGTTGCGACGCGGCTGCGGCGGCGCGCTCGGGCCTCAGAAAAATCAGCGCAACCGCCGCCGGAACCAGCAGCGCAATAAACAGCTGCCAGGCGGCGTCATAGCTGCCGTGTGTGTCGCGGATACCTCCCGCTAGCCAGGGCCCCAGGGCCGCCAGCGTGGTGAACGGACCCACCAGCCCGACAACGCGCGCAAACGACGCCACGCCAAAGCTCTGCGTCACAATGGCGCCAAGCAACGGCAGAAACGCACCGGCGGAAAACCCGAGCATCGCGCAGAACACCATGAGGTGCATATACGTCAGCTCGTCCGTCAACAACCCGATCAGCACGAACAACAACACTGCGAGCGCGACGCCAAACAGGTATCGAGGTGCGACGCGATCCGCGAGTGCACCGAACATGACCTTCGATCCGATCATGACCAGCGCCATCAACGAGACCAGATACGACGTGGCACGGGCGTCGAAACCAACGTCGCTGGCAAAGGGCGCCAAATTCTGTTGCGCGCCGCCGAAGGCGAGCGCCATGGGCGTAAACGCAAACACAATGCACCAGAAGATTCGCGTTCGAAGGATCTCGGGGATCGACCAGGCGCGATCAATCGGGATGGGCTCTGACAGATCCCGGGCACCCTCCCCAGGAATGCCCCGTTCGGCAGGTGAGTTCCGGATGACACGCCACACCAACGGCACAATCACAACGATCACCGCCACCGCCAGCAGATCGTTCGCCGCCCGCCAGCCGTACCATTCGTGCAGTACCGTCACCACCAGAGGAAGCGTGAACCCTCCAACCGACGTACCCACCGTGACGATACCAATCGCCAGGCCGCGGCGCCGGTCAAACCATCGCGCCGCCAGGGTCTGCGCCGGTAGCGGCCCGCAAAGCAGCATACCAACCACAATCAGCGTCGCGTAAATCGCCTGAATCTGCCACAACGAGGCCGCCCGGCCGATGGCGACGAGCCCGACGGAGAGGCACACAGCACCCAACACGATGAGGTGACGGATTGATCGCGCGTCCAGGAATCGTCCTGCGACCGGTGACCACAAGCCCATCGCCACTTGCAGGATGATGAACACTGTCATCACGTCGGCGCGGCCCGCGTCGAACTCCTGCATCCAGGGTGCAACCCAGAACGTGAACGAATAAATGCCGATACCGAACGAGATCGCCTGAAAGAGCATCGCAACCGCAAGCACATTCCAACCGTAGTACCAGCGCGTCACGCGTTCCCCCTCCCCGATTGTTTTAATCCGGCACGATTGCATCGGATCTGCAGACAACAGCCTAACCCATACTGCGACACTGCCAAACCACCGGCGCGGCCGTCTGCTCCAGCCAGTGACCTGCGCCAGCCTTGCGCGCCGCCGAATCCATGCCCGGGCACTGCCGTTCGCGCTACACTACTGCGTGGAACGAAGAAAACGCAGTAAACACGCATAAAAAAAGGGGAAGGCAATGTCCTGGGGATTCGACACCGACGAAGAGTTTCAATCCGTTCTCGACTGGATCGATGCATTCGTAACCGAGCACGTAGCGCCGCTGGATATGGTTCTGGAGGACAGCTACGACGTCCAGAACCCGGATTTCATAAAGCTGGTGCGCCCGCTGCAGCAGCAGGTCAAGGACCGCGGACTCTGGGCCTGCCACCTCGGACCCGAGCTCGGCGGACCCGGTTACGGCCAGCTGAAGCTTGCGTTGATGAACGAGATCCTGGGCCGATCGCGCTTCGCGCCTATCACGTTCGGCTGCCAGGCCCCGGACTCCGGCAATGCGGAGATTCTTGCCCACTACGGCACTGAGGAACACAAAGCCCGTTACCTGCAGCCGCTCCTGGATGGCGAGATCGTATCTTGCTATTCCATGACCGAACCGCATGCGGGGGCAGACCCGACGATGTTCAAGTGCATGGCGGTAGAAGACGGCGACGACTACGTCATCAACGGCCACAAGTGGTTTTCATCGAACGCGAAGTGGGCGTCATTTTTCATCGTTATGACGGTGACCGATCCCGACGCCGCGCCGCACAAGCGCATGACGCAATTCATCGTTCCCGCCGACACCCCTGGAATCAACATCATCCGCAATGTCGGCGTCGGCGGCGAACCGCCAGGGCACGGCAGCCACGCGTACATTCACTACGACAACGTGCGGGTGCCACGAGAGAACATGCTCGGCGCGCGTGGGGAGGCGTTCGCGGTGGCCCAGACCCGACTCGGCGGAGGCCGGATCCACCACGCAATGCGGACCCTCGGTCAGGTGAAGCAGGCGTTCGACATGATCTGTGAACGCGTATTGTCTCGGGAAACCAAAGGCGAGGTACTCGCCAACAAACAGACCGTTCAGGAGAAGATCGCGGACTCCTGGATTGAGATGGAACAATTCCGTCTGTTGGTGCTGCGCACCGCGTGGCGCATCGATCAGTACAACGACTACCTCAAAGTACGCAAGGACATCGCGGCAATCAAAGCGCTGATGCCCAAGGTCTATCACGACATTGCGTCGCGAGCGCTGCACCTGCACGGGTCCCTCGGCATCTCCAACGAGATGCCGTTCACCGGGATGTTGATCAACTCCTACGCGATGGGGCTTGCGGATGGTCCAACCGAGGTTCACAAAGTAACGGTCGCTCGACAGATTCTGCGCGAATACGAACCCACAACTGACCTGTTTCCCGAATATCACCTGCCCAGGCGGCGTAAAGCAGCACTCGCGTTGTACGGCAATCAATTGGAACGCGAACTCGCAGAGTGGTAACGACAGGCAATCACGACGGACGCAGAGATGATGAGCAACAACTACGAAACCATACGCGTTGACCCGGAAGGCGCGGTCGATTGGTTAACCCTAAACCGTCCTGAATCGCTGAACGCAATCAATACGCTGATGGTGACCGAACTGCGCGACTACTTCGGCAGTCTCTATGAGAACGACCGCGCTCGAATCGTCGTGATGCGCGGCGCCGGACGAGCGTTCTGTGCGGGGTTGGACATCAAGGAGGCGACGCAATCCGATACGTCGGGTCAGGCGAACAACGAAACGGCACGCCCATTCGGCCAGGGCATGGGGTTTCAAGGCTACCTGGCCGAGGTTTACATCCGGATGCGGCGCTGTCCGCAGCCCATCATCTCGCTGATCAAGGGCCCCGCCTGTGGCGGAGGTTTCGCGTTTGCACTGGCATCCGACGTACGCCTGGCCGGCGAATCGGCACGCATGAACGCGGCGTTCATCCGTATCGGCCTGTCCGCGTGCGACATGGGCGTGAGCTACTTTCTGCCGAGGCTGGTAGGTGTATCGGTTGCCTCCGAGCTGATGCTCACCGGCCGCTTCATCCACGCTGACCGGGCGCTGGCCACCGGTCTCGTCTCCGAGGTCGTTGCCGATGCGGATCTGGATGAGGCGGTAAAACCGATGTTGAACGAGATGCTGACGACGTCTCCAGTGGGGCTCAGACTCACCAAAGATGGATTGAATATGGCCGTCGATGCCGCAAGCCTGGAAGCCGCAATGGCGATCGAAAACCGCAATCAGTTGCTGGCGGCACGTACGAACGATGCGCGCGAAGGCATGCGGGCATTCGTCGAAAAAAGGCCACCCGAATACACCGGTTCCTGATCCGGGAAGCGCGAACCGATGCGCCGTGGATCGCGCGGCGCCGTTAGATCTCGGGCCCAGGCACCGCACTGTCCATTCTCAACCGCGTCCCGCGTGACCCAGCGCACATTTTGTTACTTTCAGTAACGAAAAGCTGGACATATCCTGCCTGTTCCGTATATTGCACTGACCAATTCAGTCGGACCAAATTGGTCTGACCAAAATGTCTGAGCAAAGGGGCGGCGTACCCGAAGCACGACCCGGGAGCGATAACAACCGATGGCATCCAAGCACAGCACAATTTCCGACGTGCTGATCGAAGACATCCTGCGCGGTCAGTATCGCGCCGGGGAACGCTTCCCGTCCGAACGCGACCTCGCTGCGCGATTCGACGCAAATCGCGGCGCGGTCCGCGAAGCGATGAAAACTCTGGAGCAACTGGGACTGATATGCATTCAGCCGGGCGGCGCCCGCGTTAAACCACTGCAGGACGCAAGCCTGGACGTCATTGGTCATATGCTCAACCAGGGGGACGTACCGGATCCGCGGCTCGTCGACCAGATTCTGCTCGTTATCACTAACCTGATCTCGTTGGCCGCCGAGACCGCGATTCGCAATGCAACGCCCGAAGAACTGGATCACTTATGTGAGCTCACGGCACCACTGACGGAAACAATGGCGAGCGCCGAGGAGCATCACGCAGCCAGGATCGCGTTGATGCACGCCTTCATGGTTACTAGTAACAACCTCGTGTGCCAGCTGATTGCAAAAGCCCTGTTCGAACAGTTTGCGCCCAGTATCGAAAAACTGCGCGACCTGGCGGTGGTCGACCACACATCGCACGCCCGCCTGGCCCGCCAACTCGACCGCGGCGTACGCAACCGGGACATCCCCGTGGTACGCGACGCGCTCTGCGCGCTGTCGGAACTGAATCGGGATACCGTAATGCGCGCTGTTGAGTCCGCAAGCGCGACCGGTGGGACACGCCCGGCTGCGCCGATGTCGCAGACCGCGGGGGCCGGCGCATGATGCTTCGCCGCTTCATCATTCCGGCCGCAATTCTGGTGCTGTTTTTCATGGGCGCCGCAACGCTGATGGCCACGGCTCCGCAGCTCGAACCCAGCACGCCGGAACCGATCGCCACCACGGTGCGCGTGCGCGACGTAGTACCCGCGTCGGTACGACTCAAGGTGCATTCCCAGGGAACGGTGCAGCCGAGCACAGAAACTCAGCTCATCCCGGAAGTTTCGGGGCGCGTTATCTGGATGTCGCCGAATCTCGTTGCCGGGGGTTACTTTGCATCCGGCGATCCGTTGGTACGCATAGACACCAAAGACTACGCCAACGCCCGGGGCCGCGCGAAGGCAGCGCTCGAACGTGCAGAGGCGGAACATGAACATGCGCTGTTCGAGTTCCAACGCCTGAAAAGCCTCGCAGAACGTAAGCTAACATCGCGATCACAGCTCGAAAACGCGCTGCGTGCGTTGCGTGTCGCCGAAGCAGCCCTCGAAGATGCACGCGTGGCACATGTACAAAGCAGTAACGATCTCGCGCGTGCTGAGATCAGTGCACCGTTCACCGGTCTGGTGCGTAGCGAAGCCGTGGACATCGGGCAGTTCATAAGCCGCGGCGCACCCATTGCAACGCTGTACGCAAGCGACGTCGTGGAAGTTCGACTGCCGATTGCAGACCGGCAGCTCGCATTTCTGAACGTACCCGTTGCAAGCCGTGGTGAACTCGCACCCGACAATCAGCCCTCGGTAGTGCTCCGCGCCGAATACGCCGGCCGAGATCTGGAGTGGCATGGGCGAATCGTGCGCAGCGAAGCCGAAATCGATTCCACAAGCCGGATGGTGCAGCTCGTCGCCCGCGTCAGCAACGAGGAACAGCCCGTACCGCTCTCGGTGGGTCTGTTCGTGGAAGCGGAAATCGACGGTCTTGAAGTGGACGACGTTGTGGTATTGCCGCGTTCAAGCCTGCGTAACAACAATCAGGTGCTCGTGGTCGACAGCAACGACCGCCTGCACTTTCGCAATGTAGAACCGCTGCGCCTGTATCAGGACGACGTGCTTGTGAAGGACGGACTCTCCGCTGGCGAACGGGTCTGCATCTCGCCGTTGCAGACGCCGATAGAAGGCATGACGGTCAAACCGGTAGTCGAAGAAGCGGGATAACGCGATGCACACAGCCATTCGCTGGTTCACGCACAATCCCGTTGCCGCCAATCTGCTGATGATCTTCCTGGTCGTCGGGGGCATCCTCGGCGCGTTGCTGGTCAATCAGGAGGAATTCCCAAACATCGATGTCCGCGCCGTTAGTGTGCGGATTCCTTACCTCGGTGCCGCGCCGGAGGAAGTGGAAAAATCGGTATGTGTCCGGGTCGAAGAAGCGGTCGAAGGCATCGAAGGTATCGACAAGATTCGCTCGACGGCCACCGAAGGTATGTGCACGGTCTTCATCGAGCTGACCATGGACGCCGACGATGTCGTTGCGCTGAACGAGATCAAATCCCAGATAGATGCCATATCCAGCTTCCCCGCGGAAACTGAACGACCGATCGTCTCGAAGATGGCGCTCACCCGGCGCGTCGTGCAGATCGCCGTCTCCGGGCCAACCGACGAACGCGCGCTGAAAGAACTCGGACGGCAGATTCGCGACGACATCGCCGCCATTGACGGCATTTCTCAGGTGGGCGTTACCTACATCCGCCCCTACGAAATCTCGATCGAAGTGTCGGAGACTCAGCTACGGCGCTACGGCCTGACCCTCGACCAGGTAACCCGGGCGGTGCGCGAGGCATCGCTGGACATGCCCGGAGGCACGCTGCGTACGGACGGCGGCGAGATTCTGATCCGCACCGTCGGCCAGGCCTACTGGGGTCCAGACTTCGAAGACATCTTAGTTCTGACGCGCGAGGACGGCACCCGGCTGACGCTGAAGGAAATTGCCGCAGTGAAAGACACCTTCGAGGAAGGCGACCTGGCCGCACGGTTCGACAACCAGCCAGCGGTCGTCGTCAGCGTCTCGCAGGTTGGCGACGAGGACCTCATCCAGATCGCCGAAGACACGCAAGCCTACATCGATCGCGCCCGGCAATCCTTGCCTCCCGGAATCGAGCTAGACGTCTGGATTGACGCATCCCACGAACTCAAAGATCGCCTGCGGATTCTAAATACCAATGCGCTGGGCGGACTGCTTCTGGTACTCGTCGTGCTGGCAATGTTCCTGCGCTTCAAACTCGCGATGTGGGTCGCCGTCGGTATCCCCGTCGCGTTGCTCGGCACGCTGTCTGCCTTCCCGTACGCAGACCTGACCATTTCCACAATGACCGTAATGGCTTTCATTCTGGTGTTGGGCATTGTGGTCGATGACGCGATCGTCGTCGGGGAACGGATATACGCCCACGAACAGATGAACAAATCGCCGCTCGATGCGGCAGTAGACGGAACCTGGGAAGTGAGCGTGCCGGTGATATTCGGCGTGTTGACGACGATCGCGGCGTTTCTGCCGCTGATACTCGTGGAAGGCCGGATGTCGGATTTCTTCTCGGTGATCGGCTACGTCGTCATCATCGCATTGGTGTGCTCGATCGTGGAGTCGCAGTGGATTCTGCCCTCCCACCTGGCCCACCGGAATCACGGTGAGCCTTCTACTGCGGTCTCCCGCGGCTGGTTCCGTATTCAGAATCGACTGTCTACCGGCCTGGAGAACGTCGCAACCGGTCGCTATCTCCCGTTTCTGACGCTCGCAGTACGCTGGCGTTACGTAACCGCCGCCATTGCCCTTGGCATCCTGGTCATTGCTGTCGCATTGATCGCAAGCGGCCGGGTGATCTTTGGTTTCTTCCCGGCCGTGGAAGGAAACCGGATCTACGCGGGACTCGAGATGCCCGAGGGCGTGTCCGTGGACGTCACCGTAGCCGCCGCAAAACAGATCGAGCGCGCAGCCAGCCGCTTGAACGAGGAACTGACCGATGAGTGGGGACTCAAACAACCGCTTGTCCAGCACATTCTGTCCAGTGTCGGTACCCAGGTGGACCGCGACGGACCCAATCGTCGTGAAGAAGCGGGACGCAGCAACATCGCCGAGATCGTGATCGATCTGATCCCGCTTACCGAGCGCAATGACGTAAGCGCAAAGATCATCGCCAACCGCTGGCGCGAACTCGTGGGCGACATCCCCGACGCAGTTCGACTGACGTTCGACGCCGATGTGTTCACCGCGGGTGCCGCGATCGAATTCCAGATCAAGGGCAACGACATCGACGAATTGCGCAAAGCAGCCGAACAACTGAAGGCAGAGCTGTCACGCTACGCCGGCGTATTCGATATTGCGGATTCGTTCCGTTCGGGCAAGCAGGAGATTCAGCTCGAACTGCTGCCGGAGGCGCGCAATCTCGGCCTTACGTTGAACGATCTTGCAAGGCAGGTGCGGCACGCGTTCTACGGTTCCGAAGCGCAGAAGATTCAGCGCGGTCAGGACGAGGTGCGCGTAATGGTTCGCTTCCCGGACGAGGAACGCCGGTCGATCGGCAACCTGGAGGACATGTACATACGCACGCCGGCCGGCGTGGAAGTGCCGTTCTACAGCGTCGCCCGGTTCGAAATCGGGCGCGGGTACTCGAAAATCGAACGCCGGGACGGCCAGCGCATGGTAGAAGTCACCGCCGACGTAGACCGTGCGCTGGTTTCACCGGAAGAAGTTGCGATGAGCATTCTGGGCGAGTTCGTCCCGTCGCTCCTGACCCGCTATCCGAATCTCCAGATCGGTATCGGCGGTGAGCAGGAGGAGCGCGCAACGGCCTTGGCGGGACTCGCCGCGGGCGCAGTGCTGTCGCTGATTCTGATATTCATGCTGCTCGCGATTCCGCTGCGCAGCTATCTGCAACCCTTCGTGATCATGAGCGTGATTCCGTTCGGCGCTGTCGGCGCCATCTTCGGACACTGGATCATGGGCGTACAGCTCATGTTCTTCTCTGCGCTCGGCATCGTTGCGCTTTCCGGCGTGGTCGTAAATGCATCGCTTGTACTCGTGGACTATATCAACCGTCAGCGCAGACAGGGCGAACCGGTTCTGGATGCAACGCTGGAAGCCGCGTCCGTCCGCTTCCGGCCGATCCTGCTGACCTCCGTTACCACGTTTGTAGGTCTGATTCCGCTGATGCTGACGGACACGCCGGCAACCGCTCCGTTCATCCCGATGGCGGTGTCCCTCGCGTGGGGCGTGCTGTTCGCCACGTTCATTACGCTTTTTCTGGTACCCTGCCTGTATCTGATGCTCGACGACTGGCTCGGCTTCTGGGATTGGCTGAAGCGCTGGTTCCGCGGCGAGGATCTGCAGTCGATCGAAGATATCCCAGCTAACGACGCAGGTTAAAGAACGCAGGCTGAACACAGCCTTATCGCGACCAATAAACCCGACGATCAACGCTGTAACCGGAGACACGCATGGCCGAACAGAGCACAAACTACGACGACGTAAAGCAGTACCGGCTGGATCCGGAGCGCGAACAGGAACTGCTGCAATGCGCAGGCGAGTGCGTGTTCATCTGGGCCAATAAGGCGGGACATCCCATCGGGGTGATCACCGCGTACGTTCCGCTGAAAGACAAAATCTGGATGACTGCGACCCGCGAGCGTGTGCGCATCAAGGCCATCGCCCGTGACGGCCGTTCGTCCGTTGTGATCACCAGTAAAGGTACGCATATGGGAGGCGGCAAAACCGTCACCTACAAAGGGCACACCGTCATTCACGACGACCCGGAAACCAAGCTTTGGATGTACCGCTTGCTCGCGCAGGGAATGGCCGCGGATACCGACGACGGCAACGCGTTCACGAAGAATCTCGATCCCGACACCTTCGTGCGATTTCTGGACACGCCCGAGCGGGTCGTCCTCGAATTCACGCCGGAAATGTCGATTCCGTTCGACGGTGACAAAATGGCCGCAGGTACCGCAGCAGCCTATGCGCAGTTCGCATCCGGCGAGTCCTGACCGGGAGTACGGTCTGGATTAGAAGCGCTGGTCAGTCCCCGGCCGAGACATCATTCAGCCCGGTAAAACCCGCGGGCGCGTAGGGTCCTACGACAATCTGTTCCAGTACGCCGATGCCTTCACGCTCGCCGTCGCTCGCCCGCACCACCTGCTGTACATGAAAATTGTCGATGGCCGTCAGGTCCAACGCATCGGGGTCGAAACTTTCTCCAGCCGTGGCCAGTTCCCCCTGCCAACGACCCTGCCCCCACATCGGGTGCATGTACCCCAGACCTTTCATCTGGAACCTGAGAATGGGCTCCAGCTGTATCGTACGCACCGCGCCCCCGAGCTCCATTAGATCCACTTCGGCAACCCGCGCCAATCGGGTGCCCTCGTGGTATCGAATCCGATGCGCGGCGCCGGCCATGCGGACGAGGCCAGGGTCTTCCACACCCGGCACTGCATCCTCCGTTGCGTACAGAGGCGCCCGGATTCCTTCGCGCACAAGCGCTTCGCCCTCGGGGCCATCGAAGAAAATTGCATGCGTCACATGATCGTCCCAGAACAACGGCGCCCACACGAAACAGATGCCCCGTTGCATCGTTGGCGCCCCGCCGCTTTCCGGCTCTCCCACGCCGCGCACGCCCCAGGACCGGTCTTTCGTTGCGTGGCAAACGCGTTCGTCGACGTCGATCCGGCCATCCGGATGGCGGATCCACCCGGACCAGCGGCCAAACTGCGCAAAGCGCGTGGCATCCATCGTTCGACGAGTGCCGGTCCAGAGCGTCTGCCGCGACTCCTGAATGCTTGCAGAACGACACGAAAAGGTAAGATCGCAGGCAATGCCCGTATCGTTGTCTTCGAGCCTGACGCGAGCCCGTCGCATCGGTTCTTCTATGTCGATTGAAAACGGTCCAACCGACATGTCGGTGCGCTCATCCGGAGCACGCCTCGAGCCGAAAAAACAATGCTGGCGCCCGCCCGGCTGAACGACGCTGAAGGCACAGTCCAGCACGCCTCGATGAGGATACACCGCCATGCCGATACCGAAATAATATCCACCATCGTTCGCGTACCCGTTGAACCAGGTGCGATCGTAGACGTTGCGATCGCTCGTCGCCGGGTGCGCAAGCGGCTCCGGCGTCTGGTGTACCGGATAGTCATCCAACTTGTTGAGCATGTTTCACCCTCCCTCAGGCGCAGAGCCCATGATACCTTTGGCGCGGTGAATTACACGCAATCCGCCTCCGTCGCACCCGAGCCCGCTTCCCATTGACTGACCGCTGGATCGCCCTTGCTGGCGTGTGGGCCTGCTACACACTGTTTGGACTCGTTGCGACGAGCCTCGCGCCACTGGTAGCTCGCATCGAAGCGGATCTGGGGCTATCGCATGCCGCCATGGGCAGTGTGCTCGGGGCGTGGCAACTCGTGTACATCTTCGCCGCGGTACCCTGCGGCATGCTGCTCGATCGCGCGGGTGAGCGGCGTGCGCTGACGCTGGGCGTTCTGCTCGTCTGCGTATCGGCGCTGGGGCGAAGCCTGGCCGATAGCTACGTCGGCCTGCTGGTGGCCGTGATGGCATTCGGACTCGGCGGACCCCTGATTTCCGCCGGCGCACCCAAGGTCGTTACCGGCCTGTTCACCGGCAGCCGCCGTGGTTTCGCGATGGGCATCTACATGACCGGTCCTGCGATCGGCGGCATCATCTCGCTGACGCTGACCCATTCCGTATTGCTGCCACTCTTCGCCGATGACTGGCGGCGCGTCTTCCAACTCTGGGCCGTGACTGGACTCGTCGTCGCCGGAATCTGGTATCTGATCGCCGGGCGATTCGCAGCGCGCCTCCTCAACGTACACAGCAACGTACACAGCGGTATGACGGATAACAACGACACCGCCCCGGTCCGCGCGTCTCCCGGTTCACTGCTGCGCAAGCGTTCGGTACGCCTTGTACTCGCAATGAGCGTGGGCGTGTTTCTGTTCAATCACGGTCTGAACAACTGGCTGCCCGAGCTGCTGCGCGCGAAGGGCATGAGCGCGATTACTGCAGGTTACTGGGCTGCACTACCCACCGTGATCGGCATCGCCGGCTCGCTGATCATCCCGCGACTGGCCACACCGCAGCGACGCTTCGCCATCCTGCTGGCACTGTGCGTGGCGGCGCTGATCGCGAGTTTACTGCTGCAGTTCGATGCCCGCGGCGGATTCGTCCCGGGCCTGATTCTGCAGGGGATAGCTCGGTCGGCGCTGATGACGGTGCTGATTCTGACACTGGTCGAGCTCCCGGGGATCGGCGACCGCCACGCCGGCACCGCAAGCGGGTTGTTTTTCTCCGCGGCAGAAATCGGCGGCGTCCTGGGACCTCTCGGTCTGGGCCTGCTGTACGACGCGACCGGCGGGTTCTCCGCCGGACTCTACGCGCTTACCGCCGTTGCAGTGTTGCTCGGTCTCGGTTCGGCAAGACTCCAGCAACTTGCGCATCGGGAGGACGATCCCAGGATCCCCCAAACGTCTCAGCCGGGACGCGGCGAGCGCGACGCCGACGGGAAACGGTCCAACGCAAGTTGATCGCGGATGTCCAGCATCATCTCGCCGCCGACGTCATCGAGCGGGATGCCCGTTCCGTCGGCGATGCGAACCATGCGCTGAAAGTTTCCGATCACAGCCGCGGCGTCGACGAGCCCGCCATCACCCACGGCATGCTGCAGCCGAGCCCGAGCATCCGCCAGGTCTCCGGCACGCTCCGGCGCCAGCACGGTATCCACGAATTGCACCAGCTCCTCTCCCGCAGGTACGTTGCCGGACGTGGGCTCGTCGCTGACGATCGCCGTCAGGTCGACCGTCTCGCCGCGCATCTCGGTGCTCACACGGAGCATCATTGCGTGGGACGACGTTCAGTAAAAGCAGTCGTTGTAGGCAGAAACGCGCGCCGCAACGAGTTCGATCTGTGGGCGCGACAGCACGCGATTACTCTCCGAAGCGCGATCAGCGATGTTGGCTATGGGCAGGTAGTGCACGTTGGACAGCGCGATCCAGGCGCGCAGCGCGTCCGGAACCGCGCTCAGTGCCCGGAGCACGTTGGCCGTGCGCTCACCACCGCCCCATAGATCGGTCTCGGCAGGCTGCACGTCGTAGATCATCGGCACCCAGCCTACCCGGTGATCGAGACCACCGGGCACATACTCACTCGGCGCACCCGCGACCGGTTCGGGCAAGGGTTCCAGCGGCAGTCCGAGCGCACGGTGAAACGTATCGATCGACACTACGGCCGTAACGACGCCGATGAGCTCGACATAGTGCGCACGCGTGACGCCTTCTGATTCCAGTGAATCGACCCAATCCGACGACAGTCGCCCCGGATCCGTTGTAAGCCGGTGAACCGCATCGACGGCCGGTGCCGCTATACTCGTGTCGCCCAGGTGCTCGCCCGGGAGCGGAGCAAACGGTGACAGCGCCGCCTTACGCTCGCGACAGAGCACACATTCCCGCGCGTTCCGAACTTCCTGCGCTATGTCTATCCGCTCTGCACCGTTCCACCAGGTGCCGGGTTGCGCCAGCCACTCCCACGCCTTTCGATGCGCAGCCGCGATGTCGGCCCGCACCGCAACCGGTGCGCCCGAATAATCGAAAGCCTGGGACTTTGGCGTCATCGCGTAGTCTCCGTGGTCGGCGTCAATAGCCGGTATTCTCGCGCCTCGACTGCGCCGTGCCACGGGCTTGTGCAAGCTCGCGGGCTGCATTCTGCATCATATGCCCCGACTCGGATCCCAACGTTACGAAATGAAACCCGAGTTCCAGGTACTTTTGCGTGTACTCGAGGCTCGACGTGTGGATACCCGCGGCAATACCGTGCGCGCGACACGCCTCGAGAATGCGCTCGACCGCCTCGCGATGCGCGTCATTTTCCTGATCTCCAACCGGCGGCAGGCCAAGCGCCAACGCGAGGTCGGCCGGACCAATGTAGATGCCATTCAAACCAGGCGTGCTCGCAATTTCGTCCACGTTGTCGATCCCATCCCTGGTCTCAACCATGGCGAGGCATGCGAGTTGATCGTTGGCCTCCCGCGCATAGCCTCTGCCCCCGTACAGCGCACCACGGATTGGACCAAAGGAGCGGTTGCCGTGAGGCGGGTAACGGCACGCGGCCACGGCCTGCTCGGCTTCCCGCCGGTTGTTGACCATCGGGACGATCACACCGTACGCGCCGGCATCCAGTACTTTCATGATCTCGTACGGTTCGTTCCACGGAACCCGCACCAGCGGAATAGTGTCGGTGGTGGAAATTGCCGGCAACATGTTCGTCAGATCCGTGTAGTCGATCATGCCGTGCTGAAGGTCGATACAGACCCAATCGAAGCCCAGGCTCGCGATTGCTTCGGCGGAATACGCGTTTGCCAACGACAGCCAGCAACCGATTGTCTGTTCGCCCCGCCGCCAGGCCGAAAGCGCCGTGTTTTCCCGCATACTGATCTTTCCCTGTGCCTGCTCGAGGCGTTTAACGGAACTCAAACCCTCGATAGCCGTTGGCCGCTACGTCGTCGCAGACGTCCCGATACGCACCCACGCCGGCTGCGTACGGCATGAACACGCGGGGCTTGCCAGGGACATTCGCCCCCAGGTACCAGGAACCCCCGCGCGGAAACAGCGTCGCGTCCGCCACCTCGTTGACGTGTGCGACCCACCCATTCTGTGACTCAAGATTTGGCTCTATCCTATTGAATTCGTTATATTTCATATGCTCAAGGCAGCCCATCACGAAATCCACGTGCTGCTCGATAGAAACGAGCATGTTCGACAGCACCGACGGACTTCCAGGGCCGGTGATCAGGAACAGGTTCGGAAACCCCGCGGCCATCAGGCCAAGGTAGGTCTTCGGTCCTTCGCTCCAGATTTCCTTCAACGACGCCTCTGCACCGCGGATATCGATCCGAGCAAGGGCGCCCGTCATTGCATCGAAACCGGTCGCAAGCACAAGGGTGTCGAGTTCCACGTGCTCGCCCGCGAGTTCGATCCCGCGTTCGGTTATCCGCTCGATCGGGTTCGCGTTCAGATCGATCAATCGCACGTTGGACCGGTTGTACGTCTCGTAGTAATCGATGTCGACGCAGATCCGTTTAGTGCCGATGGGGTGCGATGTTGGGCACAGCGCTTCCGCGGTTTCCGGATCCCTTACGGTCTCGCGTATCCGATCGTGCACATACTGAGCCAGGCGCTGGTTCGCTTCCGGGGAAACGAGACTGTCCGCGAATGCGCCCATAAACCGCGCGCCGCCACTGTTCCAGTACTGATCGCAGATACGCCGGAATTCGTCGTCAGAAAGCGGCACCGCCGATTCGGCATCGGGTGTCCGTTCGCGAGGCTCGATCTCCAGGTCGCCAAACCCCGACGCCAGCCCATGCTTGTGAAGACGGCGGTGTTCACGATAGCGCTCTTTGAACCCGGCAACGAAGCCCGGGTCGAGCTCCTCGTTTCGCGCCGGTACGCTGAAATTGGGCGTGCGTTGAAACACGCTCAGATGCGCGGCTTGCCGGGCAATAACCGGGATCGCCTGAATGGCCGACGATCCGGTACCGATGACCCCGACCCGCTGGCCCGTGAAATCGACCGGCTCATGCGGCCACTGGCTTGCCTGGTAACGTGCTCCGGCGAACGAGTCGAGGCCGGGAATGTCCGGCACGTACGGAACCGAAAGACACCCCGTTGCCATGATGCAAAACCGGGCGACCACATCATGGCCGCGATCCGTGCGTACCCGCCACATTCCGCGAGCCGCATCGTAGTGCGCCTCGGTGACCCGGGTCTGAAAGGCGATCAGCGGCCGGAGTTCGTAGCGATCTGCGACGTGTTCAGCGTAGTCGAGTATCTCCGGCTGCGTCGCGTAGCGCTCGCTCCACTCCCATTCCTGCTCCAGCTCGGGGTCGAACGAGAACGAATACGCCAGGCTCTCGGCGTCGCACCGGGCGCCGGGATACCGATTCCAATACCAGGTGCCGCCCACACTGTCGCCGGCTTCGAATGCCTGTACGGAGTATCCCGCGCGACGTAGGCGGTAAAGAAGGTAGAGTCCGGCGAACCCGGCTCCGACCACAACGGCGTCCAACTCGCCAGCGGTGTCCGCCGCGGAGGATTGTCTGGTGTTTGTCATAGCGTAACTATCCGCGACCGACGAGCGGCATTCAAGCAGGTGTGTCCCTGGTACCCGAGCGGTACGCTAGAATCGTTTCAAACCAACGAGCGGAGCCAAGGAGAATCGATGACCAATGCTCTGACAGGCGGATTCTTGATCGGTATCGCGGCCGTTTGGCTCTACCTGGCACTCGGTCGCATCGCCGGAATCAGCGGCATCGCCGGGCAGGTGCTGGCAGCCCCGACCAGCGCGCGGTGGCCATTGGCATTCGTAGTGGGTCTTGGCGCCGGTGGATGGTTCGCTCATGCACTTACCGGCCTGCAGCCGTCCGGGTCGCTTGCTGATCAGAATCTGGCGCTACTGTGCGCGGCCGGACTGCTCGTGGGTTTCGGCACGCGGCTCGGCAGCGGTTGCACCAGCGGTCACGGCGTTTGCGGCGTCTCCAGATTGTCGCCGCGCTCCATCGTTGCAACCGCCGTCTTCCTGCTGGTCGGAATCGTCACGGCCACTGTGGTGGCGTCGTGACCATCGTCTCAGCACTGCTCGCAGGGATACTGTTCGGCGCCGGGCTGGTCATCTCGGGCATGACCGACCCCGAGGTCGTAAAGGCCTTTCTCACCCTGAACGAACATTGGAACCCTGCGCTGCTCGGCGTGATGGGCGCAGCCGTGGCGGTGACGTCAGTGGGCTACCGCCTTGCCAACCGCCGCAACACGCCGTTATTGGATTCAGCGTTCCATACGCCGACCAACCGCGTCATTGATACACCGCTGGTTGCCGGCGCAACCCTCTTCGGGATCGGCTGGGCGCTCGGCGGTTACTGTCCCGGACCAGCGCTCGTCGGAGCAATGATGTTGGATCCCCGAGCGCTGGTTTTCCTTGCGGCCTTCGTTGCGGGCCAGTATGCGTTCACGCTGTACGGCGCGGTCAAGCAGCGGACGATGGGCACGCCGGTCGACGGATAATGTCGGTTCCACGACGGATTACGCGTCTAACATCGACGCCAAGACGAACAGGACCTCAGCGATGCCTACAGCGAACGAACTCGACGGAGAATCCAGCGCATACCGAGCGGCCCGCAACGAACTGCTTCAGGCCGAAATGGATCTCAGAGCTGCGACCGAACGCGTGGCCGAGATGCGTCGGAGCCTGCCGCTAGGGCCAAGCGTGGACAACTACGTCTTCCAGAGCACAGAGGGTCCGGTAACACTGTCCGATCTATTCGGCAATCACGGCACGCTGATCGTCTACAGTTTCATGATGGGTCCCGATGCACAGCAGCCATGCCCGATGTGCACGGCGTTCATGGACAGTCTCGACGGCACGGTACCGCATCTTGAACAGCGGACGGCATTTGCGGTAGTGGCCCGCGCACCAATCGCGCGCTTCGAGCGGATCGCGACAGAGCGGGGCTGGAGCAACGCCCGGTTGGTCTCTGCACACGACAACACGTACGCCCGCGACCTCTCGACGGAAGATCTTGAAGGCAGCCAGTTTCCAATCTGCAACGTCTTTCAGCGCACCGATGAGTCCATTGTTCGGTTCTGGAGCTCTGAGATGTTCTTCCATCCGTCGCCGTGGCATCCGCGGCATGTCGACGCACTCTTTCCGCTGTGGAACCTGCTGGATCTGACACCTGAAGGTCGCGGGGACTTCTTTCCCGCACTTGGGTACGACCGTACGCTCTGACGGCCTACTCAGGCGCCGTACACGTCCTGAACCGCGTTAGACACGCGAGCGACGTAGCGCCGGCCAACGGAATGCAGCGCTAGTTTCTTGAGCCCGCGCAACAGCGCCGACGATGAGCGCACTTCGTCAAGCCGCAGCTGATACTCAGCGTGCAGGTAATCCAGTACGTCGGCTTGCGTCGCATGAGCCTGCAACTGATTGAGCGCTTTGTTCAGGAGCCGCATATCCGGACCGCGCACAAAGCGCGAGAGCGGCCTACCCCAGTTCAGCAACGCAATACTCACGAGATACTTCGCCGCGCTCAACCCATATGGCCCGGTTACGCAGCTACCCAGATCGAACAGATAAGCGGGCTCGACCAGCGTCGGATTTCCCGCGCGTTTCTTCAAACCAATGTTGCGCACATCTATGCCGTGGAAATTCGGAACCGAACCATTACTGCGCTGACGCTCGGCAAGGCGCTCCAGAACGCGCTCCAGCAACGCGAGCACCGCGTCGCTGCTCGCGCGGACGTCTATGCCTGACGGCGCGCGAACCAACTCGTCGAGCGTGACCATGTCTCGGTATGGGTAAACCAGAACCAGTCGATCTTCGGAAACGCCGCAAGGGCGTACGACTTCGACGAGGTCTCCGAACAGGTCATGGGCAACGTCAATCGCTTCGAGTTCGGAAGCAAAATGCTTGCGATGTGCCTTACCTCGGACATCGAGGAACTGCTTTATGAATACCTGCGTGACGACGCCGGACGCCTCCACCGTTCCGTTGGCTACACGTGACCAATTGCGTTGCGTTACGTCCCGGCACTTCAACAGTGCGTCGACGGCGCCATCGGCGACGAAAACGTGAAGTTCTTCCGAGTCGGCAATCTGTTCGGGTAGACGCGTCACGGGTTCCACCGCCCCGACCGAACCCGTTTCACAGGCTTGCTGAATGCTGCTCATCTCAATCCGCCCGGTTCGCGGTCTTCGCGCTCCGGTTCCGAGCGAGCGCACGTTCGCGCAGCATTACGTACTCCACAATTTCCAGCTTCACAGGTGCGACGCGTCACGTTGAGGGATTGACGAAAGTGTACCGTATCCATGCATTCGTGCGCGCAAACAGGATGCAAAGAGGTTGTCACGATAGCTGGCCGGACAATACAAAACGCTAACGAAACGATGGAAAACCGCTCACGTTTGCACCCGTCCCGCACGAGTACAGCTGTTAGAGTCGAGATATCGGCGCGTAGAGCAATAACAACAAATACAACGGAATAGCCATGAGGGACGAACCTACCTGCAGGGTATGGACCAGCGACCAGAGTGAGCGCTGGTGCAAACCGACACGCGAGCTGACACGTAGACGGACTGGTCTCTAATGACGCTTCGTCGAGCCGCAGCATTGCTCGCAATGGTCGCGTTTCTGAGCGCGGCGGTGTTGGTCGCGACGCGCGCAAGCGACGTACCCCTGCACCCCGGACAACCCGAAAGTCGCGGATTCGAATTCAGCGAGTTCTACGACGTCGTCTACTATCCCGGGGTGGCCCTGCTGCAGGGAATCAGCCCATACGATTCCGACACGTATTCCCAGACGTTTCCCGCGAAGCAGCTCCCGCTTTCGCCTGTCTCGATCCTGTTGCATGCACCGCTATCGGCAATGGATCCAGCCGACGCCACCCGTTTGTACATGGCGCTGATGCTGGTTCTCGTGCTTTTCATAGCACGCGGTGTCGGAGGCATTCACCGATTCCGCGACATCGCGCTGTGGACGTTCGGCTTTGCTGCGTTTGTCGTTCTCTCTTGGCCAGGACAAACCAACCTGCTGAGCGGCCAGGTTACGCTGCAGGTACTCGCGGGCTGTCTGCTCGCACTGCACTACGGTAAATCCGCTCCCGGTATTGCCGGGTTCGGATTGTTGCTCGCAAGCATCAAACCCACCTTTGCTGTTCCGCTGCTGCTCGTGGTACTTGCACGGCGCCAGTATCGCGCGTTTGCCGTGGGCTGCGTGCTGATTGGTCTCGCTGCCGCAGTACCGATGCTCTACCTCGTGCAGTCCGGTCACGACCCGGCAGCAGTCTGGAATGGGGCGCTCGCGCACCTTTCGGTAGACGCCGCGCCACTGACCGGTGACGCGTACCGTATTGACGCCATCTATCTCCTTTCCCAAATCGCACCGTGGCAACTGAGTACCAATCAGCAGCTGCTCGCCGCCTTCGTACTGCTTCTACCCGGACTCGCGGCGCTGACGAAACTTGCGGTGCACGATGACGAAAAGGACGCTGCGGGTCTGGCCGCTGCACTCGGCTGTCTGATGATCGCGTCCTTTTATTATCATCCGTCGTATGACGCGTTGCTGCTGATCCTACCCCTCACGAGTGCGGTGGCATCGATTACCGGCGTATGGACGACGATCGCTACTCCCGTACGGTTTGCGCTGCTGCTGGTTTTCACCGCCGTGCTGATGAACTATCTCGCCACCGCCAATGGCGCCCGTCTGTTCGGGAGCGAAGGCTGGGAGTGGCAGGCAATAACACTGTTCAATGCCGCCGCGATCGTTGGCGGATATCTGCTTCTGACGGCAATCGCCCTTTTTGCCCGGCGTCCAACCTGAGGCCGGCGGCCCTACAGCCGTACGCTCGACCGATCGCCTGCCACGGGAGTTTGTGGATCGACCCCAGCACCCACTGAACATATGTGTTGCTGTTGGGACCCGGCCAGTACCTGTACCGGTCACACCAGGGATAGTCGCCGAACGATTGCCGCAGGCGATCAATCAGTACCCGGGAGTGATCGCTGTGGAAACGATGTTCAACCCAGCTGCCCCCCCACCCGACTCCGGCGGCAGGCCCGCGCAGATTCACGTGCAGGTGGCCTCGACTGCGGGTGCAAAGGCCCGGTTGCTGCCAGACCTCCCACCGCTCTGCCTCTTCCGCGCGAGCACCGGGCCGCGCGACCAGCCAGTAATGATGCGCGATCCAGCCGATGTAAGGGATCCGTGCGCCGCGGAGTTCAACGATCGGGCGCACGGCGTTGTTCAGCCGCTCGAGCGCTACAACTGGCCGGTTACGTGGCGGTACAGGTCGTCATATCGGGGCAAGCGGTGATCGAACAGCGAATCCTCGGAGAATCCCAACGCCTCTTCCAGGTCCGCCAGCGGAATCCGATGCAGGTAGTCGGCCGCTATCGGGAACAACTGTTCCTCTTCAAATCGCATATGCTCGCGCTGCAGCGCGACGTAACCGCGGATCGCTTCCGCCAAAGGTTCGGACATCTCTGAGGCAGCAGGATCGAGTACAGCACGCAGTTTTTCCGTTGCCGACGTTAGCGCCACATGTGCTGATGCGGTTGCGTCCAGTACCGAAACGATCTCAGGCGCATCCCCGCAAAGGGCCCGCACCAAGTCGAAGATGCGATCTTCCAGTGGATGGTGAATCGTATCCGGATACTCGGCCACGTAGTCCGCCGCGCTCGCGAGTACATCCATCGTTCCAGCCGGTAGTTCAGCACCCGGCGTCGCAGAACGTTCGAGGAACCCTGCCACCTGGTCCATGCGCCCGTGGTCTCTGTGCAGCCTCGCGAGAATCGCATCAGCATCTACGGAGTCCGGCGCGCCGGACTCCCGAGTGGCAGCCCACGGTGACCAGAGCACGCGATGCCAATCGACGAGCCGCTCACCCACATCACGATTGACTTCGAGCATCTGTTGCACGCCCATACCGATGTGTTCGGCCCTACGCGCGACGTGTTCGCGCGCCACATCCAATGGCGAAGCGGACTTCGCGATGGCCGCAACCGTCGTCATCCCGTCTTCCATCGCAAATCGCGCCTGATCGGCAGCGATCTGGAACACGCGCTCCCAATAGGCATTCAACGTATTGAAACCATCCACGGCCTCACGCGCGGACAGAAACGGCATCTCCCCGGCCGCTTCGATCACCTTGTCTGTCATGTCAGATCCCCAGATCCAGCAGGTTGTAATCTTTGATACGCGCCCCGCGCGGCTGCATCAAACCGCAGCGACGCCTTGAGCGCTTTCAGCGGCGCGTATTCGAATGCGCGCTCTTCGGGATAACGCTGAGCGCGCGCGTCGATCGCGTACATTATCATTTTCGATCGTTCCCGAATGCGCGCGTCATCGTACTCGGTCACCTTGTTGTGCACGCCGCCGCTGCGAACACCCAGTACCGATGCTCGCCGGTGGAAGCCAAAGTTCAGCGTCACCCGTGGCCGGTCGCTCGTATTGGCAAAGGAGCCGTGAACCGCCTGCCGGTTGCAGATAGCGACATCGCCGGCGTTGCACAGGAGCGGGACCGCGTCGGTCAACCGATCGCAGCCTGCCGCTTCGACCATCGCACCGATGTCCACTTTGCCGAGCCGGTGGGACCCCGGAACAATCCAGAGTCCGTTCTCCGCATCGCAACCGTACAACTGCGCCATAAAATTGAATCCGTGCGTTCCTTCATCGAGCTCGGGATTCTGCCAATGCGTCCAGCCGTCCTGATGCCAGGCGACAGACCCCCCGAGTCGCGGATGTTTGATCCACACCGCTTCGTTGAACGGCGTAAAGTCATCGCCATTGATCGCCGCCGCCGCGCGAAGGAGCGTCGGGTGCCCGTAGAGGCGCAAGCACGCATCCGAGAACTGCAGCGAGCCGAGCACCAGTTGAACGACCTCTCGAGGCGCGTCCGCTGGTGCCGGCGGTTCAAACATTTTGGAAGGGTGCCGGCCGTTTGCAATGGACGTGCCCCCGAGCGGATCGGACAGCGGTTTTACCCATATGACATTCGGCGCTTGGCAATCCGCCCCAAGCGCGGGCCTACCAGCTTGGTCCACCGTACCTCCACGATGCGCCGGCAGCCGTTCGACCATCCGCGCAAGGTCAGCCTCGATGTCGGCGAGTTCCGCGGGCGAGAGCACCGATTCGAACACGTAGAACCCATAGCGGGCATAGGCAGCTTCGATAGCCGGATCCAGCGCTCCGGCTGCCGTGAAACGGAGCGGCCCGCGATTTTCCAATTGCATTGCGCGTTCCGTGCCCGCCGACCGATACGCGGACATCGCCGACTCTTCGGTGCCGTAGTCCGGCTTGGTGACAGCGTGAAATGGCATGGCGGACATTGGCGTTTTCCGGTCGAAAACTGCGATGATGACGTCGGCGCTCCTGCGGTTCAACCGGCTCGGTGCATCCGTCACCTGCCCGCAATCGCAGTCAGGAGCCGACACAGGAGGATATAGCCATGCGTGACCCGAACCAGCCCTATCCACTGGAAGGCTTACGCGTTCTGGATTTTTCCCGGGTCCTCGCAGGGCCATTTGCCGGCCGGCTGCTGAACGACCTTGGAGCCGACGTGGTCAAGATCGAACCTCCGGACGGCGACATCACCCGGCTGTGGGGGCGCGTGGTGGGCGGCGTGCCAGGCTACTTTCACCAGCAGAATGCGGGTAAACGCAACATCTGTATCGATCTGCGCGCGCACGGCGCTCGCGATCTCGTTCTCTCGCTCGTGCGCGAGGCGGACATCGTAATCGAAAACTACCGACCTGACGTAATGCCGAGACTGGGCTTCGGCTACGACGCGCTCAGCGGGGAGAATCCCCAGCTGATCATGCTCTCCATATCCGGTTTCGGCAGCGGCGGACCGGAGTCACACAAAGGGGCGTATGCGCCGGTGATTCACGCAGAAGCCGGATTGCTCGGGCGCGCCGCCAAGCGGTCGGGCTTACCACCCCGCGATCTTCCGCTGAGCGTGGCAGACACCAACGCATCGCTCCACGGCCTGGTGGCGCTGCTGTCTGCGGTCATCCTCAGGCACCGAACCGGGCGCGGCCAGCACATCGACATGGCGATGCTGGACGCCACGCTGGCCACCGACGACCAGATGCAGTTCGACATCGATGCATCCGCGGTGACCGGGCCGCTTCCAAACGAAATATTCGATACCAAGGCCGGTCCGATTCTCGTCTCGGCTGACGCGCGTTGGCTCTGGCGCTTGCTGACCCAACGTCTCGGCGTGCAGGATCCGGACACCGGCACCATGCCGTTCGATCAGAAACTGGCGACACGCCGGCGTATCATTACGGACTTTTTCGCCGGGCTGGAAACGTTCGAAGAGATCGAGAAAACGCTGGCGGAGGTCAATCTCGCGTGGGGACGCGTACGCGACCCGGAGACGATCGGTACCCAGCCGACTGTTCATTCCCGCGGTGCGATTGTTGACGTAGACGACCGTGCGGGCAGTACACGCCCCACAATACAATCGCCGTATCGCTTCTCACACGCGTCGAGCGGCGTGCGCGGCGGTGCCGCACACCGCGGCGAACACAATACCAACGTGCTTTCCGACTGGCTCGGGATGGCCCCGGCGATGATCCAAACTCTGCAGGACGGCGGTGTTCTGCTGCACGAGGAACCGACTCAATGACCGATGCGACCCATGAGGCAGCCGCTTCTTCCCAGACCAACAATCCGCCGACGTGCCACGGCGGTCTGGCAAATCTCGACGAGGAATTCGAGTACTGGATTGACGATGTTGAAGGTCAGGTGCCCGCCAATCTGTCCGGCACGTTCTTCCGTAACGGACCCGGCCGTCAGCGAATCGGCGAGACGCGCTACGGACACTGGTTTGACGGCGACGGCATGGTGTGCGCGTTCACGTTCGCCAACGGTCGTGTGCATTTCCGCAATCGCTACGTACGCACGCCGAAGTATGTCGACGAAACGGAAGCACAAGCAGTACGCTACCGCGGTTTCGGCACGCAGCTGCCCGGCGGCCTGCGCGCAAACTTCCTGAAACTGCCAGCGAATCCGGCGAACACCAACACGGTCTATCACGGCGAACACCTGCTTGCGCTCAACGAAGGCGGAAAACCGTGGGCCCTCGATCCTGCAACGCTGCAGACCCTGGGTGAGTTCGACTACGCTGGCGGCCTGGCCCGCAACGACGTGTTCAGCGCACACGGTAAGATTCATCCCGAAACCGGCGACTACTTCAACTTCGGTGCCGGGATCAGCGGCGTGTCGTGGCGCGGCGTAAAGGCGTGTCTGAATCTGTACCGTATCGCCCCTTCAGGCCGCCTCGAGCGACGTTCACAGTTGCCGCTTACTGCGTTTCCGTTCTGCCACGACTTTGCACTCACCCGGAAACACGCGGTGTTTTTCATCAACTCAATCGTGTTCGGCGGCATGGGGCGCATGCTTCTGGGCATGAACACGATCGCCGATCAGATGCACTTCGATGCATCCATGCCAATGCAGATTATCGTAGTGGACCTCGACACGCTGAACGTCGTGTCGCGCATCGAAACGGATCCCGGCGCGATCATTCACTTTGCCAACGCGTTCGACGACGGCGACCGGATAATCGTCGACGGCATGTACGCGGAAGGATTCGAAGCAAGCGACACGCTGCAGGACGTGTTCAATACCGAGAACCGGTTCAACGGCGGCGCCTACGTGCGCTTTACGCTCAACACCAGATCCGGCCAGGTAACGCGCGAACCCGTGGTTTCACACGAGTCCGAGTTTCCAACGATCAACCCGGCGCTGACCGGGGCGCGACATCCAGTCTGCTACACCGCGTGCTCGATCCCAAACGGTGCGAACAGTTTTTTCAACGCGATTCAACGCGTGACGTTCGAAGGCGACTCGACCTTGGTAACGCTGCCACCCGGAACCTACGGTTCGGAGCCGCTTTTCGCGCCGGCGACCGACGCCCGCGGTCCCGAAGACGGCTACCTGCTCGAAGTTGTGTATGACGGCTACCGGCACCGCAGCGAATTGCAGATCTATCGCGCCGACGACATCCGCAATCGGGTCGCAACCCTACGACTGAAACATCATGTGCCGCACCAGTTTCACGGGTTTTTCACAGAACGCGTTTTCGTGCACTGAGTAGCGCGCACCGCTGCGACCCCGTAGCGCCCGGTTAGGCGTTACTGGTTGTTGCATCGCGACAGAAGTCCGCAATGCTCGCTGCGGTGTCGCGGCTGATGTCCGGACACGCCAACGGAAACACTTCGGTGCCGTGGGTCGTCCCCATCACCTGCCGGCAGCGGGCAGATACGCCCGCACGGAGCAGCAGCCGGTAGAAGTTGATTCCCTCGTCACGCAACGGATCACATTCGTTGACGCTTATCATCACCGGCGGAAGCCCGCGCACATCATCCTCCATTGCAAAACCAGGCCACGCGAGCGGGTTGCGAGCCTCCAGCTCGCCGATGCCGTACGCCATTGCACCCCGATTGTTGTGCAATTCAATGACGATGCCGTTGTTCTCTTCGGACGACGGGTACTCGGGCGACGGCCACTGACCTGCGATATAGGGACACAACGCATATAAACCTTTAACCGGATCAATCATGCCGTCGCGCAGCAGTTTCATGCCGGTTGCTAGCGTCAGGTTGCCGCCGCCGCTTTCCCCCGCAACGATGATGCGCGCTGCGTCGATGCCCAGATCAGCCGCGTTGGCGTGCAGCCAGGACACGCCCGAAGCGCAATCGTTGAGGCCCGCTGGAAACGGCGCGACCTCGGGTACCGACGACGGAACCAGCGCATTGCGAAAGTCGACCATTGCGACCGCCACGCCGCGGGCCGCGATCAGCCGTCCCCAGGCCCTATAGTTGCCATCGTAACAACTGAGCGCCTGCATACCACCGCCGTGAATGTAGTACACGCAGGGCAACAGATCGCCGCCCTCGGGTCGAATGAACTGCACGCGGGCCGTATTGCCGTCCGGATGCGACACAAACTCATGGTCGGTCACGTCGAGACCAGTGGTTGGGGCGACCGCTTCGGTGTCGCACATCTTCATGAATCCTGCCACCGCTTCCCGCACGGCGAGCGCTTCCGCACTCTGCGCGGCCTCGAGCAACGCTTCGCGGGAGTCCACGTTGCCTGGCGCGGCGGGCGGCGGCAACGCGCCGAACAGGTCTTTCAAGCGAGGGTCGATGCGGGGATCCTCAGCGAGTTTATTGGTCATTATTTTCAAACCAGCCATTCTGATTGGCGCGCACTGTATCACTGTTGCGGCTTCGTCGACGCGTAGTGAACCGTGAGACAACCTGAGCTTTTACGACGCGGCGCTGAGGCATAAGCTAGGGGACCCAGCAGAGACGATGGCAGCTGCCCATGGCGTACGAGATCAAACGCTTTCCTCACGACGGCACGATCGATGCCGACGGCCACATTCTCGAGCCGCCCGATCTCTGGCAGACCTACCTGCCCGAGCGGCTCAAGTCCCGGGCGCTGCGGATTGACGTGGACGACGACGGCTATGAGTTTCTGATGATCGACAATACGCCATCGGCCCGTTCCCGCCGCGGTTCGCTGGGTTTGCTGGGCGCTATGGGGGACGAAGACCAGCGCCCGCGACCAGACCGCCGGTACGCCGACAATATGCCTTTCGGGGCCTGCGATCCGACCGAACGCCTGTCGCTTCTGGATCAGGAAAATCTGGATGCGACATTACTGTATCCCACGCTCGGTCTGCTCTGGGAGTGCGAACTGACAGACCCTGAACTCAGTCTCGCCTACGCAACCGCCTACAATCGCTGGATCGCTGACTTCTGTCGCGACAGCGGCGGCCGCCTGGTACCGATCGCGATGCTGACGTTACTCGACCCGGAGGGTTCTGCGGCGGAACTGGAACGTGCGGTACGCGACGGCTGTAAAGGTGCGTGGGTCAATCCATTCAACCATCATCGCGTTCTTCACGGCGACGAACGACACGACGTACTCTTTCAGCAGTGTGTGGCGTTGGATGTACCGCTTGCGATCCACCCAACGTTCACCCCGCACGACAAACCCGCCGCCGGTATTTTCGACTGGCCACGCGAGGGCCTGGTCTGGAGTTCGATGATGTGGCTCAGAGCCATCGTTCAACAGGCGTTCGTGTCTTTCATAGCCCTCGATACGTTCGAACGCTTTCCGTCACTCAGACTCGGCATTCTGGAAGCCGGTTCCGGGTGGATCGGCGCCATGCTCGATCGTCTGGATGCGGTTCAGCACGCCATGCACCAGCGCGCCGATCGTCCGAGCGCCACCGAATACTTCCAGCGACAGTGTTTCGTGTCCGGCGATCCGGACGAAACCGTAGCCCCGTACACGATCGACAAGGTCGGCAGCCACTGTTTCATGTGGGCCACAGACTACCCCCACCCGGACCACCCACACACGTGGGTCGACGACCTGACCGCGTTCGCCGACGTGCTGTCGCCCGAGACACGGGCGAAGGTGCTGGGCGACAACGTCCGTCGGATCTATCGACTCTAGCTCGGCGTCGAACGGGACGGCAAAACGCTCAGACAACACGGGAGCACAAACGGTATGGAATCAGGCGTATGCCTCTGCGGCCAGTTGCGGTGCGAGTTCTCCCGAGAACAGGCAATCTCCGCTCACCACTGCCACTGCAAGGACTGCCGGCGAATCACCGGAAGTGGCAAGGCCACAATCATTCTGGTGCCAACCGAGGCTCTGATGGTGCACGGAGACCTGAAAACGTTCACCGTAACCGGGATGGACGGCGCGCAGGTCACACGCGGATTCTGTCCGCACTGCGGGTCCCAGATGCTGAGCTACGTGGAGGAGATGCCGGCGCTGCGATTCGTGAAAGCCGGTGTGCTGGAAGACAGCAGCTGGGTGAAGGTCGAGTCGAGTTTCTGGAGCGACACCTCGGAAGCTTGGTCGCCAGTGGACAACACCCTCGAGTCGTTTCCGAAGAATCCCCCTCCCGGTGCTATCTGAAATTCACCGACGCGCAACGTTTGCGACAATCCAATATCTACAGGGCACCACCGACCATGAACGTTACTGACGCCGTACACAAGCGCCGCTCGATTCGGAAATTCACCGACCAACCGGTGTCCAACGACGTGATCGCCACGCTTCTGCGCGACGCCGCGCGCGCGCCGTCGGGCGGCAATCTGCAGCCGTGGCGCGTATTTGTGCTGAACGGTGAAACGATGCCGCGTTTCCTCGAGTTTCTGAAATCACGGTCCGAGCCGGAACCACCGGAATACGCGGTGTATCCGCCGAAACTCAAAGAGCCCTACCGGAGTTCGCGCTTCAAGGTGGGAGAGGACATGTACGCGCTGCTCGGCATACCCAGAGAGGACAAGGCTGCACGGTACGCCCACCTCGCTCGCAATTTCGAATTTTTCGGCGCGCCTGCTGGGTTTTTCTGCTTCGTCGACCGGGTCATGGGGCCACCTCAGTGGTCGGATCTGGGCATGTTTCTGCAGAATTTCATGCTGCTTGCGGTGGAAGCGGGACTGGCTACGTGCCCGCAGGAAGCCTGGGCCAACCGTCCGCGATCCGTCGCGAAGTTCGTGGGAGCACCCGACGACTGGATGCTCTTTTGCGGCATGGCGATCGGCTATGAGGACACCGACGCACCCGTCAACCGTCTGGTTTCCGACCGCGAACCGCTGGAATCGTGGGCTACCTGGATCTGACCAGAATCGCACTACGCATCCGATCAAACACTCAGCTCATGCCACGCTCGCTCCGTTGCAGGTACCCTTCCTGCATGGCCGTCGCAATGCGAACACCGCTTCGCGTGTAGTACTCGCCCATTACGAGTCCCCGTTGGTTGGCGGCAGCCGGTGAATGCATTGCACACAGAACCCAGTCATCGAATCGGAACGGTTCATGGAACCACAGGGCGTGGTCGAGACTCGCCCCCCGCAGTGCACCCGAAGCGGCATGCGGCCGCCAGGCCGTGGACAATAACCCCCGATCGGTCGCGTACACAAACAACGCCATCTGCAGAACGGGATCGCTCGGAACGTCTCCGAACGGCTTCAGCCACACACGTTTGGACGCCGAATGAGATTCGGTGTCGGCCAGTGGATCGCACAAGCGTACGTCGATCGCCATATCACGCCAATCGGTACGTCCGCGTGCTTCGTCTCTGTTGAGCAGGCGTTCGGGACCCGGTGCCTCGGGCATCGGATCCTGATGCAACGCGCCCGCCTCCGTAACACAGAAGCTTGCCGTCATGCGGAAGACTACCGCATCACCCTGGTGGGCGGTCACGTCCCGGACATGAAACGTGCGCCCCTCCTTACTGCGGTGCACGTGGTAACGGATGGGGGCGTCCGGCCTGCCGGGACGCAGAAAGTGGCAGTGCAAACTGTGCATCTGCATCGACTCTACGGTTCGGCCGCAGGCAACAGCGGCCTGGGCAGCAACGAGTCCGCCATAGAGCCGGTTGTCTGCCGTCACCCCTCCCACCCCGGACCCGCCAATGTACACGTCGGTTCCGTCTGCGGGGAGGTCGAGGCGACGCAGCAGCCGCTCGTAGCCCCTCGAACGATGCACCGTTGAGTTCATGCCGCCAGATCCTGAAATTCAAGTTGCAACGATACCAGGTTGACGCGGGGAGCCTCCGCGATCCTGCAGAAACGCTACAATGCCGCGTGGGTAGAAAAGACAACGGAAGAGATCATGTGTGACGATCAAACGGTTCGCGACACCACGACCTACCTCGCCCAGAGACGTTCGTCGGCGACAATCACGCGCCGCCGTTTCGCAGCAACAACTGCAACTGGGGCGTTGCTTGCGTCACTGCCCGCCGGCGCATCCGTTCCCGACTCTCTGATCGCGAACGACGTTACGATTACAACGCCCGACGGCGAAGCCGATGCGTACTTTGTTCATCCCGCACAAGGTCGCCACCCTGCCGTACTCATATGGCCTGACATCAAGGGCCTGCGACCCGCGTTCCGCGTGATGGCATCGCGCCTGGCAGCTGACGGCTACGCCGTGCTGGTGGTCAATCCGTACTATCGAGATGCGAGTGCACCGGTAGTCGCTCCCGGCGAGACCTTCCAGATGCCGGAGGTGAGGGAACGCCTGATGCCCCTCGCGCGCTCGCTGAGCGCGGCCACCACCCAGCGCGACGCGAAAGCTTTCATTGACTACCTGGACCATCAGGACGCCGTGGATACGACGGCCCGTATCGGGACCACGGGCTACTGCATGGGCGGGCCGATGGTCCTGCAAACCGCTGCCACCTCCGCGCGCATTGGCGCTGCCGCATCGTTTCACGGCAGCCGCCTCGTAACCGACGGCGACGACAGCCCGCACCGCTTGATTCCACAAATGTCCGCCGACTTCCTGATCGCGATAGCGGAAAATGACCACGAACGGGAACCAGCCGCGAAGGACAGGCTGCGCACTGCATTCGCAGATGCGGGCCTAACGGCCGAAATCGAGGTCTACGAGAACGCGTTGCACGGTTGGTGCCCGCCTGATTCTCACGTCTACCACGAACCTCAGGCCGAACGGGCGTGGAGTCGCCTCTTGGTTCTGTTCAACCGGGCACTGTCGCAGCCTGTTGGCAAAGCGGCTGACGTTTCCTGATGGCTCGGAAATCGGTCGGCATTCAACTACCGCGGCAGGCGAGAAATCAAACCACCGAAGAGCGCTTCGCGCTCGAACTGGAAGCGCTGGCTCCCATCGCGGATATCGTCGAGATACGCGCCGACTCACCGAGCGAGTTTGCGGCCGGCGTGACCGACATGGACGCGATCATAACCTCGTGGGGTCTTCGAATAGACGCCGAAGTGATCGCAGCGTTGCAACAGGCGACCGTGATCGGTGTGGGTAGCGTGGGCGTGGATATGGTTGATATCGACGCCGCCACTCGCGCCGGGATCGTGGTTACCAACGTACCCGACGTCTTCATCGAGGAGGTGGCAGACCACGCAATGATGCTGCTTCTGTCGTGCGCCCGTCGGACCCCGGCCATGTCGCGGCTCATCGACGACGGGGACTGGTATGCCGGGCGCCCGCTGCTGAGTCGTATACCGCGCCTGATGGGCGAAACACTCGGTCTGTACGCGTTCGGCAACGTGGCACGGTGCACGGCCCGCAGAGCACGGGCGTTCGGAATGCGCGTCATTTCGCATGATCCCTACGTGAGCGAATTGCTGCTAACCGAGGCAGGCGTCGAACCGGTGGGGTTTCAGGAATTGCTGGAACGCAGCGACTATCTATCGATTCATGCCCCTCACAACGACGAAACCGAGCATGCCTTCGATGCAAAGGCTTTCGATGCGATGAAACCCACGGCCGTGCTCGTGAACACCGCGCGGGGTCCGATCGTAGACGAGCGTGCGCTCATCGATGCGCTGCGCGCCGGGGAGATTGCCGGTGCGGGACTGGACGTGCTCGAAACCGAACCTCCCGACCCGGCCAACCCGTTGCTGACGATGGAGAACGTGGTGATTACCCCGCACGTCGCATCCGCTACAACGCGGATGCGCCCGGAGACGCGACGCCGTGTAGGCCGCGAGGTTGCGCAGGTTTTGAAAGGTCGATGGCCGATGAGCTGCGTCAATCCCACCGTGCTGCCGCGTGTTCCGCTGGAGCGGTGGCAACCGTACCCGATGGATCGCGGCCCGAACCGCTGATAGTAATGGGGTCAGAGCAAAGGGACAGATCAAGGGACAGAGTCGAAGTAGCATGGGGTCAGAACAAAGGGACAGAGTTAAAACTCTGTCCCTTTGTTCTGACCCCTTACTCTGACCCCACGTTCCACGTTAAAACCTACTGGTAATTCAAGATGCAATACGAAGCGCTGGTGTTCGACCTCGACGGTACGCTGCTGGTCGGAGAGACGTTGCCGGAACCCAATCGCGACGCCCTCGTACGCGCGATCGCAGCCGGGTACACGGTCGTGATCGCCACTGCGCGGTGGAAAGAAATGGCGCGCCGGATCGCAGATCAGGTAGGCGCCACAACGCCCTCCATTGCCTGTTCCGGCGCTCAGGTCTATGACTGGAACTCAGAATCCGATCTGTTCGATCACAGGTTACCAGCGGCATTTGCGGCGGAACTGTTCGAACTGTGCAACCACGAGCGCTGCATTGCGACCATCACCTTCGACGACCGGATCCATATCAAGATGGATGGCGAACCGAAACCCGGCGTGCTGCATGAGGAGATGCGTTGGACCCCCGCCCTACCGGGCGTCGACGTTCACGGCCAGTCACCGCGGATTGCAGCCATTCAAGGCACGCGAATCAACGAGTTGATCAAAAACGAACTGTGGCCCGCGCACCGGGAAACCGTAGCCATCCACGACTCGATAGGTCCTTCAGGCAAATTGATCACCACAATCACGTCCGTCCGCGCAGACAAGGGTGAAGCGCTGCGTTGCGCGAGCGCGCACCTCGACATTCCGCTGGATCAGTTCATCGCATTCGGGGACGCAGAAAATGACCTTCCGATGTTCGCTGCCGCGGGCGCGGCAGTCTCAATGGGCCAGGCGGTTGAATCCGTACGGTCTCAAGCAGACTACGTCTCTCGGCCGCACGACCAGGGCGGCGTTGCGCACGCAATCGAGCTGCTGCTGGACGGCGGTTTGTCGTTCGGTTAGCTCGATAGCATCTCGACGAATTCGTCCACACCCATAGCGGGGAGCGTCGTCACCTTGATCGTTCCTCGAGAACCCAGCTCCATCGCTATGCGCGCCATCTGTTCGTTGGAGGGCGCCTCGATGACGTTCACAAAGTCGTAGCCACCCAAAACCGCATACTGCGCGGTTACGCGAGCACCCATCGATTCGACTTCTTTGTTTACTTCAGGCAAACGCTCCGGCCGCACCTTGAGCGTCTTGCGGCCCTCGTCCGTTAGTGTCGAAAGCATTATGTAGGTAGGCATACAAATCGTTCCAGGTGAGTAACCGGTAAAGGGTGCGTGTTCGCCATGTCGAGCGCAAGCATCAATCGCCGCAACGTCAATCGTCGTCGAGGGTCGCCGCCAGGCGTGCGGCAGCGTCGAGGTAATCCTCCATGAACTCCCGCACAACGTCTCGGGTAGCCTGGACGCTGTTCATCAAGCCAACGCCCTGGCCCACGAAGTAGGTCGCTAGCTGACGGGCACCGGGATGACCGCCTTCCGCAAGCTTGGTTACTTTCGCCAACGCGGGTTCGGCCACCAGTGACTGCAACGGCATCGGCAACGATTCGGGCGCTTCCTCGGACTCCCACGCGTCCGTCCACGGCGTGCGCAGCTGGCGTGAGTATTTACCGGTGCGTGCGCGCGAGCGCACGGTCTGACGGGAGCTGGCCTGCACGAACTTCTCTTTCACCACCGGCGACGTTTCAGCTTCCGCCGTCGTGAGCCACATGGACCCGGTCCACGCACCGTGTGCCCCCATCGCCATGCAGGCCGCCATCTGACGACCCGTCGCAATCCCGCCTGCGGCAAGCACGCATGCGTTGGAGTCCGCAACCGCGGAACACACCTCCGGAACGAGCACCATCGTTGACACCTCACCGCAGTGCCCGCCGGCTTCCGTACCGGCAACCACGAGGATGTCCACCCCCGCCTCAACCTGCTTTACCGCATGCTCTTTCGCGCCGACCAGCGCAGCGACCGCGACGCCGTGGCGTTTGCCCATATCCAACATATACGGCGGTGGCACACCCAGGGCGTTGGCAATCAGTTTTATCGGATGTGCAAAGGCCACATCGATGATGCTCGCAGCACGGCGCGGGGTGAGAAAACCACCCGCTCCCGAGCGTTGGTTCTGGTACACGTCCGCCCCGTCGATGTCGTACTGGGCCAGCACCCCGCGGGCATACTGCCGATGTACTTCCGGCACCCTAGCGCGCAAATCGGATCCGTCTGACGCGTCGTCCGACACCGCCATGCTGGTGGGCGCAATCAGGTCAACGCCATACGGTTTTCCGTCGATGTGCTCGTCAATCCAGGTGAGTTCCGTTTCCAACGTCTGAGCGTTGAATCCGGCGGCACCCAGCACGCCGAAGCCCCCCGCCTTGGATACCTCGACCACGACGTCCCGACAGTGCGTGAACGCGACGAGCGGGAACTCGACCCCAAGCAGATCGCAGATCGGTGACTTCATAAAGCTGTTACCTCAATTGCGGCAGCACGGCTTCCGCCATCAGTGCTTCGTTACGTTCGACGTAGTCTCCCGGACACGCCGAGTTGAGCATAATCGTGCGCGCGCCCGCGTCGATGTACTCGCCGAGCCGCGCGACACACTCATCCGGACTCCCAGCCAACGCGTAGCGGTTTACCATTTTGGAAAAGTCCTGATTGTATTGAATCGAGAGCCGCTCACTCGCCATGCGCCGGGCTTCGTCGCCATCCTCATGCACCGCAAAAAAGATGAACAAGCCGGGACGAACGGCGTCTTCCCGACCGGAATCGCTTCGATACGCCGAAATCTTCTTAAAGCTGTCTGCGAGATGCTCGGGGGTGTACATGTACGGCAACCAGCCATCACCATGGATCGCGCAGCGACGCATCGCAGCATCCGAACGTCCGGATATCCAGATCGGCGGATGCGGCCGCGCAATCGGACCCGGTGCGAGCGTAACGCCGGAAAGTGTGTTGAAGCGACCCTCGAAAGTTACCTCGTTGTCTGCCCAGAGCTGACGCATCAACGCCAGGCTCTCGTTCGTACGCGCGCCGCGCTCGTTTACCGGCACGCCGCACGCTTCGAACTCCTTCGCATACTCGCCGCCAACACCCACGCCCAAATGAAATCTCCCGCCTGAGACGCGATCCAACGTCGTTACCTGTTTGGCGAGCAATGCTGGTGGGTACAAAGGCACCAGCGTGATTGTGCTCATCAGGCGAATCCGTGTGGTTGCACCGGCCGCCGCAGCCAGAGAGATCAGGCCGTTGCCGATCGGGCCGTAGAAAAAAACGTGTTCTCCGGTACCGACAAACTCGTAACCGAGCCGTTCGGCGGTGACCGCATCGGCGGCTGCATCATCCATACGACGCAATCCGATGCCGAACTCGACGCGACCCTCCATACATTTCCCCGCAGGCGTCCAATGGATTTCATAATAGCGCTTGGACCCGGACGCGACGAGTCGTCACCCACTTGGGCATACTACGGGCGCTACACAAGTGAATAGGGGAAACCATGGGACCACTCAACGGCGTCAAGGTCATCGAACTGCAAGGCATTGGCCCCGGGCCATACTGCTGCATGATGCTGGCCGACATGGGCGCGGATGTACTGCGCATAGACCGCGCCGGCAACGTCGGCCGACCTCACAATCCGGCGGATATCCTTGCGCGAGGACGCCGTAGCCTCGCAGTGGACCTGAAAAATCCGCAGGCGGTGGACACGGTGCTACGGCTGATCGAAGACGCAGATGTGCTGGTGGAGGGGTTCAGACCTGGGGTGACCGAGCGCCTGGGAATCGGTCCCGACGCGTGTCTGGAGCGTAACCCCGGCCTGATCTACGGTCGAATGACGGGTTGGGGGCAGACCGGCGACATGGCCTCTGTGGCCGGTCACGATATTAATTACATTTCCCTGTCGGGCGCGCTGCACGCCATCGGTTTCGCCGGGGAGCGTCCCGTACCGCCGCTCAACCTGGTGGGCGACTTTGGGGGCGGCGGCATGCTGCTGGCGTTCGGGATTGCGGCGGCCTTGTTCGAACGCGCCAGCAGCGGCAAAGGCCAGGTGATCGACGCGGCCATGACCGACGGCTCCGCGCTACTGATGAACGCCGTTTTCGGGATCATGAATACCGGAAACTGGAAACCCGACCGCGGCACTAACCTGCTGGACGGCGGGGCCCACTTCTACAACACGTACGAAACCAAGGACGGCGAGCACATTTCGATCGGTTCCATCGAACCGCAGTTCTACGCGCTGCTGCTGGAGAAAACCGGGCTGGACGGTGAAGCACTGCCCAAGCAGATGGAGCGGGACAGATGGCCCGAACTGCAGGAGCGGCTGACGGAAATTTTTCGCACCAAAACACGCGCGGAGTGGGACGACATCATGCTGGGCACCGACATCTGTTACGCCCCGGTCCTGAGCTTCGCGGAGGCCGTTGAGCAACCGCACAACCGCGCCCGCAATACGTTCGTGGAACAAGACGGCGTCAAACAGGCCGCTCCGGCACCGCGGTTCAGCCGTACCGCGCCGAAACTACCGGCATCCGCCGTTGCCGCAGGTGCGCACTCTCGGTCTGCGTTGCTCGAGCGTGGATTCAGCGAAGGCGAGATCGACGCATTGATCGATTCGGGCGCCGTGGTTCAGGCCTAAGAAAGATCGGAACATTGGGGTCAGAGCAAAGGGACAGATTGGAGCTTGGGGTCAGAGTAAAGGGACAGAGTAACTACTCTGTCCCTTTACTCTGACCCCGATCTGTCCCTTTGCTCTGACCCCAAGTTCCCAAGCTCCCCTCGCTACTTGTGCGGCTGGTCGAAGTGTGCCTGGATGTTGCCGCCGTCTATACGCTGTTGCGGCACTTCGAGGACGACCTCGTTGGTACCCGGATGATAGATCCGGAAAGCGGCCTCATCGAACCGACCCGGTTCGCCGGCGTCCACCAACGTGAAGTGAATGATGTACCCATCCTCACCATCGTAGCGCCCGGTGCCGACGCCAATCATCGTATCGAACGGTGCTGGCGGAGGTTCCTGAATGATCTGGGGATCGTCCGAGCACACCAGCGTCTTGAGGTGCTCGTTCAGATGGAAGCGGTGACCGCCCGGCCAATTCAGCTGCAGATTGTTCGATAGCAGCAGATCACAGTGCAGCGTGAACCCACGCGTAACCCGCACGCCGTCCACCCGAATCTGCCGGCCGCCTCCAGTCATGCGGCCATTCACCACCTGCGGCGGCGCACAGTCGACGTCCGGCACCTCCACGTTGGTGCTGGCGCTGGTGCCTGCCCGGAACCCATTACCCCATTCCGCGCGCGCGACCGCCGCGAGCGTAATGATGTCTCCAGCCTCGGTGCCGTCCGGCGCCGCCAGCGTGCCCGAAAACGAAAAGTCGGGTGCCGCATACGCGCCGGAATCGACGACGATGCCGTTCATAAGGATGTCGATATGGGGATTCTCACGGCTGGCGGGTTCATCTGGATACCCTTCCCAAGCGGTCGACGTGTAATTCACTTCGAAAACGCCTTCGGTTTCGTCGCAGACGACCTCTCCGGCAATGGTGGGGTGATGGCTCCAGGCGCTGAGCGGCGCGAGAAGCAGTCCAAGAATGGCCAATAGTCCAATCGATCTTCGCATAGTCCCTGTTCTCCGTTGCAAAGATTGGCAGGTAGTTTCGCCGGGCCGTAACGGCCGGCGGACATTATGTGTCAGCTGTGCTGTATCTCTTAGGTCTGTCCTTCGATTAACGCTTGTTTGATTGCGCTGCGAGTGAAGCGCTCCTCGGATCGCCACACATCCAACACTGCCAAACTATATTTCGACAAGCGCCCCCAAACAACAAGTTTCTGGCGCACAACGAACGCCTTCTCCGCGCCGCGCCACGTCCGGCAACAAGTGCCACCCTCAGAAACGAACTGTCCGCTCATCGGGTGCTGCACCGACTCGATGACGATGGCATACAATACGGTGATTGATCGTAGCGGAGAGACGTATGCGTTTCGGTGTGTTTTACGAATTGCAGCTGCCAAAACCGTGGCACGCCGGCGACGAACATCGGCTGATTCAGGACGCCATCGAGCAGGTCGTACTCGCCGACAAACTCGGCATCGACCACGCGTGGGCGGTCGAACACCATTTCCTGGACGAGTACTCGCACTGCTCGGCATCCGACGTTTTCCTGACCGCACTCGCGGCAAAAACGCGAAACATTCGAATCGGATTCGGCATAAGGCAGGTGATCGCCAACTACAATCACCCGGCCCGCACCGCCGAGGCGGTGGCGATGCTGGACCTGGTATCCGATGGCCGCGTCGAGTTCGGCATCGGCGAAGGGGCAACCCGGCTCGAACTCGGCGGCTTCGACATTCCCGCGAAGCGCAAACGCGCTATGTCGCTCGAAGCGGCAGAGCAGATCGCGAACATGATGGTGATGGACCCGTACCCCGGCTTCGAGGGCGAATCCTTTTCGATGCCATGCCGAAACGTCCTGCCCAAACCCCTGCAGAAACCCCACCCGCCGATGTGGCGAGCGTGCACCAATCGGGACACGATCATCGAAGCCGCCAAAAACGGAATCGGTGCGCTCGCCTTCAGCTTTCTGAACCCCGATGATGCCAAGCACTGGGCCGATCTGTACTACTCGATCATCCGCAGCGACGAGTGCATACCTATCGGACACAGCGTCAACGCCAATATTGCGATGGTGTCCGCGTTCTCGCTGCACGAAGACGCCGAGGAAGCAGCTCGCCGGGGAACTGAAGGGTTCCAGTTCTTCAACTACGCAGTAAACGCGCTCGTCGCGCACGACACGATTCCGGGTCGCACCGATCTATGGGGCGAATTTCAGGCGCTCGACAGTTCCGAGCGTTCGCGGGTTACCGGCGGTCAGGGCATCGGCACGCCCGCCGGCTACACCGAACTGGTGCGCAACTACCAGGCCGCCGGCATCGATCAGGTTATATTCCTGCAGCAGGGCGGACGTAACCGGCACGAACACATCTGCGAAAGCCTGGAGCTGTTCGCAAAAGAAGTGATGCCCCCGTTCAAGGCCGAGCAAGCCGAGAGAGAGGCTGAGAAGCAACGCGAGCTGGCGCCTTTTGTAGAAGCTGCGCTCGCGCGCAAGCAGCGGCTGCCTGAACTGGACGACGCCGACATACCCGTCGTTCGCGCATCCGTCGCGAAGGCCCAGGTGGGCGGCAGCGCACAATGACCGACTGAGGATCTATTCACCATGGCACAACCTCTGGAAGGCTTCCTGGTTGTCGAGATGACCATTGCGGTACAGGGGCCTGCGGCGGGCCTGTACTTGCGTGACATGGGCGCGGACGTCATTAAGGTGGAGCCACCGCTCGGCGATCCGAGCCGCTACGGCCGCGGGCGCGGCAACGATACGCCGGAAGGCACGATGGGGCCCCAGTACGTGGCCGTTAATCGCGGTAAGCGTTCGTTGTGCATCGATCTCACCACCGACCTCGGACGCCGCGCGATCAACGACCTGCTTGATCGTGCCGACGTCTTTCTAACGAACTATCGTGCTGCAGCGCTGGATGCGCTGGGCCTGGGTTACGAGTCGCTGCGCAAGCAACACCCGAACCTGATCTACGCGTCCGTCAATGGCTTCGGTCCGACAGGCGATGACGTGGACAGAGCAATGCTCGACGGCGCGGCGATTGCGCGCGGCGGACTCGCGTCGATGACGGGGCATGCGGACCGGCCACCCACGCTGCCCGGCGCCATCATCGCCGATACGTCCGGCGCGATGCAGCTTGCGCTCGGGGCCGTTACCGCACTGCTCGCACGCGAACGCCACGGCGCGGGCCAGAGCGTACAGACAAGCGCGCTCGGCACTCAGCTCTGGCTTCAGCAGTGGGAGCTTACGCACGTGGCGATGACCGGCGCAGACCTCGATCGCGATGGCTCCCACCACCCGATCATTCGCGGTCCGTACGGGGCGTACGCGACGCGCGACGGCGGCGCGATCATCATTACTCAGACGATGGACGAGGATTCGTGGGAGGCATTGTGCGTTTTCGGAGGAGACCCGGAACTGGGCATCGATCCGCGGTGTGGCAGTCCCGGGCTACGGCTCGGCGAAGGACTCACCGACGCCGACTCCGATGCAATCCGCACGCGCATGCGGGCAATGTTCGAGCGCCATACCGCGCAAGAGTGGGATGAGTTTCTGCGGGTGCTGCCGGAAGTGATATTCGATCGCGTGCACAACTGGCACGATGTGCTGAACGATCCCCAGAATCACGCGAACGGTTACCTCACGGAGGTGAACGTTGCGAATGTCGGCACGGTGCGTACAGTGGGTAACACCGTCACGCTCAGCGAGACTCCAGGCTCGGCCAAAGGGTCTCCGCCCGAACTCGGCGAAGCCAACCAGGAAGTGCTCGGGAACCTGGGCTTCAGCACGGCAGAGATCGAACAGGTTGCCCGACACGCGGACGCGATTCGCCTGGAGGCATTGACGCTGCTCGCGGCCGCACGGGAGGCGGCGCAGCAAACAACGGCCGACGCCGGTTCCTGAGAATATACCGCACTAACCAGTAAAGGTGCCCAGATTGGATTTCCCAGCGCAACCCGACCAACTTACCAACGACTGGCTGAGCCATGCACTCGGCGCAGATGTCCGCAGTCACCGCGTGGAGACGTTCGGTGAAGGCGCCGGCATCATGGGTCAGGTCACCCGCGTGCATCTTGCCGGCGATGTGCCGAACGCTACGATCATCGCGAAATTTGCGTCCCCGGCTCCGGAGAACCGGGCCGTGGCAGGCACCTATGACATGTACGGACGCGAGGTGAATTTCTATCAGAACCTCAGACATCGGATCGCGCTGCGTACACCCGAGTGCTACTACGCCGCCATGGATGATGACCGGGAACGCTTCATCATTCTGATGGAGGACATCCGCGGCTACCGAATCGGCGACCAGGTAGCCGGTTGCACGACCGACGAAGCCGAGGCCGTTGTAACCGCGCTGGCCGAGTTTCACGCCAGCGGCTGGGACCGGTCCTGGGACGTCACGTCGCACAACAATCCGGCTCAGCGGGATGGAATGATCGCCGGCTTCCAGGCGGGCTGGCCCGTTGTTAAATCACGCTTTGGCGATGTGCTGCCCGACAGCGCGCTGACCCACGGCGATCGTGTTCCGAACGCAGTGCCGCGACTACTGGACATGATGTGCCGTCCGCCCGTTACGCTCATCCACGCGGACGTACGCCTCGACAACGTGTTCTTCGGCGACGACATCTGCCTGGTGGATTGGCAATCGGTCTGCACATCGGCGCCAGAGCAGGACCTCGCCTACTTCTTGACACAGAGTGTCCCACGCGACGTCCAGCTCAGTCGCGATCTGAAAACAACATACTACGACGCGCTCACTTCCCACGGCATCGACTATTCACGAACGCAGTTCGACGAACGCTACGTTGTCAGCGCCCTGTATCTGATGTGTTACGCAGTCGTTATCGCCGGCACGCTGGATATGGGGAACGACCGCGGCGTAAAGCTGGCGCGCACGCTTCTCGGCGGTTGCCTGCAGGCATTGGGCGACATGAACGCGTTCGAATTGCTCTGAGACAACCATGCAGACCTCCGGCACGCTGTTCGCCTACAAGCGCTACTGGGCGCACCGTCTGACTCCCGCCCCCGTACTGCCGATGAGTCGTGCCGAAATGGACGACCTGGGTTGGGATCAATGCGACATCATTCTGGTCACCGGCGACGCCTACGTCGACCATCCGAGCTTCGGGATGGCCATCGTGGGGCGCTTCCTCGAAGCGCAGGGCTTCCGCGTCGGCATCATCGCGCAACCACGCTGGGATTCGGTCGACGATTTCACACGCCTCGGCGAACCGAGTCTTTTTTTCGGTGTCACGGCCGGCAACATGGACTCGATGGTGAACCGCTACACCGCCGATCGCCGGATCCGATCCGACGATGCGTACACCCCGGGCGGTACCGGCGGCCGCCGGCCAGACCGCAGCGTTCTGGTTTACGCGAACCGCCTGCGCGAGGCTTACCGCGGCACCCCGATCGTCCTTGGGGGTATCGAAGCGAGCCTTCGACGTATTGCTCACTTCGATTACTGGTCCGAGAAGGTGCGGCGCTCAGTGCTCGTCGACTCGAAGGCGGATCTGCTGGTGTACGCCAATGGCGAACGGCAGATCGCCGAGATCGCGCACCGGCTTGCTGCGGGAGCCGCGATTGACACGCTGAAGAACATCCGCGGGACTGCCTTTGTCGCCCGGTCTGCGGACGACTTCCCAGCACCCGAACCCGATGCGTCGACGTCGGGAAACAATAACTGGATCGAAATTGACTCGACCCACCTGGACAGTCCGGGACGCATCGATCCCCATCCCGACCCCTACCAGGCGGAGCCGGTAGCGCCGACGCCGCCAAACGGACCGGAAGACGGCGACGGCGTGCAGGTTGTCCGCTTCGTTCGCGACGTGGCCGCGTGTGATCGCGACCGCAGCTACATCCGACTCCCCGCCTACGAACAGGTGGTACGCGATCCCGTGCTGTATGCCCATGCCTCACGCGTCGTTCACACGGAATCCAACCCGGGGAACGCGCGGCCGCTCGTTCAGCGGCACGGAGACCGCGATCTCTGGATCAATCCGCCACCCATCCCGCTCGCAAGCGAGGAGATGGACCGCATCTACGAACTGCCGTACACGCGCCGACCTCACCCGGCGTATGGCGACGCCCGGATTCCAGCGTACGAGATGATCCGCTTTTCAGTCACCATCCAGCGCGGTTGCTTTGGTGGCTGCACCTTCTGTTCGATCACCGAACACGAGGGGCGCATTATTCAGAATCGCTCCGAAGATTCCGTGCTGCGGGAGATCGAAACGATTCGCGACGAAGTCCCGGGATTCACCGGCGTGATATCGGATCTCGGCGGACCCACCGCCAACATGTACCGGCTCGCCTGCCGCTCGCGGACGATCGAACGCGCCTGCCGTCGACCGTCCTGCGTTTACCCCGGCATCTGTGAGAATCTCGAAACCAGCCACAAACCGTTGATTCGACTCTACAAACGCGCCCGCGCGATCGACGGCGTAAAGAAAGTACTGATCGCGTCCGGTGTGCGCTACGACCTCGCGGTGGAGTCACCCGAGTACGTTCGCGAACTCGCGCAGCATCACACCGGGGGCTACCTGAAGATCGCGCCCGAGGCCATTGCCGACGGTCCGCTGTCGATGATGATGAAGCCTGGCGTCGAAACCTACGACCGCTTCAAGGAACTGTTTGATCGCTACTCCCGGGAGGCGGGTAAAGAGCAGTATCTGATACCGTACTTCATTGCCGCGCATCCGGGTACGACGGACAACGACATGCTGGAGCTTGCCGTGTGGTTGAAGCGCAATGGTTTCCGCGCAGACCAGGTTCAGGCATTTCTACCGTCGCCGATGGCAACCGCAACAGCGATGTACCACAGCGGCGCCAATCCACTGCGCAAGGTAACGCGCAACGGAACGCCCGTAATCATCCCCAAAGGGCTGAAGCAGCGGCGCTTGCACAAAGCCTTTCTGCGCTACCACGACCCGAACAACTGGCCAATGTTGCGGGATGCGTTGAAACGCATGGGCCGGGCGGACCTGATCGGCAACGGCAAACGCCACCTGATTCCCGCATTCCAGCCCAAGGGTACCGGGACACGCGGGGAAGGTAGACGACGCGCGGGGAAAGATTTCCGTACTCAGCACACACGGCCAGCGCGTTGACGCATCCGTAGCGTCCGTCCCGACACAGGTGCAGCGCGTCCGAAAGTAGCACGCGTGATACTCTGATCGCTACAATGTGCGCTTACTCCATTGAAGGACCGAGATGCACACCTTCGAGTCGTGCGTAACGACCCCTGATGGCAACATGAATTGCTTCTTTGCAGTGCCGCAGGAAGATGGCGGTGTGTTCCCCTCGGTGATCCTTTATACGGATGTACTAGGAATTCGCGATGAACTTCGTGACTTCGCGCGCAGAATTGCGGCGGCCGGGAACCTGTGCGTGCTACCGGATCTCTACTATCGCGAAGGCAATCTCCACTTCGGCCTATCCAAGGGCGAGGGCGAACTTGCGCGCATGTTCGCAGCGGGCTCGGGGTTAACCAATGCGATGATTCTTCGCGACACCGCCAGCGTATTGTCCTATCTCGAATCGCTGACACAGGCTGGCCCCCGCACGGGAGTGATCGGTTGTTGCACGAGCGGCCAGTTCGTCGTCTCCGCAGCAGGCGCCTATCCTGCGCGCATCAAAGCCTGCGCATCACTTTACGGTGTGCGTATTGTGACCGACAAAGCCGACTCACCACACCGATTGGTGGGGAACATAGCGCCGGACGCTGCGCTATACCTCGGTTTTGCGGAGAATGACCCCTATGTCGGTGAATCCGTGATTCCAACGCTTGCGGAAACGCTTGATCGACACGGTGTCGAGTACACGCTCCAAATCCACCCGGGAACCGAGCACGGGTTCTGGTTCCCGGAGCGGCCCCAGCACAACGAGCCGGCGGCCGAGCGGGTCTGGGACGCGCTGCTCGAGCTTTTCCGGTGTCAGTTGCATCCGTGACAGCAACAACCCCCACTATAAATCAGACGAACGTATGCGTGGCTTAACGGAGCGGCAGATACAGCGGCGCGAGGCGATTCTCGCTGCGGCTCGCAAACTGATCACAAAACACGGCCACGAAGGCGTGACAATGCGACAACTGGCCAAGCAGAGTGGCGTCGCACCAAAAACCCTGTACCACCAGTTCGGTAGCAAAGAGAAACTTTTGCGCACCGCGGTCGAGGAACGTTTTCGGTATCTCTACCAGATGATCGACGAGGAAAACATCGGCCACGGTATCGATCGCCTCTACTTCATCATCGACGCGGTCGCAGCAACCACCCAGAAAAACCTAGCCTACGCGAAAGCCTTGACACCGATGCTGAAAGACGCGTCAACGCGAACGTTTACCGCAATTCGCATGAACACCTATCGCCGCGCGATCGACCAGATCGCGGGCGAAGGCGACTTCGTTCCCTGGGCCAACATCGACCTGCTCGCGTCGATCGTGTACCGCCAGGTAAATCCGATCTACTTAGCATCGTGGTATACGCATGTGCCGCAGCAAGTGGCCACGCAGGTCGCAAAACTCGATCTCTCGCTGATGCTGGCCGCGGTAACCACCGGGTACACACATCGACGCGCGATCAAGACGGTGAAGGCGATGCAGAAGGCACTGGCCGGTAGCAAGTATCTGTGAGTGCGCACGGATCACACGCCAGGGAGCCAGATCCGAACGCCGCACGTCTACCGCGCAAAACCCTCGCTTACTACGGTCTGGCGGACATGCCGATTCAGATGGCGGCGATTCCGGTAACCGCGTTCATCCCGAACTATTACGGAGCCGATCTGGGTCTGGGCGTCGCGGCCGTGGGTACTATATGGCTACTGACCCGTATGTTCGATGCGGTTTCCGATCCGCTGATCGGCTGGTTGAGCGATCACACCAACTCACGCTGGGGCCGGCGTCGTATCTGGATGGCCGCCGCGGTGCCAGTGCTGATGCTGGCCGTTTACAAGTTGTTCATGCCCGAGCCGCCGGTAACCAATCTGTATCTTTTCACGTGGTTGATTGCGTTCTGGCTCGGCTGGACGATGCTGTTCATCCCTTACTACGCTTGGGCAGCCGAGCTCTCGCCACACTACAACGAACGGACACGCATCACCGGATGGCGCTCGTGGATCGGCATGGCTGCAAATGTTACCAGCAAGATCGTGCCGGTGGTCGCCATCTACTGCTGTGCCTTTGGAGGCACGCGCGAGACGTTGTTGCTGATCGGATGGATGACTCTTCTGCTGCTACCGCTGACGGTGGGCTTAACGATAATCAACGTCCCGGAAAGACGCGACTATCTGCCTAGCGCCATTCGCCTTCGCGACGGTTTCCGCATCATGATGCAGAACACCCCGTTTCTGCGGCTGGTGATTGCGTTCTTTATTAACCAGTTCGGCTCCGCGATATCTACCGCGCTCGTCGTCTTCTTCATACGCGACGTACTAGGCGACCAACAAAACAGTATTCTGATGCTGCTCGTGTACTACGGTTTCAACCTGAGCGGAATACCGTTTTGGATCTGGTTCTCGGCCCGCGTCGGCAAGCACCGTGCATGGTGCATGGGATTGATTCTATTCTCGTGCTTCCAACTCTGTTATCTGCTGCTCGGCGAAGGCGACTTCTACAAGATGTTGCCGATTACTGCGATGACCGGGTTGCTCGGCGGATCGTTCTGGGTTCTGCCCAATTCGATGAAAGCCGATGTGATCGACGTGGACACACTACGCAGCGGTGAAGATCGCGCCGCGTGGTATTTTGCCGTGTGGTCGTTTACCACTAAAGTCGCGCTGTCGATTGCTCCCGCCGTTGCCTTCTGGGTTCTCAGCGCCACGGGCTTTGAATCGGGCGCCGGTACCGGTGAGGCGTCGGGACTGACGAGCCTGAAGCTGCTGTTTTGCTTCGGTCCCGCGAGCGGGTTCCTACTCGCCGCTCTGATTGCATGGAATCACCCGCTAACCGCCGAGGAACACGCAAAGGTTCGGGATCGACTGCAGGGCATTCGGCAGGCCGCAGACTCCTGAATTGCTGCCTGGCCATCGAGCACCAGAATTGAGCAGACGGCCTTGCAGTCGTCAGTTCCGGTAACCCACTGTCACGCCGAACATTCGTGGCGCGCCCGGCAAACCTACACCGAAGCTGTTCGCAAACGGCACCCGACCCTGATAATACTGATAATCCGTGAGGTTCTTACCGAACACACGGCCATACCACCGCCCATCACCGCTCACATATTGAACGCTCGCCTCCAGCAGCCGCTGTGGCCGATACTCCTCGATCGCTGTCGGCCGATTCGGTCCTTCGCTGCGCCAGCCACCCATGTAGAAATAGGTGGTACGCCAGCTGAGCGTGCCGCCGCCTGCACCCACCGGGTGTTCGTAGGTGAGACCGAGGTAGAGGGTTTCGTGAGGTGCCGCGAACTTTTCGTCACTCAGATCCTGACCGTTCACGATATAGTCGGAATCGTAACCGGACTCCGCGAAACCAAGCGACCCGTCGATACGAAACATATCGCCTTCGGTTAACACGTCGAGCCCTAGGATCGCGTTGGTTTCTACCTCTATGCCGTAAACGTGCGAGTCTTCGACGTTGGCGGTGCGTTGGATGATGTTGCCAATGGAGCCCTGCTGCAGGTTTCGCTGAATACCATCCCACCATTGATAGAAACCTGTGACGTTAAAACGCAATCGGTTGTCCCACCAATCGGATTTCATACCCAGTTCCAAAGAGTCGACACGTTCTCTGCCGTAGAATGCCGGCCGAATGTCGCTGCGCCCCAATTCCAACGCACTGGCGCGAAACGAGAAGCCCCCGCTACGGAACCCACGCGTCAGTGTCGAGTACAACAACATGTCATCGTTTGGCCGAAACTCGAGACCCAATTTCGGCGAGAAGCTGCGCCAACTCTCGTCGTCGACGATGTCCCACCCGCCCATCGCTCCACGCGTGCAGGACCATCCAGAAGTACCGACAAACGGCGGTGTCGTATTCCCGTTGCATGAGCCGGACAGCACCAGTCCAATGTTTACGTCTTTGGACTCGTCCGTGTACCGACCGCCCGCAGTAACCGACAGACGGTCGGTCACGTGATAACGGCCTTCAGCAAAAACCGCCCAAGATTCGTGCTCCAATTGATCAAATCCCGGTGGCCGAAAACCAAAGGGATTCAGGGGATCGGGAACGCCGGGCTGCGCCACGCCAACTCTCGATCCCTGAGCTCGCTGTTCCCCATACTCTAAATCCTGGGTGAAATAGTACCCTCCAATGGTGAAATCGTACTGATCGGAGAAATCCGATGCATAGCGAATTTCCTGACTAAACTGATCCTGCACGATGTTCAGTCGCGTGGTGATAATAAACGGTGGAACACCTTCGAAGTTCGAACCGGAGTGCGCGTCCATGTCCAGATAACCGGTCACGGACGTAACGACGCCGTGGTCCAGATTCCAGTTGGCCTCCATTACGAACTTGTCGATTTCATGATCCGAGTGCGTCTCCCATGGAAAGCCATCCTCAAACGTTTCGTCCCAGTCGCGCGCCGGCAGACCCAGTCCGTGACAGTCGCGGCCGCGATCGCAAACACCCAGAGGCACCGCCCAGGCGCCATCGCCGTCGCGTTCATAGTGTTCGCCGATCAGCGTAACTTCGAACGCCTCGGATGGTGACCACACGAGCGTTCCCCGCAGATGCAGTCGTTCGCTGTCCCCCACGTCGTCTCCACCAGGGGCGGTGTTGTCTATCCAGCCTTCATCGGTATTGCGTGACATCACAGCCAGCTTACCCTTCAGCGTATCCGCCACGATCGGTCCCCCAACCGAAAGTAGGTAGTCGTTACGCTCGTATGACCCAATCGTCGCTTCCGCCTGCAGCTCGAACGCGTCTGACGGACGTTTCGACCGAGTCACCACTGCGCCAACTGACGTGTTGCGTCCGAACAGCGTACCCTGTGGACCGCGAAGAATTTCGATCGATTCCATGTCGAAAGTATCAAGGACGGCGGCTATGTTCTGCGCGATGAAAACGCCGTCCTGATACACACCAACCGCGGGATCGAAGTTGGGTACGCTGAAAGTCACCCCAACCGCGCGTATCCAGAACCGCTGTATCCCCGGGAACGTAGACGTTTCCCTGAAGTTCGCGTTCGGAGCCATGTGGGCGACTTCCACCAGATCGATGTAGTTGTTCTCTTCAATCATCGCCGCGCTCACGACCGTAGACGCGACCGGTACGTCCTGGACCGCCTCCGCACGCGCGCGTTTCGTAGACACCACAAGCACTTCCTCGATGATCCGGTTGTCCGCATCTGCCGCAACTGCGACGTTCACTGCGGCAGCATATGATACGAATCCAATCAACATCGCGACCGTGGCGCTATACCCGTTCAAATACCGCATTGATAACTCTCCCCTTATTCGTGCTGCTTTATCCAGCTATCCGTACCCGCATTACCGTGACACCGGATGGACAAACAACGGACGCCGGCAACAGCAACCTCCGCGATGCTTACTGCGCCCACCGGCCACCGTCCATATACTGGTCCAGCACCTCATGGTATCGGCGCACCCGACCCTCCTGACCAGCAAGATAGGCACGTTTGTATCCCCTGGACCGGAATCCCGCCTGTTGCAGCGGGAAGATCTCGATGTCCTGATCGATGGTACGTCCCATACTCACCGCACCGAGTTCGAATACTTCGTGTTTCGCCTCGTGATCCCTCGATACAATCGCTGCGGTCGTTCGAACCGGCGCCGTTTCGCCCTCGGGCTGACTCGCATACCACCAATTGTCGAACACACACTGCTCGGGATCCTTCGCATGAGGCCGTACGCGCAAAAAGTGAAATCCATCAGCCCACAACGACACGGCAAAGTTCGGGAACAGCGTGTAGTGACACGCATCCGTCAATTGATCGTCTGTTAGCGTCGAATAGTGCGTGTACCCACGCCCCGGGCCGAGCTGTCGCTTGGCTCGCTGTAACGCCTCGCGAGTTTGCATGCCTCGCCCACGGAAATCGTCCGGATCGAGGTCCCACTCCGCCATGATGGAGCGGAGCGGTTCCCCGATCGACCCATCGTCGTTCTGCGACACACCGGCATAGCCACCACGCATGATCATTCGGTTGTGCCCTTCGTCAGACATGTCGAATCGCGTGGTTCGCCGATCGGTATCTACGCCGGAATGCATGCGCTGACGCTCTTCTGGGGTTCCCCTCGGACGGTGCACGACGGGTACGTGATAGGACTCGTTGAAATTGTCCATCACGACTTTCCAATTGCATGGGAGGGTCGTAGTGCGCGCGAGGTAGCGTTTCCAGCCGGCGAGCTCGTAACGAGACCAATCGTCCCAGATCGGGCCGAGAAATGTCCGGAGATCAACGCAATCCGGATCCATATTGATCCATATGAATCCCGCGAACGTCTCGCATCGAAGCCGTTCGAGCCTGAGCTTGCCGCAGGGGTTGCCTTCCGCAAAGTCGTCTGCGTCCTGCGCGTAAACCAACTCGCCATCGGGTAGAAACGCCCAGGCGTGATACCTGCACACGAACCGATTGACGTGACCGTTGGAATCGGTGACAAGGCGGTTACCGCGATGTTGACAAACGTTGTAAAACGCGTGGACCGAGCCGTCACGCTGGCGCACCATGAGAATGGACTCGGGACCCACGTCCTCACGCTGCCAATCACCCGGCTCGGGGATCTCAGATTCCCGTCCCAGCAACAACCATACGCGCGTCCACATGCTTTCCCATTCCCTGCGAAAGGACGCCCGCGATGTGTACCGGCGGCCTTCGAGCGCAGCGCCAACCACGGGTTGTACCGGCCAGTTGGGGAGACGTGCCAAATACGAATCGGCCCCGGAATTGCCTTCGGGACCAGAACCCGATCCGCTCGGTACCCTCCCACTGTCCGACACGCCGGTCTCCGGTAATCATCCTTCTCAAAAGTAGCACGTGTATTACTTTACCTGCAACGCCATCTGCTCGCGTGAAGCAGCGTCCGCGCTTTGAAAATCGCTTACTGGCTCCGTTCGTACATAAAGACATCGAAACGGGCCAGCGCCTTGTCAAACAGTATCGATCTAGGCACCCCAATCAAAACGTCGCATTCGTTTGGCCACCATCGATTACCAAGCTTTGGCCAGCCAAGAACGCCGCTTGTTCGCTACAGAACATTGCGACGAAATCACCGAGGTGCTCGGCACTGCCAAATCGGTTTGCAGGAATGCGCCAGGCGTCGATGAAACCCTGAACCTCCTGCTCATACGTCGTTCCATTCGCTTGGGCCTGGGCGGTGAAACGCTCTTCGATCGTGGCAGTATGGTGCATACCCGGCAGAATGTTGTTCACCATCACGTTGTGCTTGGCGACCGCTTTGGCGACGGCCACGGAATAGTTTGTGAGCGCGGCACGCGGCGCGCCCGATAGTATTCGCACTTCCGCTGGAAACTTAGCGGCCCCGGTACCGATGTTGACGATCCGCCCCCACTGGCGCTTCACCATGCCCTCCAGCACTGCTTGCATCATCTGAACCGGGCTAAGCAGGGTTACGGCAAGCGCCGCGCGCCACTCGTCAATCGTTACCTGCCGGTAATCGCCGGTGAAAGGTGGCGGCGCGCACGTGTGCACGAGTATGTCCGGGGCGGGGCACGCGTTGAGTATGCTCGCCCGACCCTCGTCCGTACTGTGGTCGGCAACAATCGCTGTGACGCGTGCGCCGGTATCCGCTGCTATTTCACTGCAGGTATCGCGCAGACGCTCCGAACCCCGCGCGGACACGAACACTGCACACCCCTCACGAGCAAGCGCCAGCGCACTTCCACGCCCCATACCGGCGCTGCCACCATTCACCAACGCAGTCCTACCCCCAATGCCAAGATCCATGATCACCTCCGAATCCGAATTAGATAACGTGTTCTACTTATCACATATGCGCGCGCCCGTGTCCGCCAGTGCAACGGCAACGCAAAGAATGGACCTGAGGACCGAGTTGCAGGCGATAAGAGGTTCGGGAAGATGGAGTTTCGTTCCCGGATGGGGCCAGATACCACGCGTACCGTCAAAACGGCAGCAACGCGTTCCCCAGGGCGAGACGGGGCATGTGCCTTCGTCTCAAAACAGCGAAATCAGTCCGCGGCCATCGACGCGCGCCCGACGCGTCGGCATCAATGAGTAGCGTTACCGTCAGACGCCGGTTGATCGAGATACTCACTCAACCCGTAACCCACACGACCGTCGTCCAGACGATACTCCGTCATTCCCTCGCCGATGTGGGTGTTCGCGCCGGCGCGGCGGTTGCGTAGTGGAATGAAGCCCCTCACGTCGCCTTGCAACGTGCGTTCACGCCCGTCCTCGAGCGTGAGCCTAGCAGACAGCGTGGAGTGGAACCGGGTATCCGGCTGATATCTGGTTTCGAGTTCAGCCCGCTCGATGCGCACCAGCTGTTCGCCTTCGTGGAACAGGCCGCCGCCTATCCCGTCGCCGTTGGTGCGTACGATCATTCCAAGATCGTCGCCGAAGTTGCCGGTGAGCCAGCGATACGACGGTGTCGCCTGCCAGTAACGTGGCCCCCAGGAATGATCGCGAAGGCCGTGGCCAGAGAAGGACAGTGCATCGCCATCGTCGATTCGGAGCGTGCCCGAAACACGCATGTGCTGTTCCGTGTGTGCTCGCGCAAACTCGTTGCCGTCGTCGGCGCTACCGACGTGACCGTAGAACGGACCCACTGCATCGTGTCGTAACGTCAGCGAAAGCCGATGCCTAGGACTCGACTTGAACGCTTGCCCAGGATTCTGCATCGCGAGCGGGTCGGCCAGGTGAATTACCTCCCCCTCGAACGTTGTATGCACGACCTCGGTAGGTGTCTCCACCCGCACCTCGAGCCCACCTGCGTCCCACGCGTCATTGTCGTGGATTTCGGGCTTCTGATACGTGAAGTACGCAGAGCCGTCGGGATTCCACATCATCACCGTCACTTCCGCGTACCCCTCGTTCGCGCGGTTACCTATGCGCACGAAGCCGCCGCGGTTCTGCGCACGGTCGAAAAAATTGAAGTACACGGATTCATTGAAATTGGGCTCGGGGCCGAGCGCGTGCAACAGATCGTCTTCAGGGTTCAGATTGCCGTAGATTTTTGCCACGTTATATCCCCAGTGTGCTGACCGACTGCAAACTCACCCCGCTTCCGATGCGTCCTCTACCCATTGGGAATACAGCGCGTGAAAATGCCGGATTTTCAGTTCGTTGTAATCTCCGAGGCGAACGTGTTCGCGCGCAGACGCTTTCAGCCCGGCAAACACATAGGGCAGGTTTCGCAGATCCTGATTGAAGATCTTGGTCAGCATCCCGAGCTCCGGCGCATTCGTCCAATCCTCGTCTGCGTCGAGCCAATGCACTTCCGATGCTGGCGTGTACTCCCCGTTCTCCGGTATCGGCGCGAGATACATGCACTCCATGATGCACTCTTCATGATTGTCACCATTGGGACGGAAGCGGTAGTTGATCAGGTTGAACGAGCCCCACGGGTGCCAATTGGGAAACACCGAGAAATACAAAGACGAGTGCAGTTCGATGTCCGGAATCTCGGCGGCGATTGATGGCACCACGTCCTGCAACATCCGCCGCTGCATCTCGGCGCTCAACACCCGCAGCGGCGCGTTCTCGCCTATTTTCTCCTTGACCTCGTCCGGAATCTCAGAAAAATCCCGGGCTCGCGGCTTAGGTGCGTCCGCGGGTAGCTGGCACCCGCCCGCCCACAGGCACAGGTGCGGATTGGCATCTTTCAGATCCCCTTCGAGCCATTTTGCGTCGGTGTTGAACAGTCCTGTCCGACCCTTGGGAGTCGTCACCTTGACGACTCCGTCGCCGACCGACTCGTAAAGCCAGCCGTTCAGCGGATGGCGCAGGCAGGTTGTTCCGTTCTCCGAATCCACGGACTCCCAACTTGGCATCCCCTCATTTTCCAGCGCACCGCACCGGATCGCGCGCGAGTAGTTGCCGAAGGCGTCGTACTTGGTGCACAAGTCGTGCGCGCCACCGGTGAGGATCTGCGGGTGGGTCATCAGTACGTGATAGGACTCCATGAACGCTTCCTGCACGACTTTCCAGTTGGCGCGGACAACCTTCGCCACGTGTGCCTGCTTGAAGCGGCGTTCGTACGGCAACACTTCGAAATGGGAGCCAAGATCACCCAAATGGTCCTCGAGCGACGTGCAGTTCGGATCCGGATTGATGAAGATGAACCGACCCCACCGGCCAACATTCACCTCCGGCAGCGACTCCTCGTCTCGGTCCAGTCCGGAAAAATCATAGGCGCAAGGAATCTGCTTCAATGAACCGTCGAGGTTCCACGCCCAACCGTGGAACGGGCAGCGTAGCTCGTTCAGAGACGACGCGCGGGACTCGCGGAGTTTGCGGCCGCGATGCAGGCAGGCATTGTAATACGCCTTGTAATCGTCTTCCCCCGTACGGACCAGCAGATAGGATCTGTCTGCAATGTCGTACGGGACCACATCCCCGACGTTCGGAAAATCGTCCTCGTGCGCGGCCATCTGCCACGCGCGGCTCCAGAGCCGTTCCTTTTCGAGTTCGTGGTAGCGCCGGTCGGTATAGCGGGCAATCGGTACGAGGGTTGGCCCCGGAGGAAGTGGTGCGTTGCGCCGCAACGCATCGGTAATGTTATGCGCATTGGTATCCGCTTCGAGCATCTCCGTAAAGGCGTCGTCCATCGTGCGCACGCCGTCCGTTTGAATTGCTTCAGCCATGTTTCGTCCCCCTGATTCTTCGCCGCATCCCAGTCATTCAACCACGTTCCGACCAGGCGTGCAGCAGACCGATCATTTCGAGTTGCGGTTTTCGGCGCGCCGTTGATTCTGCGGTTGCGAGGGTGGCACGAGCGTCATCACGCTCACGCCGGTCGCCGGTCGCCGGTCGCCGGTCGCCGGTCGCCGGTCGCCGGTCGCCGGTCGCCGGCACGAAGGTTCGCATCGCCGCGAGGTCGTAGGATTCGGTTCAGCGGGTCACCCGAGTTCCGCGCCACATGATCAGACCGGCCAGCTTGAATTAGCCGACATCTTTCGCCGAACAGTTGCCGGCCCCGTCAGCGCGGCAGTGCCAATCCCCGCAAGGTCAGCGATTCATTCACGGCAGCGGATTCAGTTGCGTTGTTCGACCGGGAAGGGTCCTGGCCATTGTTCACCCGTAACCTGGCGCTCGGGCCAGAGAAACTGCAATGTGCAGCGTTTGATCTGCCAGACCCCACCGCGTTTCACGAAGTCTTCGTCATACAGTCCAAACCAGATGAACGGGTTCACGCGGGGGTTCGGTTCGTGAACGATGTCGAGAAGATAGGTCCGGCTGACGGCCGTTTCCGGCCCGGTAAGCTCTACCCATTGATTGGTAGTCGAGTGAAAGCCGCCATAAGGCAGCGCGCCATTGACGTCGGCGTCGCTGAATACCGCCTTGTAGTTTGCGCGGATCTCGTCGCGACCATGCCAGCTCCCGTAGGGCCCGAACTCACACACGGCGTCCTCCGCGAATATCTCCGCCAGCGCATCGATGTCGCGGCTGTCCATCAGATGAGAGTAGAGGTTTTTAACCTTCCTGATGGCCTCCATCTCCAGTAGCTCCCGCAACTTCACTACTTCGTCTTCGGTAAATGCCTGTTCCGTCATGTTCTCCCCCGCTTTGATACGCCGTTCGACGCCCGTCTGGGTTACTGTGAGTCGGTCGCGTCATCGGCCGCTGTCTCAAGTGTACGCCGGCGCAAACGCCGCATGCCGTGCAACCAGCGGTCTATGTCGTCACCCTTGCGCCGCACATAGGCTTCCACCTCCGGATGCGGCAACACGTGGAATCGTTCATCGCGCAATGCATCCACAACGGCTAACGCCAGCGCGTCCGGTTCGATGATGCCATCCGTCTGGCCGTCGCCCAAACTTCGAGGCGCCATTGCCGTGTTCACCCCCTGCGGACACAGAACCGATACGCGAATACCTTCATCACCGTGCGTAATCGCCAGAAACTCGGCCAGTTTGACGGCCGCCGCCTTGGTCACGGAGTAAGGACCGGAGCCGAGCGCAGCAAGCAACCCCGCCGCTGATGCGGTATTCAGAAGATAGCCTTCGCCGCGCGCCAGCATGTGCGGCAGAACGGCTCGCGCTGCATACACGTGGGCCATGACGTGAAGCTCCCACTGATGCTGCCAGACGGCATTGTCGGCGTCGGTGAGCACGCCTTCGCCGCCTGCACCGGCGTTGGAACAGAAAAGATCGATGCGGCCGTAGCGCTCCAGCGCGTCGGTCACCAACGCTGCAACGTCCACTTCCGCTGTTACATCGCAGTACCGGAAAACGCAGCCAATCCGGGAGGCCACCGACGCGAGGTCCGTTCCGTTGAGATCCGCTATAAGTACGCCGCGCGCACCTTCTTGTACGAACGCTCTCGCAAGCGCACTGCCGATGCCGCCCGAACCGCCGGTTATAACGGCGACCCTGTCCTTCATTTCCATCGTCCACCTGCCCGCTCAAACGCTCGTATTCATTTTTGGTCAGACAATCGGTCGACATCCCGTCGATACTCGACCGATACCCTTTCAGTCTCAACACGCGTGTATACAGCATCAGCCGCAAATAGCGTACCGAATCTGCGGCACGATTTACCGGTATCTAGTCCTGTCCCACCCGTGTCGCGCTCGCCCACTATAGCGGCTAGAATCCATACTGCGCAGAAGGATCGGATGATGCATCCGGGAGTAACGCACCGCCCGACTCGACTGCAGCACGCGCTGCGCGGCTACGTGCTCGCGTGCTCATGCGCACAAACCGCGCCACAACGCGCACACATGGGGAGATCTGAATGTCTAAAGCTTGCAGCATCCGAGCCGGGTGCGCTGGTGCCGTCGTCGCCGCACTGATGGCTACTGGGGTCGCCGCAGAAACTGCGGAACCCGCGCGCTCCAGCGTCATTGAAGAAATCGTAGTAACCGCGCAGAAGCGCGAAGAAAGTATGAACGACATCGGCATGTCGATTCAGGCCGCGTCCGGCGAGAAGCTGGCGGAACTCGGCATCAACGATACCTCTGACCTGTACAAAGTCGTTACCGGGTTCAACTCCAACGTCACCTACTATGGCACCGCCATCTATACGATTCGCGGCGTCGGGTTCCAGGACACTGCACTGGCGTCGGGTCCAACGGTAAGTGTGTATCTGGACGAGATGCCACTGCAGTTCTCTGCAATGACCCAAGGTCTGACGCTGGATCTGCAACGGGTCGAAGCGCTGAAAGGCCCCCAGGGAACGCTGTTCGGGCAAAACTCTACGGGCGGTGCGGTCAACTACATCGCCAACAAACCGACGGAAGTGTTCGAAGCCGGGGTCGACGCCAGCTACGGCCGGTTCAACACCTTCGACCTGTCCGGCTTCGTCAGCGGGCCGGTCAACGACACGCTCGGCTACCGACTGGCAGCACGCATCATCGACTCGGGCGGCTGGCAGAAAAGCTACACCCGCGACATGAACCTCGCACCCGACCCCTACTGGACCAAGGCCGGGCGCAACTATGATCTGGACAGTAAGGCCGGCGACCAGGACTTTCTGAGCGGCCGCCTGTCTGTGGAATGGGAGCCCAATGACCGCTTCGGGGCCTTGTTTACCGCAAGCGGCTTCATCGACAAGGGCGATTCCCAACGGCCACAGTTGTACGGGTTGGCTACGCTGAACCCGATCAATGCGCTGAACCCGCTGATCGCAAACTATCCGCTGGCGCCGCGCAACAATCGCGCGGCCGACTGGGGTCCATGCGTCAACGTAAGCGGTGGCTCGCCAGCGCTGGTTACCGGTACGAGCAATTTCGACGGAACGATCAGCGGCGAAATCGATCCGGACGGTAACGCCGAGAATCTGGTAAACCGCCTGTACGACAATTGCGAGGACGCCTCCAAAGACAACGACTACTGGTCCACTACGCTACGCATGGACTACGCGATCAACGACGACATAACACTGACGTCGCTAACGAGCTACAGCAAGTTCACCCGTGACCAGCGCCTGGAGAGCGACGGCACCATCTATCAGGACTACGAGTCGTTTCAGATCGGATTCCTGAAAGCGTTCTTCCAGGAAGTGCGGGTCTCCGGCAGCATCCGCGACAGCGGCGTGTGGGTCGTGGGCGCAAACTACGAGGACACCTCCACCTGGGACAGCTTCCTGCAAACCTACGGCATCTCCTCTGCGGTCCCGACGCAGGTCTTCACGCGAACCCCGCTCGGCCCGACAAACCCGAACAACCGGCAAACGACCGACACCTGGGCCGTGTTCGGCAATGTCGAGGTACCGTTAACGGACAACGTCGTGGTACACGGCGGGGTGCGCTACACGGATCAAAAGCGCGACTATCGGGGCTGCGGTTCCGACGGCGGCGACGGCACCTGGGCGGACATCTCGGTGGAAATCCAACAACTCCTGCAACTGCTCGACGGCGTTCCGTTCGCCGACACGTCCGGGCTGGACGCCGGGCCCGGCAACTGTGCGAGCTTCGGCCCCGGACCCACATACTTCCCGGAGCCCGACGGCTTCACCGACGAGTTGAACGAGGACAACGTTTCGTGGCGCGTCGGTGTGAACTGGGAGGCTGGTCCAGGACAACTGTTGTACGCCAACATCAGCCAGGGTTACAAATCGGGCAGCTTCCCCACGGTCGCGAGCGCAGCGTTCTATCAGCTGGAACCCGCCAAACAGGAAGACCTGCTCGCCTACGAGATCGGGACTAAGCTTGCATTGGCAGACGGCCGGTTGCAGTTCAACGCAGCGTTGTTCTACTACGACTATACCGACAAGCAGATTCTGGGTGCCGTGAACGACCTGGTGTTCGGGTCGCTTCCGGCTCTGGTCAACGTTCCTGAATCACATGTTCTTGGTGGTGAGTTCGGTATCGAGTGGTACCCGCTGGATGGATTGCGCATTGCACCGTCTCTGAGCTACGCACGATCGGAGATCGACGGCGAGTTCCGCAACTTCGACCCATTCTTCCAAGCCGCCAACCCGGATTCGAAGGACTTTTCCGGCGAACCCTTTCCCAACGCACCCAAGTGGCAGGGCAACCTGGACGTGCAATACGAATGGACGTTCGGCGACGGGATGATCGGATTCGTGGGCGGCAACCTGAACTATCAAAGTGAGACCAGGGGCTTCTTCTACGACCGTTGCGAAGAACCGGGTGTTTCGTGCACGCGCACAGACCTGCCGTTCCTGATCGGTAACTCCGACCTGATCATCAACGAACGCGCACTGCTGGACCTGCGCGCGGGCGTCGAGGCGAACAACTGGCGCGTGTGGGCGTGGGGACGTAACGTCACCGACAAGCACTACTGGAATCAGGTGCAGCACGTCAACGACGTTTTGTTGCGCTTCACCGGAATGCCACGAACGTTCGGTGTAACGGTGAGTTATCGAACAAACAGGTAAAACAAAAGGATCGGCGGCCGCCCGCGAGTGAGATCTGTTGGGCGGCCCGATCCGACGCGCGTTGCGTCAGTCGGTATCAATTTCTCCCAGTTCGGCCATATGAGCGAACCGTAGGTACAGTTCGTCATCCCCCATATGCCGGGCCGTTGCCAGTTCCCCGGCCTTCGTACTGTAGAGCACCTGTCCGCCCGGCGTCGCCACCACCACCGCGGGAATCCCTCCTGCGATCGGGTCACCCCACTCGGTGACTACATCCAGATTGTGATCCCAATTGCCAACGTCCACCTTCACCACCGAGAACGCGTCTTTCACGAGTTCTGCCAACGGGTCGCGTTGCATAACGCGATCGAGCTGACGGCAGTCTTCGCACCAGTTGGCACCGAATACCAACAGCAGGAGTCGACCCGTGCGGTCCGCCTGCGCAATGGCACGGCGCACGTCCGCGACGGCGTCTGTTTCTGTGTCGTAGGGCCATTCGGGCGCGGGTTCGCACGCCACGAGCGCGGCGCAGCCGGCGAACACCCAGGCCGCGCGGAGAACTCGTGCGCTAGAACGCCTGATTGAAAGAGATCGAGAAGGCACGATCCATCACGTGGACCTGGTCCGCGTGGGCCATACGCATGGCCGAGACCGATACAGAACGGGTCTCGGAGTATTGCCAATCGACGCCAACGCCCACGTTGATGTAGTTGTGTTTGACCAGACGGTCATGCAGAAACCACCGGCGCGTGTCTCTGGGCGGCGGGAAGTCGTCTGGAAAATCCAGACCGTCCCCATCCTTCAACAACATGAACACCCGCGCCGAGACCCCGCGCGTCAGACGATAGCCCAGCGCGACGTTGAGCCGCCAATGGTCGATGCTCTGGCCCAGGGTTTCCTCTGCGAATACATAGGAGGGTGATACCTGAACGAAGTAGTCCGCCAGCTTGGGGACGTACGTAAAGTGTGCGCCAATCTCGAAGTGCCAGATGTTCTGGCCCACCGCCGCATGTCCGAAGAACGGGTAATCGCTGGCAGGAAAGCTGTAGCCCACAAAGGGTTCCACAACGATAGGGTCCACTAGCGCCAGGTACTTCAGCCCGAGATGCAGATCCTGAAAGTCGGAGTGGTAGCTGCCGTCATCGACAAAATTCGAATCCTGCGGCGGATCGATCAGGTCGGGGCGGTGCGGGCCGCCGCCTCGATAGCGTTTGCGAATGAAAGGCAATCCCGCGCTGACCGTCCAGCGTTCCGCCACTTTGTAGTCGGCTTCCAGATGCCACGCGTGCGTGTCGGTAGTGCCGATGTCCAACTCGCCAATAGTGGATTCGAATCCATCGATGTGAATGTACTGATACGTGAGGGACACGTGTCCCTCAGCGTGTGCCCAAGCGCTGACCGACAGTAGAAGAACCGCGAGCCAGCGCTGCATGGATCAGGCCTTACGGCCCTTCAACGTGCGATGGATCTGAATGAGGAAGGTCTTAATGTTGTCGTCGGTGGACAACGCCTGGTCGTATCGGGAACGCGCCTCGAGCACCTCGTTGGTGTCGTGGCGTGCCACGGGCAGATACTTGACCGAGGCCGTTGCATCGCGAATCTGCGAATCAACCGTTTCGCTGTGTTCGTACCGGCTCATCACAATGTCGAAGCGGCCATCCTGCAGACGGTCGCGAACACCCGTCGCGTCAGCGACGACTTCCACGTTGTGACCGGCTTTCTGCAGCGCCTCAGCAAGCAGGCGTTCCTGCTCGTCCTTCGCAATGATCAGGATGGTGCCTGGAAGCGGCGCGGTGTATTCGCGATAGGTAACGCCCTTGCCAACCCGATACAGGCTCTCACCACAGGCAAGTGTTGTCTGCGCTGTGGCGACACTGGTCGCGACAACAGCAGCAATTACGCCCGCGCGCACGCTTGGGCGGATTCTCGTGCGCGCCTTCCCTAGGATGTTCGATAATGACATGTTCGGCTCCCTGCTCAGTATCTCAAACACGCCAGAAAACAATATCACCGAACATACCTGCTTTCCACCGAGGTCGGACACGCCGCAGTGCGCCGCCGTCAGGCCGTCAGCCGCCGTGGACCGCGAGGTAAGACGCCGCAATATCCGGATCGATCCCGTGCTCAACCAGCGTGTCCGACAGACGCCGCCGCAAGGCTTCCTTGCGCGACGCCAATGTATCAACCACCTGTCGGTAGGCGCTGTCGCCGTGCACCGGCCTGAAGCACACGCTGTCCCGGACGACAGGTTCCCACGGAAGTCCACTCCCCTGAACGACCGTCTGTAAATGCGTGAGCGCCGCCGTCGAATCGCCGAGCACCATCAGCTGACATGCCAGATACAGATTCGGCCACCAGGAGTTATGCGCCTGAGTTTCCAGCGCGTAACGCATGCGTTCAACGTGCCACCGGGCAGCAACGCGAGCCTCCTCCAGTTCCCCCAGTGTTGCGAGGGCCGACGTGTAGGTCGCTAGTGCTTCGACCGCATCTGCGCGCCGGCTGTCGGCAAACGTCACGTCGGGCAATCCCGCCAACCTCAACAACCTCGCCGCTGCCGCGTGCTGGCCATTGGCGTTGTACGCGAAGGCAAGCTGGTAATAGACTTTCGATTCGCCGGGGTTCTCGATAATAATTTCTTCAGCCACATCAATAAGTTGTTGATACTTTCGAGACCAGAAGTATTTAGACACGTCGCCACCGGGTACCAGTTGATCCGCGACGTCCGGCATTCCGATACGGGCATAGAGCTCGGCCAACTGCCACGTGGGTTCGGCGTCAGTCGGCGCCGCCATGCCGCGCCCCTTCCAGGCCCAGGCGATCGCGTGATCGAGATCGCCGGTGAGCTCGTGCAGGCGAGCAACCACCTCCATCGATTCCGGCGTACGAAACCGCGAGGCCACCTCCCGCGCGACCCTAAGGGTCCGGTCACGATCGTCCTGATATGCATAGAACGAGCCCAGATCCGCGTGCCTGCTGAGCGATAACGGGTCGACCTCCAATGCACGCTCGAACCACGTCAGCGGTTCCAGAAAGTTCTGCTGATGCCAGATCCATTTGGCATGCGCAGACAGCGCGTCGGCATGGTTCGGGTCCAGTTCAACCGCCCGGGCGAACGCTTCACCACCCCGAGAGTCGTGCGTCTGCCAGTAGTACAAACCAAGGGTGTACTGAACATCCGCGGACTCCGGGTCCAGCGTCAACGCGTCGAATATCGGCTGTTTGGCGCCCGCAACGTCGCCACGGTAGAGCAACGCGCCCGCAAGACGGCTGAGCGCAAGCGAGGAATTCGGATCGCGGGCAACGGCCTGCCGGTACAACGCGATGGCGCGATCGAGCGTACCAAGATCAACCGAAAGCCGGTCCGTTACCTGCTGTTCGAAATGGCGGCCGAGCAAAACCAGGTTGAATGCCTCCGGATCGGTCGCGTCCTGCTGGGCGTCCGGTGGTCCTTCGATGTCCAGTTCCCGGGCGATTGCGCGGGCAATCCGGTGCCTCAACGCAGCCAGATCGCTACCGGCTGCCTGAAACCGCCCAGACCAGCGCTCCAGACCGTTGGTACCGTCCACTAACGTCATCGAAATCACCATTCGGCCATTCGTTTGGCCGACGCGCCCCTGAATGAGCGTTCCCGCGCCGAGCTTCTCGGCAATGTCGGTGATCAACAGATTCTGCGCCTCCAGCGCGCGGCTGGAATTGCGCGCCACCATCTTCAATCCCAGACCGCGCAGACTGTCGCGCAATTCGTCGTTGAGGCTGGAGCCGAGCCGCTGCAGCTCGGGCACGACGTCCTGAGTGGTGAATGGCAGCAACGCGACAACATCAGACATCGGCTCGGGCAGGCTGCTCGGCGGCTCGGGTTCGGCCTGAATCAGCACGTACGACAATCCCGCCGTCGCCACCAACATCAACCCAACCGCGGCATAAATGAGGCCGCGACGCCCGCGCACGAGAGGACCGGAGCGTTGTACCCCGTCCGAGCCGAGGTCGAAGTGCCACGCGAGAAACATTGCCACCGGAAAACCGGCCACAAAAGCGATCGCGACAACCGCTCGCGACCAGCTCGGAAACACACTGAACGTCTCGAGCACAAACGTCAGCGCTTCCGTTATTGTCCATGCCACCGCGGCGTAGACGAGCGCGGTCTGCGGCACTCTGCGGCGGTTCAGCTCACTCAACAGACTGCGCGGCAACGGCTGATCGGGATCCACCCGGTCCACCCGATCGATCAATAGCCGATACCCGCCTCCGCGAACAAGGCCCACGTATCGGGGACTCTGGGCATCGTCGCCGATCGCCTGGCGCAAAAGCCTGATGCGTTGTGTAACGGTTTCGGGACTGACGACGCGCCCGTCCCACACGTTTTCGATCAAGTCATCAACGGACACCACGTTCGGCGCCGCGTCCGCCAATGCAACGAGCATGCGGTACGACAGGGCTGGCAGCGGCAGGTCCTCGTCCCCACGCGAGACGCTGCGGCGGCCGGTATCCACCACCAGGTCGTGAATCTGAAAGACATCGGCGTCAGCCAAAACAGTCAACCATGATCCGTTGCCAACTCCCTGTTTCGATTGTACGGCGCTCCTGCATCACGTACACGCACCGCCGGTTCTAGTACACTGACCGGCCGCCGTCTATCAGAGCATCAGCCAATGAATACTCCCACGTACGTCCCGCCCCGCGTCTGGCAATGGAACAAGGAAAGCGGCGGGCGTTTCGCCAGCATCAATCGACCCGTAGCGGGACCGACCCACGACAAGGAATTGCCTGTCGGGGAGCACGCATTGCAGCTTTATTCGCTGGCAACCCCGAACGGCGTCAAAGTGACCGTTCTACTCGAAGAACTGCTGGAACTCGGCATCCAGGACGCCGAGTACGACGCCTACCTGATCAACATAGGTGAAGGCGATCAGTTCGGTAGCGGCTTCGTCGCAGTGAATCCCAACTCCAAGATTCCGGCTCTACTCGATCGCAGCACGTCACCACCCACGCGTGTGTTCGAATCCGGTGCAATCCTGCTTTATCTCGCGGAGAAGTTCGGACGGTTTCTGCCAACGGATCACACGCGTGCCGAATGTCTGTCCTGGCTGTTCTGGCAGATGGGCAGCGCGCCGTATCTCGGTGGTGGCTTCGGTCATTTCTATGCGTACGCGCCCGACAAGATCGAGTACGCCATCGACCGCTACGCGATGGAGGTAAAACGCCAACTGGACGTACTGAACCGACAGCTCGCAGACAACCGGTTTCTGTGCGGCGACGACTACACGATTGCGGACATGGCGAACTATGCATGGTACGGCGCGCTCGTTCTGCACAACATCTACGAGGCCGCGGAGTTTCTGGACGTCGCTTCCTACAACCACGTTGTTCGCTGGGCGCAGGAAATCGAGGAGCGACCCGGCGTGCAGCGGGGCCGGCGCGTGAACCGGGCCTGGGGCCCCGAAGAAGAGCGTGTCCCGGAGCGGCACAGCGCAGCGGATTTCGACACGAACGACTCTTGAAACGAGAACAGGAGGCTCAATGAGCGACACCTACATTCATCCGTCGGCAGATCAGATCGCCGCGCTGAGGGAACTGAACCTGCAAGGCACGATCTTCATGCTCAATCTGCTGCGTTTCGCACCCGACGGAGGACGCGACACGTACCGCAGATACGGCGAAGCCGCAGCGCCGTTCATCGCCGCCTCCGGAGCGCAGGTCACGTACCTGGGCGACGTGCACGCGACGGTCATCGGCGGTGAGCCGTGGGACGAAATCATCCTGGTCCAATACCCGAGTGTGCAGGCCTTCTTCGACATGACCTCGCAACCCGACTACCCATCGCAATTGCGCTCGGATGCGCTCGCGGACTCACGCCTGTACTGCACGCAACCCCGATGACGGATGCAGGCACGCAATCGCATTTAAGCGACTTCCGCAGCGAGGCACGGGCCTGGTTGGCTGCGAACTGTCCCGACGGCGCTCGCGGTCCGGGCCCGATTCACACGGGCAGTACAAAGGTTGCGGTCGATTCCACCACGCAGCTGTGGATGGAACGGATGGCCGAGAAAGGTTGGACCGTGCCGACGTGGCCCACGGCATACGGTGGCGGCGGTCTGGACGCCGACCACGCCCGCGTGCTCTATCAGGAAATGCACGCAATAGGCGCACGGCCGCCGCTCGTGAACATGGGCACCCGAATGCTCGGTCCGACGCTGCTCGAGTACGGCACCGAAGATCAGAAAGCGCGCCATCTGACGCGGATAGCCCACGGCAAGGCCGCATGGTGTCAGGGCTACAGCGAACCCGGCGCCGGATCCGATCTCGCAGGTTTGCGCACTCGTGCAGAAGACCACGGCGACCACTTTCTGATCAATGGACAGAAGATCTGGACGTCCGGAGCACAGCACGCCGACTGGATGTTCGCACTGGTGCGCACCGACCCGTCTGCACCGAAACACCGCGGGATCAGTTTCGTGCTGCTTCCGATGGACCAACCCGGCATCACCGTGCGTCCGATCGCGCTGATTTCCGGTGACTCACCATTCTGCGAAACGTTCCTGGACGATGCGATGGCGGACAAGGCCGACCTGATCGGCCCGCTGAACGACGGCTGGACCGTGGGAAAGCGGTTGTTACAGCACGAACGATCGGGTCAAGGGGGGCTCGGACCGACGGCCGCGCGGCCGCGAGCACCGGTCGGTGTAACCGTGGACCTCGACGTCGCCGCTACTGCACTCAAATATGCGGGTGTCAACGATGGCTGCATTGCAGATCCGGCGCTGAGGACACGCGCGATCGAGTGGAAAATCGACCATCAGGCGTTCGAGCTGACGCAGCGTCGAGCCGGCGAAGAAGCCGAGGATGGCAACACGCCAGGCGCCGCGACATCGATCTTCAAACTCTACGGTGCAACGCTCGCGCGGCAGCGACAGGAACTGATTACCCAGGCGATGGGTTACCGGGGGCTCGGTTGGCAGGGGGACGCATTTGACGAGGACGAACTGGGTGCGGCGCGATCGTGGCTTGCAAGCCACGCGGTCACGATCTACGGCGGCACCAATGAGGTGCAGGCCAACATCATCGCCAAACGCGTGCTCCAACTACCCGACTGAGGGGAGATCGGGTCGCGCCCCATCATGCTCCACAACCGGCAGCAACAGGCTGAACCGGCTGCCGCGACCGAGTTCGCTTTCAAGTTCGATCGTACCGTCGTGTAGATCGGCGATCTGAGCGCACAGGAAGAGTCCAATGCCCATCCCGTGCTGAAACGTGACGCCGTGTTCACGCGACTGGTAGTAGCGATCGAATATCGCCGTCTGGTCGTTCGGACAGATACCGCAACCGTTATCTTCAACGACGAATTCGAGCCAGCCCGACCGCTTGTTGTAGCTGACTTCGAACCGCACCCTGCCGCCCACGTCCGTATGTTGCGTCGCATTTTTTACGAGGTTGCTAACAGCCTGTTGAATCCGCCCTGTGTCTAGGTAGCAGCAAGGCAACGGCCCGTGGACATCCAATTGAAACGACACACCGGCTTGTTCCGTCGTAGGCAGCAGCAGTCGATAGCACTCCTGCGCGAGTTCGTGCACGTCAACCAGCGTCTTCTCGAGCTTGAGCTTGCCGAGCTCCATGCGCGCGGTGTCCACCAGGTCGTTCACGAGCCGGGTCAACCGATCGCAACAGTCAACCGAATGCTGCAGCAGTTCCTGCTGCTGGTCAGTAACCGCGCCCGCAAGACCTTCCAGCATCAGCGCGTTGTATTCCCGGATCGCCGTCAAAGGTGTTTTCAATTCGTGCGAAACCGTCTGGTAGAACTCTCGGATCTCTCGATTCTTCTTCGCGAGTTCTTCGTTCTGCACCGTAAGTTTCGCTCGCTTGAAGTCGATCAGCCTGAGCAGATCCGCCTTCTCCCGAGCTACCCGGAGCGATCGGAGCAACGTCGTGGTGGACAGTTTTCGTTTCGCGAGGTAGTCGCTCGCACCCGCCTGTATCGCCGCAACGGCAAGCGTCTCGTCGCCGTGGCCTGCAATGAGAATAACCGGCAGTTGTCGATCCCCGGCCGCCGCCCGCAACGCACCGATGGCGTCCACGCCGCAGCAATCCGGCAGGTCATAGTCCATCAGTACAGCTTCGACGGTCCGGCGTTTCAGAACTTCCATCGCCGAGTCCACATCGTGCGCCTCAACCACGTCGAATCCCGTGTCGTCACCGGAGCGACGCTCGAGCAGCACCGAACACATGCGGCGATCATCCGGATCGTCGTCTACAACCAACACCGCGCGGGTCGGAGACACCGCCTTGACCTCGGCTGGGCAGAACGGCATGACACTCATTGCGCCGCCTCGAACGCCTGATCCAGGCACTCCAGCAGTTCGGTCGCATTGAACGGTTTCTCCAGAAAGAACGTCGAGTCGAACTGCATCGCCTCCTTACGCAGACGCGGATCTTTGCTTGCTGTTAGAAAAATCGTCTGCGGCATGCGACCGTTGCGCGCGAGCTTCCTGGACAGCTCCAATCCGCTCACGCCCGGAAGATTGATGTCCATGATCGCGACCTTCGGCCGCGACTCCTCGATCGCGGACATCGCCGCCATCGCGTCCTGGGCGGTGCAGACGTCATAGCCTACGTGGTGCAGCCGGGCGGATATGGCGTGGAGAATGTTCGGGTCGTCGTCTACGACCAGTACCATTTCAGCAGCGTGCGTTTTCATGTCAATGTCCCTAAATGAACCTGTCTACCGTCGCCATCACTTCGTCGGCCTGGTAGGGTTTCTCGAAAAATGCCACCGGTTCGAACGTGCGCGCCTTGGCCCGAAGATCCGGTCGACGACTGGCTGTAATGAAGATCAGCGGCAGGTTTCCGGAGACCAGAGAGCGGATGCGATCGGCAACTTCGAATCCATCGCCTCCGGGCAGGCCGATGTCGAGCAACGCCAGTTTCGGCCGCAGACTCTTAGCCAGCTTGACCGCCATGAACGCGTCTCTGGCAATAACCGGTTCGAGACCGTGCGCGCGCATGCGGAACGAGAGCAGCCGGGCAATGTCCGCGTCGTCCTCGACGATAAGCACTACATTGTCCGGCTGAGGTTTCTGTGCAGCGTCAATCATCGCAGCGTTCTCGGAGCTATGCCGTACACTGGCAGCGCAAACGTAATCAAACCTTCACCCTCGTTCGGATGCTCAATCTCAAGGTGCGTGCGGTGATCCGCCAGAATCTGCGTGCACCCGGGAAACGAAACGCCTTCCAGGAAGTGCGCAGGGCGGTCGTCAAGCGTCTGTGATGTGGCAATGTCGGCTATACCTGGGGCGCATCGACCGATTCGAATGCCCACGCACACGTGTCCGCGTTCCTGTTTCGAGCGGCCGAGTTCTACGATGATCTGACCACCTGCCCCAACCAGCGCAATGGTGTGCGAAAGGAGTTGCACAATCACCTGCGCAATCTGTAAGCGATCGGCACGCACATCGGGCAGATCATCCACGTACTGCAGCGCGATCGACACCCGGGCGTAGCGGGCGGACAGCTGCAACTCGCGATGGGCGAACTCCACAACGTCCACGAGCGATACCGCATCAAACTGAACATCCGACAGCCGGCAGTCGAGATTCAGCACCTCATGGAGTCTTTCAATCTCCCGCTCAAGCGTCTGACACGAACCGCGCGCGAGCGCGAGATACTTCCCCTGCTCGTCCGTAACGCGACCGGTTACGCCGTCGAGCACGAGAGACACGAATTCCTGCATCGCACCGAGCGGCGTGCGGAGCGCGTGGATCACATCGTCGACACTGGCTGCTAACCGTTCCTGCCGACGCGCCATTTCGATGCAGGAAAGTTCCCGATCGAGACGCTGCCTTTCCATGGCCTGCGTAAGCGCGCGGCGTTCGATCGCGCCCAGCACACGGCTTTCAAGCCGTATTCCGCTCAAACGATCCCACGCGATCAGGTCGACCGCACCGCATTCCAGAGACATCAGTGCAAGCTGCTCGTCATGCGCATCCGTAAGCACAATCACCGGCAATTGAGCCAGCGAATCCGCATCCTTCAGAAGCGACACGAGGGCCAGACTCGGCTGATCGGGAAGCTGGTCTGACAGCAATACGCAATCGCACCGCTGAACGCGACTGTAGCCAATCGCTTGCCGCGCGGTTACCGCAAAGTGCAGACGCCACTGCGGCCCGCTCTGCGCAAAGATTCGGCGTAACTGTTTTTGCCGAGCCTCGTCCGGTTCCACGACGAGGAGTCGCCGTTCAGAACCGTCAGTGTCAGCGAGGAAATCGGCTACGGGTGATTGCAAAGAGTGGGCTAGATTCATGCGTGTCGCTCGTTGTGCCGTGACACCAGTGTAGGAAGCCGCCCGTCGTTCTAAGTGAACCGCGTCACAGATCGACCAGGACGCAGGTTGCGTGGCGAACCCGACGGAAACTGTCGACGCGGTAGCAATCCTGATCTGAAAACTGGCGAACCCAGTTCACACTTTGGTTCCGAGCTGATTCGAGCGCCACTCCAGCGGACGTCGAGAGAACCGGACGGCGCGCCCACGAGGACCGCAAATCAGGTCATTGAGGCCATAGGGTCGTGATAGACGACGTGACGCCCGGGCCGCGCAAAGCCGACCAGCGCCATCCCGTAACGCCGAGCGGTGTCAACCGCCCGGTCGGTGGCCGCAGACACGCATACGAGCAGACCGAACCCTGCCACCGCGGCTTTCTGCGCCATTTCATAGCTCGCGCGGCTGGACACTATGCTGAAGCCATCGCCCGTCTCGCCGTTGATCAGCCGAGCGCCGATCAATTTGTCGAGCGCGTTGTGGCGACCCACGTCTTCAAAAAGGTACTCAAGGCTGCCCTCGGGCGTACACCAAGCAGCGCCGTGTACCGCGCCGGTCTGCTGCTGAAGCGGCTGGTGCGCGTCCAACTGGTCGATCGCACGATCGATCGACTGATGATCAATACGCGTCGGTCGTACCGGCACGACGGGTCTGTCGAGTTGCTCCAGCGACTCGGCGCCGCAGAGACCGCAGCCCGTGCGCCCGGTCATCTGACGGCGCCGGGCGTTCAACCGTTGGAACCGGCGCGCCGCGATCCGCAACTCCACCTCTACACCGCGATCTGAACCGCGTACGGAGATGTCATAGACCTCGTCGGGCGTATCAATCAGCCCTTCGGTCAGGCTGAACCCCATAGCAAACGCCTCCAGATCCGTTGGTGTTGCGATCATGACCGCGTGCGCAACACCGTTGTAGACCAACGCAACGGGAACTTCCACGGCAAGCTCGTCATGCTGCGACCCTTGACCGGCGTTGTTCCGTTCGCGGCGCCAAGTCTCCACGCGTCGCTGAGTCGTCGGCGCAAACGAGGTCATCCTTCTGCCGACAGATCTTCGGCAGCGGACTCCGCGAGACCCGCCTGCACGACAGTGCGGTCCCGGTACAACGTCTGCCACTGGGAAATCTGCTCCACCCGGGCGACCTGTACAGCGGTTACCTTGTACTCCGGGCAGTTCGTCGCCCAGTCGGAATTGTCGGTGGTTACGACGTTGGCGCCGCTGCCGGGATGATGAAACGTCGTGTACACCACACCCGGCTGCATTCGCTGACTGACGCTACATCGAAGCACCGTCGTGCCGACACGGCTCGTAATCTGCACACGATCGCCATCGCAAATACCACGATCTTCCGCGTCCTGTTCGTGGATCTCGAGCACGTCCTCTGCGTGCCAGGTAAGGTTGGGCGTGCGGCGCGTCTGCGCGCCCACGTTGTACTGCGACAGGATACGCCCTGTAGTGAGCAGCAGCGGGAAACGCCGCGTAACCTTCTCGTCGGTGGCGACAAACTCCGTTACGCTGAATCGTCCCAGACCTCGCGTAAACGTGTGCGTGTGCATCGTAGGTGTACCGGCGGGTGCCTCCGCATTGCACGGCCACTGCAACGATCCCTGCTGCTCCAGACGGGCGTAGCTGACGCCTGCGAAGGACGGCGTGAGCGATGCAATTTCGTCCATGATCTCCGACGGATGCGAGTACGCCATCGGGTATCCCAACGCGGCCGACAGCGCCATCGTTGCTTCCCATTCCGACAGACCCGACAGCGGCTCCATAACCTTGCGCACCGGCGAAATTCGCCGCTCCGCATTGGTGAACGTACCGTCTTTTTCCAGAAAGGAAGATCCCGGCAGGAAAACGTGTGCGAACTTGGCGGTCTCGTTCAGGAACAGATCCTGGACAATAAGGCATTCCAGGTTACCCAGGGCCGCTTCGACGTGCTGTGTATTCGGGTCCGACTGCGCAATGTCCTCACCCTGGCAATACAGGCCTTTGAACTGGCCCGCCACCGCTGCATCCAGCATGTTGTTGATTCGATGACCCGGTTCGGGCAGCAGCGACACGCCCCACGCTTCTTCGAACTGTGCACGCACCCCGTCGTCGCCGATCGGGCGGTAGCCGGGCAGCTCGTGCGGGAACGAACCCATGTCGCATGAACCCTGGACATTGTTCTGGCCCCGTAGTGGGTTCACGCCCACGCCTTCGCGGCCAATGTTTCCCGTCAGCATCGCGAGGTTGGCAATGGCCATCACCGCCGTTGACCCCTGGCTGTGTTCGGTGACGCCCAGACCATAGTAAATTGCCGCATTACCTCCGGTTGCGTAGAGGCGCGCAGCAGCCCGCAGATCGTCGGCCGGTACACCGACCTGGTTCGCGATCGCCTCCGGCGCATGCTGCGGTTCACGAATGAAACTGAGCCACTTCTCGAATGCCTCAGCCTCGCAGCGCTCGGCAACGAAAGGTTCGTTCCACAGGTTCTCCGACACTATCACGTGCGCAAGGCTGTTCAGCAGCGCTACGTTCGTGCCCGGGCGCAGCGGCAGGAAGAGGTCGGCTTCCACGTGCGGCGTCCTGACAATATCGATCTGGCGTGGATCGGCGACGATGAGGCGTGCCCCCTGTCGTAGCCGGCGCTTGAGACGCGATGCAAACACCGGATGGCCGTCCGTGGGGTTGGCTCCGATGATCATGACGACGTCGCATTTCTCCACGGAGTCGAACGACTGCGTGCCCGCTGATTCACCGAGCGTCATCTTCAGGCCGTATCCGGTAGGCGAGTGGCAAACCCGCGCGCACGTATCAACGTTGTTGTTGCCAAACGCCGTGCGCACCATCTTTTGCACGAGGTAGGTTTCTTCGTTGGTACATCTCGACGATGTGATACCGCCGACGCTGTCGCGACCGTGCCGTTGCTGAATGGCGGTGATACGTTCCGCGGCAAAGGCGATGGCTTCATCCCACGAAACCGCTCGCCACGGCTCGTCGATCCGTTGCCGTACGAGCGGCGTGGTCACGCGATCCGCGTGCGTCGCGTACGCGAAGGCAAAGCGTCCTTTCACGCATCCGTGGCCTCGGTTGGCGGCACCCGCCTTGTACGGTTCCATGCGCACTACGAGATCACCCTGCGTCTGCGCTTCGAAGGCACAGCCCACCCCGCAGTACGCGCAGGTGGTTACCACTGACCGCTCCGGTTGGCCGTGTTCGACCACGCTGGTTTCGATCAGCGTGGCCGTGGGGCAGGCGCTGACGCAGGCGCCACAGGACACGCAATCAGAGTCGATAAAGGTTTCCGACTGACCCGCCGTTACCACCGAGTCGAACCCGCGGCCTTCGATCGTCAGCGCAAACGTACCCTGCACCTCCTCACATGCGCGCACGCAGCGCGAGCAGACGATGCACTTCGCCGGATCGAACGTAAAGTACGGGTTGGATGTGTCGGGTTGAGCATCCAGGTGATTGCGACCGGAGAATCCATACCGCACCTCGCGCAGACCGACCTCCCCCGCTACATCCTGAAGCTCGCAGTCGCCATTGCTCGCGCACGTCAAGCAATCCAGCGGATGATCCGATATGTACAGCTCCATGACGTTGCGGCGTAGGCGCGCCAGGTCTGAGGACTGCGTACGCACCCGCATGCCTTCTTCAACCGGTGTCGTGCAGGCCGCGGGATAGCCGCTGCGCCCGCCAATTTCGACCACGCAGAGCCGACAGGACCCGAACGGCTCGAGACTGTCCGTGGCGCAGAGCTTCGGAATCTTTGTCCCTGCAAGGGCCGCCGCACGCATCACGGACGTGCCTTCGGGTACGCTTACGTCACGTCCGTCGATCGTCAAAGCCACCGACGGCGGCGCAACGTATTCGCTCGAATATTCGGCCACGGGCGCCGGCGTACCCAGATCGACCTTCGGGTCGAATACTCCCACACTAACCATGGTCGTTCCCCGCAGTTGCTTGGCGGAAGTCCCCGCTAAAGTGCTCGAAGGCGCTCCGTACCGGATACGGTGTCATCCCGCCCATCGCACACAGGGAACCTTCTTCCATCGTCCGGCAGAGGTCCAAGAGCAATTCGGTCGCGCGCGTTTCCCCCGCAGCGATCCGATCGATCGTCTCGACACCCCGTACGGATCCGATGCGACAGGGTGTGCACTTGCCGCATGACTCCTCCGCGCAAAACGCCATCGCGAACCGCGCCTGCGCGAGCATGTCGACGCGGTCGTCAAACGCTACCACGCCGCCATGACCGAGTACCCCGTCGACTGCGGCAAAGGCTTCATAGTCGAGCGGCGTGTCCCACAGGGGTTCCGGCAGGTACGCGCCCAGCGGTCCGCCCACCTGAACCGCGCGCAGCGGCCGGCCGCTGGCCGAACCGCCGCCGAACTCATCGAGCAACCGTCGCAACGGCGCGCCGAACGGAAGTTCGACGAGGCCCGGACGGCGTAGATTGCCCGCCAGTTGGAAGGTCATCGAGCCGCGTGACCGGCCGGTTCCGAGCGCCTGGTACGCCTGCGCACCGCCCGCTGCGAGCACAGGCACGACGGACGCCAGCGTGACTACGTTATTGACTACCGTGGGCTGCCCGAACAACCCCGCCACGGCCGGCAGCGGCGGTTTGGCACGCACCATACCGCGCTTGCCTTCCAGACTTTCCAGCATTGCCGTCTCTTCGCCGCAAATGTAAGACCCCGCACCAAGACGCAGTGCGACGTCGAATGCGCGGCCACTGCCGAGCACGTCAGCACCGAGCAGACCTTCCGCACGCGCGGTCGCGAGGGCATGGCCAAGTATCCGCTGCGCATGACGGTACTCCTCGCGCAGATAGATGTAGCCACCGGTTGCGCCAACTGCCAGCGCAGCAATCGTCATACCCTCCAGCAATGCAAAGGGATCGCCTTCCATCAACATCCGATCCGCGAACGTGCCCGAATCGCCTTCATCGGCGTTGCACACGATGTACTTGTCGCCCTCCCCGGCCGGCGCCTCCAACACCGTTCGCCATTTGATGCCTGTGGGAAAGGCTGCACCGCCGCGTCCGCGGAGCCCCGAGGCTGTTACCTCCTCGACGATCTGATGCGGCGAGAGCGTGAGCGCTCGGCGCAAAGCGGCGATGCCACCGGAACGCGCGTAGTCTTCGAAGCTCAACGGATCCACCACGCCCACACGTGCGAACGTAATGCGTCGCTGCGCGGCAAGATAAGGGATCTCGTGCGTCGGGCCCAGATACGCGGGATGCCGGCTGGATCCGTCGAGGCCTCCGCAATCGAGGAACGTCGCGATGTCGTCCGCCCGCAACGGGCCGAATGCAATGCGCGCGCCGGCTACTTCAACTTCCACCAGCGGTTCCAGCCAGAACATACCGCGTGAGCCGTTGCGCACGATTTGCGCGTCCAAACCACGTGCCGCAATTTGCGCCTCGAGCGCGAACGCAACCTCGTCCGCTCCCACCGAGACGGCGGCGCTGTCACAGGGCACGAACACCCGCGTCATTCGAGGTCACCCAGCAGCTCGTCGAACCGCGCCGGGTCTACGCGGCCGACCACGCGCTCCCCTATGCGTACGGACGGCGAACAGGCGCAGTTGCCGAGACAGTACACCGGTTCCAGCGTGACTCGCCCATCCGGCGTCGTTTCGTGAAAGTCGATGCCGAGGCGTGTGCGCACAAGCGATTCGAGCGCGCGGGAACCCATCGCCTGACACGATTCCGATCGGCAGATCTGGACGGTGTGCCGTCCCGCAGGCGACGTCCTAAAGTAGTGATAGAAACTCACGACCCCATGCACTTCCGCGCGGGAGACATTGAGGTGATCGGCCAAGTCCGGCAGCGTTTCCGGCGGCACGAAACCAATACGGTCCTGAATCTCGTGCAGGATGGGTAACAGCGCGCCCGCCATGCCGGCACAGTCAGAAAATACCGCCTGCAGCGTCTTTCCGTATGAATGCGCCTCGTCCGAATGCGTGCTGCCCGAATGTACTGCCACGTCTTCCGGCACGTGCCTCCCGACTCTGTTGAACTGATCTCGTTACGCACGAGCTTACAGCGAACCATCGGTGCTTGCAGTGCCGGCGTCCACGCAACGCCGCCTGCCAAACGAGCCCGCGCGATTCAATGATGATCCGCCGTTCAATGCGGGTTAGGATGCCGCCGAATTCACAGAGCCGACGGACGGACGAGCAGCGTGGCAGCAGAAATTCTCAACGGCAATCGCGTGGCACGGCGCCTGCGCGACGACATTGCGGCCACCGTTCGCGACATCGTCGGTGCGGGCGGTCGCGCGCCGGGGCTCGCCGTGATTCTAGTGGGGCACGACGCGGCGTCCGAGATCTACGTGAAGCACAAACGCCACGACTGCGATGAAGTCGGCTTTCTATCCGAACTCATCCGCCTCGATGAGGGCACAGAACAGGCCGAACTGGAAGCCGCCATCCGTCGCCTGAACGAGCGCGATGAAATCGACGGCATCCTGCTGCAGTTGCCGCTCCCGAAACAGCTCGACAGCCAACGGGTGCTCGAGCTGATCGATCCCGCCAAGGATGTCGATGGCTTTCACCCGTACAATCTCGGACGTTTGGCGGCACGCGAACCTGCGCTGCGCCCATGCACGTCGAAAGGCGTGATGGCCCTTCTGGCGGAAACGGGTACCGACATTCTAGGCCTAGACGCGACGATCGTGGGCGCGTCGAACCACGTTGGACGACCGATGGGCCTGGAACTGTTGCTGGCCGGGTGCACCGTCACTACCGCGCACCGGTTTTCGCGCGACGTGCGCGCGCACGTGCGCACTGCAGACATCGTCGTGAGCGCCGTCGGCAAGCCGGGCGTGATACACGGCGACTGGATCAAGTCGGGCGCAATCGTCGTCGACGTGGGCATTCAGCGCGGCGCGGACGGCAAACTGCGGGGCGACGTGGAGTTTGATGTCGCCCGTGAACGCGCCGGCTGGATCACGCCCGTGCCCGGCGGCGTGGGTCCCATGACGCGAATCGCGATGTTGCAGAATACGCTGGAGGCCGCACAACGGCGAAAGTGAACGTCCGTCGGTAACAGCGTCAGTAGAGCAGCAATTCCTTCGCCAGTGTCACCGTGACACCATCGAGGGCCCGCACGGGCAGCTCCACGCCTACAAACGTCGTCGTGGCATCGCCGCCGTCCCCATCAAGCATGCGCCGAACGGTCACCAAGTGCTCACCGTGGCGCATCGCGGCGATCAGCTGGGCGCCATGAGAGGCATAGTGCCAGCGCACTGGTAGCGCGGCCGTCCGTTCGAGGTCGGCCGCGAGCAGCGCCATGTCGGTAACCAGATAGTCCGGCCCGAGGAACGCATCCCCTCCAAAGAACAACTGGCCCGCTGGCTCAAAAAGCGCGATACCGTCGGGAGAGTGGGCGTGCGTCCGCACCACGGTGAACGCCCGGTCACCCAGGTCGATCTGCTGTCCGTCGGTAAGGTAGCGCACCTGCGACAGCGGATACGGCGCAACGGCCTGAGCAGATGGGTCGTACCCATCCGGCGCGGCCACACCCGGATGCACACGCAGATCAGCCCAGTAAGCTTCGAACGAACCGGGCGGGACGCCGAGCCGAAGCCGTTTGCGCGCCCAGTCGTCGTCGGCAGTCCAGATCTCCCCAAAATCGGTGATGCCGCCGTTGTGATCCAGATGGTTGTGACTCAACACGACCGTCAGCGGTTTGTCCGGTAGGCGTTCCGCGCGGCGCACATCGTCGAGCGCGTCCGCAACCGACGCGATACCCATACCAGTGTCATACAACAGGTCGCGGTCACGCCCGAGGACGAGAAACGCGTTTACCTGTTCGCTGTGCCCCGGCTCCCACAGCGCATAAACGCGGTTGGGCAGCCTCAGTATCTCGAACCAACCGGAGCGATTCGGAATGCGCTCCGCGCTGGCGAGCAACACGCCGAGCGCAGCGCTCGCGTCTTCGTCACCGGCTTGCGTCTGCAGCGACCCCCCGCAACCGACCAACGTCACGAGCATGGTCAGCGCGACGAGTCGAGCGATTCGACTTCGAACCATCGGCACGCTCACCGTCGTTCAACGCGCACGCCGCGCCACGTCAGCAATCACGGGCGATACCAGATCGGCGACGAGTACGCGCGGTCCTGGACGGTTGCCGGCGCTTCTGGCATCGATACGCCGAAGTGCTTCTGGTCGTATAGCGTCCAGCGCGGTTTCGGGATCTCGATCACGCGGGCATAGTAGAAGGCACGTTGCGACGGATCGAAATCCGGATCCGTCCACTGTGCGCTCAGCTGCGCCGCACCAATCGTGTTGGCATACGTCACGTTGTCCTCGTCCACGGTCGATCCGACGGGCGGTGCCTTGCCGGTCGATGGGTCAGGCGCGCGCGCATCCGACAGCGCGACGTCAAAAATCGCTTCGTGCAGTTCACCCGCTTTGTCGAGCCAGCCCTTAACGATCTGAATGCGGTCCAGGTTGGCATCGTCCGGATCTTTCATCGCGTGCACCAGAAACGTCGGCGGCGATGCGCGGTCTTTGTCGCCGGAAAGTTCACCGCCCATGGGTACGCCGCCCGCGTATCCCTGCTTCACGAAATCGGGTGCGTGAATGGTCCCGGGCCGGTACTGCCAGCCCCCAAAGAATCGGAGCACAATGCGTGATCCGGACGTGGCGTACACCTCCCTGCGTTCCAGCGCGCCGAACAGTGCCTCGCGCGTGTTTTCCGGTGCCCAAACAGCCGCGAGGCCCGATGCGCCAAGCTGCCAGTCGGCGATCAGAGCTCCCGCCATGTGCGAGTCGGCACTGCGCACACCCGGCTCCGAGTTCGCAAATTTACCGAAGAAGTTGTCCTCCGAAGCGGTAGCCAGCGCCGTGTGATCGTCCGTGCTGCCTATCATGCCGAACTGAAAGGGGTTGATCCCAAGGCGTGCGTCGAGCGCCAGTCCGCGTTTCAACGCCGAGCGCGCATAGGAACCCGGCAACATCTCCGGGGTGGTTTCTACCGTGTTCATGATGTTGAACTTGTCCCAGCGTTCGAAATCCGCAAACTCGTCTGTTGGCGAGAGCACCGGGTGTGTTTCACTGTCGCCTTTGATCTGAGTCACTTCCGCAACGGGTTCCCAGCGCATGCGCGTGCGCGCGTACGATTTGTTCAACCGTTTGCCGGACAGCGTTTCGGTATCCCACATCAGTCCGTTGCTGAGATTGCCGTTGTGCGGGATGGCGAGCGCACGGCCGCCGGTGCTCGACTCGTAGTCCGCGAGCGCCGCCCAGAGGTCTTCCGGATCAATACTCTGCTGCGCGGAAAACGGCAGCACCCGGGACGCGAGATCGGCGCCATCTTTCAGAATCACACACCGGTGCAGATTGTTGCCGCCGGTCATCGCCGTCCATTCGTAGGCAGAAAACGTCGTAAATCGACCAGGCTCGTTGTATTCGTCCGCAACCCGGGTCACGTCGCGCCAGACGCTCCACGCAATGGCTTCGGGCGCCGCGTCCCGCTCCGGGTCCGGCTCGTTGATACTGTCGGGAAACGCCGAGTAGTGCGTCCCTCCGCCTTCGATCAGTGCCTTCCAGCGTTGGCCCAGTGCCGACTCCATCAGAGCCGGCATCTCGTTGTAAAAAAGATAGTACATGCCGAGAAACTCGGCGTGGTCGGTTACCGCAAGAAAATCCAGCGGCCGTTTCAACCGCGCGCGCAACCCGCCACTGGCCAGCACCTCCTCGCCCCGCGCAAAGCGATACGCGTCAACGGCCGAAAGGCCACGGTTTCCCATGGAGAATGCATCCGCGGAATTCTTCGTATGCAGATGCAGATCGCCGAAATAAACATGCTTCGCGTGATCCGCATCGACACCTGGCGAGTATTCAGTTGCACTCGCGCTCCACGACGCCAGCAGCGCACAGAGCACGCCGCCCGCCAACCGGCACGCCATTTCGTCAATACGCACAGTAACGTTCCCCATCCACTCCTGTGCCGGGCATTGTAGGGTTTTCGAGAAACGGTGTGTATCAGGTAAAGACAGCGCAATGCGTCACAGTGCGACGCTTGGCACGCAGATCACTGCCGAACCCCCGGCGCGCGTGCGCTATGATTGTACGCAGTTGTCAAGCAGCCAATGGACGATGTCCGATCTAGAACTTCAGACCGCCACCGGGATCGACGTTACGCTCCCCACCGCTGGAGTCGGTTCGCGGTCGTACGCGTACCTGATCGATTGGCACATTCGAATTGGTATCGCACTGGTCTGGGTGGTGGCGTGGCTCGGATTCCAATGGTCAACAACCAGCTCGGGCGACCGCAGCGTCTCCCTGAACTCCGGTAACCTGATGCTCGGCTATCTGGTTCCGTCCCTGGTCTACCTTCTGTATCACCCGGTCGTTGAACTCGTAATGCGCGGCAATACGCCGGGCAAGCGCATCGCGGGAATCCGGTGCGTCGACCTCGGTGGCAACCCGCCCACGAGCGGTGCAATCCTGCTACGCAATGTGATGCGCCTCGTGGACGGTCTGCCCGCGTTCTACACGGTGGGGGTGGTTACAATGATCGTCACCCGGGAACAGATCCGACTTGGAGACATGGTCGCCGGTACCCGCGTCATCACGGCAGCAAAGGCCGACGACAGCGCGTTTGATACGCTCGCAACGATCAGGAATGCGCGCGTTCCACCTAGAGACGCCGAGCTGGTACACGAGTTGCTAACGCGGTGGCACACACTAACGTTCGAACGCCGGACACAATATGCCCACACGATTCTGCAACGTCAGAAAATCGAGCCGGCCCGCTCGAGCAAGGAGCTGCGTACCCAGCTCGAGCATCTGTTGAGCCCGTGACCGAGGATTCCCAGGGGTTGTACCAGCACTGGCTAGAGGGTCGACTGGACCACTGGCAGCACGTGCGGCAGTTGTTGACGGGCAACCGGCGCGACCGAAGCCTTGAGGATGCACGAGAGGTAATGGACGCGTACCGTTCAGTCGCTCGCGACCTAGCGCTCGCCCGCCGCCATGCCCCGGGTACCACGGTCCACCGCGCCCTCGAGTCTCTTTACGCCAACATCCACAAAACGCTGCACGCGGAGCGCTTGCGCCCCCTCGCGGAGCTGTGGCGTCTGTACGCCGTCCGTGTGCCCTCGGCATTCAGGACTTTGCGAGCCGATATCGTCGTAACCACCGGGATTTTCCTCGCGAGTGCACTCGGCGGTTGGGCGCTCGTTTCCAAGTGGCGGGAAACCGCAGGCTGGTTCATGTCCCACGACATGATGCTTATGGTGCAGAACCGCACGCTGTGGACGGACGATATTCTGAACGTCATGCCGTCATCCCTGCTTTCCTACAGCCTGATGACTAACAATATTACTGTGGCGCTCACTGCGTTCGCGTTGGGCTGTGTGTTCGGTCTCGGTACGTTGTACATCGTTCTGCTGAACGGCTTCCTGCTCGGGTCGGTATTCGCCTACACCGCGCACTTCGACATGGCGGCGCCACTGTTCCGCTTCATCGTAGCCCACGGCATTGTGGAACTGTCCGTCATCTGTCTCGCCGCGGCCGCCGGGTTGGCGTTGGGTCGAGCGCTCGCGCGCCCCGGGGTACGCGGCCGGGCCGAGTCGGTGCGCCGCGTTGCTGGAGATGCCGGCGCGTTGGCAGCCGTGTGCGTACCCGCCCTGATTGGCTGCGGACTCATCGAAGGATACATCTCGCCGGACGACCGCTTTGACATGACGATCCGCGTTGCCGTGGGCCTCGCATGGTTCGCGGTACTCGTCGGAACGTTACATGGCGGCCTGCTCCGAAGCCTGAGCTACACCTGGCGCTGGCTGCGCAGCGACCGATAGCGGTCAAACACCTGCGCCTCGACCTGATCGGGCGTCGCCTCCACTACGATCGCGCCGAGCCGTTCGAGACGTTCCCGAGAACGCGCAACCCCGCGACGGTGTTCCTCAATGGCCAGCCGCGCAAACAGGCTGTCCCGATCTTCCACCGCATCACGCCGTGCGCGTAGCAGCTCCGGATCTCGCAACGCCACCAGCATAGGCAAGTGCTTGGGTCGCAGAAGCCGGATCGCACGGATGAGTTGATCGTCGGAACCCGCGGCATCGAGATGGCAGAAAAACAGAATCAGCGCGCGCTGTGGCAGCAGTCGTTGCAGCGTTAGCACCGCCGTCAGCGGGTTCGACTCCGATTGCTGGGTTTCGACGTCTGCGAGCAGTTGACGAAACGAGTGCTGGTGGCGCGGTCCCCGGCCCGGCGCAAGCTGAGCGCCCGGCTGGTCCGAGTAGCAGAGTACGCCGTAGCGATCTCCGGCATGATCGGCCAGTTCAGACATCCGTGCGGCCAGGTTGACCGCATGCCCGGCAACCGTCAGACGCCCCAGCCTCAACCCTGCGTGTCGACCGCAATCGATGACGAAATACACCAGCAACTGCTGTTCGAGTTCCGCTTCGCGAACCACCACTCGACCTGTTCGCGCGGTGGCTTTCCAGTGGATCATCGCCGGGGCATCGCCCAGCTCGTAGTCTCGCAATCCATAGAATTCGGTCCCGATGGCACTGCGCCGGGGCGTCGCGCGTACTCCATGATCCGCGAGTGCGACCCGTCGAGCGGCGCCACCCAATAGATCCGGCTCAACCCGCGATACCACGGTGTGAATCTCCGAGGCGTCCAACGCGTCTGAGGCATCAGGCGGCACCGGTTTGCGCGCGGGAACCGTGCGAATCCATGCCGCGAGGCGCATCAGGCCGCGAACCTCCACCGGTTGCGGCGGCCAACGCCATTCACCGAGCCGTTCCGCCGTCTGTACGACGTGTGCGCTACTCCGTTCCCCCGGCGCAAGCGACGCGACAACGTCGTCGACGCTCCCAGCAAACGCGCCCGGGGGTTTCGCGGCAAATCGAACCTCGACCTGGCGATGCGACGCGTTCTGCAACTCCAATCGCCATCGGCAACTGCGGCCGAGATGCATCGCACCGTCGGGATAAACGTACGCGCGCAACGGGAGCGCGCGCGCAATCACGTACTCCGTCAGCAAGCCGATTGCCAGCAACGCCGCGGCAACACGCCACAGCGCGTTTGCGGGTTCGTCGAGCCAAACGCCCACGGCACCGAGCAGCGCGACCACCGCTACCGACAGGATTCCGGGCAGCCGCAGCGTCATGGGCCCGGCTTCTCCGCAGAACTGGCCAAACCAGCGTCCGAGGCCGTGGCCTCGTCGCCACGACCGTCGATCCTCGGGACCGCGACCGCATCGACAATATCCTGCAATACGGCGCCCGAGTCGCGCCCGGAGAAAGCGGTCTCAGGCGTCAATACCAGACGATGGCCAGCAACGGCGTCAACGACCGCCTGAACGTCGTCCGGACGGACGAAGTCGAAACCCGCCGAGCTCGCGTGGACCCGCGCCATGATCACGAGCGCGCGCGCCGCACGCGTCGACAACCCAAGAGCCACCTCTTCTGCCCGGCGCGTCGCATCACACAGATCCAGAACGTAATTCAGCAACGGTCGCTCAACACGCGTTGCATCGACGCAATCGCGCGCCTGCGCAAGCAGCGCGCGCTCGTCCGCTATGCCCGGCAGCGCCTGCTCGTGCGGACTGCGGGTTGTTCCAAACGTCTCGAGCACGCGCGCCTCGGATGCACGGTCGACGTAGGTCATATCCAACCGGACAAGAAACCGGTCCACCTGACTTTCCGGCAGCGGATACGTGCCCTCGAAATCCAGCGGATTCTGCGTCGCAATCACCAGAAAATCTTCCGGTAGCGGATGCGTTTCGCCATCCAGCGTTACGCGGCATTCTTCCATCGCTTCGAGCAGTGCCGACTGCGTCTTCGGTCCCGCCCGATTGATCTCGTCAACGAGCACCACGTCTGCAAAGAGCGGACCCGGGCGAAAGTCGAACTGAGAACCGTCGGGTCGAAACAACGTGACGCCGGTAATGTCGCCCGGCAACAGATCGGGCGTGCCCTGAACGCGGCGGAACGTGCCGCCGATTGCCTGCGCGAACGACCGCGCGAGCAGCGTCTTGCCAATACCTGGCGCGCCCTGAAGCAGCGCGTGTCCGCCCGCAACCCGCGTCATAGCCAGCAGATCGACGATCCCGTCGACGCCGAACACGCGTTCCGACAGACGCTGCCCGATGGCACTCACGTATTGCTGCGTCGCGCTCACTTCAGCCATGTTGACTCCCGTTTGACCGTCTATGAGTTGTAGGTAGCGGATCTATCACGATATTGCCGTCTCGACATCGAACACCTGGCGGGCAAGCGTCAGGTGAGGCACACTTTTTCCATTGCGCAAACGCCCCAGTGTGTCCTCGAGGGCCCCCACTGCATCGGCGTGCGCCGCGCGCTCGCGGGCCAAACCCTGGCTGAGTGCGTCTTCGCGAGGCACACCCCATTTCCTGGCGAGCCGCTCACGCAACGGCTCCAGAATCAGATCATTGACCGCAGTAGCGCGCAATCGGTTGCCCAGATAGTTGGCATTGGCCGCGATCAGGTCCTTCTGCCCGAGGGCTGCGGCTCGCGGTCGATACTTTGCCCGAATCCAGGACCCGACGTCCGCCAACACATAGCCGAGCCAGAACAGCAGCACAAAACCCAACGTGGCGTACAAACGCCAATCCAGCAGCAGATCGTCAAACTCGACGATCGAATTCAACCCGAGATGCGCATCGTCGACCAGCACCACGCCTTCGGCACCGAGGTAGTGGTTCACCAGCGTCATCGCAAAGCGACGATTGTCGCCACGATGGATCACGTCGTTAGCCAGCAACGAAGGATGCAGCAGCAGCAACACTTCTCCCTGACCAAGCGGGGCGTCGTACAGAACGTGCTGTTCGCCGTCGACATGACCCAGTCGCGCGCGCCACGCGTCCGTTCGCGGCGTAGGAATTGCCACACAACCCTCACTCCCCGACAGCCAACGTTCTCCGTCCTTGCCCACGCCATTCGGGCACGCCCGCGCGTCCAGTTCCCACGCCGGAATGCGTCTGACGCGTGGGGTTTCTTCGGTGGTCGGCGTATCGGCGTCGCCATCGCCGTCAGCGGGCAATTCGTCATCGCCAGGCAACTCGGCATCGCTCTGCCGTTCGTCGGCGGCCCGCCGGTGGGCCCGGGAGACCCGTTTCCACCGCGCGCAGTCCCACGGTGCTTCAATCAGCGGAAGGGAGCGCCAGACGGAATTCCTCGATGATTCGTCCAACGTGACCTCAATCGGCGCAGCGCGCCGCGCTCCCTGCAAAACGAGCCAACCCGGGCGCGACAGAAAGGCATCCGCCGGGTTATCGATCGCATCGTCCGACTGAGCCGCAGCATCCTGTTTACTGTCATCACCGCCGTCTGTATCCGCGTCGCAGCCGTCACCCTGCGCAACGAAACGCGTTCCCACGAGGCGCATCATGCTCCGGTTGATGTCGTTGCCTTCGTACACCCAGTCCGCACCCTCGAGGTACGCCGCGGCAATCAGCAGGCGGTTCCCTGTCGCTACCCAGTGCATCAGCGCGGAGATTTCATCGGCTTCGAACAACAACGTTGCCGGCAGGTGAATCACCGCAAGGTTGTCGTGCGCCGGCAACTGATCGAAGCGGAAATCGTCGAAGCGTTCTCGGACCGAGCGTACCGGCACATCCGCGCTGCGCAGCCACTGCACAAACGCCGCAAGACCGGAAACGCCGCGATCGAGTGTTGTGGGACGCGTCGTTTCCTCCGCACGGTCCGGCGGCGCGATCAACAGGATCACGAGCGCTAGCACCCCTAGAATCCACGCGGTTGTTCGCAGCCGATCCATCTACCGGTTGGCCTGCGGCCGACGAAGCCCATCGTACAGTGCCCGGAGATCGTCGAGCTCCCGGGTATCCGGCTGCCAACCCGCGAACAACGCGCGGTCCGCGGCAACAGCCAGGGTTTTCAACGCCTGATCCGCCGGAGGCTCAATTCGTGCGGCCGCAGCTGCCTGCATGTTTGTGGTTCTCGGTCGGAGCCTCAGGCGGCCGTCCGCCACGAGCTGCCTGCAGACGTGCACAAACATTGCGGGTACCCAGCGGTTCTCCGGCAGTTCGGCGAGCGGTTGCGACAACTCGGTAGCCATCGGCAGATACGAAAACGACGCATCGTCCGCCGGCCGCAGTGCCGGTCGGTAGGCGCGCCACACCTGATAACCCAATACGAGCAGGATGCCGATCAGCACGGCGACACTGCCGTAGTACATGAAGGTGAGAAAGGTCTCGCCGGAAAAATCGTCCTGGCCGGTTAGCCCGGACAACCAGTCGCGTACGCGATCCGCAGCCCGATCGAGCCAGCCATCTTCGCCGCCGGTGACCGACTTCAACCAATCCCAGAATCCCCGCAGCAGCTCATCGTACCAGGCGCGCAGCCGCTCGAGCGTTTCCGCTTCGCTCAAATCCAGTGACTCAACGATCTCGTCGAGACGCTCCGGGTCCAGGCGCTCACCCGTGCTCACAGTCAACGCGCTGCCGGCTCAGAGTCGCGCCTTGAGGCGATTACTGCAATTCGCTCAGCCTCGCCTCGATATCCCCGCCTTCCTTGCGAAGCAGCAGGTCGTTGTAGAGCGCAAAAAACATCGCCAATGAAAAGGGCATGTACAACGTCATCATTACCCACGTAATGATGGCTTCGAAACCAGCCGATGCGATTCCGACTTCGCTCGTCGGCGACGCGAAGGCAAGTCCGCCGATAAAAATATAGAAGACCACCGACAGCACCATACCTATGATCGAAATGATCGTAATAACCGCGGCGGTACGCCACCAGTTGCCGCCCCAAACCAGCGAATGGCTGCGCTGCAGACCACTCCATACGCTTGCGCCTTCTTCCATGAACGACGTGTACATGAAAAGCGACATCGACACCATTACGATGATCCCCGGAATGATCAGAAGAACCAAACCGATCATGATTGCAATGAAAAACAGGAGCATCAGAAGCGTCAACGGAACCATCCGCCGGACACCTACGCCAACGCTTTCACCGAGTGTCGCGACGCGCCCATGTGCCAGGCTACCCTGGTAGTGGCCGATGCAGCCCACGAGGAAGCCGATAGCCACATACATCACGGGGACGAGAATCAACACACCAAAGATGGCGGAACTCATTGCATCCGTGCCAACCTGGGATTCGACGCCACCGCTTTGAATGCTGATCGCGGCGGAAACGACTGCGTATGGGAGCGCTGCGACAGCGGCAATCGGCAGCGTTTGCTTGAACGTTGCTCGAAAGAATCGTGCGCCGGCATCTACGACGCCTCCGATCGACAACGGTTCATTCGGTAGCGCATAGGTATCCGACATCGCATATCCCTCTGTTCGAGTCAGCGCGCTAGAGTGCCCAAGTATCAGGAAAGGATCAACTGCCGGTCCGGGCGCGCGCAAGAGTGGTATGGTTCGGAGCCTACACCGGCAGAATCAGGCGAGCACAATGGCGGATCCCCACGGTTCCCGGAAAGGTCATTCATCTCAGGACCTTTCACGGCAGGACCCTTCATCGCAGGACTTTGCATGGCAGGACCTATCATGGAAGAGTAGCGATGGACTCGAACTCTATGCGCGAGACTATCCCGCGCGGAATCCTCGTTCGAACGGTGGGCACACCATTGTGTGCATGCACGGTCTGACCAGAAACTCCGCGGACTTCGCAAATCTCGCCCACGGCCTTTCGCACCATCACCGCGTCTTGGTACCGGAGCAGCGAGGGCGCGGGCACTCCCAATACGACAGCAACCCGCACAACTACCAGTTGCCTACCTACGTCCGCGACACCGTCGACCTTCTTTCTTCCATCGGGTGCACACGAAGCGTACTCGTTGGAACATCGATGGGCGGCCTGATGGCGATGGCGATCGGATCGACACAACCCGCTGCAGTAACGGGGATTGTACTGAACGACATCGGCCCGGTCGTCGAGTCCGAGGGATTGGAACGAATCCGCGGATACGTCGGGAAATCGCAGCGTGTGGCTTCCTGGCCGGAAGCCGTCGCCGAGTGCAAACGGCTGAACGCACACGCGTTTCCGGACTTCGACGCCGATCAGTGGCAGGCGTTCACCCGAGCCTTGTATCGGGAGAACGACCAGGGGTTACCCGAACTGGCCTATGATCCGGCCATCGCAACGCCGCTGAACAACTCCGCTGGCGCCGCCGTGCCGGACGACCTTTGGCCGGTGTTCGAAGGGCTGACGGATATCCCCACACTCGTGATCCGCGGTGCGCTGTCCGACATTCTATCGAGGGACTGCGTTGCCGAGATGGAACGCAGACACCCACGTCTGACGTCGGTAGAGGTCGCGGATCGCGGCCACGCACCCACCCTCGACGAAACGGTGTGCGTCGACGCAATCAATGCGTTCCTCGCCGCACTTCCGGCGTCAGACGACCTCGCGTAATGAGCCATCCGTGACGTCATAAACAAAGCCACGTACGTCGTCTTTGTGCGGAATGAATGGGCTCGCCTGTACGCGCGCGAGCGAATGCCGTACATCCGCATCCAGGTCCGGAAAAGCCTCCAGCGAAAATGCAGGCTTGAATCCGGTTTCGTCGAGGATCTGCTGTTTAATCGCATCATCGGTGAACGTGAGCATGCCGCAGTCCGTATGATGAATCAGCATGATCGCGCGCGTGCCAAGCAGCCGCTGGGAGATCGTCAACGACCGGATCACGTCGTCGGTGACCACACCGCCGGCATTGCGAATGACGTGCGCATCGCCCTCGACAAGACCGAGCAACGCTCCGGTTTCTAAGCGCGCGTCCATACACGCCACCACCGCGATCCGCTTGGCCGGTGGCATCGCGAGCGCCCCTTTGTCGAACCCCGATACATAGGTTGCGTTGTTCGCCAGAAACTCGTCAATCAGGCTCATCGCACGATCTCCTTGCTATCAAAGGAATATCCCAGCGGAACTACTGCGCGACGTTGATCGTGTAGTTTTCGATGAGCTTCGCGTTCGGGTCTTTCTCTACTTCCATCACCAGTTCCCGGAACGCTTTCGGTGGATTATCGCTAAACTTGGCCCAATCCGCCCAGCTGTCGAACCCCATCACATAGTGCAAGCGGCGCAACTGATCCACCATTACCGCAATCTGCGCACCTGCTTTCGTGTGAATCTCGCGCGCCCTGAGCGATGTATCCAGCATCTGCTGGAACTTGCCGGGTAGCGCGTCCCATATGAATACGCTCAGTACCGGTTTTTCCACCCGCCCTTCCACCGAATTCAATAGATAGTGCTGATGGTGGGACATCACCGGGTTCTTCGATGCGCGACGCATGAGCGCCGGCCACTCGTCGCCGGCTTCGACCTTTGTAACCGCCTTGTCCCACGCCTGCCAGTTATCGAATCCGGCCGCGAAATGCATACGCCCCGCCATATCGGTGCCTACGGTTACCGCAGCGCCGGCCTTCTCGTAGATCGACCTGGCATCTTTTCCAATCGCGACCGCTTCGGCACCCATTCCCGGGTTGGGTTGCCAGATGTTCACCACCAGAACCTCCGCAAACGCGCTCTGACCCATGAGCATCACCAGCGCAAGCATTGCCATTCTTACCTTTCCCATTCTTACCTTTCCCATTATCACTTCCCCACTTATTCATCATGAATACAGACTTTCGACGGTACCATAGCCCCCTCAAGCCACCAAACGCACACCATGGCAGCTCTGCAACGCATTGAACCCACCGACACGCAACGCATCACGCAGGCGCTGACCGACGACGGCGCGTGCATCGTTTGCGGCGCGCTTGCCCGGTCGCTGTGCAGGGATTTGCTCAAGGACTTCCGGCCGCACCTCGATGCGATCGGCTGGGGCGACGACGTGCTCGGCTACCCTGACGGATTTCATGGCCACCGCACGAAACGTCTGCACGGCCTGTTTTCGAAGTCCAAGCGAATGACGGACGTGCTTACGCGCCCCGTGTTTCTGCAGGCCGCAGAAGCACTCCTGGTAGACACCGGCACTGCGCGCGATTATCGGCTCAGCAACACTGAACTGATGGTGCTCGGGCAGGGCCAACAAAACCAGGACTTCCACACGGATGCGGTTTCCTGGGAAAGGACTCAGCGCCAGGAACCGAACGAACTTCTCGTAAGCGCCAACTGCGCGTTGACCGATTTCACCGAAACCAATGGCGCTACCCGCGTCGTGCCCGGCAGCCACCGATGGCGCGACGGGCGCCCGCCGCGGGCGGACGAAGTCTGTGTGGCCACCATGCCGGCGGGCTCGGCGTTGCTGTACACGGGCAATGTCATTCACGCTGGGGGCGCGAATCAGGAACCCGATGACCGGGTGGGCCTCTACCTCGGGTACGTAGTCAGTTGGCTGCGCCCGCTCGAAAATCAGCTCGTGACGAACGCTCCGGCAGACATTGCGGAGCTGCCGCCGGATGCCCAGCGCCTGCTCGACGTCGTTCCGGGCGGGTTCACGGTACGCGCGTGAGCCTGAGGGGCGCGATCCGGCGCGCACCAGCGCAAGCCGCGTCAGCGAAAGTGCGGCATAACGTCCTCGACGTAGTGCTCGAGGTTGTCCCAATCCACCGGTGGCCTGAGCGCGATGTTGACGCCCTGCACGCCCACGTCACGCAGTTCGCCGATTGTGTCAACGGCTTCCTGCGTTGAACCACACAAGGAGCCCTTGGGGCCGAGGTCCGGCGTGCGGTCCGAGTTCATGTAAAAGCCCAGGTTGACGCTGGTGTCCAGCTCACCGGGGTCCCGGCCAATCTGTTCACAGGCACGAGCCAACCGCTCGAGCCGATCCGCAGCGGTCTTCGCCGTAACGTACGGCATATTGAAACCCTGAGCGTACTTTGCGGCGAGGCGAATCGTGCGATGTTTGCCACGTCCGCCGACCCACAGACGCAGGCCGATCGGCTCCGGAGAGCAGACCGCATTTTGAACGTCGTAGTAGCGCCCAGTGAACGACACCTCTTCACCCCGCCACAAGCGCGTGATGATCTCCAACGCTTCTTCCAGCTGATCGAAACGCTCGCCGAGCGGCGGAAACCCATAACCGAACTCCCGAAACTCTTCTTCCAACCAGCCCGCGCCGATCCCGACATCGGCCCGGCCACCGGACAGGTGGTCGATGGTTACACCGGCTTTCGCGAGCACGCCCGGGTTGCGGAACAGAGCGCAGAACACCAGGCACCCCACCCTGACGTGCGTCGTGCTCGCCGCCAGGCCGGCCATTGAAGCAACCCCTTCAAAACAGGGATTGCGCCGGTCGACGAGCGGGTTGGCGTAGAAATGATCCCACACCGAGATCCAGTGGAACCCTCGCTCATCGCCGAGTTTCCAAACGCGTTTCATGTCCGCCATCGACAGGTCCTGCGGACCGGCGTGAATGCCGAGCTTCATGGTTGCCCCCTTCAGAAATTGAGTATCCGACTGAACTTCACGACCAGTTCTCGCCGCTTGTCTATCGGGCCGCCAACCGTATCGTCGTCGATCTCGTTGTACACGAGGTACAACCCGGCGTTGGCAGACTGCAGCCACGAGAAACGGATGTTGGTTGCTACGAGATCACGCCGATCGTCGTACTGCACCAGTGCCTGCAGCAGTACCTTCGGGCTGAACGAGTACGACAGTCTAAGGCGCCCAACGTTGACGTCGAACTCGCCGTTCGCAAACGGCAGATCGAGTTCGTTGCGGCTCCACGTGAGTTCGGAGGAGAACGCGTCGCGGTAACGGTAGCGCAGCGTTGCCTGGTTCGATGCGCGGTGACCGCCGAAAAACCCGCCGAAAATGGATTGGAGGGAAAAGCTCAGCGGCTTGGCCTCGTCGGATTCGAGCACGAGTTGCGCTTCTTCGTGGTCGTATTCGCCCGGCAGGACAAAGGTGCCGGGATTGATCTCGAACGGGCGCTTGACCCCTTCGTGCGAGAAGTTCACGCCGGTGTGTATCTCCCAACCATTGCGCCATTCCCAATGGGAATCCACGTGAAGGAAACCCGATTCCCAAAAACCTTCGTCGTCCCAGAACCCGCGAAACGAAACGTGAGGCCGGATCTCGTACATGCCCAACCAATTCTTCGGACGGACGCGCCGGAACACCAGAAACTCACCTTTTTCGTAGTTGCGCCGGCGCAGGAATCCGACCTCGGGGTTGAAGTTCTCACCAACCTTCGTGTAACCCAGCTGATTGCTCCACGTCTCAGAGCTGTAGTTGCCCTTCAGATGCAGCGCGTGGCTGTCGCCGCGCATCCCAGGCGTCTCGGTCGCAGCCACATAGCTTTCTATCACGAGCTCCTCACCGATACCCCACCGCCCGTCGATCGCGTAGGTGTGGTTGTGGTCACCGCTGCGTTCGCCCTGCCGCTCAACCAGCAGCGCGCCAATCGACGATCGATTCGGAAGTTCACGACTCACCCGTGCCACGCTGTAGTCGTTAGCCGGCGCACCCGCCGCGCCGTCGGTTCGCATATGCAGCAAACCAACGTTGGTAGCACTGCCGAGTTTACCGGACAGCCGCAAGCCACCATCAATGGGCTGGACGACGCCATTGCCGTCAATACCGATCCGGCGGGAGAAGAAAAGCTCTACCTCCTCGGGGGTGCCCACGGCGAAGTGTCCGGCGTTCTCCAGAAAGAAGGGGCGCTTTTCCGGAAAAAACAGACTGAAACGGTCGAGGTTAACCTGCAACTCGTCGACCTCTACCTGAGCAAAGTCTGTGTTGTAGGTTGCATCGAGCGTAAGACTCGGCGTAATCGAGTACTTCGCATCGAATCCAATCTCCTCGTCCGTGTCCGTACCGCGCACCGTGCCGCCGCGCACAGCCCGGCCCAACACATAAGGCGTGAACTGCAGGTTCCGTTGCGACGGCACTTCCAAGCCATGCAGCGTCCCTGCCTCGGAGACGCGGAACAGATTGAACTGGCGAGGTAACGGCGACCAGTAGGCAACTTCGTTGTTGCGACGTATTGTGCGTTGAAAGTTGATCCCCCAGGTCTGCACGGACTGAGCACCGTAGCGCAGCGATGTGAACGGGATTGCCAACTCCGTGCTCCAGCCGTCCTGATGAATCTTCGAGCGCACCGACCAACTGGCATCCCAGTTGAGGTTGAAACCGCGGCCGCTCCCGCCGAAACGGTTCGCCCCTTCATTGGTTACCTGCCCGTCGTACTCGACCGACGTGGGGGTCGTGCCGAACACGAAGCCGTTCTGGCGATCGAGGTACGGGTCGACAATCATTTGAAAGCTGTCCGTGTCCTCGAGCGATGAGTCGCGGCGGCTGTCGGCAACGACGATTGCACCCGGATTCGAGTCGTAGCAGACCACCCCGATGTACAGTGTCGTCTTTGTGTAGCCGACGTAGACCTCCGTGCGCTGGCTGGCTGGCCGGCCCGCGTCCGGCCGCACCTGCCAGAAGCCGGAGGCCGGCGTCAGAGATTGCCAGGCAGGGTCATCCCGCACACGACCATCGAGTGTCGGCGCAACGTCCAACGGCCGCGCATCCAGCCGCGGCGGCGCAGGGTGCTCCGACGTCGCACCGTACGCGACCGGCAGATCGGCCAAATATCCGACCGACAACGCGACTGAGAAGACGAGCTTGAGCATCCGATGGGCTGCGGCAAAAGGGTGCAAGAATACCGCAGACTGCAGCGCGGTGATGGCATTAAGCTGAGTCCAGCGGCGATGCAGCGGCAAAAAGGCAGCGCTACATCTCCAGCGTCAGCTCCAAGCTTTCGAGCGCCAGCGTTCCGCCCTCGTTTCGATAGATATAGGTACGCGTACCGTAACCACACACCACGCCACAGTGCTCGTACACATCGACCAAAACCACACCCTCGTGCGCTGGAGCGACGGGATCTCGTTGAATGCACGCGCTGCCGCTCGCCGGCGCACCGCGCACGGGTTGTAAATCACCATCGATGGTGCTGTATTACTCCATGGTGCGCAGTGAAAGCCCATTGTCGCAATGTTCTGTGAGCATGGCGAAGCAAATCGTGATTGGCATTCGAGAACGAGCGGAGCGACCAGCGCAGATTTACAATGGCTCAGAACCCACCAACCTCCACGCCGACCCCCGCACAAGTCCGCGCCCAGCGCGATCGGATGTTCGCGAGCAAACTGTTTGCGTTGTCCAATCGCACACGAACGTTTCTCAGTTTCATCATCGATGCGGAACTGGAAGGCCGGGCGGACAAGCTCAAAGAATATACGTTGGGTGTCGAGGTCTTTGACAAGGATGACTCCTTCGACCCGAGTATCGACTCGATCGTGCGCGTGGAAGCGAGTCGATTGCGCGCCAAACTTAGAGAGTACTACGATAGCGAAGGCGAACGGGATCCGGTCAAGATCGACGTACCCAAGGGCCATTATGTCCCGGTGTTCGGCTACATCGATACAGATTGCGACGCCGATTTCTTGCAACGAGAACGGGCGGATCGCAACAAGACGAATACGCACGACATACGCGGCACGCTGAGTCTCACACTGGCCGGCTTGGCGGTCGCGGCGGCCCTCTATCTCGCTGCCGATAACTGGGAAGATCCTCCCTCGTTTGAACCAACCGCAGAGATTTACCACAAATCCGTCGCGGTGCTGCCGTTTTTGCCACTGTCGTCAGGCGAGAACGATGGGTACTTTGCGGACGGGCTCACCGAGGAAATCCTGAACTCCCTCACGCAGTTGCCGGAACTGCAGGTAACGGCGCGCACTTCCTCTTTCTATTTCAAAGGGCAGGACCTCCTTGTGCCTGACATCGCATCGCGTCTCGGGGTTGCGCACGTCGTCGAAGGTTCCGTGCGTCGTGACGGGGACCGAATCCGGGTCGCAGTTCAGCTGATCCGTGCATCGGATGCCTTTCACCTGTGGTCGCGCAACTACGATCGAACGCTTGATGACGTTTTCGCAGTTCAAGAAGACATCGCTGAACACATTGCCGAAGTATTGGGCGTCGTGCTTGATGACGCGGCTCGAGCGGTCATGCACGGCTCCGGAATTCGCGATGTCGACGCATTCATTGCCTACCAGAAAGGGCGCGAGGCATGGGTAGCCGCGCACCAGGACGTGACCATGTCGGAGGCACTGCTGATTTCCAACAAGCATTTCGAGGTCGCCCTCGAGACTACACCGGGTCTTACAATGGCGCGATTAATGAAGGCGGACCTTCGCGGCCACATAGTCTTTGAAATTGTCGCAGGCCTGCGGGATGAGGATTTTCCCGGCGAACTGCAACAGACCCTCGCGGCATTACGCGAGGAATACGGGTTGGCCGTGAGGTCATCTGCAGCCGGTAACCAACGCGATCTACTCGAACTCGAGAGAACGCTGTTCAGTGAGGCATGGACCGGTTTGCCCGAGCGAATACGAAGGGCCATGCACCCAGGCAAATGTCCGCAGATGAACTGGACCTCGTTAGTTGCCCACTTCGGTTGGGCCGATGAGTTAGTCACGAAGTTGCGCGAAGCAATCAAGTGTAACCCATTGGACACGTACGCCAGTTACCACCTGGCGTGGTCGCTGATTTGGTCCGGAGATGCCCACGCCGCACTACAAGCAATCGACAACGCGGATGACAAAGGACTCAGCCACCCATCTTTGAACGACGGACGCTACTGGGCATTGCTTGCATCGGGGGACATCGACAATCTCGGTACGCTCGGAACAGGCAACGGAGACAGTCGGCTGCCGTACGATCGGCAGATACTGCGCGAGGCACTGATCGGTGATCCTACTGTCGCTCGGCAAATGGCCGAAGACTACTGGGCTGGACCCGATGCAGATGACCTGTCTTCAATCATTATTGCTGCCGTCATTGGGGACCGAGACAAAGCCAATGCAACGGTTGCGCGGCTTGACGCCCATCCGGGAAGCGCGGCGGTGATCAGCCATGCGGTTTTTAGCTGTTTCTGTGGCGCACCGTTTGATCTGGATGCGGCGCCAAACTACAAAGCCCGCATTACCGAAGCCGGGTTTACCTGGCCACCTCCGAAGCGGATCGATTATCCGGCAAAAACCTGGTGAAGGCATGGATAGTTGGACGGTCGAATGCGGGCATTCGACCGTCCTCGTGCAAGCGCCTAGTCCGGGATCGGAACCAGTGCCACAGGCACCGGGTCTTCATCGACAGCACTGCGTAACACGGCCCAGTGCATCGTCTCGACGCCCGCGATGCGCGCGACCAGTGTCCGGCGTCCCGCGTCTTCCAGCTCAGACAGCGCCACCACATCTGCGCTGGCAGCACTGGCTTCGAGCGAGGCGGCATAACGCAGCACGTCTTCCTGCGACTGCATCGGCGGAGGTGGGTGTTCTGAGGCCATCTCCTCCCACGTCCTTGCGGCAAGCGGCGTTCCGCCGGCGTGCCGAATCGCTTCGATCAGACAATTCGCGTGCTCGTCATGATGGCTGCGAAATTGCTCAGCAATCGAAACCACGGCAGGTTCAAGTAGCCCACTGCCAATGGCAACGTCGTAGGCCGCAACACCGAACCGCTCACCCTCAAGCGATCTTTGCAGAATCGCCAGATCCGCTGCGGCGTCACCGGCGACTTGAAGTTCATTAGATTTCATTTCATGTCTCCTGATCCAGTACTACAAGTCGGTCGCGGCGACGGTGCGGATTCGCTTCCAGTTGACCTCGGCTTTCTTGATCGTTCCTTTTCGATCCGCATCGAACGCCCGGTAGATGTCTTCGTTCAAGAACACATACAACTTACCGCCCACAACCGCACCGTATTGAGGGTTGCCGTCAAATTTCTTCCCCACGGACACGCCATAGGTGCAAAAGCCGCCGTTCTGCGGAACGTACCGATCCGGGGACTGTTCAAAGGTCTTTTGAGTCCCTTCGCTGGCGAAGTAATACGCCACGCCATCATGGACGCTCGTAAACGCCGCGGTTCCTTGAATGCGGTTTTCGAGCTGAATGAATGCAACAGGATCCACGCCATGCAGGCCAAGGGGCGACCCCGCGGCCGTTAAGCCAGGCACGGTGTTGTTTTCATCCGCTGCGAAAAGCTGGGTGCAGAAAAGCGTTGCGGCGGCAAATAGGGCAGTTTTAAGTTTTGTCTTCATCATCGTCTCCAATTAGGTTTCGAGGTTTAAGACGAAGGAACATTCCGTCGTCTGACGGAGAGATTTAAGAAAGGGACCTCTGTAACGTCAGTAGGTTACTGTTAGTAACATAGATAACTTACTGAATTTGAAGGCATATCTAATTCAGCTCGTTTCAGCGCCTAGTGCAAATGCATCACGTGCACCTTGACGGCTGCGATGAGTCTGTGAGTTCTCAGAGGACAAGGAGAACTGCAATTGCGCAAGGCGGCAAGGCGTTGCTGGTTATGACCCGCGCAGCCCAGTAGACCGAGAAATCCAGCCAGGAGGGTAGCAATCAGACGGTCGAGCGCTTTGGTCCCGGATGTACCGGAATCAACCCGCCAACCATCAATAGTCCGACGGATCGCAATCCAGATGATATCCCTCCGGAAAACTCGCAACCCGGCCACACAGTTCGCGCTGCCATTCCCGCGTGAACCCCCAGCGATCCTGAAATTCACGGTCCAGTGGGTTGCCGAGCAGATCCGGCATCCACAACAACCGAAAGTACGCATTCTGCAGACGGCTCAACGTGGGCCCGCGTGCGGCATAATGTGCCGCCAGCTCCGCTGCTTTGTCATCGTCGCCCAACGCTAGATACATCCACTCCCCAGCCAGACCCGCTGCGTCCGCTTCATCCACCAGGCGTCGCATCTGCGCCCGGTCTCCCTTGGACCTCGCGAGTTCGAACCGCAACATCGTCCGGTACCAGCGCAGATCGAATCGCTCAGGTGTAGCGTCCAGCGCGCGCTCCAGGTGTTTAAGCTGCGTTTCCGCTTCGTCGTGGCGCCCGCTGTGCGCCAACACATACAGATACGGCAGATGCCAAACGTTGAATTCGCCCGCAACACCCAGCCGCTCGACCTGAACCGCGGCCTCGTAGGCGCTTTCGAGATCACCGTCGAAAGCCCGTAGTGTGGCCAGATCGCCCCAGAAGTTAGCGGCGTCGGGCGCCTCGGTTTTTGCCTGATACTCGACGTATCGCCGGGCTTCCGGATACAGGCCCGAATTCAACATCAGCATCATGTAGTTGTAACGAGCCCATTGATTGTCGGGCTGTGAGCGCAGGTACGCTTCCGCCGCGCGAAACTCGCCCTCGTGAATCCAGCGTACGTTGTAGTGCCACAGGCGCCAGTTCGGATCGTTGCGCAACCCGAGTTCCGCCGCGGTATCGAGATCCCGTCGCACCATTGCCACATCAAACGCTCGATTGCTGCCGATACGATTCACAGCGCGGTTGAGGTACCCGTGGGCCCACCCGGGATCGGCCTCGAGTGCCTGATCCAGTGCCTGTTGTGCCCGCTGAACGTCCCCAGTAAACGCCGTGCGCACATACGCGAGGAACGGTTCCATCGCGTCTGGGTTTCGGGGCGCGGTGAAGAGTCCGTCGTCTGCCACGGACCGTGCGAAGTAGCTGCGCACCCGGGTGCCGAGGGTTTCGAACAATGCGAGCGGATTGGTATCGTACGACGCGAACCGCTCCGACCAAATTTCCCGTTTTTCGCGCACGTCGTGCAGTAGCAGTTCGACTTCGATAGCGCCTGACGCACTGGCCACGTTACCGCTCAAGGTCAGTTGCACGGACGCAGGCAGATCCCCGTTCGAGTCGATACCGGGATGTACCCGGTATCCGTCGGCGTTTGCCAGTTGGTGACGGATCTCGTTGCCGAGCCCCTGCACGAGCCAGCCGAGCGATCCGTCGTCGCTCGTATCGACCAATGGCAGCACGGCCACGACCGTATCCTCCACCGGCGTCGACGCGCTCTGAAACTGCGCCACGTCACAGTCGATCAGCGCGACGTCCGCCATCTGGGCGGCCCGCGCACACAACGTGCGGCGCCACGCGTCGGTAAACCCCTGGCTCGCCTGCCAGCGCTCCACCAGCGGATGGGCGCGAAGCTCGGGGCCAAGCGCGAGCAACATCAGATGATTCAACAGCCGGTTCTGTGCCGGCGCCTCGAGGACCGCCTCGAATGCCACGTCCGCACCCGGATCGTCCGCGGCGAGTCTGGCAACCGCGGCCGAGTACCGATTGCCAGCCGCCTCGAAGCGGGCACTGTAAGCGCGCACCGCATCCAGATCGCCCCGGGCGCGAGCCATCTCGAATTCGAGGTGGTCAGCGAGAAACTGTGCCTTTGGATAGCGCACCGGTTCCTCGGCCTGCGTGCGGAGCTGTTCCAGCAGGGATTTCGCCTCGTCCGGCCGATCGCTGTTGGCCACCAGCCAGATGTGCGGCCCATGAATCGCCCCATCACGGTCACTGCAGCTGAGATTCAGATAACAGGGTAAGGAAAGACTTCCGAAAGGACTAGAGGGGCGGCGCGGCGGACCCTGTTCCTACACGCATTGGCCGAGGTCTGGCGCTATGAGAGCTTTTCTGCTGGGGATTCTGTGGCTGAGTACGTCGGCGGCGTGTACCACGCGGTCGCCCACTTCCGCACCCGATGATCTGAACTACGAGCTTCGGCGTCAGTTCGTTACCGAATGCCTCGCACAGAGTGGTTACGGTGTTGCCGAACTGCCAAACGATGTGGCCGCACGCCTAAACCGCACGTGCCGCCGTATGGGTCGCGTGCGGTTTCCGCCGATCGAGACCGGCGCAGGCGGCTGAGCGCGGCGTGCAGCACTCGCTGCCCGGCGAACCGTCTGGAGAATCCGGGGGCCCGCAAGCACCCCCGTTCGGCAGGGCAAAAAGGACGGTTCGAGAAACGTCAGCTCAGTTGAAGTTGTAGGTCATGCGTCCGTACACGAACGCGCCGTTGAAGCCGAACGGCGTGAACTGGCTGTACGGCAAACCGAGAATCTCCGGGGGCGTGCCGCCGCATTTGCGCGTTGAACACCCCTGTTCGTCGGTAACGTTGCGGGCACCCAGCGTTACGTCGACGTTGCCGGCAAACGTGTAAGACGCTTCCAGATCCACGGTAACCGCGTCGTCGAATTCGCCGCCCGCTTCATTGTCGTAGTACTCGCCGTAGAAATTGACCCGCGCCAGGAACCGCCACGCGTCCATGTTGTGAACAGCAGTAAGATTCCACCGATTCTGCGGCGTGCCGTCCTCGATCAGCAGAACACGGCTGTCGTTCAGAAGATTCACATCCCGCTTGGTTACGTCAGTGTCGGTGTGGTTGTAGGCCAGGTTCCACGTGGTCACGCCTCCGGCCCACTCCGTATCCGCGGTCACCACGACGTCGAAGCCCGACGTATTGGTGTCGAACTGATTGGTGAAGAAGCGAAACTCGGAGATGTCGGAAGCGTCGATCCCCTGCGCCGACAACGTTGCCAGATCGTCGGGCGTAAGCACGAAGTCGCTCGACAGACTCAACCGGTCATCCACGTCAATGTCGAAGTAGTCCACCGTGACGTCGAACGCACCGACTGTGAAGTACAGGCCAACCGTGAAGTTGGTGGACTCCTCCGGGTCGAGCGTCGTCCCGCCGCGCAGCAACGCCGCAGGACTTTCCGGCGGAATCACGCCCTGGTTGGTGAGTACGCCGTTGATGATCTGCGTGGAGATGTTCGATGCGTTCGACTGACCCGGCGTCGGCGCTTTGAAGCCCGTACTTACCGTCGCGCGCACTCCCGCATAGTCGTTGAACGCATAATTGCCACCTACGCGGAAGTTGGTGGTACCACCGAAGTCCTCGAAGTCTTCGTAGCGTACCGCCGCACCCAACAACAACTGATCCATCGGGTACCACTCGGCGTCGATGTACGCCGCCCAGTTGGTGCGCTCGAAACTACCGGCGATGGCGGGCGAGAAGCCTGGGAATCCATTGGTAGACGTGCTGAAGCCCTGGGTGCCGAGCCCGCCATCGATGTACGATTCCGCCTGACCCGCGTCTATCGAAAATTCCTCGGACCGGTACTCCGCACCAAACGCCAGACTTACGGTGTCTGAAAGCGCATACGAGAAGTCCGCATTGAAGTTCAGATCTTCCTGCTCGTAGGCACCCGGATCGAAGTCCCGGGGCGTAATCGGCCCGAGGCTCGCGTTCACCGTGTTGTTGATGAAGAAATCGGCTTCGTTATTGCCCCAGAAGCCGCTCAGGCTCCAACCCAGACCGTTTGCGAGCTCGCCGCGCAATCCGATCAGAAACGACGTATCGGTTACGTCCCCGCCGAAGTTCGGCGTGAAACCACCGGTGATGAGTTCCTGAAACGAGAAGCAGTTGGGATCGGCCGTTACCTGCGCAAACGCAGCCGCGTCCGGGGTGAGCCCGTTCAACGGCACGGCCGGACATCCCACGCCGTCGCCGGGGCCGAGCGCCGGAAAACCGGCATTGCTCTGCCCCACCGGCCCGGGTGTAAGGTCGCCGATCAGAAGCGAGGCGCCGCCGTCGCCGCTATACACACCGCCGCGGTTGGTCGGATTACGGTAGTAGAATCCGCCGGTTACTGTCTTGTCGTTGTAGTTGGCAACGCCGAACAGTTCCACATTGTCTGAAAGATCAATGCCGAAGTTGGCCCACAGCTTGATGTCATCGTCAATTTCCGGTGTACCCCAGACCTGCGCCGGGTTGTCCACGTTCTGGTAACCGGCAGCGATCAGCGCTGCGGCGTCCGCGCGCTGCACCGAGCGGTCCGTGGCATCCGCGTTCGCCCACTCGGCGGTCAGGTTGATGAAACCGGCGTCGCCGATCGGGAAGCCCTTGTTTGCAGCGATGGAAAGCTGGTCGCCGTCGCCTTCGGTGTATTGCCCGTACTTCACCTCCACGGCCCCTTCGCTCGCGGAGTTCTTCAGGTTGAAGTTGAGCACGCCCGCGATCGCATCCGAGCCGTATTGCGCGGCCGCACCGTCGCGGAGCACCTCCACGCTACGCAGCGCTAGCGACGGGATCGCGGCCACGTCCGGTCCCTGCGAACCATCGGACAGGCCGTTGCCCAACCACGTGATCACCGCGGAACGGTGTCTGCGCTGCCCGTTCACGAGCATCAGCGTGTGGTCCGGCGCCAACCCACGAAGATTCGCCGGCCTCACGAGCGTTGCGGCATCGCTGATCGGCTGGTCATTCACGTTGAACGACGGCACCACATTGCGAAGCAGATTGCTGGTGTCCACGCCACCCTGGTTCACGAAATCGTCGCCGGATATCACGTCCACCGGTGCGGTGGAATCGGTGGCGGACCGGGGCTTGCCGCGGGTGCCGATGGTTACGACTTCCTCGATTACGGTGGGATCTGCCTGTTCCATGGCCAGTACGTGTACAGGTGCCACCAGACCGAATACGGCAGGCGCCACCAGCGCAAGGCGAAGCTGCGTTGGAGTCATCGATATTCTCCCCTGGGAACGTTTTTGTCGTGTCAAAACTGTCAATCGTCAGGCGTATCTACATTAGAGTAGATAGTGAGCGCGCGGATTCTAGACCAGCTGTGCCAGCGATGCGAGCGCTTCAGTGCATCGCCCCACAACCCATAAAGATCGCACCGACGTGTCAGACGACACTCAGCCCCCCGTCCACCGGCAGCGCCACGCCAGTAATATACGCGGCCCGGTCGGACGCCAGAAACGCAGCCGCGTGCGCCACATCCCACGCCGTTCCCATCCGCCGGCCGAGTGGTACCCGGCGATCGCGTTCCGCAATAACCTCTTCCCGCGGTTGCCCCTGCGCCACGCGCGCCTCGATCGCCATCGGCGTATTCATCAAGCCTGGCAGAATGACATTGGCACGGATTCCATGCCGCGCGTTTGCCGCGGCCAGTTGTTCGGTGAGTGCGATCACGGCCGCCTTCGTGGTTTTGTAACCCACAAGCGGGAACGGCTTCCACGCCGCGAGCGAGGAGATGTTGACGATCGCTCCGCGTCCAGCGGCGCGCATGTGAGGCAACACATGTTTGCAGGTGAAAATCATGCCGCGTAGATTCACATCCACCATCGTGTCGAACGGCTCCGCTTCTATGCGCTCAACCGGCGCGTCGCCTCCGGCGATGCTGATCCCTACGTTGTTGTGCAGGACGTCGATCGCAGAATGATCGCGCACTACATCGCGGATCAGATCGACCACCGTGTCTTCACGTTGCACGTCCACGAAGTAGGCCCGCGCATGTCCACCGTATGATTCGATCATCGTGACAGTCTCCTGCGCCGACTCCAGATCGAGGTCTGCAACCGCAACCCGCGCTCCCTCTCGCGCAAACTCGATCGCCGTCGCGCGACCGTTACCAATCGTTTCTCCTGGCGTCTGCCCGCCGCCGATCACCAATGCGACTTTGTTTTCCAGCAGCATGTGTTTCTCCGTGCATTCTGCGTTCGACCCCCCTTACGCACCAGCGGCAACCGTCAAGCGTACGTCCGCCGCTTGCCGCCGGCGCGCTCCGGACCTAAGGTATCAGCAATCGCGCAGATCCCGGAGAGATCGATGACTGCAGCTGCCCGCCTCGGAGACCCGGATACCACGCCGCTCGAGGAGGTTGACGTAAGCCGGCCGGAACTGTTTCAACAGGACACGTGGCGACCCTGGTTCGCACGGCTGCGTCGGGAAGCCCCGGTCCACTACCTCGCGGACAGCGAAAACGGCGCCTTCTGGTCCGTGACCACTCACGACCTGATCAAGGAGGTGGACACCAATCACCAGGTGTTCTCCTCCGAAGCCGGCGGTATCGCGATCGCCGACCCGGAGTTCACGAACCCGGATCAGATTCGCGCGCAAAGCTTCATTACGCTGGACGAACCACAGCACACGCCGCAACGGCGCACCGTGACGCCCGCGGTTGCACCGCGCAACCTTGCCGAACTTGAACCGCTGATCCGCGAGCGTGCGGCGGACATACTCGACAATCTGCCCGTTGGCGACACATTCAATTGGGTGCAGGAGGTCTCGATCGAGCTGACAGGACGCATGCTCGCGACATTGTTCGATTTTCCGTATGAGGAGCGGCACAAGTTGATCCACTGGTCGGACATCACCACCGCAGTCCCACAGGTTACCGGCGATGACACGATCGACATGTCCAAACGGTACTCGGAACTGATGGAGTGCGCCGGGGCGTTCTACCAGCTGTGGCAGGAGCGCGCTGCGGCGCCGCCCAAATTCGATCTGATATCGATGCTGGCGCACAGTGAAGATACGCGCACGATGAACGAAAATCCGGAGCTGTTCCTGGGCACGTTGCTGCTCCTGATCGTGGGTGGCAACGACACCACCCGCAACAGCATCAGCGGCGGTATCCTCGCGCTGAACGAGTACCCGGACGAGTACCAGAAGCTGCGCGACAACCCGGGCCTTATCCCGAACATGGTCTCAGAGATTATTCGCTGGCAAACACCCGTGATTCACATGCGGCGCACCGCGCTCCGCGACATTGATCTGGGCGGCAAGCGCATTCGGGAAGGCGACAAAGTCATTATGTGGTACCTGTCCGGCAACCACGACGAGAACGTATTCGGCGAAGCAGACCGACTCGTGATCGATCGGCCGAACGCCCGCGCCCACGTTGCGTTCGGCTTCGGCGTGCACCGATGTATGGGCAACCGCCTGGCGGAACTGCAGCTACGCGTCCTCTGGGAAGAGATTGTGAAGCGATTCCACACGGTAGAGGTTGCCGGAGATGTGGAGCGGTTGCCCAACAACTTCATTCGGGGGATTCGGAACGTTCCCGTTCGGCTACACCCGCACTGACGCGCAGACGGTTCGTCAGTGACGGAAACCCTCGTCCAGCGCATCCAGTTTTCGGAGCCATGCCGGCCACGCGATGGCATCCGTGCTGCCATCGAACAGCAGCCGGGATTGCTGCGCCGCCTTCTCGGCTGATCCCTGCGGCGGCATATTCACCGAGCCGCCGGCAAGCGCCTTAACCTGGATCGTACAGGCCCGTTCGAGGTAATACATTGCCATGAACGCCGCGTTGGCCGAACCTCCCACGGTCAGCGTGCCGTGATTCCTCAGAATCATAAACTGCCCGTCGCCGAGGTCGGCAACAATCCGCTCCCGTTCGTCCAGATCCAGCGCAACCCCTTCGTAGTCGTGGTAGGCGATCTCGCCACACTGCATCGCGTGCTGAGACAACGGCAGCAGACCGGCTTCCATCGCGGACACGGCAACACCGTCGTCGGTGTGCAGATGCATAACAAACTGGGCATCGTCCCGGGCCATATGCACCGCAGAATGGATCGTGAAGCCCGCGGGGTTGATGTCGTACGGCGTCGCCATAACCTTCTGCCCGTCCATGTCGACCTTCACCAGGTTCGAGGCCGCAACCTCATCGAACCGCATGCCCAGGGGATTGATCAGAAAATGATGCTCCGGTCCGGGTACGCGCGCCGAGAGGTGCGTGAACAGGAAATCGTCCCACCCGTGTAACGCAACCAGACGATACAGCGCAGCCAGATCTACCCGCCGTTGCCATTCCTCCGGCGACACCGCATCCCGGACGTCTCCAACGACTCGCGCCTCGCTCATACACACCTCTTCTGATGGTCCTGCAACAAACGGCACCGTAGCATGCGACCGACAACAATGACCATCGCCGCCCGGGTGATTAGAATCAGCGGGCAACGAACGCCGACGCTGGATTCACGGGAGGACAACGCATGACCAATCACCTGCGCGGACGCAGCGTCGTAATTACTGGCGCAGGGAGCGGATTCGGTCGTCTGGTTGCCCTGCGCTCGCTCGAATTGGGCGCCAACGTCGTTGCCGGCGATATCGACGAAGACGCGCTGAAAGACCTTGCACCCGGCGTCTCGGACCTCACCGGCAACCTCGTGACGACGCGAGCCGATGTTACGCAGCTCGAGGAGATGCATGCGCTCGCCCGAGTATGCGAGTCGTCCTTCGGTGAACTCGACGTGTGGATCAACAACGCAGGCGTAATGCCGCTGGCGTTTCACGCCGATCACGCCCAGGCTGTATCCGCGTGGGACCGGTGCATCGACATCAACTTTCGTGGCGTGATGTACGGCATCATCGCAGCGCACGACCCCATGATCCGCCAGGGGCGCGGTCACATCGTCAACCTGTCGTCGATCTACAGCAACTACCCAGTAGCCGGCGCAGGTGTGTATGGCGCGACAAAAGCCGCCGTGAATTTCCTGTCGGAGTCGCTTCGCGTCGAGGGACAGGGCCAGATCAAAGTCACGATCGTTAGACCCACCGGCGTTCCGGGCACCGGATTGAGCGGCAGCATCGTCAATCAGGGAGCGGTTGTGGGAATTCTCGGGCAAAACGCGGCAACCTACGGGCAGCGGGTGGCCGCATTCGCCGATGGTACGCAGCCCCCGGAAGAAGCCTCTGTGGAGCACATCGAATACGCGGTGCTCGACCCGGAACACCTCGCGGAACAGATCGTGTATACCATCAATCAGCCGTGGGGGGTCACGATCGGTGACATCACCGTGCGCGCCTCAGGAGAAGGCTATGTGCTCTGACCCAATGCTCGCGTCCCAAGGCCCGCGCGCCAAAACCGGACCTGGCGTATGACGGATACCGACCGTATGGCCGATCCGGTATGCCCGCACAGCGTCGACGACGCGACGCTCTCGGATCCGGAAGTACTGGAGTGCCCGTATCCCACGTACGCATTGCTGCGCGAAGAAGCACCCGTGTTTCTCGACCCGCGGACCGGCGTCTATGTCGTCACGCGCTACGAAGACCAGCGCACGATTGCGCTGGACTACGAAAACTTCAGTAACTTCCGGCCGGGGAACGACCCCTCGACCCTCACCGGCAACGCAAAACTTGCGCACGACCGATTCCTGGAACGCGGCTGGGTACCCGGCGCATCACTCGCCGCACGGGACGACCCCGAACACAAACAGATGCGATCGATATTCGACCAGGCGTTCCGCCCGAAGCGTATTCAGGGGCTGGATTCCCAGGTGAAAGATCTGGCGTACGAACTCGTGTCCGGGTTTCGTAACGACGGGCACTGTGACGTGGTCGCTCAGTATGCCGTGCCGTTACCGCTGATCATCATCTGTCGCCAGATGGGTGCCAACCCCGACGACATCTGGCAGATCAAGAAGTGGACAGACGGCTGGATCAAGGGCTTGAGCCTGGGACTGAGCGCCGACGAAAAGCTGTACTACACGGATCTCGAAATCGAGGCGCAGCACTACTTTCAGAAGCTCTTCGATGCGTTGCGTGCTGCCCCCGACGATTCGCTTCTGTCTGACCTCGTCAACCTAGAGGTTCCCGGTTGGGGCCGGCCACTGTCGGACAACGAACTGCACGCCGAGATGATGCAGGATACGTTCGTCGGCGGATCGGAGACCACCACCAACGCGATCTCCGCTGGGATTATGCTACTCGGTAAACATCCGCGTATCTGGCAGCGACTAAAGTCCGAGCCCGACAGGTACCTGAAAACGTTCTGCGAGGAGGTCGTACGGCTCGAGACACCCACGCAGGGCATGATGCGCACCGCAAAACACGACTACGAAATTCATGGCACGTTGATACCGAAAGGCGCACAAGTCGATCTACGCTACGCATCCGGAAATCGTGACCCCAGGCACTTCGAGCGACCCGACGACATCGATCTGGATCGACGCAACGCGGCATCGCATCTGGGCTTCAGCACCGGCACACACTATTGCCTGGGTGCGCCGCTGGCGCGGCGCGAACTGTATTGGGCATTCAAAGCATTTCTGGACGGTATCGCCGAGTTTGAACTGCTGCCGGAGAACCGCTACCGCCATGTACCCAACTACAGCTTGCGAATATTGAAGGAACTGAAAATCGCGTTCACACCCGAGCCGGACACGGGAGAATGACCCGATTCAGGCACCCGCTACGGGTTCCACCAGTTCAATGACATTGCCCTCGGGATCCTCGAAGAAAACGAGCTTCACGCCGATATCGCCGCTGCGCGCCGACGCGTCGGAACGGACCTGAGCGCCTTGAGTGGCTGCACGTTCCAGCACCCCTTCCAGATCGCTGCAATAGAACGTGAGGTACGCAATCCCGGTCCGGTCAGCGGAAAACGACGCCGCAGGCGTGCGCTCCGGTGCTGCACCCGGCTTCATGAGTTTGATCACCTCGCCATTCGGCGTCTCGAGCCAGACGTTGACGTAGCCGTCTGCAGCGGTACGGATCGCGCGGCTCAGCGCCGCGGGAATATCGGCGCGACGCACTTCCCGGCAACCGAGTACGTCGCAGTAGAATGCAAGCATGGTGTCCAAGTCTACGACCGGTATGCCAACTTCCATCGGTGCTGTCTGTAGCATGCCCCCTCCCGTAGCCGATATTGATTAACATGTATTCTAGGGAATTCAACCAGACGCGCACTATGAATCAGGAACTCGTAAAAACCTACTACGGCCAGACGCTCACGACGAGCGACGATCTGCAAACCGACGCGTGCTGCGCCCAGGAGGCACCGCCGCCGCACGTACGCGCTGCACTCGCACGCATCCACCCGGAGGTTGCCGCACGCTACTACGGCTGTGGTTTGGTCATTCCGCCCCGACTGGAAGGGCTGAATGTTCTGGACCTGGGCTCGGGCGCCGGTCGCGATGCGTTCACTCTGGCGTGCCTGGTCGGCGAGGCGGGGTCCGTGACCGGGGTCGACATGACACCGGAACAACTGGCCGTTGCCCGCAAACACGAGCAATGGCACGCGAATGCGTTTGGCTACGCCCACGCAAACACGCGTTTCCTGGAAGGGTACCTGGAAGATCTGCAAGCGCTGGATCTGGAACCAAACAGCTTCGATCTGATCATTTCCAATTGCGTGATCAACCTGTGCACCGACAAGCCTGCGGTTTTTGAGGCGGCCTACAACCTGCTGAAGCCCGGGGGCGAACTGTATTTCTCCGACGTCTACGCCGACCGACGCATCCCCGACGCCTTGCGGAGCGATCCCGTACTCTACGGCGAGTGTCTGTCCGGCGCGCTGTACTGGAATGACTACCTGTCCATTGCCCGCGCCGCCGGTTTCGCGGATCCGCGGGTATGTGACCATCGCCCTCTCACGCTGACCGGTACCGATGTAAAAGCGAAACTCGAACCGATCCAGTTCGCCTCCGTAACGGCACGCCTGTTCAAGCTCGTGAATCCGGATGCCTCCTGCGAAGATTACGGTCAGGCCGTTCTCTACGATGGCGGCGTCAAGGAAATGCCCACCGTGTTCGAGCTGGACGTGGATCACCAAATCGAGCGCGGCGGGGTCTTTCCCGTGTGCCGCAATACATTGAAGATGCTGACCGAAAGTCGCTTCGCCGACCACTTCGAGATCCTGGGCGAGGGCACAACGCACCTGGGCGCGTTCCCCGGCTGCGGCGCGCCGAACGTCTTCGGTCCTGCGCGTCACACGCAGCCGACGCCAGAGCCACAGTCCGGCGGCTGCTGCTGAAGCGCCATGTCGCGCGCTGAACGTCACGGTCCCGAGCACGGCGAGGCCGCCGCAGACCGGGTTGGTCGACTCGGTATCAATCCGGATGCGTTCGGTATATGGCAAGCGAGCGATGCATCGCGGATCAGCTGGACCGATTTCCTCGATGGTGCCGCCGCCGCGGGCTACGAGTTAGTGGAACTCGGCCCCGACGGCTATCTCCCTACGGAAGCGGGCACGTTGCGGGACGCGTTGCGCAGCCGCAACCTGAGCCTCACGTGCGGATACATCGCCGCGCCGTTCCACACCCGGGACGGGCTCCAAAGCGCAATCCGCGCGCTGCGGACGCAGGGTGAGTTTACCCGTGCTGCTGGAGCGTCGTTCGTGCTGTTGCTTGCACAAGGGGCGTCCGCAACGCAGCGGTCGCTAAACCCGTCTAACTGGAAGCGCATGATCGCGGGCGTCATTGAGGTGGCACGCGTTGCCACTGATGAGATCGGTCTGACAGCAACCTATCATCCGCACGTTGGGTTTGCGGTCGAGACGGCCACCGAAACGGACCGTTTCGCAACCGACACCCACGGCTCGATTGGACTGTGTTTCGACACGGGTCAATGGGCTTACGCTGGCGGAAACCCAGCGAAGGACATTGCCAACTACAACCAACTGATCAACTACGTGCACTTGCGCGATCTGAACGCCACCATTCACCAGCGCTGTGTCGACAAAAACGCAACCTTTGCGGAAGCTGCGGCAGCCGGTGTGTTCTGTGAACCGGGCCGGGGAATCGTCGCGTTCGACGCGATCGCGAACACACTGAGAGAGGCAAGGTTCGACGGTCCTGTCGTGGTTGAGCGGTCACTCCTCGGCGCAAACTGTGCCGACGCGTGTGCCGCAGCAGAACGCGCGTACTCTTTTTACGACGCCCTGGGTTTCGGGCGCCGGGCGCTACCGGGTCGTATCGACTGACTCCGACGCGGCGGGGTCTGCCGACCGCGTGCCGGACTCGAGCGCGTCCAGAATACGGGGTGGCGACAGGGGCAGCGTCGTCACACGCACGCCGATCGCCCGGCTGACCGCGTTACCCACCGCTGCCAATGGCGCAACGATCGGTGTCTCGCCGACGCCCCGAACACCATACGGGTGCGTTTCGTTAGGCACCTCTACGATCTGTGTGTCGATCATGGGCAGGTCAGATGTGACGGGCATGCGGTAGTCCAGAAAGCCGGGATTCTCCTGAGTCCCATCAACGTTGAACACATACTCCTCGTTCAACGCCCAGCCTATTCCCTGCGCGGCGCCGCCCTGCATCTGACCTTCCACGTAATCCGGGTGAATCGCCCGACCCGCGTCCTGGATCGCCGTGAAACGCACAACCTGCGACTGTCCCGTGTCCCGGTCGATCGCAACGTCGCAGAGGTTCACCGCAAACGACGGTCCCGGGCCCTGAGCGTTCAGCGACGCTCTGGCAGATATCGGCCCGCCAGTCTTCGGAAAACTTCGCGCGAGTTTCGCCAATGGGATCGGTTCGACTTCGACGTTCACGCCCTGTATCGGATGGGCCGCACCGTCCCGCCACTCCACCTGATCCGGTTCGATTCCCCACGTCAGCGCCGCGCGCTGGCGCAGTTGCAGCACCACATCCTCGCACGCTCGGATAACCGCCATACCGGTCGCAAAGGTTGTACGGCTTCCACCGGTGGTATTGCAAAACCCAGTGCTATCCGTGTCTCCCACGCGCACGCGCACGCGTTCGTATGGCACCTGCAATGTCTCGGCGGCCATCAACGCCATGGATGCGCGGCTGCCGCCGATGTCAGGATTGCCCTCCACCACCTGAATCATGCCCGATTCCGCTACGTGCACTTCTGCACTGGAGTTGTTGCCCCCATTGAACCAGAAACCAACGGCAACGCCGCGGCCGTGTCCTTCGGCCAACGGCGCGTTGTAGTGCGGATGGGACTGCGCGGCTCGTAAACAGTCGACCAGTCCAATATCACCGAACCGAGGTCCGTATACAGCGTGCGTTCCCTTCTCCGCCGCATTCTTCAGACGAAGGTCGAGTGGGTCCATGCCAAGTTTCTGCGCAAGCTCGTCCAGCACGGACTCGCCCGCGAACATCGATTGCGGCGCACCAGGCGCCCGGTAGGCATTGACCCGCGGCTTGTTGACCACCACCTCCCGCCCCTCAACGCGTACGTTGGCGACATCGTAGGGCGCAAAAATGCACATCGCGCCGGCGTTCAGCGGACTGCCCGGAAACGCACCGGATTCATAGAGCAGTTCCGCGGCCATTGCGGTGATCGTCCCGTCGCGGCGACACCCGATCTTCACCGTATTGATCGTGCCCGATGCCGGTCCTGTTGCCTGAAACACTTCGTCGCGCGTCATCACCATCTTCACCGGACGGCCCGCAACGGCAGACAGTCGAATGGCGAGCGGTTCGAGATACACCACCGTCTTGCCACCGAACCCGCCGCCGATCTCCGCTGGAATAACCCGGATGTCGCCCGTGTCCATACCGAGCGACAGCGCCGCCATGTCCCGGATGCCGAAATGCCCCTGACTCGAACACCACAGTGTGACGCGGCCATCTGAGCCGTAATCCGCGACGCACGCATGAGGCTCGATGTACCCCTGATGCACCATCGGCGTGACGAACGTACGCTCAACAATCACATCGGCATCGGCAAATCCCGCTTCCACATCACCTTTGCCTAAACGAAGGTACTGCGACACGTTGGATGGCGAATCGGGTGTATCGGGGAGTCCCTGCGTAAACATGTCGTCATGCAACAACGGCGCGTCGGGCTGCATCGCCTCCTGCATGTCGAGGACGTGCGGCAGCGGTTCGTAGTCCACATCGACCAGCGTCGCCGCGTGCCGCGCCAGTTCCAGCGTTCGAGCAGCGACGGCCGCAACGGGGTGACCAACGTACAACGCCTTGTCGCCGGCCATGATGTTCGCGAAGAAACGCTTCCGGTTTACGCTGATCTTGCTGCGTCCAGGGAAATCAGCTGCGGTTACCACCACGAAAACACCATCCAGCGCCAGCGCTCGACTCGCGTCCACGCCGCGAATGCGCGCGTGCGGCACAGGGCTGCGAACCACGGCACCGAACACCATGCCCGGCAGCGTAAAATCTGCGCCGTAGTTGGCTTTGCCAGTTACCTTCTCGACGCCGTCCGGCCGAATCGGCCGTGTACCGATCCAGTTGAATTCTGCGGGGTTGTTCATAGCCGGCTCACGTAGTTTATTTTTTCGGGGCGACGATCGTGCAGGTCCCTTGAGCTGCCGCCACGAGTCGGCCTTCATTTTCGATACCGATCCGAACGACCGCAAGCCGGCGGCTCATGGAGACGATTTCCGCCGTTGCAACACACACGCCCTGCGTTACGGGTGCCAGCAGATTGATCTTGAACTCGGTGGTCGCTGCCCAGAAGCCTTCCGGCATGACCGGGTACATAACCGTCCCCAGCACATGATCGCACAGTGCCGAGAGGCAGCCGCCGTGTACGTTACCAATGTAGGTGACAATCTCGTCGGTTACCGGCATCTCGCAAACGAGACGACCCGGTGTCACGTCGGTGATCTTGAACTGCAGATAGGCGTCAATGCCTTTTCTGGACACGCGCCCGATGACGTTGTCGGCCCATTGTTTGTTGAAAACGTCGAACGTCGGTTCAGCCAAGCTCTACTCCCTATCCCCCCCTACCCCCTCGTCGGATCAAAGACACCGTGCAGCGGCGGTACGTCAGTATGCTCGCCCGCCATCGTCTGAATCAACGGCTCGAGCGCATCGAACCCGGCGACCACGCGCGGGAGGTCGGCAAACGGATAAGCGCCACTCTCCAAGAGCGCTAACGCCTGCGTGTAGGCAGACACGTCCACGCCGAGCGCGCCCAGGATACGCAGCTCTTTGTACACGACGTGATCCGGCTCGAACCCTGGAGTGTCCGCAGTACCGCGAACGCCGGCGAGCACGATGGTTCCGCCGGGCCGGGCGAGTCTTACCGCTTGTCCCAACGCAGCCGGTGCTTTCGCAGTTACGTCGACGACTACATCTGCTTTCCGGCCAACGGCGTCTGCGAGCGCACGGTTCGGATCCGTCTGCGCAACGTCCACGGCAAGATCCGCGCCGAACCGCGCCGCAATCGCCAGCCGTTGCGCATCCCTCGGCCCCAGTCCGGTAATCATCACAAACGCTGCACCGGCCGCTTTGGCCGCAACCGCCGCGCAGATACCGCGGATGCCCGGCCCCAGAATTGCGACCACGTCACCGGGCGCAGTCTGCGGCAGATCCGCCGCCCAGCGAATGCCGGCACCGAGCGGATTGAACAGCGTCGCCAGCACCGGATCCATGTCCTCCGGGACCGCCATCAGCATGGAATCGCGTTCCAGAAACAGATGCGTTGCATACCCGCCGCCGAGGCCTGGGGGCACATCCACCGGCGTGAATCCGACCATTGTTGCAAGCCCGTTGTTCTCGCACCGGCGGTAAACACCGGCGCGACAGGCGCTGCACTCGCGGCACGATTTGAACACCTCCACCGCTACGCGCTGGCCCCGGCGAACGCCCCACCGCGCGGCCGCTTCGTCACCGAGTTCCTCCACGACGCCTACGACTTCGTGTCCCGGAACAAACGGCCGCGGGCTGCGAATCAGGCCCGTGTACTGCTCGTGATCGGTGCCGCACAACCCGCAGGCTTCGATCCGCAGCCATCCTTCGCTTGCGCCTGGATCCGGCCGATCGAATGCCCTGCGGCGAAGGTCACGTGGCGCCTCCAGCACCAGCGCATCGGCCCGTTCAACATTCATCAGCACGCCCCCGGATCAATGACGCCCATGGTGCCGTCAGGGCGTACCCACGAGCGGACTCGCGACGCGAGCTGATCATGGCAACGGTTCGAAATCCTCAACAATGTCGAGCCACTTGGGTTTGCGTTTTGCAATCATGTGCTCGAACCACTCATGCAGCGGCACACCGTTTGCATCTACCGAGTAGAACCGATCGTTCGCCAGAGCCGTATGCGAGTCATCGCCGCTTCGAATGAAACGCTGATAACGGTCCGGAAACGCCTCATGAATGGGGCCGTGCTCCGTCAACAACAGTTCGCGGTAGGCTTCCTGCGTGGGCACGCCCAGAAAGAAGCGGTCTGTCGCATCGCCATCCGTCGAGTAAAACGCCTCGCGAACCGTCGTGTCGTTGGCGAGGCGCCACTTCACGAGTTCGGTCGCCGAGCCCAGTTCCGAGCAGTCTGTGCAACTCGCCGGGAAGAACTGCCCGAACTGCCAATCAGCCGCGCGGACCGGCGCTGCCGGATCCCCGCTGATCGTGGCGATCGGTCCCGCGTCGTTGAACACCATCAACTTGGCATTGTTGCCCCACGCCATCCGCGCGAGAAACGCCGCATTTCCCGCGGCGCCGACCCCGCCGGCACTGGATCCCGTGATCAACACATGCGACGCATCCGGCGCGATGGCCTTCGCCAGATCAATGGCCGCCGTTACATTGCGCAGGCCTCGGTGAAACCGGGTTGGTCCGAACGGGAAGTTGGCATCAACTACATCGTTGTCACCGCTGAACACGGAGCCGTCGCAATACGACGCAAACACCACGGACCAGTCGCCCACCGGATTTTCGATGGTGCCATCCGGGCCTTCGCCGGATGCGCTGAACACTCCAGGTAACGAACCGGGAAGTTGCGCGTCCGCCACAATTGAGCAAAAGTAGAAGTTCTGCCAGCACGCCCCGCCGCCGTCCAGAAACACCATGACCTTATCGGCGCTGGCGGTTCTGCTGAACGCGGTAAACGGCGTACCGGCAATGCAGATAGGTCCGTTGCCGCCCGCCGTGTCGTACGTGTGTTTCGTCCAGCCGTCGACGCCCGCGGGAGCGCTCACCGCTGGTGAGAACTGGCCCGAATAACGGGTAACCCCCGCGGCAACGAGTTCCTGGTGTGCAGCCGCATTCAATCCTTTGTCCGGATCCGCTAAGGCTGGTCCCGCAAGTACGTATAAAATGCCAACCGCAAGGGAGAGCACCCCACCCAACCAGGAACGACGCTCCCGTCCCGGCTGTCTTCGGTTTCCGGCCACAAAACTGTTCAACCCTTCCATCTCTCTACCCCCCTTTTTTCACCACAAGCGTCTTGATTACAGCACGCGGCCCTGGCGCACGCCAGCGATCCCAAGTCTGCGTCCGACCCGGCCAGGACAATCACGCCGTGTCTGCTCTATTCTGATGAGGTACCACACTCAGGAAGTCACCGGGTGACACAATCGCTCCACGATCGCATCAACCAGCAATGCGAATGGACGTTTCGGGAGTGCTTAGGACTCGCAACCGAGTTCAATGTGAAGGTTCGGGTAGTAGTGGCGACGGTGCTCGCCCAAGGTAAGCACTACATAGACCGTGAAGAAATAGAAAGCGATAGCGACCCCTGCGCCGACGGACGTTCGCAAGACGCCTGATCGCCCGCACGCGGCACAGGGATGCGACCCGCCGTGAAGCGTTCGCTTCAGCGTGCCTCGCGGATCAGGTCCGTAACACCGTCCCAGCTTTCGTGATCCTGCTTCCAGCCTTCAAACAGATCGCGGATGATCGGCGCGTCGCCGTGCAGTTCGACGTAGCAGCCCATATCCTTCCGGCAGTCCATGTAGGCGACATAGTCACCGCCCCACAGCGTGCATGCGGTCTCGTAACCGGCCTCGTTGAATCGCTGGATCTCGCCGCTGACGTCGCTCACGAGCAACCCGATGTGGTGAAACCCGTGCTCGCCCGGCTTGTACATATCCCTGTAAATGGATGGCGTATCGTCATGTTGTGCAATGAACTGAATGTGCGCAGGACCGGCCTGCCCGAACGCGTACGACACATCCGCTTCGACCGGTTCACCGAGGTAGCGAAACGTTTCCGCTACGTGGTTACGCACAACATGAAACGGGCCTGCGCCCACCATCTGATTCCACTTTCGGCAAGCATCATCAATGTCTTTGACGAAGTACGCGTACTGCCAGATCGGATGTCGAATGATACTCATACTTTTTGCTCCCCTGTTTCATCTTATGTCTTCGTGTTCTGTCGTCACCGCCGCATCCACCGGAACGGACTGTTCGATCGGCGGCGCTTCGTCTACGATGAAGCATACCCTTTCCAGCGAAACCGGGGGAAACCATGAGCATCGAAAACGGCGCCCGCTTCCTGCGCCGGCTAAGGAACCAGCCCGCATTGCGGGCGCAGGTGAGAGAGATAGGCGATCAACCGTTCGAGACGCTGTCCGCGGAAGCGGGCGCCTCATGCACTGCAGCCGAGGTCGTCGCCGCGCTGGCCCGCGAGATCGAAGGCGAATCGTTTCACGAACCGTATCACGACGGCTGAACATTACCGCTGCGGTCAGTCCCGCCGCCCGGCCAGCCGCTCGATGATCGCGTTCACGTCATACGCACTGTCGCCGTCGTAACGCGGCGCCTGGCGCGCGAACGCTGCTTCGATCTCCTGCCATCGACGTTCCGCGTAATCAACAACGTGCGGGTGGGTCAGCACGTAGAAATACTCGGCGCGAATGGCTTCCACGACACGCTCGGCAACCGCTTCTGCGGCTAGACCCTGCGCCATGGCTTCCGCACCCCGCGCGTCCGCGCCGACCGCACCACCGAGTGCATCCGGGCGCCGTTCCGTTGCGCGCCAAAGCGTCGATTCGACAATACCTGGACACAGCACACTCACGCCGATGTGATCCGGCAGTTCCGCCCGCAGCGTCTCCGACAAACCCAGCACCGCATGCTTGGACGCGTTGTAGACGCCCGCGCCAGCGTGCGGCAACCCCAGCGAATGCTCCGACCCCGTGTTAACGATCCAGGCGTCCTCACCACTGTCAATCATCCTGGGAACAAACGCACGTAACCCATTGAAAATTCCCTCAACGTTTACGCCAAGAACCCATTCGACATCGCGCGGCTGGGTCTCCCAGACCGGACCAGTCGCGGCGATTACGCCCGCGTTGTTGACGAGCACGTTCACCGCCCCGAACCGCGACCACACCTCGCTCGCAAGCGACGACACTGCCTCCGGATCCCGAACGTCGCCCACGTACGATGCGCTGCGGCCCCCCCGCGCGCGCACCATACTCGCAACGTCGGCCGCAGCTTCCGCCTCGATGTCTACCAGCGCGACATCGGCGCCGGCATCGGCCAGCGCCAATGCGACGGCTCGACCGATCCCGTTACCGGCGCCCGTAACGACGGCGACTTTTCCGTCTAGATCCATAACGGACTCCTTCTCGTGCGCGAGTTTTCTGGCAAGTGAAGTTGGGGATAAGTGTACCGCGCCCGGCGGTGAGGGTTCTTACGATGCGGTGCCAATCTCCGATCGCGCAAACGACGAGGGGTTACCTGACCGGAGTTCCTCGCGTGCCAGGCGAACCACGCGCAACGCGGACACGAGAAACAGTCCTGCAATGACAAACGCAACGACAAGGTCCGGCCAATGCGCCTGCGTTACGTATACGCCACCCGCCGCGAACACCACCGCAACGTTTCCGATCGCATCGTTGCGGCTGCACAACCACACCGACTCGCGGTTACTGTCGCCGCCCCGATGCCGGAACAGCAGCGCCGCAACCCCCAGATTTGCCGCAAGCGCGAGCACTGCAATTGCACTCATCGTAACCGGTTCCGGTGAACTTCCCTCAAACACACGATACAACGCGCTGGCAATCACCCAAACGCCGAAGACCGCCATGGACAGACCCTTGATCATCGACGCGCGGGCACGCGCCTGCAGCGACCGGGCGAGCACGAACAGACTGATTGCGTAGTTTGCCGCGTCGCTAAAGAAATCCAGCGCGTCGGCCTGCAACGACATCGAGTCCCCGACGCGGCTTGCGAACGTTTCCACCACGAACATCGCAGCATTGACGACGAGCGCGATGATGAGCACGCGCCGGAATCGTTCGTCCAACAATTGGTCTCTCGAGGCCTGTGCATCGCAACAGTTCATTCGACTTCCCGGTTGCAGGTGATTAGTTGCACGTCAACGGTCACGGCGCTACGCGATCGCTCCGCATACACGCTAGGTTGTATGAATATATTTTCATATGTTTAAATATTAGTTGGTCCCAGTCAACCCTTTAGTTTCAAAGGTGCACCAACATGCCATGGATCGGAGTCACACTTTCAGCACTCTGGTTGCTCATTCTCGTCGTCCTGAGATCCACAGCGCAGTGGTATCGCACCGGCTCGCTCGGTTGGAACGGTGTCCGGACGCATCGCGGTCCACTGCCGACGATCGCGGGCGCAATGGCGATGTGCGGCCTGCTCGCAACCCTCATCGCGCCCGTCGCGACGTTGGCGGCCTGGCCCGGCGCGGGGATCTGGCCTCTGAATACAGCGATTCATTGGATCGGCACAGCACTCGGACTATCCGGTATCGCAGGTGCCGCGATTGCGCAGTGGCAGATGGGCCCGTCCTGGCGGATCGGCGTAGACAATCGCGAGCGAACTGCCCTGGTAACCCGCGGCCTATACCGCCGAGTGCGCAACCCCATCTTCACGTTCATTCTGATCTCGTTCATTGGCATGTTAGCAACCGTCCCCAGCCTGTGGACCCTTACGGGTCTGGCACTCACGCTCGTGGGCATCGAGCTGCAGGTACGATACGTTGAAGAACCGTATCTCGCGCGTATCCACGGAGAGGCGTTCCGCGCGTTCGGTGCGCATACGGGCCGCTTCATTCCCGGCATTGGTCGACTGTCCACAGATTGAATAGGTTGTGAATTGACATCCGTGCACGCGCCTCGTTCACCCTACCCAGATCAGTTAGAGTGCGTCCATGGCCGACAACGAGCGTCACCTTTGATTATCGTCCTCTGGGGCGTAAGCGGTTGCGGCAAAACAACCATTGGACGACGGCTCGCGCGCGCGCTGGGTTGCCCGTTCTACGATGCCGACGATTTTCACCCGGAATCGAACGTCGAGAAGCTGCGATCCGGCATTCCGTTGAGCGATGCCGACCGCGAACCCTGGCTCGCGACGCTGGCTAAATTGGTTTGCGAGAAAGCCAGCACGTCGACGGGCGCCGTGCTCGCCTGCTCCGCGCTGAAACGACGCTACCGCCAGGCGCTCAGCGTTCCAGGCGTTGACATCCGATTCGTTCAGCTCGCCGGCACGTTCAACCTTGTCGAGCGGCGTTTGCGCGAACGGGAGCACGCATTCATGAATCCGGTCCTGCTGCAGAGCCAGTTCGACATACTCGAACCGGATCCGAGCGGATGGGTCATTGATGTATCCGCCGACCCGCCGTCGATCGTGGCTAGCCTGGTCGACAAACTAACCAAGCGATGACCGTCTTCTTCGCCAGCGGATCGCCCGACGCCGACTTCGGCGACGCGGACCTGAACGCTGCGCTGACGCAGGCTCTGGACGCGCTCGGCCCGAAGCGGCGCGTGCTCGTCGTACCACCCGACTACAGCCGCGTGCACAGTGGCGCTGGGCGTCTGACCTGCCAAGCCCACGACTTTTTCGGATCGAGGGTGGACGCCGTACTGCCCGCCCTGGGAACCCATGCGCCGATGACCGATGAGCAAATCGCGCGCATGTTTCCTACCGTGCCTGCCGATCTCTTTCGGGAACACCGGTGGCGCACAGACGTCGTTACTATCGGCGAGGTCCCAGCGGACTTCGTTGCCGACGCCACCGGCGGAATTTGGGATCGGTCATGGCCCGCGCAGATGAATCGCCGGATATGGGAAGGCGGCCACGACCTGGTGCTGTCGATTGGTCAGGTCGTTCCGCACGAGGTCATGGGTATGGCCAACTTCAACAAAAACATCTTCATTGGTACCGGCGGCAAACGGAGCATCGACGAGAGCCATTTCATAGGCGCCGCCTATGGCATGGAACGCATGATGGGTGTGGCAGATACGCCGCTGCGTCGAATACTCAATCGCGCGGATCAGCTTTTCTGCACCAGATTGCCCATTGTCTACGTGTTAACCGTGGTCGAAGCTGTGGCCAACGGAACGACAGCGATTCGCGGATTGTTCATCGGAGACGATACGGCCTGCTTCGAGCAGGCCGCCGCGCTGTCGCGCGCGGTGAACGTCACCCGGTTGCCTGAACCCGTACGGAAGTTCGTCGTCTATCTTGACCCCAATGAGTTTCAAAGCACATGGCTCGGCAACAAGGCCATCTATCGGACGCGCATGGCGATTGCAGACGGTGGTGAGCTGATCGTGCTTGCCCCAGGCGTACGGCAGTTCGGCGAAGATCCAACCATCGACACGCTGATCCGCCGGTACGGATACCGAACGACTCCGGAGATCATGGCTGCGCTGCGAGCGGACCCGGATCTGAACGACAACCTGGCCGCGGCCGCCCATCTGATTCATGGCAGCTCAGAAGGGCGCTTCTCCGTGACCTACGCTGCCGGAGGTCTCTCCCGGGCTGAGGTAGAAGGCGTGGGTTACGCACACGCAGATTGGATCGCGGCCCCTGAAAAGTACCCGGTTGACCGCCTCGTTGACGGCTGGAACGACACGCCCGACGCAGGCCGGTTCTACTTTATCCGCAATCCAGCGCTGGGTCTGTGGACCAGCCAAGATCTGGGCGCCCACTAACGACAATGCCAACAGGCCCCGCCGATCGAGTACCGCCAGATCTGGGCGTGCGGCTACCAGGGACGGTTGATCGGATCGTTCAGCACCGCGCGGCCCGTTTGCGCCGATGAATCGCCAGAAGCGTGCGACCGGCGGGGCCCGAGCATCCGAAACGGTGCACACACAACCCACCACAGCGCCCGCCGATCTCTGAACAACGCACCAAGAAAACGTCGCGCATCGTCCGTGGACACCGTCACTTCACACGGCATCGAACTTTCCGGGTCGCTGTCGATCACGAGCACACCATCGTGCGCCCGGACATCGCCGACGAACACATCGAGATTGGCCAACGGGCTTACGACTTTCACGCCCTCAATCCTTGCGCAACGTGCCGATCGCCTGCGCCCGCGCAACCCGCTCCGCATGGATGCCCGCCATCTCGTCCACCGTCCTGCCGCTGGGCGGCGTGAACTGGCCGCGCCCGTACAGCGTCTGAAACACATCACGTACCGGCCCCATCTTGTCGGCCAGGTTCTTCGGGGGTCGACCCGACGGGAACTGGTTGGGCGGATAGATCGGTTTCTCATAGATCTGGCGGAACCCTTCCGTTCGCAGATCCACCCAGGTGTTGTGATTGCATCGAGAGCGATGTTCCCGTAGCGACTCTATGTCGATGGTTACGGCCAGAACCTGCTCTTCCGGGTAGGGCATGTGGCGTAAAACCATGCCCGTGTAGTCGATCGCAAACGAGTTGCCGGAACAGAATGCGCGCGGATAGTAATCGTATTCCACCGTGCCCCAATTGGATCCCAACAGATAGCACATGTTGTCGTGCGCGCGCGTGCGCCGCGTGAACATCCAGAAATCCCAGGGTTCCGAGACACCCTCCACCTCCTGCAGCGCCACCGGATGACAGATGATTTCGCAGCCGTTATAGCCCAACGCGCGGGAAACCTCCGGAGTACAGCCGTCGTGACAGGTCATGGTGCCCAGTCTGCCGATCTCAGTGTCGATCACCGGAAACAGCGTTTCGATATCGCTGCCGAAGACCTGTGTGTACTCATCCAGAATATCGTGGGGGCTGGTGCCCAATCCGATCGACGCCGGGATGTGCCACTTGTGGTATCGCAGTGCTACCTTACCGTCCGGTCCGATGATGAAAGCGGTATTGAACCAGCGATCGGGGAACTCGGGTACCTGCTCAATGACCCCTCCACCCGCGATGTAGAGGTTGTATTCCCTGGCCTTGTCGCCCAGCGCCTGCATCTCGGGGCCATCGAGCGTGATTGCCTTCTTCATGAAGTCGTCGATGCCGTGTTCTCCCTTGCCAGGCGTTGTGACGCCCTGCAGAAAGTATTCGGGAAACACAACGAGCCGCGTGGGCAGCTCCCAGAAATAGCCGACGCCATAGTCGATCAGGTTTAGCGCCCGGTCCAGATTGCGCTGGATACCTTCGCGGTCGTTCGCTACCTGCACATGCGGCTGCATAACGAGGGCCGTGTACTTCTCGATGCGCTGAAATACGTCGCTCATGAATATTCTCCTGCTAAAATTCCGCCGCGCGGATGCCCATGTCGTCGAGCATCACGCGAGCTGTAATCGTTCCCATTGCCGAGATACCGCCGCCGGGGTGGCAATGCGGCCCCGTCATGTAGAGATCGCGAATCGGCGCGCGATAGTGGGCAAACCCGGGAAATGGGCGAAAGTAACCGAGCTGCGCAGCGATTCGCTCTCCGCCGTTCGTCGTGCCGTCGACGAATGACGGATTGGCGGCTTCCAGACTTTCTTTGGTTTCGACATACATCCCCAGAATGGTTTCGTCACTGATGTTCGGGACGTACTGTCTGAGCTTCGGCAGCAGCACGTTCCGGGCGTAATCCGTGCCGATGTCCTCCCAGGCACGTCCATCCGCGAGCCAGTTGGGAACGAACGTATCGAAGATCAGTGTGTGCTTCCCTTCGGGTGCCCGCGACGGGTCGACGAGCGTCCAGCAGGCGCTCCACAGAAACGGATCGGTCGGCGGCACACCCATCGCGATCTCGCCATAAAACCGTATCAGCTGTTCGGTAGAGTCAACGATTCTGTGGAACGCGCACAGGCTCATGTCCTCGCCGTTTTCGAAACGCGGTGGTTGCGTCAGTGCGAGATGCACTCGGCAGATGGTTACTCTGCCGAAGGAGTACCGGTCGACCTTGTCGAGAAACGCGTCTTCCAGCTGTCCCGGCGCAATCAATCGACGAAATGTCTGCCTGGGTTCGAGCGCCGACACCACGGCGCGGCGCGCGCTCAGCCGTGCGCCATCGGCCAGTTCCAATCCCGCCGCGCGTCCATTTTCAACGACGATCCGTTCAACCGGAACGCCCAAACGCACATCATTGCCGTTGGCTTGAAGAAAGCGCCGCATCGATTCAGGCAGCATCTGGCTACCGCCGCGCGGGATTGCCTGACCAAAATCGTGAATGGACGGAATCATTACGTAGAACGACTGACCCGCCCCCTCCTGATCCGGAAGAATCTGAGGTGCCAGCGCCCAATTCAGCATTACCGATTTAACGAAATCGTTTTCGAAGTTGTAATCCACCCACGCCCGTGCCGACAGTGAGAACTCCTGAAGGCGCGCGAGCCCCTCGTGCGAGGTTTCCATTGCGCGGGCCATCGTCGAGGGCGGTTGCGGCGGCGAGAAGAAGTTTTTAACAACCCCGTCGCGTATCAGGTGGAAGTCGTCATAGATCGCACGATAACGCCGGGCGTCCTTCTCGGAATAGCGCGCGATGCTGTCGCACGTCTTGTCGATACTCTTATAGATCACAATGCCCGGCCCGCCGGTGCGATCCGGGTGACCGGTAATGTGATCGGTCTGGTACAGGTATTCCAGGCCGTGCTTTGCAAGCTCCGGTTCCAGAGACCGTTTGAAGTCCTGGTTGATGTGTATCCACACATGCGATGAACCGAACATGTCGTGGCGGAATCCCGGCTCGGTTACTTCGCGCGTGACGGCGCCGCCGCCTACCCATGGATTGCGTTCAACGACGCAGACTTCGAGCCCCTCCAGCGCAAGTATGCTGGCGCAAGCCAGGCCGTTTACGCCGCCGCCAGCGACTACAACGTCGTAGGTCCGATGTTCACTCACGGTTGTGCCCCCAACACGGTGCCCAGAGCCAGGCCGATGAAATTTGCGACCGCGTAGCCGAGAATGCCGCACATCAGCGCAGGCGTAACGAGCGTGCCCCAGCGCTGCGCTGACGCGATCGCAGCGGCCGGTGCCGGACCCACCATCGCAGCAGCCGATGCGATAACGATCTCAGCAAGGTCGAGTTTCAATAAACGACCCACCAGCGTTACCACAACCAGATGCACCGCGATGATCGACAAGCCGTAGAAGAACAGCACGAGCGCGTGCCCGAGAAACGCGGTAGCGTTCGTACTGCACCCGATCATCGCGAAAAACACGAACATGATCAGCATTCCGAGTGTGAAGTCGCCACGCATACGACTCATGGGCTGCGGTGCAACGTTTGCAACCACAAGCGACAACAGTGTTACGAAAAGCAGATGAAAATGGGGAATCGCGAAGTACGCCGCAATGATCGACGCAACCGCACAGATGGATGCACTGATCGCGAACACGGCGACCGTATGAATCAGCGGCATTGCGTCGAGTTCCACGCGAATGTCGCCATCTGTTACGTCATCGGTACCGTACCGGGACGGGAGGTGGCGCGAGAGCCATCCGAGCGAAGGCATGCCTACGAGACAGATCAGAGCGATCACACTTACGGGGCTGCTCGCGCTGATCGCAACACTGAACTCTTCCGGCTGCATCCCGAGCATTTCCGACACCGCCACGAAATTTACGGCACCCCCAATCCAGCCGGCCGCATAGGTTCCCGCGACTCTGGCACCCATGTCCCCGAGATCAAACAACCAGTAACCTAACACCGCGCCCAGAACGGTCGCCGCCGTCGCCACAGCAAACGCAATCAGCACTCGACCACTGCCGGAGATGATCCGCCGAAGATCCGCTTTCAGCAGCAGCATTGGAATGGCGAGGGGCATGAGCGTGCCCCCGACGAAACCGTACAGCGGCGCATCGAGCGGAACAACCCCAACATTCGCGAGTAAAATGCCGAGCGTAATCACCCAGACCACACCTGAGAGTTTTCTGCCCACCGACGTGGTATCGATCCAGAAACCAAAGCACGCAAGCCCAGCGAGCACCGCTATCAGTGCGAAATGGTTTTCAGGGCCGATCACTCTGTGCCCTGCGACGTAATGCCGGCCAACTGCCGTATCAGTACACCCAACTGCCGCTCCGTCATTGCGTCGAGCTTCTCTGCAACAACGCGCTGGTACGCTTTGAACGCACGCTGCCAGAGACGCCGCCCCGCAGGGGTAAGCCGTACCCGTTGTACGCGCCGATCGTTGCGAGCCGTTCCGCGCACGACATAGCCATCGGATTCGAGGCGCCGCACGACCCCTGTGACGTTGCCCTTGCTGACCACGAGCAGCGCAGCCAGTTCGCTCATGCTCACTCCCGAGCGCGCATGCGCAAGTGCGGTAAGCACGTCGAACCGCGGCACGCTCAGATCGAACGATTCCATAAGCATGGTGCGCAGATCCCGTTCAACCACGGTGAAACCGCTTACAAGCGAGAACCAGGCTTGCACCGGTACGCTCAACCCATCCTCGTCGAGCGCCATAGATCGAAACAGGTTATCGCTCATGGCAATCGCTTCCGATAGTTGCGCAACAGCTTCAGAACGCGTGCGTTTTCTTCGTCCGTTCCCACCGTGATGCGCAGCAACCCATCGGGCCCAGCCGGTCGGGGAATCACACCTCCGTCCTCGAGTGCCGCGGCAACGGACGTGGTGTCCGCGCCATCGATTGTCGAAACATCGACCAGGTAAAAGTTCGCGACGCTGTCGGTTACTGCAAAACCCAACGACCGAATCGCAGGAATCAGTTCGTCAAGCGCACGACGGTTGTGTTCGCGTGCGCGCGCAACGAACGCCTGGTCCGATACGGCTGCCGCGGCCGCGGCCTGCGCCGCCGAACTGACGTTGAACGGCGTTCGCAGACGGTTGATCGCATCAAGGATCGGGGCACCAGCAACGGCCCAACCGACTCTGAGTCCCGCGAGCCCGTATATCTTCGAAAACGTATGGGTGACCATTACGTTTGGCCGGGACAGTGCATGAGCGACGCCGTCGTCGAAGTCCTTGGCAACCACATACTCTGCGTACGCGCCGTCGAGAATCACGAGCACCTCGGGCGGTACAGAACCCACCAATCGGTCAATCTCTCGGGCGGGCACGTATGTCCCTGTCGGGTTGTTCGGATTGGCGACGATCACCGCGCGTGTGCGCGGCGAGATCACTTCAAGAATTCGGTCCACGTTAACGACTTTGTCGCGCTCTGGCGCGTACACGACGTTCGCGTCCTGAGCGGCCGCGTAGATCGGGCACATTACGAAGTGATTGCGTGTCAATACAACCTCGTCGCCCGCTCGCACGAAACAACGTAACGCGAGCGAGATCAGCTCCTCCGAACCGTTGCCGCAGACAATGTTCTGGTCCGGCACGCAATACACCTCGGCGATTGCAGAACGCAGCGCACTCTGCGTGCCATCGGGATAACGGTGTACCGTTTTTGCGACCGATTCGAACGCGGATAGCGCTGACGGGCTCGGTCCAAGCGCCGACTCGTTACTCGAAAGTTTGATTGGATTTTCCTGAGATGCCAAAGCGCTCTTTCCCTGTACGTACGGTTTAACGGACACGAGTCCCGGGGCGAGTTCCGGCGCAGTCAAGGCCGTACCTGCCCCAGCGCGATGAACTCCCACGGACTCGCCATTTCGCCGACCCGCACCACAATCAGACTGGGCCCCGACGCCTGCAATGCCTCGCGTAACACGACGCGCAACGACTCTGCATCATGCGCCGCGTACGGAGCGACCCCATAGCTCGCCGCCAGCGCTTCAAAATCCGGATTCGTCAAATTATCTGCGAAGTTTCCGTTGTCTCCGAAGTGACGCCTTTGATCGCGGTGCACGTTGCCAAAACGGCCATCGGCGAAGAGTATCGTCACGAGATCGAGCCGCTGCGCGACCGCGGTGGACATCTCTTGCGCGTTGTACAGAAAGCCGCCGTCGCCGGTAATCTGAACAACCTTCCGATTCGGATTCGCTACCTTCACGCCAACGGCGGTCGCATAGCCATAACCCAGGTTCCCCTGGTACCCGCTCGATATCAGCTGCCGAGGCCGGTAGACCGGAAACGCGTACCAGGACGCGAAACCCGTCTGGGTTATCTCGTCGACGAAAATGCCATCATCCGGCAGCTCGTCGCGGATGACGTTCAGGAAGTCTACTTGCGGCTGTATCCGAGCGAACGCTTCCGCCATGTCGCCCTTGAGACCCTCGAGCTCCGCGCGACGCGACGGCCGCCTCCCGCCGCGCGACTCCAACGCATTCGCAAGCTGTCCGAGCACACAGGCTGCATCGCCGACGATGCCCACCTCCGGCGTATGCAGTCGGGTTACCTCCTCCGGATCGATGTCCACACGCACGATCGGCAGATCCCGGTGTCCCCAGTACATCAGCGGATATTTCAACCGCGTGCCGACTGCAAGCACCGCATCTGCGTGTTTCCAGAGTCGGTGGATACCGGGATACGTCAGACTCAGATAATGACGGTCGGACACGATTCCCCGACCCTGGCGAAACGCACCCACCGGCGCCTGCAGGCGTTCAGCGATTGCGAGCAGCGCATCTCCGGCGTCCCGCGCACCACCGCCAACGACGATCAGCGGTTGCTGCGCACGCGCCAACACGTCGGCAGCACGTCCAATCGCGTCAGGATCAGCTAATGCATCCTGCGGAATCGATGCCGACGTCGGATCACCCACGTCAGCCACCTCTTCCATCACATCCATGCACATCTCGATCTCAACGGGACGGGGGCGGCCGCAGTGCAACGCTTCGAACGCACGATTGACCGCCTGCGGCGCCGCTTCCGGCGCATCGATACGCTCGGCATGTTTCGTAACATGCCGGATCATTTCCAGCTGACCCGGCAACTCGTGGAGATACCCCGCGCCCACTCCAAGGCCTACCGACGGTATCTGGCCGCTTACGCACAACACTTTCTCATTGCAGCCGTACGCCGTGAGCAACGCGGCGCTGGCATTCAGAATCCCTGGCCCCGGAACCACCGTGAACACGCCGACGCGGCCGGTGGACGCGGCATAGCCGAACGCCATATAGGCTGCACCCTGTTCATGCCGTGCGGTGACGACGCGAAGATCGGACGACGCTTCGCGCAGCGCATCGTAGAGGTGGTAGAGCTGTCCCCCAGGCAGCCCGAAGACCGTGTCCACGCCGTTTGCGAGCAGAGACTGTACGATGGCGGCGCCGCCGCTCATCTGCGCCATGAAAACTCCGTCGGACGTGACAACCAATATGTTTAAATATAAACCAATTTTTTAAACTCGAACAACCGAGCAAGGCACGACGATGCGCAGGCACGCGTTCATTACCGGTGCGGGATCGGGAATCGGCAACGCGACGACGGGAGTGCTGCTGCAGGCGGGCTACGACGTGACCGCGCTGGCCCGCACCAAGCAGTCCGAAACGCTGTTACGTCAGCAATTCGCCGCCCATGCGCGGCACCTGCGGAGTGTACGGGGCGATCTCTCCAACCCCGACCCTACCGGCTGGATCAGTGATGGTCCGCCTGTCGACGTGTTGATCAACAACGCCGGAGACGCGGTTGCTGGCAGCATCGAAGAAACCTCCAACGCCGCACTGTTGCGTCTGATGCAGGTTAACCTCCTCGCGCCGATACAGCTCGTTCGGGCCGTGTTGCCGACAATGCGAGAGAGAGGGTCCGGAACCATTCTGAATGTAAGTTCACTGTCGGCACTGGCCGGCCTCGCCGGCGACGGTGCCTACGCCGCAAGCAAGGCCGCGCTGATGCGGGCAAGCGAAAGCCTGAGATTCGAAGTCGCCCCGTTCGGCATCGACGTCTGCTGCGTAATTTTTGGTGCCTACGCAACGCCGTTGGCCGGTAAACTCGCAGATTCGGTGCCGCAGGACGTCCATTCACCTTACCGGGCGCTGAACGCGCGCCTGCACGCGCAGCATTCAAGGGCTGGAGGCACGGGTAACGATCCGCGTCGCACTGAGGGCGATCCGCGCCATCTCGCCTTGGCTCTGCAGTCGATCATCGAAACGCCGCGACCGGATTTCATGCAGGTGGTTGGCACTCAGGCCGAACAAGTGAGTAACCATCTGCGTGGTCTTACTTGGAAAGAGCGGGATGCGTACCTCGCGGATCTTCAACGTTCGTGATTATCGCAGCTCTCCTCGCGGTTTGGATCGCATCGCCCTACAAGACGGATTGCATGACAAATTAGTTCAGGCATAAACTATTGGAAAGGTGGTTCGGGCGCATGACGCGTGCAAATGGAGTCATCCGATCCTTCGAGGGTCTACGGCATCAATGGCACGCTATTCGCCACCAGCAGCGAACCACCGACACTGAGCAAGGGGACCTTTCATGAGATACACCATTTACGCATGCGTCGTTGGCGCGATGATCGTAACCGCCGCACCCGCCAGCGTACTCGCGCAGGACGCGGTGCTCGAAGAGATCGTCGTAACCGCACAGCGACGCGCGCAGAACGTTCAGGACGTTCCAATTGCAGTAACAGCATTCACCGGCGCAGAGCTCGAAAAATCGAATATTACCGGTGCCGTCGACTACCTCGCCCGCACTCCGAACGTGAGTTTCACTGAGGACGGGCAATCCGGCAGCCGCGGACTTGGCGTTGCGGTACGCGGCGTAAACAACCTGGTGTCGGGCGAGAACGCGTTCATCAACTCGATAGGCATCTACCTTGATGAATTCAGCGTCGCATCCGTTCCGAACCAGGTTGCGAATCCCTTCCTGCCGGATATGGAACGGGTCGAAGTGCTCCGTGGACCTCAGGGAACGCTATTCGGCCGCAACTCCCTCGGCGGCGCCCTCAACCTTACGACGCGCGCACCAACGGACGAGGTAGAAGGCAGTATCCGGATTGGCGGCGAGGGGTACGACAATGCCGGAGAGATGTTCAATATTGCGGGTACCCTGAACCTGCCCGTGTCAGACACCTTCGCCGTACGGGGAACACTGTTGTACGAAGACAGCTCCGGGCTGGTGGAGAACATCAATCCAAGCGGCGAGAACGACAGCGGCCATGAATACATGATGGCACGCCTACGCGCCCGCTGGGATCTAAGCGACGCAACGACACTGGATGTAACCTGGATCTACTCCGACGAAGAACAGGGCACCGACGAGAACGTTCCGTCCGGCGTACTCGATCTGGACACCGTAGACACGCTGGGCATCACCAGCGCGATCGATCCCGGTACGGGTTTCTGGCCCGACAACCGCAACGAGCTGTCGCACGACCTGGACGAACACAATGAGCTGGAAAGCAACGTATTGGTCGTGAAACTCACCCATGCGATCAACGACCGGCTCACGCTGAAGTGGGTGACCGGTTTGGTAGATGCCGAACAGGAACGCCTGTTCGACAACGATCTGATCGGTGGCGTGGATGTACTCTCGCGAGACAACCTCTACGAAGGCCAGTCGTGGAGCACCGAGTTCCGGCTGGAAGGCGTGAACGAGAACGTAAGCTGGGTGGCGGGAATTCTCTACGCGGAGGACGATCAGGAACAACAGAACAATGTGGCGGTATCGTCCGACCCCACAGCCACAATCAACGGTATCGGTTTTCTGCCGCCGTTCCCTCCAGGGCTGGGACTGGCGCGAAACAGCAAGAATTTCGAGGTCGAGTCGCTCGCAGTATTCGGCGATCTGACCTGGAGTCCGAGCGACGCACTCGACGTAATCGTAGGTGCGCGGTACACCAGCGACGACGTGACCAACGAAGTGGTCGCGTTCGGCATTGCGCCGGTCGATCCACCGTCGCCTCCGCCCACGGCCGGATTCTTCGGCAGCTTCGGAAATTTCGCCCGCCCACCAGCGTCTGCGAAAGAATCCTTCGACGACTTCGCACCCCGGTTCGGCATCCGCTATCGGCTGCACGAAACCACCAACGTGTACGCAACGATATCGAAAGGATATAAGGCAGGCGGTAGTAGCGTGGGCAACAACACCAACACGCCCAACAGCGATCCCTTCATCGTTCCATTCGACGAAGAGACCCTGTGGAACTACGAGGTGGGTTTCAAGAGCGAGTTCTACGATCGCCGCATGCGACTCAACGCGGCGGTGTTCTACCTCGATTGGAGCGACCTGCAACTCGAAGCCTTTCGCTTCCTGACACCCGGAGACCTCTCGTCCAACTTCGAGCAGACCGTAAACGTCGACGACGCCGAAGCGCTGGGAATCGAGGTTGAATGGGTCGCGCTGCTAACGGACCAGTTCAGCGTTGGCGCAACGATCGGGCTGTTGGACACAGAAATTACCAGCGATTCCACCGCGGAGATCACCGGCGGTTTCGTGGTTGAGTTGAAGGGCGAGCGCCTGCCGAAAGCGCCCGAATATACGGTCAACCTGTGGGCCGAGTATGCCTGGCCCGTTAGCGATGGCGAAGTATGGGTTCGCGCCGAGTACATCGCGCGCGACGGTCAGTATTCCGACGTAGAGGGACTCACCAACGAGCAGACCCGCGGCCCGTCACCCAACCAGGGCCTGGTTCGCGCAATCGTCGGTGAGTTTCCCTACCACAGCCCGGACTACGACCTGATCAATATTCGCGCCGGCTGGGACCTCGACACGTGGTCGTTGACCGCATTCGTAGAAAATCTAACGGACGAGGAGTATTACACCGGAACCCAGGAAAACTTTGGCGCTAGCGGTATCCGATTGCGTCCGCATCCGCGCGTGATAGGCGCAAGCGTCAGCTATCGCTTCTGATGGAGCGCTGAACAAGCAACAGCAGCGCGCCGCAGACTAAGCATCGGGCCGCTGCCCTAGTCCAAATTCGGCGAGCACCTCGTTGGTGTGCTCGCCGAGCTTCGGCGGCCGCCGGTAAAAGCCCGCCTTGGTGTTCGTAAACTTTATCGCCGTACCCGAGATTGCAACTTCAGGATTCTCTCCCGGCAGCGCAAACCGCGTGATCATCTCGCGTGCGGCCACGTGAGGGTCGGCAAATATGTCTTCCGCCGTATTGACCGGACCGCAAGGAATTTGCCCACCCAACTTAGCCATCAGTTCAGCACGCGTATGCGCGGTGGTCCACGCGCTGATCTGCGCCTCCACAAACACCTGGTTACGCGCGCGTACGTAGGTGTTTGAACAGCGCGCATCGTCAATCATGTCCGGCCGACCCATCGCGTTGCAGAGTCTGTGCCAGTGATTGTTCCCAGGGCACGCAATGGCCAACCCACCGTCGCTCGCAGGAAAGATACCGAACGGCATCAGATTGGGATGATGTTGACCCCGGGGTCCGAGTGAGCGTCCACCGAAGCCGAAGTTGGCGATAGCCGTTTCATTCAGCGCGAGCATCGCATCGTACATCGCAACATCCAGAAACTGGCCCACGCCAGTCTCGCGCGCATGCAACACCGCGCTGACGATGCCGAGCGCCATCAGCGTTCCCGGATAGATGTCTCCCACGCTGACACCCGCCGGATAACCGCTCGCGCCGTCGTCCGGTCCCGTGATGTGCGCAAACCCGCTCATCGCCTGCGCGACGATGTCATACGCTGGCCAATCCGCATACGGACTCGTGCCGGTGCGCGGGTCGCCAAACCCCCGAATGGCCCCATACACAATCGCCGGGTTACGCTCGCGGATAACCTCGTAGCCGACGCCCAGACGATCCATCACTCCGCTGCGCATGTTCTCCACAATCGCATCGGCGCGCTCGCACAGCCCCAGCAAACGCGCCTTGTCCCGATCAGTCTTCAGGTCCAGCACAATGCCGCGCTTGTTCCGGTTGATCGACGCAAATTGACCGCCGTAGTCGACGCCCGCGGCGGTCTCTGCGTTCGGGTTGGCATAATCCGGCGGCGTCGGCGGCGTGCTACGCGCCCCGTCTCCGGCGGGTGGTTCGACTTTGATCACGTCCGCGCCGAGATCAGCGAGCAGCGCGGTGCCGAACGGCCCCGCGAGTGCCATGGTGCAATCGATGATCGTAAGGCCCGCAAGCGGTCCAGTACGTTCAACCGTTTCGTTCGTTCCCGTTTCCGACGTTGCCATCTACACCTCTACAGGCACTCGCTGATGCTGGTTCTTTATCATAGACGATCGGCGATTAGGTGATCGGGTGATCAGGCGAAGGTCGGCAGAGGGAAGGCACGACATTGTTGCGTCCCGGTGCTGGCGCTCCGCGCTCCCCTCGTTCGCGCCCTGCCCTGCGGTCAGTCCGCAGCACTCGGCAGCCCCGGCAATGACGCCCCAACGCCGTCCCTTCCCTCTGCCGACCACGCGTCGATCCACCCGCAGGCTCATATCACAACTCGCATTTCTAGAGAACAATGCGTTCGGTTTTCGCGCACGAAGCGGACGGCCCAGGCTCGGAGTGGGTTGGAAGGGATTGGAGCGGCCGACGAACGCGACGACGCTGTTCCATTCCGGTGCTGACGCTCCAACGCCTCCCTTCCCTTCCCTCTGCCGACCATACGTCGATCCACCCGCAAGCTCATATCACGACTCACATTTCTAGAGAACAATGCGTTCGGTTTGCGCTCACGAAGCGGACGGCTCAGGCTCGGAGTGGGTTTGAAGGGATTGGAGCGGCCGACGAAAGCGACGACATTGTTGCGCCCCGGTGTTGACGCTCCAACGCCGTCCCTTCCCTCTGCCGACCGCGCGTCGATCCACCACGTACCCTCATGTCGTTCGACTCGCACTCTGTCGATCAATGTGTCGGAACTTCGCGCAACTCGAAACACAAGCGCAAGATTGGGGTTCTGAGTTTCGAAGTACCATCAGTTTGCAGGTTCGCTGCGGCCACGCTTTGACACGGTTGACGCACGCCGGAGCCGCGACAATACACTAGCGTTGTCTACCCCGCGCCGAATACCGAGGAGTCCGCTCCACGTCATCGAATAGGCTAACGACCTCGTTGATCTGCGTGTGTTGAACCACGGCTCGAGTGGCATCCGGTTCGACCGTCGGAGGTGACGGCGTTGGGGCGTCAGTGCCGGGGCTGCCGAGTGCTGCGGACTGACCGCAGGGCAGGACGCGAACGAGGGGCGCGCGGAGCGCCAGCACCGGGACGCAACAATGTCGTCGCCTCCGTCGGGCGAACGCCGGCATCCCCATTGATCCAAGGTCACTCAACCCAATCCGATCGAACCGCGATCACTTGCACCGCCGAGTACCGAGGAGTCCGCTCCACGTCATCGAATACGCTAACGATCTGGTTGATCTGCGTGTGTTGAACCACGGCTCGAGTGGCATCCGATTCGACCGTCGGAGGTGACGGCGCTGGGGCGTCAGTGCCGGGGCTGCCGAGTGCCGCGGACTGACCGCAGGGCAGGACGCGAACGAGGGGAGCGCGGAGCGCCAGCACCGGGACGCAACAATGTCGTCGCCTCCGTCGGGCGAACGCCGGCATCCCAATAGCGCCGCAACATCCGGCAAGCTTTCACGACCGCAACGCGGCCCCTGCATGCATTCCCGCGATGTAACCGAACGTCATTGCCGGCCCAATCGTACCGCCTGCGCCCGGGTACGTCTCACCCATCACTGAAGCAGACGCGTTACCCGCCGCGTAGAGCCCATCGATCACCGTTCCGTCCGCGCGCAGTACCTGCCCGTTCGCGTTCGTGAGGAGTCCGCCTTTGGTTCCAAGATCTCCCGGGTAGAGTTTCACCGCGTAGAACGGGGGTGATGCCACCGGTGCCAGACAGCAATTGGGTTTCACAGAAGGGTCGCCGGAGAATCGATCGAACGCAAACTCGCCGCGTTGAAAATCCAGGTCCCGGCCCTCCTGCGCCATCTCGTTGAAGCGCGTGAGCGTCGCACGAAGTGCCGCGGCGTCAATTCCCGTCAACGCTGCGAGTTCGTCGAGCGAGTCCGCACGTACGAGCACACCACTGTCCAGGTAACGTTGCGGGGTTACGCCGGGGAGCATCGACAGAAACGGATAGCGATCGCGATACGTCTGATCGAAGATCAGATAGGACGGCACCGCGCCGCCGCGAGCACGGTCCTGGTCGCGCATCGCTTTCACCACCTCGTTGTACGGCGCCGCTTCGTTCACGTAGCGTCTTCCCTGTTGGTCCACGATCACGCAACCGGGTTTGCCGCGTTCGAATATCACGATCTGCGGTTTACCGTCGTCCAGCAGCACCGTGGGTGCCCACCACGCATCGTCCATCAGATCCGTCGCTGCGCCGGCTCGGATACCTGCATCGATACCGTCCCCGGTGTTGCCCGGAGCACCTGAGGAGTAGGCCGAGGTAGCAGCGGCACCCTGGTACTGCTGCCTGAGCGATTCGCTGTGCTCGAAACCGCCGCACCCGAGAATGACTGCACCTGCGTGGACGTCTACGACGCGGCCATCGCAACTCACGCGTGCGCCGGCAATTCGATCGGAGCGTACGATCAGTTCCTCGAACGCGGTGTTGAGGAACACCGGAATCTGTTCCTCGAGCAATGCATGACGCAGCCACGCAACGAGCGCATTACCGTTGGCGAGCAGACGCCGGCCGGTTATGCGGGCCCACCAGCTGCGCGGTACCACGTGCCAGGCCTTGAAGAAACGGGTAGGGTTTGCGCGGATCTCCGCAAGCGCTCGCAGCTCCGCCATCGTGCCCACAATGCCCGCCACCGCTGCGGGGCGCGTTCGTGCCCGCAACGCATTCAAGTGTCGGCCCAACCTGCCGCCATCGAACACGCGCGGCTCAACCGAACGGTTGGCTCCTTTACCACCCGGTAGTTCGGCGAAGTAATCGGGAAAGCCTACGAACGTATCTACTTCCAGGTAGCCGTTGTCGACGAGAAAATCGAGCATTACCGGAGCCGTATCGGCAAACGCCCGCAACCTTTCCGCCGAGACGCGATTGCCCACCAGGGCCTGCAGATAGGTCATTGCCTGATCGGTGGAATCGGAATCTTGCTGAGTCGCAATCAACCGGTTGTTGGGCACCCACATCACACCGCCAGACAGCGCTGTCGTACCACCGTAGCTGTCCGTCTTCTCGACTACGGCAACCTGCATACCCGCCGCCTTCGCCGCGAGTGCCGCAGTCATCGCCGCAGCACCACTGCCCACAACCAGACAGTCGACGGTATCAGGCAGTTCATTCGTCACATCGTTCTCCCATCGCTCGCAGTCCAGACGATCATGCGCTTCTGCATTCACAATTGCATGGGTTGCGTGCCGTACGAAACCGCAACCGACATCACGCTTGCGCAACCCGAGACTTCGTGAAAACATCCGCCGCGGCCGCGATCGACCGAGTCACCCGGACAGGTACCCGAAGATGCCATTGCAGATTACAAAGGATTCCATCGACATCGGTCTGGTCACCGGTCGGATCGACGCGATGCGTGCATTTTACTGCGACACGCTCGGTCTTGAGGTCGAAGCCGTCATCGAGATGCCGGGCGGTGCGCAGATGACGCGCCTTGTCTGCGGTACAACGATCATAAAGCTCGTGGTACAGAAGCGAACCCCCGATACGGGCAACCCGCCCGGTGGGCTTGCCGGCGGAACCGGCATCCGCTACTTCACGATTAGTATCGACAACCTGGAAGACGCGGTAGAGGAATGCCGAGCCGCGGGCTACACCGTTGCGGTTCCAATCGTGGAGGCCCGACCTGGCGTTCGTATCGCCATGATAGAAGACCCGGACGGCAACTGGGTCGAGCTGCTGACGCACGTTTGATCGCGCTGGATTCTGCCCGCCGCGCAATACCCGCGGATGATAGGACGTTGGGACGGTGACCAGGCACCTGGCGTCGCTCTTCAGCTTGTTTCTCGGAACCGGCATCCTGCTCATTGGCCACGGACTGCAGTTGTCGGTGATGCCTCTGCGGGCCGCAGGTTACGGGTGGACCAGCGCGCAGATTGGCTGGACCGGATCGTTTTACTTCGCCGGATTTCTGCTCGGCTGTTTCAGCGTGCCGAAACTGGTCAGTTCGGTTGGCCACATCCGAGTGTTCACGGTGCTCACGGCGACGCTGACCGCGGCGTTGCTCACACTCGCGCTCACCGATAGTCTGCCGGCATGGCTCGTGCTGCGAGCCTGCACCGGGTGGTCAATCGCCGGCTTATACCTGGTGGTGGAAAGCTGGGTCAACGAACAGGCCGACAACAGCAACCGCGGTCTGCTGCTCTCTGCCTACACGGTAACGGCTCTGGGGTCGCTGGCCTTGGGACAGCTCCTGTTGAACCTGGCGCACCCCGCGAGCCATCAGATCGTTATTCTCGCCGCGGCACTCGTGGTGCTCGCCGCCGTACCCGTCGGCCTCACGCGGGTCCAACAACCCCATCCAGTGCCTGCAGCCCGATTTTCGCCGTTGCGCGTGATGCGTACCTGCCGATCCGCGTCCGCTGCAGCGTTTCTGTCGGGACTCGTCACCGGCAGCTACTACGCACTCGGACCACTGTTCGGTTCTAGCGTTGGGCTCGACGTCAGTGCGATCAGTCTGATGATGGCTGCGGGTATCCTCGGCGGCGCGGCGTTCCAGTGGCCGATCGGGCGCTTGTCCGATTCCGTCGACCGGCGCGTCGTGCTATGCGTGACGATGGTCGTCGGGGCAATCGTCTGCGTCGCCTGCATGCGTGCGCCAACGAACTACCTTCCATACCTCGTCTTCCTGTTCGGCGCCACCGCAATGCCGTTATACGCGCTGGCTCTCGCCCACGCCGGTGACACGGTCGAGGACGCGTTTCTGGAGATCGGCACCGGCATTCTCATGCTCAATGCAAGCGGCGCCATCGTCGGACCTCTCGCAGCATCCGCGCTGATGACGGCTTTCAGCCCCGTGTGGTTCTTCGGATTCTCCGCTGGCGCGATGGCAGTAGGTGCCGTGCTGATGCTGATCTTCGTTCAGCGCAGGCGTGCGTTGCGGCCCCATTACTCCCGGTTCGAGGTCGCCACCTCGGCGTCAGCGCAGGGCGCGATTGAACTCGATCCACGCAGTTTGCAGGATGACGACCAACGGCAACCGGACGCGAACCACTGATCTTACCCGCGGGGATGCGTGTCAGAGCGCCTCGAACACCGACGCCCATTCTTCCAACGCAGCCTCATGTCCGTGCACCAACTGCACGGTAACCTGATCGTACCCGGCCGCCTTCACCTCGCCCAACCGCTCGACCAGCTCCTCCTTGGTACCACTCATCGTCGTCGCCCGCACGAGGTCCGGCGTGACGTGCGTTTCTTCGGGCCGGACATACATCAAGTGACCCTTGTGGTTGGTGAGATACCGAGCGTTAGCGGGCGTGTAGGTGGCGTGCAGTTGCAGATACTCCGACACCATGTTGGACAATGCGTCGGACGCCAGGTTGGCGCCACCCATCGCGCCCACGTCGTCTGCGAAGTTGTGGAACATAACCGCAGTGGCAGGCCCTCCCTGCGCCATCAGGCGCGCCTCGTCCTCCGCCGGGTTTCCGGTGAGCACGGCGCCCAGAAAAAACAGATTGCTTTGCAGGCTGTCCAGCGAATGCCCCGCGTTCTGCCACGAGATGCGCATCTCGTCCAACGCGTTTCCGGCATTCGCCGTACCAAAGTTCAACCAACCGGCCCGCAGATCGGCAGCGACGCTTCGGGCTTTCGGCCCGAACGCCGAAAACCAAAGTGGAATCTCGTCCTGCGTGTTGATCAAGCCAAGCTCTGCATCCAGAAACCGAATTGGATGCACGCCGTCGGGGCTCTGCCAGTCGACGATCTCGTTTCTCAGCAACGCCTGCACCGTTTCGATGTAACGCCGCGTCTGCTTCAACGGCAACGCCCCCTGACCCATCGTGCGCCGTGCGGTAAATCCGGTTCCTACACCGAAATCGATTCGGCCCGGCGCGATACGGTTCAAAGACGCAAGCGCATTGGCAGCCACCGGTTCGATCCGGTTGGACGGAACCAGCACGCCGGTGCCGAGCCGTATGCGCGACGTTTCGTGCGCGGCCAACGCCATGCAAATGAACACGTCAGGGTTCAATAACTGCGTGTCGTAGAACCACGCGGCGTGGAACCCGAGCGCCTCAGCCCGCTGCGCCCATTTCCACGAATCCACCTCGGATGCAAAGGCCACGGAGTATTTCATTTTGAGTTCCTATTGCTCTTATGTTCTGCAAACGTACCCGTGGGATGTTGGCGTGCTATCCATTGATCTGAGTCAGCACGTCCACCGCATCGACGAACGCGCGATAGTCCACCAGCATCCCATCTTCGAAGCGGAAAATGCTCGCGATGAAACGCGGTGAAACAGGATTGCCGCTGGCGGCGTAGCCATGGGGTTCGATCGGCGTTCCTTTCCATTGCCAGAGGCCAACCGCCGTATCGTCCGTTGCAAAGATCCGCACAACATCGATTCGAAGGTCAGGGATATTGTCACAGAACCCACGGGCATGCGCGTTCAGTGCCTTGGGTCCCCGATCCGGTTGAGTGTGATCGATCATGTCGGCCGCCGCAAAGTCGTCGATAAGTTCGAATCGACGTTCGCCCAGCACGTCGTGAAGATATGTGTGCATAACAGCTTCTGCCCGCTGCTGACCTGATTCCGCCATGCCCTTTCCCCGTTGTTCTGACGTTCTCCATTATGAACCGCCGGTTGACGAGCGAACAGGCCGCGCACGAACACCAGATCCAACACGACGCCCGCGCGCGTGCTTGCTAAAGTAGCGCTACCGTTTCGCACCGGAGAGTCTAATGGCTCAACCCCAACTCGCCATCGAACCCTACAACAGCTGGGATCCGCTCGAACGCGCGGCTGCCTCCGAGACCAACCCGCGCATCAGGACCCTACTTCAGGGCGTCCGTGATCACATGGAATACGAGATCAAGGGCCAACTCGACGCGTTGATGAATACGCTCACCGCGGAACCGATCTATCACTTCTGGGGCAACGGCGAGCCGATGGTGATACAGGGGTGGGATGCGGTGCGCGGTTTCTACGAGGGGATGATGGCTGCCGGAGGTCATCAATTCGAAGTCGTCGTGGAACGTATCGTGGCGGACGAAAACTATGTCGTAACTGACGGTCGGGTGAAGCAGATTTACACGAAAGACGGTCTCGCAGCGATGGGCGTTTCCGATGTGGACGGCAAACCGGTCACATCAAGCGCGCTGTGGATGAGCGACGCACAGCTCGTCACGATCTGGCCGGGTGACCCCGACGGCAAGCTTGTGGGCGAAGACATCTACTTCGGCCAGAGTCCGATGACCACGTTGAAGCCCATCTCCAGCGACGCGCTGCCAGATTACCACCTGGCTTTGCGCTGACTGCCGCCCGGTCCGCTGTAGCTCGCAGTGTACCCGGGCGCGGTGACAAAGAATTCTTCCACGTCGACATTGAAACGTTCACGCCAAAGCGCCAGCACCCGATCCTCCGCGGCATAGTCGAACGGATCTTGAAGCAACGCCTCGCCGCGGGCGTCCAGAGGATTGGTCGCAAGCCACAACGCGGCGGCAGAGAGCCCGTCCACCGGATCAACCACGTCGCGATATCCGAGTTCGACCCGTATCTTACTGATATCGAACACCCGATGGTCGGTCCAGGGTTGTCCGATCATCGGCCGGGCGTGCACGGCCCACTCATAGGGCATGTTCACGAGTTCCCAGTCATGGTCCAGCGCTCGCGCGACGACCTCCACAACCTGACGCAGGCTCAGCACCTTGTCGTCCCCGCAGTTGTAGATCTGTCCCTTCGCGACATCGGGACGATCGACCGCCAGTAACACCGCATGCGCCATGTTGCAGGCACCCCCGAAATGGTTCAGCGACAGACCCCCATCGGGCAGCGCAATCGCTGTTCGCCCGTCGATAATGCGGCGAACGATAGACCACTCCCGCGGGACGATCTGATACTTGCCATAGATATAGGGGTAGCGGAAATGGGTCGCGTCGGGGTGCGTGTCAAAAACGACGTTCTCCGACCTGAGCACTCGATACCCCTTGCCGTCTTCCGCCTCGCTGCGGGTTTTCGGGTCGTCTTCGGCAACCGGAACGCGCATACCCCGCGGCCAGAGCGCGCCGGCATTCATATACCCGCGGTACGCGGGACCGCCGCCGACAGAAAAGAACCGACCCGTTCTACCTTTCATGACGCGACACGTGAGGCGTAGGCGACCGTAGGTGGCGATCGTGAGATCGAACGTACGATTGCCGATTGCGCCGGTCAACGCACTCTCGTCGAACGGATCCGTGTGGATGTGCTCCACGTCTTCCGGAATCTCGTCCACCTCGTGCCGGCCGGTGTGCAGTATCGCGACACGGAATCCGCGGCCGATCAGACCGCGTACGATGTAGTGTCCCGTCGGACCGGTACCACCGATCACCAACGCCGAATCGGCCACGTGCCACCTCCCAGCTCTCGCGTCTGACGACATCGTAGCAGCACCGTGAGCCCAATCGTCGGCCTTCGACAACGCGATTGCTCCTACACCTCGGTCAACGTCGTTGACTCAATACGCGCATTGAGAAATCATAGCGATGACGCGATCCATCCGAGGCGGATCGCTACACTCAATCCGAGAGGAGAGATCGGAATGAATCTGTCGACCTTGATCCTAATCACTGTCTTCGCGGTTGTCGCTTCAGCCGCCGCCCCCGACGCCGACGCCGCAGACGACGGTGCCCGGCCCATTCTCGAAGAAATCGTCGTCACCGCACGCCGGCGCGAGGAAAGCCTGCAATCTATTCCGGTCGCCGTGTCGGTCCTTACCGGCGAAGACATACTGGAACAGGGCGGCATGAAGATCGATGCGATCGGTCAGATGGTGCCCAACGTGCACTTCGAAGCCGCTGGCGGCACAAGCGGCGTAAAATCTCCCGTACTCTTCATCCGCGGAATGGGGCAGAACGACTTCATACCGGTAGAAGATCCGGCGGTAGGCATCTATCTCGATGGCGTGTACATGGGACGCAACATCGGCAGCGTGTTCGACCTGATCGACATTGAACGCATAGAAGTGCTGCGCGGACCCCAGGGTACGTTGTTCGGTCGCAACACCATTGGCGGCGCCGTCAACATCATCTCGAAAACACCGTCGTCCGACATCGGCGGGTCGGTACACCTGTCGGTCGGCGACGACGAGTTCGTCGAATCCCGGGCCACGTTCAACATTCCGATGGGCGACCGGGCTTCTGCGCGGGTCAGCGCTTTTATGCGCGAGCGCGAGGGCTACGTGGAGGCCGTACAACACGACGGCCTACGCCTCGGCAGCGACGATATCTGGGGAGCGCGATTGCGTTTACGCTTCGATCCCACAGAAACCTTCAGTCTGGACTTCGCTGCGGATTATTCGAAAGCCGAGGAGACCCCCGGAGCCATCTCCCCGATCGGCGGTATTGGAGGCTTTGACGGCGACGTAATCACGCTGGGTCTGCCCGTACAGCCGTTCGCCTTTTTCTGGAACGCCATCTACAGCGGCGATCCCGCGTCGTGCACGGGTGCAACAGGTCAGGCGACCAACACCGCCTGTTACGGACCCGTTTGGAACACGGGCGACCCCTACAAAGTGAATTCGGTGTACCGGGACAACGACGGCAACCAGGTCGATCCCGAACAGGACGTCGAAGTCTGGGGCGCGAACCTGACCGCTACGTGGCAGATCGGACAGATTGAGCTCAAGTCGATCACGTCCTACCGGGAGTTTGATATCGGCTTGTTCAACGATCTCGACTTCTCACCGTACATCCTGTTCGCGAACAACCACGACGCCTACAACCAGGAGCAGTTGTCTCAGGAAATACAATTGAGTGGCGATGCCGCCGACGGCCGACTCAACTACGTGCTCGGCTACTATTACTTCGAAGAAGAGGGCCACGAAGCGATCTTCAACCAGATCTCGTTCGCACCGCCATTGTCCGGCCCGCCCGACTTCTTTTTCCAGTTTCTCGACCGCTTCATCGACAACGAAAGCCAGGCCGTGTTCGGGCAGGCTAATTTCGACTTCACGGATACGCTAACCCTGACGGTTGGCGCACGCTACACGGAAAGCAAAAAGTTCTTCAATCTGCTCACCCGGCGGCGCGTGGGCCCACTGTCCGATCAGTTCGGTCGGCTGAAAACAAAGGAAACTACACCCCTGGTATCGCTGGCCTGGGACGCGCGGGACAACGTGATGCTCTACGCCACCTACTCCGAGGGGTATCGTGACGGCAGCTACGCGGCCCGTTTCACGGGCGCCGTGCCAACGCCGCTGCCCAACTACGATCCCGAGTTTGTTACCAACTACGAAATCGGCGCCAAGTCCACGCTGCTCGACGGCCGAATGCGGCTGAACGCCACCGCGTTTGTGATGGACTACGAGGACATGCAGATCAACGCGTCGAGTGATGCTGTTGCGACATCATCCACCAAGGCAAACCTTGGCGATGCAACGATCAGCGGTCTGGAACTCGAGGTGTCTGCCCTTCTGACCGAGAACCTGAGCATCGCCGTAAACTTCGGGCTCCTAGATGACGAAATCGACAGCCTCGAAGGCGTGTTGGTTTCCAACACTGTGGTAATCAGTGAGGACAACGATCTGCCGAACACGCCCGACTGGACGCTGGCTCTGATGCTGAAATACGACGTACCGCTGCCGAACGGCGCCCGTCTCTCGTTTCGCGCCGACTACAGCACCAAGGACGATTACTACTCCCGTGCCGAGAACATCGAAGAATTGCTGATCGACGATTACCGCAACCTCAACGTGAGTGGCAAGTATCTGTCGGCGGATGGAAACTGGGAGTTTGGCGTTGGATTGCGCAATGCTACCGACGAGGAGTACTACCAGTCGGCTACGCCATTTGCCACGTTCGGACTCGCGTTCGGCCAACCCGTACGGCCGCGAACGTTTTACGCTTCGTTGACGTACAGCTTCGGAGACGGCTGACCCTTCCTTAACCTCATCGACAGCCGGAACAGGGGCCGATGAATTGCGCGAACCTGTGACGGCTGTCGAACCTTCCAGCCGACCCGCGTCGCTCGCCGGAACACCCGCAGCAACGCCCCTTGGATACGTGAGCTGGGCCGCCGCCCAGGGGGCTCGCGACCCCTACTACATCATGGTGGTCATCTACATCTTCTACCCGTACTTCTCCAACGTGGTTGTTGGCGATCCCGTACGCGGTCAGAGCCTGCTGGGATACACCAACGCCATCAACGGAGCGATACTCGCGACCCTTGCTCCAGTACTCGGCGCGATTGCGGACAAGACGGGGCGCAGAAAACCCTGGGTGATGTCCACAGTTGCCCTGATGGCCGCCGGGGCATTCTGCCTGTGGTATGCCAAACCCGGGGGCGCGGGCCTGGGAATCTATCCCACACTGACCCTTCTGATTTCGATCGGTGTCGTCTTTACGATCTCCGAGGTGTTCCACAACGCAATGCTGGCGAGCGTTGCACCGTACCATCGTGTCGGCCTGATTTCGGGTCTGGCCTTTGCGTTCGGTAACGTAGGCGGACTGCTGCTGATGATCTTCGTCCTCGTCGCCTTTTCGCTGCCAGGCGATAGTGCCTGGAGCTTCGTACCTACCGAGCCGTGGCTGGGACTCGACAAAGCGTCGCACGAACACGATCGGGCTGTCGGGCCCATCGCTGCTATCTGGATGTTACTGCTCACCGCGCCCATGGTTCTGTTCACTCCGGATGGCGAGCGGGCAACCACATCGATGGGTCAAGCCATCCGCAGCGGTCTGGCGGAACTGCGCGACACGCTCTCTGCGCTTCGCAACTACGGCAACATAGCGCTGTACCTGCTGGCCCGAATGTTCTACTTCGACGGCATGGTGGGTGTGATGACCTTTGGCGGCGTGTACGCCTCGGGGACTTTCGGGTGGGATACCACTGCATTGCTGATCTTCGGCTTGTGCACCAGCTTCTCCGCCATGGTAGGTGCGTACTTCGGTGGGATCGTCGACGATGCCCTCGGATCAAAACGCGCTCTAACCACAGCAATCACGATGAGTGCGGTGATACTGTGCGTGCTGGTATCGGTGCGGCCGGGCGAAATACTCTTTGTGTTCGACGGCCTGAGCAACGATCCCGTATGGTCGTTCCCGTACTTCCAGACCCTACCGGAGCTAGTTTATTTTTTTTACAAATCAGATATTTGCGATGTTTTTCGTAACAGGATTGTCGTCATCGAGGACGCTGCTCACGCGCCTCGCTCCCCCACAGAAAATCACCCAGTTTTTTGGACTGTACGCTCTGTCCGGCACGGTGACCGCGTTCCTCGCGCCGTTAATGGTGGGCCTGTTTACCGACATTTTCGAAAGCCAGCGCGCCGGGTTCGCGTCACTGACGCTGCTGATGGTGATCGGCCTCATACTGTTACTGCGCGTGCGCGAACAGGCACCGGAACTGGAGCACCCCGAGTCACCGCAAACCTCAACGACGCCCCTTTGAACTCACCCGGCGTATACGGCAATCAGCGAATCGCTATCTGACGGTATCGCGCCGAACGCGCCTTAGGGATATCGATTTCGAGCACTCCGTCCTTGTAGGCTGCTTCCGTGCGCTCCGCATCGACATCAACCGGCAGCGGTATTGCGCGAACGAACGTACCGAACGCACGTTCTGCGATATGCAGGGACCCCTCGGTGCGCGACACACAGACGTCCTTCGTACCCGTCACAATCACGCGAGCATCGCGCACCTCCACACGGATTTGCTCCTTGTTCAGCCCCGGCACCTCGATACGCAGCGAGAGACGGTCATCGTGCTCGACCATATCGGCAGCGAGCAGACCCCAGCGCTGATCGTGCACCGACCCCGCGGCTTCGTCATGCTTGAAGTACGCGAGCGCGTGATGCGCATGATCACGCAGGGCACGCCATCCTTCACTCAACCACGCAGTCGGAGCCAGCGCACCCCCAAGATTTCCAAGTGACATAACACACTCCTGAAAAGCGGCATCACCAAACAATGCTAGGCAGAACGGCACCAGGAGCACATCGGTACTTTCCGAAGATCGCGCGATCAACACGCCCGCAGGGCGATAGGTCTTCAGAGCTGTCCTCCTGCCGGTCTATACTATTCGTTGTTGTTCATGAAGCGGACCGACCAAGATCGGTTCCTGAGGCTTGCCGTTGAAATACAAGGACTATTACGGCGTTCTTGGTGTCGACCGCGATGCGGACGCCGACACGATCAAACGCGCCTACAAGCGTCTTGCACGCAAGTACCACCCTGATGTGAGCAAGGAAGCCGATGCAGAAACGCGCTTCAAGGAAGTGGGGGAAGCGTACGACGTCCTGAAAGATCCCGAAAAAAAAGAGGCGTACGACGCGCTCGGCGACCGCTGGCAAACCGGCGAGTCATTCCGCCCGCCACCGGATTGGAATCCGTTCGGCAGTTCGGCTGGTCGAACCGATGGATTTTCGTTCGACGATTTCGCCGACCTGTTTGGCGACACCATCTGGAACCGTGGCGGTGCGGGGACGACGCGCGGTGCCGATCTGCACGCATCATTGAACGTTACGCTGGAAGAACTCTACCGCGGCGAGCCGGTGAATATCTACGTTACCGACCCCGCCCGCGGCCAACGCCACCTGAAGGTGAAAATCCCTCCACACTTGCGCGATGGTCAATCGTTTCGGCTCCGCGGACAAGGTATGGCCGCACCAAACCAGGGACGATCCGGCGCGAACGAACGGGGCGATCTGTACGTGGACGTACGCCTCGTCCCTCATCCACGATTCACCGTACAGGGCGACGATATCTACTCGGAACTACCGGTCACCCCCTGGGAAGCAGTACTGGGCGCGAAAGTGCCGGTACCCACACTGGGTGGTGATGTGACCCTGACGATACCCCAACGTTCGCGCGATCGATCGCGTCTGCGCTTGAAACATAGAGGGTTGCCGGGCGACCCGCCGGGCCATCACTACGTTGAGCTTCGCATCCAGGTACCACCTCGCATCAGCGAGGAAGAACTGGCGCACTATAGAGCACTCGCGGAGGCGTCGACGTACGACCCTCGCGCGGATGAGGAGCTTTCAGATTCGCGCAACCATGGAGGTCAATAATGGCCGATCGCTTGGAAGTGCACTGCGAAATGGTAGAGCACATCTCCGTACGCGACGCATGTCGGTTATGCCGCGTTGAGTATACGTTCTATCAATCGCTGGTGAGCGAAGGCGTATTCGATCCCGGGACGGAGCACGCGGCGCTGGATGCCACACAACTTGCACGCCTCAAACGCGCCGCACGGCTCCACCTGGACCTGGGCGTGAACCCACCAGGAATTGCCCTCGTTCTCGAACTGATCGAGAGGCCGTGACGTTCGATCTATGGAAGCCGGCCGCCGGGCTGGTTTTGTTTCTGCTGGCGATGTCGCTGATCGAGGAGGCCATTCGGATCCTCGCCGGGGCGCGGGTCAAGAGCTTCATCACCCGAAGCACGCAGTCCCGTTGGCGGGGTGTGTTCTCCGGCACCATCGCGACCGCAATTCTTCAATCGAGTTCGCTCGTTGGCCTTCTGGTTCTGGCCTTCGTTGGCGCACGTGTGATGCCGTTGCGCAATGCGCTTTTGATCATCTTTGGCGCCAATCTCGGCACAACAGCAACCGGGTGGATCGTCGCCACCATTGGTTTCAAACTGGATCTTGAGTCGATGGGGCTGCCGCTGATTGCTTTGGGCGGATTCGCCTGGATCCTTTCCTCTGAGCGTCGCCTCGGGATCTCTGGCCGGCTGACCATGGGGATCGGCTTGTTGCTGCTGGCACTGCAGTACATGAAAGCAGCGCTGGGCGACGTGGAATCCAACGTTGATCCACAGCTGCTCGCAGGATTACACCCCGTTCAGTTCCTGCTTTTCGGTGTTGTATTCAGCGCCGTGGTCCAATCGAGTTCCGCCGCAATGGTCGTCACGCTGAGTGCGTTGAGCGCCGGCGTCGTCGACGTGCAATCCGCCGCCGCGGTAATGATCGGCGCGGATCTAGGCACCACCAGCACGGTTGTGTTTGGTGCGATAAACGGCAGCGCCAACAAGAAACGCGTTGCACTCGGCCACGTGTTGTTCAACGTCGTCACTGATGCGATTGCGTTCGTTCTACTGGTCCCTTTGGTCCGGATCGCATCGTTGATGGAAGATCCGCTGTTGACGCTGGTCGCGTTCCATTCCCTGTTCAATCTGATTGGCGTGGTGATCTGGGTCCCCTTCGTAAGCCGATTCGCGGCGTTTCTGGAACGCAGATTTCTCGCGCAGGGACGCCACGCCAACCAATACCTGGACGAGTCCGCCCAGCTGTTGCCGGAAGCGGCAATCCCCGCGCTGCTGGCCGAGTCCAGGCGGCTTAGCGATCGCGTCGTCACCCAGAACATGAGCATCGCAGCGGCACAGACCGACAAAGACCTGGAGACGGCGCGCGATGCCTTCCTGCCGGAATACAAGACCACTAAAAGACTCGAAGGCGAGATTCTCGAGTTTGCGCTCGACCTTGACGTAAGCGACTACGACGAGAACCAGCGCCTTCAGCTGCAACGATTGCTCGCCAGCGCGCGTAACCTACTTGTGTGCGCAAAACTGATGAAGGACAGTATTCCCGATCTGCTGGACACCGCGTCCCGATATCCAGACCTGTTCGACGCACTGCAGACCATGCAAAAGCGGTTCTATGACGCAGTACAGGCATCAACGCCACCGAACGGCTGGCTCGATGACGCCGCAATCGCCACACTCAACACTCGAGCGCACGAACTACACGAAAGTTTACATACGCGAATTCACGGCGACATCAAGGAAGACCGCGTAAACCCCTACGAGATCTCGGCAGTACTGAACGTCAATCGCGGATTGTTCAATTCGAATTCGGCTCTCACCTCCGCACTGACAGATCTGCAGAAAACACACGCCGGTCACCCCGAATCCGCAGCGCCACTCTCGCCGATACCTGAGGAGGTGGCCGCCGCGTGAGCGTGACTACTTAGTCGATGCGTTAGCCGAGGCGCTTTCGAACTGATGCGCTTCCCGTTCGAACGCGAGCCAAGCGTCATACAACAACGCGCGTTGTTTCCGGGCCGCGCGACGATTGCGGCGCCGCCACGCACGCAGTTCCTCACCATTTCGCGCGCCACCATCAGTCAGAAAGCGTTTCAGCTTCCGGTTGCTTACCCGCAGATCCTGAATCGTACCCAACAGATTCTGCAGCACTTTCGCTGCGTCGGCGAGGCGTTCGGCCCCGGGCGCGATAGCGGCAACATCCTCCAATTGGTACCTCAGGTTGCGAAGTCGTTTACGAAGGGCGTGATGGGATGTAGGGTTCGCCGACGCGAATGCGCTCCTCCCCGCGGCAACAGCATTTCGCACCTCGGACAGCAGCACGCTTTGCCAAGCGGACGATGACCCACCGGATACCTCAACACGGGCGAACGCCTCGCGAACCTTTCTCAGCGCGGCAATCACCGCAGGATAGTCCTGCCGCAATACCCTCCTGAGATCGGACCGGGCCTCGGCATATTCCACATCAATTCGCCTGACGTAGTCGTCATGGTCGACGCTCTCGCGCGACGACAGGTGTTCCGAAATCTTCTGCCGGTGTACATCCAGATCGCGCACCGCGCCTAGTCTGCGGGTCAGATCCTTGACTGAAAGGCGCGCGGACTCTGCATCTTCGCGGCCGCCACCCCAAAGCAACAGCGTGCTCTGCAGCTTGCGCGCGCACACGCGCATCCGATGGACGCCTTCGATGTCCAGACCTTCCCACGCCACGGGCTCCCAATAAACCAGCGCATTCAGATGCTGCGTGAGCTGACGGTGGGCAAGATTCTGCGACCCGGCAGCCGGGTCAACGGCGTCGGCGCGTAGCGAGTCACCGGCACCTTGTGAATCCAACCATCGCGTGCCACGCTCGTACTTACTCAATCGTGACGGGACCAACCCGAGCGCTCGGGCCGTGTCGTTCACTATGCTCCCAAGGTCGGTGTATTCCTCGGTCAAGTACTCGAATTCTACTTCCACGTACCTTGTTCCAGGTTGAGACAGCACCTGTACCTCATCGACGCACCAGAGCGCAATGCTCTGGTCTGCGCGGTCACAGACGAGCCAACTAGTCCGCCGAGTCGTCTGACAAACTTGGGTTTGCAGGTCTTGCAGGCTATGCACCGACGACGGTAGAAGTGCTCGCAGACATTCCGCCATCCGGCCAGCGGTAGGTACTTGGTCCTTGCCATAGAGCCGTTGCGTGAACTCTTCGCGTTGAAACGCGTCGCCGCCGGGTCCTCCGGATGCGTGCGATTTCAACGTGATTGATCTTCCGCGCGCGCGACGCCGAATACGTAAACTCCAGCCAGCGTGGCGCAGGTCTTTCGCGGCCGAATCCAAATAGCAATCCTGCTGCCGGCCTACCCGTACGAGCTGGAACGCATAACCCGTCTCGGAAAGGTCGGACTGTATCCGCGCGACGACCTTCTCTACGTTGAGCCAACCAGGAACCAGATACTTCGTCTCACGTTCGATCAACGCACCGTCCAATGCACACCCAAGACACCATCAGTCAACCAACCAATTCACGACCCTATCCTACGTACTAATACGGATACGCGAGATCTCAGACTCCGCCATATTGGACAGAGTGTAATGCAAGGATCAGTTTACGATGGAACACGATACTCACCGACGGAGTCTACTCGCGCTCCGCGCAGAGCTGAAAGATCGCGACGAGAAACTATCGGAACACCTGAAACGACGCGGTAAGCCACTCGCTGCCGACTGGGAAGAGCAGGCACAGGAACTAGAAAACGAAGAGACCGTCGAAAGCCTCTACAAGCACATCCAGGAAGAACTCGCTAGCGTGGACCAGGCGCTCGCCCGCATCGATTCGGGAACCTACGGTACCTGTTCCGTGTGTGCATCAACCATCGAAGCGGCCCGGCTCGAAACGCTTCCCACAACCGCATTGTGCGTTGTCTGCGCGCAGGAGTCAGGCAACGGATAGCGCTTCGCCGGTTTCCAGCAGCGATTTCAGACTGCACAGAATACCGCTCCATCCCGACGCTATGTGCGGGTAGACCAGCGAGTCTGGAGCGAACTGGTCGTGGGTCACCCGCAACCGACACACGTCACCAAGCGGTTCGATGTCGAACACGACCCGGCTGGCCGGCTCCTGCGACATTTCTTCGTTGTAGCGCACGCGCCATGTAATCACGAGCCTTTCCGGCGGCTGCGCTTCGAGCACCTCGCCTTCGACAGCCACGGAACCGTCGGCGTTCAGGTACCGTACGGCGGACCCGGGTTGCCAGTCTGAGGTTGCCGCCGTTCCATGGAAATATTGTCGGGTGAATTCCGGGTTCGTCAACGCGCTCCATATGTGGTCGGAAGTCGCGCGGATGAAGGTTTCGTACACGTGAGAAGGCTTATTCATGAGTGAGTTTCCGAGTAAGATTCGCGAGTGCTGCAACCCGCGCAGTTTCGTATTTCCGGATCCAGCGCTCGCTGATCTGCTGAATCGGCAACGGGTTAAGGTAGTGCAGCTTCTCCCGTCCCTGCCAATGAACGACGACCAAATGCGCCTGCTCCAGAATCTTCAAGTGTTTCGACGTGCCCTGCCGGCTGATTTCAGCTGATTCGCAGAGCCGGCCAAGGGTCTGACCCGGATCGTGCATCAGCGCATCGAGCAATCGCCGCCGATGTGAATCGGCCAGCGCCTTGAAGACATCCGCCATCTGAGCATCGTTCATATCGAGAGCCTACGCGCGATGGCAAATTTATGCAACCATATAGTTGCATATTTCTAAGACCGCTAGCGTCATCGGTCATGCGCAATCAGTAACGCGGAAGCAGGTCCATCATGGCCAGCACGTGGCACACGGCTACTACTGCACCTCCAACGAGGACCATCAGCGGCACTGCGTTCATTCGACCGGTACGTTTCAGCGTCATTATCGCGGGCACCCACATGAAACCGAACACCATAACGAGTCCCGCAAATCCAATCGCAGGTACAAATCCGCGCGGAAACGTGGAACTGAGTACGAGCGGCGGCAGTAACGCGAGCGCAACCGCATGCCAACGGCGCACCCTTGTTCGGCCTATCAGATCCCAAAGAAAGTCGGTCAGACTCAATGCAAGCGCGAAGAAGGACGACAGCACTGCGAAAAAAGAAAACGTGCTGATTAGCGTGCTGCGGGTGCCGGAATCTCCCAGCGCCTGCACCAATCCAGACACATCGCCTCGCTCCGAGGCCCCCATGAACCACGGCCGGTCGAGCTGTCCGAAAACCGCAGCACACCAGAGCACGTAGGCGGCGAGCGCTAGAAGGGAACCCGCAAGCACGCTGTAACGCAACCTCGGTCGGTCCGGTCCGTACACCACAACCAGGCTCGGAACCACGGCGGAAAACCCGAACGACGTCAGAAACACCGGCAGCGCAATAGCCACGAACGCAGAAAAGTGCCATTCGTGCAACAGCAGCGCCGGTACATCGACAGTCGCGAGCAGATCGGACACCGACACGAGAAATGCGACGGCCATGATCAACAGGAGAAGCAGGCAGAGCCGAGCGACCGTTACGCCCCCGCGCCAGGCGAACCAGGCAACGGCGCTGCAAAGCACAATCGCCGCCAGACGCTGACCCCAGGGATCGGGCCATCCCATCGCGCCCGCGAGCACGCTGCTGCCCCCGGAGATATACGCGTACATCAGTGTATAGAGCAATGCGCCGACCGACAGGTCGGTAGCCGCGCTCCACCTCGGACCGAGGATTGCGCGCACATAGGTAGCGAAGCTCGCGCCCGGTTCGAAGTCGATTCCGATGTTTACAACGAGCATCGCCGAGCAATAGCTGACCCACCAAACGACGACCAGGCTCACGAGCGTGAGCGGAAACCACATACCCGCGCTGACGAGCGGCATCGCAAGCATTCCGGCACCAATGGACGCTCCGGCCACGGTAACCACGCCAAGCAGACGCGAACGTTGCGTAACGCCCGACCCGCTGCTTTGCAATCCGGATTCGCTCACGTTACGCGCACGATCGCGTGCGCGCCCCACCACCTGCCATACCGCCTTACCTGCTCAGCGAACATCCTCATCGCACATTTTCCGGGCGATCCATCGCACCGGTCAACGCATGGGTACAAACGTATTGGATGGCCCAACGCGCCAGGCTTAGAATGACCCATGGCTTTCACGGATCAGCTACCTCACCAGGGCGCGCTACGCACCGATCTTCGCGCGGCCCTCGATCGGTGTTGGGGCGAATTGGGTGGTCCCGGCGACTGGCTGTCGCCAGATGCTCGGATCGGCATCATCGAAGCGGTTCGCGCAGCCTGGCAATGCCCATCGTGCGCGGAGCGAAAGGCGGCACTCTCGCCATACGGTAGGTTTCCACCACACGTTGCCACCGCTGGTCTTTCCGACGCCACAGTGCATGTCGTGCACACCATCGTACGCGATCCCGGGCGTATCTCGCGGCGATTCGTCGACGAAGCCATTGCCGACGGAATCTGCGAAGACGAGTACGTGGAACTGGTTTCGCTCATCGCATCCATCTGCGCACTGGACGCGTTCGCTGTCGGCATCGGCGCCGATCGACCGCCGCCACCGCCCCCCATTACCGGCGAGCCCCGCCGTCAGCGCGAGCCTGCCGCCACCCCGGGTCCCGGCTACGTGGCAACAATTGCACCCGAAAACGCACCCACCGCTTTTGCCGACTTCTACGCCAACGAATCCCACTTCTACATTCGCCGTGCGCTGACGCTCAACCCCGGGGAAGCGCGGCGATTCTGGAGTGTTGCAAACACCATGTATATGGAAGATCCACGCGTGGAAGAACTCGACGGGGTGCCCCGCAGTATTACCCGAGCCCAGATGGAATTCCTGGCCGCACGTGCCTCGGCTCTCCTGGGCTGCTATTACTGAACAACCAGTCATGCAGCGCGACTCGGTCTGAGTGGCGAGCACACGGGCGCGGACTATCGCCTCGAGGCGGTCATGCAGGGTATCAGCGAAGCAGGAGAGAGCGGCATTGGAGACGACGATACGCTCAACGCGCTGGCGGAAGCCGTTTGCGCCAATGACAGTGCTGCGGCCGCGCACGCTCGCAGGCAGCTGCTCCAACGCCTAGGACCTGAAGCACTCCTCGACGCCGCCGCGACGCTCGGTGCCTTCAATGCCTACCCGCGGATCGCCGACGCTACAGGCATTCCGCTGGAATCCACTAAGGCCAGCGCAACGTCTGACTTACGCGCCAACCTTGGTCTCGATACATTGATGTCGCAGTAATGTCGCTAACGGCGGTGAATCGCAAGCGCCAGACGGGTATGTGTTGCACGCTGCTGATTCTCGCCTGCTGCACGACGATCGCTGCCGCCTGGGGCAATGCCGAGCCTGCAAAGCCTCCAGCACCCAATGTGGTTATTGTGCTGGCAGACGACCTCGGATACGGCGACATCGGCGTGTACGGAGCAACCCGCATCAAAACACCTCATATAGACGCGCTGGCGAAGCGTGGCCTGCGCTTCCGGCACGCCTATGCCAGTGCGAACGTCTGCTCGCCGTCACGGGCCGGTTTGCTGACCGGTCGTTACGCGATCCGCTCCGGGCTCGCATGGAAAGTGGTAACCAGCGGAGCACAACACGGATTGCCGTCGTCGGAGGAAACGATCGCGGAGCTCGCGTCGCGCGCCGGATACCGTACGATGCTGGTGGGCAAGTGGCACCTTGGAGGATTACCGAAGTTCTCCCCGCTGAAGCACGGATTCGACGAGTTCTTCGGCGTACCACACAGCAACGACATGCCGGATTTTCATCTGTTCCGGGGCAATCGCAGGATCGAGGCGAGCGTAGATCAGCGCATGCTGACGCGGCGATACACCGAAGCTTCCGTGGATTTCATCCGCCGCAACAGCGACCGACCGTTCCTGCTGTTGTTGTCCCACACGTTCCCGCATATTCCACTGTTCGCATCACCCGGGTTCGAAGGCCGCTCAGAAGCGGGACTGTATGGTGATACGGTGGAAGAGATCGACTGGAGCACCGGCGAACTGGTCCGTACCCTCCGCGAGCTCGGGCTCCTACAGAACACACTGATCCTCTTCACGAGTGACAATGGACCATTTTTCGAGGGCAGTGCCGGCTCGATGCGCGGCGGCAAGGGTAATACCTGGGAAGGCGGTTACAGGGTTCCGTTCATCGCATCGTGGCCCGCGGCGATACCCGCAAAACAGGAAACCGACTACGCCACGATGAACACCGACGTGCTGCCCACGATTGCCGAGATCACGGCGACACAACCCGCCGCCACCACGCTCGATGGTGTCAGCCTGATACCTGTATTCAACGAACCGGGCATTGAGCGCGCGGGCGACCTCCTGTATTTCAACAACGAAACCGTCGTCGGCATTCGCCGGAAGTCATGGAAACTCGTGACGCATGCCTACTACACCACCAGTCTCGGGGCGTTCGAACGCTTCGATGCGCTACCGGGATTCCAGGCCCCGTACCCACTGCTCTTCGACGTAGGCCAGGCTGATGGGGAAGCCTACAGCTATGCGCAACGATACCCTGATGTAACGGCGCAGATGACCGCAGCACTTCAGGCCGCGCGAGCCGTGTTCGCGCCGCTACGAACCCACGCGCCGCCTTCCGAGTTCCCGCCCCCGGACCGCACCGCCAACCCACCACCTGGGCAATGACCTGAACCCACACCACCACGCGCCGCTGGACAGAGTGTTCGCGCAACCGTTAGGATTTCGTATCGCCAGGATTCATTCCGGCGACACACAACCCCGGAGGACCCGGACTGAGTGGTAGCCGACAGGTAACCCCGGTTACCAACAGGAAACTGATCAATCCCGCACCCCGGTGGAATAACCCCAAACGCCGCGCCTGACTCTGGCTGTCGCGGCAAGCCTTGGAGGCAATACGATGAGATTTCACTATTGGAACAACTGCTGGCACGGTTGCTGGTCCCTTCGCCCGGCGTACGCTCACGCATCCTCGTCGAGTCGCAAGACGTATAACGAGACGCGCGCGCACGGGCGCGGCAGCGGGCATTTCGGCGTTCGCAGACCGCTGCGCTATCTCCGCCATCACCTGGATCTGGATGACACGCAAACGTCACGCGTTGCGGCGATTCTCAATCAGCTGAAACTGGAACGCGAGCAGGCAGCGTTAGACGAGAAACGATCCCTGGCGGCGCTTGCGGATCTGCTGACGCGCGACGACCTCGAAACAGCACACCTGCGGACAGCACTCGATCCCCGATTGCGCGCCGAGGAGCGCCTGCAGGAGGAGTTTGCGAAGGGGCTGAGGGAACTTGCGTCGATACTGCACCCAGACCAGCTGCAGCGCTTTGCCGACATGGTGCGAAGCGGCCTGATTACCCTGTAACGGCGTTACAAACGGGTCCGCCGCTAACACAGCGGACCCGTAGATGGCGTTAGAACCGGAACATGGCGTCGATCGTTAGTGAGCGACCGATGCTCAGATTGCGGAACTGGTTACCAGCGATGTTGTATGCGTGTTGAATGGTCATCTCGTCGCCAAGATTGCGCCCGGTTAAACCCACTTCCCAGCGCTCGTCGCTAGACGCAAGCGCAATGCGCGCATCCCACTTGGTGAACGAATCCTGGGTTGCGTAGTCCGCCTGCGTGGGCTGAACGAAATACTCATCCGAGTAATAGAGTGATGCCGACGCCTTCAAACGAATCGCATCCGTTAGCGTCGACTCCCACAACGCGCTCAGATTGAATTCCAGATCCGGAGAGCGTTCGAGTTTTTCGCCTTCCTGGTTTTCGGTGCCCGATACCGGATCACAATCGGCGTTGGCCGGCTGACCCGAAGAATCTTCTACACACTGAGCCCCCACGAAGTCGTCGTATTCGGCATTAATCCAAGACACCGAGCTGTGCAGACGCAAATTAGCGCTGGCTTGCCAGCTGAACTCTACCTCGAGTCCATCAACCGTGGCACTCCCGGCGTTGCCGATGATGAAGCGCGTACCATCGTAGTTCGACGTTTGCAGGTTGGTGAACTCGGTTGTAAACAGCGCAATTCCGAGGGATGCAGCGCCGTCCAGCAGGCTGGCCTTCATACCGATCTCCCAGCTCTCGGCCTCCTCGTCTTCGAAGTCGAAGACGCCGTTCCCCTGTTCCAACGTCAACCCTGCCGCTACATCAGCCGGCGTTATGGACGTCATGCCAATGAACTGCTGCGCATAGCCTGGTTCGGCCGCGCGTTGCACGATCTGGTCACCCAAGGTACCGTCGTTCGCCTTCAGCCCGCCAGACTTGGACCCTTCCGCATACGCGACGTAAGCCATCATTGCTTCGTTCACGTCCCACTGCAGGCGTATCGACGGATCCAGACTGTCGTCTTCACGCTCCTGAAAAAACAGGTACTCCGTGTTATGACCGGCCGTACTGCGCTGCACGCGTTCCGGGTCGAACGTGCTGCCCGTGTACAGAATCGGCCACGAGGTGCCTACGCCGTCCTGCTCCTCATCCGTGTAGCGCAAGTCGACAATCGCCCGAAACTGTTCGTTGATGTTCCACGTAACCTGTCCGTACACCGAAAAGGCTTCACTCTCGCGTTCGAAGTTTCGATCCATCCCCGAACCGTGCGTGAACGCCAGAGCGAGCGGCGGAATGTTCACGCCCACTGGAATGGGTATCCCGGTCACCGCTTGCCAGAACAGCGGCTCGAACGGCGAATGCTGGCGCGTAGTGAGTTCGGAATCCTGATACCAGACGCCGGCAATGTACTCTATGGTCTGATTCGACGGAGACAGCATGCGCAGTTCGAGCGTCGTCTGCTCGTATTCGTCGGCCAGGTAGGTGTTCAGAATGGGCTCCGGGTGGCCGTCCACGTCGAGGAACCATTCGTTGTCGTACTCCCAGTAGCCAACTACGGCCTTGAAGCTGTGCCCGCCGAACTCCGAATCGAGGTTCAACGTGGCGGACGTCCATTCATAGTCGTAGAAGTCTTCTTTCTCTGCGCCCGTACTCACGCTGCGGCGATCGTCGGAACGATACTCGGCGAGCGGATCGGTTGTAACCGTGCTCATCAAGCCAGGCGTTACCAGCTGGTTGTTCCGGCCGTCTGTGTTCGACTCGCCCGTTTCGAGTTTCAGGTACAGCGTCGTAACGTCACCCAGATCGAATTCGAGGCCGAGACGCGCAGCGGTGACTTCCTGGTCGCCGTCATCGGAGTCGAGGGCTAAGTTCTTCGTGTAGCCATCGAGGTCGCTGTGTTTGAACGCCAAGCGGGCGCGCGCATTGTCGCCGAGCGGTCCCGACACATATCCCGAGGTGGTATAGCCACCATATTCGAGTTCGCCCCCCACTTTCACCTGCGCCTCGAACGACTCCGTTGGTCGTGCGCTGATCGCGCTGATTGCGCCGGCAATCGTACTTTTGCCGAACAATGCGCCCTGCGGTCCGCGCGCGACCTCCAGTCGCTCGACATCCAGAAACGCCGATTCCATGCACTTGCCGCGGCCGCAATAGACGTCGTCGACGTATACCGGCACGGAGGAATCGAACGCCAGATTCGTGATGCCCGAACCCAGACCGCGAATTCGTACGGCCCAGCTACCAAACGTCTGCTGGACCTGAAGACCCGGCACGAAGTTCTGAACATCGCTCATGTCGCGAATGTCGAATGTTTCGATCAGTTCCTCCGTGACGACGCCGACTGATATCGGCACGTCCTGTAGATTCCTCGCCCGTTTGGTAGCCGTAACTACGATTTCTTCGAGAACCGGAGCGTTGTTCTGCGCTAGTGCGCTTGCAGGGATACCGGAAATCAGAAGACCCGATATCGAGACAAATCCGAGTGTTTTGCGTTGAATACGGAACATGAGATCCCCGTCAATAGGAAGCGGCGCAATAGTACGTCATATTGACCTTTCGGTGAAGAATTGGGGTCAGAGTAAAGGGTCAGATCAAACGAAGTCGGGCTCAGCTCAACTTCGTTTGATCTGACCCTTTACTCTGACCCCCACCGTGCTCCAGCCACCGGCGTTCATCGTGCGTTAGCGTAATCGCAAGGCTTTTCAAACAGCTCCGCGATTCTTCGAGATTGCGCGGTCCGATCAACGGAAAGCAGGGATACGGCTGCGCAAGCACGTAGGCAAGTGCAACGTTTATCGCCGACACCGAGTGCCGCTGCGCCAACGTGTCGGCCCGCGCCCGGCGCGCGAAATTGTCATCGCTGAACCAGACCCGAATCAGCTCTGCGGCGTCCGGTTCCATGGTTGTGATCGATGCTCTGGATGCACTCTGACCCGACCGGACCGCATCAACCCAGGGTGTGAAGAAACCGCGTGCCTGACTCGACCACGGAAAAAGCGCAACCTGCTCATCTTCGAGGTACCGTTGCCAGGCCAATGTGCCCGCGCTGTGGGCGCCCGGCCAAACGGGTTCAAGCATTCGCGCCAGACTGAACTGGTTGGAAAGTAATGTCAGCGGCTGCAGACCGTTTTTCAGAGCGTATTCGTTCGCCTCACGAAACCGCGGCAAACTCCAGTTGGATGCCCCGATGGCATTGATCTGACCGCAAACGAATTGTTCGTTGAGCGCATCCACAAACTCGCCCACAGGCACGTCCGGGTTGTCTCTGTGCAGAAAGTACAGATCCACGTATTCGGTACGCAGCCGCTCGAGTGACTGCTTGAGTTGCACCGCCACCTGGTCCGGATAGCACTGCGGCGTGTGCGCACCCTTCCCTACAATCACCAACTGTTCGCGTATGCCACGTTGACTGTGCCAGTGACCCAGTAAGCTTTCGGTTGCACCGCCACTGTAAATGTGTGCCGTGTCAAACGCGTTACCACCGTGTTCGAAGAAGTGGTCCCACATAGCGGCCGCATGGCTCATGTTGGGCTGGTTGTCGCACCCCATTACAAGTCGCGATACCAATTTACCGAGCGGCGACAAAGGCACGGAGGGAATAACCGCGTCCACCGCTGAGGGAGTACGCAGGTACCCACGCAACGGACGGGTTCGACCCTCCGGGCTTTCGCCAGGATACGTAACGCCAACCGTCTTTCGCCACAGGTCTAACACACGCGCGTTGCCCACGCTGTCTGCCCACGTCATCTTCTCAGATTCACATCGACCGGCGCGGAGACTCGCGCGCACTTCGTCGGCTTCCAGCAGGTACATTGACGGTGCGACACCGCTGACTTCTTCCAGGTCGGTGTCCGCTCGGTCTACCGTGAACGCCCACCGGCCGTCAGCATCGTTGCAATGCCATGGACGCCGGGCCTCGATCGACCCACCGGTACCGTACACGCGCAATGCGTTTTCAAGCCAAACGGATGTACCGGTGGAAAGCTGCGCCGCAATGCCGTCCGGAAACCCAAGCAGCGCACTCGCGTACTCATCCACGCCTGTGGCCACGGTGCGCCCGTGGCCGGTCACGCGATCCGGTTCCCGGCCCATCAGCCAACGCGCCATGGAAACGGGGTAACAGCCCACATCCAGGATTGCGCCGCCGCCCAGTTCTGCGGCGAACAGACGACTGGTTGGGTCGAAGGGCACCTGGAAGCCGAACGACGCCTCAATGTGTCGTACTTCGCCGATCGCGCCGTCGCGTACGAGCTGTTGGATACGCAGGGTTTGCGGGTGGCAACGGTACATGAACGCTTCCATCAGAAAGGTCCCGCTATGCGCAGCCGCGTCTACCATAGCCATTACCTCGGCGTAGTTGATGCCGAGAGGCTTTTCGCACAGCACCGCCTTGCCGCATTCCAGAGCTTTTATTACCCATTCCACGTGCTGCGGATGGGGCGTGGATACGTACACTACGTCTACTTCGGGATCATCGAGCAACGCCTGATAGGCGCCGTACGGACGCATGCCCGGATATCGATCAGCAAAGGCGCGCGCGGTCTCCGGCATTCGGCTCGCGCAGGCCAATAGCCGGTGTGTAGCGGCTTCGGTCAGTGCGTCTGCGAAAACGCCTGCAATACGCCCGGTGGCCAGCACGCCCCACCGCAATGGGTCGGCGATGTTATCTCCCACTATCCACGCACCCTTCGGAGTCCTCCGCGTTCAATACGCAGCATCGCCTCCAGAAAAACGAACCCCGGCGCAAGGCCGGGGTTCGTGGTTCCCGCAACGGGTAACGACAGGTCGCTACAGCGTAAACCGATACTGCAATGACAGCGTTACGCCAAGCGGCGTTGTTGCTGCCTGGTCGAGACTGTTGGGCCCGGTGTTGTTGCACGCAGCAAACGGCCCCAGCGCCGGGTTGAAGTTCGGGCACCGACCTGGAATCGCTCCGCCGCCAATGGCGTAAATCTCATCGGTAATGTTGCGTCCGATCAGGTTGAACTCGTGGCGGTTGTTCTCGGAGTAGAGGCTCACCGCCGCATCGATAACCCAGAACGAATCCTGAACGAACGGGTCGAGCGTCGCCGTCCACGCGTAGTCGTCGGTAAACCGAGCATCTGCCGACAGGCTCATCCGCCATCCGGTACCAACCGGAAAGTCGTACGTTGCGCCGATGTATCCGGTGATGTCGGCGTTACCGGCACCGTCCTCGCCCTTCAGGTTCTCGCCAGTGGCGTTGATGAAATCCTCTGAATAGGTGGTGTCCGTCCACGCCCAGGCACTACGAACCGACAGACCTTCCACATTCGTGTTCCACAGGACATCGAATTCGAGGCCCTCGGTTTCCAGCGCCGACGCATTGAACGTGCTGAACTGAATGATCGTGGAATCGAACAGCTGCACCTGCAAATCGGAGTACTCGTAGGTGAACAACGTAGCGTTGAAACGCATTGCGCCATCGAGCAGGTCCGCCTTGAGCCCAACCTCGAAGCCTTCAGCTTCCTCCGACTCGTAAATCAGGAAACTGAAGTCCCCACCGTTCACGGCCGGATTGAGGGCCGCCGTCGGCAATGCACTATTGTCCACCCCGCCGGATTTGAAGCCCTCTTTATACGAGGCATAGACGCTCATCGTATCGGTCAGGTGGTAGTTGATCGCAATCTCGGGCGAGAGATTGTCATCGTCGAATTCCAGTCCATCAATGACCGGCGGAGCGCCAAACCCGAACGCGCCAGCACCCGCGTGAATGTACGGAATGTTGATCTGGCCGTCTTTCTCTTCTTCAGTGTAACGTGCACCTACCGTCAATTCCGTGCGTTCGTTGATGTCCCAGTACAACGCGAGGAATCCGGATATCACCTCCGTGTCCAGAAGGTGCTGTTTGTTGTAGTCGTACTCGTTGCCCGTGACCGGGTCGGGGCCCGCGATCAGACCCAGGTTGAACGCGTACTGATAGGCGTCGAACTCCTGCGATATGTCCTGCCACAGGAAGCCCGCTTGAAAATTGAGTGGACCATCGAAATCGCTCGACAGCTGAAACTCCTGCGACCAGCTGCGGTAGACGTTCTGGTGCAAGCCACCGAACACACCCGCGCCGTAGCTGTAGTCGTCCAGTTCCCAGTGCTGCAGGTCGATGTATCCCGTGACGGACGTAACGGTCAGTGCGTCCGTAGCGTCCCACTCCAACTTCAAAGACAGGAAGTCGGTCTCCTGCTCCAGGCCGGGTTGGCCATCATCGAAGCCCTCGGGCAGACCGTCGCGCAGCGCCGGATGCAGGTTGAGCTTGGACGTGTTGCCGTTCAGCCGGCAGTCGTCCACGCCCTGGAACGTCAGAAAGGCAGCGGACGCGGCAGGAATGGCGGTGGGCTGTGCAACACCCTCTGGGCAGACGTCTTCGGCCCAGGCCGTGCCGGCGCCTTCGTTGTCGTACTCAGAATAGTTGTACTTGAATTTGGCCGTGAATGTGTCGGTCGGTGTCCACATCAGCGTCAACCGGGTATTCAATGACTCGTCACCATAGTGGCGCGCCGCGCCGGTGATCGGCGCCAGTGTTACGTCGTTGTCCCCTGAATAGTTGTCGAACAGCTCATCGTTTTTGGTGTAACCCACCGCGAGCCGGGCACCCAGCGTGTCGGTGAGCGGACCCGACAAGATGATCTCACCAAATGTCCCCTGGTACTCGGTCTCCACCCCGCCGCTTGCCTGGAACTCGAACTCGCTGCCCGGGTCATTGGTGGTGATCGAAACCACACCAGCGGTGGCTGACTTACCGAAGTACAGCGACTGCGGTCCCTTCAGCACCTCGAGCTGACCCATGTCCATGTAGGAGTTGTGAATGAAGCGGCCGCGGTTGACCACCACGCCATCCAGGTTGATGGCCACCGAGTGGTCGAACGCGGCGGAAATCGAACTGGAACCGATACCGCGGAGGCGCAGACTCGAGCCGTTACCGGAACCGCCGTGCGCGATCACCATGTTGGGCACCATTTTCGCCGCGTCGACGAGATTGGTGATGTTGTACCGATCCAGATCCGCTTCCGTCAGCGCGGCCACGGTAACCGGCACGTCCTGCAGCGTTTCTGCCTGCTTGCGGGCGGTGACCACAATCTCTTCGAGCACTTGGTCTGCCGCATGTGCGAAAGCCCCATACGACATGGCCAGGACAACGGTCGCGATGCGACGCGCCCAGGAGTGAGCTGTATTCATGGAATCCCCTCTCTCTGTTAATCGCTGGATAAACTGCCGGCGTTCTACCTCGCTATCCAGCTGTTTCGTCGCGCCGCGATCCGCTGAAATCACCTGCTTGCAGGGGATGTTCAGGATCCCCGACCCGACGGGTACTGCCGACCTCGATCCGCGTCCCCTCGGTTGCGGAGCAAGGCGCAGCGCGACACTAATCAAAAGGGCCAATTTCGTCAATATTTTCATCAACTTGGCTGAACGGGTGGGGTCAGAGCAAAGGGACAGATCAAAGTTCTTTGATCTGTCCCTTTGCTCTGACCCCACCCTTTACTCTAACCCCGCGTTCCTCCACCCTCTGCGCCAATCTCAGGAGGACGCCCAGTGTCGACGAATGCTTCAGAATCCTTCCCGCTTCGCGAAGCGATATACCACTGCCGCGCGATGCGGCGCATCAAACCCGATCCGGTGCCCGAGGAACTACTGGTGGAATTGATCGACGCCGCCAATCAGGCGCCGTCTGGTTCCAACGCGCAGCGCGCGAGATGGATCGTGGTGCGCGACACTGAGATCAAAAAACAGCTCGCGGAGCAGAACCGCAAACATGCGCAGCCCTACATTGCCGCCGACGTCGCCAACCCCGGTTCGCCGAAACTCAAAAGACTCCTCGACGCGGTGGTCTGGCAAATGGAGCACATGCACGAGATCCCTGCGCTGATCGTCGCGTGCTACGACTACCCGGAACCGGTAGAAGGCCTCGGCGTGTACCGAAGTGCGGGCTCCGTGTGGCCCGGTATTCAGAATCTGCTGCTCACGGCGCGCGCTCTCGGACTCGGCGCTGCACCAACGACACTGGCGCTTCGTGATCAGAATGCGGTACGGCGGATCCTCGCGCTGCCGAACACATTCGCGGCACTCTGCCTGATTCCGGTTGGGTACCCGCTCGGTAATTTCGGACCGGTCTCACGCAAACCCGTAAGCGAAATCATGCGCTGGGATCGCTGGGCTTAGCGTCCGCTGCAGGTTCCCGTTCGCGAGCGTCCCCACGCAGAACCCGCAATTGCGCAGCGGCCCGGCGCCGGGTCGCCGGGTCCGCGTGTCGCTCCGCAGCAACCTGAAGCTGCGCAAGCGCGGCGTTCGTTGCAATTCCGCCCAAACCACGTATTGCCGCCATTCGCAGGCGGCTATCCGACGCGGTAAGCAGGCGTGCCAGCGGCTTCACCGCCGCGTCGTTGCCGAGCGTACCCAACGCAATCGCTGCGGCGCGCGAAACCCTCGATTCACCCGCCCCAAGCAACTCGAACAAGGCAGCGTTGACGGCAGGACTCGGGTGCGCCCGCGCTGCACGGATCACGGCAATACGATCGTCGCCGTCTACACTGCGAAGCAACGCAGACCACGCTTGCGGCGCGTCAACGAACGAACGTTCATCGAGAATGGCGAGGAGGCCCACGCGGACGCTCACAGGTACCGCTGCATCCTCGATCAGTGCCAATAGCCGTTTGACGTCCGGTCGACCGATTGCATAGGTGTCGCGAGCCAGCATCAGGTCCTGCAGCGCCGACACTGCTAACGGGGCGCGACTCGAGCCGAGCAAGCTGAACGTAAGCACCTTCAACGCCTCACGGCGCCGATCCAGCGGCATGTGCTGAATGGCCACGTACCCGCGAACCGCATCGAGATAATCGGGTTTCGCCTCCGCATCAAACCGGTAGGCGGCGCTTACTTCCTGTTGCGATACCCAGTCCACTTCCGCAGCAAGCGGCGTTTGGCCGAGTTCCCGACTTTTCGAGATCGGTTTCAGAAACAAGAGCACTTCCGCGCCATCGATATACCGGACGACCCCATGACCATGCTGCACGAATCGCACAACGGGTCCCTCGTGATGTCCTTTCAACACTTCGAGCACCTGCGCTTCAACCACCGTTTCCCGCATTGCAGGTTCCTGAAGGACCAGCGGCGCATCCGCATCGGCGACACGGGCAAACACGACCAGATCGGCATGAAAGGTGAGCAACTGCAACGTATCCGTGCCAAGCACAATGTGCGCCGTTGCGGCCGGTGTCAGCAGTGTCAGAACCGACAGCGATACCACACACCGAGTGATCACGCCGAGGTTCATTTGCAGCACAACCCGGCGCGCAGCCCGGAAACGTCGCCCAGAATCCACGACGCGGCGGGCTCTGGAACTATAGGCCGTCTACGGCCTGCTTCATCGCGCCACTTACAGCGGGATCGACGTCTGTGCCGATGTTGTTCTGAAACACCGTGTTGCAATCAATGGCGGGAAACAGCGGACAAAACTGCGGCACACCGGCCAGGATGAACGGAGCGCACGCATGACAACTGTCGTCCCACTTCTCAGCCTGCAGCTGATAGCCGATCGAGTCGTTACCGAGCCCGACAATCAGGGTGTGATCCGCGCCTTTCGCCTGCAGTTGCGCGCGATAATCCGCGCCGATCTGAGGGTCCAGTTCGGTGGGTACGACCGCGATCCCAGCGCGGCCGATCTGCAACGCGCTGACCTCTGTACGGACATCCTCGCCCAGCGCCTGCGGCAAAGTATCGAACGGAGGCGGAAACGGAAACCCTACGCTGGGGTCGGGCGCACCATCGGTGAAGAGTTGTCGACGCACGTCAATCACGCCAATCGCGAAGAAAAACCGGAAGTACGGATTGTCGAGACGCACGTCTACCGGATCTACCGTCGAGTGCCGAATCACAGGTCGCACCTCGCCCTGCCCCCGCACGGGCCGGCCACCTGGGTTGAACCGCGCTTGATTGATCGCCTCGATCGCGCGTTCCGCGAGCTGGGTACCGTGCACGTCGGCGAAGCGGAACGTACGCCTTGGTGCCGGTGCGTTGGTGTCAGGATCCAGCACGTCGATGTCGAGCGGCCCCTGGAGCACACCCAGATCCCCTGAGACCCAGATTGCCGTTCCGCCGTACTCGGATTCGATGCGTTCTCGCACGTAGTGCGGGAAATCGGATGTAATCAGCGTGTTACCGGATCCGAGACTTTCCGGGTGGCTCGCGAAATTGAAGAGTGTCGCAAGCACGATCTCATCCGGTCCTTGACGACGTGTGAACTGGAGCGTTGCGATGGTCGGATCGACGATGCGCCCGCCTGTATCGACGGTTACGTCACCCGCCAGCACTTTGCCATCGCCCACACCGAACCCATCGTCTTCCGGATCAAGACCTAGAGAAAGGCCGCTGCTGTCGGTCGTAGCGTAATAGATTCTGCCCGGCTGCAACGAGGCTGCGGCGTCGTCAATGCAATCCGCTACGGCCGCATTAACGAAGTCGAGATAGCCGAAATCAATGCCCGACGTGAGCGGATCCGGTCCCCAGATACCCAGCGTGTCGGGTCCTTCATGTTGGTGCGAGCTAGTGACGACCACAAAATCGATCGCAGATTCCGGCGCCACCATCGCGCGAATCGTATCGATCTCGTTCTTGAAGTAACCGACCAGATCGAGAGAGACGATCGCAACCCGGGCGTCTTCGCGTTGGACAACGACACCACGCGCCCAAAGGCGATCGTTGTAGCCCGTCGCCTGTCGGTTCGTGCCGAATCCGGCCAGATATATCGGGTCGCTATGGTTTACGACGGCAGCTTGTCCAAACGCGGCTTCGTAACTCGCCGCCAATCCGGGACTCACCGGGGTGATGTCGCGTGAACACACGCCGACCTGCAACGTATCGTCCGACTCATCGGCGAGTGCCGGCGCGGTGGTACCGGACAACAATACAACGAGCGCCAGTGCGAGACGCGTGTACATGATTCCCTCCCGTGCTTCAGTGTCCCTACGTCATCGTAGCGCGGAAACCGTCAACTTTCGAGCGTTCGGAAGAACGGATGGGGTCAGAGTAAAGGGACAGATCAAAGGACAGAGTCACGACTCCGTCCTTTGATCTGTCCCTTTACTCTGACCCCACCCCTCCAAACTGCTGCAAGATCTCGCGGATTATCGGGTGTTGAAGCAAAGCTTGAATCTGCGGATTCGCGCGCAGCGCCTCGAGGTCTCCACTCGCCATCGCAGTACGTACACTGTCGTCGGCAAGTACGGCGGTCAACGCCGGGTCGTCTCGCAACGCGTGAATACGAGCCATGATCTCCGGCGATTCAGCAAGTTGTGATTGGATGCCTGCCATTGCGGCGGCGTGATTCGTCGAGTTTCCCGCACTCATCGCCGATTGCAGGACCGCCGGATCGCCGTAGCGAACAACCTTAACATCGCTCTGCGGGATAGAAATCATGCCCAATGCAGCACTCTTCACACGATATGTATCTGCGTTCAGCGCAATGACCTCGCCTCGAATCGTAGAACCGTCAGTGAGTTCAATCGTTGCCACCTCAGCAACGCATAGCCCCGCGAACACAAGCGACCAAAGGACAGTTGCAGAGCGTATGAATGAGTACATCGGCAAACCTCGTTGAGTATGAACGGCCGCAGTGCCGACCTGATCGCACACCACGTTAGCGCGTATTCTACATAGAACGCTTGACGCACCGCACATTTGTTGGTGCCATTCCTTGTTGCAGTGTCGTTTCTTCACCACCCTACCACGCACGATTCGCGCTTGACGTTCGCCCGCTTCGGAGCAACCACCAGATGCATCTGTTACACGAGTCCCACGTATTGCCGACTGAAATCGACTCACTGGGCCACATGAACGTGCGCCATTATCTAGAGCGGCTGGACGCGGCCGGAGACGCGTTGTTGAGATCTCTGGGCCTGGACCCGAGCGAGCTCCGTATACCCGGCAGGGAGATACGCCGGTCGGATACTTACATCCGTTATCGCCGGGAACAATTCGAAGGCGCGCCTCTGCATGCTCGGGGCGGCATCCTGGACGTCAACGAAAGCGGTGTGCGCAACTATGTGGAACTCTGCAATGCCGAAACGCGGGAGATTGCCGCCTGCTTTGTGGCCGTGATGCAACACATCGATACAACCGAACAACACCCCCTACCAATGCCCCGCGTCGACCCCATAGACATAGATCGTCTGCGCGTCGCCGTGCCTGACCACGGTCTACCCCGCACGCTGTCGCTCGAGCCTATCCGAACCGATACTGGGTTGGACGAGCTTTCCGGGCTGATCTCCCAGGCAGACGACTCCACCCCGATGACTGGACGAAGAAACCTGCGCATCAGAGCGGACGAAGTGGACGACCATGGCTGGCTGCGCGGGGAAATCGACGTTCTTTTTTTGGCGTTCATGCGTCAGGTTGAAGAGGGTGAGCGAAACGCCGGGCCGCCCGTCTTCGAAGCAGATTCAGGACAACGCGTGGGTCAAGCAGTGATGGAAACGCGAAGCGCGCGTTTTCGTCAACCGCGGCTTGGCGAGTCGGTAGTGACCTTTGGGGCCGATGTGGGTCTTACCGCGAAGGCAAGACAGACTCGGCGGTGGGCGTTTACGGAATCAACGGGGACCCTTCTGAGCATCAGCGACACAGTTAGCGTCCTGATAGACCTCGACGAACGGCGGGCAATTGAGATGCCAGCGGATATGCGGGCATTGCTCACCCAGCACTACTTACCTGACCTGCTCTGAGAGGTTGGAACGATTGGGGTCAGAGCAAAGGGACAGATCAAAATTTCCGGGTTCAGAGCAAAGGGACAGAGTCAGGACTCTGTCCCTTTGCTCTGAACCCACCATTTCTATTTGATCTGTCCCTTTGCTCTGACCCCAACCGTTCACCCCTACGTGGAACTCCGGATAACTCGCACCCGGCGCGCCTACTACCGTGCACTTACACCACCAGTGAGTGCGTACCCATGGAAACAATTCTCAACATCAGCCTCGTAACCGGTATTACCGCGGTCAGTTTGCTCACGATAACGCTCATCGGAATCGCCATCGGTAAAATTCGCGTTTGACCGTACCCGCGGCCCCGATTCAACAACGGCGCCGCGTGATTTGACTCACCGCGCGGGCTTCACCATTCTGCGTGCTTCGTCAATCTGGAGTGCGTGAGGCACGATACCCGCTCGCTCCGCACGCAGGAGAAACCCATCGTGAAGCTCGGCGTATCGCTCCCGGTCCGGGAGATGCAGAACGATCTTGGCGCGATTCGCGCGTTCGCACAGCTTGCCGAGGAACTCGGGTATCACCACCTGAGAATTCCCGACACAATCATTCGCCCCGACGGCGGGCACCTGCACGAGCCGATGATGTTGCTTGCATGGCTTGCGGCCTTTACCGAAACGATTCGACTGTGCCCGTCGGTCATCGTGCTTCCCGCCCGTCAGACCGTGCATTTTGCAAAGCAACTCGTGCAGCTCGATGTGCTGTCGGGCGGCCGCGCGCGACTCGGTATCGGAGTCGGCTCGAACGCTGCGCAGTACGAAGCGCTAGAGCAGAATTTCCATACCCGAGGCGCTCGCTGCGATGAGCAACTGGAACTGCTGAACGCGCTCCTTACCCAACGAACCGTAAACTTCGAAGGCCGGTGGCATCGGATCGGGAACATGGGCCTTGACCCACGCCCCGTGCAGAAACACATACCAATCTGGTACGGCGGCGCATCCGTACCGTCTGAGAGCGTCGTGCGACGCATCGGGCGTTTCGCAGACGGGTGGTTCGTACTGTGCGGACCTGACGAGTACTCCAGCGTACGAGCCCGAATCAGCACTGCTGCCGCTGCGGCCGGTCGCGACCCGGCCGCAATACAGACCGAGGCCGGTGTTGCGGTTGTTGGCCCTCGGGAATCCGAGTGGCAACAGCGCGTAACTCAATGGCGCGGCGCAGGCTTGGATTTTGTATGCCTGCGAACGCTAGGCGGAGAGCTCACCGCACAGCAACACCAGGACAAGCTCGCAGAGGTCACGCCACAAGCCCGAGCCCTTCTGGATTAATCAGCTGAGTCCGCGCCGGGACAGTTCATCGGCCATGCGTTTCGCATCGGATTCGAGCATGGGCCCACGCTCGGAGTCCGACAGCTCCCCCGCGGTGTCCTTCGCCATCTTGTCGCTGTCGAGCATGATCCACTTCTCGGGCACTATTTCGATTACCACCCGCAACGGCGAATTCAGGCGATCCACGAACGCATCCGCCTGCGCTTTTTCCTCGGCGGTCATATCCCCCTCGGCGCCCGCTCGACGATAGGGCCCATACGCCAGCGCCGGATAAAACCACTTCTTTGTTTCTTCGTCGTCATGAACGATCGCCCGCCCCTTGAACGTAATCGCGCCGTTGGGTCCATTCGGTGCGGCCACACCGCTCACTACCACCGAACACCTCGGGTCGCGTCGAATTGCCGACACGCGATGCCGGTGCGCCCCGCACGTGATCCAGCCGCGGCCATCACGCCACACGAAGGCGTGCACGACGCCTACCGGCCAACCGTCCTTTGTGGACCAGTTGAACACACACTCACCGGCTTTGCTCAAGAGCTCTTCGCGCTCGTCATTGGAGAATGGGTATATAGAAACAACTTCGTGTTCAGTGCTCGACATGGGGCCTCCCTCGAAATATCACCGTAAAACCAGCTGGGTTTGCGTAACGATCGCTACAGGTTTGTCGTCAGCGGTCTGCAATCGAGTCTGCCACACTGAGGTTCTCCCGCCCAGATGAACCGGTGTGGCCACGGCTACCACCCGCGCCCCAAGCTTCGCCGCGCCCAGAAAATTCGTCTTGCTCTCGATCGTCGTCGTCGCTTTGGCGCCTTCCGGAAGATTGAGAAAGGCACCAACGGCACCAAGGGTGTCAGCCACCGCCATGATCGCGCCCCCGTGCATGATGCGCCCGGTAGTACACAGGTCCTCACTGACGTCCAGACTTGCCTCGATCCGTTCCGGCTGAACGTCCACCAACTCGAGTCCGAAACGCTCTACAAACGGCATGTATTCGATCAGGTTGATCTGCGTCGCGTCCGCCATTGCCCGTTCTCCTTGCGCCGCTACTTGACGAAATACCCCGCAACGCGCCAGGACCCATCGGATTCCTGGAACATCGTTACGGTTTCAACCATCGAAGCATTGTTCTCGAACGCCGAGTCAAAGGTAATCATCAGATACTCACCGCGCGGCGATGACATGGGATTGGTCTTCGACAACACATCGCGGCGTATCCGGCGTTGGAGTGAGCCCAGGGGGCCGCGCACGCTCTGCGCACGTTCCTCCCAGTTGTCGATCGTTACCGCCGCGCGGAAAATCGACGCAGACGCGTGCCAAGCGTCGCCGTAGTCCGCCGCATCCACGAGCGCGAGCCAGGATCGGGATGATCGGTCTGCTTCAGCTGGAAGCTCAACCCGCCGGGCGCATCCCACACACACCAGCAGTACACCAAGAACCAGTACGGTTACGCCACGCCCACCGATCGAACGCCATCGAACAGGCCCAAAACTGCTCGGCAACCTACGCATCATCAACGTACTTCATCAGCGTTTCGTGAAGCCAGCGCACGCGCGACTCCTGATAGGTCGAAAGGGTTTCCGCGCCTTTATGCGATGCGTGCATGCCCTCCTGTTGCCACCGCATGATCGACGTGTCCTGATCCAGAACCATCGCATTGAACTCGGAGAGCCCGGGCGCATCGCCCCACGACTGATCTTCGGCGATTGTGACAACATCCGGTGGATCCGGACGTTCGCCGTCGACCGGTACGGGGAGAAACGTCAACCGATCGATCGTCGCCCGGTTGGTGTCGAAGCCGAGCGGCCTGAAGATACTCAACCCGTGCATCGCAGCACCACCGCTGAACATGAGATTAGGGAACACGTTGTATTTCAACGAGTCGATCACCTCGGCGTCACTGTGCCCGGTGAGGTCCCGCCCGAATGACGTCTCAAACGCTCGCCTCGACTCGTCTGCCATTACCGCGCGAGCCGTTTTTCCGGAGGCGAGTTCCGAACGCGTACGCGTTACCTGCGCATTGCCTGGGCGTGCGCGCGCCAGCAATTCTGCCTCGGAAAGCGGCTGATCGAGCGACGGACTCGACACCCCCATCGGACACAGATCCCGGCTGACGTGATCCCCGAATATGTCGTGCTGCATATTCCAGTCACCCACGACCTGGCACATCTCAGGATGCACCACGGGCGTGTGATACGCCTCCATGAAGCCTTCCATTGCAACCTTCCAGTTGCAGTGCACGATCTTGCGAACGTGGGTCGCCACATACCAGTCGTCGAACTGCCAGCGTTCGAAGTGCTCCGGCAACACTTCCAGGTAGTCGTTCAAGGAGCGCGCGGCCGGGTCCAGATTGACGAACACGAACCCGCTCCAGGTGTCTACCTGCACCTCGGGCAGGCGATTGCGTTCGTAGTCGAGATGGCCAAACTCCCAGTCGCACGGCACCTCCCGCAATTCGCCCGTCAATTCCCACGTCCATCCATGAAACGGACATTGCAACTTGTCCGCCGTCCAACCCGACGAGTCCGATTCCTTCAGTTTGGTCCCGCGGTGCAGACACGAGTTGTGATAGGCGCGAATGTCGTTCAGTCCGGCACGTACGATCAGAATCGAATAACGACCGATGTCGTACACGCAGTAGTCGCCAACCTCGGGGATATGTTCTTCCCGGCACGCAATCTGCCAGACCCTTGCCCACATGGCGCGCATCTCGCGCGCAAAGAACGCATCCGACACGTAGTGCTCGAACGGAATGTCCTCGGTGCTCTGCTGGGGGTTGGACCGCAACTTCAACACATCGGGCGCGGGCGTGGTGTCGCGTTCTATGATTTCCTGATACGACGGCCTGTTGCGGGGTTCAGTCATGCTCGTACCGTGGTCGGGTAATCCACCCATGGTAAATGGCTGCCGCCGGCAAGGGCAACGGCACCCCGGCGTCTTCAGTTCAGCCGGGTTACCCCGCGCTAACCCCCCGCGCTGGGCGACGCCTCCGCGCGGTGCAGCGTGGGGTAACGCCCCAGCGCCAGAACCATCAGCGACGCACAGGCAAAAAACCCCGCAGCGACCGCAAAACCCAGGTCATAGCTGCTCGTCTGATCAAAAACCCACGCGAACAGCATCGGTGCCGTACCCGAACAAACAGCGAGCGCGGCATACAGAACAGAATAGATCTTCCCGTAGTGCTTCAAACCGAAGTACCGGGCCGCGAGGAACGACATCAGATCGAGTTCCGCCCCTGCTGCAAATCCGATCAGAAAGGTCGCACATGCGGCCTCGACGAATCCTGGAGAGGCCGTAAACCACCAGCTTCCCACAACCGGCATGAGTAACGCGGCGAACGCCACGCCCGGTGCCCAGAACCGGTCGACCAGATACCCCACTATGACCCGCCCCGCCATGATCGAGAGGCCAAACACGCTGGCCACGCTGGCAGCATCCGTCGAACTGAATCCATCATCGGTAAGGGCTGGAAACAGATTGGGACCAATTCCCGAAAAACCCATGTACGCAAGCAGAATAGAACACAACAGAACCCAGAAGCGGTATCCCCGAGCTGCCTGCCCAACGGTGATACCGGTCTCGGGCGCGAGCTCCGCGGGCGGTGCAGAATCCGCACGCAAGTCGCGCAACCAGAGGAACACCACGGGCAGACCAACCAGAACGGGAATGAGTGCCAGGCCAACGTAGGCCGCGCGCCAACCGAATTGCTCAACCAGAAACACCACGTAATGCGGTACCAACGCGGCGCAGATACCCGTGCCCGTTAGCGTTAAACCCAGCGCAAGCCCGCGGCGGCGAAAGAAATTGTGCGTGATAGAACGCGTCCAGGTCACCGGAATGGTTCCCGCACCCAGAATCGCCATGGATCCGTAGGCCAGGTAAAGCAGCCAAAGCGCTCCGTCCATCGTCGCCGCAATCGCGAACCCCACCGACAGACCCGCCAGGCCAGGCAAACCCACCCGGCGAACGCCGTAGCGATCGATCAACCACCCCACCAACGGCGCGGTGAGTGCACCCAACCCAGAACTGAACAGGATAGCGCTCTGAAACTGCGCCCGGCTCCAGCCGAACGACTCGGTGACGGGTACAACCAACGCACCGATCGAGTAGTACGGCAGGACGATGGAGCTGCAGATCACGCCGGTGCAGCATGCAACAATCAGCCGCCAACCGCGCTGCAATTCGAGCGACCCGTTCACCTCGGGCGGCATACGGAAACGATCGGCATCAACGAGCGAGCCCGGGCACGACTACTGACGACACGTGATCCACGGAAGGTCCAGGAATGTCTGAACACCGGGTGGTGCGTCCACCACATATGGTATCGCATTGACTGCATGCATGGCCGTTCCGAGCAGACCGTCGCTCACGCCGTAGTCCGGCGGAAATTCCATACGCATGGACGGCACGCCGTCGAACACAATCGAGTGATTGCCCTCAGGCCACTCCGGCGCAACCGCGTGATGCATGCGCCAGACCGTTTCGTGCACCATACGCTCGCGTCCATCAGCGTCCCGGCCCGACCAGCGCCAATGTTGACCGGCCACCCTGCCTTCGCGAACGGTTCCGGACGCGGTCTCGAAATCTTCCGATGCAATCGCAATTTCACGTGTACGTTCCACATCGACAACGCCCAGATTCATGCCGTCCGCAACCATCTGAACGCTCTCGCTGAACAGGCCGTCCAGCCAGTCCGCACGACGCGCGCCCTGGCGTTCGAAATCGTCCGGCAGCGCATTGAATCCCATGGAGTCGAACATGATTTCCGGCGATGGGTAGAATTCGAAACTCGAAATCTCGCGAACTTCCACGCGCTCAATTGTTCGACTCAATGCGCTCATCGTAAGCGGGACCAGATCCCCCATCCAACCAGGATTCAAACCGGTGGAATGAAAGGAACTGCCCCCGGCGTTGCACGCGTCCTGTAGACGCCGCACCAGCTCCGGCCCATGCGCTTTGGGGTACATGTAGCCGACCACCGTAACAACGTTCTTTCCCGCCGCCAGCAGTGCGCAGATATCGTCAAGGTCGCGGTCCGGATCTTCCCCGTATACCTTCGATGGCAGCGGCGCATGGATAACAACGTCCGCCTCCGACGCAACGACAAGATCGACGGAGTTCGTCGCGTTCACGCCTGTAGCATCACAACCGACGATTGTGCCCACATCCGCGCCCACCTTGTCCGGCGAATATACGTGCATCCCGACAAGCTCCAACGACTCGCGCGTGAGCACGGCTCGGGCGGCGTGACATCCAACGGTGCCGCTCGCCCACTGAAACACTTTGTACGCCATTTGTTTCCTCCCACCCTTGTTCTCGGGCTGGCAACATTTGCCGTTGAACGAGAATCCAAGACGATACAGCATGGCGGCCTCGAGCGGGTCAGGCTGAGTGCCCCGGTACCGGAATGGGAGCGACGTGGTAATCAAACACAAACCTGGCTGGCGTGAGGCGGTCGCAGACCGTCTACAGCGGCCCGTACTCGACGCCGAGAGGTTCGTCGACAACGCGTGGCGGCGCCTGACTCGGCGCTTGGGGCTCAATCAGCCGCGCCACATTTGCGCCTATCACGGCTACGCGACCGGAAACCGCGTCCTCGTGCGGGGTCGGGTACTTGCAAACGCCCCTTATCGCGGCCCTCGGGACGACGACGATTGGTGGGACAACTTACGAGCCACGTTCACCCGCTGGGAGAGCGATGAGATTGTCGGCGCACAGGTTGCGCTAACGTGCGCCGGTACACGCACCGATGTGACGACCGACGCGGAGGGATACTACGATGCGTCTCTGGTTATCCCGCGCGGGCATGACGTACCAGCGCGTGTGACCGCAGAGCACGACATCGCCGGCACACATCTCGTTTCCACCCATCGCATATTCGCCGCGACGCCCCAATCCCAGTTCATGATCATCAGTGATCTCGACGACACCGTGATTCACACCGGGCTCACTCAACTACTTCTCGCCGCGCAGTTGACCTTTCTGCACAACGCTAAAACACGAAAACCGCTGCTTGGCGCCGCGGCCCTCTACCGCGCACTTCACGGCGGCGGCAGCGGTCATGCTGAAAACCCCCTGTTCTACGTCTCGGACTCGCCGTGGAATCTGTTCGACCTGCTGGACGATTTCCTGGAACTGAACGACATTCCACCCGGCCCGCTGTTGCTGCGTGATCTAGGCCTTGAAAACCTGTTTGGTCACTCCGAACACAAACTGAATTCGATTCGAACACTGCTGCGCACGTTTCCCAAGCTGTCCGTAGTTCTGATCGGCGATTCGGGTCAGAAAGACACCAAAGTGTATGGACAGATCGTAGACGAGTTCCCCGGCCGGGTGCCTGCGGTATTCATTCGCGACGTAGACCCCGATCACGACTCCGATCTGGACGCTGCTGTGGATGCACTGCTGGAACGTCACGCGACCGGCGAGCTGCTGTTCCGTCGCGTACGAGACAGCCTGGAGATTGCTGCGGTTGCAGCTGAGCTCGGTTTCATCACACCAGACGCCGTGGCCGACGTTCGACGGGCCGTCGTTGCAGACACGGACCGTGCGCCGCTCGCGCCATCCCCACCGGCAACCGATCGTTAGCGCACGCCGCTCAAGTAGTCGTTCAACACCTCGTGAAAGCGCCGGACCCGGGTTTCCTGTTCACTGAGGTAGCAGTCCTCAAACGCCATCGAGCGCAGCCCCTTCTGTTGAGTCACCGCCAGGTTCAGATCCTGCGCGAGAAAGTTGCCCTGATCGATCGTTGCCTCGTAGTCGCTGAATTCACCCTCTTCATGGGCTGCTTCTTCATACGGCCGCATCCCTGACAACGTGGCGACCTCCGTTGCGCCATCGACCGTCGGCACCAGGTACCAGTAATCGAAGGTAGACCAGTTGGGGTCGTCGGCGTCCGGCTCGGTTCGAAACAGGTGCACACCCTCCGGCGTTGCCGTGAGCGTCAGGTTCGGAAAGCACGTGTGGTGCATCTGATCGGTCAACTCGTCGTCGAGCAGGTTGTCGAAGTACGCGTACCCGCGTTCGGGTCCAAGTTTCCGTCTAGCCCGCTGCAGAGCCAGTCGCGCTTCCTGGGCCCGCCCCTCGAACTCGCCGGGATTGATGTCCCATGCAGCCAACACGTCGGCCCAGAGCGGTTCAACCTGGTCCTTGGTCGGCAGGCGGGACGACGGCTGCAGCTTCTCGATCATGCGATTGTGACCATTGGGGTACATTTCGAACACCGTGGTCGAGTAGTGATCGTCGATCATCGCCATCAGCTGCGGGTGGACTGACGGTATGTGGTAGGACTCGTTGAAATTGTCGGAAGCGAACTTCCAGTTCGTGTTCACACGAAGCGTGCGCCACACAACGCGCGTGTAGTCCTCCAGCCTTCGGTTTGCGAGCAGCACGGGCACCGGATCCAGATACGTCTGCAACGGCGGCGCATCCGGGTCGAACGTCCAGAACACGAATCCAGCCCAGACTTCACAACGCAGCTCCTTCATTCGCAACCGGCCGCAGGGATTGCCCTGAGGAAAGTCCTCAGGATCCTGAACCTCCAGCAATTCGCCGTCGAGATCGTAACGCCAACCGTGATATGGGCAAGTAATACCGTTGGCCAACGCACCATCCGGCGTCGACAGCAGTTGATTCCCTCTGTGCATGCAGACGTTGAAGAACGCGCGAATCGAGCCGTCGCGTTGTTTCATCATAACCACAGATTCGTGCCGGAAATCGTGAACGATGAAGTCGCCCGCCTGCTCGAATTGCGCCGTGCGTCCACCCAGATGCCATACGCGTTTCCACATATGCTCCCACTCCCGGTCCGCGAATTCCTTGGACCAGTAACGCTCACCTGTTATCGCGTCACCGCGCGCCGTCGGGACCCGGGCATCCGGGTGTACAGGAAACGTTGCTGGTTTAGAACGTTTTGCCGCGTTGCCCATTGAACCTGCCTCGCTACTCTGATTGAACCAACGCCCCGAGCGCCGCGTTTCAACGGTGTCCGTGCAACTCCTCCAATGAATCCGGCAAGGGCATGCCTGTCAGGATCCAAAAGCTCGCGCACTTCCAACCGTCGTCGCGCTTCACACACGCCATCCGATAACGCACATGCACGTGGGTCTCGTTGCCATCGTTACCGCGACCGAGCCCCTGCACGTAGGCTCGCACCGTTGCGCGATCGCCCGAGTAGGCTTCGACTCGGAAGTTGGACAGATAGTGCGTGTGGTGCGACATGTCCTCGAACACACCGGTGTAGAACTTACGAAATTCAGGCTTTCCCGGCATCGCCGGGAGGCCGATGTCCGTAAAATCCAGCACCGCGTCTTCAGTGAACAGATCCAGCAAAGATTCAACGTCCGAGAGCTGATCTACCGCGTAGCAGTAATCGGTCATCAGATCCTGCAACGCAATACGTTCATCCAGCGGTGTCGTCGTCATTTGAATGCTTCTCCTGGTATAGGGCCATTCGCGAGAGTGATGTCTCCAGATAAGCACCACTCAACGGGACGAGTCAACCCGGCGGTGGCAACCGCGTCGATCTCTTTGTAGTCTGACCGGAAAACAGGTGGGAGACGGCACAATGGACCTCGGACTTGCGGGAAAGAAAGTGATTATCACCGGCGGATCGCGCGGTCTGGGTCGCGCCATCGGCGAGACGTTTCTCCAGGAAGGGGCAATTGTTTCTTTCTGTTCGCGTACAGCGCGGGTTGAACCGGAGGATGAAGATCCGCGGCTGCAGGGCGAGGTCCGTACCGACGGCGTGGAACAGGCCGTCGAGAAAATGCGCGCATTCGGCGAAGTTTACGGCTCCGTCGTGGATGCATCCGATCACGACGCGCTGGCCAAGTGGGTCCGGGACGCGGCCGCAACAATGGAAGGGATCGACATCGTCGTTTCCAACACCAGTGCGCTGGGAGGGCAACCCCGAAACCGCGACGGCTGGCAGCGCCAGTTCGACGTGGACATCCTGTCTGCCGTAACACTGTGGGACAACGCGTACCCGTTTCTCAAGCAATCGGGTGAAGCCGCATTCGTTCAGGTCTCGACGATTACCGCCGTCGACTATCACGCCTACGGTCAAGGGTCGCAGAGTTACGGCGCATTCAAGGGCGCACTGATCAACTACGTCTGCCAGCTGGCGTACGAGTATATGAGCGAAGGCATCCGCGCGAACACCGTCTCACCCGGCCCGGTGTTTGTCGAAGGCGGATCGTGGGACAAGATTCAGCGCGCCCTGCCCGACTACTACGACGAAAACGTCGCCCGCCAACCCGCCGCGCGTCTCGGCAAACCACAGGAAGTGGCGGACGTGGTCGCGTTTCTGGCAAGCCCGCGCGCGTCCTGGGTTACCGGGGAGAACATAGTGATCGACGGCGCGTTCACAAAATACATAAAGTACTGAGCGCCGATATGCGCCTGACTTCCGCACTATGCCTCAGAGCCGCTGGCCTCGTTCTGCTGGCAGGGCTTGCACCAATGGGCTCAGCGGGCGAACGGCAAGCCCGTTCGGTGGATGAGCTTCACCGTCTTGTGGAGACCGTGCGCAGCGATTTCGCCCGAACCAGAGATTACACGGGTTTCGATCAACCAAGCGATGCAGTCGTTGCCGCGATGCTGCGCGTACCCAGACACGAGTACGTTCCCCGACAGGCGCGGGCTCAGGCTTACGTGAACCGCCCTCTACCGATCGGTCACGGGCAAACGATCTCGCAGCCGTTCATCGTGGCGCTAATGACGCACGCGCTGTCACTGACAGGCACCGATCGCGTCCTGGAGATCGGCACGGGTTCGGGTTACCAGGCCGCGGTACTCGCGGAGCTCGCCAAGGAGGTTTACACAATCGAAATTGTCGCCAAGCTCGCAGAAGAGGCGCGCGCACGACTCTCGCGAATGAACTACCGCAACGTAGAGGTTCGCGACGGGGACGGCTGGCTTGGATGGCCGGACGCCGCACCATTCGATGCGGTGATTGTGACCGCAGCAGGGCCACAGATTCCACCGAAGCTGGTGCAACAATTGCGGCCCGGCGGCCGGCTGATCATGCCGGTCGGGGAGCCTGACCAGGGACAGATGCTGACCCTGGTGCAGAAGCACGTCAACGGATCGACCACGGCCCAGGCGTTACTCCCGGTGATATTCGTACCGCTCACCGGCGGCACAGACTGAACAGGCACGGAAACCATGCAAGCACCTCAATCATCTATTATGGTCATCCGATCCCTTCTCAAATCACCCGGCACATCGCATGGAACTGATTCTAGTTCGTCACGGCCTACCCGAGCGCCAGCAGGTCGCCGAGGGAACCGCCGATCCGCCCCTCTCAGACGTGGGACGCGCCCAGGCTGCCGCCGTTGCGCGCAGTCTCGCCAACGAAGACCCGGCGAACGCTGTGTACTCGAGTGTGATGAACCGCGCCCGCGAAACCGCGGAACCCTATGCGTCCGAGATCAACCTGCCGATCACCCAGCTCGACGGCATCGTGGAATTCGACGCGAAGGAATCCGCCTATATACCCATGGAGGAGCTGCGCGCCGAAGACCCGGAGGCTTGGCGAGCATTCGTGAGTGGAGGCTACAACGACAACATCGACATCCACCAGTTTCATGCACGCGTAGTGAACACCCTAGAACAGGTCGTTGCGAAACATGCCGGAGAGCGCGTTGCGGTCTTCTGCCACGGCGGCGTCATCAACGTGTGGACCGCGCATGTGCTGGCGATGACCCCGCGCATGTTCTTCGAACCCAAGTACACCAGCATTCATCGCTATCTGTGCGCGCGTAGTGGGGAGCGCAACCTGGTTAGCCTGAATGAAGCATCCCATCTACGCGCGCTAAACCGCGGCTGAGCGCGCGCAGGCGCCGCTGCTAGAGTTCCGCTACCATCTCCAGCTGACGATGTAGACCACTTAATAGTTGATGGACGTGCGACCCCACTAGATTCTGCGGTCTGGCGTAGGGCGGCGGATCGACGTCCGCCGCTTCCATTGCGAGCGTCAATTCGGCCAGGTCCGCCAACGCAATCGTCATCAGATCATACGCTTCCAGTTCCGTGAGCTTAGGCAGGGTGGTCCGTTCGTTCGGCACGCTGCTGCGCAATATCGCAACCTCATGCTCCTTGGCTATCCTCGCAGCCACGTTACGGACGCGGTCGATCGCCACAAAAATGTCGGGTGCGCTCTTACCGGGTTCGAGCGGCGGCAACGGCGGGTAGCGTTCACCCTCCGGCAACGCACCCGCCACATAGGTCATTGCCAGCGCAACCTGATCGTAGAACGCCGCCCATTCGATGTTGCGACCGATTACCACGTTCATCTGCCGGCCCGCGTCCCCAAGCACAAGCAACGCGTCATTCAGATCCGCACGCCGATTCAGTTTCTGCTCCGGCGCAGGCAGGTCGATGGCGAGCGCACGCTTCACCAACTGCAATTGCGCACGGACCTGACCGACCATGTCCATCGCGTCTTCCAACGTAATCTCTTCCATGGGTGGGGGTCCGATCTCGCGCCGCTGAGCACCCGCGAGTTCACCCGCCAGCTGATTCACGCGCAAAAACGTAGAGCGAGCAACCGAATACAGATGCCGTGGTTGTGTGTCGTAGATTTCGTATTTGCGGTATTCGATCTGCGGGCGACCGATGATGAACCGCACCTGCTCGATTTCCGCAGCCATCTCAGATACGGCTTTGTGCACTTCCGGCGCGGTAATCTCCGCAATTGCGGCTTGCGCCCAGATCGCGGCGACGCAGCAGGCCGTCATGCCGCGAGTAATCCAGTGTTTGACTCTCAACGCCATAGACCTTCCCCTGCTCTCTGATTTTAGAATGGTCGGCCGTCGGGCTTGCCAAGTCAACGCACCCCAATGACCGTTCGCCACCCCAACGCTGCCGGGTCGGACATACCGAAAGCGCCCCGGCAGAGTGTGGTGCAACGTCAGCCGGCAGAGGGCTCCGAATAGATGGAGCGCGCCTCGTTCGAGCTCTCTTCGCTGATCTTGCGGCCGAGTGCGGGAAACACCGGAATGTCCTCATCCGCCGGCGCCGGCATGAATTTTTTTCGCGCCATCGCGGCATCTATGTAGGGCGCGAGCTCCGCTGCCTTCTGCGCCTGCCGCTTCGCCTCCGGGGCCTTGAATTCCGGCATCACTTCGGACGCAAAAAGTTCCAGTGAGTGACAGATGTCTTCGTGTCGATTGTTGCCAGCCTGCTGAATGAACGTTACCTGGTCCACTCCCACGTCGGCGAACTTGCGCAAATGTGTGCGGAGATCTTCGGGCGTACCGATACCACCCGCGCTACCCGATAGCGCATTGTTGTAGTCCGTGCTCTCTAACTCGCTTTTCGCTGCCTGCGCTTTCCGGAACTGTTCCCACAGGTTCGTCCGTCCCGGCCGATGTTCACCAAAACCATACAGGCTGCCGAGCGCAAAGCCGAAGAACTCGAAACCTTCCAGGCCGTTGCGGATCGCACGTTCACGATCTTCGTGACAGGAAAAACTGGATACCATGCAGATGTTCGCATTAACCGCGTGCCCGATCGGCACGCACTCGTCGCTTCGGATGATGCGGTAATACTCGTCGACCCACTCCCGAGCTTCCAGCGGATCTACGAACGCAAATGTGAGCGCCCCGATACCCAAACGAGCCGCCATACGGATGGTCTCGCGCTGCGAACACGCTACCCACAACGGCGGGTGCGGTTTCTGCACCGGTTTGGGCACGACGTTACGACACGGCATGGAAAAGTACCGACCATCGAATCCTGGATACGGATCCATGGCCAGCATATTGGCAATCTGCTCGGTCGCCTCCAGATAGATCGCCCGCTTCTCGGCGACCGGAACCCCGAACCCGCCCAGTTCCAATTCTGCGGAAGATTCGCCGGTACCGAAGTCGACGCGCCCATTCGACACGAGGTCCAACGTCGCGATGACTTCTGCCGTGCGCGCGGGATGGTTGTAGCCGGGAATCACCTGGCGAATACCCTGCCCGAGGCGAATGTTCTTCGTGCGCTGGGAGCAAGCCGCGAGAAACACCTCCGGAGCGCTTGAGTGTGAGTACTCCTCCAGAAAGTGATGTTCGACTTCCCAGGCGTAATCAAGGCCCAGCCGGTCTGCGAGTTCCACCTGTTCGAGCGCTTCGTGAAATAGGCGCTGTTCGGAGCCCGGGTGCCAGGGTCTCGGCAACTGATGTTCGTAGAAAATGCCGAACTGCATAAATCATCCGCGTTTCCGTCGAGCACTCAAGCATATCATCGACCGGCTACCCAACGCGCAACGAGATCGCCGACGTCAGTTGTCATCGTTTTTTCTGCCGCGCACCCTTTTATCGCGCGGTAGTCCGCGTTCTCGCCTGGCAAATTCATCATCGGGGTACGCGCAAGACTGACGTTACAGACTCACATTTCATTGACATCGTCGTATTTTCTGAGGGTACCCTGCGGCCCACTGATCCCCTAAACTTCCACGATCGGTCGGCAGCGAGGCTGCTGCATCGCGCGTCCGATTGCTGGGAAGTACACGTGACGATTCAGGATCTGCTCCACAGTGCCCGAATGGGTGAACCGGGCGCCGAGGAGCGCCTATTCGACGTCGTCTACAGCGAGCTGCGAATCATCGCCCACCGGACTCTGCATCCGGAACGCGGCAATCTCACGTTATCAACGACCGCACTCGTCAACGAGGCCTATCTGAAACTTGCGCAAGGCGGCCGCAAGCCCTATGAAGGGCAACGTTACTTCTTCGGCGCCGCTTCCCGCGCTATGCGCCAAATCGTCGTCGATCTGGCACGCCGACGAAGTACCCGCAAACGCGGTGATGGCTTTCGACGCGTGGATGTCGAAATGGATGAATTGCCCCTCGACGAATGCGCAGAGGAAATCGTAAGTCTCGACGCTGCCCTGATCGAACTATCGGAGATCGATTCGCGCCTCAGCGAGATTGTAGAATGCCGATTCTTCGGAGGATTGACCGACGAACAAACATCGATCGCGCTCGGGGTAAGTGATCGCACCGTCCGCCGCGGGTGGCGGAAAGCCAGGGCCTGGCTTTATCAACGACTGAACCAGGAGCCCGGTGCGGAGCCGGTGGCTTGACCCGGACGCCGAGCTGGAGGGATGTTTTCCAGCTGTTTGACGAAGCGCTCGAAGTTCCACCTGAGAAACGGCTTGCGTGGTTGCGAGCGCAAGCGAAGGGAAATCCGGCACTGTTCGACGCCGTAGCCCAGCTGCTCGAGGCCGACGCGGCAACTGAAGATTTTCTAGAGATACCCGCAGCCGAGCGCGCTGCGCCGCTGATCGCGGACAGTCCGCCGCAGCAACGGTTCGGTGCTTTCGATGCCGTGGAACTGATCGGCGCCGGAGGCATGGGTGTAGTCTACAAAGCCGTCCGCCGCACTGGAGGCTTCGAACAGACCGCCGCCGTAAAATGCCTGCGCAGTCGCTTTGAAACCAATACCGCCCGCAACAGGTTTCTTACAGAACGACAGATACTGGCACGGTTGCAGCACCCCACAATCGCGCACCTGCTGGATGGCGGGTTTACCGACGACGGGCATCCTTTTCTCGTAATGGAGTACGTTGCGGGAACCCCTATTGTCGAGTACTGCACCGCACATCAGCTTGACACCAAAGCCCGCATACGACTTTTCCAACAGGTGTGCGAAGGCGTTGCGCATGCCCATGCACAGCTGATTGTACACAGCGACATCAAACCGACGAATATTCTCGTGAGTGAACCCGCCGGTGGTGCCGCAAAAGTAACGCTGCTGGACTTCGGTATCGCGCATGTTCTCCAAGAGGCTGCAACAGAAGAGGAGCAAGGACACCGCTATGCGACACCGGGGTATACAGCGCCAGAACATCTACGGGCCGAGCCCGTTACGACCGCCGTAGATATTTTCGCACTCGGCGTCCTGCTTGGAGACGTGCTCGCAACGGCTAAAGCACACCCCGATTTGGCTGCAATTGTTGCGCGTGCTCAGGCTGCTGCGCCCGATGACCGGTACCCATCAGTAACGGCGCTCGCCGACGATCTGAATCGGCATCTGAACGATCTGCCGGTTACCGCCCACCCACCGCACGTCCTCTACAGGTTACGTAAATTCCTGCGACGATACCGCTGGCCAGTGGCAGCTCTAACGAGCATTCTGATCCTGCTCACGTCACTTACACTCGTCTCTCAACGCAGCGCAGCGGAGATCGAGCGCGCTCTGCACGCGGCACGGGTGGAGACCTCGAAAGCACAAGAAATCGCCACGTTTCTACAGAACCTGTTCCGAAGCGCGGATCCGTTCGTGCACACCAATGCGCAACCCAGCATCAACGACCTGTTGCGTAGAGGCAGCGAACGCATCGATCGACTGAAATCACAGCCGGATACGCAACGTGCGCTCCTGCTGGAACTCGCCTGGGTGCGCACCCATCTCGGACAGTTCGTCGATGCGAGAGCACTCCTAGACAGAGCGCTGGCAATCAAACGGACATCGCCCACTAACGACGCTATCGCCGACATCGCCCGCACACTGCACCTTTCCTCCATCGTGCACGACGAACTCGGCCAGTTCGACCTGGCGGAACACGACGCCCGCGAGGCGCTATCGCTGCGCAAGTCGGCACTGCCGGACGACGATCCCGACATCGGCGAAAGCTTGGATCGACTCGCGTCGCTTCTCGGTCACTCCGGCCGTGGCAGTGAAGCGATCGCAATTTCACAATCGGCCGTAGACCTGCTCAAACGGGTCGCAGGTCCCGACGACGCGCGCACACAGACGGCCATGCACAACCTCGCGTGGATGCTCTCCCGCGCCGGGGCGTACGAAGACGCAGAAAGCGTTCACAACGAGGTCATTTCCACGGCGACCCGCACGCATGGCGTGAACCACCCTGAAACTCTGCAAACGCGCAACAATTTTGCGGTAATGCTTCGCCGCATGGGAGACTATGTCCGTGCCGAAGCGGAATTTCGCGCGGTTCTCGAGGGTCGGGTGCAAACGCTCGGCGAAGCCCACCCCAGCGTGGGTTACAGCAGAAACAACCTCGCCAAACTGTTGCTGGAACGCGACCGGCCGGTCGAAGCGAAGTTACTTTTGGAACAGACACTCGCGGTGTTCGAAGGCGAATTCGGCGCCGAGCACGCGAACGTGGCCGTAGTGGCCGCCAATCTTGCGCAGGCGGAACGAATGCTCGGTGATCTGCAGCGAGCACATCAGCTCGCGCGACGGGCCCTCGACCTGCATCTCCGATTCTCTCCGGAAGGTTCCGGAGCACTGGAAAGTGCGCGTCTTGCGCTCGCCGCGGTCTTGGTTGAAGAAGGCCGACCAACAGAAGCAATCCGCCTGCTCGAGGACGCAACCAAGACGGCATTAGCCCGCCTGGGTGCGGACCACTGGCAGCTCGCCCACATCCGTTACTGGTTAGGCCGCGCGTTCATTGACGATGGCCAGTTTACCCGCGGGCATCGCCTGGTTACAGAAGCAGCACCCATTCTCGCGCGGCGATTCGGATCCACGCGCCTCGTACGCGATGCCCGAGAGATCGCTTCCGCGGACTAATCGTTCTTAACACTTCCTATGCTGCGAACCCTGCCGACCAGCGCAGGCCGGAGCGTGTCCGGATTCGGCCCGCGTTTGCGCATGTATCAATGAGGGCCCTCCGCATGAGGGCAAGAGCATCAGTCGAGTCACAAGTAACGGGGAGAGAAAACCATGTTCACGAAGCATTCCGCAGGAAGCAGAGGCCGGTCGAGGCCCGCCGTTTGGGCCATCGTATGGGTCGTATGCGCGGCGGTCGGCGCCGCGCACGGCATGCCACCACGACCCGACCCGGTAGTGGCGGTCGATTGCGATTCTGGCGACAGCATCAACAACGCGCTGCGCCGTGCCGACCCGAACCACATTGAAGTCGTTGTCTCCGGCGTGTGTCACGAAGCCGTGGTGATTTCTCGGAGCGACGTCCTGATTCGGGCGGTCGGCTTGGGCGCTCACGGTATCCAGGGCATGGAAGGTGCTCCCGCGCTCGAACTGCACCATGTTTCCAACGTGGCAATCCAGGGCTTGTTCATTTCCGGCGGAGACGTCGGTATTCTCGTCACTGACTCGAATCACCGCATCAGCCTCAGCGATCTGGTTGTTTCCGAGAACCTCGCAGGCGGGATGACGCTGGAAGATGCCTCCGTGAGTGGCAGCAATCTCCGGGTCGAGGCCAACGGTCAGACGCCCGCGACCGCAGGCGTATTGGTGGACCACGGCTCCGAATTCAACTGCGACGGCTGTACCATTCACGGCAACGGTCTGTCATCGGGGCCCGCGGTTTGGGTACGCGCGGCAAGCTCGGCAAACGTTTCCAACAGCAGCATCGCCGGGTTCCGCTCATTCCTCGTGGCAGGCCATTCGTCCCTCACCACGGTGGACAGCGAAATCGGTTTCGGCATTGACACCTCGTTCGCCATGGAGATCGTCAACGATTCCTTCGCGGAACTGTTCAACACAAGCCTTACCAATGGCGTATTCGCCTCCCGTCGCAGCCGCCTCGGCATGTTCGGAGGCGCGCACGTCGCAAACGGAAGCAAAACGTTGGCCGAGTTCGCGGCTGAGGGATCGTCATACATCGAATTGCGCGAGCTGAGCAACACTCCAGTTCAGATGGCGTCCGCAATAATTCGACTGTTTGACTTCTCTACGCTGCTGGTACGGCATAACTTCAATCCGAACGAAGTCGGGGCGATCGAGTGTTTAAGCGCTAAAGCGGACACGCTAGTCTCGCCCGGCACGATCGTGGGCTCCACCTCCTGTCCGTAGTGGTTTCTTGACGCCACGTATTACGGTTTCCGGGACGATCCACAGGGAAGTGACGTCCCGGTCTCGCGTTCGAGGGAAACCGAAACCGTTGGTGGCACGAATACCCGCGCCGTCGTAGCATCCGAGTCCCGGCCTCACAACGGCTCCATCACATGAGAGTAATCATCGTCGGCGCAGGGATTGGCGGAACAGCCCTCGCGCTGGCCTTCGAACAGCTTGAGATCGACTACCTTCTGCTGGAGCAGGCAACTCAGTTTGAGACCGTGGGAGCAGGCATTCAACTAAGCCCTAACGGCGTGCGGGTACTGGACCGGCTGGGCATCGGACAACAATTGACCGAGTTCTGCACCGCTCCCGACGCGCATCGGTACAGCGTGTGGGATACCGGCGAAACGGTGCTGCAAACACCGCTCATGCCAAAGGTGCTGGACGCGTACGGTTGCGCGTACTACCACGCCCACCGCGCCGACCTGATCTCAGCTCTGACGGCGCCGCTGAACCGTTCCAAGCTACGTATGGGGACGAAGGTCGCGGACGTTGGGCAATCCGATGGGAGCGCCTGGGCCCGATTCGAAGACGGCACCATTGAGCACGCAGATTTGCTGATCGGCGCCGATGGTATCCACTCTGTGGTGCGTGAACAGATGTTCCAACCCGAACCGCCCCGGGCGTCGGGGTACGTCTCGTGGCGGGGAGTCGTCGAGCGCGACGCAATCGCTCAGCTGAACATTCCCGTGTCAGCGCATGTCGATATGGGACCGAGATTGTCGTTCGTGTACTACTACGTGAGCGCAGGTACGCGGTTGAACTGGCTGGCGCTGGGAAAAGCCCACGACCAGAAACGCGAGTCGTGGTCGCAGACGGCTACGAAGGAGGAAGTCCTTGCGGCGTTCGACGGCTGGTACGATCGCCCGAAGTGCGTCATCGAAGCCACCCCACGCACGTTCGTTACCGCTCTGTTTGATCGCAATCCGCTCACCGACTGGGTTGACGGCCGCATCGCACTCCTCGGCGATGCAGCCCACGCCATGTTGCCCTACCATGCACAAGGCGCGGTTCAATCACTGGAAGATGCGTGGGTGCTGGCGCGCACACTCCAGTTGCATGCCGACACGCCGGATGACGCACTACAGCGCTACCAGATGTTGAGGCGGAACCGCGCAAACCTGATGGTGCAGCAATCCCGCAACGGTGAGCGCTGGTATCACCTGGACGACCCGGATGCCGTCGCCGAACGAAATGAGCGTTTCCGTCAGACCAACCAGCGGCTCGATGGCGGCTTCTCTCCTCAACAACACTGGCTCTACAGCTACGATGCCGAGGCTGCCGCGCTCGGCACCGATGACGACTGGCGGTCGTTACCCGCCTGGTCGTGACGGGTCCCACACGCCCACACGGGTCATTTCTACACACACAGTCACGCCTCTCGGAAAGTCCTTATAGGTGCATCCCCCCGCACGCCTCAAACTGCCGCTAACGAAACACATCAGCAACATCGGCAGCAAACGAGGATTGAATACCATGTGGCTCGAACAACCTCAGAAGGCGGTTACCGCAGGAACGCTCGCGTTACTGTTGGGTGGTACCCTGATAGCGACCGGCTTGGTCATATTGAACGTACTCGTCGGTTAAACGCACACGCATCATCATGTACGTTCACCGGATACGTTCTCCGGGAAATTTTTCAGCCGGAATCAAAGTGCGTATGGACTCTTGTATGATGGGTTAACCGACCAATCACAACGAGGGTTTCATGTCAGACCATGTTTACAAAACGATAGAGATCACCGGCTCGTCCGCGGAATCCATTGAAGACGCCGTCCAGTCCGCGATCGCTCGGAGCGGGGAGACGCTGCACAACCTGCGCTGGTTCGAAGTGATGGGCGTACGCGGCCATCTGGAGGACGGCAAGATTCAACACTGGCAGGTAACGACGAAGATTGGGTTCACGTTGGATTGATTTTTCGATTCGCTGAATCGCTGTTTGCCTTTTGATGACATCGCGGCTGTGACACCGCGAATCGACCATCTTATGTACGCGTTTCGTTCGCTCGACGAAGGTGTCGAGTGGTGCGGGGACACATTCGGGACAACGCCCGCCTATGGCGGTGAACACGTGGGCTTGGGCACCCGCAACGCACTGCTGTCGTTGGGGTCGATATATCTCGAAATCATTGCCCCGGATCCTGCGCAGTCGCTCCCGGGCACACTAGGAGAGCGATTCGCTAACCTGACTGATCACGGCCTTGTGACCTGGGCCGTGGAGGGCAACCTGCACGCCATCGCACAAACGCTTTCCCGTCTCGAGATAGCGAGCGCCGGGCCGCGTCGTACAGAACGCCAGGGCACAGACGGGACCACCCTGATGTGGGAACTGTTGTTTCCGAGCCAATCACAACACGGCGCGCGCATGCCGTTTTTTATTGACTGGATGCATTGCGCGAACCCGAGGGCTACCAGCCCGCACGGCGGTGATTTCACAGAGCTATCCGTTGTAACGCCAAACGCGGCAGATCTGACGGACACCTTCGACGCTCTGGATTTGCAGATTCCGGTCAGCGAGGGGAACCCTCAACTGCGCGCACGCGTCGAGACCCGGGCGCGTACTGTGCTCGTAGAAAGTTCAGACGAAACCGCAGCGTTGACCATCTCCTGAAGCCTCACGACCGAGAACAGTCATGTCACGAATAGAAACCAAAAAGTACAATCAGCTGACCGAGGCGCAGCAAGCGGTCTTCGACCACATTGTCGCGAACCGACCGGTACGGCCGCACGACGGACACATCGGCGGCCCGTTCGACATCTGGCTGCGCAGTCCAGAGCTCGGGCGCCGTCTCGTCGACCTCGGCGGGTACTTCCGGTTCCACACCAGCGTAGCCCGCCGATACATTGAACTCGTGATCCTGACAACCGGCGCGCATTGGCAAGCTCAGTTCGAGTGGTGGGCGCATGAGCCCATGGCGCGCGAGGCCGGGGTCCCCGACACCGTGATCGGCAGCATTAAGCGCGGCGACCGGCCTGTATTCGACGATCCGCGGGACGAGGCGGCCTACGCACTCGCGAACGAGATGCAGACGCAGAAACGCCTCGCCGATCAAACGTTCAACCGGGCCAAGGAATTGTTCGGCGAATCAGGCGTTGCCGAACTGATAGCTCTCTGCGGTTTCTATACGCTGGTGTCGATGACGCTGAACGGCTTTGAGGTGGAACTACCGCCGGGCGCTACACCACCATTTCCCGAGACGCGCTGACGGCGGAGTACGCTCTTCGCACGGTCGAGCTTCCAACCTTCCGGTCAGAATTCTCCGTCCGCGACCTGAAAGCAAGGTATGCCAAGGTTGCGCCACATACGGACAACCGAACGTCGATCGTCGAAGACTGCAAGGACGCTAGCCGGAAAGTCATACGCCAGGGCCCACTGCCGTTTCAATTCACTGTCCGGCCTGCTATCCGCTGCCGATCGCATCAGCAGACGATGGTAGGGCACCGCGTGCTTTGTTAGCCATCCCCGCGTTTCCAGCGCCACCGCGTCAGAGCGCGCGCTCACGATCCAAATCTCGTAGCCCGTGTCGAACAGTGCTCGAAGCACCTGCACAACCGACGCTCGCGGCGGATCGAACAGCGATGCCTTGTTGAAGCTATGCCAATCGGGTTTGTCACCCTGCAGCAACGGACGCCGGTGCTCCGCATCGGCGAGCGTCCCGTCGAGGTCGAAAACGTATCGATGTTGCGCAATCTGCTCGGCCATGACGCCAGCCTCCAGCTCCTTCCGGGTTTCGAACCCGGGACCAGTTCGTTTACAAGAACTGTCCTAACCGCGCAGCGAACGCCTGCTCACGAGCGAGCATCGCAGACGCTGCCGTCCGGATCTCCTTCGAGCCGGCGCGCCAACGCCAGGCCGTTCGGGATTCGAATCGTCGTTCGATCGCCCGATGCGGAGGATTCGACATCGAAATTCGATGTCTGCAACCATTGATCGATCAACGTCATGTTCGTCACGCAATGTTCGCTCGGGGCGCCGGTCGAGAACTCGCCACCCGCGCCCAGCACCATTGGCAGCAATAGCTGATCTGCCAGATGCTCGCCCACCGCCCATCCGCCGTGCAGGTAGCGTCGAGCGTCGCGGATCGCCCGACCGGCGACGCGCTCGGCACTGACACCCACCGCACCTACCGATTCGAACGTTTCGGCGATCGCCTCATAGTCGCACCGCAACGACAGAATATTGCCAGGACCCGCCGACTCGACGGACTCGATTGCCACCTCGCTCTCGCTCCACCCAAGCCTTTTCATTACGCGCTCGAGCTCACGCTGCGGAATGTGTGATCGCAGGTTGCCCACAACGGCAACGGCTCGACGCGACACCGGCTCGCCGCGCTCGCACAGCGCGAGAGGGCGGACCTGCGACCACGGCTGAATACGAATGCGCCAGCATCCCCCACCGTTGGGCGCGAAGCCGTACGACAGCAGTTCGGACCGGGTCTGCAAACCCATCTGTCCAAGCACCGGCAGCAACGTGCGTTCACAGAAGTCCACGCTCGGCGCCATACCATTGTGTGTGCCGCCGTGTACAACCACCGTGCTCGGAACATCCGCCAACGCAAGCACCGGCAGTACAGTCTGAACAACCAACGTCGTGCTGCCAGCGGAGCCAATCCGGAATTCGTACGTACCACCACAAATCGGACCGGGCCTGAACGCAAGCCGCGTCGAACCCAGTTCGGCGCCTTCCGTTTGTCCGTTGGAAACGCGCTGGGCCGCGCGTACCGCGGCCAGGTGCTGACGCAGCAAGCCAGGTTTTCGCCGACCAGCGCGCACGTTGTCGATCACCATCGATTTACCGGTAGCCATCGACAACGTGAGTGCGGTGCGGAGGATCTGTCCTCCGCCCTCGCTCATCGCACCATTAATCTCGATGTCTGCCATAACTGCGCTCCGTGCGTCTTCGTTAACCTTTCACACAGACAACCTGTTTCAGCGTGTAAACCACTTCCACCAGATCCTTCTGTGCCGCCATCACCGCCTCGATGTCCTTGTATGCAGCCGGGGTCTCATCGATCACCCCTGCATCCTTGCGACACTCGACGCCTTCTGTTGCCTTTACGTGCTCGTCCAGACTCACCAGCTTTTTCGCCTTGGTTCTCGACATCACGCGTCCCGCACCATGACTGCAACTGCAGAAGCTCTCTGGGTTTCCCAGTCCGCGCACGATGAACGATCGCGCGCCCATGCTGCCCGGAATGATGCCCATCTCGCCTTTGCGTGCAGATACCGCGCCCTTGCGCGTAACGAGCACGTCCTCCCCGTAGTGCGTCTCCCGATTCACGTAATTGTGGTGGCAGTTCACCGCCTCCAGGCGTGCATCGAATCGCGCATTCAGCTCCGAACGCATCGCGTCGATCACGCGGACCATCATCACTTCGCGATTGATTCGCGCGTACGATTGAGCCCACTCTACGGCTTCCACGTAATCCGCGAAGCCGTCGCTGCCTTCCGGCAGGTACGCCAGATCCCTGTCCGGCAGGTGAATCTGGAAACGTTCCATCTCCTTGCGCGCCCGTTCGATGAAGTAGGTACCAATTCGATTTCCTACGCCCCGCGAACCGCTATGCAGCATCACCCACACCTGATCCGTTTCATCCAGGCAAATCTCAATGAAGTGATTGCCGGTACCCAACGTTCCCAGATGCATCACGTTGTTCGTGTTCTTCAACACCGGATGCTTCCGGCACAGCTGGTCGAATGTCGACGACAGATTCTGCCAGGCGGTCAGTACGTCGTTTGGCGCTTCGCCCCAGGCGCCTTTGTCGCGGGAGCCGCGCCTACGGTTCGACCGTCCATGCGGGACCGCCGCTTCCACGGCGGTGCGCACCCCGCTCAAACTATCGGGCAAATCCGTTGCGGCAAGGCTGGTGCGTACAGCCATCATGCCGCACCCGATATCCACACCGACCGCGGCCGGAATCACCGCGCCGACCGTCGGCACAACACTGCCAATCGTGGCCCCTTTGCCCAGATGGACATCCGGCATCGCCGCAATCCACTTGTGGATGAACGGCAGGCTCGCGATGTTCTTCAACTGTGCGCGCGCTTCCGCCTCGAACGCCACGCCGCGGGTCCAGGATTTGATGATTGCCCGTTCGCCGTGCATCACTTCGTAGGCGGTCTCGGATGTCTGCGCTGTGTCTGTCATATCGGGGTCCTCGATCCGCGTGAGTATTCGTCGTAGAACATCATTCAATGCCTCGTATAAAGCGATTACCGTGCCAACTCCGGCGACTCCAGCCTAACCCTCTGTATTAATTAACTTAATTCGGGATTCGGGAATCCTGGGCTTCTGTGTAGCAGTCCCATAGACTATCGTAGTAGATAGGTTACGATGAAAATAAATATGAAAACGGTCGTCTTAGGGATGTTGGGGACCAACCTGGACCGACGCGGTCGCGGTCCCAAACGCTGGAGTTCATGGCGCCCCACCGTCTCACTGTGCCAACACGACGACTTCATCGTCGACCGGCTGGAACTCCTGCACGAGGTTCGTCACACATCGCTGGCCAAACAGGTGAGCCGCGACATCGCGAGCGTGTCACCGGAAACCGAAGTCGTGCTCCACCTGATACAGCAGGACGACCCCTGGGACTTCGCAAACGTGTACCGCACGCTCAGAACCTTCACCGACGATTACGACTTCGACATAGACAACGAACGCTATCTCGTGCACATGACCACCGGTACGCACGTCGCTCAGATCTGCTGGTTCCTGTTGACCGAAGCGCGCTACGTCCCAGGCACTCTGATCCAGACCTCGCCACCCGCTGCGCGGCCGCAAGAGGGTGAGTCGCCCATTGGTCGCTACCACGAAATTGACCTGGATCTTTCAAAGTACGATCAGATAGCGTCGCGATTTCATCTCGAACACCTGGAGGGCACGGCCTATCTGAAACAGGGCATACAAACGCGCAATGCGGCGTTCAACACAATGATCGAACAGATCGAAAAGGTGTCCATTCGCTCGAGCGAACCCATTTTGTTGACCGGTCCAACCGGCGCGGGAAAGTCTCAGCTGGCAAGACAGATCTTCGAACTGAAAAAACAGCGCGACCAGTTCGCCGGACGCTTTGTTTCTGTGAATTGCGCAACACTGCGCGGCGACACCGTCAGCTCGACATTGTTTGGCCACGTAAAGGGAGCGTTTACCGGCGCCACATCCAACAGACCTGGATTACTGCGGGAAGCGAACGACGGCCTGCTGTTTCTCGATGAAATCGGTGAACTCGGCGTCGAGGAGCAGGCAATGCTGCTGAACGCTATCGAAACCAAACACTTTTTCCCGGTTGGGAGCGACACCGAAGTGAGCAGCGATTTTCAATTGATTGCCGGTACCAATCAAAATCTCTGGCAGATGGTGGACACCGGGCGTTTTCGCGAAGACCTCATCGCTCGGTTGGATCTGTGGACCTACCACCTGCCGTCGCTCAGAGAACGCATCGAAGACTTCGAACCCAATCTCGATTTCGAGATCGACAAAGCGCGCTCAAACATGGGCACCATGATCCGGTTCAGCCGGGAAGCACGCGAACGCTACCTCCGCTTCGCCACCACCCAAGCCCAGTGGCGCGCCAACTTCCGGGACCTGAACTCCAGCATCACGCGCATGGCGACGCTGGCGGACGGCGGACGCGTGTCGCTTAACATCGTCAACGCAGAGATCGACTTGCTGGAAACCCGTTGGGCCCGCGGCGGCAGCGACGACAACGAACGTCGGGCGCTGCTGTCGTTCGTCGGCGAAGATGAACTGAATCAGATGGACCGGTTCGATCGCATCCAGCTCGAAGGTGTGATCCAGGTCTGCCGCAACAGCCGCTCCATGGCGGACGCGGGAAGACGGCTGTTTCAGGCGTCGCGTCTGCGCAAATCCTCCAGCAACGACTCACACCGCATAAAGCAGTATTTGGATCGCTTCGGTCTGACGTTCGAGAAGATTCGCGACACTTGAGCCACAGACTCCCGCGCCATGTTCAACCCTCGGTCAGCCCCAGTCCAAGCCCACCGTCCACATCCATGATTGCACCCGTCGTCCAGCGTGCCTGCAGGAAGTAGGCGATCGCTTCGGCAATCTCTTCGGTTTCGCCGATTCTGCCGAGCGCGTGCAGTCCGCTCATGCCTTGGAGCCGCGCCAGCGCTTCGTCATCCGTGAACAATCCCGCGCGTTGATTGATTTCGGTGAATACCGCGCCAGGGCAAACGCAGTTAACCCGAATCCCGTCCGCGCCTAGCTCGGCCGCGAGTGACCGAGTCAGTGCTTCGATAGCACCTTTGGTCGCCGCATACGGCGACACCCCGGGAAACGCCCTTCGATTGTGAACCGAACCAATGAACACGACCGCGCCGCCTCGTGCCGCCAGGTGTGGCTGCGCCAAGCCGGTGAGGAGCATCGGCGCGATCACATTGGAGCGGAAGATGTTTTCGAGCGCGGAAGTTTCAAGCGTAGCCAGAGGCCCGCGATACATGTTGCCGGCGTTATTGACCAGTCCGTCCAGACGTCCACCGAACGCAACGGCTTCCGCAACCATCCGCTCGCGGTCGTCCGGCCGGCCCACGTCGCCACACACCGCGTGCATCGCGCCGTCGACGCGATCGACAACTTCCTGCAGTTTCTCCGCTCGGCGACCGGATATCGTCACGCGTGCGCCCCGGGTAGCCAGGTATTCGGCGGCCCCGGCACCGATCCCTGACCCACCACCGGTAATCAATACGGAATAGTCTTCGATGGGCACCAGGCTCATCGTCATTCGCGCGGCAGGTGCAACAGCACGCTGTTCACCACGCCGCCGTCTATCGCAATGGTTTCGCCACTGATGTAGGCAGCGGCGTCCGACGCAAGGAACAAAACGGTTTCCGCAACATCCTCCGCGCGCCCCAGGCGCCGTAACGGCACCGCTTTGCCACGTCGCTCGCGCACGCGTTCATTGCGGTAGAACGGCGCAGACATTCCGGAATCGATGAATCCGGGTGCGACGGCATTGACGCGTATTCCGTACTCACCCCACTCGATCGACATGTGCTGCGTCAGCCCGATCACGCCGGCTTTCGCCGCGGCGTACGCACCGCAATTGGGACTTGGGTGAATGCCGTTGATCGACGACAGGTTGATGATCGCACCACCCTGCTCTCGCATTTTCCTGGCCGCGGCCTGGCCAGCGGTGAATACGCCGTTCAGATTGACATCAATCACCGCGCGAAAGTCTTCGACGCTGTGATCGATCAAAGGCCCAGTGCGCAACACACCGGCGTTGTTGACCAGCACGTCGAGGCGCCCGAAGTCGTCCAGTGCCTGTTCGATCGACTCGGGATCACACACGTCACCGCTGAACGCCGCGGCGTTTGCGAGTTCTTCCGCAACTGCCTCCGCCGCCGCCGCATCGCGGTCGAACACGCCGACCCGGTAGCCGCGGGCCGCCGCCAGTTGAGCGATACACGCGCCGAGCCCGGAACCCGCACCGGTAATGAAGATCTGTTTCATAGTCTTTCGCCCTTAGCAAACACGATCGGGTAGCTGGACCAGTTGTCGCGCACCGTGCTGGCATCCTCCACCGGGAAACGGTAAGGATGCCGCTGCGCACCGTGCGCGAGGAGTGTCCTCACCAGCAGCGCCACAATACCGTACTGATGCGTTTCCGGGTCGCTGGATTCGGTCGCCTGCACACCGCCGTCGAGCGTGCGTCCCAGACACGCATGCACCCCGTAACCGAAACTCAAACCCCACGCCCACGCCGCGCCGTCCAACGTTCGCAGCGGATTAAACGTGTCCGCGTCATCGCCGTAAACGGATGGATCGCGATTAGCCGCCTTCAGATCGATGACCACCCGATCGTCCGCGTCGATCTGTTCACCCAGAATGCTCAGCCGACGATTCGCCCGGCGCCACGCGACCGGGCTCGCGGGATTCAGGCGCAAACTCTCGTGCACGCATCGCTGAATGAACAGCGGATCGCTCCCGTAACGGGCCCATCGATCGGGCCAGCGCTCGCGCCAGTCGAAGATCTCGTGCAACGCATGCACCACACTGTTCGCCGTACTGTGTGCACCGGCCTGCAGGTAGAACGCAATCTCTCGCCGGAACACATCCTCCGACAGAGGGTGCGCTGCACGATCGCGCAACAGTGTCGTGATGACATCGCGGGGTAAATCGGCATCCGAACGCTCGCCGCGTTCATACGCCCGGACCAGCGCCAGGCGCCGCTGCCGCGACGGATATAGAAAGCGTCGCTCGAACGTCCGCATGGCTTCGTCCACTTCACCACGCAGCTGCGTCGTGTTCCGCGTCGAGTGCACCATGGTTGCCCCCTCGCTGAACTTCTTCACCAGGGCCAGGAGCAGGTCGGTTTCAGCCGGCGCGTCGTCGTGCCGATCAATGCCCGCAAAATCCGCCGTCAGATTCATGGTGACCCTATAACCGAACGTCACCAGGTCCATCTCTCCATCGTCAACCAGGGGGTCGAGCAGCGGCCCAATCACCGCAGGGAAAACTCTGTGTTCGTAGTGGCGGAAGAAGCCGCGGTTGAACACGCGCATCTCCACGGTACGGCGCGAGCGATGCGCATCCCCATGCAACGTTATCAGAGCATCCGCCATCACCTGATCACCGGCGTCGTAGAGTGCCTGGCACAGATCCGGGTTGCGCAGCGCGTCCTGCGCGCCGGCATAGGTGCCGATTGTTCGCTCCCCCATCGTGTGCCCGGAGTCCCGTCCCGTGACCGGACTCGATGCTAGCACGGCGTTAGCCCACACCGTCGTGACACCGTTTGGCGCGGTAGAACAATACGCGACAATCTAAGATCATGGTCGGGCACATATGAGGGGAGTAGGGGGAATCCATGCGAACGTTTCGAACCGCATTCCTGGTGAGCGTTCTGGCGGGAGCCGTCGCAGCATGCGCAACCACGTCTCAGGAGGGCGAGCAGGCGGACGAACGCGCTGCCATAACCAACGCCGACACCGGCGCACAAGAAGCCGAGGTGCTGTCCAGTACCGATCAGTTTCAGGCAACCAGCGGCGACTTCGGTCCGCGCGAGGCGATGCCCGGCGCGGCGCTCTATCAGACCCGTTGCGCGCAGTGCCATACCGGACAGGTACCCAAGGCACCGCATCTCAGCTGGCTGGAAATGATGACGCCCACCGGCATTTTGAAGTCGATGAACGGCGGCATCATGGCAACGCAGTCTGCGGGGCTTTCCAAGCGTGAGCGCGAACACATCGCCGAGTACATCACACGAACCCGTGTCGGATCCGACGCCGTAGCCGAAACGCCGATGTGCGACGATGGCATCGCTGGATTCAACCGTACCTCCCCGCCGGGCGCGGTCGGCTGGGGACACGATACGTCGCGTTTCGTTCCGCATGACGTCGGCGGCATCGATGGCGCATCCGCCGCGGATCTGGAACTGGCGTGGGCGTTTGCGTTTCCCGGTGCCATGCGCGCCCGATCGCAGCCCAGCATCGGCTACGGCGCGGTCTTCGTCGGCTCCCAATCCGGCCTGGTGTACGCCTTCGACCTCGACCGCGGCTGCGCCCGCTGGACTTTCCAAGCCACCGCCGAGGTGCGCACCGGAATCGTGTTAACGCCGGGTGCGAGCGACCGGCCGCTCGCCTACTTCGGGGACATACTCGCGAAACTGTACGCCGTGGACGCGCTCACCGGCGAGCTCGTCTGGACCCGACGCGCGGACGACCACCACAGCGCCACCCTTACCGGCACACCGGCCATTCATGGTCAACGGCTATTCGTACCCGTTTCGTCGCTGGAAGTCATTGCGGCAGCAGACCCCGACTACGAGTGCTGCACGTTCCGCGGCAGCGTGCTTGCGCTGGACGCCGCCACCGGCAAAACCATCTGGCGCCACTACGCCATCGCCGACGCACCGAGCCCCACCAGTACAACCGCCGCAGGCACGCGCGTGCTGTCTCCTTCCGGTGCGCCGGTATGGAATTCGCCTGCCATCGATCATCGGCGCAACCGCCTGTACTTCGGTACCGGAGAGAACTACTCGACCCCTGCGGACGGCAACAGCGATGCGGTAATTGCGGTAGATCTGGCAACCGGTGAACGTTTGTGGCAGCGCCAGAGCACCGCGGGGGACGCATGGAACGTGGCCTGCATGATGGCCGACAATCCCAACTGCCCACCCGAGCAGGGTCCAGATTTCGATCATGGATCCAGCGTAATCCTGGTGGACAAGCCCGACGGCGACCAGGTGCTTGTCGTGGGACACAAGAACGGCACGATCTTCGGCCTGGATCCGGACGCCGAAGGCGCCGTACTGTTTGCGCAGCGCGTCGGTCGCGGCAGTATTCAGGGGGGCGTGCATTTCGGCATGGCGGCCGAAGGCCATGTCGTTTACGCGCCGATCAACGATATGAACGACACGCGCAACGGCGACGTGTTGGATCCCGATCTCGCGCGACCGGGCGTACACGCGATCAACGCGATCGACGGCAGCGTCTTGTGGAACCATGTGCAAGAAGATCAATGCGGTAAGGGACGCGAGTTCTGTGATCCCGGCGTGTCCGCAGCAATCACGGCCGCGCCCGGTGTTGTGTTCGCAGGACACCTCGACGGCGTCGTCCGAGCGTACGCACGCAACGACGGTTCAATCCTGTGGGAGTACGACACAACACAACCCGTCGATACAATCAACGGCGTGGCCGGCCGCGGCGGCAGCATGAGCGGCGCGGGGTCCGCGATCGGCGACGGGTATTTTGTTACAAACTCCGGCTACGGCCTGTACTTTCATGAACCCGGCAACCTGCTGCTCGTGTTCAAACGCCGGCGCTGACTCAATGCTGAATCCGTTGCGCAACAGTCCGCACCGCTTGAAGCTGGCTGTGTTCGGCGTCAACGTCAGCGGCGGCTGTGCAATGACGAGCGTACCCGGCACCATTGAGGTGAACTGGGCGGAGACAAAGCGCATCGCGCTGGCGGCGGAACATGCAGGCATCGACGCACTCGTTCCCGTAGCACGCTGGCGCGGTATGGGTGGCGTCACCAACTTCAATCACCGCAGCTTCGAACCGTTCACTTGGGCTGCCGGACTCGCGGCGATCACGGAGCGGATCGCACTGTTCGCCACCTGCCATGTCCCCACTGTGCACCCGGTACGGGTCGCCAAGGAGTTTGCCACCGTTGACCACATTGCCAACGGGCGCTTCTGCCTCAACATTGTCGCGGGCTGGAACGCAACCGAAATCGGCATGTTCGGCGTGCAACAGCTGGCCCACGATACCCGCTACGACGTTGCTGAAGATTGGCTCGCGCTGATCCGTGCACTTTGGAACGCGGACGACAGTTTCGACTACAAAGGCACATACTTCGACTGTGCGAACGCGTACTCCGATCCCTCACCGCTGCAGACACAACCGGTAATCATGAGCGCAGGGAACAGTCCGCGAGGCATCGAGTTTGCAGCGACCAACGCCGACCTGAGTTTCGTGGTCGCGCCGGACCTTTAGGCGGCGGGTGAAGCCGCGCATTTCGTAAAATCCAAAGCAAGGGTGGCGGATCGGCGGATCGAAGTGTACGGCCAGGTCTATATCGTCTGTTGCGAAACAGAAGCGCAGGCAAAGGCCGAGCGCGACCGATACGTGCACGAACACGGCGATTGGGAAGGCGTTCGCAATCTTCTCGACATGCTCATCGGCAACTCGCAAAGCGTGCTGGGCGAACAGTGGGAGGCAATGGCCGCCAACATGATCGCGGGCTACGGCGCACTGCCCCTCGTCGGCACGCCCGACCAGGTGGCCGAAGGACTGCTCGCGCTAAGCGAAGCCGGACTCGACGGCACCACGCTCACCTGGGTGAACTACGACGACGGACTGCACAACTACCAACGTCTGCTCAAACCGCGCCTGGAAGAAGCCGGACTCCGCGAAAAGAACGTCTGATCGATCAGCCCACCCGCTCCGCGATGTCCGCCAGCGGCACAAGCTGCTGCGGATTGTGAGGGGGCGGCATATAGAATACCAACAGATCGAGGCCCGCTGCCTTGAACGCGCGAACAGACGACTCAACGTCCGCGAGTGCATCGTAGCGTACTGGCTGATGCACGCTCGTCATGATTTCCGCAGGATCGCGTCCGAACGCCTCGCATTGCAATGCCAATGCATCGCGTTTCAGAGTGAACCCCTCCACGTCGAAGCCGGCATAGTTCCAGTGTTCGGCATACCGGACGACGTTGGGAAACGTCCTTCTCTCGCCGTTGCCGCCGATACACAACCGCGGCCGCGGTGACTGCACCGGCGGCGGGTTGCACCGCGCGTCGCTCAACCTGAAGTAGTGGCCATGAAAGTTGGTGACCTCGTTCGTGAGCAGCGAGTCAATGACCGCGCAAGCTTCGTCGAACCGGTCAAAGCGCTCCGTCATCGATCCCAGGTCGATGCCGTACGCGTCGCATTCCTCCTCACTCCAACCAGCACCAATGCCAATCTCCAGCCGGCCGCCGGAGATGACATCGAGCGACGCAATCATGTTGGCGAGTACCGCCGGATGCCGGTAGACGACACCGCTAACCATGCAACCCACGCGGATGCGCTCAGTCGCCTGGGCAAGCGCAGTAAGCGTGGTCCAGGCTTCCATACAGGGCCCGGTCGTGTCCGGCACGTTGATCGGATAGAAGTGATCGAAGTTCCAGGCGGATTCGAAGACCGGCATCCCGTCGGCCGCCTGCCAGACACTCAACATGTCCGGCCACGACGTGTTCTGCGGCGCGGTCTTGATTGCGTATCTCATCGCAGCCTTCTCCCCAAGTCGAGTTCACGTTACGATCCGGTGCCGCGTGTCGTCAATCGAGCCGAAGACGCCGATCCGGTACCGTAGGTATAGTGTCCGACGACAAGCCGATGGGGGCATCATGAAACTCGCGATACTGTCCAGATCGTTGAGAGCGTACAGCACACGCCGACTCAAAGAGGCGGCCGAGGAACGGGGCATCAACGCGAAGGTGCTGGACACGCTGAAATTCGCGATCGATCTGAAAGCAGGATCGCCCGACCTGTACTTCCGGCAGAAGCAGCTGTCCGATTACGACGCGGTGCTGCCGCGCATCGGAGCATCGATCACGTACTACGGCACGGCGGTCGTTCGGCAGTTCCAGGAAATGGATGTCTTCTGTGCGAACACAGCGCACGGCATCATCAACTCACGCGACAAACTGCGCAGTCTGCAGATTCTTAGCCGTCACGGCATCGGCATTCCCGAAACCACCTTCGTGCGCGACAAAAAAGACGTACTGCCAGCCATCGAGCGCGTAGGCGGCGCTCCGGTGATCATAAAACTGATCGAAGGCACGCAGGGGATCGGCGTACTGCTTGCAGAGACCACGAAAGCTGCCGAGTCGATCATTGAGCTACTGCAGAGTCAGCGGCAGAACGTGCTGATCCAGAAGTTCGTTGCGGAAAGCCGCGGCCGTGACGTGCGCGCCCTGGTGGTTGGCGAGCACGTTGTTGCGGCGATGCGTCGAGTCGCTCAGGGTCAGGAATTTAGGAGCAACGTACACCGTGGCGGCGTGGCCGAGCCCATCGACCTGGACGCAGAATTCGAACAGGCCGCGGTGAAGGCCGCGCAAATCCTCGGGTTGCGGGTCGCCGGCGTCGACATGCTGGAAAGTACGACAGGCCCCCAGATTATGGAGGTCAACTCGTCCCCCGGCCTCGAAGGCATCGAGCAGGCGACCCACCTGGACGTTGCGGGCGCCATTATCGACTACATCGCCGCCCAGGTGGACTTTCCGGAGATCGACATCCGTCAACGCCTCACGGTCTCCAAAGGCTACGGCGTTGGCGAGATCTATATTCCGGACGGATCCAATTTCGTTGGCCGCACGATCAAAGACGTAGATCTGATGGAGAAGGACGTAAACGTTCTGACGTTGTACCGCGACAACAAGGTTATACCCAATCCCAAATCTTCGAGGGTGCTGGAACCGGAAGACAAACTGCTGTGTTTCGGCAAGCTCGAATCGATGCGCGCGATGGTCCCTGCGCGCACCCGCAGACGCAGACACCCACAGGTTAAAGAACTACCCGACGACACACTACAGCAGGCAAGCGAAACCGACAGCCCGTAACTTAACGTTCAACTGTCGCGTTGTTCGAAGTGAGACGCGATCAGATCATAGACTGACGGCTGCCATAAAATACTGTTGTGGGTACCGAGCACCTCGGTGCAGCGCGTTCCAGCCGTACCGCTCAAGTCCGCACGCCGCGTCCAGGGATCGAAGCGCGCCCAGACAACGAGACGCTGGAGATCCGCGGGCAAGTGAATCGCCGATGCCGCACGCTCCGCATTCGCCATCACGGCAATCTCCGGAAAAATCCTGCCAAGCGGCGCAACCAATCGCGCGGCAATAACCGGCCGCATCACAGGGACCAGCGACACCATCACGGGAACCGCAGGGTGACATGCTTCGTACGCCTGACGAAACAGCCAGTCCCCGAAGCTGTGGGTCACGACGCGTACGTCCGACGAGTACGAACCCAGACGCCGGCAAAGGCGTTCGACGGAGCAATCAATGTCTCCAAACACCGACGCATCATCCCAGATCTCGGCCTGATACCCGCGACGCCTGAGCCCATGACGGATACCCAGCATGTGCCACCGGGGCGAAAACAAACCCGGCACAATGAGCACGTTTGCATGCTGCAACACGATAGACCGGGTCAGATCCTGTGCTTCGACACCGCGGAGGTCGACGCGATTGCGATGCAGCTGCTACCCCAACTCACGGCGTCGCCTGAATGATGTACTGATAAGGCAGCAAGGAATGGTTCACCGACAATGACAGATAGCCCGCGCGTACCAGTTCCGCCGCCACCTGATCCGCCGCAAGGGACATGGCGGCGGGCGGGCCTATCGGACGCTCGCCATTGTGGAAGTCCACCACCACAAGCTTGCCGCCCGGCGCGAGTCCTCTTCGCACTTCAGAGAAGTACGCAACCCGATCCTCAATGTGGTGGTAGGTGTTGACGATTAGCGCTATGTCCACCTCGCCGGGCGCCAATGCCGGAGAATCGTAAGGCAGTTTACGGGTTTCCATCGTTGTATCGTCAACATTGCGTTCACCCATGCGCTGCTGGATGTAGTTCAGAAAGCGTTCGTCGACGTCGCCGCATATCACCTTCGCTCCCGCATCCGCCAACCGGAAACTGAAGTATCCCGTGCCACTGCCAATGTCGAGCACCGTCTTGCCGCGCACATCGCCAATCAGCGCCAACACGTCCGCCGGCTTCTGCCAAGCTTCGCGTTCCGGCGCCTCGAAGCCGGCCACCAGGTCCGAAAACGCGCGCCGGTTCATGTGCGCGTTGGCCTGTCCACCCCGCGCATGCTGGCTGCTATGCTCCGGTTCCTGCGCTACCGCGAGGGGCAACGTCACCGAGGACACCAACCCGGCAAGCACGACCAGACCCAACAGTCGCGCAGCAAGCAATTCCGTTCCCAAACCGGCTTTTGTCATGTCTACCCCCCGAATCACCGTCCGCTTCGCCGCCCCAATTCTATGCAGTTGATCACACCATACCTGCCCGTTCCCACCCGCACCATTGTGCGTTTGTCGAACACGAACACCGCTCCCGCAGTGCGCGGGAGCGCGTGCGACCGTTCTCACAGCAGATCTAAGCCGATCGGTTCTATAGTGTCCTCTCGCGCTGCGACTCTGGATCCTCGATGAAAGGCAGAATTTTCCTACTCCTGTTCGCCCTGCCGTTTTTTGGCGTGGGTGTGTGGATGACGTGGTCCGTGGGCAGCAACCTGCACGATGCCTGGCGCATGAACAGCTGGGAGCCGGTGCAAGCGGAACTCGTAAAAGGCGGATACCACACCCATTCGGACAGCGATTCCACCACGTACGAAGCGTACGCCGAGTACCGCTACACGATCGGCGGCAGATCATTCGTGGGCACGCGTGTCGGCGTTGCCGGCGGCGCGGACAACATCGGCGACCACCAGCAGCATGTGGGTCGATCGCTACAACGCGCCTTGGCGGCCGGTGCGAACGTAACGGTGTATGTAGACCCCAACGATCCGGATAGCGCAATCTATGACCGCTCTCTCCGCTGGGGGTTGCTTGGCTTGAAGACCATCTTCCTGCTGACATTCGGCGGCGTTGGACTCGCGCTGATCATCGTTGCCATCAAAGCGCCTGCGCCAAAAGACCTGACTGATCCAACCTATCAGGATTCACCTTGGCTCGCGAATGAAAACTGGCAAGGTGATCCCATACGGTCGGACTCCCGAGGCACCATGTACGCTGCGTGGGGATTTGCAGCCCTGTGGAATCTGATCTCCGCGCCCCTGCCTTTCCTTCTATACGGTGAAATCGTCGACAAACAGAATTGGCCGGCCCTGATCGGCCTGCTGTTTCCATTGATTGGCGCAGGGTTGATCGTTTGGGCCGTTCGCAGAACCCGGGAGTGGCGTCGCTTTGGTCCAGCACCGCTCACGCTCGACCCTTTCCCCGGCGCAATCGGCGGCGACGTAGCCGGCACAATCGACATCGATCTCCCCTACGATGCAGACCAACGCTTCACGGTCACGTTAACGTGTATTCGCAGCTACCAATCCGGGTCCGGCAAGAACAAGAGCCGCAGTCAGTCTGCTGAATGGCAGGAATCCCAGGTAGCACACAGCGAATTTCAGAGCAGAGGCACGCGTGTCAGCTTCCGATTCGATGTACCGGATCACCTCTCTGGGTCGGATGCAGAACAGGCGAACGATACCTACTACTTCTGGCGTCTAAACATTGAGGCCGAACTCACCGGGACAGATCTGGATCGAGACTACGAAATTCCGGTCTATCCCACCGGCAAGCGTTCACGCACGTTAGCAAGACTTTCCCTGGATGCAGCGCGCTTCGAACAGTCCCACATGGACGACGCGGCGATTCGTGACACGGTCCGGATTAACAAGTCGCCGCACGGCACGACCATTGTGTTTCCGATGGGTCGGCGGCTGTCGACCAGCGTCATCATGAGTCTTATCGGCACACTCTTTGCCGGCATAGGCGTCTTTGTGATCGCCGACGCAGATCAGACGTTTCTGGGAGGCGTGTTTGCGCTCGTTGGATCGCTCGTCCTACTCGGCGGGTTGTACATGCTGCTCAACTCTTTGGAAGTAGCCCGCGAAGGAGACAGAATCACCTCCACGCGCAAACTCCTGGGTTTTCCTGTCAGCAGGTCGAATCTCGCCGCCCACACCGTTACGCGACTGAAAGAATCCGAAACCTCCAAGAGCCAGTCCGGCGGCAAGCACACGATTTACTACGCATTGGACGCGGTAGATCGCAGCGGCAACAAAGTGCGCGTGGGCGAAGGCTTCGAAGGCACAAATCAGGTGCGCGCAGCGCGCACGTTCATCGCCACGGAGCTGGGTCTTGCCGCGGCGCGAGAAGCCTCCGCTCCTGAGCCAACAACCCCCGACGACGCTAGCGCCGACACGAGCTTGGACGACTACCTGGAGATTTGAACCTGCCGCGACCCAACTAGCGGTAGAAAATATGGTTACCGATCTTGGCCGTGCGCGTCCGGCGCCATGGTGATGCCATGGCGGTGCTATGGAAGAACAGCGCCCCTTGCGTGGGATCATCAACGGACGTCGTCAGCATCTCGCGCGCAAGTTCGAGCGACCTTCGCCACTGAGTAGCGTCTGTGGGTCGGTCACTGCGACCATCGCACCACCAGGAAAACTGGCATGGGGGTGTTTCGCCACCCTCATACACCACGTCGCACACTGCATCCGGAAATCGCGGGTCGCGCACGCGATTGCGTACCACGGAACCCACGGCCACCATCCCGGTTCGTCCTTCTCCGCGTGCCTCCCAGTACATCGCCAGCGCGAGACAATGGCGATCCTGCGCGTGCTCCGAAACCGGCGGGCGTTCGCGATCCGCCACCGGGCTTTCAACGTGCGAAACCGCTGATTCGACGCCGCCGACGGACGCGTCTGTGGGCGTATCACGCGAGTCCCGATCCGACGGGACCGCGGCGCAGCCGGCCAACATCACCAGAATGGAACTGTAAAGATAGTGTCGCATTGAGCCAATCCTTTCGCTCCCAAACAGCGTAGCTCACCCAAAAGACAGTGCCTGTGACGTGAATCACCCGGCGCGCGTACCCGCGGTGACATCTCCCGATGCAAACACCCGATGACCCCGACGCTGAGCGGTGCGACACACTCCTTGGAACCCTGGTTTCCTAGAATCGGTCGAACACGCACAATACTGCACCGGAAATTGAATACACCGCCGATCGGGCGCGGCCACCAGGTGCAGCCACAACGTGCAGCCAAACGAAGGAGCGCAAAGCGCATGACGAAACAACTGATCGTGAACGTATGTCTGGCCGCACTGCTCTGTGTATCGGTCGCCGTCCCAGCTGAGGCGGGCGTCATCGACACGCCACAGTACCTGGCCAGCGTAGAACGTCAGGCAAACCTCGACGCAGTATCCGGAGCCCTGATGCGAGATGACGTGCAGAAACATCTGGTTGCATTAGGTGTGCAACCGGAAGACGCTTTGGCACGCGTCCAGGGATTGCCGGACGCGGACCTCGCGCTGATGGCACAACAGATGGAAGAATTGCCGTCGGGCGGCTCACTGCTTGCGGTAATCGGCATCGTCTTCGTTGTGCTTCTGATTCTCGACCTCACCGGCGTTACCAACGTTTTCTCGAAGGTCTGATCCCTTGCACGATGGCGGGCGGGTGGCAGCACACCTTGTGCTGCTTCTCGCCATCGCCGGCTGCGCGCACCACGGCAATGCACCGACCGACGCACAGACCATCCTGCTGAACGACGTACCGTTCTTTCCCCAGTCCAGATTTCAATGTGGGCCCGCTGCACTTGCAACGGTTTTGAGTTACCACGGCACCGAAATCACGCCGGATGCCCTCGCAGATCAGGTCTACGTGCCGAAGCGCCGTGGCAGCTTTCAGGTAGAGTTGAAAGCCGCAGCGCGGCGCCACGGATACCTCCCTCACGAACTGGAAGGCAAGCTGGCCGGGCTTATACGCGAGCTCGAGGCCGGTCGGCCGGTGCTGGTGTTGCAGAATCTGCTGTTTGATTGGCTGCCGCGCTGGCACTACGCGGTAGTAGTCGGGTATGACGCACAACGCAACGATGTCGTTCTGCGGTCTGGACGGCGGCGCGAACTCCGGCAGTCCACGCGCGCGTTCCTCCGCTCGTGGTCCCTAGCGGGCCAGTGGGCGGTTGTGGCACTCCGTCCCGGAGAACTTCCGGCGGACGGCACGCCCGGCCGCTATCTTCAGACCCTCGCAAGCAGCATGGAAGTGTTTGACACGCACGCGATTCAAGCTGCATTGAATGCCGGGCTACAACGTTGGGACACCGATTCCGATCTGCTGTTCGCCGCAGGCAACCTGGCGTTGGAAAGGGCCGAACTGAAAGACGCAGCCGCGTTGTACGTCCGCGTGCTTGCGCAAGACTCCGATCACGTAGGCGCGCTGAATAACTACGCCGAAACTCTGAAGCGGTCACATTGCCCGCAGCAGGCGTTGGCCGCCGCAGAAAGGGCACTCGCACACGCCGAAAACACCAGTTTGCGCTCGGTGGTGCAGGATACAGTCAACGAAATAAAGAGCCTGCTCCACGCGCCGGGGAACGTTGCGGCTGATTGCTCCGGGTTCACGCTGGACTAAGGGTAAACGGTCTCGTAGTTACTTGTTGGCACGGGTAACCGCAAGCAGGCGCTAGCGCTCACACCGCCCCGGCGCCGCGTCGGCTGAACGAAAAATTCTCCGACATACGCCCGCGCACCTCGGCCATGAAATCCAGATACTCCTGCATCGAACCGTTGTAGTTGCCGTCCTGCCGTCGGTTTTCCGCGCCTTCGAAGTTGTAGTATCCCGGCGTACAGTCCCTATTGCGGCTGGTCTTGCCCCGGTTGTCGATCACCTTCTGTACCCACCAGGATTCGATCTCCGGCGTCGGCTCCATTTCGTGAATGTCGTTCCGCCGCATGTAGTCGATACACTCGGCAATGTGTTCTCCCTGACAGTTCAACACGTCGGTCAGGTTGAATGCGAAAAACGCCTGGTAACCGCCCATCACGAAGAAGTTGGGAAAGCCATGGCTGTGAATGCCCAGCACCGTTCGAATTCCGTCGCTGTATTTGTCGCTCAGATCTATCCCGTCCCTGCCGACGATGCGGTTGTAGATTCCAGTCTGTTGCACCTCGAACCCGGTCGCATAGATGATGAGGTCGACGTCGAAAACCTCGCCGTCGAAGACGGGGCCGGACGGGCCGATTCTGGTGACCCCTCGCCCACGCGTATCCACAAGCCGAACGTTGGGCCGGTTGAACGTCGGAAGGTACTCGTTGTGAAAGCACGGACGTTTGCACATCATCATGTACCAGGGCTTCAGCGACTCCGCGGTCGCCGGATCCTCCACGGTCTCTTCAATTCGCCTGTGGATCCGCATCATCGCGTCTATATTGGCGTTCTCCTGGCGCTGGATCTTCTCCTCCCGCGACATCGCGGCACGTTTTTTCTTCTGCGCCTCGGTCAGCGGCCGACCGGCAATCGCCCGAGACCGCCGAGCCGCCTGCCAACCCGGTTCGAGCGACGCAGCCCACTCGGGGTCGGTTTCCCAGTCATCCCGGATATCGATGGAACTGGGTGTGCGTTGAAACACGTAGAGTTGCTTCGCGGCCCTGCCGAGTTCAGGGATCGCCTGCACCGCCGTCGCCCCTGTGCCAATAATCGCAACGCGCTTGTCCGCCAGCCGTTCCAGATCCGCACCGGTATACGCATAGTCCCATCGTGACGTGTGGAAGCTGTGCCCTTCGAATTCAGTAATGCCGTCAATCACCGCCAATCTGGGTTTCGCAAGCGTACCGTTCGCACAGACGACAAAGCGCGCTTTAACTGAATCGCCGCGATCGGTGCGCACGTGCCACATACCGTCGTCCTCGCTCCAGACGGTGGACGTAACCGTCGTCTGAAACATCGCCAGGTCGTACAGATCAAACCGCTCGGCAATCATGCGGCAGTAGTTGTAAATCTCCTCGCCGCCGGCGTAGTGTCTGGATGGAACGTAGCCCGTTTCATCCAGCAGGGGTAGATAGTCGTAGGCCACCACATCGCAGGCGACGCCTGGGTAGCGATTCCAGTACCACGTGCCGCCAACGTCCCCGCCCTTCTCGACGATGCGAATCGATTCCACACCTTTCTGTTTGAGGCGCGCAGAGGTCAGTAGTGCAGAGAAACCACCGCCAATAAACAGTACCTCCACGCTATCGTTGACTGGCGTGCGTTCCGGTGTCGAGGCGCAGTAGGGGTCCGTTTCGTAGCCCGCCAGATCACCTGAGAGTTCCTGATAGATCTGCGTCCCCGGGGGGCGATAACCGAGACGCAAGTCCCGTTCCTCGGCAAAACGCTCTTTGATAGCGTCATAGTATTCCTGCGGCGGCCGGTCGGAACGGTCGCGACTGTAGTCGAACGCCAGGGGATTCTGCGGCGCCGAACGCTCAGACCCATCGGTTTCGCGGGCGCGTCCGCCGTCGCGTGAGGTTTTACTCGTCATTGCGCATATCCCGGATCAGAAGTTTTCAGACGTTCTCTTTTTCAGACGTTATCTATAGTACCGCGCGATCATGAATGCGCCACGCGCGGAGGCTACCGCACGTTGGTCTGTCCGCCGTCCACCGGAATCAGCTGACCGGTAATGAAACGCGATGCGTCCGACGCAAAAAACACCATAACCGGGCCGAGGTCGGTGTCGGGGTCACCGTACTGATGACCCAGCGCGATCGGATGTTCGTTGCGCCAATACGCCGCTTCTCGTTTCGCTTCAGGCCGGGATTCACGCGCCTTCCAGAACATCGGGGTCGCCATCGCCGGAAGGATCGCGTTAACGCGCACGTTGTCGTCACCCCACTCCCCCGCCGCACAACGCGTCCATGAATGCACCGCACCCTTGGTAGCGGAGTACGCCGCTGCCGATGGCTCCGGACGCTGACCCGAAATCGAGCCGAAATTAATGATCGAGCCGCCACCACATTCTTTCATATAGCGATAAGCACGCTGATTGGTGAGCATGGTGCCAGTCACGTTGACGCGAAACACCGCTTCCCACTGCTCAACCGTCACACCCGTGGGAGTGGACGCCTGGTGAATCGCGGCTGGGTGCGCAAGCACGTCCAGTCCCCCGAGGTGGGTAACCGCAGCGCTGAAAGCCTCCTGCACTTCGGCAGCGTCACTCACATCAACGTGCCGATAGGTCGCAGTACCACCGCCTTCGCTACGTTCCGTTGCCGCCCGAACGACCGATTCGCCTTCGTCGTCGTCCAGATCCATCGCGACCACGTTCGCACCGGCCGCAACGTACGCGCGGACCGTGGCGGCCCCCATCCCTCGGGCACACCCGGTCACAATGATGCGTTTGCCGTTCAGTTCCAACACACTCCCCCAATCCAATTACGCTCACCACAACGATTGCACGGCACACCAGGTGCGCGCAACTTGCCAGAGTTGATCGTGAGTGGCGTCCTACCGCCCTGAAGGAGCTGATACCGCCGTGGTCGATGAATGGTCGTTCCTGTCGGAGGTGCTCTGCGCAGCTCCGTTGCGGCCTGTATCGGCAATCAGTGTGTCGCCAGGGGAGCGCGAATGCTGAGCTGCTATCCAGCCATACACAAACCGGTGTTTGTCGATGTGGATTCCGTGCAGGTTGCACCCATTGTTGATCGATGTGAATGCCACAGGCGATTTGCCATCGAGACCGGCCGCATACCCTTCAAGGTACCAGTCGGCGGTAAGGCACTGTTGCGGAGTCATACTCGAACAGCCCGACAGCGCCAACAGCCAAAACAGGGCCGGACCTGTTTTCCACAGCTGTACGAGCAACTTTTGGGTTCGAATCTCGCGCATCCGGCGACGCTAGCCAATCCCGACGCCCAGTACCGAGATGGGGTTCGCGTCCGTTGAACCGCGCGGCCGCTCCGAAACTCATAACGACAGGGTCGACGCGCCGTCCGAGACCCGGTTGGCAATACGCTAACAATAGCAATAAGCTTGGAGGCAGATTGTCAGGCAACTGCCCATTTGCGTTCGGATCACCGAAATCCGGATCAAACAGGAAGCCATAGAAGAACAAAGGATAAAGGCAGCATAGGTCCTGATCAGGAGCACAGGATGGGGGAAACCGGCTGTGACCGTGCGTTCGTGCGACGCGTCACCTGCGCGACGGTCATCTGCTTATTAGCGATCGCCTCGGCGCCCGCCTATCCGGATCTCGCGCTGTCACTGCGCAAAACGGTACTATCCACCTCAGAGAACGCGGACGGTAGTTTCGCGGTGCGGATGCAGATTTCGGTACGCAATACTGGCGATCTGGTTGCGTCGGAAGTCCAGGTGTCCGACGCGGTCGCGGACTCAATCGCACCAGCAACGCTGGTTCGCATTCACTCCGTGGCGGTCGGTGGCCGCTTCGCGACGGCGAACCCCGAATTTGACGGCCGCGTCGACCACCGGTTGTTAGCACCAGGCGAAACGCTGCGACGGGACCAGACGGGAACCGTTACATTCACCGCAGACATCGACCCAGCCTCACACATCGGACCGTTTCGGAATTCGGCGGAGGTTACGGCGGAAAATGCACGCTTCCGTAGTACGTTTTCCGATTGCTCGCGTCCTGACGAACTGACCACTGCCCAAGCGGGATGCGCTCCCACCATGATTGATCTGCCCTTTGCCATTCTGGGGTTGGCAAAGCGGGCCGGTGAGGTCGAATCGGCAGAAGGTGGCGGATTCACGGTACCGTTGATTTTCCGCGTGCAAAACTTCGGGAACGCTATCGCACACGACCTACAGATCGTCGACTCGCTGGCTCAGACGTTTGCCGATGCGGAATCGTTTCAAGTATTGAGCCTGGCGTCTTCCAAGCTAACGATCAACCCGTCGTTCGACGGAGATCAACAAACACTGCTGCTACACGGCAGCGACCGTCTGGCCGCTGGCGATACCGCGTCCGTGTCGTTGACCGTACGATTCCAACCCGGCACAACCGCTTCGCCATTTCTCAACCAGGCGTTCGCATCCGCGCGGCGGGGTGTGAGCGACGATTCGACGAACGGAGCGAACCCCGATCCCGACGGCGATGGATCGCCGGAAGAGTTCGACCCAACGCCCATTCCATTCAACGTGCAACCAATCGCTTCGCATCTCGGACTGGCAAAGGCCGCGTCCTTCGGACGGGTCGTATCCGGTTCGCAACGCGAGACGACTATCACGATCGCCCTGGAAAACCTCGGTGAATCCACTGTAGAACAGGTATCCGTGATCGACGACCTCGTCACCACGTTTGCGGCTGCCGATTCGTTCGAGGTTGTACCCGGAACACTTCAGTCGGAAACCCTGGCGATCAATCCGAGTTTCGACGGGAGGAGCGACCTGCGTCTGTTACAGGGCACCGATGCAATGCCCGCCGGAGCACGCGCACACGTGCAGTTCAACGTGCGATTCACGCCGCGGGCAGATACGGGGGAGATCTTCAACAGTGCCGTCGCCACCGTTGGTGGCATAGAGACGGACGTGTCGACGAACGGTGCAGACGCCGACCCGAACGGGGATGGGATACCCGACGAGGACGTGCCAACGCCAATCCCCTATCGGAACGCGCCCGTATCCGGCCTGCAATTGACCGTGGAAGCCAACCCGGTCACCACGATGGTCGGGCGGCACGTCACCTATTCAATTTCGATCCGCAACACGCTCCCCGGCGATCAGAGGGCGGTGACTGTCACAGATTCAGGCCCGCCGGCATTCCGTCCGGCGTCCGACGCGGCCGAACTAGTTCGCGCCGGCGCGGATGGCCGGCTGGGTACCACCGATGACGAACGCATCCCGATAGCGGTCGAAGTCGGTCCGCAGCTGACGTTTGCCCCCTTTGACCTCGCTCAGAGCGAAACCGTGCTGATTCAGTTTCGGAGCCGAGTCACGCCTGCGGCATCGATCGGACCCCATACAAACCACTCCGTTGCCCGCAGCCCCGTTAGCCAGCCCACGAGCGACGAAGCCACGGTGAACGTGGTGGCCGATCCGTTGTTTCAGAAAGCCACCGTAATCGGCAAGGTGTTCAACGATCGAAATCGCGACGGGGTACAGTCTGGAGACGACGAAAACGGGATTCCTGGGGCAGTGCTGTTGACGCCCGAGGGATTGATCATTCGCACGGATCAGCACGGCAGGTACCACATCGCCGACATCGACGTTCCGAGTACCGGCAGGAACTATCTGGTGAAACTGGACCCCGGATCCATTCCGGGCGACCGATTGACGGTCATCCATTCGGATCCGAAACAGTTCGTGCGTCTGGTACCGGGCGGGCTCGCAAAAGCCAACTTCGCAGTCCATTGGCAGAGTGAACGCGTATCCAGCGATTGTTGTGGCGACTTCGAACAACTGGATTACGTAGGGTCGTTTGATCGCGAGAAGAAGCTCCACATAGCCCTGGAGTCTGCAGAACGCGGAGCCGAAGGCTGGACATTTCAGTTCAAGTCGGAATCGAATTACACCGACGCCGCCCAATGCCACCTGGTTGCGGTGTCACAACCGGAAGCGCCGGATTCGACCTGGCGCGGTATTCGGCGCGCGGAATCATCCGGCACCACTATCAAGGTGAATGTCGCAGACGTTCGCGCGCGGGACCGGTTGCGCTATCGCCTCTATGCGTACCCCAGTTTCGGCGGACTCTGTCGGGACCCTTTCTCCGGTACACAGCCAACACTCGCAGATGTCGATTGGACCAAGGAGCGCGCACTGGAAGTGCCCGCGAACAATCGTTACTACCCAACTTCCGACCAGACGATCAATCTTCTAGCAACCAGCAATCTGAAACTTCCCGCACACGTGCCCTACCTCGTCAGTCGGCGTCGCAACGGAAACAACGACGTGCGCGAGCGATTGATCGTCGATCAAAGTCGTTTAGCTGCAAACATCGCCGGCATCTGGAACGCTACCGAGAAGACGTCACTCGCGCAGTCCGCTTTAGCTGCCCGGCATGTCGAAGCTGCCGGGTTCGAACAACCCCCCCAGCACGGCGGTCGACGAGGTGTGGTTGAAGTACGACGCGATCAGCGTTTCTATCAGGACGATGCAATCTTTTCGGCCGAGAACCGAACCGCCGTGCTCGAGTGTTGCGATATCCGTACGGCGCTCGACGCCCAGGCAGACGACGCAAATCAGCTATACGCCTTCAGATTCACCAATCACCATCACAGCGCGATCGAGATGTGCATGCGTCCGTCAGCGGCGACCTCGAGTGACGCATACGATCGTGAGGCAACAGCCTGCTGGCGTGATGCGGAGGAAACGAATCGCATCGTCACCGTTGAAGCAGAACAGACGATCGAGTTCTATCGCGGCTCGTTCTTACCCTCCGGACCTGCCCACTCAACAGACTGGGAGGCGTTGTTTCTATTCGTACGTGATCCCACGCTAACGACGCACCCGCTTGTGACAGACTCGCGGATCGGCTACCGCGTATCGAGATGGCGCACGACCCCCGACGGGCGCTGGAAACGGCCGCGCACGGTAGGTATCTGTGGACCCGTTTCTTCAAGGCTCGATATTGTAGGTGGCGAACTTCTGGCGGCCCAGCGATTGAACGCAAGCGGTCCGATACTTCCAGACATAAGCGTTCCTGTCGTAGGATCAGCCGACAACCGGCAACGATTCGCTGCCATCGTCGACCTTACCGTGGGGTCCAGTACGGCGAACGGCGCGTTGGACACCTTCGGCGGTCCAGCGGATCTGGACCGCGGGCTGTTCGGAGACGGCCGAGTGGCCGGATTCTGGCAAGGCGTTCGCCACGTTGGCGGCGACACCGATGGAGCTCCGTTGGAGTGGACTGTGCAGTTTGACTCCTCCCACGCGCCGCTTCGCGATCTGAACGACAACGTCGCGGCGCGCGACCGGCAACGTCTGTTTCGCCGTCTCGACACCGACAACTACTATCCAACCTATGGTGATGATTCAACAACAATCATGGCAGCCGAATCCCAGGGTTCGATGTACGCTGAGATTGCGTACAGACGCAACAGAGCGCTGTGGGGCAATTTCGAGACCGCGTTTACCGACACTCAACTCGGATACTTCGACCGATCGCTCTACGGTTTGCGTCTAACAAAGACCAGCGCATTGGCGACCGTTTTCGGGGACCGGCGCTACGAGATTGAGCTCTTTGCATCCGAGGCGCAGTCAGTTTCCGCAAATGCTTCGTTCCTGGCAACGGGCGGATCCCTCTACTATCTTCCGGATACCGACGTAGTGATGGGCTCCGAGAAAGTCTGGGTTGAAGTGCGCCGGAACGGAACGACTCAACTCGAAGAACGTCAGTTGCTGACCCCGGGCGCAGACTACGAATTCGATCCGGCCCACGGCCGTCTCTTACTGAAGCGGCCGCTGTCTCAGGTCGTTCGGGAAAGACACAATCCGGTGGTGCGGAATGAGGCGTTACAGGGCGAACGCGTCTTCTTGCATATTGACTACGAACACGTTCCTGCGGAGTTCAGCGCCCAGGATCTGGTGTACGGCGTGCGTGGCAAAACATGGCTGGCTGACCGCGTGTCGGTTGGTCTAACGCACGTTACCGACGAGCAAGGATCAGACGACCATCGGCTCGATGCATTGGACGTTACCTGGCGCCACTCGTCGGGCACCTACGTTGCGGCGGAAGTCGCGGCCAGCAACGGCAACACGGTTCGAGGCAACGCCTCGTTCGACGGTGGACTCTCCTTTAACCTTCCGAACAACCGAGCGTCGCCGACGCATGCAGGACACGCGCACGCATTCGCACTCGACACCCGAATCGACCTAGCCGACTTCAAAGATCGCCCCGGATACGTACAGGCATGGTGGCAAAAGCGCGACGCGGGTTTCGCGTCCAGCCGTTTTAACGGCCCCGCTAACGAGACCGATACCGGCTTCAACCTCGACAGCGACATCGGTGGAGGATTGAGAGTGCTCGCCGGCATGGCGTCGCTTGAACGGTCCGATGGACTTACACAGCGCAACGCGCGATTCCAGTTGTCTAAACACTGGCGTTGTGATGTCGACGAGCGCTGCTGGCAGCTGGACTCAGAGATCCGATGGGACGACGTAACCGCGGATGCGATCGACACGCCGATACTTTTCTCCGGAACTCGAAACGGACAGGGAGGTGTTGCCGGTATGCGCGTTGCGCGACGCGTCGACGAGTCGACGACCGTGTATGGAACGGCGCAACACGACGTCCATTCGGACCGTGACTACGGCGACAATCGATTACTGAGCACGGGCGTTAACCGCCAGATGAACGACAGCGTTGCGTTGAGCGTCGAAATCAGCAAAGGCGACCGAGGCAGCGCATTGCTGGGTGGGATTGACTACGCGCTAGGCTCCGCGACCGTCTTCAACGTATCCGGTGGTGTCGGCTCTGGCGCAACCACGCAGTTCGCAAGCCGCTATCAGCTGGCGGAAGGACGAGAGCTGTACGGAAGTTACTCCGTCAACCCGGACCGCACCGACACAGAGAGCAGCCTGCTCACGTTTGGCCAGCGGCAGGCGCTCGGCAATAGGCTAGCACTGTACGGCGAGTCGAGAGTCGGTCGCATGAACCGGGAAGCCAGTACCGGCCACGTATTCGGTCTGGACTACGATCTGTCGAACAACCTCACGCTTGCGACCACCTTTCAGGGCAGCCGTGTGGTGAGCGATCGCGGGGAGTTCGAACGCATGGCAACCAGCATCGGTGGAACCTACACAGCGGAGAACTGGCGACTGCACAGCCGATTAGAGCTGCGTCGTGACGAAGGCCAATCGGTCGACAATCATCAGTTCGTCACCGCAAGTGAGTTCTCGTATCTGATCGACGACAACCGCAGGCTCGTCGCGCGACTGAATGCCGCACTCGTTCGGGATCGAATGACAGATCGCACGTCGGGCCGATTCATAGAACTCAATGCGGGCTTCGCTTATCGCCCGGTTCGTTCGGATAGATTCAATGCGCTCGTTCGGTACGGACTTCTGCACGACGTAGGGACGCCGGGGCAGATTGGCACCCCCGGTGATGAACGCAGTCACCTGCTGTCGACCGAGGGAATATTCGAGCTCTCCCCGCGTTTTCAGTTAAAAGGCAAACTCGCTTATCGAGAAGGTCGACAGCGACTGCGGCGCGGTGTCGGCGGCTGGCAGGACGTGAGTCTGGGAATGATCGTGGCGGGATTCGGCTACCGCTTCGGCGACACCGGTTCAGACGACTTTGCACACAACCCGGTCGAACTGCTCACCGAGTATCGCACCCTGATCGATCGAAAGGCCGACGCATCGTCAACCGGCGTACTCGTGGGTCTGTACAAGCACATTGATCCGCGCTTGCTGAATTCTCGATTCATCGGCAGCTTGAGGTTCGGCGTGGGCTACAACTTCTCGGGCTTCGACGATGACTTGAGACGCGGCACGTACCGGTCGGATGGGTTTTTCATCGACGCAATGGCAGCATTCTGATGAACCGATTCATCGCGGCTCCGCTTTCCGACACTCAACACATGGCGCACGAATGAGAATTCTCTACCTCACCGCAAACCCCCAGTTCGTTAAACCGGACCCAGATACCTTTGTCGCTCAGGGCGAACCGGATCGTCAAAAAGCGCTTGCGAAATACGAGAAGTTGGATCTGTGGCCCGAACTCAGCGGTGTCACCGAAGCGCTATTCGACGCACGTAGCGAAGGCCGGGTCGAACTTGAGGTGGTTCCGGAAGTACGCCGCGAGGACGTTCACCGCCACCTCGCAGAACGGCCCGTGACTGTTCTGCATTTCAGCGGTCACGGCGAACGCGCTGCGACTGAGGCTGAGGAGGCCGAGTGGGGCGCTGCTCTCATTCTCAAAGACGAAAAGATCTTCGGAGAGTACGTACCCAACGAGTGGTTGGTAGAAGCACTACGCGGAAAAGGCATTCGCATAGTCGTCCTGAACTGCTGCTGGTCGGCGGGTCTTGCTCGGAACATGAGAGGCGTGGCCGACTGCATCGTAGGCACAACGCTACCTGTGCAGAGCAGCGCAGCGGCCGAGTTTTCCGCCTTCTTCTACGACGCACTGCAACGCGGTATGACGCTTCGAGAAATTCGGCAGCAACTCGCCGATCTTGACGGCATTACGGAAACGACTTACCACTTCGAAGTTGTTGACGAATCCATACTCGACCAGGTCATCGCGCCTATTCCTGTCGAGGAACGCGACATGTCACCGCCGAGAAAAGCTTTGTATCTACAGACTCGGATCCGTGACCTTGTTACTAACCGGCAGCGCATCCTGCAGGCCGACGGTCTGAAAGTCCTTTTCGGGCTCGCGGTGGCGTTACTCGGCTGGTACCTGCTCGGCTGGATGTTGAACGACGGTGATTGTGACGCCAAAGACAGGAGCTTCTTAGCCGCATTCGCCTGTGGCATCGGCAAGTACGAACCGTTCGCGATCATGGCCATGCTCTCCGGGGTTACCTTAGGCCGCCTGGCCGGTTACCTGCGTCTATTTGCAGGCGCGCCGGTGATTGTCCGCCTGCTAAAACTGGTGAGCCTCCTTCCGCCTGCGCGCGCCGAACGAGAACTGGACAGGGGCCGCGTGGCCGAGCTGATCGCATGGCTCGAGCACACCGGCGATACCCCGAAATGAACGAACACAACAAAGACCCCAACCCGAATGACCCTGCCCCTGCGCAGGACCAAAAGCGCTCGGACACGGAAATAGCAATCCTGAGCCAAAGGTCCGAATCGGTGCAGGCGTCCGCGCGACGCTGGGAACAGGTTGTCCGGAACGTCATGGTCTGGGGGGGCACGATCGCCGCGATCTACATCCCACTGTCGGTCGCGTGGCCGTTACTGACAGCCCCCGACCCGGTAAGCAAGACACACCGCCACGACCAGTACGCGCTCGTGCACGACCACCCCTACGCACCAGCCCACGAGCATCCTTACGCACCCGCTCACGAACACCCCTATGCACCCATCCACGAACATTCCGGAACGCGAGACGGTGACATTTATATTCTCCCGTCTGCGGTCCGAATGAATGCGGCGGGCGCCGTGCCCACCTGGCACCGCTCGGCGTTCGTGAATACGAACGACGAATTCTGGGCCGTGCCTGACGCAAATTTCAAATTGACGCTCGTCGGTTCCGATGAGCCATGCACGGCAGACCGATGTCTCGCGACGTTTCACGCTCACTTCCTTACGAGCGACCTCGAACAGACCATCGTGCTGACAGGCCGAAATTTTTTGACCACCAACCTGGCTCAATCCGGCGTATGCCAACGTCGCAACGCCGGCCTTCCCCAACTTGTCTGCGACCTGCCCGCTGAGAATGTATGTTTGTGGTTGCGTCGGGCGGAGACGCTGGAGGCGCCAAATGAACGCGTAGCGTTAGACATCCGTTGGGAGAAAAGCCGCTGCCAGTGACATCCAACCACACGTCATGAATACATTACGAGGAGAACGCGAATGAAAAAAGGTCTTGCATGCCTTGTCGGCATGAACCTGTGCGACAAAAACAGTTACGGCGGCGAATGGGACGGCAAGCTCCGATTTGCCGAGCGTGACGCGTTAGCAGTCGCCGACGTCACCGCAGCGCACGGGTTAACAAATACCATCCTGCTCTCCAAAGACGGTACGAAGGACCGAGTCGTTTCCGAAATCCGCTCCGCCGCAAAAACGCTTACATCAGGCGATCTGTTCGTTCTCTATTATTCTGGGCACGGTAACCGGACGCGGGACAAGGACGGGGACGAAGAAAACGGGAAGGACGAAACGATGTGTCTTCACGATGGACAGTTGATTGACGACGAACTGTACGCGTTGTGGCAAACGTTTCAGCCCGGTGTACGCGTCCTTTTCATTACAGACTGTTGTCACTCAGGCTCGATGCTCCGCGGCAGCGACGACGATGTCGCAAAAGCCATGGACGACGATACGAGCGAGATCATTCGTTATCTCGACCCCGAAATGTATTCGAGGATTCGCAAGGAGCTCCCACCCAGAGAACCCGTAGGCGCGTTTATTACGCACTTTGCCGGGTGTCACGAAGATCAGCTCTCTTACGAGAACAGCACCCGGCAGCACGGACGCCTGACCTCCGCGCTGCTTGACGCCCTGGATGATACATCTGCTGGAGGTTACCCGGGACTCTTCGAGCGTATGTACGCGTTGATGCCGGACAAACAAAAACCTGTGCTCGCACGGCTCGGCGCCCACTCAGAAGAATACGACGCCGAGGCCCCGTTTACCGTTTGACGCGGCGTCTCCGCGAAACGCCACGGCGCAATCAGTGCGGGTCAGTCGGCGGCGGGCCGGGTTTCGGCACGTCGTCCGGAGGCCCCGGTTTCGGCACGTCATCGGGCGGTCCCGGTTTCGGCTTGTCGTCGTCACCGATCATTTGCAAAAATTGACGGAAGCGACTTGTCCCGTCGCTCGATTCAAGAAGTTCTGTCATCTCATTCCCCTCTGGCATTCGCGATCAGTCTGCGCCCGAGGTTCAACGAAATCAAGTCGTTGGATCGGCCGGCTCCAGCCGCAATGCACGCAGCATCAGAAGCGTCGAATTAGCGCATCAAACCTTTCCGGCGCTTCTGCGCGAAGTGCATCGAGCGCGGGCTCGTCTGCGATAAACTTCTTCTGTTGGTCGAAACCCGATCGCAGAGCCTGCTCCAGCTCCGCGAACGTCCGTTCCAGCTCGCCCTGCTCGTACGCAATCAACGCGGCCCAGTAGTGCGTCATCGGCTCTCGACTCGAATTCAGCGCAAACATCTCTTTGAGAGACGCCTCTGCCGTTTCAAAATCGCCCAAATACGCCGAGTAGAGGGCTATGTAGCCCTTTGTCTGCCAGTCCCGGGGATCAAACTGCAACGACTCGCGCGCTAACGCTATCGCTTCGCCGAACGCTTTCTGTGATTCCACCTGCCGATCAGGAAGCAGCCGAGCGGATTCACCGAGACGCCCCCACAGTTGGTGATCGGCACCCGCCGCATCGATGGCGCTACGAAAATGATCTATTGCCTTCGAGAACTCACGATCATAGTGGTGCAGTATGCCAAGGCCGCTGTGTGCCCATCGGTTGCCGGCGTCCTTCTCAAGCACCGCGTTCCAGATCAAGACGGCCGCATCGTTCTCTCCCTTGCGAAACAAAACATTCGCAAGATTATTCGACGTGGATGGGTTGTCCGGTTCCAGTTCAAGCGATCGTTCGAGTTGTCTCTGGGCCTCGTCGAGCTCGCCACGCGAGATCAGATAGCTCGCATACGCATGATGTGCAAACCAGTAGGTCGGCTCGAGCGCTATCCCTTCTAGATACGCTTCTTCGGCACGCACCCGGTCCAGCTCGGTGTTGTTCGCTGTAAATCGCGCGGCGAGAGATCGCGCGAGTCCGATTCGCGCATCCGCCGAGTTCGGATTCAGTTGCACCGCGCCCTGAAGTTCCGTCACGGCGCGTTCCGTTTCGCCAATTTCCACCAGGTATTCACCCAACGCGAGTCGAACTTCGAAAAGTTCCACCGCATACCCCGTCAGGGCTTCGCATGCGTTCGTCGCGTTGGCGAAGGTTCCCTCACGCCGGTACTCGAGCGTGTATGTCGAGCACAATCCGGCGCGTGCCCAGGCAAACTCCGGATCGAGCGCAACTGCCGCATCGAACAGCGCGGCCGCACGATCTATGAGCGCGGCGTTCAGGGGCTTTCGCAGAATGCCACGCGCCTCGAGATAGCTGTTGTACGCTTCCACATTGTCAGTGGAGTGATTAGCGACGCGAACCCGGGTTTCATCGCTCAAGCCCCCAGGGAAAAACTCTGAAGCCACCAACCTGGTTACCTCAGCCTGGATTGCGAGTACTTCCGACATCGGTCGATCTTCGTATCGTTTGCTCCAACGGATAGTGGGCAAATCGTCTTTCACTTCCACCAGCTCCAGACTCAGGTGCAACGAGTCTTGAACTTTTCTAACGTAACCCGACAAGATATTGCGTACGCCGAGCGTGACGGCAACCTCCGCAAGATCTATACGGTTGCCCGGGGTCTCGCGAAACCCGAAAGATGCCCTCCGCGACACCACGGACAGACCTTCCACCGACACTAGTCGATTGAGCAGATCCTCCGAGAAACTGTCTGGAAAGTACGTATCGTCTGCGAAGCCGCCGAGGTTCTGCAACGGCAGCATCGCGATCGACGTCGACTGCCCGGACGCTCGTAACGGCGTACGCGCACCCAGTATCCAATACAGCACGCCACTGAGAACCACCCCGAGCACCGCAATCCATGCGACGGCGCGGCGACCCCATCGGCGCGTCACCACGCCGCGCGTTCCGGTCGGCCCGGACTTGGCCATGTCGTCGCTATCACTGGACGCGGATACGGCGGCCACCAGGCGCCGCGCGTACGTGGACTCGTCGAGTTGCGATCGAATCAGCGCCTGTCGCCACCCCAACGCCAGTTCCAGACCCGGCGTCAGCTGCGTCGCTTCAAGATACACAACGAGAATTTCCTTGTCGCAGTTGATCGCAAACTGAATCTCGTTACGGCAGTGACGTGAATCGACGGAGCGCGGAGTGGCAAAAAAAAGGAACCGATCACAATTAGTAATGGCATTCGCTAGCTCGTCGGTCCATTCGGCACCTGGACGAATGCCCTCGTCGTACCACACGTTGACGTCGGCATCGGTGAGGATGCTTATCGCCTGATAAACGGAATCCGAATCCTCGTGCGAGTAGCACACGAATACGAACCCGCCCTCTCCTTCATAGGCGGGAGTTGGTGTACCGGATGTCTCAGCGGTGGTCATCGCTTGGCAGTGTAGCGAGAATCTCGTATGCAATCAGCGCACAGAACACAGATACCAAGGCGCCGTGCGCCTGGCGGCAGATTGGCGCAAGACGACTATACTAAGCATCCGTCCACTAACTATCCTTGCGAGCATCCGATGAACACCATCGAGCCAGCCCTGGAAACCATCCTGTCGCGGGAGATTGGTGGGTTTGTCTCGCTGCAGCACTGTGAACGCCTTTCCGGCGGCGCCAATCAGGAAACTTATCGACTCGTTATCGAAACCGCCGCGGGCGACATGCCACTGTGCCTGCGCCGCGCCGCCGGGGGCGTCGTCAGTGAACAAGCGCCCGGCCAACCCGGACTTGAAGTAGAAGCCGCCCTCTTCCGCGCCGCGGCCAACGCCGGGGTCCCGGAGCCGGACGTCCACTACGTACTGCAACCCTCAGACGACCTCGGGCCCGGATTCGTCATGCAGTGGCTTGACGGCGAGACGCTTGGCGCGCGCATTGCTCGCGGCGACGCCTTTGCCGACATCCGCGGCAAGCTCGCATACCAATGCGGCGAGCTACTGGCCCGCATCCACGCGATCGACGTCGACCAAGGTGGTCTGCGAAGTAAACTCGAACAGCGCGACACGGGCGACGTCATTCGTTTGGCGTGGGATCGCTACCAGACGTTTGATACGCCGCAGCCAATGATCGACTACACGGCCCGATGGTTGCTGGACAATCTGCCCGAACACAGCGACCTGCGGCTTGTCCACGGCGATTTCCGTAATGGCAATTTGATGGTAACGCCGCAGGACGGAATCGTTGGCGTACTGGATTGGGAAGGCGCCCACGTCGGCGATCCGATGCGCGACCTTGGCTGGCTGTGCACCAACTCGTGGCGGTTTGGAAACACGCAACAAACCGTGGGCGGGTTCGGCAATCTCGACGATCTTTTTGCCGGGTACAGCGCGATCAGCGGCAAAGCGGTAGATGCCCAACGCGTTGCGTTCTGGATCGTCTACGGCTCCTTCAGCTGGGCCATCGGCTGCCTTACGATGGCGGAACATTACCGTACGGGCCCGGACGCAACCGTCGAGCGTCCCGCCATCGGCCGGCGCAGTTCGGAGTGCCAGATCGATTGCGCGAACCTGTTGATTCCTGGCACGGTAGCGTTGCCGGAGGTGGGCGCAGCCACGCGCGACAAGAGCATGCCTCGCAACGATGAATTGCTGACCAGCGTCCGCGACTTTCTACGCGGCGATGTCATGGCGTCTACCACCGGAAGAACCCAGTTTCTCGCGCGCGTCGCCGCAAATTCTCTCGATATTCTGCAACGCGACAGCGAATACGGATCCGCGTACCGAACCCGAGAGACAGCTCTGCTCGAAGACCTGCTGGAAACGCGCGGCGACTACGTCACACTGAAAGAGCTGTTGTGCCGGCGGCTACGCGCGGGGAATGTGCGTCTGACTGATGCGGCGCTGCAGGACTACCTGCGATTTGCGACACTCACGCAGGCACTCATCGATCAGCCACAATACTCAGGCGTTCGAACGGCGCTCGCCGCGGCCGACGAGGAGGATCGACCTGGTTAAGCAGCGAGCGCGGGAAGATCACGAAGATAATCCAAACGACTCACACAAATTATGAAATCGGAGGACACTATGGAGACGACGGCACATGACGTGGTAGCCATTCAGCAGCTACTCAATGGCTACTGCCATAAACTCGACGGGGGCGACGTGGCAGGCGTAATCGCTTTGTTTACCGATGACGCAGTGTTGATTCCCGAATACGAGGGTACCGACAAGCACGCCGGACGTGCCGCAATCGAAGCCTGGTACACCAACTACCGCCGCACGACCACTGCCGCCGTCACCGGCTTGCGGCACAAGATCTCCACCGCGATGATCAACATTGAAGGCGACAGCGCAACGTCTGTGTGCTACCTGGACGCCGACTCGATCGACCCGGATACCGGCGCGCGTTCCCTCGCCGGCGGACGCTATGAAGACCGGTTGATACGGCGCGACGGCCAGTGGCTGCTGAGCGAACGCCGAATCATCGTGGAACAGGTGTCGGTCATCCCGACCGCGTGATAACGCGCACCGTAAACCAACAACAGCAAAACTTGAGCTGGCGGAGGACGCGTGGCGGAGGAACTGATCAATAGCGCGCATAAACCCGATTATCCCAGGGCCCCCGACGGCGGACAGAAACCGCTCCGCGGCGACCCAATAACCGGCGAGCGATACTACTCCAAAGACTTTGCGCACAAAGAATGGGAGCGCATGTGGACGCGCGTCTGGCACATCGCTGCCCGCGAAGCCGAAATGCCAGACCCAGGCGATTTCGTCCGCCACGACTTTCTCCGGGAGTCCGTGGTGGCGGTTCGCGATGCCAACTCTCATGTGCGCGTTTTCTACAATACGTGCATGCACCGCGGGCAGCGACTGGCGCACGGCGATGCAGGCAGCGTTGCGCATTTCACGTGCGCGTACCATGGCTGGAAGTGGGGCCTCGACGGGCGCCTGCTCGACGTTCAGGATCCAGACGACTTCGAAGACGGTAGTCCCTGCGGCAAATTGACGCTGGTCGAGGTGCCGAGCGCGACCTGGGGCGGATTCGTCTGGTACTCCATGGACCCCAATGCGCCGCCGCTGCTCGACTTCCTCGATCCGATTCCCAGTCTGCTAGAACACCGCGGCATGGACGACATGCACCGCGTTGTGCGCCTGAAGATCCGCGTGAACACGAACTGGAAGTTTGCGCCGGATAACTTCAATGAGAGCTATCACCTCCCAACGGTTCACCCGCAGATGCGATCGATGATCGACGAGGATTTTCGCAACACGATCTTTGAGATGTACCCTGCCGGACACAACCGGATGATCGAGCAGGGCCAGCCGAGCCTGCGTGCAGACCAGCCCAATCAGGTGGAGCCGGTGTGGGCCGACTTGCTGAGTGAGTGGGACCTGAATCCCGACGACTTCGCCGGCCGGGCACGCGACGGCAGGCTGGCTCTGCAACAGGCAAAACGTACCCTCGGAGCCGCCCGCGGCTACGATTATTTCGACCGGCTCTACGACGATGAGCTAACCGACTACTTCCATCACACGCTGTTTCCGAACGTCACCATTACGGGTTTTCCCGATGGTGTTCATGTGTTCCGCACGGAACCCGACCCCATGGACCCCGAATGGTGCACGTTTGACTACTGGTGTCTGATGCCGGCCATTCGCGGCCGGGATCAAGCGGCCACAATTTACGGCATGCGGCCGTACGCGGAGGCCGAATTGGAATACACGGAGTACGGAAGCGCCCGATATGGCCACTACCTGGGAGACTTCATCGACCAGGACCTGAGCATCGCGGTCACACAGCAGCAGGGATTCCACTCACGCGCTTACCGGGACGCGAATCTAAGCGGCCAGGAAAGCCGCGTCCGGCGGTTCCACGAAGTACTGAACGACTACCTGGAAGGACGACGTTAGGCGTTAGACCAAGGAAGATAACACCAAGCCGGGCCGACGCATTCGCGCGCCGGCCAGGCGAAGCGGGTTGATCACCCGACGACTAAGGCACAATCGTCGACAGACCCTCATATCGTGGCTCGAGATCCTCCGGGAAGCCCGCAAAGAGTTTGCCCCACTCCTCGCTCTCGCCTCCTTTCTCGACCGCCGCAGCCCAATCCTTCAGACTGTCATAGCGCACCAGAACGGTTGTGCTTCCCACGAGACTCCCGTTGAACATGGGCGCTAGGACCGTGACTGCAGACCCCAACTTGAGCTTGTCTGCGAGTTTGTCTGCTTTCTCCGCGAACTCCGCCAGCCGTTGTGCACTACCGCTGAAGCCAAAGATTGCAACGACTTCGCCGCCGGTCAACGGTTTCCAGTTGGCAGAGCGATACACAATACTCGACATGCCCGCGTACTCGAGCGTTGCAACTTGCGCCACTTCCCCCATCATCCGCGCCCATTCGTCTGATGCATCCTGACGCGCCCGCTCAGCGGCCCACGCGGAAGCGTCTTCGTACTCGAGGAGTACCGATACACCGCCAACGCGGTTTCCATGAAAAGAGTCGCTGGCCAGCGCAGCCGTCGCCGTCGACTTTGGAGTGATCTGGTCAGCCAGCGCATTGGCGCGATCGAAGACCGCGCGAAAATCCGCGACCGACCCGGTTGGCTTGAAACCAAAACGCACCAACACCGGGTCCGCACTTGCCGCCGACCCGATCAGCAGCAAGCATGCCGCCAACACAGTTTTTTTGTACCCAGTCGCCCTCATCGTTCCCCCTTAGATATTGTTCCCAGAAGCGCCTCGTAAGGCTTAGGTTAGGCCATTTTCGCAACCGATCCACTCGCCCGTGAGCATCCGTGGTTGCGCCATGATGACGGAAGCAGTCACCGATGTGAAACGGGACCGAATCCGAACCGGCAATACTGGGGAAATTGAGGGCGAATTCGTGGCACGTTCAGGGCACCCGCGCCTTCGCGTACTTCCGGCACGCCCGCTGCATCCCGAGGGAACTGTGATACGGGTTGGTCGGGTCAAACAACTGATGGAAGCACTTGCGATACTGGGAATGGCGTTCCTGCCGCGTCGCATCGGACACCGGCGTGGACCCATTTGTTTGGCAACCTGCCGCAACACCAAACACCAACACATAAGCAGGCACAGCCAGAAGCCACTCCGCCCCGAACCGGTGGCCGCGCAAGCGCATAGATCTCTCCTGCAATTCCATTCGTCTGCAGACTAGACGGCAGCCCGGAATTGGACTTTCGGAAATCTTTGAATAGTCTTTCAGGTTACTAACGGACGGTTCGCGCGCCTTGACACGCGCCCAACCGCGGTGTCGGATGGGCTGGGCAACAAAGTGGCAGCGCACCGTGGAAAGCCGGAGGGAGCGCGAGACATATCGGTTCGGTGACTTCGTTGTACACGCGGACACCGGCGAAATCGAACGCAACGGACAAAGCCAGCGCCTGGAGCCTAAAGTGGCCGGAGTACTGTCGGTGCTGCTCCAGCGGTCCGGCGACGTGGTGTCGCACGGCGAAATCATGGAAGCCGTGTGGCACGATCGCGTCGTCGAACCTGTAGCCGTCGCCCGCAGCATCACCCTCATTCGACAAGCGCTGGGCGACGACCCCAAGCACGCCAGATACATCGAAACGGTTACCCGGCGAGGCTACCGCACCGTGGCGCGGGTTGAGCCGCTGCCACTCCAAACGCGACGGCAACGAACGCACGCGCTGCGCTGGGGTGCCTTGGCATTCGTCGCGCTGGCCCTGATCCTGATCAGCACTTTGGGCGTACGCACCCTTTCGACGAGTGAGGCGGGACACATACGCTCCCTCGCTGTTATGCCACTACACAGTGTGTCAGACGACGAAACGCAGGCCTACCTGGCAGAAGCGCTGACGCTGGAACTCCACGACACGTTGAGCAGAATCGGCGCTCTGAGCGTTGTTGCAAGTCGTTCGACACAAGCGACACGGCACGCGGACTCGACTATTCAGGTATTAGCGCAGTCCTTAGGCGTGGACGCCCTGTTAACGGGATCGGTGAACCGAGTTGGAGACCGCATTCTGATAGAGCTCGATCTCGTCGACGGCGGCACCGGCAATCGCCTTTGGCAGAAGGCCGTCGACCGTCGGTTATCCGAGATCGCCGACATGCACGGAGAGATCGCACGACACCTGGTCACGCACCTCGAGATGGACTTGTCGGCCGCAGAAATCAGCCGCCTTGACACCGCGCGTGAGGTCGACCCCGACGGTTACGAAGACTATCTCCGCGCGCGACAAATCCTGATCGATCCGCATCGCCCAAGAACACAAGCGGGCCGCGAGGCCGTTCAGCTACTGGAAAGCGTTGTAGCGCGCAATCCCCGATTTGCGGAAGCCTGGGCCGAACTGGGTCACGCGCTCAGTAATTCCGGTTGGTGGTCGCCGCGCAGCGACGGCGAAGCCCATCGAAACATGACCCGCGCGCGTGACGCCGCGTTGAAAGCCCTGGCGATCGACGCGGATCTTCCTGCCGCGCACCGCGCGATGGTCCACGCACACCGGTTCGATTTCGACGCAGGCAAGGTGCACCTGGATCGGGCGCTCGCGCTGAATCCCCGAGACCCGGTAACGCTCAGTCTGTACGCGTACGCAACCCGCAATGTGCTCGGAGAATTCGGCCGCGCACTGTCCATGGCGGATCAGGCGATTCACTACGACCCGCTTACGCTGCACTGGCGGCGCCACCGTGCCGATCATCTGGTTGTGACTCGTCACTACCAGGATGGTCTGACCGACTTCGAAGCCATTCGCGAGCTTTTCCCCGATCCAGACCTGGAAATGCGCGCGTACTGGGCGCTGGACCGCCATCAGCTTTGGCACCAAACGCAGAACGGCTTGCTGCAGACGTGCGGACCGAGCTGCAGCGCAATAGCGGATGCAATGAACGCGGGATGGGCAGCGGACGGATTCGCCGGCGCAGCGCACGCGTTACTCGACTACTTCATAGAGGCTGAATTCTCCGCACGGTCGGTAGCCGCTTGGGCAGCGTGGCTTGGTGAAGACGCGCTTGCAGTCGCATGGCTCGAGAGGGGCTGGCAAAATCGCGAGACGGGCATGGATGATATCAAATCACCTTTCTGGTTCGACCCGATTCGCCGAGACTTCAAGTATCAGAAACTACTGGAACGCGTCGGCTATCCGGAGTGGGATCCGGAACCCGGAGTGATCGCGGATACGGGACGCGCCCTGGCTTTGCGCGGCCGCATCGACGACGCGAAGGCCGAGATCGCACGCGCGCTCGACATGGCGGCCAATGACTCCAGAAGCACGCGTTGGCTCGTGTCGATGGGGCTCGCTCATTTCGCCGACCGGAAGTATCGTAATGCGATCGAGTGGGCCAAGCGCGCACTCGACCAATCACCAGAGAAATTTGCCCGCGAAGACGCGCACCTGCTTGCGGCGGCGAGTCTCGCGTTGCTGGGTGATACCGACGCCGCCGACGCGCACCTCCAAGCCGTGCTCTCAACGTGGCCCGATCTCTCGGCGCGTTTCGCTCCGCTCCCGCCATTCACGGAAACCAACATTCGCGAGCGCTATGTTCGCGGCCTGATCGAGTCAGGGCTGCCGCAATGACCGCCGCGACTGTTCAATCGCAAACGCCTCTTCCGGTGAGCGAATCATGCGCTTTCGGGCGTGGAACCCGAAGTACGCGAGGCCCGCAACAAACCACAATGCAACGCCAACGACGCCGGGCCGGAAATCGGGATTGACGAACAACATAACGAACGCCAAGAGCGCGATAACGAGGGCTATCCACGCACCGGTTCGCCCCAGCGGGCTACGATACGGCCGCGGCAGTTCCGGGAACTCACGGCGCAGTACAAGGTACGACCACATCTGCATCGCGTAGGCGATCACTGCGCCAAACACGGCCATATTCAGAATCACGCCGCCAAACGCACCGCTATCACCGAGTACAAACAGCAGCAACAGCACGCCGTAGCCTAGGACGGCGCCAGCGATGAGTGCGACGTGCGGCGTCTTACGCGTCGCGTGCGTAACCGACAACCACGACGGAAAATATCCGGCGCGGCTGAGTGAGAAGATGTTGCGGCCGTAAGCGAAGATAATCGCGTGAAAGCTCGCGACCAGACCAGCGACAGCCACCAATCCCAGCACGGTACCGCTGGTAGCGCCAAGCGTGGTCCTCAAGCCATCCAGCAGAGGTTCTTCAGTTTGCGAACCATAGTATGCGGCGCCGCCGCCGATGCCCATATTCAGAAATGTCACCAGCAACCCTGTCAGCACCAATGTCGCCAGACCCCAGAGCAGGCCGCGCGGCATGTCCCGCGTTACGTCTACCGATTCTTCGGCCGCGAGCGGCAGTTGCTCGATCGCCAGGTACAGCCAGATTGCAAAGGGCAATGCAGCGCCTACCGCGGCAATCCCCTTAGGCAGGAACGTCGAATGACCGGGATCGGGCGGAATGTTCCATAGATTGCCCCATGCAAAATGGGGAATGGCGCTAACAAAGAACACGACCAGTATGGCGAGTGCGATGAGCGTGATGATCACGACGAATCGAAACGACGCCTCCACACCCAGCACATTCAGGCCCACAAACACCACATACAACGCCGCCCACCAGAGCGGCTGTACCGCATCCGGCGTCGCAAAGATGCTCTGCAGGTAAGCCGCAGCGAAGTAGCAGACGACCGCCGTGGTAATCACATACTCCATGTTTTCCGCAAGACCGGTAACGAACCCGCCCCAAGGACCCAGAGCGGTGCGTGCGAACGAATACGCACCGCCGGTGTGCGGAAGCGCCGGCGACATCTCGGCTATCGAAAAGCACAAGCCGACGTACATCACGGTGATCAACGCAACGGCGATCAAAAAGCCGCCGAAACCGGCTTGCCCTACACCCAGGTTCCAGCCCGAAAAGTCGCCCGAGATTACCGCCCCAACGCCGAGCGCCCACAGGGAAAAGACGCCCGCGTAGCGCTTCAGTCCGCGATTGGCGAAATATTCTGCGTCCGCGTCGCGATAGCTTACCCCGCGTTTTCGTTCCTCCACTTCGTCAGACACCGTTCATTCAGCGTTTGATCGCCGACCGAGTCCGGGCAACAGTCGTAGCGCATTGTCGCGGAAAATACCGGTACGCCATGTGGTATCAATCAGCTCTGTCGCCTCCAAATCGTGGCTCAACTTCGCCGCCATCGGTTCCGGCGTGAACGGCCAGTCACTGCCGTAGAGCACTCGATTCGGCTGCGCGATGTCCATCAGCGCGGTCAGCTGGGTAGGCAGTGGAAAACCCGCGAGGTCGTAGTAGAGATTGCGCAAGTGCTCCATGACATCGCCGCGAGCCGACGCTGAGTCCGCAAAAAATGCGCCGGCAACGGCCTCGATGCGCGCGGCCACGACCGACAACGTGGCCCCCGCATGTGGCACGATCACCTTGAGGTCGCGATTCCGTTCGAGCGTGCCGGAAAGAATAAGATTGGTCACCGCTCGCGTGCTGTCGAAAAGAAACTCGAGCATGGCACGTGGATAGTCGAGTCCGGATCCATGGCAGGTAGGGCAGTACGCCGATGTAGGGTGTATGAACACCACCGCTCCACGCCGGTTCAACTCCTCGAACAGCGGATCGAACGCGGGGTCGCCCAGATACTTTCCGCGAGCGTTGGTGAGCAGAACGACACCGTCGGCGTCCAGCTCGTCGAATGCAAACGTAACTTCGGCCAACGCGCCGTCGAGGTCCGGAAGCGGCAGGGACGCAAACAGACCGAACCGGCCCGGATGATCGCGCACCAGCCCGGCACCGGTTTCATTGACACTCCGCGCAAGCGACCGGGCCGCTCGATCGTCGCCAAAATGCACGCCGGGAGTTGAAACCGAAAGAACCGATGTCCGCACACCCAGCCGCGACATCGTCTCAAGTGCGCCATCGACACTCCACGCGGGAAAACCCGGCATTCCGTCCGGCCCCGAAGGGAACGCGCTGCGGCCCGCTGCCAGATAGTCGCCGGGCACGTAGTGGGCGTGCGTGTCGATCTTGTCCGATATAAGGTTGTTCATTAGCGCTGGTCCGTGTTGGCGCGCGCAAGCCGCTGCGTACGCGACCATTGTAAGCCGAACGCGGCCGTGCGCGCGTTCGCGTTGGCCCAGATCAGACATACGGGAGACAAGAAGAATGACTCGGCGGAGACACCACAGCTCGACCTGCCGGTATCAGCTGGTTACAACACTGCTCACGACAGGGTTGACCGCCTCGGCGTCAGCGCTCGCGGCGCTGGAGTACACGATGACGTTCGAGTGGACCGAAGGCGGCAGCGGTACCGAACAGTTCCGGGTCGTACAGGACGGTATGCGGGCCATAGCTTACCGGGACGAAGATACCGCGCCGGCCCTGTATAGCGACCCCACCGAGAACATCGACTTCGCTCAGGTACCCCGGTTTGTGAGTCAGTTTCCGCTGTGGCTCATTGAGACTGCACCGCGCAACGTGCGACGAGGTTTGCGTCAGCCACACGCATCGGGTGGCGAAGAGCACATCGAATCTCTGACGTTCGATCTGGCCGCCACTGGTAAGTCGCGATCGGTAGCCGATCGCACCCTCGAAGAGCATATTCTGAGTGCAACGCTGCACTGGACCTGGCACACGCCAAGCGGCAACGTCCAGGAACAGACCACCGAGGTGGCGGCGCATCTGTGGACCGACCGCGCGCGCCCTTTTACATGGCTGCCCTACGGTGCCCAGGGCGTGCCGGGTGCGATGCCAATGGTGTTTCATCATCCAGGTATTGCCGGACACGTGAGGGAGGCTCTGACGCAACGACTGAAGACGCTTGGGTTACTGGTGGAAGCCGATATAGAAATTACATTCCACCAGCGCGATGGCGCTATCGCTCAGAACTTCACGAGAACCGTTCGAGTTGCCGGAATCGAAGAATCGTCTGCCACCGTCCCGGCGTTCCCGGCCGAGGGTACGATTGAGATGCGCCGGTTCCAAGCGCTCTTCGCAGGTATGGCTGCGACCGGTCGTACCTGCGAGTCACCCGATCTCAAACCCGATTCTCTGGAAGTGCGCAAGAACAGCGCGCGGAGGCTTACGCTGTCCGGTAAAGCGGTCGTATCCGAACCCAACGAAGACCAAGTTGCCATGGTTGCCGGCCGGCTGGACCGGGAAGCAACGCATTCCGTATGCGCGGTTGTCTGGTTTCCGGCCGACACTGCGCCGGAAGCCGGAAGTTGGAACGTCGCACCCTTTGGTCAGCATGGCTCTGCCGACGACACGACCGTGAGCGCGTCCATTATGACCGGCAATCGGGACACGATGCGCGTCATACTCGCGGATGAAGGCACGCTCAAGATACGGAATGGCCGCGATGGCGCAAGCCGCGGCCGGTTGAACGCGACGGCCTGGGCCGCGACGTTGTCTGAACAAGCCTCCTCCGTCGACATCACCGAAAACCTGAAAGTGCGGGTCGATTTCGACTTAAGCGCCCCGACGGAAGACGTATCCGATTCACCCACGGAGTCCGATACCCCGGCAACCACGTTCGAACCGGCACCGCTCGATCTTTCGCAGGCCGAGCCGACCGCAAGCCTCGCGCTCGACGACGAGGCGGTTGTGTTCGGTGCCGTAATGCCCGGTGGCGGTGTCGCAGCCGTCGGGTTAAAGGCCGCACAACAGGTTGCACTGATCGATCTGAATACGTATGAAACACAGGCGCTTGTAGATCTTCCACCCGGACACTCCGCCCGGGTGACAGCGCTCGACTTTGCAGCCGGTAAACGGCTCCTGGCGATCGGCGCGAACGCGAGTCAGGTGCTGGTTGTGAACGCCGACAGCGGTGAGATCGTCCATAGGCTCCAGACGCCGGTCTCCACCGGCGGACACACCAACACCGGCGCCGTGCGTTTTCTCAAGGGCGGCACACGGCTCGTTCAAGCGAACGGAGCCGACCTCGTTGTGTGGGATATCGAGAAAGGTGAGGTCGTCAGGTCCTGGCAGGCCGCGAAAGGCACGATGTACCACATCGCCGCCTCACCGGACGGAGAGCACCTTGTTTCTGTGGATCTGCACGGCGGCGCAACCGTCTGGAACACCGCCAACGCAGAACGCGTGTGCGAATTGTCCGGGCAGTTCGCATCAATGGCGATGCATCCGGACGGTACCCGATTCGTGCTGGTCGGCCGTGACGCGCGGGCCCAGGTGATCGACACGCAGACCTGCCAGCAGAGAGCGGCGTGGGACAGCCCGCAGGAATTCGTGCCGAGCGCAGCCTGGTCCGGCGACGGCGAACACATCCTGTTCGGCACCTCGAAAGGCCGCGTTGTGATCTACACCCAGGACGGCGAACCTGCGGGCGAATGGGCAGTACAGGAGTCGATGATACGCGTCGCCACCGCGCCGGGGACCGGCACGGTTCTCATCAGCGGCAACAGTGACGGATCAAAGGCGGTGCTTTACGGTAGGTAACCGCGCACCGCCTATGCTTCCCAGTTGAGTTGTCGTCAGCGGTCGTCGACGTCCTCCACACGCGTTCGCACCGACGCGCCGTGTACGTCGCTGTGTTCTGCGCCCGTATACGCATGGCCCCCCGGCGCGCTGACAGGCGTGTCGTCTACGACGTTGGTCGTGCGCAGTACCGTGGCCAATTTACCGCGCTTGCCACCGGCCAGTACCCGGATGATGCCAACGCCTGGACAACTGCCCTGTGCAGAATGTGTCACCGATACCGGTATCGGCCCGCGGAGCGCGACCGCCATGTACTTGCCATCGGGCGTACTCTCCATCAGATCGGGCGCCGGATCATTAGCTGGCAAATTGACATCACCCGTTGCGCCGTCTTCGTATGTCACGGATGCTGCATCGCAGGCGCCTGCGCCCTGGCCCTTACCATTGGCCGAAGTCAGGTCGTACGTCGTCCGGTGCAGGGTATGAGTGTCGATCACCTCTACCACATTCTGGAGGCGATCCACTGTGTGGACATGGCCGCCGCTGATGGTGCTTGCCATTCCGTGGCTGTCCCGGCGGGTAGTGACCCCCGGCAACTGTCCCGTGAGATTGGGCTCCGCCACGCCGCTGGCGTTCCCGATCGTTGCGGTGTTTGCCGCGTTGCCGTCATCCGGATCGTCGTCTGAATACACCTCCATGGGCATCGGATGGTTCTCCCCTTGAATACTCGCGAACGCCAGATCGTTCAACGTGTAGATCGTAAATGTGGATTGAACGTTCCCGGCACCGGCCGCCGAGACACCTGCATTCAGCCACATCTGCTCGCCCACCTGTACACCGCCGCAACCCGCGCCGTTGATCACCTGCTGTCCGTATTCGCCGACGATTCGCATCGGTGTCGTGCGCGTATCCGCTACCAGCAACCCACCGCCACCGAACGTAATGTACGCGTGGTCGTTGTCGGAGACGATCGGACAGATAATCACGTTGTTTGCACGCCCGCCCGACGCTCCGTCCGGGCCGCTGGCACAACCGTTTTCACGACACTTGCCGGCCGGCGTAAGATCACCCAGATCGGTATCTTCGTAGTTGCCCGCAACGGATCCAATCATCGGATTGCCGTGCGCGTTCAGTCCACGATAAACCTTTGCGCTGGCGGTAACCGCCAGGCCTTTGCCTACCCCTAGGCCTGCCTGCGTATTGAAAACCGCATCGGTAATGCGACCCAGATCATCGCGGGTAACATCGATGCGCTCCAGCACCTTGCCGTTCAGGTTTGCAACCAACAGCGCGCTGCCGTCGCTGTTCCAGAAGGACATATGCACCCGTTGACCCGATGTCGTGCCGGTCACACGAAACAATGCAACTGCCTCTTTGGTAACACCGTCGATGATCCCGACAAAACCGTTGCCCGGACCGAACAGGTTGACGTTCATGTACCGGTTCTGCGGGTCGGCCAACGCACCGTGCAAGCGCCCGTAGTCGTAGTCACCCAGTGCGTTCCCGGTAGCTCCGTTTACGTCATGCTCTGCAAGCGTGCCGGGAAACACGTCGAATAGGTTGCAGGGTCCCTGACCCGGTGTGTTGGTACCGTCGCACCCCAGCGGCTCCGCAGGTAACCCGTTACTGACCTGCGCGTGCACATCCTCGCTGCGCCACACCCAGATCAGACTGCCCTGCGTACCCCGGGCCGGCGCGCCCGCAACCGAATTGGACTGATCAGCACCCCACACCTCGTAGGGCTGCGTTTTACCGGGGTCTGCAAACGCCGCCCCGACGGCGAACAACGCTGAAATACCCATCACGCGAATCTCTCTGATATCCATCACACCCTCCATGTTTTTCCACTCATTGATCCACTCCATACGATTCCCCCCCTGAAACGCAACTGCTGATGCGTTCCACTTTCACTAGAGCAGTTATCTCTAACGCAATTATCTCTAATGCAATCATCTCTAACGCAATTATCTTGCCTGACGATTGTGGCGGAAGTGGGACGCCATTGCGAGTGTGGCGCAGACTCCCAACCACCGTTACGGCCCGCTATAGACGGAACAACCGCCGTGCGTTACCGCCCAACACCAGATTGCGCCGGTGTTCGGACATGGGTGCGAGCGCCGTGCGCACTTCCCGCATTGCATCGATGTGGGAATCGACGTGCGGATAGTCCGAGCCCCACAGAAACCTGTCTTCGCCAACGAGGTCACACTGGGCGTCAATGCTCTCTTCGCTTGGATCCATTACGAACCAGAAGTTCTCGCGAATATATTCACTCGGCGGCCGCGACAGACAGCTGGTGGCTTTGAAACGCGCGTACTTCTCGTCGAGCCGATCCATCAGGTAACGGACATAACCCGCGCCCGATTCGACAATCGCAATCTTCAGATGCGGGTGGCGTTCAAAAAGACCATCACACACCAGTGCCGCCACCGCAGGTATCAACTGCATGGTGCCGCCCAACGCAAATGAGAACACCGTATCCGGCCGCTCTTTCCGCACGTCCCACCAAGCCGTATTCGACAGATTGACGACCCGATCGAACCGGACGATCAGATGCACGCACGCCGGCAGATCCGCGTCTGTGAGAAGTTGCCAGATTGGGTCGAAATCCGGGTGCGAGGGGCGTTTGCCGCCCACCGGTTCGGGCGCCAGAAACATGCCTTTAAACCCGAGGTTCAGGCAGCGCTTCAGCTCTGTATACGCGAGGTCCACATCGTAGAGCGGCACATGCGCCACAGGCAGAATGCGATCAAGCGCCGGACTCGCAAAGTCCCATTGCCAGTTGTTGTACGCGCGGGCATACGCCATCGCAAGTTCCGGGTCGTCTTCTTTGTCCCAAAGAATACCGATCGTCGGGAAGACGAGGCCCATATCCACGCCCCAGTCGTCGAGGAGCTTCACACGCGCGTCCGTGTCGTAGGACGCTTTGGGACAGCCATCCAGGTACGTGAGTGCCGGGTCCGTGAACGTCCGAACCGCATCGTGCTCGGCGCCCCCGAGCGCGGCGAGCCTGCCTTCGAGCAGTACTTTGCCATCCACCAACAGGGTCTCCGCGCCGTCGTCATTGCGGTCGATGCGAATCGCGCGATCGCGGTATTTCGGTTCCAGATAGTTCAGCCAGAGATCCGGCGGCTCCATCACGTGCGAGTCCATATCGACCACGAACGGTTGCACCTTGGTCATCGTGTCGTCTCCACTGCGGCTTTCGCCTGCGCCACCTACGCCGCTTACGCCACCGGCGCTGATTGCGCACCGCGGAGCAGCCGCCCTGGTAGAGCGCCGGTGTGTTCGCCGTCCTGATACGTTACTTCGCCCGATTGTAGGGTCGCGCGATAACCCGCAGCCCTTTGCACCAACCGTTTACCGCCAGCCGGTAGGTCATACACCATCTCGGGCGGCTGAAGCTGCAGTGCGTCGTAGTCGATCAGATTGAAGTCGGCCCGATACCCGGGTGCGATCACCCCACGGTCGCGCAGACCGTATACCTGCGCCGCATCCTGGGTGAGTTTGTGTACCACAAACTCGAGTTGCATCCGGGGACCGCGGGTTCGGTCCCGCGAAAAATAACTGAGCATGTACGTCGGTACGCTGGCATCTACGAGTACACCGCAATGAGCGCCCCCGTCCGACAGCCCGAATACGCTGTTCGGGTGCTCGATCGCGCGGCGCTGGGCTTCGAGATCTCCCGGGTAGCCGCCAAAGAGCACCAGCAACGGGATGCCATCGGCGAGCGTATCCATCATCACTTCCCGAGGATCGACCCCGCGTGCGCGCGCAATCGCCCCAACCGAATCGTGCGGCCCCGGTTCGTAGCTGAGCGCCGCGTCCATCACAAACATCTGCTCGTGATCGGTGATGAACTTCGATGCATCCGCGTTTGCCGGCAGGATCGGCGCTTCGGTGAGCACGCGTTGCCGGAAGGTCGGGTTGCGCAGTTGTGCAATGCGGTCCCTCAGCGGTAAACCATGAATCTCGCGGTAAGCCGGAAACTGCCGCATCGGATTGATTGTGCCGTCTAGCGTCATCAGGATGGAGGCCGGACGCGCGCCAACCTGCGGGCGCAATTGCAGCCCTTCCGCATTCAGCGCCTCCGCGAGCGACCAGAGATTTCTGGCACCCGGTCCCGCGAGGGGCGTAACCGTACAGCCTATATCGCGCGTAATTCGCTCGATCCACGCCAACTCCTCGGCATCGTTTAAGCTGTCCGAAACGAACTCCATCGTGCCGTGGCCCAGGTCCTTGAAGGCCCCTGCCAGCGCGCGCATCTCCTCGCCCGATGCCCGCGTGCCGGGAACCAGCCGCCCCGAACGGTCGACGTGCCCGTAAAATCGCGACGTTGTGAAACCCAGTGCCCCCGCGCGCAATGCGTCGCGGGTGATGGCCTGCATGGCGACGAGGTCATCCGGCGTCGCGTCTTCGTAGCATCGCTCACCCATCACGTAGTGGCGGATCGCCACATGGGGAACCTGTGTACCAACATCCACCGCGTAGGCCGTATCGATGGCATCGAGGTATTCGGAAAACGTCTCCCATCCCCACGGCAACCCTTCGTGCAGGGCAGTACCGGGGATGTCTTCGACGCTTTCCATCAACGCGACCAGCTCGTCTTCCGTGCCGGGTTTTACCGGCGCGAAACCCACGCCGCAGTTGCCCATCACCACGGTGGTAACACCGTGCCAACTGCTTGGTGTTACTTCCTTGTCCCAGCAGACCTGACCGTCGTAATGCGTGTGAATGTCCACGAACCCCGGCGTCAGGAGATCGCCATTCGCTTCGACGACCCGGCCCGCGCGGGACGGCGCCGTTCCCGGTGCGCCGACGGCGGTAATCTTTCCGGCGTCTACCACCACGTCGCCGCTGCGCTGCTCTCCGCCCGTGCCATCTACGATGGTTGCGTTACGAATCACCAGATCGTGCATGAGAACACCTCCCGTTTCGCATTCGAGTGTAGCAACCGCCCGAACGCCGCCGCCAGCACGACTCGGCCCCGCTAGGGCACCAGCATCACCTTGATCGCGGTATCCACACTCGCCTGCGTGGCATAGGCTTCCGCTGCTTGCTCTAAAGAAAATTCATGACTGATCAGAGGTTTGCGGTCGATTTCTCCAGAGCTGATCAATGAGAGCGCGTCCACGAATTCGTGCGGGACCCACGCCCACGAGCCAAGCAGACGCACACCTTTGCGGACGATGACGTTGGGATCGATCTCAAGCGGCCGCTCGAACACGGCAACAACGATCACCTTGCCGTTAGGTCGCACCATCGCAAGCGCCTGTTCGAGCACGCTTACGCCCTTGGACGTTCGCGTCGCCCCAACGCAATCAAACACGACGTCCGCAATACCTTCCGGTGCGTCCAGTAACTGGTCCGCCTGGCCGGTGCGTGACATCAATTGCTTTTCGACACCCCCATCGCGCGCATTCACCGTTTCGTCCGCGCCGAGTTCCTTAGCCAGGGCGAGCCGCTTTTCAGACAGGTCCACTACGATGGTTCGTGCCGCACATCGCGCTTTCAGGCATTGCAGAATGCCAAGCCCAATGATGCCCGCACCCATGATCACAACACATTCGTCGTCGGCCACATCGGCAAGGTTGGCCGCGTGTAACGACGTTGCGAGCGGTTCCGTGGTTGCGGCCTCGGCAAAACTCACCGAATCATCGAGCCGTTGCAGAAACCCCGCCGCCGCCGCGGGAATCTTCACATACTCCGCGTTGGCACCAAGCCCCGGCACGGTGACACGATCGCCAACGCCGATACCATCTACCTGACCCGCAATTTCCACCACCTCACCTGCGAACTCGTGGCCGAGAATGCGACCGGCATTCGTCGGCAAACCCAGGTCGGTGAAAAGCCCTTCGCGATAGGTATGCAGATCCGAGCCGCAGATCCCGCACGCGCGCACCCGGATCAGCACTTCACCGTCTACTGGTTTGGGTCGGTCCACGTGTTCGAACCGCACGTCTTTCGCCCCGTGGAACACGGCTGCCTTCATCGCCTCCGAAATCGACATGGGATACTCCGCAAACACCGCCTCTGTAACGGACACAGTAGTGCAGCCGCGTTCGGGGTTGTCAAGAATGGCGGCGGCACCTGCGAGTCACAGGGTGCCGCCCGATCGGTACCGGTTATCCTCCGGCCACCGAACGCGCCAAGCGCACCGCGTCTTCGAGATCGGCTTTGGACAGCACGCGCGCGCTGTGCGCGCTGATGATGCCGTCCACATCGAGCCCCAGTCGGTCAATCGCGTCGTTCAGCGCTATAGCAGCAGGCTGAGCCGGGCCTACGGTGCCTGTAGACGGAACACCCGAATGATCCGCCTGAAACAACAGCTTGTGACCGGGCAGGTAGGCCACCAGGATGTGTTCGGAATGCGGCGTTGGTCCGATGTCGTAGAGAACGACCCGGTTCTTGCCCCGACCGATCCGGTGCCGGTCTTCCACCGTCTGCAGTTGTATATCGCCCTCGGCTGCGCCTCTGAACACTTCGGCATGACTCGCGTGCCCAATGATCGTCGCCCCTTCCTCAACATAGGGCGCAACCCCCAGGATATGGTCGCCGTGGTGGTGCGTCATCACGCCAAAGCGGATAGGTTTGTTGTTGCCTGTCTTACGAAGCTCCGCAATGCGCTCGGGAATGCCTGCGGTGCCGCCGATTGCGATGACAGAATCGTTCGCCTCCACAAACAGGGCATAGGTACCCGACCCGCCAATCAGGTGTACGCCTTTGCCGAGTTCTCTGGCCTGTAGCGTATCCGGCGCGGCGGCTTCGGTTCGTTCAAGCTTCTCGGGAACCCGCAGGTAGTTGTCGACGGGCTTGTTCAGCACGAGCGGGCCCAGGTCGATCACCAGGTTCGGCTCGCCATTAGAGAACAGTTCAAATCCCTGATTGACGGCAATGCCATTGTTTGAGGCGTAGTCGAGGTAGCGGTATTCCACCTGGCCGAAGGGCGGCAATACGCGCTCGGCTTTCACAAGCAGCCCGCTTTTGCGATCGATGTACAGCGAAAGCGCCGGGCCCGTTTCCATGACCAGTGTAACGATGTCGGCAGGCGCCCCGTTCACCTCTGCTTCACCCAACCAATGGCTGGTATGGCGACGCAGCATGAGTGACCGGATCAGGAGCGGCGGCGTCACCCGAACGAACGGTCCGATCGTGGTATCGAAACTCGGGTCCGTAAGCGGTGTGATCGTCCCGCGGCGCCGATCGACGTTGTAGCTCTCGTCCGTTCCAATCAGAGTCGCGTTGTCCGTGATGAACCCACTGCCCTCCCCCTTGAAACTCGTGAACGCCCGCCTACCCTCGAAATCGACCGCGTAGACATTGCTCGAAACGGACGTGTCCCATGGCGGACCCGGGCGGCGGCTCTGGTTGGTAGCGTAGTTGGTGAATTTCGACGCCTGATACGCCGAGGTGATGTTCTGCAACGCCGCTGCGCCGCCGTGGGCGTCAATCGCCCGATCGATAACCTCAGACGCACGATTCACCGCGTTGAGCGGTATCGAATCGGTGGCAGCGGCATTCGCGCACGCGAGCGCGAACCCGATTGCGAGTAGAATTCGCATACGTAAACTCCAAAATGGTTGTCCCTGGACACTATAGATGCACCAGCAACACAAAGGGTCGCAACGGTGGAAGGGATGGGGAGCAATGGGGTCAGATCAAAGGGACAGAGTAAAACTCTGTCCCTTTGATCTGACCCCATCGCTCATACCGACATGCTCATTCTGAAACCGATTGGGATCCTCGTATGCGTCGCGTGCGCCGGGTGCAATCCGACCGCTCAGATTCCATATTGCGAAAACCTCGGCTTCCTTCAGTTACGCACCGCAAACGCGAACACACTATCGGTTTTCGAAGGCCACTATCGCGCACGCAGCCCCAAACCGGTGCGTACAATCACGGACGCCGCGACGATCGCCGGGGTTCAGCAGTTTCTGCTCGAGCGCACAGACGGTTGGTTCATTGCCGCGGGAGAGACCTACGACCCAAACTCTCGGGAGCCTACGTCTGAACACCTCGTCATACTGGCGCAAGCGAGTTCAAACACCGTGGCATACCTGGGAAGGCTCGGCGTCGCGCCCGGCAACCTCGAAACACCGGGCTGCGGCTACGAAGTCGTCCGTCCGCTATCGCCAGGCGATTACGCCGACCTGATGCGCTTGCTTTTCGGTAAGGATTGGGACAGATCAAGGGATGGGGTCAGAGTAAAGGGACAGAGTTTTACTCTGTCCCTTTACTCTGACCCCATCCCTGTCCCTTTGAGCTGAACCCATCTCGCTTGGCGGCGCTCGAGCCGAGCCTGCAGTCTGGCGTGGCGCTCCGGCGTCAGTGGATAGTTCCAGATGAGTTTCAACGCCAGACCGTAGAACACGATCGGCCCGAGGCAGTACACGAGGCGCAGCGACAGCACCCCCAGATCACTGCTCGCGGCCACACCGCCGGACGGATCGAACCCAAGCAGACCCACAATGTTCAGCGACACGCCCGTACCAAACGCGATTGCAATCTTCTCGCTGAACCCGAAGATTGCAAAGTACGCGCCCGCACGCCTCCCACCCGATCGCGCCGAATCCACGTCCACCACGTCGGCAAGCATCGCGATGGGTAAGAAGTGCAAACCGCCGAAGCAGAAACCCTTCACGATGAATAGAAGGAAGAATGCGAGGTAGTCGCCATGGTCGAGCACCAGATTCGCGGCACTCACTGCCGCGACCGTCACCAGCGTTCCCATGAACGCACGATGCTTACCCACGCGCCGACCGAGCGCGAGCCAGAACGGAATGGCGCCCAACCCGGCAATGAAGTAGAAAAAATACGCCGCGCCTATGGTAGGTACACCAATGATGTCGCGAATGAAAAAGAGCGACACGGCATTCCGGAACGCTTCGCCGAAATGCACGAGCAAGACGATCAGAAGCACGCGCAACATGGGGCCATTGCGCATCAGGTACCGCAATCCTTCCTTCAACGGAACGCGCTCCCGAGCAGCCGGCGGCGGTTCTTTCACGAACAGCAGCACAACCGCCGCGGTGATCGGCAGCACAAAAACGATTGCCCAGGCCAGCGCCGTGAGCACAGGACCCGTCAGCGTGGCGCGATCAACTGGCGTTTTGTTCATGATCTCGCCAGTGAACGCCGACGTCGCGTCGCTCCACAGCTTGCCGAACACCGCGGACACACCTACGCCCTCGTCCGCCATGATCTCCACGACCATGGGTACCGCGGCCGCCACCATGAGCCCAACCAGGTAGAATACCTCCCGGGCCGCCGTCACGCGCGAACGCTGGTGGTAGTCCGGTGACAACTCCGCGCCCCAGGCCCGATGCGGCAGGATGATCATCGTCGAGCCGAGAAAGAACACGGTAAGCCACAGCAGGAAGTAGATCAGATCCACATCACCCTGCGGCGCGAACAACCGGTACACGCCCAGCATCATCAGCGGAACGCCAAAGAGCAACCAGGGTCGCCGGCGTCCGATCGGGGTCCGAACGCGATCCGACAGTTCGCCGATCATCGGATCGGTAATTACGTCCGTCAGGCGGGCGAGCATCAGAATAGTGCCGACCGTCGCCAGATCCAGGCCAAGACTTCCCGAATAATGTGCAGGAATCCAGATCGCCAGAGGATATCCGTACACGGCCATCGGCAGGCCGACGCAGCCATGCGCAAAGATGGTGGGTCGCTTCAGAGGCTGCACGCGCCTCCCCTTACGACGCACTCGGTCGGACGACGCATTTCAGAGCGATACGCGCGCCTACTACACTGCACCCGCGATGTTCGCTCCGCCCGATATCGAGATGCACTCACCGGTGACCCACTCGGACGCGGGAGATACCAGGTACAGAATCGCGTTACCAAGATCGTCCGGCCGGCCCAGACGACCGGCCGGCGTGTTCAACATCTCCTCGAACTCCGGCAGCTTATCCGGCGTCAACTGCAATGCTTTCATAACGACTTCTGTTGGAACCAGACCCGGCATAACCGCATTCACGCGCACTCGGGGTGCGAGTTCGAACGCAAACGACTCCGTCAACGAATTCACGCCGCGCTTTGCCGCACTGTAGTGGCCACTCGTGGGTACGATACGGTCCGCGGCGATCGACGATACGTTTACGATACGTCCGCCGTCCGCCATGCGCGCCACCGCGTGCCGAGTGCAGACCCACACCGCTGTCAGATTGAGCGCAAGGGTTGCGTCCCATTCTTCTCTGGGTAATTCGAGCAGCGGCGCCTGTACCGGTGAACCTCCGGCGTTGTTCACCAGGATATCAAGCCGGCCCCATTCGCTTACCGCCGCGTCCATCAGTCGCTCTACGTCCGCATCCACGGTAACGTCGGTTTGCACCGCAATCGCGTCGCCACCCGCATCCCGGATGTCCCGGGCAACGCGCTCGATGTTGTCGATCCGTCGGCCCGCGCACGCAACTCGGGCCCCGGCTCGCGCCAGCACGTGAGCCGTACCTTCACCGATACCGCTTCCCGCGCCGGTGACTACCGCAACATCGCCGTCCAAACCGAATGGATTTTGTGCCATACCTTTTCCCGTGCTTGCCCGTGCTTCCCCGTGTACGCCCTCTGTGCCCGCCGGAGTGTAGCATCGTCTCGGCAGCTCCAGCAGATGCGCAGCATCCGCCGGCCGGAACGCTGCGCCGCACGGGGTCGATCGTATGTGCCGCTACATACTGAACTCCAGCGCGAGTCCAATGGTTCTGGGGAACGGGATCGCTTCCTGCCCACCCGGACGTGCAAGTGGTCCCACTTCGTCGGTCAGGTTGTTCCCAAACAGCGCAACCTCCCAACGGTCGTTGCCGACGCCCACCTGAGCGTTCACCCGGTCGATCGAAGGTGCGTCACGGCCATCGAATAAGCTTCTCAATTTCGAGCGGTGCGTCCACAACGCGTTGGCACGCAGGCTCAAGCCACTCGCGCCCAGCGCTGTTTCGTAGCTACCGCGCAGCGCGTACGTGCTTTTGACCGATCCTGGAAGCCGCTCTCCGTCGGCAATGTAGCTGAATGCGCCGGTTACGAGCGGATCCACATCGTCCAGATCCGTTTCGTTGAGGTTGCCCGTGAACTGAAACGCAAGCCCGTCGACGGGCGTTGCCCAGGAAAGCGTCAGATCGATACCCTTGCCTTCCACGTCGCCCACCGGCACCACGCTGGATTGCAGCGCAGGAGAGAACACGAGCTGCGCGTCGTCCCACTGATACAGGTAGCCAGCGAGCTCCAGATCCAGGCTGTCTGCGAACGTCCACTTTACGCCAACCGTATAGTTCCACAGCGTATCCGGTGGCGAGGAATTCTCGAACGATGTACCAAGCACGGCGTTCACTGCGCCGATAATCGCCGATGACGTTATCGCACCACTGCGAAATCCCTTTGCGGCTTCCGCGTAGATCATGCCGTTCTCATTAGGATGAAACGCCACGTTGAAGCGTGGATTGAAGGTGTCTTCCGTCGCACGGTCTGTCGCAACCGTGGGAATGACCAGCGGGTCCGGCAGTCCTGTGATCGGCGTCAGCAATTCCAGCACGCTGTCCTCGTCGAAACGTCGCTTTTCCTTGTAGTAACGTCCGCCGACGGTCAGCACCAGTTGGTCGTTCATCACGGCATAACTTCCATCTGCATAGAGAGCCCAGGCTTCGCTCGACAGTTTGTTGTCGCGGTTAACGCCGTTGAATCCGAAGTCCGGCAGCAATACGTCCTGCCCTCCGGCCGTTTCCGCATCCTGATAGTAGAAGCCGATGATGTAGCTCAGCGGACCTTCCGCGGTTGAACTCAGCCGAAGATCCTCATTGAAATTTTCCGTTTTCAGCGGCCACAGCGATGAGAAGTTGCCGATTCCAGGTATGAACCCACCGTTGTTCGATATCACGTCGTTCTCAATGTAGCCGGTGGTGCTCTGTAGCAGCGCAAAGCCCAGGTCGTATTCGATGTCGGCAATGTAGAGCGAATAATCGGACAGAATCTCACCGAAGGTCTGGTCCACCGAGGGCGGATCGAAAAACGTTATCCGGTTCGAGAAGTCCTGGTCCGAATCGTTTCGCCAGTAGGTCAACTGAACGCTGAGCGCGTCCGTTGGTTCCACCAGCAACTTCAACCGGGCGTTGAACGTTTCACCCGGATTGCCATCGTTCTCGTTACTCGGAATGATATCCACATAGCCGCCCAGCTCCTCGTAACTGATCACACCCCGAAGCGCCGCGCTACCTTCGGCCAGAGGCACATTGAACATCACATCCCCGGACCAGTTTTCTTCGCCGCCCTTCGTGCTCGATCCTGTCAATCTAACCGACGCTTCGGTTTCGTCCACGTTCGGATTCTTTGTGAGCACTTTGATGGTGCCGCCAAGAGACCCCAAGCCGTACAGCGTACCGGAAGGCCCGCGCAGCACCTCTACGCGTTCCACATCGTAGAAATCCGCGACGGGTGCATAGGGACGCCCCGGCATCGTGAACGGAAAGTTGTCCAAGTAATAACCAACAGTGGCATCCCCGTCGGTTTCGCCTGCGGCAACACCACGAATGGAGAACGTCGTACTACCGGCGCCGATCGTGGAGTTGTATACCGCACTCGGAATCACCTGAATCATCTCTTCGAGATTCGTAACACCCATGTCCAAGAGTTCTTCGCCGAGCATCGCTTGGACGGTCTGCGCCACATCACTGAGGTTCTGCTCCCGGCGCGCAGCGGTTACCACAATTTCTTCCAGCACCGGTCCGTCCGCTGCCTGACCAACGGCCGGAGGCGCCTGCAACAACGCTGCGCACACGCAGGCCAATACTACGATCTTAAGGGTATTCATCGATTCTCTCCTCGTAATCCAGACGTTCTCTCCCGACATCTGCATCCGTCCATGAGGCTGGCCCGACGCGGGCGGAGCGGAGGCCCAAAAAAATATAGCGATACTTTTTTGGTGCAGACAAAATACACGTGCAAATTCCGGGATGTCAAACAGCCATGACAAAAGGTAATCTGCGCCACCGCAACACGCCGCCGCGCGCAAACGCCAGCGCTGCCAACTCGAATACGTGGCAGACGCGCAAGGGCGAGCTGATGCGCCAGCGCATTGTAGATGCAACCATCAACTGCATTGTGCAGCACGGCTACCACAGCACGACGATGGCGCGGGTCGCCGAATCGGCAGGGGTATCTCAAGGTGCGATGCAATATCACTTCGCGTCAAAGCTCGATCTGATCGAAGCGGCCATCCATTGCCTTGAGCAGCGCCGCTTGCGCGACCGCGACCGTGATTTGGCGGAACGCCCGCAAGGGGTGGACCCATTGGCACACGGCATCGAGGTGTACTGGCAACATGTAAGCCACCCCGAATTTGTTGCGTACCAGGAGTTGCTTCTGGCGGCACGCACCAATCCCGAGCTCGCAGCTGTGTTGAAACCGGCATACCGGCGATTCATCCGACAATACCGTAATGCTTCGGCCAAACAGGTTTCCGAATGGCAACGAAGCCGCCCCGAATTCGAGTTGGCCGCAGATCTCATTCAACATCTTCTCGAAGGATTGGCGTACGGCCGTATGAATGATCAATTGAGCAACGCGCAGACACGTCGGGTGATCGAGCTTGCACGCGGACTCATGGTGACATGGTTCCAGCAACACACCGACGATCAGAGATCGAGCGAACCCAGCCGGTAGCACGCCTAAAAGACGGCCACGGCCTCACACTCGAACGGCCGCGTCCTTCAGTTCCCCGGCGTTTACTCGCGTGAGGACGTACGGACGGCCGTGCGGTCCTGTTCGGTCAACGCACGATAGCCCTGATAGAGCCGGTTTACTGCCGTCATCGCGGACAGGGCACCAACAATCAAGACCAGAGGCATAATGGCGGTGTACGCATCAAACGCGCCGGTCGACTCGCCCACCGCTCCGGCAAGCAGCGCCACAACCACCAGGAGCATCCGCTCTGCGCGCTGCATCGTGCCGCTCGTCATCGTGATTCCGGCACCTTCAGCGCGCGCGCGCGTGTAACTCACCATCAGGGAACCGGCGATCGCGAGCAACACGATGCTTCTCCCCAAGGTTGAAGGCATTGCGAGCAGCAACGCTCCCAGCACAGCCAATTCACCCCAACGATCGACCACCGAGTCGAGCAACCCTCCGGCGCGGCTGGCACTGCCCGTTCGCCGAGCGACGCGACCGTCGAGCATGTCCAGCGCGCCCGCGGCGAAATAGAACCAGCCGCCACTCGCAAACCAGCCGCATAGAATGCAAACCGCGCTGATCACACAAAGGCCGAATGCCGCAAGCGTGATCGAATCCGGCGACACACCCGCCGCCGCAAGACGTCTCTCAAAGGGACTCAACAGCCAATACCCGTACATCATCAGCAATCGCGTCACCATCCGCGACGGCGCACGATGATCCAGCCCATCGAGCTCAGGCGCGCCGTGGCGGCGGACATGCCACGCGAACGCGGGGATGCCAAGCAGCAGCACAGCCGCAACAACCAAGCCGGGTAACAGCGGCACAACGGAAGGATGCGTCATGTCATTTCAACAAACGCACAGAATCGAAAGATTGGCGCAGAGCCCAGGTCGCGGCGCCGGGCCGCTAACATAACTCAGGCGAGCTCCGCCGCAAACGAATGTTCTGACAGCTCGCAAAGCGTCTGCTCGAGCATACCCAGCTGTGCAAAGAGGTCGTGTACCGGTCGGCCGTTCCCAACAACCGCAGGGCTTTTAAAGTAAAACGACAACCAGTCCTGTACCCCGGCAGCGCCCGCACGCGCGGCAAGGTCGGCAAAAAGCGCAAGATCCAATGCCAGCGGCGCCGCGAGTATGGAATCGCGACACAGAAAATTAACCTTGATCTGCATTGGATAGTTGAGCCATCCGAACAGGTCGATGTTGTCCCAACCTTCCTTCTCGTCGCCTCGGGGCGGGTAGTAATGAATGGTCACACGGTTGGCGAACTCGCCGTACAGATCCTGCTGCTCTTGCCCGTCCAGAATCGTTTCCAGCACGCCCATCTTGGTAACTTCCTTCGACCGGAAGGCGTCGGGGTCGTCCAGCACCTCGCCATCCCGGTTGCCGAGCAGATTCGTGGAGTACCAACCGTTCAACCCGAGCACGCGCGCCCGCAACGCCGGTGCCAGTACGGTCTTGATCAACGTCTGTCCGGATTTGAAGTCCTTGCCGCAAATCGGCACGTGACGGTCCGCTGCCAGTTGCTGTATCGCCGGCAGATCGACCGAACCGTTCGGCGTGCCGTTCACGAACGGAACGCCTTCTTCTATAGCCGCGTATGCATATAGAACGGTCGGGAACACCTCGGGCGCGTTGCGTTCGATGGCCCGGTCCAGATCCCGAAGCGAGCCTGCAAAGGATGCCTGAGGACGGTGCGTTTCAGTGGACGCGCAGTGAACTACCACGGCTCGGTCAGCACCCAGATCCCGTTTGAAATCGCGGATGTCCTGCCGCAGCGCTTCAATACTTTCCTTGTGATGCGTCGACTTAAGCACATGGTTGGCTTCGATTCGGCGCACTGCCTCCTCGTTGAACACCCCGGGTTTGGGAGCAATACAACCTACGCTTTCCGCTACCGCGCCGATCTCACGCTCCGAAAGCACATTGCTGCGGGCAAGTACCTCCTCGCCGGTTTCGTTGCGAATATCCCAGGCGCCGAAAACCAGGTTGTCTAACCCGGCCAACGGCACGAGGTCCCGCACCTTGCGCTGCGTGCCCTGATGGTCGATCAGGCCCATCTCGGCCATCGAACCCACGGGATTGCCCTGTCCCCGTCGTATCAGGTCGACACCCGCCATCAGCGTCGTTGCAACCGCTCCGAAACCCGGTGTAAGCACCGCCAACCGGCCACTCGAGGCCGGCCTGCCGTTAGCGTGCCCCGCATGACCGGCGTCTCCGGCGTTACCGCCGTTCATCTGTGTCCCCACGCTGTACCCCGCGTTTCCTCGTGCGCACTTTGCCGCACATACATCTGGTAGCCGTCGATTATCACACGATCCGGGGTTCCGGGGGTACGTTCCCGGACCGGCAGCGAACGTTCGCAGCGGGCAGCATCAGGTCGCCTGGCTGGTCAACTTCAGCTGCTCGAGAATGATTCTGTTCGATGTGACTATGCCAACTTCGTTGTACGGAAGATCGAAGCGCCGGCAGAGCGCCTCAGCCTGGGTTTTCAGGCGTTTGAGCTTGTTCCTGGGGGTGTTGGGAAACAGGTGATGTTCGATCTGGTAGTTGAGGCCCAGATATACCGCGTCCACCAGCATGCTTCCCCGAACATTGCGCGACGTTACGATCTGCTGCTCCAGAAAGGACCATTTGACGTCCGCCGCCAGCTCTACCATACCTTTGTGATTCGGCGCGAATACGTGGAACATGTAAAAGCCTTCCACCAGACTCGAAACAATCAGGAAGAGCAGTCCTTTCTCAATGCCGAGTACCACCAGTGGCAGGACATAGCGCAGCAGCACGCCTGCGGCAAAGAGCGCAATCTCCCAGTAGATCGCGGGACCGAAGTTCTCCTTGAAGTAGTCGTAGCGCTTGAATCGCATCGTCAACGACGCCAGCGTTCCGAACGGATAGTACGTGAACCGCTGGTACTTCTTCAGGGCGCCGAGCAACCCGGAGAGCTTTGCAAACCGGTCCGCGGTAAAACTGAACGGAATTTCCACATCCGGGTCCTTCGCGTCCTGATTCGGAAACGCGTGATGCCGGTTGTGATTGATCCGCCAGTTGTTATAACAACCCGCCAGGAAGAACGCGCAGAACTGGCCGAAAATGTCGTTCGCGCGCGGGGTCGCGAAAACCGCTCGATGGGCCGCATCATGGATCAATCCCGCAATCTGCACCGAGAAGAACGCGAAAGCCGTGGAATAGAGGCAAACCTGAAGCGCGGAATCCGCCGCATACACCAGCAGAAACGAGCCGATGAAGCCTGCAAACACCGCGCACGACAGTACAGCATAGTAGGCGTAGCTGCGATCGAGTATTCCCGCATCGCGCACGGACGCACGAAGCTCGGCGTAAATGCTTTCTGCCTCGGCAAGCGGAAGTCGCTGCACCGATGCAAGCTCATCCTGAGTATGAATTATTGTCGCCACGTTCCTCCAGCGTCCCATACGGTCGGGTAATGAGTTCCAGTAAATGCCCATCCGGGTCTGCGAAGTAAACGCCCCGCCCGCCCCAGTGTTGGTTAGTTTCACCAGGCAGCGATCGCGCCGGATCGGCCCGGTAGTCGAGCGCCAAATCATGGATGCGTTGCATACCATGGTCAAATCCGGCGTCATCGACCAGAAACGCGTAGTGTTGCGCTGCTATGGGTGCATCGCGCTCCAGGAAATCGACGGAAACAGCGTTGTCGAGCGTCACTACCAGAAAGTGACCGAAAGGCGTTGGCGGCGCTGGATAAAGCGAGCCAAAGGCGCTCTGGGCGCGTAGATTTTTGTCTCATCAAGGTTTAGCTACGCGTCTAAGACACGTCTTCACCCAGCGCACGCGCCCGGTCCAGCCGGCTCGCTTCATCAGACGGCAGGTACCGGGTCGCCCACGCCAGAAACACCATGCTTACCACGAAGGCCAGCAGACCCCACGTCATCGCACTGCGCAGCGCATCGCCCGACGCGGTACCGGTGGCCGCGTAGGCATCGCTGATCTGACCAAGCAGGTATGGCCCAAGCGCCAGGCCGAGAAAGGTGTTCATCAGCACGTAATACGCAGACGCGATAGCGCGCATGCGCGGTAAGACGAGGTCGTTGATCGTACTTGTACCCGAACCGATCCATGCCGGAGACAGAACGCTGAACGCAAAGCTGCACAGGTAGGCCACAAGCACACTGTCCGTGTAGAGGAACCCCAACGCAAACGGCAATGCCAGAAGTGGAATGCTCAATCCAATGTACAAGCGTGCGTTCACCCACCGGTATTTCAAATGGTCCGCGAGAAAGCCGCCGAGGACAATACCGATGAATCCGCCGATCGCCGCTCCAATGCCCAGATACAGACCGGCATCGGCGATGGACTCGCCGTGCACGCGCTGCATGAACGGCGGGGACCAGAAACCGAGCCCATAAGTGACGAAAGAGATCGCGGGAAATCCGATGCTTGCCGTCACAAAGGCCTTGGACCCGAACATCATTGCGTACGTTGCGGGATCGGAGAACTTCAGATGTTGTACCCACGTTAACGTGATGTAGACGCCCAGGCCCAACATCAACCACTGCAGCAACGTCGGCATAATGAGGTAGAACCCGTAAAAAAGCACGAACACGGCAGCGGCCCAAAGCAGATTGGCGCGTACCGCTTTTGCCCCGCCCACGCGATACAGACCGACGAGCGATGCGCCTGGAAGTACGCTCACCAGCGTTGAGCCGGTGGCCGCGAACGGATGCGAATGCGCCGGGCTCGCGAGTCCTTCGCTCATACCACGCAGCGGCTCGCGCAGCGTCCACACCCAAACCGCCACTAACAGACCCGGCAATCCCACTGCCAGGAAGGCCGCCTGCCACGGCTTCAGCCCCAGAGGAGCATCGCTTGCATTCGGGTACCACGCGTACCAGGCTTCCACGATCGCACCGCCAAGAAACAACCCTATCCCGGCACCTATGTAGATACCGCTGGAGTAGATTGCGAGCACCGTCGCTCTGAACCTGGGCGCAAAATAATCCGAAAGCATGGAGAACGCGGCGGGCGTGGCGCTGGCTTCGCCCACGCCCACTCCGAAACGGCAGGCAGCCAGGGTGCCGTAATTCCGCGAAAAACCGGAGAGCGCGGTCATGAGGCTCCAGAACGACAGACCGATCGCAATCAGTTGCTTCCGGTTCCAGACATCCGCCAGCTTGCCGAGGGGAATGCCGAACACCGCGTAGAAGATCGCAAAGGCGGTGCCGTAGAGAAACCCGATCTCCGCATCCCCAATGCCGAGGTCTGCCTTAATCTCCTCGGCTAGAATCGAGATGATCTGCCGATCGATAAAATTGAAAATGTAGACAACGATCAACACACCCAGCACATAGCGGGCGTAACCGGAGTTTACTGAGGCTTCGTCCGCGAACCTTGAATCGCTCATACCTCGGACCCCAACGATTCAGCTATGTTCTGCCTGGGCAAGGTTGCGAGCGGGTATTCTTTCGGGGTTGTGTTCCGCCTGCCGCGCGAGCTTGTCTGACCGCGCCTGCCGGGCCTGCACCTTGGCCACGGCAAGGCTACCGGACTCAGTAGCGTTGAAAATTTCGAGCGATACCATGTCGCCCGCGTTTGCGGGTTCAAGGGCCAGATCCATGTAGCTGTGCCGTTCCCCATCCTGTTCCACACGCCGGCGCACACGGTGAAGGCGCCAGCCGAGGCGAAGGAATCCCGCCGCCTTCGCCATCGTCTCGACAACGTAGCGAGGGTAGAAAACCCACGGGGACTCGATCGGCATTCCGGGACGTCTATCGCGCCGATACTTTCGCCGCAGAACACCCCCCTGCAGGGGATGCAGGCCTTCCACCGCGTGACATCCATAGAAAAACAACGTCAGTTTCATGATGCGCTTGGCACGTATCCCCCGCGCCTCAGCACGTCGCATCACCCGTTCCACGTGCTCAGGCGTGTAGAACGCATGCCACGCATCGTGAAAGATCTGTTGAAACTCCTCATTCGACATACGCGGATGATTGGCGCACACATGTTCGGTGTCGTAGCGGTTCATGTCCGGTTCAAGCCACACACCCTCTGCGTGCAGTTTCTGATGATCCTCCGATCCAGGCAGCGGCGTGAGCATGAAAAACTCGATCAGATCAAGCGGTAACTCGTTCTGAATGATCTCTATGTCGCGCAAGATGCGCTCGCGCGTATCGTGCTCGAAGCCAAGTATGTAGCCGCCGTACGTAACCGCTCCAATGTCTTTCCACGCCTGCAACATAGCGCGGTATTCAGTGATGCGGTTCTGGTTCTTTTTCGCCGCGCTCAGATTGTCCGGATTGATGTTTTCTAGGCCGATGAACACACGGTTAACACCCGCACGCCCCGCTTTTTCAACAAAATTGGGGATGAGATGACACAACGTATCCACCTGAAGAATGAACTTGATGTTCTCTCCTTCACCCTCGCGGATGGCAATGATGCGGTCGAATATCGCCTCCCAATTACGATTTCTCGCGAAGTTGTCGTCGGTGATGAAGAACCGGCGAATGCCCTGCGCAAGATGTTCGCGGATGATTTTTTCCACGTCGTCGGCCGATCGATAGCGGCTCTTACGCCCCTGAACGTTGATGATCGTGCAGAAACTGCACTGAAACGGACAACCCCTGCCGGAATCGAAACTCGCGCGCGAAGACACGTTGCGCGCAATCTTCGTCGCTGGCAAAAGCGGAGTGGGCTCTGCTTCGAGTCCCGGAAGATCCCGCATGTAATCGTAGAACGGTTCAAGCCTGTTCTGATACGCATCGCGCAGCAGGTCTGCGAAGCGCCCTTCTGCTTCGCCGGCGAACATGGAAATTCCCATGGCCATTGCATCGCGCACTTCCACCGGCAGTTCGGGCAGCATGGCATGGCATCCGCTGACGTGAAATCCGCCGATGCATACCGGGAGCCCCGCCTCGCGGAACGGCCGGGCAATGTCGACGGCGCGGGGAAACTGGTTCGTCTGCACGCCAACCAGCGCAATCAGCGCACGGCCGCCCTTTGCGACAATTTCCCGAATGATCCGCTTCGGCTTGATCCGCGTATTGGTTTCGTCGAGCACCGACAGCTCTATGCGTACATCGTCTCCGAGGACGCGGCGCTGCGCGCAATCCGTCGCAATGCCGTGCAGCACGGCCATGGTATTGCTCGGAATCTCCGAGAGCCCCCATTGTATGACGTACCCATCGTCGTCGTAGTGCGACGGTTTGATGAAGACAACCGAGAACACCTTCTCGCCGGTACCGCGCGCGGGATACTCCATGGGAAGCTCCTCAGGAGAAAGCGCGCACGGTGCACTACCGGCAATCAAATGTCGAGCGATCGCGCCGACCGCGTCGCGCCCGCCACGTAGCAATCAATCGGCCATCTTGACGTAAATGCTGCACTGCGCAAAACTCCGTCTTCGGCCCGTCCGAACGCGAATACTTTCTGTCTAGCGCTCCGCGTTACATAAGCAGGAACGACGCATGACAAACCACCCTTCGATGCAAGTTACACGGCGCCAATCGGTACACAGCTTGTGGGCTGTATTGCTGGGCCTACTCCTCTATTCAAACGTCCCTCTCCACGCCGCCGAGCTGGACGCGGAAACGCAAGCAATCATCCCGCCGCAGGTGTACCAGGAAGCGCTGCGCCTGCGTGACGAGGTCGAACAGGTTCGTCAGGTGCTGGGCAAGCGGCTCCCGCGCGAACGTTCCTTCACGCTGTCCGATGCGCTGCCGCGGCAAACCTTTTATCAAGCACAGACGCTCTTCCGTAAGTGCAACCAGCTTGCCCAGGAAGTGGCTGGCGTCTCTCGCGAGCGGCCCCAGCCTGCGCCCGATCGCGACATCGTACCTGGGGACGTGTTGAGGATGCTGAACGCTGCGCGCGGACAACTCGCGCACGTACGCGAGGAGCTGGGCATTACCGACGAAGTGCCGCTGGCGCGGATCGAGCGACGGCGAACGCCGTCGGACGTGATGCGCCAGATTATCGACACAGGCTACGTGCTGAATCGCCTGATCGACGCGGGCGCCGAGTGGCCGGACATCTACGACCGCGTGATGCAGATGATCACCTACACCGGCGGTGTGCTGCCGGAAGGATCGCAGTTCCCCGAGCTTCCTGAGCATGCATGCTGCAAGATGCCTGAAGACGTATATCAGTCCCTGGCGCGCATCATGGAAGACTATCGGCCAATCGCTGAGAGCGTCGATTTCGCGCTGGTGCGCATTACACCGCGGAAGCGCGCAGAGGGTGGCGCATCGACAGACACCGTGTTCGATCTGACCACCACTATGGTCTCGGACATTGGCGAGATTACGCTGCGACTGCACGGCGACGGGGAGTTTCTGGACGCAATTCCCGAGTACGAACGCCCTGCACGTACTCTGCCCTCCCACGTGTATCGGCTCACCACTGTGCTATCGCGCCGGGTCGAAACGCTACGCGGTATAACCAGCACACCACCAGCAAGCTGACGCAGACCACGGTACGGAACGCGCCTATGCACGAACTACCAACCGACGGAACAGATTGGCCTTCGCTGAAGCGCGAGATGATCGAACGCGGCAGCTACGACGCCAAGTGGCGCGAAGGTAAGACAGCCGTGTACGTCTTCAACGCCGGCGAAGACGTGGCCCAGGTACAGAAGGAAGCATACACGCTCTACATGTCTGAAAACGGTTTGGGGCCACTCGCGTTCCCAAGCCTCAAACAGATGGAAGACGAAGTGATTGCCATGGGGCTGTCGCTGCTGCACGCCCCGGAGGACGCCGCAGGCACCATCACGTCCGGCGGAACCGATTCGATCACTATGGCCGTCAAAGCCGCGAGAGATCATGCTCGTGCAACGCGCGGCGTGCAGGGTCCGACCAACCTAGTCGCGCCCTTTTCCGCGCATCCGGCATTCGACAAAGCAGGGCACCTGATGGATATCGAGGTTCGTCGCGTGCCCGTCGGGCCGGACCTTCTGTCGGATGCAAACGCAATGGCCGACGCGGTCGACGAACGCACCATCATGCTGGTCGGATCGGCACCGAGTTTCCCCTACGGCCTGATCGATCATATCGACGCGTTGAGCGCCCTCGCAGTCGAGAGGCAACTTTGGCTGCACGTCGACGCCTGCGTTGGTGGCTACATCGCGCCCTTCGTGCGGATGAACGGCTCCAACATCCAACCCTTCGACTTCGAACTGCCCGGCGTGTCGTCGATGTCTGCGGACCTGCACAAGTACGGCTACTGCGCTAAAGGCGCGTCTACCGTGCTGTTCCGACACAAAGCGTTGCACGAGCATATGGTGTTCGACTGCAGCGATTGGCCCGGTGGGCGTATGACAACGCCCACGCTAGCCGGCACCCGTCCGGGCGGGGCCATCTCGGCCGCGTGGGCGGTGATGCACTATCTGGGTGTATCGGGCTACCGAAAGAAACAGAAGCAGGTAACCAACGCACGCGCCGCAATCGAGACCGGCGTGCGCAACCTCGGATTCGAGATACTCGGCAGGCCGCAACTTGGCATTGTCGCGTTCAGCCATCCTGAGGCCGACGTATTCAGCGTTTACAAACACTTGTACGCAAAGGGCTGGTTCACCAGCCTCACGACCCAGCCGCGGGCGCTGCATCTGATGCTCTCACCGTTTCACAGCGAGGTGGTGGATCTGTATCTGACGGATCTGCGCGAGAGTCTTCGAGCCGCAGGAAAGACCTCTTCGGGAACGTTCGAAGCGCGCTACAGCTGACGCGCCGAACGGGTTCATTGGGCCGCTCGGTTCAGCCGGGCGGGAACAACCGTCTCACGTCGATCCGGCCCAGCCCGATTCGTACTTCGCGCTCATTCCCGGTCCCGTCACCCGCAGGTGCCTGATCTTCCACTCGCCGTTCACCTTTTCGTAGTCTTCCAGGTAGCGCGTGGCCTGCCACATCGCCTGGTTACCTTTGCGGAATGTGAAGGGTCCGAAGAAATACCAAGTGCCGCGGGCGGTCGTTTGGTCTACGGATATACGAGGATTCATCGTCATGTGCTGCGAAAACGACATCATCTTCTGAAACTTCTGGAACAGGCCGCGGATTTCGTCGTGCCCTTCGGCTCTGCCGATACCGCGCCCTTCCCAGATTCCGTTCTCGGTGAAGATCGTTACGATTCTCTCCGGATTGTGGTCGTCGTCGCAGATCTCGCAGTACAACGCCTTCAGCTGCTTGATCGATTCGATGTCTTCCAGGCGCTGAATGCGCGTGGCCAGCGCCTGGAAATCGGAGTCAGAGCGGTCCGACATCAACGCAGACTGTAGCTCAACTGCACCGCAATCGTGCGTGGCAGGTTGCCGTAACCGACGAGATCCGCATACTCCCGGCCAGCTCCGCTTCCGGCCGCTTCGAGCATTCCGGATATCACGAGTTCGTCGGTCAGATTCTTACCCAGCACCTGCAGACGCCACCGTTCCTCCGGGCTCGCCAGATACAGGCTCGCGTTCAACAGCTCATACGAATCTCTGCCGGCAAATGGGTGGCCCAACGCAGATGCGTTGTAGTCGTCGCTGTACAACAGGTCCATTGCAATGCCCCAGCCCCAGCCGTTACCCATGACATGGTCGTAGTTCATCCCCACGGACGCAGTCCACTCCGGCGCCATGCCGGTGGGTTCGCCCGAAATGTCGGTCCCCGGCAGGCCGACGGTACCAGGCACCGTTGTATTGCAGCCGAGTGCCACGGTCTGGCCCTCCCAGCACGGCGCTACAAACTCGTCGTACTCAGCCTCGTTGAAGTTGAACGACGCCATCACCGTGAGTCCGGGAACGTCGCTGGGCGCGTACTCGCTCGACACCTCAATACCTTTCGAGCTCGCCTTTCCCGCGTTCAGTGTTACGAACGCAATATTGGCGGAATCGAAATAATCGAGCTGCAGGTCGTCGAACTCATAGTCGTACACCGACACGTTCAAGCGCAGCTGGTTGTCGAGCAGCGTCGACTTCAGGCCAATCTCGAAGCCTTCGGCGGTTTCCGGGTCGAACGCAAAATCGGACACCACGCTGGCTTGCGCGAGAATACTGCCGTTGCTGAATCCACCCGACTTGTAAGCCGTCTTGTACGCGGCATACAGATTGACGTTGTCGCGCGGCTGCCAGCTGACGGTAACTTCGGGCGACCACTCGTCGAAGCTCTGATCGATCGCGATCGTTCCCTCGGACCAGAGAATGCCGAGATCGTCCGTAAACGGATGTACGTAAGGCTGCGTGAACACTGAATCCTTCGTTTCATCGGTATAGCGCACGCCGGCCGATACCTCCACATTAGGCGCTACATCCCACATTAACTGCACGAACGGCGAGATCGTCTCTCCTTCCGTGTCGCTGATCTTGTTGTAGGTTACGTTCACCAGACTCGGATCCGGCGCACCCGGGTTGAAGTTCAGCCAGCCGAACACGGGAATCGTGACCCACTGTTTGAAATCCCGTTCGGTCTTCTGATAGAGCAACCCGGCCATGAAGTTGAATGGGCCGTCGAATTCGCTGATCAGGCGGATTTCCTCGGAAAAGGCTTCCCATGTGGAGTCCTCGGTCGCAAATATTCCGGTTGCCAGATTCTGAAAGTCCCCCGCCAGAGCCCACTCGTTGGTATTCTCCTGAACATTGGTGATCGATGTGAGCTGGAAGTTGTCGAACGTGTACTCCAGTTCCAGGTTCACTGAGTAACTTTCGTAATCGTTGTACACGTCACCATTGCTGCGGCTTGCCGGAATCGATTGTACGAGGGTCGCGGGCATGCGGTTGATTGCAATCTCGAAATCATCATTGCATGGATTCCCCGACAGACTCGCGCCGCCGGAACAGCTGTACAGCTTATGGTTCCACGACGACTGGTTGTGATAGACGTCGCTGTACTGTGCCGTCAGCGTCACCGAAAGCTGCTCGCTCGCATCCACAACCAGTGTGCCACGCAGCAGCGTTTCCTCTTCCCCGGGGGAATCGCGATCGTCTGCCGGCGACACATCGTTGATGATCTGTGCGTCTGGGGGTATCGGCAGGCCGATGACCGGCAGGAAACCGGCCGGCACACCGAGGTCCGGCAGGAACTCGGTCAGTACGTACGGCACTTGCACCGCGTCGTTGTCGTAGTAGCCGCCATCCATATCGGAATGACGTATCGCGAATCGGCCGCGTACGCGGTCGCTGATCGGCCCCGAGATGATGCCTTCGAACTGCAACTGCTCGGCGGTCGCCTCATAGCCGACGCGGGTGGTCAACTCGAACTCATCCGTTGGCTTGGCGGTGGTAAGTGAGATCACACCGGCGGTGGCGTTCTTGCCGAAAAACAAGCTTTGCGGTCCCTTCAGCACTTCAATCTGCGACAGATCGAACATGCCTTCGTTGAGCACGCGCCCCTGTCCGTAGTAAGCGCCGTTCAGAATCACCGCAACCGACTGTTCAATGCCGATGCTGGTGGCGCCCGTTGCACCGATACCGCGCATTGTGATTTGCGCGCCGGAGCCGTTGGAGACGCGACCCACGTATAGATTGGGCGTGGTGGCTGCAATGCGTTCGAGACTCGTCACGTCGAACTTGCCGATGCGGTCCTCCGATATCGCCGTCATCGTCAACGGCGCATCCTGCAGGCTCTCCTCGCGCTTGCGCGCTGTAACGATAATCTCTTCGATACCTCGGGCAACCGGCGCAGATTCGGCGGACGCGGTCGGCGGGACACCAACAGCGCCCAAGAGCAGAAACGCAGCCGCGGCTGCCAGTTTGGATCGTGACATCGGTCTTCTCCCCTTTTTAGACCCCACTTGAGATTCCGCTCGGCGCAACACGCAGCGTCTGACATCGCGTTTACGCAGAGTCCACCATTGTAGTCGAGCGTTCCGGCCACACAACCGTAGCAGCGTGATCGCGTAGAACCCACCTCGCTCCGCCCATGCATTTGGCGTACGCTACCGGCACGCGCACGCTGACTGGAGACCCTTGCATGGCCGTCTGGAATCAACCGCGCAGCTTCTGGACCTGGGGGAACGTCAGCGACGAACCAAGCGACGAGCAACGCCGCGCAATGGCGCGGACGCTATCGGAACGCTTCGGTCGTGAGGTTACCCCACCCGCGATTCCAAATCTGAACGACGTCCCGCTCAGACCGGGCCGCGTCGAGGTACCCGAAAAGCTGCAGGCGTTCGTGGACACGAGCCATCATCAACGCGCGCTACACACCTACGGAGGTCACCCGCTGGAACTGCTACGCGCAATGCGCGGGCGGTTCGACAGCCCGCCCGATGCGGTCGCTTTCCCCAGCGATGAAGACCAACTGGACGCGGTGCTGGCATGGTGCGATGGCGCCGGGCACACCGCCATTCCCTACGGCGGTGCCACGTCGGTTGTCTGGGGTGTCAACGCACCCGACGATGGCAACACGGCGGTAACGATCGACATGGCGCGATTTCACAAGGTTCTGGAAATCGACGACGTATCCCGCGCCGCAAACATTCAGGCAGGGGTGTTCGGCCCGGATCTGGAAGATCATCTGCGGCCGCACGGCCTGACACTCCGCCACTTCCCCCAGAGTTTTCCGTGGTCTACGGTCGGCGGTTGGGTGGCTACCCGTTCCGGTGGCCACTACGCCACAAACCATACGCACATCGACGACTTCGTGGAGTCCGTGCGGCTGCTGACGCCGCGCGGTTGGTGGGAATCCCGCCGACTTCCCGGCAGCGGTGCCGGGCCCAGCCCCGATCGACTCGCCATCGGCTCCGAAGGCATATTCGGTGTCATTTCGAGTGCATGGTTGAGGCTTCAGAAACGTCCGGTGTTCCGCGCGACCGCGGGTGTGGTGTTTCCGTCGTGGCAGGCCGGGTACGAGGCAACGCGTCACATCGTTCAGACAAAACTGTGGCCGTCCAACCTGCGCCTGCTCGATCCTGCCGAGGCCGGTGCAAACGCCGGACTCGACGGCACCCAGTCGCTTCTGATCATCGGCTTAGAATCCGCTGATGTTCCGCAGCAAAAGAACATGGACGCTGCAATCGCTATTGCTCGGGCCAATAGCGGTGCGATCGACGACGACGCCATTCACATCGACGACGGCACCGGCCAAGCTACAGGCAGAGCGGGCGCGGTCGGCGCGTGGCGACAGGCCTTCATCGGTGTGAACGCCGGACTTACGAACGGTCTGGGTTTACTGGCCGACACGTTCGAGACTGCCATTACCTGGGATCGCTGGCCCGAGTTCGACGCACACGTGCGAACCACAGTCGGCGCCGCGTTGCGCGAAACCCTCGGCGACAGCACGACTCTGACGTGCCGCTTCACCCACGTGTACCCGGACGGCCCAGCACCTTACTACAGCTTTTCCGGCGTAGCGCCTATCGGGGCCGAGGAGGAGATCTGGCGACATATCAAAGATACAGCAACCCAGGCCGTGATCGATGCAGGAGGTACCAGCACCCACCATCATGCCGTGGGCCGGATGCATCGACCCGGCTACGATCAACAGGTGCCTGGTCCGTTCCGCTCGGCGTTGCGTGCCGCAAAGAAATCACTCGACCCCAACGGAATCATGAATCCCGGCGTGTTGATCGACCCTTGAGCACGCCATTCAGGTGGGAAACCCAAAGAACAATGATTGCGGATCGTAACGCCTTCTGATTCTTGCAAGACGTTCCCAAGCCCCCGCGCTGTAGCAGGAGCGTATCCGCTCCGGATGGCCGAAACCGTCGGTTTCGTTCACGTAGCGTCCCGTGGCGTGGGTTGCCAGGTGCCCGGTCATGTCGGCATGCCACGCAAAATTTGCCGCGTTGTCGCGCCCATCGCGCCACATGGTGTACACGCCGAGCCAACCCGGCTCAATGTGCGAAAACGCCGCGTTCGACGGAAGGTTGGTGTTGATACGCGGCGAAACCAGCACGTGCGACATCGGTGAGGGGGCTTTTCGAAACGTGTCCAGCAATGCGGCAACCGACGCCACCGGCTCGCGCGTCCACGCGGTCTCGGCCGCGTAGTGCCCGAAACCGAGGCCCCGCGTTGCGTCCACGCTTTCGCGAAACGACTGTTCGAACGTCAACGGATGATGTTCCATCCGCGCAACCGCTTTGCTGGAAACCTGGTGCTGGGCATACGCGTCGAGCCGGTCACGGGCCGCAGTTTCCGAATGTGCGAACACCACGAAGCGAACGAGGGTGGCCGGTCCCTGCGGCGTGTGCGCGAGCAGCATCATCAGTTCTGTATCCGCCGGTTGCGTATCGCGCACGTCCTGCAGCCACTGCATTCCCTCGGGCGCGCGTTCAAGTGGCAGCACGAATGTGGACGTGCGGATATGCGTCGGCAGCGGGTAGAGTTGCAAGCGGTAGCGCAACACCGCACCGGGAAAGCCGTATCCACCGCCGCGTACCGCCCAGTAGAGGTCCGGGTGACTTCGCTCATTTACGCGAACGACGTCGGCGTTTGCGAGCAGCACGTCGGCTTCGATGACGTTCGCACACGCAATCCCACCCCAGGCGTCGCCGTTCAGACCGATTCCGCCGCCGAGCACGTAGCCGCCCATGGATACGGTACCGCAATGGGCATACGGAAAGGCGAGTCCGTGGCGCTCCAGCTCCAGCGCCATGTTCCGGCTCCACAGCGCCGGCTCCACCCAGGCAGTTTGTGATTCCGCGTCCACCTGCATGCCGCGGAACGCGCCCAGATCGAGTAGTAAACCACCGTCGCGGTAAAACGCCCCGCTTACGTTGTGCCCGCCCGACTTGACGGCAACGCGCAACCCCTCGTCGCGCGCAAGCGCCACCATCCGCGCCACCTCGTCCGCCGTTTGCGGCCGCGCGATGGCATCCGCATATCTCGGGTGCTTGTAAAGCTGCCAGGCGCTGCCCGAGTGCCAGACGTCGTAGTCCGGATCGCCGCGGCGCACAACCCGCGCAGACGAACCAACACTCGTGGCGTTCGCGCTCTGTGTCACGCGCGACGAAACCGCGGTTGCGGAACATCCATGCAGCAGTCCGCCTGCAGAGAGGGTTGCACCCAGTTGTAGCAATCGTCGTCGCCGCATCGATTCTGCCGCACATCCGCCTGAACGACCAAAAGTGTAACACCACGCGCCGTGGTGCAGACGCGCCAGCATCGGGATCAACCGACAAGCACTGATGCAACAGCGCTGATGTAACATAGGCGCGCGTTAGCGTGACCCGTTTCCACACCGGAATCCAACGATCAGGAGGTCGTATTGCGAAATCAACTCCGCATGGCGCTGTGCGCATGGACGTTCACGACACTCTTCGCAACGCTCGGCGGTTGCGCACACAGCGTACAACCGAGCGATACCCCTTCACCAGTAAATACGGCTGCGAGTGACTTCGGCCAGTTCGAGCAAATGGTTCAGAATCGTTACGCCGAACCCTTTCGGAGCGGCGACCGGGAACGCTGGCTCGACGTATTTGCCGACGACGCCGTGGCCCTGCACAACCGGCGTCCGGCCGACGTAGGGATCGACGCGATACGGGCGTTCGCCGACGTCGTGTTCGGTAACCTGCGCGCCGCCCAATTCGATCTCACGGTGGAAGAGGTGAAGCGCGAACATGACTGGGTCTACACGCGCGGCCGCTACACTTCCCACCTGGTCGTCAAGGAAACTGGTGAGTCCATGCGCTGGGGACCTGAGCGTGGCAAGTTTCTGCTTCTTTGGGCGCGCGGAAACGACGGCGTTTGGCGCGTAATCCTGGATATGGGTAACTCAGTGGACGCGCCATGACGCTCCGGTCATTACTCGCAGCGGTCGCGCTCGGGCTACCCCTCGGGCTTCAGATAGGCACCGCGTTCGCGCAATCAGGCGATGAACTGTTCTTTGCATGTGCAACCTGCCACGGCGACGACGGGCGCGGCAACCCATCGAAACAGGCACCCAACATCACCGGTTTGAATCAGGACTACGTCACAGCGCAGATGCGCGCGTTCGCGGACGGTCGCCGCGGGACACACACAGACGACATCTACGGCAAGCATATGACGTTGCTGGCCCCCATCTACGTCACCGCAGACGGTGTTCGCCTGCAACGGCTTGCGGCACACATCGCGTCGCTCCCTGCTGCACCTCCGGCAACCGCCGCGTCGGGCAACCCAGAGACCGGCGCCAAGCTATACCAACCCTGCTCGGTGTGTCACGGGCCGAATGGCGAAGGGGTAACCGCAATGCGCGCGCCAGGTCTCGCGGGGTTCAGCGACTGGTACCTCGCACGCCAATACCGCCTCTACCGCATCGGCGCGCGCGGCAGCGAATCGGCAGACGCACAATCAATGGCGGCCATTGCATCGACGCAACCGCTGAACGACGAACAACTATCCGATATCGCCGCGTTCCTTCAGGAGCGAGCGCGCTCCACCGGCCTGCGGCAGCAGACCGAGGTGCTCGAGCAGTGAAACGAAAACCGCGGTGCGCTGATCGCGGTAGGCATCGACATCGGTGTCCGCATAGTCGTAGAAGCCTCGGGCGTCCTTCAGACCATTACGGCGTTGCTGCATGTTGTCAGCGATCACATCCGGTACGCGATAGCGGTCCGCATCCACGGTCTCAGAGAGGTATGTCGACGCGTAGTACAGAATGTCGCCGCCGCCCCAGTCGATGAACTCGAGCAGACCGAGCACGGCGAAGCGCAACCCAAAACCCACCCGGATCGCCTTGTCGATCTCCTCAGGCGTACCGACGCCTTCTTCGACCATGCGGGCAGCCTCGTTCATCGCGAGCGCCTGGATGCGGGGGACCACATAACCCGGCGTCGGCCCCATGCGCACCGGCACTTTGCCGGCCTGCTCGAGCAACGCGACGAGCCGATCGGTCGTCGCGTTGGACGTCTGGTCGCCGCTACTCACTTCGACGAGCGGCATAAGGTGCGCGGGATTCAACCAATGCGCGTTCGCGAATCGCGCCGGATTTTTAACGCACTCCGCCAGGTCACTCACGAGGAACGTCGACGTGGTGGACGCGAGAACACAACTTTCCGGCACCTGCGCACCCAACGTCCGGAAGGCTTCGGCTTTGACGTCCATGATCTCGGGCACCGCTTCGAATACAAAGCGCGCGTCAGCGAGCACGTCGATCCGCTCGGCGGGATACCACGCAACCAGGCGCTCGATTGCTCCACGTTCGGTTTCCGAAATCGCATTCCGCGACTGCAGAAAGGCTAGGTCTCGCGCAATCTGGGCGTTGCCCTCCGACACGAGTGTCTGAAACGGATCCGATGCGCGCGGCTTCGAGTCGACGAGCCTTACGCCTATTCCCGCAAGCGCAAACGCAGTTGCAATGCCCAATCCCATGCGCCCACCACCGTACACACCGACCCAATCGGGCGGCGCGCTCACGGCTTGAACCCCAACTGCAACAGCTTCGTCAACGCGTCGCGGCTCAACGAATCGATGCCGAGTGACTCGAACGTGCGGCCTTCGTCATACAGGTCCCGGCCCGTAACGGCCGACGCAATCGCGAGCAACCCCGACGCCACCGGCGTCGACACACCGACATAGCGCCCGGCCGACACCAGCAACGACAACCCGATACGCGTATCTTCGAGCATGTAACGGTGCGTGTGGAGATCAATGTGCTCACGCCAGTCGCCGCTGTCAGTGAGACGTTCGTGGGCCCCGCGACCATACATCCATTCGTCGCCGTGCGTCGCGTAGTGGTCAGCCAACGGGAAGTGCGGCGGGCCGTAGCCGAACGCTTCGCGTATAGACACCCGCTCAGCATCAAGGGCATCGGTTGTCGCACGCACCGCCGGTTGCGTTCCTTCGTTGTGAATGTCCCAGTGATCGAAGTGCTGCAGCGGACCCGCGTTCATTAAGATGAGCGGCGGATGGATGATCGGGCCCGCATTCATCAATGCGCCCGCCAGCGCATCCTGCGCAGGTTCAACGGCCGGGTATGCGATCGCGATGCGTTCAAGCGCAAACGCGCTACGTTCTGCTGGCCAAACCCCGGTCGGTAACCGTTTGCCGTACGCGCTCACCACCACTTCGCGCGGCCCGTGCTTCCGCGCGAGGTAAGGGAGCGTTCCGGTTTCCGCAAAACACACGCGAGCGTCGTTGCCGCAGTCGGCGAGCGCACGGGCAAACACGTAACTCGCGAAGGTACCCGGCGGGAAGAACAGAACCTGGTCGTCTCGCAGGAGTGGCGCAAGGCGCGTCGCGAGGTCGGCATGCGTCGTCGCCGGCAGCGGCATCACGATCAACTCGGCTCCGGCTACCGCCGCTTCGAGATCGCCGGTAGCGATCGAAACCCGAACCGTGCGCGCGCCGCGGTAGTCGCGCAACACAATACCCTGTTCTGCCACCGGCGCCAGCTTATCGGCATCGCGCCGCCACAGGCGTACCCGATGGCCGTTGTCCGAAAGCTCGGCTGCGGCCGCATAGCAACCGTGGCCGCCGCCGATTACTGCAATGTCCATCAGTGTATGTCTCCGTGGGTTTCGAGCCAGATCGGTGAACTCCATGCCCGCTCTTGAATGTGGGCGGGAAGGTTCGGATTGACCGGCGTGCCATTGCGCACTGCGTCCCAGGTTGACCACCGGCATGTCGGCACTTCCAGTACGCGCAGATAGTAGTAACTGAGTTCGCCCGGGTGCACCGGAGGGGTCTGCCACGTGCCCTGCCATTCATTCAAACCCGGCGCCGGTAATCCGCACGTGGCAGGCGCGGGCGCTGGATCACAGCCTGCATCCGGATCGCCGCGGCTGCACGCGAGATGGATGATGTGCTCCTCGTAGGCGTGGTTGTGGTAGCTGCCGCGAATCAGCTGCACCCGCTCGATTGGCGCCGAATGCGGATCCCGTCGTGCCAGCGCATGCAGCGTAACGCGGGTACCGGGCTGCGCCGCAACCGTTGCACCCATGTCCACCTGCTCGCCGACGGCTCCCGTAGCGCTGAGGTGCACCGCCAGCCGCGGGCCGGACGTGGCAAAGGTTTCCTTCCGCTTCAACGCCGCGAAAACTTCGTCCCGCGAGTTCGCGCCGGCCCACACCCCCGCCAGACCGGATGCACCCCAGCCGGCATTGCCGGACGTACCGGCCGCCCCCGACGCCCACCGTGTGTCTCCGTCCGCAGGAACGCTGCCCCGGGCAATTGCTGTGCCGTCGGCAACACCCAGTTTTCCGAAGTAGGTGCGTTCCGTAAACGAACCCGCTGCGTTGTGCCCATCCGACGATCCGATCAGACCGAATCGGTACGGATTGCCCAGGCCGCGAACCGCAAGTTCGAAACCACTGCGATACGCATCCCGTACGTAGGAACCCGCCGGCGCACCCGACCGCTGGGTACCGAACAGGGTTTCGAACAACTCGAACGACGCCCACTCATCATTGGGCGAAAGCACCGGATGCGTTTCCGATGACCCCTTCACCTGAGTGACTTCCACCAGCGGCTCGAACCGAGCGCGCGCATGCACGTAGGATGCGTCCATCGGAGATTGGTCCAGCCGGGTTACGCCAAACATTCTGCCTGCAGAGATGTTTGCGTTGTGCGGAATGGCGATCGCGTCCATGCCTTGGCGCGCCAACTCATCCAACCATTGCCATAACGCCTCCGGATTCTGCGAATCGTTCGCCGTGAACAGAACCTCCGGCGTCTTGGAGGACGCGAAAATCACGTTGCGGTGCAGATTCGCACCACCCGGCGTGCTGGTCCACTCGAAGCCGTGCAGCGTTGTGAACACGCCTGGTTCGTTATGACGCTCGGTTGCGTCACGCTTCAGCCGCCACGCGCGATTCATTACGCCCACTTCCTGCAGACCGGGGACCCAGGTTCCGGAGTTCTGACGATACCCCACGGTAAAGAGCGCACGCCGCACGGCCTCAGGCGAGCCGTCGCGCATATATGCAGCAATAGGGTGTGTCGCGAGCCCATGTTCGGGGTCAAGCAGTTTGGGAAACACCCCAAGATACTCGGCATGATCGGTAACGGCAGCAAAGTCGAGGGGCCGGCGCAGTTGAATCCGCTCGCCGTTCACATGCGCTATGGGTTCGCCTCGTGCAAAACGATAAGCCGCATCCGGTTCATTGCGCACTCCGAACAGAAACGCGTCAAACGAATACGCCGTATGAATGTGCAGGTCTCCGAACAGCGCGCGTTTTACGCGACCCGTACGTCCGGTTGCCGACGCATCCACAACGCGAGAAACCACATCGTCTACGGATCCGCCCGCCGGTGCGGCAGAGGTCGCGCAATCGGAGCCATACACGCCATACAGGGCGACGAGGATGCAGATCAGCGGTCGCCGCATCCCCGCCGAGCCCGCCTACATCCGCATACCGAGCGTAACGCCGAATTCTCTCGGGCGCCCGGGGTAGGCTTCAACCGCCGCACCGAGTCCGGGGAAGAAGTCGACCGGGCTCGTAAAGATAATCTCGGAGTAGTACTCGTCTGTGCAGTTGCGACACCATACGGACACCGACCACCGGTCATCCGGCGCGTTCAGCGAAAGTTGTGCATGAACCAGCTCCGTGGATTTCTGTGTGAAGCCGGTTACCGGGTCGGAATTCACACCGTGTTTGTCCCGATACAAAACGCCCCCGGTGAATCCGAGTTCCCAGCCGCTGGTGCCGCTCAACGGTACCCGGTAATCTACACCCAGGTTCATCGCCCAGTCCGGCGCCCAGGGCAGCGACTCACCACCCACGTCGCCGCTGCCCAGGTTGGTACCACTGCCGAACTCGGTATCGAGCCAGAGTACGCCGCCGTTCAGTGTGAGCTGATCGGTAACCGCCAGGGTTCCTTCGAACTCGACCCCCTGGGTCTCGGCGCTCTCACCGTTGCGTACCAGAAACAACGGCGGCTGAAAGATCTGGCTCTGCACGTCGTTGTACTCCGTACTAAAGTACGCGAGGCTCATGCGCGCGCGATCGAACTCGCCTTTTAAGCCCACCTCCCAGTGATCGGCCGTTTCCTCATCGAAGGTGGGCTCCGCCGGAGCCGGGGTCGGGTTGAATGGCGTAACCGCTTCGCCGGCCGCTTCGCGTGCCAGATTGATTCCGCCGGCTTTGTAGCCACGACCATAGGTCACATAACCCGTAAGCGCATCGGTGAAATCGTATTGCCCACTCAATGTCCAGATGGGTTCACTTTCGTCTATGTCCGCGTCCAGCGTCGGATTCACGAACGTCAACACAATGTTGTTGGGTTGCAGGAACGTGCCTTCGCCTTCCTTGTCTTCCCAGTTGTAGCGCACTCCGGCCGTGAGCGCCAAACGCTCGTTCACGTGCAGCGTCGCGTGTCCGAATACGGATACGGTCGTGGCGTCCTGGCTCAGGTCGTCCACGACACCGAGTCCCGGCATCGGGTTCAGAAACGGCGGGAAATAGAATCCCACCTGCGACTGCCAATCGAAGATGCGTAAGCGTTCGATCTCTTCATCCGAATAATAGAACCCAAGCGTCCAATCGACCGGCATTTGCCCTGCGGTCGAACCGGCAACGCGGAGTTCCTGAGAAAACATCGACAGATCCACGTCGGAATCGATGATGAGTATGTCCGCGCCCGTGAAGTCGCCGTCCGTACGCGTTTCGGTGTTGTAGTCACGGTACGCGGTGATCGATGTCAGCGTGACGTTGTCGTTCAAGGCCCAGTTGATCTCGGCCGAGATGCCGTAGTCCTCGGTATCGGTGAGGTTCTGGTCGTTGATCGCCGTCTCGTAAGCGTCCGGATCCGGCGGGGAGATGACGGTGCTACCCTCGGCCTGGGCAAAGAACGCGAGCGGTCCGGTGAATGGACCATCCGCGATGCGCACCGTCGCGCAGCACGCCTCGTCCATCGCATTGTAGTCGAACGAGAGGTTCACGTCGGCCCGATCGTTAATCTCGAACGCATATTGTGCGCGCACGAGTTGCCGCTCGCGTGTATTCGTTTCGTCGAAGCGACCAACGTTGTCGATCCACCCATCTCCGTCTGTTATCTGCGCGGCTATGCGAATCGCCGAGGTTTCGGACGTGGGCACGTTCACCACCCCGCGGGCTCGAATGGTGTCGAACTCTTCATAGGACAGTTCAGCGTTGAACTCGAAGTCGCTCGAATCGGGCCGATTGGTAATCACGTGCAGCACGCCGGCGGTCGCGTTCTTTCCGAAAAGCGTTCCCTGCGGTCCTTTGAGCACCTCAACCCGGTTTACATCCAGCATCTCGGATATAGCCGTGCCCGAGCGCGAGCGGTACACGCCGTCCACGAAACTCGCCACCGCGGCTTCGATTCCGAGCTGAAAGTTCGGCGAGCCGAAACCCCGGAGCCGGAACGCAGCTCCCTGCCCGGGCGATCCCGTAGAGGTAATGAACAACGCCGGCGTTATGCTCGCCAGATCCTGAATGTCGTGCACATTCAGATCCTCGAGCGTCTCACCTGACAACGCCGTAACGGAAAAGGGTATGTCCTGCAGCGACTGCTCCCGCTTCTGCGCAGTTACAATGATCTCTTCGATCGAGGCCGTCTGCGCCCAGACGGTGGCCGTACCAACGGCGGAGAACGTCGCAATCACTGCCGCGCAAGCGGCGTGGCGATACAGTGTCATCATGATCTCTCTCCTAACTCCAATCTCCAAACCTGTCACCCGTGTCATACGAGCACACTCAATTTACTCCCCACAACCTGCGCCCGCAGGATCCGTTTCATTATCTTTCCGCTGTCCTCGCGCGGCATACGCTCGATCCGGAACACACGCCTCGGCCGTTTGAATCCGGCGAGCGATGCCAAACGCTCGTTGATGCAGCGCGGCGTGATCTCGGTTGCGGCTTCAACCACCAGAACCATCTCCTCGCCGAATTCGGGGTGCGGAACACCGAACGCAGCACAATCGCTTACACCCGGCAGCCCGAGCAACGCATTCTCCACTTCCGTCGGATACAGATTGACGCCTCCGGAAATCACCATGTCCGACTTCCGGTCACTCAGAAACAGGACCCCATCGCCGTCGATCCAGCCGACATCACCGGTTGCGAGGAAATCGCCGCGGCGCAACGCCTCTGTTTTATCCGGAGCGCGATGATACGCAACCTTGGACGTTACTTCGGACTTGACGCAGATCTCGCCGACTTCACCCGGTTTCAGCGGACTACCAGTATCGTCGGTAACCCGCAGTTCGATACCCGGGACTGCACGCCCGACACACCCAGGCTTAGCCTGCCAGGTTCGGCTATCACTGGTAGCAATAATGCCGGTCTCGGTCATCGCATAGTATTCGTGCAGGATCGGTCCCAACCAGTCGATCATTGCGGCTTTAATCTCGCGCGCGCAAGGTGCGGCGCCGTGCGATACGTGCGTGAGGCTTGAAAGATCGAAGCGCATGCGCTCCGACTGCGACAACGCAAGCAGGCGCACGAACATCGTGGGCACCACATGAAGGTGTGTAATCCGGAAGCGTTCGATCAACTCGAGCACCCGCAGTGCGTCGAAACGCGGCTGCAACACCACCGCACCGCTGCCTGATGCGACCATCGTCGCGTAGGCGTTCGGCGCCGAATGATATAGAGGTCCGGTGACCACGGTGCGCACATCTGATTGTTCGAGCCCCCACGCGTAACGGCTGCGCGACTCCGCCCGGTGCGCCACGTCGGGTGCGACCGGTTTTCGTTTCACCCCTTTGGGTCTACCCGTAGTGCCGGATGTATAGAACATCGGGCCGACCACCTGTCGCGGCGCCTTGTGCCATGGCGGATACGCCTCGATCCATGAACTCCAGGTGGCAACCGGTAACCGGGTGTTTCGCGCGGCTTCCGGTAGTGCATACGCGGCAGCGATCTCCGGCGGCGTCGTCACGGCGACGATCTCCTGGTTTCCAGCGACTGCAAGCACACCTTCGGTAAGCAGATCCGCGTGCGCCACCAGCACTTTCGCGCCGCAATCGTCCAGGATGTAGCCGATCTCGTCCGCGGTGAGGTGCCAATTCAAGGGTACCGTGGATGCCCCGAGCAACCTCGCGGCCAGACTGGCTTCGAAGAACGCAAAATCGTTGCGCAGCAGGAGCGCAACGATATCGCCCTGCCATACCCCAATGTCATGAAGGGCGCTCGCTGCCATCGCAGCGCGCTGTTGCAACGACGGAAAGTCGAGGCAACGCTCGCCGCTGAAGAGTCCGCTGGCGGTAATACTCATGCGCCGAGCATACCGAGTCGAGCGCGACCGCTCTTATGGGATCGGCGCAGGTTTATATGCGGTAGCGCGCGCGGCCGCTACAAGCGGTAACCGCGGCGGGCGATCTTCGGCGTCACGCCGAAATGCCGCTTGAACGCCGTAGTAAAATTGCTGGGATACTCGTAGCCCACGTCGAACGCGATTTCCGTGATACTGCGGTCGGTCTCCTCGAGCAACCGGCGGGCATGTTCCATGCGCCGGGTTTGCGTGAAGTCGAAAATCGTCTGCCCGTACAACTGTTTGAAGCCCTGCATCAGCTTCGCTTCGTTGGTTCCAACATCCCGGGCAAGCTCCGGAATGGTTGGCGTACGCACGAAGTCGCGTTCCAGCAACACCTTCGCACGGCCAATTTTTTCCGCATCCCGGCCCGACATGCCTTCTGGATCCATGTGGTCGCGTACCGACAGCGTCGCCAGGCTCAAGGCCAGCAGTTCGAGCGCGCGACCCTGAGCGTACATGCAACGCAGCTCGCCCTGCAGCGTGCACGCGAGCAAGCCCTCTGCAGCCAAGGTCATTTCGCTGGACAGAGCAAACGGCAGGTATCCGCTGGTTTTGCGCATCAGCTGTTGAATGCTTTCGGGGAGTTCCGCATCGCCGGCGGCCAGGCGAGCCAGATAAGACGGCGCGCACATTACGGTTACGCTCCGCTCGCAATCGCCGGCATCATGGCGCTCCACCTTGCGTAAACCGGCATGCGTAGCAAGCAGAGCACCGGTGTGCGGCTTCACCTGGTGCGCGTCCCCACCAACCTCAATCTGCCCGGAACCCGCCATTCGGAAATGAAACTTGAACGCATCATCCGTGCGGAATTCCGTAGCGTTCGTCGCGCGATAGCGCACCTGACTCACCAGCAGACTGAGCCCGGCTTCTACACAGATGAATTCGCGCCACCCGGACGCCGCATCGCCCGTGGGTACCAGCGTGCAGCCGCGCTCCGTCGGAACGCGCTGTTCGTCCGCGCGGTCATAAAAGCGGTTGATCCAGCGCGGCGGCGTGTCGAAATAGGCATCGGCCATCGTACGAACGACGAATCAGCGGGCGAACGGCAGCATGGGGTCTGCTCACCACGATGTCAATTTGCCCGCTCCGGGGAGCCAACGGGCGCGACCGCTTTCCGCTTGCTCCTGTGCGAATCGCATAGCCAATAGATGACTCCGCAGTTAACCCCACCGGCGGTAACGAATACCATCACGCAATGGACGCGTACGATTTCATCGTTGTCGGCGGTGGTTCTGCGGGTTGCGTGTTAGCAAACCGCTTGAGCGCTAACCCCTCGGTTACCGTTGCGTTGCTGGAAGCCGGCAGTACAGATGCACGCTTCGCGAGTCGATTACCCGTGGGCGTGCCACTGCTGCTCAATAGTGCAGACACCAACTGGAAGTACATGGCAAACGCCGACCCAAGCCGCGGCGGGCGTGTCGACGAATGGCCCGCAGGACGCCTGCTCGGGGGCGGCAGTGCCGTGAACGGCATGCTGTATGTAAGGGGGCACCGCCGGGACTACGACCAGTGGGCGCAGCTCGGCGCCGTGGGTTGGAGTTACGCGGACGTGGAGCCCTACTTTCAGCGCCTCGAAGCGAGCGAGCGCGGACCAGCGCCCGGGCGCGGTACCGATGGTCCGCTCTCGATAGCGGAGTGTCGAGCGCCACATCGCCTGGATACCACGTTCCTGGAGGCACTGAACGAACTGGGTGTACCGCGCGTAACTGATCTGAACAACGGTGACGCCGAAGGCGTGGACCTGTGTCAGGTGAGTCAGAAGAATGGCTTGAGGCACTCCACCGCCCAGGCGTATCTGCGACCCATTCGCAGCCGCAGCAACCTGCACGTGCGTACGCGTTGTGAGGTTCAACGGGTGGAGTTCGATCACACCTGCAGCCCACCCCGCGCTACCGGGGTTTGCGTTGCGGAAAGCAACGGCACGGCCAAAACCCTGAGTGCCCGGCGCGGCGTGGTGTTGTGCGCCGGCGCCATCGCCACGCCGAAGCTTCTGATGCTGAGCGGCATCGGCGCGCCCCGATCGTTGCGCCGTCACGGGATCGCCCAAGTCAAAGACCTGCCCGGTGTCGGCACAAACCTCCAGGAACACATCGGGCTGCGGATGAGCGCGCACGTGAATGTGCCGACCGCCGCGTCGGACATGTCTCCGCTGCGCGGTCTCGCCCAAGCGTATCAGTTTCTCATGCACCGGCGGGGCACATTGACCATGCCGGTCGGACACGCGCAGGCCATGGTGCGCACGCGTACGTCGTTGGAAATACCCAACGTGCAATTGATCTTCTCGCCATTTGCGATGGAAGTTTCCGATCGAGGCGCGAGCGTCTACCGCCGTCCGGCCATCACCGTCGCGGTGGGTTTGTGCCGACCGCGCGCGCGCGGCAGCGTATCGCTCGCGGACACGCGCCCCGACGATCCACCCGTAATCGAATACCGGGCGTTCGAAGACACCGATGACCTGACGCAACTGGTGGAGGGCGCGGAGTTTACTCGACGCGTTTTTGCCACCCAGGCGTTCCGCCCTTTCATCATCGACGAACACCTACCCGGAAAGGCGATCGCAAATGGCGATGCGTTGCGTGAATACACCCGTGACAATGCCTTCCTGATGTATCACCCCTGTGGCACGTGCCGCATGGGGGCCGATGCGATGTCGGTTGTGTCCCCGGCGCTGGACGTGCACGGTGTAGCCGGGCTCTGGGTTGCAGACGCGTCCGTGATACCGCAGATTCCGGCGGGCAACATCAACGCGACCTGCATCATGATCGGAGAAAAGGCCGCAGATCTGATTCGCGAACACGCGGATTCGCCTACATGAACGACACGTCATCGCTACCCAGCGACCCGTGGTTCGGCGACAGCTTCGGTGCGTGCAGGCGCATTTTTCTCGATTCCGCCGCAAGGGCCGGCGTACCGGTCCACCACTACCCCCACCCGGCCGAGGCCGCCGCATCGGTAGACGCCGCTTATGTTGGCGACACCGAGCCGGACATGCTCCTGATCGTCACCTCCGGCGCGCACGGAGTAGAACTGCCGTTCGGCTCAGCGGTGCAAAGCGCGTGGCTCGGAACTCCGTCGAATGTCCCCGACAAGATGGGCGTATTGATGGTGCACGCCGTCAACAGCGTGGGCGCGGCAACCCGCCGGCGATTCACTGAGGAGAACGTCGACCTTTGCCGGAACTTTGCTCACGAGCCCTCCGACAACCCCGGGTATCGCGAGATCGAAGCCTGGCTCAACGTAAACCCCGCCGATGAAGCGGCCTGCGCCCAGGCAGACGCACAGCTCGACCGGTATCAACGGGAACGCGGCGCCGATTTCATAGCCGCCGTCATGGGCGGGCAGTTCGTTGATCCGCTGGGATTCGGGTTTGGCGGGCACACGCCAACCTGGGCACGCGGCACCCTCGAGGCGGCGATCCAATCCTTTGTCGCCACGCGCCGGCCTACGCAGGTCGCGATTCTGGATCTGCATACGGGCGTGGGCGCGTGGGCTTCGCCCACGTTCGTTTCACTGCAGCAGGGTGACGCTGCGGCGCGCGCGCATGACTGGCTACCCGCGTTGCTCGCTCCGGCCGCCGAGGCTTCCGGTCAACGGCTGCATCCTGCAACCGGACATCCCACCGAAGGCTACGAGCGCATGTTTCCGTTGGCGGAGGTCACGTCGCTCGTACTGGAAATGGGTACCTATCCACCCGCAGACACGCTGCCCGTGTTGATTCAGGAACATCGATATACGCGCTGGGGCCTGGCAGACACCCCGCAAGGCCAGGCCGTGCGGACTACCTTATGGGAACAGCACGCCCCCGTTGACGAGGCATGGCGCACCAACGCGCTGGACGCCGGCACCAACGCCATAACGCACCTGGTCAGTTGTCTTCGCGCCGCCCCCGGTTAGCGGTCTGAAAGACGTCCTCGCCCCGGCGTAACGCCTCTCGGTATCCCGCCGCATCGATACAAGCACCGCAGACGATCACACCGACGCGCTGCCCGGCAAGCCGTTCGCGCAACGGACCCAGCACCGCAGCCATCGCGGCAGCCCCCGCCGGTTCGACCGCAAGTTTCGCTTCCCGCTGCAGAACGAAGAGCGCGGCCAGTATTTCGTCGTCGCTGACCGCGACCAGATCATCAAAATTCGCCCGACACAGCCGGTACGTGTAGTCCGTCGTGAGCGGCGGAGCAAGACTGTCGGCAATGGTCACTGTCGGCATGTCGGTCTGCGCCGCGCCGGCGTCGAAGCTGCGCCGCATGCAGTTGGCTCCGTCGGGCTCCACCCCGATCACCGCGATGTCGGGCTTGATGAGCTTGGCGGCGCTAGCAAGTCCACCCGCCAGTCCACCGCCGCCCACAGCGACCACGATCGCATCCAGATCGGGCACATCGTCCAGCAGTTCTGCGGCAATGCCGCCGGTCGCTGCAGCAACGTGCGGACCATCGAATGGATGCACCATCAGCCGGCCATCGCGCGCCACGATGTCTTCCGCGGCCGCAAAGGCTTCGAGTCCGGTGTCGCGATAGAGCAGCTGCGCGCCATATGCTTGCGCAAGCGCCCGCCGGGCCGGATTGGCGGAACGCTGCATCACCACTTTCGCGTGTGTGCCAACAAGCGACGCGGCGCAAGCCACCGCGACCGCGTGATTGCCTGCACTGACGGCTGTTACGCCTGCCGCCGGAACCTCCGCTTGCAGAAGATTGTTCAACGCGCCCCGCACCTTGAACGTTCCGGTACGCTGAAACAGTTCCAGCTTCAGGAAAATACGGGCGTCGCAGAGTGCATCCAGCTGCGGTGAATCGAGTGCGAGCGTTGGTGTGCGTACGAGGTAGGGCTTAAGCCGCGTTCGGGTTGCGTTAACCTCATCCAGGGTCGGCCCGTGGACAGAGCTCACGCCACCAGCTCACACAATGCGGGTAGCGCGCGCTCGAAAGCCGTGCGCACGGCTTCGATCCATTCGGCGCCATCCGGTGAAAACGTTTCCAGCAACCGGTCTTTGATCAATGCTTCTTCAGCGGGATGCACGCCCGCATGATACTGCCAGTGGTCGGCCAGCAGTGCGCCAATCACCTCAGCATAGTCGGCGGTGCCAAACTCCAGCACAAGCGAAATGAGATCATGGTCCTCAAGCAGGCGCGCGTACCCTTCCGTGCTGTGGCCGTACACTACGGGAAATTCGGCAAGCGCCTCTCCGGTTGCCGCGTCTGCCACCGGCGCGTGCACCTTACCGACGAGATCCGCTGCGCTGACCGCCGCGCGCACGCGCTCCACCGCCTGGCCCGTTTGCATCGACACGAAGGTCGCCTCGCCGCGCGGCCCGAGTCCGGTGTGCAGTTCCACTATCACGGTCTGCTTAGTGGTATACCGCTTAAGCAACGTCTGCAGCGTGGTACGCGTTTCGCTCGGTGCGTAGCCACCGAAGGCAAAACCGTCGCGATGCCTATACTGACCCGCCATCAAAGCTGATGTATACGCACCCTCGCCCATCTCCGCACGCAGCTGCTCAAGGACATCGCGCGCTTGAAACGCCGCCTCGCCGGCACCTCCGGCGCGTAGCGCAGGGTCGTGCAGCTGCTCGTAGACTACGTTCTGAGGAATCGGCTCGTCGAAATCGACGAAGTTGCGACACGGGTCCACATTCAATTCATTCTGCCGCCGCAGATGCGCACTCCCCCACGGATTGACCGCATGCACCAACAGCACATTGATGTCCGGCGGAATGTCTGCGATCCCCTCGGCCAACAGACACTGGCAGGCAGAACCGGCGAACAGCTCCACGCCATGCATGCCCGAGATGACGCACAGCGTGCGCTCGGAGTGCGCATCACGCCAGCCGATGTCGCAAAAGAGCGCTTCGCCGTTCAAATCCGTGGCGCGATACCGAATCTCGGAAAGCGCGAAGTCGGCCTCGGCAGCCGAACGAAACGCTCGGCGTGCGCCGGCATAGTCGCGCGGATAGTGTTCGATTCTGGGCAATGTCACGCCCTCGCCGCAGCGGTTGCAGAGATCATCGCCATCAGTGTTGGCGCGAACCTTTGCATACGCCAGTTTTTCTTGTGCCGAACGTATCGAAACGCTCAATCGGGATGCGCGCCGGCAGCGGCGCGGTTAGTCTTTAAACTACATCCGAATCCTTGCCGCCGTCGATTGCAATCATGACGCTGAACGCACACTGGCTGACCCCAAATACCGGGATGCATCTGGGAAGCGTGCCTGAGTGGTCCACGTTGATCGAGCACGCGGATACGATCCGCGAAGCCCTACCTCGATGTGGCGTGTTGTTCGCGGACGACCTCCCGGTGAATCCGGCGGATCAGGCCGCCTTCGCCCGTTTGTTCGGCGAACCTGTAATCGACCCGCACCCAGCCTTCGACGTGCATTCAGAACACCCGGAGGTTTCTTCGGTCGTGAACGACGCTACGCATCCGCCCGACATCAACGTGTGGCATACAGACACGACCTTTCACGAAGCGCCGGCCACGGTGTGTGTACTGCAGTGCGTCGAATGCCCGGAACGCGGAGGCGACACACTGTGGGCATCCATGACCGCTGCGTTTCGCACCCTCTCAACGCCCATGCAAACATTCATCCGTGCATTGCGTGCCGAACACCGCTTGTCCCTGGACGCAGTGCCGCCGGAACGCGCACGCGACATCGGCGAGCGGCCGATCGCCGCTATACATCCAGTCGTGCGGACAATACCGCAGACGGGCGAGGCGAGCCTGTTCGTAAATCGCCACTACACGCAACGGATCGTAGAGCTGAATCGATTCGAAAGCGCAGGCGTTCTAGCTGCCCTTTTCGACCACGCCGAAAGTCCTGACCTACAGGTTCGCTTCCGCTGGCGTCCTGGGAGTGTGGCCATCTGGGACAACCGCTTGACCCAGCACTTCGCCAGCGCCGACTACGCGCCCGCGCGCCGCGTCATGCATCGCGTAGCGCTTGCCGGTGAGGCGGTGATCCCGGCATGAGCAATTCCGAGCATCCCGACAACACGCGTCTGGCAACACCCACGTTACTGGCGTATGGCGCTCCAATGGCGGCGCTATCCGTGATGGGGATGCCGCTGATCGTCTACCTTCCGGCGTTCTACGCGGAGGAAACGGGCATTTCGATGGCTGCGGTCGGCGGTCTCTTCACCCTAGCCCGGCTGTGGGACGCGGTGATCGATCCATTGATCGGCAACTGGTCGGATCGCACCGAAACCCGATGGGGCAGACGCAAACCCTGGCTCGCGCTGGGCACTCCATTCCTGATGGTCGCGTTCTACCTGTTCGCGCAACCACCTGAAGACGTTGGTGTCGCCTATCTGCTGGTGTCCGCGTTCGCGTTCTACGTGGCGTTCACGGTTGCCTACATTCCGTATATGTCCTGGGGCGCCGAACTGGCCAGAGACTACGAGGGCCGGACACGGGTCGGTAGCTTTCGCGAAGGCGGCCAGATTCTCGGTTCCGTGATTGCCACGGCGTTTCCGCTGTTGATTCTGCCGTTCGTGACCGACGGCGATCCTTCGTTGCGCGAGATTCTGGCTGTGCTGGCCATCACCACGATCGCAATGCTGGCAGTCTCGGTTCCCTGGGCGCTGTTCGTCACGCCGGACGCCCAGCGCGTGAACCGGCCGAGCTTCCGGCTCCGAGCTGCACTCGGCATGCTCCGACACAACCGACCGCTGCTGCGCCTGCTGACGGGCGTGTTTTTCCTATGGCTTGGCGGCGCGGTGTTCAACGCGCTGATCGTGTTCGTAGTGCCCTGGACGCTCGGGCTCGGGCGGGGCGACTTTCTGTGGTTCGTGTTCGTCCAGTACCTGATCGGTCTGGTCTCGCTACCAATCGCCGTCAAGCTTGCGAATCGCTATGGGCGCCACCGAGCGCTGGTCGTGGGCGGCATGGCATTCTTTGCGCTGCACCCGTTGTTTCTGATCATCCCCGACGGCGGTTTTTGGTGGACGATGGCACTGTTTGTGCTTGCAGGACTTACCACCGCGTACATCTGGGTGATGCCGCCTGCACTGATTGCCGACACCGTCGAATACGGCATGTTGAAGGGCGGCGGCGACGATGTGGCCCTCTACATGGCGCTTTATCAGTTCGTACAGAAACTCGCGCTCGCACTGGGCGTCGGCATAGCACTGCCGTTAGCAGGCGCAACCGGGTTCCTGCCGCAAGGTCCAAACGACAACGCCGCACTCTACGGTCTGAACGCAACCGGGTTGCTGCTGCCGGGTGTGCTCGCCGCTATCGGCGCGATCGTACTTTACGGCTATCCAATAACCGCCGCACGGCATGCGGTGATCCGCCGCGCACTCATACGCAGAGGAATCCTTGCACCGGAAACGCGCGGGATATGACCAACGTTTGGAACGTCAGGCATCCACGGCCGCCCCGCCATCCGTAACTCGTGAACCTGCGGCCAGCAGTGAGCCGAGCAGATTCATCGGCACCGGAAACACAATGGTCGAGCTGTTCTCGCCAGCAATGTGCGTGAGCGTTTGCAGGTATCTGAGCTGCAGCGCGGATGGCGCGCTCGACAATCGATCCGCAGCATCCACCAGCTTTTCCGCTGCCTGCGCCTCGCCGTCTGCGTGAATGATTTTCGCACGCCTATCCCTTTCCGCCTCAGCCTGCTTCGCAATTGCGCGAACCATACTCTCGTCTATGTCAACATGTTTAATTTCGACGTTGGCGACCTTGATACCCCAAGCGTCGGTCTGCTTGTCGAGGACTGCTTGAATATCGGCATTGAGCCGGTCCCGCTCCGCCAGCAATTCGTCGAGCTCGTGTTGCCCGAGCACGCTTCGCAGCGTCGTCTGTGCCAACTGTTCGGTAGCTTCCAAAAAGCTCTCAACGTTAATGATTGCATTCTTGGATTCTACAACTCTGAAGTAGATTACAGCATTTACCTTTACAGACACGTTGTCTCGCGTAATCAGATCCTGCGTTGGCACATCGAGCACCCGTGTACGCAGATCGACGCGCACCATGGTCTGCAGCACGGGTACAATGATTATCAAGCCGGGGCCCTTGATCTTGTAGTAGCGTCCAAGCATGAAGACAACTGCGCGTTCGTACTCACGAAGCACCCTAAACATGCTTACTAGGAACAAGAGCGCGCCAATTAGTAGAACAGCCGATACGCCAAAAATTTCCATGTTTCGCTCCTGATGTTCAATCCAGAGTCGTGGCCGGGGTAGTCGTATCCGATGACTCCGAACTCGCCGAGATCGGCACCACGACCAGCGTTAGACCGTCGAGATCCACGACCCGCACTCTGGTTCCCGCAGGCACCGAACGGTCGGTTGCTAGACGCGCTTGCCAGTTCTCGCCGTGAATGTGCACGTGGCCGCGTTCTGCGGACACCTCTCCAACCGTCGATCCAATAACTCCAATGAGTCCTTCGGGACCGGTCAACGCCGGTTGTCGTCGGGAACGCATCAGCGCGCCGAGCGCAACGAAGAAAGTTGCTACCGCGACAATCCCCAATACAGCGATCATATATAGTGAAACCCGAAACCCCGGAAGATCCGAGTCGAATAAGACAACTGAACCAACGAGAAAAGCGATGACGCCGCCAAGGCCCAGAATCCCGAAACTCGGCGCCATCGCTTCCGCAATCATCAAAAGGATGCCGAACGCGATCAGGCCCAAACCAACATAATTGACAGGCAACATCTGCAACGCGTATGCACCCAACAATAGACATATGACGCCCACAATACCCGGCGCCCCCATTCCCGGGTTGTAGAATTCGAGAATCAGCCCATAGAGGCCGATCATCAACAGCAGATAGGCAATGTTGGGGTTGGTGATCGTGTTCAAAAATCGATGCCGCCAATCGGGCTCCAGGCGGCGTTGCCCCACGCCCGCGGTCTGCAATATTCGACGACTGCCGTTGCCCAGGACGATCTCGCGTCCATCAACAGCTGCGAGCAGTTCATCGACGGTACTCGAAATCAGATCGACGACCCCGGCATCCAGTGCCGCCCGCGCGGACAGATTAGCGCCTTCGCGCACCGACAGTTCGGCCCATTCGGCGTTGCGTCCGCGAAGTTCAGCCAACGATCTAATGTAGCCGACCGCATCGTTTACGACCTTCCGCCGCATGTCCGAATCCGCAGGTAACGGCGTCTCGTCGTCGCCGTCCGTTGGGGTCGGCGTACGTGGAGGAGATATCGGTCCTGTCAAACTCACCGGAGTCGAAGAACCAACATTCGTAGCCGGAGACATTGCGGCTACATGTGCAGCGTACAGAAGATACGTACCGGCGCTTGCCGCACGGGCACCCTGTGGGGTTACCCAGATAATGACCGGCACAGCACTACCGAGCGTCGCTTTGATCATGTCGCGCATCGCATTATCCAACCCGCCCGGTGTATCGAGCGTTACGACGACCGCTTCGGCACCGGCGGAACTCGCAGCATTCAGCGAGCGGATATAGAAGTCACTGGTCGCTGGCCCGATCGCCCCCTGAATCGGCACGATCCACACTTCAGCACAGAGCGCGGCCGGAAACAGGCAAGCCAACAGGAGCAACCCCCGTACGGAATGGCCAGCTAGGAGCGCGCGCGTGCAAGTCCGCATTGCCCTGCGACCTACATTGCGCTGTCGACGCGGACGCTACGCAACGTCCCGGATCGTTCAATCCCGTTTGCGTAAGCGTCGGTATGCGGCTTCAATCTCTTCACCGACAAGCCGAAGCGCCTGCCCGATTTCGGATGCGGATTCCCGGGCGTCGTTGCTGATTTGACCGGCGCGCTGTTCAAATTGACGCCACTTCCGTTCGACATGTTCCCACTCCTCCTGCATCTCTGCTTTGAATAGATGGGACTGTACGCGCAGCTCATCGCGCTGCTGCTGCAATCGCTCCAGGAATTCACCAATCTCCTCGCGAATGTCGTCGATCGTGGGATGCTTGTTCATGCAATCGCGCTCGCGGTTGTCGGTACCTGGGCAATTGTGGCGAGGCTCGCAGAACTGGTCAGTACGTAGATACCGCGGTCACCGCCTGCAGAAACGCTTACGCCGCGGCGCAAGGTCATACTCCGAGGGAAACCAACGGCGCGGATTCGTCACCGGATTACGGCGCGATATGGCGGCTCCCAATCAAGCGCTAGAGCACAACCAACCGGTACACGTCACCATCGCGCACCAGACGGCCGGCCGTCGGCTCGGGCCAGTGGGTCCCGATGAGCACGGTCGGTGAACCTGCATATCGTCCGAATATCCGTTCGCGTGTCTGCACTGACATCGAACCGTCGTAGTCCGTTGTTACCGACCACTCCGGATGTGCCAACTGGCACGGGTGATGAACGAAGTCGCCGGTAATGAGTGCCGACTCGCCCAACGACTCGATCAACACGCTTACGTGCCCTACCGTGTGGCCAGGCGTGGGCACAAGGCAGATCTCTTCGCATAAGCGGTGATCGGCCGGCACGGGGTCGAGCAGACCGGCTGCAGCAACCGGCCCGATCGAGTCCTGCATCACGGCACGATTCATTTCGACCAACCAGGGTTCCACGTCATCACCCTCGGCCTCGTCGCGTACGTACGCGTACTCGCCCGCTTCCACCAGATAGCGCGCGTTGGGAAACGTCGGCACCCAGGCGCCGTCAACGAGTCGTGTATTCCAGCCCACGTGATCCAGATGCAGGTGCGTGCACAGCACTATGTCTATGCGCTCGGGCGGATATCCGGCGGCGGTCAGATCGTCCAGAAAGCTCGTCTGCAGACGATCCCAATCCGGAAACGCTTCACGCGGCTTGTCATTGCCCACACAGGTATCAACGATTACGCACCGCTCGCCGGTATCGATCACCAGCGCGTGAATGCTGAACTTGAGCACGCCTTCCGGTGTAAGGAAGTGAGGGCTGAGCCAGTCGATCGGCAATACCGCATCCGGTGTGGCGTCCGGCAGGAAGGCTTCCAGGCCCTCGAACGTGAGCTCCACAATCTGCGTGATGCCAACGTTGCCGATCTGCCAGCGCCTCACGGTTCGGAGTCCAGGTCCGGCCACCCGATTGCGGCCCGCAACGTGTCCCCGAACAGCCAGGCTTTCTCAGCCGACGAAATGCCGTCGCAGTCGAGCAGGTAGTGGAGCAGTTGCGACCAGGTTTCCCCGGTCTGATTGCCGCCGTAGTCCGACGCCCACATGATGCGATCCGCGCCGAACGCATCGATCGCCCGGCGCAGGTGCGGCAGCAATCCCGGCGACGGATACTCAAGCTCACCGAACATCCCCTGCGCGTGGCTCCATTTCAGCCGCACGTTCGGGTAGTCGGCCAGCTTCAGCACTTCGTCGAAATAGGGAACATTTGGGCCCGGGTGTTCGGACGCCGGTGCGCCGATCCCTGCCTCCATCGGCATACCGCAGTGGTCGACAATGAAGGTTACCTCCGAGAACGACTTCAGATAACGAGGCAGCAGTTCCACATGCCCGGCAATGAAGAGAAACACCGGCAGATTCGCCGACGCAGCGGTTGCGAAAACATCGCGGTAATCGCCCGCCGCAAACGCATCGGTTTCCTTTTTGGTTACGGCCGGAATCATGCGCACCGCGCGCGCACCCGGATCGTCGGCCGCTATGCGGATCAGGCTTGCTACCTCCGGGTCCTCCCGCTCGACGCGTGCCACATAAGCGATGCGTTCGGGGTGCAGCGCAGCCGCCAGTTCAACCGTTGGCCGGGTCGGCCGGAACGTGCCGTTCGGCAACGTGTACCCGGGACCCCAGGTATCCAAACCCCAAAATTCGTCCACCAGACAGGCGCGTATACCGAGCGCATCCATCTGCGCCAGCACCGCGTCCGTACCGCCGGGGCCGAAGTGAATCTGCGCATCCACGATCTGCATGCCAAGCAGTATACCGGTTATGATCGGCTATCCCCGAGGACGCACCCAGAGGGCCCGCTCGAAGGGGCAAGCTATGGAGGACCCGAAATGATCGAAGTCGAGCACCGACGCGAGACGGACTTATCCGCAGACACGGTATGGCAGGAGCTCCGCCACTTCGACCGCGTATTGAAGTGGATTCCCGGCGGAGAGAACAGTTCGATCAAAGTAACCGGGGAAGGCGTGGGCGCGATTCGCGACCTCGAACTCGCGACTCAAGGGTACGTACAGCACCGCCTGGTGGCGTTCGACGACGCACAACGCATGTTGTCGTACGAGCTCACCGCGGGTAAACCGATAGGTATGCAGGACTACGTCGTCGTCGCCACGGTCACGCCCATTGACGACAACCGCTGCACCATTCGCTGGGCCGGGAAAATGACCTCGGACAACTCGCTCGACGAAACCGAAGTAGGCCGCGCGTTGGAGGTAGCTCTGAGCAACATGACGAGCGGGTTGATTGCGCGCCTGCGTAATGAATCCCCAGGGTTTGCCGAGCAGCCGAACGAGGATTGGCAGCTCGGCCGCGATTGACCGGAAGTGGCGCGGCAGTGATGCGCCAGTCCGCTAAGGCATAGGATCTGACGTGATCAGATTCGGCGAGTATGAGGTGAACCTGGACGCGTACGAGCTTACGCGGAAAGAGAGACCTGTCCCGGTCGAACCGCGCGTGTTCAGCCTTCTCGCCTACCTGATCGATAACCACGAACGGCTGGTAACGAAAGAAGAACTGCTCGACGAACTTTGGGGTCACCGCTACGTAGGTGAGTCGGCGCTGTCGACCCAGATCAAATCATTACGCAAAGCCGTTGGCGACGACGGACGCCGGCAGCAGGTCATTCAAACAGTGCGTGGCCGCGGCTATCAGTTCGTTGCACCGCTTGAGAACACCCACCAACACCGCGCCGTCGCGGACACGTCCTCTACTGCTGCCCCCGTTGTGTCACACAATCTGCCGCGCGACCGCACGCCGCTGTTCGGCAGGTCAGCGGACGTCGAACGTTGCGCCAGGCTCGTGAACAATAACCGGCTGGTAACGATCCTCGGTATCGGCGGAATCGGCAAAACGCGCCTCGCGTCGAGCGTTGGCCGAGCGACCGCGGAACGGTTTGCGGACGGGGTCTGGTTCGTGGACCTGATTCCACTCACAAGCCTCGACTCGCTCGAAACCACCGTCGCCAACGTACTGGGCATGACCCTGACGTCCGGCGAGACGCGACCGCAGCTCATCGAAACCCTGCGTCGCAGCCGCGTGCTGTTGATTTTCGACAACTGTGAACACCTGCGTGCGGAAACCGCGACGCTGATTGACAGCCTGCTGGAGTTCACGGAATCGCCGCACATTCTCACCACCAGCCGCGATCCCCTGGATCTGATTGACGAGCACCGCTTCTTTCTGAATCCGCTGCCGGTCCGTGCTTCCGAGGGTACCGCACCAGCGGTCGCGTTATTCCGCGCAACCAGCGCGCGCCACGGCGTAAATCTCGAACACGAAAACGACGGCGCAATCTCTCATATCTGCGACAGGCTCGACGGATTACCGCTCGCAATCGAACTCGCCGCCGCGCAGCTGCGGCATCTGACGCTGGATGAACTGAAGCAGCGACTCGATCAGCGATTCGACGTTCTCGCCGGACGCGAGCGTGGCAGCTCCGGACGCAGGAACAACCTCGTCGCAGTACTGGAAGACACCTGGCGCATGCTTTCGCCGGACGAGCAACACCTTCTGGCACAACTCGCGGCGTTTCCGTCCCGCTTTCTGATGTCCTCAGTGGAGGAGCTATTCGACGGCAACGAAAGCCTCCACCTCTCTGCCTCAGTTTCGCGACTGGTGGATCTGGGTCTGATCCAACGCACCGCTAACACGGGGGCCTGGTGGCGCGTCCTGGAGACGGTGCGCGTGTTCGCCACTCAAGGTCTCGACACGGAGCAGAGGACGGCCAACGCACGACGGCACGCGCTCTGGTGCCTGAGCCGGCTGGGTCGGTTTCCGGACGATCAACTGGACAACCTGAGCCAAGCGCAGTGGTGCCTGGATCACTACCCGGACCTGGAAGCCGCAGAACTCCACTTTCATAACGACGGTGACGCGGAGCGCGCGTACGCGCTCTGCTCTGGCAACGGCTTGATGATTCAGCTCGACGACGGCGCCCGCGCGAAGGCGCGCATGTTGCGGGCTCAGGCATACATCGCCAACGAGCCTCCGGCCTACTGGCGTGCACGGCTGCATGCGATCGCCGGTCTCAGCGCCCAGGCAAATCGACTCCCCGATCTACTCGCTGAACATACAAACGCATACGTCGCACTGGCGCGAGATATCGGCGATCCCGAACTGTTGGCCAACGCGCTGCTGATGCAATCGCTTACCACCGGCTTCGTGGATCCGGACCTCGCGCACGCCCAGTTGAACGAAATGATTGCGCTGGGTCAATCCGCCAACAATCCTTCGCTGGTGCGCTCTGGTAACTGCTATCGCGCGTGGCAGTATGCGGTAGGGCGAGACTATGACCGGGCTCGCGCTCACGCCGAAACGCTGGCGCACGAATACCTCGCCGCACCGGACCGCATCGACAATCCCGCCTACAACGCGATCGGCAATCTCGTGGCGTGCACGGTGGTAAGCGAACCGGAAACCGCCGCGCGCTGGGCAAAGCGCCTGCACGACTTCCCCGCGGTGCTGTCGTTCTGGGGCGTTCAGAACATCGTTGCCTGCGTCGAAGCGAGCAACCAAGCGTTCGCCCCGGCCGCACGGCGCATTCAGGACATCCGAATCCGGTTGAATCGCGCCGGTCGGGACGACTTTCCGGACACGCTCGTTACGGCCGCCGTGCTGGCACACCGACGCGGCGACACAACGCGCGCGTCCCGGTGGCTCGCCGCCATCCGCTACGGCGGTACTCCGATACAGATGTACCACACGATCATAATCTACCGACAACTCTATAGTGTGTTGGGGTTCGGCGACTACGACGAAAACACCGCGCCCGGCTTCGGTCAGATTCGCTCTGATGTGCACGAGTGGCTGGCCAGCCAGATCGGATAGGCCCCGCGGGTGACAATCCGGGCGACTCTGACGCCGGCCGGTCTGGTAGCATCAACGCCATACCGTCAAGAGAGTAACGCGTGTCGACGCCGTCGCCGATTCGCTCGCCAAAATATCGATTCGACCAGTTCGAGCTGGATCTGGGTGCCTTCTCGCTGCGCAACGTGGCGCAGCGCAACGCGGATGTGAATCTCGAACCGCAGGTATTGCAACTACTTGCATACCTGGTGCAGCACAACGACACGGTGGTAACGCGCGACGAGCTTCTGGATGAACTGTGGGGTCACCGCTTCGTAAGCTCGTCAGCGGTCGCCACCCAGATCAAAAGTCTGCGGCGAGCGCTCGGCGACGACGGTCGCAATCAGCGGATCATCCGGACGGTACATGGCCGAGGCTACCGGTTTGTCGCAGACGTAACCAATGCGGCCGTTGCAACGGACGTGTCCGCCGAGCCACCGCCCAGCCCCGCCGCTGAGCGCATCAGCAATCTGGGTTTCGAGCGGACCAAACTGATCGGCCGCGAGCAGGCGCTGCAGCGCGTGATGAACGCATTCGACACCTACAGGCTCGTTACGCTGCTTGGTATTGGCGGTGTCGGCAAAACCCGGCTTGCTAAAGCAATCGGACGAGGGGCGTTAGATCGCTATCCGGAGGGCGTCTGGTTCATCGACCTCGTGCCAGTGAAGGACGGGCCGGGAATCGACACAGCGATCGCTTCTGCACTGGGCATCAGCGTTCAGGCCGGCCTGGCACGTGCGCAAATCGCCGCCGCATTACGCGACGCGCGTGTACTGCTGATTCTGGACAGCTGCGCGCACATTGAGGACGACGTCGCCGCCGCGCTCGACTACCTGCTCGAGAACACTGCCGCGCCGACTTACCTGGCGACGAGCCGGGACCCGATCGACCTCGCGGACGAGCTTCGCTTCTTCATCGATCCTCTGCCGGTGTTCGATGACACCACCGACACGCCGCCCGCGGTTGAGTTGTTCGTGCAGACCGCGGAACGCCATGGCATGTCGGGCATCACCTGGGACCTGGCCCGCGCGCAACGGATCTGCGCGCACCTCGACGGTTTACCGCTGGCCATCGAACTCGCCGCCGCACAACTCAAGCAACTCACCATCGACGAGCTGGAACAACGTCTGGACCGCCGTTTCGAACTGCTCGCCGGCCGCCAGCGCGATGGTGTACACCGCCAGGACAGTCTGCACGATGTGCTCGAGGACACCTGGCAGCTGCTCAACGGCGACGAGCAGCGCCTGCTCGGCCAGCTCGCGGTCTTTCCCGGTCAGTTTACGGTGACGGACATCGAGGAGGTCTTCGCCGATGAACTCGCCGGCGGCATCTCGTTCTCGATGTCCCGTCTGGTGGAACTGTGCCTTCTAAGCCGGACGTCGAGAAGCGGCGCGTGGTGGCGCCTGCTCGAAACCGTTCGTCTATTCGCGCTGGACAAGCTGGCGGCAGCGGCGCGTGAAGACAACGCCGAACGCCACGCCGAATGGGTGCTAGAGCGCCTTGGCGCCTATCCGGAAGATCAGCTGCACAGTTTCAGACAGGCGCGCTGGAGCGCCGATCACTATGCCGACCTGACGGCGGCTGAACGCTACTTCGAAGCCGCCGGACGATTTCGCGCGGCGCTCGACGTGTGCTGCGGCGTTGGTCTGATGATCCAGTTGGACGACGGAGCGCGCGCCGCCGCCAAACTCGAACGTATCCGCCACTACCTCGACGTCTGCGACGACACGTACGAACAGAGCAAACTGCACGGCACCGCAGCACTCTGTGCGCAGGCGACGCGCAACCCTGAGCTTCTCGAGACCGAAGCAGACCTCAATCTTAAGCTGTGTCGCGAGGTGGACGATCCACAGCGGATAACGGGGGCATTGATTCTGTCGTCGCTAACCAGAAACTTCTCTGATCCGGAGCTGGCCCGCGCCCTTCTCAACGAAGCCGTTCAGGTCGCCGACACGCTGGGTCATGAGCCGACACGCCAACTGGTTACCGTCTACCGTGCCTGGTCATCCGCCGTCACCGGCAACGTAGCGGACGCGGCGAGCCTGGCGCGCCCGCTTGCTCACGGCCTTGCAGACCGCGACCGGCCGCTGGACAACCTCACGTATAACGGCGCCTGCGTGCTGATTGCCTGCGAAATCTTCGACGATCCCGCAAGCGCGCGTCGCTGGACGGAACGGCTGCTCGCGCACGAGGACGCACACCGCCTCTGGGGCGCAACCATCTTGTATGCCAGCGCGTTTGCGGCGTCCGGCAGTGTCCACGACGTCGCCCAACTCGTAGACAACGTAGGGGTCCGGCTGCGCCGCGCTGGGCGCAGTCTGTTCCCAGACGTGTTGATTCCCGCAATCGTGCTCGCGCGTAGTATCGGCGAGCCGGCGCTGGCACAACGCTGGCTCACCGCAATCCGCCACTCACGGAAGCCGCAGCAGTCATTCCACAGTATCGCCGTGTACCGACAGCTACGCCGGCTCACCGGCGGCGAACTCGACGCCGCTGTTGATCTCGACGACGCGGGTGCGGAGGCCCTAGCCTGGCTGCGTGCCCAGGCGGATCAGTCCGCTGACTGAATGTCCCGCCCAACCGTAAGCGCGGTTCTGAGCGCGTCTGGCAACGTCAGGTACTCCGAATCCGGCTCCGCGCCCAGACCCTCAACAAGACTCGCGAAGAAGGCGCGGCCCGCTGCAATCGCGGCGATGTCGAACACCTGTGCGTCCGAATAGCCCGCATGCCGAAGCGGGGCAATATCCGCCGCCGTCACAGCCGCTGGGTTTCTCGCTATCCGGCACGCGTACCGCATTGCCGCGGCCTCGCCCTCGGTCACGATACCGTCGTACTCGCCGGTAGCGAGTTGTTGCAGCTCCGCGTCGTTAAAATGGTCGCGCAACCGGGTGCCATGGGCCAGGCTGCAGTACGAGCTCTTCAATGTGAGCGCTGCCGCAAAGGTCACGAGCTCGAACATCCGGGACGACACGTTTCGGCGCAGTTCGCGTTGCAATTCCGCCCAAAAATCAATGACCTGTGGCCGCCAGCTAAAAAGCGACGCGAAGTTTGGCAGATAGCCGAACGCACGTGTCTGGCGCTCGTACATGCGCTGCGTTTGAGCGTCTATCCGATCCACCTCGACCGCATTGATCAACGCCATGGTTACACCTCGCCCGCGCCAAGTCGGTAATCGTCGATCTGAATCTCATCGCCCAGATCCGCGTAATCTCCGGCCACGCGTCGCGAGCGAAATTCGCCGAAGTTGATGGCTCGATAGCGCGGTCGAGCGTTCGACGCGGCTGTAGACAGCGGTGAGTAGTCGAAACTTTCCCGGGGATTGAAGAAAAACGGCGCGCTCAGCCGTTCGCGGTTCCTGCGGCAGCGAACCCGATGCAACGGCGCGCGGTACCGGTCGTTCGACCACACCTGAACCACGTCGCCGATGTTCACGATGAGCACGCCCGGTGGCGCAACAACCGACCGCCAGGCCTCGTCCAGGAACACTTCCAACCCCGGCTCACCGTCGGACGCCAGCAGCGTCAGCACGCCGGAATCCGTGTGATGGTTCACGCCCAGGTAGCCGTCCTGCGGCGTAGTTGCCGTCGCCGGCGCCGCGGGTGCTGCACACGTGGGGTAGTAATTCAGTCGCAGAAAGCTCGCGTGGTCCGGCTCAAACGCGTGAAACAAGAAGTCGCCCGCCACCCCGAGGTTACCGGAGATGGCACACAACAGCTCGAACGACAATGCCTCACACGCAGCGTAGTGCGCTTCGCACAGCGCGCGGAACGCCGCGTTACGCTCAGGCCACTGCGGCACCCAATCGCCCTTCTCAGGACCCACATCGTAGATCTCTTTCCAATCCCGCGTGTTCTTCGTCAGTTCTTCGTCGAAAAACCCCCACGGATTCGATTGCGTCCGGCGAACCCGGTGTTTCAAATTCAACGGCTGGTGAAAGAAGCGCCGCGCGCATTCGAGTAGCCCGCCGCTGTCGTGCAGACGGTGATCCGCCAGGAAGAACACGCCCCACTCGCGGCACGCCCGATCCATCGCCGCAAGCGTATCCCGCTCGTGCAGACGACGCGCGGACAAGATGGGTGGCTGATATGACATGAGGGTCTCCGTTGTCGTTGGTCGGTGGCGTCAACCGGCTCGGCTGTGCAGCCACTTGGGCAGCAGCGAGTACGGATCCGCATCGAACGGCGTGTACTCGATACCCATCTCGTTGAGCGCGCGCGCCAACCCGCCGTCGCGCTGAAAGTCGAACAGTTCGGTACAACCGCCGATGTGTTTCCCGCCCACATAAATCTGCGGGATCGTCGGGCTGCCGGTGCGTTCGGCAAGCACCGCGCGAATGTGGTTGCCGCGATCGCCTTCCTGGTAGGAAACCGAGTCCAGATCCACCGATTCGTAGTCCACACCCAGGGCCGCGAACAGGTGCCGCGCCGACCAGCAGAACTCGCACCACTCCAACGCAAACATCACGATCGATTGGTCCCTGGTAATGGTCTCTACGAAGGCTTCGGCGGCCGGGTCGAGCGCGGGAGCTCGCGCGGGCTGGGCTGGCAGCGCAACGCTGCCGCCATCAAATCGGTAACCCGACGTGGAGCGGGACAACGCCAGTTCTTCAGCGTTCATCTCTTCGGCAATGTCTGCAAAGAGCGGCGTGGAGAGGTAGCGTTCACCGGTATCCGGCAGCATGCAGACAATGTTGGCACCCGCTGGCGCGGTCTCGGCAACCTGCAGCGCGGCTGCCAGCGTCGCACCGCTCGAGGTGCCGGCGAAAATACCCTCCTCCTGCGCGAGCCGTCGCGCCGTTCGCATCGCGTTGTCGCCTGCAACGGGCTCGATGCGGTCGATCAGACCGTCGCCGACCGCACTTTCCGTGAGCGTAGAAATAAAATCCGGACTCCAGCCCTGCATCAGATGTGGCTTGAAATTCGGGTGGCTGGCGCTCGGATTGCCTTCTGCGTCGCGCGGTTGCCGAACACCGCTGCCCAACACCTGAGCGTTGTCCGGCTCGGCAGCAACCACCTTGGTTGCCGGGGAATGCTGCTGCAGTCCCCTCGCGACCCCGTTCAACGTACCGCCCGTACCAAATCCGGTTACGAACGCGTACAGCGGGTCGCCGTTCAGATCGTCCAGAATCTCGGGCACCGTGGTCTGCGTGTGTACACGGGCGTTCGCAGGATTGTCGAACTGCCGGCACAGGAAGTACCCGTGCGCCGCGGCCAGTTCCTCCGCTTTCTTCACCATTCCGGTGCCTTTCTCCGACGCCGGCGTGAGCACCACTTTTGCGCCCAGGAACCGCAACATCTTGCGTCGCTCAACACTGAAGTTCTCCGCCATGGTCACCACCAGCGGGTAACCCTTCTGCGCGCACACCATCGCGAGCCCGATACCCGTGTTGCCACTCGTGGCTTCAATCACGGTCTGGCCGGGGATCAGTGCCCCGCTGCGTTCGGCGTCTTCGATAATCGCGCGGGCCATCCGGTCTTTGACCGAACCCATCGGATTGAACGCTTCAACCTTCACGTACAGATTCACGTGTGCTGGTGCCAACCGGTTCAGCCGAACCAGCGGCGTTCGTCCAATGGTGTCCAGAATGTTGTCGAATCGCGCCATCTCGCCGTCTCCGTCATGCGGTAGACAGGCAATGTAGAGACTCCAGTGTTGAAACGCTTGTGGACCCGATGAGGATTTCATGAGGACGCCTTCAAGAAATCTTCATGACATGTTCAACCGTTCCTCAAGCAGCCGTTGGGCACCCACTCTAATCTGGCTTCACTCGCCGGCCCATCGCGGGACGGCATGACAGCCAACATACCGATCAGGAGGAAACTGACCGTGAAAAGCAATACAGCCGAGAACACCACAACCGACAACGGCGTGAACGTCGCGGCACTGCTGGAAGCCAGGGAAGCACTCACAGAGATGCCACAGGCGGCACAGTTCTCGTGGCGTGCGGCAAGCCGTTGGGTCAACGGCACCCACACCACATCGACCGTTCAGGGGTTTCACGGTCTGGGGGACGAGCAGAGCCACCACACCGAGTTCAGCTTCGACACCGACCATCCGGAAATCTTCGCGGCCGAAGACAAGGGAGCAACGCCGGTGGAGCTCATTCTGGTCGGCTTGGCCGGGTGCCTGACCGCCGGCGTAGCCAGCGTTGCCCAGAACCGCGACATTCAATTGAACCGGGTTACCGCAACGCTCGCGGGCTCGATGGATATCCAGGGGATCCTGGGAATCGACGCTGACGTGCGCAACGGTTTTGACGACATCACCGTAACGTTCGACATCGACGCGGATGCGACGCCCGATGAGATCGAAGCCCTCGTAGCGCAGTCCCAGAAGCGCTCGGCGGTGTTCGACATTCTCACCAACCCGACCCAGGTAACGGTCCAGGTGCGCTAGCAGCGCTACGCAACGGAGGACGATCATGCCAGCCGATTTCCGACACCTGCGATTGCCCGCGATGTGCCGATCACCTCGCCGCATCGACACCATTGTTGTGGGCGCCGGCCACGCCGGTCTGGCCATGAGCCACGAACTCACCACACGGGGTGTAGAGCACGTGGTTCTCGAGGCAGGGGACGTCGGCGAACGCTGGCGTAACGAGCGATGGGATTCGCTCACACTGCTGACGCCCAACTGGACGCTGAACCTGCCGGGACGGAAGTACGACGGCGACGCACCGGATGCGTACATGCACAAGGACGTGCTCGCTGAGTATCTCGCCCGGTACGCGGCGCTTGAGCGCGCCCCGGTCAAACGTTTCAGCCCGGTGCACGCGGTGCGGGCCTGCGGCGACGGCTACCGGGTGTGGACCACCCAGGGCGAATGGCGGTGCCGCGCGTTGGTGATCGCCACCGGCGCATTCGCGGTACCAGCCGTTCCGGCGGTGGCGGACGTGTTGCCGGAAGGCGTGCAGCAGTTGACGGTGCGCGACTATCGGCGTCCGGACGACCTCGCCCCGGGTCGAGTCATGGTGGTGGGTGGTTCCGCCACGGGACTCCAACTCGCCCACGAACTGTGTGAAGCGGGCCGGGACGTGGTGCTGAGCGTTGGCGAACACGTGCGCGTACCGCGCAGCATCGCGGGCCGGGATCTGTACTGGTGGCTGATGCACAGCGGCGTCTTCTGGGAAACGACGCAAGACGTAGACGACATTCAGCGCGCACGTCGGCTGCCCTCCCCTCAGTTGGTGGGCAAACCGGGAGCGGACCTCAACCTGAACCGGCTACACGCGTGTGGCGCTGAGATCGTCGGGCGTTTCGTCGGCGTCAGCGGAGGCCAAGCCCAGTTCTCGGGCAATCTGCCGAATCTATGCAAGTCCGCCGATCTGAAGATGCGCCGGCTGCTGGAACGATTCAACGAGATGCCCAGGGTCACGCTGTCCCCGGCGGACCTGGACGTGCCTCCCACGGTACTTCCCAAACCACGGTTGCAGGCACCGTTCGGCCCGGGCGGCATCACCGCAGTACTGTGGGCCACGGGCTACAAGCCCGACTACCGCTGGTTGACCTTGGATGTGCTCGATCGCAAAGGCCGCCTGCAACACCACGAAGGCGTGCTGCATGCACCGGGTGTGTATGCGGTGGGCTTGCCAATGCTGCGTACGCGGGCGTCCACGTTCATTGCGGGCGCAGAACGCGATTGCCATGCGGTGGCGTCACACCTCCACGGCTATCTGAACCAGACGAGCCACGCCGCCAAGCGCTCCGCGCTGGTGGGAACCTGACCTTTCGATCGATCGGGAGACGATCCATGTTCGAAGACACGATAGCGATTCTCACCGCCGCGGCGCCCTACCTCGGCGCCGCCGCGGCCACATTTCTCACGCACCACATCGCGGGCATGTGGGCAGAAGTCCGCACCCGCCGCCTGACTCAGGAGTACCAGTCATGCTGAATGCACCGTTCAACAACGATACGCCGTTGTACCTCACCGACGGTGGTATCGAAACGACACTCATATTCCACAACGGTTTCGACCTGACCGAATTCGCCGCGTTTCCGCTGCTGGAAACCGTCGAAGGCACCGCAGCGCTGCGTGCCTACTACGAGACCTACATCCGCATTGCGCTCGCCTCCGGCACCGGCTTCGTGCTGGAAACGCCCACATGGCGGGCCAGCCCCAAGTGGGCGCGGCTCCTCGGCTATTCAGACGCACAACTGCATCAACTGAATACTCAGGCAGTGGAACTCATGCAGGGGTTAAGGGCCGAGTTTCAGACCGACCGGTCGCCGATGCTCGTAAGCGGCTGTATCGGTCCCGAGAGCGACGGTTACCAACCCGCCGACCGGATGACCGTTGCGCAGGCCTCGAGCTACCACGGCGTGCAGGCGCGCTCATTCAAGGCCGCCGGCGTCGATATGCTGACCGCCATTACGATGACTTACCCGGAAGAAGCGATCGGTATCTGCAACGCTGCCGCTGACGTCGATCTGCCGGTGGCGGTTGCGTTCACGGTGGAAACCGACGGGCGCCTTCCGATTGCCACCACGCTGGCCGACGCCATTCAGCAAGTGGATGCAGAGGCAGTCAGAGCACCCGCGTACTACATGATCAACTGCGCACACCCGGATCACTTTCATCTGCCCACGGACGCCACCTGGTTGTCGCGCATCGGCGGGGTGCGCGCCAATGCATCCCGAATGAGCCATGCAGAACTGGACGAAAGCGAGACGCTCGACGACGGCGATCCGGAAGAGTTCGGCGTGCTGCACCGGTCGCTGCGCAAGACGCTGCCCGGGCTGCGCGTGATTGGCGGTTGCTGCGGTACCGACCACCGTCACGTCGGTGCGGTGGTGGATCTGGCGTGACGGTTCTTAGGCCGGGATCAACGTCGCCGCATCAGCGTGACGTTTCGTTCGACACCGGTAACGCGGCAAAGACCTCGGACTCCACCAGGAGATTCGGTCGGCAGATTTCGGCCGCAACCACCACGTGTGGAAAGTCGACAAAGCCTGCCGTGTGGAACGTTTCGCGGAGCGTTCCGGCATCTTCGGGTCGCTTCACGTAGGTGATCGCGGAGACGATGTCCCGGTAGCTTGCCCCCTGTCGTTCCAGCAGCGCGCCGATGTTCACCAGCATGCGTTCCGCTTGCCCATCGAAGTCATCCACGTGCGCGGTTGCGCCACTTTCATCGACGCTCGCAGTACCCGATACATAGAGCGCAACCGCGTTCGACTGCGCCACACGCAGACCGCGCACAAAGTCGGCTCCGTATTCGGGCGCTTCGTTGAGTGTCGGAGAGGTCATGGCCACACGCTCGGGCGCTGGCTGCGATTGAACCGCAACAATGCCGAGTTCCAGGTCGTGTGCGGCAACGGGGCCACCGCCTATCCCCGTGCTGGCCGGTATCGGGTCCACACGACGCTCGTCGAAGAAAGCGCGTCGGCCGCGGTTGAACGCGTCGTAGTCGCGCTCCATCTCCCGAAAGTGAATCCACGTACGCACGACGTCGCTGAACTGCATGCCCGCCGCCGCGAGCAGGTTCTCGGCTTCGACGAACATGGCGTGTGTCTGATCGAACGCGCTGTTACCGCGGCCGTGTATTCCGCCAGCGTACAGCCGACGCTCACCCCCTACCTGAACCACCGACGCCGCGCGACGGGCGCACGCATCCCAGCTGCATTCGGCACGCGCGGCAATCGACTGGACGGTCGGTTGTTCATGCGGCACAACCACGTGCAGCATCACTTCAAAACCCTCTCCCGGTGCCAGCGGCGGCTGCACGATGTCTGTGGTTGCGCACCGTGGATCCCGTACACCGTGCGCCCGGAGCACACGCTCGCGTGCCGTCCGGATTACCGCCGCCTGATCCTCGTGTGCCAGGAAAAGCCACTCGGCTACAACCGCGTTGAAATCCGCGCCGTTGTCCCGGAGCACCTGACCCAATGCGGAGTAGATGGAATCGGAGATCCCGCTCGTGTCCGCGCCACTCGGGTCGAGTGACTTACCGTGAATAAACAGTTCGCGCGCGTGTGGACCCACGACGCGGCGAAGCACCAGCGCACACCCGGACATCTCGTGATGTTCGGCGAGGGTCTCGTCGGTCATGGCGCAGAAGCCGCGGCGCCACGGCCGAGATGAACGACCGTGAGGCGAGAGCGGTTATCAGCAACCGGCCGTCGGCAGTTGGCCGTCCGGTTCGCTGCTGAAAAAGGTGGTAAAGACATTGTCCCTAAAGCAATTGCCGGTGCCGGGTTCAAACGGCGGCGTCTGCAGGTAGAGAATATCCGACGCAATGGGTGCCAACGGGTGCGGCGGCGGATTGGTGCCGTTGTTTGTGAGCACGTTCTCATGGAACAGGTTGTTGTTGGCGGACGGATCCGCTTGCGGCGGTGAAACCACGCAATTGCGCGTTGGGTCGAACGATAACGCCGTGCACCAACCGAGCACGCCGATGCCATAGAAGTCGTTGTCGCGTATGTCGTTCTCGCCGATCACGTGATCACTCACGCCCAACAGCAGAATGCCACCGCCGAGCGGCAAACCCGCCTGAAAACTGGCTGGCGGTGCCGGGTTTGGCAGATTGTTGTTGTAGATCCGGTTGTTCTCGATCACCCAGTCGGTCATAACCGGCAATTGCGGGTTGCCGGCTGCGTTGGGGTGAAACAGACCCACACCGACCGTGTTGTCGTGAATGTCGTTGTGGCTTACGTGCACCTGGTTGGATACGGTAATCTCAAGCCCTATCGGACTGCCGAATACCTCATTGCCCATCACACGCACATTCTCCGACCCCGCAACCCACATCGCGGTGTCGAGCGATCCGTACGACACGTTGTCGCGCACCAGACCGTTGGCGGACAGCGTCGGATAGATGCCGTTGTTCAGGTTGTTCACCGACTCGTTGCGGACAAACTTAAACCCGTTGACCCAGCGCGTCTGAATTCCATTCACCGGAAAACCTTCCACGGTGAAACCACGCAGGTAAAAGCCCTGCAGCTCGCCGGGACATGCGCTGTCTCGATAATTGCATCCCGGAGGCGCCGCGTAGATGCCGGTCTCCTGATCGCCGTTCGCAAGGATGCGTACCTTGCCTTCCTCGCCTTTTCCTCGGACTTTGCCAATCAGGCGCAGGTTGTCCGTGGTGATGTGCAGGCCGTACAAGCTGTTCGGGTCCGACTGGTAGGTGCCGGGTTCTACCAGAATGGTATCTCCCGGTTCGGCGTTGTCGATCGCGGCCTGTATGGATTGCCCGGCCATTACCGTATGCACCGCGGCACTGACGGCCGTTGTGAGGCTCATCAGGGCGACGGCAGCGACGCCGCAGATCAAGCGCTTGTACATCATCAGCTGGAAGCTCCAGAATCGAGTGGTCGTTGGGATCATAGCGATTCGTCAGCCACCCGCGTGAAGTGCTAACGTACCCCTCATGAAGTTTGTAACGTTTGTTGCCTATGGCTGTCAACCCGGCAAGCGCCGAGAAGTGAAATCGCGTCCGTGTCCACGCCTGCCCGCCGCCCGGCAGCGCGCCGCCGTGACTATCCTTCTTGCCGGTCTATTGCTCGGCTGCGGCGGGCCACCGCCGGTGACGTTTCCAAGCACAGCCTCTGGCGAACTCACGATCCGGTACCCGCTGGACGACACCCTGTTTCCTCCCGACATCGTCGCGCCGACGTTCGTGTGGACGGACGCCACCGAAGATGTGGCGCAGTGGCAGGTGCTGGTGCGGCTCGACGGCGCCGACCAATTCGAGCGCTTTACGTCGGACGAACCGCGGTGGCGCCCCACGGCGGAGTATTGGAAGCGACTGAAGCAGCAGACGATGGATCGTCCGGCCGAGGTGGCGTTCGTCGGCCTAAACGACGCGAGCGCAGCGCGCTCTGCCGCAAGCGTTCGCATCCGCACGGCAACAGACCCCGTTACCGATTCCATCTTCTATAGGGAAGTGCCGCTACCGTTCATCGACGCGGTTCAGGATCCATCGAAGATCCGCTGGCGCTTCGGTTCGATCGACTCCGAACAACGCCCCCGTATCGTGCTGGAGAATCTGCCTGTGTGCGGCAACTGCCATTCGTTCGCAGACGACGGCAGCACGCTCGGCCTCGACGTGGATTACGGCAACGACAAAGGCGGCTACGCCGTGCTGCCGGTTTCTCAGAACATGGTGATGGACGACGAGAAGATCATCACCTGGAGCGACTACAAGCGCGACGACGGCGAAGCGACGTTCGGGCTTCTCTCACAGGTATCACCCGACGGTCGGTATGTGATCAGTACCGTCAAGGATCGGGCCGTGTTCGTGGCGACACCCGACATCGCCTTCTCCCAGTTGTTCTTTCCCATCAAAGGCATTCTGGTGGTGTATGACACGGTAACCGGAACGTACGCGCCGTTACCCGGCGCCGACGATCCGGACTACGTGCAAAGTAACCCCACGTGGAGTCCCGACGGCCAATCCATCGTCTTCGCGCGCAGCAAGGTTTACCGCAAACCGTCGATCGAGGATGCCACCAGCATTCTGCTCGACGAGAAGGATGTGCCCGAATTCGTCGAAGACAACCATCCGTTCAAGTACGACCTCTACCGCGTACCGTTCAATGAAGGTCGCGGCGGCGAAGCGGTGCCAATTGCGGGCGCATCTCACAACGGTATGAGCAACTTCTTCGCCAAGTTCTCACCCGACGGCAAGTGGATCGTTTTCTGTAAAGCGGAAAACTACATGCTGCTGATGCCCGACAGCGAGCTGTACATCATTCCCGCGGAAGGGGGCGAAGCCCGGCGCTTGCGCGCGAACACGCCGCTGATGAATTCGTGGCACAGCTGGTCGTCCAACGGCAAGTGGCTGGTGTTTTCGTCGAAGGCGTTCACGCCGTACACGCAACTCTTTCTGACCCACATCGACGACAACGGACGTTCCACACCGCCGGTACTGCTCGACCACTTTACCGACACGGACCGCGCCGCCAACATCCCGGAGTTCGTCCCCATTCCGGCCGACTCGATCGCCCAGATCAAAGAACAGTTCCTGGACGCGTACTCGTTTCTGCGTGCCGGTATGGCCAACGAACGTACCGGCAACTACCCAGGCGCGGTGCGCATCTACGAACGCGGGTTGGCGATCGAACCGGACAACGTGGAACTGTTGAACTCGATGGGCTTTGCCCTCTTTCAGAAGGGCGAAAGCGCGAAGGCCGTGCCGGTGCTTCAGAAAGCGCTCGCAATCGACCCGCAACACAGTAAGGCACACAACAATCTGGCACTGGCATCGATCGACATCGGCGAACTGGAGCTGGCGGAAGCCCACTACCGTGAGTCGCTGGCGATCGAACCGCAACCCGCGATATTCAACGACCTGGGTGTAGTGCTGGCCCGGCAGGGTATGCTCGAAGATGCGGCAGACCAGTACCGGGCAGCTATAGCCCTGGACCCAACCGCTGCCTCGGCGCGTTACAACCTTGGCGCGACGCTCGCTCAACTGGGTGAACTGGAGGAAGCGACCGTACAGCTGAACAACGCCATCGAGGCCAACCCCAAGAACGCGGCCGTCTACCAATTACTTGCGGACGTTCTCGTGCAGCAGCAGAAGCTCGATCAAGCGGCCGATACCTATCGTCGGCTGATCCGCCAACAGCCGAGCGCTGCCGCACACCGGAACCTGGCCCAGGTTCTGACCCGCCTCGGAAAGACGGCCGAGGCACGAACGGAAACGGCGCGGGCGAACGCGTTGCAGTCGGCGCCAACGGGTACACTGTAGCGACGTTTTCGAACCATCTAAGAAAGGTCATGCCCTACGATCAGATTGCACCCGCCGTTCTTGCAGACGCCCGCGCGTTCTACAAGGGGGACGTAAAGTCGAGCAACAAAGCCTACTTCGCACGCGGCGACGGCGGATGGCAGCTCGACAACAGTACCGATCAGAAAAGTCGCAGAAACGAAAACCGGGGTATCTCGGCTGCCGGATTTGCCGACCGCCGCGCCGACCTAAAAGGCAAAACGCCCGTAGACCAGGGCAAGATTCTCGCCGCCGTCGACGCGGGTTCCCGAGCCGGGAACTGCGGCGAGATGTCGCGCGTTGCGTTGCACATCGCCATCGAGGCCTACCACGTACCACCCGACAAGTGCTTCATAGGCTATCGCGGTTATACAAGCCGGGGCGGGATACTCGGCTTCTTCAAGGAGGACAGTAAATTCGGCCACGAATACCTCGTGCTCGGCACGGCCGACGAGGTTCGATGGGTCGTCGACCCCTGGGCCAACACGGCCTGTGCCTACACAGATTATCTCGCGGCGTTGCGGGACAAGCTTCGCGACTGGAACGCAAACGGCAAGCGCATCCTGGTCACCCACAAAGGACGCGGCGCGTGGGTTGAACCCGAAAACGAGTTGGTAACCAGCATTGCGAACGAGCAGGAAAAACTGATCCCCGCGCAGTAGCCCGCCACCACCGCAACCTCACGCGTGTGCGCGCTTGACTTAAACCTTGGTTCAAGTGGCAGGCTGGGAAAAACACAACAGGGGTTTATCCATTATGACCCGACTCGACGCCGGCCAGGCGCTTGCGTGCTCACTCAATGACGACGCGTTTCGTGAACGGCGTGCACTCGCGCGACGCACGCTCCTTCCCAAGCTCCACAGCATGCACCGCAATGCCGACGGCGTGAACCTCACCTTCGCCGACTGCGCCAGCCTCGAGAATCAACTGTCCGAGTTCGTGGACCTGGAACGCCAGTGCTGCGGCTTCCTCAACTTTTCGATAGAACGCACAACTACCAACGGCGTCCCGATGCTGCGCCTGCAGATTAGCGGACCGCCGGACGCCGCAAAGTCCGTGGACATGTTCGCGGCCGCTGCGGAACATCATCTGGCATCACGCCCTACGGCCAGCGCCGCACGTAATGAAGATCGGTGACGCCGCCGCCAAGGTCGGGGTTCCCGCCTCCACCATTCGCTACTACGAAAAGGTCGGCCTGATCGGTCCGCAGCCCAAGACGTCTGGACGGCGCGTATTCGATGAACGCGCCCTGCGCCAGATCGAATTCATCAAGCTAGCCCAATCAGCGGGCTTTACGATCAGCGAAATCAAACAACTGCTCGAACTCTACGACGCCGACGCATCCGGTCGCGCTGACTGGCTCGCGATCGCGGACGCAAAACGCAGGGAAATTCGCGCAAGGATCCAGGCGCTCGAACAGGTCGAGGCGAACCTCAAGGAGCTGATCGCGTGCGATTGCAGATCCCTCGACGAGTGCGTCGACAAGGGCCGCGAGCGCACGATTGATGCATAAGAAGCCCCATCAATCAGCGTCTCGATATGTTCCATAAGTAATTGAAATAAATAAATTTTAGATCCATAACGGGTCTCGATCACCAACAATCGAAACTGCGTTTCCCACACCCACGCGATCTCGCCCACGTGGAATCACCAGGTGCAGCACGCGCTGCAGAATGCGTAAGATGTTCTTTAAGGTCTTAAACGGCGGGGGCGCGTACGCACGATGGGGGAGCAATTCAACTACGACGACGTAAGTTCCTACACGCTCGACGACCCCGACATTCAAGCGCTGATCGCAGCGCAGAACGAATGCACCTTCATGTGGAGCACCCGCGAGGGCTGGCCGGTCGGCGTGATCATGTCGTACGTTTTCAAAGACGCATGCTTCTGGCTGAGCGTATCGTCGCTGCGGGTTCGCGTGCAGGCCGTGCAGCGTGATGCGCGGGCTTCGATCTCGATTACCAGCAAAGGCAGCAAACTGCCGACGGGCCTGAGCCTCACGTACAAGGGCCTGTGCACCGTGCACAACGATCAAGCGACGGTGGACTGGTTTCTGCCCGCGCTCGCCAAGCGGCTACGACCCAACAACGACGAGGCGCAACGTGTGTTCGTGGAGCTGAACAACACGCCGCAACGTCGAGTCATTCAGTTCGAACCGACAAAAACCATCGGCTTCGACGGCCGCAAGATGGGTCAGGCAACGCTCGACGCTGTGGGCGTGAACGCGGTCGGGTCCAAGCAGCCGAGTTAATCGGGACCCTATTGAACACAACGGGAGCACGCCATGGGCGCACACAACGAACTCGAAGAAAGGTCGACGAATACGGACATACCCACCGGCGACGAACTGGTGAGGCGCGCGGAAGCGCTCGTACCTCAACTGCAGGAACGGTCAGCCCAGGCCGAGGCCGATCGCAGGCTATCCGATGAAACGGTGCAGGCGTTCCGGGAAGCAGGTTTCCACAAAATTCTGCAACCCACGCGATTCGGTGGCTACGGACTCGGCGTAGACACCGCCGCTGAGTGCATCCGTACGCTTGCAACCGGCTGCGGGTCGAGCGGCTGGATTGCCAACCTCTTCATCATTCACAACTGGCAGATGGGTTTGTTTCCGATGGAAGCGCAGGAGGAATACTGGGCAGATGGCCCGGACCAACTGTGTTCAACCGCGTCGTTCGCGCCGTACAGCAACCTGGAAACCGTAGACGGCGGGTACCGGCTTTCCGGACGCTGGAAGTTCTCGAGCGGCTGCGACTTCGCCAGTTGGTTCATTATTCTGAAACCTAGCCCGACGTGCCTGGACTGGATGCTGGTACCGCGGAGTGACCTCACGATTGAAGACGACTGGTTCGTTGCGGGACTGTGCGGCACCGGCAGCAAGGATCTGATTCTGGACGACGTATTTGTACCGTCCCATCGCTGCGTTGGCATCCAGGACCTTGCGTTCGGCACCACACCCGGCGGCCTCGCGCACGGCACGCCTCTCGCCCGCCTGCCGTTTTCGTGGCCTGCGGTATGGGGCATCCCGGCCGCGCTGGTCGGTATGGCCACCGGCATGGCAAATGCGGTTCAGAAGACGCTTATTGGCAAGCGGGCACTCTTCACCGGTCAACTACAGGTGGAGCGCGTGGCCAACCAGATGAAACTCGCCGAGGTGCTTACCGACATTCACGCAGCGGAGCTGATCATGCGGCACCGCCTGGCGGAACTCACGCGCTGGGGCGAAGCCGGTGGCGCACCGTCGCCTCTCGAAGGACTCACGTCGCAGCGGGATGCCGCCTACGTGTCGAGACTGATCGGCCGCGTCGCGAACAAACTCACACTGATGGCGGGCGCTACGTCCACCTATCTCACCAATCCCATTCAGCGCTTTCAACGTGATATCAACTCGGGCGTCACGCACGTGTCGCTGGTATGGGAGGAATCGGCCGAGAACTACGGGCGCGCAGTCTGGGAGGCAGCGGCGGACGCATCGTCCGGTTGACCGACCGAGTTTGCCGCTCAGGCGAGACTGCCGCCGTCGATCGTCAGCACCGACCCATTGCAGTAGGTCGCTGACACCGTCATGAAGTAGATCGCGGCGGCCACCTCTTCCGGCCTGCCCGGCCGCCCTAGCGGCGACACCTGATACTTCATGGCGTCGTCCGCGAACGGGTTCTCGTCGGACGAAAGCACCGGTTCCACCATGTCCGTGTCGACGAATCCGGGTGCGATGACGTTGGAGCGAACCCCGTTCGGTCCGTAGGTTCTGGCGAGCGAACGCGTGAGGTTAATCACGCCTGCCTTTGCGCTGGCGTAACTGTGCGCATCCGCCATGCCCACCAGTCCGCCGCCGCTGGCGACATTCACAATACTGCCCGAACCACGCGAAACGAAGTGCGGCAGCACCGCGTGACATAGCAGGAAAACGGAGTCGAGATTGATGCGCTGCACTTCCCGCCATTGCTCGTACGTAGTGTCTTTAACCGCCGCCATCGAGCCGGGGTTCTGCTCGCCGTAGCTCCAGCCCACGCCGGCATTGTTCACTAACCCCACAAGATCGCCGTGGTCGTTGGCGGCCTCCACCAGGGCAGTTGCGGTATCGGACAATCCGACGTCCCCGGCCACCGGAATAATGCCGCCGCGCATGCCAGCCGCCCGTTCCCGCGTTTCTTCGAGCTTCGACAATCGACGCCCGCTCGCCACCACCGCGTAGCCCTCGTCTGCAAATGCAAGCGCCGTGGCGCGACCGATTCCGCTCCCGGCGCCGGTCACAATGACCACCTCCGGCGTGGATCGCTGCCGAGTCACAACGCCCGGCCTTCGCCGAGCCCCATCAACCCGAACCCTCGGGGGCGAGCGCCGCAATCTCCTTCAGGCTCTGCTCCCGTGGTGTACCGGTAGTGCCAAATAGATAGGATTCGCCCGTTGGCCCGTCCTTTCCATGAGCCAGCACATTCAACACAGCCTGCCCGATATCCTCCACCTTCATCGCCGCTTCAGCGATCGGTACGGACACCGCCCGCAGCATCGGGGTATCCGTCGCACCCATGCACAGTCCGTTCACGCGGATGTTGTATTCCGCCAACTCCACGGCCCAGGATTCCGTCTGGCGCCACATGACCCACTTCGCCCCGTCGTAGCCGCTCGCGCCCGGGCCCGTCATCAGATGCCCCTCTTTAATGTGCTCGGTAATGACGTTGATGATGTTGCCGCCACCGGCCTGCCGCATGGCGGGCACCGCTGCCCTGGCACAGAAGTAGCTGCCGAGCGCGCAGATGCTGATGGACCGCTCATACTCGCGGGTCTGCGAGTCGTACGTGCCGGTCGTAAGCGACGTATCGATGTAGATCGCCGCGTTGTTCACCAGTAGATCGATTCTGCCGAGTTGACTTAGCACCTCGCCGATTGCGCGACGCACCTGACCGCGATCGGCCACGTCGCAATCGATTGCAATTCCGGTGCCGCCGGCTTCCTGGATCAGCCGCGCCGTTTCCGCGTTGCCGACGGCATCGATGTCGAGGCTCGCTACGTCGGCACCCGCGCGCGCGAGCGCTACCGCAATTCCCCGACCAATGCCTACCGCACCTCCGGTTACAACGGCTACCTCACCTTGCAAGCTGGTCATGTGTCCCCCTCCATTCACACCTGCGTTCCCGCCCTCGGCAGCCAGTCTACTGCAGACCACGCGTTTGTCATCTGTAGCTCGGCTGATAGTCCGGCAGGCGCTCAGGGAGGACCTACCCTTCTCCGTCGCGCGCTGCTACGCTCGAAGGATTCACCAACAACGAAGCGGCTCAACGAGGGGGAACCAGATGAGTGAAGCCGAATCCCTGGAAATCGGCGCAGTTTTGTACGAAAAGCCGAGCGATGGCGTGGTTCGAATCGTCCTCAACCGTGCGGACAAGGCCAACGCACAGAATCTTAAGCTGCTCTACGGGTTGAACGAAGCTCTCGACAAAGCTGCTGCAGACAACGCCGTGCGCGTAATCATCGTGGCGGCCGAGGGCAAGCATTTCTCCTCCGGTCACGGGCCGATGGGCGGCAAAGAAGATTACTCGTTGAGAGACGTCGCCATCGGCACGTCACTCGGCTTCTCCCAACCCGGTCCCGAGGGGCACTGGGCGTTCGAAGAGGAAGTGTTTTTCGGATTGTGCTGGCGCTGGAGGAATATTCCCAAGCCCACGATCGCCCAGGTGCAAGGCAAAGTGATTGCCGGCGGACTCATGCTCGTGTGGCCATTCGACCTGGTGGTAGCGTCGGAAACCGCAACGTTTCAGGATCCCGTGGTGGCCTTCGGCGTTAACGGTGTCGAATACTTCGGCCACCCGTGGGAATTCGGCATCCGTAAAGCCAAAGAGATGCTGTTCACCGGCCGCGCCATCACCGCGAAGACTGCAAAGGACATCGGGATGGTGAACCGGGTGGTACCGGATGACGAACTGGCCGACGCAACGCTGGAACTGGCGAAGGAAATTGCCGAGCAACCCATGATGGGTCTGAAAACCGCGAAGGAATCCGTGAATCACATGCAGAATGCGCAGGGTTTGTACGACTCGTTACGCGCCGCGATGACGCTGCAGCAGCTGTCGCACGCCAACAACAGCGTAGTGCACGGACTCGCAGTAGAGCCGGAAGGCGCGAAAGCGGTGCGCAATCTGATCAAAAAGCCGCCGCTGGACGACTGACCAGGATTCCAACGCATGCCCATCTCCCCAAAACTCGCTCTGTCCGATGCGCAGATTGACGAGATGATGACCACGAGCTGGAACTGCCGGATCGGTACGATTGGCCCGGGAGCGCGCATCAACATCACGCCCATGTGGTTCGGCTGGGCCGACGGCAACGTCTATATCTTCGGTCGCGGGCAGAAAGTGGCGAACCTGCGCCGCAACCCGAGTTGCACCGTGATTGTGGATCGCAACGAGAAGTTCCCGGAGCTGCAGGCCATCATGCTTCAGGGAACCGCGCGCGTACTCGAAGACGCGGCCGCAGAACAGGCCGAACCCGGCTTGCATGCCGCCCGCGCGCAGATGGGCAGCAAATACAATGGCGGCCACGGACAGCCGGCCGTAGACGACCCACCCCCAAACGCGGCAACGGCGGGCGGCAAAGACCGCCGCTGGATCGTTTTCACACCGGAGAAGCAGGTAACCTGGGACAACTACAAGCTGGCCGATTTGCGCAAGTAGTACGTCACCGGATTCGTTACCAGAGGAGGCGCTTGCAATGCGCGTGATCGACGTAGACGCCCACCTTCACGAACCACTCGACTGGGTCGAACAGACCCAACCCGCGTTGGCGGAAGCCCTGGGCCCGCCGCTGCGATTCATGGACGTGGCAAACACCGTGTTCGGCATCTCTAACCCAAAGCTCAGCGCGCTCCCGGAAACGCAACAACCCACGGGCGATTACGACACGGTGCTGCCCGGCTTCGTGCACCATCTGGAAATGACAGACACGCGCCAACCCGAGGCTCAGTCGGCAACGGACGGTGACCCGTTCTGCGGTGCCGATGCGCGGCTCGCGTTCTGCGACGAACGCGGTATCGACGTGCAGTTTCTGAACCCGACATTTCTGGTGGGTGCATTCGTGCAGGCATCACGCGCCCGTCGCTTCGATCTGATGCCGAAGATCCGGCAGTGCTGGAACCAGTGGGCCTCGGATCAGGTACACGGCCACAGCAATCGCCTGATCCCCGTTACGCAGGTTGACCTGTCCGATCTTGAGTGGTCCATCAACGAGATGACACGCATGCGCGAGCGCGGCAGCCGAGCGTTTGCGATTCCCGAATCCCCTGTCGGCAATCCCCGGTTTGCAACCGGCGGTCAGCCTGCGCTCGCCAAATCACTCACGCACCCGGATTTCGAACCGCTCTGGTCCGCGGCCGAAGACCTCGGCATGGCCGCGATTGCCCACGTCGGCTTCTCGCGCGAACGCATCAACGCCGGCTGGGCGAACAACGGCGCCAACGATCTAATGACCTACAGTTTTCTGAACATGGTGGTGCACCCGCAGACGGCCCCGCAGCTGCTCCTCGGCGCGCTCGCATTCGACGGCGTGTTCGAACGACACCCGAAACTCACCGTAATTGTTGAGGAAGTCGGCATCTCCTGGCTGCCGCATCTGCTCGGCGCGCTCGACCACGGCGTGGGGCGGGGCGACTGGGGAACGTTGAACGACAGCGAGTACCGGCCGGATTTCGCAGGGTCTGCCTATACCCTACCCCTGTCCCCTTCGGAATACCTGCGCCGTCAGGTCCGGGTAACGCCGTTGGTGGCCACGCAGCCCCTTACGCCAACGATCGAAATCGCGCCGGAACTGCTGTGCTTTTCGAGCGACTACCCCCACGTGGAGGGCACCGCCGACGCTAAGGCCGTGTGTGATCGCCAACTCGCGCACGCGAGCGAGAACGTGCGAACGAACTTCTATGGCGGCGTGGCGGACTTAATCGGCATCTAAGCCGCTACCCGCCGTCGGCGCAAATCTCCACGTCCCCATTCATCGTCTTCACGCGCACGTAACGATCCGCCTCGCCACGACTGAAACGTAAGAACCGACCGGGCCCGTACTCGCTCTTGCGTTCGCCTTCAACGTCGAAGCAGTTGTCGATATCGCCGTTGAACGTCTCTATGTCGACGTTCAGATCCGCCGCGTTCCCAAGCCCGATCTCTACGTCGCCACTGATCGTTTCCGCTTCGAGCCATCCCGCCGCCGCAAGGTTGGCACTCACATCGATGTCTGAACTGGTGGCCTGCAGTCGTACGCGATTGAATTCACCGCCACGTACTTTGATATCGCCGCTCACGGCGCTGGATTCGACCTCGCCCGCCACGTTGTGAATCTCCGTGTCGCCACTCACCGACGTAACGCGCACCAGACATTTCGCGCCGTGACCGTCGATACGCACATCCCCGTTCACGCTCTTCGCCTCGATGTCGCGCTCGAATACGTCCGCCGCCAGATCACCGGACACGGTTTCCAGGCGTTGAACGCCATACACATTTCGCACCTCAATGTCGGTCGCAACCCCGTTGACATTCAGCTCGGAGCCCTGCGGGATCTGGATCTCGAGCACGGTGGACTCCATCCGACGCGCGTGTGCCGATTTGACCACGCTGATGGTGGTGTGATCGCCTCGCGCATCCAACTCCAGTTCTGCACCGTCGCCAAGCTGGCCCGTCACCCGAACCTCTCGCGTGTCGGCGCCCGTTACCGTGATCTCCCCCGACGGATTGCTAACCACAACCCGGCCATTGGCAGCCGCCTTCTCGGTGCGATCAATATCCGCACTCGCGGTCGCCGACGCACACAGGAACAACAGTGCGGCTGCCCAGCATGCTGTTGCGCGGGCGTTAAATGTCCTAGTCATAACTTGATCCTCTGTTTGGCGGTGCGGGTCATGCCCTCGATTTGCCCGAGCAACTTAAGCTCGTCGGTGTACGACGTAAGCAGCAGATGCTGCAACAACTCACTGTTCGGATGGTTCTGCAACGCTGCATTGATTTCCGCGCGCGCCGCTTCAATCTTGTCCAAGTTTGTGGTCAACACGGCGCGTGTCGCGGGCGACAGCTCCGCAAGATCATTCTGCACCGCGCGAAGCATTCGCGCCCTCGTGAGCACGATGTCTGTACCACCCGCGAACGTGGGTCCGAACATCGCGACCGGCGGTTGGCTCACTACCACGTCTTCCACCGGCTGGTCGATACTGCTCGTAATCAGAAACGTAACGGCGGAGGAAACACCGACCAGCAACGCAGCCGCCACAGCGCGCAGCCAACGCCCTTGCGTCGCAGGTTTCCTCATCGCGCTGTCGATTCCCGGCCAGAGCTCACGGGCCGGTTCAATCGCCTGCGGCAGTGCCCGCGCCCGGCTTAGAATCGGGTCTTCTCCGTGCGACTCAATCGGATTGCTCATCGGCACCTCCTAACTTCGATTGCAGCAGGCGTCTCGCCTTGTGGTAGTGGGCCTTGCTCGTGCCAACAGCAATGTCCAGCAGCGCTGCCGTTTCCTCATGCTTGTAGCCGTACACGGCGTACAGCACAAACACCTGTCGTTGGCGTTCGGGCAGCTCAGCTATGGCTTCCTCAATGTCGAGGTCCGGACTCGACGGATGCGTCTGCAACAGCTCGTTGCTGACGCCATAGTCCTCGACAACAACGCGATAGCGGCTCTCGCGACGGCCGTTGCCCAGCACCTCGTTCACGGCGATGCGGTGCAGCCAGGTCGTAATCGCACTCTCGGCCCGGAACGCCCCGAGATGTTGCCAGGCCTGCACGTAGGTCTGCTGGGTGCATTCTTCCGCCAGCGCCACGTTGGCCGTCATCCTCAAGCACAATCCGTACACCGCCCCAACGGTCGCCCGATACAGGTCTTCGAACGCCCGCTGATCGCCATTCGACGCCAACACCCGCAACTCCTCGAGATGATCGGAGTCACGTGCTGGTGGATGCATGGTTTGCGCCATCATTGCTACGGACATATCGGTTGGATGCCGGTGCCGCCTGAAAGGTTTACCGGAGTATTTCCGGGTGCGAGGCGGATCGCGCGCGCCGATCCGCCCCGAATCGCCGCTACACGAGGCTCAACCAGAAGCCACCACAGACCAGGCCAGGGTTTCTCCCGCCATGAACGGAACGATCTCCTCGTCCAGAAAGGGGGCACTCGCGGGCACCTGCCACGCACGCCGCTCCAGTTGGAGCGTACCTTCGTTGCGGGGCAGGCCATAGAAGTCGGGGCCGAAGTGGCTCGCAAAAGCTTCCAGCCGGTCGAGCCGGCCAGCCGCATCGAACGCCTCCGCATACAGCTCGATAGCCGCGGGCGCAGTAAAGGAACCCGCGCAACCGCAGGCGTTCTCTTTCGCCGAGCGGCTGTGCGGCGCGCTGTCGGTGCCGAGGAAAAACTTCGGATTGCCCGACGTCGCCGCGTCCACCAACGCTTGCCGATGGCGCTCCCGTTTCAGCACCGGCAGGCAGTAGTTGTGCGGCCGCACGCCACCCACCAGCAGGTGGTTGCGGTTGTACAGCAAATGATGCGCGGTAATCGTCGCCGCCACGTTATCCCGCGCGGCGCGCACAAAGTCTACAGCGTCGGCGGTAGTGATGTGTTCGAACACCACCTTAAGCTCCGGGAAACGCGCGACGAGCGGCGACAGCACTTCGTGGATGAACACTGCTTCGCGATCGAAGATGTCGACGTGATCGTGGGTCACCTCGCCATGCACGAGCAACGGCATCCCTGCGCTCTGCATCGCGGCTATCACATGATAGCAACGTGCAATGTCCGTTACGCCGGATTGCGAGTTGGTGGTGGCGCCCGCCGGGTAGAGTTTCACGCCGAACACGTACCCGCTCGCCTTGGCGCGCGCGATCTCGTGCGCCGCCGTTTCGTCGGTCAGGTACAGGGTCATCAGAGGTTGGAACGACGTCCCTGCCGGCAGCGCGCCGAGAATTCGCTCCCGGTACGCCAACGCCCGCTCGGTGGTCGTTACCGGCGGCGTGAGGTTCGGCATTATGATCGCCCGGCGAAACTGGCGCGCGCTGAACGGCAGCACGCCCGCCAGTGCCTCGCCATCGCGCACGTGCAGATGCCAATCATCGGGTGTGGTGATGGAAATGCGATCCAAGCAGAATCCGCCTCGGCGACAGTTCGGTGCATTCTACCCGCATCTTCCAGCGGCCAAACACCGACAGCCGGGAACGGGCGCAATGCAGTTGCCAGGGCCCGGAGGGCGAGACATCATCTGCTCCAAACCCGGCCCCACATCCAACGACTGAGGAGACGCAATGAAGCCTTTGGAGGGTATTACCATCTTGGAGTTCTCGACCATGATCACCGCGTCGTTCGCGGCGATGCAGATGGGCGAGCAAGGCGCCCGCGTAATCAAAGTGGAGCCTCTGGACGCGGGCGATCCGCTGCGCTACATCGGCGCCACCAAGGGCGGAATCTCGTCGCTGTTTGCCAACTGCAATCGCGGCAAGGAAGCCGTTCGCATCGACATCAAATCGCCCGACGGCCAGGCGCTGATTCGCGACATGGTGCCGAACGTAGACATTGTGATTCACAACTTCCGCCCCGGCGTCATGGACAAGCTGGGGCTGGGCAGCGACGCGCTCCGCGCGCTGAACCCGCGCCTGATCTACACCGCGATCTCCGGGTTCGGCACCAAGGGTCCGAAGCGGGACGCGCCGGCGTACGACCCGGTGATTCAGGCGCAATGCGGCATCACTGCGACCCAGGGCCAGGAAGGTCCGGCATTCTTTCGCACCCTGATCTGCGACAAAATCACCGCGTACACGGCATGCCAGGCTGTCACCGCCGCGCTGTACGCCCGTGAAAAAACCGGCGAAGGCCAGCACATAGACTTGGCCATGCTGGATGCAGGCCTCTTCTTCATATTTCCTGATGGTTTCCAGAACCATACGCTGCTCGACGACGACATCGCGCCGCAACCCCTGCTGATCGACATCCTCTACGACCTGACCGTTACCAAGGACGGTGCCGTAACGATCTCGGCAGGCACCGCAGACCAGCAGATGCGCTCGCTGATTGCGATGGGCATGGAGCATCTGCTGGTGGACGAACGCTTCGACAGCATGGAAAAACTGGTCGCCAACATCGACCTGTTCAAATCACTGGTGGCCGCCGAGTACGTTAAGCACACCACCGAGGAAGTGATTGCGAAGATGAAAGAAGCGGACGTGCCGTGCTCCCGCTGCCTCGACAAGGACGAGGTGCTCGCCCAGGAACAACTCCAGGCCAACGGCTCTGTAGAGGTGATCGACCATCCGCTGATGGGCTCGATGCGGATCATCAAAGCGCCGCCGCGATTTGGCGGCGAGCCGCTCGCTCCCGGTTCGCCGAGCCCCGAGCATGGTCAGCACACGCGCAGCGTACTCGAGTCGTTCAAGCTTGACGGCAAGCGCATCGATCAGATGTTCGGCGACGGTGTCGTAAGCTGAAGTCGGGCGGTTATCGACCGCCCTCTTCGGACGCAGCCACTTCGAACACCAGCAACGCATTGCCTGGCATTTTGCCAGCAAATCCGTAGCCGGAGCTGACGATGAGCTGGCCCTGATAGGCCACCGGCGCAGCGCCGCCGGCAAACGCGCCACCCCGGGCGGTTCCGCCGCCCACGGTGTCGAATTCCGTCGCCGTGTCCAGCTCCCACACGACCTCACCTGTTGCCGCCGAGAAGATTCGAAGATAGCCGTCGATACCGCCGGCAAACACCAGCTCCGGGGTAACAGAGATCGCCTGAGCGTATCCCGGCTGACAGAATTCCTGATCGTCCCGACACACGTTGTCCGCCGGAACGCGCCACGCAAACTCACCGGTGCGCAGGTCCAACGCATTCAACCCGGGTTGCGCCGGGTCCGGATAGTTGCGGCCGTCTTCGGTGTCGCTGATCGGCACGAACAACCGTTCGCCGTGAGCAGCCATGCCGAAGTACACGCCCGCGTGAATGCCGCCGCGGCCAACCTTCGTCTGCCACACCAACTCACCGGTATCCGCATCCAGCGCATGCACGACGCCCGACTTCTGGCCCCCAATCACCAGGTCACGACCATTAACATTGCGAGCCACCAGCGTGCCCGCGCCAAAGTCGAAATCGGGCCCGTCTTCCGCGGGGCAATTGGTCCGGTCGCCCGGGCCGCAGGCCGTATTCCACGCATCCCCGGCGGTCGCCTGAAAAATCCAGTTCACGTCGCCGGTTGCGAGGTCCATGGCAATGATTGCGTCACTGCCGCCATCCGCCGGTGACGAATAGTTCTCACCCGTTCCCACCGTTAGCTGCCCGCGGCGCGCATCGATCGCCGGGCTATTCCATACCGGCGCACCCGACGGGCCGAAGTTCTGCGTTCCCGCGGCGTTCAGATCTTGGGGCCGGGGCGCTTCCGCGACCGTGAACGTTTGCCATTTCTGCACGCCGGTCCGGGCGTCGTAGGCAACCACCGACCCACGAAAGGAACAACACTCGTAATCCGGCGCCCGCGCGGGTACCACTTCCAGTGAGGAAACCGGAACAAACAACACGCCGTCGTGCAGCGACGGCGTCCCGGTTAACGTGGTATTCGGATGTTCGTCCGGGCGGGCGCGCCAGACCAGCTGTCCGGTTACCGCATCCAGCGCATAGAGATTGCCGATCAGATCACCAAAAAATGCCAACGGTTCAGCCTCGGTATCTCCCGCCTCCCATGGGCTGACCACGATGCCAGTGCGTACTTCCGCAGACGCATCGAACGTCCAGCGCGCACAGCCGCTCTCGCGATCGAGCGCGTACACCGTACCGCCATGACTACCTACGAAGATCGCACCACCCGCCAGCGCCGGTGCCGACCGAACACGCAACGCCCCCGGAAAGCCGAACGCCCACTTCAGCTTCAATGCGCCCACATTGGCCAGCGTCACGCCGGCCGTTTCCGTCGACACCGCATGGGTGCTCTCGTCGTCCATCCCCCACCCCGAGAACACCGGCGGCTCCGAATAGTCGAACGCTGCGCTCTCGCCGGCGCAGCTTGGAGGTTCCGCAAGCGCCTGCGCGTCGCCCATCGTGCTCCGTGAGAGGAATTCGGCAACCGCGATTTTCTCGGTCTCCGACAAGGCCGCCGCCTGCGGACGCATCACGCCCTCCGTCAACGCGCGGTGAATGGACTCGGGTGACATCAACAACAGCATTGCGCTCTGCGGTGCGCGGTTGAGGCCCGCGTCATGACACGACGCACAGGCCTCCAGATACACGCGGCCACCAACGCCGCCGGTGTCGGCCATGTCGAAGTCGCCACCCGGCGCGTCGCCGACTACGGCCTCGGCAACCTCGGCTTGCGCGCCCGAATGCGAATTCTGTACGCAGGCGCTCAGTCCAACGACCAGAATTCCAACAGCAAAGAAAAGCCACCATCGTGAAGTCACGTGTCCTCCCCATCGACAGTGCGGCCACGCGCAAGTCGAGCGGTATTGGCAAACCCCAGCATCGTAGAACGAGTGAGTGGGTATGTCACCGGCCCACGAGAATCGCCGCCGCGGTACGCAGTGGTGCTACCATCGCCTCCATTCGTGCTCACAGTTTCTGGAGGCATCATGGATCCGTTGCAGACGTTCGGCGAATATGCCGCCGATTTCGAGAAGACATTCGCAGACGACGATTGGCAGCGCTTGGAGCGCTACTTCGATCCCAACGCGCGGTACGTGGTAACGGGCTCTCCATTCGATTGCGAATTGCAAGGACGGGACGCCGTGTTGGCCGGCATCAAGCGAGCGCTCGACGGATTTGATCGGCGCTTTGACGAGCGCGCAATCGAACCGGCGGGACCGCCCACGGCGGACGGCAACCAGGTTTCGATCGCGGCCACGGTGCGTTACCAGGGCCAGGGCCTCGAACCGCTGGCGTTTTCGCTGTCGGAGACGGCGGAGTTCAACGACGCCGGCGTCATCGTGCGGTTGCAGGATGACTACGATCCGGGGCAGGAACATGTGCATCAGTGGTTCGCGGCGCATCCGGATTTCGATCCAAGCTACCAGTAGTCACGCAGGACTGCCTTCTCGCTCAGCGCCGCTTAGTGTCGCGTTGATTGCTCAAACGTATCACCGCGAAAGCCGTCTGGGCGATCGATGAATCAGCGCTCAACCAGTCTTTGGCACGCGGCTCTCGTGATCGGGCTCGCCGTCGCCGTGTCGTTCTCCGGCCACCCGGCGATTGCGCTGGCAGCAGGACTCGTACTGCGCATCTCTATAGGCGTACTGCACATTCCGGATACCTCGAGGTACGGTGCGCTCCTGTTGCAGACGGCGATCGTGCTCCTCGGATTCCGGCTTAGCGTCGGCGAACTGTGGCAAACGAGTTCGGCCTACTCCGGCCCGGTGGCTCTGTACGTAATCGGCACGCTCGCGTTGGGCTGGTTGCTCGGGCGTGCGCTCCGCCTGAGCAGCAACCAGACACATCTGTTGAGCGGCGGCACTGCGATTTGCGGCGGCACTACCATCGCAAGCCTCGGTCCGGTGCTGAACGCGCGGGCGCAGGACGTTGGCGTCGCGCTCGCCATCGTGTTCCTGCTGAACGCGGTCGCCATTCTGACGTTTCCGCCTATCGGGCACTGGCTGGGACTCACTCAGCAACAGTTCGGCGTGTGGGCCGCGCTCGCTATCCACGACACCAGCAGCGTGCTCGGCACCGCGGCCATCTACGGCGACGAAGCGCTGGAGACCGCAACCACCGTAAAACTGATCCGAACGCTCTGGCTCGTGCCGCTGATATTCGTCACGTCCATCGCCGTACGGCACCGCAATGCCAAACTGCGGATTCCGTTGTTCGTTATTCTATTCGTCGCCGCCGCCGCTCTGCGGTCCACGCTGGACCTCCCCGCTGCATGGATCTCTGCCGCGAGCACACTCAGCAAGTGGCTGCTGGTACTCGCGCTGTTCTTCATCGGCCTCACGATAGACCGGAGCACACTCCGAAGCATGCGAGGCCGCATGGTAGCCGCGGGCGTACTGCTCTGGCTGCTACTCGCGCCAGCGGTCCTTGCCGCTACCTGGTTCTTCCTGCCGTGACGCGTCCCTCCGAGCACCTCCGCGCACCTCCGCGCACCTCCGCGCCCCTATTGCCCTGACAACGCTACGGGATAAGGTTATGAGCAACCGTTCCTTCTCCTCAGCAGGCGCAGTGCGTTAAGGTTGGCGCATGAACTCCCGAAAGCCGAACCTCGACCCCCTGAGCATCGCAAGCCTCGCGCTCGTCAGCGCGTTTCTGGCTGCCTCCCTCGTCCTTTAGACCCCCATTGTTGACAATTTTTCTGCTCGATACTTGATCGAGCCGTTGGGCGTTTACCGCGCCCCGTCATGCTGCAATCCCGCTGCAACGGAGCGCTTGCCGGAGATTCGGTATTCCGTATCCTCGTGTGACACCACACCCGCCGAGAACACCGAATGAGCGAGACCGATCGAGAGGACGACCCCAGAGTAAGAGACGCGCTGCACGATGCGGCCCTTGCACGGCAACGGGCTTACGCACCCTATTCGGGTTTTGCGATGGGCGCCGCGGTGGTTACGGACAAGAATTCGGTCATTCGTGGCGCGCTAGTCGAAAACGTGTCGCTCGGACTCGCAATGTGTGCCGAGCGGGTCGCGCTCTTTACGGCCGTCGCCGAAGACGCCGGTCGCCCGGAGATTCTGGCACTCGAATCGCGGCGCACGAGCGGTGAGCTCACCTGGCCGTGCGGCGCATGCCTGCAGGTGGCCAGGGAACTCGGCGGTCCCGATCTGCTGGTAGTGGTAACCGACGGCAAGGAAGTTCGCAACGCACGGATCGCGGAGCTCGCGCCGAGCCTGCCGAACAAGGGATAGCGCTCTCCACTGGTAATGGGCCACATCGTCTACAACTCCCCACGTTAGGCCATTAAAAACAACCCCCTCCCGACCACCTGCCATCGAACTAGTACATCTCTGCGATTGATGTCGTTCGTTCGACACAACAGACTCTTACGAGTCGGTGATGTGCGCGGAGGGGAGACCGCTGGCCGTCGACCTATAGCTACAACACGGACGTAACCAACACTCAGTACAAGGAGCGTCTCATGCATTTCCGTACTCTATTGTTTGCCCTGGTTCTTTGTTTTCACCAGGCCGCATACGCAGATGACAGCGCAAGTGGTCGGTTTGAAAAGGTTGTGGGCACGTGGTTGTTCACCATCGATTTCGGCCCTAACGGACCGCCTCCGTTTCGTGAGCTGATGACCTACAACGAGGGAGGCACGCTGGTGGAAACCAACACCACGCTCAATCCACATTCCGCGCTGAATCCAACGTCGCCGCTTCCGCTGAACGGCAGCGATGGCCATGGGACATGGCAGCGCGTCGGCAAAGACACAATCACATTCACCCTGCACAAACTGCTGTTCTGCGGCGTGCCGCTGAATGGACCGCAAGGTACATGCAATGTGAGCGACTTCTTCGGCTACCTGCGCGTGGATGGAACCGTTCGCTTCGATGGCGATACGGCGATGCAGGTGGGCGACGAGAGTCGAACCGTTATCCTCGCACCCGACCGCCAAACGGTGATCTTCGACTTCGGCGGCGCAAACGCTACCGCCGTTCGCGTGCAATAGTCTCCAGATCGGCAAGCGCCCGCGCTTATGGCGGCGCTTGCCGACGGACAATCCAACGAGCGCACAGTTTCGCGTGCTCCCCTCCTCCCCGGCGCGTTCGGACGTGCCTGTCCGGCTGTACAACCCGATGCAAGCCCGGTTAAATGATCCGCGCAGCGTCTTAACGGGAGAGAAACGCTATGAAAATCGCCGGCAGCCTGTTGATCACCTGTTGGCTCGCCACTGCCGGGTGCACGCAGCTCCCTGCGGACACTTCACCGTGCGGCCCAATGATCGGTTACGAAGACGAATTCGTGAAGGTGCTACCTGACGGTCACGTAAGGCTGAAGAAAGACACACCGCTGTTGATCGGCGAGCACCGCGGTGTGTCGTACATGCGGCCGCAAGGCAGCGGCATAACGTTGTCGTGCTCGTGCAGCGGCAGCGGTTCGTGCACCTCCAGCAAAGACGACATAGGGCTTTTCTGCAGCAACAGCTGTTCGGTCGGATGCACGGGCACCATCATCCGAGATCTGACGATCGACGTGAACTTCCGGGCGTACGTCGAAGCCAGTGATTGACGGCGTAGCCGGTGTCCCAACGTGAGCGGTGATTCGCCCGCGGACGGTGTACCGATTGACACCGTTTCGCTTCACTGCCACTCCGAGTCGTCTACGAAATCGTAGCCGCAAAGATCCTCCACCACCGAGTGAAACTCAAAAGCAAACCATTCGCAGAACATCTTGAACGTTCGTTTCTTGGGCCAGTCAGTTTCATCGGTATGCCAACTCATCAGTTCCAACTCGAATATCGACTCGAAACACTGCGACAGCAGGTAGGTCGCGTGCTCGTCGTTTTCGTATTCCGGGATAAGATAGACAGTTTGTTCCCCGGTAACTTGCGGGACGATACCTGAATCGTCCAAACCGACAGCCCAGTCGATATAGCCCTGGGCCGGACGAACCACTACACAGCTTCGATTCAACATGGCGTTAGTACTTCAACAACGGTAGATCAGGTGAGCGTAGCATCAGGTAGATTTCCTCCGTTTGCGACGGACATTGTAGGCAGAAGCAGCGGCCATTGAAGCCGCCTTTCCAGAACTAATCCTCCGGCACGCGCGGAAAGCCGTTGCTGTCAAACTGCCAATCCGAGAACGCAAAACGATACGGACCGAGTTCATCCAGTTCCAGCCGCCAGGCGTTCGAGCGTCCGAATCGAATGGCGCGCTGCATCATCGTCAGGTCTAGTGCCCAGCCACCGGCATCCCGCTCGAAGAACCAGGGCGCGCACTCCCGTTGCTCGCGCGGGTAGCGGATTACCGCGTACCGGGCCCATTCGTCCGTGCGTTCCGGCTCTGCTCGGCATTTGCGGTACGTACGCACCACGCTGTCCATCTGCGCGGGCGTTACAACCCAGTTACTCAGCATTGCCCGCGTACCCGGAGTGTACACGTCGTAGCTCGGCGTCGCGTCCCGCCGGTCCATCGCATCGATATACGCTTTCAGCACATCTTCCGGCGTGGTGCGGTCAGCGGCGCTTGGGGTAGATGAAAGCACCGCGATCGTATGTCGGCCCGCGTTAATGCGCGCCGGCGCTGTCGCACCGGCACCACCCGTCTGCGCAATGCCTGCAGCATCGAAGCCCAAGTTCCGTTCAGCCCCTTGGGCCCGTTCAATGATCAGCTCGGTGGTCGCAAGGATACCGTCCGCAACGCGGCCGGCGGCGAAGAACGGCACCATTTGGCGATGCTCCACGTAGGCCACAAACGCATCGGGAAACGCACCCTCCAACGCCTGCGCAACTTCGAGTCGCACCAGGTCCTGCGCGGGATCGACCACAAGCAACAGGCCGAGACCGGACGTACTCTCGTGCCCCACCCGCCGCGCGGCAAACTGTTCAACGGCGAATCGGCTCAGGTCGCCGGCGTCTGCCGACGTAACAACCCGGTAGTCAATGTCGTGGTCGGCGAGGAGAAAGCCGTGATACTCGGCAAGCCGGTCGCGTTCGTGTTGCGCAAGAAGGTCTGCGCCGTCGTCGACCAACGAAGGGGGTGTGCGTTCCTGGAACGCAATGACCAACGCCGCCGCAATCAGCAGCACCAGGAACAAAGAAGCGAACGTGCGCACGATCCAACACCTCCAGCGACGCTAGTCCGCCTGTTCGAACGGCAACTCCGGCGCGTCACGTGTGCCCTCGTCCGATTGAAAGTAGGCCTTGCGTTGAAAGCCACCGGCGCCTGCAACGAGGGTCCACGGTAACTGCCGTATCGTCTTGTTGTACAGGCGTACTGCGTCGTTGAAGCGCATGCGCGCCACGTTAATGCGGTTCTCCGTGCCTTCAATCTGTGCCTGCAGTTCCAGAAACTGATCAGACGAGCGCAACTCCGGGTAGTCCTCCACCACCGCAAGCAGTGCGCCGGTGGATCGGCCGATGCGCGCCTGAGCCTGAAACAGTCGCGCCAGATCCGCGTCGCGTTCGAGCAGTTGATGACCGTTGCCGCCGAGAATATCGTTCGATGCTTTCTCCGCCTCCACGAGTGCGTCGATCGCGCCGGCCAAGCGTTCGGACGCTTGAGCGCGTTCGCGCGCAATCTCCGTCTGGGTGTCCGACTCGTGGCGCAGGTAACGCGACACGGTTTCCACCAACGCAGGGATCAGGTCTGCGCGGCGTTGAAAATTGCTCTCGGTTTGCGCCCACGCCTCGAACACTTTCTCTTCTTTTGCGACCAGAGAATTGTGCAGCAGCACCCAGGCAACGAGCGGCACAATGAGCAGCAAAGCTACGGCTAGGACGGTGGAAACGGACCTGTTCATAGTTCCCTGAGCTCCCTGTTGATTGAGCGTTTCGGCAACGTCCTGCACGGCGCCCGGCTCGCCGCCGCCCGACACGAACACCGCGGCTGCGAGCACGATGCACACCGCGATCGCTACCCACCACCCGAAACCGCGCCGTCGCGGTGAGCGGACATCCGCGCTTGCGTGATCGTCCGGTGTCGCGCGCCCCACACTGGCCCGCAGCGTCGCCGCCTGAGCCGGCGTGAGAACGCCGTTGGCCTCCATCCGGTCGATGCGTGCTGTCGGCTGATCTTCAGAGACCACCCGTTGCCTCCCCGATCAGTCGCGCGGCACGCTCGGGCGTGGTATCACCGCGCTCTACCTCGTCCAGCAGCCGCTGGGTGCGTTCGGCGTCGTGCGCACGAAGTGCCTGCAGCGCTGCGATCAACGCGTCTACCTGTTTGCGCAATGTTGGATAGCTGATATCCATCTCGGCCGCCACTTGCTTCAAATTACCGCCGGCCAACGTCATGCGCTCTGCCAGGTGCTGATGCGCCGGTGTCAACCGAGCCAGGCGCGGCAGTCCGAACCCGCCGTCGTAGCCGACACCACAGGCGCTGCAATGAACGCGGGCGATCTCGGTTTGCGCCTGACAAATTGGACAATATTGCATTATCTATGAATAATATTTCTATTATTATAAATATACAATGTATTAGTTCTCATAAAATAAAACACATCGTATGCGCCCGACCGTTTCCACGCGCGCACCGCCCCAGCTTCTTTCCGCCAAGAGCGCCGATGCTAAACTGCGCGTTACGGCGATCATCACTGGGGTTTTGTATGTACGATCTCATCATCCGGGGCGGCACCGTCATCGACGGCACCGGCGAGGACAGGTATCAAGCCGACATCGCAGTAAAAGACGGCAAGATTGCCGCCGTCGGCGACGTCACCGAATCCGCGCACCGGGAAATCGACGCCGGAGGCAAGCTCGTTACGCCGGGCTGGGTCGACATTCATACGCACTACGACGGCCAGGCTACCTGGGATCCGCTGCTCGCCCCGTCGAGCTGGCATGGCGTAACCACGGTGGTCATGGGCAACTGCGGCGTCGGCTTTGCGCCGGTCAAACCGCAGGACCGCGACTTTCTGATCGAATTGATGGAAGGTGTAGAGGACATTCCGGGCGCCGCGTTGTCCGAAGGCATCAACTGGCAATGGGAAAGCTTCCCCGAGTATCTCGACGCGCTGGACGTCATGCCGCGGGCCATCGACATCGCCGCGCAAGTGCCCCACGGCGCGGTGCGCGCCTACGTGATGGGCGAGCGCTGCAATACAGACTACGCGCCTACCAAAAACGAAGTGGAAGCCATGTCGGCCCTGGTCCGCGAGGGCGTGGAAGCCGGGGCGCTCGGATTCACCAGCTCCAAAACTCTGCTCCACAAAGACGTGCACGGCGAATACATGCCCGGAACGTTTTCCGGCAACGACGAAATGCTCGCGCTCGGTATGGGCATGAAAGGCTGCAAAAACGCGGTGTTTGAGCTCGTCTCCGATCACCTCGGCGACACCGACGAGTGGCAGTGGGTAACGGAGTTTCAAAAACAAACGGGGCTCACGGTAACGCTGATTGCTACCAGCGCGGCGGCCTACGAAAACAACCACATGTACAACATCGCCGAACAAGCGCGCAAAGAGGGACGCGAGATCCGGCCGCAGGCAGCCGGACGCCCAACGGGTGTGCTCCACGGCCTGCAATCGAGTTTCCACGCGTTCGTTGGTCACCCCACGTGGCGCGAGGAACTTGCAGACCTCGACCACGACGCACTGCTCGCCCAGCTACGCGATCCGATCGTTAAGGCGCAGCTGCTCTCTGAAGAATCCGTGATCAAGTCCGGTCCCATGCAGGACCTGCCCCAGCTGATGGGACTGGTGTTCCCGCTTGGTGACAACCCCAACTACGAACCGGAGGCCAAGGACAGCGTCGCCGGCCTCGCGCAGCGGCTCGGTAAAGACCCGATGGAAGTGATGTACGACCTGCTTGTCGCCAACGACGGTAAAGAACTGTTCTATCAACCGCTTGGCGGCTACCAGGGCTATTCGCTCGACTGGCAGAAAAAGTTCTTGGAGCATCCGAACGTGCTGTTCGGACTGAGCGACGGCGGCGCGCACTGCGGCGTGATCGCAGACGCAGGAATGCCCACGTTCATCATGACGCACTGGGGGCGCGACCGAACCCGCGGCGAAAAGCTGTCGTTGGAGTTCATCGTTAAATCCCTCACAAACGATACGGCACGCGCTTACGGCATGTTCGACCGCGGTCAGATCGCGCCAGGCAAGATCGCCGACATGAACGTGATCGATTTCGATGCGCTACGCCTGCATCGGCCCGAAGCCGTGTTCGACCTGCCGGCCGGCGGACGGCGGCTCGTACAGCGCGCGGAAGGCTACGAGATGACGATAAAAGCCGGAGACGTGACGTTCGAGCGGGGTGAACACACGGGTGCGTTGCCCGGCAAGCTGGTTCGCCGCCAGGGATAAAAGCCCGGCCTGCGGGCACGACCGCAGGCTTGCGATCTACGCTACCCGGCACCAATGGCCGCCGCCATCGGCGTGCGGGGCATGTAATACGCACCGTTGTCGTGCTTCTCCCCAAGGCTCGCAGTTCCGGATGACCCTGCGATTCGTAGGTACTCGACACAGCCGAAGTAGGTGAGAAGATGTACCCGTTGCAAGCCGCGAAACGACTTGCACGAAACAACCCTATCAGGAGACCCCAAATGACTCTTCCAACAACGGCCGCCCTTCTCCTCGCCGGATTACTCGCGCTGGTTGGGTGCGATCAGAACACCACCGCTGAGGCACAGTCGGTGGCCGCAGAGGTGCCCGAAGCCAGCGAGGATTCCGCTGACTTCGCCATGAAGGTGATGGACGCGTTCGCCATTTCGTCTCAAGGTTCAGAGCTGAAGACCAATGCGCTAACCGGCATTGTCACCCAGGGCACGGTACGGCGCGGCGACCAGGTTTGCGTCCAGCTGACGTCCGGAGCGCGCGAAAAGCGTACGGTGCAAGCGATTCAGATACGCCAAGATGCAGTAGAGGAAGCAACGGAAGGACAGATGCCTGCGCTGATGATCGACGACATCGACGTGAAACAAGTGGCAAAGAACGAACTGCTTACCACGGATTGCTAGTGTCCTGCTTACAGTACATAGATCCGCACCAAGGAACTGCAATGCCTGACTATCCGGAAAACGAAGCGATCGACAACTGGCTCGCAAAGGAAACACCTGAGCCGGTACTGGAACCCGACACTCCAATCATAGACCCTCACCACCACCTGTGGGACCACAGAACCATGGATCCCGGCATGGGCTTCGAGCAGAAGGTCTACCTGTGTGAAGAACTGTCGAACGACATCACGCAGAGCGGCCACAACATCCGCCAGACGGTGTTTGCACAATGCGGTGCGTTCTACCGCGCGGACGGACCCGAGGCGATGCGCTGCGTCGGCGAAACTGAGTTCGTTCACGGCGTGGCTGCGATGAGTCGTTCCGGCGTGTACGGTGAGGCGCGGCTATGCACCGGCATCTTCAGCGCTGCCGACCTGCGCGTGGGCGCGGCAGCGGAACCGGTACTGCAGGCGCACATAGCCGCCTCACCGAACTTCCGCGGCATACGCACCGCGTTCCCAAGCGACCTGAACGCCGAGTTTCTCGAAGGCTACGCGTTGCTCGCCAAGCACAACCTCAGTTTCGACAACTGGTCGCCGAATGCGGAACGCCTACCCACGCTTGCGCAGCTTGCCAACACGCAACCGGACGTTACGGTGATTGTGAATCACTTCGGCGGGCACATCGATGTGAACGCGAGCGACGAAGACAAGGCGAAGTGGCGCGCCAATCTGGACACCGTCGCCAAATGTCCCAATACGGTGCTTAAGGTAGGAGGTGTACAGATGCGTGTAGGTCCGTGGGAACCCACGTTTCACATGCATCAACAGGCGTCTCCCAGCAGCTCCGAAGAGCTGTGTGAAACCCTGTTCCCGGCCTATGAGTATGCGATCCAGACGTTCGGCCCTGAGCGGTGCATGTTCGAAAGCAACTTCCCCGTGGACCGCGAGTGCGTTTCCTACCGCACGCTCTGGAACCTGTTCAAACGAATCGCTGCGAAGCTAGGACTGAGCGAGTCGGAGAAAACGGCGATGTTCAGTGGCACGGCGGCGCGGGTGTATCGGTTGGAACCGGTTTGACGCACGGGTAGCGGCGTGCCGCTCTACGATTCGTGAGCTACGGCAGGCCGATCGTCATCCCCCCATCCACCACCAGCTCTGCCCCGGTAATGTACACGCTCTCATCCGACGCCAGAAACAGCGCCGTGTTGCCGATGTCCCGTGCGGGCTCTCCCATGTATCCGATCGGCAGTCGCTGCTCAATGCCCGCACGCATGGCCTCAGGATCGTCGGATGAGGCAAACAACGGATCCAGAATCGGCGTTTCAATCACGCCCGGGTGAATCGAGTTACAACGAACCCCAAGCCTGGCATTCTCGAGCGCAACCGTCTTGGTCAGCAAACGCACGCCGCCCTTGCTGGCGCTGTAGGCCGAACCGCCCAGCTGACCGCGTAAGCCAACCACCGACGACAGGTTGACGATGGAGCCCGAGGGCCCGCCGGGATTCTGTTTCATCTGCCGGACCGCATACTTGCAGCCCAGAAACACGCCGGTGAGGTTAACGTCCAACACGCGCTGCCAATCCTCGAGCGGGGTTTCATCCACCGGGCAGCTGGTGAATATACCCGCGTTGTTTACCAGCACATCCAGCCGGTCGTGGCGCTCAATGACCTCGGCCATCACCTGTTGCCAGCGCTCCTCCGACCGCACGTCGTGAACTAGAAAACTCGCGCCCAGCGACTCAGCCACCGCTTGGCCCTGCTCCGCCACATCCGTGATGAATGTTGTGGCACCCTCCTCCACAAACCGTTGCGCGATCCCCTTGCCGAGGCCCGATGCGCCGCCGGTTACCAGTGCAATCTTGTTGGCTAGTCGATTCATGCCGCTCCCCGCGTACCCCAGAGGGCAACTAGGTTAGCTTCGGAGAGGCGGCTTGCTCAAGGTGCACCCGATTGGCGATCTGCAGCCGGTACTGCCAACATCAGTCGTTGGGACGCAGAATCACCAGCCACCGGAGTTGACGTGCAATCGCCCTTAAACAACTTTCGCATGCACGCATCACGGAACCGGATGCAAGCACGCATTCGAATAGTGGCCGGCACGCTTTTCCTATGTTTGCTCGGCGGTTGCTTCCAACAAGGTCCGGACGTCAGTGACACCATTCGGGCGGATGAACACATCAGGCTAGAGATCGACGGTAGCTCGATTGTTGTGGAACCAGGCGCGCTACCCGCCGGCATCCGCGTTGGCCTTTCCTCGGCTTCCATTGAAGAACTGGATGAGTCGCCCCTCGTAGGAACTGAACGAGCGGCATCCGCTGTAATCACCGTGCATTTCTCCGAGACATTGTTCGCCGAAGGGCAATACATTGTCGAAATTGCGGTTTCGCCGCGCGTAGACACCGGGGTTTTTCCTTTGATCCGCTCCATCGGGGGCATGTCGAAGCACGCCGGCGCCGATTCTGGGTGGCAGCCGGGAACCGGTACCTTCGACCGTGACCGGTCTGTGCTGGTTATTCCGCTGTCATCCACCGCAGAAACGATATCTGTGATTGCGGTTACAACGGGCGACGTCAATAGCGCGAACTTGGAAACGCCCGGACACGCCGGTGGTATTGCGGATTCTCTCGGCCGCCTCGTTGGTATCGAACAGGCATGGGCCGCCACGCCCACCCTGCTCGAAGTCGGAGGCGATCGCCTGCTAACGAGCCGCGGGTGGGCCGTGCGATGCCGTGAAGGTGAGTTCGCCGATGCCTCCCTGTGCGCCGACGACTCTCCCACGCTTACGAGACTTGCTCAGGCAGCGCTCGGCGCCGCGCAGGCCCTGTCGAACCTCGATTTCAATTACGGGTACTTGATGACCACGCCCGTCACGAACCTCGAACAGGACCCCAGGCCGCATGCGAAAGTGGAGTCGGTTGGCAGCGGGACGCACGCCGTTGACTACTTCGTGATCGACCTGGTCAAAGAGATCCCTTCACCGGATCCGGATTTTGTGGTGATTGGCGAGTACGACGACACGCAGGGTGTAATCAAGGTAACGCCGGCGGCAACCGCTGACACAGTAATCCACGAGATCATGCATTCGGTACAGCGAGTCGAAATCAGCAACTTCTGGTATCGGGATTGGGTTATTGAAGCAACCGCGGCTGCTGTACAGCCATTCGCGCCCGGATCACCAACGAAATCAGGGATGTCTTTCCGCCGGTGCAATCCCAACACTGATGCGCCCACACCCAGTACCCATTGCCCATGGCGGAATTGGAAACATCCACTCTCGGACCAGGAAAGCGTTAACCCTCGCCGCACCGGCGAGTTCTGGCACGCGATCGATGGCGACCTCGGATACCTGAGCACCGTGTTTCGCACAATGGCGACCGCTCCGGATGACATTGGCGCGTTGCAGGACTATCAAGTTGTGAACCGGGCATTCGAAAACCTGCAAACGGAACTCGGCGAGACGTACCTGCGTTTGATAACCAATCGCGCAAGGGACGCCGCCTATCCTCACTACGAGACGGGGTCGGTCACCTGCAGCGACCATCGGTGCTCGTTTTCTGATGCAAACATTAATCTCGAAACGCAGCCGATGGCTGCACGGTCATTCAGCGTGGCCGCCAATGTCGATCTGGACTGCGATCGATACCGTACGCAGGTGGAGGTTGACGGCGACCCCGAAACCGATCGGTTTTTCGTTAACGGTCAATTGCTCCGCCCTGGAGAAAAGGTGGAGGTGCGAACGGATTTCGACTTCTGGACAGCTAACCTGAACCACGCGTCCGATAACCCGAGTACACCCACAGCCCACTTGCTGGCCGAATGTGCGGGACCCGTGGAGATCATCGCTCAGAACCACCTGATTCAGGTACGGGCAGAGTCGGTAGAACAATGCCAATCCGGCGGGGTGCATTACAACTGCGGTGGTAACCAGGTTGGTTCGGGGCTCGAGTACCGTTCGGACAACGTCGGCGGGCATGGCCAACTCTCGCGCTGGCAGCGCGACGTACGACAGAATCTGCGAACCGATACCACTGACGCGAATAGCGCGCCCATTGGTCTTGGCAACCGCTTCGATCACACGCTTCGGGCAGACGGAGACGGAGGCTCGACTGCTGAAGTCCACCTCGACACCTGGGCTGAACAAACAGACGAACACTTCGTACTACGTGGTTCTTATCGAACATCAGCAACTGCCGCCAGTGGGCGGGGCTGGTTTGGCCGGGCCGCCGCAGAAGTTGATTACGCGGTTCACCTGATCGTTACGCAGCCCTCTACGGTTACGATCGAGAACTGCGACGCGTTCAACCTCAACGACATGACGTGGCAGATGCTGCTCGGCATGCACTGGCAACTCGAGCGTGATGCAGGCGAATGCCGCATGACAATGCTGTTAAACGAGGAGGATTTTCAAATCATGAAGGAGGTGGGTGTAACGCCAATGGCGGGATTAATGCCCGACGCCGATTATCAGAACCTGCAAGACTTCCCGCAGGGTGCTTGGCTCCCTCTCACGTTGCGCGCTGAGGTTTTCGTAGAATCGCAATCAGATCCGGCCCGCGAAGGCGGTTCGTTCACAATACGAATCGAGCCCGACTAGGCCCGCTAGAACTCGACCAGCTCCACGCGTCGATTCTCGGCCTTTCCGTCGTCACTGCGGTTGCTGGCAACCGGTGAAACAGGCCCGACCCCAGCGGCCAGCAGGCGGCTGGCGTCTATACCATGGGTTGAAATCAGCGCAGCCACCACCGAATCTGCACGCCGCTTCGATAGACCAAGGTTGTAATCGTAGGTGCCTTGATTGTCTGTGTGTCCCACAACGTAGATCTTGAGCGACGGATTGCTGTTCAGCGCGGTCGCGATCGATTGCAAAGCAGGCGCGGAATCCGGCTTCAACGCGTCGCTGTCGAAGTCGAAATAGATGCCGTACAGCGCGATGCGCCCCTTCTCAGCGATGCTATCGGTAATGTCTTTCGGCGTAACAACGGCCAGCGTGGGTTCGAAATTGGCCTCTTCGAGAATTTCAACGTGTATCGATCTGGTTCCGGTTACGTCCGGTTTCAGCACCCAAAACCGATCTTTCGTAAACTCTGCGGTGAATATCGACAGGTGGTACCGGGCGTCCTCTGACGTGACTGTGGCGTAGGCATACGCGTAGTTGATGATGTTGAAGTAGGTGTCCTTCTGGTAAAGGTGGTCATTCGCGCCAACGATGTTGGTTGGAATCTGATTTTCCCGACCCCATACAAACCCGTGAGCAACGTCATTGGGGCAGTTGCTGCTAACGCAATTCCAGATGTTTTTAACTTCCCCAAGCGCGCCTGCCACGGTCCCGTAGTTGTTCATCACGCCAGGCTGGCTGACGCTTCTTGGCACGATATAAAGCAAACGCGTTCGCTTACCGGTTGGCCGGACAGCCCCGTAATTGTCTCCCTCTTTCGTCAAGAAGAGGCCGGCATCGAAGTCTGAGTAGCTGTAGCCGTAGATTATTGCGCCATCGATGCGTGGGAACTTGGGATGGTCCTGGCTGCCGGGCATATCCCTTGCACCCTGCACTTGCAACGGCAAGCCAAACAACATCATCAAAAGTAGACCGCCGGATAGGAAACTACGAATGTTGGAGTGGTTCTTCATCGGCGATTTCCGGCGGACACAAACTGCGTTACATCGTGCATTGTGGCAGGGTCGAAAGCAACAAGCGGCCCGCAAGCCGCCAAGTCCCGGCGATGGAAGCGCGCTGGCCCTTACAACCGCAGCCTTGATTGTAGACAATAGAGGCGCACGCCAATCATGAAGAACACCCTATGGAATTCACACAAACCGAAAGATCCCTGGAAATCAAAGCGGCCGTCGTCGATTTCATGGACAAGCACGTTTACCCGATGAACAAGCATTATCAGGACGTAGCCCATAGCGACCGCCGCAACGACGCAGATGCCCTGGCCTTCGTCGACGACCTTCGAGCCAAGGCCAAGGAATTGGGTTTGTGGAATCTGTTCTTTCCGCATCTGCGCGAGGACGAGCCCGGCACGGGACTCACCAACTTCGAGTTCGCGCCTATCTTCGAGGAGATGGCCAAGCTGCCCTGGGCACCCGAGGTATTCAACTGCAATGCCCCGGTTACCGGCAACATGGAACTCTTGGGCGCGGCCGCCAATGAAGAACAACGCCAGAAGTGGCTGCGGCCGCTGCTGGAGGGTGAATGCTACTCCTGTTTCGCTGCCACCGAACCGGAGGTTGCCTCCTCGGACGCCACCAACTACCAAACCACTATTGTGCGCGACGGCGACGAGTACGTGGTGAATGGCCGCAAGTGGTTCATTTCCCTGTCCATGCACCCGAAGTGCCGCTTCATGATCCTGATGGGCAAGACCAATCCCGACAACCCAAGCCGTCACAACCAGCACGGCGTGATCATCATTCCGCTGGATACGCCCGGCGTGACGATTCTGCAGGACACAACGGTGATGAACGCCTACCACACGGGGGGCCATCCCGAGATTCTGCTCGAGAACGTTCGCGTACCCACCGAAAACCTGCTGGGCGAACCCGGCGAAGGCTTCTCCATCATGCAAAAGCGCATGGGTCCCGGACGGATCCACTACGGCATGCGTTGCGTGGGAATGGCCGAAGTGGCGCTCGGCTTGTTGATGTCCAGGGCCAAGGAACGCGTTGCGTTCGGCAAACACCTCTATGAACACGGCAGCGTCGCCAACGACATCGGCCGCTCCAGAATCGAGATCGATCAAGCCCGTCTACTGTGCATGCATACGGCTAAAACGCTGGATGAAAAAGGCGTGAAAGGCGCGCGCAAGGAGATCGGCATGCTCAAAATCGTTGGTACCGAGCTGTTGCAGAATGTTTCCGAGCGCGCGCTACGCGTACACGGCGCAATGGGCGTATCCAACCAGACACCATTGGCGGCGCTGTTTGGGTTGGGTATGCACTTGAGCATCGCCGATGGCCCGAGCGAAGTGCACTTGCCGGGGATTGCGAAGATGGAGCTGCGCAACCATGATCCGGCAGATTTCGAACGGTACTATGATGTTCCAGTGCGTTGAGGCAGCGATGAAACATAGTTGTCCTGGAGGTTAGATGAGTCTTCTTTCCTTAACCAAAGATTCCATTGATCTTGGCATCGTTACCAACGACCCGGCGGCTTCTGTTGCGTTCTATCGTGACACGATAGGCCTGAAGCACGTTGGTGAACTCAACCCGATGCCGGGCACCACCGTACAACAGCTTATGTGTGGCACCTCGATGATCAAGATCATCTACAACGAATCAAAACCACCAGCCGATGCACCACCAGGCGGGCCGCAAGACGCAACGGGTTATCGTTACTGGACGATGTTTGTAGAAAACGTTCAGGAAGTATTCGATCGCTGCGTTGCAGCTGGCGCGAACGTCGCCATCCCCGTCACGGAGTTCAGTCCTGAAATGACGATCGCAATCGTCGAAGACCCTGACGGCAACTGGGTCGAGTTCGTTCAACAGGGTTGAGCCTATCGATTGAGTCGACGGCGCTGACGCTGATTACCGCCACTAGCGATCTCGATCAAAGGAGACATAGTGGGAACCTGGCGAGTAGTGGACTAACTGCACATTGAGTAAACCCGTCGAGAAAACCGCTATGCGCTTCAGCCTGATGCTGCCCACATTCCATGACCGAGGCAGTCCCACACCCTACGCACGCACATTGGCATTTGCACAACAAGTCGACCAACTCGGCTACTACATGGGGACCTTCGGCCACCACTCGTTCACGCCTGAAATCGCCGACCCAGCCGCGCCATTTGCGCTGCTCTCGGCTGTCGCCACACAGACCGAGCGGCTGCGGCTTGGTACCGGCATCTACCTTGCGCCGCTGCACCATCCTGTGACGGTGGCTGAGCAAGCAGCGACGCTGGACCAGATCTCCGGCGGCCGTGCGGTCTTAGGCGTAGGCATCGGCTACCGGCCTTATGAGTATGAAGGCTTCGGCATCGACTTCCGGCAGCGCGGCCGGCGACTCGAAGAGTTGCTGACCGTGATGCGCGAGGGTTGGTCTGCGGACGCATTCGAATTTTCAGGCGAGTATTTTGAAATCCCGCGAGTGTCGGTCAATCCGCCTTGCGTACAGCAGCCCCACGTACCCATTCTGGTGGGTGGATCTGCACCTGCCGCCCTGGCGCGTGCGGCACGCCTCGGGGATGGCTGGTTTGCCCTACCCCAGGAGGCGCTCACGGTGATGCAACGTCAGGTCGACGCCTACCGACAAGCATGCCACGAGCTGGGGCGCACGCCGTATGTGTGCCTTATGCGCAACGCTTGGATCGCGCCGACGCTCGAGCAGGTGGAGCGTGAATGGATGCCGCGCATGATCGAATTTCATAAAACCTTCGCCGAGGCCCGCGCCACCCGCGACGATCTCGTCATCGAGCGGCTATTGGCCGGTGAGGCGTTTACGACCGAGGAGTACATCCGCGACCGGGCCATCGCGGGCACGCCCGAAATGTGTATCGCTGAAATCGAACGTTGGCGGCAGGCCATTGCACCGGATGAGTTTTCACTGATCTTTGGCGGTGCCGACGACCAGCCGCGGCTGACTGAGGCGGTTCGGCTGTTTGCCAGCGAGGTTATGTCGGCGTTTCAATAACGCTTCAGCAGGGGCCAGTAACAAGACTTCAGCATCTCGAGATCGCCCCTGGTAATTGGGCGTTTTCTTTTTCATCAAGCTCTCCGCAGAAAGGGTCGCTGTGCTACTCGCTACGTTGCTCGCGCCACCAATCCGGCACTTCGATCGGCATCGTTCGGCTGACCTCCAGCATCAGGGGCGTCGCATCCGCCTGAGGCGCCTGTGGATTCGACGGCACCAGACCCTTGGATCCGCGATCCATCGGATCCACCCACTTAACCCAGTGATCTTCAATGATCTCGCCAAACTTCTCACCAAAGTCTTCATGGTGATCGCTGCTCTGGTGCACGAGAAACGCTTGATAGTCGTCGAATGACAACAACGCATAGTACTCGCCACGTTCCGGACAGCGAAAGAACTCGTAGCGCCTGCATCCGGGTTCAGTGGCCCAGGTGGCGTCATAGAGCACCGCCTGCATTTCCTCATACGCCTTTTCTTGACCCGCTTTGACCTTAATATAAGAAAGAAGTGTTGCCATGTGTCGTTCCGGGTTGACCTGTCAGCCAATCATACTCGGATTGGATCGTTCGCTTCGTCGACACGCGTTGCCTTTGGCAAACACCTGCACGAGCACGGTAGCGTGGCCAATGACATCGGCCGCTCCAGAATCGAGATCGAATGTGTCCGAGCGCGCGCTGCTCTTACACGGCGCCTTGGGCGTATCCAACCAGACACCATTGGCGGCGCTGTTTGGACTGGGCATGCACCTGAGCATCGCCGATGGACCCAGCGAAGTGCACTTGCCGGGGATTGCGAGGATGGACCTGCGCAACCACGATCCGGCAGATTTTGAACGGTACTACGATGTTCCGGTGCGTTGAGAGCGCTGGGATGAGGATCAGGAGAGCCCGCCTGGGTCTGCGGAAAGGCGGAATCGCTTAGGCGGAATCCGCTATAGAGTGCACTGCTGGCCGTTGGGTAGCCTCAAGGCCATGGTCACAGCGCTACCCTACGTCGTGTGGTTCGAAGATCCGGCTGCGCTGGAACTGCTAGCCGTGGGCGGCAAGAACGCAGCGCTCGCAGAAATGACCCAGGCATTGCGGGATCTGCGGGTTCCCGTGCCCGAGGGCTTTGCCTTGACGACCAGGGCCTTCCGGGAACTTTGTGCGAAAGACGGGATCGGCGACCGGCTGCAGACAGAGTTAGCCGCCCTTGATACACGTGACGTCCGAGCTCTGGAGGCGTGCGCTGCGCGGTGTCGGTCGCTGATCTACGAAGCGCCCCTCCCCGTCGCCGCGGTCGATGCAGTTCGGCAAGCGTATGCCGAGTTGACTGACCAGGTAGGCGCCGATGTGCGCTTCGCAGTTCGCAGCTCCGCAACGGCCGAAGACCTGCCGAGTGCAAGCTTTGCCGGACAGCACGACTCCTTTCTCAACGTGACGGGCGAAGCTGCGCTCCTCGACCGCTGCAAGCGTTGCCTTGCGAGCTTGTTCACGGATCGAGCAATTCGCTATCGCGAGGAACGGGGCTTCGACCATCGCCAGGTTGCGCTTTCTGTCGGCATCATGCGCATGGTGCGCTCCGAACACGCCAGCAGCGGGGTCCTCTTCACGCTCGATACAGAGTCCGGCCATCCGGACGTGATTCTGCTGAACGCGGCCTATGGGCTCGGTGAAACGATCGTACAGGGCGCCGTCGATCCCGACGAGTTCTATGTTCACAAGCCGACTTTCGAAGCCGGCTACCGGGAAGTGTTACGCCACCGCCTGGGTGCCAAGCAGCTGCGCATGGTCTGTGACGCGGAGCAAGAGAGCGGCGGTACCTGCAGCCTGCCGGTCCCCCGCAGTGAGCGGTGCCGCTACGCGCTAACGGACGCGGAAGTGCTGCACCTCTGTGACTATGGCCTCGCGATCGAGCGCTACTACGCGGAGCGTGAAGGGCACGCTATGCCCATGGACATCGAGTGGGCGAAGGATGGACCGAGCGGCGTTCTGTACGTCGTTCAGGCGCGCCCGGAGACGGTGCTGTCGCAGCGGCGGGCGCACCGGCTGACGCGCTATCGGCTGCTCGATCAACCCGAGGCGCTCGTCGCGGGTCGCGCCGTTGGGCAGGCTATTGCGACAGGTCCGGCACGCCTCATCCGGAACGCTGAAGATCTCGTCGCCGTACAACAGGGCGATGTGCTGATTGCCGAAAGCACCGCGCCGGCCTGGGGCGCGGTTCTGAAAAAGGCCGCCGCAATCGTTACGGACCGTGGCGGCCGAACCTGCCATGCAGCAATCGTCGCTCGAGAGCTCGGCATTCCCGCAGTTGTAGGCTGCGGGCAGGCAACGGACAAGCTGGCGGAGGGCGCCCCGCTTACCGTGTCCTGCGCGGCCGGCGAGCGTGGCTATGTCTTCGCAGGTGCGGTGCCTTTCGAGACAAGCGAGATCGATCTCGAGAAGGTGCCTGCGACGCGAACGAAGCTCATGTTGAACCTTGCGGATCCGGACTCTGCGCTCAGCGCAGCCATGCTGCCCAACGACGGGGTCGGGCTGGCCCGGATGGAGTTCATCGTGAACAATCAGATCGGTGCCCACCCCATGGCGCTCGCGCATCCTGAGCGCGTTGGTAATGCGAAGGTGCGAACAGAGCTTCTATCGCTGGCACAGGGGCATGCCAGTACATCAAGCTACTTCGTGCACACGCTGGCCGAGTCGATCGGCATGATCGCGGCCGCGTTTTATCCCAAACCCGTTATCGCCCGACTATCCGACTTCAAGAGCAACGAGTATCGCGATCTTCTGGGCGGTGAGACCTTTGAGCCTGTGGAAGAGAACCCGATGATCGGCTTTCGCGGCGCGTCGCGTTATATAAGCGATCAGTATCGCGACGGTTTTGCGCTCGAATGCCAGGCTCTGGCCCGTGTACGATCCGAGTTTGGACTGAAGAACCTGAAAATCATGGTGCCCTTCTGCCGCCGGGTGGCGCAAGCGCGTGCTGTCTTGGAGGCAATGGCTTCCTTCGGCCTGGAGCGTGGGAACGACGGCCTCGAGATCTACATGATGTGTGAGATTCCGAACAACGTAATTCTGATCGACGAGTTCGCACCGCTCTTCGATGGCCTGTCCATCGGCTCCAACGATTTAACGCAGCTGACGCTCGGGGTAGACCGCGACTCGGAAGCCCTCGCCCGCGACTTCGATGAAAGGGATCCGGGCGTGCTGAAAATGCTAGAACTCGCGGTTATTGGCGCCCACCGAAACGAGCGCCCCTGCGGCATCTGTGGCCAGGCGCCATCGGACTATCCCGAGCTTGCAGAGTTTCTGGTTCGCCTCGGCATCGATTCGTTGAGCTTGAGTCCTGATTCGATCATTGCGGCCTATTCGCAGGTGAGTGCGTGCGAATCAACGATGTCGCACGAAACCTAGCGGTCTACGCGTGGCGTAAACTGCACGCGGCTTAGATGATGCTATGCCTTCTGAGTTCCTACAGCGCAGTGTCGGCCCGGCGGCAGCGATGCACCATGCAAGACAACCGACGCTGGAGGTCGAGGCCCTGTGAATAAGCGCGTTCGAGCGATACTCAGTGAAATTTCAAGACTGGAGGAAGAGCTTGCGGAGCATCTCCGGGAGGGAGAACAGGCGTTGCGCTATCGTCTCGACGGGACTCGCGTACGTTTCGAGCAGACGATCCGGGACTCTCATCGGCGCCTTAGGACCGGCGTCGTTCGGTGGTTGCTAGCCAGCGATGTCCGAAACGTTCTGTCTGCTCCCCTAATCTATCCCATCGCCCTCGTGTTTCTGTTTCTGGATGTAAGCGTTAGCCTCTACCAGTTGCTTTGCTTCCCACTGTATCGCTTGGAGAGAATCGATCGCCGACACCACATCATCATCGACCGACATCAGCTGGCGTACTTGAACTGGATCGAGAAACTCAACTGCATTTACTGTGGCTACGCCAGTGGTGTGTTGAGCTATGCGCGTGCCGTCGTCTTCCGCACAGAACAGTATTGGTGTCCCATTAAACATGCCTCGGCAATCGCCGAGCCACTTCGCGATTACGCGGGCTTTGCGTCCTATGGAGATGCGGAGGCGTATCCCGTCACAATCAAGGCGTTGCGCCAGGCGGGACAGCGGCGCGCCTGTGAACCTGCCTCCAGTGAAGATGATGCGGCACCTTCCTAGACACCGGCGCAAGCGCCGTCTGGCGAGACTCGCGCGGAATATCGGTGAACGCTTGGAGACGGAATAGCTTGCTGCTCCTGCAACGCATCAGCACATATGACGCCGGCTTAATCCTCTGCTGCGCCGGGTTTTGGCTGTGGAGTGCCGCCGGTCCCTACGACTTCGGCACCTGGTTGCTCGAACAGGTCGCGGCGATCCTCGCCTTGGCGGCGCTCTTCTGGAGTGCAAGACGCGCATCGTTTTCGCCCTTGGCCAAGCTCGGCATCGCGCTCTTGGTGTGCTTGCACTGCATTGGCACGCACTACACCTATTCCCTGACGCCTTACGATCGTCTCTTCGACAACCTTCTGGACTTACCGCTGAACGCAATCACGGGGTGGGAGCGCAATCACTACGATCGCTTCGTGCACTTCATGTACGGCCTTTGCCTCGCGCTACCGGCACGGCAGTTGCTGGTTCAGCACCATCGCCTGGCTTGGCTCGAAGCGGAGTTCATGGGCGCGCAGTTGATTCTCGCAAGTTCCGCGTTCTACGAGCTGGTCGAATGGGCGGCTGCAGTCCTTCTCGGCGATGGCAGTCAGGCTTTCCTGGGTATGCAGGGCGATCCCTGGGACGCACAGGCAGACATGGCGCTGGCAATGGCGGGCTGGGCCGTCGTCTCCACGGGCGCGTTCTTGCGCAGATTCGGCTCGTTCTCCCCAGACGCTCCTAGGCCTTGAGCGCAGAACGATCACGGCGTCACCGCGAGCACATCGCAGATCGACTTGGCCACGATGCGCTGCGCGGAGTTGCCGAGGTGCATACGTTGTCGGACGCGCCGCGCGTGGGTGCCGACCACCAACAGATCCGCGTTGAGCTTATGGCTCAGCTGCTGCACGCGCTGTCCGACCTTCCCGGCAGGAAAGTGCTGCCGGGATTTCGGAACACCATAAGGCTTCAGCAGCTCGTTGAGCTGGGCCTCGTGAGCTTTCAGAAAGGCCCGTCGCTTTTCGCGCACATCAATCACGTCGAGGTCCCGCAATACTTCTGAGTATTCGAAGACGCTGATGCAATGCACTTTGGCCCCATAAGCTTCAGCAAGGCGGTGGGCCAGCGCCAACACCTTGTGATTCAGACGCTCATGCACGGCGTCCGTGCTGCGCAGGTCCAGCGCAGCGATGATTCGCCCAGAGCGAGCGTGCTTCTTGTCTGTGGTCAACAAGAGTGGCACGGGACAGCGATGCAGCAGTTCCCAGTCCAGCGAGCTGTGCAGCAGTCCGCCCGAGCGGTGCAGGGTCTTCAACACCAGATCGCGGGGCTGTTTGGCAAGACTAGCGCAGACCCAATCGGCGATCTGATCTGTCCAGATCGTTTGCAGGGAGATATCCCGGTCGGTCAACTCCTTGTCGCGAAGCAACTCGCGCAGCCAGGCCTTTCGCTCGTTCACAATGGACTGCTTCAACTGCTTTCGCTGATGCGTATCGAAGGGACCCGCTGCGCCAACCATGGAGTGCCAGCAAAAACTCACGAGATCGACGTGCGTTGCGTAGTGGTGCTGGAGTGCCATGGACCTGTACAGCGCAACCTGCGGATGCTTCGGCTTGTCGAGAATGGTCAGGAGATTCTGAAAGTCTTTCATGGATTGGCCCTGCGATCAGGAGAAACGGCCACACCCGGCGGGACGCAGCGCCAGTGTGGTGCTTGGGAGCGCCGGGAGCGGCCCTTGCCTTCAGGACTCGATGGCGATGCGCCGCCTTTTCGCTTCTGCAAGCTTAGGTAGACGCACTTCCAGCACGCCGTCGCGGCAACTGGCTGTAGCCTTGCCATAATCAACGCTGGCAGGAAGCTGCAGCGTTCGCGCGATGCTATGGCGCGACACCTCTCGCAGATAGTAGTCGCCGTCCTCGTCCTGCTCGGTTTCTTCTTTTCTGCTCGCCCGGATTGTCATCGTATGGTCCGTCACGGACACATCGATATCCTCCTTCGCGAAGCCTGGAAGTTCGGCTTTCACCAGAACGTCGCTTTCTTGATCAATGACGTCTACGCGAGGCTCTGGGCTGTCTTGCAGCTCCATGAAACGACTCCAATCGAACAGAGACGGCCAGCGTCGATCGAAGAGCTGCCCAACATCGCTACGCAGGCGCGGCAGCGCACCGAGCGGCTGCTTGCGTACCGGCGACACGTCCGTGGCTTTGTCTGTTTGCGTCATGACTCCTCCTAAGTGTCTTGTGGCTAGGCTGCCATTGTGGCGACTCGCCGCCGCCTGAAAATCCGGGATCGTACGTAGGGAACGCGTTTACGCCGGCGCAAAAACCGGGGCGCTGTCATCGTAGCGGCGCAACAACCGGGTGCTCGTGGGCTTTCGTTATCACACGTCAGAAGACGTTCAGTCGTCAATCCAGGCGGCGTCTCTATTGATCCATCGTCGAATTTTTCTGGACTGATCAACTTTTTTTATTACGTGAATTCAAAGCCGCAATCAGAATCTCTCCTCGGAGAGAAGCCGCTGAGAATGTATGTTCTGGCACTCCGATCGGCAAACATCGAGTAGGCAACGAGGGTGTTTTCGTCAACGCTGTCAAAACGATCACCGCAAACAGATTCGCGACTGGTACACCCCCGCATCGGCTAGTAGGGTGTAAAACGGCTGGTTCATCTGCAAAGGACGCAACTATGTACTGGAAGACGTGGATATATGGCTCCTTGTTATACGGCACTGCGGTAGCTGCGAACGTGGACGGGAGTAGCTCGCCGATCAGTCAGGCTCATGATGTTCCATCACCCGCCCTCCAGGCCGCTGCGAATCGAGCTCAAGCCCGACAGGCGAATCGTATACGAGACTCCGCCGTAGAAATGGGGGTCGAAGCTCGACATGGCAGGCTGATCAGCTGGGTGAAGGGCGTTCCTTCGGAGATGAGAAACACGGTGATAAATGATGCCCGCGATATCGAAGACTTTACGGATGTGCTAGCCGACTACTTCGGTTTTGTCGGAAACGAACAACTGTCAGTGTATCCGCATGTCGACCCATCGGGTGACCGTGAGACATACCATCTGTCGCAGAGAATCGACAACGTCGGATTCTGGGACCGGTTGATTAAAGTTCGCGTTGACTCGCGTACCGGCTTGGTAACTGACGTCTCGGGTGAAGTGTTTCTGGCTGTTGGAATCGACTCTTCCACGCCATTGACCGACCTTGAGGCGCTTGACGCGGCTCTGGGGGCCGTTGAGGATCCTTCACTATTCTCCGGTGGCGCACACCGGGTCTGGAAAACGTTCGTTTTGGAAAACGGAGTTCCAACGGCAGCATGGGTTGTGCAGCTGTTTTATAGTGAGTCTGAGAGGTCTGGCCGACGTATTCCTTTTGAACCGTACTTCGTCTACGACAAAGATAAGGTTCGTTCTGTTTCTGGAGTAATGCCCCACACAACCTCCACTACGCATGCGAGCGATTGACACTCGAGTCGACCCACGAAGCGCGTATCGTCACCGAAGATTGGCGAGGAGAGCACAACACGATCCGTCCGCACGTCACTGAATGGCCGTCCCCGTCGACGTGCGTAGTAAACGGCTTGTCGACGACGGGCGCCGTAGATTGAAGCGACATTTAGATAGAAACGGTGCTTCGCTGAGCTATCAGGACGCAGGCACGCACGCACCGGCCGAGCACACATCACCGCCACCGCACAGGTTGCCACAGCCGCCGCAGTGTTGCTGGTCTGACGCCAGGTCCACACAGATCTCACCGCAAGCAGTCTCTCCGCCTGAACACTCGAGCACAAACCCTGCCGCGCCCTGGCACACCAGCATGCCGCCGCTATCGCTCGGGACCGGTTCGATGTTTTCGTCAACCTGCCCGTCGCAGTTGTTATCCAGTCCATCGCACTGCTCAATCGCACCCGGGAATTGCGTCGCATCACCGTCCGCGCAGTCACCTCCGACCGCGGCGTAGCCCTCCGGCTGTTCGCAGGCCACAAGCGACTCCTGATCTATCCCAAAACCGTCTAGATCTGCGTCGCGAAAGTAGGTGGCAGAAGTTTGGCCCCTACGGCACTTCGGCGACGAGTCCTTGCTGTTCTTGCCGCCAGCCGCGGCTTCACTCATCGGTGGCACCATCACGCACAGCAGCGCAATCACAGCCAGCCAACTCATAGACAGATTGAATATTCGCATTTGACACTTCCAAGTCGATAGAACGACCAGCATCGGAAACACGCGGTTGCGCCACAATCCCACATATCTATGAGCTGGAAGGTCATAGCGGCAAATGGTCCAGTCGACTCAGGCGACAAGGCTTTCTGTGGGGTACCAATCGCTAAATCCAAGAATCAAACTCTCTCGCTCAGTGGAATGGAGAGATTCGTTCTTGGTAATCTCGGCCCGTAGCCGAACACGGCGCACGTCTGCAGAGGACTAAGCATGTCACTTCCGGTCGATGTAACGTTCCATCATGTGGGAATTACTGTCACGAACCTCGAGCGATCGGTCGAGTGGTATGGCAAGGTCTTCGGTCTCAAACCGGGTGTAGCGCTCGAAGTGTCTGGACCCTCGGGGCAACGCGTGCTGCGCCTACCTCCCCACGTGCATCGAGCGGCGCTGCTACCCGTGGGCAACGTTGCCATTGAACTGTTGGAGTTCGAACCGACCCGCAACCCCAAAGAGCAGATGCGCCAGGACGATGTGGGATATGTCTATATCTGCTTTGCCGTGCCGGACCTAGATGACATTTATGCGCGGCTCACTGCCGCAGGAATTGACTTTCACACGGAGCCGCTAGAAGCGGAGGAAGGGCAGATCGCAGGATCTAAATTCTGTGTTATGCGAGACCCAGACGGCAAGACGATCGAGCTGGTTCAGCCGGGACCTGGTATGCAGATCCCCGCGTTGCATCAGGCGGCTCAGGCTGGTGTGGACCTGTCCAATCCGTTGATCATGGATGGTTGAGGGTGCGGCCGCTGGAAAACACGCTGGTTACCAGGAAGCCTTGTGCGTGGTCGCGTGATCCGCAGACACCCGGACGCGGGATGACGAAACACCGCGCGCTTCGTCGTCTTCGCATTCGAACGGTTTCGACCGTCGGGGGACTTTGGCGCAGCTGTCCCGCCTTATGCGCTGGTTTCGGGTTCGGCAGAATCCTCGCTCGATGGAGAACACGCCACGTCGAGCCCGGTGTATGGCTTCAGCCGCTGCGCGCGCAGGCAGAGTTCGTCGCGCCAGGCGTCATGCAGCCCGACTTGCTGTAAGTATTCTTTCCAACGCGGATCCTGACGAAAAGCCGCGGGCCAGCCACCCGACTGCTGGCGGGCGTAGATCACCGCCAGGTGGTCGTTCGCCAACGCCGTAGCCAAATAATCGAACGCACGGTCGAAGTCACCGGACAGTACCGCAAGACTCACATTCGCAGTCAGAGTCGCGTCGTAGGCGTCTTCGGCGTTGCAGTATCGGCCCGCTTCCAGTAGAAAAACACAACGAGTGCTGCTTGATCTCCACGAGGCCTCTGCAAGCAGTTCCAGGGCCTGATCCAACTCACCCAGCCGCGCGAGAGCCGCCGCCTTATAGCTTTTGCATTCAGCATCGTTCGGTACCAGCAACAGACATTCATCCATCTTGGCGACGGCGCGTTCGTGTTCGCCCATGAAGAAGTAGATTTCACCTGTTTCAGTTTTGTGATGTCGCTCGAGTGGCTCGAGCTGCTCGGCAGCCTGCGCATACATCAGCGCCGGTTTAGGGAGACCGGACAGCATGAGCAGATCCGCGTACTGCGTAAACCAATAGGCTTCGGAAGCGCTTTTCCTCAGCTCCTCACCGATCACCGCCTCGATCTCCCCCCAGTTCTTCTCGAGATAGAACAACAACACCAGGTGCCCGGAGCGGCCCTTCCTCTGCCGATTGACGTCCGCCTTCTCGAGATTCTCCAGCAGTGCGGCGGCCTCCCTGACTCTCAGCCGACCCCGCGGATAGTTGGAACGCAACAGCAATACCTCGGCGAGCATGGCGTGCGCATCGTAAAAGTGTGGATCGAGCTCAATGGCGTTTCTGTACCACGACTCCGCCTCGTCAAGGTCTTCCGGAAACTGCATCGTTGTCCGGATTGCGCGGGCCCGCAAATACGCATCGTACGCACCCGGATGAGTAGTACCGGCGTCTACCGCTGCCGTGAACCGCTCATTGTCGAGCAACAGCGGCAACTCGCCGACGATCGCACGGCTCACTTCTGACTGCAGAAGAAACAAATCGGTGTGGTCCCGATCGTACCTACGCGACCATACCTCGAAGCCGTCGGCCACCGACGTAAGCTGAACGTACACGCGCGTCTTCTCGCCCGACACGTGGACCGACCCTTCCACCACGTACTCCACGTTCAGTTCCTGACCGATCGTCGCCACCGGTGTCTTCTTGTCTTTGAAAAAGGATGACGCGGTTGCAGAGCTCACGCGCAACCATGGGATGTTGGCAAGCGTCTGAATCAATTCCAGTCTGATGCCATCCGAAACGTAGTCGTTGCCTGGTTCAGGGCTGACGTTGACGAAGGGCAGCACTGCGAGCGTATTCACCTCATTCGTAGGCGCGTGGAGAGGGACAGCCAGCCAAGCTCCCAAAGCCAGTACGGCGATCAGCGCTGTCCCTGTGAGCGACCACGTTGAGCGTAAGACCGGTGGTAGATGTCTCCGCAAACGATTAGCGGCCGAAGAATCGGTCGCAGACTCCCCACTGGAAGAGATTCTCTCTGTTTTTGGGGCAAGAGAACTGTCGGAATCCGCGGCAAACGGGCCGACCGCGACATAACCCTGCCCTGGAATCGTCCGGATGTAGGTCGGGTTCTGAGCATCATCTCCCATTGCCGATCGTAGCTCGGCAATCCGGTTGTGCACGACCGCTTCCACGACCACCCGGTCCGGCCAACAGGCGTCCAGCAATTCCTGGGTCGATACGCTGCGCCCGTGCTCTCGCACCAGGTAGAGCAACACTTCCATCGCCTTCGGTTTCAGTCGAACGGCTTCCTCGGCCCCCCGCCGCAATTCGCAGGTTTCGGGAAGGATCTGCCAATCCCCTATGAATGTCATGTTTCAGTTCGCCCAACCAATGCCACAAAGCTTACCAAAGGATCTACTACCGAGAATCGCTAGGGCATGCCTTGTGCGCGTCCAAACGCCGATCATTAGCTCGAAATTAGGCGCTCGTTAGGACGGTTAGACGCGATACCCCGCACAGTACACGGCACCTACCAGCGGGTGGGCCAAACACCGAGGGGTAGCACTACCATGCGAATGACCATGCTTCTGTTCACAATGATCGCGGCACTGAGCGCCTGCGCCACATCACGTGCTCCACAATCGTCTACTAACCACTTAAGCCAAGAGCATCGGCGCGTCATCGCTGATTGTCAGGCGGCAATCCGCAGCGCCGAGCGTGAAAAGCGAGGCCACCCGACCATTGTGGTATTTCGGGGTCAGGATCCGATGCGGTATTGCAAACGGTATGCGAAATCCATGGTAGCGAAACCAGCGTTGGTGCATTGATAGGTTTGCGCATCCGTCCCGTAGGCGCCGCTATGCGACGTCTCGCCGACTATCTACCAGGCTCAGAAAGCTTCTCCAAGCGCGCGGCCGTGATGCAAATAGCTCGACCAGCGTAAAACCTGCTTCATTAAACGGCATCACGCACACGCGCTCACCCGTTGCGCCGCGTACGAACGCCGCAACGCTACCGCCGCCTAGTGGAAAGCGTTACTCTGCTGCACGGGGGTTTCCACGATGCAGTGCGCTATGATGTACGCGTCAATCCAACGTTTTAGGCAAGCGCGTACGCGGAGCCATTGATGAGAAGTAGGTCGAGAAAACGGGCATATCAAAAGACGCTGTCGCCGACTGCGTTGAGCGAGCGCGCTTCGCAGCTCCGGTCTTGCATAATCGATTATGGCCGGATGTTCGGGCCGGCATTGATAACGCTCGTCTTGGTTACGACGATTCCCGCCGCTTCAGCGCAGTGGTCAGCCAACCCGGGAGATATGGTTCGCAACAGCTTCGGGCCCACCAAACATGAACGGGGCTCCCCCTGTCCCGGCGCTTGTGGCGTCGACTGCCCCTCGAGGTGTGAGCAGGAAGTGCGCTACGAGTGCGGTGCTGACGATTCACTCACACGCATCAAGCGCTATCAGTGCGGTACCCACCAGGGTTGTCGAACCCATGATGATTGCCTGGTCAAATGCGACATGGAGCAGGCTGCAGGGTTCGACTGCGCAGCCTACTGTCACGCTGAGGTCGTAGAGACTTACGGGCTTGAAACCGCGCTTTCCTGGGCCAGCGGGAACGGACCCTTTGACGCAGACACCATCACCTTCGACTACACCACGGATCGCCCGGATGGCGCGGAGGCCAGTTACACATGCCCAGCGGGAGCGAAGCGCACGTGTCGTTCCAACGAGGGGTATTGCGAGCGCAATGGCGAGGTTGTGGATCCGGTGTTCCAGCGGTTTCATGGGGGAGGGGCAGACAACTTCCGTGTATCGGGTTTTCGTTCCGGTGAGGTCTGCAGCTCCGGCGGTTCCCGTTCAGTCTGCGAGGTGACGATGGACATACTCGTCACCGGTGAAGATCGCTGTGAACAACAGGCCGGATCTGTTGCCTGCACTCGGTTCGGTTTCGAGATGGACTACAGCGGCGCTACCGCTAGCGAACCCATCTATTGTTTGAGCACGGGCACGAAGCAGGATTTTCTGGGCAGCGTGATCACCAAGCACATGGAGACTCACACGCCCGGGTCGGGTCCAGACACTGCCGGAGAGGACGGCGCGTTGCCCAAGGAGTTCACCCAATTGTTTGATGGGGTTCAGCGGAAAGTGAAGCAGGGCCGAACGCTCGAGGGCGCGCTTTCCGACATCACCATCACCACCGAAGACGGTCAGGTGATCGGTGGGAGCGCCAATCGCTCTCCCTATCCTCAGGCCGGCGTGCCCAATGAAATTCCCCTCCACAGCGCCTCAGGCCATGTGTTGGTGGACATGTTCGAGCTGCAGGACGCAGCGCCAGCAGGGTCGACCGTGGAGCACTATGTCACCTGTCGCCACCTGGGGGTGCCGGTGGTGGAAACCACGTTCCGGCTCACGTTCGCGGAAGCTGACGGTACATTCGACTCGGGTGATGACGATTGCTCCTGCCGCTGTCGTGACATGGCCAGCGCCGACGAGTTGTGTGCGTTCTTCTGCGAGGAAGAGTTCGCCGCCTGCGGGGGCTGAATCCGGCGTCACGCCTGATTGAGTAGTAGCAGTCTCTGAAACTCAAGTTTGGCCACGTTAGGCAAGCGGCTCGCTCACGCACCGAGCTCGAACCATCGCGCTTCAGCTAGCGACCGATGCAGGCGACGACGCGTTCGACTACAAGAACCGGCTACATTGCTTCGAGAAATCGAAACGACGCTCGAATAGCAAGGTCACGACTATCAGCGATGGATCGAAGGACCGCCTGTGCCACGATTGCGGAAAGCGATTCCCACAAGAGACGTCGACCCGCTGATTAACAGTCGTGATCGTAACTCATTGAATTTCAATGGGTTTCGGTGAAACTCAAGTAAACTCAACGATATAGCCTTCCTAATGCTGAGGCAAGGCGAGACTAAACGTGGCTGTTTGCGAGCAGTGAGGTACCTGAATAGGTACCGGTTTCGCGCCTATTTGACATCATCGCCAGAAATGGCGATGATCAATCGGCATGAACTACCCAGGCGGCAAAGGAAAAACGTATCAGCACGTTATTAACTTAATGCCACCCCACTCCACCTACATCGAAACGCACTTAGGTGGAGGAGCCGTGATGAGGCACAAACGGCTAGCCGAACGGAACATCGGAATAGATGTTGATCCTAAAGTCATCTCAGCTTGGACGACCGCGACGGCCAACAACATAGAGCTATTAAACGCACGAGCCGAAGACGTACTTGCCCGAATGGATTTCTTGGGCAGTGAACTAATTTACTCCGACCCACCGTACCACCCTGATACTCGTAAGCGAAAGCGAGTGTATAAGTGGGACTATTCGATAGAAGACCACGAAAGACTAATCTCACTTCTGGCGTCCCTCCCATGCATGGTGCTCGTTTCCGGATACGCAAACGATCTATACAAAAACCTCCTCGGTGATTGGAAAACAAAGTCATTCTCAGCAAAGACTCATCAAGAAGTACGCGAAGAGACAATCTGGTTCAACTTTGAACCCCCTGAGTTGTTACACGATGGCCGATACCTCGGGGATTGCTACCGCGAACGCGAGACGACCAAACGAAGACTTCAACGGCTTAAAAAAAGGGTAGCGGCTATGAAGCCGGCCGAAAGAGGAGTTTTTCTCGAATGGATAAACAGAACCTATCCACTCGAGAATAAGGGTGTCGAACGATGACGCAGGTGGCGTCAATAGTCACAAGGTGTGGGGCAGTCCAAGTTGAACTACCCTCACCCGAGCAACGCGTAATGGACAAAATCCGATGGGGCAACATCGAAGCTTTTCCATCGCCTGCCTATTGGTGTTACCAAGTCGTCGCCCGACGCGTACTCGGCCGTACACCACAATTCAAGTTGGGAAGAACGCTCACTGAAGAAGTTGGGGCATGTCTCCTCGGTGGCTACGGTATAAGCGCCAGCGTTGGAGTCGCTGCTGGTGGTGTAACGTATTTTCTGTAAATTGCTGAAGGCTCAAAAGAGCTGAGCCATCCGGTTATCCTTTCGAAAGCGAATGTGGTGTTTGCAAACGAGAGGAAACAGAAATGGCTCAGCGAGCAGAGAATAGATCGATTGGCGACGCATTGGAATTGCTGAAAGACCATGGCTTCGACGGACTGGCCGACGCGGTGACGGTGTTGATGAACGCGGCGATGGTTGCCGAACGAAGCGAGTACCTGGGCGCGGCGCCCTACGAGCGCAGCGCGGCCAGGGCGGGCTACGCCAACGGGTTTAAGGGCAAGACCGTTAAGACCCGATTGGGCGAGTTGCCACTGAAAGTGCCGCAAACCCGGGATTGCGAGTTCTACCCGCAAAGCCTGGAGAAAGGCCTGCGCTCGGAACGCGCGTTGCTGCTGTCGATCGCTGAGATGTACGTGCAAGGGGTCTCAACCCGGCGCGTAAAGAAGATCGTTGAAGAACTCTGCGGGATGGAGGTGAGCTCTGCCCAAGTCTCTCGAGCAGCGCAAGAACTCGACGAGATGCTGATGGCGTGGCGGGAGCGACAGTTAGGCAGTTATCGATACATTGTGCTGGACGCACGATATGAGAAGGTGCGCCAAGGTGGCCAAGTACTCGACGCGGCCGTGTTGATTGCCTGTGGTGTCGGTGCAGACGGCCACAGAGACGTTCTCGGTTGTTCGGTTTCACTGTCTGAAGCCGAAGTGCACTGGCGAGCGTTTCTTACGGAGCTGAAAGACCGCGGCCTGCACGGTGTCCAGCTGATCGTGAGCGACGCGCATGAAGGGCTCAAAGCGGCTCGACAAGCGGTATTTCCGAGCGTCCCCTGGCAGCGTTGCCAATTTCATTTGCAGCAGAATGCCGGGCAGTATGTGCCGACGCAGGCCATGCGGAGTCAGGTGGCTGCGGATATCCGTGCCATCTTCAATGCACCGGATCTGGATGAGGCCAATCGTTTGCTGGAAAAGCTGATCAAGAAACATGAGACGAAGGCGCCGCAACTGGCGGCGTGGGCCGAAGAGAATTTGCCAGAAGGTTTTACGGTGTTCAGTCTGCCATCAAATCACCGGCGGCGCCTGAGAACGACGAATCTGATCGAACGGCTGAACGAAGAGATCCGACGGCGCACGCGCGTAGCGCGGCTATTCCCGAATGAGGCGTCTTGTTTACGTTTGGTGAGCGCTGTGTTGATGGAGATTGCGGAAGATTGGCAGACCGCCGACAAACGGTATCTGTCGTTCCAGAATCAGGCAGCCGTCGAGGGATAGCCGAAATTTACAGAAGAAATGTTGCTCAATCTCGCTGCTTTCGAACACCTCCTTGCAAAAGGCGCGTTCGATAACGCACACCATTCTAAAGAACAGCTGGAGTCGTGGTTGAAGGAACCAATCTCAATTGGCCAGAAACAAGTCAATTACAGATTCGCATCACAGAAGGCGGGTTTCTTGGCCGAGTCACTTCCTTTAGCAGCCACGGCACCTGCTTTCGATACCGGCAGGGAACTTCGACGTTGGTTAATGAATCTGCCAGGAGTAGGACCCAAAACAGCCTCTTGGATCGCACGCAACTGGATGAACGCTGATGATGTCGCCATTCTGGACATTCACATCCTGAGAGTAGGACAAGTTGTCGGGTTATTCCCCATGGAGCTGTCTCTGCCAAGAGACTATGAACACTTAGAACGCCAGTTCATCAGGTTTTCAGCCGCTCTTGACGTGTGCACATCTGAGCTTGACGCCGTGATTTGGCAAGAAATGTCAATTGCAAGGTCCTCCGTACGAGAAATCGTGAGATATCTAAACAGTCAACGGAGGAGTGACGAGAGTAAAACAAACACGCGCAAACAAACTTTGCGGAAAAAGTCCTCAGCCTACGCCTAAACCTTGCCCAACTCCTAACAATGCCATACCAACAGCATTCAGTTGATCAGTCTTAGGTAAGCAACTCAGGAGCACCGGGTCACCAGTGGTGCCCAACGGACAAAACGACATGTTCAGACAGAACGCGACGATTGACATGTAGCCCAAGACAACACCAGCATCTCGCCACACCAGAGATTCCTCGTTTTGATATTTTGAGCGCGTCTTACCAGGTTCCGCAATCATGCCAACCAAGATTGCGGACTGCGGTTCGACTAGGTCGTTAGCAATCTCTCTAGCATCAGCAGCACTTGACCCAGAGTTCAGTATTTCAGCCAGCTCATGGCTCTCCGGGTCGTATAGCATCCAAGAACTATTCGGCGTAGACACCAGTATGTGGATGGGGTGCAACGCACCTGCCGATGGATAAACTCGCGACTCTTGCCGGGGGCCGTACACGCTAGCCCTGGAGCTTCGACTGCGAGAGGACAACCATAAGAAATCCCCGATCTGCTCGTCAGAAGCCTGCACCGAAAAGTCTCGACTTGTTTGCCTAAGCTCCATAACTTGGGAGAGATCCACAGTAAGAGAACGGTCCAGCGGTCGAAGCCGTTTGCGTGCACCCAATGGCCAGACATAAGGTTCGTAAGGAAAAATAGTCGACTTCGGAATTGGCTCTTTATCAGACAGAGTATTGCCCTCCCAATTCACGCAACGTGTCAAAGTACTTGTAGCAACCTCGGCACGCACCACACGGCAACACCCCTTTGTGGCAGCTATGGGCCCATGCTAGCAATTCAGGAGGTACGTTCGCCTTCTCAACGAGATCCGCGGTAGAAAACTCAATTGCCGGAGCCAAGATTCGAATACCACCTTCCTGAAAAGAAACGAGTTCATCTATCAAAGCTACAAACTCCCTCTTCCCATCTGAGTGATACTCGCCGTCAGATTTAACCGCACCCAAGTACAGCGCATCTATCCCCAGCGCTATACCTTTCATGCACGCAAGCGTGACCAATAGTTGATTTCGATATGGCCACCAATCCGATGCCGGAGCTTTGGCGTCCGCCTCTTCGTTGATCAAATCGCCAGACCCGAAAGCCCTACAATCAACGCGCAAGGTTTCATGACGTATATCGAGATCTCTGCAAACCTGTTTTGAGGCGCCAATTTCTGCTTCGGCGGCGCATTGCCCATAATCGATAGTTATGGCCAACTCAGGTCTTTTCCACCAGGCAACCGAAATGGAATCCATACCTCCTGAAAGGAGAATCGCTGCCTTCAAATCTGAATAGCCTCCCAAATCGTCGAGTAAATAGCTGAAGCATAAGTGCTGCAAACAGTACAGTTTGACCCCGACATCATCTTCAGACTCTCTTCGCTGTGTCGTTCACTGTAGATAACTACCGGTTTACCAAGCGCGCGAGCGTAGCCAATCTCAAACAAGGTTCCTGAATCAAGATCATCCACAAAAGCGCACATCAGATCCGCAGCCTTGATCGCGTCCAGATCCTTGTCAACGACGTCCTCAGCCGCTCCGAGACCTACATCGTGATATGGCGAAAACACCTTCAAACCGCTCCCTATTAGATCGGCGCGAGCCTGCTCGATCATCCAAACCTGTGGAAGGTCGAAGAATGGCCCCGCCAAGTAAACAAGCGGGGTGCGTCCCTGTTTGTACTGAGTAGAAGCCTGAGCCTCTTGGTAAGGCTTCGCGTTGGAATTCACTCCGGCAAGAAAGCCTTTAGTATCGCAATAGTACGCAGTGGCGCGCGAGGCCAATGCCGCTGCTTCTTCCGGAGGTCGATCCTCTAGCATCCAGAAGTTCGCAAAGTAGGCTGCAAAGCAATCGCCCGATCCAATTGTCCATACGTTATCAGTTTTGAAGGCTGATATTTCGGAGACCAAATTTTTAGAACAAACGAGAGCGCCCAGTGCCCCCATCTTGACAACCACAACTTCAGCACCTTGTGTGTCCGCGAGGCTCGCGGCTACTTTTGCAAGGTCGCCGTCTGGCATACCGGACAAGTGACGTGCTTCAGATGCGTTTACGATTATCGCTAGACGCTGCGCTGTTGACCCATTGGATCCGAACGGCTCCGCCGAAAGACCGTTTTGTGGGTCATAGACAGCACGTTTAGCACGAACAATTGCATCCCCTTCTAACATCCCAAAACGTAATACGTCCTCTTCTTCTACTACCAAGGGAGAATGTTTGCTCGATGGGACGCCACTAACTCTAGGCGTTGCAAGATCGTGGAGGTAAGAGAAGGATACTGTCTCAGGTATCGATATGCGCTGGACGTCTAGGTGGCTAATCCACGCCGTTCCCGTTTTGAAAACCTCTAGGGCCTCATCGCTTAAGAACGTGTGGAGCGTAACCGGTTTCCCGAGATTGGCTATGGCAAAAGCAGCACGGCCCCCAGAACCGAACACTTCGTTCCAACGAGGGTGAACGCAGTATTCGCTATAGACGCCCCCGACAACATGAATTGACATTACGTATGGGTCACGGATACGCGAACTTGCCCGCCGTTTACCGACTCAACCTCTGCCTGATACGCATGGTCCTGATCTATGCACTCGCGCAGCCGAATAACATCAGGGCCCGCCAAACCTCCAGCAACTTGGCCCTCAAATACAGCTTTTACGACCATCTGCCCATTCATCGAGTCGACTACCACCTCTAATATGTCACCAACGCTAAGCGTGGACACAACCTCCGGTTTCGGGCTAGTCAACTGTGCCCTGAACGCCAGCAATTCGCAGGACACATCAGATGTCCGACGCCCCCCCGGTCCACCGTCACCGCCATCTCGACCAGACATCTACCTTTCTCCTTTACACTTCATCTCATTCGATGCTCGACCAATTCTCGACGGTTTTCAACATTCGTCACACACACGCCATATAGAATCGCCCCTGGATCACCTTGGGGTTTACAATCGGTAAGTTCACAGTTATTCGTTGAAACATGCCGATACCCAACGGTTTGCTTGCCGCAGTCGCTCACGAAGATGCCGGCCGACTAATTTTGGTCGTTGGTGCCGGGTGTTCGTACGAAGAGCCTACTGGTATACCACTCGCACGTGACTGCGCCATAGAGGCGCACAGAAGACTCGTAGCAGATGGAATAATGGACGAGGGAACGTGCCAGGATCCTTCTGACCTTTCCAGCCTGGCTGACAGCGTGCTGTCACAAAATGGAGACCAATTGGCCCTGGTCGAGCGAATGCCGCTTCGCCGATTCAAGCTCGCTCAACCAAACCAAGGGCATCTTATCGCTGCCGCAATGATGGCGGAACACGCGATAAAGTCGATTGTAACGCTCAACTTCGACCTCGCCCTGTCCAACGCGTTAGCTCAGTTGGGGGTAAAAGAGGTCGCAGTTCTGTCCGGACCCCATGAACATACCAGGATGGGGGTGGTGAATTTGGTTTACCTTCACCGAAACGTAGACGCTGACCCAAACGATTGGATCCTAACCTCAGAGTCCCTCGCGACAGCTTGGGAAGGACAATGGGAGCAAGTTATCGCATCAGCAATGTTAAGTACGCCTGTCACCGTATTCGCTGGCCTTGGCTCACCGGCAGCCGTACTCACTGAAAGTGCAAACAAGATTAGAAATGCAATCCCCGAAGGGGTTGATATCTACCAAGTTGACCCCGGTGATAAGAACGAATCCGCGTTCTTTCAGGAGCTAAAGATACCTGAAGAACACTACGTACAAGAGGGTTGGATCACTTTCATGCGTCAACTCGACGCGCGATTAACTTCAGAGCATCTCCACCGCTTGAAACTTGCGTCCGCACTAATCGTTAACGAAGAGGGAATCGAAGAAGAGGAATTGGACCCCTTACTTAGCCAACTCAGTGAGGGTGGTCTAGTTCATTTGGGAAAACTCAGAGCAGATTGGATGCTGGAGCAAGTTGGTTACCTTCCGGATAGAGCAATCGACCCTCGCTACATGGCGAGTCTACTGCTTGCTGTCGCCAGCATCGAAAGGATGCATGGCTGCGTAGCCAACATCGAGCCAGGCGGCCTGGTGAGATTCGAAATCGAGGACAAGCGGCTATCATCGATTCGGGTGGCATCCGGACGTGGATTGAAAAGCTGGCTAGCACTCGAAGCTTCACTGGGTCAAATGGACTGGCAATCTGCTCAGCTCGCCAGCGCTCCTGTACTAGTGGCGGGAGTGGGCGCCAGACCGGCGCAGATTAGTCCGCCGGCCGATATCACGGGCGGGGATCAAGAAGGTAGTATTATTGATGAAGGTGGAACACGAACACTTCTTTCCGTTGACGAACTTCGAGCTATGCCGGAACGATCAAGCGAGCTCATCAAATGAGCACAATCATTACAACAACTAGCCTGTTAGCGGAGGCAACATCCGTACTTGAAAGTGCGGGTTTCGATCGAGATACATCATCAGAATTCATTTGGCCCGTTTCAACCAGCCGTGTGTTCGAGGATTCTTATAGCGTTGTATCGCTCCTCGTTTTCGAGACATGGGATGAACTTCGAGATAAATGGACAGAAGCGCAGGCTCAGCTCGTTGAGATTATTTCTGGAAACATTGGGCGAAACGAACCTAAAGCGTGGGATGGTTATCTTGTGTTGATGACTTCCGAGTCGGCAGGGAGCGAGCTACCCATCGCAAATCAGATACGATACGACATTTCCCGCGTTAGAAAACTGATAGCTACAGCCGAGGACATCAGGGATTTAGTTGACGTGCGGCGCGTGCTGCTTCCGCTTTTGCCCCTTGAACCATCGCTAGCTGTTAGGGCGACCGACTCCGTTATGGACCAAATTCCAAACCTTCTCGCGAATAGGGGGATCCCGAGTGCCGTGGGAACAGCTCTCGTAGACGCTTACCAGAACCAGGAACCGCTCTTGGAGAAGATGCATCAAGCCAGGAAAACCAGTTGAGACTAGTAGAACTCGAAATCTCAGGGTTCAGAGGATTCTCGCAGCACGAACACTTTGACCTTGACGCCTCAGCGATAATCGTCGTTGGAGCGAATGGCCAGGGGAAAACATCATTTTTTGATGCGATTCTATGGGCCATGACCGGCACGATACCTCGACTTGGGAGCGATGATGCCAACCTGTTATCGATGTACTCAGAGACCGGCGAAGCCCGAGTCTCTTTGATCCTCAATGATCAAGGCGACAAGTCGCTTCGCATAGTCAGACGTTTTGATGGAGAAAAGCAATCCGTTCGAGCCGAGACTTCACAATCTAGCGCACAAGGAGCGAAGGCAGAGGCTCTAATAGATGAAGTGCTCTCTAACTCCCCCGAGTCAGTCGAATCGCCAATGCACTCTCGAACAGATGTGTTAACTCGCAGCATATATTTGCAGCAAGACCTAGTACGTGAGTTTATTGAGTCTGACGACGAGCAACGCCGTTTTTCCGTTGCGAGCGAACTCTGCGGAGCCGGGCGCATCACGGATCTACAACAGCAACTTGAACGCTCACGGAATGCGTGGAACCGAGCCACTAACACGCAAGTTTCTGATGCTGAGATCTTAGAAACTAAGGTTGCGGAAGCACGGGAACGACTCTCTCGGCTCCAGAAACCACAAGAACTAGATGATTCACTGACGCAACAATGGAACGAGTGGTGGTCGAGTTTTTTTAGCGTAATCAACTCCCCGATTTCACCCCCAAGCCCAGGTGCCGCGGAGGGAGCATCGGTTCTGAATAGCGCAGTCCACGAGCTGCGCTTAACGAGACAGAAAATTGAACAGGGTTTGGATCGGGCTGAGTCGCTTAAACGAGACTTTGAACTTAATGACTTCTCACACGAGTCTCCGGATTTACCCAAGCTTCAGGAACAATCAGAGGTTTTCAAAAAGGAATTAGAAACCCTAAGAAATGGACTAGCATCTGCTCGCACACGAGCGGCAGAGGAACGTCGCCGTCAAGTAGAGACCGCAGAGAAGCAACAGGACCTTGCCACGTTGGCCGAGATTGCACTTCGCAACCTAGGTGACTCTGAGTGCCCCGTCTGCGGGCAAACAATCGATGACGAAAAGGTCGGAGAACATCTCCATTCAAGGCTGCTGGAACGCGATAGCACTGAGGCGACTGACGACCGAATTGCGGTGGATATCGAGCAACTAAGCAGGCAGTACGAACAAATAGAAGGTCAACTCGCAGAGAACCAAGCAGCTATTCAAAGGGCCGAGTCTTTGCAGCGTGAGAAAGATCTGTGGATCGCAGACCGAGATCGCCGCCTTGAAGAACTAGATCTAGACCCGAGTCTCAGCGATACAGAAACACGCCTATCGGAGCTGATTGCCCAGCTGTCCAAATCACGCGCTGATTTGCAAAAGCTTGAGGACGAAGCAGAGCGCATATCCTTAAGAGTAGCTCGAATCTCAGAAGCTAGCCGCCGTGAAGATATTGAACGCTCACTCTCTGATCTAGAACGAGAGCTCGTGAACCAAAACGAGCATATATCTGACCGCCAACAAACCGCCGAGTTGGCTTCGAAGATAATCAACGAGTTGAGGGAAGTCTCGTTGGATGTGGTCGCTAACCAGATGGAAGAGATAGGTCCGCTCCTCCAGCGAATCTATTCGACCGCAGATCCGCACCCAGCGTTCCGGTCGGTTAGAGTCCTGAGCCGGGTCTTCAGAGGGAAAGGGAGATTGGCAACAGAGATCACTGACCCTCTGAGACAGAAAGCATCCAACGCTCCTGAATTCCTTTTCTCTAGCTCGCAGATGAACGCGCTAGCCGTCTCAATTTTTCTTGCCTTGAACTTGGGCGTTCAATCACCACCATTGTCAACAATAATGTTAGACGATCCGTTGCAAAGTCTTGACGATGTAAACTTGCTCGGATTGATTGATCTGTTTCGTCGTCTAGTGGTTTCCAGGCAGTTCGTTGTATCTACGCACGACGCGAGATTCGGACGCTTGCTGCAACGCAAGCTCCGACCCGTTTTCGAGAACCAACGGACACGAGTAATTGAGTTCGAAAGCTGGGAGCGATCCGGACCAGTCGTCAAGAGTTACGACGTCGTGCATGACTCAGGTGACCTCCGAATCGTGGCCGCTTAGAGGCGAGCATTAAATACACTCGAGCTCACCTAACCAAACTTCGTTCGGTTTCGCTCAGGCGATCACCGTACCAAGACTCGTACTCGATTGTGAATCCTACCTTCCTGAAGTGCTCTCGAAGCTGCTCTATCGCGCTCGAGTCTAGATCCGAAAAAGTAACAATTCGTCTACTTTCACCAGGTGGAATTACCGTTCCGCTACTTAAGGTAGTACCAGACGTTTTGAAACCGAGTTCGCCAAACAACTGATTTAATGCGCCCCCGTCGGTCATAGGAAAGGTCGCTTTTTCAAGCTGGAACGAAGCACTTCGAACGACTGCGGGCCCGAGACCGTTGTTTCTAAATTCGAAGCTTATAGTTGAGCCTTCGTGGGCGAGATCTGAAAAAGCATCGAGATGAGGCATCGCATTCATCCTCATGATCTTCTCGCCGCGCCGGTCGGCTCGAAAAGTAAACCACAAAGCAGAAATTGCAATTGCTATGGGGACCCACTGGACAGTTATCTCATGGACGGTCATGACCATTTCTCCGATACGCGAGACGCATATGCTAACCGCGCACTCGGCTACCGAACTACTGCTCGTGATACCACATCACTTGGATTGCCCATTCTGCCATATAGTCTTCAATGAGACTCGCGAGCCTCGAGTCACTAGGTCGGCTGGGGTAGATCATGCTGGCTACAACACTGACATCTCGAAAAAAAAGGAATTGATCAACGTATTTCAGTAACTGTCGACGATGAGATCCTAGTACTCGAGTCACGTTTTGCACGCGCCCCCAGTTAGTCGCCTTGATTTCAAACAGGCAAATAGCTGATCCGTCTTTCAAACCAAAAACCACATCGATTCGACCACTAGCAGCTTTGCGAGCGGAGTTGGGAGGCCATTCAAGTCGAACATATTTTTCGATTCCAAATGTTGGATCTGACGGGTCTTTCCAAGCTTCCTGAATCAGTTTGTGAAAGCGCTTACCGTCTCTAAGTCTTTTCGGTTCACTTGAATGATTATTCTTTGTAGCCATCTCCAGCCGGCCAACTCATTCGTCTGCCACAGAAATCTACACTGATCTCAATCACCAAAAGGTCTTCGGCTAATCTTCATCAAGCAAGGTCTTGATTCGATTACCGATTTGATTGGCTAGATCATTCAGTCCTTCAGAGTTGTTCAGATAGTGAATGTACCTCAAGTGTCGCAGATCGAACGGAATGTCGGATTCATTTTGCGTGATAAGCACTACCTCTCTACCGAGTGTGTGAGCGATCCCCGCTTCGTAAAAGACGTTGGGATTTCTCGAGGTGCAGTCGCAAACCACGATCCTAGATCTATCGATTAGGGAGACCACATCCTGCATAACAGCAGGATTCTCCCAAATGTCATCTGCCCTTCGGCATCGAAGGCCGAATTGTTCTGCGGTTTCTTGGAGTTTTTGGTAGACAGCATCGAACCTAGCTTCAAATGGCATCATAGCTGAAACTAGAACCGGCTCGATTCGAGATATTGGATCAATTCGGAACACAGTTGGCTGAAAGCGTGATGGCTGCTGGTTTACGAACAGAACCTTAAACAGATCGACGTCTTTGATAGCGAAGTGTGTGCGGTGAAATTCGAAATCTTCGATACCAAGATGACTGCTGATCGATTCAACGTACGTGTTGGTCATTGCCGGAAGCGAGGCGTCAAAATAGTACTCAAGCTGAAAGTCTCTGCCGCTAGGAAAGATTCGTGTGAGTTGCCCCACGTTCGCGAACCTAGCGGAGCTGTCATCGAATGACTCTTCAAGGAATAGTGTCGGGAATTGCGTAAGATCGTCGTAGCTGTTTTCAAACTCCGCCACCAACGACGGATCCGTGTATTCAAATACCCTGCTCTGAGGCATGGTATCCCTATTCTGAGCCCACCCCGATCCGCTGACCAATAAGTTGTACAAAGCGTTTCCTCGCACTTTTGGATGCAGACGGCGATCATACCGCGACGTAACTGACGTACATATGAGTAGCTCCCCGAACTAAGTGGGGGTTGGTAGGATGGCCGACAATGAATAAAGAGCTACACGACCAGCTTGTCGCGGAGATAGGAAAAATCCAAGACTCGCTCTCTTCGATCTCCACCTCAGAATTGATCGGTACTAGTGCCATGCTGTTGAGACAGCACCTAGATGGGAATCGTGGTGCAGACGCCTTGGATGCTCCCGCTCGTCAGTCGTTCTATATGCTATCTCTTGGACTCATGACTCCGGAGCCTGAAGACCCAGCCAACCTAGACAGTGCAAAAGTCTCTCAAGTCAAAGGGTCTCTCAACTCGGCATACATGACTTACGGGTTAATGTTCTTTCCTCACAACGACGAGATAGATGAGTTACCAGAGTCTTGGCGCAAAGAACGAACGGTGCTGATGCCGTATTTCTTGGACTATCACACAGGCAGCCTAAAAGCGTCGATAGAGCAGATGCGGGAACGTGTTCAAGAAATCGGAGAATCATTTTCGACACAGGTTGAATCCGAGCTGGGTCTTGGCTGCCAATCTCTTGTTAACTGTTGCGACTCTATCGTTAGTTGCTTAGAAGGCAATGCAGACAAACTTATGTCTGCAAACGAAGCTATACAGGGGCCTTTTCAGAAATGGAAGATGGACCCTTCCTACAAACCTGATGAACAAGACGCTGAGCTGGGCTCTGCGCTCTACGCCGCAATGAATAGCCTTCACGTCGTAGATCTTGTACAGCTTGACGATCTAGTGGCCCCGCCAACGCGAGAGAAGTTCCTAGAGCTCTTTGCACTGGGAAGAGGAATCGAAGAGCCAACCTTATACCCGACAGATACTTATCCAGCGGAATCTCGCCCTTTAATTCAAGATGAGACTGGGGAAACTCATTGCCCATCACCAAATCAGCTCTACCTGGCGGTTCTTCGTAGGATTGAGGAAGCACTTCTCACTTCTACATCAAGGGACTCTTACCTTCGCCATAGAGACAAATTGTTGGAGGAGCGGGTTGCTTCTCAATTCCAACGAATACTGACACCCGACTACGCTCAGGCTCGAAGTGCATATGAGACGACATCGCGGCAATACGAGCACGACCTTGTGCTGGTCGACCAAAGGGCGCTACTCGCGGTTGAAGCCAAGGCTGCTCCGCCTCGAGAGCCCCTCAGGGATCCAGAACGGGCTTACCCCCGCGTGAGGGATCAGTTTAGGAGTGACAAGGGACCCCAAAAAGGTTTTGAGCAAGCGGAGCGCATTAGATCTGCTTGGGAGCGAGGCGAATCTATCGGCTTGTACAACGAGTCAGGACAGCTTGAGTTGGAGATTCAGCCTCAAGACATTGACGAAGCCTACTCAATTTGCATTACGCGCGACAGCTTTGGGCCACTCGCTACATCGCTGGACGGCCTCTTAGAGAAACCCCCCGGCGCGCCATATCCGTGGGTCATAGATGTTCTTGATTTAGAAGCCCTTATCTCGGGCTTCATTCATTTAGGCTTAGGCTTCTCAGACCTAAAACAATACATCAGAGACCGCATACGGCTTCACGGGAAGGTCTTTGGCGCTGACGAGCTTGAGTTCGCGGGTTACTTCCTGAAACACGGAAGTCTGGAAGAACTTTTAAACCAATCCGCCGGCTTCATTCAGCTTGATCCAAGTTACTCAGACATATTTGACGAAATATGGCTCGCAGAACAAACGGGCGACCAGGTCACAAGGACCGTCACTAAACCATTCAGTACAAAGTTAACGAAACAATCAGTTTCGCCCGTGTCAACCGAAACTCGTGCAAAGACCTTTACTGGAAAAACTGGGAATGCAAAGGCAAAGGCAAAGGCAAAGGCAAAGGCAAAGGCAAAGGCAAAAAGAAAGATGATCCAAAAATCGCGCCGCAACAATCGAAAGAAAAAGTAGAAACACAACTAATACCTCCCCGGCGAACAGCTGATGCTAAATCAGCAGGCAACATCGCTCCGTTAGGCGATCGCCGGTAAAAAGGTACCAAATCCGGTATCTACCGCTCAGCAAGCCCGGTGCAAACGTGCGTTCGCCAACAGTTGCGAGACCAATCTGTCCCACCCTCTTGGCAAATCATCGCTGAAACCTGTCGTGATCCTTTTGAAACTGCATCGGCCTTGAGAGCATTAATCGCCTGACTATGAAGCTCGGGTTCAGCGATGTTCCGCGAAGTCCTTTGGCAAGCTACACCTTCCACTTTTACGAAGTTCTGCGATATGGGTGGTCCACTAGTGACTTTAACTTGGGATATTGCTGCTATCGTTCCAGAATCGTAGTTGGGGACGGAACTGCAGCCAAACAGTAATGTCATCATCATCAAGGGATACCATTGCTTTCGAAAGTAAGCGCCGACTAAACGACGCCCTTGACGTTGTGCGGTAGTAGCGCCTCGACATCGTCAACGGTCTCGGATGACGGTAGCCGTTCGAGGATGTACAGCAGGTACTGCATCGGTTCGATGCCGTGCGCCTTCGCCGTTTCGATCAGACTGTACAAATTGGCGCTTGCCCGGCAGCCGCGCTGCGACTGCGAGAAAAGCCAATTTTTGCGGCCTACGACAAAGGGTCGCACTGCATTCTCAGCACGGTTGTTGTCGATCGGGTAGATTCCGTCCTCGGTGTAGCGCACGAGGCGCGACCACTGAGTGTCGAGATAGTGGAGCGCCTTGCCCAACGCGGTCTTCGGTGCGGTGCGCGGTAACTGCTTGTCGAGCCAGCTGCGCAGCTGCTCGAGGATCGGCAGTGCGTCAGCCTGGCGCGCTTGGTAGCGTGATTCCGGGCTGGTATCGGCGTACTTCCGTTCGAGCAGATACAGCTTGCCGATCCAGGCCAATGCCTGATCGGCCGCACCGGTCTTGCCCTTCGGCTGGGTGCGCTTGGCTTCCACGAAGCGGCGGCGGGCATGCGCCCAGCAGCCGAGTCGGATGAGACGGGCCGCATCACACACCGGTCGGTAGCCTTCATAGCCATCCACCATCAGGGCGCCGGTAAAGTCACCGAGCAGACTCTGAGCCGTGGCCGCACTGCGCGATGGTGCGTAGTGAAAGAGCACGGTTCCGGCATCCGGCGGACCGGATGCCGTCACCCACATGTAACTCTTGCTGGTTGCTGGCCGATCCGGTTCGGCCAGCACCTGCACCGTGGTCTCGTCCATGTGCAGCACGGGACTTGCCCGCTGGCGCTCGGCCAAGAGGTTGATCAGCGGCTGAACCAACTCGCCACAGGCCATCATCCAGTTGGCGAGGGTCGTGCGGTCGAGGTTGATGCCGAGCCGCTCAAAAATCGTCGTCTGCCGGTACAAGGGCAAGGCATCCGCGTACTTCGAGACGATGATCCAGGCGAGCAAGCTCGGCGTGGCGATGCTCTTCGGGATCGGTTGTGGTGGCTTTTTGGCTGTCACCACATGACCCATACACTCGCGGCAGGTGTAGGTCCTCTGGATATGCCGGATCACCTGGATGGTGGCCGGGATGAACTCGAGCTGTTCGCTCGTGACCTCGCCCATCGGATCGAGCCCACAGCCGTGCTCGGTGCAGACCTTCTCATGGTCTTCGAGATCGTGGATCACATCGACCCGAGGCAGGTCCTCGGGCAGTGCGACCCGGCCGCGACGGCGGCGGGTGTGGCCAGCCACTGCGATGTCTTCGCTTGAAGGTGCATCGTTCGCGTCTTGAGTATCGTGCGCATCGGCTTCATCGAACAAGCGTGCCTGTTCGGCCGGGATCTGTTCGCTGGAGGTGCCGAACTGGCGATGCAGGGCAGCGTGTAGCGCGTCTTTGAGTTGCGCGATCAGGTCGTTCTTTTGCTTGAGCTCTGCGTCGCGATCGGACAACTGACCCCGCAGCGTAGACAGTTCGTCAGTGAGTTCGGCGACGCTCGCAGCCATGTCATCATTATACGAAACCGGCTACACGTGTGCGAAGGATAAACGCGCATGCGGGGGCATCTTCATGACATCGAAGCCCCGCAACAGCCAGTGCAACTGTTCTTCAGACACTTCGATCACCGCGTCACCATGCTGACGCGGCCAGGCGAACTTCGCCTGCTCCAGGCGCTTGTACCACGGTCTCGTCCCAGTACACCAGCTTCAGCTTATCCCGGGCCTTGTTGCAGAACACGAACACCGCATCGGCATAGGGGGACAGTCCCATCGATTGTTCGATGATCACCACCAAACCGTTGATGGCCTTCCTGAAGTCCACCGGTTCCCGGTGCAGGTACACGGCCGGCACATCCTCGAACAGGCGCATTAGCGCAGGGCCTGCACCACCTCGGCGAGCCAGCCGGCCGGCACACTGCTCCCACAACGGATCGAGACCTCGCCGATCTGCACGCGCACGCCTGCGCCGGGAATCGATGACGGCACGCGTACCGCCGTAAACGCCGCCTGTCCTGGATCCTGGCTCCGTTCCCGATACTTCTTACGGAAATAGCCTGCAGGCAGGCCTTCGGCCGCGCAGAACCGGGTCGCCGACAATCCCGAGCGTTCGTACTTCGAAAACAAGCGTTGCCACTCGACCTCGCTGCGTCGGGTCGCCATATCATCTCTCCATCAACAACATGGCGCAAAACTAACAACATACAGCACCGTGAAACAGAACGGTCATAAATCGGCGCTTACTTTCGAGACATACCGCCACAAACACCTTTTCTTCGATCACAACAGGCTAAGGGATTAAGAAGAAAATAGAGTGATCGGAATCTCAAAATAGTCTTTTAAGGACTATTCCGGAAAGGTGTTTACCTTTCCTGGATGGCATCATATTCTTCAGCTGAACAGAGGCTCTGCAAGCTACTCAGGGAGCTTCGAATCGAAAAAAAACTGACTCAGATCGAGCTGGCAGAACTAGTTGGACAACCACAGCAAGTCGTAAGCAAGATTGAGCGAGGCCACCGTAGGTTGTATGCAACTCAACTCTTCGAATACGTCGAGCGAGGGTTTGGACTGTCTCCGATTGAGTTCTCAAAAAGGTACGAGAAAGCCTAGATTCAGCTGACTCTATGGTTAAGCGCCGTTGGTTGCTCCGAAGGCAATCCTCGTGATTTGTTCGTGACCGCCCGAAGCACCTCTTCTATCTCACCACCCGCTTTCTGCTGCAGTTTTCCACTCCACATCTCTGGCTGCCGATTTCGTAGCCAGAATGTGGCCGCGGCCGTTTTTGGTGGTACATACTTCACGAGGGTGACAGTTTCGACTCTTTGATTGCCATCCCGGTTTCTCAATACATAGCTTTCCTGAGTGGTGAAGGAGTATCCAGTAGCTTGCTTGTACAGAGATTTCGCAACTTCGAGATCTGCGCGTTGTTTTGCTGCCGCTAAGGAGGCAGCGAATTCCGGGTAACGTATCTCCCAATTCCTAACGGTATCTTCATGTACACCAAGAACTGATGCCACAAGCCGTTTCGTTGCCCCGAGTTTGCTAAGCTCCTCGACAACTAAACAGAACTCGCGTCGGTACTTTGTCCAGCGTCGAGAGGGGCTCACGAATAACGCTCCACAGCACCGAAACTCCGAATCTGCCTTCCGGAGGCTTGGAGGAGCCTATCGTGCGCTGGAGGAATACCCTCCAAAAATAGCCCTCGATTTATTCTGAATCGCCTTTTTTGAGCTTCACTATGGAAAACAGCCATATGCTCCTCCACACCCTCCCTATTGATTCTGGGAGTTTTCGAATACGTAGACACTTGTTGATCGATGACCTTGGCGTTTCTTGAACCTTATTCCATCGAATATTTTTCCGTCGTAGCCACTGAGCTTCTTTCCTATCGCGGATACGTTTTGACAATCATCGAAACCTTCTCGAAGCGTTGTAATTGAATCGGCTGTGTCTTTGTCAAATGCTTCGTTACCGAGCTGAGCGTCATCAAACAATACCGAGCGTAGATCCGCCGCTCTAAACTCGTTTCCTTCCCCGAAAACCTGAATGCCCGCGCGAAATATTGCGACATCCATTCCAGTTTGCGTGTCGCGCGACGTAGACAAAGCTATCGAGCTTCCCGGGTCTGGCAATCCGCAAAACACAAGCGAACTTCGAACGAGCTTTGTATAGCCGCCCCCGAAACCAAGGGGGTCTAGCCCTTGATCGGGCATACCAGCCTTCATATACGCAAGTATTGGCATGAGAGCAGCTTCGACGTACGCGAATCGATTTGCTCGAACAAGCGCCTTGGGGTCAAGATGGAATTGTCTCTTTTCCGGCCTCTCGCAGTTCGCGTCCAGCTCGATTGTCACCGCCCGTCTAGTCAAGTCGTAGTCGAGATCCAGGTTGTTTCCGTTAGCGAAAACTGACAGATTCGCCGGAACAGTCTTGTTTTCAGATTTGCCCAATACTCGGGAAGATACGCTCGTACCAGTGATCACTGTGCATAGCGTCGACGATTTGAGTTTCCGGTCTATGTTGTCGATGTTTAGAAGCGTCTCACCCGCCAGAAGCGAAGAGTCGAGGCGTTTCTGAAGTTCGTCCTCGTTCCAACCCATTGTCATACTCGCCGGCTCATGCCCCATCGCAACCAACCCACATAGCTCAGCAAGGTATGACTTCCCCGTCCCGGCGGTGTGCGCGTTTGTCAACGTCATTGGCGCAGGACCAATGGCTAGCTTAGCGAGCACCGCTTGAATGGACGCTAGAATGGTAGTCAGGCCAAGTTCGCGATCCTTGAAAGCCACCTCACTAAACAACTCACGAATAAGTGCTATTGAATCTCTAATCTTCTCGTCCGAAGGTTGGGCCAACTTTGGCATTTCGCCATCCCATGAAACGAATATTCCACTTGTTTTGTCGTAACCAGGTGATTCAACGAGAGTGAAATCTCTCGGTCTAATGGTTGGTCCGTATGAAACCCCTTTAAGGATAGGTAGGGCACGGCTCGAAGGCAGAGTTTTGCAGAAGGTCTGCAGGTCTTCTTTTGGAGGCGGTACATGTGCCAACTTCCCACTGCGCTTATCAAGCTTTTGCCATCGTATCCCGTCTTTTGTGAGCGCGTCTCGCAAGTGATGAAAGGTGAGAGCCTGAGTTAGCATGCCTCCCTCTCGCCGAACGCCTCTGTCTTCTAGGGGCTCGACGATGGGCTCTAGAATGACACCTCCTTGGTCTCCGAACTCGAATATCGGTAGGTTCTTCTCGAGGATTACTTCCGTGACCAATCCAAGAGTACTTGCAACTCCACCGGGATTGAACGTCACTCTGTTGTTCGAAAACTCGACTTCAAATCCGCCGGAAAGCCCCAACCAATGCCTGACTTTTCCAGCAGTTTTTGAATCCATAAAACCCAGTTTCTCTAGCTTCCCGAATCCTCCAAACGGCTGACCGGAGCGAACCTTTTCAAGCGTCGACTCGACCGTTCGAATACGATCTTCGATTTCTTCGTCGCCCTTAAACTGCGCTACCGCACGGATGATATCTGCTACGCGCACTGGCTCCATGCCGCCATGAATCAAAGCGCCCCCGAGATATAGCGAAAACTCGTGACGGGACCCCTCGTTGGGATAGCTGCGAGCAATGAGAACTACCGCAGCTAGCGTCTGAACACGTTCGAGAAGGTAGGCGGCGTCGACTTCCGAGGGTGCGTGGAAGCTGTTCCACTCTATGCGTTCCTGTGTCTCGTGTGTACTTGGAGGAAACACAGTCTGATGTTTCCCCTTTCCCCCCACACTACTACTTCGAATTTCAATGATGCTCCCTTTCGCAGCCAAGCTAAGGCGTTGCGGATTGGGATCGGAGAACTTACGGGTTCTAGCATTCTTTGCGATATACAACCGATGAGCTCGTGGCGTACTTGACCGCCCGAACACGGCGCCTGTTTGTGGGAGGAACATGTCAGCTAGTGCTAGAGCCTCCTGGCAATCGATGTCTACATCAACCAGCCAGCCGGAGGACTCACCTAACACAACCCCTAAGTTGCCATCCGACTGAGCGCAGCACGCTTCCAGTCCCTCCGTCACACTACCGAAGCTTTCCCAGTCGGGATGCGGTTTCTTACCACCCTGAAACCCATAGCCTTCCTCTCTTCGAACTCGCCTCGGAGCATCAACAGGAATAGGTAACCACCCAAAGCCCGCGTATCTTCTTGCCGCTTCCAAGATCGTGCAGTCATTGCTCAGTGGTTCCAATGGTTTGTCGTCTTTCTTTGCCATAAGCCGAAGTCCGGAGAAAACGAACAGGATCCGGCTCGGTGAAGCACATCATCTGCTACTCCGGACCCTGTTCGATTCTCAGTTGGAACCCTCCTGTTCGAGAACGGTGTAAAGGTCAGGGATGTGGATGAACAATCGGCCGCCGAGCTTGCGAACCGCTTTGGAGACGCCATTCGAAGCACGATTTCTCATGACCCATTCCCACTGCCGTTCGGTGAATAAGTTAGGCAGCAGGTTAGGGATCTCTGATGCACGGCAGTACGTGCTATTGAGTTCGTCTGAATTCATGCGCATCTCCACGATCTGACACTAGTCAGGTGGGAGATTACGCTGATCAGAAAAGAAGAAGGGTCAAGTTAACGGGATCTAATCTGACACCCGAACCAGCCTTAGGAAGAACCCTGGAAAAAATCTGGATACCGCTCTTTCATCGCGCGTGCGGCAGAAATACGCTGTTCGTACACATGTTGACTGAGCTGAGCTGAGAATTTCGCTGCTTGCGCCTTGACCTCACTGCGAGAAATTCCTTTTGTTTCGACCCCTTCCTGTTTAAGGAATTCGTAGAATTCGCGATGCTGGCGCCAAGCCCGTTTCACGCTACTCACACTCCCTCCCAAAGTTCCGACCACATGTTCAGCAACGGATCCGACGAGTCTTTTCCCTTTCCGCTCATCGCGTAATCGACCGTACTCCACAGCCATCATGAGCTGATGCAGAAAGTTCACTCTGTTCGGCCGCCGAACTTTTTGACGCTCGGTCAGCCACGTCTCTAGCCACCAGACCAGGATAGGTGGGGGCGCTTTGCCTTGTTTCACGTAGGCAAAAAACTGACCCGCAAGGGTTTCCGTGTCGTTCATGACAACAGCCATCAGCAGTTCATATTCGTCTTCAAGTTCCATCGATGGCAATACTCCCCAACAATCTATCTGTCACCGCTTGCTTATGCTCAACCGATAAATGCGCGTACCTCTTTGTCGTCTGCAAACTACGATGGCCTAGAACTTCCGCCACTTCCAGCAGTGATGCGCCACCCATCGCAAGATAAGATGCCGCAGTATGGCGCAAATCGTGAAATCTAAACTCCAGAATTCCAGCCTGATCTAGAGCGACTTGCCAAGGTTTCTTCGGGTCAAAAGGAGCCCCTGGCTTAACGGGACTTTCAAACACCAAACCCGCTGACTTTCTATGCCGAACCAACTCTTCGATCACGGGAACTGGCAGCGTGAGAATCCTGTCATCACCGTTCTTAGTTTGGCCCAGATCAACTCTTCGCTTTGTGAAATCAATTTTCTCCCAGCGAATCCTGAGAAGTTCGCCCTTCCGCGCGCCTGTCATAATTGCCATAAGGACGAGAAGATACAGCTTATCCAGCTCTGAGTTTCTGCAGGCAGCCACCAGCGCTAGGCGCTCGTCATCTCTGAGATACCGAATTCTCTGATTCCGCTCTGTCTCGCAGGGGATCATCCGAACGGGATTACGGATCGCGAGACCTTCTTTGATCGCGAACGTAAACATGGAAGACAACGCGGCTTTCATTCGGTTAGTCGAACTTGGCGCTCGTTCCCTAACCGGGTCGCGATCCTTTCCTGCTCGGTATTCCTTCAGGAACACTCGAATCTGATCGATCTCAATTTCCGACAGTCTTGGATTACCTATCCGAACCTTCCACCAGTTCACTTGGGTCATGCGATGGTGGTCTGAACCTTCGTAAGCGTCAGAGTAAAGCGTGCACAACTCTTCAAACCGAGTCCGTCTGCCAGGGTCGTTCAGCGCCGCTTCTAATTCCACATCCGATTCAAACTTACGCGCCCACTCGCGAGCAGCGGTCTTTGTTCTAAAGGTCTTGGTCTTGATGATTCGGCCGCGTCGTTTGATCTTGGCCTGGTAGGAAACGCCGGTCTTGCGTTTTATTCGTGCGATGGTCGCCATCGATACATCCTCCGATGTCAGCAAAAAACACCCGGGTACCTGAATGGGTACCTGGAATCTCTTTGTGCTTCACCGAAGAATTGAAAACGTCAATGTTTTCAATGAGATAATGGCTCCGCCTGCTGGGCTCGAACCAGCGACCCGCTGATTAACAGGCGGCTAGCGACTCCTCTGAAACCCGCGTCACTCCTAGGTTTTCGCCGACCGGAGCGGACCACGAGCTACTGCTCAATGGCCGTCAGAGGCCCATTGTCTCGTCAGTTTGTGGTACGCGTTTTTTCGGACTTGCACGACCTCACAATGCCATTGACCGGTGCACCTGAATGACCCGCTCTGTCCCATTCGACCCCGATCACGAATGCGATTCGTGGAGCTTCTCGCACTATTCGAAAACCCCACTTTCCAACGTGCGTCGCATGGAGCAGCCCGAGTGGGACGAATTCAACTCGTTCTTGAAGCCCCGTGGACTATGGATCTCCGTCGATGGCCCGGACGACTGGCCGGCTTGGTGCGAATCCGAGGAGTTCAGTATCGGGAGCATCCGCTACGTGGTCGAACTGTCCGATTCGCCCAAGCCGCTATGGCTGCGGAGTGCAGGCGAACTGGACCGATTCACCCGAACGTATGGGAGGCCGGGGCCAATCGGCTACTCAATTGATTGGCCGCGTGTTGCGAAAGACCACCCCGGACTCATCATCGCACCGTATCAGTGGACACGCAGGATGGAAATTAAATGGTACTACGGATGGGATTGCGCGAGTGGGTGCATATGGGAGCCATCTGCGATTCGCAGCGTAGTGGCCCAGCCATCACACGCTTAGCGCTATAGCCCATTGACGTGAGTCTGCCACCCATTCAGCCTAAATCCGTCCCGCAGAAATCTTTAGCGCAGACTTATACTTTCTTGTTTTGTATTGACAATTCGCCTGGGTTCTGTAAAATACACTCATCGGCTGAAAAGCAGCCGGCCTACCCGGAGGGACCGGGAAAACGGAGAAAACCATGACCGAATTGAGCCTCAGAGAAGAAATCGAGATCGAGGAAATCCGTGCCAGAATCAATAAGATGATGGCGGAAACTGAAAAACTTACCCAAGAATCTCGCTGGTATCTTCTTGTCGTTGGCGCTGCTTTGTTCGCCGCCGCCGCCGCATTTACCAAACTCCTTTTCTAAACCAGTTCGGCCCGCTTCGGCGGGCCTTCCATCTATGAAGCCACACCCAAATACTGGCAACAAGAATGCCGCTAAAGAAAACCCAGCGACATCCGTCCTGACGGTTCGGTGCACACCCAGAACCAAAGCGCGCTGGGTGCGCGCGGCGCAACGCGAGGGGCTCAAATTGAGCGAATGGGTGACCGAGAGATTGAACGAGGCGGCGCGATGAAATCAGCCGAAGATTGCAGTTCCGGCACTCGCCTTGTCACAGACGGAAAAATGGTACAGATACCGCTCGGCGTGGGAATCTTTCTCACAGTGCGACGGCCGGAGAATGAGCGAAGCGAGCGACCGTGGTATATCGAATACGAGAGAACGCCAGCGAAGCCGCACGCCCAAATCGTTGTGCATGGCATTGGTTTCGTTGACGAGTGACCGCGTTTCGCGCGACGCGTTACCCTTGGTCGGTAGCATCCTGGCAACGGGTCTGAATTTACTCTGCCGCCTCGATTCGCTCGACCCAAGCGTCAATGTCTGCTGAGAGTGTAGGATTATCGCTCGCCGCCGCGTACGCCTTGAGTGCCAACAGCGCGGCCGGATCTTTCTCCGGTAACAACACGAACGCCCCATCAACGCGCGTGCGTGTGTTCCGGTACTTTCTCAGCACCGCATATTTGTCCCAAATCCCTTCGGGCTCGTGCCCGTTGAACTTGTCGAGCTCCGCCTGCAGGCGCGCACGCTCGGCGGCCAAATCTTCGGTTTTCGGCATCGATGGCCCTCCGTTACGTGATCACCGTCTCGCCGGCAATCGAACCCACTTGTACGTTGACGTTGCGCAGTTTAACCGTGTACGGCGTCGTTGTGTGCCGCACCCATATCTCGAGCGGATCGACGGCATTGTCGAGCGTGACTCCGCCGGTGAAGCTGATCCCGTTGAACCAGACGTTTTGCCCGGGCGCACCGGTCGACTGCGTTTTTAGCGTTACGCCGCCCTGTCGCGCCTGAATGTCGGAAACGCTGCCCGGGCTCGCCGGGTCACTGTTCTGAATGTCGTACTCAACGTCGACGACTCCGTCGCCCGACAATTGGAATTCTTTTACCTTCGTATACGTCGCGCCGATCGCTGAAGTTTCCGCCGTCGACTCGACGATTTTGACATCGCCACGGGAGTAGTTGACGACCAGGTTATCGCCGGCTACGGCGCCGATCGTTGCCGCTTCGTGCCAGGCGCCGCCCTCGCGAATCCACCACGTGTCGGTATCGGTCTCGAACCACAGATCGCCATTGACCGGCGAGCTCGGTGCCGTCGCCTGGCGATAGACGGTGTTCTGCGTTGCGTTGTCGGCCGGTTTGTTCGTATCGTCGTCGACGATCTGCGACCAGTTTGCGGTGTCGCCGAGGCCCGCGTCGTCGGTAAGGTCGGACGTAGCATCGAACGAATTCGCCGCCACCTGCCACGCGCTACCCGTGTACTGGTACCAGAGCCCCGTGTCGGTCTCGTACCACAAGTCGCCTTCCTGGCCGCTCGGTTGCGACGCCTGCCGGTAGATCGTGTTGCGGGTCGCATTGTCTGCCGGTTTTCCTGATCCTGTGATCTGAGCCCACACGGCCGCGAGACCCAACCCCGCGCCATCCGTCAGGTCGGACGTGTCATCGAATGCATTGGCAAGGATCACCCAAGCGCTGCCGTCCCACTGATACAGGATCTGCGTATCGGTCTCGAACCACAGATCATTCGTGGCGTTAGCCGTCGGCGGTGTCGCCTGGCGAAAGATCGTGAGCGGATCGCCACCACCGCCACCACCGAGCCCGGTACCGGCGTCGGGCCCGGCGTAGTTCGCACCGTCGAGGTTCGGGTCCGCCGGCGCTGCGTCCGTGTAGTCGGCGTCGTCGTACTCATACCCACGAATCGCGAACTGATCCGGCCGCGCTTCGACAATCGACGTGATACGCCACGATCCCGACAGTTCGGCAATCGCGTCGAGCATGGGATGCGCGATCGAGATCACGTCGCCCGGCTCGTGCACCATGGTTTCAGGACCGCCCAGGAATTCGAGCTGCGTGCGACGGAGAAGGTTGTAGCGACGCTGTGCGGCGCGGTACGCCTCCGCATACGATCGAATGCCCGTTAACCGTACGGGTGCCACGCGTCGCGGTGTGCCCGCAGGCAATGAGTCTGGATCAGGGTAGAACGCATCGCGTTCCTGCCAGATCGCCGACGCCGTCGAGGTGTAGATCACGCGGACAATCGTCGGTACGTTGCGTTGGCGTGGCGGGTGTAATTTCATTTTGCGCCCAAGCGACACCGACGCCTGGTAGGAACGATCGATTGGCCGCGGCCGATCGGGCACGAGGTACCACACGCCGGCGCGCTTCACCGGCCAGCAGCCCGCGTACTCGGCAAGCACGTCGATCCACTCCTGCGTCTCGCGCACCGACTGCAGTGCGAGACCGAACGCCGCCCGGCGTGGCGCTCCACCAACGTCCGCCGCGTTGATCGCCATCATTGCCGCGAGCGAGTCGTCGTCAACCGGCTCACCGAGGCCGATGTGCGGATCACTCAGAACGTCGGCCAGCGCCTGCGCCGGGTCGGTCGAGTAAAGGCGTGTCTGCGTGTTGGGGTTCCACACCTTGCGGCCACGCACGCGTGCAACGAGATCCGGCCAACCCGGGTACTCCTCGTCGGTCCACGATGCGGCAACGTAGGGATACCCGAACGTGCCGTGCTCGTCGGTCTCAACCAGCGTGTCGGCGTAACCCGGGATCGCCGCCGCGAGTAGCGGATCCACGCCCTGCGACGTGGTGCCCGTGTACAGGTTGAGCGATACGCCGACTTTGGGTAGCGCGCCAGCAAGGTACACCTCGTCGATGGCCTCGATTTCGCCCACGCCAACGGTATAGAGTGCCGTGTACGTGCCGCTGGTTTCGTCGTAGTCGAGCGCATGCAGCTGCCCACCAACCGATTTTTGACCATACACCGGGCCAACCGGATCCAGCGGCCCGGCGACATTGCGCTGCGTCTGTGACACCGTCGCCTGGCGGTTGAGCGCCTGCGCGGTGGTGATCGGCGAGATCCACCCCGGGAGCCGTACGGTCATCGGCGCCGCCTGGCGATGAACTCCTGTCCGGTACGCGTCTTAACGACCGTGCCCTCGGGCACCAGATGGTTAAACACCGGTGCGGCGGGATACTGGCGAGGCGTCTGCAGCGGCTCGCCCGACGCGAACTGCACATCGATCCACACGCCGTACTGTACGCCGGCAAGCTCGCCGCTTTGCCATTCGATCGTGTCGACGTACCGGAACGGCGGGCGGCCTTCGCTACGGTGCAACGTGTACGCTGTTCCGGCCGGTATGTGGTAGAACTCGGTGCGCTGAAACTCCTCGTTGAAAATCCGCACGCCGTTCTCGCTCACACGCATGGCCGTCAGCGTGTAGGCATCGCCGTCGACCACGGTTTCGAACCGCGAGCACAGGCGCAGCACCGGGTCGAACCCCACCTCAAGAAACCAAACCGGCGAGGCGTCTGGCGTGGCGACGACCGCCGCAATTTTCGGCGGCAACACGCGCACTTAGAACGTGACTCCAATGTCGAGCGCATTCAGATTGAGATGGAACCCGCTTTCTGCGATCTGCTCGAGCAGCGTCACCGATCCGCCGAACTGGTTGATAAGATCCGAAAACTGCGTGACCGCGGTTTCGAACGTCTGCGCGGCCTGCGTCTGCTGACTCGATGCGCGGGACAGCAATTCGAGATCCACCGCCCGATTGACGGCCGTCTCTCGATCAGCAAGCAGAGCCTGCCCCGCCGATAGTCGTTCCTGCGCCAGCCGTTCCAAGCCATCGAAAAACGCAAGGAAATCATCACCCTGGCGCTGCTGCTGATCCTCGGTCAATGCACCGAACGCCGTCGAGCCGAGACGCGAGGCGCTGTCGAACAGCTGTTGCACCTGCAGCGGATCAACCGCGGTGCGCAGTTGCGAAACAAGCGCATCTACCTGATCGCGCCGCCGGTTGTGCAGCTGCTCCTCGCTCAGAATCGTTTGCAGCACCCGTTCGCGTGCATCCGTTGTCTGCTGCTCGATCGAATCACCGAGCGTCTGATACGCGATCGCGAGCTCAAGTGCGGCGAGTTTCTGGTCACCAAGGATCGACGCGAGTTCCGCCAGCGCGCCGCCGGTGCCGTCGAGTTCCGCCGCGGCCGTCACGGCGCTTTCGGTCAACGCATCATACTGATCGAACAACGGGCGCTGCGCTCGCTCAAGCGCTTCCATAGCCGCCGCGGTATCGCCGACGACGTCTAGCGACAACAGTTTTTCGATCTGCAGCGCCGCCTCGAACGCGGTCACAAGCTCGTCAGCCGTGCGGGCAACACCTGAGAGCGCACCACGCACACGTTCAGACAACGAGTCGTTGACCTCGTCGAGCCAAGACACGACGAAGCGGTCGGCAGCATCGGCAATACTGCCGTCGCCATTGAACCCACGCCCGCCGAAAAACGAACCTACATCGCCTCGGCTCGAATCGAAATCCGGCGAGACGCCGCGCAATGCGGTGTTGCTGAAATCCACGTCGACGCCGGCGGAGCGCGCAAGCGCCGTCAGCGCGCTATCGATCTGCACCACCGCGTCGAGCAAACCGGATGCGGCCGCGGCCTGATCCTGCGTTGCCCGGCGCAGGAACGTTTGCAGCTGCAGGCCCGAAGCGGCCGTGACCACCTCGCCGAAACGCTCGCCCGTATTGCCGCCGCCGGTGATGATCCCGAAGTTGTTGCGCTTGTTGCCGTCACCACCGAATACGGCATCGGTCAACGAGCCAAGGATGCCACCCACCGCTGCACCGATCGGGCCGCCGATTGCCCCGATCTGTGAGCCAAGCAACGCACCACCAACACCGCCGACCGTTGCGCCGATGTTCGACTCCGCCACCTTGCCGACGAACGCATCGGCGATCAGCTCGCCGACCTTTGTACCGGCAAAGCCCGCCCCGAACGTAGCGAGACCGCCGAGCGCCGCGCCACCGCCCGGTACGATCGAATTGCCCAGCGCCGCCGTGTTGAAAAACGACCGACCGAGAAAGTTTGCAGCACCGCCGAGCCCGGCAGAACCCAACAGGTTAAACACGCCGAGCGCACCTTGTCCGAGCGACGCATTGATCGGCCCAAAGATCGGGCCGAGCAATGACTGCAGCAACCCAGCACCGGAGCCGAAACCAAACCCACCGCCACCACCACCGAACAACGCGCCGAGCACGCCCCCTGCACCTCCTGCACCCGTCGCACCACCGCCAGCCAGCGCAGGACCGGAGCCAGCGAGGCCGACGCCAAGCAGTATCGGGCGCGTGATCGCGAAATGCGCCATTTCCGCAACGGTTTGTTTGAACGCGTCGAGCACGCCGGAAAACCCGTCGGTAAACACCCGGGTCCATGCCTCGTCGATCCGGGCGGCCGATGCGGTCACCGCGTCGGCGTAGGCGTTCGTATCGGCGCTGAGCTGCCGCACATCGCTGTGCTGCTCGGCGTACTTGCGCGTGAGGTTGCCAAGCGCTTCGGCATACCGCGCGCTGGACCGTTCCGCCTCGGGAAACAATTCATTCAGAAGCGCCAGGTCGCGCGCGTAGTCCTCCTGGCGGGCTTCAAGCGGCAACAGTTCACGGCGCAGCCGCTCGAGCGATTCGGCATGCTGCTCTGCGGCACGTTTTGCGCGTTCGTCCTCGGCCGTCTTGAGCCGCGCCGCCTCTGTGGCCGCCTTAGTCGACCCTTCGAGCGTTGCATACGCTTCCGCCAGCACCTCAGCTGAAACGGCGCCCGACGCTTCGAGCTCGCGCAGAGTCGCCATTTGCTCAGCGAATTCGCGTGCCTCTGCCGCTGACGGCGCCAGTTTGTCGAGCAACGTTTGCTGCGCGTCAGTGAGACCGGCGGTTGCCGCGGCAGCTTCCCTTGCCCCCTCCGTCACCGCTCCTAGCGATTGGCCCGCATTGACCGCAAGCGACTCCAAACCGATCGACGCCGCGATCGCCTGGTCGTTCATCTGTACGAGCTGCTCGTTTACGGTGGCGATATCGCGATCGAGGCCCTCGATCTGTGCACGCAGTTCCAGAACTCGGGCGGCGTCACGATCTCGCGCCCGTTGCGTTGCCGCGTTCGGTTGGCGCTCGGTAATCTGATCGATTTCAGCGAGCGCACTAGCGCGCAGGTCGTTCAGCGCCTGCAGTTCGTCGCGCGCTTCTCGCAACGCAAGCGCCTGCCCGGCCGCGCCGAGGCGCTCGAACGAACTGGCTAGACGATCTATTTTCCCGGTCGCCTCGGCCGCCTGCTCCTCGGTCGATTTCAACACGTCGGTAAACGTGATCAATGCACCGACTGCAATCAGCACTACGCCGGCTGGTCCGCCCAAAGCCGCCACAGCAGCATTTGCTCCCTTCGCCGCTGCACCAATCGCGCCCAGCGAAGCGACATTAACGCGCGCCGTGTTGGCCATCGTGCCCAGCGCCGGCACCACCTGGCGCGCAATCACCGCCGTTGCGAGTACCGTCAGCACGTCACCGAGCAGTTCGGTATCGGCGGCCAACACGGGCAGCACATCGCGCGCCTGGTCGACGACCTCAATGGTGGACCGGAGTGCGCCCTCGAGCGCTGTGATCGCGCCTGCGTCGCCAATCGCGAGAAACGTCTGCGTTACCGAATCTTCGAGGTTCGAGAAAAGCCCGGGCAGCCGCTCCATTTGCACCGCCATGGCATCGCCGAAATTCTCCTCGCCGATGCGCTGCAGAAAGTCGACGATCGCCTCGCTGTTTTTCTCGACCGTCGTCGTAACGCCCTGGAACGTAAACGCGACGGTGTCGGCTTCCTGCTTGGCCTTAATGCCGAACTCTTTCAGGCGCTCGAATTCGTTCGTACTGGCGTCGGCCACCGCCTCAATGAACTGCGACAGATCGCGACCCATGGCCGCCGCGGTGTTGCCAAACGACTGCAACCGCGCTTCGGTCGGCTCAATTCCGAGGTTGCTGAGTTTGATAAACGCGTTGATCGACTGATCAAGCGTGAACGGCGTACCGCCTGCGAACTCCACGAGACGATCGAACGCTGCGCCCGCTGCGTCGACATCGCCGGTTACCGTGACAAGGGACGCGCGCAGCCGTTCCGTGTCGCGTAGCGTATCGACGAAGCGAATGCCGGCAACACCGGCGGCCAGTGCGCCGACCGCCGTGGTAGCGAGCCGCGCAGCTGCACCGACACCTCGCATAGAGCGACCGGTGCGCTGGTTCTGCCGGGAGAAAACGCGCGAGGTGTTGATAGCCTTGCGGTTTTCAACGTCGAGTGCCTCGATCTCGGCGCGCGTGAGCTTTACTGCACGCTGCGCGCCTGTCCCGTCACCAACGAGTACAACACCCGCCTTGAAGTTACGTGTGGGCATCAAACAGCGCGAGCACGTCGTCGAGCGGCGTCTCGTCCATAGCGGCAATGGCGCCGCGCTCGATCAGCGCGACGCGTTGCAGGGTGTCGGGCACGTCGTCGACGGCCATCATGCGCATTACCGATTCGAGCCGCGTGCGGTCGATCGATTCGCGTGTCGGGGGGAGCGGGACGATTGCCCCGCTGGGTGTGATGTGGAAAGCGGCCGGCCGCCAGCGCCATTGCCGGGCGCATTCGAGAAAAACCTCGAACGCCCGCCAGTTTTCGGGCAGCACAGCGAAGGGTTCAGTGTCGGAGGTATCAGGCCACCAATCGTCGGGGAGGTTGATCCATTTTTTTTCATTCGATATCGACTCCTCGGACTGTTCCGGCTCGGCGGGCATGCCCCATAGGTAGCCCGCCTCAATCAGTTTGGGTTGTGGAACTCTCCGAGCTGCACGCGGGTCCAGCCGTCGCCGATCGCCCGGTTGTACTCGCCCCAATTACGAAGGTCCGCCAGCGCCTCCGAATCGAACGGCACCTCGTTGCCCTGGTCGTCACAGATGGCCCGCCAGCCGGTGATGTCCTCGAACATCGCCTCGACAGCCGCACGAATCCGTTCAGGGTCGCCGGAGGTGATCTCGTCTTGAAATTTGTTGTACGCGCTGAGCCCCCGGTACCGAAACGTCACATAAAAAGCGTACGTCTCGCCGTCGCTCGCATCGAATCGACACTCGACCTCGTGTTCGCTCGTGATGCCACGGAAAAACCGCGGCGCGCGACCGTTGGCCGCCGCCTCTTTCTTCTTTGCCATTGAATTACCCATGTGAACCCATGTGAGATAAAACGAGCGACCGGCCCCATGGGTAAAGGCCGGCCGCCCGATCTACCGGTGGCGCGTTACTTGAACGTCCACAGATAGTCGTCGTTGAGCCCGTCGGTCGGAATAAACGCCATATCGAACTGATAGACGAGCTTGCCGTTCTGACGCGTCTTGCGGAAATTCGACAGTTGGGTTTTTGCCGCGTCGAACTGCGCAATGTTGCCGCCCACCGTGCCATGAACGATCTGCAGCGGGCTGAGCACAATCGCCCCCGTGTGCGATTCCACCGCCGCAAAGTAGTCCTTATCGGCAAACCGCGGCGCAAGGAAGGAAATCGTCCCGCCCGCCTCGTGCCCGGTGAAACAGATCTCGTTCAGATCCGACGTGTTGATGTGGTCCGTACCGACGCCGCCACGCAGTTCAATGCTCTCGATGTGTATCGCATGGCCGTGCAGGGTCACATCGGTGTTCGCCTCGGTGATCGGGAGCGCGTCAGCCAAACCAGTCGCCGCAGGCGTCGCCGGCGCCTGTACGGCGGCCTTGCTGTACAGCCCTCGCACCTGCCAACGAAACACGGGCAGTTGACCGCGCTGGAAGCGCGCATCCCACGTGCCACGCACGCCGAGCGCCTTCTGCTCCTCGTCATCTTCGTAGCCATACAGCGCGCCATCTTCGTACTGCGCCGGCTCCGACGTCGGCGCGTACTGCACGTCGGTCGCCGCGGTGATCGTCTCGACCGTTTTGCACATACGCAGCAACGCCCCGAAATTCGGCGGCGTATCCACCGCGCCGCCGCCATGTAGCAGCGTTTCGAAGTTGTAAGGAGTACTCGGATTGGTGTTGACCTGCCGCTGCGCGCCGTGCGTTTGGCGATCAATGTCCTCGCTCACGACCGGGCCGTCGTACGGATCCCAGTTCAAACCGCGCGTGCGGATCGCGTTCGAGCCGTCGGGCGTCGGGTCGGTGCCGTATGCGCCGGTGTTGACCTTCGCGAGCAATGTCAGCAAGTTGTCGGGTAGTGTATTGGGCATCGCGTGACCTCAGTCGCGTTGAATGATGGGGTTACGTGTTCGCTGGGGCTTCCGCCTCGGCCTTCGCCTTGGCTTCTGCCTCTTTGCGCGCGCGCTCCTGCGCTTTCTTAAACGTCGTTTCGTCGACGTACTCGCCGTCGACTTTGTAGCGCGTGCCCCGCGCTTTCGTTTTGTTCGTCAGTATTTCCGGCTTATCCGGCATGGTCGAAACCTCTCTTAACTGGTCTGCTGGTCGATGTGGATCGAATCCTCGTAGAGCTCCTGCCATATCTGCAGGCCGGCAACGCCTCCCTGTATGGCGCCCTCCAAGTACTCGAATTCGAAATGTTGCGCGGTCTGTTGGAAGCCTAGCAGCTTCGCCATGAGCGCATCGGCGAGAGCGGGCACGTCGCTGTTTTTCGTTAGGATGTTGAACGCATAGTGCGTGCGCACCCGCTGCGTAATCAGGTTGTCGGCTTCCGAACGATCCGCGGTGCGTCGGACCGCGTAGACGTAGAGCGCCGGAAACGATTGCGCCGCACCGCCTTCGGACTCCGCCAAGCTCGACACCTCGACCGATAGATTGATCTGCGCCTGCCTTGTCTCGTCAACGTAGTCGTCCATCGCGTCATCGATCTCGAACGCGAACACGGTTGACGCTTCGAGCGCCGACTTAATGCCCGCCTCGATCGCCTTTGCACGGTCATAGGCGCTCTGTCCGCCGCTGCTGATCGCGCGCACAAACAGCACATACACCGCCGAGTTCGTGAGGTGATAGCCGTCGACGATCTTTGTGCCTTCGCTCATGCGCTGATACACAATCGACTCGCCCTCAGGCTGGTCGTGCTGATCAATCGGGTACACTTCGCCGCCAACGAGCGGATCGAGCAACGTCACGAGCTCCGCCGCCACATTCAACGGCGCAGCCCCACCAACGCCCGAGCTGGCCTCAACCACTTGCGCGAATTCCGGCATGGTCGATAGGTGCGCAATGATCGCGGTCAGGTCCATCTACAACGCCACACCGAAGCGTTGCCGGGCCCGGCCGACGTTCGCACGGAACCGTCGCGCGTAACGTTCCAGCCCTTCGTAAAAGAGCCTCTGCTGATCTGAGCCCGTCGTGTCGAGCGCGCGCTCCATAAAGCGCGTCGCCCGGGTGCCAGGATGGCGAACCGGACCACGTACCACGTTCGCGCCAATGCGCACGCGATAGCCGCGCACGGTCAGCCGACCGCGGATCTCATGCGGATCGCTGCCACCTTCGAGAATGTGCGCGAGCGGCGCTCGCCGGCGTCCATCCACCTTGCGGTTTGGCCCAATCACCAGCGCGTTTTCGCGCTCGACCGCTGTCAGACGCGCACGCACACCCCGCCCCGCCCTTGTGATGTTGATGGCACGACGCGTCAGACCGGAGTCGACGGGCACCAGCTGTTCCATGCGCTCGGCAATTGGTTTTGAGGCCGCCCGTAGGCCGGCACGCAAGCCCGAACTGGCGACGTCCTCGCCGAATTCACTGAGCTCTGCCGTGAGCTCGGCGAGCGATGGCTCCCAATGCGGACCGGAGAGCAGCGCGTCAGGGTCCATGCACCACCTCGCTACACAACACCGTCAGATTCCAGTTGCGCGGATCGCGCCGCGGCGGCACGAGAATTTCGAACAGCGTGCCGTCGTGATTGATCCGCATATCGCTGGTGAGGCCCTGCGCCAGATATCGCAGCGACACCTCGATCGACGCGGACTCGATCACCTGCTGCGCCGCGTAGAGATCCCGGCCCTCGAGGTAGTGCACGAACGCCGGGTGTTTTGAGACGTGCACAACCCAATTGTCGATCTTGCCACCCGTCGCCGACTCGGTCGGTTCGTTTTTCAGCACGTCGACAATATGCCGATGTCGCGGCCGGCGCGTTATCCCCAATTTCGGAACCGCAGCGACTCAAGCAGCGCATGCACACCGAACTCCACCTCGGACGACACTGTGCCGACGATCACCGCCTGTGGCGTGTCGTACCAGTGCGAAACGAGCAAGGCGACCGACTGACTGATCTCGGCGGGCACCTCTGCTGTTGTCCCATAGCCGAGCGTGCAGTCGATACGCACCGAACCCAGCCGATCACTGGTCGCAGGCCAGGCGTCATGCGCACGAATCGACGGGCGCCCGGTGTCGAAGTACGACACGCTATAGTCCGTGAACGTCTGTTCCACGTGGTCGGCGTCGTCGTAGAGAAACGCAGAGATTGAATCAACAGGCGCAATCAGTGGCTCAAGGTCACAACCCGATGCAGGCAGACCGTCGAGCGTAACCCGGTAGGTCGCCTGCGCGATCACCTGCCCGGTGTGGTCCTCGACGTAGCGCATGGCCGCGCGCTGCGCACGCATGACGATGGCGTCGTGCTCGGAGTGCCCTAGCCCTACCGCCTCGCGTAATTCGGCCGCCGTGAACAGTTCCGTAAACGCCGGCGCACCCGTTCGCGTAACGTGCTGTTTCATAGGCGGCCGCGGCTACTACGCCGCGTCGTCCTCGTCGTCGTCCTCTCCGGCCAGGTCGCGAATCGCCTGCGTTTGCCGCAGCCACTTCGCCGCGTTCTTTGCGGCCTGCTCCTCGCGCTTACGCTGAGCCGCGGCCTTGCGGTCGCGTGCGTCCTGGCGCTCTTTGTGGGCTTCGCGCTCGGCCTTCGACATCTTGCGGCCTTCGGGCAGAACTCGTGCGGGTTCGCCTTGGTCGGCGTGCCTTACGCACCGCCCGGCCGCCTCCCACGCTTCCGCCACTTCGGGGCGCACCTTGATCAGCTGACCCGGCTGGACGTTGAATCGCGTTGCGGCGAGTGAGGCCAGCATCTTGACGACGACGAGATCCTCGGATTTCGCTGCCTTTTTTGCTTCCGGCATTTGATTACCTATTGTTTGTCAATGTAGAGAGTGACCGACCGCTTTACGCCGCCGCGTTTGCGTAGTGCTTCATAGCGTCGTCGCTGGCATCGATCCACTTCCCGTCGCCACGATAGAACGCCAAAAAGCCGCGCTGCCCTTTCTTCGCATACGCGGAATCATCGAACCGCATCATCTGGATCACCATCACGTCGCGGATAAGGTAGCGCGAGAAATCTCCGAACAAGATCGACGTGGCGCTCGCCGCCATCTGCGGCATGTCCTGATTGACCGTGTACGGGTAGTCCAGAATCTGCGAGGGCGCGTTCGAGGTAAGGCCCGGCACCCACAGAGGCCGCCCGTCGGCGTCTTTCAGCTGCTTAATGACCTTCAGCGTCTGATCATGGAACATCCACCGGCAGCCGCTGTTGCGGTACGCGGGATCGACCGAGTGCTCAAGTTCGACGAAGTCGTCGTATGTAACGCTGTCCGTCTGACCCGCCGCGCCGGTCGCACCCAGCGACGACGCGGTCAACACGCCTTCGGGCTGACCGGTGCCGGTGCCGTTGGTGAAATGCTTGGCCGTAATCCGAGCAATCCGACGCGCGAGCGCATCCTCGAGGATCTGTTCGATGTTAAGCGCAGAGTCCTGCAACAGCTCGATCGAGACGGCGCTCGGCTTCGAACTGTATTTGTAAGCGCCAATGTTCGTGATCCCGAACACCAGATCGAGATCTGCGCCGGAGTCCGCGTTCTCGCCGAGGATTTCGCCCTCGTCCGCGGTGTAGTCCGACAACGCCCACTCAATTGTGCGACCGTGGTCGGTTTGCTGCGTGGTTGCGACCTCGCGCACACCTCCGAATTCCTGCAAACGGGTCAGGAAACGTGTATTGAACTCATCCGGCGCCGTGAACCCGCCTTCCGAATCTGTGCCGACCGACTGCGCGTTCTGGATCGCCGCGCGCTGATTGCGCTGCCGCATGTGCTCGCGCTGCTCGTCGGTCAGCGCCGCACCAAGCGCCCAGGCGCGCATGATCTCCTGATCCTGCATCCGCGCGGCCGTCGCTTCGTCCTCGCTGATCTGATAGCGGTCGGCATACTCATTCGTACGCACGCGCTCCTCGGCGTCAACCTGAATCTGCTTCTCGGCCGCCTTGATCATGCGGTCGTACTGGTCCCACTGTGCTGCGTAGCCGTCGTAGGTTTTCTGCGTCTCCTCGTTCCACTCGAGTTCGGCGTCGTCCATCATCGTCCGCATTTTCTGTGCGAACTGGCTGCGCTGTTCCCGCAATTCTTGCAGTGATTTCATAAGGCAATAACCTCTGTTTGACTGTTGGAAGGGTGCGGCCACACGGCCGCGACGGTGCGGGAACCCGCTACCGTGAAAACTGTTCGGCCATCCTCAGACGGCGCATGTTGCGCGTCAGCTGGTCGTTCCGAATCTTCGGCTCAATGCGTGGTGCGTTCTGGTACACCGACAGGTCAAAATTGCTGGTGTCCGCTTCAGTGTCGTCGTCGGCATCACCGAATACCGAATCGACAAAGCCGTGCGCCATCGCATCATCCGCGCTAAACCACGTCTCCGCGTCCATCCACTCGGTTACCTGGTCGCGTGACTCGCCGGTGCGCCGCGCATACTCCGCAACGAGCGTGTTATCGATCTGTTCGAGCGTCCCCGCCATGTCGAGCATGTCGTGCCGATTGCCGATGGATACCGACCATGCGTTATGAATCATGTAAAAGCCGCCCTGCGCGATCTCAATGGTGTCGCCGGCGTTCGCTACCTGCGTGCCGGCGCTCGCGGCCAGCCCATCAATGTGCGTGGCCACGTTTGCAGGATGCTGTTTGATCAGCGTCGCCATGGCGCGCGCCTCGAACACGTCCCCGCCCGGCGAGTTCACGCGCAGATCGATCGTAGACACGTCGCCAAGCGCGTCGAGCCCGCGCGCGATATCCTCGGCAGAGATGCCCCAGAACCCGCCGATGGCGTCATACACGTAGAGCGACGCCCGTGTGTCGTCGTTCGCGTTCCGCACCGTACGCAACGGCGTGCCGCATTGCGCGTTCGCGCGAAATAGTTGCATCAACTTATTTTTCATCAGTTGTATCCTCGGCAGTGGCGCCGCTGGCGCTGTTTTCCGGCGGGTAGTGCAGTTGATCGGCGCGCGCGTCGTCCATCTTTTCCAGATTCTCGCGCTGGCGGATTTCGTTTTGAGTCATGTACCCGGGCGCCTGATTGCCGCCGAGCGCCGCTTTGTACGCTTCCGCGCGCGACTTCACATCGAGTTTCAGGAACGCCTCGACATTGAACTCGGCATAGAACGGCGTGCGCGGGAACAGTTTTCGGTTGATTTCCTGCGTGATGCGCTGCAGATGCGAGCCCAACGTGAAACGCTCAAAGCCACGCAGTACCTGCTCGATACCCGAGCCCCACGAGCTGTTTTTCTCGCTCTCGCCCAACAGAATCGGCGGCACGCCGTAGAACCGGCACACGTCTGTCACCTGATACCGACGGGCCTCAATGAGTTGCGCGTCCTGCGGCGTAATGCCGATCTGCTCGACTTTTCCGCCCTCGGGAATGATCCGCGGCAAGTGCGCGTTGTCGATGCCGTGCTGCCGCCAGCCAGCGCGAATCGTGCGCTGCATCTCCGAGGTGACTTTCTTCGGATAGGTGATCGACAGCGAACCGCCACCGCCACCGCCGTAGAACATCGCCGCGTGGTCATCGGCTGCCAACGCAACGCCGACGGAGTTTTGCGCGGCATATGAGATCGGCGAAAGCGCCCGGGTACCGGTCCAACCGAAGCACGGAAGGTGCAGCACGTCGTCTTGATCGAGCTTGTGCGTGTGCCCTTCGTAGTCGCAAATCGTGTAAATCAGCCGACCGTTTTTGCGTACGGCCGACGCACCACCGGCCGGAATCGGTTCCAGCCCGGCGACTTGCGCGCCCGCGCGATGGATACGCGCATAGCCGTTGCCGCGCAGCAGCAAATGCCACACCAACGTTTCCCAAAACACCATCGCAGACGTGGCCGGTTCAGGCTCCACGCGAAGAAAGCGCGCCACCGGGTGATTGTTCCGACGCGTCCGCGTTTCTTCGCCGTCCTCGGCCACCTCGCGCTTGTAGACGTTGAGGGGCAGCATGGAAATGATGCCGGCGAGCAGACGGACACACGCATACACTGCGGACGACTGCATCGCCGTATCGAAGTTGACCACCTTCCCCGACGAATTCGCGCCATACCAGTCGAACAGATCCGACCACGAATTCAGATCGGACAGCGACACGTTGTTCTCAATGGGCGCGATGACCGGCGGCGTTGACTGCTGCGCGCCACCTCGATCGCTGCGACTCCACGGCCAGTTCAATCGTCGTCCTCGTCACCAAACACTACTAGACCCTCCTCGATGTAGCCGCCCTCACCTTCGTCGAGGAGCATGCGGTTCAAAGCCATGTACAGCGCGACCATGCCGTCGATTTTTTCCGGCGAGCGTTTCTTGCTCGGTCGCCATGCGCCGGTGTCGCCCTGGATTCCGACGAGGTTCGAAGCCATCCACTTCAATACCGGATTGCCGCAGGTCCGAAACCTGCGCGACTTGAGACGCCGCCACATTTCACGAATCGGCGCGTTGTAGGTCGCATAGGACTGCGTCAGCTGAACCATGGGTGCATCTTTGTCGAGCAGGTGCGTGATCAGCTGCTGTGCGTTGTAGCCGTCGTAGCCGATCTCGCGCACGTCGTACGTTTGCAGCGCTTCGTCGACCACCTTCTCCACCTGGTCGTAATCGGTGACCTCGCCAGGCGTCGAACGCAAAAAGCCCTGCTCGTGCCAGGTTTCATAGGGAACGTTAGCCCGTTCTGTGCGCGGTTTGATCGTTTCCTCGGGCAACCAAAACCACAGTTTCGGTACTAGAACGCCATCGATTAACCACAGCAACACAAACGCCGTGATGTCGTCGGTTGACGCCAGGTCGAGCCCGCCGAAACACGGCTCAGTCGCGAGCCGCTCCTCGAGTTCGTCGTCAATCGGTGATTTTGGGCAGCGGTCCCAATTCACCATGTTGATCAAGCCTTCCCCGGCACCACCCCAGCGGTTGCAGTGTTTCGTGCGAAACTCGCCCATGCTGGCCGGTGAGGACTTCGCCTCAATCGCGTGCGCGCGCAAAGCCTCAAGGCTCGGCGTTACGCCGAGCAGCGGATTCGCCTTGATCCACTTCGATTCGTCGAGTTCGTCGTCCTTATCGTCGAGTGCGAAGATCACGCCGAAAAAATGATCCGCGACCACCACGCCATCTAGGATCTGCTTTACTAGCCGGTGCTGCTCATAGCAGACGCCGGCGATATTGAATCCGGCCGTGGTGATGATCCAGAACAGCGGCGCTTTGCGAGCACCAAACGACGACCGCATGACGTCATACAGTCCGCGATCCTTATGCGCGTGCAGTTCGTCGAGCACGCACATTTGCGGGTTCCAACCATCTTGTGTCTGCGCCTTGGCGTGCATTGTCTGCATAAAGCCGCCGCTACTCTCGCAGGTGATCGACCGCGCCCAGACTTGCACGCCGAATGCCTCGCGATAGTCCGCAGTCTGCTCTGCCATCTTGCGCGCCGGGTTAAACACCTTCATCGCCTGCTCGGCCGTCGTGGCGCCGATAATCACCTGCGGCCCGAGTGAACCCTCGCACGTCAGACAGTAATGGCAGACGACCGCCGTAATCGTCGACTTGGCACCTTTGCGCGCCATCTCGATGTAAGCGTGCGTGAACCTACGACCGCCATGCGCCTTGCTGCGCCAACCAAACACACAAACAAGAATGAACACTTGCGCCGGTTCCAGATGGATCGTTGGCGAGTCCCATTCGCCCTCGATATGCGGCATCTTTTCGGCGAAGTCGCACACGTCGTTGCCGTGCCACTCGTCAAATGTGTGCCCGAATGCCTTCCGACGCTGCTTTTTCAGGTCCGATAGGTGGCGTTTAGCCGCCAATCGCACCCATTTGCAATGTTTTCGGCCATAACGGTCTTTGCTGGCGTCAAGCGCGAACTCGTAGGCTATCTGCGAATAGTTCCGCGCATGGTCAGTCGGTTTGTGATTTGGCTTTGCCGCGCTGGCCATTGGATCCGAACTTGTTGCCCTTACCCGGGTCTTTGCCACTCGCAACCCGAGATCGGCTCGCCGGCGTCATGCCAAACTCGGCGAAGAGCATGCGCAGTTGCGACAACATACTCGCGGTAGGCGAAAGCCGTCGCTCATAGCCGTCTACGATCTCGCCGTGCAATCGGCAAAGATGCCCGAGCGCGTGGACATCCGGCTCTGACAGCACCCGTTGGGCAAACAGCACCGGCGCGACTTCCTCCCAAAGATTCACACCCGCAGGAAACTGAGCGACGTAACTCGGAGGCTCGGGGACTTCGTCGACTTTAGGAAATTCGACGACATTTTCGAGGTGACGAGACGGACGTGTCTCGCCCTTCGCTATCTTTTGCTCTTTCGGTTGCGGTTTACGCCCGCGCGGCATGCCATCCGTCCATCGCCAAATCTCCGAAATTCACGGTTGTAATTCTGTCCACGCAAAAAAATCCCCCCCCCTTGCGGTCCTGCCGCGGGAGCGATGAAGTTTTGACCCCCACCCCGGGGTTCGTTTTTTTCTGATCACTCGCCTCGCGCCGTCTTGGCGGCGTGACACGTCTTGCACAGCGGCTGCCAGTTGTCCTCGTCCCAAAACAACGCGTCGTCGCCTCGGTGTGGCTTGATGTGGTCGACCACGGTCGCCACACGTACGCGCTTGCGCTGCGCGCACACGCGGCAGAGCGGATGCTCCGACAGATAGGCGAGTCGTGCGCGGCGCCAGCGTGCGTCGTAGCCGCGCTGTGCCGCCGTCTGCCCTCGGTGGTAGCGCTCGCGCCTCGGCTGGTCGTCACGCTCGCACCGCGAGCAGCGCGCCTTGTTGCGTATCAGTCGGCGACCGCACCGGGGGCACGGCCGCGGCGCCTTACGGGGCAGGCGTCGTAACCCCATGGTCGACGGGCAAGCCCGAAGCGAACAGCACGCGTTTGTACGGTGCGCCGAGGTGAATCTGCAGCCTGGCCACGTTGTGCCCTACTAGGCTCGCGCATTGCGCCGACGTAAACACAACGTCCCACCACTCATCGTCGGGCGCCGCGCGCTGCGTGGCAGTCGTCTCTCCAATGATCTGAGCACCGTCGGGCGCATCTTCCATCACAGCTGCACGCACCACCGTACCGTTTGCGAGCGCTGCGCCATCGACCTTGAGTCGCATCTCGATTGCGCTTTGCTCGTTCGACACGAGCGGCGCAGGCTCGTCTGCGTAGTATGTCCGTGGCTCTGTCATTGCACGCCTACCTCAACGCGCACCGCGCGCACCATGAACTCGAACTCAGCAGCAGCCGCCACATCCGCCACCACCGGGCGCCCCTCGACAACGAGCGACACGGTGCTGATAGAACGCACATCGTCTACCGACACCACGGGCGACCGCCGCACCAACACTGATACCGTAGCGGTGATCAGCCCGCCGACGCCGCCCGCCTGATTGTTGAGGTGATCCCAAAGTGTCGTGCCAGACTGCACCGGCAGCGTCGAATTGCCGGTGATGACCTCCCACAGATTCACAGTGTCGGTGTGTGTGTTCGCACCGTGCCCGCTGGTCCAGCAGCTTGCACTTCGGTGGACAGCAGCAGGTCACGGGTTCGGGTGGCCACGTCGTCTTTGTCCGAATCACCGATGCCGCCTGTAGTGCTCACCACCACGCGCTGCAGGCTGTCCGCGAACTGGATCCTCGGAGACACACCGAAGGTCGACAGCCTTGTGGTGTCGAAGTCCTCGCCTGCATTGACGCCGGCGAGATTCGGGAACAGATTCCCCAGGACGGTGAACTTGTGGTCGTAGTTCGCCGGCACCAACAACCAATCGTTTGTCCACCGCAGATCAAACGTCGCAAATATGTCGTTGCCGTCCTGATCCGTGAAGCGGAAAGCGCCGCCAGCGCGTCCCAGCGCCAGCGTCGCCCACTTGTTCACGTTGTGGTAATCGACCCAGCGCGACCACAGTACGGTGGTATCGACGAATACCTCGGTGGCTGCGCCCGGGATGTTGTCGGGCGTGTAGATCCGATATCCGTTCCCGTCCACCGTAAAGCTGAAGGGAGGTTCCGGAACCTCGTAGACTCGCCTTAAATCGCCGTCGAAAAAGAGTGACGCCACATCACGCCGCTGCGTAGCTCGGGTCGGCCGTCGGCGTTATCGCCACGGTTTGGTTGGCGTCCGTCATCGTGATCGTGTCGTTGAAATCGGGCTCGATGAACCCGGGCCGGTTCCACGTCAGCACCAATTCGATCGGCGTGTTGGCCGTGTGACCGCCTACCGTGTACGTGCTGTAAGCGATCGCGATGCTCACGCTGGCCGCGATGGTGATGTCCTGCTGATTCACCGATTGATCGTTCTGCAAGTAGGTCACGCTCGACGTGCCGTAGGTGTCTTTGTGAATCAGAGAGAACGTACCGCCGAGCGCAATGGCCGGGCCGGTGATCGTAATTGCGAAGATCTTCGGCCACGCGCGCGTCGTACCTCCGTCGTCCTCCACCTGCAAGTTATTCCGCTCGGACGCGTTGAAATTGAGCAGGTAGTACAGGATGACCGTCATCAGGTCGCCCGAGAATGTCGTAATTGGCGGTTGCTTGTCGCCCCGGATCTGCGGCCCTGTACCGTCGTTATTGATGTCCGTTGGCTGACGCAGCAGGTAATGCACCTTTGTGTGCGCCGTCTGGTTCGTTTGACTGTCCGCGTCGACGTAGCCACGGAACGAGTACAGAACGCTATCGACGTCACCGTCATACTGCTCGTCTGCATCCACATTCAGCAGGATGTTGGCGTAGATTCCACCCGCCAAGATCGTCGCATCGGCAACAAACGGTGTGCCGGTGCCCGGATCGGCCAGTTTCGGGTCGATATCGTTGTTGGACGCAACCGGATAGATTTCCGCGAACTGCACATTGATCTGCTCTTGCAGATGCGTTTTGCCGTGCTCCAAGCAGCGGAAATTCCACGTGCCACGCTTGTCGATATAGAAGGTGCCGCCCGAGGTGAACGCGGTGAAGCCAGTGCCGTCGACGCCGTCAAGCGTGAAGTTGTTCGCATCGGTGACCGTGATGCGCGCCTGCAGGCCGTTCAGCTCGACCATCCCGCCAATATCTTCAAAATTGACGATATCGCCAGTGGCCCGGCCGTGGCCGGTCGCCTGAATGCTGACCGGGTTGGCTTGGGTCGCCGCCTCGACATCGTTGTTGTCGATGTCGCGGTCAATGATCAGAAACGGCTGATTGATGTAGCCCGTTGTGACCGCCAACGTCGGGGCGTTCATCTCCGGTTCCAGGTCATTCCAGTATGTAAACTGGTCCGTGGTCTCGTGCAGCGATCCCGAGCGCGCACAGGCGTAGATCCTCGACGCCTGTGCGGTCGCGGTAGCGCGTTCCTCGTACGCAGCGTTTCTCAGCGCATCCCGTGTATCGTCGTTCAGAGGGCGCCAGCCGTTCAGAGCAGCGAGAGACTTGGCGCGCGGTTCGATGGAGGTAAACACACGGGGGTATATGTCTAGGTTGCCCGTATCCCATAGGTCTACCAATTCGGACGCCCAGGTGATGGCGTCAACGCCGTCGATGAAGGACAACCCGCCGGCCTCCAAAAACTCCCACTCTTTGACGAACGCCTGAATATTGATGTCTGCGCCGGCCGACTCATCGACCGGTGAGCCCGTCAACACAGTGATGCCGACCGCGTTGGCCGCGACAGAGGTCACCTCTGCGGTAAATCCCTCATTCGCCGCGTTGCCAGTGTTGCGGATGTCGATCACGTCGCCAATGCGCAGCGCGCGTTTGACTATGCCCGCAGTCTCCGACGACGCCGTAAAGTCGGTGGTCGTGCTTGTGATCTGCGTGCCGGTGATGTCGATCGCTATGTCGGTGCCCTGGAAATCGACCAAGTGCAGTTTGTAGTTGGTCCCCAGGACCAACGCGGCCTTGGTGTTAATGATCGGCATAAGCGCCCTCTAGTTACGCTGCGTAGGACGGATTCACTGCCAGCAGTGCGTCCAGTGATATCGATTGGTCTGCGTTCTTCTCGATAAAAGTCAGTAAGATACGCTCGTACGCTGTGCCGTCATCCGCCACGCCGCCGATCGTGATTTGCACCGGCTTCTCCGCGGAGAACTCGTAGGCGTATTGGAACTGGCCCGTGGTTACGTTCTGTACGTGGTCGAGCGTCACGGAACCTCGTTTTGCCCGCACCTCCAACCCGTTCGGAATGTCCGTAACAGTGATCGTTTTCGGATTGCTGATCGTGATATTGCCGGCGCCGATGTTCGTGCAATTCGCCTGAGTTGCCGACGCTCCGTTGATCAGGTTCACCGTGACATCGCTGGCATTGTTGACGCGAATGTGCGTCGTGTTGCCCTGCGACAGATCCATGCCGTCGAGCGTTAGCGTCGTCGCGCTCCCGGTGTAGTCGAGAGCAATTCCCGAATTCGACACCTTGCCGCCGGTAATCTTCGACAGGTCGTCGGCCTCAAGCGCCACCGCGGCGGTGCCGCCGTCGATGTCGATATCCGTGAGCGTCGCCCCGTTTTGCGTGACCTTGCCGGATCGCTTGATCTGCCAGTTCGGGATGTTGTGCGCCGCGCAAAGCTCGACGGACGCGAAGTTGTCGAGAATGACGCCTGCGCTCGGGTTTGACCCTGCCGAGCCGGTGGACACATACACCGGGCGCGTGTCTTCGCCCGTCGCCGTACCGCGTCCGTTGAACGTGAAGCCCGAAAAATCAACGACTTGCGTCGACAGCGTCAGGTCTAGATCGATCCCCGAAAACCCGGCGGCAAACCTGCCATCAGGAAACACAATCGTCTGCGCAGAGTCGGTGAACGCCGTGGCTGTGGCAGTCCCCGCCGAATTCTTGCCGATGTACAGTCGCCCGAATACGTACGCGATGCCTTCCTTGGTGTGGATGTAACCGAATCGACCGTTGACGCTGTCGCCCTCATCGTGGGAAACGAAGTCGGACAGTTGCCCATCCGTGTCGGCGCCATCACCGCCAACAAGGTACAACCCTGTGCCAGCATCGACCGCGTCCATCGCGATATTTTCCGACTTCGACGTGGCCGAGAACGCCGCCACGATGGCGAAGTAGTCGCACGCAGTCAGATCCGGCGTTCCCGTGGTCGATGACCGGTGTGACGCGACGCTCGCATCAATCGGGATGATCAGCCAGCTTTCTTTCGCAGGGTAAAGCACCGTCCCGTCCGTGATTTGGTACTCGTGGTAGTCACCCGTACCCGATCCTTGACGAAGCACCAGCCCGGTCGCATTCAGCGCCAACGAATTGGTTACAAGCACTTTGAACAGAACCGTCACCTGGCCCACAGTGGTCACGTTTCGTGCGGCACCTGTGGATGTGTAGAAACCCGAACCGCCCGAGTTGGAACCCTTACGTGATACCGCGAGATCGTTTTGGTATGCGAAGTCCGGTTCTACGCCGGCCCCGGCACCACCGCCGATGCTGGACACATTGGCAACCGTATCCATCGCATCCCATCTGTGGTTGTCATCAGAGACAGCAACCGCGGCCATTTACTCGATCTTCAGCTGTGTGTCGGTCGCTTCGTCATAGATCGATTGCTTGCCGCAACCTTTCTGCCGATGACAGGTGTTAAGCCATTGGGCGTCGTTGTTCAGATGGCCCAAATCATCGACGGTCGGCTTCTTGTACAGCGGAGATTCGGCTTCGAAAATCTCGGATTCGCAGTACGGGCAAACGGTCATAGTTCCACCGCCTCCACAGGCTCAACGAGCAACGGGCCGGCCGCCAACGCGTCAGTTCGGCTCGCGAAGCCGAGCGCATCGGACTGATTGAGTGACCAATCGAACAAGCCGTTGTCGAGGCCGACATATCGATAGGGCGTCACCCCAGACATGCGGAGCGCCCACCGTGGCGAGGACACGCCAAGATCAATCGGAGTCCCGCCCGAAAGCGCCGCGAATCGCCCGGCATCCGCTTGCGACGTGAATTTGATCGCGCCATCTATCGAACCGAGATCAATGAACCCGTCTTGGACGCCGTAGTAGGCGCCGCCATCCTCAACCACGAACATTACGCCACCCCCACGTTTTGCCGATGCAAATTGGCCACGCCCTGTCCGCCTATTGACACTGTGTCGGACGTGTTCGCGTCATCAATCGCGTACAGCAAGGCGCTCTGTTGGTCCTCGGCATCCATCGAGATATCGCGGCGCAAGCGTGTATCAACGTCGTAGCGGTGGAGAGGTTGGCCGTTTTCAACGCCGACACTATCGGCCGTTTTCGTCGCGCCGAGCGCTTGAACGTCCACCACGTCGCCTTCCGATTCCACGTCCGCCTCTGCCAGCGCCTTTGCGTGCTGCGCGTTCAAAGCGTCAATGGAAATCGTGCGCCGTTGCTGGATCCGGGCGCCATACCGATGAAGATTGGCCAAGTCAGTACCCTCCCGTTAAGGCGTGTAACGTGATCCTTTGAACTCGCTGCGCACGTCCCAAAGCGCCGCGCTGTTGCGATGACGCGTCGCCACTGGCTCGCGCACAAACGCAACGAGGTAGTCATGCAGATCGCCCGACGGATCCACGACGAAGCGCTGCGAGACCTCCGTCAGGCTCCCATAAAACGCAAGAATGCTTAGCGCCTCGGCCTCGGTCACGAGCGGATGCTCGAGCACAAACGAGTACGACCGATCGCCAAACGTGATCGAGCGAACCTGGCCCGAGTCGTCCGTCACGAATTCGGCATCGGACGACACCTTGACGCTACCGACGAGCCGATTGCGCAGCGACGGGTAGAACAGCAGCGCGCTGGCGGTAATCGTGTACGTGTCACTGATGCCACCGAGTGTCGCCGTAATACTGAGCGCCTGGCCGTCAACGGCCGGTGCATCGCCGCGCAGGTTGATCGTGTCGCCAGGCGAGAGCAGAACCGTCGCCGCAGGCTGCCACGCACCACCATTGACGGACATCTCGAACGAGCCAACCGACCCGGCAAAGGTCATATTCTGCGCAGCGTCGAACCCCTGAATGGTCACCGGACCCGACTCGACGTCCGCCGTCGACGGCTGCGCCGTCTGGTCCGCGAATACAAATCCGTCGGGCGTCGTGTCCGCCGCGCGTGTTGTGACATCGAACGAATCCGATTCGCCACCGATCGTGAGCACGGCAGAAACGGTCGTTGAAAACGAGCCACTCGCATCCACACGCACCGCAAACGTATCGCCGTTTTCTGCGGTACCGGCGGTCGAAGTCCAAGCGCCGCCGTTTTTCGAGTACTCGGCGCTCGCATCGCCGCTCACCGCTGCGGCAACAGATCCGCTTAATCCGGATACGGTGATCGTGTTGCTGGTTACGTTGGCAACAGAGGGTGCGACGTTAGACTGATCGTTAAACGTGAACGGATCGGGGCTTTCCTCACCCGAGTATGTCCACGACTCGATCGCGGTCCACGCGTTCGCCGACACATCGAAGACCCGAACCTCGAACGTACTCGGCGTCGACGCAACACTGACCACGCCGGCATCGCTTTCGAGGGTTACCGCACCGCCCGATATGTGCTCGATGAAATAGTCATCGTTCTGCGCGGTGACGCCGGGCCAAACCGTATCCGCGGGGTACGGTGTCACACCAGTTTGGCCGAAAAAGTAGGTCGGGCCGTCGGTATCGGGCGGGACAATCTGTGCTTGATCCGTGCCGCTGCCGCCCGCCTCCGAAACGACCAAATCATAGTTTGCGTTCCAGCGGGTTGCCGCATGCCCTTGGCCCAACGCGAAAGCGGATAAGCCGGGCATCGTCACATCGACGCTCGTCTGGGTGGCGTTGCTGATCGTTACGCCGACACCGTTGAATGTCGCGCTAGTTGGCGCTCCACTGAACCCCGTTAAATCAACAGTGACGGTTTGCCCCGGAGTGAGCGTCGTGTCCTGGGCTGTCGCGGTACGCCCAGCGCTGTTCGTGGTGAACTGCGCCGTGGTGGCCTGATTTGAGTCGTTGCTAGCCGCGTCCGTCTGTAGAAGGTGCGCGTAATACGACGTGCTCGCCGACAGTGCGCCCGCATTGTTGACCAGTTGAGCGCCGGTCGCCGACACGGATTGATTCCCGAATGCGACCGCCCCGGTGCCGTCTTTGTGATCTGCGATACTCGGCGGCGTGGCGCTGGCCGAGATATACCAGTACAGCGTGCCGTTGCCTTCGTCCGTCGTGACGTTGATATCAACCGTGGTGCTTTGCACATCACTAGTCGATGGCGACGACAGAACCGGAGCGGTGACGTCCGCCGTCGTAAACGCGCCGGTTTCGGCAATGTTCGAGTCGTTCGACCCGTCATTGTGGAGCAGATAGCCGTAATACTGCGTCTCAGAGGACAGCGTCCCAGCGTTGTTGACCAGCTGCGCGCCCGTTGCACTGACCGCCTGGTTTCCGGATGCGGTGGCCCCCGTACCGTTTTTCAGGTCCGTCGCGCTCGGTGCTGTCGCACTGGTCGAGATGTACCAGTACAACGTCCCCGAACCGACGTCGGTCGTGACGTTCAGATCAACCGTTGTGCCCTGAATATCCGTCGCGCTCGGCGACGTCAATGCCGGCCCCGAGCTAGTGGACTCGGACCACGTCCATGGGTCCGTTTCTAGGTTGCTCCACTCGGCATCCGACACGTCCGTGTCGAGAATCAGCACGTAATAGATCGTGCCCGCGCACCCACTACCGGCACCGTCGTTACCAACCCAAAGCGTTTGGTTAGTGTCGTTGCTGTTGCCGGATTTGGCAGCGTTGCCCGACTTGAAACTGTCCTTTCGAACGTACTGGTTGCTGCCGTCGTGGTGGATGCCGAGCAGATTGACGGTGCCGTTCGCCCACGTTGCGGCCGCTTCCTGCGACGTGGCGTTGTCCGAACCGACCGAGATAAAGCCTCGATAGGTTTCGTTGTTCAGTCGTTCGAGCGATGCGAAGTCGTTGCCGCCGCCCGTCTTGACCGCGAATTTCCCGGTGGTCGCGACACCCGCGCCGTCGGGGTTATACAGGACGATGATCGACGTAGCGCCGGTGCCGCCGATACCGGACGGGTCACCGTGATCAATACCCGCGTCGCTCGCCTCGGGCGAATTGAACCCCTTGCCGTGCGTGCCGTGTGTCGGCCACGTGGCTACCGTGCCAGGGTCATTGAGTGTGCCAGCAGCGGCCGCTACCAGATCATAGAACTGGTCGCCGCCTTGGACGATGCCGGCGAACAGCACATTGCCGGAGTACGCCCAACCGCTCCGAACCTGTAGGTCACCAGATGGGCGGGCCACCTACTGAATACGCATCCGCGCTGGCGGGAGCATGTACTGGTACTGCACCGCGCCGATATCGGTGTCACCGTTCGTATCACCCGTGCGCTGCGCATCGAAAAACGGGATCTTTGTTAGGCTGACTGGATCGCTTGGGTTCGTCGGATCGTCCGCAGCGGTCGCATGGTGATGCGGTCCCGTCACGCCATCATCCAGTAGGTTCGTTGAACTCGTTGTCGGCACGAACGCCGCAATGAACTGACGGTGTAGCAGCTCGGAGCGCTCCCACGGCTCGCCCGATGCGCTCAACACATCCGGATCCGACGGCGTAAACAGATGGTCGTGCAGATTCGGATTACCCGATGTATCGCCGTTGTAGTTGTTCGTGTTGTCGTACCCTGCCGGAACGCTCGGCGCGCCCGTCAGGTAGTTCAGGTTGTTTTTGAATTTCGAATCGGTCGTGTTGAACGTATCGCCCGTGATGAAGTAACCCGCCCCGTTGATGTCGACCGCGGTGTTGTTCCACATTTGCGACTGACTGGCGCCGGGTTCCATCTTGTGTTCAAACGACCAGCCGAGCGTGCCCTGTTCGTTCACCACTGTACTGATGCTACCGAGCATCAACTGCCCGTTGTCGAAATTCTGAAACGCTTTAAAACCGACCGCGCCCACAGCGCCGTTCGGGTTGGTGACGCCGCGCTTGTTCGCCGTGATCGCACCGATGTAGGTGAAATTGTTGCCGGCAGAAATATCGTTCTGGTTGTCCGCGTTGAACCAACTGGTCGTGTACGCAAACGTCAGATCGTCCGCAGCCTGATCCGACAACGTGCCGCTCGTGCTCGCCGGGTGCAGCTCTTTCGAGATCGCAAAACCGTCTGCGTTGCCGCCGCCAGCGCCATCACCCGATGTCGCACCGACAACGCCCTTCGTGTCCGCGCGCTTACCGTTCGCCCACAATGACGACATCAACGTGACGATGTTCGTATACTTGTTGGCGTCCGCTATCGGGTTGCTCGATCCGGTGTGCTGCAGGATGATCCCGTAACCGTGACGGCTGAACGACGACTCAACATGACGGAATAGCACATCGTCAATCGTGATCGGGAATCCGGCGTTACCGATGTTCAGACCGACGTTGATATTGCCGCCCCAACTCGCAAAATTGCGGTGGTTGACGACCTCTACGTGCGAGCCGTTGATCAGCAGGTTATGCCGGTCGGCATACTCGATCTGGAAATCCTGCAGCCGCCAGTAATCGCCGTTGACCGTGAACAGGTCTTGGTTACCGGAGAGCGACGCGCTCGAACCGTTTTGGTTGTTGCCTTCGTCCGTCGTCCACTGCGCGTCGGTGCCGTAGCCGTTGAAAATCGGCCACTCGCCCGGGTAACCGGTAAACGTGATCGGGTTAACCGCGGTGCCGTCCACGGAGAACGTCAGGCCGACGTTGCTGGTGTTCCAATCGAACTCGTACGTGCCACCGCGAACGCAAATCACGTCCCCGGGGGTCGCCGAATCTAGCGCTGCCTGGAACGTCGCCTTGCTCGACGGCGGCGGACCGAGCGTCGTCGTGCAGTCGCCCGTCTCAATGACATCACTCGTATCCACCGGCCACGACAGCGCGGTCTGCGAGGACAGTCCCCCGTTCGTCCACGTGGCCGCCACCGCATACAACCCTCCCGAACTCACGACGTGATCGGTGTCGTTGGCGTCGTTGATGGTCGTAACGAGTGTGTCGAACGTGCCGTCAGACCCCTCGTAGATTTTGTAACCCGTGAGTTCCGATGTGATGGTCGTACCGTCGGACAGTTCGGTCGGTTTGTCCCACGCGAGCGTAAACGTGCCGCTCGACGGCGTCGTGAACTGCGCTGTGGTGACGACGTTGGAATCCCGCCGCTCCCACTCGTGAATACAATGCCCGTAATAGGTCGTGGCCTGGCTGAGCCCGGAGCGAGCTACCGTGTATTGCCCAGCTGCGCTAACCGATGCCGTGCCACCGGCTTTGATGGTCGCCGCCGAGGGTGCCGCCGGCGATGTGCTGTGCACACAGTACAGCGTGCCCGAATCGCGATCCGTTGTAGCCCGAATGTCTGCCGAATTACTCGTAACGTTGGCCGCACTCGGGCTCGTCAATTGCGCAGGGCAAAACCCTGTCTGAAACCACCGACCAATCCAATCGCAGAAAACGCTGTTGACCGTCGCCGCCTGCGCGACCGGCACGAGCAGCGCCAGCGCTGCGATAACGATCAGCCTACGCAACGCGCTCGACCTCACTGACGATGTAATTCATGTTGCGCTCCAATTCATAGGGGGCGAAATAGTGCGAGTGGTTGCCGGACCGACGGACGTTTACTGCGTCGCGGTCGAACCCCGTCAGTCCTGCGGCGCCGAACCATGGGATGTAACGGCCAATCTTTAGCGCACCATCGTTCGGTGAGTAGAAATTCCAAATACGGATGTTGGGTAACTCGTGGTTAGCAGGTACCGCCGCACCGAAAAAGAACATGCCGTCAAAGCCACGGCCGTACTCCTTGAGCATATGCGCGTGTGCCCATAGCGCCCGACGGCAGCCGTACGAGTGCGCGATGACATACCCGCCGACACCGCCAACAGCCTCGACAATGCGCTGTCCGTCTGTCTTTCCGCCCCAAATAGGCGACAACACAAAACGCCACGGGACACGCGGGTCAAGCGCCTGGTACCCCGCGCTGCGGCACCAATCACGGCACCGGTCAACGGTGCCCTGCCCGTGATGGCGGATTCCGTTCACGGTGATAAACGTCGTGCGCGCGTGGCAAGCCGGCGTCACTCGATCACCACCAGATCAATCGGCAACCAGAATTCAGCGATCAGAGCACGAATGCGCTCGATGTATTTTTCGTCGGACGACCTACGTTTGATCAGCGCAACGCCGGGGCGTGTCGGTTGATCAGATGGTGCGGTGCGGTTGATCACCGTCGCGTAATGCAGCGCCTGGCCAACCGCTTCATACGGTTTCAGGCCGCGGGCAAAATCCGCTTCCCACACGTGCGTATCGGTCAGGCAATCCGGCCGCGTTTTGTCGAGCAATCGAACCTGCGACGTACCGCCAATCGATTCGCACCACGGGTCGCTGTAGCACGACTCGCAGCGGGCGAACGCCGGACCGCAACCAACGATCAGAAACCCGAGCAGGAACGCGTAGGCCGCGGCCCTGCTACTGCGCACGCGTCCCGACCTTTTGTGTCGTGCCGTCCCATACGAATTGGCCGCAGAACGTCTCCTCTCAGGCACAATCACGCCAGCGCAAGCACCATAAGTATGACGGCTGCTGAAGTACCAGGGTGCTCATGAATGATGCTCGGCAAATCCCAGACGAGACAGAACAACGCATCCCCAAGATCCCCCAGCCAAAGCAACGTTTCTTTCATTTGGTTCCATGCAGGTCAACCCGCCGCACACTTCTCGTGTATGTAGGACTCGCGCACCGGCTCGACGAAGCCCTTTTGGCGTTCCGCCTCACTCAGAACGACATAGCCTTTCTGCTGGCCAGTGTCCGGCGGATTGATGTCACGATGGTCGTCGGTGACCGGCGATCCGTCCTTTAGAGTTTTCCGGCTCATTCGCAATTCCCCGCGTGTTTAGCCGTACCGTGCTCAAGCTCAATTACCAGCGTCCCGCAATACACGCCGACCTCAATGCATTGCACCCCATCCGCCCGAGCCGACGACAACGCGCCGTGCATGTTCGCCGAGTAATCGGTGCAGCGAATCATCGCGGCGTCGTCGGGACTGGCGAACACGTCGCTGCCGGTGCCGATACGCGCGCACGCAGACAATAGGGCGGGTAGCGCGATCATCGCCGCCAGTGTGCAAACGTTGACGATTGGTCTCGACGTGTCGCAACTACCCAAACTGGAAACCTCCGAAAAAGAAAAGCGCAGGCTTGGAAGCGTTGAGCGGCCTCATCAGGACTACGCAATGGCGTGCGCGGCAACCGCATTTGAGCCAAAGCGGCCACACTCCCTAACTCTCATGCTGACGGCCTGCTGCGCCGGCCAGGAGTGCCGCGCACATACGTAATACCAGCGGTTACTTGATCCCGCGGTGCTCGAGCGATACGTGAAACGGATCCGGGCCGTTGCTACCGCGGCGTGTGAAGTCGCCGCCCCAACGTGCAAGCGGGTGCATGGATTTCCACCGCTCGCCGGGCGCTCGATAATCTTCGATATCCCACGAGATACCACCACCGGGCAGCAGCCGCAGATAATCCTCCGCGAGTTTCAAGCCGTGCAGGCTGCTGCGAATGCCGGTCCCGCGCCGCACGTACAAGTCGATCATCTCCGGCGGCCGCCATGCCTCGGCGCGTATGACCGGATAACCATTCGTGAAACACCAGACGGTCCATTGAGACACCAGCAACGTAAACGTTGCCTGCTTCTCGTTTAAGCTCACCGATCGCGACGCTCGATCGAACGCAACACATCAAGGATCTGTTTTCGCTCCTGCTTGGCGTCGTCGAGTTCCTCGGTTATGTGCTCGATCTCGGTGCGAAAGTACGTTTGGCTGTTCCGAATATTACCGAGCTCGCTTTGTATGCGGGTGTGCTTCACGGCGTGCGCGGCTTCGTTGGAATCGTGCGAGTCGACCTCGGCGCGCGCACGCTCACCCAAAATCGCCTGCGTCGATGCACCACCGACACCACCAGCGGCAAGCACCAACAAACCGGCAATGACCGGGTGTTGTAAATTCATACTGGACGGCTCCTTAAACGCAGGGGTCGCCCGCTCGGGCGCAGAAAGGTCCGGCGCCTGCGCGCGACGGGTGCGAACATCACGCGCAGGAATGCGGCGCACCCGAAACCGGAGATTTCGGGGGAGAAATGGGGAGGGAACGGGGGCCGCTACGCCAGATACGAAAAAGCCGCACCGTGTTTCATATACACGAGCGGCCACATAGCACGAGATGATGCAGTAATTGGCTAATCGGCGCAAGCGGTGATTGGCACTTCAACGCCCTCGATCAATACCGCTTCGTTAGCACCGACCGAGTTTTCGTACTCAAGCGATTTCATGATCGTGGCTTCATCGAAAACCCAATGCGGCAGCACGAGTACCTGATAGCCAACCACGTACGCTAGGCCGATGTCGATGTATGCCCGCGCGAGGTTCAGGCCGCAACCGAGCTCGTCGGCGATGTCTTTGACCTCCCAGCCGGCCGCCTCCATTTCGAGCGCGCGGTGCGCGTTGATATCACAGCGCATCACGTGAATCAGTGCCGCCTCAGCGTAGGACCGGTAACTGCGCTGGCGTTGCTCCTCGACACGGTCGGGCGCATTGGGTCGACTTGACGGCCCCCAAGGAATAACCGCCGCCGGTTTGTACGACCGCGTCTCCGTCGCCTGCACGACGTGCGAGGACAACGCGTTGTGAAACACCGGCACACGTTCAACCTTCGTGCCACCCTCCGACGTCTGTACGCGCATCTCGCGATACTTGACGAGCGCCCACACCTTGCGATCGCGATACCACGGCTTACCGCTCGACGCGTCGTCAGGCTGGACGAACACCTCGACCGGTTCACCAGCCACCATGCCGTAACGGCGACGGTTCTCGCGCGTGCGGTGTTCGTACCAAAACCGCACAAGCCCGCGGGCCCTGGCACGTCGTTCGGGGTTGTCGCGTCGGTGTTTCGGCATTCAGGCGCGCACCGCGCCGTTTGCACTCATGTAGCGTTGCAGACGAAGTTGCTCAGAAAAACGGGCCGCTGCCTGAGCGCGCTCGACGCTACGGGTCAATTTGTGATTCGGTGGGCAATCGCAGAAGAAACGACGGTTTTCGAGCTGCGCAACCTCCTCGGCCGTCAGGTAGTGGAGTGTCCCGCAGCGCCCACAGCGTCGCGGCGGCACGATGCCCGCCTCAGCCAGCTTGTTCGCGACCGTGCTGCGAAAGAACCCCAGACGGTTAGCCACCTCACGCAACGGCAACCGCCGCCCCCAACGCTCAATCTCTGCTATATCGTCGTCTGTCAACGGCATGTTTCACACCCTCCCATGTTTCACGTGTCACAAAGCACTATACGTTTATGCAGTAGTTTCACGGCCCGCGCTCGCCCACCACCACGCGCCACCAATTGCTTGCGCTCCAACGCGCGTAAACGCTCCTGCGCGGCGTTTGTGTTGATGTCGAACGCCGCGCCAATCTCTTTGACCGTCGGCATACGCTGGTGCTCGACGAGGTGCCCCTCCAGATAGTCGAGTGTCGCCCGCTGTATCGGTGTCACGCGCGTTCGGTACGGGCGCCGTGTCATACCGTCGGCTTCCCCTCAGCCGCCGCTAGGCGGTTGTAGAACTCCGTCCGGTGCACGGGCACGTCCCGCGGTGCCTCCACGCCGATCCACACCTGCGAACCCCGCAAGTGCAGCACCTTGATCACAATCTCTGCGTTGTGCCCGATCGTGATCGACTCCTCGTGCCGGCGCGTGAGTACTAGCATGGGCTACAGAGTGCCGAGCTCGCGCAACATGCGGTGGCGGACGACAACCCGCTCGACCAGCGCGGCGACATCAATCAGCACGGAGCAGCGTTCACGCAACTTGATATCAGTCGAATCGCGAACGATCTGAATAGACACCTCGTCGTCGTCGACCGGGCGCTGTGCGAGTGCAAAGCGAATGTCATTCGGCGTTTGATCCTTACGTACGATCTGCTCGACGAACTCGGTTCGTCGTTTGAGAGTGATCCCCAAGTCCTGCAGATGCAGCGTAATCAGTATCGCTACCGCTTCCGCCAGTGAGTAAAGCCGGTGTTCGCCGTAACCGTAACAAGTGTCGCTCTGAACGTCGAATGTGCACGCTCTATGCAGCCGATCACCCGATTCATTGACGATCATGGCCACGATCCGCCGCGGAAACTCCAAACGATGCCAGTCCACTTACCCTTCCTCCAGCAAAAGCAATTCGAACCCGAAAAGCTCGTTGACCTCCGCGGGGGCGAAAACCCCGCGGTCCGACTCGCCGAGCGCGAGATACTCCTCTACCTGATCCATCGCGTGATCCGCACCGCGCGCTACCACCGCGAGAAAGCCGGCGGCAAGCAGGCGATCGCCCCATGCGCGTTGCTCCGGCTTGATGTCCGATTGCGTCGCGTTGCGCCGTTTCATTTCGATACGCATCCCCGAGAACGGGCCACACGGATAGTCGATCAAGATATCGGGGTAACCACGCGTCACACCCTCCGCCCTGAGTTTCGCCGCGACGGCCTTGTGCCGCTGTCCGCCGTGCGGAACCGCCGTCATGTACTCCGCAACTTCCGGGTATTGCGTGCGCAGTCGCAGCACAAAAGCGGCTTGCTCCTTGTGTTCGCTCAGCACGAGCTCGCGACGGGCATTGATGGCGACCGGGCGGCGTGTCACTTAACAGTCTTTCCGCGCATCACCGTGAGCACTCAAGTACTCACGAAACGCGACCCAGGTGCGGCGGTACCAAAACCCCCATTCGCGGGTTACAGGCCCCGTGACAACCAGCGTCCACGCCCCGCCTGTGTGTCTCGCCCGAACCCTGTGAATGTGTTCGGCCGGAAACTTTCGAATCCACGGCGCGCGCCATCGCTTAGTCCGCACGGCTTCGTCCCCGCCGATCTCAGGCGAATAAACGTCCTCGTCGTATGCACCCCACAGTCCGACGGAGATGAACCACTTTGGGTGATCGTGCGGATCGCGGGACCAGTCGTCGCCGACGAAGTGGTGCAGATACACGCGCCGCCCACCCGGCAGGTTCGCAAGCACAAAGCGGTACAGGTATGTCGGGCACAGATCTCCGCCGTTGATCTGCTCCCATGTCAACCACGTGCTCACCAGTCCACCTCGCTCAATCCCCACAACGCACAAGCGACGAGCAGTTCAACGAGCACGACCGCCTCGATGAACTCCAACAGCGTCACGACGCGCACCGGTGATCGACAACCCAACCGAGCGACACACCGTAGAATTCGGCAATCGGCTCCAACGCGCCGAGGCTCGCGGAGTAGCCGCGCTCAATGCGCGACAAGTGCGTCGGCGCCATACCGATTTTGAGCGCCGCGTCGGTGACTGTGAGTCCGCGCGATTCGCGCAGACCCCGAAGCGTTTGCGGCCCGTCGTTCGGATCCGGTCGACCGTAGCGGTGGTGCAAAATCATTTCGCACACGTGCATCGCTTTCCGGATGTCCACGGCTCCGCCCTTCGACGCGTGCCTCGTGATGTACTTGACGACCTCGCCCTCGTGCCAACCGAGATCGTTCTCCGCCGCGTACCGTTCCGGTTCGATGGCCAGGTTTTTGTAATGCCGTCCGCCGACTTGTTTACCCATGTGATTAACCGCTCCTGTCGTTGCCGAGTTTCGGAAGGTCAAGGCCGAGATCGCGCAATCGCCGCCGATGGGGTTCCGCCATGCTGCTGCGTGCCGCACGGTAGTCAGACTCGGATTGATACCCGGCCGTTTCCCACGTCTCGATATCGTCATCGACCTCGCTACCAGAACCACGGGAGAGCGCCGCCCGTCCCGCTTCCGCGGGCGGCGCGTTCTCCTGGTTCTCTGGTAGGTTCCTATTGGTAGGTTCTATGGCCCGTTTTTGGGCACATTTAGTCGGCCCGTTTTCGGGCCTATTACTGTCCGTTTTCGGGCCTATTACCCGGCCATCATTCGGGACAATGCCCCCGTTTTCGGTATCGTTTTGATCGCCTTTTTTCGAATCGGCCCGTTTTTGGGCTGATTGAAAATCAGGGGCGCTGAGAGCCCCGTCTGACGCGGGTTCTGGCGGCTCGTTTTTCATATCTACCCACTTTTGGGCACATTTCTCTCGGTGCTCCACACCGAGCAATTTCCACACCTTCACGCGCCCGGTTTTGCCCTTCGTTCGACCCGTGTCGACGATCATCCGATGACGTGCGAGCGCGCGCAGAGCCGCCGGCAATGTCTTGCGATTGAGACCCGTGTCCATCTCAAGCCGACGCACCGATGGCCACGCCTCGTCGTTGTCGTCCGCCCGATCCGCCAGAGCGAGCAACGTCAGTTTTTCACTCGGGCGTAGCCCGTGTTGCATCCAAGCCCAGCGCGTCGCGTCGATGCTCACGTCGGTAACTCCAAACGGCGCACGCCATCGCTGCCACGAACGAGCAAGCCGGCCTGCGTCAGCGTGCTGAGTGCACGGTCGATCTGATAGACGGAAAGTCCGCTTGTGACCGCGGCCTCGCTGCGGCTGAGTGTGAGCTCGCCGTCGATCGCGCAGTGAAACGCATGCACGAGCAACGCGGCTTTTGCTGTCGGCCCGAGTTTCTGAGAGATCGCCCACGCCATACGCGCGTCGCGCCGCTCGATCAGTGAGGGTGCCGGGTTCGTGGTGTGTTGCGAGTCCGTGCGCATGACGCGGTCAGAGGGGAGGCCCGACGGCTGGCCCCAGGCGCGCACCGCGCCCAATCCCTCGTCTAGCCCATGAGCGGCCGGGCCCAGATCCCGGTATCGCCCATATCCGTCGCACGGCTATAACGGCATCGCTGTGGGATAGCCTAAGATTCATTTCACCGCCACCACCTGCGGTCGTGACGCGTCGATCATTGCCTGCAGTACGTTTGCGACCTCGGGGTACCCTGCCACGCAGGCGAGCGCTTTGCGTAACGCCTGCTCACGCTCACCTCGTTCTGGTGTCAAAAAGCGCTCAACCAGCCAGTACAGCGGCGTCAGATCACCCGTCGTTTCCATCAACGCCGGCAGATGCTTCAAAGGGAAATCGAGATCACCTTTGACCTTGCGCGTGAGTGCGCTCGGCGATTCGTCGAGATCCAGTGCAATCGAACCTTGCGCCTTGCGCCCCGAGTACACGACGTGCACAACCGTATCTTCGATCGTTTGGAAACGATCCAGATAGCCGGGCTCAAGTTCTAAGTTGATCTGTTCCACTGCACCTACTGAAAAACTGTTTCAGCTACTTTCAGTGACTTACACCACTGAATTCAGGCAAAAAAACGACCCGCTGCGCGAAACTATGAAAAACACGCAGCGGGTCTAGTCCCGCGGATGATGGAGCCAACCTTGCATCCGTAGTGCGGGGGAAACTGGTTCATGCGGCACGGCCGGCGTTTACGAGGCTCATAAAGTCCAATCGGCCGGCAGAGGCATCTACGAGTTTCTGCGCCAGCGGCACGCTTGCATTGCGGTGTCCGTTGGCAATCTGGCTGAAGTAGGCGCGGTTGGTACCCGCCGCCTTTGCGACCCGCTCGGCTTCTTCCCACCCGAACGTGTCGATGTACTCGCGCGCATTCATGAGCTGCCACCGTAGCGCATTGCTACGGTCTATTCAATAGCTTTTTGCTTGGAGTCTCATGAATAGCACTTTGCTACAGTTCGCGCGGATGGACGTCCGCACGACACGCCACACGAAGCTACTGCAACTAATCGACGAGTACGGCACGATTGAGCGTCTAGCTTCACTCGCCGGCCAGAATGCGAGTTACCTGAGCCAGATCAAAAACAAGTCGCGCGGGCGCGGCATGGGCCACACAACAGCACGTGGCATCGAGCGCGGCCTCGGCCTGCCCGACGGCTGGATGGATACACCCGACTCGCCACCACCAGGCGAGCTCGTCTCAAAGGAATTGGTTTACTTCCGAAAACTCACTCGCGAGCAACGGGAAGCGGTGGTGTTGATACTTCAGTCGATTGTCGACTAGCGACCAGATCCAAAACTCGCGCAAGGTTTTCGACGTCTTGCGCGCCCAACTTTTCGACAGCTTCTAGAAACAGTTGCTCGAGCTGTGAATCAGTGAGATGCGATAGCGATCCCATCGCAGCACCCCCAAGGTTAATCGATTCTTGCAGCGATCAACCGGCGGGCATTCCCTGCGCCCGGCGCTGCACCTCCTTATGTTTGTTCGCGAATTTCTACGAGATCGTCTCGACACGGAACGCGCTCTATGGTACGAGTCCCAGAGCACGGCATCTATGGCAGATTTCCTAACTCTGACATCACCGCAATATCACTGGTGCTCATATACGATACTGTATATCCATACAGTGTCAATAACGGCTGAGCGCTTTCTCCGCTTTGATGTCTTGATCGACGCACGCCCGAACCACCGCCCACCCGTGCTGGGCGCCGATACGCTTACAGCGACGGATGATAGGTTCCGTACCTGCGGGATACTTGGCGAGCGCCGCGACCGCGCTGATATCTCCATCGGCGCAAGCCTGCACGACTGCGGCGCCGTACTCTCCCGTGGATTCGCGGCACCGAGCGATGATGCTAGCGGGGGTAGCCGAATCAAGGCCCAACAGGTAGCTGTTCGCCTGGTCTCCGTGCGTCCTTGTTGGCGTATCCTGTGCCGCCTCAAGATAAATAGATCTACTGGTCGACGTGTTCTGTCGACGCTCGTATGCGCTTGGCCTGCCGTCCTCCCATACCAGGTAACCCACGGCTAAAAACACAGCGATCGCACCAACCGTGACACCAGTGGCCGACGCCCGGTGCGCGACCTCCGGCAGGTGTGCACCGCACGCCGGACAAGTTTCATGAGCCGCGCTAACTTCCGTCGTGCAGGTTCCGCAGATACGCACTGTAAAAACACTCCCCGGATCAGTGACCGCTCAAACGTAGCAGCGTGCCGAGATGCGAGGAATTAGCGATTTGCTATTGTTTATACAAAAGCATTTTGCTACTGTCTACGGCCTAGTGCGGAGAAGAAATTCATGGGCCTGTACACCGACCACCCCCTTGTCCTACTGAACAACCACGAGGCGCCGATCGAGGCGCGTTACCAGGTAACGCTACGCGAAATGCGAGAGATCTGTGAGTTGATGCTCGCAACGTACGGCACCGACGAGACCGAACAAGCCGGGCTGCGGACGCTTGAGCGTTGCTACGAAGTTTTCCACGCCAAGGTTGCGATGCGCATGCAGCGCGATCGGATGGCGTCAGAGGGCGGCGCCCACGTGATTCAGCCGCCGATGGTGGCGCAATGAGCGGGCGCGAATTTCTCGATCAGGCGCTCGACTGCATTGTCGTTGCCGCCGTTGCGGGGATCACGTTGGCTCTGCTGTTCCGGTTCCTAGTGTGAGCACATAGGTTGTCACCCATTCGGTTTTACGCCTGGCTGGTTGCTCAGTCGGGAAAAACACGCGGCGAGAGCGTCATGTCTCGTCGCCTACCTTCACTACTACGTCGATGCTACTCGCATGCATTCCAAATCTTGTAGTACTCGGTGCGTTACCCGGAGACACGATGTCTAGAACCCCTTTCTCACAACAGATTGCCTATTGGGAGCGTGGCCACCTCGACGCGGATGCAACCGAAATGCTCGCGGAGCTCGTACAACAGGTACGGCAAACGCGGCGCAAAGGCACGCTGACGCTCACGGTGACCGTCTCAATGCAAGGCAACACCGAAACCGTACTCTCGATCGCGACCGACGTCGCGGCGAAGCCGCCCAAGGTCGGCCGCCGTGAATCGATAATGTTCACCAACCCCCAAGGCGACTTACTACGCGATGACCCGGAGCAGATGACTGCACCGGGCATCGCACCCGTAGATCCCGCAACCGGAGAAATTCTAAATGGAAACAGTTAGAGAAATGCTCGACGCCATTGCCGGCGAATACGCAATCGAGCACATCGACGAGCACCCGGTACTGGTGCATACCGAAGGGTTCAAGGTCACCGACCTTGAAAAATTCGAAAATGCGCCGCGCCGCAACACGAATCACGCAAAGCTCATCGACACTGATTCGTTCGTAGCCTACGTGGCTCGGTTCAAAAACCCGTCGACGACATCGGTCTACTACAGCCTAGCGGATCAGAAGGTGCGCGCGATCCTCGATCACTCCGAACCCGCCGCACCCAAATGGGAGCAACACACCGCCGAGCTGGTGGTGCGTCACTCGCAGGAGTTCCGCAACTGGAAAGAGATACTAGGAAAGCGCATCGGACAAAGAGATCTGGCGGAATTCCTGCACCAGATGGCGTCCACAATTCGTGAACCGGCGACAGCAACGTTGCTTGAGATCGTCACCGATTTTCGCGTGACTAAGTCGGGTTCGTTCCGATCCGCCGTCAACAACCACAACGGGACCATTCAGCTCCACTACGTGGACGAGAAGCGCGGCGCGACCGAGTTCGAGATACCCGAACGGCTGGCCATTCTGATATCGATCTTTGAGGGTGCCGAGCCGGTGGCGCTTACAGTCCAGTTCGACTACCGCGAGAGCGACGGCGACGTCGGTTTCATTCTGCGCGTGCGCGGTCTCAACGACATCATTGAGGATGCGTTCGCCGACATCGTCAACTCGGTACGCGTAAGGCTAACCGACGTGTGGTTTTTCAACGGCACGCCGTGATGGAAACCCTAACCAGTTGCCTATGACCGGAGTGCCAGCACATCCGCTGATCCGCCGCGCGCGCTTCTCCAAGTGCAGGGCGTACCGATACACGCTCGAACGTATATGGTCCGGTGGCGACCGCGTGTGCTGGGTCATGCTCAACCCCAGCACCGCGGACCACGAGAAAGACGACCCAACGATTACGCGCGTGATGCATTTTTCTAGATCGTGGGGGTTCGGGGCCGCCGTGGTGGTGAACCTGTATCCGCTGATTACCAGCAAGCCGAGCGAGTGCAAACGATTCGCTCAGTGGTACGACTATCGGGACTGGCATGCGCGTGACGTCATTCAGTACGCCAACGAGCCAATTGTCACAGAGCAATGCCACGAATCACAGATGATCGTCGCTGCGTGGGGTAGACACGCGTGGGAGTGGGACGCGTTCTATGTTGATCACGTTATGGAGGAAATCTGGACGGACTGGCCAACCGATTGGAACGTTGATGCGGTGATGTGCCTCGGCACGAACAAAGACGGGTCGCCAAAGCACCCGTTGGCGCGCGGCCGGAACCGAGTGCCCGACGACCAGCAACCGATAATTTGGAGGTATGCGTAATGCCTATCCGCCCCGATCGCGTAACGCTGGGCGACTACGTGAGGCTGGGCAACGGCGTGTCGCTGGGCGACTACGTAACGCTGGGCGACGGCGTGTCGCTGATCCATGGCACAACGTTTGCCCGTGATTGCCGAAGCGCTGGCGGCGCTGATCCCCGAATGTATGGAGGCAAAACGATGACATCCCGCGGGGAATATGTGAGATACGCAACGGTGCGCAGTGGGAGTGAGGTGTGAAGGTTCTCGGCCTGTTCAGCGGTATTGGCGGATTCGAACTAGGGCTTGAGCGAGCAGGCCTCGAGATCGCCGCCATGTGCGAGATCGACCCGGATTGCCGATCAGTGCTTCGCGGGCACTGGCCAGACGTGCCCATACATGAGGATGTGAGGAAATTTGATGCAGAGCAGTACGAGGGAATTGACATTGTGTGCGGCGGGTTCCCATGCCAGGACGTTAGCGACGCGGCTCGTGGGCGCAACAGAGGTCTCGATGGAGATCGGTCGGGACTATGGCATTCGATGGCCTGTGTGGTCGAGCGAACCACCCCGAGGTTTTGCCTGGTCGAAAACGTCGACGGCGCAGCATGGCGGCGATGGGTGCCCACAGTGCGGCGCGACCTGCATAGACTCGGATATTCCAGCGTGTCGGTTCGAATGCGAGCCCTTGACGTGGGAGCGCCGTTTATTGGGAGCAGAATCATTGTTGCCGCGACCAACAGCAAAGGCCAACCAGCTCGCGCCTTCCATGCGCAAATGGCGCAGTTGCCGAAACCTGCAAAACGTTCTAGGCACTGGCGGTGCGCCTCCGGTGTCGGTATGGGGTTGGATGATGGGGTTCCCGGCGGGCTGGCTATGTACGGGAACGCCGTTGTCCCGCAACAGGCCGAAGTGATAGGCCAGCGCATTCAGATGGTGGGGCAGGCGTGAAGCCACAATGGTGGCTTACAAAAGACGGTGATCTCGATTGTCTGGAACTCTATGAAAGACATTACTCCGCATATCAGTACAAAGACGGTCGCAAGCGAAAACTGTTCGCCGGCCCCGGCGAGAAAGCCGTTCTACGCACGCGAGAAGCCGACGCACTGTTCGTGTGGCGACGATTTGTGGACGACTCCGGGCAATGCGGGATCAACTGCGCCGTGTTCCGAAACGAAAGCACGCATCGATCCTCGGATCTCATACGACAAGCAGATCAAATCGCTGATCGGCTCTGGACTTGTCGCAGGCATTACACCTACGTCCGTGCGGAAGCGGTCGCCTCAACTAACCCTGGATATTGTTTTCTGATGGCTGGATGGCGACGTATGGACTATCGAACAAAGGGCGGACTGATCGTGATGGCGAGGGAAGCGTGAGATACGCCACCGTGTGCAGCGGGATCGAGGCAGCGAGCCAGTGCACATAATCACGGACATTGCGGAGGTAAAGCGGTTCACGAAGCGAGGGCAGCGGAGGACTGCAATCGCCGAGCTCGAGCGCCGCGGCGTCCGATACCAGGTCGCGCATGATGGCTGGCCGATCATTTTGCTGTCCGACGTGGATGAGTTACCGTCGCGAGACTCACGACCGAATTGGGAGGCGTTGAAGTGAGGAAACAACATTGGCCCCCACGATGGGACCAGCGGCGGGGGAAGATTTACTACCGGGTGCGCCCCGACGAGCGCGAACTTTACGGCGTCCGTGATTTCTATCTGCTGGGAGCGACCGAGCCCGAGGCGTTCACGACGTGGTACGAAATGACCCAGCACGGCGAAATGGTGCCACGCACAATCGACGCCGCGGTGGGCATGTATCTCGGACACCGCAGTTTCGCGCAACTCAAGCCCAAGACGCAGGCCGACTATCAGCGCTATCTGATAAAGATTCGTGGCGTGTTCGGCAAGATGGCACCCCGCGACCTCAAGCCCAAACACATCTACGGCATGCTGCGCAGGCTGAAACCCCGCGAAGGCAACTACTGCCTGGCCGTGCTCTCGAATGTCCTGACTGTGGCAGTGGAGCGCGGAGCGATCGAGCGGAACCCGTGTCGCGAAGTGAAGAAAAACGTGCTCGAACCCCGCGAACGATACGTGACCGACGCCGAGCTCGATGCGTTTCTGAAGCACTGCACGCCGTTCCTGCGCGCGTGGGTGGGCTTGAAAGTGATCACGGGGATACGCCAGGGGCAGATGCGCACGCTACACGTGTCCGCGTGGGACGGCGAGCGGCTGACGGTCAAAGGCGCGAAGCAAGGGCGCGACATCATCTACGAAGGCGATGCGCTGAAGCCAGCAATGGCTGCGATCCTCGCGGTGCGCGCTTCTCGCAAGGTGGGCAGCGTCTACCTATTCCCGAACCGGAAAGGTGGCATGTACACACCAGACGGCTTCCGCAATCTGTGGCAGTACGCGATGGCGAAGTACGTCGAGGCCGGCGGCGAACGGTTCACCGAGCACGATCTACGGGCGAAGATGGTGAGCGACAGCGAGAGTACAGAATCGGCCCAGCGGCGCGCCGGGCACCGGTCCTCGGCCGTCACGCGACGCGTGTATGAGCGCAAGCCGCAGCTGGTGGAAGTGCTCAAAAGATGAGCGCGTACCACAGATCCGGTTCTGACCCCCAATTCGTGGTACGCGCCGCGTTCGGTCGACGCTCTCAAGTGCTTGATTTAATTGGCTCCGCCTGCTGGGCTCGAACCAGCGACATGCTGATTAACAGTCAGCTGCTCTACCAACTGAGCTAAGGCGGAATAGGGTCCGAACAGCCACCGCCATTCGGGAGCCGCGTAGTTTAGCCATCGGTGAGCGGATTGCAAAGATACGCTGTTCACGCTCTGGACTCCGGCCGGTGGCCGAAAATAACCACAAGTCCCGGTTGATCTGTCCCTTTGCTCTGACCCCACCACTCCTTTGATCTGTCCCTTTACTCTGACCCCACCGTTGGTCAACCTAGGGCCAGCTATGCACGGGAGGGGGATGATGGAGGATCTGAGCGGGAAGACGGCGTTTGTGACGGGCGGGGCCAGCGGGATCGGGTTCGCAATGGCGCAGGCGTTCCTGAACGAAGGCATGAACGTGGTGATTGCAGACGTGGACGCAGACGCGCTGGCGTCGGCAGAAGCCGCGCTGGCGGGTTCGAACGCGGAGGTCATGGCGGTTCAGCTCGACGTAACGGACCGCGCGCAGTACGCGGCGGTGGCCGATGCGGTGGAGGCGAAGCTCGGCGCGGTGCACGTGGTGTGCAACAACGCCGGCGTGTACCGCGGCGGGAGCATGGATCAGGTTACCTACGAGGACTGGGATTGGGTGATGGGCGTGAACGTCGGCGGTGTGGTGAACGGCCTGCAGACGTTCGTGAAACGCATGCAGGCGCACGGCCAGGGCGGCCACATCGTGAATACCGCCTCGATGGCGGGGATCACCACGGCGTCCGGGCTCGGGGTGTACAACACCAGCAAGTTTGCGGTGGTGGGCATGTCGGAGGCGCTCCGCGGCGACCTAGAGCCGCACAGCATCGGCGTGTCGGTGCTGTGCCCCGGCATGGTGCGCACGCGTATTCTGGAGAGCGAGCGCACCCGGCCGGAGGCGTTCGACGTGTCGGACGCAAGCGCTGAAGAGGCCGCGCAAACCCACAGCCAGATGATGCAGATGGCGATGAACACCGGCATCGAACCGGCCGACGTGGCCGAACAGGTAGTCGAGGCGGTGAAGTCGAACGCGCTCTACATCTTCCCGCACCCGGAATTGAAGCAATCGGCGGTAGACCGCATGAACGCCATCGTCGGCGCGTTCGGCGAAGCCGACCCCGAGCGAATCGCGGCGCAGGAGAAATTCATGAGTGAGCTGCTGCAGAACGCCACCAGCCCGTCACGCGACACCGATTGACGCCACGCGGCGAAGGCTGAGGCAGACTATACCTACAGCCGCGCCACCAGGTCCGTCAGCTTTCTGAGCGCAATCGAGATGTGGGCGAAGTCACCCGAGCCGGACACCTGCGTGCCATCGAGCGCGGCATTCCACAACGTACAGAACCGCGCGTTGGCCTGACACCACGCGTCGGCCGTCTCACCGCGCTCGAGCAGGTGTTCGGTAATTTTCAGGTGCTGCATCAGCAGATCGTCGGAGAGCGCATCGCGCTCCATCGTGCGCCAGTGATCGTCGCCCGGTGCGTCCAATAGCTCGGCAAGCAGCGCGTCGAGTTTCAGCGCATCGCCCACGGCGCGGTAGGTGCGCGCGGCATCCTGGCCGGTCGAGCCGGTGCGCTCGGCGGCCATTGCAATCACCAGCGCATTCAACCGGTGCCGCACATCGGCCTGCCCGTCCACGGTCTCAGCCACTGCTGCAGCGATTGCAGTGTCGGCGTCGCCCGCCTCTCCCGGGTCTGCCGCAACCACCAGATTCTGCGGCGATTGCAGCAGCTCCTGCGCCAGCGGTATTACCCGTTGCCGCTGGCTCTCGCCGAGCGGATGACGCAGCAGCCAGCGGGTGGCGCGCCGGCCGAGGCGTATCCATTCCAGCATCAGGGCGTACTGCGCCTCCGGTGCTTGCCCGGAGGTGTCGATGTCGCGGAAGCGCGCTGATATCGCGAAGATATCGTTTACGGTGAGGTAGGTGCGGACGATCTCGGACGCACCGCTGCCGGTGAACTCGCCCAGCCGGTGCACGAACGTCGGTCCCATGTGTTCCACCAGGTGGTTGGCCACCTGGGTCGCCGTAATTTCACGCTTCAGCTGATGGCGGGCGAGCGCTTCCGGATAGCGTTGCACCAGCGCTTCCGGGAACTCGCGGGCGTAGAGTTCAGTAAATGCTTGGTCGTCGAGGGGTCCGTTGTTCAGCAGGTGTGTTTTCAAGTGGATCTTCGCGAAACCAAGCAGCGCGGAGAGCTCCGGGCGCGTGTACAGCAGCGGACCGCCCGCGCGGTCGGCCAGCACCTCGTCGTTGGGTACCCCTTCGGCCGCCAGATCCACGCCCAGATCCGCGGCTACGTCACGCGCAAAGCGCTGGTATTCGCCGGTGCGGTCGCGGCAGTGACGTTCCACCAGGCTGATCATGCGCGTCTGCCGGCGGTTGTTGCGCAGCACCAACTCGGCCACGTCGTCTTCCAGCGCGGCCAGTTCCTGTTCGCAGGATGCCGCGTCGCACACGCCGTCCGCCACCGCCTGGTTGATCAGAATCTTTATGTTCACTTCGTGGTCGGAGCAATCCACACCGGCCGCGTTGTCGATGTAATCGGTGTTGATCGCGCCGCCGGCCAGCGCGAACTCCACGCGGCCGTTCTGCGTGAAACCAAGGTTTCCGCCCTCGCCCACCACCCGCGCGCACAGATCGCGCGCGTTCACGCGCACGGCGTCATTGGCCCGGTCGTCGGCGTCGGCTTGCGATTCGAACGACGCTTTCACGTACGTGCCGATGCCGCCGTTCCACAGCAGATCCACCGGAGCGCGCAAGAGCGCGCTGATCAGCTCGTCCGGTGACAGGGTGTCGCGGTCGATGCCGAAGCGCTCGCGCATCTGCGGCGTAAGCGTCACCGATTTGCTCGCGCGCTCGAACACGCCGCCGCCCGCGGAGATTAACGCGCTGTTGTAATCCGTCCACGACGAACGCGGCAGCGCAAAGAGCCGTTCGCGCTCGGCAAACGCCGCCTCGGCGTCGGGATTCGGGTCCACGAATATGTGCAGATGGTTGAACGCGGCCACGAGTTGGAGCGAGCGCGACAGCAGCATGCCGTTGCCGAACACGTCGCCCGACATGTCGCCAATGCCCACCACCGTGAACGGATCGTTGGCCACGTCCACGCCCAGTTCGTGAAAGTGGCGCGTCACGCTTACCCAGGCGCCGCGAGCGGTGATGCCCATCTTCTTGTGGTCGTAGCCGTTGGAGCCGCCGGACGCGAACGCATCGTTCAGCCAGAAACCGCGTTCCTCGGCGATGCCGTTGGCAATGTCCGAGAACGTGGCGGTGCCTTTGTCCGCGGCCACCACCAGATAGGGGTCGTCGCCGTCGTGCACGGTTACCGACGCCGGTTGCGCCACGCGGCCGTCCACCAGGTTGTCCGTTACGTCCAGCAGCGTGCCTATGAACGCACGGTACCCGGCCACGCCCGCGGCCTGCCGGGCGTCGCGATCCAGGCCGGTGAGATCGCGTTTCAACACGAATCCGCCCTTCGCGCCGGTGGGTACGATCACCGCGTTTTTCACGGTCTGGGCTTTCATCAGGCCAAGGATCTCGGTTCGGTAATCCTCCAGGCGGTCCGACCAGCGGATGCCGCCACGCGCAATCGGTCCGCCGCGCAGGTGCACGCCTTCCACGTCGGCGGCGTACACGAAAATCTCGAACGCGGGCTTCGGTTCCGGAAACGGTGTAATCGACGCCGGCGTAATCTTGAGTCCGAGCGGCCGTTGCGGCGCATCCGCCGCGCGACCGGTGTAGGTTTGAAAGTAGTTGGTGCGCACGGTGGCGCGCATCAGCTCGAACAGCCGCTGCAGGATGCGGTCTTCGTTCAACAACTCCACCTGCTGCAGCGTTTCCAGCACGCCGTTGCGCGCGGTTGCCTCGGCAGCCGTGTCGTGGTCCGGCGCGAACCGCGCGAGAAAGTACGCCACCAGCGCGCCGGCGTTCTGCGGATACTTCGCGAGCGTATCGGCAATGAACTGCTGGCTGAACCCGAAACGACTCTGCTTCATGTACCGCGCGTAGGCGCGCAACAGCGCCGCTTCGCGACTGGACAGTCCGGCGCGCAGCACCAGCTGATTGAACGGATCGTTCTCCACGTGGCCGCGCCAGATGTCGATCAGCGCTTCCTCGAAGCGTTCGGCCACGTGCGGTACGTTCACCGCGGCGTCGTTGGTCAAGTGAAAATCCTGAATGGACCGTTCGCCGCTGCGGGCACTGATCTGATACGGGTGCACGCCCTGCACGCAGAAGCCGAGATGTTCGAGCATGGGAATCAGGCTGGACAACGCCAGCGGCGCGCCGTGGTGAAACACCTTCAGGCGCACTTCGGTTTCCGGCATGTCGCTCGGTCGATAGAAGCGCAGCGCCAGGTCGTTGGTGGCGTTCAGTCCTTTCAGCCGGCCGACGTCGAACACCGCGTCCACAATGGAGAAGCGTTCGCGGTACGCGGTGGGGAACGCGCTTGCGAAGTCCGCCACCAGCGCACGGTCCACGTCCATCAGCTCGTGCGTCAGTTCTTCGCGCCAGTCCTGCGCGAGCGCAATGATCTCCTGCTCCAGAGCCTGCGCGTCGAAGTCGGCCTGGCGCGCCGGGTCCACGCGCAGAATTACCTGAAGGCGCACTAGAATACTCTCGGAGATGAATACGTCGAACTCCACGTCCACCGCGTGCAGCCGCTCCGTGAGCAGCCGCTGAATGCCAAGGCGCACGTGCGTGTTGAAGAGATCCCGCGGTATGTACACCACGCAATTCACAAAAAGCCCGTAGCGACCCTTGCGGAAGAACACGCGGATCTGGCGGCGCTCGTGAATGTGCGCTACGGCCAGCGCCGTTGCGCGCAGCGATTCGAGCGGTGCCTGAAACAACTCGTCGCGAGGATAGGTTGAGAGCACCTGCGCCAGTACCTTGGAGTCGAAGCCGTTGGGCGGGAAGCCCGAGTTCTCGATAATGTCGCGGACTTTGTCGCGCACCACGGGAATGGACCGCGGCCGTTCGCTGTACACCGGGCTGGTGTAGAGCCCGAGAAAACCGGACTCACCGATTACGCGACCCCGCGCATCGAAATGCTTTACGCCCACGTAGTCCGGATACGCACGCCGGTGCACACGCGAACGCGTACCGGCCTTGGAGAAACTTAAAATCTTCTCTTCCAGCAGAAACGCACGCGACTCATCCGGCAGTGAACCGATCGCCCGCACCGTCGCCGGCGCACGATTGCGCAACGTACCCAGTTCCGAGTCCGGCACCTGCCGTAGGTGGCCGTCAGAGAAATCGAACTTGCGAAACCCGAGGAACGTGAAGTGATCGGCGAGCAGCCAGTCCAGAAACTCGGTTGCCTCGTGGATCTCGCTCACCTTGCTGGGGTGCGCCACCGCGAGCCCGGTGAGTTCATCGATCAGATCGCGTACGCGCCGTTTCATTGGTACGAAGTCGGCCACCACGCTGCGCACGTCGCGCAGGCTTTCTTCAACGCTCGCCTGCAACACCGCGTGATCCTGCGCCGACTCGGCATCGATCTCGATGTGCACGAACGTTACGTTCATGGCCTCCGGAGCGGCGCCAATGCCGGCAACACCGGAATCGTCGAGCTGCACCGGTACCGTCACGTTATGCAGGAAGTGTAGGCCCAGTTCGCGGTGGGTTACCTCCATCAATACGGAATCGGTGATGAACGGCATGTCCGGATGCACGATCTGCACCCAGGTTGCACCGCGGCCGTTCTGCACCGGGCTGCCGTTCACGCGGACGAACGGCGCAATTACCGCACCGTTGTCGGTGCTTTCCACAGCCTGGTTGAGCGCGTGCCAGCACGCGAGTGTAATTTCCGCGTCCACGGCGGCATCGCGCGCGGCGTCATACGCAGGTTTGGCCCAGAACGCCCGGGCAAAGGCATCCAGCAGTTGCCGTCGCGAGTCGTTCAGATCCCCCGAACGCTCCGCGAGGAATTGCACGAGGTCGGTATCGCGCGCCATGCAGTCCAACGCTTCCGTGTGATGCAGACATGCATTCTATCGCCTGGGCGCGCCACCCCGCAGCGGTTTTAACGGGGCGTGACGGGCCGCACGCACCGCGCGTGACGCCGTGTCCGCTAACGGGCTTGCGAGCTACCCGTTCCCGGCAGCGGCGCGTTGAATTCAAACCGCGCCAGTTGGTGCGGTGCCAAGCCCATGCGCTCCAGATGCGGAAGCCAGCGCGGGTCATCGAACAGCACTTCGAGTTCAGGCGACAGCATTTCCCAGTAGCTGTTGATTGCCGAACCCACCTCCGGCTGCTCCACCGTGAAACGATCGAGCCATTCGAATGCCGCGTCCTTGTTACCCAACCACGCGTACACCCGCGCAACCATCGTCGGGTAGTCGTCTCCGAAATCTTCTTTCAACTCACTGAATTTCGCCTGGAAGTCCTGCTCGCGGCCCATCTTGTAGTAGGTGATCGCCTCGCCATACACGCGGAACGGACCGGGATTCGCACGTTGCCAGCGCGCAAGACTCGCGTCGAGATCGCCGTTAAGAAGCAATGCATGCGCCACCGCCAGGTTGCTGTCCCCAGTACCGCCACCCAGCGCGTCGGATCTTTCGAACACCTCCAGCGCCTCGTCGTATCGTCGTTGAAACACATAGACGGTGCCTAGGCCCACCATACACTCCGCGCACAGCGGGTCGCGGACTGCGCGTTCCTGCGCATAAGCCAGTGCTTTGTCGGGATCTCCAAGGTTCAGGGAAATCTGCATAGCAATCTGATTCACCCAGCCGTTCGCGGGATCGAGCTCCAACGCGCGTTTCGCATGGCTGAGCGCCCTGTCCCAGTCGCGATCTTCGTTCAATGCGATATGGGCCAGAATCGCGTACGCCTCGCCATATTCCGGGTTGATGGCAATGGCGGTTTCCGCCGCACCTACGGCCGCACGCTTGGCTTTGGCAGCCGGCAAAGCGCCGGCGTTGCGCATGTAGTTGTAGGTGAGCGCCAGCTGCGTCCACGCCTCAGGGTAATCCGGCTCGACTTCCAGCGCGCGTTTCAGTGATTGTTCAGCCGCCAGCAGTTCTTCGCGGGTACCACGCGAACGCAAGAAGCGCCCTCGCAGGTACGCTGCGTACGCATCCAGATGCACGCGGTCCGAAGGTTCCAGCTCGCCCATCAGGGCCGCATTCAGCTTCTCCACCACGTGCGCCGCAATCTCGTCCTGAATCGCAAAGATGTCGTCGAGTTCCCGGTCGTAGGTTTCGGACCACAGGTGCGTATCGGTGGCCGCTTCGATCAATTGTGCGGTTACGCGCACGCGGTTGTTTGCGGTGCGCACCGACCCCTCCAGCACGTGGGCCACGTCGAGTTGGCGCGCAATGGACGGAATGTCCTGGTTGGTTCCCTTGAAGCTGAACGACGATGAACGGGAGATCACGCTCAGCTCGCGGTTGCGCGCGAGCAGGTTGAGCACTTCTTCGGAAATGCCTTCCGAGAAAAACACCTGGTCCGGATCGGCGCTCATGTTCACGAACGGCAGCACTGCGATCGAGCGTTCGCGCGCATCGGACGTATCAACCGCCTGCACGTTCCCGGGGTCCTGCGCCCGTCGGTCGAGCCAGAACGCGGCGCCAACCGCGAGCACGGTTGCTACCGCCATCGCCGCAACCGCCGAGCGGTATCTGCGCCGACGTTCCGCCAATGGCGGGGGCGGTGTGGTTTGCGGTCCGCCAGCTTGTGAATCACGTGCAACCGAACCTAGAGCATTCGATTCGCCGAGCGTCGGTTCAAGCGCGTGCAGCAACGCGTCCCGGTAGTTGGCCGCCGACATCGCGGTGCGGTCGATCAGCTGCACGCGGCTCAGGGCCATCTTCAGATCGGCCGGCCAGACGGTGTCATCGAGGCGCACCGGCACGATCGGTTTGGCTTCGTCCAGCGCGAAGTTCACTTCCCGGTCGCAGTGGTCGGATACCACGGACGCTCCGGACGCATAGAAGATCACCTGCTGCGCTCCCTCGAGCGCGTCACCTATCTGGGCGCGCCAGTTGGTGCCGGCCGGTATGCCCTCGTCATACCAGACGTTTACGCCGTGCTCGGCAAGCCACACGATGTCCTCGTGCACCGCTTCCGCATCGTCGTGCGCGTAGCAGACGAAGACGTACGGGGCGTCACCCCGATAGGCGGACGGTTTGTCCACGGGCCGCATCAGCTCCTTTTAGACATCTATCAGCAATGGGTAAGTATAAGCGTGCGGCGGGGGCGGCGCGTAATGCGGGTTCGCGGACAAACAGACGTCTAGAAACGCATCAACCGCTGGCGAGCGCGGCAAATTTCTCTGCGTACTGGTTCTGGCGCGACTTGTACTTCTCGTATTTCTGCGCCATGCGGATGCTGCGTTTCGCTTCCTTGGTATCACCAAGACGGTATTGCGCCAGACTCTTCAGGAAATGGAACCGTGGCGTGCGGGGCCTGAGTTCTATCGCGGCGTCTACGGCGGCGATGGTTTCCACGTAACTCGCGGCCTCGTACGCGCGCTGCGCACGTGCGAAGTGATAGAACGGGTTGCGCTGCTCGTCGTCGCGAATCTTCTGATTCAGCCGCGCGGCCATCTCGAAGTTGCCCAGTTCCTCGTGCGCACGTGCCAGCCCTTTTAGGCCAGATTTGTTGGATGCGTCCAGATCCACCGCCTGCTGATACGCCTGCCGCGCGGGCTCCGGCAGGCCATGGTGTGCGTAGATGGCACCCACATTCACCCAGAAATCGCTGTGCCGGGGTTCCAGCGCCATCGCTTTCTGCAGGTACGCGAACGCTACGCGCGTCTGCTTTGCGCGCAGCGCATCCACCGCGAGATTGGCGTAGAACAGCGCGCGCGCGAACTCATCGGATACGACGTGCCGGTCGTAGGAATAATCCGGCGCCTGCACGTTGAAGTCGATTGTGAACTGGTCCGTTTCGCTGGCGTAGCGCACGCCCTGAATCACCACGTTGATGTGGTTGTTGCGCAACAGCCAGCCCGAGTCCGCATCGTAAGACGGCGGTACGTCCACCAGCTGATAGTAGGCCGGCAGCCCCGCTTCGCGCGCGAGCGCGACGAACATGTTGGTATACGAAAGACAGTTGCCGCGCTGATTGTCGAACGTGTCGGCCGCAGACTGCGTGAGATTGGCTTCGTAGGTCGTTGCGAAGTAACCCCGGTCAACGAGCCCCTGCAGCAGCCAGCGCAGCCGGGCTACTGACAGCCGCCGGCCATCCACCTGCTCCGCAACGAAGGCGCGCATCTCTTCCGACATGTTCAGCACGTCCACCTCGGGCGCCTCGGAGACGTGCACCGGCGGATCGAAGAGCGCCTCGCCGGTAACGAGTTGCATCGGCAGCGCTTCGCGCTCCGCCTGGGTGGGTGCGTCGTAGGGGATTGCTTGGAACGGCACTGGCGTTGCCGCGCACCCGGCGACGACCAGGGCAAGCATCACCCCGAGCCACCGAACCAGCGAGCGAAGACCGATCGTCCCTGCGAGCTTTCGATAGCTAGACTCTTGATACGTAAACGCTCGATACGTCATCGAAACACCAAACTGCGTTAGCTCAACGAACACATCCTTCTCGATAGTAGCCGGCCCGGCAGACCCGTCAACCGGGCCGCGCCCAATCGTGTCGGACAGTTCATGTGGCTTTCTGGCGACGGATCCGGCACCGGGGGCTCTAACGCACAGACACGCGGTCGAACACCCGCACCACTTCGGCCTGCTGGCCGCCGCTGCGCAGCGCCGTCGTCACCGTCAGCTGATCACCGCCCGAATCCAGCACATAGGTCTCTTCCACATCCGCATCCGACGCGCTCGACCGCACCACGAGCACGCTTTCAACCCAGCCTGCCTCCACCGACCACAGGCCGCGCTTGCGTTCACCCCAGGACAGGTCGCGGTACGCGCCCGAATCGAACGCCATTCCCATCGAGTCGGCGTGTTGTTCGATCTCCACGCGGTTGGCCTGCAGCAGCGGAAAGTCGTGGGTAACGAACGCCAGACCGCCGCTCGGCCGCGGCGCGCCGGTCGGGCGTATGGGCCGGTGATGCCATCGGCTGGCGGTCATTGCCGGATCGCTCGCGCCCGCGTCCAGCACCCAGATGCCCGACAGATCGAATACGTTGGGCGGATCCGGGTCCAGCGGCACGCTGCCGCACGCAGTGAGGAGGATCGACAGTAGTGTGGTGACAACCGAAACAACGCGTCGCGGCGCCTGAGGAGCGGCGCTGGGCACCCGGACAATGCTCGCCCGCGTTACCAGCATCAGTGCCGCGAGGACTCCGGATGCGCGTACAACACCACGTCCATCGCTTCGAACGGATTCACGCCCCGGAAGTCGGCACGCGTGCGGATTTCTGCGTTGTAGAAATCGCAGAACGTACGGTTGGTGAGGCCGCGGCCCGGTTGCCACGCCCGCCACATTTGTACGATGCGTTCTGCGGTTTTACGCGTCACGCACACCCCCTGGATCAGCGTCGTCAGTGCACTCGATCAGCATACCAGAACCGTACGTAACATGCTGATTGTTGGGCGATTCACAGTCTCGAGCCAACGCAAACCCTTTGTGATCGAGGAGGCGCGGCCTTGCTGTGCGATACTTCTGGTCACCAATAACAATCGAACACATCTACAGGGAGGATGCGATGCTGTTTCACATTACCCACACCTACAAACCCGGCTTCACTCACGAAGACCAGAAGCAGATGTTGGCCGTCTGGGAGAAGTTTGAACCACCACCTGGCTACGACACCAAATGGCACGTGTTCTCTCCCAGCGGAACGATGTTCTCGCTGGTGGAAGCACCTTCTGCAGAAGTGGTGTTCGAGGTCGTGTCGCTATGGGCGGGCGTGATGCTCGACTACGAGGTGGTCCCGGTAATCGACATCGGAGCGTCCGTGCCTTTCTTACAGAACGCCATCGCCACGCGCGAGGCCTGAGTCAGCCATCTCGCGGCCGGCAGCCGCGAGAGCCCGCACCAGCGAGATAAAACTGGTAATTGACGGTTTTCGACGTCCCCGACATACTCGAAAGGCGCATAGCCCGTGCGCTTACACGCCATTCGCGCGTGACCATTGGACTACCTTGGGAGGGGAGCCATGAACGTCACACCTACACATTCTATTGCGTGGCTGATCGCGGCCGCGACGCTGCTGACTGGTCTCAGCCTGGCCGTGCCTGCGCTGGCACAGGACCAACGCATCGGCATTGAAGAAATCATTGTTACCGCACGAAAACGGGAGGAGTCAGCCCAAGACGTGCCGGTAGCCATGACCGCACTCACTTCCGAGATAACCGATGCGAGCGTCCGCGACCTGACCGACCTGAACGCCTACCTGCCAAATGTCATCATCGAAGACAATCAGGCGCGAAGCAGGCTGTCGTCGATCAACATTCGGGGATTGAGCTATTCGGAGTCCGATAAGTCGTTCGACCCACCGGTGGCGGTAGCGCTCGATGGCGTGTTCATCGGCACCGCGTCCGGACAGCTGATCGAGAATTTCGACGTGGAGCGGATCGAAGTGCTCCGTGGCCCGCAGGGGACGTTGTTCGGCAAGAACACGGTCGGCGGCGTGGTGAACGCGATTCGCAGCCGGCCAACAGGCGAACTTGGCGGCAAACTCCAGATCACAGGCGGCAAATGGGACCAACGCGAAGTGCGGGCCATTGCCAATCTGCCGCGCGCCGGCGACATGCTGTCCACCAAGCTCTTCTACACCCTGATCAAGAGCGACGGCTACATGGACAACGTGTTTCTCGGCACCGAAGGTCCCAAGAAGGACTATCAGAACTACGGCGCGGCCCTGCTATTCGAACCGGGCGATCGCTTCGAAGCGCTTCTAACCGTCGAAACGTACGCCGATGACAGCCAGATCGGCGAAGCCAAGAACGGCAACGACCCAGGATTCCTGCTGTGCGACGTGTTTGGCTCCTGCCGCGTTCCCGGCACACCCGATTATCAATACGAGACCGATCAGGACAACGACGCCGAGTACGACACCGACGCCATCACGCTGACGATGAAGCTCGACGTCAACGACAATCTGCAGCTGGTGTCGGTGACCGGCTGGCGCGACGAAATTGAAGACTACATCTCCGAGCTCGACGGATCGTCGCTGCCCTACATCTGGATCGACAACGACAACACCCACGAGCAGCTGAGCACCGAATTGCGCTTGGAAGGAACGTACGATCGGTTCAATTTCGTGCTGGGCGGCTACTTCTGGGAGAGTGAGTACCAGCAGAACTGGATTACGTTCGGTTCGTTCTGGCAAAGCATCACGCCAGGGTTTCACGTAAATGCAGAGTCCGAAGTACCGTGGGCGTTGCTCGGATCGCCCCTTCCCGGCAACGCGGGTTTCACTGATCTGTGTCTGCTGGAACTCGTCGGTGCGCTGCGTTGCTACCAGGGCGTGGGCCTCGGCTCGGCCGGGCTGGGTGACAACTTCACCCAGAACCTGTTCCAGAACCAAGAAGTGAATTCGCAGGCAGTATTCTTCCAGGCGGATTACAGCATCAACGATCGCTGGACCGTAACGGCCGGTGTGCGGTGGACGCGGGAGGAGAAAGAATTCCAAGGTGCGCAGTCCTATCTGGTCCCGTTGGCTCAGGCCCGTATTCCGATGGAGCAATGGGCGCGCGACCTGAACGGCAACCTGGATCTCTTCGACGACGGGACCGTGTGGAAGGAAACCACACCAAAGTTCGGCGTCGACTATCGCCTGAACGACGACGTGATGTTTTACGCGTCCTATTCCGAAGGCTTCCACAGCGGCGGCTACTTCGGGCGCAACCAGAACGCCCAGGATTTCGCCAACACCTACGAGCCCGAGTTTGCCGAATCCTGGGAGATCGGTATGAAGTCGCAGTTTTTCGATGACAGGGTGCAGCTGAACGTTGCGGCCTTCTACAACGACTTCGCCGGCAAGCAGGAATCCACCGTAAAACTAGACAATTCAACCAATACTGTGGTGACGGTGATCGACAACGTAGGTTCTGTGGACTATACCGGGGCCGAGGTGGAGTTCCGATGGGTGGTGAATGAAAACTTCAACATGTTCGCCACCCTCGGCATCCTGGACGCCGAGTACAAGGATCTGTGTATCGATCTCGACGGTGCGCAGCCTGACGTCAATCCAACCTCGGATTGCGGCGTCGTTGAACCTGTGGGCTTTGCAACGGACGGATCCCCACTGTTTCTGGCACCCCAGGACGAGTCCGATCTGAAGCCGAAGTTCGCACCGGAAATCACCTTCGGTATCGGTGGCACCTATTCGATTCCGATCGGTCCGGGCATGCTGGACCTGCACGCACGCTATAACCATCAGGGTAAGCAGGAGACGCGGCTCGATAACGCCCCAGGCAGCCGGCTGGCATCGGCGGATTTTCTCAATGCGTCCATCACGTACGCCTGGGACCGCTATCGAGTCACGGCCTACGGGCGCAACCTCACCGACGAAGTGCGCGAGTTCGATCAACCCATAGCCACGCTGTTCCAACGATCGTACATAGAACCCGGCACCAGCTGGGGCATAGAGCTGGCGGTCGATTTCGGTAACTGAACGCCGCGAACGGGCGCCGGCTCAGCGCCGCAGTTGTTCAATCAACGCAGCGGCCTCCGGGAACGCGTGCGTGTCGAACTTGGAGTACACGAGGGTGCCGTCGACAACTACGTCGAAGATGCCGCCGGCGCCCTCAATCAAAAACGCATCGGCGCCGAACGCCTTCTTGAGCTCTGCAGCCAGACTGACCGCGGTGGGGCGATAGTTTCACTCGCCGCAGTACGTAATGCTTATGTCCATTCGATTGCCCTTGAATGAGGACCCACGTTAACTCTGGCGCTTGCGGGCCGCAATCTGCGCCTCGGTAATTGCCACCACTTCGGCGGTGACCGACGCCTCTTTCACCCGCTCTTCAAGCCCCGTGCCCTCCACCAGATTCACCAGGAAGCGTTGCACCGCTTCGAAATCGAATGACTCGCACGCCTCTTCCAGCGTGTTGAGGGCGCCGCGCAATTCCTCCCACGGCACAAACTGTTCCTGGGCACGCAGAATCTTGCGGTGTTCGGTGCCTACCACAGCCTGCCCGACGAGCAGTTCCTCGTGCAGCTTTTCACCCGGCTTCAGGCCGGTGAAGTCGATTTCGATGTCACCGCCGGGGTCATCCACGTCTTTCACACGCAAACCTTTTAGCCGGATCATGCGCTTCGCGAGATCCAGAATGCGCACGGGTTTACCCATGTCCAGCAGAAACACGTCGCCGCCTTGCGCAAGGCTCGCGGCCTGCAGCACCAGCTGCGCGGCTTCGGGAATGGTCATGAAGTAACGGGTTACGTCGCGATGCGTCACCGTTACCGGCCCACCGCGATCGATCTGCTCCAGAAACAACGGCACCACGCTGCCGGAAGAGCCGAGCACGTTGCCGAAACGCACCATTGAGAAGCGCGTACCGCCGGCCGTCGGTTGCAGCGCCTGCAGCACCATTTCAGCCAGGCGCTTGGATGCGCCCATTACGCTGGACGTTCGAACCGCCTTGTCCGTTGATATCAGAATGAAATCTTTTACGCCCGCGTCGAGCGCAGCCAGGGCACAATACAGCGTACCGAAGGTGTTGTTCTTCAACCCCTGAACAACATTGTGCTCCACCATGTCCACGTGTTTGTACGCCGCCGCGTGATAAACCGTCTCTACACGGTAGCGGCTGAACGTGCGGGACATCAGCGTTTCGTTGACGACCGAGCCGAGGACGGTGACGATCGGCACCTGAAGCGACTCGTGCGCCACCACGCGGCGCAACTCACTTTGGATCTGAAAGAGCGCAAACTCGGAGTGGTCCAGCAGCACGAGCACGCGCGGTTGGCAGCGTACGATCTGGCGGCAGAGCTCGGAGCCGATCGACCCGCCGGCGCCGGTCACCATCACCACCCGGTCACGCACGCTGCCTTCCAGCAGGTGCGGTAACGCATCAACCTGATCGCGGCCGAGCAGATCTTCCACTTCCACGTCGCGAATATCGGACAGACGTTCACGGCCGGCCGCAATCTCGTCGGCATCCGGAATCACTTTCACGCGCACGTCCAGCTTCTCGGCGTTGCGGATCGCCCGGTACCTGGCGGCCGGTGCGGAGGACTCGATCGCAATCACCGCCTCACCTGCCTGATGACGTTCGACCAGATCCGCGAGTTCTTCCGGCGCATGCACCGTCAGGCCATCGATCACGCGGCGGCGCAGCGCGTCGTTCTCGTCCACGAACGCCACCGGCAGGTAGTCGCCGCGGTTCACGAGCGAACGGGCGACGCTGACGCCGGAATCGGAGGCGCCGTAGATCACCACCCGCTTGCGGCCCGGCCCCCGGGTGCGCAGCCAGTGAAAGTACGAGCGTGCGAGGTAGCGCGTGCCGCCCACATACACAAGCGTGAGCAGCCAGAAGATGATCGGCACGGATCGGGGGAACCCTTTGAGCGGCACCATGTGCGCTACCGCGGCAATCACGAGGGCGGTGATGGTGGCGCCAACGAGCACCGGCCGCAGCGCGTGCATTCCCATGTGCCGCACCACCTGGCGGTACAGGCCCAGGCTGCCGAACACCGGCACGCACACGAGCGCGCTCACCAGAAACGCGGGCCAGTACTGAGCCACATCCGGCTGCCACTCGCCGAGCCGGAGCGCAATGGCCGACCAGAGCGCAACCGGCAGCGCGAGCACATCCACGCCCACCGCGATGGCCTGCTTCTGTCGGCGCGAGTAGTCGGAAAAATCGATCATAACGACATTATCCGCCCGTACGGTCCTGCTTGGACGGCGTATCTGCGGAAGGGTTCGAATCCGTTGCCGGCGCAGCCGCCGCGGCGTTGCCAGCCCCACCCGTCGCTGTTTGCATCTTCCCGGCCCCGAGCAGCACGGCACCCGCGAACAACGGCGCGATGGCGGCTGCGAGCGCGTACCACTGCCACGCTGGATAGTGCACGGCGATCCACGCCGCAGGAAGCAGCCAGAGCAGGCAAAAAGCGAGGAACGTCATCGTCGTCCATAAATGTCCTTTTCGCAACGCAATGACCTGGTAGAGATGGCTGCGGTGCGCCTGCGCGAACCGCTGCCGAGTCACAATTCTGACACAGATCGTGTACGTGGCGTCAAACCAGAACCCGGCCAGCAGTATCAACAGCGCGACCAACGGCACCTGCTCGGTGCGCCACAGCAGCCACACCACCGCGGCCACCAGCAGACCCAGGAATCCGCTGCCTACATCGCCCATGAACACGCGCGCCCGGGGCCAGTTGAACACCATGAACCCGGCAACGGCGGCGCACGCGAACCACAGCAACTCGCTCACCCAAACGATGCGCTGTTCCGACAGCCACAGCACCGCCAGCGCAAAAAACAGGAACTGAACCCCGGCGATGCCGTCGATACCGTCCATGAAGTTGTAGAGGTTCACGAACCAGACCATGGCCACGCCGGCCACCAGCAGCAGCGGCAGACCGCCTTCCGGGACCATCCAGAGCACCCCGCCCACAACCAGCACCTGCACCAGCAGTCGCGCCGCGCGCCCCAGGTCGCGCACGTCGTCTGCGAGTCCTACCGCAGCAATCAGCGCGAGCACTACCGGCAGCGGCCACAGCGCGCTGTCCAACCACACCACGAGATACACCAGAAATCCGAGCACCGGCACAACGAAACCGAGCCCGCCGCCGGTGGGGGTAACCACGTGGTGGGAGCTGCGGGCGTTCGGCACCGCCATCAGTTGCAGCTGCACCGCGTACTGGATCACCGCGAATGCACCGGCGAGCGCTGCGACAAAGCCGCCCAGCATCACCCACGTCATCGGCCGAGATACCCGTCGACAACCGCACCCAGCATGTCATCCGCCGAGCGCTGCGGACGCCAACCGGTTCGCTCGGTGGTGGCCGACACATCCACGCGCAACGGCTCGAACAATCGCGTGTACCACGCCTCGCGACCCGCGGCCTTGAGCAACGACTTCATCAATACGGCCGGCAACGGCAACAGGGTTTTGCTGCGCCCTGCCCGTGCGGCGATCGCCCGAATCAGTTCCGAGACCGTCCACGCGTGCGCGTCCGCCACGTGATAGGTACCGGCGGGATGCGCCGATGCGTTCTCCAGAAAATCCAGCAGGTTCTCGATGCCGCACAGGGTGCGGGGCGCAACCGCGCCGCCGAGCGGCGACGGCCAGGCGCTGAGCGCATGCGCCACCAACGCCGCGAAGTTCGCGCCCACACCAGGGCCGTAGACGAGCGGCGTGCGGACCACAATCAGCCGGGTCGAACCGGCGTCGCCGGACATCTCCGCCAGCACGCGCTCCGCGGCAACCTTCGACTGTCCATACGGCTCGTCCGCGGCGTAGCCGTCGTCGGCCGTGAGCGGCTCGGGCGCAATGTCACCCAGCACCTTGATCGAGCTGAGCCAAACGAACGCCGGTACGCCCACTGCGACGGCCGCTTGCGCGATCCGCTCTGTGGTCGTGACGTTCACCAGCGTCAGCCGTTCGTGCGACACCTGTTGGCCATGCGCGACGCCAGCCAGGTGGAAAACAAGATCGCAGCCGTCGCACAGACGCCGCCAGTCGTCGTCCGTCAACTGCGTGAGACGGCTTGCCACCCGTTCCACGCCGGCCGGCAGGTCACTGCCGCTCACCGCGTCGATGCGCCAGCCGGCGTCCCGTAACCGCGCACACAGATGTTGCCCGATGAAGCCACCGGCGCCAGTGATGAGCGCCCGGCTCACGCGGACCGCAACGCGTCGTACACCATGAACGTATGGCGAACCACGTCGTCGATTCCGAACACCGCCTCCGCTTTGGCCCGGGCGGCCGCGCCAAAGCGCTGCCGCAACGCCGGATCGTCGCCCAGTCGCAACATGGCTTGCGCAAGCGCTTGCGCATCGCGCGGTGGCACGAGTACGCCGTTGACCTCCGGGTGCACCACTTCACGACAGCCGGCCACTTCGCTCGCAATCATCGGCCGCCCGCACGCACTGGCTTCCAACAACGTTTTGGGCAAGCCTTCGCGGTACGACGGCAGGCACACCACGTGCGCCTTGGCCATCAGTTCAGCCACATCCGAGCGTGCGCCAAGCCATCGGACGGCACCGTGACGGTTGATCTCGCACAGCTCCTCAGGTGTCAGCGACGACGGGTTACCCGGATCGGGATCGCCCACCAGCAGAAAACGCCAATCCGGGCGTTGCGCATGTACGCACTGGGCGGCCTCGGCAAACTCGAACACACCTTTGTCGCGCAACATGCGCGCAACCAGCAGAAAAGTGGCGGGACCCTCCGGTTCGTCGCGATGACAGAACTGTGCCGGGTCTATGCCCGAGCCGCGGATCAGCACCGTCTGCTCACGCTGCAGCAACCCGTGGGTAACGAAGCCGCGCAGGTCTTCGCTGTTCTGAAAGATCACGCGCATGTTCGGGTGCGAGAACGCGTCCTTATAAAGCAGGTTGACCCCCATGCGGCGCAGTGCCGCCAGCGCGCCTCGGCGGGTGAAGACAAAGCCCATTCCCGGCACCGCGTTCACCACTGCCGGCACGCCGCATTTCTTCGCCGCGCGCGTACCGTAGATAACGGGTTTGATGGTTACATGATGCGCGATGTCGGGACGCTCGTCGCGGTAGGCTTGCGTGAGCGCGCGAAGCGTCTTGATCTCGGCGCGGGGGTTGAGCCCGCTGCGCGACATCGGCACCGTGCGGACCGGCACACCGAGCGCATCGAGCTCCGCCTCGCCGGTGTTTTCCCCGCAAAGCGCAAGCACAGCAAACCCGCGCCGCTGTGCTTCCCGCACGAGCGGCAGACGGTGCGACACCAGAAAGCGTGCCTCGTTGACGCAGAAAACCAGTTTCATCGCACGCCGTTGCGATCGATCACCTCAGGTGTACCAGCACGTGGGAACGAACACGCTGCGGCAGTTCTCGTTGTACACAACGCGCGCACAAAGCGCGCTACCGGAACGGACGCGCGCTATTGTGACGAGGTTCACACTCGGGCGCAAAAGAGCCTGCGCGCCCGTAGTGGCTGGGCCGCTAGTCGGCCAGTAGAATGCGTGCTTCGTTCAGCTCGACCGTGCGTTCGCCAACCCCTTTCACGTTGGCAAGTTCGTAGGCATCCCGAAACTGCCCGTTCGCTTCGCGATAGGCAACGATCGCCTCGGCCCGCTTGAGACCGATGCCTTTCAGGACGTCGGCAATCGTTTGCGCCGACGCCGTATTCACATTGACGCGTGCGGGGGCTTCCGTTGTTGCGCCCGACCCGGCGTCGGCCCACGCAGCAGAAGCGCCGGCGATGGATCCGGCCGACAGCATCGCCGCAGTCAGCCAGATGGCGAGCCTCCGGCGAAGCACCGGCGATGCAACAGCGGAGTAAGCAGGTAACAGGGAAAATGTAGTCATGGCACTGGATCTCCATTGAGATTGTTTCGTGCCGGGTATGCTATTCGGCCGCAGGCGCGTCCACTGTAGGCGCGTCACCGTCACGCGCGTGCAACATGCCCAGTTCAGCCATGCGGTGATCAACCGTTGCCCGCACCGCATCTGCGAGCGGCGTGGACACGTGCAGCAGCGCGCGCCGGGTTGCCGCGAGCAACGCCGCTTCGTCGAAGGCCGTCGCGCCCGCAGGGCCGTCGGCAAGCCTCCCGGCGGACCCGGCAGCGAGCCGCTCGGCCAGCATCTGATCCACCTGATCCGCATCGTGCATCGAGGACGCCACCCGCACCCATTCGCCCACCAGCGGCGGTGCGTCGCTGCGCTCCCACAGCTGGGACAGAAAGGCCGCGTACCCCCGCGGGTCCTGCCAACTGGCATCGCGATACCAACCCAGATGCGGGGCAACGCTTGCCGGGTTGTTTCGGCTCGCCCGCTCGAGCCACTCGCGCACGGCCTTCGGGCGCCCCGCGCGATGTTCCAGGTGCGCCGCCAATATGCACAGCGACGCCGTTTCCGGAAACAGTCGGCGCACGTCACGCAACGTGGATCGCGCATCCGACAGCCGGTTTTCGTCGATCAAACCGCCGACGTGTTCAAGCACGTCGTGTTCCATCGCGGCCAACGTTTCCGGTGGCAGCGTTTCGAACCCCGCCTGGCGCACCAGCCGCAGGTTGGCATCAACGGCAACGTCGAACGCCCCGGTAGCCCGGGCCGCCTCGGCATACATCATGAGAACCCGGTCTGGAATCTGCGGCGTCAGCAGATTGAAGCGCTTCGAGCGCGTCGCGTAGGGCGCAAGCAAACGCAACGCGCGCGCGGGTTCCCCCAGCGCAAGCAGGTCTTCAGCCACCGCGTGTTCGGTCTGCGTTCGCTGCGTCTTTGTGAGACCCGGCGACGCGAGCACCGCCTGGTGCACGGCCAACGCCCTATCCGGCGCGCCATTTCGCCGCTCCGCGACGCCGAGGCGAAGCCCCGCATCGAATGCAGCCGCCGGAAGATCTCGCCGCGCAACCAGCGTTCGCACGACGTCCGGCGACGCGCCATCCAGCAGACTGCGTAACGTGCCGAGCGCACCCGCTTCGGACGCTTGCGGACGCGGTCGCCGCCAGCGGCCCAGTGCGACACCGATGCCGAGCGCAACCAGCGCAACCAGTGAAAGAGTGAGTGCGCCGGGCATGCGTATTCAGCCGAAACGGCGCACAGGAACGAGGACGTCAACCGGCGCAACGCGCCTTTCAGACATCGCTGGTCTGGGTGGTGCGCAGCGATTCGAGTTCGCGATCACGCGCGTCCACGGTTTTGGAGAGTTTGCGTTCGCGCAGCAAGTGTTTGACCGTGGACACCGAGGCCACCGCAAAACCCAGCACCAGACCTATTGCGAATGCAATCATCAGCCACCAGAACACACTCAGTTCCGGCGTCCGCCAACGGAGAAACTCGAGCGAGACCTCCTGCTGATTCACCGTGAGTACGGTGAACAGAAACACGACCAGGAGAAAGAGCAACCAGAAAAAACGGGAAATCCAGCGCATGAGTTCGGCTCAGAGATCCGCTGCGTTGCTTTGGGCCGCGTGGTTCACACGCTCGCGGAGTTCCTTGCCGGGTTTGAAGTGCGGCACATACTTGCCGGCGAGTCCAACCGACTCGCCGGTTTTCGGGTTGCGACCAATCCGGGGGGCACGGAAATGCAGCGAGAAACTGCCGAAACCGCGGATCTCGATCCGATCGCCGGCAGCCAGCGTTTCGGACATCTGTTCCAGAATGGCTTTCACCGCCAGTTCGACGTCCTTCGGGGGAAGCTGATTCTGCTTCCCCGCGATTCGCTCGATCAATTCCGACTTGGTCATAGCTCGCCTCTCGCTGCCCGCGCTCGGCCCGATAACGGGCCCATTCCTTAGGCCCGTTGTCGTCAGTCGTCCTGGTTCATCTGCGCCTTGATCAGGTCACCCAGCTTCGCAGTACCCGGACGGTCGGTTTCCCGCGTGCGGTGTTCGCGCACGGCAGCCCGCTCGTCGTCGATTTCCTTGGCTTTGAGCGACAGCGCAATCAACCGGTTCTTGCGGTCGATACTGATCACTTTCGCTTCCACCTCTTCGCCTACGCTCAGCACGTTGCGTGCGTCTTCAACACGGTCGACGCTGAGTTCAGACGCTTTGAGGATACCGGTGACATCTTCGGCCAGCGTGATCACGGCTTCCTTCGGCTCCACCGACTCAACCACGCCGTTCACAAGACTGCCGCGGTCGTTCACTGCGGTGTAATCCGAGAACGAATCCTGTTCAAGCTGCTTGATGCCGAGCGAAATGCGCTCCCGCTCCGGATCCACGGACAAGATCACACTCTCCAGATCCTCGCCCTTGCGATAACTGCGCACGGCCGTTTCGCCGGGCTCGTTCCAGGAGATGTCCGACAGGTGCACCAGACCGTCGATACCGCCATCCAGACCGATGAAGATACCGAAGTCCGTGATGGACTTGATGGTGCCGTGCACGCGATCGCCTTTGGCGTTGTTGATCGCAAACTCTTCCCACGGGTTGGGTCGGCATTGCTTGATGCCGAGTGAGATGCGCCGGCGCTCCTCGTCGATGTCGAGCACCATCACTTCCACGTCGTCACCAACGGCGACGACCTTGGACGGGTGAATGTTCTTGTTGGTCCAGTCCATCTCGGACACGTGGACCAGTCCTTCCACCCCTTCCTCGATTTCGGCAAAGCACCCGTAATCGGTGAGGTTGGTTACCGAGGCCATTACGCGTGAACCTTCGGGATAGCGTCGCGTAAGCTCGACCCACGGGTCGTCGCCCAGCTGCTTCATACCCAGACTCACGCGGTTCTTTTCGCGGTCGAACTTCAGAATACGCACCTGCACTTCGTCACCCACGTTCACCATCTCGCTCGGATGACGAATACGGCGCCAGGCCATGTCGGTAATGTGCAGCAGCCCGTCGACCCCGCCCAGATCCACGAACGCGCCGTAGTCGGTGAGGTTTTTGACGATGCCCTTCACGTCCTGGCCTTCCTGCAGCGACGACAGCAGCGCTTCGCGCTCGGCGCTGTTCTCTTCTTCCAGCACCGCCCGGCGCGACACAACCACGTTGTTGCGCTTGCGATCGAGCTTGATCACTTTGAATTCCAGCGGCCGGCCTTCCAGATGCGCGGTTTCGCGCAGCGGCCGGATGTCCACCAGCGATCCCGGCAGAAACGCGCGGATGTCGCTCACGTCAACGGTGAAACCGCCTTTGACTTTCCCGTTGATCGTACCTTCCACGGCCGCGGAGTCTTCGAACGCTTCCTCGAGCATCTGCCACGATTCCGCCCGCTTGGCTTTCTCGCGGGAGAGGCGCGTCTCGCCCCAGCCGTCGTCCACCGTTTCCATCGCGACCTTTACCTGCTCGCCGATGGCTAACGCGAACTCACCGTTCTCGTCCAGGAACTGACTGCGCGGAATCACGCCTTCGGATTTGAGTCCGGCGTGCACGACCACCCAGTCGTTGTCTATGTCAACCACCGTGCCGGTTACGATGGATCCCGGTTCCATCTCGATGGTGTTCAAACTCTCTTCGAATAAATCGGCAAAATTTTCGCTCATAAATTTGTCGTAACCTTCCGGCCACAACTCCAAGGTTGATTAATGTAATGCGTACCCGCGCCCCGAAAGGGGTCGAGCCCCGGCTATCCGTCCAGGCGCGCGAGGCGCTCGGAGACGATGCCCTGCACATGCGCGACGACTTCCTCGATGCTCATCTGGCTACTGTCGAGGACGATCGCATCGTGCGCGGGTTTCAGCGGCGAAACGGTACGCTCCAGATCCCGGGCATCACGTTGCCGGATGCCATCGAGAAGGTCGCGGAAATTAACACTTAAGCCTTTGTTTTTCAATTGATTATATCGCCGTTCGGCGCGCACTTCAGCCGACGCGTCCAGATAGATCTTCACGAACGCGTCGGGAAACACCACCGTGCCCATATCGCGCCCGTCCGCAACGAGACCGGGCGGGCGCCGGAAGCTCTGCTGCAACCCGAACACCGCATCGCGCACCGCCGGTACGGCGGCAACCACCGACGCCGCGTGACCCACGTCTTCCCTGCGGATCTCGTCGGTGAAATCGTCGCCGCCAACGACCACGCGGCCGTCATCGAACGCGACGTCTGCGTCGGCGGCGAGCCGTGCAAGCGCCGCCTCGTCATCGAGCGCCACCGAGTCGCGCAACGCACACGCCGCAACAATCCGGTACAGAGCGCCGCTGTCGAGCAGCCACCAGCCGAGACTGGCGGCGACCCGCGCCGCGAGCGTGCCCTTACCGGAACCGCTCGGGCCGTCGATCGCAACCACCGGCACCGGCGTTGTTTCCCTGTCCGCGTGACTCGCGTCTGAGGGTTCAGTGTCTGAGTTGTCAGTCATCTGAGGCGCTTTCCTCGTTTTGCCCACCGCCGCGACGTTCTCCAGCGGACCCTTGCGTGTCCTCGAACGCGCGCCGGCGCGCGCGCGCTTCAACCAACGCGGTACGCACCGCATCCGAGTCACCGGACACGATTGCCGCCCGCAACGCCGCCAGGTGTGCCGACAGCTGGTCGAGTTGGGCCACAATCGCGTCGCCATTCTGCGCCAGAATTGGCACCCACATGTCGGCATCCGATGCGGCAATCCGCGAAAAATCCCGGAATCCGCCCGCCGCATACTGCAAATCCTGATCGCTGATCATCTGCATGTACGCGAAGGCGACCAGGTGCGGCAGATGACTCGTACGGGCAAACCGCGCGTCGTGCGCGTCCGCCGGCATCTGCTGAACATCACAGCCGAGCGCCGACCACCACCCGCTCACGACCTCAACGGCCCGCGGATCGATGCCTTCGTACGGAGTAATGATCAGTTTGCGCCGGCGAAAAAGATCGGCCATGGCCGCGTCCGGGCCGCTTCGTTCCGAACCGGCGATGGGATGGCACGGCACGAAGCGTGCGAGACCCGCGGCGCGTGCCGCCGCAACCACGGGTGCTTTGACGCTGGCCACATCGAACACCACGCCCGGGTACGTCGCGAGCGTATCCAAGGTGGCCGCAATCCGGTCCGGTGGAACGGCAACAAGCACCGCGTCCGCCTCCGCGGGTACCTGCTCGAGGGTTGCGTCGACGTGCCCGTGCGCCACGGCTCGATCCAACGCCTCGGCGGAGGCGTCGATGCCGCAGATGCGTGTAAAAAGGCCCGCCGACCGAGCGGCGAGCGCAAACGAACAACCGATCAGGCCGGTGCCTATGACAACCAGTTGCACGGTCAGCGCGCGAGCACGTCGGCCAGCGCGTGCAGACAGCGATCGTTTTCCTCCGGCAAACCCACGGTAATACGCAGGAAACCCGGCAGCCCATACTCGGCGACCGGCCGTACGATCACGCCACGGTGCAGCAACGCCTCGTACACCGCGTTCGCGTCGCCCACGTTGGCACAGATGAAATTGCCACGGGACGGAATCACCGGGCAATTCAACCGCGCCAACCCGTCGGTGAGCTGAACCATGCCGGCGCTGTTCATCTCGCGGCTCTCGCGCACGAAGTCGGCGTCTGCAAGGGCCGCCTCCGCCGCCGCGAGCGCGAGCGCATTCACGTTGAACGGCTGACGCAGCCGGTTGAGCAGGTCCGCCACCTCCGGGGAGCTCACCGCAAAGCCAACACGCAACGCCGCCAGCGCATGGATCTTCGAAAACGTGCGGGTCACGATCAGGTTCGGATGGGCGGGCAACAACGACACGCCGTCCGGGTAATCCGGCGCGGTTACGTACTCGAAGTAGGCCTCGTCGAGCACCACCCAGACGCGCTCCGGTACTGCATCCAGAAACGCCTCGAGCGCCACGCGGTTGACGCACGTGCCGGTCGGGTTGTTCGGATTGGCCAGAAATACGATCCGCGTGCGGGGCGTAATCGCCGCCAGCATCGCGTCCAGGTCGGCGCCGTAGTCACGCGCCGGAACGGTCACGAGCTCCGCGCCGCTTGCGATAACCGCGAGCCGATAAACCACAAACGAATGCTCTGCAACGAGCCCCTCGTCGCCAACGCCGAGCGCCATCCGCGCCACCAGTTCCAGCACGTCGTTGGAACCGTTGCCGAGCGTCAACATCTCCGGATCGATGTCGAGGGAATTCGCAAGCGCGGCCTTCAACCGGTAGCCGCTGCCATCCGGATAGCGCGACAGTTCGCCGAGCCCGGCGCCAATGGTGGCCCTGACCGCGTCCGACGGACCGCGCGGATTTTCGTTGCTGGCTAGCTTCACAATGTCTGTGATGCCGAGTTCGCGCGTCAACTCGTTGACGGGCTTGCCCGGTTTGTACGGCACGAGCTTGCCGATTCCCGCATTCACTTTTCCGCTGCTTTTGCCCATCAAGGTTTCATCTCGCCTAAACGACTGCTTTCGGGTACGCGCCGAGCACCCTGACTTCCATTGCGATGTCGCCCACGCGTTGCAGTGCGGCGGCTACGTTGGCGTCGTTCGCATGCCCTTCCATGTCGATGAAGAAAACATATGACCAGTCGCCGGAACGTGCCGGCCGCGTCTCGATACGCGACAGGCTGATGTCGAACTCGTGGAACGGTGCGAGCACGTTGTAGAGCGCACCGGGTTCGTTGCGCGTGGATACCAGAATCGACGTCTTGTCGCGGCCGCTCGGCGCCACCTTCTGCCGGCCGATCACGAGGAAACGGGTCTTGTTGTCCGGATGATCTTCAATGTGCGTTGCATAAACCCGCAAGCCGTAGCGTTCCGCGGCCAGTTCGCCCGCCACAGCCGCCACGCTCGGGTCCGCTGCTGCGCGCCGGGCCGCCTCGGCGTTGCTGCCGCAGGCTTCGCGGGGTACGCCCGGGTACTTCGCGTCCAACCAGTGGCGGCACTGCGCGAGTGACTGGGCATGCGATACGATCTTTTCGATCGCATCCGGGTCACCATCGCGATGCACCAGAAAACCGTGGTGAATGGGCAGTTCCACCTCGGCGCAGATGCTGAGCGACGACGCCATGAAGCAATCGAGCGTGTGATTGACCATGCCTTCGGTCGAGTTTTCCACCGGCACCACGCCGTAATGCACCGTGCCGGCTTCCACTTCGCGAAACACCTCATCGATTGCGTCGAACGCGCGTGCGCTCGCAAAATGCCCGAACTGTTTCACGGTGGCCTGCTCTGTGTAGGTACCCGACGGACCGAGGTATGCAACCGTGAGCGGCTGCTCGAGATTCAGGCAGCAGGAAATGATCTCGCGGAACAATCGGGCTATGGCATCGTCGCTCAGCGGCCCGGTGTTGCCCTGCTGCAGGCGCCTCAGAATCTGTGCCTCGCGTTCCGGCCGGTAGAAAACCGGTGGCGCATCGCCCGGTTGCCGCTGCTTGACGGCGCCAACATCCAGCGCGCATTGCGCGCGCTCGTTAAGCAAACTCTGCAGTTGCGCATCGATCGCGTCGATGCGCGTACGCAGTGCACTCAGCGCGTCGTCATCCGTGCTCACGTTCGAACGCTCGCATGTATTCCACAAGCGCCTCCACGTTCGCCTGGGACACCGCGTTGTACAGACTCGCGCGCATGCCGCCAACGCTGCGATGCCCCTTCAGGTTGACCATCGATCGCTCCTTCGCGCCGGCGAGGAACGCCGCATCCAGGGCATCGTCGGCCAGCGTGAACGGCACGTTCATCGTCGAGCGAAAACGGGCCTGTACCGGCGCCTGATAGAAGTTGCTGGCGTCGATCACGCTGTAGAGCGTATCGGCCTTACGCCGGTTGTTGCGTTCAATCTCGGCCAGACCGCCCTGATCGAGCGCCCAGCGGAACACCAGACCGGCGAGATACCACGCGTACGTGGGCGGCGTATTGGACATGGAATCCGCGGCCGCTTGCGTTGCGTAATGCAGCACGGTGGGCGTGTCCGCCCGCGCACGATCCAGAAGGTCGCGACGTACCACCACGAGCGTGAGCCCCGACGGACCCAGGTTCTTCTGCGCGCCAGCGTAGATCACGCCGAACGTGGACACATCGATCGGCCGCGACAGAATGTCGGAAGACATGTCGGCAACCAGCGGCACGTCGTCGAGCACCGGAAAGTCGTCGAACTGCAAGCCGCCGATCGTTTCATTGCTGCAAAGGTGCAGGTAGGCGGCGTTTGCATCGCGCGCCCAGCTGGAAGGGTCGGGAATGCTCGCGTAGTCGTTGTCGGCACCGCTCGCAACCACGTTCACGGCACCGTACTTGCCCGCCTCCTTGATCGCCTTTTTCGACCACGATCCGGTGTCGACGTAGTCTGCGGAGGTTTTCTCGCCCAGCAGGTTGAGGGGCACCCCGGCGAACTGCGCCGTTGCGCCGCCCTGCAGAAACAACACCGCGTAGTCGTCGGAAACATTCAGCAGCGTGCGGAAATCCTGTTCCGCGTTGTTCGCAATCTCGATGAATTCCGGACTGCGGTGGCTCATCTCCATGACGGACATGCCGGTACCGGCGTAGTCCAGCATCTCTCGCTGAGCGCGCTCGAGCACGCTGGCCGGCAGCGCCGCGGGTCCCGGGGAAAAGTTGATTGCACGCACGGGTGTGTCCCAGCTATATATCGTTGGAGTCGTCGGTGGAGTTGTCGTTGGAGTCGTCGCCCGATTCGGATTGCGATTCGGAAAGCTCCGACTCGTCGGACGCTTCCGCAATGCGCGCGACCCCCACCAGGTGTTCACCGTCCCGGAGTTTGATCAGACGCACGCCCTGCGTATTTCGACCCTGCAACGACACCTCGTCGGTACCGGTGCGCACCAACGTGCCGAGATCGCTAATCAACATCAGTTCGTCACCGGCAAACACCTGCACCGCGCCAACGATGTCGCCGTTACGCGCGCTGGGTTTGATCGCAATCACGCCCTGAATGCCGCGGCCTTTCACCGGAAACTCGTCGGCCGGAGTGCGCTTACCGTAGCCGTTCTGGCTCGCAGTTAGAATGTAGCCGTCCGCTTGCACGATGATCAGCGAGATCAGCTGTTGTTCTCCCTGCAGCCGGATGCCGCGCACACCGCGCGCCGTTCGACCCATCGGCCGCACGTCGTCTTCATGGAACCGCGCGGCCTTGCCAGCGCTCGAAACCAGCAACACGTGGTCGTCTCCGCTGGTGATCGCAGCACCCACCAGCGTGTTGTCGTCCTCGAGCTCCAATGCGATCAACCCGCTCGGCCGTGGCCGCGAGAACTGTTCCAGCGGGGTTTTCTTGACCGTGCCGTTGGCCGTGGCCATGAACACGAAACGGTCCTGCTCGTATTCCTTGATCGGCAGTACCGCCGTGATGCGTTCGTCGGCATCGAGAGGCAGCATGTTCACTAGCGGCCGCCCCTTTGCACCGCGGCTGGCCTGCGGTATCTGAAACACGCGCAACCAGTACACCTTGCCGCGGTTGGAAAAACACAGGCACGTATCGTGGCTGTTGGCAACGAGCAAGTGTTCGACGAAGTCTTCGTCCTTGACGCTGGTAGCCGCCTTGCCGCGGCCACCCCGGCGCTGGGCCTGATACACGTCGAGCGGTTGCGTCTTGCCGTAGCCCTGGTGCGAGATCGTAACGACGAGTTCTTCTTCGGTGATCAGGTCTTCCACCGACAGGTCCTGCTGAGTGCCAACGATTTCGGTACGGCGTTCGTCGCCGTATTCGTCCTTGACCGCCTCGAGTTCCTCACGCAACACCGACCGCAGACGCTCGTCAGATCCGAGTATCTCCTGCAGATCGACTATCTCGTCGATAACCTTCTGATAGTCTTCCACGAGCTTGTCCTGCTCGAGCGCGGTGAGCCGGTGCAGGCGCATGTCCAGAATCGCCTGCGCCTGATCTTCCGACAGATAGTACATGCCATCGCGCAGCCCGAACTCCTCGCCCAGCTGCTCCGGCCGGCACGCATCGCTGCCGGCACGCTCGAGCAGCTGAAGAAGGTTCTCCGCGACCCAGCCGCGACTCATCAATCCGGTGCGCGCTTCCGCCGACGACTGCGACCCGCGAATGAGTTCGATCACCGCATCGATGTTGGCGAGCGCCACCGCCTGACCTTCCAGGATGTGGCCGCGCTGCCGCGCCCGGCGCAGCAGGTAAAGCGACCTGCGCGTAATGACCTCGCGCCGATGCTGCAAAAACGCTTCCAGCATCTGCTTCAGGTTGAGCACCCGCGGCTGGCCGTCCACAAGCGCAACGCAATTAATGCCGAATACCGACTGCAGTTGCGTCTGCGCGTAGAGGTTGTTCAGCACCACGTCGCCCGGCTCGCCGCGGCGCAGCTCGATTACGATCCTGAGGCCGTCCTTGTCTGATTCATCGCGAATCTCCGAGATACCTTCGAGCTTTTTCTCCTTAACCAGCTCCGCCATGCGCTCGATGAGCCGCGCTTTGTTCAGCTGGTAGGGAATCTCGGACACGATGATTGTGTCGCGATTGGTTTTGTCATCGTGTTCAACCTCGGCGCGCCCGCGCACGTATATACGGCCACGACCGGTACGGTACGCCTGCACGATGCCCGCACGGCCGTTGATGATACCGGCGGTGGGAAAGTCCGGACCCGTGATGAACGCCATCAGCTCGTCTACATCGAGGTTGGGATCGGCGAGTAACGCCAGCGAACCGTCGATCACCTCGGTGAGATTGTGCGGCGGTATGTTGGTGGCCATACCCACAGCGATTCCGGAACTGCCGTTGACGAGCAGATTCGGAAACCGGGTCGGCAACACTTCCGGCATCTGCAGCGTGTCGTCGTAGTTCGGCACATAGCCGACGGTTTCTTTGTCCAGGTCCGCCAGCAGTTCCGACGCGATCTTGGCCATGCGCACTTCGGTGTAGCGCATGGCCGCGGGCGGATCGCCGTCGACGGATCCGAAGTTGCCCTGACCGTCCACCAGCGGATAGCGCATCGCAAATTCCTGCGCCATGCGTACCACGGTGTCGTACACCGCCACGTCTCCGTGCGGGTGGTACTTACCGATCACGTCGCCAACGACGCGCGCGGACTTGACGTACGGCCGGTTGTACGTGTTGTTCAGCTCGTCCATCGCGAACAGTACGCGGCGGTGCACGGGTTTCAAACCGTCGCGGACATCGGGCAGCGCGCGCCCGACAATCACGCTCATCGCGTAGTCGAGGTACGACTGGCGAAGCTCGTCTTCGATGCTGACGGGGAGTATTTCTCTGCCCTGGCCGGGCGGGTCTTCGGACATGAATTCGTCTCTGCAAGCAGCCGCAAATTTTACCATGATCGCCGTCGGCAGAGCGCAAAAATTTACCCCGCGCGGCAGCGGAAGCCACGCATTTTGCCTGCGATTGCGCCACCGTCAGCCACATCGCACACAGCCAATGTGTATATACTCGCGCTCATGGTTGAACGCGCCTGCGACACGTTGATCGACGCCCCGTGGCTGCTGCCGATCGCACCGGAAAACGTCGCACACGAACGCAGTGCGGTGGCGATTCGCGACGGCCGGATCGTGGACGTAGGCGAGACCTCCACGCTGGAGACCCGGTGGCGCGCTGACGAACGCGTGCGCCTGCCTCACCACGTGCTGCTACCGGGCCTGGTAAACGCGCACGGCCACGCCGCGATGACACTCCTGCGCGGTATCGCCGAGGACCTGCCACTGCAGGAGTGGCTGACTCAGGTGATCTGGCCGCTGGAAGCACGGCATGCCGGCGCGAGCTTCGTGGCCGACGGCACCGCGCTCGCACTGCTCGAAATGCTGCAGAGCGGCACCACGACGTTCAGCGACATGTACTTCTTTCCCGAAAGCGTCGGCGCCGCAACCCGCGGTGCCGGTATGCGGTGCCAGCTGGCATCGCCCGTTGTGGATTTCGAGAATGCGTGGAGCCGCGACGCGCACGCGGCCATTTCCCAGGGACTGGAACTGCACGACGCCTACCGCGGTGATCCGCACGTGCACGTGGCGTTCGGACCCCACGCGCCGTACACGGTATCCGAGGAGGCCCTCGGGAAAGTCTGGATGTACGCGGAAGAACTGGACCTGCAGATTCACATGCACCTGCACGAGAACGCGCAGGAACTGGCAGACGCCAACACCGCGATCGGCACCACCTGGATCGCCCGGCTGGATCAGTTGGGCTACCTCAGTCCGCGCGTGCAGGCAGTACACGTGACGCAGGTGAACGATCGCGATTTCGAAACTCTCGCGCGCACCGACACCCGGCTGGTGCATTGCCCGCGCTCCAATTCCAAACTCGCCTCCGGCGTATGCCCGGTAGCGCGATTGCAGGGCGCCGGTGCGACCGTGGGCTTGGGTACCGACGGCGCTGCGTCCAACAACAGTCTGGATCTGCTGGGCGAAGCGCGCACGGCCGCGCTATTGTCCAAACTCACGAACGGCGATGCGGCCAGCCTGGATGCGCCCACCGCCCTCTACATGGCAACGCTCGGCGGCGCCGAAGCGCTCGCGCTTGCCGAGGACATCGGATCACTCGAACCCGGAAAGTGGGCGGATCTGATAGCGATCGATACGAATGATGCAACAATGACACCATTACACGATCCGTTTGCAGCCCTCGTGCACGGGGCAAGCGGGGGCCTCGTTACCGACGTCTGGGTCGGCGGCGCGCGTCTGCTGGAGAGCGGCCGCCCGACGACCCTCGACAGCGAACGGATTCTGGCCAACGCGCGCCAGTGGCGCAGCACGTTGGCAACATGAACGTAAATCCGGCGGAAGTTGCAAAATTCGACGCGCTGGCGGCGCGGTGGTGGGATCCCGAGGGTGACTTCCGACCGCTGCACGACATCAATCCAGCACGGCTGAACTACATCAGCGAACGCGCGGATCTAACCGCGGGTCCGGTACTCGATATCGGCTGCGGCGGCGGCATCCTCAGTGAAGCCATGGCAACCGCAGGCGCGCAGGTGACCGGGATCGACCTCGCCGAAAAGCCGCTGGCCGTGGCCCGCCTGCACGCGATGGAAACAGGCGTACAGGTCGACTACCGCGAATGCAGCGCCGAGACTCTGGCTGCCGAGCGCCCGGGCACGTACCGCACCGTTACGTGCCTGGAGATGCTGGAACACGTGCCCGACTACGCATCCACCGTGCAAGCGGCGGCCACGTTGTGCGCGGCCGGCGGCGACCTCGTGTTTTCAACCATCAACCGCACGCCGAAAGCCTACGTAATGGCCATCCTAGGCGCCGAATACGTAATGAAACTGCTACCGCGCGGAACGCACGACTGGGCTCAATTCATCCGGCCGGCCGAACTGGCCGCAGCCGTGCGTGCGGCGGGCCTGACGGTTGTCGACATCGCGGGTATGCAATACAACCCGTTCAGCCGTTCGTGCACGATCGACCGCGACCCCAGCGTGAACTACCTGCTGCATGCCCGAAAAACCTGACTACCCCGAGCTGACCGACGCGCAAGCGGACTGGCGTTGGACGCCCCCGGCCGACTGCCTGCGCGAGCGCGTGGTGCTGGTAACCGGTGCGAGCGCCGGTATCGGCGCAGCCGCCGCCCGAACATTCGCGAGTTACGGCGCTGATGTCATTCTGCTGGCACGTAACCAGGACAGATTGGAGCGCGTGTACGACTGGATTACCGACAATACGGCTACCCGGCCGACGATCGTGCCCTGCGATCTGGCACTGGTGGCCGATGCGAACGCGGAAGCGTTGGCGGAACTGATCGACCGCGACTACGGACGCCTGAACGGCGTGCTGCACAACGCAAGCGCGTTGGGGCCGAAAGTACCGATCGAACACTACCCCACAGAGGATTGGGAGGCGGTGTTCCGCGTGAACGTGCACGGCACGTTTGTACTCACCCGGGCACTGCTCCCGTTGCTGCGGCACACACCAGATTCCGCGATGGTGTTTACGTCGTCGAGCGTCGGTCGTGCGGGCCGCGCGTACTGGGGCGCCTACTCGGTGTCCAAGTTCGCGACCGAAGGGCTGATGCAAGTGCTGGCCGACGAACTCGAAGCAGCGTCGGTGGCCGTCAACAGCGTGAATCCGGGTGGTACGCGGACGGCGATGCGCAGCCAGGCGTATCCCAACGAAGATCCGCAGACGGTGCCGGCACCGGAACGCCACATGGACCTGTATCTGTGGCTGATGAGCCGGGCCGCGGGCAGCCAGACCGGCCACGCCTACGATGCACGCGATTGGTCGCCAACCACTCGCGCGGGCAGCGGCTAGCTGGCAGTTTTCAACAGCCTGCTAGAGGCCAAGTTCCGGATACTCGATCAGTACGCTCCGTTGCGCACGTTTGTCGCGTAGCGGAGCTATCGTTGGTTTCGGCAACCCCAGCAGCTTATAGATCGTTTCGATATCACCCGGCGACATATCGGCGTACGCTCCTACCCGCAGCCAGGACGGCAGAACCACGGGTCCGTAACGCACACGCTTCAACCGCGACACGGTAACGCCGACGGCCGAAAACAGTTTGCGCACTTCCCGGTTGCGCCCTTCCATCAGCACCACGTGATACCAGTGGTTACGGCCGGAACCGTTGTAGTACTGAATGTCGGAAAACGCCTGCTCTTCGCCGTCGATCATAATGCCGTCGGCAAGCGCAGCCAGTTGATCGTCGCGCAGGCGGCCGTCGATGCGCACCGCATATTCACGGTCGAGTCCCGTGGAAGGATGCATGAACCTGTGTGCGAGCTGCCCATCGGTTGTGAGCATGTAGAGTCCGGTCGACTGAATGTCCAGCCGCCCGATGCCGATCCAGCGACCGCCCGCAAGGCACGGCAGGTCGTCGAAAATGGTCCGGCGACGCTCCGGGTCGTCCCGCGTGCAGACGACGCCGGCGCGCTTGTTCAGCAGCAGAACGCGGGTGACGGTGCTACGCGACGCGCGCACCGGCTTGCCGTCCACCGTGATCGCCGCATCCGGCGCCACGCGTTGGCCGATGTGCGCATCAGCGCCGTTCACCTGAACCCGGCCGTCGGCAATCATCGCCTCCACGCCGCGCCGCGATCCGACGCCACGATCGGCAAGAACCTTCTGGAGTTTCTGCAGGTTCTCCTGGATTTCCGCGCCCTGACGTCCGGCGCGCCGATGACCGGCGGCGGAGGCCTTGGACGCCTTAGGCGGCCGGCGTGGCATTGCGCGCGTCTCAGGACGGGCGCGGCAGCGGCACCACTTCGGCCAGGTGCTTCGCCGAATCGCCCGACTCGTCGTCCGTGGTGTCCGGTTCAATCGTCGCCGACGCGCGCTCGACGACACTGGCGGTCTCGTCCAGAACGACCTCGGCTTCCAGCAAAGCGCGCTCAAGCGCGGCGTCGTCAACCGTATCGCCGGCCTGGGCGGCGGCGGCCTCTGCCGCCGATACTCTAGCGCCTTCATCAACAGCGGTACCGTCCGGGTCCGATTCCGGATGCGTTTCCTCGTGTGTCTGTGTATCCGTCTGCCCGTCCGCGGCCTCAAACTCGCCCCCGTCCGATACTGCCGCGTCAGTTTCGCGCGTGTCCGGATTCTCCCCGTCGGGATCCTCCCGTTCCTGATCCAAGCCCTCGGTCTGAATCTCCTCGGCAACAATCGGTTCGATCAGCGATCGAATCTCCTCGAGCGGCGGCAGTTCGGACAGCGATCGAAGATTGAAGTAATCGAGAAACGCGCTGGTGGTGCCGTACAGCGCCGGGTGTCCGGGGGTCTCGCGCTGTCCGACCACCTTGATCCAGCCCCGCTCGAGCAGCGTTCGCATGATTGTCTGGCTCACCGACACGCCCCGCACCTCTTCGATGTCGCCTCGCGTTACCGGTTGGCGGTAGGCGATCAACGCCAGGGTTTCGAGCAGCGCGCGGGAATAGCGCGGCGGTTTTTCTTCCCACAACCGGCTCACCCACGGGCTGAATTCCTGGCGCACCTGCAGCCGGTAGCCGCTGGCCACACGCTTCAGTTCGTAACCGCGACCTTCAGCTTCGGCTTCGATCGCCTTCAGCGCTTCGCCGATCAGACGGCGCGCTTCGTCGCGGTCCAGTTCGCCCAGGGTGAACAGCGTCTGCAGCTGGCGCGGCGACAGCGGCCCGTCCGCGGCGAGCAGTGCCGCCTCGACGATGCATTTGATCTTGTGTTCGTCCATGTCACTGTGCCTCGTCGTCGGATACGTGCGCGTCCAGTACCGCGGTGTCGCTGACGCGTCGTACGTAAATGGGTGCGAATGGGTCGTGCTGGGCAAAGTCCAGCAGCCGTTCCCGGATCAGTTCCAGCACTGCCATGAACGTCACCACAACGCCGCGCCGGCCTTCCGCTACGTCAAAGAGCGCACCGAACGGCTGAAACTCCGCCGTGGCGTTCACCTTGCCGAGAATCTGCGTCATACGCTCGCGAACCGACAGCGGTTCCAGCTGCACTGCGTGGTGTTCGAACATCTCGGCCCGGCGCAGCACCTGCGCCAGCACAACCAGCAGCTCCTTCAGATTGACGTCCGGCTCCACGCGCTCGCGCACCAGTTCCGGCTTTTCGGCGGCCGCAACGCTGATGTCCCGTTCGAGCCGCGGCAGTTCCGAGAGGCCTTCGGCCGCACTCTTGATCTGCTCGTATTCCTGTAACCGCCGGATGAGTTCGGCGCGGGGATCCTCGTCCTCGCCGTCTTCGGTCGCCGGTTTCGGCAGCAACAGCCGCGACTTGATCTCGGCGAGCATCGCGGCCATCACCAGGTATTCGCCGGCCAGTTCGAGTTCCAGCGCTTTCATCAAGTCGATGTAGCGCATGTACTGCTCGGTGATTTCCGCGACCTGGATGCTGAGTATGTCCAGATTCTGACGCCGGATCAGATACAGCAGCAGGTCGAGCGGACCCTCGAAGGTGTCCAGAAACACCTGCAGCGCGTTCGGCGGAATGTACAGGTCGGTCGGCAATTCCGAGACCGGCTCACCTTCGACCCGGGCCACGACTTCCGGCGCTTCACTCATCTCCACAGGCCTCATCTAGACAGGGTTCCTACGCTGGCCCGAACTTCGTCGAGCGTATCCTTGGCCACGTCGCGGGCACGCTCTGATCCCTCCAGCAGAATCGTGTACACCAGGTCGGTGTCCTCTTCGAACTGTCGGGCGCGCTCGCGCATTTCATCCTGCTCGAGTGCTATCGCATCGACGAGCGGACCCTTGCAGTCTATGCAGCCGATGCCCGCGCTGGTGCAGCCTTTGCGCACCCAGGCCCGCGTATCGTCGTCGGTATAGATCTGGTGCAATGCGAACACCGGACAGTTGTCCGGATTGCCGGGATCCTTGCGCCGCGCCCGGGCAGGGTCCGTGCGCATCGTACGGATCTTCTGCTCCACCGATTCCCGCGGCTCACGCAACGCAATCGCGTTGCCGTACGACTTCGACATCTTCTCGCCATCGAGCCCGGGGACTTTCGGCTGCTCGGTCAGAAGCGCCTGCGGCTCCGGCAGAAGAATGCGCCCGCCACCTTCGAGGTAACCGAACAGCCGCTCGGTGTCCCCGATGGACAGATTCTGTTGGTCGTTCAGCAATGCCCGCGCACGCTCCAGGGCTTCGAGGTCGCCGCGCTCGAGGTAGGCGCGTCGCGCCTGCGTGTAGAGCCGTGCCGCCTTTTTACCCATCTTGGCCACGGCCGCCTCGGCCGCCTGCTCGAAACCGGGCTCGCGTCCGTAGATGTGATTGAAGCGGCGAGCGATCTCGCGCGTGATCTCCACATGCGCCACCTGATCGGCGCCCACGGGCACATTGCCGGCGCGATACGCCAGAATGTCCGCGGCCTGCAGCACGGGATAGCCCAGGAATCCATAGGTCGACAGGTCCTGATCTTTCAGCTTGGCCTGCTGGTCCTTGTACGTTGGCACGCGCTCAAGCCAGCCGATCGGCGTAACCATGGAGAGCAGAAGATGCAGCTCCGCATGCTCCGGCACCTTGGACTGCAGAAAGAGCGTACAGGCCCCCGGGTTGACGCCGGCTGCAAGCCAGTCCACCACCGTGTCCAGCGTGTACTGCGCCAGGTCGGTCGTGTTGTCGTAGTTGGTGGTAAGCGCGTGCCAGTCGGCCACGAAGAAGTAGCACTCGTATTCGTGCTGCAACCGCGCCCAATTCTTGAGCACGCCATGGTAGTGGCCGAGATGAAGACGCCCGGTAGGCCGCATGCCCGACGCCACCCGCTGGTGAGAATCGTTGCTGCTCAACGCAGACAGACCTTAGTCATGGGGACCTGATGCACGGGGTAAGGCGGGATTATACGGACGCGCGCGCTCGATGCCCACACGTGAACGGGTAACCGACCTTGGTATTGCCGATCGGCCGGATCACTCGAAGTCGCCCGCGCCTTCCCTCAGCACCACCGGCACATCGTCGCGCAAGTCGACCACCGTGGTTGTCTCGAGGCCACCGTGACCGCCATCGATGATCACGTCCACTTGCTTCCCGACGCGTTCGCGAATGTCGTCGGGGTCCGCAAGCGGGAAGTCGTCACCCGGGAGCCACAGCGTTGTGGTCAGAAGCGGCGCGCCGACCGCGTCCAACAACGCACCCGCGATGGACGAACCGGGCACGCGGATCCCGATGGATCGCCGCGTTCCGGTAATGATGCGTTTCGGCACATCCCGGCTCGCCGGCAGTAAAAACGTGAACGGGCCCGGCGTGTAGTGTTTCAGCACGCGATAACTGGAGTTGCTGACCCGCGCAAAAGCAGAAATCTCGGATAGATCTTTACAAGCAATCGTAAATTTATGATTTTTATGAAGTTGTCGTATGCGCACAATGCGATCCAAGCCCTGCTTCGCATCGACTCCGCACGCAAGGGCGTACACCGTATCGGTCGGATACACCGCAACCCCGCCGCCCGCTAGGATCGCCGCGGCCTGGCGCACGAGGCGCATCTGCGGGTGTTCGGGGTGAATGACAAAGTACTGGCTCATAACGAACAATTTAGGGGGTCAGAGCAAAGGGACAGATCAAGGGGGCAGAGTCGCGACTCTGCCCCCTTGATCTGTCCCTTTGCTCTGACCCCACCCCCTTGGCTTTCTGTGACGCCGCCGCCTGACAGCTGCGAACGGTTTCCCGTATTATCCCACCGCCCAGCCAGCCGTACATTCCCGCATGCAACAACTTCTGGATTTCGTTCCGATTCTTGCGTTCGCGATCGCGTTCGTGCTGGGCGACATCTACTGGGCAACCGGCACCCTGATGGTGGCCGTCACGGCACAGCTTGCGATTTACCGCTTGCTCGATCGGCCGATCGGGACCGAACTGAAACTGACGTTCTGGATGAGTCTGCTGTTCGGCGGCCTGACGTTGTTACTGCGCAACGAACTCTTTGTGCAGTGGAAGCCCACGGCCGTGAACTGGGGCCTCGCCCTGCTCCTGCTCGGCGGCATGTGGGTCGGTAAACGCAACTTCGTGAAAACACTGCTCGGCCAGCATCTCGAGCTGCCGGACGACGCCTGGCGCCACCTCAACTACGGCTGGGCCGCCGGATTTTTCCTCGCCGGCGTGCTGAACCTCGTGGTGGCCTACAACTTCAGCATGGAATTCTGGGTCGCCTACAAACTGTTCGGCGGCATTGCGCTAACGCTCGCCTACATGATCCTCACGTTCGTTTATCTGCACCGCCGCGGTTTGCTCGAGCAACTGGCCGACGCGCCGGCCACGGACCGCAATGGGGCTGATCCATGAAGCGCCACGCCATTTGCTTGCTTGCAGTCGCTGCCGTTACGTTCGGCCACGCGGCGTTTGCGGAAACCGTCTACGTGTCCGATTCGTTCACCGTGCCCGTACGCAGCGGGCCGTCTGCCGGACACCGGATCGTGCACCGCGGTCTGCCCACCGGCACCGAGCTGACCGTTATAGAACGTGATGACGACGCGGGTTTCGTTCACGTGCGCACCACTCGCGGCACCCAGGGCTGGATTGCGGCGCAGTACCTGGTGCGCCAGCCGATCGCGCGCGTTCGCCTCGACCAGGCCAACCGGCGGATAGAACGACTGGAACAGGATCTGAGCAGTCAGAAGCAACGTGTTGGTACGCTTGAAAAAGATCGCAACGAAGCGCGCGGCAACAGCGACGACCTGTCGACCCAGGTGTCATCGTTGCAGGCAGAGCTCGACGAGCTGCAGCGCATTTCGTCCAACGCCGTCGCCTCGCACGAGCGCAACATAGAACTGGAAGAACTCGTACGCCGCCTGCGCACCGAACTGGACGAACTGACCGACGAGCGCAACCGGCTGGAACGTGACGAGCGGCGGCGCTGGCTGATGTACGGCGGCGGTCTGGTACTGGGTGGACTGCTGCTGGGCGTGGCCATCAAAGCCAGACCGCGCCGCAGCGCCTGGAGCTGACACGCACAGGAACCGCGCCGCGCAACATTTGCGTCCGCCCGGCCAGGGGTTCAGCATATTCACTCCGTTCGCGCCCTCGCGGCTCGACAAACCAACAGATGCAGTGACCCATGACCGCGCTCAGCGTCAACCTGAATAAGATCGCCTGGCTTCGCAATGCGCGCGGCGGCACGATTCCGGACATCGTCGAGATGGGCCGCATCGTGATCGATGCCGGTGCCGCCGGGCTGACCGTACATCCTCGCCCCGACCAGCGACACATCCATCCCGACGACGTCTACCGACTCGCGGAGCTCGTGCGCGAACACCCGGGACTCGAGTACAACATCGAGGGCAATCCGTTCGCCGGCGCCCGCGACAACGGCTACCCCGGCTTTCTGGAACTGATCGAACACACCCGGCCGGACCAGGCGACCCTGGTGCCGGATGGCGACGACCAGCTGACGTCCGATCACGGGTGGCAACTCACGCAGACCGACAACCGCCTGCTGGATGCAATCGAGCGTTGCCATGCTGCCGGTGCGCGGGTGTCGCTGTTCATGGATCCGGACACGGAAGCAATAGCGCGGGTACCGGCCGCTGGCGCCGACCGCATCGAGCTGTACACCGGGCCCTACGCTCACGCGCACGCGCAATCCGGCGCCGACGCCCCGACCACACGACAATGGCTGCAGCGTTACGCGACAGCGGCGCAGCTCGCCGCGGATCTGGCGCTGGGCGTGAACGCCGGGCACGATCTGGACCTACACAACCTGAAAGCGTTTCTAACCTCGGTACCCGGTGTCGCCGAGGTGTCCATCGGTCACGCGCTGATTGCCGAGGCGCTGCGGCGTGGCCTCAGCGACACGGTTCGGGCCTACGTCGTGCTCTGCCGGCCCAACCAATGAACCAGCCAATGAACCAGCCAATGAACCGGACATTGAACCGGATAGCCGTTCGCCGGTCCCAGATTTGTCCGACCAGGTATGCTACCCGGGCTTTCATCCATCGATTGCGGAGTCGTAAACGCATGCACGCTCAGTTCCTTAGACCTCCGATCGCGCCGGTTCGTCGCCGCGCAATCGTCCTCGCCTCTCTCTTCGTCAGCTTGCTGACCGGCGCCGCGCTCGCGGCCACCCCCGCGGCCGGGACCGCCGAGCTGGAAGAATCCGTCATCGGCGCAACCGATCCATCGCCGCGGGTCATCATGGAAACCACGCTCGGAACCGTAACCATCGAATTGGATCCCAAGGCCGCGCCGGCCACGGTCAGCAACTTTCTCGACCTCGTGGATAACGGCTTCTACGACGGCTTGATCTTCCATCGCGTGATCGCCAATTTCGTCGTCCAGGCCGGTGGTTACGATCCGAAGTTGAACTTCCGCGATCCGCCCCGCACAGTCGTCAACGAATCCCTAAACGGACTGAGCAACCGCAAAGGGACGCTCGCGATGGCGCGTACCAACGACCCTGATTCGGCGGACGCCCAGTTCTTCATCAACGTGAAGGACAACCGGCGCCTGGACGGCCGTCGAGGCAAGCCCGGCTACACCGTGTTTGGCAAGGTGGTGGACGGTTGGCCGGTGATCGAAACGATCGAACTCGTGAACACCGGCAGCGCCGGGGGCATGGCCGGCGTGCCCGAGCAACCCGTTGTGATCCGGCGCATGCACCGTAGCCAGAGCGACGCCTGAAGCACGCTTATCGGAACGTCGCCCCCGACGATGCCTTTGTACCGGTTCTTGGGTACTATGGCCGGCTTGCTTCGAGGACCGAACTGACTGATGCGAATTCCGTTGACGATTGCAGGTACCGCGCTGCTTTTCTCGGTTGCCGTTACCGAACTCGCCTCGCGCGTATGGCCCGACAGCCGGCTTGCGTTGCTGGTGCTTTGCGCGCTGGCCCTGCTCGGCCAGGGCATCCTCATCGCGCGTCTGCTGGACCGGGAAGGCACACCGAAACCAGCGAGCCGCGAGCCGCGCCGCGAGACCAAACGATCGGAGCGCCCGCAGAACAAACCGCGATCCGCCCCGCCGCCGAAGCCGGACGGACCGCGCGAGCAGGGCACGGTGAAATGGTTCAACCGCGCCAAGGGGTTCGGCTTCATCATTCGCGAGAACGGTGAGGAAATCTTCGTGCATCAGCGGTCGATCCGCCGTGAAGGCGGAGGCCGTAACGCGCCGCGTCCGGCGCTCAAAGACGGCCAGGCGGTCACGTTCAGCGTCGCCGAACGGGAAAAAGGACTGCAGGCCGAAGACGTCGCTCCGGCCTGACGCCCAATGAACCTGAAGGCGCAGCTCGCCAAGCGGCTGAACGACGCGTTTCGCGCCGCAGGCGCGGGCGACGCGCCGATCCGACTCTCGTACGCAAAAAACCGCGCGTTCGGCGACTACCAGGCCAACGGTGCGATGGCGGCAGGCAAGCAGACCGGCAAAGCTCCACGCGAACTCGCGGCGCGGATCGTCGAATCACTGGATGGCGGTAACCTGATCGACAGCGCCGAGGTCGCGGGCCCGGGCTTCATCAACCTCACGCTTTCCGACACCTTCCTGGCGAACGCCGTCAGCCACACGCCGCTGACGACGGCCTCGGCGCCCCTGCAGCGTGTTGTTGTCGACTACTCAAGCCCCAACCTCGCCAAGGAAATGCACGTGGGCCACCTGCGCAGCACCATCATCGGCGACTCGGTGGCGCGGGTGCTCGAAGCCCTTGGCCACGATGTAGTACGACAGAACCACGTAGGCGACTGGGGCACCCAGTTCGGCATGCTCGTCACCGAATTCGCCGACCGCGACGTCGACCGCGCGGCGCTTGCAGACCTCGAAACCTTTTACCGCGACGCCAAGGTACGTTTCGACGCAGACCCGGAGTTTGCCGAACGCAGCCGCCAGGCGGTCGTCCGGCTGCAGTCGGGTGATCCGGAAACGCTCGCACGCTGGCAGCAATTCATCGACACGTCGCTCGCACACTGCGACGACGTGTATCGGCTTCTGGGTACGTCGCTGCGTCCCGAGCACGTGCAGGCCGAAAGCGCCTACAACGACGCACTGGCCGACATCGTCACACAACTGGACGACGCCGGGCTGATCACGGTATCGGACGGCGCAAAGTGCGTTTTCCTGGACGAGTTCGCAAACAAGGACGGCGAGGTAACGCCGGTTATCGTGCAGAAATCCGACGGCGGCTACCTTTACGCCACCACTGATCTCGCCGCATTGCGTTATCGAACGCACAACCTTCGTGCAGATCGCATCCTGTACTTCACCGACGCAAGACAAGCGCTCCACTTCCGGCAGATCTTTGCCGTTGGACGGCGCGCCGGGCTCGTTCCCAACGACGTAGAACTCGAACACATGCCGTTCGGCAGTATGCTCGATGCCTCGGGGCGACCGTTCAAAACCCGTGCGGGTTCGGTCGTGAAGCTCTCGGATCTGTTGATCGAGGCCGTGGACCGCGCCGACGCGCTCGTGAGCGCCAAAAACCCCGCGCTCGATAGCGAGGAGCGGGCGGCCGTTGCACGCGCAGTTGGCATCGGCGCCATCAAATACGCGGATCTGTCGAAAAACCGCACCAGCGACTACCAGTTCAACTGGGACCAGATGCTGTCGTTCGACGGCAACACCGCGCCCTATCTGCAGTACGCGTACACACGCATACGCAGCGTATTCGCTCGCGCAGAGGTCGAATCCGACGCCGTAGACGCGGCGGTAAAACTTGACCACGAGGCGGAACGGCGCCTGGCACTACTAACACTGCAGTACCAGGAAATACTGGAACAAGTTGCGGAAGACGGCACACCGCACGTGCTGTGCACCCATCTGTTCGACCTGGCCACGGCTTTCATGCATTTCTACGAAGCCTGCCCGATCCTGAAATCGACCCCTGCGGTGCGCGACAGCCGGCTGCGCCTGTGCGAGCGCACCGCGCGCACGCTGCACCACGGATTAAATCTGTTGGGAATCGACACCGTCGAACGCATGTAACCGCCGCAACGGAGCGGGCTCGCGGTTTCTGCCAGCAACTTGCCGTGGTACGTTTGACGGCATGGCGCCTTCGGTTAACCGCCTGCATCTGGCGAACGTCAAACTGCCCGGCAAGTACAACCCGCCGACATATCGCGATACCCGAGTCGACGTTTACGCGTATCTGGTGCTAACGGACACGGATGTCGTGCTCATCGACACGGGAGTGGGCGAAGGCCATGAATTCATTAACCGCACATTCGAGCCGTCTATTACGCCCCTCTCGGAAGCACTCCGTACCTACGGCGTTTCTGCGACGGATGTAAATCTGGTTGTTAACTCACATCTTCATTTCGACCATTGCGGCAACAACCGTCAGTTCCGAAACGCCAGAATCTTCGTGCACGAACGGGAGCTACGGGTCGCACGAACACGGTCGTACACAATCCGCGAGTGGTTCGACTACGATGGCGCGCGGCTCGTTCCCGTATCAACGGACACGGAGATATGCCCGGGCGTGACGCTGGTCCCGAGTCCGGGACATACGCCTGGTCACCAATCGGTGCTGGTCGAAACTGCGAGGGGGAACGTACTCGTGGCTGCGCAAGCGGCCTTCACCGCGGATGAATATCAACGCGGCGGGGATCCCGAAGATCAAGCCCACGAAGGACTTGCCGAGCCGTACCGTCAATCGATCGCACACTTGAAATCACTTGCAGCAAGCGACGTCTACTTCAGCCACGACATGAATTGTGCGGGTGACGCCTAGATATCCTTGCGGATACAACGCCTGAATCGGTATCAGCCCCGGCGTGCCGGTGTTAGCCCGCCGGTGCGAGTTTGCCCGCCACCGTATAGCGTTTGAGTTCGTCCGCAAAATCCTTCAGAGCCTGGATTCCGCTGGCCTCGGCCGCTGCACACCAGCTGCGGAAATCGGCCAGCAGTTCCTCGGCGCTTCCACCTCGCTTCGCCCACACCTGCTGCAGGCGGAGCTTTAGCTCGTACACGACCGCGATGCGATCGTTGGCCTGAACCAGCGCATCCAGCCGTTCGCGCTGCGCGTCGTTCACCAGTGAATCGTCGCGCCAGATCATGCGTTTGGCCCGATCCAGCAATGCGCGGGTCGCCGAATCTGCTTTGTGGTATTCCTCGGCCACCAGCGGTTTCACAACCGTGTCGCGGTACAGCGCCATGACGCGGAAGCGGTCGTTCAATGCGCCCCACACCGTGTCCATGTCGATGTGCGACTTGCCGTCCACGCGCTGTGCAACGGGCCCGGTACTCAACGGCTTGGCAAGCCGGAGCCACTGGAACAGCTTGATCCACATCCAGCCCACGTCGAACTCCCACTTGCGTACGGACAGTTTCGCTGAGTTGGGGTACGTGTGGTGGTTGTTGTGCAGTTCTTCGCCGCCGATCAGAATGCCCCAGGGCACTATGTTGCGGGCCGCATCCGGGCACTCGAAGTTGCGGTAGCCCCAGTAGTGGCCAATGCCGTTGATGACGCCAGCGGCAGTGACCGGAATCCACAGCATCTGTACGCCCCACACCGACAAACCCACTATGCCGAACAGGGCGAGGTCGATCACCAATAGCAGTGCGACGCCGCCGATCTGATAGCGGCTGTAAACGTTGCGCTCGATCCAGTCGTTCGGCGTACCAGCGCCGTACCGCTCAAGCGTCTCGGGTGTCGCGGCTGCACGATACGCTTCGGTACCCTGCCAGAAGATCTTGCGGATGCCCTGAACCTGCGGACTGTGCGGGTCGTCGTCGGTTTCACACACCGCGTGGTGTTTGCGGTGAATGGCAGTCCATTCGCGCGTGTTCATGGCGGTGGCGAGCCAGAGCCAGAAACGGAAAAAGTGTTTGAGTACCGGATGCAGTTCCAACGCCCGGTGGGCGCTGTGCCGGTGCAGGTACAACGTCACCGAAACGATCGTTACGTGGGTCGTCACCAGCGCGAACGCGACGATTCCATACCACGGCAGATCCCAGAGTCCGTGCGCCAACCATTGGCCAATCATTGTCAGGTCCACTGAGGCACATCCTCCTAGTTTGGTCTTGTCTTCACCCGGTTATTCACCGGCGAACGTACGCCGCGCCGGCTGCCATTGTTCGCAACGGCTTATCCGCGCTCGCGCGGCCACCCGGCCGCTAGCGGTTTCTACAGGCAAGTGTCAGGCGCGATTGTGACGTTCCGGGCAGATATTGCAATGCCCGCGCGTCTGACCCCCGCCGCCATATCGCCTCTATATACTACCCCGCTACGTGCCCACAAACCCGCGACCCGTTGGTGCTTTCATGTATCGTACGCTGATAAATTCGTCAGAATTATTGACATTACTCGACGAAGAGGCCGAACGCGTGGCCATCCTCGATTGCCGGGCGTCACTCACCGATCCCGATTACCTGCATACCGCCTATCACGCTCGGCACCTGCCCGGTGCGCAGCCTGCATCCCTGGAGGATGTGTGGAGCGGTGAGGGTGCGGGCAGGCACCCGTTGCCGGAGCGAGCCACGTTGGCGGCGACGCTGCGTCGTCTTGGGATCGAGGATCATAGCCAGATCGTCGTTTACGACGATGCCGGCGGACGTTTCGCCGCCCGGGCCTGGTGGTGCGTGCGCTGGCTGGGCCATGGCCAGGTCGCGGTTCTGGACGGCGGTCTCCAGGCATGGCCCGGCCCCTGGGCGACCGGCGACCCCGAAGCCCCAGCGCCTGGTCGGTTCTCCGAGCGAGCCCCGCTCACACGCGATATAGACACGGCCGCCGTCGCGGCGCTGGTTTCCAACGCCGGTGGTCCCAGGCCCAACCGCCTGGTGGATGCCCGGAGCCGCGCCAGGTTCCAGGGCGACGAAGAGCCGATCGACCCCGTTGCCGGCCACATTCCCGGCGCGGCTTGCCTGCCCTGCGACGACAATCTGGATTCCAACGGTCAGTTTCGTGCGCAACACGAACTGGCCGCGCGGTTCACCGGGCTCGGTGACGAACCGGTGTTCTACTGCGGTTCGGGCGTGACGGCGGCGCACAACATTCTCGCGTACGTTCACGCCGGTAACCCGGAACCCATTCTCTACCCGGGTTCCTGGAGCGCCTGGATCGAAAACCCGGACCGGCCCGTGGCGACCGGCTCGTGAACGATCCGCCCACCGCACCGCGGCGGCTGCGTCCCGCGCAGGTGCAGTGGAACGGGAGCCAGCCGGTGTCGGAACGCTTCCGCGACATCTACTACTCCACCGACGCGGCGCGCGAGGTTGCCCGGGTGTTCCTCAACCCGGCTGACGTGGCCGGACGCCTGCGACGAAGCCGCACGGTGTTCTGCGTGGGCGAACTGGGTTTCGGGACCGGCCTGAATTTTCTCTCCACCGCGGCCCTGGTGGAGGCCAACCCATCGGCGCGCTTGCACTACGTCAGCTTCGAGGCCGAACCGCTCACCCCAGCCGATCTCCGCCGGGCCTGGCCGTCTGATTCGCCCGTCGCCCGGGAACTGCATCAGGCGTATCCACCGCTCGTTACCGGGTGGCATCGCCGGCGCCTGGCCCGGGGGCGGATCACGCTGAGTCTGTACTTCGGCGACATCGCCGACGGCTTGCCCGAGTTCGCACGGACCCACACCGCTGGCGTCGACGCGTGGTTTCTCGACGGCTTCGCACCCGCAAAAAATCCGGACATGTGGACACCCGCGCTATGGCCGCACCTGGCGCGCGCGAGCCGTCTAGGGACCACTGTCACCACGTTCACGGCGGCGGGTCACGTGCGTCGCGGTCTGAGCGATCAGGGCTTCTCGATGCGTCGAGTCGATCAGCGCCCGTGGAAACGCGAGTCGCTGGCTGGCGAATTTCAGGCGGAGTCTCCCACCGCCGTCGCACGAACCCCCCGCCGCGTCGAGGTGGTTGGCGCCGGCCTGGCCGGCGCGAGTGTTGCACGCCTGTTGACCGAGGCCGGCTGCACCGTGCAGGTCACCGACCCGTTCGGCACCGCGAGCGGCGCGTCCCGCATACCCTGTGCATTGGTGCACGGTCGCCTGTTGGCCGACGGGTCGCTGCGCGCCGACTGGCGCATGCTAGCGTTTCGTTACAGCAGCCACTTCCTGCGTTCCAGTGCTGGATTCGACGCCACAGGCATCTTGCAGGGACACGGCGCCAATACCTCCAGGGACCGTCTGGTCGCATTGCACGACCAGTACGCCAACACCGGGGACTGGCTAGGGTACTTAAACGCCGCCGACGCCAGCCAGCGCGCCGCATGGAACGTTCCGGACGCGCTCTGGTTTCCTGACGCAGGCACGCTGGACATCGCGGCGGCTACGCATGCGTTACTGGAAGGCCTGGATGTCCGTCGCGTACCCGCCGACGACGTCGATGCACGTGTGCTGGCGTGCGGCGTGCGCGTACAACAGTTTGCATCCGCTCGGTTTCTGGAAGTGACACCGGTGCACGGCCAGATCGACGTGTTCGCCAGCGCAACCGCGCCGCAGATTCCTGTTGTTGGCGACGGCTACGCCTGTCGCGCGCCCGGGTGCGGCAGCAACCCCGGCCTTGCGGTAGGTGCAACCTACGAGTACCAGCCATGGCAGAACGGCGAGGCGCGTCGCCGCAACGCAGCACGGGTCGGACTCGACCCCGCCACTCCGGGCAACTCCGTGCGCGCGACACGCTGCGTCACGTCGGACCGGGAATGTTTCGCGGGCCGCATCGGCGATCACGACGGGATACCCACGTGGGTCACGACAGGCCACGGATCCATGGGCACGGTGTCTGCGCCGTTCGCCGCGGCAATCGTCGCGAGTGACATGATGGGTTGGGTGCCGCCGCTTTCGCCCCGTCTCACACAGGTGAGCGACCCTGCGCGCCTTCCACCCCGTCAGGCACGGCGGGGCTATCGCATGAACGCACGCAGTTTGGATTGAGCCCGCAGCGTTGAATCCGCGCGGCCGTCCGCCGTCAGGCGACGTCCGACTGCTCGATCGCGCGGGCACCAATCACGTCGGGGATCGCGCGCAACGCGTCCAGCAACGCGTCTTCCGCCACCGAATCGACATCGATCAGGTTGTAGGCCACCGAGTCGCGGCTCTTATTCAGCAGATCGATGACGTTCAGATCGCGTTCCGCCAGCACCGACGTGATCTGACCGAGCATGCCCGGGACGTTGCGGTTTACAACCGCAATCCGGTGTCCCGATGTCACCTCCATCTGCACCGTCGGAAAGTTGACCGAGTTGCTTATGTTGCCGCTCTCAAGAAACGCCATCAGCTGCGCCGCCGCCATCACCGCGCAGTTCTCTTCGGCCTCGTTGGTGCTGGCCCCGAGGTGCGGCAGCAGCAGTACCCTCGGGTGATCGATCAGTCCGGGCACCGGGAAGTCCGCGAGATAGCCGCCGAGGTTGCCGGCAAGCGCGTCCGCCAACGCCGTCTGATCCACGACGCCCTGGCGCGCAAAATTCAACAGTACCGAGCCGTCCTTGAACGTGGCCAGGCTCTCGGCGTTGATCATGCCGGTTGTTTCCGGAATCAGCGGTACATGCAATGTAACGAAGTCGGCGCGGGAAAAAAGTTGCGGTAAGCCTTCCATCCGCTGCACTTCACTCGGTAGCCGCCACGCCGCATCCACCGAGATCGCCGGGTCGTACCCCAACACAGACATGCCGAGATCCAGCGCAGCGCGTGCAACCAGCGATCCGATCGCGCCGAGGCCTACGACGCCGAGTGTCTTGCCGAAGAGTTCACGGCCTTTGAAACGTTTCTTCTCTGCCTCGACCAGCCGATTGAGCTCTGCGTCATCGTCGACATCCGCCAGCGACCGCACGTAACCAACGCCGTCGTAAAGATGGCGACTCGACAACAGCAACGCCGCCAGCACCAGTTCCTTGACCGAATTGGCGTTGGCGCCCGGCGTGTTGAAGACTACGATGCCGGCATCGGTGCACGCATCAACCGGTACGTTATTCACGCCGGCCCCCGCGCGTGCCACCGCGCGCAATTCGACGTTCAACGCATCCGGCGCGAGCTTGTGACTGCGTATCAGCAGCGCATCCGGCGAGCCTACGTTGGGACCAACGCTGTAGCGGCCCACGGGAAACATCTGGAGACCGCGCTCGGCAATCTGGTTGAAGGTGCGGATGTTGTACATCGGTTCGGGCCGTACGGACGAAGGACGCGACGTTATTGAGCCGACTCCCGCTTGTCAAACGCGGCATCGTGCAGACTCTCGAGCAGCAACGCGACGCTGTCGACGCCAACGTACGCTGCCAGCGCCGAGCGCCAGGTGTCCGCTTCCGTGAACAACCGGTCCACCGCGCGAACGAGGGCGTCGGGCGTCAGCTCTGCCTCCGGTAACACCAGGCTGAAACCGCGGGTTTGCGCCCAGTCGGCATTGTCGATCTGATCGCCGCGGCTACCGGCCGTCGTGAGTGGAATCAGCAGGTTCGGCTTGCCGAGCGTGATCCACTCGTTAAGAGCACCGGCACCCGCCCGCGACACCACCGCGTCGGCGGCGGCTAGGACGTCACCCCAGCTCGCATCGATGTAGTCGAATGCCCGATAGCCCTCAGCCTGCGGGGCATCGCGCACTTGCGGACCGCAGACATGCACCACATCCCAGCGCTCGAGTAGCACATCGAGCGCATCCCACACCACCGCGTTCAGGCGATTCGCGCCGAGGCTCCCGCCTGTGACGACGAGCATTGACCGCGTCCCGGCGAGCCCGCTCGCTGCAAACCCGGCGCGCGCATCGCCCTCGAGCAACGCACGCCGCACCGGTGTACCTGTGACCCGCACCTCACGGGCGCGCGGCGCGGATACCGCATCGAACTGCGTGCACAGCACGGTAACGAACGGTGCTGCTAGCCGATTGGCGAGGCCGAGCGTGCGATCGGATTCGTGCGCGACCACCGGAATGCGTCGCAGCCAGGCCGCGACGACAACGGGCAGCGACACGAAGCCGCCCTTCGAGAACACCACATCGGGGCGCAGGCGCCCGAGCAAGCGCCAACTCTGAAACAGTCCTGCCAGCACGCGCCCTACGTCGGTAACGTTGCGCCAGGACCAGTAGCGCCGGAGTTTTCCACTGGCAATGCCGTGATACGCGACGCCGAGTGGCTCGATCAGCCGCGCTTCCAGACCGATTGTGGTGCCCACGAAAGACACCTCCACGCCGTCGCGCTCAAGCGCTTCGATCACCGGCACCGCCGGCAGCACATGCCCTGCGGATCCGCCGCCGACCACCACCACCCTCGACAGCGTTTGCCGACCCGACCGATCCGACGCGTCCGTCAAAGCGCCAGAACCTGCTTCAGAAACGGAATCGTCAGGCGCCGCTGCGCGCCGAGCGAGTAGCGGTCGAGCACGGCGAGCTCTTTCAGCAGCACACCCAGATCCCGGGCACCGCGGCTGAGCCAGAACTCGAGCACCGCGTCCGTCAGGTCGAACCCACGTTCGCTCGCCTGCAAACGCAGGATGGACTTCACGTCCTCGTCCCCGGGTGGCTGAACGTCGAACACGCTGGCGGCACGCATCCGCGATGCGAAATCCGGCAGGGCGAAGCGGCACGCGCCGGGTCCGGTGTCGCCCGCCACAAGCCAGCGCCCGCCGTGCGTCAGTACGCCCTCGTAGCACGCCATCAGCGCTTCCTCACGCGCACGGTCTCCAACCCAGCGCTCTATAGCGTCCAGCGCCACCAGCGCGCGCCGTTCGAGACCCACAAGCACCTCGGGATCACTCAACAGGTCCAGCGGCAGATACGCCGCATCTGCGCCAGCCTCGGTGGTGTGCGCGACGCTCGCGCTCAGCAGGTGGGATTTGCCGACACCGGCATCGCCCGTAAGCCACACCGCCGGTGGCGTACCCGGTCCGGGCGCTGCCTGCAACAGCGCAACCAGCTCCGCGTTACGCCCCACCGCGAACGTCTCGAACGTGGCCGCGTGACGTGCCGGAAACGACAGCGCCATTTGATCCGGGGGCTCAGAGCGCGTCATCCGCGGTTCCGCCGTGCCTTACCGTGCGCCCAGGCCTTACCGCTCCAGGCTTTGACGTAGTCTGCGCCGGAAACGAGGCCGAGCACCGCGAGCGCCACAAACAGATTGGGATCCACCCAGCCCCCAACAATCGAACTCACGCGGCCAAAATCACAGAGCGCAACGAGCAACAACAGCAACGTGACGATCTGCATCGCGGTGTTGGCTTTGCTCACAAACGTGGGTGCAAATTCGATCGGCTCGAACAGCAGCCGGTACGCGCCTGCGCCCGCCAGAATCAGCGCGTCACGGCAAAGTACAATCACGGCGACCCACAACGGAATGTGGCCCTGCAGTGTGAACACGACGAACATCGCGGCAACCAGCAGCTTGTCTGCCACCGGATCGAGCCCGGCGCCGAACTGGCTGGTCCAGTTCATGCGGCGCGCGAGCCAGCCATCCAGCGCGTCAGACACGCCGGCAATGAACGTCAACACCAGCGCGCCGGCGTAGTCGCCGCGCCAGAGCCAGATCGCTACCGGCACAACCAGCACGATACGTAGAACCGTAATCGCGTTGGGAATCCACGCGAATCCCATGATCAGCCGTCGCGCCAGACCATCTCGCGTACCGCGGAGAGGATCGCATCCGGCACCTCCGAGGCGTCCGCGAGCCGCCCGTCGCGGCGGAACAGCGCCACCATGCTCTCCTCCGACGCGGTCACCGCGAGCGTGAGTTCCACAACACCCTCGCGCACACGGGTCACGTGCACCGCGCGCACGAGTTGGTTGGCCTGCAAGTAGCGCAGCAATGCGGCGTACGCACCCGGCGTCGCTACGTTACGGACCGCGAGTGACATCAATTCTCCGCTGGTGGCCGCGACCGCCTGGCGTTCCAGCAGCGCATCGGCCGCCCAGGCGCTCAACGCTTCGAAAACCTCATCGCCGCTATCGGCCGTACGGCTGAAGCGGCGAACCAGGCCATCCCAGCGCAACTGGGCGTCCAGCTTTACGCCGCCACCGCTGTCCGAAAGCGCTCCAATGAGCAAGCCGTCTGCACCATAGCGTTGCGACGCCCGATCGAGCGTGCGCAGACGGGCGTTGCGCACGTCGTCCGCATCCACGAGTTGCTGATCTTCCACATCCATTAGCGGCAATTGAACCGGCACCCCGCGTTGTCTCGCCCGCCACACGAAATCGATGGCGGAACCTTCCCGATCGAGTCGCGCGAGCACGTTCGACTCCGGATCCGCGATCCACGCCACCAGTACCGGCCGGTTTACCGGCCAGACGTCGACGCCCGACCGCCGGACAAGCCCGGTTACCGCTCTCGGGTCGAAGTCGAACTGCAGCCACAGCCGGTCGCCACGCGTGGCGTATGTATACCCGGAGTAATAGCGTTCCGGCGCCCGCAACGCATCACCGATGGTCGGATTACCGGGCCACCGGGTCGCGCCCGTTAACCGCGTCAGAAGCTCCGCAATCGCGACCCGGGAGGCATCACCCCGCTCGGCGGCCGCCTGCGACTCGACCGGAACATCTACCCGATAGAGCCAGGGCGGAACCGCTGCATGCGCGGCAACGCTGCAGATACCGATGACCGCCGCGGTCAGTACGGATCGAACCAGCGGACTGGAGAAAGACACGCGATTCACGGGGGAGTCCGTTTCAGATTGCGCGCAAGTGTACCGGAATTCGAATGGTGCAGTGGTAGACTGCGCGCCGAACCAGGGGGAACAGGCTTGAGCGGAAACACCTCGTACCGTGATGCGGGCGTCGACATAGAAAAGGGCAACGAACTCGTCCGTCGTATCGGCGCAGCGTGCAGAGCCACCCACCGCAGCGAGATGCTGAGCGGCCTCGGTGGCTTCGCGGCGTTGACCCGGTTGCCGTCCGGCTACTCCGACCCGGTACTGGTCAGCGGCACCGACGGCGTCGGCACGAAACTGAAGCTCGCCATCGACACGGGTCGCCACGACGGCGTCGGTCAGGACCTGGTCGCGATGTGCGTCAACGACGTGCTGGTTGTCGGCGCCGAGCCGTTTCTGTTTCTGGACTACTACGCCACCGGACGACTCGACGTGGACGTGGCCGAATCCGTGATCGCCGGCATTGCGCGCGGCTGCGAGCTGGCCAACTGTTCGCTGGCCGGTGGCGAAACCGCCGAGATGCCGGGTTTCTATGATGCGGGCGACTACGACCTGGCAGGATTCTGCGTCGGCGTCGTCGACCACGAACGCATCATCGACGGCTCACGGATCGCGCTCGGCGATCGGTTGATCGGCCTGCCCAGCTCCGGACCCCATTCCAACGGCTATTCGCTGATCCGCCACATCATCGAGCGGCAGGCGATCGACCCGGCACAATCCGAGCTGATCGGCGCGCTGCTCGCGCCCACACGGATCTATGTGCGCCCGGTCCTCGCACTGCTCGAGACCGGCATCGACGTGCACGCGATGGCGCATGTCACCGGCGGCGGGTTCTACGAGAATCTGCCGCGCATGTTCCGGGACGGCGGCCTGGCGGCTCGGGTCGATCTGGACACATGGCAGCGCCCGGCCGTTTTCGCATGGCTGCAGCAGGCAGGCAATGTAACCGAGCGCGAGATGCTCACCACGTTCAACTGCGGAATCGGATTCGTGATCTGTGTGCCCGAATCTGCCGCGGACACCGCGCTCTCGGCGCTTGAACGCGCAGGCCAACCGGCGATACCAATCGGTGAGATCGTGCCAGCCGATACGCCCGAGGACGGCGCGTGCATCGTCGCGGGCTGAGACACGCCGATTGCGCTACCGAGCCCGTTAGCCCCTTAGTAAGCAGCTACGCTTTCGGTAGCGTCACCCCGCGCTGACCCTGGTACTTGCCGCCGCGATCCTTGTACGAGGTTTCGCAGACTTCGTCCGACTGAAAGAACAGCATCTGCGCAACGCCTTCGTTCGCGTAGATCTTGGCCGGCAGGTTGGTGGTGTTGGAAAACTCCAGCGTTACGTGCCCTTCCCATTCGGGCTCCAGCGGCGTGACGTTTACGATGATGCCGCAGCGCGCGTAGGTGGACTTGCCGACGCAGATCGTCAACACGTCCCGCGGGATGCGGAAGTACTCGACCGTACTCGCCAGCGCGAACGCATTGGGTGGTATCACACAGGTATCACCGCGCACATCCACAAAGCTCCGCTCGTCGAACGCTTTCGGGTCGACGATTGTGGAGTGGATGTTGGTGAATACCTTGAAGTCGGTGCCGCAACGCACATCGTAGCCATAGCTCGACGTTCCGTACGAGATGACCCGCTGCGCGTTCAGCTCGCGGATCTGGCCCGGTTCAAACGGTTCGATCATGCCGTCACGGGCACGCCGCCGTATCCAGTGATCCGATTTAATCGTCATGACAACATCCGACGGGCCGCTATCGGCCGGTTGTTGAGCACCTCAATCTTCCATCGCGATCGACGGCGCTTCCGACGCCGATTGCCAGACCCGGGCGGCGATCTGCCGCGCGGCGTCCCGGTAGATGGCCGCAACGCCGCCGTCCGGATCGGCGGCTACCGGCGGTACGCCGCGGTCCGTGTCCTCCCCGATTTTGGGATCCAGCGGCAGTTGCGCGAGCAATGGTACGCCGAATTCGTCAGCCACCCGAGATCCGCCTCCGGACCCGAACAGTGCCTGCCGGTGCCCGCACTCGCTGCATTCGTGAAAACTCATGTTCTCCACGACGCCGAGCGTTGGGATGTCGACTTTCGCGAACATCTCGATGCCTTTGCGCGCATCGAGCAGCGCGATGTCCTGCGGTGTGGTGACGATCACCGCGCCGGAGACCGCCACCTGCTGCGCCAGCGTGAGCTGAATGTCACCGGTACCCGGCGGCATGTCCACAATCAGGTAGTCAACGTCGTCCCATCGAGTCTGCTTGAGCAACTGCTGCAGTGCCCCGGAAGCCATCGGGCCGCGCCATACCATCGGCGTGCGTTCGTCGACAAGCATACTCATCGAAATCACTTTCACACCGTGCGCCTTGATCGGCACGAACTGGCCGTCGCGGACCTCCGGGCGCACGCCCTCGGCAATGCCGAACATCATGCCGAGGCTCGGACCGTAGATGTCTGCATCGAGCACACCGACCTTCGCACCCTCGCGGTCCAGCGCAAGCGCCAGATTGGCGGCCGTGGTCGATTTACCGACACCGCCTTTGCCCGATGCAACGGCAATCACCTCGCCAACCGATCCGAGGGCGCGTTTGCGCGGCGGGGCGAACGTGACGTCGAGCTCTAGATCTCGCGTTCCGAGAAATTCCCGCAGCGCCGACGCAAGCACATCGACCCCGCCCGAAACGGGGTAACCGAGGGTCACGCCCACGCGCGTACCGCTGGTGAGAATGCGCACACCGAGTTCTGCCCACGTGCGGCCTGCGTACGGATCTACGAACTCTGCAATTTTCATCGCGCCGCGCCTCCGGCGAAATCGAGCCGGCGCGCATTATAGGGTATGCAAAGCGAAGCGCATCGCCCGCGACCGAGACACGCCTCCGCAGAAGCCAATCCGTTATTGTATAGTCGCGCGACTTCGACAACGCGATTCAACCGTTCATGTCACGCCGCATCCTCGTTACGAGCGCACTGCCCAACGCCAACGGTGCGATCCACCTCGGCCACCTGTTCGAACACATCCAGACCGACATCTGGGTACGCTTTCAGAAGATGCGCGGCCATCAGTGCATCTATGTGTGCGCCGACGACACGCACGGCACCGCAACCATGTTAAGCGCGGAGCAGGCCAACGTGGCCCCGGAGGAACTGGTCGAGCGGATCCGTACCCAACACGTGCACGAGTTCGAGGGGTTCTTTGTCGAGCATGACAATTATCACTCAACACATTCCCCTGAAAATCAGAAGCTTGCAGAGTATATCTACGGACAGCTCGACAAGAAGGGGCTGATCTTCACCCGCAGCGTCGAGCAGCTGTACGACCCCGAGCGACAGCAATTTCTGGCCGATCGCTACGTGGTCGGCACCTGCCCGAACTGCGGCGAACCGGATCAGTACGGCGACAACTGCGAGCAGTGCGGCGCAACGTACGACGCGGTCGACCTGGGCGAACCCCGATCCGTGCTGACCGGCGCAGCGCCGGTACTGCGTTCGAGTGAGCACTACTTCTTCGACCTGCCCCAATTCTCCGACATGCTGAAAGCCTGGACCACGAGCGGTGCCGTGCAACCGGAAGTCGCCAACAAGCTCGCCGAATGGCTGGATTCCGGTCTCAAGCCGTGGGACATCTCGCGCGATGCCCCCTATTTCGGTTTCCTGATTCCCGGAACCTCGGACAAGTACTTCTACGTCTGGATGGATGCACCGATCGGCTACATGGCGAGCCTGAAAAACCTGGCGGCAGCGCGCAACGACGTGACGTTCGACATGTTCTGGCAACCCAACGCCGAAACTGAAGTGCACCACTTTATCGGCAAGGACATCGTGAACTTCCACGCGCTCTTCTGGCCCGCGGTGCTCGAAGGCGCCGGCTACCGCAAGCCGACGCGGATCCACACGCATGGATTCGTGACCGTCGACGGAACCAAGATGTCGAAATCCCGCGGAACGTTCGTGAACGCCTCGACCTACCTCGAGCATCTGAACCCCGAGTACCTGCGTTACTACTACGCGGCCAAAAGCAACGGAACCGTGGACGACATCGACATCAACCTGGACGACTTCGTGCAGCGGGTGAACAGCGACCTGGTCGGCAAGGTGGTCAACATTGCCAGTCGCTGTGCCGGTTTCGTTGTGAAGCGCTTCGATTCGACGCTGCACTCGGCACTGCACGACCCCGACCTGTGGAATCGGTTCGCGGACGCCGCCGAGGAGATTGCCGGGTACTACGAAACCGACCAGTTCGGCCGCGCCGTTCGCGCGATCACCGCACTTGCCGACGCCGCTAATCAGTACATCGCCGCCAACGAGCCCTGGGCGCGCATCAAGGACCCCGACGCACACGATCAGGTGCACCAGGTGTGCAGCCTCGGGCTGAACCTGTTCCGCACCCTGATCGTGTACCTGAAGCCGATCCTGCCGGCCACCGCCACGCGGGTCGAAACCTTCATGAACCTGGATCCGCTGCAGTGGCACGACGCGCAGACCCCGCTGGCGGAACACCGGATCAACGCGTTCGAACCTCTGGTCACGCGTATGGAACGCAAAGCGCTCGACGCGATGATCGAAACCGAACGCGCGCGGTTCGAGGCGAGCGCTGCAGGCGAGCAGGACACGGCCTCGGTGTCCGGTGCGTCGTCTGGCGGCGGCGATGAACCTGCGGCGTTCATCGACATCGACACCTTCGCGCAGGTTCAACTCAAAGTAGCGCGGATCGTTGCCGCCGAGGTGGTGGAGGGCGCCGACAAGCTGCTGCGACTGACGCTCGACGTCGGCGACAGCCAACGGCAGGTGCTGTCGGGTATCCGTGACGCGTACGACCCGGCAACGCTGGTGGGCCGATTGACGGTTGTGGTTGCCAATCTCGAGCCGCGCAAGATGCGCTTCGGTGTGTCCGAGGGCATGGTGCTGGCCGCCGGACCCGGAGGCTCCGACGTGTTTCTGCTTGCGCCCGATTCGGGTGCCGAACCCGGCATGGACGTACGCTGACGGTCGATCCGATGTCCGACCTCATCGCCATCGTGCTGAGCGCCCTGGTCGTGAACAACTTCGTGCTGGTGCAGTTTCTGGGGCTGTGTCCGTTCTTCGGCACGACCGGGTCGCCGCGTAGCGCCTGGGCGATGGCACTCGCGACCGCGTTCGTACTGACCTTCTCGGCGGTGTTGTGCTTTGCGATAGAACGCCTGCTGCTCGCACCGTTGGGTCTGGAATACCTGCGCATTCTCGTGTTCATCGTTGTGATCGCAACGACCGTTCAGGCGACGGAACTGTACCTGCGCCATACCAGCCCGCTGCTGCATCAGGTGCTGGGCATCTATCTGCCGCTGATTACAACCAACTGCGCGGTACTCGCGTTGACGCTGCTCGTAGTTGCCAACGACTACACGCTCGTTCAGACGGTCGCGTTTGCGATCGGTGCGGCCGGCGGCTTCGCGCTGGTCGTGACCCTGTTTGCCGCGCTGCGACAACGGCTCGAAAGCGCCGACGTGCCGGCCCCGTTCGCGGGCTTGCCCGTGCTCCTGTTGACGGCCGGCATCATGGCGCTGGCGTTGTCCGGGTTCACCGGCATCGTGTCCTCGTGATTGCCGCCGTTACGCTGATCGCGCTGATCGTCGCGTGCGCCGGTGCTGTGCTGACATGGATGCACCGACGCTACCCAGCAGACACCGAGCCGGTGATCGAGGCGGTGAACGCGCTCCTGCCGCAGACACAGTGCGCCCAGTGTGGCTATCCCGGCTGCCGTCCCTACGCGCGCGCGCTCGTGCGCAACGAAGCCGCCGTCAATCTGTGCGCGCCTGGCGGCGAATCGGTCGCGATCCGTATTGCAGAAACCCTCGGACGCGCGAGCGACCCGCGGCGTGAACCGGCCGCGGAGGCCGAGGCCCACATTGACGAGCAGGCGTGCATCGGCTGCTTTTTGTGCACCCCCGCCTGCCCGGTCGACGCCATCATCGGCGCACCCAAACACATGCACACGGTGCTGCAACCTGAGTGCACCGGCTGCGAACTCTGTATTCCGGTGTGCCCCGTAAACTGCATTGCCATGCGGCCGCGGCGTGTGCCGTACGCGAGTGACGATGGCTGACGCGATCGACTATCGCTTCGCGGTACCCGCCGGCGCGAGTCACGTCGCCGATGGTGCTGCCGTGCACTACGGCGCGCTGCTCTACCGCGACCTCCACGGCGTACCCGTCCACGCGCCGTGCAGCGGACGAGTCATGCTGACCTTCAGAAGCGACGACATGCAGATGTCGATTCGCGCGGACTCCGTCGAACGCACGCCGGTAATGCGCGCATTGCCCGCGGCTGCGGCTGCCGCCGATATCCGCGGCCGTTGCCTGGAAGCCGGTCTAGTGGGCCTGGGCGGCGGAGGGTATCCAACGCACCGCAAATTCCAGGACGCGGCCGCCAAGCACGTCCACACGCTGGTGGCAAATGGCGTCGCGTGCGAACCCGGGATGAGCGCAGACCGGCACCTGCTCCGGACACAGATCGACGGCATTGTGCGCGGCGCGCTGTTGGCCGCACGCGCCACCGGTGCACGCCGCATCGTACTCGCGCATAGCGCCGAACACCCCGTGCCCGACGTGAACGACGCATCCGTCGACGTGCGCGCCGTACCCATCGACCCCTACCCCAGCGGCGAAGAGCGACGCCTGCTTACCGCATTGTTCGGTGTGCACATACCGGGCCACAGCTATCCAACGGATGCGGGCTACGTTGTCAGCAACGTGTCCACGCTGTTCGCGCTACATGAAGCGGCGGACCTCGGGCTGCCGCTCACACATCGCTGGCTCGATGTGAACGGCACCGTCGTGTGCGCAGCAATCGGCACGCCGACGCAAGTGCTCGACGATGCAGCCGAAGTGCGTATCGGCGGTCTGCTCAGCGGCCAGCGGTGCCGCAACGACGGTGCCGTCGTGAAAACGACGCTCGGCGTGCACACGGCCGCGCCACAGTCTGCAGACGCCTGCATACGCTGCGGCCGGTGCGCGCTTGCCTGCCCCGAAGCTTTGCTGCCGGACGCACTGTGGGACGCATCGCGGCTCCCAACGCACCGGGTGGGTGCCCGGGTGCAAACGCTCGACATCGACCGTTGCATCGAGTGCGGTGTCTGCAACGCCGTGTGCCCGTCGCGCCTGGAACTCGTGACCGCGTTCCGCGACGCAAAACAGTTGCTCGCGGAAGAACGCCGGCGGGAGAGCGCCCAGCACCACGCAAGCGTCCGGGTGGCCGCACGCACGGCACGCGCGGAAACAACGGATGCACTCCGGCACGAGCGTCGGCAGGCGCGTTTGCGCCGCGGTACGCGCGAGTGGGACGCGCCATGATCGCCGGTTTGCCCCAGACTCCATCGGCGGGAACGCTGGCCCGTTCTGCGCCAACGACGCCGGCGATCATGTACCGCGTCGCCGCAGCTCTCGTGCCCGGCGTACTAGCAATGACCTGGTGGTTCGGCATCGCCGTGCTGTTGAAGCTCGCCAGTGCGATCGCTTTCGCGCTCGTGATCGAGACTTTGTGCCTCGCCCTGCGGGGACGTACGCGTCAGGTCATAGACGGCAGCGCCGTGGTGACCGCGTCGTTGATCGCACTTGCGGCCGGGCCCTCGGTGTCCTACGCAGGACTCGCGTTTGCCGTCGCGGCGGCGCTGGTCCTCGGCAAACACGCGTTCGGCGGCCTCGGCCACAATCCCTTCAATCCGGCCATGGTGGGCTACGCAATGCTGCTGATGGCCTCGCCGGCGGATCTCGCCGGTTGGCCCGCACTGGACGGGGTTTCCGGCGCTACGCCGCTCGACACATTTGCCCATCGAAACGGCGCCACGATCGCGGAGGTCTGGCGCGCCGACAACGGCTTTGGACTCCTTGGCGGCCTCGGCTGGGAGTGGATAAACGCGGCATTTGCGCTTGGTGGTGCGTATCTGGTGTGGCAGCGACTGGCCAGTTGGCGCGTCGTCTGCGGCGTACTGGCCGGCCTTGCCATCAGCGCCGCCGCCGGATACGGCAACGGCGGCTCGGCGAGTCTGGGCTCGCCGGCGTTCCACCTCTTGACCGGTGGCACGATGCTCGCGGTGTTCTTCGTCGCAACGGACCCGGTCACCCACCCCCGGCGACCGGCACATCAATGGCAGTACGGACTCGTGATCGGTGTCCTGGTGTGGGCTATCCGCTCGTTCGGCGCTTACCCCGACGGTTTCGCGTTTGCAGTGCTCTTCGCCAATGCCGCCACCCCTTGGTGGGATCGTTGGGAATCCCTCCGCCTGCACCCGGCGCACGACGAATGACGAACGCTGAACCGACACGCACGATCAGAACTCTGGCCGGCTTCCTGCTATGCGGCATTGCGTGCGCCGGTCTTCTCGCCGGTGCAAACGCGCTGACGCGGGAGCGCATCGACAGCAACCGGGCAGAGGCGGCCAATGCGATTGCACGGCAACTGGCCGATGGCCGACCACTGCACGGGCAGTGGCGGCACGATCAGTGGCCGCTGTGCGACGGTTACACGCTATTGCGGACACGCGAACGCGGCTACGCCGGCGCGATCGACCTGGTCGCCGCCGCGGCGCGCCGCGGCGACCGCAACGTTCTAACCAGCTGGCAGGTTGCCGTGCACGTAGAGACGCCTGGTATAGGCGACTTCATCGAGGACGCACACTGGCGGCAACTGGCGCTGCACGCACCGGACGATCCGAGCTACGTGCAGGCCACCACCGGCGCAACGATCACGGCCCGAGCGATTACCCGCGCGCTCGAGCGTCTGCGCGCGGTGCCGTTGCAGGTCGACGAGGCGCCCTGCGATGTCTGACCTTTTCACCGATGCGGCGTGGACGCGTAATCCGGTTTGGGTACAGATGCTCGGTCTGTGTCCGTTGCTCGCCGTGAGCAGCTCGGTCGTGAATGCGCTGGGTCTGGCCGGAGCGACGGCCTTCGTACTGTTGTCGAGCCAGCTCGCGGTAAGCGTCGGCCGTCGCTGGATCGCCGCGCATCTGCGTCTGCCGCTGTTCGTGCTGATTGTTGCCACGAGCACCACGCTGTCTGTAATCACCCTCGAAGCCTTTGCGTTTCAGCTCTACATAAAAGTTGCGCTGTTCGTGCAGATCATCGTAACCAACTGCATGATCCTCGGGCGCCTGGAGTCGTTCGCACAGCATCATGCGCCCTGGCCGGCACTGCTGGACGCCGCCGGCACAGCAACCGGTTTCGCGGCGGCGTTGCTGGCACTGGGTGCGGTCCGCGAATTACTGGCCACCGGCGGACTGTTCCGCGGCATGGATCAGCTGTTCGGCCCCGCCGCAGCCCACTGGGTTGTGGAGCCGGGTTCGTGGCATATACCCCTGTGGCAGAGTGCGCCCGGCGCGTTCATCGCTGCAGCCGTGCTGCTCGCGACCGTCAACGCGTGGCGCCTCCGTACGGCGCGCAAATCACATCAGAGCTCGCTATGAACCGAACCAAGCGCAGTGAAATTTTCGCGAGGCTTAAGGCGCACAACCCCGACCCGACGACGGAGCTGCGTTTCGACTCGCCGTTCGAGCTGCTGGTCGCCGTCATCCTTTCGGCCCAGGCTACGGATGTCTCCGTGAACAAAGCAACGGACACGCTGTTCCCGGTGGCGAACACGCCGGAGGCGATCGTTCGGTTGGGAGTAACGGGTCTCAAGAAGCACATCCGCCACATTGGCCTGTTCAACACCAAGGCAAAGAACGTTGTGGAGATGGCGCGCATCCTGCTGCGCGACTACGACGGCCGGGTACCTGAGAACCGCGAAGCGCTGGAAGCGCTGCCCGGTGTGGGCCGCAAAACCGCGAACGTCGTCCTGAATACGGCCTTCGGCCATCCGACGATCGCAGTCGATACCCACATTTTCCGGGTGGCCAACCGTACACGGCTCGCCAAAGGCAAGAACGTGCGCGAGGTGGAAGATAGGCTCACGCGCTGGACTCCGCCGGAATACCTCAACGACGCGCACCACTGGCTGATCCTGCACGGGCGGTACACCTGCGTGGCGCGTAAACCACGTTGCGGTGCCTGCGTGATCGAGGACCTGTGCGAATACGCTGCGAAGACGGAGCCGGAATGACCGCGGATCGCGGCACGCGATCTACAGGTTGACGGACTCCACCGCCTGCACGCCTGCACCGAAAAACACCGGCGCAACCCGGCGAAAACGCTCCACACCATCCGTAACCATGAACAGCGTGTCGCGGTCGGCGTCACGCAACGGCGTCGACATATCCGGGGTAACCGCGCGCGGCGTATCCCGAGCGTTAGGGTGAAGGTGTCGCGCCACAACGGCCGCGGTCGTGTCTGCGCTGTCAACGATCGCCGTGGCTGCGCCGAACATGTCAGCGAGCGTGTGCCGGAATACCGGAAAGTGCGTGCAACCCAGCAGCACGCTGTCTACCGCTTTCTTCGCGCTGGTAAACCGGCCGACGTAGTGATCGAGCACCCGGCGCGCCAACGCCTCGTCGACAATGCCTTCTTCCGCGAGTGCGACCAGTACCTGACAGGGCACCGACCAGACCCGCAGCCGAGCGTCATGGCGCAGCAGGGCCCGGACATATGCGCCATTGGACACGGTGCCTTCCGTCGCGAGCACCAGCACCCGGCCTGCACGCGGGGTCGCATGGACGGCCGCCGCCGCGGCCCCCGGTTCAACGACACCGAACACCGGCAGGGGGTCGAACGCCCGCGCAAGCACGTCCAGCGCAACGGACGACGCGGTATTGCAGGCAATCACCAGCAGTTCCACGCCACCACGTTCCACCAACGCGCGCGCCGCCTGTAACGCATAGCGGCGTACCGTCTCAGGATCCTTGGTGCCGTAGGGAAGCCGCGCGGTGTCCCCGAGATACACGAATTGTTCGTTCGGAAGTTGTTCACGCAGGGCTCGGAGTACGGTCAGGCCGCCCATCCCCGAATCGAAAACCCCGATCGTCGTCACGCCGGCGAGTTCCGGCGCGACAGGCGTGCGTACGCGACGCTCAGCCCGACCGCTTCAGCCAGCTGCGCAAGCCGCGCCTCGCCGGTCGGTCGCTGCTCGGCGCCCGAATCGCTGCAGGCGGCACATTCGAGCGATTCGGCTTGGGGCCCGGAGCCGGTTGCTCCGACTGACGCGCTATACGTTGTGCGAGCGTCGGGCCCGCGGATTTCGGCGGGCTGTCGCGCAGACGATCGACCTTGCGGCCGATCAGTTCGTCTTCGCGCGCGCGTTTGCTCTCGATGAGTTCGATGTTGGCGCCACATTTGTTGCAGTGTGACAAGTCGAGTTGCAGATGGCCACAACTCGGGCAGGTGGTAAACGCCGCCGTAATGTCCTTCAACGTATGATCGGCGCGATTGGCCTCGGCACGGTAATACTTGTCTTCGACTTTGGGTTCGAGATTCTTCACGCGGGTGATTGCGCCCAGTGCACGCATGCGATCACAGAACGTGGCCGCCGCATGTTCGCTCAGACGGCTACGTACTACGACCGTTCGCCCGGAGAAAAACTGCTTGAGTTTTCGCTCGTCGAGGCCGAGTTCCGACTGAACCTTTGCGCGCACCGATTTCGGGTCGACGCCATCAACCAGCGCGCCGCTGAACAGCACCTGATAGTGTCCCATCCCAAACGCTCCATGTCCCAGCTACGTATACTTGCGTCCGCGTTTCGCCCCTAGTTTCAGCCGCAAAGCGTTCAGCCGAATGAAACCCGTCGCATCGGCCTGATCATACGCACCCGCATCATCTTCAAATGTGACCACGTTCGCATCGTACAGACTGTCGTCGACCGACCGTCGGCCTACCACAGCCACTGAGCCTTTGTAGAGCGTGAGCCGTACTTCGCCATTTACGGGTTCCTGAGTCTGGTCGATCAGCGCCTGCATCGCGATGCGTTCCGGCGCGAACCAGTATCCGTTATAGATCAGCGTCGCATAGCGAGGCATGAGCTCGTCTTTGAGATGGGTAACTTCCCGATCGAGCGTGATCGACTCGATCGCCCGATGCGCCGCCAACAGAATGGTGCCCCCGGGGGTTTCATAGCAGCCGCGGGACTTCATGCCCACATACCGGTTCTCGACGATGTCCGCCCGGCCGATACCGTGGGCGCCGCCGAGACGATTCAATTCGGTGAGCGCTTCGCCCGGCGTCACCGACGTACCGTCGATGGCAACCAGATCACCGCGGGCGAACGTGAGCACGATCTCCTGTGGTTGATCCGGCGCGTCCTGGGGTGCGACCGTCCAACGCCACATCGCCTCATTGGGTGCTTGCCACGGATCTTCCAGCTCGCCGCCCTCGTACGAGATGTGCAGCAGATTGGCGTCCATGGAGTACGGGGATTCATCGCCCCGGCTGAAGTCCACGGGTATCTGATGCTTCTCGCAGAAGTCCATCAGCGCCTCCCGGCTGTTCAGGTTCCAATCGCGCCACGGCGCGATCACCCGAATGTCGGGGTCGAGCGCATACGCGCCCAGCTCGTAACGCACCTGATCGTTGCCCTTGCCGGTGGCCCCGTGCGCAATCGCCTGAGCGCCCGAGTCCTGGGCAATTTCGACACAGCGTTTCGTGATCAGCGGACGCGCAATGCTCGTACCGAGAAGATAGGTGCCTTCGTACAGCGTGTTGGCGCGGAACATCGGAAACACATAGTCGCGCACAAACTCTTCGCGCAGGTCTTCGATGTGAATGTCGCGTACGCCCATCGACTGAGCTTTCGCACGCGCCGGTTCGACCTCCCCACCCTGCCCTAGATCGGCCGTGAAGGTGACGACTTCCGCGGCGTATTCTTCCTGCAGCCAGCGAAGAATCATCGACGTGTCCAGCCCGCCGGAGTACGCGAGCACAATCTTGCTGGGCCGGAAATCGCTATCGTGGTTCGTGGACATCTCAAGCACTCGGTTGCGGGGCGCTGATGGTAAGAGAATGCGAATGGACCCGCCAGGTCCTGGCGCGACGAACGCATGCCGGTCGCGACCTCGCTGCAGGACGTCTGTGCTATCGTGACCGAATGGAGATGGCCGAACGCTTCCGCGGGTTCCTTCCGGTGGTGGTGGACATCGAAACCGGCGGCTTCGATGCTCAGCGCAATCCCATTCTGGAGATCGCCGCCGTCACGCTGCGCTTCGATGCGGACGTGCTGATCGTTAACGACACGACCGCGTTCGCCGTACAGCCGTTTGCAGGGTCATCCGTTGATTCAGCGTCGCTGGCGTTTACCGGTATTGACCCGAACGATCCCACGCGCAACGCGTTGCCTGAAGCCCAGGCACTGCAGGATTTGTTCCGCGTGGTGCGCCGCGCGGTGCGGGAGGCAGGGTGTCACCGTGCGGTGCTGGTAGCCCACAACGCATCGTTTGACCACGGGTTCCTGCACGCCGCTGCAGCCCGGGTCGACGCCAAGCGCAATCCGTTTCACCCGTTCACAACGATCGACACCGCAGCGCTCGCCGCGGTCGCATGCGGTCATACCGTGTTGTCGGAGGCCTGCCAACGCGCCGGCATTCCGTTCGCGCAGGAACAGGCGCACCGCGCGGCGTACGACGCCGAACGCGCAGCGCACCTGTTCTGTTACGTGGTCAATCTGTGGCCCTGGCCCGCCGACGACACAACGGATCCGTCGGGGGCGTCCGGGGCGTAGTAGCCGGGAGGGTTACTCCGGCGCGGACGCCGCCGCGTCGATCAGATCTTTCAGCTCGCCGGATTCGAACATCTCCGTAACGATGTCACAGCCGCCGACGAGTTCGCCGTCGACATACAACTGAGGAAAGGTCGGCCAGTCCGCGATGCCGGGCAGCGTTGCGCGAATGTCCGGATTCGCGAGCACGTCGACGTACGCGAACCGCTGGCCGCACTGAACCAGGCACTGCACGGTTTGGGCCGAAAAGCCGCATTGAGGTGCCTGGGGCGTACCTTTCATGTACACGATGATCGGATTTTCCGCAATTTGATCTCGGATTGCGTCCGCCACAGAATTGGCTGCTTGCGACATCTGAAGCTGTCCTCACCACTGATACTCGTTAACTGCCAATTGTACCTGAACTCCGAAAACCCGATAGGATGAAAAAGCGATGAACGTGCAATGACCGATTTCGACACAACCATTGCACGCGACGGCACCCACAGCAGCAAATGGGAACGCTACGGCGACGACATCCTGCCGTTGTGGGTGGCCGACATGGACTTCGCAACGCCACCGTTTGTGCTCGACGCCGTGCGCCGGCGCCTTGAGCATCCGATTCTTGGCTACACCAACACGCCACCGTCGCTCACGGAGGCTTATTGCGAATGGGCCGAGCGCCGGTTCGGCTGGTCCGTTTCACCCGAGTGGCTGGTGTGGATTCCGGGCGTGGTGCCGGGGATCAATCTCACCGCGATGGCGGTCGGCAACGCGGGCGACGGGATTCTGGTACCCGCACCCGTGTATCACCCGTTTCTCTACGTTGCTCGTTTTACCGACCGCGAGGAACACCGGGTCTACGGTACCCCGCCGGGAGAAGATCCGAGTCGCGGCGCAACGGGCGGACTGTGGCGTTGGCCGGTGACTGCGCTGGAGGATGCCGCGACCGCAAACGACCGGCTGCTGCTGTTGTGTAATCCGCAGAATCCCACAGGGCGCGTGTTCGACGCGGACGAGCTCGATGCAATCGGCACCTTTGCGCTGGAGCGCGACATCGTCATCTGTTCCGACGAGATCCACTGCGACCTGCTGCTCGCTCCGGGCGCGTCCCACACGCCAATCGCGTGCCGCTCGGACGACGTCGCCCACCATACCGTAACGCTGCATTCGCCCAACAAGACGTACAACATTCCCGGGATCGGCTGCGCCGTCGCGGTGATCCCGGACGCGCAATTGCGCCGCGAATTCAAACGCGCTCGCAAAGGGCTCGTGCATCTGATCGGTCCGCTGTCGTACGCGGCTACCGAGGCATGCTATCGGGATGACACCGATTGGCTGCCGCAGCTGCTGGAGTACCTGCGCGGCAACTACGCGCTTGTCTGTGACGCGCTTGGCGCCCGGGTCGCACCGCTGGAGGGAACCTACCTCGCCTGGATCGACTTGACCGACTGGACTGAAAATCCCGCAAAAGAGCTGGAACGTTGGGGGGTGGGCCTTTCGGAGGGCGTCCAGTTCGGCTTGCCCGGGTATGCGCGTCTGAATTTCGCAACCACCCGCGCAAACCTGGAACGCGGCCTGGCGCGCATCACCCGCGCGCTCACCGATTGCGGACTTACCTGAATTTCGTTATTCTGAACGGTCTTGTGCAGGCAGCCGTCGCTGCCTGCTTTCGTTTGGGCGCACGAACTCCACGGGAGGCGCACGCACTCTAACGGAAACGCGATACCAGACCAGTAGCAGCAGATAGATTAAGAGCAACCGACACACGGATACTCATACAGATGGCGGTAATGGAAACCTACAGTCGCCTGCCGGTGGCTTTCGAACGGGGTGAGGGCCCTTACCTGATCGATACCGAGGGCAAGCGCTATCTGGATGCACTCACGGGCCTTGCCGTGTGTGGATTGGGCCACGCACACCCGCGTGTAACCGCGGCACTCGAGGCACAAGCCGGCACGCTGCTGCACACGTCCAACCTGTACCGGGTTCCGGCGCAGGAGAAACTCGCCGAGCGGTTATGCGCTCTGTCCGGCATGGAGCGCGTGTTCTTCGCCAACTCGGGCGCTGAGGCGAATGAAGCCGCCATCAAAATTGCGCGCAAGGCAGGCAACGAGCGCGGCTTCAAGCGGCCTACCATCGTCGTAATGGAGGGCAGCTTCCACGGCCGGACGATGGCGACGCTGACCGCGACGGGTAACCGCAAAGTTCACGCGGGTTTCGAGCCCCTGCTCACCGGATTCGTCCGCGCGCCATACAATGACGTGCGCGCACTGGAGCGCATTGCAGACAACGAAACCGATGTGGTGGCGCTGCTGATGGAACCCGTTCTGGGGGAAGGCGGCATCGTGATTCCGGATCCGGACTATCTGGAGAACGTACGCCGCCTGTGTGACGCGAACGACTGGTTGCTGATGCTGGACGAAGTTCAGACAGGTAATGGGCGTACCGGTAAATTTTTCGCGTACCAGCACACCTCGGCGATCCCCGACGTGGTCACCACCGCCAAAGGACTCGGCAACGGCGTCCCGATCGGCGCTTGCCTCGCACGTGGACCCGCCGCCAAGCTGCTCGTTCCCGGCAACCACGGCTCAACATTCGGCGGCAATCCGCTCGCGTGCGCGGCCGCGCACGCGGTGCTCGACGCGCTGACAGAGGACGGCTTGATCGAACGAGCGGCAGAGCTCGGCGAGCGAATGCTCTCGCGCCTGAATGAGCGTCTGCGGGGAAACAACGAAGTTGCTGGGATCCGCGGAAAAGGCTTGATGCTCGCGGTAGAGATGCGCAAACCCTGTCCCGAACTGGTCAGCCGCGCGCTGGACGCCGGACTGCTCGTCAACGTTACGGCAGAACGCGTTGTCCGACTGTTGCCGCCGTTGACGCTATCCGACGCGGAGGCAGACCAGATCGTCGATACGTTGACGACGTTGGTTGCGTCGTAACATTGACCCGTACTCAAGCGGTTTTTAGCGGAATGGCGACAAACAAACGCGACTTCCTGACGCTCACCGATTTCACCGCGGACGAACTCGCGCACGTCGTCACACGGGCGATGGCGCATCGCGTCGGCGGCACGGCGTCTGACGTATTTCGCGGCCGGACCGCTGCTCTAATTCTGCAGCAGAACTCGACGCGCACGCGTGTCGGATTCGAGGCTGGCGTATACCAGCTGGGCGGACAGTTGATCTGCCTGACGGCGCAGGATACCCACGTCAGCCGCGGCGAACCGCCCGAGGATACGGCCAGGGTGCTGTCGGAATATGTGGATCTGATCATCATTCGCGCGGCGGATCACGGACTCGTCGAAACACTCGCCAGCTATGCATCGGTGCCGGTGATCAACGCGATGACGAGCCGCTTTCATCCCTGTCAGCTGCTCGCCGACATGCAAACCTATCAGGAACTCCGGGGCCCGGTGAGCGGTCGCACGGTGGCGTTCATCGGCGACGGCTACAACATGTGCCACTCGTACATCAAAGCCTCCAGCCTCTGGGACTTTGACCTGCGAATCGCCTGCCCCGCCGGATTCGAACCCGACCGCCCGCTGCTCGACGCTGCGCCGCGCGCGAGCCTGGCGGCGTCAGCCGACGACGCGGTGGCGGACGCGGATCTGGTGGTTACCGACGTCTGGTCGTCGATGGGGCATGAAGCGGAGCAGGCGCGCCGGTTGCGCGCATTCGAAAACTATCAGGTTACCGAAGCGCTGCTGGACCTGGCGAAGAACGACGTACTGTTCATGCACTGTCTGCCGGCACACCGCGGCGAGGAAGTGAACGACACCGTGCTCGACGACCCGCGTTCGGTCGTGTGGCACGAGGCGGGCAACCGCTTGCACACGCAAAAGGCGCTGATCGAATTCCTGATGGAGCCGGGAAGCTAATGGGGTCAGAGCAAAGGGACAGATCAAAGACACCGAGTCATGACTCGGTGTCTTTGATCTGTCCCTTTGCTCTGACCCCAACGCTACTCTGAACCCACCGCTGCGGCGTAGTTTACGAGCCTGAACTCATTGAGCGGCGTCGGGCGCTGGATATGATAGCCCTGCGCATAATCGACCCCGATCTCGTTCAACTTGCCGACGATCGCTTCGTTCTCGACAAACTCGGCGATCGTTTTCTTGCCCATGTAGTGACCGATCTCGTTGATCGAACGCACTACGGCAAAGTCGCCCGGGTTCTCGTCGATGTGTTTCACGAACACCCCGTCAATTTTCACGAAATCCACCGGCAGGTTGCGCAGGTAGGAGTAGGACGACATACCCGTGCCGAAGTCGTCGAGCGAGAACTGACAGCCGATGATCTTCATCCGGTTCATGAAGTCGATCGCATTGTCGAGACTGCCGATCGCCGCGGTTTCCGTAACTTCAAAACACACTTTGCTCGTGGGCGCGTGGGTCTCGGCAAACTGTTCCAGCACAAAGTCGGCAAAATTCTCATCCGTTAGTGACTGCCCCGATACATTGATTGCAAAACCGCTGAAGTGATCGAGGTAGTCGCGGTGTTCGGCCATCCACTGCAGTACGTTGCGCACGACCCAGCGGTCGATGTCCGTCATCCGGTTGTAGGTCTCTGCCGCCATAATGAATTCTGCGGGCGGAACGATCTGACCATTCTGGTCGATCATCGTCAGCAGAATTTCGAAATGGGCATCGGTGTCATCGGCTGACGCGCCGATCGGCTGGATACGCTGACAATTCAGTACCAGCCGGTCTTCCTTAAGCGCTTTGTCGAGCTCCGTGACCCACTCCATCACGCCATGCCGCGCCATCAGATCACGGTCGCCAACCTCGTACTCCTGACACCGGTTGCGCCCCGCATCCTTCGCGGCGTAACAGGCATCGTCCGCGTGGTGCATGATCGTATCGACGTTTTCCGTCGCCTGATCGATGAACACCAGGCCCATACTGGTCGACAGCGTGTATTCCCGCTCATCCCAGGTGAAGCGCTCGGCGCGCACCACCGCCAGCAGTTCTTTCGCGAGATCGCGGGCCGCAGCGGTGTGGATTCGTCGCGCGAGAACACCGAACTCGTCGCCGCCGAGCCGGGCAACGGTAGCATCGCGTCCTTCCAGCGACTGATTGAGCGCACCCGCCACCTGCCTCAGCAACGCATCGCCGGCCGTGTGACCACTCGTATTGTTGACGATCTTGAACTGGTCGAGGTCGAGGTAGTAGAGCGCATGCTGCTCGTCGCTCGTGTGTGCCTTGGCAACCGCCTCGTCGACGAGCCGTTCAAATTCCTTGCGGTTCAACAGCTGGGTCAGGTCGTCGTGCGTGGCCTGGTGCGCGAGCTGATTGTGCATGTTCTCGAGCATGCGCTGCGAAGCCCGCTCGGTCAGCGGCAGATCGTAGTCCGCCAGAACCTTGATATTGCCGTTGTAGAGCGCGTCGGCCATTTCCTGCAACGTGAGCTCGCTCGCTTTCACACCCTTGCGATTTACCAGAATGAACGACGCGTGGTCGTCTCCAACGAACGCAATGGTGAGGATAACCGGGCGGTTCTGCCGATCGCTCGTGGCGACCCACTCGCCCACCTGCATGCGGCGAGCCCGTTCGAGCGCACGCTCCCACGATGCCTTTTCCGTATCGTCGATCGCCGACGGCGACGGTTCAACTTCGGGCAACACACCGTCGAGGCCGAGCATATCCTTGACGTCCGCCATCGGCCGCATTGGCCCTACATCGGAGGTCTCCCGCAGCGCGCTCTCGAGTCGGCTCGTTAGCGGCGTCCGTTTGGCGGGATCGAAGGAGATCGACTCCAGGCCGTCCGACACGCGGGACATTAGCAGTTCCGGGTCGACGTAGTCGTCTGCGTCCTTCGTAACCGCACCGCTCAGCTGACCAGCAAGCTGATCGAGCACGCCCAGCGCATCCCGCCACCCGTTACTGTTTTCACCTTCGCGCAGGTGCGCGTGTACCATCAGGTTACGCCATCCCGGCGTGATCAGTTCCAGCAACACTTCGGGAATCTCTCGATTACCGAACCGATCTTCCACCGCACGTACGACCGCGCGACGCGCACGTGCCAGCTTCTGCTGGCCTTCGCTCGCGCGCACCGTCCGTTCCACATTCGCACGGTACGATCGTGCCTGCTTGTCGACCAGCGGGTTGAGTTCGCCCACCACCTCGCCGATGACGTCGGGATTTGTGTCGTACTCCTCGACCACCCGCGTCAACAGATCGTCCACCTGCCGACCGACGTCGCGGTCGATCCCGTGGCGTACGTCCGTCGCGTTACCCAGGCGGGCCAGCTGATTCAGCATCTGAATCACGCCGTGCGGATTTTCCGGGTCCTGGCGCAGGAAGTCGGGCTCGCGGGCTGCCACCTTGTTGAGCGTGTATTCCAGCCGCCGCAGCCACCCACGAATTCCATCCGTTAGAAACGCGTCTTGCTGAATCGACGAGACGAGGCCTTCCACTACGCCCAGGTCATCGTAGTCGCTGGCCGTAAACGCCTTGCTATCGCCAAAACGCGACTTCAGTGATTCGGCAAGCAGGTCGCGCAGGCTGCCGTCCTCGCGTTGCGCACCCATACGTCGTTCGATGTCGCGCAGCGCGTCCAGAATCTCGTCTTTGGAGTACGTCTCCGTATCCGGTGCATCCGGCGGTGCAACGATGTCGTGCATCGGAACACCCAGTTGCTCCTGCGTCTGACGATTGACGTCCAGAATATTACGGGCCGTATCGAAAGCGCGCGGACGCTCCGGTTCCGAGAACGGGTTGTGGTCCACGCGCGGACGCGTGCCCACCCCCTCCGCCGCCATCGTCGTCTCGCGCAGCGCCGTGTCCATCTCCTGATAGTCTTCCGGCTGCACGCGCACGCCGCTGGCGGATCGGCGCACCATGCTTTCCTGCAGCGAATGCCGAAGGTCTTCCACGGACGGGAACGCACCGGAGTCGGCGAGAATCTTGTTGACCGCCGCATAGACGTTGCCCAACAGCCGGGCGAGCGTACGTTCGAAACCGTTGAAGATGTCCTGTTTGACCTGACGCCGCAGATCCAGCCGTTTGAGCGCGTCGTTGAACGCCCACACCAGCACCGACGGCCCGACGGGAACCACTTCTTTGTTGGTCCAGGGCTTGGCAATCAGTCCAAGCTGCGCCCGGACATCCAGAAGAACGTCGGCGAAACGGTTTTCTGTTTTGGAGATGATCTCGGCGATGGCCAACCATTCTTCGAACTGGTCGGTATCCACCAATTCCAGCTGCCCGCTGCTGGAGGTTTCCCGGCGGCGCTTGCGCTCGAGCACCTCATTGAGATCCGACACGTGGTCGATCTGGCGCACGATATCCGCCCGGAAGTCGTCCAGCAGTTGGTCCGAGCTGTCCTCGAGCCGGTTGAGCCCTTCAAAGTACATGGACTGCATCGCGTTCGTGCCCGCATCGCGCGAGCGGCTCAAAAGGTCCTCGCGCGTATCGGCGAGAAACCGAGCCACGATCTTGGTCGTGGCCTTCTCGGCCAGCGCTCGCAGCTTGTTGCGCAGCGCTTTGGCGACCTTGGCGTCCAGGCGATTGTCACGCAGCAGATGATCGGGAATTTCGGTGTCGTGGGCGGCCGCCGGGCCGTCCTCATCCGACCCGGTGTCCCCCGGTGCCGCCATACCGGCAGCCACCGAGTACTGCATCAGCGCATCGAACGCATCCTGCGGCATCATCGTCGGAAACTGCACGCCAACGCCGTTCTTGGACTCGAGCCACCGCGCTACGGTCGCCTGCGTGCGGAAGTGCTTCTGCCCTTCGGGTGTAGCCACCGAAAAATGCAGGGCAATCTCCGAACCCGGCTCTGCGCTCGAATCCAGCGCACGGCCGCCCGAGGCGGCGGTAAGCATCATGCCGTCTTCGCAGAAGTCTCGGATCGTACACAGCCACGATCGGCCGTTTGGCGGGTGCACCAAAGCCGAGAGAGATATGGGTTGTCTAGAATAACGGCGACGGTTCAACGCAGCAGTTTCCGTTCTGCCCTTTTTGACCGGCCAACTCTAACTTCGCGCGCGCCCGGCGAAGCGGATGTGCATCACGCCTTGAAAGAATCGCGGGAAACGCGAAATGGGCGGCGGCGCAGCGCGTGAACTACGTCAAGTTTTGAACGCGGACGCCGCTGGCAGAGTCCAGGCAGATCCTAAGCAGATACCTGGGCGTGCTGTCCCGACTCAGACAGCGAAACGCTGTTGCGACCGGCCCGTTTGGCTTCGTAGAGCGCCGTATCAGCGCGCCGGAGCAGGTCTTCCACGTTCTCTTCGTTGTGATAGGCCGCAACGCCGATCGATACCGTCAATCTGTGATCACCCACACCGGGTGTCATGACCTGGCGCGTGCGGGATCTGAGGCGTTCGGCCACCGCTACGGCTTCGTCGTGGTCCGCACCAACGAGCATCAGAATGAACTCTTCGCCACCGAACCGGCCCAGCACGTCTCCTTTGCGCATCACACTCTGCGCGACCTGCACGAACTCTCGCAGCACCGCGTCTCCGAATCCGTGCCCGAGTTGGTCGTTGATGGCTTTGAACCGGTCGAGGTCGCAATAGCAGATCGCAAAATCGATCTGTCCGCGATCGGCCAGCGCTTTCTGCCGTTTCAGACTATCGAGGATGTGCCGCCGATTGAAAACGCCGGTCAGATCGTCTCGTATGGCCAGTTGTTCGAGCTTGGCCACCACGCCGGACAGCGCATCGTGACGATCCAGATACGCGCTGCGCAACGCGGTAATCTCGCGGGTGACGATCAGCATCCCCAACACCATACCGCTGAACGTGACGAGCGTGACGCCATGAACCCCATCACCCGGCGCACCATCCGGCGCAACCACGGACAGGCCGACCAGAAACACGGCGATCGTACACAGCGCCAGCAGCACAACATGCCGGAATGTCAGATTGAGCGCTGCGTAGGCGAGACCGAACAGCGGCATCACCATTAAGAGCTGGCGCCATGGGGGATCGATCGATAGAACGATGAGAATGGCGCCGAGGTTGAACCACAGCCCCTTGGTGAACGCGAGCAGTTCCTGACCGCGCAACGAGTGCACAAGCGCCGATTGGACGCCGGTGAACCCAACGAACCCGAGCACCCACCCCGCCGTGATCAGGAACATGCCGCCGCGCGACGACTGCACATAGCCGAGCGACATAGCCGCCCAGCAGAGCAGCGCATACGCTGCCGCTGCGACTACAACGTAGCGCAGCCGCCGATCACGCAGGCGTTGCGGTGAAAGGGTGATCATCGGCCGGTACTCATCATCCCCGGAATTCTATCGCCCTCGGCAGCGCTCTGGGCCGCAACTATGTAACTGGAATGTGGGAATCCGTCGCTCACCGCAGCGATCTCGCGCGCCGCACGGCGTCGGCCCAACCGGACAGCAGGCGCGCACGCCGTTCATCGTCAATTACGGGCCCAAACGTCCGACCCGCGCGCCACCACGCGGACGCGGTGCGCAGATCCGGAAACGCACCAGTGCCCACGGCCGCCAGAATCGCCGCACCCAGCACCGTCGTTTCCGCGTACCGGGGGCGCAGCACGCGCTGGTCGGACAGATCGGCGACCGCCTGGCAGAAGTAATCGTTGGCGACCATGCCGCCATCCACGCGAATCTCCGACAGCACACAGCCGTCGTCGCGCATTGCGCCGACCAGATCGCACGCCTGATACGCAACGCTCAGTAAGGTTGCGCCAACGATGTCCGCGCGATCGGTGTCGAGCGTCAACCCGCAGACGAGGCCTCGCGCGGCGGCGTCCCAGTAAGGTGCGCCAAGGCCGGTGAACGCCGGCACCACGTACACACCGCCGGCTTCCAAGCCGGCCAAGCGCGCCAATGCTTCGGTTTCCTCCGCCGTATCGATCAGGTTCAGCTTGTCGCGGAGCCATTTCACCGCGACACCCGCGACGAACACGCTGCCTTCCGTCGCATAGGTGGTGTGTCCACCAAGACGGTAGGCTACAGTCGAGAGCAGATTGGTCGCAGACGGCACGGGTTCGGAGCCCGTGTTGAGCATCGCAAAACAGCCGGTGCCGAAGGTGCACTTCGCCATTCCCGGTTCCAGGCAGGCCTGGCCGATCAAGGCGGCCTGCTGATCGCCCGCAACCCCACAGACCGGCACCGCAGCCCCCAGCCATTGTGGATCCGTATCCCCGAAATGCCCGGCGCTATCGACAACATCCGGCAACAGCGCTCGTGGAATCCCGAAGTAGTCCAGCAGGTCCGCGCTCCAGTCGCTGGCCACTAGGTCGAAGAGCTGCGTGCGCGACGCGTTGCTTGCATCCGTGCAATGGCTTCGACCGCCAGTCAGCCGCCAGATCAGGTACGTGTCCACCGTTCCGAAACAGAGTTCGCCGCGTTCGGCCCGAGCCCGCGCTCCGTCCACGTGTTCCAGAATCCAGGCGATCTTGGTGGCCGAGAAGTAGGGGTCGATTACCAGTCCGGTTCGCGCGCGCAGTTCGTCAGCCATGCCGTCCGAACGCATGCGCTCGCAGAACGCCGCCGTTCGGCGATCCTGCCAGACGATCGCCGGGTATACAGGCTCCCCGGTCTTGCGGTCCCAAATCAGCGTGGTCTCACGCTGATTGGTAATGCCGATCGCATCGATCGCGCCCGGCTCGAGCTTTGCGCTCTCCAGCGCCCGCCGCGCCGACTCGATCGTCGTGCGCCATAGATCGTCCGGATTCTGTTCCACCCATCCGTCCCGCGGAAAGGTGCAGTCGAAGAGCTGCTGGGCATCGGCAACCACGCCGCCATCGTCGTCGAATATGACCGCCCGGGAGCTCGACGTGCCCTGATCGAGCGCGAGAATTCGCATCACTTGTTCCCCCAACCAAGGACGCCAGGATTCAACCGCAGATCAGAGCGTCGCAATCAATACGATCTGGCAATAAAAATCGGCTCTCTTAAGAGATTTATTTCTATGCGTGCCCCCGGCGCGCGCTTTTCGCGCCTCGTCGGGATTATCCACAACATATCCACCGTTCATCCCTACTATGTACACAATGTTAGTCGCTTGCAATGCGAAGGCGACCGCATTATCTTGTGCCCCCCTTGGCGAAAAGCCCTATATATAGCGTTTTCGCCCTGGACTCTATCCAATAATTTACATTTATTCAGGCCCTACTCCGGCGCGCTCGACTGTGGGCGACCCCGGCGAAGCCGTGCCCGAACGCGCAGCGACGCGACGTACAGAAGGAGCACACACCAGACCATGCAAACCGACCCCCTCGAGCGAGCCCGTCCCACCAACGCGATCGAACCGATTGCCGAACCGTCCAACAACCCGGCCGAACTGACCCCCGGCATAGCCGCCACTGCCCCGGGTCAATTGCGCGTCATCAAACGCAACGGTTCGGTCGTCGGCTACAACGACGACAAGATTACGGTTGCGATGACCAAGGCGTTTCTGGCTGTGGAGGGCGGCACCGCGGCCGCGTCTCCACGCATTCGCGAACTCGTCAGCGCGCTGGTGGCTCAGGTTTCCCAGACCTTCAAACGGCGCCTGCCGTCGGGCGGGACGCTGCATATCGAAGATATTCAGGATCAGGTGGAACTGGCGCTGATGCGCTCCGGTGAGCAGAAGGTTGCCCGTTCCTACGTCCTCTACCGGGAAGAACGCGCCCAGGCTCGCAAACAGACGGCGCAGGACGCGCCCGCCGGCAATCCGGACCAATTGCACATGGTGCTCGACAACGGCGAGCGCGTGCTGCTGGACGTCGGTCGCATTCACCGACTCGTGGAAGAGGCCTGCGAAGGACTCGAAGACGTAACCGCGCATCGCATCATCGACGAAGCGATGAGCAACATGTACGACGGCATCACGCGTCGCGACGTCAGTACGTCGCTGCTGATCACCGCACGTACGCTGATCGAGGAAGAACCGAATTACAGTTATGTGACGGCACGCCTGCTACTGGACGAGCTGCGCAACGAAACGCTCGGCTTTCTGGACCTGGACACCCAGGGCACACACCTGCAGCAAGCCGGTGTGTATCCAATGGCGTTACGCCGATTCGTCGAACGCGGCGTCGAACTGGAATTGTTGGCACCCGAACTGCTGAACTTCGACCTGGACAAACTGGGTGCGGCGCTCCAACCGGAACGCGACCTGCAGTTCACGTACCTGGGTCTGCAGACGCTCTATGACCGGTACTTCATACACAGCGACGAGACCCGGATCGAACTGCCACAGGTGTTCTTCATGCGCGTCGCGATGGGTCTCGCCGTCCGCGAAGCGGACGCCGACGACCGAGCGATCGAGTTCTACAATCTGCTGTCATCGTTCGATTACATGAGCTCCACGCCCACGCTGTTCAACGCCGGCACAATGCGTCCGCAACTGTCTTCCTGTTTTCTGACGACGGTGCCCGACAACCTGGAAGGCATCTACGGCGGCATTCGGGACAACGCGCTTCTGTCCAAATGGGCAGGCGGGCTCGGCAACGACTGGACGCCGGTGCGTGCGCTCGGCTCCTACATCAAAGGCACCAACGGCAAATCTCAGGGTGTAGTGCCGTTCCTCAAAGTCGTCAACGATACCGCGGTTGCTGTAAATCAAGGGGGCAAGCGTAAAGGTGCCGTCTGCGCCTACCTGGAAACCTGGCACCTGGACATCGAAGAGTTTCTGGAGCTGCGCAAGAACACGGGCGACGATCGTCGCCGCACCCACGACATGAACACGGCCAACTGGATTCCGGACCTGTTCATGAAGCGCGTTACTGAAGGCGGCACGTGGACGCTGTTCTCACCGAGCACGGTACCGGACCTGCACGACCTGTACGGACAGGCGTTCGAAAAGCGCTACACCGAATACGAACACATGACGGAAACCGGCGAAATTGCGTTGTACAAGCGCGTCAACGCGCAGGACCTCTGGCGCAAGATGCTGTCCATGCTGTTCGAGACCGGACACCCGTGGATCACGTTCAAAGACGCCTGCAATTTGCGATCGCCGCAACAGCATACCGGCGTGGTGCATTCGTCGAATCTGTGCACCGAGATCACGCTGAACACGTCCCAGGAAGAGATTGCCGTTTGCAACCTCGGCTCGATCAACCTTGCGAATCACGTCATTAACGGCAGCCTCAACTTGAAGAAGTTGAAAGGCACGATCCGTACCGCCGTGCGCATGCTCGACAACGTGATCGACATTAACTACTACTCGGTGCCACAGGCACACACGTCGAATATGCGTCACCGGCCTGTTGGTCTCGGGGTGATGGGATTTCAGGACGCGCTTTATAAGCTCCGCGTGCCCTATTCATCCGACGAAGCAGTGGCGTTCGCAGACGAGTCGATGGAAGCAATCAGCTACTATGCAATCGATGCATCCAGCAAGCTCGCAAAAGAGCGCGGCAGTTACGCGAGCTTTTCCGGATCCCTGTGGAGCCGCGGCATCATGCCGATCGATTCGCTGCGCCTGTTGCAGACGGAGCGAGGCGCGGACTACCTGGAAGTGGACATGTCCGTGCGCATGGACTGGGACAAGCTGCGCCGCAAGGTGCAGATCAACGGCATGCGCAATTCCAATGTTATGGCCATAGCGCCGACGGCCACCATCGCCAACATCACCGGCGTATCGCAATCCATCGAACCCACGTATCAGAACCTGTACGTGAAATCCAATCTGTCCGGGGAATTCACGGTCGTAAACCCCTACATGGTCCGCGACCTGAAACGGGAAGATCTGTGGGATCGTGTCATGGTCAACGATCTTAAGTACTACGACGGCAGTCTGGCTGCAATCGATCGGGTGCCGGAGCGGATCAAACAGCTCTATGCGACGGCGTTCGAAGTCGAACCCCGCTGGCTCGTGGACGCAGCCTCACGCCGGCAGAAGTGGATCGATCAGGCGCAGTCGCTGAACCTGTACATGGCTCAGGCGTCGGGCCGCAAGCTCGATATCACCTACCGGATGGCCTGGCTCAGGGGTCTGAAAACCACCTACTACCTGCGCGCACTGGGTGCAACCAGCACCGAGAAGTCGACGCTGGATCGCGGCAACCTGAACGCGGTGAGTGCACAGAGTTCGGATACCACTGTCGCCGGCACGGCAAGCGGCGCCGAAACCGGTACGCTCGGAGAGGCCGCACCCGTACCGATGGCGTGTTCCATCGACGATCCCGATTGCGAAGCCTGCCAGTAGTCTGGTCATAGCACAACGACAGCACAGCGACAGGAAGAGGACGAACCTATGTTGAGTTGGGACGATTACAACGACGCCCCGGAAACGGAAGACACCGACCAGGCGCCTGCGCGAACGCCTGGTCCCGAAAACTCGGGCTCAAAAGATGCGGGCGACCCGTCAGCAACGACGCCGGACGGTTCCGCACCATCCGAACCGGGCCGCATCGACTGGCCGGCGCCGACGCAGCATGTAGCGCACGCCGGATTGCGAGCGGACGACGCGCCAGCAGGTGCGCAGAACGACGCGCCAGCAGGTGCGCAGAACGACGCGCCAGCAGGTGCACAGAACGATGCTACGGCCCCAGTCGCGAGAGCGTCTGCGCAATCCACCGCGCAACCGGCAAGCGCTGGTACCGTGGACCCTGTCGGGACACCCGCTCCCGAGACGCTTCCGGCCGCTGTGCCGGAACCCGCGCCCGCGATGGTCACCGTTTCCGAACCGTTATCCGAAGCGGTTTCTGAACCACGTGACTCGCAACCCGCCGACGTACCACCGGCCGCTGCGCCAGCAGACGCTGCCGCGCTGAACGCGACACCGCAGGTGGAGGCCGTCAGCCACGAGCGTGTCACGGTCGACCAGAAGGCGATGATCAACTGCCGGGCAGACCTGAATCAGCTGGTGCCTTTCAAGTACGACTGGGCATGGCAGAAGTACCTCGATGGCTGCGCGAACCACTGGATGCCGCAGGAAGTGAACATGAATGCGGACATCGCGCTGTGGAAATCGGACGACGGTCTATCCGATGACGAACGACTGATCGTCAAACGCAGTCTCGGCTTCTTCTCCACTGCAGATTCTCTGGTTGCGAACAATCTCGTGCTTGCGATCTACCGGCTGATCACCAACCCCGAATGCCGTCAGTACCTGTTGCGCCAGGCGTTCGAGGAGGCCATCCACACGCACGCGTACCAGTACTGCATCGAATCGCTCGGCATGGACGAAGGCGAGATCTTCAACATGTACCACGAGGTGCCCGCCGTGGCACGCAAAGCAACCTGGGCGCTGAAGTACACGCGGGAACTCGCCGACCCGACGTTCGCTACCGGCACCGTGGAAACGGACAAGGTGCTGCTGACCAACCTGATCGCCTATTACTGCGTGCTGGAGGGCATCTTCTTCTACTGTGGGTTCACGCAGATTCTATCGATGGGGCGCCGTAACAAAATGACCGGCACGTCCGAGCAGTTTCAATACATTCTGCGTGACGAATCGATGCACGTGAACTTCGGAATCGACGTGATCAACCAGATCAAACTCGAAAATCCAAACCTCTGGGATGAGGACATGCGAAGCAAGGCGCGCGACATGATCCTGGAGGGAACGGAACTCGAGATCGAGTACGCCCGCGATACGATGCCGCGCGGAATTCTCGGCATGAATGCAAACATGATGGCCGAGTACCTGCAGTTCATCGCCAACCGGCGGCTCGCGCAGATTGGCCTTAGCGAAGCGTTCCCGGGTGTGAAGAATCCGTTTCCGTGGATGTCCGAGATCATGGACCTGAAGAAAGAAAAGAACTTCTTCGAAACGCGCGTTACGGAGTATCAGACAGGCGGTGCGCTGAACTGGGACTGATGCACAGCCATTGCCCCTCGGGTAGCTCAAGGCTGCCCGAGGGACCCTTTCAGCTCTGCCAGTCGGTGTGCGCTTCATAAGCCGGAACCATCGACGCCTCCTGCTCACCGATCCGCTCCGCGAGCCACTGCATCCACTCGCCGAAACGCGGATTGCTCTCTTCGCGCCGGGTTTCCACAATCCAACGTTCCAGTTTGCGCCACATCATCAGCAAGAGTCCCCCGGCGAGCGACTGGATCATCGCAAACGACGCAATCCGCCGGTACACGAGCAGCCCCATGGTTTCGAACACCATCCCCACGACCTGGGCCGCCTCTTCGTACTCAATGCCCCGGGATTCGACCTCCCGCGCATCCGCCCCGTCTGGCAATTGCCGGATCAACGCGACCGCACGCGCCAGGTTGGGCTCAGAGAAGCTGCGACACAGATCCGCGGCAATCTGGGCGCGCCGGCGTCGACGGTATTCCACAATCTGGAGGGCCGCAAAGATTGCACCCCCGAATATCGTGCATACGCCTAGGATCTCTGCCCACGCCGCCAACGTTTCTAACGTGCTCACTCCGCTCCCCTGTGAACAAAACGGACGCGTAGTTTACTGCAGGCCGATCCGCGGTGCGGTTCAGGCACGTTCGAGTAGCGTCTTCAGTGCATCGATGAACGCGAGCGGCTGATCGAGAAACACATGATGCTGCGCATCGGCAATCGGGATCACGGTGATATCGCCGCGGTAGAGGGTTTGGAGGTATTCGTAGGATTTCGCGGAGTACAGCCGGCTCTCTGCGCCGTAGATGACGTCGAGCGGAATGCCGAGTTGCGCGTATTCGTCGGGTGTGCGTTCCGCATCGCGCAGACTGTCCAGCAGGTCTTCGTCGAACTTCCAGGCCCAGCCGCCGTCAATCGGCATCACCGAGTGCCGCGCGATGTACTCCAGAATATAGGCGTTGGCGCAATCCTGGGGCGGCTGCAACCGGAATCGCGCCAGCGCGGTTTCTCTGTCGGGGTACACTTTGGCCCTGCCGCCCATAGCCGGACGCTCGACATCTGCTTCGTCCGGGTGACGGATGCCGGAATCCACCAGCACGAGGCGACCGAAGCGTTCGGGGTTCTGTACCGCCGCCCTGGTTGCGATGAGCCCGCCGAAGGAGTGTGCGACGACCGCGACGCTGGCGTCGAGCTGCGCATCGTCGCAAACCGCAACCACCTCGCGCGCGTAAATCTCGCCCGTATAGTCGTACCGATAGTCGGAATCGCCCATGCCGGTGAGATCCATCGCAACCACTGAATAGTCGTCCGCGAAGGCCGGTGCAATGAAATCCCACCAGTGACTGTGCGCGTTCATCCCGTGAATGAACAGTAGAGGCGGGCGTCCGGGCTCGCCCCAGCGGCGATAGGCAACGTCACAATCCTCGACCTCAACGCGGTGTTCCGAAGAAGGCGCCTCCACCGCTTCGAAAAACCAGTCCGGAATCCGGTTTCCCGTATCCGCTCGATCCCAACGCGCCACTACAGTGACCCGAACCGCCGCAGATGGAAGTCGACGTTGCCGAACAACGTGTCGATGACCGTTAGCCGTTTGAAATAGTGGCCAATGTTCAACTCTTCGGTCATGCCCATGCCGCCATGCAGCTGCACGGCATTCTGACCGACGAAGCGACCCGACCTGCCCACCTGCGCCTTCAGCGCAGACGCCGCCTTACGCGCTGCGTTGTCATACCCTTCGTCCTTGCGCATCGCCGCCATGTACATCAGCGATTTGGACTGCTCGTGCTCCATGAACATGTCGACCATCCGATGTTGCAGGACCTGAAACTTGCCGATCGGCTGGCCGAATTGTTCGCGTGTTTTGCAGTATTCGACGGTGTCCTTGTACAGAACCTCCATACACCCGACTGCCTCCGACGCGACCGCGAGAATTCCTTCGTCCACCACCTGTTCGAGCGCGCCGTACCCCGCGCCCACCTCTCCGAGCACCGCGTCCTTGCCCACCTCCACGTTTTCGAGCGTCACCTCCGAAGCCTGGAACGCGTCCACCGTAGGGTAGTCGCGACGTGACACGCCGGTCGCATCCGCAGGTACAACGAACAGCGTGATGCCCTCCCGGTCGCGCTGATCGCCCGAGGTACGCGCGGATACAATCAACAGATCCGCCGCCGGGCCGTTCAGCACGACACACTTGTACCCGTTGAGCCGATAGCCGTCGCCGCTCGCGCTGGCTGTCGTGGTTACGTCGGCGAGATTGAAGCGCGCCTGTGGTTCCGCGTACGCGAGTGCACCGTGGCGCGAGCCGTCGATGATCGCTGCCAGATGCTGTTCTTTCTGCTGGGCATTGCCAGCGACCTTGAGTGCGCCCCCGGCAAGCACTACCGTGGCCAGGAAGGGTTCGACGACCAGTCCGCGTCCGAACTGCTCCATCAGAATCATCGTGTCGACCGCGCTGCCTCCGAATCCACCGTCGGCTTCTGGAAACGGCACGCCAAGCCAACCCAGTTCGGCGAACGTACGCCAGTGATCCGCATTGAACCCACCTTCCTGACCGGCCCACTTCTGGCGGTCCTCAAAGCCGTAGTTGTCCTGAATGAACCGGCTCACGCTGTCCTGCAGCAGCGTCTGTTCATCGGAAAAGGAAAAATCCATCGCCTACCCCGCGCGTTAGGTTTGCTGGCACGAGCGATCACCGCCGGCTCGTCAGTCCCCACAGAGAACCCCGGAGCCCACCGGTCCGGTGAGCGCGCGCGACCAAAGCCGGCTATTCTACTGTGGCTGACAGCCCGATGAAAAACCGGTCGTGCCCGCCCGGCCCCAGCCGCTTGCCGGGGTCGCACGCCAGCGGGCGTAGAAAATGCCGGGCAGGCACGGCACCATGAACAATAGGACACACGTAGGACGCCCATGAGTTACCAGACCATTCGGTTGGATGTCGATGACGGCATCGCGACCCTGACGCTGCACCGGCCGGAAAAGCTGAACGCGTTTACGCACGAGATGATGCAGGAGATGTGCGATGCACTCGATACCACGGATGCGGATGATTCGGTGCGCGCCGTGATCGTAACGGGTTCCGGGCGCGCGTTCTGCGCGGGCGCGGACCTCTCTACCGGAAGCGATACGTTCAATGCCGATCGCCGCAGTGACCGCGCCAGCGGACTGAACCGAGACGGCGGCGGCATCCTCACTCTGCGGATTTTCGATAGCAAGAAGCCGATTATTGCCGCGATCAACGGGCCGGCAGTGGGCATTGGTGTCACCATGACACTGCCCATGGATGTGCGGATCGCGTCCGACCACGCGAAGTTCGGATTCGTGTTTGCCCGTCGCGGCATCGTTCCGGAAGCCTGCTCAAGCTATTTTCTACCGCGCGTCGTAGGCATCAGCCAGGCGCTCGAATGGTGCTACAGCGGTCGCGTTTTCGACGCCCAAGAAGCGCTGGAAGGCCGCCTTGTGCGGAGCCTGCACCCAAAGGACGACCTCATGGATGTAGCACGCGAAATCGCAGAAGGGTTCGTGCGCGAATCGTCTGCGGTATCCGTCACGCTGATCCGCCAGATGATGTGGCGCATGCTGGGCGCGGATCATCCTATGGAGGCGCACAAGATCGACTCGCGGGGTGTGTACTTCACGGGTCGCGGCGCCGACTCGGCAGAAGGCGTAGCGGCGTTTCTCGAGAAACGGCCTGCGGAGTTTCCACTGCGCGTATCCGAAGACCTGCCGGACTTCTATCCATGGTGGCCTGAACGAGAGTTCGAGTAACCGACAACAAACCGAGGAAAAGTGATGGAACCTGATTGCCCTCAGAAGGCCCCCTATCCAGTGGACGTGGAAGCTGGGAAGAAATATTTCTGGTGCGCCTGCGGTAAGAGCGCGTCACAGCCGTTCTGCGATGGTTCGCACCAAGGTACGGAGTTTACGCCGATGACCTACACCCCCGACGCCGCCAAAACGCTGTATTTCTGCGGTTGCAAGCAGACGAGAAATCAGCCGCTATGTGACGGCTCCCACAGCGGCCTGTGATCCGGTAGACGTCGACTGCATCCATGCTGCGACGTTGGTTCAGGAAACCCAACGACTTCGAGAAGGCGCGGCGCCTTGAGGACGTTCAGGCTCGCGCGGCGGCGATCAGCGCGTTGGACGAGACGACCGCAGCCAAGCTGCAGGACGAACTTGCGGACCTCGCGCGGACAGACCGGGCAGCCGCGGTACGCGCCCGATGTATCGACAAGCTGCACGACACGCATGCGTTGATCGCACTGCTCGATTCGCCCGCCGCCGACGCGGCAGCACAGAAACTTGCAGAGCTTGAGCGCGACGGCGTCGACATCGGCGATAGCACCCATCCCCGGTTACTCGCGGCCCGTGCCCGAGTGTCCGGTTCAGCGGGCATCGACCTCAGCGACGTAACCTCCATAGATGTACTGATCGAGCTGCTGTTGGCCGATCCCGACCTGCTCGAGCCCGCACTTGCGCTGCCGCTGCTGAGCCGCGAGCCCAACCTGTCGAAACTCGAACGCGCGTCGCGCAACCGCAACAAACGCGTGAATCGTGCCGCGCGGCAACGGCGTACCGCGCTGCGGACGCAGCGCGACCGGGTGGAACACGCCACGAGCGAGGTGCGCGATCATGCGGACCGGCTGCGCCATCGGCTCGACGCACTCGCGCGTGCGCCGCATGCAGCAGATGTGTCCCGCGCGACCCATGACGCCAGCCAGGTTGAAGCCTCGGTGCAACTCGTAGAACGCGCGGCCGGCGAGCTCGCGGATGCGCGGATGCAACTCGATCCAAACAACCCGACACCTGCCGCGGAAGCCGAGGTGGCCGACCTGATCGCCCGCGCGCGGCGCTGGCTCAACGCCCAGGCAGCCGCCGACAGTACGGCAGCACCTGACCAGGATCTGCCGGACGCCGAGACGCTCGACCAGCACGTGCGGCAACTGGAACAACGGTTGAGCAGCGGTGAGCATCCCAGCAACCTCCAGGACGCGATAACCCGGCTCGCTGAACTCGGCACCCGAATTCTGGAATCAGGCCAGTTGTCGAGTGATGTGCGCCAACGACTGCGCCGAGTGGACGAACGGTTCGAAACGCTCAAACGTGCGTACGCAATCGCCGACGAGGTGCTGCAAGCGCTCCCGGAGTCCATCTCTCCGCCGGGCAGTTCCGCGGAGGCCACTCATCACCGCGCGCTCCTCGATCGCGTGCGCTCTGCTCAGCAGCGCATCCGGTGGCCCGATTGGGCTGAGTCCTTGCCACCGCGCGATCGGCTCGACCACGCGCGACAGCATCTGGAAGAGCACCTGGGCACCTTCGATGCGAGCGCCCGCGATATCCTGGCACACGTCGACACGCTGCTGGACGACGCTGAGCAGGCACTCGCTGCCGGCGAATCCGCCCGGGCGCACAAACACGCCGCCGAGGTGTTTGCCCTCATCCGTGACAACGGCGTCACCTTACCGGGACCTCAGGCACGGCGTCTCCACGCGCTGACCGACCGCACACGCTCGCTTGCGGATTGGGCTGCGTTCGCCACCCATCCGCATCGGGAAGAACTCGTCACGGCCATGCGGTCCCTGGTGGAGGCACCACTGGAGCCGGAGGCGCAGGCGGCGCGCATCAAGGAATTACGCAAACAATGGAACGCGCTGGGGCGCCCGACAAACGCGCCCGACTGGGAACTCTCGCGCGCCTTCGACGACGCCGCTGAAACCGCGTTCGCTCCGTGCAGGGAACACTTTGCCGCGCTCGCCGACCAACGTCGAACCAATCTCCGCATTCGCACCGAACTGTGCGACATGATGGAGTCGTACATTCAGACACTGGATTCGGCAACGCTGAACATCAAAGACAGCCTGCAGATTCTGCGTCAGGCCCGCACGGAATGGTCCGACGCTTCACCGGTAGACCGGAAAGCTGCGCGATCGACCGTCACGCGTTTCGAGGATCTGCAGAGCCGCCTGCACAATCTGATCCAGCACGCTCGAACGCTCAACCTGCAACGCAAGGAGAGTCTGGTAACCGAAGCCGCGGCGCTGCAGGATTCGGACGCGGCCTTCCCGGACAAGGTCGAACGCGTGAAGTCGCTGCAACAGGCGTGGCGCGACATAGGCCCAGGACCGCGGCGCGCCGATCAGCAGGTATGGGAACGCTTTCGGGCCGCGTGTGACGCCGTGTTTGCCGTAAGGGATGAGCAACGATCCCGAGACGCCGAAGAACGTGCTCAGCAGGCCACCCGTGCCCGGACCGCGGTCGCCGCACTCGCCGACGCGGTCGATGCCCGGACGGGAGACACCGCTACACCCGCCGAGCTGCGCAGTCTGTCGGACACGGCCGCGCACCAGATCTCACAGGTACAGAGTCGCGACGAGCGCGCGTCGCTCGAACGTGCGCTCGACGAACATCAAACGCGCTACCGCTCGCTACTGGACAGCGCGGCACGCGCGTCGAAGGCGGCAAGCCTCAGATCGCTGCTCAGCTACGAAGCAGAACTGGATGCGCGCTGGTCCGCTGATGCGAGCGCAGGTACCGGGAGCGCACAAGCACCACCAGCACTGACGCCTGCGATGGACCCGGACGTCCTTCGGGAACGACTGCCAGACCTCTGGGCGGCGACACCGGCCTGTGCCCCGGAAGACCCCGCGCGTCTGGTTGTGCTCGCGGAACTCCAGGCCGGCGTGCCCTCACCGGCCGAGGCCGAGCCGCTGCGGATGAGCGTCCAGGTTGAACGATTGAACGCAAGCCTCGGACGGGACCGATTGCCCCAGGGGCCGGACGAATTAATAACGGCCTGGTGCACGCTCGGCCCGAAACAACATCTTGCCGATAGCGCAGAATTGCGCGCTCGCTTTCACGCCGCGATGGAACAGCTCGCGGAGAACGCACCGTCGTAGTCCGCCACCCTCTGTAAGCGCCGCAACGTGTACACCGGCCACCTAACACCGGGTCAGACGGGTATGCGCACTTCCAAACGGGCGCCGCCGAGCCTGCTGTCCCCAATCGCGATTTCGCCCCCATACAGATTGAGCAGGTCGGCGACCATGGCAAGACCGATACCCTGCCCGCTCTGACGCTCGTCGGCTCGAATGCCGCGATTGAGCACGTGCGCGCGCATGGCGTCCGGAATGCCGGGACCATCGTCGTCGATGATGAAGCGAATGTCGCGCCCGTCCCGCCGCCCGCGCACCCGAACCCGGGACCGGCCGTACTTGAACGCGTTCTCCAGCAGGTTGCCGAGAATTTCCATCAGATCCCGTTCGTCGCAGCGCGTCATCAGCGGCGATTCCACGTCGATGTCTACGTTGGTCTGCCGTTGCGCATAGGCCCGCTCGAGCGCACGGAGCAGCCGCGTCGCGGTCTGCGCGGCATCCACCGGCTTCGTGACGATCATCGGACCCGTTACATTGGCGCGGGAAAGCTGGTGCGCGACGGTCGTCTCCATCCGCTCGAGCTGTTCCCGCAACAGGCGCGAATCCGTCGCCTTCGGATCCGTCAGTGCGTTACGAATCACGGCGAGCGGAGTTTTCAGGCTGTGCGCCAGGTCTTCCATGGCTGTGCGATAGCGAGCGCGATTGCGTTTCTCATGCGCCACGAAGCGGTCGAGGTTGGCCGCCAGACTCCGCAACTCGAACGGATACCCATCGCTCAGCTTTTCGCGCGTTCCCGCCTCGAACTCTTCCACCTCGCCGGCCATCCGCCGCAGCGGCCGCAGGCCCCAACGGACCGCCAGAAACAGGGCCAGGCAGGCGATGGCGACGACCGCGCCCAGATAAAGATACAACGTTTGGCGAAACTCGTTGATAGCGCTCTGATACTGAATACGGTCGGTCGCAACCCCGAAGATAAGCACAGAGTCCTGCACGCCCTCCCAGATTACCGCGTAGTTGAGCTGATAGAAGTGCGTACCACCCGACCCGGTTTCTTCGAACCGGAACTCGCCAGGGTTCATCCCCTGCGGCGCCGCCAGCGCCGCGTCGCTTGCAATGAGCGACGGGGACCGCCACGCCGTGCTACCCGTCTGTGTCCAGACGGTCGCGTACAGTCCCGATTCCGGCTGCGTCAACCGTGGCTCCGGCAACTCGTCGCCGAAATCCAGGTGATCGTCGTGCTCCTGGGCCACCCCCATCAGCGAAAACACGATCAAACGCAGTTGCTCTTCCGCACCGGCGGCGATGCTTTCGTGAAACGACCGGTCCAGGACGAAGCCCGTGAGCGTCAGCCCCACGGCCAACACAACCGATGTAAAAAGGACGAGCCGGGTCTGAATGCCCGATTTCAACCCGCGTCCTGGTTGAACCGATACCCCTGTCCACGCACCGTACGGATTGGCTGCAGCGGCTTGAGCTTCTTGCGCAACCGACCGACGAACACCTCGATGACGTTGCTGTCCCGGTCAAAATCCTGTTCATACAGATGGTCTGTCAGCTCGCTCTTGCTGACCACGCGATCCGGGTTGAGCATCAGATACTCGAGCACCCGGTACTCGTAGGCGGTCAGCTCCACGAGGTCTTCGTCCACACGGACCTCTTTGCGGGCGGTATCGAGCTGCAGCGCCCCCTGGCGCAACACCGGTGTTGCGTACCCCGCGGCGCGGCGCACCAGCGCGTTGAGCCGGGCGAGCAGTTCCTCCATCTGGAATGGTTTGGTCAGGTAGTCGTCGGCACCGGCCTCGAGCCCTTTGACCTTGTCCTCCCAGTGACCACGCGCGGTGAGAATCAGAATTGGCCACGAGCGTTCTTCGTCGCGCAGGTGCCGAATGAGCTGCACGCCGTCGAGTTTAGGCAGACCGAGGTCCACGATGGCGACGTCGTAGTCGTATTCGCGGCCGTAGTACAGGCCCTCTTCGCCATCGCCCGCCGCATCGACCGCATAGCCACTGCCCTTCAACCGCGCAAGCAATTGCTCGCGCAGCGCAGGGTCATCTTCCACCAGCAAAGCGCGCACCCGAATCAGTTCCTGTTGGTTATCTGACCGCGGGCGTTGACGTGAACGGTACGCACGCGACCGCCTTCCGTGAGCACGCGAACCCGGTAACCGTCGGCGCCGAGGGGTTTCGCAGACAGCACGCGTCCGCCGGTCGCTTCGCGCGCGACCGCAGTCGCGCGTTCGAGTGATACCGTCTCCGAACCGATCTTGCGCGATCGCACGAGATTGTTCGGCACCGCATGTTTCTCCCAGGAACGGTCGAGCAACGAGCCAGCAGCTGCCGAACTCCAGCTCCGTGCCTGCGCTTCGAACGCACAAAAGGAGAGCACAATCGCAACCAGCGCCACAACGCTGCTACGCGAGCGCCCGGGCGCGCGGTCCTGCGCGCGGAAGGGCACAGTGAGACTGGCTGACTGCGAACGAGTCATCGTGCGATTGTACTCCCAAAATCCGACGATTATCCGACCGGGGTCACATGAACCCGGACGCGGATCGTTTCACCCGGATGGGTCGCCATACGCGTGGTGTACACCTCACCGCCGTACTCATAGGACACGCGATAGCCGGACACGCGCTGTTCTTCGCGGACGTCGCGCACCACATCGCAGACCTCCTGCGTGCGGTAGCTCACCCGTCCATCCTCGTAGCGCGCGCGGCGCGACACGTCGGCGCCGATGCTGCCGCCGAGCAATGCGCCTACCGCAGTACCTACCTGTTTGTTGCGCTTGCGATGACCCACCGCGTTACCGATCGCACCGCCAATGATTGCACCGAGAATCGGGCCCGTGGCGGACGCCCGCCGATACCGCGGCTCCGAGTAGGCAACCTCGCGCTGCGTACAGACCTCACGCGGTACCGAGTGTCGGACCGTCTCGTAGACCGGTTCCACGCCAACCACCTCGGCAAGTTGATAGCCGTGCTGGGCGTTGGCGACCCCGGGCAGCATCAATGCCACCGAGAGCGCGCTGGCCGCGGCCAAGCCACTAAACCGCAGGGGTGCGCTGTCCGGACGCGTATGCGCTCCGTCGTTCGCGGTATCACGTACCGATTCCGCGGAAGCTCGAGCATTCGTGGATTGCAATCGGGTGCTGTTCATAGTGATTCTCTCTGACTGATCTGACGTGCGGGTCGTGCGTTGCATTCTCGTCGGCTCCGGTTACTTCTCTGGAGACTGGCCGCCACAATAGCGGTCTGCGGCTGAACGGAAGATGAACTGCGAAAGACCACTCGAACGGATCAGCCGATGTTCGAACGGGCGTCTACGATCCGCCGCTCGCCATCCAGGCGCAGCGTCCAGGTCGCGCGGGCCGGCGCGTCCCGCAACATCCAGTCCGTCAGCCGCGCGTAGTGCGCCACGAAACGGCGCAACGCGGCCGCATCCATACGCCGTCCGGACGGCAGCTCCTGTTCCTGCTGAGTACGCCAGCGTTCCACCACATCCATACCCGGAGCCGCAAGAAACAGCCAAACGTCACACTGCGCCCAAAGAGCGACGTACCCCGCAAGGCACCGGTTCCAGTACCGCCGGTAGTGTCCTTGCGGATCCTCGCCGGCCTCCAGCGCGTTGAACGGCCGCGACAGTTCATGGTCAGGGACGGGACGTGCACCGATGCACCAGCCTTCGAACACGAGCCTGTCCGGTGCGACCGCAGGGTCCCACACCTCCTTCGGGTACGGATTGTCAGTTGATTTGTCGAATCGAGGCAATGCGACCGGATCCGACGCACGCACGGCCGCCAGGACGCCCGCGCACGCGCGCGTGTCGTGGGTCCCCGGCACGCCCCGCGTCTGCAATAAAGGGTGCACTTGCTCCGCAAGCGCGGTCCGCGCCCGCCGACCCAGATAGAAGTCGTCGAGCGAAACACGGGCCGCCCGGAACCCGAAGTATTCGTACGCATCGACCAACGCACGTGCCAGCGTGCTCTTGCCGCTCCCCTGGCTGCCGCTGACGGCAATGATCCTGGGGTCGATCCGCGCGCCCGGTCCGACGTTCCGCGCATCCGCGAGCACGAGCGCGGCTGCAACCTGTCGCCACAGCCACGGCGTGCGAACCGATAAACGCTCCGTCAACGCCTGAACCGCAGCCGCCTGATCCGCCGTTTGAAATGCAGACCGCACAATCTCTGTTGCGGTCTCTGTTGCGGTGTCTGTCGCCGTCGGACGCACGATGCGTTCTACGTGGCCCGGTGATCGGGAACCATAATCACTTGCGGAGTCTAAGCCCGTGCTACGCGAGGAAACGACCATGACAACAATAGCAAACACCGCAACGCGCTGGTACGACGCGCTCGTCCGGTTCCTGTCCCATTTCGACGGACTGGCTTCCCTGCTGCTTCGATTGATTCTGGGCCCCGTACTGATCGCGGCCGGCTGGGAAAAGATCACCGGCGACAACTGGTTCGAATTTCAAAAAGACGCCTTCCCCTTCCCGTTCAATGTCCTGCCGACTGACGTCTCCTGGTTTCTGGCGTCCTGGACTGAGTTTCTCGGCGGCATTGCACTGCTGCTTGGACTCGGGGTGCGCCTCGTCGCCATTCCGCTCGCGATGACGATGTTCGTAGCGGGATGGTCGGTTCACCTCGACAATGGTTGGCCGGCCATTGCCCCCTCCAACCCGCCGGCCGTATGCATCGCAGGGTCTGACGAAAGAACAGCAGCGAATCCGCTCGTGCGGTTCATCAAGTGCTACAACGTCAACGAACGAACCATCGAGGCGTCCGAGCGTCTGGCGCGCGCGAAATCGATCCTTCGCGAACATGGCAACTTCCGCTACCTCAATGGCAGCGGCGCACTGGTAAAATTGAACAGCGGTATCGAATTTGCCGCCACGTACTTCGCAATGCTGATCGCGCTGATGGTAATAGGTGGGGGTCGCTACCTGAGCCTTGACTACTATCTGCGCCTGGCACTGCGCCGCGAGTGACGTGTCGGTGAAGTGCACGGGTGGTGTAGATGTGTAGGGTGGACGCGCGCGCCGGAGAGCGCGCAGCTATACTGCCGCTCGCAATCGCGAAGCGCGATGCACGCCACCCCAATGGGCGACGAGTCACGGCGCGCTTTCGGCCACCCAAAACCATCTGATCCAATACCGGGGAAATCGTTGAAACAGTTACTGATGTTATCGCTGACCCTCTGCGTTCTTGCAGGCTGCGCGCCGATGGAACCGGACAAGAACGCGCCGAGCGCGCGCGCAGCCCAACCGGTATTGAGCCAAAGCCCCAACGACCGTCGCAGCTACCGCCTGCTTACGCTCGACAATTCACTGAAGGTTCTGCTGGCCCACGATGCCAGCACAGACAAAGCCGCCGCCGCGCTGACCGTATTCCGGGGGAGCTATCACGAGCCGCCCGCGTACGCGGGCCTGGCCCACTTTCTCGAACATATGCTGTTCATCGGCACCGCGAAGTATCCTGAACCGGACGCCTATCAGAAGTTCGTCAGCGCGCACGGCGGTTCCACCAACGCGTACACCGCGCTCGACCATACAAATTACTTCTTCGACATCGCGCCCGACCACTTCCGCGAGGGGCTCGACCGGTTCGCGCAATTCTTCATTGATCCGCTGTTCTCCCCTGAGTATGTCGACAGGGAGAAGAACGCGGTGAACTCCGAGTACGCGCTGCAGACGAAGGACGACGGCTGGCGCGGCTACGTCGTAGCAAAGCAGGCGCTCAATCCGGCCCATCCGGGTTCCCGTTTTACGATCGGGTCACTGGAAACCCTCGGTGAAGGCGTGCGTGGCGAGCTGTTGAACTTTTTTGAACAACACTATTCCGCCGATCAGATGGCGCTGGTTGTGCTCAGCAACGAAAGCCTCGACCAGCTCGAATCCTGGGTCGTGCCACTGTTTGAAGGCATCGAAGATCGGGACATAGGCCCCGCACCGGTCACCGAACCCCTGTTCCGCAAGGACGATTTACCCGCGGTTCTCGAGTACAAGCCCGTCAATACCGTGCGTGAGATTACGTTCAACTTTCCGGTACCCGCCACCAGCCCGCACTATCGCGCCAAACCCGAGCATTACATTGCGAACCTGCTTGGCCATGAAGGCAACGGCAGCCTGCACGAACGTCTGAAAGCGCACGGCTGGATCGAGTCCCTGGGTGCAGGCAGCGACCAGATGGACGACAGAACATCCCTGCTGACCGTCAGCATCGAATTGACCGAAGCGGGCTACCGCAACCTGCCGCGCGTGGCCGACCACGTGTTTGCCTATCTCGATCTGCTGCGCGATACGGGCGCGCAGCAGTGGCGCTACCAGGAACAGGCACAAATTGCGGAACTCAACTTCCGCTTTCAGGAGCCGAGCAGTGCCACCGCGTTCGTTTACTCGACTGCGCCGGCGTTCCTGCGTTACCCCGCCCACGAAGTGCTGGCAGGCCCGTACCGCATGGCACAGTTTGACGAAGCGCTGATCAACGGCTATCTCGACGCCCTGACACGGGACAATGCGTTCATTGAAATCGCTGCGCCGGAAGTCACCACCAATGCGGTGGATCCATGGTTCGGCGTGGAGTATGCCCTTGCACGAAAACACGTGGCGACGGCGGGAGCAACTGTCGACCCGCTGACACTGCCCGGGCGCAATGCGTTTGTTCCCGACAATCTGGCTCTGCTGACCGACGACCCATCACTGCCGACACCCGCGATCGAGCGTAACGGCCTCGCGCTATGGCTCGATACCGACACCTCCTTCGACACGCCGCGAACCAATCTCTTCCTGCTGCTCGCGCTGCCGCAGGGCTTGACGACGCCCGACGAGATCGCGCGCGCCAATCTGTTCGCCGAGCTGATTACCGATCACCTGAATGAGTACGCCTACGATGCGTTGATCGCGGGATTGAGCTATCGCCTCGCACGTAACCCGAGCGGCCTGACCGTTAGCGTCAGCGGTTACAGCGACCGCCAATTGACGCTGCTGAAGGAAATTCTCGACGCGATCGTGGAGGCACCCCTCGACCCGGCGCGGTTCGACGTTCTCAAACAGGCGCAGTTGAAAGCGTATCGCAACTTCGCGAACGAACGGCCGTACCTGCAGACGGTGGTTGCCCTCAATCAGATGGCTACCAGCGCACAATGGCCGGCCGCCACGCTCGCTGACGAACTCGAAGATCTGACGCTCGCCGAACTCGCCGACTGGCGAACGTCGCGTATCGCCCGCGTGAACGTTGAAGCACTGGTCCATGGAAACGAAACCGCGTCCAGCGCGCGCGACCTCGCGGATCTGTTGGCGACCACCTTCACCCTCGACACCTTCCCGATCGAACGCAACCGCGCCGTGGATTTCACCGCAGCCGCCCAGATCGAACTCTCAATCGATCACGACGACGCAGCGCTGGCGTTGTTCGTGCAGGACGAAGCGGCGGATTATGACACCCGCGCGCGGAGCGCCCTCGCCGCGCAACTGATGAGCCAGGCCTATTTTTCCGATTTACGCACGGAGCAGCAGCTAGGCTACGTCGTACAGCTGGCGCATCGTACCTACCGCGACCACGCCGGCGTGCTGTTCATCGTTCAGTCGCCGGTTGCAGACCCGGCGCGCCTTCGCGCTGCAACCACTACCTTCGTGGAGACCTTCGTCGCCGGGTTCGATGCCATGAGCGACGCGGAATTCAATCAGCACAAGGCGGGGCTCATCACGCGCCTCACCGAGGCAGACCGCAACCTTGCGTACCGTGGCGACCGGCTGTGGCGCAATCTGCAACTCGGCATCACAACATTCGACAACCGGGATCGTCTCGCCGAAGCCGTCGCCAATGTAACGAAGCCCGACGCACGAGCGTTTCTCGAGTCTCTCGAGAAACGCCTGGCCGACGAGGCGATTGCGGTGTACAGCCGGGGCAAATTCGAAAGCGCGCCGTCCGTAGGCACACCGTTCACGACCGTAGAAGCGTTCAAGCGCCGTTGAATACGCGCCGGTACGGCGGCAGCGAGTCGAGCAGCGCACTGGCGTAGCGCGCCGTTCGCAAGCGCCGATCGAGGATTGTAATGCGTCCGTAGTCGTTCTCGTGGCGTATCAGTCGCCCGCACGCCTGCACCAGCCGCAGCGCGGCGTCGGGGACGCTGATCTCAAAGAATGCGTTGCGGTGTCGTTGTTCGACCCACTCGGCCATCGCCTGATCGAGCGGGTCGTCCGGCACCGCAAACGGCAGTTTGCACAGCACCACGTGGCGGCAGTAGTCGTCGGGCAGGTCGACGCCCTCCGCAAAGCTCGCGAGGCCAAACAGGCGGCTCTGCGCACCCGAGTCCACGGCCTTGCGGTGACCGGCAAGCAGCGCCTGTTTCGAGTCATCGCCCTGCTGCAGCACGGTATCGAGAAAAGCCCGAGGCAACAGGTCGACGACGCGGCGTTTCTGCCGCCAGGACGTAAACAACACCAGCGCGCCGGGATCGTCGCGTACGAGGTCCGGTAGCGTCTGCGCAATCTCTGCGCAGTGCGCGTCGAAGTCCCGGGGATCGCTGGCCATATCGGGAACGTCGAGCGTCGCGATGCGTTGGAAATCGAACGGGCTCGGAATCCGTTCGGTCACGACGTCCGCGAGCCCCACCATGTCCAGAAAACGATCGAAACGGCCCATGGCCGTCAGCGTCGCGGACGTGAGCAGGGCCGCGTAGCATCGATCCCACAACACCTCGTGCAGCAGCGCGCCGGGGCGCAGCGGAGCGCTCACCAACTGATAGTCGGCGGCATACCGATTGACCCAACGGGCCCGCACGACCTCTCCTCGATCATCCGCGGCCGCATAATCATCGACCAGTCCGTGCAACGCCGCGAGCCGACTCTGCAACTGGCCCACAATCGGCAGCCAGTCCTCGGCGTCCTCGGTTGCGGACCAGGACCGCGTGCCATCGATTACTTCCCGCAGCATGCCGTGCACGGTCTCCAGGTCGCGGCCGATAGCCTGCGCCGGCTCACACAACTCTGCACACAGCGTCTGCAGTTCCCCGGGTACATCCCCGTGCGCGAAACGCGCCGTAGCAAGCTCGTCATCGCGCTCCGTGAACGCAACGTCCTGCAGCGCCTGATCGAGCCGTTCCAGCACATTGCCGATCGGCGCAATGCGTTCCCCCAGATTGGCAGCCACCCTTACGAGTTCTTCCGGCCGGCCGAAACGCTGTGTCATCGTTCCGACCGCCGACTGTACCTGGTCGCACCAGGATTCGGTCCCGCGCACATAGAGCGATACGGAAAAATGCCGCTGCGTCTTCCCGGCAAGATGGTGCGCCTCGTCCAGCACATACACGCAGTCCTCCGGCTCGGGCAGTACGATGCCGCCGCCAAGCGACAGGTCGGCGAGAACGAGATCATGGTTCGCGACAATGACCGACGTCTCGGCCAGCTGCGCCCGCGCGCGGAAGAACGGGCACTGGCGAAAGAAACTACAGCGGTTGTTACTGCAGCCGCGGTGATCGGTCGTTACCCCGCGCCAGGCTTCCGCAAGCGCGCGGGCGTCCCCGTCTGCGTCAGACCAGCTGTCGAGTTCCCCGTCCCAGCGCTTCTCGGCAAATGCATCGAGCATCCGCTGATAGAGGTGCGTGAAGTCTCCCCCGGCGCCGTCTGCGTCTTCGAACAGCGGCGGCGTAACGCCCCCGGCAGCCTGGCGCAACTGATCATCGAGTCGTTTCAGGCAGACGTACCGACCACGGCCTTTCGCAAGCACAAAATCGAAAGGCAGCCCCGTGTGCGCTCGCAGATCGGGAAGATCCTTGAACACCACCTGTTCCTGAAGCGCGACGGTGGCGGTGCTGATCACGACCGTTTTGCCGAGCGCTTGGGCAAGCGGTATGGCCGCCAGACAGTACGCGGCGGTCTTGCCTGTACCGGTGCCGGCCTCGACCGCAAGAATACGCGGCGCATCGCCCGAAAGTGTCCGGGCCACCGCCGCAATCATCTGGCGCTGGCCGCGGCGGGCCCCGTACCCCTTGGCGCTCAGCCATTCCCGGTACGCGGTCTGGATCGTAGCCTTCAGCTCTTCGGTGAGTACGGCATGGTCGTTGCGCGCAGCGCTTCCATCCGGCACGGACCGTTCGTCGGGCGCAGATGTTTCGTCGGGTACGGGGTCCTGCATCCTCGGAGCTTAACCGCACCGATTGTCCGGAACCACCGCCGCACACGCGTGGTTGTGCGCGCCATTGCCGGGTTGCGGGCTCCCGCCAGGCGCACCACAATCGGAACAGATATCGGATGCGCAACCGGGGTACGGACATGGCAGGACACGGCACATGACACGTTGGATTCTCGTGACACTCTGCTCGCTGAACGTGACGATGGGCACGACCGCAGCGTTCGCCGTCGACATCGGCCAACTTCGGGTCCCGGACGGCTTTCGCATCAGTGTCCTCGTGCAGGAGGTCGACGGCGCACGCCAACTCGCGCTTGGTCCGGACGGTACTCTCTATATCGGCAGTCTTCGTGCCGGTAACGTATATGCCGTACCGGAAGCGCTAACGTTGGACACCCCGGTTGCGCACGTGATTGCGCAAGATCTCACGCTGCCGAGCGGTGTCGCGCTGCGCAACGGAGCCCTGTACGTGGCCGCGCTGGACCGGATTCTCGTTTATCGGGACATCGCAACGTCGGTCCACGCAGTGCGCGATGGCCGAGCGCCCGAGCCGCCGGAGATTCTGGCGGACGATCTGCCGGATGTCCGACACCACGGCTGGAAGTATCTGACCTTCGGTCCCGCCGTCGACGATCGGCCGGCGACGCTGTTCGTGCCAGTGGGGGCGCCGTGCAACATCTGCGAGTCCGACGATCCCCGATTTGCGAGCATTCTGGCCATGAACCCGGAAACCGGCGAAGCCGAACCCTATGCACATGGCGTTCGCAACTCCGTCGGCATGGCGATTCATCCAACGACCGGAGCGCTGTGGTTCACCGATAACGGCCGCGACCTGCTTGGCGACGACATACCGCCGGAAGAGATCAACCGGACCTCATCGGCGGGTGGGCATTTCGGCTATCCATACGTCCATGCGACGGATGTCGTCGACCCCGAATTCGGTGAGACCGCCACCGGCAAACAGGTTCGTGCACAGTTCGAGCAGCCGGTAGTCGAGGTTCAGGCGCACTCCGCATTGCTTGGGATCGATTTCTATTCGCCTCCGACCGCAACGCGCGCATTTCCCGCCACATACCGAGATGCATTGTTCGTGGCGGAACACGGATCGTGGAATCGCACGAGCAAGGTCGGCTACCGCGTGTCCGTGCTGCAACAGCGCGCAGACGGCGCGTTGGCCTATTCGCCGTTCGTTACCGGCTGGTTGCAGGGCGAAGACGCCTGGGGCAGACCAAACGACGTGCTGGTTACGCCGGACGGCAGCCTGCTGATCTCAGACGACGAAGCAGACGCGGTCTACCGCGTTACTTACCAGGGCAGCAGTCGGGAGGGCGGTCGCCGGCAACCGGCGAACTGACGCGTGAAGGTTGCCGACAACGTTGCAACCCGGTCCGCGAGTCGCTGCGCCTCAGCGCGATTACCCGCGGAACGGTAACCGCTCCACCCCAGATAGTACGCGAGATAAAGCGCACGGGCGTCGCGTTTCGCAAGGCCCAAACGCCGATGCGACTGATCGTGAAACCAGCCTACGAAGTCCACGGCATCGGAAAACCGATCCCGCTGCGCAAATCGCCGCCCACGATCGCGCTGATAGGTTCGCCAGGTGCCGTTCGTTGCCTGGGCATATCCGAACGCACTCGACGGGCGGCGCCACGGAATGAACCCGAGTACCTTCGCCCGCGCGGGCCGCGCGTTCGACCGGTAGGCCGACTCCTTGTACAGGAAGGCCATGATCAGCGGTGCCGGTACGTCCCATCGGTCACTCGCCCGAACGACCGCACGGTGCCAGCGGGGTTTCTCAGCAAACACCGCGCACAGGCTCGCGGAATCACGCGGCGGCGAGGACGCGCAGGCCGCCAGGGTCAGCGCCGCGATGACGCCGCAGACGGCGTGCGTGACCCGCCGCCCCGTCATGCCTCCAGGACGGCGAGTAGCCCGCTCTCGTCAAGGACCTCGACCCCGAGTTCCTTCGCCTTGTCGAGCTTAGAACCTGCGCCGGGGCCTGCAACGACGGTCGTCGTGTTGCGGGAGACTGATCCGGCAACCTTCGCGCCAAGTGCCGTAAGCCTCCTTTTCGCTTCGCTGCGCGGCATGGATTCGAGCGTACCGGTCAACACCCACGTCTGTCCGGCGAGCCGCAGCGCAGCCGCGTCCACCGTGGCAGGAAACTCGATCACGAGACCGCGGTCGAGCAATGCAACCACATCGGCACGGGATTCGGGATCTGCAAAAAATTCGACAATGTGCCGGGCCACGATCGGCCCGATATCGGGCAACGCTTCCAACTCTTCGGCCGTCGCCGTGTACAGGGCTTCCACCGACCGGAATGCACCGGCGAGCGTCGCCGCCGTGGCTTCTCCAACCTCCCGAATACCGAGCGCGTACAGGAAGCGCTCGAACGACACCGAGCGGGCGGCGGCGATTGCCGCAACGAGGTTGCCCGCCGACTTGTCGCCCATGCGCTCGAGCGCTCCGAGATCGTCGCGCGACAGGTCGAAGAAATCCGCTGCGCGCGCGACGAGTTCCGCATCGATCAACTGCTCGATCAGTTTGTCACCAAGACCTTCAATATCCATCGCGCGACGGGATGCAAAATGTTTCAGTGTCTCCTTCAGCTGGGCAGGACACCGGCGGTTGGAGGCGGAACAGCGCGCAACGGCATCGCCTTCGGGTTTCACGATCTTCGAATCACAGGACGGGCAACGCTCCGGCAGGCGTATCCGGCGGCTACCACGAACCCGGCGGCTTTCCACCACCGCGATTACTTGCGGAATGACATCACCGGCCCGTCGAATCATCACGGTGTCACCCTTGCGAAGATCCAGGCGCTCGACTTCGTCCATGTTGTGCAGCGTTGCGTTGCTGACGGTAACGCCGCCGACGAACACCGGCTGCAGCCGCGCTACGGGGGTAATCGCACCGGTGCGACCGACCTGGAACTCGACGCCAAGTACTTTCGTACTCGCTTCCTCGGCCGGGTACTTATAGGCCAGCGCCCACCGGGGCGTGCGAGTGAGCTGGCCCAGTTCCCGCTGCTGTTCCAGGTCGTTGACTTTGACGACTGCACCGTCGATTGCGTAGTCGAGGTCGCTCCGACGCACGGCCAGCGCGTCCAGATAGGCAAGCGCATCTGCCTCGTCCTCGACCACGGCAATATCGGGGTTCACCCGCAACCCCCAGGATTTGAAGGCGTCCATCACCTCGGAATGGCGCTCGGGCGCCCAACCATCCGCCCAGCCCAGACTGTAGAAAAACATCGTCAACGGCCGGCCGGCCGTGACACGCGGATCCAGTTGCCGCAGGCTTCCCGATGCCCCATTGCGCGGGTTGACCAGCTCGCGCTCGCCCCGTTCCACTGCGCTGGCGTTGTACCGCTCAAACGCATCGAGCGCGATGTAGATCTCACCGCGCGCTTCGAAACGTTCCGGAATCGGCGCGTCGCGATCCGACACGTCCAGGCGCAGCGGTACACTTTCAATCGTGCGTACGTTGGCCGTGATGTCTTCGCCGGTATGGCCGTCACCCCGCGTCGCGGCGCCCACCAGCACGCCGCGCTCGTAAATCAACGACACCGCAACACCATCGATCTTGGGCTCGAGCACCATCTCGAACGCATCACCGTCCAGCAACTCGCGACAGCGCCGTACCCAGGCGGAAAACTCGTCCGGCGTAGTGCACTTGTCCAGCGACAGCATCGGCCGACGGTGTTTTACCGGTTGGAAGCCATCGGCCGGTTTGGCGCCGATGCGCTGCGTTGGCGAATCGTCGGTTACCAGCTCCGGGTGTTCGGCTTCGAGCGCGAGTAACTCATCGAACAGCCGATCGAAATCCTGATCGCTGATCTCCGGGCTGTCGAGCACGTGATATCGGTGCAGGTGATGACGCACCGCCGCCCGCAATGCCTGCAGACGTTCGCCGACGCTCATGCGCCCCGGGCGGTTTGGCTCTGTGCGACGTCCACGGCGCGTTGCCGGTACAGTTCGGTAGTGGCGGCCGTTAACGGACTGCGCGCGTGATCCAACACGTCACCGCCAAGCTGATCGGCAATTTTCTGCGCCACGCGGAGCATGTCTTCCAGCGCGGTTTGCGGATTCTCCGGCCCAGGCAACTGCATGAAGAACACAATGCCGGGCGACGTGAACCCGCCCAGATTCTTCAGGTTGAAACTCCCGGGCTCGACAATATTGGCGACGCTGAACTGGCGCGCCTTGGTCAAAGGATCGATGCGATGGAAGATCCCCATTTCACCGTAGCGTAGTCCGCGATTGCGCAACGCCTGCGTCAGGTCTTTGCCGCGGAAGGTCGCGTGGGCGATCACGTGCAGCATGATCAGGTCGTTGGGTACCGGGGTCGAGGGTTGCGAAGGTGCACCGTCAGCGCCCGCGCGCGCCGCGCCACGTCTTTCACGCCCGTAATAGGGGCCACTCGACGACCGGCGGCGCTCGACGCCGGTGGTCGATCCGCCAGCTGCGGCATCGCCACGACGGCGGCGGGCGGCACGACCGGCCTCGTCGGTGGGCGGCAATGTTACGTCTGCAACACGCGACCGCCGCGGCCCTGCCGACGCTGCGCTGTCCGAACTCTGCGGCTCCTCCGCCGGGGAGGCCTGCGTAGCCGCTCGCCCGGTCGGCGGGTCGATGTCGTCAGCCGCAGCCCGCGGACTCGGCTTGGTTTGATAGGACGTTTTGGCGGTGGCAGCTCGCCGCTGCCCGCGATCGTTGGCCTTCCGTTCGGTGGTTTCCGGCGCATCCAGCACCGGTTCCCGCCGGCGACGAGGCGTCGCCGGGGGCGGCCTGGTATCTGCCGCGGTAGACGATTGCGTCGACGCCGGCTCGAGCAGAACCGGGAGCTGTTCGTCGAGGTCCAGCGCCGTTTGTTCCGGTGCCTCACGGTTGCGCTGCGCCTGCCGCGGTTCGCGGCCGCGCGCGACCGCGTCGCCGAGCCGTTCGTTCACCGGGCGGCTACCGCCGTTGGGCAACTCGCTGCGGAGCACTTCCATTTCGTCCAGCGGTTCTGGAATCAGGTCCGGAACGATTTCCATACGCAGCGGTTCGCGCTTGGCTCGCCAAGCAATCCAGAACCCGTGCGCCATGACGCCCGCGATCAACAAACCGCCGACGATCAGAATCAGATCTTTAATGTCCACTCGAAGCTCCTGCTCCCCTCGATCGGGTTTATTCGAGCAACGAAACCGTCATGACGGTCTGCGCTACACCGCGGCCATCGCCGCCGCTTCCTCGACATCCACCGTAACCAGTCGCGAGACACCGGGCTCGTTCATCGTGACCCCCATCAGATGATCGGCCATCTCCATCGTGATCTTGTTGTGCGTTATCACGACAAACTGGACGTCGGCCGACATCTCTTGGATGAGTTCTGCGAAACGACCGACATTGGTGTCGTCCAAAGGCGCATCCACCTCGTCCAGCAAACACACCGGACTCGGGTTCAGATGAAAGATGGCAAAGATCAGCGCCACGGCCGTCATCGCCTTCTCGCCCCCGGACAACAGATGGATGCTCGAATTGCGTTTTCCCGGCGGCCGCGCCATCAGCGTAACCCCGGTATCGAGCAGATCCTCCCCTGTGAGTTCGAGACGAGCGGAGCCTCCTCCAAACACCTTCGGGAACAGCTCCCCAAGTTGCTGATTCACTCGTTCGAACGTGTCCTTGAAACGGGATCGCGTTTCCTTGTCTATTTTTCGAATGGCAGTCGTTAACGTTTCCAATGCCGCTTCCAGATCCGCGTTCTGCTGATCCAGATAGACCTTGCGTTCCGACTGCTGGTCGTATTCTTCGATGGCCGCCAGGTTGATGGCGCCAAGCCGCTGAATACGGCGATCCAGTTTTTCCAGTTCTTCTTCCCAGGCACGCTCGCTCGCGTCCTCGGGCATTTCTTCGAGCAGCGTCGCGAGGGTGAACTCGGTTCGCGAGATCTGCTCGGTTAACGTCTTTTCCTGCACGGACAGGCCCTCGAACGACACGCGCACACGCTCGAGGTTTCCGCGCACCGTGTCCACGGCGGCGGCGGCTTCGCTGCGCTGTTGTTCCAGCGCACGAACGTTTGCATCGATCGTTTCGAGTTCGGCGCGCAGCTCTGCCTGCCGCGATTCCACGTCTGCGCGCTGCGAAAGCTTCGTCTCCAGGCGCGCCTGCAGGTCGGGCAACGGCGTGCGTGTATCTCCGATGGATGCGGTGAGCGCCTGCTTTTGCGCCGCGAGCGCGTCGCGTTGCTTGATGAGACGTTCGCGCGCCGCGACGCTGGCTGCATGCCGAGATTCGAGTGTCTGCCAGCGTGTGTCGAGCGCATACAGTGCGTCGCGTTCGTCGCGCGCGTGCGACCGTGCGCCCTGAACCTGTTCGGAAGCTCCGTCGCGCTGCGTGAGCAACCGCGGCCGACGCTCCCCAAGGTCTTCGAGCGCAGCTTCCGCGACTCGCAACGCGTCTCGTGCATGCGCAAGATTCTCCGACTCTGCAGCAATCTGCGACTCGATGTCGGCACGCTCGGTATCCACACGCACGCGGCGCGCTTCCGCTTCCTCGACCCGCACCCGACGCACCCCATGATCCGTCTGCAGGTCTGCCAGCGCGCGGCCCAACTTGGTTACCCGGTGTTGCAGCGACTCGCGTTCGCGCTCAAGTTCGTCGATCCGCTCACGGCCTTCGCTGACGCTACGCTGCAAGCTCGCCAGTTCGTGTTCCGCTTCGCCGACCCGGGCTTCCAGCGTGTCGATTTCCTGCGCACGTTCAATCACACCGTCGTGCAGCGCCGCTTCCGGCAGCACCCGCACCCAATCCTTGCCGATCCAGACACCTTCGCGGGTGACGATGCTCTGTCCCGGTGCCAGGTTGGCGCGTTCCGCGAACCCGACCGCGACCGATTCCGCCGCGAATACGTCATGCAGCAGTGACCCGATCGCCACCTGATCCGAACGGACGAGCGTTGCCAACGCCGGTAGATTGCCGCCATCCGCCGGTACGGAACCGCCGGCAATCAACGTCACGCCGCGCACCTGCGCACCCTGCAGCCGCTCCGCGAACGACTCGATGTCGTCCACGAGCAGGCCTTGTACGAAGTCGCCGAGTACCGTTTCCACCGCGCGTTCCCAGCCCGGCGCGACGTGTAACGCTTCGCCGAGGCGCACGGCCTGCGCCAGGTCGTTGCGGGTCAACCACTCTCCTGCGTCAGAGTTCTCCCGCCCGAGCGCCGCTTCCTGAATCGCCTGCACGCCCGCAAGCTGATGCCTGAGCGTCTGCACGTCGTTGCGAGCCTCTTCGAGCGTGCGTTCGTAATGCAGCAATTCCTCTTTCGCGCGGCCATGTTCACGGACGCACTGATCGATGTCCGCCTCGGCCGCGCGATGTTCTCGTTCGGTCTCCTGAATCTGCAACGCCAGGGTTTCCACCTGACCATCCGTAACCTCGGGCACGCCTGCCGCGTCCGTTTCCAGCTGCTCCGCCCGCACCTGCAGGCGCTGTAGCAACTGATCAATGTGCTCGACGCGCGAAGCCTGAACCTGGGCATCGCGCTCGTGCCCGGACACTTCGGAGGAAAAAGATTCCCACGCCGCCTGATGTTCGCGGAACGCGTCCTCGAACGCTTCGAGCGCCTGCTGCGCCGCGGCATCTCGACCCCGGGCTGCCTCCACCTCGGGTCCGAGCGAGCTCAGATCAGCATCGATTGCTCGGATGGCCGCGTTGTCCAGCATCAGCTGATGCGCTGTTTCCTCAGCTTGCTGATCAACGGCCTGCAGATCGCCCTCGAGTTGTTGGACGCGCGATTGGCTGAACTGGATGGATTCCTCCACGCGAGCGATATCCGCGCCCAGTTCGTAAAACTCGCCCTGAACCGCGTTGAACCGTTCGTTGGCCTGAGCGTAGGTTTGCCGCTCACGTTCGATGTCGGCATCGAGGCGGCGCTGGCCGGCCACGGCTTTTTCCAGCGCGACTTCAAAGTCCCGGATCTGCGCGCGCGACGATTGCATGTCTTCCTGCAGCGCCCGGTAACGCAACGCATAGAGTTCGGCAATCGCTCGCGCTTCCGTCTTCTTCAACGCACGGTAACGCTCGGCCGCCTTTGCCTGCCGTTGCAGACGTTCGAGCTGCCGGCCGAGCTCGTCGCGTATGTCGCTCAGTCGTTCCAGATTTTCGCGCGTATGCTTGATGCGATTGGCGGTTTCCTTACGACGCTCCTTGTATTTGGAAATGCCCGCCGCTTCCTCCAGAAAAATACGCAGATCTTCCGGGCGAGCCTCGACGAGCTGACTGATCATGCCCTGCTCGATGATCGAGTAGCTGCGCGGACCGAAACCCGTTCCGAGAAAAACGTCCTGTATGTCCCGCCTGCGGCACTTGCTGCCGTTCAGAAAATATTGAGATTGGGCATCGCGCGTAACCTGCCTGCGAATCGACAGTTCGGCGTAGGACGCGTACTCGCCGCCGACCCGTCCGTCGGAGTTGTCGAACAGCAGCTCGATACTCGCCATTGCCGTCGGCTTGCGCGCATTCGAACCGTTGAAGATGACGTCAGTGAGGTTTTCGCCGCGCAGCTGCTTCGCGGAACTCTCGCCCATCACCCAGCGCACAGCGTCGATGATGTTCGACTTGCCACAGCCGTTGGGACCTACGACTGCGCTGCGATTACCGGGGAAAGTAATGCTTGTTGGATCAACAAACGACTTGAATCCTGCAAGCTTGACTTGTTTCAGACGCATGAAGCCGGTCTATGTACCGATTCGTTGAATTCTGTCCTTGGAAAACGGCTCGAATCGCGAGTTTCGAGCAGCGCGTAGTCTATCGGGTTTGACGCAAAATGCGTAATGATTTTGCCGTTTTTTTAAGGCGCACAGCACGCGCCGCGGCACCGCTCCGACCGGACACCGTCGTTAACGCGCCTCCGCTCGATAAGAATCGTAGCAACAAGATTCAGCACGAGGTTCAACAAGAGGCTCGACATCAAGGCCAGCAACGAGCGGCCCAGCTCACAAACACGATGGGATGCGATCAATACGATCTAATCCGACACGCGGATTCTGTTCGCTCGGACGCTCTCAAACTTCCTCGGTCGCGGCCCAGCGCGTGTTGCCCGCCTGCGGTTGCGCCTGCCGTTCGGCCTACCTTTTCGCCTATGCGGTATGTCGACTGAGCGACGCGATGGCGAGTTTCTTCTCGCGCTCAACGAATGCCGGAATGATCTCGCGAAGTCGCGCGCCATCGCGCTGCGTGAGCGCATCGAGCACCAGGCCGAAAAAACGAGACGAGTCACGCAGGTCGAAATCCCGATGTTGCGCCGCAAGGTGCAGCATGCGTTCCGCCACGGGCAACAGACCCCGCACCACACTCACCAGAAACTGATCGCTAGAAAGGTTGGTGGCGGTCAAGAGCAGCGCGTGGCGCGCATCGATCAGCTCGACCACCGAGGGCACGCCACCCTGGAGCGGAGCATACGCCTGCGTGAACCGCCCGAGATCCACGCCGGAATCGGCAATATCTGCGAACAATCGTTCCAATAAGTCTTCGTAAAGATTTGAAAATCTTATGATTTCTGATTCCGAAAACTGCGTAACGAGCGCGCCGCGCCGCGGCAGGATCTCAATGAGATGGCGGCTTTCGAGCAGCAACAACGCTTCCCGGACCGAGCCCCGAGAGACGCCCAGCTGCTTTGCGACAGCCAGCTCCTGAATGCGCGAGCTCGGACTCCGTGCGCCCGACACGATTTCGCGCCCGAGGTGATTGGCAATCTGCTCGGTAATCGGTGTCGACGCGTCGACACCGTTGCCCATCTGTCCAGCCTGCGCGATCCCCGCACGCAGGGAGGAGCGGGAATCGGACCCGGATGCCGATTGTTGTAGCGGTGCATGTTCCACGTTTGCTTAACCCCTTGAGTTTAGTAGCCCTCGATAAGGTTGCCCCGTGTTGCTGCCCGTGCCGTTCGCAGGCACCGCGGTAACGCGTACGGTCCCTGGTCCAGATTCACTACTCAACGAACTTTTCACGATGAGCTTTCCACGATGAGCTTTTCAGAATGTGCCGCGATGATCTTCGCCTATGTTCCGCACGCGCCCTCTCCAGCGCTGTTCTTGCTCTCCAGCTCTCCAGCTCTCCAGCTCTCCAGCTCTCCAGCTCTCCAGCACGAAAACCTGCAGGGACAACCCGTTGAACATTTGACACGCGGACACACACGGGGTTCCGCGACGAGTCAAAAAAATGGAGAAACCTCAACCGGCGGGCGGGGGCGCGAGTTCGGCCTCGAGCTGGATCACCTGTTCACCAAGCGCCAGCGGGTCTGAGCGCCATTCCCAGTCCCCGGGGTTGCGGGCGGCCGAACCCGACAAACTGACGCGCACCACGACTTCAACGTGCGGCGCCGAGGAAAGTTTTCGCTCCGCGGTCATGCTGACCAGATCGTCCAGACGAATACGCTCCGGCAGCAGACCCAGCGGACGGCGGATGACCGCGTAGGGCATGCCGCCTCCGGGCGGTCGCGCCAGCACAAACAGCACCGAACCCTGAGGCGGCGGCAACGCCGGAGCGCTCAAGCGTACGTCAATCGCCGGGACAGGGTCACCGCTGCGCTGGCGCGCCGCGGCCAGTCCAGCGGCCAACATCGCGGCCTGCTGCGGCGACCCCGCATTTGCGGCCGCCCGGTTCAATAATCCCACCGCAAGGTCGAATCGCTGCGCCCGCATCGCTTCCACTGCAAGCAGTTCCAAAACCACCGGGTGATCCGGCGACCTCGAAAGAATGCGTTCTACGATCGTCTGGGACTCGTCATCGAGTACGCGGTCGTTGGCCAGATACCGCGCCTGCAACCAGTAGAGGTCAATCGTGGTATCGCCACCGCTCGCCTCGTGCGCCGCCGCGAACGCTTCCGCAGCGGCGCTGAATTGACTCGCTTTGAGCCGCGCGTGCCCCAGCAGATACCAGCTTTTGGCATCGTCCGGCTGCGCCGCCACGCGCGCTTCCAGCACCTGCTTCCAGCGAGCGAGCTCCGCGTGCTGGTCGTCTGCCAATGCAAGCACTGCATCTGCGCCCCGGAGAACGGGTGCACTCGGCTCACCGAACCAGCCATACAGCGCACTGCCGCTTACGGCAACGAGCAACGCGACTACCGCCGGCAGCCACCGACGCTCGGTCCCACTTGCCGGTCTTTCGCGAACCGCATCCGCATCCTCGAGCAGCCGCGCATCCAGTTCGGCGACCGCCTCCGCCAATTCGCTGTCCGCCACCGTGCCCTGTATCGCCTCCCCCTCGAGCTCCCGCAGCCGATCCCGATGCAGCGCACGGGCCACCTCAATTTCGGGAGTCAACGGTCGGACTGTCCGGCGCGGCAGCCGCGCCGGTACGACAACACAGGCGGCCGCCGCCAGAGAAAGCAGCGCGACCCAAATCCAGATCACTGGTCGCGCTCTAGAATCTGACGCGCCCGGGCGCGTACGCTGTCATCGATGGGCTTGGACGGCTGGCGCCGGTAGACGCGCCATACCAGTAATGCGCCCGCGAAGAGCAGTACCGGCAATGCAAACCACAACAGGTAGGTGTTCCGCTGGAGCGGCGGATCGTAGAGCACGAAGTCACCGTACCGTGCCTGCAGGTACGCCTCGACCTCGCGCTCGCTCATGGCTTCCTCCACCAACAAGCGGTGTACCACGCGGCGAAGGTCCTGGGCTATGGGTGCATCCGATCCGGCGAGATTGGTGTTCAGGCAGTTAGGGCACCGAAGATCGGCGATCAGGCGCTTATAGGCACGTTCCACCGATTCGTTCGGAAATTCGTGCGCTTCGATGCGCTCTGCCGCCGCGGCCGGCACGGCAACACCGAAGACTGCGACCAACAGTATCATTGCCGCGCTGAACACACCCACCGTCGAGCGTGACATGCGATCACGCATCGGGCGTGATCTGCGCGAGGACTGGCGCTATCTCATCGTTCCAGATCCGCATATCCACCGCGCCAACGCGTTTGTAGACGATCGTGCCCTGCGCATCCACCAGAAAACTTTCGGGGGCACCGTATACACCGAGATCCACCGCGAGTTCGCCCGCCGGGTCGAGCACGGTAAACGCGTAAGGATCTCCGTAGTCCTGCAGCCACCGCCGTGCCTTGGCCTCGGTATCCCGGTAAACCACGCCGACGATTCGCAACCCGTGGTCCGCACGCAGCCGCATCAGCACATCGTGTTCTGCACGACAGGTCGGGCACCACGTAGCCCATACGTTTACAAGCACCGGCTGTCCAAGCAGGTCACTGCGCGATCGCATCGACGCGTCCCCATCCAGCGACGCCAGCGAGAATTCCGGAAACGCCTTGTCGAGCAGCGCAGACGGCAGCTGGTGCGGGTCGGCAAGTCGAAAGCCCGCGTAGCCAAGCGCGATGATGGCAGCGAAAAGCACCAGAGGAACCAGCAAAAGGCCGCGTTTCACGCCGTCGCCTCCGACCCCGAGTGGGCTTGCCGGGCTCTGCGGTGCAACGCGCGGTACCGCCGGTCGAGCACGGCGAGCATGGCCGCGAGCGCCATCACCACCGCGCCGAGCCAGATCCAGCGTACGAACGGCTTCAGATGCACGCGCGCCGACCACCCGCCCTCATCGAGCGGCTCACCGAGCGATACATAGACGTCGCGCAGCAGCCCAGCATCGATCGCCGCCTCCGTCATTACGTTGCCGCGCGCCGAATAATGGCGTTTTTCCGGTATCAGTAGGTAACGGCTGCCACGTTCGCGAATCTCGAACACGCCCTGGGTCGCCGAATAGTTGGGGCCCGCCGCACTGCGAATCTCCAGCAGCGTAACCTCGAGATCGCCGACGCGGACCGACTCGCCAACGTCCACGCGTAGGTCCTTCTCGACACTGAACTGTGACGTCAGCGCGACACCGAGCATGCTGAGTGCAAACCCCAGATGCGCCGCCGTCATACCCACATACGCGAGCGGCAGACGTCGCTGGCCCCGACGCACGCGCCTGACCACATCCGCAACGTGGGTCCAGATTACCATCAGCGCGACGCCGAGGGTCGCCGCCACTTGCCAGGCCACCCGTTCGATGAGTACCACCGACGCTGCCGTTGCAACCACTGCCAGGATCAACGCCATCCGCAGGCCGCGCCACAAGCGCTGGCGGTCGCTGCGTTTCCATTGCAACAACGGCACCGCAGCAAGGAATCCGGCGAGAACGAGCATCAACGGCACGAAGCCGAAGTTGAAAAACGGTACGCCCACAGAGATTTTGCCGCCGCCGGAAATCACTTCGTACGCTAACGGGTAAAGCGTGCCGTATAGAACGAACGCCGCGGCGATCACGAGCAGCGCGTTGTTGATCAACAACGCGAACTCGCGGCTTACCAGTCCGTAACTCACATAGCGCGTGATGCGATACGCGCGTACCGCGTACAACAAAAGCGAACCGCCGACGATCAGCCCGAGAAAGACCAGAATGAACTGGCCTCGGGTCGGATCGACGGCAAACGCGTGCACCGACGTAAGCACACCGGAACGAACGATGAATGCGCCGAGCAGACACAGCGAAAAGCCGGCCACCGCGAGCAATACCGTCCAGCTCTTGAACAGACCGCGTTTCTCGGTGACGGCGAGCGAGTGGATCAACGCCGTCGCCACCAACCATGGCATGAACGACGCATTTTCCACCGGATCCCAGAACCACCACCCGCCCCAACCGAGCTCGTAGTAGGCCCACCAGCTTCCGAGCGCAATGCCGAGGGTGAGAAACGCCCACGCAACATTGGTCCACGGACGCGACCAACGCGCCCATGCGGTATCGAGTCGACCGGTGAACAGCGCGGCAATGGCAAACGCGAACGAGACCGACAAACCCACATAGCCGAGGTACAACATCGGCGGGTGCACGATAAGGCCGAAGTCCTGCAGCAGCGGGTTCAGATCCGCTCCGTCCGGCGGCGCGAGCGGCACCAGCCGGGCGAACGGGTTGCTGGTCCAGATCAGGAAGCTCAGAAAACCGACGTTCAGCATCGCGAGCACCGCTACAACGATGCCGTGAAACTGTAAGCCGCTGCCTGCGGGCGGACGGGCGCAGACGAGCACCATCCACGTCGCCATGAAACAGCACCAGAGCAGAAACGATCCCTCGTGCGCGCCCCACACAGCGCTAACCTTGTAGTACCAAGGGAGCGCGGAATTGGAATTGGCCGCAACATAGGCGACCGAGAAGTCGTCGGTTACAAACGCAGCCGCAAGGCACACGAGCGACAACCACGACAGCACGAACACGCCGACAACCGACGATATGCCTGCACGATGCCATGCCGGTTGATGCCGAGCTGCGGCCAGACCGCTCAGCAGCATCGCGGCGACGCTGAGGCAGAACGCAAACACCAGCGCCGCGTGACCCAGCTCGGGAATCACTTGCGCATCCCCTTCAGTTCCGCGAGTTCCGGCGGCATATAGTTTTCGTCGTGTTTTGCGAGCACTTCTACCGCGTCGAACACGCCGCCTTCACGCAACTGACCACGCACCAGCACGCCCTGCTCTTCACCGAACAGGTCGGGCAGAATCCCGCTGTAGCGAACGGTGAATGTGGCGCCCTGAAAATCCGTTACGTCGAACTGCACCGCGAGGTCGTCGCCGCGGCGTACCGACCCAGGTGCGACCATGCCGCCGGCGCGGATGGTCTGGTCAATCGGTGCGGCGCCGGCGACGACCTGGTCAGGCGGATAGAACAGATTCAGGCTGTCGTCCAGCGCGAACAGCACGAGCCCCACGAAAACGGCGGCCCCCGTGAACACGAACAGCACCGCAATCAGGCGGTTTCGGCGCACTCTACGCACCCGTCGCACCTCCACTCGCGTCATCGGAGTACGCAGAAGGCGTATCCTCCACAGCGTTCGCACGCAGCCGGGCCGCAATTCGGGCCCGCGTTTGTCGATCCATGCGTTCGAGATGCCACACGTAACCGACCAGCACCAGCAGTGCCGCGCCATAGCACAGCCAGACATAAAGACCATGCCCGCCCATCGCAGCCCACTCGACGAACGCCTGCATCATGCGTGCTCCAACACCGTTTCGCGCACCCAGCGGGTTGCGGCCTCCCGCCGCAGCACCTCGATCCGGAGCCGTTTCAACACTGCGGCAGCCGTCAAGCAATACACGCCGAGGATATTGAGCACGAGCGGCAACCACATCGACGACGGCATTGACGCGCCCCGGGTGACGCTCAGGCTTGCCCCCTGATGCAGCGTCGTCCACCAATCCACCGAATACTTGATGACCGGTAAATTGATCACGCCCACCAAGGCGAGAATTGCGCACGCTCGAGTCGCGAGTTCCTGTCTCGGCAACGCTTCGCGCAGCGCAAACAAACCGAAATACAGAAACAACAGCAGCAGCGTCGACAGGGTACGGCCATCGTTAACCCACCACGTGCCCCACGTGGGTTTCGCCCAGATCGAACCGGTGAACAGTCCCAGAGCCGTCAGCACGGCGCCGACGCCGACCGCACTCGCCATCAGCATATCCGCCATCTTTACGCGCCACACCAGCACGAGGAGTGCGCAGACTCCTACCGAGACATAGACCGATTGTGCCGCGAACACGGTCGGCACATGCACGAACATGATGCGATAGCTGTTGCCCTGGCGAAAATCCACCGGCGCATACGCAAGCGCCCAGACCGTGCCGACGCACAGCAAGGCAACGCCGATCCAGCCGAACGCGCGCATCCAAGCCCGGCTGATGCGGTAGAGCCACGGCGGCGATCCCAGTCGATGGCCGAACCGATTCAAGCGGTTCCAGATAGCGGTGTCCATGCGTCGTCCACGTTCACATCTCGGTGCCCAACCGCAGCGCACCCGCGGCCGCAAACGGGCTGATAGTAACCGATAACGTCACCGACGCGGCGAGCCAGAGCCACGCTGCAGAGCCTGCGGCGGCACCGGGTGCGGTAGCCGCCACGGCGAAAATCAGCGTTGGAACGTATAGCGGCAACATCAGCAACGCAAGCAGCACTCCCGATCGCCCCAGACCCACCGTCAGACCCGCGCCCACCGAACCGAGCGCTACCAGACTCAGGGTACTGATCGGCACGGCGAGGCAAACGGCGGCGAGCTCGCCGCCCCGCACGCCGAGCATTGCGCCGGCTACCGGCACGGCAACGAGCAGCAGCAGGGTCAGCACCACCCAGTGCACGACAATACGTGCCAGCGTAACCACGAACAGGGGCTCCGCGAGATGGACCAGTTGTTCGAGGGTGCCGTCTTCGAAGTCCCGCCGGTACATGCTGTCGGTTGCGAACAGCGTTGCGAACACAATGACGACCCAGAGCACCGCTACGGCCTCCAGCGCGTCGCCGGGCGCCGGGGCCGCAACGGAGAACATTGCTGCCGATAACACGAAAAAAGCCACAGGATTGAGCAGTTCTCCGGGAGCCTGGCTGAGCCCCTGGATAAAGCGGCGCACCTCGGCCGAGAACAGGGCAGCGGCAGACGTCTGCGCGCTCATCCGATCGCCACCCCGCGCGATCGAACTAACGGCATCGTCTGATGGGTGGACACAATCGCGGCGCCGCCCGAGGCCGTGTGCGCATCGATCAGGTCCACGACCCAAGCCTGACCCTCCGTGTCGAGCGCGGTTACCGGTTCGTCCATCAACCACACCGGAACCGTGGTCAGTGCAAAGCGCGCGAGCGCCGCTCGCCGGACCTGGCCAGCCGACAGTTCCGCACACGGCGTGTCGGCCAGCGCCGCGAGCCCAACGCGCTCCAGCGCCCGGTCAACGGATCCCGGGTCACCGCCAAGCAGCCGTGCATACCACGCAAGACCTTGCACCGGCGTCAGCAATGGACTGATTCCCGGTTTGTGTCCCAGGTAGAGCGACCGGGCGCTGTGCACCTGTCCTTCGTATCCGCTGTACAGGCCGGCCAGAATCTTCAGCAGAGTCGTCTTGCCGGACCCGTTTTGCCCGGTGATGACGACGCTCTCGCCGGCCGCCGCCTGCAATGAGAAGTCCTGGAACAGGATTCGCCCGCCCCGGGAACACACCAACCCGTCAACGGTGACGAGTTCGCTCATCGGCTCCGCGAACGTACCCGATAGCAGGGTTCGTACTCCGCCTTCGCAAGCTTCATGCGGCCCGCCGCAACAAAGCCATGAAGCAGCTCATCCAGCGCGTTCGTAACCTGCACGTCTCCGGAGAGCGTAAATGGTCCGTGTTCCTCGATCAGGCGAATACCCCGTTCCTTGACGTTACCCGACACGATCGCCGAGAACGCGCGGCGCAGATTCACAATGAGTTGGTGGGTCGGCAGATCGCGGGACAGATCGAGCGCCGCAACGTCCTCGTGGGACACTTCGAACGGCCGCTGGTGTGCGCTCGCAATGCGCAACAACCAGTTGAAGTAGTACGCGTCACCGTCACGCCGGCGCTGCCGCCGAACTTCTCGAATGCGGCGGCTGATCCGATTGCCGACCTTCGCCGCATCGCCAACGACAATCTCGTAATAGTCGGCTACGTCCTCACCCAGCGTACCTCGAAGAAACCGGTCCAATGTGTCGAAGTACGCCCGGCTCGACGCCGGACCGGTAAGGATCAGAGGCAGCTTCTGCTCCGCGTTGGCCGGATCGAGCAGGATGCCGAGCAGATACAGAATCTCCTCCGTGGTTCCGGCACCCCCCGGAAAGACCACAACACCATGGCCGAGCCGCACGAACGCCTCTAGCCGCTTCTCGATGTCCGGGAGAATTACCAGATGATTCACGATGGGGTTTGGGGGTTCCGCCGCAATGATCTCCGGCTCCGTGAGTCCGATGTAACGCACCGCGCCCTTGCGCTGTTTGGCGTGACCGACCATCGCGCCCTTCATCGGGCCTTTCATAGCGCCGGGTCCGCAGCCGGTGCAAATGTCCAGGCCGCGCAATCCGAGGTGATAGCCCACCTCCTTCGTGTACTCGTATTCCTCGCGATCGATCGAGTGCCCGCCCCAGCAGACCACGAGTTTCGGCTCCAGATCGGGGTCGAGCACGCGCGCATGTTTCAGAATCTGGAACACACCATCGGTAATGCCCGCGCCGTCGGCCGAATGCCAGCTTTCCGCCGGAATCTGCGTTGCGGTGAACACGATGTCGCGAAGCACTGCAAAAAGATGCTGGCGGATGCCCTCCACCATTTTGCCCTGCACAAACGCCGTTGCCGGCGCATTCTCGATCAGAAGCTTCAGCCCCCGGGTCCGTGGAACCACTTCGATCGAAAAATCGTCGAACGCCTCGAATATTTCCGCCGCGTCGTCGGTTTCACTCCCCGTGTTCAACACCGCAAGTGCGCAGCGGCGGAACAGGTCCACGAGTTCTTCCGAACGGGACGAGCTCGTAAGCGTCTCCACCTCGCGTTGCGACAGCAGTTCCAGCGCGCCGCGAGGCCCCACCTGGGCATTTCGTTTGGCCGGTTGAAACACGCGCGCGTCGTTCAATCGTTGAACGCGAACTTTACGCCCGCGTAGATCTGGGCAGGCATGCCGGGAAAATACCGGTGGTTGCCGAACGCGAAATCCGCGCGGTCGGCATACTCCTCGTCAAGCAGGTTCACGACCCGTGCAAACACGTCCAGACGACGACTCGCGCGCCAACTCAGGCGCAGGTTGACGATGCCGTGGCCATCGTACTTCGCGGTGTTGGCTGCGTTGGTGTAGTGCGGGCCCACGAACACGTATTCCAGCTCGCTTTCAACGCCGGCACCGAGGTCGGCGTGCCAGCGCGCGCTGCCCAACCAACGCGGCGCCGTGTCCACCATATTGTTCTTTGTAATGACCTCTCGGGCAGCCGCGGCCCGGTCGAAGTCATACCTGTGCACCGCATAGGTCGCGGCCAGCGCGAAACCGTGCCGGCCGAACCGGCGATCCAGACCCAGCTCAATGCCGTACGATTTCGTCTTTCCGTCACTGACATTGAAGCCTTCCGCATCGCGGAATATGAAGTGGCGGGTACGCTCCGCGAAGGCCGCCATGTCCACGCCCGCGAGGCGCACACCCGCTTCCAGGGAAACGAGCCGCTCGGCGTCCAGATCCGCGACGGTCTGGCCGTTCTGCAACCGGTAGAGCTCGGTTGCCTGGGGCGGCCGGAATCCGGTGCTGATCGCGCCATACGCCAGTCCGTCGACTCCACCGACGCTCATTGCACGCTCGATGCCGAGGCGGCCGGCGACCTCGGTGAAGCGATCGTCGCGATCGGCGGGGCGGGTGTAGAGACAGCCGCCGAATCCGCACGCGCTGCCGTCGTCCCGGGTGTTACCGGCAATGTGGCGGTTGTCGTAGTCATACCACAATGATTCCACCCGGGCATCATAGGACAGGCGCCACAGATCGGTCAGGTCGACGCGGCCCTGCACGAACGCCGCGGCCATCGCCATGGAAACATCGTAATCGTAATGAAGACCCGGCGGCCGCGTCTCGACAAGAAACGCCGACCCCACCGTGGGCCCTACCTGCCGCTGGCGCAACGAGCCGTTACCGTACTCGACGTGAGCGCCAACGCTCAGATCATGGCGGTCAAAGTCGTACTGCCGCGACGCCAATACCCCGCCGCTGGTCTGCGCGTTCGTCTCGGTCGGTTGACCCGGTAGGAAGTGTTGCAAAAACGTCATACGTGATCGTCGCAGGTAGGGAGTCACACGCCAGACGCCATTCTCCAGATGCGTCGCAAGTCGCACGGACCACGCATCGCGGTACGCTTCCGGATTGGGATTGCTGCGGCGCAGATCGTCATCTTCGTAGACCTCGAAGCCACGCACGAACGCTCCGGTTTCCTGGTTGAGGAGCGTTGCCGCAACTGTCTGTGTGACGCGCCAGCCTCCAACCTCTGTGGACAGCCCGCCATGCAGCTTCTGCTGACCATAGCCGGTGGCATCGCGGTACCCGTTACTGTGCGTCCCATGCGCCTGCAACCACGCCTGCGTTCGCTCGCCTCGACGCTCGACCGCGAGCTTTGCCCGTCCGAAATCGTACGGTCCCGCCTCCAGCGAAACATGATTGCCGCGGGGCGCGTGCACGACATTCACTGCACCGTGCACCGCGTTGCCCCCCAGCACCGCACTTCCCGGTCCACGCCAGACTTCGATCAGCGACGCCTGTTCACTGTTCGCCTCGAAAAGCCCGTTGACGTTGCAGAAGCCGGCGGGCCGTATCGGCAGTCCGTTCTCCAGGAACAGGAATTCCCCGCAGGCGCCGGCGCCGGTGAGCACCGGAGAGCGGATCGCCGTCAGATGCTCATGTCCGGATCCACGACTCACCCAAACACCCGGCACCGCACTCATCACTTCGTTCACATGGGTCGCGCCGATGGTTTCGATCGTGTCCGATGTCAGTACCGTTACGCTGGACGTATCCCCGATCAACGGTGAGAGCGCGCGATCGGCCACCACCACCAGCTCTTCCACAGTCCGGGAATCGGCCCTGTTGCCATCCGCCCCGTCTGCCGCAGCAGACGCCCGTTCCGGCGACGCCGCGACCACCAATGCTGGCAGCACCGAGACAACGGCCGCCGCCCAACCGAGGCGCAACCGGACCCAACGACATTCAACCGGGCTTTCTGGGTCATTATTCAACCGATCGACTCCTCACGCCGCGCGCGATCGCGCAACGCGCCGACTGCGGCATACGTTGCAACCCCGTAGGGAACGAGATAGGTGAGCAGAATCTTCAGTAACCGCTGCCCGTCGAACTGTCCGATCAGCAGCGCATCACCGTGGTTGATCAGTGCCAACAGGGTTCCTACCAACAACGCTGTGTTCAACGCGCGTCGGACGACGCCCGGACGGAGCGCCAGGGCCGTGAAACTCGGAGATTCAGCCACCGTCCGGTTCCGCAAAGGGGCGCACGATAGCCAATCCAATAGCACAGGGCAATCGCACACCGGAGATGCCGCGCAGCCGGTCGCCGACGCACGCGTACCGGTCTCCGTTCACTCGTTGAGTACGACCGCAAACGAGACCGTACTCGTCCGCGCAACCCCGAGCGGTTGATTGAATATCCAGCGGATCGTGTCCACGTGCTTCAACGAACCGCTCGTTTCCCCTTCCGGTGTTTCGACCGTTTCGTCCGACAGATCCGCCGCAGATGCAAACACGTGGCCCTGATCGGTAGAGAAGAGGATGTCCGTGCCCGCGCCGAACGCACTGCCCGCCACATACCGGGTTCCGATCGGCAACGGCGACGTGATCACCACACGTCCTGGTCCCAGCGTCTCGTCGCCGACGTTGGTAAACGCGATTGTGTAACGCAGTTCATCGCCTTCACGCACGTGCTCGGCCGGAACCAGCCGCCCAACCGTCCGTCCGTTCTCGTCCACTTCGCGCGTCACCTTCGCGACTTCGTAATCGAGCACCACCTCGGCGCATAGTGGACCGGCAGCGCCGCACAGCGCGATAAGCGCGGCGAGCAGCCGAACCCCTCCTGACCCTGCACCAACGACGGTACTCATTGCACGGTTCCGTCGCATTGCTGAACCGTCGTCGAGCGCGTCTGCGGATCGAACACGACCTGTGCAGATCCGTCGCGCAGCTGCCCGAGCACGCAATTGCGTTTTTCTTCCAGTGTCGGCATTCTCGCCCCGTAGTCGGTTCCCTCCCGAAGCACGAAGTCGTCTATCACACCCGCGAGTGCATCGGCCGACAGCGCTTGCCAGGGAACTATGATCACGGGCGCAATGATAGCGTGAACCAGCGCTCAACCTAAGGGATTGCGTTTGTGTGACCGTAGCGCCCGGACTAACGTAACGGCTTGAGTACCCGCCGGTTGCGCGCGACACACGGCCGCGGGCCGTGCACGTTCCATCAGGATTGAGGAACTTATGTCTGAACAACAGGACCACATCCTCATCGTCGAGGACGAACCCATCACCCGAGAGCAACTCGTCTCCTATTTCGAGGAGGAGGGGTTTCGCGTCTCATCCACCGGTTCCGGTGACGAAGTCAACAAGTTGGTGACCGACACCGATGTAATACTGGTGTTGCTCGACATCAAGCTGCCCGGGAAAGACGGTTTGACGCTGACGCGGGAAATCCGCATGAACTCGGACATCGGCATCATCCTTGTTACCAGCAAGCAGGAGCAGATCGATCGCATCCTCGGTCTCGAGAGCGGCGCCGACGACTACGTAACGAAACCGTTTGACCCGCGCGAACTGCTGAGCCGGTCACGCAACCTGATCCGGCGCGTGCAGGCGCAGCAGAAGCAACGAAAAAAGAACCACCTGCGGACGTTCGAGGGCTGGACACTGGATCTCAACAAGCGCGAGCTGACGTCACCCGAAGGGACTGAAACCCAGTTGTCTGCGGGCGAGTACCAGCTGCTTCTCGCGTTCATGGAGCGCGCGGGCGAAGTCATGAACCGCGATCAGTTGATGAACCGGATTCGCAACCGCGAATGGTTCCCGGACGACCGCTACATCGACGTTCTGGTCGGCCAGCTGCGTAAAAAGCTCGGAGAACGCGCGGCCAACGCAAAGATCATCGCAACGATTCACGGCACGGGCTACCTGTTCACCCCTGAAGTTGCCTGAGCCGCGACCTGACCTGGCGGGTGCACGGCGTTGCCTGAGGTAATCTACGAAAGTTCGACGACCCTCGTTACGCGCGTCAACGACGGCACCCGCACGCTTATCTGCAAAGCGCTGAAATCACCTTCGCACTCCGCGAACGCGATCGTACGCTACCAGCATGAGTTCAACGTCAATCAGTCACTCACGAGTCCGTACGTCTGCCGGGCCGTCGAGTACGATGCGGACGCGCGTGAGCTGTTCTTCGAAGACGTCGGCGGAACCAGTCTGCGCGATTTCGTGCGTAACCGGGTGCTGGAGCTCGACGAGACGCTCGAGCTGGCCACCGCGATCGCCCACGCGGTTCAGTCGATTCACGACGAGGGCGTCATCCACCGCGACCTCAATCCGGCCAACATCCTCGTTACCGAAGACCGCGACATCTATCTGATCGATTTCGGCCTTGCTACGTTCGCAACCCGCGAACAGCCCGACCTGGATCCGCGCTCCCATCTCGCCGGAACCCTGCAGTACATTTCCCCCGAACAGACCGGCCGCGTGAACCGCGCCGTCGATTCACGCACCGACCTGTATTCGCTTGGCGTCACGCTCTACGAACTCCTTGCGGGTCGCCCACCGTTCACCAACAGCGATCCGCTCGAACTGATCCACGCCCACATTGCGAAGACGGCGGAGCCGCTGGATCAGGTTACCGACCGCACCCCGTCGTGGCTCGCACAGGTGGTGCAGAAACTGATGTCGAAGCAGCCCGAGGCGCGCTATCAGACGGCGTCGTCGGTCGCAGACGACTTGCAGCGGGGTGCTGAGAACAGCCTTTCGCAGTCGTTTGCGCTGGGTCGAACCGACTCCCCGGGCCAGCTCGTGATGCCCAACCGCCTCTACGGTCGTAAAACGGAGATCGCCGAGCTGCGCGCATTGCTGGAAAGAGCGCTGGCGGGCGAAACGCTGTTTGCAAAGCTGGTGGCCCCGGACGGCATCGGCAAGTCGGCGCTGGTGGACGAGTTCGCCCGAATCTGCGCCCGCGACCACGTGCTGTGCGCCACGGTGCACGTACCGGCCCTGCCCGGCGTCGACTACCAGAACGCCGACGTGGACCGGATCTGGCTCGAGTTGCTGCGCCCGGTGGTGCGGCAGGCGCTGGCGCTGGACACCGCCGCCGGCGAACGCGTGGTTTCGCGTCTGGGCGCGATGAAGCCCGAACAGGTGACCGCACTGCTGCCCACGATCCCCGAACTCGAACACGTTGCGCCCTCCGGGGACGAGATCCCGGCGCAAATCACGCGCGCCATCGACGGTCTGCTGATGGCGCTGTCACTGCATCCCGTATGCTTGATTCTGGAAGACGCCGACCCACTTTCGGAAGCGACGCTGTCCGCATTGTTGACCCAGGCGGTTCAGAGCAAAAGCCTGTTCATGATGTTCACGTCCGAGCGGGACCTGGCCGCCCCGTTCGCGAGTCCCCGGATCGCAACCAAAACCCGCACGCTGGAACTCGAGCCGCTCGACAAAGCCGCTATCCGAATTCTGCTGTCTGACATGCTTTCGCAGAACGAGGTTCGCGTTCGGGATCTGGCGCGCGTCATTCACGGCAAGACCGATGGCGTGCCGTACGACGTCATCAACCTGATCTTCGAGTTGCACCACGACGGCAGCATTCATTTCGAACAAACCAGTCGCGTCTGGGCCTGGGACTCGCAGCAGGTTCAGGACCACTATTACAGCAACAACTCCGTGGATCGGATTCGCCAGCAGGTGGAAAACCTGGTTGCGGAGGAACGCCACGCGCTCGCCGCCGCAGCCTGCTACGGCAATCAGTTCTCGGTCTCCGAGATCGCACCCATTCTCGAGAAAACCGACGCCGAAGCCTCGGTCCTGCTGAAAGGTTCGGTGCGCGAGGGGCTGTTGGTGGAGGAGCAATCGCGCTTCCGGTTCGGCCATCCGCGGGTCCGTTCGTTTGTGTACTCCGGCGTCAACGAATCGCGCAAGGGCGACATCCACTTCAGGATCGCCGATGAGATGGTGCGCAGTCAGCGCGCGCAGGGACTCGAGATCTGGCGCATTGCCGACCACATGAACGCCGCGGTCGACTTTGCGGAACCGAATGACCGGCACAACGAAGTTGCGCACTACAATCTCCTTGCCGCCCGGGAAGCCCTGCACCAGGGGTCTTTCCAGCCGGCGTACAAGTATTGCCGAAGCGGGCTGGCACTGTATTCGGGTACACGCGCGCACCACGATCCGATCTATATGGAGCTGTGCCAGTGCGCCGCCGAAGCGGCCTTCCTGTGCGGTGACTTCGACCAGTTGCAGCGGGTAGTGGAGGCGTCGTCCGCCGGCCCCAACGGCATGGACGAAGTACGCATCCGGGCAGCGATCGTCAGCAATGACCTTACCGCGGCAAGGGAACTCGCGATCGACGCGTTGCAGGCATTGGGTGAGCAACCCGCACCCGCCACCAGCTGGCCCATGGCCACATTTCACGATCGCGGCTTCTGGCGTCCGCACCGGTCGCAGTTCTCCAGCGCCGTTCCGCGATTGAACGACGCGCGCCAGCAACAGATCTACCGGCTGTACTGCCACCTGCTGCACATCGACTACCACCTGTCGAACACCGGTCTACAGAGTTTCTGCGACACGGTGATTGAGCAGGCGGACCGGCACGAAGGCTATAGCGGCGAAGTGGCGTACGCGTACGCGTTTCGCGCAACGCTGCACGCTGCAGAGGGACGCTACAACGCGGCGATCCGAGACAGCATGGACGCACGCGTGCTGGCGCAGAAGTTTCCGAAGGACACGTTTGCGGTTCGCGCGGTAACGCTCTTGAACGGTCTGGTCGATCCGTGGACAAACGCCCTCGACCACACCCTGGGATCGCTCGACCGGAACATCGCCCGGTCTCTGGCACACCAGGACTACGAATACGCGGCGCTCGCCACCGCGTTTTACGCGACGAACGCTTTGCTGCGCGGATTGGAACTCGGATCGTTACGGCGCGACCTCGGCGGCTACGTTCGTCAGATAGCCGCGTACAACAACGTAACCGACACCAACATCGCGCAGTTTGTGCTGCAGATCATCAGCAGCCTCACCGGCCAGACGGACCGCGACGACGACCAGGACAGTCACTCGCTCCTCAACCTGCGCAACCCCGACGACCGCCTTGCAACCGCGTTCGTCTACAACGCGCGCCTGTTCTTCGCGCTGCTCTTTCACGACGTGGCGGGCGCGAGCGAATTGCTGCCTACCGTAAAGGAATACGACGCGTCCGTGCGCAACTCGCCATTTGCGTTAACCACGGTGTTTGCCGAGGGACTGATCGCAATCTCAGGCAACCGCCGGGACGTTGCCACCGCGAAACGCGCGCTGAAAAAGTTGCGCCGCTGGTGGCGCCGGGGCGCCGAACACGCGGAGCCCAAGATGCTGTTGCTGGCGGCGGAACTCGCCTGGCTGAAGAAGCGCATCACCAGGTCGCTGGAATTGTTCGAAACCGCCGCGGAACGCGCGCGTCAGCTCGGCCTCGCAAACGATGAAGGCATTGCCTACGAACGGGCTGCGCGCAAATGTCAGATCGCCAACCGCAACGACTTCGCGAAGCTCTTCGCACACAACGCCCACCAGGCCTTCGTACGCTGGGGCGCAACCGCGAAAGTCACGCAGATAGAGCGGGACTTCCAATACCTGCTCGAAGAGGATACCGCGCCCTATCAGAACGCATCGGTGCTGAGCGTCGGCGACCTGGTCGACCTGACGGTACGCGATTTCCACAGCCACACGACCACGCTCGAAAGCACGGAATACTCCGACCGCTTCCTCGACACCACGACCGTTCTGCGCGCTGCCCAGACGATTTCCGGCGAGGTGATGCTCGATCGCGTCATGACCAAGCTGCTGCGTCTGACGCTGGAGCACGCCGGCGCGCAGAAAGCGTGCATCCTGCTCACGAACGAAGACGGACGGCTCGGCGTGGAGGCCGTCGCAACGGTGGACGGCGACGATGCGGAGCGGTTGCAGCCGCCGCAACCGGTCGAGGAATCCGAGCACGTTCCGGAGAGCATCGTGCAGTTCGTCGCCCGGACCAAGGAAGTGCTGGTGCTGAGCGACGCAACGAAAGAAGACGTGTTCACCCAGGACACCTACGTCAAGAATTTCGAACCGCTGAGCGTGCTGTGCCTGCCAATCATCAACCGCGGCGACGTAACCGGTGTCATGTATGTCGAACACCGCTGGCTGACCGGTGTATTCACCGAACAACGCGTCGAAGTACTCGCGCTTCTGGCCTCACAGGCCGCCATCTCGATCGAGAACGCGCGGCTGTATGCAGACCTGCATTCCGCGCGTGACGAGTACCGGACGCTGTACGACAACGCAATTGAAGGCCTGTTCCGCATCAGCGGGGAAGGCAATCTGATCAGTGCCAATCCAACGCTCGCGGAGATCCTCGGATTCGACGAGGTGGATGCGCTGCTCGACGAATATCGCGATCTGGTCGACGCCGTGTTCGTTCACAAAGAGGATGCGCAGACGTTCATTACGCGCCTCGAGGAACTGCATTTCGTCAATGCGCTGGAGGCGCAGGCAAGCTCGCGCGACGGCCGCACCTTCTGGATGTCGATCACGGCACGACTGAACCGCGATCCCGAACTCGGCGACATGATCGATGGGTCGCTCGTGGATATCTCCGAGAAGATCGAACGCGAACAGGCCGACAAACAACGTCAGATAGCCGAAGCGGCCACGGAAGCGAAAAGCGAGTTCCTGGCGAACATGAGCCATGAGATTCGTACGCCGATGAACGCCATCGTAGGCTTCACGCAGCTCGCGCTCGAGACGCAACTCGATCACAAACAGCACGAATACGTCGCGTCGATCCGGCGCGCAGCAGAGAACCTCCTCGGCATCGTCAGCGACGTGCTGGACTTCTCCAAGATCGAGGCCGGCAAGCTGACGTTGGAGGAGGCGCCTTTTCGGCTGGCCGATTCGCTCGCCGACGTTCAGCGCCTGTTCCGTACCGAACTGCGCAAACGCGGGCTCGCGTTCTCGATCGACGATCTCACCGAAGAGGTCAGCGACCTGCCACAGCCTCTGATCCTGGTTGGCGACGCACTGCGGTTGCAACAGATATTCGTGAACCTCGTCGGCAATGCCGCGAAATTTACCGATACCGGTTCGATACGCCTCTCCGTCGAATTCGTCGCGCGAACTAACGACGAGGTTACGCTCGAATTTGCCGTCGAAGATACGGGCATCGGAATCTCGGACGAACAGCGGTCGCGGCTGTTCGACTCGTTCGAGCAGGCCGAAACGTCGACAACCCGGCGTTACGGCGGAACCGGGCTTGGACTGACGATCTGCAAACGTCTCGTGGAAGTGATGGGTGGCGAAATATCGGTGACCTCCCAGCCGGGGCGCGGAAGCCGCTTCTACTTCACCGCGCGGTTCGGCATCGGCGCCGCCGACGCCGTGCCGTTACCCGATGCGTCGCGCCGTTACCGCAACGACGACACAGTGCTGGAAGGCCGTCCGCTGCTGGTGGCGGAAGACAATCCGATCAATCAGCAACTCGCCCTCGAGTTTCTGGAACGCAACGGCGCGTCCGTGGACATTGCGCACAATGGCCGCGAGGCGGTTGCCCGCGCCACCGAAAAAGATTACGACGCAGTGCTGATGGATATTCACATGCCGGAGATGGACGGTCTGGAAGCGGTGCGCGTCATTCGCAGCCACGGCCTGACCGTGCCGATTGTGGCGGTATCAGCCGACGCCATGTCCCAGCGGCGGCAATCCGCGCTGGACGCCGGCTGCGATGGCTACGTCACCAAACCGATCGACTTCGAACAGTTACTGGCCGTACTCGGCCCGCTGTTGCCACCGCGCGAGCTGGACCCCCGGCAGCGCCGCGCCACCGACTCGGCGGCACCGACCCGCGCGAACGCTAACCTCGACGAATTGTCGTCCCAACGCCTACCCGGAATCAATCTGCCGGACGCCATTCGCGGTCACAACGGCAACGTTAAACTGATGGTCAAGCTGATGGGCGACTTTGGCACCTACTACGGAGATGCGGCGCAGAAGATCCGCGCGTTCGTTACCGAAGAGTCGTTCGAGGAAGCCGAGCGTCTGGCCCACAATCTGCACGGCGTAGCCGGCAGTTTCGGAGCACAACGCCTGAAAGAAGCATCCAAAACGCTGGAACTCGCACTCGCCCGGGGCGACGCTAAGAACCTGCTGGGACTCGTTCAGAGCTTCGAATTGGCGTTGACCGAAGTCCTCGAATCCACCGCTGCAATCGCAAGCAACGAGGTCGTGTTGCGGGCCGACGATACATCGGCGGAACTGTCCCACTGAATCAGGCGTCCGGTACGATCTGCATTACCGGAATGCCGGCGTCGCGTTGCAGGCCCTCAAAGTCGAACAGTGCGGCATCCCCGAGGTGGGACGTCGATACGTTCCGAAGGCTACGTGCGATGTTTTCCACCCGTCCCGGTTGTTCACGCTCCCACTGCGCCAGCATGTTTTTGACCACCTGGCGCTGCAGGTTGTCCTGCGAGCCGCACAGGTTGCACGGAATGATCGGATAGTCGGCATAAGCACTCCACCGCTGGAGGTCCTTCTCGCGGCAGTAATACAGCGGCCGGATCACAACGTTGCGACCGTCGTCGCTTTTCAGTTTCGGCGGCATGGCTTTCAGTCGTGACCCGTAGAACATGTTCAGAAACATTGTTTCCACCACATCGTCCATGTGATGGCCCAGCGCGATCTTGTCCGCACCGATGTGCACGGCATGGGAGTAGAGGATCCCCCGCCGCAGTCGCGAACAGACAGGACACAGCGTTTTTCCAGTGGGGGTCAACTCGGTGACGACGCTGTAGGTGTCCTGTTCCAGGATCTGATACGCGACGCCCCTGGCCCGCAGATAGTCAGGCAGTACGTCGGTGGGATATCCGGGTTGTTTCTGATCCAGATTCACCGCCGTGATCCGGAAATCCACCGGTGCATGGTCGCGCAGGCTCAGCAACAGGTCGAGGAGCGCGTAGGAGTCTTTTCCACCGGACACGCAAACCATCACATGGTCGTCTGGTTCGATCAGGCGATAGTCGCTGATCGCGCGACCCGTGAGCCGGCGCAACCGTTTGAACAACCGATTGCGGTCGTTGCGCTGTTTTCTGAGGCGAGTGTTCATGCACCCCCCAGGCGGCGTAATACGAGCGCCGGCGGCGCGGAGATCAATTGTCGCGTCGCCATCATGCCGACACCCCAGATCAGCAGCGCGCCGAGCAACGGACCAGCAATCCAGACGACCGGGTGAAGCCGCCACTGCAACTCGAACACCTGAACCTGCAACCACGCCGCGAGCACCTCGGCGCCCACCGCTGCAAGCGTGCCCGCAAGCGCTCCGAGCACCAAAAATTCGACACTCAGCGCGCCCGCTATCAAGCGACGGCTGCCGCCGAGCGTCCGCAGCAGCGCATGTTCGGCCATGCGGCTGTCCCGACTCGCCTGGATCGTAGCCGCAAGCACCAGCGCACCCCCGGCCAGCACCAGATACATCACCAGTTCGATCGCACGACTCACCCGTTCGATGATTCGCTGCACCTGCTCAATCAGCGCGTCCACTTCAATCACCGTCACCGTCGGAAAGCGGCTGAGCAACTCGTTCAGCCAGCGTTTGTCGGCAAGATCGAGCCGAAAGCTCGTCATATACGTCGCGGGGAAGTCAGCAAGTACGTCCGGTGACAGAATGATGAAAAAGTTTGGCTGCATGCTTTCCCACTCGACACGCCGGATACTGCTAACGACGGCATCGAACGCCGAGCCCGCAATCGTAAACGTCAGCCGATCGCCGACGCCGAGCCCGAGCTCGCGCGCATACTCCTCTTCGAGCGACACCGACCCACGTGCATCTGCCGACCACCACTGCCCGGCAACGACCCGGTTGCCATCCGGGAGCGTTTCCCGCCACGTAAGATTGCGTTCTGAGTCGATCTCGGGCCCTGGTTCGCCGGGTTTTCTGTGCGCCGCCTGATGGGCCAGCGGGTCCCCGCCATTTACCGCACTGATACGCCCCCTGACCATCGAGAACGGCTCTGCCATCGCAAGCCCGCGTTCGCTCATGGTTTCCCGAAACGCCTCGACCTGATCCGGCGCGAGGTTCATCACGAAGTGATTGGGGGCATCGACCGGCACCTGGGCTTGCCACTCGTCCAACAGCGACGTGCGCAGCAGCACGAGGAGCAGCAGCAACATCACAGCGAGGCCAAACACCAACATCTGCGCGACATTCTCGCTTCGCCGACGCTGCAGGCCATTGAGCGCCAGACGCCAGTAACTTCCCGCCTGCATCCCAACAGCTCGCACACCCCCGAGTAATCCCCAGGCCAACGCACCGAACAGCACGAGCACGCCGGCGCTCCCACCCAGCGTCACGCCGGTCATCCACCAACTGCCGGTATACCACACAAGCAGCACCACGACGCCGACGGCGGCGGCACCGTAGACCACCAGACCGTTCCGGTCGGCAACCGCGAGATCCCGCCGGATCACCCGAAGCGGCGATATGTCTTTGAGCTGCAGAAACGGCGGCGCCGCAAATGCCAGCGTACACACCGCACCCGTGGCCGCCCCGAGCCAAACCGGACGCCATCCCGGCTCGGGCAACGCCACGGGGATCAGTGCCGTGAGCGCCCGGACGATCGCCACGTGAATGCCGTACCCGCATGCGAGACCGACAACGATACCGGCGCAGGCGACCAACGCCAGGATGCCCAGAAAGTGCCAGAACGCTTCGCGCGGCGTTGCACCAAACGTTTTCAGTATCGCAACATGATCGAAATGTCGATACGCGTAGCGGTGGGCACACACCGCGACCGCCAGTGCGGCGAGCAGCACCGCGAGCAGACCACCGAGGAGTAGGAAGCGCTCCGCGCGCTCCAACGCAGAGCCAATCGACGGACTGCTCTCCCGGATGCTGACCCAGCGATGATCTTCGGTGAGCGGCAGGGCCTCGCGCAGTCGATCGAGCTGTGCGTCCTCACCGCGTAGCAACAGCCGGTAGCGCACCCTCGATCCGGGTTGAATGACCCGTGTTTGGGGAACGTCGGCGATGTTCATCAGCACGCGGGGGCCCAGATCGAATAACCCGCCGCCGCGATCGGGCTCCGTGACGACGACACCGCCCACCACGAGGCGGGCGTAACCGATCTCGACCTCGTCTCCGACCGCCACCGACAGTGCCGGAAACAGCCGCGAGTCGAGCCAGACACTCCCGGGCATCGGCAACTCGCTGGTTGGGCGCGAAGACCCGAACGGTTCATCAGCGACCCGCAACACGCCACGCAATGGATAGCCTTCAGAAACCGCTTTTACCGCTGCCAGCTGGTTGCGCTCGCGCGCAAAGATCATCGACGGGAACGACAGCGTATCGGCGTAATCGACCCCCTGCCTGTCGACCTCGTCGTAGAATCCCGCCGGGAACGGCCGCGAACTGCCCACGTAACGGTCGGCCGCCAAAAAGTCCGCTGCCTCGGACAGCAGCGCGCGTTCGAGCCGATCGACAAACAGGCCGATCGCGGTGACCGTGGCGACGGCGAGGACAATCCCAACCAGCAACAACCGAAGCTCACCCGACGACCAATCGCGCCAAGCCATACGCGCCATCAACGAATACTTCATGCCGGTCTCACGCGGCCAGTCGCCCGCCGGCCAACTCAAATTTACGCGAACAACGTGCCGCAAGTTGTTGATCATGCGTAACAAGCACTAGCGTGGTATCCAGCTCCGCATTCAGGCCGAACAGCAGCTCGGTAACCCGTTGCCCTGTCGCCTGATCGAGATTCCCGGTCGGTTCGTCCGCAAACAGCACAACGGGATCGGCGGCAAACGCGCGCGCGATCGCCACGCGTTGCTGCTCGCCGCCGGACAGTTGCCGCGGATAATGGGTGGCCCGCTCAGCAAGGCCCACTTTATTCAGAAACTCCCGCGCTCTCGCGCGTGCCTCGGGTTCACCGTGGAGTTCCATCGGCAGCATCACGTTTTCGATGGCCGTCAAACTGCCAAGTAGCTGAAAGTTCTGGAACACGAAACCCACCAGTTCGCCGCGCACGCGCGCGCGGCGCTCTTCGTCGAGCCGGGTCAGGCAGTGATCGCCCAACCACACCTCGCCGGAAGACGGCGTATCCAGGCCCGCTAGCAGACCGAGCAGCGTGGTCTTGCCCGACCCGGACGCGCCGACGACCGCAACGGTTTCGCCCCGGTTGATTTCGAGCGATACAGAGTCCAAGATTTTCAGCTCACCTTCCGCAGTAGGCACCACCTTGGCAAGGTCCACCGCGCGAATTACGGTATCGCGCTCTTTCATCGTAGTCGTCGGCTCTATCCTTTTCTCGATCCTGCTTTCGATCGCCACGCAGCCCACTTTCAGCCGGACGCCGGCAGAAACATCAGCCTTTGCGGAAAAGCACGGCAGCCAGGCCGGCGCCGTCGCTGGCGAAATCCGGACAGAGCGGCCCGTGTCCGCCGCCCGGATTCTGGTATTCGGCGACAGTATCAGCGCTGCATACGGTATTCAACGCACCGACGGCTGGGTTGCGTTACTCGGGGAGCGCCTCGGCGGACCCGCCGTCATAAACGCGAGCATCAGCGGAGAGACGACCGGCGGCGGCCGCGCCCGGCTGGCCACGGCGCTGGATACGCACGACCCGGACATACTGGTCTTGGAACTCGGCGGCAACGACGCGTTGCGCGGCTATCCACTCGATTCGATTCGCGCCAACCTCGACGCGATGATTCGTCTGGCTCAAAGCCGGGGAATCGACGTCCTGCTCGTGGGGATGCAGATTCCGCCGAACTACGGACCGCGGTACGCAAACGGATTCACTGAGCTTTTCGACGAACTGGCCGCACGCTACAACCTTGCTTTCGTACCGAGGTTTCTGGAACGGGTAGGAATCGACGCGTCGCTGATGCAGCCGGACGGCATTCACCCGACCGCGGCCGCCCAGCCGATGCTGGTCGACGCCGTCGCCAGCGTGCTGGAACCCTTACTGTTGGAATCGCCCGACCAATCCAACCCCCGCTGAGCGCCGGCTGCTCAACGATCAGACCCAGACCCGCCTGCTGAGGATTCGCCGGGCACTCTGGCGCCATCTTGATCAGCCAGCCGATCAGCGAGCCGATCAGCCAGGTGGTTTTCGCCGCGCTCCGCCGCCAGCGCCACCTGCCGCACGCGCTCTGCAAAACCAACCCGACGCTCTGCCGGCGTACTCGCGATGCAATGCGGACAGCTTACGCCTGGTTGATAACCAGGGTGACTCCGGTCCGCCGTCGACAACGGATGGCGGCAAGCAAAACACTGTTCGAACGCACCCTCGTCCAGCGCTGCGTTGACGGACACCCGCTGATCGAACACGAAACACTCGCCCTGCCACGCACCGCCGTCCGGACGCGCGGCCAGATATCCGAGGATGCCACCATCGAGCTGGTGTACGTCGTCAAAGCCGCATTCCAACAGAAAACTCGACGCCTTCTCGCAACGCACTCCGCCGGTACAGAACATCGCAATCTTGCGATTGCGCGCCGGGTCCAGCTTCTCGCGCACGAATGCGGCGAACTCGCGGAAGTTCGTGGTTCCGGGGTTGACCGCTCCAGGGAAGGAGCCAATCGCCACCTCGTAGTCGTTCCGGACATCCAAAACCGTGACCTCCGGGTCGGCTAGCAGCGCCTCCCACATATCCGGTTGAGCGTGAGTTCCGACCCTGTCACCAGCACCCAGCGTGCGGCCAAAACGTACGATCTCGGATTTCACGACAACGCGGAGCTTTCTGAACACGGCGGAGCCGGCGCGCGCGTTGGACACGGTCGTCCTCAGATCCTCGAGACCAGGCAGTGTCCTAAGCCATGCGCCAAATCGGCCGACCGCGGCCGGAGTTCCGGCGAGCGTGCCGTTGATACCCTCTTCGGCAAGCAGCACCGTGCCAACCAGGCCGGCCGTATCGGCCTGTTCGTAGATCGCATCGCGCCACGACGACGGGTCGTCGACGGACTGAAAGCGGTAGAACGTCACGACACACTGGCCGGAGGATGCCGGCTCCGGGTGTGTCATTGCGGGTGTGTCATTGGTTGTGGCACGGTGGCGACATCGGCGCATCCTGATAGCGGGCACGCCATTCCTCCGCGGTATACGTATGCAGTGCAAGTGCGTGCACCGGCCCCGCCAACTCGCCTGCGAGCGTCTGGTTGACGAGCCTGTGCCGGGCCACCAAACGCATGCCGTCGAACCGCTCGCTAACCAGCACCACCTTGAAATGGGACTCCGACCCGTCCGGCACATTGTGGTTGCCGCTTTCGTTCACCACTTCGAGGTGCGCCGGGTCGAGCGCGTTTGCAAGTTTGGATTCGATCGCCGTCTGAACGGACATCACGCTTTCACCATCGGTTGTTCGTTGCCGCGTCCGACGCCTCAGCCCATCATCAGAACAGTGACGTTGTCAGTGCCGCCCGCCGCGTTCGCCTGATCGATCAGCCGGCCAATCGCCTTTTCCGGCTTTCCGTCGTTCAGGACCGACGCAATCTCCTCGTCGGTCAGCAGATCGGTCAACCCGTCGCTGCACAGCAGAATCCAGTCGCCGGACACGCGCGGCAGGCAGCTTAGCTCCACCTCGATCTCCTGTTCGATTCCGACCGCGCGCGTAATGATGTGCCGTTGCGACGAATTCCGCGCCTGCGCCTCGCTGATCAGTCCCTCGTCCAGCATCTGCTGCACGACACTGTGATCCTGCGTGATCGGCTCGAGGGCGCCTTCGCGCCACAGGTAGGCGCGCGAGTCGCCGACGTGCGCCACGGTCCATTCCTCGGGGTCGAAGACTGCGCAGGCGACCAAGGTCGTTCCCATGTTGGCGTACCGCCGGTCCTGACTCGCCAGATCAAAGACCTTCCGATTGGCGGATACAAACCCGGCGACCAGGTCGTCCGCTGAGTCCGCGGGCCCATCGTGCAACGCCTGCAGGAGCGCATCGATCGCGCGCGAGCTCGCGACTTCGCCGGCGTTGAGCCCGCCCATTCCATCCGCCAGAACACCAATCGACAGCGATCCGTCGTGAGCGAACGCGTCCTCGTTGTTCTTGCGCACCATGCCGGTGTGTGTCTGCCCGTAAAATTTCAAGACTTTTCCGCTACAATTTCGCGCTCGGTTTCAATCTGCGAGGCAACCATGCTGGCCGTGATCTCTCCGGCAAAATCCCTGGATTTCGACTCTCCACCGGCCACCGGCAAACACAGTCAACCGGATTTCCTGTCCGATTCGCGTGCGCTGATCGGGGAGTTACGAAATCGTTCTGCCGCGGACCTGTCGGACCTGATGCACATTTCCAGCAAACTGGCAGAACTAAACTATCAACGTTATTCCGATTGGCAAACCCCTTTTTCGCCCGACAACGCAAAAGCGGCAATGCTCGCGTTCACCGGCGACGTATACATGGGATTACAGGCCAACGACTTAAGCGAGCGCGATTTTACCTGGGCACAGAATCATCTGCGCATACTTTCCGGGCTGCACGGCCTGCTGAAGCCGCTGGATCTGATTCAGCCCTACAGGCTCGAAATGGGCACCAAACTGGGCAACCCGCGCGGCGACGATCTGTACGCGTTCTGGCGCGCCAAGGTAACCCGGGCGCTCGACCGAGCAATCACTCAGGCGCACGGCAGCAAGGGTGGGCGGCCCGTGCTGCTCAACCTCGCGTCCAACGAATACTTCAACGTGCTGGACACCAGCCGGCTGAACGCTCGCATCATCACACCGACATTCAAGGATCTGCGCAAGGGGCGTTACACGTTCATCTCTTTTTTCGCGAAAAAGGCGCGCGGCGCCATGGCGCGGTTCATGATCGAAAATCGGGTGACTACGGTGAAGGGGCTGAAGGAATTCGCGCAAGACGATTACTATTTCGAGGCGTCGTTATCGAACGACGACGACTGGGTCTTCCACCGCGACCGCCAGGGTTGACGGAAGCGGCCAACGGCAACGGGAGCGAACGTGAGCAATCAGAAACAAACCGACGAGCAGGCGCAGACGCGAACAGAGATCGAAGCCGCCGCGTTCCGCCGCCTGCTCGACCATCTCGACGCGAATAAGGACGTCCAGAACATCGACCTGATGAATCTGGCAGGATTCTGCCGCAACTGCCTGGCGAAATGGTACCGGGCGGCCGCAGAGGAGCGTGGTGTGGCCATCGACTACGACGCAGCCCGGGAGCGCGTCTACGGCATGCCGTACGAGCGTTGGAAGGCCGAATACCAGACACCGGCGACCGATGCTCAGCTGGGCGAGCGATTCGGCGCAGGCGGCGGTGCGTCTGGTAGCGATGACCCAGCATGAGCCGGTCGGCCGCGCTCAACAGCTGGGCAAGCTTCGTCCTCTTCCTGGCGATCATGTTCGCGTTTCGTTCTGCGATCGCAGACTGGAACCAGGTACCCACCGGTTCGATGCTGCCGAACATCCTGGCGGGCGACCGGATCATAGTCGACAAGATTGCCTATGACCTGAGGCTGCCGTTTACCCTGCGCCGGCTGGCTCGATGGCAACAGCCCGAACGGGGCGACATCGTCACCTTCGAATCACCCCACGACGACACGCTGCTGGTCAAGCGCGTGATCGGTCTTCCGGGCGAAGAGGTGGCCATGCAGGAAAACCGCCTGATCGTCAATGGCGAGGCCGCCCGCTACGAGCCGCTCGACACGCAGAGCGGGCTCGAACCCGGCTATCGGCACGACGCGGACTACGTGCTGCTGCGGGAACACATCGGCGCACAAAGCCACATCGTGCGCTGGCGGGCAGACACGCGAACCACCGGTTACGACGATTTCGCAGTGACCCGGGTCCCGCCCGACCACTACCTTGTGCTGGGCGACAATCGGGACCAGAGCCAGGATTCGCGCGCACTCGGTTTCGTGCATCGCGATCGGATAACCGGGCGCGCACAGACCGTGGTGTTCTCACTGGACTACGACAACCGCTTCACCCCGCGCCGGGAACGCTTCTGGACCCCGCTTCATTAACAGGCGGACACGAAAAGCGGACACGCGCTCTTGAGCGGACCCGCGCCATTGAGCGCAGACGGCGCGCAGCACGCCGCGTCCGTCATCACTGATCCGCTGGGCCGGTTGGTTCGGATCGATCGGTCGCTCCCGCGCTCCGGCGTTGCCACAGCACTCTCAAGCCGTAGATCAATCCGCCAAGTACGAGCGCGCCGACCACAATCACGCCGATCATTACCGCGCTCGACGCCAGATGGCCAAGAAGTTCGCGCCGATCGATACCAAGCTGAACGGCCAGATAGTAGAACCCTGCCGCACACGCGAGGAAGCCAAGCAGAATCGTGCGCGCCAACGCGTTGCCTCCGCGCCGCCGGCGCCGCGCCTTCGATGAGCGGTTTCGATGCTCCATTGCTGCTGCTCCCGCCGTGCGAGTCGGCCCGCGGTCCCGCGCGTTCCACGTGCCGACACCGCAAAGTCAGAGCATGATACACACAGAGGCGGACCTGTCCGGCCAGACCTTTCGCGGCGCGTCAATCGACGACGCGCACCTGCGCCGCTGTGACATTTCCGGGGCATGTTTCGCCGGCGCGTCCGTTAGAGACGCGCGATTCGAACACTGCCGGGCCTACCAACCAACCGCGAGCGGGGAACGCGAGCCACAACCCGTCGATTTTCGGAACGCCGACCTCCGCGGCGCGCAGTTTGACCACTGTGATTTGAGCCTTGGGGATTTTTCCGGTGCGCGGCTGTACGACGTCGTCTTCCGACATTGCCGACTACAGGGCGCCGACTTCAGCCGCGCCGACTTCACGTTGCCCGTCAGCTACCGAGCAAGCGGGCGCAGCTCGAACAACGGCACCAACGTGCTTGCAAGCGCCACGTTCGACTCCTGCAACATGGCGTACGCAAATCTCAGTCACACGACGCTGTGCGGTTGCGTGCTGATTCACAATCGAATGATCGAATGCGCGCTGACCAACACGCGTCTGGACAATGCGGATCTGCGCTGGAGCGATCTGCACAATGCGCACGGATCCGGCATGTCGCTCCGCGGTGCGGACCTGCGGCATGCGGTATTCAACCGACTGGACCCGCGGCTCCACGACCTGGCCGGAGTACGCCTGTCGCCGGAACAGGTACCCGCTCTGCTTGCGCCGCTCGGAATCGTTTTGTCCTTCGACGAAGAAGACCTCGACGAAGAAGACCTCGACGAAGACCCGTAGGCGACAGCTAACGAGTCGAATCAGCGGCTAGTCGTGCCGGTTCACCTGATTCCCGTCTTTGCGTCTATTCGCTGCGTCTATTTGCTGATGTCCAGCAGTTCCACGTCGAAGATCAACGTCGAGTTCGGAGGAATCGAGCCAACCGCACGGTTGCCGTACGCGAGATTCGGCGGAATGTAGAGACGCCATTTCGCGCCAACCGCCATCAGTTGCAGCGCTTCGGTCCAACCAGGTATCACTCCGTTCAACGGAAAGCTGACGGGTTCCGGGTTATTCAGCGAGCTGTCGAACACTGTCCCGTCGATCAGGCGACCTTCGTAATGCGTCGTGACGGTGTCTGCCGCAGTCGGCGTATCCCCTTCCGCGGGCGTCAGAACTTCATACTGGAGTCCGGACGCCAACGTCGTCACGCCCTCACGCGCACCATTTTCCGCCATGAATTCGCCGCCTTCCGCCAGCGTACCCTCCGCAGCCACCTGGTCCGCTTCGGCTTTGCGCTGATTCATCTGGGTCAACGCATCGCGGGCCGTCGCCTCGGCGACGCGCGCAGGTGTGCCATCGATGGCCTCGCGGATGCCATTCACAAAGGCGTCCTCGTCGATCAGGTCGCCGTAGCGGTCGGACACATTTTTGCTCACCGTGTAGCCCAGGCTGTAGCTCGCCTGGGCCATCGGATCCGACAGATCCGGCCCGGTATCTTGGGTCGACGCTGCCTCCGCGCCCGGCGGTTCATCGGTCGTGCTCGGGTTCTCCGCTGGGGTGCAGGCCGACAGACCCAACGCCACGATCAGGCTCAGGGCGCCGATAGCACCGGATTGAGCGATATATAGCAATTTATTTGTCGTATTTGGACGCTTTGAGTCCAGATCCGCCCGATCGGGCCTACCGCAGTGTGCACGTGTCATCGCACAGCGCTCCTTGTTGGTTTTTCCAGCGCGCAAGGTCGCACGATTGGACCGGCACGCCAAGTGCCCCGCCGCGCGTTGGGCACACCCGCAGACTGAACCGACCAGCCGCGCGCTCGTATTGCCGTCGTTCCATACGCGGGTTACATTCTGATCACAGTAGCCGTACAGCCGCACGGGGGATTTGGGGCATTCTCCGGGTTACGGAACCGAACACGCCATTCGCGCGTCCCAGTCAGGGGGCGCTGGAATCGGCGCAGCGAGAACCCGACGGACATGGGATCGACCAACAACATGGACGACAAATCACGATGCACCCGTTAGCGGCGCAGTAAGAACGAGGGCGACAGACTCCACCATGCATGACAATCGTTTGCACCACATTCTCCGGACGCTCGCTTTTTGTGCGCTCGGTATAGCGGCGTTACCGCTGATGGCCGCACCGCCAAAACAGCCCCAGGTGGCGCTGGCCCCGGCGCCCCAGGCAATCGCCCAGGAACTCGAACCACTCGAAGTGCATCAGCGGACGAGCCTGGTCATCGTTGAACAGCTGCGCGACGAACACTACCTAAAGAAACCACTGGACGACTCGATATCGTCCGCCGTTTTCGACAACTACATCGAGAGCCTCGATCCGGGCCGTGCGTATTTCCTGGAAAGCGACATCCGCGAACTCGAGAAGTACCGCACGACGCTGGACGAGGCGCTGCTGCGCGGCGATCTCGAAGCTGCGTTCAAGATCTTCAACCGCCACCACGAACGGCTGCTGCAGCGCCTCGAGTTCCTACTGAGCGAACTCGAATCCGGGATCGGAAACATGCGTTTCGATCTGGATGACCAGCTGCAAATCGACCGGTCGGAAGCGCCATGGCCGAAAACGACGGCCGAAGCGGACGCCTTGTGGCGGCAGCGCCTGAAGGCAGCCGTCCTCGGCATGAAGCTGAACGGCAAACCCATGGAAGAAATCGGCACGCTCCTCACCAAACGCTACAAGAACCGCCTCAAGCAGGCGTCTCAGACGAAGAGCGAAGACGCATTTCAGCTCTACGTGAATGCGTTCGCAACCACCTACGATCCGCACACGCAGTATTTCTCACCGCGGACGTCGCAGAATTTCAACATCAACATGTCCTTGTCGCTCGAGGGCATCGGCGCGGTGCTGCGCACCGACGACGATTACACCGAGATCGTACGTCTGGTGCCGGCAGGACCCGCCGACAAATCGGGATTGCTGAACCCCGCCGATCGTATCGTGAGCGTCGGTCAGGGCACCAACGGACCGTTGATCGACGTCATCGGGTGGCGGATCGACGACGTCGTGGAGCTGATCCGCGGGCCTAAGGGAACCGAGGTACGGTTGGAAGTGATTCCGCACAACGTCGACGACGACGCGACAAAAATCGTTACTATCGAACGCAATACGGTCAAGCTCGAGGAGCAGGCCGCACAGAAGAAACTGATGACGCTGAACCTCGGCGAGCGCGAGTACAAATTCGGCGTGATCGAGATTCCCACCTTCTACGTGGATTTCAAAGGTATTCAGCGTCGCGACCCAAACTATCGCAGCACAACGCGTGACGTCCGCGCGATCATCGACGAGCTGAAAGCCGACCAGGTAGACGGCATTATCATCGACCTGCGCAACAACGGCGGCGGATCGCTCCAGGAAGCCGACTCCCTGACCGGGCTTTTCATCGAATCCGGTCCGACCGTGCAGGTGAAATCAAAGCGCCGCAATCCGGACGTGTACACCGACAACGACGACAGCGTCGCTTGGGACGGCCCACTCGCGGTGCTGGTCAATCGGCTGTCCGCTTCCGCGTCGGAGATTTTCGCAGGCGCAATCCAAGACTACGAGCGCGGCCTGATCATTGGCAGCCAGACGTTCGGCAAAGGCACAGTGCAGACCCTGATCCCGCTCAATCGCGGCCAACTGAAAGTAACGGCCGCGAAGTTCTACCGGGTTTCCGGGCAATCGACGCAGCACCAGGGTGTGCTTCCCGATGTGAGCTTTCCGCATATCTTCGACCCGGAAACCATCGGCGAAAGCACGCTGGACGGCGCGATGCCGTGGGATGTGATTCAACCGGCAATCTACAATCGCAGCCAGCAGATCCGCCCGCTGTTGAATGCGCTGAATGATTCGCACCGTCGACGTGTAGCCAGCGACGTCGAGTTCCAGTACTTCAACCAGCTGGCGGCGAAGTCGAAGGAAAACAACGACAAAGAATACCTGTCGCTGAACGAGTCGACGCGCAAGCGCGAGAAGCTCGAGGACGACCAATGGCGACTCGATCTGGAAAATTCGCTACGTGCAGCACGGGGCGAGGCGCCGTTCAAGACGATCGAAGAATGGGAAGACTACGAAGAAGCCGCGGCCGAGGACGATACCGACCTCGAGATCGATGCGATGGCGAAAGAATCCGCCCGCGTGCTGCTCGACTATATCTCGATGACTCAGCGGATCGCCGCGGTGGAAGGTCAGTCGCTCGGCGAGGTTACCCCTTAATCCCGGCGCACCCGCAACGCAACAGCCCGCCGCAATCGGGGTCCGGCAGACGGGACCTGCCGCCGGGGTCCGGCGTTTGGCCGGGGTCCGGCGTTTGGCGCTGTCTGCTCGGGTTCACCGTACTCTGCTCGCTGGGCGCGCTGCCGGGATGCGGCCGCGACACGCACTCGGCACCCACCTTCGAACGCCCGCCGGTCCTCGTACGGGTCGATAGCGCCGCTCTGCGTACGCTCAACGACCGGATCGAGGCGTTGGGCACAACGTTCGCCAACGAATCCGTTACGCTCAGCGCCAAGGTGACGGACACTGTCAGTAAGGTGCATTTCGACGACGGGCAATTCGTCGAAGCCGGCGACGTGCTCGTGGAGCTGACCGACCAGGAAGAGACTGCGCTATTGGCCGAGGCAAACGCCAACCTGGCGGATGCCCGCCGTCAACACGCTCGACTGGCCGATCTGCTGACGAAACGCAGTGTCCCGGTGTCGCAGGTCGACGAAGCGCTGGCGCGGGTCGATGCCGCAGAGGCTCGATATCAATCGATCGTCGCTCGTTTGCAGGACCGACTCGTAACCGCACCATTCGCCGGCGTGCTCGGCTTCCGCCAGGTTAGCGAAGGGACACTGCTGACCCCCAGCACACCGATCGCGACCCTCGATGACGTCGACGTCATCAAGCTCGATTTCTCCGTACCCGAGGTGCATCTCGCGCTGCTGAAACCCGGCCAGGCGGTAGTGGCGACCACGCCGGCATTCACAGACGTGACGTTTCCCGCCCGCGTGCTTACGGTCGCTCCACGCGTCGATCCGGTAACGCGCGCCGCCACCATTCGCGCGCTGATCGCGAATCCTGACCGCAAACTACGGCCCGGAATGTTGATGACCGTGCAGCTCGATCTCGGTGAGAGCGAAGCGCTGATGATCCCGGAAACCGCGCTGACGCGCGCAGCGGGTAACACGTTTGTGTTTCTGCTGCGCGACGGTACCGCGGTGCGCACCGGGGTCGAGACCGCTCGGCGCAGCGACGGATGGGTGGAGGTAGTATCCGGTCTCTCAGCCGGCCAGCAGGTCATTACTGCGGGGGTCATCAAAGTGCGCGACGGCAGTGCAGTGCGGCTCGAAGATCACACCGCCGGGGCCGGTTCGGACAGCCCGGCCCGGAGTTAGCCCGATGTGGCTTTCCGACGTCTCCGTCAAACGCCCGGTTTTTGCCACCGTTATCAGCCTGGTGCTGGTTGCTTTCGGCGCTCTTGCCTTCACGCTCCTGCCGCTGCGCGAATATCCCGATATCAACCCACCCGTAGTCAGTGTGTCCACGCAGTACGTGGGCGCGTCGGCCGAGGTGATCGAAAACCGCATTACGCAGTTGATCGAAGATCAGATCAGTGGCATCGAAGGCATCAAGACCATCCGTTCATCCAGCCGCGACGAACGCTCGAACATCAACATCGAATTCGAACTCGGCATGGACGTGGACCGCGTTGCGAACGACGTGCGCGACCGCGTCTCGCGTGTCGTAAACCAGTTGCCCGACGACGTTGATCTGCCGCAGGTGGTAAAGCAGGACTCGGACGCACGGCCAGTGATGTACATCAGCCTTTCCAGCGAGCGGATGAACACGCTGGAGCTGCACGATTACGCGGACCGTTTCCTGGTCGATCGATTCTCGGTGTTGCCCGGGGTCGCTTCCGCACGGCTCGGCGGTGGCGAACCGGCCATGCGGATCTGGCTCGACCGCAACGCGCTCGCGGCGCGGGCGCTGACGGTCAGCGACATCGTCGATGCGCTGCGGCGCGAGAACGTCGAACTACCGGCAGGCTTGATCGAGTCGGAAGCGCGCGAGTTTCGCGTCCGGTTGCGTCGCAACTACACCACGCCTGAAACATTCGAACGCCTGATCATTCGACTCGGCCCCGACGGCCATCCGATCCGGCTGGGCGAAGTTGCAACCGTCGAAATCGGTACCGCAAACAAGCGCGACATTTTTCGCATCAATCGCAACCCCTCGATCGGTATCGCGATCAGCAAGCAGTCCACAGCAAACACGCTGGAAACGCTCGAACGCGTGAAAGAAGAGATTGCTTCAGTGCGGGCAACGCTGCCCGACCACATGTCGTTCATCCCGAGTTCGGACGACTCGCTGTACATCCGCGAGGCGATCGACTCCGTTTACCAGACGCTTGGCATTACGACCGTGCTGGTGAGCCTTGTAATCTTCGCGTTCCTCGGGACGTTCCGCGCGATGATGATCCCGGCAATCACCATTCCCGTGTGCCTGATCGCGTCGTTCATCGCACTCGCATCGTTCGGATTTTCCGTCAACCTGATCACACTGCTCGCGCTGGTGCTGTGTATCGGCCTCGTCGTCGACGACGCAATCGTTGTGCTCGAGAACATCTACCGGCGTATCGAACGCGGCGAAGCGCCACTGGTTGCCGCGTACAGCGGCGCACGCCAGGTCGCGTTCGCGGTCGTCGCCACCACCGCGGTGCTCGTTGCGGTGTTCAGCCCAATCGTATTTCTGCGTGACAACATTGGCGTAATCTTCCGCGAGTTGGCCGTGGCCATCAGCGCGGCGGTCATCTTCTCCAGTGTACTCGCGCTGTCGTTGACCCCGGTGCTGTGCTCGAAGTTTCTCAGGCGTCGCAGCGGCCGGTCGTTCTCTTCATTACTCGACTCGACGCTGGAACGCCTGGAGCAGGCCTACCGCCGAGCGCTCGACACCTTTCTCCGTCACAGCTGGATTGCGCTTGTCGTAACCGCCGGCGTGCTCGTGCTCATCGCCCAGCTGGTCCTCTGGCTGCCCCGCGAGTACGCACCGTCCGAAGACCAGGGAATGCTTTTTGCGCGCGTGCAAGCAGCCGAGGGGACGGGCCTGACGGAAATGATGAGCACGGTCGAAGCGCTCGAGGCACCGGCGATGGCGATGATCGACGAGGGCGTGGCGTCGAGGCTCCTGACCCGCGTACCAAGCTTCGGCGAATCGAGCGCCAACACCGCCATACTGGTTCTGTCGATGGTGCCGTGGCGCGACCGGGACATCAGTACCGCTGCCGCCGCGCAATCGTTGACACGCGCGTGGTCGAACGTACCCGGTGCCAACGCATTCGCGTTCACGCGCTCGGGTCTGTCGCGCGGCGGCGGCAACCAGCCGGTGCAGTTCGTGATCGGCGGCTCCGATTGGGACGAGCTGGCCGAATGGCGGGACAGGCTGATCCTGGCCGCCGAGTCGTTTCCGGGTATCTCGCGCATCGATTCGGACCTGAAGGAAACCCAGCCGCAGGTGCTGGTACGCGTCGACCAGGACCGCGCGGGCGCACTCGGCGTCTCGGTGCGGAACGTCGGGCAGACCCTGGGCAGCCTGATGAGCGAGCAACGGGTGTCCACGTTCATCCTCGATGGAGAAGAATACGACGTAGTACTCCAGGCGATCGATGCCCAGCGGGAGGGATTCGACGATCTGTCCAATATCTACGTGCGTTCATCGACGAGCGGCCAGTTGATCCCGCTCGGCAACCTGATCATCACGGAAGAAACGTCAGGCCCCGCGGCACTGAATCGCTACAACCGTCTGCTTGCGGTAACGCTGCGGGCGAGCGTCAATCCTCCGCACACGCTCGGCGACGCGTTGTCGTTTCTGGAAAAGACCGTGGCGACCGACCTGCCCGACACCGCTCAGGTGGATTACGCCGGCGAGTCGCTCGAATACAAGGAGGCGTCCGGAAGTCTTGCCTTCACGTTCGCCGTTTCGCTGCTGATCGTGTATCTGGTGCTCTGCGCGCAGTTCGAAAGCTTCGTGCACCCGCTCGTTATTCTGCTGAGCGTCCCGCTGGCGGTCGCGGGCGGGCTCGCGGGCCTTTACCTGTCCGGTTCAAGTCTCAACGTCTACAGTCAGATCGCGCTGGTGCTGCTGATCGGCATTGCGGCTAAAAACGCGGTGTTGATCGTCGAGTTCATCAACCAGATGCGCGATCAGGGGCATGACTTCAAGGCGGCAATCATCGAGGGAGCTGCGATCCGGCTGCGGCCGGTACTGATGACGACCCTTTCCACCGTTACCGGCGCTATCCCGTTGATCATGGCCACGGGCGCCAGCTCGGTCAGCCGTAATCTTCTGGGCATCGTGATCGTCAGCGGCGTGTCCGTGGCAACCCTGCTGACGCTGTTTATCGTACCTGCGTACTACAACCTGCTGGCGCAACGCACCGGGTCCCCCGAGGCCGTCGCCCGGCAACTGGACGCGCTGCAGCGCCAGTCCGCGCCGGAGTCCGGCGGCTGACGCACGGCACTACATCCACCCGTCATACACCCGTCAGTCCGCGGACTCCGGTTCGAACACGAGGCCGCGCGCCGCGATGTGTGAGACCAGTGCGTCTTCGAACGCATCGAGCGTCATCGTCGTCTGTTCCTTAACACCATAACGCCGCAACGTAACGGTGCGATCGGCCTGCTCCCGCTCACCGACGATCAGAAGGTTCGGAATCTTACGCGTCGTGCCTTCGCGGATCTTTTTCGGCACCGTCTCGTTAGACGGCGCACGTTCCGCACGGACCATCCTCGCCCGCAGCCGTGCGACGATCTCCGCGGCATAGTCATCGAACTGCTCGGAAACCGTAATCACCTGCACCTGAACCGGCGACAACCACGTGGGGAACGCGCCCGCGAAGTGCTCGATCAGAAAGGCAACGAACCGTTCGTGGGTAGAGAACGGCGCTCTATGGATGCAGTACGGGGTGTGCTCTTCGCCGTCGGAGCCGACATACGTCAACCCCATACGCTCGGGTACGGAGAAGTCGAGCTGAACGGTAGACACGGTCTCCTCACGTCCGGTCACGGTCGGAAACTGTATGTCGATCTTGGGACCGTAAAACGCGGCTTCCCCGGGACCTTCCACGTAGTCGATGCCCAGTTCGTCGAGCACCTCGGCAAGGATGCGCTCCGACGTCTCCCACGCTGGTGGGTTGTCGACGTACTTCTCCTTGCCTTTGGGATCGTCCGGATCCCAACGCGATAAACGTATGCCGTAATCCGTGAGCCCGAGAATCGCATACGCGTTCTTATACATCGCGATCACGTCCTTGAACTCGCTCTTGACCTGTTCTGGCGTACAGTAGATGTGCGCGTCGTTCATGCACATCCCCCGAACGCGGACGAGGCCGCCGACAGCCCCTGAATCCTCGAAACGGTAGACCTGACCGTATTCCGCGAGACGCAACGGCAGATCGCGGTAACTGCGCGGTACTGCCGCGAACACCTTATGGTGATGCGGGCAGTTCATCGGCCGCAGCATGTACGATTCCTTAACCATGTCTTCCACCCCACCATCCGACGAAATCTGTTCGACGACCTGCATTGGTGGGTACATTCCATCGGCATAGTACGGAAGGTGTCCGGTCTGGAAGTACAGGGACTGCTTGGCGAGGTGCGGCGTTGCCACGCGTTCGTAGCCCGCCTGGAATTCGAGTTCCTTGGCCAGCTTTTCCAGCTCCTCCCGGATCACTGTGCCGTTCGGCAACCACAGAGGCAGCCCTCTGCCGATGTCGTTGTCAATCGTGAACAGCTGAAGCTCGCGCCCCAGTTTCTTGTGATCGCGCAGCTGGGCTTCCTCCCAACGCGCCACGTGACCGTCAAGCGTCGCCTTATCGGCAAACGCCCACGCGTAAATACGGGTCATCATCGTATTGTCGGAATCACCGCGCCAGTACGCACCCGCGACGCTGCGCAACTTGAACGCATCGCGCGGCAGCTCCTTCGTTGTGTCCACGTGCGGCCCTTCGCACATGTCGAGAAAAGGCCCGTTGCGATAGAACGACAATCCCGCCAGACCGTTTTTGTCGATCAGTTCCGCACCGTACTCCCGCTTGTAGGGTTCACCCATCTCGTCGATGCGCGCCAGTGCTTCGTCGGCGTCCAGATCTTCGCGGTAGAAGCGCTGCCCCTTTTTGATGATCTTGCGCATCCGCCGCTCGACTTCGGGAAAGTCTTCCTCGTTGATCGGTTCCGACAGAATGAAATCGTAGTAGAAGCCGTCCGCAATGGGCGGACCGAACCCCAGCTTGCTGCCCGGTCGCATCTCTAGCACCGCCTGCGCCAGTACGTGGGCCAGACTGTGCCGGATGCGATACAACGCATCGTGCTGCTCGTTTCCGCTATGTTCGAATGAGGACATGGCGCCGTGTCTCCGTCGTGTTCTTAACTCGCGTGCGCGCTCCGTCGCGTTTCACCCCGACCCCGATGGATACGCCTTGTGAAACGAAAAAACCCCGGAAGCATTCGCCGCCGGGGTTGTCGTCTGATGGCGGCTCCTGGTGCGGGGCCGCCGATATCCGTGCGTCAGGCGACCCGGCCACGCGTAGTGGCTGTCGTCCAGGTCGTAGTCCTTGCACGGATTATCGCAATCTTCATGGGCAAGCATCATAGGCAGCGTCTCGACGAATGCAACCCCCGACACGCTACAATGTGACGATGGACTGGTTAGAAGGCTTACTGCGCAGCATCGTTTCCTGGGGATGGCCTGCGCTCGTCGTCATTGCCGTGGCCTCCGTGGTGTTCACCGCCATTCGGCGCACCGTGCCGAGCGAACCGGGCACCCGCATTCTGCGCCAGCTGATGTTCGCCGCGCTGGTCGCGACCGCCATCGTTGCACTGCTGCTGATGATGCCATTCAGCAACGAAACGCGCGGGCAGCTTTTGAGCCTGCTCGGACTCGTGGTGACGGCAATGATTGCGTTGAGCTCCACCACGTTCGTCAGCAATGCGATGGCGGGTTTCATGCTGCGTGCCGTCGCCAGCTTTCATCCGGGTGATTTCATCCGGGTAGGTGAACATTTCGGCCGGGTGACGGAGACGGCGTTGTTCCACACCGAGATTCAGAGTGAGGACCGCGACCTGGTAACGCTGCCGAATCTGTTTCTGATCACCCAGCCCGTGCGTGTGGTGCGTACATCGGGAACGCTGGTCTCGGCCGACGTTTCGCTCGGTTACGACGTTCACAGACGCCGCATAGCCGACCTGCTTAAAACCGCAGCAGAAGACGCCGGCTTGAGCGACCCGTTCGTGCAGACCACGGAACTTGGCGATTTCTCGGTGAGCTATCGAGTTTCCGGCTTTCTTAAAGACGTGTTGAGCATGGTCAGCAAACGTACGGAGCTTCGCAACAAGATGCTCGATCACCTGCACGGCGCGGGCATCGAGATCGTTTCGCCATCGTTCATGAATCAACGGCCGCAGGACCCGAAAGTGCCGATGATGCCGAAACGCTACCTCGGCCCTGCCGACGAAGACCAGCCGGGCCACGCCGAGAAACTGATGTTCGACAAGGCGGACGTTGCGATGCGAATCGAACGGTTCCGGCAACAGCGCGACGAACTTCTCGCTGAGCTCAAGACGCTGCAGGAATCCGAAACACCGGAGAAGAACGAATTTGAAGTACGTCTGCGCCAGCGCCAGATCGACTCGCTCAACGAGATCATCAGCGCACTGCAGAACGAGCCGTTTGAAATCCGCTGACGAGACCCCATATTAATCGGACCGCGGCTGGACACGTACGCCTGGATACTCAGATATGGACATAGATCAGGAAGGGTCGGTTCTCGAACCGGAGGACGGCCCGGAGCAGCAGGTTGCGCTCCCTACCGAAGTCCTGCCGGCAGTCATTCCGATCGTTCCCCAGGAACGGCCGTTCTTTCCGGGCCAGGCAATACCGCTGGTGCTCGACGAAGCCGAGTGGCGCGGTCCGCTCGAGACCATGCAGAAGCAGGGTCGCACTACTCTGGGTCTGGTCGCGCTCCGTCCGGATTCCGACAATCTGGACATGACCGACCGGCTCTACGACGTTGGAACGATCTGCCGTATTCACCGCATCCTGAGTCAGGATGGCCAACTGCAGGTTCTGGTCGAAGGCATTCAGCGTTTCCGGATCACGTCGTGGGCCCACAAGACACATCCGCTCGCAGCAAGCGTTCACTATCTGTCCAACCGACCGGACGAAGACAGCGACGACACCAAAGCCTACGCGCTCGCGGTGATCAACATGATCAAGGAACTGATCCCGCTCAATCCGCTCTACGGCGAAGAGCTGAAAATTTTCCTCACGCGCTCCAACCCCAACCAGCCCTCGTTACTCGCCGACTTTGCCGCGAGTCTGACGAGCGCAACACCCGACGATCTGCAGGAAGTGCTCGCCACGGTAGCGCTGCAGCCGCGGCTCGAGAAGGTTGTGGAACTGCTGCACAAGGAACTGCAGGTTGCGAAGGCCCAGAAGGAGATTCGCGAAAATGTCGAGCGCGAGATCCAGACGCATCAGCGCGAAGCCATCCTCAAACAGCAACTGAAGTACATTCAGAGCGAGCTGGGTATTACGAAAGACGACAAAACCGCCGAGATCGATGAGTTCAGAGCGCGGCTTAAGGATCTTACGCTGCCGGAACATGCACAGACCCGCGCGGATGAGGAGCTGCGCAAACTCGCGCTGCTGGAAACCGGATCGCCGGAATATGCTGTAACGCGCAATTACCTCGACTGGTTGACGAGCGTACCCTGGGGCAAATACAGCGACGACAACCACGACCTGAAGCACGCTGCGAAGACTCTGGATCGCCATCACGAAGGTCTGAAAGACGTGAAGGAGCGCGTGCTGGAGTTTCTTGCGGTCGGTATGACGCGCGGCGATGTCGGCGGTTCAATCATCTGTTTCGTCGGCCCGCCCGGCGTCGGTAAAACATCGCTCGGGCGCGCGATCGCGGAAAGTCTGCAGCGCAGTTTTTACCGTTTCTCGGTCGGCGGTATGCGCGACGAAGCCGAGATCAAAGGTCACCGGCGCACATATATTGGCGCGCTGCCCGGGAAGCTGATTCAAGCGCTGAAGGACACCGGTGTGTCCAACCCGGTGATCATGCTCGACGAGATCGACAAGATTGGCGCGTCGTACCAGGGCGATCCCGCTTCCGCGCTGCTGGAGGTACTGGATCCGGAGCAGAACGACCGGTTCCACGACCATTACCTCGATCTGAACGTCGACCTGTCCAAGGTGCTGTTCATCTGCACGGCAAACCAACTGGACACGATTCCCGGACCACTGCTCGACCGCATGGAGGTGATCCGGCTTTCAGGTTATCTCGCCGACGAGAAGCTTGCGATCGCGAGCCGCCACCTGCTTCCCAGACAGCTGAAACGTGCCGGGCTCACCGGACGAGACGTGAAGATTTCCCGACCTGCGCTGCGCAAAGTCATCGACGAGTACGCGCGCGAAGCGGGTGTGCGACGTCTGGACAAAGCACTCGCCTCGCTCGTGCGCAAGGCGGCCGTCGCGCTGTTGGACGGCACCGAGCCTCCAGTCAGGTTCGGGCCGGACGACGTGGTCGACGCGCTCGGACCCCCACTGCACACCGCCGAGCAATCGCTCCACGGTCCTGGCATCGTCACCGGCCTCGCCTGGACCCCACTCGGCGGCGCGACGCTTCCGGTGGAAGTCTCCAAAGTGCACGAGTCCAACACCGGCATGAATCTGACCGGTCAGCTCGGCGACGTAATGCGGGAATCGGCAAGCATCGCCTGGAGCTACGTACGATCCCACGCGGATGCGCTGGGGGCACCGGAGGGCTTTTTCGAAAAGGCCTTCGTTCACGTACACGTTCCAGCCGGCGCCACACCCAAAGACGGTCCCAGCGCGGGAACCACGATCGCGGCGGCGCTGCTGTCGCTGGCATTGGGTAAAGCGCCCAAACGCGGCTTCGCAATGACCGGGGAGCTGACCCTGACCGGACGCGTCTACCCCGTCGGGGGCATCCGGGAGAAGCTGCTCGCCGCGAAACGCCAGCGCGTGAAACATGTTATCTTGCCCGCGGAAAACGAGCGGGACTACCTGCAGATACCGGAAGCCGTACGCAAAGGCGTAACCGTACACTTCGTCGACCGGTTCGAGCAGGTAGCCGAGCTGCTGTTTGGAAGCAGCTGACAGCGGATAAGAAAACACTATCACAATGATACCCAGCGTCCCGAACGGGCACGCGCTTGCAATGCTGCTCGCGACCGTGCTCGCGCTATATCTTTTTACGCGCGACCGCTACCCGCTGGAGTTCACCAGCATTGGCATCATCGCAGCGCTGGCCGTGGGCTTCTCGATCATTCCGTTTCCCGGGGTGGACCCGGTTCACTTCTTCTATGGATTCGCGCACGAAGCGCTGATTGCCGTTTGCGCGTTGATGGTGCTCGGACAGGGACTGGTAAAAACCGGCTCGCTGGAACCCGTAGGCCGAGCGCTTGCGGGCCTGTGGGGCAAGGCACCTTTTATAACGTTCCTGGCCACGTTGCTGGTCGGCGCGGTTCTGTCCGCGTTCGTGAACAACACGCCGATCGTGGTGCTGTTGCTGCCCATCCTGATCAGTGTTTGTCTGCGCACCTCCAGTTCGCCCGCGGGCGTGCTCATGCCCATGGGATTCGCAACGCTGGTGGGCGGCATGGCCACCACGATCGGGACATCTACGAATCTGCTGGTCGTGAGCATTGCGAAGGAACTGGGGCTGCCCGAATTCGGCATGTTCGACTTCGTCGTGCCCGCATCCATCGCGGGTCTGGTTGCGATCGCCTACCTGTGGTTGATTGCGCCGAGGCTGCTCCCGGACCGGCCCATTGACCTGGAAGATTCCTCACCCCGGGTTTTCGACGCGCGGCTCGAACTGCTCGATGACACACCCGTAATCGGCCGCAGCCTCGCCGATGCAATCGCTATGACGGGCGGCGACATGCGCGTGGTGCGTATCCGCCGTAAAGGCACGGTGGTGATGCCGCTGCCGGACGTCAAGCTGCAGCCCGGCGACCGCCTGCGGGTTCGCGATACCCCGACGCGCCTGAAGACCTTCGAAGATGCACTCAAGGGGCGTCTCTACTCCGGCGAACGCCCGGTGGACGAGGAACATCCGCTCAGCGCCGAAGACCAGATGCTCGCCGAGATTGCCGTAGTGCAGGGTTCGGGTCTGGATCGCACGAACCTCCGGTTTGCCCAGTTCATATCACGCTACCAGCTGGCGGTTGTGGCGCTGCACCGCGCGGGTACGGACATCTGGCGGCCGCGCGAGGAGATCCAGGACGTCATTCTCGAGCACGGCGACATTCTTCTGGTACAGGGGTCGCGCGAGCAGCTGGCCGCACTGAAACGCAGCAATGAGTTTCTCGTGCTGGATGCCACCGTGGAACTGCCGCGTACGTCGAAAGCACCGCTGGCGCTCGCGATCATTGCTGGCGCCGTCACGACGGCGGCACTCGGCATCATGCCGATTGCCATCAGCGCGCTCGCAGGCGCTGCACTACTGATCTTTACCCGGTGTCTGGACCTCGAAGCAGCGCTGAAAGCGATTAGCCCCAACGTCTACTTCGTGGTGGTGGCAAGCCTTGCGCTCGGGTACGGGTTGATTGAAACCGGCGCAACGCAGTACATGACCGACGTGTTCCTCGCTGCAACGAGCGATCTTCCGCCGGCGGGTATCGTCAGTGCGCTGATGTTGCTGTTGGCGCTGTTGACGAATGTCGTATCCAACAACGCCGCCGCGGTCATAGGGACACCGATCGCCGTGGGTATCGCCGCCCAGCTGTCGCTGCCGCCGGAGCCCTTCGTGCTGGGCGTGCTGTTCGGAGCCAATATGAGCTTTGCGACACCAATGGCTTACAAGACAAACCTGCTTGTGATGAGCGCCGGAAACTACCGGTTCGGTGAATTCGTGAAGGTCGGTGTACCGTTGACGATTCTCGTCTGGATCACGTTGAGCTGGGTGCTCGGCACGATGTACTTCTAGCAGACTGTTGAAAAACAGCCTGCTAGGGATGCTTTTTACCTGAATTCACGTCCGGGGACACCTTGCGCTCTTTGCTTCGCAGCGGCGAAGGTGACGTGCGGCGGCGCTGGTCGGCAACACGGGCACGATTGCGCTTCTCACGGGCTATCAGCCGCGATTCGTTGCGATTAATCACGAAGGCTCCTCGGCAGGGGCGTCTCTCTCGCCTGCCATGATAGCAAAATGCGCGGAACCCACGGACGCGGGCGACTCGATCTGTGGCGCAGTTAACGGCTGTTGTGTGTGCTCAACCAGTCGACCGCATCGTTCAACGACCCGATCACCGTATGTCCCAATGCCAACACATCATCGGTAGGCTCTATTAAGTCCGGCACCTGAATCGTTGCCAGACCCGCAGCGTGCGCCGACCGCACGCCCGGATTGGAATCTTCGAACGCCCAGCAACGGGTCGCGTCGGCTTCCATACGGATCTGCGCAACACGGTACGGGTTGGGGGCAGGTTTTCCGACCTGCGTTTCACCACCGCATACCATCACCCGCACGAGTGCTCGCAAACCGACACTTTCGAGAAGCTGCTCGGCCATACCACGGTTCGTCGACGTCACCACCGCTACCGGAATGCCGGCGTCTCTAAATCCGGTTAGCAACTCGTGCGCGCCGGGCTTCAGCGGCACACCGTTGGACGCGAGTATCTGAGCGTAGCCGTCCAACCACGCGTCTTTCAGCTGGTCGAACGGAAACTCGGTCCCAAGAGCTTCCACCAGCATCCGCCGCGTTGCCGCTTCGTTGGTTCCGATACTCCGATTGAAGACCTCGACAGGCACCGGCCAGCCGGCGTCGAGACAAAGCCCGAGAAACAGATCACGGATGACCCGTTCCGAATCAACCAGCAGGCCGTCCATGTCGCACGCCACCGCTGCGGGCGGCGTGCTCGGGAAGCGGCTACGCCGCACCGACCAGATTGTTGAGCACGTACTGCAGAATGCCGCCCGCTTTGAAGTAGGCGATTTCGTTCTCGGTGTCGAGCCGACTCATGACACTGAGTGCCTGCGACGCGCCGTCCGGCGCAACAAACGTCACCAGGACCGACTGCCGAGGCGTAATGTCCGTGCCCTCGGCCGGCGTAATCGTAACGATCTCTTCGCCAGTCAGTCCGAGCGATTCCCGCCCTGAGCCCTCTTCGAACTGCAACGGCAACACACCCATGCCGATCAGGTTGGACCGGTGAATACGCTCAAAGCTTTCGGCGAGAACCGCTTTCACGCCGAGCAGGCGCGTACCCTTCGCCGCCCAGTCACGGCTCGAACCGGTGCCGTACTCCTTACCGGCAATTACGACCAGCGGCGTACCCTCGCCTTGATAGCGCATGGACGCATCGTAAATACTCAACTGATCGTCCGACGGCACGTGGCGCGTGTAGCCGCCCTCCACGCCGGGAACCATCAGGTTACGAATTCGGATGTTCGCAAACGTTCCGCGCATCATCACCTCGTGGTTGCCGCGCCGGGAACCGTACGAGTTGAAATCGACGACATCAACGCCGTTCTGCTGCAGATACTGACCCGCCGGACTGTCGGGCTGAATCGCGCCGGCCGGTGAGATGTGGTCGGTCGTCACCGAGTCTCCCAACAACGCAAGAATTCGCGCCCCTTCCACGCTGGCGGTCTGTTCAAGGTCGCCGCCTACCGAGAAGAACGGCGGTTGCTTGATGTACGTGGAGTTTTCCCAGCCGTACGTGCTGGCGTCGCGGATGTCGATCGCGCGCCATGCTTCCGGCCCGGTAAATACATCCGCGTACTGGCGGTCGAACATGTCCGCCGACACCTGCGCCACGGCGTCCGCAACCTCCTGGTTGGACGGCCAGATGTCGCGCAGGTACACCGCATCGCCGTTGCTCGCGGTGCCGATCGGTTCGGACGACAGATCGATTCGCGTGGTTCCCGCGATTGCGTAAGCGACGACGAGGGGCGGAGACGCCAGCCAGTTCGTGCGCACCTCCTGATGCACCCGCCCTTCGAAATTCCGGTTGCCGGACAGCACCGACGCCACGACCAGATCACCCGCATTGATCGCCTGCGAAATCGGCTCGGGCAGCGGACCCGAGTTACCGATGCACGTGGTGCACCCATACCCCACGAGGTTGAAGCCGAGGGCATCGAGCGAATCCTGCAGACCCGTCTTTTCCAGATATTCCGTTACCACCTTGGATCCGGGTGCAAGCGACGTCTTGACCCAGGGCTGTACCGACAGACCCCGTTCGAGCGCTTTCTTCGCCACCAGGCCCGCACCCAGCATGACGGCCGGGTTGGACGTATTGGTACAGGATGTGATGGCCGCGATCACCACGTCGCCGTGATCGAGGGCGTAGTCGCTGTCACGCACCGCAACCGACGCCTCGGCGGTTGCGCCCTCGGCTTCCAGCGCGTCGTTGAACGCGCGCTTGAGATCGGTCATCGCCACCCGGTCCTGTGGTCGCTTGGGACCGGCAAGGCTCGGTACCACACTGCTCAGATCCAGCGACAACGTGTCGGTGTACACCGCGTCCGGCGTGCTCTCGTCGCGCCACATACCCTGGGCTTTGGCATACGCTTCCACCAGATCGATCACCGGTTGCGGCCGGTCGGAAAGCCTCAGGTAGTTAACCGTTTCGCCGTCGATCGGAAAGAAACCACAGGTGGCCCCGTATTCGGGCGCCATGTTTGCAATCGTTGCCCGGTCGGCGAGCGGAAGCTGCGACAACCCGTCGCCGAAGAACTCGACGAATTTGCCGACCACGCCGCGTGCGCGCAGCATCTCCACCACCCTCAGCACGAGGTCGGTTGCCGTCACACCCTCGGGCAGCCGGCCCGACAGTTTGAAACCGATGACCTCCGGAATCAGCATCGAGATCGGTTGACCCAGCATCGCCGCCTCCGCTTCGATGCCGCCCACACCCCAACCGAGCACGCCGATACCATTGATCATCGTCGTGTGGCTGTCGGTACCGACCAGCGTGTCAGGAAACGCAACCTGACGGCCGTTTTCGCCCTTCGTCCAAACGACGCGCGCGAGGTATTCCAGATTCACCTGATGGCAGATACCCGTGCCAGGCGGTACGACGCGAAAATTGTCGAACGCCTGCTGACCCCACCTAAGGAACCGGTAACGCTCGCGGTTGCGCGACATCTCCAGCTCCACGTTTTCATCGAAGGCCCCCTCCGACCCGAAGTGATCCACCATCACCGAATGATCGATCACGAGATCCACCGGACTCAGGGGATTTATTAACGAGGGCTCTAAACCTGCGTCCTCGACCACGCTGCGCATCGCGGCGAGGTCCGCAACCGCCGGTACGCCGGTGAAGTCCTGCATCAGCACCCGCGCAGGCCGATAGGCAATCTCCTCGGCCGGGGGCGGGTTGGTCGCCCAGTTCGCGAGCGCTTCGATGTCGCTTCGCGTTACCGTCACCCCGTCTTCGAACCGCAACAGGTTTTCCAGCAGAATCTTCAACGACATCGGCAACTTCGATACATCGCTGAGGCCCGCGGCCTCCGCGTCCGGAAGACTGAAGTAGTCGTACTCCTCGCCGCCGGCGGTCAGAGTTTTTCTGGTATTGAAACTGTCGATGCTCATGCTAGAGGTGCTCCCGAATCTGCTCTCCCTGCGGCCGGTGCGCGGCTCGCGGGCGCGTGGTCTTGTGAGCCGGGTATTCTGCCTGAATTGCGCGCCGAGTTCTTTGACTTGACGGGCGCCGAACGCTAGGAAGGTTTGTCGGCGTTCCGCTCCGCTTCTCCTGAGGAGCCCTCCTCCCCAGGCTCGCCAGCCGCGGACGCGCCGGTCTCGTCCCCCGCGTCAGCGTCGCCTCTCAGCGAGTCGGGCACGGTAAAACCGCCCAACCCCGGCTCCATAGCCGTACGCGGCTTCCGGAACAGGTGGTGGCCACAACGCCAGCAGAACGTCGCGTGTTGCAGATGACCCTCGGCCGAGCAGTCGGGACAGGTTCGGGTGTTGGCGCGGCGCCGGTTCGCCTCGTTGAGTTCCATCGTAACGATTCCGGTGGGCACTGCGATGATGCCGTAGCCCATGATCATCACGATGGTCGCAAACGCCTGGCCAAGCGGCGTCTGCGGCGTCACGTCGCCATAGCCGACCGTCGTGAGCGTAATGACCGCCCAGTAGATGCTTTTGGGAATGCTCGTGAAGCCGCGTTCCGGCCCCTCGATCAGGTACATCAGCGATCCGAATATGATAACCAGCGTGATGACCGTGGTGATGAACACTACGATCTTGCGGCTGCTGGCTACGAGTGCCTGGCCGAGCAGTTCTGCTTCGCCGACGTAGTGCACCATGCGCAGCACACGGAACACCCGCAACACGCGGAGAATGCGCACCACCAGCAGGTATTGCGTGCCCGGGAAGAGAATACTCAGGTACGTCGGCAGAATGCCGAGCAGGTCGATTACGCCATAGAAGCTGCGTGCATACAGCCACTTGTTCTTGATGCACCACAGCCTGAGGCCATACTCCACCGTGAACAGCAACGTGAAGAACCATTCGATGCCATACAGCAGGCCGCTGTAGTGCGCGTTGATCCACGGTACGGAATCCAGGAACACCGCGACCACACTCGCGATGATGCACGCCATCAGAATCACATCGAACGCACGCCCGGCCGGCGTATCCGCTTCGAAGATGATCGTTCTGACCTGGTCCTTGTCGAGCGCCACGCCGGAGGTCACCGCCGCGTGGTGATGTTGCACGCCAACGGAGTCTCCGAACGGCGGAAAAGCACCATTCTACCCGAGCGGCGTGCGCAGCTGGCAGCGAAAAATCGGCTCTATCGGCGCTGAGGGTGCGCGCGTTGAGGCAAACCAGTGGAAGCCGGGCCGCCGGCGGGCGGCGGCCCGATGATCTTTAGTGAACCTTAACCTCGATCTGCTTCGGCTCAGGTATCGCGTGTTTGTTGATCGTCAGATACAACACGCCATCCTTTGCAGTCGCATCGATGGTCTCCTCGTCGGCGTCGTCCGGCAGCCGGAAGCTGCGCGTGAATCGGCCGTACGTGAACTCGCTCCGGTGCTGATTTTCGCCGTTTTCGAAAATCTGCTTGCGCTCGCCACTCACCGCGAGGACACCGTCTTTTACCTCGACCTTCACCGCGTCTTTGTCGACGGCCGGTATCTCGATGGCGATCTGATACGCGTTTTCCGTCTCGGAGACTTCCACCGCGGGCAGCCAGTTGGCGCTTCTCGGTGCATCCGACGGCAAACGAGCGAATTGGTTGAAAAAGTGATCGAATTCCCGCCAGGGATTCCAACGTACCGTGTTCATGATTCAGCCTCCTTTACCGCTGTCGTGAACGTTTGTATCCAGTTCACGCCTGTATTTGGAGGCGAATCCGCGGGATCAAAGATCTTGAAAAAAATTTTTCTGACCCCAGCGCCGCCGAACGCCCGTCAATCCCGCTTGTCGATTCGGATCACGCGCTCCGTTACCTCGGGAACGCCCGCAGCTGCGAACTTGGGCGGCATCAGGTCGGTCGTTGTGGTTGCCAGCTCGGTGACCTGGCAGCGCGCCTGATACAGTTCCAGAACCTCCGCCATGCTCACCGCAAACGGCGGGCCATTGACCTTGCGCTGGTCATACTCGAACGTGAGCAGCAGCGTTTTCGCACCGTCCGGCAGGATGCGCTGAAGGTGATCCGCGTAGATTGCCCGCAGTTTCGGCGGCAACGCAACCAGCGCGGCACGGTCGTAACAGGATCCCACGTGCCGCAGGTGCAGCGCGTTGATCTCGTAGAAGTCGCCACAGTACAGCGTGAATTCACCGGCCTCGAAACGAAGCATGTCCTCGTCCTCGTACACGGTCGGCTCGAGGCCACTCTCTGCGAAAAACTCCCGAACGGCGCGCTCCGAAAATTCGACACCCACCACCGGGTATCCCTGATCGGCAAGCCAGCGCATGTCCCCGCTCTTGCCGCACAAGGGTACGAAGACACCCGGACGCGCGCGCGGCGGCGGCGATAGCGATTCCCAGTGCGCAACCAGGTGCGGATTATGCTGGCTCTGGTGAAAACCGATCTCACCCAGTTCCCAACGCTCAAGCCAGAATCTACGGTCCACTCCCGCTCCCCCGCGGCCTCACCGTCGGCCGCCGCAGAATCGCCCGGGTCGGAGTTCACACGCCCACGCATCGGCAGCAACCGCTGCACCTTCGTTGCGCGGATCGGCCATGCCGTTCATCCCGGATTCGTGGAGAAGTACGGAGTTGGCGTCCCCGATGCCGCGACCGAATGGCATCAGCACCAGGTTTGAATGACCGCGCAGGGCCAGGGCCCGAAGGGTGTCCGGCGACAGGCCGAAGCGTTCGTAGATCACCCGGTCGGGTTGCCATTGATGGTGGAACCGCGGCCGGCTCACGGCGTCGGAGAGATCCATGCTGTGATCGATCACGTTCATGATCACCTGCAGCGTTGTCGTTATGATCGTACTACCGCCGGGGGATCCGGTAGCCAGTATCCGTCCATCGGCAAGTTCAACGATCGTCGGCGTCATCGAACTCAGCATCCGCTTGCCCGGTTCAATCGCGTTGGCGCTGCGCCCGACGAGACCGAAGAAGTTGGGTACGTTCTCCTTCGCGGAAAAATCGTCCATCTCGTTGTTCAACAGCATTCCGGTTCCGGCGGCGACGATCTTGGAACCGTAAGACAGATTGAGCGTGGTGGTGTAAGCCACCGCATTCCCCTGCTTGTCGATCACCGACACGTGAGTGGTGTCCGGACTTTCGGGCGTAGGAGCGCCCGGCGCAATCGCGTCCGACGGCGTTGCTTGCTCCGGATCAAACGACGTGAAGCGCTCGCGGGCGTATGCCTTCGAGATGAGCTCCGCGACCGGTACAGCATAAAAGTCGGGGTCGCCCAGATGCTCCGCCCGGTCCGCATACGCGCGGCGCTCGGCCTCGATCATCGCGTGCACGAGATCGGCCGAACCGAAACCTGCACCCGCCACATCCAGCGGTTCGAGCATGTTGAGAATCTGCACGAGGAGTACGCCACCGGACGACGGCGGCGGCATGGAAATGATGCGATGGCCTCGATACGTGCCTTCAATGGGTTCGCGCCATACACTTGTGTAGTTTTCCAGGTCTTCGTGCGTGATCAACCCGCCGCCGCGTTGCATTTCGGCCACCAGCAGATCAGCGGTTGCACCGCGGTAGAAGCCGTCCTTGCCGTCGCGCCGGATACGCATGAGCGTACGCGCCAGATCGGGCTGGCGGAAACGCTCACCCGGGCGCCACGCCTCACCATCCTCTTTGACGAACACTTTGCGGCTGCCCGCGTGCGCTGCAAACGCATCGGCGCGCCGCGTGAACTCCGCCGCTAGATCGTGGTCCAGCCGAAATCCTTCGCGCGCGAGACGGATTGCGGGCGCGATCACGTCCTTCACATCCATCGTGCCGTAGCGCGTTAGCGCGTCGATCAATCCGGCCGGTGTGCCCGGTACGCCGACCGCCAGATGCGACGCGGTGGACAGCCCGTCCACCACATTGCCATCGCCGTCGAGGTACATATCCCGCGTTGCCGCTGCGGGTGCTCGTTCCCGATGATCGTTCGTAATCGTTTTGCCGTCTGCGAAACGGATGACCAGAAATCCACCGCCCGCCAGGTTGCCGGCCGATGGGTAGGTCACCGCTAACGCAAAGCCCGTCGCCACCGCGGCATCCACCGCATTGCCCCCGGCTCGCAGAATGGACGCGCCCACCTCCGAGGCCAGCCGCGATCGTGACGCCACCATGCCTTCCGTACCATGGACGGCTTCCGTGGCGACCGCATCGGCTCGGTCGGGCGCGGCTAGAAACCACGACGCAAAGGCCGCCGCAATGAGGTAACGTAGAGGAGTTCGCATGGATTCGTTTCGCGGACGCAAGATGGCGGCATTCTGAACGCTCGTATGCAGTCGGACAAGCTGAACGAAAACACCGCCCGGCGGTTGTCGATCGCCTCCCAGGGCCTGCACCGCGCCCGCCCATTCGGCTCGGGCGCGCCCGGCGTACTGCGCACCATCGAGCATCTCGGCTACGTGCAGATCGATACGATCGCCGTCGTGGAACGCGCGCACCATCACGTACTCTGGTCGAGGGTACCCGGCTACCAACCCGATCACCTCCGACGGCTCGTCGCACGCCGCGCGCTGTTCGAGTACTGGTCGCACGCGGCGGCGTACCTGCCCATGCGCGATTACCGCTTTGCGCGTGCGCGAATGCGCTGGTACCGCGATCGGCACCGGGATAGAGCACCCGCCCCGGCGCTCAGGCGAGAGATCGTCGATCGCATTCACGCTGAGGGCCCGTTGCGCGCCCGCGACTTCGAAGCACCCGCTCATCGCACCACGGGTTGGTGGGACTGGAAGCCCGCAAAGCACGCACTCGAGTGGTTGTTCATGACCGGCGAGCTGATGGTGTCTGGCCGGGACGGCTTCGAGAAGATCTACGATCTCACCGAACGCGTCCTGCCTGACGGCACGGACGTCTCGACGCCGGACAACGACGCGATGGCGGCTTATCTGCTCGACAACGCACTCCGAGCCCACGGGTTATGTCGCGCTGCCGACGTAACCTACCTGCGCCGAAGCGCTCCGCTGCGAAAAGCCGTCAGCGAATTGATCGCGCGGCGTGTGCACGACGGCACGCTGACCCGGGGCACGCTTCGCGGCGAACCCTTCTACGTAGAACCCGACCGGCTGACCCACCCTGGGCCCCGACTCACGTCGCGGATTCGAATTCTGTCCCCGTTCGACCCCAGCGTTATTCTGCGTCGACGCACGGCGACCGTGTTCAAATTCGACTTTCAGATCGAGTGCTACGTGCCGGAGCACAAACGCCGGTTCGGCTATTTCTGCCTGCCGATCCTTTTCCGCGACCGGTTCATCGGCCGACTGGATGCCAAACGGCATGTCGGACAGAGCACACTATCAGTTCGCCGGCTGCATCTGGAACCCGGCACCAGCCCCGCGCTTGCGCCGGACCTGGCGGGCGCGATACGCGACTTTGCATACTTCAACGGCTGCAGCCGCGTAGAACTCCTCCACGCCGCCCCGCGCGCGTGGAGGACAACGCTGGCCGAGCACCTGGGGGCGCAGTGACCTCCCGGTTTTCTCATGCCACGGCCCGCGAAAGTGCGGCCCGCGCCGTTCATCGCCGATTCAGGCACGAAGGGCTATGCTGCCGAGCACGCTCACAGAACCGTGGAGGAGCGCTGATGAAACGCCAGACAACCCGCACAAGCACCACCCTGTGGATGCTGATCAGCCTCGTGGGCACCCTTTGGGCAATCAACGCCCACGCCGCGCATGAACGGGTTTACGGCGACGTGATTGCGATCGACATAGACATCACAGAACGTGGACCCGACACGATCCCGTTGCGCCGACTGCTTCGGGACCATTTCAATCGGGATCTGAATCACTACGCGCTGCGCGCGGTGATCGTCAACTCGCAGGACTACGGCGGGCGGGGTTATGTCCGGCTGAGGTCAGGATCATACCGAACCCCGGCGATCTACCTGGACGGCTACCGTACCCAGATCGATTCGCCCGGACCATCGCGCCACGACTGGAAGCTCTACGTTGGCACCGGCACCTACATCGAGGGACTGACGATCGTGATGGAACCGCTGCACGCGTTTGCAGATCGCCATCAGAATTACGTCGTAGACCCTTACTACAGGGACGATTTTTACTGGCTGTGGTTCGACAACGGCTATGTGTATCGTGATTTTCGCTCGCTCGGCTTCCACGGCTCGTTCTACCCCGATCGACGCGGGGTATACCGCAACACGTACCGTCGTCATCGGCACGCAGGGCCATACTACGGCCACGGCCCGAGACACCGGGATCGTGCACATCACGGGCACCGGGACCACGGGCACCGGGACCACCGGCACCGGGACCACGACCGCGGAAGAGCGCATGCCGGACGCCACCGCGACGGCGACGGACGTCACCACGATCGGAACCGCCATCGAGACCAGGACCGCCACCATGACCGCGGCCACGACCGCCGCCACGACCGGGACAGTCGAGGCCGTCACCGCGACGGACAGGTGAGCCAGTCCCGCGACGAGCGTCGGCAGGGTCGCCGGGACGGGCGCCACGGCGAACGCCATGCGGACGCAGGTTCCACCGGCAATGGGCATCGCCAGCTCTATGGGCCCCATTCCCGAAATGAGTCGCGACAAGGGTCCCGACACGAATCGCGAGAACGGTCTCGACAACGATCGCGCGAACCGTCCCGGGACCACAGCCGGGGTGACCGGCCTCGCCGACAGAATCCGGCGGCAGGGGCAACGGCCCAGCGCGGCAACCGCGATCACTCACGCAACGGCAACGGCCGCGCAGGTTCAAGGCGCTCGTCCGAGCAGACCGCATCCGCGCCGTCCCGGGGATCTCGGCAGTCGGGCAAGGGCAACGGTTTCCTGAAACGCGGCGGGCTGGACAAATCGGCGGCCCGGTTTCAACAGCGCAACTAAACGTTCTCATCCCCGGTCATTGACGGCACCGGCACGGCACACCGCCGTGCGGGGTCGCTCGCAAGCATCAGTTGCGCCGTGTCCGGCTCGCGATACAGCGCTACTGCATCGAGAAAATCGACGCGTTCCGTCGCCGGCGACTGCGCCAACAACTGGTGTTTCATCAGGTAGAGGGTCATGTCGTGCGAAACGCAGACATCGAGCGCCGGATCGCCCGGTGGATTGGCCAGCTTGCCGTACAGCGTCCGGAGCACCATGTCGGCGGCAACTGACGCGGGCATCATCGCGTCCACAGGAACGCCGCCGTCGGCCCACAGCAATACGTAGTCACTCAAGCCACCGGCTGCGTTCATTGCCATCCACATCTTTGCCTGATCGAGCGCGTAGAAAACGCCCAGGGCTTCCACCGCCCGGCATCGCAACGACCGACCACCAAACGCGGTGTGCGCCGCCAGAATCAACGCCGCCGTTTCCATGCAGCGCTCCGGCGGGCTGGCGTAACCTCGTACGGTCAGCGTCTTCGGCAGCTGCTCGCCGAGTCGATGGGCCATTGCGCGCCCTTCTTCGGTCAGCGGATTCACCAGGTCATGCACGTCGCGATTGAACTCGCGGGCGGAATGACGCATCAGCAGAACCACATGCCGTACTCCTTCGCCTGTAAGCGTTCGTACAAGCTCGAGCGTCGCCTCGCCGGTCTGCGGGGACGTGGGATTGTGCGGCGATCCTTCCAATTGCGATACCTCGAAGGCAAAATCGAATGTCAGACGCTACCGTATCTCGGAGTTGCGTCAAAGATCAGCGCCAGCTACGAAAGAAAAAAAACAAAACAAACCTAAACAAAAGACAGCACCACAATCACACCAACAGTGCAGCCACACTGCAGACACACCAAGAAGAGGGAGGCTCTATGGACCTAGGCGTTTCCGATCGCGTCCAGCCACTGATCGACGACATTCAATCCTTTATCGACGAACACGTCGTACCGAACGAATCCGAGTACGCGCGCGAGGTGGAGGCCGGCGGCCGCTGGACCGAGACCAAGGCGATGGAAGCAATGAAGGTGGAAGCGAAACGACGCGGACTCTGGAATTTCTTCCTGCCCGAAAGCGAACGCGGCGCAGGCCTGACCAACATCGACTATGCCCATATCGCAGAGATCCTCGGCAAATACCCATTGTCTTCCGAAGCCATGAACTGCGCCGCGCCGGACACCGGCAATATGGAAGTGATCGAACGTTACGGAACCGAGGAACAAAAGGAGGAGTGGCTCCAACCGCTGTTGGACGGCGAGATGCGATCGGCATTCGCAATGACCGAACCCTTCGTGGCCTCGTCCGACGCGACCAACATCAGTCTCAGCGCCGAACTCGACGGCGACGAATGGGTACTCAATGGCGAGAAGTGGTGGACGTCAGGCATCGGCGACCCGCGCTGCAAGATCATGATCGTCATGTGCGTTACAGAGCCGGACGCGCCGCGCCATTCGCGCCAGTCGCAGATTCTGGTCCCGGTGGACACAGAAGGCGTGGAAGTGCTGAAGATGCTGCACGTATTCGGATACGACGACGCACCGCATGGACACGGCCACGTACGTTTCACGAACGTTCGCGTGCCCAAGGAAAACATCATTTTGGGGTCAGGTCGCGGCTTCGAAATTGCGCAGGGACGGCTGGGACCAGGACGCATTCATCACTGCATGCGATCGATCGGCGTCGCGGAGCGCGCGCTGGAGCTGATGTGCCGCCGCGCACTGTCCAAAGAGGCGTTCGGTAAACCCATTGCCGATCTCGGCGGCAACATCGACAAGGTTGCCGATGCGCGAATCAATATCGAAATGGCGCGCCTGCTCACGCTGAAGGCGGCGTGGATGATGGATACCGTCGGCAACAAAGTCGCTCGCAGCGAAATCGCCCAGATAAAGGTAGCCGTGCCCAACATCACCCTGAAAGTGATCGACGATGCGATTCAGATGCATGGCGGCGCCGGCGTCTCGCAGGTATTTCCGCTCGCGAAAATGTACTCCGGCATGCGAACACTGCGCATTGCCGACGGTCCGGACGAAGTCCACCGACGCACCGTGGGACGCATGGAACTTGGCAAATACCCAGGCGACGATCCGGTACGCACGGATCCCTGGGTCTGAGGAAGGTCAGCGGCCGGGGCACCTGCGCCCCGGCCGGATTCGGCCGCCGGAAGCGTTTAGCCCTGGCGTCGTCTTCGCGCGAGCCCGAGTATCAGCAGCGACAGGCCCAATACGCCCAGCGGTCCTGGCTCCGGCACATCGTTGGCCGGCGGATCGCCGCCGTCGTCACCACCTCCGCTATCACCACCCCCGTCATCAGCCAGCCCCGCGATACCCACCGTGAAGCCATGCCAGTTCTCTGAGGTGTGGGAAAAGCTGATCTCCGTGAAGGTGCCGGAGAAGCGGATAATGCCGTGCAATTCGCCCGAGCCGACAAATCCGGTGGAGGTCAAATCGGCGAACGATCCGTTACCCCAGAATCCCTGGCCGAAGCTGATGACCTCGAACGGCGCACTCGTAGTAGCGGTATTGCCATTCCAGCTCACGAGCGCAACGTATGGGTCCTGAACGGCTTCGGAGAACGTGATGGTTACCTCACCACCGCCGTTCAATGCAATGATATCCGGCCCGAACGGTGCGTTGTCGACATCGCCGCCCGTGTACGGGAGCGCACCGGCATTCGGTTCGGTCCAGTAATTCGTTCCACTGTCCGTCTGTACGAACGCATACGCGGACGAGCTGGTCGACGTAACCGTAATGTCAGTTCCATCCGCGTTCAGTGTGCCGCTGGCCGTATTCGCATCTGCGCTCACCCAGTCGGTCCACGTTACCGGCACCGCAAACGCGTGCAACGGCAGGACCGCCACAACAGCTGCAATCAGTTTCTTCATTATTTTCATCCCCTGCGTTTTCATTCCCTGCGTCTTTTCCTGGCCCGGTTACTGCAAGGCATCCGGCGGTGCAATGCACCGCCATCCGCCGTTCCCTTGGCCGCGTCGCAGGCCGCGAAGTCTTCGCAGCCCGCAGTTCGACGTCTCGCAGCATGAAGTCGTGCAAAATCTAGACCAGGAATGTAAGTACTTGTTAAACAAAGTAAACGGATTGTGAGGACGCCGCGACTGTCTAAAATTATTTACAAGCCGGGCTCTCGGACCGACGCGAGCGTAACGTTTTCTTTACAGCCAACGCCGACCGGTGCGGGTCCCACTTCGGTGCTTGCGGCACAAGTCCGACGCGGTAGTACCAGCCCACTCAGAAGAAGTACGCCCACCTCAGGTACAGGCGGCGCCCGCCGCCGGCGGTGAACGGCAGCGACGAACTAAGCGGCACACCCCCGAACTCGTCGCCCGAGCTTCCGAGTGGCGCGACGAACCCGCCTTCCAGACGCTGGCGGTCACCGGGTTCGTAGCGCAACTGAGACAGCGCGAGCACGCTGCCATCGTGGAGGTTGCCGATCACGGTAGCCGAGTGCAGCAGCAGCGGGTGCCATTGGTACGTAACGCCGAACGCCGCGTAGTGGCGTTGCAGATTGAACACCTCACCACGCTGCAGGCGCGCGGACAGGCGTTCGGGAAGTGCCTCCAGGTTGCGGAGGCTGCGCACACCAAAGCCGTTATGGAAGTACTCGCCAAACACGTACAGCATGCGCTCGCGTATCGGCAGGCTGTAGTCGATGTTGAGGATTCCGGAGTAACGCCAGCGGCCGTCGGCGCGGGCAGCCACCAGGTCGGTTCGCAGCACCGCGCCACCGATCGGCATCCGCACCCCGACGCCCGCAACCGGCTCGTCATAGTGCTCGGCGATCAGCACCTCCCACTCCTTTTCACCGGCAAACGCATGCATCTTGAGTGCGGCGCTCGACGCGTCGCGCGCAACCGACCCCTCGTCACGGCGGGCAATCACCAGCATCTGAGCTTCTCCGCCATTGCGGAATCCGCGCTCCAGCAACAGTAGATCGTCGCCCGCCTTGTAGTCACGGTCGACCGTCGACGGCGCAAACGGACTGAACAGATCCATCGGCTGAAAAACGATGCCGCTACCCCAACTGACGGCCTGCCGGCCGACCGTCGCGCGAAAACGACCGCGCTGGGCGGTCACTGCCAGACGGTCGAACCGGTGCAGAACTTCGTGTCGGCCACCCTGGTCAACCCGCCAGGTAAGATCGAACAACCGGTGTGCGTCGCTATCCGGTTGCTGTTGCAACAGCCGCGATTGACCAAACGCAAACGAATCTCCGCCAACCCAGCTGGTGCTGTGATGCGCAAGTACGGTGAACGCGCCGCTACGACCCGTAGCGTTCAGCCGAAGATCGGCGCTGGCGTCCAACGCAGGCGTGCCGTCCAGATTGCGCTGTACGTCGCGTCCGGGAAGCAGCGCCGCTGTCGTGAAAGCCTTGAACCGCGATTCCAGGTCAAACGATCGCACGCGCTCATCGGCTTCGCCCGAAACGGACGCGAATGCCACAAACGCGCTCAACAGTGCCCGCCACCGCAGCCATCGTCGCGGGCGCGGTGCAAACCCACAACTACCCCGCCAAGCCGTCACTGATCCTGATCATCAACAATGCGCCCGTCCTGCAGCGTCACGCGGCGGGATGCGTACGCCATCACGGCCGGGTCGTGGGTCGCCGTAACGATCGTGACGCCCCGCTGCCGGTTCAATGCGCGAAGCATCTCCAGCAACTCTTCTGTGGTACCGGAATCGAGATTTGCAGACGGCTCGTCCGCCAGCAGCAGCACCGGGTTGGTCACCACCGCGCGAGCCGTCGCAACCCGCTGCTGTTGACCGCCGGACAACTCACCCGGGCGCCGTTCAGCAGTCTCCGCAAGACCGAGTGTCTGCAGAACGGCATCGGCGCGTTCACGACGCTCCCGGGCGCCAACACCCTGCAGCTGAAGGATGAACTCCACATTCTCGCGCGCGGAAAGCACCGGAATCAGGTTGAAGGCCTGAAACACGAAGCCGATTTTGCGCAACCGCAACGTCGTTAGCCGGCTCTCGCTCATCCCCACGAGATCCTCGCCATCGACCATCACCCGCCCCGCATCAGGTCGATCGAGGCCGCCAATCACGTTCAGCAGCGTGGTTTTACCGGATCCCGACGGGCCAATGAGCGCGACGAACTCACCGCGCCGGACGTCGAAATCCACGCCCCGTAACGCGTGCACGGGCACGGTGTCTTTCGCGTACGTGCGCTCCACGCCGCGACACGAGACAACCGGCACCTGGGCCCCTGCTTGCTTGTCCCTCATCGCCGCAACGCCTCCAGCGGATCGATCGAAAGTGCCCGCCACGCCGGATAGAGGCTCGCAACAACCGCGAGTGCGCCCGCCAGCGTAGCCACCATGCCCACGTCAGACCATCGCAAGTCGGGCACCAGAACGCTGCGCATGCCGGCGAGTTCCATGCCCTCGGACCACGCGGACAGATCGATCCCGTCGCGCAGCGCGTAAACCGCGGCCAGTCCGAACGCGATGCCCACCGCGAGTCCGACGACCATTGTTACGACCGATTCGATCACAACCTGCACAAGCACAGCCGAGCGCCCCATACCCACCGCTCGCAGTACGCCAAACTCGCGGGTGCGCTCCATCACCGCAGCCACGAGCGTGTTCACGAGCCCAAACGATAGCGCGCCCATCAGGATCAGAAACCAGATGTAGATTGCGCTGTCGGCGAACAGGAACATGGCCGCGGCCTGCGGCTCCAGCGTTTTCCAGTCGTCCACCGCGAGGTTGGATGCATCCTTGCGCAGCCGGTCCAGCAGCGCTTCGTCGTTGGAATCGCGCACGAGCCGAACCGAGACCTCAGTAAACTGCTCTGCACCCAAGGTATGCTGCAGCGCGCCGACCCCAGTAAACGCAAACGATCTCTCCAAGCCTTTGCCATCCGCGTCAAAGGTGCCCGCCACCCGAAACCCGCGTTCGCGATTCCGGCCGTCGATTCCCCGCGTGATCATCACCACCCGCTTACCCACCGCAGTGCGCAGATCCTCGGCGAGCGCGGCGCCCAACAGCAACCGGCTGTCACTGGCGTCGGCCAGACGGTCACCGTCAACGGTCACGGAATCGATGAAGGAAATTGTCTCGCGCGCCGGGTCGACCCCCACCAACTGAACGCCTCGCGTCTCGCGCTCGCTCATCACCACCGCCGGCACGCGAACGCGTGGCGCCCATCCCAGCAGCAGATCGTTCGGCACCGCGGGCCGCCACGCCCTGGGCAACGGAAAGCTGTGCGCAAAGTCGGGATCGTCGCGGTATTCGGGCAACATGGCTTTGTAGTGCCCGGTAAGATTGTCGATGACGGACGCTGCCAGATCCCGCTGAAATCCGCGGAGCAGACTGTTGGTCAGCACCACGCCCGCCACGGCCATTGCGATTGCAAGCACCATCAGCGCGTTGCGCTGCCGGTGACGAACGAAGTTGCGCAATCCGAGGCGCAACAACAGGCCCGGTGACAAGCGCGAACCGGCGGCGCGATCCGTCATCCGCCGCGAAGCGCTTCTGTTGGGCGCATGCGCAACAGCCGCAGACCCGGTATCAGCGCTGCAACCTGCGTGCCGAATAGCAGCAACACCGGTGCAGTCAACAGCACGTCGGCGTTGATTGCCGGATAAAGGCGGGCCGGCATGTAGTACTGTTCCGCCATCTGCTCCATGGCCTCGCCAAGATACAACCCGTTGCGGTTGAGCCAGGTCAGCACGACGCCCGCCAACGCGAGGCCCACCAGTGCACCCACAAGCCACATGAACAGCGCCTCCAGTTGAATCAGCGACACGAGCGCGTACCGGGGCATTCCCACCGCCGTGAGCATGCCGAACTCCTTCGTACGATCGAAGATCGTCATCACGAACGTATTGGCCACGCTGAATACCACAAGCGCGATGATCAACCAGTAGAACAGGCGCGCGCTCAACCGATCCACCTCGATGGATTGCGCCACGTCCGGCATCAGTTCCTGCCAGCCCCGGGCACGCACGCCTGGTGGAAGATCCGCGTTCAACGCTGCAACCACGACTTCGTTGCTTGCTTTGCTGGACGCATCAATCACGAACGTGTGCACCGAATCCCCGGTCTCGAACGCCAACTGAACGTCGGTCAGCGGCGCCATGACGAGCGCGCGATCGAGTTCCGCGATCCCTGTTTCAAAAACGCCGGCAACTTCCAGTACGAGCGCCGCCACACCCCCTTTCCGGGCAGTGCCCAACACGACGAGTTCCGAGCCAAGCTCAGCGTCCAGGTTCTTCGCCATGCGGGCACCAATCAGTCCCTGGCCCGGTGCCGACGGAGGGGTACCGGCAACGAGGCGATCGAAGAAATCGACCGTCGTTCTTTCGCGCGCTACGTCCACGCCGAGAATGCGGGCGCCGTAACTGCGTTCACCCACCGACACGAGCGCGTAGCTCTCTACGCGGGGGGCCACCTCGGCCACGCCTGCTATGGTCTGAATGCGCGACAGCAGCGCAGAAGCGTTGTCCATCAGATAATCGATGCGCGGATTGTCGATGTACACCTCAGACTGCACCTGAATCTCGCCGGGTAGCAGCCCGGTGGCGTTTTCGATCATGCTGTCATAGCTGCCGAGTTGCAGACCCATTGCGAACACCACGAGGAGCACCGCAAACGCGATCCCGCCCGCTGTGAAAAAGGTGCGTCGCCGGTTGCGCCAAAGATTACGCCACGTGGTTTGCAACAGCAGATTCGCCGAACGGCGGCCGGACCTGCCTGTGCCCGCCGTAGCTCGGGTGCCTGCGCCGGCGCGCGTCACGGACTGGCGCCCGATTGCAGCGTGAATAGCGTGAACGTTCTGTCCGGCACCTCTATGTCGAAGGCCGCGTCCAAGTAATGCAGTTCGGTGTAGTGATCGGTCTCTTCCAGATCCGTCATCCGCATACGCGTCGCAATCACCCGCCCGCCGACTTCACCGATATCCAGCGTTTCCATGCGCTTCAGCGGCCGCAATTCCTGGTCGTAGAACGTCTGGCTGAGCAGGACATGATCGTCCCGCAGCACGAGCTGTTCCTTGCCCCACACTACCGGCGCGTCGTCGTACGGGATTGCATCGATCGTGTAGACGCGATGCGCGTCGCGCACGGTTTCACCCGACACCACCAGATCGTAGTAGCGCAACAGCTTGTCGGAGCGCGAGAGATCGTTGTAGGAGAAGTCGCTGCCTGCCCAGCTCTGAGACATCAACGAATAGGGAAGACGCACCACGCGGTTCAGCTTCGGCGTGAAGGTCCACATCTTGTCGCCTTGCTTGAGCGTCGCGTTACCGGCGTCCTTGACCGGCGCCGTGAACAGAATGTAGGCGTCTTCCCGGCCGCGGGTCCAAGCTTTCAGCGCGGAGGTTCGTTGCCAATCCGGGCGATGAACACGCATCTCCAGCTGCGAAAACGATGTTACCCCTCGAATCAGGTCCAGTGCCTGCGCAATCAGATTCCGGGCATTCACTGGCGCGTCCGCGTGACGCGGATCGACCTGGGGCGTATCGACCTGGTGCGTATCGACGTTGTCCACACCAACGTCCGTCGTCGATGCACTCGCCGACTGGATACCGCAGGCGAACCCGGTGCCAGCGATCAGGCCAACGGTGACTACCCATCGCCGGCCCAACCGCAGGATTCGGCAAGGTTGTGCGCCGGCCGCGCGCACGCGGAAGGATTCGCGGTAGGTCATGTCATAGCGCACCCTTTCAGACTCCGGTTCCAGTCCAACAATCCGACCTTGCGGATGCCTGAATAATTATACTCGATCTAATTTTAGATCTGGTCAATAATCGTGGCCTTAGTACCACGGATATCGCCCAATGTCCCTTCGGCGCGAAAAGAAGCGTCAGGCCAGAGATCTGATCGTGAATCGTGCCCGCATTCTGTTCGCACGCGACGGCTTCGAGCGAACCACCATGCGCGCGATTGCCGACGCCTGCGGGCTCAGCTATCAGACGATCTACAACTACTTTCCAACCAAAGTACGTCTGCTGCACGCGTTAATGGTTGCCGATCTGACCCCGCCCGCGACAGCGGACGCAAACCGGCAGGAGGCGCTCACTGATGCGATCGAGGCGCTCGTACAACGCGCCATCGACGCCCTCAACACTCACGACCGCGCAATGTGGCGCGAAGTCTGCGCCGGCCTGATCCAACAGGGCGACGCGTCGCTTGCACAAGCGCTGTTCGCCGTTGAGGAAGGCTGGCACACCCAAATCGAGGATCTGCTGCGGCGCGCCATGGGCCGCGGCGAGCTGTCCGCGCGGGATCCCGGCGCGCTCGCGCAGGTAATCACCGCCATCGTCGATCAGAGTCTGTTGCGCTATCTCGTACTCCCGGACATGACCCTCAACCAGGTGCAGCGGCAGATCCTGAACATGATCGACGCCGTGCTCGCGCTCGACACACCCGCTCAGGAAAAGTCGTTTTCCAGCCGGGTAAGCCAGTAGTCCGCATCGAAATTGTCATCGCCGCTGATGTAGCGCCAGAAGCGGATGCGGTTGATGAATTCCAGACGACCCGTATCGGCTTCGAACCACTTCTCCGGCCGCGTCAGGATCGCGTGCAGATGCCGGGGGTCCGATTCACCATCGGTCCAGAAGATCGGGCGCGGTTCAGCCGGTGTGCCGTCGTCTGTCTGGTCCCAGAGCCGTAGCTGCCGCCGCGTTGGGCAAAGCCGGATCTTGAACAGGTAGCGCGGAGAATCCGACCGATTCAAACCACCGCCGTGCCACAGGCCCATGTGAAAGAACAACACCGTACCGGCCGGACACACCACATGCTGTTGGCCGAGTACGTTCTGATAACGCGCCACCGCCGCTTCCGAAACCACGCGGAACTGGGAACCGGGTACAAACCGCGTACCACCCATCTCCTGCGTCACCGCGTGCGGAAAGTAGAACAACTGCACATCGAAGGCCCGCCGCACGTCAATCGTCGAATCCTGGTGCGTCGGCTGCGACGCCGGCTGACCAGTCGACGCGTCGTGATAGTGCGGCGGGAACGTAACGTGCAGAAAGTGATGGTCCACGACGCAATCAGCGCCTACCAAGCTCGCGAGCGCGCCCGCAACAACGGGTTCGCTCAGCAATCGGCCCAATGCACTGTCCGCCGCATACGCGTCCGCAAGAGCCGTTCCCGGGGTAACGAGGGGCAGCGCGCTTGATCGCATGATGCCGAGGTAGCGTTCAACCGTGCTTTCCACGTCTGTAGGAATCTCGCCGACGTCCGCCATGAACTGCCGGTTGATCGCCGCCGGAACGACGGCGTCGAAGCGCAGAAAGCCGCGGGCCGCAAAGTGCGCCATCTGCGCAGTGCTGAGCCTGATCGCGGTGTCCACGCTCAGACCCTCACGAGCTTCTCGAAGAAAAACTCGTACTTCAGGTAGCCGGTGCGCAGTTCGGCGCCCGGCGCGTGCGGCAGCAGCGGTGACGCCTGAAACAATCGCCAGCCATCCTGCAGTGCGGCCAGGCCAGTCCGATACGGAGGTTCGTCAGAATCACCCGCCATAAATCGGTTGGAGCCGCTGCCGTCATAGCGACTCCAACCCACCACCGCACTGTCCAGCGCCGAGGTCTCGAGGTACAGCACCAGCACGTTCTGTCGGAGCGTTCCTTCAGTCGTCATTCCAGCCTTCAACGATCGTTCGCGGGACGGATCAACGGCGCAGTGGAACAACATTGCCCCGCCGTTTCGCGACGGTGCGCGCCTGGAACGCGATCTCCCACGTCCACGGCCGCGAACGCGACCGGTAGAAACCCCGGCAGCCGAATCCCCGTTCGACCCGGAACAATGCAACGCTTGCACAGTCGGAAGCCTCCTCATGCCAAAGGAGCGCAAGGTTCGGCAGGCTGTCCAGTTTGGCAGTGCCGTCGAGGCGCACTCCCGCCACGTAGCTGTCCACCTGATACGTACCGTCGTCGGACGCAACGATTCTGAGTGAGACCTCGGCCGTGTCCTGACCGTCCGCCAATACCGTACCGGACACGTACCAGCCATCCTCTTCATTACGCACGTCGAGTTCACAGGACAACGCCTGTCCGATGCTGCCCCCGCCCGCCCACAACCGGCCCCGGCCATCCCACGTGCCGGCCTCAAGCAGCATTACGCGGCGCTCCGAATCGCGATCGGCTCGCCAACCGGATGCATACAACGCGCATCCTTGTTGCGCGCGTTGTTCACGTGCGGCGATACGGGTGTTGCGATCAACGCCCGCATGCGCTCCGGCGCGCACAATGCCAGCAGCTCCGTCTCCTCCGCGCCATCGTTCATCCAGGTCGCCGCGTCCGCCGGTGCAAGCATCACCGGCTGCCTGGAATGCACGAAACGCATTGACGGAAGAGCCGCGGTAGTCAACACGCTGAAGCTCTCTACCGTGCGCTCACCGTCGGCGTCATGCCAGCGATCCCACACGCCCGCGAGCAGCAACCCGGGGTGCTCTTCGCTCGTTAGATAGTACGCCTGTTTCCGACCGGTGCCCGTCGCGTCCGACGCGGGCAATCGCGCCCACTCGTAGAAGCCGCTGATCGGGACCACGCAGCGGCGCGTCCGAAATGGCTCCCGGTACGCGCGACTTTTCGTGATGGACTCCGATTTTGCGTTGAACATGCTGTAGCGCGAGGACATCTCTTTGGCCCAGAACGGGGTGAGCCACCAGCGCATCGGAACCAGGTCTGTGCCGCCGCCGGACGCGCGCAACACAACGACCGTCTCTGTTGGCGCCGTATTGAAGTTGTCAGGACCGGGGTGCGCCACACCGACCAGATCCAGCAGCAACTCCGATAACGGATCGGCCGTTACGTTGAATCGTCCGCACACGCAACCAGCCTCAGGCGTGTTTGCCGATCTGCCAACCCGCCCCGGACAGCCGCTGTTCGGCAAAGTCGACGGCCGGCGTTTCGAGCGCCGTCGCAAGCGTATCGTTCCAACGATTGAGGAAGCCGAACAGCGCAATCACGCCGGTGAGCTGCACGATCTGGCGCTCGCTGAAGTGCTCGCGCAGCGCCGCAAAGTGCTCCGCGTCCACCTCGTTGGGAACGGCCGCGGCCGCCAGCGCAAACGCAATCGCCGCTTTCTCCGCATCCGAGAACGCATCGCTCGACTGCGCCTCGAGAATCTCTGCAAACTGCGCCGGCTGCTGCCCGGCACGTTCCGCATTGTGAGACGTATGCGCCTGGCAATATCGACACCCGGCGGCGACGCTGGCCGCGTACGCAGCCAGCTGAACCATCCCGGGCGACAATGCTTCATCGGCGTCTTCCAGCGGGCGAACGAGCGAGTCCACCCGATCGAGCACGTCCCTCAGATCTGCCCCGAGCAGCGTGTTTGCCAGTAGCGAGAACGCTACCGGCAACTGCCGCATACGAGCCATCGTTAACATGCTATTGGGCACGAATCCCATCATTGACTCGACCCCGCCAAACAGCGGTTCAAGGTCCTCGAGTTCGGATCGATCGAGCGGTTCTACGTAAGCCATTGCCACTCCGATTCTTTTGCGTCCTAAGCCGTAAACCATCATACCGATTCGCTGGGTCAGGGTCCCGGGCATTGCGTTTGGCGGCGTTCGCCGTGAAGCTGCGCACCGGATGCAGATCCACGTGCACGCACCCGTAAACGACGCCGCTACGAGAGGAACCGAGATCATGAAACCACCGGCAGCCCCCCGCCGAGATCACGTTACCGTCGTCCACGGGCACCAACTCGAAGATCCTTACGCGTGGCTGCGCGACCCGTCCTATCCCGACGTGACCGAGCCCGACGTCCTCGAGTACCTGAACGCCGAGAACGCGTACTTCGACGCGTACATGCACCCACGCGGCGCGCTGGTCGAGGAACTGTTTGCCGAGTTGAAGGCGCGGCAGCCGCGCAGCGACGAGTCCGTTCCGTACCTCTACCGCGGCTTCGAGTATCAGTGGCGCTTTGCCATCGACGCGCAGTACCGCACCTGGCACCGTCGCAGACCCTGCGGCGCCTGGGAATTGCTGTTCGACGAGCCGGAGCGTGCCAGCGCGGCGGACTACTATCGGCTGGGTGCGCTGAGTCCGAGCCGAGGCGGCAACCGCCTCGCGTTCAGCGAGGACACCGACGGATCCGAACGCTTCCGCCTGCAGATCATCGACATCGCCTCCGGTGCGCCGCTGATCGAGCCCGTTAGCGACACGATCGGAGAGCCCGTGTGGAGCGTAGATGGAACACAGCTCTTCTACGTTGCCCTCGACGCGCAATGGCGACCCTACCAGGTACGTCGGCTGAACGTGGACAGCGGGCAGGACGTGGAGGTCTACCGCGAAGAAGACCCCGCTTTCATCGTCTCGCTCGACACCACATCCGACGAGACACAGATTCTGATCACTAGCGGAACCCACGTAACCAGCGAGTGCTACCTTCTGCCGGCGGATGCACCGACCGCCACACCCCGCTGCATCGCGCCGCGGCGTGATGGACACGAGTACCACGTGGATCGGCAGGGTGACGCGTTGTACATCCTCACGAACGATCGACATCGCAATTTCCGGCTGGTGAGCGCACCTGCAGACAATCCGGAGCCGCACAACTGGACGGAAGTGATTGCCGCCGATGACGACGTCTACTGGACCGGGCTGAGCGCGTTCGCTAGCCACCTCGTACTTACACGCCGGGTCCGCGGGTTGTCCGGCGTGGTGATTCGCGACGCCAATCACCGCATGCACGAAGTGGCAATGCCGGAACCCGCCTACAGCGTCGGGTTGGGCACAAACGCAGACTACCACAGCCCTTTCGTCCGCCTCGTCTACACGTCCATGGTCACGCCAACGACGGTGTTCGACTGCGTGCTTGCAACCGGGGCATTGGAGACGCGAAAAATCCAGCAGATCCCGAGCGGCTATGACCCAACCGGTTTCACGACCGAGCGGCTGAACGTTCCGGTGCGCAACGGCGCGAGCGTGCCGGTGAGCATCGTCATGCCGAAGGGTTTCCGCGAACAGGGTGGCGGCCCGCTGGTTCTGTACGGCTACGGTGCGTACGGGCACGCGATCGAACCCGCGTTTTCCGCTAACCGGCTCTCACTGCTCACGCGGGGATTCGCGTACGCAATCGCCCACATACGCGGAGGCGACGATCTCGGTTACGCGTGGTACGAGGCAGGCAAGCTCGACAAGCGCACCAATACGTTCAACGACTTTGTGGACTGTGCCCGCTACCTGGTGGACGAGGGATTCACGCACACCGGCGCGGTCTTTGCGAGCGGCGGCAGCGCCGGCGGAGAACTGGTCGCCGCGGCGGTGAACCAGGCGCGCGGGCTCTGGGGTGGTGCCGTGCTGCACGTGCCGTTCGTTGACGTGTTGAACACAATGCTGGATGCAACGCTGCCGCTGACACCCATCGAGTGGCCCGAGTGGGGCAATCCGATCGAGGATGCGAAGGCGTTTGAGCACATCCGGAGCTACTCGCCGTACGATCAGCTCGAACCGGGCGACTATCCACCGCTGCTGGTTACCGCAGGACTGAACGATCCACGCGTAACCTATTGGGAACCGGCGAAATATGTCGCCAAGGTGCGCCACCTGAAGACCGATGACGACGTGGTGTTACTGAAGACGAATATGGCGGCGGGACACGGCGGCAAGTCCGGGCGCTACGACGCCCTGAGAGAGGTTGCCGAGGAGTATGTGTTCTGTCTGGTCGAAGCGGGCGTCTCGGGTGACGCGGAATCGGCGAGCGGCGCCCGCTAGCCGTTACCGCACTACACTGTCCGAAGACAGTTCAACTCTACCCTTTCTATTCTATGCCGTTTCTACGCCGTTTCGGCCGCGTGCCGCTTCGATTTTATGTCGTTCGCCTCTTTCATTCGCTTTCGAATGATGTTCTGAACGATGCTCACCGTGGTCCAGTCATGCATCATCACACGACCACAGCTTGCGCAGTGAACGTCTTCGGATTCTCTGACCAGTTCGAGTAGTTCGCTGTAGCACATGCGCGAAATCTGCTTGCATACCGCGCACTCCAGACCCACCGCTGGATCGATTCCAACGTAATCCATGACGCTGAGCTCCTGTCCTCGCCTTTCGTAAATCGCGACCTCATCGTGAGGCGCGGCCGCTCGCTGAGGAGCGGTTTTAATTGTTATTGATTCTAGGCGCTTTTCGTGTGACGCCGCGTTTCTGGTCCCCTAAAACGAGCGCTCGATCACACGAAGGCCGCGTCATTCTAACCATTTTTCAAGAGATTGCGAAACTCAGGTGCAGCAATTTCTATCAGCGCCGCACGCCGTCGGGACACACTCAGATCACGCAGTGCGGCCACGCCGAATTCGGTGACGACATAGTCGACGTCCGTGCGGGCGGCGGTAACCAGTTCCACCTGGGGCACGATTCTGGACACAGTGCCGCCCCGGGCGGTGGCCTGCATCGCAACAATCGAACGGCCGCCGCTCGATGCGCGCGCGCCGCGCATGAAGTCCACCGAACCGCCGGTGCCGGAAATCTGCCGGCCGCCGGCGAACTCCGCATTCACCTGGCCGTGCAGGTCTACCTGAACCGCCGAGTTGATCGAAACGAAGTGGCTCAACCGGCGAATCACCGACACCTCGTGGGTATAGTCGGCACCCCGTAGTTGTACATCGCTTCGTTCAGCCAGCGCACGGTGGAGTGCCGCGCTGCCGAGCGCCATACCCGCGATGTGGACGCCGCGATCGATTGCTTTGCGCGCACCGTTGATCACGCCAGCCTCGACCAGCGCGAGCCCGCCATCGTCGATCAGACCGCCGTGTAGCCCCAGATCCCGTTTGTCAGTCAACGCCGAAAGTATCGCCGCCGGGATCGCGCCGATACCGGTCTGCAGGCAATCACCGTCGCGTATCAGCTCGGCCACGTGGCCACCGATCACGCGCGCGGTCTCGTCGATCGCCGGTACACCCGGATCAAAATTCGCGTGACCCGCACGAACCAGAACATCACAGCTGTCCGGTTCAATCTCGGGGCTCCCGAGTGGTGCCACCAGCGATTCGTTGAGCTCCGCAATGCGCACGCGCGCATTCGCTAGCGCCGGTGCAAGGAAATCGACGTTGGGCCCGGCCTTGAGCACCCCGCTGCGGTCCCGCGCCACCTGGAACAGTGCAACGTCGGTATGGCGCGCCACGTAGTCGAACACATTGCGCATGTGCATCGGCACAAACGCCAGCCGTTCGGTGTCCGCCGCGCGCAACGCGGGCGTCATGAAGAAAGTCGTCATCCGACTGTCCGGCGAAAACCGTGTGAAATCAGTTGTGTTGAAGCCAGGGATAGGAAACTGCACGAAGTGAAGTCGCTCGGGCAGCGGAAGGCTGGCAAGGCGCTCGAGCAGTGCGCTCGGCTCGTTGCTGCTGCCCGCGACGAAAACACGATCGCCCGGCCGGAAGCAATCGACGAGCGCGCGATCCTGTTCGTTCAGTTCTGTCATCGTCTCTGCCTCGATCGGTGTCGTATCGCGAGGTTGCAGCGCTCCGGTGACGGGTCCTATGCTCGACGGATGCACCCCGCACTGACGCACTTTCACACGACGGTTAGCGACTGGTTCGACGCAAAGTTTGCCACACCTACCCTGGTGCAGACCGAAGCCTGGCCGGTGATTGCCAACGGCGATCACGCGCTGGTGACGGCGCCGACCGGCAGCGGCAAGACGCTGACCGCGTTTCTGGCCGCCATCGACCGTTTCGCACGCGGCGAGTGGCGCCCGGGACGGACGAGTGTTCTGTACGTCTCACCCCTCAAAGCGCTCAATACCGACATCCATCTCAACCTTCTGGAACCGCTGCACGAACTTGGTCTGGTGGCCGGTTTTCCCCGGATCCGCGTCGCGACGCGGTCCGGTGACACATCCCAGAGCGACCGGCAACGGATGTTCCGGCAGCCGCCGGACATTCTGATCACAACGCCCGAGAGCCTGACGCTGCTGCTGACGAGCACCAAGGGTCAGTTCATGCTGTCGGACGTGCGTACGGTGATCGTCGACGAGGTGCACGCGTTGGCCGACAGCCGGCGCGGCGTCGCGTTGGCTGCCGCGCTGGAGCGGGTCGTTGATCTGGCCGGCGAAGTGCAGCGCGTGGCGCTCTCCGCCACCGTCAATCCGCTGGAGACGGTCGCCCGTTTCATCGGCGGCTACGACGATCGGGGTCTGCCGCGGGACGTGCGGGTGATCGCGCCCACCTCGCGCAAGGCGATCGAGCTCGCCGTTCGATATCCGCCCGACGTCAAAGCAGCGATCGCCAACGGCACCAAAATCTGGGAACCGCTCGCGGATACCTTCCGCAGCCTGATCCAGGCAAACCGTTCGACACTGCTGTTCACCAACAGTCGACGGATGGCCGAAAAGATCACGCTGCGTATTAACGACGGCCAGGCCGCGCCGCTCGCGTACGCGCACCATGGGTCGCTGGCGCGCGATATTCGCCAGGACGTGGAAGTGCGCTTGAAGGAAGGCAGCCTCAAAGCCATCGTCGCCACGAGCTCGCTGGAGATGGGAATCGACATCGGCGACCTCGATCACGTCGCGCTGATCCAATCTCCGCCGTCCGTCGCAGCCACGCTCCAGCGCATCGGCCGGGCGGGGCATCAGGTGGGTGCTGTCAGCCGCGCGACGCTCTTTCCGACCCATGCGCAGGATTTCGTGGAAGCCGCCGTACTCTGCCAGGCTGTCGAGCGCCGCGACCTGGAGCCGGTGCGCACGCTCGCCGGCCCGCTCGACGTGCTGGCACAGGTTTTGATTTCGATGAGCGCGCATTCCTCGCTGAATCTCGACGACGCGTACCGCAGCCTGCAACGCGCCGCTCCCTACCAGACACTCAGCCGCGAACACTTCGACCTGGTGGTGGACATGCTCGCCGGGCGCTATGCCGGCTCGCGCGTTCGCGAGCTGAAACCGCGCGTCGAACACGACCGGATCCGCAACACGATACGTGCCAGCCGGGGTGCTCTGTTCGCCCTCTACAACTCGGGCGGCACCATCGTCGACCGCGGGTACTTTCAATTGCGACACGCCGACACCGGGTCCCTGATCGGCGAACTCGACGAAGAATTCGTGTGGGAAGCAACGACCGGCCAGACCTTTTCACTCGGTACTCAGACATGGCAGATCCAGCGGATTACCCACAACGACGTGATGGTTCGAGCCGCGCCTAAGGGCGCGACCGCACCGCCGTTCTGGCGGTCCGAGACGTTCAATCGCAATGCCTACTTCTCCGAGCGCATGGGCGAATACCTCCGTGGGGCCGAAGAGGCGCTGGCCCGCAACGCGGCGTCTGAGCTCGCGGCCGATCTGCAGGCGCTACGCTTCGACGACACCGCCGCGGAGGAAACGGTCGATTACCTGGAGCGCCAGCGCGCCGCGACCGGTACGCCGCTGCCGCACCGGCATCACCTATTGATCGAGCGGGTTCGCGCGGGTCCAGCCGGCTATCGCGGCCCGGACGATCCACACCAGCTGATCATTCATACGTTGTGGGGCGGCACGCTCAACCGGCCGTGGGCGCTGGCACTGCAGACCGCCTGGCGAAGCCGGTTTCCGGGCAAACCGGACATTCACGCCGACAACAACTGCGTCGTGATTCAACTGAAAGAAGCCGTCTCCGCGGCCGACGTACTTGCGATGGTTACCGTGGACAATTTCGACGCACTCCTGCGTGCATCGCTTGAGTCGTCAAACTACTTCGGCGCGCGTTTCCGCGAGTGCGCCGGGCGCTCGCTGCTTCTGACGCGAAAACGCTTCAATGAGCGGCTACCGTTGTGGATGAGCCGTCTGCAGGCCAAAAAACTGATGACGGCGACGCGCCGCTTCAGCGACTTCCCGGTACTGCTCGAGGCTTGGCGAACTTGCCTGCAGGACGAGTTCGACATCGACGCGCTGAAGGTTCGCCTTACCGAGCTGGAGCACGGCGACACGGCATGGTCCTACGTCGAATCGAACACACCGTCACCGTTTGCGCAGAACGTAACGTTCGATCAGCTGAATCGCTACATGTACGCGGACGACGTACCGGAAGTATCCGGTGCTAGCGCGTTGGGCGCCGACCTGGTGCACTCCGTCAGCGCGAACGACGCGCTGCGGCCCCGGATCGAGCGCGAGATAGTGGACGCATACGTCGCAAAGCGACAGCGCCGGGCGCCCGGATACGAACCCGCCTCCGCAGACGAACTCGCCAGCTGGATCAAGGAACGGGTACTGACGCCCGTGTCGGAGTGCCCGGCAGATTACGATCACAACGACATCATAAAGGTGCGCGATCACGATCGCGAATGGCTGGTACACCGCGAACTGGTCCACATGCTGGCGCACGGCGACTGGCGCGAACTCCTCGAATTCGAGTTGGCAGACCCGATACCCGTGGTCGACGATCCGCGCACCGCCACAGACCTCGCGATCGAAGTATTGAGCTTCTACGGCCCGCTCAGCCGTGCGCAGATTGATACTCTACTGCCCGGCGTCCCCGACGGTCTGCTCGATGACGCCGAACGCTACGTGCACGGGCAACTGGTCGACGATGAAAGCGAACCCCTGTGGTGCGACGCGGACAACTTCGAAACGCTGTTGCGGTTCCAGCGCGCGGCCCGACGCCCGAATTTGGAAGCGCAACCTCTGGCGCGCTGGCCCGCATTCGTGGCCGATTGGCAGCAGTTCAACCGACGTGCTGACGAGTACAGCATTCTGGACACCGCCGACACCCTGCGCGGCTACCCGGCCCCGGTTTCAGTGTGGTTGCACGACCTGTTCGCCGCACGTCTGACGGAACTCGGTACCGCGGACCCATGGGCCCGCCTGGAACAGCACGACCTGGTCTGGTACGGAGTCGGCAGGGAAGCCATAAGCGCCGACTACGCCGACGACTGCTTTACTCCGACGCCCGCCCCTGCAGACATCGCCACGTTGTTTCGAGATCCCCACGCGCGCTATACCTTCGCGCAGGTACGTGACCGGCAGCCGGACACCACGCTCGGCGAATTCAACGAACGCTGGTGGCAGGCAGTGTGGTCCGGGCACATCACAAGCGGCGACTGGCGCGCGCTCGCCGACGCCGAGCAGCGTCGCTATGCGCTCTCGGACAACGGCGGATTAGCCCGCGGCCGCGTGCGCAGGCCGCGAGCGCGCGTTGCCGGTTGGCGCGGTGCGTGGTTCTTGCTCCCTGAGCGCAGCGACTGCGACGACAACATGCTGGATCAACTCGAAAGCAACAAGGAGCGCGTGCGCGGACTGCTGGAGCGCTACGGATTCGTCTGCCGCGAACTCGTCAATCGCGACGAACGACAAGGCTCGTGGCGTGCGCTCTTTACCGCTTTGCGCCTGATGGAACTGTCCGGTGAAGTCACCGCTGGTTACTTCTTTCAGGGGTTCTCCGGTCCGCAGTTCCTGCTTCCCGGCGCGCTGTCGCTGATGCGTGAGACCCAGGCTGACGGCCCGCGGCGGTCGTTTTGGATCAGCGCGTGTGATCCGGCCGCGCCGTCGGGACTCGGCCTCGACTGGCCCGCCGCGCCGCCCCGACGCGCCGGAAACTACCTGGCCTTCGACAATGGCGAACTCGCGCTGGTCGCTCGCAACTACGGCGCACACATCCGCTTCGTGCAAGAACCAACCGACGCGTCGATCGCCACGATCTGCGCGCCGCTCACCCATATTCTGAGTCAGCGTTCACGGATTACCGTTCAAACCATCGACGATGAACCCGCCAAGTCCAGCCGGTGGGTGGGCCTGCTAGGCACATGTTTCCGAATCACCCACGACCACAAACACCTGTACCTGGAGAACTGACGCGCACCACGCTGCTCGCCCGAATCGCAATGTTTTTGTATAGCCACCCCGACTGCCTGGGCCACGACGTTCCGGGTCATCCGGAACGCCCCGATCGGGTGCGCTTCGCGCTCGCGTATCTGTCGCGCACGGAGCGCTACGCCAACTGGCAGGAGCGGCTTGCGGAACCACCGGCACTCGATTCCTTTGCCGACACGCACACCGACGCGTGCCTCGCTGCGCTGAGGCGCGTTTCCGGCACCGACGGTCTACACGCGCTCGATCCGGATACGTACGTAATGCCGGCAACGTCCCGGGCCGCACTGGCCGCCGCGGGCGCGGTGCTGGACGCGTCGCTGACGGTGATGCAAAGCGACACGGCGGGCCCGACATCGCGCGCGTTCTGCGTCGTACGCCCGCCCGGGCATCATGCGGAACGCGATGCGGCAATGGGTTTCTGTTACCTCAACAGCGTCGCGCACGCTGCAACGACCGTGACGCGCGTGAACCCGGAGGCGCGGGTGGCGATTCTGGATTTTGACGTCCACCACGGCAACGGGACCGTGGACATCTGCGCGCCCAACGACCGCATTATGGTGTGTTCCAGTTTTCAGTATCCGTTCTATCCGCACCGGTTTCAGGAGGTGGTGGCGGCAAACGTCTGCAACACGCCGCTCCAGGCCGGAACCGGCAGCGCCGAGTTTCGTTCACGGGTGGAACAGGCCTGGTCGCGCGCGCTGACGAACCACCGCCCAGACCTGATACTGGTATCCGCGGGGTTCGACGGCCATCGCGCGGACCCGCTGGCCGGTCTCGCATTGGAGACGGAGGACTACGCATGGCTCGGCGCCTTGATCCGCAGTTACGCGGACGAACACTGCCATGGCCGGGTCGTCGGCGCGCTGGAGGGCGGCTACGATCTGGTTGCAACCGCCGAGAGTCTGAGCGCGTTTCTCGATTCTTTCAGCGACCCTTGAACTGCGCGTCGCGCTTTTCGAGGAACGCGGACACCCCCTCGGAGAAATCCTGGCTCGCACCCGCAAGATTCTGGCACTGCGCCTCCAGATCCAGCTGCTGCTCGTAGCTGTTTTGCCAGGTGCTCCAATACGCTCGGCGAATGAGCCCGAGCGATCTCGGACCCGCGGCGAGTCGCGACGCAATCGCCATCGCACCTTCCATCAACGCGTCATTGTCCGCGTAGAGCCGGTTCACGAGCCCCCAGTCATACGCCTGCGCGGCCGGCAGGCGCTCCGCGAGCATGCTCAACTCAACCGCCCTGCCCCAGCCGATCAAGCGCGGCAGAAGGAATGTGGAACCCCCGTCGGGGACGAGGCCGATGCGTGCAAACGCCTGCAGGAAGTAAGCCTGCTCAGATGCACAGACAATATCGCCCATCGCCGCGAAACTCATGCCCACCCCCGCGGCTGCGCCGTTCACGGCAGTCACCAGCGGCGTCTCCAGGTCACGCAGCGCGAGCAGCAGCGGATGATAGCGCGCCCGCAATCCGTCACCGGCGCCCTCGCGGCGCTTACCGGATCCCGTTTCCTGCAGATTGGCCCCCGCGCAGAACGCCCGCCCCTCGCCGGTGAGCACCAGAGCTCGAACGTTGGTGCCCTGCGATTTGACCTCTGCGAGCGCGTCCCCGAGATCCGAGATCATCGCCGACCCGACGGCGTTCAGCACCTCAGGATGGTTGAATTTCAGCAGCGCCACACGATCTTCGATCTCGAGTGTGACTTTTTTTGAGGGATCTCTTGACGAATCGTCGGACGGATTGGGCATCGCTTTCCCCTAACAGGAAGTTAAACTAACGCCACAGCCTAAACTACGGCCTACTTCCCCAGCAACGCCGCCGCGCAACCGCCACGTCGGACCCGACTGGCCTCTACGTGCGACCGATCGAAGGACATCGATGCTCAGCAAATCCCAACAGATTCTGATCCGCGAGGCCTGCGAAGCGCTTTCGATCGCCTACGCCCGGGCGATCGACTTTCGTGACTACGAAGCGTTTGTGGAACTCTTTACCGACGACGCGGTGCTGGAAGTTGGCCGTGAATTGAACGGTAAGGAAGCCATCCGAGAATCGGTACTGCAGCGCCCCGACGAACTCCGGACGCGGCACGTGCTGACCAACATCTTCATCCATCCCCGCAATGAATCCACCGCCAGCGGCGTGAGCTATCTGACGTTGTACCGCCACTTCGGTCCGGAAAGCCGCAGCCGGCAACCGGCGCCGCTGGTGGGCCCGGCAGCCATCGGCCATTACGAAGATCGCTTCATAAAGCGCGAAGGCGTCTGGTACTTCAAAAGCCGGATCCTGCACCTGGCGTTCCGGGACGAGTCCCAGTTCTGAGGCGCCGACGTCCAGCCGCACGTCCGTGCGGTCGCGTTTGGACACTCTGGCCACTCGTGTTGATCGCGCTCCCCGCGCACGCAGCAACGCCGCAAGAACCCGGAACAAACGAACGCGCGATACTTGCGCCGATTGCCGAAGCGCTCGATGCGGTCGCACGCGATGCAGGAGTCCCCGCGTTCGGCCTGGTGCTGCTCGATGGAGACGGCGGTGCCCTCGTACACACGACCGGCCCCAACGTCGATGCCGACACGCCATTTCGCTGGGGTTCGATCACCAAGACGTTCACCGCTCTGACCGCGCTTGCGGTGGCCGCGCACCACGGGATCGACACCAAGGTGCCGGTGTCACCGACGCTGACGCGCCCCACCGTCTACCAGAACCGCTGGCACGCGTCCGACCCGTTGCGTCTGATTCATCTGCTGGAATCGAGCGCGGGCTTCACAGACCTGACCAACGCCGAATTTTCAAACACTGAGCCCGTTCCGCTGCAACGCGCCTTCCAACAACCGAGTCGCTCACGCGACGCTCAGTGGCCACCCGGCCTGCAGCACAGCTACTCCAACGTTGCGCCCGGACTGACCGAGCTGTGGATCGAGCGCGTCACCAGACGCCCGTTTGCTTCCGCAATGCGCACGCACGTGCTCACCCCACTGGGAATGGCGCGGGCGAGTCTCGAACCCGTTGCCGGTTTGCCCGGCGGTTTCAAAGCGGACGCCGTCACGCCCATTCCGTACTGGCACATGTACTTCCCCGCCTTCGGTGCATTGAACGCGAGCACCGCGGAGATGCGCCGCTTCCTCCAGGCGCTCGCCGATGGCGGTACACTCGACGGTCGCGCGGCCATTTCTGCCACCACGATCGATCACCTGCGGTATCCCCGCTCGACCGTCGCCGCCCGCCACGGGTTGCAGGTAGGGTACGCGAGCGGCATGTACGGCTGGATCCGGCGCGGCCACCTGTGGCGGGGCCACGGCGGCGACGCCGACGGCTACCAGTCGCGCTACGGTTTGCTGCACGGCACGCGCCGCGGGTACCTGCTCGTAATCAATGTGGATCGGCCGAGACTGGTGCGGCGCCTCGCGCGCATGGCAGAACTGCGATTGTCTCACGGCGTCGCACGTCCACCCGAGCCGCCGGAGTCGGTTACGCCGGTGCCTGGCTCTGCGGCCGGCACCTACTATCCGTCGGCGGCGCGCTTCGGCCTGTCCCGGTGGCGCGCCGGGAACGCCGAACCGGCATTCCTGAGCGTGCAGAACCATCGGGTCATTGTCCGGCACGGCGAACGCCGCACCGAACTCCTGCACACGCACACCGGTAAACCCGATCCAAGCAGCCAGGCCTACTCACTACGCCGGGCAGGAGACCCGTTCGTTACCGCCGTACTCGTCCGCGAAGGCCAAAGCTGGATGTTGCACGGAGAGCCAGGCAACTACGTTCAACTGATTGACGGGTGCAGCCCCTTGCTGGACCTGTGCATTGCGCAATAATGCGCCGATGAATACACATGTGGACTCACCGCTGGTAACAGCGGCACTCGAAGAACAGATACGCACACGTGCCGACCGCGCCGAGCAGGCCCGGCGCATGCCGGACGATCTTGCGCGCACGCTCGCCGCGGCCGGCCTTTTTCGCATGCTCGTCCCGGAACAGATGGGCGGTCTGGAACTGCACCCGAACACGTTCGTGTCCACACTCCGACAGATTGCAGCCAGCGACGGCGCCGCTGGCTGGGTCGTAATGATCGGCGCAACCACCGGTGTGCTGTCCGCCTCACTGCCCGACGACTGGGCGAAGTTGATCTACGCCGACAACCCCGGTGTCATTACGTCCGGCGTGACTGCGCCGCTCGGCCGCGGCACACCGTCGGCCGGCGGGTTGACAGTAAGTGGGCGCTGGCCGTTCGGCAGCGGCTGCCAGGTGTCGCAGTGGGTCTGCGGCGGTACCGTGGTGTACGACGGGGACACACCACGACTCAATGACCGGGGCGAACCCCAGCCGCTACTCGTGTTTTTTGCCGCGGATGACGTACGGATTCACGATACGTGGCACACGTCCGGTCTTCGCGGCACCGGCAGCCACGACATCGAGGTAACGGATCTTGCCGTACCGGAAGGCCGCTGGGCGGTACTCGGACAGGGCAGTCGGGTCGACCGGCCGCTGTACCGCTTCCCGACCCTCGGGCTGCTGGCGCTCGGCGTTTCCGCGGTGGCTCTCGGCATCGCGGATCGCGCGCTCGAAGAGATCCAGACCCTCGCCGGCAGCAAGGTTCCTACCGGCAGCACGCGCTCGCTTGCCAACCGGCCGTCGCTGCAAAAGGACGTCGCCAAAGCTACCGCACGGCTCGAAAGCGCCGCGGCGCTGACGCGCGAAACGATCGACGCCGCCTGGGACGCCGCACATGCGCACGCGCGCATCGACCGCGAGACGAAAGCACGGCTGCGGCTGGCGGCCGCGAACAATGCGTGGGCTGCGGCCGAGGCCGTCGACCGCCTGTATCACGCCGCCGGAGGAAGCGCGATCTACGAGCGCTCTGCATTGCAACGCTGTTTCCGGGACGTACACGTGGCGACCCAACACCTGATGGTTGCCCAACCAATCTTCGAAGTCGCCGGCAAAGTGTTGTTGGGCATGGACCCAAAAACGCTGTTATAGCGCTATGAGTGGAACGCACGACGGCCACGATCACGCTGGCGCATCGATGCACGGTAACGAACGCGCCGTGGGAAAAGCGTTCATCCTCATCAGCACGTTCACGTTGGCCGAGGTACTCGGCGGATTGTGGTCCAACTCGCTGACGCTGCTCGCCGACGCCGGGCATATGTTTTTGGATTCGACCGCGCTCGGCCTCACCTGGTACGCACTGCGGCTCTCACGCAAAGACCCCGATCACAAACTGTCTTATGGATACCATCGATTTCAGGTGCTCGCCGCGTGCCTGAACGGTCTGATGCTCTTAATGATTGTGGGTTGGATTCTGTTCGAAGCGCTGCAACGCATTTCCAGCCCACAACCCGTCATGGCTTTGCCTGCCCTCGCGATCGCGGTACTCGGCCTGGTCGTAAACATCGTCGCGTTCCGCTGGCTGCACGGGCATCAGCACAATACCGCCGTGCGCAGCGCATTGCTGCATGTGCTCGGCGACCTGCTCGGCTCTGTGGCAGCCATAACATCGGCGCTGGTGATTCACTTCACCGGCTGGTTCCGCATCGACTCGCTACTGGCAATGGTGGTGGCTGCAATTCTCGCGCACGGCGCTTGGCGGGTACTGCGCGAATCCAGCCACATCCTGCTGGAAGGCGTACCGCCGGGTATCGATCTGGAGGACATTCGCGAATCGCTGACGCAACTGGTGCCCGGCGTGGTGGGAGTCCACCACGTGCACGCCTGGGCACTTACCTCCGAGCGGCCGCTCGTTACGCTGCACGCGCACGTCGCAGACCACGTGGACACGCAGTCCGCAACGTCGGCGCTGAAAGAGATTCTCAGGGACCGGTATGGTGTTGAACACTCCACGATTCAGGTAGAACGCGGAGTGTGTCTGGACGAAGAAACCCCTGCCCCGCGCGAACCCTGACGCGCGTTATCCCAGCAATTCGTGCGCGCGGTCAATCAGCGGCCGCATTGCATGCCGGGTTTCCTCCCAGCTGGGATCATGACGTTTTCCACGCCGGTGCAGACTCAGATTGAAGCCGGTAATGATCGCAAACTTGTAAGCCGCGAGCGCACGAAACCAGTTCAGATCCGCGGCGTGCGCGCCATACGCCTCCTCATACATCCCAATCAACGCGTCGGGATCGAGGAACATGGGCCGGCTGCCTTCGCCCTTCGGCCACGCGAGTGGATCCGAGAAGGTTACCATCCATCCCAGGTCGTTCAGCGTTGCGCCAATGCCGGTGAGTTCCCAATCGATAACCGCCAACAACTCTCCTTCGTGGGAGCAGAATAGGTTGGCTGTCTGAAAGTCGCCGTGGAAAATGCCGACGGCGGCATCTTCCGGCATCGTGTCGAGCAACTTCTGGCGCACAAGCGGCGCATCGTGCAGACACTCCGGGTCCGCTGCGCGTTCGAAAAAGCGGTCCCAGCGCACCACGTCTTCTTCGAAAGGCACCGGCTCGCCCAGGTACGGCACCAGGTCGATGTCTACCTGATGAATCTGTGCGAGCGCGGTCATGGCCTGACCGCCCAGGCGTTCGAGTTGCGCAGTCGGCAACGCACGTCCCCACTCACCATCGCCCAGCCGCAGCACGTCGCCTTCGAGCCAAGGTACGATGAAGTACGGACAACCGAACCATTCGAGATCGTCTCCGGACCATTGCACGGAGCAGTGGGGAACGTCCGTTTCGTCCAGCGCGTTCAGCACTTCGACCTGGCGCAACACATCCGCGGTGCCACGCCAGTTCACGTTGGGAGGCGGAAGACGGATGAACCAGGCATCGACGCGTTCGCTGCCGCCCTCGCGTACGCGGAATCCGTAGGCAAAGCCGGCGTGGCCCGGCATCGTCACAACATCGAATACGTCCAGATCCGTGGTCCGGTACTTCGCTTCACAGAACGGCACCAGACGTTCTTCGAGTTCATGGATGTCCATGCATCGCCCTCCGTGTGCGCAAACCGCGCCGGGTCGGCCGCTAGACCGGCGCGGGGCCCGGAAACTCTTCGCGCAGCACCCGTTTCAGTATTTTGCCGCTTGGATTACGCGGGATGACGTCAACAAACGCCGCCCCCTTGGGTTGCTTGTAACCCGCGAGCTTGCCGCGACAGAACTCCAGCACCTCGGCCACCGCCAGGTCTGGATTACTGCTGACGACGATTGCAAACGGCGATTCGCCCCACTTGTCACTGTCCTGCCCGATCACCGCCGCTTCCGTAATATCCGGATGCTGCATCAGCACGTTCTCGATTTCTGCGGGATAAACGTTTTCGCCGCCCGAGATAATCATGTCTTTGATGCGATCCTGGATAGAGACGAATCCCGCTTCGTCCATCATCGCGACGTCGCCGGTGTGCAGCCAATCGTCAATCAGCGTTTCTGCTGTCGCCTCCGGCCGGTTCCAGTATTCCTTCATCACGTGCGGGCCCCGCACCAGCACTTCTCCGGCAACGCCGGGTGCGCAATCGTTTCCGTCGTCGTCGACAACGCGTACGTCGGTGTGGAAAAACGCCCGTCCGGTGGAACTGGTTTTCGTCAACAGATGTCCGGGATCCATCAGACACGCCGGTCCGCAGGTTTCCGTGAGCCCATACACCTGCAATAACGGCACACCCATGTCGTTGTATGCGCGCACCATGTTGGGCGAAACGGGCGCCGCACCCGTCATGATCCAGCGCACCGAGGAAAAATCGAAGCGCTCCCGATTCGGCACCTGCAGCATGAAGTTGAGCATTGCGGGTACCATGAGCCCGGTGGTTATCCGCTCGTTCTCAATCAGTTCCCAAGCCCTTACCGGGTCGAAATTACGCATGACGACCGACGTCGTGCCTTTGTACACATTGGCGGCCAGCGGTGTCAGCGCACCAACGTGAAACATCGGCAATGGCGCGATGTAGCGGTCGTCGAGGTAGAAGTACGGCGCGGCGCTGATCGTAATCACCGCCCAGAGCGCGCTTGCATGCGTGTGCACCACGCCCTTCGGCAATCCGGTCGTGCCTGAGGTGTACATGATGTACAGCATGTCCTCGTCGACCCCGCGGATCGGCGGTTCGGTCGGCTCTTCGGCGTCGCGGAACGCGCCGTAACCGGTGGCAAAAAAAGCAACGTCCTCGTCGCCCTCCACCTGCAGCCAGTGCGTGATGTCGGTCTTGTCGCCCCGGGCGTGCAAATCCGCAACCGCGTCGATGAACTCCTCGCCGAATATCAGCCGCCGTGTGCCGCTGTCTTTGAGGATGAATTCGAGTTCATCCGGGACCAACCGCCAATTCAGCGGCACTACCACCGCCCCGATCTTGGCGAGCGCGAAGTACGCCTCCATGAACTCCGCGGAGTTCATCACCAGCAACCCGACCCGCTCGCCCTGCTCGATACCGTCAGACAGAAACGCATTGGCAAGGCGGTTGCACCTTGCGTTGAGCTCGCTGAACGTCAACCGCACCCGGTCATCGACGTACGCTTCCCGGTCCGTATCCAGAAACGCACGTTTGGCCAGCACCAGTCCCAGATTGTTCTGCACGATCCCCCCGAATTCCGCTCGTTGTCACTGCGCCAAGAGTACCCGTTCAGCAGCCCGATTTCCCGCTCCACCGCGCGCTCAGCGGCGACACGCCGCAGAAGCAAGTTGTTACGTTCCCGTAACAAAAAAGTCCTCTACGCACCTTGTCGCGACGCATTGCTCCTATAGAATGCGCGGCATCGAGGCAGTGTATTGCGCTGCCGAGAAATAAGGCGTGGCGCGGTTTTCTCTCCCCTTCCTCCCTTGGCCGCGGTGGCAGTCCTAAATGACTGCCCTCCACGCCCCCTCTTACCGTCGGCGGCCCTCCGCGCGCGGTACCTGGGTTCGCTGACCGACATCTTGTCCTGGACAAAACCTGTATTCTCGATACAATGTCTGGCCCTGTTCGGCTTACGTACACATTTGTACGCTCTCGCGCATGGACGAATCAGAAGACCTCTATCGAATCGGCACTGTGGCGAAAATGACGGGCATCGCGGTCGAGCGCCTGCGTGCCTGGGAGCGCCGTTACGGGCTCGAACCCGCCCGACGTTCAGGCAAAACGCGCTACTACAACGACCACCAGGTCGCTCAGTTGCGCAAGATCAAAGCGTTAACCGACAGCGGCCACGCGATCAGCTCGCTGGTGCCGCTCTCTGACGCCCAGCTCGACGCGCGTCTGGAGACCGTGGCCAGGGGTGCCGATCGGTCGGGAGCGGCCCACATCGGGGCCGACCGGCGGCCCGTGAGTATTGGGCTCGCGGGGGCCGGCCTCATACCGTTGCAGGCGGGAGCAGACGCTGATCCGACCGTTACGGTAGTGGACCGCCACGCCAACGTGGAAGCGCTGTTGGCTGTCGATGAAACGCCCGACGCGAATGCCTTCGTCGTTCAATTTCCAGTGATGGACCTCGTCTCGTTGCAGCAGGCCCAGGACGTGATCGGCGACGCGCAGTTGATCGCGCTGTATCAGTTTGCACTGCCCGAACAGCTGCAGGCGGCCGAAGAATTCGGCGCCAAACTGCTCCGATGGCCGGCTCGCTGGGACCGGATCGTGGCGTTGTGCCGCGATGCGGCCAGAGGCGCGCAACATCACGCACGCCCACATCCGCGCGGCTACACGGACGACGAACTGATCGCGATTGCGGCCAGCGACACCGACCCTGCCGGCTGCATGACCCACCTGGTGGAATTGATCAACAGCCTGAATGCGTTCGCAAGCTTCGCGGGCGCACGTGAACAGGACGCGCTGGATCAGGTAAGCGTCGAAACGACGCACGCCCGGGCGCAGCTGGAACTGGCGCTGTCACACCTGCTGGGCGCGAAAGGCTGATGCGCGTAGCCACTGCCGAGCATTGCAACGCGGCCACCTATACACAATCTCTACAAATCGAAAAAAATCGTGAAAAAAGTGTTGACACCCAGGTTTTGTACTGTACAATTCTCTTCAACTTGAGTTTAGGCGTGACCAGCAACCTCGTGCAGTCCTCCCTTTCAAGTGTCCTTCCCCCAGAAGAGAGGTTGCTTTTCAGCGGTGCTCACCACTGACACGCCTTTTTTATTCTCTTAACACCTAGAAACTTTGGGGTCAGATCAAAGGGACAGAGTAACGACTCTGTCCCTTTGATCTGACCCCATTTCGTTACATTCCGGCTGAAACCTGCGCGGCGAACGCAAGTCTGAAACTGTGACGTACGACAAACGAACCGATTTTTCGCCGATGCTAGACTCGATTTCGTCCTTTCAATACCGGTGCTCAAATAGGATGTTTAGCGCAATCTCCGGATCCGTGCGGACGTTCGTCGGAATGATTCCGCGACGGCTCCCGCAAGCTCTCATGATCGCTGCGAGCCTAACCCTCGCCGCCTGCGGTGGCGGCGGCGGTAGCAGCCGCAACAACAATCCGCCCCCGTCGAATTCCGCACCAAGCGCGAGTTTTACCGTATCCCCAGACAGCGGGACCGCACCGCTGGACGTGTCCGTGGACGCCTCGGCGTCGTCGGACAGCGACGGCAGCATCAGCTCCTACAGCTGGGATTGGGGCGACGGTTCGGCCGCCTCCAGCGGCGCAACCGCATCGCACACCTACCAGACGGGCGGTGACTTCACGATTACGCTGACGGTTACCGACGACGGCGGCGCAACCGCGTCGACTACCCGCGCGGTATCCTCGCAGGGCTTCACGCTTTCCGGATCGATCTCCATCCTATCGAGCTCCGCGGCTGACTCCGACGTAAACGACCAGTTTACGACGCCGGTTTCCAACGATTCATTCGATGATGCCCAGGATCTGCTCAATCCGGTGACCCTCGGCGGATTCGTAACCGTGGTGGACGGCTGCACCGACGCGTCCAGTAACCTGTGTCAGTCCGGCGATCTGTCCGACTACTACCGCGTGGCCCTCGCCGGCGACGAGCACATTCTGGTTACCGTCGGCGAATCGAGCGCAGACATCGATGTGGTGCTCTACGATGAAAGTCGAACGATGGTCGACGCCTCTGTCAGCGGTCCCGGGTTGACCGAATCGCTGGAGGTCAGCGTAGAAGGCCTCTACTTCGTTGAAATCCAGGCCATTGCCGGCGCCAGCAACTATGTGCTGACGATTGGCCAAAACGTGACGACAACGTCCGCCGGTAAGCGCGCGGCAACTCGGGTCTCGGACAACTTCGTACCCGGCGAACTGCTCGTGTCGTCGAATACATCCGGCCGCGCACTTCCGCGCTCCGTGGCCGCTGCAGACCTCGGTAACGCGGGCAGCATCAAACGCGTGAAACTGGCCGCAGACGCAGCATCCAACGCGCTGGCGTTCTCGCCGCGCAATACGCGGGTGCCATTCAATGCGCGCTCCAAGATTCCGGCACACCTGTACGAAAAGTACCAAACGCTGATGGCCGCAAAGCTTGTCACCAACGATCCGTCGATCGACGTGGCCGAGCCCAACCTGCTGCATCAACCGCTGCTCGAACCCAACGATCCCTTCTACGACTATCAGTGGCACTACGAATCCGTAAACCTGCCGCTTGCCTGGGACATAACCACCGGCAGCAGCGATGTGATCGTGGCGGTGGTCGACACCGGCGTGCTGACAGCGCATCCGGACCTCACCAATCAGTTGGTGGACGGTTTCGATTTCATAAGCGACACCACGCGTTCCGGCGATGGCGACGGTATTGACGACAACCCGAACGACGACGGCGACCAGGCTTATCCCAACAGCAGCAGCTTCCACGGCACACATGTGGCCGGGACAGTCGCTGCACAATCGAACAACGGTTCCGGCGCAGCCGGTGTCGCGTGGGGCGCCCGCATCATGCCCATGCGCGCGCTCGGCGTCGGCGGCGGCACGTCGTTCGACGTGATTCAGGCCGTACGCTACGCAGCGGGCCTGTCCAACGACTCCGGCACCACGCCGGCTACGCCCGCCGACATCATAAACTTAAGCCTCGGCAGCTCGGCGTCCTCACAGCTCGAACAGGACACGCTGAACGAAGTACGCAACCTCGGCATCTTCGTCGTATCCGCAGCCGGTAACGACGGAACCAACACGCCGAACTTCCCCGCGGCGTACAACGGCGTGATTTCCGTGACCGCAACCGGCATCAACAACACCGTCGCGCCGTACTCCAACAGTGGCTCCACAGTCGATCTGGCTGCGCCAGGCGGCAACGTGGGTACGGACCTGAACGCCGATGGTTTCGCGGACGGCGTGATCAGCACGATGGGTGACGACAGCAACGCACCCATCACGTTCGGCTATGCACCACTGGCCGGTACGTCCATGGCGGCGCCCCATGTCGCCGGCGTGATCGCGCTGATGAAGTCCGTCTATCCGGGCCTCACGCCCGATGAGTTCGACACCGCATTGGCCGCCGGTGACATCACCGACGACCTGGGCGCGGCCGGCCGCGACGACGTATTCGGCCACGGTCTGCTGAACGCTCAGAAAGCCGTACTCACGGCCCTGGACTTGCTGAACGGATCCGGCGGTGATCCCGGCCCGATACTCGCAGCCAGCATCTCCACGCTGAACCTCGGTTTCGCAACCAACAGCGACACCGTTGCCGTGCGCAACGTGGGTTCCGGCACCCTGACTATTGCGGCGGCTACGTCCAATCAGCCCTGGCTGACGGTCACGCCGGCCACAGTGGACGGCAATGGCCTGGGCGACTACACGATAAGCATTGACCGCGGCACGCTGGACGTAGGCACGTACTCGGGTACGGTTACGTTCGACAGCGACGCCAATGACGTTACCGTGCAGGTGATCATGCAGGTGCTCGGCGGGTCGCCGCAGGCCAACGCCGGCCAGCACTACGTAATCGTCGTAGACGCCGAAGGCGAGCCGGTGAACCAGCTGGACGTCGCAACGCTGAACAACGGCGTATACACGTTCACGATCGAGGACGTCCCAGCCGGCGAGTTCCGCATCTTCGCAGGATCCGACCTGGACGATGACTTCTTCATCTGCGACGCCGGCGAAGCCTGCGGTGCCTACCAGACGCTCGACTCGCCCGACCAGATCACCGTCAGCGGTGACCTGACCGGCCTCGACTTCTTCTCGGGCTACCGCGTGAACGTTACCAACCTGTCTACCGGCGGGTCGGCAGCGAGCACCGGTTTCCGCTACGATCGCAACGGCGAGAAGGAATCGAACAAAGGAAAGCGGCTGGAATGATGGCAGCTACACGCATTCTGATGACCCTGGCGGTCTGCGGCCTGTTCGCAGGCTGCGCCGCCAGCCAACCCCTGGGTGCAGTCGAAGTCTTCGCGGGCTCGACCTGTCAGCGCGCCGATGAAGGCCTCAGACAAGTGACGCTAGAGCAGGTGGCGGCGCTGCGCGGTTCGCGCCTGCTTCCAACACCCGGAGACGGGTCGTCGGATACCCAGGCAACCCTCCCCGATTCTGCAGACGGCATGACGCTGATCGCCATCTCGAAAGGAACGCAGCCGACGCCCGGCTATGGCTTTCGGCTGCAGGGCGCATCGATTGCGTCCAGCATCGCGACGGTTGAGCTGGACTGGCAGGTACCAGCCCCCGACGCGGTACTCGCTCAGGTGACCACCCACCCGTGCATCGTGGTCGGACTGGACCCAGGCGATTACGATCGCGTGCGCGCGGTCGAAGTCGGTGGTGGCGAAATCGGGATCCTTACGCTCGACTAGCCTGAGGCTCCAGCAACGCAAGCGCTGCACGCGCCCGCGTCGTCACACTTTCTTTATAGGTATCCAGATCCATATCCGGACGGTCGCCCATTGCGCCCACGAGGTACCGCTTGTACACGCCCTGCCCGATCGCGGCCAGCCGCCAGTGCGAGAAGGCGCGATAGTAGTTGATGCCTGACAGGTCACGCCCGGTGGCAGCTTCGTAACGTGCACACAACACGTCGCGGTCCGGAAAACCGCCGCACCCGGTGGGCGAGGTGTCGTCCCCAACCTCGCCCGGCTGAATCCACGAATTGAGTAGATACCCCACGTCCGCAAGCGGATCTCCAAGCGTGCACAGCTCCCAGTCGAGCACCGCGCGAATCCGGCCGTCGCCGACGATCATGTTGCCCAGGCGATAGTCGCCGTGCACGATCGCCGCACCGATCTGTTCAGGCATCCGCTCGGCAAGCAGTTCCGAGCAGCGCTCCATCTCCGGTATCTCGTGCGTTTTGCTTGCGGCCCACTGCTTGTTCCAACGCTTCAGCTGGCGCGCCAGATACGCCTCTTTGCGACCGAGATCCCCTAGACCCACCGCGTCCGGGTCAATCCTATGCAGCGCGGCCAGCACGTCGATCACGTGCAGCCCCAGCGCATGCCGCTCCGTCTCGGCCATCGTCGCGGCGTCTGCCGTTTCGTTGCAAACCAGACCTTCCACAAATTCCATCAGATAGAACGGCGCGTCATTCACGGCGGTGTCGGTGCACAGCCCGCGGACGACCGCCACAGGCACCTCGCTGCCCTGCAGCGCACTCACGATCTTGTGCTCCCGACCCATGTCGTGTGCGCTTTCCAGCACGTGGCCGAGCGGCGGCCGGCGTAATACGAACGCGCGCCCCGCCGCATCGTCGAATCGGAACGTCAGGTTGGAATGTCCGCCTGCAATCAGCGAGAAATCGAGCGGCGGTTCCAGTTCGGCGATGCATTGCGCAAGCCACGGCGTGAGCCGGGGAACATCTACGCCCGCCAGCTCCGAATCTGCGTGTTCGCCCGTTTCCGACATCGCTGTTGCCTCCCCGCCCCTGTGAGTCAGCGGATAGTGTAGTGCGATTACCGCCCGCACTCGACCCCGCAGACCGCAGCAGCACGCTGGACTGGTGTGGGGCGGCGCTCACGAACGATTGTTCCGCAGAGCTTCCCTAGATCGATATGTGCACGTAGCATGCGCGCGACCAACGAAGTGCGCATCGCAATGACCCACTGGCCTTTCTTCGGCGACGCGAGGATTCACATTCAACGCGCCGACGGCGTGTACCTCTACACGACCGACGGTCGTCGCATTCTCGATGCCGCCGGCGGCGCCATCGCAGTGAACGTCGGCCACGGACGTGCCCGCGTCGCAAACGCGATCGCGCACGCCGCGCATGCCAGCGGTTATGTGGTACCTCCGTGGCTCACCCCCGAACGCGAAGCACTCGCGGAGGAACTGATCGAACACTGGCTGCCGCCGGAACTCACGAACATCCACATTACCACCGGCGGCTCGGATGCCAACGAGGCCGCGTTCAAGATGGCATTGCAATATCATGCCGCGCACGGCGACACCGCCCGAACAAAGATCATCGTTCGCCACCCGAGCTATCACGGCACCACGCTCTCAACCACGGCCGCAAGCGGCCATCCCGCGCGCCAGCGCGGCCTTGAGCATGCGCTGACCCAGTTCCCCTCCACGCCAGCCCCTTATCCGCTACGCACGGATCCCGAACATCACAACGCACTGGGTGCGTACTATGCTGCGCAGTTCGAAGAGACCCTGCTGACCGAAGACCCCCGCACGGTTGCTGCCTTTGTGGCGGAACCCATCACCGGTTCGAGCGGGGGCGCGCTCGTTCCGCCGGACGACTACTGGCCACGCGTGCGCGAAATCTGCGATCGCCACGGCGTGCTGCTGATCATGGACGAAGTAATGACGGGCTTCGGCCGCACCGGCGCGAAATTCGCGTTCGAACACTGGGGTACCGTGCCGGATATCCTGACCGCCGGGAAAGGCCTCGCCGGAGGGTACGCGCCGATTGGCGGCGTGTACGCCCGCGCTGCCATCGCAGACGCGCTAGCGGAGCAGCAGTATCCGGTGATGTTTCATACGTTGGCGGCTCATCCCACCGCCTGCGCTGCCGCGGTCGCCGTGTTGCGGTTGCTCAGAAGCGAAGAGCTGATCCAGCGCTGCGTCGAACAGGGGGAAAAGCTGCAGACCATGCTCATTGAGGCACTCGCAGGAATCCCGCAGGTTGCCGAGATTCGAGGCCGCGGCCTGCTGCAGGCCGTCGAAGTGGTCGCTGATCCCGAAACCCTAGAGCCGTATGCCGAAAGCACCGGTATGACACAACGCATTGTTTCCGCCGGTTTGAAGCGGGGCGTCTTCTACTATATGGGCGGCACCGGAGACGTTCGGGACATTCTGTGCATCGGGCCGCCGTTCACGATCACTGACGAACAACTGCAAACGGTTGCGTCGACGCTGGCAGACTCAGTGGCGGACGCGGTCGCGCAGGTGTGAAGCGCATGGCACGCGCGCTGATGTGATGAGCGGGGCGCGCTGTCCAAATTGCGGTGCGCAGCGTTCCGGGCGTTTCTGCGCGCTCTGTGGGCAGAACGACCGCGACTACCGCGTGTCCGCCCTTGCAGTCTTCAAGTCGTGGGCGCTGGAAGCCTTCGATCTGGAAGGCCGCTTCATGCGCACGGTGCGCGATCTGATTGCGCACCCCGGTCAGCTTACGGTCGCGTTCTCCGAGAATCGCCGGGCGTCGTACGTGAGCCCGGTGCGGCTTTACCTGGTGACGAGCCTTGTTTTTTTTGCCGTTCTGGGTATCACGTCCAACGGCGAGCTGCAGATTAACAGTGGGAACGTGACGGTGCCCGACACGGCCGTTCAGACGCCGCCCGACTCGTTGGAGCGCTTCCGCGCAACGCTGTCGGAGGAGTCCCGGCCCACCTTCGACCACCTGCTGGCTCAGAACAGCTGGCATGCCGCCATTTTGCGCACCCGGGCCCAGGACGCAGGTACCGAACCCGTTACCCGGGTAGGGCGATACCTGAACGAGCAGCTCGTCCGTGTTCTGGACAACCCGCTGCAACTGCGTAACGCCGCGCGCGACAATCTGCCGTTCGCCGCCTTTCTGATGCTGCCGCTGTACGCGCTTCTGCTCAAGCTCCACTATCTGGGTCAGCACCGGTTCTATGCCGAGCACCTCGTGTTTGGCATGCACTTGCACAGTTTTGCGTTTCTGCTGTTTCCCCTTGCGATGCTGATTCCGAACGAGCTGACGCTCGCGACCGATATCGCTACGCTCGCGTTGCTGAGCGTATTCTTCTGGTACTATTTTCGCGCACTGCGCGTTTACTATGACGAGTCCAGAGCCCGCACCGCAGTTAAGTTCGTTTCGCTGGCGGTGTCTTACGTGATCGGCGTTACGCCGGTGCTCGCCCTGGTACTGGTGGTGACGTTCACTATGATCTGAGGAACGCGCAGAGGGCCGTAGAATCTGGCCACGCCGCCAACTGCGTCACGAGAGGGAACTTGATGCCAAAGCAGCTCGACCGACCTGAACTGAGCGCCTACCTGGGCGATATCACCGAGTCCGACGCGGACGCGATCGTGAATGCGGCCAACGAGTCGCTGCTGGGGGGAGGCGGCGTAGACGGCGCGATCCATCGTGCCGCAGGGCCGGAACTGCTGGAGGCGTGTCGCACCATCGGCGGCTGTCCGACCGGCGAGGCGCGTATAACGCCCGGCTTCAATCTGCGTGCACGCTGGGTCATTCACACGGTTGGCCCGGTGTGGCAAGGCGGCACGTCCAACGAAGCCGGCCTGCTGGCAAGCTGCTACCAGAATTGCCTGAAGCTTGCGAGCAGTAACGCCGTATCTTCGATTGCGTTCCCCGCGATCAGCACCGGCGTGTACGGGTTTCCCAAGGACATCGCTGCGCGCCTCGCGGTGGATACCGTTGCAACGCACGCTGCCGCAGCGCTGGACGTACGCTTCGTGTGTTTCGACCGGTACGACCTGTCGCTGTATGAAGAGGCGCTCGCCGACATTTGAGCGGGTCTGGCCGGCGCAGCGCGCTCAGTTCGACGTAGCAGCCCCGGCAGATGCGCCGTAGCGTTCCGCCAGCAACGCGTCGAGCCGCGCCGGCATGTCGCCCGGATCGCAATCGAGCAATTGCATTGCGTCGATCAGATGCTCGTTGTCTTCGCGGCCCTGCCACACCTTCCGGTACGTACCCTCCTTGTAGCCGTTGCGCTGGCGAAAGTTGTTGAGCACGTTCTTGCCGACGTACAACTCGAACAGGTCCGAGACCGACAGCGGCAATGCATGCAGCAATTGGACAAACGGCTCCGTCCGGAATGCCCGATTGGCAAGCACATCGAGTGCCAGAGCTTCTACGGCGCCTCGGAACGCTTCCGTTTCCGCGCCTGATACCGGCGCACCGGATCCGCGATCATCGCGCATGAGCGCGACAACCACCTCGTCCCAATCCGCCTCTCCGCGAATCAGATCGCTGAGCGCGAAGTGCCAGATGTCCACAATCTCGAGTCGCACCTGGTCCAGATCGGTCTGCTGGTGTTTCCACCACTTCCATCCGAAGTGATCGAGCAGTTCAGCACACTCGACCCAGATCGCTCGCCAGTAGTCGTACCCTTGAATGCGCCACTCGGGATGCACCGCCACGTTGTGCGCATCCTGCATCTCCACCATCACCGTTAGCATCGCGCGTACCCGTTCGGCAGACAAATCGTTTCCGCGTTCGTTCATGGCTCCTATCAACAGTCCGAGCGGTGGTCTTTCGAAGATTATGGGGTATTCTCTGCGCATGGCCAAACTGCTCTCGTCGGCGCTCGTTATGCATCCTGTGGTTCAGGACGAGCTGCTGCGGGACGACCACATCAAACGTCTTGCGGATTGTACAGATCTGATCTCCGACGCCGCATTCCGCAACGTCGACGAGCTGGCTTACGATGCGAGCCACACCGAGATTCTGATTACGAGCTGGGGGTGTCCGATGATCGGGCCGGACGAACTCGATCAGCTGCCCCGACTTCGACTGATTGCGCACATCGCAGGCAGCGTGAAGGGGTTTCTGGACGACGCAGTGTGGCGTCGCGGCATTCTTGTATGCAACGCCGTCGCGGCAAATGCGGTGCCCGTGGCCGAGTTCACGCTCGCCGCCATTCTGTTCGCCAACAAACGCATCTTTGCGCTCAATCGCATTTATCTGGCCACCGCGGCCAACCACGCACCGTGGACCAAGGAAGCGCCCAACGTCGGCAACTACCGAAAAACGATCGGCATCATCGGCGCATCCAACGTCGGGCGTCTTGTTCTGTCGCACCTGAAGCGGTTCGACTTCAAAGTGCTGCTGTACGATCCGTATACAACACCGCTCGCCGCGCGCGATATGGGGGCAATGAAAGTCGGCCTTTCTGAACTGCTGTCGCAGGCCGACGTGGTCAGCCTGCATGCACCACTGCTCGCAGACAACCGCCACATGCTCGGCCCGCGCGAACTCCGTCTCATGAAGGACGGCAGCACGCTGATTAACACTGCGCGCGGCGGACTCGTTGACCAGGCGGCACTGGAAGCGGAACTGACGTCGGGTCGGATCAACGCGATTCTCGACACCACCGAACCCGAAGTGCTGCCACCGGAATCACCGTTGTACAAGCTCCCCAACGTGTTTCTCACACCGCACGTCGCCGGTTCGCTCGGCGACGAAGTGCAGCGGTTAGCCGACTACGTGGTGGAAGAGATCGAACGTTACGCCAAAGGCGCTGGACTGAAATACCTGGTAAAACGCGAACACCTCGCGCACTTGGCATGACTCCGCCCACGCTGCAGTTCACCGCGCAAACTGCCAACCCACCGTAACCTGCCAATCCGACTCGAGCTGTGGCCCGTCCAACCGCTGCCCGACTGGAACCGCCACGTCCGCGGCAAGGCGATGCCTACCCCCCGGCAATACCAGGTTGCTACCCAACGCCAGCTCCAAACGTTGCGCTTTCTGGCGTCGCGGATCCGCAGTCTGCACGGGAGCGGCAATCTCATCGTCGAGGCCGGAGATGTTGCTGCGTGCGTAGCGGGCGATACGCGCCGATACGCTTAGCTGGGGCGTCAATACACGACTCAACCAGGCATGAACCCAATGCTCGTCGCCGAGCGCGTAGCCTTTGTCATTGTCGCCTATGCGAACCACACTGCGCGTCTGTGCACCCCAACCCCACGCACCGGCCTCAGAAGCGTAGGTTGCGCCTACAATAAGGTCCACGGTCCCGCTGCCCAGTTGCATGGGGTACGGCAGCCTCGGGGACGGACGCGTGTTCGCCGGTGTTAGAATCTCATCAGACTTCGTCACGCTTCCAACTGGCACCGAGGTTCCAACGGTCGCGTGGATTCGATGCCGCGCGCCACCCTCAGACAGTCTCAGGAGCGCCAACAACGAGACATCACCGGGTCCCCGCGTTGATGTCGTAAACTCACCCAGCACATCCGTACCCCGCGGGCCACGGAACACTAGGTGGTCCATCTGTTTCTCCAGATACGTGCCCATTCCCGCGAGCGTTACCCGGTCGTTCGGCGCGTACATCACGCCAATCATGTGCATATCCATCGTCATCTCCACCGGCACCACGCGCAATGTCGGCGGAATGCGCGGCGGATCCGCAAACGGATGAGATATCCCACCAGCCACTTCCGCCGGCGAAAGACGGCTGCCGCCGTCGCGATTGCCCTGCATGGCCATATGCATGTAGCGATAGGAGAACATGAATTCCCCTTGTTGGTGCATGTGATCGCCCATCAAAGCGATGGGCGCGTGCGCGTCGGGACGAGTGTCGGCCACACTCGCCTGCACGAACGCGACTGCGCACGCGAACGCAAATAGAGTTCTCATTGGTTCTTTCCCGTGTTTTAGACGTTCAGTAATCCAGCGCACGGGTGGTGGGGAGGCCCGCGAGGACGCAGGCGGTAGCGCAGTGCCACACACGCTTTGACGCGTACCGGTGGAACCGAACGGAATACCGCGGTCTCGAAAACGGTCAGGAGCACCACAGAAGGCAGGAGCGCGAGTGCGGCAATACCGCCAAGCAAACACTCCGGTTGCGAACCGGATTCGTGGACAGCAGCGTGCGTATGACGGTGTGTTTCGCCGCTGAGGCTCGATAGGAATCCCGGCGGAAGGCCGTCCGGACAGAGTTGCAGGTGCCAGCCACCAGCAACATTTCCCGGCATGTATCCCGGTGGCACCAATACGCGCAGCAACATCCCAACCGCCAGCGCCGCAATTACGCACCAAGCGGCCTTGGTCGGTCGCGTCCTTCGGGGTCTCGGTTGGAGTCTCGGCTGCTGCATCATATGGCACTTACATGGTGCCCGAAGCGTGCTAACGTGAAAACCCACCTTCCGATTGTGGACGGAGCAACGCCGCATGGAAAACGCATGGTGAAAGAGAAACTGACACTGAGCAACGGCAGTGAACTGGCGTTCATAGAACGCGCCGGCGCAGATCAGGCGCTTGTGTTGCTGCACGGTATTACCGACAACGCCCTCACGTACCAACCGCTGCTCGAGGGAATCGACGCACGTTGCCATGTGTATGCGCTGGATTTTCGCGGGCATGGCGAGTCCAGCCGGCCGAACACCCGCTACGATACGGCAGCGTACGCCGACGACGTGCTTCACTTCATCCACGAACAGGTCGGCAAGCCGGTGCTGTTAGCCGGCCACTCTCTCGGTGGCGTGGTTGCGGTGCAATGCGCTATCAGTGGACCGTCGCAGATCACGAGTATCTTTCTTGAGGATCCGCCGCTGTACTTCGTCGGTAATCTCGATGCCACCTACCAACAATTGTTCAACGCGCTGGTCGTTATGGCATCCACGCTACAGGACGGCACTCGCAGTGAAGACGAATGGTTTGACGTAATGGCCAACGCGCCTGACCCGTACAGCGGCAAACCCGGTATCGAAACGATGGGCGAAGATAGGATACGCAAGCGCCTGGATTCCGTGGGCATGCTGTACCCCAAGGCGCTCCAGGATGCGCTGGACGGTTCGCTCGTGTGGGATGCTGACGCCGTGCTCACACAGCTGAGCTGCCCCGTAACGATGATGACCGGCAATCGCGCGCTCGGCGCGGTGGTGACCGATGCTGAATCGGCTCGCGTCGCCGAACTCGTAGACGACTGTACCCTCGTGAACGTTCCAGACGTGGGCCATCTGTTGCATGACCTGACGCCAGACATTTGGCTGACCACGCTCAATGAGTGGATCGATCGACACGCCGTATAACCTAACAATCGGTACCGATCACGCGCGTTCAATCGCGTTCTGCGACGGCCAAGGTCGCATTGTTCACGCCGAAGGGCCGCCGCTGCCGCTCTACAGCGTCACCAAACCCATCATCGCGAGCCGCATCTTCGCGTGCGGCATCGACATCGACCACACGCTCGATCACTGGTTCTGCAACGCGCTCCTTCCCAGGGCCTGTGACATTCGCGTTGCGCATCTGCTGACGCACACGAGCGGAATACGCGACTACGGCACCCTGCCTGCGTACAACCAGGCAATCGCCCAAGGTCAACCGCCGTGGTCCGACGATCGGTTCGCGGATGCAACGCTCAGGCAACCGCTGCTGTTCGAACCCGGCCAGGGCTGGACGTACAGCAACCCGGGGTACTGGCTGCTGAAACGCATCCTCGAGCTGGAAACGGGATCGTCGTTCGACGAGTTGATTTCCACGTTCGCAGGAGCCGAGGGGCTAACGTCTTTGCGCGTTACCCACGGCGTGTTTTCAGACGTGCTGCCCCGCTACCCTGCCGAGTGGGTCTGGCACGGCCTACTGGTTGCGACGGCGGAAGACGCTGCGCGCTTCATTGCGTCGCCCACCGCCGAATCGCTTCTGCAGAGATTGGTCGCCGTACCCGGGCAGCAAGCGGGGTGGCGGGCACCGCACTACGCGTGCGGACTGATGGTCGAGCCCGGCAGCCACTGGGGCCACAGCGGCGGCGGACCAGGGTACAGCGCAGCCTGCTTCCGCTTTCCCGAACGTGCGCAGACGGGCTGCGTGCTGCTCCGTTCCGATCGCGAGGATGACGCCTACCGCACGCTCCTTGCGTGGATCAACGAATCAACCCGCTGACCCGACCGCTCCCCCTGCCTCGCGCCGTCCACCGATCGCGGGCTTGGTTGCTGCCCTCGAACCGAGCGGTTAGATTGCAGAACTCGATTCGCCGTGGAGTAGTGCATGGATCTGGAGTTCGGCCCGGAATACAAAGCGTTCCGGGAAGACGTGCGGACGTTTCTCGCGCGCCACGGCGATCGTGCGCCGCGCGGGCAGGATCCACGCACACCCGCGTTGCTGGAGTGGCAGGGCCTGCTGATTGAGAACGGCTACGCCGCACGCACGATCCCGAAGGAGTACGGCGGATTTGGCGCCGAACCGGACATCCTGAAATCGCGCATCATTGCGGAGGAATTTGCGTCGGCGCAGGTGAACCCGGGCATGGGCGGCCAGGGCATTTCCATGTTGGTGCCGACGCTGCTCGAGGTAGGAACAGAAGACCAGAAGAAAACGTTCATCCCGCCGACGCTGCGTGGCGAGATGCTGTGGTGTCAGGGCTATTCCGAACCCGGCGCGGGCAGTGATCTGGCGAGCCTCACCACCCGCGCGGAACTCGACGGCGACGAGTGGGTTGTGAATGGTCAGAAAATCTGGACCAGCACCGCGCACATTGCCGACTGGATTTTCTGCCTGGTGCGCACCGAACCGGATGCGCCGAAACATCAGGGCATTTCGTTTCTGCTCTTTCGCATGGACACCCCGGGCATTGAGGTGCGGCCGCTCGTAGACATGACCGGCAACGCCAATTTCAACGAGGTCTTCTTCACGGACGTGCGGGTTCCAAAACATCAGATTGTCGGCAAACGCGGCGAAGGGTGGCTGGTGGCCAACGCAATTCTCGGCCACGAGCGAGACTCGCTCGGTAACCCCGACGCCACGCTTTCCCGGTTGAATGCGTTGCTAGAGCTGATGAAAACGGAAACGTTGGACGGCGCGCGCCTGATCGATCACCCCGTATATCTTGACCGGGCTATGCAGTTGCAGGGCCGCGTAATGGCGATGCGTTTCAACGATCTTCGCATTCTGTCTGCCAAGCTCAATAACGAAGATGCCCGATTGGCGCGGATGGTCGTGAAGCTGCAGGGAACAGAGCTCCGTCACGAACTGGAGGGCTTGGCGATCGACGTGATGGGCGAACTGGGTCTTGCGTACGGCAAGAATCCGTACCTGCGGGGCAACGGCTCCTGGCAACACCAGCACATGTTCTACCTGGGCCTGATCATCGGCGGCGGCACGTCGCAGATTCAGAAAAACATTATTAGCGAGCGCGGGTTGGGCATGCCTAAAGAACCGAAACTACCGGCGGGCGCGGCATGAAGTTTGGACTTTCAGAAGAACAGACGCTGCTGACCGACAACGTTAATCGGTTTCTCGAAGAACGCGCGCCGCTGGATCGCATACGTGCATTCGCCGACGACGGCGACGCCACCGACATCTGGCAGGGCTTGCACGAGTTGGGCCTGACGGCGCTTCTGATCGACGAGGCCGACGGCGGTCTGGGGATGCGGGTCATTGACGCCGCACTCATCGCGGAGTGCCTCGGCGGCCACGTAACCCCTGCGCCGTTCATCAGCTCCTCGGTGCTGTTGCCCCTTGCGATTCGCGCGTCAAACAAGAATCACCCGGACCTGGTAGACGCTCTGCTGGCGGGTAACCTGCGCACGGGCGTCGCTATCGGCGAAGCCATTGCCAAGCGGGCGGACGCCGGCCTAGCGGCTGACGGCAACACACTCAACGGAAAGGCGCTGTACGCGGTTGACGCGCCGGCCGATGGGTACCTGGTCGGCGACGATGCCCAACGGCTGTATTTCGTAGCCGCGGATGCATCCGGTCTCGAATGTCGGACACTCACGACCGTGGATATCACGCGCCCCACCGCAGAACTGGTGTTCAATGACACGCCAGCAACGCTGCTCACGAACGACCCGCGGTCGTTTGCCCAGGTCGCTGCCGCAGCGCACACGATGATTGCCGCAGACACTCTCGGCGCCGCCCAGCACATGCTCGACGCCGCCGTCGAATACGCGAAGGAACGCAAGCAATTCAACCGCGCAATCGCAACGTTTCAAGCAGTGAAACACATGTGTGCCGAGATGGCTGCGCATCTGGAGCCGTGCCGGGCGTTCGTCTGGTACGCCGCGCACGCCGTCGACGCGCTGCCGGATGATGCACCGCTAACCGCCTGCCATGCGAAAGCGCATCTGGCAGAGGTGGGGCGTTTCGTCGCCAAAACCGCAACCGAGGTGCACGGCGGTATGGGTTTCACCGACTTGTTGGGGCTGCACTACTGGTTCAAGCGCATCGGCTTCAACCGCCAGATCTGGGGCGCGCCCGAAGTGCTGCGCGCCGAAGCCGCGCGCCTGCAGAACCTGAACGCCGCGTAATCGGTTACCCTGCAGCACCATGAGCGAGACGCCAAGAGATCCTCTGCCCGTATTGCCGCTGCGCAACACCGTGGTGTATCCGCAGATCGTTGTGCCGCTGGCGGTCGGCCGTCCACCATCGATCGCCGCAGTGCAGGCCGGCGTGGAACGCGGACGCAAGTTGATTGCCGTTGCGCAACACGACGGCGACCTCGAGGATCCCGGGTTCGACGACATCTATCACGTCGGCACCCTGGTCAACATCAACCGCATCGAAAAACGCGAGAACGGTCTACAGGTGATTGTGCAGGGCAGTCAGCGCGTAGCGCTGTCCTCGAGCGAACCGGCTGGCGATATGCTGGAGTGCGCCTGGACCCCGTTACCGCTGCTTACAATGGACGACATTGCGGGCGACGAGGCGGCCATCGATGCGCTGCTGCGCGAAAACCTGACGCTGGCCCAACAGATCGCCGATCTTTACGACAGCGACAACGGCAAGCAGATCTACCAGCAACTGATAGGCTCGATCACCGACCCGGTAACGCAAATGTACCGCATCGCGTCGCTTGCCAATCTGTCTGTAGCCCAGGAACAGGAAGTTCTGGAATGCGAAACCACGGTGGCGCTGTTTCAGAAGATTCATGAGGTGCTGCAACACGAACTGAAAGTAACCGAAGTGCGTCGCCAGATTGCGGAGGAAGCGCGCGAAGGCCTGGACCAGCAGCAACGTGAGCATGTGCTCCGTCAGCAGAAACGGGCAATCGAAAGCGCGCTCGGCGAAGACGCGGAAGACGAGGACATTGCCGAGCTTCGTAACCAACTGGACGAAGCCAAGCTACCCGAGACCGTGCGCAAGGAGGTGGACCGCGAGCTGAAACGCCTGCAGCGCATGTCCGCCAACGCCGCCGACTATCAGGTGTCCCGCAGCTACCTGGAACTGATCGCTGAGCTGCCGTGGCACGCACACACGGAAGACCAGCTGGACCTCGACAACGCCCGCAACATTCTGGACGAAGACCATTACGGTCTGGACGACGTGAAGGAACGCATTCTGGAAACGCTGGCCGTGATGCAGCTGAACCCGGACGCCAAGGCGCCCATTCTGTGTTTCGTGGGCCCACCGGGGGTTGGCAAAACGTCGCTCGGGCAGTCCATTGCCCGGGCAATGGGGCGCGAGTTCGAACGCTTGAGCCTAGGCGGTTTGCACGACGAAGCGGAGCTCCGCGGCCACCGCCGCACCTACATCGGCGCCATGCCCGGACGCATTCTGCAGGCGGTGCGCCGCGCCAATGTAACCAACCCCATCGTAATGCTCGACGAAGTGGACAAGCTCGGCCGCGACTTCCGCGGCGACCCGGCGGCCGCGCTGATGGAAATTCTGGACCCCGCGCAGAACAAAGAATTCCGGGACAACTACCTGAACCTGCCGTACGACCTGTCGCGTGTGATGTTCATTACCACCGCTAACACGCTGGACGGCATTCCCCGGCCGCTCCTCGACCGCATGGAAGTGATGGAGCTTACCGGCTACAGCGATGCGGAGAAGCAGGCGATTGCGCGCCAGTACCTGATCGAGCGCCAGCGCACCGAAGCGGGACTGACGGAAGCTCAGTTCGAAATTTCACCCGACGCGTTGCAGACGGCCATTCGGCGCTACACGCGCGAAGCCGGTGTGCGCGAACTGGAGCGGGTGATCGGTCGCCTTGCGCGCAAGCGCGCCCGGCAGCTGGTGGAAGGTGACGCGACCGACGGCGCCATCTCCGCAGACATGTTGCGCACGCTGTTAGGCCCCGAAAAGTACCCGTCAGATCAGCTGCGCGAGGAAATGACGCCCGGCATTGCCGCGGGGCTCGCGTGGACCGAGGCTGGTGGCGATGTGCTGTACGTAGAAGCGAGCCTTACGCACAAAGACGAGAAGTTCACGCTCACCGGCCATCTTGGCCAGGTAATGCAGGAATCCGCGAAAGCGGCCCGCAGTTACCTGTGGGCGCACGCCGAAGAACTCGGCATCTCGCGTGAAACGATTGAGAACAACGGCGTACATGTACACGTTCCTGCAGGTGCGGTGCCGAAAGACGGCCCGTCCGCCGGCGTTACAATGGCCACGGCCCTTGCCTCCGCGTACCGCGGCAAACCGACCAGCGCCGATCTGGCGATGACCGGCGAGCTGACGCTGAGCGGCCTTGTGCTACCAGTGGGCGGCGTAAAGGAGAAGGTGCTGGCTGCCCATCGCAGCGGCATCACCCACGTGGTGCTGCCGAGCGACAACGAAGCGGATCTGGACAAGCTCCCCGAGAGCGTGCGCAGTTCCATGACATTCACGCTTGCCAAACACCTGGACGACGTACTGAACGTTGCATTCTGACACCACGCCGACGCTCGATCCGAGCCCTGATTCGTCACTTCCGGACGCACCAGAACCGGATGCACGACAGCCGGTTCCACCCCATATCGGCACGCTGAACGAAGGGCCGCTGCATCAGGCGCTGAAAAACCTCTACCTCACCCGCGATGCCAATTCCGAAGTACCGGTAGACCGCTTTGTGGCGGACGTGGTGCGCGGCACCACGGTGTATGAGATTCAAACGGGCAGTTTCAGCGGCCTGCACCGCAAGCTTTCCACGCTGCTCGCCAACCACGCCGTGGTTCTGGTGCATCCGATTGCCGCTGAGAAAGTCATTGTAAAGACAACGCGCGACGACGTACCGGCGCGCCGCCGTAAATCGCCCAAGCACGGACAGCTGACCGACATAGTGAGCGAACTGGTCTACATTCCCGGCGTGCTCGATCACCCGGCATTTTCCGTCGAAGTAGTGCTGACCCGGGAAGAGGAACTGCGCGTACACGACCCGCGCCGGGTTCGACGCCGCGGCGGCTGGCGCGTTGCAGAAAGGCGACTAGTGGAGGTGATAGACCGCCAGCGCATCACCGGCACGGCGGATCTGTGGCAATTCACGAACGGCCCGATCGACGGTGAATTCACCACCGCCGATCTGGCAAGCGCGATGCAGGCGCCCCGATATCTGGCGCAGAAGCTCGCCTACGTGTTGCGGGAAGCCGGCGCGATCGCGCAGTGCGGCAAGCAGGGGAACGCGCTGGTATACCAGCGCGCCCGTTAACGAATCAGTCTAAAACGCTCTTCGACGCCGCACGGCCAGCGCAATCAGGCCCAGGCCAATCAGAAGCAGCGGCCCGGGCTCCGGTACCGTGCCCGTCGGCTGCTCACCCGGCTCGCCGGGTGTGATAGTCACCGACAGAGAGATACCGCCATCGTTGTCGGTAAACGGGTTGTCGTTGATGAAGAAACTGATCGACGTTACCCCGGTGATTGGCTCGGGATTTACAGCGTTCGCCAACGCATCGAGCGGATCCAGATAGCGGTCGCCGTCAGTCAACGTCGTAGCCGTCCCGGTATCCCCGTTCACGAAATACGAAAAGTTGTTGACCCATCCGTTGCCGCACTCCATGCCCTGACCATTACAGCCTGCGGTGCGCCCCCACGGATTCCAGGCGTTGTAAACGCCACCGTCCGCAGTACCGATCACTTCTACCGTAATGATATCGGTCTCCAGCACGTCAAACGTGATGGCGTTGTTGATGTCGTTGGGTCCATCGCCCGTGGTCGTCGCACTCAGGTCGATGATCACGGCGTGCGCGCTCACCGAAAGCGCACAGAGCGCCAGAGCGGCCACAGCATGGCGCGCCATTGCGTAAACGTTCATGAGAGCCCCCTTGTTCCCTGTCCTTGTTTTCGTTGTTACCGGCTGTCGTCCCGTCTGCCGCCGCGTTTTCGGTTTGGCGCTGACATTGACAAGCCGTCTTCCAATCGGGGTCGTATCGCCCCAGCTGCATATTAGTACCAGCGCCCTACGCTGACAATAACGTTACCAGTACCCGGAGTCTCCCTTCCCCGTCTCGAAGGCGCGTAGCAAAGCCACGCGGCCGATCACACTTCTATTCACCAGACCTCGGCAATCGCTGCCCGGTGACGCGTGTCACAGCTATCAGGCATGCGCTGCATTACCGTTACGAATTGCAGACGAATGTTCACATGCACGGAGAGGCAGGACATTCTGCAGCATGCGGCAAAAACGCCCACGGAGAGACCTATCAGAGCTTAGAGCTCGGCGATCACGACCTGATGTTGCGGCCACTTCGCAGCTCCACCGATCGGTAACCGGTTTCATCTTCGTCTGCACCTAGAGCGACCTCGGTCGGGAGAGGACCGATGGGCACCCCACGTTCAACCGTTGTTTAGCAGTAAACGGAGAACCATGATGTACATTCGATCTGCCTGCCTATGCCTGATATTCATCTGTCTATCCATGCTCCACCCCGTACTTCTGCACGCCGCTCCGGGGACAGAACGCGCAAGCGGACGGTTGATCCTGCTGGTGGAAGATCTTCCCTACACCGTCGCCCACCGCTATTTCATCGAATCCGATACGGGTCGGATGCCGTTGCGCATCGATGAGGAAGTGGACGCACGCCTCGTGGGGCATCGTGTAGAGGCCGCAGGCCGGCGAGCTCTGGAGAACGGGCACCCGGTGTTTCGCGCCGAAAGCGCGTCGCATATCGTGCTAGCCGCGGACGACCCGACCGTAATCGCCAGCGCGACGACGTCGGTGCAACCGGTTGCCGGCGCACAGCGCACGCTTGTAATGATGGTTAACTACTCGAACGCCCCCATCGAACCCTGGACCAGCGCGGACGCACATGCCCTCGTTTTCGACACTGCAAACGCGTTCGTGCAGGAAAACTCCTACGGCAACGCGTGGTTGACCGGCGACGTCGCTGGGTGGATCACGGTTGATCAAACAAACGATACGTGCAACCTTCATGGCGCTGGCGAGAAGGCAGACGAATGGGCCCGATCGAACGGCATAAACCCGGACACCTACGACCGGCTCATCTACCTCTTCGCCGAACCGACGTGCATAGCTGCCGGGATGGGTACGATCGGCGCCACACCTTCGCGCGCGTATGTCGACGGATATCTAAACTTCCGCACAGTAGTGCACGAACTCGGACACAACTTCGGCCTGCGTCATTCCAGGGCGCTCGACTGCGGCATAGATCGGGAAACCGGCGACTGCAGGACACTCGAATACGGCGACACGATGGATACGATGGGGTCCCCGGATGCCGGTCACTACAACGCTTTTCAGAAGCACCGCATCGCCTGGGTCGAACCTGCGCACGTAACGCGGGACGGGACGTACGAACTCGCGCCGCTTGAGGCAAACTCCTCGCTCGCCAATGCAATCCGCATTCCTGGGGGTATGAATGAGGAGACCGGGAACGCCGTGGAGTACTACCTCGAATACCGCCAACCCATCGGTTTCGATGCATTTCTCGCGGAGCGATCCTACGTGAGCGGCCGCCAGGACGTAACACACGGGATCGTCGTCCATCGCGTAGAAAGCGGCGCGACACCCACAAGCGATATCCTTCACATGAACTACTCGCCGTACAACTCGCGCAACGACTGGTGGGATCCCGCGCTGCCGGTGAGCCAGAACTACACCACGTCCTTCGGCGGCATTTCGCTTACCGTTCTTGATGCTACGTCCGCTTCGGCGACCGTCGACATTGCGTTCACCCAGCCGAATTGCGCGACGCCACCCGAACTTCAGCCAACACAATCCCCCGTGACGATAGCGAGCGGCACCACACAAACCATCGTTTTCACGGCGGAAGACCGAAACGTCGGCTCATGCGGGACTACGGATTTCGATGTGCAATTTCAGCTACCGGAGGGCTGGAACGCCGACTACCCGGCGCGCATCTCGCTGCCTCCGCAAGAACCAACGCAACTGACAGCATCTCTGCACGTGCCACCCGGCGCGACGCCGGGCGATCACCACGTGGAAATGTCCCTCACTCGCACCGACGATACTCGCATCAATACAGTAGCATCGGTGACGATCGAGGTGGTTGCCGCCAACCATCCACCCGTGGTCACCAACGATGCGGTAACGCTGGCTACAACGGCCGAGGTAGAGATCCACGCGTTGGACAACGATTGGGACCCGGACGGCGACTGGATCACAATCAGATCCGTGTCCGGCGCCAAGAAGGGCCAGGCTAGCATCGCCAGCGATCGATCGATTTCCTACACGCCCAATCGCAACGCGAAGGGCGAAGACGCACTAACATACGTCGTCAGCGACGGCGTGTCTGAGGTGACGGGACAAGTTACCATTCAATTCGGTACGCGTAGTGGCAAGCCGGGACGCGGCAAGAATAAGTAGAGCAAAATGACGGGGCGGCAAGCGCCGCCCCTGATTTGTGTGAGTTCAGCCGCCAGAAGCTTCCGCTTCTAGCGGCGCCTACCTGAGGTCACCGACTAAGGTGCCCCACACTCCGGATGCAAGCCTTCACAGACATCCAACGTGCACTGCTCCTCATTCGACGGACACAGCGAGCACGTGGCCGACACCATCGCCATTACGGTCGACGTCGTGCTTCCAACCGAAGCTTCTCCGGTGGCCGTTACCTGATCGGTAAACGATGCTGACGACGGATCGCTCGGCGCCGACAACGGAACGTACGAAGACGCATAGGTTGCGCAATCACCATCAGGCAACGTCACCGTCGTCGCAGTTGTGCCGTCGTAGGTCAGCATGAGGTCCTGGTCGTCACTCGGATCCGCCGGCGTCCCGGAATCGTCCTTCGCAGACACATCGAGCGTCAACGCCGCGCCTCCATCGGAAGAGTTGTTACAGACCATGCCCGCAAACTCGACGTCCAAGAACACACCCGCGCCGCCGGGATCGGTAACGAGTTTGACCTCACAATCCTTGGTAGCCGAGATCCGGGGATCGAGTACTACCATTGGACACGTGCTGGAATCCGCAATCGCGAATACGTTCGCTTCACCGCCATCGCTGGAAGCCGCTTCAACTCGCGTTTGAACAGTATCGCCATTAACGAGCGTGTTGAACATCAGGTCCGCAAACGATGTGTCGTCGACATCCCCTGTACCGAGCATTGCTATAGTGCCAAGCAGAATATCGTCCATCTCACCGCTGGTCTGGTCGTTCTCGCCAATCACCCGGTACACGTCCAGATCGAACAGCGTGCCGAAGCCGTCGTTTTCAACCTCTACATCGTACGTCGACTTGAAGCTCGACTGATCTGCCGCAACTTCCGTTGCTTTACACACATTAGAGATCTTGACGGAGCAGTTCGGGAACGCACCCAGCGCAAAGTCTTTTAGCGTTGCGTCAACCGACGGTGAAGAACGCGTTTCCGCGAGGAAACTCGCGAAACAGGGCAATCCGCCGAAATCCGCAAAGATCGCCGTTAGATTGATACCGCCCTCGAAGAGACTGTTCAGCGGAAACTCGTTGTTCGTCCCGAACTTGGGATCGAACGGCCAAGGGGACACCTGACCGCCGGTGTTGGAGATTGCGCAGGCATCTTTTCCGCCCGTGCCATCACACTCCGCAAACGTTGCGCCGGTAATGCGCTCCAGGTTGTTGTTCCCATCGTTCGCACCGGCCGGATTCCACCGGAATACCTCAATCTGCGACAGCGCACCACCGCGCGTGAAGTCTGCAAGGACCAGGACGTCGCCAATCGTATGCTGCCCAGAAAAGGTTCCGTCTGGGTTGAGGCCCAGTTCCGATTGCAGGAACCAAAAACCGATGTCTGCGGCACCGTTGTTGGCAAAACGATCCGCCGCGAAGTACGCGATCAGGTCACCCTCGTCCTCATACGCGGCGGCGGCGGCGTGCAGGATGTTGTCTTTGTCCGGCGTCGGCTTTGCGACTTTCCAGCGCCAGTTGGGAATGTCGAGGTCGTCTTTCGACCCCCCGCCGGTAAAGATGTTGTCCTGGGTCTCACCAGGGGGCGGGTCGAAGATGATGCCACCTTCCCCGGGCTCGCCGGTTGTTGTCGCCAACGCACTGCTCGTTCCGTCGTTGATGTCTTCCCAGTCGTCCGGGATTGCGTCGACGTTCGTGTCATCGACTGCATTGCCATCAAGCTCGAAAAGCCCGGTTCCATCCACTGCGTACGCAGGGTTGAACGCCAGCAGCGCGAAGGTTGTGAATACTGCGATCAGGAAACGCCCGCCGGGCGCTCTGTCGCGGTCCCATCCAAATGCCATAGTCAATCTCCCTCTGGCAGAGACGCGGCAAGATGGTGTCTGTGATTCGGAAGTAGCCAGGTCACGCACAACGTTCGCGCTCGAACGTCGCTACTACTGATCGCTACGTTGCGTAGTCGATACCGTCCCTGTTGTGCCCCCTAATCACTTACTATCCTGCAAGCGACCCTTGTTCTCTCGTGATATGCCCGGCACGGACACACCACCCCTTATTCCGCTGATCGGACGCCTCTCGCGGGAGAGGTGAATCGTCAGCATGCTCCTTGTTTACGCTTCGGGCAGATCATTGTCAAGAATAATTGTTTAATCGATCTGGCCGAGCACAAAATAAAGCGGGCCCGAAATCGGGCCCGCGTTCGTCCGGCCTCTTAGGGCCGAGTCACACTAAGGCGTCGGTATGCTGATGAACTCGACCTTCGCGTCATCCGACGGAGACACTGAGTTGCCCTCGTCGTCCGATACCGTACCAGTAACGGTATTGATATGCGGCGTCGTAGTCACCTTTCCATCAAACGTACACATGTACGTTCCACCCACCGGGATAGATCCTCCGACGGCACAATCCGTTGCAAGCACGTCGCCCTGAATCGTGGTGATGTCGCCAAACTGGTCGTCGCTCAACGAATCCAGAGTCAGCGGTTCGACCGCCGAGTTGTTGGATACGATGACCTTGTAGGTGACGACCATCTGGGTGACCTCCTTCACGAGGTTCGCTGCCGGAGGTATGTCGACGATCTGAACAGTCTCCGAATCGCTGCACTGCACCGGCTGACCATCGTCATCCAGACCCATCGCCGTTACCGTGTCCATCTCGCTCGTGTCACCGAGACCTGAGATTGACTTCGTGAACGAACAGTTGAACGTCGCACCGGGCGCAATGTCCTGCGGCGTCGTACAGTCGCCGTAGTTCGCCGGCGCGGGCACGTCCACGATGCTGTTGATCGTGATTGTATCCGTTGTGGACGTATTTTCTATTGCAACCGCGAAGGATACGTCGGCCCCAGGTTCATTGACCGATGTAGGCGTTGCTGTTTTCGTCAGTATACAACTCGACGGCACGTCCAGTATGTCTACGGTCGCCATGTCATGTCGGACCAGCTCGTTCGCGGTCGGTAGATCGTCGTCGGTCGCCGTTGCGGTAACCGTGTTCGTATGTACATCACCCGGGTCGCCTTCTACGAGCGCAGTAAATGAGCAAGCGTAGCTTCCCCCCGGGGCAATCGTGCCGCCCGTGACGCAATTCGTCGCCGAGATCTTACCCTGAACCATCGTAATGTCGCCGTAGATGTCGTCATTCAGGTTGTTCAGCGTTAGCACATCCACCGCACTTAGATTATTCACCGTCACCGAGTAAACGACGTCCGCACCCGGCTCGAGCACACTCGTTGGGTTGGCGGTTTTGACGACCGACATATTCGAGGGAACGTCCGTCAACATAACGTCCGCGTCATCGTAGTCCGAGACCGGGTTGTCGTTCTCGTCCACGCCCGATGCCGTAACGATATCGGTGTGTGTTTGCACGGCCGTACCAGTGACTGGCGCTCGGAAGAAGCACTCATGCGTCAACCCCGGGCCAATAACCGTGGGTACCGTACAGCTCGTTTCGGTAATGTCGTTGGCAGTCGTTGTGATATCGCCGTAAACGTTGTCGTCCATCACGTTGATCGTGACGTCCGCAAACGGGCTCTGGTTGAGAATCGTCACATCGAATCGGATGCTGCCGCCAGGTTCAGGTAGCGACGTCGGACTCGCGGTTTTCGTCACAACTATGTTCGCCGGAGGGATATCGATCGGAATCCCGAAGCCGGGGTCACAGTTGCACTTTGACGGTGCGCCCGGAAACGCGTCCGTCGGACTGGTGCACAGCTCGTTGGCGCCCGATTGCCGCCAGCTCGTGCAACTCGGCAGATCGAGGAGACCGTCTGCATCACTATCGACACACTGAGCTGTGATCGTGAGCGGCATCAGCTCGTTACGGGCCATATCGAAGTAGACGGGATTGTTCTCGTCGTTGATATCACCGCACAAATCGTCCGGCTGGGGACATCCACCGCCTTTGCAGTTCGTATCCAGGTCCACGAAGTTACCGGTACTACTGTCCGGCCGGCTGAACTGTGTTTCGTCCTCCGGCAGCGTAATGATCGAGCAGTTGCCCGTTAATGCGCCATCTCCGGCCACGTCAACCGCAGTCTCGAAGTAGGCACCCACATCGTAGCGTTCCTGAGCGGACAGCTCGAAGATAAAGGTTGCGCTGAACGTTGTAGTGTCGCCCGGAAATGCACAACGGTCGCCGCACAAGTCCGGTTCCGGAAGACCGTCGGCATCCAGACAGATAGCTGGATCGCTGCTGCAGTCTGCTCCCGCGTTACCCGCCGTCGCGTCGCAAAAAGGCGCAAACGTAATGTCGCCCTCGTCTTCCATACCATTACCGTTCAGATCGGCAATGCCGGACACGCGGACATCGTTGGCCGTGCAGTTCAGGTTAAATCCGGCCTGCTCTTGCATACAGGCTTGGTCGTTGAGTACGGCGCCTTCTCCGGTGGGAGCCGCATAAAGCGGTCCAGACGCGGCAACCAGCACCAAACACGCAAATATCGTCGCGAAGGAGACACCCTCGCGACAGGAAAAGGTTCGTGGAATCACGATCACCCCCTGATCTCTAGTCCCTTGTTAGCTCCCTTGCTGGCGCGCATCGCGCAGGTTTCCTCGCCTGGCGAACTGCCCCGGTTTCGAAGCGCCGTATCGAATCGCGCCCCTCAAATGCGCGGCCGACACGAATGTTATAACGCTCGCCTGACCAATCTGTCAACAAATCAGCTTAACTAACACCATTGCCCCCAGACCTCTTTGCATCTTCAGCGAGGACACAGTCTTGTGCGATACTCCCGCCACTTTCGACACTTGACCACGGAGAACCCACGCATGAGCAGTGCAGACGGCACCTGGAAAACCACAATGAACACGCCAATGGGTGCGCAACAGGGCACGATGGAGCTGGCAACCGAAGGCAACACCCTCACGGGCAAGCTGTCCGGACCCCAGGGCGAGATCGACCTGAAGGACGGCACAGTAGACGGCGACAATCTGGCCTGGAAAGCCGACATCACGAGCCCGATGCCGATGACGCTGGAGTTTGCCGCAACGGTCGACGGCGACAACATGTCCGGTAACGTGAAGCTCGGCGCGTTCGGTAACGCGAGCTTCGAGGGCACACGCGCCTAATCAGGAGCACCCATACGTGCCGGGTTGCGGCCCGGTCGTGTGGCCAATCAAATTGGACTGAATCAGCGGCCGGGCGCGCCCGGCCCCGCGGAACCGCTATGAGCTGGCAGGGCGAAATCGATGAACTGCGCCGTAGGACGGCGCTCGCGCAGCAGATGGGCGGCGCCGACAAAGTCGTCCGCCAGCACGAATTCAACAAACTGACCGTTCGCGAACGCATTGACGCGATCGCAGACCCGGACTCATTCCACGAGATCGGCACCACAGCAGGCGTTGGCCAATACGATGACGACGGCGATCTGGCGGGGTTCACGCCGTCCAACTTCGTTTTAGGTACCGCCGAGATTGCGTCCCGGCCCGTCATTCTGTCGGGGGACGACTTCACGGTACGTGGCGGTTCCGCCGACGCCGCAATCCCCGAAAAACGCTTGAAATCCGAAGGGTTGGCACTGGAGTTACGCGTGCCGCATGTGCGCCTTGTGGACGGAATGGGTGGCGGCGGTTCAGTGAAGACCATAGAGACCGCCGGCCGCACCTACATCCCGGAAGTGCGCGGCTGGGAAACGATCGTCGCACACCTAAACGTTGCACCCAGCGTGTCACTCGCGCTCGGTTCTGTGGCAGGCATCGGCGCGGCCCGCGTCGCAACATCGCACTATTCCGTAATCGTGAAAGACTCGGCGCAGATGATGATCGCCGGTCCGGCACTCGTCGACTGGGCTAGCCTGGGGGATGTGAGTAAGGAAGAACTCGGCGCGTCGAAGATTCACACACGCAACGGCGCGATTGACGACGAAGTTGCGACCGAAGCGGAAGCGTTCGAGCGTACGCGCCGTTTCTTGAGCTACCTGCCCACCAGCGTTGACGAACTGCCGCCACGCATCGACTCTGAAGATGAGGTTTCGCGCAGGGAGGAAGCGTTGCTGAACATCGTGCCGCGAAACCCGCGGCAGATCTACAAGATGCAGCGCGTGATCGATGCGGTGGTAGACGAGGGGTCCTTCTTCGAGATCGGACGCAAGTGGGGCCGCTCGATCATCAGCGGTTTCGCACGGCTTGACGGTATCGCGGTCGCCCTTTTCGCCGAGAATCCCGCCGTTTACGGCGGCGCGTGGACGGCGGCGAGCTGCCGGAAATTGATTCGGCTGATCGATCTGGCGTCGCTTTTCCACCTGCCGCTCGTACACTTAACGGACTGCCCCGGATTCTTGATCGGCAAACAGTCCGAAGAAGACGCGACGATTCGTTTCGGTAGCGCCGCGTTGGCGGCGCTCGGCCAATCCGCGTCACCGTTCTGCTCCGTCGTCGTGCGCAAAGCCTTCGGGGTGGCCGGCGCCGCCAACACGAAACCCGGCAGCCATCATATGCGGGTGGCGTGGCCATCCGGAGACTGGGGCTCGCTACCAATCGAAGGTGGCATAGAAGTGGCGTATAAGGCAGAGCTTGCCGATGCGCCGGATTACGACGCGCACCTCGAGGCCATCAAGCAACGGTTAAACAAAGTACGCTCGCCGTTTCGATCGGCGGAACATTTCGAGATCGAAGAGATTATCGATCCGCGCGACACGCGTCCGGTGTTGTGCCGTTGGGCGAACCTTGTACGCCGCGGACAACGACCGCTGCCCGCGACATTCGGTTTCCGGCCCTAACGTCCGCGCTACTCGCCCAGAAGTTGCGCTCTAAGCCGCAGCTTGATCGACTTGCGCTTGTTCATGTTCTCGGCGTACACCCAGCAACCCTGCTCTGCATTGGGAATATCAATTGCCAAAGAGCCGTCATCGCTGACCGACTCTGTCCCAACGGATTCGTCGGCTGGCACTGCCGTCAGGCGAATGTTGTGTCGCGGCTGAAGCTGCCGACTCGACGTCTTCGTAGTGCTGTAGCCGTACACGAGCAGAGTACCCTTTTCCGCATCGGAACAGTTCGAATAGTCGAGGTAGATCGGTTCGGTTACCTCTCCCGGTGCCAAGTCGAAATGATTAGTGGTCATAGTCGATTCACACCCGGCATACCACTTCGACACTTCCATTTCCGCAATAGCGGTCGATGCAAATCCCAGCAGCACAATGGCCGAAAGCCCTGTGATGATTCTGCGTCCCATATTCTTGTCCCCGGTCGCATATTTGTGCACCGAATTGTCTCCGTTGTCCGGATTCGGGTTTGCGCCGTGGGTCACATTCATGCTCATTTGTCATCATCGTGTCTCGACATCTCATCGCCTACGTCAATAAAATCGGGACCCCTTTCACACGCGTAGCGTGACCAACCTCGGCAACGCTATCATTGCGGCAACGGCGCGGTACCGCGCACGTGTTCGGCGGAGCAAAAGACGCCCCGTCGGCAAGTCCAGACACCGGTTCGGAAACGGAGATCCCCATGAACGCCGCTGCAAAATTGCTGATCAGCGTAAGCGCTATCGCCCTCACCGCCTGCGCCACCACATCCGAAATCCTCGACGACGTACTCGCCACCACCACCGGAGGCGACGGTTCCAGCCTCTCCAGCGAGACCGTTGCGGCGGGATTGAAGGAGGCGCTCACGGTCGGTACGGGCCGCGTCGTCGACACCCTGGGAGTAGAGGGCGGTTTTCTGAAAACGCCCGAATGGCACATACCGCTCCCCGACGAGCTCGCAAAGGCGCAGGACGTTGCGTCCCGCTTCGGCTTGGCCGGTTCGTTCGACACGCTGGAAACCGAGCTGAACCGCGCTGCGGAAGTGGCGACGCCGAAAGCCCGCAAGCTGTTCGTGGATGCCGTCCGCGCGATGACGTTCGACGATGCGATGCGCATTCTGCGGGGTCCGGACGATGCGGCCACACGCTACTTCGAACAGCACACCGCAACGGGAATACGCGGGGCGATGCAGCCGATCGTAGAGTCGAGCCTGGCGGACGTCGGCGCCGCCCGCACGTTCACCGACCTCGCGGCGCGCTATAACGCACTGCCGCTGGTGAAACCGATCGACGCGGACTTGAACGGGCACGTGTTGAACTATGCGCAGAAGGCCATCTTCACGCAGCTGGCGCGAGAGGAGATGGCGATACGCAACAACCCGGCGAAACGAACCACCGAGTTGCTGCGCCGAGTGTTCGGCAGTTCATGACGACGCAAGCCGGGCGCGCGCTCCACGCACGCCCGAGCATGCCTACGCGGTCGCGACGTCGCGGCGCCGCCGCATCCAGACCTTAGCGCCAGCGATCAGCGCGAGCAGCAGCGACGTAAGCACCAACGGCGGTTCAGGTGCGGCGTAACCCGTGAACGCAGACGCCGGGTACGCGGACGCGGCAACGCCTTTCACCATCGGCAACGGCACCGATGCATCGGGCGTGGTATCCGCCGACGGGTTGTAAACGCGCTCGCTGACGGCGACAAAACTGGTCCAGCGCGTCACGAGCCGATGCCGCAGACCAAGGCTCGTTACCCGGTCTTTGATTCGCTCGTCCGAATAGCCGCTTACGCGCACCGGCTCCGGGGCGATCAACTCGCGCATCCAGTACGCAACACGCTCCCTCGCCCACACGAACGCGATGCTTGAGCTGGTCGGCTCGCGGGTCAGTTCCAGAGGCAGCGTCAACACGGCTTTGGACGCGCCGGTACGTCCGGAAATCACCACGTCGCCGCGCGCTGCGTGCTCGTAACGTCCCTGCACGCGGATCGATTCACCCGCGTACAGGTCCGGGACCTGCTCGAGCGTCAGATCGGTTACCGGCAATCCGCCCCAATCGATCTCGATGTCAGCAAGCACAGGGCTCTGCAACCGCTCCGCCAGACCATTGGCAATGTCACGCATCTCCGCCGATTCACGAGTCGGATCGAAGTAGCGCACAAAGCCGCGGCCCACGCGGGCCATTTCATCGAGGAGGTAACGGTTTACGCCGGTACCCACGCCGAACGCGAACAGCCGCGCGTCATTCAAGCGCGTTTGCAATACACGAAGAATCTCCGCTTCGTTGCCGATGTAGCCATCGGTAAGGAACACGACGTTGCGGATCGCGCCCTCCGGAACCGGCGGCATGAGCGCTTGCTGAATACCGGACATCATCACGGTACCCCCCGAACCCGCCAGCGCGTTGGTGTAGCGGATTCCGCTGCGCACGTTCTCCGGCGTGGCCGGCAGAGGCTGAGTGGAAAACTCGGTGGCCGCGTCACTGAAGCGGATGATCCGAAAGCTGTCGGTCGGCCGGAGCCCGGACAGCGCGGCGCGCATGAACTCTTTGCTGGCCGACATCGGCAGGCCGGCCATCGAGCCGGAACAGTCCAGCACGAACACCATTTCCCGGGGCACAATCAACGCCTCGTCCGGCAAGGCCGGTGGCTCGATCAGCAGGCTGAAATAGCCGCTGTTGTCGGCCCAGTGGGTCAGCAACCCCGCTGTGGTGTCCGTACCCGCAAGCGCGTAGCGCAGCACGAAATCACGATTGTCGATCACCCGCCCCTCGGCAAAGGTCGCGTTCAGCACTTCCGGCCGCTCGCGCTGAATGGCGAGCGCGTGCGTTTCGCTGTATGCGTCCACAATCTGAGAACCGGCCCGCATGTGGACGGTAACCGCCACGCGGTCCGGATCGATGCGCCGTGGAATGCCAAGGCCAAACACCGACGGATAGGTGGGGAGTTCCACCAGATGCCACAGGCCCTTGGCTTTAGGTGTTGCCGGTACCGTCGTTGCGGTCGCGCCAGTTTCCATCCCTGCCGGCGCATCCTCGTGCGGTACCAAATCATCCTTGTGCATCACTGCAGGATGCACACCGAAATCCACGGGACTCAACACATCGTTCTGGTGCTGGCCGCCATGCCCGCCGGCCTCATTCTCCGCCGGCTCATAGCGCGGGCCTACAACGAGCGGCACCACCACTTCGTACTCGCCGTCCACCTTGGCGGCCACATGCGTGTAGGCGATTTCCACAACGATCGGCAACCCGGGCATCAGGTTGGCAATCTTCTGCGTAAACATGTTCGGCCGGTGCTGGCGCAGCAACGCCGCCGCTTTGCCCTCAGACTTCGCCTTCTGAAACGTTTTCTCTGCCTCTTGCTTGCGCTGGATTCGCGCGACGATTACTTCGTCGCCCACTTCCATACGCATGCGATGCACCGCCGCCCCTTTGTTCAGCGGGAACAGGTAGGTGGCGTGTACGGGTGCCTCCAGCGGGTTCGCAAATGTCTGCCGCAACCGCACATTCACCAGATCGCCATCAATGGAGATCTCGTAGTCGGCATTCAGCATCGGAAAAGCGACGGTCTCGCCGTCCACCTCCGCCTCCACCGCGCCCGCCGTCTGATCTGCGGAGGCACCAGGCGACGCCGACAGCGCCCCAAAAACAATTACTATCCCTATAATCAAGCGTTGTATCATTTTGAGCTTATCCTCCGGTTGTTGTTCAGATCTTCAGGCCGTATCCGTCCACATCGAGCGCCGTAGCCAACGAGCCTTCGAAGTCGCGCAGAGAATCTCGCGGCAACGCACCGGGGCTCAAACGTTGCACCATGCGCCAGCGTTCTTCCGGGGCGCGCAACCAGTGCCACACCACTTCTGCGACGCTGGCAGCAACCCGCCCCGTGTCGCTCACGTAGGTAACGCGCACCAGGTATTCGAAGCCATCCGGTGCTATCGCGGCATAGGTGGCGCTCGGCAGGGCAGAGAAATCTGTGCGTAGAAACCGCACGCGGTATCCGGCAGCGGTCAGACACACATCCGGCGTATGCAGATGCCGCAGCGGCGAGCCCGTCTTCACCACGAGCACGCCTACGGGTCCATACACATGTTTGAGAGCGGCGCCGCCGTAGATGCGGAAGTAGCGTTGCTCCTGCCGCGACAGCGGTGCATCGCGCCGGGGCTCGTCGGCGAGCAGCACCGGCAGGGGGTTGAGCGTGAGCGGCGCGGTCGCATCGAACGGTTCGGGCTCGATGTGAACGATCGCAATTGCACCTACAAAAAAGAGCGCGCCCGCCCAGCGAAGCGATACTGTCCGGGGGAGTGCGGCACCGCTCGCGGCGGGCCGTAACTGCATGGGAGCGCAGCGGACAGGGAGAGAGGGGGAATCGCTTCGAGGACGGACGCGCTCACCCCAAAGGGCCAGCAGCGCTACCGCGAGAAAAACACAGACAACGCCGAGCCCCGTGTGCCAGGGATCCTGGTGCATCGGCAGATCGAAAAACCACTCCGGCCGGTGCACGCTGGCAGCCAGCAGCACAATCCGGAGTACGTTGCAGACGTATGCACATACAAACGCCCACGCAACGCCGGTGGCGGCCATCGCAAACGCAGGCCGCTTTAGTGCGGCGAGCACACCGAAACACACCAGTACCTGCAGCAGCAGTTCAGAGCCCGAGCACGGCAGGTCCACCAACACATCGCGCGTGCCGATCGTCAGGCGCGTGCCGACGCACTGCACGTTCGCAAAGATCGCATCGAGTACGCCGCAGGCACCGGCGGCCGAAACCCATTGCAACGCATAACCGCACAGCCGCTGCAGTACCGGGCCAAGCGGCAGGCTGAACAGAAAGAGAAAGGCGAGCCACACCGGCGCAATCGGGCGCTCGCGTTCGTGCAGCCGGCACAGCATCGCAAGCGCATACACATCCACCGCAAGCACCAGAGCCGCCACGACGTTCACGTCTGTAATCTGAGCAACGAGCCGCACCAGGGCGCTTGCGGCGAGCAGTATCAGCGGCAGCGGGTTGCTTGGTCCGTGATGCACACGCGCACTGCTCACGCTCCAGGCGAACAGCGCCACCACGAGCGCAAACGCCAGCACGCCCAGGCCGTCGTAGCCGGGTTTGTACCAGGTTCCGACGAGCCAGATCAGCGGGTGGAACGCCAGCACAGCGGCACCGGCGGCGAAGAGGACAACATGTGAGCGGGACAACGACATGACGCCAGTGTGGCGGCCGCGTGTGCACATCGCGCCCGAGGGTTAAGCGGATTGCGCGCCAAGTTGTGCAATTTCTGAGCAGAGCCGGGTTGCCGCGCAGCGGGTTGCTATACTCGATGCATGGACAGAATACTGGTTGCCGATGACGACGCGCACATTCGGGAAGTCGTGTGCTTCGCCCTGCAGAAGGCGGGATTCGATACGCTGGAAGCTGCCACCGGCGCAACGACGCTGCGACAGTTCGAGGTGCATGCGCCCAAGCTGATCGTACTCGACGTAATGATGCCCGAGCGCGACGGTATCGACGTGTGCAACACGCTGCGCCGGACGTCGCAGGTACCGATTCTGTTCCTGTCCGCACGCGATGAAGAGGTGGACCGCATCATCGGGCTCGAGGTCGGCGGCGACGACTACATGTCCAAACCGTTCAGCCCTCGGGAACTCGTCGCACGGGTGAAGGCACTCCTGCGCCGGGCAAGCGCCCCTGCCGATGCCACCAACGGCAGTCAGACCTTTGGTGACCTGGAGATAAACCACGACACCTTCGAGGCCAGCTGGCAGGGGCAACTGTTGCCGCTCACGCACACCGAGTTTTCCATGCTCGCAACGTTGGCCCGGGCACATGAGCGCGTACTGACGCGCGACGCGCTGATGCAGGGAGCGTACGAAGGAAACCGCGTCGTCAGTGACCGCACCATAGACAGCCACATTCGCCGATTGCGCGAGAAACTGTCGACCGCGGGCGGCTATTCCATACGGACCATCCACGGAGTCGGCTACCGTCTGATGGTGACATGACGGCGACGTGGCGGCCGCGGCTGCGTACCGTGCTCTTCGTTGTAAATCTGATTGTGCTGGCGCTGCCGCTCGCCGGTATTGTTGTGCTGCGCATCTACGAAAGCGCGCTGGTGCGCCAGACCGAGTCGGCGTTGATCGCTCAGGCAGCCTTCGTCGGCGCGTTCTACCGCAACCTGCTGATTGCCGAAGATCCCGAGCACCGGGCCGCGCTGACCCGCCCCGCCGCCGGTGGCGTGCCGTCGTATCGACCGGCCGAACTCGACCTTGCAGATTCACCGATTATGCCGCCCTTTCCAGACGGCAAACGCGGCGGCTTCGCAGATCCGTTAGCGAAGCCGATAGGCAGCACCCTCACCGACATCCTTACCGAAGCCCAGCGAACAACGCTGGCCGCAATCCGGGTGGTCGACACGGCCGGCGTGGTGGTCGCAACCACCGGTGAGGATCTGGACTTCGACCTGTCGCAAAGCGTCGAAGTACGCACCGCACTGCAGGGAAAGTCGATCAGTACGCTGCGCCGGCGTACCGATCAGGCACGCGATACACCGTTGTCGTCGGTCAGCCGCACCACCGGCATCCGCGTGTTCTTCGCGACACCCATTGCCGACGAGGAGCGTCTGTACGGTGCGGTACTGCTGTCGCGCACGCCACCGTCCATCTTGCAGGCGTTGTACGGCAAACGCTTTCTGCTGGCCGGCGCTGCGCTGGTGCTGCTCGGCGTCGTGCTGCTGATGGCAGTGATTACCTCGCGCATGGTCACGCGACCGATCGCACGCCTCACCGCTGCCGCAGAAGCCGTGGCAACCGGTACAGCGGCAACGTTGGAAGTCCGACGCGCACCACGTACCCGCGAGATCGCGACGCTGCAGGCGAGCGTCGCCGAGATGGCGGATGCGCTCGAGCGCCGGGCACGCTACTTACAGGAGTTCTCACGGCATGTGTCGCACGAGTTTAAATCCCCAATCACCAGTATTCGAGGTGCCGTGGAGGTACTGCAGGAGCATATGGGCGACATGTCCGACGACCAGCGCGCGCGCTTTCTGGCCAACATCGGCACCGACGCCGATCGGTTGCGCCGCCTCACCGAACGACTCAACGAACTCACCCGCGCCGAGATCACGCCTCGGACGATCGAACGCGTGGATCTGAACGCGCTGGTGACGGAGTATGTGCAGAACCGCCCCACCGCCACACCGACCATAACCGTGACGACGGCCGCCACGCCGCGCGTGGTCCGCGCCGACCGGGAAATTCTGCGCGCTGCGGTGGACACGCTGGTGGAGAATGCGCAACAGCACGGCGCAACGGAAGTGCAACTCGCGGTGGACGAGCGCGTGTCGATGGTGGTTGCAGACAACGGCACCGGGATCAGTGAACACGACCGCACGAAGATCTTCGAACCGTTTTTCACCACCAATCGGGAGAACGGCGGTACCGGTCTGGGTCTGACAATTGCACGAACGCTACTGAAGCAGATGGACGCGACGTTGCAATTGCTCCACGTGCCGCCAGCATCCGGGATGTCGACCGCGTTCGAAATCGCGTTTCAACCTGCGGACACCCCGGGCTGACGGGTAGGCGATCTGCAAAGGCGTTCACGAACCGCACGGTAACCACTAATATGGTGCGTATGCGACATCAAGGAGATATGAGGATGCCCCATCCTAAAGTTCGGCACGCGGCGCTCGCGCTCATCGTCAGTGCACTGGGCGTGCAGCCGGCACTAGCCGACACCGACACAGCCGCTACGGTAGACCTTACAGGATGCGGCTTCATCGAACCCCCAACCGTGCCGGACGGCGCCAGCGCCGATCAGGATGCAATGGCCGCGGCCGCAACGTCCGTGCGCGAGTTTGCCGCGAGCATGCAGGATTCCCTCGCCTGCATCGACAAAGCGGAAGCCGGACTGGGCGAAGAGATAACACCCGAGCAGAAACAGCAGATCAACAGCGTGTACAACAACGGCGTGGATCAGATGAACGCGGTGGTATCGTCTTTCAACGAGCAGGTACGCGCCTACAAAGAAGCCAACCCGGAGTAACCCCTAAGCTGCACCGGCGCTGCACCGACATTTGCGCGCCGCGACACCTGCAGGATCGGCGGTCGATACGTCTCGTACGACTGCCGATCACCCGCCATCGCGCGACGGGACACCGGAGGTAAGCGCACCCGCAACCGCGTCTGCATCCACGGATTCGGCCTCGGCGCTCTTGAACCCAGCCAAGCGCCGATAGATCTCAGCCGCGGCGTAGTGAAACTCCGGGGGCAGACCCGCATCCTCGAACGTGCGGGCAATCTCCAGCATCTCCCCCTCGAAACGCCAGCCTTTCGGTGCACTGCCGCGGGCTGCAGCAGCCACGCTCCGGGCGAGCGACGGTTGTGACCGTGCCCACTCTTGCTGCAGCGTGTGATGAACACCCTGGGCGCGCGCAGCCGCATCCACCGCCAACAGCAATGCCGCGTGACCCTTGGTATATGCCGCATAGCTCATCTTGAGTGCCGACGCCGCGAGCGGTGAATCCGCGACAACCGCGGCTGCCTCGACAAACCCGTCGGAAAACCACGCCGCGACATCGGCTGCGCGCTCTCCGGACAAATAGAGCCGTGTGGTGCCGTCCCGCCACGCCGGCGGACCGACGATGCCGCCGTCTACGTACTTGGACCCGAAAAGCGCGTGCACCTCTGCCGCGGTCCTCGGCGAGATGGCATTCGCGTCCACATACAGCCCCGTGAATCCGAGACGATGCACCTGCCGCGCGAGTTCGACCGCATGGGCCGGTGGACAGACCGAGATAACGGCGTCCACCGCCTCCAGCAGATCCTGCAACTGGTCTTTCGCACGGAAGCCGGCGCTGGCCGCGCGCGCCGCAGTCTCACTGCTGCGACCGCCCGATACCCATAAAACATCGTGCGCGGATTGCCTAAGCGCTGCGCCGACCGACGCGCCCATCGCACCCGGATGCAGCATGCCGATCTTCACCGGCGTCTTCACCGGCGTCTTCACCGACGGTAGTCCAATGGGGGATCGCGGTCGCCAAGTAACGGCGCGTAGTCGAAGTCGTCGCCCCGGGCAGCCGCAAGCTCCGCCTTAGCGGCCGATACCAGTTCGCCATCGGTAAAGACGTCCACGCCCAGCCGCGCGAGCACCGTCAGCGCGCGCTCCATACCCTTCAAGCCAATCGACATGCCGCCCGCGGCCACCGCCTGCCAGCTGTGCGCCGGCGTTCCGGGCACCCAGGTGGCGGTGGAAAACCCTACCGTGGGGGCTTGCCAGCTAACGTCGCCGACATCGGTAGACCCCATGCGTTGACGCACCACGAACGGCTGCACCTCAATACTCGCCTCCATCGGCGGCAGTGTACCCGGCAGCGTTTCACGAAGGGTCTGTGCAAACTTGGATTCTTTAGCGGTGTAGGCAACGCCGCCCACCTGTTCGAGGTGCGCGTGCGCGCGTTCCGCCAGCGTCACGTTCGGTAACACGGGATAGTTGCCGTGCATGACTTCAATGTCCACCGATGTCTCCGTGCCCATCGCTGCGGCACGAGCCGCGCGGGACACCCGTTCGAACAACACCTGTACTATGTCCACTTCGGGGTGCCGCACGTAGTAGTACACCGACGCACGCTCCGGGACGATGTTCGGTGCCGCACCGCCGTCGGATATCACATAGTGAATGCGCGCGTCGCTCGGAACATGCTCGCGCATAAGATTCACCATGTAATTCATTGCCTCTACGCCATCAAGCGCCGATCGGCCACGTTCGGGTGCGTTAGCCGCGTGCGCTGCTACACCCGTGAACACGAACCGTGCTGATTTGTTCGCGGTCGTTGCCGACGGCGACGCGTCATTGCGATCCGACGGATGCCAGTGCAGCACCACATCAGCGTCTGCAAACACCCCGGCCCGGGCGAGGTAAACCTTCCCCGACCCGCCCTCCTCCGCGGGCGTGCCCACCAGATGCACGGTCCCGCGCCGGTCCGCCGCGTCGAGCCACCGGGCAAGCGCAACCGCAGCTCCAGTGGAGGCCGCGCCGAACAGGTGATGACCGCAGGCGTGACCCGCACCGTCCTCGGCCAGTGCACGGCGTTGCGGTTCCGCCGCCTGGGACATCCGCGGCAGCGCGTCGTACTCTGCGAGAAGCGTCACCACCGGCTTGCCCTTGCCGTAGGTGGCGCGAAAAGCGGTGGGAATGCCGCCTATACCGCGCTCGACGCGGAAACCCGCAGCACTCAAATGACCAGCGAGCGCGTCGGCGCTGCCGGTTTCCTGATAGCCGAGTTCCGCCAGCTCCCAGATCCGGTCCGCGTTCGCACGCGCGGTCGAATGCTCCGCGGCCGCAAGCGCGTCGATGTCGGGGGCTGCCGATTCCGTCGCGGCTGCGCCGCAGACAGAAAGAAACACGATGGCAATCGGGAGAGATGTTGATTTCATACGACCTCGGGTGCGGTAGCTCGGGAAATACGTTGCGTGTTGGACACGTTCAGAATACGTTCATTTTCGCAAGCCTACGATAGCAGGCGTAATCAGGAGACAGACGTGCGCAACTTAAAGCAGCTCGATTGGCGGAAATCCGCAACGCTCGTCCTGGCCGCAACCGCTATAGCAGCCACGGCAGGCACCGCCTTCGCGTTGAAAGATCAGCGTCGCGACCTGTCCGGTACGCCCGTGCCACAGCTGCCGAGCGCCGACCGGATCAGCCGCTGGCAACCGCTCGACGCCAGCAGATTGCTGGTCGAGGTCACCGATCACGAGCAGTACGTTCTGAAAGTTCCCGCCGCGTGCGGCGTGTTCAACCTTGCCGCCAACTTTGGCGCGGAGATGTCGGTAAGCATGTCCGACAACACCATCTGGGCGGGATTCGACCGCGTAACGGTCGACGGTCGTGCCTGCGTCATCGAAGCGATCAACCGTCTGTAGCGACAGCCGGGCTCAGCTCGGCAGGAAGTGGACCGGATAGTTGATCGTGGTTATCGCCACGTCGGCACGCCCGAAATCAAAGAGCCGCACCCGATTGACGATTTTGGATACGAGCGCGTCGTCGGCGATCTCTGTCGCGTTGACCCGGCAATCCACCACCTGGCCCGAGGGGTTGATTACAAGCGTCAACACCACCTTGCCCTGTAGCGACGGATCCGAGCGCAGCGCCCGGTTGTAGATCGCAAAAATAGCGCCTTTGTTCGCATCGAACACCCGCCGTACCTCTTCAATACTGCGTTGCCGCGATGCGCCCGCGCCAATCCCTTTCTCGGCAACGCGGGTCGCGCGCACCCCGCCCGTGCCGGTTGCACCGGCCGGAACCGCAACCTTCGTCGTTTCGCGTCCCGACAGCGCAACGCCGCCGATATCCTGAGACTGAGCGGTAACGTTGACCCCGGCACTGCGCGCACCCCGCTCGGAGGTCACGATGGATCGGTCGATCGTAGCGGCCTCACCGGCACCTCGGCGAATCGCCGCCGTATCTTTCAGCGCATCCATATCTACGGCTTCGCGCATGTCCGCGAACGCATCTTTGAAGGCCAACAGGCCGGACACGGCCGCTTTTTCCCGGGCATCAGCCACCGTCGGTTCCGGCGTGGGGACCACTTCCGCGGGCGTTTCAGGCTGGGGTATTGCAATCGGCTGTTCATCCACCGGCTTGGGCTTGGGTTTCGGCGGCGGCGGAATTTCGGGTTCGGTTTTCTCGAGCACAATGCGAGCGAGCTCGGGCGGCAGCTCTTCGAGCTCTTCGCGTTCCACCTCGGGTAACGGCAACCAGGGGATCAGCACGATCAGAATCAGTACCGGCACACCGACGCTAACGAGCCAGCGGCGAAACCGACGGGCATCGGCCCGGCCGTCGTCCCAGGGCAGCTCAACGCGCATCGGTACGAGCACGGTGTTCATCGACCCAGTCCGGCGGTGTCGGCCACGGGTGCGGATTCGCCGCCGGATGGTAGCGCTGGTGCACCGATGCCCGGCAGCGGTTCTCCGGCGCCGGGCAGTGCGCGCAGGTCATCGATGCTGGGTCCGTCCACGCTGTTCACGGCCAGCGAGATGCGATTGAAGTCCGTCACCTGACACGTGAGCATGATTTTCTTCAGCAGCCAGTACGGAAGCGCCCGGTCACCCATGATCGTGATCTCGAATCCCAGATCCGGCACCTCGCCTTTCCGTTCAGCCTGGTGCTCGAGTTCCGCATGCAGGCCGGCAATGATCGGTTCATCGTTCAGCGCTTCGTTCGCCACCTTTGCAACCGCCCGTCCCTGCACCACCAGGTCTTCATCGCTGACCGTAATCACCAGCCGGTTCTCCGGGCGCTGTTCGGACACGGAATCGGGCAATTTGATCTTGGAACTGGTTTCCAACACCTCGACTTCGGAGGAATTGACCATCAAAAAGAATACGAGGATGGTGAAGATGTCCATCAGCGACACCAGATTGAGCCGTCCCCCTGCGGTGCGCTTCCGCTGACGCGAGCGCCGCTGCGCGAGTCGAACGCCGCTCATGACCGACCCGCCATGGGCGATCCCGTGCTAGAAAATGCAGGAGTGTCCGAAGTGTCGCCCGGTACCGGCGAATCACCAAGGGATATCACCGGAAACAATTCCGCCTGAACCACCTCCAATGCCTGCACGGTGGGGTACGCGCGCACCGTATCCATCGTTGTTACCAGCGTCTGATATTCCACGTCCGGTCCCAACAACAGCGTTATGTCGCGTTTTTCGGGCATGCGTCGCTTAAGCTCCTGCATTACCAGCGACAGATCGGCGAAGTTGTACGCATCGCCATCGCGTGGGAGGGTTTTGATCGTTCCGCCACGTCCGTCGGCCACCACCATGCCGGTTTCGGTGATCACCACCTCCAGATGCACCTGGTCGGGGTCGAACTCGCTGTCGCTGGACGACGACGGAAAATTCAGGTCGATCACTGTTGTGTGTGTAAACACGAGCGTGAGCAGCAGCACCGGCACAAGCACGATCATGAGATTCATGAACGGCGTTACGTCCAGCTCCGCGGCGTCGCGGTGGCGCGCGCGTCTTGCGGCTACGCGATCCATTGTGCGCGATCCTCTACGGGCAGCTTAAGCGGGCGAACCCTGGGGTGACCCTTTACCGGGGTGTTGCGCGGCCCGCCCTCGGGGCTCGGGGGCGGCGGCCTGCGCACCGGCGGCGCCACCTTCCATCAGGTTCAGAAACTTTACTACCGCAATTTCCAGGCTTTCCACCAGCGCGCTCGTTTTACTCTGCAGCATGGAGTGAACCAGCAGCAGCGGGATGGCCACCATCAACCCGAACGCCGTGGTGTTCATCGCGATCGAGATACTCTGCGACAGCAGCGTCGCCTTTTCGGCCGGATCGGCGTTGGCAACCGCGGTAAACGCCGCGATCAGGCCAATGATGGTGCCGAGCAATCCCAACAGCGTGGCTATGTTGGCGAAGGTTGCGAGGTAGGGCGTGCGCCGTTCAATGCCTGGCAGAACTTCGAGCAGGCCTTCCTCCATCGCGTACTCGATGTCCTGGCGATCCTTAGACGTCCGGCGGCGGTTCATCCCGTCGAGCATGATCCGCGCCATCGGCGAATTGGATTTGTTGGCCAAGTCGACCAGTTCGCGCGCGCGTTGCTGTTTCAGCAGCGGCAGAATGCGGTTGAAATCCGCACGGTTGATGCGCTTCTGGTTGGTCAGGAAAATGAACCGCTCGATCGCAATCGCAACGCCAACTGCCAGAACCAGAGCGATCGGGATCATGAACGGTCCGCCGTTCTGGAAAAATCCGACCACGGTGGTGTAGAAGTCCATCAGTTGCTCCTCATCTAATTCGTCCCGTTATTCGTCCGGCTGTTTCAACCGGCTTATTCGTCCGGAGGGGGCTGTGCTGCGCCGGAGTGGCCCGCTTCGAGCGCGTCCAGATACCGCATTTCGCGGCGATAGGCCGGCGGATACAGCCGCCTGAAGACATCGAGTTCGTCAAACCCCGATTCGAGCTCGATCTGGGGATTACTCGATGCGTCCTGCCACGGCATGATATACAGGACTTTCGGCAATTCTTGGTTGCCGGAGATCACGGTTTCATCCAGATCTATCCGGTCCCCTTCCGCAGCAGACACGGCGCCCGCGTACAACGCGAACAGCGACACAGCGGCGCATAGTATCCGTTGACCGTCCATTCCGTCAGCCTCCAAATCGCCGCTGAATATCAGCTACCCAGCGTTCCACCTGTGGGTCAGGCTCTGCGGCGGCTTCCAGGTAGCGCTCGTATGCCATCAGCGCCTCCTGAAGCCGCCCGAGATACACCTCATACAGTATGCCGAGGTTCATCTGTGCGTGAGCATATCCGCCGTCCGCAGGCGCGCACTGACGGTAATGTTCCTCGGCGTACCGGAACAGACCGCGTTTGCGGGCAATGATTCCCAAGCCGTTGGACGCGTGACAGTCGTGCGTCTTCAGTTCCAGCACCCGTTCGTAGGCCACCTTGGCCGCATCGAGGTCGAACGCGAGCAATTCGAGACGCGCTATGTTCAGCCATGGGCCGGCCAGTTCCGGCTGCATGTCGATCACCGCGTCGAAAAACTTGCGTGCCTCGTCGTAGCGTTGCTCCTGCATCGCCCGCACGCCGGCTCGAAATCGCACCGCCGCTTCGACATCCACCTCGGGATCGGCCAAACGCTTGGGGTCAGAGTCGAGACTCTGACCCCGATCGGTTGGCTCGGTGGGATCAACGGTGGGGTCAGAGTCGGGACTCCGACCCCCTTCGACTACGGCAGATTCCACGGTGGGGTCAGAGTCAGGACTCTGACCCCGATCCTGCTGACCCTGACCTCCTTCGACTCCGCCACCAATTCCGGCACAGCCGGCCGAAAGCGCCGCAACCACCAGGAGGCACAGGCGGTACGGGCGTGAGGCGACTACGGCGATGTCAGTGTATCGAGTCCACATACGCAGCCTGTGTTTCCTGTTTTCCGTAGCGGGCCGGGAGCAGACGCCCAAGTTCGGCGAAACTCTTCTCCACCCATTCGTCGTACACACCGTCCCAACTTCGCTGGTGGTTGATCTCGTGCAGTTCTATCGCCTGCTCTTCGAACGGATACGCTTGCTCTTCGAGCAGAATCTCGTACTGCTCAACTTCCATCGCCGAGAGATTGGCCGGCGCCTCCGATTCGAGCAACTCCCGTGCGAGCGAACCGTAAAGATCCGCGAGCCTGAAGTTCGCGGCCGTTACGAAATCTGCAACTTCGTAGCTCATCGTTTTCTGGAACGCCGCCGCGGCCGCCGTCAGCGCTTGCTGCTTACGTTCAAGACTTTTTGCCAGCGGGCGTTCCAGCGCAACCGACGCGAAGCGTTGCCGCTCATGTTCTGCCAACGCAAACGCGGCCTCGGCGGCGAGATAGGTCGCGCGTTCCGACGCCGCGTCGCCCATTGCATCGCGCAGGGTCATCTTCCGGCGTAACCAGTGGGATCGTTCCGTCCACTGATCCGGACGCGCATGCAGTTCGTCCAGATGGTGAACGGCTTCCAGCGCGATGTCCGGCGGTTGCGGGTAGTTGTCGACGTACGTTGCAAAGACCGCCACCGCCGCATCCGGCGCATCGGTCTCCAGATAGAGTTCGCCCGCCCGATACAGTGCAGGGCGGCGTACGTCGGGGTCGGCGTGCGTGCGCCCCACGCGCTCGTATTCACGGGCGGCCGCCGCCCAGTCACCGTCGCCCTCGTAGAGGTTTGCCAGACGAACGTCCGTGTCGCGACCCAGTTCATGGTTAGGGTACCGGCTGCGGAACGTTTGCAGGAGCGCACTCGCTTCAGGCGTCCGGCCCGCCGTCTCCAGAATGGCCACAGCATCGAAATGTGCCCGCGCCGCCGCGTCGCTGTCGGGGTCGAGCTCCGCAATCCGCATATAGTGACCCACCGCGGTGTCCACGGACCCCGCGGCCTCGGCAAACTCACCCTGCCGATACACAGCAACCACCAGACGCTCCTCGACTTCGTCGCGCTGCTCGCCCGTCAGGGATTCGCGCAGCAGCTGATGGTAGGCGCGCTCCGCCTCCACGTAGTCTCCAAATTCGAACGCGCCGTGGCCGGCAATCAACAGGTTTGTCCGCCGCAGATCCTCAGGCATCTGCGGCCAGTCGCGAAGACTACGGCGCGCAAGCTCCGTCGCGGCGAGAAACTCGCCGAGCGCAAAGGTCGTGCTCGCTGCATCCGTATGGGTTGCCGGTGAGCGGGGATCGTTGACGAATCGCTGCGCGAACGCAACCTGCGCATCGATCTGCTCACGCTGACGTGATGCCCGATCTTCCTCAGACGAACGCGTCACGAGCTCGCGCCGCGCCAGAACCAGCGCATACCCCGCTTCCGCCAGCTTCGGATACTTCGGATAGCCCTCGAGCACCTGCGTGTACGCGTCCGCGGCATCGTCGAAGCGTTCCGCTTCGGTATACACATCACCCAGCAGAAACAGGTGTTCCGCGTTCTTGTACGAGCCGGGGTCTGTATCGATCAGTTCGTTGTAAACCTCCGCAGCCGCATTGAAAGCATCCCGGCGTCCAGGGTCGTCTGCGTCGTACGCCTGGGCTTTCGCGTGCAATGCCCTCGAGGTTTCCTCCAGGTACATCAGCAACGTCTGGGCGTACGTACTTCGCACGGCGTCGTCGTGGTGTGCCCAGAAGGCGCTCGTCCGACCGTAATTCTTCACGAACTCCGCTTTCAGCGGTTCAACCAGGGTTGGAAAATCACCGTCGAGCAGCGTTTGAATCATGCGCTCGTGCGCTGCCGGTGCACGGGCGTCGAGCGGCGCGCCTTCAATGAACGTACGCCAGGTTGCCGCCGCATCCTGATAGCGTTCCTTCGCGACGTGGTCTTCGGCCACGTACTCGAACAACGGGTATCGCCACACCGCGTCCGCATACTCGGTCATCGTAGTGGCGAGCGTGTCCGGACCGTCCAGGTAACCGAGCGTGAGTGCGGTAACGCGCATCGTGTCGCGCAGCATTTCTTCCTCGGTGGAAGGGAGTTCCTCGACCGGCGTAAACGCGGTCAGGTCGTCGAGCACCTGGTAGAAACTCGGCAGTGCACGCTCGAATTCGAACGACTTGAACTCCGACCAGCCCAGCATGTAAGCGGCGTTGCGCCAGTACGCAACGTCCTTTCCCGCGGCCGCTACCGGCCCGTAGTGTGTTGCCGCAAGGGCATAGTCTTCCGCGGAGAACGCAATCTCGGCACGTCGAAAGTGCGCCTCGATTGCGTGTGAGCTGTCCGGATGTTCCCGGATCAGGCGGTCGAGATACCGCGCCGCCATAACCGGTTGCGCTGACACGTCGTGGGCCCTGGCCAGCTGATACAGCACCTCGGCGCGGTCGCTTTCGGGGACGACATCCAGCAGCGCCGTGTAGCGGGCAATCGCTTCCGCATAAGGATTGGCTCTACCGTCGGCATCGTCGTCTTCGCCCACGTCCATCGCCAACTCCGCAAGCCGGCGTTGCACGCCCACACGGGCACCCTCATCCGGCAGCGCGTCTACCACGCGATCGTACGCTGCAATCACTTCGTCGCGCGTCGGCACCTCGAGCGGTGCTCTTAGTTCGAGCGGCGGCAGTACGGACACGATCGAATCGATCGTAGGCTCCGCGGGTTCATCCAACGCCGATTCCGATCCGGTACCGGCACAGCCCGTTAGCACTACGGTAAATGCCGCACCCGCCCACCAGCGCGATATCGAACGGCGCACGGATGCGTCCATTACGACTCACCCTGCGGCATTGCGAGCGCATCGGTCGCACGCGCAATGGCGATCCGCGTCAGCAGCAGATAGTTTGCGAGCTGCTCGCCTTCGCGTTCCGCTGCCGCCAGCAGCGCCTGTCCCAGCCGCGCCTCGCGACTACGCATTGCGCCTGCGAGCTGTTGTTCCACCACGTTCGCACGCGCCTCGAATGCGGCAAAGTCCGCCGCGACACCGCGCGCGAATGCCGCTTCAGCGTTCTGCAGCCGGGCAATTCGTGTATCGATGTCGGCAAGCTCCCGTTCCGCCGAAGCGAGCGCTTTGCGGACGTTCCACAGACGCGCGTGCCGTGAGTCGGCAATGTCCCAGAACACACGATTCTGCAGCCGCTCGACGCGGTCGAGCCAGCGCCGCCGTTCGTTGATTGCCGTTTGTTCGCCCGCATCGTGCATCGCGTTCAGGCGGTCCAGCAGCACGAGCTCATCCGACGTTGCGAGCGCCCGCATCCACTCTGAATTGGGAAGCGACTCCATAGACTCGACCGACGCGAGCCTACCGCGCAACGCAACAACCTCGCCGTGCAGCGTTTCGCGCCGCCCAAGCAGCGCATCGTCCTTGAGCATCCGGCGGGCCACCTGGGTGCGTCGTCGCTGCTCGACGGATACTTCGCGCAGTACGTCGACACGCTCCGGAAGCGCGTCGACCCAGCGGGTCATCTGCGCAAGCTCGCCCCATTCCAGAAAGAGCTCGTGCACCTGCTCGGCTGCAAGAAACCGTTGCCAGCGAGCGGCGCCGAACGTATCGCGCCAGAAGGCGCCACCGCCCAACGATGCGTCAACGGTCTGCGCGTGCGGGCGGGCCAGATGCAGAAAGGTTTCGAGCAGCTGCCGCATCTCCTCCGGTTCGCGTGCCCGATCAATTAGTTCAGACAACTCGGAGCGACGCGCCTCGAACCGGCGTTCGGCCGCCTGAAACTCGGCCAACGCCGCTGACGTGGCGTCCAGCTCTTCCAGCGTTACCGGCAAACCGAGCGTTGCGATCGCAATGCTCGCATTCCAGCCCGGAGAACCGCTCAGTGTTTTCCAGATGCGGCCCGCCAGCTCGTAGTCCTCGTCGGCCATCGCCAGACTGCCGTATGCGGCAAGCGCCGGGTCCCGGTAACGCCCTTCCGCAGGGAGGGAACCCACCACGCTGCGCGCGTCCTGGGATTCGCCCGCGTCGCGCGTCAACAACGCCAGCGCAAGCTTCGCGCGCTGGCTGAGATCACGCGATTCGTTATCGTTCGCGGTGAGCGCCGACAGCTCGCCGAATGCGGCCACCGCTTCTGCGCTGCGGCCGGCGTCTCGATGCCATACGCCAAGGTTGAAAAGCGCATACGCCCGCAGCGGATCGCCCAGCGGAATGCGGCCCGTGGCCGCCAACGCCCGCGGCCCATCGCCCGCCGCGATGGCTGCTTCGGCGTCCATGAAGTGCACGAAAGGATGCGTCACCCCTGCGCCGTGCGCCGCGTGTGCCGCCCGCAGATCCGCGAGCCGCTCCTCAAGCCGGTTCCAGTTGCCGCGACGGTGATCCTCCCGAGCAAGGTGAAAGGCGAGGCGCATCCGGTCCAGCGGTGTCAGCTCGGCCGCATCGACCTCCGCAAAGGTTGCTTCGGCGAACGTGAACATTCGGTCGCTGAACGCAAAACTCCCCTTCGCAAGGTCGAAGCGCACAACGTCTTCACCCCGGCGGTTCTGCGACTCCGCAATCATCACGTCCAGCAGCGCCTGCTCGTAGTCCTGCCGAAAGTACGAGAACAGCACGGTGCCATAGGTCAGATCGTCCAGCGGCTTGGCGCCGGGTGCGAGCACCACACAACTCAGGATCCACTCGCAGAGCCAGGCTTTCATCGTGCCGTCTCAGCGGGATACCAGCGCGCGGAACTCCGGCTGGTACTTCTGCATCGAATCGATAATCGCCAGTTCGATGTAGGTGGGCTCGAACGATTTGGTGAAACTGACGGTCGCAGCGCGCTTGTAGTCGCGGCCGCTCGGTCCCTTGCCGTAGAAAAATGCGGTCAGACGGTTCTCGCCCTGGCGCACATTACCCACGAACAGCTTCTGAATCGCGCCGCGGTACAGCGCCTGCACCTGCGATTCGGTATAGAGGGCGTGGTGAACTTCCTTGCCATTCAAACGCAGGGATACGGCATCCAGTTCAAAGAAGTCACTCAGATCCATGGACAGGTAGATGGCCACCTGGGAACTCGCCGGATACAGCAGGTCCTCTTCGAGCACCGCGAGATCGCGCTTCAGCTCCAGCAGCGATTTCTTCACCTCCTCTACGTCGCCGTCGAGCGTTTCGGCCCGCGCGTCCGCTGCCAACAGGCAGATGACCAGGCCGGTGAGGATCAGAAAACTCAGAGCTGTCCGTGGCATAGCATTCCGCGCATATGAAAGTTACTGCCGGGTCGATCCCTAGTAGCGGTCAAGAACGCGATCCGAGCGCGTCCGTGATCGCTACTCGCGAATCAGGGTCTTCACCACCTCGACATATTTGGCTTCGTCGCCGGGCTTGTAGCCGCGATGTACATAACGCACCACCCCGTCGCGGTCAACCACAAAGGTGCTTGGCATCGCCTTCAAATCGTAAAGTTTGCTCACTTCCTGTCCCGCGTCGATCAGCATCGGAAAACTCACGCCCGATGCCAGCGCTTGCGCCGGTTCCGCTTCGCCTTCTACGTTCACGCCCAGTACCGTGAATCCAGCGTCTTCGTAACGGCGGTGCAGGGTCTCGAGCACCGGAAGTTCCTGGCGGCAGGGACCGCACCAGGTTGCCCAGAAATTGATCAGCACAACCTGACCGCGCAACTCGGCAAGGCGCAGGTTGTCACCGGAAAGTGCCTTCAGCGTAAAGTCCGGAGCCGGAATCTCCAGTGATTTACTGCTGCCCGAGGAGGCAAGCAGAAGACCGAGCACAAGAAGAAAGACGCGCGACATACGGACCATACGAGAGCTCTCCACTCCACCCGGTGCCGAACGAGGCGTTCGACCCGAGCTCGATGTTAGCAAAATAATAGCAGTAGCTGCCGTCGAAAGACCCGGTGGATACTGCTTGCCGTTCGTTATTCCTTCGGCATTCCACCAACCTGCCGTCATGGCAAGTCCGAGTTCCCTTCGGTGTCATCTCTCGAACCACCGGCACCTACGCCTGCGAGCTCCATGCTGCAATTTTCCGCCGCTATCCGTGCGTCGGTGTCGATCGCGCTGCGTCCTGCAACGTATCGACTCATTGTCGGATGCCGCCGACTGCTCGGTGCTTTGAGTACTCTGGGTGCACCAACAGCGCCATCCGCAATGCGGTGTGTCGCGGAATAGAAACCCCTTCCCTTGGCCATCGACACGCTTGTTGCGAACGTTACGGAGATTCGCCGAACGCTGTCGTGTGAGGAGTCACAGTTTGGTCCCGGCTGACGCCGGATCGCCCGGAAATGCGACGAATATCAATCGTCGAGTTGAGCCAGATCGTTGGAAAAATGCAGCCGACCCGCCGCATCGACCAGGATCGCGTCGATGCCCTCGAGTCCGTCCACGAGCGCCATGCCCCGTTCGAGCCCCAACACAAATACGCTGGTGCTCAACGCGTCCGTAAAGGTAGTTGCAGGCCCCAGAATGGTCACGCTCTGCACCCCGTTTGCAGAACGACCGGTCGCAGGATCGAGGATGTGGTGAACGCGCTCGCCGTCCTCCTCGAAAAAGCGTTCGTAGTCACCGGACGTCGATATCGCCGTGTCGAACAGAGGCAGGATGGCCGCTACCTCGCCTTGCCGGCGTGGATGACGGACAGCCACCGTCCAGGGCTCTCCACGGCGATCGCCCAGCAGTCGGCTGTCACCGCCAGCGGCAACCATCGCGTGCCGAATTCCGATCGAGCGCAGCCGTTCGATCGAGCGGTCGACCGCGTGACCCTTCGCAATGCCACCCAGATCGATCGTCACCCCGGCCCGAGCGAACGATACCTGCGAGCCATCCAGTTTCACGTGGCGATAGTCGATCGCATCGCGGGCGCGTTCGAGCTGCGCCGCCGCCGGGCGCTTGCCCGCACGATAGTCGTAAAGGTGACCGGCCGACGCATAGGTGATGTCGAACGCACCGCCGGTCAACTCGGCCACCTTACGACTTGCGCTCAGCAGCGCCCGCATCTCGTCGCTCACTTTCACAGGGCCCGGGTAACTAAGCCGATTCAGCACTGACAATTCGCTGTCAGGCAGATGCGGGCTGAATGTTCGTTCCACGCGCGCCATCTCAGCGCTTACGAGCTCCAGCGCCGTGCGCGCGACGCGTGGGTCGGCATGCCAAACCTCCGCTTCGATTCGGGTTCCCATCGCCTCGGTCACCTGACGGTGCCACTCCGCGGCACCCGCCGGGCAGACGGCGATTGCCGCGCAGGCCACCAGGCGTGTCAGGGTGCGGCGCAGCATCAGGCCGCGACGCAAACCGCCGCTAGGCTACCGAGCGCCACCCCACGTCGAGCCTGGCGTATGGCGTTACGGTCGTGACCCGGCGTTAGATACGCAAGCGACAACCCGGTCGCCGGATCCGCCCACGCCAGCTGGCCCCCGGCGCCGTTGTGACCGAACGCCAGTGCGGAATTGGTTTTGCCGAATCCCCGGTAGCTGCGTTGATCATCCCCGGCGATCACAATGCCAAGACCGCGGTTGGCTAGGGTGCCGAACAGCGGATCCCGGTGTTCCGGGTAGCGCACGCTGCGCGCGCGCTCGAGCATAGTCGGCTGCCAGATTCGCTCCCCGCCGTGCCGCCCTCCATGCAGCAGGCCCTGATAGAACAGCGCCAGGTCGGCGGCATTGGCGAAACCCCCGCCCCCGGGCACACCCACCGCCTGCACCTCCGGCTTGTTGAAGTTGAGGATCGCTTCTTCGGTTACCTCGGTAGCAGGCGGCTCCGGAATGCCCAGCCGTTCGTAGTCGGTCGACGTGAGCGCATCGCCCACGTGTTGTAACGGCAGAACGCGGTGTTGCTGTGCCGCCGGCAAACCGACGAAAAAGTTCGACAGACCGAGCGGTTCGATCACCCGTGTGCGGACAAACTCGTGAAACGACAGTCCCGACGCGCGCTCGATCAGCTCTGCAACAACCCACATCGACGACGACGGGTGATACTCGAACCGGGATCCCGGCGGCCAATCGAGGCGCCACTGGCGGTACCGCTCGCGGCGAACGGCGGTGTCCTCCCAGTCCAGCGGGCGAAAGGGCGCGTGCGGAAAGCCCGCAGAATGGGTGAGAAGATGGTGCACCTGCACCGCGTCCTTGCCATGGCTTGCAAACTCGGGAATCCGCTCCCCTACCCGCTCGTCAAGCGACAGGCGGCCGTCCTGTATCAGCAACCAGGCCGCAGCGGATGTCACCGCCTTGGTCGCCGAGAAAATGCAGCATAACGACTGATTGTCCGCTGCACCGTAGCTCTGCTGGAGCACGATCTGACCCTCGTGCGCCAGCGCGATCTGAACCGAGGGCAAGAGGCCCTCGTCTACTTCCCGGCGAGCGCGCGTCAGCAGCGCCTCCACCGCCGCGTCCAAGAGATCAGCCGGTTGCCCGGCTACCTTCGCTGTCCTCGGCCGTTCCACCATGCGTACCTTACTCCGTGCTGCTAGATGCACTGAATGACAGGCCGGCATCTTAGCAGGCTGTTGAAAAACAGCCTGCTAGTCTGGTGGAGGGACCCACCGGCATTTTTCGAACACGCAAGTGTTTGAAAAATGGAAGGGCTCACCGGCCAGGGACGGCCGAGAGCCCGAAAAACTCCGCGTTCGCGGAGTTTTTCAACAACCTGTTAGGGCCTGATTGCCCTCCGCCGAAAGCCCGGACCGCGGATGACCCCGCCGATGGTGAACAGCGTGCGGCGATGCACGCTAGAATGCGGAAAACACACGGGGTTGGACATTGACGGGCACGTTGACAATGCGCGACGGCTTCGCCGGCAGCGTAGGCGGTACGCCGTTGATCCGAATTCGCTCACTCAGCGAAGAAACGGGTTGCGAGATCCTCGGCAAAGCGGAGTTCATGAATCCCGGCGGCTCTGTGAAAGATCGCGCCGCATTGTGGATCGTACGCGACCACGAAGCGTCCGGCGCACTGCAGCCGGGGGGCACCGTCGTGGAGGGAACCGCCGGCAACACCGGCATCGGCTTGGCCCACGTGTGCAACGCGTCCGGCTATGGATGCATCATCTATATGCCGGACAACCAGAGTCCCGAAAAAACAGAACTGCTGCGTACGCTGGGTGCCGACGTTCGCCTCGTGCCAGCCGTTCCATACGCCGACGACAACAACTATCAGAAGCAGGCCGGTCGGCTGGCGGACGAATTACCCGGTGCCGTCTGGGCAAATCAATTCGACAACACGGCCAACCGGCGCGCGCACGAGGAATCCACCGCCCCCGAGATCTGGGCACAAACCGGCGGCAGAATCGACGCATTCACATGCGCCGTCGGCACCGGCGGCACGCTGGCCGGCGTAAGCCGCTACCTGAAAGCTCAGGACGACCGTGTTCAGATCGTGCTCGCCGATCCGCACGGCAGCGCACTCTACAACTGGATCACCACAGGCGAAGCTGTGATGACGCCGGGACCCTCGATCACCGAGGGCATTGGCAACAGCCGGGTAACTGACAATCTTGCGGGTGTGACGATAGACGACGCCGTGCAGATCGACGATCACCAGATGGTGCGCATGGTGTATCGAATGCTGCGCGAGGACGGCTGGTTTTTCGGCTCGTCCACCGGGATCAACCTCTGCGCAGCCACCGAGATCGCGCGCCGCCTCGGGCCGGGCCACACCATTGTGACGATGCTTTGCGACAGCGGCGCAAAGTATCAGTCGCGCCTGTTCAACCCGGACTTTCTTGCTGACAAGGGATTGTCCACCGACTGAACGAGACTCAGGCTGCGAGCCCCTGCGAACGCAGCAGCGCGTCGATGGTTGCATCACGCCCTCGGAACGCACGATACGTTTCCGCCGACGGTCGGCTGCCGCCGTCCGCGAGCACCGTTTCGCGGAACCGGCGAGCCACATCCCGAAGCGCATCGGTATCGTCCAGACCCGCTTCCTCGAACGCCGCGAACGCGTCTGCGGCCATCACCTCGGCCCACTTGTACGAGTAATACCCCGCCGCGTAGCCTCCGGCAAACAGATGGCCGAACGCGGGCAGTTTCGGGTAGCCGGACACGGTGGGTGTGACGACGGTTTCGTCAACCACCTGCGCCTCCACATCGAACGGTGACGGCGACGCCGCATCATGGCCACACTCTTCGTGAATACGCATGTCGGCCTTCGCAAACTGCAATTGCCGAAGCGTCGCGTTGGCCGCCATGAAGTTACGACTCGCCAGAATGTTACTCACCACCTCGTCTTCCAGCCGGGAGCCGTCATCCACGTGCGCCGATACGTCCTTCAGAAACCCGGGCTGGTAGATCCAGTTCTCGTTGAACTGGCTCGGCAGCTCGACGGTGTCCCACTCCACCAGGTTCATGCCGCTGGCGCCGCCTTCGTGCACGCGGGTGAGCATGTGCTGCAGCGCATGGCCGAATTCGTGGAACAGCGTGCGTACCTCGTCCAGTGAAAACGTCGCCGGACGGCCCGCTGCCGGTGGTCGCGCGTTCATTACGAACAGCGCAACCGGGAGTGAACTCGTCGCGCCGTCCGCCGCAAGCACGCGGCTGCGATCCACGACGGAATTCATCCAGGCACCAGGACGTTTGCGGCCCGGGCGCTCGTAGAGATCCATGTAAAACCCGGCTATGGTCTGGCCGCGTTCCGCCACTTCATAGAAGGTAACGGCCGGGTCCCAGCCTGGTACGTCACCTGAGGGAACGGCTTTGAACTCCAGATCGTAGAGTTCCCGCATCAATTCGAACAACTTGCCCAGAACGTGCTCCACCTGGAAGTAGTCACGCACCCGCTCCGCGTCGAACCCGAACCGGGCACTTTTCATGCGCTCCGAGTAAAAGGCGACATCCCAGGGCTGGAGGCCATCAGCCAGCGTGTCGCCCGCTTCGGCCACAAAGGCTTCGAGCTCCCGCAGTTCGCGCTCGGCGGGCGGGCGGGCTGCGTTCTCCAGCTGGTCGATCAGCTTCCAGACGGCGGCCGGTGCGCCGGCCATCTTGTCGTTGAGACTGAGCGCGGCGTAATGCTCGAATCCGAGCAGGTCCGCCTTTGCCTGACGCAACTGCAGAATCTCCACGACAACGTCTCTGTTGTCGGTATCCGCCTCCGTTCCCTGTGCCGCAAACGCGCGGTACATGCGCTCCCGCAAGCCGCGGTGCTGCGCATTCTCCAGGATGGCCTGATAGTTGGTGCCCGTTACCTGAAAGTGCCACGGCCCCTCACCCGGACCCGTCCCGCCGTCCGCCTCGGCGAGTGCAGCGGCGGCGTCGACCACAGGCTGCGGTACGCCATCGAGCTCGCTCGCATCCGTGACGTACACGCGGCCATTGCGCTGAGCCAGCGTCAGATTTTTCGCAAACTGCTGCCCCAATTCAGACAACCGCTCCTGAATTTGCAGAAACTTCGCGCGTGCGATCGCATCCAGGTGCACGCCGCTATGCTCCATGGCCTTACGATTTTCGTTCACGATCCTGCGCTGGGTTTCATTCAGCGACTTTTGTTGAGCCAGGCGGCCCAGTGCGTCATAGAGCGGCCTGCTCTGCGCCATGCGCGTGGCCAGCACCACATGGTCGCCTCGCACGACCTCGTACGCATCATTGAGCGCATCAGAGAAATCCACGGACAACAGATGCGCTATCCGAGCCACCGGCTCCGCGAGCCCGCGCTCGATCCGCTCGAGCGCCAGCATCAGCCCGTCCCAGGACACCTCATCGGCGCTTTTCGCGTCCGCCTCGAGCGCCGCAAACGCCGCGTCAGCACGCTCGATCGCCGCACGCACGCCATCCACCACACAGTCTTGGCGGACGTCCGGCCACACGGGCAAGTGCTTCAAGTCGCCGTAATCGACCGTCGACGTGAGTTCCTCGAGCGGGGTCGTCGTGCCAGTCATAGGCACGGGCTATGGGTTGGGCGCATCGATGATCTCCGGAGGTTCAGGATTCCGTGGCATGCCGGCGCAGCAGGCCCTCCGCGCGGCGCGCCAGCAGGCTCGCGAAATGCTCAGACGAATCACGCAACCAACGCTCCCGATCGGCGCGCAACGACGTGTTGTTGCTGCGAAAATCGTACGTTTCGTAGACCACCTCGGTCTGCTGGAAGTCGCCGTGCATGAGCTTCACGTGCGCGGTCAGTTCCAGCCCCTCATGGTATTTCACCAGCAGCGCGCCCGCCCCGAGCGTAGCCACCACAAGCGCTCCTTTGCTCGCATTTTCTCCCACGTACTCACTGCGGTTACCCGACAGGAACAGTTCGATGGTGGCATCGGCTTCCTCACCGGTACCAACGCGGTAGATGGCCCTTTTGATCAGGTTCGCCTGCTCGAGATACCGGCCGAAGGCCTCGACGATGTTGGCCTGGGAAACGTTCGCATCGCGCAGGTCCGATTCCAGACTAACGGCGATCAGCGCCGTTTGAAGGAACGGCTGACCGTCGTGGCGAACCGGCGGATTGGGCTGCCTGTCCGCACCGAAATCCGTCGCGCAACCGCCGACGACCAGCAGCAATATCAACACTGCCCGCATAGGTGATCTCCTCGATTATCGTACTTCTGTTACCGATGGCCGGGAGACTAGCCGCCCGGTTCTAACGAGTCAAAACGCCGCTCGACCCCGGCCATAGCTCCCGTTGCCCGTGTTACGAAAAATTGACAACCATTACATCGGCAGTTTTCTTTGCATCTAGCGCGCCGCTGAGAAAAGTGGGAGGATATCCACAGGACGAATCGATTACCCGCCCATACAGAAAAACACGGCGGGCTGGGGGATCTTGAGTTGAGACCGCTGACTATCTGGGGGATAGGGCTGCTCGCTGTTGCCACGATTTGGGTGATGGCGGTGCGCGACCGGATTCCTTCGATACAGGCCGACCTGACGTTACGAGCGCGCGACGTGGCGCGCACGCTCGCGCACGACGACGTACTGGTATCCGCCGACGGCCAGCGACTGCTCGTTAGCGGTCGCGTACCCGACAGACCCGGCAAAGTACGCCTGCTGAAGCGCCTTGCGCAGCTGCGGGGTGTAACCGACGTGGTCGACGAACTGAGGATCGGCGCGCCCCCGACGACGACGCCGCGTCAACCCACCATGTTGACGCTGACGTTGGAGTCGTCCGAAACAGGCAGCCTTCGTGGGCAGGTCGATTCGGAGGAAAGTAGGCGCACCATTCTCGATACCGCCCGCCAGCTTTTTCCGGATGCCGAGTTCGACGATCAACTGCTGGTGGCACCCAACGTGGCGCCAGCCGGTGAGGAATTTGCGGATGTGGTGATGCTGGGCATGGAATCGCTGCTCGATCTCGACCGCGGCCGGCTGCACATCACGCCGCGCACCCTCGAACTGCGCGGCGCGCACGAAGATTTCGCCCACGCGCTGCGCTTAGAAGAGCGACTCGGCGGCGCCAATCTCGACGGTCGCGATCTGATCGTCGACATCGATGCACCCGCAGCCGACGCTGCGGGCTGCCAGGCGCTCTTCAACGAAATGCTGAGTGCGGCAACAATCAAATTCCACAGCGCCAGCGCACTGCTGGATCTGGACGCCGACAACGAGTCGCTTCTGCTGCGCATCGCTGAAGTCATTGGGGAGTGCGGTTTTCAGGTGGAGATTGCAGGTCACACCGACAACGAAGGTGACGCCGACTCCAACATGCGGCTGAGTGAGGCGCGAGCCAACGCGGTGCGCCGCTACCTGATCGAACAGGGCACGCCGGACCATCTGATTGACGTGACCGGTTATGGCGAGACCAGTCCGATCGCAGACAACAACACCGTCGAGGGCAGACGGCAGAACCGACGAATCGAAATAACCGTACGGAGCGCGGCTTCATGACTTACTTGATGGGCAAGGTCTTTCTTTATCTGCTCCTTGCGATGCTGGTTGGCGTGCTGGTCGGGTGGTTGACGCGTGGCCTCCGGGCACGCTGGCGCGAGGGCGAACTCGAGAACGATCTGCTGTCGCGCGACCACAAACTGGCGCAGCTAGCGACGGAGATCGACGATCGCGATTCCCGCTTGAAGACCAGTCGCAGCGATCTCGCGTCCGCTATCGAGAAACAGACCGAGATTCAAGGGCTGTTGACGGCCCGCGACGCAAAACTCAAGCAGCGCGAGCAGGAAACGGCAGAAGCCACGTTCCTCAAACAGAAACTAGAAACCGAAATCAGCATTCTGCAGGACGAGGTAAACCAGCTGTCTGAAGCCCTGCGCGAGAAGGACCAGCAAGCCGACGCACTGGAGCGCGACCTCGCGACCCAACGCGAAGAAAACGAGCGTCTGACCAGGGCGGCCACCGCGTCGGGCCGAATCCCATCCGCGGAGTCACGCGACGCCGTTCCCCGCCTGGCTGAAGCGAACGCCCGGATCGAGACTCTGACGCAGCGCATTGCCGAATTGGAAGCCGGCGCGTCTCCAGCCGACCAACCCGGACCCGCCGAATCAAACGACGAGGCGGACGCGCTGAAGGAAGAGATCGCGACGCTCAACCGCGAACGGCAGCGCCTCGCCAACGAGAATGCCACCATCAAGACTCAGAAGACCGCGCTCGAACGCGCGAGAACGCAGTGGGACTCGGACCGGAAGATTCTGAAAAGCGCTGCGTTGGCGGCCGAGGCGGCCCGCGACGAAGCCACATCCCGCGCCGATCGCGTCGCCGCGGAGAAGGCCGAACTGCTGCGGGAGCTGCGCGATGTACGCACGCGGATGCCCACGTTCGAGAACACGGTACGCCAACGCGACGCCCAGATTCAGCGCCTGGTGAGCGAGCGCGACGACAACCAGCAGCAGCGTTCCGACGCGCAGTCCGACCTGCACCGGCTGCAGGAAGAACTGAACGCACAGCAGGAGCGCAACGAACGCCTAGCCGCCGCGGCGAGCCGCGTGCCTCAATTGCAGCAGACGCTATCGGCAACGCAGCAGAAAGTAACGCAGCTGCAGCAGGCGGCCAGGCAGCAGGCACAAGGCAATAGCTCCCAGGAGCTTCAGCTGGAGCGGACGCGGCGCGCGTTGGATGCGGCCAACGAGTTGGTTCGCGAACGTTCAGATGCACTCGCAAAGGAGCGCGATCAAGCTGAAGAACAGGCCGCCGCGATGGCGTCGCGATTGGCCCAGCAATCCGATCGCCTCGAATCGCTGACGAACGACGTACAGTCTCTAACGCAACGGCTGCGCGATGCAGAACTCACCGCGCGCCAACGCGAAGGCGACCTCAACCGCACGCGGGACGAAGCAGCTGAACGTTCCGACCGCCTCGACCGAACGCTCACCGAGCGCAATGCAGCAATCGAGCAGTTGCAGCAGGAGTTACGCGAGGCGCGGGAGGCATTGCAGTCGGCAACCAACGACGCCACCACGCACGCCGCAGAGCTCGAACGGCTGCGCAACCACAACAGCGAACAGGCGACTCAGCTCGCCGAACAGTCACGCCGCCTGAACGACGCTAACCTGAAAGTAGCTGAGCTTACCGGTCGCAGCGAAGCACTAACGAAACGTGTGGACGAGAACGAATCGGCTGCGGCCGTTCAGGCGGAGAAGCTCACTGAGCTCGAAACCGCGCTCGCCTCGGCCCAAGCCGACACCGAGGAACTGCTGCGTACCTACGACAACGAGAAACGACGCCATCAGAACGCTCGCACGGAGCTCGACAGGGTCCGCAGCGACCACGGCGAACTCAACCGGGAGCTGCAGGCGTTGCGCAACAACGAGCACACCCTCAACCGCGAGCTGACGGAAAAGGATCAGCAGATCGAGTCGCTGCACGAACAGGCCGAACAGCTGCAATCCGAGTTGACCGCACGCGACGAAACAGCAGTTGCGGAGGAAGCGTCGGTTCCCATTCCCAGCAATCTGATACCACGTCCGGACGCTCCGGATAATCTCACGCGGATCAAAGGGATCGGCAAGCGTAAACAGCGGCGCTTGAACACCCTCGGCATTTACAAACTGGAACAGCTCGCGGCGTTGAAGCGTTCCGATGCTGCGTGGCTCGATGAACTATTGCAGTTCGATGGTGCAGCGGAACGGCAGAAGTGGGCTAAACAGGCACGGAAGATTCTGAAACGAAAGCGGAAGGGATAACGGCATTCCGCCAGGATCGAGCGTTACCGGGAGATCGCCTCAGGCGGCGCCGGCGGGCACGACGATCAGTATACCATCTTCCGTTCCGTCTACTTTTACGCGCGTACCGGGTTCCAAAACCGCTCCCGTACTGCGCACGCGCCAGCGCGTGTCGCCAATGAAATGCGGTACAGCGTCATCGCCCACCGCGTGATCGAGAACGAAGGATTTACCCACCTGCCGTCGGGCTCGATTGTGTAGCTCCCCGCCAGCCCGATCCGTGGCGTGAAAGTACGTACGCAGATAGCGGATGCACGCCCAGGTGAGCACCACCGATAACACCGCGTAGAGACCCACGGATGCGCGCAACGATTCGATCACGCCGATCCATACGAGAAAGGCTACCGCCCAGGCCGCAACCCCGGCACCAATCAGAAATCCGGTAAAGCCCAGAAGCTCGATCAGTATCAGGATGAAACCGAGCGACAGCCACATATGCAGTTGGGTAAACGTCATGCGCCGCGCTCCGTGCTCAGCACTTCACGTATGCCTTCTATGGAGCCGAGCAGACTGCCGGCTTCAAACGGCATCAGCACCACTTTGGAATTGTTGGCCGCGCCCACGGCCTGCACCGCTTCCGTGTATTTCTGCGCGATGAAGTAGTTGATCGCCTGCCTGTCCCCGGCCCGGATGGCTTCGGATACCATCCGTGTCGCGTTGGCTTCGGCCTCCGCCAAACGCTCCCGCGCTTCCGCGTCCCGAAACGCCGCCTCTCGACGCCCTTCCGCGTCCAGAATCGCCGCCTGCTTCTCGCCTTGAGCCCGCGCGATTTCCGACTCGCGATAGCCTTCGGCTTCCAGAATGGTCGCGCGTTTCTCGCGTTCGGCCTTCATCTGTTTGGCCATTGCCTCCACCAGATCCTGTGGCGGCGTAACGTCCTTGATCTCGATGCGGGTCACCTTCAAGCCCCAGGGTTGCGTCGCCTCGTCGACCTTCTCGAGCACCCGTTGGTTGATCAGATCCCGCTGCGACAAGGTTTCGTCCAGCGCCATCGAGCCAATCACCGCACGAATGTTGGTCATTACCAGCGCCTGCAGTGCCCGTTCCAGATCGTTCACCTCGTAGGAGGCCTGTACCGCGTTGAATACCTGAAAGAAGCACACGGCATCGGTAACGACGGTTGCATTGTCGTTTGTGATCACTTCCTGGGCATGAATGTCCAGAACCTGTTCCATCATGTTCTGTTTACGGCCAACCCGCTCGAAATAGGGAATGATCAGTCCCAGCCCCGGTTCGAGCGTTCGCGTGTACTTGCCCAGCCGCTCCACGGTCCAGTGGTATCCCTGCGGAACCATCTTCGCCCCGGCCAGCAACGTGGCTACGGCAAAAACAACAATGACGACGATCGTAAAGTCCATATACCTGCGCTCTGTAGTCGTTCGATAGAGTATAGATTCAAGCTCGATAGCCTGTCAGCCGCCCTCGCCAGGCCGACGTTACAAATACGATGCATCGAACCCTTGAGCACGCCACGCCGCCGCAGTAGGGTACCGTCGACGACTTATCACCGTATCAGGATGCGCAATGAACCCAGTTCTGATTAAAGGTTGCCGTGGACCGCTACTCGCCCTGTTGTTCGTGCTTGCCGGATCCGCCGCGCACGCCGACACGTCCGTAGAGGAACTCCGTGAACCCCTGTTTATTGAGGCCAACAATGCGCTGACCGCCGCCAACGCCGTCAGCGCCAACATCTGGGCTCCGCTGAGCTACAGCGCCGGTTCGGAACACTACCGCAAGGCGGAGCAGACGTTCCGCGCAGGCGGCAGTATCGATTCCATCACCCGTTCGCTCGCAAAATCGACCGAGAGCTTCGCTACGGCGGCTACCGCAGCCGCCGCCGCGCGCGAGCGTTTTGCGTCCACGCTGCAGGCGCGGGACGACGCCGAAAGTGCCGAGGCCGCAACGCATAGCAGCAACACCTGGCAGGATGCCGAGGAAACCCTCGCCGAGGCTACTACGAGCCTGGAGCGGGGCAGAGAAAACTCCGCAACGCGCAACGCCGGGAAGGCCGAAGCGCTCTTTCGCGAGGCCGAACTCACGGCCATCAAGGCCAACTACCTGAACGAAACGCGAGACCTGCTGGAAGAAGCGGATGATCTGCGCGCAAAGAAGTGGGCGCCTGTGTCATTCGCAGCGGCGTCGCAGATGGTGGACCAGGCCGAAACCGAACTAACGGAGAATCGGTACGACACCGACCGTCCGCGAAGCCTCGCCCAGGAAGCGAAACACCAGGTTAAACACGCGATCTACGTGTCGAAACTGGCCGACCGGCTGGACGATCGCGACACCTCGCTCGAGGCGATTCTGCTTGACTGGGAGAAGTCGTTCCGGCGCATCGCCGGTGAGCTCGATGTGCCGATCTATTTCGATGAAGGCCATGTGCAGGCCACAGACGACATCATCGCCGCCATCGACGCATGGAATACCGAGCGTGAATCACTGAACAACGACATCGTCGATCGCGATGCGCAAATTACCGCGCTGAATGCCCAGATCGCAGGACTCCAACAACAGCTGGGCACCGAGTCCGCCGAACAGCAGCAGTTAACAGAGTTGATCGCTGCGCAGGAACGCAACCGCCAGCGCTTCGCAGAAGTGGAAGAGATGTTCCCGGATGATCAGGCCTACGTGTTCCGCAAGGGCAACACCGTGATCGTCCGGATGATCGGCTTGAATTTCGACAGCGGTGCGGCCGATCTGAAACCGGAACATGAAGGGCTGTTGGCAATTGTCCAGCGCGCAATGGCGGCCTTCCCCCAGAGCAACGTAGTGATCGAGGGTCATACCGATTCGTTCGGTTCGGATGCGGTGAACCTGGAGCTGTCCCAGAAGCGGGCGGACGCGGTGCGCAACTATATGCTGGCTGCAAACGCGATCGCCGCCGACAACATCACCGCGCTCGGCTACGGCGAATCCAAGCCGGTCGCCAACAACGAAAGCTCGGAAGGACGCCGGAGAAACCGCCGGATCGACGTCGTCATTTATCCTTAGCGTTCGCGCACCGCAATCAACGGCCGCTGAAGACGACGTCGGTTTTTTCGACGAAGGCTTTGGCGGCCGCCCGGTGGTCGGCGCTCAGGCCAGTGTGCGTGTGGTGCGTCGCCTCAAGATCCATGCACTCAAGCACGTCGGCACCCATCGCCGCGCGGTTGATGTTCTCCTTCATATACCGGTACGCGAGCGGCGGACCTGACGCGAGCCGGTGCGCGAGCGACATCGTCTCCTCCATCAGTACCTCGCCGGGTACCACTTTGTTGGCGATACCCAGCTTCAGGCACTCGTCAGCATTGACACGGTCCGACAGGAAGTAGAGTTCCTTCGCTTTGCCTGTACCGACCAGGTGCGACAGAAAAAAGCTCCCGCCGTAGTCGCCGCTGAATCCAACTCGGGCAAACGCCGTTGTGATGAATGCCGACTCGGCCATGACGCGCATGTCAGCCGCAAGCGCCAGCGACAGACCCGCACCAGCCGCCGGCCCCGGAATGCTGGCAACCACCGGCTTGGGCATCAGAAACATACGACCCGCGGTAGCGCGTTGATTAAGCCGTTGCAGATGAATGCGCTCGTCGAGCGACGGCCCCTCGTCCGTGCCACCCTTTGAGCGGGACGCCATGCCCTTCACATCGCCGCCGGCGCAAAACGCACCGCCGCTGCCGGTGATGACGATGCAGCGCACGTCCGAATCGGTTTCGCCCGACTTCAGCAGCGCAGCAAGCGCCGCGTTCATCTCACCCGACATCGCATTGCGCGCCTGTGGTCGATTCAACGCTATCACGAGTACCCCGCCTTCTCGATGCGCAAGCAGATCCTCGGTTCCCGTCTCTACCGTTACTTTGTCCATATCAGGCTCTCCCCTCCTCCTCTCCCATCGTCCGTTCAATCACTGGCCGGCGGTAGCTGCACGGCGGCCGGTGCGACCGGCAAACCGGCCACGCTCGACCGGTGCAGATAAACCGCGCCCGATTGCGCATCGGGTGCACCCTCGGATCCGGAAACGATGTAGAGGTCCCGCAGATCGTCACCACCGAAGCAAACACTCGTGCACATCGGCAATGGAATCTCTACGAAGTCACTCATTGCACCGTCCGCGCCGAATACCGCGACGCCCTTGCCGCCGCCCGCCAACGCGACCCATACCGAGCCGTCTTCAGACACCACGAGTCCGTCCGGCACGCCCTTTTCCGGCCGCGCGAAGGGCTGCTTTTCACCCAGAGACGCGTCGTCGTGAACCGGATAGCAGAATACCGTCTGCCGGCGCGAGTCCGAGTGATACAGCGTACGGCCGTCCGGTGAGAACCCGAGACCGTTGGTCAACTGCACGTCCCGCCCGACAACCCGAGCCGAACCATCCAGATCAATCAGGTACAGGTCTCCGGCTTGGGGAGCCCGTCCATCGTCAAAGACGGGGCTCGCGCCGAGCGAACCCGCATACACCCGGCCCGCGGCGTCCGTCGTGATGTCGTTGTAGCCGACATTGCCGCCGCTTTCGTCCCGGTCCAGCACCGTACGTGTGGCCCCTCCGTCGAACGGTTTGAACGCGATGTTGCGGCCGCTGACCAGCAAACCGTCCTGCTCGTGCAGGGCCATGCCGCCAATGCCCCGGCGATGCGGAAACACCGTCGATACCGCGCCATTGGCGTCGAGGCAGAAGACACCTCCACCAAGCACGTCACTGAACAACAAGCCGCGACCCGGTGCCCACACAGGCCCTTCAATGAGCCCGTAGCCGCGCGTCAACGCTTCCACTGGCTGCGCCCACCACGCCGCGGGCCGCTCGCCCACAACTGATCATCTCTCATGCTCCCCTCCGCTTCCGCTCCGCACAGCGCCACTACGTCCTGTTATATCGGCATCGGCGCTTCTTCATACTAAAGTTCAGAAAACCGAAGTAAAGATCTTATCCGATCTCTTCCCGATCTCTTCCCGATGGGAGGGGTTACGCCAACCCTCTATTGGACTTCGCGCGGTTTGTTTTCGGTTCCGGGGCAAGGCGTTATATAGATGGCGCGCATCGCCTCTGTCACGTCCGCGGTATGCCAGACCCCCCTGGGATTCAAGAAGGTGTCACCCGCTTTGAATGGACTGCTCCGTTGTTCGTCTCCAACCAGCTGGTGAAACGTTCCCGATCCTTCGAGCACTATCACCAACTCGTCGCCCTCCGTATGCCGTTCCCAAGTCGGCCAGTCGGAAACGGTGGATTCGATCATCACCAGACGTCCCGGCTTGTCTGCCGTGCAAAGCTGCTCGACGTACCTACCAAATGAAGGACCATCGAAGCCGAACCATTTCAGTGGCTCAAATCCTGACGCGTCACCATCGACGGATTCGAGGTGTATCGGAGTCTTGCTGAGATCAAAGGGGCCGGTGTCTGTCACAAACGTTCTCCACCACGATACTGCCTGAACGGTATCGCAGAATGGCTTGGACGTCTCGTGTTGCCCGCCGGAATCGGCCGCAACCTACCGGTCGCCAGTTAGGCAGCCGCACTCGGCCTACGGTCGAGTTCGGTGTGCCAGCGTCGAAAGTGCGTCAAATCATCTGGCACGATAATTTATCGTCGCTCCGCAAGCTCAGCAGTGACCCCATGTCTGTTGCGGGTCGGTTCTTATCAGTCACCAATCCGGGTTGAGTGGCTGCTTTCTCCAGAGCAGTCATTCGCCTAGCGAGATTCTACTTCCGGGTTCGGCCACTAACGGACTGTTGAAGAGTCCTCAAGTTCTCGATGGTGAGCGTCTTTCTGAATTTGGCTCAAGCCGAGTAATCTGGCGGCATTGTTATAAAGGATGTCTCGTTTTATCTCATCTGGCCACGGGGCATCATCAATCACTGATATGGAGTACCCGATTGCATCAGGCCATCCCATCTGGTCGCTACCGAACATTATCCGATCGCTTAATCCAGAATCGATTAGGTATCCAAAGTAATCATAGAAACCCTTTCGGTTTTCGAGATGCACAACCGCGCCAGTATCAACGTGTATCCATGGATACACTAACAACAACGCTACGATCTCATCACGGAAGGGCCACCCCGCATGCATCAAGACTCCCTTCATTTTCGGGTAACGAACCAGTGTCTCTTCCCACAACGTGGGTCGGCCTAAAGTTGCTCGAAACTTAGCATCTCTTAGCGTCACACCTGGAAAGCTAATACCCGTGTGCCAAAAAATCGGTACGTCGTGGCGCATCGCGGCATCGTAAAATGGGTCCAATCTTTTTTCGTTGGCTCGGGTGCCGCCGTAAACGGTCAGAATCTCGCCAATACCTCCCCAGGTTCTGCTTGTAAGGTTCTTATCCAACGCCTTCGCTGTTGGCACGCCATCAGGACTGATCGCTTTTGGAAATCCAATGAAACGGTCTGGATCCAGCTTTGTAATTAGCTCGATACTGGCTGGATCCTCATGGACAAGACCGAGTACCACGTTGTGCTTCTGCATCTGAGCTAACGTTTCTTTTGCCAGATTTTCTCGAGAATCAGCCCCTTTGAAACCACGCAGATGTTTCGCCGCCGGAAGCCGAGTCGCAGACCAGAGATGGAGATGTACGTCAATGACTGGGTTGTGCGGCGATTCTGCCCCTGCTGACGCTCCGCCGAAAAAGAATAGGATGCAAACTAAACGTGCTATTAGAGATGTCACTCAACTTCTCCCCTGACAGAGTCGGCATCCATCTTGAACCACTCGACTCAGAGTTGTGAAGAGACGATCAGTTAAGTCCGAGCGTCCCGGCACCCCTCGACCGTGAATGCGTGAACAGTAGTTGGCGGCCCAGTGCCTGAAAAGAGTCGACAAGAGCGCCTTGCCCCAGACAAGATCAGCGGCTGCTTACCCCGGCGGAACAAACTAGATCACAAATCATGAGTGATTTGTTGGTAAGCAGCCGCGATGGTTTGCGAGCAAAGCCGCTCAGTTCGGCCACGAGCGGTCGGTCAGCCCGGTTACTTCATCCAACCGATTCGACGGTTGTGCGCCATTGTGCGTCCCACATTTCTCGCAGTACCTGCGGCGAAACTCGGATACATCGACCATGTTTTCGAACGGAACCAGCAAATCGCAGAGTATATGCTGGCCTCTTCCGTTTCGGCTGTACCCCGAGCGCCAGCCGTGGGTCACCGCACCAGATCAGCACCTATGGGCGTGCGACACTATCCTCCGCAGGGGTCTAGGCGAAGTGCAACCGTCGTCTCAGGTGCCTCCAGAGGATAGGAACCTATCGCTCCCGCAACCTGCGCCACGGCATATTTCTCAACCTTCATACCATGTATCGCTCGGACAGTGGGCCGGTCCTCATGCAGCACCGGCGTGACGCAAACGTTTTCGCCCGCACGCAACATTCTTAACTGAGCGCCATGCAAACTGTGTTCAACTGCTTTGTCCTTCGGCATGCCAACCCATGCACCGTCCTCTCGATCAACAATCCATAAACGCAAGTCCACTGGGCGGTTTTTCGAATCGGTCGAATAGAGGGAAATGACTTCCTCAGACTCCCCCGCAATGGAATAGATGGCAGGAAACAGAACCAATGGGCTAATCAACAAAGCGATCCAACACAGTATGCGACGTTTTCCCCAGACCAAAACCCCGCCGAGTAACAGAGCGCCGAGTGCACCGTAAAGCGCACCGCCGTGGGGCATTGCATATGGACCCGCGTGAATCAAACGCACGGCGAATACAGCCACGCCAATCACGAGTAGCACGAATCCGAGAAATGAAAAAGCCCTTGAGCTTTTAGTTGTGTTTGTCATACCCAGTACCTCCCAGTTGCGGGCTCCAGCAACCGATACGAGTTCAAAATGAGTCATAGCTCGAAATTTTATCAAAAACGTATGGTCTGCTTGGGATCGACAACGGCGGCTTCCCCAACCTGAATGAGAGTCTGTTTTAGGCTAGTATCTGGCGTCGGACGAACGCCCAGCTGCTTGCCGGACGGGCTCGCGGCGTGCCGGTAACGCCAGCGCCACCACCCATATCACCGGGAGCAGTTTCAGATCACGAACGATGAGCGAACCCTCCGCCCCATCTGATTCTTTCTCTCGATACGCAGCGCCGTTCGCGCCGCCCACCGACGCACCAACGCTGTACGCGATGGCGGGCGACGACTGCAGTCTGCACTTCGACCTGAACGATCTGACACCAAAGCAACGCGCCGACCACGAGTCCAATATCTATCTGACTGCGTTGCTGCAGGTCGCCCTCCTCGGGATCGGCAAGGCCGGCGACCGGGTCAGTCTGTTTCAGACGTTCGAGCAATCCGAGTGGCAACCCGTGCTGGCCTTTTTTCAGGAGGCGTTTGCCGACCTTGGTCTGAACGGGGTGCCGCCGGCAGGCTGCAGCTATCACCCGGAGCAGGGCTTCTATACCTCAGTAGCCGCGTCGATACCGGACGTGGAACGCGTAGCGCTCTACATGACCAGCGGCTCCAACGCTCCGTTGCACCAGAGCGATACCGCGCTGGCGGTGAGCCGCAACGTCAACTCCAAGTTTCACTTCGCCGAGCATGCCCCCGCGTTCGGACTGCCGGTGCCGGAAACGCTCACGACCACAAAACGCAACTTGCACAACGCCGACGCCGCCCAGTTCTTCGAACAACACGCACCGGTAATGCTGAAAACGCTCGGTCTGGCCGGCGCACGCAACGTAACCTGCGTTGCGGACGTGAACGCCGCCGAGGTATTCCTCGCCGAATACACGGGCGACATGGCTGTACTGCTTCAGGAACGGCTCGCGCTGGATGAGTACGTCGAGATGACTGTCGATCTGACAGTAACGGACACAGACGTCGTAATCACCAACACCCGCCAGATTCTGTTCGCGGACGGTCTGTGGGTCGGTAATCTGCTCGGTGGTGACGTATCGCTGGACGAAGCGACCCGCGCGCAACTGCTCGAGGTTGGCGCCTACGCCCGAGCCCATGGCCATGCACACCCGCTCGGTTTGAACTGCGGCATCGATTTCTTCGTAAACCGGCAACCGGGCGCCGCACGGCCGCTTCTAATCACCGAGATCAACGCGCGGTGGACCGGCGGTTTGTTTCCAGCCCAGTTCGTACGCAAGCTCGGCTGGCAACAGGATCGCGTTGTGGCGTTCTTCGATGTCGTCCCACTCGAAAATCTGGACGCCTTCCTGCAGTTCAGCGAGCGTTACCGCACCGCGGGCGCGGCGTTTCAAGCCCTGCCCATCGGCTTCAGTCCGTTCCCGGTCGATATCGACGGCCGTCCGCACGTTTACGTGTGGCAAATGGTGCGGGGTGATTTCGTCGAGTTTCAACGCATAAAAAACGAACGACTCGGCGCGGCCGTGCTGCCAACCGCCGACCTGATCCGACTGCCCGCCGCGGACTCAACCGGCGACTAAGTTCCGCTGGAACAGCGCATGCAGCCGTTCCCAATGCCGCTCTGCAGAACTGCGGTGGTAGAGGCCCTCACGCCTTGGAAACACAAAGCCGTGATGCGTGCCGGGATACCATTCAATGCGATACCGCACGTCTGTGGTGGCCAGGTGCTTATCCAGGTTCGCGATCATTTCCGGCGGCGCCCACTCATCGTGCGCTGCGCACCCGAAGTACAGCTCGCCACGGATGCGGTCGGCGCCGAGGTGCGGCGAATCGGCCGCGTTCGTGTACAGACGTACGCCATGAAACGACGCCGCGGCGCGAATCCGCTCACTGTGTGCCGCAAGTGCGAACGCGAACGGACCGCTCATGCAGTAACCAACGCAGCCGGCGGGCCCATCCGCTGCATTCGCGTCCCCATCCGCAAACGCGAGCAACCGATCTGCGTCGGCGCACACCAACGCGTTACTGAGCGAATTCATGTGGCCGAACATCGTTTCACGATCTGAGGACGCCATATCAAACACGCGCACGCGCCGGTAGTACAGGTTGGGCAACATCACGTAGTACCCGGCACTCGCCAGGCGACTCGCCATGTCGTGCAGCTCCGGGCGTTTACCGGGCGCGTCCATCAGGAAGAGCACCACCGGGTGCGGTCCTCCTTCGTCCGGATGGACGATGTACGTATTCATTACTCCGTCGGCAGTCTGTACGTCTGTTTCATACTCGACCATGTCGTAGGTGCTCCACAGCTCTGGGGTTGGTGATGTGCCGAGTCGCTGCCGCGCTCAACGAAGTCCGAAGTCGAATGTGCCGCCGTCGCGGTACGTTCGCAACAGCCGCCGCGCAACGTTCTGCACGTGTACCTCGTCCGCGCCGTCGTAGATGCGGGCATAGCGCGCGTGACGATACATCCGCTCGAGCGGCGTATCTTCTGTAACACCCAGCGCGCCGTGCACCTGAATCGCCCGGTCGATAACATTGTGCAGCATGCTCGCACCGAACACCTTGATCAAACCGATCTCAACCCGCGCCTCGTCGCCCTGATCGATCTTCTGCGCCGCATGCAACGTCAGCAACCGACTCGCCTGTATCTCTGCCGCGGAATCGAAAATGAACTTCTGAATCTGCTGGTGCTCGCCCAGCGTTTTACCGAAAGCCACGCGATTGTTCGCGCGGTCGCACATCAGGTCGAACGCGCGCTGTGCCTGCCCAAGCCAGCGCATGCAATGAAAGATGCGCCCGGGTCCCAAGCGATGTTGCGCAATCTTGAACCCCTGGCCTCGCGGTCCGAGCAGATTTTCCTTGGGAACGCGCACGTTGTCGTAGACCACCTCGTAGTGACCGTCGGCCTGACCCATAACTTTCACATCGCGAATGATGTTGTAGCCAGGTGTGTCCGTCGGAACAACGATCATCGAGAATGCCGAGTGCGCCGGCGTATCGTCGTCCTCGGTGCGCACCATGGCTGTGGTATAGGCTGCATTACCGGCGCCGGACGTGAACCACTTGCGTCCGTTAATGACCCACTCGTCCCCTTCGAGAACAGCCCGCGTCTTGAGTTGTGTGGGGTCGGAGCTCGCGACGTCCGGCTCCGTCATGCCAAAACTCGGAAACACTTCGCCGTCGACCAGCGGCTTCAGGTACCGGTCTCGCCACGCATCGCTCGCATAGCGGTGCAGCATGATCGAATCCTGCAGCGAGTGTGTGCCAAGCGCGACCATCGCGATCTCCGAACGCCCGACCACCTCATTGATGAACACGTAATCCATGAACGGCAGGCCGCCTCCGCCGATCTCTTCCGGATGCCCAAGGGCCCAGAGGCCCTGATCTTTCGCTTTCTGCATCAGTGCCCGCAACACCTCACCGCGCCGCGACGACACTTTGTCTTCCAGCAGCTCCTTCTCTACCGGATACACTTCCTTTTCAATGAAACTCAGAACCCGCTCGCGCAACGGCGCGACGCTTTCCGGAATCGACAGGTTCAACATGACCATCCCCCCTATATTTTTTCTGGCTTGATTCGTGGCTCAAAACCACGGCGCGGCGTGCGCCACCACACACGCTAGACGATCGCGCCCGCTTCGGCTAGGGTCGCGGACAACGTACGACCCACGGCGGGTAGAGGCGGCATTGTCGGGAACGGAACTAAAGCGCGCGGGCCTGAAGGTTACCCTGCCGCGGTTGAAAGTGTTGGAGGTGCTCGAGAACGCCGAGCCCCACCACTTGAGCGCTGAGGACGTGTTCAAGCAGCTGATTGATACCGCGGAAGGTTCTGTGGGGCTTGCCACCGTGTACCGCGTACTGACTCAGTTTGAATCGGCTGGCCTCGTCGAACGTCACAACTTCGACGACGGCCACAGCGTCTATGAGCTTTCCGATGATACCCACCACGACCACATGGTGGACGTCGACACCGGCCGCGTTACCGAGTTCGTGAACGACGAGATCGAGGCCCTGCAGAAGCAGATTGCCGAAGATGCAGGGTTCGAACTGGTCGATCACGAGCTGGTGCTGTACGTGCGAAAACGCCCGTCCGCGGACTGATCGAGACCCGCATACGGGGCCGCACGCCGCCTCTATTGCAAATGAGAATTATTATCATCTAAAATCGGTGAACTGAGGCGGCGGAGCGCGCTAAGCGCATGTTGCTTACCGATTTATCCATCGGCGATTCCGCCCGTATAACGGGCTTTCGCGAAATCAACGCGTACGCGCGGCAACTAATGCGCCTGGGCATGATCCGTGGCACACAGATCCGTCTGACCCGGCGCGCGCCGCTGGGTGACCCGGTGGAAGTCCAGTTTCGCGGGTTCTCCCTGATGCTGCGGCCTCACGAAGCGGATTGTCTGGAGCTTGCACCGCTCGATAACGCTGCATCGACCACCCGATGACCCGCGTCGCCCTGGTGGGCAACCCCAACTGCGGCAAAACGACACTGTTCAACGCGTTGACCGGCACGCGCCAACGCGTTGCCAACTGGCCCGGTGTTACCGTCGAACGCAAGTCCGGCGAGTTCGCTGTCGACGGCACGACGCTCGCTATTGATGACCTTCCCGGCACCTACAGCCTGAGCAGCGATACGGATGCCATCGACGAGCAGATCGCGCGCGCGTATCTCGCAAACACACCACCCGACCTGCTGATTAACGTCGTTGACGTCACCAGCCTCACCCGTGGTCTGTACCTCTCGACTGAAGTAGCGACGTTGGGTGTGCCGATTATTGTGGTACTCAACATGTCCGATGTGGCCGCGCGCCGTGGGCTCACCGTTGATACCGATCCGATCGAACGCGCCCTCGGCGCTCCGGTCATCAAGGCGGTTGCAAGCCGCAACGACGGCGTTGAGGCACTGCGCGCCGCCATCGTCTCCCGGCTCGCTACGGAGCCCCCGTCGTCCGCCGCCGCACTCCCGGCACCCGATGCCGAGCCGGAAACGCGCTACGCGTTCATCGACCAGCTGGTGGAAGCGTCAACGCACCAGGGCCAGGAACGCGCGCCGCTCGCGGACCGGCTCGACAACTACCTGCTGAACCGATACCTGGCGTTTCCGCTGTTCCTCGTGGCCATGTATCTGATGTTTCTCTTCTCGATCAACGTAGGCTCGGCGTTCATCGACTGGTTCGACCTGATGGGTGCCGCCCTGTTCGTCGAGATTCCGCGCGCGCTGCTGAACGCGGTACACGCGCCGGATTGGCTTACCGCGTTGATAGCCGACGGGGTCGGCGGCGGCATGCAGCTGGTGGCCACGTTCATCCCCGTGATCGGTTGTCTGTTTCTGGCATTGTCGTTTCTGGAAGATTCCGGGTACATGGCGCGGGTGGCTTTCATCGTGGACCGGCTTCTCCGGTCGCTCGGTCTCCCGGGCAAGTCGTTCGTGCCGCTGATCGTCGGGTTCGGATGCAACGTACCAGCCGTTATGGCCACTCGGTCTCTGGACCATCAGCCGGACCGGATCCTTACGACATTGATGGCTCCCTACATGTCCTGCGGCGCACGGCTGACTGTGTACGCACTCTTTGCGGTCGCGTTTTTTCCAACCAATGGGCACAACGTGGTGTTTGCCCTGTACTTGCTTGGGATCGCTGTTGCGGTGCTGAGCGCCCTCGCCGTCCGGCGCCATCTGCTGCCGGAAAGCCGGAGCAGCTTCGTGATGGAGCTACCGGCGTACCATCTGCCCACGTGGCGTGGCCTCGCGATTCAGACGTGGCAACGCCTGCGCGGCTTCGTGGTGCGAGCCGGTAAAGCGATTGTCGCCGTCGTTGTCGTCCTGAACGTGCTCAACTCGGCCGGCACCGACGGTTCCTTCGGCAACGACAACACCGAGAAGTCTGCGCTCTCGGCGGTGGGGCAGGCGATTACGCCACTTTTCGCCCCCATCGGCATCACCGAGGCAAATTGGCCTGCAACGGTGGGGATATTCACCGGCATCTTCGCAAAGGAAGTGGTGGTCGGAACGTTGGACGCACTGTATTCGGGCGGCGTTTCCGAGGAGCAGACCATCGGTGAACTGGTCGCTGCCGCGTTCAGCTCGGTGCCGGAGAACCTGAGTGGCCTGGCGGGCCAGGTTACGGACCCGCTTGGCATCAACCTGGGCGACCTGTCGGACGAAGCGGGCCAAGCGGAAGCGCAGTCGGTACGTTTGACCACGATCGGCAAGATGCGCGACCTGTTCACGAGTCCGTGGAGTGCGTTCAGCTACCTCGTGTTCATCCTGCTGTACGTGCCCTGTGTTGCCACCGTGGGCGTAATCCACAAGGAACTCGGGGGATTCTGGGCAACCTTCAGCGTGGCCTGGTCGCTCGTCGCCGCCTACGGCACCTCCGTGGTCGTCTATCAATCGTCCAACCTGTTATCCAGCCCTCTGCAGGCGGGCATGTGGATTGCCGGGGTGTCCGCCGTCTCCGGCCTGTGTTTTCTCGCGCTCATCCGCTGGGGCCGCAGGCGGACCCGCCTGATTCCGGTGGTGCAGGTCGACTGAGTCGGCGGCCGCAGGAAAGCCAGCAGTAGCGCCATGCCGCTGCGATTCCCCTCGCGCTTCACAACAATCTCTCGTCGTAATCTAAATGAGAACTATTTTTATTTAGATTCAACCTCGTTACACTGCCCCACTGATGTCGAGTTATCAGTGGAGATCAACAATGGCCCTGTCCCTGTACCGCTGCGCTTTCGCTCTGAGCCTCGCCGGCGCGGTAAGTATGGCTTCTGCCGCAACACCCTCCGACCGTTCCCTCGACGCGCTGTGGTCGATCGTCGAGCAACAGCAGGCACAGATCGATTCTCTGCGCTCCGAACTCGACAGAACCCGCGACGCGCTCGGCCAGGCGGAGGGGCGCGCCGAAGCCGCCGATGCACGACTGGCGCAGACCGAGGAACGCCTGGTTGCCACTGCGGAGTACGTTGAAGCGCTGGAGACCGATTCCGGCGTCGGCGGCAACGCAACCCAGATCGGGGGTTACGGTGAGTTGCACTACTCACGCCTCGACGCAGACGACTCCGCCAACGATCGCGACGAAGCCGACTTTCACCGCTTTGTGGTGTTTCTGAATCATCAGTTCAACGACCGCGTGCAGTTCGTATCCGAGCTGGAGCTGGAACACAGTCTTGTGAAAGACACGGCTGATGGTTCTAACGGCGGCGAAGTGGAACTCGAACAGGCGTACATCGACTTCGCGCTCGACGACCGCCACTACGCGCGCGGCGGTCTGTTTCTGATTCCAGTGGGTATTCTGAACGAAACCCACGAGCCGCCGACGTTTTTCGGTGTGGAGCGCAACGACGTCGAAAACATCATCATTCCCACCACGTGGTGGGAAGCCGGCGTTGGCTTTGGCGGCCGCTACGGGAGCGGTTTCTCCTGGGACGCAGCCGTGCACACCGGCCTCGACGTACCGACCGACGGCGGCAGCGCCGCACGCCTACGCAGTGGCCGCCAGAAGGTGTCGAACGCCAATGCCGAGGACCTCGCCTACACGCTGCGGCTGCGCTATACCGGTGTTCCGGGTCTCGAACTCGCTGGGACCTACCACCATCAGACCGACCTGTCGCAGATGAGCGGCGACGGTTTGGGGGCCGCAGATCTTCTATCGGCGCACCTCGCCTGGCAGCGCGGCGGGTTCGGGCTGCGCGCACTGTGGGCCGAGTGGGACATCGATGGTCCTCTCGCCCGTGCGCTGGATGCCGATACCCAGCGCGGATGGTACGTGGAACCCAGCTACCGTACGCGATTGGGTCAGGCCGATATCGGCTTCTACGGCCGCTTCGAAGATCTGCGCGGTGCTCGCACCCGCGACCGCTTCGATCAGTGGGAAGTGGGCATGAACTACTGGCCGACCGAAAACGTCGTGGTGAAGATCGACTACCGCGATCGAAGTCACGATCTGAGCGGTGAGCGGGGTCGCGACTTCAACGCAGTGGATCTGGGCATAGGCTATCAGTTCTGACGCGCCGACCTTAACCCGAAGGCATGGCACATAGAGAGTCGATTGTCCGCGTTTGATTGAGGAGCAGTGGGAGAGCCGTGCTGGCCCTTTGATCTGGCCCGTTGATTTGGCCCGTTGATCTGTCCCTTTGCTCTGACCCCACCGTTCAGGGGTTGCGCAACTCGGTGGATCTGGCAGAATCAGGACATGCGAATGCGAATGATTCTCAATCTGGTTCTCACTGCCGTCTGCGCATTCGCCGCTATCGCCTCAACGCCGGCAGCCTGGGCTTCCGAACAGGTTTTCCGCTCCACTGACGAGTTTCTCGCGAGTGCGTTCGAACCGCTAAGCGGGTCGCCCGACGCATCGGTGCTGTGGCTGTCGAAGCCCGTGCGTGAACAAATCACCCGGGCGACCGGTTTTGCTCCGCGTCTGCGCGTGCGCTACTGGCTGAGCGGCGAGCGTTCCGCGTGGATCCTCGATGAGATCGGCAAAGACAAACCCATCACCATCGGCGTCGTCGTCGACCAAGACGAGATTCATGCGGTAGACGTGCTGGTGTTTCGCGAGAGCCGCGGCTGGGAGATCAAGCATCCATTCTTCACGAGGCAGTTTGCAAACGCGCGCTTGAACGACCACGGCCGATTGAACGTTCCGGTAGATGGTATTACCGGCGCGACCCTTTCGGTGCAGGCAATGAAGCGGGTTGCACGCGCCGCGCTCATGCTGAACGCGCACAGACGCCAGGCCGAATCCACCTACGCCAAAGCGCGCTAACGCGTGCCCACACGCCCGAGGGCAAGCACCCGCTGGCACCGCACCGCCGGACTGTGCGTAGCGCTGGTGCTGGTCTATCTGGTTGTAACCGGTACTGGGTTGCAATACACCGCGGCGCTCGGGCTGGGTCACCGCTACGTCCAATCACCAGCGCTGCTCGATCGCTACAACCTGCAACCTCCTACGTCCGCGCGCCGCGCCGGTCCGTTCATTGAATACGACGGCATGCTCTACCACCACAATCAATTGTTCGACGCTGCGGTCACGCCGCTGCAATCAGCCGCCGACGGAGTCGACGCGCTGTTCGCGTTGACCCGCGATCAACTGATCCTGTTTGCCAAGGCAAACGCCGGTGAACCCGCCGAGCTGATCGAACGAATCGACCTGCCCGCACCCGCACGCCGCCTCGGGCGGAACAATGACAACGACTGGATCATTGCGACGATCAGCGGACAGCATTACTCCGGGGGCTTGGATCTTCTGACGTGGACGCCGGTACCGGAGCCGGTTGTGCGTTGGTATCCTGATGCTATCGAAATCACCGTGCCGGAACCCATCGCGCGACAGGGTACGCGACAGCTCAGCTGGGAACGTGTGCTGCAGGATCTGCACAGCGGGCGGTTTTTCGGCGCAGCCGGTGTCTGGGTGATGAACGCCGTCAACGCACTACTCGTACTTCTGGCAGTGACCGGCCTTATGCTGTGGCTACGCCGCCACTGAATCCCGGTTAGAGCACGAGGTCCCGCCGCGGCCCTCGCCTCAAGTTGATTCGAGCGCCGGATGCGGCACCGCTGGTAGCAACGTAGACGCCACTTCACCGAAACCGATGCGCACAGCGCCCGGCCGCTCACACCATCCACGCATAATCACGGTGTCGCCGTCCTCCACGAACGTACGCACCTGTCCGTCCGGCAACGTGATCGGCGAACGACCGCCGTCGGACAACTCCAGCAAAGACCCCGCCTCACTCGGTTCGGGCCCTGACTGCGTGCCGCTACCGAACAGGTCGCCCGGCGACAGGTTGCAACCGTTAACCGTGTGATGCGCAACCATCTGCGCAACCGTCCAGTACGAGTGCCGAAAGTTCGTGCGCGCGAGCCCCACCGGCGCCAGACCTGCGCGTTGCATATCGCGAGTGGTGAGGCACACCTCCAGATTCAGGTCTATGGCACCGTGGTTCCTGTTCATCGGACCATCCAGATACGCCAGCGGTTGCGGGTCTTCCACCGGCCGGTGCCAGGCCAAACGGAACGGCGCGAGCGCCTCCATCGTTACCACCCACGGCGAAATCGTGGACGCAAAGTTTTTCGCGAGGAAAGGTCCAAGCGGCTGGTATTCCCACGCCTGAATGTCCCGCGCAGACCAGTCGTTGAACAGACACAGTCCGAAAACGTGGCTTTCTGCGGCATCCATCGCCACCGGTTGGCCCGCCTCGTTACCCGGGCCAATAAATATGCCGACCTCCAGCTCGAAATCCACGCGCTCTGCGGGCGCCAGAAACGGCGCTTGTGCCTCCGGAGGCCGACGCTGTCCCCAGGGTCGAGGAAAGCTCTGACCGGATACGCCAATCGAGGAACTGCGGCCATGGTAGGCGATGGGTACCCACCGATAGTTGGGCAGCAGCGGATTGTCCGGCCTGAACTGCCGGCCAACGCTGGTGGCATGATGAATGGACGTGTAGAAATCCGTGTAGTCGCCGATAGAGGCCGGCAGCCCGTATTCGATGTCTGCCATCGGGACAAGGCAGCGAACCACGTCGTCCGGGGCGGCTCCCTGGCGCAGCATCCGCGACAAGGCGAGTCGTAACGAGCTGCGATGCATGGCGTCCAGTGCCATCAGACGATTCAGCGTGCTGCCCGCGCACGCATCGACCACCTCCGGAGCCACGGCGTCCAACGGGTTGCGCGAGTCCGGCTGTTCGGACGCACCGCGCACGAGGGCCGACAGATCAACGACCTGATCACCAATGGCTACGCCAATTCGGTCCAATGGGTCCGATGTCGGATGGCGGAACACCGCGAACGGCAGATTCTGAATCGGAAAGTCGCACGCCTTATCGTTCGCAGACGCCACCCAACTCCGGAGCGCCGGATCGTGCGTTTCATTCAACTCGATCATGGCCCCGCCCGGCATCAACCGGGATCGAACTCCTTTTCGTGCAACCACGCGGCGTGCATTGGCGCTTTGCGGGTGCGACTCCACTCCTCGAGCATCTCGGGCGCGACCTCGTGCAGCATGCGCATCTCTTCTTCCGTACGCGTATCCGCCGCCAATTCCACCCGATGGCCGTTGGGGTCACGAAAGTAGATTGACTGGAAGATGCCGTGGTTGATCGGTCCCAGCACATCCAGCCCCTCCCGCTCCAGTCGCGCCTGTGCATCGACAAGCTCATCGTAGCTGTCAACGCGAAGCGCAAGATGCTGCACCCAGTCAGGCGTGTTCTCGTCACGCCCCATCTCCGGTGAGTTCGGCAACTCGAAAAACGCGAGCACGTTGCCGTTGCCCGCGTCCAGAAATACATGCATGTACGGATCCGGCGCTTTCGTCGAAGGTACCTGGTCTTCGGCAATGGCGAGCACGAAATCCATATCCAGCACCCGCTGGTAGAACTCCACCGTTTCTTTCGCATCGCGGCAGCGATACGCAACGTGATGTACACCTCTGAGGTTCATTGCATTGGCATCCTGATAATCCGCTCTCGCCTAACCTACCGAACTTCCGCCCGGGTTCAAAACGCCGCGGCGAATCTGATCGCGCTCCATGGATTCGAACAACGCGCGGAAATTGCCCTCGCCGAATCCCTCATCGCCCCGCCGCTCGATGAACTCGAAGAAAATCGGCCCCACCAGATTTTCCGAGAAAATCTGCAGCAACAAGCGAGGTGATTCGCCGTCAGTAGAGCCGTCGAGCAGAATGCCCCGTTGTTTGAGTTCGTCCACCGGTTGTCCGTGGCCTGGCAGCCGCTCTTCCAGCATGTCGTAGTACGTATCCGGCGGCGGTGTCATAAACCGGGTGCCGAGCACCTGCAGCCGGTCGAGACACCCCGGCAGATCGTTGCAGATGAACGCAATGTGCTGAATGCCTTCGCCGTTGTACTTCAGCAGAAATTCTTCGATCTGGCCGTCACCGCCTGCTTCTTCGTTGAGCGGAATGCGAATCTTGCCGTCTGGCGCCGTCATCGCCTTCGACGTGAGCCCCGTGTGCTCGCCCTTGATGTCGAAGTAGCGGATCTCACGAAAGTTAAACAGCCGCTCGTAGTAGTCGGCCCAGTACTGCATCCGTCCTTTGTAGACGTTGTGCGTGAGGTGATCGATGACTTCAAACCCGCACCCCTTCGGGTGTCGCTCAACGCCGTCGAGGTACACAAAGTCGATATCATAAATAGACGCACCCTCCTCGTAGCGATCGATCAGATAAATGATCGCACCGCCGATTCCGCGTATCGCAGGCAACTTCAGCTCCATCGGGCCGCACGGGATGTCGATCGGCTGAGCGCCCAGGTCGAGCGCGCGCTGGTACGCCTGCTGCGCGTTGCGAACGCGGAACGCCATCCCGCACGCCGACGGACCATGTTCTTCCGCGTAAAAAAACGCCGGAGATCTGGGTTCATAGTTGATGATCAGGTTGATGCCGCCCTGGCGCCACAGATCCACCTCCTTCGAGCGATGCTTCGCCACCTGCGTGAAGCCCAGGCGCTCGAACACGGGTTCGATTACACCGCGCTCGCTGGAAGCGAATTCGATGAACTCGAAGCCGTCCAGTCCCATCGGATTGTCGAACCGTTCCGACATCGCAGTCTCCTCAGGATCATCAGCACAGGAAACGCCCAATCTAGCGCGGTATGGCCGCCATGAGTCGCCTAAATCCCCACATCTGAGATATTATCGAGCAGATCATGTCTGAATCTTCCAAATAGTAGAAGGAATCTGCCGATATGCAGTTCGACCGCGCGGAACGGGACATTCTGTCACTGCTGCAACGGGAAGGCCGCCTGCCAAACGTCGAGATTGCCCAACGCGTCGGCTTATCCGAATCACCATGCCTTCGTCGCATTCGCGGGCTCGAACAGGCAGGCGTGATCGAGTTTTACTCGGCGCGGCTAAACCAGCGGCTCATCGGGTTGCAGGTAACCGCGTTCGTGGCCGCATCCCTCGAAAAACGGGACGACGCGAAGAGGGACGCGTTTGTGTCTCGCGTACGCGCTGAGGAGTACATCGTCGAGTGCCACGCGATGACGGGCAGTTATGACTATCTGATGAAAGTGGTTGCCACGAGCATGGATCATTTTTCGGATCTGTGTATGAACCACATTCTGCACTTCCCGGGCGTCACAAACATCGAATCGCAATTCAGTCTGCAGGTGGTGAAGCACAGCGCCGGTTTGCCCGTGCGCGAAGCGCGCTGACGTGCCCGCAGGCCCGGCGTAACCAGTCGCGCGCAAGAATCAAGACTGCAATTTCGGTCCGGCGCCAACTAGTCTCCGGATCCCGTCATTCGGAAACGCCCATGGCCGACATACCGGAAGGTCTCGAACTCACCCCGTTCGACCCTGATTTCGAACGGGACCCCTACGGTGTCTATGCGCGTCTACGCAACGCTGCCCCCGTGCATTTCGACGGTGCAGCGTACACCGTCAGCGGATACCCGGAGGTGGCCGCACTGCTGAAGGACCAGCGGCTCTCCGCCGATCCCCGCAGCGTCGGCCAGGTCCGCGACCCCCGTGCTGAGAATCCTGTTACGCGCCGTTCGCCAGACATGATGAACCTGGACGCACACGAACACGCGCGGTTGCGCGGCGCAGTGAATCGGGCATTCACACCTCGAACGGTAACGGCGTTCCGCGCAACGATCGAGGCGATCGCCGAGCGTGTGCTAAGCGAGTTGCCGGAAGAGTTCGATGCAATTGTCGACTACGCGGGACCGCTGACGACGATCGCCATCGCCGAGTACATCGGCGTTGCTTCGGATCGGCACGCGGACTTCCGACGCTGGACCGATACGCTGTTGATGCAGGGCTATCCGATGCCGACGGACACGCAATGGAATTCAATCGTGGAGGCCGACGAAGCCATGCGGCTGTGCATGCGCGACACGATTGCCGCGCGCCGGACGCGACCGGACAACGACCTGGTGTCCCGTCTGATCGACGGCGACCTGACCGAAGACGAAGTGGTGGATATGTGTGCACTGCTGGTCGGCGCCGGCAGCTTCACAACCGCGGATCTGATCGGCAACGCGCTGTTGCGTTTCACCGAAGCGCACCGCGAACGCATACCTGCGTTCGTCGACGACGTACTGCGGCTCGATCCGCCGTCCCAATCGGTTCGCCGCTGGGCGCTGCAGGACGTCGAGATCGGGGGCCAGACGATCAAAAAGGGAAGCACCGTGCTGCTACTGATCGGCGCCGCAAATCACGACCCGACGGCCGGTGCTCATCTAGCGTTCGGACGGGGTATTCACCATTGTCTGGGCGCCGCGCTCGCACGCGTTGAAGCAGAGGTTGCGCTGGCCAAACTGCCGCCGTTCGAGGTGCGCGCCCACAAACGGCGCAAGTCCATGATCTTTCGAGGGTGCTCGCACGTGCACGTTGTGCTGAACAAGCCGGGGCGCTGAATTACTCGCGCGTTTGGCCCCGCTTGCGCTGAGTGTCAGCGCTCCTGATCCAGCAAATCGCGGTAACGACGCATGTGTCGCAGAGCGGACAGCTCGTCGCCGCGCAGCTCACAGATACGTGACAGGTTGTAGTGCGCATCCGGAATCGCGAGCGAGCGGCGATAATATTCGGCGGCGGTCTCCATTTCGTCGAGTTCGTCGAAGACCGTGCCCAGATTGTAGAGCGCCAGCTGGTGTTTGGGCGCTACGTCCACCGCGCGCTGGTAGTGCCGTTTCGCTTTCCGGAGGTCGCCCTGGAGCTGATGCAGGCGACCGAGATTTACATGAGCATCGGCGTTCTGCGGATCGAGCCGCAGCGCCTGGCGGTAGGCGTCAGGCGCGCGATTCGGATCGACTTCTTCCAGATCCAGTGCCAGGTTGTACCAGTCGTCCGACGTCATGTCGTCGGATTCTTTCGCCACGATCAAGTTGCGATTGGCAAGATCGGCAACGTTGTCTGCGAGCTCACCGACGGAGAAGTCCAGGTGGCCCTGACCTGACTCCACGTTCCACATCTGGCTGTCTTCCTGCAGAACCACCGCGCTGCCGTCCGCGAACACCCGAAGTGACGACAACGACTTGCTCTGCGCAAGGTCCTGCTGGAGCTTCAGCAAAACCTTGTACGCCTTGCGGGGAGAAACCTGAGCGTCGAGCAATCCTTTGGCGCTTCGCAGCAGCACAATGTCCTGGAAATTGAACCGGTACTCACCCTGGGACCCGCGGTCCGGGCGCAACAATCTGCGCCTCACGTAGTGCCTTACCTGGTCTTGTTTGAGTCCGATGAGGTCTGCGACCTCGCGCGTGGTATATCCGCTCATCGAATCCTGGTGTTAACCTTGGTACTAATTCTTGCTCCGCGACTTGCGCGATCCGCCAGCAGCCTTCTTCTTCGCGGCACCGGATGCAGCTTTGCCCTTCGCTGGCGCCCGGCGCGCTGATTTTCGTTCCGCCGGTTTACGGCCTGACGCCTTCGCATCACCCGCCTTTGCGGGTTCCCCAACAGACGCTTTCAACGCTTCGAGCAGATCAACGATCTTCGCCTGAGGTTGCTCCTCCGGCGGCATCGTTACTTCCTGGCCATCAATCTTCTGCTGAATCAACTCCATGATGCGGGAGCGCACTTCATCTTCGTACTGCGCCGGATCAAACTCATCGGACGTGCGTTGATCAATAATCTGCATGGCGAGTTCCAGCTCCGGCCGCGCCACCTCGCAGACGTCCAGTGGCACATCGCCGAACGAACGCAATTCGTCCGCGTGCTTGAGCTGCTCCATTACCAGTCCGTCGCCCATCGGGCGTACCAGCACCAGATAGCTCTTGCCACGCGCCGCGTACTTGGCGAGCGCGCCGCGTCCGCTCTCGCGAAGTGCTTCCTTCAGCAGGTGATACGATCGGGCCGCGCCTTTGTCCGGCCCGAGATAGTAGACCTTCTCGATGTAGATCCGCTCGATGGTATCCACCGGGACGAACTCGGTGATGTCGATTGCGTTGGTCGACTCCACATTCATCGCCTTGATCTCGTCCGGCGTGAACGTTACGTATTGTCCCTTCGCAAACTCATACCCCTGCACGCGATCCTCGCGCTCCACTACCTCGCCGTCCGTCGCGCGGATATACTGCTGTTTCAAGCGCGCACCGTCTTTGCTCAGATAGTTGAAACGGATTGCTTTGGTGGTATCCACGGTGGAATACATCTTCACCGGGATCGACACGAGACCAAATGCGATCGTGCCGGAAGCCATGGCTCGAGCGGCCATACTCGTCTCCTCACCTGGGGCGAGGCGGGAATATAGCGCAACAGAGCGAAAAATACAGTAACGCGCGGCAACACCCGCACGCGCATTGCACCACACCAGCGTGACACATGCCGCAGTCGGGGCTCCAGAAATACCGGACGATGCGCAGCGCCGGCGCTACGCCGGAACCGTTCGACCGACTCCTCATTCCCGCAACGGGTAAGCTGTTCGTCGTGCAGCAGCATCGGGCCCGCGCATTGCACTGGGACGTCCGGTTGGAATTCGACGGCGTGCTCAAATCCTGGGCCGTCCCGAAAGGGCCCAGCAACGATCCAACCGACAAGCGATTCGCGGCACAGGTGGAAGACCATCCTCTCGACTACGCGGACTTTGAGGGCCGCATTCCTGAGGGTAACTACGGCGCGGGTTTCGTCATCGTTTGGGATCGAGGTACCTGGTCTCCGATAGGGGACGTCGCCGCAGGCCTCGCCAACGGCAAACTTCTGTTCGACCTGCACGGCTACAAGCTCCGCGGACGGTGGACGTTGGTACGCATGGGCGGGCGCAAGAAACCCGACGCACGTGACTGGCTGCTGATCAAAGAGCGGGACGACTACGCAGCCGTGGACACCGCGTTCGGCAACGAGTCGGTGCTGTCGGGACTCACGGTGGACGGCCTTGCAGATCCGCGGCCCACAACCCGCGCCATTGCCCGCGCCCTAAAGCGCACAGGCGCGCCGCCGGTGGGCGACCCGGCACCGCCGCTGCCACAACCGATGCTTGCGCGCGCCGGACAGGCGTTCGATTCACCCGATTGGGTTTTCGAACTGAAGTACGACGGATACCGGCTGATCGCACAGAAGAGCCCCGAACATCTGCGCCTGGTGTCGCGCAACGGCAACGATCTGACGCGCTTGTTTCCCGAGATTGCGCAGAGCCTCTCACACTGGCCCGTCGACCATTTGGTCGTCGACGGAGAGGTGGTTGTGCTCAATGATCATGGCGTGCCCGACTTCTCAAAACTTCAACAGCGCGCAGCACTGTCGTCCGATGTGGAAGTAGCTCGCGCCGCGATCGAACAGCCCGCGTGTTACTTCGCCTTCGATCTCTTACGACTGCGATCCTCAGACCTGACATCGCTCCCATTGAAAACACGCAAACGTCTTCTGGCCCGCGTGATTCCGCCGGCCGGCGTAGTTCGGTTCTCGACTCACATACGCACGCGCGGGCGCGATACCTATCAGGCTGCTATCAATCTAGGTATGGAAGGCATCGTCGCAAAACGCATCGATAGCACATACATGGCTGGCCGATCCGATCACTGGATTAAGGTGCGCTCACGCAAGACCGGTGACTTCGTGGTCTGTGGGTGGATTGCAAACCGGTCCAATGCCCGCGACATCGGCGCGCTGGCGCTGGGTGAGTTTCGGCGCGGCGAACTCCACTACGTGGGTCGCGTAGGGAGCGGGTTGAGCGGGAGTGCTCGGCGCGACCTTGCTCGCGCCCTAGGGAAACTGGATCGCGGACGCCGGTTCGCACCCCACAACCCGCCCGCAACGTCGGTAAACTGGGTGCGGCCCGAACTCGTCTGCGAGGTCGCGTTTCGAGAGTACACGGCCGGCGGCCACCTTAGACAGCCGGTCTTCGTTCGGCTTCGCGCCGACAAGTCCGCAGCAGAGTGCATTGGCCGTATGGATGATCCGGACGCGGTGCTTACTGACGAGGGGCCGCTTCCGGACGTTACGGTTACGCATCCCGAAAAAATCTTCTTCCCCGAGAAGGCCCTGTCGAAGGGTGACCTGGTTGCCTACTACCGCGGCGTCGCCGAGTGGATGTTGCCGTATCTGCACGACCGCCCGGTCGTGCTCACGCGTTTCCCGGATGGTATTCACGGCAAGTCGTTCTACCAGCGTGATGCGCCCGACTACGCACCCGAGTGGTTGCAGCGCGCTGTGTTGTGGAGCGACGGCGCCGAGCGCGAGGTAAGTTACTTCATTATTCAGCACGAGGCGGGGCTGGCCTACATCGCCAACATGGGTGCCATCGTAATTCACATGTGGCACAGCAGAATCGATGACCTCGAACATCCCGACTGGTGTGTCCTGGATCTGGACCCGAAGTCTGCCCCTTTCGCTAATGTGCTCGCGGTTGCACGGGCGCTCGGCGAGCTGGCAGAAGAGGTCGGCCTACCCGCCTACCTGAAGACCAGCGGGGCCAGCGGATTACACGTACTGATTCCACTTGCTCGGCAGCTCACCCATGAGCAGTCACGCACCCTGGCGGAACTGCTCGGCCGGGTGATCGTGCAGCGTCTACCCGACATCGCAACCATGGCACGCGCGGTGCGGCACCGTGACGGCAAGGTTTACGTGGACTTTCTGCAGAACGGCCACGGCCGCCTGCTGGCCGCACCCTTCAGCGTGCGGGCGGAACCGGCGGCGTCGGTCTCGATGCCGGTGCGCTGGCACGAGGCGACCGCTCGGCTGACCAACGAGCGATTTCATATCACCAACGCTATCCGTCGGCTGCGCCGAGGCGGTGATCCAATGGCCGGCATTCTGGAAGCGCGCCCCGACCTGCACGCCGCACTCACGGCTCTCGCACAACGGTTGGATGAGTCGGGTGAGGGCTGATGGCTGGGAACCACTGCGCCGCAACCTGTCATCGGCGCCTGCGTCGCAACGTGTCCTTCAGCAATTCGAGTTGTTCCGCGCTGACGGGCTGAAACGTGTTCAGATTGCACCGCATACCAGGGCCGTAGCTGCCGAAGCCACCCATACCCCGAATCCAATCCTGCGCGCACAGGCGCTGACCCCGCGTTTCGTAGGCGACGGGCTCGTTGCGGTGCAGGCCGGGACATCGGTGCGGAAACTGCACCAGATACTGTTCACCGCGCGACAATCGGAACGCAACATGCTGGTCGTCCAACACCACAATGTCGCGAATACGGCTCGCCTGAATACAACGCACCAGCTCCGCGTACTCGCCCGTTTGCGCACCTTCCGCGAGAAATGCATCCAGGTCGAACGGTTCGGCGTGCCCATCTTCGGAGTTGTCCTTAGACGCGCCCCCAGCAGTATCCACGGACGCCTCGCCCGGGGTGTCCTGCGTCGCTTCTGCGAACGCCAGTGCACCGGTGAATATACCCGCCGCAATCAGCAGTGCCGCAGCGGCAGTCGACGCAATGCGCAAGCCGTTCATCGGCGGTTGCGGCGCAGCATGTCGGCGTAGATCGCCTTCGCCTGCTGCGCATCCATCGGTTGGAAGTCGCCAAGGAAGCAGGTCGCCGAATCCACGGTCACCCCGACGTACATAATCGACGATCGCTCACGACCATACACCCGGTCGGAGTTGCACACCCGCATGCCGGCCTCGTCCAGCACCATCAACATGTCATGGTGCAGACCGACACACGATTGATCGAGCCGGTTGAGCCAGTACTTGCCGCTTCGGGTACGAAACAGCAGGTGGCCGTCATCAAGCACGCGTACGGTTTTGATGTCACGCCGCGTCAGACACCGTTCGCGCGGTACGTCCGACGGCGCCGCTTCGCTGAGCATATCCTCGAGCGATGGCAGCACGTTGCGCTGCGGGGCACCCGCACCCATTTCGGCAGACTCAGGTTGGGTCTCGGCCAGATTCTCCTCGGCCGCTACCGCCATAGGGGCCGTTACGGCGAGCGCAGCGGCGACGGAAACGGCGCACAACCATCGAGAAACGCCCACAGCCGGGGCGATTACCAGGGATCTGAACGGACATCTCAACTTCACAGCGGCTCCGATCTGGTGGTAGTTCGAACGTCAGGCAACTGTAGCATCGGCATGGTAAGCGCAGCGAGTGCCGCTGGCCGCCGTCGACAGCGATCAATAAGATAGACCCCAAAGCGAAACGGAGGTTCGATGCGATGCACGTCGGCAGCGCGGTCATCTTTCAGAACACCAACAGGCACACCACCGATCAGGACGTGTACCAGCATGAGCGCGCGTTGGCGCGCATGGCCGAACCGCTCGGCTTCGAGTCGATCTGGACCGTCGAGCACCACTTTACGGACTACACGATGTGTCCGGATCCGCTCCAGTTTCTGACTTACATGGCCGGCTGTACTGAATCCGTCAAACTCGGAACGATGGTGGTCGTGCTGCCATGGCACGACCCCCTTCGGGTCGCAGAGCAGGTGGCCATGCTCGACAACCTGTCCAATGGCCGGTTGATTCTGGGTCTGGGTCGGGGTGCCGGGCGGGTCGAGTTCGACGGCTTCCGGCAATCCATGGAAGATTCCAGGCCCCGGTTTGTGGAATCTGCGCAGTGCGTGCTGCAGGGTCTGGAGAGCGGTTATTGCGAGTACCACGGCGAATTCGTAAATCAGCCGCGGGTGGCGATCCGACCCGCGCCGTATGCCTCGTTCAAAGGTCGCACCTATGCCGCCGCGGTATCGCCGGAGTCGGTCGAGATCATGGCGCGTCTCGGCATCGGCCTGCTCGTGATTCCGCAGAAACCCTGGGATGCGGTCGAAGAGGAGATCAGTCGTTATCAAACGCTCTATCGAGAGATCAACAACGAAGACCCTCCTGCGCCGATCCTTGCCGGTTGGGTGGCCTGTCACGAAGACCAGGACCGCGCGCGTGACATGGCTGTGAGATACATCGGTGGGTACTGGCAGACCGTTCTCGACCACTACCGGTTCCACGAAGATCACATGAAGGGTCAGAAGGGATACGAGTACTACGGAGGATTTGCCGAAAACATTCAGAAGCGCGGTGTCGACGACGCTATCGAATTTTTTCTGAATCTGCAGGTGTGGGGTACGCCCGACAACTGCATTGAGACGATCGAAAACAACGCAAAACGCATCGGCGCCGAGGCGTTTGTTGGCGTGTTCAGTTACGCCGCCATGCCATGGCGCGAAGCCGAAACCAACATGCGATTGTTCGCGCGGGAAGTGATGCCCTCACTGCAGCAGCGACCCCGCTCCGGACGAATTGACTGGGCGGCCTAGCGCCGCGGGATGCGCTAAAGTCGGGATGCGCTAAAGTCGGGATGCGCTAAAATGGTACCCGCAGCCGATCAGCGAGCTGCGGTAGCGCCTCCACGCAGTCACCTTCGACCTTCAATTCGTACAGGTCATCTGCCCGAGTCACGCCCAGATTCACGGCCGCAACAGGTTTGCCTGCCGCGACCGCGCGTCGTACCAGGCGGAAACTGGAGAACACCATTAGCGAACTGCCCACCACCAGCATCGCAGACGCCCGATCAACACAGTCGTTGGCCCGCGTGGTTACGGCGGACGGCACGGAGTCGCCGTAGAACACAACCGTTGGGATGACCGTCCCCCGACAGCGGCGGCAACTTGGTTCCAGGAAATCGTCGAGCGCGCCGTCGAAGACCACATCAGCGTCGCCGTCCGGCGCAACGCCCGCGTGGCGTCCCAGATAGCTGGCGTTGTGGGCTTCGAGCCAGTCCTGCACCGAACTGCGATCCATACCTTCGCCACAGTCGAGACAACGAACGCGGCGAATCGTACCGTGCAACTCATCGACGTCTGCATGACCGGCACGCTGATGCAAGCCGTCCACATTCTGCGTAACCAAACCGTCAACGAGTCCGCAGTGCGCAAGCCCCACCAACGCGTCATGCGCTGCGTTCGGCTGGGCTCGCGAGAAGTGGGGCCAGCCGTACATGCTGCGCAACCAGTACCGGCGTCGCGTGGCCGGTTTGGCCCGGTAGTCGGCGTACATCACCGGGCGGGCACGCTTCCAGTCACCACGCGCATCGCGATAGTCACCGATTCCTGAGCCCGTGCTGCAACCCGCGCCCGTGACCACGCACACCGGTTGATTTCGGCTCAGCCAGTCCGCCAGTTCTTGCACGATCGCCACCGTTGGCCGGGACCGGTCGAACGCCCCTACACGTCGGCCATGACCCGATCCGCCGATTTGAGGGCCGCGCGCGCGATTGCGGCCATGCGGCCATCACCCGTGGGCGTACCACTGCCACTGTTCACGATCATCGCCACGCCGAGCTGTCGGGTTGGATCGCAGAACGCGCCGCTGCCGCCGTATCCGAAGTGTCCGAACGCGTTGGGGCAGCGCATCGGAATGGCGAAGCACCGGTGGTAACCCAGCCGCCACTTCATTGGAATAAACAATACCCGGTCTCGGCCTGTATTCTGAACAACGCCCATTTCCCGGGTCCGATCCGGCGCCAACAGACGCACATCGTCCTGCACACCGCCCTGTGCAATCATCGAATACATGCGGGCAAGCGAGCGCGCCGTAAAGTGGCCGTTGGCCGCGGGAATGGTCGCGCGCACGGTTTCCAACGCGTTCCAGTCGATCGGTTCCTCGGTGGGACTCATCGCGGCACGAAACTCCGACATATCCACACCCACAACCGACAAGCCACGCTCCCACCAATCGCCGAGCGTGCGCAGCCATTCCGGCCGTTCGTTGTTGCGGACCGCCACCTCACCCTGGGCGAGTTCGGCGCGCCGCGGCAGCTGGCCTTCCGGCACGCCAACGTACGCGCCGTCCAGCGCCAGCGGTCCCGTCAGCTCGTCGCTCAGAGCGTCAGCAAAGGACCGGTCTGAGAGCTTCTCGATGAGCCCGCCAATGATCCAGCCGAATGTCATCGCGTGATAGCCGTGCTCGGCACCCGGTGCGTGCGCCGGTTGCGCGCCGGCCATCACCTCAAGCATATGATTCCAATCCAGCAGTTCGCTGGGTTCACTGACCATGTCCCGCACACGGTACAAGCCGGCCTCATGGCACAGTGCGTGTCTGATCGTCAGATGGCGTTTGCCGCGCGCGCCGAACTCCGGCCAATACTTGGCAATCGGATCGTCGTAGCTAGTACCACTCTTTTCCATCAGCACATGCAGCAACGTGGCGGTAACGCCCTTCGATGTCGAAAATGAGGCCGCAATGGTGTCCGGCTGCCAAGGCTCACGCGCCAGATTGCGATAGCCGCCCCAGATGTCGACGACCGGCTTGCCGCGATGGTAAACACACACTGCTGCGCCATTTTTCGGTGTGGATGCGAGTTGCCTGCCGAGTGCTGCAGCCACCTCCGCAAAATTGGGATCCACAGTGCCACTCAGCATGGGTATTGGTTCTCTGTCATCAGGTGCTCCGTATCAACGCCGTTCCAGCGGTCGGTAGTCTTCCCGCGGGTGCGGGCGACAGGCCGCATTACCTCGGCCACTCGCCGAGCGCAGGTACCCGGCGATAAGCGAACCATACATACATGCAAAGACTGACGACAAGCGCGGGAAAGACTTCGTGCGCTATGTCACGCAAACCCAGCGCCAGCCACCCTAACAGACACACAATTCCTGCGATCATCGACCACATCACGCCCAACGCCTCGCCGCGTCGCCAGTGCAACCCGAGCAGGATCGCAGGTAGAAAACAGACCGCGTACAGGCTGCCCGAGAACGTCGTGACCTCGACGATGCCACCCGGCGGATTCAACGCCACCACCGCCGCCACTACCGCCAACGAAACAACACTGACGCGCGTTGCCCGGACGGTGGTGCCGGAATTCGGGTCGCGCTGGCGCAACAGATCACGGGTAAGCACCGATGCCGCAACGAGCAGCACACTGTCCATCGACGACATAGCCGCCGCGACCATCGCGACGATCAGAAAATCGCTCACGGCAATCGGAAACACAGAGGGATCGCTGACCAGCAGCGGCACAACCAGATCGGTGTCGCTGACACCGTCGAGCAACGCCCGCGCATACAGCCCTACCGGAAACAGCATGCCCATGATGAAGGCAATGCCAAACACCGACACCCACATGCCAACACGTACGCTTCGGGCGTCACGCAACGCGAAGAATCGGGAAACCTGGCGCGGATCGACCATTAGTTTCAGCGAGCCGGACAGCGCGATACCCAGCAGTACTACGAATGGAATTCCGCCGTTCCAGCGAAACAGGTGTTCGGTTTCCGTCTGCGCAGACAACTCCGCAAGCACGCCGACACCGCCGGCCGCCCTCGTGACGAACGTAAATATCAGGACAGAACCGATGAGCATTAGAACACCCTGTACGAGATCTGTACGCACCACAGAAACAAACCCGCCGATCGCCGTGTAACCGACGACAATGACCAGCGTGAGCCCGACCGCCGACGCGTACGAAACACCAAGAAACGTCTGAAACAAGTTGCCCGCGCCTTTGAAGATGGCGACCAGGTAAAGAAGGCTCGAGAACACGATCACCACGGCACTCAGCACCCGCAGACGCTCGTGCTCGGCGGGAAATCGAGACGTGAGATAGTCGGGTAGCGTCAATGCGTCCCAGTGCGTGGTAAACCGTCGCAGGCGCGGTGCGACGATCAACCACGACAGTGCCGTCGCCACCACCATCATCACCGCCATGACCATCCAGGGTGCGCCATACGCGTAGGCCTTGCCAGCATTGCCGACGTAGCTGTTTGTACTGGCAAAGGTGGCAAAAAACGAAACCCCCACCACGACTCCGCCGATGTTGCGACCGCCAACGTAGAAATCCGCAACCCCCCGCGTCGCGCGGCTGCCCAGCCGGGCGTGGTGCAGCAGCATCGCGGTGTAGGCGATCAACAGAACGCCGGCCAACCAGTGCACACTGAGCCAATCGAGCCATTCCATCTATACAGCGCTTACATTGATTGCGTTGCGTACGCTACGTTCGTTCAGTTGATCTCTCCCAATCGTAGTAGGTATGCTCAAAACCCGCCCGCCAACAGGCGCGACTACGCATGCGTTATATCGCTCAGTTTGTGATACCGATGCTGATTCTGATCGGTGTCGCGCTGATATTGACACGCCGCCGAGCCGAGGACCGCAACAGTGACGGGACCGGTGTCGTAATCGCGCTCGTTGCGATCGGCTCGATCGCCGCCGTCGCGCTCGGCTGGGCATTCTACAAGATGATGGAAGTATGACATGACGCAACGGCTCAAGGTGTATCCCGAACCTGAAGGTTTCGGCGCTCGCGTCAGCGGCGTGCAGTTGAGCGAGTCGTTATCGGAGCCCGAAGTTGACGCCATTCGGTCGGCCTGGCTGACTCATCAGGTTCTGTGTTTCCCGGATCAGCCGTTGACGCACGACGAACTCGCTGCCTTTGCGGCGCGTCTCGGAGAATTCGGTGACGACCCGTTTCTGCGCGCAACCGCATCCAACCCGCATGTGGTGGAAGTGCGTCGCAACGCCGACGAGCGTACATCGCCGTTCGGCAGCAACTGGCATTCCGACTGGTCGTTTCAGCATGAACCACCCTCCGCCACAATTCTGCATGCCAAGGTGGTGCCGCCGGTGGGCGGCGACACGCTGTTCGCGAACGGCTACCGCGCGTGGGACGACCTGGACGCGGAGACCCGCGCACGTATCGAAAACCTTACCGCGTTGCACAGCGCGCGCCGCCCCTACAGCCGCACCGGTTTGTTCGCCCGAGAGACCGGCAAACGCAGCATGACGATTCTCTCAGACGACCGGGCGCTGGCCGTACAGGAACACCCACTTGTGCGCACGCATCCGGAAACGGGTCGCACCGCACTGTGGATCAATCCGGTGTACACGATCGGCATCAAGGAACTGCCAGGTGACGAGGGTGCGGCGCTACTCGCCGATTTGTTCGCGCACAGCACCGCGGAACGCTACATACTGCGCGTGCAGTGGGCGCCGGACATGCTGACGCTATGGGACAACCGCTGCGTACAACACTGTGCGCTCGGAGGCTATGATGGCCATCAGCGCCTCATGCATCGCACCACCGTCGCCGGCGACAGGCCCTATTACGCCCAATCCACAGCCGCATAGCAGCGCCCGCAACAACGCGGCGCCCCCACACGCCTCACAATCTGTCGACAAAAGGTTACATCCGATTACCTGAAACAAACAAAATAGCAGTATGCTGCTATTCTTCGGGCAACGAACCCGAACCGTGGGAAACGGGGAAGAACGGCTACAAGCTTGGTCAGAGGGCTAGGTTTAGCCAAAGGGTAAAGGAAGGACTGCAGCACTGATGGACCTCTACGCCGACGCACCGGTGATTCTTTGGATTACCGGCATATTTCTGCTGGGCGCCAGCGCGGGTATCCTATGGTACGACCGCCGCCACAGCGCGCGCCTGGACGAACTGCGCTCGCTCGCCAAGCGCAACGTCGCGCTCGGCGACTACGTACAACAGCACAAGTTCGGCGTAATCGATCTGAAGGCCCGCATTGCGATCTGCAAAGAAGAACTCGCGGGTCACCAGGCAAATCTCGAAGAGTATCGCAGCGAGTACAAACTGCTTAACCGTGAACTGCAGAAGCGCTGGGATTGTGCCCTGAAACTGAAAAACGCGGGCAAGGAATCACAACGCCAGGTAACGCGTCTCGAGAGTGAGCTCCAAAACTGGAAAGACCGCCTGGCTCGGCTGCAGCACGAACACGAATCCGGAGAGCGCACAGAAAAGGCACTCAAAGCCGAACTTTCACGCGGCCTGACCGCCATTTCCGAAAGCACCGCGACCGAACTGCCGCTGGTTCAGCAGATGATCCTGGAGGCGTCGATCGATCTGGACGACGAACGCCTCGACGAATTGCTGGGCACCAACGCGTTGGGCGAAATCGCAAAGCTTCAAGCGAAAGCCGATCTGCTGGAGGGTCTGGTGCGCTACTGGCAGGACAAAGCCACCGGCCACGATCCGGAGGAACCGATCGAGTTTCCAGTCGGCTCCGTTCCCGACACGTTGATCACGGGTTCATCGAAGGACGACACACTGGCGGCCGACAGCTACTTCAATGCGGACGGTGTCCTCACACTGCCGGTTCTGCATACATCGACGACCGCAGAGACTGCGTCGACCAACACGCACGCCAACAACTCTCTCGCAGACCCAACAGATCCGGTCGCACCTTCAGCGCCAAACCGAACGCCCGCGCCGCCGCGTCGTGCGGGGCATGCCTCACACGCCGACCGCACGACCACCCGCAACTCGGGCTGAGCGCCAGCGCGCTACATTCGTTCCAGTATTGTCGCGGTGCCCATTCCGCCGCCCGTGCACATCGCTACCAGCGCGGTTTCCTTGTCCATCCTGTGCAGTTGGTCCACCGCGGTACCGAGCAGCATTCCGCCGGTTGCGCCAATCGGGTGGCCAAGCGCAATCGCGCCGCCATCCACGTTCACAACGTCATGCGGTACGTCCAGGTCTTTCATGAATTTCAGAACCACCGCGGCGAATGCCTCGTTAATCTCCCACAGATCGATATCGGCTTTGGTCATCCCTGCCTTCTGCAGGCACCGCTCAGCCGCTGGCGCGGGCGCTGTCAGCATGATCAGCGGTTCCGTTCCCGCGGTCGCGGCCGCCCGAATCCGGGCACGCGGTTTCAGGCCGTGCGTTTTTGCAAACTCCGGGCTGGTAACCAACACGGCGCTGGCGCCGTCCACAACGCCGGAAGAGTTGCCCGCGTGGTGTACATGTTCGATCACGTCGACATCCGGATACTTCAGTTTGCACAGTTCGTTGAACGGGCGGTCGAACCCCTCGGGCTGCATCGTCACCATACCGGCAAAACTCGGCTTCAAATCGGCGAGGCTCTCGAGTGTTGTACCCGGTCGAGGATGCTCGTCGCGATCGAGCGCGAGCGATCCGTCCTCGTTGTAGATGGGTACTAGTGCGTCGTTGAACCGGCCGTCCTCAATCGATCGGTGCGCGCGCGTCTGACTTTCGACACCATACGCGTCAACATCTTCACGACTGAAACCTTCGATCGTTGCGATCAGATCGGCTGATATACCTTGCGGCACCTGCGGGTGTAACTTGTAGAGGTGTTCGTTGTTTGCGTGAAATCCGTCCGCGTGGGTCGGCGCGTAACGCGACATGAATTCCACACCGCCGCCAATCACCGCCTCCTGTTGACCCGACATAACTCCCATGGCCGCAAAGTTCACGGCTTGCTGCCCGCTGCCGCAGAAGCGATGCAGCGTCACACCGGTAACTGACAAAGGCCACTGCGCATCCAGCACGGACATGCGTGCGATGTCGTGCGCATGGTCGCCGCTACCCGCGCCGCATCCGGCAACCACGTCTTCGATATCCGCTGGATCGAATCCAACCTTCTCCCGCAGCCCATTCAATACCTGCGCCATGCAGCGCTGCGGATGTAGGTGGCTGAGGCTGCCGACACCCGGCTTGCCTCGACCCCGCGGCGATCGCACCGCATCGATAATCCACGCTTCACGCATATTCTTGCCTCCCCGAAAAAGAAAAAGAAAAAGAAAAAGACCCCGGATTGTAGCGGTGGCAAATCAAGCGGGTCCAGCCGGCGGCGGTCGCCGCCGGGATTCAGCGTGCGTCGACGAGCTCCAGACGGCCGCTGAGCGAGCCACGCAGAAGGATACGTACCGGTACGCGCAGCTCGTCGACGGTGCCGAACTCCACCGACGCGTTGTAGCGATCGCCGTCCCCACGCGTAATCTCGTAGTCGCAGCGCTGCGGATGCTCGGACGTGCGCTGCAAATGGTACTGTTTCCGGCCGGTGTTCAGTTCCAGCTCCTCTTCGCACCGCGGATGTACAAACAGCGCGCTCAGCATGTCGTCTCCCGGCGGTGCGGGCTTGGCTGCTCGCGGCTTGCCGTTTTTCACCACATGCAGCTCGCCGTTCTCCACCTTCACTTCGCGCGCCTTCCGCGGCGCGCGTTCGAAGTACCAGAACGACTGCAAAAGGCGTTTGCCCTTGTCCATCAGCCCGCGCACGAGGAACTCGGTTCGCCATTCACTGAACAGCTGAACCAGACCTTTTGCTTTCGCCCGGCCCGATACCTCGTATCCCGTATCAGAGAGTTCCAGCCGGACGGTCGCCTCGCCGGCTTCCGCTGGCCCCACGAATGCCTGGTAGCGGAATTCGCGGACTCGAGTATTCACGCCGGCAACCGCCGCGTCGCCGGTCGTACCCGCAGGATCGGTAATCGACGCATACGCAACAGGCAGCGTAACCGCGGCGACGAGCGAGAGCATCGCGATGGTTGGCAGGGCTTTCATGGGGGGCGCATGTTACCGAAAACGCGTGAACGCAACCTGAATGATATTCACTTCCCGGCGCCCCGTCGGGAAACGCCGATCAGGTCACAGTCGGCGGCAATGGCGAGGGCGGACGCGGTCGTTCCTCGCGGTCGTTCCTAATGGTCACCCATCGCCGGGCAGCGGAATCGGATTGACCGCCGTTGGAACGTCGTAACCCCGCTGAACGGCCGGCCGAGCAGCAATCTCAACGTACCAGCGACACAACGACGGGAAGCACTCCAGGTCAATCTGCTGCCACTCGTAGCGCGAGATCCAGGGCCAGCAGGCGATGTCGGCGATCGAGTATTCGCCCGCGAGGTACGGTTGTGTCGCCAATGCCGCCTCCAGCACGGCGTAGAGCCGCTCTGCCTCGTCAGCGAACCGCTTCTCTGCGTACGGCGACACCCCCGGATTGAATCGCTTGAAATGGTGCACCTGGCCCAACACAGGACCAAGCCCGCCCATCTGAAACATCAGCCACTGTAATGTCTGCCACCAATGCGTCCCGCGGAGCTGGTCGTGGCGTTCTGCGAGGTAAACGAGAATGGCCCCAGATTCGAACAGGCTCCGGTCCGCGACGCGGTCCACCAGTGCCGGGATCTTGCTGTTCGGCGAAATCGCAACGAATTCCGGCCGGAATTGATCCCCTTTGAGGATATCCACCGCGTGAGCTTCGTAGGGAACTGCGAGTTCCTCGAGCGCTATGGAGACCTTGCGCCCGTTGGGCGTGGGCCACGTGTATAGGTCGTACACGCGTTCAGGCCGCGTGCTGGCTTGAAACGTCGGTCCGCTGAAGGTCGCGCTGCTGAAACGACAACATCGGCCAGCCGCGCATCCGCGCCACTGAGCGAAGCCGCGCTTTCGGATTCACCGCAACAGGATTGCCTACCGCTTCCAGCAGGGCTAGGTCATCGGCGCTATCGCTATAGAAGTACGCATCATCCAGCCTGCTGCCGATCGCCTGCTCGGACACCCCCGCGAGATATTCGCGCGCGGCTTCCACCTTGCCCACGCCAAAACAGGGGGCAAAATCGCCGTTGATCACACCTTCGGTCACCAACAGCTCCGTGCTGAGGCAGGCATCGAATCCCAATGCGCGGGCAATCGGGCGCGCCTGATACTGGGTCGCCGACGTGATCATTACCAGCGCATGTCCCAGGCGACGATGCGTCGCCAGCAGATCCTTGGCCTCTCGATACACCCAATGGCGAATCCGGCGGGCGAAGGCCTCCTCACCCACGCGGGCGAGCTCCTGACCGGTCACACCTACAAGTCTTTTGACATTACCCGCCAACAGGTCGTGGTAGTCGAGCCGACCGAGTCCGTAACCGATGAAGATGCCCACCTGAGCGAGCGCCCGGCGCAGACCTAAGGAGCCGCGGCGACGCAGGCGCTCCCACGCGAACGCACGTACGCTGTAACCCGAAATCAGCGTGCGATCGAGATCGAAAAAGGCAACCTGAGACGCGTTCGCCGTGTCAACGAGGCGACGAAGATACGCGTCCAGATCGAGTCTGGCGTAACTTGAGGAAGGCATGGGCCGAAATTTCGCAAGCGTCCAGGCGTGATTCTATCGACCTATGCTACAAAGCGCACCGCCTCAGGAATCAGTCGCGTTTCTCAGTTTGCGAAACTCGGCCGGCTCCCAGTTGCGTCGTAGCGCAAGCATCAGCGCAGATCCGTGGCGCTGATCCAGCGGTAGTCGGGCGTCCGCATCTGCCACGTCATTGAACTCACGCGCAAGCGTCTGCAGCCGCTCGGCAAAACGCGCCGCCGATTCGTCACTCAGCGTACCCCACGCGAACCGAAAGTGGTCGCGTTCCCGCAGCAGCTGCCGATCCATGAAGCTCGAAAACACGCTCGACACGAAAAACCGCTCGATCGGCCCATTCGCTATCCAGCGGAATCCGCGGGTAACCTTCAGCCTGTACCGATTGTGCAGCTGCAGCTCGATTATGCCCAGATCGTCCAGCGCAGCGAACTGTCGCTGGAGATCGTGCTGGTCGAACGCATACAGCGCCAACACGTCTTCGAACCGGTAGCGGTTAAGCACGCAGATCGCCACGAGCAGCAGCTTGGGATCTTCCGCCAACCGCGTTTCCTGCGCCTCCGACAATGAATCCAACCGGGCCACGTCGTCATCGGCGAGCCGGATCAGGTCGACAAGTTCCGCGTCGGCAAGCTGACACAGTTTCTCGACACGCTCGAGCGTGAACGACTGTGTTGCAAACAGTCGTTTGATACTCGCTTCGGACAGGTCCAACGCCTCCGCGGCTTGTGCATAGGTAATGCCCGAGCGGCGGAGCAGCAGCTTCAGAGCCTGCACGATTGATTTGGTACCTTTCATACGTTTTGGCTACTCATGCGTTTGGCTACCTTTCATCCGGATTCATCAGGCCGTTGACAATCGTATCTCAGTGCGCCGCGCCAGGTCCGTCGTGATTGACCGTCGCGTCAACGGCCACGCGCGCAAGACCCACGTTAGCCAGTGCGAGACGCGAGCAGTCCCGTCCAGGACGTCTCCGGTCCGCCACGAAAACCGGCTGATCCCCTGGCGACACAATCCCGCCAACCGACCGTCGTCGTACCCATAGAAATACAGATAGGAGAGCTGATCCGCCATCAGATCGACATCCGCCGCAAACCGATCCGCCCATCCACGTGCGGCACCGAAGGTCCAGGCATCGAGCACTTTCTGCAACACGATCACTGCGCCCGACGCAACGCACGAATCGGGTACCCGAATCGGCGTGTCCGAACCAAGCTCCGCGACCTCTGCGGCGTTACGCGGGCGGTCGTTACTGCGGCCCGCCACACGACGGATATCGTTCGTTAGCAGGTCTACCCTCATCGCCTGATCCGCACCGAGAGATCGGAACACATCCAGCACCGCACAATCCGTGTTCCGCCAGACCGCTCGAGCGTACGCGTCCGTCATGGCAAGTGCCAGCGCTCGATGCCAACGCAGAAATGCCAGGTAGTCGGATTCACGAAGCGGGCCTTCACCAACTCTGCAGGTCGTATCTACACGGGCGCGCTCCCGCGCCACGAAGCGGTGAAGTACCTGATCGGTACCGCGGGCGGAATCCGTTCCTCGCGCCTCCGAAAGTTGTATAACCGACATCCGTTGCCTCCAGGTCTGTACAGCGATGGAGCCCAGCCTGGCACCCGCCGGCAATCCCGGCCAGCACCACGCTCAGGGGGTTGGCGGACACCACCGCAGGGTGCGTGAGACGATACGTGCGCCGGTTCACATTTGGGCTGCGGACACCTTCTACCCTTTAAACCTGGGTTATTGTTGGAATTGGGCACTTACTTCAAAGTGTCTCAAATTCGCCCCGAACGATTGGTATGTTTCAGCTGCTGCAGGAAACGGACTAGCTGTATGATTCAGCTCAGCCTGTGGTCCGTGCCACCATTACTCGCTGCGCTCGTTACCGTCGGCGCGCTTTTGCGCGTCGCAGGGCGACGGCAAGTGCCTGGCGTTTGGCCGATCATGGCACTGTTCAGCGCTGTGCTGTTCTGGTCTGCATGCGAGTTCGCCGGCTCGCTCGTCGCGGACAATGGGCTGAAGACACTCTTTGCACAACTTGCCTACCTTGGTATCGCAACGACACCTGTCGCGTGGTTCATATTCGCGATCACGTTTCCATCGCGAAAACTTCGGCCACCCGCTGTCGCAACCACTATCGCGTCAGTCGTTCCGCTACTTACGCTCGCGATCGTGTTTACGAACGGCTGGCACGGGTTGCACTGGCGGACCGTGGATACCGTCGTTGTCGACGGTTATGCCGGCTTGGTCGTTGAGCGCGGCCCCTGGTTTTACATCCACGCAGGGTACAGCTACGTACTGATCGTCATTGCAACCTCGATCCTCGGTTTTTCGTTCTCTCAGAATCAGACGTCGCTGAAGTCGTTCTTCGCCGTCGTATCGGCGCCGCTCATCGTTGGCGCAGCCAACGTGTTCTCGTTGTCACCGCTGAATCCATTGCCATGGTTCGACATCACCACCCTCGGTTTTGCACTGGCATGCCTGATCATAAAGAACGGCGTACTGGATTCCGGCATGCTCGACACGGTGCCTGTAGTGCGCGACCGCGTCGTGCAGAACCTGAAGGATGGCATCGTCGTCGTGAATCATCGCGGCCAAATAATCGACGTCAATCCAGCAGCCCTGGCACTCTTTGCCAAGCGCCGCGAGCAGATCGCCAATCGGCACATCGACGAGTTTGTGACGACCTTACCGCTGATGTCACTCACCACGCGCAACACCAACCGCGCAGAGATAACGCTGAACGAGAACGCCTACGATGTAACCTGCTCGCGACTCGATCTGAGGAACGATCACGCCGACCTCGCCTTCGTGTTCCGCGACGTCACCGAGCGGCGTAAGGCAGACAAAACGTTGCGGACGGTAAAAACCGAGCTGGAGCGCCTGGCGCACACGGACGGCCTGACCGGGCTGTTCAACCGTCGGCTGTTCATACAAAGAATGCATCAGGAGGCAGAGCGGGTGCGCCGACACGGCGGTACGCTATCGGTACTCCTCTACGATCTGGACCACTTCAAGCGAGTCAACGACACGTACGGCCACGAAGCGGGCGACAAAGTTCTGTCCGCGGTCGGCAAGATTTCCAACAAGGTAAAGCGGGTAACCGACGTCGCCGCGCGGATCGGCGGGGAAGAATTCGCAATGCTGCTGCCGGAAACCGACGAACGAGGCGCTTTCCTGCTCGCCGAACGACTGCGAAAATCGATCGCCGACATGGACACCACAAAACTCGGATGTCAGCGGTTCAAAGTATCAACCAGTATCGGCGTCGCAACCGTTACCCGAGATCACCAGCACCTGGACAACGTTCTGAACGAGGCAGACCGCGCGCTTTATCGCGCCAAGCACAAGGGGCGAAACCAGGTCTGCATGGCCTAGTAGCTAGTCAGGGATTCAACCGCCTTCCAGCACTGCCTCGAGCGCGCTTTCCACGGCTTCCTGCGATACCGTGTCTGTGTCCGTCGCCTCGTCCCCGGCCACGCTCCCGTCTTGCGCAGCCTCCAGCGCGCCTTCGTCCACGAGAATCTGCTCTGCAATATAGCCAGCAACCTCGAAGTGCCCATTTCGATTGGAAACACTGACAGAGAACGTGTCCCCTTCCTCCGCGTGGAAAAACTCGTAACTAGTTTCCTCGCCCGCGTCGTTCGTTACCACAAACGTTCCCCGGGATTCGCCGGGGTCTTCGACGCGGCCAAGCACCCGCAAGTCTGAGAACCGTTTGGCCAGCGTCTCCGCGGCCGTTTCGTCTACCACACGCGCCTCGTCCCCTGCGCGCAACGTCCACGGCGCGTCAGCACTGGCGCGTTCCAACGTCCATACCCCGGCTCGGTCGACACCCAAGACGTCCCCATCGATCGCTAACAACGCAGCGTCCATCCAGTCGTCCGGATTGGTCGGCACCTGGTGAACGGCGTATTCGATTGCGTAGACGTCGTCCGAGTCGGCTGCGCGCGCGTGCACCCGGCGGTAGCCGGGCGACGTTCCCAGGAAGACCTCGCCGGCGACCGCGTCGCCCTGATAAAAGCGCACTCTGCGCTGAAAGCGGTCGTCGTCGACTTCGAAACGCTCGCGCGCACCCTGCGTCGACGCAACGGGCCACGGCGCGTCCATCGACCCGAATGTCTCGATCAGCTCGCTCACTTTGGTGTCGTCGGCCGGCAATCCGTCCGCCGTCGTCCAACCGGTCTCACCACGTTCCAGCGTCACCTCGCCCGATTCGCCGTCCGTCAGCACGATCCGATCGACGTTCGCAGCATCCAACGCGAGCAGACGGTCCGGCGATTCGCCGGCCGCGCCGGCGCGAACAAAGATCAGCGCCGCGGCGATTGCGAGTTGCACCGCCAACAGCACGGATAGAATGCCAATGCGTCCTTTCATGTGCGTGCCTCCGCAAACCACTTCGCATGCCGCTGTTTCCGGCCCGTGCGTCGCATCCGGAAGATCAGGTACACCAGAACGACCCCGGCGATTGCGAAAAGATAGTTCAGCGTCTCGATGAACGTCTGACGGTCGTCCACCATCGGCGGCAGCGTGCGATTGAAGTTGCCACGCGCTCGGATCGACAGAAGCGTCTCGTCTTCGAGAGCCCAATCCACCGCATTCGCGATCATCTGTACCGAATTCGTGTAGAACGTGCCGTCCGCGGAGCCGACCATTCGGGTAATCTGGTCGGATAGAAACCCGTTCGATGCAAACACAACCAGTTTTGCCGACTCCGGCGACCGCTCAATTACCTGTGACACTACGCCCAGGCCGGATTCTTCTTCCGCGGCGCCATCTTCCTCCGAAGATTCGTCAGCATCCGCCTCATCCGTGTCCAACAGGGGCGAACGTTGGCCCGCAAAGAACGAATCAAACCGCCCTTCGACAGCCACCGCAATATCGTAAGCACCGGTTTCACCCGTTGGCGCAAACGCACTCAAACCGTTCTCATCGACCCGAGGTATTACGTTGGTATCATCGCTCAACCAGCTTCCCGGCGAGCTCGACAACAGCGTATCCGTCGCGCGCGGGGTGTCATCAGGGAGCGTCACCGTTACCGGCGACGGCCACGACAGCGTCATCTGATTCAGCCCGGCGTTGATCGGGTTGTCTTCGTTCAGTCCAGGGGACCTCACGTCAACAAAGTAAGGGTAGTCGAGCATCACCAGTTCCTGGAAGCTGAATCCCCCGACGTTGCGGGTGATGGGAACCGGGAATGCCGCATTCTGCGGGTCCATCACCATCTGCTTGTCGATGCTCACACCGTGGTGCGCCAGCCACTCTTCCAGGCCGCTCGTGCGGGGCATTACCGCGAGCGACTGCGCAGCGAAGGACGCCGCGAACGGGGCAGTCGCCAGCATGACCGTACCGCCACGCATCAGAAACTGATCCACCGCGAATACCCCTTTGCGCGTTAATCCGGAAGGGTCCGCGACGATCAATACATCCACCGCCTCGGGGACCGCTCCAGCATCCAGATCCACTGTTTCAACGCCCAGGTCCGCGGCCAGGTAGTCGCGCAGTTGGTTGAACGTGCTGGTCTGCGCCATCTGCTGGCCCATGTAGGGTGGCGGCGCTTCCGGAGCGCTGATACCCACCGTTCGCAGCAGCCCGGTCGCAAAACGCTTTAGCCCCTCATCCAACGAACGGGCAGTACCCTCCGCATCCAGCGCCTCCGGCAACGACAGCTGCACGATTGTGTCGTCGCGTGACAGCGTCAGGTAAAAGTAGAACAGATTGTCGTCGAACAGCGACGTCGCCATCGGTCGGAAGCCATACTGCTGGCCGATTTCGTCCGCTACCGCCCCGCCGTCCGCTTCGGGTTCCACGAACCGAAATCGAAACTTGCCATCGCTGGATTCCGCGAGCTCATCCAGAGCGCTTTCGAGCACACCGCGGTACTCCACCAGCGGTGCGGGCAGTGCCGCGTCCGAGGACACGTATCCCACAAATTCAACCGGCTGCTCCATGTTGGCGAACACGTCACCGCCGCCCTGAAACGCAAAGATCACCTTCTTGATGCTGCGCGTCAGGTCGAACTCGGGGTTGCGCAGGCGCACGTCCAGATTGGTCTCACCCGCGGCCTTCACGTCGATCAGGTCGCGGAATCCAAGCACCTCGTACTCGTCGCCGTAACGCACAAGCACGTCGAAATACGAGTTTACGAGGCTCGCCTGGTGCCGATCCGCAACCTGAAACGGTACCGGCCGGATGCCGTACTTGCCGTTGGCCTCGTCTTCGAGTTCCGGGTGGTCCGCCGGATCAATGACCTCGACACGCACATTGTCACCGCCGACCACAGCGTATTCGTTCAGAAGATCCCGCATGCGGGGCACCAACGGCGCCAGCAGCGGGTGCGTTTTGTCGCTGAAGTAGCCGCGAATCAGCAACGGCTCGCGCAGCTGCGCGAGATAGGAACGGGTGGCATCCGAGATCGAGTAGATGTTTCCCTGAGTCAGGTCCACACGCAATCCGTTGACGCGGCTCAGCCAGACGTTGGCAAACAGCAGGTTGGCGACAAGCAGCAGCGTGCCGAGCGTCCACAAGCGGTGCGATGCACCACGACCACGTGCACTCCACCGGCCGCTCTCGAGCGAGAAGATGTTCAGCGCAAGGAACGCCACCGTGATGGACAGGTAGTAGTACAGATCGCGGAAGTCGAGCACGCCGCGCGTAATCGATTCGAACCGCGCGCCGGTGCCAAATGCACGCAGTGCATCGCCAACGCGATTGCCGAAGAAATCCGTCACACCGCCGGTACCGATAAGATAGAAGAACCCACACAACACTGCGGACAGAATGAGGCTAACGATCTGACTGTCCGTGCGCGCGCTAACGAACAGGCCCACCGCGATGTACGCGCCGCCGAGCAGCATGGCGGCTACGTAACCGGCAATCACCGGCCCCCAGTCGAGGTCCGCCACAAAGGCCACCGTGACCGGAAATGGCACCGTCAACAGCAGCGCGATGCCCAGCAGCGACCAGCAAGCGAGGAACTTCCCCAGCACGAAATCCCAGGTTGTAACCGGCACAGTGAGCACGAACTCCAACGTGCCTGTGCGCCGCTCCTCGCTCCACATGCGCATCGTTAGCGCAGAGCACAGGAACACGAGCAACAACGGCATCCACTCGAACATCGGGCGGGCGTCTGCGACGTTGCGGGCGAACCACGCCTCGACCCAGAACACCACACCGAGTGTTACGGCAAGGAATAACCCGATAAAGAGGTATCCGATAGCGGATGAGAAGAACAGCGTGGTTTCTTTCCGGGCGATTTGTCGAATCATGTGCCAGTGCACGCTCAACCCTCCTCGTTCACGCGACGAAACACAGCTTCGAGATCCTGCCGGTACGGCGCGAGTTCGTGCACCGGATACCCGGCCGCAACACACTCCCGTACAACCAGATCTGCGATCACCTCCGGCGTGCCTTCCACGGCAATGCGCCAGGAACCGTCCCCGACTGCATTCACGTTGCCGACGCCTGGCACGCGGCTGAGCCGTGGTACCGGATCGACGTCACTGCGGGTACGCAGTGTGAGTTCGGTACTCGCACTGAGATTCTCGAGGCGCTCATCCATCGCCAGCCGCCCCGAACGCACAATCAGGGCACGATCGCACACGGCCGCGACCTCCTGCATGATGTGCGTCGACAGAATCACTGTTGCGTGGTCTGCCAAACGCCGGATCAGATCGCGCATGTGCTGGGTCTGGCTCGGGTCGAGTCCGTTCGTTGGTTCATCCAGAATCAGGCATTGCGGCTGGTGCAGGATCGCCTGCGCCACGCCAACGCGTTGCTTGAAACCTCTAGACAGCGTTGCGATCGGTTCCAGTGCTTTCTCACCGAGATCGCAGGCATCTACCGCGCGCGCAACCGCGTCCCCGGCTTCGCAGTCCCGCAGGCCGGCGGTGTACGCGAGATACTCCGACACCGTCAGCTCCGGATACAGCGGCAGATTCTCCGGCAAGTATCCCAGGCGTGCCTGCACGGCAACCGGATCCTGCTCCACATCGATCCCGTCTATGCGTACGGAACCGGCGGACGGTTCCAGATAGCCCGTCAGCATCTTCATGATCGTCGTTTTCCCCGCGCCGTTGTGGCCGAGCAGGCCGACGATTTCCCCCTGGCCGATCTCGAACGAGACGTCGTCCACGGCGACGAAATCGCCGAACTTACGCGTCAGTTCCCGAACCTCGATCATGAAGCAACACCTCCTTGGCGGCGGCCGCACACCGACCGCACGAGTGCGGGAAGGTATGGCCATCTGGGAAAAAATCAACCCCCAGATCCAGCCGGCACCTCGGTCGCTCCACGGCGCGAACGCCCCTGAGGCTCGCGGCGGGCAGATCGTACGCGGCAGCGGGCTTTGTTGCGCTCCCCGACACCGTGACCTACATTGCAGAGCCAGGCCGCCGCCCACAGACCCTGGAACCAACTGATGCACATACCCGGCCCCACGGGCGTACTCGAAGCCAACTGGCATGCGCCGAAGCCGCATCCGCAGAACGCGGTGGTGTGCTGCCATCCGCACCCGCAGTTCGGGGGCAGCATGCACGATGCGGTGCTGGCAACGGCTCGCGACGCGCTGCACCCGGAGGGGTTTGCGAGCCTCGCGTTCAACTACCGGGGCGTGGGCACCAGCGACGGCAGCTATGACGGCGGGGTTGGAGAAACCGACGATGCCCTCGCCGCACTGGCATGGACCCACGAGCAAGCACCCGACGCGCGGCTATGGCTGCTCGGCTATTCGTTCGGGGCAGCGGTTAGCTGGAATGCGGGTCCGAGGGCAGACAACCTCGCAGGGATCATTCTGATCGCGCCGCCCGTTGCACGAATGCCCTTCGCTGACACGACCCCCGCGTGTCCCGTGCACGCGATCATCGGCAGCAACGACGACTTCGTAAGCGAATCCGAGCTGCACGACTTTCTAAAACTCCTGCCGACCGCGCAGCACCGCACGGTGCCGGGTGCGAATCATTTCTTCGGCGCCCAGATGCCGGCGCTCGCTGCCGCGCTCCGAGAACTTCTGTTCGACGTCTGATACGGCGGCCATTCACGCCAGTCGGGCACCGGACACCCACTCGTGAAAATAGAACACGAGCGCGTACGCGGCGAGCCCGACGATCACCGGCAATATCAACTCGCGCAGCACGAGGCGATTGCGCCCGGCGAACACAGCCGCAAAGGGTACGTTGGAGGTGACGGCGGCAAACGGCTGCCACGCGGCCCCCAGCGTCGCCGCCTTTTTCCGGTCCAGCAGCACACTCCCCGCGCCGCTCAACGCCAGAAAGCTGGAGAAAAACACAACCGACACACCGTCTCCATTCGCGATCAGATGCGCGACAGCCCAGATAATCACCGACCATTGGAACGGATGCCGCGTTATGCGGAGCAGACCGCGAACCACATCACTTGCGTCACCCTCGTTCAGCAGGCGTTCCATGCCGACGTTGGTAGGGTTGCGCACCATGAAACCACCCACCAGTAATATCATTGCGATCGGCATCAGACACTTGGCAACCAGGTACAACGAGGGATCCGGAAACCAGAGATACTCGTTGCGCGGCAGCACGCGGTACAGCCAGATCAGAAGCGCGAATGCGCCTACCGCCACCAACGAATAGACCAACAGGTAGCCGCCGCTACCAAATCGGGCGACCAGTGTCGCGCGTGCCGATGTGCTGCTTACTCCCAGGTGAGTGACGAGCAGAACGAGGCCTGCGAGAAACATTGTGAACATCGGCGCAACCATCGGGTACTCCACTCCTTTCGTCGTATTGATAGTCGTATAGAATCACCAGACCGACCGTCGCAGGAGTCCCAACGATGCCGCCAGCATTTCCCGAATCGACCCGCGTCACCACCAACGGCATTGAACTCGAGGTGTTCGAGGCAGGTAACCGCGATCACCCAGCGGTTGTACTCTGCCACGGGTGGCCGGAAATTGCCTACTCGTGGCGGCATCAGATTCAACCGCTCGCGGACGCGGGGTACCACGTCATTGCACCCAACCAGCGCGGCTACGGACGTTCGGATCGGCCGGACGCGGTGGAAGCCTACGACATTGCGCATCTGTCTGCAGATCTAACCGGCCTGCTCGATCACTTCGGGCACGACGACGCCTGCTTCGTCGGTCATGATTGGGGCGCGATCGTCGTGTGGGGTCTAGCGCTGCTGCATCCGGAGCGTGCACGTGCGGTGATCAACCTGAGCGTGCCTTTTCTGGAGCGTGGCGACGCGGATTGGGTCAGTGTCTGGGAGCAAGCGCTGGGCGGCGACTTCTATATCGTTCACTTCAACCGTCAACCGGGCGTCGCGGACGCTGCCTTCGAGGCCAATACCCGGCGTTTCCTGCGCAACATCTACCGCACAAGGCAGTGGCTCGCGCCGGCCGCTGAGCCCGCGCCCGGAATGCCGCTGATCAACCTCGCGCAAAGTGACACGCCGTCCGGCGAGCCCCTGATGAGCGATGCAGAACTTGACGTATTTGTCAGTGCGTTTGAGAACAGTGGGTTCAGCGGAGGTATCAACTGGTATCGTAACTTCACGCGCAACTGGCACATACTCGGCGACGTAGCGCAACGGGTGGAACAACCAGCGCTGATGATTTACGGCAACTACGACATTGTGCCGCAATCTCCGAATCTGCGGTCGTTCGTTCCAGATGCAACCGAGGCGTCTCTGCCGTGCGGTCACTGGATTCAGCAGGAAGAACCGGAGGCCACGACACGGCTGATGCTCGACTGGCTCGGCACGCACTATCCGGGCGCATGACCCGGGCGGCTAGATCAACTCGGCGAAAGCGCCTACCAGGCCGCCCAGGATCAGCATCAGATTGGCCACCATCGTCATCAGCATACCCGGACCGCGTTTGCCCGGCGCGCGCACGTAGCGATTGAAATAAAGACCGCGCCCCAGCAAGAACAGCGCGCCCGCGCCCACTGTGTACCACGGGTCGATGAACAGTGCCGCGGCGTACGCGGCAGGAACGAAAATAACCAGCTGCTCCAGCGTGTTCTGATGCGCCCGGAAATAGCGCTCGAACACTTCATCGCCCACTACCGCCGGCGCCTGCACCCCGCTCCGGCCACGCTGGCTGCCAACCCTGAGTCCGAAATACAGATACTGTCCCAATGCCAGCATTACCACGATCGTCGCTTCGGTCATCTTTCGTCTCCCCGCATCTGCTACCAAGTGCCTACGGTCTAATTGCCAATCGCCCGCCTCAACCGGCTTTCATGAAACTGGCTGTGGCTTCCGCAACGACGTTACCGTCGGCGCCCAGCACGCGCCCGGACATCATCACCAGCGGCCCTTTGCGCCGCAGCATCGTGCTCTCCAACGTGACACGCTCGCCGATCGGCAACTGACGCCGGTAGCGCACATCGGCTTTCGCAGTGAAGCAGGCCTCGCCGCGCAACCATAACCAGTTGGCCATTACATCATCCAGAAGCGCAAACAGGATGCCGCCATGCGTCACGCCGTCGTACCCCATATGTTTGGATTCCGGCACGAACGTCCCTACACAGCGTTCTTCACTCAGAGCGAAACGCACGCCAAGGCCTGCTGGATTTGCATCGCCACAGACGAAGCATCCGCGGGCCAGACCCGGATCATTGCTCATGGAACACCATTCCAACCCATCGATTGCACTCTACCGTTGTTGTCGCGCGATGGCACGATCGATCACATATTCCCTTTCCCGGTCGCTGCCGCGCGCCCGCGGGAACGAAAATTCGGCTATATTCTCCAATCACCCGTCTACGCCTCTCGAATGGCTTCGATCGATCGCATACATAGCGCACTCAAAACTCACGAGCCGGTAAGATTTCAACCGGAAACCACGACGCGCCAGGCTGCGGTGGCGGTCGTCGTTGCCGAGAACGCGCAGGGATGCTCCGAGCTGCTCTTCATCCAGCGTGCACTGAAAGACGGCGATCCCTGGTCCGGGCATATGGCCTTCCCCGGAGGACACCGCGACCCCGAGGATGCCAACCTGCGCGCCGCCGCGGAGCGGGAAACCATGGAAGAAATCGGCCTCGATCTGCAGCGAGGCACCTACCTTGGCGCGCTGGATCATCAGCGCGCGATGCCACGCGGACGGGAACTGGACATGCTGATTGCGCCGCACGTGTTCGCGATCGAGCACACGCGCGCGTTCGAGCCCAATTACGAAGTCGACGATGTCGTCTGGGCGCCCTTGGAAACGCTGATGAGCAATCGCCTGCACGACACCATGACCATACCACTTCAGGGCAAGCCGACGATCTTCAATGGCTACCGCTTGAGCGGCGGTCATTTCGTATGGGGCCTGACCTACCGGATGCTTAAGCAATTCTTCGCAACGATCACCCGGGACTGGGAACCGCCAGACGAACTGTAGTCCGCCGATTGCGCGACGCGACAGCAGTCAACGACCATGCAGAGCCTTCTTCGTCTAACGACGCTCTACACCTGCAACCCGTGAAAGCTCGCCATCGCCAACCCGGTTGCCACACTGGTAAAGGGGTCGTGATCCACCACCTGATGGGGAAACCGGTCCTGCAGCAGGTCGCACACCGCGGGAATCAGACTCGAACCGCCGGTGCGCAACACAATATCCACCTGATCGGGCCGCAATCGGGCGCTCTCTAGCGTTTCATCGACGGCATCCTCGACTCGCTGAAGCAGATCCGCGATCAGCGCTTCGAATTGCCGCCGTGTCAACGTCAGCGACACATCCAGTTCCGGAACGTCCAGCACCGCTTCGGTGTCGTGCGACAAACGAGCCTTGAAATCCTTGATCTGCTGAAACACCAGATAGCTCAGGTTGTGTTGAATCAGATCTCTCAAGCGCTCGAATTTCTCACCGCCCTCCCCGCCCTGACGAATACGGTCCACCACGGGCGCGGTAAAACGGTTCTGATTGAGTGTGTACGTAACTGCCCAGTTGAGCAGCAGATCTTCATAGTCTTCGAACGGAAAACGCGTGTTGATCTCGCGGTCCATCCCGCGACGGCGCCAGCTTTCGCCGCGACCAAGCAGTGGGAACAGAAGCTCGCGATATAGGCGCTGATCGATGTGATCGCCCCCCAGTCCTACGCCGTGCGTAGCAACGACGTCGAAACTCTCACCGGATCGGCGCAGCACGCACAGATCGAGCGTCCCGCCGCCAAAGTCGAGCGTCAACAAATGCTCTCCACCCGTGTCGGGGTGCATATGCAGGTAACTGACCGCCGCGGCGATGGGTTCCGGGTAGCAAACCTGACGGGCGATACCGGCATACCGATACGCCTCAGACAAACGCGTGAGGGCCGTCTTGTTGCGATGCGTATCCCTTCCTTCGAAATGTACGGGATGTCCAATGTGCGCAAAGTCGACCCCCGGTATCCGCTCGTCGAGGGATCTGCGAATGCGCAGCAGAATGGGTGTTACCAGAGCAACCAGACGGAAGGGGTGTTCGAACACCATCAGCCGGCGGACGCTCGCATCACCAAGCAGTCGCTTCGTGCCGCGAAACAGCCGCCCCTGCAAGCCGCTGTCCACGACCGATCGGCCATAGATCTTCTGCGTTACCGTATCCACCGGCGCAGGGTTTTCCGAGTCCCCGTGCTCGACGAAGGAACTCGTCTCCGCCACGACCTCCGGGATCAACTCCACCGTCCGCCCCGTGTTGTCCGCGATGTAACGCTCGATCGCCGCGTCGCCGGTCAGCGTCTGCAGTTGTCGATCGATGTACGTCGCTGACGGCATGATCTCACCACTCGCTTCCAGCCGGACGAGCGTGACACGGTCGCCGTCGAATACCGCCGCGGCCGAGTTCGTGGTGCCGAAGTCGATTCCTACACCGAGCGGCATGGGAGCCTCGGCATCGGACGCGGTATCGGAAGTGTCGATAGAAAAAGCATAGACCGGCCGCTTAGCCGCCGCGCACAAACTCGCTCAAGTACGCGGGTGTAGGGATGTCCGCGCGCAAATCAGCTGCGGGCTGCGGCACAGCCCGCGCCTGCCGCAACGGCACGATACCTGCCCAGACGTCCGCGGTTAGATCACCTGGATCGTCTACCGGGTCACCGGTGCGTACCTTGGCGGACGCTTCGCTGATCGTTAGGCGTACCACGCTGGTCGCGTCTACTTCCTGAGGCGTAGGTTCGCGAACCGCCCTTTCATGCCCGGGCACGAGGCGTGCCACGAAACGGTCGAGGCAGCGTCGTTTCTCCGCGCCGGTTACGAGTTCCCCGCTCCCGAACATCACCACCGACCGATAGTTCATGGAGCAGTGGAAGCCACTGCGGGCAACCACAATGGCGTCCTCCGCGAACACGGACAGCGCGCATAGCTCGCCTGCCTCCAGGTGTCGCAGCATTGCGCTGCGTCGATTACCGTGCAGGTACACCGAATCGCCGTCGCGAAAATACAACGTCGGAATGATCCTGGGTTCTCCGTCGGTTACAAACGCCACCTGGCACATCCGCTGACTGTCCAGGATGGCGTGAATCGTCGCTGCGTCGTACACGCCCCGACCGGCGTTCCGCCGGACTCGCGTGCGTTCCGTTGCGCGCGCCGTCATACGAGGCTTGCCGCAGGTGTCGGCTTTGTCATCGTTCCAGCGTTACAAGCGGTTCGACGTCGCAGCCGACCCCGGTGCCACCCAATCCGCAGTAACCGTTAGGGACCTTGGCCAAGTACTGCTGATGGTAGTCCTCGGCGTAGTAGAACGGCTGCCAATCTTCGATCTCGGTGGTGATGGCACCAAAACCGGCGTCATTCAACGCACTCTGATAGCGGTCACGCGTTGCGAGCGCAACACTCTTCTGCTGTGCGTCAGCAACATAGATGGCCGACCGGTACTGCGTTCCCACGTCGTTGCCCTGACGCATGCCCTGCGTCGGATCGTGCGCTTCCCAGAATTGCTGCATGAGCTCTACAAACGGGATCACCGACGGCTCGTAGACCACCAGAACCACTTCTGTGTGACCCGTCATTCCCGAACACACTTCCTGATAAGTAGGGTTCGGGGTTGTGCCGCCCGCATAGCCAACGGCGGTCGTGTACACACCCGGCAGCTGCCAGAAGCGCTTCTCTGCCCCCCAGAAACACCCAAGGCCAAATTGCACCTGCCTGCACGCTTCCGGGAAAGGCGGTGTCATGGTCTGCCCCAGTACGAAATGGTTTTCCGCAACCGGCATCGTTGCGCTGCGTCCCGGCAACGCTTCGTCCGCCGACGGTACACGCAGATTCCTTTTGAAGTTCATCGGTAGTCACCCCGTTGCCAGTACAACGCGCATCATAAACGCCCGGCCGCACCACGGCGACTCAGCCCGGCAGTCCACTCGTGCTGCCCTACAGCCTGTGAACGTGCTTCATCCACACCCGCACAAGTGCTATAAACAGCGCCATGCGCAACGCTTTGCTACTGGCCCTGGCGTGGTTCCTGTTGGGATGCCAGACCACCACTCCCCCGTACGACGATCTGCTCGAACGCGTCAATGCGGGCAAGTCCGTTTCCCCGGAACAGCTGCACGCCGCCTACCTCGCGCGGGACGGCCTGGCAGACCGTCTGGAACAGCTAGCGGAACTCGAACAGCAGGCGCTCGCGCTGGCCGACGACGAACCGCTGAAACTCGGGTCCATCGGCACCGCCATTCTCGACAACTACTACGGCAGCATTACCGGACACTACGTTATGGCGCGGTTCTACGAACACGTGGAATCCGGCGACGCCGCTGTCGTGCACGCCGATTGGGTGGAACGCCTGGCCGAGGCCGCCGAACGACATGGCGACGGGGCGCTGGAGACACCGTACCCTGCGATCACGCCGGTGGAACCGCGCACGCTGTTGCATACCCGCGGACTGACGCCGGTTGGTTCAATCTACCGCACCGACGGCGACGAAGAATTCAAGCTGCTGATACAGGCGAAGCCTGCCGAAGCCGCGCCTCTGGAAAACGTGTTCTTCGATCTGTCCACAACATTCGAGAGCATTCGCAGCAAAGTTTCCGACGAGGACGCCGAAACCTTCAACGCCGTTACGCTGATCGGCTACCTGGCCCAACAGGGCGATTCGTCCGCGCAGGCATCGGTGGGCGCGTATCTGATCAGTCAAGAACGCTACAACGAAGCCATCGAGTGGCTGTCCGCCGCATCACGCACCGGCAATCTGGTCGCCAACACAATGCTCGCGCGTGCTTTCTGGGAGAAGTCCCGAAACAGCGAGGACGACGACGAGCGGGGTGCTGCGCTCGAACGCGTACTCGAAAACTACCTGCACGCGATCGCCGTGGGCTCCACCGACTCGATGTACGCGCTCGGCGTTCTCTACCTTGAGGACTATTACGGCGAAGACAACCGGAGTTCAGGCATGACGTTGCTGCAGCAGGCTTCCGATGCCGGCCACGCCAGCGCGTCCGCGATGCTTGCGGCGCTCAGCTATCAGGGAGAACACGTCGATCGCGATCTGAATGCCGCCAATCGTTTCTACGCAACCGCGATTACCCAGGAACCGGGATTCGTCACGAGCTACGCACGCTTTCTGCTGGACCGAGACGTCACCGTCGCACCGCACGCCGATACGATCCCGCGCCTGGAGGATCTCGCCGATGCCGACGACCCGCAGGCGATGCTGCTGCTCGGCAATCTGTACGCGCGCGGCATCGCCGCGAAGCAGAGCCTGCGGCGCGCGCAACGCTGGTACGAACGGGCGGTCGAGACATCGGAGGGCGAAGCCAATGTCGTCAACGAGGTCGCCTGGGTGCTTACCGTAACCGACATCACCGCGTTCAAGCGCGCCGACTATGCGCTCACGATCATGGAAGAAATGATGAACCGCGACGAAGAGGCACGAAAACGGCCCGAGTACCTGGACACCTGGGCCGCCGCGCACGCGGCCAACGGCAATTTCGAACGCGCGGTAGCGCTGCAGAACGAAGCGCTCGAAAACGCGCGGGAAATGGACGACGAGGAAGTATTGCAAGTACTGCAGGACCACCTGGACGAATTCGAGTCGCGCAACACGCTGACCGAACCCGCGCCCTGAGGCCAAACGCATGGCCGCAACCTTCTCACTGCGCGACCTGTTGCGGGCACCGTCCGTGCTGATCGACGTGCGCGCGCCGGTTGAGTTCGACCAGGGCCACGTTCCAAACGCAGTGAATCTGCCGCTGCTTACCGACAACGAACGACACGCCATCGGGTGTACGTTCGCCGCTCAAGGCCAGGCCGCCGCGATCAGCCACGGGCGTCGCCTCGTTTCCGGCGACGTTCGCAGGCAACGGGTAGACGCCTGGTGCGATGCCGCGCGTGGCGCGTCCCTCACCCGCGTGTGCTGTTGGCGCGGCGGTCTGCGCTCGCAAATCACGTGCGAGTGGCTCAACGCACGCGGGGTGAACGTGCAGACCGTACCCGGCGGCTACAAGCGGCTTCGCCGCGACTGTCTGCGGTATCTGGAATCGTTCGATGACAGCGTCGTGATACTCGCGGGCCGTACCGGAAGCGGCAAAACCGAGTTGCTGCGGCAGTTGTCCGGCAGCGTCGACCTGGAGGGTCTCGCGCATCACCGCGGTTCGGCGTTCGGCGCCACCGATCGGCCCCAGCCGTCCCAGGCGTCGTTCGAGAACGCGCTTGCGTTTGCGCTGCTGGCCTGCCCGCAACGCCCAATCGTGCTCGAAGACGAAAGCCGGATGATTGGTCGCCTCGCGTTGCCCGAACGTGTGCACCAGCACATGCAAACTGCCCCGGTCGTGCTGCTCGAGGTACCAACCGACCAACGCATCCGCAACATTGCCCGAGAATACGTGCTGCAGCCGCTCGAACAGGGCACGCCGCCGGCCGCGTTACAAGCACGCTACGAAGCAGCACTCTCGAAGTTGCGTCGGAGACTGGGTGACAAGGACACGCGCGAGCTGCTCACCGAACTCGCAGCAGGTTTTCGCACGGGCGAACATGAAGCGTGGATCGGTGGTTTGTTGCGGCGCTACTACGACCCAATGTACGACTACCAGATTGAGCGCAAGGCGCAGCGGATCCTATGCCGCGGGTCCGCCCACGCCGTGCTCGACCGGATCCGCGGCGTTACGCCCTACGCGGCTGGAATCAGTGGTGGTGATCGTGGTCCGGCGGCCGGGCCTCAAGTTCGCGCACCTGCAGCTCAACTTCCGCGGCGTCGAGCACGCCCTTGCGACACAGAACCGTAACGAGCGCCTGCTGAAAATACTCGTAATAACGGTACGCGCGCCGTTCGTCATGCCCATCGACGGCCTCGATCAACTGCTCACGGAACTCGTCCCATGTAAAAAGCCCCGAGGCGGCAAGGGTATGCGCGATCCCGAACACACGCCCCTCCCAGGGAGCCTCGAATACCACCTCTCCGTTGGCCATCGGCGGCGCGAGCGCTCCTGACAACGGCACGTCGTTCGTCACAGGACTGCCACGCCAATCATCGAGTCACGCGTTACCCTGGCCGCCAACGCTTCTTCGGGTTCGCCGTCCGTTCCCGCCGGCCGCTCGGGCAGAACCATGTAGCGCACTTCGGCGCTCGAGTCCCACACGCGCACCTCGGTTTCTGCAGCAAGGGCGAGACCGAACTCGCCGAGTACTTTGCGGGGTTCCCGAACCACACGAGATCGATATTCGGGATCCTTGTACCACTTCGGCGGCAATCCCAATACCGCCCACGGGTAACAGGAACACAGCGTACACACGACCACGTTATGGACCGCGGGGGAGTTCTCCACCACAACGAGTTTTTCGGTCTGCCCGCCGGTGAATCCGAAGGGTTCAATCGCGCGGGTCGCATCCTCGAGTAGCGCCCGCTTGAAATCGGCGTCCACCCAGGCCCGGGCTACAACCCTGGCACCGTTCATAGGACCCACCCGCTCGTTGAACTGCACGATCACGTCATCCACCGACGCGGGGTCGAGCAACCCCTTCGCGGCAAGCAGTGATTCGAGCGCCTCCGCGCGCATCGCCAACAAATCGTCACCCATCAGCGGCCGCCTCCATCGGGTTGAGGTAGGGTTCGAACAAATCCAGATGGACACGCACATCCGGATCTGCGTTATCGCCCCACAGTTCCCGCCCGTCGAACCGTACGGTGTACAGGTGACACGGCTGATCGCCTTCGAGCGATGCGTTAGTGTCCGGGTACACCCAGACACCGTGGTGTGCGGTGACCACACCGGTGCGCCCCACCGCATAACGGGGCAGGCGCGTATGTCCGGCCACGCCGTACTTGCGCGTCACGACGGTTTGCCCGACCGAAAACACCGAGGGCGTGTGCTGCGGCCGAATCGACGATGGCGGTCCCTCCGGCGGAACCGGATCGGCTCGTACGCCCGGTCGCGCTCCAACCGCATCCGAGCCCCCCGGAAGCGACGCCGCCTCTGCATCAGAGAGTTGATCGGCTTCGCGCAGTAGCGTCTCCACAGCCGCGAGCCAGCGGCCATAGTAGCCGTGCGCAAAGTAGCACTGCGGGTCCATCCGCTCGATCGCATGCCGAAACCGATCGATGTTCTGCATAACGCCGGCCATCCCGAGTGCGCTGACCATCGTAAAAATCGTGCCCTCGTAGCGATGCGCAAACCCCTGGGTGCGCCCGCTTTCCACGTCGACCTCGCCGTAGCCCTGCACACCACCCAGATCGTGGACGCCATCCATACCCTACACCGCCTCCGAAAGTTCCTGCAGCACCGGAATATCGTCCTGCTGCGCGCTGAGCGAGGCATTGAATTCGTGTTCGCCAGGTCCAACCCGATGTTCCGTCCCATCCGGAAGCAATACCAGAGCCTCGCTGTTGGGCGGAACCTCGAGCAGAAGGTTGAAACGATGTCCGTCCAGCGTCCAGGCGCTACGCAGCCAGCCGGACACGGTGGCGACACTCGCCGCAACCCGGTTCACGGGCGCGCCTTCGTTCAGCGCCGACTCCACCGGTGGGTGAGGGCGGACATGAAACTCCGGGCGATCCCGGAACACCGTCGCACCCAGATCGATCCCGGCCAAACCGGCAACGAGCCATTCGCCGATACCGGCCGCTGCGGTGCCGTTGGGATTGGCTTCCTCGACATCCCAGCAGGTGGTCGCCCCCTGCAGCACGCCGTAGAGCCAACTGCCAGGCGTAGTCTGCAGCAGCATGCTGTACGCCAGGTCCACGTTGGAGGCGTCGCACAATGCACGCAGGACGGCGTCTGTAAAAAACGGGTGGCACTGCAGAACGTAGCCGTCCGCTTCGATGCGCGCCGCCATCGCCTGGGCCGCCACCGCACGCTCAGCACCCTGCACGAGATCAAACTGCAACGCGAGCGCATACGCCGCGACCGTATCGCCCACCAGGCGACCGTCCGCGGTTACGAAACGACGCCGGAACGCCTTGCCGATCCGCGTCGCAATGGCCGCGAAGCGTCGTATGTCGTCCCGGCGACCCAGCTCCGTCGCTATACGCGCCGCAAGTCGCGTGCCCTGAAACAGGTACGCGGTGGCTATAAGGTCAGCCGGCGTCCCGTCGCGTTCCCCGAGGCGAGCCGCACTGGCGTTCGAGACGATCAGCGAATCGTTCGCGCGTACTTTGTCGTGCAGACAATGCCGCAAATGCGCGTAGTGTTCCGCGAGCACCGCGCGGTCGCCCGAATTGCAGTACAGCGTCCATACCGCGCGCACGTACACTTCATCCAGAACCGACCCAGCGTCAGATCCCGGCACGGCAGGGACGTAGGGTCCGGCCGTCGTCCCGCTCGTGGTCGCGGTTCGCAACTCGGCGAGCCAGCTCCGCCACGCGGCACGATCATTGCGATTGAGCAATCCGGTCTGCATGAACGCCAGCGCATCCTCGGGGCAAGGCCTGCGGCTTCGCGGCGACGCGCCCGCAAACGGGAGTTCCAGAAACACGTTGTGCTGCGTGCGTTGCACGTGGCCGAACAACTGGTTCAGCAACGGATGATCACAGTCGAACTCCGCGGTGGGCGATTCGCCCCGGCCCACCACAAGCGCCGTTACCCGCTCGATGGAAACGCGACCAGCAAGCACACGAATCCGCGCGTAGCGAAAAGAATGCACGGCGAACACAGCATTGAATGCACCTGCGCCCTCCGCCGTAGTAACTTCGTCACGACTTTCAACGTCCAGATTGCCCTGCGCATCCAGGTGCTCGCCGTATTCGATACGCACCGTACTGCCCACCGCGGCCTGCCACTCGACCCGGATGCGACCCGAGATGTGTTCTTCGAAGTCGTACAGCCGGCTCGCCCGGGGCGCACTGGTGGCATGCGCTTTCGGTTGCCGGCGCCGGGTTACCGCGAGTCCTGCATCGATACTGGCAACCGGCGTCGGCGGCAGGCTTTCCACCGGAGGCGCCGATAGCGGATACCAACCATGGCCACTCGCCCAATCAACGCGCTGCCGCTGGTCTTCGATGTCACCGAGCATCGGGTCGCTGCGAACGAGCGACGATGGGCGCCAGGCCCAATCCGACCGCGTACAGTCGTAGGCGGCTGAGTCGCCACGGAATGTCGCCAGTTGCAGCGAGAACGCCGCACGTTCGCAATAACGCTGCCGCACGCCGTCGTCGATCGCACCTGCGGCATATCCGTCTGCCAGCAGCACGCCGATCAGATTGTCGCCGGCACGGATGTGCGCGCCCACGTCGAAGGTCCGGTAGGGCGCGCGACGCCGAAAGTCCGTCCAGCCGCTGATCGGGGAATTGAGGTTTAACCATTGGCCGTTCACCGAGACGACGGCCGCGCCGCGGACGGCAACCGCGAGCACCGCGTCATGCACGTCGTCCTCGACGCGGAAACGGCGCCGTAACGCCACAACCGGAGCACTCCGAGACCGATCGCCCATAAGCGGTGACTCGATCCAGCCCGGCGCCCACGTGGACGGGTCGCCCCCGACGCGAAACCGCGCTGGCGCACTCCACGATCCCGGGCGGCCTTGCGCGTCGTAGCCACGAACGCACCACCAGACAGTCCGGAGCGGACCCGGGATCTCCCCTTCGTAAGGCACCGAGCGATTGGTGACAGATACGCGCCCCGACCGCCACAGGTCTGCAGACTCAGGTTCCAATCGCTCGGGTACGCTGGCGGCAAGGATTTCGCACGCGGTCTGGGTCGGAGAAGCGGGGTCCGGCCACCAAGACAGCCGGATCGACCCCGTGTCGACGGATTGAGGGTCCAGGTGCTCATTGCAACGAAGTTGCGCCGGTCCCGTGCGCATGAGAGCCCTCAATCGTCGAGTAGTGGCTAGTTTGCTCGCCCGGCCGAGCCAGGGCAAGCCCGAATCGCGCTGTAAGCCGCATGGCGCCTGGGTTTTTTCACCTGCGCGGGCAACCGCGACGCATCACCGGTTGCCCGCAGCGAGCGAAACGCGTCGCGCACGGAACCCCTCGTACCCGCGCCTGTCAAAAAATACGTTACCAGGGGTTGCATTCAATGTTACTTTCGGTAACATACGTTTTGTGAGCACTGCTGAAGACCCGACGGGGTTTTCAGATTGCATGAGGAGTACCCGAAACTTCTCCCCTCCCCTCCTTCCCTCGGGTACTCCTCTCATTTTTTTCTGACTTCTGTTTCCGACTCGCCGCGTCAGCATCCCTGACACACGATGCCGCGTCCGGCCGAACCCGTTTGGCCGTCTAGCCCACGACGACGTTACCGTCTACGACGCCCACCGGGGGCATGTCGTGAAAGTGGCAGTGCTTGCCCGACAGGCACCGCCCCGTGCGAAGCTCAAACCGGTACCCGTGCCAGGGACACACCAGAACACCGTCCTCAACCTCGGCACCTTCCAACGGCGCGAGCTGATGCGGGCAATACCTGGGTACCGCGTACAACCCGCCATCGACGTCGCGCACAATCAGCAGATCACGGCCAGCGTATTCCAACGGCTGCGGCGTTTGTAACTCCGATTCGACCCCAAGGTTCACCTTGCCACTCTGGGCATCCATGCCGGTGATCCTGCGGTCAAGCGCCTGCTGTCTTTGCGACATCATTCGGACATCTTCGTCGTACAGCGTCTCGTACGCCGCCGCATATGCCTGCCCCACCTTCCAACGCGCATCCGCCGCAACGTCCGGGACGAAAAAATCGACGACGATGTCCAGCACCCGTTCGCTCACTTCGAACACGTGCGTCCAGATCTCAGCACCTGCGCTGGCCCCGCTGAGATTTCGCGTGATCCACCTGCGGCAGTCGCGGTCCAGTCGCAACTCCAGTTCGAGACGTCGTCCCGCCGAATCGATCACCCACGCATGCCAGCCCCATGCTCCGGCGGATACCAGATCGATCGACGCGAAGCTGGACGCGTGGAGGTGCGGCAGGTGTTCCCAATCCAGTGCGTTCTCGTACATGCGCTCCAGACTGACCGGCAGACGACGCCTGTAGGTTCCTACGTGATCGAGTGCCGAGTGCTCAGACGGCGGTTGGGTCACACCTTGCATACTACCCCCCGAAACACTGCGCCAGCGTGCCGCTCACCTGACGAAACCCGACCGACGAGCCTTCATCAAACAACGTCGGTGCGGGCGATGCTGAAGCGGAATACCTTGCCGTCTATCTCCACGTCGTGCGCACCATCGTCCAGCATCTGTTCGGCCGGCTCGAACGTCGTGGCCAATACTTCGCTGGCGATGTAATCTGCATGATCAGCGGCAGCACCAAGCAGATCGCTGTCGCCCTGATACCGAACGTCGATCCGGTCCGCCACATGCAGCCCCATGGATTTACGCCCGCGCTGAATGCGATTGACGATCTCACGCGCGTAGCGTCCCTGAATCAGTTCGTCCGTCAACGTGCAATCCAGGTCGATGCTGATGAACCGGTTCGACACGGCACTCATGCCTTCACGCGCCCGCTGCCGCACGAACACCTCATCCGACGTGAAGGATTCGCCGTCCAGCTCGATCGCGCCTTCCGCCTGCAACTGACCGATCTCCGCTGGCGTCATCGCCTGAATACGCTGCTGAAACGCCTTCATGCGTTTACCCAGACGCTTTCCGAGCACCGGGAAGTTGGGCTGGGCGACGCGTTGGATGTACGCGTCCTCGTCGGTGTCGTACTCCACGCGCTGCACGTTCAACTCGGCGCGCACGTAGTCTTCGAGTTTGCGCAGGTCATCCAGAAGCACGGCATCGCCGTGCACCACCGTCAAGCGATGCAGCGGAGTTCGCAACCCGATCTTCTCGTCTTCGCGTTTCTGCCGCCCGAGCAGAATCACCTGTTGCATTCGATCCACCGCCGTCTCCAGCGACGACGTGCGTAAATGCTCCTGCGGCTCCGGAAATTCGCACAGATGCACGGAGTGCGGCGTAGGCTCGCGCCCGCCGAGCGACACAAGACCACGGTAGATGTATTCCGAAAGAAACGGCGCGAACGGTGCCATCACCAGCGACAGCTCGTAGAGCGTGCGGAACAACGCGCTGTACGCGGCAATCTTGTCCGCGGAAATGTCCGGACCCCAGAATCGCGAGCGATTCAGCCGGATGTACCAGTTGGTGAGATCCTCAATGAACCCGAACAGCGGCGGCACCACGTTGTACAGCCGGTACGCCTCCATCTCTTCGATCACCGTGGCCTTCAGAGACTGCAGGCGAGACAGGATCCATTGATCGAGAATGTTGTCGCCCAGATGTTCACCCGTGGCTGGCGACCAACCGTCGACGTCTGCGTAGGTTTTCAGGAACGTAAACGCGTTGTACCAGGGTAACAGCACACGCCGCGTCATCTCCCGCACACCGGAATCTGCAAAACGCTGTTCTTCGCCGCGCACCAGGCCGGAGTTGATCAGATACAGGCGCAGCGCGTCTGCGCCATAGCGTTCCATCAACGCGTCAGGCGGCGTGTAATTCTGCAGCCGCTTGGACATCTTCTTGCCGTCTTCGGCCATCACCATGCCGTTGACGATCACGTTGCGGAACGCCGGTTTTTCGTAGAGCGCGGCCGCCAGCACCGTCAACGTATAGAACCAGCCCCGGGTCTGGTCCAGGCCCTCGGCGATGAACTCAGCCGGATACCCGGCATTGAACACGTTCTGATTCTCGAACGGATAATGCAGCTGCGCATAAGGCATTGAACCCGATTCAAACCAGCAATCCAGAACCTCGGGTACCCGGCGGTACACGCCGTCTTCGCCGTCGACCGTAAAATCGAGCGGGTCTACGTGCTCGCGATGAAGGTCGTCTACGCGCTCGCCGGTGTAACGCGCGAGCTCGTCGATCGATCCGATACACACGTAGTTGCCGGTGGTGTCGTTCACCCAGATCGGAATGGGCGTACCCCAAACCCGGTTACGCGAGATGGCCCAGTCGATTGCGCCGTCCAACCAGTTTCCGAAACGCCCGTGCTTGATATGCTCGGGCACCCAGCGAATGCGCTCGTTTGCGGCGAGCAACTGATCCTTGATCTGTTGCACGTGCACGTACCACGACGGGATGGCTCTATAGATCAGCGGCGTATCCGATCGATAGCAGTACGGGTAGCTGTGTTGAATCACGTCGTGGCGATACAGCGCACCGGCATCCTTGAGGTGGCGAACGATGTCCTTGTCGGCGTCTTTCACATACTGACCCGAGAACGGCCCGACCTCGTCGGTGAACCGACCCTCGAGCGTTACCGGGCACGCAAACGCATCGATCCCCGCTTCGCGCAGCACCCGATAGTCGTCCTCGCCGAACGCCGGCGCCTGGTGCACGAGGCCCGTACCGCTGGTTGCCTCCACGTAATCATCGGTGACGACGACGAACGCACCCTGATCTCGCTGATCGGCGAAGAAATCGAACAGAGGTCGGTAGGATCTGCCCCGAAGGTCGCGACCCGTCAGCGACGCTTCGACTTCGAGGCCCTCGTATTCATCAAGGCGCTCGCGCGCGACGTACAGCCGCAGCTCACGTTCCGGGTCGAACGCGCGTACGTAATCGATGTCCGGCCCCACGCACACCGCGAGATTGGATGGCAGTGTCCACGGCGTGGTGGTCCACACAGCGAGGTACGCATCTTCGTCGTCGAGCTTCAGGAGCACGGTGATCGCCGGATCCTGCACATCCTGATAATTGAGCGTCGCTTCGAAGTTCGACAGCGGCGTCGCCAGCGCGGTGCTGATGGGCATCACCTTGTTGCCCTGGTAGATCAGACCCTTATCCCAGAGCTGTTTAACGACCCACCACACCGATTCCATGTACCAGACGTCCATGGTTTTGTAGTCATCGTCGAAGTCGACCCACCGTCCGAGCCGGGTGATCGTATGCCGCCATTGCTGAACGTATCGCTGAACGATGGCCCGACACTGGTCGTTGTATCCGGCAATGCCCAGTTCTTCAACAGCCTGTTGAGCAGACATTCCGAGTTGCTTGTCGATTTCGTGCTCAATCGGCAGGCCATGACAATCCCAGCCGAACCGACGCAGGACATAGCGGCCTTTCATCGTCCAGTACCGCGGCACGATGTCCTTGATCGTACTGGCAACCAGGTGCCCATGGTGCGGAAGACCCGTCGCGAACGGCGGACCGTCGTAGAAAATATACGGCTTCTTGGCTTCCGTTTTCTTCAGCGACTGCTGAAAAACCTGCTCGCGCTCCCAGAACGCCAGGATATCCAGCTCCATGTCGACGAACGAGAATGAACTTTCGGAATCGGCTACTTGCGCCATCGCGGTGCTCCCGGTAGCGAGCGCAGGAAATTACGGAGGCGGCATTGTACGTGAGCCACGTGGACAATGCCTTGCGTCGCCCGTGGAAGGCGCGTTACTGGGCTAGAACATCCCGCGTGAACCGTGGCGTGAGCGCTTCGCCCGACTGAAGTCCCTGCAATACGAAAAGCCGGATCGCTTCCAGCGCGTCGCGGCCCGACGCACACTCCGCCAGCTGGCTCCGAAGCTCCGCCGACTGTTCCCGAGCGCGCTCGGTGGTGTCATACGGTCCGACCTGCACACCTTCGCGGGTGCGGAAATACCACTTTGTCTGATAGCGCTCGAGCGACTCCGTCCGTGTTTGTGGTGACGGTTGCTCGTTGCGCCGCGCATACTTCGCTGGCACCGGTCCCCCTGACCTCAACGAAAAGACAATTGTCTATTTCACCCGGCCCGGCTGTCTGTAGAACGGATGTAAGCGCCCGCAGATTTGTGTGTGGGCAATGTAATCTCAACCGAGCCCGGTTACCGCGGCCATGTTCTCCGCCCGGCGTTTAAGCTTGTCGAGCTTGCCCGCCATCACCGGCACGATCAATTGTTCGACACCCGCGTCACGGTAGGCGGCCACCGTCTCCTCCGTGATCGGATGCGTGCTCGGCCCGACATAGACACGCACGTCCTCACGACGGCGGCCCGCATCCGCGAGCAGCGCATCCAACCGCCCTAGCGCAGCCGTCACCCCTTCCGGTGACAGATTAAAGCCGTACCAACCATCCCCATGACGCGCGACGCGCCGCAACGCAGCCTGGCTTTCGCCGCCGAAGAAGATCGGCGGATGCGGACTCTGTACCGGCTTGGGATTGAAGTGACAGCCTGACAGGGTCACGGTTTCACCCTGAAACTCGGTCAGCCCCGGCGCCCAGAGCGCCTTCATCGCGCCAATGTATTCGTCACATCGATCGGCGCGGCGCGCGAAGTCCATCTGCAGATTGTCGAATTCCTCGCGCAGCCAGCCGATGCCGACGCCGAAGTCGACCCGGCCACCGGACAGGTAATCCAGATCCGCAACCATCTTCGCGGTGTAGACCGGTTGGCGTTGCGGGACCAGACAGATGCCCGTACCCAGCCGCAGGCGCTCCGTATGGGCGGCCACGAACGTGAGGGCAGTAAAGGGATCCAGCACGCCTTCGGGCTCGCCGGGGATCCTGCCATCCGTCGAGTACGGATAGCGCGATTCGTAATCCGCAAAAAAGAGCACGTGTTCCGGAAGCCAGACCGAGTGGAACCCGGTTTGCTCCACGAGCTGTGCGGCTTGTGCAATGAACTCTGGCGTCGTGTAGTGGCTAAATGCCATAGTCGCACCGATGTGCATCGTCTTCTCCCCCTCCGGTTCGGGTTTGCGGTCGGAGCCACGCGTTTCGGCTCCGGCGAAAGCTGCATCCTAACCCAATGTCCGAGACATCCGTTCCACGCAACGCCCTGCGCTGGCACCTGACCGCATCCAGCCTGTGGATGGCCGGGATGAGTCTGCAGGGGTTCATGTTCACCTGGCTGATCGTGGGTGTACTGGAACGGCCAGCCGACGAAGCCGGGTTCGCCCGATCCATCGCCGAGTTCCCACCGCTGTTGGTACTGCTGTTAGGCGGTGTGCTGGGTGACCGGTACAACGCCCGCCACTATCTGATGAGCATGCACGCGCTGATGGCGCTGCCTCCGCTCGCGATCGCGGCGGTGTGGTACACGGGCGCGCTCAACTACTGGTGGGTGGTGCTGTTCGGCGTGCTGATGGCCGCAATTCAGTCGCTGTCCGATCCGGCCCGGCAGGCCGCGTTGTCGCGTGTAACCACGATCGACATTCAACGCACCGTAACGCTGATGACGATTGTCGGGTCGCTCGTGGGTCTGGTGGGCATCTACGTTGGGGGCCAGTCGGAAGCGATCGGGATCGGCTGGGCATTGGTCGTAGAAGCTGGAATTTTCTTCGTCGGCCTGTTCGCCGTGGCCCGCCTCCCGACCCTGCCGGCGGTTGCCCGCGCCCCCGCCAAACCCTGGGACGGCGTTGCTGCGGCCTGGCGACTCCCTCTGATACGGCAGCTGATCGGTTTGAACTTCCTGTCGAGCCTCTTCAACGCAGGCGCTTATATCGTCGCCATTCCCTACGTCGTGATTGACGTCTACGGGGGCAAGGCGGGTCTGATGGCTACAGTGATGATCGTGTTTACCTGCGGCAGCATCGGTTCGAACGTTCTGTTGTATTTCGTTATGCCGCTCGTCCGGCCCGGGCGCCTCTTCCTGTGGATGCAGCTCACCCGCTTCGTAATCCTCGGCGCACTGTGGTTCCAGCCGCCGTTATGGTTGTTCTTCGGACTGATGTTCGCCTGGGGACTCAACATGGGGGTCACGACCACAATGGTGCGCACGACCGTCCAGGAAACCGCCACCGCTTCGATACGCGCCCAGATTCTTTCCGTGCTGCTGCTCAGTTTCATGGTGTCTTCGCCGATCAGCGCAACGCTGCTCGGGCTTCTGATCGAGGCCACCTCGCCGCTGACTGCAATGTTGCCCGGCATGGTGATTTCGCTGTTGATCTTCGCGCTCGGCAGATTCCGCGGCGGCCTGTGGACCTACCGGAGCGGATTGCAGAGTTCCTGCACACAAACCCGATGAGACTGCACAGAGGAGCAGGTACACTGCGCGCCTCACACAGGGAATCGCCGTGACCAAACCCGCGACGCGTTCCGCAGTCGTCTCTTCGGACTCGGAAGCGCTCATTCTCGTCGACGCAAACGACACCCCGACCGGATACCTGCCCAAGGCCGCCTGCCACGACGGCGACGGTGTATTGCACCGCGCGTTCTCGGTGTTCCTGTTCAACGAAGCGGGCCAGCTGCTGATACAAAAACGCGCGGCCGAGAAGCGCTTATGGCCCGGATACTGGTCAAACAGCTGCTGTTCGCATCCCCGACGCAACGAAACGCTTGCCGACGCGACCGCACGGCGCCTGGAGGAAGAACTGGGCGTCGCATCCAACCTGGAGTTTCTGTTCAAATTTCAGTACCACGCCCGTTTCGGCGACCTCGGCAGCGAACACGAACTGTGCTCGGTGTTCGTCGGTAGCTGCGCCCGCGACCCGATCGTAAACCGCAGGGAAATCAGTGCCTGGGAGTGGATCGACCGCACCGAACTGTCGCGGCGGCTTGACCGAGATTCGGACAGCTTTACGCCGTGGTTTCATCTAGAATGGCGCCGCATCAGCGCGGACTTCAGCGACCAGTTACCCGGAACGTGACCAGGCCCCCCATGAACATCCCGGAAATCGGTATCAGCGGCTTTGCCGCCTATGTTCCCCGCTACCGTGTGCCACTCGACGACTGGTGTCGTTGGACGGGCGACACCTGGGACAAAATACGTAATGTCGTCGGCTCGAGCTTTCGTATGCGCTCACCGAACGAAAACGCGTACACAATGGCCGCAACGGCGGTCCTGCGACTGATCCAGCAGTACCAGATTCCTCCCGAAGACATCGGCTTTCTCGGCCTCGGTACCGAGTCCAGCACAGACAACTCGGCAGGGTCAGTGATTATCAAAGGCATGGTCGACAACGCGCTGCGCCAGCTCAACCTGTCCCCGCTGCACCGCGCGTGCGAAGTTCCAGAGTTCAAGCACGCGTGTCTGGGCGGCGTATACGCGATGAAGGCCGCGGCGCGCTTTCTCGCGTTGGACGGCCGGGGTCGCAAAGCCATTGTCGTGTGTTCGGACATCGCCGAGTACGAACGCGCCACGTCCGGCGAGCCGACGCAGGGTGCCGGAGCGGTCGCGATGTTGATCGAGGCCGAACCGAAACTGCTGGCGCTGGAACTCGATCACACCGGCTCGTCGTCCGACTACCGCGGACCGGATTTCCGCAAACCCTTTGCGCGTTTTTTCGGCCAGACCTCGCCGCATTTCGGTCAGCCCAGGGATTTCCCCGTTTTCAATGGCAAGTACTCCACCACCTGCTACGTCGATGAAGTGCTGGCCGCGATGCGCCATCTGTTTTCCCGCATCGACCGGCGACCCAGCGTTTACCTTAAGGAACTCGCTGCAACGTTTTTGCACCGACCGTATCAACGGATGGCGGAAACGGGACTCATCATGAGCTATCTGCTGGCGCTGGCGCTCGGCAACGCGGATGACCACGCAGAACTTGGCGAGTATGCCCACGGCGCGGGCGTTTCCGTCGACGATCTGATCGCGGAACTGGTCCAGGAAAATCGCGTCTACGACCTGGTGGAACAGGAACGCCTGACCACCGAGCTGTTTCCCAGCGCCTCGCAAACCGCCCGCGCGTTCCGCGAGACACCGGTTTTTCATTCGCTGATGACCTCGCTCGGTTCGCAGGAAATGAAGCAGATCGGCAACCTGTACACCGCATCGCTGCCCGCGTGGATGGCGGCCGGGCTCGAACAGGCAGCGGACGACCGGAACATGGACCTGGCGGGCCGTCGGGTGCTGACGATCGGCTACGGCAGCGGCGATGCCGCTGAAGCCATTCCGATGCGGTTCGCAGATACCTGGCGCGACGCAGCCCGGCGAATCCGCTTCCGCGACGCGCTCGGTCAAGGTATGGATCTTGGCCAGTCGGAATACGCGGCGCTGCACGATGGACAAGCCGTCGCCGGATTCGACGAGCCGACGCCCGGCGTTTTCTACATCGACCGCGTCGGCCAGCGTAACCGTTCCTACGACGATTTCGGTATCGAGTACTACCGGATCGACGTAGGCTGAACGGTCGGACGTCCACGCTGCTCACTCGAGAAGCAGCACAATTCCGACGACGATCAGCGCAACGCCCAGCAGTTCGGCCGGGCGCAGCCGTTCGTGGAAGAACCAAACGCTCGTTGCCAGCGTAAAGATCAGTTCCACCTGCCCCAGCGCGCGCACCTTTGCCGCACTCACCAACGTCATCGCGACAAACCAGCCCACCGACGCCGCCGCCCCCGTAAGCCCAATCAACACGCCCGGCCGCCAGGCACGCGCCAACGCAGTCAGCGCTTCGCGCTCGCGCAGCAGGAAGTACCCCACGAACAGCGCCGATTGTACGGAGAGCGCTACGGCGAGCGTCACGACCGCCCGCGCACCGAAGCCCCCGCTGTCGAGCGCGAGCGCACCCGCCCGATAGCCAACGGCTGCAACCGCGAAGGCACTGCCCGCCAACAGGCCATACAGCGCGCCGGCGCCCACAAACCAGCCACCCACCCCCCGGCCTACGATCAGCAGTACGCCCACGAAGCTGATTGCAATACCGGCTGCAACGTTGACGGACACCGGGTCCGCAAGGATCCACAGTCCCACCAGCGCCGCCTGCGCCGCTTCCGTTTTCGACAACGCCGTACCGATTCCGAAACCACCGCGCCGAAACGCCAAGAGCAGAAACAGGGTACCGAGAATCTGCGCAACTCCGCCCGCCGCGCAGTAAACGAAGAACGGCAGATTGACCGCACTGAGCGTCGGCGCAAATGCAGCGCCCGCGAGGAGCCACACGAACGGCAGCGCAAACAGAAATCGCGCCGCGGTGGCCGTGGAGACAGACAGCGAGTCGGCCATGCGCTTCTGCAACAGTGAGCGCAGGTTCTGCAGAAACGCCGCCGCAATCGTGCTCCAAACCCAAATTTCAAACATTGCCGCCCCGCACTCCGTTAACCGCGGTACCGCGCCTATAGCCGCCGTCTATCGGGACAATACACAGGATCAAGTAGCGCGTAGCGACCAGTTCCGTATACTCCCCTACCATGAAGATGGCCGCCAAACTAACCGGCACCAGCGGCCACGAAGCAACGCCGGGACCCAACGAATATCGATAACAGACCGCCATAACAGACAGCTCGACAGCGAGCACAGAGGATAATGCAATGGAGTTGAAGGACAGCCAGACCCTACAGAATCTGAAAGACGCGTTTGCCGGTGAATCCCAGGCCAACCGACGTTACCTGTATTTCGCCGCCAAGGCAGACGTGGAAGGCGAGAACGACGTGGCGGCCGTATTCCGGTCTACCGCGGAAGGCGAAACCGGGCACGCCCACGGCCACCTGGAGTACATGGAAGCGGTCGGTGATCCGGCCACCGGACTGCCGATCGGCAACACGGGCGCCAACCTTAAAGCGGCAATCGCCGGCGAAACCCACGAGTACACGGACATGTATCCCGGCATGGCCAAAACAGCGCGGGACGAAGGGTTCGACGAGATTGCAGACTGGTTCGAAACGCTGGCCAAAGCGGAGCGTTCGCATGCCAATCGATTCCAGAAAGCACTGGACGGCATGGACTGACCCCAGTCCGCGATTCGCACCAGAAGGGGGTCCAGCGACGGCCCCCTTTTTCGTTGCGTTCTAACACCCGATCCGCCCTATCCGAAAACACCGAAAGGGCGAACTGAATCAGAGAACACCGGAAGATATGGCAATCAAAGAAGGCAACCTCGAGCCGCCGAAGCGCGACCCGATCGAATGGCAGGACCCGGCGTACTACGACCGCCAGTCGCTGTACGCCGAGCTCGAGCGCGTGTACGACATATGCCATGGGTGCCGGCGTTGCGTCAGCCTGTGCGAGGCGTTTCCGACGCTCTTCGATCTGGTCGACGAATCCTCCACGATGGAGGTGGACGGCGTCGCAAAGGACGACTACAGCAAAGTGGTCGACCAGTGCTTCATGTGCGATCTGTGCGCAGAGACCAAATGTCCCTATCTGCCCCCGCACGAGTGGGCCGTGGACTTCCCCCACCTGATGCTCCGTGCCAAAGCACAGAAATTTCGGGCGTCGGATACGCGTTGGCGCGACCGGCTGATTACCTCGACGGACAGCGTGTTCCGCACGCTCACCACGCCTGGGTTGGCCCAGACGGCTGAGGCGTTGAGCAAGTCGACGCCGCTGCGCTCCCTCGGGGAGAAGGTCGCAGGCATTCACGCCGACGCGCCGCTGCCCAAGTTTCACTCGCCGCCGCTGCGCAAGCGCATCGACGACGAACACGGACCCCAACAGACGACCGCGTGTGAACGGACAACCGGCAAGGTCGCAATCTACCTCACGTGCTACGGCGATTCGAATGAACCGCAGATTGTGGAAGACCTGGTCAGCGTGCTCACCCACAACGGCGTGGGTGTCCGCATCATCAAGGACGCAAAGTGCTGCGGTATGCCAAAGCTGGAACTCGGTGACCTGAACCGGGTCGCCGAACTGAAGGACGCCAATCTACCCGTGTTTCTGGACGCCATCGATGACGGCTACGATCTGATTGCCCCGATCCCCTCCTGCGTGCTGATGTACAAGCAGGAACTGCCGCTGATGTTTCCGGACGACACCGGCGTTGCCCGCATTCGGGCTGCGTTCTTCGATCCGTTTGAATATCTCATGCTTCGTCACAAGGCCGGTCTGGTGAACACCGAGTTTCCGGAGTCTCTCGGCAAGGTTGCCTACCACGTGGCCTGCCACCAGCGCGTGCAGAGCATAGGCGCAAAGACCCGGGAGTTTCTGGAACTGATTCCAGGCACCGAAGTGACCGCAATCGAACGCTGTTCCGGCCACGACGGTACCTACGCGGTGAAGGCCGAAACGTACGACAACGCGATGAAAATCGTGAAACCGGTGGTCCGCCGCGTCCGTGATGCCGAACCCGACGTGTACGGCTCCGACTGCCCGATGGCCGGGCGGCTGATCGCACACGGCATGGACGAAAACGACGCCGTGCACCCGATCAGCATGGTCCGACGCGCCTACGGCCTTTGAACCGGAAATTCGATCCAATGAAAAAACTCGACCGAAAGAGCCTGATGTCGCTGGAATCCTATGCCGAAGACCGCCAGGCTTTCCGCGCTCGCGTGATGGCGCACAAGTCCTCCCGGCGCGTTGCACTCGGGCCGCACGCAACACTGTACTTCGAAGATGCGTTGACCATTCAGTACCAGGTGCAAGAGATGCTGCGCGTCGAGCGCATTTTCGAACCCGCCGCCATCGACGAGGAACTGGACGCCTACAATCCGCTGATTCCGGACGGCCAGAACTGGAAAGCCACCTTCATGCTGGAATACCCCAACGTGGACGAACGCCGGGAACGCCTGGCGGAACTCACCGGCGTGGAGCACAAGGTCTGGGTCGAGACGGGGGAAGAACGGGTGTTCGCGCACGCCAACGACGATCTGGAGCGCAGCACCGACGACAAGACCGCCGCCGTGCACTTCCTGCGTTTCGAACTTTCCGGAGTAATGATCGAAGCGGTGAAGTCCGGCGCCGATATCCGCTTCGGCATCGACCATCCGAAACTGACACAGGCGGTTTCGGTCGACCCCGATACGGCAGCGAGTTTACGCGACGATCTGAACTAGCTTCTGTGCCAGCGCCCGCATCAGTTCGTCGCGCGGCGAACTGCTACGCCAGCACAGTCCGATGCGCCGACTGGGTTCCGGCTTCTGAAAGCGCACGTATTTCACACCCGCCGCGCGCGGCGTGACCGCCATCTCCGGCATGAGTGTAATCCCTACGTCAGCGGCAACCAGATGTCGCAGCGTCTCGATACTCGTAGCGCGGTACGACGAATTCTCCGTTGCGTGGTGCGTCTTGCAGATCTCCAGCGCCTGGTCACGCAGGCAGTGCCCATCCTCGAGCAATAGTACTTCTTCGTTCTGCAGATCATCCAGGGTTATGCGCTTGCGTTCGGCCTTGGGGTGTTGCCTGGACGCCGCGAAGTAGAACGGCTCCCGGTACAGTTCCACGCACTCACAGTGATCTGCGTCGAACGGCAGCGCAACAATCACCGCGTCGAGTTTGCCCGCGGCCAACAGGTCCGTAACCGTGGCCGTCTGCCCCTCTGTGATCAGCAGCCGGAGCTTTGAAAACGCTGTGCGAACCGGCCGGATCACTTTCGGCAACAGATACGGCGCGACCGTAGGAATGATGCCTAGCCGAAGCTCGCCGCCGAACGGATCGCGGTGCTCGTCTGCGATTCGTGTCAGCCCGTCCACTTCGTCGAGCACTCTCCGGGCCTGCACCACCACGCGTTCGCCCACCGGCGTCAGCATCACCTGGCGATTGGTGCGCTCGAAAAGCGTAACGCCCAGTGTTTCTTCCAGCTTCTTGATCTGGGTGGAAAGCGTCGGCTGGCTTACGTGACACTCCTGCGCCGCGCGGCCGAAATGCCGATGCTCTGCCACCGCTGTCAGGTAGACCAGGTCGCGTATGTTCATGCGTAAGCCATCTTCTCGGAACGATTGTTATACTCAATTAATATCCGGTTTATTATAGCCATTATCTTCGTCAAAAAAAGTCCGGTTGCGCCGGTGTTTATCAGGGAACAACGTTGTTCGATAATTCGGCTTCGAGCGACTGGGCCTGCTCCCGGTCTAGCCCGAGACGCTGGCGAAGACCATTCAGCGCAGCCCGTTGAACCGCCGAGACGCCCCCATGCGCGTTTGCGTCCGAAAACGCCTCGCCGTAAATCTGCAATTTGCGAAATGTCCGGTACTCGTCCGTTTCGCGCACATCCGGCATCGTCGTGTCGGCGAGGCGACCCGCGAGATCCTGCAAAGGCGCGAGAAAGTAGACCAGCAATCCGGTCGCCAGAAGTCCAGCGGCAACCCCGATCTGCCCCGTCAGGAACTCGGCAACCGCTTCCGATACAACAAAGAACGTCGCAACGAACATCGCTGCGACGGTCCCGTGCTTCAATGTCCCCTTTACGCGAAGGTCTATTCCTACCGCTTGCGCGACCAACACCGCGTAGAGCACGAGGATGAGGTAGACCACGAGCGCTATTGCGGCAACGCTCAGATTGACCCAATCAATCAGGTCCACGCGCCCGCTGGTTAGCTCGTAGACCAGCGCGACGAGATACAAGCAACCCCAGGTCACATCCCGAATACCGAGCGCAACAGCTAGCACGCCCGCGCGTTTACGTGCGAGCGGGGTTCTGGCACCACGCCATGCGACAACCGTCGCCCCGAAACCGTACGAATAGACGACGAACAGCAGCGCATACAGCGCGACAACCAGGGGGCCGGCGCCAACACTTCCGTCCGGTTGCGCAACCCACGCATAGCCCGGCATCACGAGCGTCACCGACCCAAGTAGCGCGCCGACAGTAACGGTCACCCATACACCCCATCCCGAACGAAACGGCGAGAGCAGCCGAGAATTCACCATAACGGCGACCGTCGGAAGATGGAGCGCAACCAGAACCGCGTCGCTCAGCGGATGGCCGATCTTTGCGAACGACAATGGCACCCAGTCCGGCAGCAACCTCACCAAGCCGGTCGCGCTGGTCAGAAGCATGCACCCTTCCGCCAGCATCAGAATGCAAAGGCGTGTGCGGAGCGTCGATGGCGAAAGCCCTCGATACATCACTGCCGCGCAAGCCAGCGCGGCCCCACCCGCGAGAACTGTCAATACACTCTCAGACATCCGTACCCACGTTCGATGCAGCACCCAATTGTTGCAGGACAAAGGCCACGCGTTGCACAACGGAGACCTTGGGCAGCATCACCACGTCGTAACCCAGCGTCGGGTAGGTCTCAACCAGCCGGTCGTACTCCTGCATCGCGCTCGACAACGGGTGACGTCGATCCGCATCGTTGACGTAAATCTCCGGCCAAGGAGGCGCCAGGAACACCCGGCGATGGTACGCGCGTTTGTCAGCCAGAATGTCCGCGATCGGCTCGCCGCTGAGTTCAGACAGCGCCGACGCTGCATCCACTAATCCGCGGTCAAAGAAGACCCAGCCACTATCGTTCGACACGCCTTCGATGTCATTGCGCGACATCGCGACCGCCCGGCGAACGAACGCGTGCGCGTCGATCCAGGGTAACGCTCGGCCGCCTCGCCGGCGCTCCTCGGTGATGATCCTGCGCCCAGGTTCTGTCACCACCCCATAACCGGCGCGCCCCAACGCATCCACCAACGTCGATTTGCCACCACCTGAGCAGCCGGAAATAACAACACGCCTATTCATGATGCTTTATCGCGCTTCCGCAGATTCACCCCCAAGCTTGCGTACGAGAACAATATGGCATACCAATGCCAGCCTGTTGAATGACCGGAGACCGGCCGTGGCTCGAGAGTTCGAACATCTGCGCGACCGTTTCGACATCGAAGACGCCGTGTTCGCCGAACGCTTCGAAGACGCACTCGAATACCTCCTGAACGCGTGCCCCATCGCGCGCAGCAACGTGGGCCCGGGATACCACGTGTTCAATCGGTACCAGGACGTTCGCCGGATAGGCCAGGATTGGCGCACATTCAGCAGTGCAGACGGCTGGATGCTCGATCCGCCCGACGGCAACCTGCCGATTCTGCCGGAAGATTCCGATCCGCCGTATCACACGGCCTGGCGCCAGGTACTGAATCCGTTCTTCAGCGCCAAGGCCATCGCGGCTTTGGAAGCACCGGCACGAACGTACGCCCGCGAGCTGATCGACGCGTTCATCGACCGCGGCCGGTGCGACTACGTCACCGAGTTTGCTGCGAAACTTCCGGGCCTGGTCCTGTTTCGCCACATACTGCCGGTACCGGTACAGGACCTCCCGCAACTGTTTCAGGACATCGATACCTATTCGTTTGGACCCGTTGACGAACGCGCGGCCGCGTTCGGCCGCGTACACGCGTACCTGGAGGCATTTCTAACACAACGACACCGCCAGGAACCGGAAGGCGATCTGGTAGATGTGGTGCTCGCCGGTGTCGAACGCGACGGCGCGCCCTGCCCCTGGGAAGACAAAGTGCAGATCGCATTGGACGTCGTGTTCGGTGGTCTTGCCACCACCACGCATGCAATGTCGGGCGCGATGTACGAGATGGCGAGGCAGCCCGCCGTACGCAGCGCGGTGCGGACAGACGGGGGGCGCATGCAGACGGCGGTGGAAGAGACGGTACGCCTGTACGCGCCCGTTGTCATGGTGGCGCGCTCCGTGCGAGCCGACACCGAAGTGGGCGGCCGGCGTCTAGCAGCCGGGGAACGCGTAGCCGTGAATTTTGCTGCAGCGTCGAGAGATCCGGACGTTTGCAGTCGCCCGCGCGAATTCGACATAGACCGTAAGGAGGTGGTGCACACCGCATTCGGCGTCGGACCACACCGCTGTATTGGCGAACACCTCGCGCGGCTCGAAATTCGCGTTGCGATCGACGAGTTTCTGCAGCGCATTCCAGACGTGTCACTGCAGCCGCATACACAACCAGCGTACGAAAGCGGTCAACTGCGCACCATGAAGCACCTGATGCTCGAGTGGCACGCGCGCTGAACGCGCTCGGACAGCCAGCGTGTACGACCCCATAGATCAACGCGACGACCTGCTGATCATTAACAAGCATTCCGGAACCCCGGTGTTGCGGGACCGCAGCGGCGCACCCTGTTTGTGGGATAGGCTGAAGGCAGAATTTGGACGAGTCTACCTCGTGCACCGGCTGGACAAGGGAACGAGCGGTGTCATGCTGATAGCACGCTCGCAGACTCGTCAACGCAGCGCTACGCGCGCGTTCGCCAACCGGCTGGTACACAAGTTCTACGTCGCGCGCGTGGTCGGCAACCTGAGCTTAGAGGGTACGGGCATACTCGACCTGCCGCTGCGCAAAGGCCGCAAGTCCCGGTACCGGGTCGCAGCGCCCAGAGCATCGATTCGCCGAGACAAAGACCAGTGGAGTGTTGCAGGCAGCGACGGCCACGCAAGCGTAACGCGCATCCGCGTTCTGGCCACGTCGACGTCGCACACGGTGTTGTGCGCGCAGCCAGTTACCGGCCGAACGCACCAGTTACGGGTGCATCTGAGCTGGATCGGTCACCCGATCGTCGGCGATCATCTATACGGCAAGCCGGACGACCCGGACCAAGCCGCCCCAAGGTTGGCCCTGCACTGTCACAAGCTGGCGCTTCCCGGAATCGGAGTTTGGCGCGCGCCGGTGCCCGCCTGGGATTAGGCGCCGAGTCGCCTGCCAAAAGCATAACCGGCCGCGGCAACACCGGGGTGGCGGGTCAGCGCGAACGCGATGCCGCCCAGTCCCAGCCCACACAACCAACTGCGCAGCTGAGGACTTTCCGCCCGGCCGGTCGCCAGCCTGTGCGCGGTGTGCTCACAGTTGTTGGTGAACAGGTTGTAGCTGCGCCTATGGGGCGCTCTCTGCGCGGCGTTGAGCGCCCGGGCCCTGCGCATCGGATCGCTGGATTCCACATACAGGCGCTTCCCGGCGCGAAACTCTTCCTCCGTGGCAACGTGTTCCCCTCGAAATGGCGTGTTGTGCAGAATGCGGCCATCACCGAGGGCAACGCCCTTGTGCATTACCAGGCCCTTGCGCCGGCAAACGATGTCGCCGGGTAGATACGCGGTCATCTCGAACCACCTCCTCTCAACTCTTTGCAGTACCAACTCAGGATAGTGCCATGCACAACCCGTTCCAGGTACGCCAACGGTAAGTTACTGATTTAATTGACAAGAAATTCGGCGCAGGGTTCACCGTTGCTGCCAACGTACCGGAGCAGACTGAAATCTGGCGAAATTGACTACTTCGTCGCCGGTAGCCGTGCAAGCATGTAGTCTACCGCGGCGGCGAGTGCTGCCTCATCGCAATCGGAACACAGACCCTTCGCGGGCATGCCCGGCGGCATGCCGCGCAGGGTGTTTGCGATCAGCACGTCCCGGCCCTGCGCGACGCGTGGCGCCCACGCCTGGGCGCTGCCGATCTTCGGCGCACCGGCCACACCCGACGCGTGGCAGGAGAAGCAGTACCGGTTGTAGATCGCCTCGCCGTCCGGTGGCTGGTTATTGCCGCCGGCAGAAGTTCCAGCTACGCCACCACGGCCATCGTCGCTGCACCCGACCGCGAGTGCTGCCGCAAAGATGAGCGCCACAACTGCCCGCATCATTCGCCTCCTTCGGATTCCACCGTTACCTCAAACGCATCCGCATCCCGCCAGGCGGGGAACACGCGACGATACTCAGACAACGTATCCAAGTCCACGCGCGCGGAGATGACGCGGGACTCATCACCGGCGTCTGCCAGCACGGTGCCGGTGGGATCAATCACCAGACTGTCGCCGGCGTACGCAACGCCATTGCCGTCGACACCCACGATGTTCACCGCTGCAACGAAGCACTGGTTCTCAATCGCTCTGGCAGCCAGGAGCGTCCGCCACTGGGAAGCCCTCGCCGCCGGCCAGTTGGCGACGCACAGATAAAGGTCTACGTCCCTCCGATTACGGAAGAACACAGGAAACCGCAGGTCGTAACAAATCATCGGACAGATACGCCAACCTCGGTATTCAATCACCAGCCGACGATCGCCCGCCGCGTAATGATGGTGCTCATCCGCCATGCGGAACAGGTGCCGCTTGTCATACGTGTGCACGGTGCCCGATGGGTCCACAAACAACAGACGGTTGCGAAAGTCGCGCTCGCCCGCGCGAACGACGACACTCCCGCACACGGCCATCGCGTTGTCCGCGGCCACGCGCTTTAGCCACTGCGTTGTAGCGCCGTCGATTGGTTCAGCGACCTCGGCCGACGCCATCGTGAACCCCGTGGTGAACATCTCCGGAAGTATCGCGAGGTCGGTATCGGGGATTACGTCCGCAAGCAACGCCTGAAAGTGCGCCCGGTTCCGCTCCGGATCATGCCAGTACGTAGCGGACTGCACGAGCGCAAGGTTGAGGCTCCTCACAGCGCGCACAGAATCTCAGCGGCCCGGTCGAGCATATCGTCCGATTTCGCAAAGCAGAACCGCAACACCGGCTCGCCAGGCGGCTGCTCGTAGAACACCGATACCGGAATGCTCGCAATCTTCGCGTCGCTGGTCAGCCGTCTGGCGAGCGCGACATCGTCTTCGTCGAACAGATCCTCGTACCCGAGGAGTTGAAAATAGGTGCCCGCGCTCGGCCGGACCGAGAATCGCGACCGATTCAACGCCGCGCAGAAGCGGTCGCGCTTGCGTTGGTAAAACGCACTCAATTCCTGATGGTACTCCGGATGCTCGGCCATGAAATCTGCAAGCGCGAGCTGCACAGGGGTGTTGGACGTGAAGGTAACGAACTGGTGCACGCGGCGAAGCTCCGCTGTGAGCGCCGCCGGCGCTACCGCATAACCGATCTTCCAACCGGTCGCATGGTAGGTCTTGCCGAACGACGACACCACGAAACTCCGCGCAGCCAGATCGTCGTAACGATTCAAGCTCACGTGCTCGCGGCCGTCGAACACAATATGTTCGTAGACTTCGTCTGCCAGTACAAAGAACGGATGACGTTCCGCGAGCATCCGCAGCGCGGTGATATCATCATGATCCCACGCAGCACCAGTGGGGTTGTGCGGCGTGTTCGTAATCAACAGCCGCGTGTTCGCCGTGAGCGCGTCCGCAACCCGCTGCCAGTCCACGGCATAGCCCGTCGCACGGAGCGGCACGCGCACCGCGCGGCCGCCGTGCAGGCGCACCACCGGCTCGTAGCTGTCGTACGCGGGGTCTAAAAGAATTACCTCGTCACCGGGCCGTACGATCGCGGCGATGGCGCAGTACAGCGCTTCCGTTGCACCCGACGTGACCGTAACCTCCGATTCGGGGTCGAGGGTTCGGCCGTAAAGTGCGTGCACCTTGCGCGCAATCTCTACCCGTAACCCCGGAACGCCCGCCATCGGTGCGTACTGGTTTTGCCCCGATCGCTGGTAGTGACTCACCCGGTCCAGGAGCGGTTCTGGCGGGTCGAAGTCCGGAAATCCCTGAGACAGGTTCAACGCCCGCTCCGATTCCGCCAGCGCCGACATCACAGTGAATATCGTCGTGCCAACGTCTGGCAACTTACTTTTCAGTATGGGTGCGCGCATCGCGACGAATATACCAGGGTCGCGCAATTTCACAGATAAATATCAAAATATTTTGATATTAGACCCTAGCGCTGCTAGTATGCGCGCCCGATGAGCAACGCTACCGCCCGAAAGAGCCCCGACGTCGAGTCCGATTGGGACGCGTTTACAACGGTCACGAAAGCCGTTGCCGATCCGTTGCGCGCGACGATCCTGCGGATTCTCGGCACGGACTCGTATGGTGTGCTCGAACTCTGCGAGATTCTCGGCACCGCACAACCGGCGCTGAGCCACCACCTGAAGGTACTGCACGCAGCCGGACTCGTGTCCCGGCGTAAAGAAGGCACGCGGGTGTTCTACCAACGTACCCCCTGCCCGGCGACCGCACTGCGCACCGAGCTTACGAGTCGAATCGACGCGTTGGAGCTCTCGCCCCAACTGGCCGCCCGAACACGCAAGGTTCTCGGTCGGCGCGCCGCAGCGAGCAAAGCCTTCTTCACGGAGCACGCAAGCGACATCGCGACACGACAGGCCCGCATCTGCGAACCGTCTGTATACCGATCTGCGGTCCTCGCACACATCGATGCACACGCGGACACCCGCGACCACGCATCGGAGATCGGCCCGGGCGATGCCGAGCTGCTGCGCCAACTCAGCACACGCTATGCGTCCGTGAGCGCCGTCGACAATTCGGCCGCAATGCTGGAGCAGACCCGGACACGCTCCGAAGCCGCCGCCAACGTGCAATGGCGGGTTGCCGAGTTCGATTCCCTCGAACAAACCAGCGACCTGCTACTGGCCGCGATGGTCGTGCACCACATGCCGTCTCCCGCAGAATTTTTCCAGCGGGCGCACGCGCTGGTGCAACCCGGCGGTCTGCTCATCGTCGTTGAACTGTGTGCGCACGACCAGAATTGGGCCCACGAGGCCTGCGGCGACCTGTGGCTCGGGTTCTCGCCCGAGGCGCTGGCCGAGTGGGCCGAGAACGCAGGATTTCAGAGCCTGTCGCGCCAGTTTCTCGCACAGAGCAACGGTTTCGAAGTACAGATTCACACATTTACAAAGGAGCAAGCATGAGCAATCAGGACTACAAGGTGGCCAACATCGAACTGGCGGATTTTGGTCGGCGCGAAATTCGTCTGGCCGAAGCCGAGATGCCGGCGCTGATGGCACTTCGCAAGCGATACGCAGCCACCAAGCCGCTGGCCGGCGCCAAGGTCATCGGTTGTATTCACATGACCGTGCAGACGGCGGTGCTGATCGAAACGCTGGTAGCGCTCGGCGCTGAAGTGCGCTGGAGTTCATGCAACATTTTCTCGACGCAGGATCACGCTGCCGCCGCGATGGCCGCCGCCGGTATTCCCGTGTTCGCTTGGAAGGGCGAAACCGAAGACGAGTACTGGTGGTGCATTGAGCAGACGATCAACAAGGACGGCAAGCCGTGGGATGCCAACCTTCTGCTCGACGATGGCGGCGATCTGACCCAGATAATGCACGACAAGTATCCGGAACAGATCAAGAACATTCACGGCGTGAGCGAAGAAACCACCACCGGCGTACACCGGTTGTACGAGATGATGCGCGACGGCTCGCTGAAGATTCCCGCCATCAACGTCAACGACTCGGTAACGAAGTCGAAAAACGACAACAAATACGGCTGCCGCCACAGCCTGAACGACGCGATCAAGCGCGCCACAGACGCATTGATGGCAGGCAAACGTGCGCTGGTGATCGGTTACGGCGATGTCGGCAAGGGCTCGGCACAGAGCTTGCGTCAGGAAGGCATGATCGTGCGGGTTACCGAAATCGACCCGATCTGCGCCATGCAGGCTTGCATGGACGGCTACGAGGTGGTCTCGCCGTACCTGAACGGCATCAACACCGGCCGGGGCGGCGACATCAACGAACGTCTCCTCGCCGATACAGATCTAGTAGTGACCTGTACCGGCAACGCCGACGTGTGCGACAAACACATGCTGGCGGCGCTGAAAAACGGCGCAATCGTGTGCAACATCGGGCACTTCGACAACGAAATCGACACCGCCTTCATGCATGAGAACTGGCGCTGGGAGGAGGTGAAGGAGCAGGTGCACCAGATTTTCCGCAGCGACAACGACGAGGATTACCTGCTGCTGCTGTCCGAGGGTCGTCTGGTGAATCTGGGCAATGCGATGGGACACCCGTCCCGCGTGATGGACGGCTCGTTCGCGAACCAGGTCCTTGCGCAAATGCACTTATACGAGCTGCGGTGGGCCGACCAGCCGGAGAATCAGCGCGCGCCGCTCACGGTGGAAGTGCTGCCCAAGAAGCTCGACGAAGAAGTCGCAAAGCTGATGGTGGAAGGCTTCGGCGGCGTACTCACGCAGTTGACGGACGAACAGGCGAGCTACATCGGCGTGGAGCAGGAAGGCCCGTACAAGCCTGAGAGCTACAAGTACTGATAATCTAGGCCAAGGCCAACAGGCGGAGGTGTCAGATGCAGCAGTTCGAGGGAAAAACGGCCGTAGTAACCGGCGGCGCCAGCGGCATAGGTCTGGCGCTGGCGGAACGATTCGCCGAAGCACGCATGAACGTGGTGCTGGCGGATATTCAGGAAGATGCCCTCGAACGCGCGGTGGAGGCGCTGCAACAACGCCAGGCGCGCGTACTCGGCGTACCAACGAACACGATGGTGCGCGAGTCAATCCACGCGCTGGCCGAACGTACGGAGGCGGAGTTCGGCAACGTGCACGTACTGTGCAACAACGCCGGGGTTGCCAGCACGCGCAACCTGCCGGGTACCGGCATCTGGGATGTACCCGACGCCGACTGGGACTGGGTGATGGGTGTGAACTTCGACGGCGTGCGCTTCGGCATCCAGGAATTCGTTCCGCGTATGCTCGCGCACGGCGAAGAGGGCCACGTGGTAAACACCGCCTCCCTCGCAGGATTGATGCCCGGCGGCGGCACCTACGGCGTGAGCAAGCACGGCGTTCTTTGCCTGACCGAAACGCTGTACAACGACCTGAAAAACCGCGGCGCCGCCATCTCGGCGTCTGTGTTGTGCCCGGGATTCGTCAGCACCAACATCTACGACGCGGAACGCAACCGCCCCGACAACCTGGCCGTTGCCAACGAAACGCCCGAAGGCATGATGGCGATTGCCCAAGGGCTGATCTCCCAAGGTAAAGATCCGGCCGACATCGCGCAGCAGGTGTACGAAGCCATCGAAAACGACCGCCTCTACATTCTGCCCCACCCCGCGTGGGACGACTTCGTTCGCTCGCGCGTCGAGCACGTGCTCGGCCGCGAAGGTCCCGCGAGCCTCAACCTCGAAGAAGTGATGCGCCGCCGCAGCGCCGGCGAACAGTTCTAACAACGTTGGGGTCAGAGTAAAGGGACAGATCAACGAAGCCGAAAGTGGATGCGCTGTCGTCTTCGTCAGGCAGAAGTCGCTTCGGCCACGCTCCTTCACCCACTTTTAGTCGGTAACGCGGCCTGCATGAGCACTCATGTTGGCAATCGCATCGTAGTCACCGGTATGGCCGGAGCCGGGAAGAGCACATTTGCACGGGCCCTCGGCGAGAAAACAAGTCTTCCGGTGATTCATCTGGACCTCTACAGCTGGCATCCCGGTTGGGTCAGGGTTTCACGAGCTACGATGTTGGAAAAGCAGCGCAGTTTGCTCGCCACCGATCGCTGGATTGTCGATAGCAATGACGTCGACGACGACCTGTTGATTCAACGTGCAGACACACTAATCATTCTGGCCACCCCCTGGTGGGTATGCTCCTGGCGTGCATTCAAGCGCGGTATCCGGCGAACGAAAGACACGCAACTGCCAAAAGGCTGTGATGAGTCGATCGCGCAACGTGTAAGAGACGAATGGGCAATCGTGTTCAGAAACTTTCGAACGCGCCATGCGGTACCAAACCGCGACCTGGCCGTTGCGTCGCGCTGCCCTGAAACCACCCGAGTGCACATACTGCACTCGAGAAGTGAGATTGACGCCTTCGTGCAACACGGTGATTTTCAGCAGGGGTCAGACCGTTGAACCAATCTGTAGCTGATCTGCCGAGTTTGGGTAAAACGTCCGCTGCAGCGCTGGCAGACGTTGGTATCGATACGCCCGAAGCACTACGACAGTACGGCACGCTCGAAGCCTTCCAACGCCTACGCGCGCAGTTTGGTAAACGCATTACCATCAACTGGATCTACGCGCTGGATTGTGCGATTCGCGACCTGCCGTGGCAGCTGCTCGAACAAGAGCGCAAGCAAACGCTTCGCGAGGAAGCTAAGAAGATCATTGCAGAACTGGAGCCGTAGCGCTGGGGTCAGAGTAAAGGGACAGATTAACTAATCTGTCCCTTTACTCTGACCCCAATACTCCTAACATTCGCTGCATGATTCGACTCTACACACACCCATTCGCTATCGTTCCGTGGCGCATTCGCATTGCTCTACACGAGAAAGGAATCGAGTACGAGTCTGTGGAAACCGATCTGTACACCAAAGCTGCGACACCGCAGTTCCGCAAACTGAACCCTTTTGCCCAGATACCCGTGATCGACCACGACGGTTTCGTGATTGCGGAGTCAATCGCAATTCTCGAGTACCTTGAAGAAAAGTACCCGGAACCCGCACTGCTGCCACGGGATGTCCGCCTCCGCGCTACGGCAAGACAACTTATGTGCTGGGGAACCGACTACTGGCCCAACGCATGGAAGAAGTGGATGGCGCCTCGGCTGCCCCATGGGCTGGGCGATGCCTATACCGAGCAGACTGTCTTGGAAGGCAAGCAGGAAATCTGCTTGCACCTGGACGTGCTTGAAGCGCAATTATCGGGCAGAGCTTGGTTGGCAGACGAATACTCTCTCGCCGACATTTGCTACGCACCCTTCGTTCTCGTACTCGATCGCGTCGACCTGGGTGACGAAATCCGTAGACGTCCGAAAGTTTTACGCTGGCATAGCCAGTTGCTCAATCGACCCTCAATCGCGGCAACGATGATGCCGCCGAACCCGAATTAACGCGCAGCCTTCGCGGCGACCGAAACATCTATCTGCCCCCAGACTCCTCTAGCTGCTTCACAAACGGTCGCCACAGCGCAATCACATTCAGCGTAAGCAAAATGGCAGCGATGGCAGCAAACCGCTCAAACTCGGTCGGGGCCATCGCGAACATATAGATCGACAACGCGGCCATCAGAAAGCTACCCGGCAGCGCGACGAGGTTGCACGCACGCACGAAGGACGCATTCGGAAACCGCCACACCCAAAGCGCGACCGCTGACGCGAACAGCGGCGTGAAATATACGAACCAACCATAGACCGCCGCTGGCTCGATATCCACATCGATCAGCTTCATCAGTTTGCCAATCGGGATCGCGAGCAGCACGCCGGCCGCGGCGAGATTGGCAGCGCTGAGCAATGCACGGACCATAGATCCTCCGAACCCAAAACGTCACGTCGGTAATCCGAGAGCGTATACGGTCGACACGAACCTCACCAAGCAAAAGCACTACTGCAAGAGACTGGTAGAAGTCGTGGTGTACGTGCTGGTATAGACGGTCTCATCCTGTTTGGTAACAGAAGCCGAGAAAAAGTATACGTAGTTGCCTTGGGTTGGCCAGAAATAGAAGTAGTGTCGACCTGCCGCCAGGTGTTCCACGGTGCTGTAGTTGCGCGTGCCGTAGGATCCGTCCGGCTCCCAGGTCTCCAAAATTGGCCCGCCGTAGTTGTGCCTCATTTTCGCTGCACCGCCGGATCCCTGCACACTAACCATGTAGTTGCCACTTGTTGGAACAGTGACCATGAACACAGCGAAAGGCTGTTGTTCGGTGTTAGCGCTTCCGCCGGAGGACGTGCCCCTCAGCAGGGTGTACGTGTTGTAATAGGACGCGTAGGTCGTCCCGCCATAGAATCGAAGATACGCTAGCGGATCTGAAATGTAGGGCGTCTTCGGCGTGAGTTGCACGCTGAAGTCCGTGGTGGGTGAATAATAGAGTGACGTTGTGGACGATAAGATACTTCGGGTTCTCGGTTTTTGCGGCGCTTGTGCGGCCTTCCCCGCCCTGGACGCAGCTGCGTGCCGCGCTTCCAGCTTGGCCTTACAACGCGGCTGGCTCTCACAACCGTTGAACAACTCCTGACGCGACGGCAATTCAGGATTCATCTTAGGTGCCGATTTTTCGAACTCCGCGAGTGCCTGGTCTTCCGGGCTATCAACCTCCGCCGCCGGCAACGGCCCTTGAGGTGTTGGATCAGCCGCAGGCACTGCGGCGATGGGAGACAACCACGCGATCAGGGCTGCCCCTGCCAGCACGGCGTTCAGTCGTATGCTCATTCTCACTTGCCTGTGTCGATAACTCGTACACCTAGACTAGTGACATTCGCCATCGGACGGCATCCCAGAATCTAACTACACAGGCGTGCCACTACCACACAAGTTAACGGATCCAGACGCAAGACGACGCGACTGAATACGCAGCTGCAACCTACTCGATCCCGATATACAGACCCCCAATCTTGCGGAGTCAATCTCAATTTTCCAGTACTTTGAAGAAACGTACTCGAACACCCGCACTGCTGCCGCGGGATGTGCGCCTCCGCGCGACGGCACGACAGTTCAGCAGCAACGATGATGCCGCCCGACGCGGTTATCGTGAAGATCTTCTAATGCGGTGGCTGATCCGAACAAGTGCTGACGTTGGCGTACAACGCGCTCGGCAACATCACCAACAAGGACGGCAACGCCTATAGCTATGGTGCAGGGTCCGCCGGGCCACATGCCGTAACCAGCGCGTACGGAAGCACTTACTCCTACAACGCTAATGGCAGCATGATCAGCGGTGACGGTCGTTCCATTTCCTACACGGTATTCGGCAAACCCGTCGAGATCACTCAAGGCAGCCGCACCGTGGATCTGCACTACGGACCGAACCGAAATCGGTATTTACGCATCGACAACGAAAACACCGGATCGGAGACGACCACCCACTACATCGGTTCGGTAGAGCGGACATTCCGAGCCAACGGAGACATCGACACCCAGCGATACGTGGACGGCGAGCTGATTGTTACGGAGACGGAATCCGGCGGCGCTTATACCACGGACGTTCTCGTCGTTCTGAAAGATCATCTCGGATCTACGGACCTGTTGGCCAACGAAGCCGGCGCAATCGTTCAGGCAATGAGCTTCGATGCGTGGGGCAAGCGCCGAGCACCGGACGACTACTGCCCGTTGACGGGCAGCGTGCTCTACAACTTCGACACCAGCAACAGCCGCCGCGGCTTCACCGGACACGAAGGATTGGATCCTGTGGGTTTGATCCACATGAACGGCCGCGTTTATGACCCGAAACTGGCACGATTCTCGAGCGCCGACCCGTTTCTACAGGCTCCCAGCAACACGCAGAGCCACAACCGCTACACGTACGTGTTCAACAATCCCCTGTCCTACACGGATCCGAGCGGGTATTTCGGACTAAAAGATGCGTTGTCGATTGCAATCGGTATAGCGGGCTTCGCACTCTGCGGTCCGTGCTCGAGCAGCGTGTGGGCGTCGATAGCGGTAGGTGCTGGTACTGGCGCAATTGTCGGCGCGATTCAATCGGGCTCTTTGGGCGGTGCGTTGATGGGCGCATTCTCGGGTGCACTCTTCGGCGCACTCGGGGTGCATTATGGTGAGTGGAGCGCAGACGCGATACTCTCCTTTGGTATCGCAGGTGGCATAACCAGTGTGATGCAGGGTGGTCGCTTCGGGCACGGTTTCATCTCTGCGGTTTCAGTGGGCCACTGGGTTCGCGTCTGGGCCGAGGACTCGCCGGGGCTGTTAACGCAAAGCTTGCCAATGCAATCGCACGGACGGTCGTAGGTGGCACGCTGTCCGAGGCAGTCGGTGGGAAGTTCGCAAATGGGGCAGCGTATGCTGCGTTCTCGGTGGCGGTGGAGGGGGGCGTGACTAGGCGAACTCAAAACAAGGATGTGCCTTTTGAGGGTGAAGTAACACAAACCAGAGAATTTACCGAAAAAGAAAAGCAACTGAACGCGCTTCTTGCCGATCCGAGCCAAGAAAACCTGGATAGGGCCGCAGCCATCGCAGCCGATATATATGGGTTAGACGTTACCAATACCAAAGAGTTTATCTATCAAGCGAATCTCGGGAACAACCACGCCGCAGCAAAAGCGAGTTGCATGTGTGTTTACGTATCCGATGCTGCGATGACTGATGCTGGTCACTTTGGGAGCACATTGTCTCATGAGGTATTTCACATCAACAAACACTTTTTGGGTCGCTCGCGGCTCGGAATCGCTAAGCGATATACACGACAGTGGTACCTCAACGAAGTGGAAGCGTATAACCATGAAATCAGTAACCAGTGGCGTTTTGGCAATTCCAATAAGTATCAAAGAGTATTGATCGAGCACCGAAATGGGATGCAGATCGATGCTGACAACGCAAGGTATTAGCGTGAAGAGTCTATTGCTTGTAGCCATCGTCGCGATGGCTAACTGCTCGTTTGCAGCGGGTACTGTCGCCACAGACCCACTCAGCGTCAACGTGGTCTCGACGCAGAATGGATTTTTAGTCACGATCACTAATCGGAGTACGGTGAGTCAATGCGTTCAGGAGCCTGACTTGGCGGTAAATTTGAGAGTATTCGCCTTCGCAGCAGGAAGTCCTCGTGAAAGCACGACGACTGCTGGGAGGCCAGACGGAAAACCTACTGCAGTACTCCTCGCTCCCGATGAGGCTCTAGAGTTCGAGGTTGAGAAACAGCTTCTAGTCATACTGGCGGACGCGGAACCGGGTGATGAAATCGGATTTGAGTACGAAGCATCTCGCAGGCCCACCTTAGGCCCATGCGTGCCGCTAAGTGGGTCCTATCCGTCGAATCAAGTTCCGTTTGAGTAAAGGCTAGCGAAGGCAAGTTCGCAAAAGGGGCAGCTTACGCCGCGTTCTCGATGGCGGTCGAGGAAGCGGCGAACCTCCCAGCCACGAACGGCACCGGCAAATCTCCTTCAACATCTGGACCAACAACGACCAAACTAGGAAAAGGACGACCGTTAACAGAAGGTGAAAAGCAGCTGGCATTGGATAACGGCTTATCTGTTGACGAAGTCGATAAGGTATCAGCGACATCACGCACGTCCGCACGCATGAAGGTTGGTTGTACTTGGCTGTGATCGTCGACCTGTACTCGCGACGTGTCATCGGCTGGTCGATGCAGTCGAGGATCAAGAGGGCGTTGGTGCTTGATGCGCTGTTGATGGCAGTGTGGCGTCGGCGGCCCAAAGGAACCGTCACCGTGCACACGGATCAAGGCAGTCAGTACACCAGCCATGACTGGCAGGACTTCCTGTCAGATCACAACTTGCAGGCGAGCATGAGTCGACGCGGCAACTGTCACGACAATGCCGTGGCTGAGAGCTTCTTCCAGTTGCTAAAACGCGAGCGGATCAAGCGGCACATCTACGCAACGAGAAGTGATGCACGAACCGACATCGTCGATTACATCGAGCGCTTCTACAATCCGAAGCGGCGGCACTCTACCTTGGGCGGGATCAGCCCGGTCGAGTATGAAAAACGAGCTAAACAAGCTTAGGCGGGTGAACGCAAGACCTGGGGCACGTCAATTGGTGTCACCTGCAAACGCACTCGCTCATGAACTGGTCCACGCATGGCAAAACACATCATATTTCAACGGGGCTCCCAATATTTCGGGTCGAGCTACAGGGTCAAATCCTTGGGAAGTGCAGGCTGTCAGATACACGAACAGAATCCGTTCTGAACAGGGGTTGAACTATTGGAGGCAACGCTACTGAGCAACCTAAAATGAGAAGTAGAATTCCACATCTTCTAAAAATATCTATGCTGCTGGCTTGTGGAGTTGGTGGCTTATACGTGAGCGACTTCGTAGGACCTAGTGCTCCGATCTATCCATCTTTTCTGACACAAGGCGAAGAGAAAACGCTGGCGAATACGCTGTTCGTAATCAATGCTGTGATGGGTGTTTGCGCCATGATTTTCACTATGCTGGGTTCCCTTGCGTTGAGGATTCCATTTATCGCCGCCGTATCGACCGCTTTTATTGTTGGCGTCGGATACCACGCGCTGACCTACCTTAGGGCTGGAGAGGTCGCTCAGATCGACTATTTATCTATGGCGGCTTACTTGGTTGGAATGTTTTCTGTACTTGGCGTCGTGGGATTTTTCGTGGATTTCTCAATCTCTCGGGGCGCGAAGACAACGACAAGTGATTGATGGCATTGACCAAAGCGCCAGCTGCTGGGTGATGGCTCGCAGTATATCGATGGCGAGTCGTCATTTGCTTCTGGGTATTCTGGCGATCTGCTTCATCTGCACAAGAGTTCAGTACCCTTAGGCATACTAGTCTGTCTGCTGAATCCAGACCTCGGTTCACTTAGTATGGTTTTTGTCGGATGTCCAACGAGTGTAGACATTGATGATGTGTGGGTGTCTTTGTGAGTTCAGTTTCGGGCAGATGGTGGGTCGATTGCGAAAGCGGAATTCGAGTTTGTTGGAGGACTGTTCAAACAGGCTGAGATAGTGACTTCTGCCGGGGAATGGACACCGCCAGCCACGACATGTGATCCAGCAGTTTTTTTCACCCTCCGGGATAGCAAGCGTCTTTGTTTCCTGTTCATGCGTTCGCTCGCAGGTTCGCGGACAGTCTATGCGGCATCTTCGACAGCGTTCGAAGGCGTATAAATGAACTGGTTGCGCTTATCCTTACTCCTATCACTGGTAACGTCACCCTCAGTTTTGTATGGAGAAGCAAACGACAGAGAATGTGAAATCCAGGCGGTAGAGCGTTTTGATGGGGCGCCAAGGGTTAACGAAGTACTTCCTTCGATCCAGGCAGTGAAAGTTTGCAACTCTGCAAGTGGAGTCACTAGCTACTTAGGGCTCGGGCCAATCCACATTTCAGCAAACGGCTACAAATACTTCCAAATTCGCGACCTTTCACAGGCGCCTGGTGAGAACACGCACGCCTCCTTAGCGTTGTCATATGAACATCTAAGAGCCAATCGATACGATGGCCGCTGGGTCACCATAGACTCTGAAACGCTAAATCAGGAGGAGTTATCGGCAAGGGTAGTTGAGTCCGCCGCATTGTCACAATGCATCGCGAATCAATTTTGTTTCCACAATGCGTTTGCAAAGTCCGGCTTCTGGAGCAGACTGCTTAAAGCGGATCTCGCAAACAGAATTTCCAAGCTCGACGCGGCTCTCGGGAATACTTCTGGAACCGTACTCACGGTGCACTATAGAAGCCCGAACAACCTAATCGTACTCATGACCGTCGGCGCAAGTACGGTTCGTGTTTCTCTTAGTACTGCAGATGGCTGGACGATTGAAGAATTATCATTCGTTGACCTGTAAAACTTCTACGTGAATGGGCTCGCTTATGCGGGTTTCTACCATGGCTTAAAAACACGGTTCTGCGATTTAACGTAGATCCACGAGTGGGACCGCCCACACAACCGGCGGCCCCTCTCACCCACACCGCTACTCCCGCGGCAACCGCCCCGCAATGTAGTCGTCGATCATTTCGTGATACCGGCGAATGCGCTTCTCCTGATTCGCCAGATACACGCCTTTGAAGCCGCGCGAGCGGAACCCGCGTTGCTGGGTCACGAACACACGCACGTCGTCTTCAATGCCGGGGCCGATCGAGTCAGTACGGAAGTCGAGCCACGTCTGCTCCACCTCTTCTCCCGCGCCCTGGCGATGACCGATACCGGCTTCAATCGACGCCGGGCTTGCGTACCACCAGTTGTCGAACACGCACTGTTCCGGGTCACTGCGGTGGGGGCGGGCGCGGAGGAAGTGGAAACCGTCAGCCCAGACAGATACCGCGAAGTTGGGAAACAGCGTGTAGTGAAATGCATCCGTAAGCTGCTGCTCCGGCACCTTGTCGTAGTGCGTGTATCCACGGCCCGGCCCGAGACGCCGTTTCGCTTCCTGAATCGCCGTGCGCGTCGCTTCCGGACGGCCCTTGAAGTCGGCCGGGTCCAACTCCCAGTACGCAAGCTCGCTTGCGAGCGGCTCCAGAATGTTGCCTTCCTTATCTGTCGCCCCCACACCGTAGCCACCTTCCATCACCATACGGTTGTGGCCTTCGTCGGATAAGTCGAAGCGGGTTTCCTTGAAATAGGTGTTGATGTTGCCGCGAATTTCCTTCCGATTAGTCTCTGTGGTTGCCGCCATGTGCACGGTGGGAACGTGATAGGACTCGTTGAAGTTGTCGAGCACCACTTTCCAGTTGCACGGCAACCACATCGAGTTAGCCATCGTGCGCTGCCACGTCGAGATCTCGCGCGCTTCCCACTCGTCCCATATCGGGCCGAGGTAATCTTTCAACGGCCCACATTTCGGATCCATGTTCACCCAGACAAAGCCGGCGAACGTCTCGCACGCAAGTTCCTGCAAACGCACCTTGCCGCACGGATTGCCCTCTTCGAAATCTTCGCGGTCCGGGGCGAAGTTGAGTTCGCCATCGGGCATGAATGCCCAGCTGTGGTATTTGCACACAAACCGCTTAACCGAGCCGCTGTTTTCTTCCACCAATGGATTACCGCGGTGCTGGCAGACGTTGTAGAACGCCTTCACGCTGCCGTCGGTCTGGCGCACCATCAGAATCTCTTCCGGGCCCACCGGCTCCATCTGCCAGTCACCCGGATTCGGCAACTCCGATTCACGGCCCAACAGCAGCCAGACCTTTGTCCACATGTTTTCCCACTCCGCCTCGAAAAATTCCTTCGAGGTGTATCGGAAACCCTCCAGCAGCGAGCCGCGTGTCTGCTGCTGCGGGTAGCTCGTTAGCTCCGTTATCTTTGCTTCAGCCATCTCGAACCTCCTTTAACACGTTTATCTCGTAACGCGTTTGTCTCGCAAGTTATTCTATTCGGGTTTTTAAAGCCCCGACAGAAACGCCGCCAGCGCCTCGTTCACCTCCGCCGGCGCTTCCTGCTGTACCCAGTGGCCCGCGCCTTCAATCAGCGTGGTACCCCGAAAATCGTCGATGCCTGCGCCCGCGTCCGCATAGAGGTCGACGCCGGGCATGAACGCACGGACCGCATCGCGCGTGCCGCCAATAAAGCACGCCGGTTGCGTGATTCGCCGACCCTGCGTTTCCTGAAGATCCTCTACGTCCAGCCGTTGCGCCCGGTAACGATTCACAGGCCCCCGAAAGCCGCCCGCTTCGAACGCCCGAACATAAATATCCAGATCCTCTTCCGTCAACCAGCCGGGGAACACCGGAGGATCGATCAGCCCGTCGAGCAGCCCTTCGCTCTCCGGGCGCTCCTTCAACCAAACGTTGAGCGGCGCATCACCCGACAGCGAGAAATAGATCATCCGCAGCGCCCGGCGCCAGTCACGCGCCACTTCGGCTTCCACCACCCCTTCCTGCTGGAAATAGAGCTGATAGAAGAAACGTTGTTGAAACATCTCGCGGGCCATGTCCAGAAACGACGCGCCAGTGTTCGGCATGAACGGCACACTCAAGCCCGCAACAGCGCGTACGGCGTCGGGGTGAAGCAGCGCCGTGTTGTACACGATAGGCGCACCCCAATCGTGACCAAAGAGCACTACCGGCTCGTCTGGCGAGTAGTGCTTCGCAACCGCAGCCACATCGCCTGCGAGTTCCCGCATTCGATAGGCTTCCACGGGATCGGGTTTCGAACTGCCACCGTAGCCACGCACATCCATCGCCACCACCCGGTAGCCGTTCCGGGAAAAATGCTGCTGCTGATGACGCCACGAGTAGGCGAGTTCCGGCCAGCCGTGCACGCACAGGATCACAGGTCCTTCGCCTTCCACCGTTGTGGCGATCTGAATCGGACCGTTGCTGACTGTCTCGTGCATTGTGTTTCCCATCTCAGTTACGCGAGCTGTTTGGGCGATCCGTTTACCCAAGGAAAGCCTTCACCTGCGCCAGGTGTTCAATCGTCTCGAGGCACTCTGTCTGATCGGCGCTGATATTGCGAACGATCACGTCGGTGTACCCCATATCCCGCAGCTCTGCTATGCGTTGCGCAACCTCCTCGACCGATCCGATCAGCAGCGCTTCCGGATCAATGCCACGGTAGCCGCGCTCCACGTACGGCGCGCCTAACGCCCGGGCGCGTTCACTGTCCGACGCGATCAGCACATCGCGACGAATCGCGATCGACGTCGGCTCGCGCGCATGCTCGGCGCACGCCTGGCGATACCTATTCAAACTGTCGCGGGCCTGCGGAGGGGTGAGGCCCGGTGATGCCAGCCAACCGTCGCCCATCCTCGCCGTACGTTCGATCGCCGGTAACGCCACCGAACCGATCCACACTTCTACCGGCTCCGGTGGCAGCGGCGCGATGCGTACATCCCGCAAGTTCCAGAATCGTTCCTCCGTAACGGCTTCGCCGCGCCAGAGCGCCCGCACTACATTCAAACTCGCCTCGAACATCGGCACACGCCGGCGCATGTCGATACCAAGTGCGTTGCCCTGACGATGGTCGCCCAGCCCGCACTGCAAAACGAATCGTCCCGGTGCCAGCGTTGCGAGCGTGGCGACCTGTTCCGCGACGAGCACCGGATGCCACAGCGGCAACAGATACAACGCACCAAAGGGCTGCTCGCCCCACTCCGCGAGCATGCGACCGAGCATTGGGGTGTTCTGATAATACGGGCTCGGCAGCGCGTGATGATCGCCCACGAACAGCGAATCCAGCCCGGCCTGGTTTGCGGCCCGCGCCCGGGCAATCATGTTGGCGGCGCTGGCGCGCACGTCCGAACCCGGGTGACTCGACGATATCGATATGCCTATGCGCATCTGCGCCCGGTGCCTCCGGCTTCTCCCTGCCAAACCATCCTACCTACATCGTAGCCTCGTATCGAGGCGAACGGACACCGAGGATCCGAGCTCCGGCAGGTACGAAGCTACTCGCCAATCAAAAGCGCCAGCCGATATTCATGCCGAAAGCCCAGGGGTCGATCTCGACATCGCCAAGGCTTTCGCCGTTGAGCTTAGCTTTTGTTTCGAGGCCGATGTAGCGTGCCTCCAGGTTCACAAACCACTGCTGTGCAATCGGAATGTCGACACCCAGCTGCACCGCCGGACCCACGGAGTCGCCAAGGCTCAGACGCGCGCCCTCCAGCGCGCCGCGCGCGTTTTCCTGAAAGAACATCGTCCAGTTCACGCCGGCGCCCACGTACGGTCGAAACCGGCCTTCCGGTTGAAAGTGATACTGAAGTGACAGCGTCGGCGGCAGATGTTTTGTGGTAGCCACACGTCCCCCGCTCACCAGATCGATGTCGTGCCGAAATGGCGTTGCAGCCAGCAGTTCCACGGCCCAGTTGGGCGTTACGAAATACGACACCTCGAAGGTGAACATCGTTGCCGAGTCCACTTTCACAAGGTCGTGGTTGTCGGACTTGGGGTCGATCACGTGCGCACCTGCTCTCACGAGGATATCACCGGCCTCGGCATGCGCACCTGATGTCATCACGCCCAACATCAAAGCCGCAGCAACAACGCACTTAACCCTGAATCTCATAATCCGTTTTCCTTCCACATCCCGATTCGTCTTACGGTTTGTTGATCCACTCTTCGAGCAACTCGTGAAAGTGGCGCGGTTTGGTTTCGCCGTAGTCGGCAAAAATTACGTACGGCTGTTTCATCGTTTTCAAGCCCTTCTGCACGTAGGGCATGTTCACCACGTCCTGGTTGAATACTTTCGCAAGCATTCCCAGTTCCGGCGCTTCAACCCAGTCGTCGTCGGGTCCGAGCCAGTGAATAGGTGCAGCCGGAGGGCGCGGCCCGTCCGCGGGGACCGGATCGAAATACATGCACTCGTGGATACACTCGTCGGGGTTATCGCCATGCGGCCGGAAGCGGTAGACGATTCGGCTGAACGACCCCCACGGATGGAAATTGGGAAACACGGTCAAATAGATCGAGTCGAGCAGCTCGGCGTCGCTGAATCCATCGACCTCGGCGCCGAGCGTTGCGCGTAACGCTTCGCGTGGGCCCTTGGCCATCTCCGCACGAACGTTGGTACCGGCCGGAAACGACGAAGGATCCACCACGCCCACATCGTCGCTGTCCGGCAGTTGCTCGCCGCCGATCCAGTCCAACATGTGGATGTCCGCGTGCTCCACCGGACCATCTACCCATTCACCCTTTGCCGTAAAGCGGCTGACCCGTCCGTCGTCGTCCGTAATCCACACCAGACCGTCGTCGCCACGCTCGTACACAAAACCGCTCAACGGATGGCGCAGCTTCGTGTACATGCGGGCATCCTCGAGTGGAGCGCGCACCGGCATGTTTGCCAGATGCGGGCTCGGCGTGAAGTTGGGCGACATTGCGCGCGAATAGTTGCCGAACACGTCGTATTTCGTGTTCGCATCACCAATGGAGTCGAGAATTGTGGGATGCGTGGCAATTACGTGGTACGCCTCGCTGAACGCCTCCTGCGCCACCTTCCAGTTACAGCGCAAAATCTTCGCGACGTGCGCCGACTTGTACCGGCGCTCGTACGGCAGCAGCGTGAACTGTTCCGACAGGTTGCCAAGGTAGTCCTCTAACGACTGCGCGTTGTGCTCATCCGGATTGATGAAAATGAACCCACCCCAGCGGCCAACCTGAACCTCGGGCAGCGCGTACTCTTCCGGCTCAACGCTGGGAAAGTCCCACTGGCACGGAATCTGAAAGATGGAACCGTCCAGATTCCAGGCCCAACCATGAAAGGGGCAGCGGAATCCACGCGCGTGTTTGCCGCTCGTCTCTTTCAGTTGACGCCCGCGGTGCAGGCAGGCATTCCAGTAGGCCTTGAACGAATCAGCGCCGGTACGGACCACCAGAAACGACAGCGACGCAATGTCGTACACGTGATAGTCGCCCACGTCGGGAATGTCGTCCTCGTGGCACGCCATCTGCCATACGCGCTTCCATACTTTCTCCACTTCCAGATCGTGGAATGCCTTCGAGAAATACCGTTCCACCGGAACCTTTGTGGGTCCCGGCGGCATCGGCGCATCCACACGTAAAATGTCACGCACCGGGTGACTGTCTTCGTCTAGTATCTCCTGATATGTCACCCCCGCGGATCGGTTGGTGCCCGTCAGTGTTTCTGTCATTGGTCGCACCCCCAGTGCCTCGTCATAGTCTGTGTTGGCAGATCGAGTTCTCGTTGTATCCCCTCAAGCCACCTCATCCGGTCCGTCAAACACCGGATAGTGTCGGTCGATCTCGTCGGCAAGCGTGCGGCACGCGTCCATCGCCGTGAAAATGCCTGCAAGACGACCACGTGCGGTCACCACCGCAGCGCCTATGTGGAGCCGCACCATCGTGCGCAACACTTCCGCGAGCGGCGCGTGCAGGTCCACGACGTAACAATTCCGCACACAAACATCGCCAACGGACGGCGTGTGCGCGCCGCTGCCATCTGAGTCCTCGGCCAGTGCGGCTTTCATGTCCCGGTCACTCAGCAGCCCCACTACGGAGTGTTCGTCCATCACCGGCAGATGCCGCACGGCGTGCTGCAGCATCAGCGACTGCGCCTCGGCGAGCGTCGCCTCAGGTGATACCGAGTACGGGAAAGCGGTCATCGCAGACGAGAGATGCGGCTGTTTCACGCACGCACCGGGATGGGTGCCCCCGAACTTTCCGCCACCTCCGCGGCCGTGAAAACCAACGCGCCGTCGTCGAGATCGGCGGCAGGGAATTCATCCTTCTCCGCCCAATAGTCCTGCGAGAAGATCCACGGCGCGCGATCGCCCTGCTTCGGCATCAAATGCAAACTGCGCTGCAGATACCCCGGATTGAAATTGTTGTCATCTATCCAGGGCAGGCGCGGCATACCGGCGTCTTCGGGGCGCAGGCGCGGCGTTACAACATTGGCACCCAGCTCGTCCATGCGGTCGAACAATCGGCACACGAATTCACTCAGAAGGTCGGACCGCAGCGTCCAGCTCGCACGGAAATAGCCAAAGACCCACAGCAAGTTGGGTATATCCGTAAACATCGCGCCCCGGTAGCCGATCGTGTGCGCGAAATCCACCGCGCGTTCATCGACGGTGAACGCAATATCGCCCATTACGCTCAGGTTGAAGCCGGTAGCGGTAACAATGATGTCGGCTTCGAGTTCACGACCCGATTCGAGGCGTATGCCGCGCTCCGTGAACGTATCGATCTGATCCGTAACAACGGTGGCCTTGCCGGCGCGTAAGCCCTGAAAGAGGTCGCCGTCGGGCAGAAACGCCAGGCGCTGCTGCCACGGCCGGTAATTCGGTGTGAAATGCGTTTCCACATCAAAGTCATCGCCGAGGTACTCGCGCGCCGCACCGATCAATTCGGCCTTGAGGGCTTCGGGCTCTTCGAACGAACGGCGTGTAACCTCCTGCTGATCCGCAAGAATCTTCCGGCGGACGATTTCGTGGGTCCATTCGTCCGGCACATCCAAAGCCCTCAGGGTGTCCGCCAGGTCATTGCGATTGGGTGCCGGTGCAAAGTAGGTGGGCGAACGTTGAAGCATCGTCACATGCGCTGCGTCTTCCACCATCGCGGGCACCACCGTTGCCGCGGTCGCGCCGGAACCGATCACGAGCACGCACTTGTTCCGGTAGTCGAGGTCTTCCGGCCAGGTTTGCGGATGCACGATTTTGCCGACGAACCGGTCCATGCCCGGCCAATCCGGCGTGTATCCCTCCTCGTGCCGGTAGTACCCCTGGCACATCCAGAGAAAACCCGCACGCACCGTTACCGGATCGCCCTCGGACGTTACTGCGTGAACGGTCCACCGCGCCGTGTCGCTCGACCAATCGGCGCGCCGCACGGTCACGCCAAAGCGAATCTTCGGTCGCAGCTCCTCTTCGTCTACCACCTCGTTGAGGTACTTCAGAATTTCCTCAGCGGTGGCGATCGGCGCGCTCATCCAGGGTTTCCACTTGTAACCGAACGTGAACAGGTCGCTGTCGGACCGGATACCCGGGTAACGGTGGGTACGCCAGGTGCCGCCAATCTCTGCCTGGCTTTCCAGAATCAGAAAGCGTCGGTCCGGGTGCTGCTCCCGCAGGTGATGCGCTGCATCAATGCCAGAGATACCCGCACCAATGATCAACACGTCCGTCTCGATGCACGCCTGGCCGTGCTGATCTCGATCTGCCTGCAACCCGCTCGTCGCCATCGCCTCACCCTCTGGGATCAATCCCCCCAAACTAGCATCAGGCAGGCATCTCCCCAGTACGGGAATACCGAAACCCGATCACTGTTCACGCCCAGCCAAAAGCTGCGGCGCCGGCAATCTCGAACTGGTAGGCTGCGCGCTCAGCCGTCTCAACCGCACTCAACTCACCCATGACCACATCGCGCCACACGCTGCTGGAGACCCTTACGCTCGAAGAAATCGAAAAGAACCACTACCGTGCCATATCGCCGGACGACGGCTGGCAGCGGGTGTACGGCGGTCAGGTGATCGGCCAGGCACTGGTTGCCGCATCACGCACCGTCGACGAAGACCGCCACGCCCACTCCCTGCACGGCTACTTTCTCCGCGCAGGGGACACGAGCATCCCAATCCTCTATACCGTGGACCGCATTCGCGACGGCCGCAGTTTTACGACCCGCCGTGTGGTCGCAGTGCAGCGCGGCAAAGCCATATTCAGTATGTCCATCTCTTTTCAGGTGGGTGAACAGGGTTTCGAACATCAGACGCCGATGCCGGACGCACCCGACCCGGAATCCCTGAAAGACGAGCGCACGTTGTGGGAGGAATGGCTCGCCGGCGTCGACGGGATCGACACCGAATACACCAAGGTACGGCCGGTCGAGATGCGCCCGGTCGACCCGGTTAACCCGATGAAACCAGCGAAGAAACCAGCACGGCAGCTCTGCTGGATGAAGGCGCAGATTCCATTGCCCGACTCCGAACGTCTGCACCAGTGCGTGCTGGCGTATCTGTCCGACTGGTCGTTGCTCGATACGGCGACCCTTCCTCACGCAATCAGCTATATGGACAATCGCATGCAGATGGCGAGCCTGGATCATTCGATGTGGTTCCACCGGCCGTTCCGTGCCGATGAATGGCTGCTGTACGCGCAGGACAGTCCATCGGCCAGCGGCGCCCGGGGTTTCAACCGGGGTTTGATCTTCTCGCGGGACGGCGCGCTCGTGGCATCGACCTGCCAGGAAGGGTTGATGCGCCGACACGACACGCCGCTGACCGCATGAGCGCCTCGCCCAACACCAGCGGCCCCACCGGCCACGAGTACAGCCCGCGCTATCTGTGGTGGGTGGTAGCCGTGCTCACCGTCGCATCCACGCTGTCGTTCATCGACCGGCAGATTCTCAACGTGATGATCGGGCCCATCAAGCGCGACCTGGGCGGCATCAGCGACACGCAGGTATCGCTGATCATGGGACTCGCGTTCGCCCTCTTCTACAACCTGATGTCGTATCCGGCCGGCCGGCTCACCGACCGCTACAATCGCCGCAATCTGATGGCGGCCGGTGTAGCCAGCTGGAGCGCCATGACGGCGCTATGCGGCATGGCCACCCAGTACTGGCAGCTGTTTCTGGCCCGCATGGGGGTTGGCGTGGGCGAAGCGACCCTTGGCCCCGCCGCCAATTCAACGCTGGCCGACCTGTTTCCCGCAAGCCGGCTGCCGTTCGCGATCGGCATCGTCTCCTCCGCGCCCTTTCTCGGCCAGGGTCTCGCAAACATGGTCGGCGGGCCGCTGATCGACTACCTGGAAGCCACGCCCAACGTCCACCTGCCCGTGCTCGGCGAGGTATTTTCGTGGCAGATGGTATTTCTGCTGGTCGGTGTGCCGGGTCTGCTGGTGGCCGTGGCGGTAATGGCAACGCGCGAGCCGGCCCGTCACGGGCGCACCGTGTTGGCCGATCAGTCCGCGTCCTTTGCCGATGTCTGGGGGTTCGTACGGCGCCGCGGCCTGCTGTTCGGCCTGATCTTCACCGCGTACCTGTGCCTGTCGATTCAGGGATTCTCTCTGTTTGCCTGGCTGATCGAGTACTACGTGCGCAACCACGACTGGACCCGCACGCAGATCGGCCTGACCTACGGTGCGATTGCAATGGTTGTAGGCATTCTTGGCAGCGTTCTCGCCGGTTATTGGGCCGGTCGGATGATCGCGAAGGGCACCCAGGATGCCACCATGCGCCTGGTGCTGTGGGCGTCCGTAGGCCTGCTCCCCTGCGCCACGGCTCTGACGCTGGTGCCGAACCCCTGGGTCGCCATCGGACTCCTCATTCCGGTCACCTTCATGATGGCGATGCCGCCCGGGCTGATGATGACCACGCTGCAATCCATCGCGCCCAACGAGTTGCGGGGTCAGATGGTCGCCTTCTACCTGATCGCGGTCAATTTTCTGGCATATACGTTTGCCCCCTCCCTGCCGGCCGTACTAAGCGATTTTGTATTCCAGAGCGAACTCGCGCTCGGCAAGGCCATATCCCTGCTCGCGGTCATCAACTACGTGATCGCAATCGTATGCCTGGCGCTGTCGCTGAAGCCCTACCGGACCGCGCTGGACCGCGCCCAGACTTACGATCACGCCATATACAGCCCGGACTCCCCATAGGATAATCATCCGTTTTTGCGCGTGGGGAATTGCGTGGGCACGGCAACAACGAGCGACAACGCGGCGGGTGAAATCACCGCGTCGATAGACGGCATAAAAGACGCCTGCGAAGCGCATCGCTACATCTGCAGCGACCAGATTGCCACCGCCGTCTACCTGGCCTACCACCTGCGCAAACCCGTGCTCATTGAAGGCCCGCCCGGCGTCGGCAAAACCGAGCTCGCAAAGACCGCGTCCGAGATTCTGTCGCTGCCGCTGATCCGCCTGCAGTGCTACGAGGGGCTGGACGAAGCGAAGGCCATCTACGAATGGAAGTACGGCAAGCAGCTGCTGTACACACAGGTGCTGAAAGAAACCCTCGACGAAGTGTTGCAGGGCGCGCGGGGATTCGCGGAATCAGTCGAGCGGCTGCACGAGTTCGGCGACATCTTCTTCTCCGAGGAGTTCATGGAACGACGCCCGCTCCTGAAGGCGTTGCGCGAACCCGACGGCTGTGTGCTGCTGATCGACGAGGTCGATAAATCCGACCACGAATTCGAATCGCTGCTGCTCGAGATGCTGTCCGACTTTCAGGTGTCGATACCCGAGATCGGTACGGTAAAAGCCATCACCGACCCGCCGCTCGTGTTTCTAACGAGCAACAACACCCGGGAAATCTCGGACGCACTGAAGCGCCGCTGTCTACACCTGTACATCCCGTTTCCGGACCTGGAGCTCGAGCAGCGCATCATTCAGGCGCGCGTACCGGAGATTCCCGCCGAACTGCGACGCCAGCTCGTTGCATTCATTCAGGAGCTGCGCGAAATGGACCTGAAGAAGGTACCGGCAATCTCCGAAACCATCGATTGGGCGCGCACGCTACTGTTGCTGCATTCCGAAGCATTGGACCCCAAGCTCGTGCGTGACACGCTGAACGTCATCCTGAAGTTCCAGGAGGACATCGAGAACGTCGATTCCGACATCAACGCCATCACGAGCAAAGCGCTCGCGTAGGGCCAAGAGTTACGCGTGGAGCGCACTCTAGCGAACTTCATTCACGCGCTGCGCAACAGTGACGTGCGCGTGTCCACCGCCGAGACGCTGGATGCGATGAGCACGGTGGAACTGATCGGCTATCAGGACAAAGCGTCTCTACGCGACGCGCTGGCCCTCGCGCTGCCGAAGACTGCAGACGAGAAGGAAACCTTCCTGCACTGTTTCAACGAGTTCTTCTCGATGGACGACGTTCAGGCGACGGTAGACGCACACAATCAGGGCGCCGACGGTGGCGACGAACACAGCGACGATGCAGAAGGTGGAGAAGGCGGCGGCGCCGCGTCACCAAATGCCAACGACGGCCCGCGCGACCCCACATCCAATCGCAAAGCCAAGGGCAAATCGAAATCGAAAAACCCCTACCTGAGCGAACCGTTGGAGGAAGAAGAGGACCTCGGTCCCGGCGCGATGACCGCAGCCGCGTCGACCCTCGGCAGGATGCTTATGCAGAATTCCCGCGTGGAACTCACAATGGCGATGACCGCCGCGGGCGAGCAGGTGAATGTGCGGGAGATTCAGGTCTTCACGCAGAAGGGCCTGTACACACAACGCATCATGGAGGCCATGGGGCTCGGCGAGCTGAACGGAGAGATCTCGGCACTGCGTAAGGATACCGAGGTACCGGACCGCCGCCTCGGCCAGGAACTGCGCCGCCGGCGAGACGCGCTGCGCGAGCAGGTCCGGGACTTCGTCGAAAAACAGTTTCTGCTGCACGCCGACGTTACCGGCAAGCGCCTGCGCGAGGAAACGCTGCGCAAGGTGAAACTGTCCAACGTGGAGCACCGGAGCTTCCGGCTGATCCAGGAAATCGTGTACCGCATGGCCAAAAAACTCGTGTCCATGCACTCCCGGCGGAAAAAGATCTTCAAACGTGGACAGCTCAACGTTCCGCGAACCCTGCGCCACAACATGAGTTACGACGGCGCGATCTTCGATCTGCACTGGAAGTCGATCAAAGTCGACCGGCCCAAGGTGTTTGCCATCTGCGACGTCAGCGGCTCCGTTGCCAACTACGCCCGCTTCATGCTGATGTTTCTGTACAGCCTGGAGGAGGTGATGCCGAAGGTCCGCTCGTTTGCGTTCTCCTCGGACCTCGCGGAAGTGACCGAACTCTTCGAACGCAATACGCTGGAAGACGCCATCGCCAAGACGCTGCGCGACTACGGTGGCGGCTCCACGGACTATGGGCAGGCGTTTGTGGATTTCAAACGCCGCTGCCTGCCCGACGTGGACAACCGCACCACGATCATCATTCTGGGCGACGCGCGCAACAACTACGGCGACGCCAAAGCAGAAGTACTGAAGGAGATGTACGAGCGCTGCAAGCGCCTGATCTGGCTGAACCCGGAGCCGCGCAGCAACTGGCAGGTAGGGGACGCGGAGATGCGCAAATACAGTGCGTACTGCCATCAGGCAGAGGTATGCAATTCGCTGATGCATCTGGAGCGTGTGGTAGGTAACCTGTTGAAGTTCGCGTAGCCTGTCGTTTGGGCCCTGCCGGGCCGGTTCGAACGGAGAGATTCCGACATTGAGCACAGTCGCCGCAGACGACCGATTCACCGCAAGCGCCGGTAAGCGCCTGGCCTGGTACGCGCTGCTCGCGATCGGCGGCGTGGCGGCGCTGATGTATCTGCTCGGGTGGGCGTCCGGCCTCACCGGCGAGGCCGCCGCGGGTCCCGGCGTAGATGTGGCTCAGAACAAGGTGCGCCTGTTGCTCACCGACGAACCACCGCAGCTGGACAGCACCCGCTCCACCGACATGTTGAGCGGCATGGTACTGGGCCATGTGATGGAAGGGCTCCTACGCTACGACGCCAGCAACCAGCTCGTTCCCGGCGTAGCGCACACATGGGACATTCGAAACGACGGCGCTACGTTCCAACTGCGCACCGATGCCAGATGGAGTGACGGCCAACCCGTTACAGCTGACGACTTCATCTTTGCCTGGCGCACGGCGCTTGCGCCCAAGACCGCGTCCGAGTACGCGTTCATTCTGTACCCGATCAAAAACGGCGAGCAGGTCAATCAGGGCAAACTGCCTCTGGACGCCCTGGGCGTCACCGCACCCGATGCACACACGCTGCACGTGGAATTCGAACGGCCGATCGCGTATTTCGACAAGCTCGTCGCGTTCTCGACGTACTACCCCATCCGCGAGGACTTTTATGCATCCACAGAGGGTCGCTATGGCGCCGACGCGGTCGAGTTGCTGTACAACGGCCCGTTCGTCATCACGCGGTGGGTGCACGGCGCGGAGCTGAAACTCAAAAAGAACGAGAACTACTGGGACAGGGACAGGATTCGCCTGGACGCCATTGAATGGCCGTACGTCACCGCCGACAGAAACGCATCGCTCAACCTGTTCAAGGACGGCAAGATCGCGTACACCGCGCTCGACGCCGAGAACCTGGACGAGGCCCTGCGCAAACGCTGGCACATCAATCGTTTCCAGGACGGCAGCGTGTTCTTCATAGAGTTCAACCATCGTCCGGAGCGGCTGACGCGCAACGTGCATTTGCGCAAGGCACTGCAACTCGTCAGCGACAATGCGGAACTGGTATACAAAGTAACGAAGATTCCCGGTTATCTGCCGGGCGAATCGATCTTCCCGGTGTGGCTGAAAGGCGTGGATGGGTATCTGCGACAGGAGTATCCGGCGCCTGGACTCACGCCCGATATCGCAGAAGCAAAGCGGGAGCTTGCGATTGCGAAACGCGAACTGGGGCTCGACACGTGGCCGCCGCTGGTGCTGCTGTCCGGCGACAACCCGCTCGCGAACAAACAAGCGGAGTACGTACAGGGCGTCGTGCGCGCTACGCTCGGCCTCGACATCAAGATCGACAAACAGATTTTCAAGCAGCGCATCGCGAAGATGCTCGCGGGCGAGTTCGACATGGTGATGGCGGGCTGGGGTCCGGACTTCGACGATCCACTCACCTTCGGCGACCTGTTCGCCTCATGGAATCTGAACAACCGCGGGCGCTACAACAATCCCGAGCTCGACCGCCAGGTACGCATCGCGCAGTCCTCGCTCGACCCCGTGGTGCGGGCCGAGGCGTTCGCGGCGATTCAGGACATCATCCACCACGACGCCGTGATCATTCCGCAATACGAACGCGGCGTCGTGTACGTGGCGGATCCACGCCTGAAAGGTCTGGTGCGCCGAGCCGTAGGCCCGGATCCGGACCTCACCAACGCCTACATAGAGCCGGACGCGTAACCGCGCATGTTGCGTTACATCGGCAAACGGCTGATTCAGGGGTTGATTACAGTGTGGTTCATCGCCACCGCCACCTTCGTGGCGATGCACAACGTGCCCGGTGACCCGCTCGTAAACGACAAAGCCGTCACCGCGGAGATACGTGCCAATCTGGAGGCCAAGTACGGCCTCGACAAGAGCTTCGGCCAACAGTACCTGATCTACATGGGCAATATCGTTCGAGGCGATTTCGGCATCTCGTTCACGCAGGAGAACCGCCGCGTAAACGATATCATTCGCGAGCACTTTCCGATCTCGGCCATTCTGGGCATTCTGGCCGTGGTGTTCGCCGCGCTCGGCGGCGTGTTGTGGGGCGCGTTGACGGCGCTGTTCCGCAACAAAGCACCCGACTACGTGATCATGTTTCTGGTCATTCTCGGCATCTCCGTACCCAGCTTCGTAATCGCCGCGCTCGGCCAGATGTCTCTGGTGAACATCAACGAGTTCCTTGGAATATCGCTGCTGCCCGTCGCCGGTTGGGGCACCGTGTCACACATGCTGGTGCCGTCGCTGGTGTTGGGACTCGGCACGATGGCCTACCTCACCCGCCTGATGCGTTCGTCCATGCTCGAGATCATCAATTCCGACTACGTGCGTACCGCGCGCGCGAAGGGGCTGCCGGCGACCCGGATCTTTACCAAGCATCAGTTGCGCAACGCCATCCTGCCGGTGGTTACCGTACTGGGCCCTGCGATTGCTGCCATCACCACCGGCGGCTTCGTCGTTGAGTTTGTGTTCGCGATTCCCGGCCTCGGCCGCTACTTCGTGCAAGCGGTGCAGCAGCTCGACTACACCGTGATTATGGGCACAACGGTGTTCTACGGCGCGTTCCTCGTGTTCATGGTGATTCTCGTGGACGTTGTGTACGGGTTCATCGACCCCAGAGTCCGGGTGAGCTGATGGAACGCGCATTGACCGCCGACGATTTCGAACCGTTCGTTTCTCCGGAGGCGAAACACGGCATATCACGTCCGTCGCTGTCGTACTGGCAGGACGCCTGGGTACGCCTCAAGCAGAACCGTCGTGCGCTCGTGTCCCTGTACATTGTGGTCGCGCTGCTGATCTTCACCGTGTTCGGCCCGCTGATCTGGCGCGTCGATTCCTCGGCACAGGACCTCGATCAGGTGAGCCAGCCGCCGGGAACGGATCGCAGCGCCGTGCTCGTTGGCCCGCCGCAACCGTGGACCCAGCCGCAGCCCGTCGTCGAGGCCGGCATGGTGTTCGCCGGAACCCCCACGACCCAGAGCGTACGCCTGGCATGGGCACCCCTCCCTGATGCCCGCGGCTACCGCGTGTACCGCAATATCTATCCCTACGAAGAAGGCGAAGCGCTCGGTCTGCCGCTCGCCGATGTATTGACCCCCGGCGTAACACGCTTCGAGGACCGGCTCGACATCTCGCCCGGCACGCACTACTACTCGGTAGTCGGGCTCGACGACACCGGCGCCGAGATCACCGGCGTCGTGGCAACCGGCGAGGTGGCTGCCGAACGCGCGATCAGCATTACCGATGCCGCGGCCCGCGGGCTGATCGATCCTGCCGAGGGTTCGCATGACGTGGGCGATACCATTCTGCTGGCCGCGCACCCGCTGGGCACCGATTACCTTGGCCGCGACATGCTCGCCCGGCTGATGGAAGGCGCGCGCGTATCGTTGTTCATCGGCGTTTTTGCACCGCTGTTCTATGTGCTGGTCGGCGTCATCTACGGCAGCATTGCAGGTTTTGTTGGCGGAACCACCGATCAGGCGCTGATGCGCTTTGCCGACTTCGTGGTTGCGTTGCCGTTTCTGCTGTTCATGATTCTATTCAAGATTGCCTTCGGCATCGGTCCCGGCGAAAGCGGCATTCTGCCCATGCTGATCGCGCTGGTGCTCCTGTCCTGGCCGGCCACCGCCCGCCTGGTTCGGGGCCAGATCCTGCAGATCCGCGAGGAAGGCTATATAGACGCAGCCCAACTGCTGGGCGGACGCACCGGCTACCTGGTGATGCGGCATATGATTCCGAACACCATGGGCGTCATTCTGGTAACGCTCACGTTCGCCATTCCGAGCGCGATATTCACTGAAGCGTTCCTGTCGTTCATCGGCATGGGCGTTGCACCGCCCACACCGAGTTGGGGCAGCATGTGCAACGAAGGCATCAAGACGATGCTGACGCATCCACACGAGCTGATCCTGCCCGCCGTGTTCATCAGTATCACCGTGCTTGCATTCAACCTGCTCGGCGATGGATTGCGCGATGCGCTGGACGCGCGCATGCGCTCACGCGAATAGCTCAACGCATCCCGAGAAAGCGAGCACGATGGTCGACACACCCGTCCACGATCACGAGTCCACAGCCCAACCGCTACTCGCCGTCGAAGGGCTGCGCGTGGAATTCAGCACGTATGGCGGCATCGTCAAAGCGGTGCGGGGCGTGGATTTTTCCGTGGACACCGGGCGCACGCTCGCAATCGTCGGTGAATCCGGCTGCGGCAAGTCGGTTACCGTGCAGAGCGTGATGGGACTGATCCCGATCCCGCCGGGGCGCATCAGCGCCGGTTCGGCAAGGTTGCGCGGTCACGAGATCCTCGGTCGAACCGTCGTCGACGGCAAGGAGATCCGCGGGTCCGAAATCGGCATGATCTTTCAGGATCCAATGACGTCGCTCAATCCGACGATGACCATCGGCGCGCAGATTGCGGAAACGCTGGAGGTACATCGGGGATACTCGCACAAGCAGGCGCTCGAACGCGCCGTCGAACTGCTGGACATGAGCCGCATTCCCGAAGCACGGGCGCGGGCAAAACAATATCCTTTCGAATTTTCCGGCGGTATGTTGCAGCGCGCGATGATCGCGATGGCGATCGCGTGCGAGCCCGCCGTTCTGATCGCCGACGAACCCACGACCGCGCTCGACGTGACCATTCAGGCGCAGGTACTGGACCTGATGGAGGATCTGCAACGGGACAACGACATGGCGATCATCCTGATTACACACGACCTCGGCGTAGTCGCGCGGATGGCGGACGAAGTCGCCGTGATGTACGCCGGCCAGATCGTCGAGAAGGGAGCCGTGGACGACATTTTCTACCGTTCCGCACACCCGTACACGCTGGGGCTGCGCGCCGCGATGCCCACCAACCGCCGGGAAGCGGAACGGCAGACGTTGACGCCGATCGACGGCAGTCCTCCCGATCTGTTCGCGCCGCCCGTGGGTTGTGGTTACTGCGCCCGCTGTCCGGTCGCTATGCGCCTGTGCAACGAGCAGGATCCACCGCCCTACGAGCTGTCGCAATCGCACTACGCCCGATGCTGGCATCATGATACGCAAACGCCTCGGCGCAACACCGGTTTGCATTATGCCGACCGAACGACCTCGGCGGCGGAGACCACACAATGAGCGATTCCGCAGCGCTGCTCGACGTTCGCAACCTGAAGAAATACTTCCCGATTGCCGGCGGAAAGCACGTGCACGCGGTGGACGACGTAACGCTATCGGTAGCGCCAAAGGAAATTGTCGGGCTGGTCGGCGAGTCCGGCTCCGGTAAATCCACATTCGGCAAGACCGTGCTGGGGCTACACCCGAAAACCGCCGGCGAGGTGTATTTCAAAGGCGAAAAACTGCCGGACGCTTACACCCCGGACGATTTTCGCCGGCTCGCGAAATCCATGCAGATGATCTTTCAGGATCCGTACTCGTCCCTGAATCCGCGAATGACGGTCGGCGAGATCATCGGCGAAGGTCTGCGCCTGCACGGAAACGCGAACGGCTCAGGCGCACCAGTGCGCGACAACGTTGCCGACTGGCTGGAACGGGTCGGCCTGAACGCGGATCATATGAGCCGCTACCCACACGAGTTTTCTGGCGGCCAGCGGCAGCGGATCGGGATAGCGCGTGCGTTGATTCTGGAACCCGAGTTTGTGGTGTGTGACGAACCCATATCTGCGCTGGATGTGTCCGTTCAGGCACAGGTGGTTAATCTGCTCGGCGACCTGAAAGCATCGATGGGGCTTACCCTGCTTTTCATCGCGCACGATCTGTCGATGGTGCGCTACGTGAGTGACCGCATGGCGGTCATGTACCTGGGTTCGCTGGTGGAGGTGGGTCCGGCGGACGAGGTGTTCTTCGACCCCAAGCATCCGTACACGCAGGTGCTGGTGTCATCCAACCCGGAGCCGGATCCGGTAAGTGAACGCAATCGCGAGTCGACAACGATTCAGGGCGAGATTCCGTCGCCGGTGGACGTGCCCGCGGGTTGCCGGTTTGCCAACCGGTGTCCCGCAGTGATGGACCGATGCCGGAGCGAAACACCGGCGTTGAGAACGATTCAGGCCACCCCGCCGCGCGAGGTGGCCTGTCACCTGTTCGAGCCTGCTTAGAAGTTGACCCGCAACGAGCCGGCAATGATCCGCTGATCGTTCAGGAACGTTCCGCGACTGGTGCTCGCCAGTACCTGGTTGTAGATCACGCGGTTTACTTCCTTGTCGGTGCAGTTCTGGCAGTACAGCTTGAATTCCCAGCGATCATCGGAGGTGCGCACACCCACCTGCGCGTTCCAGAGCGTGAAGCCGCCCTGAATCTTGTCGCGCTCCAAGCCTGACCCGGTATTCGCGGTCGAGCGATAGCTCATGTTCACCGTTCCGAATCCCATCAGCCGATCGCTCAGCGCACGCTCAACAAAGGCCGACATGTTGGCCTGGTCGTACGGAGACTGCGTCAGCGTGCGGCCCTCGATGCTTTCGTTGCCGGGTGCCAGCGAGTCGTCGTAGCGCGAATCCGCGTACGTGTAACCGCCGGACAGGTACAGCCAATCGTTGACCGTCCACTGGGTTTCGACTTCAACGCCCTGGGCCGTTACATCACCCGGGTTGCCGACCACGAAACCCAGACCGGTGAAGGTGTTGAGCTGGAAGTCCGAGAATTCTGTGTAGAAGAGCGCGGAATTCATCTGCAACCGGCCTTCCAGGAACTGCGCCTTCCAGCCGATCTCATACGCATCGGCCTTCTCGTCTTCGAACGCCACCCCATCGGTTACCGTTGTCGCACTACCAAGCGCAAGACCAGAGGTATCGAAGGCTTCCTGGTCGTGGTTCAGACCGCCGGCCTTGAAGCCACGCGAGTAGCTCACGTAAAAGTTGTGATTGTCGTTGGCGGCATAACCGAGCGCGAACGTACCCGTGAGGGCGTCGTCCTTACGCTTGCGGGTCCAGCTCGCGTTGTCGCAAAAGCTGCGCACGACCGCACGAAACACGGGGTTCGCACAGGGCGGTTCGTCCCCGGCCGCCGTCGCCGCGGCCACTGCCAGCGGGTCCGAGCCTTCCGGCAGCGGTGCAACACCGTTAAGGATGCCAATGCCGTCCTTCTCTTCCTCGGTGTACCGCAAACCAACAGTAACGTTGAACTGATCGGTCAGGTTAAACACGTTGTGCGTGAAGATCGCCCAGCCGTCCGTATCGGTGGACCAGTCGGCCGAATAACCGTTGTTGACGTAATCGCCCGCAGCTACCACCGGACCAATCCCTGCGGTTGGGTTACCGCCGGTAACGAGGTGGGCAAGATAGGGTGCCGCGGCCGGTCCGAGTGCCAACCGTTCGTCCGTGGTCAATTCTTCACCGTAGATGTACGCGCCCACGAGCCAATCCACTTGCCCCGCTGTGCCGGTCAACTGAAACTCCTGTGACCAGTTCTCGAACGTCTCGTCGATGTCCTGGCCCGGAAACGCCGTCAGATCGACGTTGGTGAAATCCCAATCCTGCCCGCGATACACTTCGAAATCGCGCCACGATGTAATCGACGTAAGCGTCGCGCCAATCGACTCCATGTCGTACTTGATTTCCATCGCGAAACCGCCTTCCTCCGACTCCTCATAACTGTCGAAGTTGGCGCCCGCACGGCGTGTGCCGATGTCGAGGAACGGCGTGGGTCCACCAGCCTGCGCAGCGGCGTACTCATACGCCGAACGGCTGCCGCTGGAAACGAATTCCCAGGTGGACTGGCAGCAATTTTCATCCTTCTCTGCATAGTCCGCACTGAGGCGGATGCTGAGCGCGTCGGTGGGTTCGAACAGCAGTTGGCCCTTCAGAGCCCAGCGGTCGCGGATGTCGTACCACTCGCCGGTGTCGACATTCCGGTAGTTGCCTTCGTCCCGCTGGTGCCAGCTGCCGGACAATCGGTACGCCACGGTGTCCGACAACGGACCGGTGGTAGAGCCTTTGACACGAATGGTCTCGAGTTCGCCGACGCTGACTTCAACATGCCCATGGCGATCGAACTCGGGTCCCTTGGTGATGACGTTGACCGCGCCGGCCGACGTGTTCTTGCCGAACAGCGTTCCCTGCGGACCCCGCAGAATTTCAACCCGATCGATATCGACCAGGTCGCTCATCGCTTGCCCGAAACGGCTGCGGTAGACGCCGTCAATGAATGTGCCCACAGCGGATTCCAGACCCGGGTTGTTCCCGGTGGTACCGATGCCGCGGATGCGCACGGTCGCCCCGTTGGACGTGCTGTTTGAGCTGTATACCGAGATGCTGGGCGACACTTCCTGCAGCCCGTACAGATCCTGAACGCCCCGAGCGTTCAGGTCTTCACCCGTAAACGCAGACACCGCGATGGGCACGTCCTGGATGGACTGCTCACGCTTGGTCGCGGTGACGATGACTTCTTCAATCAGCTGATCCTGCGCCGCGACGGGCAGCGCGAGGGATACAGCGAGCGCGGCAGCGCTCGCCGAAGCAAATCGTTTCATGTATCTCTCCAGTAACAATCTTGCAGAATGTCCGGACTGTCAGAGCGACGATCCCTCGTGAACGTCGCTCTTCGGACCCCTGATCAATCAGACGGTCGAACCGGACCAAGGTTCACCGTCGGGCGCGGAGTCTGCACACTTTCGTGGGCGATGTCCAACAGTCATCGCTGACTGATTTTTTTCGCCGCGACGACAATCCCGGGCCTATCCGGGCGGACAGCGGCCCTTTGTCAGACAACGTACGGCTACCGGAACATGCACGCCCAAAAACACGAAGGGCGCCAAACGGCGCCCTTCGGGTTAGCCTATTCCAGCTAGTTGCCGAAGCTGTACCGGATGGTTGCTCCGTACACGCGCGGTTCCGTCAGAAAGTAGTTTCTGAAGTATCCGGACGTGTCGGACGTAACGTAGTGACCGGTCACGTTGTCTTCGTCCTGAATGTTGCGAACCCAGACGCGGCCGGTCCACTTGCCGTCGTTGCTCTCGTAGATCAGCGACGCGTTGTGCTGATCCCAGGCGTCAATCTCGTCGCCTACGCGGTTGAATTCACGCGAGTACGAATCGTCCTGCCAGAAGTAGTCCCAGCGGGCCGTGACCGTTCCCGAGAGCACGGGTACGTCAAACGTGTACGCGAGTCCAAGGTGAATCGAGTGTTCCGGTGCGTTCGGCAACTGATTGCCGTCGAGGTCCGTCGGAATGCCTTCCACCGTTTCCACGCCCACCGCGTTGAGGAACGCACGGGAGAACACCACCGGCAGGCCGTCGTCGTAGGTTGCGCCCGGTACCGGGAACGCAGCGCCGAGGGACGTGGCAAGCGCGATGATCTCCGGCGTGATCTGATCGCGCCGGGCTGCATAAAGGAACGCAAAATCGTTCAGCGTGATGAAGTCGGGGTTACCCGCCTCACGGTCGAGCGGATCCACCGACTGCGAACCCTTCACCTCAGTGTCGAGCCACGAGTACTGCGCGTCGATCGACAACCGCGGCGCAAACTCGGGGCGCCACTGCCATTCGAGTTCGGCGCCCATGATGTCCGCATCAATGTTTTCGTTCAGTGACGTATTGTTCTTGATGCGCGCAACCTGCAGGCCGGCGTAGTCGTACGTGAACAGGCTGCCGTTCAAGACCATGGAACCGTCGAGCAGCGTGCTCTTGAAGCCTACCTCGAACGCGTCGATCTTCTCGTTGTCGTAGTCGAACTGCGATTCGCCCTGGAACTGGGTCGGAATCGCGGGGTTCGCGCCACCCGGCTTGTAGCCGCGGCTGTAGAAGAAGTACAGCATAGTGTCTTCACCCACAGCCCAGTCGATGCCGATACGGCCCGTGGTTTCTTTCCAGTTGAACTTCTCTGGGCTGCCCGTAATGATCCGGGTTTCACTGAACTCCGGTACCAGAGGCACAAGACCTGCAATCGCTACGCGCTCATCGCTGCGCGCGGGTGTCGCTGCGGCGGCAGCGATTGAAGCTTCATCAGCGTACAGCGACAGCAGCGCAGACTCTGCGGCCGGCAGGCCGTCGGCACCGGGATCACCCAGCACGAAATCCGGCACCCGCGTGTGAAACGCGGGCAATTCCACACCCGCGAGCAGCGGGCCGAGGGCTGACGATAGCGGGAAGTTGATGTCCGTAGTGTTCCACAGCACGCTCGTGTCCTTCACCCGCTTGTCGTCGTGGTTGTAGCGCAACCCAAGCGTCAGCTTGATCCGGTCAGTCACGTCATAGTACGCCTCACCAAAGACCGCATAGCCTTCGCCAAATACGCCACCATCGGGGTCGCTCGTGTTGTCGAAGAATCCCGGATAGGAATCGGGACGCGCGTCGAGGAAATTACTCATTACGTAGTAATCGCCCCAGCTCTCACCGTCGAAGTACAGACCGCCGACGAGGAAGTTGAACGGGCCGTCGAAGCTCGATTGAAACTTCGCCTCTACCGTGTAGTAGTCGCCCGTGGAATCCGCCTGGTCGAAGGTGAAGCGGTTGGTATACACCCCATACGTACAGGGTCCCGGCGCCGAGTTCGCACCGCGCACGCCGAGTGCTCCGGCCGTGCCGTCGCGCAGGTTGCAAGGCCCATCCCGCCAGTCATCACCGGCGCGGCCCGCCGGGTTGGACACCGGATACAGACCATCGGAACGATAGAAATTGGGCGGCAATTCCGGACCCACGTCCATGTTGTAGTCCTGCTGGTACAGCGCATCCCACTCCAGGTAGCCGCCCACAAGACCGAACGTCATGTTGTCGAATTCCCATGTGAACCCGAAGGTGACCAGATCTTCTTCGTACTCGTACTTGGGCTCGAAATCCGTGTGCATCTTGCGGAAGCCCACATCGCTTGGCTTCGGCCAGTTGTACACGCCGGTAATGTCCGGGTTACCCAGATCGCCGAGGCCGTACAACGCGCCAACGAGCGTGTCGAAGGTTGCGGTCAGATGCGGTGTATCGAAATCCTTGCTGTCCGCGAGGCACCCGTAGGTGGGCAACGGGCCGCGCGTACACACCTGGTTGGTGATGCGCGCGCGGTCGTCGTCCTCGTTGAACATGCTGTACTGAACCCACAGGTTCATGTTGTCGTTGATATCCCAATTGGCGGTAACACGGCCACTGAAAATGTTGCGGCCGTCGATGTCGTCGTTGATGTTGGGAATCAGCCGGCCATCCAGCCCGGGCTGCTTGTACGCGGTGTTCTCGATGTAGCCGTCGCGGTCGAGCTTGAATGCGGCAACCCGGAGCGCGAAGTTGTCGGCCACCGGTATGTTGAGCGCGCCCTTCACCCGCCGGTGCGCGTTATCTCCGGCCTCGACGTCCAGAAAACCGTTGTAGGAGTCGAAGTCCGGCTTACGCGTTACGAAGTTGACTACACCCCCCGTCGCGTTCTTACCGTACAGCGTTCCCTGGGGGCCGCGCAGAACCTCCACCCGTTCCATGTCGTAGAACTCGATGGCGGTGAGGTTGGTGCCGACGGCGATGTCGTTGATGTGAATCGAGACGCCAGCGTCGCCGGTGCTGGAGGTAACCAGCCGGCCGATACCGCGAATACTGAAACTGTTGGAGCCGAAGTTGGTCGGCGTGAAGTTGACGTTCGGCGCGTTCATCTGCAGGTCCGATACCGTGACCACCTGCTTGTCGTCCAGCATCTCGCCAGATAACGCGGTGACCGCGATCGGTACGTCCTGAATGCTTTCCGCCTGTCGCTGGGCGGTGACGATCACCTCTTCAATGCCGGTGTCCTGCGCGTTCGCTATGTTCGTTATGACCGCGGACGCGAGCAGGCAGGCGCCTGCAGCGAGCGTTATATATCTCGAGCTCATGGAATAGGTCCCCTCCAGGTCTAAGACCAGGCCCGGAGCTTCGTTCCCAAAAGCCCCCAGGCAAACAGCTGTATGGCTCCCGAGCCGTTGCGGCCGTCACCGCGTCCATACCCGGGATATGACTCTCCTTCTTGTGCGGTTATACGACCATACCCTAGCGCTGTCAATCACGGTCAATCCTTAGTTGACCAAGTCTCGGTTGCGCGATGGCAATAGCTCTTTGGGTTCGATTAACGCAGCCGGCTTGCGCTCGACCGACGCGATTTGTCCACCATTCGCATCACGGATGCATCCACCGTTTCCTCGTGAATACGCTCGAACCGAAGCCACCGCAGATCGAAGGATTCGTCACTTACCGTGAACGCGGTGGATCGCGCACGCAGCCTAAAACGCACGTCGTAGTGCAGATGCTCGGGATCCGTTCCCCGCGCTGGAATGTTGTGAATGTCCAGATCGAATATCGCGCCATCATCCAGCACGTCCACCGCAAGACCGGATTCTTCGCGCGCTTCACGCTGCGCCACCTGCAGCGTGTCCGGATCGCCGTCGCTGTGTCCGCCGAGTTGAACCCAGATACCGAGCTTGCGGTGATGCGTTAGCAGCGCGCGCTCACCGGCCGGGTCCACTACCCACGCGGACCCCGTGATGTGTCCGTGCCAATTGTCGCGCTCGAAACATCGGGCGTCCGTCGCCACCAGATCAACAAATCGTTCAACCACATCGAGACGATTCGGATGACGCTGGCCGTAGTCGGCAAGTTTGGTCAGAAGCGTGCGGCGCGCCGGCGACTGGTTGCGGTGCATGTTCGCGATGCTCAAAATCAGAGGTTTCCCGTACCACCTAAAGCACAACAATACAGGAGTCCCAATGCTAGCCGTAATTGCCAAACTCAACGTGAAAGAAGGTAAAGAAGCCGAATTCGAGAAAGCGATGCTCGCTCTGGCCGCCCAGGTACGGGCCAACGAACCCGGCAACGACTTGTACACATTGTGCAAAGACGCAGACGGCAACTATTTGATGATGGAGCTGTACAAGGACGAAGCGTCCCTTGCCGCGCACGGCAAGACCGAACACTTCAAGGCATCCGGCGCCAGCTTTCAGGGACTGATGGGTGGGCCTCCGGAAATTCAGCGGCTGACCGTGATCGGCTGATCCGAAGCCACCGGCCCGCAGCCGATGCGCCTGCACACCGAAACAACCCGGGTTTTCTGTCCCTACTGCAGCGAGCCGGTCGAGATCGTTGTCGATCCGTCCGTGGCGGCGCAGGAATACATTGAAGATTGTTTCGTCTGTTGCCGGCCGATGATCCTTACCGTGCACTGCGACGACGCTGGCGTGCACACCGACGCGCGTGCGGAAGATCAGACCTGAAGATCAGACACACCGTAAGCGTCTGACTCAGAACGACCGGCCGCCGGACTGCACGGCAAACAGTTCCGCCAGCTGCTCCGTCATCGCCCCACCCAGCTGTTCGGCGTCCGTGATCGTCACCGCGCGCTGGTAGTGGTGCGTTACGTCGTGCCCGATACCGATTGCAATCAGTTCCACCGGCGAATGCTTCTCAATGCTCTCAATTGCGTACTTCAGGTGCTGTTCGAGGTAGTTGCTCGGGTTCACGAGCAGCGTCGAGTTGTCCACCGGGAGGCCGTCGGAGATCACCATCAGCACCTTGCGCTCCTCGTGCCGCGCAATCAGTCGATTGTGGGCCCAGATTAACGCTTCGCCGTCGATGTTTTCCTTCAACAACTCCTCGCGCATCATCAGGCCGAGGTTGCGTTTTGCACGCTGCCAGGTGTCGTCCGCCGCCTTGTAAATGATGTGACGCAGATCGTTCAGACGCCCCGGCGCTGACGGTTTGCCTTCGCCAATCCACGCTTCCCGGGACTGCCCGCCCCGCCACGCGCGCGTGGTGAAGCCGAGAATCTCCACCCGTACCGAACACCGCTCGAGCGTCCGGCCGAGGATGTCTGCGCACATGGCGGCGATCGTGATCGATCGGCCACGCATCGAGCCAGAGCTGTCGATCAACATCGACACCACGGTGTCGCGGAACTCCATCTCCTTTTCCTGCTTGTACGCGAGCGGATGCATCGGGTCCACCACCACCTGCGCAAGACGACCCGCATCGAGAATGCCTTCGTCCAGGTCAAACTCCCAGGTGCGGTTCTGTTTCGCCATCAGACGGCGTTGCAGCCGGTTGGCGAGTTTCGACGTGGTGTGTTGCAACGACACGAGCTGCTGGTCCAAAAGCGCCCGCAACCGGATCAGCTCTTCCGGCTCGCAGAGTTCTTCCGCCTGGACGATCTCGTCAAACTCGGTTGTGTACGCCTGATAGTTGAAGTTGACGTCGATACGGCCCGCTTCGTCGGGCAGTTGCTGCGGTGCTTCGTCCGGGTCGGCGTCCGCACCCATCTCGTCCATGTCGATGTCGGCGTCCATCTCCATCATGGTTGCATCGCCGTCCATCGACTCTTCGCTCATCGCGTTCTCATCGAGCACCACGTCGTCAGGACTGGTTTCGGAGTCCGAATCGGTGTCGTCGACCGACTCGGCGTCGTCGGTGTTGTCATTGTCGTCCGGCGGCTCGTCAAGCTCCGAAACCAGTCCGAGATCGCGGATGATATTGCGGCACACGGACGCGAATTCGTGTTGGTCCTGCAGATGTTCGGCGAGCCCCTCGATCGCGTCGCCCGCGTGTTCCTCAATGTAGTCCTGCCAGAAACGCACGACGTTGGCCGCCGACTCCGGGAGTGCGCGACCCGTGAGCTTCTGCCGCACGAGGAGCCCAACGGCGATGCTGAGCGGCGCCTCCGATTCCACCGTGATCGTGTCGAACGCGGCCTGCTGACACTGCACTTCCAGTGCCGCATCCAGGTTCATTGCAACGCCCTCCATGCGTTGCGCGCCAATCGATGCAATACGCGCCTCCTCGATCCAGTCGAACATCTCGCGCGCCGCGCCGCCTTGCGGTGAATAGCGGTTGTGGAGCTTCGGGTCGTGGTAACGCAGGCGCAGCGCAAACTCGTCGCCCATCCCGCGTATCGCGTTGATTTCCTCGTCGCTCGCGCCTACCGCCGGCAGCGGCACACGAATGCGGTTGCCGCGCGCGGCCGGTGGACCAGGACCAAAGGTGACCTCAACCTCGTCGTCCTCGGCGATGGCACGCACCGTAGCCGTCGTTGCGCGCTTGAACGGCTCGAGCGGATGGTCGTCGTCACTCATCGGGGCTCACGACATCTATGCGCCTTTGAGCTGGATCCCGCGTGTTGCATCGCCCAGATCTTCGCCCATGCAGCGCTGGTAGTACTCGGCCACGATCGACCGTTCCAACTCGTCGCACTTGTTCAGGAACGTAACGCGGAACGCGAAGCCGATGTCGCCGAATATATCGGCGTTCTGTGCCCAGGTGAGTACCGTCCGTGGCGACATCACAATGGACACGTCGCCGTTCACGAAGCCTTTGCGGGTAAGGTCGGCGACGCTGACCATGTTCGAAAGGAGGCGGCGGCCCTCGTCGGTCTCCGCGAATCGCCCCGCCTTGCCAGCCACGATGTCCACCTCAGCGTCATGCTCCAGATAGTTCAGCGTGGTAACGATGTTCCAGCGGTCCATCTGCCCTTGGTTGATCTGTTGCGTGCCATGGTAGAGGCCCGTGGTATCACCCAGACCGATCGTGTTGGTGGTGGAGAACAGGCGAAAGTAGGGGTGCGGCGTAATCACCCGATTCTGATCCAGCAGCGTGAGCTTGCCTTCCACCTCCAGTACGCGCTGGATGACAAACATGACATCCGGTCGGCCCGCGTCATACTCATCGAACACGAGCGCGCACGCGTGCTGCAGCGCCCACGGCAGGATGCCTTCCTGAAACTCGGTGATCTGTTTGCCGTCCTTCAGCACGATCGCGTCCTTGCCCACAAGGTCGATCCGGCTGATGTGGCTGTCCAGATTGACGCGTATGCAGGGCCAATTGAGGCGTGCCGCCACCTGCTCGATGTGCGTCGACTTCCCGGTTCCGTGGTAACCCTGGATCATCACACGCCGGTTGTGCGCGAAACCCGCCAGTATCGCGAGCGTGGTATCCCGGTCGAACCGATAGTCATTGTCGATGGCCGGTACGTGCTCCGTCGGTGACGAGAACGCGGGTACCTCCAGGTTCTGATCCAGTCCGAACGCATCGCGCACGTTCACGGTCGTATCGGGCGACGATTGCCCAAGGGTGTTTAACGCGCCATCGTCCATCGACGAAACGCCCGTTTGCTGCATGCTCATGGTATGCCCCAACCAGATGCCGGCCGCAGACTGCGGCGCGGAAGAAATAGGCGAAACGGCGTATTGTATGCAACCCGGCGACAAAGGGCATTACGTGGCACGCATTTATCTGATCCGGCATGGCGAAGCTCGTGCGTCCTTCGGCGAAGACCCGGACCCTGGACTCAGCGATGAGGGTCTACGGCAGGCGGAAGACGCCGCCAGCACGCTGCGGTCCGTCGGCCCGCTGCCGATCGTCAGCTCGCCGCTCGCCCGCACCCGCGAAACCGCGCAACCGTTCGCCGAGGCCTGGAATACGACGCCGGCGATCGAGCCGCGCGTTGCCGAGATACCTACCCCAAACCTGTCGCTCGCCGAGCGCGCACAGTGGCTCGGCCGAGCGATGCCGGGCTGCTGGGGTGATTTGTCCGCCAACCATGTGGCCTGGCGCGATGCGCTTGTGAGCTACATCCTCGATATAGACCAGGACACCCTGGTTGTTTCCCACTTCGTTGCAATCAACGCCATCGTCGGTGCAGCGGTGGGAGACGATGCGATGTTGGTCTTCCGCCCCGCCAACGCCTCCGTGACGATCGTCGAAAACGACGGCGGACGCCTTCTGGTCGTTCAACAGGGCCGCAGCGCTGATTCCACCGTGAACTGACCGGCCCGCGTCCGGCAATCAACGTACGCGCCGTACGAGCGCGTACGCGTCACACCAGAAAGTGGCGGTTTTCACCAGTCGATCGCGCACGTGCCGCCAACCTCGTTCGCCATGCGCCCAACAAAGCACCAGGAATCAGGCGCTTAGCAGCGGCGACGTCGCTGGCACGATTCGTGAAATGCATGCGGTGAATGATCGAGCAATTTGCAAAGCACAAAGTAGCGGCCAACCTCACCATGATCATGATGGTGCTGGCGGGCCTGTGGTCGCTGCGCGTCATGCCCACCCAGCTGGACCCGCCGGCCACCTTTCCTGTCGTCTGGGTCACGGTAACCTGGCCGGGCGCCAGCGCCGAGGACATGGAAGCGCTGGTTACCAATCCGATCGAACAACAACTGCGCACCATCAACCAGCTGAAGGAACTCAATTCGCGCACCCAAGCCGGTCAGATGCGAATCAGCGTCACGTTCGAGCACGACGCGGATCTGACGATGGGCCTCGACGACGTGAAACAACGCGTCGCCAACATCCGCAACATGCCGCAGGACATCGAACCGCCCGAGGTACGGCCGCTGATCGATATGGAACCGATCAGCGTGCTGTTGGTATCCGGATCCGGAACGATCTCGGACCTGATTCCCGTGGTACGCAAACTCGAGCGGTCTGCGATGGCCAGTGGCGTCGACGGGGTTTTCTTCAGCGGCCTCCCGACCGAGGAAATCGCGTTGATGATCGGCGGTCGCCGACTCGCCGAAGCCGGCATGACGCTGCCCGAGATTGCCGCGCAGATAGCGCTGGCAAGCCGCAACGTTCCTGCCGGTGAGGTCGGCCACGGCCAGGGAACGCGTCAGTTGCGCAGCCTGGAGCAGCGTCACGACCCGCATGGGTTTGAGCGCCTGCCGCTGCAGGTAGGGGATCAACTCGTTCACCTGGGCGACATCGCAGACGTCGTCCGTCGACCGCAGCGCGGCGAACCGGCATTCAGTACGCGCACACGGGCAACGGTCGAGATGATGCTCTGGCGGCAGACCCATGCCGACGCACGGGCCGGCGATCAGATGGTGAGCGCATGGCTCGAACGCGTTCGTCCGACGTTGCCCGCAGGCGTAGAACTCACCGAGGCATACAACATCTGGCAATTGCTTGGCGCGCAACTGGACATGATCGCGAAGAACGCGTTGTCCGGCCTGGTTCTGGTGATCGGTATTCTGTTCGTGTTTCTCAACGCCCGGGTCGGCTGGTGGGTAATGGTCGGCATTCCCGTCAGCTTTCTGATGGGCCTTGCCCTGTTTCACATGGGTTTCGGCCACGGCATCAGCATCATTGCGTTGATCGGGTTCATCATGGCCCTCGGAATTGTCGTCGACGACGCGATCGTCGTGGGCGAGGACATCGTGACCCACTTCGAACACGGCGCAACGCCGGAAGCAGCCGCCATCGCGGGAGCGCGACGCATGTGGACACCGGTCGTCACCTCGTCGCTGACCACGCTCGCAGCTTTCATTCCGCTGCTTCTGATCGGCGGTGTGATGGGCGAACTGGTGCTCACGCTGCCGACGGTGCTGCTGTGCATCATCGCCGCGTCGCTGATCGAGTGTTTTCTCGTGCTGCCTGCCCATCTGAAAGGCAGTCTGAGCGCCGCGCGCGACCGGAAGGTACCCCAGTGGCGCCAGCGCTTCCGGCACCACTTCGAGGCGTTTCGGGACACGCGGTTTATGCCGTTCGTTCGCGCCGCACTGGACGCACCGGTCACGACCCTCACCTGCGCACTCGGCGGCGTGGCATTGGCCCTCGCGCTGTTGATGTCGCAACACGTCGGGTTCAGTTTCGTCACGGGTTTCGACTTCGAGAGCCTGAAAGCGAACGTCACCTTCAGCGCGAGCGCGACACCGACACAACGCGATGCGTTCGTTGGGCACCTCGAATCGACGCTGGCCGATGTGAATCGTCAATACGACGAGCGCAACGTGACCGGCTATGTCAGCAAGCGGAACTTCGCCGAGTTCGGCTCCGACGCGTACAACGGCGAACAGCATTCCTCCATCGAGGCGTACTACATCTTCGAAGAAGAACGCACGCTGGCACCCGACACCTTCGCCCGGCTGTGGCGTGAGCGCGTCCAACAACCCCCTTACGTGGAGCAGCTGACGATTGCCACCAGCGGCGGTCAGAACGGCGGCGAGCCCGACCTGACGCTCGTGCTAAGCGGCGATGACCTCTTGGCGCTCAAAAATGGCGCGCAAGCGCTGCGCGAGGCGCTTTCGACCTATCCGGGCGTGAACAACGTTACCGATAATCTTCCCTACGGCGGCGAACAGATCATATTCGAGGTAACGCCTCAGGCGCGCGCGCTGGGCCTGTCACCGACACAGATCGGTAACCAGTTGCGCAGCGCCTACAACGGCGTACGCGTACAGATTTTCAACGAGAACGACCACGAACTGGAAGTGCGGGCCATGCTCACGGATGCCGAGCGCAACGATTTGGCATCGCTGCAACGCTTCCCGGTCCGCACCGCCGATGGCAGCTTCGTACCCCTTGCGAATGTGGCGCGGCTTTCCAGTCGCCGCGGCATCGACGTTATACGGCACACCAACGGGCGCATGGCCGTCCGCGTGTCGGCCGATGTAGACACGGCCATGAACAACGCCATTGCGGTCACCAGTGCAGTGCAGACCCGGGAGCTTCCGGACATATTGGAACGCTACGACCTGGAAGCAGGCCTGGGCGGTAAATCCGAGCAGGATCGCGTGCTGATGGAAACGATGGCCCTCGGTGGCCTCCTGACCCTCGTACTCATCTATCTGATACTGGCCTGGGTGTTCGCGTCCTATCTCTGGCCACTGGCCATCATGATGGCGATTCCATTCGGATTTACCGGCGCCGTGTTCGGACACTGGGTTACCGGCTGGGATGTCGGCGCAATGTCGTTGCTCGCGTTCTTCTCGCTGACCGGAATCGTCGTCAACGACTCGATCGTTCTGGTGAGCTTTTTCAAGCGCCGCCTCGGTGAACGCGCGGACGACCTGGACGAGGTGAAGGCCGCACTCGTGAACGCCGTGCGCGCGCGTTTTCGCGCCGTCGTTCTAACCACCCTCACAACCGTTGCAGGGCTGCTGCCGTTGATGTTCGAAACCTCCACGCTCGCGTTCTACGTAGCGCCCATTGCTGTGACGATCTGTTTCGGACTCGCGCTTGCTACGCTGCTCGTGCTGGTTGTGGTGCCCGCGCTAATCGTACTGCTCGAAGGCGCCCGGCGGCGGGCACGATCCCTGTTCTTCCCAACGCAGCGCCACCGCGCGAACGACTCGGAGACGGCCATATGGACCACCGAAACCCCCGGATGACTGCGCTCACCGGCTATTGGACAGATCTGCGATCCAAACGCTGGTTCGGTGTTGTGGCCGTCGGCGCCGCTACGTTGCTCGCGAGCGCCGTGCTGTTCGCTACCGGACCCGAAGGCACACCAGACACGCACACGGAACGCGCCTGGGCCGTGAGTGTTCTGGTGGCCGAGCCGCACGACGCCCACCCGCAATTCGAAGCCTTCGGCCGGATCGAGCCGCACAACGTTGCCAGCTTGCGCAGCGATCTTTCCGCCCAGGTTGCCGAGGTCCGGGTCCGCGAAGGCGAATGGGTCGACGCCGGCGACACGCTGGTCCGCCTCGACGACGCTCGATACCGCCTGCTGGTCCGGCAACGCCAGGCCACCCTGAACCAGCTCCTCGCCCGCAGCGCGGAGCTCGAAAGTGAACTCACGACCGCGCGCAGCAACGCTGCGCACTATCGCTCGATCAACGACATTGCCCGCGCCAAGCTCGAACGGCACGAAGAGCTGATGGCTCAGCGTCTGATCAGCTCCGCCGTATACGACGAAGCGCGACGTCAAGCCGACGAAGCATCCGTGGCCTTTGCGGCGTACAAGCAAACACTCAGCAATCTACCGCACCGGATCGACGCGCTGCGCGCGGAAGCAGCCGGCGCGCGCGCCGCGCTCGAACTGGCCGAACTGGACCTCGCGCGAACACAGATCACTGCACCCTTTGCCGGTCCGGTGCTCACCGTGTCGGTTGGCGTCGGCGACCATACGAGCATTGCAAGCGACCTCGTGAGCATGGCCGATGCAGACGCCTTCGAGCTGCGCGTGCAGGTACCGGATAACCACCGCGCCACGCTGCTGCGACAACTCGCGCACGATGCGTCCGGTCAAGACACCGATCCAATAATCGCCACTACCGAGAACGGCTGGCGATTCCGGCTGGAACGGCTCGCCCAACGGGTGAAGAGCGGGCAGAGCGTGCCGGATGCATTCTTCGTCTGGATTGACGACGGCGGAGCGTCACCTGCGGTAGGGCAGGTTCTGGATGTCAGTGTGCGTCTGCCGCTGCAGCGTAACGTGGTCGCTGTCCCTATCCACGCGCTGTACAACGACGACACGCTCTACCTCGTGGAGGACGACCGGATCCGCGGCGTTACGGTCGTGCGCGTCGGGGAACGGATCAGTAATGACGGCAACTTCGAAGTACTCGTACGATCCCAACAGATCGCGCCCGGTGCGCGCCTCGTATCGACGCAGCTCCCTAACGCGTTGACTGGCATGCTCGTAGACGTGCTGCCCGCCACCGTACGCGGCCCCGCGGCGGAACCACCCGAGCCGTCTAAAACGGACGCCTGACCCAGGATTCCTGTTCGGACGGCAGGGGTACCGCCGGGTTGCCTGCGAGCCGGATCAAAAGATTCTCGAGGCTCGCCCACGCGTCACCGACCAGCAGGCCCTTGCCCTGCTGATCGATCAGCGCACACTCCGCTATCGCGTGCGCGAGCCCGACTGCGCCGATACGTTGCGCCAGACGGCTGGGGCCGCCCCTGCCACCGGTCGTGGCACGTCTGAGCTGGCTCACCAACGCGCCAGCGATCGCAAATAGCGCGACACCTTCCTGGCGCAGGCCGCGGAGCATGCGCGACGCCCGCGCAGCGTCGCCGGCATACACCGCGTCGAGCATTGGAAAGGTTTCAAAGTGCGCGGCGTCCTGCACGCTCGCATCCAGCGCCTCCGCATCGATCGGCTGCGGCAGATCCGCAAGACGGAGCTTCTCGATTTCCTGTACCGCGGCGAGCAGATTGCCTTCGACCCGCTCGATCAAGTGCGCTGTAGCCGTGGGCGCAAGCCGCAGGCCGGCGGCTTGCAAACGCTGGTCGAGCCACCGTGGCATGTCGCGCGGTCCGACGGGCCACACGTGCACGACATCGCCCGCGCCGACGAGCGCTCGATACCAGGCGGATTTCTTCTGTCTGGCGTCCAGGCGGGCACATCGTACAAGCACGCACACGTCCTCCGGCGGCGCGGCCGCTATCGCTTTCAGCGTTTCCGCGCCGTCGCCCTGAAACCGATTGTTAGACATCCGGACTTCAATCAGACGGCGTTCGGCGAACAGAGACATGCTGGAGGTGTCGTGGTGCAGTGCGTCCCAGCGATAACCGGGCTCCACGAAATGCACCGATCGCTCCGTGTAACCGTGCGCGCGCGCCGTTTCGCGAATCGCCTCACACGCTTCCTGCACCAGCAACGGCTCGTCCCCGGCCACCAGGTACAACGGCGCGAGCCCGCGTTCCAATCGCGCCCGCAAGCTGTCGAATCTAACCTCCGCCACGCGCCGCCGCCGTCAACGCACGCAGCACCTGCTGTGCCAGGTCGCGCTCCATTTCTTCAACAAGAAGCGCCTGCTCCTCGCTGGAACCGGTGAGGTTTTCGCGGTCGATCCGATACACACGTTCCACGAGCAGTGACGTCGCCGGAAGCACCGTCTCCTGGCCACGATGGATCGCGAGGCGGACGCCGATACTCATTTCGTATTCCGCCACCCGCGCCTGCCCGGTCACGGACGCTGCCCGCCGGTTACGCTGCTCATCGGTGAGCCGCAACACGTACGCCGCAGCGTCGGGTTCGGCTGCCAGCTCCACGCCTGCACTGCGCAGACTGTCTTCCACAGTGCGCGCCAGGCGAACACCGCGCGCGGCGTCGACATGCGCCGACTCGACGTCCACGCGTGCCTGGCCCGTGCCGCGAAGTTGAAAACCGCAGGCGCCGAGCGTAGCGAGCAGGAGCGCCAGTAACGGGTAGCGCAGCGCCTGGCAGCGTGCGCGCATGCTCAGCCCACGACCAGATTGACGAGCCGGCCCGGAACGAAAATCACTTTCCGTGGGGATTTGCCGTCGAGGTGGCGGACAACGTTTTCGTTCTCTTTCGCGGCCGCCACCACGGCCGCTTCCGGAGCATCTGCGGCCACGTCCACTTTGCCGCGCACCTTGCCGTTGACCTGCACCACAATCTGCACCTGTTCCTCGACCAGCGCCTCCTCGTCGACCGCGGGCCAGGCACTTTGAACGAGCAGACCCGGCTCTCCGCACTGAGTCCACAGTGCCTGCGTAATGTGCGGCGCGATCGGCGACAGCACGACCAGCACCGAGCGCAACGCCTCAGCCACCGCAGCTTTGTCACCGTCGCTCGCGACCGTAACGTCGCGAATCTGATTCACGAGTTCGTGCACCGCCGAGACAACCGTATTGAACTGCAGGCGGCGCCCGTAGTCGTCGTGCGCACGCTTAAGCGTCTGATGGGTTTTTCGGCGCAACTCGACCGCAGCGTCTGACAAATCGACGTCCCCGGGGTGCACCCACGAAAGCGGCGCGTGTTCCATCACCACCGCCCACAGGCGCCGGAGGAAACGGGCCTGCCCTTCCACACCGGCCTCGCTCCATTCGAACGACTGCTCCGGAGGCGCAGCGAACATCATCGCGGTGCGAACCGCGTCGGCGCCATACTTGTCTATCAGCTTCTGGGGGTTGCCCGCGTCGCCGGCCGACTTGGACATCTTGCGCCCGTCCTTCAGCACCATACCCAACATCAGCAGATTGGTGAACGGTTCGTCGCTGGACACCAAGCCATGATCACGCATCAGCTTGTGGAAGAAGCGCGCATACAGCAGGTGCAGGATGGCGTGTTCGATACCGCCCACGTAGTGGTCTACGGGCGTCCAGAGATCCGCCCGCTCGTCCAGCATCGGCTTGTTGGCATCCGGACTCGCAAAACGTGCGTAGTACCAGGATGATTCCATAAAGGTGTCGAAGGTGTCCGTTTCCCGTTGTGCCGGACCACCGCACTGCGGACAGGCAACGTCGAGAAACGCCTGCATCTGCGTCAGCGGTGAGCTCACGCCCTCGAACTGAACGTCGGTGGGCAACAGCACCGGCAGATCCTGCTCAGGAACCGGAACGACACCGCAGGCGTCACAGTGAATCATCGGAATGGGACAACCCCAGTAACGCTGCCGGGACACACCCCAGTCGCGCAGTCGGTAGTTGACCCGGCGGCGGCCGCGACTGCGGGATTCTAGCGCCGCTGCGATCCGCTCGAACGCCTGTTCCGACGTCAACCCGTCGTATTCCCCGGAGTTAACGAGTCGGCCGTAAGGGATGTACGCAGCAGCCGAAATATCGGCGGTGTCGTCATTGACGGGTTCGATCACCTGCACGATCGGCAACCCATAGGTTTGCGCAAACTCCCAGTCGCGCTCGTCATGCGCGGGCACGCTCATTACCGCCCCGGAGCCGTACTCCATCAACACGAAGTTGGCGATCCACACCGGCAACGACTCGCCCGTGAGCGGATGCACGGCGGTGCACCGTGTGGCAATCCCTTTCTTCTCCATCGTTGCGAGCTCCGCTTCCGCGGATTTCACCTGTCGACAGCTCTCGACGAATTCGGCAACCGCCGGGTCCTGATCTGCTGCCGCGGCTGCCAACGGGTGTTCGGCGGCCACGGCGACGTAGGTTGCCCCAAGCAACGTATCCGGCCGCGTGGTGAATACGGTGATCGACGACACCGCATCGGTACCTTCAATGTCGAAGTCGATCTCCACGCCTTCGGATCGGCCGATCCAGTTGCGTTGCATACTCTTCACCGACTCCGGCCAACCCGGCAGAGCATCCAGCGCGTCCAGCAGTTCCGGCGCGTAGTCGGTGATCTTCAAGAACCACTGCGGCAACTCACGGCGCTCTACCGGCGCACCGGAGCGCCAGCCCCGGCCGTCTACCACCTGCTCGTTGGCAAGCACGGTCTGATCGACCGGATCCCAGTTCACGACCGAGCTTTTGCGGTACACCAGGCCCTTCTCGAACAGCTTCACGAAAAACCACTGCTCCCACCGGTAGTAGTCGGGGTCGCAGGTCGCAAACTCGCGGCTCCAGTCCATGCCGAACCCCAGGCGCAGCATCTGGCCTTTCATGTTGTCTATGTTCGACCGCGTCCACGTCGCCGGTGGAATGCCGTTTTTGATCGCTGCATTCTCCGCCGGCAGGCCGAATGCATCCCACCCCATCGGCTGCATCACCACGTGACCTTCCAGTCGACGGAAGCGGTTGATGACATCAGCCAACGTGTAGCATCGGACGTGACCCATGTGCAGCTGGCCACTGGGGTACGGGAACATCGCCAGGCAATAGAACTTGTCGTCACCCGGCTTGTTGGGCGCGCGGAAGCAATCCGCGTCGCGCCACTGTGACTGCACGTCGCGTTCGACAGTATGCGGGTCGTAGGTATCCATGACGATGCTGCAAAGACCGCTCGAGTGGAAACCGCGGAGCATAAACACTCCGCCGTTTGCACACCACCGCCAGCAAGCTCCGGATTCGCTCCCCGCATTCGCAGACCGGCCGCATAGGCGGCGCGGTGCTGCGGGCGGTCAGCGTGACGCGGAGCAGCGCGTGAGTAACACCGCAACCAGCAGCACAGATTGCAGAACGACCAATGGCAGGTAGCCGAACCGCGCGTACGGCGTGCTGCCTCGATGCAGATCCGCGCGCGCTTCGAGCACCGCGGGTTCGAACTGCGGCGCCACCGCCTGCAGCCTGCCTGCCGCGTCGATCACGGCCGTAATGCCGCTGTTGGTGGCCCGCAACACCGTCCGCCCGTTCTCCAGTGCACGCATCCGCGCGATTTCGAGGTGCTGATGCGGGCCGATACTGCGCCCGAACCAAGTGTCGTTGGAGAGCGTAATGATCACGTCCGCACCACGCGTGTCGCGACGTACCGGCTCGCCGTATGCGATTTCATAGCAGATGGCGAGCGATGCGTAGCCCACACCGATGTCCAACGGCGGTTGCGCGTCGGGGCCGGGGGTGGCGTGTGACATCGGCAGGTTGAAGAAATCGATCGCGCCGCGTAGCAGCGATTCGAGCGGTACGTATTCGCCGAAGGGCACGAGCCGCCGCTTGTGGTACAAGCCCGACCCGGCGCCAACGGCGAGTGCTGCGTTACGAAACGACGTCTGTTCCGGCGTAACGTGCACATCGGGAATACCGAGAACGAGCGTGGCGTCGCCTTCGGTGCGCGCCCTCGACGCGAGGCGGGCAAGGTCTTCCGCAGCATCGTGTCGGAACTTCGTGATGGCGGCTTCCGGCCACACAACCAAGGTCGCGTCGGCCCACGCGGGCGCACTCAGCTGTTCGTAGTGTCGGATGATCCGATTGCGGTTCTCCGGTTGCCACTTGACGGCCTGATCGATGTTGCCCTGCACCAGGGCGACATCGAGCGTCTCCCCGGCGCGGGTCCAGGACATGAACGCCAGGAGCGCCCCCCCAAGCCAGGGCGCGACCGCCAATGTAAGGAAGCCCGGCTGCAGGCGCCTAGGCCAGGCACCACGTTCCCCACGTTCGCGGCCGTTACCGGTGGTGCCGCCATTGCCGCCACCGAACCCGTGCAACGCCGCTACTGCGGACACCACCGCACCCCACGACACGAGCAGTACACCGCCCACCGGTGCCCAACCGGCAAGCGACGTGTCGATCATTGCGTAACCCACGAACAGCCACGGAAACCCGGACAGGAACCACGTGAGAATCCATTCCACCAGCACCCACACCAGCGCGAACGTTACAACGTTCTGCAGCCGACGCGGTGTTCTGAGCCGCATCCATACCGCCATCTGCAGCGCAGGAAACAACGCCATGCCCGTAACGAACAACGCAACCAGCGCGCCCGCCAGCGGCGGCGCAGCGTTGCCGAATTCGTGAATGCTGACGTAGATCCACGACGCGCCCACGCCGTACTTGCCGACGCCGTACGCCCAACCGAGCAGCCATCCGCGCGATGGGACCCGTTGCAATAACCAGTAAATGCCCGCTATCGAAAGCAAAGCGGCGGGCCAGAATCCGAACGGTGCGAACCCCAACGGCAGCAGCGCGCCCAACCCGACGGCGAACGCTACCTGGAACCGGGCGAGCCGTGGCCGGCTCGGGGAGGCGGCGCTCAACGAATCATTGAGCCGCGCTGGATGCCGGGCTCAATGGTTTAGCGGTTTTTACCTGAAGCAAACGCAGGCGCCGCGAATCGGCATTCAGCACTTCGATGTCCATGTCACCCAATTCCACCCGCTCGCCACGTTCAGGCATGTGGCCGAAGGCCTGCAGCACCAGGCCGCCGATCGTATCGAACTCACCTGCGGTAAATTCCTGCTCGAAGTACTCGTTGAAGTCCTCGATCGCGGTGTTCGCTTTCACGTTGAACGTCGTGGCGTTCAGGCGTTTCACACTCGCGTCATCATGTACGTCGTGCTCATCCTCGATCTCACCAACGATCTGTTCCAACACGTCCTCGATCGTTACTGCACCGGAGATGTGTCCGTACTCGTCCACGACCACCGCCATGTGGTTGCGCGTGGCACGAAACTCCTGCAACAGCACGTTGAGCCGCTTACTCTCCGGGATTACGGTGGCGCTGCGGATACAGTCTTTGATGTCAAATTGCTTTTGATCGCCGTCCAGCAGTAACGGCAGCAGATCCTTCGCATGCAGAATACCCTTTACATCATCGAGGTCTTCGCCGATCACCGGAAACCGCGAGTGCTTGGAACTGATTACGGTTTCGAGTATCTGCGGCAGGTCGTCGTCTGCACGCACAACAACCAGCTGAGGACGCGGCAGCATGATGTCCCGCGCATGCATGTCCGACACCTGCAACGCACCGAAAATAATGTTCAGCGCCTCATCGTCCATCAGCCGGCGCTCCGCGGCGTCGCGCAGGACTGTTTTCAGTTCGTCCCGGTCGGTTGGCTCGTCGCTGAACAGGTCCGTTACCCAGTCGATCAGTGTGCGCCGCAAACCCTTGTCGTTACCAGCGTGGTCTTCGCTCATATCAGATACGGATCCTCTACGTCGAACGAAGCCAGTACTTCCGCCTCCCTGCGCTCCATTCGCATGGCGTCTTCGTCATTCTGATGATCGAAACCGCAAAGGTGCAGAATACCGTGCACCACCATGTGGGCCATGTGCGCCCGCAGCGTTTTTCCCTGGTCATTGGCCTGCGACGCAACGACCGGCGCACAGATCACCACGTCGCCCAGCATCGGCGTCATGCCGTCCGGCCACGAACCGTCGTCTGCGCTGAACGGAAAACTCAACACGTTAGGCGCATAGCTCAGATTCCGATAGGTAAGATTGAGCTCCCGCGCTTCGGACTCATCGACAATGCGTAAACACACGGCGCGCTCCGCACCGGCCAACGCCGCGCGCGCCCAGCGTTCGATGGACTGCACATCCGGAAGGCCGTCCACCGCGGTTGCAATCTGCACCGACACCGTCACGACGGTGCGTCGCCGTCTGCCGCATTCTGCTCCAGCGATGGCGTCGATTCGTTTGGATGTGCCTCGTAGGCGTCAACGATCTTTTTCACGAGCGGATGGCGTACCACGTCGCGCGAGTCGAACCGTACGAAGCTGATCCCTTTGATGCCGGCAAGCACGTCGAGCGCATGCACGAGCCCCGACTGCTGCCCTCGCGGTAGATCGATCTGAGTGATGTCTCCTGTGATCACCGCGGTGGATCCGAAGCCGATGCGCGTGAGGAACATCTTCATCTGTTCGCGCGTGGTGTTCTGGCTCTCATCGAGAATGATGAACGCGTTGTTGAGCGTGCGCCCGCGCATGTAAGCGAGCGGTGCCACCTCTATGATGTTTCGTTCCGCGTACTTGTTTACCCGTTCTACGCCCATCATCTCGTACAGCGCATCGTAGAGCGGGCGCAGGTAAGGGTCGATCTTCTGCGCCAGGTCGCCGGGCAGAAAACCGAGTTTCTCGCCTGCTTCCACAGCCGGGCGCACGAGAATGATGCGATTCACTTTGCGCTGATCCAGCGCCTCCACGGCCAGCGCCACCGCCAGGTAGGTTTTTCCGGTGCCCGCCGGACCGACACCAAAGTTGATGTCGCAGCGCCGTATCGCAGACACGTAGTCGGTCTGGTTGCCGCCACGCGCGCGCACGCTCTTGCGCATCGTGCGTATCGCGGCCCCGCCGTCGTCGGCTGCGGCCCCATCGGGTTCGGCCGCATTGTCCAGCAGCGCTTGCGCACCGGATTCCTGCAGAAACAGGTGTACCGTCTCCGGGTCGATCGACTCGCCCGATGCCGTCTCGCGGTAAAGTTGGGAAAGAATGGCCGCTGCCATCTGCACACGATGTTCCGGGCCGCTCAGTCGAAACGCATTACCCCGGTTGCGGATGTGCACCCCGAGTCGATCTTCGAGGTGCTTGAGATTCTGGTCGAACGGACCACAAAGCGCCGCGAGACGACGCGAGTCGTCCGGCTCCAACGCCAGGTCTGTGGTCAACGCCACGACCCGGTTCTGCTCTTCGTTCAAATGCTTCCCGCTTGCATACCCGGGGCCTAGCATAGTCCGCCGGTCGGGCGTGTCAATTCACGTCAATCACACGCCCGCGCAGCGAATTGGGCAACGCCGCCGTAATGTGAACCACCGCAAATTGGCCGATCAGCGAGCGCGGTCCGGCAAAGTTCACGACGCGGTTGTTTTCCGTGCGCCCCTGAAGTTCTCCGGGAGAGCGTTTTGATTCTCCCATCACCAACACGCGCTCGTCTCCGCCTACCATCGCTTCAGAGATGGCGCTCGCCTGATCCCGCAACCGGGTCTGCAGCTGCGTCAGCCGCTCGTGCTTTTCCGTGTACGGGGTCGGGTCCGCGAGCGCCGCCGCCGGCGTGCCCGGCCGCGGACTGTATATAAAGCTGAACGACGTATCGAAGCCAACCTCGTCTATCAACGCCATCGTGTCGGCGAAATCCCGGGCGGTCTCGCCGGGGAAGCCGATGATGAAATCGCTCGACAGGCTGATGTTGGGACGCACGCGGCGCAGGGCTTCCACCTTGCGGATGTAATCGGCAACGACATGGCCGCGCTTCATCGCCTCGAGTATGCGGTTGGAACCCGATTGCACCGGCAAATGCACGTGGTCGACGAGTTGCGGAACGGTCCGGTACGCGTCGATCAACGCGTCGCTGAACTCTTTGGGATGCGACGTGGTGAAACGAATGCGTTCGACCCCATCGATCTCCGCCACGTAGTGAATCAGCTCCGCCAGATCCGCCGTGTCGTCCTCGATTGCACCGCGGTACGCGTTAACGTTCTGGCCGAGCAGATGAATCTCGCGCACCCCACGCTCCGCGAGCTGAACCACCTCGCGCATCACGCTCGCCACCGGCCGGCTCACCTCTTCGCCGCGCGTGTAAGGCACGACGCAGAACGAACAGTACTTACTGCACCCTTCCATGATCGAAACGAACGCTGCGGGGCCATCCACGCTGGGTTCGGGCAATCGGTCGAACTTTTCGATTTCCGGAAACGTAACGTCTACTACAGGCACGCGCTCCGCCTGCGTTCGCGCCACCATCTCCGGTAGCCGGTGCAGGGTCTGCGGACCGAACACCAGATCGACATAGGGCGCGCGGCGGTGAATCGCGTCGCCCTCCTGGCTCGCGACACAGCCTCCGACACCGATCTTGAGTTCCGGATTGGCCTGCTTCAGCGCCTTCCAACGGCCCAATTGATGAAAAACTTTTTCCTGCGCTTTTTCACGAATTGAACATGTATTCAACAGCAGAAGATCCGCCTCTTCCGGCGAATCCACCTGCACATAGTCACCCTCCTCACGTAGCAGGTCGGCAACGCGCGCCGAGTCGTACTCGTTCATCTGGCAGCCGTGCGTTTTTATGTAGAGCTTCTTTGGGACTGGCACTGATCCGGCGTTCACATACAATGACTCTAGCGGGCGCGCATTATAGGCGATCGATGCTTGATTATGCGCAGCCAGGACCCATATTGAGCCACGGCAGGCGTCGACGAGAGGTAGCACATTGGCCGACAAGCAGGAACACATCTACCGCGTACTGTTTCACGCCCAGGGGCAGGTGTACGAGGTGTATGCGCACAACATCTACCAGAGCGACCTGTACGGTTTCATCGAAGTCGAGGACTACCTGTTCGGCAAAAAGGGTCAGATGGTGATCGACCCCGCGGAGGAAAAACTGCGCAACGAGTTCGACGGCGTGGAGCGAAGCTTCATCCCGATGCATGCGGTCATTCGGATCGACGAGGTCGAGAAGGAAGGCGTCGCCAAAGTCACGGACAGCAAGGGTGAGAAAGTGATGCCGTTTCCGGTACCCATGCCGAAGGACGGCGGCAATTCCTGACGCTCGAGACGCTTCCCCAAGCGGCACCAAGACACAGCCCTGCGGCGCACGTCAGCGCGATTCGAGAAATGCTTCGGCGAACTCGTGCACCGCAAATTCTTCCAACACCCGCGGGAGCCGCTCTCGCAGCACCACCTTGCGGTCTTCCAGCGTTTGAATCACCTGCTGGTAGCGGGGCTCCTCTGCCAGCTTGCGGAAACACACTGAATCCCGAATAACCGGGTTCCATGGAATACCCGCAACGCCGGATGCGTATTCCAGATCCGCGAGTGCCGAGTCGATCTGCCCCAAGGTTACTTTCGCGCACGCGCCGTAGACGCGGCCCCACCACGAGTTTCCTCCGGTCTCGAATCCGGCTTCCAAGTGCCTGGTAAAATGTTCGGCAAGTGAACGTGCTTCTGCCTGGTTACCGGTGTGCACCAACGCGTCGATCAGCGGCGGCAGCGCTTCGTACGCGTCCGAACGCCGCACGCCACCGCCTACCATCGAGTCCGGGAGTCCCGCAAGCTTCAGAATCCGTACGGCTGACGCAAAATCATCCAGCGCGTTGTACGCAAAGCCCAGGTGGTAGTAAATCTTCGATTCATCCGGGTTCAGGATGATGAGTTCTTCGGCGAGGTCGGCGAGCTGGCGGTATTCGCGCGCCCAGAAAAGGTAGCTGATGGACGTGTCATCGCCGAGCTTCGCGGCCGTTTCCTGCATCCCGAGTCGGGAGTAAAGCTCGGAGAGCTGCCAGGTCGGGTCCGGGACGTCGCGTGGCGCGATCATGCGGCTACGCCAGGCCCACGCAATCGCCTGATCGAGATCGCCGGTCAGTTCCAAAAGTCGTGCGATAACCTCGTACGCGCTGTAACTGCGGAAGCGTCGGCTTATTTCGTCGACAATCCGATCAACCTCTTCGGACTCGTTACGCCAGCCGCGCAGCGAGCCGAGGTCGGCGTAGTGTGACAAAGACATTGGATCCAGTTCGATCGTGCGCTCGAAGTACTCGAGCACAGCCGTGTAGTCGGGTTCGAACCAGATCCATTTGGCAAACGCCTCCAACGCTCCCACATGGTTCGGGTCGAGCGCCAGAGCTCTGCGAAACGCATCCCCCGCAGAGGCATCGCCCTGTGCCCAGTGGTACAGACCCAGGTTGTACTGCACATCCGCGAGCTCCGGGTTGAGCTCCAGGGCCTTGAATATATGCGGGCGAGCGCCCGAGACGTCGTTCACGTACAGCAGCGCCCCGCCCAACCGGCTGTGGGCCATCGCGTAGTCCGGTACCTCGAGAAGAATCTGGCGATACAGGTCCACCGCTTTTTGCACAACCTCCGGGTCCACGACCCGCTGATCCAGCATTTCCTGCTCGAAATGGCGCGCCAGCAGCATCTTGTTGTAGACCGAGTTGTCATAAACCGAGGCATCGCGTGGGGCCGCGCTGTCCGCCCTCGGAGACGCGTCAGGTAGGAGTACCGAGGCCACTTCAGTGACGACGGCCTTCTCGATCGCACCGAGATTGTCGAGTTCTTCGCGAAACGTCCGGTACAGGCGTTCGACGCCTGACGTACCCTCGATAACGGAGAGGCGCAAACGGATCTCGGCGCCTACGCGCGACACCTCACCTTCAATGACGGTACCCGCTTTCAGTCGGGCGGCAATGTCCGTCGGCAGAAGGTTTTCGCTATCGAACGCGTGGCTCGAGCGCCGCGCCACCATCCGCAAGCCCGCACCGCGCAGGTTGTCGCGCAGCAGGTCGTTCAGACCCGACGAGAGCTGCGCAAGTTCGGGATCTTGTCCACTCTGCCGGAACGGCAACAACGCAACGACATCGTCCGGCAGCGGCGCAAGCGGGACCGCACCGGGTTCTGTCGTCTCCAGATTCTGCACCAACAGATACGACAACCCGGCGGTGGAACCGATCAGTAATGCGACGGCAGCCGCCACCGTGGCACGTTCCCGACCGGTGTACGATTCCGTGCGGCTCACACCGTCCGGGCCCAGGTCGAATCGCCAGGCCAGAAACATCGTAATCGGGAAACCCACGATAAACGCGATTGCCACGACCACCTGCGACCAATCCGGAAACCCCGGCAGCGCTTCCAGCAGAAATGCCAGGGCTTCGGTCAGCGTCCACGCAACCGCCGCGTACACGAGCGCCGCCTGCACCACGCGGCGGCGACGCAACTCGCCGAAGAGCCCCGCGCCTACTGACGCGGTTTCGGGTTCGAGCTCGTGTACGTCGGGTATCAGCCGGTAACCGCCCCCACGCACCGACTCAATATATTTGGGTTCTCTGGCGTCATCGTCCAGTGCCGCTCGAAGCAATTTGACCCGTTGCGTCACCGTTTCCGGACTCACGACCCGCCCCTCCCACACGCGGTCGATGAGTTCGTCGGCAGTTAGCAGGTTCGGTGAAGCCTCCACCAGCGCGGCCAACAGCCGGAACGACAGCGCCGGCAGTTTGACGTGTTGCGAGCCACGGCTAACGCGGCGACGGCCGTCGTCGAGCGTGAGATCCGAGAATCCGTACCGCTGTGGCACGTTGCTTTCGTCAGAAACTTCTGGCGAACGTAAGGGATGCGGCAATGTCCATGATGTGCACCTGTTCGGCTTCGATCATGTGCATTATGGCGAAAGACAATGATTGCTTGCGATCGAAACGCCAATCCACCCCGATGCCCGCATTCACATAGTTGTGGCGCAGTAGCCGGTCGTGCTTACACCAGAGGTCCGTATTTCGCGGTTGCGGGAAGTCTTCGGGCCAATCCAAGCCTGCTCCGGAACTCAGTATCCCTCGTCCAGCAACGGAAACGCGTTGAGCGCATGTACCGAGGCCAACTGCGCCTCCCGGGTTACAAGGCCTGCATCGAGATCTTCGATACGCGCCACGCCCAGCAACGCCATCGTGGTCTTTATCTCGTGCTCCAGAATCTCGAGCGCATTCAACAAGGCATCCCGACCACCGGCGCCCATGGCCAGCGCCTCGAAGCGCCCCATTCCAACCGCCGTGGCACCGAGGCACAGCGCTTTGACGACATCGGCGCCGCGCATGAATCCACCATCAACGATCACCGGGACCCGGCCCGCCACCGCCTCGACAACCTCCGGCAGTGCATCGATGCAGGCACGCGTGTGGTCGAGCTGCCGACCGCCGTGATTGCTTACGTACACCACATCCACACCGGCCTCTACGCAGCGTCGCGCATCGTCGGCTACTGCCACCCCTTTCACGATCAGCGGAATGTCGAAGCGCGATTTGACGTGCTCTACGGTCTCCCACGTCATGTGTGCCTGATAGCCGAAGTCACCCGCGCCCGATGCCTGTCGCCCGGACGCGGGCACGTAGCGTTTCAGAATGTCGCGCTCACGCCTCGAATACACCTGCGTGTCTGCGGTAAGGCAGAAACCGGTGTAGCCGGCGGCAATCGTGCGTTCGATCGTGTCGTCCATCCATGCACGATCGCCCAGCAGATAAAGCTGATATATCCGCGGACCAGGCACCTCCCGGGCAATCGTCTCGAAATCCGGCAGACACACGGAACTCAATATCTGCTGCACGCCGAACTCGTGCGCGGCTTCGGCCACCGCCAGACCCCCGGCCTCCGAGAACACCTGGATGGAGCCGATCGGTGGCAGCAGCACCGGAAGACGCATCGGCGCGCCCATGAACCTGCTGGTTGCATCCACGTTCGATACGTCGTTGAGAATCCTCGGTTTGAAGACCCAGCTTTCCACGGCGGCCCGGTTGCGCCGCATCGACGCCTCCGTATCCGCTGCGCCCACCAGATAGTCCCAGTTGTTCTGGTCGAGGTTTCTGCGAGCACGCTGCACCATCTCGTGTAACGTCAGGAATTTCATCTGTGTCACCGGTAGCCGCCTGACAGGAACCCTACCCCACTTACGCGGATTAATCATGACACCCGCCCATATCAAAGCCGGCTGCCATCATCCGCATCGGCGCCCGGAGATCGCCAACACCCGGTCCGTTCCATAGAATGCAGTTTTCCAGTTACCGGGGCAGGGTTATGGCAGGAGTCGTCATCATCGGGGCAGGTCACGCAGCGGGGCAGGCGTCCGCGAGCCTGCGGCAGGAAGGGTACGAAGGCGACATCACGATCGTGGGGGACGAGCCGCACATTCCGTACCAGCGACCGCCGCTGTCCAAACAATACCTCGCCGGAGAACAGGGACTGGACCGCGTGTATCTGCGGCCGCAGAAGTTCTACGACGACAAGAACGTGACCGTGCTCACGGGCGTGACCGCAACCGCAATCAATACGAGCGAACAGACCGTCACCACCGACACTGCTGGAACACTGACGTACGATGATCTGATCATTGCAACCGGGAGCCGCCCCCGCATTCTCAATGCGCCGGGTAGCGACCTGGCGGGCATCCACTATCTGCGCACAATCGCGGACGTGGACGGCATTCGGGCCGAAATGGAAGAAGGCAAACGCCTGGTGATCGTAGGCGGTGGCTACATCGGGCTGGAGGTAGCGGCAGTCGGTATCGAATCCGGTCTCGAAGTGCACGTTCTGGAAATGGAGAGCCGCATCCTGCAGCGCGTCACCACCGTGCAGATGTCCGATTACTATCATCAGCTGCACACCGGCCGAGGCGTTCACATCCACACGGAAACGATGGTATCCGGATTCGTCGGTAACGAGCGCGTCGAGGGTGTGCAGTGCGGTCCCGAAACGCTTGCCGCCGACCTCGTGGTCGTCGGCATCGGCATCATCCCCAACGTCGAACTCGCCGAAGCCGCCGGTATCGAGTGCGACAACGGTATTGTGGTGGACGCGCAATGCCGAACCTCAGCCGCACACGTGTACGCCGCGGGTGACTGCAGCAGCCACCCTAACCCATGGGTAGGCAGGCAGATACGTTTGGAATCGGTACCCAACGCGATGGAACAGGCCCGCGTTGCTGCCGCCAACATATGCGGTAAGGCGAAGGAGTACGACGCACTGCCATGGTTCTGGTCCGATCAGTACGAGCTGAAACTGCAGATGGTTGGATTTTCCGCGGATGGCGATACCGAAGTGGTCCGCGGTGACCGGGCGGCAAACCAGTTTGCGGTTTTCTACCTGAAGGACGGCAAAGTCGTGGCGGCCGATGCGGTCAATAGCCCACGTGAGTTCATGGTGTGCAAACAGCTCGTTGGCAAACCCGTCGACGCCGGCGCGTTGGCAAACCCGGACACCGATCTGAAGGCTCTGCTTAACGGTTGACCGGACGGGTGCCTGGGTGCATCAAACGCCTCAGGCCGTGGTAACGAGAACACCGCTGCGCTGTACAACCACCGTGTGTTCGAACTGAGCCACCAGTTCGCCTTCCGGAACCGCAAGCGTCCAGCCGTCCGACCGTTGCTGCACCCAGGGCTCCGTGCTGGTGGTGAAGAACGGCTCGATCGTGAACGCCATGCCCTCGGTCAGCGTGCGCTGCTCGTTCGGGTTGTCGAACGGCACGTAGCTCGGCGACTCGTGCAACGACCGGCCCACGCCGTGGCTGCCGAGGTTGCGCACGATATGAAACCCGGCATCGTCCGCCACCTCTTGCACGCGACGCCCGATCACGTTGAGGTTGACGCCGTCGCGAATTTCGCTCAACGCCTCCGTAACCGCCCGCTTCACGCACTCACAGATTCGCTGCGCGTCACTTGCCGCATCGCCGACCACGAACGACTCGCCCGTATCGCCGACGTACCCATCCAGCACAGCCGACACGTCGATGTTGATCACGTCGCCGTCGCGCACAACATACTCGTCTGGTATGCCATGCGCCGCCTCCTCGTTGACACTGATGCAGGTGGCACCCGGAAAGTTGTAGAAGTGGCGCGGTGCGGACAGCGCGCCCAGCTCCTTCAACCTACGCGCGCCCAGTTCGTCGAGTTCAAGCAGCGTAACGCCGGGCCGGGTGGCGCTACGCATTTCCGCGATCACCTCCCGAACGACTCGACCCGCTGCCTGGAGCGCGGCAAGCTCCGAGCGATTGCGCGCAATCATCGCGTCAGTCGACCGAGCAGGCGAGCGTACGCGATATTACACACAGCGGTCGGCCGCTTTCTTCCCGCCAGCTGTTGAACGCGTCCTGAACCGCGGCCAGCGCTTTCTTGGATGTCGGTTCCTTCTCCACGACGCCCTGGGCGATGAGCGCTTTGACGACGTCATTCGACAACATTGGGGTGTCCTTGCCGAGGAAACGCAGCACGAAACGGCCGGTCTGGCCGCCCAGACGATTGCCGCGGCGTTTCATGTCATCCCATAACCCTACGAACTCGTCCTCGGGCCAGGCCGCGAGGAACTTGCCGAAGCTGCCGTGCGTGTCACGCACCTCGAGAATGTACTGGGCGTTGCCCGCGACGCTGCGAATCTTCGCGGCGTTACGTACGATGCTCGGGTCGCTCGCCAACCGTTCCAACGCTTCGTCGGACAACATTGCGCAGGTCGCCACGTCGAAACCGTCGAACGCCGCCTCGAAACCGGGCCACTTGTTTTCGATGACCTTCCATACGAACCCCGAGCGGAACACACACTTCGTCATTTCCGCGAGGCAGCGATCGTCCTTCAGTCGCCGCAACGCGGTGTCGGATTTTGCCTCGGGGAGCAGCGCTTCGAGCGCCGCTTCTCCGCCCTTGCGCTCTGCGGCCCGCTGAAAGATGCTTGCAAACGATTCCATGCAATTAACCTATTCCTCGCCGTCATGATCGATGTAGTCGACAAACAAGGTCAAGGCCTGGACCCCAACCTGCAGCACATCCTCGATGAGGAGAAAGCACCGGAACGCGGCCTGATCTACTGTGCGAGGTGCTCCCACGTCGTCGGTCGTTCGGCCGATGCAACCAGTGTCAACGGCAGCCATGAGCACTCGCTCACGAACCCGTACGGCATTTCGTTTCACCTCGGCTGTTTTACGCAGGCACTCGGCTGCACACTGTCTGGCGAACGCACCGCAGCGGACACCTGGTTCCCCGGGTTTCAGTGGCGCTACGCGTCCTGCACCGGCTGTGGTCAACATCTGGGTTGGTACTTCGACAACGCAGACAGCTACTTCTACGGACTCGTGCTCGACCGCATTCAACAGGAATGAAGCACCGGCAGGTCGCTGTGGTAGCATCGAAGCATGACCGCGCCAACGCCAGTGACGCTGGAAATCTCGAAGGAATACCTGAGCTTTTCGGCCGCCCACTTCACGATCTTCGATGCGCAGGAGCGGGAAGACCTGCACGGGCACAATTTTCACGTAGCGTGCGACGTCACCGCCCCGGTAGGCGCAGACGGGCTGATGTTTGACTACAACGTAATAAAGCAACGCTTGAAATCCCTGCTCGACGCACTGGATGAGAAAACATTGCTGCCGGAACGCTCCCCCCACTTGACCATCGACAACTCAGACGGCTACGTGGTGGCGTGCTTTGCCGACGAACGCATGCCCTTCCTGCCACGCGACGTACTCACGCTGCCGTTGCGCAACATTACCGTTGAAGAACTCGCGCCGTGGCTGCTGGACAGTTTGATTACGGATCCCGAGATCCGGTCGCTGCCGCTGCAAAGCGCCACGCTGAAAGTTGCATCCGGCGCGGGGCAGTGGGCGAGCGCCACCTGGCAGCCAACTTGAGGAGCCTGACGTGAAGACGCTGATCATTACCGGCGCAAGCAGCGGTATCGGCCTGCAGACCGCCGACACGTTCGCGAAGCAGGGGTATACCGTGGTGAACCTGTCCCGCCGACGTTGCCCGCTGGACAGTGTTCAGCACATCAACTGCGACCTGTCGCAGAGCGGCTTTCTGGATGCGATCACCGGCCAGCTGACCCCCACGCTGGGCGAGTCCGAGGAGATCGTGCTGATCCACAACGCCTCCCGGCTAACGAGCGATACTGCGCTGGAAACGCCGAGCAAACAGCTTCGCGACGTGCTCGAAATCAATGTCGTCGCCGTCAACACGCTCAACTACTTCATCATCCCTTACATGGGGGAGAACTCGGCGATTCTGTACGTCGGCTCCACACTCGGCGAAAAAGCGGTGCCCGGCAGCTACTCCTATGTGGTGAGCAAACACGCGATGATCGGCATGATGCGCGCAACCTGCCAGGACATGGCCGGACGCAGCGTTCACACCGCCTGCGTCTGTCCGGGCTTCACGGACACAGAGATGCTTCGCGCTCACGTGCCGGCCGACGCAATGGACGCCGTCAGTCGTATGTCTGCGTACGGGCGCCTGATTGCGCCCCAGGAAATTGCGGACACGCTGCTGTGGTGTGCCACCCACGCGGTGATAGACGGTGCCGTGATACACGCCAACCTGGGTCAGGTCGAAAGCTGATTACTCGTCGCACGACCGATGGCTGAAGCGACCGCTACGACCGGTATTGACCTCCGCGAACGCCGGGAGCGCGTGTTCCTGGTGCTTGCCGGCTTTTTTCTGTGCGCAATGACCTTGTTGAACGTGGTCGGCATAACGCGGTTCGTGCAACTCGGACCCATGGCGCTGGCGGTGGGTGTTCTGCCGTATCCGCTCACGTTCCTGTGCACCGACTTGATCAGCGAACTGTATGGCCGCAAACGCGCCAACTTCGTTGTGTGGGTGGGTTTCGGATTGAACTTCTTTATTCTCGCGTGCCTCTGGCTCGGACAGGCGCTGCCGACGGTTCCGGCGGACACGCAGCCTCCATGGCAGGCCATTCAACTCGCAGAAGACATCGCACTACCCAACGGCGACGTGCTGTCCGGAAGCGTCGAATTGTTCACACTGATCTACGCGTGCACGTCGGGGGCCGTTTTCGCGTCCATGATGGCGTACATTGCAGCCCAGTTCTGCGACGTTCAGCTGTTTCACTGGTTCAAGCGCCTCACGCGTGGCAAACATCTGTGGTTGCGCAATAATTTCTCAACGCTTACGAGCCAGATGGTGGACTCGGTGATGGTCGTGAGCGTCACCTTTGGCGCAGTGTTTCTGCGCGGCGAGATGACGCTGATCGCTTTGCTGGTTCTGATGGGGAGCAACTACGTATTTAAGATGACGGTTGCGGTCCTCGACACGATCCCGTTCTACATCGCCACGAACTACCTGCGGCGTTACCTGCAGATTGACAGCAACAAAGTTATGGAAGAACTGCCCGCATGAGCGCCGCTGATGGAGAACGCACATGACACGCATCGGCTGGGTGATTTTGGTCGCGGCGTGTGGCGCTCCTCCCCAGTCACAGACGCAGCCGCAGATGGAGGTGGCGCAGGACGCATCGCCCCAAGCGCAAGCGGTGACCGAAGCGCAAGCCGCGACTGCGGGTAAGCGCATCGGGCGTACCGGTAACAGTGCCGCCAGCGGGTGTGAGCGCGCCGATATCCGATGTGTGGGCGCCGAGTACCGTTCCATTCAGGCGGCCGTGGATGCGGCGCGGCCGGGGGATCGGATATGGCTTAACGGCGAGTATCGGCATCCATCCGGCACGCAGCGCTCGTTCGTGCAGGTCAGACGTTCGGGAACCCGCGACGCACCGATTGTGATCGAAAGCGCACCGGGCCGGCAGGCTCACCTGAGAGGCTGGGGCTTTCCTGACGATGGGGGCCTGCCTTCCACATCCAACGAACGCCTGATCGACGTGTTCGGGGACCACATCCACATCCGCGGGATCGAGTTCTCGGGTTCCACACGGCATGGCCTGGTGCTCGGCGGCAACTACGGCGTGGCCGAGGACGTTGTCGCGCACGACAACTGGGAAAACGGGATCCTGATCATCGGTAATTCCGGCAACGGGATCACCGGCAATCGCGTCACGCGGGCCGAGAGCTACCGGAACCGACACGGCTCGGGCGTTTTGATTCACGTTTCCAATTCCACGCCGCGGTTCGTGGCCGATACGGTCATCGAGAACTCGCTCGGCTACCGCAACGGCTGGCTGCCGGATGGCCAGAAAGCCCTGCCGGTTCCCGGCGATCCGGCGGGGGGAGGCAACTCCGATGGCTTTGCGTCGAGCAAATTCTGTCATCAGATGGCGCCTGAACTGCAGATGCAGAACGCCTGCCCGCGGACGCTGTTGCGCAACAACATCGCCTGGAACAACGCAGACGACGGTTTCGATCACTCACTTGGCGACGGGTCGCGGATCGAGCGTAATGCGTCGCTGTTCAATGGCCCTGAGGGCAACAAAGGGTTTAAGGGCTTCAGCCCGGTTCTGGGCGGCGTAGAGTGGGTCCACAACGTTGCAGTCGGCAATCAGTCCACCGGCATGGAACTGCGTTTCGGTGGCGAGGGACTCGTGGCCAACAACACCGCTGTGGCCAATGGCCTGCACGGGATCTTCGTCGTGAACGGCGACCAACGAGTCGTGGTGGAGAACAACGTCGCCTACGACAATCCGGGCAATCGCGATGTCGCATGGCCGGCAAGCGCAAAAGCTGCGAACAATTGGCACGGCAACGCCAGCGGCAATCCAGGATTCGTAAACAGGCGCTTCAAGGTGCAGATCGCGCCCGAGGGCGATACCGTTGGCGCAAGGTACGAGTCGGTGCGCCGCCAGATCCGGTCGCTGCTGCGGCTGGATCCCAACAGAGCGGCTGACAGCGCAGCGAACAACAAGCCCATCGGATCCGACATGCTCCGATGACGCAGGTACAATCGAGGAACCAGAACACAGGAGGTACCCATGGCTGAAGCGTTCATGGCGTTTCCGGAACTCCGCCATCCGTTCAACGAGACGCCGCTCCACCCCGACGGGGGCGCGACCGTCGTCTGCCAGGGCGCAACGACCACGCTCGCCGAGACCGGCGACGGGCCGGGCCTGCTCATCAACCCCGAGGATCTGGTCAAGATCAATGGTTTCGAATTGAAGCCCGAAGGAGCGTGCTATGCAGACACCTGCATTCCGCTCAGCGCGGGAATGCTCGTAGAGCAGGCCGGCCGCACGTGGTTCGACCTGACCGCATTCGCCGACCTGCTGGAACAGCCGTACGTCGCCGACGCCGACGCGCGCGTGTGGAGCTTCGCGGAAGTGCCGCAAAAGCGCGAGCGCCTGCTCACCGACGCGATGGCGCCGGAATTCGAAGTCGAGGACCGGCAGGGCAACGTAATCCGAATGGCGGACCTGAAGGGTAAGAAGGCACTGATCGTCACCTGGTCTTCATGGTGAGGCTGCCAGTTCGACGTGCCCGTGTGGCAACGTGTGTATGAGCAGATAGACGATCCGGACTTTCTAATCATCAGTGCGGCTCAGGACACCGGCGGCGAAGCGGTTGCAGGACCGATCTTCGATGCGGCGAAACCTTCCTACATTCAGGTTGTGGACGAGAATCACGTGATCTCGAGCGCCTTCAATTTCGTGAACGTTCCCTCGGCCGCGTGGGTCGACGAGCACGGCCGCGTGGTACGGATCGATGAAGGCACCTATGCCGCCATTCACGAATTCGGCGACGGTGACCAGAAGATCACGTTCGGTACCGACGTGTACGCAAAAGCCGTGAAGGACTGGGCGGAGCGGGGTGCCGACAGCGTACACGTTCAACCGGCCGCAACGGTCGCCGCGAACGTGCGCCGCCACGACAGCAACGAACAGAAGGCCGCTGCGGCATTCCGGCTCGGGAATCTGTTTCGTGCGCACGGCCACAACGACAAGGCGGATCAGTACTGGGCCATGGCGCGGTCATTGAACCCCGACAGCATCAACTTCCTGCGTCAGGACTTGACGCTAACCGACGAAGGCTCCGCCGGTGAGACATTCATGAAGGTGATGGGCGAATACGCGAGTCAGGGGAAAGCCTTCTACCGGCCGTTGGATATAGACCCGGAATAACGGCACAAGGAAGCGCTACCGGCATGAACGCTGACGACACAGCTAGCGGCGTTGCGTCAACCAGGGCTCGTTGACGCAGTTCTGCAATCTGCCCTCGGTCAGATACGTCATCGCGATCTCCCCACCTTTGAAACGCATGTCGTAGACGCTTTCCGGCGTGAAAAAGGCCGAGTGCGGCGTGATCACGAGCCGATGGTCTATCCATTCCTCGCCCGCGGCCCAAGCCGCGATCAATGGATGTTCGGGATTGGCGGGCTCCTCCGGTAAAACGTCCAGCCCGGCCGCCTGGACCCGGTCGCTCCGCATCGCCTCGTGCAGCGCATCCAAGTCGATCAACGGGCCGCGCGCGGTGTTGATCAAGATCAGACCCGGCTTGGCGTGCTGCAACAGCTCCGCACCAATCAGCTTTTCAGTGTCTGGCGTGAGCGGCAGATGCAGGCTGACGACGTCGCTGGTCGCAAACAGCTCTTCGAGGCTATGCACGCGGCGAACACCGAGCGCCAGATCCGTGCCGTTGGACACATACGGATCGAAAAACGCCACGTCCATCCCGAACGCTTTCGCCCGGAGCGCGGCCGCGGTACCGATCCGACCGATGCCAACCACGCCGAACGTACACGCCGACAGACGCCGGCCATAAGGATTGAGCGCAGGACGCCAGCGGCCTTTCGGATCCTGTTTCAGCTCGCGTGTGTGGAACGTAATACCTTTCATCAGAGACAGCATTAACGCCATCGCATGATCCGCGACTTCCATCGTGCCGTAGTCGGGTACGTTGCACACCGGAATCCCCAGCGCGCCCCACCCGGCCAGATCGATGTTGTCGAAGCCGACCTTGGGCGTTACCAGAACGCGGCAGTTGTCCAGTCTCGATCGATATTCTTCGGGCACGTCCAATACCGTTACTATGGCGTCGCAGCCGCGCCACTGCGCATCGGTTACGTTCGTCATCCGATCAACAAACTCGGCCGCACCGTTCGGCTCTACGCTAGCCCGCTCGATCGCATGATCGTCCGGCCAGCGCACCTGCGGCCACAGTATCCGGTGGGTCATCAACGGCTCCCTTCTGATTCAAATAACAAGGCTACGTCAGCGTCAGTTCACCAGTGCAGCAGCGCATTCGAGCGAACGTTTGAAATCCGAGTCGTCGATGCCCGGCACACGCAGGCGCGTAACAATCAGTTTGGTAACACCCAACCGATCCCGGTACTCGGCAAGCTTGTCCCGCGCCAGATGCGAATCGCCGACGATCGCAAAATCGTCGACCGAGCTGGCCTCGTCGATACGCCCTGTGGCACGACCTGCGGCAAGTACGCGCTCGCGGATTCGCTCAGTTTGCTGCCGCGACTCACTGATGTACAACGTACGCATCACCGGCACCTCCAACGCACCGGCACCAGCACTCTCCGCCTGACGCGCCGCATCGCGGTGCGCTCGGTAGTTGTGCTCGAGCTGCACCACGGTTTCCATAGGCGACGCGAGATACGCAAGCCCCAGACGCCCCGCCTGGGCCAACGCTTTGGGTCCAATCGCCGCAGCCCAGATCGGCGGGTGCGGCTTCTGTACGGGCTGCGGATGCACTTCCACGGTATTGCCCTCCGGACCAACCGGCTTGCCCGCCCACGCGTCCCGCATCACCGCTAACGACGCCTCAAAACGCGTCCGCTTCGTCTTTGGATCCACGGCAAATGCGCGGAACATAGGCGCGGACAACCCTCGACCGACGCCCAGCACTACCCTGCCGCCGCTCAGCACATCCACCACCGCCACCTGCTCGGCCGCAAGAATCGGGTCACGAATGGGCAGCAGGTACGACGTGGTGCCGAGTTTGAGTCGGCGTGTGCCTGCTGCGACGGACGCCAGCAACATCAGCGGATCCGGCAGGGCCTGCTGGTTGAAGTGGTTCTCGGGCAGCCAGATCGACTGGTACCCGAGCTGCTCCAGAAACACGGCCTGCTCGGTCAGTGCCGGGCCCGTCAGCGTGTCGAACCGCCACGGCGTGGCGCCGAGTTGCAGTCCGCTCACGCAATCAGACCCTCCGGGTGCAGATTCCACAACCAGCACCATCCGAGGAACGCGCCGTTGGCAACCGTCAATGCGGTGTAGTGCAACCGCCGCGCAAACCACCAGAACGGTGTGCGCCAGACTTTCACGAGCAACGCCAGCTGCACAACGAGAAGCGCCGCCGCGGCCACCGGAATCCACAACAGCCAGTCGAGCGCCCGGTAGCCGTCGATCAATAACTCGGTGGGATCAGCCAGCGCGTTGAGCCACCAGAACGCGAACCCGAGCAGCAAGGCGGACACCGCCATCGCGACGAGCGTCGCGCGCCATTGGCCGGCGCCGCGCGGCTCGCGCCTGTTGAACAACCACGTCCACGGCCAGGCCACCCACACCGCGACGTTGACGAAGACGATCGCCAGAGCCGCCAATCCCAGGCGCCGAGGGTGGTCGGCGCGGAAGTATTCGATCACGGGAACGCTGTTGAAGCGCAGGCCCACGACGTTGCCGCCGGACTCGATGAACTGAGCGCGACGCCAGCCCTGCACCTCCTCGAACACCAGGCCGTCTACCGCGTGCATGCGCACCAGCCCGGGCGGCATCGCCCGCCGCAACAGCAGGTCACCGTTCACCGGGTCAGTTGTGACATCGACGCCACTCGCCAGACCTAGCAACCGATCCGGGCCTTCGTGGCTTGCTCGCGCGGCGGCGTAGTAACCGGCGAAGCGCGCGCCATCATGCGTGATCGGCGGCCGCTGGTTGGTTTGCTGGTAACCCCAGTGTTGCGCGACCGCGGCCACGACGGCGTCGATGACCAACGCGGACTCTGCCGCGTTCATCGACACGAACAGCGCGGCGCGCGTTTCAGGCCACACGACGAGCCTCGAGTGAAACAACATCGTTGCGCCGCCGTGCCCAAGCGCCGGCACGCTGCCCCGACTCATGTCATAGAGACCGTGCGTTACACGAAACCCCGGCCCCGCATCGAAATCGGGATTCGTCTGGTAGAGGAGGTGTTTGGCAGCGACGCTGTTGAACACGCGCGTGCGATCAGGTCGGGCCAGCTCTACCGCAAGTTCGGCGATAGCCGCTGCGGATGCGCTGAGTGCGCCGGCCGGTGGGAGACTCACGTACTCGAAATCCTGCGGTTTCCAGATGCCGCCCTGGCGCCGATACCCGCGGGCCGCGTTCACCGCAAGATCATTGTCTAACGGTTGACGAAACGATATGGATTTCTGATCCAGGGGCCTGAAGAGGTAACGGCGCGCATAGTCCTCCCAGGACAACCCGGAGGCCGTCTCAACGACGTGCGCCGCCAGCGCAGTACCCCAGTTGGAGTAGGCGCGCCGGGCGTTCGGCGGCCAAAGTCGGGCCGGTATACGGGCGGCAAGCCGTTCGCCGAGAGACTCCGGCGGTTGCAGCGAAAACAGGCCGAACAGTCGGTCGTCGAACCCCGCCGCATGGGTCATCAAGTGCCGGATCGTCACCGGCGGAAGACCCGCGCCCGCGCGCGATTCATCAGGAATACGCAGCGACCGCAGGTAGTCGTTCACGTCGCCGTCCAGATCGATCCGGCCGGCTTCCACCTGCTGCAGAACGGCCAGCCACACGAAGACCTTGCTGATGCTGCCAACGCGGAAGAGCGTGTCCTCGTTCACACGCTGGGTGCCGCCGACATCGGCGTAGCCGTATCCCTTAACCAGGCGAACCCGGCCATTGCGCACGACCGCGACAGCCGCGCCAGGTGATTTCTGTTCCGCGAGCACTCCGGCGATCACCCCGTCGATGAACACTTCGTCCGTCCCGCCAAGCGGCGTTTCGGCGGTAATCTGCGGGAATGGCTCCGGCTCCGTTGCCGCACTCGCTGCGACCGTGTGAGTCCCGAACACAACCGCCAAGCTGGACAGGCACAGCAGCCGGCCCGCAATCGTCATTGCGGCGGCTCCCGGTTGGTCGAGTCCCCCACAACCTGTGCGGATTCCACCGCGCGCGGCTCCTTCCTCTGGGAGACCTCCTGCGGTGAGAGGTCCCGTTGTGAGAGCTGCAGCAGATACAGCGTACGCATGGTTCCGAGTACCGCCGCGCGATGCCGTTCCATCGCAAAGCGCTCGTACAGCGGGTCGCGCTTCAGCAACACGCAACGCTGCCCGTTGTCACAGCGAAACTCCGTGTCGCGCCCGAAGTTGTTCCCCGCGGGTCCGTACTCGCCGAAATCGCCTGGGTCCTTGTCCAACTTCCAGAACGATTCCCAGGTAGCCGGCAGACCGGCTATGGGTTGCTCCAGCGCCGCTACCGTGTCGTCCGCCACCTCCGCAAGTACGTCGTAATAGTCACTCGCCGGACGCTCCAGCACGTCGCACGCATCCGCGAGCGCCGCCGCCAGGGTTTCCTCGTCCAATCGGTAGCCATCGAAACGATCTGAAAAGCTCAAACGCCAGAAGCGCGATGCATACACGGGGACCGCGTGCGCCGGCGACGACACGTCCTGAATATAGTTCAGCAGACGGCCGACCGTGCGGTAGCGTCGAACCGGATCCTTCGTACGTTGTGCCCGCTGCACCAACTCGTTGAAGTGTTCGTGCAGGCGCGTGTCGACCACCCAGAACCAGCCACGCTGGGCTTGCCCATCTCGGTTGTAGTAACCCCAATTGAACATCTTGCGGAAGATGTTCGTATCCGCCTGCGCCACATTGGCTTTGGCCACGTAGCGCACCTGAAGCGGACTCAGGCTGAGCGCGTCGCCACCTTCCACGCAGCGATTGAAGTGCTTCGCGGCGATGAAGGTCAGTTGCTGATGCAGCTTGCTCTCGTACGCCACCGCGGGCACCACGCCGGCGAGCCAGATTGCGCCGAACACCGCCGCAATCCGGCGAACGCGTCCGCACCTCACGTGGCGTCTCCAACGGACGCGACCACCGGGTCGGGTGTCCTGGCAATCCGTTCTACTCTTTCATTGTCCACGCAAAGTTCAGCGCACAGCTCCCGGATCGTTTTGTCAGTACCCGGCCAGACGAGACCGGGCGCCACTTCCAGGGACGGTTCCAGCACGAACCGGCGGCCCAGGGCTCGCGGATGAGGCAACGTAAGCTCTGTTGTCCGGCGGACCTCTTCCCCGAACAACAACAGATCCAGGTCGAGGACGCGCGGCGCATTACGTACCACGGAACGAGGCGCAAACGTCGCTTCGATCGCCTTCAGTTGCCGGATCAACGCCTCGGGTGTCAGGTCCTTTCGTGGCCGAAATGCGGCGGCTGCATTCACGAAATCCGGCGAATCAGGCGGGCAGTCGACCGGACTCGTACGCCACAACGACGACCGCAGAATCGGCCCCAACGCAAACGGCTCGAGGTATCCGAACGCGTTGTCGACAACTTCTGCGGGCTCGTTCAAACCCGAGTCGAGCACGGCCCCGAGATTTGACCCGAGCCCTACCAACACCACTGCCGCACACTCGTCTTTCACATGCGGGAGTCTACCAGCCCGATCCCCGGCCGGCTGCCCGGACTCCGAGATCACCCATGCTGCTCCGGCAAAAACCGCCTCAACGCTGGCGTCCGATCGGTGGCTTTGGCACACTCATCGGGCCATTGGGGGAGCAACGCATGAAAGCCGCCGTTCTGCACGAAGTGAACAAGCCACTGGAAATCGAGGATGTCGCCCATGGCGACCCGGCACCGCGGGAGGTGCTGGTGCGCACGGTCGCCGCTGGTGTGTGCCATTCGGACCTGCACTTTCAGAACGGCTCGTACCCGTATCCACTGCCGTCCGTGCTGGGCCACGAGTCGGCCGGTGTCGTTGAAGCCGTTGGCAGCGACGTGACGTACGTAAAGCCGGGTGATCACGTGATCACCTGCCTGTCCGCATTCTGCGGGCACTGCGAACACTGCCTCACAGGGCACATGTCTTTGTGTCAGGAACCGGAGCTGCAGCGACCCGTCGACGCTCCGCCGCGCCTTTCCAGCGGCGACCAGCCCGTGTGGCAGTTTCTCAATCTGTCGTCATTCGCGGAATACATGCTCGTGCACGAACATGCGATCGCCAAAGTCCGCGAAGACATGCCCCTTGACCGCGCTGCACTGATCGGCTGCGGCGTTACCACAGGCGTTGGCGCGGTCATTCACACCGCAGCCGTCGAACCGGGTGCCACAGTGGCCGTCGTCGGCTGCGGCGGCGTCGGGTTGTCGGCGATCAACGGCGCAGCGATTGCCGGCGCCGGCCGGATCATCGCGGTGGACATGGTGCCCGCGAAACTTGAGCTTGCGCGTAAATTCGGCGCGACCGACACCGTCAACGCAAAGGACGGCGACCCGATCGAAGCGGTACGCGAACTCACCGGGGGAGGCGTTCACTATTCGTTCGAAGCCATCGGCCTGAAGCAGACCGCCGAGCAATGCTTCAAGATGCTGCGCCGAGGCGGTACCGCAACCATCATCGGGATGATTCCCGTCGGAACGATGCTCGATCTGCACGGACCCGAGTTTCTGCTCGAACGGAAGCTCCAGGGATCGAACATGGGCTCCAACCGATTCCGCGTGGACATGCCCCGGTTCGTCGACTTCTACCTGCAGGGCCGATTGCACCTCGACGACCTGATCTCGCGGAGAATCAAGCTCGAAGACGTGAACGAAGGATTGGCAGCACTGGAGACGGGCGAGGTGGCGCGCAGCGTCATCATGTTCGACTGACGCCGCCTACCGGACATCGCGGTTAGCGTAACGCGACGTAGCCGAATTCGCCGGCGCGATACACCCGCAACAACAGTTGTCGATCGTCCAGATTGGCCGCCTTGCGAAGATCCGAGATGCTGCCGATCTTCCGCCGATTGGCACCCACAAGCACATCGCCAGGACGCAGGCCGAAGCGGAATCCGACGCTCTCCGGGTCGACCTCGGTAACGAGCACCCCAGAGCCGGACGCCTGCGCGTCCGATGCGTCCCGGAAGTTCTGAAGCAGCGTCCCGGCAAGCCGGCTGCTCGCGCGTTCACCCGGCACGTTGTCCCACTGGTCTTCCACGACTTCGATGGCCAGCGTGCGGCGTTTCCCCTGGCGAACGATGTCGAGATCCAGGGAGCTGCCGACGAACGTCACGGCCGCCTGACTGTGAAAATCGCCGGGCGTTTCGATGCCACGACCGCCCATCGCAACAATCACATCGCCCGCCTGAACGCCGGCGCGCTCGCCGATACTGCCGGGTTCCACATCCACCACCACCACGCCGCTCGCGCGCTCCACATCAAACGCGCGGGCCAGCTCTGGATTGAGTTCCTGCACCGATACGCCCAGATAGCCGCGTCGGACCTTGCCGTGCGTAATGAGCTGCCCCATCACCGCACGCACCATGTTCGCCGGAATGGCGAAGCCAATGCCGATGTTGCCGCCGGCCGGGGCGATGATTGCCGTATTGATACCGATCAACCGACCGTGTAGATCCACCAGCGCCCCGCCCGAATTTCCGGGATTAATCGACGCATCGGTCTGAATGAAGTTCTCAACCCCCTCGATACCGAGTCCAGTGCGACCAAGCGCGCTGACGATACCGCTGGTCACTGTCTGGCTCAGCCCGAACGGATTGCCGATCGCAATGGCGTAATCGCCAACGCGTAACGCCGAAGAGTCCGCAAACGCGACCTGCACCAGGTCCTCGGCAGCCACTTTCAATACCGCAAGATCCACTTCGTGATCGGCACCAACGAGCTCCGCCTGCAGCGTTCGCCCGTCAGACAGTGTTACCGCTATCTCGTCAGCACGCGCAACCACGTGGTGATTGGTAACGACATAACCTTTCGTTGCGTCTACCACCACGCCCGAACCTGCGCTCTGCGTGCGGCGATAACGGCGCCGCGTATCAGGCAGGTCGAAGAAGCGACGGAAAAACGGGTCTTCAAGCAGCGGGTTTCGCGTCTGCACAGTCGCGTACGTCGCAATGTTGACCACCGCAGGGCGCACTACGTCGAGCATCGGCGCGAGGCTCAGCATAGGCGTGCCGTCCGGCTGCATGCTGGGCAACGCCGCCTGGCCCACGCCCGGGGCGGTTGCAAGAGCGGTCAGCACCGGCCCGATGATGGCCGCGCTCCGCACTAACCGACCGAGTCTGCGACCCAGGGATCGTATACTTTGTTTGACGTTCATGAACCTGCCGAACTCGATATCAGAATGACTGTAGACCTCAACCGATGCGCTCTGGTTCAATCGGCGCGTCCGACGATTGACTCCCGGACTCGCGTTCCGGTCCTGCGCCCGCGGCTACGATAAACAGTAGCGCACCAAGCGACAGCGCTGCGGCCATCGCAAACGCGAGTGGATACGACGCGACGTCGAACACAACGCCCAGCAGCAACGGCCCTCCGGCAACGCCCAGCACCGATACCGCATTCGAAAGCGAAAAGATTCTGGGATACTCCCAACCCGGAAAAGCCTCCGCAAGCCACAGCGGCTGCAGCATCAGCAGATTGCCCACGGTCGCACCGAACAACGCGCTCCCGGCCACGAATTGACCCTTTGCCTCAGCGCTCGCCACCAGCGCTATACCGGCCGCCTGCCCGAGCAGATTGCCGATCGTGAACCATCGGATCGGTACCCGTGTAACGATGTACCCTCCGGTGAAACGCCCCAGAATACTGGCCGCGGTAAGCGCCTGAACGCACAGCGCAGCGACGCTCAGATCGGTCACGTTCAATGCATGATTGAACAGATGCGCGATCCCACCGACCTGCGACGCCATGCACAAGACGTAACCCAGCGTCAGCAGGCGGAAAAAGCGTGTCCGAATCGCGTCACCGTACCTCCACGCCGGTTCGTCGTCGAGCGCACCGGCGCTGGCGGCCGGCCGGGGTGCGTCGCGTACGAGCACCGCGGTGATCAACCAGATGCCAATTACGAACACCAGACCGAACATCGGCATTGCCTGCGCAAGGTCGTAGCGGGCGAGCAGATGGGCGCTGTAGGGAGTTATCAGGATGCCGCCCACAGACAGACCCGTAGATGCAATTGACAGGGCTACTGACCGTGAGGATGACATGAACCATCGCGTAACCAGCGTCGTGGACGTAACAATGGACACCGCGGCGTTGCCCACACCGAAAATCACGAACAGAAGGTAAAGCTGCCAGAGGTGTCTGCAGAAGCCCACCGCGGCCAGCGCAGCACCCGCGATCAACGCGCCCAGAAACATCACCGGACGGGCACCGAAGCGTTCCAGCAACCGGGCAACCACCATGCCGGCCACGCCGCCGCTCAGAAAGAACAGACTCACCGCAACCGAGACCGCGGACACCGAGAGCTCGCGCGCCTGCGACAGCACACTGATGTACACCGACAGGTTGTAGAAACCGAAGCCGGACGACAGTGTCAGCACACCGAACAGCCCGGCAACGAGCGCCCACCTCTGCACGTTCCGTCCTCCGCGATTCCACACTCAGATCAGTTGCCGCGGCACATGCAGACATGCAACCCAGCGGATCTATTGTAGAGGCAACGCCCTGCAGCGGGGTCGCCGAACGGCGTTTTCCTAGGCCGCGGAGAGTTTCGGCGTATCGATATTCACGCGTGCCTGCGCGGGTGGCGTCTCCGCGGCATCGGCGGTTCTGGAGAGGCGCCGCACGCGTAGACTCTGCGCACCTTCCAACACGCCCTTCAGACGGCGGTTTACGCTCGACCGCCCAACGCGATTCAGCAGTACGCCCACCGTGTTGGCCTGGGCATCGTCCAGTCGCTGCAGCGCGTTCACCACGTCGACCTGATCGCTGCCTGCGTCAACGACGAGCATGGTCGCATCCACGCGTTGCGCAAGCACCAGCGCTTCCGGTCCCTCAAATAGGGCCGCGCCGTCGAGAATCACGCAGTCGTATCGCGTTCGCGCGTACTCCAGGAAACGCTGAAGCCGCGCGGATGCAAACAACGCTGCAGGATCATGCACCGGCGCGCCTGCACACAACACATGCAACCCACTCTCGCGATCCAGGCGCAACACCTCGGAAAGGCTCGCATCCAACCGCAGAAACTCACTGATGCCCGAGCGCGTCGCACGAATACCGAGTTCGGCGCATACGGCCGGTTGAAACCAGTTCATGTCCACGAGCAGTACTTTCTTGCCTGACCGGCTCTTCGCGCGCGCGATCGACGTCGCCAGCGACGTTTTACCTTCCGTGGCCCGCGCGGACGTAATCAGCCAGACTTTCGATTCGCCGGCTGCGATGTCCGCGTTCCAGTACCCCGCGCGTACCGCTTCCGCGAAGCTCGAGCCCGGATTAGCCAACAAGTATGCAGAGGGCGTCTGCGCCGCCGGTAGATTGGCGATGTTGGGGATCTGACTCAGCGCACGCCGACCGGTCACAGCTTCGGCTCGATCCGCATCCCGTACCGCGTGGTCGAACGATTCCCGTACGAACGCAAGCATCCCTCCCAGAAGCAGCGAGCCGATGAACGCGAGCAGGACCATCGGGACGACTTTCGGAAAACTCACCTCGTCCGGCAGAAACGCCCACGAAACGACCCGGGCGTCGGGACTGATCATGTCGCTGGAATCCTGCACACGTACTTCCTGATACCGGGCCATCATGTTTTCCAGTAACTGCCGGTTTGAGTTCAGGTCCCGCTCCAGTTCGCGCAACTGAATACTGTCTGTTTTCGCGCCGAACACCCGCGTCTCAGCATCCTGGATCTGGGCTTCCAGGTCGGCCACGCGAGAAGCCGCGATGGACACCTGGTTGCTCAGGTTGTCGATAATACGGTTGGTTTCCGCATCGATTTTCTGACTCAGCGCTTTTTCTTCTGCGCGCAGACCCAGCATTCTCGGATGGCGGTCACCGTACACCTGAGTTAGATCGGCGAGCTCGCGACGCAACTGCGCTTCCTGCTCCTTCAGCCGCTGAATCACACTGGAGTCCAGTACCTGCGGCGCGGACGCAATGGCTTCCGCGGAGCCGCTGCGCAGCAGCGCGCGCGCCTGCCTGAGCTTGGCCTGCGCTTCATTCCGTGCGTCCTGCGCGCCCAGAAGCTGACTGCTCAGACCCTGCAAATCGGCTTCGTCACGCGACGTGTCCGCGGTTTCGATCAGACCCGTTTCGGCGCGATATGCGGCCACCTTCTGTTCCGCTTCGCGTACCGCGCCCTGCAGGCTCGCGATGCGATCTTCCAGCCACTCGTTGGTACGCCGCGTTGTCAGCAGCTTCGAGTCCAACTGGTTCTGGAGGTACGTCTCCACTACGGTGTTGGCGATCTGCGCCGCCTGCTCGGCGTCGTGATCCGTGTAGCGCACTGATATCACGCGTGACTCACCCCGGGGTGTCACTTCGAGCCGTTCAGCGAACTCGTCGGTCACAATCGTGCGTTCGACCGGCGCAAGATGTGCGAGACCGTCTACGCGCCAGTCCTCACTGGCGCTGCCGGGGTTGCGCGGCCGTGGGGACGTCAATCCATATTCGGGATCGCGGTCCAGGCGCAGACGATCGATCACGCGTGCTGCCACCGCGCGGGATTTGAGCACTTCCATCTCACCCTGCACAGCCTGCGCATCCTGACCAACGCCGCGTACTGCCGAATAAAGATCCGGCAGCTGTACTTCCTGGGGCTCAATCATCAGAACCGCTTCTGCGGTGTACCGCGGCGTCGCCGTCGACAGCAGAATGGCTGACAGGCCGGTCACAACAGCCACCGTGATGGCTACTATCCACCAGCGGCGCTTCAGGACGGCAAATATTTCTCGAAGTCCAAATTCAGTCTGGGTGCTCACGGTACTGCTTGATTCCGCTGATTTGTTTGAAGCACGCCCGAAGCGGGCCGCCTGCTAATGGCCAGGCGGCATACGTCGCGCGATGTTGACGTCAATATCGCGCGACCGCTACGCAATAACCATGGTTTTTCAGTTAGAGATTGTGAGGAGTTGTTACGCCGGCGGTGCGGGGTCCGGCGCGCGCTCGCGCTCTGCAAACGACATAATCCCCCAGAGCACGCCCGATAGCAGGAACAGATGCCGCCAATGCAGCGTATCCACAATGATCGATTCACCAAAGATCGCCGCAACCGAGGCGTAGCAGACCAGCGCATGAAACTGCATCGAACCCCGGTAGCCAAGCACAAACACGAGACCACGCCATAGGTTGACGAGCGCAAACATCAGCCAGGCAAATCCGCCAAGCCAGCCGTTGTCTGAAAAGAGCTTGATATACACATTATGCGGCGCCCGCCCCACGTGCGCGTCCGAGTTGTTGGGTCCGAGTCCCAGGGGGTTCTCGAAGATCTCCACGATCGCCCGCCCCTGAGTGCTGAAACGACCGCCTTCTTCTATGTCGTACGTCTGAATTTTTGCGCGCGTCTCAATCATGTCGCTGACCGCTGGCAGCGTCGCAAGCCCGGCCAGCGCAACCACCACGACCACGAGCGCGACCATGCCGGTGGACGCCAACCGAGCGCGTTCCACGATGGATCCGGCCGTTACCGTACGCAATACAAAGTAAATCACGAGCGCCAGAACCGTGGCGGCCCATGCGCCGCGGGAGAACGCGAGCAGCAGCCCGGAAGCAATGGCACCTGCTACTGCATATCGCCATAGCTGGCGCCATCCGCCGGGCTGCAGCAATGCCCCTACGTGGTAGACCGCCAGAGGTATCAGAAAAGCGCCGGTAACGTTCGGGTCCTTGAAGTACGCCATTGCACGAGCGTTCTCCATGAAGTTATCCGCGCCGGGACCCAACCTGAAATACGCATAAATCTGCAGCAGTACGGTGATGAGCCCGGCAAACGTGTAGGCGGGCCAGACCACGCGCAGCAAACCCTGCGGATCCGCATGCGCCAGCGACGCAAACCACAACCAGGTGCCAAAAAGATAGGTTGTGACGCCGATGTAGAGCGCCATATTGCCGAAGCTGTACCTCGTACTCTCATGCGCCACGCCAATGGAAATCAGATTGGCCAGTACGATCAGCGCCAGCAGCGCGAGCGGAACCTGCAAACCGCTCGGCACGCGAAGGCCAAATAGAAAGCTGAAACTCATCAGCACCACCGCGAGCAGATCGTATGGCGCGGGTTCGTTGCGGACGAAACAGCTCACACTCAGCAACAGGAATATACTCGCACTCATGGCGCTACTGAGGCGTGCGTGACTATAATAGCTTGATGACAACACGTTCGTCGTCATTGCAACCGCCCGCAACTCAAGACCAGGACACGCGCACCGCTGCGACGCGACGTGCGCTGATGATTCTGGAGAACGCCGGCGCCGGTACCGGGCGCCACGTGTTGGACCTCACCCGCGGATTGCTCGCGCGCGGCTGGCAGGTTCACCTGCTGTATTCCAGGGATCGGCTCGAGGAGAGCTTCGCTCGGGAACTCGAGGCGTTGCAAGGCGTCGTTAGCGGACACATTGAACTCGAGCGGGCGCCCGGATCCAAGGACATTCGCGCTGTCCGTGAGGTGCGACGCTACATCGCGGAACAAGGCCCGTTCACAGTGGCGCACGGCCACAGTTCGAAGGGGGGAGCGATCGTCCGACTGGCGTGCCTTGGTGGGCACACACCCGCGTTCTATACGCCACACGCGTTCTACACGCTCGACCCCACGCTTTCGGGTCCCCGGGCCCTGGCATTTCGGGCCATCGAGTTCGTTCTTGCCCGGCTTGGCGCCGGTGTATTGTGCGTCTCCGAGGCTGAGCGTTTGCACGCCCGCAAGCTCGGCATACCGGACACGCGGCTGCACGTGGTTCCCAATGGGCTCGGCCCACTCCCCGAACCCGAGCGCGCAGCGGTCCGCAAAGAAATGGGCCTGCCCGACGATGCGTTTGCGATCGGCTACGTGGGACGGCTCGCGCCGCAGAAGCGTCTCGAACTTCTGCTGAGCGCGTTCGCTCTGACACTCGATCACGCGCCGCATGCGCGGCTCGTGATCGTCGGCTCCGGGCCTGACCGCGGCGCTCTGGAAGCATTGGCCGATCAGTTGGGCATTGCCGACCGCGTCCTCTTTTACGGCCAGGGGGACGGGGTCCGACTGATGTCGGGGTTCGATCTGTTTGCAATCCCGAGCCGCTATGAAGGCTTCTCGTACAGCATGCTGGAGGCCGCTGGGCGTGCGCTGCCCATCGTAATGACCCGCGTCGGGGGCGCGGAGGAAATGACGGAACACGCCGGCGCGTTGATCTGCGATGAGCCAACGGCTGCGGCGTTCTCCGAGCTGCTGCTGCGAGTGATCGACTCCCCGGATACCGCGGACGACATGCGCCGCAAAGCGCTGCAGGGTGGGCGGCGATTCTCGGTGGACCGTATGGTCGATCAGATAGAAGGCATTTATCTCGCGCATGCAACTACCAGTACGCGGACTAACTAGTACGCGTTTTCGCCTTCAATTACAGAGAACACCGTGCGCAACAGGATCTTGATGTCCAGGCGCAGCGACCAGTTCTCGATATACCACAGATCGTGTTCGACCCGTCGCACGAGTTTCAGCTCCGTATCGGTTTCACCCCGCCAGCCGTTTACTTGCGCCCAACCCGTGATACCCGGCTTGACGTTGTGCCGTGCCGCGTAGTCGTCCAGTACTGCCACATAGAGCTTGTCGCCCGCCTTCGCCATCACCGCATGCGGGCGCGGACCAACCAGAGACATCTCACCCTTCATCACGTTGATGATCTGGGGCAACTCGTCCAGGCTCCAGCGACGCAGGAAGCGGCCCACACGCGTGATCCGCGGGTCGTCGCGTGTCGCCAGTTTGGATGCCGTGTCGTCCTGCTGATCGATGTACATAGTGCGGAATTTCAGGACTCCAATCAGTTGATTGTTGAAGCCATAGCGCTTCTGCCGGAAGAACACCGGGCCCCGGCTATCCAGTTTGACCGCAACCGCGATCAGCGCAAGCACCGGCAGCGCACACAGGAACGCAACACCGCCGAGCGCGTAATCGAACAGGGTCTTCACGACCATGTCCCAATCCGAAATCGGGCGGCGGCTCATTTCCAGAATGGACAGGCCTGCGATTCGAACACTGCGGTGATCGGTTACCTGAAAAGCCGCAAGATCCGGACACAAACCAACGTTAAGCGGCAGCGGCCGCAGTTTGGTCACCAGGTCGATAATGCGCCCTTCGGCGGTCCAGGGCATCGCTATGATCACCTGATCGACGCGCTGATATCGTGCGAACTCGAGCAATCGCGACATGTCGCCCAATATCGGATAGCGGCCCAGGTGCGATTCGCGCCGAGTGGCCCGGTCGTCGAACACGCCTACGACACGATTCCACGGATGTGCTGCTTCATCGAGGCGCGTGACGAGACGGCGCGCGTTCTCGCCGCTGCCAACGATAACGATGTTGCGCGTCAGTTCACCTTCCGACGCCCAGCGACGCAACGTCCGCGAGGTGGCATATCGCACAAGCGGAATGCCGACGAAACAACCCGTGAGCCAGAGGAAGTACCACAGCCGAGAGAATTCGGCACTGATCTTCAGCAGGAACGCGAGAGCAACCAAACCCATGAATACGATCGCCGTACCACCAAGCAGTCGGCGGATCGACAGCGCCGGATCCATGACCGATATAAAGCGGTAGAGGCCCAGCATGGCGTACGTCTGAATGACACCAAGGCCGCCGAGCACGGACGCTGCCAGGTAAAACGTCTGGCGTTCGTGCCCCCAGCCAAGATAGGCGGCAAAGATCGCCATGCCCAATACGATCACGGTAGACGCGTCGATCAATCGCATCACCCCGCTGACGATCGACGGCGAGATGCCGCGACCGCCGGAGCGCTCGACGATGTTGATTGTTTCGTGGTCGAGGAAGTCGGCTGGGAACCCAGCGGTGTCCGATACTGAAGCGTCGGCAACTGACGTGTGCCGATCCGCCTGGATCGGTTCCGGCGACGGTGCGCGCTTGTGCGAATCTGGTTGCATTCGTCCCTGCCTCAACGCCCGCGGCGAACACGCGGAGCGTCTGCTACCAGCACGACACGTTGTAGATACTGCAAGTCCAACACAACCTCGAACGGCCGGGCGCATGATACACGCGGCCAACGAACACGGTTGTTGATCCCCGTTGACGTTACAACGCTGTTACGCGGTGCTTGTACAGGACTATACACGAGGTGTCTCACCACTTAAAAGAACCGTTCGGGAACGTTGATGAGATCGCCGGAACGAACAGGCGTATCCAGCGTCGCACGAAACTTCTCGACCTGTTCGTCAGACATACGACGCACGATGTTGATTCGTCCTTTCGCCGCCCGGTAGGTAAATCCGCCGGCCAGCGCAACAGCTTTGGCAACGGTAAGCGCATCGTTCACCGGGTAACTGCCCGGCGCATTCACTTCACCGATCACGTATACGGGACGAACGTCCTGAACTTCCACACTCACCTGCGGATCAACCAGGTAGTCGGGTTGAAGTCGATCCCGGATTCTCGCCTCCAACTCACGGGCATCCAGACCCGCGGCGCGAATACTGCCAGTAAGCGGCAACGCGAGGTTGCCGTCACCGTCCAAGACAAACTCACCCGACAGATCGTCGTGCCCGAACACCGTCACCCGCACGCGATCGCCAACCGACAACATGTAAGCGCCTGCAGCGACGCTGGGCGCGGGCGGGGTCGCTGGCAAGTCCGCGCCCGGCAACGTGGAACACCCCGCTGCAAGCGCGACCCATATCAGCGCGATCAGCCGTATGCATCGGTCCTTCATCGCACGTACCCAATACCCAGACCGACGACATTCGCATCGTATGACCGGCCGGTTGCTTCGCCGTTGGAATCACGGTCGCTGTATTCGTGAAATATCGACAGGTAAGACCCGCGCGCGAAAAAGTAGCGTGCACTCAGGCGCGTCTCGACCACGTCATCTTCGCGGTCCAGGTCGAAAAATTCATCCCGACCGGTTGTTACCGCGGCACTCACCACCACGTGCCTGCGAAGTTCGTGATCGAGCGCCAGCCCAATGCGCTCCGATTCGAAACCCGCCGCGCCGTTGACGCTTGTCTCGAATACTTCGCGCCCGATGGATGCAGTTACCGTAGTCAAACCCGTTGGATTCCAGTACATGCGTCCGCGCAGTGTCACCACGTTAGAGTCCGACAGCTCGGGCGCTTCATATTCTCGAGCGTCCAGGCCAATGGTCACATCGCCGGACACCGTATCCGTGAGCGTGTACTCGGCTCCCAATTCAAGAGCCCGCACATCGTGCGACCGGCGCAGATCGGACGGCACATCATCGTCAAAGTCGACGTTGGATGCCCGCGCTTCCATGAAGAGTGTTCGCCCCGGGCTTGCGTCATAGGTTACGCGCGCACCCAGCGTGTCGATACGACGGTCACGTTCGTTGCGGCCGCCAGCGACAGTAAGATCCGAATTCTGATAGTCACGGTCGCGCACCTGGCCAAATACCGACGTCGCAACGCGACCCACCTCACGCGTTGCGGTTACACGCGCGGCCCGGTCGTCGTAGTCGAGCGGTTCGCGCGACGCCACCGCCTCGGGAGAACGGCGATTCTCACGGCGCCGCGCGGTTTCCGCATCGGCCTCCACGCGATACGTGCGGGTGATGTCCAATCGCCCACCGGCTCGCACCACGTAGTCGGTTCCGTCTTCCGTGCCATTGTCACGAAAGCGCTCCGTTTCGGTCGTCGCCTGCACGAACACGGCATGGTTGTTCCAATCCGAGCGCAACACGGTATCTGTGGTAAGTACGACGATCTCATCGGCAATCACGTCATCGTCTGTGGCGAACACGTTGTCGTCCCGCCGTACTTCGAGCGCAACCTCGGGTCGCAGTACAAACGAACCGGCTCGAATGCCCTCGGATCGTTGCGCGGGCGACTGACGATCAGCGACGTTGCCCAACCCGTCTGCGGCAAACGCGATGGGAAGCATCGCCGGAGCGGCAAGTAAACACAGGAGACTCAGGAACGCGGCAGAGCGCCGCACGCGCCAGTCCCTGTCGATCTGCGCCTTGTACATCTGCGCACCAACCCAGTTGAAGTTGCCGCTCATTATGCCGAGCGCACGCCACCGCGCAGTTAGGGATCCACACGGTAATGTAAGCGCCACTTCACAAGATTGGATATCACGTTGACGTTCCGGCGGCCCGATTGCCGACATCGCAACGTGGTTGGCGATCAGTTCACAGAGCGAGTGTGACGGGCGTCGCAGAAACGCCACGATGCGCCACCGATCAGAGTCGCGCGTATGCCCGCGTAGCCATCACCTTGACCAGATGTGCACGGTACTCTGCGGAAGCGTGCAGGTCGGTGTTGAACGACCGGTGATCCAGCGTGACCCCGCTCGCGTCACCGCCCCGCGCCAGCGCGTCCTCGAGATCCGGGCACCGAAACGCGCAAGGTCCCGCACCGGTGACCGCCACCCGAAGGTCGCCGCGGAACTCTGCAACGAAGACGCCGGCAACCGCGTAGCGCGACGCCGGATTCGGGAATTTTTGGTACGCGGCCCGGTCCGGTATCGCAAACTCGACGGCGGTGACCAGTTCACCCGGCTCGAGTGCCGTGGCAAAGAGATCCTCGAAGAACGCCTCGCCCGCAATGCTCCGATCCGGTGTGTACACCGTGGCATCCAGCGCGATTACCGCCGCCGGGTAGTCGGCTGCGGGATCGTTGTTGGCGATCGACCCGCCGATTGTGCCGCAATTGCGCACCTGATCGTCGCCTATGCCGCCGGCCAGGTCTGCGAGCGCCGGGATTCGCTCCCGCACATCGGGCGAACCCGCCACGTCGTTGTGCCGTGTGAAGGCACCGATTCGAACGCGATTGCCGGCCACCTCGATCCCGCGCAGTTCGACCACGTCCTGCAGATCGATCAGATCCGTCGGCGCCGCGAGCAGCTGTTTCATGGTAGGTAGCAGCGTATGCCCGCCGGAAAGATAGGCCGGGTCGTCGAGACTGCGATAGAGCGCTACCGCTTCTTCGGCGCTCTTCGGTCTGTGATAGTTGAATGGATACATGTGCGCGTTCCGATGATCCTGCTATCTGTTTTCCTGTGGCGCGGCATCGTTCATCAACCGCCAGAGGCGCTCCGACGTCGCCGGCATCGCGACATCCTCCGTGCCCAGCGCGCTGGTGAGCGCGTTGATGACTGCAGCCGGCGACCCGATGGCACCCGCTTCGCCGCACCCTTTCACGCCGAGTGGGTTGTGTGTACACGGCGTAACGGTCGTGTCGACCACGAAATCGGGCAAAGTGTCCGCCCGCGGCATGCAGTAATCCATAAACGAGCCGGTCTGCAGCTGACCGTATTCGTCGTAAATCCCGTGCTCCATCAGCGCCTGACCCACGCCCTGCGCAATACCGCCGTGCACCTGACCGTCTACGATCATCGGGTTGATCACATGCCCGAAATCGTCGACCGCAACAAAACGCTTAAGCGTTACCACCCCGGTCGCTTCGTCCACTTCCACCTCCGCAATATGGGTGCCTGCCGGATAGGTGAAGTTCTCCGGGTCGTAGAAGGCCTTCTCAGACAAGCCCGGCTCCAGGTCCTCGGGGTAGTCGCCCGGGACATACGCCGCAAACGCCACTTCCTGCAGTGACAGGCTCTGATTGCTGTCGCGAACCCTGTACGTGCCGCCGTCGAACGCCACGTCGCCCACGTCCGCTTCGAGCATGTGTGCGGCAATCCGCCGGCCCTTCTCAATGACTTTTTCGCTCGCCGCAACCAACGCAGAGCCGCCGACGGCGATCGACCGGGAGCCGTAGGTACCCAGGCCGAACTCGACCCGCCCCGTATCGCCGTGCACGACTTCCACGTCGTCGAACGGGACGCCCAGCCGGTCGGAAACAACCTGCGCGAACGTGGTTTCATGGCCCTGCCCATGGCTATGCGAGCCGGTAAAGACGGTAACGTTTCCGGTGGGGTTAACGCGAACCTCGCCACTTTCATACAACCCGACGCCCGCGCCGAGCTGAATTGCGAGCTTCGACGGCGCAAGCCCGCACGCTTCGATGTAACACGCGAAGCCGATCCCTAGTCGCTTACCCTCGGTTTCGGCGTGCCGGCGACGCGCCGCGAAACCTTCGTAATCTGCGAGTGCCAACGCCCGATCCAGGGTCGCTTCGTAATTGCCGGTGTCGTACACCAGCGCTACCGGCGTCTGATACGGAAAATCTTCCGGTTGAATGAAGTTCAATCGGCGCAGTTCCGCCGGATCACGCCCCGTCTCGCGAGCCGCAGCTTCCACCACGCGTTCCACCACAAAGGTTGCTTCAGGTCGGCCTGCGCCGCGATAGGCATCCACCGGCGCGGTGTTCGTGTAGACGCCGGTGACCTCCACATGAATGCAGGGCGTTCGGTACTGGCCCGCCAGCAACGTGCCGTACAGATACGTGGGGACCGACGAGCCAAACGTGGACAGGTAGGCCCCGAGGTTGGCCGTCGTGCGCACCCGCAAGCCGACGAACCGTCCATCGGCGTCGAGCCCGAGTTCGGCAACCGTCACATGGTCCCTGCCGTGCGCGTCCGACAGGAACGACTCACTTCGCGACGCGGTCCACTTTACCGGCCGACCCACCTTGCGGGCTGCCCACAACACCGCGGTTTCTTCGCCGTAAATGAATATCTTCGATCCGAATCCGCCGCCGACGTCCGGGGCGACGATGCGCAACTTGTGCTCTGGCGCAATCTGCACGAACGCCGACAGCACGAGCCGCTCCAGATGAGGGTTCTGGCTGGTGGTGTACAACACGTGCTCGTCGCTGGTGGGGTCATGCTTGCCAAGGGCAGCGCGTGGTTCGATCGCGTTCGGAATGAGGCGGTTGTTGGTGAGTTCCAAACGCGTGACATGCGCGGCGCCTGCAAGCGCAGCGTCGGTCTGCGCGCGCTCGCCCAGATCCCATACATACGCTCGATTCATTGGCACATCGGCATGAATCTGTGCCGCGTCCACGGCATCGGCCGGCCCGACGACCACCGGCAGCTCCTCGAAATCGGTTTCCACCCGTTCCGCGGCCATTCTCGCGAGGGCCGCGGTCTCTGCTATGACGACCCCGTACGGTTCGCCGACGTAGTTCACCACCTCGACCGCCAGCGGCGGGTGCGGGGCCGTCACCATGTCGGATCCGTCGGACTGCTTCACCAGCCAGCCACAAGGCAAATCCCCAAGGCCATCGGCCGCCGTGTCCTGGCCCGTGAATACCGCGATCACGCCAGGCACGGCCAGCGCGTTGCTGGCATCCACAGCGCTAATCCGCGCGTGCGCATACGGCGAGCGCAGAAAATGCGCATACACCTGTCCGGCCTCGTTGATGTCGTCGGTATAGCGGCCCCTGCCTGTAATGAATCGGAGGTCTTCCCGACGCCGCACCGATGCCCCAATGCCCGTCCCATCCTGCACGCCCTGCACACCGGCGCTCATCGCGACGTCCCCACCGAATCCTGGGTAGAGTTCCCCGTTGCTTCGAGAACCGCACGAACGATGTTGTGATATCCGGTACAGCGGCACAGGTTGCCCGCAAGGCCATCGCGTACCGCGGCGGCGTCCAGGCGCGGGTTGTCGCGCACGAGCGCAATGGCCCGCATGATCATGCCCGGCGTGCAGAAGCCGCATTGCAGCGCATGGCAATCCCGGAACGCCGCCTGCATCGGGTGCAACGCATCCGTTCGGCCAATGCCCTCGATGGTTAGAACCTCCGCGCCATGTGCCTGCGCCGCGAGTACGGTGCACGCTTTCACGGCTCGATCGTCCAGATGCACCGTGCAGGCACCGCACTGAGACGTGTCGCACCCGACGTGCGTGCCGGTGAGACCCAGGTCCTCGCGCAACACATCCACCAACAGCCTGTCCGCGGCAACATCCAGGGCGTGCTGAGTGCCGTTGACCGTGATCGCTACGTTCATGGAATCCTCCACATATGAGACGTACTCATGTGAGCAGCAGTGCGGCGGCGAGCGCCGCAAACACCAGCCCCCAGATGATCCACTGACCACTTCCGGAACCAGCGGTCTTAACGTCGGATGGCGCCGCCGCGTCGCGGCTGGAATCCGGCTGCGGCGGTTCTCCGCCGGCGGCCGCGGTGGCCGCAGTTGCGCGGAAATGCTGCTCGAAGGCTCCGAAGAAATCATCGGCCATCTTGCGGGCCGCAGCATCGATCAGTCGGGAGCCGATTTGAGCCAGCTTGCCACCGACGTTGGCCGAAACGCGGTACCGCAGCAGGGTCTCGCCAGGTGTATCTTCGACCGGCGAGAGATCTACGCGCGCGGTGCCTTTCCCGAATCCGGCCGAGCCACCCTTCACGTCTGCGGTAAGCGTGTACCCGTCCGGAGGGTTCATATCGGACAAGGTCAGATCGGCATGAAAGGTAGCGGCCACCGGACCGACTTTCGCCTTCACATCCGCCTGAAAATGTTCGTCAGAGCGCTTTTCCATGGACTGACAGCCGGGAACACAGGCCGCGAGTACTTCCGGGTCGTTCAACGCGGTCCAAACTGCCTCACGCGGCCCTGGAATTCGGTATTCTCCGTGCTGCTCCACAGCCCCCCCAACGCGTGCAATAGGTGGTCAACAGACGCGTTTCACCCGAGTCTAACAGCACGTCCGGTGATCTGCCCGCCCCGAACCACCCGCCAGCCACCAATACTGCCGACTTTCATGTCGACATCAAAAGGTTGCTTGCAGGCGGACCTTTAACCAAAATAGACAATTGTGAAGGAAAGAGCCGCAGCACAGACGGAGTTCAAGCGACAAGCGAGCGAAGATTCGATACGGGCGATGCACGTTGAGCGCTGCCAAAACATAGCGAGGGGATGAACATGGACGATCAACCTAGCGAAGTCCTGATGCGTAGTCTGTTGAGAGCGTATCACTGGATGGACGTGAGTCTACAGAACGGACTCCAACAGGCTGGTTATACACCGCGAACCCGCACCCAGACGATGATTCTGGTCAACATCGCGGACGGCGTTACGCGCGCCGCAGAACTCGCCCGCGTGCTCGGCGTCAGCCGGCAGGCGATTCAACAGCAGATCAACGAACTCGAACGCGACGAACTCGTTACGCAGATTCCCGACCCCTCGGACCGGCGCGCCAACCGCATCGTCTTCAGCGAACGCGGCGCACAGCTCATCCAAACCGCACTGCAGTGTCTGCGCCAGTCGGAACAAACGTTGAGTTTGCGCCTCGGCTACGACGCTGTTCAGACGATGCGCGACACGCTCAGTCGCGACTGGGGTCCTGTCATAGGCGAACAGGCCGTCCCCGGACGCAAACGCAGCGTCTCCTAGCGCGCCTACGCCGCGCCGCCATTCGCCTCCGCAGTCGCGGGTTCCCCTAACGACGCATACAGCTCATCGAGCGGCACCGATGTGCCGGTATCGAGCATGATGCGACAGTGAAAACGTCGTAGCTGTCTGGGTTCCTTTACGCCGCACGAGTGCGCGATTATTGAAACTTCCTTCTTGAGCGCAGTCGCATAGCGGTAGACGCGTTCAGCCTTGTTTGCCGGATCCAGGCCTTTCTGCAGATCCGGGTCGTGCGTGGTGACGCCGGTAGGACACGTGTTCTTGTTGCATTGCAACGCCTGAATGCACCCGAGCGCAAACATGAATCCCCGCGCGGACACCACAAAGTCTGCACCCGCACACAGCGCCCACGCGACCTCGCCCGGCGTTACCATCTTGCCGCTGGCCACAACACGTACGCGCTGGCGCAAGCCATGGCGCTCCAGCGCGTTCACCACCAGGGGAAGGCTTTCGCGAATGGGCATGCCCACGTAGTCCATCAGACTCATTGGTGCAGCACCCGTGCCGCCGTCACCACTGTCGACCGTGATGAAGTCGGGCGCCGATTCGACGCCGCGTGCGTTGACTTCTTCGAGCATCTGATCGATCCATCCGTACGCGCCTATTACGGTCTTGAAACCCGTCGGCTTACCCGTAACGCGCCGGATCCGATCGATCATGTCGAGCAGGTCGCTCGTGGTCTGAACTTCGGGATGACGGTTGGGGCTGATCGACGCCTCACCCGGCTCGATCACACGGATTCGCGCGATCTCGTCGGTGACCTTCTCGGCGGGCAGAATGCCCCCTTTACCGGGTTTCGCGCCCTGACTGAGCTTCAGCTCGAACATGCGTACCGACTCGTGTGCGGCAACCTCGGCAAGCCTTTCGTCGGACAGCGAACCGTCCGGCCCGCGTACACCGTACTTCGCCGTACCAATCTGAAACACGAGGTCGGCCCCGCCTTCGAGGTGGTACGGCGACAGCCCACCTTCGCCCGTGTTCAGCCAGCACCCCGCCTTGCGCGCGCCATTGCTGAGCGCCAGCACCGCCGGCCGCGAAATGGCGCCGAAGCTCATACCGGACACGTTGAAGAAGCTCTCCGTGGTGTAGGGCGTTGAACAGTACGGGCCCACCGTTACGTTCTGCGGATCTGCGGTATCGGTATCAAGCGTTGCGAACGGACAGTTCACGAAGTAAGTAGTACCGCCGTTGCGGTAATCGCGTGTCGAGCCGAACGCGATCGTCTGGTCCTCACCTTTCGCGGCGCGGTACACGTAGCTGCGTTCGGCCCGGTTGAACGGCATCTCCTCGCGATCCATCGCAAAAAAGTACTGCCGGAAGAACTCGCCGAGGTGTTCAAACAGATAGCGGAAGCGGCCGATGACCGGAAAGTTCCGGCGCACGGCGTGTTTCTTCTGCGTCACGTCGATGACGTACATGCCCGCAACAACGAGCAGCCCGATGCCCAGCAGCAGTACCAGCAACTGCACGAGGACGTTGATTACCTGCATCGTGAAGGTCATCGTTGGTTTCCTCCCGCTAACGCATCAACACTGCACGCTGCACGATCGTTCGAACAGCCCTGTGCCGGAAACCGGCGCATCGCCGAAGCGATACGGTTGCCAGTGGAGTTGCGTGGCCTGATGCTCGCCGTCATCGATGTCCGCGACGTGCACGCTCACACGCACCGCCTGCCAGGTTTCTTCCGCCTGCTTGTCCAGCACCGCGTGAGGTACGGCAAGCTCCAGGTCGTAGCCGATGTCAGTCCGCGTGACCTCCCAGGTCATATGTTCCCGGTGCTGTTCCAGGAAACCGAGAATCCGCGTAGGCGCATCGCCTTCGATGGTTGCGAAATTGATCGCGATCGCATTCATCTCACCGTGGTCAAACGCCTCGAACACGCTCATGTTGCGCGAACGCAGCGCCTCGGGGCGCGCGTCGAAACTCACCACCACCGAGTCCTGCTCCAACGCCGTGCGTTGCGCGCCGGCAACGACGCTGTCGTCCGTAACGGAGACCGCCAGATACAGGTTGTCGGCATCGTGCGCGAGGCCGAACCTGAAAGATGCGTCCGTGGGTTCGACCTCGCCGGAGCGCACATCGCCTTGGCGAGAAACGGAGTGAGTAAGCCGCCACTCGCCGAGATCGCCGTCCACAACTACCGGCTTGCGAACCTCCGGCAGCACCTGCGTGGTAAGCGGAAGCAGGGCCGAGTGCACGTCGAAATCGATCGGTTTCCCCTCCACCGCGCTCGATACACTCCAGACAACCCTCGCGGGAATGAGCTCGTTGAACAGCAGGCTGCGATCAGCGGCCACCGCGAGCCGGACTTCGCGTTCGGCGCCCGGCGATAGCGTGATCGGTCCGGGAACATTACCCGCATCCAGATTTTCGCTGCGCACGACACGCGGCGTTACCGTTAGCGGAACAGTATTGGGGTTCCGCAGCGAAAAAACGATCTCGCCGCGCCGAAACCGCCGGCCGGAAAACCGACTGCCGCCGCCCGACACCACGTCGTTCAACAGGCGCGTCACCATCGCGCGCGACGCCTCGGTCGCAACATCGTGCGGTACGATGCCGTCTAATCGTAGATTAGCAACCTGCGGTCCTTCTCCGGTCATGGTCACCCAGGCAACATGGTCGAACTCCCCGAACACGGGCCCGCGAAGCTGGCTGCCGCCGCCCGTGGTGGCGAGCGTGTAGTAGCGTCGGTCGTGGCGTTCGGTGAGCTTGTAGCGATGGTAGTGCCCGGCAAACACGGTGTACGGGCGCTCACCCAGAAGTGCTTCGACCCGTTCCCAGTCCGGATCCATGCTCGGCATGTCCCACAACGGCTGATGGGTCAGAACGACCGTCCAGCGCGCGTTCTGGTAATCGCGCAACACCTCTTCCACGTATTGCATCTGTTGGGCCTGATTGAAGGGTCCCGGTACCGGCGTGTCCGGGCTGCCCACCATCCCGAAAAGTTCCGAATTGAGCACGAGAAAAAGCACGTCTTTGTACACGAAGTGGTAGTACGACGGACCGAATCGCTGGCGCCAGGTCTCGGCCATCACCGCATTCGACATGTCGTGATTGCCCGCCGCGTAGAAAAACGGCGCGCGGAGGTCGCCAATGAAACCTTCGAATTCCGCCCATTCCCGGTCGAGCTGCTGCTGATCCAGCGTGTACCCTTCGATCAGGTCTCCCACACTCACGACAAAGGCCGGTTCGAGCGTATTCACTTTGGGCATCGCGCTTTTGAACACACCGGGCCGATGGCCCCCCGTCCGGTCGCTAACGATCACGAAGTGGAACCTGTCCGGCGCGTCGTTGGCTTCAAGACCGGTCCACGGTTTCGACGCTTCGGCGGTCTCCGCCTGAATGACCGGCGGCGCCCCGGGACCGGGTGCGCCGGCATCGGCGTTGAGCGACGCGGCGCCCAGCATCATCAGAACTCCAAACGTTGTCGCTGCGACGCTTACTGTCACATCCCCCTCCATACGTTGTTTTTCGAGATCGGCTGCTACCCCACCAGGAGTTGCCCCTTAACGGTACGTACCACGCCACCACCCACGCGCAGGGGATCGTCCACCTGCAGGCAGAGTCGGGACGCACGCTGCATTTCTACACCCTGATCCACCACGACACGACCGATGTTCCCCTGCAGATCCTGCAGGTAGCGCGCAAACGCGCAGTTGGCACTGCCGGTTGCGGGGTCTTCGCGTACGCCCGCCGACTCGAAGTACATGCGCGACGCAAAATCGGCGCCGGGTTCATACGCCTCGGCCGTAAACAGGAACACACACTGCACGCTGCGGCCCGCATCGCGCCATTCGGCGTGCAGGCCAGAATTCAATTGGGCACGACGTAACGCATCCAGGGAACGAAGCCCGATCAGAACGAACTTCGGTCCCACCTCGGCGCAGCGCACCGGATACTCGGGATCGAGGTCCGCCGGATCCAGGCCGACCAGCCGGGCTGCGTCTTGGTTCGACAAACCATCGGCGAGCGTAACCGGGGGCGATTCGAGCCAGCCGAGGCCGTCGGTGAATTCAACCGGTACCGTGCCAACCGGTAGGTTCAGGCTAAACGTCTTTGCATCCCCGGCAAGCACCCATGCGGTGCCTAACGTTGGATGGCCGGCAAACGGCAGTTCCCACGCGGGCGTAAAAATCCGCACATCCGCGGTGTTCCCAGAGACCCGCGTAACAAAGGTCGTCTCCGAGAAGTTCATTTCCCGTGCAATGTCCTGCATCTGCGTGTCCGACAGATTCTCCGCACCGAGCACCACCGCCAGCTGATTACCGGTGAACCGCCGGTTGGTGAACACATCCACTATGTGCAGTTCTAATCCTTTCTCACCCTCAGTTGCCATCCGTCTGTCCCGCATCCGAAGCGCGATAGACTAGCACCGGAGCTCAAGCCACCCAACCGATTGGGCTGATGTACCATAGGCCTGCGATTCAAACTTCGGTCCACACGATGCAAGACGCAATTCAACCCACCGCACAGGTAGCCGCAATATTCATCGCGCCCGAGCACGGCGTCGACCAGCAACCCGTGAGCCGCGCCACGCTTACCGTGGGCGTTGGCCTGGAAGGCGACCGCTACGCCAACGCCGGAGACGAGCCGGGCGTGGTGTCGCTGATCGCCCGCGAGGACGTGGACGCGTTCAACGAAGCGACGGGCCTGGGTGTTGCGCCGGAATCCGCCGGGCGCAACATACTGACGCAGGGCGTTGAGCTGAACGCGCTGGTTGGCCGTACGTTTCGCGTAGGCGGCGTGTTGCTGGAAGGGTTCGAGCCTTGCGACCCCTGTGCGTCGCTCGGCGCAAAGCTCGCGACCGACGCTGTCTCCGCAGCACAAGTGGTGCGTGCGTTCATGAACCGAGCCGGACTTCGCGCCTATGTACGCTCAAGCGGTCCGATCGAGTCTGGCAGCGCCGTCACCAAGGACGATGCCAAGGTATCGTGAACCGTCGTTTCGCGGCCTGTCCCATGCCATGCTGCTGATACTGGCCGCTTTCAGCGGTGGTGCATCGGGATGCGTTCACTGGGGCTATGAAGAACGCTGCCTCACGTCCGACGACCATCGCCTGCTTCTTGTGAACCAGCGTTTCGTGTGCCACCGCGTGGAGCGAGAACTCCAACCCTTCTGATCAGCGCTCCGGCGTGATCCTGAAATCGGCTATCTGAATTTCCTGACCGTGGTCTGCGTAGTCGCCGGCTGCGCGGCCCGCCCGGAACCGTCCCCAGTTGATCGGCCGATAACGGGCAGCACCGCCGGCACACTGACTGGCAAGCGGCGCGTAATCGGTGTCGTAGGACGGATTGAAGAAAAACGCCATGCTGAACCGTTCGGCGTTACCATTGGCGAGCACGCGGTGCAGCGGCGCCGGAAAACGGTCGTTGGACCAAACCTGCACAATGTCGCCGATGTTGACGACCAGCGCGTCCGCCCGCGGCGTGACGGTCCGCCACACGCCGTCGTGCAGCACCTGCAGCCCCGCCTGCGCATCCTGAGCCACCAGCGTCACTGCGCCGGCATCCGTGTGGTGGCCAATACCCAAGCGACCACGCTCCGGCACCGTGGGCGCATCGGCTTCCGCCGCGTCGTCGCAGCGCGGATAGTAGTTCAGCCTCAGGAAGCTCGTGTGCCGGTCGAAGCCGCGGGTCAACGCATCGGGCGACGTCTCCAGCGCCCGCGCAAGCACTGCGAGCACACTTCGCGAAAGATCCGACAACGCCTCAAAGGCGTTGAGCATCACCGGTTTGAATCCCTCGAGCTCCGGCCACTGAGGCACCGCACGAACCGTGGATCGCGGATCGCCTGACTCAGCGTCTGCAGGGCCGAAGTCGAATATCTCCTTCCAATCGCGGGTGTTTTTCGTCAGTTCCTGATCGAAGAATCCCCAGGGATTGGCATCCGTGCGCACCACGCGTTGCTTTAAGTGACCAGGCAGTGCGAAGAACGCGCGGGATTGGGCGAGTGCATCGTTCAGCAGCGCGGCGCTCACGCCGTGATTAGTAAGCTGAAAGAAGCCCCAGTCTTCGCAGGCCCGGGTAAGGTCGTCCAGTGCACTGGCATCGCGCAACGTCGCCATGTCCAGTACCGGGACGTCCATTGTCGGTAATCAGCCTTTGAATTCCGCGACCACCTGCGACAACGATTCCTTCGCATCGCCAAACAACATGCGCGTGTTGTCGCCGAAGAACAGCGGATTGTCTACGCCGGAAAAACCCGATGCCATCGAGCGTTTCAGCACGAACACCGTACGCGCCTCGTCGACATTGATGATCGGCATGCCATAGATCGGACTGTTCTCGTCTTCTCTGGCAGCGGGATTGACGACGTCGTTTGCGCCGATCACCACTGCTACGTCGACGTTTTCCATACGGGGATTAATGTCGTCCATTTCCACGAGTTGATCATAGGGCACGTTGGCCTCGGCCAGCAGCACGTTCATGTGGCCCGGCATACGCCCGGCAACCGGATGGATGGCATACGACACCTCCGCCCCGTTCCCTTCCAGCAGTTCGCCAAGTTCGCGTACCACGTGCTGGGCCTGAGCTACCGCCATTCCGTAACCCGGCACGAAGGCAACCGAACTTGCGGCCTCCAGAATCAGATACGCGTCTTCCGGCACAATCGGCTTGACCTCGCCCTCGACCTTCGTCGCCGTCTTTGCCGCACCGAAGCCGGAAAACAGAACGTTGGCCAGCGATCGGTTCATCGCTTTGCACATGATATTGGTGAGAATCAGGCCCGCCGCGCCAACGAGCGAACCCGCAACAATCAAAATGTTGTTGTTGATGGCAAATCCCGCTGCACAGGCCGCAAGGCCCGAGTAGCTGTTCAGCAGCGATATCACAACCGGCATATCCGCACCGCCGATCGGGATCACGACCATCACCCCGAGAATGAGCGCGAGGATGAGCACGATGTACAGCAGCATCGAATCCGGTGCCGGATTGAAACAGAATATGATCCCCGCGAGCAGCAGCACACCCAGCAGCGCGCCGTTCACGACACGCTGAGCATCAAAGACGATCGGGCGACCGTCGATTTTTTCCGAGAGCTTCGCCCACGCAACGAGGCTACCCGTGAACGTGATGCCGCCAATCAGAATGGACAGCACCACGGTTATACCGGTAAACGTGGTTACGCCCGCCATGTACAGCGCGGCCCAGCCGACTAACAGACTGGCTATGCCGCCGGATCCGTTAAAGAGCGCGACCATCTCCGGCATCTCCGTCATTTCGACGGTGCGTGCCGCGAATGCGCCGATGGCACCCCCAACGATGACGCCGGCAATGATCCACTGATAGGAAATAATGTCCTTCGCAAACAACGTCGCCAGCACGGCCACCAGCATTCCGACTGCCGACAGCAGATTGCCGCGAACGGCCGTAGCCGGAGAACTGAGCTGCTTGAGCCCGAAAATGAATAGTGCGGCCGACACTATGTAGAACAGATTGATCCAGGTGAGGCTCATTTCGCGCCTCCGGTGGGCGCACCAGCCGGCGTACCCGAGTCTTTCTTGCGAAACATCGACAACATGCGATTGGTCACCATGTACCCGCCCACCACGTTGATGGTGGCGAACACGACGGCGAGAAATCCGAGCGTGGTGGCCAGGCCCTGAATGTCAGCACCGGCAGAGGCCAGCGCACCGACAATGGTGATGCCGGAGATGGCGTTTGCGCCCGACATGAGCGGCGTATGCAGCGTGGCCGGCACCTTGGATATCAGTTCGAATCCCAGGAAGATGGACAACATCAGAATGAAGGTGAGAAATACCGCTTCCATTTATTGCGCCCCGCTTACAGATTCTTGATGGTTTCGTTGACGATCTCGCCGCCCCGGGTAATCACACAGCCCTGCACGATGTCGTCGTCCGGGACGAGCTCGAGCGCCCCGGCTTCCGAGTCCCAGAACTCGGAGATCAGATTGAACAGGTTGTTCGAGTACATCTCGCTGGCGTTGCGCGCCACTTCACCCGGCAGATTGCCTTGCCCGATGATTTTCACGCCGTTCACGTCGACGATCTCATTGAGTTTGGAACCCTCGACATTCCCGCCGGTTTCGACCGCCATATCCACGACCACACTACCGGGGCGCATACCCTGCACCATGTCCATCGTAACGATACGCGGCGCCGGCCGCCCGAAGAGCTGGGCCGTGGTAATCACCACATCGGACTGACCGATCACTTTCTTCTGCCCTTCCTTTTGCAGCTCCAGTTGTTCCGGGGTGAGCTCCTTGGCATAGCCCTGTTCGGTCTGGCCCGTTTCGCCCAGGTCGATCTCCACAAACTTGGCGCCGAGCGATCGCACCTGCTCCGCCACAACCGGGCGGGTATCGAAGGCTTCAACCCGCGCGCCCAACCGTTTGGCAGTGGCAATGGCCTGTAGCCCGGCAACGCCTGCCCCGATCACAAACACCCGGGCCGGTGCGATCGTGCCGGACGGTGTCATCATCATCGGCATGATCTTTGGACAGTGGTAGGCCGCTTGAATCACTGTAACGTACCCGGCGAGGTTCGCCTGGGAAGACAACGCGTCCATCTTCTGCGCCCGGGTCGATCTCGGCACCATCTCCATTGAGATCGCTGTGATACCCTGCGCGGCGAGCGATTCGACCAACGTTTTTTCGTTGAACGGGTCCAGAAAGCTCACGTGCACGGTGCCGGATTTAAGGGGTGAGAACTCGCCGGCATCGGGTTTCCGGACACGCAGCACGATGTCTGCGGCGGCAAGCATCTGATCGCGATCAGAAACAACGGTCGCGCCAGCGTCTTCATACTCCTGATCGGGAAACCCGCTCAACGTACCCGTGCCCGATTCCACCTGCACATCGAAGCCTGCGTTTACGAACTTCTTAGCGTTCTGCGGCACTAGCGCCGTGCGCGATTCGCCCGGCCACGATTCTTTGGGCACGCCAATGAGCATGTATCAACCCCCAGGTAACTGATCAGAAATCCCATTCGCCCCGCGTTCGTTGCGCGCGAGCGAAAATTCGGCGCAGCGCGGCACGATAGCCGATGGATAGTGGAAAAACAATCGGGAACAAACGTCACGGTTGCCAACGGTACGGACAATTTCCGACAATCAACCGACTTACGCCGGAGCGCCCGAAAGCCCCATGATCAGCCATCGCGCCGCCCTGATTGCCGTTCTGGTCGCCCTGCTCTCCGGCGTTGTCGCGAGCCTCGCGATCCGGCCCCCGGGCACTCCACCAGTGGCCGTGTCAAGCGATGCATCCAACGCGTCAACACCCGCCCGAATTCGTTGGCGATTGCCGATTTCATTTGCCAGCACAATGCCGGTACTCGGTGACAACCCGATTTGGGTAACCGAGATCATTCGTGACGCAAGCGCCGGCGCCATCGACATTCAGGTGTTCGAGCCCGGCGAACTGGTGCCCGCGTTTTCAATCACCGATGCAGTGCGCGACGGCAAGGTACCCGCTGGCTATACCTGGCTGGGGTACGACCAGGGAAAAATCCCCGCGTCTGCGCTTCTCGGCGCGGTACCGTTCGGCATGGAACCCTGGGAGTACGCCGCCTGGTGGTATGAGGCCGGCGGCCGGGAATTGGGCGAAGAACTCTACCGGCCCCACGGCATCCACCTGTTGTTCTGTGGCGTAACGGGCCCCGAAACGGCCGGTTGGTTCCGTGAGCAGATTCAGTCGCTGGAGGACGTACGCGGCTTGAAAATCCGCTTCGCAGGTATTGGTGGCAAAGTGATCGAACGCCTGGGCGCATCGGTTACGATGATTCCGGGCGGCGAGATCTTCCAGGCCCTTGAGAAGGGCGCGATCGACGCGACGGAATATGCGCTACCCATCGTCGACCAATCTCTTGGCTTCAACCGGGTTGCACGTTTCAACTACTACCCAGGCTGGCACCAGCCGGCAACGAGTTCGCACATGGCCGTGAATCTCGATGTCTGGAACAGCCTCACGCCCGCGGACCAGCGTGTGCTGGAGATGGGGTGCACTGCAGGCGTCGCGCGCAACCTGGCCCGTTCCGAAGCACTTCAGGGCGCCGTGATTGCAGGTTTTCCTGATGTCGGTGTGTCTGCGGAGTCCCTACCAATGGAACTCCTACGCGAACTCAACGCGGTAACCGAAGAGGTGCTGGCTGCCGAAGCCTCGCGCGACGCAAGCTTTGCCAAGATTCTCGAATCGCAACGGAACTTCCGTGCCGACTACGCGCATTGGAAAGCCCGGGCGTACCTGCCCCGGGATTTCTGACGTGGCCACAACCGATCCTTATCCCAACACTCGGCTATCGCGCGTCATCGATCCGATGCTGATCGCTATCGGCAATGCGATCAGCTGGCTGTGGCTCGTACTGCTCGGAGTAATCGTGGTGAACGTCGTGCTGCGGTACGCGTTCGGCGAAGGCCGGGTCGAGTTCGAGGAGCTGCAGTGGCACATCTACTCCGCGGGCTTCCTGTTGGCGTTATCGTTTGCATACCAGGCGGACGTACACATTCGCGTGGACGTGCTGCACGAGCGGTTCTCACCAGCGCTCTCCGCGTGGATCGAGTTATACGGCATTGTGTTGTTCCTGCTGCCTTTCATTGCACTGGTACTGATCTACAGCCTGCCGTTCGTGGCGTCGAGTTTCGCGTTAGGGGAGATTTCGCAGGCACCCGGCGGCTTGCCACTGCGTTGGCTGATCAAAGCCGTTTTGCCCCTGGCTTTTCTGTTGCTTCTGCTCGCCACCGTTTCGCGACTTTCCCGCGTGTGGGCCTTCCTGTTTGCGAGCCATCGTGCCAGTTAACGAAATACTCGCAGTATTGATGTTTCTCAGCTTCATCGTGCTGGTGTTCACCGGTTTCCCGGTTGCATGGCTGCTCGGCGGTCTTGCGGTATTGTTCAGCGCGTTCGCAATCATTCTGGAAGTGGACTTTTCCGTGGCCACCGGCGTGAACTGGGACTACACGTCTCTAACGGTTGACCGTATCTGGAACGTGATGGAGAACTGGGTGATGGTGGCGCTACCCATGTTCATATTCATGGGCCTGTTGCTCGACCGCTCCGGCATCGCCAATCAGTTGATGACGAGTTTCTCCAAACTGTTCGGCAACGTCCGCGGCGGGTTAGCACTCACGGTAACGCTGATCGGTCTGCTACTGGCCGCCACCACCGGCATTATCGGCGCATCGGTCGTGTTGCTCGCACTCCTCGGGCTTCCGGCGATGCTCGAGCAGGGTTACAACCGATCGTTCGCCGCGGGAACCGTTTGCGCTGTGGGTACGCTGGGTATTCTCATCCCCCCCAGCATTATGCTCGTGTTGATGGCCGATCGAATGAGCATGAGCGTGGGCGACCTGTTTCTTGGCGCCGTATTCCCAGGCGCACTGCTCGGAGGCTTATACTGTCTGTACATTCTGCTGTTCGGGCTGTTCAAGCCGCAGGAAGCGCCCGCACCTGGTGCAGACCCGTTTTCGTGGACCCTCGTCAAAGATCTTTTTGTGGCGATTCTCCCGCCCGCTTTCCTCATTCTGGCGGTACTCGGAACGATATTTCTCGGCATCGCAACACCCACGGAGGCCGCCGGTATGGGCGCGGCCGGCGCCCTGCTGTTGGCGGCGATCAAGAAGCGCCTCGGCGGTGGGGTACTAACGGACGTGCTCCGGGAAACGAGCCGCACCACCGGATTCATTTTCGCGGTACTGCTGGGTGCTACCGCGTTCTCCCTGGTGTTACGCGGCCTGGGCGGCGATGAGCTGATCAGTCGCGTGCTGCTTGGACTGCCGTTCGACGCCAACGGGATTGTAATTTGTATTCTGCTTGCAACGTTCATACTCGGATTTTTTCTGGATTGGATAGAACTCACGCTGATCGTTCTACCACTTGTAAGCCCGGTGGTAGCCGATCTCGGCTTCGACCCGGTGTGGTTCACCATTTTGTTCGCGGTTTGCCTGCAAACGAGCTTTCTGACGCCGCCCGTAGGGTTCGCGATCTTCTACCTGAAAGGCGTGGCACCCGAGGGCGTGGACGTACGCACCATTTATCGCGGCGTGTTACCGTTCATCGTGCTGCAACTAATCGGCATCGTTGTACTCTTCTACTGGCAATCCCTCGTTACATGGCTACCGGCGCAGGCATATCAATGAACATTTTGCACGTTACGGCACGCAACTACGCGGAAGATCACGAGAACCGCATGCATAGCGACGACATGGCGCAACGGTTCGGTTTCCGCGGCGCACTCGTACCCGGCGTCACAGTGTTTGGTTTCATGTGTCAGCCACTGGTAGAGCGCTTCGGCGTCGATTGGCTAGCACGCTCCACTACCGCCGTGCGCTTCCTGAAACCCGCATACGATGGCGACCGGCTGGCAATCTCGTTGCAGGAAGATTCCAGCGCTGAGAGCGGCACGCAAGCATTCTCAGTTTCCTGCCACAATGATTCCGAAACGCTGCTCAGCGTCATGGAGTCACGTCTGAATGACTCCGACCCATTCCCCGGCGTACCGGATTTCGATGCACCGCCGCGTCAGCTGGATCGCGTGGAGATTTGCTGGGAAAACGTTGTTCCAGAGCAGCCATTCGAAACTTTTCACTGGCACGCCACCGAGTCTGCCGCGCGCCCGTTCGTGGACCAGGTTGCGGATGCAAACCCGCTGTACGACCGGTATGTTCATCCTCACGCGCTGTTGTCGTTGGCAAATCGAGCGCTGACTCTTCAGTACGTGATGCCTGCCTGGATACACGTGAGCTCGGAGCTGCGTTGCTTGGAGCCGGTACACGTTGATGACGCAATCGAGATTCAAGCTATCCCCACCAGCAAATGGCGCCGCAAGGGACACGAGTTTATGGAGCTGTTCCTGCGCTACTCGGTGAATGGCACCACAACCACCGAAGTGAAGCACACGGCAATCTTCCAAGTGGCGCAGTAGCTGTGCGACTGGCGGTGCTGGCAAGCCACAACGGCAGTCTGCTCGGTGCAATTCTGGACGCCAACGCAGCCGATCGACTGCGCGTTGATCTGTCGGTGGTGATAAGCAACAACAGCGGCAGCAGAGCGCTGGAACGCGCCAGGGAAGCCAGCATCCCAACAGCGCATCTCAGCTCGCAAACTCACAAGACTCCCAACGAACTGGACAGCGCCATCGCCGATACGCTACGCGAGTACCGATCAGAGTGGGTGCTTCTTGCCGGCTATATGAAAAAGCTGGGACCGGAAACCCTGGCCGCATTTCATGATCGCATCATCAACACACACCCATCGTTGCTACCGCGCCACGGCGGCGCCGGGTTTTATGGCCAGCGCGTGCATGCCGCGGTACTGGATGCAGGAGATTCGGTTAGTGGCGCCACGATCCATCACGTAAACGAACACTACGACGAGGGCGAGATCATTTCTCAGGTGCGCGTACCTGTGCGCGCGGATGACACGGTCGAACGGCTGCAGGCTCGCGTACAGGCGGCAGAACGTGAACTGTTAATCGACACGCTCGCCGATTTGTCCGGTCGCGCTATGCCAATCACATAAGATTGCGTCGAGCAACCGACGTCACAATCCGAATACTTCCGCCCAGTCCTCGAGCGCATCGTCATACCCCTCAACCAGCTGAATCACAAACTGGTTGTACCCTGCTTCCTCAAGCCTTTTCACGCGCTCTTTCAGCTCGTCCTTACGCCCGGTAAACGTCAACGCCTGAATGAGTTCTCCGGTTACCAGGTGCTGCTCGTCGCGACGTACGAACATCAGATGCCCACGGTGGTTTCGCAAATGACGTTCGTTCTCGGGATACCCTTCGTACACCTCCCGATACTGTTCGAGCATACCGCTTAACTTCTTGCCGAGTACGTCTTCCATCGACCCGGGCTCGGTAGTTTCCACCAGATTGTGAAAGAACACCGACACATACGGCCCGGCCTGCGCGCGTGCCCGCTCGCTGTCTGGCGCCTCATCGTCTGCGAGTACGCACCCGAGCGAGAAGAGCGATGCATAAAGCGACTCGAGATCTCTACCCGCGCCCTGCCATTTGCCGCGCATATCGTCCAACGCCTTAACAACGCCCGCCTCCTCGGAGCCGAAGTTGATCCAGCCTGCATTCAGCTCGGCCACCAGCGATCGCGTTTTCGGCCCCAGCGCAGAGATGTGTACCGGTACGTCATCCTTCAGATTGATCATCTCCTTGTCGGGATTCAGGAAAGCGATCTCGCGGGACATGCCTTCGAAGTCCCAGGTAACGGTTTCACCGAGCAACAGCGCCCGCACGGTTTCAACATAGCGTCTCAGCCGTGCAAGTCGAATCGCCCGCAATCCCATTGTGCGCCGCCCGGTAAATCCGGTGCCCACGCCAAAATGAATTCTTCCTGGAGCAATCTGATTGAGCGTTGCAAAACAGTTGGCCGTGACCGGCTCTATCCGGTTCGACGGAATCAGCACGCCAGTAGCAAGATTGATCCGACTGGTGTTCATTGCGGCCTGCGTCATGCCGATGAAGACATCCGGATTGAGCAGTTGCGTGTCATAGAACCACGCAAACGAGAAACCCATGGACTCTGCCCTGCGTACCACCTTCCAGGACTCAGTGGTTGTGGTTACTGCAATTCCAAACTCGATTCCCATTCTCGCTCCAATCAAGACGCGCTAGTGCGCACGGATTCCAGCACCTCGCGGTGCAACTGTTCATTCGCGCTCGCAACAACGAAGCCACCCCCGGCGGCCGACGTACCGTCCGCGCACGAAATCGATCCGCCAGCTCCTTCCACAATCGGCACGAGCGGCGCTATGTCATACACGTTCAACGAGGCATCGGTAGCAACGTCCACAAAACCCATTGCCAACATTGCATAGATATAGCAGTCGCCACCGTAGCGCGCGAGCCGCGCGTTGTTCGACAGCTGAGAGAACGCCCGAGCTTCGTCCGGCGAACGGAAGTAGACCGGACTGGTTGTTGCCAGTCGAGCAGCACCCAGAGACGTGCAATCCGACGTGCGCAAACGCCGCGCCGCACGCCCCTCCTTCAGAAGCTCCGCCACCGAACCATTACCCCAGAACAATTCGTCCACGTAGGGCTGATACATACACCCCAGCACCGGTCGCCCTTCATCAAGCAAGCCAAGGAGCACGCCCCAATGCACCATTCCCATCATGAACGCCCGGGTACCATCGATCGGATCAATAACCCAGGTGAACCGCGTACCCGATTTCGTTCCAAATTCTTCCCCGAGAATGCCGTGCGACGGATACGCTGCTTCAATCGCCTGTCTCATCAGCGCTTCTGCCGCCCTGTCCGCAACCGTAACGGGATCGTAGCCACCGGACTCTTCGCGTTTGTTCTCAACGTCTAAATCACGACGAAAATACTCAAGCACAATAGCACCGGCCTCACGGACAGTACGTTTAGCAAACGACTCAACATCAGTTTCCACGCACCAACCCTCACTGCGCCCCTTGAATCGACACCGCTGTCAATAAACCGAAGCGCTTTACAAAATGCAAACAATTTCCGTTTACCGAGGAGTATGGCGTAGCTATGATCGATGGTCCCGTCGGCTAACTAGGTCGTAACTCGTGCCCAGAGACATTGTTCTTCCGGATCAGGATCGCGCGGTGTACGACGCGTATCACTTCGCCCCAGCCGTCCGAGCAAACGGACTCTTACTTTGTTCAGGACAGATCGGCACCAATCCTGACGGCAGCGTAGCCGATTTACCGCTCGACGAATTCCGTCAAGCATGGGTCCATGTCGGGCGCGTGCTTGAACACGCGGGCCTCAGCTACGACAACATACTCGAATACACAACGTACCATGTTGGCTTGCAGGAACACCTGCAGGATTTCATGAAAGCACGCGATGAGGTGATTCGGGAACCGTGGCCAGCGTGGACGGCTATTGGCGTTTCGGAACTCGCGGTGCCTGGGGCACGGGTGGAGATTAGGGTTGTGGGGAAGAAGTAACAGTACAGATCGCATAGTCACAATAGTTTCTGTACACAGGGCTGCATTGAAGAACCACAAAGCCGACTGTTTCAAGCAGCAACGCAAATTCACTAGTTGAATGAAGCCAATAGCGGCCACTCCGCTGCGTTCTCGCCCCCACACGATTCTGCTTGATCGCGCTAGAGATTCCCAAAAAATATTTGATGCATGCCACGAGTCCGCGGTCTTTCAACAACTGGCCCGCCAGATGAAGAGCCCATTCCATAACGTTATTCTCACGCACGAAATCAACAATGTATAAGCGTCCACCATCTGACAGGCCACTTTTAATTTTGCTTAGAATCGCTCCTTGATCACCCATCGCGTAGAGGGAGTTCGTCATCAATATGACATCATAATACCCTTCATCAATGGTCAATTGATCCACCGAACAATTTTGCAGCGACACATTCAATCCGGATCTGCGATACTTCTCACTCGCATAGGAAAGCATATCGACGTCATTATCGACGTGAATCATTTGTCCGAAGACTCCAGACGTACCTAGCGACACGAGGAGATTTCCCGTCCCCGCCCCAAGGTCCAACACGCGGCACCTATCACGGTCTCGGGCGAATTCACGAACATCCTTAGACACGCGATCTATCATTTCAACATAAGACGGATTACCAAGAGCCATGCTGTCATATTCCCCGGCATACCGCGCCCATTCAATCTCTTCCGTCTTCATTTCGTGCCGCCACTCGTCCTAGAAACCAGGGGACATAAGCTAAATTGTAATACGTGGCCAGCGCAACAATGACAGCTGCGCAAAGCCCAAAATCTCTATTCATCCGGAAATCTGACGAGACGATCACGAGAAACCCACCAATAAGCACAATAGAGGATATAAGTAGCACGCTCCCGACTCCCATTCGTGCGGCCCACAACGCGGCGACGGGATCATTCGATCGCCGACGCTCTCTCCCAAATCTCTCGACTACGTGGATCGTATCATCTACCAGTACTCCGATCGTGACAGCCACCACGAGCACCGCGGACAAGCCAATAGTTCCCGCGATCCATCCCCATAGGCCAAACCCAGCGAAAAGAGGAATCAATGTGGCTGCGATGGCAAGACCTGCAATTCTAGTTCCACCCAGTATGTATCCCACAGCACCGCATCCGATCAAGATTGCAACAATCAGGCCCTGCAACAACTGCTCCATTCCACTACTCGATAGATGCGCCGTCGGTATTCCCTCACCCGTAACAGTAACATGCACATTCTCTCCCAATTCCCTACTCGACCACGAGTATATGCGCGCCTCTAGGGCACGAATTTCACTCATTGTTGCTTTTCGGAGCAACACTGAAACTCTAGCTGCATTTGTTTCCGTATCAACGAGATCGCTGACGCTTTGTCCGCTCTTTAATCCCAATTCATAAGCTAGAAAAAGTTGCTCGTTGACATCCGCGGAATCTACGGTCTTCGCGACTCCAAACGCTTCTCGAACAGAATCGAGTACGTCTACATACGAAGTTGAGTTAACCACTTCCTCCTGCGCACTTAGGTACCCTGATAGAGACGTTACCGAATCAACGAACCATCCATCAAACAACCCACCCTTGTTGGCTTTGGCAACAACTTCTAGGTGGTACGGACCGAACATCTTCCGTTCAATCTCTTCGGTATCGATTCGAAATCTATTCTGCGTCGAAAAGTACTCCACGAAGTCTTCATCCATGCGGAGGTGCGCTAGGCCAAGAAGCGCCACGCACGTCGCGGCAAACCCAAGCACCCGCACCGATCTCGATCCCAACATCGAGAGCAGAAAATCAAATCGTACGTTTTTGGATGAGCACTTCGGAAACCAGATGTGTGCCAGCACAGGACAAACCGTAAGGGTGAGAACCGCCCCCACCACTAGGCCAGTTGCAGCCATAACGCCTAACATGCGAATGGGCGGAGAGTCAACCGCCAACATTGAAAGCAGACCCAGCACAGTCGTTATGACGCTCAGCAGAAGCGGTGTGGATAACCGGCGAACCTCCGAATAGCAGCTCTCTCGATCACTTCGCACAACAGAATAGAATGAACGTAACGCAACCAAAATGTGCATAGACGAAGCTGTTACTAGCGTGAAGACGAGTAGCGGCAGAGTAGATGTCGCGGCGTCAAATACTACGCCAATCGAAGCGAACACGGACAACGTGATGACAACTGCGCTAGTTGATATCGCGATGCTAACGACCGTCGCTCTCAATGACCTTAGCATTAGGGATAGCAGCGCTAGAATAACAACGATCGCCCACAACATGAGCGAACCCATATCTTCCTGACCCGAGCGTAGGAACGCATTCATCATCGAGACGCCCCCCGATTGGTACGCGTGAAGATCCGGGAAACTCACCCTGAATCTTTCTAACAGTTGCTCAGCGTCACTGGTGATTCTGAGAATCTGATTCACAGAATTTGGATCCAAGCGCACAAGTACACGCACAATCATCATCGTTCCATCGGCGCTCAAGTACCGATTGACTATGTATTCATCACGACTAGCCGCTGCCCGAATACGAGTCATGCACCCATCCACTGTCGCGCACCCAGAGTGCACAACGTCGCGGATATCGATCTCCTCTCCAACTGGAACGACGAGTGGCAGATTGGCGAGAGACTCTACCGAATCCACAAACGGAAGTTTTGACGATTCGGCGGTTAACCACAAAACGGCCTGCGCCATGCGAATATGGTTATCACCGTCAACTAGCTCGATCGCAAACACCAACCCTGTGTTCGATTCAAATGTCTGTTCGAACCTTAGAAGGTCTGCATATTTCTGATCGGTTTCAGAGAATAAAACACGATTGTTTGGAGTGACTTCTACAGCTCCTAGTCCAAATAAGGAGCCGACTAGCAATCCTCCCCAGACGAAAAGGCAAGTTGCTGGATAACGCAGCGCCCATCGTGTGAGCGCCGCGGGGATCGTCCGGCCGGACAACTTAGCGAGACTTTGGCTTTCTCGGAAACCGAAAGACAGAAGCTACAGGCCCAATGAACCGGTAGATCCAGTATCGCGTCCTATCCAGTCCAGACGGTTCTACCGCACCCAATTCTATAAGTGTTTCCGTAACAGGGCGCCAGACGAAATTCCAGAACGCCGGGCTCGAACGACGGCCAAAGAGCATATCCATCGTGTTTACGATCATCACATTCAGCCTCTTATCGTCTTGCCATAGTTTTTCATGGTGAGTTAAGCCAGTCTGTCGAAAACCCATTCGCTCGTAAAACGAAATCATGCTGTCGAGGCAGGAAATCACAAGATACGGACGTTCCGGCTGGAAAAGATTAAGACCGGTGTATCGTATCAAAGCCGCAAGCAGGTCATTCTTGCGAAACTCAGGATCAGTAGCTAGACGCGAGACTTCTACGATCTGATCCCTCCTCGGTAGTTCCGACGGCCACACATGATGCTCCTCGTGCTCCATAGGCTGATCGTGGTCGCTGAACACTATCCGAGCCGTCGCAACAATTCTATCGCCGTATCTACCAACAACAATTCGCGAGCGAGCGTCGTGGATATCCCCCATATGTTGAACGCTCACCCCACTAGCAACGTTCCCGTCATACTTATGCGCTCTATAACGAAGCTCCAATACCTCCCGATAATCCGACTCCGTCTTCAAATTATAGAAATCCACACCAATCGCTACTGAATCCGGTGCCATACCCGCAGTTCGCAGCTGATCGAGATTCTCGACGTTAGATGCAAACTGGATAACATACTGACCAAAAGCTCGCCGAGAAAGTTTTGAATGCTTTACTACGTTCACACCAACGATCAGTCTGTCGCGCCCTGACCTAGACGTAACTGACAGCCTCTTGACCTCCACTGGCACCTGCACCACATTTCCCATCGGGAAGACCGTGGTCATGACAAACCTCATACCAGGAATCAGAAACTTGTTCCGTAAGCTACACTCCAACTGCAGCCCTTCGGGCGCAACATCACGCACGCGGAAGTATGCAAAGTCATCGAATCTTGCGGGCGTAGCAGCGACACAAGTAGGGTAAAACTGCTCACTGCAAAGCCATCGCGTGCCGCTTCTTCGCTCCTCCTCGCCCGTTCTGCCCAACGATGGCGCCGAGAGGCGAATGCCGAGAATCCGCTCTCCTTCAGTACTAACGACCTCATCCACAACCAGTCCAGAAAATGCTGAACGTCTTCCACCAAGTACAATCTGGAGATCAATCGGATCTCCCTTTTCATAGGTGCCAATCTTTGGATGCAGTACTTCGACTCCTAGAGGACTTAACCGCCACACTTGCGCTTCTCGAAACTCGCCGTCTACATGGCTACGCTTTCTTATCCGTCCGACTACATGGTCACTGTTCCTGATGTCAATCGGCCAGACATCCGCGTGAACGGTAGCAGCAGCGGTTGAGGGATACTTCTCACGCAACAACGTCCTGCTCTCCACCAGCAATCGCCTCCGCCCTGCCTACACTGAGGTTCATAATCACATCGTAGTTTCGATCGGAAGGTCTTATCGCATATACAGAATCAACATCCTGAAAATCTCTGAGCTTCACCTCCACACTACCGAAATCGATACGGGTCCACTCTAGTTGATCGGACAGCCCTCTGAGAACCCGATGCGTTTCCGCACAGACGAGAATATCGCCAGGGTGAATCTGACTAGATAGATTGTGGCTCTTGGTCGCCTCGTCTAATCGGCTCAAGAAGTTAACAGGTGGACCCAGCGCTGTGATCTCGATCGACGAATCTAATCCACCAAGATTTCCTACAATGGCATCTCCAGTCGATATAAGTACGTATCGACGAATCTGGACACCTTCCAGCGTAGTATTGATATCCATATTACTGCGCGATATCTGAATCGCCGCGCAGAGCGCAGATATAACGTTTTGCGCAATCTCACGCTCATCGAAGTACGCAAATATTAGATCACCAACTTTACGCGGAATGCCCCCAAAATCTTCAACAGCATTGGAGCACGCTTTTACCTCTGGAAGGACCCCCCTTGAGACGAACTCGTCAAGATCTTTCGATTCTCGCGTATAACCTCTGATATCACTGAACAAACAAGTTACAGTTCGTTTCCGCGGAGACATCACTTCAATCGAAGCTTCAATTATTGACATCCTTTCCTTCTGAACAGCTTCGTCTAAACGCTCAGCAATCTTTCGCGGAATAAATGATCGAAGCCGGTCGGCGAACTCCATGTTTAGCTCTATCAGTCGCTTTTGGGTTGCAATATTCTCATTCTGGAGGAGGAACGTTCGCACATCTGTCGCATACGGAATTCTCGCCACAACACAGACTACTACGGAAACGAGAGTTCCCGTGAATATGGATGTAATCGGTGTACCAGCTTCGACAAGGATTGGTGCCTGCGTGAGGGCAGCACCTAGTGCGAACAATGTGCTCTTCAATGCTGAAAGACGTAATGTGAGCACTGACATAACGATCAGCAGATAACAAAAAACCCAAGACTCCATACCGTGCCAGAGGGCAACATACGCTTGTGATTGACACACTACCCAGCAACATATCAGCGCCGGAATCTTGTACAACGACTTGTCCGACCACCGAGACCAGTAGAAGAGACCAGTACCGAGCGTAGCAACCACCATGAACGCTCGAAACCGTAACCAATGTTCGGCCGGTTCAAGACCATTCGGTAGGTCGTAGAAAAAATAGTGCAACATGTAAGCAACCGATACGAGCGGAAAAAACACGCGAGATACGGAAACAAAATTCTCATGCTCCTTCTCTTTCCACATCGCTCTCCAAGGCGTACCTTCAACCAACGTAGTCGGGAAAAGCCAGATAATGATGTTGTCGAGCCATTGCACCGTTTACGCCATCCTTCTCATCAAACTCATCTCAACTTAATCCGCCTAGGAAACTTAACCCACATCTCGGTATACTCACCAAACACTGATCGACAGGTAATGTTTCCGCCGAGATTTTTCACCGCTTGAAGGCAGAAGCTGAGTCCGATACCCGAACCTTGATCGATCTTAAGCGTCGTAAAAAACTGTTCGAATATTCGACCTTGTAGTTTCGGGTCAATACCCGGCCCCGTGTCACGCACCACAATATAGCGTTCGTCTACTCTTACGACTACGACTCCCTTTCTCGCCGCCTGCACATGATAAATCGCGTTCTTTAACAGGTTCATCACGACGTGTACAACTATTAGTTTCGGTGCGCTAATAGTGAAGTCTGTCAATATATCAATATTAACCAGGTCACGTTCATGATCGTTCGCATACGGGAACCGGCTGACCGCATCTTCTACGACGTCTGAGGCCAAACAATCCTCGCTCTCCATAAAGCTCCGATCGACCGACCTTGAGCTTATTAACAACATGTCAATAAACGAGTTTGCGTACACAACATCTTTAGAGATGTCGTCCATTGCAGAGCTAAGCAATGCTAGTTTACGCTCCCCAATGTATCCGGGCGATGTTGAACTTGTACTCGCAACATACGTGTCTACCAAGGTACTCAAGTGGGCGCGCACTCCTTGTGACTTTGCATTGATCGCGAACAGCGGTGTTCGCAACTCATGAGCTATCGCACTGCCGATAGATTTCGCCACTCCAAGCTTTTCCTGCTCGTAGACCTCACGGCTTCTATTAAAGTACATACCCGCAAAAACAACGAAACCGAAGAAGGGAATAAGCCGATAGTAGTGAGTAACTAGTCCATTCCCAAAGATCGCAGAGGCATGATCTATGCTAAAAATCGCAAACGCTGATAGCGTAGCAAGGAGAAGTACACTTAGCATCACCCTACGATCGTATATACAAAGCACCAACGCAGTTAGTGAGAAAGCATGCTGTAATTGCCATATGTGAATTCTACGCGGATCTGAGTCGAATGCGGCATGAATCAACAGCTCGAACGTAAAGTAGAACGGAAGTGCAATTCCAATCGCAACAACGCAGAGGAAAGGCATCGCATCGCCCCAGCCTGCCTTTTCTAAGCGCCGAAAGAATATCAGTGGGACAATTGCAAGCACAGCAACTAGTCGCATAACGGGCGAATCAAACTCTCCCACATCTGTGTAGCCGACATACAGATAATATGCGGGGTGGGAGACCGCTCCGAAAACTGCAATGAAAAACAAGTTGGGGCGCAGGTATCTGTAGCTATCAACAACACCTTCGCGGTAGCGCTTTACCCAACCGGGCCCTGAGTGCAGCATAAGCGGCTGCCGTCATTCCGATCGATGTGCGGTAAAGTCTATTTTGGGTCGTTAAACAAATCCATACACACCTACGCCGGATCAGCACTTGCCCACCCTAACCCACGGCCGCGTCCCACGCGCCCTATTCAAACTTACCGCGCCCATGGTCCTCGGCATATCGAGCACCATTCTCGTTCAAATTCTAGAACTTGGATTCATCGGCAGACTAGGAACAGCCCACGTAGCCGCCATCACGTTCACTTTCCCACTAACCATGCTACTCAGCAGTGTTGCTCTGGGGATCAACATCGGAACATCGTCGGTGGTGGCGCGCGGGGTGGGGAGCGGTTCGCAGGGGGATGCGCGCGCGCTCAGTACACATAGCCTGATTCTCGTGTTTTCTACGATGTTGGTGCTCACCGTGGTTGGATGGCTCAGCATCGATCCGCTGTTCCGGCAACTCGGTGCCGGTGAGTCGCTTTTACCGTTGATTCATTCCTATCTGGACATCTATCTGCCGTCGGCCCTCCTGTTCACAATCACCATGGTTGCCGCCGGTGTGGCTCGTGCGAATGGCCATGCGACCGTGCCGGGTTACGTTATGACATTCGGCGCGCTGCTTACGCTGGTACTCGATCCGATTCTCATTTTCGGCTGGTTTGGGTTTCCGCGGATGGAGCTGGCGGGTGCGGCAGCTGCCGCAGCCGTCGCCCGAATCTTCACGTCCGGAGTGCTCCTGTACTACGTCTATCAACGGGAGTTTATCTCACTGCTTAGTCCGTTTCGGGGAATATGGGGCAGCTGCCGAAAGATTCTGCATATCGGAATTCCGGCAATGCTCACGCAGATGATCGGCCCCGTTACCGCCGCAATAATCACCCGCATGCTAGCGTCTCATGGCGAAGTTGTTGTCGCGGGATTCGGTGTTGCTACGCGCATTGAAGCCGTATGTGTGATGCTGTTGTTCGCGCTTTCATCCAGCATCGGGCCGTTCGTTGGGCAGAACTGGGGTGCGAAGCGGGTCGACAGGGTCGACCGCGGCATGTTCGTTACCTATGTTTTTTGCATAGCGTGGGGACTGTTTGGAGCTGTGCTTTGTCTACTTTTCGGTCGCATCGCTGCCGGATGGATCGACCAGAGCCAGGATGTGGTTCACGTTGCAACGGCGTACCTGATGATCGTGCCGTGGAGCTATGGATTGTGGGGCGTGCTCATGATGTCTTCTGCGTCGTTCAATGCACTTGGGAAGCCGTTGCCGTCCACAATGCTATCTTTCACCCGCATGTTTATTGTGTACGTGCCACTCGCACTCTTGCTCGACCGGGCATTCGGCTACTCGGGTATCTTCATCGCAACCGCTACCAGTAACGCATTGCTGGGCATCGCTGGATTTATCTGGTTCCGCAGGTACTACACCACGCATGATCCTTAGGCGCCTCGTCTCCATTCCCACATACATAGCGGCAACGCTACTGCTTACCCTGCTGTTTCCTATTATCGGCGCGGTCGCCCTGGTGGCTGCCCGGTGGAAATCCTGGCGGGGCGCACCGCGCGCATTGAGTTTTTTTGTCGGTTATCTGTGGTGTGAAACGGCCGGAATATTGATTTCAGGTTTTATCTGGATGAAACATATTCCAATCGGACGACGCGCGTCCGCGCATGCATTTCTCCAGGATAATTACGAGCTTCAGTGCTGGTGGGTGATCCGCCTAACCCGTTTGGCCGAACGTATCTTCGCTTTGCGTTTCGAGATATCGGGCCAGGACGCACTTGAGGGATCCGCGGCGCATGTTCTGCCCAGACACACCAGCATGGCTGACACGGTCATTCCAATGGCCTTCTACGCCGTGCCGCGGCGGGTACGGTTGCGCTACGTGTTGAAAAAGGAGTTGCTCTGGGATCCCTGCTTAGACATCGTGGGGCACCGCCTGCCCAACTACTTCGTTGATCGTCGCGGTGCGGATACGGAGGTCGCGACCCGAGCCATTCAGTCGCTTGCGCGACACATCGGGAACGATGAAGCGGTTCTGATCTACCCGGAAGGAACGCGCTGGACCGCAGAGAAACATCATCGCATTTACACCAGAACCAACGACCCGGTGATGCGCTCGCAGCTGGAGCGTTGGCCCGATCTGCTACCGCCCCGCCTCGGCGGAACGCTCGCGTTGTTGGCGGGTAACCCCGAAAGGGATCTACTCTTCTGCGCTCATACAGGCTTCGAGCCCGCCGCGCGATTCCAGTCGCTTGTGGATGGCAGCTGGCAGGGTGCTCAAATTCGAATCCATTTCTGGAGGGTCCCATACGGAGCAATCCCGTCGACAGATCCCGATCGCCAGGCTTTTCTGTTTACACAGTGGGACCGCATGCAACAAACTGTAGCGGCAATGCGCGATTCGAAGGGGGGCGACATTCAGTGACCGGCTTGTATCGAATCCACGAACAGGGTCCGCCGGAAGTTATGCAGTGGGAGGACGAAGAACCGCCTGCGCCATCTGCAGGCAAGGTTCGGGTCCGCCACACCGCAATCGGCCTCAACTATATAGACACCTATCATCGCAGCGGGCTTTATAAGCTGCCCGTTCCATCGCGCATCGGCGTGGAAGGCGCCGGCGTTGTCGATGCTGTAGGAGACGGAGTGGTGTCGCTGAAGCCCGGAGACCGAGTTTGCTATGCCGGTGGACTGGGAAGCTACGCCACACACAACGTGCTGCCGGAAACGCAGCTCATCCGCATCCCCGACGCAATCACCGACGAAACCGCCGCGGCGTCCACCTTAAAGGGGTTAACCGCCTGCTATCTCCTAACGCGAACGTATGCGGTTTCGCCCAACGACACGGTGCTTATTCATGCCGCCGCTGGCGGGATGGGGCTCATACTGTGTCAGTGGGCAACACAGCTGGGCGCTACCGTGATCGGCACGGCCGGCACAACGGAAAAGGCGGAGCTGGCTAGCGCGAACGGCGCGCACCACACCATCGTGTACGAATCGGAAAACGTGGTGGAGCGCGTGAAGGAGTTTACCGATGGGCGCGGCGTTCAGGTTGTCTACGACGGAGTCGGCAAGGCCACCTACCAACAGAGCCTGGATGCGCTCGCGCCGCGTGGCATGTTCGTGAGTTATGGCAACGCATCTGGGAATGCACCGGCGGTTGAACCACATGATCTGCAGCACCGTGGCTCACTGTTTTTCACGCGACCATCGCTTGCCCACTACAGTAGTGACCCCAGGGAGCTGCAGGCGATGGCCCATGAACTTTTTAGCGTAGTACGATCCGGCGCCGTGCAGATTCATGTCAATCAGCGCTTCGCGCTTGCGGACGCCGTGGAAGCACACAAGGCGCTCGAGAGCCGGGCAACCAGCGGTTCCACAATCTTTCTACCCTGACGACAAGGCCAGCCACCATGGAACGAAGTGATTTCTATGCCGACGCACGCTCCGACCTCCCGGGACCGCTGGCGGGCGTCACCGTTGTAGAAGCCACTACCACATGGGCTGGGCCCATGGCCGGCTGCGTACTTGCCGATCTCGGCGCTGACGTAATCAAGGTGGAACATCCTGATGGCGAAGTCGGCAGACGTCTGCCGCCGGCACTGCCGAACTCGAATCTGACCGTGCCGCACGAAACGGTCAACCGCAACAAGCGCAACGTGTGCATCAATCTGCAGCATGCAGAAGGGCGCGACGTGTTTCTTCAGCTCTGCAGGAGCGCAGACGTTGTCGTGGAAAACTTCCGGCCCGGAACCCTCGCTAAGTGGGGCGTCGGCTACGCGGACGTGAAGGCGGTAAAGCCGGACATTGTGTACGTGTCGGTAAGCGGTTTCGGCCAGTTCGGCACATACAGCGACCGCGTTGGTTACGACCCGGTTGCGCAGCACTATAGCGGATGGTCGTCGTTGAATGGCGAACCGGAGCTTGGGCCAACCAAAGCGCCGACCTATTTCGGCGACGACCTCGGCGGACTGCACGGCGCCCTCGGTGCGTTGGCGGCACTGCGCCACCGGGATCGAACCGGGGAAGGCCAACACGTAGACGTTGCCCTCGTGGACGCCGTCATGTTCCAGAGCAACGGTTACCTCACGTCAGGTGCCCTCAACATGCCACTCGAACGCATGGGCAACCAGTTTTCCATAGCCGTACCGGTCGACCGGTACCAGTGCACCGACGGCTACGTGTTCGCAGGCGTGCTGCTGGACACGCACTGGCAGACGCTCTGCAACGGACTACTGGATCGTCCGGACCTCGCGGAGATGACCGGGGCTCAGCGCATCGGTGCGCGCGACGAGTTGAACGCGGTTATGGCGGACTTCTGTGGCACTCGGTCGGTTGTCGATGTAGTCAACGCATTCGCCGACGCCGGGTTACCGGCAACGCGCGTCAACAGCTTTGCGGAAGCTGCGCAAGAACGGCACGTGCACTCCCGCGACATGCTGCAAACGGTAACGCTCTCTGACGGCAGTGAAGCACCCCTGACCGGCCCGGCGGCCAAATTCTCACGGACCCCCACGCGCATACGCGATCGCGCTGCAACGCTGGGTGAGCACACGCGTGACGTACTCGGATCAGTCGGATACAGCCCTGAAGCCCTGGAAAAACTCAACGAATCCGGCGCGATCGGCTTGCCGGAAGCCAATCGCTAAAGGGTGGTAGCTACACAACGGACGCCCGCCGACTTTCCGCTGAAAGTCGAGCTGTAAGCGGTCGGCCATCGGGGCGCTTGAAGTACAGCGAACCGTCATGCCAGCGCTGGATCGAGTATCCGCCTTCGTGCACGAGCGCGTGATGGTGGCTGCACAGCAGTATCAGGTTGTCCAGGTTCGTTTCACCTCCATCGGCCCAATGCCGGATGTGATGCGCATCGATGTACCGCTTGTGATGGCACCCGGGAAAGCGGCAGAACCCGTCCCGGGCCTGCAGCGCACGTTTCAAAGCGGTGGAAACCGTACGCTGTCGTCGTCCCACATCAATTGGGTTGTGCTGCTCGTCCTCAACCAGCGCGCGAACGGCGCCGTCGCAACACAGACGTTTGACGACCGTAACCGGTAGATCCGAACACCCGCCTTCCGCGGAAGGCTTGGAACTGGCTGACAATGCCGAGGCATCCACGTGCACCAGCACTTCGTACCCGGCGCTGCCGTTTGACGCGCCTTCACCTGCGCCGCCCAATTGAGCCTGCGCCATGGCCACCAGCGCGTCCGCACCTTTGGCAAACAAGGATCGTTCGGAATCGTCGGGTAGCGCCGACGCCATCTTCTCCAGCGCACACAACACCAGCTGCAGTTCCGCCGCGGGAAGATCCACGGTAAGCGTCCCCGACCCGTCCGACCTCACGTATCGGGTCAGCGATCGCCGCTCCCGTTGGCGGCGCGCCAGAGAGTCCGATTCCTGCGGATCGCCATTGCGCAGCCGGCTGCAATACTGTTCCAGCTGGTCGGCCGTCGAGCCCAACGCAAAGTCCAACAAATGCGATTCATTGGTCGCGCTTGCCACGCGTGTAACTGCACGCACCTGAGAGTAGGTGAGCTGGCCCTCAGCAAACGCCGCATCAATGCACGGTAGTACCCAAAGCGCTTTTGCGACGCGAACCTTTTCAACCGCAGTACCGCGCGAGATCTTGCACCGCCACGCAAGCCAGCCCGCGCAATCCGCGTTGCCGTACGCTTTCCAACCCTGGCGCCAGTCGAACTCGCGCAGCAGCTTTAGAAAGCGTTGTTCAGATTGTGAGACGGCCGCAAGCGCGTCGAGCAGATCGGCCTCGAGGTTGTCGATTGGCACAAACTGGTGAATGTCTGTGGTCATAGTCAGGCTCCAATTTTAATACTGTATATACGTACAGTATATCACGGAAACCCAGCTTTCTAATTGATATTTCGTTCACCCGGAAGCCACTTCTTCGAGCATCGCCACCAGCGATCGTTTCGCCGCGTGGCGCGCGGCCAACCGTTGTACGCCCTCAGCAAACGCGCCAGCGCTCACCGCGTCGTAGTACTGTTTCGTCTGCAGAAGCACCCTAACAGCCCGTTTGTAGTAAGACCGTTGCTTGTGTGAGATCAACAGTTCCGCGGCACGCTCGGCCAGCTCGGTAGCTTTCTGAGGCTCGGCGTCGAACCACTCGATTGCATCGATCAACTGCTCTTCGCTGTTTACGATATCCACCAAAAGCGTGAACGCATTGTCCAGATCACCTTCATGCCTATACACATTGGCGAGTACCCACGCAGCAGTTCCCCTCTGCCACGGGTTTCCCCGTTCTGTTCGTGCTTTCAGCACAGACTCGAGCTCAGCACGCGTCGTGCGTCGAATGTCCGCCTGCGACGCTATATCCAGCAACCGCTCAGCACCCGCCAAACTCGGCTCTTCAGACACCAGCGACATCTGCAAACGCGCAGCTTCCGCCCACGCTTGCTGCGCGCAGAGAAGATCGACACGCACTGACTGAATCTGCGGTCCGGATCGCGGGAACCGGTTCCATGCTTCCGCTTGATCGAGCATTCGCGATGCGTTCTCGATGTCTCCGCTTTGCAGATGCAATCGGGCAAGCTTCAGACAATCCGATGTATCGGTGCAGGTCTTGGCGAGCAGCGCGATCTGAGCCGGCACATCGTCTTCTCCCTCGGCCCGCCGTTGCAGCAGACTCTGCACGTGCAGGTATGGCAATCTCTCATCGAAGCTCGCGCCCTGGGTCAACGCCGGCAGCGTGTCCCATAGCTGTTGCGCGAGCCGGTAGAACGCCTCCACACCGTCGTCGGTCAACGCGTCTGCAAACGCGTCTACGCTGGATGCACCGAACAGATCGAGAGGATCGTTCAGTATTCGACGCAGCAGATGACGCGCCACGTCTTCCACGGGCCAGTCCTGTCGACCCAGCGCCCTCTTGTACAGGTCGAGCAACGAGAAACGCAGCCCTTCGCGGAATCCGCCGGAATCATCCACCCGCTCCAGAATGCGGCAGTAGCGGTCCAGACCATGCTCCGCCAGCGCAAGCAGGTCTTTTGCGGGAATGTCGCCTGCAATAGAAAGAATCCGATCGACCGCCGCCGTTGCACCGGCAAAGTACCGGCGCACCTGGGCATACTTCCAAACGTCCCGGAGCGGCATCGCCTTCGTGATCTGGCTCTTGAGCTTGCGCAAAGACACATCACCAGCCGCCAGGTCGGCGCGAAGCGCCAGGTCTGCCTTCAGCGTTTCGTCATGTTCCGCCGCCTGCAGCAGCCACTCCACCAGCTGCGTCGCCGACTGCTGCGACAGAAACGCGCTCACGCGTTCGTCGCCGCCCTTGTTCGAAAGCTCGGCCAACTCCTGTTCGCGACGTTGCGCAGCGAGTGCTACGGCAACACAGTGCGCGCAGAAATCGAAACCGTCAGAGTCGGCACAGTTGCAACTGCCTTCGAACACGCGGCGCGTGCGGCGCACCGTTACGTTCCACAGCTCACCGTCGCGCACCGTGGCAACCGTTTTGCGTGCTCCCGCTTCCAGGTGAACCACACATTCCGATTCGAACAGTCGGCGCCCGCGCTCGAACGCGCCTTCCCCGGCCAGCGTCCGCAGCCTCTCGGTCGCCGCGTCCGGGTCCAACGTCGGATCAGCCACCGCTCACTGCGGATCGTCGAGTTTCAACAACTGTTTACCCAGGTTCTTACCGGTGAAAAGCCGGTTCAGCGTCGCGGGAATGTTTTCGAATCCTTCCTGCACGTCCACCTGGTACTTGAGCTCCCCGCTCTGTATCCACCCGAGCAGTTCCGGCACCGCAATGTGTGTGCGGTCCATATAGTCAATCACAATGAACCCTTCCATGCGCGCGCGCATGATCACCAGGTTCATCAGATTGACCGGGCCGGGCACGGGCTCGGTTGCGTTGTACGCGGAAATGCCACCGCAGAGCACGACGCGGGCGTGCATGTTGATCTGATCCAGCGCGGCCTCGAGAATCGAACCACCTACATTGTCGAAAAACACGTCGACGCGGTTCGGACAGGCCTCGGCGATCCGCGCTGCCACGTCCTCGTTCTTGTAGTCGATCGCATCATCGAAACGCGCTTCCTCCTTCAGCCACGCACACTTGTCGGGTCCACCCGCAATGCCCACGACGCGTGCGCCCTTGATACGGGCGATCTGTCCGGCCACGGATCCCGTGGCGCCCGCCGCGCCCGACACCAGCACGGTTTCGCCCGCTTTCGGCTGACCGAGATCCAGAAGGCCCCAGTATGCCGTCAGCCCGGTTACACCCAGAACCGACAGCGCCATCTCCGGCGCAACGCCGTCGGGGAGCTTATTGAGTCCGCCGATGCCGCCGGTGGCGGACTGAACCACCAAAAAGTCCTGCCAGCCGCCGGTGGTCTGAACCAGATCGCCCACCGCGAAATTCGGGTCATTGGATTGCGCCACCTGACCCACGCTGCCCGCACGCATCGGTTCGCCGATCGCAACGGGCGGCAGATAGCTTTCGCGATCTTCCATCCAACCGCGCTGGGTGGGGTCGAACGAAAAGTACAGGTTGCGCACGAGCACTTCGCCATCGCCAATCTCCGGAATCGGCGACTCGCGATACTCGAAATTGTCTTCGGTTACCATGCCGTGAGGCCGCTTGGCCAGCAGCCACTGTCTGTTGATGTTCATCTTTCTTTCCCCCAATGCGTCCGGTTCTGGTCTGCTTGATTAAATCACCCATTGCAGTCACAGTCATTTCACCTCGCCTGTCACACCCCGGAAGCACCGATGACCGACATCACCTTCATGTCCGCAACGAAAATCGCCGAACTGATCCGCGCGGGCGACGTGTCTGCCGCCGAAGCGCTCGAGCACTATCTGGAACGCGTAGACCGGATCAATCCGGAGTTGAACGCCCTGATCGTAGACGTCCGGGACCAAGCACGTGAACAGGCGAGCGCGGTCGATTCGAATGGCGCGGGCGACGGGCGTTTTGCCGGCGTGCCCACCACCATCAAGGAGTCGTACAACCTCAGCGGCACGCCCACCACCTGGGGCAATCCGGACTGGCGAGAGAACATCGCACGCGAAGACGCTGAATCGGTTACCCGACTGAAACAGGCGGGTGCCGTGGTGTTTGGTAAAACCAACGTGCCGCTGTCGCTCGCCGATTTCCAGAGCTACAACGACGTGTATGGCACAACCAATAACCCGTACAACCACGCGCGGGTACCCGGCGGTTCGTCGGGCGGCTCGGCGGCGGCATTGGCCGCGGGATTGAGCGCGCTCGAGATCGGCTCGGACATTGGTGGATCGATTCGCAACCCCGCGCACTTCTGCGGCGTGTTCGGTCACAAACCCACGCACAACCTGTTGTGGATGCGCGGTCATTCCGGTCCGGGCGACATTCGTTCCACCCCGGATATTTCAGTAATCGGTCCGCTGGCGCGCTCGGCGGAGGATCTGGACGGCGCGCTCCGTACGCTCGCGGGGCCGGATCCGATCGTCGCGCGGGGTTACCGCCTGGATCTTCCGGAGCTTGCCAGCGTTACGGGTGGCGACCGGGTGCGCGGACTGAAAGCGGCGGTGTGGCTGGACGATGCGTTGTGTCCCGTGGCCGGCGAAGTGCGCCAACGTGTGGAGAACGTCGCCCGGGCGCTGGCCGACGCTGGCGCCGACGTCTCATTCGACGCCCGCCCGGATTTCGACACTCAGCACTCCCACGAAACCTACCAGCACCTGTTGCAGGCGACGATGGCGGCACGGATGCCGGAGAAGGACTACAACAGTCTGCAGGAGTATGTGGACTCCCTCGACGCAGACGACGCGAGCCAAGCGGCGCGGACGTTTCGGGCTCAGCTGTCGTCGTTTCGCGACTGGAAAGGCGCCGACGAGCTTCGCCAGCACTTGCGTTGGAAGTGGCACGCCTTCTTCGAAGAGTTCGACGTGCTCGTTACGCCGATCATGCCGACGGCCGCGTTCGAACACGACCACCGCCCGTTCTCGGAACGCACCATCATGGTGGACAACGCGGAACTGCCCTACTTCGACCAGGTGTTCTGGGCGGGTCTCACCGGTGTTGCGTTTCTGCCGTCTACCGTCATACCAACCGGCCTGAACGACGACGGGCTGCCCATAGGCGTACAGATCGTTGGTCCGGAATACGCTGACCTGATCACCATTGGTGTTGCGCGGGCGCTGGAAGCATCGGGCTTCCGCTTCGAACCGCCCCCCGCATACGCCTGAATCGCCTGCCCGGAAGGATTGCGGTGGTAACGGCGGTTGCACACCCCAACATTGCGCTCGTGAAGTATTGGGGCAAGGCTGATACCACCCGCAACATTCCGGCAACGCCTTCCATCTCGATCACGCTCGGCGGGCTATCGACGCAAACCCAGGTAACGGTTGGAGACGAAGACCAGTTTGTGCTCGACGGTGCGCCCCGAGAAGACACTAAAGTGCGCGCACTGCTGACGGCGTTGCGCGAACGCTACGACGTTCCGCCACTGCACATCAACTCCACGAACAGCTTTCCTACAGCCGCCGGCATCGCCTCATCGGCGTCCGGATTTGCGGCGCTGGTTACCGCAGTCGATTCGCTGTGTTCACTGAAACTCAACGTCGCCGAACGATCGCAATGGGCGCGTCGCGGCTCCGCGTCGGCGGCACGGTCGATCGAAGCCGGCTTCGTGGCGCTGAGCGGTCCCGATTGGGCAGCGAAGCGCCTGGCGAGCCCGGCAGACTGGCCGCTCGAGGTCGTGGTTGCGATTACGGACACGTCGCGCAAACGGATTTCGTCGACTCGTGGCATGACACTCAGTCGCGAGACGTCCCCGTATTTCGATGCCTGGCAGCACGCAACGCGATCCGCCAACGATCAGGCCGCCGAGGCCATCGAACAACGAGATTTCGCCCAGCTTGCGGACGTCGCCGAGGCAAGCTGTCTCCAGATGCACGCGCTGATGCTCGCTACCCGACCTCCGCTCATGTACTGGAATGCGGCGACCGTCGCGTGCATCGAAGCCATCCGCAAGCTCCAGGCCGACGGCGTCGAGGTGTTCTTCACAATCGATGCGGGCCCTCAGGTGAAAGCCGTGTGCGATCCTGGAGTTACCAACAGGGTTGCAACCGTGCTGGGCAGCGTACCCGGCGTGCTGTCGATGTATCGCAGCGCGCTCGGCGAGGGTGCGAGGATTATTGCGGACAGCGAGTCGCACACGACGGATACGCCGGCCGGCAGGCACCGATGAGCCGCCACGTAGCGACCGCCCCCGGCAAACTCGTACTCTGGGGCGAGTACGCGGTGCTGGAGGGCGCGCCCGCGGTCGTAATGGCCGTTTCGCGTTTTGCACGCGTAGAAGCCTGCGTTCGCGCGGACGCGGACGGCTGGGCGATCGACACGCCGGGACTCGCGCAACCGCAGCTGGTTACGCGCCTGCGCGACCTGCGGGTTCACGCTCCGGAGCCGGGATCGGGCGGTTGGTTGCTGCATCATATGCTCACGCAGTTCCCTGAGGCCGAGTTTCCGTCGGCTGTGCGACTCTCGCTCGACTCCACCGCGTTCAGCGATCCAACAACCGGTCAGAAGCTGGGCTTAGGTTCCAGCGCTGCGGTCTGTACCGCGCTCTATCGGGTGCTGGCCGAGTATGTCGGCACTGCGCCGTCGTTCAACCAGGTCTACGCGGCCCACCGCGCCGCACAGCACGGCCGCGGCAGCGGTATTGATGTAGCAGCCAGTTTTCATGGCGGCGTCCTTCGATATCAGATCGACAGTACCGGGGCCAGCAGCGAGCCATACCCACCCGGGTGCCCGTTCCCGTTCACGACTTTCTGGACCGGCACCGCGGCCACCACCACGACGTTGTTATCGCGCCTCGCAGAACGCGGCGAGCGCCCGGCTCTGCAATCGGCGCTCACGCGCCTGGCCCACGCAAGTGATACGCTCTGTTCCACACCGCCGACGATCGATGCGCTGCAGACGTATTGCGACCGGCTCATTGCGTTCGATCAGGCCGGGCGTATCGGCGTCTACTCGCCAGTTCATTGGTTTTTGCACAAACTGGCACAACGCTATGGTGTAGTGTACAAACCCTGCGGTGCCGGCGGCGGAGACGTCGGGATTGCACTGGCCCAAGAACCGTCGTCGATCGAGGCGTTTGCCGCAGAAGCCTGCCGCCACCCGTCGGTTGAACCCGTAGCCCTGGAGGTTGCGCCGCATGGCATCCAACTACAATCCTGAAAGTGATCGCAGCGAGTCCCGCGAGCGGTCATCACGTATCCCCAACTTCTTTCGCATGTCCGTGGCTGAACGCATCGCCGCACTGCAGGAAAAGGGACTGTTGAGCGCCGAGGACGTACGGTATCTGAGCAGCGGAGAACACACGCTACGGCTGTCGTCTGCAGACAAGATGATCGAGAACGTGGTGGGCGTGTTCGGTTTACCGCAGGGCGTGGCATTGAATTTTCTAATCAACGGCCGGGATTACGTCGTGCCGCTGGTTGTCGAGGAACCCTCCATCGTGGCCGGCCTGTCCGGGGCCGCCCGACTGGCACGGCTGTCCGGTGGCTTCGACGTGACCACCACCCAACCCATACTGATCGGCCAGGTGCAGGCGGTGAACGTCGGCGATGTGAAGCGCGCCCGCGAAACGCTACTGGCGCATCGTGACGAGATTCTGGATCTGGCAAACAGCCTGCACCCGAAGATGGTGGCTCGCGGTGGCGGCGCGGTCGACATCGAAGTGCACGTTCACGAATCACCGAGCGACGGCCGTCCGATGGTTGTTGTACACCTGCTGGTGGATACCTGCGACGCGATGGGGGCCAACCTCGTCAACGGCATGTGCGAAGGCATTGCATCGCTGGTTGAAACGTTGACCGGCGGAAAGGTGTTTCTGCGCATTCTGTCGAACCTTACCGACCGGGCGCTGGCACGCGCGCACGTAACGATTCCGGTGAACAACCTCGAAGGCAAGGGCTACACCGGAGAGGAGGTGCGCGACGGCATTATCCTCGCCAACGACCTCGCGCTCGTCGACCCGTACCGCGCTGCCACTCACAACAAGGGCATCATGAACGGCGTGGACGCCGTTGCACTCGCCACCGGCAACGACTGGCGCGCGATCGAAGCTGCCGCCCATGCCTATGCAGCCCGCAACGGACACTACCGTGCTCTGACCCAATGGACGCGCGGGGACCACGGCGCGCTGACGGGATCCATCGACATACCGATGAAAGTCGGAACCGTAGGCGGCTCGCTGGAAAGCAACACCTCGGTACGAATCAATCACCGGCTGCTCGGCTCCCCAAATGCGACGGAACTTGCAGGCGTGATGGCCTGCGTCGGTCTGGCCCAGAACTTCGCTGCGTTGCGGGCGCTATCCACGGACGGCATTCAGCAAAATCACATGACGCTGCATGCCCGCAGCGTCGCCAGCACGGCTCAGGTTCCCGAATCGATCTTCGACACCGTCGTGGAAGCGTTGATCGAAAGCGGCGAGATCAAAGTGTGGAAGGCACAGGAGATCGTGAAAAACCTCGCGCGGCGCACCGTAGATCCCAACCGTGCGCATCGCGAAGCTGCGTGCGCCAAGGTGATCCTGCTCGGCGAACACGCGGTGGTCTACGGCCGACCCGCGCTCGCGCTGCCCATTCCCCGTTCCGTCGAAGCTTCGGTGATGCAGCGCAAACACGACGGCATACACATCGTGATCCCGCGTTGGGGACTGGAACAGCGGCTGAAGCCGGAAACGCAAAACGGCATTGGCGGCATTCTGAACACACTGCTCGCACGCCTGGCGCTCGCAGACCGCGCGATGACGATCGAGGTGATACCACACATTCCGAAGGCCGTCGGTCTCGGCGGTTCCGCAGCGCTGGCGGTGGCGATCATCCGAGCGCTGAGTCACGCCTATGGACTGGACTTGAACGATGCCCAGGTGAACGACCTGGCGTTCGAGTGCGAACGGGCGGCACACGGCACGCCGTCCGGCATCGACAACACCGTTGCAACCTACGGCGAACCGATCCGGTATCAGAACGCATCGACGCCCCGATTTACGCAGATCACGCTCGCCGGTCCGGTAGACCTGGTGATCGGGTTTTCCGGGCGCGAGAGCCTCACCGCAAACACGGTTGCGCGCGTGCGCACCGCATGGCTCAGCCATCGAACGCGCTACGAAAGCCTGTTCGACCAGATCGCCGCACTTACCGACGCTGGCGAAGAAGCGTTGCGGGGGGGACACATGGACGATCTGGGCGAACTGATGAATCTGTGCCACGGCTACCTGAACGCGTTGCAGCTCTCCACACCGGAACTGGAAGAACTGGTGCACATTGCCCGAGCACACGGAGCGCTGGGCGCCAAGCTCACCGGGGGAGGCGGCGGGGGATCGATGGTGGCGCTGGTGCGCGCCGGCGAGCATACGCGCGTGGTGGATGCGATGGCCCGCGCCGGTTACGAGGCCCGGGCCATCACCGTAGAGTAGCCGACAGCCCGAGGGCTCAGTCCGATACCACCGACAGACGCGACGTGTCCGGGGGCGGCGGTGCAACGGTCTCCGGGGCTTGATCCATTGTTGCGCCCACATCGGCCACGTCGAAGCTGACCGCATCTATGTCTACCACCGCCACGGGCGGTGCCGCCGGTTCCACGAGTTGAGCGCCCGCGTCCGCAAGGTCGAATTCGATGTCGAGGGACAGTTCCTCGAGCGCTTGCTCAGATACGCCTAAGCGTTCACCCACCTCAGCCAGCGTCCAGCCGGCGATGTCGACCTTCGGAGCGGGCTCCGGGGCACGCGCTTCGCCAAGCGTTGCGCCCGCATCCGCGAGTTCGAACTCGGCCGGGGTGATCTCCGTTGCTTCTTCCACCCGGCGCTCAGTGGGTTGCAGCAGAAAGCTGCCGACCGGAAAAAGCCGCCATAGTTTCGCCGCAGCGCCCGCGACAATGTCCGGCAGCGCATCTTTGCGCGTTTTCACAGCCGCTTTCTGATGCGCTGCGACACGCTCCTTGAGCGTAACGCGCTTGGGGTCCGGCTCGGCGGCCTGCTCCACTTTGACCCGCAGGCGTGCGCCCGCAGACTTGAACACAGCCTGCCACTTGGCGGCCACGGCCCGATCCGGCGTCTTCTTCACGACCAGCGGCGTGCCCGCGAACATCTGCGCCAACTGTTCGTCGTTCAGCTTCAACGCTTTCTGCAGCCGTCGTTTCACCACCGCCGCGTGCTGGTCCGGCGCCACTTCGGCTGCGAATATCAGTCGGTACATTTCCGCCATGGCGCAATTTTACCGCGGCGCAACGGCACCATTTGCCCCGCCACGCCAAACCTGTCAATAATCTCGCGTGATCCAGCGCGCAAATGCGCACATCCGAATACAGGAGGGAAACATGAGCACACCGGCGCGCGTAGTCGTGTTACCGAAGGAAACCGCGGAACTGCGGGTAGAGGAAGTCGCCCTTCCGGACCCTGGGCCAACCCAGGTGGTGGTGAAACAGTACGCATCCGGCGTGTGTCATTCCCAGCTGCATCAGATGCACCGACCGCGCGAGGCGCCGGTGGTGCTCGGCCACGAATCTACCGGTGTGGTGCTGAAGGTGGGCAGCGACGTATCGCACGTTGCCGAGGGTGATACGGTTCTGGTGACGTGGGTACCACGCGACGCCCAAGCCGCCGCGGCGCTGCCGGTGCGGGCACGGCTCGACGTCAGCGACGGCGTGGCTGAATCCGAGAACGTATTCACGTGGGCCGACCATACCCTCGCCGATCAGCAGTACGTGGTGAAGGTCGATCCGGGGATCAAGAAAGACGTTACCGCAATCATCGGGTGCGCCGTGATGACGGGCGCCGGCGCGGTGATCAACACCGCCCACGTGATGCCGGGCCAGAGCGTCGCCGTGTTCGGCGTCGGAGGCGTCGGACTGAGTGCCGTCGTCGGGGCGAAGATGGCCGGTGCAGATCCGATCATTGCGGTGGATCTGGACGACCAGAAACTGGAGTTTGCGAAACGTTTCGGCGCAACGCACGGCATCAACGCATCGCAACAGGACCCGGTTGCGGCGATTCACGAAATGACGACGCGTGCGGACAACTTCACGATTCTGCAAACCCCCGTGTCTGGTGTGGATTTCGCGTTCGACTGCATTGGCATCAAAGCAACCATGGAACAGATCGTACCGGCGTGCCGCGCGGGCCACTTCGGGGTCTGCGATGGCGGAACTGCGGTGCTGGTCGGCGTACCCATGACCAACGTGGAACTGAATGCGCTGGATGTGCTGCTGAACGAGAAGCACTTCATCGGCAGCATCGGTGGCTCGTGCGCCCCGGATCGCGACTTCCCCACCTTTCTGGATTGGGAATTGAGCGGCGCGCTGCCGCTGGACGCGATGGTAACGGAGCGTTACCGGATCGAGGACATCAACGAAGCCACCACGGCGTTGCAGGAAGGCCGCATCCAGGGTCGCGCGATCCTGGAGTTCGACTGACACTCCGTGCGCCACGCCGTCGTGCAGTGCGCCGCCGAATTCGCGCTTGCGTGCGTCGAGCGCGAATACCCGAACGCAATTGCACACGTGCTGAACGCTCAGACCGACGCCGCAACGCCGCAAACGCTGCACCCGGCTTTTTACGGCTGTTTCGACTGGCATAGCGCGGTACACGGGCACTGGACGCTGGCGCGGGTCGCACGCACGATCCCCAATCACGCGCTGGCCGCGCGGGCCCGCGATGTTCTCGAACGATCCCTTACCGCCGTGAATCTGGACGCGGAGCTTGCCTACCTGCAAGCGCCCAACCGGCGGGGATTCGAACGCCCATACGGCCTCGCATGGTTGCTGCAGCTGTCGGCCGAGATGCACGAATGGGGCGCGGACGATGTGCCCGGCGCGTCCCTCGCCGCCGAGTGGCGTAACCGGCTAAATCCGCTGGCCAACCACGTTACGGCAACGCTCACCCGCTGGTTGGAAGCGCTGCGCTACCCTGTGCGCAGCGGCACGCACAACCAGACCGCGTTCTCACTCGCCCTGGTGCACGACTACGCGACCACGACAGGTAACGGCACGTTGGCCCGCGACGTCGCCAATCATTGCACGCGATTGTTTGGCGACGACCGCAATCGCGACTGGCGGTTCGAACCGTCCGGGCACGACTTCCTGTCGCCGGTTCTCGCGGAAGCAGACCTGATGCGTCGCGTGCTCGCGGCAGGCCCGTTCAATACCTGGCTCGGTGGTTCTCTACCCGAGCTACCTGCACTCCTCGAGGCATTCGAGCCCGCTGACGTTGCCGATCCGAACGACGGCCACCTGGTGCACTTGCACGGGCTGAACCTGAGTCGCGCATTCATGCTTCGCGGCATAGCGCGCGCGCTGGAACCCCACAACGCCCTGCGCAACCAATGCGATGCGGTTGCCGAGACGCACGCAGCGGCCGGTTTCGCGGCGCTGCCCCACTCGACCTACGCCGGCAGCCATTGGCTCGGCACCTTTGCTTTGTATCTGGAGACCAATCGTGGCATTCGACAGTTCTGATTTCCGTTACACGCTCGGCCGGAGCATCAAGAGCTATCCCACCCGCGTGGACGCGTTCGACGATCCCAAGGACACGCTGGAGAAACGCGTGGAGGAGTTTGACGATCTGCAGGAGAAACTGTGGGCCGACGACCGCTACGCCCTTCTGCTGATCTTCCAGGGCATGGACACCGCCGGAAAGGACAGCACCATCAAGAAGGTCACCAGCGGCGTCAATCCGCAGGGATTCCAGGTATTCGGCTTCAAAGCACCCACGTATCTGCAGATGGACCACAGCTACCTGTGGCGCTACTGGCAATGTATGCCCGAACGGGGGCGCATCGGCATTCACAACCGTTCGTGGTACGAGGAAACCCTGGTGGTTCGCGTACACCCGGAGATCATCGCGAATCGCAAGATTCCGAATGCAGAACCGGACGAGTCGTTCTGGCAGACACGATATCGCGACCTGACGTCGACCGAAGCGCACCTGCACGCGAATGGCACGATCATCCGCAAATTTTTTCTGAACGTATCCCACGAGGAACAACGCCAGCGTCTGCTGAGGCGGCTGTACAACAAGGACAAACACTGGAAGTTCAGCGCCCGCGACGTGGCCGAACGCGCCCACTGGGACGACTACCGGCACGCCTATCAAGAGACCCTCGCGTACACCCATACGCCCGAGAATCCCTGGTACGTGATCCCAGCGGACGACAAACCCACCATGCGCGCAATCGTGGCTTCGATCATTGTCGAGACGCTGGAAAGCCTGGATCTCAAGTATCCAACGGTGTCGGCTGAGGAAGAAGCGCTATTTGACGAAGCGCTGGCGCAACTCGAAAGCGAGGCGCCGTAGCGGTACCTTATTCACTCCACACCACCCCGCATCCGAAAGGAGGCCGCACATGAACCTTCTCGACGTCAACTGGATAGCGGTGCTCGGCGCCGCCATATCGGGCTTCATCGTTGGCGGTATCTGGTACGGGCCGATCATGGGGCAGCGTTGGATGGGCGCCGTGGGCCTCACTGAAGACGACATTCGCAAGGGCAACATGCCGGTAATCTACGGCGGCGCGTTTGCATTTTCGCTGCTCGCCTCGTGGACGCTCGCGCACACGTTCGCGAGCTACGAGACGGAACTGGGGGTCGCGGTGAAGATACTGACCGCGTTCGGGGTTGCGCTCGGCTTCATCGTGCCGGCAATCGGCACGAACTATCTCTTCTCACAGAAAGGCCGGGCACTTTTTTTCATCGATGCCGGCTACTGGTTGATCTTCTACACGGTCATGGGCGTGGTGCACGCAGTACTGCCCGGGTGAGAGGTCACGCAAGCGCCCGGTACGCGGCCTGCAACAGCGAGAAGCCGCGCCGGTCGCCGAGCAGGTTGCCCTCCATCCGATTCATTACGTAGGACACGCATAGCCTCGCATCCAGGTCGACCACCACGGTGGACCCACCCCAGCCACCCCAATACGCGATGTGCGGGTTGGGGCCCATCGGCAGCAGGTCGCTGGTCAATCCGTAGCCCATGCCGAAGCGGATGGGCACACCCAGCACCAGGTCTTTGCCGTTACTCTGCTCGTCGAAGATACGCCGGCAACCCGCTTCGCTCATCAATGTTTTTCCGAACACCGAGCCGCCGTTGGCCACAAGTGACTGTACGCGTACGACGGACCGCGCGTTCCCGTGGCCATTGCCCGCAGGAATCTCCGCGCTGCGCCAGGCTGCGGTACTCGCTGCACCCGCATCAACCGCCGGGCTCGCAAAGGTTCTTGCCGCAATGCTCGTTTTGTCCCCGGTCGCTCCGGCCGGCGGTCGCTCCGGCGGAATCAGCTCCGCAATCCTGGGGAAGTGTTCCTCCGGCACACCAATGTGGAAGTCCGCGCCCAACGGTTCAGCGAGTTCGTCCCGGAAAAACCGCCCAAGGGTAGAACCGGTTACGCGGCGAACCACTTCGCCGATCAAGTGCCCCTGCGTCATCGCGTGGTAGCCGCTCGCCGTACCCGGCTCCCACCAGGGCGCCTGCCGAGCCAGCACGTCACACACCCGCTCCCAATCGTACAGTTCGTCACCCGAGAGCCGCTCCGCAAGCCCCGACAACCCTGCTGTGTGGCTCATCAGGTGCCGCACTTCGATACCATCCTTGCCGTTCTGCGCAAACTCCGGCCAGTACGTTTTTACCGGTGCGTAAAAGTCGATCTCGCCACGGTCCGCAAGCAGCAGCGCCGCAAGCGCCGTCATGGTCTTGGTGGTGGAATACACATTCACGATCGTGTCCTGCTGCCAGGGCGAGCGCTGCGCGGCGTCGCTATGACCACCCCACATATCCACCACGTACTCGCCCTCGAGCGTCACCGCGACGCTCGCGCCCACGTCGCCGGCTTTCTCGAAATTTTTCTCGAATGCCTCCCTTACCGGAGCGAAGCGTTCATTACAGGTTCCTTCGATTGCGGTCATGCGTGCATGGTCCTCCATTGGAGCAGCGTGAATGGCGGGTCCGCATCGTTATGATCTTCAAACACCGCTTCCACCGCTGAGCCAATTTTTACCACCTGTTGCGGGTCACCCAGCAGATTGCCGACCAGCCGCACGTTGTCCGCCTGGGGAAGTTCCACCAGCACGACCAGATACGGCCCCTGTTCCTTGAGCGCGGGATGCACCGGATGCCACACGCGTTCGTAGCTGTAGATCACGCCCACCGGTTCCGTCAGCTCGAAGCGAAGTTCGTCGCCAAGGCAACGGTGGCAGATCCATTCGGGCCCCCACTGCCACCGATCACAACCGTTGCAGCGTTGCAGCTTAAGCTGGTGCGCGCGAAGCGCGGTCCAGAACGGCTCGTCGAGGCCGTCGGGCGACGGGATCGGCTGCGGCAACCCGGGTGCAAGATAGTGCTGACTCATACCACCGACTCCGATCCAAAGATGCAGGCGCTAACCGGTGTGACCATCGGGCCCGAAATAACCAGGGACACATTCACGTCCGCGACCGGATTACACGACGTTCCCCGGATCTGCCGTACGCCTTCCACGTTCAATCCGAGGCCGTGCATGTAGCATTCCGCCAGGTTGCCGCCGCTGGTATTGAGCGGCAGTCTGCCGCCCGGGGCGATCAGGTTTTCCTTGACCAGAAACTGATTGCACTCATCTTCCGCGCACAATCCGTGTTCCACCAGGCTCATCAGCACGCCTCCGGTAAAGTTCTCATAGCTCTGCACAACGTCGACGTCGGCGGGTTTCACACCAGCCATCTCGTACAGACGCGGGGCCAGCGTTTTGAAACTGGACGTGGCGTAGTCCGGCGCGTTGTGTACCGGCGCACCCGCGCGGTGATGCGATCCGGCAACCGCACCGAGCAGGTAGCACGGCGGATGAGAAAAATCGGCCGCGCGCTCGGCCGAAACAAGCACCATCGCAGCCGCACCGTCGTTCTCCAGACAACAGTCGTACAGGTGAAAGGGCTCCACGATCCAGCGCGACGCATCGTAGGTTGCCTCGTCGAGCGGCCGCCCGTGCATAACGGCGCGCGGGTTGTTCTGCGCGTGCGCGTAGCTCGCAAGGGCGATCGAACGAAGCGCCGACTGCTCCACGCCGTATTCGTGCATGAATCGCGTCACCTTCATCGCGAACATCTGCGCCGGGGACATCAGACCGTAGGGAATCGTATGCGCAAATTCACCAGCAATGCTCGAACGGCGCGGCCCCTGCCCGAAGCGTCCGAACTGACCCTGGGCCAGCGCGCGGAAAACAACGACACATTCCGCGAGGCCGGTTGCAATCGCGGCGGCCGCGTTGGCGAGTGCAGCCGAGCCACCGCCACCGCCGCCACCCCACTGCATGTTTGCGAAACGAAGTTCTCTGCACCCGAGCGCCGCGGACAACCGGGACGGATCGCTGCGGTCATTGCTGTACGATGCAAAGCCGTCGACGTCCCGTGGCGCAATACCCGCGTCCTCGCACGCCGTAACGATCGCATCCAGCGCCAGCTTGAATTCCGCATCCGGCGATTCGCCGCGCTTGTAGTACGGTGTTTCGCCCACGCCGACCACGGCAGCGCGTCCCCGCAACGAGCGTGTCATACGTCTCCCCCGTCAAACCAGAACGATCCACTATACCTGCGCATATAGAGGCCCGCACCACTGTGCGCCATCGCTTTGAAAGCACCCGGGTGCTTGGGCTATCGTAGCCGCGCACGACACGTACAGCACCGAAACGGAGGATTCCACATGCCGCTCAATCCCGATGCCGCCGGGGCCGTAGGTACGCCGGTAAAACGCCGATGGACGAGCAAAGACGCCTTGTTGTACGCCGTAGGCGTCGGCGCCGGAACCGACGAACTCGCGTTCACCACCGAAAACACCGCCAACACGGCACAGAAAGTGCTGCCCACGTTCGCGGTCATCATCGGCGGGGGCGGCGTGCCAATGGACAAGATCGGTTCCTTCAATCCCACGCTGATGGTGCACGGCGAGCAGGGGATCGAACTCTTCGACGAGATACCGCCCGACGGCGAGCTCGAGAGCACCGGTAAGGTGGTTGGCGTCTGGGACAAAGGCAACGCCGGTGTGCTGGAGTTCGAGGCCACGGCCACCAATACCGCAACGGGCAAACCGCTGTTGAAAACGTTCAGCAGTCTGTACTGCCGGGGGGAAGGCGGCTGGGGTGGCGAGCGCGGTCCCGCCGTTAAGGTCGCGTTTCCCGAGCGGGCCGCAGACCATCAGGTTACCTACGCCACGCGCGAGGATCAGGCGCTGACGTACCGCTTGAGCGGCGACCGCAATCCCCTGCATTCGGATCCTGCGTTCGCCAAGATGGGCGGCTTCGACACGCCGATTCTGCACGGGCTGTGCACGTACGGTTTCACCGGCAGAGCCTTGCTGCACACGCTGTGCGACGGCGATCCCAGCCGTTTCAAGAGCATGCGCAGCCGTTTCTCGCGGCCGGTAATCCCGGGAGACACGCTCACAATCTCAATGTGGGTCGACGGCAACAAAGCGCTGTACCGTACCGCCAACCAGCGCGACGAGATTGTGATCGACCAGGGTCGGTTCAGGTTCGAATGAAGGAGCACCCCTGACATGAATACGTTGACATGACCACCTGGCAATGGACATGGATGAGCGCCGTGGTCGTGGTGATGGCGCTCGTGAGCGTGGTGCTTACCGAGCTCACGGGCGTGGCGCTGATGGGTTTTCTACCCGCGTCGGTCGACCTGAATGACAACCTTTACGCGCTGGCCGTGCCGTCCGTGACCGCTGCGATCCTCCTGTCCACCGCCGTGCTGTTCACGATTCATCGTCGGCAACCGGCGATTTTCCCGTTGCTGTATTCGGTTGTGTTCCTAGCGGCGCTGGCATTTGAGCTGTACGCCTTCTTCAACCCCGTTACCGACATACTCAAGTACTTGAGCTCTGCGCTCGTCGTGGCCGGCATCGTCTTCTGGATCTGCCGCAAGCGCTTCTGGTCGCGCGCCAACGGCGGCCTCTGAGAGTTAAAGCGACACTTCGTCGAACGTCTCCAGATTCGGATGACCGAGGTAGGTGCCTTTGGGCGCGCTCGTTTGCGCATGTGCCTTGCGGAAGTTATCCGATTCCGTCCACGCATCGAACGCAGCGCGTGATTCCCAGACACTGTGCGACGCGTACAACGTGAACTCGTCGTTCGACGTACCCCGCAGCAACGCAAACGATCGGAATCCCGGAACTTCGTCCAGAAAGCTCTCCCGTTGTCGCCACACCTGTTCGAAGCCGTCCTCGAATCCCCTCGCAATCTGAAACCGGTTCATCGCCAGAAACATCGTTCGCTCCTCGACCGTGATCCCGGCAGGCTAGCGCACCTACCGCGGGATTGATATCTTCGGCGGATGGATACACCACCGAAGATCCTGCCGCCTCACTACTGGGTCGCTAGCCTGCTGTTGATGCTGCTGTTGTCGCTCGTCGGTGACCCGCTGCTCCCGCAACCGTTTCCATGGCTCGGTGTACTACCGCTCGTGGCCGGAATCGCCATCGCATTGGTCGCGAGCCGTCAATTCAGTAAGGTGGGCACCAACATCATCCCGCTGACGGATTCATCGCACTTCGTTACCGACGGTATGTTCAAGCTGTCGCGCAATCCCATGTATCTGGGCATGATGCTCGCACTGATCGGCGTGGCACTGTTGCTGAACCGCATTCTTCCCTGGCTGGTACTGCCGGTGTTCCTGTTCATCATCCAGTTCCTTTTCATCGCCCGCGAAGAGGTGAAAATGCACCAGCAGTTCGGGAAACCCTACCTGGCGTACAAGGATCAGGTGCGCCGCTGGATCTGACGTAAGCGCGCCGCCAATACGTCGAAACTCAATCGAACGCATCGATCTGCACCATTGTCGCCACGGTTCCGTCGGCACCACCCTTACTGTGCAATTCTCCGCGATCGAATCGCGCACCCTGGCCGGGCAGAAGCGCAACCCGATTTCCATCTGCACCAGCGGCCCAGCCAACTCCGGCGGTAACGAGAAACAGCTGGCAGAATCCTGTCGGGTGTTCGCCGATCACCCCATCAGGACCAAAATGAATCACGTACACGTGCGCATCGCCGCGGCCACTGGCCAAATGCACGCTCGCTGCGTACGCACTGTCGAAATCGTCGATCGGCCGCGCGACCGATCGTGAGAACTCGACTACCCGCACGGCGGTCGGACATCGAAACCCACGGCCGCCTCGAACGCGCTGCCTGCACGAACCAGCGTCGGCTCACCGAGCGTGCGGCCAATCAACTGTATCCCCTGCGGTACGCCAGCCGCGTCGAGCTCGAGCGGTAAACTGATTGTAGGATGACCCGAGTAATCGAACGGTGCGGTGAACTGAACGAACGCCACGCGCACTTCATCGTCTGCTACCGCCCGATCCATCGAGTCCACCGTGGGTGACAACACAGGCATGGCCGGTGCGATGAGAACGTCAACCGTATCGAGCAGCACGTCGAGTTCGCCCCGAAAGCGTTCCCGCGACCGTTCCAACGATTGATACTCGTCTGCAGATACTGTCATTCCGGTTTCGATCAACGACGACAGCGCGGGTCCGTATTCTTCGCGCCGCGCGGGATAGTAGCGAGCGTGGGCGCGTGCGCATTCCACACCGCAGGTAGCGCTCCAACCATCGGAAAGGCGGCGCACGTCTTCCGGCATCGAGACTTCCCGCACCGTCGCCCCCAGTCCCCGAAACACGTCCAACGCACGTTCCACCAGATCCGCAACACCGTGTTGAACACCCTCGCCCACGTAGGGCCAATCCACGCCAATCCGCATGCTCGGCAGGTCCCGCACGATGTCCTGTGCATACGCGGGTACCGGCGCCGCAAGCGTGGTGGCGTCATTCGGATCCTCACCCGCAAGCACGCCGAGAACACGGGCGGCGTCTTCCACGTTTCGGGCCATCGGGCCGATGTGGTCCAACGACTCTCCGAGCGGAAAAGCGCCAAAACGGCTTACCCGCCCATAGGTGGGTTTGATCCCCACCAACCCGTTCATTGCACTTGGAAAGCGGATGCTGCCACCGGTATCCGTGCCGAGCGATGCAAAGGCGAGTCCGGCCGCAACCGACACGCCGGAACCTGACGATGACACCCCCGGCCAGTAGGCCGCATTCCACGGATTGACGGGCGGTGCGATGTCCGGGTGATGGGCGGCGAAGGCCCCTTCGGTAAGTTGGGTTTTGCCTACAAGCACCGCACCGGCGGCGCGCAAGCGACGCACTACGGTGGCATCGTGATCGGGCACGAAATCACGCATGACCCGGGTGCCGCTCGCGGTTACACACCCCTCGGTATTGAGCAGGTCCTTCACCGCGATGGGAACGCCGTGCAGCGGCCCGAGCGGCCGGCCTTCCGCGCGATCCCGATCGCAACGCTCGGCGGTCTCCAAGGCCTGGTCTTCGAGAACGGTCGCAAAGCTTCTAAGCGATGGCTCCAACGCGCGGATGCGTTCCAGCGTCTGTTCCGTCAGCGTTTGCGCACTGAGCTCGCCGCTCTTCATCCGACGGCAGACATCGCTCAAGGAATGATAGTGCCAGTCCGCCATGGGTGTTACGCCTCCTGCCAGTCGAAAACCTTGTTCCGGTTGAGAATGCCTGCCGGATCCAAAGCACGTTTTAGGCGACGCATCAGCGCAATCTCGTCGCTGGAACGTGACACGGAGAGGTACGGCTTTTTTTCCAGCCCAACGCCATGCTCCGCAGACACCGACCCCCCAATGTCTGCAAGGGGCTCGTATATGCAGGCTTCTACCGCCCGCCGGTGTTCGGGAGCGCCGTCGCCCACGCTTACGGCGTAGTGCAGATTGCCGTCGCCCATATGTCCGAACGTGAACAGGTGCGCATCCGGATACCGGGCGAATAGCCGTCGGGAAACCTCATCCACGTAATCCTCCATGCACGACACCCGCAAACTCACATCGAATACGAACAGCGGCGCAAACCGGTTCGCCTGTTCAACATCGTCGCGCATTGCCCACAGCTGTTGGGCTTGCGCTTCCGATTGGGCGATCACTGCATCTACAACCAGTTCCTTCTCCAACGCGTCGGCCAGCGCCGCTTCCACCGCCGCCTCGTCACGACCCATCGCCTCGATCAGCACATAGTACGGATAGCCCTGATCCAACGGTGGTTGCGATCGCGCCGGCGACGTCGTAACCAACCGGTAGAAACTGTTCCACATCACCTCGAATGCCGACAACGCACCACCGAGCGTAGCGTCCAGCGACTTCAGAAGCCGGGTCAGTTTCGCGAATTCGTCCACCGCGACGAGCACCGTCGCCTGTCCCTGCGGCCGTTCGCGCAGCCGCACCACCGCACGGGTTACCACGCCGAGGGTGCCTTCACTGCCGATGAACAGCTGCTTCAGGTCATAGCCCGCATTGTTTTTGATCATCTGGTTCAACGACGAGACGATCGTGCCGTCCGCCAGCACCGCCTCCACGCCGAGCACCATGTCCCGCATCATGCCGAAACGCAGCACGCGATTGCCGCCCGCATTGGTTGCGATGTTGCCGCCAATCGTACAGCTGCCGCGGCCGCCGATGTCCAGCGGAAACATCAGGCCCGCGTCTTCGGCCGCGTCCTGCAGCACCTCGAGAATCACGCCCGCCTGAACGGTCGCGGTGCGATCCTCCGCGTGCATCTCTTCGATCGCATTCATCCGCTCCACCGACAGCACGATGTCGTCGGGCGTTGTGAGCGCGCTTTCCACCAACCCCGTCAGCCCGCCGTGCGTCACCACATTCTGCTGGTGCGCGCTGCAGATCCTCAGCGCTTTGCTGACCTCTTCGGTGCTGGTCGGTCGCAGCAGCGCTTTCGCCTGCACGGAATCCTTGCGCCAGATGCCTGCGGAACGTTCCGAAACCGCCGACCCGGTGAGAACGGCATCGGCGCCAAGGGCCTCGATCAATTCAGCGACGACCGGATCCGGCTCACTCACGGCTTCTCTCCCGTTATCAGAAATTGCGGCAAGCAGAACAGGTACTTGCCGGTGTCGACCGCCTGCCGGGCGTCCGCCAGCAGCCGTTCCACGCGTTCGCGCGGCATAGACCCGAACGTTTCGATGTAGCACGCCATGTTGGTCAGCACGTTCAGTCCCTGACCCTGCTGATCGGTAAAGGTTTGAACCGCGACACTAGGCCGCGCAAAGCCGGCATCGACCAGCGCCCCGGGCACCCTACGACCGACGTACGGCTCGCGAAAGGCAGGCGCGGCGGCCTCGAAGAATTCGGCGACAACCTCGGGACCCCACGGCTCTACCACAACAAATCCCCAGTCGCTGTCGATCACGTGCGCGCGGCCGCCGGGTTTCAATACGCGCTGCACTTCGGCCAGCGACGCGCCCAGATCCGGCACGTACTCCAGTACATTTTTGCAGACGACCCGGTCAAACGTTGCGTCATCGAACGGCAGTCGATGATCCGTTACCGCATGAAACGAGACGTTCTCGCGCCCCTTCGAGCGCTCGTTAGAATCGTCGACGAACGTCGTGTTGATGTCGACACCATGCACGACACCGCCCGCGCCAACCTTATCCGCGAGTGCCAACGCAAAAAATCCAGGCCCGGCGCCAACGTCGAGCACCACGTGGCCCGGCTGAATCCCCGCCGGCTCCAGAAGGGCATTCTGACCGTCACGCCATACGAACATCTGTTCGTAGCGTGCCTTCCGCTCAGGTTCGATTTCCTGCCAGTGGTCAGTGAAAAAGGTTGACTGGTCCATAACAATCCCCCATACCCGGGAACTTAGACCCTAAGGAGCCACGAGTCCATTGACATCCGTTCGCACCCGTTTCGACAAGGCCTATTTCGATCGCTATTACCGGAATCCGCGGACCCGCGCGACCACGCCCGCGGCGGCCCGCCGGCACGCGGCGTTCGTATCGGCATACCTCCGGCACCTGGGGATCCGTGTGCACCGAATCGCGGATATTGGCTGCGGTACAGGAAACCTGCTGCGCGCGTTTGGGCGAGAATTCCCGCACGCAACGCTGGTGGGGGTCGACGTCAGCGAGTATCTGTGCCGCCGGTACGGTTGGATTCAGTCGACGCTATTGGAATTCGAAAGCAGTACGCCGTTCGATCTGGTGATCTGCAACGACGTGCTGGGTTATCTAGCCAACGCCGAGTGCGACCGGGCACTTCGTCACCTGGCCACGCTATCTCGGAACGCGTTGCTGTTGGGACTCCTTTGTAAGGAGGACGACGACATTGTCGATCACGACCGCACCGACCCGGACCAGTTCGTGCGCTCGCGCGCCTGGTATCGAGAGCGGCTAACGCCCCACCTGGCAAACCTGGGCGGCGGCCTGTACCTGCGCAAGCCGCTGTCGGTACCGGTATGGGCAATGGATCGCTGGTAGCTGCTCGACCCTAAGACGACATCACCTAAAACAGCGCCAGCGGGTTGACCGGCGACCCGGTCCCACCCGGCACGCGTAACGGCGCAGCCACGAACATGAACGTGACGCGCCCGAGGCGCTCGGCCGTCTCCGCCACAGGGTCGAGATCCAGGTTGTCCAGAATGGGCATGCCGAGGCCTACGAGCACCAGCTCGTGAAGCGGATTGGCCAGACCTTCGACGCCCGACGGCATCACGTCGCTGACGCCGTCGCACCCGATCACAGCTACGTCGCGCTCGGCGAGCCAGAGGGCAACCGAGGCGTGCATACCGGCTGCACGTTCAACAAAGTTCCACTGACCCTTGTCCCGCACACGCGCCCAACGGCCGGTGCGGACCAGCAGCACATCGCCGCTGGCAACTTTCACACCGCTTACTTTCTCCCAGGCTTCCAGATCCGCTACCGTTATCGCATAGCCGGGTTCCAGATAGGGAACACCCTTGAACGCCGGCATATCTACCAGCACACCACGCGTAACGACCCCCTGGTACGCGTTCTCTATGCCCAATCGGCGCGCGCCGGTCTCGGCAACGGAATCGAACGGCACGCCGTTGTACATCTTTCCGGCATGCGCGAAGTGCGGCAGACCGTCGATGTGGGAGTGGGCAAAACCGTGGTAGTTCACACCGTAGTCGTCGCCCGCCACCTGGTGCCCGCCGAACTCGCCGCGTTCAACCTGATGTCGGAAGGGATTGGCGTTCAGCGGGTCTTCGACTTTATTCAACTCCAGCGCCAGCGAGACGCTTTCGCCCGTACGAACGAGTTTCGCCGCCGCCCTGCGTACATCGGGGGTAATCAGGTTCAACGTCCCGAGCTGATCGTCGTCGCCCCATCGGCCCCAGTTGGAAATCGTCTGCAGCCACTGGTCAAACTGCGCGCGCGACACGGTGGACGCATCCGCAGATGCAGGTGCGTCGGCGGACGTCGTACCACAGGCTACGCAACACACCGTGAGCACTAAGGCGACCGATCGACGAAGTTTCATCATGGCTTTCATCCTCCTCAATAGTCCTCAATAGCAAGAGCAGATACTGAAATGGTGGTCCAACTTACCCCACCGGCTCGCCGAGCGCGCGCGCACGATCAAGCCGCGTTGCCTCATCGCGCGCAAGATGGCGCCAAGCGAGCGTGAGGAACACCAGTGATAACAAGAAGATCGCGAGCGACACTGCAATGGCGGTCTGCAGCGCGGAAGCATCATCGTAGCCGCGCGCGGCGAACACGTCGGACAGCTTGCCCATGGCATACGGTCCAATGGCAAGGCCAATGAAGGTATTAACCAAGATGTAGTACGCACCGGCAACGGCGCGCATTCGCGGCATCACCAGGTCCGCCGCGGTGCTGGGCGGTATACCCGGCCAGGCGGCGCTGGGGATGTGGTAGGCAAAATTCAATATGAACGCAAGCATCAGGTTGTCGGTGTAGATCATCCAAAGCACGAGCGGCACCGTTCCGAACACAGCAAAGTAACCGATCAGCAACCGCCCAGAAGCGACCCGAGCCTTGAACCAGTCGGCACAGATACCGCCGAGCGTAACGCCGATGAGCCCGCCGAGCGCACTGCCCAACCCAATGTACATGCCCACCTGCGCTGGATCGGTGTCGTGCAGACGCAAAATCAACGGCGCAGTCCAGAAGCCGACGCCGTATGTGACGAAGCTGATGGTCGGAAACGCAAGCATCGTGTAAACCATGGCCCGGCAGCGGAAGATCATGGCGAACGTGGCGGGGTCCCTGACCGCGAGCGATTGCGCCCAGGAGACCGTCACGTATGCTCCGGTGCCGAGGGCAATCCACTGCGCCCAATCACCGGTTATCGCGATGATCAGCGCAACGACGGACGCAATCCCCAACGCCGCGGCCGCATTCCACCCCAAGGACCCGCCGGAACGTCGCAGCCCGATGAGGTTAAAGCCCGGCACCATCGCACCGAGTTCGTCGGCCAACACGCGAAACGGCGCGGGATGGTCGTCCGCGACAATCCCCTCGCTGATCCCGCGCCTCGGTTCGCGGAGTGTCCGGACCCACAGGGCCATCAGCATGCCGGGTATGCCGACGGCCATGAACGCGACGTGCCAGCCCTTCAGTCCTAGCGGCGCGGCCGACGGATCCGGATACGCCTGCTGCCAGGTCTCCAGGATGAACCCACCAAGAAAGAGACCGATGCCGCCGCCGATATATACACCGGACGAATAGATCGCAAGCACCGTCGCGCGCAGCCGGGTCGGATAGTAGTCCGACAGCATTGAATACGCCGCCGGCGATGCGCTCGCCTCACCGATACCAACCCCGATTCGGTAAGCCGCCAGCGCCGGGAACGACCGTGCCGTACCCGATAGCGCAGTCATCAGACTCCAGAACAGCAGGCCGAGCGAAATCAGACTGCGGCGCACCCAGACGTCTGCGAAGCGGGCGAGCGGAATACCAAACACCGCATAGAACACCGCGAATACGGTGCCATACAGAAACCCCATCTGTGCGTCAGTGACGCCCAGGTCCGCTTTGATGTCTTCCGCAAGGATCGACAGAATGTTGCGATCGATGAAGTTGAAGACATATACAACTACCAGCACCGCAAGCACATAGTGCGCGTAGCGCCCGCCGAGCTTGATACCCGGCGGATCGCCAGCAGACCCGGGCGCACTCATCGCGCGACCACCGGCTCAGGCGGCATTACCCTCCCAATTGCCATCGTCACCCTTACCCTCCCAACGATACGCAGCAACTACGCAGCAACATAGTGTCACACGCAACGCACCGAAGCAGCTTGAGCGTGATCCGGATATGATGCCTACCGAACAGACGTCACCCTAAAATCACGTTCATGAACGCACCAAAGGTTCGGCCGCTTACTCCCCATACTGGCGCAGAAATCGAAGACTTCGACCTGTGCAACCTGACGGAGGAATCCACCCAATTCCTGCAGAACGCACTGGCAACGCACGGCGTGCTGGTGTTTCGCAACCAACCGTTGACGCGCGACCAGCACAAGGCCATTGGCCGTGCGTTCGGGCGGCTGCACGTGCATCCGGGCAAACGTCTTCTGGGGGTCAAAGGCGACCCCGAAATCTTTACCGTGCACACGAAACCGGATTCAAACTACTCCAATGGCGAGGGTTGGCACAGCGACGTCTCCTGCGAGGTCATTCCACCACTCGCTTCCCTGCTGTACGTCGCCGACCCGCCGCTCGGGGGCGATACCATGTTCGCGAATGCGCACGAAGCGTTCATGGCGTTCAGCGAACCAATGCGCACGTGGCTCACGACACTTACCGCCACCCACGACGGCCGTCAGGACCTGGCTGCCTACGACATCCAGCTACGCCCTGATCAGGACTACCCGCGAGCGCAACATCCGGTTGTAATCGCCCATCCTACGACGTCAAAACCGATCCTGTTCGTGAACCGGAGTTTTACGAACCGGATCGATGGTCTCACGAGGGAGGAAAGCCGCGCGGTGCTGAACATGCTGGGCGATCACGTCGCCAGCAACCCGCGCTGGCACTGCCGCGTGCACTGGAGTCCGAATACGCTCGTAATCTGGGACAACCGCCTGCTGCAACATCACGCAATCTGGGACTACTATCCCGAGACGCGCTACGGCGAGCGCGTTACCGTTGAAGCCGAATCCGCACCCGTCTGTTGGCAACAGTCTAACCGTTGAATACCAAACGCAACCGGCTGCTGAAGAAACTGCGGGGCAGCGGCCGTACAAACGCGTACAAGACCGCACGCTGTATTCTGTATCGTAACGACAGCTTTCTACTCGCCATCCACAACCGATTCCGCTACGCCCAGAAACCCCGCTGGGGGATTCCGGGAGGCGCGCTCGAGTGGGGTGAAAGCCCAGACCAGGCCGCCCGGCGCGAGATCGAAGAAGAACTCAGGATTCAGCTCGACCGCCTGATCGATCTTGGCGACTTCATGCACAATCGCCGGCAGCACCGGGTCTATGCCGCCAAATGTGAAACGGACATCGACGACTTCGACGACTTCGAACTCGTGGAGATTGCGTGGTTTTCCGCACCGGAGATCGAACGTCTGGCCCAAGCGGACCAACTGCACACCGGCTACGAGTGGCAAGCCATTCAACGGCTGCTCGCCGTGAAAGGCAGTTAGGACCTGCCACGTTGGTTCGGGGCGGACCGTTGTATCGATGCAGCGAGTCCGCTATAACACCCAACGAGTCCTTAATAAGAACGAAAACGAGGGGAGAAGGATATGCTCGACGTTTCGCGCGCCGCGCGATCGACTTTTGTTGCGGTACTCGCCGCGTTCCTTTCCAGTTGTACCGCACCGGAACCCGATCAGGATGTTCCGGTGGTCGACAGCCCGGCGTCCGCAGCACCGCCCCAACGCATGGTGCGTTACACGAACGAACGCGCGCCGTGCAGCAACTACAATCCATTGCGAACACCACTGTTCGGCGACGTGCACGTGCACACCAGTTTTTCGTTCGACGCCGCCGCGAACAGCACCGGCGCCACACCCACCGACGCCAATCGCTTTGCCCGGGGCGAAGCGATTCCATTTTTCCCAATCGACGAGAACGGCAAGCCGGAGGGTACGATTCAGATCGACCGGCCCCTCGATTTCCTGGCGGTAACCGACCACGGCGAATTTCTCGGCGAGCGCGAGCTGTGTCGCAATCCCGAGTCACCCCGATACGACAGCGACTTCTGCCAGGGTACGCGGGTGAGCGAACGGCAGGGCATGATCATGTTCGGCACAGTGATCACGACCGAACATCCCGAACGGGTGCCTGCGGTGTGCGGGGACGACGGCGAGCTGTGCCGCGAGTGGGCCGCCACACCCTGGCAGCGCATGACGGAGGCGGCCAACGCGGCGGACGACGCCACGGAACGCTGCGAGTTTACGAGTTTCGTTGCGTATGAATACACCGGCACGCCGGGCACGTCGAACTACCACCGCAACGTCATCTTCCGCAACGGCAATGTTCCCGAGTTGCCGGTATCGTATGTCGATGCTCCGTACGACAGCGCGTTGTGGGAAGGACTCGACGCCGTGTGCAACGAGACCAACGGCTGTGAGTACATAACCATTCCGCACAACTCGAACCTGGCGAACGGCCGAATGGCACCCTACATGCGCCTGGAACCCACGCTCGCCAACCATCGGCAGTACGCACAAACGCGGCTCGCCCGCGAGCCCATCATGGAAATTTTCCAGCACAAGGGCAGTTCCGAGTGTATCAACGGGCTTTCTTCGATCCTCGGCCAGCCCGACGAACTCTGCGACATCGAATCCGTACGCACCATCGGTCGTAGCGAAACACATGCAGTCAGCACCCTGGAAGACGGCAAGATCGTGCTCTCGGAACGCACCGAGGTCACCGCGGAATGTGGCGACGACGTCGGCGCCTACGGCATGTTGGGTGCAGGTTGCGTCGATCCCACCGACTACCACCGCTCCGGGCTGCTGGTGGGTCTTTCCGAACAGATCCGCACCGGCGCTAACCCGATCAAACTCGGCGCTATTGCCGCCACCGACACCCACACCGCGACACCCGGAGCCGCGCAGGAGGAGAACTGGCAAGGCGCGGTAACGCACGAAGCAACGCCGGCAGAGCGGCTCGAACCCGGCCTGTTGACGAGCGGCATCGACGGCAATCCCGGCGGGCTCGCCGGCGTCTGGGCCGTGGAGAACTCGCGCGATGCCATCTTCGAGGCGATGCAGCGTCGCGAAGTGTTCGGCACATCAGGTCCACGCATTGCGCCGCGTTTCTTTGCCGGATACGGCTACGACGAGACGTTGTGCGACGCCAGCGACCTGGCCGCCCAGGGTTACCGTGCAGGCGTACCCATGGGCGGTGATCTGCCGCCGGCCGAGGCGGGCGCTCGACCTTCGTTCGTTGCAAGTGCAGCGCGTGATCCGAACGGTTTGCGCGCTCTAGATCGAATCGAACTCATCAAGGGTTGGGTCGACGCAAACGGTGTGATGCACAACAGCGTGCGCACCGTGGCGGGGGGTGGATCCGACGGTCACGACATGCTGTGCGCTGTATTCAGCGACGATACCTTCGACGCCGCCGAACACGCGTACTACTACGTGCGGGTCGTCGAACTGCCCCGGCCGCGGTGGCATACGCACGACTGCGCCCGGCTGCCGGCAGACGAACGACCAGCCGTGTGCACCGACGGTTCCTACCCGGACACCGTCCGCGAAATGGCCTGGACTTCGCCGATCTGGTACACGCCGGGCTGACGTCAGCGCGCCTTCATGCGCTCCTGAAATTGCCGGGTGGTATTCGTGCGCGGATAGGGTGTTTGGGGCACCGGTACATCCAGAAATCGACACAGAGGCTCCCAACCGTCCGACGGTTCGAACACCAGCAACTTGTGGTCGGGGACCGCGTCGATGACCCGTTGATTGTGCGCTTCGTACACCCCAATCACGTGATCGGCATCGTCCATACGGCCGTCGAACACGCCATCCCAGATTACTTCGAACGCAAGGGCTGCGCGGGGATGCGTTTCGCCCAACTCTTCGCGCCACTGAACGCTTGACGGGTAGATCGTATTCATCACGCTCGTGTACCACTGCGTTGCGTCGCGTCGCGACAGAATCACTTTGGCGTTCGGGTAGTGTTCGAGCTGGCGGTCCCAGGTGTTGCACGATGGCCAGTCCACCGCAGCGCGGTACCCGTCGAACAGCAGGTCCCAATCGGGCATAACACCGCGCGCCGTGTCGCGCCACATCGACACGTGCTCCGGATGTTCCGCCACCTCCAGCATGTGATAACACTTCGTGTATCCAAGTTGTTCCAATGCGAGCTTGAGCGAGAGCGTTCCGGTGCGCCCGAACCCCGCGCCTATCACGTCCAGTGCCATGGTCGTTCCTACCTCTACGTCGCGCTCATGGTACCCCGCTTTCTGGCATCGCATCAGCGCGGCGCGTACACTCCCTGCCACCTCACGCACGGACCCCACATGATCAGAGAAACCGTTGCCCGAATCGTCGCAGCTGTCACCCTCCTCGCCGGATTAGCGGGTTGTGAACGAGAACCCGAAGCACCGCCCCCACTGAAATTGTACGTGTTGGATTGCGGTCGCCTGATGCTGGACGATGTGTCTATGTTCGGCCTCGAAAACTCGGAAACGCCGGTTCGCGAGCTGTTCGTTCCGTGCTATCTCATTGAGCACAGCAAAGGGCGCCTGTTGTGGGACGGCGGCCTGCCGTTGTCTGCGGCGGGCAAAGGTGAAATCGAAGTAAGACCCGGTGCAAAGATGGTCTATGAACGTTCGCTGGTCGATCAGCTGGCGGAACTCGAACTATCGCCGCTCGACATCAACCTCGTCGCCTTCTCCCACTTTCACTTCGACCACGTGGGCGCAGCGAACCTGTTCCCCCATGCAGAACTGCTGATCCAGCGCGCCGAACACGACGCGGCGTTTGCGGATTCGCCACTCGAAATCTTCGATCCGCGTCTGTATGACAAACTGAGGGACGCGCCGAAACGCTTTCTTGACGGCGACGTAGACGTATTCGGCGACGGACACGTCGCGATCATCTCGGCACCGGGCCACACTCCCGGGCATCAGGTGCTGCTGCTGAACCTGAAACAGTTCGGGCCGCTTGTGCTGTCCGGCGATCTCTATCATTTTGCCGAGAGCCGCGAACTCCGCCGAGTGCCCGAATTCAACGTGGACCCCGAGCAGACCCTCGCGTCCATGGACAAGGTGGAGTCGCTGATCGAGTCCTTGAACGCGACGCTGTGGATCGAGCACGAGCTGGCGTTAGCCCAGGGTCTGAAGAAAAGCCCGCAGTTCTACCAGTAGTAGCCCGGCACGAACAGCGGCGCTAGTGCGCGAACGACAGATCGGAAGTGCCGGTCATCCATCGGCGCTGCCTGCGCGCTCAACCAGCGTCATTCCGCCGCGAGCACCTCAATGGTTATACGCTCGGACATGACCGGAGGGTCGTGCGGTATGTGCAGGTGATTGCCGAGAAGAAGCTGAAGCGTGTGCTCTCCCGGCGACAGGCGCACGGTGGTTTCCGTCTGACCGCCGCCGAAGTGTACGACCTGCTCGGAGGTCGGCAACGGCGTCGTCATGTCGACGTCGCCATCGTGGTCGATCAGCAGATGGTGATGTCCGGTGTTCGGATGTTCCACACCGGCGGGCGCCACACCCATACCCCGGAGACCGAACCGAACCTGCACCTCCTCGCCGGTAATCGCGCCGTCGAGGGGCGAAACGAAATACACCTTGGCACCGATCGGCGCGGGCGAAACGAGCGAGGCCTCCTCGGCCCAGGCCAGCACCGCAGTCGCGGACAGCAATACAGGAACGACCAGACGGCTAATGATGCGCATCGATTCTCCTCGATCAATCGTCAACGGGTAGCATACCCGCCCGCGTCGATGCCGCAACCGCTCTCCACCGGTATCAGCGCGAACAGCGCAATCTGCCGGTCCACGCGCGCTTGATACCGCGTGTAGCTTGGATAGAGTTCGACGGCTTCCGCCCACGCGCGCGTTCGCGCATCGCCGGACAATTCGTGCGCGTCATGCGGCACCCACGCACCGTGCGCCAGGCAAGCGACCCGGGGATGGGCGCGCAGATTGGTACACCAGGCCGGCTCGCGGTTACGACCACCGCCTGAACCCACCACGATCTTGGTTCCCGCGCCGAAACCGAACGACGCACCCGACGCCGCGCTCACCGGCACGTACAGCAACGGCACATCGCGGGTCCGTCCTGTACGCGCGCCGGTGCAGCGCAACAGCACCACCGGAATGACAAAGCTCAACCGCAGGCGACCGCCCGATGCGCGCAGCAGCGGTCCGTCGACCCAGGTTGCCAGGTGCATGAAAAACAGCGTCACCGGCTTGAATGCGACGAAGCGCGCGAACGCGCGCCAAACGGGGCCCGACGGCCGCGGCGGCTCAGTCAATCGTCCGTTCCGGCACCATTCAGTCGGTACGCGTTGCGCGCGGCACCGGAAAACAGCGCATCACATTCCGACGCAGAGTAGCGGGCACCAATCTTTTTGAACGCATTCCACAGTACCGCGTAGGACACGCTGGCTTTGTCGACGGGGAAGTTACTCTCGAACATGCAGCGTTCGGCGCCGAAACAGTCGATCGCGTGCGTGTGGTAGCGTCCCGTGGCCTCCACCACCTCGTCAGACGACGCCGGTAGCGGGCGCTTGTGAAAGCCATGGCCGTTGATCGGCATTACCGCGCCACCAAGTTTTGCGTACACATTGTCGCAGGCCGCGAGCAGACGGACGTCCTCACACCAGCGGTCGAAGATTGCATCCTGTTTGCCCTTGTACGGCCCAATCCCCAACGGACCGCCGAAGTGATCAAAAACGATGGTGGTATTCGGAAACGACCGGGCAAGATCGACCAGATCCGGTATCTGCGCGTGATACATCCATGCGTCGAACGACAGGCCGCGACTCCCCAGTTCGGCAAATCCCGCGCGAAAGTCGTCCTGTAGTAACAGCTTTGCCGGTGGATTGGTGTGCGAATTGCGTACCGTATCGCTCGCGTCCCAGCCGGACGCATGCCGGATCCCGCGAAAGCGCGGACTCAGACGCATGTGTTCGTCCAGCACCGGGCCCACCGACGCACCCAGTGTCAGGTCGGCAAAACTGACGATGCCAGCCGCCACCTCGGTTGCGCCGTAGCCGCCGCTCGCAGCCATCGCCGCAATGCCGTTCACGAACTCCGTCTCCCCCACCGGGCGCATCGGCTCAGGACCGCCCGCACGGTACATGCTGGCGCACTCGACGAATACGGTGGCAACGACATTGTGACCCGACCCTGTGTCCGCCAGCAGCTCATCGAGCAGATAACGACTGTCGGGATGATCCCAAAGGTGATGGTGCGGATCCACGATGGGGCGCTCAGGCTCGATGATGTCCTCGCGCACCTGATCCAGCCAGGCGTTGCGATCAGTCATAGATCACCACCGAGCGGATGCTCTCCCCGGCATGCATCAAATCGAACCCGTCGTTGATGTCATCGAGCGAGAACGTATGCGTGATCAGGTCGTCGATGTTGATCTTGCCGTCCATGTACCAGTCGACGATTCCCGGAACCTGTGTCCGCCCCCGCGCGCCACCGAATGCGGTGCCCCGCCACACCCTTCCCGTGACGAGCTGAAATGGCCGTGTGCTGATCTCTTTTCCGGAAGCAGCCACGCCGATGATGACGCTCTCACCCCAGCCCTTGTGGCAGCACTCGAGCGCCTGTCGCATCACGTCCGTGTTGCCGATGCACTCAAACGAGTAGTCGACACCGCCGTCCGTCATGTCGACAATCGCGGCAACCACATCATCGCTGGCCGCCGGATTGATGAAATCGGTCATGCCGAACTTTTCCGCGAGCGGTCGCTTGGCATCATTCAGATCGATACCAATGATGCGGTCGGCGCCGGCTATACGCGCTCCCTGAATCACATTCAGTCCGATGCCGCCGAGCCCGAACACCGCAACGTTGGCACCCGGCTCCACGCCGGCCGTATTCAGTACCGCCCCAAGCCCTGTCGTAACACCGCAGCCGATGTAGCACACCTTGTCGAACGGTGCGTCTTCGCGGATCTTCGCCAACGCAATTTCCGGTACCACCGTGTAGTTGGAAAAGGTCGACGTGCCCATGTAGTGGTGCAACGGCTCACCGCCCAGCGAAAAGCGGCTGGTGCCGTCCGGCATTACGCCACGCCCCTGGGTTTCACGAATCGCACCGCAGAGATTGGTCTTACCGGACAGACAGAATTTGCATTGCCGGCACTCGGGCGTGTAAAGCGGAATGACATGATCGCCCTTGGTCAGCGAGTTGACGCCTGGTCCCACATCCACCACGACCCCGGCGCCCTCGTGTCCCAGGATCGCGGGGAACAAACCCTCAGGATCAGCCCCTGATAGCGTGTAGGCATCCGTATGGCAGATCCCCGTCGCCTTGATCTCCACCAGCACCTCGCCATCGCGCGGACCTTCGAGATCGACCGTTTCGATGCTCAGTGATTCACCCGCCGCCGTTGCGACCGCCGCCCTGCTCTTCATTAAGTCCCCCTTCCTCGACTGTAGCGCAGAACGTTGAGGCTACTGTGAGTACACTGTATTTGCGACCTGAATCTGCGTCCCGCACAGCGTGCGGGCTACAATACATCGTCACCCCCAACCGTCCACGGTCGTGGCTTTCGAACTACGCGTCAAAAACTGGCAGAGCTACCTTCCGATCATCGGAGTGGTGCAACAGTACCGGCGCGGAGACTTTCCCAACGATCTCGTTGCCGGCGCAATCGTCGGCATCATCACGGTTCCACAGGCAGTCGCGTACGCGATGCTGGCCGGACTGCCCCCTCAAACCGGCTTGTACGCATGCCTGGTTCCCACCCTCGTCTACACGCTGCTCGGTTCCTCGCGTCACCTGGTTGTGGGGCCGGTTGCGGTAGCCGCGCTGATGGTGGCGGGGGCAGTGGGTGCATACGCGCCGAAGCACAACGTCGAACCCATCACGATAGCTACCATCCTGAGCCTGCAGAGCGGCTTGATGCTTCTGACCTTGCGCGTGTCGCAGATGGGCGGCCTGGTGAACCTGCTGAGCCAGCCGGTCATCGCCGGTTTCGTCAATGCCGCCGCGATCGTCATCATCATCAGCCAACTCGGCGCGCTGACCGGCATCGAGACCGGCATGTACGACAATCCGGTCGGGACGATCCTTCGTCTTGTGGACAACGCAGGTTCCTGGAATCACGCGACGCTGGCCATCGGCGCCTGCGCGCTCGTTGCGCTGACGGTGATCCGCTACATCACCGTTGCCGTCGTGCGCCTGGTCGTGTCCGATTTTCCGAGCGAACACCCATTCGCCAGGCTCGGGCCCGTCGTCGTCGCGTTCGCCGCCGGTATTGCGGTCGTTGCAATGGACCTCGACGTGGCACACGGCGTGGCTGTGGTGGGTGAGGTGCGCGGCGGACTCCCGGACCCCGCGCGGCCTTACTTCGCGCTCGACCTCTGGCTGGATCTGGCGCCGGTCGCTGCAATGGTCGCGCTCGTTGCGTACGTTGAGAGTTTTTCCATCGGTTCGGCTCTCGCGACACGACAACGCGCGCGCATCAACAGTCACCAGGAACTGATTGCGCTTGGGGCTGCGAACATTGGTGCAGCATTCACGGGCGCCTACCCGGTTGCCGGTAGCTTCTCGCGCTCCAGCGTGAACTATCAGGCCGGCGCGCGCAGCCCGGTCAGCACGATGATGGGCACTGTGATTGTGCTGCTTACGGTCATGTTCCTTACGCCGGCGCTAGCGCGACTACCGCAAGCGGTGCTGGCTGCCATCATCATTGTGTCGGTGGTGCAGCTGATCGACTTCCGCAGTCTGCGTGAACAATGGCGATTCTACTCGGAGGATGCCTACACTCAGATTGCAACCTTGCTCACGGTCCTCTTTTTCGGCGTAGAGACAGGGCTTTTAACGGGCGTAGGTTTGTCCATCGCATTTTTCATACGCCAATCGAGTCGCCCCCGCATCACCCTCGTCGGACGGATTGGCGGTACCGAACATTTTCGCGCGGTGCGCCGCTACGACGTGGAAACGCTGCAACACGTGTGTGCCGTGCGGATCGACGAAAACCTCTACTTCGCCAACGCCAACCAGGTGGAGACTAAACTGTTGAAGGTGGTGCAACGGCGCCCGGAAACTCAACACCTGCTGGTCGTGTGCAGCGCGATCAACATGATCGACGCCACCGGATTGGAAATGCTGCACCGCGTCAACGACAGCTTCCAACGCCTCGGCATCAAGCTGCACCTGAGTGAGATCAAGGGTTCAGTCATGACGCAACTCGAGGCCACCGACTTTCTGCAGAACCTGTCCGGGAGCGTGTTTTTCACAACGGATCAGGCGATGCGGCAACTCGCCGAGCGCGCCGCAGTAGACGGCACAGAAACGCTCAAGGACGACGCCGCCTGACCAGCGGTCGCGATTCGCATCCGGCCCAACCTGGCGGTAAGCTTCAGTCAAACAACAACATAATGGCGGGGGAAGGATGAAGCTAGGACTCATGCTTGGCTACAGCGGGGCGCAACTGTCGCTGCCGATGGCCGATGTACAACTGGCCGAGTCGTTGGGCTATGACTCCGTCTGGACCGCCGAAGCATACGGCTCGGATGCGATCACGCCGCTCGCCTACATTGCGGCGCACACCGATCGCATTCGTCTCGGAACCGCGGTGTTGCAACTCGCCGGGCGGACGCCCGCCAACGCCGCAATGGCGATGGCCACGCTGGATCAGCTGGCCGGAGGCAACCGCGTCATCTGCGGCCTGGGCGTAAGCGGCCCGCAGATCGTCGAAGGCTGGTACGGACAGCCCTGGGGCCGTCCCTACTACCGGATCAAAGACTACGTAACGATTATGAAGAAGATCTGGGCCCGGGAAGAACCGGTGGTGCACGACGGGCGGGAGATCGCGCTGCCGTACGCAGGACCGGGCGCAATGGGCGTCGGCAAGCCGTTGAAGTCGATTCTTCACATGAACCCGGACATCCCGGTTTTCCTGGGCACGGGCATGGAAGCCACGGTAAAGCTCACCGCCGAGATCGCAGACGGCTGGCTGCCCCTCGGCTACGTACCGGAATCGGCGAACCTGTACGAACCCTGGATCGAAGAAGGTCTGGAGCGCGGTGGAAAGCCACGCAGCGGCTTCGAAAGTCAGGCAATGACCCAGGTTCAGGTAACCGACGACGTGCAGGCGGCGTTGGACCGGCTGAAACCGGGGATAGCCCTCTACGTCGGCGGGATGGGTCACAAGAACAAGAACTTCCACAAAGAGATGATGATTCGTCGCGGTTTCGGCGACGCCGCCGAGCGCATTCAGGAACTGTATCTGGCCAAACGCAAGGACGAAGCCATCGCCGCCGTGCCCGACGAGTTCGTCGATCAGGGTGCGTTAGTTGGTCCCGCCGAGCGAATACGCAAACGTTTCCGCGATTGGGAGGATACCGGGGTAACGGGTCTGACGATCAACGGCGACGCCGACGCGATTCGACTGATGGCCGACTGCGCGCGCCTCAATACGCCACCGACTTCCTGACCCTCAACCGAGCAGACCCGACGCACAGGAGAAACACATGTATCCAGGTACCTGGTCGCAGTCCATGCCGGACAAACCCGCGGTAATTCACGCACTGACCGGAGAGACAATCTCGTTCAAGGAACTCGACGACCGCTCGAACCAGCTGGCGCAACTGCTGTGGGCGAAAGGACTGCGACCCAACGACCACGTCGCAATCTTCATGGAAAACCACATGCGCTTCTTCGAAGTGGTGTGGGCAGCGTTGCGTTCCGGTCTGTACCTCACCACCGTCAACCGCTATCTGACGGACGAGGAAGCAGGCTACATCGTCGACAACTGCGAAGCGCAGGCGTTGATCACGTCGGCCAAACTCGAAGACGTGGCTGTGAACATTCCCGGCTATGCGCCCAATTGTCACACGTGGCTGATGGTGGACGGTACGGCGTCCGGATTCGACTCCTACGAACAGCAGATCGAAGGTTACCCCGCTGAAAAGCTGGCCGACGAACCTGCCGGTCAATTCATGCTGTACAGCTCCGGTACGACCGGACGTCCGAAGGGAATCTACCGCCCGCCGTTGGCGAACAAGATTCACGAGGACACCGGCACGGTAGGGATGCTACAGAAGGGGTTGTGGGGGTTCGACGAGACCACGGTGTACCTTTCACCCGCGCCGCTGTACCACTCCGCGCCGATCGGCTTCTGTACTGCCTGCCAGTCGCTCGGAGGCACTGTGGTGATGATGCCGCGCTTCGACGAAGTCGGAGCACTGCGCGCAATCGAAAAGTTCAAGGTGACCCATAGCCAGTGGGTACCGACCATGTTCACCCGCATGCTGAAACTGCCGGAAGAAGAACGCACCGGGTTCGATCTCAGTTCGCACCGCGTCGCCATTCACGCGGCCGCGCCCTGCCCGGTGGCAGTCAAGCAGCAGATGTTCGACTGGTGGGGGCCGATCATCTACGAGTACTACGCGGGCACGGAGATCAACGGCTTCACCCACGTCACGCCACAGGAGTGGCTGGACCATCCAGGAACGGTCGGCAAGCCGATCCTCGGCGTGGTTCATATCTGCGACGAGGACGGCAACGAGCTGCCAAACGGCGAAGCCGGCATCGTGTACTTCGAACTTCCCGAGATGGCCTTTGCGTATCACAAGGACGACGCGAAAACCAAAGACACGCAACATCCAAAGCACGCCAACTGGACCGCGCTCGGCGACGTGGGCTACGTGGACGACGACGGGTATCTGTTTCTGACAGACCGTGCGACCTTCATGATCATCTCCGGGGGCGTAAACATTTACCCGCAGGAAATCGAAGACGCGATCATCATGCACCCCAAAGTGGCCGACGTCGCCGTGGTCGGTGCACCGAATCAGGAGATGGGCGAGGAAGTGCGCGCGGTCGTACAACCCGCCCAAGGCATCGCCGCGGACGCTGAGCTGGAACAGGAACTGCTCGAATACACACGCGAACACATCGCGCACTACAAGTGCCCGAAGCAAATCGACTTCATGGACGAACTGCCGCGCCTGCCCACCGGCAAGCTCTACAAGCGCCTGCTGAAAGACGCCTACTGGGGCAAGTCGGGGTCGAAGATCGTGTGACGGACTAACTCAAGCGCACCCGCAACACGCGGTAGCGCGTCCTCGACCAATACCCCCGCGCCGTCCGTACGACGCTGCACCAACCAACGCTCGAACAGGGGCGCGATACGGATCGCCGATATCGCCCGCTGCAGCGGCACGCGCACGCCGAACCGTTCCAATGCATCACGATGCGCGCTCAGGAACCTACCCGCCGCCAGAACCGAACGATGCAGGTCGCGTGCGGCTGTATCGCGGTAGGTAAATCGCCAGAGCGCAGTTCGCTCGGCAATTCGCGGCTGATCCGGTTCGACACCGGCCGCGGCGAATACACGACAATCGTACGACCGGCACGTCTGCGGACGTTCCGCATAGATCGTGCAACCGTCGTCGCTCATCATTGGGCAGTTGCCGTGCGCGTCGAATCCCAGCACGCGTTCCCCCGACGCCGTGCCCGGTGCGGGTACGAGCAGTGCGGCCGGAATCACCGACAGCGCACGGCGCTCGTCCGCACGCACGTGAACGAACTGCGCCGAACGGCAGCACGCCGAACAGTCACCGCACGGAACGTCCATCGAACCCGAGTCTGCGCTATCGCGTCCCCCATCACTGCGCGCTCCGAACAGCAGCGTGATGCGCGCGTGCCACTGCACAAACTCACCCGCATCGACGCTTTCGTCCATCCCGCTCGGCAACGGCGGAAACGCTATTTCCTCTGGCTGCATCACTGCGGTAACACGCGCGCAACCAATGCGTTGTAACGCAGCGCGAGCAGCACGCCGCGAACCAACATGAACGCGTTCATCGCGAGCCACAGCGCGTGGTTACCGAGCCGTTGAATGGTCAACGCCAGAACGATTCCGTAGGCGAGCGCTGCAATCATCATGCTGTTGCGCAACACCCGCGTCTCCAGCGCGCCGATGTAGATGCCGTCGTATTGAAACGCCCAAACGCCAAACAGCGGCAGCACGATTACCCAGGGCAGGTACCTGTGCGCCGCGTCTGCCACGTCGGGCAACGTGGTCATCGCTGCGACGAACCAGGGCGCACCGACCCAGAGCACGGCGCTCAGCAGAAGCGCGAGGCCGCCGGCCCATAGGTGCGTGTGCGAAACCGCCGCCCGAAGTGCAGACCGGTCGCGCGCCCCGACCGCCTGGCCGGTGAGCGTTTCCACCGTGTGGGCAAACGCGTCCAGGCCGAACGTCATCACGAAGAAGAACTGCATCAGGATGGTGTTGGCAGCCAGCGTTTCCTGGCCCAAGCGGGCGCCCACCATCGTAGTCGCGAGGAACGGCAGCTGTACGAAGAACGTGCGCACGATCAGATTGGTGCTGGTCACAAACAGCGCGCGCACACGCGCGGCAATCCACACGCCCTCCGGTATACGCACGCCGCCTTCCGCGCGAATCGCCGACACCGCCCAGTTCATGCCCACGATTGCCGCTACCCACTCGCTGATTGCGGTACCCGCCGCGACACCTGCCACGCCCCAGCCGAAATACAGCACGAACACCAGGTCGAGCACCGTATTGAGCACGTTTACGAGCAGCGTCAGCCACAGTACCTGCTGCATCCGCTGAAGGCCGAACAGCACACCCAGTGCCACGAGTTGCAGCAGGTACGCCGGGGCGCCGAACACACGAATTGCAACATAGTCGACCGCATGCGCGTGGACGTCTGCATCGGCCGCGAACAGCGCGGCCATCGCCGTATCGAACCACGGGCTGAGGCCGACAATCACAACACTCAGGAGCACCGCGGCCGCCACCGCGCGTAACGCGGTGGCGGTGAGTGCGTCCGCCTGCCGCGCCCCGAACGCCTGCGCGCACAGGCCCGTGGTGCTCATCCGCAGGAAGCCGAACAGCCAGTACAGCGAGCTGAACATTGCAGCGCCAACGGCTACCCCGCCAACATAGCTTGCGTCGGGCATGCGCCCCATGACCGCGGTGTCCACAAGCCCCACCAGCGGAACCGAAATGTTGGCGAGGATTACCGGCCACGTGAGTCGCCAGATCCGAGCGTGCCAGGCTCGGCTCAATCGTGGGATAGCACGTGCTCCAGAAGCCGTTGCGTAACCGCGGTACCCGCCTGGTCTGTCACGAAATGACCCACATCGGCAAGCTCACAGAAGTCGTACGGTGCGGCTACGTAGGTCGCGGTGCGTTCGGCCGCAACACGTCCGACCGTCGCGTCGTTGTCGCCCCAGATATAGACTGTTGGAACCGTTACGGCAGAGACTGATCGAGCCAGTGCCCCGGCTTCGCGTTCGGCCGCCGTGCGCACCGGAGCCCGGTACCAGTTGATTGCGGCGTCCAATGCGTCCGCATCGCCAACCACACGCAGATAGGCCTGCGCGTCTTCGGCGGCCACACCCTGGTCCTCGAAGATCGCTCGCAATCGGCGCGCGCCGTCTGCGAGCAACCCGTCAGCCGCGCTTGCATCCTGAAATGCCCGATGGTGCCGGGAGCGTTCCGCCTGCTCGGCATCCTCGGCGAAGGCGTCAACGAACGCCTGCGGGTGCGGGCGTGAAAGTACCGTAAGTGTGCGGACGCGGTCGGGGTGCTCTGCCGCCAACAGCCATGCCAACTGACCGCCCCAGTCATGCCCCACCAGATGAAACGCTGAGCCCGGCGCGCCAGCGGCGTCGACGACGGCCAGGGCGTCCTGCAATAACACAGGCGTGTCGTAGTCGCGTACGTTCTGAGGGCGGGCACCCGCGGAATACCCCCGCTGATTCGGCGCAATGGCGCGGTATCCCCTGGCAGCCATCGCGGGGATCTGATCGCGCCACGTGTAGGCCGTCTGCGGGAAGCCGTGCAGAAACAGTACGGGCACGCCGTCCTGCGGCCCATCCAGCCACGTATCGAACGTCAGTCCGTTGGCCGCAACGCTGTGCATAGGCGCCGTACTCACTCTACTGCCCCAACTCACCGCCCAGCTCGCCAACGCGCAGTTCGCCTTCCGGGGTTTGACCGCCAATCTCCAGGAATCGGCGCATGTTGCGCTGCGCACCATCGGTACGAAGCAAGCGCTGAAACAGATACGCCTCCCGCCTCAGGCCCTCCGCCAGATCGAGCTCCGCACCGTTGACCGCCTGTTTCGCAAGGCGCACTGCCTCCGGTGGAAAGGACGCTATGCGGCGCGCGAGTCGCGAAACCCACGCGTCGATCTCTGCTGCGTCGAAAATTCGGTTCAAATATCCCCAGCGTTCCGCGGTCTCGGCATCGAGGTCGTCGCCGGCCAGAACGATCTCCATCGCGCGGCCGGTACCTACGAGCCGGGGCAGCCTTTGCGTACCGGTTCCGCCCGGCAGAATGCCGAGGGGAACCTCCATCTGGCAGATCCGGGTTTTACCTTGGACGCCATAGCGCATGTCGAAACTCGACACCAGCTCGCTGCCGCCGCCACCTACGCGTCCCTCGATCTGCGCAATCGTGACCTTGTCCATCGTCCGGAACCGCTCACACATCAGGTGGTACTCGTTCAACTCCTCCTCGAACTCCGCCGCTGTGTCCGTCGGGAACTGCAGAATGGCCGATACGTCGAAGTGCGCCAGAAAGAAATCCGGATTAGCGCTCTTCATCACAACGACGAGCAGTTCGGGATCGGCCTTCAATTCAACGGACAGCTGCGCCAGCTCGGCATACAGCTGCGGCGTAATCAGATTGATCGGCGGATTATCGACGGTAACCGTCGCAACACGCTCAGCGATCTCGACAGTGAGCATCTCGTAATCGTATGGCATCGTTCCCCCCGGACGTTGTGCAGGATAAGTCACACCATTATGCACGGCCCCGGCACCGTTATCCGATTGAAACGCGACGACGCGCGCCTCCCGGGGTATGCTGACCGACAACCCGCAATAAGGATACGCCGTGAGCGACGATCTGAAGCAGCGCATCATCGATGCCGTCGACCAACACGCCGACGCCCTGCTGGGGGTATCCCACGACATCCATGCTCGCCCGGAACTGGCGTTCGAGGAACACTTTGCCTGTGATCGCCTGGTGAGCGCGCTTCGCACGTTCGATCTGGACGCAGCAAGCGACGTATACACGCTTCCCACCGCATTCGAATGCTCGCTGCCCACCGCCACCGATGGCCCGACGGTTGCGCTGCTCGCGGAATACGACGCACTGCCCGGAATCGGCCATGCGTGCGGCCACAACCTGATTGCGACCGCGGCGCTCGGCGCCACGGTCGCTCTGCATACTGTTGCAGACGAGCTTCCCGGGCGCGTTCGGCTGCTCGGCACGCCGGCCGAGGAGCGGGGCGGCGGCAAGGAATTGATGGCGCGCGCCGGTGCGTTCGACGGGGTGGATGCGGCGCTGATGATCCACCCTGCCGGCATCAACATGTCGGCCATGCCGTGCATCTGCGTCGCCGAGGTAGAAGTCGTCTACCACGGCCGTTCCGCACACGCGTCGGCAATGCCGCACAAGGGCGTGAATGCGCTCGACGCGATACTTTTGGCCTATCAGGCGATCTCCAACCTGCGCCAACACATTCGTGCCACCGAGCGCATCCACGGGATCATCACCGAAGGCGGCCAGGCGCCCAACGTCGTCCCCGACCGGACCGTCGGAGAGTTCTACGTACGCGCCGCCAATGAAAAGGCGCTGGCCCGCTTGAAGCCCCGGGTACAGGCCTGTTTCGATGCGGGTGCGACCGGCACCGGTTGTGAAGTCGAAGTCAACTGGGCCAATGTCGACTACCTAGACCTGAATACGAACTGGCCGCTGGCCGATGTGTTTCAACAGCACGCCGAAACGCTAGGCCGGGATTTCGTGTCGCGCGAGCAGTTGCGCGCGATGACGGGGGGAAGCACCGACATGGGCAACGTCAGCCACCGGGTACCTTCCATACATCCCATGCTCGCGGCCGCCCCCGAGAACGTGGTCATTCATAACCCGGAGTTCGCAACCTGGGCCGCCTCAGCTATGGGCGATCTTGCCGCGTTGGACGGCGCGAAGTCGCTCGCGCTCACCGCGGCCGACTACCTCCTCTCCGACACACTGCAGCAAGCGTCGCGGCAGGCATTTGACGTATCGAAGGGCCTCGCCTAGCGCATGATCGACTGCGGACGGGTCTCGGTTTCATTCCGATGTGGCTTTTCGGCTACGGATCGCTGATCTGGCGTCCGGACTTTCCGTTCCGCAACGCCCGTACGGCCGATGTATCTGGATGGGCGCGCCGGTTCTGGCAGGGTTCGCATGACCATCGTGGCACGCCGGATGCACCCGGACGCGTGGTGACATTAGCGGCCCAATTGGACGCCGTCTGCCGCGGTATTGCCTACGACGTCGCCGCCGAAGACACGGCGTCGATTCTCGCCAATCTGGACTACCGGGAGAAAAACGGTTACCGGCGCATTGATGTCGATATGACATTTCCTGACGGAACCCGCGAACGAGGCACGGCCTACATAGCGACGCCCGACAACTCTGCTTATCTCGGCGATGCACCCATGAACGAGATAGCCGAGCAGATCCGCCGCAGCCACGGGCCGAGCGGTGCCAACGCAGACTACCTATTTGCGCTTGCCGATGCGCTGCGGCGCCTTGACGCGGCAGATCCACATGTGTTCGAGTTGGAAGCGCTGCTCAGGGGGAATTGACGCATGCAGACCGCGTTCAGCGCGCAACACGAAGCGTTCCGCGACGAAGTCCGCCGATTTCTGGACACGTCGCTTCCGGATGACTTACGCGATGCTCAGAGACTGTGCCCCGGAATATTTCTCGACTACGAGCACAACATTCGATGGCACCGCATTCTTTACCGAAAAGGCTGGATTGCACCGAGCTGGCCTGTGGAACACGGCGGGACCGGTTGGGATCTGACCCAGCGATACCTGTGGACTGTGGAGACCACCCGCGCGGGGGCACCCAGCCTCGCTCCGATGGGTCTCGGGATGTGCGGCCCGATGCTGATCGGCTACGGCACGGAGGAGCAGAAAGCACATTACCTTCCACGCATTCTTTCCGGGGACGACTACTGGTGTCAGGGCTATTCCGAGCCTGGTTCCGGGTCGGACCTGGCATCGCTTTCGCTGCGGGCTGCGAGCGATGGTGACCACTACGTACTGAATGGATCCAAGATCTGGACGACCCACGCACACTACGCCAACCGCATGTTCTGCCTGGTGCGCACCGACGATTCGGGCAAGCCTCAGCACGGCATCACCTTTCTGCTGCTCGATATGGACACACCCGGAATCGCCGTGGAACCCATCGTGTTCGCCTCCGGCACCCACGAAGTGAATCAGGTGTTTTTCGACGACGTCCGCGTACCGAAAGCCAACCGGGTCGGCCGCGAGCATCACGGCTGGGAGGTGGCCAAGTACCTGCTCGAATTCGAGCGCGGCGGCGGCGGCAGCGCAGCCCACCAGACCGCGCTGGGCCGCGTACGCCGACTGGCGGAAAATGCGCCCGCCGGTACCGGACGGCTGTCCGACGATCCGCAATTCCAACGCAAGTTGAATGAAGCCGCGGTACGTGTCGACGCCATCCAGCAAACCGAAAGCCGGATCATGGCCGCGCTGTCGCGCGGGCAGAATCCCGGACCCGAGTCGTCGATCATGAAAAATCTGGGAGCCGACATCGGCCAGCACATCACGGAACTCGCGCTCGAAGCTGTGGGTGCCTACGCGATTCCTTATCAGCGCGACGCACTGCAAACGGCCAACACGGCTGACACGCTGGGCGACACCGGCGCCGTGACCGTATTCCCCCGGTACTTCAATCTGCGCGCGTCGTCCATTGCCGGCGGCACGAACGAGGTGCAGAAGAACATCGTCGCCAAACTCGTGCTGGGCTTGTAACAACGCGCGCTCCCGCGAATACGGTACTGACCACACGCACATTGACGACGTACTGACAATAGGAGAGTCCACCCGATGGCACTGGTAGAACGACGCGACGACAACGGCCTTTCGTTCCTGGCTCTGAACCGGCCCGACGCGCTTAACGCGCTGAGCCCGACGCTCTTCGTGGAACTGCGGGCCCACCTCGATGCGATTGCGGCGGCAACGGAAACCGTGGGGTGCGTGATACTGCATGGGCGCGGCCGTTCGTTTTCGGCCGGCAACGACATCAAGGCTATCAGCGCCGGTGAACGCGCGCCGGATCCGCATTTCCAGGCGCAAACGCTCGAAGCGATCGAACGCTTACCGCAACCGGTCATCGCGGCGGTGCAGGGGCACTGCTACACGGGCGCGCTCGAACTCGCACTGGCGTGCGACCTGCTGATCGCGGCCGACTCGGCGAAGTTTGCCGACACGCACGGCAAGTGGGGTATGTCACCCACGTGGGGTATGTCGCAACGCCTTCCGCGTCGCGTCGGCTTGCTCACTGCACGGGAGTTGATGTTCAGCGGCCGGGTTGTCGACGGCACCGAAGCGGCGCACATAGGTCTCGCCAACCGCTGTGTTGCCGAAGACGCACTGCTCGCTGAAGCCGAAGCCATGGCGCGTACCTTTCTCGATAACTCCTGGTTTACGTTGCGCGCCGACAAGATGCTTCTGAACCAGGGCCTCGACTTCACGCTGGCCGACGGCCTGGCTTTCGAGCGCGAAAACAGCCCGGGCCGCGGCCCGGACATGGAAGAACGGTTGAAAAACTTCGGCCGCTGATCCGCTTTGTCAGCGTGTCTCCCGAATCCATTCGACGATCGACGGATAGGCGGTTTTGTCCTGAATCAGAAACATATGCCCGCCCTCGAACCAGCGCAGCGTCGAGTTGGCCAGAACCCGATGCATCGCCTCCATGTTGCGAGGCGGCGCGATGCCGTCGTGGCGACCCGCTGCCAACAGCACGGGATGCTGCACGCGGCCGAGCCGCTCGAACGTATCGTGCTGCCGGCGCGCCGCCAGTTGCTTGCGCGCACCTTCCGCGCCGCCCGATGTCCGGCCGACGGCCATGTCGACAAGCTGATTCCAACGTTGCGGATGCTCGGCGATCCAGGCGGGCGTGCAGCGGGTGTCGGCAACCCGCAGATGCTGTTCGGCACGCTGCCGCGGCGGCAGTGCCGCCAGTTCGTGCAATGGATAGGACGCACCGCCCGCACCTCCGGCCGAGGTGCAAGCGAGCGCGAGCGCGCCAACCCTCGACGGATGCCGCAGCACCAGTTCCTGGGCAACCATGCCGCCAAACGACACTCCGACAACATCGATCCGGTCTATGCCAAGCGCATCCAGTAAGCCGGCCGCATCGTCGGCATAGTCACCCATTGAAAACGCGCCGGGCGGATTGTCGGTCTGACCGAGCCCCCGCTGGTCGAAACAGATCAGATCGAAGTGCTCGCCAAGGTGCGAGTCGAACTGATTGGGCCGGTTGCGCAGATCCGCGCCGCTACCGCTGATGAACAACAACGGATGCCCGCTACCGGCGCGCTCCCAGTACATGCGAATCCCGTTTACGTTCACCGTCGGCATGATTGGCCTCAGCGCAGGTCCCGGCTCTTCAGATATCGGCGCTCATTACGCCAGTCACGCAGCCCGCGGTCCAACCGCTTGAGCCCGCGCGCGGGCGCGTCCTTGTAACTGCGCCCCGCAGGTTCGATACCCTCGAGTTCAACGGCCCACGCGTCGTCCGGTTCGTAACCGAACCGTTCGAGCCAGCGGGGCAGATCCGGATTCGCATCCAGTTCCGCTCGAACCCTTGGCAGATGCGCCCGCCACGCATCGATCCGAGATGCATCGAACGGCCGCACACCGTTCAGAGCTTTCGATGCGTGATCGTGCAACTCACTCGCGCCATCGGGAAACGCCGCAAAGGCGCGGCGCCGCGCCGGAAGACACGGGAAGCGTTCTTCCACGCGCCGCTGCTCGGCCGCCGGATCGCGCACGAGATCTTCGTAGCGCACAACGCAGTACCGTGGGTGGTTGCTCAGACGCGCGATCGTGTCCGCATAGAAGCGCCAGCGGCCAAAACCCACGTAGTACACGTCCGGGTGCGACCAATGAACGCTGGTTACAACCGATCGAGGATCACGCACCAACGCAATCACAAAGAGCTGTGGATCGGCTTCGAACGCCCGCGCAATCCGCACGGTATCGGCCGGTTTCTTCGACAGATACGGATAACCGCCGGTAATCGGTTCAAACAGGGACTGCTCGTGATCGGTCGCACCGCCGAACGGATACGAATAGCGCAGCAGTTCTGTCATCAGCGTCGTGCCGCTGCGAGGACAACCGACGACGTGCACTCGAATGCCTGGCATCTTGTGTCTGCACGCCCGTCAGGACGCGATACATCCCGTCAATGCTCGGATGCGCGCGAGTATCACCCATTGCCCGCGGCTTTCACAGCCGGTCGCTCAGGAACCAGATAGGGTTCGAGCGCCCGGGACAGCCCATCGAACACCTGCTTCAACTGTACGTTTTCCCGAACTTCCGGTCGGGCGGCGAGCCATACCTCGATGTGCGCCGCGGGATCCTGGTAGCCCGCTACTTCCAGACCGTCCACGTCGTTGGCAATGGTGACGGGAAACGCGCCAATGCCCCAACCCGCGAGCACTGCAGCTCGCCGGCACGACAACGCGTCGCTCCGTAGTGCAACATGCTCGGGTCGAATGTCCAGTCCCGCGGCCTGCGCCCCGTCCAACAGGTTCGTGTGTTCCGCGCCGTCCACGAACCGATGCTGCGCGACGTTGTCCGCACGCAACAACCCGTGCGCCGCAACGTACGCGCGGCTCGCGAAAAGACCCACAGGCAGATAGCCGAGCAGACGACACACAACATCTTTGTGAACGGGCCGCGCATGACGCAGCGCAATGTCGGCTTCGCGCTCCAGCAGATTGAGTGTGGCGTTGGTGACCAGCATGTCCACGCTGAGTCCTCGGGCGCCCGAGTCGGAGAGCGTCGGCAAAGCCAGGTGCGGCAGTAGCTCGGCCAGCAGTTCCGAGAGTGTAATGCGCACGCGCGACACAACCCGTTCGGTGAGGCTGTCTGCAGCATTCAGAAAGGCTACCGCACTGGCTTGCATCCGGGCCGCAGATTCGCGCAACCGCTCGCCCGCGTCGTTGATGACGAGACCATGCGCGGAACGCACGAACAACGTGGTGCCGAGCCGGTCTTCCAGGTGCTGGATGTGACGGGCGATGGTTGGATGCGCGATCCCGAGAAGCCGAGCCCCGCCCGCAAGCGAGCCGCACCGGGCGACCGCCTCGAACGAACGTACAAGGCTCCAATCCAATCCGTACGCCGGATGTCCGACCGGTTCCATCGCGCGGTTGGTGTCGATCGCTCGCTCCTTACCTGTTAATCCGGATTTCGAACCCCGAGCTCATACTTCGCGTTCACACCGCGAGTGCATACATCGGAGCGAAACGCCTTCTACGTTACGTAGCTTCCCAAAATCGAGAGACATACGTTACTTTAAGTAACACTTTTTCGCAAACCGTCCGTCAGGAGCCGATCATGACCTCGAACCGATCCAGATCCGCCCGTTCCATCACCGGAGCAGTCGTGCTGCCCATCGCATTGCTTGCTGGCGTGGCCAGCGCAGGCGCCGCCGCCGGCGAGAAAGCCACCCGCTGGCAGCAAAGGGGGTACGAGACCTGTCTGAAGCAGTTCCACAGAGACACCAGAACGCTGCGGACCGAACGACGGTACTTCATCGACGAGCGAAGCTCGGACATCAACACGTTCTACCTGAACGGTAAGGAACTGACCCGGCAGGGCCGCCTGCAACCTGTGCGCATGACCTGCGAGACCCCGAAACGCGGGCGACCCATTCTGAGTGCTATCGTCGAGCCTGGCGAGTTTGCACCGCGCACCCGCGTGACCGTAGACGTCGCATCCAACTAACCCATCTCGGCGCCGCCGCGTGTTGAGCAATGCGGCGGCTGCCGAGACACGCAACCGCATTCAGGTTTCGAGCGAGCCGAGGAACGCGTTCACGAGGCCGCTGATTTCCGCGTAGACGTCGTGGCCCGGTGGACGCTGGCGTTTGAGAATCCGCATGGAGTGGTCGGCGGTTTCAACCCACGCAAGGCGTGCGCGATCGAGCGCGTCGACTGTCTCCGTCAGCAATCCCGGATCCGCCAGCGCATCACGCGTACCGCTCACGAACAGCATCGGCTGCGCTACCAGCGGCAGGTGCGCGGCGCGATCGACGCCAGGTTTACCGGCGGGGTGAAGGGGAAAGGAGAAAAATACGAGCGCCCCGGCACCAAAATCCGAATCCACGGCTGCGTGACTCGTCATGCGGCCGCCGAAGCTGTGGCCGCCTGCCAACACAGGTAACCCGTCCGCCTCAATGGCCGCGTAGTCGACCGCGGCCCGCACGCATGCGATCGACACGTGCTGAGCGTCCACCCGGCGCCGGCCTTCGCTTACGAACGGGAAATCGAACCGCAGCACCGCGATGCCGATCGCCAACAGCGATCGCGCAAGTGCGTGCATGTGCGCGTGATCCTTGCCCGCACCCGCACCATGCGCGAGCACCATCACAGCCCTCGGGTCTGCCGGACAATCCCAACGTCCGTGCAGCGGCGCGCCGTCCGCCCACGCGATCCGCGTTTCGCTGTGCGTCGCACCCCGACCCATTGGTAGACAGGATCGCGCCGTCAGGCGAGTTCGTTCACCGTCTTGATGATCTTGCCCACCAGGCCGTACTCAACCGATTCCTCGGCGCTCATCCAGAAGTCACGGTCCGTGTCTGTCGAGACCTTCTCCAGCGGTTGGCCCGTTTGTTCGGCAATGATGCTGTTGATCCGTTCGCGCGTCTTCAGAATCTCCCGTGCCTGAATCTCGATGTCGGACGCGTCACCGCCGAATCCACCCGCCGGCTGGTGAATCAGGAAGCGCGTATTCGGCAGGCAGTATCTGTGCTCGCGGTCCGGCGCAAGGTAGATGTGTGTTGCAATGCTGCCCACCCAGCCCGTGCCCACCGTGCGCACGTCCGGTTCGATGTAGCGAATCATATCGAAGATCGTATCGCCGGATTCGACGTGGCCGCCGGGCGAGCCAATGAACAGCGTGATCGGGTCGTTAGATTCGAACGCCAACGCCAGCAGTCGTTCCGCCGTGCGCTGAGCAACGTCTTTATTGATCTCTCCGAACAGCGTCAGAGTGCGGTGTTTGAACAGCGAGCTGTCCAGAAGGTTGAACTGCTTGACCGCCTTGTCCAGGTCCGGATCGCCGTCGAGTCTGCTCATGACGTGGTCGCCCTCAGTTATCGTTTGTGGTAGGTGTCTGTTTCGGCCTTGGCAGGTGGCCGTACCCGTCCGCCGGTGCGTCCCTGTGTGGTGTTCGGCATCGCATGCGGGTAAGTTAGGTCGCGCATTCTACACCGCCGGCCGCGCTTCGGCAGACGTCTGCGTCACATCACAATTCGATTTGAACTTCGACAGGAGAGGGTCATGCCACTCGCGCCGGAATACCAGGCCATGTTCGCGGAACTCGCCAAAGACCCCGGGCCAGCGCTACAGGATCTGAGTCCCCAAGAAGGCCGCGAGATGTATCGGCTGATGCGCGCCCCCGCTCCCGAGCTGGGCCGCGTGCGAACGAGCGAGCGTGCGATCGACGGACCAGCCGGCGACATTCGCGTGCGCATCTACCAACCCGAGTCGCTCGCCCGCGCACCCGTGTTCGTAAACTACCATGGCGGCGGCTGGGTTATCGGCGATCTGGACACTGCCGATGCGGCCTGCCGCTACCTGGCCGAAAGCGCCGGGATGCACGTGGTGTCGGTCGACTACCGGCTGGCGCCGGAGCATCCGTATCCAGCGGCCGTCGACGATGCATACGCTGCCGCGCTCTGGTGTCATGCGCACGCTGCCGACCTCGGAGGCGACGACCGGCTCATCGTCGGCGGCGAAAGCGCCGGCGGCAACCTCGCCGCAGCCGTGAGCCTTCGAGCACGGGACTCCGGTGCGTTCGCAATCGATGCGCAATGCCTGCTTTATCCAGTTGTCGATCACGACATGTCACGCACGTCCTACGCGGAGAACGGCGAAGACTACCTGCTGACCACGGCCGCGATGCACTGGTTCTGGGACCACTACTGCCCGCCCGCGCAACGCTCGGAGCCTTCGGCATCGCCGCTGCGCGCGCCAGACCTCGCGAACCTGCCGCCCGCCGTAGTGGTCACTGCCGAGTTCGACCCGCTCCGTGATGAAGGCATGGCCTACGCCGACGCACTCCGCGCCGCCGGTAACAAAGTGCAGGCCCACTGCCACCAAGGGCTCGTGCACGATTTCTTCGCCACCGCCCATCTCTTCGAGTGCAGCCGAACCGCCTTTCTTGACACCTGCACTACCTTGAACCGTATTCTGGGTAACCCCTGACCCGCCTCGAGGATCCACCCATGCTCTACTTACTGCTGTGCGAAGACCGTGCCGGTGCCGAGGAAGTCCGGATGGCCAATCGCAGTGACCACCTCGCCTACGTTCAGAAACACGTCTCCCAGATTCGATTCGCGGGGCCGTTCCTGGACGAATCCGGCGAACGCATGCGCGGATCCATGCTCGTGATCGAAGCCGCGTCGCTCGCCGACGCCGAATCGTTCAGCCAGAACGACCCCTACCGGCGCGCGGATCTATTCGACCGCGTCCTGATCCGGCCATTCCGCCAGGTTGTACCGGCCGAAGAAACGTCATGAACACCGCGGTTGTTCTAGGCGTTGGTCCGGACCGGGGGCTCGGCGCTCAGCTGGTCCACAGATTCGCGCAACTCGATCTGCACGTGATCGCAGCCGGCCGCACGGACGCGTCCCTGGACGCGTGCGTTGCGTCGGTGCAACGCGCCGGCGGCTCAGCCACGGCGGTACGAACAGATGCTGCCAAGGAATCCGATGTGGTTGCGCTGTTTGACCAGGCAGCCGGCATCGGTCCAACGACGGTCGCGATTTACAACGCCGGCAACAACACACCGGGGCGCATCGTCGACATGGAAGCAGGATACTTCGAGAAGGCCTGGCGCGTCGGCTGTTATGGGGGGTTCCTGTTCGGCCGCGAGGCCGCACGCCACATGCTGAGGACCGGCGGCGGAACGCTGTTGTTCACGGGCGCGAGTGCATCGTTGCGCGGACGAGCGAACTTCGGCGCCTTCAACTCGGCGAAGGGTGCACTGAGGAACCTGGCGCAGGCGATGGCAAAGGAGTACGCGACGGACGGCATTCACGTGGGTCACGTGGTTGTAGACGGCGCAATCGGCGGCGCGAAGGTTATGGAGCACTATCCGGAGTACGTAGAACAACTCGGTGAGGACGGACTGCTGAGCATCGAGGGCATCGTGGACGCGTACGAATACCTGTACCGCCAGCCGCGGCGGGCCTGGACATTCGAGCTGGACGTGCGCACATCGCGCGAATCCTGGTAGCGCGCCCTGGTTTTAAGGCGACCGCCGAGCGTACCCGGCGGTCTATCCGTTATAACAAATCAGTCTACCCGGGCCGCGGCATAACCCGATAGCACGGCGACACCATCCTGGTTGACCGTCTCTACCTTCAGGTTAACGATGGATTGACCGTCCGACTCGTCGATGCTCTCCACCGTTGCGGTGCTGTTCAACGTATCGCCCGGCCACACCTGGCTTGTGAACCGCACACCGTACTTCGTGAGCCGACCGTCACCCACGTAATTCGTGAGCATGCGCCCGGTCATTCCCATCGTCAGCATGCCGTGCGCAAACACCGACGGATACTTGGCTACCTCGACCGTGAACACCTCATCCGTGTGCAGCGGGTTGTAGTCGCCGGACGCCCCGGCGTACTGAACGATTTGCGTTCGTTTCAGATCTTCCACAAGACACTCGGAATAGGTATCGCCCACCTTCAGATCTGCTGCTTTCAGTGCCATCGTGCCCTCCTATTGATCCACCGGACGCTCGGTGCGTACACCAACGCCTCTCGCAGTAATCACCAGCTCGCCATTCTGATCGCGGTATTCGGTTACCGTTTCGGAGAACACGAGTTTGCCGGAGCGTTTGCCCTGCTTTTCCCAGGTTTTGCCCGGTTTGACCGTTGCACTGAGCACGTCGCCCGGACCAATGTGGCGGTGGTATTCGAAGTGCTGTTCAGCGTGCAGACCGCCGCCACCGCCGCCACCGCCGCCACCGGATTCCCGTTTCACGCCTGTCGGCTCTTTACCCGAGCCGAACCACGGCTCGCCGACCTTCGGACGCAAGAAGTAATCCGGGTCGAATTGCGCGCTCGACTGCGCGAATGTGGGCGGTGCAATAATGCGCCCCGGTTCCGTACCCGCCGCATACGCTTCGTCGTGGTAGATCTGATTGTCATCCCCAACCGAGCGCGCAAACATCATGATGTGGCTCGCTTCAACGGGAAACTTGTCGACCGCCATGGTCCCCCCTTTATGTTCTGTTACGTTCTGTGTTTTCTGTTGTGATTGGTTTGTTGCCGCGCTGTCTATCCGGGAAGCCGTTCGAACGCCGGTAAACCCTCCGCAATCTGATGAAATGACTGCATGTCGCAGGTGTAGATTGCAATGTCGGGACCGCCGAATTCTGCAGGCTCATCCATGGAACCGACCTTCAGAACGACCCCGTCCGGCAGGTTCGGGCTGCGCGTGAGCATATGGGTGCCGCAATCGGGACAGAACTCGCGCGTAACCGGATTGTCCAGATCGCTGCGTGCGAAGCCCTTCGGCGTACCCTTGGTGTAGCTGAACCCGGCCGCCGGAACCACCATGAACACGTTGGCCGATCCTCCGGTGATGTACTGACACTCGCGGCAGTGACACTGCGCTTTCATCATCGGCTCACCGTCGGATTGGTAACGTACGTTGCCGCAGTAGCATCCGCCTTCACGACTCATTGGAATCTCCTCCCGGATATGACGAACCAACGATCATACCCGCTTTTGCCAACGAATCAGCTGCCTTTGAACTCCGGTGGGCGTTTCGCCAGAAACGCGCTGATTCCCTCGACTTTGTCGTCGGTTTGCACCAGCGCACCCTGGGCGTACTTTTCGAGCATGAGCGCGCCCGCGAGGCTAGCTTCCATACCAAAATGCACCATCGCCTTCATCGTTCGCGGCACGAAGGGGGCAAACCCCGCCAGGTGCTCCGCCATGCGACGAACTTCGGGCAGCAACTGATCCTGGGCTACCACGCGCGTAACCAGGCCGATCGACAAAGCCCGGTCTGCATCGATCGGCTCACCCATCAACAGCATCTCCATGCCCCAGCCGCGACCCACCACGCGCGGCAGACGCGCGGTGGCGCCGCCGCCGGGAATAATGCCGAGTTTGCCTTCCGGCGTAGCGAACCGCGACGTGGGCGTGCAAACCCGCAGATCGCACCCCAGTGCAACCTCGAGCCCACCCCCCATGCAGATGCCATCGATCGCCGCAATCGTGGGTTTCGGTGTCCGCTCGAGCTGATCAGCGAGCCCCTGCACGATCGGTTCCAGCGCCTTCGCCAGGTCCCGGTGCAGTACTTCCTCCAGATCCGAGCCCGACGCGAACGCCCGCCCGCCAGCACCCGTAATCGCGATCACCCGGACTGCATCGTCGTGGGCCGCTTCGCGTACCGCATGCTGCAGTTCATCGAGCGTGCGCAAACTGATCGCGTTGTGCTTGGCGGCGCGGTTGATCGTGATCAGCGCCAGTGGCGCTTCCACCTCGTAGAGTATTTCCGCGTAATCCATCGTTCCGATTCCGGTCAGCCCTGGATGGATTCCATGTCGCGAATGAAGGCTTGGGAACGTTCGATGGAGACCTCCATCTCGCGAATCAACGCCGCCACGTTGGTCTCAATGTCCCGCAGTTCGGTTTTCAACGACGAAATCGCCTGTGCATTCAGGTTGTGCTTCAGGAACAGGACGTTGTCTTTGAACGCCGACAACACCGGTGCCATCTTCGATTCAGCGCGCCGCATCGACGCCATCAGTTCCTTGTATTTCGATTCGGAGCTGCGCATCTGCTGCAGACTCGCGCGGCGGAGGTTGTCGCTCGAGTACTCGTCTATCTCGTCCTTCCACTCCTCGAACAGCGCTTCGGAAACGGACTCTACGGAGTCGATCCGCTCGGATACTTCTTCCGCTTTGTCGTTGGCGTCATCGTAGGCGTCACTGAGCTCTTCGTAGGTTGATTTGAGCTCCGATGACGGCACGGTAACGACGCTCGAGAACTGTTCGAGCGCATCCTTGAACTCCTGTTTGGCGTCCTCCTGAGATTCCATGGCTTCCTCAACGCGGTCCACCAGAATGTCGCGTTTGTGGACGCCAACCTTCTCCATCGTTTCGTAGTAAGCCGTTTCACAGCCCCCGAGCGCGATCAGGATCAGGGCACCGAGAATGGGTCGCATCATTGAACGTCTCCTGTAATGCGCGATGCACGCGCAGCGAACATATATGGGTAATCAGAATACAAGAAGGCCGCTGGCATGCCAGCGGCCTTCGTTTCGTAACAGCCGTTGCGCGTCGCCAGGACCGGTCGTCGACCGGCCCTGCGCCGCCAATGGCCTCGACTACTGCCTGACCTTCTTCGTACCGAAACGACGGCCGAGACGCGGCGATTACGCTGCTTACCCTCGAGGGTGTCGTTGGACGCGACCGGCCGGGTCTCACCAAAGCCCGCCCAATTGAGGCGCGCGCTCGGAATACCCGCTTCGCTGATCAGATAGTCGTAGACCGCCCGGGCACGGCGCTCCGACAGTGCCTGGTTGTAGTTCGCCGCACCGTCGCTGTCCGTATGCCCTTCGATCACAGCGTTCGCCGTCGGATACTGACGCAGGAACGTCACAACACTGTCTATCTCACCGTACTCGCTCGGCCGGATTTCGGACGAGTTGGTGTCGAACTCGATGTTTAGGTCAATCGTGACCGCTTCTTCGAGCTCGATATAGCAGCCATGCTCATCGACCTTAGCACCGGCTTCGGATCCCGGACACTTGTCCAGGTAGTCCGGCACGCCGTCACCGTCGCTGTCCAGCGGACAGCCGTCAGCATCCACCGCAACACCCGCAGGGGTATCAGGGCACTGGTCGCGCTTGTCGGGGACGCCGTCACCGTCGGTATCCTGGTCTGGCGGACAACCCCGCTCGTCCACTTCGGTACCGGCCGGCGTGTTCGGACACTGGTCAAGTCCATCCACAACCCCATCACCGTCGCTGTCGAGTTCGCACCCGGTCTCATCCACGGTGCGTCCCGGCGGTGTGTTGGGGCACTTGTCCTTGCGGTCCGGCACGCCGTCACCGTCGGTATCTACCGGCGCGGTCGGCCCGGAGCCGCCGATGAATCCAGTCAGGCCGACGAACGCAAACGGTCGGATGCCGCCCGAGTCGTGACTGTACACACCGCGCAGATCAGCGCGCAGCGCGAGGTGGCTGGTGAAGTGACGGAACACGCCAAGGCCCAGGTTGTATTGGGTGTCGTCCTCACTGCTGATAACGTCGTCGAATTCGAACTCGGCCTTACCGCCGCCGAGGATCGCGAACGGCTGCCAGTTGGCATCGCCTTCGCCGAGTTTGTACAGCAGGTTCACCCAGTAGGTGTCGACGTCGTCACTACCGGCGCCCAGTGCGCCGAAGTCGAAGTCCAGGTCGTAGCGGCCCCACTGAAACTCCGCGGCCAGACGGTCTGTCAAACCGATCCCGAGTGCGGCCGACGGACCCAGTTCACCGTCACCGGTACTGAGATCCTCCGGCCCTTCGTAGAATCCGATGCCCGGTGAGATGTAGACCTGCCGCTGTGTTGGACCGCCGTCGGCCCAGGCTGCTGGCAACATACCCACGAGCAAAAGCGCAGCTATGAACTGCTTCATACTCAATCTCCTCGTTACCTAAATACCGCCGTATCGTCGCTTCCGTTTACGCGAAAGGATTCAATCGCTACCTCGGAGCGCTTCGCAGTCGCTTGCAGTCAGCGCACCAGAATCCGACGATCGACGCGTGTCGTTCGTTCGCCGCAGCCCATTGCAGGCAGTTTGTGGTTTCTAGTAGGCGGCACGGGCGCGAAGGTTAGGGTAACTCAGCCCGCGTGTACACCCTGGTTCGCGGGCTTGGGCGGTATTTTACAAATGGCGCACCAGCGCGGCTCTAATTTGAGCAAAAATCCTGTCAAAGACTCAGCATGCTGACATTCCGCATGCCGACATAAGGAGGGGCCGAAAGAACGGCAGGCCCGAAAGAAGACGCCGAGCGCCAAGAACGAACGAATCGCAGGCAAAGAAAAACCGCCGGTCTGGAGAGGAAACCGGCGGTTTTTTGATGGTCCGTATGGACCGTCAAGGGGATTGAGAATCCATTTCGATTTTCACATGTGCAGCTGAGCTCAGCTGTACGATGCCCATAGTGGCCCAAATTGTTTTCCGAAGGATTTCCCAGCGCCGCTATTTTGTTTCCAATTGTTTCATCGGCCGTCCAGGCGCACGGTGACCCGCAATCCCGGGCCGTTTTCGACGCCCGGCGCCGCGGGCGCGCCGTTCGGGTGCGGCGGCATCGCCGGATTGTCGGCAAGTTCCACCCGCCACCCATGCGCATCACACAGCTGCCGAACGATCGCCAACCCGAGCCCGCTGCCGCCGGTCGCGGCGGCCCGCGATTCGTCCAGTCGAAAGAACGGTTGCAGCACCGCACGCCGCTCGTGTTCCGGAATGCCCGGCCCGTGATCGGCGACGTGAACCGACGCGCCGTCGAGCACCACCTGCACGCCCCGTCCATGCTGCCGCCCGTTCTCAATCAGGTTCTGAATCACCCGGTTCAGCGCGCCGATTGCAACCGTCCCCGGAACCCTATCGGGGTTCTCCACGGCAAACGGCACCGGCGGTGAAAACTGCTGGCACAGGTCTCTCAGCGCATGGGCAACATCGGCAGGACCCGGCTGCTCAGCCGTTCCACGGGCAAACTGTAGAGCATCCGCTATCAGCGCCTCCATCGCCGCCAGATTGCGCTCAAAGCGTTGCACGAGATCTTCCGGCACAGAATCCGGCAGCAATTCGACCGCGAGGCGCATCCGCGTCAACGGCGTGCGCAGATCGTGCGAGACCCCGGCGAGCAACGTCGTGCGGTTTGCCATCAGATTGGCGATCTCTTCCGCCATCGTATTGAAATTGCGCGCCAGCGCGACCAGCTCGCGAGGTCCGCGCTCCGGGAGCGGCTCAATGTCGCCCATGCCCCGGAACGACTCGGCCCGCTTCGCGACATCAACCAGCGGACGCGTCAGCCGAGAGACAATGAACAGCGACGTTACGAATACGATCGCGCCGCCGAGCGCCATGATTACCACAACCACCCATAGCGGCTGGATGCCACGCCGATCCGGCGCAAAACCCACCTGCAACAGCGTGTCACCCATAGGGACATCGGCCCACACGAGATCATCGGACGCCGCGAGCACCACCGGCTGATCCAGACGTGCGGATAGCTTTTCGACCAGCACATCCAAGTAGGGCTCATCGAGGTCCGATGGCGGGCGCTCCTGCGGATCCGCGCTGATAATCAGGTCGTGATTCTGTGCCAGCTCCAACTCGAAATAAGGTCGCGCCGCGGGCGGCAGTTCCACCCAGGTCTGCGCGGACAGCACCAACAGGGCCGCTTCGTCGTCTGCCGACCGTTCGGCGATCGGCGCAATCACGAAAAAGTTCAGCACTACGATGGCAAGGAGCACGATCAGCAGCGCGCTGATCGCGAGCGTGAGATTGGTGCGAACCAGCAGCGAAGACGGGTCGAGCGTGCGTCTTCGCCGCGCTTCAGCCATGACCGTCCGGGCAGAACATGTAACCCTTGCCCCAGATCGTCTTGATAAATCCTGGATTCTGCGGATCGGCCTCGATCTTCGAACGCAGGCGCGTCACGCGTACATCGATGCTCCGGTCGAACGGCGATCGCTCGGCGCCGGTCAGTAGATCGAGAATGCGATCGCGGTCCAGCACCTTGTTCGGGTGCGTAACCAAGATAGCCAACAGATCGAATTCGCCCGAGGTAAGCGGCACGGTCTGCTCGCCGCGGCGCAGTTCATGCGCATGCAGATCGAGCAGAAACTCACCGAAGCTCACGACACGTTCGTCGCCGGGATCATCGGCGACAGTACTCGCTCTGCGTAGCACGGCACGGATGCGCGCGAGCAGCTCCCTCGGGTTGAACGGCTTCGCCAGATAGTCGTCAGCACCCACCTCGAGTCCCACGATGCGATCCACATCTTCGCCCTGCGCGGACACGATCACGATCGGCGTACGACTGTCAGCGCGGAGCCTGCGTGCGAGCGACAGGCCGTGCTCGCCCGGCAACATCAGGTCCAGCACAATCAGGTCGACGGCGTTCTCAGCGAGATATGCGTCCATCGCAACACCATCCGCTACTGTCGCGACGTCGAATCCCTGCTGGGTAAGGTAGGCATCCACGAGTTCCCGAATCTCCGGGTCGTCATCGACAACCAGCAGTTTGGCGGTGGGCGGATCTGCCATCGGGACCGCCGGGAGAATGCTATCGGTGTAACGAGGGTTGCGCGGGCCCGCCGGAAGAGGCAGGTTCGAATACCGGATTAGCCCCGGTACCGTTTACGCGAACGGGTGCGTCGCGCAGCGGGAAGGGATTGGCAGCTGTTCGGCCATCCGGACGGTGATTCAGAAAGCCATCGTTGTGCGGCAACTCCCGGCGTCGTTCAAACCCGTGCCCATAACCACGCGTACCGCTACTGCCAGGCGTTACACGCACGATTTGCCGCGTCTCGAAACGAATCACCCGGCCGTCGCGAACCACGCGGCCGTAGCGCCGCTGAGTGCGAATGCTGAGGCCGCGTTCCGGGCCGCGATTCTGCGCCATACGCAACTTCACTTCGCGCAACAGCGCACTCCGCTGAGCGTCGTTCAGATCGTCCCACTGAGCAGTTAGTGCGGTAAGTTCTTGGTCCGAGTGCTGCCGGTAGCTGACAGTGGGGACTGTTGATCCTCCGGATTGCGGTTCCGCGGGCCGCACATGCGGCGCTCGCGGTGCGTCTTGAACAGCAGTCCCCATCGGCACAATGGTAACAACGGTAGTATCCGACTCAGCATAGACGGAGCCGAGCGACGCGAGCACACCGGCACAAAGCCACGCGACCCGCCCAAAGCAAAAACGCGCAGCGCCAGCCGCGTGCTTCGAGCGCGCGCGGGCCAACGGTTTGCTTTCCTGTTCAGAGCTTTTCACACAGTACTCTTTCGACTTGCCCTATCGATGATCTCTGACCCTGATCGCTAACGACTGTCGCGATATTGTCGCGACGCTCTGTTACCCGCCGATTTCCTGACGGTTTCAATTTGTTTCGCCGTAGCCCACCGCTCGCGCAGCCTTGTGACTACGCAGCCTTGAGCCTACGCAGCTTCGAACAAACCGGCTGCACCCTGTCCACCGCCGATGCACATCGTTACCACACCGTACTTCTTATTGCGCCGCTTGAGTTCCCGAAGGATCAAGCCCGTCATTCGTGAACCGGTCATCCCAAACGGATGACCGATGCTGATGCTGCCGCCGTTAACATTGTAAATTTCGTTGTCTATATCCAGCGCATCGCGACAGTAAAGACACTGCGACGCAAACGCTTCGTTGAGCTCCCAAAGGTCCACGTCATTCTGACCGATACCCGCATTCTGCAGCAGACGCGGAATCGCAAACACCGGACCGATGCCCATCTCGTCCGGCTCACACCCGGCAACCGTGAATCCACGATAGATACCGATAGGCTCAAGCCCGAGTTGCGCAGCTCGCTGAGCGCTCATCAACAGCGTCATGCTCGCCCCATCAGACAGTTGCGACGCGTTGCCGGCGGTCACCGAGCCGTCTTCCTCAAACGCCGGCGGCAGACCGGCGAGCCCCTCGAGCGTCGTGTTCGGACGGTTGCATTCGTCGCTATCGACCACAACGTCCACCTTGCTCTGATCGCCGGTCTCCTTGTCCACCTTCAGCATCGTGGCGTTCATCGGCACGATCTCGTCGGCGACCCAACCCGCTTCCTCGGCCTTGGCGTAGCGTTGCTGGCTCTGAAGCGCGTATTCGTCCTGGGCTTCCCGGGTCACTTGATAGCGTCGTGCTACCACCTCGGCGGTATTGCCCATCGCCATGAATATGTCCGGTTTCTCTTCCAGCAGGCGCTGGTTGGGCATCGGCTTACCGGATTCCTGGCGCGTTCGCATCGAGATCGAGTCCGCACCGCCTGCCATAGCTACCTGCGTCTGTCCCGACGCGATCTGATTGGCAGCCATCGCAATCGACTGCAACCCCGAGGAACAGAAACGGTTGATCGTTACGCCCGCCGTAGTAATCGGCAGCTTGGATAACACCACCGCAAGCCGCGCCAGGTTTCCGTCCTGCTCACCAACGTGGCTCGCCGCACCGACATACACATCTTCCACTTCGTCGGCAGCGACCTTGGGATTGCGTTCCAGAAGCGCATCGATGCAGTGCGCAAGCATGTCGTCCGATCGGGTCAGATTGAAACTCCCGCGGAATGATTTGGCCAATCCGGTGCGCACGCTGTCGACAATTACCACGTCTGTCATGAATCCCCCTGAATTCTCGATATAAAAAGGCGAAGTTCTCCGCCCGATGATAACCGGCGCCTCCGGCGAAGCAAAAGCCGCGGCGCCGCTCCAATTAGAGTCCTCTCCTATATGGAGAACGCAACAAAAAACCGGCACCCGACATGGGCCGGGTCCGGTTTCCGTTTGCCTCGTTCGAGTCGAGCGCATGCAAACGCGAACGGCGTGGCGCCGCTCGCTGCGCTCTCGCCGTTAGTCCTGGAGCGCTTTACCCGCGTCTTCCAGCGTTTCCCCGGCAGCGTCGGTTACAGCATCGGCCGCATCACCGGTGGCATCGACTGCATCGCCTACCCACTCGCCGGTTGCGTCCGCGGCATCGCCGATTGCTTCTCCGGTTGCATTAACCGCGTCACCAGTCGCGTCACCCACGGCAGACGCCGCATCACCAACTGCGTCGGCGGCATCAGCTGCCATATCCGTCGCGCCGTCGACCATATCACCCGCTGCGTCACCGGCTGCGTCCATTGCATCGCCGGCACCGTCCATCGCATCGCCAACGGCATCGCCTGCTGCGGCGCCGGCGTCCCGAACCGCGTCACTGGCTGATTGTTCGCCGCACCCGGCAAGACCCACGACCAGCAACAACGCAGTTGCCCAAGAAAATAGTTTCATCTGTGTCTCCTTATTATGTAAGAGCTTGATTCCCCGAAAAATAACCCCGTCGTTGGACAGCGCCTCCCCCGACTTCGGTCAGGAACCGCTCCGTTTGCACGGGCCACCACACAACCGCGGGTCGGCATCCGTGGGCCGGAGAATACCGAATAACCCCTGCGTCAACAACACGGAGGGTATGGGGTTGGCGCGGGCAATAACGTATTGTTACCAATAACTTACAGCGTAACCGTGGATACCGCATGGCCAAATCGAACACCACAGGCGACCCCGATCGTTCGGTCATCGCTACCGGACTGTGCTTCGCAGAAGGGCCCCGTTGGCACGCGAACGCCCTGTGGGTGTCCGACATGCACGCAAACCGCGTTCTTCGGCTCGAACCGGACGCCGCGGGTGGCTCGGCACGCATTGAAACGATTGCCGAAGTCGAAGGTCAGCCCTCGGGGCTCGGTTGGTTACCCGACGGCCGTTTGCTCGTCGTCTCAATGACCGACCGACGCCTGCTGCGCCTGGACCCCGACGGACTCACGGAACACGCCGACCTGAGCAGCCTCGCGGGATACCACTGCAACGACATGGTTGTGGACAGGACCGGCCGCGCGTACGTCGGCAATTTCGGTTTCGATCTGCACAACGGTGCACCACGCAAGCCCGCCGAGCTGATCTGTGTGGAACCCGACGGCGAGGCCCGCGTTGTCGCCGACGATCTGATGTTTCCGAACGGTGCTGTCATCACAGCAGACCATCGAACACTCATCGTCGCGGAGAGCTTCGCGCGCCGCCTGTCTGCTTTCGACCTCTTGGACAACGGCGATCTCGCAAACCGGCGTGTTTGGGCCGAACTGCCCGACGGCGCGGTGCCCGACGGTATCTGTCTGGACAGCGACGGCGGCGTCTGGATAGCTTCGCCGACAACGTCGGATTGTCTGCGGCAACGCGAAGGCGGCGAAGTGACCCACCGGCTCACGTTCGATCACGGGGCCTACGCGTGCATGCTGTCTGATGACACACTGTATGTCCTGACAGCCGGCAGCTCGGATCCGGATACCTGTCGGCGCAACCGCGATGGCCAGATAACCGCCGTCGCGGCGCCATTTCCACGCGCCGGCTGGCCCTGAGGGTCCAACCCACCAGGCCACGACCAACGCCGTACCGACAATTCTTGGAGATTGCATGAAAGACGTGTTCGCCAACTACGAATCACCCTGGATGAACGATGAACTTCGCCTGCTTAAGGACGCATCCAAGCGTTTCTTCGAACAGGAGTTCACACCGCACGCCGAGCGTTGGATTGCTCAGGGGGAAGTCGACCGCGACGCCTGGAAACGGGCTGGCGACGCAGGGTTGCTCTGCGCGGAAGTACCGGCCGAGTACGGCGGAGGCGGTGGTGACTATCGTTATGACACCGTGATCATGGAAGAAATGACCCGCGCCGGCATATCCGGTTGGGGAAACCAGGTACACACGAGCATTGTCGCGCCCTACATCCTTCACTACGGAGACGAGGACCAGAAACAGCGCTGGCTGCCCAAGATGGCCAGCGGCGAGTACGTGGGCGCAATCGCAATGACAGAGCCCGACACGGGTTCCGATCTGCAAGCGGTGCGAACCACCGCGATCCGCGATGGGGACGAATACGTGATCAACGGCGCAAAAACCTACATCACCAACGGCCAGCACTGCGACCTGGTGATCGTGGTAGCCAAAACGGATCCGAGCCTCGGTGCCAAAGGTATATCGCTGATTGTCGTGGAAACAGGCGGCAACAGCGGGTTCAAGCGCGGGCGCAATCTGAAGAAGATGGGACAACACGCCGCGGACACCTCAGAGCTCTTCTTTGAAGACTGCCGGGCGCCCGTTGCAAACCGGCTCGGTGACGAAGGCACGGGCTTTGTGCAGCTGATGCAACAGCTGCCGCAGGAGCGCCTGAGCATCGCCCAGTCTGCGGTCGTGTCGATGGAGCGTGCGCTTGCAATCACGCTCGATTTCGTTCACCAGCGGAAGGCGTTCGGCCAGCGCATTCTCGATTTTCAGAACACCAAGTTCCGTCTGGCCGAATGCAAAACCGAAGCCCTGATTGCGCGAACGTTCGTAGACCAGTGCCTTCAGGACCACCTGAACGGCCGGCTCGACGCCGCCCGCGCATCCATGGCCAAGTACTGGTGTACGGACAAGCAGTGCGAAATCATCGACGCCTGCCTGCAGTTTCACGGCGGCGCCGGCTACATGGATGAATACGAGATATCCCGCATGTACACCGATGCGCGCGTGCAGCGCATCTACGGCGGTACCAACGAAATCATGAAGGAGTTGATCGGGCGAACGCTGGACCAGTAAGCGGTCAACCCGCGCGCGAGCGCCAACACCTTAGAAAGGCCAGGGATTTCTGGAGAACGCGACCAGAAACAGATAACCGAGGGCCGCCAGCGCGCCGACACCGGCCAGGGCTTTGGCGGTACCGTTGGGCGTGCGCATTGCAACGACACCGAGCGCAATATAGGCGATCAACGCGACGAGTTTTGCCCCGAGCCATCCTTCAACGGGAGACACCGAAAGCGACACGGCCAACGCCACGCCCAAGGCCAGCAGAAGCGTGTCCACCACATGCGGTGCAATGCGCAGCCACTTCTGCGCGAGCAGCGAACTCGATGCCCATGAGAGCGCTAACCGAACGACGAACCCCGCCGCTGTCAGATAAGCGAGCATTACGTGCGCTTGTTTCAACATCGATCCGTCCCCGGCCGTTTACCGACGAGTGTGCGCCCACGGCGCGCCGCTGCCAAGAGCGCTGGCCATTCCCGCGATTTAGCCCACGCGTTGCTCCCGGCGCGCCGCGGCGTGTAGGCTGCACCCGGGATGCGCAGGCGCGTCTCCGGAATGTGGATGAACCGGCCCTGAGACGCAAATGACGATAGACGAGACGATTGATCAGTGGATGAGGCCGGTGGCAGACGTGCTGTCCGGATTCATCTTCTATGCCCTGCCGATCGGTGAGACTCGCATACCACTGATCGTTGTTTGGCTGATTGCCGGTGGCGTTTTCTTTACCCTCTATCTCCGCTTCATTAACGTACGCGGCTTCAGGCACGCACTGGATCTGGTCCGCGGCCGATACGCCGATCCCGACGATCCGGGAGAGATCAGCCAGTTCCGCGCACTCACGACCGCGGTGTCCGGTACCGTTGGCATCGGCAACATTGCGGGCGTTGCCGTTGCAATATCCATCGGCGGCCCGGGGGCGACCTTCTGGCTGATCATTGCCGGTTTTCTGGGTATGGCAACCAAGTTCGCCGAGTGCACGCTCGGGGTTCTGTATCGCAATGACAGCAACGGCGACGAGGTGGCCGGCGGGCCGATGTACTACCTCGAACGGGGCCTCGCTCAACGCAGCTGGCCCAGACTCGGACGCGCTCTCGGTGTTTTTTACGCGGCGAGCATGGTTGTAGGGTGCCTCGGCATAGGCAACATGTTTCAGGCGAATCAGGCCGCAGCCATCATCATCGATGTAACCGGGGGCGCCGGTAGCCCGTTCCACGGCAATGCGTGGATGATCGGCGTGCTGCTCGCGTTAGCCGTCGGCGCAGTGATTCTCGGCGGCATCCGTTCGATTGCTGCAACCACGTCCCGTCTGGTACCCACAATGGCGTTGCTGTACGTGCTTACCGCGTTGCTGGTGATCGCTATGAACGCCGAGGCCATCCCCCGCGCGTTCGCGATGATTTGGCAGGGTGCGTTCGCACCGCAGGGCGTTGCCGGCGGCCTTATCGGGGTGATGATCCTGGGCTTCCGCCGAGCGGTGTTTTCGAACGAAGCGGGTCTCGGTTCCGCGGCCATTGCACATTCCGTCGCCCGCACCCAACATCCTGTATCCGAGGGTTTCGTCGCACTGCTCGAGCCGTTCATCGATACGATTGTGATCTGTACGCTGACGGCGCTCGTGATAATAACGACGGTTTACGAGCCCGGGTTGACGGGCAACGTATCCGGGATCGAACTCACGACGCGCGCGTTTGCCGACACACTTGCCTGGACACCGGTGCCGTTGTCGATCGCCGCCGTGCTGTTTGCGTTTTCGACGATGATCGCCTGGTCGTACTACGGTGTGACGGCGTTCGGATACCTCACCGGACAGAACCCGGCCGGAGCGCTCGCGTTCAAGTCGGTGTTCCTGCTATTCGTTGTTCTGGGCAGCAGCATTCAACTTGGCGCGCTGGTGGACCTGAGCGATGCGCTCGTGTTCATTGTCGCCATTCCCAACCTGATCGGCCTCTACCTGATGGCGCCAATAATTCGTTCGGAACTCACACGCTATGAAAAACACGTCATTCGCCCTTAACGTCATAAGTTTGCTCGCCGGCGCGTGGTGGTACGCGGCATCGGCAGGTGCAACGCCGCCCCCCGAACCGGCAGCCGCGACCGTCCACGCACAGCCCGCCGATTGGTTGTTCACGGGCAATCACATCGTGCCGATGACCCACCCGGACCATCACCCCACCGCACTCGCCGTGATCGGTGACCGCATCGCCTGGGTGGGCAGCGCCGAAGACGCAGCACGCTGGCGTGGCGAAGAGACCACGCACATAGAGCTTGGCGATCGCGCGCTGCTGCCGGGCTTCATCGACGCGCACGGGCACCTGTCGTTTTTGGCCCTGACGAACCGCCTAGCGAACGTAGCATCGCCGCCGGTGGGGCCGGTGATGGATATACCGTCACTCCAGGAAACGCTCGCGGATTACATCCGCGAGCGTGACATTCCGCCGGGACAATGGGTCGTGGGGATGGGGTACGACGACTCGCTGCTGGCCGAGCGCCGTCACCCAACGCGAATTGATTTGGACGAGGTATCCGACACTCACCCGATCGCGCTGATGCACGTGTCCGGACACCTGGCAACCGCCAACACGCGGGCGTTGACGCTCGCGGGAATCTCCGCAGACACGCCGGACCCCGACGGTGGCCACATCCGACGCGAGGCCGACGGTCAGCAACCGAACGGCGTCCTCGAAGAGACCGCAACCTTTCCACTGCGCGGGTTCATGCTGCAGCCGGGCGATGATCCGGTGGCGGACGTACAAGATGCCCTCGACGTCTATGCGTCCTTCGGCACAACGACGGTACAAGACGGTGCGTCGAGCCCGGAAGGCATTGCGTTGTTGCAGGCAGCCGCAGCAAGCGGTGGCCTCGATCTCGATGTGGTTGTCTATCCGGTCGCGAACGAACCGGCACCACTACCCGCGGACATGCGCCTCGGAGAATATAGAAACCGCCTGAAGTTCGGCGGCATCAAGATGGTGCTGGACGGCTCGCCTCAGGGCAAAACGGCATTTCTGACCGAACCGTACGCGGTTCCGCCGCACGGGCAGGACGCACACTATCTCGGGTACCCGATGGTGCCGTTCGAGACCGTGAATCGAACGGTTGCCCACTACCTGTCCAGACGAACGCCGATCATTGCTCACGCCAACGGCGACGCCGCGGCCGATATGTTGATCAGCGCCGTACAAGCAGCCACCAGGGACGCTGAGCGCGATAACCACCGGACGGTAATGATTCACGCACAGACCGTGCGCGAGGATCAGCTCGACGCAATGGCCGAGGCGGGCATCATACCGTCGTACTTTTCCGCCCATACGTTCTACTGGGGCGATTGGCACCGAGACTCGGTGCTCGGTCGTACCCGCGCAGAACGGATCAGCCCCACACGCTCCACGGTGCGCCGCGGCATGCCATTCACCGTACACAACGACGCACCGATCGTACCCCCCGACATGCCGCGTCTGCTGTGGGCCACCACCAACCGACTCACTCGAAGCGGCCGCGTGCTGGGTGACTACCAGCGTTTGAGTATCTACGAAGCCCTGGAAGCCGTTACCCGACACGCGGCTTACCAGTACTTCGAAGAGGCGGACAAGGGCACCCTCGAGGTCGGCAAGCTTGCCGATCTGGTGCTGCTGTCGCGCGATCCGCTCGCGATGCCGAGCCACGAACTGCTCGACCTGCAGGTGCTCGGCACCTGGTCCCGCGGCAACCGCGTCTTCAACCCGCTGGGGTCAGAGTAAAGGGGAACGTGGGGTCAGAGTAAAGGGACAGATCAAGCGGCCGAGCCGCGGCTCGGCCGCTTGATCTGTCCCTTTACTCTGACCCCACGTTCCAGGTTCCAGGGATATAATCCGAACGATGCAGGGTCCAACTTCGCACACGTACTTCTCGCAGCGGCTTCGGCTGCACTACGTCGACTGGGGCAACGAGGACGCGCCGCCGATGCTGCTCGTGCACGGCGGCCGGGACCATTGCCGTAACTGGGATTGGGTGGCTGACGCGTTCCGCGATGACTATCACATCATTGCACCCGACCTGCGCGGTCATGGCGATTCCCAATGGATGATCGGCGGTAGCTACAATCAGATCGACTACGTCTACGACATCGCCCAGTTGCTCCACCAGAAACAGATGACGCCGGTCACGATCATCGGCCATTCGCTTGGGGGTTCGATCTCACTGCTGTACACGGGTCTGTATCCGGAACGCGTAACTAAGCTGATCTCGATCGAAGGCATGGGTCCCCCACCCGAATTCATAGAGCAGCGATTGAATCAACCGACCGAAAAACGCCTACACACCTGGGTGGACGAACTGCGCGCAATATCCGGCCGCATTCCACGTCGCTACGCGTCGCTGGAAGAGGCATTCCAGCGAATGCAGACGGAGAATCCGCACCTGAGTGCCGAACGCGCCCGACATCTGACGATCCACGGCAGCAATCAGAACGAAGATGGCACGTTCAGCTGGAAGTTCGACAACTACATTCGCAGTTTTTCGCCGATCAACATTCCATTCGATGAGCTGCACGCGTTGTGGGCGCGCATCACCTGTCCAACGCTGCTGATTCGCGGCACCGAATCCTGGGCATCCGACCCGGCCAAAGACGGCCGGGCGACCCACTTCCAGAACGCGGAGGTCGTCAATATCGAGCGCGCCGGTCACTGGGTTCACCACGACCAACTGGATGAATTTGTGGCGACCACCCGACGGTTTCTGGCCGACTGACATCGTGTCCGAGCGCGCGCGACGCCTGCACGACACCCCGTGGATGGGGGCGTTTTTTCTCACCGGCGGAGGGAGCCCGTTCGCCGCCGAACTGCTGTCTACGCCCGGCGCGTCTCGCTCGGTGCTGGAACTCCGGGTTCCCTATGCCCCGGAATCGATGACCCGCCTGCTGAAGCGCCAGCCCGACCAATTCTGTTCCGATACCACAGCGCGGCAACTCGCTGTTACGGCCTGGCTTGAGAGCGCCCGGTGGTTGAGCGCGCGCGAAGCATCGGACGCGTTTGTCTCGTTTGGTCTCGGATTGACCGCGAGCCTTGCAACCGACCGCGCCAAGCGCGGCGAGATGCGCGCCCACCTCGCGATTCAGACTGGCGCGTATACATACAGCTGCAAGGTTGCTTTCGACGGCGCTGACCGAGCCGCTCAGGAACAAGAGCTCACCGACGCCATCTGGTCGGCGATCGACATCCTTTCCTCTGGCCGCACACCCGCAATGGGTTCGCTAACGGCCGGCACCGACGCATGGCGGCAGCTGCTGCTGGAAGAGGTTGCTGCGGTGCCGTCGTCGACCACGACGCAACCCGCACGACAGCTGATTTTTCCCGGCTCGTTCAACCCGTTGCACGCCGGGCACGAAGCCATGCTCGCATACGCAGAACGAAGAACCGGCTTAACCGGCACCTATGAACTGTCTGCGGTGAATCCAGACAAGCCATCGCTGGACTTCACCGCAATCAATCGCCGCATAGCCCAGTTTGACCGCCCGGTGTGGCTCACGAGCCTGCCCACGTTCGCGGGGAAAGCACGCGAATTTCCCGGCGCTACGTTCGTCTGCGGTGTCGACACGCTCGTACGCATCGCTCACCCGCGCTACTACGGCTCCACCGCCGAACGTAACCGCGTGCTCAAGGCGTTCACCCAGCTCGACACGCGCTTCATTGTCTTCGGGCGTAACACCGGACGCCGCTTCGACACGCTCGACACCGTGCGTCTGCCGCAGGCGTTACGCGCGCGGTGTATCGGAGTAACCGAGGAGGAATACCGAATGGACATCTCATCGACCGAGCTGCGTAACGCCCGGGAGGCCTGAGCATACAACTTCGCACCTATGCGCACGCGCACCGACGCCCGCCGGCGAGCGCAGCGGACGCACTACTCCAGATCCTCGAGCCGTTTCGGCCAATTGTCCTTCAACAGACGCGACAGCGAACGATCGGCAAGCAAACGCCCCTCGGTCTGGCAGCGAGCGCAGTAGTTCGCCTCGTTTTCTGCATAGCGGATGCGCTGAACCGGAGACCCGCACTGCGGACAGGGTTCACGGTACTTGCCATGCACCGCCATCTCCTTGTGAAACGCTGTCACTTTCGTTGGCCAGGCGTCACCCGCTTTCTCGCGCAATCGTCCGGCCCATTCGGTAAGCACGTCACGGCACGCATCGAACAGTGTCTCTACCGCGGCGTCATCGAGCGTCGCCGCGCGTTTGAACGGCGACAATCCCGCGCGCAGCAGGATCTCATCCGAATACGCATTGCCGATGCCGGCAAACACTCGTTGATCCGTAAGCGCACGTTTCAACGTGTGATTCGACGCATGTAAGCGCACCGCAAACGCCTCGAGGTCGATATCGAACACCTCCAATCCACCGGGGTCCAGCGCGCGGAGGGCGTCTGCCGAACCGATCAGCCGCAACGAAGCGCGCTTCTTCTTGCTCGCCTCTGTAAACAACAGCGTTCCCGATTCAAAATCGAACGCGGCCAGACCAATGCGTTTTGGTATCGCCGGCGTCCGCGCGTCGCGCCATTGCAATCGCCCCGATATCATCAGGTGTATCACTGCGTAGTGATCACCTTCCAGCTCCAGTATCAGTTGCTTCGCAACGCGCGAAACGCCAACCACCTTGCGGCCGGTGCAGGCCGCTACTGCCGGTTCAACAGTGCGCAACACGAACGGACTCGAAAGGCGCAGATCGAGCAACGTCGATCCAATCACGCGCCGCTCGAGATGCTCGATGTAGACGGTGAGGTCCGGGTATTCAGGCATAGGATCTGTCCGACCGTACCACGGTTTTCCAGCGTCCACTGCGGAAACGCCAGATCAGCATCGCGCCCTTCAAAAGATAGTCACCCGCAAGCGCCGCGTAGACCCAGAACACCGGCAGGCCGAGGTACGTGAACAACGCCGCCAGGCCGCAGCGCACACCCAGCAGCCCGACGATAGTCGCCATCAGCGGAAAGCGGGTATCACCGGCACCGCGCAGCGAACCGCCGATTGCAAACTCCACCGCAAGCAACGGCATCATCGCGCCAAGAATGTAGGTCAACTGTACCGTATAGTCGATCGTCAACTGTTCGTCACCCAGGAAGAACCCGGCAAGCGGCCGCGCCACATAGATGACCAGCGCGCCCAGGCCGCCCATCGAAAGCACCGCAAACCCCGTAGCGCGCCAACCGGCCCGCACCGCACCGTCGTGGTCACCGGCGCCCAGATGCTGGCCCACCAGCGTCGAGCCGGCGATCGAAAAGCCAAACCCAACGGTCATACAGACCATGAGCATGTTGACGCCGATGTTGTACGCAGCGAACGCTTCCGTTCCGTAGTAGATGCCGATCAACATCAGAAAGATGAAAAAGCCCACCTGAAACACGATCTGTTCGACCGCTGCCGGGTAGCCGATATCGAGCAGCCGCGCGAGCCGCTCGCGCCGCCACCAGCCGCCGCGAATGTGTTTCACCCGAAACTTCTGTCGCGTCCACAGCCCAAGCAGTAGCGCAGCGCCCGCGCTGAACGAGATCCCCGCCGCGACGGCAACGCCCGACACTTCCATGCGCGGCAGACCGAAGTTGCCGAACACGAAACCGTACAACAGCGGAATGTTCAGAAGATTCACACCCACACTGATCCACAACGGCGACCAGGCATCACCCGAGGCCCTCAAGGCCGCGCTCAGAATGAACGTCACCGCAAACGCAACATTGAACATACTGAACCAACGAATGTTGTCCGCGGCAAGCGATTGCGTATGCGGGTCCAGGCCGAATACACCAGCGATGGGGTGCGCAAAGCCGATGCCTACGAACATAATCGCTGCCGACATCGCGCTCGCGAGTACGAGCGACGCCATCGTGACCCGGCTCGCTTCGCGGTAGTCCTGGGCACCCCACGCGCGAGCAACAAGCGCCGTGGTGCCCGCGCTGACCGCCATCAGAATCGCTTGCATCGCAAAGAACACGCGCTGACCCGCACCCACCGCCGCGATCGACTGAGCGCCCAGATCGCCGATGAACTTAGTCTGCACTACGCCCACGACGGTGTAGGAGAGATTGCCGAGGATCGACGGAAACGCCAGTTGCCAGACGCCTGGCCGCACCGCCGCCTCGGGCGGCGGAAGATCGGAATTCTGCTCGGTCACGTTGCGTGCGTCGCCTCCAACTTGCCGCTAATATGCCCGTGCACGACGGGGGATCACCATCTATGACCGAATACACCGACATCGGCGTATCCGTTGCCGATCATGTCGCGACGGTTGAAATTCAACGGCCGCCTCACAACTTCTTCGACTACAGCCTGATCCAACAGATCGCAGACGCATTCACGCGCCTCGACGCCGATCCCGACTGCCGCGCGATTGTTCTCGCAGCCCAGGGTAAATCGTTCTGCGCCGGCGCGAACTTCGGCAGCGGTAAGGACGGAGATTCCGGGAGCGCGGATTTTACAGAGGATGGATTCAAAAACACTACAGGCAAACTATATCGTGAAGCCGCACGTCTGTTCGGCAACAAAACCCCCGTGGTCGGTGCGATCCAGGGGGCGGCGATCGGCGGCGGTCTGGGCCTGTCGCTGGTACCGGATTTCCGCGTGGTGACGCCGCGGGCGCGTTTCGCTGCGAATTTCGTGAAGCTCGGTATCCACCAGGGCTTCGGGCTGTCGGTCACTCTGCCTCGCCTGATCGGACAGCAGGCAGCCAATCTCATGCTGCTTACGGGCCGCCGAGTAGGCGGCGAGGAAGCGCTTGCCATCGGCCTTGCCGATGTACTCACCGACGAAGACAAGCTGCGGGACGAAGCCACTCAACTGGCGCGCGAGATTGCTGAAAACGCGCCACTCGCTGTACGTTCTGTGCGCGCCACAATGCGCGAAGGTCTCGCCGAAGCCGTCGCCACGGCAACCGATCACGAACTCAAAGAACAACAGTGGCTGCGGGGTACCAAGGATGCCGAAGAAGGCATCCGCAGCGTAGCCGAACGCCGCGCCGGTAATTTTATTGGCGCCTGAGTCGGAGAACGCAATGGAGACTGGAAAACTCGGCGTCTGGTATTTCTTCGACGCCCTACCCGCAATCAAGGCCGCCGAAGCCGCCGCGCGGATCGAACGCCTGGGTTACTCGACCCTATGGATTCCCGAGACGGTTGGTCGTAATCCGCTCGTGCATGCGTCCTGGCTGCTCGCAAATACCCGAACCCTGAACATCGCAACCGGAATTGCGAACATCTACCACCGTGAACCCGGTGTGACACTCGCGGCCCAGAATACGCTGGCCGAGCAATCCGATAACCGGTTTCTGCTGGGGCTTGGCGTCTCGCACAAACCGCTGGTGGAAGGCGTGCGTGGTCTCGAATACAAAGCACCCGTACCGACCATGCGCGAATACCTGGCCAAGATGAAGGAGGCCCCCTACACCGGGATTGCCCCGGAAGGTGGCGCGCAGCCAACCGTGATCGCCGCCCTCGGCCCGAAGATGCTTGAGCTAGCCGCCGCGGCGTGCAATGGCGCTCACCCCTACTTTACCTCGCCGGAACACACCGCCATGGCGAGAGGCATCCTCGGCGATGAACCCATGCTGTGCGTCGAGCAGAAAGTCATAATGGTCGACGATGCCGACACGGCCCGCGCGCTGGCGCGGCCGGTAGCGGAGATCTACCTGGGCCTTCCCAACTACCGCAACAACTGGCTGCGCATGGGACTGTCTGACGCAGACTTCGAAAACGGCGGTTCCGACCGTTTCATCGACACAACCTTTGCCTGGGGTACGGCAGACGCGATAAAAGACCGTATCCAATCGCACCTGGACGCTGGCGCTACACATGTCTGCGTTCAGCCAGTGAATCCCAATGGCGAATTCGGCGACATACATTGGGAAACCCTCGAAGCACTGGTAGGCATGGCATGACTGCGGTGCCACGAGACACGCGATCGTGACGACCGAATCGCAGGCAATGTTTCACAATCAGGTCGTCGTGGTTACCGGCGCTGCCGGTGCGCTCGGCCGTGCCGTGGTCGACCACTTCGCATCACGCGGCGCCCGTGTAGCGCAGCTCGACGTGGTGGCGATCGACAACGCTGACTTCGCACTTACCTGCGACCTGCGGGAGGCTTCGGGCTGCCGCGATGCAGCCACACAAATTCTCAGAAAATTCGGCAGCATCGACGTGCTGGCCAATATCGCCGGTGGGTTCGCAATGGGTGAAGCGGTACACGAGACATCCGTCGAAACCTGGGACTTCATGTTCGAACTGAATGCCCATTCCGTACTGAACATGGCGCGAGCGGTGGTTCCGTCGATGCTGAACCAGGGCCACGGCAAAATCGTCAACATCAGCGCTCGAGCCGCGTTGCGCGGCGCGGCACAGATGGCCGCTTACTCCGCCTCCAAAAGCGTCGTGATGCGCCTCACCGAATCACTTGCGGACGAGCTGAAACACCAGAAGATCAACGTGAACTGCATTCTGCCCAGCATCATCGACACCGAACGAAATCGATCGGATATGCCCGACGCGGATTTCGACGCGTGGGTTAAGCCTGAGGCCATCGCGGGCGTGGTTGGATTTCTGGCCTCGCCGGCCGCAAGCGCAATCCACGGCGCAGCCATTCCGGTGGAGGGGTTGGCATAAAAAAGCCCGGCTTTCGCCGGGCTTCTCGTTCGAGTGGTTTGCGATCCGACGTGCGCTTACTTGCGGCGTCGTGCCAGGCCCAGGCCGAGTAGACCAGCACCCAGTATCGCGAGCGACCCCGGCTCCGGTACCGTCGTGCCACCTTCGGTGGTGTACAGCGAGATATGCGAGATACCCCGGCCAGCGGTCGTAAAGTCGCCGTCCGTGACGCTGCTGGGTACCAGGAACGCAAAGTATTCGTTAGCCGACTTCAAAATCAGCAGGAACGCATCGCCCGTGATGCCGGTCACAGACCAGGAACCCGAAGCGCTATCGCCCCAGTCCACGCCCGTAACCTCCAGCGTACCGCCATCGCCGTCGCTGCCGTCCTCGTCCTTGTCATTGAAATCGTACGTGTTGCCGTCGTAGACGAAACCGTCACCCGACGGGCCCGGATCGTTGCCCGGAATCGGGCCAAAACAGTTGGTTGCGCCCGTCACCGACGGATCGCTGACCGAACCGCAATCGTACTCGTAGATCGAAAGATCGATCGGGGCGGCCAGAGCCGCTGCACTGAACAGCGTCAAAGCGGTCGCTACGAGCATCTTCTTGATATGTGTCATGTCTATCACTCCTAACACCGGTTTTCCCGGTACTGCGTTAAAAGGGCCGTGGATCTATCCACTCGTCACGCCATAGACAAAGCAGCTTCCGTGCCAATAACGTATCTATCTGATTTTAAAGTGTTTTATTAAGATACATCGACTACAACTCCTTACATGTAAAAAAACTCGACAGAATTGCCGCGCTCACTGCTCCGCACCGTAAAGCCACCCGACACGGCGCTCCTCTGGCCCGATGTGCAGCGGACAACGCCCGGCCACGGGCCTTTCCGCTGGATTCGCGCGTTCTTTACCCATTGAGTTTCGAAAACATTCGGGCACAAAAAAGCCCGGCCAAGGCCGGGCTTTCAGGATCGTCAGTGGTCCTGCAGTCAGCGCGCGAGTCGGCGCCGTGCGAGACCAAGGCCGAGCAGACCAGCACCCAGAATCGCCAGGGTACCCGGCTCCGGTACCGGCTCGCCGCCGCCCGTACCGGTGTACAGCGAAACGTGGGAAATACCACGCTCATTCTCAACACCGAAGCTACCGCCGTCACCTTGTACCAGGTACACGAAGTACTCGTTGGCGGACTTGAGGATCAGCAGAAACGCATCGCCCGTAACGGACTGCGCCCAGGTGCCGCCCAGAGCGTCGCCCCAACCGCCGTCCGGGGTAACCTCAAGGCCTGCGCCCTCAGTCCCCTCTTCTTCGACCTTGGCGGTGAATTCGAATACGTCGCCACCCTCAGTCAGGACAAAGCCATCGCCGCTCGGACCCGGGTCGTTACCCGCAATGGGTCCCCAGCAATCGATCGCGCCATCTACGGCTGCGGTGTTGCACTCTTGCAACTCGCCACTCAGATCAACAGGAACCGCCCAGGCGCTGGTCGCGAACACCATCAGCATTCCTGCCAGGACAGTCTGTTTGAGGTTCTTAATCGTCATTGTCTTGGTGTCTCCTAAAAACTTCTTGTTCCCAGACGCCTATAAATATGCAGCATCTGTGCCACAAGTCACAGAGTTACAACCTGCTGATTTTTCTAACAATTTCCACACGAAAACATCGTTCGATCTGCGACTGTTAAATTTTCCGACGCAATGGCCGCACCGCACAAAAAACCGTAAAGGAACTCGACACCGACGCGGACAGGGTATTGTCCGACACCACCGACGACCGAGAGCGAACCTACCATGGTGCAAAGAACGTGCACGGGCCGCCCCACCCACCTCAGCGCCGGCCCCGCTACCCGCCGAGCCAGTTGTTTGAGCGTGCAAGCGCTTGCTCCGCGCCGAACACCAGTTCGTTGAAGATCTCGCGCGCGGGCCGGACCGCGCGAATCATGCCTATACCCTGGCCGGCGAAACCGGGATTCACGTCGCCGCGTGCGTCGCGATTGGCCGCGGCAAGCACCGGGCCCGACACCATGCCCTGAAATGGCATCGGCAACGGCTCGCGGGCCTCGCGCGCCCAGTAGTCGGTCCATTTGCTGCGAATGATGCGCGCTGGCTTGCCGGTCACCGATCGCGACACCGACGTGCCCTCCTCGGTGGCGTCCACAATCGCCTGCTTTTGAAAATCGAAGATATTCGCTTCTTCCGAGGCAAGAAACGCAGAGCCGATCCAGACGCCTTCGGCGCCCAGCATCATGGCCGCCGCAACGCCGCGTCCGTCGACTATGCCCCCGGCCCCCAGCACCGGTGTATCGCCGACGGCATCCACGACCTGAGGAATCAGCGCCATCGTGCCCACCGGCGAATTGTGGCCGCCGCCGTCATGGCCCTGGGCGACGATCACATCCAGGCCCGAACTCTTGACCTGCACTGCATGCCGTACTGCACCCACCACCGCCATGACCCGGGTACCGTTCGCGCGCAGATCGTCCATCCACGGGCCGGGATTGCCGAGCCCGGACGCATAGACCGGTACCTTTTCGTCGATCACTACCTGCATCTGCGCGTCGAAGAATTCCTTGCTGAAGATCGCCGGTTCACCCGGCTCCCGTCGTGCCCGCAGCGTCGACGGGTCTACCGGTTCCATCCCCTCCTGCTCCATGAATGCGGCCGCAAACGCCTGCATCTCCGGCACCTGATCGGCCGGCGTCGGACCGTCACCGGTGTAGCTCGCGCGGCGAACCGACGCCGGTAGCAGCGTGTCTACCCCAAACGGTTTGTCGGTGAGTTCGCGCGTGCGGCCTATCCACTCGCGCAACATCTTTGGCCCGCATCCTGCGGCGCCCAATACGCCTAGGCCGCCCGCGTTCGATACGGCCGCGGCCAGTTCCGGTCCGCTCGCACCGCCCATTCCGGCGAGCACGATCGGCCGTTCGATACCCAGTACATCGCAAACGCGGGTACGCAGGTTCATGATCTCTTCTCCTGAAAATCGCCGTACTGGCCCCGAAAGAACAACAGCGGTCCGCGCTCCGGATCGCATACGTCCAGATCACGAACGCGGCCTACTGCTATCGTATGGTCCCCCGCGTCGTGTTCTGCAACCAGCTCGCAATCCACGTATGCGATTACACCGTGAAGGATCGGCGAACCGGTAACACCGGTGCGCCACGCCACCTCGCGGAACTTGTCCCCGCCCGACGACGCAAAGACGTCGCACACGGATTTCTGATCCTCGCCCAGCACATTGATGCAGAAGTGGCCCGAATCTCTCAGTCTCGGCCAGCTGGTGCTTCCACGGCCGGGACACAGCGCCACCAGCGGCGGATCGAGGGACAACGACACGAACGATTGCGCTGCAAAGCCCGCCGGTCGGTCATCGTGATACCCCGTCGCAATCACAACGCCGGTACAGAACTGGCCCATCGCAGTGCGGAAAGTACGGTCGTCAAACTCCCCCATCGCTTCCTCCTGTGCTCACGATCGCTTCCTCCTGTGCTCACGAAAGGCACACTATAACCGTACCGGCGCGCGGTCATAACCGTGACCGAGCGCTGTCAAAACCGGAACGGCTCGCCGTCATGACCGTAACGTCGTGACACCCCGACACCATTGCGCCGGCGGACCCGGACCGATGTCCTCTGTTAACATGCGCCCCTGTTTTTTGCGCCAGCAGGATACCCATGGCAGACCTCAATGCCTTTCGCCAGGATGTGCGCGCCTGGCTCGAAGACAACTGTCCCCAATCCATGCGCACGCCCACCCCAGCGGACGAAGTCGTGTGGGGAGGACGCAAGCAACAGTGGGTCAACCCGGACTCCAAGCTGTGGATGGAACGCATGGCGGAACGCGGCTGGACCTGCCCCACGTGGCCAAGCGAATACGGCGGGGGAGGTTTGAGCGCGGACGAGAATCGCGTGCTTCAACAGGAGCTCAGCGCAATCAACGCACGCTCGCCGCTGCAGAGCTTCGGCATCTGGATGCTCGGCCCCGCATTGCTGGAGTTTGCGTCCGAGGAACAGAAACAACGCTACCTGCCGCCCATCGTTCGCGGCGAAATCCGCTGGTGTCAGGGCTATTCCGAACCGGGCTACGGCTCGGATCTGGCCGGATTGCAAACCAAGGCCGAGGACTGCGGCGACTACTATCTGGTCAACGGATCCAAGATCTGGACCAGCTACGCGGACGAGGCCGACTGGATCTTCTGTCTGGTCCGAACCGACCCGTCGACCAAGCACGATGGCATCAGCTTCCTGCTCTTTGACATGGACTCCGACGGTGTCACTACGTCGCCGATTCAGTTGATCAGCGGCAACTCGCCGTTCTGCCAGACGTTTTTCGACAATGTGAAAGTACCCAAAGATCAACTCGTCGGCGATCTGAATAAGGGCTGGTCCATCGCCAAGCGCCTGCTGCAGCATGAGCGCCAGATGATCTCCGGCATCGGCGGTAACTCGGCACTCGGCGGTACGGGGCGCAAGCTCGAAGACGTCGCAAGACACTACGCCGGCGTCGTCGATGGACGAATCGCAGACACGACGCTGCGTAGCGACATCGTCGCGCACCGGATCAATGATCGAGCTTTTCAGCTGACACTGGCGCGCGCGGCCCAGGAAGCAAAAGCGGGCCAGGCGAACGGCAACCTTTCCAGCATGTTCAAGCTCTACGGCAGCGAGCAGAACAAGCGGAAGTACGAGCTGATGCTGGAAACGATGGGACAGGGTGCGCTCGGCTGGCACAACACCGACGCGGGCGGCCCATTCGACGACAAGGAACTCGATACCACGCGCGCGTGGCTGCGCTCCAAAGCCAACTCGATCGAAGGCGGCACGTCGGAGGTACAGCTCAACGTGATTGCAAAGCGCGTGCTCGGCCTGCCCGACTGAGCGCGATCGAACGAATGTAACGATAAGGAACTCAAATGGAATTCATTGTCTTTCTCGTGATTCTCGCGGCGCTCGCTTTCTGGGTCGTCGCCATCTTCAACAAACTGGTGGCTCTGAAGAACCGGTACGAAAACGCGTTTGCGCAGATCGAAGTGCAGCTGAAGCGACGCTACGACCTGATTCCCAATCTGATCGAAACCGCGAAAGGCTACATTCAGCACGAACGCGAAACGCTGGAAGCGGTTGTGAAGGCGCGTAACCAGGCGCTCGCCGGTCTCGAGGCCGCGGCAAAGGATCCGTCGAATGCCCAGGCGATCGGAGAACTCGCGAGCGCCGAAGGTGCGCTCGGCAGTGCGCTTGCGCGCCTGAACGTCGTCGTGGAGGCCTACCCTGATCTGAAGGCAAACGAGAACATGATGCAGCTGTCCGAAGAGTTGACCTCCACCGAGAATCGCGTTGCGTTCGCGCGCCAGGCCTACAACGATCAGATAATGGAATACAACACCTACCGGCAAAGCTTCCCGCCCAACCTGTTCGCAGCCGCCTTTGGCCACAGCTCGGACGCTCCGTTGTTGGAATTCGAAGACAGCGAGGCGATTCAGGAAGCACCAAAGGTTTCGTTCGACTGACGGACTGTTGACCAGAGCGCTGTCAGAAACAGAGATCACACGGAAGTCAGCGCCGTGAATTTCTATCAGGCTCAGGAGGATGCACGGCGCAAATCGTGGCAGCTGGGCGCGCTGTTCACGTTGGCGGTGATCGTACTGGTCGTCGTCACCAATCTGCTCGTGTCACTCGTATACCTGTGGACCACGGATGTGACGCGCGCCGCCAGCATGTCGATGGACGAGAACATCCGCCGCATTCCACTCACGGTGTGGCTTTGGGTGACCGCCGGCGTTGTGGGCACCATTGCGATCGCGTGTCTGTACAAATATCTGCTGGTACGCGGCGGCGGACGCGCAATCGCCGAGTCGCTCGGTGGCCGGCGCGTCTTTCAGAACACCAACGATGCGGCCGAGAAACGCCTGTTGAACGTTGTCGAGGAAATGGCACTCGCATCCGGAATTGCGGTTCCTCCGGTGTACGTGGTCCCCGAAGACTCGATCAACGCCTTTGCCGCCGGGTTTTCCGCCGACGACGCGGTGATAGGCGTCAATCGCGGCACCATCGACCACCTGACCCGAAGTGAACTGCAGGGCGTTATCGCGCACGAGTTCAGTCATCTGCTGAACGGCGATACCAAGATCAATCTTCGGTTGATCGCTATGCTTCACGGCATTCTCTTCATTGGCTTGGTCGGGTTTCGGATTCTGCGTGGCTTCGGCGGGTCTCGACGCAGCAGCAACGACTCCGGCGGCCTGCCGTTTCTGGTGCTGGGCGCCGGGCTCATGGTCATAGGCTATGCCGGAACGTTCTTCGCCAATCTGATCAAAGCCGGTGTCAGTCGCCAGCGCGAGTACCTCGCCGACGCATCGGCGGTGCAATACACACGAGACCCGGGCGGCATCAGCGGCGCGCTGAAAAAGATTGGCGGACTCTCCGCAGGGTCGAGGATGCACGCCGCCCGTGCGGCCGAGGCGAGCCACATGTTCTTCGGCCAGGCGGTTACAACCTTTCTGAATTCGATGATGGCGACGCACCCACCGCTCGACGAGCGTATTAGCGCCATCGATCCCAGCTGGGACGGCCGATTCCCGGTGCTGGAACCGGGCACCGTCACCACGGCGCCGGGCGCCGCGTCCGCGGTTACCGTTGGACTCGCGGGTTCCGATGCAGACGCGTTGCGTGTCGACGTGAGCGTGCAGGAACTTCCGGACGAAGTGGGCAGTCTCTCGAGCGAGAGTCGTGACGTTGCCGGAGTGGTGCTTGCCGATACCGAATCAACCCTGATCGCTGCCGCACACGATCCGTTCGATGCGCGAGCGTTGGTGTTCGCCATGCTGATGCACGACGATCCGGACAAACGCAACGCGCAACTCGACGTTGTACTGAAGCACTCCGCAGAAACAGCCGCTGTCGTATCCCGACTGCTGGTGCACCTTAAGGATCTGGACGCGCTGAGGAAACTCACGCTGTTGGAAACGTCGATGCCCGCGCTCAAAGAACTGTCAAATCGACAGTATCAGAGTTTTATCGCCGCTACCGTCGATCTGATCAAAGGTGACGAGGCCATCGAGCTCTTCGAGTGGGTGTTGCATCGGATCCTCGTCAAGGATCTGAAGCCGCACTTCGAACGCATCGAACGACCGAAAGTGCGCTACAAGGATACCGACCGCGTCGCCGAGCACTGTGCTTGCCTGCTGTCGACGATCGCTCGCTGGGGCGACACAGATGAAGCAGCGCGCCGTGACGCCTACGTCCGCGGGGCTCAGCACCTGGGACTGGAAGAACCCATCGATCTGCAAGACGATCCAAACTTCTCCAAGCTCAACAACGCCCTCGCTCATCTACGCATGCTGGCACCGCTTGCAAAGCCGAAACTGCTGAAAGCCTGTGCGGCTACCGCACTGGCCGACGACATCATCGCGGTCTCCGAAGGCGCACTGCTGCAGGGCGTATCTGCAACCCTCGATTGTCCGTTGCCACCGTCAATCTACGGCACCCTGCACGACCTGGGCGGCACCCACCTTGGCTGAAGAGTCTTCACCTTCACCGTTTGTAACGGCCGCCGACTCGCTCGGCGCCCTGGATCTCGGCTCCAACAGTTTTCACCTGGTGATCGGTAAGGAACACAATGGGCGAGTGCAGGTGATTGACCGCCTTAAGGATATGGTCCGCCTCGCCGACGGGCTGAACGAAGATGGCTCCCTGTCGGCCGAGGTCGCCGAGCGCGCGCTGGCGTCACTGGAACGCTTTGGCCAGCGCCTGCGCCCATTGCGTTCCGAAAACGTGCGCGTCGTCGGCACCAACACGTTGCGTAAAGCCAACCGCGCCACAGAGTTTGTGCGTGCGGCCGAAGCCGCCCTCGGGCACCGCATCGACATCGTCTCGGGCCGCGAAGAAGCGCGGCTCATCTTTCTCGGTGTGTCGCACGCAATCGAAGATTCCGCAGACCGGAGGCTGGTGATCGATGTCGGCGGCGGCAGCACGGAGCTGGTGATCGGCCAGCGCTTCGAACCCCGCGAAATCGCCAGCCTGCAGATGGGGTGTGTGTCCATCTCGCGCAACGCGTTCGCCAACGGCAAACTCACCAAGGCCAACTTCGAAGCGGCCGAAAACCTGGCGCGGTTGGAACTCGAACCCATCGCTGAAAAGTTCAAGGCCGGCAACTGGGATTCAGCGGTCGGCGCATCGGGCACGATACTCGCCGCGCTCGACGTCATCCGCGCCGCGTCTTCTACCGACGTCATTACGCCGGTCGAGCTGCAGCGCCTGAAGAAAACCATTCTGAATTGTGACCGCGTCGAAAATCTCAGCCTGCCCGGTCTGTCGAAGGATCGCGCGCCGGTGTTTCCTGGCGGGCTCGCAATTCTGATCAGCATCTGCGAGTCGTTGTCGATCGACCAACTGCAAGCGACCAGCGGAGCGCTCCGCGACGGCGTGCTCTACGACCTGGTGGGCCGCGCCCAACAGGACGACGTGCGGGAGCGTACGATATCCGACGCGATGCAACGCTATCACGTGGACGTTGCCCACGCGATGCGCGTGCGCGACCAGGCGTTGAACTTCCTCGCCCAGGTTGCGCGCGACTGGCAGCTCTTTGACCCGATGGACCACCAGCTGCTCGGCTGGGCAGCCAGCCTGCACGAGATCGGCATGGACATCGCACACAGCCAGTATCACAAGCATGGCGGCTATCTGCTGCAGAACATGCACCTGCCGGGTTTCGCCACGTCGGACCAGGTGCGGATCGCGGCCATCGTGCGGGCACACCGGCGGAAGTTCTCTCTGGATGAACTCGTCGGCGACGAGGACCGTACCCACATTTCCCGGCTGGCGGTATTGCTGCGCCTGGCTGTGATCATGCACCGTGATCGCACCAGTGCGCCGCGCCCGCACTGCTCGCTGAACGCCGCGGACGATACGTTGACGATCGGAATCCCGGCCACCTGGATGTCAGCGCATCCGTTAACGAGTCTGGATCTGGACATGGAACGTGACCTGATCGCACCCGCCAACGTCACGTTGACGGTCGAGGTCGAGTAGCCGACGGAATTGCTGCCGCTACACCGTCCCCGACGCGGCCCGGTCGGTTAACGCAGCTGCTGCAACAACACCGCCTGGGCTGCCTTCCGCCGGTCCTGCGACGCGTTGCGCCGCCGATACGACCCGTCGGACTGCAACGTCCAGGCCTGACAGTTGTCGCTGAGGTAGGTTTCGCACTCTTTCAGAATGCGCGCCTTAAGCACCTCGTCTTCTACCGGAAAGCAGGTTTCTACGCGGTTGAAGAAGTTGCGCCCCATCCAGTCGGCGCTGGACAGATAGAGCAGCTCGTCGCCGCCGTTATAGAAATACGAAACGCGCGTATGCTCGAGAAAGCGACCCACCACTGAAATCACGCGGATGTTGTCCGAAACCCCTTTGATGCCCGGTCGCAGCGAACACACGCCGCGAATGATCAGATCAACTTTCACGCCCGCCTGCGATGCGCGATACAGCGCCTGAATCACCTCCGGCTCGATCAGCGAATTCATCTTGGCGACAATCCGCGCCGGATCACCCCGCGAAGCGTTCGCCGCTTCGTTGTCGATCATCGCGATCGTGCTCTTGTGCAGCGTGAACGGCGACTGCAGGATTTTTTTCAGCCTGCCGACCTTGCCCATGGACGTGAGTTGCTGGAAGACCTGTTGCACGTCCTCGCCGAGCGTCTGATCGCAAGTAAACAGGCCATAGTCTGTGTACAAGCGCGCGGTACGCGTGTGGTAATTGCCGGTACCCAGATGCACGTAGCGACGCAACGAGCGGCCTTCGCGGCGAATCACCAGGCACATCTTCGCATGCGTTTTGTGGCCGACGACGCCGTACACCACCTGTGCGCCCGCTTCCTGGAGCAGGTTGGCCAACTCAATGTTCGCTTCTTCGTCGAATCGGGCACGCAGCTCGATCACGACCATCACTTCCTTACCTTCATTGGCCGCATCCACGAGTGCCTGCACGACCGCGGAATCGGGTCCGGTCCGATACAGGGTTTGCCGTATGGACAGTACGTCGGGATCACCCGCGGCCTGCCGAAGGAAGTCGACAAAGGGCGCGAACGACTCGTACGGATGGTGCAGCAATACATCGCCGCCGCGAATGACTTCAAACATATCGGCGGCGGTAACGATCCGTTCAGGCAGCCCCGGTGAGAATCCCGGAAACTTCAGGTCGGGGCGGTCCACGAGATCCGGAATGGCCGACATGCGCATCAGATTCACCGGACCGGCGCAATGAAACACATCCTGGCTGCTCAGCCGGAAGCGCGCAGCCAGAAACGCCTCGAGCTCCTGCGGGCACCCGTCGCTGACCTCCAGGCGCACCGCATCGCCCCGGTGCCGGGTCAACAGCTCGCCCTCGAGGGCACGAAGAAGATCGTCCACTTCTTCGTCGTCCACAAACAGGTCGCTGTTGCGGGTTACCCGGAACTGGTAGCACCCTTCCACCGCCAGACCGGGAAACAGATCCGCGGCAAAGGCTTCGATCAGCGAACTCAGCAGGATGAAATCGTACGGGCCCTGCGCACAGGATTCGGGCAGCTGGATCACGCGCGGCAGCGCCCGCGGCGCCTGCAGGATTGCGCGCCCATTGCGGCGCCCGAACGCGTCGTCGCCGAGCAGGCTGACGATGAACGTGAGCCGTTTGTTGGGCACTTCCGGAAACGGATGGGCCGGGTCGAGACTTACCGGATTGACGATGGGCGCGATTTCGCGATTGAAGTAACGCTTGAGCCAGCGCCGCTGCCGTTCGTTCCACGACTCTTCGGCGAGGATGCGGATGCCCTGAATGTCCAGCTTACCGATCAGCACGTCGTTGTAGACGCGATAGTGGGATGCGACGAGCTCGGCCGCGTCCTCCCGGATGTGTTTGAGCTGTTCGGTCGGTGACATGTTGTCCGGTCCGCGCTGCGTGCTGCCGTGTACTTCCTGCTGCTTCAGCCCGGCGACGCGGATCTCGAAAAATTCGTCGAGCACGAGTGAGGAGATACACAGAAAGCGCAGCCGCTCCAACAGCGGCAGGTCTTCGTCCTCGGCTTGCGCCAGCACCCGCCGATTGAACTCGAGCAGCGATAGTTCCCGGTTGATGTACAACGCGGAGTTGGTCAGATCGTTAACGTCGGGTGTGCGTTCCAATGCGGGTCGGGCAGCCGGGCAAGTGGGCCGTGAAGTATAGCGCGCGATCGGCCGGCCGCGTGTGACCGCACATCCAGACCGGCACTTCGGCGATAATGACGGCCGCCGCAAAAACCGAAGCCACCGTGACCGCGATCGACGAGCCCCCAACAGACCACGCCGGCGACGGCGTGGACCGCATCTACCGTGATCCGTCGACCCCAGTCACGGATTTCCAGTTCGATACGCGCGTGGCCGACGTGTTCCCCGACATGATCTCCCGCTCGGTACCCGGCTATGCGCTGCTGCTCGACGTCGCCGCGCACCTCGGCGCAACCGCCGTGCAGCCCGGCGATCGAATCTACGACCTCGGTTGTTCGCTCGGCGCCGGATCTGCGGCGCTGCTGGCGACACTGCCGAGGGGCTTCGACTGCAGCGTGATTGCGGTCGACGCCGCCCCGGCAATGCTCGACCGGGCACGCCGCACGCTCACCGACCCGCGCGTGCGCTTCGTGGAGGCCGACATCACACAGCTTGCGTTACAACCGGCGCGGCTCGTGACGCTCCACTACGTGCTGCAGTTCGTTGCGCGCGACGCGCGTGCGCCGTTACTCACACGCATCCACAACGCGTTGCTGCCCGGAGGTTCGGCCCTGGTTTCCGAGAAGATCCGCTACGACGACCCGGAAGCCCAGGCCCGCTACGACGAGGCCCATCTCGCCTTCAAACGCGCCAACGGCTACAGCGAGCTGGAAATTGCAGCAAAACGCACCGCGCTGGAACGGGTGATGCAGATCGACACCGAAGCCGAACACCGGCAGCGCTTTCACGATGCAGGCTTTCGATCGGTGGAAGTCTTCTTCCGGTGTCTCAACTGGGTTTCGTTTCGCGTGCAACCGTGACCGTATTCGACCCGGCACAACCGGAGTCGTGGCGGACCCTTGCGGCTCGCCACCCTGGACTGACACCGCTGGCAGAGACCACGCCCGAACGATTCAGCCGCAAACGCCACGGCGACTACGGCCGCTGGCGCCAGGCGCTGTTGGACCTGCCTGACCTCATACCCGGCGCGTCGTCCTGGGGCGACCGCGTCACCGTCGAAGGCGAGGCCACTGCGGCCGACCAACGAGCGCTCGAACGGGCTCTTCGGCAGCTGATGCCCTGGCGCAAAGGACCGTTCGAACTGTTTGGTGTTGCCATCGACAGCGAATGGCGATCCGATTGGAAGTGGCAGCGTCTGCACGGCGCGATCCACCTCGAGGGCCTGGATGTGCTGGATGTTGGCTGCGGCAACGGCTATTTCGGCTGGCGCATGCTCGAAGCCGGTGCGGCGTCGGTCGTTGGCGTAGATCCCACGCTGCTCTTTGCGATGCAGCACCTGGCCATTGCGCGGTGGTTTCCCGACACGCCAAACTGGGTTCTGCCGTTCGGCATTGAGGAATTGCCGGAAAGCCGTTTCGATTGCGTGTTCAGCATGGGCGTGATCTACCATCGCCGGGATCCCCGCGAACACATCGAACGGTTGTACCGGCACACCCGGCCCGGCGGGCAGATCGTTGTCGAAAGCCTGGTGGCAGATCCGGGTTTCGCGCCCGCGAAACGCTACGCGCGTATGCGTAACGTCTGGTATGTGCCCGCGATAGAGGATCTCGAGCGGTGGCTCGCAGACCACGGCTGCGTCGACGTCCGCTGCATCGACGCCACGCCGACCACCACCCGCGAACAGCGGTCCACGGACTGGATGACTTTCGAGTCTCTGGCGGCGGCCCTGGATCCCGCGAATCACAAACGCACCGTTGAAGGGTACCCAGCGCCTCTGCGTGCCATCGTTACCGGTCGACGGCCCGTCTGTGCGGTAACATGACACGCATGATCGCGTGGGGACGCCGCCAACTATGATGCTCGGGTTCATACCGCTGTCGTTTCGTTTTCGCGGCAAAGTGAACCAGCTGTTGGACATGTATCAGTGCTTCGTGGATCACCCCAACCAGGCGCTTCACCCCAATCAGGTGGCGCGGCACGCGCGCCTCGGACTCCACGAGGTGAACGCGCGATTACAGCAGACGCCGGAGCTGTTCGTGAAGTTGCCCCGGCGCCCCGACGGCCTGACACGCTACCGCCTGACCTCGCGCACCAGTACGCTGTCTGCAGAGGAGGTGGAAGCGCTGGTTGTGAGCGGCGCAAGGCGGGAAAGCTGGCTGCTCTACGCAACGGCGACGCTGGTAATCGGGTTGCTGTTGATCGTTGCACTGTTGGCCGCATTGGCCGTTTGAGACGCACCGGAATATGCCCGAATCCCTGACCCCCACCCAGGTCGCGCTTGCCGAACGCGTCACCGCGTTTGCCAGGGACGAACTGGAACCCCGGCGATCGTGGCCGGCCGTCGAGGCGCGCGACGAGGTGGTAGCCGCCGCTCGGCGCGCGGGTCTTTTCCCAATGACGCAACCCGTGGAACACGGAGGCACAGCAGCGGGCGCGGTGGAGCTGACGATTGTGCGCGAAGCGCTGGCCGCGGAGGATGCACCGCACGCGGGATTCGTGCTGGGCCCCGGCCCCGGCGTCCTCGCAAACGCAACTGGAGTGTTGGCCCGGGAATGCCTCGACCCATTGATGGCCGGTACAAAGCGGGCCGCATTCGGCTTCACGGAACGGGATTCGTCGGCACCCACCGTTGCGGATCCGCGCGGCGATCACTACCAGGTTCACGGTACCAAATCCTACGTAACGGGCGGGCGCGACGCCGATTTCGTGAACACCCTGGCACGCATCGATGGTGCCCCGGCACTTTTCGCAATCGACACGACGCTGCCCGGCGTCGTTATCGAAGAGGTGTTTCACTCGCTGGACGGCAGTCATCACGCGGTGATCCGTTTCGACGCCGTCCGGGTGCCTTCCACCCGGCTGATCGGTCAGCCGGGCGAAGGCCTACCGCGCGCGCTCGGCCAGATCGGTGACACACGGCTGGCGATCGCTGCGCAATGCGTGGGTACCATGCGTTTCGTGCTGCGGCTTCTGCGCAGCCATCTGACGCAGGTCGACCGGTCAGGTAAGCCCCGCGGCAATCGGGAAAACGTTCGGTTGCGGTATGGCGCGCTGCGCGTCAAAGCCTACGCCGCACGCAGTGTGCTGTATCGCTCAGCGCGCATTACGGACGGTCCCGACAACCACGTGAACGAGTGCATCGCAGCGAAGGTGTTCGCCACCGAAGCGGTCAGCGATATCGTGGACGGTGCGATGCAGCTGATCGGGGGCTCGGCGCTCGCGGTTGGGCATCCGCTGGAACGCCTGTACCGAACTGTGCGGTCCCTGCGGATGACGGAGGGTTTGACCGACGTGCTGCTGATGAACGTCTCACGCGGGGATCTGGATCTGAACAAGGGCCGCCTGTGACACCGCCGCTGGCGACTACCGGGTTACCGTTTCGCGTCGCGCTGCCGCCGTAGCAGCACGTACACAGCGCCGGTTCCGCCGTGCCGCGGTTGTGCGCTGACGAAGGCGATGACGCTGTCCAGCTGCCGTAACCAGTGCGCAACGTAACTTTTCAATCGCGCCGGGGTGTCGCTTCGCTCGCCACGGCCGTGGGCGATGAGCACGCAGCGGTACGCGTTTTCCCGAGCAAAAGACAAAAAGCTCGCGAGCGCATCGCGGGCCTCGGCAACCGTCTTTCCATGCAGATCCAATTCGCCGCGCACATCGAAGTCGGCGCTGCGCAGCCGGGCGAGTACCTGCGGTTGAACCCCGGGTTCGTGCCAGCAGAGTTCTGCGTTGGGCGCTACCTGCTCGACTTCGGCTAACGACAACTCCTGGAATCCGTCCGCCTGCTCGGATGTCTCATCGACGCCTTCCGCAGCATCCCGACGAGCGCGTGCCGTTACGTTATCGAGCTTACGACGCCGCGATGTGCGCCGGCTGTGACTGTCCGCGAGCGGACGCACATCGGCCATCGCACTCGCGAAGTCGTTTTCTACATCGTTTCCAGAGCCTTTTTCTGAGCCCTTTTCTGAGTCGTTCACGCCGGCTCTCCTGCGTGGCCCGGACGAAAGGTCACGGCGAGGGTCACAACCCTATCGAGGGGAGTTGGGCAGATCGGGTGCCCGGTATCGGCCGATTGTCCAGCGCATGGTACGTTCCCACCACCGACAACTTCACATCTTCCGAACGGTTGCGTCCGGCCGCATGGATCGCGCGGCAGTGAAACAACAACACGTCGCCAGGCGCCAAATCCACAACGATCGCCGAGCGTAACAACTCGCGATTCTGTTCAAGGTCTGGCCGCACAAACAGCGCGTGGTCGAAACGGCCGCGATCGAGTCGTACGCGGTGCGACCCCGGGACTACGCGGAGCGCGCCGTTGTGCGTGTTCTCCTCACCCAGCGCCAGCCAGGCACTCACGAGTTCGGGACGGTCGAACGACCAGTAGCGTATGTCCTGGTGCCAGAGTGTGACGCTGCTGAACCCAGGGTGTTTGGTCATCACACAATTGTGATGATTCTGCGAAAAACACAGCTGGTGCGTGTCCATTACTTCGCCAAGCCAGGCCCGAACGACCGGGCTCGTGTACCAGGCGCGGAAATGGTCGCTACGGGCGTAGGCTCCGAGCAGCCGGCGCGGTGTGTTACCGCCGGGCGTGTCCTCGCCCGCTGGCGCGCCCGGATATCCGACATCAGCTTCCAGTTCTGCCGGCCCAATCAACGGGTCGAGCGCTTGCAGCACATCCTCGCGCATCGCGCGTACTTGCGATGGCGGACATAGCTGGCGGACCACGATGTAGCCGTCGCGTTCAAACGCCTCGCGCGCGGAACCGGGTACGCTCTGGTTCCCGGTGCTTCCCGGGCCCTCGCCAACCGTAAACTCAACCATCGCAACGCCCGGCCTGCGGCGCGGCCTCACCAAACGCTTCGATCTCCTTCACTGTCTCGCCGTTCACGGTGATTGCGAGCCGCCGTTGACCCGCCCAGTACCGCACCTCCACATAGTGATGCTCCTCCCATTCGAGCTCGACGTTCGTCCACACGTACTGCGGCTCTCGGTCGGTGCGGTCGCGGCGCTTGCGCAGGCAGCCATCCAAGTACAGCTCCAGCGCGCCATCTTCCGTGACGACGACGGTGAACCGTTTGCGACGATGGTGAAACGGGTACTCCGCTATCACGGCGCGTTCTGAAGTAGACTCTGTCATCGGTTTGCCGTTGGCGTTCACGTTCGCTCTGACGTTGCGTGTGTGCTCTATGCTGCATCAGGGTCAACGGCCGAGTCCATCGGGGTACGCGGTCGCGTGTCAGTCAAAAAGGTCAGGCTGACTGTGACGCCGCGGACGAAACCGTGACGTATCAAGATCGGGCAGCGATCGCGCCGCAAGGCCATTGCGCTTGCACGCCGTGCGGAACCGGGCGGCAATCAGATCTGCATAGGGGCCCGTTCCGCGCATGCGCCGCCCCCACTCGGACCGATAGTCCTTGCCACCACGCATCGACCGGATAACGTTCATCACCTTGCCCGCGCGGTCCGGAAAGTGTTCTGCAAGCCAGTCGCGGAACAGATCCGCCACTTCCAACGGCAGACGCAAAAGAATGTAGCCTGCATCCGCAGCACCCGCATCGACCACGGCAGCGACAATGCGTTCCAGCTCGTGGTCGTTGATGCATGGAATCACCGGCGCGACCATCGCGCCGACCGGCACGCCCGCCTCCGCGAGCGTTGCCAGGACCCTTAGGCGTGCCGCCGGCGATGCGGTGCGGGGTTCCAGTCGTGTCTTCAGTCCGTTGTCGAGCGTGGTTACGCTCACCATCACGCGCACCAGGTTCTGATCGGCAAGCAATCTGAGCAGATCCAGGTCGTCCAGAATGAGCTGGCTCTTGGTAACGATCGTTACCGGGTGTCGGCATTCGTTCAACACCTCGAGAACCGTTCTCGTGTTCCGCAGCCGGCGTTCCGCGGGCTGATACGGGTCGGTATTGGTGCCGAGCGCAATGGGCGCGCACTGGTAGCCCGGCCGGGCCAGCTCCGCCTCCAACCGTTCCCGCACGCGCGTTTTGTAGAAGATGCGGGTTTCGAAGTCGATGCCGGGGGACAGATCCAGATACGCATGCGTGGGGCGCGCGAAACAATACACGCAGCCGTGCTCGCACCCCTTGTACGCGTTGATCGACCGGTCGAACGGAATGTCCGGCGAGCGATTGCGCGTGATCAGCGTTACGGTACGGTCGGCGTACAACTCGGTATTCACGGGGCCCGGCGCAAACTCCGGTTCCGCCTCAGTACTGACTTCGGCATCGCGCTCGGACCACTGCGTCAGGTACCTGCTCGGCATATTGAGCGTGGCGCCGCGACCTTTTATGGACCTGGTGCGCCCCATCGCTGCGCTTGACCCAGTCGGGCTGCTCCGCGGCTGATCAGTCACCGGCTCTTTCGCCACGTCTTTTGCCATACTTTTCGCCACATTTTCGCTCCAGTCAGCCACATATAGTGTATAAATATACAGTATCAACGCGTGGAGCGCGCCAGTAGACTACGCGGCTCTCTATCGGTTCGCCGCGCCGCGAGCCGGGATTCGACGCACAGGCGTGCTCATCCGCGCGACAAGACGCGGCAAGCGCACACAAGCAAAAACAAGCAAATAAAAAGAAACAACAACGCGAATCCAACCGGAATGCCGGGCCAGACGGGACACGCCACCCGGCACCGGCGACAGAGAACGGGACTGTAGAACACTCGACACCTGAACACAGGATTCCATGAGACGGAAAAGCTTGCCCATCCGCGGCCGCTACCAGCCGGTCGCTGCGCTGACGCTGCTGCTCGGCGGTTGCCTATCCCCCGATCAGGCACTGCGGCAGCAGAGCGCGATCGACAGTCTGAGCAACCGAGTAGACCACCTGAGCCAGACCGTCCGCGATACGCGAGCGCTCGTCGGTGACCTGCAGGAGGCGGAAGCTGACCGCTCCGGTGCAATGCAGACCACGCTTGCGGACCTCGAACAGCAGGTGGGCGCACTGCCCGGTACTTTGAAACGCCTGTGCGCCACGGAGCCGGCCCAGGCAACCGACGCTGCCTGCAACAACGACCAACCACCGCATACCGTGATGGTGGCGGGCGACAAGATGGTGGTTGGCGAAATGGAACGTGTGTGGCTCGACCCGCCCGGACTGAGCGTCGTAGCGCGCATCGACACCGGCGCCAACTCCAGTTCGGTGCACGCCGAAAATCTGGTCGAGTTTGAGCGCGACGGCGACGACTGGGTACGCTTCGAATGGGATCTGGAAGGCAAGAAAGAAACGCTGGAGCGGCAAGTGGTGCGCTACGTCCGCGTGATCCAGCAATCCGACAAAGACGGTACGCGTCGGCCCGTGGTGGAACTGCGTTTGCGGCTCGGCAACGTAGAGGACACGTACGAATTCACGCTCGCGAACCGGGCGCATCTCGAACACCAGATCATCCTCGGGCGCAATTTCCTCACCGATGTCGCCCTGGTTGACGTCGGTCACAAATTTGTTCAGCCTGCCTACAAACCACAATAAGACAGACGCATGAACCGTCGAGGGCCCTTCCTTTTCCTGGTGGGCTTGCTGTTCCTGGCCGGCGTTGCAACGGCCGTCTTCCGGCATACCGAGTACCGCATACCTTTCCTTCCCGGCGCTCAGCAGACGGTGTGGCAGATTGAAGCCCGGGTGGAATACACCGCGCTAGGCGGCTCGACGCAGGTCTACCTGACACTCCCCCCGGAGCAGTCCGGGTATCGCCAGTTGAGCGAAACAGGAACCGGCGCATCGTTGGGTTTCGGGTTCAGTCTGTCGCCGTACGGCGCGCAACGCCGGGCCCACTGGACCAAGCGGGAAGCAACCGGCGAGCAGGTGTTGTACTACACGCTCGAGCTGGTGCACGACCCGGGGTTGCGTGTGGCCGACACCGCGCCCGGACCTGCGGATGCAATCCCCTGGGACGAACCCTTCGACACCGCCGTCGACGACTTACTGCAGTCGATCCTGCCATTGACCGCCGACCCGCGATCGGTGGCCACACAGATCATCGCGGAGATGAACACCCAGCCGATCGACCAGAACATGAGTCTGTTGCTCGACCGCTTCGAACCGGCTGAGCTCCTTGCGCGAATGCTCACCAGCGCAAACGTCGTCGCAAAAACCGTGCAGGGTCTGGAGCTGGAAGACGGCCGCCGGCGGCGCGACTTGCAGCAGTACGTGCAGGTCTGGCAGGGCAATCAGTGGCACCTGTTCGAGCCGGATACCGGCCCTGTGGACGATACGCGCAACCTGCTGCTGTGGCAGACCGACACGCCGTCGGTACTGGAAGTGATAGGTGGCACGAGCAGCCGCGTCACGTTCGCGATGATCTCGCAGGTGCGGCCAATGCTGGACCTTTCGGAGGTGTCCGACAACGAACTCAATCTGTCGCTCTACAGTCTGCCGGTGGCGGAACAGGGCATGTTCAAAATGATCATGCTGTTGCCGGTAGGCGCCCTAATGGTCGTGTTCATGCGGCTGGTGATCGGCCTGAAAACCTCCGGGACGTTCATGCCGGTGCTGATTGCGCTGGCGTTCCTGCAAACCGAGCTGATTCCAGGCGTAGCCAGTTTCCTGCTGGTCGTGGCGATCGGATTGCTCATCCGCTCGTACCTGTCCGCACTGAACCTGCTGCTGGTCGCACGCATTGCAACGCTCGTAATACTCGTGATTGCGATGATCACGGTGTTCAGCGTCGTCAGTTACCGGCTCGGTATCGCCGGTGGACTGACGATCTCGTTTTTCCCGATGATCATTCTCGCCTGGACGATCGAACGGATGTCGATCATCTGGGAGGAAGAAGGACCCAAGGAGGTTCTGATCCAGGGCGGCGGCAGCCTACTCGTGGCCATTCTGGCCTTTTTGCTGATGGACCAGGATCTCGTTCGGCACTGGGCGTTCAACTTTCCCGAGCTGCATCTGTGTGTGCTTGCGGTGATCATGCTGCTCGGACGCTATACCGGCTACCGGCTGCTCGAACTGCGCCGGTTCGCGCCGTTCAAAACCGAGGTTGCGTAGGTGGACTGGATCAGCCCTCGAACCCTGTCCCGGCGCGGCATTCTGGGCATGAATCGCCGCAACGTTCAGTACATTGGCGGATACAACCGGCGTGAACGCTTTCCGCTCGTCGACGACAAGCTGAAGACGAAACTGATTGCGCAGAAAGCCGGGCTGCGCGTGCCCAAGCTGCTGGGCGTTGTCCGCACGCAGCACGAGATTGAAATGATCCGGGATACGCTCGCCGACCATTCGAAGTTCGCGATCAAACCCAGTCAGGGCAGCGGCGGCAAAGGCATCCTGGTAATAGTCGACCGCGAAGGCGACGAGTTCATTCGCGCCAATGGAACCCGCGTTACGCTAGAAGGCCTGCAGCGTCATCTCACCAACACACTCTCCGGCTTGCACTCGCTGGGCGGGCGCAACGACGTTGCGATCATCGAAGATCTGGTCGTGGCACATCCGCAGTTCGGCCCATATTCGTTTGAAGGCGTGCCCGACATTCGTCTGATCGTTTTTCTCGGTTATCCTGTGATGGGTATGCTTCGGCTGGCCACACACGCATCCAACGGCAAGGCGAACCTGCATCAGGGCGCGGTAGGCGTCGGCCTGGACATCGCCACCGGATCGAGCGTCGCCGCGGTTCAGTTCAACGAACTGGTGTATCGCCACCCCGATACCGGCGCGCAGTTGAACCAGATCAACGTGCCCAACTGGAAACAGCTGCTCACCCTCGCCGCGCAGTGCTACGAAGTGACGCAACTGGGTTATCTCGGTTGTGACATCGTGATTGATTCCAACAAAGGGCCGCTGATTCTGGAGCTGAACGCCCGTCCCGGTCTCAGTATTCAAATCGCGAACAACGCCGGTCTCGTTTCCCGGCTCCGCAGGATCGAGAAGCTGGAGATCTTCAACCAGACAGTGGAACAACGCGTTGAGTTTGCGATGAATGAGTTCGCAACGTCCGGCACTGCGAGTCAGGCGCCGCTATTCGAAAGCGAGCCGGAGATGACCGAAACCGAATCAGCCGCGTGACCGGATCGTGACCGCCGGCCAACCCGCTGCTACAACACCCCAACTACAGCAAACAAACTCACGGAGAGTAAACATGATCGTAGTGAACGCCACCATCGAAGCCAGCGCTGAGACAATCGCCGCGCTGAAAGATGCCATTGCCACCATGGAAGCCGCGAGCCGCGCCGAAGACGGTTGCGACGACTACACCTTTGCGGTTGAACTCAACAACCCCACTGTGATGCGAATTACCGAACGCTGGGCCAGCGAAGACGCGCTGCGGGCACACTTCGCAACACCCCACATGGCCGCGTTCGGCGAAGCCATGGCGGCGCACCCACCGGGCAACACCACGGTGCACTGCTACGAAACCAACGAGATCCCGCTACCGCGCGACTAGCCGCGCGTTTCGACGCGAACGCTGGCAACGGCAGGGTACACGCATGCTCGAAATTCACGGCGGCGCCACCTCGCGAGCACTCCGCGCCCATTGGACGGCCCACGAGGTCGGCGTCGAGTACCGGCCCGTTCTGATCGGTTCACGCACCGGAGAGACGAAAACACCCGCATTTCGGCGGCTGAATCCGAAAGAGAAGATACCGGTTCTGAAAGACGGCACGTTCGTCCTCACCGAAAGCTATGCAATCGTGAACTACCTGATCGAGCACTACGGGTCACACACGACGCTGTTGCCCGACCCTCACAGCCTGGAGCGCGCGCGCTACGACGAATGGTGCGCGTACGTTCTGATGGAACTCGATGCCCATACGCTTTACGTGATGCGCAAACACCGGGATCTCGCCGATCTGTACGGCGAGGCGCCCGCCGCCATACGCGAGGCAATCGCCGGGTTCGAAAAGCAGGTCCGGGTCGCGGAGGCACGCGTTGCAACCAGTGAGCATCTGCTCGACACCGGGTTTTCCGGCGCCGATATTCTACTGACGACGTGCCTGGACTGGGCTGTGTTCTACGGTTTCACGCTGGCCCCGGCGCTGAACGACTATCGCGAACGCCAACGCGCCCGACCGGCTTTCCGGACCGCCGCCCGGCTTAATTTCTCGATCAGCGCCGGCGCTTGAGGGCAGTGAGCAACGATTTGCTACGGTGACAGCTCGAGCCACATCCGCATGTCGCCCCGCCGATAGCGGGCGTCCACGTCATCGCGCCGTTCTTCGTGAAAGCCGAATTTTCGATAGAGTCCGAGAGCCGGACCCAGCCGACTGTTAGTGGTAAGGTCAATGCGACCGGCGCCGCGCTCGGTTGCAAAATCGATGCACGCCTGCATCAACGCATTGCTCACGCCCCGGCCCTGCTGATCCGGCCGCACAGCCATCTTCGCGAGTTCAAATACGCCGTCGCTTTTGGCGACCATCGCCACCACGCCCACCCATTCGTCGGCGTCGGGGACAGCAAAGATCTCCCCGCCGCCGGCGAGCGCATAGCGTTCCGGGTCGTCGAGCGCGACCCGGTCTTCGCTCTCCACCTCGAAGTAATGTTCGATCCACTGATAGTTCAGGCGGGCGAACGCGACGAGCGCCTTGGCCCGCAACTCGGAGTCGGAAAGTGTGCTGACCGCAATGACGTCGGTCATGTCCCGATTCGCTCTTCACGCATTGCCCAGCAACCAATCGAGTATCCGGCTGTTTTCCTCGGTCGGATAGGTGTGCGAAAGATCCTCAATCTCGCGATACGTGACAGCGGCCCCCGCCGCGGCCAGTAAGTCCGCGGCCTGACGCGCGACGTCCACATGAAACATCCAATCCAGGCAGCCGTGCACCAGATAAACTGGCAGGTTGCGCAACCGCTCTGCACTGGCTGCTTCGATCAGCAGAGGGTGGAACGACGCGGACACCGGGGCAAGATGGGTAAACCGAGCGTCGTCCTGTAGGCCCAGCAGATAGCTGTAAGTGCCGCCATCGGACATGCCGGTCAACAGCACGCGTGCCGTGTCCACCGGCCAGCGCTCCATCACGAAGTCGAGCATGCGGTTGATGTTTTCGGCATCTACGTCCGCCCCGGCGAGCGACCAGGTATCGCCGCGCGCGGTTGGACTCAACACCAGCGCACCGCGGGATCGCGCTTCCACCAACCACGTCCAGACGAAGTTGCGCCCGTGACCGCTGCCGCCGTGCAGGGCAACGACGAGCGGCATGGGTTGCGCGGGATCGAAGTACTCCGGTACGTAAACCGTGAAGCCGCCCCGCTCATCAGTGCCATTGGCTGCATGCAATACGCCTACCTCGGAGCGTTGCGGATCGACTCCCGCGAGCTTATCCACCACCGCGTCCTGGCGCGCCTGGGTCTCGAGATAGAACCGGCTTACAGGCGGCAGCATGGACGCCACCGGGTACAGGGCTTCAACCGCGCGTGTCGTGTGCCGCATCGCCGAATAGCCGGCCATCGAGGGGTTGCTGCTTTCCGAAGATTTTTCCAGCGTCTGAAACGCCCGTACGGCTGAGTGCGCCGACTCGAGCGCACAACTGCTGAAGTAGCCGAGGTGCCTGGGCCAATTCACGGCTTCGAACTGCGCGACGCCGTCCGTAAGCGGAGCCTGATAGGGCAGGGCCGCCCGCACCACGTCCGCAAGCTGCGGAGGGTGCATGTGTCTGCCCGCGAGCCGCAGCGCGTCAATGGCTGTCATCAGCGGCGGCAACAGCGCCGACGTCGCATCCAGCAGCCGTTCGTCTTCGTACCCGTCGTCCGTATCACTCATCAGCCCACTATATAACGCAGGAATGCAGCAGGAATACCGCAGGAATACGCGAAACCCAGGCGATACTCGAGACGGTAGGTCCAAACCCAAGCTGCGGGACCACCGCGGCGCAACGGCTTTTGTAACCCAACCGCAGTTTCATTAAAGTCGTTGCCCTAGGAGGATTCCAATGCCCGACACACCTCAGTTCGACCGTGCCGCCGAGGATGTCGGCAACGTCCACCTGCTCGAACACGTTAACCTGACCGTGCCCGACCAGGGCCTCGCGGCCCTCTTCTACGTAACCGGCCTCGGTTTCACGCGCGATCCGTACATCGATTTCGGCACGTACAACATGTGGGTCAACGCCGGCGACCAGCAGTTTCATTTGCCGAGAAACACCGCCCAGCGGCTGCGCGGGCATGTCGGCGTGGTACTCCCCAATCTCGATGACCTGGAGAAGCGACTGAAGTTCGTGAGCAAACCGCTGGCGCAGACCGATTTCGCCTGGCAACGCCACGCCGACCACGTGGAGGTCACCTGCCCATGGGGTAACTGCATACGCGCGTTCCAACCCGCGAGCTTTCCGAACATGGACCTGGGCATGCCGTACATCGAACTCCAGGTACCGGCTGGTACCGCACCCGGTATCCAGCGTTTCTACGAGCAGATTCTGGGCTGCCCGGCCTGCTACGAAGCGGAGGCAGCGCGCGTCAGCGTCCAGATGGGCCACAACCAGGCACTCATCTTTGCGGAAACCAACGAGGAACTGCCTGCGTACGACGGCCATCATATTGCCGTCTACGTGGCCGACTTCTCTGGACCGCACGCCCGGCTCCACGAGCGTGGACTGATTACGGAAGAGAGCGACCGCACGCAATACCGGTTTCAGGCGATCTTCGATCCGAATGACGGTCAACTACTTACCGAACTGGAACACGAAGTACGCTCGCTCAGCCACGCGATGTACCGGCGGCCGTTGGTCAATCGCAACCCGGCCACAAACTTTTTCACCTACCGACGCGGCAACGAGGCGTTCTCCACCGCATGACGCCCACCGCGGCGACGGCCGACGCACCCTACTACCTGCCCATCAACGACGAATGCGAGGTGTTCGAAGCCGCGTTCGCTGCGCGCCTGCCCGTGTTGCTGAAGGGACCCACCGGATGCGGCAAGACCCGGTTCATCGAACACATGGCGTGGCGACTGTATACCGCCTGCGGCTCGGACGTGAGCGAACCGTTGATCACAATCGCCTGCCACGAGGACCTCACGGCAACGGATCTGGTAGGTCGGTATCTGCTGAAGGGTGATCACTCCGATTGGTTCGACGGTCCGCTCACGCGCACGGTGCGAGACGGCGGAATCTGTTACCTCGACGAAGTCGTGGAAGCGCGCAAGGACACCACCGTGCTGATCCATTCGCTCACGGATCATCGCCGCGTGTTACCGATCGACAAAACCGGCGAGCTGCTGGCTGCGCATCCCGACTTTCTACTCGCGATCTCGTACAACCCCGGCTACCAGAGCATGCTGAAAGACTTGAAACCGAGCACACGCCAACGCTTCGTGAGCCTGGAATTCGACTATCCCGCCCGGGATGTAGAAGCAGAGATTATCGCCGCAGAGTCCGGCGTGGATGCGCCGCTGGCCGAACGACTTTCGGTAATCGGCGAAAAAACGCGCAACCTCAGCACGCACGGATTCGAAGAAGGCGTAAGCACACGTCTGCTGGTGTACGCAGCAACCTTAGTAACGCGCGGTCTAGAGCCGCGCCGCGCCGCGCAAAGTGCGATCGTTCAGGCCGTCTCCGACGATCTGACGGTGCAGCACGCCGTCGCGGACATCGTGGATGCGATATTGCCTCCGTGATCCGGCTGGCAGACGTTGAGGAACGCCTGGCCCTGTTCGTCGAAGGCATTTTCGGGCGCTACCTGCACATTCGATCCACTGACGCATTCCAACTGGAATCCGACGCCAGCGCACCAAGCGCAGGCCAGCGCCGTGACAGCCTTCTGTTACCCGACCAGCTTCCGCTGACGCATTCCGGCGCTTATCGCGTACTTGCCCTGCAACAGATCGGCCGCCGGGAGTTCGGCACACACAGTTTCCGCCTGGCAGAGTTGCAGCGCGCGCTGCATGCGTCTGGATCTCACATCGAAATCGGCGACCGCAACCCAACGGCTGCGCAGCCGCGCCGCAGCGATTTTGCCGCGTTTTTTGACCACTTCGTCCAGCGCGACCTGATCGCGCGCGCATTCTGGTTGTTGGAACAGGTACGTGTCGACGCCGCGATCGTCCACGCGTACCCCGGCATTTCTCCGCACTACCGCCGCTTTCATGAAGAACTTGCGCCGCACCTCCAGCCCGTGACCGCAACCCACGCCCATTCCGTGCTGGACCTTTTTGCACGCTGGCTGCATGCACCTGCCGACACGCAAGCGACGCTGCACGACCTCGATCAGACTGGAACTCTCAAGCCGGTAGTGGATCAGGCACACATCCTCCACCGTCCTGATTCAACCGTGTTCGATACGGCGCGTTGCGCACGCACGGCCTACTTCGCGCTGCTGCCCAGCTACCGGCCAATCGAAACGGTCGACGCGGCAGACGAACCCACCAGCGACGACTGGCTGCAGCGCGACGCGCAATTGGAAGACTGGGCCGACGAAATGCGCGAACGCGCCGCGCAGATTCTGGCCATGGAGTTGTCGGCGAATGAACAACTCGAAGCGGGCGCGGCCGACAATCTGACTGGAGAGTTGCGTCCCGAAGACGTGTCGATCGATGCACTGAAATCCGCGCAGGACGATCAGATGCGCCGTGCCGCTATGGAACGCTCGGCCATCCGTCATGCAATCGGCGAAGACACGTCGCACCGCCGCAGTTACCGCTACGACGAATGGGACTACCTCGATCACCGTTACCTGCCAAGCTGGTGTCGGTTGTTCGAGGAAATCGCCCAACCTTCCCAGGACATTGATCTGGCGGAACTGCACGCGGTAATTCGCGCATGGCGGGAACCGATCAAACGGCAACTCGCACGCGTGCGGCCGCTCGGCCTGCAGCGGGTACGGCGCGTTGCCGACGGTGACGAACTCGACCTGGACGCGGTGCTTCAGGCGCGCACCGACTTGCGCGCTTCCGGTTCCGCAGACGAACGGCTTTACTCGCGCCGCGATCGCATGCGCCGGGATCTGTGCGTTGCGTTTCTGGTCGACCTGTCTGCGTCCACCGACGACCCGTTGGAACGTCCGACCCCGCCGCCCGCAACGGATGACGACGATACGATCAACCTGCGCGACCCGTTTGGCCCGTACGACGCGCCACCACCGCCGGACGAGCCGGCGCCGCGACGCATTATCGACGTGCAGAGAGACGCGATGGTGGCGATGGCGGCGGCACTCGCGGACCTCGGCGACCCCTTTGGAATCTACGGATTCTCCGGCTATGGGCGCGAGTGTGTCGACTACTATGTGATGAAAGACATCGACGACCCGTTCAACACGCGAACGCTGCAACGAATCGCGTCGATGAAACCCCGCCGCTCCACGCGCATGGGTCCCGCGATACGCCACACAACCGCCCGCTTGCAGCAGACCGGCAGTGCGCTGCAGGCGATCGTGATCTTAAGCGACGGCTTCCCGCAGGACAGCGACTACGGACCGGAACGCGGCAACCACGAATACGGACTCGAAGACACCGCCGTAGCACTACGGGAGGCAGAGCAGAAAGGCGTGCGGACGTTCTGCGTTACCGTGGATCGTTCCGGCCACGACTACCTGCGCCGGATGTGTCCCGGCGCACGCTACAGAGTCATCGAGGAAATCGAAGATCTACCGGTGGCGCTCAGTACCGTGTACGAAGCGCTCACCGGCTGAAGCTGCGCCGCGTCGGCGCGGGCAACGTACTCTATTCGTCGCCGAAGATGCCGAAAATGTGCAGCAGCGACACAAACAGGTTGTAGATCGACACGAACAGCGTGGTCGTTGCGAGAATATAGTTCGTTTCTCCGCCGTGCACGATCTCGCTCGTCTGCCACAGAATGGCCGCGCTCGCAAAAATCACGAACCCACACGATATGGCCGTGTGCATTGCCGACAGCTCGAAGATCCAGCTGAGCAGCACCGCGCTCATCAACACGATGAATCCCACGAACAGAAACTTGCCGAGGAAGCTGAAATCCTTCTTCGTAACCAGCGCAAACATCGACAGGCCCACGAACGTGAACGCGGTCGTTGCGAGCGCACTGGTAATCAGCGTACCGCCGTTGGGCACGCTCAGATAGTGCGAGAGGATCGGCCCCAGCGTGAGTCCCAGAAATCCGGTGAACGCGAACACCATCACGAGCCCCAGGCCCGAGTTGGCAGTCTTATGCACCAGAAACAGCAGCCCGAAGAAGCCAATTAGCGTCGGCAGGAATCCCAGATACGGAACGCCAAGGGCCATCGAGAAATACGCCACCAGCGCGCTGAATCCGAGCGTCATGCCCAGCAGCATGTACGTGTTGCGCAGTACGGAATTGACCTCGATGGCGCGGCCGGTGCGGGTCTGCACCCCGGCTGCGCGGGCGTCAGCGATGCGATCGTTCATTTGTTCGATACCTCCGAAACACGTTACAAACACTTCTCGCTATTATACCCTGCCGGCGCTCGTCAGCCAGGGACATCCGGCACCGGCGACATCTCAAATAGCGGGTCTCCCTCCGTCTGGGCGTTGAGGGCGACGATTTCGTTTTCGACCGAACCGGCCTCGGCGAACCGCGCTACGTGGTACAGCGCCTCGCCCTCGTTGACGAGCGGTATCTTGTTCACACCGATCACCACGCCTTCGGCCGTCGCCGGTACTTCAGTCTCCGAACCACCGAAGGGGTCCGCGACCGCGCACAGATACTGGCCCGCTTCGACCCGCGCACCCAGCTTCGCCAAGGGGCGAAACAGGCCGTCCGTTGGGGCCCGGTACCAGCTGGTGCTGCTGGCAATGAACGGTTCCCGGAGCTTTCGTGCCCGGGTCGCGCGCAGCATCCCGAGCGCGCGCATTACCCCGGTAATGCCCCGCACGCCGGCGACAATAGCGGCCTCGTCCAAGCGGAGCGCCTCGCCCGCCTCATAGGTTATGACTGGTATCTTGCGCTTATCTGCTTCAGCGCGCAGGCTTCCGTCGATCAGACCCGAGTTGACGATCACCGGTAGCCCGAACCCGCGCGCCATCGCACCGACGACGTCGTCGAGCGCCGCCCGAATCTGCGGAACGTTCTCACGGTGTACCGCGCCCGTGTGCAAATCGACTACATGCGAACACCGCAACACGATCTCATTGAAGAACAGGTACGCCAATCGCGATCCGAGCGACCCCTTCTCCGTCCCCGGAAAACAGCGATTCAGGTCCCGCCGGTCCGGCAGATAGCGCGACCGGTGCACAAACCCCAGCAGATTGACCGCCGGTACCAGCACGAGCGTTCCGCGTATTCGCTCTAACGACTTTTGTACGCGCAGCCGGCGGATGATCTCCACGCCGTTCAGCTCGTCGCCATGCAGCGCCGCGCAGACGAGGAGCGCAGGCCCCGGCGTAGTGCCATGAATCACCTCGATCGGCATATCGAGAGGCGTATGGGTGTAGAGTTGCGCCGCCGGAAGGTCGAATTGCCGACGGCTGCCCGGTTCGACCGAAAACCCCGCGATTTCAAATGCAGATGCCCGTTCTTTAGCCATTACGCCGTTCCACCATTCCGGCCGCGGCTCGCGCCGCCGGACGCCGCATACGAACGCCCTGGATCCACAAGGAAACGCCCGCGAACACCGGTCCGGCCGAGCAGCATCCGAAAACCCATCGCGTCGCGGTTGGCAAGGGTCAGCTCGATCGACCAGGTGGCATCGCCGATCGCAACCGGCGTTCGGATTACGAGGCGTTTCGACGCATGGCCGCCGGAGTTGGTCACCATGCGGCGGTCGATGATGGGCGCCACACATCGTACAACCGATTCCGCGCTTCTCCGCCGGCGCTGCGCCGGTTGAACGGAGAAGTGCGCCAGTTCTACGCCGTCGTCTCCAACGGACACGCTAATGTCGAACGCGTGCAACGCGGACGTGCGCGCCCCGGTGTCGATTTTGGCTTTGATCGCGCCGATACCGAGAGCCGGGAGCGCGCACCACTCGCGCCAGCCGATCACCCCGTGCGGTTTCACGCGGTGCGGCCCGGACGACGGTGCCTGATTATAGTGGGGATTCTCATGCCCGGAATCATAGCGGCATCGGCCGCCCCGGGATATGCCGCGGCAAGTCGCAACCGCGGCGAAGCAGCTCAGCCCGTGTTGGCCTCCGGGCTGGGTACGCCACTACGTTCAACCTCGTCCAGCATCTCGCGAACCTCCCGCAGATCGAGCGTGTCCATCTCCAGCGCCATCAGAATGTAGACGAACAGTTGTGTGCCGAGCGAGCCGTTGTTTACTTTGGAACGCAGGTTGCTTTCGTGCTGAATCACGCCCAGCCGCGCCAGACCCGCGCTCAGATCCTTATACTCAAAATTCTTATAGGCCATCCGAGCCCGAATGAGTCGGCGGATCGTCTCCCGCATGGACGGCGAGTCAAAAAATTTAGCCAAACTCATCTCCTTACCTCCTCTAAGCGGAGGGACTACGAACCGCAACAACGTCACGGATCACAACGAAATGGAACATACAGTGTCAATGTGCAGCACGAATGATAGTCGGCACAGCACCGCCAGCGAAGGCGTCGGAGCACTCAGTTACAGCTCTTTTTCAAATGGTAGGGGTAGTGTGCGCCGCGTCCGGGCGGAGGTAATTGTTGCAGAGTTTTTGCAGTTTGCGGCGCAACGGCAGTACCATCGCAGGACGTACGGTACGGGGGTCCCAACGATGACACTCTGCGAGTTTTCGCCACTCATATCTGGCGGTTCCCGCCGATCCGGCCCATTGTCAGCGGCGCTGTTGCTCATCGCGATGACCATCGTCACCGGCAACGCGCCAGCCAACATTCACGATCCGCGAGCGCTCAGCGCCGATCCAACCACCGCTACCGCCGCGATCGCTCCGGTGCTCGATGGCCTGGGTGATCACGCGTTCACCATCACAACAGACAATCCAGACGTTCAAGCTTTCTTCAACCAGGGACTACGGCTGACGTATGGCTTCAATCACTCGGAAGCGTTGCGTGCCTTCAAGGAAGCAGTGCGGCTCGAACCCGACAACCCGATGGCCTACTGGGGTTGGGCGCTGGTACTCGGCCCCAACCTGAACCTGCCGATGGTAGCCGACGTGAACCAGCAGGCGTTCACAGCCGCACAGAGCGCCGTGCAACACGCCGACGGCGCGACGCCACTTGAGCGCGCGTTGATCGACGCACTCGCAAAGCGCTACGCACCCGTGGCACCGGAAGATCGCAGTGCACTCGACAAGGCGTATTCGTCCGCAATGCGTAGCGTGCACGAGGCATTCCCGGAGAATCAGGACGTAGCAACGCTGTACGCGGCATCGCTGATGAATCTGTCGCCGTGGAACTATTGGGATCCGGACGGCGACCCGAAAACCGACACTGTGCAGCTCCTGAACGTGCTGGAAGGCGTTATTGATACCAACCCCCAGCATCCGGGGGCGCTCCACTACTACATTCACGCGGTCGAAGCCGTGCATCCGGAGCGCGGCGAAGCCGCCGCGGACGCGCTGGCGCCGCTGATGCCCAACGCCGGTCACATGGTTCACATGCCGTCGCACATCTATATGCGGCTCGGCAGGTACAAGGATTCCTACGACGCCAACGCGCGCGCATCCCAAGCGGATGAGGCGTACATCGCTCAATGCAATGCGCAGGGCATCTATCCGTTGAACTACTACCCGCACAACCTGCACTTCATGGTCTGGTCGGCCATGTTTCTCGGTCGCAGCGAAGAAGCCATGACTGCGGCACGTAAGGTGCAGGCGAAGGTGCCAAAAGACAAACAAGGCAATGCCTTCGCCGCCTTCGAAACATTCATGGCCCAGCCGCTGTATGTGATGGTGCGCTTCGGACAGTGGGACGCCGTGCTGTCCGAACCCGAACCGGCCGAGACGAACCGCTTCGTACGCGGCGTGTGGCACTACGCACGCGGCATGGCCCTGGCAAACACCGGCAAACTGCGTCAGGCGGAACGAGAGTTGAAAGCGGTGTCCGCCGCGCGAGCGGACATCCCCGATGACTACTTCATCGGCTTCGGCACCGCCCCCACGCTCCTCACCATTGCCGAACATGTGCTGGCAGGCGATCTGGCGGCCAAACGCCGCCGCTTCGATGACGCGATCGTACATCTCACCCGCGCCGTACGCCTGGAAGACGGCTTGCTCTACAACGAGCCGCCCGACTGGTACTTCCCCACCCGCCACGTGCTGGGTGCCGTGTTGTTGGAGGCCGGCTATCCCCGCGAGGCCGAAACCATCTATTGGGAAGATTTGCGTAAAAACCGCGACAACGGCTTTGCGCTGCTGGGCCTGCAGCAGGCGCTGGCGGCTCAGGACAAGACAGAGGCGGCCCGCTCCCTGGACAGGGAGCTGTCGCGCGTATGGAAGCAGGCTGACGTACAGCTGACCTCTTCGCGGTTCTAACTCCGGCCACTCGGACACATCGATGGAAAACGTTACCGGATTCTGGCTATGCGCGGGTGGTTTTGGCGCCCTTTGGCTGGGCATTCAGATTGTCGTCGTGGGCAGACTCCCGCGGGTGCTTCGCCGGGGTGAAACACCCACCGCGCCCAAGGGCACGCCTGAGGCCTTCGGCCTGTTCTGGCTTGATCAATACGGATTCATCGGATTGACCCTCGCGATACTGGGCGCAATCGCGGTCGCGGCAGGTCTGCTGCGTTGAGCGCCATCGTGGTCACTGCATTCTACGCCGGCGTACTGGGCCTACTGGCGGTGGCGCTCGCCAATCAGGTGCTCTACAACCGGTTGCGCACCGGGGAAGTTCCCGATTGGAAAGCGGATACCACGATGCGGGTGCAGGCCAACTTCGTCGAGAACGTACCCCTTTCGCTGGTACTGCTCCTGCTGCTCGAACTGCAACGCACGCCCCATGCAATTCTGCACGCGCTCGGCGCGGCCCTGGTGATCTGCCGATTACTGCACGCGTTCGGCATGAGCCGCAATCCCGGTGCCAACTATCCGCGCCTGATCGGTGCCCAGGGTACCTTTCTTCTGATGTCGATCATGGGTGCGGCGCTGGTCCTACGCGGCTGGCCGGGTAGCGCCTGATCGACGTACCGGGCTTAATCGTCCGGTAACGCAAATGCCATCACGTAGTCGCCGGGTTCCAGGCCGATCGCGCCATGCCCGCCCGCAGCAATCACCACATACTGACGGCCTTCGTGAACGTAGGTCATCGGCGTTGCCGCGGCCGCGCGCGGCAGCCGACCCCGCCACAGCTCGCGGCCGGTTTCGATATCGAAGGCTCGCAGATAGTAGTCCGCAGCCGCGCCAATGAATACGAGCCCCGTTGCAGTGACGATCGGTCCACCCATGTTCGGGACGCCCCACGCCAGATTCGGTACCGGCGCTGGCGCTAGGTCCTCCACCGTTCCAAGTGGAATCTCCCAACGAATCCGTCCGGCCGCGAGATCCATTGCCACCAACTTGCCCCACGGCGGCCGCGTACAGGGCATACCGAGCATGGACAGTAGAATGGTGCGCGCCATCACATAGGGCGTACCCTGCATCTCGGCAATGTTCCATTCGGGACCATAGTTGCCGGACCGGTCCGGCCATTCGTCCCGCGGAATGAGCTGCACCACGGCCGGAAGCTGATTGACATTGGTTACCGCAAGGCCACGTCCGCTGTCTACCGCCACGCCACCCCAGTTGGCGCCGCCACCGTAACCCGGGTTCATGAGGGTGCCCTCGAGCGATGGCGGCGTGAACACGCCCTCAGAGCGGTATTTGCGAATCGCCGCGCGACAGCCTCGACGGTCGAACCACACCACGCCGAACGCATCGTCCTCGGTCACCGGCGACTGATCCGCAATCGGCGGCAGACTCGAAAACGGCTGCGTCGGCGAGAGGCTTTCGCCGGCCACACCGCCGCTGGGAACGCGACGCTCCTCGATCGGATAGATCGGTTCGCCGTTGGCTCGATCGAGTACGAACATCATCCCGGTCTTGGTAACGACCACGACCGCTTCGCGCACTTTGCCCTGAACGTGAAGGTCTACCAGCACGGGTTGCGCCGGGTTGTCGTAATCCCACACGTCGTGATGCACGAGCTGCCGGTGCCACATGAGCGAGCCGTCGCGCGCATCGAGCGCTACGATCGAGTTGGCGTAGCGGTTGTCGCCGGGGCGTTCACCGCCATAGAAGTCCGGGCTGGGCGACGACGTCGGCACGAGGATCCAACCGCGCGCCGCATCAAGCGCCAACGGCGGCCAAGCGTTCGCCGCGCCGGTGCGTGCCGCGGACTCTCCTTCCCACCCGGCCGCCGCCGCATCGGCCGGCGAGCGTGGGATCGGGTCCCAACGCCAGAGTTCCCGGCCGGTGACCGCATGCACCGCGCGCACAATGCCGAGTTCGCTATCTGTCCGCCGATTGTCGCCAATCGCTGAACCGACGATGATTGAGTTGCCGAAAACCACCGGTGGCGACGTGACGCCGTAGTCGCCGTCCTCGAACGCGCCAACCCCTTTGCGCAGATCGACCACACCTTTGTCACCAAAGTCCGCACAAGGAATTCCACTGCGCGCGTCGAGGGCGAGCAGCCTACCGTGCAGCGTGCCGACGAAAACACGGTCCGGACAATCCCCGGCATCGCCATGCCACAGTGCGACGCCCCGGGATGCATGTTCCGAATAACCCAGTTCCTTCGGCAGTTGCGGGTCGAAGCGCCAGTGTTCCTCGCCGGTGGCCGCATCGAGGACGATCACCCAGTTCGCGCTGGTGGACAGATACAAACGGCCGTCCCACAGCACGGGCGTGGTCTGCATGCTGTGACCTTTGCGGATAAATCCCTCACCCAGATCGCCCGTGCGCGCCTGCCAGACGGGTTGCAAGCGATGCACGTTGGCCGGCGTGATCGTGTTCGCAGGACTGAACCGTGAGCCGCCGGCGTCGCGCCCGTACACCGGCCAGCCTACGTCGTCGGCCGCACCTGTCGGCGCGCAAACGACCCAACACACCACGAGCCCACGGTTCCCGATCCGCGTCAACGATGCAAACGCGTCGCGCAAAATCCGGCCAACGTTCTCACGCGTTGGGCTGACCCGAAGGACTGGGTTACGATGTCGCAATGCGCACATCCATCGAGCAGGTTTCGTTTTTCACGCTGCTGGTGATCGCCACGCTGGCCTTTCTGGCGCTGATCAATGCGTTCATTGTGCCACTATTCTGGGCCATCGCGTTCGCCATCCTGTTTGAACCGTTGAACGACCGTATCGCGTTGCTTCTGCGCGGCCGCGGCGGTGTTGCGTCGGCGCTGACCATCGTGGTCATTCTCCTCAGCGTGATATTGCCGCTGCTGCTGCTTGGTGTTGTGGTTACCGACGAGATCACCGCACTGATCGCCGCGCTGGAGCGCGGCAACATCGATCTCGGCGCGCCCATTCGCTGGGCGCGCGAAAATGCACCGATCGTATTCGAGTACGCCTCCCGCTTTGGCCTCGACCCCGATGGCCTGCGCGAAAACGTGTCCAATCTGGCGCTCACGAGCGGCCAGTGGGCGGCGTCGCACGCGCTGCAGATCGGACAGAACACGCTGCGGTTCTTCGTGATGCTGATGCTCATGATTTATCTGCTGTTCTTCTTCCTGCGGGACGGCCACGCGATTATCGAACGCCTGATACAGATACTGCCGCTTGGCGACGTGCGCGAACGCCAGTTGTTCCACCGGTTTGCCCAGGTGGTGCGCGCCACCACGAAGGGCACCTTCGTGATCAGTGCGGTTCAGGGGCTGATCGGAGGTATCGCGTTCGCCGCGCTCGACATCCGCGCGGCGGCATTGTGGGGTGCCGTGATGGGCATACTCTCGCTGTTGCCCGTAGTCGGCGCAGCCCTCGTCTGGGGACCGGCGGCGATTGCGCTGATCACCAGCGGCGAGCTCTGGAACGGTGTGATTCTGATTGCGGTGGGCGTGTTGTTCATCGGACTGGCAGACAACCTTCTGCGCCCGATCTTAGTTGGCCGCGACACCCGCATGCCAGACTACTTCATTCTGCTGGCCACGCTCGGCGGGCTCGCGATCTTCGGCGTCTCAGGCCTGGTGATCGGTCCATTGATTGCGGCGCTGTTCATCACCCTGTGGCAAATGTTCGAAGAATCCTACGGACCTGTCGAAGGGGCATCCGAGCCACACTTGCCGCACGACGCAGACTCCGCACCGGACGAATCGACCGCGCACGCACCCGAACACAGCGACCACAGTTCTCCACGCACAACAGACAACCCGGAATCGTGACCGAGACCATCGGCAGCACCGGCGGCATTCTGGGCTGGGTAGAACGTACCGGCAATCGACTTCCCGACCCCGTACTGATATTCGTGTGGCTCATTGCGGCGCTGGCCGCGATCAGCGTCGTCGCTGCTCTGCTGAACGTATCGGCGCTGCACCCCACCGCCACCGACGGCACCGGCGCACCACTTCTGGTAACCGCGGCGAGTCTCCTTTCACCCGAGAACGTCCGCCGTTTGTGGGTCGAGATGCCGCAGACGTTCACCCACTTCCACCCTCTGGGGTACGTGATGGTAGTGATGCTGGGCGCGGGCGTCGCCGAACGCTCCGGGTTGTTTGCCGCCGCGATGCGATCGGCGATGCGCCATGCGCCAACTCACCTTCTGACGCCCGCGGTGGGCCTGGTTGCATTGTTGAGCAATCTGGCGGCGGACGCGGCCTATGTCGTGCTGATTCCGCTTGCCGCCGTGGTGTACGCAGCAGCGGGTCGTCACCCGATCGCCGGAATCACCGCATCATTCGCCGGAGTGTCCGGCGGCTTTTCGGCAAACCTGCTGCCGGGTCAGCTCGACGCGCTGCTGTTCGGGATTACGGAAGCTGCAGCCGAACTCGTCGACCCGACCTGGGACGCGAACATTGCCGGTAACTGGTACTTCATGGCGACCATGACGTTCTTCTACCTGCCGCTGATCTGGTACGTCACCGACCGAATCATCGAGCCCCGCCTAGGACGATTCACGCCGGAAACGCCCGCGACGCAGTTTGCGACCACCACCGACGAGGGCTTGCAGGCGAACGAGCGACGCGGTCTGCGTAACGCAGGCCTTACGGCGCTTGCCGTCATCGGACTCTGGGTGGGCATGACGCTCGCGCCGAACGCCCCACTGACGGACGCGCAAGCAGCAGGCCAGGCACGTTACAGCCCATTGTTCCAATCGCTGGTCGGCGCGTTCTTTCTGCTCTTCTTCGCGTGCGGCTGGGCCTACGGTCGGGCGTCAGGAACGATCCGTACGCACCGGGACGCGATCAACATGATGCGCGACGCAATGGGTGATCTGGCGTACTACCTTGTGCTCTCGTTCGTTGCCGCGCACTTCGTCGCGATGTTCGCGTGGTCTAACCTCGGCATCATCCTCGCGGTTAAGGGTGCGAACGCGATCCAGGCCGCGGGTCTCTCGCCGTCCGGTCTCTTCGTCACGCTGATCCTGTTCACGGCCATCGTGAACATCTTCGTGGGTTCGGCCAGCGCGAAGTGGGCGCTGTTGTCGCCGGTGCTGGTGCCTATGCTGATGCTGCTCGGCGTGAGTCCCGAGATGACGACCGCCGCGTACCGCGTCGGCGATGGGGCGAGCAACATCGTGTCGCCGATCATGGTCTATTTCCCGCTGGTGCTCACGTTCTGCCACCGCTGGCAAGCCGAGTACGGTCTGGGGAGTCTGCTCGCGAACATGATCCCCTATTCGATCGGGTTTCTGCTGATCGGTGCGGCGATGACGATCGGGTGGGTAGCCCTAGACCTGCCGCTCGGTCCGGCCGCCAACGTTTATCTGCCGCCGACGCCCGCCGATCCCTGATCGTCGGCCCTTTCGTAGTCCGGCAGACGCGTCTGATACGGCAACGGCACCTCGATCCCTTCACACCCGTCGCCGTACCAGTCCCAGCGCGCCACCGTGGTTTCCACCATCTCGAACAGAATTGCGCAGCCGGCGTCCTCCATCACAATCTCGCCATCGCCATAGGTGAGTTTCGTTTCGTCCAGTTGCTGGGGCGTTTCGCGAAAGACGTACACCCGGTTGTTGCTCGGGTTCACCAGAACCGCTTCGGGGTCGCCGAATGCCCGGTGCAGTTCGTCGAACGTGGCGCCAACCCACACCGCCGGTGTGTACGACGTGGTGGCACACCCGGCAAGCAGCAGCGCAACCCCAGCCAGCGCGGCTCCGATCCATCGATTCTGCGACATCTGCACCCTCTCGATCTGAACGAAAGTCCGGTCCGAACGACCGCCGACTGGGCAGCGTAGCAGAACCGCCCGCGCAAACAGTGTCACGCACCTCGGTTCGAGACCCCAATAGACGACCCGTCAGCGGTCGCGGATTGCGCGATCGAGCACCGCGAGTTTGTCAACGCGCACCCCGTTCACGGCACGCGTATCGGAATCGAAGACCATGGTGGCGTGGGATTCGGGGTCATAACCGGGCCAACGGGGCAACGGAGAGCCATTGGGATCGCCGGTACGCGCAAACTGCGTCCAGTAGCCGTTGATCGTTCGGGCGAGCGCCCGGTCTCTGTCATTCCAGTCGTGCCCAACGCGGTGCAGCGTATCGAACACGTAGGCGAGTTCGCCGGAGTGATAAGCGCCAGCGCTGCGCGGCCCGTCAGGCAGCGCAAGCTCAGGGTCGTCGGGCGTGTAAAGTCGAAACGCTGGCGTTGGATGACTCATAAAGTAAAGATAGCTCGCCTGGCCGACGTGCCGCTGCAACTCGGCCCATCGGCGCATCTGCCATGCCATGAACCGGTCGGTGAGCATCTCCCTGAATGCGAGGCCGGGCGACTGCGCGGCTTCAGCCGCGTAAGCGACCAGGAGCGCATCGGCTGCGTCACCGAACACCCTACGCACCCGTTGAACGAGCGTCTCCGAAGACAGGGACTCGTCCAGACGGATCAGTTCATGACCTTCGTTCGATAACGATCCGACGAGCACCGGAATGCGCATCTGCTCCCCTTTCACGAAAGTTTGCACCGGCGCGCGACGCAGCGCGTAACCGTCGACGACCAGTTTCGGCGCGTGTGCCGCCCAATCGCTCTGTCGTTCGGCCGCGAGAATGTCCTTCGGGGACAACGCACGCAATCTGCTCAACATATCGCCGTCACCGGCAAGCTGACCACGTTCTTCCAATGCCTTCGCCACCAACGCATCCGCGTGCGAGTACGCAACGTCGCGCGCCGGAACTGCTTCCGGAAGCAGGCAGGCGGCCGACTGGCCGATCGCCTTATGAAACAGGCCGTGCGCGAGCGGCGAGGTCATCAACGCGCATACGCTCATTGCGCCTGCAGACTGGCCAAAAACCGTTACGTTGCCCGCATCGCCACCGAACGCACCAATGTGATCGCGCACCCACCGGAGCGCAGCCACTTTGTCCAGCAGACCGTAGTTGCCCGTCGCTCCGTGCGGCGACTCGTCTGCGAGTGTGGGGTGCGCAAGAAAACCGAGTGAACCGAGCCGGTAGTTGACGCTGACCAGAACCACGTCCTGTTGCGCAAACCTCGTCCCGTTGAAGATCTCCGAATGTGCGTAGCCGCCGGTATGGCTGCCCCCGTGGAACCACACCATTACCGGAAGGTCACGCGCGCGGTCCCGCGACCAGATGTTCAGGTACAGGCAATCCTCACTGCGGGGGAACGTCCCACGAGCCCACACGAAGCCGTCATCTTCGCCGAGTTGTTGATAGCACGCTGCTTGGAAGGCCGTAGCATCATAAGTCCCCGCCCAGGGCTGCACCGGTTCCGGCGCCCGCCATCGCAATCTCCCCACCGGGGGTGCGGCATACGGCACCCCGCGAAACACACGCACGTGGTTGCCGCCAGCGTTTCTACCGTCCACCTCCCACGCGCCGCGAACGGAACCGAGTCCAGTCGCTACTACCAGCGCATCGTCTTGAGGTGAGAGGTTCACGAGATTGCCGCAGGAAGTGGCCAACGCACAAAGCGACAGGAGAACAACGGCGACACCGGCCCGGCCTAGGAACTGCACGAAAGCTGCGAACAACCCGGCCGCGTGCGCGCCCAGTCCGGTCGCAACTCCGCCAGATCCGAATCCTCGGGCCGCTCGGTGTAGGGGTCGCGCAGCACATCAAGCAAACGTCGTACCGGCGCAAAATTGCCCTGCTCTGCCGCGTCGATCGCAAGTTGTGCGAGATAGTTGCGAAGTACGAAATGCGGGTTTACTGCATCCATGCGCGCGCGGCGACCGGACCATGCATTCACTTCGGTGGTGCGCGCCCGGTAGCGCTGCAACCAATCTAGCCAGCCCGCACGAACGTCGCCCACCATGGCGTCCGGCTGGTAGAACGCGGGTCGGAGTGCCTCGAGCCACGCCAGATCCGTCGCGTCGGGCTCGAGTTGCGCGAGCAGACGGTAAAATCGGGTCATGTCGGTCTCGAGTGAGCGCAACACTCCGTCCAAATCCTCCACCAACGCCGCGTCCTGCGACGGGTCGAACGCCGGCAAGCCCAGTTTAGCGGCCATCATCTGAGCCCAATCACCGAGATAGTCGCTTTCGAACGACTGCAACACCGATTCCAGCGGTTTCGCATCACCCACCAGCGGATAAATCGCTTCTGCAAAACGCACCAGATTCCAGAGCGCCACCGCCGGCTGCTGTCCATAGCGATATCGGCGCTGACCCGCGTCCGTAGTGTTCGGTGTCCAATCGGGATCGTAATCGTCCAGCCAGCCATACGGGCCGTAGTCGATCGTAAGGCCGAGGATCGACATGTTGTCCGTGTTCATGACGCCGTGCACAAACCCCACGCGCATCCAACCAACGATCATCGTTCGGGTCAGATCCGCCACTGCGCGGAACCAGGCCGCGTAGCGTGCAGGGCCCTGTTCAGCGCGCACACCGGGGAAATAATGATCGATCGCGTGATCGGCCAGTCGCGCGAGCAACGCGTGCTCCTTGCGCGCTGCGAGAATCTCGAAGTGGCCAAAGCGCAGAAACGACGGCGCCACGCGACACACCACCGCACCCGGTTCGAGCGCGGCATTGCCATCGTAGAACATGTCGCGCATCACCTGTTCGCCGGTGAGCGTCAGCGACAGCGCACGCGTCGTCGGCACGCCCAGGTGGTGCATGGCTTCGCTGCACAGAAACTCGCGTACGCTCGACCGCAGCACCGCCAGGCCGTCCGCGGTACGCGAGTACGGTGTTAACCCCGCACCCTTCAACTGCAGCATGAACCGCTCACCTTGCGCGTTCAGCAGTTCGCCCAGATTGATCGCGCGGCCGTCACCAAGTTGACCGGCCCAATTGCCGAACTGGTGGCCGCCGTAGCACGTGGCGTGGGGATCCATACCCGGCAAAACCCGATTGCCCGTGAACACCTCGGCGAAGCGTTCCGACGTACACACCTGCGGGTCGAGCCCGAGCATGCGGGCCACGTCGTCCGAGTACGCCACGAGCGTCGGCGCTGCAACCGGTGTCGGCTGCACACGGGAGTAACAGGCACCGGCAACCTGACGCCGTTTCGGTCCCTCTTCAGCATCCGCCGGTAGCTCACGCGTAAATACGTTGTCGAACTCAAGCGCCGACAGCGGTGCATCAACTGCGATTGTGGGAACGTCCTGCATCCAATCAATGGTACATTGGCATAGCGGTGCATCCCAGACTGCGTCCGCGTGCTGCCGAATCCCGCTTACTGCCGGAGGCCCCTATGGCTGCAATCGTCAGACCCGCGCCTCTGATCGCTCTGGTATCGTTGCTCGCTGCCGTGGCTGCCTACGGATTGCGCGGCGGCGTCCTGGCGGCGCTCGCGGCTCTGCTGATGCTGTTCGCGTTCGTAAAATTCGTCGCCCGGCCCACGCCGTCCGATGTCGGTCTGGTGGTCGGAATGGCTGCGGCTGTTGCGCTCGCGGCAGGTGGGGTGTTCGCGTACGTCCGCTATCAGTGGGAATCCGCGGAAGTAGCGGTGCTGACGCTTGCCACGAAGCCTGACCCCATGGACGTACGAACATGGGTCGCGGATGACGAAGGAACACCAACGGTGCTCTACGACAGCACGCCGGCCGCGGCCGCCGTTCTCAAGGCGTCGACGCCATTGACGCTCGAGCGCAACGGTACGTCCGATACACGGATCCCCCGGGCGGTGCCGTTGGCGACCGCGGAATCTGACGTGCTGGAGCGCACGCTCGCGTTGTTCGACGCCAAATACGGCCACCTGAACGGCACAATCGACCTGTACTACGCAATGCTCGGACGCGCCCGCGACCGCGAAACGCTTCTGATACGACTCGAGGAGCCGCGTTAGCCGCGACTCGGTTCAGACAACCGGCGTGTTACGCGATCGATAACCTTGGCGGCTCTCGGATCGAGGTCCCGCCACAGCGCGAGCGATGCATCCCACAACGCATCACCCGCCGACGGATCGTAAACCTTCGGATCCATCCGCTTCTCAGTGAACATGTGCAGGTAGACGTTGCTGCGTTTGCTGAAGTCGTCGCTCGCCGCGAGATACACCACAGGGTCCGCCGCGCGCTCCGGCGATTTGAAAATCACGGTAAAAAGAGCCCGCAGCACCGCCCGCAACGCCAACGGCGCTTCCTTGATGATATTGCTGTTCACCGGCCCGGGGCAGATCAGGTTGACACAGACGCGCGGTGCCTGTGCGTCCCGATTTACCCGGCGATGCAACGCGGTAGCAAAGGTGTTCAGCACCAGCTTGAAGTAGCTGTAGTTGGCAATGGCTTTGCGCACGCCATAGTCGAAGAACGTGCCGAACTCGCTATAGTCGATTGCCGACGCTCCGCGATGGCTGTCCGAGGAGATCACGATCACGCGTGGCGCAGGCATCGCGCCGAGCGCAATCAACCCACGATCCAGCAGCAGGAACACGAGCACGACGTTGGCGAGATAGTTCACCATGAACATCTGGTCCTGGCCCGCTGCGGTCTGCCGTGCCTCGGGCAGCGTGGTGGCAGCGTTCAGCAATACCACATCGAACGGCGCGGACGTCTCCGCCAGCGCATCGACCCCCGCATGGATCGAGTCGAAGTCGCTCAGGTCGAGTCGCTGCATCTGCACCGCCGACGCGCCGCTTAACGCGCGAACCCGCTCGCCCGCACCCGGGATGTCACTGCGTCCCGCCATCACAACCGACGCACCCCGCGCGGCCGCGGCGACAGCGGTGGCGAATCCAAGTCCGGAGTTTGCGCCCGTTATTAGTACGCGCTTGCCGTCCAGTCGATCGGCGTTCGTGAACCGATCGGCAAGTGGCTGCCGGCGAAACCGGTCACGAAAACCGGCAAGGGTCGCGCTTACCGGATTGTCGAATCTGCCGTGCGACACGTGTGACTACGCCGCCGTCAGGCGGCGTTCGCGCGTACCAGTCGAACCGGCACACCAGTGAGCGTCGACATGCCCGAAATGTCGTCCACGTGTTCGGGTCCGGACGCGTGCAGCCGGTTCACGTTGGCGCCGCCGGCGGTGCGGGCGATGGACAAGCCGCTCTTCTGGTGGCCCCACCCATGCGGCACCGCAACAACGCCGGGCATCAGGTCGTCGAGCGCGGCCACCCGCAACTGGATCCGCCCGGTCTCACTCACTACGTCCACCATGTCGCGTTCGGCAAAGCCTTCGTTGCGCATGTCATCGGTGTGCATGTACACGAAATTCTGGTCGTTGCCATTGCGCAGAAACGGCGCGTAGTTGTGGGTCCAGGAATTGTGCGTGGTAACCGCGCGCTTGGTGATCAGCAGATAGCGACCGTCCGCAGCAGGCAGAAGCGGTTCTCCCGTTACGAACCGTTGCAGGCGGGCCTTCAAGTCCGCTGGCGCGAGCTGTACCCGTCCGTTGTCTGTGTAGACGCGCTCCCCGAGAAACGATCCGGCACTGTGATCCGGCCGCAGTACGCCGTGCGGCGATCTCAACAGCCGGCGAAACCCCGGTTGGCCGCAGAGTTTCAAAAGCAGCCCGAGCACTGCGCGTTCCGGAACCCGCCGGTAAGACGAGGTTCGCCCGCTCGTGCGCGCCGCAAGCCAGCGCGAGAATTCCATGATGCGCTGAAAGATACCCGAGCCAAACAATGGCGCCCCGCTGGCACGCGCAAGATCCAGGTAAATGGTTGCTTCGTCGCGGGCTTCTCCCGGCGGCGGTACCACCGCATCCGTCGCCTGCAGGTACGGGCGCGTCTGCAACCCGAGCATCAGCGGAAACACGAACGGCAGATCCGGTCGTTCCAGCGGCGATGTGCAGGGCAACATGTAATGTCCCGCGCGGGCCGTTTCGCTCGGTTGAATGTCGAGCGTTACCAGCAGATCGAGCTCTGCGAAGGCACGTTCGAGTTTCTCGGCGCCCGCCATCATCATCAGAGGATTGCCGCCTGTTACGAACAGCGCCCGAATCCGCCCCTTGCCTTCCGTCAGAATTTCGTCCGCGAGGATGCCCCCCGGGAAGGTGTCGTTGGTTTTGCCGAAGCCGCCAATCCGGGAGCGCTCTGCTTTCACCAGCAGATTGTTCTTCTTGCCGAACTTCGCGAAGTCGATGATGCCGCGGGCAACCAGTGCACCGCCGTGCCGGTCCAAATTGCCGCTGACGGCATTGATGACTTCCTGCAGCCAGTACGACACCGTGCCGTGCGCGTTCATGTTGACGCCGGTGGAGCAATACAGGGCCGCACCGTCCGCCTGCACGTAGGCCGCCACCAGATCGCGCAGCGTGTTCGCAGGTATTCCGGTGTGCGGCTCACATACCTCTGGCGTCCATCCAGACACCAGCCCGCGGATCTCATCGAACCCATCCATGTGCTCCTGCACAGTCGCGGTATCGACCGCGTTCCGGGCAATCAGTTCGTTGAGAAACGCAAGATAGAAGAACACGTCGGACCCCGGTCGAATGAACACGTGTTCGCCGGCCGCCTTCGCGGTTTCCGTGCGCCGGGGATCCACCACGATGACCCGGCCGCCCCGGTCTTTGATAGCGTTGATGTGCTTGCGCGGATTGGCAACCTGCAGAAAGCTCCACTTGCTGACCATGGGATTGGCACCAACGATGATCAGACAGGAGGTGCGCGCAATGTCCGGAAACGGCAGCGTGAACGGAAAGCCGAACATACGGTGCGCCACTGCAAATTTGTTGGCACAGTCCTGGGTGGCCGACGAATACATGTTGCCGGACCCGAGTCCCGTCATGAACCCCTGCGCGAAGATCGGGTGCAACACCCCGAAACCCGCTGCGGTGCCCACATACATGGCCACCGCGTCGGGTCCGTGCTGATCGACGATCGCGCGCACCCGCGAGCCGATATCGCCCAGCGCATCGTCCCAGCCAACCTGTTCCCAATCATCGCCCGTGCGCCGCATGGGGTGCAGCAGGCGGTCCGGCGAGTTGAACAGTTGATGCTGAAAAAGGCCCTTCGGGCACGCGAACCCGCCAGTGGTCACGTGCGCCTTGTCCGGACGGATGTCTACAACCGAACCGTCGCGCACATCCACGTCCAGTCCGCACAGCGATTCGCAGATTCGGCAGAAGGTGTGATGCGTGGTGGTCAAACGGCACCCGGAGCCAACGGCGCAGACGCGCGGGGGACCGATTCTAACCCTGATGTCCCCTCGACGGGCGCGGCCGGACGAGAGAAGCCCGCGGCCGCTGGAGAGAAGGCGGCACGCGGGCCTGGGTACCCTACCCGGCACCCTGGGGAACCGTTTCGCACGCGCCCCGGCTATTGTCCGCGAGACCTCGGCCGGAAATGCCGCTCGTGCAGTCGTTGGACGGACGTACGCGATAAAATCCATCGCACACCAGTCACGGGGAGCCTCATGAATCACGCGCTCGAACCCGCCGCCAGCGGCCGCGCCAAGTGCCGCGCCTGCGGGGAGCTGATCCAAAAGGGCGAACTCCGGCTGGGCGAACGGTTACCCAACCCGTTCGCAGACGGTGAGATGGTCGTGTGGTTCCATCCGCAATGTGGGGCTTTCAAGCGCCCGGAAGCCCTCGCCGTAGCGATCGCCGCGTATGACGGCGACCTTGCTGAGGGCGACGCGTTGCTTGCGGACGCCGCGCTGACCCGGGGGTGGCCCCGGCTCGAGCGATTGGGCCCGGTGGAACCTGCGCCTTCCGGACGCGCCCGCTGCCGCCACTGCCGCGAAACGATCGGCAAGGATGCGTGGCGGATGGCGCTCCGCTTCTTCGAGGAGGGGATGTACAGCGGCGGCGGCTACCTGCACGCAACGTGCGTTGCCGACTATGTGGCCGCCGCTCCTGCGGATCTAAGCGGCGAAGACACCGATTCGGCGCCTGCCGAATCAAAGCTACCGGACGCTGTGATCGCCGTGCGTCTGCAGCACTTCAGTGACGCAGACGCTCGGGAATCCATCAATCAGATCGTGGCTCGGTAGAACCGGACGCGCACCCGCCGTCCAATCAATTCAGCGGCATCCAGTTGCCGTGGAACCCGAAGGGCACCCGGTGGTCCAGGTACGCCGTCGCGAGCGGTCCATCCGCGACGTTTTCCGCATCCAGAATCACCAGATGCGTTGCATTTCGGTTGGCGTCGTAAACGTTCGCCAACAAATACCCCTCGCCTTCGGCGCTCGCCTCGCTGCGGGGCACGAACACCGGTTCGTTCGTTGCGCACCCGTCGCCCACGTCATACATGTCCAGCCGGTCGGTCTGGCGGTCGTAACGCGCAATGGCATTAAACCCGCCTACCTTCCACTGCGGGCCGAGATCGCACGCCATGTATCCGTAACGGTAGTCGCGCCCGGTGTAGCGTTCGTCGAGCCGCGGGAACTCGCACGCCACGTCGTTCAGCCGTTCACTCTTGTAGGAACTGGTGTTGGCAGCGAGATCGAAGGTCCAGCGCGTGAGTCGGGGAATGGCTTTGGCCGGGTCGCCCGGCGTGCCGTCCGGCAGCGGAAACAGCGGCGCTTCTTCGAACTCGCACACCTCGCACACAATCTTGTCGCCGTTCGTGTGGGCGTTCATCGGATGAAACATGAACGATGGATCACCCTGAAACCACTTCAGATCTGCAACACTGCCGTCCCGGGGCATTACGCCGATGTGTACGCCCTTATCCGGCTCCCAGGCATAAACCGGCGCGCCGCTCATCGCCCGCTCCATCGACCCGGTGAGCGGCATGATCGGAAACAACACATGCTTATCTGTGACCATGAAATCGTGGACCATGGAGGCATACGGCGCTGCAAAGGATTCGCTGCGTGTCAGGTTGCCGTCTTTGTCGATCACGAAAAACGTCATCTGGTCTGAGATCATGCCATCAGCGTTGTACGCAAAGCAGAACATCTCGCCTGTCTGGTAGTCGATCTTCGGATGTGCCGTCATCGGGCCGGAGAGCTTGCCGCCGTAACTGTGCGGTCCCACGGACTCGAGCGTCATCGGGTTCAGTTCGAACGGCGCGTGCGCCTCTTCCAACGCCAGCAGCCGGTTGCCGTGCCACACAACGTTGGTGTTTGCCAGGCCGTCGGTCTGCACACCCTGAACGCTCGGATCGTTCTCCATAGGGTTGAACGCACCAAAGAGCGCTCGTTGGGCCTCGTGTTCCTTGCGCCACTTGACCGTTCGGACCCAACGGTTTTTGTAGCCGATCTTACCGTCGCGGATGTAGAACCCGTGGACCATGCCGTCACCCGCAAACAGATGATAGTCCCCGCGCGGGGCATACTGCGGGTTCGGTCCGTTACGAAAAAACACGCCCGACAGGTCATCGGGCACTTTGCCGTCGACGATCATGTCGTCGACCGTGCACTCCATCCGCAGCGGCTCGAAACCGCCTACCAGGTTCGGATGATCAGGAAATGGATTGGCCATGAAGTTCTCCTTCGCGACTCGCCGGCCCGACTGTATCGGCAACCGGCAGATGAATGTTGTTTTGCGCATCGACTACGGACGTTTCCAGGCGTGCATACGCCGCGCCCGAGCACACACCCAGCAATACGAGGCCCGTCGCGTAGCGCATGTGGGCCTGCAGCGAATCATCGGCGATGGCACCGCCGCCCCATTGGATGGAAGTACCGATGCACGCACCGGTAATCTGCGCCGCGACCATTGCCGGCTCGACCCAGTCCTTGAGCTCGCGGCGAGCTTGCATGAACTGCAGTTCGTCACCGAGCGTTTGCGCAAATCGCCGCGCGATGGCGTGTTGTACGCCATGCGTCGACTCCAGCGACCCGAACGCGTCGAGCAGCTTGCGGTGATACGGAGCATCCTGAAGCAAGCGCCCCGCATTTTGGTCCACGAGTGCGATGATCCGCGGCAGACCGCGCGCGCTGTCCCGCACGGCCGGGGCGTCGTCCAACCGAAAGTACTGGCTGATCGCGGTCGTGAGCAGCTGTTCCTTGCCGCCAAACTGGTTGTACAAGGTAGGCACGCTCACGCCACACGCGGCGGCGAGATCGCGCATCGTGACGCCAACGTATCCCCGCGCAGCAATCATTGCGCGCGCGGCCTCCAGAATACGCGCCCGGCGGGCGTTCAGTTGATCGTGCATGATGCCCATGCCTTATTTAAACATATTAAAGTTGATTTAACATGTTAAAGTTCTCATCCTGAGATCATAGGGAGAGCTGCCGCCGCCGCTCCTACCGACGGTGCATCGTTCGCCCGCGGCGTTTGTGCTATACACACCGCTCTCGATAGCCAGGGGATCTTGTGCATGACCGGGACGGTAAAGGCCCTGTTCTTCGATCTGGGCGGCACGCTCTTTCGCTACGGCAACCGCATGGGCGGCGGCGTGCGCCATGTTTTGAAGGAAAAGGGACTGTCGGCCGAGCCCGAGGACATCGGACGCGCGTGGCGCGCCGCCGCGGACAAGGCTGGCGCACACTATGGCCGCCAGCCCTATTTCCTGCATAGAGACCTCTTCCGCGACACGCTCACCCACTTTCTCGAACACTTCGGCCACGGTCCGGACGAAGATCTGTTCCAGACATTCCACATGCAGCAGCTCGCCAACATGCTCGCGCACCTGCCCATTCGTGAGGATTGCAAAGACACACTGCAAGCACTGCGGCAACGCGGGCTGTATCTGTCCGTGGTGTCCAACATCGACGACGACTACCTCTATCCGCTGCTCGAAGAGCACGAGCTGGTGCCGCTCTTCGATCACACCACCAGTTCCGAAGAGGCAAAGTCCTGCAAACCCGACCCCGACATCTATCACTACGCACTCGACAAATCGGGCTTCGCAACCCAGGACGTATTGTTCGTTGGCGACTCACTGCACCACGACGTAGCCGGTGCGCACCGCGTAGGCATGCGCTCGGCGCGCATCGTCGACGAAGGCGTAAGCACCCCCCTTACCCACGGCCTGGAGGTGATAGCCGACCCCACATATGAAATCCGCGAACTGTCCGAGCTGGTGGGCATAGTGGACAATCTCAATGACCCATGAGTACCTCCCGGAGACGCCGGAAGAGTTGACCCCGGACTGGCTCAGCGGGGCGCTTGGATATCCGATACGCGATGCGCGGGCGGAGGTGCTCGGCGAAGGCAAGGGATTCATGGGCGACGTCATCCGGCTCGAGTTGGACACGCCGGAATCCAGCCAACCCGAAAGCGTAATCGCCAAACTGCCGAAACGCGCCAACCGCGCGATGGGCGAACTGATCGGCGTATACGAACGTGAGATCATGTTTTTTCGAACCCTCGGCGGCCAGCTGCCGGTGCGCATTCCCCACATGCGCTACAGCGGTTTCGATCGCGACAAGGGTTCCGAGAATCAGGAAGCGATTTTGCGCGCGTTCGACCGGATGCCGCTGTTTCTGCACGGCTTGATCGGAGCGTTCGGTATGAAAGTAGCGGCCGCGAAGAAGCGCCGTTACATCCTGCTGATCGAAGATCTGGGAGAGATGCGCGCCGGTGATCAACTGGAAGGGCTGGACGAGCAACAGGCGGGCGACGTACTCGAAGCCATAGCACCTATGCACCGGCACTTCTGGCGCAAGGATGCACTGCGCGGACACTTCTGGTTATTGCCGTTAGACGTCGACGCGCGGTTGCGGCATGCGCGGTTCAAGCGTAGCCGAGAACACTTCGGCCGCGCGGTTGCGCCCGGGCTCACGGATACGCTCGACTGGCTGATGCACCATGGCGAACAGCTATCACGACGCTTCGTGGCAGACGCGCCGGAGACGCTCGCCCACTGCGATCTACGCCTGGACAACGTGCTGTTCGACGGCAACAAAGGCTGCGCGTTCATCGACTGGCAACTGGTGCGCCGTGCACCGGCGACCTACGACGTAGCGTACTTTCTGAGCGGTGCGCTCCACGCCGATGCCGGCGAGGATGCGGTGCAACGCATTCTCGCGCGCTACCATCAGTCTCTTGCCGTGGACGACTACTCGTTGGACGCACTACGGCGCGACTACCGCCGCGCCACGCTCGTGAATCTGGCCAACCTCGCGACCGCGGGCGACGGCGACATCGACTTCGGTAACGACCGCGGCAACGCGATGATGACCGCGTGGATGGAACGCCTCGCGGCGCGAGCCGCCGACATTGATGCAGAACGCCTGTTGAATGACTGAGGTCCGCCCCCACATACGCGTCTTTTCCTACCTGCCCAATCCGCGTGTGTGGAAGTCGCTGATCGCCGCCGAGTTCTGCGGCGTAGACGTGGAAGTACGGGGCGACAAACCGGCGGCGCTCGCGAACTGGCTCTGGGATTTCGACAGTCGCGAACTCACGGATGCTGACAAAGCAGAACAGACCAACGCGCGCGCAAGCCGTAGGGGTTTTCAGGGAACTCTGTATAAGACGGATGCGTTTCTCAACGCTCATCCGTTCGGAACCGTTCCCGCCGCATTCAGCGACGACGGTAGCGTAGGCGTATTCGAGTCCAACAGCATTCTCCGTACGGTTGCAAGAATCAGCAACCTGCCGCACGGCTTGTACGGCAACGACGCCTGGCAGTCCTCCCGCATCGACAGCTTTCTGGATGCGGGCACCGTATTCGCTCGCGAGGTGCAATACTATCTTCTTGCAATCAATGAGATGACAGAAGCGATACACGACCGGACAACCGCAGCGTACGACTTCTACATGACAGGAATCGACCAGGCATTGAGCACGAGCACGTTCATCGCGAACAACCACATGTCCCTTGCGGATATCGCGTTCGCCTGCGATCTCGTGCAATTTCACCGTGAACGGCGATTCGCGTCCGCGCTGCACGACGCCGGGTTATCGCCCATCAGTCAGGATGCAGAACAGCTCTACCCGCGCGCGTACGCGCACCTGAAGTCCTTGTGCGGGGTAACCGAGTTTGAACGTCACCTGGCGCCGTTTCTCGACACCGTCTGAACCGGCGTAAATTCGGGGCCCGGGAAGCCGGGGCGTTAGTACCGTTCGCGGTAGGTGCGGTAACCCGGCGGGTCGTACATCGCCGCGTCCAGGATCGACCAGAGATGAATGATCCAGCCCAGCAGAATGAGCCACAGCAGCGCCGCCAGCACGAACATTACAAACGCTTTCAGCAAGCGTCCCTGAACGAGCTGCCCCAGACCGGGTATGAAGAAGCTGCATAGCGCAGCAATCACGTTACCTGCCGATCCCTGACCATTCATCGTGTGTGTTGTCTCCCTGTGTTCGTCGCGAAAAAGTGTTCGTTACAGAGAGTGTGCAAGGTCCATACCGGTTTTTTACCCAATAAAATCAAGAGGTTAGGTTTCCACGAATGGCCTAACCGGCCATTTCCTGGTGAGATTCACCAACTGGACGGAAACATCGGCTTCCCGGGGAGCGCAGACTCTGCGACAACATCCGCAGCCATTGTGGCAGGTCCAATGCAAAACTGGGCGTGCATCGACAAGACGCACGCGACAGGATCGCGGGCGTTTCGTTGACACAGGACGTTACGCCCGGGAAAATTCGCAGCCCTTCGGCGCCGCTCCGCTCTCGGCGCAGGCAAACACATGGCTAGGTAGCTCAGCTGGTTAGAGCGCAGGATTCATAATCCTGAGGTCGGGAGTTCAAGTCTCCCCCTAGCTACCAAAATTAGCTTCTTCTCTTTTCATTCAAGTACTTAGGTTTGCGATCGGCTCTATGTGCGCCACGTTTGGTACACAAATGGAGCAAGAAGCCTATGCCAAGGCCAAAACGAGTACTTCCATACCTTCAGAAACGACCCTCTAGCTGGTATTTCCGGTTCAAGTTACCGATTGAGATCCAGTCGCTCGTCGACAGGCAAGAAATCCGCTTGAGTCTACATACGAAGGACTATAAAGAAGCACGTGAACGGGCAGAAGTTACGTTGCCATACGTGCACTGGATGAAGAGGTTTAGGCATATGGCAAGTACCCTGACGCCTGAGATCAGTGAACAGATTCTGAAAGAGGTGTTCGAGCGGTTAGTGGATGAGCTGGAACGCACTCGTGTGCCCTGGATGCGACCGCGTATCAGCCAACAAGTCGTAAACGGGGGCATGATGATCCCCGAATCTTATCCGCCTGCACCGAGTCGCTCAGACGAAATAGGGCGACGTATTCATCAACTGCAGAGCGCAATTCAACGTGGTGACATCGAGCCAAGACGGTCTTCCTCAGAGAAGCTATTAGCGAAGCATGATTGCAATGGGTCAGTGAACTCTGAGGCTTTCCGCACCTTGTGCTTAGACCTCATGAAGTTAGATGGGATGTATTGGGCCGCAATGCTTGCCCGTGAATCTGGGGACTACGAGCAAGAACAAGTATTCGTTGATCACTATCGTAGTCGCGGTTTTGGTCCGGGCCAGGCAGGAAGGCAAGTCTCCGAAACTGTGTTGAGCGAAGCTTGGACGGACTTCTATAAAGAACGCACAGCTGCGAATCCCACACCTGCATGGTCGGACCGTACAGCAGTGGGCCAGCAGGCAGCCTTTGACGAGTTTGTGGAAGTACTGAGCGACGTGCCGGTTGCATCGGTCACAAGAGAAGTCGTTCGCGACTATCTCAGTACGATCTCTCGCATTCCGAAGAATCGGCAGAAACTGTATCCCGATCACTCCGTTGACCAGCTTTTGAGCTTGGAACTCGACGAGTCGAAGTACCCCAGCAGTCGGACAGTCGCAGAGAAACTGCTCAAAGTTGGCGCATTTCTAAAGTGGTGCCGACTGGAGCACGGACTCCTAGAGCAAGATCCAACAGAAGGGATTAGTGTTAAAACGGACAGTCGTAGCTATGCAGTCTTCACGAACGATGACCTGAAAGCACTCTTCGAAAACGATTCCTACAAGCACGGTAAGCACAAGAAATCTTGGCAGTACTGGGTGCCTTTGTTGGCTTTATACACAGGCGCTCGACAGAACGAACTAGCACAACTTTCACCGGGGGATGTCGTTCAGGAAGATGGTGTGTGGATTCTTGTGATCACAGACTATGGCGAGGGTCAGAAAATCAAAACACGAGCCGGTGTGCGCAAAGTGCCCATCAATAAAGAACTTCAAAAGCTTGGATTTGTTGAGTACGCACAATCTTTACGCGACTCAGGTGCTGAAAGATTGTTTCCGGATTTAAATAACGATCCTAATACGTGGGGTAGACAAATCTCGCGCTGGTTCAATGATACCTACAAGAAGAAGTGTGGTATCAAGAATGACCGGACAGGTGCTCGCAAGGTTTTCCATTCGTTTCGACATACAGCGATCACGAAGGCGATGAGTGCTGGGCTCCCAGTGCAACATTGCCAACAAGTATTTGGTCACGAAGCATCGATAATGGGAGAGACGGCGACCTATACGCATCAGTTTCCGGTGGCGCGTCTAACAGAAGTTTTAGACGAACTGAGGTTTAGTCTGGATCATGGACCTTACTCATCGAGTTGGCAGCGATATGTAGGATCTGATAGAGGCTAACTCTTCAGCTTTTGCTAGGAGTGAAAGGAAATGACGAAAGAGAGTGCGCCTGATCGATATTGATGCTGTCGACGTAAGAGATTACGCCTTGGCGGGCATTTTCTTCGATCCCTTTTTCGCTGACTATTTTATCCCGGAACTGATTAAACCGAGCGCTAGTCAGTACCAAGTGGTTCTCTTTGAGTTCGATGTTAAAGGCTTCGATTGTGTCGGACGGGACCATCAGTTTCTTGCTCCCAAAAGGGAAAGCTGACCGCTCGGCGGCGTGCAATAAATCAGAGAAAAAGGAACTCAACAGCGCCTCATCGTAGGCGGTGGATAAGACTATGTCATCGACATAAACACTGACTTTCACTCCTTCGGGAGCGTTAGCTATGAGCTTGCCGAGCTTACTGTTCGAAAGGCACAAGGATGCTAGAACGGTTGACTGCGGGAATCCGAACGGAAGCACAAATCCGTCCCCATTCGGGTTGGGGACGACACTTAGGCTCGCATACTCCTTTGCCTGCTCGTAGTTACCAACCAATCGCTTTAAGTGTCGCAATACTCTGTTTCGATTGATTTGGCCGAAAAAGTTGTGGATATCAGCTCGAGCAAAGTACTTGTGGTCGAGATGACTTTTAAGCGCGCTCACATGCCCACCTTTACGTAGGTGGTAATAGTTGTGAGGGGGAGACCATTTCTCTCTTACTAGAGCAGCGATTTCGTATCCTACTGCCTTAGTATTGTCGTCAGGAACGTGGACCCATTTACCCGGTGCGATTTCGAACTTGTGGTCCCAACTAGAACGCGAAGCCACTGAACTTCCGGGTTGGGTGGTAGTTTATGACCATGTCAAGAAGTTCGATTATTTTGCGAGCAAGCCGAACAACGGCTAGTGCAAGCTTTACGCACTCCTTAACTAGGTCGAAATTATTACGTTTATTCATAATAAATCTTCCTTATGCTATTGCTTTGGCGAACCTAGCGCGAAGCGCATGGTCTCAAACCAACACCAAGGACTGAGATATCAGCCACCCAGCAATTTAGTCACTCGTTGTGACAGCATAAGGAGCGTAAGTTGCGATTGGCTTTTCCTGTGCAACCTATCGCCAAAGCGTGTTCATTGTCTCATGGACTTGGTTTGGTGAGAAGTAAAGGTCGCCGGAGATATTAGTTTGAAGGTGGGTATGCGTTGCATTTTCTGCAAAGAGGCGTCGGGCTTGTCAAAGTCAGTAGAGCATGTTGTCCCGAGATCTTTTGGGGCGAACGAAAATTTATTGCCGCCAGGTGACGTGCCCCAGGTCTTGCGTTCACCCGCCTAAGCTTGTTTAGCTCGTTTTTCATACTCGACCGGGTTGATCCCGCCCAAGGTAGAGTGCCGCCGCTTCGGATTGTAGAAGCGCTCGATGTAATCAAAGATATCGGCGCGCGCTTCGTTCCGTGTTCGATAACGGTGACGACTGACCCGATCGTCCTTCATCCGTGAGAAGAAGCTCTCCATCACGGCATTGTCATGGCACTCGCCCGAACGACTCATACTGCATTGGATCCCGTTGTCTTTCAGGAGCTTCTGGAACTGTTCCGCCGTATATTGGCTGCCTTGATCGCTATGATGCAGCAGATCCGCGTGCGGTCGTCGACGCCAAATCGCCATCATCAGCGCGTCCGTCACGAGATCGGTCGTCATCCGGGGCTTCATGGACCAACCGACGATGCGCCGTGAGAACAGGTCCAGAACCCCAGCAACGTATAACCAGCCTTCGGTGGTCCACACATAGGTGAAGTCCGCTACCCACTTCTGGTTTGGCGCCTGTTAGTGATCGCCTATATGGAGCCATTCGGGGATCGGCATAAAGGAGCCACGGTGTGATCGGCATAATGGAGCCAGTCGATGATCGCCATAATGGCGCCACGTGATGATCGGCATAATGGAGCCACGCTGCTGAGATTCTGATCTCGGACATCCGACTCGTACCCTTCTGTTCAAGCAGAACGCGGAGGGACGAGTGGCTAATCGGAAGTTCGAGATGCACGAGTACAGACAAGTATTGATGCGCATGCGGTTGGGTGAGACCGACCGCGCGATCAGCAAGGCCGGCCTCATGGGTCGGCGCAAGACGGCCGATGTCCGGCGGAACGCAGAGGCGGCCGGGTGGCTCGACCCGAACGAGCCCCTGCCCGATGATGCGGTGCTCGCCGAGCGGCTGCGGCCTCGCCCGCAGAGGTCATCGACGGTGTCGCTGGTGGAGCCTTTCGCCCAGGATGTCACAGAGTGGTGGCGGGACGGTATCGCGGCGACCACGATCACCGCGGCGCTGAAGCGCAAGCACGGTTTCAACGGCAGCTACTCTTCAGTGCGCCGCTTCGTGCAGCAGCTGGAAGCGAACCATCCCGAAGCCACGGTGATCCTCGAGTTCGACCCCGGTGAAGCGGTCCAGGTCGATTTCGGCAAGGGCCCCGACATCGTCGATCCGGATACCGGCGAGCTTAAGCCCACCTGGATTTTCGTGATGACACTCAACTGGTCCCGGCACCAGTATGCCGAGATCATCCGGGATCAGAAGACCGAGACCTGGCTCGGTTGCCATCGCCGCGCGTTTGAGTGGTTCGGCGGCGTACCGGCCAAGGTCACCATCGATAACGCCAAGTGCGCGATCACACGGGCCTGCTACCGTGACCCGGTGGTGCAGCGTGCCTATGCCGACTGTGCCGAAGCCTACGGCTTTCTGATCGAGGCCTGTCCGCCCGGTCAGCCGCAGAAGAAGGGCCGGGTCGAGGCCGGCGTGAAGTACGTGAAGCGCAGCTTCGTCCCCTTGCGCGATTTTCGCAGTCTCACCGACGCCAATGCCCAACTGCGATCCTGGATCCTCGGTGAGGCCGGTAATCGCCTGCACGGCACTACGCACCAGCGCCCGCTCACCCGTTTCCACGACACCGAGCGGCACCTGTTGCAGCCGCTACCCGACCGGGCTCCGGAGCTGGCCGTATGGGCCAAGGTCAAGGTGCACGGCAACGCCCACGTGCAGTTCGAGAAGTGCCTCTACTCAGTCCCGTACCGGCTTGTGCGCCAGACGCTATGGCTCTCCGCCACCGAGACTACGACCCACATCTTTCAGGAGCATACGCTCGTCGCCACCCATCCGCGGCTGCGCGACCCCGGTTCGAAGCACACCGTGCGTGACCATCTGCCGCCCGAGGCGGTGGCGTATCTCATGCAGGATCCGCAGTGGTGTCTGCAGCAGAGTGCAGCGGTCGGACCCTCTTGCCATGCTCTGATCGAACGATTATTCGCCGACCGCGTACTCGACAACCTGCGCGCTGCGCAGGGCATCGTGCGGCTCAAGGACAGCTACGGCGCCGACCGCCTCGATGCCGCCTGTCACCGCGCCCTGACCTTCGACAACCCGCGCTACCGCACCGTCAAGACCATCCTGGACAAGGGTCTCGACCAGGTTCCGCTGCTCGACGACGACGTCGACGAGCTCTCTGATGCGTACACCGGCGCCGGCCGGTTCCTGCGCGATACCACCACGTTACTCACTGATTAGGAGTATTTATGAACCCCATGCCCGAACTGGCCCCACAACTGAAGCAACTGCGTCTGTCGGGGATCCTCGACTCGCTCGAGGCGCGTAATCGCGAAGCCATCGAAGCCAAAATGTCGTATCCCGATTTCCTGGCGCTACTCATCACCGATGAGGTCGCACGACGCGAGCAGAAGAAGTTCAACACCCGAGTACGCCGTGCCGGCTTCCGCTCACAGAAGACCCTAGAGCAGTTCGACTTCGACTTCGCCAAGCACGTCAACCGTGCGCTCGTCGAAGAACTCGCCACCTGCCGCTACGTCGAGGAGAACGTGGCCGTCTTGATCGCCGGGCCCTGCGGCACCGGTAAGTCGCATCTGGCCCAGGCCTTCGGCCACTGTGCGGTTCGTGCCGGTTACGACGTATTGTTCTCGACCCAGTCGCAGCTGCTCGGCTCGCTGCATGCGGCTCGCGCCACCAACGCCTTCGAGCGCAAGTTCGCCACGCTCGTGCGCGCGGATCTCTTGATCATCGATGACTTCGGCTTGAAGCCGCTGCGGTCCCCGCACGATGAAGATCTGCACGACCTGGTGGCCGAGCGTTATGAACGCGCCGCCACCATCATCACGTCAAACCTCGACTTCTCCGAATGGGGTGAAGCGTTCCCGAACCGCTTACTCGGCGCAGCTACCCTCGACCGACTGCGCCACAACGCCTATCGGCTCACGCTCGAAGGTGAGAGCTATCGGGCACCGAAACCCATCCCCGGTGATCCGAAAACCGGAAGGAGAAAAACGACCCGAAGCACCCCATAATCAACAAATCCGAGATCGGTTTTTCAGCCACAAATAGTGGCGCCATTATGCCGATCACGGGTGGCTCCATTAGGGCGATCACTGACAGCGCCGTTGCCGTAAACGCGCGATCCAGCGTATTTGGCGCTATTGAGCTCTCCAGACGTGTGCCTGTATCCACCGGTCGCTTCCGCCGTTTCGGTTGTGCAACGAGGCCTAAAGCCCGTACCAGGCGGGCTACGCGTTCTCTACCGACCTCATGCCCCCAGTCGAGCAGATCGGGCCAGATACGGCGCACGCCGTAGGTCCGGTCACTGTCTTTGAAGCTGCGACGGATGTCGCGGATCAGGGTTTCGTCGTAGGTCGTTCGATTGCTGGGCGGTCTTGAGCGCCAACTATAGAAACCACTTGGCGAGACATCGAGCACCTCGCACATCCAGGTTACCGGCCAGATCCCTCGATGCTTCGCGATGAACTCGAACCTCACGTCGAATCCTTGGCGAAGTAGGCCGCTGCCTTTTTTAAAATGTCGCGCTCGGCCTTGAGTTTGCGGATCTCGTTCTTTAGCTGCGCTACCTCGGCCTGTTCGGGCTTCATCTGTCCGGCACCCGGAAAGGCGTGCGCCGGGTCATCCCGATACTGTCGAACCCACTTGCGTAGCACGTTCTCGTGGATGTCGAGATCTCGAGCGGCCTGAGAAACACTCAGGCCACGCTCACTGACCAACCGAACCGCCTCCAGCTTGAACTCCCGTGTGAAGCTTCTTCGTGTCATAACCGTCCTCCAGGTTCATCATCTCACCTAATCTCGGTGAACGTGAAACCTGGGGCACGTCAATGTGTGTTCTTGAATTCTTTGCAGATTGTCTGGATCTAGCACCTAGATCGAGAATCGTGGAGCCCCCAAAAGCGGAACGATTCCGTAATCTGACCTAGTGAATGTTGAAGCTAAAACTCCTCATCATCCCAATCCTCCCAATCGTCGTCCTGATCGTCTGATGGTGTATGCCACTCCTGATTTCCAAGCCACGAATTGAACTGCTTCCAGAAACCGGCGTAATCTTCTTGCTCTCTGCGTGCATCCTCCCACATGTCATCGTCCGTAACGGGACCAGAAGAACGCATCTCTTGTTCCATTTCGAATTCGTACTCTGTTTGGTCGTAGGTCATGTCACAAGAAAAACCAGTCACAGATTTGAATGCTCGGTCCATGGCAGAACCCAAGTAATCCCGGTAACTCTTCATCACCAGAAAACTGTCGTGAATAGGGAGGACTGCGGCGCCTTGTCGATGCATTGACAACATCACATGTTCAGCAATCCTCGACTCTATCCACATCAGGTGTTTGCCCTTGGCCTTGTAGAAGTAAGGCTTGTAGATTGCGCGATGTGTATTTTCCAAGCACTCCACAACTGAACAAGCGGTTGGTAGCTCCTGGGGCAGTTGTTTGGTCAGCAAACTCCTTCTCCAAAGACGAGATGGCTTCGATTCGACTCTTGGTGTTCAGCACTCTGAGCATCCCTGCCTTCAGATAAGGGCGCATTCGCCTCAAAGAGGATTTTCCAAAACCTTCTACTGAATAGGCATCCTTAGGCGGCTGAATGCCCGAGCACGCATACGCGATGCAGGTTTGCATGGATGAGTAATCGATCTCTACGGTGTACTTCGGATAGGTACTGAACCTCGGACAGATGTGGATATGCTTTCTGAGTCGACTGGGTACCGATTGCCACCACCCGCCATAGAACCTACCTCCTGCTTCGAAGTCGTCGTCGTTGAATATCCGATAGAGTGATTTTCGAGATAGATCCACTGGTTGTATGCGGTCATCATCTTTCCAACTAGCAACCTCCTCCTCTACTAACTTGTCGTTCATCTCGGTGTAAGCGCAATCGGGTAGATGCATCCCGATGAACGTCTGTGACAGTCGTAGGTTCAATGTCTCAACGGAGGCTCTGTCCACAACCGTGGATAGCGTGTCTTGATAGTTGATTAGATTCTTGTCTTCGTCTTTGAGGCGGATAGTCTCAATGCCACAAGATCGTTGCAGCATGTGGATATCGTTCTCGTACTGATCGAACAATGAGATGAGCGGCTTCTTAGCCCTAATCCGCGTGAGGTACGACTTGCTTGTCTCTCTATCTTTCCAGCCAGGATGATAGGAAATATAGCCCAGGTGCTTCGCAAGATGGTCGATCAAACTGGTTGTAACTTTGTGGCTTCGGCCTTCAGTCAAATATCGTGAAGTCTTTGAGTATTCGTTTCGATTTAAAGTGATCGCGACGTATCTGCCGGAGTGAACCTGTCGTACGGCGAAAAGATTTAGGACTAAGCAACGAAGGTGTTGAATCCACTTCGCTGGGGCTCTTATCTCCCTGTCGTGTTGGCTCTGTATCTGCTCAAAGATGTGATCTACAAGGAAGCCCACTTCCGGAGCAGTGGAATCTGCCGAAAAATCCATCGGAGATGAATTAAGTAATTCTCTAAATTTGGAATCCAAAACAGTTCAACAGAAACAACACCATTACTAATACCCTAGGCTAACGGTTCAAGATGTTGTGTTCTGGAAACCAGGTCTCGTGCTAGCCATGTGATCTGGATCACGTTCCGGCTAGGGGTGGGGAACTCCAAAAAGTTTCGCACACCGTCGAAAATCCGATTGGTTCGTCTGGATTCTCTTGACGAGCATCGACGCAGAGTCAATGTAGGCGGTGATACGGCACTCGTACTCGGCCAGTTTCGCTAGAGCAACTCCGAGGTTATGTCCCGCCATTGCCGCGTTGTAGCTCGTTTCGTTAGTCACATTGCGACTATTGCAGGTCGCGTTAACGTGGTCCCATGAGTTAATCGCTCCGTCGCAGTTTGTGCGAACGCGTTGATAATCTGACCGCTTAGGAGGAGCGTTGGTCTTGACCTTATTCACCTTCTCCCAGATCAACACATGATCGATCCCGATATCCGGGTCACCTGTGATATGTCTGGTGGGTTGTCCCCAGCGATCAACCATCTCGGAGGAAATCCCGTTGACGGATGTCATGGCTGCAGCCCTTAGTGGTGAAGGATTGCCGGGACCGTATTTGGTTGTAGCACAACCACTCAAACAAACGATGAGTGCTAAGACAATCAAACGAATCATGAATACCTACCTAGGTTCGATGACTATAGTCTACAGTATATCTTGTAGAGTATAGTCCGTCGACCTATAGTCTCGGTTGTCGGACGATCCTGTGGCATGGATCACAACATTGCCGCAGCATTCGGCCAAGCACTCAGAAAAGCCAGATTAGACGCCGGTTTGTCTCAAGAGCAACTCGCACTGGCTTCTGACATCGATCGTACGTTTATTTCCATGCTTGAGCGGGGAATCCGTCAGCCATCGCTCACAACCGTATTCTCAATCGCTAAAACACTTCAGATAAAGCCAGAAACTCTGGTGGCTAAAACAGCCAAATTGATAAGGTCCACCAAATAGTCACAACTGTTATCGCATCGCACTGGCTAGGATCTGTACTCCGGAATAGCGGGAAGTTGGGCTTCAGCGGCCAACACTAGTGCATCGAAAGACCGGACGAGCTCAAAGGAGTCAGATAGGTTTCGGAGGTTACGATGCTGTAAAGCGCCGTAACGCGGTGTTTAGGATGCAGCTGTTGGAGCGGTGATGAGGGGGATTTTTTCGCAGAAACGGCATACGCTGGTTTTCGCAAGCATGCTGGCGTTGCTGATCGCATATATCGATCGGGTGAACATATCCGTTGCCGCCATTGCCATGCAGGAATCGCTCGGCTGGAGCGAAACCGAAAAGGGATTGGTCCTCTCGTCTTTTTTTATAGGGTACATGGCCGCACAGATTATTGGTGGCGTGTTGGCTGACCGTTTTGGTGGCAAGCGCGTTCTTGGCGTGTCTCTGATAGCGTGGTCGATTTTTACTGCGCTCACGCCGATTGCTGCAAGCGCTTCTTTTGCTCTTCTGATTATTGCTCGCATCGGGTTGGGTCTGGGTGAAGCCCCGTTGAGTCCGGCAGCCCTGAGCTTGTTCGGTAAGTGGGTACCGGAAGCTGAGCGTTCACGAGCAGTAGCTTTCTTTTCCAGCGCTGCCATTCTCGGCACTTTGTTTGCTTTGCTAGTGACGGGTTGGATGGTCACTCTTTTTGGCTGGCCCTCGGTTTTTTACTGGTTCGGCGCGCTCGGTCTCGTGTATGCGGTGTTCTGGTTCACGAGAGTGTTCGAAACGCCTGATGAGCATCCGGATATCAGCGATGAGGAGAGAGCTCTCCTCGCTTCTAATCAACCACCGCAGGGTGCTGATGCGAAGATTCCGTGGAAGTTATTGTTAACCAGTCCGCCAGTCTGGGCGTTGCTGGTCACGTTCTTCTGCACGAGCTGGACGCTCTATGTTTTTCTGTCCTGGATGCCCAGCTACTTTGCTTCAGTTCACGACCTAAACATCGCCAGCGCTGGCATCTACACGATGGTACCGTGGACCAGCATGTTCGTTATGATGAACGTCGCAGGGTGGATTGCTGATCGAATGATTTCTGCCGGACGCGATCTGACGTTTGTGCGCAAGCTCATGCAAACGATAGGTCTAGTTGGCTCGGGGACCTTCCTTTACATAACCCGTTTTGCTGCTACACCGGAAATCGCAATCGCTAGCTTATCGGCAGCACTTGGTCTGTTGGCATTCGCCTATTCCGGGGCTGGGCCGAACGTTTTAGACATTGCACCACGATTTGGCGGGGTGCTATTCGGCATCATGAACACGCTCGGAACTCTGCCGGGCATCGTTGGTGTTGCGCTTACGGGTTGGATTGTGGAGACAACGGGTTCTTACGATGCTGTGCTCGTGGTTGCGGCGGTGATCAGTGCAGTTGGCGCAGTAGCATTCCTAATGTTTGGAACTGCGAAAAAACTGATCGAGTGACAAGATAGGGCTAGCCCCTGCTTACCAATTTAAGCATGCATTCCGCGCACCAGTGTGCCTTCTCCCAAATCATCGTTTTCCAGTCATCGAACTCTGGATACATCACACGCCTCAATTCTGCTTTTATCGCCTTACCTTTTTCAGAGTTAAAGTCGCCGTGGGCGTGTAGCCAGTTGTCATCGCGGTGCGCACCCAAGACTTCTTCCGTGGAGTAGGTACCGTATTCGCAAACGTACGCATAGGTATGCTTGCCCGGCAAGAGTCGATCCATCGCGAGTACAATTGGCCCGTGAGGGTCGGTGGGCAAATCTTCATCGAACTCTTCTGCAACGGCAGTTGAACGCATTACACCATCGAAAGCATCATTCATCGGCTCAAAACGAGGATCCTCCTTGGGATAGCCGTGTACCAGGTAAGGGACTCCGTATGGCCCAAGACCCGTGTGGATGTCTAGAAGGCAGACCGTCTTCTGCTGAGCAAGATGCTTCCTCAATCCATCTGTCATTGTCCTATTGGACCAGCTCTCCTTGGTGCCGCCGTAGAAGAGTCCGTTAGGATCGATGCGTTGACCACCCATCATTGCTGCCATATAAGCAATCTTGCCGTGCTCCTCCTCATAAGCTGCTAGTGCAGCCGCTGCCTCAGGATCATCGAGGTCCTCGGGAGCAAAAGCACCTTTGAGTTCGGCGTATCCCGGATTACCAGGTAGATCACCTGTAAAGTCCACGTAGTTGCGGTTGAGATCGATGTTCTCTGCATCGGTTCGACGCATCCAGGCGAATCCGTATGGGTTGTGAGCATGCACTAGTACAAGACGGTGTTTTGAAAGCCGCGTGAACAAGTCAGAATCGGTTATCAAGCCCAGTTGGCATGCCGAGCCTGTGTAGCCTTCGGGACCATGGGTGCCAGAAACAACAACAATGGCAGCATCCGCGTCCGCGGGACCGAACACCGCAAAGTCCATCGCGAGTTCTTCACCTTCAGGGCCGGTTTCGTTCAAGACTTGGGAATCAATCTGTGCACCCGCGGCACGTACGGCATCTAAGAAGCGCTGTCTTGCTTCTGTGTAGGTCGATGAAAACAGGTCGACTGCTTGCATAGTGGCTTCTTCCTGTGTCGGATGAATCTACAGGCTCGCTGACCAACTCTCGAGATGCAAGAGGGGTGGAAGTCATGGAATGCAAGATTGCCTTAATCAACGGATTTTACTTCGCGCCAGGCCGGGACAAACGCAGTGCCCTCAGGGACAAGTACACGTTAAACGCATGCTGCAAGATGGTGGCTTCGAAAAAGAGAAGACCCTGATAGTGTTTAGAAAAGTACTGGTTGCCAATCGTGGCGAAATCGCAGCGCGAGTCATTCGCACACTCAAAACACTGAATATTCACTCGGTCGCCATCTTTCATTCACTCGATAAAGCAGCACCTTGGCTGAACGAGGCGGACGAAGCGATCGAGATTACCGGCTCTACAGCGGCTGCAGCTCATTTAGATATTCAACAGATAGTTGAGATATCTAAATCGCTTGGTGTAGATGCTGTGCATCCTGGATACGGGTTTTTAGCCGAAAACTCGGAGTTTGCTCGCACATTAAGCGAGCAAGGTATTGCGTTCATCGGCCCTTCGGCTGAGGTGATTGAGTTAATGGGAGATAAGATTCGATCCCGTGACTTTGTTGCGAAACACGGATTTCCGATTCCACCGGGGGTCAGTTTAGCGATTGATGATCCACAATTTGCTGCTGAAGTTGGGCGTCTTGGTTACCCGGTTGTCGTTAAAGCATCAGCCGGTGGTGGTGGCAAGGGTATGAACATCGTCTGGGACGCAGCGTCGCTCGACACCGCAGTCCGTGTTGCAGGGTCGGAAGCAGCGACGTACTTTGGTGATGATCGAGTTTATGTAGAACGATACTTCACACAGACACGGCACATTGAAGTTCAGGTGTTGGGTGATGGTGAGGAGGTTGTGCACTTTGGTGAGCGAGAGTGCTCGATACAACGCAGGTTTCAAAAGGTCGTTGAAGAGGCGCCGTCGCCGAACGTTGATGATGAAAGCCGGGGTCAGCTTGGACATGTTGCTGTAGGCATTGCCAAAGCGGCTGGCTATACGGGTGCGGGAACAGTTGAGTTTCTATACACACCTGAAGGTGAGTTTTTCTTTCTGGAAATGAACACCCGCATTCAGGTTGAACACCCGGTGACCGAAATGGTTTACGGCGTTGATCTCGTTGCCGAGCAGGTTCGCATTGCAGCTGGAGAATCTCTGGGTAAACAGCAATCTGAGATCGTTGGTACTGGACACTCCATCGAGTGTCGCATTTGCGCGGAAGATCCGGACAACGACTTTTTACCTGAGACGGGTAAGGTCTTGTTGCTTCGCTGTCCACAAGCCAGCTATATCCGAGTTGAGAGCAGCTTGTATCCCGAACAAAGTGTCAGTACAGCGTTTGATCCCATGCTCGCCAAACTTGTGGTCTATGGCGATTCCCGCCAGCAAGCCATAGAGCGCACTCAGCAGGCTTTGAGAGAATTTGTTGTGCTGGGCGTCCAAACCAACATTGCATTTCTACAACGAGTTATGGCGCACCCCGAGTTCCTCGCCGGAAATACGGATACGGCGTTCATAGAGATGCATTCAGACGACCTGAACGGGGCTGCAACCGGGGAGAATGACGACATCAAGCTCGTTGTTTCCACAGCCTATCTGTCTGATCGCACCACCCGGAATCTGGGTGCCGTAACACCCGCTCTATATACCGAAATTGGCAACTGGCGAAATTGATGCAACCGAAATACGTAATCAACGATACGACATATACCGTAGACCCACGCACTATCGGTAACAGACATCACTTGCTGATTGACGGCGCTTTGGTTGAGCTTGCCTTTGAATGGCTTGGCCAAGGCCGGGTCAGGCTAGAGGTTGATGGCACTTTCCAAGAAGCCTGGGTGGTACAGGATGAAGACGTTCTTCATGTCCACATAGGCGGGCGTTCATGGATCGTAAAGTCCAATGATGGGTTGCGTGACGGTGCCGATGGCGGATCTGCTGGCGACGGCGAAGTTCGAGCACCTATGCCAGGTGTGGTGGTTGATGTCATGGTGACAGCGGGGCAGGTGATCAGCGCGCAAGAGACCCTCATGCTCATCGAGAGCATGAAGATGCAAACTGAAATCAAAGCATTGGTCAGTGGGACAATTGCGGAGGTACTGCTCAGTGCAGGCGAGAATTTTGATAGAGGACAACTCCTTGTGACTGTAGCGACTGAAGGAGCGGACACATGAGACGGATCCAAACCAAGGTTAATACTCAGTCTGATACGTTCAAGGCCTATCGAACCCACAATCTGAATGTAATGGCTGAATTTCGTGGAAAGCTCAATGCAGCTAAATTCGACCGTCCGCAGCGAGACAAGGACAGGCTGGCGAACCAGAACAAGATGTTGCCTAGAGAGCGGATTGACTTGTTGCTGGATCCCGGTACGCCGTTCTTAGAATTCTCCGCCTTAGCGGCGAATATGGCATACGAAGGCGCAGCACCCTCGGCGGGTTGCATTACCGGCATTGGAATTGTGGGCGGGCAAGAGGTCGTCATCAACGCCAGCGATAGTTCGGTAAAAGGTGGGGCTTGGTATCCACTCACGGTGAAGAAAACCGTGCGTGCCCTTGATATCGCACTTGAGAATAGATTGCCCGTTATTCATTTGTGCGACAGCGCGGGTGGTTTTTTGCCACTTCAGTCTGAAATTTTTGCCGACAAATACATGGCAGGGCGAATCTTTCGAAACCAGTGTCAGTTGTCAAAACTGGGCTGCAAACAATTGGCTTTGATCTTTGGTCACTGCACCGCAGGTGGTGCCTATGTTCCGGCCTTGTCCGACTATTCCGTGATCGTTGAAGGAACGGGCGCTGTATTCCTAGGTGGACCGCCACTGGTTAAAGCAGCAACTGGAGAAGATGTAACGGTCGAGGAACTGGGTGGTGCAAGGATGCATACGTCGGTATCGGGTACTTGTGACTATTACGCGTCCAACGAGCGTGAGGCCATTGGGCTCGGTCGAGATCTTGTCATGCTGTGGGATAAACCAAAGAAGTTCGAGTTGCAACGTGAGCCCGTAGAAAGTCCTTATTACGATCCAGAAGAGCTTTATGGCATCGTTCCAAATGACGTTAAGAAGCAATTCGATATGCGAGAGGTGATCGCGCGAATTGTTGATGGCAGTCGCTTTTCCGAATACCAGCCCGATTATGGCGATACGCTTGTATGCGGCTTTGCAAATCTGTTGGGCTATAGAATCGGCATCCTGGGCAACAACGGTGTGCTATTTAATGATAGCTCGTTAAAAGCAGCTCACTTTATGCAGCTTTGCAATCGCGATCACGTGCCATTGGTGTTTTTGCAGAACATCACGGGATTCATGGTGGGTAAAGAGTACGAGCGTAGCGGCATAACGAAGGATGGCGCAAAGATGATTATGGTGCAGGCTTGCGCAGAAGTACCGAAATTTACGGTCATGACCAATGGGTCGTTTGGGGCCGGAAACTATGGTATGTGCGGTAGAGCTTTCGATGCGAGAACGCTGTTCGGTTGGCCGCAGAGCCACATTTCTGTCATGGGCGAAGACCAGGCGGCAAACACTTTGGTGACAATTAAACTAGCGCAGTTAAAGCGAGAGGGGATTGATCCTGATGAAAGTGCATTGGAACAAATCAGACAAGACGTACTGTCCGACTACGAGAATTCTACCAATGCGTACTACTCAACTTCAGAAATTTGGGACGATGGCTTGATCGACCCAATCGATACAAGAAACGCGCTTGGGATTTCACTTGAAGCTTCACTAAACTCGCCGTTTGGTGACGCACGCTATGGCGTGTTGCGAATGTAGGAGGGGCACCGTGGACGTCGCTACATTTTTACGCCGGGGTGCAGAAAACTATCGAAACCTTGAAGCCGTGGTGTTTGGTGATCTGCGACTGACCTACGAACAGGTTTGGGAGCGCGCGATCGCCTTGGCTTGTGGCCTGAAAACGCTTGGACTACACCATCAAGATCATGTGGCAGTACTTGAACACAATAATATTGCGTCCGTCGATGCTTTCGTAGGTCTTGCCGTAGGCGGATTTGTTCGTGTCCCCCTCTATGCGCGTAATGCCAGTAGCGGTCACCAGAGCATGTTGCGGCAGGCTGAATGCAAAGCTGTGATGGTGGGCCCGGATTACGTCCACGAGCTAGATGAGATACGAGACAATTTGCCTGCCCTTGAGCACATCATCGTTACCGACTCTAGCTATGAAGATTGGCTTGACGAACACGAAGGAGAAGATCCGCGTATCGAAATTGCGGACTCGGATCTTTTTCAGATTCGTTTTACAGGCGGCACTACTGGCGAACCAAAAGGTGTACCAGCAACACATGCCCAATTCATGTCGCAGGTTTCCGATTGGTTTTATACGTTCCCGTACCCCGTCGAGGAGGACGCGGTACTCCATGCAGCGCCTATAACCCACGCCTCCGGTTCGATGTTTTTGCCGCTCTGGGGAGTAGGGGGTAAGAACGTGTTGTTGCCTGAGTTCAACCCGCAGGCGGTTTTAGATGCCTTTGAAAACGAAGGTGTAGCGTTCCTTTTTTTACCCCCGACGGCCATCAACGCACTGACTCGCCAACCAGATATTGACCAACGGGTTACCAGTCGCCTGAAGGTATTGATGAGCGCGGCAGCGCCGATTACCGAAGACACAGCTCTGCGAGCACGCGCCTGTTTTGGGGATGTACTGTATCAAGGTTATGGCCTATCTGAGTGCTTCCCATTGGCGATGATGTCGAGTGCTGAGTGGTTTGCAAAACTTGAAGGCAGCGAGCCATTGCGTGCGTGTGGTAAACCCTTGCCCTTCGCTCGCATAGAGATTTGGAACGAAGACAATCAAAACGTCGAAGTTGGGGAAACCGGTGAAATTGTCGCTCAGTGTGCGGGTCAAATGTCGGAGTATTGGCAAGCGCCAGAGGAAACTGAAGCCACCATCGTGGATGGTTGGGTAAAGACAGGGGATATCGGTCGACTCGACAAGAACGGTTATCTCTATGTCCTAGATCGTAAGAAAGACATGATCATTTCTGGTGGCTTTAATGTATATCCTGCCGAGATCGAAAATGTTATTGCGACTTTAACTGGTGTGGAGGATGTGGCGGTCATCGGTGTGCCTGATGAGAAATGGGGCGAAAGTCCGTTGGCCGTTGTTGTTTCCCAAAGTGATGTGACGGAACAAGCGGTCGTTGAATTAGTGGCCAAGGAGCTGGGATCCTACAAAAAGCCTAAGAAGGTGGTGATACAGACTGAACCATTACCAAAAACGCCGGTTGGCAAAACTGATAAAAAGGCGATTCGCGCACCGTTCTGGGTGAACGAGCAACGGGGCGTTTCTGGTGTCTAGTCCAATCGCAAGTGACACTCTGGGGGATCGACGTTAGAGCGTCTTCAGAAGATCCGGTGTGAGCTCGTCGATTGAACACACGCCCATCATCGTCATATCTCGGACCAGTTCTCCTTTGAGGATGTCAATTACACGGCTAACACCCGCTTCGCCACCGGCACTCAATCCATAGAGATACGGGCGTCCCAAGGAAACACCGTTTGCACCCAGGGCAAGAGCGGTGATGATATCGGTGCCGCGACGAAAACCGCTGTCGATGATAATCTCCAGGCGGTCACCGACGGCATCTACAATCGGCGGCAGCAGGTCTATAGGCGACGGAATACGGTCTAACTGACGCCCTCCGTGATTCGATACAACGATGCCGGTTGCCCCGATTTCCGCAGCACGAATGGCATCTTCCGGACGCGTGATCCCTTTTATAATGAATTGTCCGCTCCATTCACTGACCAAAGCTGCGGCGTCATCCCATGTGAAAGATTGGTCCAGTTGGCTGCCAAACCATTCGGCGACTGAAGCGAAGTCAGATTTGGTAGATTCATCGAGTACGCTTTCAACCACAGGAAACGACCAGGGCGCAGACGTTACATAGTCGTAACTCCAACTCGGTCTAATCCCTGCTTGCCAGACTGTCTTAGGGCTGATTCTTGGGGGTATTGATAACTCATTGCGTAGATCTCGCTCGCGATTACCTGCAACAACGCTGTCCACAGTAAGAAACATTGCTTGGAAATTTGCTGCTTTGCACCGTTGGACAAACTCGCCATTGAGCCCTCGGTCCTTAAACACATAGATCTGGAAAAAACGTGGACCTGATTCAACTGCTGCCACATCTTCAATCGACGTCATCGCAGATGCTGCGATGCCATAGAATACGTTGGCTTTTGCTGCAGCTCGAGCGGCGGCAAGTTCGCCTTCGGGATGGAAAAAACGTGATGCGCCGGTTGAAGAAAGGATGAACGGCATATCTGTTTCAATACCCATTAGCTTGGTTCGTGTATCGATGTTGGACACATCTCGAAGAACCTGGGTCAGAAGTCCGTAGCGACCGAAAGCACGGCGATTGTTCTCAAGCACCCACTCGTCGTCTGCACCCCCATCAAGATAGTCGAAGATAAACTTCGGTAGGCGTGCCTTCGCGAGGTGGCGCATGTCGTCGATATTAAAGGCGCGATCGAGCTTGCTCATTTCAATGTCCTGTAGCTACCCAGAGAAACTAGACGAACGCTATGAGTGCTGTCCGGTCATTGCATGCAGAGGACAATTCCGATTGGGTGCCTGTGAAAGACTGTTTGTAAAAGACAGGGATAGTGCCTGAACGCACCTTGTGTCAAAAGGGGTCTGCTGTTGTGATAGAGGTATTAGAAGAGGAGTGAGCGGAATGAATTTTGATCAATACGAAACTCTGAAGTTCGAGCGTAACGGCAAGGTCTTGACGATGATGCTGGATGGGGTGGGCCCATTCAATGGCGTCAACGAGCAGATGCACATTGAATTAGGTCGGGTGTTCCATGATCTCAACAACGATCTGGAGAGCGATGTCATTGTCCTCACGGGTAAAGACCAAGCATTTTGTGCGGGTGCCGACATGCGCTTCTTTGAAGAGATGGTGGAAGATCCCAAAAAGTTCAGAGGTATCCTGCCTGATGCGCGGCGGATCATTAACGGCATCTTAGAACTAGATAAACCAATGGTGTGTCGTATGAACGGCGCGGCTGCCGGTTTCGGTGCTTCGATTGCTTTGCTAAGCGACATCATCGTTGCAGACGAGCGCGCAAAGATTGGCGATCCACATGTTAAAGCAGGTCTGGTGGCAGGAGATGGCGGCGCGGTGATTTGGCCCCAGTTGATTGGCTATGCAAGAGCCAAAGAGTTTTTGATGACAGGTAGATTGTTATCAGCGACCGACGCAGCGGGAATGGGGCTGATTAATTACGCCGTGCCGACCGAAGAGTTGGATGCAAAAGTGGACGAATTGGTTCAGGAGCTCCTTGCGAGTCCGCGTTGGGCTGTTCGATACACGAAGACGGCAATCAACATCCCGTTGCGTGAATTGGCAACCAACATCACAGATGTGGCGGTAGCTTACGAGATGTACACGAACCTGTTAGATGACCGTAAAGAGGCGGTGGCGGCCTTTCAGGAGAAGCGGGCACCAAATTTAAGCGGGGAGTGATCAGTCTTTCCGTGTCGTCCATCGATGCGTATAGATCTTGATTGCCTGTAAGGCACTGATTTTAAAGTTCTTTGGTGGGGGTTACCGACACAAACGTAAACCTATAGTATTCCCTTCGTGCATTTACTCAGGAGAAGTAGTGCCGGTTTTAGGGGAACATTCCAAACAATCCACGCTAGGCAACGTTGCCGTAGTGATACGCGAGGTGCTTGAAAATGCCGGTGTTGACGCTGACCGGGTGTTTGCGAATGCGGATGTGCGGCAACAGCACCTCAACAACCCAGAAAACCGTTTAGCTTTTTACGAACTTGAGCGCTTGATTACAGCCTCGATCGCTGCGACCAAGGATCCGGCGTTTGCGCTTGGGTTTGGTGAATTAGTCCATCCCACTACGTTCCATGCTTTAGGCGTTGCTCTGCTGTCCAGTGCAAATATAAGGGCGTTCTGCGAACGGCTAGTACGCTATTACACGTTCATTACCTCTAATGAAACTATTCTGTTGCACGAATTGGAAGAAGGCCTCCAGGTTCAATTGATTCCTAAACCCAACGTCGAGCGGTCACGAGTCTACCCCTCACTTGTTCAGGGATCCTTCTCAACCTACGTGCAATGGCTGCGCTCGATGTACCGACGCGACTACGCACCAGCAAAAGTCTGGTTTACCTTCAAGCGGCCAACAGATGTCGCTAGGTTCGAGGACTACTTTGGATGCGAGTGTGAGTTCGAAAAAGAAGTAGATGCGCTGTTCATCAACCAGGATGACTTGGATGTACCGTTGCCAGCTGCAAATGCAGAGCTTGCGCGGATGCATGATGAAGTTGTGGTGAAATTTTTAGCTAAGATGGATGAAAAGGATCTGGTTCGGCGGGTACATGCTCAGATTATCGCACGGCTGCCATCAGGAAACTGCAGTAAACCCGCAGTGGCGCAAGCACTTAACATGAGCGTTCGTACTTTGCACAACCGACTGTCGTTGGAAGGGACAAGCTACCAGGACATCCTTGTAGACACGCGTCGAGAACTGGCGGAACAGTATATGGAGCAACAAAACCTGTCTGTCAGCGAGATCGCTTATACGCTCGGATTTTCAGATTGCAGTAACTTTTCGCGCGCCTTTCAGCGTTGGACCGGGCGCTCACCTACCCAATATCGCACGGAATTGTTGGCAGAAGGTTAGTTTGTGAAGTCAGGTGGGGAGTGTGCTTTTATAGGCGGTGTATCGTCAGTGTACTTTTCCATCTCAACCAGACAACTATGCGCGGTAGTCCCCTGACCAAGTGCTGATGAGCCTTTATCTCGTGTGAGCACGTTAGGATTGCCGTGTACCTCCAAATTGTTCTTGCCTGAAGGGTCGTACCATGCACCTGTCGGCAGTTGCAGCACGTTTGGTGCAACTCGATTTGTTAAGACGGCTACTGCCAAACACTCTCCGCGATCGTTGTGCAAGCGGACGATGTCGCCATCTACGATGCCTCTTGATCGAGCATCGAGCGGATTTATATGCACACACTCTCGGCCATGGACCTTAGTGGCAAGGCTCGCTGAACCGTGATCGTATTGAGAATGTAACCGGCCTCTGGGTTGGTTGGAGATCAAGTGCAGCGGATAGACTGTCGCGCGTGTGGATCCCAGGTATTCGTCCTTGTCATACCAGCGGGGAGAGCCAGCACAATCTTTGTAGCCAAAGCTGTCGATTGTTGACGAGTAGATTTCAATCTTGCCCGAAGGCGTGTCTAGGGGATGGGTTTCCGGGTCTTGATAGAACCGTTCGAGTCGAAAAACCCGGTCGGGTATTTGATCGCGCAGGTTGATCTGCTCCCCATTCCAAAACGTGTCGAAGTTCGGCAATGCAACTCCAACTGCATATGCATTCTCGACAAGATCAGCGTACAGGTGCTTAAGCCAGTCTAGCGTGGATTTTCCTTCGCTGAACACATTGCTTGCCCCAAGCCGTTCGGCAAGGCCACGGAAAATGTCATAGTCATCTCGTGCTTCCCCAATGGGGTCAACAGCTCTACGCATAGGTGTCATGGTGCAGTCGTAGGGGGTAACGCCCAAGTCTTCTCGCTCTAGAGGTATCGTGGCTGGAAGAACGATGTCGGCTCGCTTTGCCGTGGCTGTCCAAAAGGGTTCGTTGACGATAATGGTCTGCGGTTTGGTCCAGGCATCACAAAGACGGTTTAAATCCTGGTGATGATGGAATGGGTTTCCCCCCGCCCAATAAATCAGTTCAATTTGTTTCGGTTCGATGGTTTTGCCATTGAATTCGAATGCCTTACCAGGGTTGAGCAGCACATCGGCAATTCGAGCCACTGGGATGTAGTCATCCACACCGCGTTCACCCTGGGGGAGTGCCGGAATCGCAAAGTTCGGTAATTTTCGACCAGAGAAGCCGATATTGTGAATCGATCCGTAGCCGTAACTTACGCCCTTGCCAGGTAGACCGTGTGTCCCCAACAAAGCGCCTAACACCGTCGCCAACCAATAAGTTTGCTCACCATGTTCATTACGTTGCAGCGACCAACTGATACCAATCATAGGCTTATCGTTTGCCATGCGACGGGCGAGCGCATGAATGCGTTCAGCGGGAATATCACAGATTGTTGATGCCCAACTACAGTCTTTAGGTTGGCCGTCGAGATGGCCCACCAAGTACGGCTTAAACTCTTCCAGGCCGACGCTGTAACGAGACACGTACGCTTTGTCGTATAGATCTTCGTCCACCAAGGTATGGGCGATCGCAAGCATCAACGCGGAGTCGGTACCTGGACGAACTGGCCACCAGTCACCGTCCAGAAAATCTGGTAAATCATCGGCGATGGGACTGATGTTGATAAAGTCTATGTCTTTACTGGTGAGATCGCGCAAGCGTGACTCAGCATCGTGGCCGCCGATACCACCAGACATCACCTGTGTGTTTTTTAGCGCAAGACCACCGAAGCAGACAACCAGCTTGGTGTGCTCTGCGATATCCTCGAGCGTCGGCGCTTGAAACATAACCTCGAAAAAATCCATGCCCAGAACACGGGGGACGATGGCTTCTCCTGCGCCAGCGGAGTAACTGAAAAGAGAACGCGTATAACCCCCAATACTATTCAGGAAACGGTGGATTTGACTTTGGGCATGATGAAAGCGGCCCGCTGAAGACCAACCATAAGAACCACCATAGATGGAGGCGTTCCCGTGCTCAGCACGCACGTGATCCAACGCGGACGCCGTGAGGTCTAGTGCTTCATCCCACGGGACTTGTACAAAAGGTTCGTGGCCCCGTGTTGCACCCGTGTGTTCGGTCGGTCGCTTTAAATAGCTTTCTCTAATCGCGGGTCTAAGCACCCTTACGTTTTCATCTTGGGCAGCGAGTAGATTATCCGCGATAGGTGTTGGGTCGACGTCTTCTGGATAACGTTGGATTGCTTCAATCTGTCCTTCAGCCGTAACGAGCTTATAGTTTCCCCAGTGAGTCGACGTCGGTATTGCCATGCCTACACTCTACGCCAGTGAGCAGCGACCTTCTGCCGATATGCCGTACAAGCAACCTTTCCTGCTCAAAATGACCGTGATTTGTTGGTTCGCCTACCCCGACGATGGTTAAGATGAAGTAAGGCAGAATTGAGATAGATTGATGGATTTTAGTGTTTCAGCAGACGACCAGCTGGCCATTGATGCGTTTACTAAGTACTTGTCGAATGAGGTGGCACCCTATCACGCGCGCCCAGATGAGTTTTTGGACAAAGCCACAACACAACAGGTTTTGAAAGGCTTGCTCGACTATGGCATGGGCAATGGCTTGGTCGCGGAAGAATTAGGTGGCTTGGGTCTGTCGCCGACAACCGTGGGGCTGTTGTTCGAACAACTCGCAAAAGTGGCACCGGACTTATCAATCGTTGTGTTAATTCAGTTAGAAGCTGGCTTGTTGCTCGCGCATGGAAGCGAGCAGCAGCGTGGACGCTATCTTGCCCCATTGCTAACCGGAGACAAATTCGCGTGCATTGGAATTAGCGAACCCGCTGCAGGATCAAACATCGCGGAGATATCGACAAAGGCGAAAAAGGTCGACGGCGGCTACCGAATCAGCGGAGAAAAGCAATGGATCTCCAACGGTCATTATTCGGATTTCATTATCTGCGTGACTCGTGTGAACGACGAACCACAGGCAGGCCTCGCGTTGATGATTGTCGACAGAGATGCGGGCTACGAAACCAAGAACATTCCCAAAATGGCACTCAATCGACAATCCACAGCACAAGTATTTTTCGATGACGTGTTTGTGCCCGATGAAAATGTCTTAGTCCCCGAAGGAGAGGGCCTGCGTCGGCTCTTGACTCTACTTGAGGGATCTAGACCGTTGGTTGGTTTGTTAGCATTAAGTGTTGCCCAAGCGGCGTTCGATCACGCTGTCGCATATGCACAGGAACGGGAGCAACACGGCAAGGTCATTGCCGCCCACCAGTTGATTCAAGCGCGAATTGCACAAATGGCGGTGGATTTAGAAGCGGCTAGACTGATGCTTTATTCAGCCCTAGATAAAGTCACCAAAGGGCAACGTTCGGACCTACAGAGTTCCATGGCTAAATATTTCGCGACCGAGGCTGCTCTGCGGGTCGTACGAGATGCTATGGCAGTTCACGGAGGAAATGGCGTGACGCGCGAGTTTCCAATAGAAGAATTGTATCGCATAGCTCCGATCCTGGCGGTCACAGAAGGCACGCCCGAAATGCAGCAGCTGATCATCGGGCGCAGCATTCTTGGTCACGCTGCGTTCTAGTTTGATCGCAAAATAAAGAGGTGAAGATGGATTTTGATCTGACATCCGAACAACAAATGATCGTCGATACCGCTACTGAGGTGGGGCGTAAGTACGGCCCACAATACTGGTTTGAGAAAGATCAGGCGCACTCATTTCCTCAAGAATTTCTTGATGAGATGGGCGAGTTAGGTTTCTTTGGATTGCATCTGCCTGAACAATTTGGGGGCAGTGGGGCCGGTATTACAGAGCTGGTGTTAGCTATGGATGCACTCTGCAGCAACGGCGGAGGGGGTGGACCAGCACTTGGATTCCTGTTTGGTATTTTGGGGTCAAATGCGGTCATGCAGCATGGCAACGATGAACAAAAGAAAGCCTATCTACCGACGATGGCTAAGGGTCAAGTGTTAGCCAGTTTGGGTGTGACCGAGCCAGACGCCGGTACAAACACCACTAACATAACAACTTTTGCTGAGCGCAATGGGTCTGACTTTCAGATCAACGGTGCTAAGTGGTTCATCAGCAATATAGAAAACACACAGGTGTTTGTGCTGCTGGCACGGACCGAAAAAGGAAGGTCCGCGCAAGGCATGTCGCTGTTCCTTATTGACCTTCCAGCAGAAGGGATCCATGCGGCGCCAATTGCGAAGCATGGCCTGCACTACTATCAGTCGTACAATGTCCAGTTTGAAAATCTAACGACGCCCGATTCGACGCTACTAGGCGCTGAAGGCAAGGGGTTTTATCAACTTCTAGGCACGCTCAATCCGGAACGGCTATTGGTGGCCGCAGGAGCGATTGGTACAGGCCGGTTAGCAATTCAAAGCGCGGTTGCTTATGCCAACGAACGCAACGTGTTTGATGTGCCCATTGGCGCGCACCAGGCGGTCCAGCACCCGCTGGCTGCTGCACACGCCAAACTAGAGTCTGCTTGGCTGTCAGTGCTGAAAGCTGCGAGTCTGCACGATGCAGGGCGTGACACTATTGTTGTCGGACAAATCGCGAACATGGCCAAGTATGTGGCGGTCGAAGCGGCAATCGAGGCTTGCTACCACGCAATGCAGACTTTCGGCGGTGCTGGTTTTGCTGCTGATTATCACGTCGAGCGTTGGTGGAGAGAGGTCCAGTTGTTCAGGCTCGCCCCCTTAACGCAGGAAATGAGCCTAAATTTCATCGGAGAGCATGTGCTGGGACTACCGAAGTCTTACTAGACTGAAGATCGGTCAGGGGTAATTGGTGTTCGAGCTGAACCTTCCCCGATTTGTCGTAGATAGCGAGTCGTATGGTTGGTTCTGCCATAGCCTGCCAATGTATTTCAACAACGCCAAAGTTTAAGTGGTCAAATGGAGTGCCTATGCGGTATGGATTTGGCACCTGTGCATAGGCTGAGTTTGTATGCGTCAGCCCGCTGGAGGTCATCTCTAACAGTGGGTATGTGTTTGAGCGTTCCAGCATAGAAAGTTCAGCAAAATGCACATTACCGGACAGCAGAATCACACCCGACGCCCTTGAATCTGTGAGTAGTCTGAAGAGGCGCTTTCTTTCGTGCGGATAGTTTCCCCACTCATCCATATGCTTCTGATCGGGAATGATTTGCGTGCTGGAGACAAGTAACCTGACCTCGGCAGGCACATTTAAGCTCTCTTCGAGCCACTGCCATTGCGCCTCTCCAAGCAGTGACGATGAACGGTCATCCGTGGGAGGGTACATCCCAAGCGTACCGCTCAACCCTAAAGACGATCTTTCTTCCTTGCTGCGTTGATCAGAAAGAATGTCATCTTTGAACGATCGTGTATCGAGTAACAAGATTTGTACGACGTGACCATTCCGATTCAGTAGTTCGCTCGCGTAGATGCCTGCCCTTTTTCGGCGTGGTGAATTTTTGGGTTCTGCGAAAAAATCCAGGAATGCGGTTTTACTTTCCTCTTTAAGTGAAAAACTTATGCCACGATTGTGAGAACCATAGTCGTGATTGTCCCAGGTCCCTACGATCTTCACTTTGTTTCGAAAGCGAGCAAAATGGGGCTCATCGCCTAACTTTTTCCAACTATTCCGAAGCGAGGCTGCGCTAACTGGAATCACTGATTTGCCATCGTAGTCGGCGTAAATCGCATCGCCTGTAAAAATAAACAGATCAGGTTTAACGATCGCGATGGAAGACCAAATAGGTTGCATTCGCATCTCATCTGCGCACGACCCAAATGCTATACGGATGCTTGTTTTGTCTGTGGTCTGGTTGCTCAATACAGAGGTCGACAGGGATGCAAGCACGAGCATCACAAGCACTGTTTGGTGTACTGAGAGTGATCTAGTGATGATAAGCCTCGACAACCATCATGAAGTGAACGTCAGCAACTTCATCTCGTAGAGCTTTGGCTTCGATAAACGCAGGTGAGGTGATAAATTTATGCAGACTCTCCTTCGACTCGTAACGTTCGACGAAAAACCATCCGTCCGTTGGTGCGACCCCCTCTAACATCTCTGGAGATCCGAACGCGAGGGGGACGTATCCGCCTGTCTCTGCGGCAAGTGGGCCGGCGATGGCCTGGTATTGGGGTAAACGTTCTGGATCAGTCACCGTGACCGCGCCTATTAAGTAGACACCGGTCGCTGGTAAAGTCAGAAAGAAATAGGTGAGGCCCGCTCCGATGATTCCCGAGCCAATGCCTGTAGACAAGTACTTAATATAGTCTGACATTCGGTTGTCTCCTTAGTTCTAGCATCCTAGGGGCAAAGTAATTGCAGTGTCCAAGAGGAGGTAATGGATTGCCGGATTGGACACGTGAAGCGCCCGCAAAGCCAAAAGGTAGGTCTAATCCACAGATATTCTTCCAGTGTGGGTAAGTGCACGTCTCCTAGACCTGCGCGATCGAAAAACCATTGGAGAGTTACATGGGGATCATGAGTAGGAACCGATTGTTACAGATCGCCACACTAGTTAGTGTGGGACTGTATACGCCTTGGGCTTCGGCCGAGGCCGTGCTTGAAGAAATTGTCGTCACCGCGACGAAACGCACGCAGAGTGTGCAGGATGTGCCGCTGTCAATCGAGGCAGTGCAAGGTGAGACGCTGGAAGCTTACGACATTAACAACTTGAACGACCTCGCGGGTCAAATACCAAATTTCAGCACTGGGTTTGGCATCGCTACGGAAGCCGTGGTCATTCGTGGTTTAGGCTCGGGTCAGGAACGTAGCTTTGAACAGGCTGTCGGTATGTTCATTGACGGTCTGTATATGCCTCGTTCACGACAGTACCAATCACCTTTCTTCGATGTTGAACGTATCGAAGTGATGCGCGGTCCCCAATCGGTTATCCATGGCCTCAATGCAACCGCTGGTGCGGTTAGCACGATTACGCGTACGACATCACCAGGTGATGAATTCAGCGCTGATTTCTCGATTGACCATGAGTTTGAGTACGGTGGACAAAGCGCCACGGCGGTGGTCGGCGGCTCACCGAGCGATACCGTGGGTCTTCGCTTGGCTGTGAAGTACACCGATCGTGATGGCTACTTTGAAAACTCGACCACCGGCAACGACGAGGGTGATCGTGAAGACCTGCTCATCCGTGGGTCCGCTGTCATTCAGGCCAGCGATGATTTGTTGCTGAAGGCAAAAGTAGAAGTATCCGACTTTGAAACGGATGGCCACATCGGCGAAATCTACGGTTTAGCTGCACCCTTGCTGGAAGCGGGTGATGGACGACTAAACTGGCGACGTTCCTCGGAAGGCTCCCTGATAAACCCGCTAGGTATTTTTAAGGAAAATTCTCCTCACCAAACTGGTGAGAGTACGAATGTGACCTTGGGTGCGGAATATGCTATGGGCGAAAACACGTTAAGCGTGCTGCTTGGCTATTCTGATTACGAATACGATCTCATTACGGACCTAGATACCTCAGCGTCACCTTTGTTGGACGCAGCGATAGAAGAAGAATACGAACAAACATCCATAGAAGTTCGTCTGGCTTCGCCAGGTGATCGCGATTTCGATTATCTTCTTGGGTTCTACTATCACGATTCTGAAAACGAGCAAGCCCAACCAAATATTTTTGGACCTGCAGCACTCGGGCCGGGTACTGCGTTGGAAGCAACAGGCTTGTTTGAGCTGGAAAGCGAGTTGTGGTCTGTATTCGCGCAGGGTATCTGGAACTTGAGCGACACCACCAGATTGGTGGCAGGGGTACGTTATTCCGATGAAGAGAAAGAAGTTACCCGCGGATCCCGTTGTAACTTGGGCATCCTACCCAGCACGGTTATCCCCGCACCCGCGCCACTTGCGGCAGCGTTGTGCCCTAACGGTGCACTGGATGGATTTGAAGATGATCGATCTTCCGACAACTTCATGCCAGAAGTCGCTTTGCAATGGGATCTCAACGACGACGTGATGCTCTACGGAAAGGCATCCCTGAGTGCCAAAGCGGGAGGATTTGCTTCTGCGACAAATGCGCAGCCGGCTGATCTAGAGTATGACGATGAGGACGCCCTTGGACTCGAGCTGGGCCTAAAAGCGAGACTTGCAGATGGTGCAGCTGAACTGAACGTCACAGTGTTTCGAACTGAGTTCGATGATCTCCAAGTCAATTCTTTCATCTTCGTAGATGTGGGTGGAATTCAAACGACGCGGCCAGTGATTCGAAATGCGGCTGAGGCTGTGGCGCAAGGTATCGAGGTAGATGGGCGTTGGGCTTTGACCGAATGGCTGACGGTCGGTGGATCGGCAGCAGTTCTGGATACCGAGTTTGATTCGTTTGATGCAGCTCCATGTAACTTAGTCAATGCAACACCAAGTGGCGTCTGTGATCTTGGTGGTGAGAATCTGCCGTTTGCCGCTGATTGGTCTGGGAGCTTGTTTGCAGATGTGGATGCGGCGATTAGCGATACGCTGCGTTTTCAGGCGGGCGTTACACTTTCTCACAGCGATGAGTACTTTACCGACGGCACGCTGGACCCAAATGCGGTGCAGGATAGTTGGACACGGGTCAATGCTCGCATAGGAATTGCAAGCGCAGATGATCAGTGGAGTATTGCGTTGGTTGGTAAGAATTTGACCGAAGAGGAGGTTAACTCCACCTCACAGCCATTGTTGGGTGCTTATTTCCTTGGGTATCTAGACCCACCGCGTACGATTGCGTTACAAGCTCGGCTTAGCTTGGGCAACTAGCAATGCGGTTTTAATCCGATACTCCGCGCTTAGGTTCGGAGTGTTGGGTTAGTCGTCCCAGTAGCGGTTCATAAAAGTCACCTCAGCGATGAGGTCTGACTCGTCTTCAACGAAAAACTCAACGTGGTAGTGCACCTCGATCCCTTCGGTGCGTGGCATGACTTCAGCGACCGTGGCTCTACAGTAGACAGATGTGTCTACGAGCACTGGTCTATAAACTCGGATTCCCTCAATGCCCTTGACGATCATTCGAGGCAAATCTACATCCATGTGCTGCCAGAACAGACCCGGATAGAGTGCAGGCAGAAAGAGCCCGGGTGCAATAATGTCGCCCAGGTGAGAAGCCTTGCAGCGTTCGCGATCCCAGTGAATCCATTCTTCGTTCAGCGTTCCGCGGCAAAAATCGTGAATACGTTCTTCAGTGACTTGGACTGCGGCTGATGTAAACAGAACCTGATCTTTTAGTGGAAAAAAGTCTGTCGTGGCACGGATTTGATGTTTGTTCATGGCGACATACTCTGGGAAGAAGTGTCGGAAAACTACTCTTTCCCGGCAATACCCTAGTTTGCAAAGGCAACTCTCCCGGTATCGCTATCTGTCTTGACTTGCTGGATATCCTCCATCAACGTGGCTGGATGAGTACCCGAATCTCCAATGAAGCCCGCCGCGCTGCGAGCACAGAAGCGCTGCTGAACACTGCACGGGCGCTGTTCGTAGCTCAGGGTTACAAACACACGTCGATGTCGCACATTGCCAAAGCCGCCGGATTGACCAAAGGCGCGATCTATTTCTATTTCAAAGACAAGGCAGAGTTGTTGCAGACCTTGTTGGACGATGCTGATGCCAATACATTCGCGCCCATTATTTCAACCGTTGGATCGATGGACGCGAGCGCTCAGGAACGTCTTGCACGTTTTGTAAATGATGTTGCGCGTTTGGGAGTGAACTACCGGGAGCATCTTTTACTGCTCGTCCTTATGGCAGTGGAATTCAGTGGCAGCGACACAGAAGCCGAGGCAAAGATAAAGCGAAGCTACGACCGGTTAACGGGACTGCTCCGCGAAGTGATTGAACAAGGACAAACCAGAGGCGAGCTGGACCCTCAACTTGATGCCGATAGCGTGGCAGTGACGTTGCTCGCCATGGTCGATGGCTTATTACTGCATTGGCACCGACTCAATGAGTCCATTGATGGTCGTGAATTAGCGGCGACTGCGAGGGAGTTTATTTTACGTGCGCTTAAGCCTTGACTTTTCCACCCATTCACATACCATCCGGTCAGTATGTGAAGTGATCCACGCAGGAGGTTTACTATGGCTGAAGCCGTTGACCTAACACCCGACGACCAGGCGCTTATCGAGCGCATCCAGGCGGGTGAACTTATCGAAGACATGGCGGATTTCACGCCGCGTTACCGGGCTGTGCTCAAAAAGACGCTAGAGATTGCAGCGCAAGGAGAGGTGACCGTACTGACGTGGGCCTACACCGCATTTGCAACAGCGCCTGACCTGGGCGCCAAGATCGCCATTGCCGCAGCGATTCAGGATGAGGTAGGGCATGCCCACCAGCAAGGTATGTTGCTGGAACGTTTTGGTGTCTCCATGCAGGAAAAAGCGTTCGATGAAGACCCCATGCGCTACATCAGTTTTCCTATCATGGAATTTCCCGTACGAAGTTACATAGAGTTCGTGGTTGCCCAAGGGCTCTTAGATCGAGCTGGACGCTATACCACCTGGGATCTGGAATTACATTGCAGCTTTGCGCCTTATCGCCGAGCGCTCAAGAAAGTGAACTTCGAAGAAGCCTTCCACTTCCGCCATGGTGCCTACTGGACAGAGTTTTACTGGAACCATAGTGAAGAAACTCGCCAAGCGGTGCAGGAAGCGGTGGATTGGATCTTCCCCTGGGGATACCAGTGGTACGGACGTCCGGATCATATGAAGAGTATGACCGATCAGATGACCTTTGGGATCCGCGCGTGGAGCAACGACACTATGCGTGAGAAGTGGCTACAGGATGCCTGCAAATTTGCCAAACGAGTTGGTTTCAAGGTGCCTGCGCACTTTGACGAAGAACAGGAAAAGTACGTTTTGGATAGTGACTATCCCGTACCTATGGTGGCGGACAATGATCGTCACGAATGGGTGCGAGAGGCATCCACCTGGGACAACATGATTCAATCCTGGAAAAGCGGTGGACCGATGCGTCCTGCAGCGTACGAGCGCCTACAACGCGAAGAGTGGGGTGAAGCGCTGTGGTAGATGATTCACAGCGCGTTGAAGTAATTGACGTCACGGCCAGACTGAACCGTGCGATGGACGACGTGATGGACCCACACATGTCGGTTAGCTTGAACGAGATGGGCATGGTTAATCGCATTGATGTGGATGATGAGGGAACAGCCACCATCGGACTCGTCTTTCCCTGTGTCGGATGCCCGGCTTTTGAAGTCATCCAGTATGATGCTAAACAAGCAGCCGAACGCGTCCCTGGGGTTAAACGCGCCCGCATAAAGCTGGACTGGGGCGCCAGTTGGGATAAGTCAAAAATGAGTGATACCGCGCGAGAGCACGCGAAGCATCACGGCTACGTCATTTAGGAGCGGTCATGAGTAATAGTGAAATGCCCCAACAAGAAATGCCCCAAAAAGAAAACCCAATGTACGAAGTATTTGCCCGCGAGAAGCTGGACGGTCCGCTGGCGCATATCGGTTGCGTTAGGGCACCCAACCAGGAACTGGCAGCAGCGCAGGCAGGCATGACCTATTCTGAAAAGCCATGGGTGGAGATGTGTGTTGCGCCTACCGAATCGTTCCTGCGTTGCATCGGTGACGAAGATGATGTGGTGGGTTATGCCTGATCGACTCGAAGGCGTGCGTGATATGTTCAACGACGACTTCGCCGACATTGTCGCGTGTCCGTGGTGCGAGTCGACAGAAACAGAGGTCGCCAGCCCCTTTGGTGGCACCGTTTCCGAAATACTATTCAAATGCAAATCCTGTGGAGAGGGCTTCGGCTTTATGAAGTGGGATGAGCGTTTTCAGGAAGATATCTAATGAGTACAGCGAAAGAAAAACTATTGAGTGAACTGCTATGTTTGGCAGACAGCAAATGGGTTTTAGGACACTGGTACATTAAGGTGATGCTCAACTGTAGAACCCTTACCGATGCCACTGCGTTTGCTGGCATGTCGCAAGATGAGTTGGGACATACGCGAGCATTGTTTAAGTTTCTAGAGGAAACTTACGATTTACCCGAGCATCAGCTTGAATTTGGTCGCGAGCGGGAGCAGATCCAAAGTATGGCCTTATTGGATGAAGCACCCGCGAATCGTGGCGACTTCATGCTGACGGCGTATCTTGCAGAAGCTGCGCTATGGAACTTCTTACTGACCTTTAAGAATGGCGCAAATGAAGATGTTGCTGGGATGGTAAAGCACTTTGGTAAAGAAAGTCGGTTTCATCGCTTGAGTCTATTAGGCTGGGCTAAGAGCCTAGACGATGATGAGCGTGCACAGATGGTTGAAGCTTTTCCTAAGCGCGTGCCGTTGGCTTTGGCTTGGTTTGGCGCAACTGAAGAAGGCTTACTTGAGAATGAGGGTATTCGCAGCGAGACTGTGGCGGCGGCTGGTAGTGCCTTTCTAGCAGGTGCGGTCAGAGAGATCGCAACTATTCTTGGCCTTGAAGCGCCTGAAGGTCCGAGCTTGGAGACGGATTGGGATGACACAAGGCGGCGTGCGAAGGACTCAGCGTTACCGGAAACCCTATGGGAATCCATGCTTCCATCAAGCGATGAAGCCAAGCTTGCTCGACGTCCGTTGTCCGTAAGTATCGAAGACAATATCGATCTTTTTGACAAAGCCGGGTAACCGATGACGGGTCCCTTAAGTGGCTATAGGATTGTAGAGATTGCCGGTATTGGTCCTGGCCAGCTCTGCGGGATGTTGCTTGCAGATTTGGGCGCTACCGTTATACGAATCGATCGTAAGGAAGAAGCTGATCTGGGCATAGGTATGCCTGCCAAATATAACCTGATGAATCGATCACGGCATACGATTGCGGTTGATCTTAAATCGGATTCCGGCGTCAGCTTCGTGAAAGACTTGTTGCCCAAGGCGGATGCCTTGTTTGAAGGTTTCCGACCTGGGGTTATGGAGCGGTTGGGACTAGGTCCGGAGGAGTGTCTAAGCGTAAACCCTAAGCTGGTCTACGGGCGAATGACGGGTTGGGGCCAAGAGGGTCCTATGGCCCAAGCGGTAGGCCACGACCCGAACTATATTGCTTTAACCGGCGTTCTCGCCAGCATTGGCGAGCGAAATGGTGGGCCAGTGTACCCTCTCAATTTGGTGGGCGATTTTGGGGGTGGTGGGGTTTATCTGGCATTTGGTTTGTTAGCTGGATTGTTGGAAGCTACGCGCAGTGGCGAGGGTCAAGTCGTTGATGCTGCCATGGTAGATGGTATTGCATCGATGATGACATTGTTTCATGGCATGTTGGCCGGCGGGATGTGGTCGGAGCAGCGTGGGACCAACATGATCGATGCAGGCGCTCCGAATGTACACGTATATGCTACGAAGGACGGGGGCTATATGGCAGCAGGTGCCGTCGAAGCTCGCTTCTTCAAGAATATGACAGACACATTAGGTCTAGATATCGATCCGGAGTTACGCAACCGACCAAAGCACTGGCCGGAGTTAACGGAACAAATTCAAGCCGTGTTTTTAACTAAAACCCGCGACGAATGGGCGGAAGTATTTGCCAATGTAGATGCATGTGTTTCACCGATACTCTCGCTGACAGAAGCGACCAGCCATCCTCACCTGACCGAACGTCAGACATATGTTGAGGTAGAAGGTATTGTCCAACCTGCTCCGGCGCCAAGGTTTTCAAGGACACCTGGTTCGATTAGCCAGGAACCGGAAGAGGCAGGCGTGCGTAACGAACAGGCGCTGGCCGATTGGGGGATTAGCGCAAACGTGGTAACTGCGCTCGAAGACGAGGGGATATTGCTTCGTCGGTAAACGACCTAACGGACCTTTTCGGGTAGGTTGAAAGCAGACGTTTGCAAGGTCGGCCCAGAGCGGTCATTTACCGATTCGTCAGCTTGCTCAATGCTCAAACGGACGATCTACTAGATGGTCAATGAAGCTGCGAATGTTTGCAGATACATGCGTTCTGTTCGGATAAACCGCATATAACCCAGCTTCGAAATGGATTTCTGATTCAAGCACGGAGATTAGTTCCCCGCTCACAATCTCGTCGGAGACCATGAATCCGGGTAAGAGGGCTATGCCAACGCCCGACGTTGCCAGTGATCGAACAATTTCACCGCTGTTGATGCGGAGATTCCCAGAGACACGTGTTCGAGAGTTTGAATGGGTACCTACCGGCCAGCGGTCACCGTAGTTGGTTACAGTGTCAATCAAGCAGTTGTGACGTTTAAGATCACTTGCCGATGTAGGTGTACCGTGCGTGCTCAAATACCCGGGACTTGCCACGACAGCGAGATTGACGTCCACCAAGCGCCGCGCGATCAATGTCGAATCTGATAACTGACCGGCCCTGAGCGCAATATCGAATCCTTCTGCGACTAAATCGACGAACCGATCCGTCGTAGTGATGTCGACCGAGACGTTGGTGTATGTGGCTAGATACTCGGGTAACACTGCCTGGAGATATCGTTGACCTATAGCTACAGGTGTAGTGATCCGAAGCGTGCCGCTAGGGTCAGCACTGTGGGTTTGAGCGTCATCTCTAAGTTGATCCACATCAGCAACGATCTGCCGGCATTGTTCTAGGTATTGTGCCCCTGCTTCGGTGATTGAGAGCCGACGGGTGGTCCGGTGGAGTAGCTGCGCACCAAGCCACGATTCCAACTCAATGACGTATCGGCTCACCGCCGACGTTGACATATCCAGGCTTCTAGCGGCTGGTGCAAAGCCTTGCGAGTCAGCAACCGCGGCAAACACACGCATGGCTTTCAAAGTATCCATAGGCGAAATCTTTTATCCCATATATTGGGATTATATATCCCGTCTAAGCATTATTATCAATATATTTGGTTTGCCGTAGAGTCTCCCGAACCAACCAAGGACCTCACCATGAATAAATCATCTTTACTAATTCCGCTCCTCGTCGCTGTGTTTTCGATGAACAACGCAATGGCCGACGATGACGTTGAAACTCTCAAAGCCCGCATTGCCGAGCTAGAAGCTCAACTCGTCGAGCACCACGCCGAACGCGTACAAACCGCTCGCCATCTAGCGACATTTGATGAACTTGACCTAGTCGCATTTAACACTCGAGATATGGAACGCATTGGCGAGATCCATGCCGATAATGTGATCGTGCACAACCCGGACGGAACCAGAACTTCACCTTTCCCACCCCACGAGGAAGAGTTGCAGTATCTGTTTGACACGTTCGAGTTCAAGGTAGCAGAGCATATCGTGGGTTTTGGCTACGGCGAGTGGACGGCTGGGATCAGCATCTCCAAAGGCCGCTGGGTGAAACCGATCACCACTCCAGATGGGAAAGTTCTTCAGCCGACAGGAAAACCGGTTAGCCTCAAGATCGCGACAATTGCAAGATGGGAGGACGGTCGAATCGCAGAAGAGTATCTTTTTTGGGACAACGCTGATTGGAATAGACAGATCGGTTTGGAGTGAGATGTGAAAATAATAATCTTTGGGGCCACAGGTAAGATTGGGCGTGAGGTAGATCGCGCTCTGAACCCCCAGCATGAGATCGTTAGGGTAGGTGCCAGCAGTGGTGACCTGCAGTGTGACTACACAGACGTCGTCTCTGTTAATCAGATGTTCAACGCAATCGCAGTGTTCGATGCTCTGATTTGTGTCGCGGGTCGGGATAGCACTTTCTCTGACTTTGACGAATTAGCTGATGACGACTATCGATATGGATTTGAGCGTAAGTTTCTAGGCCAGATACGACTGCTCCGCCAAGGGTTGGGACACATTTCACGCGCCGGTTCGTTTACCTTCTCGACGGGTTTTCTCAGTCACTACCCGAATCGCTTCAGCATCGCGACTGGTCCATTGAACGCGGCCGTCGATACGTTCGTGTCCAATACTGCACCGCTACTTCCGAACGACGTGCGCATCAACGCTGTGAGTCCAGCACCCATAGTCGAGCCTGGTCAGGAACGACGCGGCGTCCTAACCGCTGAGCAGTGTGCGCAGTACTATGTGAGCGCGGTCGAGGGCACCATGACAGGCGAGACTCTCTGCGCCTGGGGCGGTCTCGAGGGGTCTAATTAAGCATCCGTTGTTGGCCGATGCCGTGTAAAAATTCGGTCATAAAAACAAAACATGCATGAGAGTGGCTTGGAACACGATTATCCTACTTTTTGGATATATGTTGAGGTAGAAGGTATTGTCCAGCCTGCTCCGGCGCCAAGGGTTTCAAGGACACCTGGTTCGATTAGCCAGGAACCGGAAGAGGCAGGTGTACGTAACGAACAAGCGTTGGCCGATTGGGGGATTAGCGCAAACGTGGTAACTGCGCTCGAAGAAGAAGGGACGCTCCTTAAGCGTTAGCTCCGACAACCGACAACCGACAACCAGTCAGTCCAGTAAGTCTCTTGCGATCAGTTCCTGCATGATCTCACTGGCACCACCGTAGATGCGTTGTACTCGGGAATCCACAAATGCTCGGGCAACGCCGAATTCTCTCATGTATCCGTAACCGCCATGAACCTGCAAAAAGGTATCCATTACCTTGCTTTGCATTTCGGCTGCAGAGAGCTTCGCCATACTTACCGTTGCCACATCAAGCGTGCCCTCATTAAATCGAGACTTACATTCATTTATGAACGAGCGGTTCACACGAATCAACGTGGCGGCTTCCGCAAGCCTAAATCGCGTATTTTGTAGATCAGCCAAACGACTGCCGAATGCCTGTCGTTCATTTACGTATGCCGCTGTCTCTGTCAACATGCCTTCTGCCGCAGCAACACAACAAGCAGAAAGCGCTAAGCGTTCACGCACGAGCTCGCTCATGAGTATGCCGAATCCACCGTTCACCTCACCCAGCACTTGAGAATCCTGGAGACGAACATCGTCAAAAAAGAGTTCTGATGTATCGGAAGAATGAAGCCCCAGCTTTTCTAGATTTCTGCCTCGGGTGAACCCTGGTTCATCAACGTCAACCAAAAACAAGGTAGTGCTCTTAGCGCCGGAGACGCCTGACTTTGTGCGGGCCGCGACAATAACCAGATCGCAGTGCTGTCCGTTGGTGATAAATGTCTTCTGGCCGTTCAACACATATTCAGCACCCTCTTGGCGTGCTGTTGTGCGTATACCTTGTAGATCACTTCCTGCTGCGGGTTCTGTCATTGCGATTGCACCCACGCACTCGCCCGAGATCATCCCTGGCAGATAACGATGCTTTTGCGCCTCGCTTCCGTAGTTGGCGATATAGTGCGCCACAATATCAGAATGCACGACGACTGAAGTTGCGATTGAAGAGCAGTTTGAACGGCTAAACTCTTCCACGATTTCCATGCTGAAATGAAAATCCGCTCCCGTTCCCCCATACGTTTCCGGCAGATCGACTGCCAATAGCCCTTGCTCGCCAAGGGTGTTCCACAAGCTCCGCGGGAAGATCTCTTCCCGCTCCCATTGATCGTAATGTGGTACGAGCTCTTGCTCGGCGAAGCGCTTGACGTTCTCCTGAAACAGTTCGAGCTCGTGTGTAAGCGCAGTAGTACTCAAATTGCTAGACCAAGTTCTTCGGCGTACAGATCTCGCATGACAAATTTCTGAATTTTCCCAGTCACAGTCATGGGAAAGCCATCGACTAATTTAATGTGTTTCGGGATTTTAAAGTGGGTAATTTTGCCGTTGCAGAATTCCGCTATCTCGTCCTCGGTAGTTGACTCTCCTGGTCGTAGCTGGACCCAAGCCGCAACCTGCTCGCCGTATTTCTTATCGGGAACCCCAAATACCTGAACTTCTTGAATTGCTGGGTGCGTATAGAGAAATTCCTCTATCTCTCGAGGATAAACGTTTTCCCCGCCACGAATAATCATGTCCTTGATGCGTCCGGTGATTTTGACGTAGCCGTGTTCATCCATCTCACCGAGGTCGCCGGAGTGCATCCAGCCATCGTCGTCAATTGCGTCTCTGGTTTTTTCTTCGTCGCCCCAGTACCCGATCATCACCCCATATCCACGCGCACAAACCTCACCGGTTTCACCTATATCAGCAATCTCACCGTCTTCGCGTAATATCTTCATTTCCCAGTTGGTATGGGGTCGGCCGACAGTTGTTACCCGTGCTTCTAACGAATCGTCGATGGCCGTCATCGAATTTATTGGGCTACATTCAGTCTGTCCGTAACCAATAACGATGTCCGTGAGATCCATTTCGTCGATCAGTCGCTTCATAAGCTCGATGGGACAGGTCGAACCCGCAATCACACCCGTGCGTAAAGATGAAATGTTGAAAGAAGAGAAGCTCGGTAGATCCAATTCAGCGATGAACATTGTTGGCACACCATGCAGGGCGGTGCACCGCTCCTCCTCGACAGCGCGAAGTACAGCTTCCGGTTCGAATGCCTCGCAAGGCAAAACCATCGTAGCACCGTGAGCCACGCACAGCAGCGTACCCAGGACCATTCCGAAACAATGATATAGGGGCACGGGTATGCAGAGTTTGTCCGTGTGCCCGAAGCGCATATTGTGACCGGTATAGAAGGCGTTGTTGAGGATGTTTGTGTGGCTCAACGTAGCGCCTTTAGGTAAGCCTGTTGTGCCGCTTGTGAATTGAATGTTGATGGGACTAGAAGGATCCAGGCTTGCACCAATTCGCGTCAAAGAGTCGTAATGCGTCGCCTCTCCCAAAGAACAGACTTGTTCGAAGTTCAGCATGCCGGGTGTGATGTCTTCCCCCATACGTACCACGATCTGTAAATGGGGTAACTTTGCAGCACGCAATTCACCCGCTTCACAGACAGAAAGCTCTGGAGCGAGTTCCTGCAGCATATTCAGATACATGCTGCTCTTGAAGTGCTCAGCGGTGATGATTGCTTTGCACTGGACCTGGTTCAACGCATACTCGAGTTCGTATAGACGATAGGCTGGGTTGATGCAGACCAGGATGGCGCCAATCTTTGCGGTCGCAAATTGAGTCAGGACCCACTCGTATCGATTGGGTGACCAAATACCTACCCTATCACCCGGCTCGATTCCGAGTGCGAGCAAACCGGTCGCTAATCGCTCAACTTGTTCAACGAACTCGCCATAGCTCCAACGGACATTCTGATGCGGCATGATCAGAGCGGCTTGGTCGGGGTCACGAGCAGCAACCGCATCGAGGTGCTGACCAATTGTATTAGTTAAGAGTTCGGCGTTTGCTCCTAGCGCGTGTGCCTCTGTTATTTTCATGACTATTTCTCCTGGGCGTCGGTCAGAGCAACTCTAATTCCGCCTCCACTTCAACGGGGATGCCAAAAGGCAGTGAGGCCATCCCCACAGCAGATCGTGCCGCGGCACCACACTCCATGCCAAAGACATCCACGATGATTTGGGAAAACCCGTTGATCACAGGCGTTTGTCCGGTAAATCCAGGTGCGGAGTTGACCATGCCAAACGTTCTAACCCAATGTGCGATCTTGTCTAGTGACCCTAGTTCTCTTTGCAGAGTGCCTAGCATTGCTAGCGCAGTCATTTGAGCTGCTTCGATACCTTCTTCCAGCGTTAGATCTGAGCCAACTTGGCCTAACTTTTGAGTGATGGAACCGTCCTCGTTTTGCGGACCATGTCCAGATACCAAGATGCGTTTGCCAATCACTTTGACCATGGCGAACGGTACTTCGACGCCGGGGGGTAGCTGCAGTGGTCCTGCGAGTTTTAATCCGAGTTCGTTAACCTTCTGATCATAGGACATGGGGGCTCCTTGTTTTTATATGGGCTAGGCCGCATAGGCTTTGATTGGATTTTTTCTGGCATCTAGTAAAGCCGTTTTGCGTTCATTGGCTTGTTTGACGCTTGCAAGTTTGACGTGGCCATAACCACGTATTTCTTGAGGTAGTTCTGCGAGTTCACAAGATAGCGAGAGATTGTCTTGTGACAGATCAGTGCACATCTCCTCAATCACATTTACGTATTCATCAATGAGTTTTCGTTCCATTCTGCGTTCTTCGGTTTTGCCGAAAAGATCAAGAGCCGTCCCTCGTAAGAACTTGAGTTTTGCCAATACTTTAAACATTGGGAGCATCCATCCCCCAAGTGTAATTTTTCGGGGCAACCCAGTGACTTTGTCCTTAGGCGCAATGGCGGGTGGAGAGAGATTGAATTTTAGTGAGTAGTTGCCGCTGAACTGTGCTTCTAGCGAAGCCTTAAATTCTGGCGCGCTATACAAACGTGCAACTTCGTACTCGTCCTTGTAAGACATTAATTTGTAGAGACCGTGCGCAACAGCACGAGCGAACGATTCAGAATTCGAGTTTAGACCCTGCTCTGCTTGGCGAGCGAGCTTGACGAGGTCTCGATACTTGTCGGCATAAGCGCTGTTCTGATAGTCGGTAAGCTCGTTGCTGAAGAATTCGATGACCGCGTCTAGGTCATGGGGCAGCTCTAACCGATCAGGCGCATGCGCGTCGGCTATCTCTGTCACTGACTCCAGATCATGTGCTGCACGACGTCCCCACTCAAAGGCTTCTTTGTTCCACTCGACTTTTACGGCGTTTAACTCGATGGCTTTGAATATCGCGTCTTTCGATATGGGTATAAACCCTTGTTGCCATGCATAGCCCACCAAAAACAAATTGCTGCCGATGGAATCACCAAGCAATCTAGTTGCCAGGCGAGATGCATCGATAAAGGTTGCGGGGCTATTGCCTAGACCGTGAAGGAGCCGGGCTTCGATGGAATCGATGGGATACTCGAGATCTGGGTTGAGCAGGAAGTCGCCGGTATAGGCTTTGTTGGTGTTAAAGACTGCTTGGGTCTTGCCTGGTGCGATGGTGTTGAGTGCATCGTCCGCGCTCATCACTAACATGTCACAACCTAAGAGGAGGTCAGCGCTCCCCGCATTCAAACGCGCCGAGTTGATATCATCAGGGGTTCGTGCGACGCGGATGTGGGTCATGACCGATCCACCTTTTTGTGCGAAGCCCAGTTGATCAACGATGGACACGCCAAGACCGTCTACGTGAGCGGCCATGCCGAGCAGAGCACCAATGGTGACAACACCGGTTCCGCCGACGCCTCCAACAAGCATCCCGTAGGTTTCATCTTCGCCGAGCTTGAACACTTCTGGTTCCGGTACCACTTCCAGAACCGGTGGAATAGGCCCTGAACCTTCACCTTCCTTACGTTCGCCACCGATCACCGTCACAAAACTCGGACAGAAGCCGTTGTTGCAGGAGTAATCTTTGTTACATGAAGATTGGTCGATGCTGCGTTTCCGGCCGAATGGTGTATCGATAGGCATGATCGACACACAATTAGATTTCTTCCCACAGTCGCCACAGCCTTCACAAACTCGATCGTTGATGAACATTCTCTTGGCGGGATCGGGGTAAGTGCCACGTTTTCGACGGCGACGTTTTTCTGCAGCGCAAGTTTGGTCGTAAATCAAAATGCTGACGCCTTTGACCTCTCTCAACTCTCGTTGGATTAGATCAAGATCGTCTCTGTGACTAACAGAAACTCCGGGCGCGAAAACACCTGACTCATACTTGTCGGGCTCGTCTGACACCACGGCTATGCGGCGTATGCCTTCGTTGTATACCTGATGGGAAATCTGCGGAACGCTTAGTGGCCCATCCACAGGTTGCCCGCCGGTCATTGCAACTGCGTCATTGAACAGAATCTTATAAGTAATGTTGACACCGGCGGCCACCGCGGCGCGGATCGCGATCAACCTGAGTGGTAATAGGTACCGTCCCCCAACTGTTGAAAGATGTGATCTGTTGAGACAAAGGGTGATTGACCCACCCACGGGATGCCCTCGCCGCCCATTTGGGTCGCATAACCCACACTTCGATCCATCCAATACGCCATGAAGTGGCAACCGACACCGCCGTTCGAACGACTTCCCTCTGGTGTTCTCGTAGAGGTGTTGTGAGGGCAACCCGAACAGAAATAAGGCATTCTGTTTAGGGTAGGAGGTGGACGTTGACTGACGTTGGTCACTTGCTCTTGAAGAAAACTTATGCGGCGTGTGATTGATTCAGAAGTGTGAAAGTAGGCAATGCGAGCGGCTATTACTCGAGCGATTTTGTCAGCGTTAAGATCACCGACATCGTCGACTAGCAATTGACCAGATTCGTCATGACGCCCGATGACACGAGGACGTTCGCTTAAGGGCAAATCGAAGACAGCGCGCCGGACCGCATTTTCAATTTGCTCTCGCTTATCTTCGATGACCAGCACTTCTTCCAAACCGGTCGCAAAGTCCCGGTAGGTTTCAATGTCCGCAGGGAAAGGCATTGCAACTTTGAGAATGGTGATTCCGATCTTACGTATAATGTCTTCGTCTAGGCCAAGCTCGTTGAGCGCTTGCAATGTGTCGCGCCAGGTCTTGCCCATTGCTGCAATACCAAAGCGCGGATTGTCGGCGTGGTGACTGACTCTGTTTAGTTTATTGGCCCGTGCGAACGCTAACGCTGCAGGGAGCTTGAATCGGCGCAAACGCAATTCCTGGTTAAACCACATATCACCAGGGCGCGAGTTGACGCCATCTTCGGGAAAATCGAACTCCGGTCGTACGATCTCAATATGCTGATAATCGGCGCGAATAGATGCCGCGGTTTCGATCGTCTCAGGGAGCAACTTGTAGCCGAGCCAAGCGCCAGAGAAACGAGACATCTCGATACCGTACAGACCAAGATCAAAGACTTCCTGAATATCTGCCGGATAAAGGACCGGCATCAGGAGGTCCTCGAACAATAGTTCAGAGTGATAGGCGTCGACGGTTGAGCGCATGGCTGGATCATCACCGGCAAGGACTAACACACCACCGTGTTTGCTGGTGCCGTGATAGTTTGCTTGGCGAATAGCGTCGAGACTTTGATCCAAACCTGGACCTTTGCCATACCAGAACCCATAGACTCCGTCGTAGTTTGCGTCGTTGTGGTAATGGACCTGTTGCGTACCCCATAGTGCAGTAGCCGCCATGTGTTCATTGACTGCGGGCCAGAAGTGCACGTGGTGGTCTTCAAGATAGTCTTTTGCACGCCAGAGTTCCTGGTCGATCGCGGTCATTGGAGAACCTCGATAACCCGAGATAAAACCTGCGGTATTCAATCCGGCTGCTGCATCGCGTCGACGCTGAATTAGCAGCAATCTGACAAGCGCTTGTGTACCAGTCAGGTAGATTTGTCCTTCGTCAAATATGTATCGATCGTCCAGCGTGACGGCTAGATTGGTCATTCTTTCAAACCCCAGATTCTTGCCTCTAGGATACTAGGTCTTCAATCGCTGCAAAGGCTGGTCATTTGCTGCAGGAAAAGGTGGCGCGGCGGCAAAGAACGGGTTGTTTGTTGAAAGCGTTTGCAAGCCGTTTGATATCAGACAGTTGGTGTCTCATGTGACTGTTTTGGTTCGGCGTGAGAATAGGGTCTTTTCGAAGTGCCACAGCTGTGCCACAAGATGCCAAGTGATGTGTTAAATTGAGGTTTCACGCGCACCGAAGCCGCGTAAATCAAGCACTTAGGTGTAAGAGAAAAAGGGGTTCAAGTCTCCCCCTAGCTACCAATCGGGCTCTGGCTCGGCTCTCCACACTTAATGGGGGATGGACGGCCTGTAAGAGCGAGAGTACACGCCTCCTAGCGAGCACCGCACGATGGAAGCGCAACGACCCGCAGTTTTAGCCAACTCGAACCTACATCCGATAGCTTGCCTGGAGCCACCACTGCGCCCCGCGAAGCACCCGCGACACGCTGTCTGCTCGCTGGATCCCCGGACTCCCAGCGGGTAAGCCATTCCCCGAACCCACCAGCGGACGGTCGGTGTAGCCAAGAATCACCAACTTGTCGGTAACGTTGCGGCCAATGAGCGTCAGTTCCCAGCGTTCGTCCGCAGAAAAAAGGCGGACGCTGGTGTCGAGAATTACGTACTCACCCAACTTGCTGTCAGGCATACGCTGCAGACTGCCGCTGCGCGAACCAACGTAGCGTCCGTCCAGATCGAAACTACCCCGCCAGCCCGAGATGCCCAGATCGAAGTCGTAGGTGAAACCCAAACTGCCGTACCAGTCCGGCGCGCCGGGAACCTTATCGCCGTCGACGTTCTGCGCACCGAATCGACCGGTAACTGGCGAGAATGCCTGGTCGCACCCCTGTTCGATCGTTTGGCCCGCGAAACAGCTGGTTTGGAATTGATCGTATCGCGCCTTGTTGTAGTTCACGAACGCACGCACGGTCAGGTCTTCGCGCGCCGCCCACGTGAGTTCGGCTTCCACTCCGTTTGTGGATGCTGCGGCAACGTTCTGAATTCTGAACTGCGTTGTTTCCGTGTCCAACGTAGACAGCTGAAGATCATTGTAGTCGAAGAAGTAGGCCGTGGCATTGAGTTGCAGCGAGTCGTCGAACCAGCGTGATTTGATGCCGAATTCAAAGCCGTCGGCCTTTTCGCTTTCGAAACGGATGTCTTGGATCACCTGATCTGCGGGTCCAGGCGCTAACGTGTGGCTCGCGTCAAAACCACCGGATTTGAAGCCCTCGCGATACGCACCAAAGAACGTCACGTTGTCCTGTGGACTCCACGAGAGCGTAACTTGGGGCGACGTGTTGTCGTCCTTGAACACACCTTCGAGCGTTTGCGATGAAAGGATTCCCGGCAGAAAAACGTCGAAGATTTCGTGCAGGTGCGGCACCGTGAACCTGAAGTCTCTCTCTTCGTCCGTGTAGCGCGCGCCACCCGAAAGCTCGAGCGTCTCCGTGATGTCCCATATCAGTTCACCATAAACCGACCAGGATTCGCTCTCTTGGTCGGCGACCTTGTCCCACGTCCACTGACGGCCGTTGCGACTGTCCGGGCCGAAGGGTGCGATCCGCGCAGAATTGCGGAAAAAGAGGTCTTTGTCCGAGTAAAGGAATCCGCCAAGGAGATTCACTGGCCCATTCAGTTGGGTCTGAAAGCGCAACTCCTGGCTGAAACTGTCGTGGTCGGTGTTCTCCCAGAATGGCACCTGCGCATCACCTGCGAATGTAGCGTTTTCCAACGCATCGGAATCGTAGTGGGCAAACCCGGTAACCGATGTGAGGGTCACATTCTCGAGTTCGTAATCCAGCCGCAGGGACACGCGCCAAGCGTCGTAATCCGTGTACGTCGTGCCATCGCCGAACTCCGACGGCTCTCCGACCATCATTCCCGGGGGCGTATTGCTCTTGGACCGCGTGTAGTTTGCTTTGCAATCGTCGAATGGCGACTCGACGCCGAACACCGGCAGCGGCCGCCCACCGGGACCAAAGCATCGGGATAGCTGATCGTGGTAGATCAGCCCATTGTCTTCGGTGCTGGTTATGCTGCTTTTGAACTTTGCGGTGAACTGCTCATTGGGCGTCCACAGCGCGGTAAACCGCGCCATTTTGTCCTTCAACTCCGGCAGATTTTTCGTTCCTGCATTGCCGGGAATCGCGTAGCCCAGGTTGGGGTCGGCAGAACCTGGGAGCGGCCCCGCGTTGTTGGTAATCCATCCGTCCGTCTGCTCGGTTAGCCGGCCGGCCACGCGAATCGCAAACGTGTCCGATAACGACGTGGAAACCCCTGCTTCCAACAGATATTCGCCCGCATCGAATTCATAGCCGACTTTTACGTTGGCCTCGGTCTCTGCGCCCGGCACCGGGTCGCGCGTGCGCAGGATGATCAAGCCCGAGGTGTTGTTTTTGCCGTAGTAGAGGGCTTGCGGGCCTTTCAGAACCTCTACCTGCTGCAGGTCAACCATTCCGCCCTGCACCCAGCGGCCGCGTTCGAAGTGCACGTCGTCTATCAGCAGCCCCACCGCCGACGAGAAGCCGGCGCTGGAGGAACCGGTGCCAATACCGCGCAACGTAACCGTCGCGCTGCCACCCGACGATCCATAGCTAACCACCAGGTTTGGCACTAAGTCCGAGATCTGATCCAGGTTATTCAGCGCAAGACGCTCGATGGTCTCGTCCGATACGGCTGTGATCGTTACCGGCGTATCCTGCAGCGACTCAGCACGCTGGCGCGCGGTAACGACAATCTCTTCAATGACCCCCGACGCGGCGTATAGCGGTGGGGGGACCCACATTAACGCAATTGTCAGGTAGGTCCACCGGCGTCCATGGATGCACATTGTCAGCCTCTCTTATGTAGCAATTCCGTTAGCTAACGCGACAGGCAAACCGATCACAGCGGGATAGCGTGTCGGTACATCTCCCCTGCTCTCACAGTCGTCATCTTGACACAACGGGACAGGGTAAGCAGGCGTATCGCCTGTGGTGGTCCGACATAGGAGCGCGGATCGGAGCGCGTAATAAAGCATTCGGTAGGACCGGGCCTAGCGATTTCGACGCGCTGCCCAGCGATCCAGTGCGTTCGCAAAACGCATCACGTCTGCCTTGCTGAGCGCCGCCGGCCCGCCGCTCTGAACGCCGCTGGCACGCATTGTGTCCATGAAATCCCGCATGTTGAGCTTGGCGCCAACGTTCTCGCGGGTGAGTGCCTCACCGCGGAAGTTCACAACCGTAGCGCCTTTCTCAATCACCTCCGCGGCGAGCGGAATGTCCGACGTTACCACCAGATCACCGGGTTCTATGGCCTGAACGATTTCGTTGTCTGCCACATCAAATCCCCCCAGCACCTGACGAAACTCGATGAATCGAGACGGTGGAACCCGGATCGCATGGTTGGCAACCAGCGTCAGCCGAATGCCCCGCTTGTCCGCCGCCCGGAACAGAATCTGCTTCACTGCCCCTGGGCTGGCATCCGCATCGACCCAGATTCTGGGTTCGCTACTCATCGGCTAGAGGTATCTTAGGCAGCTGGGAAGATTGAACACAAAATCATATAAATCAAACAGTTACCGTACGCGGCCGCATCCGAACCAGGTCGGGGAGACTGGTGCCCGTTTTCCCGCTTGCGTTGGGGCGGACCGTTCGGTGCGTTTGATCTGGCACTTTACTCTGACCCCCCAGTGGCGGTTTACTCTAACCCCTCACGGAAGGCAGTATCACCGATAGGAGGATCGAAATGACACACATCAGCAGAATCATGCGCTGCTCATTCGCAGCACTACTGGCCATCGGCGTGGCCGTTCCGGCATTCGCCGCGCATCCGTATGCCGAGTGGGCGGAAGATCTCGGTATCGACCTGAACGTCTCGTACGACGGCGTGAGGGTCACAGAGATGGATGGCAATACGCTACAGACCGTCGAACGGCGCGCGCCCCAGAAGATGTATACAGAGATCAATGTTAGCAACGTAACGGGCGCGGTCCTGATGCGCGAGGACCTGAACAAGAGCTACATCCTCATGCCCGGGATGGGCATCTATCGCGAGATGTCGCTCAATGAGGGCGCCATGCAATCGTCGTCCGGCATGGAGTTCAGCAAGATCAAAAAAGATGGCCGCGACGTCGTTAACGGCTATAAGACCACGAAGTACAAAGTCCGGTTCAAGGACAACAACGGCAAGGGCGCTGGTATCGTATGGGTGTCCGACGACGGCATCCCGATGAAGATGGACATGCTGTACAAGGGCAAACGCAAGGACGAAAAGTTGCGCATGGTACAGGAGTTAACCGAACTGAATGTCCGCCCGCAGGATCCGTCGCACTTCGAGTTGCCCGCGGACATGAAGCCGATGAACCTCGGAAACATCGGTGCAATGCTTAATCAGGCGCAGCAGAACGCTGGAGGCAACCAGGCCCAGCAGATTCCTGGTGGACAGCCGCCTGCAAACAATGAGAACCAGCAGCAACACATGCCCGCGTCGCTGCCAGGCCAGGGTAACGTCGGTGAACGCATCGGCAAAGCGGCCAAAGACGAAGCGGAGGATAACGTCATTCAGGAAACCCGAAAGAAAATCGGCCAGGGCATTCGCGGCCTGTTCAACCGCTGATCGCAACCCGTTCGGAGGTCACCCGGAGCGGCCTGCCGCATAGCAGGCCGTATACTCTCAAACTCGGCAACCACACGTGCGCCGCGCCTGTGTCGGATTTATTTACGCTTCAACGTTAGAGTCCCGAAAACCGTCAGAAAGCATTACACACCGTCCCTGCTGCATCGCTCTCGCACAGCCAACACCTTGACTCTGCGGCACCTAGCCCGAGTGGTACAAAACTTGCTGTGAAATAGCCGAGAAACAAAGGTCGTACGAACCGACGATAAACTCAGGGCATTTTGGTCACTCTATTTGACTATTAATTCGCCCGGTTCGTACAACTGCTCGATATATCGCAGGAGCAATGCACGGAGGGGAGATGTTTCATCGCAAAGACAACGGCGCCAGAGCGTCGCACGCTCGCGGATGGATTCTGGCCAGCCTGGCCATCGCGTGGGCCGGGAGCGCGCACGCAACCATCATCGGTTTCGACGCGACGCTGGGTGGCGTGAACGATTGTGCGACCGGCGACGTGAACGGTTGTGTGATCGCAATGGACAGCGCCATTCCGAATCCCGTGACTCAGAATCCCAACGACGGCATTCTGCTGGTGTGGGACGAAGTCCAGAACTTCACACTCACTGAAGACCTGTTTGTAGACCGCGTTGCCGATCCCACCGCAGACTTCGTAACCGAGGTTACCGGCGGATTCCTGATCGCCGCCGGCACCATCGTGTCCAGCCACTACGCGCAGTGGGATCCAGGCGAAGGAAGTCAGGGTCGCGTGGACACGTCGCTAGTATTCGATTCGGATATCTTTGCGTTCATCACGTCTGATCAGGCGCTCTTCGACTCCGATTTTCTGGGGCTGCCCGGTATCGACTACGCAGACTTCGGGTTGCGCGGTCTGGAAGGCGGCGACCTCACCGAATTCGGCGCCAATCTTTCGCGCGTGGACATTAGCTGGAACGCGAGCAGCCCTGGCGACTGGACCCGCATTATCACGGCGTTCTCGCCCGGTGGTGTCGAACCCGAGGAACCGGACGATCCCGTTAACCCGGACAATCCCGACCAACCGACGCCCGTCCCGGAACCCGGCACGCTGCTGATTCTGGGCTCCGGCATCCTCGGGCTGGCCTGGGCACGGCGGCGACGCACAGCGGCTTGAGCCTGGCCATCGCAATCAGGCGCGGAACGAATCGCGCCTGATTTCGTTTAGGCGCGCCCGCGCTCAACCTCCGCCGAAGAGATCGAAAAACACCACGATTGCGGCCCGCCGCCACTCGCCCTGGAACGGTTCGATCGACCCGGAGCGCGATCCGACCCAGAGCTTCCCGGCATCGTCCACACTGCCGACGTGGCGGCTGCGCACCCAAACGCGCCCATTGTCTTCCAGCGTGCCGACGTGAGTGCCCTGGAACCACACCTTGCCGTCAGGTTCCAGTGATCCCTTGTCGATTCCACCGACCCAGATTTTGCCGTTATTCTCGATATCTCCCACCTTGCGGGAGTCGATCCAAACGCCGCCCTTCGCGTCAACCTCACCAATGACCCGACCGCCAAGCCAGAACTTCTGCGCGAGGCTCGGCAGAATCTCCGGCCGCTTCTTCGGTTTGGCCCGAGGTGCCTTGTCCAGAATTCTCTTACCTTCCGGCGCTAGCGCCACCAGTTCCGCGAAGCGCGCGCGCCCGGCGCGGATTGACTCCAACTGTTCCTGGCGTTCCGGCTTTTCAGCGCCGTCAAACACAGTGTCTGCATACCGAGCCGACTCCAGAGCCGCCAGGCCTCGGTCCAAAACCGCGGTGGTTCTACGACCGTTGTCCCCGCCGGCAAAGTTGTAAGCACGCACCGGGTTGTCCGTGGGTGTCTCAGAAATCAACCATGCCTGATCAACCGCTTCGCGAATCGGTCGCTCAATCAGCTCCCGGCCATCGCGTATCTGATCCTGGATAAGCTGATTTGCACGCAGCTTTACGTCGTTGTGCAGATTGCGACCGTCCACTTCGGACATCCGACCGCTCTGAACCGCTTGATTGATGGCCGCCAGGTCGGCTGGCGCAACCTTGTCCCGCAGATGTTGTAAATGCCCGACCCACACCGCAACGTCGTCTTTGGTGGGAAACTCCGGCAGCGCCGGTATGCTATCACGCTGATAGTGTCCGCGAATCTCGTTCGCATCCACCGGTGGCCCGGCGCTCGCCGGAGCCGAATTCGCAGCCGCCGCAGGCGGTGCGGACTGCGACGCGGCCCCACCGGCGGCCGCAGCGGTTGCCGCTTCTGCCCGCTCCGTCGTCCACCGCTCTGCCACGGCCGCCATGTGCTGCTGTGCGGTACTCCACCGTTGTACCAGCGGAACGTACTCCGGATGCTCCTTGGTAGTAGACGCCTGCAGCAATTCGCCAGCCTTAGTGAGCTTTCCGCTCAGGTGGTTGTACGTTGTAACGTCGTGGTCGGCTACCAGTTCAATGCCGGCTTCTACCTCGCCAATCAACGAGGCTGCGCGCGACATATTCGCGTCGTACGCCTCAGCACCGGCGTCTACGACGACCCCGAACGTTATGGCCACCGCCAACAGCAAATTCGCTGCCGCGCGCCCAGGTTTCGCTGGCCGTTCATAGCGGCCCCTCGCTCTGCTTCCCTTCACCATCGAGTCCTCCTGCTGGGTACATGAAACCCATTCATTCTATGCGCGGAAGCCTGGCCGGCCCAGCCGCTTGCGCACCGTGGGCAGCCCCGGGCTACACTGTGAGGTTCGAATGGAAGCGGCTCGGTCCATGAAGTACGTAAGCTGGCTGATCGTCCTCGCAGCCTGCGGCCTGATCGCCGCGGGGCTTGGCTATTTCAAGTATGCAGAAATTCAGGCCGCGGTTGCGCGCGCGAACGCGTTCCCGGAACCTGTCGAGGCCGTGGAGGTGTACCGCGCGCAAACCCTGACGCGGCAGGCCGAGGTTCGAGTGAACGGCGAGATTGTGGCGCCCCGCTCGATTCAACTGCGCACCGAACTCGCTGGCCGGATCGTTCGCCTTGGCTACAACCCCGGGAGCCAGGTGAATCAGGGTCAGATGCTGGTACAGCTCGACACCAGCGCCGAGCGCGCGGCGCTGGCGGAAGCGATGGCAGAACGCCGTCTGGCGCGGCTGGCATTGCAACGCGCAGACCGTCTGGTACGTCGCGGCGCCGGCTCCGTGGACGCTCGCGACCGCGCGCGTGCAGAAGCCGAGGCGGCTGCCGCCCGGGTAGACGCGCTGAATGTCGCCATCGGCAAGATGACCCTTACCGCTCCATTTGCCGCGCGGACCGGCCTGCAGCGACTGGACATTGGTCAATACCTCGACAGCGGTACCGTCGTAACCGAGCTCATCGGTGTCGAGGACCGGTTGTGGGTGGACTTCTCGCTACCACAGCCGCAATCGTCGCTCGCACCAGGCGACACCGTGGAGATCGAGGTGGCCGGCGCGAAAGCCATTACTGCGACCGTGATTGCAGGCGAGCCGGCAATTGACACCGATTCACGCAACCGCCGCTTCCGCGCGGCCATCGAAGGCCGCAGCGGCGTACTGCCCGGTGCGCTCGTTAGCGTCGTGGTTCCGCGGGGAGAGCCTGAGGATGTCGTCGTGGTGCCACAATCCGCGGTTCGCCGCGATGCGCTGGGTACACACGTGTACGTTCTGATACCGCAATCCGGCACCGAGAGTTTCGACACGGCCAACGCGTTCGCCCGCGCGCAGAAACGCCCCGTCGTTGTCGGCGACACACTGCGCGACGCTGGTGGGTCCGAAAGTACGGTGATCCGGGAGGGCCTCGCAACCGGCGAGCGGATTGCCGCCAACGGCGCCTTCAAGCTGTACGACGGCGCCCGAGTGCTCGCCCGGGAACCGGACGTCGACGCCACAAACCGCGCGGTGGGTCATTGAGCATGAGTACCCTCCCGCATGCCGCGCGGCGCCCTCGCATTACCGACGTGTTCGTACACCGACCCGTGATTGCGATCGTGCTGTCGCTGGCACTCACCCTGATCGGTCTGCGGGCTGCGATCGAGCTTCCGGTGCTGCAATATCCGCAGATCGAGAGTTCGTCGCTGATCATCACCACGCCGTACGTCGGCGCATCCGCGGAAACGGTGCGCGGATTCATCACCGAACCCATCGAGCGCGTCGCGTCGTCCGTGCCCGGCGTAGACTACGTTGATTCCACAACCGCGGCCGGTCTCAGCACGGTTACGGTGTGGCTGACGTTGAACGAAGACAGCACCGATGCATTGGCAGAGCTGTCCTCGCGTCTGAGCCAGATTCGCTTCGAACTTCCCGACGGTGCAGAGGATCCGAGCGTGCAGGTGCGGCGGGCGGATCGCCCCCAGGCGGGCTTTTACCTGGACGTAGAGCTGAGCCCGCAGATGAACCGCGCGGAAGTAACCGATTACCTCACGCGCCGCGTAAATCCGCGCATTGCAGCGATTCCGGGCGTGCAGGATGTCGCCTTTGTGGGCGGCAGACTGCCGGCCATGCGCGTGTGGCTCGACCCGGACCGCATGGCGATGTTCAACGTCAGCACCCAGGACATTGAACGGGCGCTCACCCGCAACAACATCATCGCGACGATCGGCAACAGCGACAACGGCGCACAGCGCATCGACCTGCTGGTGGACACCACGCTGCAGCGGGAAACGGATTTCTCGCGCATCGTCGTGCGCGAATCGCAGGGTACGCTGATCCGACTCAGCGACGTCGCGCGCGTGGAGCTCGATGCCGTAGAGCCGAACACGACCGCGCGCTATACACAGAAGCCTGCCGTATTCATCTCCGTGTGGCCGCTGCCGGGCGCCAACGAGATTGACATAGCCGATGCGCTCTACGTCGTGCTCGACGACGTGAACGCGTCCCTGCCCGACGGTCTGTACATCAGCATCGGTTACGACATCACCACCTACATGCGTGCCGCGCTGCGCGAGATCTTCACCACACTCGCGGAAACCGTTCTTCTCGTGGGTCTGGTTGTGGTCGCGTTCATGGGATCTCTGCGCACGGCGCTGGTGCCGTTGGTGACGATACCCATCTCGTTGCTCGGTGCGGTCGCCGCGATGGCGTTCATGGGATTTTCGTTGAACCTGTTGACCGTGCTTGCGATCGTGCTGGCGGTAGGTCTCGTCGTCGACGACGCGATCGTGGTGGTGGAGAACGTTGCGCGCCACGTGCGTAACGGCATGAGCAGGTTTCACGCGGCACTGGCGAGTTCCCGGCAGCTGTTCGCGCCGATCATCGCGATGACCATCACGCTCGCCGCGGTGTACGCGCCCATAGGGTTTCTGTCGGGACTCACCGGGGTGCTGTTCAAGGAGTTTGCGTTCACGCTCGCGGTCGCCGTGCTGATCTCCGGCTTCGTCGCGTTAACGTTGTCTCCGGTTATGAGTGCATTCGTGGTACCCGAGGGCGCGACGGAAACCCGTTTTGCGAAACGGGTTACCCGGGGTTTCGACTGGCTCCGGGACCGTTACCGCACGCTGCTGCGTCATTTGCTCCGGCACAACGGCAAGGTTCTGTTTGTTGCGCTGTTCATCGCGGCCTTGGCGGTTCCGTTTTTCATGTTTTCGGCCGCCGAACTCGCTCCCAGTGAAGACCAGAGCACGATCCGGGTAATGATTACGTCCCCGCCCGAGGCATCGCTCGACTACACGGAACGCTACATGACCGACGTGGTGGCGGCCATGCTGAGCCTGCCCGGCGCGGAGGGTATGTGGCAGTCGATCAACCGCAGCGGTGCGTTCAGCGGCATGCAGTTTGCCGCGTTCGATGACCGCCCGCAGACCGTGCATGAAATGATGCCGGCCGCATTCGAGAAACTCGCCCGCATTCCGAGCATCACCGCGCGGCCGCTGCTGCCGTCGGCGCTGCCAACGGCCGGCCGCTTCGACGTCGAGCTGGTGGTGTTGTCGTCAGAATCCGCACAACAGATGCTGCCGCACGCGCACGCGCTGGTGAACGCCGCGCAACGCAGTGGGCGCTTTCTGTTTGCAGACACCGATCTGCGCATCGACCTGCCGCAGGCACAGTTTCGCCTGAACCGGGAGCGGATTGCCGACCTCGACATGGACGTGGCCGACGTGAGTCGTCAGCTGGCGATGTTTCTGTCCGGCAACTATCTCAATCGCTTCGACTTCAACGGTCGCGCGTATCGCGTGATTCCGATGCTCGAAGACGCGGACCGTGCCAATCCCCACCGGCTGCTGGACCTGAAGATGCGCACTCCAGCCGGCGACCTCGTGCCGCTGTGGGCGCTCGCCGAGCTGGAGCAATCCGTGGCTCCGCGCGTGCTCGGCAAGTTCCAACAGAACAATGCGTTTCGCGTCTTCGGCGGCCTCGTGCCAGGCGTAACCAAGGATCAGGGTTTGCGCGTGCTGGAAGACGCCGCGGCCAAGTTGCTACCCGCCGATTACGACATCGACTATGCAGGTGAGTCCCGCCAGCAACGACTGGAGGGAAACACGCTGGTAGGCGTGCTGGGATTCTCACTCGCCTTCGTATTCATGGCGCTCGCCATTCAATTCAACAGCTTCCGCGACCCCCTCGTGGTGCTGTTGGGCTCCGCGCCGCTTGCCATATCCGGCGCGTTGCTGTTCACCTACTTTGGCTGGACCACAATCAACATCTATTCCCAGGTGGGGTTTATCACCCTCGTCGGCCTGATCGCGAAAAACGCGATCCTGATCGTCGAATTTGCCGGACAGATGCAGCGGGAAGGCTTAGACAAACTCGAAGCAATAATCGAATCGGCCGGCACCCGGCTGCGGCCGGTACTGATGACCACCGGCGCTACCGTAATGGGTCACCTGCCGCTCGTGCTGGTCACCGGCCCCGGCGCCGAAGCGCGCAACAGCATCGGCATAGTGCTGGTCGCCGGTATGCTGATCGGCACGTTGTTCACGCTGTTCATCCTGCCAAGCGTCTACCTTGCGCTGGCCGCGGATCGCCGCGCCGCTCCGGCGGTTGAGAGCCACGGGGCAGACGACGCATACATCCCCGCAGGCGTGTACGATACAACCGCCGTTTCACCCGAGTAACCGCACGTATGAGTTCATGGCAACGCGACTTCGTATCCCTCACGTCTGCCACCAGTCAACGCAACGGCGCCGGCTTTATGCCCTGCCAGGGGTTGTACTACCGTCCGAAGAGCGCACGCCCAACGACCGCGTTCATTGCCACTCATTACAACGTGGACTTCAGCGAACACTATCTGGGTGAAAGGATGGCCGAGCGCGGCTACGGGTTCCTAGGGTGGAACACGCGCTTTCGCGGCAACGAGGCATTTTTCATTCTGGAGCATGCGTTGATCGATATCGGCGCGGGCGTTCGCTGGCTGCGGGAAGAGGCCGGGGTCGAGCGCGTGGTACTGCTCGGCAATTCCGGCGGCGGATCCTTGATGGGCGCGTACCAGTCGCAGGCTGCCGAGCCGCACATTCCGCCTACGTACGGTCTCCGACTGCCCGACGCCGTGCAGAATCTCAGTGCGTGCGACCTGTATATCTCATTGAACGCCCATCCGGGTCGCCCGGAGGTGCTGACCGATTGGTTCGACCCGGCCGTTACCGACGAACGCGACCCGATGTCGGTGGACGAATCCTTGAATATGTTCAATGCCGACCACGGGCCGCCCTATTCCGAGCAGTTTGTTGCACGATACCGCGCCGCTCAGCGCGCCCGAAATGATCGTATCTCCCAATGGTGTATCGCCGAGCTGAAGCGGGTCACCGATCTAGGCCGCGTGGACCGCGCCTTCAACATGTACCGTACCTGGGCGGATCTACGGCTGCTAGACGGCACCATTGACCCATCCGAGCGGCCCGTAGGCGTCTGCTACGCCGGCGACCCGCACACCGCCAACTACTCCCCGCGCGGCATCGGCCTCACCAATACCTGTCGCACATGGCTCTCCATGTGGAGCCTCGAACACTCGCAGTGCCGCGGCGTGCCGCACCTGGAACGCATTCACGTCCCCGCACTCGTGATTCAATCCACCGCCGATACCGGCGTTTTTCCGAGTGACGCACACACGATTCACGACGCCCTCGCGTCGACCGACAAAACCCTGCAGCTGATTCCAGGCGACCATTACCTCACCGATCCGGAAGACGCTCGCACCGATGTGGCGGACCGCATCGCCGGTTGGCTGGATGCCCGTACCTGATGCACAAGATCGACCGGCCATGACCGGGTCGAACGTGGCGGACATGATCGCCGCGATCGAGCGCGACACGTACGATTCACGGGAAGTAACGGGCGTCACCACGATCTCCCAGCCGGTACTCGACGCGATCGCGCGCGTCCCGCGGGACCAATTCGTACCCGGGGAGCGAACGGCGCTCGCGTGGGATAACCGGCCGCTCGGGATCGGCTGCGGTCAGACGATCTCGCAGCCGTTCATCGTGGCGCTGATGACCGAACTGCTCGATGTGTCCCCGGGTGCGCGGATCCTCGATATAGGTACCGGATCGGGTTATCAGGCCGCCGTTCTCGCCGAGCTGGGCGCAACGGTGTATTCGATCGAGATCGTACCGGCTCTGGCCGACGCCGCGGCGGCGCGGCTGCGGCGGCTGAACTACCCGCAGGTGCACGTGCGCACCGGCGACGGCTGGGGCGGCTGGCCGGAGGCTGCCCCGTTTCACGGAATCACCATCGCCGCAGTCGCACCCGAGATTCCACCGCCGTTGATCGAGCAGACCGCCCCCGGTGGACGGATCGTCGTCCCGCTGGCGTCCGTGAGCGGTCAGTGGCTGACCGTGCTGACGCGTTCGTCCAACGGGGATCACAGCACCCGGCGGGTGCTCCCCGTGCGCTTCGTGCCGTTCACCCGGGCCACCCGAGGCGCCGAAGACCGTCGCTAGGCCGGGTTTGTCTGGTTACTGATGGCCTGACCGCCGCCAACTGAATGCCAGCACCACAGACAATCAGTGAACGACCGCGTCGCCGTCCTGAGTGTGTTCCGAAGCGTTGGCCCCCGCTTGCTCGAACGCAGCCTGCACGGCCTCGCGGATGCACGCCGCGCAACAGCCCTCCTTTACGAGGTCTTCAACGAGGAAACTCAGCAGATCGTAAATGGAGTACGTCCCGCCACTCGTTTCGTCGAAGCGGAACAGCACGTCCTCAATCGTCTGCAGCGCGCTTTCGCACCTAATTTCGTCGTGTTCTTCCTGACTTTCCTCTTGCAAGCGACTTGGCTCCGTTTAGTGTCGAATGGAGCGGGAGACGAGACTCGAACTCGCGACAACCTGCTTGGGAAGCAGGGACTCTACCAACTGAGTTACTCCCGCACGAGTCGGAATGGTAATCCTATGGCCGCCCGGTTGCGACACGCACTTACGTGCCCATATGTCCGAACCTGCTACTATTTCGCCGCACGAACCGACCCGTTTTCCACGCCCGCAACACGCCGGGCCGATCATCGACCAGCAGGAGGATCCAATGGGGGATTCCGTTGACGCCCGAATCGAACAACTTGGTATCACTCTGCCACCACCGGTGGCAGCGCCGGACGGTGTAACGCTGCCGTTTGCAACGATCCGGATTCTCGGCAAGCGTGTACTACTCGCCGGGCACGGACCGCAAACCAGTGACGGCAAGCTAACGCCCCACCTGGGCCAGGTGGGCAGCGATCTGACGGTAGAACAGGGCGCAGACGCCGCGCGGCTGGTCGCGTACTCCATGCTTGGCACGCTGCAACGCGAACTCGGCACGCTGGACGAGATTGGGAGTTGGGTGAAGGTGCTTGGCATGGTCAACGCAGCGCCCGGATTCACCCGCCACGTAGAAGTCATCAACGGTTTTTCGCTGACCATTCTGGAGCTGTTCGGACCCGAACGCGGAACGCCCGTCCGATCGGCGGTAGGGATGGGTTCGCTACCGTTCAACATGCCGGTGGAAGTGGAAGCGGAACTGGCGCTGCGCTGAATCGCCGCGTCCCGTTTAGCATCCCTCAGTCAGACCCGGGTACCGCAGCACAGGCGCTCGCGTGGTGCAGCACCATGCGCACGGCGCCGCGTTCGTCGACAAACCCATTCGTAGCAACGCACGTGCCGCCCGGAAGCTGTTCGTAGCAGGTCACCAGGACGATGCCCGGATACGCGTGGCACTGCGGCTCTAGGAAATCCATTCCCGGTTGCGCCGGATTGGTAAGAATGCGGCGCCAACTTTGCATTACTGACGCACGATCGTTCAACGCCGGCCACCCCGGATGTACACAGACTACAGGCGCATGCTGTGCCCATAAGCCATCCATCGCGTCGATGTCGCGTTCCGTGAACGCGAGGTAGAAGGCTTCGTTCGCGAACAGCGCGTTCTGGGTGTCGATCACCGGCAACGGACCCTTACGCAACCAACGTAACGAGGCGTTCCAACGCGCCGAGTCGGGCCGATATCCGTTCCGGTTTCTGCGACCCAAGGTGCAGCACAACCCTGTCGACACCCAGGTCCGCGTACGCTTTGAGCGCGTCGGTGTCTTCCGCAGCCGGGGTCAGCACAACCTGAAAACCGTCTCGGCCCCGCCCCGCGGCCGCGAGCGCAGCGTCGAGCCCTTCGAGCGCCGTCGCGGTCATCTTTGGATCCAGGCCGAATCCATACCAACCGTCGCCGAATTCGGCCGCGCGCCGAAACGCCCGCGCGCTGTGTCCGCCCACGATGATCGGCAATGGCGATTGCACCGGCTTCGGGTCCATGCGGCATTCCGGAAGCTGAACATGTTCCCCATCAAAAGAAGCGACAGGCTCGGTCCACAACCTGCGCATCACCTGCAGGAACTCGTCGCAACGCGCGCCCCGGTCGTCCCAGTCGTATCCGCACGCCAGCACCTCTTCCTTACACCAGCCGACGCCAATGCCGAAATCGATGCGTCCGTTGGAGAGCCAGTCGAGGGTCGCAAATTCCTTGGCCGTGTAAATCGGATTGCGCTGAGGGACCAGACAGATCCCGGTACCGAGCCGGATCCGCTTCGTTGCCGACGCCAGGAAACCGAACGTGGCTACCGAATCCAGCAGTCCACCGCCCTCAGGCACCGGAATCCTGCCATCCCTGGAGCCCGGGTACGGAAACTCCATTTCGTCGAAGAGCACCACGTGCTCGCCCACCCATATCGAATCCAGCCCGGCCTCCTCGGCGCGCCGACCGAAATCCGCGATCATCTCCGGCGTGCCGAGCGGCGACATGAACGTTGAAAAGACCCCGAGTTGCATACTTGCGTCCCCCTTTGCCAGGTCACACACTTTAGCTTTGCCAGTCACCTCGCACCACGACAACAGCGGTGCCTCACGCAAGGAGTTCTTCCATGGCCAAAACGCCCGATCATGAAATTGTATCCATCTACCCGCATAGCAAAGAGCAGATCGACGAGATGCTCACCAAGGCACCGGAATGCGTGCTGATGTGGGGCACCAAGGACGGCTGGCCGGTCGGCGTCGTACACGCATACGTATGGCGCGACGAACGGATATGGATCACCTTCGCATCGCACCGGCACCGGGCTGCAGCGATCCGTCGCGATCCACGAGTGTCCGTGACCGTCAGCGGCCGCACCAGCGACGATGAAACCTGCCCCAAGGGTGCGATCACGGTCAAAGGCCGCGCAATCTTTCACGACGACGACGACACCAAAGGATGGTTTTACCGCGCACTCGCCAAGAAGGGCAATCCGGACGATAAGGCGGCGGAGGATGCGTTTTTCGACCTGCTCGACTCGCCGCTGCGCACGATCATTGAAGTGGTGCCGGAAAAGTGGATCACATTCGACGCCGACAAATCCGCCCGCCACCGGGCAGGCACGATCAGTGACGAGGAACTCGGGCCCATGCTCTCGTCGGACATCGAGCGCATGAACAAGGAGCGTGAAAAGCGCGGATTGCCGCCCAGGCATTCCGTCTGAGGTCTAACTCTGAGGTCCAACGTTGCATCGGGCGGTTGCGCGCACCGTCCGATACGCTATGCTAATAGAAAGAAAATTTACATATTTGCGTTAATAGGTGAGTAGAGAGGGGGAATTGAAATGCGCGGAATCCTGACGCGTGGCGCACCCACGGCAGCCCTGATTGCGTTGATCGGAACGGTTCTATTTTCCACCCACGCCACCGCCAAAAACAGTCGCGCGGAAACAGCGTGGGTCGGCTCGTGGGCTACCGCCAATTCCGTGCCTGCGATCTTCGATGCCCCCCTGACACCCATCGACGGTCAGACGATCCGCCAGATCGTGCGGCTGAGTGTGGGCGGACGGGCGGTACGCGTACGCGTTTCCAACTTCTATGGCAGCGCAGAGCTCGACATTGGCGGCGCAACCGTCGCGGTCAGCGACGGCCTCACGAGGATCGATTCAAACACCCTGCGCACGCTGACGTTCGACGGCAACCCCGCCGTTACGCTTGCACCCGGCGAACGCCGCTGGAGCGATCCCGTAGATCTCTCAACCGGCGACCTGACGCAACTGGCCATCAGTCTGTATCTTCCGCCAGGCGCCGCGGACCCGGGTTCACCGGTCACGCACCACGTGCGCGGCTTGCAGACGAACTATCTGCTGGCGGGCAATCAATCGGCTGCCGCCGACCCGGCATGGACCGACACTGTTACGGCCTGGTACTACATCAGTGCGGTCGACGTACTTGCGCGCAAGACAACGCGCGTTTTGGCCCTGCTCGGCGATTCGATCACCGATGGCGACCAATCCACGGCCGGCGCAAACAACCGTTACCCAGACCAGCTGGCCGAGCGGCTGCTGCAAGGTAACGGACCCGACGGGCGTCGCGGCGGGCGGCGCACCGCGATTCTGAACGTGGGCATCTCCGGCAATCAGATGGTGCTTCCGCTTATCGGTGACAGCGTCGTTAACCGCTTCCAGCGCGATGTCGTCGAGCAATCTGGCATTACACACGTGCTGCTGCTCGCCGGAATCAACGACATTGGTCTGCAGGGACTGTTGCCGTTTCTACCGACCGTTACCACCGACGACATAATCGCCGCGTATCAGGACGTAATCGCGCAGGCACACGCCGCCGGTCTGAAGATCGTAGGCGCAACGCTAACCCCGTCAGCAGGCTTCTTCCTGCCCGACTACAACCAACCGATCGGCGAGGCCAAGCGGCAGGTCCTGAATGCGTGGATACGCACCAGCGGGGCGTTCGACGACGTCGTGGATTTCGATGCGGTAATCCGCGATCCGGACAACCCTGCCTTCATGCACGCCGACCTGAGCGCAGACGGGTTGCATCCGAACGATGCCGGATACGAAGCAATGGCCCAGGCCATCTCTAAACGCATTCTGGCAAACGACTGAACCGTTCCCAGTTCGTTCCCGCGCCTCACGCGCCGCGTCACCCGGACGCACGCGTGAGCTGCGCCAGCGCGGCTTCGCGCACGTCAGCACTGTCGTCGAGCAACAGCTGGTGCAGTAAGCCCAAAGGTGCCGTGTCACTGTCCTGAAGGGTATCCAGTAGCGCCAGCCGGACATTCTTGCTCGGATCGCTAACCGCAGGCGCGAGCGCTCCCCAAGCAAACGACGTCCCGACTCCGCCCAGCGCAAGCACACTCAACTCGCGCACGTTCGCATCAACGTCAAATAGCGCCGCCGCCAGCAGAGGCACTGCAGAGTCGCAACGGCACCGCGCCGCGTGTTCCACGGAGCGTTCCCGCTCAGCAACTGATTCGTGTGTTACCGACCCGGACTTGCTTTCACGATCTACTTCGCGACGCATCTCGGCCCCCGGCACCCCGGCCGCGGCGTGTGTCGCTATGGGCGCTTCTCCCGGAGATTCTAATCGGCGCGATACAACCGATGCCGGGGGCAGGTGCGGTGCGCGGGACGCCGACAACGTGTGCGCCCGCTCAACTTCAGGCCACACCAAAGGCCATCGCGCTTCCGCCGCGCCGCCGGCATGCAGAAAGAGTGCAACCCAGGCGCAGAACCACGCCAGGGTTGCCAGGCCGCCCAGTCGCGACCGCAATGACGATTTGAGTCGCTGTCGAGCGTTGCGCAATCGTTGCCCGCGGCCAACCGACAGTACCGTCATCTCACTCGACCTCGAAGCAACTTTCCGTTGCCGTCTGGTTGTAGCTCGACTCACGCACGAGGATTTCATACTTGATCTCGTCGCTTAGCGCAACAATCGCCGCAGGCACCGTGAACGAGGGCGTGTCGGGCGGCAGGACAGCGGACGCTTTCCAGGGCGTGTCGTCAATTTCGACCACAACCTCATAGTTCTCGACTGTTACGCTCTCGCCGGTACGCCCGAGCGTAGGGTGAGACTCTGTTACCGCGGCCCACGAAAGTACGATGGGCGCCTCGCCGCTCACTACCGTTGTGACATCATCGTCGCAGTCGGTATCAAACGGCATCCCGTTAACCAATGGCTGCGGGGGCGCAGGCAGAAGGTGGGTAAGTTCAGCGTCACTTTCAATCTCCTCACCGTCCAGCGTGAGCCCTTCCACCTCGTACTCACCTTCCGGAAAACGGGCGAAAAATTCCTCGGGCGCCAGTTCGTCGAAGGTGGGCTCCGCACTTTCGAAGAAAATCTCCGTGAGCCCCTGTTCGCGCAGGTTTCCTCGTACACGGATATCGAGAATTCTGCGTTCTTCGTCGTTTTCGATCTGCAGGCGTTTCCACTCGTCTCCGTCGATCTTGGCATGAATGCCGAGATCACCATCCGTGTCATTCAACTCGAAGAAGACGAATGCCTCGTCCCATTCCAGTTCGTCTTCGTCGTGATCATCCGCCCACACCCCAGCGGGTACGCCAACGAGCAACGCACCCGCGGCAAGTTTTGCAATCTTTTTCATAGCATCTGTTCTCCACGTCTTGAACACCGATTCGCAAACGCATACGCCGTTCGCTCCACGTGTAAGACGCGAGTGCTTCAGCAAATCAATCGGTGGAAATTTCGGAGCTCAAAGCGCGGAGGGGCCGGCGAAATGACCGCCGGAGGCAATCGGTTGAAACCGCCGGCAAAAAAGAAGCAGGACAGTGGCCCGGAATCCATTCGGCGCCCTATTCCGTCAGGTGCCACTGTCCGCTCGAGTGTGAACCACAACGCACCTACCTGTGCTCCGGTAAACGCCGCGACCGGCGCATTCCGGTTGGTCTCTTCGTCTCTCGTTTCCTCGTACGTCCCTTGTACGCCTTGTACGTTCCCGTGTACTGGGCCCTAGTCCGTGGCCCTGGACCGTCCGCTGGCTCCTTATCGGTTAGCCTCTATTGGTCCAATCTCTGCCTTCATCCGTTTCGGCCTTGCCTTCGGCCTCGCTGCCTGCGTTGGCGGTCAGCTTGGTCGTCGTTCTCAAACGTCCCTGGCGGTTTGCGTCCCTGACTGTCGTGGATCAAGCCTCGCGTCCCTGAACCCATGATCGCGCGCGACGGCAGCTAAATTGCCAGATACGCAAGAACCAGTCCTGAACCAAAAGTCCCGATTTGGTGATTTTTTTGTCCTTTTCTCCGCTCGACCGATGCGTTAGGCTGCTGATAGGGAAGGGATTTTATCTACAGCTTTGTTAACAAGACGCGCAAATCGTTTCTGTCTTGGCCCTTTCAAACAGCTCATTGACCGATCGACTGCTCTGAGGAGTGCCCGATCGTGCGTATTCCCACGGTGGAGACGCCCGCAATGCCAATGAACACGAACGTTCGCGAGCTGTACGACGGATTCTGGCTGCAGGATACCAAGGTCGAACCCGCGATGGGTCAGATCACGCATCCAGACGGCCGCGTCGTGCGGCTGCAACGCAAGCCGATGGACGTTCTCGTGTATCTGAGCGCATCGGCCGGATTTGTCGCCACGAAAGAACAACTGATCGGGTCTGTATGGAAGCAGGGATACGGCGGTGACGAGACGCTGAAGCGTTGCGTCTACAACGTCCGCCGAGCGCTCGGCGACGACGGTGACGAGCCACGCTTCATACGTACGATCTTCGGACGCGGGTACACCTGTCTCGTCGAACCGCGGCTGATTGCAACGGGTGAGCATCCGCTGGTACGGCTCGACGAAACCGATCAGTCATCGCATACACCGGCACCCTCCCAGCACACGGGCGTTCCCGGGTTCCGAGGCAAGGCTGCCATTGCTGTGTTGCCGTTTCGAATCTTCTCGCAGTCGACGGATCTGGAGTACCTCAGCGAAGCACTGGCCGAGGACATCGTTGGCCATCTGCAGCGCTACCGGACCTTTCCAGTCATTTCACACCACTCCACGCTGAGCTATGCAGACGGACACAAACCACTGTCGCATATCGCCGCCGAACTCGACGCGGGTTACATCGTAACCGGCAACCTGCGGCCCCTGGACGAGTCCGTGATCATCCGCGTTCAGCTGATCGAAACCGCACACCAGACGACGCTCGGCTCGCGTACGTACCAATCCGGATTCGATCAACTGATTCGATTGCAGAGCGATATCACGCAGGACATCGTCGGCTACATCGAGCCCGAGATCGAACGGACCGAACGCGAGCAGCCGCTGCCGTCAGACCCGACCGAAATCGAAGCCTGGCACCTGGTTCGGCGCGGCACGCGCCACCAGTACCGCCTGACACGTCAGGATTCCGCCATTGCCAAGGATTTTTTTGAACGCGCGATTGCGATGGATCCGGCGTGCACAGACGCTCACATTCAAATGGCCTGGTGGCACTTCTGGACCATCTCCGCGATGCGCGGCGCCGGTGACGCGTGGCTGCCAATGGAACAACACATCAACCGCGCGATGGGCCTGGACCCGCAAAACCCCAAAGTGATTCTGCTGAACGGGATTGCAGACCTGATGCGGGGTCGACCCGCCGAAGCCGAAGACGCGTTCCGGCACGCGATTCGCGCAAACCCAAGCTTCGGCTGGGCACATTCCCATCTGGGCAGCGCGCTCTACCTGCTCGGCAGACCCGACGAGGCGATACAGAGCCTGCGCACAAGCATCCGGCTCAGCCCCTTCGACCTGGTCACGTTCCACACGCACGGTGATCTGGCAATGTGCTACTACATGCTGGAAGACTGGACCCGCAGTCTGGCCGAGGCAGACAAAGCACTGGAGCTCAGGCCGGGATACTGGCTCGCCAGCCTGATCAAGATCTGCGCGCTGGCCCGCAACGGCCAGATCACAAAGGCGGCGCAAAACTTGAGTCGCTACGACAACCGACGCGGGCCTCCGACCCGGCGCGATACCCGGTGGGTTTTGTTCGACGATCCCTCCTGGAACGGACACATCGAGGAGTCGCTCCGACTAGCGGGGTGGGTGGACCCGGTCGACGAAACCACATAGAGTCGGGGACGTAGCCAACGCAGGGAACGCACGGTGACGGGGACGGCGCCTTTTCCGATTGCAAAAGCAGAAGCTTCCTGGATCGAACGCAGCAAGGGGTGGGCCGCGCGCAAAGGCATCGTCTACCTCACCGATCTCACCCGCCCGCTCGGCACCTTCAACGTCCCGTTCACGCGTTACACCGTTGCGTCACGATTCGCCGACGTCCAGGAAATCATGGCGCGCGCGCACAAGCTGCCCGTGCCTTACGACGAACGCTCCCGAGATGCGGGTTGGGGTAAGTCTTTTCTACTGGCCCATACCCAGATGGATCACGCGTACTGGTCGGTCAGGAACGCGGTCCGGGAACTCTGGAAAGCCAACGATCGTGCTCTGCTGCAGGACATGCTCGACCGCCTCTGTGCGCGCATCGTCGGGGACGCCCTCGCCGACGGCGGGCGCCTCGACGGAGCACGCGACTACGTGCATGTAGCGGTTCCGGCGGTGTTCTCTGAGTACTTCGGTGTGCAACTATCTGACACCGAGGCGCACGAGATCCTCGCGTGTGCGTTTCATATTGGCGGCTATGTATTCCTTGTTGGCGAACCTGATGAGGAAACCATTGCGAGCGCACAGCACGCGCATGCGCGAATCACGCACTTCGTAGAACGTTCGCTGGATGCCGACGAAGCGCCCACGCCGCATTTGCACGATCGCCCCACGGTTATGGCACGGGCGCGCGAGGGCATCGCCGCCGGCGCTCTGGAACGACAACCGGTGGTAGACATGTTCGTGGACATGATCATTGGCTGTGCCACACCCACCGTCAGCGGCGCGGCCCGAATGCTGGATCTAATGCTGAACGACGCGCAGGCGCTTGCAACCTGCACCCACTACGCCCGTACTCGGCCTGAGGCGTTCGTACAGTGCGTTCATGAATCGCTGCGCATGGCGTTCATCGTGCCGGGTCTGTGGCGGCGAACGCAGGATCAAGACGTAAGCCTCGAGCACACGACGTTCCGGCGCCGCACGATCAAGCCGAACCGGTTCATCTTCATGGCACTGCAGTCGGCCATGTACGACCCCAGACGTTACCTCGACCCGCAGTTGTTTCAGCCGGAACGCAGTAACAACAGCAAGATTGTGTTCGGCTACCAGGAGCACAACTGCATTGGTGCGTTCATCGCCGAAACCGTACTCACGGCCCTCTACCGCACACTGCTTCAACACGACATCCAACGCGCAGACCGTACCCGCTGGGCCGGGCTGATCCCCATTCATATTCCACTCGAGATCACGGAGGGAGCACACACGTGAACTCCGACGCACCACTTGCCATCGAGGGAAAGGTGTTCCCGCTCACCGTACTGACTCCGATCCGGCGCGGACAGGTGACCGTTACACGGTTGTTCCTGCGGTTCTTCGGCCGGTTCGAGTTTCTGGAACTAAGGCAGCTCCAGTTCATTCACTTTGCCCGCTGGCAGATCATTCGGCTGCCGCACGAGCGCCACGTGTTCGGTTACCGCCGTCGCAGCTCGCGGTACTACCTGCTGTTTACCAGTAACTTCAATGGTCCCTGGGAACACTACATAGATACATTCAGCTTAGTGAACAAGATTCGTCGTGGAATGGACTTCGTGTGGAGTACGAGCTGCGGATTCCCGGGTGCGCGGCCGCTGCGACGGTTCAAACGCTACATTCGCTATCACGAGTATGTTCCGGACTACTACTATTCGGCATATCCGCATGCGAGCGTGCGCGACATTCATAGCGCCGATCGGCTTGCACCCGCCGCCGAAGCGCTTGATGCCGCGGCGGCGCAGGGCGACGCGGCAGCCTTCCGCCATGCCTTCGATGCGCTGCTTGCCGAGCACGCCGCGGACCTGCGATTCACACCCCAGGACCCCAACCGCTGGTCCGAGGTAGATCCCGATGACGCCTACCACGATACGCAACCACCCACGTACCAGAGTGGCCAGCCCTACGATCTGGCGCTGTAACCGTGCACGCGATGCTGACATTGGCCCTGCCGCTGAAAACAACCCTGCGCCGGCTCGAGTTGAGCCGCGTGCGTGACCTGGTGACCGACCGCGCCCTGATGGACGCCTGGTTCCAGGGGAGTCCGGCGCACACCGCGCGGCTGCACCTGATTGAACAGACCGTTCCAGCGATGGGCACCACGAAGCTCGAAACGCTGCCGGATGCGCTGTTGCTGCTACTGGCGGTTACCGATCACTCTGCAGATCAGCTGCTGCGTTTCCTTACACAAGAGCGCCAGGAAATCACCGTGGATGTGCTTGGCAACTGCAAGGACTTCCCCGAAACGAGACCTGTAAGCGCCGCTGCGCTCAAGAGCTACATCGAACCTTTCTCGTTCGATCGCAAAGTCACGCTTGCGGCACTCGACAACCTTACGCTCGATGCGACGATTAAACGTCTCGAACAACAGCATCTGATCGGCGAACTCGTGCGCTATGCCGCACGCGGCGTAACGGACGAGATGCTGCTGGATCAGTACCACCGGTTGAAGTCCGGCATATCCAGCGGAGCCTGGAAACGATGAAACTGCACGATCACGGCCTGGCTACCGACGACCTTCAGGGCCTGCTGCGCGGCTACAGCTCACCGTGGCCCCACGCGCTTTTCGCGTACCTGAAGATCGATCCGGATCGTTCCGACGACGCCGCGGCCTTTCTGAACGGCCTCGACCTCACCAGCACCTGGGCGGTGAGCAATGGCGCAGCGCCAGACCTGTGCGTGAACGTGGCGTTTACGTTCGACGGTCTGCACGCGCTGGAGGTTGCCTCCGTTTTCCTGGATACGTTTCCCGCCGCATTCCGGCACGGCATGCGCGCGCGAGCGCACCTGTTGGGGGACGTCGGCAACAGCGGGCCTGCGCACTGGGAAGACGTGTGGCGCGTCGGCCGCATCGACGTGCTGTTGATGCTGTACGGCCCCAGCCGGGCCGCACTGCACGCACAACTTGACGCGTGGAATCCTGAAGCACACGGCCTGACGGTGCTGGACACGCAAACCGGCAGCAAACGCCTCTACGATCCCGCAGACCCGGTTGGCATCGGCGATCACGCCCGCGAGCCGCGGAAAGGCGACGTGATCGAGCATTTCGGCTTCCGCGACGGCGTCAGCAACCCACCGATTGCCGGTCTGCACCCGCAGGACGCCTCCCCTGGCGCCGGAAAATACACGCGAACCGGGTGGGAAGCCCTGTCACCCGGCGAATTCATTCTTGGGCACCTGGACGAAGCCGGCGAAGTCTCGTCCGCCCCCCGCCCGCGCGACCTCGCGCGCAACGGTTCGTTTCTGGTGTACCGCAAACTGTCGCAGGACGTGGACCTGTTTCGTGAAACGATGCAGCAGATTGCGCAGGCCAACGGCGTTGACCCCGACTACGTCGCCACCAAGATGGTGGGACGCAACCGCGACGGCACGATTCTGGGCGGTGCACCCATGCGCGGATTTCATGCCAGCACCGCGTTTCCGGACACGAAAGTGAACAATGACCTGCGCTACGCCGACGATCCCCGCGGCAGCCGGACCCCACTCGGTTCGCACATCCGCCGTACCAATCCCCGGGACGCGCTCGGCTTCGCAACGGTGCAGGTCAGCCGGCACCGGTTGCTGCGCCGCGGAATCACCTACGATGAGCCTTCGGCAACGCAACAGCGCGAGCCGCAGGAAGCGCACTCTGAGCGAGGGTTGATCTTCATCGCACTCAACGCCGATCTGGTCCGCCAGTTCGAGTTTGTGCAGCGACAGTGGGTCAATTTCGGTAACGACCTGGATCAAGGCGATCTGGTGGACCCGATCACCGGCTCCACCTCCGAGAACCGCAATTCCGCTTTCGTGATTCCGCCTGGAAAGGACGACGGGTACGATGAACCGAAAGCCGTGCTCTGCGCAAACTTTCAGGATTTCGTACACAACAAGGGCGGCGATTACTTTTTTCTGCCCGGCATCCGAGCGTTCCGTGCAATCACCCGCGGCGACTACGCACGCGCGGACTAACGCGCTGCAGCTACAGCCAAGGCACTGTACGCTCGGTTACGTCACAGGGACCCAACAGCACCGGCGTCTGTTGATAGCCGAGTGCCTCGAGCCGTTGCGCCACCTGTTCGTTGACGAGCCGATCGAAGGAGATGCGCTGGTACTGGCGTAGCAGCTGCGCCAGCACGAAGGTGAACGCGCCGTAGCTCTCCACCCCATGGCGATACTCGAATGCCAGTTCGTGTTCGGCGCACGCCTCGATCAATAGCGGCAGATAAGGCCCGAATCGACTGTCGCCGTGTTGCTGCTTCAGCCGCGCGTACTCGGATTGGCTCAAGCCACGCAACATGCCGGCCCGGCCCAGACGTGCGGTGCAGCCCTGGCTACCGAAATACAGTTCCGTCTCATCCGGGTCTTTTGAGAATGCGTCGTTGAACGGTTCAAACTCCCGCGGCACCCACATGCGGATGGAGTCGTCCCACCGCATCGCCCGATGCCGTATGTCGTCCGGCGGATCGATTCCGCGCGCCTTCGCCGCGCCGTCGCGGTGCATACCGCCCGCGTGGCAGCAGTCGAGGATCATCGCAAAATGCGTATCGAAGGGTAGCTGGCTATAGAGCTGGTGAATCCGGTCGTCGGTGATTGCGGTCGCCTCGGACCAGTCGAAATCCACCGGAACGAGTGTTTCCGTGAGGCGGTCCGGTTCGTCCCACAGGCCGTAGGCCGGTAGCGTCGCGCCGTGCCCGCTGTAATAGAGCAGCCGTTGATCGCCCTTTCCCGGTTCATCGAGCAACCATTCCAGCCGTTCCAGAATTCCCTGCTGGGTAGCCCGTTCATCGAGACAAAGTCTGATGCCGTCGACAGGAAAGCCGCACTCCTGCAGCACCGAGCTCATAAGGAACGCATCGTTCACGCAACCATCGAGCCGCTGGCCCGGATCGGGGTACCGATTGATGCCGACGATCAGCGCGCGGTGGTTGCGTCCCGGACGCGCGCCACCCCGCAGGGTTGCGCGCCGCCGACCCAGTGGTTTGGAATTGATGCGTTCTTCGACGATTGGACGCCACACCGCCTCAACGGTGGATGTGTGCTTCAGGTAGCTTGTCGCTTTGTGGTCCGCCGCCTCGCCCGGCGGGTCGAACGGGGTGAGCACCTGCCGAAACCGCTGCGTATCCCAGAGGCTGATAGGCGCCGTGAACACACCGTCGTGCCGATTGTAGAGGTGATACCAGAGTCCCACCGGCAGGGCCTCGACCCGTCCCGGGGTTAGATTGCGCACCACAAACGGATTCGCAATCTGCGAGCCGAGCGTAACGAAGCGGAGCCGCCTCAGTGACGACCTAAGATCGTCGGCGTCGGGGTGGGACAGCGCATTATACGCAATCAGCGAACCAAGACTGTGCGCCAAGAGAACGTCGGGCCGATGGGTTTCAATCGCCTGATACACCAGTTCGCGCGTACGCGTCCGAAACCCCTCGTCTTCCAGCCACGCAACGATATACCCCGCTGTCCATCTCAACCGTTCCCGGGCGTCGCCCACCGCACCCCGGCCGCGGGTTCCGGGTTCGCCGCGCCGCCGGTCGAACACGCTGCCGATGCCACTGCGCAGGAGCTTCCAGAATGCCCGCACGGTGTCGGCCGGGTCCAGTTCAACCCCTTCGAAAATGGGGTCGTACGTTAGATAGTAGTCGTGCAGCTGCACCTGGTCGGACCCGGGCACGGCAGAGTTGAGCGCCTCAGACCACTCGTCCCTCCAGGTGCCGTTCCGGTGGTCGCCGAGGCCGTGAATGCCCAGCGTTGTCAGCGTTTTTCGCACCATGCGATCCTCCACTCAACGTTTCGGCGTCGCCCGATAATACTCGTAGTCGCATCCGGGCATTGCAATCCGCGCGCCGGCGAGCGAACGTTAACCGGAGCGCGTGATACGCCGGAGGAGGCAATGCAAAACCCCCAGGACTACAACCTGCTGGAAGACCAGACTCGCGAGTGTCCCTTTCCCTACTTTCGGGCGATACGCCGGGAACAGCCTGTGTACTTCATGCAGGAACTCGGCGCCTATTATGTCAGCCGCTACGAAGACGTGCGTTTCATCAAGAAACATCCGGAAATCTTCTCCAACAACATCTTCGAGTTCGGCGGCAATCGCGGTACCTCACGAGACGTTGCCGAGGAGTACAAGGCCGAGCATGGCTGGGCGCGCGTGTCGACGCTGCAGCGCACCGATCCGCCCGTGCATTCGAAATACCGTAAGCTGATCGACCACGCATTCACGGTGCGGCGCGTACGCACAATGACCGAGTATATAGAGACCATCGTCAACGACCTGATCGATGCATTCATCGACCGGGGCGAATGCGACTTCGTAAGTGAATTCGCCATTCCCCTGCCCTGCACCGTAATCGCGGACCAGCTCGGCGTGCCGCGCACCAAGATTGGCGACCTGAAAGTGTGGTCCGACGCGATGTTGGCCCCCGGCGGGGGCTTCGTGAACGACGCGGAAGCGGAAGAATGCGGCCGCCTTGTAGTACAGGCGCAGCAGTTCTTTGCAAGCGTACTCGAGGCGCGCCGCAAAGAACCCCGCGACGATATCATCAGCGACCTCGCGCACGCGCGCGTGGTCGACGAACCGGGCGGTGAACCCCGGGAACTTACAATGCACGAACTGCAGGATCTGTTGGATCAGTTGCTCACCGGCGGCAACGAAACCACGACCAACGCAATCGGCTCAGCGCTGATGTTGTTGCTGCGCCATCCGCAGCAGATGCAGCTGTTGAGGGAACAACCCGATCGCTTGCGCAACTTCATCGAGGAATCGCTGCGCTACGAAACCCCGGTACTGCATCTGTGGCGGGTTACAACGCAAGACACAGAGTTGGGGGGTGTGCACATACCCAAATGTGCGAACATCGCCGTCGGCTACGCATCTGCCAATCGGGATGAAAACGTATTCGACGACGGCGAAGCGTTCGACATCTGCCGCGCCAAGCCGGGCGCGCATCTTGCGTTCGGTTCCGGTCCGCACCACTGTCCCGGCGCCGCGCTCGCCCGCCAGGAGATGTTCTCGACCTTCACGATCCTGCTGCATCGCCTGGACAACATAACCCTCGCAGACGCCGACGACCCATTCGCACACGTTCCCAGCAGCTTTCTCAGAGGTCTGGAAAGCCTGCGGATTCGATTCGACGTACGCGACCGCAAACGCTACATGCCGAACGCGGGCGTTTTCTAAACGACCGAGGCCAACCGGGTATACTGCGTGGTGAGCCTCTCGGGAGGCAATCAGGGAGAACCATGAGCGAAGCAAACGTGACCAACACGGCAACTGTCGACGGGGTCGATGCGTGGGACATCCCCCTCGACCGCATCGACGTCAGCGATCCCACGCGATTCGGCAATGACACGCAGGGACCTTACTTCGAGCGTCTGAGGCGCGATGCCCCGGTGCATTTCTGCGCTCATAGCGACAGCGGTCCCTACTGGTCCGTCACCCGGCACGACGATATCAAAAAGGTAGACGTCAACCATCAGGACTTCTCGTCGGAAGTCGGCGGCATTTCCATCGCCGATCCCGATCTGGAACCGGAAGTGGCATTGGACAACTTCATCTCGATGGATCCGCCTAAACACGACGACCAGCGCCGGACCGTGACGCCCGCCGTCGCACCCGCAAATCTGGCCCGGCTGGAGCCGCTGATCCGGGAACGCGTCGTCGACATCCTGGAAAACCTCCCGGTGGGCGAACCATTCAATTGGGTCGATCGTGTTTCCATCGAGCTCACTGCGCGCATGCTGGCAACGTTGTTCGACTTTCCATACGAAGACCGCCGCAAACTCGTGCACTGGTCGGACGTTACGACTGCATCACCACAGATCATGGGTGACGCGGGGATGCCGGCGGAACAGCGGGCTGCTGAACTGGCTGGCTGCGTCGAGGCATTCACGCAGCTGTGGCACGAACGCGCCGCCGGCGAACCGGGACACGATCTGATTTCCATGCTTGCGCACGGCGAATCAACGCGCGACATGTTGTCGAGGCCCAGCGAGTTCCTCGGCAACATCATGTTGTTGATCGTGGGCGGCAACGACACTACCCGCAACTCGATCAGTGGCGGCGTACTGGCGCTGAATCGATATCCGGACCAGTATACGCTGGTGCGCGACCAGCCGGAGCTGGTCCCGAACATGGTCGCCGAGATGATTCGCTGGCAATCACCGGTAATCCACATGCGGCGGACAGCAGTGAGAGACGTCGAGTTGCGTGGACAGACCATCCGCAAAGGCGACAAAGTGGTGATGTGGTACCTGTCCGGCAACCGCGACGAAAGCGTTTTCCCCGACGCCGATAAACTTCTGGTAAACCGCAAGAACGCGCGGCAGCACGTTTCGTTCGGCTTCGGAATTCACCGCTGCATGGGGAATCGGCTGGCAGAGATGCAACTACGGGTGCTTTGGGAAGAGATTCTGGACCGATTCGAATGGATTCAAGTGGTAGGGGACGTAAAGCGGGTACCGAACAACTTCATCCGCGGCATCGCAGACCTGCCGGTGGAGGTCGTGCGCAAGTAAACCACCTCTTTGCCAACATAATCAAAATGATTCCACACCACAAATCGAGAACACACTGGGGGACAACATGATCATCATTGCAGGCACAATCGACCTGGCAGATCCGAGTCGGATCGACGAAGCGATAGAACGCGCGACACCGCTACAACAGGCAACCCGCGACAACGAGCCCGGATGCCTGGCCTACGTGTTTTCCCCGGACCCCTGCGTTGCAGGACGGATTGCGGTGTACGAACTTTGGCAGGACGAGGCGTCGCTCGCCGCACATTTCGAACACGAAAACTATCTGAACATGCGCACCATGCTCGGAGATATCGGGCTGGCCGGCGCCGACAACAATAAGTACCGGTGTGACTACAAGGAACCCGTCTACGACGAAACGTTCACACCGCGCGCAGACTTTTTTACGCTGAAGTAGCGACCGCTCCGGACGCGGCCTGAGCTGCCAGCGCCTGCAGTCGGCGCAGCTGACGACGCAGCGCGGATTCCAGGTCGCGCATCTGCGCGTTGAGGGTTGCGTGCAGCTCGTCGCGGGCAACGGCTAACTTGTCGCGCTGCCGCGACAGCTGTTGTTCGCGCAACGCACGCCACTCCTTCAGATTCTCTGCAAACTCCTTGTATTCCTCTTCCAGAACGGCGCGGTAATGTTCCGCAACCGAAGGTGCGGCAACTTCAATCTTGGATTCGGTACGCTTGAACTGCATCTCTAGCTCCGCTTCGCGGATGCGCATTTCCGGTACACGCCGGAGATCGCTCGTGAGGCCGACGCGCGAGCCCAGCCAGATCAGCCACTTGGTGGGGTCGAACTGCCACCAGCGCACACCGTTACGGTAGTCGGTCTGAAACTTGTGGTGATAGTTATGGTAACCCTCGCCGTACGTCACCATCGCGAGCAGACCGTTGTCCCGCGCGCTGTTGCCTTCCGTATAGGGCCGACGGCCCCAATAGTGGGCGAGCGAATTGATGAAAAACGTCGTGTGGTGGGTAACGACCAATCGGGCCACACCCATCAGCAGCAGGTTGGCGACAATCTCGCCGGTAATCACGCCCACCACCAACGGCGGCGCGAAGTTCATGATCAACACGAGCGGCAGGTAGTGCCGATGCTGCCACACGACGATGGGATCGCGCTCCAGATCCCGCACGTTACCGAAATCCTCGGCGCCGCTCGGGTAGTCGCGCAGCATCCATCCAATATGTGAGAACCACAGCCCGCGGCTAGCGCTGTAGGGGTCGCGGTCGTTGTCGTCTACGTGCTGATGATGCCGCCGGTGCCCCGTGCACCAGCTCAATATGCTGTTCTGGACGGTGGCTGCGCCGAGTAACGCCAGCACCACCCGCCAGACCGGATGCGCCTTGTACGCATTGTGCGCCCACAGCCGATGATAGCCAGCGGTTACCGACAGGCCTGTCGCAATCGTAAATACCGCGAATGCGATCCAGGCCGACGCGGAGAAGCCTACCGCTAGCGCATACCAGGGAACGCCGATCACAGCGATCAGCCCGGTGATCGCGAATACCGATGTCTGCAGCCACAGCAATGGCAGTCTGTTTTCGCTAGCTTCCTGAGAGCTGTCAGACACGAAGCGCCTCCACCGACGATTTTCGCGAGGGTACGTAACCATCCTCCGAACCTCAAGGCGTTTTGAGCGGGAATGAGCAGTGGTCGAAGGCCGCCGCTTCGGCTACCGTGACTCGAACGGCGGGAACCCAACGCCAGCCGATTGTCCATAGATAAAGATCTGAAACCACCTCCCGAGATTGTCCGTACTCCAGTTGGCATGTCAGCACCGGGATCCAGTCTAGCCAGGGCACTGAAAGCTCGCCTTTTTCTAGAATCCACCCCAAAACAGACAGTCGTTCGGGTTGGGGCAGGTGCCTTTGTCACTCCGAGAAGCCATTCGCGCTGCTTTCTCTCCTCGTATAGTCTTCTGCTCAATAGGTGCGATCTGGGAGGCCGTGAAGCGCGCCTCAGTGTGCGATTATCCGACGAGGCGCCGCGCAGTGCGCACGCGAACAACCTGTGCAAGTCACACCGAGGATGCCGTAACTCTTTGATTAGGTAATGAAATCACAAACAAAGATTTCCGTCAGCCAATCCAAAAGTCTCTAGCCGTCATCCTTCGTAGTGTTGACTACTCCGGAACTAGGTAGATGAGGACCGACAATGGGTCGCGAAACCGTCCAACATACGGTGGCTTATGCAACGACAAAGCGTTGCGAGCTACTGGCGACCACGTCAAGTTACGGGATGCTTAGCACGATCCCAATAGCGGCAATCTTTCTTGTCTGCTCCGTTGCAGCATTAGCGAGCGATCGCGGGGTGATTGAAGAGTTGATCGTCACCGCGCAACGCGTGGAGGAGAACCTGCAACAAGTTCCCATCGCGGCGAGTGCCTTCAATGACACCATGATCGAGGACCGCCAGATCGTGGGATTGGCAGATCTGCAGCTCAATGTGCCCAACGTTGGGTACGCGGACCAAACTTTTGGTCGAGGTAGATTCATAATTCGCGGAGTTGGTCGCCAGGTGACCGACCGAACGGCGGAAGACGGGGTTTCGGTGCATCTAAATGGCGTCCCCATCCCAGCAGAATGGCGCTTTGACGTGTTGGACCTGGAGCGCCTAGAGGTCATGCGCGGCCCGCAAGGCACTCTCTATGGCCGCAACGCTACGGGCGGCAGCATCAATATCATCAGCAAACAACCGAGCACGGAATCTACGAACGGCTTCCTCGAAATCGAGTACGGTGACTTTGAGCATCGTCGGCTCAAGGGCGTGTTGAATCTGCCACTCAGTGATCGCGTTGCCGTCCGTGTTGCCGCTATGGGTTTAAAGCGCGAAGGATTCACTGAGAATCTAGCAGCAGGACAGATTGAAAGTGTGGACGACGACCTCGATGGTCGAGACCTGTGGTCCACCAGGGTCACCGGTAAGTGGTGGATCAAGGACAACCTGAGCTTAACCCTCTTGTACAGCCATTTCACCGAAGATGACGACCGACTGCGCAACCACGCACTGGTTTGCAGGCAAAACCCGCTGCCGACGGTTGGTTGTATTCTTGGAGAAACCGGCTTCGACACGCCCCACCCCCACGCATTTACCGAGGGGTTCATCGCCGCCGATCTAGGAGCTCGCGATCCCGGTGCGCGGGACGCGAGCACTGGATTGTCATTTGATTTTCCGCGGCCCGATGCGGATTTTCGCCACCAGCACACAGATTTCGAACCGATCTACAAGCGCAATCAGGATTTCGCCGCCATCTCCCTCGAGTGGGAAACTGAGCGCTATACACTTGCGTTTGCTGGCGGCTACTTCGATGGGAAGCTTTTGTCCCAACAAGACGATCGACTGGATGTGGGTTACACATTCGCCAATACGCCCGCTGTTCCGGACGGTCTGTGGCCCACAGCATCGCAGCCGTTCGGCATTGGTGGGATATACACCAGCACGCAGTGCAACCTTAACGACGGAACCGCGGGAGTACGTGGCGGTTGCATCTGGCCCGCTGATCAGACGCGCCAATTCAGCTACGACTCGATACAAGAAGCCATAGAACAAACGGCGCTAGAAATCCGCTTGCATAGCCAGTGGGATGGCCGACTAAACTTCATGGGCGGTGCCAACCACCTCAATAGAGACCGTGCCGCGGACTATTTGACAATCAACAATGTGCAGAGCCAGCTCTCACTGGTCGGTTCCCCATTAGCCGGGTTCCCTTGGCCGTTTATTCCGGGGTTTGACAGTACAGGACTAAAGAGTTACGAATTTGAAACCTATTCGGCATTCGGAGAGATCTACTGGCAGGCTACAGATAGCCTGAAGCTTACAGCAGGACTACGTTACAACAACGATGCGCAGCGGATTGAAGAGCGGCCCCAGAGCTTTATTCAGGGCGTGGACATCACGGAAGGATCTGCACAACCGCAGTTTATTCGCGCGGAGCTACGCAGGTGGTTCTTCGAAGAAGCGGCCCCAACCTCCGAACAGTTGGCTTTGGCTGATTTTTACGACGCCACCGAGGCGATCCTGTCCGCTACCACCGAGGCGCAGCGTCTGCAGGCCTTTCAGCGGGTTCCGGTGGCCTGGGGCATCAACGAAGAACGACTGCTAACCGGCGCCCCCATCCGGAAGACATCGGAGGATTTCACGGCGCGGTTAGGCGCAAGCTGGACGCCATCACCAGACCACATGATCTACGCTCAATATTCACGCGGCTATAAACCCGGCAGCCTTGGGGGGGAAACTGGCGGCCCCGGCGCCGATGAGGAAACAGTGAACACCATTGAAGTTGGCGCAAAAAACAAGTTGGCCAACCGTCTAATTGTCGCCAACGTAGCGCTGTTTTGGAACGACTACTCCGATTTGCAGCTCGACTCGGTTACGCCCAGCGTCGATGACGCTGTGCGCAATCTCAATGGTGAGGCTTGGGGGGCTGAGCTGGAGTTTCTATGGCAGCCAGAGTTTCTCGAAGGTGCGCAGGTACATTTGGCGTACAGTTGGCTACACACCAAGATGGACAGCGCTCTTGGCGCTGACCAGTCCGATCTACTGCAGGGTAATCAGGAGTATGTGCTGTTGCGAGACGATGGGCGTGGGCTTTATGTGGCGCCACGGACCGACGTTCTGCCGTTTGTGGACTTGGCAGTGGCAGTTGGTCTTGCCAATCCGGCCCCTAACACCGTTTATCCGGACGGAATTCCCGCGCTATTCTCCAGGGCACTTCTCGACTTTTTCGGGGTTGAGACATCCGACGGGCTTCTGCAGGACCTCGGCGGCAATGAGTTGCCCAATGCGCCAGAGCACTCATTGAACATCGGCCTATCCTACAGCTGGTTCCTGAATCACGGCACGGTCCTCGCCCGATGGGACTACTATCGGCAAAGCGCTAGCTTTGCACGCGTCAACAACACGCCGGGCGACCGTATTGACCGGTGGCACCAGCACAACGTGTCACTAGCATACGAGGCAGCAAACGGTCGCTGGTCAATTAAAGCCTGGGCGCGCAATCTCACTGATGAAGTCAACGTCAACACCAGCCACACGGCACGCAATCGACTTGCCGGCGGGCGGCATTACATACTGAACGATCCACGGTTAATTGGGGCCACGCTCCGCGTGAACTTCGGGCTCTAGCTCTCCCGAGAAAGAAATTCTCCGGCTTGGCTGATCCAGTACGCTCACGCAAATAGGGCCTACAATAGCGCTCTGAAATCGCGCCGTATGTCGTGATTTGATCTCAACAACCGCCGCCACCGGTTAAGCCAATTGGGGCTTCAGAACGTTCCTACGAAGAACAACCAGCAACCAACGCATCGCGGATGAACGGATGATCGACTACATTCCCCGAACCCGCGCGTACTACGCCGCGCTTGGTTTCGATGCGTATCAATGGGCGGCCAATGCCGACATTCCATTCCACCGCGTCGAACCCGACGCCCCTCTGGAACTCGCGCTGATCACCACGGCGGCGCCGTATCAGCCGGAACGCGGCGATCAGGGACCGGGCGCAGCGTACAATGCCGGCGCGAAGTTCTTCGACGTCTACCGCGTGGCCTGCGAGCCCGCCCCGGATCTCCGAATCTCGCACATCGGCTATGACCGCACCCACTGTCGGGCGGACGACCCGAATACCTGGCTGCCGCTGCGCGCGCTCGACGCGGCGCGCCGGTTGGGCGATTTCGATCGACTCGCCGCGGAACTGATCGGCGTCCCCACCAACCGCAGCCAGCGCCGCACTAAGGAGGTGGACGCACCGGCCGCGCTCGCTGCCTGCAAAGATCTCGGCGCCAACGCCACGTTACTCGTAACTACGTGACCGGTGTGCCATCAGACCGTGAGTCTGATCGCGCGTCATCTGGAGGCAAACGGCATCGCGACCGTGATTGCCGGTTGCGCCCGAGACATTGTCTCGGGCGCCGGCGTACCCAGATACCTATGGAGCGACTTTCCGCTCGGCCACTCCGCCGGCAAACCGCACGACGCGGTGTCGCAGACCAATGTCGTACGCCGGGCGCTCCAACTGCTGCGCGTAGCGTCGGGTCCCGTATTCGCTGCAAATCCAGAGCGCTGGTCTGACGACCCGGCCTGGCAGCGTGACTTCATGCGCGTGGAGGGTCTGGCAGCGGACGAGATCGGCAAGCTGCGCCGAAGCTTCGACCGCGACAAGGACACCGCCAGGCAACGGCGTACGGACTCCGCCTAACGGCGTTTGCCCGGCTTCTCGAACAGCAACGTGAACCGGTCTGTGTTGCCCGCCACGGATCGCCGCCCAACCTCGTAACGCAATTCGTCATCCAGGCGATAGTGCAGGTCCGAGAAGTCGACGAAACGGAAACCGGCTTCCTGAATTTCCTTGATCATCAGCACCGGGTCCGCGCGCCGGCGGTTCTCGCCGTCGTTGGCCTGCATGTGCCGGCGCGTGTGATCGACCACACCGTACAACCCGCCGGGTTTCAGCGCCGCGAAGGCCGCTTCGTTCAACGCGCGCCGTCCGGCCTTGGTAAAGTTGTGCAGATTTCGAAAGGTGAGAACCATATCCATGTTCTTGGCGGTGAACGACACGCCCTGAACAAACCCATCGACGCGCTCGAACTCGCCTTCCGCCGGTATCACTTCCACCTTGTCGAAGCCCGGCTCTTTCAGGAGCGACTCTTCGATCCGATCGGTGCCGAGCGATACGAACAGCTTGCCGTCCTCGCGGAGGAGCGGCGCGAGAATCTTCGTGTACCAGCCGCCGCCGGGGATAAGCTCCAGTACCCGCATATCCTGCCGGAACCGCAGAAACTGGAGCGTCTCCAGCGGCTGTCGATTCGCGTCGCGCGCCCGTTCCTCTTCGGTACGAATCGGGTTGTCGAGGACAGCGGGCATCGCTTCCTCCAGATCGGCGTACGCAGGAATCGACAAAAGCAATCCCGCAAAGAGGCTGGTTGTCTTGTGCATGTATATCCCGTCCATTCGTTGGCTGAAAGCGCGGATGGTACCATCGCCGGTATGCCAACCGCGCCGGAACCCGAGATCGATTGCTGCGTCGTGGGCGCGGGTCCTGCAGGAATGATCCTGGCACTGCTGCTGGCTCGACACGGCGTGTCCGTTCGTGTGCTGGAAATGCACCCCGACTTCGATCGCGATTTTCGCGGCGACACCGTGCACGCGTCCACGCTGGAGGTATTGGATCAGCTCGGGCTGGCCGATGCGCTACTCCAGATTGAGCACGGTCGATTGCACCAGGCCACGATGCACACCCGCGGCCGGACGATTCAGTTGGTGGATTTCTCGAAACTGCCCACCCGCTTTCCCTACATTGCGATCATGCCGCAGTCCCGGTTTCTCGACTTTCTGCACGAACACGCGAGTGCACACGCCAACTACCGCTGCCTGCTGCGGTCGCCGGTGGTCGGACTGATTCACGACGGTGACCGAATCGCGGGAGTGCGCTATCGCGACTCCGATCAGGAACGCGAACTCCGCGCGCGGCTGGTGATTGCCGCCGACGGGCGATTCTCACGCATGCGCCGCTTCGCCGGCCTGGAGGCACAATCCAGCGAGCCGCCTATGGACGTGTGCTGGTTTCGCCTGCCAAGACGCGAATCTGACCCCGATGACGGCGGTTTCTACACGGATCACGGACGTATGATCGTGATGCTGCCGAGGGCCGGCGAGTGGCAACTGGGCTACGTGTTTCCGAAAGGCGACTACCAACAGGTTCGCGATCGCGGTATCGACGACTTTCGCGACTCCATTGGCTCGATCGTCCCGTGGCTCGCGGACAGGTTGGATCAGCTGACCGACTGGGATCAGATGCATGTGCTCGCGATTGCGGCGGATTGTCTGCCGCGCTGGTGGCGCCCGGGTCTGCTGCTGATCGGCGACGCCGCACACGTGATGTCTCCGGTTGGCGGCCTCGGCATCAACGTCGCGATAGCCGACGCGGTCGTCTGTGCCAATCGCCTAGCCGAACACCTGCGCACCGGTGGAGTGGTAGCCGACACTATGCTCGCCGACGTGCAGGACGAACGGTTGCCGGCCGTGCGCCGCGCGCAACGCCTGCAGAGCCTGATTCAGGAACGTATCGTCTCGCGCGCTCTACAAAACAAACCGTTTCGGTTGCCGCTACCGGTTCGCCTGGCACGCCGCGTTCCCGGCTTGCGCAACCTTCCCGCACGCTTTCTCGCGTTTGGGTGGCCGCGTGTTCGCCTGAAAGCGAATCTGGTGCGCGCGCCGTGAACCATCCGGCCCGAGCAAACGTATTGAACGTGACGGGTCTGCGCAAAGCGTACGGCGACTTCGTTGCGGTCCACGAGCTAACCTTCGCGCTCGAGCCTGGTCAGATACTGGGACTGGTCGGGCCGAACGGTGCAGGGAAGACCACCACGATGCGCACGATCGCCGGAATACTTCCCTGTGCGCCGGGCATGATCGACGTGGCCGGCTGCGACGTTGCAACCAATGCGCTGCAAGCCAAACAGCGCCTCGGCTATGTGCCCGACGATCCGCGCCTTTTCGACAACCTCACCGTCTGGGAGCACCTTGCGTTTGCCGCCAGCGCCTACCGGGTTGACGACTGGCAACGTAAAGCCGATGCACTCCTGCAGGAATTCGACCTGGTATCCCGGCGCGACGCACTCGCTCACCACCTGTCGCGCGGCATGCGTCAGAAGGTGGCGATCAGCTGTGCGTACCTGCACGACCCGCGCGTGGTGCTGTTCGACGAACCGCTCACGGGTTTGGACCCGAAGGGTATTCGAGCAATTCAGGCGTCGATCAACCGACGCACCGAGGCGGGCGCGGCGGTGATGGTCAGTTCGCACCTGCTGGGTCTGGTAGAGGATCTGTGCACGCATGTGCTCGTGCTGCACAAAGGTCGAGCCGAGATGTTTGCGAACACCGAGGAGATTGCGTCGGCGGTGCACGACGGATCTGGCAGCCGCGGTCTGGAGCAACTGTTCTTCTCGATTACGCACGACGACGAGGATGCGCCGCCGTGACCTCGCTTACGCGTCCAATGCCAGCACTCGCCACGTTGGCCTGGTATCGGGCGCGCGGTGCAACGCGTTTGCGGCTGCGCGAGATGCGTACCCCGCGTGGTCTTCTTTACCTGAGCGTCTCCGTCGCTGCGTTTGCGGCGTTGCTGTGGCAACCCGACACCCTGTTGTGGGAGAACGTCGGTTTGGCGGAACCCGGCGCGATGCGCGCCGGTCTTTCAACGTACCTGCCGTGGCTGTTGTTCGCCGCCATCGTGATTACGTTGCTAACCAGCAGCGGTCCGGCACTCTACTTCAATCCGGCGGAACTCAACCTACTGTTCACCGCGCCACTGCCCGTGTGGAGTCTGGTGGTGTACAAGTTTGCGTTCTACCTGACCGGCGCAGCGTTGAGCGCACTGATACTTGCGCTGGTGTTCCCGCGCGATCCAGATTTACCTACCTCGCAGTTGTTTACCGGCACATTGTTGACGCTTCTGTTCGTTCAACTCGTTTCCGTGAGTGCGAATCTGGCGAGCCGCCGCTGGGCTGCGTTCGCCTCACGGCAGCGTGCCACCGCGATCGCGCTGTTAGTGCTTTTTAGCGCCGTCGTTGTTGCCGTCGGCTTCCGGGAGGGTGGCGAACTTGCAACCGTACTCGCGTGGCCATCCACGCCCTCCGGTCGCGTGCTGTTCGCGCCGCTCAACGTGTTCGCTGAACTCTTCTCACCCGAGCAGTCCTTTATGTGGAGCGCAAGTTGGGCGTTGGCAATCAATAGCGCGCTGTTCGTCTGGATCGTGCACGCGTTCCCCCGCGTGCAGGAGCACACGGTAAACGCGAGCGAACACGCTCACGCCCGCTGGGCGACAATACGGCGGTCCGGCACCTGGGGCGCTCACGCAATGACTGCGCGTTCGGTGTCCAGCCCGCGCTATCTCGCAGGCATCGGTCCCGTTGTGTGGCGTCAGCTCGTGAGTCTGTGGCGAGGTTCGCGTAAATCGGTTGTTAGCTTCACCGCGATGGCGCTCGCCGCCGGGCCAATCCTCGCCTCCTATCTAACCGGGGGCGGCGGTACCGATGCGGTCTGGACCGCGGCCGGGTTGATCTTCTTTTTTGCCGTCTTCGTCATCCCGCGCACGCTGGTGTTCGACTTTCGTGCAGACATGGCGCACCTGACTACGTGGAAAGCGCTGCCGCTGCGGCCAATGGCCGTCGCAACAGGTCAAATACTGGCACCGGTGCTGGCAGCGTCTGTGATCGAGACCGCTCTGGTACTGTCCACCGCCGCGTTCGCGGACACCGCAACGCGCTTGTGGCTTCTGGTAACGCTGCTTTTCATCCCGCCGCTGAACGCCCTGCTTTTCGCATTCGAGAACCTTCTGTTTCTGCTGTTTCCAACAAAACAGGTACCCGTGGGTCGCGTGGATTTCGATTTCTTTGGTCGTACGTTGCTCGAGTTCGTCGCGAAAAGTTTCGTGCTGGCGCTCGCGATCAGCGCTGCGACGCTGGCCGCCACGCTGATTGCCCGCTCGCTCGGGGGCGGAGCCGTCACGGTCGTAGCGGCGGTCGCCGGCGTGCTCACGCTGCTGGCGTTCGGATGTGTTGCCGGCGCCGCGACCGCATTCCAACGCCTGGACGCAGCCCGCGTGATAGCGGACTAACGCCGCCGCATGCTGTTCGTCGTTCTCACCGCAATCCTGGTCTTGCTGTCGTTGCTGCCACAGTTGTGGATCCGCTTCGTAATGCGACGGCATGGCGAACCGCTGGCCACGATTCCGGGGACCGGTGCGGAATTCGCCGGCCATCTGATAAAGCGCTTTGAACTGCCGGATGTGCGGGTCGAACAGGCGCAAGCCCACGGCGACCACTTCGACCCAATCGCGCGTGCGGTCCGCTTGAGCCCGGCAAACTTTTCTGGCCGATCCCTGACCGCGTTGTGCGTCGCTGCGCACGAAGTAGGCCACGCCATCCAATGCATCCGGGGTGAACCGATCTTCGATCTGCGGCGGCGCTATCTGCCGATCGCAATCCGGCTGAAGAAAGCCGGCGTTTACCTGATTGCCGCGGCGCCCTTTCTGCTTCTGATTTTCCGAACGCCAAGCGCGCTAATCGCGTTGGTTGTCGTGAGCATCGTGCTGCAGATCGCCGGTGCACTCACTTATCTGATTGTGCTACCCGAGGAATGGGACGCAAGCTACAACAAAGCTCTGGTGATGCTGACTGACGGCAAGTACATCTCGCAGGATCAGGTTGGCCCGGCAAGACAGATACTGGGTGCCGCCGCGCTGACATACTTTGCCGGCGCGCTGGCCGACGTGGTGAACATTGGCCGTTGGCTACTGCTTCTGCGACGCTGACGCGGCGCCGCGGCCACATCAGGTAAGCGCGGTGGGTTAAACGTTGAACCGGAAGTGCACTACGTCGCCATCCTGCACGACGTACTCTTTGCCTTCGAGGCGCCAGCGTCCCGCATCCTTCGCGCCCTGCTCGCCGCCATGCGCCACGAAGTCGTCGTAGGACACCACTTCGGCACGAATGAAACCGCGTTCGAAATCCGTGTGAATCGCCGCGGCAGCGCGCGGTGCCCGCGTGCCGATCGGGACCGTCCACGCACGCGCTTCCTTGGGGCCCGCGGTGAAGTAGTGGTGCAATCCCAACAGACCGTATCCGGCGCGGATCACCCGATTCAGTCCGGGCTCGTCGATCCCCATCGCGTCCAGAAACTCCTGGCGCTCGTCGTCGTCGAGCTCCGCAATTTCTGCTTCCACCTTGTTGCAGATCGGTACAACTTCCGCGTTCTGCGTGTGCGCCAGCGACCGCACGCTTTCGAGCAGCGGATTGTCCTCGAATCCGTCTTCCGCCACGTTCGCGATGTACAGCACCGGCTTTGCGGTGATGAAGTGATACGGCTGCAGCAGCGCCTGCTCGTTCTCGGACAGGTCCACCGATCGGACCGGCCGGACCGCATCGAGCGCGTCGCGCACCCGGTCCAGCAGACCGAGCAGCGATTTCGCGTCTTTGTCGCCGGAGTTTGCGAGCCGCCGATTACGATCGTGCACCCGGTCGAGGGTTGCCAGATCGGCAAGCGCAAGCTCCGTGTCGATCACTTCGATGTCGTCAATCGGCGACACACGACCCGTTACGTGCACCACGTTTTCGTCTTCGAAACATCGCACCACATGCGCAATTGCGTGCGTCTCACGAATGTGCGCCAGAAACTGATTACCAAGCCCTTCGCCGTCGTGCGCGCCGGCAACCAGTCCGGCGATGTCAACGAACTCCATCGTCGACGGAATCACTTTATGCGGCTCAACGATTGCTGCGATGCGCTCCAATCGGGGGTCCGGCACTGGGACCACGCCGGTGTTCGGTTCGATGGTACAGAACGGAAAGTTTTCGGCATCTATACCCGCACGCGTCAGCGCGTTGAAGAGCGTCGATTTGCCAACGTTCGGCAGACCCACGATGCCGCAGTTAAACCCCATCGCCGTCTCCTTGCGCGTGCATTACGTTCATTGCGCGCTGCAGGTCTCCCGCCAGCAGGTCCGCCAGCAGCGCTTCGCTGAACCAGGTACCGTCCTCTACGCGCTCGCGTTCAGCTCGCGGCATGGTCACGCTCGTGAGGTAACGGGTAACCGCCGCCTTGTCGCCGGGGTGCCCGACGCCAATGCGCAACCGGTGGAAATTGCGATCGCCACCCAGCGACTGGACCACGCTGCGGATACCGTTGTGGCCGTTGTCGCCGCCGCCGGTCTTCAAGCGCACGACCCCCGGCTCGAACGCCATCTCGTCATACGCCACCAGTACGTCGTCTACGGGCAACTTGAAAAACCCGACCACAGCGCCAACCGACAGGCCCGACTCGTTCATCCACGTGGACGGTACGAGCAAGCGCACGTCCCGGCCGGCCACGGGACCGCGGCCCAGCTCACCCCGAAACTTGCGCTCGTCCTTCAACGGAACGTCGAAACGGTGCGCCAACGCGCGAACGAATGCAGCGCCCACGTTGTGCCGCGTGGACGCGTAGCTTTCGCCGGGATTACCCAATCCCACGATCAGTCGAATGGTCACAATGAAGAAGATCCGTTGGCGCCGCGTATGCTGCGGCGCGCAAGGTCAGTCTTCGGACGCGTCGTCGCCGGCATCGTCCCCGGCATCCGCATCGGCCGTATCGCCTTCTTCCGCAGACACTTCTTCGCCCTCTTCCTCGTCAGCACCACCTCGTGGCGGCAGTACGCTGACAACATTGAGATCGCGTTCGTCGCCATACATAAGCGCCACCAGTTGCACGCCTTCGGGCAGCGTCAGATCGCTGAGGTGAATCACATCGTTGATGTCCACGTCCTGCATGTCGACCTCGATGAACTCCGGCAGATTCGCCGGTAACGCCGCGATCTCCACTTCAATCATATTGTGCGTGATCCGGCCACCACCCATTTTCACGCCCACGCAGGTTTCTTCGTTGAGGAAGTGCAACGGCACATTGATGTGCAGTTCCTTGTCCTCGCTGATTCTCAGAAAGTCCACATGCAATACCCGGTCTGTGGCCGGATGTCGTTGCAAATCCCTGAGCACCGCGCGCTGCGCTTCACCGCCCAGCTTGATGCTGAGCACCTGCGAGAAAAACGTTTCCTGCTGCATGGCCTTGGACAACGCGTTGGCGTCCAGCATCAGCAGTTCGGCGTCCCGTTCCGCGCCATAGAGAATTCCCGGCACCTTGTCCGCCAAACGGCGTAGGCGGCGGCTCGCACCCTTCCCTACCTCCGTGCGAACCTCAGCATTCAGTTCGATCATTTGCGACATCATCAATACTCCGTTGTCGTTGAAAACACGCTGCCGATCGCGACCAAACGGCAACGCATGTGGGCGCGCAACGCTCCCGTTAGTGGAACATTGCGCTTATGGATTCTTCGTTACTCACCCGGCGAATCGCTTCGGCCAATACACGATCCAGGCTGAGCTGCTTAATCTTCGGACACCCGGCTGCCGCTTCGCTGAGCGGGATGGTGTCGGTAACAATCAACTCATCGATTTCCGATTCGTTGATGCGGTCGATCGCCGGGCCAGAGAAAACCGGGTGGGTAATGTACGCAACGACACCGACTGCGCCTTCGTTCTTAAGCGCGATAGCCGCCGCGCAGAGCGTACCAGCCGTGTCGACAATGTCGTCGACCAGAATGCAGGTCTTGTCCCTTACATCGCCAATCACGTGCATCACCTTGGACTCGTTCGCCTGCGGCCGCCGCTTGTCGATGATGGCGAGTTCCAGGTCGTTGACGCTCTTCGCGATCGCCCGCGCACGCACCACGCCGCCGACGTCCGGCGAGACTACGATCGGCCGTTTGTAGTTGCTGGCCGCCATATGCTCGGTGAGTACCGGCGAGCCGTACACGTTGTCGACCGGCATATCGAAAAAACCCTGGATCTGATCTGCGTGCAGATCCACGGTCATGATGCGATCAATACCCACGCTGTCGAGCATATCGGCAACCACCTTCGCACTGATCGGCACCCGCGCGGAGCGTGGACGACGATCCTGACGGGAATAGCCGAAGTACGGAATTACGCCGGTGATCCGTGCCGCAGACGCCCGCCGGATCGCGTCCGCCATGATCATGAATTCCATCAGATTGTCGTTGGTAGGAGCGCACGTGGATTGCAACACGAACACATCCTTGCCGCGGACGTTCTCGTCGATCTGCACGCTAACCTCGCCATCGCTGAACCGGTCGACCTTTGCACGTCCGAGATCGATCCGTAGCTCCGTAACGACGCGCCGCGCGAGCGACGGGTTGGAAGTACCGGAAAAGATAATCATGTTGGTAGCCACGGTCTCGTGTCCTGTTCTCGCCCGCTGGAGCAGTCGTTTAAGCAATCGATCGGAGGCCTTCCGACAGGAACGCGCGCCGCAGAGGGTCGATGCGATTGGAGGCAGTTGGTGGTCGTTGTCGTACGTGTCCTGATCTGGCTGGGGTGGCAGGATTCGAACCTGCGAATGCCGGGATCAAAACCCGGTGCCTTACCACTTGGCGACACCCCAAAAAAAGCGCGCGCTATTTTCGTTGCGGCGGCTGGGGGTGTCAAACGACTGCGTGTTTCGTGAGTCTATTGCCGCGCTTGCGGTGATTCCGGGCTCAGCGACGCCGCGAATTGCCAGTCGGATGCCAGGAGCTGCAGCGACCCCCCGGCACCGTTGACGCTCAGCCGACGCGGCAACCGTCCACCGGCGGTTTCGACCCGATCGATGACCGCCACCTGCCAGCCGAGCTGCTCGAACGCGTCGGACGAGCCACGATGCCGGTAATCCGGATGCGGGGCACCGGCGAGCCAGGCCGCGAGTACCGGGATCGGCAGGCGGAATCCGAGATAGCGGTCGGCCAGATCCTCCGGCGCGCCCGATTCCAGTTCCTCACCGCCGGCTGCCAGACGTGCAACACGCCGGGGATCGCCCACCAGGTGCACCCGGCCCTGGCCAAGCGGGCCCCACAACTGAATGTCGTAGCGGTCGCCATCCTGCGCCCAGACGAACCGCGCGCTGATCGACTCGCCCGCACCTACCGCCGAGAACTTGCCGCGGACCACGAACCCATCTGCCGATGGCCTGGGAGTGATCGGTGCGCAGGCCACGGCGCTCACCACGAGCCATATCGCGGCGTAGCGTGCGACCGGGCGAACAGCGCGGCGTGACCGGCTGTCATAGGTGTATTGCGAGGGCATGCCTCAGAGTAACAGGTTCCCCAGCAGGGGGACCCTCGGGCACTGCGGCAGGCCAAAAAAAACCGGCGGCTTCAGAAGCCGCCGGTTATCGCTTGTGTGGCGATCAGGCCCGAGCGTTAGCTGCTGGAGCCGTCTCCGTCGATCTCGACGATGATCTCTTCCGCAGCAAGGCACTCCTCACCGAATGCGCCTTTCGCTTCGATCTCGGCGCCAACGGCCAGATCGGCTGCGGCACCCACCGTAAACTCGGCAACGTCGGTGGTTTCGTCGACCACCAGAAACTCCGTCTCCGCAGTGTAGGTAACACAGGCTTCCACGCCGTCTTCGTCTACCCGGATTCGGCTTTCGGCTTCGAGCACCTCGAGAACGTCACCGTCTACGACGTCGACCGCATCTTCCGGTTCTTCAACGTAGATCAGGAACGCATGGAACGATTCACCTTCCGCATCGGCAACGAACCGGCCAAGCGCTTCTACCTCGGCGCCCAGCACGAGGGAGTCGAGCGAACCGACCAGGCCGTCTTCACCGATCACAACCGCACCGTCAATGGGTTTCACGACCACCGGAGAATCTGCCGCTTCTTCCTCGACGACGCTGCCTTCATCGCCTTCCGATTCAGACTCGTCGTCAGCCAGCGTGAACATGGTGCCGTCGAACGCAACCGAAACGTCACCGTGGATCTGTTCGAAGTTGTCCTCGTCGCCTACCGCGAGTACCAGACTCTGAAAATACTCGTCTCCAGCCTCCAGGCCGAAGCGGAATCGGCCGAACACCGTTGCAAACTCGCCTTCAACCAGCGCCGCAAAATCGGTGGGCGCGCCTTCGGCGTCTACCAGCAGACTTTCGTCGAGGTGCACGTCTATGCAGTCATCCGTGGGCGTATCCTGGTCATCCGACAGGCGTTCCAGGTTGCACAGGTCGAGCGACGGAATCGCCTCGTCTTTGTTTTCCATCGTGCCGTGCAGACGGGTCAGTCGATCGCCCGGCGCGTTGTCGATGACTTCCACGAACGCAATCGGGCGGAAGTTGTACTGGCCGCTGCCGGTTTCCGTAATGTGAATCGAGCGATCCAGATCGATGTCGATCTGCACAACCACGTCCTCGCCGGGGCTGATTTCAAACGGCCCCTGGGGGTTCAGGTCGATCCGGCCATTGGCAGGCAATCGCGGCCGAACCGTCTGGGACGGGTCCACCTGACCGGCATCGTCCACAACCTGCAGTTCCAGGTCCGCTATCGAAAGACGAATCTTGTTGTAGGTGTGGGCTTCGACTTCGCCGTCGAATACCATCTCGGTTACGTTGCGCAATTGCAGCAGATCCACCACAACCGGTTCGTCGTCGCCACCCACAGCAAAGGTGCTCTGACCGCCCGCGCCGAGCAGCGTAATCGAATCTACGGTGATGATGGCCTTGTCGAATCCGTCCACGTGATTGTCACCGAACGTAATCGTCAAACCACCCGTCTGCGAGACGGGTTCCCGGTCGTCGCTACCACCGCCGCTGCAACCGGCAACCGCCAGCATCAGACCCAGTCCCAACGTGATCCACTTCATAAACTGCTCCAGAAGTCTGCAAATCTCCAACGTGCAATTGTCGGCCAGCCCACCCAGCAGATCCGTGACCCAGGTAACAAACGAACCAACTCTCAATCGTTAGCCTTAAAAAATCCTATATTTTTCAGCAATTTATAAGAGAGCGCCGAATTCCGGCCGTTTGACGCGTCTGTTATCATTGCGGAACAGGGACTATTGACCAACAGACGAACCGGCAATGGCGATCCTCGCGTACGGCATCAACTACCGAACCGCGTCCGTGGACGTGCGCGAACGGCTCGCGTTTACCGAGGACGCGCTGGTGCCATCACTCGCAGACCTCACCCACCGGGTCAGCGGCGTGTCGGAGGCCGCGATCGTCTCCACCTGCAACCGCACCGAGCTGTACTGCGCGCTGGACCCGGATGCGTTCCACGATGTAGCCGGCTGGTTCGCAGACAACCGCAACGTGAGCAACGGCGAACTGTCGAGTCACGCGTACCGGCACTGGGATCGCGAAGCGGCCGATCATTCGATTCGCGTGGCAGCGGGCCTCGACTCGCAGGTGCTGGGCGAGCCAGAGATACTGGGGCAGGTTAAGACCGCGTTCGACGTTGCCCGCAACGCCGGCACGCTCGGGCCCGAGCTGAACCTGCTGTCCCAGGTAACACTCAACACCGCAAAGAAAGTACGTACCACCACCGACATCGGCCGCAACCCTGTATCGGTCGCCTATGCTGCCGTGACCCTGGCCCAGCAGATCTTCACCGACATACGCAATAATCGGGCGTTGTTGCTGGGAGCCGGCGACACGATCCACAAGGTAGCGGAACATCTGGCGGCGCGCGGCATGCATCAAATGGCGATCGCGAACCGAACGCTCGCTAACGCGCAGCGCCTGGCCAGCCGCTTCCAGGCGGACGCGATGCAGCTGACAGACGTGGCCGACCGGTTGAGCGAGTTCGACATTGTGATTGCATCCACCGGCAGCTCGCTGCCGGTGGTCGGCAAAGGATCTGTGGAAGCAGCGTTGCGCGCCCGGCGACACAAGCCGATTTTCATGGTCGACATAGCGGTGCCCCGCGACGTAGAACCCGGGGTGGGCGACCTGCCCGATGTGTACCTCTATACGATCGACGATCTGTCGGAGATCATCCGCCAGAATCTCGAACAGCGCGAGCAGGCAGCGGCAGCGGCCGAAGACCTCGTGCGCGCCGGCGCCGAACGCTTTCTGCGCGAACAACGCGCGCAACATCAGCAGGAAACGTTGCGCCTGCTACGCCACCGGGCCGATTCATGGCGCGACGACGAGTTGCAGAAGGCGTTGGCCGAGTTGCAGCGCGGCGCAGACCCGGAAGCCGCTCTGGCGCAACTCGCCCGCAATCTCACCAACAAGCTGATGCACAACCAGACCGTAGCGCTACGCAATGCAGCCGCGGACGGCCGTACCGATCTGGTCGACTACCTGAAGTCTCTGTACCAACTGGACTGAGGCCAATGCCCCTTTCCCCTTCTATTCTGGCCAAGCTGTCGGCGATCACCGACCGTTTCGACGAACTGTCGCGACTGCTGTCGGACCCGGACGTGATGGCCGACCGGGAACAGTTCGCCGCAAGCTCCAAGGAATACGCCGAATTGGAGCCGGTGACCGCGGGGTTCACTGCCTGGCGCGAACTCACCGACGAATTGGAACAGGCGCGCGCGTTGCAGGACGATGCGGACCCGGAAATGCGGGCGCTGGCTGACGACGAGGCGCTGCGGCTTACCGAGGCCCTCGCTACCCAGGAGCAAACGCTGCTGCACCTTCTGCTGCCGAAGGATCCGAACGACAGCGCCAACGTCTACCTGGAGATTCGGGCCGGCACCGGCGGCGACGAAGCGGCGATCTTTTCCGGCGATCTGTTCCGCATGTACACCAAGTTTGCGGAGTCGAAGGGCTGGCGCATCGAAATCGTGAACGAGCGCCCCGGCGAACACGGCGGGTACAAGGAGATGATCACGCGGATCGAAGGCAAAGAAGTGTACAGCCAGCTGAAATTCGAATCCGGCACGCACCGCGTACAACGCGTACCCGAAACCGAATCGCAGGGCCGCATTCATACCTCCGCTTGCACCGTTGCCATTCTGCCGGAGGTGGAGGACATAGATGACGTCGATATCAACAAGGCAGATCTGCGCGTAGACACGTATCGCGCCTCCGGAGCCGGCGGCCAGCACGTCAACAAAACCGACTCTGCGGTGCGCTTAACCCACCTACCCAGCGGGATCGTCGTGGAATGTCAGGACGAACGCTCGCAACACAAAAACCGGGCGCGGGCGATGGCGTTGCTGAAAGCGAAGCTGCTCGATGCCGCGCTTCAGCAGCAGCAGACCGAAGTGGCCGAAAACCGGCGTTCGCTCGTAGGTTCCGGGGACCGCTCCGAACGGATCCGCACGTACAACTACCCGCAGGGGCGGCTGACCGATCATCGTATCAACTTGACATTATACAAGCTCCCTGAAATTCTCGAAGGCGCGCTGGACGAGGTGGTGCAGCCCCTGTTGCAGGAGCACCAGGCGGATCAGTTACGCGGCCTGAGCGACGAGACATGACCGCGGCGCTTCGTTACGACGCGTGGTTGCAGTCGCATGTGGCGGCCGCCACCGATCCCGCGGACGCCCGAATTGCGCTGGAGTGCCTCGCCGCAGACCGACTCGATTGTTCGCGCGCCCACCTGATTGCGCACCCGGCCCGGATTCTGTCCCATGCAGAACAGCGAGACCTCGATGCGCTCGCCGCGCGGATCGCCGCCGACGAACCGCTGGCGTACGTGCGTGGCGAACGCGAGTTCTGGAGTCGCTCTTTCCGCGTATCCCCAGCCGTGCTGATCCCGCGCCCCGAAACCGAGCACCTGGTAGAAGCCGCGATCGACTTCGTGCGCAAGCGCGTAAGCGCCAGTTCGACCAAAACGAAATCCGAGGTACCCGCCATCCTGGAACTTGGCACCGGCAGCGGCTGCATTGCCGTTACGCTTGCGCTGGAGCTCGGCCAACCCGTCACCGCCACCGACGTAAGCCAGGACGCGCTCGAGATCGCCGCCGCGAATGCTCGTCTACACGATGCGCCGGTGGATTTTCTTCAGGGCGCGTGGTTCAACCCGGTGGCGGCCGAATACGACCTGATTGTCTCGAACCCCCCGTACGTGGAGACGGCGCTTTCGCGGGTTGGCGCGCTCGCATTCGAACCGGCTATCGCCCTCGACGGCGGCGCAGACGGGTTGGACGCCGTGCGGCACATCATAAAAAGTGCGCGCGAATACCTTCGACGCGACGGTTGTCTGATGATTGAACACGGCAGCGGCCACGCCGATGCGATTACCCAGCTGTTCAGCGATCACGGCTACTACGCGATAGAAACCCACACCGACCTTGCGAGGTTGCCGCGCGTTACCGCGGCCTGCTGGACACCATGAGCACACGCGACACACTCACCGACGACGAACTGCTGCGCTACAGCCGCCAGATCATGTTGCCCAACGTCGACGTGGCCGGTCAGCTCGCATTGCGCTCTGCAACCGTCGCGATTATCGGCGTCGGCGGGCTCGGCTGCCCGGCAGCCCTGTACCTGGCCGCCGCCGGTGTAGGCACGCTGATCCTCGCTGACGACGACCGCGTAGACTTGACGAACCTGCAACGGCAGATACTGCACACAACCGCGCGCGTTGGCGCGCTCAAAGTCGACTCCGCCCGCGACGCACTGTCCGAGATCAACCCCGATGTGCAGATTCGACCCATCGCCACGCGGATGCAGGGCGACGAGCTGCGCACGCTGGTACAGGACGCGGACGTGGTGGTGGACGCAACGGACAACTTCGACAGCCGCTTCGAGCTGAACCGAACCTGCGTCGTGTATCGAACGCCGCTGGTTTCCGGCGCCGCTATACGCTGGGAGGGGCAGATTGCCGTATTCGACGCGCGGCGCCCGGACTCGCCGTGCTACCAATGCCTGTACGCCGAAGGCGACGATACGGCCCTGAACTGTTCCGAAAATGGCATTGCCGGCCCGGTGGTCGGCCTGATCGGCGTGTTTCAAGCGCTCGAAACCATCAAGCTCATCACAGGCGCCGGCGACCCTTGCGTTGGTCACGTGATGTATTTTGACGGGCTCGCGGCCGAATGGCGCAAGTTTAGGTTGCCGAAACTGCCGGACTGTCCCGGGTGCGGGACGGGTGCTGCGCAGTCCGACCGGCAAGATGTGGACGCATGAAAGCGGCGCCGTAATCGGGGTTGTCGAATGACTTCCAGTAACCGTTCTGATGACCGAGACACAAGTGTTGCGGTGCGCCCTTCTTCAATCCAGGGACTCGGCGTCTTCGCGCTACGGACTTTCCGAAACGGCGAATACATTCGTACGCTCTCCTACGAACGTGAGATTACCGAGACGTCGCCTCTGAATTCCGGTGCGGGGGAACGCGCCGACCACTGCACCCTGGTGAACGGTCGCACGCTACTGGTTGCCTATCCGGATCGGCACATGAACCACAGTTGCGATCCCAACGCGTACTATCGCTACGACAACACAGGAGGTGTATCTGCGCATGCCCGCCGAACCATATTGGTGGACGAAGAAATATCCGTGGACTACCTCGTCAACAACGCCGGTGGCGACAGCTGGCCGTGCCACTGCGGCGCCGAACGATGCCGCGGCAGAACCGGCACAAGCTTCTTCGACCAACCATTGTCCATACAACGGGAATACGCCGGGTTACTCGCCCCCTGGTTCGTGGATCGCTTCGCCAACAGACTCAAACACCTGCGGGGCGTGTTGCGCGGGCTTCGAAAGGGCAATGCGTGAAACGCGCGCAAACGGCACGGAACCGAATGGGTGAGATTGACCCGCGCTGTGAATATACTGATCCACGCGCCAATCCGGAGATCACACCCATGAGCGAAACCGCGAGCCCGCTGGACCTTGCCACGGCCGATCCGTGGTCTGTGCCCCTCGAACAAATCGACGTGAGCGATCCCACCCTGTTCCAAACGGACACGCACTGGGGTTACTTCGAACGCCTGCGTAAGGAAGATCCCGTTCACTACGCGGAGAGTCCGCTTTTTGGCCCGTACTGGTCGATCACGCGCTTCCAGGACATCATGCAGATCGAGGGGGATTGGCAGACGTTCTCCTCCGCGCAGGGCATTACGCTCATCGACCGGCCGGTGGACTTCACCACACCCAATTTCATCTCCATGGATCCGCCGGTGCACGACGAACAGCGCAAGGCGGTGCAGGGCGTGGTAGCGCCGCGCAACCTGGCCAAGCTCGAATCGCTGATCCGCCAGCGGGTCGAGAACATCCTAGACGACCTGCCCATTGGCGAAACCGTAGACTGGGTCGACCGGGTGAGCATCGAACTTACCACCCAGATGCTGGCAACGCTGTTCGACTTCCCGTTCGACGAACGCCGCAAACTCACGTACTGGTCTGACATGGCAACCAGCAGCGAGGATCAGGGCGGCACAACGCCGGAGGCCGAGCGCCGCGCTGCGCTGCTGGAATGCCTGGAGACGATGACCGGGTTATGGAACGAGCGCGCGGGCAAGGACCCGGCCGAGGCGTTCGACCTGATCACCATGCTCGCCAACAATCCGGCGACGCAGAATATGGCTCGGGAACGCCCAATGGAGTTTCTGGGCAATCTGATTCTGCTGATCGTTGGCGGCAACGACACCACGCGCAACTCGATCTCCGGCGGAGTCTGGTTCATGGATCAGAACCCCGGCGAGTTCGCGAAGCTGAAAGCTAACCCGGATCTCATCCCGAGAATGGTGCCGGAGATCATCCGCTACCAGACACCGCTCGCCTACATGCGCCGCACGGCGAACGTAGACACGGTGATTGGCGGCAAGAAGATCCCAGCCGGGGCGAAGATCGCGATGTGGTACGTGTCCGGCAACCGCGACGAAACCGCGATCGATCGACCCAACGAATTCATTATCGATCGCGACAGCTCGCGCCATCATCTGTCCTTCGGTTTCGGCGTGCACCGCTGCATGGGTAACCGGCTGGCGGAAATGCAACTGCGCGTGGTCTGGGAGGAAATTCTAAAGCGCTTCAAGCGGATCGAAGTCGTGGGCGAACCGGTGCGTGTGCAATCGAGCTTCGTGAAAGGTTATGAGCATCTTCCGGTGAAGCTGCACGCGCGGTAGGACGCAAAAACCAAAGTGAGCTCGGAGACGTCTAACGAACTGGGTTAGTCCACTACCTTAAGTAAATTCCACTGTTAGCTAGTCAGTGCCTTGGAGAAGTTTTGGTTGCGGCTGTTCTCACTAGTCCGTGTCCTCTACAAGGTTAGTCTGGGTACCTTGTCACGGTCGAAACCACATCACTTTCGTATTGAACTACACAATGATCAGCAGACAGATCTCTCTTTGGAAGAAAAGTTTGCCTGTCGCGGTTTTCGCTTATCTTGTGAAAAGATGACATTGTTTCGTCAACCTCAGATTTGAACATTCCAGTGCGCAGGCGTAGATCACACGTACGATTGAATTTCTTGACGAGCGTCCACTCTATATTCGGTAAAATCGATAGCCAAAGCACAGCGACGAACGCTAGTCCACCCAACAGCATTCCTTTCACACTAGCCCACGAAATGATTAGGAAAACACACGCCGAAGTAGCAACCCACCAATAAGGTAGATAGCTAAACACAGTCGTAAAGAAGTCCATACCAGTGATGGCTAACACGACCAGACCGTAAATCAAAGCCTTTCGGCACGTGGCGTTCACATTCGACATTCTTCAAAGAAAAACGGCTTGTCACCGAAAAAGAAATCACCAAACTCATTTTTGGGATCGGGAATGACCTTGGGATAGATCTTATCTCGTAAGCTTTCTGGCATCAGAGGGTTTGGTACAGGAGGTAAAAGAGGCAGACCATCTGCTTTCTCTTCATCGAACGAGTCCAGTGAACCCTGGTCCCAAATAATCACAACAACCGGGTCGGGTACTTTGATGACCGTCCCGTCCTTTGCGATTATGGTATCGGCGTCTCGGAGACCAGACGCGTCACCCGACGGGATAACAAATACCTGCTGACCCCCACCTGAACGATTCTCAGAGGATGTCACAGGTCCATCACTAAAGTTTAGAATAACGGCTAACCCGAAAGGATCTGTCAACCTAACCGAATTCGCGTAGGCATAGAGGTACCTCCCAATACCACCTCGCAATCCAATCGGATCACTCTGCGTATATCTTCCAATTGTCGAGTCATACGTCCTGAAGTAGTTGTAATACTGCCCCGTCTCCACATCCGCATACTGTCCCGGAAATCTGAGGTTAACTGTGACATCTGTCAAATCTCCATCGGGATCTTCCTCAGGCGCTGCCTCCCCAAAGGGGTCGCTGTTCCAGCGCCAGACGATGCGCTGCGTATCGTCAGTGCCAATACGCGGCGTGCCAAGGTGGTCGGCATGCAGCCACGTGGTCTCGGACCCTTCGAGCTGGGCCAGCGGTACGCCGTCGAAATACACGTACTCTTTGACCACGGCCCCATTCTCGTACTCGCCAAGCAGTAAACCGCTCTGATCGTAGACGAAGTCTCTGTCCGTGGCGCCCGCGATTTTCCGCACCCGCTGTCCCAGCGCGTTGTACGTGTAGGTGGCGACCAGCACGGCATTGTCCGTGACTGTCAGCACCCGGCCTGCCTGATCGTAGGTAAACGTGCGATCGCCACCTCGGTCGGACGTCGGGTTACCGCCACTGTCGTACACAATCGCGCTGCCGGCCTGGCTCGTCAGGCGATTGTCCGTTGTGCCGTACGTGTGGTTTTGCGTCACGCCGCTTTGAGTCTCACTCAGGCGGTTGCCGACCGCATCGTACGCATACACCACCTGCGACGAACCCGGCAACGTGTATGCGTCCAGCCGATCGAGCAGATCGTATTCGAACGCCTCCGTGCCACTGGGCTTCGCCATCTGAACGACGTTTCCGACTGCATCGTAGCTGTAGGTCCAGGTAACATTCAGACCTGAACTCGCCACGGGGACCAGCCTCGGCTTCAGCGACTTGCTGCGTTTCAGCCAACGATCGGTATGGAGCTGCTCGAAATAGACAGCAACCGAGTCGGCGGTGCGGATCGCCCGCACCGTTGTCTGTGCCAGAAGGTCTTCGTCGAACGGTCTCTGCGTGTACTCACCCGCGGGGAGCAGTTCATACAGTTCAACGCGATCCTTCACCTGATCATAGAGCGCAACCAAACTGCCTGGCTCCAACCAACGATCCAGCGTGCTCGGCAGCGACTTCCCAGGCACTGAAACCACCGGCGGTGGTTCCTTACCCTGGCGTACCCGCTGTCGGATATCGCCGGGTAGCAGCGCATGCATGTGCAGCGCCATCTCATCGGCGCTGCCTTGCACCTGTTGAACCGTGTCACGCCCCATCATGTGCAGGTCCAACTTCGGGGAATGGGCAATTACGCTCGTGAGGGTGGACGAGTTCTCCAACACTCCGTCTATGTAGAGTTCGAGCGCAAGGCCCCTGCGTACGAACGCGTAATGTCGCCAGGTTCCATCGTTCAAGTTCGATGCATTCGATACCACGTATCGGGTGGCATCGTCGCGAAAGGAAATTTTGCCATCCGCCTGACTCGCTGATTGGTCCAAATTCGCAAAGATGCTCACGCCCGCGTACGGGTATGCGGGCGTCCAGTTGCCAAAGACCATGCCGTAGTAGCCGGTTCCAGACCACTTTAAGTACCCTTCCACCGTGTAGTCGCCTTGTGGATGGAGCGACGTGGCATTCGGCACAACAACCCGCCCACCGGAGAATGCAACGCTGTTTCCAGCGGTGTGGGCCGGTGTCTGCGTTTGCGAGTACGGCGTGTAGTAGGTTCCCGTGTGACCATTCCCCGAACCATCTGCGGCCGACGTGCCAACGTCGTCGAGCGCCCAATATGCCTCCGGCGCATCGGCAAGTAGCGATGCCGCGAACCCTTGTGGGTGAATCATCGGATCTGAGGCGGCTTGATACTCATCGTAAGTGAGGAAGAACGCCCGAGGCGTCGCCTACGACCGACCAAGGAGCCTCGCCACTTCCGTCCGCGCAGCACGCGCCACCGCAACGCCCGTCCGCGTGTCCCCGCACGCGCCGCTGATCAATAAGCCGCCCACACACAACGCCAGCGCTGCACGCGCCGCATCCTGCTCCGCCGGCTCCCGGCCCCGCATGAACTCTTCGACGACCTGTTCCACAGCATCTGCATAGGCCTTCTGAGAGGCAGCGTTTGCACGAGCCGTATCCATCGCAAGTGATGCAAGCGAACAGCCACGCACTACGGCATCGCGATTGCGCGGGTCAAGGTAGTCGCTCGCAATCCGAACGCCCTGTTGTCGGACGGCGCGTTCGCTTCTCCCCGTTCGCTCGCGCAAACGCCGCAACAGATCGTGCGCGCCGCTCAGCACCTCCGCAAACAACTCGGCCTTCGACTTGAAGTGGCCGTAGAACGCACCGCGCGTCAGCCCGGCGGACCCGCAGAGCGCATCGATCCCTACACCCTGGTACCCGTAACGGCGAAACAGTGCCGCCGCACCCTCGATCAGCGCGCGCCGGCTTCTCGCCTTGTGTTCGTCGTCGTATCTAACCATTTAGCGTGCTGCCGTGGGGTCTCGGGTCGATCATTGTGCCTGTCTGAAATGTACTGCTATTATATGATGGTTAACATTCTATAAGTTCCCGCCAACGTACAACAAGACAAACGACATGACTACGACACTGCATCAGTTCGCGTACTCACACTTCAACGAAAAGGCACGCTGGGCGCTGGACTACAAGGGCGTAGACCACGTCCGCGAGACATACCTCCCGGGACCCCACGCGCCGTCAATCCGCAAGCTGTCCGGACAAACGCAGACGCCCGTACTCGTGCGCGACAACGAGGTGATTGCGGGTTCAGCGAGAATTATCGACGAGCTGGAACGGGCCGTGCCGGAACCGCCCCTGTATCCCCACGACCCTGAGCTGCGCAGCGCGGCGCTGCAACTGCAAGAGCAGTTCGACGCCGAGGTGGGGCCAGCGGTGAGAACGATGGTGTTTTCGGTACTCGTGAATGATGCGTCGTACCTGGTACGTATGTTCGGCGGTTCGAAGAATACGCTGAAGCGCACGCTGTACCGGGCGACCTTCCCGCTGGCGCGGCCGATGATCGCGAAGGCGAACGGCGTAACCAGCGATGCGAACGTGCAACGGGCGCGCGAGCGCACATTCAACGCGTTGGATGACGTTGCGCAACGCGGGCAGGCGACGGGTTATCTGGTGGGGGATACGTTCAGCGTCGCCGACCTCACCGCCGCCGCGCTGATTGCGCCAATATCAGACGTAGCGCACCCGGACATGTCCCGGCCCAAACCCGTGCCTGATGCGTTTCGGGCGATGGTGGCCGAGTTTGCGGATCATCCGGGCGTTGCCTGGGTCAACCGCATCTACTCCACCCACCGGGCCTCGCCGAGTGCGTAAGCCGCCAGCAACTGCTGTAACAGGCGGGCGCGTACCTCATCGATCGCGACGTCGGACGCCAGATCGCTTAACTGCGTAACGCCCACGTCCGTCAATCCGCACGGATTGATGCGGCTGAACGGTTCCAGCGCCATCTGCACGTTCAGGCTCAACCCGTGGTAGGAACAGCCGCGGCGCACGCGCAAGCCCAGAGAGCCGATCTTGTTGCCGGACACATATACCCCGGGCGCATCCGGCCGGGCGTACCCCTCCACGCCGTACGACTGCAACGTGGCCATCATCGCCCGCTCCAGCCCGGACACCAGATCACGCACCGTAAGTCCGTTGCGGCGCAGGTCGAGCAACACGTAGCCAACGATCTGACCCGGCCCGTGATAGGTCACCTGACCGCCGCGGTCGGATTGCACCACCGGAATGTCGCCCGGCATCAGGAGATGTTCCGCTTTGCCGGCTTGCCCCTGCGTAAACACCGGCTCGTGTTCCGTGAACCAGATTTCGTCATCGGTAGACGCACTGCGCTCGTCGGTGAACGTTTGCATCGCATGAAACACGTCCCCGTACGTGCTGCGGCCGAGGTCGCGCACCAACACACTCATCACAGCACCATCTTTACGGATTCAAGGCGCATCAGATCCGCATGAATGCGTTTCAGTTGCGGCTCACCGGTGGCCACCAGACGCACACGCACGGATGCGTAGCGGCCGTTGCGGCTCGGCTTTACATCGAAGGCGTCCAGCGTGAGCTCCGGTGCGTGGCGCACGAGCACCGCGAACACATCCTCGAACAGGTTGTCGTGACTGCGGGCAATCACACTGATTGGGTACTCGCACGGAAACTCGATCCGCTGCGGGTCCTCAGGCCGCGTCATCGCCGGCCAACAGTTGACGGAAGAACAACTCCACATAGTCGCTCAGGCGGGAGAAGAGGCCACCCTGCGCCACGGCTTCCAACGCCACGAGCGGCGCTTTGTAGATCACGTCGTCGTGCAGCCGGATCTGCACCTCGCCCACCTTATCGCCCACCGCCAGCGGCGCTTCCAGCACGCCGTCCACTTCGAGCGCCGCATCGAGCGCATCGTAACTCCCGCGCGGAATGGTCAACACAACCTGATCCGTAATGCCGAGATCAACCGTCTCTGCCATTCCGTACCAGATGTCGGCCGTTTCCAACACATGGTCCGACGGATAGATCTCCCGTGTCTCGAAGTAGCGAAAGCCGTAACTCAACAGCTTCTGGCTTTCCTGCATTCGCGCGTCATCGCTCTTGGTGCCGGTGACTACTGTAATCAACCGCATACCGTTGCGTTCGGCGGATGCAACGAGGCAATAGCCGGCCGCCTCGGTGTGGCCGGTCTTCACACCGTCTACGGTGCGGTCGCGCCACAGCAGCCGGTTGCGGTTGGGTTGTTCAATATCGCCGTACGTGAATGACTTCAACGCGTAAATCTCGTAAGCGTCCGGGTGCTGTTGAATCATTGCGCGGGTCAGCGTGGCCAGATCACGCGCCGTCGCGTAGTGACTCTCGTTCGGCAGACCTGTCGCGTTCGCAAACTGCGAGCCGGTCATACCGAGCTGAACGGCCTGCTGATTCATCATGTCGGCGAACGCGGATTCGCTGCCCGCAATGAACTCGGCCAACGCCACGCTCGCATCGTTGCCGGACTGCACGATGATGCCGTGCAAAAGGTCCGACACGCTCACCTGCGTGCCCTCCTTGATGAACATGCGCGAGCCGGGGGTGCGCCACGCCTTGACGCTCACGTCCACCATATCGTCCATGCTGATCCGACCGGCTTCCAGCTCCACCGTCGCAATGTAGCTGGTCATGATCTTGGTGAGGCTCGCCGGGGGCACCGGCGTGTCGATCTCGTGTTCTACGAGGATGTCGCCGGTGGTGGCGTCCATCAACAGGTACGATGAACCCGCCACGCTCGGCGCCGGCGGAATGATCGGCGCGCCGGCCGCGAGCGACTGACCACTCCACAGTAACGCGAGCAGCAAGATCTGCGGGCATCTCAACATGTGTACTCCGGGCGATGGTTCATGTGCTCGGCGGACGCGCACGGCACGTCCAACCCGCACATTCTAACGTCTACCTGACGTTTACTGTTCGATGACGATTGGTTCGCCGAGATTGGCGCCCACGATGCGGTTGATCAGTTCGCGCACGGTCGCTTGACCGGCCACCGGCCCCACCCGCACGCGATACAGCGAATCGCTGCCCTGGGTGACCACATAGCTCGGATGCGCGGTCAGCGCCACGAGCCGGTTTTTCAGCGCATCCGCAGAGGCGAGGTCCACAAACGCGCCCGCCTGCAGTACGAATTGCGGCGGGTCGTCCAGCGTTTCCACCCGCACCCGCGCGGTGCCACGCTCGTGGAACCCCAGCTTTACCGCGGCCGCGTACGACAGGTCAATGATCCGGTTGTCGTGAAAAGGACCCCGGTCGTTCACGCGCACGATGGTCGCCCGGCCATTGCTCAGATTCGTAACCCGCACGTACGTCGGCACCGGCAGCGAACGGTGGGCCGCCGTGAGTTTGAACATGTCGAACGGTTCGCCGCTGGATGTGCGCCGGCCGTGAAACTTCTGCCCGTACCAGGACGCAATGCCCTCTTCCGCATACCCATCGGACGCCGGCATAACGGAATACGTGCGCCCGCGGACCGTGTATGAGCGCGGGTTGCCATAGCGGCTCGGTGGTTCCTTGCGCGGCACCGGATCGGGCAGGCTGGCCAGATCGTACGGCACCGAACTCGGCGCGCGATCCTGCCGCTCGAGGATACGGGGTACCGGTGCCGACTGACACGCTACCAACATCCCGAGCAAGCAGACCACCCCTGCGCAGCGCCAACGTCGGAATTCCAGATCACTCGGCGACTCCAGCCGCTGAACAATCTGCAACAGCCGCTGCAGGCAGGCCGATACCCGATGATTCACTCGCGTTGAAACCGTCGATAACCCATCCATTCGTTACCCTCTCCGACTCGACCAATCGTGCGAAGCACGCCCGGCTGCGCAGGTCTATTTGGACGCCCCGTCGTGCTATTGCGTGCTACCGCGCGGCAGGGCCGGCCAACGCTACATCGGTGCCGTCCTGTGAGCGCGCGGCTTCGCGGTCCGCCAACCGACGCTCGGCGATGGCCTGACTGAGCTGATGTACGGCCAGCGCGTACATCCGGCTGCGGTTGTACCGCGTAATCACATAGAAATTATTCAACCCGACCCAGAATTCAGGACCCTGCACCTGCTCCATACGAAACAACGCAGCCGGCTGCGTGTCCGGGAAGCCGTCGATGTCCACACCCAAGCCTGCCAACTCACCCACCGTGCGTTTCAACTCCAGGCTTTCGTTGGCTACGTCATCGAGACGATCAACGTCCGTTACATCCACCTGGATCACCACCGGATTGCTCGGCTGCCAGCCGTGGCGCTTGAAGTAGTTGGCAACACTGCCGATCGCATCGGTGGTGTTGCTCCAGATATCGCGCACGCCGTCCTCGTCGAAATCGACCGCGTACGCCCGAAAACTCGACGGAATGAATTGCCCGTAACCCATCGCGCCCGCGTAGGAGCCTTTCAGCGTGAGCGGATCCTTCGACTCTTCGCGGGAAAGCAGCAGAAACTGCGTAAGCTCCTTGCGGAAGAAGTCCGAACGCGGCGGATAGTCGAAGGCGAGCGTCGCCAGTGCGTCTATCACCCGGTGTTTACCCAGCACGCGACCCCAGCGGGTTTCCACACCGATGATCGCCACCACGTACTCCGCCGGGACGCCGTACACGGCCTCCGCCCGCGCGAGCGCGGTAGCGTTGGCGTCCCAGAACTCGATGCCCTGATCCACCGACACCGGTTTGATGAAGATCGGCCGGTACTCGTGCCACTCCAGCGTGCGCTCGGCTGGGCGGGACATGGCCTCCAGAATGCTGTCCCGGCGCTCCGCTGCGGCGAACCAGCCGTTGAGCTCTTCGGCGGAGAAGTTGTGCTCGCGCTGCAGCGTTTCCATGTACGCACGCACGTCGGCTCTGTCTACATAATCCTCGGCCCGCGCCGTGGTTAAAAAAACCGCGGCTGCAACCGCAATGACTGCTGCGATCTTCATCCAACTCCTCATTCGATCCGCGCTAACGGGGCTTCCATTCACCGGTGCGGTCCTACCACGCCTTGTGCGTGCGGATGGACATGATGATGCCGAAGCCCGCCATCAGCGTGAGCACGGATGTACCACCGAAACTCACCAGAGGCAAGGGCACACCCACCACCGGCAACAAACCGCACACCATACCGACATTCACGAAAACGTAAACGAAAAAGGTTAACGTCAAGCCGCCGCACAACAGACGTTCGAACGTATTGGTTGCCTGCGCCGCAATGATCAGTCCGCGCGCAATCACAAAGACGTACAACGCGAGCAATCCGCAAACGCCGATTAAGCCCAGCTCTTCGCCGATCACCGCAAGAATAAAGTCCGTGCGGCTTTCCGGCAGAAAATCCAGTCGGCTTTGCGTACCTCCGAAAAGCCCTTTGCCGTATACCCCGCCGCTGCCGATGGCGGTGGTGGACTGCATGATGTTCCAACCGGCACCCAACGGATCGCTCTCCGGGTCGAACAGCGTCATGATCCGCCGGCGCTGATAGTCCTTCAGCACGTACCAGAGCGCCGGCGCTGCAGCCGCGAGCGCCGCTGCTGCTAGAAACAGCCAGCGCCAGTAGATGCCGCTCAGCACAACCACCGCGGCGCCGGCCGCGCCGATCAGAATGCCGGTGCCGAGGTCCGGCTGCACCACAATGAAACCCACCGGTACCGCGATAATTGCGAGCGCAACGCCAATGTCGCGCAAACCCGGCGGCAGCGGCTTTTCGTGCAGGTACCAGGCCACCATCATCGGCACCGCCAGCTTCATCAGCTCCGACGGTTGAAAGCGCACCACGCCCGGAATCTGCAGCCAGCGTTGCGAGCCCTTTACGGACACGCCGAACAGCAGCACGCAGACCAGCAGCGCCACGCCCACGCCGTAGAGGACCGGCGCCCAGCGCAACATCACGCGCGGATGAATCTGCGCAACCACCACCATAACCGCGAACGCAAGGCCAATCCGGATCGTCTGCGACCGGAACACGTCGCGGTCGCCGTCCACCGCGCTGAACAACACCACCAGACCATAAACGAGTACGGTAATGAGCAGCAGAAACAGCAGCGGGTCCAGATGAATCCGGTACAGGCGAATCGACGCAGGATTGGCGCCGTACGTCGGCAGCTGGCGGATGAAGTCCTGATTGCTCATCGCTGCGCGAGCTGCGGTAACAGGTACGCGTCGAGCACCTGCCGGGCCACCGGACCCGCGACGGAGCTGCCACCGCCGCCGTTCTCCACGAGCACCGCAAGCGCAATCTGCGGTTCATCCGCCGGTGCAAACGCGATGAACCACGCGTGCTTGCGGTTGTACTCGTCCAGTTCCTCTTCGTCGTACTCCTCGCCCTGTTTAATCTCGACAACCTGCGCGGTGCCGGACTTGCCTGCCATGCGGTACGGAATGTCGCGCCCGATGTACGCCCACGCCGTGCCGTTCTGCCTGAATCCCTTGTTGCCCCGGTGTACTACGTCTTCCATCGAGTCCACCATCTGCTCCCAGTCTTCGGCGCTCGGTCCGGCAACGGCCGGCAGCGGCGCCGGTGAGCGGAAGTCTTCCAACTCGGTATCGCTGGACAGCAGCATGTGCGGCCGGGGACAGTGGCCTCGGTTAGCGAAGATGCAGGAAACGGTGGCAAGTTGCAGCGGCGTAACCAGCACGTCGCCCTGCCCAATGCCTATATTCACACTGTCGCCGGGGTACCAGACCGTGCCTTTCGCCCCCTGTTTCCAGATGCGATCCGGCATCAGACCGCGACTTGCGCCCGGGATGTCCACAGAGGTGACCTGGCCGACTCCGAACTGACGCGCGAACGCCGACAGGTCGTCAATGTTGAGGCGCGTCGCCATGTCGTAGAAAAACACGTTGGACGAGCGGTAGATGGCCCGGCGCATGTTCACCTTGCCCTGCCCGCCGGCGTTGTTCCGCGTCCAGCTCCAGTCCCGGTATATCCGGTCCTGGTTTTTGAGCTTGAACCAGCCCTGATCCAGAATGGTTTCCTCCCAGTCCACCGCGCCGTTGGCGAGCGCGGCGAGCCCGACGATGGGCTTGAACGTCGAACCCGGTGCGTAGGTGCCGTTGATCGCTCGATTGAACAGCGGCGTGTCGCGCTGGTTCGCGATCATTCGGAACTCGTCGTCGGTCATGCCGGTAACAAACAGATTGGGGTCGTAGGACGGCTGACTGACGAGCGCGAGCACACCGCCGGAGTTCGGATCGAGGGCAACGATGGCGCCGCGGCGTTCGCCGAGCGCGGCCGATGCGGCAATCTGCAGGCGGTGGTCCAACTGCAGCGTAATATTCTGCCCCGCCACCGGCGGTTGGATGCTGAGCACCTGCCGGATGCGCCCGTGCGCGTCGGTTTCCACATGCTGATATCCGACCTCGCCGTGCAGAATACGTTCGTAGTACCGCTCCACGCCGCGTTTCCCGATGAACGTCGTTGCGCTGTAGCGCACCGGATCGACGTTCCGCAGGTCCTGTTCGTCCATCCGGCGCACAGACCCTACCGCGTGCGCAATCAGCTCGCCCATCGGATAGTGCCGCACCAGTTCGGTTGTGATCTCCACGCCGATCAGCCGGTGACGATTGACCGCCAGGCTCGCGATCTCATCGTCACTGAGCTGCATCTTCAACGCGACCGGTTCGAATGGCCGCCGCCGACGCTTGTTGCGCTCTGCGTACCCTTCCAGGTCGGCTTCGGTGAGTTCCACCAGCGGTGCGAGGTCTGCAACCAGCGCGTCGAAATCGGGGACCCGCTCGCGCACCAGCGCGAGCGAATAGATCGGCCGGTTCTCGGCCAGCAACACACCGTTGCGGTCGTAGATACGGCCTCGCGGCGGCGCCAGCGGCTGCACCTGAATCCGGTTTTCTTCCGAGCGGGTGCGGTAGGTGTCGTGTTCCCACACCTGCAGCTGCACGAGTCGAACCACGAGCAGGCCGATCAGCGAGAGCAGCACGAAGAAGATCGCGACCGCCCGCGTCGCGAAGATTCGCCGTTCCCGTATTTGATCCTTAATAGAGTACATCGGCTGGGTCTGTTCCCACTAATCTCTGTGGTAGGGGTGCCCGGTCAGAACCGTGTGCGCCCGGTACACCTGCTCGGCCCAGACCACGCGCACGAGCCCGTGCGGCAGCGTCAGGCGCGAAAGCGACAGTACCGTTTCCGCAGCGTCCAGGCACCGCTGATCCAATCCGTCCGCACCGCCGACCAGGAAAGACACGCCGCTCGATTCGTGCTGCCAGGCGTCGAAACGCTGCGCGAACTCCCGCGTGGACCAGGTGGCGCCGCGTTCGTCGAGCGCCACAACACGATCCCCCGGGCGGACCGCATTCAATAGTCGTTCAGCCTCGCGCCCTACCGCTGTGCGGCCTTTCACATTTGCACGCGATTCGGCAGCCACCTCCACAACGCGCGCATCCCACCGCCCCGGCAATCGCCGGAGGTAGGTCTCGGTGCCATCGCGAACCCAGGCGGGCTGGCCCCGGCCAACCGCAACCAGTTGCAGCTTCACACGCGGGATTCGCTCCCGTGCGGTGCGTCGCTCCAAAGGCGTTCCAGATCGTAGAACGCGCGGGCTTCGTCCTGCATCGCGTGCACGATCACATCGCCGAGGTCGATCAGCACCCACTCGTGCGTCTCCCGGCCCTCAACGCCTAGAACCGGTACGCCGCGGTCTTTCGCGTGGGTGAGCAGAAACTCAACCAACGCCCGCACGTGCCGGTTGGACGTGCCGCTGACGATGACCATGAAATCTGTGATGTCTGTGAGAGGTGTAACGTCGAGACAGCGGATGTTGCGGCCTTTGCGCTCGTCGAGCACGTCGATTACCGCGTTCGCCAACCCTTCGCCGCTCAGCTCGGGCTTTTCAGTCAAACTACCTGACCTGTTGCGTGTGTGAATCCTGAGAATTGTGATAGAGACGATGCGTCATTATATAGTCCGCAACGCCCGACGGCAGCAGCGTGTCGGGCACGTTGCCGGCCGCCACCGCGGTCCGGATCGCCGTCGCCGACACATCCGGCATAACCGCATCGAGCACCAGAATGGTGCCGGCCGGGGCCTGCGACGCCTCCGCGACGCGCCGCGCCCGGACGTAGTCCCCGTACTCGCCCGGCAATTCGTCGGCGTCGAAACCCGGGCGCCGCAGCACCACCAGGTGCGCCAGCTCCAAAAGGCTGCGCCAGTCGCGCCACGTGCGAAGCTGTTGAAGCGAATCGCTGCCAATCACAAAGTAGACTGGACTCCGGCCGTGTTGGGCGCGCACGTTCTGCAACGTGTGCACCGTATACGACGGGGTGTTCTGCACGGCTTCGCGGTCGTCGGGGCACAACCGGCCATCCGCCGCGCACGCAATGTGCAGCATGCACCAGCGATGCATGATCGCCGCACCCGGAACGCCTCGATGACTGGGCCGGGCAGACAGCACCATGTGCAGTTGCCGTAGCGGCAGCGCGTCGCAGACGGTCTGCGCCACCTGCATGTGGCCGACGTGAACCGGGTCGAACGTACCTCCGTAGAGCCCGATCAACGGTGACGAATCTGGCCCGAGCCAAGTACCACGAACTTCTGCGTGGTGAGCCCTTCGAGCCCGACCGGGCCGCGTGCGTGCAGCTTGTCTGTGGAGATACCCACCTCGGCGCCCAACCCGTACTCGAATCCGTCGGCGAACTGGGTCGACACGTTAACCATCACCGAGGCCGAATCCACTTCCGCGAGAAATCGTCGCGCGCGCGAATAGTCGTTGGCCACAATCGTGTCCGTATGCTGCGACCCGTAGGTATTGATGTGGTCGATGGCGGCATCGAGTCCATCCACAATACGCACCGCCAGAATCGGGCCCAGATATTCCTCCGCCCAATCGCTCTCCGCGGCCGTGGTCACGTGCGGCAGGCGCGCCTTAACGCGCTCGCACCCGCGCAACTCTACACCGGCGTCTGCAAACTGCGCGGCCAGGCGAGGCAACACCGCGTCTGCGATCCCATCCGCAATCAGCAACGTTTCGATGGCGTTGCACACCGCGTATTTCTCGGTTTTGGAGTTGACAGCGACGTCGACGGCTACGTCGGTGTCTGCGGAATCGTCGATATACACGTGGCACACCCCATCGAGGTGTTTGATGATGGGTATGCGAGACTCACGCATGATGCGTTCGATCAGCCCTTTGCCGCCGCGCGGCACGATCACGTCTACAAACTCGTCGAGCTTGAGCAGCTCGCCGACCGCCGCACGGTCCGTGGTGTCGATCAGCTGTACCGCGTCGACCGGAACCTCGGTTTCCGCAAGCGCATCGCGTACACACTCGGCAATGGCGACGTTGGATCGAATAGCCTCAGACCCGCCGCGCAGAATGCACGCATTGCCACTTTTCAGGCAGAGCGCGGCCGCGTCCACGGTGACGTTGGGGCGCGACTCGTAGATTATGCCGATCACGCCGAGCGGTACCCGCATTCGTCCCACCTGATACCCGGCAGGCCGGTACGCCATGTCCGTAATCTCGCCAACCGGATCGGGCAGGCCATCCACCTGGGTCACACCGTCGATCATGCGGTCGATTGCGTCATCGTCCAGCACCAGCCGGGCCACCAGCGGTTCGTCCAGCCCGCTTCGGCGGGCATCGTCCAGGTCCAGGCGGTTGGCGTCCTTCAAGCGCTCGCGCGCCGATTCCAGGTGGCGCGCCAGGCTCTGCAGCGCCCGGGATTTTTCGCCCGTAGCAATGCCTGCGAGCCGCCGCGATGCCGCCCGCGCACGCCGCCCGACATCCTGCATCTTTTGAGTTAAATCGTCTGCCGGTGTCTGCGGGCCGGTAGTGTGGGGCGCATTCTGGGGCACGTTGTGGGGCGAGGCAGCCGATGCTGCCGCAATGCCACCGGAAGCCTGGTCGGCGAGTTCGTTGGATGCGCGCGTGTTCACGATAACCTGCTCGTAGATGATGGCGTTACGTGCTCACCATTATAGGCCATCAGATAGGACATCAGGATGGGCCATACAGACATGGCTCGCGTTTCCCGCGCGCGCGGTGGCGGGCACGGGCGCCGCGGTTAACCGCGCAGCTTCGTCACCAGCCGTGAGAGCTCGGTCAACCGCTCCCTCGGCCACTGCAACTGCAGCAGGCTCTGTTTGATTTCGGGCTCTACCGGCAACAGGTCCGCGAGCCGCCAGCTGACCGAGCGCGCGTCGTCGTAGTCGACGGCAAATTTGAGCTTCTTCACCATCGGATGCTCAAGCAGCTCACTGAGAATGCCGATCAGTTCCGTGTGCTCCTCCGCGACCGGACCCGCAGGCTCCTCCGGAAGCACATCCACCTCGCCTATCAGCAGCCGGTCCGGCTGTTCGCGAAAATCGCGCACCCGAATCTTCCGCTGTCCGGCCGCAACAATACCCAGCGTGCCGTTTTCGAGCTGATTGAAGTCGATGATGCGTGCTTCGGTACCGATGGAGAAGAACTCGGGCTGCTCCGCACCATCGCCGATGACCGTGTCCTTGCCCGCGCGGATCAGGACCACGCCGAATCCGGACTCTTCGCGTAAGCACGACTTCACCATGTCCAGGTAGCGCGGTTCGAACACGGACAGCGGCAGGCGCCCGCCGGGGAACAGCACCGCGCGCAACGGAAACAGCGGCATGGTGATGCGATGCGACTCTGCCATGATGACTACTTCGCGCCGTGCGACGCGCGAATCAGAACGGGATGTCGTCGTCGAAGTCGTCGTCGGACAGCGTCGGCGCGTTGTCCGGCACGGCTACGGGCCGGCCCGACTCGAACCCTGTGGGCGGCCCCGAGCTGGCGCCGCGGCTGTCGAGCATCTGCATGTCCCGCGCTATGACTTCAGTGCGGTAACGTTTCTGACCTTCCTGTTCCCAGGAGCTGGTGCGCAGGCTGCCCTCGATATAGACCTTGCTGCCCTTCTTCAGGTATTCGCCCGCAATCTCGGCCAGGCGCGCGAAACACACGATGTTGTGCCATTCGGTACGCTCCTGCTGATCGCCGCTGTTGCGGTCCCGCCACGACTCCGTGGTAGCCACACTGAAATTGGTGACCGGCGTGCCGCCCTGGGCGTACCGGGTTTCCGGATCGCGTCCCAGATTGCCGATGAGTATGACTTTGTTGATCCCCCGCGCCATGTGCCTACCTCTTTATACGCCAATGTGTCCCAGTCGGAGCGCAGTCTAGCGCATCCGCCCGGCCGGATGCAGTCGCGGACTGAACGCGCGAGCCGTAGGCCCGCGCCCCGGCGCACTTGCAGCCATCACGGTGTCAGCAGTTTCACGCGCCATGCCACCCTGTGCTTGCTCCGCATTGGCGCTCGGTTTAATTTGTAGGGTTTGGCGGCTGGGGCAGCCATGGACACGATTGCCGTACGCGGTGCGCGAACGCACAACCTCAAGAACATCGACCTCGACATTCCGCGCGACAAACTTGTGGTAATCACCGGCCTGTCCGGTTCCGGCAAGTCGTCGCTCGCGTTCGATACCCTCTACGCCGAAGGGCAGCGGCGCTACGTGGAATCGCTGTCGGCCTACGCCCGCCAGTTTCTTTCCATGATGGAAAAGCCCGACATCGATCATATTGAAGGGCTGAGCCCGGCCATCTCGATTGAGCAGAAGTCCACCTCCCACAATCCGCGCTCGACCGTCGGCACCATCACCGAGATCTACGACTATCTGCGGTTGCTGTTCGCGCGCGTCGGGGAACCGCGCTGCCCGACGCACGGCGAACCACTGGAAGCGCAGACGGTGAGCGAGATGGTGGATCACGTGCTGGCGCTTCCAGAAGACAAGCGGGTTATGGTGCTCGCGCCCGTGATCCGCGAACGCAAGGGCGAGCACCTGCATGTGTTCCAGGAACTGATCACCAACGGCTTCATCCGCGCCCGTGTGGACCGGATTGTGGTGGACCTCGACCAGCCGCCGAAGCTCGAGAAGAACAAAAAGCATTCCATTGAAGCGGTGGTCGACCGATTGCGCGTACGCGCCGACGTGCAGCAGCGGCTGGCCGAATCGTTTGAAACCGCGCTCGAGCTCGCAGACGGTCTGGCGATCGTGCGCGATATGGACGACGACAAAGATCCGGAGATTGTTTTCTCGTCCCGTTTTGCCTGCCCGCATTGCGGTTACAGCATCAGCGAGCTGGAACCTCGCATGTTCTCGTTCAACAACCCCGCCGGGGCATGCGATGCCTGCGACGGCCTGGGTGTGAAACAGTTTTTCGATCCGGACCTGGTGATTCAGGATCCCGGCCTTACGCTGGCCGAGGGCGCGATTCGCGGCTGGGACCGACGCAACGTGTACTACTTCCACATGCTGACGTCGCTGGCCGAGCACTACGGCTTCGACGTGGAGCAGCCGTTCAGCAAACTCACGAAAAAACAACGGGACGCGATTCTTTTCGGCAGCGGCCAGACCCGCATCGACTTCAGCTACGTGAACGACCGCGGGGACGTCATTCAACGGCGCCACCGGTTCGAGGGCGTAATTCCGAATATGGAGCGACGCTATCTGGAAACCGACTCCACGATGGTCCGTGAGAATCTTCAGAAATACCTGCGGGTACGCAGCTGCCCCGAATGCGCCGGCACGCGCCTGAGCGAGGCGTCGCGCAACGTGTTCCTGGGCAAGACCACCCTGCCGGACATCACCCGCCTGGCCGTGGAAGACGCCCGGGTCCACTTCACCAAGCTGAAGCTGAAGGGCGCTAAAGCCACGATTGCCGACAAGATTCTGAAAGAGATCGGCGCGCGCCTGCAGTTTCTGGTGGACGTCGGACTGAACTACCTGACCCTCGACCGCAGCGCCGAAACGCTGAGTGGCGGCGAAGCACAGAGGATCCGCCTCGCCAGCCAGATCGGTGCCGGACTGGTGGGCGTGATGTACATACTGGACGAGCCAAGCATCGGCCTGCACCAGCGCGACAACGAGCGCCTGCTGCGCACGCTGCTGCATCTGCGCGACCTGGGCAACACCGTTGTGGTGGTGGAACATGACGAAGAAGCGATCCGTAACGCCGACCACATCGTGGACATAGGACCCGGCGCCGGCGTTCACGGCGGCAAGATCGTAGCGCACGGGACGCTCAAAGACATACTGTCGTCGAAGAAGTCGATCACCGGCCAGTACCTTTCCGGCCGCAAGTGCATCCCGGTGCCGAAACAACGTACCGAACGCAACGGAAAATACGTGCGCCTGATCGGCGCCAGCGGCAACAATCTGCAGAACCTTACCGTCGATATCCCCTGCGGCCTGCTGACGTGCGTTACGGGCGTATCGGGGTCCGGCAAAAGCACGCTGATCAATCAGACGCTGTACCCGGTTTCTGCAACCCGATTGAACAAAGCCACCACGTTGACCGCGCAAAGCTACGAAACGATCGAAGGGTTGGACCACCTGGACAAGGTCGTGGACATCGACCAGAGCCCCATCGGCCGCACGCCACGTTCCAACCCCGCCACGTACACCGGTTTGTTCACGCCGATTCGTGAACTGTTCGCACAGACCCAGGAGGCGCGCGCACGGGGGTACAAGCCGGGACGGTTCAGTTTCAATGTAAAGGGTGGTCGCTGCGAGGCCTGCCAGGGCGACGGCGTGATTAAAGTGGAGATGCACTTTCTGCCGGACATCTACGTTCCGTGTGACGTCTGCCAGGGCAAACGTTACAACCGCGAAACGCTCGACGTGCGGTACAAAAACAAAAACATCACCGAAGTGCTGGACATGACCGTGGAGGAGGCGCACGAGTTTTTCGAGGCGGTGCCGATGATCGCGCGGAAGCTGCAGACGCTGATGGACGTTGGCCTCTCGTATGTGCGGCTGGGCCAGAGCGCCACCACGTTGTCCGGCGGTGAGGCGCAACGCGTTAAGCTGTCGCGCGAACTGTCCAAGCGGGATACCGGCAGAACGCTCTACATTCTGGACGAACCCACCACGGGTCTGCATTTTCAGGACATTGCGCAGTTGCTGAGCGTACTGCACCGGTTGCGCGACCAAGGCAATACCGTGGTTGTGATCGAGCACAACATGGACGTGATAAAAACCGCGGACTGGATCATCGACCTGGGTCCCGAAGGCGGCTCCGGCGGCGGCACGATCGTTGCGGTGGGCACGCCGGAGGAACTCGCAAAGAAGCGTAAGTCCCATACCGGGCGATTCCTGAAAACCATGCTGAAACCCGCTTCGAAACGATAAGCGGAGGAAACCTGCTGCGTGGAGGCGACGATGAAGCGGACGCTGGACTGTACCTGTGGCCGGGTGACGGTACGAATTGACGGCGAGCCGGCCCGCATCTCCATGTGTCACTGCACGGCGTGTCAGAAACGCTCGGGAAGCGCCTTCGCCGCACAGATTCGTTTTAGTGCTTCCGACGTTGAGGTTGAGGGGAATACAACGACCTACACGCGCGTCGCCGACAGCGGCGGACGTGCACACTTTCAATTCTGTCCCACCTGCGCCACGGTGATCTGCTACCAGATTCATGCCGATCCCAACATCGTCGCCGTGCCACTCGGACTCTTTGCGGACCCCGAGCTTCCCGCACCCGGCTTCTCCGTCTACGAAGCGCGCAAGCACCCGTGGGTGAGCGTACCCGAGGATGCGGTCCGGATTCCCTAACGCAGCCTACAACCCACAAAGCAACGCCGGTAACTCATCGATCCGATCAATACGATACGTGGCCGCAGATAGATCCTGCCCCTGCACGAACGCGTTGCGCACCACCACGCAGTCGATCCCGGCGGCCACCGCGGCGCGCAACCCACGCTCGGAATCTTCGACGACAATCGTTTCGGCCGCGCTCGCGCCGAAGCGGTCGAGCGCCGCGAGGTAGGGGTCCGGATGGGGTTTGGATCGCGCGTAATCGCCATTGGCGAGCACAAAGCGCATGAAGCGCGTGAGCTTCGCGTCCTGGTGGATCAACTCGAAGTCCGCCCGCTTAGCCGTGGTAACGATGGCCATGCGATACGTTTGCGCCAGCGCCTCGAGCGTCGCCTCCACACCAGCAATCGCGATATCGCGGGTCACCAGTAAGCGCTGATACAACGCATCCCGCTCGGCACGACATGCCGATACACGTTCCGCGCTGTGGCCATTGCGTTGGGCAAGCTCCCAGGACGAAAGGCCACTCGCCATGTTGCGCAGATACGCGGGCAGTGGCAGATCGATGCCAAGCTCCGCGATCATGCGGCGCGTAGCTTCGTAGTAGAGGGGTTCCGTGTCCACGAGCACGCCGTCGTGGTCCCACAGAATGGTTGTTTTCACGGCCGCTCCGGAAAAGCGGCGCATGGTAGCATGGCGGGCATGATTCGGGCCCGCCATAGAATACGTTCGCGCAGACGCAACGCCCTACGCTTCAAACCAATGGTGCTACTGTTTGCAACACTTGCGGCGGGCGTAGGTTTTGTTGGCGCCGCGCGGCCCGACGCCCAACCGACGGTAGACAGCACGAACGCGCTGGTAGCCGCAGCGCTGGCGCGCACGCTGATTCCAGTGCGCTACGACGGCCAGTATCGGATCATCGACTACCCTATGGGCGACGTGCCGGACAACGTTGGTGTGTGCACCGATCTCGTAATCCGCGCCTACAGGGAAATCGGCGTAGACCTGCAACAACTTGTGCACGAGGATATGTCGCGCGCCTTCGACGCCTATCCGCAGATCTGGGGCCTGACCGAACCCGATGCGAACATTGATCACCGCCGCGTGCCCAACCTGGAAACGTTTTTCGAACGCCACGGGCAAAACGTGGCGCGCACGACCGAGCCATCCGACTATCGCCCCGGCGACATCGTTACGTGGCGGTTGAACGGCACGATCGCGCACATAGGCGTGGTTAGCCAACAATACGCAGCCGGGACGAAGCGTCCCACGGTCATTCACAACATCGGGCGGGGACCTGAAGAGGAAGACGTTCTGTTCGCTCACCCGATCGTCGGCCACTACCGGTATCAACCATGACCGCTAACACAGATGTAATCACGCACACACTTGAGCTCTGCGCCGAACTGGCCGGCGACATCACGGAAGACGTGTTCCGCCGTTTCTTCGATCTGTGCCCCGACGCCCTTGATGTAATGGGCCATTCCGACGAGCACATGCGCGGGCGCATGGTCGAGGCGATCGTCACCATGCTGCTCGCCGGACCCGTGGCCGACGACGACGCGTACTTGCGCTGGGAAGTCGACAATCACATCCGCGCGTACAGCGTGTACGCCGAGATGTACGCGCCCCTGATGCAGGCGATGCGCGACGCGGTAGAGGCGGCGCTAGCAGATGCGTGGACTGCGGAGATGAACAACGCGTGGAACACGGAAGTCGCAGCGATACTGCACGTGGTGGACCGCGAAGTCACTGCGTTAGACCAATAATCGAGGAGAGCTCATGAGCAATGCCGACATCATCAAAGATTTCATCGAGCGCTGGAGCGGCCTGGATGCGGCCGAACTCGCGAACTTCTTCACGGACGACGGTTGTTACTACAACATGCCGGCCCAGCCGGTGCGCGGCAAAGCGGCGATAGAGGACTTCATCCGTGGTTTTCTCGCGACGTGGACCGAAACGCAGTGGGACATCCACCACATCGTGGAATCAGGAGACATCGTGTTCTGCGAACGCCTCGATCGCACGCGAACCACGAACGGAAATGTCGACCTGCCCTGCGTCGGCGTGTTCGAGATGCAAGACGGAAAGATAAGGGAGTGGCGCGACTACTTCGATATGGATACGTACATGCGGGCGATGAAGGGCTAGGCGCGCGCCCTCAACCCGCAGACTATCGAGGCCCGTTGTGACGATCGAGGGGCTGGGTTCACTAGGCGTAATGGTCTGTATCTATCGTACAGACAGCGTCTGACGTTCTCCAAAGCGGGTGTTCGTACGTGTGGTCTGAAAAAATTCGCTATCGACCCCAAGCTGACTTCAGGTAGCCGCAAGGTTCGCAACACGCTGGTACGCTTCTCGCGCCTTTAATCGATCAAGGTAGTCGTGAAGATTTGGGTTGTCATCTCCGAGCAGACGTTCAATCAAGGCTAACGAATAGCCCATCATGATGTCAGCTGCGCTAAAGTCTGCGCCTAGAATAAATTCCTTGCCATCTAACTCGGCTTCTACCGCGTTCAATGAATCTCGGAATTTGCGCTCGACCTCATCGACAAGATCGTCTATCGGTTCCTTACGAGCGCGCAGCACCCGATGTAAACCCAGCGGGCGGATCAACGTTGATTCCGAAAACCAGCACCACTGGCGATACGCTGCACTCTCTGTTGTGCCTGGTTTTGGGTACAAGCGCCCGTTGCCATAGCGTTCGAGTAAATAGTCGACCATTGCCCCAGATTCAAACATTCGGAGATCACCATCGACCATCGCGGGCACCTTTCCTGTCGGGCTGATAGCGCGCCACTCCTCCGAATCGCGATACATGGGAGAGAAGTCAATTTTCTCAACATCGACCCGAAGACCAAGTTCATAGCAGAGCCATATGGGTCGAACAGAACGAGCACCCGGAACGTGGAAAATCTTTAGCATTGCTTCCGCCTCAATATCGCGATGTTCATCGTAGACTCGTCTCTGAGTGGCCGTTCCTGAGAGAACCGCCGCTCGCAGGGCGAAACCGATAGACTCTGGACGACCCGCTCCGGCCATAGGTACTGACGTACCTGCATAACTCACTACGTGCAATAATCGAAAATCCCAAGGCGATGGAGGATGAGGATGGAAATTCACAGGACCGGCCAGTGTCGCTGCGGCAAGATTCGATTCGAAACAAGCCAGGAGCCACTGATTACTATGGCGTGCCATTGCACGGGCTGCCAACGTATGACCGCAAGCGCTTACTCATTGTCTGAGCTTTATCCGTATGCAGCTTTCGAGGTAACTGCTGGAGAACCCGTATTAGGCGGCCTGCGAGCCGAAACCAAGCACTACTTCTGTCCTCACTGTAAGAGTTGGTTATTTACACGTCCTGAAGACGCGGGCGATTTCGTCAACGTCCGGGCAACAATGATGGACGATGCCAATGCGTTTCAACCGTTTATTGAAGCCTATACCGACGAAATGTTGCCGTGGGCGGTCACAGGGGCCACTCACAGCTTTGAGAAATTTCCGACAGCGGATGATTATCCGAAACTCCTGGCAGCTTATGCCGAGAGATAGCTGAACGGCAGGTCATGGCCGCCTAGAGCCGGTTGAGGTGCAGTTTCGAATGGCTGCTAACGAGAAAGCCGCCGCTCATCGGAGCTGCGCGAAAGATTCTAGTCGAAGACCCTAAAGAGACATTCGGTACCGGCGAGCACCTTCTGAGAACTGATCCGTTGCTTGCATACCCAATCTAGCGGCTAGCGCAATAGAAGAGGTATTTTCCGGCTCAATAAATGCTTCAATCTCGACTGCACCGCCGTCTCGTCGCCACGAAATCGCAGCTTCTGCCGCTTCAGTCATGAAACCTTTACCCCAGTACGGGGGAATCATGTGGTAGGCGATTTCAGAGCAAGCTGAAAGTGAGTTGAACCCGATATGGCCTATGAAGGTGTCGTCTTCGACTAACAGTAGTGCCCAACGGAAACCCCATCCATCGGTCGCTGCTTTGAGCCAGAATGAGATAAGTCGATCACTCTCGGACTTAGACTTGGCTGGGAGGTCAATCTCCGCTCCGTTTTCGTCTACGGCCCTACCAGAGTACTTCTGTACCTGCCCATTTCGCCATGTCTGGAACATGCCCTCTGAATGTTCCATTGACAACGGTTCAAGTTTCAAACGTTCCGTTACCAAGGTTGGAATATCTAGTGGTGGCGTACTCATTTCACAAGTTTAACAAGGGAGATATATCGTCCGTTAGTGGGCCGTTAGCAAACTGACCCCTGTTGGTTGATTAGCTGTAGCTACCGCAGAGAACGTGGATGCTCGGTGCAAGAAACCGAAACACCTAGTGGATTTGAGAGAGATCTCGTATCGCCCCTCGATCGGCCGAGGTCACGAGCTTTGCGTTCGCCCTTAACGCGACAGAAACTTTGCGGGGTCACTCTTTGAGAGGTTGCCACGCTCCCACATTTTCGGCATCCATGGCCGCTCGCCGATGTAACGGTTCGTCATCAGAACGTAGAACATCGATGCTTCGGTTCGGGATATGGATACGTACTCGATCACGACTCTTAACGTATCTGGCAGTCAACCAGATTGAGCACACGCAAACCAAGGCCTCCAGCCCGCAGATCAATGGCATCTGCAAGCGCTTCCATCGAACGCTCAAAGAACGAAATCAGCTTCGCCAAAGAGACATGGCTCTTCTGCTTCGAAAACGTCCTGAACGAATTTCTCTACGTTCGCCGGAACACCGCAGAGTCGTTCTATCTAGGCCAACCAGCCTGGCGCCGTCCGCTGTATGACGCGGTCTGCATCGAACAGCACGGCGCGAATTGTTGGACCGCGAGGATCCATGACACATGTTCTACTCGAAGAGTTCGACCAACGGCAGCGCCATCCAACCGGCTGTACAAACCAAACGCGGCCACACACTTATCGATCTGTTGGGCCTGGCTCCCAACCTGTGCTTGCGGCCCATCGATCCGCCCTCAGCATGATCTCCCAGAAGATCGGTGCTTTTGCATCCGCGTACGCGTGTCGATCATATCGGAATCAAATGGCCAACTCGCGTTTGACCTATTCGTATCGATTCCGCGCGTCCGGATGGACCCGTACGTAGTCGCGAAACAACAGTGCGTATTGCTCATGCCAGCTTCCGAGTTTCCGCACATGAATGTGAGTTCGTCGCCCACCCGGCCGCTCGCGGAAGTAGCGTTTCGTTTTCTCGGGATTGTCCCTCCACCTATCATATCCGAGGGACTCTAGCCTACTTTTGTACCCATCCACTGGTTCAAGCGAAATCACCGACACTTGGACGTCTTTTATGGGCTTCGCTGATAATCCTGCGATTGACGTCGATCCAATGTGGTCAATCCGCACGGCTGACTCAGACAACACCGATCGGAGCGAATCTCCAACGTCTTCAAACTCTCGAACCCACTCTGGATTTTATTCGTGCAGCTCCACCGTTGCTTGTGTCTCCATCTTTACATACCACTAAGATTTTCAATCGTCCGAGCCTGGTCGGGATGCGAAGGTTTTACAGCTATTGAATTCCAAAGCCCGGGTCGCCCCGTTGCAAGAGGTATGGTGGCACGCCAGCCAATGCTCTCGGGACGGCATCAAAGCTATAGTGACGCTCCTCGTTCGCTGGCCCGTTATCCGAGGAGCGAACATACAGGACCGTTCCCGCGCACAATATGTACACTTCAACTACTCTCGTATAGCTTCTATTGGACCAGTCCCGATAGAGCGCGTTCGTGCACCGCTCACCACTCAATCTCTGCTTGGCTGCACTCGCGAAGATGGATCCGAACAGCTTAACCGTCGCCGGCGCATTCGCCTGGTGTTTTCCGATGTAGACTTTGTCTTGCTCCAACGTCACCTCAGATGATCGATCTCCGGCAGAAATTCGAAGTCTCGTTTCGGTAAAGTCTACGAAGCTACCCCTGGGGTTGATTTCGCGCATCAATAGATAGAGCGAGTGTATCGCCTGAATGGTTTCGTAGTCGCGACTCTGTATTATCTGCGGTGGGCTGGAATACGAAGCGTGCGATGTGGAGAACGGCATCGCGGACGCGATGGCAGTGCTGACGACTATCGATAGAAAAACTCCAGCCACACCAGATGACTCATCAGGCGTCATTCGACAGGCTCGGGCTCTGGCTCTTCGGGCGCATCGGGAGGTTTCAGTAGCGATCGCTTGGCCGCCTCGTAGTCCCCATCTGCATCCTGCAATGCCCGCTTGCAGTCCATCAGCGTAGATCCCGTTTCTTCCCGAAGGGCCTTGACCATGTTCGCAGTGATTGGGGTAGCTTTCATCGCACAATCCGACCGGAACCTCATTCTGCCACGGTGCAGCCAGTGGTCGTTACTGGCCACGTGGCTCCGTTCCGATACCGAAACTGGCCCCTCGGAAATGGCAACCGGGCAGCGCATTGCGCCGCCCGGCCTCCGATTCGCTTGAGCTTTACAGCTTCGGTGCGTCCGCGCGATAGCGCAGCCCTTTACGTTCACCTTGCGCTTTCACTGCGTCGAACAACTGGTAGTCCAGACTCGACTTCAGCGCATCTTCTTCAAGCTCGCGCGACTGCTCGGAAACGTACTCGTCCCGCTTCGCAGCGATCTCGGCGATCTGAGCGCGAATGTTCTTGCGCTGCTCCGCTTTATCACGCACGAAGCCTTCGCGCTCCGGTGCAGACATTGCCTGCATCGGTTCGGGTAACGCACTCGGCGCAACCTCGTTGAGCGCTACATCGCCCGAGGCGACATCCTCCACCAGATCGTCGTCGCCGAAGAGATTGTCGATGCCACTCTCCATCGCGTTGAAGATTGCCCGTCGGGCACGAGACGCGTCGGACGCTTCATCGTGCAGCTTGGCGGTAGCGGCCAATTTCTTACCTGCCGCGGCTTTAGCCTTCGCGTCTCCGTAGAAAACGCGCGTCTCGTCCAATTTAGCCGACAGTTCAGCGAGCCGAGCATCGAACGGTGTGGTCATCGCGATGGAACCCCCGCCCTGGTCTACAGAGAAGTAGCGACCCTGACTCAGCGACGCAATCTGCTGCCACACCTTTTCGGTGGCAGACGACTCACCGCAGCGAATCGTATTGACGATCAAGTTACGCGTCGTCGCTCGGGCTATCAGCGCAGGGTACTGCTCTTCGTTCTGATACACCTTCGGCGGTGAGTCGCCCACCAGAAACACCACCTGGTACGCATCGCTATTTCTGCTCCAGGATATGCGGTCGATGGCCGCTGCCAGACCCGCGTTGACGCTCTCCGGCGTATCGCCACCTCCTTGCGCAGCAAAGTCCATCAACGTCGCGTACATCGAGTCCAGATCCTCCGACAGATCGTGCACGCGGGTAACGTATTCATCACCGCGATCCCGGTAGGCTACGAGCCCCATCCGGATTTCCGGCGCCGGTTGGGCATTCGCCATGTTGGTCGCAATCGACCAGATCTTCTCCTTCGCCGTGTCGATCAAACCGGACATTGACGACGTGGTGTCGAGCACGAACACAACTTCCACCTTCGGTGTTTCCGCCGGAATAATCGGTTCCACGGCAGGGTCAACCAGGGCTGGATCGCCGCCGATATCCCCGCCGCCGACTGGCAGCGCCGAGTTAACGATTGCGGGATACAAGGCGACCACGCCGATGGTCGTCACGAGCATTGCCAATGCAAAAAGTTTGGTTTTCATATCGTTTCCTTCAGTAAAGTGAATTGAGTTGTTGTCGACCGCTATTCGGCCGCCAGCCGGGTCAGCGCCGCATCTGCATTGCGCTGCGCCTCGGCAAATCGAATCGTTTCGTCTGCGGGGGCAGCCCGCGCGCCGGCATCGGGAACCCCCGTTGCGACACGCCCACGAACCCTTCCGGGGACCCTTCCGGGAACCCTTGCGGGGACCCACACAAACAGCGCCTGCACGAGAAAGAACGCCCACACCGCAAGAAACACGCTGCCGGTGCCGGCCGCCCATAGCGCAAAGCAGAACCCGAGCGCCCACAGCCCCGCATCCGCAGTCGCGGCAATCAGTCCATCGTGGAAGTAGACGGTGCGAACCAGCCATAGGAACGCCGCCTGCGCGAAGACGAACACGCCGAGCGACACCGACCAGGTCAGCGCCAACAACAGCACCCAGACCACCGGCGTCACCCAGCGGCCAACGGCGCTCGGCGCGCGCGACAACAGATAGAGTGCGTAGGCACCGCTTAGCGCCACGACACACACGCGCAGCGATAGCGGCGCCCCGATGCCCGCGGCGCCGTGCACAAGCGCCGCACCCACCAACGCAAACAAGAACGCAACAACTGCGCCCTCGCCAAACGCAGGCCTGAAACCGAGCGTGCTCATTGCTTTCTCCTTGCGTTCTTGGCTTTCAGCAGGGCGACTTCGATCTGGTCGTCGGCAACGGTCGTTTGCGCGCCACTCACGCAGAGCGGTTTACGCAATACGTCCGACTTCTGTTCCAGTTCTGCCAGCGCTTCGTTTTGCCGGTGCATGTCGTGCTCCAGCTCGTCGAGTTCCTTGCTCAATACCGAGCGTCGGCCGCGCAAAGCGCCCGCCAGGCTCTGCGCCTGCAGCTGACGCCGGATCACGCTACGCGCAAGCTGGTCGTCGTCCGCGTCGAGACACACCTCCAGCTCGGTCGCCAGCGCTTCCAACTGGGTGTCCAGTTCCGTCACTCGCGCGTCTATATCTGTTACCTGACGTTCAAGATCCGTCACCCGGCGGCGTGTGCCGGCAAGGGCGGCAGCCATGTCCCGCAGCGACTGCTGAACAACCAGGTCCGGCTCTTCGAGGCGGTCGAGCACCGCGTTCACGTCCGCCGTGAACAGCGTCGCTATTCGATGGATCAGTGCCATCTTCAGTCTCCTCATCGGTTGATCTGTACATCCCGGTTCGCGTTGCCGCGATCCGTGTCAGAATGCTGAGGTGATTTCCCGTCGGCACCCAGGCGTGTTTTGGTAAACAAATCGAGGCCGGGTTTACCCAATGTTTACCTGGCTCCGGAAGCGTTCCGATAGGCTCGAGAGATGGTGGATAAAACTGCGCAGAAGCAACGCCTGCTGATCGTTGAAGACGAAGCGTCGATTCGCACCGGACTGGTGGACGTATTCGTGTATCACGGTTATGACGTCGACTACGCCGAAGACGGCACCACGGCCGTACAAAAGGCGCTGGATGACACCTTCGACCTGGTGCTCCTGGACATCATGCTGCCCGGCATCAGCGGTTACGATGTATGTGAACGCCTGCGCCGCGAGCGCCCCGAACTGGCAATCATCATGCTGACCGCGCGCGCGTCGGACGAAGACGTCGTACACGGTCTGAAGCTCGGTGCGGATGACTACGTTGCAAAGCCATTCGCAATCGAACAGCTGGTGCTCCGTGTAGCTGCGGTACTCCGGCGAACCACCGCAACGACACCAACACCCGACGTGCCCGATGCATTTTCCGTTGGGTCGATGCAAATCGACACCCGTATGCTCGAAGGCCGGTCCACGTCCAACGCCGACCCGGTGCCGTTCACCCGCCGCGAGATGGACGTACTGGTCTACCTGCACCTGCATTCCGACCGCCCGGTACCGCGCGAAGAACTTCTGGCCAACGTGTGGGGTTACAAGAACGAAACGTTGCTGGAAACGCGTACCGTAGACATCCACATTGCGAAACTACGGCGCAAGATCGAACCGGAGCCGAAAACACCCCGCTACCTGCTTACGATTCGCGGCGCCGGATATAGGCTGCCGGGTCCATGATGCGTTCTGGTCACCCCCGCCGGCGTCTGCGCTGGCTGCTGCTGGCGTTGCTGATTGGGGTAACCATTCCGTCCGCAATGATCATTACGCAGGCGTTCCGACAACTGCAATTCGAGTCGTTCCATGCTCAGCGCAGTCTGGCCGAATCGCTTACGCAACAGATCGACCGGCAGTTGCAGGACCGTCTGGCAAGCGAAGCCGCGCGCGCGGTGGACGACTACCGTTTCGCCCTAAGCGTTACCGAGGGCGCCGTGCAACTCTCGCCGCTCGCCGGTGACGCAGCCGGCGGCGTACCCGGGTTGGTTGGCCACTTTCAACTGGATGAATCGGGCCGCTTCTCGACACCGCGGCTGCCGTCTGACGAACAGGTACTCATTCAGGCGCGGCTCGCACCGGAGGAAATCGCGCGCCGACGCGCCAAGGAAGACAGCCTGAGAAAACTCCTGGCCGAGGATTCGGTGCCGGACATGCAGGAAGGTAACGCAGCAGACGACAAGCGCCTGGATCTGGAACGGCCGCTGGCCGATTCCGCCTCCGCACCACCAGGCACCTACCGGTCCAACAACGACCTCGACACGCTGGCCTCCGGCAACCGCGCCAGGAACGAAACGGACGATGCGTTCGGCGACGACGCGATCGCTAACCAGCAGATCTTCGAAAAGTTGAGCCGCACGCGCTCGGAGCACGAGGATACACCCTACGCGGCGGATGCCTCGTCATACGACTACGCCCGTGCGCCGACCGATACCGTGCGTGAACTGAAGCTCGAGCAGAACTACGCCGAGCAAAGTGAAGCTCGGTTGGCGAAGCGAAAATCCCGCGCCCAACGTAAGACGGACGAGGCCGGACTCGCCGACGCCGCGCCTGCACGCGAAGCCCAAAAACCAGCGCCCGCCAACGAGCCCGCGGCGTCAGCACCTACGTTCAATCGCATCCAGACCGACCGCGAAAGGGCCGGGTTGGATACCGCTGTGCGCGACCGGATCGAAGCACTTAGAACTGACGTGGGACCTTTTCGTATTGCGCGCCTGAACGCAACGCACTTCGTTGTGTTTCGCGAAGTCTGGCGCGCACCTTCCCGGCTGATTCAGGGATTCGTGGTGCAACTGGAACCTCTGGTGCAGGGAATTGCCGGTAGTGCCTTCTACGCGACAACCCTGGCCGAGACCGCGACGCTGGTCACTGCATTCGACGGCGACATCCTGGCGGTGTTCCAACCCGATGCCTCGTCGTCGCCAAGCATGGCGAACGCCGGCGACAATCTCTTGTACCAGAGCCGCCTGAGCGCACCGGCCACCGAATTGGAGCTGATCTTCAGCATCTCGGACCTTCCCTACGGGCCCGGCGCCGCGCCGCTCGCGTGGATGACCGGGGTGCTCGGCTGCGTTCTCGTGGCTGGATTTCTCGTGCTCTACCGCACCGGGCTCACGCAGATTGCCACCACGGAACAGCAGCAGGAGTTTGTGTCCGCGGTAACCCACGAGTTGAAAACGCCATTAACGTCGATTCGCATGTACGGCGAAATTTTGAAAGCCGGCTGGGCCGACGACGCGAAAAAATCCGAGTACTACGACTTTATTCATACGGAAGCCGAACGACTCAGCCGGCTGATCGACAACGTGCTGGAACTCACCCGCGTGTCACGCGGTGACGGCGCAGCAGCACGCCTCGAGCGCCGCCAGATCGGCCCGTTGCTGGATGATCTAACCGGGAAACTGCAAACATCCGTGCACGCGGCCGGTCGCAACCTGAATGTCGACGTGTCGAACACATTGAGAAACGAATACGCGCTGGTGGACGCCGACGCGCTCACGCAGATTCTGCTGAATCTTGTGGACAACGCAATCAAGTTCTCCGCCAGCGAAAACGCCAGCCCTGTCGACCTTACCGTTACCCGAGAGAACGATGTCTGGCAGCTTTCGGTCCGCGACTACGGCCCCGGGATCGTCAAAGATCAGCTGCGCAACATCTTCAAACTCTTCTACCGGCCGGAAAACGAACTGACCCGGGAAACGATTGGCACAGGGATTGGACTCGCCTTGGTGCGAGAGTTGACCGACCGCATGCAAGGCAGCGTAGACGTCGTAAACAAAGACCCCGGCGCAGAGTTCCGCGTACGCCTGCCCCTAGCCGCCTCCCCAGCCGATTGAATCGCCTCACCTCGGCCATTGCCACGGCTCCCGCGCATTCAATATGCTGTACCACCCACACATCGCACAGGCGCGGTTATGGAACAGTACGACCAATACAACGCAACCGCCGTAAAGTACGCCGCCGCGCTGCACGATTTCCGCCGGCAGCACCAACGGGCGCAACCGGGCAAGCGTTCCCGCGACGACGTGTTCCCGGCGCATGACCGCACCGGCCTTGGCGTTGCGCTGGAGTACGAACGCATGGGCAACCGCCCCGTATCGGCCGATCTGGAAGCCCGCGCCGATGCCCTGGGTTTGCGGTTCGAGCACATCGGGATAACGCTTGGCACGATCATCCACGGAATCGATCTGACCAACGCCCTGACCACCGAACAGGTGGCCGTGCTGCGCGCCACGCTGCTGGAACGCAAGGTAATATTTTTCCGCAATCAACCGCTCACTGAAGATCAGCACGTCTCGTTCGGTCGGTACTTCGGCGAACTCGACGCGTTTCCATTCGGTAAACCCGGCGGCAATCCATTCGTACTCGAGATCGTGCACGACGATCAGCATCCCGGAATCGAGAACGGCTGGCACACCGACGTAACCTGGATGGAATGCCCGTCACTCGGCTCCATTGCACAGTGCATCGAAACCTCACCGATCGGTGGCGATACACTGTTTGCCGACAGCCACGCGGCGTACCTCGGCCTGCCCGAACGTCTTCGGGAACAGATCGAGTCGGTGCACGGCATCAACGACTATCGGATCTTCCTCGCCGGCCGCGGTGGTCCCTCGGTACCCGAAGAGCTGACGAAGCGGATTAAGGCGGACATACCCTTTGGCGTCAGCCACCCACTGGCGCGCACGCACCCGGAAACGGGCAAGACTGCGCTGTACTTCAACAGCGGTTTTCTACGGCATGAATCCCTATATGACGCTCGCACCGGCGAACCGCTTGGCGAAGAACGATCGCGGCGCTTGGTTGCGAAACTGCTGCCGCAGCACAACCGGCCGGAGTATGTATGCCGGTTCCGTTGGGAGGAGGGGTCGCTTGCGTTCTGGGACAACCGCGCGGTGCAGCATTACGCTGCCAGCGACTACTTTCCGCACCGGCGCGTGCTGCGCCGCGTTACCGTACGTGGGGACAAACCGTTCTACGATCCGGAGTTCGTTCCAAACCGCACCGGCGCTTGATCAGTCCTCGTCGTCGTCGAAGTCGTCATCATCATCGAAGTCTTCATCGATTTCCCGTAACGGACGGTCAACGAGTTCGATGTACGCCATAGGTGCGGCATCGCCCGCGCGGTAGCCGCACTTCATGATTCGGGTATAGCCACCGGCGCGGTCGAGATACCTCGGCCCGAGTTCGGTGAAGAGTTTGCCCACCGCCGCCTTGTCACGCGTCCTCGCAAACGCCAGGCGCCGGTTAGCGACCGAGTCTTCCTTGGCCAGCGTAATCAACGGCTCAGCAACGCGGCGTAACTCTTTCGCCTTGGGCAGCGTCGTCTTGATGATCTCGTGTTCGAACAGAGACGCCGCCATGTTGCGAAACATCGCCTGACGGTGCGAGCTGTTGCGATTCAGATGCCTACCGCTTTTTCGGTGACGCATGACGATTCCTACTATCTAAAGCCGTTCAGCCGAGCAGCCTTCAGGCGACTTTGTTGTCGCCGCGCAGGCTGGCCGGCGGCCATCCTTCCAGGCGCATACCCAGAGACAGACCGCGGGACGCGAGAACGTCCTTGATCTCGGTCAGTGATTTCTTGCCGAGGTTAGGGGTCTTCAACAGTTCGACTTCGGTGCGCTGAATCAGGTCACCGATGTAATAGATGTTCTCCGCCTTCAGACAGTTGGCCGAGCGCACCGTGAGCTCCAGATCATCCACTGGGCGAATCAGGATCGGGTCGATCTCGTCTTCCTTCTCCTCCATGATCGGCTCGCCCTCGTTTTCGAGATCGACGAACACCGCGAGTTGCTGCTGCAGGATCGTTGCCGCGCGGCGAATCGCTTCCTCGGGATCGATGGTGCCGTTGGTTTCCAGATCCAGTACAAGCTTGTCCAGGTCGGTGCGCTGTTCGACCCGCGCCGACTCCACGTCGTAGGCAACCCGGCGGATCGGGCTGTATGTGGCGTCCAGGCGGAGCACGCCGATCGGCCGTGTCTCACCGTCGTCCACAATGCTGTCGACCGGCACGTAGCCACGACCACGGGTTACCCGTGCTTCGAGGTGAATCGAGCCGTTGTCGTTCAACGAGCAGATCACGTGATCGGGGTTGGCAATCTCAATGTCCTGATTGAGCTGGAAATCGCCCGCCGTTACCTGACCCGCGCCATGCTTGTTCAGCGTGATTACGGCTTCGTCCATCGAATGCATACTCACAGCAATGCCCTTCAGGTTCAGCAGAATGTCGATCACATCCTCCTGAACACCTTCCAGCGTGCTGTATTCGTGCAGCACACCGTCGATCTGCACTTCCGTGATTGCACAACCCGGCATGGACGACAGCAGAATACGACGCAGCGTATTGCCGAGCGTGTGGCCGAACCCGCGTTCCAGCGGCTCGAGCGTAATCTTGGCGTGTGTGGAGCCGTCCTCTTGAATCTCAATGTGGCGTGGTGTCAGAAACTCGTTCACCGACTGAGCCATGTGTTCGTTCTCCTATGAAGCCTTTCGTGCAAGCCGTTGGGGCTTACTTCGAGTAATGTTCGACAATCAGGTTCTCGTTGATTTCCGCCGGCAGCTCGCTGCGATCCGGAGACCGCTTGTACACGCCGGTCAACTTGTCGACGTCCACGTCGACCCAACCTACCCCGCCACGCTGGCTGGCCAGTTGGAGCGCCTGTTGAATTCGCATCTGACCGCGCGCCTTCTCTGCGATCGCCACAACATCCTCCGGCGCCACCTGATAGGACGGGATGTTGACCAGGCCGCCGTTCACTGTAATTGCCTTGTGGGATACCAGTTGCCGCGATTCCGCCCGCGTGGAGCCGAAGCCCATGCGGTACACCACGTTGTCCAGGCGATTTTCGAGCAGGCGCAACAGATTCTCGCCGGTGGCACCCTTCTGCCGTTCCGCCTTTTTGTAGTAGTTGCGGAACTGCTTTTCGAGCACGCCGTACAGGCGGCGAACCTTCTGCTTTTCGCGCAGCTGCACGGCAAAATCGGACAGGCGGCCACGCCGCGCGCCGTGCTGGCCCGGTGGATTGTCGGCTTTGCACTTTGAGTCCAGAGGCCGAACGCCGCTCTTGTGGAACAGGTCCGTTCCTTCACGACGCGACAGTTTGAGTGTGGGTCCGAGATATCTGGCCATGACTGACTCCTACACGCGCCGACGTTTCGGCGGCCGGCAACCGTTATGCGGAATGGGCGTAACGTCGGAAATGCTGTTGATCTTGAGTCCTGCTGCATTGAGCGCGCGCACTGCAGATTCCCGGCCCGGCCCCGGACCTTTAACGAACACGTCGACACTTTTCATGCCGTTCTCGACTGCCGCAGTGGACGCCCGCTCGGCGGCCACCTGCGCCGCAAACGGCGTGCTTTTGCGCGAACCGCGAAATCCGGATCCGCCCGACGTCGCCCAGTACAGCGCGTTGCCCTGGCGATCGGAAATCGTAACGATCGTGTTGTTGAAAGACGCATGGATGTGGGCGACTCCGTCCATCACCACGCGCTTGGCTTTTTTCTTTTCGGCCATGAATTACGTCCTACTTGCGAATCGGGCGGCGCGGGCCCTTGCGGGTACGGGCATTCGTGCGAGTGCGCTGGCCGTGCACCGGCAAACCGCGCCGGTGGCGTAAGCCCCGGTAACAACCCAGATCCATCAGCCGCTTGATGTTCATCGAATTTTCGCGCCGCAGATCCCCCTCGACCGTGAGCCGAGAGATCTCCTGCCTGAGCGCGTCCAGATCCGCCTCCGACAGATCCTGGACTTTGCTGTCCGGTTGCACACCGGCGGCCGCGCAGATCTTCTTGGCCGTTGAACGGCCAATGCCGAAGATGTACGTCAGCGAAATCTCCGCATGTTTGTTGTCTGGAACATTGATTCCGGCAATTCGAGCCATTTATCTCTCCGTTGCGCCCGTTACCCTTGGCGCTGCTTGTGGCGCGGTTCGGTCTTGCAGATAACCCGCACGACACCGTTGCGCTTGACGATCTTGCAGTTCCGGCAGATCTTTTTAACTGATGCTCTGACTTTCACGGCTACGCCCTCTTAGCGCCGGACGAGGCACCGCGGTGCCTCGTCCGGCCTGTACGGTCAGGCCCTTCTAGGGTTGCGTCCGTACGTTTTCAAATTCGACTTCTCCATCAACTTGGCGTACTGACTGGACATCAGATGCGCCTGCACCTGCGACATGAAGTCCATCGCCACCACCACCACAATCAGCAGTGCGGTACCACCAAGCTGGAACGTGATGTTGAACGCTACGATCATGAATTCCGGCAACAGACACACCAGCGTGACGTACAACGCGCCGAAGATGGTCAGGCGCGTGATCACATCGTCGATGTAGCGGGCCGTCTGCACCCCCGGTCGGATACCCGGAACGTACGCACCCTGGCGCTTGAGGTTGTCCGCCACGTCTTTCGGGTCGAACATGATCGCGGTGTAGAAGAAACTGAAGAATATGATCCCGGCCGCGAACAGCATGATATAGAGCGGCTGTCCCGGCGACAGGACCAACGCGACCTGTTGCAACCAGCCCATTCCCGCACCCGAACCGAACCACTGCGCCATGGACGCCGGTGCCAGCAGCAGGCTGGACGCGAAGATGGCCGGTATCACACCCGACATGTTGATCTTAAGCGGCAGGTGGCTGGCCTGGGCCTGCATCATTCGCCGCCCCTGCTGACGTTTCGCGTAATTGACGGTGATGCGCCGTTGCCCACGCTCCACGAAGACAACGAACGCGACGATCGCGATTGCGAGCAGCGCTATGAACAGAAGCACGATGATGTTGATATCGCCCTGACGCGCGGCTTCGAAGGACTGCCCGACCGCGGCCGGAAAACCGGAGACGATGCCCGCGAAGATCAGCAGCGATATCCCATTGCCCACCCCGCGCTCGGTAATCTGCTCACCAAGCCACATCATGAACAGCGCGCCCGTCACCAGCGTCGTGGTGGCCACGAAGAAGAACAGAAACCCCGGATCGAACGCCAGTCCCTGGTTGGCCAGCGTAACCGACAGCGACGTGCCCTGAATCAAGCCGATCAGCAAGGTGCCGTAGCGCGTGTACTGGGTGATCTTGCGGCGGCCCGCTTCCCCTTCTTTACGCAACGCCTGAAGACTCGGGTACACCATCGTCATCAGGTTCATGATGATGCTGGACGTAATGTAGGGCATCACGCCGAGCGCAAGAATACTCATACGTTCGAGCGCGCCGCCCGAGAACATGTTGAACAGATCGAGAATGCCGCCCTGGTTCTGTTCGAAAAGCTGCGCCAGCCGGTCCGGGTTGATACCCGGCACGGGAATGTGGGTGCCAATGCGGTAGACGAGCAACGCGAACAGCACGAACAGCAGCCGACTGCGGAGTTCCGCAATGCCCGCCTGCGCGCTACCGATTTGTCCGGCGTTGTTTGCCATCAGGCTTCTACCTTGCCTCCAGCGGCTTCGATGGCGCTCTTCGCACCATTTGTTACTTTGATGCCGCGCACCGTTACCGCGCGGTCGATACTGCCCGAGTGAAATATGCGGGCTCGTTTGACGTTTTTGCTGACGACGTTGGCCGCCTGAAGCGCCGCCAGATCGACGACGTCGCCGTCTACCGCGCTCAGTTCCCCAAGCCGTACCCGGGCGGTTACCCGACCGATACGGGAGCGGAATCCGAACTTCGGAATGCGCATCTGCAACGGCAGCTGGCCGCCTTCGAAACCGGCCTTCACGCCACCGCCCGAGCGCGCCTTCTGGCCTTTCTGGCCGCGGGCCGAGGTTTTGCCCCAACCGCTTCCGGCGCCGCGGCCGACCCGACGCTTACCGCGGCGGGCACCGTCAGCCGGATGTAACTCGTTCAGTCGCACCATTACTCTCCTTCGACCTGAACCATGTAGCTGACACGGTTGATCATGCCGCGCACCGAAGGCGTGTCTTCAACTTCCACCACGTGTCCGATGCGGCGTAGTCCCAAGCCTGCAACGCAGGCTTTGTGCCGCTTGAGCCGACCCGCGGTGCTACGCACCAGTTTCACTCTGATCATGGGCTTGCTCATACCGCGACCCCGATCTCCTCGAGCGATTTGCCACGCCGTTCGGCAACCGCGTTCGGCGACTGGATGCGCTTCAACGCTTCGAACGTAGCGCGAACGACGTTCACAGGGTTGGTGGACCCGTAGCACTTGGCCAGCACATTGTGTACGCCGGCCGCTTCCAGCACGGCGCGCATGGAGCCGCCCGCGATCACACCGGTACCTTCGGATGCGGGCTGCATGTACACCTTCGAGGCGCCGAAACGCACGGTGATCGGGTACCAGATCGTGCTGCCGTTGAGGTCCACTTCCACCATGTTCTGCCGGGCCGCCTGCATGGCCTTCTGAATCGCCAGCGGCACCTCGCGGGCCTTGCCGCGCCCGAATCCGACACGGCCCTCGCCGTCACCCACCACCGTGAGCGCGGTAAAGCCGAAGATACGGCCGCCCTTGACCACTTTCGCCACCCGATTCACCTGAACGAGCTTTTCGACCAGGCCTTCTTCGCGAATTTCGTCTGCGTACGCCATGGCTAGAACTCCAATCCTGCTTCGCGCGCTGCGTCTGCCAGCGCTTTGATCCGGCCGTGAAACTTGAACCCGGAGCGGTCGAAGGCGACCTTCGACACGCCCGCTTCTTTGGCACGTTCAGCGATCAACTGCCCGACCCGGGTGGCAGCCGCGACGTTACCAGTAGCGCCGCTGCGCAGGCTCGAGTCCAGCGTCGACGCCGAAGCAATCACGCGATCACCGCCGGGCGCCAGCACCTGGGCATAGATATGCCGGGGCGTGCGGTGCACCGACAGCCGCGTCGCACCCTGCTCGCGCATCTTCATCCGGCCGCGCCGCGCGCGTCTCAATCGTGCCGATCTCTTGTCGATCATCGCTGTGACCTCATTCGATTCCAAACTGCCCCAACCGGAGCAGCACGCTTACTTCTTCTTCGCTTCCTTTCGGCGCACGTATTCGTTTTCGTAGCGCACGCCTTTGCCTTTATAGGGTTCCGGTGGACGGAAGCTGCGGATCTCCGCGGCTACCTGCCCTACCAACTGCTTGTCCACACCACTAACGACAATCTCGGTCTGACTCGGCGTAGCCGCGTCCACACCCTGAGGCAGCTCGTACTGAACCGGGTGCGAAAACCCCAGCTGCAGATTCACTGTGCGTCCCTGGGCCTGGGCGCGATAGCCAACGCCCTGGAGCACCAACTTGCGCTCGAACCCTTCGGACACGCCCTGCACCATATTGCCCACGAGCGCTCGCATCGTTCCGGCCAGAGCCTGTTTGCTGTCCGGCCGTTTCATCGCGAACTGCAACGCGCCATCATCCTGCGATACGGCGACACTGTCGTGCACCTCCATCTCCGACGTACCCTTGGAGCCTTTCACGTGCACACGCTGGCCCGTTACTTTGACCTCGACGCCAGAGGGAATCACTACCGGATTGTTCGCAATACGGGACATGTCTACCTCGTTAAAACACCGTACAGATGACTTCGCCACCGACGCCCGCAGCGCGCGCGGCTCGATCGGTCATCACACCGCGACTCGTACTAACGATCGCAATACCCAACCCGCCGCGTACCGAGGGAATATCCTCTGCGCCCTGGTAGTTGCGTAGCCCCGGGCGGCTGACGCGTTTGATCTCCTCGATCACAGGCTCGCCGTGGTGATATTTGAGCTGAACAACCAGCTGACGTTGAGCATCACCTTCGACCGCATACCCGGCCACGTAGCCTTCTTCCTGCAACACGCGGCAGACGGCTTCCTTCAGGTTAGAGTGAGGCGCGCGCACCTCCGCATGCCCGGCTGTCTGCGCATTGCGCACGCGGGTCAGCAGATCGGCGACGGGGTCTTGCATCGTCATGAGCGAACCCCTACCAACTCGCCTTCACCAGGCCCGGCACGTCGCCGCGCATGGCTGCCTCGCGCAGCTTGTTTCTGCCGAGCCCGAACTTGCGGTAAACCGCATGAGGTCGGCCGGTCTGGCCGCAACGACGCTGCAGCCGCACCGGGGACGCATCGCGGGGCAAGGCCTGCAGCTTGAGCTGCGCCGCCCAGCGTTCGTCATCGGGCCTTTCTTTGTCCGCAATGATCGCCTTGAGTTCAGCGCGCTTCTGCGCGTATTTGGCAACCAACTTGGCGCGCTTCTTTTCGCGCTCGATCATCGAAACCTTTGCCATATCTCTCGCCTATCTCCTCGCGTTCAACCGCGAAACGGAAAATTGAACGCCTTCAACAACGCCAGTCCATGCTCGTCGTTGGCCGCACTGGTATTGACCGTTATGTTCATGCCGCGGATCTTGTCGATCTTGTCGTAGTCGATCTCTGCGAACACGATCTGTTCGGAAATGCCCATCGAAAAGTTGCCGCGGCCGTCGAACGAACGCGGGTTGAGTCCCCGGAAATCGCGCATACGCGGAATTGCGATTCCGATCAGCCGCTCCAGAAACTCGAACATGCGGGCGCGGCGCAACGTAACCTTGCAGCCAATGGGCCAGCCCTCGCGGATTTTGAATCCGGCTTCCGACTTGCGCGCGTTGCACACGATCGGTTTCTGCCCGGTAATCAGGGTCAGGTCCGACAGCGCGTTCTCCATGATCTTGCGATCGCCCACCGCCTCGCCAACGCCCATGTTGAGCGTAACCTTCTCGAGACGCGGCACCTCCATGATGTTGCCGCACCCGAGCTGACTCTGAAGCGCCGGGCGAATCTCTTCTACATACCGCTGATACAGATCAGCCATCGCCTAGTCCTCGATCCGCTCGTTGTTCGATTTGAAGAAACGCACTTTGCGGCCATCTTCGACCCGAAATCCCACCCGGTCGGCACGTTCGTCCGCCGAATTCCAGATTGCAACGTTGGAAGCCTGAATGGGCGCTTCCTGTTCAATGATGCCGCCCTGCTGACCCGTGTTCGGGTTGGGTCGCTGGTGTTTCTTCACCATGTTGATTCCGCCGACCAGCAACCGTCCGTCCGCGAGCACCTGCAGCACGTCACCCCGGCGTCCTTTGTCGCGTCCGGCAATCACCATCACTTCGTCGTCTTTCTTGATTTTCAACATCTATTCGAGTCCGTCCCCGCACACACCGGCTACAACACTTCCGGCGCAAGCGAAATGATGCGCATGAACTTTTCGGTCCGCAGCTCGCGCGTGACCGGTCCGAAGATACGCGTGCCCACCGGCTGGTGCTGCTGGTTCAAAAGCACCGCCGCGTTGGTATCGAAGCGAATGATCGAACCGTCCGGTCTGCGAACCCCTTTGCGGGTTCTGACCACAACCGCGTTCATCACCTGGCCTTTGCGCACCCGGCCGCGTGGTATGGCTTCTTTCACCGTTACCTTGATGATGTCGCCGATGCCCGCGTAGCGGCGATGCGACCCACCCAGCACCTTGATGCACTGCACGCGTCTCGCGCCGCTGTTGTCGGCGATATCGAGCATGCTTTCCGTCTGAATCATTGTCCGATTCCTCAATCAGGCGCACGGCGGCGCCTATACTTCGCTCGCGCGTTCGTCGATGCTCTTCAGCAGCCACGTTTTTGTCTTGGACAGCGGCCGGCATTCCACAACCGTGACGAAATCGCCGGTGCGGCATTCGTTACGCTCGTCGTGCGCGTGCAATTTCGATGACCGGCGGATGATCTTTCCATACACCGGGTGCTTAACCCGACGCTCCACCAGAACCGTTATGCTCTTGTCCATCCTATCGCTGACGACGGTTCCGCTGACCATGCGCGGATTGCTTGCCGTGTCACTCATTCGTTGCATCCTCGCGTTGCTGAAGGACCGTCTTGATGCGAGCAATATCGCGCCGCGTTTCCTTCAACAGATGGGTTTGTCCCAGCTGTCCGCTGGCCCGCTGCATGCGCAGATTGAACTGCTCCTTACGCAGGTCAATCAGCCGCTCCCGAAGCTGGTCCTCGCTCATATCTCTGACTTCACTCGCCTTCATCTGCTTCCTCAGCCCTAGCGCTACATTACCGAGCGTCTGACCATCGTCGTGCGGAACGGGAGCTTTGCGGCCGCCAGCGCGAACGCCTCCTGCGCCACCTCTTCCGACACACCTTCCATTTCGTAGAGCACACGCCCGGGTTGAATCTGCGCCACCCAGTACTCGACGCTGCCCTTGCCTTTACCCTGGCGAACCTCCAGCGGTTTCTTGGTGATGGGCTTGTCCGGAAACACGCGAATCCAGATCTTGCCGCCACGCTTCACGTGGCGCGTCATCGCACGGCGGGCCGCTTCGATCTGGCGCGCCGTCATGCGCCCTCGACCCAGCGACTTCAAACCGAACTCGCCGAAACTCACCCGGTTGCCACGCTGCGCGAGGCCGCGGTTCCGGCCTTTATGCTGCTTGCGAAATTTCGTTCGTTTTGGCTGAAGCACAATGTATTCCTACGATTCTCTGGATATGCGTCGTCAGGCTGAGGCCGCCTGAGCGCCCGCATCACCTATGATTTCGCCCTTGAAAATCCACACCTTGATGCCGAGTACGCCGTACGTGGTCTGCGCCTGCCACGTGGCGTAGTCGATATCGGCGCGTAGCGTGTGCAACGGCACACGGCCTTCGTGGTACACCTCCGAACGCGCGATCTCGGCACCGCCGAGGCGCCCCGCAACCCGAACCTTGATGCCCTCGGCGCCGAGTCGCATGGCGTTCTGGATCACCCGGCGCATTGCCCGTCGGAACTGCACCCGACGTTCGAGCTGTTGCGCCACGTTCTGCGCCACCAGCAACGCGTCGAGTTCCGGCTTGCGGATCTCTTCGATGTTCACGTGCACCGGCACATTCATCATGCGCGCCAACTCCCGGCGCAACCGCTCCACGTCCTCGCCTTTCTTGCCGATTACGATGCCTGGCCGGGCGCTGTGTATCGTGATGCGGGCGGTCTGCGCAGGCCGTTCGATTTCAATACGACTTACCGATGCCTGCGCCAGGCGCTTGCGCAGGTAATCGCGCACCTCAAGGTCGTTCAACAGGTACTCGGGATAGGTTTTCTTGTCGGCGTACCAGACGGACGTGTGCTCCTTGGTAATGCCTAACCGAATACCCGTTGGATGTACTTTCTGACCCATGTATCTCTTCCGTTGCTCGCGCGGCTTTGCTGTTCGCGCCGCCTACTCGTCCGTCACCGTAACGGTGATATGACTCGTGCGTTTGAATATCCGATCAGCGCGGCCCTTGGCCCGCGGCCGTATCCGCTTCATCGTCAGACCTTCGTTGACGTAAATCTCCGAGATCTTCAGTTCGTCGATGTCGGCGCCGTTGTTGTTCTCGGCGTTGGCGATTGCCGACTCCACAACCTTGCGCACCAGTGCCGCGCTTTTCTGCGTGGAGAAACTCAAGATCTCCAACGCATCGTTAACCGACTTACCGCGAACCTGATCCACGACAAGGCGCGCTTTCTGCGGCGACACGCGTAGTCGTTTGGCCTTAGCGCTGACGTGCATCATTCCTCTCCTCTACCGACGCGCTTTCTTGTCTGCCGCGTGTCCGCGATAGGTGCGCGTCGGCGCAAACTCACCCAGCTTGTGCCCCACCATGTCTTCGTTGATGAAGATCGGCACGTGCTGGCGACCGTTGTAAATCGCTATGGTCAGCCCGACCATATCCGGCATAACCATCGAGCGCCTCGACCAGGTTTTGATCGGCCGCTTCTCGTTTGTGGCTACCGCCTGCTCCACCTTTTTCATCAGATGCAGATCGACGAACGGCCCTTTGTGAAGAGATCTCGGCATGAATTGCTACCTCCTGCCCTTGCGACGCACGATCAGCTTGTCGGTGCGCTTATTGCTGCGCGTCTTGTGGCCTTTGGTTGGCATACCCCACGGCGACACCGGATGACGCCCGCCGGATGTCTTACCCTCGCCACCGCCATGCGGATGATCGACCGGGTTCATCGCGACACCGCGAACGGTGGGTCGCACACCACGCCAGCGCTTCGCACCGGCTTTACCGAGCGAGCGCAGATTGTGCTCGTTGTTACCCACTTCACCGAGCGTTGCCCGGCATTCGCTCAACACGCGCCGCATCTCACCGGAGCGCATCCGCAACGTCGCATAGGCGCCTTCGCGTGCAACCAGCTGCGCAGACGCTCCCGCGCTGCGCGCCATCTGCGCCCCTTTACCCGGCTTGAGTTCGATGTTGTGCACAACACTACCCACCGGGATGCTGCGCAACTCCATCGCATTGCCAGGGCGAATGGGCGCCGTGGAACCGCTCATCAGCACATCGCCTTTGGCAACACCGCGCGGCGCAATGATGTATCGCCGTTCGCCGTCGGCGTAGCGCAGCAGCGCGATGTTTGCCGTCCGGTTGGGGTCGTATTCGAGGCGTTCGACCGTTGCAGCAATACCGTCTTTGGTTCGCTTGAAGTCGATTACCCGATAGTGCTTTTTGTGACCGCCCCCACGATGGCGCGTGGTGATCCGGCCGGCATTGTTCCTGCCGCCCGTCTTGCTCTTCGGTTCAATCAGCCCCTTATGCGGCGCGCCCTTGTGCAGGTCGGGATTGACGACCTTGACGACGAATCGGCGCCCGGGGGAGGTTGGTCTGGTTTTGACTACTGGCATGTCGTTATCTCGTGTTCCGTCAATCCGCGACCATGAAATCGATTTCCTGACCGTCCGCGACGCGTACGTAGGCCTTCTTCCAATGTCTGCTGCGCGACACCCCGCGCATCGTTCGCTTGACCTTGCCTTTGACGTTCAGCGTGGACACCCCGGTGACCGTGACTTTGAACAACGTCTCCACCGCTTCCTTGATTTCGCTCTTGGTCGCGTCGCGCGCCACCTTGAACGCGTACTGATTCGCAACATCACCGATCAGCGACGCCTTTTCTGATATGTGCGGCTCGACCAGCACTGTGTACAGCCGTTCCTGGTTCACGCCAGCGCCTCCTCGAGTTTCTTCAGCGCACCGACGGTAATCAGCACGCTGTCGTGGCTGATCAGATTCACTGGATCGACGCCCGCGGGGTCGACCACGTCGACCTTGGCGAGGTTGCGCGCAGCGAGATACAGGTTCTCGGTCACCTCGTCCGCTACGATCAGCACGTTGGACAGGTTCAGCTCGCCGAGCCGGGCGACGAGCTGTTTCGTCTTCGGTTCGTCCAGGTTGAACTGATCGCACACAACCAACCGCTCTTGCCGGATGAGCTCGGAAAATATGCACTGCAACGCGCCGCGGTACATCTTGCGGTTTACTTTCTGAGAATAATCCCGGGGCTTTGCCGCAAATGTGCGACCGCCGCCGCGCCAAATCGGGCTGCGGATGGTTCCGGCCCGGGCTCTGCCCGTTCCCTTCTGGCGCCACGGCTTGCGACCACCACCCCGCACCTCAGCACGGGACTTCTGCGCTTTGCTGCCCTGGCGGCCGGCGGCCATGAACGCCACCACAACCTGGTGCACGAGCGCTTCGTTGAACTCCCGGGCGAACGCCGCCTCAGAAATCTGCACGCTTCCCTGACTCGCTGCTAGGTTCAGATCCATACTCGCCTACCCCCTGGCCTCAAGCATCCGCCGCGACCGGCTCCGGCCGTTCCTGCAGACCCGCCTTGACGGCGGGACGTATGTATACGTCGCCGCCGGAAGCACCGGGCAACGCACCCTTGATGAGCAAAAGATTGCGTTCTGCGTCCACCCGGACCACCTCGAGGTTCTGCGTTGTAACGTTTGCAGCACCCAGATGGCCGGCCATCTTCTTACCTTTAAACACGCGCCCAGGGGTCTGGCACTGGCCGATGGAGCCCGGCGCCCGGTGCGAAATCGAGTTGCCGTGCGAATTGTCCTGGCCGCGGAAGTTCCAACGCTTGATCCCGCCGGCAAACCCCTTACCTTTCGACACACCGCGCACATCTACTTTCTGACCTTCCCAGAACTGATCGACACCGAGTTCCGCGCCAACGGCGGGTTCTTCGACGCCCTCGTCAAGCTGAAACTCCCACAAGCCGCGACCAGCCTGCACATTGGCCTTGGCGAAATGGCCCGCCTTAGGCTTGCTGACGCGGTTCTGCTTTACCGCACCCGTGGTGACCTGCACAGCCGAGTAGCCGTCGGCATCCTGCGACTTGATCTGCGTTACCAGGTTTGGTTCCACCGCAACGACAGTCACGGGCACGGACCGGCCCTCGTCCGTGAACACGCGCGTCATGCCCGCCTTGCGGCCCACTATTCCTATCGTCATCTTTTCTTGCTTCTCTTCTACGGTCCGCTTCGTCTAGATCTTCGTCTGATGGGTGCAGACAGCCGCTTGCCAGCGAACGCTTGCCAGCAAACGGCCAGGTTACCCATTGGCCCCCCATCGGGACCCTGTCGGCCAGCCTCTACGCAATGGCAGTAAAGCGGCTGGACAAAAAACGCCGGCGCTAGCGCCGGCGTTTGTAAATCAATTCAAGCTGATCTGCACTTCCACCCCAGCCGCAAGATCGAGCTTCATCAGCGCATCTACGGTCTTCTCGGTGGGTTCTACAATATCCAGCAAGCGTTTGTGCGTGCGGATCTCATACTGGTCACGTGCATCTTTATTCACGTGCGGCGAAATGAGCACCGTGAAACGCTCAATACGGGTGGGCAGCGGTATCGGGCCACGAATCTGCGCGCCGGTCCGCTTGGCGGTATCCACGATCTCCTGCGTCGACACGTCAATCAGCTTGTGATCGAAGGCCTTCAGCCGGATCCGTATACGTTGATTCTGCACCTAAACCCACTCCAGACACGCGGCCGGGCGAACGAAAAAAACGGCATCGATACCGCAATGGCGCAGAGCGCCCGCGGCAAATGCCCGTCGCGACCCTTTCAAAGTTAAAGAACCCCCGAAATCGGGACGCGAACTATACAGACCCCATCGTTCGGCGGCAACTCCTGCCGGGGAGGAAATTGTGTGCCGCGATCCGCGCGTTCACGCGGGCCGGAAACCGGTACCCGAGGGACGGAAATCAGTGCTGCGAGAGCCGGTACATCCGCTCGAGCCGCTCCATTTCATGCTGCCGCAGGTACGGGTCTTCTTTCAGCGCCGCGTATGCCTTCGCAAAGTAACCTCGAGCGGTGGCCGAACTGCCGCGGGCAAAATGGAGTTCCGCCAGTTCTTCGAACACGAAACCATCTGTTGAGCCCGTTGTGGCGTAGTGACGTTCGAGTTCGGACTGTATAGCGAGCGCCTGTTCGGTGCGCTCCAGATACCTGAGTGCCTTGCCCTCGCTCCAACGCGCGATCAGATGCGCGCGCCGCCGGTCTTGAGCAAGAAACGCCGCAGAGGATGCCTGGAACGACTCCAGGGCATTGGAATAGTCCTTCGCGTCGAAGTAGTCCCAGCCGATGTTGTTGTGAATGCTGCCCTGCCAGGCCCGCGCCAGCGCGCTCGAGGAATGCTGCGCTATGTGCAGCGCCCGACCGTTCCAGGTGAACCGCTCAGCCGGGTTCCGTTCTACGATGGCGATCATGTGGGCCGCGTCCACGGCCAGCGCGTCCTGCCCGTGCTGCCGCGCAATGTCATACGCCTCACGGAACAGAACCAGGGCTTTGTCCGGTTCACCGGAGGAATTGAACACACGCCCGCGTTCCAGCAGGTAACGGGTTTGCACGCGGTGCGGCGCCGCGGCAAGCTCCGCCTCCACGCTGTCGAGGGTCTGGTGCGCCTGGTCAAACGCCCGTTCGAGCCCCTGCGTACGCGCAATCTGCGTCTGCAGTACCAGACGGTCGGCCGGGCTCTGGGTTACTCCGAGCCGGGCTTCAAACCGTGCCCGGCTGGCCGCAGGATCGTCGAAGTCCCACAATCCTGCCAGTTGGGTTGCGAAAGGCGTGTCCCGGGTCGACGCGCAGGCTGCGAGCAAAACGAAAAGCGGTGCGAGCCGCACCAACCGGGTACCGGCTCGCCTGCCGTTGGCGGTCCCCGGCAGAATCCCCGAGCGATGGCCGCCCGTGCATCGACGATCCGCGCCCACCGGACGCACCGGTGAACGCCGCTACTCTATGATTTTGGTAACGACGCCGGCACCCACGGTGCGACCGCCTTCACGGATCGCAAAACGCTGACCTTCCTCCATCGCAATCGGACTGATCAACGTCACCGTCATGTTCACATTGTCGCCAGGCATCACCATCTCAACATCCGTCGGCAACTCACACGTCCCCGTCACATCCGTCGTCTCAAAAAAGAACTGCGGACGATAACCCTTGAAAAACGGCGTATGACGACCTCCCTCATCCTTGCTCAACACATACACTTCACTCTCAAAGTTCGTATGCGGCGTGATCGTCCCAGGCTGGGACAACACCTGACCCCGTTCCACCTCGTCACGCTTCGTGCCGCGCAACAACACGCCCACATTCTCGCCCGCTCGACCCTCGTCCAGCAGCTTGCGAAACATCTCAACTCCCGTACACGTCGTCTGCTGCGTGTCTCGGATGCCCACAATCGCTACATCGTCTCCTACCTTCACAATGCCACGCGCAATACGACCCGTAACCACCGTCCCTCGACCCGAAATCGAAAACACATCCTCAATCGGCATCAGAAACGGCTGATCCACCGGACGCTCCGGCTCCGGAATGTACTCATCCAGCGCCGCTACCAGCTTCTTCACCGACTCAACACCAATCTCCGACGTATCCCCTTCCAGCGCCTTCAATGCACTGCCCACGATGATCGGCGTGTCGTCACCCGGAAACTCGTACTGGTCCAGCAACTCCCGAACTTCCATCTCCACCAGTTCCAGAAGCTCTTCGTCGTCAACCATGTCCGCTTTGTTCATGAACACCACAATCCGCGGCACACCTACCTGACGGCTCAACAGAATGTGCTCACGCGTCTGCGGCATCGGACCGTCCGCTGCACTCACCACCAGAATCGCTCCGTCCATCTGCGCCGCACCCGTAATCATGTTCTTCACATAATCCGCGTGACCCGGACAGTCCACGTGCGCGTAGTGACGCGACTCCGACTCGTACTCCACGTGCGCCGTCGCAATCGTGATGCCTCGCTCACGCTCTTCCGGCGCATTGTCAATCTGGTCGAAAGCCTTCACCTCTCCACCAAATTCCTCCGAACACACGCGCGTCAACGCCGCCGTCAACGTCGTCTTACCATGGTCTACGTGACCTATCGTTCCCACGTTTACGTGCGGCTTCGTACGCTCAAATTTTTCTTTTCCCATTCCTCAATCCTCTTACGAAAAAGACAACCCGCGGCCCTGCACGGTCACTGGGACTTCTTGATCCCTTCAGCAATGCTGTCCGGAACCTCACTGTATTTCGAAAACTCCATCGTGTACGTCGCCCGACCCTGGGTCGCTGACCGCAGATCCGTCGAGTACCCGAACATCTCAGCGAGCGGAACCTCCGCCCGCACGATTTTACCCGCAGGGTTTTCGTCCATACCCTCAATCATGCCGCGACGACGGTTCAAATCGCCGACCACGTCGCCCATGTAATCCTCCGGCGTAACAACCTCCACCGCCATCACAGGCTCAAGCAACACCGGCCGGGCATTCTTGGCGCCGTCGCGCAGCGCCATCGAACCCGCAATTTTAAACGCCATTTCCGACGAATCCACTTCGTGAAACGACCCATCGTAGAGTGTTGCCTTGACACCAATCAGCGGATACCCGGCGATCACGCCGTTTTGCATCTGCTCCTGAATACCCTTGTTTACCGCAGGAATGTACTCGCGGGGCACGACCCCGCCGACGATCTCGTCGACAAACTCGTACGCTGCGTTGCCTTCTTCATCCTGGTGCGGCTCGATCCGGATCCACACGTGACCATACTGACCACGACCACCCGACTGGCGGACGAACTTGCCTTCCTGTTCGATGGTGGAGCGAATGGTTTCGCGATAAGCCACCTGTGGTTTGCCGATATTGGCTTCAACACTGAACTCACGCTTCATGCGGTCGACGATGATATCGAGGTGCAATTCACCCATACCGGAAATGATCGTCTGGCCGGATTCCTCATCCGTTTCGACCCGGAATGACGGATCCTCCTGCGCCAGTTTCCCAAGCGCGGTGGACATCTTTTCCTGGTCCTGCACCGAACGCGGCTCCACCGCCACCGAAATGACGGGTTCGGGGAACTCCATCCGCTCCAACGTAATGATGCTGTCGCTGGCGCAAAGCGTGTCGCCGGTGGTGACGTCTTTCAGGCCGATGGCCGCGGCAATGTCGCCTGCGCGAACCTCCTTGATTTCGTTACGGTTGTTGGAGTGCATCTGCACCATCCGGCCAACTCGCTCACGCTTGCTCTTAACCGGGTTGTACACCTGGTCGCCGGAATTGAGGACCCCGGAGTACACGCGGAAGAACGTGAGGGTCCCAACAAACGGGTCTGTTGCGATCTTGAACGCGAGCGCCGAGAAGGGCGCATCGTCGTCGGAAGCCCGGGACTCTACCGTCTCTTCGTCTTCCAGTACGCCCTCGATCGCCTTCACCTCGGTCGGTGCCGGCAGATAGTCGATCACCGCGTCCAGCATTGCCTGCACGCCCTTGTTCTTGAACGCGGAACCGCAGAGCGCCGGAACGATCTCGTTGGACAGCGTTCGAATCCGCAGTCCTTCTCGAATGTCGTCCTCGGACAGATCACCCTCTTCGAGGTACTTCTCCATCAGCTCTTCGGTAGCTTCGGCGGCAGATTCCACCATCTCTTCGCGCCAGTGCGCTGCTTCGTCCTGCAGATCCTCGGGGATATCCTCCAGGTCGTAGCTGAGCCCCTGGTCTTCCTCATTCCACAGCACGGCCTTCATGCGCACGAGGTCTACAATGCCTTTAAACGACTCTTCGGCCCCAATCGCGAGTTGAATCGGCACCGGATTGCTGCCGAGCCGATCTTTGATCTGGCCGACAACGCGCAGGAAATCGGCACCCGCCCGGTCCATCTTGTTCACGAACACGATTCGCGGCACTTCGTAACGGTTCGCCTGCCGCCACACCGTTTCGGATTGCGGCTCGACACCCGAGGTGCCGCAGAACACTACGACAGCGCCGTCGAGGACCCGCAGACTGCGCTCTACTTCAATCGTGAAATCCACGTGGCCGGGGGTATCGATGATGTTGATTCGGTGCTGGTCGTACTGCTGATTCATTCCCGACCAGAAGCACGTGGTTGCGGCCGACGTGATCGTGATACCACGCTCCTGCTCCTGCGCCATCCAATCCATCGTCGCGGCGCCATCGTGCACTTCACCGATCTTGTGCGACAAGCCCGTGTAAAACAGCACCCGTTCCGTGGTGGTTGTCTTGCCCGCGTCGACGTGGGCGACGATGCCGATATTTCTGTATCTGACAATAGGTGTTTTGCGAGCCATCACTGCTCTCCGTCAAATGCGTGTAGGAAGCTGGACCGGTCGTTGCCCGATCAGTACCGGTAGTGTGAGAACGCCTTGTTGGCTTCAGCCATCCGGTGCGTTTCTTCACGTTTGCGCACGGCTGCGCCTCGGCCTTCGGACGCCTCGAGCAGTTCGCCAGCGAGCCGGGCAGCCATCGACTTCTCACCCCGCTTGCGCGCACTGTCGACAAGCCAGCGCATCGCGAGCGCTTGGCGTCTTGACGGGCGGACTTCGACGGGAACCTGGTACGTCGCACCACCGACCCGCCGCGATTTGACTTCGACCATCGGTGATACCGCTTCCAGCGCCCGTTCGAACACCTCCACCGGATCCGGATGACTGCGTTCTTCGATACGGCCGAGGGCTCCGTAAACGATGCGTTCGGCAACGGCTTTCTTTCCGCTCACCATCACGTGGTTGATGAACTTGGCTACCGTCGTGTTGTGGTACTTGGGATCTGGAAGAATCTCGCGCTTGGCGACGACTCGTCTTCTGGGCATGGTGATCTCCTTGCTTCAGGAATTCCCCGGACAGATGCCGGGGCCTTACTGGAGTGGCAGTGTCGGGTTGTTGAAAGCGGCGTTATTTCGGGCGCTTGGCTCCGTATTTGGACCGAGATTGCCGGCGGTCTGAAACGCCTGACGTATCCAGCGTGCCGCGAATCGTGTGGTAGCGGACGCCCGGCAGATCTTTCACCCGGCCGCCGCGAATCAGCACGACTGAGTGTTCCTGCAGGTTGTGGCCCTCACCGCCGATGTAACTGGTAACTTCATACCCGTTGGTGAGGCGCACCCGGCAGACTTTACGCAACGCAGAATTGGGTTTCTTCGGTGTTGTGGTGTACACACGCGTGCAAACGCCGCGTTTCTGCGGACAGCCTTGCAGCGCCGGCACGATGTTCTTCTCCACCTTGCGCTTGCGCGGTTTGCGCACCAATTGGCTGATCGTTGCCATCTACTCTTTCTACCCTCTCAAATTCGCTCTGCGTCCTGTCCGTTGCGGTCCGGCACATACCGGCTCGGAGCAACGGGCCGCGGATTTTACGGGCGCCCGGCAGCATACGCAACCCGCGACCCTCCGCAGCCCATCAGAACCGCCTCAGTCCTCGCTGGAGCTGAGCGCCTCGGACAATGCCTGCTCGATCTCGTCCGCCGTCGCGCCCTGCTCCTTGGCAAGCCGGGCGGCCGTTTCCTCCTCGCGCCGGAGCTTCCGCTCGCGATGGTAGGTAAGGCCCGTGCCCGCTGGAATCAGGCGTCCGACAACGACGTTTTCCTTCAGGCCGCGCAGGAAATCCTGCTTTCCGGTAACCGCGGCTTCGGTCAGAACCCGGGTGGTCTCCTGGAACGACGCCGCGGACAGGAACGACTCGGTCGCAAGCGATGCTTTGGTGATTCCCAGCAACACCCGCTCGAACTTGGCCGGCTGCTTGTCTTCCGCTTCCATTTCCGCATTCACGCGGACCACGTTGTTGTACTCCACCTGCTCGCCGCGGATCAGCAGCGAATCGCCCGGATCCATGATCTCCGCCTTGCGGAGCATCTGCCGGACGATCACCTCAATGTGTTTGTCATTGATCGTCACACCCTGCAGCCGGTACACCTCTTGAATCTCGTTGATGATGTACTTCGCCAGCTCCTCTACACCCTTCAGGCGCAGAATGTCGTGTGGCGCGGGCGGTCCGTCACACACAACCTCGCCCCGTTCCACGTGTTCGCCCTCGAAGACGCCAATGGTGCGCCACTTGGGTATCAGCGTTTCCACCGGATCGCCGTCCGGCGGTGTGATTACGAGGCGTCGCTTGCCTTTGGTTTCCTTCCCGAATCCCACGGTACCGGTGGCTTCCGCAAGAATCGCGGGCTCCTTCGGTTTGCGGGCTTCGAACAGGTCTGCCACACGCGGTAGACCGCCCGTGATGTCCCGGGTCTTTGACCCTTCCTGCGGAATTCTGGCGATAATGTCGCCAACGCCGACGGCACCACCGTTCTCGAGACTGAGAATGGCGCTGCTCGGCAGCAGGTAATGGGCCGGTACATCCGTGCCCGGCAGCAGCACCAGTTCCTCGCCATCAATCAGCGATACGGCTGGTCGCAAATCTTTACCCGCACTCGGACGATCCTTCGGATCCATCACGGTGATATTGGTCAGACCCGTGAGTTCATCGGTTTGTCGATTGATCGACAAACCCTCTTCCATGTCCTCGAGCCGGACCGTTCCTGCCACCTCGGTCACGATCGGGTGTGTATGCGGATCCCACTGAGCCACGACCTGACCGGCTTCCACAGCATCACCCTCGGCGACGCTGATCACCGCACCGTAGGGCAGCTTGTAACGCTCGCGCTCACGTCCGTGGTCGTCCGCAATCGCGATTTCACCCGAACGGGACACGGCAACGAGTTCGCCGCTGGTGCGCTGCACCGTTTTCAGGTTGTGCATGCGGACCGAACCGCCGTGTTTGACCTGAACACTGTCCACCGCCGTCGCCCGAGACGCTGCACCGCCGATATGGAAGGTCCGCATCGTCAACTGCGTGCCTGGCTCACCGATCGACTGGGCCGCAATGACCCCTACGGCTTCGCCCACGTTCACGAGATGACCGCGTGCAAGGTCGCGACCGTAGCACTGACTGCATACGCCGTACTCGGTCGCGCAGGTGATCGACGAGCGAACCACGAGTTCGTCTACGCCAAGTTCCTCGAGCTGCTCGACCCAGTTTTCGTCCAGCATGGTATTACGCGGAATCAGGACGTCCTCGCCGTTGGGCGTCATCACGTCGTTTGCCACCACGCGACCGAGCACGCGATCACCCAGCGGTTCTACCACGTCACCGCCCTCGATGATCGCCTGAACGAACAGGCCCTGGTCCGTGCCGCAATCCTCGTGGGTTACCACCACGTCCTGCGCCACGTCCACCAGCCGGCGCGTGAGGTAACCGGAGTTAGCGGTCTTCAACGCCGTATCTGCCAGGCCTTTGCGCGCCCCGTGCGTCGAGATGAAGTACTCGTTCACCGAGAGGCCTTCGCGGAAATTGGCGGTGATGGCGTTTTCGATGATGCTGCCGTCCGGCCGGGTCATCAGACCACGCATGCCGGCAAGCTGCCGGATCTGCGCGGGCGAACCCCGTGCGCCAGAGTCCGCATAGATGTACACGGAGTTGAACGACGCCTGCTCTTCGTCGTCGCCTTCACGGTTGGCGACGCGTTCGATCGATATCCCATCCATCATCGAGCGCGCAACCATTTCGTTCGCGCGCGACCAGATGTCCACCACCTTGTTGTACTTTTCGCCCTGTGTCACCAGACCCGACGCGTACTGCGCCTCGATCTCCGCAACTTCCTGTTCTGCGTCCGCAATGATCGTGGCTTTGTCCACCGGGATCACGAAGTCATCCACACCAATGGATGCACCCGACGCAGTCGAATGCGCGAACCCGGTGTACATCAGACGGTCGGCGAAGATCACCGTGTCTTTAAGTCCGACGTTGCGGTAACAGCTGTTGATCAGGTTGGAGATCGCGCGCTTGTCCATCGCCCGGTTGACGAGCGCAAACGGCAGCAGCTTCGGCACCATCTCGTAGAGCAACGCCCGTCCGACGGTGGTGTCATACAGCGTACGCGTTTCCATCAGCGCGCCGCTTTCGTCCGCCACCACTTCCTCGATCCGCACCTTGATCTTGGCGTGCAGATCGACCTTGCGGGCGTTATACGCGCGGTGCACCTCGGTGATGTCGGCAAAGGTCATGCCTTCACCTTCCGCATTGATACGTTCGCGGGTCATGTAGTACAGACCCAGTACCACGTCCTGCGACGGCACGATAATCGGCTCACCGCTCGCCGGTGAAAGGATGTTGTTGGTCGACATCATCAGCGCACGGCTTTCAAGCTGCGCTTCGAGCGTAAGCGGTACGTGTACCGCCATCTGGTCGCCATCGAAGTCTGCGTTGTAAGCAGTACATACCAGCGGGTGGAGTTGAATGGCCTTCCCTTCGATCAGAACCGGCTCGAACGCCTGAATTCCGAGTCGGTGCAGCGTAGGCGCACGGTTGAGCAGCACCGGGTGCTCGCGAATCACCTCCGCGAGAATGTCCCAGACCTCCGCCGTTTCCCGCTCTACCATCTTCTTCGCAGCTTTGATTGTGGTAGCGAGTCCACGCGCCTCCAGCTTGCCGAAGATGAAGGGTTTGAAGAGCTCGAGAGCCATCTTCTTCGGCAGCCCGCACTGGTGCAGCCGCAATGTCGGCCCCACTACGATGACCGAACGGCCGGAGTAGTCCACCCGCTTACCCAGCAGGTTCTGACGGAAGCGGCCCTGCTTGCCCTTGATCATATCTGCGAGCGACTTCAGCGGGCGCTTGTTGGAACCGGTGATGGCACGACCGCGGCGACCGTTGTCCAGCAACGCATCCACCGCTTCCTGAAGCATCCTCTTTTCGTTGCGCACAATGATGTCCGGTGCAGACAGATCCAGCAGCCGCTTCAGGCGATTGTTTCGGTTGATGACGCGCCGATACAGATCGTTCAGATCCGACGTTGCGAACCGCCCGCCGTCCAGCGGCACAAGCGGCCGCAGATCCGGTGGCAGAACCGGCAACACCGTCATGATCATCCATTCCGGCTTGTTACCCGAATTGACGAACGCTTCCATCAGCTTCAGCCGCTTGGACAGCTTCTTGATCTTCGTTTCCGAGTTGGTTGCCGGAATCTCCTCGCGCAGCTGCGCGATGTCACCGTCCATGTCCATGTTGTCGAGCAGCGCTTTGACCGCCTCGGCGCCCATACGCGCATCGAACTCATCGCCAAACTCCTCGAGCTTGGCGTAGTACTCCTCGTCCGTCAGCAACTGACCCGTGTCGAGGTCGGTGAGGCCCGGGTCGACCACAACGTGCGACTCGAAGTACAGAACGCGCTCAATGTCGCGCAGCGTCATGTCCAGCAGCAGACCGATACGGGACGGCAGCGACTTCAGAAACCAGATGTGCGCGACCGGGCTCGCAAGTTCTATGTGGCCCATGCGTTCGCGCCGCACCTTGGTGAGCGTGACTTCCACGCCGCACTTTTCGCAGATAACGCCGCGATGCTTCAGCCGCTTGTACTTGCCGCAAAGGCATTCGTAGTCCTTGATCGGACCGAATATACGGGCGCAGAACAACCCGTCGCGTTCCGGCTTGAACGTACGGTAATTGATCGTTTCCGGCTTTTTGACTTCACCGAACGACCAGGATCGGATCATGTCCGGCGATGCGAGACCGATTCGCAACGAATCGAAATCGTCGACAGCGGTGCCTTGAGTCTTCAGCAGATTGAGCAGATCTTTCAATGCCTTTCCTCCAGCAATCGATGACCCGCCGTACGGCGGGTCGAAATTCGTGTGGCTCCGTGATCCCTCACGTGCACTTATTCGGTCTCCAGCTCGATGTCGATACCGAGACTGCGGATCTCCTTGACGAGCACGTTGAACGACTCGGGCATACCCGGGTCCATCGCAAAGTCGCCGTCAACGATGTTCTTGTACATCTTGGTCCGACCCGCAACGTCGTCTGACTTGACCGTCAGCATTTCCTGCAGCGTATAGGCGGCGCCGTATGCTTCGAGCGCCCACACCTCCATCTCGCCGAACCGCTGGCCGCCGAACTGTGCCTTACCGCCCAGCGGCTGCTGCGTAACGAGGCTATAGGAACCCGTGGACCGCGCATGCATCTTGTCGTCGACCAGATGGTTGAGCTTCAGCATGTACATGTAGCCCACGGTAACCGGGCGGTCGAACTGCTCGCCGGTGCGACCGTTCCACAACGTGGTCTGACCACTACGCGGCAGCTCGGCGAACTCGAGCAGGCGCTTGATTTCGTCCTCGGTCGCGCCGTCGAATACCGGCGTAGCAATGGGTAGCCCGCCTCCCAGGTTGCGCGCAAGCGTCACCACCTCGTCATCGGACAACGTGTCGAGCTCTTCACTTCGCTCACCGATGCCGTTGTAGGCCTCCGCAATGTATCCACGCAGCTTCTGCACGCTTTCCTGCGCCGCAAGCATGCGGTTCAATTGCGCCCCGATCCCCTTTGCCGCCCAGCCAAGGTGCGTTTCCAATACCTGACCCACGTTCATCCGCGACGGCACACCGAGCGGATTGAGCACGATATCGACAGGATCGCCGTTTTCGTCGAACGGCATGTCTTCTACGGGCATGATCACGGAGATCACGCCTTTGTTGCCGTGTCGCCCCGCCATCTTGTCACCCGGCTGAATGCGTCGCTTGATCGCCAGATAGACCTTTACGATCTTCAACACACCAGGCGCCAGATCGTCGCCGCTTTCCAGCTTCGATCGCTTGTCCGCATAGACAGCGTCGAGCGAGTCGCGCCGCGCTTTGAGCTGCGCTTCCGCAGCCTCCAGCTGGTCGTTCAGCTCAGCCTGCTCCATACGGATCTTGAACCAGTCATCCGCGGCCAGTGAATCCAGGTAGTGATCGGTAATAACGAATCCGGTTGCCTGATTGGGTGCTGACGCAGAGCCCTGGCCCACCAGGAACCGGCGCAGGCGCCGGTAAGTAGCCTCTTCGACGATACGGTATTCGTCGTCCAGATCCTTGCGGATCTGCATCAGCTGTTCCTGCTCGATGTCCCGCGCGCGCTGATCCTTCTCGACCCCATCGCGCGTGAATACCTGTACATCGATGACCGTGCCTTTGACGCTGGTAGGCACCCGCAGGGAGGTGTCTTTCACGTCCGACGCTTTCTCACCGAAGATGGCACGCAGGAGCTTCTCCTCCGGCGTCAGCTGCGTTTCGCCCTTCGGCGTGACCTTGCCGACCAGAATGTCACCGGCATCCACTTCCGCACCGATGTACACGATGCCCGATTCATCGAGCTTGGCCAGCGCACCCTCGCCCACGTTGGGAATATCGCAGGTGATTTCTTCCGGTCCGAGTTTGGTGTCGCGAGCAATACACGTCAGTTCCTGAATGTGGATCGACGTAAATCGGTCTTCCTGCACAACGCGCTCGGAGACGAGAATCGAATCCTCATAGTTGTAGCCATTCCACGGCATGAACGCGATCCGCATGTTCTGCCCGAGCGCCAACTCACCGAGGTCGCACGACGGCCCGTCAGCCAGCACGTCACGCTTTGCGATCACGTCGCCCGGACGCACCAGCGGCCGTTGATTGATGCACGTGTTCTGGTTGGAGCGCGTGAACTTCGTCAGGTTGTAGATGTCTACACCCGCCTCGCCCGCAGCCGTTTCCTCGTCTGAGACGCGAATGACGATTCGGCTTGCGTCGACGCTGTCCACCACTCCGCCACGCTCTGCGATTACGCAGACGCCCGAGTCGCGCGCAACGTGGCCTTCCATGCCGGTACCCACCAGAGGTTTCTCCGCGCGTATGGTCGGCACAGCCTGACGCTGCATGTTCGATCCCATCAGCGCCCGGTTGGCGTCGTCGTGCTCGAGGAACGGAATCAACGATGCGGCAACCGACACCACCTGCTTCGGAGAAACGTCCATGTAGTCGACGTTCTCCCGGCCGGTCTTCTGGAATTCATTCTGGTGTCGGACATCCACCAACTCATCGACGAATTCACCCGCTTCGCTGATCGTGGCACCCGCCTGCGCGATCACGTATTCCGCCTCATCGATTGCCGAGAGATACTCCAGCTCGTCAGTGACCCGCCCATCCACGACTTTGCGGTAGGGCGTTTCCAGGAATCCGTATTCGTTGGTGCGCGCGTACGCGGCCAGACTGTTGATCAGCCCGATGTTGGGACCTTCCGGCGTTTCAATCGGACACACACGACCGTAATGCGTGGGATGCACGTCGCGCACCTCGAACCCTGCGCGCTCACGCGTCAACCCACCCGGGCCGAGAGCGGATACACGCCGCTTGTGGGTGACTTCCGACAACGGGTTGTTCTGATCCATGAACTGCGACAGTTGGCTGGAGCCGAAAAACTCCTTAATAGCTGCCGCGACCGGCTTGGCGTTGATCATGTCCTGAGGCATCAGGCCTTCCGACTCCGCGAGGCTCAGCCGTTCTTTCACCGCACGTTCGACGCGAATCAAGCCGACACGGAACTGGTTCTCGGCCATCTCGCCGACGGATTTGACGCGCCGGTTACCCAGGTGATCGATGTCATCCACCGACCCCTTGCCGTTACGAATGTCTATGAGCGTGCGAAGCACTGCTACGATGTCGTCTCTGTCGAGCGTTCCAGAACCGGTGGTGTCCTCGCGGCCAAGACGCCGATTGAATTTCATCCGGCCGACCCCGGACAGGTCGTAGCGTTCCGCGGTGAAAAACAGGTTGTTGAACAGGTTCTCGGCCGCTTCCTTCGTGGGCGGCTCACCGGGGCGCATCATCCGATAGATCTCAACGAGCGCTTCGAGCTTGGTGTTCGTCACGTCCACGCGCATCGTGTCGGAGATATAGGGGCCGTTGTCGAGATCGTTGGTATAAATTGTTTCGATCTCTTTGACGCCGCTTTCGAGAAGCTTCTCGAGCACTTCCTCGGTGATCACGGCGTTACACGGCACGAGAATCTCGCCCGTAGATTCGTCGATGACATCTTTCGCCAGCACACGCTCCAGCAAGTACTCGCGCGGCACATCCAGCTTCTTCATGCCGCTGAGTTCAAGAATGCGTACGTGCCGGGCCGTTACCCGGCGCCCGAGCTCAACGACTACCTCACCGTCGCTGTCCTTGATGTCGAACGTCGCTACGTCGCCGCGCAACCGCTCAGGAATGAGCTGCAGCGCAAAACTGTCCTTCTTGACGTGGAACACGTTCTTTTCGAAGAACATGTCCAGAATTTCTTCCGACGAGTAATCGAGGGCCCGCAGAATGATGGTGGCCGGCAGCTTGCGGCGCCGGTCGATGCGCACGAATACGCAGTCTTTGGGGTCGAACTCGAAATCCAGCCAGGATCCGCGGTAGGGGATCACGCGGGCGGAATACAGCAGCTTGCCGGACGAGTGGGTCTTGCCGCGATCGTGATCGAAGAACACGCCGGGCGAGCGGTGCAGTTGCGACACCACAACCCGCTCCGTGCCATTGATGACAAAGGTGCCGTTGTCGGTCATGAGCGGAATCTCGCCCATGAAGACTTCCTGCTCCTTGACGTCTTTGACAGTCTTGTTGGAAGACTCCTTGTCGTAGATGATCAGCCGCACCTTGACGCGCAACGGCGCACAGTACGTGATGCCTCGCAACACGCATTCCTTGACGTCGAACGCCGGCTCCCCGAGACGGTAATCCACGTACTCCAGCGCGGCGTTACCCGAATAGCTGACAATCGGAAACACCGATGTGAAGGCAGCATGCAATCCGGTGTCGTGGCGCTGTTCGGCCGAACCATCGGTTTGCAGAAACTTATTGTAGGAATCGACCTGAATCGACAGCAGGTACGGCATTTCCATGACCTCAGCCAGCTTGCCGAAGTCTTTGCGAATACGCTTCTTCTCGGTAAAGCTATACGCCATCAGTGCCTCCAATCGTTAAACGTGTCACGCCACTCGAGTGGCCGTGTAAAAAACGCGCGCAGCACGACGCCGGCGGGGTGCATTCCACCCCGCCGGACCCTGTGCTTTGACCTCGCAGACCCGACAACCCGCGGATCTACTTCAACTCCACCGTCGCGCCGGCCTCTTCCAGTTGCTTTTTCAGTTCGTCTGCCTCGGCCTTCTCGACACCTTCCTTGATCGGTGAGGGTGCCTCGTCTACCAGGGCTTTCGCTTCTTTCAGACCCAGACCCGTGATCGACCGAACGGCCTTGATCACGTTTACCTTCTTGTCGCCTGCGCCTGCCAGAACTACCGTAAACTCGGACTGTTCTTCCGCCGCGCCACCGGCGTCACCGCCGGCCGCCGGACCCGCCGCTACCGCGACGGCCGCCGCTGCGGATACGCCAAACTTTTCTTCCATCGACTGAACGAGTTCCACAACTTCCATTACGCTCATGTCGGCGATCGCATTCAATATGTCGTCTTTGGACAATGCCATTTCTCAACGTCTCCTAAAATTCGAGATTCGTTTCTGTCGGTTACTCTTGCGCCTGTTTCTGATCACGGACCGCGGCCACCACCCGAACGAGCTTGCCGGGCACCTCGTAGAAGGTGCGCGCCAGCTTTTCGACGGGCGCGATCATCACGCGCATCAGCGTCGCGATCGCCTCGTCACGCGTCGGCAAACTCGCCACGCGCTCGAGCGAACCCGCATCGAACAGCTCGCCGCCGATCGACACGGCGCGCACTTCCAGGTCGTCGTAGTCCTTGACACAGTCTTTCAACAACCGTGCCGCAGACCCCGGATCTTCCTGCGAGAACGCGATCAGCGTCGGCCCAACCAGCGCATCGTTCAGACACTCGAATTCGGTGCCTGCCACCGCGCGCTTCGCAAGCGAATTGCGGATGACTTTCACGAACACACCGGAACTGCGGGCTTTCGAACGCAATACCGTCATTTCTTCGACCGTTAGGCCGCGGTAATCCGCAACTACAGCGGACAACGCACTGCCGGCGATTTCGTTAACCTCGGAAACAATCTCCTGTTTCTGCTCGAGTCTCAACGCCACTTTCGGCTCCTAGTTTCGCCCTAAGGCGAATTGCTTTCGGCGAGTCCGAGCGATGAAACGAAACGCCATCTCATTGCCCAAGGTCTCACCATCTACGCTGGCACCATTAAGGTTAACGCCTCGTTCGAGCGCGCCACCGCCAGACGGTTTTTGACGGCTCCGGCACACCGGCCGGTCAACCTTCAAATTCTCTACCGCACACTTAGACGTCCAGAGACGCCTGATCTATTGCTACTCCGGGACCCATTGTTGTGGAGAGGGTTACCTTCTTCAGGTACACGCCCTTGGCGGCGGCCGGTTTGGCTTTCTTGAGATCACCAATAAGCGCTTCCACATTCTCTTGGATCTTGGCGGCATCGAAACCAACCTGGCCGACGCTGCCGTGAATGATGCCCGCGCGGTCGGTACGAAACTGCATCTGCCCGGATTTGGCGTTGGTAACCGCCAATTCCACATCGGCAGTAACCGTTCCTGTTTTGGGATTGGGCATTAGGCCGCGCGGCCCCAGAACCCGGCCGAGCGGTCCGACGATTCGCATGGAGTCCGGGGTTGCTATCACTACGTCGAAGTTCAGCTCTCCGGCGTTGATCGACTCTGCCAGATCGTCCATACCAACCACGTCCGCACCCGCCGCGCGCGCCTGTTCAGCCAATTCACCCTGCGCGAACACGGCTACGCGAACGGTCTTGCCCGTCCCATGCGGCAACGTCGTTGCGCCGCGCACCACCTGATCGGACTTGCGGGGATCCACGCCTAGATTGACGGCCACATCGAAGCTCTCGGTAAATTTACCGCCCGCGATCTCCGTCAGCAGGTCCACCGCCTCGCCCAGCGGATAACTGCGCTCCGCGTCTACCTTTTCCTGAATCAGCTTTTGTCGTTTCGTGAGTTTCGCCATGACCGAGCCTATACCCCTTCTACGTCGATACCCGCACTGCGCGCACTGCCCGCGATCGTGCGAACCGCGGCGTCCATGTCGGCCGCCGTGAGGTCAGGCATCTTCAGTTGTGCAATCTCTTCGAGCTGGGCGCGGTTTACCTTGCCAACCTTGGAAGTGTTGGGTGTACCGCTGCCTTTATTGATCTTCGCCGCCTTGCGCAGCAATACCGCCGCCGGTGGCGTCTTGGTGATGAACGTGAAGCTGCGATCCGAATAAACCGTGATTACGACGGGGATCGGCATGCCCTGCTCCATGGACTGCGTCTGCGCATTGAACGCTTTACAGAAATCCATAATGTTGACGCCGTGCTGACCAAGCGCAGGACCTACCGGCGGGCTCGGATTGGCCTGCCCCGCGGGTACCTGCAGCTTTATATAGGCTTCGACTTTCTTTGCCATCTGCTTGAGCCTGTGTCTGTTTCGTCTTACTGCTGTTGTTTAGCTGTTAGCTGTTAAATGCGGGCGTCGTCAGCCCTTTTCGACCTGGCCGAAGTCCAGTTCCACGGGCGTGGATCGCCCGAAAATCGTCACTGCCACCTGCAACCGGCTCTTCTCGTAGTTCACCTCTTCGACGACACCGTTGAAATCGTTGAACGGACCGTCGATAACCCGCACGATCTCGCCGGGTTCGAATATCGTCTTCGGCTTGGCCGACTCGCTGCCGGCTGCTACCCGGTCGAGGATCGCGTCGGCTTCGGCGGCGGTAAGCGGTGCCGGCTGGTCTGCCTTGCCGCCGATGAAGCCCATGACCCGAGGCGTCTCTTTCACGAGATGCCATGTGTCATCATTGAGTTCCATTTCCACGAGCACGTAGCCAGGAAAAAATTTACGCTCGCTGCGCCGCTTCTGTCCTGCACGCATCTCAACGACTTCTTCGGTCGGCACCATAATCTCGCCGAAAAACTCTTTCAGAGTGGAAAGCTCGATGCGTTCCTTGAGCGAGCGCGCCACGTTTTTCTCGAAACCCGAGTACGCGTGCACGACATACCATTTCTTCGACATGTGTCTGCCTAACCTATGATCGACTTCACGAGCCATCCCAGAAGCGAATCGAGCGCCCACAGAATGAACGCAAAGACCACGACCAGAATGAGCACGATCACGGTCGTTTGCGCGGTTTCGTTGCGCGTTGGCCAGACGACACGGCGTATCTCTCCGCGCGCTTCCCGCAGCAGCGTCCAAGTTGCCTTGCCACGCTCGGTCTGCAGCGCAAGGAAGGCGGCGACCAACGCAAGTACGAGCAGGCCGATAACCCGATAGAGCAACGGCTGGTCTTGATAAAACCAGTTCGCAAACACGCCGCCACCCGCGAGCGCCAACACGACGACCCACTTCAGCTTGTCCAGCACACCGCTGCCTGCTTCCGCTTTTGCGTTCAACTCGTTCTTCCGTTGGCAGGCCAGGAGGGAATCGAACCCCCAACCTGCGGTTTTGGAGACCGCTGCTCTACCAATTGAGCTACTGGCCTTCTTCCTAAATTACCCTTTGGACTACTCTATGATTTTGGTAACGACGCCGGCACCCACGGTGCGACCGCCTTCTCGGATCGCAAAACGCTGACCTTCCTCCATCGCAATCGGACTGATCAACGTCACCGTCATGTTCACATTGTCGCCAGGCATCACCATCTCAACATCCGTCGGCAACTCACACGTCCCCGTCACATCCGTCGTCTCAAAAAAGAACTGCGGACGATAACCCTTGAAAAACGGCGTATGACGACCTCCCTCATCCTTGCTCAACACATACACTTCACTCTCAAAGTTCGTATGCGGCGTGATCGTCCCAGGCTTCGACAACACCTGACCACGCTCAACCTCGTCACGCTTCGTACCGCGCAACAACACTCCCACATTCTCGCCCGCTCGACCCTCGTCCAGCAGCTTGCGAAACATCTCAACACCCGTACACGTCGTCTGCTGCGTGTCACGGATGCCCACAATCGCTACATCGTCTCCTACCTTCACAATGCCACGCGCAATACGGCCCGTAACCACCGTCCCTCGACCCGAAATCGAAAACACATCCTCAATCGGCATCAGAAACGGCTGATCCACCGGACGCTCCGGCTCCGGAATGTACTCATCCAGCGCCGCTACCAGCTTCTTCACCGACTCAACACCAATCTCCGACGTATCCCCTTCCAGCGCCTTCAATGCACTGCCCACGATGATCGGCGTGTCGTCACCCGGAAACTCGTACTGGTCCAGCAACTCCCGAACTTCCATCTCCACCAGTTCCAGAAGCTCTTCGTCGTCAACCATGTCCGCTTTGTTCATGAACACCACAATCCGCGGCACACCTACCTGACGGCTCAACAGAATGTGCTCACGCGTCTGCGGCATCGGACCGTCCGCTGCACTCACCACCAGAATCGCTCCGTCCATCTGCGCCGCACCCGTGATCATGTTCTTCACATAATCCGCGTGACCCGGACAGTCCACGTGCGCGTAGTGACGCGACTCCGACTCGTACTCCACGTGCGCCGTCGCAATCGTAATGCCTCGCTCACGCTCTTCCGGCGCATTGTCAATCTGGTCGAAAGCCTTCACCTCTCCACCAAATTCCTCCGAACACACGCGCGTCAACGCCGCCGTCAACGTCGTCTTACCATGGTCTACGTGACCTATCGTTCCCACGTTTACGTGCGGCTTCGTACGCTCAAATTTTTCTTTTCCCATGTCGTTCCTCTGTACCCGGTGCTGTGCTCGATGTCTGTGTGCTATGCGCTCAGCGTGTGACTGAGTCGCGCCAATTTTTGTTACTCGTTCTCAACTGGTGCTCACAATCGGATTTGAACCGATGACCTCTTCCTTACCAAGGAAGTGCTCTACCTGCTGAGCTATGTGAGCCGTGAACCTTCAAGGAGATATCAGCGTCTGTTACCGCTGAAATCTTCCGTAAATCGGTCCGCGGCGCTCTGTTGGAGCGGGTAGCGGGAATCGAACCCGCGTCATCAGCTTGGAAGGCTGAGGTTCTGCCTCTGAACTATACCCGCGGCCCGATGATTCAATCCGTCGTTTCAGCGCCGCAATCTGCCCGTACCTTTCTCTCTCTGACCTTTACCGTTGTACCTTTGACCTTTGTACCTTTATCTATTCGTGCCTTTATGTGTCCCGAACTCTTCCATCTCGAACTCGTACGCCCTCGTTGTACTTTGGTGGAGGGGGAAGGATTCGAACCTTCGAAGGCTGAGCCGTCAGATTTACAGTCTGATCCCTTTGGCCACTCGGGAACCCCTCCGAGATTCACAAACCACAAATGCAAAAAAGCCTATGCCCCCCGTAACTGCGCGTTACGGAGGCATGCGCTAAATGTCTTTAAAACCAATCACTTATGCTATTGGTTCTACCCTGGTGCCGCCACCAAGAATCGAACTCGGGACCTTCTCATTACAAGTGAGCTGCTCTACCTGCTGAGCTATGGCGGCAAAATGGGAGCCGGATTCTATAGAAAGACTTATGAAGGCGCAATGTCCGAGCACAGGCCGGCCGGCTCCCTCGGCAGCGGGGTTGCCGGCGGATTCTGCACAAGAACATGAAAAACGCTGTGCCGGCGGCTCAGCTCTTCGATCCCCACTTCGTAACCCAGGCCAGTGATTCTCGATTGCTGCGCCAGGGCCCGCGGGCGCTCGCTGAACACCCCCACGCTCAGCGCATTGTTGGAAATGAGGTGCGTGTCTATGTCTCGACTTTGCAGCGCACGCAGGACCCTGCGGGCGCGCTGCGGTGAGCCGAGCGGTTCGATGTAGACCATGTAATCTGAGCGCCCGCTGATCTCCGACCGGTGAATCTGAGCACCACCGGGCCGCCCGATGGCCAGATCGCGGAACGCCCGCGCTTCGTTTTCATCGGTGAAAGGGCCAAACGCCTGACAAATTGCCGCGTGGGCAGGGTCAATGTCCCCTGCGGTGGGCTCCCCGGACTTCGCCAGTGGCGCAATGGGTCCGGGTGCCGTGCCCGTGGGCGCGACCCCATCGACCGCCGCATTCAAATGGGCTGAACCAGCGTCCGCGGCCGCAACCGGTTGCGCCGGGCGAATGAGCTTGAGGGTCGGCTGAATCTGCGGCAGATCCGCGTCCTGGCCCGGCTGGGCATAGGCCCACAGCACAGAGAGCGAGACGTTGGCGGCGACGAGTACGCCCACCACCAGTCGACTGTTACGAATCAACCACTGCATATAGTGCACGGGCGCGGATATTGCCATCGGACCTCCGTACCGGCAAGCACGCAGTACTCCGAACGTCCAGTTGGAACAGAGCCTCTTGCGCTCAAACGCGGCGAAGCGACACCTCGCCACTGGCGTACCGGTTGGCGACGCCTGCAACATCCATCTCGAGCGCACCTCTGGAATCAACGCCCAATACCAACCCCTCCGTGCGTTGGTCGCCCTGAAGCACCACGCATCGCTTGCGATGGAGCACATGGTTTCGGTTGAACTCGTCGACGCAGCCGTCGAATCCGTCGCGCTCAAACGCCCCCACGCGCGCAACGACCCGGTCGATCACGCGCGCAAGAAGGGTGTTTCGAGATACCCGGTATCCGGCAGACGCAAGGTCAGCCGCCGGTTGGTCAAGGTCTGCCCGCCGAGCCGCAATGTCCAGATTGAGTCCAATCCCCACGAGCGCATGCAGGCTGGGTGCGATCCCGACCAGTTCGATCAGAATGCCTCCGAGCTTCCGCTCGCGCAGAAAGATGTCATTCGGCCACTTGACGCCCACATCCGCAACGCCGAGGTCTGCCAGCGCGTCGCGCACCCCCAGACCCACCATCAGACTCAGTCCACCCAGCCGATCCGGCGGACTGGCGACAGCGAACCCCAGCGTAACCGCGATATTGCGTCCGAAGTTTCCGAGCCACGTGCGACCACGCCGGCCTCGTCCCGCATATTGCAGCTCCGTGGTAACCACAAGCCCCGCCTGCGAACCCGCACGGTCACGCAGCCAGGAATTGGTGGAGCGCACGCTCGGCAGTACCCGCAGTTCCTCGAGCCACCTTGTGGAGTCCGGACTCAGGTCGTTGAGCACGCTGGGTACGTTCAGGAGCTCGATACTATCGGGAATACGCACCCCGCCCGCCGTCGCTTCAAGACCCAATTGACGCGTCAGCACATCGACCCGGCCCGCCAGAGCCGCCGGCAGCGGCACCACCCCTTGAGACTCGACCAGGCGTGCGACTAACTGATCAAGGGCTTCGGAATCCAGCTCGCCGGACACTGGGCAGGTCCTCCGCTATCGATGCTATGGTGTAACGTGGGAACGTCGTGACGTCCCGGCAATTCAACATGAATGATACTGCCAGACAATTGACAAGCCAGGTCCACGATCGCGTCGCGGTGCTGGACTCCTACCGTGCACTCGCCGCGCTGTACGTAATGGTCTACCACTACTTTCATCGCTGGACGAGCGAGTACACCGACGAGCCGCTCCTACCAAACGTTGGTGGACTGGCTGGTCACCCGTTTGCGGAAAACGGCATTCTGGGCGTCGAGTTCTTCTTCATCATCTCGGGCTACGTGATATCCATGACGCTCCAGCGCACCGCGAGCTTTCTGGAGTTTACGATCAAGCGATTTGCCCGCCTGTTTCCAGCGATGCTCGTGTGCAGCGTCGCCACGTTCATTTTCATGAAGCTGGCGGGCGCCGGCCCGCTTGCCGACGTGAGTTGGAGCGACTTCGTACCCTCGCTCACCTTTACCTCCCCGTACATCTACAATGAAATATTCGGGATGGAATCCGATTGGATGTCCGGCGTGTACTGGTCGCTGTTCGTGGAAGTAAAGTTCTACGTGTGCATCGCGATCATTTACTTTGTGTTCCGCCGAAGGTTCTTCGCTGTGTACACCGTATTCACAGCAGTTACGTCGATCGCGTATCTGGCAGCGCACTGGTCGGGTATGGCCGGTGCGACGGCGCAGATGCGCCTGTTGCTGTTCCCGGAGTTCGGCTTCCTGTTTCTGGCGGGCATCGCATTCTATGAATTGAATCAGAACGAAGCGCAGCGTTCGAACGCCGTACATGCCCTGATCGTCATTTCTATGCTCTACACGTTCGTAGTGAACAGCTTCAGGATGAGTCCCGATCCAATCAACGCAGCCATAGTGGTAGGCGCATTCTATCTGTTGTTTTACCTGTTCATATTCCAGCACCCGCTCATACGGCCGCTGCAAGCACGTTGGCTCGCCACGGTTGGTGCAGGTAGCTATTCACTGTATCTCATCCACGAAAGTGCGGGGGTGTCGATTCTGCACGACCTGCTCGCGTTGTGGAACGCACCGCTGGTGTGGATCGTGGTCGTCGCTCTCGCGATGATAGCAATCAGCCAGCTGATCTTTCGCGTGGTGGAGCGTCCGGCCAATCGCTGGATTCGCCGGCACGTGCTTACCAAACTCAAAACCCCAACGCGTTGAACGCTGTATCTACCTATCGCAAGTAAGGCCGCTTGACAGGGCTGCAAGCTCCCGCTGCACATCCCGGGTTCCTGCCAACAGCTCACAGGACAGATCCACCTTTTGCTCGTCTATAGATTTCCGGCTGAGCACATCGCTCGCTATGAAACTAGAGACCGTAGAGTTGCTGGCGAGAAGTGCAGATATGATTCCCGCTTTTCTGGCATCGCTTGCCGACAGGCCACGTTTTTTCGCCATAAGGTAGGCGTAAGAAAAGGACTGCAACGACGCGGAGCTGGCCGCATAAGCGACGTTTGTTTTACTCGAGTAGAGGAGCGCACCCGCCAGCAGGGTAGTGATAACCACAGCAATCAGGATTTTCGTAATGCCACCCATCGTTTTTGTACCTCTTTATGTGAGCGTTTCATTCTCAGATTACTGAAGCCAGTCTGGATCTGCCAGAGTGGCTGAACTGCCCGTCTTATCCCCTCTACAAGCAGATCTAGGCCCGGGTGAGCGACTGGTCCGCAACCAGCGCATCCAGTTGTTTGCGCACGCCCTTCGCCCACCGCGGGTGCGTAAGAATCCAGAACTTCCCGTCTGCGATTGCCTGTGCAACCAACTCACCGACCTCATCGGGCGGCATACCCTGCTCCAGTACCGCCTGGATGTTTGACGCAACCGCACCGGCTTTGGCGCTGTCAGCACCGGGCTTATTGCGACTGGGGCGCAGGCTCACGGAATTGCGGCTGATGTTGGTGTTGATCGGACCAGGACAGAGCACAGATGCGCGCACCGGGGATTGTTTTGCACGCAACTCCCGTTCCAGCGCCGCCATCAACGCAACCACGCCGTGCTTGGCGACATTGTACGCGCCCATCATTTGCGTCGAGATCAGACCGGCCATCGACGATGTGGCGTTTATGTGCCCTTCGCCCTGCGATTCGATGATCGGAAGAAACACCTTCACGCCGTAAATGGGACCCCATAGATCCACATTTATGATCCACTCCCAGTCCTCGAGCTTGATCTGGCGCGCCGACGTCGGGAGGCCGACCCCAGCGTTGTTGCACAGCACGTGAACCGCGCCGAATTCCCGAAGTGCTTCCTCGGCGAGATGTTCCACGTCGTCGAGGGACGCGACGTTGCAACGCACATCGATTGCAGATGTGCCCTGTTCGCGAAAAGACGCGACTGCCGCGCTCAACGCGCTCTCGTCCATGTCCGCAATCACGAGTTTCATCCCGCGTGCCGCGAACGCCCGGCACATACCCAGGCCGATTCCGCTGGCGCCTCCCGTTACCACCGCAACTCGGTCTTCAAAACTTTTCATGACGCACTCCCGGGTAGCACGTTGCGAGTATAAAAAAAGCCCGACTCAATGAGCCGGGCTTTCCTAATTAATGCCTGACAATGTCCTACTCTCACATGGGGAAACCCCACACTACCATCGGCGCAGAACCGTTTCACTTCTGAGTTCGGGATGGAATCAGGTGGTTCCAGTTCGCTATGTTTGTCAGACAAACCGCTAAAACGGTCTTCAGAGATATGCAGATTCAAGATGCATCTTGTTTTCAAATTCTTGTTGTCGAATTCTTTGATATCGAATTCTCAACTTCAAATTAGGGGCGCATGACCTGTGCCTTCCGCGCTTAGAAGCGCTTTCAACTCATCGTCGCATTGGAGCATTCGAGTAAACTCGAATCAGCAACGCTCGATTATATGGTCAAGCCGCACGGGCAATTAGTACAGGTTAGCTCAACGCCTCACAGCGCTTACACACCCTGCCTATCAACCTCGTAGTCTTCGAGGGCCCTTTAGAAACCGAAGTTTGTGAGATCTCATCTTGAGGGGGGCTTCCCGCTTAGATGCTTTCAGCGGTTATCCCGTCCGAACATAGCTACCCGGCAATGCCACTGGCGTGACAACCGGAACACCAGAGGTTCGTCCACTCCGGTCCTCTCGTACTAGGAGCAGCTCCTCTCAAATCTCATACGCCCACGGCAGATAGGGACCGAACTGTCTCACGACGTTCTAAACCCAGCTCGCGTACCACTTTAAATGGCGAACAGCCATACCCTTGGGACCGGCTTCGGCCCCAGGATGTGATGAGCCGACATCGAGGTGCCAAACACCGCCGTCGATGTGAACTCTTGGGCGGTATCAGCCTGTTATCCCCGGAGTACCTTTTATCCGTTGAGCGATGGCCCTTCCATACAGAACCACCGGATCACTAAGACCGTCTTTCGACCCTGCTCGGCCCGTCGGCCTCGCAGTCAAGCACACTTCTGCCTTTACACGCACTGCATGATTTCCGACCATGCTGAGTGTACCTTCGTGCTCCTCCGTTACTCTTTGGGAGGAGACCGCCCCAGTCAAACTACCCACCACACACTGTCCTCGATCCGGATAACGGACCTAAGTTAGAACCCCGACATAACCAGGGTGGTATTTCAAGGACGACTCCACGAAGGCTAGCGCCTCCGCTTCAAAGTCTCCCACCTATCCTACACAAGTTAGGTCAAAGTCCAGTGTGAAGCTGTAGTAAAGGTTCACGGGGTCTTTCCGTCTAGCCGCGGGTACACGGCATCTTCACCGCGATTTCAATTTCACTGAGTCTCGGGTGGAGACAGTGTGGCCATCGTTACGCCATTCGTGCAGGTCGGAACTTACCCGACAAGGAATTTCGCTCATATATCTTACCGCTCAGCAAAGCGCTGATCAGTCGATCCCTAGGATCGCTGTATGTCGCCATACAGATGGGACTATATCTTCAACGCCGTTCATACCGCCGCGGAATGTCGCAGCGAGACATCGTATGCGTTGTTTGGCGTGTAGTCTCTGAGGATACCGATCGCTCCGAATTAATTCGGACCGAACAGTCTTTCCTGCTGATTGTCCGCACCTCTCGAATTGTTACTGCTTCGGAGTGTTGCTACTTGCAACTCGAAACGAGTATCGGAGGATGCACCGGATGTTCCAGCATTTAGCCAAATTTTACTAAAGCAACTAGTTCACCTTAGGACCGTTCAAGCTGTTAACAGCTGATTCGATCGGCTGCGGACCAGCACGGGGCTGATCCCTGCATATCGCTATGCAGATCGGACTATATCTTCATCATGAGTCCGGCGACTTCCGGTATGGAATCACGATGCTTGGCATGTAGTCTCTGAGGATTTCCTGTTCAACTCAAACGTACCGAGTATTTCGGCGTCCGAGTACTTCCGTTTACCTCCGTCATTCATGTCACGACGGATCTCCAGAATTTCCCGAACACCTTCTTCATGAAGATGTCTTTCTTCGGCAAAGATTTCAGCGATTTTCCTAAACTTTGCGAAATCTCGCTTCTTCTTCGCAGAAAGAAATCCAAATCTTCGAAAGAACGGTATTACGTTTAGTTTGATTGCCTGGAAGTTGTTAACTTCATAGTACCAAACGCCATCATCTCTCGACCGCAGATTTCCACACTTCAAGTGACGCTTGAACAAAGCAAGTATCACTCGATCCTTCTGGCTAACGTTGAAACACAACGAAATCTTCCAAGGATTCGCGTAGTCCTTCCGCTTCCTGAACACCACGTTAAAACTGCCTTCACCGTCAGCAAAGCCGGCAAGGTAGTATCCCGTGCGTTCTGGAATCGATTTGACGTTCAGTTCAGGCATTCGGAACAGAACCTTTCCTGCTGATTGTCCGCACCCCTAGGATTGTCACTGACCACTTCACGCGATCGAGTACCTGAGGATACATCGGAGTTTCCAGCATATAGCCAAGTTTATTAGCGTAACTACAGTGGTCGGCCTGGGTTGAACCGAAGTTCTCTCCAAGCTGTAGCGTAGGCTCCTATAGTTACGGCCGCCGTTTACCGGGGCTTCGATCAAGAGCTTCGCTTCTTACAAGTAAGAGGCTAACCCCATCAATTAACCTTCCGGCACCGGGCAGGCGTCACACCCTATACGTCCTCTTACGAGTTTGCAGAGTGCTGTGTTTTTAGTAAACAGTCGCAGCCACCTGGTATCTTCGACCGCCGTCAGCTTACAAAGTAAATCTGATCACCAACAGCGGCGCACCTTCTCCCGAAGTTACGGTGCCATTTTGCCTAGTTCCTTCACCCGAGTTCTCTCAAGCGCCTTGGTATTCTCTACCCGACCACCTGTGTCGGTTTGGGGTACGGTCGTTTATTGCCTGAAGCTTAGAGGTTTTTCTTGGAAGCATGGCATCAACCACTTCCCGCTCGTATAAGTGCGGTTCGTCATCACGTCTCGACCTTTCCACTTAAGGAGGAATCCCGGATTTACCTAAGATTCCGGCCTACACGCTTTCACCTGGACAACCATCGCCAGGCTAGCCTAGCCTTCTCCGTCACCCCGTCGCAGCAATAATCGGTACAGGAATATTGGCCTGTTTCCCATCGACTACGCCTTTCGGCCTCGCCTTAGGGGCCGACTCACCCTGCGCCGATGAACGTTGCGCAGGAACCCTTGGTCTTTCGGCGAGGAGGATTTTCACCTCCTTTATCGTTACTCATGTCAGCATTCGCACTTCTGATACCTCCAGCATGCCTCACGACACACCTTCACAGGCGTACAGAACGCTCCTCTACCAATCACACAAAGTGTGATTCCGCAGCTTCGGTGAACAGTTTGAGCCCCGTTACATCTTCCGCGCAGGCCGACTCGACCAGTGAGCTATTACGCTTTCTTTAAAGGGTGGCTGCTTCTAAGCCAACCTCCTGGCTGTCTGGGCCTTCCCACATCGTTTCCCACTTAACTGTTACTTAGGGACCTTAGCTGGCGGTCTGGGTTGTTTCCCTTTCGACGACGAACGTTAGCACCCGCCGTCTGTCTCCCTCGCTGCCACTCACCGGTATTCGGAGTTTGCATGGGGTTGGTAAGTCGGGATGACCCCCTAGCCCAAACAGTGCTCTACCCCCGGTGGTGATACGAGAGGCGCTACCTAAATAGCTTTCGAGGAGAACCAGCTATCTCCGGGCTTGATTAGCCTTTCACTCCGAGCCACAGGTCATCCCCTAATTTTTCAACATTAGTGGGTTCGGTCCTCCAGTTGATGTTACTCAACCTTCAACCTGCCCATGGCTAGATCGCCCGGTTTCGGGTCTACTCCTATCGACTGAACGCCGGTTAAGACTCGGTTTCCCTACGGCTCCCCTAAACGGTTAACCTTGCCAATAAAAGTAACTCGCTGACCCATTATACAAAAGGTACGCAGTCACCCGTGTTTTCCGAAGAAAACACAAGCTCCCACTGCTTGTACGCATCCGGTTTCAGGTTCTATTTCACTCCCCTCACAGGGGTACTTTTCGCCTTTCCCTCACGGTACTGGTTCACTATCGGTCAGCTGAGAGTATTTAGCCTTGGAGGATGGTCCCCCCTCGTTCCTCAATAAAGAGGTACTGTTCAGACAAAGTTTCACGTGCTCCGTCCTACTCGATTTCACAAATACACGACTTTCGTATACGGGGCTATCACCCGCTATGGCGTGACTTTCCAGACACTTCTACTAGTGCGTGTAAATGCTTAAGGGCTGCTCCCCGTTCGCTCGTCGCTACTGAGGGAATCTCGGTTGATTTCTTTTCCTCCGGGTACTTAGATATTTCAGTTCCCCGGGTTCGCCTTCATACCCTATGAATTCAGGTATGAATACCACGTAAGTGGTGGGTTTCCCCATTCGGAAATCTCCGGGTCAAAGTCTGTTTACCGACTCACCGAAGCTTATCGCAGGTTACAACGTCCTTCTTCGCCTTCAGCTGCCTAGGCATTCACCAGATGCGCTTCATTGCTTGACCATATAATCCAGCGTTTCTCTGTTAAGTTCCTAGAACCAAAGTTGTTAGAACCAAAGTTCGTAGAACTCCTATCAAAACTCCGAATCACACGATTCATGCATCGCCTAATTTGAGAATTTGACAGCTCACTGTGTTCAACAACAACACAGCGTCTGTCCCAAGACACATCTTGAATTAGTCTGTTAGCCGGCTAAAGCCAACAGACACCCGCGTTGTTAAATCGGAGCTCCCTGAGGAGCGCCAAGAATAACAATGCGGCTACATATCTCTGAATTTTTAAAGAGCGATCTCGTCCGGTTCGACGGATGAGAACATACACCTGAAACAGTCGGCGCCACTTCGGCGGACTCAATCTCAGGTGTATGTTCTGCAGGCGTGGAAGCTCGGCAGCAACAAGTGAACAGTGTTAGCAGAAATTGGTGGAGCCGAGGAGGATCGAACTCCTGACCTCCTGCGTGCAAGGCAGGCGCTCTCCCAGCTGAGCTACGGCCCCGGGTCATCGGTGAGTCCGACTTACGAGCCGGGTAGCCGAGGTTCGATGCACGTCCGACTCTGGTGGGTCTGGGTGGATTTGAACCACCGACCTCACCCTTATCAGGGGTGCGCTCTAACCAACTGAGCTACAGACCCGGATGCGATCGAGTTAGGAACCCTGCGTCGGTCGCTTCGCCGGTCAACGCCGGCAACGCGGTTTGCAGCCTGGATATCCGGAGGGTTATTCCGCATTCATAGATCATAGACACGAAGTCTTTTAAAGACCCGAAGTCTTTCGAACACGACTCCAGATGAGCCTGAGCCAGCTTTCACCAGTGAACGCAAACAGATGTGAATTTCTGCCAAGCCATTCGTGTGGGCACAACACGCAATCCGATTGCGTGGTACTCGAGCCGCCCCGTTTCCGCGAGATTCACGGCGAACGGGACTGTATGGACTAATGTTGCAATCGGCCGAACCGGCGCAGTCATAAGACCACGACAATCGAGCGAAAGCTCAAGCCTTTAGGTTTAAGGAGGTGATCCAGCCGCAGGTTCCCCTACGGCTACCTTGTTACGACTTCGTCCCAGTCATGAACCACACCGTGGTAACCGTTCTCCCCTCTTCCGAAAAAGTGGGGTTAAACTAGCTACTTCTGGTGCAATTCACTCCCATGACGTGACGGGCGGTGTGTACAAGGCCCGGGAACGTATTCACCGCGACATTCTGATTCGCGATTACTAGCGATTCCGACTTCAAGGAGTCGAGTTGCAGACTCCTATCCGGACTACGAGAAGTTTTTTGGGATTCGCTCCCCTTTGCAGGTTTGCAGCCCTCTGTACTTCCCATTGTAGCACGTTTGTAGCCCACCCCGTAAGGGCCATGATGACTTGACATCATCCCCACCTTCCTCCGGTTTGTCACCGGCAGTCTCCTTAGAGTTCCCGGCATTACCCGCTGGCAAATAAGGACAAGGGTTGCGCTCGTTACGGGACTTAACCCAACATCTCACGACACGAGCTGACGACAGCCATGCAGCACCTGTCACTCGGTTCCCGAAGGCACCAATCTATCTCTAGAAAGTTCCGAGGATGTCAAGGGGTGGTAAGGTTCTTCGCGTTGCATCGAATTAAACAACATGCTCCACCGCTTGTGCGGGCCCCCGTCAATTCATTTGAGTTTTAACCTTGCGGCCGTACTCCCCAGGCGGAGAACTTATCGCGTTAGCTGCGCCACTAAAGCCTCAAGGGCCCCAACGGCTAGTTCTCATCGTTTACGGCGTGGACTACCAGGGTATCTAATCCTGTTTGCTCCCCACGCTTTCGCACCTCAGCGTCAGTATTGGTCCAGGAGGCCGCCTTCGCCACCGGTATTCCTTCCTATATCTACGCATTTCACCGCTACACAGGAAATTCTACCTCCCTCTACCATACTCTAGTCTGACAGTTTGGAATGCAGTTCCGAGGTTGAGCCCCGGGCTTTCACACCCCACTTATCAAACCGCCTACGCGCGCTTTACGCCCAGTAATTCCGATTAACGTTCGCACCCTCCGTATTACCGCGGCTGCTGGCACGGAGTTAGCCGGTGCTTCTTCTGTCGCTAACGTCAAAGCTCGAAGGTGTTAACTTCAAGCATTTCTTCACGACTGAAAGTGCTTTACAACCCGAAGGCCTTCTTCACACACGCGGCATGGCTGGGTCAGGCTTGCGCCCATTGCCCAAGATTCCCTACTGCTGCCCCCCGTAGGAGTCTGGACCGTGTCTCAGTTCCAGTGTGGCTGATCGTCCTCTCAGACCAGCTATGGATCGTCGCCTTGGTGAGCTTTTACCTCACCAACAAACTAATCCAACGCAGGCTCCTCTGATAGCGTGAGGCCCGAAGGTCCCCCACTTTCCTCTTCCGGCATTACCCAGAGAGCGTATGCGGTATTAGCCCGAGTTTCCCCGAGTTGTCCCCCACTATCAGGCAGATTCCTACGCGTTACTCACCCGTCCGCCACTGTACTCGCACCCGAAGGTACTTTCTCGTTCGACTTGCATGTATGAGGCCTGCCGCCAACGTTCAATCTGAGCCATGATCAAACTCTTCAGTTTATAGAGTTTGAGATGCCGTCTTACCGCTTGCTCACCGTTTCCGGATCGCCAGCGTGTTTCGGCTTCTCGAATTGATTTGGCTCGAGTTCCGCCACCGGTCTACACGAGCTGCAGTATATGCACTGGCGTATGACCGGCAACATCAAACGAATTACGTGTGTACCCACACGAATGGCTTGTGTTCACTTTTTTAATGTTAAAGAGCGCCCCGGGTCTTCTACCCCCGAAGCAAGGGCTGCGTATTATACGCCCGGGCCTTCATCGCGCAAGCGTCTTCTGAAGTTTTTTTCAATCAATTGCGAGCGAGCAAACGCCACGCTTTTTTCCCCCTGCGAAGCAGGTAAAAGCGGCCAAACAACGCATCGTTCCACCCCAGGCGCAATCGTTCGTCGGCTACAGGCGCGCCGTTGACGTACACCGCGCCACTTTTTACGAGCTGGCGCGCGGCCCCGTTCGACGCAGCGAGTCCGCTGCGGGAAAGCGCATCGAGAAGACCGATCTCATTGTCGTCCGCTTTGAAGCCATCGATGCCGTCCAGACTCAGTTGTTCGAGATCGGATTCGGACAGCGCGTCGATCGAGCCGTCGAAAAGGCTGCGGGTTATGCGCTCAGCCGAGTTACAGGCTTCTTCCCCATGCACAAGGACGGTAACTTCCCGCGCGAGTTCCCGTTGCGCCAGTCGCTGTCCCGGGTCGGCCTGGTGTCGCTCGATCAAGGCCTCGACCGCATCGAGTTCCAGTAACGTAAAAATCTTGAGATAGCGCTCCACATCATCGTCAGCACTGTTGAGCCAGAACTGGTAGAACCCATACGGCGACGTAGCTTCCGGATCCAGCCACACCGCACCCGACGCGGTCTTGCCGAATTTGGTTCCGTCCGATTTCGTCACTAGAGGCACCGTGAACACGTGCGCCGTCAATTCCAGCTTGCGGCGAACAAGGTCCATTCCGGAGACGATGTTCCCCCATTGGTCGCTGCCGCCAATCTGCAACCGGCAGTCGTATCGCTCAGCCAGCTCAGCGAAGTCCAGCGCCTGCAAAAGCATATAGCTGAATTCAGTGAACGAAATGCCCTCTCCCTCTCGGTCCAGGCGGGATCGAACCGAATCCCGTTGAATCATCGCGCTGACAGAAAAGTGCTTGCCCGTATCCCGGAGAAACGAGATCACATCCAGATTACGGGTCCAGTCCAGATTGTTCACCACGATTGCGGCGTTGGCCCCTTCGAACGACACGATGCGCTCGGTCTGGCGACGGATGTTGGCCACCCATTCGGCAACGGTGTCCGCGTCATTCAGATTGCGCTCCTCACTGCGCCCGGACGGGTCGCCAATCAGACCCGTCGCACCGCCCAGTAACACGATCGGCCGATGCCCTCGGTCCTGGAGCCGGCGGAGCGTGAGAAGCGGCACGAGATTCCCGATATGCAAGCTCTTTGCCGTTGGGTCGAACCCGCAATACAGCGTTCTGACCCCGCTATCCAGGAATTCGGCCAGCTGGCCGGCGTCCGAGCTCTGGGCAATCAGACCACGCGCGTCCAGCTCCTGATAAGCGCCCGACACGACTTCGTGCGCTTGCGCCGCCCGCTCCGTCACTGCGATTTCTCCTTAGTTCTCCGGTGATCAGGCGCCGCAATGCGTGCGAAGCTTCATGCACGACCCGGCTGCTGCGTCCCACGTTGAACGATCCGTGCTTTTCATACGGACACAAATGAATATACTAGCCAACCGAGCCAAAAACCGTACATAAAACTGGCGTAAATCGTGGTTTTCTCGGCGATTTTTCGTTGATTTTCTGTTCTAGGCAGTTCAGCTGCCGGACTGGCGCGCATCCTGGCTCAACCGGACGCTGTTGAGCAAGCACTGGTAGCGCGCCGAAACAGGGCTGCACAGGAAGGAGGGGAACTGCTGACCGTGGCGTTTCCAAGGACCCATCTGTACATCGTCTCGATGCTGAGCCTCGGCCTCTGCTCGCTGGTCGCCGCCAAATTTGCCGAGGATCCGCCGCGTCCCTACGCTCCCGATGCCGCGGTTTATGGCGCCACGACCACGTCGCCCGCGCCGCTGCCCGTGGTGGAACCAACGCCGCGCGAGCCCACAGACACCGAGACGCCCAACGACGCTTCCGAAACTGCGACCGCAGACAACGACGCCAGCCTCTCGCCCGAGCCAGCGCCTGCCCCGAACCTGAAGACGATCGAACTGAAGATCAAACCCGGCGATTCGCTCGCCGTTCTGTTCGACCGGCACAGCGTCTCGCGTCGCGATCTTGCGCATCTGGCGGCAAGCCAACCTCTGGGTCCGCGACTGAAGAGTATCTTTCCCGGGCATCAACTCACGCTGGAAGTGAGCGACGACGGACAACTGCACAGCCTCACCTATACCCCGGGTCCGCTGGAACGCATCCGCTTCGACCGCGCCGGCGACAGTTTCTTCGGGCAACGTATCCTGCAGGAACCCACGCGCGTGCACGCATTCAAGCACGGCGTGATCGATCACAGCCTGTTCGTTGCGAGCCAGCGTGCCGGACTCAATGAAGCCGTAACCATGCGGCTGGCCCAGATTTTTCAGTGGGACATCGACTTCGTTCTGGACATCCGCAAAGGCGACGAGTTCATGCTCGTCTACGAAGAGCTGCATCTGAACGATGAACTGATCGGCTACGGCGAGGTGCTGGCTGCCGAGTTCGTCAATCGCGGCACGTCCTACCGTGCGGTCCGGTACGTCGACAGCAACGACGAATACAGCTATTACAGCCCAGATGGACGCAATATGCGCAAGGCGTTCCTGCGCGCACCCGTCGAGTTCAGCCGCATCAGCTCCAATTTCAACTTGCGCCGCAAACATCCGCTGCACAAGAGGACGATGCCACATCGCGGCATCGACTACGCAGCGCCAACCAACACGCCGATCCTCGCAGCCGGCGATGGCCGCGTGAAGGCGGCGAGCCGGTCGGCATCGAATGGTAATTTCGTCGTAATACAGCACGGCGAGCAATTCACGACCAAGTACCTGCACCTGTCCAAGTTCGGCCGTGGCATTCGCAAGGGCGCGAAGGTGAAACAGGGGCAGACGATCGGGTATGTAGGTTCTACCGGTTGGGCCACCGGACCGCACCTGCACTATGAGTTTCTGGTGAACGGTGTTCACATGAATCCGCGCACCGTCAAGCTGCCCGACGCGGAACCCCTGCCGGAGTCGGAACGGACCCGCTTCAGCGCGCACAGCAGCACGTTGCTGGCCATGCTGGACAGCTACCGGGGGGAGGCCCAGATCGCCGCGGGGCGATGACCGACCTGTATCTCGGAACCATCTCCGGGACCAGCATGGATGGCCTGGATCTTGCGCTGATCTCTGTCGATGGCCCCATCCGCTTCCATCACCACGACACGATAGCGATCCCCTCCGATCTGAGCACCACGCTGACCGAACTGGCTCAAGCGGTTGGCGACCCATTGGACAGAGTTGCGGACGCAGATGCGTGGTTTGGCGAGTTTTGCGCCGACGCGATTCTCAGATTCCTGAGCGATACCGGTACCGCGCCTGCAAATATCCGCGCTATCGGCAGCCACGGCCAGACCATACGCCACCGGCCGGAACGCGCTCGACCGTTCACTGTTCAAATCGGCGACCCCTACCGGATTGCGGAGCGTACGGGCATTACCACCGTCGCGGACTTTCGCCGCAGGGACATTGCGGCCGGTGGCGAAGGTGCGCCCCTGGTACCGCCGTTTCACGCCGCGTTGTTTCCCGTCGATGATGCCGACCGCGCCGTCGTGAACATCGGCGGCATCGGCAACGTCACCCTGCTGCGCAACAACTGCGCGCCCGAAGGTTTCGACACCGGTCCGGGCAACGCGCTGATGGATGCCTGGGTCGCCGAGCACAAACATGAACCGTACGATGCAAACGGCCAGTGGGCCGCGACTGGCAGCGTAGTGCCCGAACTCCTGGCGCACCTGCTGCGCGATCCTTACTTGCAGCGTCCCCCGCCCAAAAGCACAGGTAAGGAGGTCTACAACCTGGCCTATCTCCATAGGGCGCTGGCGCACCTCGACCGACCCCCAAATACTGCCGACGTTCAAGCCACGCTTGCGGAATTCACCGCGCAGACCATCTGCGACGCGGTCCGCACGTTCCTGCCCGATGTTGGCGAGTTGGTGATTTGTGGTGGCGGTCGACACAACGCCGACCTCCTCGCCCGCCTCCGCCGCAACGGCGATAAGGCCGCAATCACGACTACCGACGAGTGGGGCTTCGACGGCGACGCCGTCGAGGCCGCTGCGTTTGCGTGGTTGGCCGCACGAACGCTCGCACACTTGTCGGGAAACGAACCTGCCGTGACGGGCGCACGCGGCTATCGGATACTGGGCAGCATTATTCCAGCGTAGATCAGTTGTGGGATTCGACTGCCCGGCCTTGCGGGCCAGGCGTCTACACGATCTTCTACGCGATCTTCTACGCGATCGCGAACGAGTTGCCGCAGCCGCAGGTAGCGCTGGCGTTCGGATTCGTTACCACGAATTGCGCGCCCTGCAGGTTTTCCTGATAGTCGATCTCGGCGCCCATCAGATACTGGTAGCTCATTGCATCCACCAGCAGCGTCACCCCGCCGCTTTCAATCACCGCGTCGTCGTCCGCGGCCGCAGTATCGAAGGTGAAGCCGTACGAGAAGCCATTGCAGCCGCCACCGGTAATGAATACCCGGAGTTTCAGATCGGTCTCGCCTTCGGACTCAATCAGTCCCAGGACCTTACTGGCCGCACCGCTGGAAAGTGAAATGTCGGAGTGCATGATCCGTTAGTCGGCAGCCTGGCCGCCTTCCACTTTGAATTCGTGCACTTCGCCGCTTTCACCCGGCGCAGTCGCGCGATCCTGGTGCACCATGTGTCCATCGACCATCGCACCGAGCTGCATTTCTATGAGTTTGTAGTACACGTTGCCTTTGACCTGGGCACGCTCTGCCAGTTCTACTTTTTCGCTGGCGTACACGTCGCCTTCGATCCGGCCGTTGATCACCACGTTCGGGACGCGAATTTCGCCGGCAACCGTTCCTTCTTCACTGATGACGACCGTTGCGCCCGAGTCGTTGTCGGCAAGGACATTGCCTTCCACCCGTCCGTTCACGAACAGCTGGTCGTTGAACTGCACGCTCCCCACGATCACGGTATTGGCCGCAACCAAGGTCACACCCTTTTCCACCTTGGGCTTCGCCATTTTGTCCTTGTCCCGCCTTCTCATGTCTTACTGCCTAATCTAGCTTGCCTGAACCGCCCACTCAAATATCCTTTCGTGGGCGGCGTCGCGACCCTTCTGCGCCTTCGCCCGAATCGTTACCGACCGGGGTTCGAAACCCGCCGGCAGCCGCATCGTTCCGGACAGATCCTGGAAGTAGCGGAACCGGTAAGGCAGAGGATATGGGTCGGCATCTGATATGTCTGTGAGAGACAGCACTTGTTCTGCGCCCCCCTCCGAAAGGCCCTGCAGCGTCATTTCCACGTCTCCCGAGATCCAGGAACGCTGTTGGGCAACCTGCGTGAGCAGAATCTCAAATTCGAATTCACCGCGACCCCGGCCTGCCGACACCTGAAACTCGGCGATCTGCAGCCCCTGTTTGACCGATGAAGGCGCCATCAACGCCTGGTAGAAGGCGACTTCTTCTTCCAGCGCGGCGATCCGATCGCGGAATGACTTCACATCGTTCTGGAGCCGCTGGGTTACCTCGTCGTGCACCCGATTGCGTAAATCAGCGTCCACCAGGCGGGCGTTGAGTACCCGCAACCGTTCTTCGCTGGCTTCGTTAATGGTGCGCAACGCGTTCATGTAGGTCAGATCGACGTCGGCAACGCGTCGCCCCCCCAAGAAGGCGACAACACAAAGCGCGACAGCCGCCGCACCCATCAGCCCACGCCGAAGCCAAACCTGCCAGGGCCGATGCGTAACCAACCGGTAATGTTCGCCAGTGGCACGGCTGCGATTCATGCTCCCTCGTCGTCCGGTGCGTATACTAGCCCGCCAACCCCAATCTACACGAAAGGTGCGCTGCGGGCTTTGGACCCCGCGCAACACTGCGCGAACGCGGAAAACCCGATTTTGGCCCTGAAGATACCTCAAACCCTGCGGATGGACTTTTTCCGCCGCCAGCTCGCCAACGTGGAAGCGCTGCCGCAACTGGTGCTGATCGCGGTAATTACCGGCGTTCTGACAGGAACCGTCGTGCTGATTTTCCGCGTGGCCGTCGAGATCATCACGCAGATGTACCTGACGTCGGGCGGCGCATCCGCCACCAGTGAATCGTTCGAAACCCTCTCCCAGGACACGCGGTTCGCGCTTGCCGCCGGCGGCGCGTTGCTGATCGGCGTGCTGCTGAACCGGTTTCCGGCGCAGGAACGCCGGCTTGGGGTGGTGCACGTGATGGAACGGTTGAGCCGTCACCAGGGTTATCTGACGCTGAAGTCGGCAATGATCCAGTTCTTCGGCGGCATCCTCGCGCTGATATCCGGACAATCCGGAGGCCGCGAGGGACCGGCGGTGCATCTGGGCGCAGCTACCGCAAGCCTGCTGGGTCAGGGTTTCGCGTTGCCGAACAACAGCATTCGCACGCTGGTCGCCTGTGGCACCGCCGCCGCCATCGCAAGCTCATTCAATACGCCAATGGCCGGCGTGATCTTCGCGATGGAAGTGGTAATGATGGAGTACACGATCTCCAGCTTCCTGCCCGTCATCGTGGCCGCGGTGTCATCCACGATTCTGACCCAGTACCTACTTGGCAACGAGCCGGTGTTCAGCGTTGTCGACCAGGATCTCGCAACCCTGCTGGAACTGCCGTACATAGCGCTGGGCGGCCTGGTGATCGGCAGTCTCGCGGCCGCGTTCATTGTGCTGGTCCAGCAGTTCACCCGGCTATCCCACTGGCCTTTCTGGATGCGTGCCACGCTGGCCGGTGTGATCACCGGAGGCGCCGCCTGGTACGTCCCTCAGGTGATGGGTGTTGGCTACGATACCGTAAACTTTGCGATCAGCGGGGACATCGCGTGGCAGGCACTGCTGTTCATCGTAGCGTTCAAGCTCGTCACCAGCGCCGCAACAACCGGTCTCGGTCTACCGCTCGGTCTGATTGGACCGACATTGATGATCGGGGCATGCGTTGGCGGCGTCCTCGGGGCGCTCGCCCAACTTTACGGCCCTCCCGTGGAGATTTCCGTCGGCCTATACGTGATGCTCGGCATGTGCGCAATGATGGCGGCCACGCTGCAGGCCCCGCTAGCGGCGCTGATGGCCGTGCTGGAACTCACCGCAAACCCCAACATCATCCTGCCGGCCATGCTGATCATTGCGGTCGCCACCCTGGTGACGAGTGAATTGTTCCGGCAGAAAAGCATCTATATCAGCACGCTGAAGACGATGGGTTTGCAGTACCCGCCCAATCCGGTTGCCCTGCATCTGCAGCGCGCCGCCGTGCTCTCGATCATGGAACGCCATATTGTCCGCGCCAACCCGGACCAGACCGTGGAACAGGCGTCCAAAGTTCTGGAGGGCCAGCCGCTATGGGTGCTCATCGAGACGGAGCCCGGGGCGATCAAGACAATCCTGAAGGCGGCAGACCTGATGGCCTATCTCAAGGAAGGCGAAGACGGCGACGACCCTCCGGATGCGGAGGAACCGATCAATCTGCTCGCCCTTCCCGGAATGCGCATGGACGTCGTCAGCATCGACTCCCGTGCGACCATCCACGAAGCGCAGGAACTGCTCAACCGTTCCGGCGCGGAAGCGCTGCTGGTCCGACGCACATCCGCGCCGCTGATTGCGCCGGTGCTCGGCGTGGTCACCCAGGATGCAATCAACAACTTTCGTGAGGTGTAGCCATGCAGTGGTACCTGTGGGTCAAGGCTTTTCATCTGATATTCGTCGTGGCGTGGTTCGCGGGGCTGTTCTACCTGCCGCGTCTGTTCGTGTACCACAGCACCACCACCGACGAGGCCGGCACCACCCGTTTCAAGGTCATGGAACACAAGCTGATGCACGTGATCATGATCCCGGCTATGGCGGGAACTATAGGACTCGGTATCCTGCTGACCGTACTGAACTGGTCAGCGTTGCAAGCCCAAGTGTGGCTGTGGGTCAAACTCGTTATCGTTTTCCTGCTGGTAGGGTTTCACGAATTCTGCCGCGCCACGGTCCGGCGCTTCGCCACCGATTCGAACACCAGGGATGAGTCCTTCTTCCGCAAGGTCAATGAACTGCCTACGGCCGCTTTGATCACTATCATGATCCTCGCGGTGGTCAAACCATTCTAGGCCCTGTTAGTTCAAACGACCCACCAATGCCAACCAGAGGACAGCCACGCCAATGACAGATTCGCGCCATGCCCGTTCCCGCGAACTTTTCGACCGAGCGCAGCGCACAATCCCGGGCGGGGTCAACTCGCCCGTCCGTGCCTTCAAAGGCGTTGGCGGTACGCCCGTTTTTTTTGAGCGCGGCGACGGCGCAGAGCTCGAGGACGCCGACGGCAACCGTTACATCGACTACGTCGCCTCTTGGGGACCCATGCTATTCGGTCACGGTGATGGCGAGGTGGTGGAGGCCGTCGTCGCACAGGCACGTCGCGCGCTCGGCTTCGGCGCACCCACAGAACTCGAGATTGAGCTGGCGGAGCGGGTAGTGGAACTCGTGCCGTCGATCGAACTCGTACGCATGGTCAGCTCCGGAACCGAAGCAACCATGTCGGCAATTCGCCTGGCCCGAGGCTTCACAGGTCGCGATCTGATCGTGAAATTCACGGGCTGCTACCACGGCCATTCGGACAGTCTGCTCGTAAGCGCCGGTTCCGGCGTGCTGACGCTCGGCATTCCCAACAGCCCCGGCGTGCCGGCCGATATCGCGGCGAAAACGTTAACGCTGCCCTTCAACGACGCGGGCGCGGTGGCCGCCGCGTTCGAACGCTTTCGCGGTCAGATCGCGTGCGTGATTCTCGAGCCGGTGGCCGGCAACATGGGGTGCGTTCCTCCCGTCGAAGGATTCCTCGAGGCGCTGCGTTCCGAAACCCAACGCGACGGCGCTGTACTGATTTTCGACGAGGTTATGACCGGATTTCGGCTCGCCGCCGGTGGCGCTCAGGAACGGTTTGGCGTAACCCCCGACCTAACGACGCTCGGTAAGATTATCGGCGGCGGATTGCCCGTTGGTGCATTCGGCGGCCGCGCAGACATTATGGGCGCGATCGCGCCGCTCGGAAATGTCTACCAGGCCGGCACGCTGTCCGGAAACCCGTTAGCCGTGAGCGCCGGGCTCGTGATGCTGAACCGTCTGGACAGCACCACCTACCAATCACTGCAGCAAAAAACCGACCAGGTCGTGAGCGGGCTGGCGGAACGGGCGGCCCGTCACGGCGTCCCAGTCACCGTAAACCACGTCTGCGGCATGTTCGGTTTGTTTTTCACCGACGCGCCGGTGCGCAACTTCGACGACGTCCAGCGCTGCGATGTGGCCCGCTTCAACGCTTTTTTTCACCACATGCTCGACGCGGGCATCTATCTCGCTCCGTCCGCGTTCGAGGCAGGCTTTGTATCGCTGGCACACACGGACGCACAGATCCGGCAGACGCTGGACGCCGCGGACTCGGCATTTGCCGCCGTCGCCTGAGCCCGGATTACAAACTCACTCGGAAAAACTCAAACAGCAACAAACAGGAGACGGCATGTACGACGTGTACGGTCTTGGAAACGCACTCGTAGACCTGGAATACCTGGTGGACGACGGCTACCTGCGGTCCCAGCACATCGACAAGGGTCACATGACACTGGTCGACGACGAGCGCATGCAGGCGCTGATCGACTCACTCGAGGGCAGGCGCCCCGAACGGATGAGTGGCGGCTCGGCGGCTAACACGATGTACGCCGTGCAGGGTTTCGGCGGGCGGGCGTTTTACTCCTGCAAAGTAGCTGACGACGAGGTGGGCGCATACTTTCTGAGCGATCTCAACACCGCAGGTATCCGCACCAATGCCAATGCCCGCAGCCCCGAGGGTACATCCGGACGCTGCCTGGTACTGGTGACACCCGACGCGGAGCGTTCGATGAACACCTACCTCGGTATCTCCACCGAACTCGGGCTTACGGAACTGGACGAAGCGGCGATACGCGCCGCCAGTTACGCGTACGTGGAAGGCTACCTCAGCTCTTCGGAAACCGCGCTCGCGGCGGCGATCCGTTGCCGCGAGTACGCTGAAGAACACGGGATTGCCACCGCGCTGACCCTGTCCGACCCCAGCATGATCAATTTCTTTCGGGACAACCTGGAACGCATGCTTGGCAACGGGGTGACCGTTCTGTTCTGCAACGAAGAAGAGGCGCTGGACTTTGCCGGCACGGACCGGCTGGACGTAGCCGTTCAGGAGCTGAAGGACATCGGCCGCCATCTGTTCGTTACCCTCGGTGCCCGCGGTTCGATGTACGTTACCGGTCACACCCAGCGCGAAGTCGCCGGTTTCCCCGTTAAGCCCGTAGACACCAATGGCGCGGGAGACATGTACGCGGGCGCCTGTCTGTACGGTCTGACCCACGAACTCGAGCACGCCAGCGCCGCACGCTTCGCCAACTATGCGGCCGGACACCTGGTCCAGGCATACGGGGCGCGCCTACGCCAGCCAGAGGACTACGCCCAACTTTTGCGAACGTTCTCGCACTGACGGATTGTTCATAGGATTCCCGTGACGGGCAACATGCTCGTCACCCGAGCCCGAGTGCGCGTCGTATGCACCGCACAGGCCAGCACTTCCACACCCGCTGCGACGGCTCTCCGAACCGCCGCGCCATAGTCGGGGTCGATCGCGTCGGCAACCGTAACTTCGGCAACTCCGTCGTGCCGCACGCAAAACAGCAGCACCGCCCGCTCCCCCGCTTCGGTGCGCCGCTGCAATGCCTCGACGTGGCGCGTCGCCCGAGCGCTCACCGCATCCGGGAATGCGCCCAGGCCGTCGCCAACATGCAGCGTGACACTCTTCACCTCTACATAACACAGGCGCCGGCGGTCATTGCTCAATGAGAAATCGAAACGGCCTTTCTCGTCGGGTACCGGAACCTCCGGGGTGCACGCGCTGTAGCCGTTAAGCGGTTCGAGAACGTCACCGTGGAGCGCTTCGGCGACCAGTCGGTTTGCCAGCGCGGTGTTTACACCTACCGTACCCGAGCGCGTGCACACCGCTTCCAGCGTGTGTGCGTACTTGCGCCGAGGATTGTCGGAGTGGGAAAACCAGACTTCGCTTCCGGGATCCGCACAGCCCTGCATCGACCCCGTATTCGGACAGTGCATCGTGACGCATTCGCCATCCACCTCCACATCCGCCAGGAATCGCTTGTACCGCCGGATCAGGTGTCCCGCACGTAGCGGCGGGTTAAACCGCATCGCACCGCCAGTCTGCGAGCGCGCGTTCGATGCGCGCCAGCGCCTCGGCGATTCCCGATTCGTTCAGCGTGTACGCGAAACGCACGAAGTGCGCGGTGTCCTGCGTACCGAAATCCGAGCCCGGCGTTGCCGCCACCCCGTAATCGTTGAGTAGCCGCCAGCAAAATGTCTCACCATCCATCCCGGTGTTGCGAATGTCTGCATAGAGGTAAAAGGCCCCCGCCGGCGTACCGTGAATGCGCAAGCCCAGCCGTTCCAACCCAGCCTGCAACAGGTTACGGCGGTTTTGAAACTGCTCCCGTCGAGCCTCGTGGACCCCCATCGCATCCGCATCAAAGGCCGCAAGTGCCGCGTATTGGGCCACCGTGGGTGCAGAAATGAAAAGGTTCTGCGCAAGCTTGCGCACCGCATCCTCGGCCGATTCCGGCACCACGAGCCAGCCCAGGCGCCAGCCGGTCATCCCGAAATACTTCGAGAAACTGTTCAGCACGAATACGTCGTCGCGGATGGCGAGCGCCGAGCGATAGCCGGGATCGGCATAGACGAGTCCCTGATAGATCTCATCGACGATCAACACACCCTTGAGGTCCACAACGTGGTCTGATATCGCTTCGAGTTCCTCCCGGCTCGCCACGGCTCCGGTCGGGTTGGACGGCGACGCGAACAGCAGGGCCCGGGTTCTCGGGGACCAGTAGTCCCCGATGGTCTGCGGGTCCAGCCGATGCCCGCGTTCCGCGCTGAGCGGGACCGCTCTCACGTCGGCACCGACGACGCGGGCAAAGACGTCGTTGCACGGGTACGCGGGATCCGTGACGAGCAACGTATCGCCAGCGTCGAGAAGTAGCGCAGACAGCAGCATCAGGCCGCCGCTCGCCCCAACCGTTACCGCAATCCGCTCCGGTGCGACAGCCACACCGGCCCATTCCGCGTAATAACGGCTGATCCGTGCGCGCAGTTCCGGGATGCCCATGGCCTCCGTGTACCTTGTGCGCCCTTCATCCAGCGCGCGTCTGGCCGCGTCCACGATTGTCGGCGCGGTCGGGAAGTCGGGCTCACCCACGGAGAGATGCACGATCTGCTTTCCGTCGCGCTCGAGGGCACGGGCGCGCTCCATGATCTGCATGGCTTTGAACGGGGCAATTTCGGGTACGCGACGGGCGTAACGAATAGGCATCGGCCTCCCGTGCAGACAGCAAAAACTTGAACCGATTATATGGCGAACCCGCCAGGGTTCTGGTAGTTTACGCGCCCTTCGATTCGGGGCGCGAAACTCGGGCCCGGACCATGACAGTCATCGAGGTCGAATATGGCGGCAGCGAAGAAGACCAAAACAGCGGCAAAATCCAAGAAAGCGGCGACAAAATCCAAGTCAGGGCAGTCCAAGTCTGGACAGTCCAAGACGAAATCCGCTGCGAAATCAAAAACGACTGCATCCAAGCGCACGGCAGCCAAGAAAACGGCCGCGAACACAGGCGCAACCGGCAAGAACGCTGCCACCAAGAAGAAGACCACCAAATCCACGAAAAGGAACGCCAATTCCAAAGTGAAGAACTCAGCCGTCAAAAAAACTGCGAAAGCGTCCGACAACGTCGAATCGCTGCCCAACGTCGCGATTGCGGTGGATTCACCCTTCAAGAACTTCAAGCCGTACGAGCCCGGCAAGGCCGAAGATTACATGAGCCCTGAGCAGGAAACGCACTTCCGCACCATCTTGATGCAATGGCGCGAGGACCTGCTGAACGAGGTGAGCCGCACCGTGTTGCATATGCGCGACGAAGCCGCGAACTTTCCCGACCCTGCCGATCGCGCCACGCAGGAAGAGGAGTTTACGGTGGAACTCAGAACCCGCGACCGCGAACGCAAACTGATCAAGAAAATCGATCAAACGCTGGACCGCCTCGAACAGCACGACTACGGCTACTGCGATACCTGCGGCGTGGAAATCGGTCTGCGCAGGCTGGAAGCTCGGCCCACGGCCACCCAGTGCGTCGATTGCAAGTCGCTCGATGAAATTCGGGAACGCCAGCTGCACGGCTGAGCCCGAACGCATTCGCCAACGCGCACGCTGATGCCCGGCGACCGTCAGCCCTACGTCGGTCGCTTTGCTCCTTCTCCAACTGGCCCGCTGCACCTCGGTTCGTTGAGCACCGCGATTGCGAGCTACCTGGACGCGCGGGCTCACCGGGGAACCTGGTTGCTGCGGATTGACGACATCGATCCGCCTCGCGAGCAACCCGGTGCGTCCGAGCACATCCAACAACAGCTGCTAGACCACGGGCTCCGCTGGGATGACGAGGTCGTGTTCCAGCGGCGGCACACAGATCGCTACGCGGCCGCAATCGCGACGCTGCACGGCGCAAACTGCCTGTACCGGTGCCGCTGCAGTCGCCGGGACCTGGCTGGCCATCGGATCTATCCCGGAACCTGCCGCGACGCGTCGGTCGAAGGGTCGGACACAGCACTGCGGATCCGCGTAAACGACGCACGCGTTCGCTTCCACGACCGTTTCCGCGGACCTCACGAGGTTGCGATGGCCACCGATGTCGGCGATTTCATCGTCCGCCGTCGCGACGGACTGTTCGCGTATCACCTGGCAACCGCCATCGACGATGCGCATCTCGTGACCGACGTGTTGAGGGGCGACGATCTCCTGAACAGCACCCCACAACAGATCCACCTGATGCGCTGCCTGGGTCTGCCGGTACCCCGATACGCCCACGTACCGGTATTGACGGACGACAGAGGTGTAAAACTCTCCAAACAGGCCGGGGCCCGAGCGATCCGCTCAGACAACGCCCAGCAGAACGTGGCTAGGGTACTGCGCGGATTCCAAATGACGCCGCCGGTCACGCTTTCCACCTGCGCGGCGCTGCTCAAATGGGCGACTGAACGCTGGCTGCCGGCGAGTCGCGCGTTGAAAGGATGAACGATGCACGGTGAGTATGCCGTGCAGCTTTGTTACCATTTTACTCATGGCACGATTGGCACTCCGCGACCTGACGCTCCGCGACATTACGCTACCCACAGGAGAGGCGCTGTCCGCCGCGCTCGACGGAGCCGGACATCAATTGCAGCCAGTGGACGCTACCGACGAAAATCCAACGAGCCCAACGAGCCTTCCCGATTGCAACCTGTGCTCGCCCGAGTGGTTCCTCGGTGCACCACGCGGCCAAACCCCCGCAATCGTTGTTGCAGCCGCGCCTACCGTGAAGCAGGCCGTAGAGGTCATGAAACGGGGTGCGATCGATTACCTGTCGGTACCTGTCGATGCAGCCGATCTGATCAGCGCCGTGGAGCGCGCGCTGTGCGCAAAGAATCACTCCGAATCCCGGGCACAGTTTACGATCATCGGCGCTTGCGATGCGTTGACCACAATCGTAGCGCGCATCGACGATGTCGCCGGCGACGACCGCACGGTGTCGATCCTCGGCGAACAGGGCACCGGCAAAGAACTGCTTGCGCGAGCAATTCATGGTGCAAGCAGCCGTCGCCACACGCCGATGTTTTCGATGAATTGCGCGACAATTCCGCAGGAGATGCTGGAGACCGAGCTGTTCGGCCATCATTCCGAATCCGGCAGCCATACCGGATTGTTCGAAGCCGCGTCCGGCGGCACGCTGGTTCTGCATGAAATTGCGGAACTCACGGCCGAAGCGCAGGCACGGCTCACGCGCCTGCTCGACGCGCGCGACCCGTCCACAGACCCTGCCGGGATAGATGTCCGCGTGATCGCAACATCGCACCGCGATCTCGCTTCCATGACAGAGGCGGGACAGTTCCACGACGGCCTGTTTCGGCATCTCGGCATCGACGTGCTGCATCTGCCACCCCTGCGCGACCGCGGCGACGACGCGCAGCTGCTTGCGGATCACTTCGCCAGAAAAATTGCCCGCAAACTACGACGTCCCGTACCTGCAATCACGCCCGAAGCGAGGGCGATCATCCGCGCGTACAACTGGCCAGGGAATGTCCGTGAACTGGAGAACGCAATCGAACGCGCGGTGCTGGTAGGCAATGAAGATATTCGGGCGGACGATCTGGCGATCACGCCACCCGCACCCCCCGTCTCTGCATCGCACCTGCCAACCGGGACCTCTGCTACGTCGCTTGAGGACTACTTCGTTGCGTTCGTGCTCGAGAACCAGGATCAGCTAACCGAGACCGAGCTGGCCGAGCGCCTGGGAATAAGCCGTAAAAGCCTGTGGGAACGCCGCCAACGTTTGAACATTCCCAGAAAGAAAACGCGTAAGCGCGCGCCGCGCCGCGGAAGCATGTAGCACGGTGCCCGTAGTCAAGCAGTTGATCGACAGCCACGCGGTGACCGCAGGCCGCATCGCCCGCTATGCAGTAGACGTGGCCGACGGCCTGCGCGAAGCGGGCTATCAGGCACTGCTGGTAGGCGGTTGCGTACGCGATTCCCTGCTGGGCGTGGAGCCCAAAGATTTCGATGTCGCGACCGATGCACGGCCCGAGGAAGTTCAGGCAATCTTCCGGCGCTGTCGCCTGGTGGGACGCCGATTCCGGATCGCCCATGTCCGGTTCGGACGCAACGTCGTGGAGGTGTCGACATTCCGCAAGACACAGGACGCGTCCGACCCGGAGCAGATCACGTCCGACGACGGCGTGATTCTGCGCGACAACGCGTTTGGAACGCTCGAGGAAGACGCGTTTCGCCGCGACTTCACGGTGAATGCGCTGTACTACGATACCGACACACACGAAGTCATAGATTACGTGGGCGGGCTGCGTGATCTGGAAGCCAAGCGGCTGCGCGTGATCGGCGACAGCCGCGTGCGTCTAACTGAGGACCCGGTCCGTCTGCTGCGCGCATTGCGGTTTCAGGCCAAGCTCGATTTCGATCTGGACGCCTCGATCGACTCGCTCGTTCCAGAAATCGCGGAACTGATGTCTTTGATCCCGCCGGCACGCCTGTTCGAAGAGACGAATAAAATGTTTCTCGGAGGCCACGCGGAGCGTACATGGCACCTGATCAATGCCAGCGATCTCAAGCACTGCCTGTTTCCGACCACCCCGCCGGACGATCCCCTGGTGGTACACGCAATGCGCAACACTGACGCACGTATTGCAGAAGGAAAACCGGTGACAGCAGGATTTCTATTTGCGGTATTACTGTGGCGTGACTTCGCAGCCCGACTCGCCGAGTACGCGGAGGCCCATAATCCGACCGACGCCGCGACGCATGCCGGCCGGGACGCACTCACCAGCCAGCAGCAAATTATTGCGATTCCCCGGCGGTTCGCGCAGTTTGCGCGGGAGACGTGGACGCTGCAGCATCGTCTGGAACAACCCTTTTCGCGAAACGTCATGCGCACGTTGAACCACGCGCGGTTCCGCGCCGCATACGATCTGCTCGAATTGCGTAACGCATCCGGCGAATCGTTGGCGGAGCCGTACGAATGGTGGACGCGCTTCCAGGAGGCGACGTCGGAGGAACGCGCTCAGATGCGGGAAGGGCTGGCGCCGGGACGAAAGAAGAAGCGCCGCCGACGCAAACGGGGCGCCAGGAAACCGGACTAGATGGCGGAACAGATCACGACGCCCGACGACGCAGCGCTATCCGGCGAACTGAAACGGCGGCTGGAAGGTACCGAACTGCCACGCTACGTCGTCGTCGAAGGCGCTATCGGCGTCGGCAAAACGACGCTGGCACGCAAGCTCGCGGCCACCTTCTCATATCCGCTGATGCTCGAACCGGTTTCCGACAATCCGTTTCTCGAGCGCTTTTACCGAGATCGGCAGGCCAACGCGCTTCCGACCCAACTCTTTTTCCTGCTGCATCGCGCACGTCAGATTCAGGAATTGCCGGGAAACGACCTGCTAGGTCCTACGCTGGTTGCCGACTTTCTGATGGCGAAGGACGAACTGTTCGCGCGTCTGACCCTCGACGCGCAGGAGTTCGAACTGTATCGACAGATCTACGATCAACTCGATGTCCGCGCGCCGATACCGGATCTGGTGATCTATCTGCAAGCGCCAATGAACGTGCTGATGCAGCGCATCCGTGAACGTGGCAACCAGTACGAGCAACACATCGAAATGAACTACCTCGAAGCGTTGCACCGGGCATACACTGAGTACTTCCACTTCTACGATGCGGCGCCGTTGCTGATCGTCAATGCGGCCTCCATCGATTTTGCGCACAACTACCGGCATTTCGAGGCGCTCGTGACGCAGATTCTCGACATGGACGGGACACGCATGTACTTCAATCCACACCCGACGCTCCTTTGAACCGATGAAACGCACCGATCTCCCCGAGTGGAAGCGTCTGGCAAGGCTCGCAGAACACGTCGTCGGCGAGCCCCTCGCTGATTTCGTGAACGAAGCGGAGCGCTTTTCCCGCTGGGCGCTGAAGACAGACGACCTGCTGCTGGATCTGTCCAAACACCGCGTAACCGACGAGATCGGCGAAGCGCTTCTGTCGCTGGCACTCGCCTGCGACTTGCCAGATTGCATCGAAGCGTTGTTCGCCGGCGACCGCGTAAACAACACAGAAGATCGACCCGCGTTGCACACGGCGCTGCGCGCCCCCGGCGCCGAGCGCCCCGACGTAGCCCGAGATTCGGTCCAAGCCGCGAACGCACGGGTCGCGTCGATCGCCGAGGACATAAGGTCCGGGGCGTGGCGCGGATTCACCGGGCGGCCGATCGACACGGTGGTTCACATCGGCATCGGCGGATCGCACCTGGGGCCGGAACTGGTCGTGACCGCCCTCCACGACCCGGCATCGCCCGTGCGCGTGCGCTTCGTTGCCAACGTCGACGGCAACGCGATCAACGCAGCGCTACTCGGCGCAGACGCGGAGCGGACGCTGATCGTGATGGTCTCCAAGTCGTTTACGACGCTGGAGACACAAGTCAACGCCAGCGCCGCACGGCAATGGCTACTGGAACGCCTCGGCAGCGTCGATGCACTCGCACAACACTTTCTTGCAGTAACGTCCAACGTCGAGGCTGCTCAGGCGTTCGGCCTGCCCGAAGACAACCTGCTACCCATGTGGGACTGGGTCGGCGGCCGTTACTCGCTCTGGTCTGCCGTGGGATTGCCGATTGCGTTGCACTGCGGCCCCGAGGCGTTCGCAAGCCTGTTGGACGGCGCGCACGCCACGGACACGCATTTCCGCACCGCACCGCTGCAGAACAACCTGCCCGTAATGGCCGCGCTGATCGGCATCTGGAACACGAATTTTCTCGGCGCGAATAACCACGCCGTGCTCGCCTACGACGACCGCCTGGCACTGCTTCCAGACTATTTGCAGCAACTCGAGATGGAAAGCAACGGCAAGTCAGTAGACAGGGACGGCGCCGCGGTGCACTACCACACCATGCCGATCCTCTGGGGCAACGTCGGCACCAACGGTCAGCACGCGTTCCACCAGTTACTGCATCAGGGTACACGCGCTTACACCGCCGACTACATTGCGTGCGCCCAACCGGCCCACGGGCGCGACGACCAGCACCGATGGTTGCTCGCCAACGCGCTCGCGCAAAGCCAGGCCATGATGCAGGGTGACCCCGCGAGCGATCCGCACAAACGCGTGCAGGGCAACCGTGCGAGCACGACGCTGCTGCTGCGTTCACTCACCCCGCAGTCGCTCGGCGCGTTGCTGGCGTTCTACGAACACAAGGTGTTTTGCCAAGGCGTTATCTGGAACATAAACTCGTTCGATCAATGGGGTGTGGAACTCGGTAAGCGCCTGGCCCGACCCATACGCGATCAGTTGAACGGCCGTGCGACACTCGAACAGGACACATCGACCCGGGGTCTGATCGACTACCTTCGGCGTATGCAAAACGCCGATGCATCAGCCACGGCAACACCGCGCGAGAAATCCTGAGGAGGGCATCGATGAGCGAACTGTATCCGGTACCGGCGGAGTGGGGCGTGCGCGCCCACGTGGACGACGCCACCTATACCGCGATGTACCAGCGTTCGATAGAGGACCCCGACGCGTTCTGGGCCGAGCAGGCCAACGTGTTCATCGACTGGCTGTCTCCGTGGACCACAGTGTGCAGCGCCGACATGCCGCGCGGGGACGTTGCCTGGTTCGACGGCGCAACGCTGAACGTAAGCGCCAACTGCATCGATCGTCATCTTCCGGATCGAGCCGGCCAGACGGCGATCATCTGGGAAGGCGACGACCCGGCCGACGCGTTGTCGATTACGTATCAGGAACTACACGACCATGTATGCCGGCTCGCCAACGGTTTGAAAGCACGCGGCGTACGACGGGGCGATCGGGTTTGTATCTACATGCCGATGATTCCCGAAGCCGCCTACGCAATGCTGGCATGCGCTCGGATCGGCGCGGTCCACAGCGTGGTATTCGGCGGCTTCTCACCCCAGTCGCTGAAGGATCGCATTCTCGACTCGGATTGCCAGGTGGTGATTACCGCCGACGAAGGCATTCGCGGCGGCAAACGCATTCCACTGAAAGCCAACACCGAAGAAGCGTTGCAGGCGTGTCCGAACGTTCACTCGGTAATCACCGTCAGGCGCACGGGAACCGACGTGGACTGGAACGATGCGCGCGACATCTGGTATCACGAGCTGGTCGATGCGCAAGCCGCTGAATGCGCTCCGGAAGCGATGGGGGCGGAAGATCCTTTGTTCATCCTGTACACGTCGGGATCCACAGGCAAGCCGAAAGGTGTACAGCACGGCAGCGGCGGTTACCTTCTGCACGCTGCGATGACGCACCGATTTGTGTTCGACTACCATGACGGCGATGTGTACTGGTGTACCGCGGATGTCGGATGGATTACCGGACACTCATACATCGTGTACGGCCCGCTCGCCAACGGCGCAACTACGCTGATGTTCGAAGGCGTACCGACCTACCCGGATGCGTCACGCTTCTGGCAGGTGATCGACAAACACGCGGTAAACATCTTCTATACGGCGCCGACGGCAATCCGGCAACTGATGGGCCTCGGTGACGAGTTCGTCACAGCCACCTCGCGTTCGTCGCTCCGGCTGCTGGGTAGCGTCGGCGAACCGATCAACCCCGAAGCCTGGGAGTGGTACCACCGCGTAGTCGGCGATCGCCGTTGTCCGATCGTGGACACCTGGTGGCAGACCGAAACCGGCGGAATCATGATTACCCCACTGCCCGGCGCAACCGCCCTGAAACCCGGCTCCGCAACGCGGCCCTTCTTCGGTGTTCAGCCGGCCCTGGTCGACGCCGAAGGACGCACCATCGACGCCACTGAAGCCTCCGGAAATCTGGTCATCACGAGCAGCTGGCCTGGTCAGATACGCACCGTATACGGTGACCACCAGCGGGTGATCGACACCTACTATTCGACCTACCCCGGCTATTACTTCACCGGCGACGGCGCGCGAAGGGATGCCGACGGGTACTACTGGATCACCGGACGCGTAGATGACGTGATGAACGTGTCCGGGCACCGCATCGGCACTGCGGAAGTCGAGAGCGCACTCGTGCTCCACCCGGCCGTCGCCGAGGCTGCCGTCGTCGGTTTCCCGCACGACATCAAGGGCGAAGGAATCTATGCCTATGTGACGCTGATGACGGGCCAGGAAGCAAACGACCAGTTGCGCGGCGAGCTCACCGAATCCGTGCGCCGCGAAATCGGCCCGATCGCGAAACCCGACGTTATTCAGTGGGCACCCGGCCTGCCAAAAACCCGGTCCGGCAAAATCATGCGACGCATTCTGCGCAAGATTGCCGCCGGCGAGACCGACGACCTGGGCGACACGAGCACGCTCGCCGAACCCGCCGTGGTACAGGATCTGGTCGACCACGCCAGCGCCGCGCGTTAACACGCTTCGAGGTCAGGCCCCGTTTGCCGCCGCCCTCTGACCGGCGTCAAACCACCATCGGGCTCAATACGAATAGGTTGCGTTGATCGAGATACTGCGACGCTCGCCGGGCGTTCGGAATGCGTACACCTGGTGCAACAGACTTGCCGGGAACACATAGAAATAGCCCGCTTCGGGTTTCACCCTGACGCTTGCGTTCTGAAGTTCACTCGGGTGCACACCACGATCGACAAACTCAATGAACCCGTCAATTGCCGCCTTGTCGGCGATGTGATCGGTCTGCAGCGGCTCCGGTACCTTCAGGTAGATAACGCTGCTGAGTTGCGCATTTGAGTGATTGTGCAACGGGTTGTACTCGCCGGCCCGCTGACTGACGATCCAGGCTGCTTCGATGCGCACCCTGACCGGATTGCGGAAGTCGCGCGACGCCCGTGCAGAGGTCAGCTCGGATTTATATTCGGGATGCGAATCGCAGAACATGCAGCCAAGCACATACTCTGCCAGCACCGCTTGCAGGTAGTCGAGCACCCCGGCTTCGGCCAGTTGTCGTTCGCTGAGATGCGGCTCCTCGCGGATCTGCCCGACCAGATGGCGCCCCCAGGATTTACGCGTCGCGTCTGCAAGCACGGCGTCTGAGGCTGCGAGCAGCGCGGTCAGAACCGTATCCGGCAGGCGGGTTTCCAGTAGCGACGGGCCGAACGGCTTGACCATGTCGAACTGCAACGCACCGCCCGCATCGGGGCGCCGCGTGTCGAAGCGACGATGCAGACCGGCCAGCCTTCCGGCGAATTGATCGGAAGGCACGCCGTCCGAAGCATCCCGTGCTTCTCTTGGATCAAGCGCGTCCTTCGAATCCCCGGCCACCTGCAGCGCCCCTCCGGACCCTTGTTTTACGCACTCTGGCGGTAGTTCTCCACTTCCTTCATCGAGAGCTTGATGCGCCCGCGCTGATCGACATCGAGCACAACCACTTCAATGTCCTGCCCTTCCTTCAGGTAGTCCGATACCTGCTCGACACGCTCCTGGGCGATCTGGGAAATATGCAGTAGACCATCCTTGCCAGGCAGAATGTTTACGAACGCGCCGAAATCGACGATACGTTCCACTTTGCCCGCATAGATTCTGCCGACTTCGGCTTCCGCGGTTATTTCCTCGATCCGAGCTACCGCGGCATCTTTGCTCTGCCCGTCCGCTGCGTAGATGCGCACACTGCCGTCGTCGTCGATATCGATCTCGGCACCGGTCTCTTCCACAATCGAACGGATGGTCGCGCCGCCTTTGCCGATAATGTCGCGGATCTTGTCGGGGTGGACTTTGATCACGACCATCGACGGCGCGTTCTCCGACAGTTTTTCGCGGGGGCGTTCAATAACCTTGTTCATCTCGCCAAGAATGTGGAGCCGGGCTTCGTTCGCCTGTTCGAGCGCCGCTTCCATGATCTCTTCCGTGATGCCGTCGATCTTGATGTCCATCTGAAGCGCGGTAACGCCGCGCGCGGTACCCGCAACCTTGAAATCCATGTCGCCCAGGTGATCCTCGTCACCCAGTATGTCCGTTAGAACCGCATAACGATTCCCTTCCTTTACGAGCCCCATCGCGACGCCCGCGACCGGCGCCTCAACGGGCACACCCGCATCCATCAGCGCGAGCGACGTACCGCACACGCTGGCCATCGAACTCGAACCGTTGGATTCGGTAATCTCCGAGACGACCCGGATCGTGTACGGGAAGTCCTCATCATCCGGCAATACCGCACTGACGCCACGCCGCGCCAGGCGTCCGTGACCGATCTCGCGTCGCTTCGGCCCGGTCATCATGCCGGCTTCGCCAACGCTGTACGGCGGAAAGTTGTAGTGCAGCATGAAGCGGTCTCTGAATGTGCCTTCCAGCGCGTCGACCATGGCCGCATCGCGCAGCGTACCGAGCGTGGCGACGACTATGGCCTGGGTTTCGCCGCGGGTGAACAGCGCCGAGCCATGCGTCTTCGGCAAGACGCCGACGGCCACATCAATCGGCCGTACCGTGCGCAGATCGCGCCCGTCTATCCGAGCCTCACCGTTGAGCACACGCTGGCGCACAATGTCTTTCTCTATTTTCGAGAACACGCCCCCAACGTCGTCGCTGCCGTACTCGCTGTCATCCCCGGCCAACGCTTCCAGGGCGCGCTGACGCTGTTCCGACACCGCCTGCTGGCGCGCCATCTTGTCCGTCACCCGGTACGCCTCGCCAAGTTCGCCTTTCACGAGCCCGGCAACGCGTTCCAACAACGCCTCGTCCACCTGTTCGGCCTGCCAGTCCCAGGCCGGCTTGCCCGCTTCCGCGGCAAGATCTTTAATGGCCTGCAACGCTGCCTGCATCTCCTGATGCGCAAATAGCACAGCGCCAAGCATCTGGTCTTCCGTAAGCTCCTTAGCTTCCGATTCGACCATGAGCACAGCGCTTTCGGTGCCTGCCACAACCATGTTCAGCCGTGACTCGGCCAGCTCTGCGTATCCTGGATTCAACAGATAGGAACCGTCTTTGAACCCCACCCGCGCGCAGGCAATCGGCCCCGCGAACGGTATCCCCGATATCGCGAGCGCCGCCGAGGCACCAAGCATGCTGGCGATGTCCGGATCCTGGTCCTTATCCGTCGACATTACCGTGCAGACGACCTGCACCTCGTTTAGAAATCCTTTAGGAAACAGCGGGCGCAAAGGCCGATCAATGAGTCGGCTCGTAAGCGTTTCCTTCTCCGAGGGGCGCCCTTCTCTGCGGAAGAAACCACCGGGGATCTTTCCCGCAGCGTACGTTTTTTCCTGGTAGTTCACGGTCAACGGAAAAAAGCTCTGTCCGGGCCGGGCCGTTTTCGCTCCGACTACCGTGCAGAGAACGACGGTGTCGCCAATGGTGACCACCACGGCTCCCGTCGCCTGGCGGGCAATCCGACCCGTCTCCAATGTGACGGTCTGATTCCCCAACTGAAATTGTTTCGTTACTGGTTGCAAAATATTTCCTCTACTCTTCTTAACTATCAGATCGATTCCTCGATCAAATCCAATTCAACGATATGTTGTCTTTACTCATGTTTCGTTATCAACGGCGCAGACCAAGGCGTTTGATCAGCTCCGCGTAACGGTTCGCATCCTTCTCATGCAGGTAATCGAGCAGCTTTCGCCGCTGATTCACCATTCTGATCAGACCCCTGCGGGAGTGATGGTCCTTCCGATGCGACTTGAAGTGGTCCTGCAGCGTGTTGATGTTGTGTGTGAGCAGCGCCACCTGAACCTCCGGGGATCCGGTGTCTCCCTCCTCGGTCTGATACTGCTTGATGATCTCTGATTTGCGTTCGGCAGTGAGTGCCATTGTGTTTTCCTCGCTCTATGCTTTTTGCTTTGTTTGCTTGCTTTGCTTGCTTCTTCAGGTTTCCGTCGCGAACTGCCACGCATAAGTACAGCAGTTCACGCGCTTGCGACCAGGCGCCTCGGGGCTACCCGGCCATCATTCAAAATTTCGCCGACACCCAGAAAGCGGCAGCTGTCGTCTTCCAGCGTCTGCGACAGGCGCACCCAGCCACTCGTAGGCGCATGGGGCACCAGCACCGGCTGTCCTTGACGCAGGTAGTAGGCCGTGTTGTCCGACAGACGCACCTCCGGCCAAGTGCGCACCGCACTGGAGATCGGTTGCAGCACGCGATCAAGACAGCCGCTTTCTTTCGCCGCTGCCATGTCGTCGAACGTCACCATATCCGATTCGCCAAACGGGCCGGCCTGCGTGCGACGCAACGCGATAACGTGTGCTCCGCAGCCGATGTCGTTGCCCAGCTCCTGTGCGATCGTGCGAACGTACGTGCCCTTGCTGCAATGAATGTCCAATACGATCTCGTCCCCGTCGAACTCCACGAGGTCGTTGCGATACACATGGATTCGGCGTGATTCGCGTTCCACTTCGATACCCTGGCGCGCCAGTTTGTACAGCGGTTGGCCATTGTGTTTGATCGCGGAGAACATTGACGGTATCTGATCGATCTCGCCCCGGTAGCTGGCCAACGCCGATTCCACCTGTTCACGCGTCACCGAATCTGCCGACCGCGTATCCAGGATTTCGCCGTCGGAATCGCCGGTGTCGGTACAGACACCCAGTTTGATCCGCACCAGGTAGGTTTTGTCGGACGTCAGGAGAAACTGCGAGAACTTCGTTGCTTCGCCGAAACACAGCGGCAGGACACCGGTCGCCAGCGGATCAAGCGAACCCGTGTGTCCAACTTTCTGCGCGGAGAACAGACGCTTCGCTTTCTGCACTGCCCCGTTCGAACTCATCGCCGCGGGTTTGTCGAGAACCACGATACCGGCGATGTTCCTGCCTCGGCGCCTAGCCACGGGGACCGTTCCCCCGATCTGATGCAACGGCTTGCTGAATCAGAGCTTCCAGACGCGGGCCCGACTCGATCAGTTCGTCGTAGTGAAACCGCAGCCGTGGCGTCGTGCGCATGCTGTGGCGCTTTGCGAGTGCCGACCTGAGATAGCCGGACGCGTGGTTCAGCACGTCGACGAGGGCCTGGCGATCGCCGGCTTCGAGATCCTGTAGCGTGGACACGTACACGTCCGCGTAACCGATGTCTTTGCTCACCTTGACGTCATTCACGCTGACGAGCTTGACGCGCGGATCCCGCATGTCGCGTTGAATGATCTGCGCCAACTCGTCGCGCACGAAATCCGCAACGCGCTCGTCTCGTCCGTATTCTTTCATCGATTCGTCATTCGAGTTCGCGCGCAACTTCCCTCGACTCGAACACTTCGATCCGGTCGCCGACCCGTACGTCGTTGTAGTTACGAACACCGATCCCGCACTCGGTTCCACTACGCACATCGTTGACGTCTTCCTTGAAGCGCCGCAGCGATTCCAGCTCGCCTTCGTAGATAACGACATTGTCGCGCAGCACACGAATCGGCTTGTTGCGCTGGACCGTTCCCTCGATGACCATACAGCCGGCAACCTGACCGAATCGCGGCGACCGGAATACGTCGCGCACTTCCGCCGTTCCGACAATTTCTTCGCGGATCTCCGGCGCGAGCATGCCGCTCAGCACCTGTTTCACGTCGTCGAGCAGTTCGTAAATCACGCTGTAGTAGCGCAGATCGATGCCTTCACGCTCGATCATTGCCTTGGCCGTGTTATCCGCCCGCACGTTGAACCCGAAAATCGCCGCACCGTAGGTCAGTGCCATTGTTGCGTCCGTACCGGTGATGCCGCCGACGCCGGAACCCAGCACGTTCACGGACACCTCGTCGTTGCCCATGTCCGCAAGCGCCTGCAGAATCGCTTCCAGGCTGCCGCGTACATCGGTTTTCAACACCATCTTCAGTACGCGCTGCTCACCATCTTTCAGGTGCGCAAACATGTTCTCCAGCTTGGCTGCCTGCTGCAGCGCCTGGCGTTGCTCGGCGGATTTGTCGCGCCGGAACTCGGCAAGTTCCCGAGCAGTGCGTTCGTCTGCGGCAACCTGAAACTCGTCCCCCGCGGCCGCGGTGCCATTGAGACCGAGCAACTCTACCGGTACAGAGGGACCCGCTTCCTTCACGGCATCGCCATGATCGTCGAGCATTGCCCGTACCCGGCCGTGCGTCTCGCCTGCAATCAGGATGTCGCCCTGGTGCAGCGTACCGTTCTGGACCAGCACCGTTGCCACTGGGCCACGGCCGCGATCGAGTCGGCTTTCGATCACGACGCCACGCGCCGGCACGTCGGGAATGGCCTGCAACTCCAGAATTTCCGCCTGCAGCACGATGGCTTCCAGCAGCTGGTCGACTCCTTCGCCAGTCACCGCAGACACCTTGATGAACTGCGTATCGCCGCCCCAATCTTCGGGGACCACATCTTTGGCAGCGAGCTCGTTGGTCACACGATCCGGATCGGCGCCTTCGAGGTCGATCTTGTTGATCGCGACAACCAGCGGCACCTCTGCCGCGCGTGCATGCTGGATCGCCTCCTCGGTTTGCGGCATGACACCGTCGTCTGCCGCGACAACGAGCACGACAATGTCGGTGACCCGCGCACCACGGGCACGCATTGCGGTAAACGCCGCATGACCGGGCGTGTCGATGAAACTCACCTGACCCTGCTCGGTCTGCACCCGATACGCGCCGATGTGCTGCGTAATGCCGCCGGCTTCACCGCTCGTGACGCGTGAATTGCGAATGTAATCCAGCAGCGACGTCTTGCCGTGGTCGACGTGACCCATCACGGTTACCACCGGCGCACGGGACGCGGTCTCGCCCTCGAGCGACATCGATTGCTCGAACTTCTGTTCGAGCGCGTCTTCCGAGACGAGTTTTACCTTGTGCCCCATCTCTTCGACGACGAGCGTCGCCGTATCCTGATCGACGGTCTGGTTGATGGTCGCCATCACGCCCATACCCATCAGCGTCTTGATGACCTCACCCGCCTTTACTGCCATGCGTTGTGCGAGATCCCCGACGGTGATCGCTTCGCCGAGTTCCACCTCGCGGGCGATGAAGTCTGTGGGTTTGAATTCGCCACCCTGCTGCTCCACATGCAGCGTAGGCGCCGGTTGGCGCGTGCGGCGGGACCGGCGTTCGCTCTTCAGCGAGAGTTCGCGGCGCTTACGTCCGCCACGAAACTCCTCGCGCTCACGCGGCTTGTCGCGATCTTTGCCTTTGCGGTGTTTTCCGGCGCGCTCCGATGCCTGCGCCTGCGCCTGAATCTCCGCGGGCGTTTTCGGTGTGGCGGGCGGTTGTTCCTCGGTCTGTTGCGCCTTGCGTGCTGCTTCTTCTTTTTCCTGCTGTGCGCGCTCCGCCGCCTTGGCCTCTTCTTCGCGTCGGCGTTTTTCTTCTTCGCGGCGCGATTCCTCCTCGCGGCGCGCGTTTTCTTCAGCGGCCTTTCGGGCCAGTTCTTCTTCGCGGATGCGCTGGGCTTCCTGCGCCGCCTGACTCACTGCGGGCTGTGGTTCCGGCGTGTCCGGAGCGTCCGCGAGGTCGCCGCGGCGCACATATGTTCGCTTGCGGCGATACTCCACCGTCACGTCGCGCCCAGCCCGACCGGCACCGGTACGCACTTTGCTCTTGGTTGTGCGCTTGAGCGTGATCTTCGGCGCCGGCGCTGTGGATTCCCCATGACTGCGCTTGAGGAACGTCAGTAGCTGCTGCTTCTGCGTCTCCGTCACCGGCTCCGACTCGGATCTATGGGGCAGCCCGGCTTCCTGCATCTGTTTGAGCAGGCGCTCGACCGGTGCTCCGACCGTCTCCGCCAATTGTCTTACCGTTACGTCTGACATTACGTCCTCCATCGGCGCCGCGTTACGCTTCCTCGAACCAGGGCGCGCGAGCAGTCATGATCAGTTCCGCTGCTTTTTCTTCACCGAGTTCCTCTGCGATATCCAGCAGATCGGCGATTGAGAGTTCCGCCAGGTCTTCCATGGTTACAACCTCATGCGCGGCGAGGCGGCTCGCAAGTTGTGGGTCCATTCCTTCCATGCCAAGCAGATCTTCGGCGGGCTGGCGATCTCCCAACAGTTCTTCTTCGGCGATCGCTCGGGTTAGGAGCGCGTCTTTGGCACGATTGCGTAATTCGGTCACAATCTCTTCGTCGAACCCTTCAATAGCCGCCATCTCGTCGAAGGGCACATACGCAATCTCATCGAGCGTTGTGAAGCCTTCCTCCACAAGCACGAGCGCCACGTCTTCATCGACAGACAGCGTCTCCATGAACTCGGCGATGTACTTCTGCGCTTCCTGCTCCTGCTTCGCCTCCGCATCCTCGATGGTCATAATGTTGAGGGTCCAGCCTGTGAGTTCACCCGCGAGACGCACATTCTGTCCGCCGCGGCCGATCGCCTGGGCCAGATTGTCCTCCGAGACCGCGATGTCCATCGTATGCGTGTCTTCATCCAGCACGATTGATGCGACTTCGGCCGGGGCCATCGCGTTAATTGCGAGCTGAGCCGGGTTTTCGTCCCAGGGCACAATGTCGATGCGCTCACCAGCGAGTTCACCGGATACGGCCTGGACCCGCGACCCCCGCATGCCCACACACGCACCGACCGGATCGATTCGGCCATCGTTGGTTTTCACCGCGATCTTCGCCCGCGACCCCGGATCCCTCGCGGCCCCGCGGATCTCGATTACGTCTTCCGCAATCTCAGGCACTTCGAGCTTGAACAGTTCGGTCAGCATCTGCGCCGTGGTTCGCGTCAGGATGAGTTGCGGCCCCCGATTTTCCGGGTTGACGTCCAGCAGGAGCGCGCGCAGCCGGTCACCTACGCGAAAGGTTTCGCGCGGAATGAGATGCTCTCTTATCAGGAGGCCTTCGGCATTGTTGCCGAGGTCGACGATCACACTGTCGCGGCCCAGCTTCTTGACCGTCCCGCCAACGAGTTCGCCAACGCGAGGCAGGTATTCGCCGATCACCTGCGCGCGTTCGGCTTCGCGCACTTTCTGCACGATCACCTGTTTCGCCGTCTGCGCAGCAATCCGCCCGAACTCTACCGACTCCACCGGTTCCTCGATGAAGTCCCCGACCTCGTACGCGGGATCGCGTTCACGCGCTCGTTCCACGGTGGTATGTCGCGCGTGGTGATACTCTTCCTCGAGTTCAGCCGGATTGACGATCGCCCACGTGCGAAACGTTTCGTACTCGCCGGTTTCCCGGTCGATGATCACGCGAAACTCCGCTTCCTCGTCGTACCGTTTCTTTGTGGCCATGGCGAGTGCACTTTCCAGCGCGCCAAAAATCACATCGTTCGAGACGCCTTTTTCATGCGAAACCGAGTCGACGACCAACAGTATTTCTTTGCCCATTGCCTAATGCGTCCTCAATGCCAAACCTGCCGCGGGTTCCTGGCTTTCGCCTAGTCGAACTGCGGCACAATTCGCGCGCGTTGCACGTTCTCGAGCGGCAGCACGTATTCCATCTGATCGACCTGCACCACCGCCTGATCGTCTTCCACACCACTTAGCGTTCCCACAAAACGCCTGCGCCCTTCGAACGGATAGTTCAGCCGCACGTCCACAACCTCTCCGACGTAGTGCGCATACTGTTCGGGCTGGAAAAGTATGCGGTCCAGGCCCGGCGATGAGACTTCCAGAACGTACTGCGACGTGATCGTCTCGTCGACGTCCAACAGATCGCTGATCTGCCGGCTCACCGCTTCGCAGTCTTCGATCGTGACGCCGTCGGCTTTGTCGATGTACACCCGCAATTTGGAATGCTTGCCTTGCGACAGATATTCCACGCCCCAGCATTCGCATCCAAGCGCCTCGATCGTAGGCGCAACGAGTTCCGCGACACGTTTCTCGGTACGGTTCAATCGTGGTATCCCGTTCTGTTTCGCTACTGTCTATCTGCAGTTCTTTTGTGTTCTTTAACGTTTCTATTTCGCGTTCCGCCAAATCCGCTTTTGCTCGCCCAAACAACCCGCCCAAACAAAAAGTGGGCTGCCACGGCCCACTTACGCCGGCACGACCGGCATTCACACACCGCTCGCACCGAAGGCGTACACGCCTCCGGTGTGGGCCAGCCGTTACGGGAAATGCCACCGCGGGATCGACAACGCAGGAAGTACGGACCGGATGCGCGATGGCCTCTAGACCGAGACGGACGCTGCTTTCCTGTTGCGTCCTTCCTGCGGTTACTAAAAAGCCCCTGAGAAGGGGCCTTGACCGTTGGTAGCGGGGGCAGGATTTGAACCCACGACCTTCGGGTTATGAGCCCGACGAGCTACCAGACTGCTCCACCCCGCATCAGCAAGACGCGAATTATAGGGACGCGGTGTACCGCCCGCAACCGCTCGAACACAGGCTTTCGAACGGCGGCCGGCGAGGAGAATTGGTGCCGAAGGCGAGACTTGAACTCGCACGGGCTTTCGCCCACTACCCCCTCAAGATAGCGTGTCTACCAATTCCACCACTTCGGCATGTCGAGCGGACCGGCGCTGGCGCGCGGCGGCTCAGAACTCTGGAATATCTTCATCCACCGGAGCGGCTTCCGGAAGCGCATCACCGGTATCTACTGCCTGCTCCGGGTCTGTCAGCCGCTCGAGCGCTTCCTCCAGCGGGACGTCCGCGTTCAGTTTCGGCTCGGTTACCGCCGGTTCTTCGACGAGTTCGGGAATACCCAGATCGTTGATCGATCCGGCGCGTTCCTTCGCGGTGTACGCGAGGCCGAACGAGATCAGGAAAAACCCGATCGCCAGCCAGACGGTCAGTTTCGTCAGAAAACTGGCCGATCCAGCGCTGCCAAACATCGTGTTGGAGCCCCCGCTGCCAAAGGCCGCGCCCACGTCGGCGCCCTTGCCTTGCTGAAGCAGCACCAGCCCGCCCAACGCGAGCGCATCCCCTACCAGGAGTGCAAGAAGTATGGTTTCCAGATTCGTCATCGCTCACCGTCTGCCGGATACGAACGTCCGGGACCCGTCACGGCCGCGCACTATACCCCCGCTGCGGCCACAATTTCCAGAAAACTCTCCGCGGCCAGCGAAGCGCCGCCAATCAGCCCGCCATCGATATCGGGGCACGCGAACAGCGCTGCCGCGTTATCGGGTTTGACGCTGCCCCCGTAGAGGATGGGCATGGACTCGGCGACCGTTGGGTTCCACCGGGCCAGCATGCCGCGCAGTGCTTCGTGCATCGCCTGGGCAACCTCCGGCGTCGCGGTCCGGCCGGTACCGATCGCCCATACGGGTTCGTAGGCAATCACCGCCCCCGCAAGGCGCTCGATACCCACCGCTTCCACCACTGCGCTGAGCTGCTCGCCCACGGTATCCTCGGCGCGCCCCGAGTCCCGCTGGTCGAGCGTCTCGCCAACGCACACCACAGGCTTTAGACCATTGGCGAGCGCAAACTCCGTCTTTTCCGCAACGAACGCGTCGGTTTCGCCAAAGAGGGCGCGCCGTTCGGAGTGGCCAACGAGGCACCAGCGCCCACCCGCGTCCCGCACCATCGACGCCGCGGTCTCGCCGGTAAACGCACCATCGGTCTGCGGGTAAATGTTCTGCACCCCACACTCTACCGGGCTTGTGGAGAGCCCGGCTGCCAGCATCTGCAGGTAGATGGACGGTGGAAAAACGACGACCTGTACACCCTGCGGTAGAGTGCTCGCCGCGGTCGTCAGTCGTGCCGCGTAGGCTTGCGTTCCGGCAGCGCTGCCCGACATCTTCCAGTTCGCACAGACGATGCGGTCTCGGGACATGATTGGTGAGGTCCTTGCCGGATGAACGCGGCTCGTAATCTACCACGCTCGCGGCCGCGGCGCGTGTCAGGAGGCTTCGGCCTCCACCACCAGCGCAATTTCGTTGGCGATCTGACGCACTTCGTTCGCATCGTCGCCTTCGACCATCACCCGCAATACCGGTTCCGTGCCCGACGGACGCACGAGCACACGCCCTTTGCCACGCAGCTGAGCGCACTGGTTGTCCACGGCGAGGCGAACCGCGGCGTTCTCGGCGAGTGCCGCCGGGTCTTTGGCTTCCACATTGAGCATCACCTGCGGCAGCTTGCGCATGGGTTCCACGAGATCGCTGAGGGACTTGTTTCGTTCGATCATCGGCACCAGTACCTGCAACGCCGCAACGATGGCATCTCCGGTGCTCGTCAGATCCAGGCACAGGATGTGCCCGGACGATTCGCCGCCCACCTCCCATCCGCGTTCGCGCAACCGCTCCAGTACGTAGCGGTCCCCGACGTTCGCGCGGCAGAACGGTATGGACGCTTCGTCCAACGCACGCTCGAGCCCGTAGTTGGACATGATTGTTCCCACTACGCCGCCTTTCAGCAGCCCCGCCTGCTGCCGATGGGTGGCGATCACGTAGAGCAGTTCGTCACCGTCGACAATCTCGCCCCGGTGGTCCGCCATGATGACGCGGTCGCCGTCGCCATCGAACGCAATGCCGACATCGGCGCGGTATTCGCGAACCTTCTGAGCCAGCAGGTCGGGGGCGGTGGATCCGCAGCCGTCGTTGATATTGGTGCCGTTCGGCTGATTGCCGAGCACGATGATATCGGCGCCCAGCTCTTCGAACACGCGGGGAGCGACGTGGTACGTGGCACCGTGGGCGCAATCGAGTACGACCCTCAACCCGCGCAGACTCATACCGCGATCCACCGTCGCCTTGCAGAACTCGATGTAACGTCCGGGTGCGTCGTTCACGCGCGTCGCGCGGCCAAGCTGATCGGAGTGTACGCACGACATGGACCGCGCGAGTTGTTCCTCGATCGCGAGTTCCACGTCGTCACCGAGCTTGTTGCCTGCGCGATCGAAAAACTTGATGCCGTTGTCGAAGTACGGGTTGTGGGACGCGCTGATCACGATTCCCGCGTCTGCACGCAGGGTTCGCGTGAGGTAGGCGATGGCCGGCGTCGGCATCGGCCCGAGGAGCGATACGTTGGCACCCGCCGAGGCAAGTCCGGATTCAAGCACTGATTCCAACATGTAACCGGATATGCGTGTGTCTTTCCCGATCACCACGTGCGATCGGCCGCGCTGTGAGAACACGGTGCCGACGGCCCACCCGAGCCTCAGGCAGAATTCCGGCGTTATCGGATACTGACCAACGCGTCCGCGGATGCCATCCGTACCAAAGTATTGTCTGCTGATCGAGGTCATATCCGTTTTCACCCTCTATTGCGGTTCGTTTCCGCCATTCGTTTCGCCTGCAGCATCCACCGCAGTCCACACCTTCAACGCATCCACCGTTTCCGCTACGTCGTGCACCCGCACGAGCTGTGCACCCGACACTATTGCCCGTAGCGCAGCCGCGACGCTGCCCGCCGCGCGCTCGGCGACCGCTCGGCCCGTCAGCGCTCCGATCATTCGCTTGCGCGACAGTCCGGCCAGGATCGGCAATCCATGGACGCGCACGTCGTTCAGACTCGCCAGCAGCCGCAGATTGTGCTCAAGCTCCTTGCCGAATCCGAATCCGGGATCTACCACAATCCGCCGCTTTGCAACGCCGGCGTTGACGGCAGTAGCAACCCGCTCGTCCAGAAACGCGCGCACCTCAGCGACCACGTCGCGGTACCGGATGTTTTTCTGCATCGTCGCAGGTTCGCCACGCATATGCATGATGCATACCGCCGCGTCACTTTCGGCGATCACATCCAGCATTGCTAAATCCGTGACGCCCGACACATCGTTGATCATGTGGGCGCCAGCGCGGACGGCCTCGCGTGCAACGGCGCCATGGCGCGTATCGACCGAAACAATGCTATCGAGCTGACACAATCGTTCTACGACCGGAATCACACGCGCAAGTTCGGCATCGATTGACACCGACTGCGCACCCGGACGCGTCGACTCGCCGCCGACGTCCAGAATCGCAGCGCCCTGCGCCAACATGTCGCAGGCTCGTCGCTCTACCGCTGCGAGGTCGGGCGCATCGTTGCGCCACAGTTCGCCGCCATCCGAAAAGGAATCCGGTGTGATGTTGAGCACACCCATTACGCGCGGTCGCGCAAGATCGAGCGTCTTACCCCGGGCAAACAGCTGCACGACGCTACCGTGCGGGCCGCGGTGAACCGAACGGCCCCCTCAGGTTTCTTCGGCGGGGCCGCCGATGGGCGATTCGCCGGACGGTTTGCCCCCCTGGGACGAGGGTCCGTTGCCGACGTCGGGTTCACGCGGTTTAGCGCCTGCCATGATGTCGTCAATCTGCTCGGGACTGAGCGTCTCGTACTCGATCAGCGCATTCGCCATCGTGTGCAACTTGTCCTCGTGTTCCCGCAGGATGCCCTCTGCGATGCCGTAACACTCGTCGATGATCTTGCGCACTTCGTTGTCGATTTCCCGGGCTGTCTCCTGCGAATGCGGCTTGGGCTTCACGCCCGCAGACATGCCGAGAAACACCTCGCCATCGTCTTCGTCGTACATCAGCGGGCCCATCTTGTCCGACAGACCCCACTTCGTGACCATGTTGCGGGCCAGCTGCGTCGCCCGCTCGATGTCATTCGACGCGCCCGTCGTGACATGTTCCGGGCCCAGCACGCTCTCTTCTGCGATTCTGCCGCCGAACAGACTGCAGATCTGGCTCTTCAGATTCTGCTTGGTCAGGCTGTATCGGTCTTCCTCGGGAAGGAACATCGTAACGCCGAGCGCCCGCCCGCGCGGAATGATCGTTACCTTGTAAACCGGATCATGTCCCGGCACCAGGCGCGCAACGATCGCATGACCCGCTTCATGATAGGCGGTGTTGCGTTTCTCGGTTTCCGACATAACCATCGAGCGACGTTCCGCGCCCATCATGATCTTGTCTTTCGCCTTCTCGAACTGCTCCATCTCTACCAGGCGTTTGTTGCCGCGCGCGGCAAACAGCGCCGCCTCGTTAACAAGGTTTGCTAGATCGGCGCCGGAAAAACCCGGCGTACCTCGTGCAATGATGGCCGGATCCACGTCGTCTCCGAGCGGTACCTTGCGCATATGCACCTTCAGAATCTGCTCACGCCCTCGGATATCGGGCAGGTTGACCACCACCTGACGGTCGAATCGTCCCGGCCGCAGCAGCGCCGGATCCAGCACGTCCGGTCGGTTGGTGGCTGCAATGACGATGATGCCGTCGTTCGGCTCAAACCCGTCCATCTCCACGAGCAGTTGGTTGAGCGTCTGTTCCCGTTCGTCGTGCCCGCCACCGAGGCCGGCGCCACGATGCCGTCCGACCGCATCGATTTCGTCGATGAAGATGATGCACGGCGCCTGTTTCTTGGCCTGGTCGAACATGTCGCGGACGCGTGATGCGCCTACCCCGACGAACATCTCTACGAAATCCGAACCCGAGATAGAGAAAAACGGCACCTTAGCTTCGCCGGCGATGGCCTTGGCGAGCAGCGTCTTACCCGTTCCCGGAGAACCGACCATTAGAATGCCGCGCGGAATGCGGCCGCCGAGGCGCTGAAACTTACTCGGGTCGCGCAGAAACTCCACCAGCTCCTGCACGTCTTCCTTCGCTTCATCGACGCCTGCAACGTCGGCAAACGTCGTCTTGATCTGATCTTCGGAAAGCAGCCGCGCCTTGCTCTTACCGAACGCCATCGGGCCGCCACGGCCCCCGGCCCCGCCCTGCATCTGCCGCATGAAAAGCATGAACAACGCAATGATCACCAGAATCGGGAAACTGGCGACGAGCAATTGTCCCCACAGGCTCGGCTTCTCCGGAAGAGCGCCCTTTATCTCCACGTTGTGGTTATACAGATCGTCCAGGAGTTTCTGATCCTCCATGTCCGGGCGTATTACCGAGAACTCGGCGTCCGACTTCTGCTTGCCACGTATCACCAGCCCATCGATTTCGACAGACGCCACCTGGTCCATCCGCACCATCTCAATGAACTGCGAGTAGCTGATCGGCTCCCGTTCGGGCTTCGTCGAAAAGTTGCTGAACACGCTCAGCAGTACTGCGACGATGATGAGCCACAACAGCAGATTTTTTCCCATATCTGACAAGGACTTATACCTCAGACTTTTTCCATAGCGGCCAACCAGGGGCGTTGCTGCAGCGATCCAAAATGCGCGACGAAACCCGCCCCAACCTTAGACTACACCAGTTGCCCTACCCACGAAACCAACCCCAACCGCGTACATTTCGCGCGATTGCGATCGCGAAGCGGCAGGTTTCGCCATTTTAACGGTGTCAAACCATGCTTTCGCCGACGCGATCCACGGTTCAATACCGTCGCCCTGGAATACTTTGACAACAATTGCGCCGTTTCGCTTCAGCCTATGTTGGGCCGCGGCGAGCGAGAGCTCCGCGAGGTCCATGGCTCTGGCCTGGTCCGCGGCGCGAACGCCGCTCAAATCGGGTGCCATGTCGGATACGACGACGTCCACCGGGTCGTCTCCGAGCGCTTGCGAGAGGGCTTCGTCGACGTCTGCGGTGCCGTAGTGCCCCTGCACGACGAGGACGCCGGCCGGCGCAACGACCGGTCGCATGTCCACCGCCACCAGCAACCCGTCCGCGCCGATGCGCGCGTGGATGTACTCCGACCAGCCACCCGGCGCGGCACCAAGCTCAAGCACGCGACGTCCCGGGCGAAACAGCCGAAACCGTTTGTCGAGCTGTTCGATTTTGAAGTGCGCTCGGGACACCTTGCCCTGGGCCGCCGCCTGGCGCACAAACGGATCCCGGCGCTGGCGCGACAGCCAACGTTCGCTCGATTTGCTTCGTCTGGGCATGTCTGCCGGTCTCCTGATGGGGCGCGCCAGCCCGCCAACCACTATACTGCACCGCCCGCCATACCGCGGACCCGGCTACGTCGGAGGCAGCCACCATAAACGCGAAAACCATAGACGCAAAAACCCGCAGGAAGTATCGCGAGATAGCACATCACTTACACCCGGTTGTGCTCATCGGCGATTCGCTATCCGAAGGCACAGTCGCGGAGGCCGACCGGGCGCTGACCGACCACGAACTGATCAAAGTTCGGATTCACACCGGCGATCGCGCCGCTCGAGTCGCGCTTGCGGACGCGCTGACGCAGCAGCTGAACGCCACGCTGATCCAGAGCATTGGCAAGATCATTGTGCTGCACCGGTCCAATCCCGACGCACGCGCCCACCTGTCGAATGTTCTACGCCACCGCTGAGACTCAGGTTTCCAGGTCTGGAGTCCGATGCAACGTAATCTGCGTGAACGGAATTTCCCAGCCGTGCTCCGAGCAGGCCTCGACGCACCAGCGTTGGATGGACCGTCGTAGTCGATTGTAGATATCGGCCAGCTCGCCGTCGAAGTCGGCGATCACAAGCAAATCCAGCGACGACGTGTTGGCCTTCTCGAACTCCACGCGCAGATTGAGCAGGTGTTCGTCGTACTCTTCGTCCTTGATTCGCTGCGCAATCCAGTCGCGCAGCAGCACCGGAATTTCGTTCACGCTCGCCGACTGCAACGAATAGGAGATACCGATCGTTTCGCGCAAGCGGAAGTTCAAACTCAGATTCTGCGGCGCTTGATCGAGAAACTCCGCTGTGGGGTATACGATCGAGCCGCCACCGCGCGGCACCATGCGCACCAGCTCGGTGGAGATGCCGGTCACGCGACCCCGCTTGCCGTCCTTCAGCAGTATCCAGTCGCCCTGCCGGCACGGAAACCAGGGTTCGTGACGCCCGAGTGGACGCGACCGAAGGTCCACCAGATCGTCGATCTTCACCCTTTTCACGAGATCGGCAACGGGGTTGTCGAGCATGGTGTAGAAGTTGATCTGCTGGACACGCCACGGCAATCCATCCAGTTCAACGCGTTCACCCTCGCGCACCGTGCCGACGTTCAGATACAGTTGAATCTGCTGCCAGTACCGGAAAAACGTTCTCCGGATCGCCAGCGCCAGGCTGAACAGAAACAGGATACCTATGCTGAACAGCAGCCAGTCCTCGGCCAGGTAGAAGACAACCATGGGGCCGATGATTACCAAGAGCCCGGTTATCAACCGGTGCGACAGCTCGAGCAGGCGTACCTGAAACGAACGGCGCTTCTTGCGGAAGCCGGGCACGAGCCGGCCGAACAACCGCAGTACCACGCGCGACAGCAGCAGAATCAACAGCACCACGAGGATCGCCTGGCCCAGGTAGAGGCCTCGAGCCTGGAAGAAGGCTTTGAAGTAGCTGCGCGATGCCTCCGCTATCGACACCTCATTGGATTCGAGCATCCGGAGTTGCAGCTGCGCCGCCTGAAGTTCGCCATTGAGAAACGTTTCCTGCTTAGACCACGTGTCCAACATGTCTGTCAACGTTTCTGTGATGGCCTCGTCGTCGGTGTTGGCCAGCAGTTCCTGCAGGTTATCCACCGCATTACCGGCAATCGGCAGCCGACCTCGGTAGTACGCAATCTTGTCGCGGATCTCGGACTTCTGCCGGACATGACTCGTCATGTCCTTCATTTCCTTGATCGCCGGCTCAACCAGGGAGACGAGTTCCTCCTGCAGGCTGAATCTGGGTTCGGCGGACGCCCGTAAATCCGCCAGGTTCGCACCGGCGGCAATCTCGTGCAGGCTGCGATTGGTGGATGTCAGGTCCGAATCCAGTTTTTCCAGGCGCTCGACGAGGTTCTGCTTCTGGCCGCTGGATCCCGCTGTGACAATACGTTCGTTCAGATCACGGATCTCTGCACGAAGGTCCGCCTGCAGCGCAATCAATGCACGCAGCGTACCGATCGTAAGCTCCATTTCCGTGGGTTCCGGGAGCGGCGGTACGGCCGGGTCCACCGGCACCACCTCTCCGGATTCGGCTTCACCGGAATCGGCTTCACCGGAATCGGCTTCACCGGAATCGGCTTCACCCGATTCGGCATCACCCGCCGGAGCCTCGTCCGTGCCGGGCGCTTCGGTTGCCGCCTGGTCCGCGGGCGTCTCAGGCGGCGCGTCCTCGGCAAACACGCGGGACTCGGGGGCCACAACGGTAACAACAAAGACGAGCACCAGGCAGAGAACGCGGCTGATCGCGCGCCCCGGCGTCATCGCACGCGACGCGTCGTCGCCGTCCTCAACCCATCGTCGTGGGTCATTCGTGGGAAACCTCGTCGATCTCGTATTCGCTCTCACCAGAGGGTGTGCGAACTTCCACAACGTCGCCCACGCTTTTACCGATCAGCGCCCGCGCGATCGGAGACAACACAGACAACTTGCCGGACTTGATGTCCGCCTCGTCCTCACCAACGATGCGGTAGGACTGTTCGTCGCCCGATTCCACGTCGATCAACCGCACCATCACGCCGAACACGACTTTGCCACTCGGCGCGATTTTCGCCACGTCAATCACCTGCGCATCGGCAAGCTTGCCTTCGATTTCCTGAATCCGGCCTTCGTTGAATCCCTGCTGCTCGCGCGCCGCATGGTACTCGGCGTTTTCTTTCAGGTCGCCGTGCTCGCGCGCTTCGGCGATCGCCTGCGTAATCTGTGGTCGCACCACCGACTTGCGGTGCTGCAACTCCTCACGTAATTGCCGTTCACCGTTGACGGTCATTGGAATGGGCATGCTCGCCTCTCTGTTTGCACTGGTGTGCTAATGCAGCCGCAGTCGAGTCAGTGCAGTTCCTGCAGCGCCCGAACGCGATCACCGCGCCCGATGCGGATGGCTACGGCGTACGCTTTTCCGCCAGCCAGAGTGGTTGTGTAACACACCTTTTTCTGCAACGCGAGCCGACGGATCAGCGCAGAGTCTGCAATCGACTGACGTCCCTCCGTGGTATTCACGATCAGATCGATCTGTTCATTCTTCAGCATGTCCGACACATCAGGCCGCCCCTCGGTGACCTTGTTGACCATGTCGGTCTGCACGCCACCGGCGCGCAGCGCGGACGCAGTACCGCGGGTCGCCACCAAACGGAAGCCGAGGTCAACCAGTTCACGTCCCAGATCCACGACCCCGGCGCGGTCCGATTCCTTGACACTGACAAACGCACGACCTCGCTTGGGAAGAATGACGCCGGCCGCCAGCGCCGCCTTGGCAAAGGCTTCTCCGAAGCTGTCGCCAACGCCCATCACCTCGCCCGTCGATTTCATTTCCGGACCCAGGATCGGATCCACACCTGGAAACTTGGCGAACGGAAACACCGATTCTTTGACGTTGAAGCGCGACGGAACCACTTCGTTTGTAAAGCCGATCTCGTCGAGTTTGCGACCCGCCATACAACGCGCGGCTACTTTAGCCAGAGACACGCCGATGCTCTTAGACACGAACGGAACCGTGCGCGATGCGCGCGGGTTCACTTCCAACACGTAAATGCTGTCGTCCTGTACCGCCATTTGAACATTCATCAGACCGACTACGCCGAGTTCCGTCGCCAACGCGGCAACCTGCTCGCGAATCCGGTTCTGCACTCCTTCCGACAGCTGATAAGGCGGCAGCGAACAGGCCGAATCCCCGGAGTGCACCCCGGCTTCCTCGATGTGCTCCATGATTGCGCCGATCACCACACGCTCGCCGTCAGACACGGCGTCGACGTCGACTTCGACCGCCTGATCGAGAAAGCGGTCGAGGAGAACCGGCGCATCGTTCGACACATCTACAGCGGTCTGCAGGTAGCGTTCAAGCTCCGCGTCGTTGTATACGATTTCCATCGCCCGACCACCAAGCACGTAGGACGGCCGCACCACGATCGGGTAGCCGATCTCCGCCGCACCGGCAAGCCCGGACGCAACATCTATCGCCGTGCGGTTGGCCGGTTGCAGCAGATCGAGCCGGTACAGAAGTTCCTGGAACCGCTGACGGTCTTCAGCAAGGTCGATCGCGTCGGCGCTCGTCCCGATGATGGGTACACCGGCCTGTTCGAGTGCATCGACGAGCTTCAGCGGCGTCTGGCCACCGAACTGCACGATAACCCCCTTGGGCTTTTCCAGGTGGACGATTGCGAGTACATCTTCGAGCGTTACCGGTTCGAAATAGAGCCGGTCCGACGTGTCGTAGTCGGTGGAGACCGTTTCCGGATTGCAGTTGATCATGATGGTCTCGAAACCGTCCTCGCGCATCGCCAGGGCAGCCTGCACGCAACAGTAGTCGAACTCGATCCCCTGGCCGATGCGGTTCGGCCCGCCGCCCAGTACGATGATCTTGTCCCGATCCGATACGTCTGCCTCGCATTCCTCCTCGTAGGTGGAATAAAGGTAGGCAGTCGCTGCCGGAAACTCCGCCGCACAGGTGTCGACCCGACGATAAACCGGGCGTATGCCGAACGATTCGCGGCGGGCGCGCACGTCGAACTCATCGGTATCGAACAGCGCGGCTAGCCGCAGATCGGAAAAGCCCTGCTGTTTCAGGGCCAGCCAGTCGGCCGCGTTCAGCGCCTCGGGCGACGCAGCCGCTACCCCCGCCTCGGCAGCGATCAGATCTTCGATCTCCGCCAAAAACCAAGGGTCGATGCGCGTGAGTTCCCATACCTGTTCGATCGACATCCCAGAACGGAACGCGTCTCCCACAAACCAGAGCCGCTCCGCGCCCGGGTTCAACAGCGCCCGGTTGAGCGCGCCGCCGGCATCCACGCCGTCCTGGTCCCAGACCGGGTCGAACCCGCAGCGTCCCGTCTCCAGCCCGCGCATCGCTTTCTGAAGCGATTCCTGAAACGTACGTCCGATGGCCATGACTTCGCCAACGGATTTCATCTGCGTCGTAAGCCGCGGGTCGGATTGTTCGAACTTCTCGAATGTGAACCGCGGAATCTTGGTTACGACGTAGTCGATGGAAGGTTCAAACGACGCGGGGGTTACGCCGGTGATGTCATTCACCAACTCATCGAGCGTGAAGCCGACCGCGAGTTTCGCCGCTACCTTCGCAATCGGAAAACCCGTGGCCTTCGACGCGAGCGCGGACGACCGCGATACCCGCGGGTTCATCTCGATCACGACCATTCGCCCATCATCCGGGTCGATCGCAAATTGCACGTTCGACCCGCCGGTATCCACACCGATCTCCCTGAGGACCGCGAGCGATGCGTTGCGCATGCGCTGGTACTCTTTGTCCGTGAGCGTCTGCGCGGGCGCGACCGTGATGCTGTCGCCGGTATGCACGCCCATTGGATCGAAATTCTCGATCGAGCAGACGATGATGCAGTTGTCCCGGTGATCGCGCACCACTTCCATTTCGAACTCTTTCCAGCCCAGAAGCGACTCGTCGATGAGAAGCTCGTTGGTCGGGGAAAGGTCCAGTCCACGCTCGCAGATCTCAGTGAATTCTTCGGCGTTGTACGCAACGCCACCCCCGCTGCCGCCGAGCGTAAAGCTTGGCCGGATGATGCACGGATACCCAAGCCTGGCCTGGACCTGAAGCGCTTCCTCCATGCTGTGCGCAATGGCAGAGCGCGGTGTCTCGAGCCCAATCCGCTTCATCGCCTTGTCGAAGCGCTCGCGATCCTCCGCCTTGTCGATCGCATCCTTCGTCGCACCGATCAGCTCCACACCGTACTGTTCCAGTACGCCCTCGCGCACCAGGTCCAGCGCGCAGTTGAGCGCGGTCTGGCCGCCCATCGTGGGTAGCAGCACATCAGGCCGTTCACGCTCGATCACCCGTGCCACTGTCCGCCACTCCACGGGTTCTATATAGGTGGCATCCGCCATTGCCGGGTCGGTCATGATCGTTGCGGGGTTGGAATTCACCAGAATGACGCGATAACCCTCGTCCCGGAGTGCCTTGCACGCCTGCGCGCCCGAGTAATCGAATTCGCACGCCTGCCCGATGACGATCGGTCCTGCACCGATGATCAGCACCGACTGTATGTCCGTACGCTTAGGCATCGCGGGCGGCCGCCATCATCGATGTGAATTCATCGAACAGGTACTCGCAGTCGTGCGGCCCGGGACTCGCTTCCGGATGACCCTGAAACCCGAAGGCGTTCACGTCGGTCCGGCGCACGCCCTGAATGGTGCCGTCGAACAACGACCGGTGTGTTACCTTGAGGTTGTCAGGCAGACCGTCACTCGCAATCGCAAAGCCGTGATTCTGACTGGTGATGATCACCCGTTCGTCACGACAGTCCTGCACCGGGTGGTTGGCACCGTGATGTCCGTGGCGCATCTTCTCCGTACGTGCACCGCTGGCAAGTGCAAGCAACTGACAGCCGAGACAGATTCCAAACACCGGCAAACGCCGCTTGAGCAACTCGGTAATCGCCGTAACCGCATAGTCACACGGTTCCGGATCACCCGGCCCGTTGGACAGGAACACACCGTCCGGATTCAGCGCGAGCACCTCATCGGCCGATGTGGTTGCCGGTACGACCGTCACGCGGCAACCACGGTTGACGAGCAGGCGAAGAATATTGCGTTTGACACCGAAGTCGTAGGCTACGACGTGAAACGTTGATGACGGCGGCGCCGCGTACCCGTTGCCTGCCCATGTCGATTCCTCCCACGGATAGGCCTCGGCACAGGTTACTTCGCGCGCCAGGTCCATACCCGCAAGTCCGGGGTAGGCGCGCGCGGCGGCAACCGCTGCATGCTCGTCTGGGTTGCCGGTCTGAATACACCCGTTGAGTGCACCCTGTTCGCGAATGTGGCGCGTCAATCGGCGCGTATCCACGCCGGCGATGGCAACGGTCCCCTGCTCCGCCAGAAATTCCTGCAGCGTCGCTTCCATCCGCCAACTGCTCGCGCGCTTCGGCGTCTGACGGACAATCAGTCCCGCACCCCAGACGCGGTCGGATTCCATGTCGGCCGAGTTGACCCCGGTATTGCCGATCTGCGGGTAGGTGAGCGTGATGATCTGACCCGCATAGGACGGATCGGTGAGTATCTCCTGATACCCGGACATTGCCGTATTGAAAACCACTTCGCCAACGGCTTGCCCGCTGACTCCTATCGAACGGCCGTGAAAAACACTACCGTCCTCTAACGCCAATAACGCCGGTATCAAATCAGCCATCACCCTGGGTGTCGGTGCCGCGCGCGGCACGCCCGGACCTACGCTCCGTCCTTCGCCCGTCTTATCGTTCGTCTTATCGCTCGTAAGCTTTCTGCGAGTCCTTTGCAATAGTCCTTTGCAACAAAGGCGAGCGCCGATAGCGGCCTCGCCCTTTACGGCGCGTATTCTAAACGAACGCCACGCGCTCGCCCACAGCAAATTGACTTCCAACGCGCAAACGAGTGTCATGCGCGCCAACCGAGACGGACGACTCTCAGCGTGAAGCCCAGCAACGACGCCCGACCATGCCCCGAAACCGGAACTGCGACCCGCCGCCGATCGACGATCCCAACCCTGTTCATGATCGCGCTTATTGCGGCAACGCCCGGGCACGCGGACACCCTGATCACGAACATCCAGGGCATATCGCCCGTGGGCAGCAAGATGTCTACGTTCACGTCGCTGCGGATCGGCCGCGACGGCCGCATTTTACCGGCCCGCAGCACGCCCCAGCCAGACGATCGGATTGTGGACGGCCGCGGCGCATACGTGCTTCCGGGCCTGATCGATGCGCACGGCCACGTGCTTCACTATGCACAGACGCAAAGCCGTTTGGACCTGCGCAACAGCCTGAGTCTTGCAGACGTACTGGAACGCGTGGCACTGCACGCAGCGGAGCGATCCGGCAAAGACGTGATTCTGGGGCACGGTTGGAACCAGGAAAGCTGGTCCGTTCCGACCTTTCCGGTGAAACATGATCTGGACAGTGTGGTAGCTGACAAACCGGTGGTGCTCGAGCGCGTCGACGGCCACGCACTCTGGCTCAATTCACAAGCGCTGGTCCGCGCCGGGATCGACGCTTCAACGCCTGACCCGCCGGGAGGACGCGTCGTTCGTGATGCAGACGGCGAGCCAACCGGAATCCTCGTAGACACGGCGATGCAACTTGCGACGTTTGACGACGAAACGCCAACGCGCAAGCGTCGTCGGAAAGCCGACCCGGAACGCATGGCGCTGCTCCAGGCATCGCTGCAGGAGCTGGCAGGCTACGGACTCACCGGCGTGCACGACGCCGGCATCGACGCCGATACCGCCAAAGCTTACCGCGCACTTCACAAAGCCAAGCGCCTGCCGATTCGGGTGTACGCAATGCTGGACGGAACCGAGACCCTGAAGCGGTTCGGACGCGCGTACCGGCCGCGAGATCAGATGTTGACCATACGCGCCGTGAAGCTGATCGCCGACGGCGCTCTGGGCAGCCGCGGTGCAGACCTGCTCGAACCATACTTCGACGCGCCCGGGGAACACGGATTGACGCTGATGGACGATCGCGCCCTCGACCGCGCGATCCGCTCCGCACGCCGGCGCGGCTTCCAGGTCGCCGTGCACGCGATCGGTGACGGCGCAAACCGGCGCGTTCTCGACGCCTTCGAACGCGCGGCTGTTGACGCCTCCGAACGCCATCGCGTGGAGCATGCTCAGGTACTCGCGTCGGTCGACTTCGCCCGATTCCGGCCGCTGGGTCTGATCGCCAGCATCCAGGCGATCCACGCCACGTCCGATCGCGAAATGGCGGAACGCCGGCTGGGACCCGACCGCCTCGATGGCGCCTACGCGTGGCAACGGTTTTTTCGATCGGGCGTGGTGGTCGCAAATGGTTCGGACTTCCCGGTTGAACCGGCAAACCCGTTCCTTGGACTCTACGCCAGCGTGACGCGACAGGATCTGGACGGCGAGCCGAAGTTCGGCTGGCGCGCTGAGGAACGCATGAGCCGGGTCGAAGCGTTTCGCACCTTCACCCGGCATGCCGCCTACGCGGCCTTCATGGACAAAGCGGTTGGCACGCTCGCGCCCGGCTACTGGGCAGATTTCATTCTGGTGGATCGCGACTATTTCGCGACCGACCTGCGCCGCATCGCCGACACAAAGGTGCTGCAGACCTGGGTCGCCGGTAGGCGCGTCTGGCCGCCGGAGCAGGGAGACCCGCAATGACCCGGGAAACCTCGTCCGCCCAACTGCGCGATGTTCGTGCGTCCGATCTTACCCACCTTGAGCGACTCCTTCCGCGGCTCGCGGAATTCGAAGTGTCAACACACCGAAACCCGGACGATCTCTGGGCCGCCGATCTCGCCAACATTCGGGCGTTCGTGGAGGGCAGGCGACCGGATTGCTTCTGTCGCGTTGCAGTGGACGCAGACGATACCGCGGTCGGCGTGATCCTCGTGCGCATGCAACCGGAACCCATGAGCCGAACACCCAGCGCTCACCTCGAGGCCATCGCCGTCGCCGAACATGCCGAAGGCCGCGGTCTCGGCCGCGCACTGCTGGCTGAAGCCGAGACGGAAGCACATCGCCGCGGCGCCCGTTCCATGACACTACATGTATTCACGGCCAACGAACGCGCGCGTCGCGTCTATGAACGTAACGGCTACGAAAGCGAACTGGTGCGCTGCATAAAGTGGCTCGCATGAGGATGCACAGGAAGCTTGCGGCCGCCGTCGCCGCGGTATTCGCTCTGGCAGGCTTTGCTGCCTGCAGTGTCCCTGGAGACCGGCCTGCCGCACCCGCTACCGACGCGGCTAGCGCTTCTGCATCTCAGTCGCTCGAGGCTCTGATCGCCGGTCTGCAACGCAGCGCCGACGATCGCGTCCGCGACCGCACCAGCAGGGCCGCAGACGTATTGAGCTTCTTCGGCGTGCAGCCCGGCTGGCACGTACTCGACCTATTCGCAGGAAATGGCTACTACAGCGAGTTGCTGTCCCACGCCGTGGGTCCCACCGGCCGGGTCTACCTGCACAACAACGCAGCCTACCTCCAGTTCACCGACAAACTCGATACCCGTCTAGCGGACGGAAGGTTAGCCAATGTGGTGCGGTACGATCGCGAGATTGGCGCGTTCGACCTGCCCGCCGGAAGCGTCGACATGGTTCTACTGGTAATGGCCTACCACGACCTGTACTACGTGACCGACGGTTGGAACGTTACCGCCGGACCCCTCTTCGCGATGGTCAGACGCGTGCTGAAGCCGGGCGGTGTGCTTGCAATCGTCGACCACCACGCACAGCCCGGTACCGGCAGCGCGGAAGCGCAACGCCTGCACCGCATAGATGCCGCCTTCGCCTGGCGCGACATCGAATCCCACGGATTTCGCTTCGGCGCCCGCAGCGACGTACTCGAGAATCCGGAAGACGATCTGAAAACACTGGTCTTCGACGAAGCGATCCGCGGCCGAACCTCAAGGTTCGTATTCAGATTCGAGAAACCGTGAGTCCAGTGGACGACCGGTGACGCCGTAAGCGTCGCATGTCACTCAGGTTGCGACGCGAAACCCAATACATCCGCCATATCGTAGAAACCAGGCGTCTTGTCCTGGAGGAACCGGACCGCCCGCATCGCGCCAAGCGCAAAGTTCATACGGCTGCTGGCGCGATGCCGCACTTCCACCGTCTCACCGGTACCGGCAAACATTACGGTGTGTTCGCCGACGTTGTCACCCGCGCGAATGGTGGCGAACCCAATGGTTTCGCGGTTGCGCGCGCCGGTGATCCCCTCGCGCCCATATAGCGCTACGTCCGCGAGATCTCTGCCAAGCGCGGCAGCAACCACCTCGCCCATCCGCAGTGCCGTTCCGGATGGGGCGTCTACCTTGTCCCGGTGATGTGCTTCGATGATCTCAACGTCCACATCATTGCCAAGCGCGCGCGCTGCAACGTCGAGTAACTGGAGTACCACATTCACGCCCACGCTCATATTCGGCGCCATCATAACGGCCACGTCGGCCACCGTGGCCCGCAATGCCTGCAACTGCGCGGGCGTGAAACCGGTCGTGCCGATCACCATCTTCTTCTGCGCTCCCGCACATACCCGCGCCGCGTCGAGCGTGGCGGTTGCAACGGTGAAATCGATCAGGGTATCGAAGGCGTCAACGCGGGAAGCCATGTCATCATGGATCGCAACGCCCAGCCGGCCAACACCGGCGACCTCTCCCGCATCGGCGCCAACGAACTCAACCCCGGTTCGTTCAAACGCGGCGCCGAGTTCCAGTCCCGGCGTGTTGCAGACCGCTTCGACCAGCGTACGCCCCATACGGCCCGCAGCGCCGGTAATGCCGACTCGTATCATGGCTGTCTACCTCAGCTCCTGCGCTGCCGGGTCACGACTTCAGCCGGTCGAAAAACTCCTTCACACCCGCGAACCAACCGGTTTCTTTCGGCGAGTGTCGACTGCCGTTTGCCGTCAGACTCTCCTTGAAGTCGCGCAACAGCTCGCGCTGCTTGTCGTTCAGGTTGACCGGCGTCTCGACAATGACGCGACACAGCAGATCCCCCTGGCCTCCGCCACGCACCGGCGTAACGCCTTTGCCCCGCAATCGGAAGATTTTGCCCGACTGCGTCTCTGCAGGAATCTTCAGTTTTACGCGACCGTCCAGCGTCGGCACTTCGAGGTCGCCGCCGAGCGCCGCATCGGCGAACCCTATCGGCACCTCGGTATAGAGATTGCGCCCGTCGCGGCTGAAGATCGGATGTTCCCGCACGCTTATCTGCACATACAAATCACCCGGAGGGCCCGAGTTGACGCCCGCTTCGCCTTCGCCGGCGAGCCGGATTCTGTCGCCCTCGTCCACGCCCGGAGGAACCCGCACGCTGAGGGTTTTGCGGCGTTCCACGCGGCCCGCGCCGCGACACGTGCCGCAGGGGTCCGTGATGACCCGGCCCGCACCGCGACACCGCGGACAGGTCTGTTGTAGCGAGAAAAACCCCTGAGAAACCCGGATCTGCCCCGCGCCACCGCAATCGCCACAGGTAGACGGTTGCGTGCCGGGTTTCGAACCCGACCCATCGCACGTATCGCACGACGCAAGCACCGGTACCGTGATTTCCACGGTATCGCCCCTGACCGCCTGCTCCAGGTCGAGCGCCAGGTTGTAGCGCAGATCGGATCCGCGCTGTACGGAACTGCGCCCGCCGCCTCCGCCAAAGATGTCGCCGAAAACGTCACTGAAGATGTCGCTGAAACTCGCGTTGTCGAATCCGCCCATACCGCCGGCACTGGGATCCACACCGGCGTGCCCAAAGCGGTCATAGGCCGCGCGCTTCTCGGCGTCGGACAACACATCGTATGCTTCCGTCGCTTCTTTGAATTTCTCTTCGGCCTGCGCGTCATCCGGGTTGCGATCCGGGTGATACTTCATGGCGAGCCGACGATAGGCCTTTTTTACCGACCCGCCGTCAGCGCCTTTCTCGAGCCCAAGTACTTCGTAATAGTCTCGTTTCGCCATGAATGTTCCATTGCGCGTCCATATCAGCCACGCTTATCGTCGTCGACTTCCTCGAACTCAGCGTCTACCGCATCACCATCCGCTGCGTCGCTCGTGTCAGCGCTCCCCGCTGCAGAAGCATCGGCACCGGCAGCCGCAGCCTCTTCGGCGTACATCTTCTGGGCGAGGCCCGCCGACGCTTCGGACAGCGTCGCAAGTTTTGCTTCTATGTCGGCTTTGTCGTCGCCTTTGATCGCTTCCTCGAGCGCACTCGCGGCGTCTTCAATGGCCTTCTTTTCGTCGTCGGACGCTTTGTCGCCGGCATCAACCACCGCCTTGCGCGCGGCGTGTATCATGCCATCCGCCTGGTTGCGAAGCGACACCATCTCCTCGAACTTGCGGTCTTCTTCGGAGTGGGCCTCCGCATCACGCACCATCTGTTCGATTTCATCGTCCGACAGCCCACTGGACGCCTTGATCACAATCGACTGTTCTTTGCCCGTCGCCTTGTCTTTGGCAGACACGTTCAGGATGCCGTTCGCATCGATGTCGAAGCTGACTTCGATCTGCGGCATGCCGCGGGGTGCGGGCGGAATATCGGTCAGATCGAACCGTCCGAGCGATTTGTTCTGCCCCGCCTGTTTGCGCTCGCCCTGCAGCACGTGGATCGTCACCGCAGTCTGATTGTCGTCGGCGGTGGAGAACACCTGCGTTTTCTTCGTAGGGATCGTCGTGTTCTTTTCGATCAGAGCGCTCATCACGCCCCCGAGCGTTTCGATCCCGAGAGACAGCGGCGTTACGTCCAGCAGGAGCACGTCCTTGACGTCGCCAGACAGAACAGCCGCCTGAATGGCCGCGCCGATCGCCACGGCTTCATCCGGATTCACGTCCTTGCGCGGCTCCTTGTTGAAAAACGCCTTCACCTTCTCCTGCACCAGCGGCATTCGCGTCTGACCGCCGACCAGAATCACGTCGTCCAGCGAACCCGCGTCCATGCCCGCGTCTTTCAACGCGATCCGACAAGGTTCCAGCGTGCGCTCCACCAGATCTTCCACGAGCGATTCGAGTTTCGCGCGCGTGAGCTTCAGTACCAGGTGCTTCGGTCCGCTCTGGTCCGCCGTGATGTAGGGCAGATTGATTTCCGTCTGCTGACTCGACGACAGTTCGATCTTGGCTTTCTCCGCCGCCTCCTTCAGACGCTGCAGTGCCAGCGGATCGTTATGCAGGTCGACGCCATTCTCCTTTTTGAACTCGTCGGCAAGGTAGTCGATGATCCGAAGATCGAAGTCCTCGCCACCAAGAAAGGTGTCGCCGTTGGTCGACAGCACTTCGAACTGGTGTTCGCCGTCGATCTCCGCAATCTCGATTACAGAAACATCAAACGTACCACCGCCCAGGTCGTAAACGACAATCTTCGCGTCGCCGGAACGCTTGTCCATGCCATACGCAAGCGCGGCCGCAGTCGGCTCGTTGATGATCCGCTTCACCTCAAGGCCCGCAATGCGCCCGGCGTCTTTCGTCGCCTGTCGCTGGGAGTCGTTGAAGTACGCCGGCACCGTAATTACCGCCTCGGTCACCGCCTCGCCCAGGTACTCCTCAGCCGTGCGCTTCATCTTCTTGAGCACCTCGGCGGACACCTGCGGCGGCGCCAGCTTTTCGCCTTTAACCTCGATCCACGCATCGCCGTTGTCGGCTTTGCCGATCGTGTACGGCACCATCTTGATGTCTTTTTGCACTACGTCGTCGTCGAAACGGCGGCCAATCAGCCGCTTGACGGCAAACAGCGTGTTGGTCGGGTTGGTGACGGCCTGCCGCTTCGCGCTTTGGCCAACGAGGATCTCGCCGTCTTCGGTGTAGGCAATGATCGACGGTGTGGTGCGATCGCCTTCCGAATTTTCGATGACCTTGGCGTCACCCCCCTCCATGACCGCCACGCAGGAGTTGGTGGTGCCTAAGTCGATTCCGATGATCTTGCCCATCTTCTATTACCTTCGAATGTCCTGATTCTGTGAATGCCGGAATACGGTCCGCTGGACCGATCCGCTGTTGACTACGAATATCTGTGCGAATTCGCGAGATTCAAGCTCCGTCCCCTTGGGGACCCTGCGAGACGACCACCATTGCCGCACGCACCAACCGTCCATTCAGGAGGTAGCCTCGCTGCATTACCTCCATTACCGAATTCGCCTCCATGCTGTCGTTGGGGACCATCGCCATGGCTTCATGCTTCTGCGGGTCGAACGGCTCCCCGACCGGGTCTATCTGCTCGATGCCGAACCGGGCCAGCGTATCGACGAAGAGTTTGAGCGACAGCCGCACACCTTCCGCGATGGCGTCCGCGCCGTCGACGGCTTCCGCCGCGTCCACCGCTTTTTCCAGGCTGTCCGCAACCGGCAGGAGGTCCCCTGCAAACTTCTCGAGCGCGAATTTGTGCGCGTTCTCCACATCGCGGGAGGCGCGCCGCCGCGCGTTGTCTGCCTCGGCCATGGCTCGCAGCGCCTGATCTTTCGCCGCGGCGAGCTCCGTTTCCAGTTCGGATAGACGCTCTTGCGGAGGCGCGTCCGACGGCTGCTCGCCGTCCGCTTCGAGAGATTGCGTTGCCTCTTCAGGTTCCGGGAATTCCCCGGCGTCTGTGACCGTGCGCTCGCCCACGATGAATTTCTCCGATCGATACCAGATTGCAGCCGTTGAGATGGGGGCACACCGGGTCGGATTCAACCCCGCTGCCGCAAGATTCGACCCCGCTGTCCTCGTCAGGAATGAGCCAACGCAGAGCCCAGCATCCGCGCCGTGACGTCGACGACCGGAATCACCTCCTGGTACGCCATGCGGGTGGGCCCCACCACCCCCAGGACACCGGCAACCTCCCCCCGGATTTCGTAGGACGCCGTGACGAGACTCACCTCGTCCAGCGCCCGAAAGCCTGATTCCTCGCCGATGAACAGCTGAATGCCGTTGCTGTTCAGGCATTCGTCCAACAGATGAAGAATCTCGCCTTTCTGCGAAAACGACTCGAACAGCGAACGCAGAGCTTCACGGTCACCGCTCATCTCCAGCAGGTTGCTCTCGCCGGACACCACCATCTCGGGTTCGCTCGGCTCGTCCTGCGTAAAGGTCTGGCTGGCCATGTCGAGTGCGGTCTGCATCAGGCTATCCATGCGGCGCTTGTCGTCGTGCATGCTGTCGATGATGCGGCGGCGGATGTCCTGCAATGAAGCGCCGCTGAACTCCTGATTGAGGTAGTTGCCCGCCTGCACCAGCTCCGCCTCGCTGTACTCGCGGTCTGTGGTCAAGACCCGGTTTTGTACCTCGCGATCGTTGAGCACCAGAATCACGAGCACGCGGCTGCCTGACAGCGGGAGGAATTCGATGTGCCTGAGCGTCGCATTGTCGCGCTTGGGGAGCGTCACGACGCACGCCATCTGCGTAATGTGGCTCAGCATATTCGACGCGCTTTCCACGAGTTGCTGTTCCGACAGGTCCCGGGTCAATTCCGCTTCCAGCCGCTCGATCTGCTCATGCCCGATCGGCCGGTACGACACCAGCGAGTCCACGAAAAACCGCAGGCCGAGGCTCGTCGGGATCTTGCCCGCCGACGTGTGCGGCGAGCGCACAAACCCCATCGACTCGAGTGCGACCATGATGTTGCGGACGGTCGCCGGGCTCACCTCGATGCCCGGCTGGGCCGCCAGCAGTTTCGACGCCGCGGGCGTGCCTTCCACCAGATAATGTTCCACCAGGCGTTTCAGCAGCAGCTGCGCCCGCTCGTCGATGGATGTATCCGGTTGTCGCGTTCTGCTCATCGTGGTGAACCCCTACGGCTACCGCCGATAACCGATATTCTGCGGTCCGAAGCACCGATACAATACCGCAGCATGCTTTCCGAACGACGATATTCTGTCAACTTCCCGTCTCCGCTGCCCGGCTGGCTGGTGTGTGATGCTCACTGAACTCGTTGTGCGCGACTTCGCACTCGTAGAGCACGTGAGCGTACCGTTCAAGCCGGGCATGACGGTCATGACCGGTGCATCCGGCGCCGGCAAATCGATCCTGCTCGGCGCGCTGGGACTCGTTCTCGGCGAACGGGCCGCCGCCGACACGGTGCGGCCGGGTGCGACGCGGGCGGAGGTGAGCGCATTGTTCCAACTGGCCGATCGCGCCGACGCCATCGAGTTTCTGGAGCAGCACGCGCTCGCAGACCCCGATGAACCCGACGTGTGTGTCGTGCGTAGGGTGGTGAATCAGGACGGACGTTCCCGCGCATTCATCAACGGCAGTCCGGTCACCGTCGCGGCGCTCCGCGCGTTCGCGGGCGGCCTGGTGGACATCTGCGGTCAGCACGAAAGCGTTCGCCTGGCGAATGCCGACACTCAGCTCGCGTTGCTCGACGACTATGCAGCGCCCGCGGATCTACGCGCGAAGGTGGCCCGTGCGCACGGCGAATGGCAGCGCGCAGCGCGCCAGGCAGCCGAGATGGATGCTGAATTCGAGCGCCAGTCCGACCGAGCGGCGCTGATCGACTATCAGCTGACGGAACTCAGCGCCGCACAGATCGGTGACGGCGAGTTTACAGAGATCGAATCGAAACACCGGCGACTGGCGCAGGCGGATTCCCTGCGGCAACTGTCCCTGTCGGTGATCGAACTGCTGGATCAGAATCCCCTGGCGCGGCCGGCGGCGCAGCTGGCCGCTGCCGGAGACGATCACCCAGCGCTGGCGGAAGCCAACGAGTTGCTCGCGCAGTCACTGGCTCTGCTGGACGATGCGGCGCACGCGCTGAACCGCTACTCAGACACACTGGACATTAGCGAGTCGGCAGTTGCCGAGCTGGCAGCGCGCCTGGACGAGCTGCATGCGTTAGCACGCAAGCACCGCACGCAACCGGAAGCGTTGCCGGACCTGATCCGCGAACTCGGCGCCGAGCTTGAGCGCCGGCACACCGACCGTTCCCAGATCGACGAACTCGTGGCCACCGCAACCGCCGCCGAGAACGAGTACCGGAGCGCCGCTACAAAGCTCAGTAAGCTCCGGCACAAACACGCACCGCGGTTCGCTGAGGCGGTGTCCGCTTCCATGCGTGCGCTTGGGATCGACGAAGGGTCGCTGGACGTGGTGTTCGACCCGGCTGAGCACGAACACGGCCTGGAGCGCGTGGCATTTCACGTGAAAACCAGCGACAAGTATGCGCCTGCGCCACTCGCGAAGATCGCCTCCGGCGGCGAGCAGTCCCGGATCAATCTGGCGGTACAAATCGCGGCCGCAGAAAAATCGCGCCTGCCGTGCCTGGTGCTCGACGAAGCCGACGTCGGGGTCGGTGGCACAACGGCCGACGTGCTGGGCCGCCTGATGCGGCAGTTGAGCGCACACACCCAGGTAATCTGCGTGACTCACGCACCGCAGGTGGCAGCCCTGGGCGTACACCATCTACGCGTCGCGCGGGACCGAAACCGGAGCGTGAGCATTGATGCCCTCTCGAAATCCGGGCGCATCGAGGAACTCGCCCGCATGTTGGCCGGTGCGGACATCACCGCAAAAACACGGTCCTATGCGAAGGCGCTCCTCGGCGACGCCGAGGCGGTCTGAATCGGCCGTTTGCCGGTGTTTCATTCGGAACCGCAGAGCAGCTAACCTTGATGAGACAAACATGTGCGCGACCCAGGCGCTTTAGACAGCGTGTTTCGGGAGCGCGCACAGCGTTTCGCGAGGGGAGCATACTCAACAGTATGTGACCCGAACGAAGGCGAGCACGGTCGCGAAATGCGCTGGATAAAGCGAGCCAAAAGTGCTCTGGGCGGGTAGATTTTTGTCTCATCAAGGTTAACATGCCGCCACTCTGGAACTGCACGACTGCACCCATGCCGACGAACCGCCACTGCCTCACTGCCGCGATCACGGTCGCCGCTACGCTCAGCCTGGCCGCGTGCCAGCTGCCCCGCGTGCACAAGATTACGGTCCAGCAGGGCAACGTAATTACGCAGGACATGATCGACAAACTGAAGCCCGGCATGACCAAGAGCCAGGTGGTGTTCGTAATGGGTGAACCGGTGTTTCGCAATCCGTTTGACGCCAACCGCTGGGACTACATCTATACGATCGAAGTCCCGGGCTACTACGACGACGAACGGCGCGTCAGCCTGTACTTCGAGAACGATGTGCTCGCGTTCTTCACCGGCGACCTGGCTCCCACGGAAGCGGCGACAGATGCCGCCGCGGATCCCGATGTCGACCCGGAAAACGTAGATGCGTCCACAGGCGACGCACGGCCTCCAACCCAGTCCGCAGCATCAACCTGACCGGTCGGCGGTGCCGCGCGTTCAGCTCCGTCTACAATTGCCGCTGATTTGCCGTTGCGCTAACGTCGGAGATTCGACGGCAACGGAGTTTCGCACGTGGCTTTTCAGACGCTAGAAATCTCTACCCTGACTCCGCATATCGGCGCCGAAGTGCACGGTGTCGACCTGTCGAAGCCGCTGGACAACGAGCAGTTCAGCGAACTCTACCAGGCGTGGCTGGACTGGAAGGTACTGGTGTTCCGTGATCAGAGCCTCGACCGAGACCAGCACAAAGCCTTCGCTCGCCGTTTCGGCTCACTGCACGTGCATCCCATGCAGCACAGCTACGGCGGCGACCCGGAAATTCTCACCGTTCGGACAACCGCGGATTCCAAATATACCGCCGGCAACGGCTGGCATACGGACGTGAGCTGTGACGAGATTCCACCCATGGCGTCGATGCTGTACATCACCGAAACACCCGAGGGTGGCGGCGGCGATACGTTGTTCGCCGACATGAACCTGGCCTATGAGTTGCTTTCGGATACGATGAAAGCGCTTCTGGAAGACCTGGTTGCGGTTCACGACGGCGCACTGCCCTACGTTGGCGGCTATGGCGTCAAACCTCCCGAAGGCGAAGCCTACCCCAGACACGAACACCCGGTGGTGGCGGTACATCCGGAAACCGGCCGCAAAGTTCTGTACGTAAACTCCGGCTTCACCTCGCACATCAAAGGCATGGCGACGTGGGAAAGCCGGATGCTGTTGGACGGATTGTTTCAATTCATTGCGACGGAAGTCCGGCTGCCCTGCCGGGTGGGCTGGCAGCCGAATACGCTCGCGCTCTGGGACAACCGCTGTACCCAGCACCACGCGGTGTGGGATTACTACCCGCAGAGCCGCTACGGCGAGCGCGTGTCTATCGTTGGCACGGACCGTCCGGCAGGGGTCGCGCACTAACGCGGGGAAGGAGACGAACGGAGAAAAACAGCCGTTTAGTCGCTGCGTTTCGCGGCTTCCCGGCGCGCTGTCATCGGGTCAACAGCCAGCGGCCGGTAGAGCTCCACACGATCGCCCTCGCGCAGAACCCTGTCGCGGTCGCATGGTTCACCCCAAACACCGGTCGGCACCGCATCGAGGTCGATGCGCACGTCCGGATTGGCGCCATCGAACGGCGGAATCGACCGCGCCGCATCGAGAACCTGCTGAACCGTAGCTCCCCGCGACACGGACACGGATTCTACCCACTGCTGCTCGGGCAACGCGTACGCGACGAGCACCGTCATCGTTTGCGGCGTGGTCGCGTCGTTCATTCGAGCGGGCGCGGGCTGGCCGCGCGCGTCGCAATGCGATCGCAGAAGGCGTCCACAACCCTGTCTGCGGTGTGGTCTATCACTGTCGACAACACGGGCGCGAGCAATCTGAACGCGCCCGTTAGACCGAATCCTATATCGAGCGTTACCCGGCAACCGGCATCTCCGAGCGGCACGATGTGCCACTCGCCCGCGAACGAGTCGAACGGCCCCGACATCAGCTGCAGCGTGATGCAATGGTCCGCGCCCGAACGCGTGCGATCGGTCCAGCAGTTGCGCGTTGTGAACGACTCCCGAAAACCGCGCGCGTCGAGCGAAATTCTGGCAAGCGCTTCCCGCACGGTTACGTCATCGGCGTTGTCAGGGTGTGGTTCTTCAGCGTCCATCGACGCGGCATTGACCCACTTCAGAAACTCAGGGTACGAGGGCACATCCCAGATCGTATGCACCGCGACATCCGCCGGGTGCGGCACGAGCGCCGACCGCGTAACACGGAACACGCGCGGCAATCGTCAGCCGAAGATCGTGAACGCGAACACCGCGATCACTCCGAGCGGAGCAACCACACCACACAGCAGCATCCAGATTACCCGGCCGATACCCGATTGAATATTCAGCTGCTCGCCCACAACGGTTTTCGGAAGGCCATAGGCAACGAACAGCGCGATCAGGAGGCCGCCCAACGGCAGCATGATGTTCTGCGTCACGTAGTCCACGAACACGAACACGGTTAGATCGCCCGTTTTCGCGCTCACCGCGTCCGGCACCGGCAAATGCACGTCCGACCAGAGATTGAACGACAGCACCGAACCGATACCCAGCAGCCAGCAGATGACCCCGAGTGAGATCGACACGCGACGGCGCTTGGCGTTGTATTCCTCGACCAGATAGGCAATCGCGGGCTCCGTGAGTGATATCGCCGACGTAATCGCCGCGAAGCTCACCAGCAGAAAAAACAACGCACCGAAAAGCGCGCCCAGCGGCAGCTGTCCAAACGCCAGCGGGACCGTCACGAACATGAGCCCCGGGCCCTGACCGGGTTCGAGCCCATTCGCGAACACGATCGGAAAGATCGCAAGTCCCGACGCAATCGCAACGCCAGTATCGAGCAGTGCGATGGTACAGACGGTACTCGTAATCGACGCGCTACTCGGAACGTACGCGCCATAGGCCATGATGGCCCCCATGCCAAGGCTGAGTGTGAAAAACGCCTGGCCCATCGCAATCAGCAACGCGTTCGTATCGATCGACTGCCAATCGAAGTGAAACATGAAATCGAAACCCTGCGCGAAACCGCCCGAGTTAACACCGTAAACCAGCAACACAACCAGTAGCAGCAGAAGCAGCGGCATAAACCAGCGAATGGCGGTCTCCAGTCCCTTGATCACGCCGCGCCCGACGATGTAGATCGTGATGACCATGAACAGCGAGTGCCACAACAGCATCTGCCAGGGACTTGCGAGAAACGCGTTGAACGTGGAATTGGCGAACTCCGCGTTGGCGCCGTCGAAGGTGCCTCGCGCAAGCTCCACCACATAGTGCAAGGCCCAACCGGCGATGACCGCGTAGTAGGAGAGAATCAGAAACCCCGCGATTACGCCCATCCAACCGATGAACACCCAGAAGGGCGACGCGCCGTGCTTCGTCGTTAACGACCGCATGGTGTTGATCGGACTCTCGCGGCCTTCGCGGCCCAGCAGAACCTCTGCCATCATGATCGGTACGCCCACGATCAGCACACACGCCAGGTATACGAGTACAAAGGCACCGCCGCCGTTTTCACCGGCGATGTACGGAAATTTCCAGATGTTGCCCAGTCCAACCGCTGATCCGGCGGCCGCAAGAATAAACAGCCAACGGCTGGACCACATGCCGTGTCGAGATTCCGATGCCAACGCCATAGTCATCGATCCGGTGATCCGATGGCGGCGAATTGTGGCGCAACGTTACCAATGCCTCAAGGCTGCCGCCGCGCAGTTGGGAGCGCCCGTTGTGGCACGTATAATCCGTCGATGGCGAAATCCCCCAAAGCCGCGAAGCAATCCAGCGGTAAAACCCCGACAACGACGATTGCGTTGAATCGCCGCGCTCGGCACGACTACCACCTGGAAGAACGTTTCGAAGCCGGCGTGGCGCTGCAGGGCTGGGAAGTGAAGAGTATCCGGGCCAACAAAGCCCAGCTGGTGGACAGTTACGTGCTGGTTCGCGACGGCGAAGCATGGCTGCTGGGCGCTAATATCACTCCGCTGAACAGCGCGTCCACGCATGTAGTTGCAGATCCGCAGCGAACACGCAAACTGCTGCTGCACGCGAAGGAAATCGCGAAAATATTCGCGGCAATTCAGCAAAAAGGTAAGGCGTGCATCGCCACCGCCCTCTACTGGAAAGGCAACAAGGTGAAGTGCGAGATTGCGCTCGGCACCGGCAAAAAAGTGCACGACAAACGCGCGAGCGAACGAGAGCGCGACTGGAACCGACAGAAGCATCGCCTAGTCAAAGCACACAACAGCTGACCATTCCCCGACCCAGGCACATCGATGAGTTCCGAACCATGATCTCCCGACGTTCTCTGCTACGCAGTGCCCCGGCTACTGCTGTAATCCTGACATCGAGCAAGGCGCGGGCCGATGTTCGAGACCTGCCCAACGCAGAACCGGGCGAGCTCGCGAGCGCGCGAATCGAACTCACGATCGGCTACCAGCAAGTGCACTTCAGCGGCCAGACGCGCCTCGCTACCACCGTGAACAACTCGCTGCCTGCGCCCACACTCCGCTGGCGCGAGGGTCAGACCGTTCGAATTCGCGTCCACAACCGGCTGGCTGAACCCAGTTCCATTCACTGGCACGGCATACTGTTGCCTACAACGATGGACGGCGTACCCGGGCTGAGCTTCCCGGGCATTGCGCCGGGCAGTTACTACGACTACGAATTCACTCTGGTGCAATCCGGCACGTACTGGTACCACGCCCATTCCGGATTCCAGGAACAGACCGGCGTGTACGGTGCGATCATCGTCGAACCCGGTACACCGGATCCGGTGAGCTACGATCGTGAATACGTCATCACGCTGTCCGATTGGACCAACGACGATCCTCGCCGTATCTACGCACGCCTGAAACGCCACGCCGAGTACTATCATCGCAATCCGCGAACGGTGGGTGATCTTTTCGGCGATCTGCGCCGGCGCGGAGTGCGCGCAACCCATCGCGACCGGGCGATGTGGAATCAGATGCGCATGAGTGACCGGGACATTCAGGACGTGTCCGGTTACACCTATACGTATCTGATGAACGGGGTCGAACCCGAGCCCGGTTGGTCAGGCACATTCCAGCGAGGCGAGCGCGTTCGCTTGCGCCTGATCAACGCCTCGGCCATGAGCTTTTTCGATGTGCGTATCCCGGACCTACCGATGCAGGTAGTCGCCGCGGACGGACAGAACGTGCACCCGGTAACCGTAGACGAAGTGCGCCTGGGCACTGCCGAGACGTTGGACGTGGTTGTGCAGCCGTCCGCCGATCGGGCATACGCGCTGTTCGCGCAATCGATGGACCGTACCGGGTACGCATTCGGTTCACTCTCGCCAGACCCAGCGTGGCGTGCAACGCCACCTTCGATGGACGCCCCACCGATCCTGACCCACGCAGACATGGGTATGGCGCACGGGCAGCACGGGCAGCACGGGCAGCACGGGCAGCACGGGCAGCACGGGCAGCACGGGCAGCATAACAAGGATCATTCGGACCATCACGGGCCCCACACCGGCATCGCTCCGGCCGGCCACGGCAGCCGGGCGCCGGTGACGCATGCGCGGTCGGAGTACGGACCCCACGTGGACATGCGGGCCGAGGCACCGACCCGCGATCTCAGCGACCCTGGAGTTGGTCTCCGCGACAACGGCCGCCGCGTGCTCACCTACGCAGACCTGATGAACCTGGACGACACGCGGCATCTGGCGCAACCGTCCCGCGAACTGCAACTGCACCTAACCGGCAACATGCACCGGTACATGTGGTCGTTCGACGGCATTCCCTACGCAGATGCCGAACCGATACTACTCGCCCACAACGAGCGGGTGCGCGTCACACTCGTCAACGACACGATGATGAACCACCCGATTCACCTGCACGGCTTGTGGAGCGAACTCGAGACAGGCGATCCCGCCTGCATTCCGCGCAAACACACCGTGGTGGTTCAGCCGGGCCGGAAACTTTCCTACCTTGTTACCGCCGACGCCAGAGGACGCTGGGCATACCACTGCCATCTGCAGTTCCATATGGCAGGCATGTTCCGCGAAGTGCTGGTGTCGTGAACGTTTCGTCGAACGTTGCGCTTTCCGTTGCTGCCATGATCGTCGCGCTTGCCGCGTGCAGTGAGGCCGGCGCCGGGATGAACGCTGATCCAACGATCACCGGTCTCGACGTCCATCGTTTGGAGTGGCGCGCGGACGCGAAGGACGTTTCCTGGGACATTGGACTGTCCGCCAACCGGGACCGAGCGCAGTGGCACCTCGCGAGCGAAGGTGAACGCGAGGATGGGCACACCGCCGATCACACCCTGCAGTTGTATTTCGCTCGGCCCGTGCTGCCCTACTGGAATGCCACCGCCGGTTGGCAGGCGGACACGGATCCCGGCGACACGCGCCACTGGTTTGCAGTCGGCATCGAAGGACTCGCCCCCTACTACGTCGAGGTGGGCGCGCGTCTGATGGCGGGTTCCAAGGGTGTCAGGGCCCAGATCGAGTTCGAGCACGAGGCACGTCTCAGCCTGCGCTGGTCATTGACCAGCCGCCTCGAGTGGGACTGGCACAATCGTGCCATTCGCACCGCCGCAATCGGCGAAGGCACCCGCGACCTGGAAGGGGGTCTAGACCTGCGCTACGCCGTAACTCCGCAACTCTCTTTCTACGGTGGCTGGCACTATGAGCGCGCGCTCGGCCAGAGCCGTCGCCTGCTGCGCACAGCGGGCGACCATACGACCGAATCTCAATGGGTGCTTGGAATCAGCGCCTGGTGGTAGCCCTCGGCACGCAAGTCGCCCCTGCTTGCGTCTAAGACTCGCGTGCGAAAACTGTGACCCTCCTCCCATCGCGTCGCGTACCGCTTGTCTAGCATGCCCAAACCGATGGGGAGTTCGGTGCATTCGACCAAGGCGAATGCCGTTCTTTTTCAGGACTTGAACCGAACGCGTCATCGGAGGGGACCCAATGACATCGAGCAGATTTTTCATGCTCGGCACCTGTTTTTTTGTAGGCGCCGCATTCGCTCAACCCACCCACGTACCCGGCACGGAGTTCCCGACCGGCAAGCCTCTGGAAATCGACCAACTACCCGTCAGTCGACTGCGAGAGCGCCTTGAACAGCTGCCACCCACCGCGCGCGCGAACGCCCTGAGGTGGCTACAGGGCATCAGCTTCCCGAACCTCGATACAGACCACATGAGCGCGGACGACGACGGCGCCATCTTCTACATCGACGAGGGCGTGAGCGATCAAGGTGTGCAAACGATCGACGCAGTTGCAGCATCGGCGAACACCGCAGCAGCGTTGTCGCTGGCACAAACGTTTGCGCTGCACAGCAACCCGGGCGCGCCCAATGTCATTTACGTCGATTTCGACGGCGAACTGCTGGAAGGCACTGCGTGGAACTCCACGCACGCATCTCTACTCGCACAACCCTACGACACCGACAATGACCCCAACGGATTCAGTCCATCCGAACTCGCAGCGATCCACGAGATATGGCACCGGCTGGCCGAAGATTTCGCGGCTTTCAACGTCGACGTAACGACGGAGCGACCGAACCGGTTCAACTCCACCACCGGTCATATCCTGGTGACACCGGACGTCGACGCCACCGGCTTGAACATGCCGCACGCCGGAGCCGGAGGCGTTGCTTACGTCAATGTGTGGGGACGTTCCAACTACGACTACTACTCTCCCGCGCTGGTGTACTCGGACAACCTCGCAAACGCCGCGCACTTCATCGCGGAGGCTGCATCGCACGAAATCGGTCACAATCTGGGACTCTCGCACGACGGTGACGACTCGACGGCCTACTTCCGCGGGCTCGGCAGCGACTCAGACCCGTCCTCATGGGCGCCGATCATGGGCGTGGGGTACTACAAAAACGTTACGCAGTGGAGCCAGGGCGAGTATCCGGCTGCGTCCAACACCCAGGACGACATTGCAATTATAACGGCGAAACTGGATAGAGTCGGAGACGATCACGGCGACGACCGCTTTGCTGCAAGTCTGCTATCCATCGCCGCGGACGGCTCGATCTCACACACCAACCCGGAGACTGACCCCGACAATCTGTACGCGGACAACAAAGGCATCATTCACGACACCACAGACGTCGACTTCTTTGCAATGGATGTGGGTGATGGCAGCATCGACATTACCGTTACGCCGGCGTGGGACGCATTCACCCGCACGACCCGCCGCGGCGCCAATCTGGACATCCGAATTGCGTTGTATGACGGCGCCGGCACTCTACTCGAGTCCGCCGCACCGGATGCAGAGACGCACGCAACCCTCCAGCGCAACGTAACCGCTGGCACCTACTACCTGGCTGTTACCGGCGTCGGTAATCCGCGCATTCCCTACAGCGACTACGGCAGCATGGGTATGTACTTCATCGCCGGCCAGGCAACCGCGGGCGAACCCAACGCAACACCGGTGGCTGGCGACGATGCCGCAACGACCGCTGAAGACACGGCGGTGACGATCGACGTACTCGCCAACGACACCGATCCGGACGGCGATGCGTTGTCGATACGCAGTGTAACCACGCCCGATTCGGGCACCGCGTCAATCAGCGGCTCTCAGATCGTCTATACCCCCGACGCCGACGCTTTCGGTACGGACACATTTACCTACACGGTCGGCGACGGCCGCGGCGGGCTTGCAACCGCAGCCGTTACCGTCTCCGTCGAAGGCCGCAACGACGCACCTGCAGCATTGGACGACACCGCAACCACCGCCATCGAGACGGCAGTGGCGATCGATGCACTCGCCAACGATTACGATCCCGACGGCGACCCGCTGATGATCGATGAGGTAGGTACGCCGGGTAACGGCAGCGCGCAACTTGAAGGCGGTCAGATCGTCTACACCCCTGGGGCGCAATTCACCGGCGACGATATGTTCACGTACCAGGTAACCGACGGCGTTGCCAACGCAACGGCCACAATCGTTGTATCCGTCAACCCGCCGGAACCGGAGCCGCCCACAACCCCGACCGGGTTGTCGGCCAGTAATAATGCCGATGGTTCCGCGACCATTAGCTGGTCGGCCGTGGCAGATGCGGACTTCTACGAAATACAGCGCGAAACTCGCCACAAGAAACGCGACGCGTGGGTCGGCACCACTACCCTCGGATCAACGGGAGACACGCAACTTGTGGATGCCCCGGGATCCGGCACCGCCCGCTACCGCGTGCGTGCCGGCAACGGTACCGGCACCTCCGCGTGGTCATCATGGTCTCAGGTTGACATCACCGGCGGCAGCGGCGGCGGTAAGGGCGGAAACGGCAAGGGGCGCAACAAGCCCTAACGAATCACGCGAATACCAACCGGGGCGCGATGCCCCACTGGAGCGCCTAGGGGGCCTTAGCGGCCCCCGTTTTTTTTGTTGTTCAAGCCTGCGACTGCGGCGCCGCCATGGCGCGCAAACCTTCGCGCGCGCTCGGATAGTCGGGTGACCAACCCGTGGCTTCTCTGAAGCGTTTATTGGCGACCCGCAGCGACCGGGTCAGGCCCGTCACCCGATCGCCGAGTAGAACTGCCAGACGTCCGGGTACCCGAACGGTTCGCGTACGACCTACGGCCGCAGCAAGCGCGTTCGCATACCCGGCCTTAGTCAGGGGTTCGTCGTCTACGACGTTGTACGTACCCGAAGGCACGTTGAGCGCATGCACTACCGCACGGCCACCGTCCTGAACATTGATCGAGCTTACGTATCCGCTAGCGCGTCCCAGCATCACGCAGACTCCGAAGCGGCGCGCCAGATCCAGAAACTCCTCACTGTGGCGCGCACCGGGTCCGTAGAACCAGCCGAAGCGCAGAATCACACCCTCCCCACCGCGCTCGCGATAATTCTGCACGCTCGATTCGGCCGCGTGATTGCCGAGCGCCAGCGGAAACCGGTCTGTCTCGCACGCCTCGTCGATCCATTGCGCACCTGCGTCGCGATAAATCATGCTCACCGATTCCTGCACGAGCCTCGGTACGCCCGCGTCCTGTGCAGCGGCCACCAGCGTTGCCACACCTTCCCGACGGATGCGGTCGTTGTCAGACCACCCGCCCGACCGAACGAAGCCCGACGATGCTGGAATCGCGGTAGCAAGGTTCACGACCGCGTCGCGCCCCGTCAACTCACGCGCCAGCGCTTCGCGGTCAAACAGCGATACCCACACAGGTTCCGCGCCCACTTTCGTCACCCATTGCGCCTTGGCCGGACTGCGTACCAGCGCGGATACACGGTGTCCCGCCAGAACAAGGGCGCGTAACGCGTGCGCACCGATAGCACCGGTACCACCGACGATAAACACGTTCATGCAGTCTTGACCCCAGATTGCGACGTCCCGATGATGCTTCAAATCGCTGGGGGATTCGATGCCGCCACTCACTATCGGCACCAAGCTCGCGTACGGCTTCGGACAGGCCGCCGAAGGACTTAAGAACGGTGCGTTCGGCGTCATCCTCTTCTTCTACTACAACCAGGTTCTGGGGCTGTCCGGATCGCTGGCAGGACTCGCAGTAGGCATAGCGCTGATGTTCGATGCGGTCACCGATCCGCTTGCCGGGTCGTTGAGCGACAACTGGCGCTCCCGGTGGGGCCGTCGACATCCGTTCCTGGTTGCGGCTGCTTTGCCGCTGGCCATTGCGTTCTACCTGCTGCTGTCGCCTCCGGACGGTCTGGGGCAATTCGGGCTGTTTCTGTGGCTGATGACCTTCGCAGTGCTCACGCGCGCGGCCATGACCCTCTACCACGTTCCACACCTGTCGTTGGGCGCAGAATTGTCGGACGATTACATTGAACGCACGACGGTCGTTGCCTACCGTTATTTCTTCAGCTACGTCGGTGTGCTCGGCGCGTACGCGCTCGCCTTCGGCGTGTTCTTCGTTGCAACTCCCGACTACCCGCGCGGACAGTTCAACATCGGCGCGTACAGTCCATACGCACTCACCCTTTCGGTGCTGATGGTGATTTCGATTCTGGTAACGGCGATCGGCACCAGATCGCGAATCCCGCATCTGACACAGCCGCAGGTTACCGCAGGTCGCATGCGCACGCGGGCCGTACTCCTTCGAATGGGTGCGGAGCTGCGCGGTGCGCTCAACAACCGATCGTTTCGCTGGTTGTTTCTGGGCGTACTGGTGGTGTTCATGATGGTAGGCGTCGACACGGCGCTCAACCTGCACATGAACACGTTTTTCTGGGAACTGAGCAGCACCGGCAACTTGTCCTTCTTCGTTGCATACCCAGTCGGCATCATGATCGGCACGACCTTTGCCGGTCGGTTGAACGACCGGTTCGACAAGAAGCCCTCGATCGTTTGGGGGACCGGCTGGTGGGCGTTCTGCCAGATCCTTCCCGTGGTTCTTCGGTTGCTGGGCTGGTTCCCGGAGAACGGCACCAATGCGCTGCTGGTAACGCTGGTGACGTTTAAATTTGTGCAGGGTATGGGCGTTGCGCAGGCGCTGGTGACGTTCAACTCGATGATCGCCGATGTGGCCGATGAACACGAGTTGAACACCGGACGCCGTCAGGAAGGCATCTTCTTCGCGGCGGTGGCCTTCTCCGGCAAGTTCACAACGGGTATCGGTAACGTCGTAGGCGGCTTCGCGCTGGACCTGATTAACTGGCCACGCGGTCCTCACATCCAGACCGCCGCCGATGTACCACCGGACACGTTGATGTGGCTCGGGCTCGTTTATGGCCCGATCGTCGCCGGGTTCGTCGTGGTATGTCTGTGGTGTTACTCGAAGTACCACTTACCGCGCGAACGCCACGCGGAGATTCGCGCCGCGCTCGAACAGCGGCGCGTCGCCCAGTCCTCCTGAAGACGCCAGGACGGCCCCGGGGTAACGCGGTATAGTCCAAGCAAGGGAGCACCCGGTGAATCCAGTGAACCGATCAACGCAGATCGAACAGTGGCTGGCCCGAGAACAGATTCGAACCGCGATCTTCACGCTGCAGCGTGGTATCGACCGGCGTGACGCAGGTCTGATGCGTTCTGCATTCCATGCAGACGGCTCAGTCCACTACGGGTTTTTCGACGGCCCTGCCGACGAGTTCGCCAGCATCATGTCTACCCCCGCCGATCAGGCGGGCAGCGTAACGATGCACCGCGCATCCAACGTATGGGTCGCGTTCGACGGCGACGATGCCATCTCGGAAAGCTACGTGGTTGCCTACTCACCGGGGCCGGAGGGCCACGCGCTGATCGGCGGCAGGTACCTGGACCGGCACGCTCAACGAAACGGCGCATGGCGCATCACCGAACGCACCTACGTGCTGGATTGGAACATCAACGGCGTTGCTACCGGCACGCTACTCAACAGTTACGCAACCCCGTTCACACGCGGTCGCGCCGATACGCGGGACACGGGTGGCCGATTCACCCGCGCCTGGACCGAGAACCCGCCCAATGCAGGAGACCAACCCGTGCAATCCGACACCCATTCGCCGCAGCAGATTCACGACGCGATTGCCCGATCGCAGATTCGTGAGCTGATTGCGGCGCAGGCCCGCGGCGTCGACCGCGCCGACACCAGGCTGTTGCGGACGCTGTTCCACGACGACGCGCGGGTAGATATCGGCGAGATGTACGCCGGCGACCCCGATGGGTTCTGCGCACTGATGGCGGAGACGGCTCGTAATCTCACGCGGATGGCGCACCACGTCAGCAATGAATGGATCGACGTCCGCGGGTCCACTGCAGTCGCCGAAACATACGTGATGGCGCTGGCCACAAGCCCGGCGGACGATGGCGACGCGGATACTATCTCGGGTGGTCGCTACCTGGATCGCTTCGAAGATCGCGGAGAGGGCTGGAAGTTTGCGGCGCGGCAATTTGTACTGGACTGGGCCATTGAGCAGCCAAGCACAGACCAACGGGACGAACCCGGCGGCATGCTCGAAGCACTGACCACGCGCGGCACGTTCTTTCCGGACGATCCGGTTTACGCGCTCTGGAGTCGGCAGTGAAACTCGACAACCAGTGCGTACTGATCACCGGTGGTGCTCAGGGCATCGGCAAGGGTCTGGCGCGCGCGTGCCTGCAGCGAGGCGCGCGCGTCGTGATTACGAACCGCAACGAAACCGTCGCCGAAGCCACCGTCGCGGAGTTGTCGGCGTTCGGCGCTATCCGCGCCATTGCATCCGATGTTACTGATGCCGGTGCGAACGCACAGTTGCTCGAGGATGTATGGGCGGTGGAAGGTCCACCCGCCTTGCTGTTCAGCAACGCCGGCGCGGGCGCGATGAAGCCGTTGATGGAATCAACGCGATCGGACTTCGACGAGCAGTTTTCATTGAACCTGTACGGCGCGCTGGATATTGCGCAACAGTTCATACGGCGCGTGATACCTGCCGATAAACCAGCGCACGTGATGTTCACCGGCTCCGAGAATTCACTCGTAATGCCGCCAGGCAACGCCGATCTGACGATGGGAACCTATGGCGGTACGAAGCACGCGCTCGTGGTAATGGCCGAGTGGCTACGCCATGAACTCCGCAACACCCAGGTTGGTATCAGCATGCTTCTTCCAGGCCCCGTGCTCACGGAGTCGCTAGCACAGACGTTCGAGCAGCTCGAAACCATTGCCGACGACGATCCGATGCGTGCGATCTTCACGAAGGAAGCAGAACAGACCCTGCGCGAGCGGTTCATCACCCCCGACGAGTGCGCTCACTTTGCGCTCGAGGGGTTGGAGAAGGGGCTGTTCTACATCCCGACGCACGCCTACATCAAAGACGACGTCGACGCACGCTACGAAGAAATTTCTGCAGCATTCAGGACACTCGGTCTCGTACCCGCCTAACGGCCTTCCCGCTCGCGGTAGGCTTCAATGTTTTTCAGCGTTGCGCGCGCCGATTCGTGCGACGCGCTGCGCGCACGACGGCGGCGTAACGCGCTGTCCGCAATCTCCGGCGCTTCATACCCGTCGTCGTCGCGACTGACGTTCACACCCGGCAGTACGATGGCGTCAATCGCATCCAGCATCGCATCGTCGAGGTCGATTTCCGACGCTTCGAGACAACCTTCGAGCTGAGCCATCGTACGCGGCCCGAGGATCGTCGACGTCACCGCCGGGTGAGCAACCGTAAACGCCAACGCCATCTGCATCAGCGACATGCCGCCTTGCCGCGCCACCTCGTCGAGCCGTTCCACTAGATCGAGTTTTTTCTGGTTGTCTTCCCTGGCCATATCATAGAGATGCGGCTGCAGCGCCTGCCGGTGGGTGTCGTTGGGGGTTTGATTCCGCCGCCATTTGCCGGTTAACCAACCCTGGGACAGCGGACTCCAGATCACAACACCCATACCGTAGCGCTGACACGTAGGCAATACGTCGGCTTCTATGCGCCGCGTGAAGAGCGAATACGGCGACTGCTCTACCCGAAACCGCTCGCGACCCCGGCGCTCGGCCGTCCACTGGGCTTCAACGATCTGCTCCGCCGGAAACGTCGATGACCCCAGTATTCGTACCTTACCCGCACGCACCAGATCCGAGAGCACGCTCAGTGTCTCATCGACATCGGTCGTGGCATCCGGCCGGTGCGCCTGATACAGGTCGATGTAGTCCGTTCCCAGCCGCTGCAGACTCGCTTCCACCTCGCGCGTAATCCACCGGCGCGAACTGCCTCGCCGGTTCGGATCATCCGTCATTGGCAAGCCGAACTTTGTCGCCAGCACCACCTCGTCGCGTACGCCCTTCAGCGCCTTGCCCAGGATCGTTTCCGATTCTCCGTGCGAGTACACATCCGACGTGTCGAAGTAGTTGATCCCCGCATCCAAGGCCTTGTGCACCATCGCGATGCATTCAGCCTCGTCCTTGTTGCCGAAGTAGCCAAACATACCTGCGCCGAAACAGTACTTGCTGACGGCGACACCGGTTCGCCCAAGAACACGCATTTCCATAAAACTTCTCTGTGCCTCTCTCACTCGCGGCCGCCCTCGGCCGCAACCCCACCCGCATGAATGCGCTGCGACCGCGTTCGATGCTATCGTGCCGCCGTGACGCCGTTGAACCTGACCAGACTTCTCATTGTAGCCTTGTTGGCGAGCCCGTACGCGTGCGTGCAGACGGCGGGCGCCAAGACAGATTACGAGTTCGCCTACCAGGCACATTTCGATCCGCAGGCGCGCCGCGCCGACGTCACCATCGCGCTGACCCAACGCCAAGGAGTTGTCTCGGAGCTCAACCTCGCGGCGCCACCGGCACGGTATCTTGAGCCTCGGGCAGACGGAGAGATCCATCGCGACGGCGACCGGCTTCTGTGGCGCCCTCCCCCCGACGGCGGCACGTTGCGCTTTCAGTACACAATCGATCACAAACGCCGCGACGGCGACTACGACGCACGCATTACCGATACGTGGACGATCGTTCGCCTGGAGGACCTGTTTCCCCCCGCACGCAGCAAAGCCCGCAAAGGCGCATCCGGCCGCAGCGTGCTGCGCCTTGGTGCGCCCGATTCCTGGGCGATCGAAACGCCTTACGGCCGCGCGGCAGGAGAAACGATCGACCTGCCTCACGAGCGCACCTACGATAGGCCCGCAGGGTGGGTGGTCGCCGGTGAGATCGGCATCCGGCGGGAGCAGGTTGCCGGGCGCGAAGTCGCTATCGCTGCGCCGAAAGACCACGGCATGCGCCGCATGGACATGATGGCGTTCCTGAACTGGAATCTGCCCGAACTCACCAAACTACTGCCCGCCTTCCCGCAACATCTGCTGATCGCAGGTGCTGGACCCGGCTTCTGGCGCGGCGGTTTATCCGGGCCTTCGTCCCTGTACGTGCATGCAGACCGGCCACTGATCAGCGAGAACGGCACCAGCACTCTGTTGCACGAGTTGATCCATGTGGGTACCAGCATGCATGCAGCGGACGACGCCGACTGGCTGGTGGAAGGGATGGCCGAATACTACAGTCTCGAAATCATGCGCCGTAGCGGTACGATATCCGAAACGCGTTTTCAGCGGGCGCTGGATTCGCTGCGCGATTGGGGCAATGACGCCGGCGTCCTATCCGCCCGCCGCTCATCCGGCGCAGTAACGGCCAAAGCGACCGTGCTGCTGCACGCGCTGGCAGAAGAAATCGGCGCCGCCGAGTTCGATCGCATCGCGCGCAAACTCGCGACCCTCGACCGCGGCATTGTCGCAGCGGACCTGTTCACCGAAGTACCCGACGCTGACGATTCAGCCGCCGTGGCTGCGATCAGGACAGCACTACAGGGCGACCTGTAAACGCGGTACCCACCAGGCCATTTGCCCGCACCCCGGAATATTTCAGAATATGTGTTCTAGCGCCGCACAGGGTTCGAAACCTACGGATAGGCGCGCCTGTTTGATCCCCCACGCTCACCGCCGCATACTGGCTTCGTGGCCCAGACAAGAAAACCAATAGAATTCCCATGTGATCTGCCGTCCTGGGTACCCATCACAACCATCGTGTTGTTGCACATCGGCGCGCTGGCTGCACCATTTTTTCCGTCGCAGATCGGCTTTGCCGCACTACTGGTTCTCTACATCCTCAGCGGACTCGGTATTGTGGTCGGCTACCACCGGTTACTGGCACACCGAAGCTTTCGCACTCGTAGATGGATGGAAAGAGTGCTCGCGACCTTCGGCGCACTGGCACAGGAAGGCGGACCGGGTAACTGGGTGGCGCTGCATCGACTCCATCACGCCCACTCTGATTCACCCTTCGATCCGCACGACGCATCACGGGGATTTTTTCACTCTCACGTGGGTTGGATCACCAAACAACTTCCGCACGAATTCCTGCGCATCCGATACACGACCATCTCGAGAGACCTGCTGGAAGATCCCTACCTTCGCTGGCTCAACTCCTTCCACTACGTGCCGAATATCGCTATCGCATTAGTTCTACTGATGATCGGCGGCTTACCGGCGTTTCTCTGGGGAATCTGTCTGCGCATCGTGCTCGTCCACCATGCCACCTGGCTCGTAAACTCGGCTGCACATCTCTGGGGCACCAAGCCCTATTCGAACGCAGCGGGATTCAACAACCGGTGGGTTGCGCTTTTGACGATGGGCGAAGGTTGGCACAACAACCACCACGCGTACCCGCGCTCCGCCAGATGTGGTTTGGATAACTCCCAGGTCGATTTCGCCTGGTGGTTCATTGCGCTACTGGAAAAACTGACTCTCGCGGACCGGATTCACCTGATCGGTTCAGTCCGGTGAGACCCAGGAACGATCTGTTCGCTCCTGCATGCCCGATGGGCCGCACTCCTACCCACAGGCGTTGCTATCTTCTTTCCAACAAAAACCACGTTATATCGTCCTGTTTAAAATTATTGTCGTTGTGATAGGCAAAGCCGTAGTCGACCAGGCGCAGGTCATCAAATCTATCCAGCATCTCGCCGGTAAAATCTCGTTTGAATAGCTTGTCTTTGTGTGCGCGATAGCTAAGTTCGACAGGTGTCGGGTTGTAGTACTCCGCGATGCATATGAATCGCCCGCTGGATTCGTACAACTTGTCATAAACTTCCGGCAAACGGTTAGGGTTTATGTGGATTAGCACACCCTTAACCAAAACGAAATCATGTTTCTGGCGCGGCTCAAAGTTGAGGATCGAGTCGTGATAAACGTGGGTTTTCTCGATCTTGTTTAGTTCTTGAACAGCCTTCGCATTGATCTCGATTGCAGAAAGCTCAACACCTGGTAGCAAGGTCTTCAGCGCCAAAAGATTTAGGCCAATGTTGGCTCCATATTCGATTACCGACTCGATGCCATCTGTTTTCGTCAGTATTTTCGCGAAGAATGCTACATTGGACGCAAAGTACTTTTGACCTTCGTTCCTGGCGATATAATCGTCGCCAAACTCTCCCGCCCAGAAATCTTCCTGTTCTGTCTGAAACTTCTTCATAGCATTGTCACGCCCATGCAATTGCGGAAGCGATTCATTCGCGGTCTCTAACGGTCAACCGAAAGGATGCGCCTAAAGATCAACGCGACGCATCATCGGGCACATACCATATCGGGGACGTATACGCACGCTCCTGGGTTTCCATCGGTACTTCTTCGGGCATTTCCACACCGAAGAAGGCTGCATCGTAGGCTGTCCATCGCGGCGTAGGAATCTCCAGCACACGCACGTAATAGAACGCCGGCGTTGCCGGGTCGAAGTCCGGATCTGTCCAAACGGTCGCCAGCGACGCGGCGCCGATATCATTTCGGTAGCGGGCTTTTTCACGATCAACGCTGTTGCCCACCACCCCGAGTGCTCCATCTTCGCCTATCCGCCGCGGTTTCGACCACGCAACGTTGTGGACGCGTTCGCGCGTCGTTCCATCGGCCGCCAGCCAGCCCTTAATGACCTGAACACGATCGAGATTTGCACCCGTCGGGTCCTTCATTGCGGATATCACAAACGACGGCGACGCGTCACCCGGGCGCGGGGTAAGCGTACCTCCCATAGGAACGCCGTGCGATGCCGCGTAGGCCGCCCAATCCGGTCGCGTCAGATCCGCAGTCTCGAATTGCCAGCCGCCGAACGTGCGCACCGCCATGCGTGGGCCCGTTGTCGCGTAGCTTTCCTTACGCCGCAATGCTGAAAAGATTGCATCGCGCGTGTTCTCTTCAGCCCAGACCGCGGCCAGACCGGACGCCGCCATCTGCCACTCCATCTGTGTGATGTTCGGAATGTTCACAAACCGTTCCATCGCGCGTGTTGCACTCGGTTCGTGCCACGTGAACTTGCCCCAGAAGTTGTCTTCCTCTGCCGACGCAATGCCGGTGTGGGAGTCGGTGCTGCCGATCATGCCGAACCGGAACGGGTTCACGCCAAGCTCAGCGCCGATCGCCAGGCCGCGCCGCAACGCGGGTCGCGCGTACTCGTTGGCAAACATCCAATCCTCGTGGGGGCGGGTACTGAATCCGGCGAACTCGTCCCACGACTCATAGTCGGCGAACGCATCGTCCGGCGACACCGCCGGGTGCGTCTCGCTGTCGCCTTTGTACTGGGTTACCTCGACCAACGGCTCCCAGCGAGCGCGCAGCGCGGCGTATTCGCCTGTCATCGGCTCACCGTCCGAATCGGCAGGCGCAAACATCAGTCCGGCGCTCGTGTTACCGTTATGCGGGATCGCAAGCGCCCGTCCGCCGGTTTGCGTTTCGTAGTTCGCGAGAAACGCCCAAAGTTCGCGGGGTCGGTCGCCGTCGAACGAACTGAACGGAACGATCTGACTAGCGCGTTCCGCGCCGTCGGCAAAAATCACGATCCGGTGCATGTTGCCGCCGCCCCGCCCCGAACTCCACTCGTACCCGATCAGTGCGGTAAACCGACCAGGGTCGTTGTATTCCTCGGCCTTACCCACTACCTCGGACCACACAGAACGCTGATACTCCGGACTGCTAATCAGGTCCTGTCGCTCTCGGAGCGCATTGCCGAATTCAACGAGCAACTCCGCGGCCTGCTCCGGGCCGGCATTGAGCATTGCATGCCACTTCCGGCCCGTGGGGGTACTCAGCAACTCTGGATTCGCGGCTTCCAGCCCCGGAAACAAACCCATGTACTCGGCGTGGTCCGCCGCAACCAGGAAGTCGAGGGGCCTTGCCAACCTGACGTGCATGCCGTTGTGCGCGCGAACCGCATCGCCGCGCGCAACGCGGTATGCGGCATCGTGATCGAACGAGCGATTCCCCCCCGCGGCGGCATCCGGCGACAAGTTGGTGTGCAGATGCGTGTCGCCCCAGAAGAGCTGTTTCGGCGAAGGTGCGCGGACCGCCGGTGAGTAACTTACGCCCGGCTCCGCCCAAGCGTCGGGGGAGAGCGCGATGGCAAGACAGTACAGCCCTGCCACCGCGATGAAACGCCTAGCGCATTCGATCACATCTCCCAGCCCACTTCCACGCCCCACTGCTCCGGTGCGTTCACGGCTCTGGTATCGAATAGCGGCGGAACCAGCGTCCGCGAATCCGCATACACTTCGTCGGTGATGTTGCGGCCGAACACGCTGATGCGGAAGCGATCGGTTGGATCGTAGTACGTGATGCTCGCATTCAACAGACCCACATCATCGCGCAGGCTGCGCTCGCTCCCATCCGTGAACAATTCGTCCACCCACGTGTAGCGCACGTTGAATGTCAGATTGCCCCCATTGCCCAGCGGCTGCGAGAAGGTGCCGTTGATCGAATAGTTCAGCTCCGGCGCGCGTGCCAGCTCGAAGTCTGAATTGTCTTCGTCCACCAGGTACGCAGCTTCGCCACCCGGATCGTCGAGGTTGTTGGTTTGCGTCACACTCCCGCCGCAGTTGGATACCGGCATCGAGGGAAATGTTTGCGCGCCGTTGATGTCCGCGCAGAAATTGTCGTACTCCGCATCCAGATACCCGAGAGCCAGGTCAAGCTGGAAGCGCTCGCCGAACAAGGCCGTTACCTCCAGCTCGACACCGCGAATCGTGGCGCCCGCCGCGTTGTCGGTAACCGTTTCCTGAGGGTTCGCTGCGCCGGGCGGCAGGGGAACGATCGCGCCACGCTGCATGTCCTCGTACTCGGACCAGAATAACGCTACGTTCGTACGCAACCGATCGTCCAGCAGATCCGCTTTCAGGCCGACTTCGTATCCGTCCACCTCTTCGGGATCGAACGGCCGCAGACAGGTCACGGTCTGACCGCACCGGCCATTGAAGCCACCGCTTTTGAATCCCTTCTGATAGGTCGCATAGGTCATGAGATTCGGGTTCCACTGATAGGTTACGCCGAACTTGGGACCGAAGTCGTCCCAGGATTCACTCACGTCGATCCGGGCGCCGGTATTCGGAAACGGGCCGAACGGGAACTGAAAGAAGTCTTTTTCCTCGTCACTGTAGCGCGCGCCGACGGTCAACGTGAGCGCATCGGTAACGTGGTAATTCAGCTCACCGAAAATCGACACCGCATCGTGGTCCTGGCCGGTAAGACTCAGATTCCGGCCGACCGGCGTCGGAGAAACGATCGCCAGGAACGTATTGCGTTCCAGATCGTATTCCTGGTGGAAGAAGTACACGCCGGTAATGAAATCGAACCGCTCGTAGGCTGTGGACGCAAATCGCAACTCGGTCGACCATTGCGAGTGCGGCTGCTGCCGGTCCACCAGAAACATCGGATACAGTACCGCGTCCGGGTCATACACCACGTCCTCGTCTGTGTCGCGGTAGTTCGCGATCAGCGTTACCACACCGGGGTCGAGGCGCCAGTTCAGTTCCGCGGTAAGGCCCCAGATCTCTGCGTCGATGAACCCGGGTTCTTCGGCTTCAACGGTGTACTCGTCTCCATCACCCAGTTCGAAGCCGCAGAATCCGTGCAGAACACACAACAGCCGGCTGGCCGGAGATTGGTTCTGCTGCGGTCTCGGTTCGCTCTTGTTGCGGTGATACTCGCCGATCAGTGTCAGGTCCACTGCATCGTTCGGCGTGAACTCGAGCATCGGCCGCACCGAAAAAATGTCTTCGGCACCCAGGTCACGCCCCGTGATCGCGCTTTCGTAGTAGCCGTCCATGTTCTGGGACAGCACCGATACCTTACCCGCCAATTTGCCTTCTACCAGCGGGAAGTCTAGTGCGCCTCGAAAGTCCGCGCGCCCGTATTCACCCACCGTGACGCGGCCGCGCATACCAAACTCACCGGAAGGTCGGCGCGTGCGGATCTGGATCGCGCCCGCCGACGTGTTGCGGCCGAACAGCGTTCCCTGAGGACCGCGCAACACTTCGATCTGTTCTACATCGAACAGATCCATGCTGCTTGCGACAGGGCGTGCCATGTAGACGCCGTCGACAAAGATCGCAACCGGCGGATCGACCGTGGAATCGATGTCGGAATTGCTGATACCGCGAATCGACACCGATACAGCGTTGGCAAAAGCGCTCACGGTCGCCAGATTGACGTTCGGCGCCGGAAACGCGAGTGTCTTCAGGTCCGCATGAAAGGTCATGTCCAGCGCTTCGCCGGTGAGCACGGACGATGCGACCGGGGTCTCCTGCAACGGCTCGCTGCGTTTACGCGCAGTTGTAATGATCTCCTCGATCACGCGGTGGGTTGCGGTCTCTGTTTGCGCCGCAACCGTATTGCTGATCGACACTCCGCCAATCAACATCCATAAGCCCACCGGCACAACGAACCGGCGAAAACGATCTCGTCTCATGACCCCTCTCCAAATGGTGTGCGCCAAGTGTCCACACACCAGGCAATAAATCAAACTTTCGGTAAGCGAGCGACGTGATTTCTGCGAGTAATCCATTCGATTGTTACCATATGGACGAAATTTACCTATTTGGTAAGAAAACGACGATGGCGTTCGACCCCAGGAAACTCCGCGACCAACGCAGACGCAAAGGTGTATCGCTCGCGGCGCTGGCGGACCGGATGGGTATCAGCAGCGCGCACCTGCACCGTTTGGAACTCGGCAAGCGACGTCTTTCCGTCGACGCAATGCTCACATACTGCGAGGAGCTGGGCCTGGATCCAGGCATGCTGTTTTCGCAGTATCACCGCGTACCGGTCACTGGCATCATCGATGCGGTGAACGAGATCAAACCACTACCGCCTGACTCGGAGACCACCACCTGGGTGCCCCCAATCGCCGGTGACATGGAGTCGATCGCCGCCGTACGCTGGGAGCCGAGCGGCAACATCGAACGGATGTTCGGCCACATCATCGTTTATCGCCGCCATTCCGACGGCATCCCGGAAAGCGCTTGGGAGCGGCGCTGCGTTCTGATGCGCACAGATGGCACGCAGCGTATCGGCTGGCCGATCCGCAATGGCAACGCAACGCACATCGACAATCCCGAGGGGCGTGCAGAATTCAACGTGAGTCTGCGCTGGGCATCACCGATCATGGCGGTCATCAGCCCCTACCTGATCGAAGACATCGAGGCATCGCTGGACCTCTGATGGCGGCCACACTGAACGACGCTCCGCCCGCTTCACGCTATGCGTGGTACGTCGTTATCGTGCTGTTCATCGGCTCGGTGTTCTCGTTTCTCGACCGCCAGATCATTGCGCTGCTGGTCGAAGACATCAAAGCGGACCTTGGATTGAACGATTTCGAGATCGGATTGCTACAGGGGCCCCCGTTCGGCATCTTCTACGCAGTGATGTCCATGCCCATCGCGCTGCTGGCAGACCGATACAATCGCCGCAACATCATCATTGCCGGTGTCACGTTCTGGAGCTTAGCTACGGCTGCGTGCGGTCTGGCCAGCAACTTCTGGCAACTGTTTCTTGCCCGCGTTGGCGTCGGCAGCGGCGAAGCCTGTCTCTCACCCTGCGCCTACTCGATGATCAGCGACTACTTCCGCAAGGAAGTGCTCCCGCTGGCAATGAGTGTGTTCACGATGGGTAATCTCACCGGGGTCGGCATGGCGATGATCGTCGGCGGCGCGGTGATCGGTTACGCCAATTCTCTGGAATCCATTTCAGTGCCGGTATTGGGCGTCATTCAACCCTGGCAGTTCTCGTTTCTAGCGATCGGCCTGCCCGGATTGTTGCTTGCGCTCCTGTTGTTGACCGTGCGCGAACCGTTGCGTCGCAACATCGGCTCGGGCGCAGAGGTGCAGGAAGACCCCGTCGACCGAACCACATTGCGTGCGTTCTTCCGCTTCGTGGCCGACCACGGCAAGACCTTCGCGACGCTGTTCGGGAGTTTCACCATGTTGGTAATGGTCGCGTACGGCAACTTTGCGTGGGTTCCGACATTTTTTATCCGCACGTTCGGCTGGTCGGCCAGCGAGGCCGGATCGGTCTATGGCACCATCGTCGCAATTTTCGGCACCGCCGGTGCCCTGTTCGGCGGCTGGTTCGCGAGCTGGCTCGCGAAGCGGGGCCGCGAGGACGCCCCCTACCGCGCCACCATGCTCTGCTCCATACCCCTGGCCCCACTGGCGATGCTGGTGTTCCTGGTTGCGCCCGACGGCCGTACCGCCGCCATACTGTTCGCGCCGTATCAATTTTTCAGCGCCGTGCCCGCCGGCCTGGCCGCGGCCGCAATGATGACGATTACGCCGAACGAGATGCGCGCCAAAATCTCCTCGGCCTACCTTTTCTTCAGCAACTTCATCGGGCTGTCGCTGGGTGCGGCCGCCGTTGGTTTCGTCACGCACCATGTGTTTGCTGACGAATCCCGCGTCGGCGCGTCGCTCGCGATTGTTAACCTCGTTGGCGCGCCCCTGGCGGTCCTGGCAATCCTGATCGGTATGGCCCCCTACCGGCGGAGCCTGAGCCGACTGGAAGCCGCCGCCTGATTCGAATCCCTAATTCAACGTGCTGAGGAGTTGTGCGACTCGCGCGACACTGCTATGTATTAGCCTAATGTCGCGCAATCGGACGCCACCACGACTGGACCGCTCGAAATGGATCAGAACAATTGGGAAATATTCGACGTAGATCAATTGGTCGCCGAAATGGGCGACTCACCCGTGAACTACAAGGAGTTTCTGAACGCGCCGTCGATGCACTGCGGTATCTACCGTCTGGCGAAGGGCTCGAAAGACATGCAGAGCCCACATGACGACGACGAGATGTATTACGTCGTTGAGGGCAGCGCCCAGCTGCAGGTCGGCGATGACGTGAAACGCGTGCGACCAGGCAATCTGCTCTACATACGGGCAAGCGAAGAACACAGTTTCTTCGAGATAGAAGAAGACATGGTGTTATTGGTGCTGTTTGCCCGCCGCCCGCGCGGTTGAGTTCGGGGTTTCTTCGTGGCCGGTTTCACGCAGGATCATATAGCGCACTACAACGCGCACGGCTTCGCGATCATCGAAAACTTCCTAACGGATGAAGAATTGACGGAAGCGCGCGCCGAGGTCGAACGCTTCATTCCCGGTTGGCTCGACTACGCCGACAATCCGACCGGACCGAAACCGGCAGGATGGGACGAACCGCCCCGCAACCGTCGCACGCTCCGTTTCCCGTTCGCCGGTGACCGCCTGAACGCGATCACCACGCACCCGGACCTACGCCGCTTCGCCGCCACGCTCGCGGGACACGACGACCTTGTTTGCGAGCAATCCGACCTGACCTACAAGTGCACCGGACATTACGCCGACCAGGATCAAGAGATGCACATGGATTTCGCAAATCACACGCTTGCGTATCCGTCGTCGGATCCGCGGTTCTGGCAGACCGCCTTCCTCGTCTACTACACGGACGTTGGCAGCGATCAGGCGCCTACCGCGGTCTGCTCCTGGCAACACTATAGAGACGAGGTGCATTGGCCGAGCGTGCACACCCGCGACGCCCGGCCTGATCTCTACGCACGCGAGCAAACCGCGACCGTTCCCGCAGGGTCGGTGTTTGCGTACAGCATGCGCACCTACCATCGAGGTACGCCGTTCCGAGGCAACAACGCACGGGTCGGACATTTCATTACCTATGCACCCAGGGACTGTCCGTGGCTGGGGATCGTCGGCTGGCCGGAACAGGGAGTGCGCCGCGCGCTAGGCCGCTGGCTCGAACGTTCCACGCTGGAAGAACGCGCGCTCTTCGGGTTTCCGCCGCCGGGGCACGAGTACTGGACCGAGGAAATGCTGAAGGGAGTGGCCGCGCGATATCCGGGCTTGGATCTCGACCCCTATCGCGAGGCGATCGACCGCTCCTGACACGAACCTACGCGAGCCCGATGTTCGCTAGGACTTGCAACCTCGCGCCACCCGAGGGACATTTGTCCTACATACGGGAAGAGGGGTTACGATATGGCTTTCGTACGCACGTCCGAATCCAGCGCACGCGTTGCTGGCGCCGCGCTGATCTGCGCGCTGTTTACATCCATGTTTCCAGTCACGACGTCGGCGGCCGGGGCCAACGTGATCGAGGAAATCATCGTCACCGCGCGCAAGCGCGAGGAAGGCGTACTGGAGATTCCGGAGACGGTGTCGGTGATTACCGGCGACGCGATCACCCGCCGTGATCTGACGACGCTCGACGACATCGGCAACACCATTGCGAACCTGAATCTGTCGAAGCGCGCGGATGGCTTTCCGAACGTCTCCATTCGCGGGGTCGGCTCCTTCGGCAATACGCAAGGCGTGGGATTCTACCTGGACGATGTGCAGATATTTTCTGACGCCTCGTCGCGCTTCGGCGACCTGGAGCGGATCGAGGTTCTGAAAGGTCCGCAGGGCGTGCTGTACGGCGGTAGCAATATCGGCGGCGCAGTGAAGTTCGTGAGCCGCCGGCCCGATCCAACCGAGGTTTCGGGTCGCATCAAAGCACGCGCGGGTGAACAGAGCATCATCGACCTGGAGAGCAGCGTGAACGTGCCGCTGGGTACCGGCGGCTGGGCAGCTCGCGTATTCGGCTTCTACAACGAAGACGACGGCTACCTGACCAACCCGAACCGAGCGCGGTTGAACGGCTTCCGCTCGAACCCCGATCGCGACGAAGGTCAGTTCGACGAGTACGGCGCAAGGGTGTCGGTCGCCGGACCGGTCACCGAGCGGCTGTCCGCGTTTGCCGCCGTGCGTTACAACGAGTACGACGGCCCGAACAATCCCTGGGTCCGCGAAGTCGACGATGACCTGGACTATCCGAACGAGGTGGCCAACACGCTCAACTCGAGCCACAAGCGCGAAACCTTTGCAGGAACGCTCGAACTCACGCTCGAACTCGACGGTCTGGACGTGGTGTCATTAACCTCCTACACCGATACCGAAAGCGATCGCTACACCGACGTCGACATCCGGGAGGAGTTCATCTTCGATGCGTTCCGTCCCGAAACCATGGACGTGTTCACTCAGGAGTTCCGCATTGCGTCGACCACCGACGCACCGCTGCAGTGGATTGTGGGCGGATTCTACTCGCTGTTCGAGGAAACCATGCGCTCCGAACAGATCTTCTTCGATGCGCGCATCGACGAAGACGGCAACATTACCGGGCCGCTCGGCTGCCTGATCAGCGACTTCGGCGGCGCGCCCGGTCAGGGTGGGGTCTGCACCGGCATCTGGGCCGGCGAAACGGTGACGCCGGATCAGGAAATGAGCTCGCTCGCACTACCGTTCGAAGTGCGCAACCGGGACAAAAGTCACCTGGGTGGATTCGCCAACGCCACCTATTCGTGGGATGCCTGGGAGGTGAGCGCCGGCGTGCGGATCGATCGATGGGAGAACGAGAGCGACAACCTCGACACGATGGTGTCGAGCAAAACCGACGATGTCGAGTTTCTGCCGCGACTCTCTGTATCCCGCTTTCTTAACGACGATCACATGCTGTATTTCACATTCGCCGAAGGCTACGAGCCCGGTGGGTTCAACATAGGCAACCTTGGCGGCGCGGGAGAAACGTTCGAGGTAGAGCGGGCAACGAGTTTCGAGATCGGCTGGAAGGGTAAATCACCGGACGGCCGACTGTCTGCATCGCTCGCGGCGTTTTTCGTCGACTACGAAGGTCGCCAGGTGGAGTTCCAGGCCACCGTGAACGGTCAGCTGATCGAAGGCATCAACAACGGCGGTGATTCGGAAAACATCGGCATAGAAGCCGAAGCGATGTGGCGCGTGAACGACTGGTTGTCGCTAACGGCTGCGTTCGGCTGGGTGGACGCCGAGTGGGACAGCGGCACCTTCGTTGACGGACCTGCAGGCCCCGTCGACGTGGGCGGAACTACGCCGCCCGTCGTGCAGGACGTGAACTGGCACTTGGGCGCCGATTTTCAGCACCCGATCGGTAACGGTGGCATCGACTTCATTGCCTCCGTGCAGATCAACCACTCCGGCGAGTACCAGGGACTGCAGGTCTGGGATCCGGTCGAGAACCCCGACTACACGTTGGTAAACGCGCAGATTGGTCTCGCGGCCGAGCGCTGGGAACTCACCGTCAACGCCAAGAACCTCTTTGACGAGGATCACTACGTGGACCTGCAGCGTTTTCCCAACCTCTACCTTCTGGACCTGTTCGCAGGTGAGGCTGGAGGCGACATCCTGATCGGCACGCTCGGTCAGCCCCGGTTGATCACCGGAAGCCTCACGTACCGGTTCTGAGCCGGGCGGCGGGCGGCGATCGCCGCCCGCCCGGAACCCTCACTCAGCCGCTAGCGCCTGCATTCCAGGCGTCCAGCACCTGCTTGCAGCCGACGAGCGCGATCGTGTTACCGTCGTCGTCGATGAAATTCAGCGGACCCAGGAAGGTCATGTAGAACTCGCTGTCTTCCGGGAACTCGGTGTGGTCATGCTGGGCGTTACACTCCTCGTACCCGTATCCGGGCGCGACCGCCGTTGCTCCGCCTTCCGCAGTACCCCCGCGCACGTTCATCCGGCCCTTGGTCAGAAAATATTCGCCCGGACCCATATGGATGTGCTTGGCAAACGACGTGCCCTTCGGGCAGTCGAAGATAGCCGTCCATGCCCCCGCTTCCGGGGATACGTGCAGCAGTTTCCAACGGATCGGTCCTTCGCACAGTCCCTCGGGAAAGGGAACCCAATCAACCGAGTCCATCTGTACGTAATCCCCTGTCGGACTATTCGCAGCCATGTCAGTTCCTCCTCTGCGGCGTGTTTGCATTCGCAATTGTTAAACAATGGGACCCCGAAGTCTGTTCCCCACATTCAGCCGCGTCAACGTTTTGCCCTGCCGCATGCCAAGTCAGCTCAGCGCAACGCGAGCGCCTGATCGCCGCGGCGTACATTCACCGGAATGGCGCTCATACGCGGCATCCCGGTACGGTGGTCAAACTTATCGTCCACGCTGGTGAGCCTTCCGGTATTCGATCCTATGTAGAACAGGTCGTCGTCACGGCTCGGTGCATCGCCAAACGCGTGCGCCATCGAGATCACGCCGGGACGAAGATCCGCGGCGCTCTCGACCACACCGAGAATCGTCGCCCGCTCGGAGCTGATCTCCACCACGTCGCCGTCCGTGAGCCCCAGCGCTTCGATGTCGTCCGGATTCATATACGCGGGGTTGTACCGGTGGTTGCGCACCAGGCGCGGAATGTCCCGCCCCGACGAGTTGTATACGTCGTTCAACCGCCGGCTCACCAGGCGGTGTGTGTACGTGTCCTCATCCGCATACCCTGCATGCGCGTTGAACGCCTCGGCACGCACCTCGTCGAGTTCTTCGATCATCTCCGGGTGTCCGATGTCCAACCGTTCTTCGCAATCTTCCGCTTTCGGCAGCACGGCGATGGACGGGTCATCGAAGATGTGTCCGTGCGGATACCGCTTCACCTCGTCGAGCGGTATCCGCGACCCTGCGCACAGCATCTCCAGCAGCTCGTCCGTTTGCGGTGGTTGCGTCATATCGAGGACCGAGCCGGCAAACGTCAGCGACAACCCGAGCCGTTGCGCCAGCCCGTAAAACACCTCCCACTCTTCGAGCAGGTCGGAGCCCTCCGGTACGCGGGTCAGTGCGGGCTGATACATACCGTAGGGTTCCGGAAAACCGGTGGACGCGCCATAAAACCACACGTTTTCGTTCGGCAGCGTAATGGCCGGTACCTCGAGTCCGATCTTCGGCGGCAACACGTAGTGCGCGCGTCGTGCGGTTGCACTCAATTTGATATCAAGGGCGACATTCAGGTCCAGTTTGTCCATCGCCGCGTCTGTCTTCAACTGATCCGGCCAGGCCGCCACGGGGTTGCCGCCGAGGCTGAAGAGCGCGCGCACCTGGCCGGGCCCGTCCAGCAGAATCTCGTCGGCAAGCGCTGCGGCAGACAACCCAGCCGCATTGTCCGCGAGATTGCGTACACGCAACCGCTCGCCATAACCCCAGGCTTCAGGTTTCGGTTCCGCCTGCGCACGTCCCCGCCACTCCGGGCGCAGCACGAATGGATTCGGCATGGGCTCACCGGCGCGCATCCAGCGCCCACACAGCGTGTTGATTACCAGGACCAGATATTCGGTAAGTGTGCCGCGCGGCGCCATGTTCGGCCCGGTGCCTGCGGTCGTCATGCCCCGTGCGGCCTGCGCGAACGTACGGGCGGCTTCCACGATCTGACCCGCCGGAACGTCTGCGCGGTGCGCCGCGTATTCCGGCGTGAATCGGTCGACCGCCTGTTTCAACGCATCAAACCCGATCGCTTCATCACGCACGAAGTCCCGATCGTAGAGTGCGTCACGAATCAGTACGTGCACGATCGCCGCAAGGATGGTCGGGTCTTCCCCGGGCTTGCACTGCAGATGCAGGTGCGCGCGACGCGCGCTCTCCGTGCGCCGCGGATCGATGACAATCAGCTTGAGGCCCCGCTTGAGTGCGTCGTGCAACCGTTTGCCCGGGTTGTACTGAGGTATGCCACCCCACTTCGAGACGACAGGGTTGGCCCCGACAAGCAGCCATACATCCGATTCCGCAAACGGCTGTGGCCCCGCGTTCCAGCGCCCGTGGAACGCAACCGCCATCGGTTTGCCGGGTTGATCGATGGAACCGGATGTAAAACGCATCGGCGACCCGATCGCGTCCATGAACGCATGCGCCATCGTGGTGCCTGCAGGGTATGGGAACGAATACGTGCCCGTGTACAGCGCGATCGACCGCGGTCCGTACGTCGCGAGCAAATGTTCGAGCCTCGCGGCAATTCGGTCCAGCGACTCGCCCGACGAAATCTCGCGCCGGTTCCCATCGCTGTGCGAGACCGGACGCAGCAGGCGCTCCATGTTGTAGTGCTGCTCGGGTAACTCGCGCCCCTTGATGCAGGTGTAGCCGTGATACATCGGGTTGTCGATATCACCGAGCACGCTGATCAGGCGCCCGTTTTCAATCTCGGCTTTGATGCCGCAGAAAGAGTGGCAGAAACGGCAGATGGCGGTGTGGGTTTCAGACATTCGTGTTCCTACCGGTGGCCATGCTGTCTCAGAACTTACCGCCGAACCACAATCCAGACAAGGCGCGTAGCGCTCTCACCACGCCCCGCTTTACCCATAACGGATGCTCCGCCGCAGTCGATCATCGTTCCATCACCCATTCGATATCACCGCCGGTTGCTTCGCTGCTGGACTCCGTCACGAACCGCCACAACTTGCTCAACTGGTACTCCATCTTCAATGTAGACAGCGGTTCGAACAGCCCGTAGCCATAGCTGACGTACAGTTTCGGAGACAGGTACTTGCCGATCACAAGCGCTGCCTGCGCGTTGGCTTCACCCGGTGCGGTCTCGATGCTCAGCGTGTCCACACCGATGTTGTCACCCAGTTTAGACGTCAACAGTTCGCCACCTTTCACGCCGAGCGCCAGCGCTGCCTGCTGCAACAGCGATTGCTCTTCTTCGGTACCACGGTTCATCGGCCGACCCAACACCAGATACGCCAACTGATCGGACTGCGACATGGAGGGCTTGGAAAATGTTGTGAGCTTCGGTTCCTGCAGTGTACCTCGCACGTCCACGCCTACGCGCACTTCCGGCGTGGCCTGCCGCACCGCGCGGAAATCCAGGCCCGGAGCATCCACCGGCCCTCCGGCGAATACGATGTTGCCCCGTTCGATACTCAGGTCCTGACCATAGGCCTCATAACGGCCTTCCAACAGATCGACTCTGCCAGTCGCCGACGTCGGACGATCCGGGCGTTCGCGCACACGCATCCGCCCCGCTATGCGGGTGGTTAGCCCAAGACCATCGAAGCGCACATCGTCGCCGAGCGTCAGTGCGATATCCGCATTCACGTTGAGCGGCAACGGCGCCTCTCGGGCTTCGTCGACGATCCGCTGGTCCGCCGACACGGTAACGGCGCCCTGGGGTAACCGGCGTACCCGGATGTCTGCAAACGGCACGTGCACCGACCCTTTAACGGAAAGTTCGTCGCCCGCGTACGTCAACGCAAAGTCTGGATCGGCCTTCATCTGCACCGTGCGGGTGTCGGCCACGAGGAAATCACTGCCCTCGACACCGATCTGCGCCGCAACCCCATTGGCCGGATCCCAGTTGGCCGAACCATCGAGCGTCAGCCGGCCCTCGCCGGATTGCACCCCGCCGGTGATTGCCACGCCGCGTTCCCGGCCCTCCAGCCGCAATGTAACGTCGGCGAGCTCCAACCCCAGATCCGGTACCGTCACCGCCGACAGACCGAGCTCGGCGCTCCCCGCAATGCGCGGATCGCCCACCTCACCCGCAAGCGTCAGTCGGCTGGAAAAGCCACCCTGCATCGTTCCAACGGAATCCGTGAGGACGGCCAGCCAGGACAGATCCGGCACGCCGCCACGGACCTCGCCGGACAACGGCCACCGCCGCCAGTCACCATCCGTACGGGTAGCCAGCGCATCGATTCGGATCCCGTCCCCGTCGACCGGCAAGTGCACCTGCGCTCCAATACCGTCAGCGCCATCGTCCAGCGCGATCGTCCCCGGTTCAAACACGAGCGCATCGCGCCACACACCGGCGTTGCGCATCGCCACCGCAAGGCCATCGAGCGCAAAGCGCGCCTGCGTCGCCGAGCCCGATGACACCCACTGGCCCGAACCGTCTATGCGGCCGCGTACGCGTAGACCGTCGGGCAGGAAGGGGTTAGCGATGCGCAGATCCAGCCCCGCCAGACTCACCCGTGCGTTGGAATCCCCCGAATCGCCCAGCCATTCGACCGCGCCGCACAACTGCGCAGCCTCCGCCTGTTGGCTGTCCGCCTGGTGTTGGCGGAGGCACATTTCTGCGATACGCAACAGGTCCGGCTGCCAGACGCCCTCCGCCGCCGCGACCAGACTCCATGCCTGCGGCGGCAGCGGATCGTCGTCGGCGTCGTATTCAAGGTCCAAGGTATCCACGCGAAAGCGCCACGCGCCCGAGTCCGCGTCGGACCACCCGGCCGCGATGCCCGCCGACAGCTCCAGTTCGTGCCCGCGAACCTCCACGTTCACGGCGTGGTCCGGCAAAAATCCGCGGACATCCAGATGCACGCGATCGAACGCCTGGCCGCCGGCTCTTACGCCGTTCAGCTCCAGCGACACGTCGGTGTTCTGGTCGCCCCGCATCTCCCAATCGGCATTGAACGACAGCGCGTCCACTTCCGTACCCGCGGCGCGTACACCGTTTGCCGTGACGTTGGCAATCAGGTTCGGGGCGTCCAGCGCCCCGCTGATGCGGCCTTCACCACGCAACGCACCCGCAAGCGATTGGCCAGCAAGACCGCCCACAAGGCTCAGATCCGGCGCGTTCAGGTTCCAGCGAAAGTCGGAACGCGTGCCCAGCGAGCCGTCCCCAGACAGTGCCAGACCACCCAGCGAAAGCCTCAGCTCCGTAATAGTCACCGCATCCGGCCGCAGCTCAGCGCGCGCGTCGAGCGCCAGCTTTTCGCCATTCAATGCACCCGATGCGTCGAACGTATCGAGTCGGACGCGCCAGGCTTCATCGTCGGACTCTGCGGTAAAAACGACGTTCGACGTTACCCGTCCGCGGGCATGGGGCCAGAACAACGATGGATCTACGTTCGTAACGTGCAGCTCGCCGGAGCCCTCGATATCAGGTTGCCAGCGCAGGTCTGCCTGCCCGGAGAGCCTCGCGTCTGCCAGTGCAGCATCCAGATTCTGAACGCGCAGGCCGTCGATGTTGCCTTCCGCAATCAGCGTTAACGGCGCGATTTGCCCCTCGTAGTCCAGCTCCCCGTCCACGGCTAGGCGGTAAGCTTCGGGACCGCCATTGAACGTCAGGCCGCCGCTCGTCTGCACGTCAGAAGCGGTGTTCAGCGGCACAATCAGCTTCTGCCAGCGCGCCTCGAGCGACGCGCTGGTGTCGGCAGACCAGTCGACCGAACCAGTAACGTCGATCGGCTGTTGCTGATTGGGAAGCCACAACGCCGCGCTGGAGAGCGTCGCACCGGCAGCCTGCACCAGCGCATCGATCTCACTGCGGTACGCCGCATCCCCATCCTGCAACGCGACCGCTGCGGTAACGCGCAACGCATCGAGCGGCCCGTCGAACCGCGCTGACGCATCCAACGCATACGCCGGCCACTCCGACTGGATCGCGCGAAGGGCCGGCACCTGCGCAGCGATGTCACCGGATAATGTCAGCGCCGTCAGAACATCGCCCACCGCCAGCGTGCCTTGCAATTCGTACGGCGCAGCCAACACAGAGGTAACCACATAGCGTTCCGTATCGCCGGACACGGAGAACTCGCCGGAAATCGGCGCGATGCCGGCCACCTGAACCCAGTGTTCGGCCTCCAAGGTCAACCGGTACGGCGGGCGGGTCTGCGCCTGCGCTTGTACTACGATGTCGAGCCACGGCGCGCGCGCCGCGAGTTCGTTGATCTTCAGCGTGCGTTCGCGCCAACCGGCTCGCATCCGGATCCTATCCACCGCACGCTGGCTGGTTCCGTCGTCCACGATCAACCCAGCCACTTGCAGCAATCGCACGTCGATCGCCAGCGGCGCCGTCAGATCGGGGGGGATCATCGGTTCGCCATCGTCAGCCGACACCCGTACGCGCTCTACCAAAACGGATTCGGCGCGCACGCTGTTGACCCGAAGAATCCGGTTCCAGAGCTCGAGCGGCTGCCAGTCGAGTTCGAGGAGGTCGATCGTCACCTGCCAGTCACCCGCGTCAATGCGCAGATCTCTCAGCACCAGCGGCCCGGCGAGGCGGCCTTCTATGCGTCCAACCTCCGCGACACTGGCCGGTACCCAGGCCGCGAGAGTTCTCGCCCCAGGTGCCGTACCCAACAGCCACGCGAGCAAACACAGCGGCATCGCGAACAACGCGAGCACAATCCACGAACCAATGCGAAACGCGCGCCTCACAGGTCCGGGCCTATGCTTACGTGCAGGCGCACGGCGGTGTCTGGATCGTCGAGGGGATGGGCCAGATCCAGGCGGATCATGCCCACCGGCGACAGGTAGCGCACACCCAGACCTACCCCCAGCTTGAAATCGGTGGGGAAATCCGCGCTGGCTTCCCCGGCGTCGAGAAACCCGGCGACCGCCCACGCATTCGATACGCGGTAGTCGACCTCCACACTTCCCGCTGTCAGATACGCACCGCCAATGTCGTCGCCATCTTCATTCTCCGGGGAAATGGACTGGTAGCCATAGCCACGCACGCTTCGGTCGCCGCCGGCGAAGAACCGTTGCGATGGCGGCAGATCGCGGAAACGGCTCGTTGTTACCCGACCGATGTCCACCGACGACAGCAGACGCATACGTTTGGCCAACGGCAACACGACGCGGCCATTCAGACGTACCGTGGCAAAGTCGACTTCCGATCCAAGCTCACTCATGCCGCCCCAGGCCGATGCCGAAACGCTGATCCCCCGTCGCACGAAGCGCGCGTCGTCCAGCGCGCTATACGACAGCGCAATGCCCGGGTATACCAGTGCAGAGGAGCGCTTGCTCTCGTCGCCAAAGCCGAAGCTTTCCCGCTCGGCGTTCACGAACAACCGTCTACGCAGCGGCCCCCACGCGTCTTCGCGGGCTGCACCCACCAGGTACTGCGTGATGTCGGCATCACCCACCTCCGATTTCTCCGCGCGGGTGTATATGCGCCACCGGTCCTGCGTAACGTCCTTGATTGGAATGTGATACTCGGCCTGCAGCTCCGTCGTGATTGCCGAGGCCCGGGCATCCACACGATAGGTGTGCCCCCTGCGATTTACCCGCCGCGATTCTATGCCGGCGCGCACCCGGGGCCCGGTATCCGTCCCGAATCCCGCACCCGCCCGGTATCGGTAACGGTTGCGCGGCTGGGTGCGGACCACGACGGGAATCCTGTTGTCCACCGCGAGGTCACGCTGTACGTCTACTTCGACCCCATCGAAATAGCTGGTTGCGTTGAGTTTCAACTGCAATTCGATCAGGCGATTGGTGTCGAACGGATCACCCGTTTCAATGTCGTGGTAGCGGCCGACAAAGTCCGGCCGCAACACATCCTGTTCGATCGTCACGTCACCAAACCGATAGATGGGGCCGGTGTTGAAGGTCAGGCGGGCGTCAGCCGCGCCGCGTTCGGGGTCCACCAGCAATTCTGCATCTTCGAAATGCGCATCCAGGTACCCCGCTTGGTACGCGGCCTGAGCCAACGCACGTTTCGCGTCTTCGTATCGCCCGTGGTGCAGTCCTCTACCGGCGAGCTTTCGGATCGCTCGCGCCGGGGCCTCCAGCGCTTCGATACCTCGGCCGTCGCCCGTCGTCGTTAGCGTAACGTTCTCGAGCTGGACCCGTGGCCCTCGTTCGATCCGATATTCGGCCCGCCATTGATTGTCGATCCAATCGAGGCGGCTGCGGATCTCCGGGCGATAGTAGCCGAATGGTTGCAATGCATCCTGAATCTCCGTGTGCGCGCGCTCGTGCAATCGCTCGACCTCCGGCGCGGAGCGGACCTTATCGGAGGTAAAATCACGATCGAAACGCTCGAAAACCGACTTCTGCCCAATGCTTAAGAATGCCTTCACGTTGTCGCGGAGTTCGCCGTCCACGCCTTCAATGTCTACTTCAACAGACGCTTGTGACACGCCCGTGGTGAGCAGCCACCACAGCCACACAGACGCGAGTGCTACGGGATGCTTCATCAATTGCGCTGGCCGACGAGGATGTCGGTTGATCTGTCCCTTTGCTCTGACCCCAGGTTCCAGGTTAGACCAGCGGGGTTAAGCCGGTTCCGCGACAAACACCGGAATCACGCGCTGCGTTTTCGCCTGGTACTCGTCATAGTTCGGGAACGCTTCCACGCTCGCCTGCCAGAGGCGCGCGCGTTCGTCTGCATCCGTCACTTCGCGAACGGTCATCGGCATGACCTCGGTGCGGTCACGGATCTCCACGTTCGGATTGGCGCGCAGGTTGTAAACCCAGACGGGATTCTTCGGCGCACCGCCCATCGAACCCACGAGAACGTAAGCGTCGTCCACTTTTACACGCATTAGTGGAATTTTGCGGATCGCGCCCGTCTTGTTGCCCGTGTGAGTAACGATGATGCAGGGCAATCCTGTATCGAGGAGCGTCGTGCCCTCCGTTCCGCCGCTACCCTCGTAGGCCTCCACCTGCTGCCGAACCCAATCCAGCGTGGGTGGTATGTATTCCGCCATAGTGTCCTCTCCGGTAGAAATGTGGCAATCGCGTTGCAACGCTAAACGTAGCATGAGATGAATTGCCGTGGACGCTTCTGCTTTAATGAAAAATGCAACGACGCACCACGATGACCGGACCCTCCCATGCCTGTAGCTGACTATCAATTGACCGACCCGGCCATAATGGCTGATCCCTATCCTTTCTACGCCGCGCTGCACGCCGATAACGCCCGCGCCGTCGAGGTTGAAGGGGTGGGTTACTGGATCGGCCGCATGGCCGACGTGCAGGCCTGCGCACGCAACACAACGGTATTTTCCAACAGCTATTTCGGCGACGCGGGTCCGCTGCCAACCGGTGTCAACCCGGAACCGCTGCAGGCGGATGTGCAGGCCATATTCGACACCGGACCTGAAGTGGTGAACGCGCTCTGGACGACGGATCCGCCGGTGCACAGCCAGCACCGCAAGCTCGTGAACGTGGCGTTTACCCGCCGCTGGGTCGACGCGCAGAGCGAAGGCATTCGCGCGATCGCGGACGAACTGCTCGAGCCGGTCCGCAACGGGGCAAACTTCGACCTGATTGCCGACTACGCCGTGCAGATCCCTTTGCTGGTGATTGCCGACGCGTTGGGCGTCCCGCGCAGCGATCGGGATCAATTCAAAGCCTGGTCCGACGACATTCTGGCCGGCAATCTCGACGTGCTGGATCATGCACGCCGCCGCCAGGTGGCCCAATCCTGGGTGGATGCGACCCGGTATTTCAGCACGATCATCGATCGTCGCCGAGAACAACCCGAAAACGACCTCATCAGCCGCCTTGCAACTGCAGAAGTCGATGGTCAGCGCCTTCGCAACGCGGAAATTCTGCCCATCGTGTCCACGCTGCTGCTGGCGGGAAACGAAACCACGACCAACCTGATCGGCAACGGAATGGTGCGCCTGCTGGAGCAACCCGACATCGAGGTACGGTTGCGCGCCCGGCGCTCCGACATCGGGACCTTTCTGGAAGAAGTGCTGCGCCACGACGCGCCGGTGCAATGCCTCTACCGCGTGATGACTGACGACTTCACGCTTGGCGCCACGACCATACCGGCGGGCGCGCAGGTGATGCTGGGCTGGGGTTCGGCATGCCGCGACCCGGATGTATTCCCCGAGCCTGAACGCTTCGATCTGGACCGGGACAATCTGAAAGAACATGTGGCATTCGGCTACGGCCCGCACCTTTGCGTCGGTCTCGGCCTGGCTCGGGCCGAGGCCCGGATTGCGTTCGAAGCGCTCTTCGAGCGGTTCGAGCACATCACCCGAACTGACAACGAACCGCTCTCCTACCTGCCCACGTTCGCCACCCGCGGCGTCACGAGACTGGACGTACGGGTATAGATCGTCTGGCCCAGGGCCAGGCACGCGCACAGTCATCTGATATCGACACCCGGCGGCTGCGGGCATGGCTACGCGGAGCCAAACGTGATTTCATCACGGGTTGACGCGTTGGGGGGCCACATGAGTTACGAACTGCCGATTCCTACACCGGGTACACGCACCCGGCCATTCTGGGAAGGAACCAAACAGGGCAAGCTGATGCTGCCGCGTTGCGGTGACTGCAGCCGCGTGCACTGGTATCCGCGCCTGCTGTGCCCCTTCTGTCACTCCGACAATCTGGAATGGATAGAGGCCAGCGGCGAGGGGACGATCTACACCTACGCGGTACAGCACCTCGCCTTCGGACCGTGGGCGAAGGAGGCGCCCTATGTGACCGCGTTCATCGACCTGAAGGAAGGGGATCGGATGCAGACGGTGCTGCGCGGGGTGGATCCCGACGCACCGGAAACCATTCGTATCGGCGCACCCGTGCGAGTCGAATTCGAACCCGCAAGCGACGATGTACATCTGCCTTTCTGGCGCGTAGTGGAGGACGATTGATGCCTGGTACCGTTTCCTGCGCCGCTGCGATCGTCGGCGCCGCCGAAGCCGACGCGATCGGATTCCTCCAAGAACCGGTCACATCGCTCGAACTGCACATCCAGGCGATCCGCAACCTGAGCCGACAGACAGGTCTGCCCATCTCCCGCATCGAGGGCGTGTTTTCCGCCGGCTGGTCCACCGAACTCTGCGAGCACCTGGGATTGCGGCCAAAGTACATCGACACCACGTCCGTGGGCGGCTGTTCGTTTGAAATGCACGTGCACCACGCATTGGCGGCCATTCATGCGGGAATAATCGACACCGCGCTGATCAGCCATGGCGAGAACGGCCACTCCGCTCGCCAACTCGCCGGCGGATCCGGCGGCAACTACGCGCGCGGCGCGGGCAACGCATCGCCCGGCCACGAAATGTCGGTGGCATACGGCATTGCCGGTGCACCCGCGGGTTACGCGCACGCGATGACGCGTTACCTACATCGCTACGGCGCGACGACGGAAGATTTTGCGCACATCGCAAAGGTCAGCCGCGACTGGGCCACGCTGAACCCGCGCGCGGCGATGTACTCCAAGGAGAAGCACCCGTTCGGCGGACCGATCACGGTGCAGCAGGTGGAGGAGTCGCGCATGATCGCGTGGCCGCTGACCATTCTGCATTGCTGCATGGTTACGGATCACGGCGGTGCAGTTCTCGTCGCAAGCCCGAAAGTCGCCGCCAGCCTGAAAACACCGCCGGTGTGGATCGCTGGCGCCGGTGAAAGCATGGGTCACTTCAATCTGCTGGAAATGGAAGACTTCACCGCCACGTCGGCGCGGCACTCCGCCGATGCGGCATACTCGATGGCGGGTCTTGGCCCGGCCGACATGGAAATGGCGCAGGTCTACGACTCGTTCACGATCACCGCCGGAATCACCGTCGAGATGCTCGGCCTCGCGCCACGAGGTGAGGGCTTCAACCTCTGGAAGAACGGCGACGCAGCGCCCGGCGGCCGCTTGCCGATCAACACCAACGGCGGCGGTCTGTCGTTCAATCACAGCGGGATGTACGGAATGCCGTTGCTGATCGAAGCGTACCGACAGTTGTCCCACACCGCGGAAGACGGCGTGCATGGCGATCCGGGTAAACAGACGAGCGCGCGCACGTGCGTCGTCAATGGCACCGGCGGCAGCCTCTCCACCACCGGCACGCTGGTGCTGGTAGCCGACGAGTAATCCTCCTGCATACACTACTAATACCCAGATGACATCAACCAGGAACGCGACGTCATGAGCAAACTTCTCTACATCAGCGCGTCGCCGCGGGGCGACGATTCCGCGTCGATTCAGGCCGCCCGGATTTTCATCGATACGCTTCCCGACGCTATCGACGTGACCCACCTCGATCTGAGCACGCTACCGATGCCGGATGTAACTGCCAACGTATGCAGCGCCAAGTCCAAATTCATGATGGGCCAGGAACTGAACGCGGAAGAAGCGTCCGAATGGAAGACCGTCACACAGTTCGTCGACACCTTCCTGGCTGCCGATCACTATCTGATTGCGGTACCCATGTGGAACTTCAGCGTGCCGTACACGATGAAGCAGTACATTGACCTGATCACACACCCCGGTCTGACGTTTGCCGCCGACGACAAAGGCATGCGGGGACTCGCTTCGGGCGATGTGACGGTTATCTACGCCCGCGGCGGCGACTACAGCCCGAAAAACGGCGAACCCGATCCGTTCGACTTTCAGTCGACGTATCTGAAAGGTTGGTTCACGCTGGTGGGCCTGTCACCGGTCAACGAAGTACTCGTGCAACGAACAATGGCCGGTCCAGATGCACAAGCCGATGCCGTCGAGGGCGCGCGGGCGCAGCTCGAACGCCTGGCGCAATCCATCGGGGACTAGTGTCCTAGTTGAGCACGTCGTCGGCGATCAGCTTCGCGAACGCATCATCCGAATATCCGAGAATGTCCTGCACCACATAGCCGTTGTGTTCGCCGAGCATTGGCGCCCGTTCGAGGTCGAGACGCGCGCCGACCCATTCCGCGGCTTCCCGGTCGATGGGAATCGATACATCTGGCGCCACCGGTTGGGTCACCTGCTGATAGTGTCGCGACAATTGGGGATCAACATCCATCATATCCCGCAAGTGTTCGACAGGAGCGGCGGCAATTCCGGCGGCCTGCAACTGAGCCGTTAACAGCCACTTGTCCTGATCACGCGTCCAGTCGGCAACCAGTTCGTCCACTGCGTCTTCGTTACGTTTGCGATCCGCATGCGTCACAAAGCGCGGATCTGCCGCCAGATCGTTGCGCGCCATCACCCCGCACAGCCGCCGCCACTGAGCGTCGTTGCGCACCGCAAGCGCAATCCAACAGTCTACGGCTGGATCCTGTTCGGCCCGCGCCGGATAAATGCCGTGGGGACAATAGTTGTCATCGCGATTGGCATTACGGGCCGGCTGCCGACCCGTGTCCTGGAACTGCATCCACTCCGCGCCCAACAACGAAAGCATCCCCGACAACTGCGTGAGGTGCAGTTCCTGGCCAAGTCCCGTCTCCGCACGCGCGCGTACCGCCGCGAGGACGGTACTCACCAGCAGGTGCGGCGACGTGAAGTCCGGATACGCAATTCCGATACCCCGCGGACGCTCGCCATCGAAACCCGTGAGCGTGTTGAACCCCGACGCGGCCATCAGAATGTTGCCCATACTGGCGCGTGCGGCCCACGGCCCTCGGCGATGCGCGCCCGGCAGGTTGAGCAGAATGATGTCTTGCTTTAGGTCCCGCAGAACATCGAAACCAAGCCCCATCCGTTCGAGCGCGCCGGGACGGAAGTTGTTGACCACCACGTCCGACACCGCAATCAGCGCCTTCACCAGCGCGAGTCCAGCCGGTTTCTTCAGATCCACCGCCAAGCTCTTCTTGCCGGCGTTCACAGCATTGAACAACCCGCCGAGGTCAGGGTCCGGCTTTCCGTCCGGACCTGGCTGACTGCGCATGGAATCCGGTTTGGACGCGGACTCGATTCGAATGACTTCCGCCCCGAAACTTGCGAGCAGGCGGGTTCCGATTGGCGCGGCCAGCACCCAGCCAAAGTCCACGACGCGCAAACCCGACAGCGCCTGCGCCGGATCCGCCGCGCCCGGGCCATCCTGTGGACTGCCCGGATCACCCGACCGGGGCCGGCTGCGAGCGGCGCGTTCTGCAACCAGTTGCTGGTCTTCGCCGAGCAGTGGTGCGCGCCGCAGCGATACGCCGTCGGCCATCGCATCGACCGGCGAACGCACGAAGCCGAGTTCGACACCCAGTTCCGGGTGAGGCACCGTCAGGAACGCATCGTTCACGCGAAACTGTTCTTCACGCTCGAGATCCGGGAAATCCAGCACCGGCAGGCAAACGATGTCCGCTTGCAGCGCGCCGGCGACGAACTCGTCCCGCGTAAGGGCGCGCGCCAACGCCAGCGTTGTCTCCGACACCGGATTGTTCTGGCGCGGCGCATCCAGCCGAGCCCAGCGCCAGTCCTCCACCGTCATGTCGTGATCTATGCCGACCTCGTCGGCCCAGGCAAGAAACGACGGAAACCGGTCCGGTCGCACCAGCAGACCAACAAACTTTCCGTCCCGGCATTCGAGCGCCGCAGACAACCCCGGGCGCCGGGGGATGCGGCGGTACCATTGCCACTGACTCGGGTTGGCTGTCTGCATCACGGCAAGCGCCGTCGCGCGCTGCAGCGACAGGTCGATATGTACTCCGTTTCCGCCGGAAGTCTGCGCCCGATCGCGCTGATGCAACGCCACGAGAATTGCCGAAGCGGCAGCTAAACCCGACATCGTGTACGACGGTTTGGCGGCACCCTGCACAGGCGTTCCACGTGGCGATCCCGATACCTGGATCAAGCCGCCGGCCGCACCGGCAACCAGATCGTTGGCGCGATAGTGTTTCCATGGGGACTCGATACCGAACGGCGTTACCGAACAGTGAATCAAGCGCCGATTCTCGGCGCGCAACCTATCGGGACCCAGGCCGCGGGCGTCAAACCAATCGGGTCCGGGCGTCTCGAGCAACACATCCGCAGTACGGACCAGATCTACAAAGCCGTCGCGATCCGCCGAATCGTCCAGATCGAGGACCACCGAGCGCTTGTTGGTATTGAAGTACAGATGCGCATAGCTGCGCTCCAATCCCGGTGTACCGCCGAGAAACGGCCCTTCATGCCGTGCCGGTGAACCCGCAGGAGGCTCGATCAAAACGACCTCTGCGCCCAGATCAGCGAGAATCCGTCCCGCCAGCACCGCGCTGCGATCTGCGTATTCGACTACGCGGATGCCGTTGAGACTGGCGCTCACGCCAACGGAACCGTGACGACCCCGGTCATCGCAACCGTGTTGTCTTCAAGATGCGCGGACAACTCGATCACTGCGCAGTCGTCCACCCGCACGACGCGCGCCAAGGGCGTGATGACCGTGTCTGAATGCACCGGTGCTTTCCAGCGGATGTCGAAGGCGGCACCGTGAAACAGGGCCATGCGTCCCACGTGTTGCAAAACGGGTTCGAGCACAAACGCAAGCACGTGCGAGCCGCCTGCGATGGGCCGGCTCAAGCCGGCCTGGCGTGCCAGTTCCGGGTCCGAGTGGATCGGGTTATCCGGGCGGCGCGTATCCCGCGCCTGCATCATCGCCAGTGACACACCCACCGGTTCACCGCCCATGCGCCCACCCGTTTGCAGCGCCCGGAGGGCCGGTATACAGGGGTTGGCGCGCGCGGCACTCCTGTTGGGACCGGGCACGACTAGGTCCTGCGGTGCCACACCTTCTTCGCCATCTGCCAGAGCGTCATCGACGCGATACGCCAACAGTCCAGTCGTCAGATTAACCGCAACCGGCGTGCCGTCTTCGCTGACGGTGGTGCTACGGGTTGTGCCGTAGCGCCGACCCTTGTGGACGTGGCGGCCAACGGACGCGCCCGACACGGTGAACGCGTCGGTGCGACGCAACGGCTGGTGAATCGAGAAACGCTCGCGCACCCACACCCCGCCCGCGACGCCGCCGGATCCACCGGGCATGGAAACGTTCGACGACTTTCGGCGCGGTTGGTTGGCCAGCAGGTACAGCGTGAGACCGGTCACGAGATCCACTGGAAGATACCCATCGGCGATCAGGCCGACGGTCTCCGGACCGTGCGTGCCCATCCCAAGCGCGGCACCTTCCACCTTGTCGTCGCGCATTGGACCGCGCACGGCAACGAGGGGTTTGGGCCAGGTGACAGGCACGCTTTTGTTTACCAGCCGTCGGGCCAGCGACCCGTAGCCGCGTAGTCGCCGAGCGACAGCCGAGGGCCCGCAACCGGATTGCGTTCCGGTGCGTCGGACGGCCACCCGAGTGTTACGAACATGACCGGTTCGAAAGACTCCGGTACACCCAGCAGCCCGCGCACCACGTCGTAGTGGTGGACGGTAACCGGACAACTGGCGAGTCCCAACGCATGCGCCGCAAGCATCAGGTTTTGCGCGTGGCGCCCCGCGTCGAACAGGCGGCGCGGGCCGGCGTCTGCCGCAACGGACACCACCACCACCGTGGGCGCTCGATCGATCCAGCCGGCAAAATCGCCGGCGGCCTTCAGGTCTTTCTTCAACGCGCTATCGGTTACCACGAGCAGCCGCACCGGTTGGCGGTTCTTCGCAGAACCTGCCATGCGTGCCGTTCCCAGCAGCATGGCCAGCGTTTCGTCATCTACCGGCTTCGCCGAGTAGCTGCGCGTATCCCGCTTGCCGCGGATCATCTGAAGCAACGTGTTCATCCGTTCAGTGTGCCACGCGGCCGTCGTGCATGGCGACCTCCTTAGCGATGCACGCCTACGGGCGAAACTGAATGGCGCGGGCACCCAGGCTACCCGGCTGCTGCACGACGTGGTACGCCGTGCGCACCCAGTCACAGACGTATCGACGCGTCTCCCGGGGATCGATCATCTCTTCCATCTGGAACCGATTGAGGGGGCCTACCGGTCCGCGGGCGCTTTCGATTCTGGCTTCCAGTTCGGCCCGCAACGCCACCGGATCGGCGGCTTCGGCCAACTGACGTTTATACGCCGCCTCGATTCCACCCTCAGGCGGAATGCCGCCTACGTCGGCGGCCGGCCACACCACGCGCGTTGTCGGCCGCGCCAGCGGCGTTGCGTAGTTATTGCCGGCAACCCCAAAGCTACGCCGCATGATCACGGTAAACACCGGGATGTGAATCTGGGAAAAAGCCACCATCCACTCCCCGCCTTTACGAATGGTGCCGGCAATCTCGTGCTCAATGCCAACCGCGAAGCCTGGATTGTCGACCAGGTTCAGTAGCGGCACATGGAACAGATCGCAAAGATCGATGTGCCGGCGCAATTTGTCGCAACCGTCGGCCGTCAGCGCGCCGCCATTCGCGTGCCGGCTGTCGGAGGCGATGACACCAACCGGGTGGCCGTCGAACCGTGCAAACCCCACAACCTGATCCGTGCCCCACAACGCTCCGATCTCGAAAAAGGAATCGACATCCGCCATCAACCGGATCGCTTTACGAACATCAAACGTCGCAGTGCGTTTGCGGGGAATCAGCGTGAACAGTTCCTCCTCGCGGCGATCTGCTGGATCGTTGTTCCCAGCGACCGGCGGCGCGTCGTAAACACTCGCAGGCAGGTACGACAGAAACCGCCGGGTCATCGCCATCGCTTCGCGTTCGCTTTCCGCCAGGTTGTCCACTGAGCCATTGGTGCAGTGAATGCGCCAGTCTCCAAGGTCCTCTTTTGTGACGTCATAGCCCATCGCGTGGGAGACCACCGGCGGACCCGCAACAAACAGCTGCGCAATGTCGCGCACCATCACGGAGAAGTGGCCAAGCACCGCCTTGGCCGCGCCGATACCAACCACGCTCCCGAGCAGTACGTTCACTACGGGTACCGCGCTGAGCTGCTGCGCATACATTTCGCTACCCAGGTGCCCCGGTAGAAACGAACCGCCCGTTCCTGCAACCCTAGGGCGGCCGGCGCGAATGGCACCCGAACTTTCCTTGGCGCCGCTCTCACCCTCGCGTTTCTGCTGCGGCACCATCGCCGCAACGGAACCACCGCCCGACGAGCCGTCCAGCAACCGAATGGAGGGGCAACGCCACTCGATCGACAGCTTGTCCAGATGCTGACTTTTCTGCCCGATCGCACCGTCGGCGTGACCGCCGCGCGAGGTAAAGTCGTCAGCACACACGATCGCGTTACGTCCGTCGATCCGGCCCCACCCACCGACGTGGTTGGCCGGCGTAAAGTCCGCGACCTGACCCTCCGCATCGTAGGATGCAAATCCCGCCAGACTTCCCACCTCGCGGAACGTGCCGGAGTCCAGCAACAGGTCGATGCGTTCCCGGCACGTGAGCTTGCCGCGGTTGCGCTGCCGTACGACGCCAGGGTCAGCGGAATCGGGCGCAAAGCGCGCATGCGCAATCGCCTGCAGCGCAGCAACATCGTCCAGCAACGGCGTCCAGGTCCGTTCCCGGGGAACAGCTTGTGCTACTTCGCCTCCGTCCGGCACGATCACGGCCAGCGTCTGCCCGGCTGTGACCTGATCTTCGCTCGCAAGCGCCTGGAGTGCCACCACCGTCCCGGCACACGGGGCTTCAACACTCGCTTCCATTTTCATCGCGTTCACGACAACGAGCGGATCACCCGCATCCACTGTGTCGCCTGTGAACGTTTCCACCGCCACCACGCTGCCGGACATGGGCGCTTCGACCGACACGGAACCGGCAGGCGCTTCGAGATCCGATAGCTCTCGAACGGGCTTGTTGCGTTGCGCCGCCTCCGTAACCGGCAGCATCCGCGTCTGCGCATCTAGAAATGCGATCGCCGGTGGCCGCGGCCCCGCGTCACCGATTCGCGCTGACTGCTCATCGAACAGTGTCGTTCGGGCATCTGCCCCGATCACCTCCTCGAGTTGCAGAATGGCTCGCAGCTGATCGATGTTGTTGGGAGCGCCACTCAGCTGAAATTCACTCAACGCCGCGCGCGCTCGGCCGATGGCGGAGGCCAGCGTGCCGGTAGAATTCGATCGGGCAATCACTTTTGCGATCAGCGGGTCATAGTACGGCGGGGGTGCGTAACCGGCATAACCGTAACCATCCACACGTACACCCGCGCCCGAGGGTTCCTTGTACGCGCGAATCGTACCGGCCCCTCGAACGACGACGCGTGCCTGGACCGCGAAGCCTCGCGGGGGACCAACGTCGTCCTGAGATCCAAGCCCGATTGCCGCCAACGCCTCACCCCCTGCAACACGCAGCTGCGCTTCCACGAGATCGAGGCCCAACACCTCCTCGGTAACGGTGTGTTCCACCTGAATGCGGGGGTTGCACTCAATGTAGTAGTACGCGCCGGATTCCGGCTCCACCAGAAACTCTACCGTGCCTGCGTTGGCGTAGTCCGCAGCCTTCACCAATCTCACCGCATCGGTGCGTAGCCGTTCCGCCACGCCGTCGGGCAGGTTGGCGGCGGGCGCAATCTCCACCACCTTCTGATGGCGCAACTGCACGGAGCAATCGCGTTCATAGAGGTGTCGCGCATCTCCTGTACCGTCGGCCAGTACCTGCACTTCGATATGGCGCGGCCTGCGAACCCGTTTTTCCAGAAACAACGTGCCGTCGCCGAACGCTGCAAGCGCTTCGCTTGAGCAACGTTCGAACGCTTCGGCCAACTCGGCGGGCGCTTCAATGACGCGCATGCCACGCCCGCCGCCCCCGTGGGACGCTTTCAGAATCACCGGGTAGCCCATGGCCTCCGCTGCAAGCGCGGCCGCACCCGCGTCGGCTACCGGACCATCGCTGCCGGGAACAACCGGAATGTCGAGCGAGCGGGCGAGCGACCGTGCGGCCACCTTGTCTCCGAACAGTTCGAGCGCGCTCACCGGGGGTCCGACAAATACGAGCCCCGCAGCCGCACATCGTTCGGCCAGTTCGGCGCTCTCCGACAGAAATCCGTAACCGGGATGCACGCTGTCACACCCATGTTTAACCGCTGCGTCTACGATCGCCTCGGGATCGAGGTACGCGCTCACCGGGTCGGCGCCCGGTAGCAGGTGCGCCGCACTGGCAGCCCGCGCATGTAGCGAATCGGCGTCCGCCTGCGCATACACGCACACCGATTCAATCCCCAGACTCGCCGCCGCCCGGGCGATCCGAATCGCTATCTCGCCCCGATTCGCAATAAGAACCCGCGCCAACGCCATAGACCCTCCCCAGGGTAGTGCAGTGAGAACCTAGAATACCCGGCCGGCCCGCGCGGTGCGCGCCCGGGAACGTCTTGAGTATTTCGTTGAAGGTGTTCATCAAGTACGCGAGACTTGGCTGATGGCCACGTAGATACCCACACCCGCTCCTTTCGGCGTGCACACCGCACACCGTCATCCGTTTTAGTTTCCGGAGACACTACATGTGTATCGTTCACCCAGACGAAGACGCGTTCGGCCGCGCGCTTCTCGATCACCTTGACGGCCGACCACCGAAATCGCTGCTACTGGAGACGGACGTCGGGGTTAGCACGCCCGCGATGCCGCCAACGTGGTTTTTCGAACCTGCCCACCGGTGGGTCGCATGGGAAAAACGTTCCGTCGATCTGGCCCAGGGGCCGGTCCTCGACCTAGGTGCTGGCGCAGGACGCGTGTCCCTGTACCTGCAACAGGAGGGACTCGACGTAACCGCCGTCGACAATTCGCCAGGCGCTGTCGACGTGTGCCGCCGCCTCGGCATCAATGACGCCCGGCTTCAGGATTTGCGTAGCGACCTACCGAACGACAAACGTTGGCTCACGGTGCTGCTGCTATGTGGCAACTTCGGTCTGGCCGGTGGTTGGGACAAAACGCGCAGGATGTTGAGCGATTTGCACGGCCTGTGCGCCGAGGGAGCGCTCATCGTCGCAGATTCGGTAGATCCCAGCGTAATGGACGACACGAACGTGGTGAACTACCGTAAGCGTATGATTGCGACCGGCGAATACGAGGGCAATGTAACGCTTCGATTGCACTACGGCGACATAGTCAGCCCCTGGTGGACGCTAACGAACGTGCTCGTGAGGGATGTACCTCGAATCATCGACGGAACCGGATGGGCGCTGGAAGACCACCTGGTCGGGGGCGCAGACCACTACATTAGACTGCGGCGGCAATGATCTCGTAGTTTCCGACAGTACCGGTGCCAACTGTCAGTCGGCAGTACTGCGCCTCGACTTTCCCCGACGTTACTCGATTCATAGGTTCGCTTCCGCCGACTTGTCTCCGAACGCTCGAGCGGGGATGATCGACCTCAGATTCAACCACCGGGAGGTAACATGCAAGGGCCCACAAAAACCATGACGCTCGACGAAGTCCGCGCGTTCACCGGCAAAGAGATCGGCGTGTCCGACTGGTTTCAGCTCGACCAGGAGAAGATCAACCAGTTCGCGGATCTGACTGAGGATCACATGTTTCTGCACGTCAACCCGGAAGCCGCGAAGGCAACTCCGTTCGGCGGCACGATCGCCCACGGATTGCTCACACTGTCGATGATGCCGGTAATGGCCTATCAGGCCGTGCCGGGTGTGTCTGGAACCAAGATGGGCGTGAACTACGGGTACAACAAGGTTCGATTCATGGCTCCGGTGAAGAGCGGCAAGCGCATTCGCGGGCGTTTCAACGTTCAAGGCGTGGAAGAGAAGAGCGGCGGGCGGATGCAGATTGTGCACGACGCAACGATCGAGATCGAAGGCGAGGACAAACCGGCGTTGGCCGCTGAATGGATCACGATGGTGTGGATGTAGAGGGCGACGCAACGATGAACCACGGAATCAACTGGTACGAGCTGATGACGACCGATCTGGACGCCGCGTCCGCCTTCTACGCCGAAGTGGTGGGTTGGACTGTCCATGCGAGTACGCAACCCGATGAGGACTATCGTCAGTTTACGGCCGGGGACGTGTACGTGGGCGGTATGATCACGTTGCCGCCAGAGGCAGCGAAGGGCGGCACGGGTCCGCAGTGGAACTTCTACGTGAATGTCGGCGACGCCGACGACCGCGCGAAGACCTTTCAAGAAGCAGGCGGCGCGCTTCATATGCCTGGAATGGACGTCCCCGGCGTGGGCCGTTTCTGTTTTGTAGCCGATCCGCAGGGCGCCAACCTATATGTGATGACTCCCGCAAGCGCCGAAGGCCAGGCCACCTCGCACGCGCCAATGACGCCCGGACACGGTGGCTGGCACGAGCTTCACGCATCCGACGGACAGGCGGCAACCGAGTTCTATACGACGCAGTTCGGCTGGGACGTGGTGGAGGAAATGGACATGGGGCCCGCCGGTACCTACGCGCTCTTCAACTTCGGAACCGGCGAACCGGTCGGGGGCATCATGACCGATGCAGACGCACCGCGGCCGTTCTGGCTCACCTATTTCAATGTAACCGACATCGACGCGGCAGCCGAACGCGTGCGCAGCAACGGCGGCGCCGTTGTGCACGGGCCGCAGGAGGTTCCGGGCGGCGCTTGGATCATCAATGCGACGGATCCTCAGGGCGCCCTGTTCGCACTGACGGGTTCGCGATCCTGAAACTCTCGACCGGCTAGCGGCGACTACTCACTCGATGATCGATCTGGCGAGCGATACCGTGACCCGGCCGACACCGGCCATGCTGGATGCAATGCTGTCTGCTCCCGTAGGCGACGACGTGTTCGGCGAAGATCCCAGCGTCAATGCGCTGCAGCAGAAAGCGGCGGAACTGTTCGGCATGGACGCGGCGCTATTCTGCGCAAGCGGCACAATGACCAATCAGATCGCGATCAACGTGCACACACGTCCCGGCGACGAGGTGATTTGCCATCGCCTGGCGCACATCTACGTGTACGAAGGCGGTGGCATGATGGCCAATTCCGGCGTGTCCGTGCGTCCGGTCGGCGACGACGATGGCCGAATCGACGCCGCGCAGCTGGTCGCCTCCATCAACGGAGACGACGTCCACCTTCCCCGCAGCCGGCTGGTCGCAATAGAAAACACGAGTAACAGGGGCGGGGGTAGCTGCCTCGACTTGTCGACGCTCCACACGATTGGCGATTTGGCTCGGGACAACGGGCTTGCATACCACCTGGATGGCGCGCGGCTGTTCAACGCGCTGGTCGCAACCGGAGCAACACCAGCAGACTTCGGCGGCCTGTTCGACTCGATCTCGATCTGCCTGAGTAAAGGGCTCGGCTGCCCGGTCGGTTCACTACTGCTCGGCAGCCGCGAGTTCATCGCGGAGGCATTGCGGGTGCGTAAACGGTTCGGCGGCGGCTGGCGACAGGCGGGATATCTCGCGGCCGCCGGCATCTACGCACTCGATCATCACGTCGGCCGGCTGGCCGACGACCACGCCAAGGCCAAGCGTCTGGAGGCGTGTCTAGCGCAGCAGCCGTACGTCGCCGCCGTGAAACCAGTGGAGACGAACATCGTGCGATTCCAGCTGGCACCGGCTACCGACGGCGATGAGTTTGTGAAAGCGCTCGCCGAACGGGGCGTACGTGGCAGTCACAGCGGCGACGGCTCCGTGCGCGTCGTCACGCACCTGGATGTGAGTGACGACGATATCGAGCGCGTGTGCGAGATCCTCGCCGGATTGCAGTACGGCTAACGGCCTGCTCTACCTGGGCGGCAGTCCTTTTTCTTCGCGCAGCTTGTTCATGCGTTCTGCATCAGCACCCAGGCGCTCGCCCAGTTCGTCTTCAGAGATCGTACCGGTCATATGAGCCTGCGCGGACTTGCCGTTGTACATGATCTTCTTAACCGGCGTAACGGCCAGAATCACGCGCAGAGGAGAATTCAGCAGGTTGTAGAAGAATTCCTCGCCTTCCTTGCTGTCGGGATTGAGTTTCTGCGACAGCGCCGTGTAGAACCAGTGCTTGGTGTCGTCATCGTCGAAGAATTCGCCGGTGCCCTTAAACGTTATCGCGCCGCCCGGCAGGTCCGGGCTCGCGCCCGGGGGATAGCCGCAGCTGCTGACATTCACAGAAACGCGATTGTCCCGGCGAATCGCCGCCGTGCGGTGTCGATGTTCCGCGAACGTGAGCCAGATCTTCCCATCGTGCCAGACGAACGCGTGCGTTACGCCTACGGGCCAACCATCCTTAGTCGCCCACATCAGAACGCACTCGTTGGAACCGTTCATCAGCTGATCGACTTCGTCGTCAGTGAACGGATAAATCGAAACAATCTCGTGGTCGTGCGTCTGTGCCATGATTCCCCCTGAAGCATCTTCGAATTCGTATTAGAGCCATACATGGGACCACTGCCGACGCGCCGGGTCAACGGCCCCTGTTACCGGGCCGAACCTCGGCGCACCGGACGTACCCCGTGAGCGGCGGCGGTGTACAATACCCTCCCAGCACGCCTTGCCAGGACCGACCCATCCCCGGAGCCGCCATGCAAACACCCATCGCAGGCTTACACCACGCCGCGTACCGCTGCGCCGACTCTGAGCGTACGCGCCAGTTTTACGAGGATTTTCTGAACCTTCCCCTGGTGGAGGCGTTTCCGATACGCACCACGGCTACCGGCCGCGACGCCAACGTGTTGCACACGTTCTATCAGATGGCCAACGGTGGCTGCATTGCGTTCTTTGAAGCACCCGATGAACCATTCGAGTTCAAAACCCAGCGCGACTTCGATCTGCACATAGCGCTCGAAGTGGATTATCCGACGCTGGAAAGCATGCTCGAAAAAGCCAGAAAAGCCGGAATGGAGGTTCGCGGGCCGAGCGACCACGGCTTCATACACTCGATCTACTTTCGTGACCCCAACGGCTACGTCGTAGAGCTGGCGGCGCCGGTAGAAGCGCGCGAGAAAGCGTTCGACAGCGATCGTGCGCGCAAACAACTCAACGAATGGACCGATGCCCGTACGCGCTGAACCGCTCACCAAGTCCCACAACCTCCGCCAAGATTTCTGATGGTCCGCTAAACACTGATCAACCCAACTAGGGGGCGTACAGATGGGTACCGCTTTCATCGCCGTCGCCGACGCTCACGGCAACAACGCCGTCGGTTTCTACAACATGTTTCCTGCAGAGGCCGTGCTACCTTCGCCGGAGGTGATGCAGATACAGGACGTGGTGAGGGTCCGCAATCCTTCGCTGGGGAGCCTGCTGCAGGCAATCGTTCGCAAACGGGATCGGGACGTGGTTGTTGTCAGCCACGGCAGCGACACGCAACTGATGCTTCAGGTTACCCGAGGAATCAACATAGGCGTGGACGCTGGTGCAATCAACGCATTGCTGGGCAGCGACAGCGACGCCGAACTGGCACGCCGGTTGCGCACGCGCGCACGAAACGTCACACGCATACGATCGCAAATTCGCGCGGTGCAGCGCATGCGCCTGAATCGAGTGGAATTTCGCGCGTGCCGTATCGGGCAGAGCCGGCCCACTCTGCAAGCGTTACAACGCCTCTTCGGCGCGGCCAGTACGTGCGGGCCAAAAGCGTTTGACGGTTACGGACCGGTGAGCAACGTACGCCCCACCGCAGACGCGTCCGTGCTCGCAGCCTGGCAACGGGCGCATCCACAGCACCAGAGTTTCGGCACCGCACCCGATCGATTTTTCTGGGTTAATGACGGCAATTCCGATCCGCCCACAATCTCCCACGCGTTCGCGGAGTCTCAAGGTGCAATAAACACCTGGGTTACCGCTAAGTTTCCATCCGGGACCAGGCACAACTATCGACGCGGCGCCTTTTTCTACCATATGCAAACCGACATGCTCGCCAACTCCAGCCAACGGCGCGGGCATCGTACGTTCCAAAGCAACTTCGCGTTTCCCAACGACCCGGCGTACCGAAACAACCTGCTTCGACTGACAACCCAGGCGACCCCCCAGCCGACACGACGCTCCACTCCGCAGAAACAGGGAAGAGGGCCAGCGGGTATGACGACGACCCGGTACGCCGCTAACACGGAAGAAACTGCGAATCCTCCGACGCACCGCCAACCGGAGCATCGGGCCCCTAGGCCAGAGGGATTGCTGGCCTGAGCGCGGCGAAGACTCACGACTCGCCGCGCTTCAGAACGTCTGAATCACCCCTTTTATGCTACATCAGGGTTAGACTCCGCCGCCCCAGTTGTACTGAAACGACAATCCGTAGATTCTGGGTTCGCCGTACACTATACCTTGACGGTTACTTCGGCCGAACACGTTGTCTTCGTTGGTCAGATTGCGGACCCACAGCCGTACGTCCCAACGCCCATCTGCATCCTCGAACAGCAACGAGGCATTATGCTGCCCCCAATCGTCAATTCTGTCGTAGCGGCTGTTAAACACCGAACCGAAGCTCGCGCTCTGCCAATAGTAGTCCCAGCGGGCCGTTAGCACGCCAAGATTCAAGTACCAGGAGTAGGCAAAACCTAAACTCACGTTATGTTCGGGGGCGTGGCGCAGGTGGTTGCCTTTCATGCGAGCAGGAATGCCGTTGAGCGTCTCGACACCAAAACCTTCAAGATAAGTGCGACTGAAGTAGCTCGGCACACCGTTCGGGTACAGCGTCTCTGGCGCAACGTCCTCACCAAACGCCCCGCCCTCCGCAATGGCCTGATCGACCAGTGGCAGTACTTCGGCTACCGGAGCTACGAAATGTGAACCAAACGAGTTGAGGGCAATGTAGTCAGCATTTCCCTGTGTGAGATCGCGATCATCGATCTCTGCATAGTCATCGACAAGTTCTACTTGAACCCATCCATAGGATAGATACAGTGCTGCGCCGGGCAACCTCGCAGGTCGCCATTTGACATCAAATTCCGCGCCACGGCCGTCTACATCTACGTTCGTTAGATCCAGCTGCGTCCCCGTCCCCGGTCCTATCCGCATATCATGGTATCTATAAAGGAACGCAGCGAAGTCGACGCTAAGCGTATCACCCAAAAGTTGGAGTTTTGCGCCTACCTCGAACGAATCAACCACCTCGCTCTCAATATCCGGCGCAGTTGAGAAACCCTGCGAGCCGGGTAGAAATCCGCGGTCGTACTTAGCGTATAGCAAGGTATCCGGATTGAGGATCCAATCGATCACTGCCCGACCGCTCCATTCCGAGAAGTTCAGCGACTCTGGGCGCCCTGCGAGCGCGCGAAATTCGCCAAGCTCTTCTGCCGGCGGCACAATCTGGAGTGCAGCTATCAACTCCGTGGTGTCGCTGGCCGACGCTATCGCATCTGTCGCTCCGTAGTAGTCGGCCAACGACACCGCGTCCGCGCCCGGCTGGCCAAACAGATAGCCGAGCAATGGAGAGCGCACCCAGATCGGATCGGCCCCGAGAGCACCGCCAAAAATCGCCGTGTTAACGTCCACTGACTGGAAGAACGGGATAGCAGACCTTGAGGACTTTTCATCTCTATTGTACCGCGCCCCTACCGTCAGCTTGACGCTCGACGCAAGTTGCCAGTACGCCTCACCAAATACTCCATAGTTGTCGCCTTTGGTGTCCAATTCGAACGCGAATATCCCAGGGTACAGCGGCGGTAGCGGTCCAACACTTTGCAGCGACAGCATGTCCGTCATATTGCTAGGGAAAACTTGATAACCCCGAAATCGCGAATTCGAATAATTGGCGCCGATCAGCGAACTGAGATTTTTTCCGAGTTCTGTGCGCAATTTGGTTTCGGCGAACCAATATTCGGTTTTCGAATCCGTTACGACATAGGCAACGCCGCGCGTCTGCGGCGCTCCAGCGATGCAGCCACCGAGCGGCCCGGCCCTATACGCATCCCATTCACAACCGGGTGTGGTTCTTAGCGTGTCATACGACGTTGGGAACGCCGATGTAGGCCACAGGCCGGTGGGGTTTTCATCCGTTGTTCCGAGCGAGAACCCGATAGGATAATTTCTACTGCTATTAGGCCCTTCCCCTCTGAAACGCGTCCTCTGATACCCACCAACTACGTCCCATGTCCAGCGTTCCTCGGCACGCTCGAAGCCGACATTCCAAATGTCTTCGCGCAGAATCCAATCGAAATTTCCATCCGCGTGCACTTCGCGAGCGTCCAACTTAGGCCGCGGATATTCGTAGTTCAGGCCTGTAGACGCATCACGTGCTCCCAGCGGTATCATTCCCTGCAAGGCCATCCCTACCGCCAAAAACCCCTGCCCAGGGTGAGCTAGATCGCGTCCGAACCCATTGGGTTCACAACCCAAATTGACCGGCAACGCGCTCTGTTTGCAAACGGTATCAGCGTCCCATATGCGGTTCGAGTTCTCGTCGAATCGGTCATACATTACCCATACGTCGCTCGCGTCACTAACCTGCCACGCCCCGGTGAGTCGCAGAGCATATTCGTCGCGGCCATCAACGTCTTTTTTGACCCCTGGTATCTGGCGACTTGCCCTGTTCACAATGTAACCGTCACGCGCCAACGCTTTGCCAGCCACCCGAAAGGCGAGGCGATCGTTCAGCGCTAGATTCACTGCGCCGCTGATCCGCTGATGAGCGTAGTCACCAACCTCCAACTCCAGGTATCCGCCAGAATCGTCAAACTCCGGCCGTTTCGTAATCAGATTGAGGGCGCCGGCCGTAGCGTTGCGCCCATAAAGCGTGCCCTGAGGGCCGCGTAGGATTTCGACGCGCTCCATGTCGTAGAGATCCGTGTTGGCCCGCAGATTGGGAAACGGAATCTCATTGATGTGAATCGCTCCCAGCGATTCCTCGCCAACAGCCTGCCAACCCAATCCGCGAATATGGAGATTGCCGATTTGACCGCCCTGACGCGGCAAAAATGACACATTGGGAGCGCTTACGTGCAACTCCGAGAGACCTACGATCTGGCGATCTTTAATCGTTGTCTCGGCGAACACACTCATCGCGATCGGAACCTTGCTAGCCTGCTCCTCCACACGTTGCGCAGAAACAATGATCTCTTCGATCAGGCGAGGAGTAGAATCTGCTGCACGCGCAACACTCGACGAGAGCGTCGCTACAAGCAACGCTGACGAGAGGCTGATCCACCAAGCTGAACTAAACAAGTCGGCAACCCTCCAAAAGACTCGACGATCCCAACATACGAAAGGTGACGCGGCAAGACTTTTGGTATGCCTGACGAAAGGCTTTGGGAACGTTTTTCCCAATAGAATCAGGGAGCTATAGATCAATCACGAAACAAGGAGGCTAGCCGGACCCATCGGTCAACCCTGACCCGCATCGTTGAACGCAGTCTCAGCCTGCGGATTATCGCTCCAATATGTCCAACATGTCGGTCACACGGGTGAACTTTACGCGGGGTCGCTGACTCGACGCGCCGCGTGCCAACTCAATTTCATCGATCGCCCGCCAATCGCTGAACAGCACAGCATCCGGTTGCCGGTCGCGAACCAACTGCATGACCGCGTCGGGTCGAACGTCGGACGGCGTGAGCGTCCGATCCGCCGCCGCGTCCTCAACCATACGCTCTACCGTTTCTTTCGCATCGGTTTTGTTGGTTCCGATTACACCGCTCGGACCACGTTTGAACCAACCCGCTACATACAATCCCGGCAGTGGGTCTCCCGTCCCGCCGAGCACGCGACCACGGTCATTGGGACAGATGCCGCGCGATTCGTCGAACGGCACGCCGGGCAGCGGCACACCTCGATAGCCGACCGAACGGAACACGATATCGACCGGCAACTGCTCCTCCACGTCGGTTGCACGGGCCTTCAGCGTGCCGTCGTTCGCCTGAAACGGCTCGTTTCTGACGATGCGCATCGCGTTCACACGACCCTGTGGGTCACCCAACAGTTCGACGGGGGAAACGAAAAAACGGATAACCAGGCGTTTGTTGCGGTCTTGCGCTTGCCAGGTCGCAATGTCGCGAATGATCGCAACGTTCTTTGCAGCAAGCTTGTCGCCAGACTTCGCGAGCAGGTCCTGACTCGCCGGGTCAAGCACTGCTTCGGCTTCGTCGACCACCACGTCTGTGTTCTGCAGACGCCCAATCTCTGCAATCTCCGGGGGCGTGAATGCAGCCTGCGCCGGCCCGCGGCGCCCCAGCAGGTAAACGGTTCGAATGCAGCTCTCACGCAGCGCGGCCAGCGCGTGATCGGCAATGTCTGTACGCGCGAGTTCGTCCGGGTCTTTGCACAGCAGTCGCGCGACGTCTACCGCAACGTTACCCAAACCGACGATCGCCGCGGCGTCGCCGCTCAGATCGAACCGTCGGTCTGCGAAGTCCGGATGACCGTTGTACCAGGCCACGAATTCCGTGGCCGCGTGGCTTCCGATGAGATCTTCGCCCGGAATTCCCAGCGACCGGTCGCTTTGAGCACCCGTAGTGAACACCACCTGATGATAGTGTCGCTCAAGGTCAGCGAGATGCAGATGCGTGCCAAACTCGACATGGCCGAAGAAGCGGAAGTCTGCCTGGGCCGCACTACGATCGTAAGCACGCGTTACCGACTTGTCTTTCTGGTGGTCGGGCGCGACGCCAGCTCGTACCAGGCCGAACGGGGTAGGCAGGCGCTCGAACATGTCGAGCGCGACCGTCAGACCCCGTTGCTTGAGGAAGTTGCTAACGATGTAGAAGCCCGCCGGGCCGGCACCCACGATTGCGACCCGTAATGGATTAGCTTCTGTCCCTGGTTGTGCGACGTCCGACCTCCGGCGCGGTTAGTACTGGTACGTAAGCTCCAGCTCGATCTGACGCGGGCGAATTGCGTTTCCGGACAGATCGCCCCGGAAGCCCTCGTCGGTGCCCGTGTTGCCCCCGGTCCCCGGTACGTTGTTGGCACCGCGAATCGCCAACTTGTCCGTCAGGTTCTTGCCGATCAACGCGAGCTGCCAACGCCCATCCTGCGTGCCAACGCGCACGTTCGCATCTAGCGTCGTGTACGACTTGTACCTCGCCAGCGGATCGTTGGGACTCAATCCGGTTTTACTGCGGTACTGCACGTTGCCGGTGAACCCGATCAGCAGGTTGTTCGAAATTGGCCGTTCATAGTTCGCAGCCACATAACCGCTCCACTTGGGCGCGCCCGGACGCGTGTTGCCTTCCAGATTCTGCCGCAGATCGGTTTCCGTCTGTCCGGGCTGCAGCGGTCCGCAACCGTCCGCGGGCCGTTGCCCCACGAAGCAGAACGCTTCGAAGCTCGTGTATTTGGATTCCAGGTAGCCGATCGATCCGGATACGGTGAGGCCGTCTACAGGCGTGGCCCAGTCGATCTGAAGCTCAGCACCATAGGTTTCCGATCCGCCAGCGTTTTCCGTGACGAACGCAAACTGCTGCGAGTTGAAGAAATCCACCTGCAGGTCCCGGAACTTGTAATAGAACACCTCGAACGACGCGAGCATAGAGCGGTCGAAGAGCGCAGACTTGATGCCCACCTCGCCGCCTTTGTTCTGCTCCGGGTCGAAGACGAAATCCCGGAACTCGATGTCATCGCCCGCGCTCGCCGTGCAGGTGCCTCCGAGGCGCGGGGAAATGCACGGCGCGCCATTCACAAATGGCGGGGAGAGATTGCTGAGGATTGCGCTGTTGGAAAAACCGCCAGTCTTGAACCCTTCCTTATAGGCCGCGTAGAGCGTGACGTTGTCGGTCGGCTCCCAGCGCAGCGTCACCTCCGGAATCAGATTCTTGAACGTCTGGTCCGCGGCCGCCTGCGTCAACAGATCATTGGCGTCAAACGGGATGAACAGGCCGGTTACGAACGGATTCACAAACGGCTGAATAAAGAATGAGTCCTTCGTCTCGCGTAGATACCGGGCGCCCGCGGTCAACTGCCACTGCGGGGTTATGTCCCAGATGATCTCACCGTATACCGAAATTGTTTCGCCGTCGGTTTCCGAAATCTTGTTGTACGCGGTGAACTCGTCGTTGGGGTCGTCCAACGGACCGGAAAACTGCGGCCCGCACGCGCCCGCAGTACCGGCCGCGCACGTCGGAATCGCCGACGCCGGTAGAAACGCAAAGATTACATCCTGGTCAAAGAACCGGTCCCAGCTCTGATAGTAGCCTCCCAGCACGAAATTCACCGGCTGATCGAAGCGCGTTACTGCACGGGCCTCTGCAGAGAAGTTCTCGAACGTGTTCTCCTCCGCGGCGAAGATCGACGTCACCGCACCGCCGTCCTGATCGCCAACCCACTGTTGGGTCTGGTCCTGGTAGCTCAGGATCAATTGCGCGTCCATCGAATCCAGCGACCAGTCAAAGTTGCCGGTAACGATCCAGGACTCGAACTCGTCGCGCCCCTCACCATTGCCAAACTGATCGAGCAACTCGTTGGCCGCTGCCACCCCGGGCGGTATGTTGTTCAGACCACGTTCGCCGTCGAACGAACAATCCACCGAAGGCAGCGGCAGCGGTTCGAACAGCGGCGTCTGTCTACCCGGCGGCTGCACGGGCGCGAACTGACTCGTATGCGCGGTACCGTTCAACGTCGAGCAGTCGAACAGCTCAGATACGGCGCCGTAAACGCGCTCGTTCTCGGAATAAGAAGCCTTAAGGTTGTAGCTGAAGCGTTCGGTGAGGTCGCCAGCCGCCGTCAGCCGGGCGAACAGCATCTCTTCCTGCGGCAGGAAATCTTCCGCTACCGGGTTGTCCCAAAGATTGGTTGCACCCGTTGCCGCGTCGAACGTAGCGTACACGTCCGGACCCGTCGCGCTGTTGGTAATCCATCCCTCGTCCATCTGCGATGCCTGTACCGCCAGGCGCAACCCCAGCTTGTCGTTCACCGGGAAGGAAAAGACGCCTTCATAAGTGGTGTCTTCGCTTTCAAATTCGTGATTGATTCGCCCAATCACCTCCACTTCGTCGCCGGGGTTGTTCGTCATGATCGAGATAACGCCCGCGGTTGCGTTCTTACCGAAGTAAAGCGCCTGCGGTCCTTTCAGCACCGCGACCTGACTCGTGTCAAACAAACCCTCGTTGATCACCCGCCCCTGCGGCATGTACGCGCCGTCGATAATCACAGCAACCGATTGTTCGATGCCGATGCTCGTAGGCGACGAACCAATCCCGCGGATTGCTATCACGGCTCCACTACCGCTGGTGGCGCGGCCGATCGACACCTGCGGCGTGATGGCTTCTAGATCCTCGAAACTTTCCAGCCCGAACTGGTTGAGGCGCTCCTCAGCGACCGCGGTGATCGCAACAGGAATGTCGCGTACCGACTCTTCGGTTGCACGCGCCGTGACAACAATCTCCTCGATCTCCGCCGCGGTTGCCGGCCAGGTTACGACAAGAATAGAAGACAAAACAAAGAAAGCGCGCCACCACAGCGCACGCTGACGGATCCTGGACGTAGCCATAAGCTCTCCCCGATGGCAGGGAAGGCCCGATCAGCCGGAAACTGCTACTACTGGAATGCAGGGCAAAGCGGGCTATCCCCGTCTGTTGCGAATCTCCACACACTACTATCGGATCACACACCAACTGTTACGTGCAAGTAGATTCCGCGCGGACGCACACACCGGTAGCCCAGATCAACCACAACCCTCTTACAACCGCGAAACAGTCGCGTCTGTTGCATCGTGGATCATAGGCGATTGCTTGTTTGTGAGAGATTTTGCGATATGCGATTCAACCGAACGCGGTTCAGACGTGTACACCATTCCACATTATTCGGCGCGATCACGCTGGCGCTTGTCACCAGCACGCTCGTACACGCCGAACCCAGATTTCAGCCGCTGGGTTCACTAGGTGGGAGCAGCCAAGCTTGGGGAATCAGTGCAGACGGCGCTGTCATCGTCGGGAGTAGCTACAACGCCTCGCGCTTCGAGGCGTTCCGGTGGGACGCGGACAGCGGCATGGAAGGATTGGGAATTCTCAGCAACGATCTGGGCGCAAGCAGCATCGCCTGGGGAGCATCTGCTGACGGCAGTGTCATCGCGGGCGGTTCAACGGTGAACTTCCTGGGCCAGGAAGCCTTTCGATGGACACGCGCGTCCAGCATGGAAGGAATCGGCGACCTCGATGGCGGTGGACCATTCAGCATTGCTAGGGACGTGTCAGCCGACGGCGGTCCCGCGGTGGGTGCAGGCAGTTCCACCGCCTACGACACCGAAGCCGCACTCTGGAACGACACCTCGCCCGAGGGGCTCGGAACCCTCATCGGCGGGCGACTGAGCGAGCTCTGGGCGATCTCCGGCCGCGGCAATCTGGCCGTCGGCTGGAGTTCATCCGACACTCAGTCGTCGCGCGCCATTGTTTGGTCGCGCTCAGGCGGTCTGCTACCCCTTCCGCGTTTGGACGAATTCGAATTGTCATCGTCCGCCCTCGGCGTATCCGCAGATGGATCCACAATTGTGGGCTGGTCCCGAGACGCCGCCGGTACGACGGCTACACGCTGGACGGGCAAGCGCCGAAGCGTTGAACGCCTTGGCAACCTGCCGCACGGGGCGAGCAACAGCCGCGCTTGGGACGTATCCAACAGCGGTCACATCGTTGTAGGCGTCGGTGTGGGGCCGGATGGCGAAGAGGCGTTCATCTGGGATCCGGTGCACGGGATGCGTTCTCTGCGCGATACGCTGATCGCAGAGCAGGTAACCGGGCTGGAGGGCTGGCAACTGCAACAGGCTACAGCCATCTCCGATGATGGAACGAAGATTGCGGGTTTCGGTACCAACGCGAGCGGCGAGTTCGAAGCGTTTCTGATCGATCTCGACGATGCTGTTCCCTGCGAGCCCGTGCCCTGCAAACGGGACAGCTGCCCGCCTCCGAGGTGCAAGGGGCGGCCCGCACCGTAGCAGGCAACCAACCACACGTTTGTGCAACGGCGCGCAGGGCAATACCCTGCAGCACGGCAACAGCTGAAGATACCACTTGAGTCAATTCGCAGACACACAATGGAGCATCGTTCAGCGCGCGGGGCGCGACAGTGCCGCGATGGAGACGCTGTGCACGACCTATAGACCCGCTATTGTTGCCTGGTTTGTGCGCCAGAACCTAACACGGGATGTAGCCGAAGATTACGCCCACGCGTTCTTCGCGAGGATTCTCGAGAACAAAGCGCTCGACCGGGCCGATCCTACGCGAGGGCGTTTTCGAACGTTTCTGATCACGTCTGTGAAGCACTTCTACCTGAACGAAATAGAGAAGGCATCGGCGCAGAAACGCGGCGGAACGCACCGGCACGAGTCGTACGACGACCAATCGAGCAGCAGCGACTCGCCGGAAGCCGCATTCGATCGAGATTTCGTGGCCATACTGCTGTCCCGCGCGCTACACCGCTTGCAGGAAGAAGCCGTCGCGAACGGTCGCGGAGACCTCTTTCGCCATCTTCGCCGCTACCTGGCCGATCCACCGGACAGCGACGACTACGACGTACTCGTCGAAGCGCTACAGATGCGACGTAACACCATTGCGGTAGCCATGCACCGGTTGCGCAAGCGCCTGCGCGAGATCGTACTGGAGGAACTGCGTGAAACCGTCGCATCCGAAGAGGCGTTTCAAATGGAACTCGATGCACTGAAACACTCTCTGGGTTGACGCATGTCAATTCTCGTAGAAGCCCTGCCCGAACTGATCGCCACGCTCGTCGGGGTAGCGGTAGGCGGTGTCGGCGCGCTCTTTGCCAATCGACGTGCAGAGCTTTTCCGAAAACGAAAACGCGCCGAAATCGTATTGCGCAACATCTCCCAGGAACTGCTCGACGGCTACAATGCGATGAAAGCCGCGCTGCCCGCGTTCGAACAGGCGTCCGGCGGTGTAAATTTCTACATCAGCACCATCGCATGGGAAACGGCGGTAGCATCCGGCGACCTGCCCGAGATCATCGGCTTCGAACTGGCCGACGAAATCGAGAATCAGTACTCCACGCTGTTCCACCTGCGCTACTACCTGGAACAGTTCAGCGCGGTAACGCTCGCCGCTGCGGACACGCCCGGGCAGGCGACGCTGAAGCAAAGCTATCGCGGCGCAATCATCAAGGGCCTGAAGGCTGCAATGCAGCGCCACCCCGCCGTTATTGCACGTATCGAAGCAGAGCAGCGCTAGGTTGAGCTCTCACGCTAAAACGAAAAGCCCACCTGCACGTACAACGCGGTGTCGTTAGTATTGGAATTGCGGCCCCACACCATACGCTGCGTCCATGTGGACACGCTGTACTTCGAGTTCAACTGGCAGGTGAGCCCAAGACCCAGGTTTACGAACTCGTGCGACATCGTCTTGTCGTGTTCGTACCACACCTCGTCCGTGAAATTCGGATAGTCTTCCGGAAAGTCGAGGCCGTTGCCGACACGGCCGAGCGCGAACGCGCGCAGGCTCCAACGCGGGTTTACGAAGTATCCCAGTTCGCCCTGAAACCGGTGGTGGTCTACGTTCACACTGCCCGGCGCTTCCTCTACGAACGTATACATGTATTCGCCGCGCGTGTAGAAGTTGCTCAAGCCGATCGGTGCGCTGACCTGAAGCCCGAGCGACATTTTCTTTAAGCCATCGCCCGGTGCCGACAGCGCGAAATACGTGTACGGGTTGCTGGGAATCTCTAACAGCACCAGCGGCGTAATCGAATAGTCGCGATATTGAAAGTGCCGGAACGCGCCTATCTCGTAGTTGCCGAACTTCCGGTAGTAGCTGCCGTCATCCCGGTTCTTCCGATCCCGGGGAAAATCCAGCAACTGGTGGTTATGGATGTCCAGCGGACCATCGTACTTCTTCATCACCCACGGCACGCCGACGCTAACTGTCCACCGCTCGTTCAGGTTGTACGCCACATCGAGTTGCACCGTGTGCGCGGTGATTTTGCCGAGATCCACTTTTGTGTCACCGTCACTCAAATAGAATGACTTCTGTTCCACAAACTGATATTCAAGCGATACATGGCCGCGCGATCCCGGCTCGGCCGACGCGAAGGGCGTGATCAACAGACACACCAATCCTGCACCCGCAACGCGGAGTCGATCTACGTTAAACATGGGTGACTAAACGGCGTCTTGAACGAGCGCGTTCACAAGCCCGATGATTTCCCGGGTACCCGACACGCTGCTGATGGCCGAACCGTACTTGGATTCCGCTGCAGCAATGTCGTTGCGCCCGCGTACGACCGGAACCACCACTGCGTTACGTTGCACGGCCTGCACGCCATCCGCGATGTCGGCACGCGCGTACGGCACGATCACCACGTCGAACGTATCGCCGGCCAATGCCGCGTGAAACTCGGATTCCGATTCCACGGTAACCACCCGGTGACCGGCTTTGCGCAGCGCGCGTGGCGCCAACCGACCTTCGGCGGAGGAGTACACCAGCACGGTCCCTGGCACCTCGGCCTTATATGATTGGTATTTCAGTCCGTGACCCGCACGGAATTTGCTTTCGCCGCACGCGTACACATCGGCCGGCATGGCCAGGCCCAGCACCGCGACGATCAACCCGCAGGCGGCAATTGGATTCCAGAATGCGCTCATATCACTCCCTCGCTTGCACGGTACGTCCTGCACAGCACCAGAGGTGTGCTGTGCATCTGCCCGGGCGTCGCACGCTCACTGCCACGACCACCCAAGTATAGAACCGTACCGGAATCCCGCAACTCGATTACGGCGTCCGAGTCAAATCTCCGGTTCCAGCGTGATTCCGAAAATCACGGGCGGGATTCCGCGCCCTTCTCGCCAATCGAGTTCTACGCTTTCTACCTTCCGCTCGGGGTGCGGGTTCGCCAGGCGCGGGTTGCTGATCGGCACCTGGAAACCGTCCCAGAAGTAGCTGGCGACGGTGGTTAACACCCAGCCGATCGGCACCGGCGCATCGTCACCGGTCCAGCCGGGGACGTGTTCCTGCGTTCTCACCTCTACATCGGCACGACTGTCGTCCGCATAGTGGAACGTTAGTGTGAAATAGCGTTCGATCGCGGATGTGGGGACGTACTGACGGGCGTACATCAACATGTGCACCGCCGATATCCGTGCGTCCACATCAAACTGTAATCCGAATTGAGTGTATTGAAGCGCCTCCGCGCCGATGCCGCCAATAACTGCGCCGCGAATGTCGTAGACCGTGCCATCGATCTTCTGCACACCCGTCGGCATTCCGGTCATGTCTACCAAGGTATCGCTGATCTCATGCAGGCCCCCATCCGGCGTAAGGCCAAACCACGGTTCCATGTTTACGAGCCAACGGCTGGCGGCGGCGTCCCGGGCGGGAATCCTTGCGCGACTGGGAAGTTGTCCGAAGTCAGTGCGACGGTCCTCCACCCCAAGCACCCAGGCACCCGGATCGTCAAACAAGCCACGGTCAACGCCCGCGCCCGGGTCGATCACGCGCTTCAGCCGTGCAAGTGTTCGCTCAGGTTGGTCGCGTTCGGGCGCAATATCCCAGTGCAGCAATCGACCACGCGCCGTGCGCGCGAGCAATCCCGCGCCGTCGGGTGCAAACGCGAGCTGAGCAATCGTGTCGTTGCCAGGGATCTCAGCGGACAGCACCTGGCCCATCAATGTGCCACGCGCGTCGTAGACCTGTGCTTCGTAGCGTGAAGCGCGCGCGAACAGGCGCCCGTCGCCACTGACCGCATGCGCGCGCACCGGCCGGCCGGAGAAACGCCGCGGCAGTCGAACCGCACTACCCTCGCCCGAAAACAGGAAGTCACTGGTGGCCCCCAGCGCGAGCGTACGGTTCCCCACGCGTGCCACGGCACCAATGCCCGCTTCGCCCACGTTGGCAATCGGTTGGGCAGTGTCTTCAGAATCGTTCCAGCGTAGGATCTCGTCATGCCCACGCTCGCTCGAGAATTGGCTGTACAGCACGCCCCCGTCAACGCCCGCGAAACTGGACAGGTGGTATCCATCGTCCGAGAAAAGACGCGCCTGATGCTCGAGCGTTGCCGCATCGAAGACGTCGATACGTTCCGGGTTGGTGCCGAACACCAGCAACCGGTCGCCGCCGGATGCGAATGCGAGTGCCCGGAGCGGTGCCGGAAGCGTTACTTCAACCGGACGTTTTTCGCCAGCGTCGGCAGGATCGTCCGCCAGTTCGTAGACCTGGAGGCGCTCTTCGAAGTAGCCGCGGGTCGAGGTTCCGAACGTGACCACCACGCGTCGCATCGCCGGTCCCAACGCGAGCCGCTGCGGCGATGCGGGAAGTGCAAGCTGACGTGCGAGCGACAGCCGCTCACCCTGCACACGATAGAAGAAGAGATCCGTCCCGGAGGTCACGGCCAGAAGGTCGCCTCGCACTTCCGCAAATCCGGGCGGTTGGGGCATAACCACCCAATCGCTCAGCGGCGTGCCGTCACCAGCCGCCACGATCCGCACACGCTTATCGAGCACCTGCACGACACGTGTGCCGTCGAATACCAGCTGCTCCGACAGCTGACGCGCGACCCTGCCGGGGATCATGTTTGAATCCGGCAGTCGCCACAGGCTCGTCGTCCCATCGCTCTCCGAGGTCGCCATCAAGCCTACGGCCGGCGCCCAACTGAGCGCGTGTTCCGCGTTCTGCGTGTGCAGGGGCGTGGGTGCAATCGGCACGCGCGTGGCGTCACGCGGGTACGTGCTGCTGACCGGCAATCGCCACAGTGTCGATTCCCGTTGTCCCACAGCCAGCAACACGCGTTCGCGCGCGCGCACCTCAACCCGTGTGATCGGAAAATCGTGCGAGATTGCGCCCCCGAGCGAGGTTCGGGTAGTTGCATCGAATACGAGAACGGTACCGTCCTGCGCGCCTGCGGCCACTAGCGAATTGTCCTCGCTGAACCCAATCCAGGTAATGCTTTCCGCTGCGGCGGCAGGCAGAACGTGCACCCCACCCGTCTCCGCGTCGACGAGGCGGATACGCCCGCCAATGTCCCCCAAGGCCAGCAACTTGCCATCGCCGCTGGCAGACCAAGCGCTGAATGCGTGGACATCCGGTCGGCCCACACTAGCAATCATCCGTTCAAGCGATCTGCCCCACAGCCTTACGGGTTGCATGGTCGGATAAACCGACGCCAACCGCGGTTGGCTGGGAAGCGGTAACCAGTTGATGTGGGCGTACCTGGGCCCAAGCACCCGTTCGGACAATGGACGCCACGGATCGACCTGCCAGAGCTGCACGAGCCCCTGATCCTTACCTTCCCGGTCTGCGCGCAGCAGCGCGTACCTGCCGTCCGCGCTGTATGAAACGTCGGCAAGATCGCGAAACTCCGCCGGTGGTTCGACTACTCGGCCGTCCGCGATGTCCATCATCACCATCGCACCCGATGGCTTGATCAACCACTCGAGCGCCGAAAAATTCACGAGCACCGTGTGCGTGTCCACGAAACGTATCAATGCAGGCGTCTGCCCCGCCGCCACACCCGGTGCGCGCGAAAGATCCAGTTGACCGAGGGGCGCGAGCGTGTCCGCCGAATACCAACGGATCATCGCGTCAGCAGAGCCAACCACCAGCACCTCGCCATTGGGACTCAATGCCGTCGCAACCGCGCCGGGCGCGAGTTTGCGACGAATGAGCAGCGTCGGCGCTGCGTGCTGCAACATGCCGATTCGTCGCGCATCGCGTTGGTCGACTACGCCATCGTGCTCCTGCTCTACGCGATTGAGGGCCAGAAGTTGCATCGCCTCAAACCCGCGGCCCGACGCTACCAGGTCGAGGGACGCATCGCGCCGGCTCTCCCATAGCAGGTTGCGCACGGTTTCGCCGCTGCTCTCCGCGCGCAGCCATTGCACCGACGTGGCTGCGAAACCGACCAGGAGTGTAACGAAGGCCAGCGCCGCGGCGAGCGCGGCTCGCGGTTCGCGGCGCACCCAGTGCCCCACCCGCTGCAGACCGTTCAGCGGCCGGGCCTTTACCGGACGATCTTCGATAAAACGGCCGAGGTCGTCCGCCAACGATCGCGCACTCAGATAGCGTCGCGTTGGATCGCGTTGGAGACAGCGTTCGCAGATCGCCGCCAGGTCCTTGGGTACCCGAGCATCGCGGTTGCGCACCGGTGTGAGCGGCGCTGATTGCACCCGGTCGATCGTCTCCTGAACGCTCGTACCTTCAAACGGTGGGGCGTCCACCAGGCATTCGTAGAGCAGCGCCCCGATGCCGTAAACGTCGGTCGCCGGAGACAACCGCGCATCGTCCAGCCGCACCTGCTCGGGTGCCATGTAGCCCGGTGTGCCAGCGACCTCATCGTTGTCGATCTCCATGGACACACCCAGCTGTCGGGCCAGCCCGAAATCGGCAACCAGCGGCTCGCCGCGCTCGTCCATCAGCACATTGCTGGGCTTTATATCCAGGTGTAGAACGCCCAGCCGATGCGCATAGTCGACCGCGTCAGCCACCGTACGCACGATCGATGCGACGTTACGCGGCTCGCGCATCTCCGGTTGCGCATCCAGGTACTCTGCGAGCGTCGGGCCTTCCACCAGGCGCATCGTGAAAAAGTTCAGCTCGTCTTGCTCGCCAATGTCGAACACCGTGACGATGTTAGGATGCTGCAGACTGGCCGCGGCACGCGCTTCCCGGCGAAACCGCTTGATGAACTCGTCCGAAGACCAGGGACCGGCTGCCAGCAGCTTCAGCGCAACCTCGCGTTGCAACGAAGGCTGCTTCGCCCGGTAGACAACCCCCATGCCACCCTGTCCGAGTTTGGCCAGCAATTCGTAGTCGCCGAATGTCCGCTGCTCGGGGTCGCTCAGATCCAGATCCAGATCACTCGGATCCAGGAACGCCAGCGGTTGATCCCCCAGCGGCCGGCGGGAATCGGCGCCGTTTCTTTCGAGTCCGAATGCCAGATCGGCGAGCGCGCCCGCCTGACGGAGAATGATCGATTCGACACCGATCGAATCGTCAGTCATCCGACGCGCCAAGGATGTTGTGTATGGTCAAACGCTCTTCGGCCAACGCACCGGGATCCACCACAGTATTCGACAGTTCCCGATTGCTCAGTTCGGCATACCGCGCACGCAATCGTTTCAGCGCAATCGTGAGCGCAAGCCCCGACATACCGAACCTCCTCGACAGATCGCCCCTCTCTTCCGCTGTTGGATCCCGGGTGAGGTACTCGATCAGTCCATCGAACAGCTCGACCCGCTGGTTGGCCTCTGCTTCTATTCGAAGTTTACGCAAAGCTCGCACAACCACTTCCTGCGCAAAACGCCGTTCGAAGGCCCCTTCCGGGCTGTCGGAACGATCAGCCTCACCTCGAAAGCGATCGGCGAGTGCCTGATAGTCGTCCGGCACACCAGGGAGGTCGATGTCTCCGCGTACCGGTTCCCCCGCGAAGTCTGCAAGGCGCGTCAGCAGAAACACGCGAAAGCTCATGTCCTCCGGTCGCTCATGCACGCCTGCAAGCACCTGCTCGAAAAACCCTTGCGCGTACGCGTACGCGTCTGCATCGCTGCTTCCGGATTGCTTCAAAAACGCAAAGACGGGATAGAAATAACTGCCACAGAGCCGCGACAGCGCTTTCCGGCGTTCGGGCGTTTCCGACGCCAACCCTACAATGATCGACCACTGCGTTTCCGGAAAGCTGCCCGGGTGGCGGCTATGCACTGATGAGCTGGAACCTGAACGCATTTGTACTCCCGTGGGCGACGGCACGCATGAGCGACGGCACGGCCGCGGCGCGCAACGGCCGGTTGCCTTTAATAGTACCCATTCGGTTGCTCACAATTACATGTTTGCAGGTTCACGCAAAGGCAACTGACGATACCGCAGGAGTGCCTGCGACAACCATCTGTACAGGCTAGTAGGACCCAATGAATACCATTGATACAACACGAAGCAGACACCGGAGATTGAGTGCCATCAGAACCCGGCGGCTTCGCCGCGGGGCAACGGAACGCTTACGTCAACGGAACGTGATTCCGTCGAACTCGCCTGTGCTGCGCCATTCGTCCAGGTACTTGAAGTACGCGAGCGCACCCGCAGGATAGCCGCCGTTGGTGACGACGCTGGTACCTTCCGCGTCCCAACCTTTGCCTTCGTTGTTGTAGTAGCCGGGTGTGCATTGTGTGGAGCCGATTAACATCGGCGGCGCCTGCGACAGCAGCTCGAGCCACGCGTCCTCCGCCTCTCGTGTTACTTCGATCTCGCTACAGCCGTGTTTTTCGGCGTGTGCGACCAGTGCCGCGATTGTCGTTCCGGCTTCCGTCAGATTGTGCGGGTAGTTGGAGATGAGGTTCGCACCCTGCGCCGCCTGCACCAGGAAGAGGTTGGGAAAGCCGTGCACGTGGGTACCGTGCTTACTGCGCATTCCACGGGACCAGTAGTCGGACAACTTCATTCCGTCGCGCCCCGCGGCGTCGAAACCGGAGCGCCGCTCGAACGGCGTACCGACCTCGAATCCGGATGCATAGATAATGCAATCCACCTCGTGTTCCTCTCCCGCTACGACAACTCCGCGGGTAGTAATTTGCTCCACACCCTTGCCGTCGGTGTCCAGCAACGTGCAGGCAGGCTCATTGAATGCGTTCAGGTAGTCGTCATGAAAGCACGGCCGTTTGCACAACTGCTGGTACCAGGCTTTCAGCTGCTCGGCGGTTGTCTGGTCTGACACGACACTGTTTACCCGCCGGCGGATCTCTTCCATCTTTTCGAAGTCCGAGTCCTCGTACGCCGCCATCATGTTCTCGACCGTCATCTTCTCGGGCGGCAGCTGCGAAATTTTCGCCCGCACGCGCTTCGCCAGATCGGTCCAGCCGTCCTGCACCAGGTCTTCCGTTGCGGCCTGACCGGTCTGATTGGCGGTAAAGTTCTCGAGCCAGCGCTTCTGCCAGCCGGGGGTCGCAATGGTTTCGAACCATTCCGGGTCGATCGGGTGATTGTCCCGTACATCCACAGAGGAAGGCGTGCGCTGACAGACATATAACCGCTGGCACGCGCGTGCGAGGTGCGGGATGCACTGCACCGCCGTGGCTCCGGTACCAATGATCGCCACGCGCTTGTCGCTTAGTTTGTCCAGCGGTGCGCCCAGCGGATCGCCACCAGTGTATTCATAGTCCCAGCGGCTGGTGTGGAAGCTATGGCCTTCGAACGCGTCAATCCCCGGGATGCCCGGCAACTTGGGTACGTGCAGCGGCCCCGGCGCCGTGCCGACGTACCTGCTGGTGAACCGGTCGCCGCGATTGGTACGCACCGTCCACACCTGCGCGCCTTGATCCCACGCCAGGTCCGTTACCTGCGTGTGGAACAGCGCGTTTTCGTACAAACCGTATTGCCGCCCGATGCGCCGGCAGTGCTCCAGAATCTCGGGCGCATGCACGTACTTTTCCGACGGCATGTGACCGGTTTCCTCCAGTAAAGGAAGGTATACGAACGACGCGGTGTCGCACTGCGCACCCGGATAGCGGTTCCAGTACCAGGTGCCGCCGAAATCGCCGGCTTTCTCAACGATCCGAACGTTTTCAACTCCGGCTTCGACCAGCCGCGCACCGGTCGTCAGTCCCGAGAACCCGCCGCCAATGAACGTGAACATCACGTGATCCGACACGGGCTCTCGACTCTGCACCGGCATGTAAGGGTCATTGAGGTAGTGGTCGAAATGGCCGGCAATCTGCACGTACTGGTCATTTCCATCTGCACGGAGGCGCTTGTCGCGCTCCCGGGCATATTTCTCGCGCAGCGCTTCTTTGTCGATCGGTTCGTTGTCGATCGGTTCGTTGTCGATCGGTTCGTTGTTGATGGAGTTCTTGGTGATCGTCTGCTTTTTCACTTCGGACATGTCATCACACTCGAGTTCCGGACATCGACGCCATGATACCGTTTCACGCCCTGCAGTAGTGGTCTATGAACCGCTGGTGTTCCGGCAGCTGATTCACGAGCTTTTCCACCGATCCATGAATTCCGGTTAGAAACCGTTCGAGCTCTTCGTCAGACATCATGTTCACGATCGGGTGATACTGCTCCGGCACCAGACCCTGACCCATCATGACCTGAATCCACGAATTCTCGCCGAACAGTTCGGTCGGTACCTTGAACACCCGGCCCGACTGGCGAAACAACTCAATGCGGTGTTTGAGCGACTCCGGAATGTTCATCGTTCGGCAGTGATCCCAGAACGGTGTGTCGCTGCGTTCGGTTACATGATAGTGCAGCACAATAAAATCCCGGACGTTGACGATCTCGAAGTTCATCTGATTGTTGAACTCGTCAATGTCCGGCTGGCGAATTCCGTCGTAGGGAAACATCTGCATCAGCCGGATGATGCTGCGTTGGATCAGGTGGATACTCGTGGATTCAAGCGGCTCGATAAACCCGGACGAAAGTCCCATGGCCACACAATTCTTGTGCCAGTGACGTCGGCGCTGACCACTCTTGAACTTGATGACGCGCGGCTCGGTGAGCACCTCCCCCTCGACATTACCGAGCAGGCGCGCCACCGCCTCGTCGTCCGACCAGTGCCCGTCACTGAATACAACACCATTGCCAACCCGGTGCTGCAACGGAATGCGCCACTGCCAGCCTGCCCCGCGTGCAATCGAGCGCGTGTAGGGAATGGGCGGCGCCACCGAAGCCGTTTGCACCGCCACGGCGCTGTTACACGGCAACCAGTGTGTCCAGTCTTCGTAACCAGATTCGAGCGTCTGCTCTATCAACAGGCCCCGGAATCCCGTGCAATCGATGAACAGATCGCCTTCGATCAACTGTCCCGAATCCAGTCGGATACCGGTGATGAAGCCACTCGCGGCATCCTGCTCCACATCCACGATTTTGCCTTCCTGGCGCACCACACCATGCTCTTCGGCCAAACCGCGCAGAAATTTTGCGTACAACGACGCATCGAAGTGATACGCGTAGTTGAGGTTTTGATTCGGCAGTACCGCGAACCGGTTGCGCTTCGCCGCAAGCCATTCGTTGCAGTACTCGCCGAACTCCCGACTGATACCCCGCTTCATCCCCTTCAGCCAGAAGTGCTGGAAACCGGCCGCCCAACTGTCTTTCCCCGTCCAGCCGAACGAGTGAATGTAATCCTTACCCACGTCGCGCCAGTTTTCGAACGAGATTCCAAGCTTGAAGGTGCCTTGAACCGCCTTCAGAAAATCCTGTTCCTTTATCTTCAAAATGTCGTGCAACGTCAGCAGCGTAGGTATCGTCGCTTCGCCGACACCCACGGTACCGATCACGTTGGACTCTACGAGTACGATGTCCAGCGTCTTTCCGATCGTTTTCGCGAAGGAAGCAGCGGCCATCCAGCCTGCCGTGCCGCCGCCCGCGATTACCAGTCTTTTAACAGTCTGTCGTTCCACGTAAACCTCCAATGTGTCCGCTGCGTCACTGATTCAAACGATTCAACAAATCCGCACGCATACGTCGAAGCATCGTCTCATCGAGCGCCCCCAACACACCGCGCCCGGGCGGCGGAATGTGTTCGAAGTTCGTGGCTTCGGGCTCGAATACATAATAATCAAACAGTCGCTTCCAGGCGTCGCGCTGCCGCTCGGGAAGATCCCGCAACGCCATGATTGCGTGATTGAGCACCGCCGACGGCGCGCCCATAACGGAAGGCGTCGAGCACCACCAGTAGTTCACCAACAGGTTGAACGATTGCGAGGCCGCAACGTGATGCCACCACATGCTGGGAATGAAGATCGCATCGCCCGGTTCGAGGACTGCTGTCTGCGCGTGCGCAAGCGCGTCCCGGAAACGCGGAAATCGTTCAAAGTCGGGAGCGGCGAAATCGACCATGCTGATCGCCTGTCCGGACGGTGTGCGATCAATAGGACCTATGTACAGGTTGGCCAGCTGCTCCGGCGGAAACAGCGTAAACCGCCGGCGTCCCGCAACGACGCAAGCTAAATTGTCCGGGAAGTCGAAGTGCGCCGAAACGACCGTGCGGTTCCCCAGCCAGAAGCTTGCCAGCGCATCGTTCTGTGGAAGTACGACGTCATTGCGCTCGCGAAATCCGGGCAACCACTGATCTACGGGCGTGGAGCCTACGTAGATCGACTCAATGCCATCATTACGCTCCGGTTCATTGAGCTTCGCCAACACTTGCTGCAGCGTTGCTTTGCCGCTTCGGAAGTTGAAGCCGGTGCATTCCTGGTTGTAGAAAAATCGGCCTTCGATCTCCGGGCCACCCACATAAACCGTGAGCGGACGATCGGACGCGAATTGCGCCAGGTACTCCGCCGATGCGGCTGCCTCACCGCACGCAGCGATCGCCGGCCAGTGGGCGACGTATCCGGAAAGCAGGAGCGGAACCGGGGATTCATGAACGTGGCGAGGCAGCGGCGTGCCCGGATCAATGTCGAGTGCATCAATCCCCCGCATCGCCGTGCGCTTCCACTGCCGCATTCTTGAGCTCGATCAATGTAGCCACGTTGGACAGCGAAGCCACCACCATGAACAGTGGCGCGAGGAAGCCCGCCTGGTTGAACTCCTCGAGCACCGTCCCGGGAAGATCCTGAATCCTTTCTTCGTCGATCGAACTCAAACCGACGAGTTGATTTCGTGACCCGTCGTTCAGCGTGATGTCCATCGTGACGGCTTCGATCAGATCGTGAGAACGCAATGCCTGCACGAACGCCCGACAATGCTCCAGACCATCATGCATGCGTTCCAGCAACTGCGCTTGATCCTCCAGAAACGACGACCGACCGCCAAGTGGCTCGAATAGAAACTCGCCCTGCTCGAAACTCACGCGCGGATGCGCGACATCCAACGACAGCAGGCGCACGTCCACAGTGCCTCGAGATTCCGCGTGTGCGTCTTTCAACGCAATAACGAACGGTTCCCTGCACAGCATTGCGGGAATGTACGGCGCTCTCCATCCCGGCTCGTCCAGAAAGAGGTTCTCTCCCTCTTCGAATCCCATCAGCGCGATCGGATAGTAGTCGCCCTGACGGTCCGTCTGGAAGAAGATCGGATAGCACGCCTGAACGTTGCGGAACTCGAACGGAAAGGTCATTACCTGCTGCACGCGATCGCCGAAACGCGCGCCGCGCTCCGTAATCACACGAACCGCCGCATGATCTACGTTGTTCAGTAGCTCGAGCTTGGGCTTGTGAGCGTTCACGCGCACTGCTCCCCGAGGGACGCACGATTGGACCATGCATCGAGCAGTCCGCGATTGGTTGGCAGAGTTTGCAGGAGCGTTTCCCGCATTTCGCGAGCCCGTGCCAGCGCTTTCTCGGCTCGAAGGCGTTCGGCTGCGTTCACGCGGACTGGGAGGTCCGGTCGAAACCCGGACCCGTAAAGCACATATTGATAGCTGGCCGATGGAAACAACTCGTCGAGCATGGGCGCATCTGCATGATACGGCGACTGCTGGCGCCAAAGCGTCATCTTGTCGTCGAGGGATGCGGGCCAGGTTTTGCGATCCCTATGATCCCGCCAGTACGGCTCCTCGCGGTGGCTCAATACGTAATGCAGCTTCAGAAACTCAATGATGCGCTTCCAGTGGTACCCCAGTTTCTCGTTGAACCGTCGCGCCACCGCATCCATGATCGTGCGATCGTGCGGAAGGTTCTGTGCAACGATCGTGGCTGACTGCTCAATCAATGCGATCGCCGATGCTTCCAGCGGCTCTATGAAACCTGCGGACATGCCGACCGCAACGCAGTTGTTGGCCCAGAATCGCTCCCGATACCCCGGGTGAAACTGCAACTGGCGATACTGATCATCGCCCACCAGTTCGTCGGCAAGCGCCGCGTCTACGCGCGCGTAGTTTCGGAGAATCGCACGCGCCTCTTCCGCTGTGCCGTGGCGCGACGAGAACACGTGACCCAAACCACGCCGTGACGGCAGCGCGATGTCCCAGATCCAGCCGATCGATGTGGCGGTGCTTGTCGTCGCTGACGCCACGGCCGCATCGGCTTCCTTGTGCGGGATCTGAACAGCGATCGCCGAGTCGTTGAACAGTACGTCGTGCGCAGGCACGTACGGAACCCCGCAGTGCCCGTCAATCAGCAGCCCACGTTGACCCGTACAATCCACGAACAGATCCGCGGAGATGGTCTCGCCGTTATCCAGATTCAACCGATCAATGTCGCCATCCTCACGACCTTGCACGCGCGTCACATTTGCGCGAACGTGGCGCACGTGCAAGCGTTCCACGCCATGCGTACATAACAACGACGCAAACCGCCCAGCATCCAAGTGGTACGCGTAGTTGACCGCGAACGCGTACTCGGGCGTGTCCACCCGTTTCGGAGCCAGCGAACGGTCGATCAGATCGGACTGCGGGGAGACGAAGGAGGAGAACGACTGCGCTGTCTGTTGGGCCAACCAGAACGGCGCGAGATTTACGGCCGCATAGTCCGCCGGAAAGCTGAACGGGTGGTCGTACACATCCGGATCGTTCTTCGCGGTCCAGCCAACGAACCGTGTGCCCTGCTTGAAACTCGCATCCGCGCAGCGCAGAAATTCTGCCTCAGACATGCCGATGCGTTGGAGCGTTGCGCGCATGGAAGGCCAGGTGCCTTCTCCAACTCCGATCGTTGCGATGTCCGGTGACTCGATCAGCGTAACGCGGGTTTCCGAGTCCCCAACTGATCTGCGAACGGCCGCAAGAATGCAGGCCGTCAACCAGCCGGCGGTGCCGCCGCCAACCACTACTACATGTCGCCCCGTGTCCGTCATCGCAGTCTACATTGACATCCCGAGAAACACCCGGCAAGGCACTCCGAAAAAAAAGGCTGCCCGAAGGCAGCCTTGTTTACTCTGTACGACTCAAAACTTGTATCGGAAACCCACGTTGTAGCGTGTACCCAGCTGCGCCGCGAAGAGCGTCTGCGCCGTGTCGCGTCCATACACGTGTGTGGTTTCGTTCGTCAGGTTGAGCACGTCCACAAACACCTGCGCGTAGTCGTTGAACCAGTAGCTGGCGCTCAGGTCGAGCTGCTGATACTCCCCGGTATAGGTCGGAGGCAGCGGACCCACGTTTACTTGGCCTTCTCCGGCAAGAAAATCGTCGCGCCAGTTATAGGCTAAACGCACACCGATCCCGTGTTTCTCATAGAAGGCGATCACATTGGCCGAATCGCTCAGCCCGTAGATAGCAAACTGATCGGTAGCCGCAAAGTTGTCGAATTCGGTATCCGAATCCACCAGTGTGTAGTTTGCGATCAATCCGAAGCCCGTGTCGCCGAAGTTGTGCTGAATATTGAACTCCCAGCCATCTACCTCAACTTTTTCGGAGTTGTCCGGGACGATCAGGCTGAACGGCGCCGCACCGTCGCGTCCATCAACACCGGCAATCGTTCCGGCCGCTGCGTCGACGCCCTCCGCATCGGCGCGATTGGTCAGAATCCAGTTATACAGCACGCCAGAGTCAGATGATCCTGTCGCCGCGCGGGCATCGTCATATAGCGGCCCAAATGCGGGGTGGGCTAGGTTGAATGCATTCTCTACGACTTCGGTTGTACCGATGAAGTTCTTAACGTCCTTGTAGAAGAAACCAACAGATACGTAGCTGTCCTCGCCGTAGTACCACTCAAGCGATATGTCGAAGTTTTTCGACTCCATCGGTTCGAGCGCGGGATTACCGCGGCTGCCGTTGCCGCCACCCACGCGAACGAGTTGATCCAACGTCTGCCCGCCTTGAATGTCGCTGTAGTCGGGCCTCGTGATCGTCTTCGACAACGAGAACCGGCCCACCAGGTCGTTGGTCAGATCGATTTTGAAGTCGAAGTTGGGCAGCCACACGTCGTAGTCGCCATCCAGGTCCGTGAACGCCTGGCTGCCATCACTCAGCAGCGAGAACTCGTTGCCCGACACCTGCGCGATGCCGGAATACGTCGGTGACAGCGCTTTCGAGGACACATCCGTCTGCTCATAGCGCAATCCCAGGCGCATCGAAACAGGCCGCTCCGCCAGCGTCGTTTCCATACGCGCTTGAACGTAGGCGGCTTCTGTTTCTTCTTCGGTCCGGCGATCGGCGGTGTAGTTGGGGCTGGCACACAACCCCGTCCCGCAGGGTCCCAGATCGCCGTTACCCGGCACGAACAAGTCCGCGTCACCAGACGCAATCAATTGTTCCGTACGCGCAATCACTGCAGCCATGTCATAGGTGAAGAAGTCGCTCTGACGATTGTCCCCGCCACCGCTCACTTCGTCGAAGCGGCCGTCTGTCGAGGCGGGCGTCAACAAATCCGAAATCGCACCCGGCTGCGTAACACCTCCCCAGGCGTCCCGCTGTACTACAGAATTTTGCGACCTGTTATTGACTTCAGTCAGCTCGATTCCGAAATCGATCCCGGTAACAAAGCCCGCGTCGAAGGCGTAGTTGCCGCCAACGCGCAACTGATCGATGTCCATGTCGGACGCATCGTTGGTAAATACACTTCCCGTTACGATCATGTCGTCCGGATTCAACGGGCGGCTGAGCCCGAGCCGGAGCACGGGAAGGTCGCTGGAGAAGAAGCCGCTCGTGCGATCCCGCGTGAATGACGCGGTCGATATCAGCGCAGAACTGCCGAACCGGCTGTCCGGCTCGAATTCAGCAGACGATTCGTGATAGTCGAGCTGCACACTCAATTGATCCGTTACGTCCCACAGCAGGTTCAGGCCTACGGAGTTATTCTCGGTAACCCAGGCGTCTTGGCCTGCGCCCATCGAGAAGTCGGAACCCCCCAGGTTCTCCGTGTATTCGATCGGCGACGCCTGCGGGCCATCCGCCCAAACCGATTCCTGTGCATCGAAGTTGAACCACGCAGACAGATTGTTGTAGCTGCGCTCCAGTTCCACTTCCGAGTATGTGTAGTCGAGCGTCGCCCTCACCCGATCGGACGCCTGCCATTGCAGCGTGAGCTGGCCATTCGTTCGCGTGCGCTCATACTCCGCCAGTTCGTACCCGATCGATTGCGGTACCGAATAAAGATCATCGTCATCGGGGCGGTTCTGCTGATTCGGGTCAGCCGAGATGGGGATGCCGCCCCACTCCTGAACGCCGACGCCGCTGCCCCAGCTGTTGTTGACCACGCCGCTGAATGTTCGCCATCCGCCAACGCTGGCCGTAGCCGCACCGCTGTCGCGTTCCTGTCGCACTGCGCTGAGCGCCACGCCGACCCGGTCATCAGCAAAGGTGTTGGAGAACAGCGCCGAGATCTCCGGCGTGAAATCGCTGCCTTCCTTCTGCGAGTCATCATGCATGCCGCTCGCAGCAATCGTGAAATTCATGCCGGGTGTTTCGAGCGGGCGCGTGGTACGCACGTTGATTGTGGAGCCGATGCCTCCGGTGGGAACATCGGATTGCCCGGTCTTGTACACCTCGACCGCTGCAATCCCTTCCGAGGCGAGGTTGCCGAAGTCGAACGATCGGGTCAGCGCGCACACGGACGGCGACTGACAGGATGTTGGCATCTGGCGGCCATTCAACAGCACCAGATTGAATTCGGGTCCGAAGCCACGCACCGTAACGCGTGATCCTTCGCCGCGTTCGCGGTCAATGGAGACGCCGGTGATCCGCTGTAGCGATTCGGCCAGATTGGTATCGGGGAAGTCGCCGATGTCTTCGGCCGTGATTGCATCCACAACGCCCGCGGCGTTGCGTTTGCGATCCATGGATTTGATGAGACTGGACCGAATTCCGGTAACGACGATTTCTTCGATGATGCGGCCATCATCCGTAGTCGTCGTTTCGGCGGGTTGCGCAACCGCTGATTCCGCGCCAAGCGCTAGCGCAACGGCCGCTGCAATAGGTGTTTTCTTGAACAGGTCGTTTGGCATGAGTCCAATCTTCCCCTCTACTGATGGACAGTTTGACGGACCAAGCTCGGATTGCCGGCACATGAGTTGCGTGAACATTGTCGGATCATTAAAGCCGCCCCGATCCCGCAACTCTCTCTTCCAACCGACCACTCACCCGCGACCGCCCTGACAGGTTCCGCGGTCGCCGAGTTTCTCCGATTCGCTTCGGTCCCCAACAATGGCAACGCCGGAAATGACAACGTTGTCATCAACTAGATCGGCTTTATAGTCCACCAAGACAACGTTGTCAACGGGTTCCGACGGCGCCCCATCAGTTGTCAGACCATAGCCAGCCGGAAACCGCTCCGTAATCTCCGATCCCGATTCCGTATCGACAACCTCCGCGGGCCATGGCAGCGGGAGCTTCCCGCTGAAGGGGGCCTTGCCAAACAGCACATCGGCGACGCCCGTGCCTTCCGACCCGGGCAACCACGCGGCAACGAACGCATCCGATGCGTCCCATTCCCGACCCACAATCAACGGTCGACCCGACACGAGCAACGCAACTACCGGAACTCCGGAATCCCTGATCCGCTCGATACACTCAGCGTCCTCGGGGTGTAGATCCGACAACGCCAACGAACCGCCATAGGGTTCAAGAGGGTTCATCAAACCCTGAATCATGGACCCGGCCTGAATCACACGATCGTCTCCCGAGCGAATGTCGCCGAAACCTTCTGCGTACGGGCGTTCGCCAATCACCACAACCGCCACATCATGCGCCGCCCGATCGGCCGCGGACCCGTCTATGCTGAGTTCCGCCGACGGCGCCACCTGCGCGATGGCCTGCCATATGCTGGTACCTACCACACCATCGTTGCCCGGCTCCCCCTGCCAGCTCAATGTCCAGCCACCACACTGATGTCCCAGGTTGTGCGCGCTGCGGCCTGCAACCAGCACCCGAGCGTTGGGGTCCAGAGGCAATACGTCGCGATCATTCTTTAACAGCACGAGCGACTGACGTACCGCTTCGCGCGCAACCGCTCGATGTGCCTCCGAGCCGAACGATGACGCGTGCGGTGCCGCCCGTGCCGACGGCGCTATCCCGGCAAACAGTCCAAATCGTTCCTTTGTGCGAAGGATCCGGCCAACCGCATCATCAATCCGTTCGACCGCAACAACACCCCGTTGCACCTGCCCTTCCAACGCATCGATGAAGTCCCGCCAATGCTCCGGAACCATGAACATGTCCAGACCCGCATTCACAGAGGCCGCAACCGCCGTGGCGTAATCCGAATCCAGATACTTCACGCCGTCCCAGTCCGACACGACGATACCGCCAAAGCCAAGCTTCTCTTTTAAAACTTCGGTAACGAGGTGATGGTGACCGTGGCACTTCAGCCCGTTCCAGCTGTTGAACGACACCATTACGCTCAACACGCCGGCCTCGAGCGCCGGGTAATACGGCGAAACATGTGTGCGTTCCAGCTCAGGCCACGGCATGCGCGTATCGCCCTGATCCATACCGTGACTCGTCCCGCCATCGCCGACCCAGTGTTTCACACAGGCCATCACGCCTTCGTCCTGCAACGCGCGTACATAGACTTCGCCGAATCGCGCGGCGCGCTCCGGATCGTTGCCGTAACTCTCATACGTTCGGCCCCACTGACAATCCTGCGCCACCGCGAGTGTCGGCGCGAAGTTCCACTCCAGGCCGCTCGCCAGAATTTCGCGCGCAGTAACTCTGGCCATCGCCTCCACAAGCTCCGTGTTGTCCGCCGCGCCGAAACCGATGTTGTGCGGGAAGATCGTTGCCCCTTTTACGTTGTTGTGGCCATGCACAGCATCCACGGCAAACAGGATGGGAATGCCGCTGGCGCCCTCGCCCGCCATACAGGCTTGCCAGTAGGCGTCGTTCATGGCTACCCAATCCGCCGGCTCATTGTCCCCTGGGTGCGAACCACCACCGGAGAGAATCGCGCCCAGCCCATGAGCTCGGACGTCTTCCGGCGACGCCCACATTCGCTCAGCCATTGTCATCTGACCGATCTTCTCTCGAAGCGTCATCCTCGCGAGCCACTTTGAGGTCATGTCTGCCTGTGCGCCGACCATTACGCTACTCCTGAACTACTCATCAACAAAAAACGGGATGTTGGCATGGGCAATCGCGCCGCGACCATCGAGAACATATACGAACAAGCGATAGGGGCCGGGCTGCTTCGGCGCCACGACGTGCGCCCGACCGTCGGAGCGCGCAACAACCATCCCCTCAGAATGTGGTGGCACGTCTTCCGCATCGCCTCCGGTTTGCGTCGCACGGGATTCCTCCCGCATTTCCCAACGGTACAACAGAGGCGCATCGCTCCTGGCCAATACGCGCGCCGGGTAGTGGCGGCCCGCTCGCAGGCGCACACTCTCATCCGCGCGTGCACGATCGAGATACATCGCGTCGATCGCCGGCGCTGGTTGTTGAATCGCTTCTCCGGTCCAGATCGTCTGCAGCACATCAACGGCTTCAGTGCGCAGTCCATCCACCCAGACGCCATACCAGGTGGATGTGCGTTCCTGCTTCTGACCCCACAAGAACGCATAGTTACCAATCATCTGACCCGTTAGAGGCGCAATCACTTCCTGATAGCTTTTGCGATACATTGCAGCCTTACGCGAACTGTCGAGCTCGATCGGCGCGCCCCACGACGTAACCGGCACCTCCCAGTGCCCAATGGTTCCCCACTCCGTGACCATCACCGGTTTGTTCATAGCCGCGCGAGCCAGTACATCCGGCAGGTCGAAAAGGCCGCCGTACAGCTGCACACTCACAAAATCCAGATCCGGCGCCCGTTCTTCGATCACGCGCGCAAGCTCCACGTCCAGACCCGCGGTCGTGGTCGTGGTCGGATGATGCGGGTCGAGCGCGTGAATCATCTTCGACAGGTCGTTCACCGCGTCATAGACGCGGGGATCGGAATAATCATGATTGAGCTCATTGCCGATCACCCACGCAAGCAGAGCCGGGTGGTTGCGATGCGCAAGCACTTGCTCGCGCATCGTTTCCAATTGTCGACGTACCGCACGCGCATCCGAATAATCGAATCCGTGCCGTTCGCGCGCAACGTCGAGGCAAAGCGCTACCGACAATCCGAGCGCGTGCGCGGCATCCAGATACGCGCCGTCCACATGCCAGGTCCGCACCGAATTACCGCCGCGCGCCGCCAGCGAAGCGAGCATGTCATCCACGTTCGGATCATCCGCTCCCACGCCGGCACCGCGAATGTGGTACGGCTCGCCGCCACGAAAAAGCTGGTAGTGCCCCGGTTCACCGCGAATCTCAACGCTTATCGGCGTATCGGCGGCAAGTACCGGAATCGATACAGCCCCCAGCATGAGGCCAATCACCAACGCGTTGACTCGGCTCGTGGCGCGGACAAGTACCGACGCGACACCACTCACTGGACGTCCACGTCCGTAAACAGCTCTGAGCTGGCGTCCAGACCCACCCACACGCGAAACGTTCCCGGCTCGAAAACGCGCGCACGACCATTGAAGAACGAAAGCGCATCGCGCGGCACGTCGAGCCTCAGCGTACGCGACTCGCCCGGCGCCAGCGTAACCCTTTCGAACGTTTTCAGTTCACGCACCGGACGGGTTGCGCTTGCAACCAGGTCTCGAACGTAGAGTTGTATCACTCCGGTCCCCGCGCGCTCACCCACGTTACGAACATCCACCTGCACACCGATAGACGGGGCGGGGCCGTTCGAATCGGGTCGAAGGTTGGTTACTTCGAACGACGTATACCCAATACCATGGCCAAAAGGGAACAACGGGGTCGGGTCCACGTCGAGGTGAAAAGAGGTGTTCCCAACCGATGTCTGCGGCGCTTTCGCGTCGATGTCTTCGATCCGCACGATAGTCTCGGCGGTTGCCGGTTTACCGGTTCTGCCGTGGGCGTAGTACAGGGGAATCTGCCCGCCGTGTCGCGGCAGCGATACCGGCAAGCGCCCGGTCGGTTCGGCATCACCAAAGAGCATCTGAGTCAGCGCCGGGCCTCCCATGGTGCCGGGGTGCCACGCGTACAACACTGCGTGCGCCCGTTCGACGACGTCCGGTATCACCAGGGGGCGACCCGCAAGAATCACGACAACGAGCGGCACATCAACTTCGCTCAACCGCGACACGAGTGCGTGCTGCGCACCCGGGAGCCGAACGTCTGCGCGGCAGTGGGCTTCACCTGACAGAATCGCCTCTTCTCCGAGCGCGACGACTACCACGTCGCTATCCGCCGCCAGTCGGACGGCGTCGTCAAAACGCTCCGCTCTAACGTCGCGCGTGGTTTCCAAGACCCTGTCGAAGGCCAACCGCTCGCCCAGTCGATCCGCCAGCGCGTCTCTCAACGACACCGCGCGGTCCGCATCGGCATCGAACACCCAAGTGCCTAGTTGTTCGTACGGTTCATCCGCCATCGGACCCAACAGACAAACGCGGCCAACGGATGAATCGAACGGGAGCACGTTTTCGTTCTTCAATAGCACCGTGCTTTCAATCGCGAGTTGCTTTGCGACGTCAAGCGCCGCATCCGTATTCGCCCTCGACGTCCTCGCGTTCTCAACGTAGTTCCGCTCGGCCTGGTCGAAGAGCCCTGCGTGAAACTTCACGGCCAGCACGTCGGTCGCACGCGCCCGAATCAATGCGGGGTCGACAGCCGCGTCGTCCACGAGGCGCGCAAGATGACTCGAATACGCGCCGCTGACCATGTCCATGTTCAGCCCCGCAAGGATGGCCTGTCGCGCGGCATCGAGATCATCCTGCGCAACGCCGTGAACGGCGAGTTGCGTGATCGACGCCCAATCGCTGATTACGAATCCTTCGAACGACCACTCACCGCGCAGCACGTCCGTAAGCAGCCATCGGTTTCCGGACGGCGGCATGCCGTTCAAGTCGCTGAACGATGGCATCACCGACAGCGCGCCAGCGCGAATGCCTTCCAGAAACGGCGGCAGGTACACATTGCGCAGCTCTATCTCGGGCACGTTGGTGGTGTTGTAGTCCTTACCCGACTCGCTCGCACCGTACGCAACGAAATGCTTCAGGCAGCTCACCAAACTGCCTGCCGTACCGTTCTGATAGCCACGCACCATCGCCGCCCCCATCTGGCCAGTCAGCAGCGGGTCTTCGCCAAAACTCTCTGCAATGCGGCCCCAGCGAGGATCTCGACTCACGTCGAGCATCGGTGAGAACGTCCAGTTCACCCCGTGCGATGCGGCTTCCGCCGCGGCCAGTCCTGCAGCCTGCTCCACGAGCGCGGGGTTCCAGCTCGCAGCCATAGCAAGCGGAATCGGAAAGATCGTGTTGAAGCCGTGGATCACGTCCCGAGAGATCAGCAATGGAATGCCGTGGCGGCTCTCCGTTCGGGCAATGCGCTGCAATTCGGTAACCGTCTGCGGATCGACTTCGTTAATGATCGAACCGATACGGCCGCCCGCAATCGAATCCCGCAACGCATCCGACACGTGTCCGTAGTCGCCTTCAACCTGAACGAGTTGGCCGATCTGTTCCTCGAGCGACATCCGCTCAACGAGCCGCTCTGCTCTGGCCCGCGCAGTTGTACCGCTTTCTACCGCCTCCGCCACGAAGTCACCTCACCCCGGAAACCTCGATTTTAGGCGCTGATCGACGATATGACAACGTTGTCATTCGAAACAACGAAACAACGGTGTCGAATGACATCGACATGGAGCAATCTGAAACGTGCGTGGAATCAGCTCCGGTTCACTCCCTGCTCGCCAGCCGAGTCCCGCACCACTACGTCGCAATGAAACGCCGCCTCTGGACCCGCCACATCTTCTCCGCGCAGCCGGCGAATCAGCAGCCCGGTTGCTGTCTGCGCCATCTCGACAATGGGCTGTCTTACGGTCGTCAGTGGCGGCCAGGTATGGGACGCTACGGGTGTGTCGTCGAATCCGACGATCGACAACGCTTCCGGCACCGCGAGTCCTCTCTCCCGCGCCTCGAACAGAACACCAGCGGCCATGTCGTCATTGCTCGCAACGATTGCGCTGGGTGGCTGCGTAAGCGCGAGCAGCTCGCGGGCCGCTTGCCGCCCGGATTCGAACGTGAAGTACCCCTGACGGACCAAGTCCGCATCAGACTTCAGGCCCGCCGCCTCCAGCGCATCGCGGTAGCCCCGGTAGCGGTCTTCGCTCGCCCGGTGGTCGGGATGTCCCTTCACGAATCCTATGCACTCGTGCCCGAGTTCAACCAGGTACTCCACCACTTCGCGGCTCGCGCTTGCGTCATCGCAGAAGATATTGATGGCTTGCGCGCGGGGGTTCTTTGGCGTGATGGTCGCGTACTCAATTTTCAGGTCCGTGAGCACCTGTACTACTTCATCGATATCACCGACAGGTGCGGGCAACACCACACCGTCCATGCGGGTTTGTACCGCAAACGCGCGAACCAGCTCGGCCACACGTGCGTTCGGCAGCGTGATCGGACGTAGCAGAAGCGCATACCCCTGCGCCTCACATTCGGCGAGAGCGCCATTGAGCACGTCTTTCACGTAGCTGAATTCGTCCGGATTTTCGTAGATCAGACCGATTACGTAGGACCGCGCGCTCGACAAACCGCGGGCCGCGGAGTTGGGCCGGTAGTTCAGCGCGTCTATCGCAGTAAGTACCTTCGAGCGCGTGCCTTCCCGCACATTCGGCTCGTTGTTGATGACGCGTGACACCGTTTTGATCGACACACCGGCGCGTTCCGCCACGTCGAATATCGTGACCTGGTCCGGCTTCGATGACTTCGCCCTGGGCATTGCTGCTCTTACTCAGATACAAGCCGGAAGTTTAACCCCGACGTGACCTCGGCGGGTGCAGTCCGGACCTCTCTCCGGATCACGCAGCCTGCAGATCGGCTTCGATCTCCTGCATCTTGCGATCCGAGAGCGTGTAGAACGAGATGGCCAGCACGTTCAGCATCGCAACCAGGGCGGGGATCACTGTGAACAGCAACCTAATACCAAGAAGCGAGCTGTCGCTCTGATCGGCATTGGCGACGTAACCGAAATAGCCCAGCAACCAACCGGATAGCCCCGCGCCAATGGTAAGGCCGAGTTTTTGCGCAAACATCGATGCAGAGAACACCAGGCCCGTCGTACGGCGGCCGAATTTCCACGCTCCGTAGTCGGCAACGTCCGCATACATTGCCCACACCAGCGGCGCCGTTGGTCCAGCCAGCAGCGAACCGGCAATGTTCACGGTCATCATCAGTGCATACTGATCCGCGGGAATGAAATAAAAGCTGAAAGCACAACATGCGTTGCCGATCGAGAGCCCGATCAGCAACCACTTTTTGTCGAACCGGTCCGACAGCCACCGGGTTGCGGTAACGCCGACAATCAAGGCCAGCATTCCGGTCGTCATGAAAAGCGTGGTGAGATCGAAAAACAGAAAGACCGGCTCGCCACTGTCGCCAACGAAGTATTTAAAGTAGTGGATCGTTACCGCGTTTTTCAACGCAATGCTCGTCAGCGTGAAGATTGCCGCAAAGCACAGCACTACCCACGGGCGGTTGCTGATCAGCAGCCGAAAGTCGGTGCGCAGGTCAGAACGCTCGTCTTCACTCGGCTTTACGCGTTCCTTCGTACCCGCAAACGTCAGCCAGAACAACGCAATCGAGACGACTGCAAAAATTGCCATCGTAATCTGAAAACCGCGCGCCTCGTCGTCCACCCCAAAGTAGTGAACCAGCGGCCGCACCAGCATGGAAATGAGTAAGCCACCGCCGAACGCACCCACAAAGCGATAACTCGACAGCACCGTGCGCTGCCTCGAGCTTGGTGTCATCACGCCCATCAACGCGGAATAGGGTACGTTGATCGCGGTGTAGAGCATCATCATCAGCGAGTAGGTCACCCACGCGTACACCAGCTTGCCGGTCTCCCCGAACCCCGGGTTGGCGAACATCAGGTACCCCATCAAGCCATAGGGAATTGCCATCCACAGAAGATAGGGTCGAAACTTCCCGAATCGGGTACTCGTGCGGTCCGATAGCGCGCCCATCAGCGGATCGTTGACCGCATCCCACAGTTTGGACACAAAAAACAATGTGCCCACAGCGCCCGCAGAGAGCCCGAACACATCCGTGTAGTAGTACAGCAGGAAAATATTGAACGTCTGGAAGAAAAAGTTGGACGCGGTGTCGCCCAGGCCGTACGCAACCTTCTCCTTGAACCGGAGCCTGTCGTCTGAGTGTGTTGGCGTCGTCATACGTCGTGCATCTGCGTCGCGCCCGTATTGCGCAGAGATTGGGCGCGCGCCGTGCGAACCCTGCGCAAGTATCGCGCGAACGGCCTGCTATGACAACGCTGTCAAGAAGCCAGGAACAATCCGACCACAATCACGGTAAAGCAATCCACCAGCCACCCCCGGTCCGTCAACGACGATCCCGCCGGTGCCGGCGCATGTCCGCACGATGCTTCATGCGCTGCAACGCACGGGCGCGCTCTTTCACCGTCATGTCCCGGAATTGCCGGCGGAGTTGATCCTGGCGGGCCTTTGGGAGTGTCTGAAAGCGCCGCATACCGTCGCGCATGCGGCGTTGCTGTGCCGGAGAAAGTTGCTGGAATTCCCGCCACCGCGCCAAGAGTTCGGTGCGCCGCGCCGCATCGAGCGCTTGCCAACGCTCGAATCTGCGTCGGGCATCCACGCGCTCCGATGCGTTCATCTCGAGCCATCGCGTAGCGCCCAGTGCCAATCGCTCGCGCCGGGTTTCATCCAACCCGGGCCACTCCGCCTCGTATTCGCGAAGCACCCGTTGCCGGTCTTCATCCAGAGCGCTCCACTCCACCGCCTGCACGGCAGCAGGCAGAATGCTTGCTGCGAAGACGGCAAGAATTGTTGCAACGACTCGGATCATGGCAAGCCTCCCGCGGTGGGTAGCGATTCCGGCTCACGACCGTCGTTCGCTCCGCTCTGCTCGGCCGATACATCAACGGCGTTTGTCTCAACACCGGTTTCCTGCTCGATCAACAGCGTAGGGTCGAGCCATTCACCATCTTCTTCGATCATCGTGCCGAGGTATTCCAGAAACGACATGCCCCCCGGTTCTCGGTTGGATTCCCGCGCGTCGGAAAGCTGCACTGTCAGTATCATTGCGCCAGCCATTGCCCACCTAACCACTTGCGGGCAACGCATCGTCTTGTTCCCTCAACACGAGCCAGGCCGCAAATTCCAGGTCTTCCAGCAGCTCCAGGTCCTGAGCTGCCGCCATTTCCGGTTCGTCGAGCCGCGGGATCACGTCCGTCGGAGCCCGGTACACAATGACCGTTGCAAAAGCGATGGCAGCGGCTGCACCAATGCCCGCCGCATGGCGCCACCACACCGGCGCAGGCGTACCCGTGTCCGCAACCGACACCGCCTGCCGGCGCGCATCGCTGAGGCGGGCAGCAACGTCTGCGTCGATGGCGTTCTCCCGCGAACGCAGCATGTCACCTGCGGATTCAGCGAAAGTGTCGTCGTCAGCTTTCATTGTGATCACCGTGTACCGTTGTCAGTTCTTCCAGATCTTCCAACGCGCCGCGCAGCGCATGCACCGCGCGTGAGTAATGAGTTTTTACGCTGCCCTCACTGCAGCGCATCGCCCGCGCAGCCGTCTTTACATCCATCCCTTCCCATGCGCGCATCATGAAGGCTTCGCGCTGCCGCCGCGGCAAGCGACCGACATGATCCGCAACCCGCTCCGCCGCCGTGTCGAGCGCGACCCGGCGTTCCGGATTTCCAGAGTGCGGCGCGCTGAGTTCCGTAACGGGGTCGGCCGCGCCATCGGCACCGAGCTTGAAACCAAACCAACGCCGCTTCGAAGCCGCGGAGCGGTGAAAGTCCTTGATCCGATTGTTCAGCATCCGATAAAAAAGAGGCCGCCAATCGGCTGAATCCTTCGTTGCGTACTTGCGCGCGAGCGCGAACATAACGTCCTGAACGATATCCAGCGCATCCTCCGGATTCCTCACTGCCGTCAATGCCATCGCGTACGCCCGTTTTTCTACACTGGCCAGAAAACGATTCAGCTCGGCTGCTGTACCCATACGATGTTTCCAAAACCGCGCGAATGTGCAGGTTCGAGTGCACATTCGCGAACGGCTTCACGATTGCGCTCAGCTTCCAGCCGCCGTTGCGCCGAACACGAATCCGGCGCGGGACACGATCAACGCATCAGTCGCGCTATTGTAGCGACCCTGCGCCGTTATGCGATGCAGCGCGCGACCCGCATCGAGTTGCGAGGTGAGCTCTTCCACCAGCGACTCGAACGATCTGTACACGTGGAACTCGTCCCGCCCGCGAACGCGCACCGCGTAAACGCCTGTCCCTGACTCCGGGGCGATGAGCGCAAGTTCTGCAAGATCGTCCAGGTAACCCGTAGGAACACCAGCAAGTTGCAGCGACTTGCGGGCGTCCCGCAGATCGACCACCAGCCGCGCAGGATCTACGGAAACAAAGGGTTGAGTAGTGCCACCGTCCCAACCGACCCACAACCGCGCTGCGCGTGCGTCCGTCTCAACGTTGACAACGGTGCGAGCGATGAAATCGGGCGGCGCGATGCCGAAACCATTCACCAGTCCCCGAACCCGAACAACGTCGTGAGCCTCGACGTTAGCGAGTCCCAGCGCGCCGATATCGATCTGATAGTGATCCGGATCGGCATCGTTGTCCTCACTGAAACCGGTGCCGGAGAAATCGAAACGTTCAGGCGTTCGACCATTCACGCGGTATAGATCGACCGCAAGCTCAGGCGTTTCCAGCACATCGCCGGTGAGCTGATTCATCCGCATATGCACGCGGTGCGCCACCAGAACCGCGTCGTCGGAAAATTCGCCCCACGCAACCACGCGCTGGCCAACCGAAACGCTGTCGATCGACAAAGACGCGTCGTCGATCCCCGGCGCCGCGACCCGGGTGTCGTCGGTCAAACGCACTTCAAGCACATCCCGATAGGCACGCGTGCCGTCCATAAATTCCACTGCAGCGCCATGCACTGTTAGCACGTCGTCTACCCGCGCGGTAACCACGCCCACCACTGCGTCCGCGTCACTCCACGGCACAGAACTTCCAGCCAACACGCGCCGAGCCGTAAACCCCTGATCGCTGACAGTGCCCTGGGCAACCACCGGCGCTGCATTCGGCAGTTCAGCGAGTGCCTCCAACCCGGCACGCCCGCGGTATCCCTGGCCGTCAATCTCAAACTCGGTAGCATCGTCCACAGACACCGTGATCTCACCGAATCGGCCGTCTCTGTGACGAAACGGCCGCACCACCACATCGAACGTCGATGCGTCAGGTCGAACATCGCCCAGTACGCCGCGCACCCGATGTTCGCGATCGGTTTCCAGTTCGGGCGTTGCGAGAAGGAACGGCTCCACCGTCACAACGGGCTGTGCGCCGGACAGATCGATCGTGTTGGACGCGTCCAGATCAAAGTCCAGGCTGAACGCGGCCGGACGACCGGGCGCAACCCGAACGGCATCGCTGGTGGTTAGATGCAACTGCATCTCCACGGTACCGAGCGGCTCGCCCTCGGTATCCTGCAACTGCGCTGCTGCCCCAATGCCGTCGTTGTGTTCCACGATCACCTGGGCGTCGCTGAAATCCAATCGCACAGTCGCGGATCGATACTCGCCGGCCGGTACCGTCGCAATCGTCAGCAATTCGGTCACCTCTACCAGTTCTGCAAAGTCGATACGGGTACGGAGCGGCAACGTCTCCACTACGTCGCCGTTCGCGCGTGTCAACGTCAACGATTGCAACGATACGCTGTAAAGCAGGAAGTCCCCCGGCGCATCGGTAACGCCGATCACCACCTCACCATTCTCGGGAGGGGAAGCACTCGCTACGGGTTGCGCGTCTGACGACGATCCTCCGCCACCGCATCCCTGCAGCAGAGCCACCGCGCAGAGCGGAGCCAGTATCCAACGTACGAGCGCACGGTGGCTGTGTGCAAAAACGTCAAACATCTTCATTCTTCCTGATCCGCCTGTACTTACCCCATACAACGCACGTGTCCGCGATCGGTTGACACGCCTTGCAATCGCGAATCCCACCGATGAGCATTGCACCCATGGCGCTTTCCAAGCCGAAGACATGCTCTCCACGCCACACCACGGCGGGTTCGCTTCGCCCGCGGTTCTACTGCTTGCCCGCAATAGCCGTCGCATTCTTGGGAAGCATGGTCCATGCCGACATAGATCAGTCGCTTGCAACCGTTACTGATCCGCGGCGCAATCTGCACAATCTGGTGAACGCACTGCGCGACGCGCACGTAACCGATCGCGGCGAACTCGCCACGGTTGTCGATCGGCTGGAGGCCGCGGACGCCGCACCTAGGGACGTAATACTGACGCTGCGCAGCCTGCTGCCCGACGTTTCCCGGCAGAAATCGCTATTGCGGCGAACGCGCCTACACGAGGGTCCCACGCATCTGTTACGTCTCGTGAACGACCGCCCATCGGCCGCGCAACAATCACCCGACCTACCCAACTACCTACCGATATTGCGTCTGAACGATGACCAACGCGCCAACGCGGATCCGAAGCGAAGCCTGTGGCTGCACACCTACACGGACTCCGGCGATCAGGAAGACGACGGCGAGCTGGAAGGTTTCGAGGCATCCTCCTGGGGCATTGCAATCGGCGCCGACTACGACCTGACGGATCGCCTGACGATCGGCGGGTCAGCCGGGCACTTCGATGGCAACGTAGACAGCGCGCAGTTCGGCGAGGACAACCAGGATGGCGAGCAGTATGGACTGACGATGACCTATGCCGTGGATCGCCACGCGTTTCAATTGGCTTACACCTACGCCACCACCGACACGCAACGGGAACGCATACTGATCGTTCGTACCGCGGACGGTTTCCGACGGTTGTTGCTCGAATCAGACATCGAATCCACCCAGCAGCACTGGTCGTTCAGCTACGCAAGTGCATTTGAGCTGGGCGATGCCAATCTGCTGTCACCAACACTTGGATTGCGCCATTCGCGGCTCGCGACGGACGACTACGTGGAACGCGGCGGTGATTCGTTGAGTCTGTCGGTAGACACCGAAAGCGAAACCCAGCTGACCGCAACCACGGGCCTCGACCTGAGCCGCTTGATCGCGCGCGGCGATTGGTATCTGGCGCCGTCGATCGGAGCGTCTATCGACTACGATCTTTCATCCGACCCCACCACCACGTTGTCACGATTCCGGGATCGCCAGTTTCTGTTCACCACGCAGGGTCTGGACACAGATCGATTCCGCTGGCGCGTGCATGCCGGCCTTTCCGCCGCGCATCGCGGCGGGTTTTCGTTGTCGATCGCGCTGGCGCGCGACGGCGCAGACGACTATCGAAACTTGTCGGCTGCGCTGTCGCTGCAATCCCGCTTCTAGCGTTTCCACCGCCGGTTTAGCCGATCGCCCCGCCGGTCCAGGCGTGCGTCAATCCGATGGCCTCGGTGGTCCTGGCGCGCGTCGATTCGATCACCGCGGCGGTCCAGCCGATGCGACACCCGATCTTTGCCGTGTGCATCGGCACGGTCCGACAAGCGATCGAGGCGGTCGTTGATTCGATCACCGCGGACATCCAGCCGGTTCTCAATCCGGTCGCCATGGCGGTCCAGGCGGTGTTCGATACGATCACCCGCGTCTGCGTGCGCTGGAATTGCGCCGGCCGCAGCTACGAGCGCGCCGGCAATCACGATGTGTCTGAGTGTGTTCACTACCAACTCCGTAGTCTGTTTCATACACACACAACAACGGCTGCAGCACAGATTGGTTGACACTCAGTGGATAGCGCGCCGAAACCTCAACCATGCAGATCGGGCGCTTCGTTTGCGACCGGGTCTACCCGGCTCTGCGCCGGGTCTCGGATCAGCGTTCTCAGCACACGTGGTGGCTCTGCGCCGCGGTGCAACGCCCGGAGCCGATCGCTTACGCCGGCGTCTTCCTGGGTGGTGCGTTCGTGAAACCGTACGTAGTCCACCCACGTGGGTATTACGAACTGTTCGATCCACCGGCTCGGATGTTCCAGATCTCTGTACAACGTCCACGCCCGGGCGCCGTCGCGCCGCCGAATGCGTCGCCGCTGCTGCATCAGTCGCTGAAACTTGCCCACATGCGCCGGATCGATGTCGTACTCAACGAACACCGATACGGGTCCGCTATGGGCGCGTATCTCGAGTCCGGTCGACGGTTCACGCCACCGGTTCAGCGGATCGAGGTTCATCGAGCGCGTACCGGGCAGTGGCAGCGTGATACCAACCGCCGCGCCAATGAGCATACCGGATGCTGCAGTCAACAGTGCGTACGTGAGCGTCGTTACTTCCGCCAGCGTGCCCCAGACCCAACTGCCGAGCGCCATTCCCCCGAATATTGCCATCTGGTACAGCGACATCGCGCGCCCCACGACCCAACGCGGCGTGGAAATCTGCACGCTGGTGTTGAACAGGGACAACGCCACAACCCAGGCAGCACCGCCGAGTATCAAACCCAGACCCGTGAGCCACGCGCGTGTGCTCGTGGCGGCGACCGCAGTACACACCGCGAACGCCACAAAGGCGCAGCGCACAAGCACTTCGTTGGTGAACCGCATGCGCAGGATCCGCGAACCCAACCCGCCCGCTACCGCGCCAATACCGAACGCCCCGAGCAGCACGCCGTACACCTGAGCACTCCCCTGAACCTGATCGCGCACCACCAGCGGTAACAGCGCCAGAATCACAATGGTCGTCAGGCCAAACAGAAACCCGCGCAGCAGCACCCGCAACAGGTGCGGCGACAGCGCGACGTAGCGCACGCCCGCCGTCATCGCCGACAACAACGGCTCGCGCGGCAGCGCGGACTGGGGCTTGCGATACTCCCACCGCCACAGCACACCGAGCAGCCCAAGATAACTCAGTGCATTAACGATGAACGCCACCGCGGCTCCCGCTACCGCGACAATGATTCCCCCCGCCGCCGGCCCGACGCTGCGCATCACGTTGAAGCCCACGCCGTTCAGAAGCACCGCTTGCGGAATCTGCTCGCGGGGCACAATGTCGCCAACCGATGCCTGCCAGGCGGGATTGTTGAAGGCGGCGCCGCAACCGATCAGGAACGTGAACGTCAATAGCAGCCACGGCGTCACGACACCTGCGTACGCGGTCCACGCAAGACCCACGGAAACGGCAAACATGAACAGTTGCGCCGTCAGCATGACCCGCCGGCGGTCGTAGCTGTCTGCAATCGCTCCGGACATCAGCGAGAACACCATGATCGGCAGCGTCGTCGACGCCTGTACCAGTGCCACCATGTCCGCCGAGCCGGCCAGCACCATCATCAGCCACGCCGCACCCACTCCCTGCACCAGCGCACCGAAGTTGGAGAGCATGTTGGCGATCCACAGCGACCGGAAGGTACGGACACCGAAAGGTGCCAGCGTAGAATCCTGTGACGTGGGGGCAGACATGGGCGAGATTGTCGCACCGATTCGTTCGTAGAGCGCAACAGCGGCACGATTCCGGCAGCCTGTTTACAATCAAGCATCGCAAGCACGGCTTGTGGGTCCGTCAATCGACACCAGTAAGGGGGAAGAATGGATCTCACCAACGATCAGATGATCCGCATGTTCCGGCAGATGACCCGCATGCGCGAGTTCGACGAACGCGCCGCGGTGCTGATGGAACAAGCCCGCGTGCATGGATCGGTGCACCTCTACTGCGGCGAAGAGGCGATCGGCGTGGGTGTGTGCGAAGCACTGAACGCCGACGATTACATCACCTCCACGCATCGGGGTCACGGGCACCTGCTGGCCAAAGGCGGCGACCCCAAGCGCATGTATGCCGAGCTGTTCGCGAAGACGAGCGGGTACAACGGCGGCAAAGGCGGCTCCATGCACATCGCGGCGTTGGACCTGGGCATGATCGGCGCGAACGGCATTGTCGCCGCAGGCGCACCCATTGCGCTCGGCGTAGCGTTTGCAAGCCAGTATCAGGAGAACGGACGCGTTACCGCCTGTTTCTTTGGTGATGGCGCCACCAACGAAGGTGCGTTTCACGAAGCCGTGAACATGGCAGCGATCCTGAAAGCGCCGGTGGTATTCGTGTGCGAGAACAATGGGTACGGCGAGTGGTCTCCCACGGCCACGCAGACGTCGGTGGAGGACATCGCCGATCGCGCGCGGGCGTATGGGATTCCCGGTGTAGTGATCGACGGCATGGACGTAACCGCCGTGCACGAAGCGGCTTTGGAAGCCGTGGATCGGGCACGGGAAGGCGCGGGACCGACCCTGCTGGAGTGCAAAACCTACCGCTTCTACGACCACGTTGGGCGGGACTTCGGCATCCTGCAGCGCGATCCCGATGAGATCGCGTTCTGGCGCGCCCGCGACCCCATCACCCAATGGCGGCAAAAGCTTATTGATATAAACGTACTCAGCGCCGCCGAGGCCGACCGGATTGCCGGTGAGAGCGCGGCCGAGATGGAATCGGCGATCGAGTGGGCCGAATCGCAACCGGATCCGGCGCCGGACGCGCTGTTTACCGACGTCTACACGGAGGCACGCGCATGAGCGAGAAAACGATGACCGCGGCGATCAACGAAGCGATCGACCAGGAAATGGGCCGCGACGAGCGCGTGTTTGTTGCCGGCGAGGACGTGCGCGTGGGCGGACCGTTCGGCACCGAAGCCGGTCTGCACGCGAAGTATGGTGACAAACGCATCGTCAACACGGCCATTTCGGAGCTCGCGCTGACGGGCATCGGCGTCGGTTCCGCGGCGGTAGGTCTTCGCCCAATCATCGAGATCATGATCATGGACTTCGTTGCGGTGGCCATGGATCAGATCGTGAACCAGATGGCCAAAATGAAGTACATGCTCGGCGGTCAGGCGACATTGCCGATCGTCATCACCACGCACGCCGGTATAGACAGCAGTTCGGCCGCCCAGCACTCCGGCAGTCTCGAAGCCTGGTTCTGCCACGTGCCGGGTCTGAAGGTGGTTATGCCCACCAACGCGTACGACGCCAAGGGACTGCTGATTTCGGCGATCCGCGATGACAACCCGGTGATATACGTGAGCAACAAACGCTGCATGCAGACGAGTTGCGAGGTGCCGGACACCGCGTACGAAGTGCCGATCGGCGTCGCCGAGGTAAAACGCACGGGAAGCGACGTAACGATCGTCGCCACCGGCCGGATGGTTCTGGACGCAATGGCGGCGGCGGATGAACTGCAGCAACGCGGAGTGAGCGCAGAAGTGATCGATCCGCGAACCCTCTCACCGCTGGACACCGACACCATTCTCGAGTCGGTCAGGAAAACCACGCGCGCGGTCGTGGTACACGAAGCAGTACGCACCTGTGGGATCGGCGCGGAAATTGCGGCGACGATCTCAGAACATGCATTCGACTATCTGGACGCACCGGTGCAGCGCGTGGGCGCACCCTTCACGCCGGTGCCGTTCGCACCGGTGCTGGAACAACAGTACCTCCCCAATAAGGACGACATACTCGACGCCGTCGCTCAGGTGATCTGACCGCAATGCCGTCGAACGCCGCCATCCCGCTCGCCGGTTTACTGCAACGGGGCGCGCAACGGCATCCCGACCGGGACTGCATCGTGCTGGTCGACGAACGCGTTACCTATGCGGAGCTGGAGAGCCGGGCCCGTCGCGCCGGGCAATCCATGATTGCGCTCGGCGTAGAGCCCGGCGACCGCGTCGGTATTCTGATGGCAAACTGCCTCGACTTCGTGGATTTACTTTTCGGCGCGTCGATGATCGGCGCCGTGCCGGTGCTATACAACGCCCGCTTCAAAGCACGTGAGATTGCCCACGTTACGTCCGATTCCGGCGTGAAACTCCTGTTCACGAACGCGCTGGTGGAACAGCACACGGATTACGTGACCCTGCTGCACCGCGCGCTGCCGGGGCTCGCAGACCGGCCGCACGGCGCGGACCTGTCGCTTTCCATCGTACCGCAGCTGAACGCCGCGGTAACACTTGGGGATACTCCGCGCGATGGGTTCATGACCCGCCGCAACTTTTACGCCGCAGGAGAGCACGTCCCGCCCGAAATAGTCGATGCCCGGCGCAACGCCGTTCGTGCCGAGGACACGGCATTGCTGATCTACACGTCTGGCACTACCGCAATGCCGAAAGGCTGCCCGCTCGACCACATCGTGTTGCAGCACGCAGGTGTGGTGGGCGGTGTCGAACGCCTGGGACTCGTTGAAGGCGACGTGCTGTGGGGGCCGCTGCCGATGTTCCACACCGCGTTCACTCAACCGCTGACCGGAATTCTGCACGTGGGTGGAACACTTCTTTCAATGACCCACTTCGAAGCCGACGCTGCGCTGGCCATGATCCGGCGCGAACGCGCAACGGTGATGTTTCCGGCCTTCGCAACGATCACGATGCAGCTGCTCAACCACCCCGACTACCACGCCGCCACGTTCGAATCCGTGCGTACCATCGTCAACGTCGGCCCGCCCGAAGAACTCGCCGCGATGCAGCGCAGAATGCCGCACACCACGCAGATTACGGTATTCGGCATGACCGAAACCGGGGGCTCCGCAGCCATGTGTTATCGATCCGACCCGCTGGATCAGCGTACGCAATGCTCCGGCCCCGCGCTTCCGGGAAACGAGATCGACATTCGCGACCCGGACACCGGCCAGTCACTGCCTCCGGAGACGCCCGGGGAAATTGTGGTACGAGGCCGCGGCGTGTTTGCGGGCTACCTGAACGCGCCGGAGAAAACCGCGGAGTCGTTTTACGACGGAGGTTGGTTTCGGACCGGTGACCTGGGTAGCCGGGATGCAGACGGCCGCGTCACGTTCCGCGGCCGTCTTAAGGACATGCTGAAAGTGGGAGGGGAAAACGTAGCCGCGGTGGAGGTGGAAGGCTTTCTGTCCACACATCCCGCCGTGAACATGGCGCAGCTCGTTGGAATTCCGGACGCCAAGTACGGCGAGGTGCCTGCGGCGTTCATAGAACTGAAACCCGGGGCGTCGGCAACCGAAGAAGACATAGTGGCGTTCTGCCAGGGCGAAATAGCGAGCTTCAAGATCCCGCGATTCGTGCGCTTTGTGGACGAGTGGCCGATGGGCGCCACCAAAATCCTGAAATACGAGCTGCAAGCACGCCTGAAGAACGAACTGGGGATCGGGTGATCCCCAACAGCACCTAAACCTATCTGTTGGCCAGCCGCTGAAATCCGAACACGCCGTGCGCGATCAGCGTGTCGTCGGCAACCTCCCGCACATCAACGCGTACGCTCGCCGTGCGCCGCGAATGCGCCTGAACGAGCGCAATCGCCGACAGCTCTGCTCCGGCGCGCGCAGCGCGCACGTAATTCAGCGCCGTAGCGGTCGTGACGCCAGTAGCGCCCAGCGAACCAACAGCGTAGGCGGCCGATTGATCCGCCAGCGCGAAGGCGACCGCACCGTGGGCGAGCCCCGCGGCGTTGATTAGCGCTTGCGGCACCACGCAACGCACTTCGGCTTCCCCGTTTTCGGCTCGTACGAAGCGCATGCCAAATAGATCCATGATGGCCTGATCACCCTGCAGCACACGGGCTCTGCTTTCATCGTTATGCACGGATCTCTCCTATCAGGTTCCTACGACCACACCTGCGACCGATAGTAGCGGCCAGTAACCGTTCTGCCATTGCCTTACAAGACGCATCCCACACTCCGGAAATTCTGCAGCAGTTCTCAAATTGCACCCTCGCTCATTCAGAAGCGCCGCGTACCTGACAATGTGTTGCGCAGTTTCTCAGAAACCAATCCGCAGATGACTATCGTTGCGTCCCTGCGGATGCCGCATCGCTGCAGGCATTCGAAATGGGGTCAGGACTTTTGGAGAAAATACTATGAATTCGATCCGTAAGATTGCAGCTACCACCGTGTTCGCCGGTGCACTGTGCACCACCGTCAATGCCAACGCGGAAGGACGCTTCGGTATATCCGGTGGCGTCTGGGATTCCGGTCCGCTCGGTGCATTGAGCGTGGGCGCTTACTACAGCCAGGACTTTTCCCAGCACATAGGGTTGGAAGGCGGCGCGCAGTACTACATGGAGGACGACACCGGACTGGTGGAAGTGGACGGCTACGGCTTCACACTCACCGTTAACGGCTATTTGCCGCTGAGTGACAACACACGGCTTATCGGCCAGCTCGGCGGTTCCTACATCGATGCCGAGGCGTCCGTCTCTTTCGGCGGCACCACCGTCAGCGGATCCGACAGCGACACACAGCTGATGTGGGGCGCGGGCGGCGAGTGGCAGATGTCCGATCAGTGGACGGCACGCCTGATGTATCAGGGCCACGACACCTCCGGCGATTCCTTCAACACGTACGCGTTGAGCCTGGGCGTACGCTTCTGATTTGACGCACAGCGCGGCACCGGGAACAGTCGGCGGACATCGTGCGGACGCACGGTCGACGCCCGTTGCCGCGTCGTCATCACACCTCCTCCAAGCGTCTAGGCCCGGTCCAGCGCCGCCTGCGTCCGTGGTATCGACGTCAGACGTCCCTCAATTGTACTTGCTTTGCAGCACCGCCTAAGGTATCCAGCGGGCTGGAGAGAGCAGAGGAGAAGAGCCGTGACCGTATCAAAGGGGACCGCGGTGCTGGTGTTTGTCGTGTGTATGGCTGCCGCGTCGCACCCAATACCCGTAAACGCGCAAACGGACGAACGCGTCGCGACGGTCGAAGAGATCGTGGTTACGGCCCGCAAACGGGAAGAGTCGCTGCAGGAGAGCCCTGTCGCGGTGACCGCCCTTACTGGTGAAAGTCTCGAGCGCGTCTTCGCCACCGATCTGACCGATCTGAACGTGCGTTCGCCGAACGTCCTGTTTTCCAACATATCTGCGTTCTCTAGCTCCACAGCGATCTTCATTCGCGGCATCGGTAACTCAGACATCGATTCGTCCGTGGACCCGCCGGTCGCGATTTTTGTGGATGGCGTGTACATTCCCCGCCCTGCAAACACGGCTCTCGATCTGTTCGACGTGGAGCAGGTGGAGATTCTGCGCGGACCACAAGGCACCCTGTTCGGACGCAACACAACCGGTGGCGCCGTACACTACCGTACGAAGCGACCGTCGGGTGAGCTTGGCGCGCGCGGTAGCGTTACTGTCGGGGAGCATGGGCAGCGAGACATACGCGTTGCATTAGAGGCGCCGCTGGTAGAAGGGAAACTCGCCGCAAAAATAGCCGTGCTGTCTGCTGAATACGACGGCTACTACAAAAACACCTTCTCGGGGGGTGCCGGTAACCGCGCGACCCGCGATGCCGGTGGCACCGACTCGCTGAATCTGCGACCGATCATCCATTTCACACCTACCGACACGTTTGAGCTTACGCTGATCGGCGAATATCTGCGCGAACGATCGCTACCGGTTCCACAGGTGCCGGTCGGCCTGCCGACGCAGCTGGTGCCCATATTCTTCGGAGAACCGCAATTCGAAGCGGGCGCCGACCAGCGCACACTCAACTTCAACGTGCCGGGCTTTATCGAGAATGACATCTGGGGCATCACAGTCGAGGCAAACTGGGATATTGGCGCCGGTACGTTGACGTCTGTGTCGAACTACCGGGAAACCGATTCGTTGATCAGCGTCGACATCGACGCAACCGCCGCGCCCGCGTTCGAAATTCTGCGCGACGAACCGCACGAGCAATGGTCCACTGAGCTGCGCTACGCGGTGAACCTGAATGAGAATCTCAATCTCGTGGCAGGTGTCTACTACTTCGAACAGGACTACTTTCTGCGGCGGGACACATTCATCGACGTGACCAACTCCGGCAACATCGCCCACATAAACGCGATTACAGGTCAGGAGCACACGAACGAGGCGGTATTCGCGCAGGTAGACTACAACGTATCCGACAGACTCCGCGTTACGCTCGGCGGGCGCTACACGAGCGAGGACAAAGATTTCTTCGCCACGCTGTTTTCTCCGTTTCCGAACCTCTCCACGCGTTTCGACCTGGACGACAGCTGGTCGAACTTCGGTCCGAAAGTTGGCGTCGATTTTCAGCTCAACGACAACGCCATGGTGTACGCCACGTTTTCGAAAGGCTTCAAAAGCGGCGGTTTCAACGGGCGGTCGGGTACGCCGTTCGCTTTCGGTCCCTTCGACGAGGAAGAGGTGGACGCCTGGGAAGTGGGCCTGAAAGCCGACTGGCTGGACGACCGACTACGCACGAACGTCGCCCTGTTCTGGAACGAGTACGAAGATCTGCAGCGAACGATCATCCGCAATCTACCGGACCCCGATGCGCCCAATCCCCAGGAGACGCTCACGGACAACGCCGCGACCGCAACGGTGCGGGGCCTGGAGCTTGAAATCGTGGCGGTTCCTGCCGCCGGTCTGCAGATGAATCTGGCGCTCGGTTACAACGACGCCGAGTACGACGAGTTTATCGCCGACCTGAACGGTGACACGAACGTAACCGACAACTCGGACATCGATCTGCAGCGCGCGCCGAAGTGGACGCTTGCAGCCGGGTTGACCTACGACGCCGAGCTGGGCGATCGCGGTTCCGCAACGTTCCGTGCCGACTGGATTTACGTATCCAAACAGAACAACCTCGCGTCGGGCGTTGAGAAAGGTGAGATAGGTTCCTACGACATGCTCGATCTGAGCGTCACCTGGCGACCACCGTCCGAGCGTTACTACGCCTCGTTCTTCCTGAAGAACGCAACCGATGAGGTATATCAAACCGCATTGACCGCCGTAGGTGCCTTGTTCGACACCAACACCATCAGCGCGCCGCGCCGCTGGGGGCTCACCGTGGGATTCGACCTGTAGGGTACGTAGCGCAGTTCAGGCACCCTGAGATATGCACCGGCGAGGTTAAAGACGCCCGGTCCGCACCCGCTGCGTGACCGGGCCACGCCGGAAATACGCGCTCTGGCATGCATCCCACACCGCCGGTGACGGTACCAGCGGATAGCGCGCAGCCATCGTGCGGATACACTGGCTGACTGCCTGATGCCGCGCTTTCAATTCAATGTCTGCCAAGCTGCCTGGCGCGGGTCCGTTCGCCGCGCAGCCAGATAGCCCGACCAACACCAACGGTACAACCGACACCAACGGATTCATCCAAGTTCGCATCTCGAGACCCCCTGTTCAACGATGCGTTCACGCTCGCGCAATCGCCCGAATGGGGTCCTTCGAAACTTCTGATTAAGTTCTGAAATCCTTCTTTTCTATTACTAATCAATCTCTTACCGACACCCACGCTCGCCTCGATATACTCGCCTTCGGATCTGTCCGGCTCTGCGATGATCCGTTGAGATTGCCCAGCCCAGGACGCGGGGAGAAAAAGAACGCGTGGCATCGGAATTCGAGAGTGCAGCGGGCACCGTGACGATCGGCGGGTGGACGCTCGCCGTTTCTGCGCGTCGTCTTGTGCGCGGGGACACCGAGCACGTCCTTGACCCCAAAGAATTCTCGGTGCTGTCGGTTCTGGCGGAGCGCGCGCCAGAGGGGGTATCCACCAGCGAGTTGATGGACACGGTGTGGTCTGACGTAGTGGTCGGCGACAACGCTTTGCACCAGGTTATTGCACGCCTGCGTAAACTACTCGGCGACAACCCGCGCAACCCCACCTACATCGAAACTCTGACAAAACACGGCTACCGATTGATCGCACCGACGTCTGCGCACCATTCATCGGGTGCCCCCCAACAACGCCCCGCCCAAACAACGTCACGCCCTGTACTCAAGGGACTGATGGTCGGTGCTTTCGTTCTGCTGGCGGCTGCCGCAGCAGCCATTGCGCTGCGAACGTCGGCGCCTTCCACGGCTGGGCTCGAAGACGTCGTAATCAGCGTCCAGCCGCTTGGTGCCCCAAGCGCGTCGACGGCGCCGCTCGCCGAGGAACTGCACGCTGAGATTATTCGCAACCTGGTACGCATCCCTTTTCTGTCGCTCAGCCGGCAAGCACGCACTACTGCGCCCGGGTATCGGTTAACGGGAACGGTGCACGAGCAATCGAACGGTGAGACAGGCCTGACGGTCCATCTCAGCAGAACGGGAAGAACCATTGCGTCGCACGAGTTCACCTCGTCTGCTCCCGCGAAACGCCAGGCCCAGCGCGACGTTGCCAGACAGGTTGCGCAGTTCGTTCACACGTTTACCGATGCCCGCAACCGGGATCTGGGAACCGCGTCCGAGAGCGCACGCCTCGCGCTTCTGCGCGCATTTGTGGTGGGCGCAACCGGCCGCGCAGATGGGGTTCAACAGATGCTCGCGTATACGGATCAGGCGTTGCAGATTGATCCGTCGTTTGCGCGGGCGCACGCGATCAGAGGCTACGCATATCGCGGTCTCGTGAACTGGTTCGCCATCGACCACGCACGCGGCATGGCGCTGATTCGCGATCACGCAGCCAAAGCACTATCCAGCGTACCCGATGAACCGCTCGCACTGCTGCTGAACGCCGAGCTCGCGAAGTACGACGGCGACTACGAGACTGCCGAGCGCAACCTGGCTCGCGCACTGCGCAATACAACGCGGCCGCCCGTCTACGCCGCGGACTACCTCGCCCACTGCGGAAGGTTCGACGAAGCACTCGCAGTGCTCGACCGAGAGCTCGAGTTCAATCCCCTGAATATGCACGCGCGCCGCTCGCGCGCACAGTATCTGTGGTACGCGCGCAGATACGCGGACGCGCTTGCGAGTCTGGATCAGATTCTGCTCGATTCCCCGGACGACCATCGCGCTCAAGTGCTACGCAGCCACGTGCTCGAGTCCGTTGGCCGCATTGACGAAGCGCTCCATGCGCTGCCCGCAGACTTTCAACTCGTGCAACCCGACCCGAGCGATCCGCCGGCCGAGCGCTTGGGTCGCGCAATGTTACGAGGCGCACAGGCTCTGGAATCTGGGAGTATTCCCGGTCCCCGCAACACTGCGTGGCGGCGCTACGTGCACGCGTACGCCGCACTGGGCAATGTTTCCGAAGCCGTGCGCTGGCTTCGTCACGGCTGGGCCCTAGGCGATCGCTGGGAATTCTTCTACGTGCGCGTCTACCCATTCACCGGGTTTGATGCGTTGCGGCAAAACGCCGACTACAAGACTCTGATGATGGAAACGATCGGCAACCCGGACCATTGTCCCGGCTAGCGAGCTACCCAGTGGCAACGCAAACCACGACCAACAACGTTGCAACGCTACGCTTAATTCATCCACGGACCCTTCGCCAGCCAGTTACCAACCCGTTACTCGCTACCTGGCTTCGATGCGAGCGCACCCGCCACCCGCCGATGAAAAGCGCCGAGGTCGGCGTGCAGCGCTTCAAGACGACGGCTGCTCAGATCAATACCTTCAGCAAACGCAACGGAACCCGACATGCCGAATCCATGATAAGGACGCGGTTCAAACGCGGCCAACGCTGAGGCCAGGTGCTGTCCGGCAGCAGACCGAAGCCACAATTCGCCAGCCTCGGACGCGCGTACCGTCCAGCGCTCGAAACCCGGAAGACTCTCGCGCAAGCGATACCCCCCGGTTTCTTCTGACGTAATCTCACCGAGGTTCCTGGCGATCGTATCGCCGAGCGTACCCGATTGTGTGAACAGCACTTCTGGCAACGGTTCACGTAACCCGGGGTCGTGCAGAAACAGAAACGTTTGCAACGAAGCGGCAGCGTGCCCTGATTTCGCGAAGGTTTCCTTCTGAAAGCCGCATACCGATAGCGACCCATCGTTTCCAACGAAAAGATTTCGCAAGCGCACGTTCGGTCCTAGCAACGTTCCGACACGCGAAGCACGAGTTTCGATCAACCAATCCGGTAAAGCACCGGCATCGCGACCCACCCATTGCCAACCCTGTGCGCGAACGAACGCGATGCGCGACTGACGTTGGCGCACGAAGTACACGAGCGCAGCCGCTACGAGCGCAACGCCCGCCAACACGCCGGTAACGCCTCCCAGCTCAATCACGCCGATATCCCTTACCGGACACCTTGATCTTTCCTTACGCCGACGTTTAACTGCCGGCATGGTGAAGGATTCGCGGCGCGTCTCGCAAGATGCACCGGCGGACCGATTCGCGCATACGTATTCGCGGATACTCGGCTGTGACGCGCGTTGAAGCTTGGATGCACGGTTTCTCCTGCTTGCACCCTACAGCTCGCCGGCGCGCCAGGTCGCGTCGACATAGAATCACCCACAAAACTGTAAAGTGAATTGCGTTACAATCGACTCAATCCACCGCGCGCGCTGCTGAGGCTCGAAAGGACCATGCTGCCCGACCGAACTCACATCGATGCTGCCTAACCTGATCATTGCGGGCGCACCGAAGTGCGGCACTACGTCGGTTAACCAATGGCTCACCGACCACCCAGACGTGGCCGGTCCAGCGGTGAAGGAAACAGAATACTTCGTCGATACCACCAGCCACGCGTACAGACCCGAAGCCAACTTCAACGACCAGGGAATCCCAGGCTACGAAGCTTTCTTCGACCACATCGGCACCGACTCGCCACCCGTGGTGCTCGAATCTGCGCCGGACTACATGTACCAACAGACGGCGCTTGCACACCTGCCGGACCTGGCGACGCGTCCCCGAATGGTGTTCCTGCTGCGCGAACCGGCCGCCCAGATCTACTCGCTGTTCCACTATCTGCAAAACAATTTTCAGTACGTGCCGCAATCCATGACCTTCGAGCAATTCGTGGCGCTGGCCCAGGAACGCTCACCCGCGCTTGCGCATCATGAGCTGCTGCAAAACGCCATCCACAACGCACGCTACGTGGTGCATCTAAACAAGTGGATCGAACGCTGCGGCGAGGATCGCGTGAGCGTCTACCTGTTCGACGATCTCGTGGCTGACAGCCAGAGCTTCGCGAAACGCCTGAGCAGTGACCTGGGCGTAGACCCAACGTACTACGACACCTACGACTTCGCCGCCGGCAACAAGACATACCGGGTACGTTCGCACGCGCTGCAATCGCTGAGCATTGCGCTGCGCAACCGGTTGCCGAAGGGCAGCCTCTATAATCTGATGCGCGACGCCTACCGCAGGCTGAACACCACATCCGGTGCGGTCGACAAAGCGGACCGCGATCGACGCGCGCTCGCCACCTTGCGTGAGACGTTCGCCACGGACAACGCGGCGTTAGCCGAGCGATTCGGTCTGGACGTCAGCCGCTGGAACAACTGAGCGGATTCTCCGACCCGGCGGCTCCACTTCGGGCGTTCGAATCGGGTAAGGTGCAAGGCTCCAGTTGACGACCGGGAACGGCGATGCACCCAGAATTGCAGCAACAGATCGATGAACAGCTTCCGTTTTTCGGGCCTCTGATCGTCGAGCCGGAAGGCGTCACGTTCACGCGAGACGAACTCGGCGGTGTTCCGGTGGAGGTCACCGAGCCGGAAGGCGGCGCCGGCGCTCAGGACCGCGCCCTTCTCTACCTCCACGGTGGCGGCTATTCGAACGGTCTGGCGGCGTGGGCGCGCCGCGGCACCGCAAGGCTTGCGTTGGGTCTGGACTGCCGCGTGGTAACGCCGGACTATCGGCTCGCGCCTCGATTCCCGTTCCCTGCAGCCCATGAAGACGTGCTCGCGGTGTACGAACACCTGATAGGGCCCTGGGGGATCTCCGCCGACCGGATCGCAGTGGCCGGAGACTCCGCCGGCGGCGCACTTACCGTATCGCTGTGCGCGGACGCGCGCGACAAGGGCATTCCAATGCCCGCGTGCGGCATGCTGAACTCGGTATGGGCCGACATTGCAATGAACACACCGTCGCTCGACGATCCGGTACGCAACGGCTTCGACATCCGCCGCGAGGTGGTTGTGCAGCTCTGCGAAACGCTGCTTTCCACCGGCGGCGTGGATCCGAAGGACCCGCGTCACTCGCCCGTGTACCGAGATCTAACCGGCCTTCCCCCGCTGCTCATTCAGGCCGCGGGCCGCGATATATGTCACGATGACAGCATTCGTCTGGCCGCATCCGCGCGGGAAGCCGGCGTGACCGTAAAGATTACCGAATACCCCGACGCCGAACACATATGGATTCTGAACGGCCCCTGGCGCATGCACTACCCGGACGCGTTTCCAAGCGAACCGGTTCAGTTCGCGGACTGCGGTATGGAAGCACCCGAAGCCATACCGGCAATCGAAGAAATGGTGGCCTTCGCGCGGAGCGCTATCGGACTATAGCGGCCGTTGTTGCAATAGTTGCGCAGACGGATTTCCGGAATCTGTCAGCGAGCGCGGCTTCGTCCTCCATATAGCTGCTATCGAAGTAACGCATGGTTGAGACCCAGCGCTCAGAGTCATAGTGTTCTCGAACGGCAGTCAGCAAGGCATCAGAGTTTTCCGGGTAGCTACAGACCAGCCCACGTTTCAAGTAGCCGTTGTAGTCAAACGCCAGACTGTCCAACCTAACGTCGTACAGCACAGGCGTACCGCCGCGCAACAGCTCCACGGCTACGGTACTGCTTCCGCAAACAGCGACGTCGCACCTTGAAATATCGTGAAAAAGGGGTGCTGCATGGGATATCTCCAGCGGTACACCCCCTACGCGAATCGATGACAGATCGGGATTAATTACCTGCGCAGGATGCGTCCTCACAAAAACACTCGAAACGTAGGGCAGCTCAGCTAACTCGGAGGCCAAACTCTGCACACGGTTTTCGTCGGTCAAGGCTGTGAGAAAGAGCCCCACGGTAATGTTTGCACAATCGCAATCTGGGAGTTGGAGCTTGCGTTGAGGTGTAGTAATCGGAATCGTCGTAACATTCAAAAGTCCAGGTGAATAGCGCCTGTATAGATCTGCCAATGCTTCACTGGTCAACGCGAGAAGGTCCGCATGCATCGGCGCAACATATCCGGTCTCGCCGGTCGCATTAGCATGATTGGTGAATAACACTTTTCTCCTCAACGAGTGAGCGGCTGCGCCTAAACCCATACATTCAGGCGAGTACTGATTGGCAATAAACACACCACGAACGTTAGGATGCTCTGCCAACATTTGTTTGCAACGGGCGTAGTAAGCAAACGTGCTGAAAATTCTGCAAGCAGGCATAAAACGGTGGCGTCGGACAACGCGAGCTGCTATCCGGTTCAGACGAAACCACAACCGAAGGTATCCAACCGCCGCCCCAATCGCCCCCCAGCTCAAACAGTTGCTCGTGGCGAGCGCAATTTCTGCGCGCTCGCCGGCGCCCATGTGCTCACGGACTCGATTTAATACCCGATGTTCACTGGGATATGCGGCCAGGTACACGATCGGTTCATGCGCGGCGCACCGCCACGCGAGCGACAGGAAGCACTTCATCCCGTATAACCCAATCAAAATACTTTTTGCAGCGTACGGTAGTCGCTCGTAGGTTCTAAAGGCGAAGCGAATAGTGGCGCTGTTCTCAACGGCCTTAAGAAAGACCTTCATTCGACTGGCCGAGCTATCCGCTATACGTACGATGTTGACTGCGCGCAGGAGTGAGTACATTTAGTTTCTGAAGTCGATGATCATGAAGACACTCGCGAATAGCAGGGTAGGTGATCCGCCGGAGATTTACCGACCCCGTCGTCATGCGAAATCGTCGATTCTCCCACGATCTAAGCGCGTGGGCGTTGCCTAGATCGCAAAAAGCAATATAGAAACGCGCTAATATTGCCACCAGAATCGACGGCCACTGTCCAGTGTAGGCAGTCAACGCAGAGGAAACGCACCAATGACGGAAGCAGGCGTGGACGTAGACCCAATCTGGGAAGACATCTATTCTGAGGGCCAGCAGTTGAACAAGTACCCGTTCAACAATGTGCCCAACTTCTTCTTCAGGTACGTACCGAAGGATAAACCACGGAACGAAGTGACCGTAATGGAGGTCGGCTTCGGCGCTGGAAACAATCTATGGTTGTGCGCAAGGGAAGGTACTGCGGTCTGCGGCGTAGACGCCGCACCATCAGGGGTTGAATTCGCTCGGAATCGTTTTGCGGCAGAAGGACTTTCTGGAGACCTGACCGTCGGTGACTTCTGCGAACTCCCCTATAAAGACAATTCTATTGACATGGTAATTAACCGGCAAGCGCTTACGCAGGTATCCCACAGCCGGTCAAAACGGGCCGTTCGCGAAATTCACCGCTGTCTCCGGGTTGGCGGCCACTTCTGGAGCAACATGTTCTCTGATCTGACGCACAGACAAGGAGACTATCTGGGCGATGGGCTGTGGGACAATATACGTGACGGTGTTCTCACCGGGGTTGGCCAAACTGCTTTCCATTCGATATCCGACATCAAGGCCATGTATGGAAAAGGGTGGAAGATTGTCGAACTCGTTCATCAACAAAACACTATCTATGACCAGGGCGATGAACTGCTCTACTGTGAATGGCTCGTCGTAACCGAGAAAATCGGTTAGGTACTGCATTGTACGAGGGACGCAATAGAGCGTTGATCGTCGGAGGAGGATTCGGCGGACTCTACGCCTCGTACATCCTTAGTCACGAATACGGCTACAACGTAGTTCTCGCACATCCATCATCTACCCTGGGTGGCGTTATGGCGGGCACGACCCACAACGGGTTCGCTCTCGACTTCGGGTGCCAAGTCTTCGACAACTTCGACCGGTCTATCAGCAAAAGGATTAACGCACTCGGCAACAATAGCTGCGAAGGAATCAACCTATCTTATGGTAGTCGCATCAACGGGGCGCGCTCACACGACATGAGTGCTCCCGACCTATCGATGCATTCACAGGAAGATGTTGCTCGCTACGTAAACGAAACTACGCTGGCTAGCGAAAAGCCGAACGGCGACAATAGCGATACGCTGTTGGAATACTTTACGAATCGCTGGGGGCCGTCGGTTGCGTCAATCCTAAGCACCGTCACCGAAAAAATATTCGGGATCTGCGCCACCGAACTCGATCAACACACTCGCATTTACAGCGGGTTGACACGAATTAGAATAGCGCCGGACGAGTGGTCTCTTCGCCTAAAACAGACCAGCGACGCTCTAGATGAACGCCTGGCAGCATCACGGGAAGCCATCGCCAGCCTGCGCAACTCTACGTCGCAACACACACCATTCACGAACATACACCCCATGCCTCACAGCTTTCAGGGCTACTGCAAACAGGCAGAACGTGTACTCGAATCCCGCGGCGTGAAGATTCTACTCAACACAGAAGCATCGGATATTTCGTACGAACGCGAAGACTGCTACGTCACTCTACGCAACATGACAGACGGATCGACCACTAGAGAGTTGTTTTCTCCGGTCGTGTGGACCGCGTCGTTCACTTCACTCGAAGAAGCGCTTTTCAACACGAGCACAATCACTCCATTCCTTAAACCAATGGGCATGCACCTCTACTACCACTTTATGCCCGTCGATCAGATCGCGGATATTGGCTATTTCCAAAATTACGACCAGGACCTCGATCTATTCCGCTGGTCGTCTATGGGATGCTACTCGCGGCAGGTGAACAAAAGAGGCGAGAGCTTTACGTGCACGGAAATTCCCGACCACGTAGAGCGCGATCAGCAGAAGGACCAGCAAAATCACTACTGGCGAGAAATGCGCTCATTGGATCTAGTACGCGGAGAGCGCGCTGTAGATACGCTGCATCTACATGCCCCGCGATGTTACGATCTGTTCCTCAAAGGCTTTACTTCTGCGTATGATGACGTAGTCAATACGATATGGAGCGAATATCCTGAACTGGTTTTTCTCCCTCCTCAGATCTTCGGTCGTCATGCGACGGCGACACATTTGCAACTTGAACTTGAGAACGTGCTTGACACGCGGAGCGTACCGTGACGTCACCGATAATCACCTACCTTCATGACACGTTGGGAGTAGCCGACGTAGAAGCCGAGACAGCTTTGATCGATGAAGGCTATCTGGATTCTATCCAGGCATTGGAACTCGCAACGTTCATTGCGTCCGAATACTCTATCGACCTAACGCAGGATGATATGCGCGTAGAGAATTTCTCGTCGATAGACGCTATCGAACGCTTCATTGCGGCGAAGAGGCAAAGCGGGTGAAACGCGTTACGCAGCAAGCGATAGCGGACGCTCTAAACGCTCTCGGAATCAACGCGGGCGATGGGATAATGGTTCACAGCGCAATTTTGCCTTTCGGGATTCCTGAGAACGGTATCAACACGTATCTCTCCCCAATTTTCGATGCAATCGGCAGTGCTGGTACGCTCGCTGCCCCAACATTCACCTTCAGCTTCCTTACCAGCAACAACTACGACTTCGAACACACCAAGTCTGTCGGCATGGGGGCTTTTGCGGAAGCGGTTCGCAAACACCCTGATTCCACGAGAACTCGACATCCCTTACAATCCGTCGCAGTGATCGGCGACCAGTCTCGATATCTGGGCAACCATGAATCCCGCTCCGCCTATTCGGCAGCGTCGGCCATGCAAGCAATCGTCGACCTCGATTTCAAGATTGTGTTACTCGGCGCGCAGCCTGGCCACATATCTCTTTCCCATCTTATTGAGGAACGCGCGCAGGTCCCGTATCGCTACACGAAAAAAGTTTCTGGAACTGCCCGTTTCTCCGATCACGAGCCAACGCGCACAGGGCTTTGGCACTTCTATGCGAGATACCTAGACTTTCCCATCGTTCCGGCCAATGAAGACGTGATTGTTGGCGAACTGGCGGCTCGGGGAGAGTGGCACCATACGCGCGTGAATGGCGTTACAATTTCTTGTGGCCGTGCCCGAAGTTTCTGTCGAGTCCTCGACGAAAAACTTGCCGAGGACCCTTATTGGATGCTTTCTAATGCAGATGACGTAAAGCGCTACTGTGCCGAGAAACGTCTGTAGTAGCCGCCACGTGACGCCCACTCCAATGCAGAAAGCCATTGGTTCGTTCCCCGATGACGCTATCGCTCACCACGCAAGGCAGAGAGGCGACAAGGTAATCCTGCGAACCCGAGATCGCTCGTTCTCCGCAGCTGAGCTCGACAACTGCGTAAACGCGGTTATGTCCCGGTTTCAAGAACTGGGTATTAGGCCGCGAGACCACATCGCCTCAATTCTAGACAATACGGTCGAACACGCGTGCCTGATTCTTGCCGCAATGCGAAGCAACGTTGTAGTCGTTCCAATCAGCACGAAGTATCACCCCGAGGTGATCGACCACATACTGAAAGACGCTAGAGTTGTACACGCTTTTGCAAATCAAAATTTAGCGAATCGTATCAGCTACCCCAACGTTTCTTCGATTGCCCTTGATTCGTTACCAAAACCACAAACAAAAACTGAATCGCCACATCGAAACCTATCGGACCTTGCCGTGATTTTCTATACGTCGGGTTCAACTGGGCGCCCGAAAGGAGTAATGGCAAGCTACGCCAATTTGATGTACGGAATAGACAGCGTTTGTCAGTTCTTACCGATCACAGACGCAACCTGCATGGGTACAGTACTCCCATTGGCTTTTGATGCGGGTCTGAACTCCCTTCTATGCGGCATTAACGCTGGGTCGGAGACTTGTTTGCTCCGTTACATATTTCCGCAATCTCTGGCTGATCAGTTGATCGAGCACGAGGTCACTATGATGCTGGCCGTTCCGTCCATACTTTTCTCGCTTTCTGCGTGCTCCAGCCATCCCATTCCTTCCATTCGAACGCTCGCGAGTACCGGGGGCAGAATGGATCACGCAACTATAGAAGCCCTAGAGCGATTCATGCCCAACATGGAGTTCACGGTGATGTACGGGCTTACCGAAGCATTCCGGTCCACCCACCTCCCACCGGAGTTCTATAAGCTGAAACCCAACTCAATCGGGATCGCAATTCCACACACGCACGTGTGCCTGTTGGACGAATCCGGGATGGACGTTGCCACAGGTGAAGTCGGCGAGTTTGTCCATTCCGGCCCCCTCGTCGGGCTCGGATACTGGAACAATCTCGGCGAGACCAGAAAACGATACCGCCCCTGCCCTCCCTGTTCGCCGTATTTCGAAGACGGGGCGATCGCTGTGTTCTCTGGAGATCTGGGCACACGCGACGGCGACGGGTTCTTCTACCATATCGGTCGCAAGGATAGGATGATCAAGTCCAACGGGTACCGTATTGCGCCAAGCGAAATCGAGATTGCGGTTGAAAAACACACACCCGCCCACCGAGCATACGCAGTGGGCGTGGCAGATGTAGCAAAAGGTCAGTCAATTGTGGTCTTTATTGAAGGACACGATAGCCAAATCGAAGATGACAGCATCCTACGAGATATGCTCCGGAACCATCTTTCTTCGTTCATGCTCCCGGATAGGTTCATTTCTGTTGAAAATTTCCCACTGAATTCAAACGGCAAAATTGACGAACACCAGTTGCTGAGCATTCTGTAACAATGGATTCACGGTTCAGAGAACACCACCCGTCAATCTATTCACCCTACGAGAGTCCCACGGGGCTGATACGTATCAGTGGCAAGTCAGTGGTTTCGCTAAGCACCAGTATCACTACTCCATTCTACGCCTATAGCCGCTCTATTGTCGAAGACCGCGTTGCTGAGCTTCGAAAATCGCTCCCTGAAGAACTTGGACTTCACTACGCTGTAAAAGCAAATCCGAATACAGAGCTGATTGGTGTATTGCGATCCTTGGTAGACGGATTCGATATTGCATCCCAAGGTGAACTGCAACGACTCGTAGCCAGCAATGTCGCGCTGTTAGATGTCTCGTTTGCAGGACCTGGAAAAACTGAGGATGAGATCGACGAAGCGATAACAAAAGGCGTCGTCGTCGTTGTCGAATCTGCAACGCAACTCCAAATGTGCAGCCAAATGGCGGTTCGACGCAACACCCCAGCTCGTTGCATGGTTCGGATCAATGATCACCGGCAGCTCGCGAACGGCGGGTTGAGCATGACAGGCTCCAACACAGCCTTTGGGTGGGACCTACACGACTATGAGAAGCGCGGTATCGAACTATTCAAGACACTTCCTGCCGTTAAGTTCCATGGTTTCCATCTATTCTACGGATCACAGATCCTCCAACTGGACGCACTAATTGAGGGAATAGAATTGTCGGCCAAAGTGCTGCGAAGCACCCCTGCGCCGTCACCGCCGACGCTGATCAATCTGGGGGGCGGGCTAGGCATTCCTTACGCACCACAAGACAAGCCGCTGGACGCCGGGTCGCTCAGCGCTGGGTGGAACAACGCTCTGACGGTTCTGCGTGAAGCATATCCCGACGTTAGCGTGTGCATCGAGCTTGGTCGGTACATCGTCGGACCATCTGGAATCTACGTAACGCGTGTCGTTGACCGAAAGTCAATTGGAGACAACACATTCTTGGTTACCGATGGAGGAATGCATCACTTCGCGGCCGCTACGGGAAATCTAGGACAGGTGTTGAAACACAACCATCCGATTTGGCCAGCAGCGCCGCGCAGCGGCGAACCATCACGGGTTACGGTTGTAGGGTGTTTGTGCACCCCGATCGATACCTTCGCCAAAGATATCCTTCTGCCGCCCGTTGAAATTGGCGATCTACTTGTAATGTTCCAAGCTGGCGCCTATGGGTTTTCGGCGAGTCCGCGTGGATTTCTAAGCCATAGTGAACCGCAGGAGGTTCTCCTGTGATTAGCGGATAACAACCCATCGACTTTCGCCTAGAGATTCGAACGAGCCTAGTACTTCTTGCGGCTGTTGCGGGAGCGTGTTCGAAAGATCCGTCGGTAGTTTCGCATAGCGAAGGTTCGGTATTGGTAGGCCGTCAACTGTTCGTAGATCAGTACCTAATCGCGTCCACCGAAAACACTACTTGGGAGCTGCATACGCCTCAACGCGAGGGCATCGCTTTGCTGCTGGACCAGAAGTGGGAGGGCTCATTCAGTTCGTACTTCACGGTAATCTTAGACAACAACAAATACAGGATGTACTACCGCGGCCAGAGTGCCCCAAGCATCGATAGCGCCGTAACCTGCTACGCGGAGTCAAACGATGGAATCACCTGGCACAAGCCAGCACTAGGTATCCATAGCTTCGATGGCAGCACCAAGAACAACATAATTCTGCGCGACAACGCCTCGATATCCCACAACTTCACGCCGTTCATAGACACCCGTCCCCATGTACCACGATCATCGCGCTTCAAGGCTGTTGCGGGCAAGGCATCGACCGGCGTGTACGGCTTGATATCCGATGACGGGAAAAACTGGAAACGCATTGATCGTGGCCCACTATTCAACCCAGGAAGGCGAACGTTGGATTCCCAGAATGTGGCATTCTGGTCGGCAAGCGAGCAATTGTATCTCCTGTACTATCGGGTTTGGCGCGACGGCGTTCGATCCGTCGCAAGATCAACATCGCGGGACTTTTTGACTTGGTCCCCCGGCAAAGCGATGAAGTATAGCGACACGGGTACGACGACCCCGTCTGATGAGATATACACCAACGGAACGACTCCCTATTTTCGCGCACCCCAGATTTACCTAGCGCTGGCAAAACGGTATTTTCCTGATCGAGCGACAGCACCAGAAAGCGTGGCTGAGCTTTACATACCTGACCCGCGGTTCAGGGGTTCTTCCAGTGATGCGATACTCATGTCCAGTCGCGGCGGCACCCTGTATGAACGAGCGTTCGTAGATACATTCATACCACCGGGCAACGACATCCGCGACCAGATCGCTAGATCGAACGCTCCCGCGCTCGGAATCGTACCGGCGTTGAACTCGGGTCCGGATGCCGGAAAGCTCTATCTCTATCGCATATCGCACTACGCCCAATCATCCATCCATTTGACGCGGTATAGCCTAAGGCTCGATGGTTTCGCCTCACTATCCGCTGGGGACACCTACGGCGAAGTAACCACGCGGTACTTCAAGTTACCTCCGTCCAGACGGCCTCCCGAACTGGAACTCAACTTCAGCACCGGGACAAACGGTTTTATAGAAGTGTTCATAGAAACATCGGAAAGCGACTACACGACCGCACGATCAATCGCCCTTACGGGCGATCACACTTCCGAGCGGGTAACTTGGGCGGATCACTCCAATTTCGATCAACTCGCTGACCGCGTGATTCGGATGCGATTTCGCCTAAAAAACGCGAAACTCTTTTCATTCAATTGGTCGATCGCCGAGTGAGCAGAGTCTTGCCGTACGTCGTGTTGGCTGAAGATCTACCCCGAATCAACCTCCGTATGACTAACTCCCGCTTGACGAGAGCGCGAGAACGCCATGTTCTCTCAGTTTTTCAACAATCGGGTATACGTCCCACACCGGGCAGCCGCACTTTTCGGCTATGTCCAGAATCGAGAGTGTGCCGTCTGACCAGGAAATCACGTCCATCATCAACGCCACTTCGGCTTTGACATTCTTCGTACTCAGCGTCGGGTACAACCCCCTTCTGCCGAGCTGCGGCTCGCCTAGAACACTAACCTTCGGATATGTGTTTCGCTCGAGAAGCTCAATCGCACACTGAAACATCCGAAAACTGCCGGACAACCCTCTTGGCGTGACAACCTGCTCAAGATCGTCCAACGAGGTGTGGTACTCCTCATACGTCCCGTACTTGCTTCGCATCATACTGGCGATTGGTAAATCGATCCCCGGGGCGCAATACTGGCGTTCGTCGCTGCCGCGATCCGACCACGTATAACGACGATAGTTGGGATCAAGGTGCTTCAACACGTGCATCGCCACCTGATCGCTAATTGTGGTTCCCTGGCGAGAGGGCACGTACGAAAAAGCGCGTTCATCTCCGACGCAGGTCACATTGAAACCCGCATAGGTGTATCGCTGCAGGTGATTAAGCTTTCCACTCAGAAATGCCAACGATCCAATCGTTTCCGGAACAAACACGATCCGGTACGAATAGCGACGTTGCCTTTCAAGGATCCACTTCGCAAGAAATGTGGTTACGCATGGCCCCGACAGTTCGTTGTTGGCCATGGAAGGGTGGCAGATGTAGGTCGAAAGCAGTACTTCCCATTCACTCTCTCCGGGAATAAACAGCTCACCGTACGTGAGCGAGCCATCAATCAGTTCGCTGTCTATATGAACTTTGTACTCTCCCGGAGGAAGTCGCTGGCGGTCACGGTCCGCGATACAGAATCCCCACGTTGCGTGATAGTAGGACGTAACGTAGGGTATCGCGTTTGGCTGTTCCGGTATGGAGTGAAGATGGGGCAGCAGCTCGTCGCGTTCAAAACGAGCACTAACTGGTGTACTGTAACCTACTAAGTGCAAATTGTTTTCACCAAAGTCACAGATTCGCTGCCCGGTAGGCGTCTCTATCCAAGCGCCCCTAACAACCCACTCCTTGGGCACCGTCCAATCGAACACCTGCGTACCAGAAGGCACTTCATGAAGCGTCAGCCCAGGTATGTGTTTGGAGATCGCTCCCAACGTTTCGCGCACCCCGGACCCCGTAAGACTCCGATTGATAGGCCACAGTTCACGTGCAAAGTCGTGAATTGCAGCGCCAAGTCCATCCTCGTCACGCGCCACGCTGAACATCCTGGTTGATCTGGTCTCAGATTACCGCACCGGCAACTATTTATGTACCATCCACGCGACGAGACCAAAGACAGAACATCCAATCAAAGCATATTCGACACGAAGCACCGGTCGAAATGGATCGCTCGACGCGGCCAATTCAGCTTTACCATCGGTTTCGTCCGCAGTTGCCTGGTCCCTGTTGCAGGCTCCGGGCTGGCTGTTGAAATCATCGCGATTTCACGGAACGCATTCGGATCGATCGTTTGCTGTTGGCGTGAACGTAGCGTCCGCGGAAGCGCCAGCGACGGACGACTACGTGATTGCGCGGCTGCGCGAGGCCAAAATCGAACACGTGCGATTGGCGATCTCCAACGAATCCGTACAGGCAGCGGACACCGTGGAAGCAAACGAGACATTCACGGAGAGGTTCTTGAGCCGCCTGCTCGATGAAGGAATGGACGTGCTCGTTGCGCTCGTACCAACCAGAAACGCCGCACGAAAACTCGCGAATGACGCCGGAACGCAAACACAGTGGCGTAGTTTTGTACGCCGGTTTCTGGCCCGTTACGCCGAGCGCATACCCATCATGGAAGTGGGTAATGCGCCTAACCGCCCGCGCTGGTCCGGCTACAGTCCACGCGGTTACCTGACCGCGTGGCGTATCGTCGCCGAAGAAGCCGCCGCCCTTAATGTGAAGCTGGCGGGACCGAACATTTCCGACTTCGAACCGATCTTCAACGCCGCGCTGCTACGCAGTATGTGTGGACTCGGTCGTACTCCTCACATCCAGACCGACAATCTCTTCGTAGAACGCGCCAAGCAGCCGGAGGCGGAAGACCCTAGCGCCGTGGGACAGTTTCTCAGCCGGACCGTTCACCTGAACCTGCTGAAGAAGGTCCGCATTCTCGCAGCCATTGGCGATCGATATAGCGTGCCGCAGTTGTTCTGCACCTACACGTGCTGGACTCGACCGCGGCTCGGGCGCTGGACAATCGAACCCCGCAACAAAGGCGCCGACTACCTAGCACGCTATCTCGTGATCTGCGCGGCGAGCAATGTGGTGGATCGTGTGTACTGGGGGCCGCTGGTTGACGGCCGGGACGGATTGATCGACTGCGGTGACCGCGAGTACCCCGACGTGGACAACGTAGCCCACTACCGACAGATCCGCGGCACGCTGAGTGAGTTCGAGCGATCGCCAAGCTTCGAAGCATTCACCTACATGAGTGCGTTGCTTTCAGGCGCGCGCTGCGTTCAAGCCGTGTCGGCGCCCAACGGCTTGCAACACTTCGTGTTCGAAAAATCAGGGCGCGAGTTTCATGTTTGCTACACCCTGGACACCAGAGCCGTCGACATCCGCGCACTCTATGCCTGTGGGACCGCCGACGCCGAGGTGCACGACGCACGCGGACGGTCCGTGCCGTTCTCGACCCACCGCGGGATCGCCCGTGAACGACCGCTGATTTTTACCTGGCAGACCGCTGTTTCGGTACCGACACCCTCAAGGATTCGTGACGCTGCACGCGCAAGCATCGAAAACGCCGCTTACGACTTCGACTACAGTCACTATCCGGTTGAGATGAATGATGGTTCATGGCGTGCCGCCGCCTACGTAGATTGCAGAGCTGAACCGGACACCGTTCAGCCTCTACATCCGGATGCATTGCTTCGCTTGCCCGCGACACAAACGCTGCGCGACAAGCGCAACAAGCTATGGACGGTATCCTCGCCCATCGACGACGCGCCAGTCGTCGTAAAGCTGAACCGAACCACCGGGATGCGCCGCTTGAGCTACCTGGCGCGCGACAGTAAAGCCAAACGACATTGGAACAACGCCAACGAGATGTTGCGCAGGGGCGTGTCGACGCCCGCGCCAATCGCCTTCTTCGAGCGGACCCAGCAAAGCGGCGTCCGCCAGAACATCTACGTGAGCGCGTATGTGGCAGATACGTTCTCCACGCGCGATCTGTTCACCGCCTTCGCCCGGGGCGAGGACACCTACGCCGGCAGGACCAAGTCGTTCTGGCTCGAACGGGTAGCGGCTTTCGTTGGGCTGATGCACAAGCGGCGCATCATTCACCGCGACCTGTCATCAGGCAATCTGTTGATTGCGATGGAAGATGGCGAACCCAAGATCTACGTTATCGACATCGGCCGAGCGACGGTGGACGCAGGCATGCAGGTACTAAAGGACTTGAACCGCATCTGCTACAAGCTGAGTGCTGAGGATCAGGAAACGTTTATCGGCCATTACCAACGCGCGTACCCGAAGGCGCGCATCCGCGGATGGCGCTTGTCGCTGTGGAGCTTCCGGACGAAACAGCAGTTGAAGTCGATGCTCAAAGGGCGGAAGAGACGGCGGCGGGCGCAATCGACTGAGTGAACGGCGCCAAGGTGCAGTCATTTCTTGTACGGCGCGTCTTCGCGCATCTTTTTCATATTGTCTCGGAGTTCACGGCCGTAGGTGTTACGGCGACGTTTTCGGTGGCGGCGCCAGAGCCAGAAGGAGAGGAGGAGAAGGGCAAGGATGGCAAGGAGGAGATAGACTTCGCGACCGTCAGCGATGTCGCCCAAGATACGTAAAGCACTGTTTGAGAATTCCATGACTGATCCGTTCATGCGTTCGCAATCACTTCTGCCAGACGATGGCGGGCTCTCGAATGACAACACGCCAAACCGCATAGCAGACAGCAACGAGAGCCGCTGAAACCAGCATGACAACAGCCCATTGCGGTGGTCGGGATATCAACGGAACGAGAGCGGACAATATAAAGATCAGCGGGCCGCGCACCGCATACCACAGCGAAACAACACTCAACTTCTCGGCACGGAGATGTCCCAACTTTCGTCTTAGCCTGCGTAGCGCAACAGACTTCGTCGACGCGTTCAAGAAGCGGAGCGTGTGAGTCGCATCATCTGCAACAACTTCAACGATCGTGCGACCAACATGGTCTCTGACCTCGACGATGTCGGCGTACGGCACCCGCTTCAATTTGTCGAGGAATACCCGCATCTGCGCAAGATCTGCACCCTCGCAGAAACTATGTTGCGCCTTCTTCGGCTTTTTGGTTTTCGCAAAGATCAGATCAAGTGCCTGAAACGACACGAAATACGAATGCGCAACGTCAAGCCACATGTTGTCCCGCATAAGTTCCCGCGGGACGTATCCCTCTGGTTCTTTCGCATAGAACATTCGAATCAACCCGTCTACGAAGAACGGTCCCAATAGAGCAAACAGGAACGCATATAGGTACACATAGCGCGCACGCGCTGCGTAGTGAGATGGCGGATGGCTATCACCCGGATCTACCCAACTGACGAACACGACAAACTCGTCTCCAACACTCAACGAGCGATATTGATCGCGGGGAATCCGGTGGCGTTGTGTGTAAGAAGAGCCGTCGACAACGTATGTGTAGTCGACCCAGTAATCAATCTGCACACGATCACGTCTTCTGGCGCGAAATCGAATCTCGTTTTCGTCGAGCCCATCAACTTTAGCCGGGATTTTCGTGCGTTGCGCAGCCTCCTTCGATAAACAATCAATCGCAACTGTCGAAACTACGTAGGTAGCGAGCCAGAGTGGTGCCACCATCAAAACCGAAATCACGGTGCACAAGCGACCACGTTTTTGTCCTTCTGATCGGAAGCAATCTCTTTCCTTGATTTCAGACGTCCGTTCGAAGCTACCTCGATGTTAGCTCAGAACGTTGCATGGGGAGTACTTTCGCGGGCAGACAGGGCACACTGGGTGTTTGCGTGCTTTTGATCGAGGCGGCGGGTACCAGAGGTAAGAAAGACTGCTCTCGGCATCCCTGCCGCAACAGCTTCTTCTTACCCGGCCCCAGGGCTCGCATCACCGCGCGCGCCTTGCATGGCGCTCGCTGCTCGCCTGTGCCGAGCAACGCTCGGCACCCCACGTCCGTCCCGGACGCGGTTTCAGTTCCTACCACTACGCCAAAATGACGAAGGGGCCCCTATGGGACCCCTTCGTCATTTTGGTGGAGGCGGCGGGAGTTGAACCCGCGTCCGTTGGTGCTCCGCCCTTGGCTCTACATGCTTAGCTTCCGTCTATTTATTTAGCGTCGAACGACCCGACGGTCAGGGTGTTGTCAGCGATCCCGATTGCGTTTAACGCTTCAGCCCCGGGCGAGACATCCACGCGATCCTGTGTGCTTTGCCGTCGATTTCACTGCACAGGCACGGATCATCGACGTAAGCGGGGTTTTAGGCCGCTAGTGCGTAGTTTTCGTCGTTGGCAACTATAAAAAGTTGCAGCGATTTTTTTACGAGAGTCACTACCCTCTCGGCATGCACCGCAGGTTTCACTACCCACGTCGAAGCCAAGTCGCCCCCAGATTCGCATTGCGAGCTTCCGGATCTGTCCCGGCCTAAGTGTTTAGGCAGCTTTCCAGTCGGTTAGTTCCCGAAGGAACCTGTCATTCTATCACACGGCCTGACACCGCCAGCACGTGCCCGAAACCCTGCATTTCCTTGCACGAACACGGATTCCGTCGAAATTTGTGACGCCCGTCTCGCTACGCCCGAACCCTACCGTCAACCGCTGGTGCACGCCCCCGTTGAAACGGCTGGGACGGGGGCTCGCGCCCCTTCCCGTCATTCAACAATCGATAACTGGGAGAGAGAAATGAAGATACTCATACTAGCCACAGGAATGCTGTGGGCCGCGGCCGCGTTTGCGGTCGACTTCGATGCGCTCGACGCAACGGAGATCGATCGCGGCGCGGACGCGCTCGCTGCTGATCTGGCGATCCGCGACGACCGGGACACAACGGACACCGCGATTGTCGCAAGCAACACCGCCGCGAACCCGGCGTTGGTGGTGTGTGCAGCCATATCGGCTAATGGCCAAACGCTCGGTGCAGCAGCGATGCGCGTACCCGGCCATGGCCTTCGCTACCTGCGCGCATCGGACGTCGCGAAAGGCGCCGATTTCGTCGGCCAGGTGCACTGTCGCACGCGCAACCAGAGCATTGCTGCGTCCGCGTTTCTGGCAGGACCCGGTGGCGTTACCGCGCTGCCCGTGAGGCAAACAGCGCTGAATGGTGCGCTCTTCATCGAGAGCACGGTGGTCGCTAGCTTCTAACGGACGGAAAAAGCCCCGGCGGTCGGGTTCTCCCGGCCTCGGGGCTCCTCTGGGGTCAGAGTAAATATTGGGGTCAGAGCAAAGGGACAGAGTTTTACTCTGTCCCTTTGCTCTGACCCCAATATTTCTCTGACCCCAAGCTTGGCAAGCTTGGCAAGTTTGAGACAACTGTGGCACAACCCATTCACATAGACTGCTGCGCGACCGGTATTCTGGTACTAGACTGGTAGCTGAGAATTCGTGCCGCTTTCGGCGGTCTAAACCGATATGGGGAAACACATACCATCGCGCATGTTCCGCCAATGGAACCGGCGTGTGGCACCCTGGATTGCCGTTGCTCTACTCGCGTTGAGTAGTGCACAGGCCCATGCGCGGTTGGATCCCCACGCCGCGGTCGAGAAGGCCGTGGAACTGATCAAGGCAGAAGACTACGCGTTCGCGCGAACCTATCTGGCCCCAGCCCTCATCCATCCGGCGCTCGACCCATCCGAGCGGTCCCGTGCCTACTATATGCGCGGCTACAGTTTCTACGCGCAGGCGCTGTACGTTTCAGCGCGTAAAGACTATGCGCGAGCGCTCGAATTCAATGCCGACAACGCCGCCGCAATTACCGGCATGGCCGGGCTTCTGTTCTACGGCCAGGGTACCGGCGAACACCGGCCGATGGCTGTGGAGCTCTTTCGCCAGGCAGCCGAGCTGGGTCACGCCAACGCGCAGTACCACCTGGGTTATGCGTACCTCGAAGGTCTGGGTATAGAACCCGATCTGGGCGAGGCGCAGACGTGGCTCACACAAGCCGCGGAAGCGGGTAACGCGCAGGCTATGTCGCACCTCGCACTGTCCTATCGCGCGCCGTATTCCAACCCACCGCAACCGGGCAAGGCCCGCGCGTGGTACGAAAAAGCCCACGCGGCCGGGCGTGCCGACGCGCTCGCCTACATTGGTTATATGTACCAGGAAGGGGAGTTGGGTTCGCCGGAAGGTTCAACCGAGGACGCGGACAGCAACGCCACCGACACCGCCAACATGAGCCGGGCGCTGGAGTACTTCGAACGCGCGGCGGCAGAAGGCTCGATGCTCGCAAAAGTGAATCTGGGGCAGATCTACCTGACCCGAGACGCTAACCCAAAACCCGACCGGGCGTTCGCACTGTTTTCGGAAGCTGCCGAAGCCGGAGTCCCCGCCGCGCAGTTCCGGCTTGGCTATCTCTACGAGACCGGTGTGGGCGTAGACGCCGACGCCGATCGAGCGGAGTACTGGTACGAACAGGCGGCCGATGCCGGGCTATTGAGTGCGCAGCTGCACCTGGTGAATACGCTCCTCGGGCAGGGGACGGAAACCCACACCGCCGAAGCGATCGGCTGGCTCAGCCGCGCCGCTCAGGCCGACGACCCGGCGGCACACAACATGTATGCGTGGGTACTAGCTACGAGCCGTTTCGATACGCTGCGCGATGGCCGAACCGCCCTCAACCACGCACGGCGCGCGGTGGCGCAGGCTGCGAAACCGGAATACCTAGACACCCTGGCCGCCGTGTATGCGGAGCTGGGTCAGTTCGACGACGCCATCAACACCCAGAAGGCGGCGCTGGCAGCGTCCGCGGAAGCAGGCGGCCCCAAAGACGACGTACTGTCCGGGCATCTGCAGTCGTACCAGAACGGTTCACCCTGGCGGGAGTAGGGGCTTTCTGGTAAAACACCCCGGCATTTCGGTCGGGTCGGGAGAAATCATTGAGCGTTGATCGGCGGCGCAACAACATCGTGCGCGACATTATTCGCGAACTGGTTTCCGACGGCGCTAAGGAATTCCGTCCGGGCCACGTGGCCGATGTGCTGCGCGAACGCAACGACCCGACGGGCGTCTGGCAGATCCGCGGCGAGTTCTCGATACTCGAGGCCGACGGTTATATAGAAGTAATACCCGAATCCGGCAACTGGCGTATGTGTGACGAAGCGAACGCCGCCGACAGCGCGGCGGCCGGCTAACCAACCGATGGCCAAAAAAGCGCGCTCACCCGACGATGTGTCCGATTCCGAATCCAGTTCCGATACCGCACAGCCGATAGACTTCGAAGCCTCGCTCGAAGCGCTGGAGGCCCTCGTCGAGGAACTGGAGGGGGGCGAGCTGTCGCTCGAAGCGTCACTCGCCGCGTTCGAGCGCGGCGTTAAGCTCACGCGCGAGTGCCAGCAGGCACTGCAGGCCGCGGAATTGAAGGTTAAACAGCTCACCGAGAACAATACCTTAGAACCCCTGGACCTGGATCCGCTGGATGACGACTGAGGCCGACCGCCTGCTTGAACTCAAGCAGACGATCGACGATGCGTTGTCCGTTCACCTTGCAAGCGACTCATCTATTGCGCCCGGATTGATCCGGGCAATGCGCTACGCTGCGCTCGGCGACGGCAAACGCCTGCGGCCGCTACTCGTAGTGTGCACCAGCCTCGCGCTGCGTGGCCGGCTGGCCGATGCACTGGCGCCCGCAGCCGCGGTCGAATACGTGCACGCGTACTCGTTGATTCACGATGACCTGCCGGCGATGGACAACGACGAACTGCGCCATGGCCTGCCGAGCTGCCACGTGCGGTTCGGCGAGGCCAATGCCATCCTCGCGGGCGACGCGTTGCAGTCCCACGCGTTCGACGTGCTGGCGAATGCGCCCGGTGTCAGCAACAAGAAACGACTGGCGCTGGTCGCCCTTCTTGCCGAAGCCATCGGCGCGGGCGGCATGGCCGGCGGTCAGCATTTCGACATGGCATCCGAACAGCGTTCCCTATCGCTGACCGAACTGCAGAACCTGCACGCCGCCAAAACCGGCGCGCTCATATCCGCGAGCGTGCGCATGGGGGCGGTACTTGGCCGCACGTCCGCTGAGCAAGAGGTGTTGCTGCGGGAATTCGGGCAACGAATCGGGCTCGCGTTCCAGATTGTGGATGACATTCTGGACGTTACGCAGAGTACCGCCGAGCTCGGCAAACCCGCCGGGTCCGACGAGAAGGCCGGCAAGAGCACGTTCGTGACGCTGCTCGGCGTCAACGAAGCGCGGCGCATGGCGGACGAACTACTCGACGAAGCCCAGAAGATGCTCGCGCGTGCGGGCTTACAACGGTCGCTGCTGCCTGAACTGGCCAAGCGCGCTGTGCATCGCACCGTGTAACGCGCTATCGTGCCCGGCTGATTGCACCGTAGTCACCAGAGTTGCCAAGAATGAATCAACGCCAGCGTCTGCCGGGCACGCCTGACCCAATGATGTATCTGCCCGGCGCAGACGGCATTCGCATTGCCGCCGATGCCTGGGGCGACGAATCAGCGCCCGTTGTGTTGCTGACCCATGGCGGTGGGCAAACCCGGCATGCATGGAAGGGCACAGGTCAGGCGCTCGCCGAAGGAGGGTATCGAGCCTATGCGCTTGACGCGCGCGGCCACGGCGACTCGGACTGGTCCGCCGACGGCAGCTACGACCAGGAACGCATGATTGCGGACCTCGCCCGCGTGGCCGAAGCGATCGGCACGCCAAATCCAGTGCTGGTCGGTGCTTCCATGGGCGGTGGCGTAAGTCTGTGCGCTACGGGCGAGCAGCACATCGACACTGCGGCCCTCGTTCTGGTGGACACCGCACCCCAGATCGATCCGGCAGGCGCGCAGCGCATCCTCGATTTCATGGCGCAGAAACCCGATGGTTTTGATTCACTGGAAGAAGTCGCCGACGCGATCGCAAGCTATCAACCCCACCGAGCCCGCCCCCGCAAGCTCGACGGCTTGAAGAAGAACGTACGCCGCGACGCGGACGGACGTCTTCGCTGGCATTGGGACCCACGCTTTCTGGACCGCAAGCGGCCCACCATGGACGGTTACCGCAACCGCATGCAGCTGGCCGCCGAGCGGTTGAACACAACGCTGCCCACACTCCTGGTGCGCGGGGGTCTGTCTGATGTGCTAACCGAGGAAGGCGCACAGAGTTTTCTCGCCACCTGCCCGCATGCCGAGTACGTCAACGTTACTGACGCGGCCCACATGGTGGCAGGCGACCGCAACGACATCTTTACCGACGCGGTACTCGAGTTTCTTAATCGCGTGCTCGCACCCTGACGTTTACGCGCCGCAACCGCGCGCTACGTCGCTCGCTTCCGGAGGCCAGCCAGCCCAGTCACCGCTTGCGGCACGCGTAAGCTCGGCGTGCAGTTCGGCGCTGCGCGGGTCTTCGATCGGCTGTAGCAGCTCTGAGGTGAGCGCCGCGCTCGCCTCAGCATCCGCCGCCCTGCCCTGCAGCCACTGCGCTCGAACCAGCACGTCCACCGCGCGCAGCGCGTAGCGTTTGGAGAGATCGTCGCGGGGGTTGCGTTGCAATACCTCCAGCGCACGGTCAGCTGCGGCTTGCGCTCGCGCCTCCGCGTCCTGAACCGCGCCGGTGCCCAGCGCATACCGCGCCGCCAACACGTCGATGTCGATGCGGTCCCGTTGGTCTTCCAGGCTGTCGGCCGTTGCGGCAAGCAACCGGGTGGAGCGCGCCTGTGCATCTGCCAGCAGCGCCGGTGCACCAGGGTCGCAGCCCAGCGCGAGTTGCGCACCCACCAGAATGGTTACGCTGCGGTTCAAGCGCTGTTGCCACGACGAATTGTCCGGCTCGTGCGTTACGAGGTCCCGCATCAGCGACACGGCCTCGCTGGCCCGATCAACCGACTGATACGGATCCTCATCGCGCGTCAACACGCTCAGAATGGTCAACGTCCGCGCAAGGGCCTCTCTGTTGGCGGGCGACGGATCGATACGAAGCGCCTGGCGTTGCCGGGCGATGGCCGACGCAAACTCTGCCTGTGCCGCCGGCAGGTCGTCGCGACGTTCAGCAATGTTACCCAGCCAGATCTCAGCGGTGGCGGCCAGTTGCAGTCGCGCCGGATCATCCGGGTTCGCCGTCAGCAGTTCGAGTGTTGCATCGAGCGACTGAGAAAAGTGTGCGTGCGCATCATCCAGTTCCCCCTCAGCGAACGCGAGCGCGCCCAGATTGTTCTCCGCGGTGGCAAGCTCCGCGACGTAGCCACGGTTTGCCGGATAGGCGGTTACGAGCCCGCGAATCAGATCCCGATAGCGCAGCGTATCCGCGCGGCTCGAATCGATATCACCTCGCGCGTAGTGCACGCCGGATCTCGCCAGGTGCGTCAGCGCGCGCTCGAAGGCAAGCTGTTCGGCAACCGGAGTGTCGCTGGCGCTCTGATTTTCCGGTAGCGCATCGAAGGTTACCAGCGCGCGCGAAAACAAACGCATGCCTTCTTCGTAGTCCCCCTGATCCACACGCACATCGCCAATCTGGCGCAGCGCGCGGCCGCGCTGTAGCAGCGTTTCTGGGGTCAACTCGTCCGGGTCGAGTGTTTCGAAATACGCAATCGCTTCATTGCCCACGGCTTCCATCAGATCGAGGCGCCCGATGCCGCCGAGTTCGTCACGCACATCGCCGATCATGAACGTCACCAGTTCCTCGGCCTGAGTACGCCGTTCGTCCGCCTCGTTGCGCGCGAGCAACGCAACCACGGCCAGTGCGATCGCGGTGGCAGCAATCGCCAACGCCCCGATGGATGTACCGACCAGACGCCGCATCCGCGCGCTGTCGGCTCGGCGCCGCAAGGAATCGTAGCTTGTGTCGAGCAACGCAGCGGCGAGTTTCAGCACTGCGCCTCGTTTACCGTCTTTGTCGGGACGGACATCCGCGGCAAGCAACTCCACCGAGCCGCCCCCGTCGAATCCAGCGCGTAGTGGTTGAGGGAATACGCTGTCGTACGCACCATCCGCGTTTTCAACAACCAGCGGCAGAATCAACGGCGTTGTATGCAACGCCCGGAACCGTTCGATCTCGGCAGCCACCCACTGAGATTCCGCGGACGCGGGCGAACAGATCACAATCAACACACCGGACGCGGCGAGCGCTTGATCGATCGCCGGCGTTAACGCACCCGCGGCCAGTTCCGAGCGGTCGCGGAACACAGGTCTGAGCGGATGGCGCATATCTGCGCCGCGGGTCGTGAAATTCTCCAGACGCCGTTGCAGCCACGCAGCCCAGCGTTCGTCTGCATGGCTGTAGCTGATGAACGCGCTGTACCTGCTCTGCGTCACGCCTTCGTCCAACGGATTAACCGCAGTATCCTACCTTCGGTGGGTAACCGGTGAAAAACGCATGCAGAACTTCCGTCTCACGTTCATTGCGCTCAGCGTAGCGGATCTACCGCGGTCGGTACGCTTCTATGGCGACTGGCTTGGCCTGCCGCTCGAACACACCTCGCACGATGCCGAGTTGAACGACCCCTGGTACGGCGGCGACCACGCGGCGTATTCCTGGACGCAAGGCGCATTCATGCATTTCGCGTTGTATCCGGCACGCCTCCCACAGCGCACGGTTACCACCGGTTGCCAGATAGGATTTCATCTCACGGACTTCATGGCGGTGCACGAGCGGATGACCGGCGCCGGAGTTGAGGTCGTGCAATCGCCCCGCAACGAGCCCTGGGGTCAAACGGTCCGCTACCTGGACCCGGACGCCAACATTGTGAGCATCACGCAAGCGGGTTCCGAATGAACGCGCCCAACTACACGCCGTTTCCGGAACTGAACGCGGTGCTCGCACATCTGCTCGACGGCGTCCGGCAGGCGCTTGGAACCAATCTGGTGGGCGTGTATCTACAGGGTTCGTTCGGGATCGGAGGATTCAGCGAACACAGCGACTGCGACTTCATCGTTGTTACCGAGAACGACCTGTCGGCGGTGGAACTCGATGCACTGCAGGCGTTGCACAAACGCATTCACACACTGCCGTACGCCTACTGGCGAACCGGTCTGGAAGGGTCGTATGCGCCCCGCGCGGTGCTTCGCCGCTGGTCCGAAGAACCCCGGGACCCGCCGGATGAACCCCGCACCGACGACTGGCGCGACCCCGGCACGCTGGGTACTCCGCCGCTGGTCTACCCGTTCTGGTACCTCGACCACGGCGCCGACACGCTGGTGCGTTCCGAGCACGACAACACCCAGGTAGTGCGATGGACGCTGCGGGAACGCGGCATCACGCTGCTCGGTCCCGAGCCCGAATCATTGATCGACCCGATCGCGCCCGACGCGCTGAAGGCGGATGCGTTTCGTGCCCTTACCCGGTATCTGCCGACCGGACTCTACATGCCCATCGTCGCGTGGCAGGCATTCTGGGTGAGCTTGTTCTGCCGCATTCTGCACACGCTGACACACGCGGAGGTGGTGTCCAAACACGAAGCCATGGCATGGGCCCGGCAGACCCTCGATCCACAATGGGACGCACTGATTGGCCGCGCGCAAACGATGCGAAAGGGCGACGATACTCAGGCGGCCCAGCCCGCGACCATAGACGACGTAGCCGCAACCCACGCGTTTGCAGCGTATACCTGGGAACAGGCAAAAGTGTTGTTTGTCGAGGCCCCGTCACGCTAGCGCATGTTCGCTCGCGCCGAAGACTCAGTGCTTCTGGGTGAGCACCATCACGCCGTTGGTTTCCGACAGTGCCACCTGCCGAAGAAACGACATGCCAAGCAGCATCTCGGCCGGATAGCTGCCTTCAATCACCGCAGACTTAACGTTGTGAACCGTAATACCGCCCACTTCTACTTTGTCTACGTCAAGAAAGTACGAGCCCACCAGCCCCTGGGCGGTTTGAACGGAGCCGCGTTCCGCGGCGGCATAGTCTATGCCGAGCCGTCGTGCGTCATCGGAACTCATTGCGAGCACCGATGCACCCGTGTCCACCAGAAAGCCTGCGGGTTGGCCGTTGATTGCGCCCGACACCCGGTACTGGCCGCTGCCGTCGGGGTTGATCGATATCTGGCGCTTGTCCACCGCCTTATAACGTCCGGCAACCTTACGGCTGAGGCCCAGCGTGTATACGTTGTCCTGATAGCGCACCTCCGCGCTCGCCGCATCGGCCGCAAGCAGCGTAATACCTGCGTCCGTTGTCTCGCCCACACGAATCAGCTTCTCGCCCTGCCCGGGCAATCGCACCACGGCCATGCCTTTGAACAGACCTACCACTTCCACCGGCGCCGAGGCAACAGCCGGTTGTGTGCACGCAATGGATACCATAATGCACAGACAGGTACGGGACGCGGAGCGGAATAGATTCGGCATACCAGGTTCTCTGTATGTTCGGCTACTAGGTTGTGTGTGGCGTCTTAAAAACGGCAGTTTAGGAACTGCCCAACGATGCAGTTTAGTGGCTACGCGCCAATACCGGACTGCACCAGCGCCCAAAGTGCGAACTGCACCACAAACAGAGTGAGAACTCCGGCCAGAACGTCGTCGAGCATAACGCCGAGCGCGCCGGCCACGCGCCTGTCTGCCCAGCCGACAGGCCATGGCTTCCATACATCGAACAGGCGGAACAATCCGAACGCCGCCAGCAGCCACAGCGCGTGCGATGGAATGCACACGAGGCCGATCCACACGCCGACGAACTCGTCCACAACAATCTGCGGCGCATCGTGCACGCCGTAGCGCTCGCAAACCCTGTGCACGAGCCAGGTCCCGAGTACCGTCACCGACGCAATCCAGGCAACCTGCACAGCGACGGATTGATCGAGCGCAAAAAGCCACCAGAGCAAGACCGCGACTGCGCTTCCCCACGTGCCGGGCATCTTCGGCAGGAAACCGCTGCCGAAGCCGCAAACCACGAACACCTCGGGATCGCGCAGATCGGTCGGTTGCAACAGCCCGCTCATCGCATCGACGCCCCACGCAGCGACCACCGGGCGCGTGCACGCGTCATGCGTGTGGCTCCGCGAAGTGCCGGTAGCCCGAACGCGCAACCCGTTCACCGTCCAGAAGCACGCTGCTCCCCTGCACCACCTCACCAATACGGGTAACGCCGCATTCCAGTGCCGGCGGCGATCCTCCGGCGGTAAAGATCAATTCATAATCATCACCGCCGTGGAGTGCATCCGTTAGCGTCGCGTGCGGGGAAAGCGGAATCAGCGACGAGTCGAGCGCAAGCGCCACGTTACTCGCCCCAGCAATGTGGTCAGCGTCCTGCAGCAATCCGTCGGATACGTCGATCGCGCTCGACGCCACGCCCCGCAGTAATACGCCTTCGTCCACCCGGGCGCGAGGCCGATAGTAGTCGGCAATCCATTGGGCCGTATCGTCCGGCTGCGCCGCGTCGAGCGCACATTCGCGTACGGCACGCGCCGCGCCGCCCAGCCGACCGGTTACATACACCGCATCGCCCACCTGCGCTCCGGCCCGGGTGATCGCAGTACCGGCCGGGCAATGACCATGAACGCTAACAGCTATATTGAGGGGCCCCCGCGCAAGATTGCCGCCGCCAATCCGCAGCGAGAGGCTGTGGGCAGCCTCGGCAACCCCCTTAGCAAAGCCGACAAGCCATGGACGGTCGTCCTGCGGGAGCGTGAGTGCAATCAGTGCGTAAGAAGGGTACGCACCCATCGCGGCCAGGTCCGACGCACTCACCATCAGTGCGCGGTAGCCAACGAGCCGGGCATGCGCCCCCTCCGGAAAATGCACGCCGGCCACCAGAGCGTCTATGCTCGAAACCCAGTCTTGGTCCGGCGCGGTTTTCACCAACGCGGCATCGTCACCCGGTCCCAGCAACAGATCACCGCCGGTGGACGTCGCGCCGAGCGCCTCCACGAGCGCCTCGATGGCGTCGAACTCGCTCATCGCGCCGCCGTTTCTGCCGCCCTCACCTGCCGGGCAAGCTTGTCGAGCACGCCGTTGATGTACTTGTGGCTGTCTTCCGCACCAAAGGTCTTGGCCAGTTCGACATATTCGGCAATCACGACCCGAAACGGCACGTCCACTCGATGCACCAGTTCGTACGTACCCAGCCGCAGCAACGCAAGCTCAACCTGGTCCAGGTCTTTCACCGCCCGATCGAGCAGCGGCGCAAAATGGTCGTCAACCGGATCCGTCAGCGTCAGCGCACGAAAGATCGAGGTGAAGAAGTCCAGGTCGGCCTTCTTCAGTGTTCCCGCATCTTCGAATTCGAGTTCGATTGCGCGCGTGTCGGCATGCGTTATCTGCCACTGGTAAAGCGCCTGTACGAGCGCGCGCCTGGCCTGGCGGCGCGCCCACGGGTTGGGTTTCACAGTTTGCCGAGCAGGCTGACCATCTCGATGGCCGTCAGCGCAGCGTCGGCGCCCTTGTTGCCCGCCTTGGTGCCGGCCCGTTCGATCGCCTGCTCGATGGTCTCGGTCGTCAGCACACCGAACACAACGGGAAGGTTCTCCGCCAGCGCGACGCTCGCGACCCCCGAAGCGGTCTGGCCGGCAACGTATTCGAAGTGCGGGGTGGCGCCACGGATCACGACCCCGAGTGCAATGATTGCGTCGTACTTTCCGGTGCGCGCAAGTCGCTGTGCGGTCAGCGGGATCTCAAACGCACCGGGTACCGTCACCACAGGGACCTCGGCTGCATTCGCGCCGTGCCGCCCCAGCACGTCCAACGCGCCCTTGACCAGACTGTCCACGATGTATTCGTTGAAGCGGGCCGCGACGATCGCAAACTGTTTGCCCGCCGCCGTCATGTCGCCCTGAACGCGCTCATGCGCCATATGCCCTAACCTCACTGATTGTGTGCTGCGGGAACCGTTGGCCGAATCCGCAACCGCAGATCATCGCCAAGCATCGCAACATCTTGAATTGTACCCGTTAATGCGTCGGCCATTGTCGCAAGCTCGAGGCTCGCCAATGGCCGCGCGCCGCTGCCGAGAAGTTTTGGTGCCACGTACACGAGCAGCTCATCCCACAGACCCGCGGCCAGAAATCCGCCCACGAGTTCCGGCCCCGCCTCCACAAGCACCTCGTTGCACATACGCCGGCCAAGATCCGCGCACAGCTCCGCCAGATCGACTCTTGCTCCACTGGCGGCGGTTACGCGCATGGATTCGCCCGGCCCGGTAAACACCTGCGCTTCGTCATCCAACGTGCTTCTCGAGTCGAGCACCACGCGCAGCGGCTGACGGATCTCGCCGTCGCGCCGATACGTCTCGTCGCGAACGGTCAGCGCAGGATCGTCGGCCCTTACGGTGCCGCTGCCGGTCACGATCGCGCAGCTTCGAGCACGCCAATACTGCACGTCGGCTCGGGCATCCGGCCCGGTAATCCACTGACTCTCACCTGACGCCATGGCGGTACGTCCGTCCAGCGAGTGCGCCACTTTCAGGCGCACGTACGGCCGCCCACGCACCACGCGGCTCACGTAGCCAGCAACGGCCTCCTGCGCCTGCGGCAGATCCTGAGCCTCAACGTCGAGTCCGGCATCGCGAAGCGCCTCGTACCCGGCTCCCGACACCCGGGGATGCGGATCCGTCAGCGCACCGACCACACGCACGACCCCTGCGTTCAGTAACGCCTGCGTGCAGGGACCTGTGCGACCGGTGAACGCGCACGGCTCGAGACTCACGTACGCGGTTGCACCGATCGCGTCACCCCCGGCATCGGCAATGGCGGCAACTTCGGCGTGTGCACCGCCTACCTTCAGGTGCGCGCCCCGGCCGATCACTACGCTATCGCGAACCAACACACAGCCGACCGTCGGGTTGGGGGTGGTGGTAAATCGGCCGGCTTCCGCGAGCTCGAGCGCGCGTTCCAGAAACAGCTGGTCAACTGCGTTGATCACGTGTCGCCGTCGTCGGCGGCCTGCGAATCCATCGCCAGCCGCGCGGCAGCTTCGAACTCACTCACATCCTGAAAGTCACGATATACAGACGCAAAGCGCACGTACGCCACGCCGTCGATCTTGCGCAGCTCTTCCATCACTGCTTCCCCGACGACGCGCGACGGCAATTCGCGCTCCCCGGTGGAGCGCAGCGTGTGTTTCACGCGGTTCAGACAGTTCTCGATCGCTTCGATGCTAACCGGACGTTTTTCGAGGGCTTTCTGCAGACCCGCGCGCAGTTTTTCTTCGTCGAACGGCTCACGCGAACCATCGCGCTTGACCAACCGCGGCATCACCAGCTCTGCCGTTTCGAACGTGGTGAAGCGTTCACCGCATGTCTGGCATTCACGCCGCCTGCGCACCGCGTCGCCTTCCGCAACGAGGCGGGAGTCAATCACCTTGGTATCGTCAGCGCCACAGAACGGGCAATGCATTGTTTACGTCAACCGGTGCGTGTTACGCGGCGCGATACACCGGAAACTCCCGGCACAGCTCAATCACCTTCTGCCGCACGCTCAACACCATGTTGTCGTTTTCAATGTCGTCCAGCACGTCACACATCCAGCCGGTGAGCGTCGCGCATTCGCTTTCCCGGAAGCCACGGCGCGTCGCGGCGGGACTGCCGATCCGCAATCCGCTCGTTACGAACGGCGAGCGTGGGTCATTGGGTACGGCGTTCTTGTTCACGGTGATATGCGCGCGGCCGAGCGCGGCGTCGGCGTCTTTACCCGTGATGTTCTTTGCCACCAGGTCCAGCAGAAACAGATGATTGTCGGTCCCACCCGACACAACGTCGTAACCGCGTTCTATGAATCCTTCCGCCATTACCCGCGCATTGGCCAGAACCTGCTGTTGATACGCCTTGAACTCCGGTGAGGCCGCTTCCTTAAAACAAACCGCCTTGGCCGCAATCACGTGCATCAGCGGCCCACCCTGCGATCCGGGGAAGAGCGCCGAGTTCAGTTTCTTTTCTACGTCCGCATTCTCGCGCGCCAGAATAACGCCGCCACGTGGTCCGCCGAGCGTCTTGTGCGTGGTGGACGTGGTGACGTCGGCGATGTCCACGGGATTGGGGTACAGCCCCGCAGCAACGAGGCCGGCTACGTGCGCCATATCCACCATAAGATACGCCCCCACGGAGTCTGCAATGTCGCGGAACTTCTGCCAGTCCATCTGCCGCGAGTACGCAGAAAATCCAGCGACCACCATCCGAGGTTTGTGCTGCTGCGCGAGCGCATGGATCGCGTCGTAATCCACGACACCTTCGGCGGGGTCGATCCCGTACTGCACGGCGTTGTACATCTTGCCGGAAAAATTGACCTTGGCGCCGTGCGTCAGGTGACCCCCGTCTGCGAGGCTCATACCCAGCACGGTGTCGCCTGCGTCGAGCAGCGCCAGATACACGGCGGCATTCGCCTGCGAACCGGAATGCGGCTGCACATTGGCGTAGTGCGCGCCGAAGAGCTTCTTCAACCGCTCCAACGCCAGGACTTCCACGGTATCTACGTGCTCGCAGCCTCCGTAGTAGCGCTTGCCAGGATACCCTTCCGCATACTTGTTGGTGAGCACGCTGCCTTGCGCTGCCATCACCAGAGGGCTCGCGTAGTTTTCGGATGCGATCAGCTCGATATGTTCTTCCTGCCGACGCGCTTCGGCCGCAATCGCCGCCGCAACGTCCGGGTCGAAGTCTTCCAGCGTGTGGGAAGCAAACATGGGGTGTCCTTCAATCAACGAGCGCGGCATTGTACCCCAAGGGTTCCGGGGGCAGCGCGAATGCGGTTCATCGCCACGTTGAACGCCATGCGAGTTTTGGCTGGCCCTGAGGTAGGATACGCGTCCCCAACTCACGACCTTCGAAGGAATCGGCACTTGGCGCAATACGTTTACACGATGCAGGGGGTTGGCAAACTCGTGCCGCCCAAACGCGTCATCCTCGAAGACATCTCATTGTCTTTTTTCCCCGGCGCCAAGATCGGGGTCCTGGGCCTGAACGGTTCGGGCAAATCCAGTCTGCTGCGCATCATGGCGGGGGTAGATTCCGAGTTCACGGGAGAGGCCCGACCGCAGAAGGGCATCAACGTCGGCTACCTGCCCCAGGAACCCACGCTCGACGACGCGCTCGACGTTAGGGGAAATGTCGAACAGGGCCTTGGCGAAATCATTCAGGTGGTGAACGAATACAACGCAATCTCCGATAAGTTCGCCGAACCGATGAACGACGAGGAGATGAACGCGCTGATCGAGCGGCAAGGCGAGCTGCAGACCAAAATAGACGCCGCCAACGGTTGGGACATCGACCGGACGCTCGAGATTGCGGCAGACGCGTTGCGACTTCCCCCATGGGACGCAAACGTGGCGCATCTGTCCGGCGGCGAACGACGCCGGGTTGCGCTGTGCCGGCTGTTACTTTCGCAGCCCGACATGCTGCTGCTGGACGAACCCACGAACCACCTGGACGCGCACAGCGTCGCGTGGCTGGAACGGTTTCTGGCCGAGTTTCCGGGCACCGTCGTCGCAGTCACGCACGACCGTTACTTTCTGGACAACGTCGCCGGCTGGATACTGGAACTCGACCGCGGGCGCGGCATTCCATTCGAAGGCAACTACAGCGCGTGGCTCGCCGCGAAGGAGAAACGCCTGGCTCAGGAAGCCGCGAGCGAACGCTCGCGGGCGCGTTCGATCAAGTCCGAGCTGGAGTGGGTACGCGCAAACCCGAAAGCCCGGCAGGCGAAAAGCAAGGCGCGGCTGGCCCGCTTCGAGGAATTGATGTCGCAGGAGACACAATCCCGCAACGAAACCGCGGAGCTGTACATCCCACCAGGCGAACGGCTCGGTGAAAAGGTGATCGATCTCCAGGGCTTGAGCAAAGGCTTCGACGACCGGCTCCTGATCGACGATCTGACCGCGAGCATTCCGCAAGGTGCAATCGTCGGTCTGATCGGCGGCAACGGCGCCGGCAAGTCCACGCTGTTCAAGCTGATCACCGGACAGGAGACGCCCGACGCAGGCTCGGTGGTTCTGGGCGATACGGTAGATCTCGCGTACGTGGACCAGAGTCGCGACGCGCTGGACGGAAGCAAGACCGTCTGGGAGGAGATCAGCGACGGTCAGGACGTGCTACGCATCGGCAAGTACGAAACCCCGTCGCGCGGCTACGTGTCCCGTTTCAATTTCAAAGGGCAGGACCAGCAGAAACGGGTGGGTGATCTGTCCGGCGGCGAACGCAACCGCGTGCACCTTGCAACGCTTCTGCGCCAGGGTGCCAACGTCTTGCTGCTGGACGAACCGACCAACGACCTGGACGTGGAAACGCTGCGCGCCCTCGAAGAAGCGCTGCTCAACTTCCCTGGCACGGTACTCGTAATCTCGCACGATCGCTGGTTTCTGGACCGGATCGCGACCCACATTCTGGCCTTCGAAGGCGACAGCCACGTAGAGTGGTTTTCGGGCAACTACTCGGAGTACGAAGCCGATTACCGGAAACGACTGGCCGCCGCCGGTCTCGAGCAAGACCCGCAGCGCATGCAGTACAAGCCACTGACGCGCTGAGATCCTGCCAATCCGTGCGGCGGTGCTAGGCCGCGGCGGCGTTATGCCGTCACACCCCGCCCATACCACCAGGCCTGCGTCCGCTGAAGCAGCAACCCGAGTCCGAGGGCGACGATCGCGAACCGCAGCGCACCGCCTATGAACGGCACGCTAACGGCAAGAAAGACGATCGCGAGTCCCACCACCAGCGGCCACTTCCAGCCGCGCGCTTCGGTACCCAGCAGCCGGTCGCCGATCAGCATTGCGACGACGATTCCGGCAACGTACAAACCAATCAGCCACAGCATGAATGTCGCCAGACCGATCGGCAGACCGATCAGCGTCACCGCCACCAGGACCGCGATCACCGGCGTCGCAATCAACGCAACAATACCCACGGCGACCGCCTTCAGTGCCTGCGGCCCGCCATCGACGCGCACCCCACGCAATGAGGGAAAGAGCGTCAGTAGCAGCAGTCCAGCAAGCACCGCCGCACCGAATTGAACCAGTTTGGCCAGATAGAACTCCCACGACAGGTACGTGCTGGGTTCGGGCTCGTGTTCCAGAATATTCCACTCGCCGCCGATCACCGCGCCCGGATCCCGGCGTACATTGTCTACCTGGCGCGTACGCACCTTAACATCGCCTGTAATTCGCGCCGTATCGGCAAAAGACACGCGTTCGGCAAACGCCTGCACACCTCTACCTACGCGCCCGGTTACGTTGGCGGTACGCGCCGCAATCAGCAGGTCGCGACCAATATTGCCATACGCATCTATCCGCTGTGCGGCCAGCGCGACGTTGCCCTTTACTGCCGCTTCCCGATCGAGTTCGAACGACTCGACCGCACCGATGACGTTGGCACCGAACACGGCTCCGGTAAGACTCGCATCCTCCGCCAGGATCACCACGGTGCCGTCCACGTCGGCTTCCACATCCACGCTCTGTGAACCGACAACCAGCAGGCCGCCGATGTGGCCTCGCACGCGCACGTCTTCCGCGAACGCAAACACGTCGCCGGAGACGTCGCCGTCGATCACCACCGTTTCCGCTGCTGCAATCAGCGTATCGTCAATGGTTTCGTCGGCGCTGATGGTCACCGTATGCTCATCGTGGCGGACTTCCAGTGCATGTCCGTCCTGTGCAACCAGCAAACCAGACAGCGCGCACGCGGCCAGGCAGGGCATGGCGAGACGCCGCGCGTCGCGCTCTGCAAGCCACCACACGAGCATCCATCCAGCTACCGCGACACCGAGCCAGGCTGCCGCATGCAGCGCGCCGCTGAGCGGTCCGGTACCGACGCCGACCGCGCGCATCAGCAATGTCAGCACCACATCGATCCCAACGCCGAGCCGGTCTGGGAGCACCCACTCGAACCACTGAGGCAACGCGAGCGCCTGCGCAACGCTGAGCCACAGTGCGTTGACTGCCCAGAGCCCCAACGCCAGAAGACCGGCCAGCCAGAGCGACCCTGCCGGTGCACCCGGCGACGCAAACGCGGGGAGCGGAACGGCCACCGGATCCGCCACCAGTGCGCTGCGCAATGCAGCCACGTCTGCAAGCGCTTGCTGCACGCGGATCCGGCAGCGGCCGCAGTCCACGATGTGCAGCTCCACTCGGGCAGCCTCCGCGGAAGCCGCGCCGGACATGGCCCCATCGGCGTATCGCGAACAGTCGAATTCAGACAAACAGGTCATGTGGTTTCTCCTTCGAGGTGCGCCAGTTCCCGGCGCAAACGTGCCTTGCCACGCGAGAGCAACACGCCAACATGGTTGACCGTTACATCCAGGGTCGCGGCGATCTCGTCGTAACTCGCGCCGGCGGAGTACGCCAGTACCACCGGTACGCGGTACTTCAACGGCAACTGCTCCACCGCCGCGCTGATGGATGCCGCCCGGTGTGCGCTGATGAGTTGCCCGACGCCGTTTTCATCCGCATCCGCCAGCATCTCGGGATCGTCATCTGCCTCACGCCACACCGCCGCGACCCGGTCACGCCGCCGCAGCAGATCGATGCAGTGCCGGCTGGCAATCGTATTGATCCACGCGGAAAACGGTTTGTCGCTGCGGTATCGCGAGCGTGCCCGAAAGCCACGGGCAAACGCTTCCTGCGCCGCGTCCTCGGCGTCCGGCGCGCTGCCGAGCAACCGCCGGCATAGCGCCAGCACGCCGGCGTAGTGGTCGCGATAAAGCGCTGCGTACGCAGCCTTGTTCATCGGATCTCCGTTGCGCGTTGTCTCGCTCTACATATAGAAGATACGAACCCGGCGCGCTTTTCTTACACCGCTGTGAACGGTTTCAGAATTCGAAGGGGTCAGCGGCGAGGCAGGGCAACCTGCAGCACGCCTAGCCCGGCCACGGCGGCCAACGCGGAGCCGATCAGCACGCCCAGGCGGTCGCCGTTGAAGTAGTCCCCGCCGCTGTGTTCGAAGGCGAGGCCGGCGATGAAGAGGCTCATGGTGAAACCGATACCGCACACAAAGGAAACGCCGGCGAGCTGGCCCCAGGAAACCCGGTCCGGCAGCCGGGCCAGACCCAGCGCAACCCCGGCGCCCGCGAACACAAGCACCCCCAACGGTTTGCCGACGACCAGCCCAAGCACCACACCCAGCGTCACAGGGTGGGTGACATCGGAGATCGACATACCACCCAGGGAAAGACCCGCATTGGCAAAGGCAAAAAGCGGCAGGATCGCAAACGCCACTGGCCCGTGCAGGTCATGCTCGAGGTCGCGCAGCGGCGACCTGCCATCGGGCGCGCGCACCGGCACGCATAGCGCGATCAGTACGCCCGCAAGCGTTGCGTGCACGCCGGATTTCAGCACGGCGACCCAGAGCACTACGCCCACCAGCACATAGGCAGACGCACGGGTGACCCCCAAGCGGTTCAGGATCACGCCCACGCCCAGCGCCGTTGCACCGGCCAGCAGCGCTTGTCCCGACAGATCGCCGGAGTAGAACAGCGCGATAATGACGATCGCGGCCAGGTCGTCGAAGATCGCGAGCGTCAACAGAAACACCTTCAGCGCAACCGGTACGCGCGCGCCGAAAATACCGAGTAGCGCCAGCGCAAACGCAATGTCGGTTGCCACCGGAATGGCCCAGCCGTCCATCGCGACCGCGTCACCCCAGTTAAGCCACGCATAGAACGCGGCCGGTACAACCATGCCGCCGATCGCACCGAGCCCAGGCAGCACGATCTGGGCCGGGGAGGACAGCTCCCCTTCCGTGACCTCGCGCTTGATCTCCAAGCCAACGAGAAAAAAGAAAATGGCCATCAACCCGTCGTTGATCCAGAGCAACAACGGTTTGTGTATCGCTAAGGCCCCAACCTGGACGGCAACGGGCAGTTCAAGAAAGGAGTTGTACGCCGGCGCAACGGGAGAATTGGCAATCAGCAGCGCGATCGCCGCCGCCGCAAGCAGCACCGCGCCGCCGGCAGACTCGAGCCGCAGAAACTCGCGCAGCGCGTTCACGGTCTTTTCGGGCAACTCAGAAACCGGCGATGACATCGAGCGCACCCGATAAACTTTTCACGCCATGCACCGCCATACCCTGAAGTGCGGATCGCGGCCGGTTCGCCCAGGGGACGATTGCACAGCGGAAGCCGTGTTTGCACGCCTCTGCAATGCGGCCTTCGCCGTTGGCCACGGCGCGCACCTCGCCGGTGAGGCCGAGCTCACCGAACACGATCAGATCTTTCGGCAGTGCCCGATTGCGAAACGACGACAGCACCGCGAGCAGAATCGCGAGGTCAGCGCCCGTCTCGGCGATACGCACTCCGCCGACCACGTTCGTGAATACGTCCTGATCGGCCAGCGCGATGCCGCAGTGCCTGTGCAGTACCGCCAGGTGCATCGCCAGACGTTGCTGATCCAGACCCACCGCCACGCGTTTGCCGTAGCCACCCTGCACCGCATCCACCAGCGCTTGCAGCTCAACCAGGAGCGGCCGCGTTCCTTCCCACGTGACCGTCACCACGCTACCAGGCGCATCGAGCTCACCCCGCTGCAGGAAGATGGCCGATGGGTTGGCGACCTCTTTCATGCCGCCGTCCGTCATTGCAAACACGCCCAGTTCGTTCACGGCGCCGAAACGATTTTTCTGACCACGCAGCGTGCGATACCGACTGCCCGCCGGGCTGTCCAACATCATGAAGCAGTCGATCATGTGCTCCAGCACCTTGGGTCCGGCAATCGCACCATCCTTCGTTACGTGGCCCACCAGAATCACCGTGGTGCCGGTCTGCTTCGCAAGCCGCGTGAAGTAGGCGGCAGACTCTCTCACCTGACTGACGCTGCCGGGCGCGCTGTCAGACGACGCCACGTGCATTACCTGAATGGAATCCAGCACGAGGACTTCCGGCGCGTGCGTCTCCAGCAGATTCGCAATCGATTCAGCGCGGGTTTCCGCGGCCACGTGCAACGCGTCCACCGGCAGGCTCAACCGTCGCGCACGCAGCGCGAGCTGATGCAGCGATTCTTCGCCGGTGACGTACAACACAGAGCGCTCCGCCGCGAGTCGCGCGCACATCTGCAGCAACAGCGTGCTCTTTCCCGCGCCGGGATCGCCGCCGATCAGCACCACCGATCCGGCGACCAGACCCCCGCCGAGCACGCGATCGAACTCGGCAAAGCCGGTGGCGACACGGACGTTTTCTTCCGCCGGTACGTCCCCCAACCGCCGCACCTGGGCACCCGACCCGGTGTAGCCTCCGCCCGGGGTGCCGGGCTCCGCCACCGGCCCGACGCTCACGCGGCTCAACGTGTTCCACTCGCCGCACGTGCCGCACTGACCCTGCCACTGCCGGTGCTCGGCGCCGCAGTCGCCGCACACGTACGCGGACTGGTTTTTCTTCCTGGCTTTCACGCGCGTGCGATCAAACGTATTGCTCGTAGATGTCCAGCGCCGGATTCTCGAACTTCGTGAGGTTGCCAATAAAGGTGAGACGAACCTTACCGATGGGACCGTTCCGCTGCTTGCCGATGATGATTTCGGCGACACCCTGGTCCTGGGATTCCGGGTTGTACACTTCGTCGCGGTAGATGAACAGAATGACGTCGGCGTCCTGCTCGATCGCCCCGGACTCGCGAATGTCCGCCATCACCGGCCGCTTGTCGGTGCGGCTCTCCAAGCCCCGGTTCAGCTGCGACAGCGCGACCACCGGGCAGCGCATCTCCTTCGCAATGGCTTTCAGCGACCGGGAGATCTCCGAGATCTCGTTGGTGCGGTTCTCGGAGCGTTCCGAGCCGCGCATCAGCTGCAGGTAATCCACCACGATCATCGACAGATCGCCGGCCTCGCGCGCGACGCGGCGCGCCCGCGTGCGCACGTCCGTCGGCGACAGCGCCGGTGTATCGTCGATGAACAGCGGCCGGTCTTTCAATTGGCTGACCGCCGCCGTGAAGCGGTTCCAGTCTTCGTCCTGCAGTTCGCCGGTGCGCAGCCGCGTCTGATCGATCCGCCCGAGCGATGACAGCATGCGCATCACCAGCTGCTCCGCCGGCATCTCCATACTGAATACGAGCACCGGCCGGGGTGCCTCGCCCATCAGCGCATGTTCCACCAGATTCATCGCAAACGCTGTTTTACCCATGGACGGGCGTGCCGCAACGATGACCAGATCGGAGCTCTGCAAACCTGCGGTTTTCTTGTCCAGTTGCTCGAACCCGGTGGCGACACCGGTGATCCGATTGCCGGAGGTGAAGAGTTCCTCCACGCGGGCGACCGTTCGACTGAGAAGCGGCACGAGCTTTTCCGGTCCGCCGTCCTTCACCCGGCCTTCGGCGATGTCGAAGATCTCCTGTTCCGCCAAATCGATCAGGTCGTCGCTCGAGCGTCCGTCCGGCGACAGCACGGTTTCGGCAATGCGCGTTGCCGCCGAGATCAGCTGACGCATGGTCGAACGCTCGCGCACGATGTTGGCGTACGCAACTACATTGGCCGCACCGGGCGTGGTTTCGGTCAGCTCCGCCAGATACGCGATGCCGCCCGCCTTCTCCAGTACGCCTTTGTTCTGTAACGCTTCCGATACGGTGATCGCATCGAGCGGTTCATCCTGAGCGGCAAGCTCGGACAACACGGTATAGATCACCTGATGCTGCGGCCGGAAAAAGTCGGTGGCGTTGACGCGATCGGCTACTTCGAACCACGCCTCGTTGTTGAGCATCAACCCGCCGAGCACCGATTGTTCCGCCTCCGTGGAATGCGGCGGCACGCGAAGCGCAGTGGTCGATGGCGCGCTGGCTGGAAGGATCTCCGACATGGGTTCGCGATCTGTTGGGGCAGGTGTCCGGGTAAGAAAGGGTCACCGCAAAGCGGTAGGAAAGCAAGCAGTGATCACTTTTCAGGCAGGCGCGCATAGTCCGCATATAACGCGTCTATTGAAGGAAGGGTCGCGTCGTTCTGATCGATTTGCTCGAACAGTGCGATCGCTTCCTGGTAGCGGGCGCGCGCCGACTCGACATTGCCCGATTCCCGCAGGCAGTTCGCGAGCGTCCAGCGCGCGAGTCCGCGCCAGCCGGGCACAGCAGACGCGGCATCCAGTACGTCGACCGCTCGGCGGAGTATGGGCTCCGCCTCTGCGTGCATACCCAGGTTCTCGGTCAATACCGCCCCCAGGTCGTTGAGTGCGCGACCGACAAACTCATGACTCGGCCCCAGACTCGCCTCGTAAATCTCGAGAATGCGTTCGCGCATAGCGCGCACCTCCGTCCATTCGCCACGCACGGCGTGCAGGCCTTGGGCCGAGTGGAGTGCCTGAGCGACATCGAGATGCTTCGCTCCCAACGCTTCGGTAAGCGTCTCGATACCGGTAGCAAGCGTTTTCTGCGCCGCATCGAGGTCGCCCTGCAGCCTCAGTGCGTTCGACAGCGCAATGTATGACCGGCCGGTGGACGGGTGATCAACCCCGAGAACAGTCTGTTTTACCGCAAGCGCACGTTCGATCATCCGCTGTGCATCGGCGAATTCACCTGCGGTGAGCTGTACGTCGCCCAGTAGATCGAGGCTTTCCGCAACCAGGTAGTGGTCGGCGCCGAGGGTACGCTCGCGGATGTCGAGGGCCCGGGACAGCAGCGCGCGGGCTTCGCCGTGCCTGCCCCGCTCGTTCAACAACCAGCCCAGGTGCGTGAGGCTCTGGGCGACGTCCGGATGGTCAGCGCCGAACAGCGTTTCGCGTAACGCCAGCGCTTCCCGGTATAGGGTCTCGCCGGTATCCACGTCGCCCAGCATCACGTTCGCTAGCGCAAGCGACGTGGTAGCCCCCGCGTAGTCTTCAGTGGTGCGGCCCTCAGCCCGCTCGAGCAATCCCCGCGCGTCAACGAGCGCAACCTGCGCCCGTTCGTGGTCAGCGAGTAAGTTCAGCAATTCCCCCTTCGCCGCCAGGCTGCGCCCACGCTCCGCGTCCCCCGCGCCTACATCCGCCAGCTGATCCAGCGCATCGGTCTGCATCGAGAATGCCTGATCATAGAAGCCCAGATTGGCGTACACGCGCGCCAGCGTCGCCAGCAGCCGCGCCCGAATAGCGGGTTGTTCCTCGAGCTCACTCTCAATCCTGCGCGAGCCCGCTTCCAGCAGTTCGCGGGCCGTGACCGTCGCACCACGCGCGTTGCCGGGGTCCGAGATCTCGAACAGATCCACCAGAAAATTGGACACCTCATTCGCCACCCGCGCCTGCCGGGCCGCCTCGCGTTGCCCCAGAAAGGCGGCCAGCGCGAGCGCGGACGCCAACGCCATTCCCGCCAGCGACGCACCTGTGACCCAAAGCATCCGGCGCTGCCGAGCCACGGCTTCCCGCTGGCGCAGATCGTCGAAGGGCACATCAGAGAGCCCCGCAACCAGTTTAAGAAATCCGTTGGTGCGACCGTCGCCGTCAGGTCTGAGATCCGCGGCCAGGGGTTCCGCATCCTGCAGCGGCTCCGGAAACACCGCGGGCGGTTCGCCGCCGACAATGCAGCACAGAATCCGGTCTGCGCGACCGAGCGCGAGAAACGTGCGGACCTCTTCGGCAACCCACCGCGATGCCACCGCGTGCTCCGAACACACCACAATCAGGTATTCGGCATTGCGCAACGCATCTTTCAGCGTCTGGGATAAGTCCGCGGCCGAGCCCAGTTCGTCACGATCCCGGAACACGCGCCCCAGCCGCATCGGCGGTGCACCGTTCAGACCACGGAGTTTCTTTGGGAATCGATACCGTTCGAGGCGCCGATGCAACCACCGGGCCCAAGCTTCGTCTTTGTGGCTGTAACTGATTGCTGCCTTGTACTGCACGCCAGCCCCACTCCGGATACCTACATGATCTCTCACAATCTCATCACGTCAACCGAATTGACTAATGAGTGTCGGCACGATAATTTCCAGTCAAACACGGAAAACCGCCGGTCCGCTACCACGGGTCGCGAACAAGGAAACACATCATGAAAACACTCGTCGTGGCAACCGCTGCAATCGCGGTCGCGCTCGCGTCCGCATCGGATTCGTGGGCCAAAAGGCCGCCGAAGACCATGCACCCGATCGACCTGGAGGTCGTTGGATCCGACGCTCCAGACATTGTCGCTCTGGAGCCGATGGAAGCCTGGCCGCTAACGTTCCGGCTCAGGTTGAACGAAGACGAGTTTCTCGGATTCGGTCGACCTCGAATCAGCGGGCCGGTTATGCCGCAACGCGACGATCCGGTTACCGCGGTGTTCGAAACGGCAGGCGAAGATGGATGCCCATCCGTGTTGGGAATCCAGGAGCAGGAAAACCACAACGAAACGGTGTGCGGGCCCGATTTAGAATGTGGCACGGCGGACGATCCAGACCCGCCGGATCCGTCGACCCTCGGTAACCTGGCCGACTGTGTTCCACCCCCCGAGGTCCCGTGGCCCGTAGACGAGCTGAGTTTACCGCTGAGCTCCGGCATTACGGTTCCGGAACTGGTACTGAACGGCGATCCCGGTGGGGAACCGCGTCCGGTGATCTGCGTCGCGGACGACGACCCTGACGCAACGGTCCAGGCACCCTGTCCGCTGAACAATCCCTCGCTCGCAGAGTACGGACCGCGCCTGGGTACCCCCGACGACGGGTTTAGCTATGGTGCGAGCGAACGCCTGCAGGGATTGGTCGTGGTGGCCGATTCCGGACCGAGCCTGGTGGTGGACGAGCTCTTCGATCTGCCCTACCCCCGCCAGTGCCGCAATCTAGCGGGCCTCCTCACCACCGTCGGCGTAGAGCTCTTCAGCGCCCAGGGATCAACAAACGTCACCGCCCACTACAACATGCCGTTCGAGATGCTGACGCCCCTCGTTCAACTCGACGCAAAGCTCGGACCTCTGGACGACAATGGCGACCCCACGGGCGACCCCTCCTGTCCAAGCGGTGTTCTTTTTCGGGTGGACGGCGGACCCATACAGTGCCAAACCAACGGCAACGGACCCTTTCAGGCGTACAACCAGACGGTAACCCTGCGCGCGTTCGTGGTGTCGATCGACAATGCGGTTACGGATGCAGATGGCAACCCTCAGCTCCCCGACCTGATAACGGACCTCGACGGCGATGAGCTCTGCACGATCAACGACGCCGCACTGGCGGGCTATCGCCTATTGTCCGGAGAGCAGATCGTGCGGATATCGCAGTACCACGAAGACTACTTCGGATCATTCGTCGACCTGGACGGGAACGGGACCGCCGGTGGACCCGTGCTGCCAGCCGGCGGCGGCGGAATATTCTTCCCACCGCGTTGATTTGAGGTATACAGGTGCAAGCGCGGCCGCGCTCGTACCTTCGATAGCATCCGCGACCGTTCCGGCCGGACTTATTCCTCGGCGACGGTTACCGAAACGGACACGGTAACCTCGCTGTGCACCTGCACGTCGATCTCGTACTCGCCCAGCACACGAATCACGCCTTCGGGTAGCCGCACTTCGCTGCGCTGCACGTCGAGACCCTTGGCAGCGAGCGCATCGGCGATGTCCTGAGTCCCCACCGACCCATAGAGTTTGCCTTCTTCTCCAGCCTTCACGAGGATCGTAACGTCTACGCCCTCAAGTTCGCGCGCGCGCCCCTGGGCCGCCGTCAGCGCATCAGCCGACGCCTTCTCGAGTTCGGCACGGCGTTCTTCGAAGATCTTCCGATTGGCGTCGGTTGCCCGAACAGCCTTGCCCTGCGGCAGCAGATAGTTTCGCGCAAACCCCGCTTTCACGGTGACCTCGTCACCCAGTTCGCCGAGGTTGCCCAGATGTTCCAGCAAAATTACGTTCATGACGACATCACACTATTTGTGTTGATCGGTATACGGCAGCAGCGCGAGGTAGCGGGCCCGCTTGATTTCGCTGGCCAGCTGCCGTTGCGTTTTTGCGCTGGCGCCCGTAATACGGCTCGGCACAATCTTGCCGGTTTCGCCGATGTACTGTTTCAGAAGATCCAGATCCTTGTAGTCGATCTCGAACCCGTCCGCATTCAGCCTGGCAACCTGGCGCCGGTTGAATCGTCTGCTCATTGCTTACTCCTCCGCCTCTTCAGTCGCCTCGGCGTCGCTGGATTGCTCTGCGTTGGCCCGGGCCTGTGCACGTGCCGCATACTCTTCCTCGCGCCGCCGTTCGCGCTCGGCTTCCTTTTCCCGGTCTTTCAATTCTTCTTCATAAATCTTCGAACGGTCGGAAATCGCTTTCTTGCGTTTGAGCGTCAGATGGCGGATTACCGCGTCGTTGAAACGAAACGCGCTTTCGATCTCATCGAGCGTTTCGCGATCAACTTCGATGTTGAAGAGGATGTAATGGGCTTTGTGGACTTTCGCGATCGGATAGGTCAGCTGCCGGCGCCCCCAGTCTTCCAAGCGGTGGACCTTGCCGCCGCCTTTCTGAATGAGCGAGCTGTAGCGTTCGATCATCCCCGGAACCTGATCGGACTGATCCGGGTGTACGAGAAACACAATCTCGTAGTGTCGCATGAGTACTCCTTCGTTCTTTCGGTGACGCGGATGTGGACTACATGTCGCACACCGCACCGCCTCCGCACGGCCGGCTCGACAACGCCCGGCACGGCGTGAGGCAAGAACCTTCGACCGCTTACGTCTTGCCGGTCGAGGGGATGCGCATTCTAGGGACGCTCACGAGGCTCTGCAACCGTAGTTGGTCGGCTCAATCCCGCTGGCGTTTTGCTTCGAACAGCAGAATGCCGGTGGCCACCGAGACGTTGAGGCTCTGAACCGCACCCGCCATCGGAATCTGCACCAGTTGATCGCAGTGCTTGAGCGTCAGCGGTTTCAGCCCATCGGCTTCGCCGCCGACGACAATCGCGGTGGGTCCGGTCAGATCCGCTTCGTGCCAGGCTGCCGGCGCCGTCAAAGCAGCACCCACGATCCAAACCCCGCGGTCCGCAAGCCACTTCAACCGGCGCGCCACGTTCGCCACCTCCACAATCAGTAGGTGTTCGGCGGCGCCAGCAGCCGTCTTCAGCGCGAGCTCGTTCACCGGAGCCCCGCCGCGCCGGGGCACCAGCACGGCGTGCACGCCCGCCGCCGCAGCGCTGCGAAGACATGCGCCGAGATTGCGCGGGTCGGTAACGTTCTCGAGCAGCAGCATCAACACGGGGCCGGTCACCTGTTCGAAGCGCTGTTCAAACTCGCGTTCGCTCGTTAGCGTCAGGTCGTGCACATCCAGCATGATCCCCTGGTGCGCCACCCGTGTGCGCGCATCGAGCCACTGCCGATCCGACTTTTGAACCCGCACGCCAGACTCTCGGGCAAGCGCTACAAGGCGTCCGATTCGTTCGTTACGCAGTCCTTGCTGAACGTAGAGGCAGCGCGCGCGCTCCGGATGTTCACGCAGTACCGCCTCCACCGCGTGAATACCAGCCGCGCGGCTCATCGGCCCGTACGCTTACGAGACCGTTTTCGGCGCGGTGCAGGTCCGTCGGGCACAAGTGTAAGCTTGCCTTGGGCAGGCAGAACTTCCACCAGTTGCACCGAGATGTCGTCGCCCAGTTGGAACGCGTGTCCCGACCGTTCGCCGACCAGCTGCATCGACTCCGGATGAAACTGGTAATAGTCCTCACCCAGTTCCGATACGTGCACCAGCCCCTGCACGTAGAAGTCTGCTAACTCCACAAACAACCCAAACTCCGTGACGCCCGCTATCACACCGTCGAACGTCTGGCCCACGCGGTCCGCGAGCAGCAGACACTTCAACCAAGCATCCACACCCCAGGAGACCTCGTCTGCGCGCCGTTCCGTCATCGATACGTGTTCGCCGGTTGCCAACAACGCATCGAGTCCCGCACGCGCGCCACTCCCCGCAAGAATGCGCTTGATTTCGCGGTGCACCACCAGATCTGCGTAGCGCCGGATGGGCGATGTGAAATGCACGTAGCGGGACAGTGCCAGACCGAAATGCCCTTTGTTTTCCGGCTGATACACCGCCTGCGTGAGCGATCTGAGTACCAGGGCTTCCAGAATCCACGAACGTCTGCCCTGCTGAATCCGGGTGAGGGCATCCTGCACCGCACCGGGACTCACCGTACGCGCCCGCAGCGGCGTTCCTGCCATTGCCAGCGCCTGGCGCAATTGCGTCAACTTCTCACCGCTCGGCGCTTCATGCACACGATACAGGGTGTGGCGCTTGGCCTTCTCGATGAATTCCGCTGCGCAGACGTTTGCGGCAATCATCGCTTCTTCGATCAGTCGGTGCGCGTCGTTGCGCACCACCGGCGCAACGCCCACCACTTCGTTCCCGTCAACCTCCACAACCGCCTCACGCCCAGAGAAATCGAGCGCTCCGCGGTTTTCCCGCGCAGTGCGCAACAGCCGAAACACCTCGTACAGGTGGTTCAAAGAGGCCGTTACGTCATCGTCCAGATCGGCGGGTGCTCCACCGTCACCCGCGCGGAAGGCTGCAACTTCTGTGTACGTCAGACGACGGCTCGAGCGAATGACCGCCTGATAGAAGTCAGACTCGCGCACCTCCCCACTACCATCCAGATGCATATCGCACACGAGCGCAAGGCGGTCGGATTCCGGACGCAGCGAACAGAGTCCGTTAGATAGCGTCTCCGGCAGCATTGGAATGACGCGATCTGGCAGATACACGGAATTGCCGCGCTGGCGTGCTTCCCGATCCAACGCACTGCCTTCGCCCACGTACTCCGCGACATCGGCGATGGCGACCACCAGCCGGTGGCCGGCTCCGGACGGTTCCGCAAACACGGCATCGTCGAAGTCCTTGGCGCTTTCGCCATCAATGGTCACCAGCGGTAGCGCCCGCAGATCACGATGTCCAGCGTGTTCCGAGGCCTGCACCGACGCCGGATACGCGGCTGCTTCGCCGAGCACGTCCTCGGGGAACTCTGTGGGTACTTCGTGACTTGCGAGCATCGCCACGGACGCTTGCGCAACCCCGCCACCGTCGGCCACAACCCCAACCACTACACCGGTCAGACCCCGCCGGTCGTCCCCGGTGATACGCACCTGCACCGTATCGCCGTGATCGCCAATTGCCGGTGGCTCATCGAGGCTGACGCGCCCTTTGAAGTCGCCGGAGATGGCCTGCACGAACGGATACCGGCTCTGGAGCACCAGCTCGCCAATGACCGGACGCGGCGACGGCACCAGCACGTCCAGCACGCGCGCTTCGCCGCCAACAATCCGCGCCACCACGTCGTCACCCGCGCGCAGCCGGCCACGCCGATCAGCGGCGACCGGCGTGCCGGCGAAGGTCAATTCGTTGAACCGTTGCTCCAGTACGCCCCGCTGCTCGTCGCCGGCAAGCTGATAGCCACCCGAGCGGTCCAACGCCACCTGTCCGTTGCGCTGCAAACCCTTTAACAACCGCCGCAGCACCCGTCTGCCGGAACCATCACGCACATCGAGTGCTCGCAGCATCTCCGGCCACGACAACGGCCCGGCGGCAGCGCCGAGAACATCAAGCACCTGTTTGGAGGTGAGGCCCACTTTCATTGACAACGCGAACAGCCATTCAGTACATTTGCGGCCCCTTCGGGGCAGGTCGGCGCGTACGGTACCACGCTCGCGCTGCCAGGCCATCGCGGCGTGTCACCAACGCGCCGAAATTTGGAACGCACCGTAGAGCCCAGGTGGCGGAATTGGTAGACGCGCATGGTTCAGGTCCATGTCTACGCAAGTAGGTGGAGGTTCAAGTCCTCTCCTGGGCACCAATCTTCAGAGCGGCCGGTTATAAACCGGCAACCAACTGAGACCGCTCGCTAGTAATGCTTGAGCTGCACCGCTCCGATCGACACCGTGCCGCCCGGCGAGCGAATTCCAAAGGTGATCCGCACAGGCCGATAATGCGGATCCTTTGCCGCATTGCCGAGTGAGAACGGTACTCTGAACACGCGCCACGACGAGTCGCCTTCGATTTTGCCGAGCGGCCCCTTGTCGGCAAGCGTTCTGGAGAAGTAGCTTCTGCCGTCCGGAAACGTGCTCCACATCTCCAGATAGGCATGGTCCGGCACATCCTCATAGCTGAGGCTGCCTTCCAACCAGTAGGTCGTTGCTACTCCTGGGATGCCCGGTTCGTTGACCGCGAACAACTCGAGCGACCCCGGACCGCTACGCGGAACCTTGCCAGCGACCTCAATGACCGTTCCGTACTCGTCGTCAACCCGCGTAGTCACGGAGTCTGGCAATTCACCCTGGCTCCAGTCGATTTCCGCGAGCGTGGCGGTGGGTTGTGATACATCGCAACCAGTAACGAAGGCAAGCGCAGCAAGCAGAAGTACAGGCACGAACCCGAACGTTGAACGCGGGCGTACCGGTGCATGGCTTCGCTTTTTGGTGCTTGTGTTCACGAAGATACTTCCCTGCATGTTTGGTATCCGAAGGGTTCCCATTTTGTGGCCAATGGCCTTTTGTTACCATTCCACGACTCGGCTCACGACACAACAACTATGATCCCACCCACCGCCGCTACCGGCGCGGACTCCAAGCCAGAATCCGGCACAACCGACAACAGCGATGACATCTCCGTAGACCCGGTCGCAGACAAGCTACCCGACTTTGCCGACTGGCTGCCCGAGTCGGTGCACCCTTATTGGGAGACGGTGGCGCAGTACCCGGTGATCGGCGCAATCGTCATCGCCGCGATTTTCTACCTCGCTGCGCTGATCGTCCGCACGGTGTTTGTTAAGAGCTTCACGCAGCTCGCCTCCCGAACACAGACCGACATAGACAACGCGATCATCGCGAAAATTCGCAAGCCGATCTTCGCAACGATTTTCCTGTTCGGACTGACGCTGGCCGTAAAATTCGCCCAGTTTCCTTTTCCAACGAACTGGCTGATCAATCTTCTGCTTTCGTTCATCATTCTGAGCTGGATGCGCGCGACGCTGTCCATCTCGGGGGATCTTCTGCACGCGCTCGGCAACAACGCGCATCGCTACGAGATCATCGAAGAGCGCACCATTCCACTGTTCGATCTGATTGCCAAAGTGTTCATCATCCTGCTCGCGAGCTATTGCCTGCTGATGATCTGGGGCATCAACCCGGTGGGCTGGCTGGCATCGGCGGGAATCGTCGGCATCGCGGTGGGCTTCGCGGCCAAGGACACGCTCGCCAATCTATTCTCGGGTTTCTTCATCGTCGCCGATTCGCCGTACAGCCTTGGCGACTACATTAATCTGGACACCGGCGAGCGCGGACGTGTTACCCATATAGGCATTCGCAGCACGCGCATTCTTACCCGTGACGACGTCGAGATTACCGTGCCCAACGCCGTGATCGGTAACGCCAAGATTGTCAACGAAAGCGGCGGCCCCTGGGAGAAACTGCGCATCCGTTGCGCGGTGGGCGCCGCCTACGGATCTGATGTAGATCACGTGTGCGAGGTTCTGATGCAGGTGATTCAGGCTCACGAGGGCGTGACAGATGATCCGGCCCCCCGCGTCCGCCTGCGCGCCTTCGGCGCGTCCAGCCTGGACTTCGAAGTGCTTGGCTGGATCGACAAACCGGAATTGCGGGGACGAATCCGGCATGAGCTTCTGATGTCGATCTACAAAGCGTTCGCAGAAGCCGGCATAGAGATTCCGTACACCAAGCAGGATCTGTACATCAAGGAGATGCCGGACCGGTCGTAGTCGTCAGGGCCCGGTGACGGATGCGAAATGGTCGCCGTGTCGCTCGGCCTCGACGAACACTCGCCGAATCTCTGTGCTGGTTGCCTTCACCTGACGATTGATCTCCGTGACCGCGCTTTCCAGATCCCGTGAATCGATGCCGTCGGCGAAGTCGACGCTGATCGCTACGATTACGTGACTCGGCCCCATATGCAGGGTCGCAACCTCGTTGATTCCGACTATCCGCGGATCCGATTGCAGAATCGCCTCGATCTGTTCCGTTACTTCCGGAAGCGCGGCTTCGCCGATCAGCAAACTCTTGCTCTCATACGCCAACCAGATGGCGGTAATCGCGAGAATGACTCCGATCGTGATCGACGCAAGCGCATCGAAAACCGGATTGCCGGTCACCTGATAGAGCATGAGACCAAACAGCGCAACCAGCAGGCCGAGCATTGCCGCGCTGTCTTCGAACACCACCACGAACAGGCTCGGATCCTTGGCGTCGCGCACCGCACGGAAGAACGGCATCGTTCCGCGCGCGCGATTGAACTCCCGCGTTGCCACCCACAGCGCACCGCCTTCGAAGACGATCGCAAGGCCGAGGACCACATAGTTTATCGAGAGATTGTCGATCTCTGCCGGATGCTGAAGATGCTGCCAGCCCTGATACAAAGACAGCGTTGCGCCCAATGCGAAAACAAGCATTGCGACGACGAAACTCCAGAAGTACACCTCCTTGCCGTGACCGAATGGAAACGACGGGCTCGGCGGTCGTTCTGCACGCTTCAGACCGTAGAGCAGCAATATCTGATTGCCGGTGTCTACGCACGAATGAATACCTTCGGAGAGCATTGCCGAGCTGCCACTGATGGACGCCGCAATAAACTTCGTAACGGCAATCAAGCCGTTACCGACGAGGGCCGCGTATATCGCTTTTTTGGATGAACCCGCCACCGGTCAGAGTTTCTGCAGCACGAGGCTGCCGATCGAATAGCCCGCACCAAAGGAACAAAGCACACCCACGTCGCCGGCCACCAGATCTTGGTGATGTTTCGCAAACGCGATGACCGACCCTGCCGACGCCGTGTTGGCGTACTCGTCGAGCACTGTGGGCGCCCGTTGCGGGTCCGGGTCGGTACCTAGGAGTTTGCGCGCTATCAGCTGATTCATGTTTGCGTTCGCCTGATGCAGCCACCAACGCGCCACATCCCCTACGCCCAATCCAAGTGATGCCACCTGATTCTCGAGATGGTCCGCAGCCAATGGACACACCTCCTTGAAGACCTTGCGTCCATTCTGATGGAACAGTTTATCGGCGGCGAACGGGTCGCTGTCGTCAACATGGGAGAGGTAGCCGAAGTTGGAACGTATGTTGTTGGAGTACAGCGTCTGCGCCTTGGACCCGAGCACGCGATACGCATGCTCGGACTCGCGGTTGCGTTCACGCTCGACGACGACCGCCGTGCTGACGTCGCCGAAAATGAAGTGACTGTCGCGATCCCGGTAGTTGACCTGGGGCGAGGTCAGCTCAGGATTGATCACGAGCGCGCAGCGCGCCGAACCCGCCGTTACCGCATCGGCGGCACGCTGCAGCGCGAAGGTTGCCGCCGAGCAGGCCACGAGCATATCGAACCCGAACCCGCCACAGCCGAGCGCATGCTGGACCTCTATCGCAATGGCCGGATAGGAGCGTTCCGTGTAGGCACACGAGACGATCACCATGTCCACATCGGCAGCGTCGCGACCCGCGGCCGCCAACGCGTCGCGCGCGGCATGGACCGCCATTTCAGCCTGGTGCGACAGCGCATCGTCCGCCCGTACCGGCAGCTTCGGACGCATGCGATCGATGTCCAGAATACCGTCCTTCACGTAGGCGTACCGGCTACGGATTCCGGACGCTTTCTCTATGAATCCTTCACTGGAGGGTTCGAGCGCTTGCCGTTCACCCCGATCGATGGCAGACGCATTCTCCGTGTTGTACCGCTCCGCGTACGCGTTGTAGCTGGCCACCAGTTCCGCGTTCGACACACGGTGCGGTGGCGTCCAGAGGCCGACGCCGGTGATTGCCGCGCGCTGCAACGGTTCACTGTCCGAAGGCACGTTTACGGTATCGGCAAGTAGCCGCCGGGGCAGCCTTTCGTGAACACACCTACCGCATCGTGTGCGTGCAGGCTCTCGTGGTGCTCCACACGCACCCAGAAATCGGCAAATCGTGCGTCGTCGTCCAGCAATCCCTTGAGCTTGCGCCCGGAATCCTCGATGAACATCAGGTTCTGACCGTTCAGACGCGCAAACTCCTGCTCGTCCTCACGCTTAACCGCGGTCTGCACCGGCGTCTTTAGCGTGCCTTCCACCGCGTCAACGACATGAGTTAACGGAAACTCTTCGAGCCCTTCGCTCAATCGAACGAGGACTTTCGCCGTAGATCGCTGCGCGTGCGGCGTTGCGACTATTCCCTGATCCGTGCCGAGCCAGTCGCGCACCGCGGCCGCGTCGACCTGGCCGGAGGGGCCGAAATCACTTTCAAACTGCTGCTGGATGAGCTGGCGTGCCAGCGCCGCGGACGCCGGACACGTGGACGAATACTGAACCGAAAGCGATATCTCCAGAGTGAGCTCGCCGTCGATCAACGCGCCGCGGATCATCGCAGGATACGCGTTCCAACCAGAGAACTCGCTAACCAGCGCCTGGCGGCGCACGACGTAGTCGAAATCAAATTGCACGAACGCCCGCGAACTCAATCCCCGATGTGACTCGAGCATGGACAACAGCATGAGCTTGAGTCCCGCCGTGCTCAGCGGCCGGGTTTCCGCATGCTGATCCAGGATCAGATATAGCCGCGACATGTGAATGCCTTTCGCGAGCGGGTCGGCGAGGTCTACGTAGGCCTGCACCCGGGTCTGCACCTGGGCGACACGGTCTCCGTCGCGCAGCATCAGCGGCTGGCGGATGCCCGCCATGCCGACCCAGTCCAGCGTCGCCTGCGGTTCCAGATGCTCGGAACTGGCGACGTCGGGCAACTCCCGGATCTGCCCGGAATTACCCACCAGCGCGGGCTTGTTCATGTTGTGTCCTTCACTCGTGCCGTCACTCGTGCGACCGAAATTGTACCTCAAGCCCGCCGGCGCAAGGGTTCATCGGAGACTCTCCCGCTCCTCCGCCGTCAGCTCACGCGCTTCGCGCTCCAGCATAACTGGGATGTCGTCTCGCACCGGGTACGCAAGCCCGCTGGCTCGGCACCACAGCTCACCCTGCTCGGCTTTGTAGACCAGCGAGGTCTTTGTGACGGGACAGACCAGAATTTCAAGCAGCTTGCCATCCACGTCACATCCTCCGAGGAATCAGTTCAAAAAGAAGTCTAACCTCTTGTCAGCAGACCCACCAAAGGTGATCCCGTTCGCGCCCCAGACCGCTGCAGTCAATCTACTATCGTATGTCGAACAATCAAGCGAACGGAAGGGGACACCGCCGCATGAACCGTCAATCCGGCTTTACACTGATCGAGATCATGATCTCGGTCGCAATCCTGGGCCTGCTCGCGGGTCTCGCGAGCGTCAGCTATGCATCCTACGTGAGTACCAGCGCGACTGCGAAAACGGCAGACAACTACTCACTCGCGCGCCGCTTCGTGCGCCAGGAATTCATGCTGGCGCGCCAGCAGGAGGCGATCGGTATTCCAACGGCAGAGACATTGCCCGCTGACACGGTTCAGTGGCTACAGCGCATCAACGGAACAGACGCGTCCGCCCCCGGCGGCGGCCCCGCGTTCGTGTCCGGATCGGGCGATGCCACGACCGGCGCTATAGGCATCGAGATGACCGGCGACTATGAGTCGCTGACGGCGGCCGTCGTGATTACGCGGCCCGCATACAATGGTCAACCGGCAGTGTCGGACCTGATGAACCGCTCCTAGCAGGTTGTTGAAACAGCCTGCTAGGGCCTCATTACCCCGTCAGTCAGCCAAACGGATTCCGCAGTACGATCGTTTCGTCGCGGTCCGGGCCCGTAGAGATAATGTCGATCGGTGCACCCACCTCCTGCTCGATGCAGTCGATGTAGGCCCGGGCGTTGCCTGGTAAATCGTCGATCGATCGAATGCCTACCGTCGACTCGCTCCACCCCGGCAGGTCCCGATACACGGGCACGATGTTGGAGTAATACTCGCTGGAAAAGCGCGCCGCGCCCACGTCGCCCTCGCGGGTTTCGTAGCCGACGCACACCCGGATCGTCTCCAGACCATCCAGCACGTCCAGCTTGGTCAGGCACAGACCCGAGATGCTGTTGATCTCCACCGCGCGTCCGAGCGCCACTGCATCGAACCACCCGCACCGGCGGGGCCGACCGGTGGTGGCACCGAATTCGTGACCGCGTTCGCCCAGACGCTTACCCACGTCGTCGAACAGTTCGGTAGGAAAAGGTCCCGAGCCTACGCGCGTGGCATAGGCTTTGGTAATGCCCAGCACGTAGTCCAGATAACGGGGTCCGAAGCCACTGCCCACCGCAGTCCCGCCCGCTGTGGTATTGGACGACGTCACAAACGGATACGTGCCCAGATCCACATCCAGTAACGCGCCCTGAGCACCCTCGAACAGGATGTTTTCTCCCGCCTTGCGCGCCTCGTGCAACTGACCTACCACGTCGCCCAGCATCGGCGTGATCTCGGAGGCCACGGCTGCACACTGATCGAGCGTTTCGTCGAAGCTCACTGCCTGCGTGTCGTAGTACTTGGTCAACATGAAGTTGTGGTAGTCCATTACCTCGTTGAGTTGGGCTGCAAACTCCTGCCAGTGCAGCAGATCCCCAAGGCGCAGACCCCGGCGCGCGGCCTTGTCCTCGTAAGCCGGTCCGATCCCTCGGCCGGTCGTGCCAATTTTGTGTTCGCCGCGCGCCTCCTCGCGCGCCAGGTCCAGCGCAACATGGTGGGGCAGAATCAGCTGACACGCCGGACTGATCGTCAACCGTTCGCGCACGGGCACGCCCCGTTCCTCCAACGCCCGCACCTCTTTCATCAGCGCGTGCGGCTCCACGACCACCCCGTTGCCGATGTAGCAGCGGACCGACGGCCGGAGCACGCCCGACGGTATCAGGTGCAGCACCGTCTTCTCACCGCCGATCACCAACGTATGGCCTGCGTTGTGTCCGCCCTGGAATCGCACGACGGCGGACGCCTTTTCCGTCAGCAGATCGACGACCTTACCTTTCCCCTCGTCGCCCCACTGCGTCCCGACGACGACCACACTACGGCCCATAATTCACCACGTTTGAATCACCACGTTTGCGTCATTTCGTTTCCGTCGTGTCAGTACCTGCCGGTATCCCGGGGGTCAGCGGCTGCGTCTGCCACCGTCCGTCCCGACGGATCAGAACCTTCGTACATGCCGACGGCGGAGTCTCGTCCGCGTCGAGCGCCTGCACCACTACTTCGCCGTCCGCACGCAGCGCAGCAATCGCTGCCTGGCGCGCGCCGGAGTCGGCGACGAGGGGCGCCCAGATCCACTCCTCGCGATCATCAGTGTTGCCGATGAGTCGATGCAGGCTTACGTCGAAACCGGTAGCAGCCCGCGCCCGTCCGAATCTTTCGCCAATGCCGTCGTAGCGGCCACCCCGGGCAATCGCGTACCCATGGTCGCGGTGAAACGCAGAGAAAACGGGACCATTGTGATACCCGTAACCCGCAAGCTCAGCAATATCAACGCGCAGCTCCACCGCAAGCGCCGGCTCGATCGCCTGCACCAGCGCGCGCAACGCCGCAAGCGCGCCGCGCGCTTTCGGCACGGGCGCGAGGATGCGCTCCGCGCTGTCCAGCACCGCCGGTGAGCCCATCAAGCCCGGCAGCGCCACCAGCGTATCGCGCACTGCACTCGGTTCCAGCAGCGCTTCGATGTCGCCGGAGGACTTGCGTTGCAGCGCTGCAAACAGCGTCGCTTCCGTTTCTTCCGACAGCGCCAGCTCTTCCACCAGCGCCTGAAAGATGCCCATGTGGCCGACTACCAGTACGGGGTCGTCCTGCTCGCATGCGGCAAGCGTTTCCACCATCAGCCGCACCACCTCGGCGTCCGCCGCCAAATCCGGCGCACCGAATATTTCCGCACCGGCCTTGAACGGTACCCGGGTATCGAGAACACCCGCCGGATTCGCACGCACCACCGTACCCGCGTAACACAGCCGCTGCACGCCGTCGGTCGGCAGGCGGTGCGCATCGATCCGTGCCGCCTGCGACGTCATATCGGCGCGAACGCCCAGCAGGCGTCCGGAGCGTTGATCCACCGTTCGGAGCGTCTGCAATTCCAGATCCGCGCCGCTGGCAGCGAGCAGGGAATCCACGTACTCGATCAGCGGCGGCTCTACGTACTGAAAGCCCCGTGAGCGGAACAGGTCAAGCACGCGGCGGCGTAGCGTTTCCAGCCGCCAGGCGTCGGGCGGCAGCAGGTCGTCGACGCCGTCGGGTAAACGCCAGAACAATGTGGGACGCCGGATCACAGTGACTGGTTTCCAGTTTTCCTTACGCGCATTGCGTTGTTATCCCCGCACGACGTAAAGAAGCGCGGCTCCGCACAACATGCTGGCAAGTCCCACCGTGCGAATCGTACTGGGTTCTGCATCAGCCAACGAAACCACCATGTCGCGCCAACGTTGGGGGGCAATGAACGGGAACATGCCTTCGATCACGAGCACGAGGCACAACGCCACCAGCAGGTCGCGCGACATCGCGCTTTCGCCTCGAACTCAGCGCGTATCGCTTTTCAGATACTTGAAGAACTCGCTGTTGGGGTCGATCACCATCACGTCGTCCTTGCTGCCAAAGACTTTGGTATACGCGTTGATGCTCCGGTAGAACTCATAGAACTCGGGGTCTTTGTTGTACGCCGCCGCATAGATTGCCGCCGCCTGCGCGTCGCCGTCCCCGCGAATCTGCTCGGATTCGCGATAGGCCTCGGCCTCGATCACAACCGTCTGACGCTCCGCATCCGCGCGCACCCCGAGCGACAGCTCCTGCCCGGTAGCCCGGTACTGGCGCGCCTCGATCTCGCGTTCCGAGTTCATCCGTTCGTACACCTTGGCCGAAACTTCCGGCGGCAGGTCGATGCGCTTCACGCGCACGTCGATCACTTCCACGCCAAAGTTGGCGAGCATCTCCCGGTTCAGGTCGGCCGTGATCTCCTGCATCAACTGATCCCGCTCGCCGCTGATCACTTCGTGCATGTCGCGCCGGCCCACCTGGTTACGCAATCCCTCACTGACGCGTTGCGACAACAACCGTTGCGCAAGCAACTCGCCGCCGGATGTGGCGCGGTAGTAGTCCAAGACATCGTTGATCCGGTATTTCACGAAGGAGTCGACAATCAGCGGTTTCTTTTCCAGCGTGTAGTAAGTTTCCGGTGTCGTGTCGTGGGTAAGCACCCGCGCATCGAACTTCTTCACGGTCTCCGCTATCGGCAACTTGAAATGCAGACCGGGTTGCACATCGGCCACCCGCACCGCGCCGAAACGCAGCAAAATAGCGCGCTCGGTTTCGTGCACCGTATAGACGCTACTGCTCACGCCCAGTACCACGAGCGCCAACAGAACCAGAATAATCGTGTTTCGCATCGTTGTTTCCTCAGCGCGTGTCGCGCACGCGCGGTGCGCTATTCGAACGTTCCGATACCGCGCGCAGAATTTCGTTGGCCGCACTTTCGATCGCGCCATCCGCCGCCCGGCCAACACCGCCGCGGCCTTGCACCCGATCGAGCGGTAAGTACATCAGATTGTTGCCGTCCTGAACGTCTACCATCACCTTGGAGCTCTGGCTCAGAACCGATTCCATCGCGTCGATGTAGAGGCGATCCCGGGTGACGCGCTTCGCAAGCGAATACTCCGTTAACAGCTTTTCGAACCGCTGCGCTTCACCGTCGGCACGCGCAACGACCTGATCACGATACGCATTCGCCTGTTCAATGATCTTCTGGGCTTCACCGCGCGCTTCGGGAATGATGCTCTCCGCGTACGCATTCGCCTGGTTGATATAACGCTGCTCGTCTTCTTTCGCATTCTGCACATCGTTGAATGCGTCGCGTACCTGATTGGGTGGTGATGTCTCGTTGACGTTGACCTTTACAATCCGAATGCCGGTGCCGTATCGATCGAGATACGCCTGCAGCCGTTCCTGCACTTCGATCCCGAGCGCTTCCCGGCCGTCCGTAATCACATGATCCAAACCCGAACTGCCAACCACGTGCCTGAGCGCACTTTCCGTCGCGTGATCCAGACTGGAGCGCGGGCTGCGAACGTTGATCAGATACTCGATCGCGTTATTCACCACCCACTGAACCGTCAGACTGACGGAGACGATGTTTTCATCTTCGGTCAGCATCAACGCCTGGTGTTCGTGATCGTTGGTACGCGTGACGTTCACCTTGTGAACCGCATCGACTATGGGAGGATTCCAGTGCAGGCCCGGAGGTACGACGTTTTCACGCACGGCACCGAACCGGAATACGACGCCGCGTTCCTGTTCGTCCAACTGATAGAACCCGAAGAATCCGTACGCCAGCAGCGCAACCACGGCCGCGAGCCCGAACATGCCCGCGTTGAAACCGCCGGAGCGGCCGCCGCCATCGCTACCGCCGCCGAATATGCCGGACAGCTGCGACTGCAGTTTGCGGAAAGCTTCGTCCAGGTCCGGGGGCCCTTGGTCACCGCGATTTCCCCAAGGGTCCTTGTTCCCGTTACCGGGTTCGTTCCACGCCATGCGCGTTAGGCTCCAATATTTTTCAAATGGGCGGAAGCGTGATTCTAGGGACGCCCCTGAGGGGGCGCAACACGATGCCGTCGAAGGTTTCGAGCCGACCGAGTTGCGCCGTGTCCGCGCGCACTCGAAGACAGGTCGCGCCCGACGGCGCACTCTCCTCGGACAAGACGTCGCAATGATCGTAGATCCAGGACCGCGTTCGCCCGAGGTGCGCCGGCACTTCCACCATCAGTTCTGTCTGCCAGGTCCCGAGCAATTCGCCAATTCGCGCTCGAAGCCGGTCGAGGCCGGTTCCATCAAGTGCACTCACATGGACAACTTCGGGGCCATCCAGTTCCGGCGGCAGTGCCTCGACCCGATCGCACTTGTTCACCACCGACAGCATCGGCAGGTCGCCGGCGTCGATCTCCCGCAATACCCCCAACACATCATCGACATGGGCTAGCGCATCCGGATCGCTGCCGTCAATAACATGGATCAACATGTCCGCATTCTCCACTTCCTCTAGCGTTGCGTGGAACGCCCGCACCAGCGCGTGCGGCAGGCGGCTGACGAAGCCCACTGTGTCCGCCAGAATCGCATGCCGGTTACCGGCGAGTTCCACCCGTCTGAGCGTCGGGTCCAGCGTCGCAAACAGTTGATCCTTCACCTCCACCTGGCCGTCGGTCAATGCGTTGAACAGCGTCGACTTACCGGCGTTGGTGTACCCCACCAGCGCCACAGTGGGTGTGTCACTGCGTTTTCGCCGACGCCTGCCCTGAGCCCGACGACGCGCCACGTGCTCGAGCTTCGCGCTCACACGTTTGATCCGATCGGCCAGCAAACGTTGATCCATCTCGAGCTGCGTTTCACCGGCGCCCCGGAGGTTGGCCCCGCCGCCGCGCTGTCGATCCAGGTGGGTCCAGCCGCCCACCAGCCGAGTCTGCGCATGTTCGAGCTGGGCCAGTTCGACCTGAAGCTGACCTTCGTAGGTGCGCGCCCGAGCCGCAAATATCTCCAGAATGAGTTCGGTTCGCGTGAGCACGCGCACATTGAGCGCACGTTCCAGGTTACGGCCCTGGCCCGGACTCAGGTCGTGGTCAATAACGACGAGGTCGGCCTGATACGCCGCAATGGCATCGCGAATTTCGTCGACCTTACCGGAACCGAAGTAGAACCGCGGATGCGGCGTCTTGCGGCGAGAAACGACACGCGCGACCGGATAGATCAACCGGGCACGGGCCAGCTCCGCAAGCTCATCGAGGCTTCGGGGTCCAGTGGGTTCACGGGCGTGTTCGAGGCGCACCAGCACGGCGCGCTGTCCTTCATCCGGGCGTTCGAAAAACATGGGGAGATTCCCATTGAATCAATGATCCGCACGCCGTGCTCCGGGGAGCAACCGGCGCACCCCGCATCAGATTCGATCAGGAATCATCGGACGACTCTGCATTGTTGTTGTTCGCGTTGTTGCCACTGGCAGGCGCGAGCCGCACATTGCGGGACGGGACTACCGTGGATATCGCGTGCTTGTAGACCATCTGGCTGACTGAATTACGCAGTAGAACCACGAACTGATCGAACGACTCGATCTGACCCTGGAGCTTGATACCGTTTACGAGATAGATCGACACCGGGACACGTTCCTTGCGCAGGGCGTTCAAATAAGGGTCTTGTAGCGAATGCCCTTTTGACATTGTTGTTCTCCTGGTCGGTCCTGTAGGTCCTATCGGCCCTCTGCCAGCTTCTACGCGATCCGTCGTGCAGATCGTCGTGTCAGGCTGATCGTCAAGCCGTTCGTCAGCTTACCCGTTGCGCGGCCCTCAACTATGGCGAGCCGATCCCGATAATGCAAGGTCGGCGGCGGCGGCAATCGTAACGACCGCGTCACCCGTCGCGCCTGCTGGCAATGACCGCACGTGCGTCCAACGTCGCAACCAGGTGTACTGTTTCTTCGCAAGCTGTCGCGTCGCAGCGGTCGCGCGCGCGCGCAGTTCCGCGCGGTCGTATTCATCGGCCAGGAATGCCCAGACCTGGCGATAACCTACTGCGCGCATCGACGGCAGTTCGGGCGTCAGATCGCCGCGTGCGCGCAGTCGGCGGACCTCGTCTATGAACCCGGTGTCCAGCATATGAGTGAGTCGCTCCTCGATGCGAGCATGCAGTACGCCGCGGTCTATATCGGCCACTGCAAACTCGACCATCCGGGCGCGAAGCCGTTCCATCACGCTGCGACCAGGCGACTTCGCCCACAAGGTGCTTATCGGCTGCCCGGTCAATCGATACACCTCGAGCGCCCGGGCAATGCGTTGTCGATTTCCGGCGTCGATGCGGGCCGCGGCCGCGGGGTCCACCGCCGCCAGCTCGCGGTAAAGGGCCGGCCAACCACGTGCGTCTGCATCGGCAACTACGTCCGCGCGCACTTGAGGGTCTGGGGGCGGCAATTCAGCGAGCCCATCGCGAAAGGCTTTCAGGTACAGCATCGTGCCACCTACCAACACCGGGAGCCTGCCCTGCGCGAAGGCCGCTTCCACGGCTGCATCCGCGTCGGCGACGAAATCTGCCGCAGTGTACGCTTGTGCCGGATCGCGGATATTCACGAGAGCGTGCGGGTACATATCGAGCACATCGGGAGGCGGTTTGGCCGTGCCGATGTCCATTCCTCGGTATACCTGGGCACTGTCGACGCTGATCAATGCCACGTTTGCACGCTCGGCCAACGCCAGCGCAACCTCGGTTTTACCCGCCGCCGTGGGACCCGTGATGACGACAATGCAGCGCACCCCTACTGCCCACGAAGAAACCGCGCGTCCAGGTCCGCAAGCGACATGACGGCATAGGTGGGACGTCCGTGATTGCACTGCCCCGCGTTCTCAGTAACCTCCATCTCACGCAGCAACGCATTCATTTCTGCCATCGTCATCTGCCGGTTGGCGCGCACGGAGCCGTGGCACGCCATCGTAGCCAGCAGCCGGTCGTGTTCGACCCGGACTCGATCGGAACCGCCGACGGAATGCAGATCGGCCGCAACGTCGCGGACGAGTGCGGCAACGTCTCCATCGGCGAGCGCCGCTGGAACTTCCCGCACGACTGCAAGGCCCGGGCCTGCCCGCTCCACAATCAGCCCGAGTTCCGCGAGCTGGGCCGTGGCGTCGTCGAGTACGTCCAGATCCGCATCACCGAGCGCGATCCGCACCGGCACCAGCAGGCGTTGCGCAGTCACCGATGCAGCTGCCGCCTGCCGTTTCATGCGTTCGTATACGATACGTTCATGCGCAGCATGCGCGTCCACCAGCACAAGGCCGTCCGCATTCTGGGCCACGATGTACACCCCGTGAAGCTGCGCCAGTGCGTACCCGAGCGGCGGCACATCGTCCGCGGTTGCATCCATAACCACGGTCTGCGAATCGTGGGGTGACGTGCGCGCGAGTGCTTCGGCAAAACTGCGCGGGGCGGTTGCCGCAGTCATCGCCAGATGCGCTTGTCGGGGTTCTGCGGGTCGTGCCTGCAGGCCGGCGACTCCTGAGGCTTCGGCGGGAGCGGTCGGCCCGCGCTGCCCAACGGGCGCGCCGACTGCCGACTCGACCGGCGCGTCCGGGCGCACCGCGCGCAACGCCCGGTTGAGGGAGCCGAACAAAAAATCGTGCACGTTGCGGGCGTCGCGAAAGCGCACTTCATGTTTCGTGGGGTGCACGTTCACGTCCACCGTGTTCGGCGGAACGTCCAGGTACAACACGAACACCGGATGACGACCGTGAAACAGAACGTCCCGGTAAGCCTGCCGCACCGCGTGCGCTATCAGCCGATCGTTGATCGCGCGCCCGTTGACATAGAAGTACTGCTGGTCTGCCTGGGCGCGGTTGTGCGTCGGCAAGCCAACCCAGCCGTGCAGTCGGATGCCGTGACTCTCTTCGTCGATGGCAACCCGGGCATCCAGGAAGTCGGTGCCCAGAACGCGCGCCAGTCGATGGTCGATTCGACCGGCCGGTAGATGCAGCGGCCGTCGCGCGCCAACCTCCATCGTCATGTCCACATCGGGGTTGGCAAGCGCGAGCCGCCGGAACACGCGGTCGATCTGCATCTGCTCCGCACGTTCAGTCTTGAGGAACTTACGACGCGCCGGCGTATTGTAAAAGAGGTCGGAAACTTCCACCGTCGTGCCCACGTCGTGCGCCTCGAGCCCCTCGCCCACGAGTTCGGACCCGTGCACCTCACAGACCCGACCGGCAGGATTGTCTTCGACCCGTGAGACCATGCGAACGCGGCTCACCGACGCGATGCTTGCGAGTGCCTCGCCGCGGAAACCGAGGCTCGCAACGCCCAGCAGATCTCCGGCGCTGACGATCTTGCTCGTGGCATGACGGTGAAACGCGAGCAACATGTCATCCGGATGAATGCCACGCCCGTCGTCGCGGACCATCACCCGGTCCACCCCGCCCCCCTTGCAGACCACTTGCAGCCGCCGGCACCCCGCATCCAGACTGTTCTCGATCAGTTCCTTAACGATCGACGCCGGCCGTTCGACCACTTCGCCCGCTGCGATCTGGTCCGCGACACCTCGATCGAGTTGCTGAATGCGCCGCGGCATCAACCCGCCGGGATCACGAGCACCTGACCGACCCGGATCACCTCGCTGTTCATTTTGTTGGCTTTCTTGATCTGCGCCATCGTCGTGCGATAGCGCACCGCGATGCCGGACAGCGTGTCGCCCGGCACGATCGTGTGTTCGACCACGTCCGGCCCAGAGTTCCGGCTCGCCCGCGCCAGCAGCGAATCCGGCGGCGGCGCGGCTTCGACGTGCGCTCGAATGCCCCGAACCAACGCCTGCGCCACCTTTTTCTGGTGCGACGGCGTGTTCAGCCGACGGGCTTCGTCCGGATTGGAGATATAGCCGGTTTCGACGAGAATCGACGGCACATCGGGCGATTTGAGAACCACAAAGCCCGCCTGCTCTACACGCGACTTATGCAGCTTGGTGATCTGGCCCAGTTGACCCAGCACCGCCTCGCCGGCGCGGATGCTCGTGGACCGGTTGGCATCCATCGACAAATCGAGCAGTACCCGAGCCAGCACGTTGTCCTTGTCCGTGAGCGTCACGTCGCCCACGCCACCAATCAGATCAGACCGGTTCTCTTTCGCGGCCAGCCAGCGGGCGGTCTCACTGGACGCGCCCTTATCAGACAACGTATAGACGCTGGCGCCGGCGACCCCAGGACTTTTGAACGCGTCTGCGTGAATCGACACAAACAAGTCTGCGCGCTCACGGCGTGCTACATCCATGCGCTTGCGCAGCGACAGATAGTAGTCGCCATCTCGGACCAGCACGGCACGATAACCGCGGGCCCGGTTCAACTGCGCCGCCATCTGCCGAGCGATCGCCATCACGACGTGCTTCTCGCGAATGCGACCGGGTCCACTCGCACCGGGGTCCTCACCGCCGTGACCGGCATCGATGGCTATCACGACGTCGCGCGCACCCTCCGGTTTGGGTTTCGGCGGCGTGCGTGCCGGCGCATCCTGGGCCCCGGGCGTAAACAGGTCGACAACCAGCCTGTGACCGTACGGCGCCACCGGCTGCAGCGTGAAACCCTTGGGATCCAGCTTGGACGTGACATCCAGCACGACCCGGTAGCCATCGCCCCTGCGCGACGCTCGAACCCGCTTCACGCGCTTTTTGCCCGCTGCTACCCGTGTGGGGTCGAAGTTCGGGTGGGCGCTCGTAGCCTCGAGATCGATGACCACGCGGTGCGGGTTGGCGAGCGTGAACACCTTGAAAGCCACCCGTGAGGAGGTATCGAACACGACCCGAGTGGCATCGGGTGCTTCATGCATCCGCACGCCATCCAGCCGCACCGCGGCGGCGGCGACATGACATGCAGCGCAACCGGCAACCACGAGCAGAACCCGCAGCCAACGGCTCATGCGCTCAGCCGGGCTGCCCGCTGCTGATGCGTATCGTTCTGCCGTCGCCATCCAGGTCAATGGACACTCTCCAGTCCGGGTGCGTCAACCACGTCTGGGCCCGCTCCGGCCACTCCACCAATTTGATGGCCGGCGCGTCCAGCAGTTCCTCGAACCCGATGAACGCCAGTTCTTCCGGGTCCGCTATTCGATACAGGTCGAAGTGATACACGTCGACCGCCGCCAGCCGGTAGGGTTCCAGCAACGTGTACGTTGGACTCTTCACCGGCCCCTGGTGCCCGAGCGCCCGAAGTATGCCCCGGGCGAAGGTGGTCTTGCCAGCGCCGAGGGTGCCCACGAGAAACACGAGGTGCCCCGGCTGCAAACGGCGCGCAAACTCCGCAGCCGCAGCGAGCGTGGCGCTTTCGTTCTCAGCGAACACGCGCTTATCCGGTCACCGGTCGGTGTGCCCGAGCGATCCGTCCAAGCGCCGGAGCGATATCCGTCGCGATCAGACCTGCTTCCCCACATTCCAGCACCGCTTCGTCCGCCGCGGCTGCGTGCCAGACGGTACCCGTCGCCGCCGCTACAAGTGGGGCCTGGCCCTGGCCGAGCAACGCGCCGATCACACCACTGAGCACATCGCCCATACCGGCCGTGGCCATTCCCGGATTACCGTGGCCACAGATGAGCGACCAGCGCGAATCGCTGATTACCGACCCGGCGCCTTTCAGAACCACCGCGCCTTCCGACACGCCTTCGCACAATGCCAGCACCGAGCGCGCAGCCGCCAGCCGATCTGCCCGCACCGCCGCACCCGAACCGATCAGCCGTGCCGCCTCACCGACATGGGGCGTCAATACCGCCGAGCCCCGCAACATCGGGGGATTCTGCGCCAGGTGATACAGCGCATCGGCGTCGACCACGCGCGGGCATGGCGCATCGGCGACGCGGCCAAACCAGTGGCGACCCCAAGCACCACGACCGAGCCCGGGTCCCACCACCACCACCGCCGCCCGCTCGAGAAGCGCATCGCATTGGGGTTGGTCATCGGCATCCAACACCATCAGCTCCGGGCGTCGGGCGAGCATTGCCGCACGATGCATGTCGCGCGTGATCACACTCACGAGTCCTGCACCCGCGCGCAGCGCCGCTTCGGCGGCCAGCAACGGCGCGCCACCCATCCCGTGGTCACCGCCGATGACCACAACGTGACCCAACGCATGCTTGTGAACGCTGCGGCCACGGCGCGGAAGAAGCGACGGATGAAACCGCAACCACGGCACACCGGGGACGCCATCGAACACATCATGGGGAACACCCAGACGCGCATGCTCCACACGCCCGGCGTAGTCAACGCCGGCACCCGTACGCAGCGCGAGTTTTTCACCGATGAATGAAACGGTCAGTTCCGCTTCGACGGCCGGCCCGGGGACAGCGCCGGTCTCGGGATCCACGCCCGTTGGCAGATCAAGGGCGAGAACCGGCGCGTCCACGGCGTTGATGCGATTGACCGCCTGTTCGAATTCAGGCCTGAGCGCTCCGCGGAAGCCGCTGCCGAGAAGGCCATCGACGACCACGTCGCCAGTGATCTCGCAATCGGGCGCGAACGTCGACGGACGACAGCCGAGTTGCAGAGCCCACTCGTATGCGCGTTGCGCATCCCCCTGCAACGCGCCTGGGTCGCCCACCTGCAACACTTGCAGTTGCAGGCCTTCGCGGAGTGCTTCGCCGGCAACGATGTACCCGTCGCCGGCATTGTTGCCCTTGCCACACAGAACGGTAATTGTCTTCGCGTCCGGCCAGGCGTCGCGAAGCGCGGAGAACGCGGAAGAACCGGCCCGGCGCATCAATTCGAACCCGTCGATACCGAACGCCTCGATCGCGCGGCGGTCCAGCGCTCGGCACTGGGTACCCGTGTACAGTCGTCTCAGAAAAACACCCGACGTTGAGCGGCCGCGAACCGTATCGGACGCATTAGCGCTCAGGAATTCCGGCAATCCAGTTTCGGCAGGCGTCATCGCGTCATTATACTGCGCTGCATTCCCACCCATCCGGGCAACCCGTCGATGTCCCTCCCCGGCCCGACAGAACTGCACAGCCTGGCGATCGCGCGCGGTTTTCACGCGATCGGCGTAACCGACGTCGACCTCGACGGCTACGGAGACGACTTCCGGGAATGGTTGGCCGCCGGTTTTCACGGATCGATGGACTATATGGCACGCCACGCCGCACTCCGCCTTAACCCCGCGCGCCTGCTCCCCGGGACGATCCGCGTCGTGAGCGCCCGGATGAACTACCAGCCGCCCGAAACGTCACCGCTCGAGGTACTCGATCGCGGCGATCTGGGCTACGTTGCACGCTACGCGCTCGGGCGCGACTACCACAAGAAGATGCGCAAGGCGCTCGCGAGACTGGCCGCGGATCTGCACGCGCGCGTGCATGAGACCGATCCGATCTATCGCGCATTCGCAGACTCGGCGCCGGTACTGGAGAAGCCTTTTGCGGAAAAGGCCGGCTTGGGATGGATCGGCAAGAATACGCTTCTACTGAGCAAAGAGGGCGGCTCGTGGTTCTTTCTGGGCGAAATATTCACCAACGCGCCGTTAACGCTGACGACGCGCCGGCACGACGACCAATGCGGCGCGTGCCGCGCCTGTCTCACCGTATGCCCAACAGGGGCGCTGGTTGGCCCAGGGCGGCTCGATGCACGCCGGTGCATCGCTTACCTGACCATCGAATCGAAAGAGCCTATTCCCGAAGCGCTACGCCCAGCGATCGGCAACCGCATATTCGGCTGCGACGACTGCCAGTTGTTCTGCCCGTGGAACAGGTCGGCGCCAACCAGTACAGATAGCGACTTCACGCCCCGCCATCGGCTCGACCGGCCGGAGCTGCTCTCATTGTGGGGATGGGACGAGCAGACGTTCCTGGCCAGAACCGAGGGTTCCGCGATTCGACGCATCCACTACGATCAATGGCGCCGCAACCTCGCGGTGGCGCTGGGGAACGGCCCAGCCGATCCCGATGTGATCCGCGCGCTGCGCGCCGATCGTGATAGCGCGCCACCACTGGTGCGGGAACACATCGACTGGGCGCTCGACCGGCTCACCAACGGACCTGCAGCGGCTCAATCGCCCTCGGGTTCAGCCACAAAGAATCGTTCACGATAGAAGCGCAGCTCCTCGATGGACTCGCGAACGTCGGCCAGCGCTGTGTGCTCGGCTTTCTTGCTGAACCCGGCAATTAGACTGGGGTGCCAGCGCGCCGCCAGCTCTTTGATCGTGCTGACGTCGACCACCCGATAGTGCAGGTACTGTTCGAGCTGCGGCATGTAGCGCGTCAGAAACCGTCTGTCTTGCCAGATGGTGTTACCGCACAACGGCGCGGCCCGTTCGCCGACATGCGCCGCAACGAAAGCGAGCGTTGCTGCTTCCGCTTCCTTGGTGCTGACGCTGCTCGCCCGAACCCGATCGATCAACCCGCTCGCGCCATGATGGCTCTGATTCCAGTCGTCCATCGCCGCCAGCCGGGCTTCGGACTGCGAAATGGCAAACACGGGACCCTCGGCGATGACTTCTAGGTCTGCATTGGTGACGATCGTAGCAATTTCGATGATGACGTCCTGTTCGGGGTCGAGGCCCGTCATCTCCAGATCCATCCAGACCATGTGCCCCGCATTCTGAGTTTTGCCCACGCGCGCTTACCTTCCGTTGCGTTCGCCACCATAATAGCGGCACCGTTGTGTGATTCGGCATTGCGTTGTCAAACTCTCGTGCATCCAACCGCTCCCATTTGATCGAACCATCGGATCTGACGTTGCCGTTCGATGGTCTGCTGTTGCACATCGCCGGTTCCGACGCATTCGCAGCCGCACACATTCCCGGCGCGATCTGCATCGTCCCGGCCGAGCTGGTCGACGGTAATCCCCCGGCGCCCGGCCGGTTGCCTTCGAACGAAAGGCTGCAAGCACTTTTCGAGCGCATCGGTTATCAGCCGGAGCAGCGCATCGTGGTCTACGACGACGAAGGCGGCGGCTGGGCCGGGCGAATGGCGTGGACGCTGGATATCATTGGTCATGACGACTGGTTGTACCTGAATGGCGGCATCCACGCCTGGCATGCCGCCGGTGGCACGCTCGCCCAAGGCGAGAGCACGCCGCCCGCGTCGGCAAACACGCCGGCTCTGTCATTCGACCGCGGACCCATCGCCGAGGCCGAAGACGTGCTGAAACTCATCGATCAGAAAGACGGTCTCGTATGGGACGTGCGCTCGCACGGGGAGTACGTCGGCAGTAAACGTAATGCCGCGCGCGCCGGTCATATCCCGGGTGCGGTGAATATCGATTGGCTCGCGCTGCAGAATCCCGACGACCATCGTCGGCTCTACGACGACGTGGAGTCACTCCTCGAACGCCATGGCATCACGCCCGACCGCGACATCGTGACTCACTGTCAGACGCATCACCGGTCCGGTCTGTCGTACATGCTCGCGCGCATTCTGGGTTATCCGCGAATTCGCGCGTACCACGGATCCTGGTCGGAGTGGGGCAATCGCGAGGATCTGCCGATCGCCACCGGTTCGTGACCCGCCTGTTCATCGCACTCCAGTACCTGCTACCGCAACATTTGCTGTCGCGGGCACTCGGCCAGCTGGCGAAAACGCAGATCCGCTGGCTGAAAAATGGGCTGATCACCGCGTTCGCGCGCGCCTACCGCGTCGACATGACCGACGCCGAACAATCGGTGCCGACGGCATTCCCCGATTTCAACGCATTCTTTACCCGGGCGCTCGCCGAAGGCGCCCGTCCGATCGACCCGGACCCGACCGCGTTGGTGAGTCCTGCCGATGGGCGCATCAGCGAATGCGGCCGGATCGATGCGGCGCGGCTGGTGCAGGCGAAGGGAATCGATTTTGCGTTAGAGGATCTGCTGCAGAGTGACGCCGCACCCTTCGACGGCGGCCACTTCACAACCGTGTACCTGGCGCCGCACGATTACCATCGCGTGCACGCCCCGACCGATGCCAGGCTTGTACAAACCACGGCCGTACCTGGCGCACTATTTTCGGTGAACGACGTGACCGCGGGACGCGTTCCCGGCCTGTTTGCACGCAACGAACGGCTGGTGTGCCACTTCGATACCCGCCACGGACCCATGGCCGTGGTGTTGGTCGGTGCATTGATCGTTGCAAGTATCGAGACCGTATGGCCGGGTCCAGACTCGCCCTATCGCCAAACCTGGCGCAACAGCCACGACATAGCGTTTGCCCGCGGCGCCGAGATTGGGCGATTTCTACTGGGATCAACGGTGATCGTATGCACAGGACCCGGAATGCTGACGCCGGACCAGAACGTGGTTCCCGGCGCCGCCGTGCGCATGGGGCAGGCGCTCGGCCGAATGCCGGGTCAGTCGAGCGGAAACGGCAACACTGCATCGATGTGATCGACGCCGAGTCGGCACATCAGCAGGCGATCCACCCCTAAAGCCACGCCCGCGCACCGAGGAAGACCCGATTCGATCGCGGCAAGAAACGCCTCGTCCAACTCGGGAACCGGTAGCTCGAGGTCCCTGCGCTGAGCCTGATCACGCTCGAATCGGGATCGATGCACGCCCGCGTCCCGCAGTTCCCGGTACCCGTTAGCGATCTCAATGCCGTCAATCACGAGTTCGAAGCGGCCCGCAACCGACGGTTCCTCCGGTTCCAGTTCCGCCAGTACCGCCTGTTCTGCGGGATAGTGCGTAACGAACACACGTCCCTCAAGCGCCGCTGACGCCCGCGCGAAGGCTTCGCTCTCCTCGAGCGGCGACGCGAACGTGTTGCCGCCCAGCAACTCCGCGTACCGGACACTCCGATACGGCGCCGGACCCAGCAGCCGGTCGACCAGCGCGGCGACCTCGTCGCGGAGCGCAGCGTCATCGAGCCCCACGCGGTACCACTCCAGCATCGTGAACTCAGGGTGATGAAGCCGGCCTCGTTCACCGGCCCGGAAAACCGGCGAGATCTGATACAACGAGCCAACGCCCGCGCACAGCAGCCGTTTGTGAAAGTATTCAGCCGAGGTCTGCAGATGTCCGTACCCGGGTACGGCGATCGACTCGATATTGGGATCAGTGACGGTACACCGGCCAAGCGTGGGTACGCACACCTCCAGCACGCCCGCTTCGTCGAAGAATCGGCGCACCTCGCGCAACATGTCCGCGCGCGCGCGCAGCGCCGCGTGGGAACATGACGGTCGCCAATCCCGGATGGTTGGCGTCAGGATTTGACCCGGCTGACGTACTCGCCGGTGCGCGTATCGATCTTCAGCACCTCACCCTGATTGATGAACAGGGGCACCTTGACAATTGCGCCGGTCGACAGCGTGGCGGGTTTGGTACCGCCCTGGGCCGTGTCCCCTTTGAGCCCGGGGTCGGTCTCCACCACCTCCAGCTCGACGAAATTCGGAGCCGTCACCGCAATAGGACTGTCGTTCCACAATGTCACTTGAAAAACATCCTGCTCTTTCAGCCAGTCTTTCACCTCGGCAACGGCCGCCTCCGGCGCAGCCACCTGCTCGAAACTGCCGTCCGTTTTCATGAAGTGGTAGAAATCACCGTCGGTGTACAGGTATTCCATGTCCAGATCCAACACGTCTGCGGCTTCGAGCGACTCGCCGCTCTTGAACGTCCGCTCCCACACCCGGCCCGTTTTCAGATTGCGGAACTTAACCCGGTTGAACGCCTGACCCTTACCGGGTTTGACGAACTCATTCTCGAGGATGGCGCAGGGATCGCCTTCCAGCAGGACTTTCATGCCGCTGCGAAACTCGTTTGTGGAATACGTCGCCATAGCTGCCGCACCGTTCTGGAACCGGCGCATGATACCCGGGCAGCCGGGTTCCCGCAGCCGGTCATCAAACCTGCGCATTCCACCGACCTTTTAACTGGTTCACACTTCTCGACACCCGCCCGCAAAAGCGCGCCCTCTTCGCTAGTTGCCGCAACGGGCCGCTCCTATACTTCCTGCCGGGCACATTGGAAGTGGCGATGGAACACACCGTGGACGTACGCATGATCACCCCTGAGGCGGATCTCGGGGCGCTGTCGTTTTGTGGCACCACCTCCGACGATATTCAGGAGTGGGTCGACAATCTGCCCCGCGCAAACACCGGCGCCACAGCCAAGGCCCTGAATATGGCGCTGGTTGAGGTTGCCCGGCTCGACACCGTACCGGCTCGGCGGCTCGCAATTCTCGAAAAACTACGGACCCCGTTGCACGCAACCTGCGCTCGTCTCGACAAAAGCGCAAAAGGTTCCAATCCACACAGCGATTCCATTGCCAAGGCGGCCCAGCAGCTGCAGAAAAACCTGATAACGGGCTACAAGGCAACCGTGAGGGACTGCGTCCGCAAACTGTCGCGATCCACGACCAATACCCTGTCGCTGTCGCTGCATCGGGCCATCACAGATTCGTCGCACAACCTGCTGCGCTCGCTCAAAACCTATGTTCCAGCCGCGCCGCATCTGTGGCTCGAGGTCAACCAGATGTACCGGCTCGCCGAGACCCTCGACCTCGCAAGTGTGCAGCACAATGACACGGAGAACGCGTCCACGCGGCCAATGTCCATTACCGAGTGCTACGTGCGGGCACTGCTACTGGCGTTGAGCAAGCCCAACGAGCTCCGGCACGGACAACTGAACAAGCTGTTCGCGCTGCTCGAAGAGTGGTCCACGAAAGTAATGCTCGATCAGCCGGTGGACGATGCGCTGTTCGTTGTCGATCTAATGACGGATCGGGGTCCTACGTATCGGGAGCTGGCCACCGATCTCGAGGAACCGCGCGCAATACGGTTGGATTTGCTTGCGTTTGAAGTGGCTGGCATGCGCCGGTCCAAAGCGCTCGGAGGCAAGCACACCGAAGACGACCCACACACGATCGATCAGGCCGACGAGCCACTACTCGATCATCTGTGCGCATCCTGGTCTGGGCTGAAAAAACGCAACTTCAAGCGCGCGAAGGCCGACGGCACACTCAAGATCACGCTGGGCCTCGGGGCAACGCACCACATTCTTTCGGGCTGCGTCGACTTCGCGGAACAGCTCTCTCCCGAAGACGCACCGCTGGCCCGTGAACACAACCCGTTTCTGAAGGTTCAACAGGACCGCGACAACGCGGAACTTGGCGTCATCGACGTTTGGCAAATGGCGCCCGATGCCGATCACGCCCACTCCGGCAAAGACCCCAGCAAACCGATCGAACTCACCACCCATATGGAGTCGATCAGGAGAACCGTCGAAGGCGAAGCCCATGCGGAGGCCGCTAAGGCACATGAATCCACCGCCGATTCCCCGGAGGACAAGGTACGCTGGCATGACGTTCGGATCATCGACACCAGCCCGGGCGGCTATCAGATCATGTGGTCAGAACCGCCAAGAGCCCTGTGCACCGGCGAACTCGTAGCGGTACGGTGCGAGACTGACCCCCGCTGGTGCGTCGCCGTCGTCCGATGGATCCGTCAGAGCGATGGAGGCACGAACGCCGGCATAGAGCTCCTGTCTCCCCGCGCCATACCCGTTGCAGCTCGCGTTGTACAGGGCAAGGCCGGTTCCACCGACTTCTACAGGGCGCTGATGTTGCCGGAGCTCGCTGTAATCAATCAGCCGGCTACGCTGATCACACCGCTGATTCCGTTCCGCGAGGACCACAAGGTACAAATCTATCGCCAGGGCATACACACGACCGTCCAGCTTGGCGAGATTGCAACGACGACAGAGAGTTTTAACCAGTTCGCATTTCGAATGCTGGATGGTTACTTGGCAATCGACGACAGCGAAATCAGTATGGACGATCTGGACGACATGATAGGAGAGTCGGTTTTCGAGCAAGCCCCGTAAGGACACGAAGGTCGTAGTACGTAAAGGATATGTCGACACAATTTGAACCGCTCAAGCCCGTGCGTTTGGTGATTGCCGAAACGTCGGACAACGTCGCGCAGAAAATCGACTCGCTGTTGCGCGACGCCGGCATTGCGACGCGCATGGAAGTCGTGCCGGATCTGTCGCTGGCGAGCAGTACCCTCGGCCAGATCGACCTGCTGCTGTGCAACGCAGGTTTACCCGACCTGAAACAGGCGCTGCCGCAATTGCGCGCGCTTTCACCAGACCTTCCTATCATCACGATCACAAAAGATCACGGACATCCGTTCACCGCGGAACAGGGCATGCTGCTTGGCGCATCCGACGTGGTCCCGTGGATCGAGCCGAAGCGCCTGCTGCGCGTCTGCCAGCGTGAGCTGAACGCCATTTGTCAGACCCGCCAGCTTTCTCAGGTTCAAAAGGCGCTCGCAGAGGCTGAACAACGCTGCCAGCTTCTGCTTGAGAGCGCCAACTCGGCGATATGCTACATCCACGAAGGTATGCACATTCATGCCAATGACGGCTACCTGAAACTGTTCGGCTTCGACGACGAAGACGAGCTGATCGGTCTGCCGATCATCGATTTGCTCGCACCCGAAAGCCAGGCCGAAATGAAGAGCGCGTTGAAAGCGTTCCGCATTCACGAGGATGCGACCAGTTTCGACTTTGCCGGTACGAACGCCGCCGGTCACGAGGTGAACGGTACGTTCACATTGATGGCCGCCGAGTACGACGGCGAACAATGCATTCAGATTACCGTGTCGAGCCAGGTGGCCGGAACCGCAGCCGACGCAACGCAAGCGGCAGACTCAGCGGCCGATGCAGAGGCTGCGGACACGCCTGTCAGCAACGGTGCCGCGAGCGGCGAAACCGAAAACGGTACTGCAGCTCTACCCGACGCACCCGGCGCATCGATCCAGCACTTTATCGACGCCGCAAAAACATTATTCGAATCCAACGAACAACACCGCTGCAACAGCTTCTTCGTTGCACAGATCGACGACTTCGCCAAGTTGCAGGGGTTTTACGGCGTTGCAGGAACGGAGAAGATCTCGCGCCAGGTTGAAGCCGCCATTCGCAGTGTGCTGGCAAACCGCCCCACGATTCGCATCTCCCCTGCGCAGTTCGCGTTTGCGGTTTCCGATTTCGCACGCGAACAGGTCACAGACCTTGTGCAGTCGGTGCGTGGTGCAGTCGAGAATCTGTTATTCGAAGTAAACGAACGCACGGTACGACCGACAATCACCTGTTCCGGCGCACAACTGTCCGACGAGTCCGACCCCGACGCGACCTTGACGCGGGCTCTCGACCATCTACACAAACTCGTGGAGATGCAGGGCGGTAATGTCGTAGAGCTTGCAAGCGCGGAAAGCGAAGCGGACGAACTGGACGACGAGGCGGGTCGCATTCTGCACCTGATCAATGAAGCGATCGAAAACCAACGCTTTGTTCTTCTGTTCCAGCCCATCATCAGTTTGCGTGGCGACGACGACGAACACTACGAAGTATTCCTGCGGATGCTCGACGGGGAAGGCGAACAACTCGTGCCCCACGAATTTCTGCAGACCGCCATCGACTACAAAGTAGCGGGCAAAATCGACCGCTGGGTCGTACTGGAAGCCATCAAGCAGTTGAGCGCACATCGAAGCGCCGGTCACGACACTCGGCTGACGATCAACATTACGAGCAACAGCGTCATCGACAACGATTTCGTCGACTGGCTTGGCATGGCGATCAAGGCCGCACGGCTTCCGAGCGACGCGGTGATTTTCCAGGTAACCGAACAGGATGCCCGCAATTACGTCCGACAGACTCGCGAGCTGGTAGAGCAGCTTGCCAACATCCATTGTCGCGCCGCCTTGTCCCGATTCGGCCGGTCGGAAGATTCGTTCGAATTGCTGGAACACATCCCGTTCGAGATCGTGAAGATCGACGGCTACAAGATGGACACGCTCGCCTCCGATAGCAGCTTTCGCGACGGCACCATCAGCCTGCTGAAGAAACTTCAAGACAAAGGCAAACTGACGATCGTGCCGATGGTGGAGAGCGCCGGTGTGTTATCCACGTTGTGGCAGGCAGGAGCGAACTACATTCAGGGCCACTACCTGCAGGAACCATCAACGACGATGGACTACGACTTTTCAAACGACGACTGATCGCCAAGCGCGATCTGTACGTCTCGATCGGTAAACCCCATCAGGTAAAGAACGCTGTCGAGCCCGAAATTCGAGATGGCGTTGCTCGCCTGCCGACGCACGAGCGGTTTCGCCCGGAACGCGACCCCGAGCCCCGCGAGATTGAGCATCGGAAGATCGTTCGCACCGTCTCCAATCGCGATGGTCTGCTCCAGCGCCACCGCTTCTTCTGCCGCGATACGCCGCAACAGATCCGCCTTGCCCTGTGCATCGACGATATCGCCAGATACGTCGCCCGTTAAACGGCCGTCACGAACGACCACACGATTGGCGTAAACATGGTCTATGCCGAACCGGTTGGCCAGGTAGTCGCCGACGTACTGAAATCCGCCCGAGACGATCGCGGTGCGGTAGCCGAAGTGCCGGAGGGCCGCCAGTAGGCGACCGGCCCCTTCATTCAACGCTGCGGATTCCGCAACACGTTGTAACGCGTCTTGCGGCAACCCCGCAAGCGCGGCGACCCGGGCACGAAAACTGTCCTTGAAATCGAGTTCACCCTGCATCGCGCGCTCGGTGATCGCCGCTACTTCGTCGCCTACCCCATGATGCCGCGCCAGTTCGTCGATCACCTCCACGTTGATCAGCGTGGAATCCATATCGAATACCACCAGGCGGCGGTTGCGGCGGTACACGTTGTCTTCCTGCAGGCTGAAGTCAAACCGGCAATCGGCCGCGGCATCCAGCAACGCGCGACGCAGTGCGGGCGTGTCGCCCGGTTGTCCACGCAAACCCAGTTCCACGCCCACGCGCCCGTCGTCGCCCGCGGCGGCATCCACAGACAGCCGTTCCGACAGACGGCGGATGGTTTCGATGTTCAACCCCGCGTCGCGGGTACTCGACGATATGCGTGCGAGGTGCGCCGCGGCGAGCCTGCCGCTCAACACCGTAAGAATGTAGCGCCGGGAGAACTGACCGCGAACCCACTCCGAGTAGCGCTCCGCGTCCACCGTTGTGAATCGCACCGGAATGTCCTTCGCCCGAGCGTCCTCGCGCAGGGCCGCCTGCAACGCGGCACCCTCGTCACCGCCGGGCGTTTCCAGCAGAAAACCGAGGCTCAACGTGTCGTGAATGACGGCCTGACCCACATCCAGAATGTCGACTTGAAATTCCGCCATGCGGGATGTCAACATCGCCATCATGCCTGGTTGATCGATACCAGACACATTCATCAATACAATCTCGCGTTCCACCCGCAATCCTTAGCCACCGTTGATTCGAGCATCTGAATTGGAGCATCCCAATTGAACCGTGCTGGCGCTACGACATTGTCTGATTCGCGCCCGGTTAAACGCAAGCTGACGTTGTTTGCATTCCTGGCGGCGGCCTGTCTCGCGACGTCTCTGCTTACGCTCGCGGTCACGCGCTCCGGGCCAACGCCCGCGAAACTCGCGGCTGAATACGGCAATACGCTGGCACGGACGCTCGCCTATCAGAGCATCGATCCGCTGGTAAGCCACGACCCCGTAGAGCTCGGACTTCTGACCAACCGATTGACGCGCCTGCCTGCGGTACACGCCGCCACTATTTACGGCGTAGACAACCACATCGTAGCCGGCGTTGCCGCGAGCCGCCCGGGGCCTGCGTTCAGTCACCCGATCACGCTGAACGATTCCGTAATCGGTATCGTGCGCATCACGCTGGAGCCCGGGTACTTCGACGCCAACAGCAATTGGTCCATGGCTGGCGCACTTCTGAGCGCCCTGCTGGCCGCAGCGATTTTCGCGCGGCTCTTCCCGGCCGCCGCGTTGGCACCAGATTCGTCACCGGAGGCGCCGAAGTCAGCGGACGGGACCGCGCACGCCAACCACGCCGCGCGTGCCGACGAGATTTCGACACCCGGTAGCGCTCGCGACGAAGGCGAAATGCTAGCGGCGATTCCCGAGTCTCCGATGCTTTGGCACCTGGTTGGCGCGCACCTGGACAATCACCACAATCTGACGCCCGCAGAACGCGCCAATGCGATGCGGACGTGCCACGCGATGGTGACGCAGCTCGCGTCACTGTACGACGCCGGCGCCGTGCTCGACACACCTCAAGGCCATACATTGGCGTTCAGGGATACGCAGACCCAGGATGACGCGTTCCAGGCGTTGTGCGCTGCGCTGGTGCTCCGGCGTTCGCTCGAAAGGAGCGGCGGACGAGGCGTTTTCCGCGTCGGCGTTTCGTCGGCCCAGTTGCAGGGTATCCTAGGGAGCCCAAATGACGCTCGTGCCCTCGTCGAGAGTGGTGTTCCATCGGATGTCGCACTGCTGGCATCCGGCAGCCGCGGTTCGAGCGTCTGTGTCAGCGAGTACTTTCTGGGGTTTGTGGCACTGCGCAGTCGAATTGTCGCCGATCCGTTCGAACACCCGTTGCGGGAAGACCTGAACGCCCGCAATGGCGATTGCTACCAGGTGCGCGCGTTGACCGACAACTACGACGACCTGATCGAGCGCCAGGTTCGGCGGCTCGTTGCGTAACGCCGCTGCACATTGTCGGGGTCGCTAGGGCGCCCGGCGTACCGGTTCAGTCGACACCCAAACTGTCCACTTTCTGGAATCCACGCGGCAGCTTGCGCCCTCGGCGCGCACGCTCGCCCACGTAGTGTTCCAGATCCTTACGCTTGATGCGCAGATGCCGCTGACCGGCGAAAACCAGCAGCTCTGCTCCCGAAGCCAGCACCTGCACGCCCTGAACGAACTCTTCGCGACTCTTGAACGCCGCCGCCGGAACGTTGATCAACTTATTGCCCTTACCACGCGCAAGTCTCGGCACATCGGCCACGGGGAACGCCAACAAGCGCCCCTGATTCGTTACCGCCGCTACCAGCATGTCGTCGTCCGCATCGGGCAGCGGCACCGGCGGCAGAGCATGCCCCCCAGCGGGGACCGTCAGCAGCGCTTTGCCGGCCTTGTTTTTCGCGGCCATGTCGCCAAGGTTACCCACAAAGCCATAGCCGGCGTCGCTCGCAACCAGAACCGACTGGCCGGCCTCACCCAGCAGCACACCTACAAACCGGGCACCCGCTGGCGGTTTGAGGCGGCCGGTGAGCGGTTCGCCCTGGCCACGAGCGCTCGGCAGCGAATGTGCCGGAAGATGGTAGGCGCGTCCCGACGAGTCCATGAACACCAGAAGTTCGTTCGTTCGCCCACGCGCCGCCATCGCATATCCATCGCCACTGCGGTACTGCAGGTCCTGGGCGTTCACCTCGTGACCTTTTGCCGCACGCACCCAACCCTTTTGCGAGAGCACCACCGTAATGGGGTCGTTGGTTATCAGCTCTTCTTCGCTGAACGCCGCCGCTTCATCCGCGGTACGCAACACGGAACGGCGCGCGTCGCCGTACACCTCTGCGTCGGCGAGCAGCTCCCGTTTCACCAGCGTTTTCAGGCGGGCCGCCGATTTCAGCGTTTTCTCGATGTCTGCCTTCTCTGCCGACAATTCGTCGAGCTCGCCACGCAGTTTCTCCTCTTCGAGTTTCGCGAGCTGCCGAAGGCGAATTTCGAGGATCGCATTCGCCTGCGCCTCCGACAGATCGAACGCCGACATCAACGCCGATTTCGGTTCGTCGGATTCGCGAATGATGCGAATAACTTCGTCTATGTTCAGATACGCGATCAGCAGACCGTCAAGGATGTGCAGGCGTTCGGTGATCTTGTCCAGACGGAACTGCAGCCGCGCTCGTACGGTGTCCTGGCGGAACGTGAGCCACGTCTTGAGCAGCGTTTTCAGGTCCATGACCTGAGGCCGGCCATCCAGACCGATCACGTTCATGTTGACGCGGTAGGATTTTTCTAAATCGGTGGAGGCGAACAGATGACTCATCAGCCGTTCGATATCAACACGATTGGAACGCGGAACGAGTACGAGCCGCGTGGGATTTTCGTGATCGGACTCATCTCGCAGATCGGTCAACATCGGTAGCTTCTTCGCATGCATCTGCTGCGCGATCTGCTCCAGAATCTTAGCCGGCGACGCCTGGTGCGGCAGGGCGGTTACGACAATCTCACCCTGCTCTTTCGTGTACACGGCCCGGGCTTTGATACTGCCCCGCCCGGTTTCGTACAGTTCACGAATGTCAGCCGTTGGCGTGATGATCTGCGCCTCGGACGGAAAATCGGGCGCCTTGATGTGCGTCATCAGATCCGCGACTGTAGCTTTCGGCATGTCCAACAGGTGCACACAGGCGCTCACGACTTCGTTCAGGTTGTGGGGCGGAATGTCGGTTGCCATGCCTACGGCGATGCCGGTACTGCCGTTCAACAGCACGAACGGCAGTCGCGCTGGTAACAGCTCCGGCTCATCCGATGTGCCATCGAAATTGCTGCGGAACGCGACCGTACCCATGCGAATCTCGTCCAGAAGCAGATCTGCATAGGGCGCCAGGCGCGCCTCGGTGTACCGCATCGCAGCAAAGGACTTGGGGTCGTCCGGCGCACCCCAGTTGCCCTGCCCGTCAATCAACGGATAGCGGAACGAGAACGGTTGCGCCATCAGCACCATGGCCTCGTAACAGGCGCTGTCCCCATGCGGATGGTAGCGCCCGAGTACGTCGCCAACAGTGCGCGCGGATTTCGCGTACTTGGCTTGACTCGACAGGTTGAGCTGCCCCATCGCGTATACGATCCGCCGCTGAACCGGTTTCAGGCCGTCCGCTACGTGCGGCAACGCGCGATCGTTGATGACATACATCGAGTAGTCGAGGTATGCACGTTCCGTATAGTCGCGAAGCAGAATCTGCTCCGACTCGTTTCCTGTTTCTGGCATTGTCGTCGTCAATCAGTGAGTGGTGTGGGGCGACCCCTATGTGGGCGCAGGAGGCCGCCGGCAGCCCGGTCTGAACACGATGCCGGGCTTGGTATCAGACCAGGCTCGCCTGGTCGCCCTTGCGCTCGAGCCAGGCACGCCGGTCGGGCGCGCGTTTCTTGCCCAGCAGCATGTCCATGACCTGCTCCGTTTTGCGCCCCCCGTCAATCGTGAGCTGCACCAGGTTGCGCGTAGCCGGATCCATGGTGGTTTCCCGCAATTGCGAAGGATTCATCTCACCCAAACCTTTGAACCGCTGTACCACCGGCGTCGCCCGCTTCTTTTCGCTGGCAATCCGCTGCAGCACGGCTTCTTTTTCGGCGTCGTCCAGCGCGTAGAACACTTCTTTGCCGACGTCGATGCGGTACAGAGGCGGCATCGCGACGTAGACGTGGCCCGCTTCCACAAGCGGCCGGAAATGTTTCAGAAACAGCGCACACAGCAACGTTGCTATGTGCGCACCATCCGAGTCCGCGTCGGCAAGAATGCACACCTTGCCATAACGCAACCCACTCAGATCCGCCGATCCGGGGTCGACACCGAGCGCCACGGCTATGTCATGAACCTCCTGCGACGCGAGCACCTGCGAGACATCGACTTCCCAGGTATTCAGAATCTTGCCGCGTAGTGGCATGACGGCCTGAAACTCCCTCGCGCGCGCCTGCTTGGCCGAGCCGCCGGCTGAATCACCCTCCACGAGAAAGATCTCGGAACGATCCGCGTCCTGACCCGAACAATCCGCGAGTTTTCCGGGCAACGCCGGTCCGGCCGTAACCTTTTTGCGGGCGACTTTCTTCGCGGCCTGAACGCGGCGCTGAGCGTTGGTAATCGCCAGTTCCGCAAGCCGTTCGCCGTCCGCGGCATGTTCGTTCAGCCACAGACTGAACGCGTCTTTGGCTACCCCGGCGACGTATACGGCCGCCTGCCGCGAGGACAGCCGGTCTTTCGTCTGACCGGAGAACTGTGGATCGGCCATCTTGGAGGACAGCACGTAACTGCACTGCTCCCAGAGGTCTTCAGCGGTGAGCTTGACCCCGCGCGGCAGCAGATCGCGAAACTCGCAGAACTCCTTCAGCGCATCGCTCAAACCGCCGCGCAACCCGTTCACGTGCGTACCGCCTTGGGTGGTTGGGATCAGGTTCACGTAGGCTTCAGTGATCAGTTCGCCGCCGTCGACGATCCACTTTACCGCCCAGTCGACCGCCTCTCCGCTGCTCTGAGCGCTGTGTACGAAGGGTGCCGAGGGGACAGACTCCGCACCGGCAAGCGCCGTGTCCAGATAGCCCGCCAGACCGTCCTCGTAATGCCAGCTTTCGGTGTCCGCCTTCTTGCCGCTTTCAACGGTCAGGCTGACCCGTAGTCCAGGGCACAGCACGGCCTTGGCGCGCAGCAGATGCTTGAGCTTGCTGACGGAGATTGTGGGTGAGTCGAAGTAGTCGGCCTCGGGCACGAACGCGATACGTGTTCCGGTATTGCGCTTGCCGACCTTGTCAACGGCTTTCAGCTTACCGGCCGGTTTGCCCTTACGGTACGTCTGCCGATACAGCTTGCCGTCACGTTTTACCTCCACTTCAAGCCATTCCGAGAGCGCATTGACCACCGACACGCCCACCCCATGCAAACCGCCGGAAAAATTGTAGTTCTCGTTGTCGAATTTCCCGCCCGCATGCAGCCGGGTAAGAATCAGTTCGACTCCGGAAATCTTGTGTTTTGGATGCATGTCTACGGGCATGCCACGGCCGTCGTCGATGACTTCGATGACACCGTCTTTACGCAGCGTCACCTCGATCTCACGGGCGTATCCGGCCAGTGCTTCGTCGACGCTGTTGTCTACCACCTCCTGGACCAGATGGTTGGGACGGGTGGTGTCGGTGTACATACCGGGTCGCCGGCGCACCGGTTCCAGCCCGCTCAGTACCTGTAACGATTCGGCCGAATAACTCGCAGCCGTCATACTCGATGATCCCCTAACGCTCGCGCTCAATCGGTTGATTCGGGAAACCGGATTTCCAGCGGAAAGTCGTCCACACGATGTACGGACGCATGCACACGGCCATCCGGATGCAGGTGCAGCCAACGATACCCCGGCTTATGTCGATCCACCGCAAACCGGCGGGATCGGGGTTGATACTGAAAGCACGTCGCCGGTGCACCCCATACGCGGAGGTCCGGTCGGTGGGCTTCAACGACCTGATGCGTGTGGCCGAAGATCAGGGCTTTCACGTTGGCGCAGGCACCCGCCCATTCTAACAGTTCTTCACCGGATTGGATCCGATCCTTGTCGAGCCATGGACAGCCGACGTCAACCGGCGGATGGTGACAAGCCAGCAACACCGGGGCGTTACCGGGCAGGGCACACACGCGATTGCGCAGGCGCTCGAACCGTACTTCGGGAAAACAGGCTTCCGGCTCATCGTCCGCGTGCGTGTCGAAACCGATGATCTGCCAGCCGTCGAGGTCCGCGTCCGCTTGGGTCAATCCAGATACAACCATCGCCCCGGCAATATCGTGATTGCCCGGCAGGTAGACGACCCGGCCATTGTGGTACCGAGCGATCGTTTCCTTCAGTCTGCGATAGGTGGACGGTGTTCCTTCGTGCGCAAGGTCACCGGTGCACACCAGCACATCGGCGGTCCGATCGGACAGCGCGTGTTCGAGAACCGCACAGAGACTCTGCTGTGTGTTGACGCCAAGTAAGCGCGCCCCGGGGTCCGCACGCAGGTGCATGTCGGAAATCTGCAACACGTGCCTGGTACCCGGCGGCTCGTCCCGCGACGGATCAGGCATTGGAAAGGGTTGTCAGGACTGCAGCGCGAACTCTTCCGCGTCGACCCCGCGGGAGAGGCACAGGCTCAGGAACTCGCTCAACAACCGGTTGAGCTGAAACTTCTCATCGGGTTGATGCATCTTGGCATTGGGATATTCGTACACGGGCCGGAAGTGCCGCATGTTCTGATACTCGACCACTTCGGCGCTTTTGGCGTCATGATAGAGCCTAATGGTCATCGTCGGCTTGGGATGCCAGTGAAACGCCGCGAGCGGCGCTCTCGTTTCCGCAGACGGTGTCTGCACGATACGCCAGAGCGTTGTGTAGGGATTGCGCTCGATCACCTCCAGCGTCACATCCGTAGCAGCACGATCATCACCGAGCTGAAATCGGCACTGATCGTGTTTCTGCCAATTGCGAAACAGTGTCACAAGGCGCATGTAGTTTGCGTCACATTCCGCCATGTGGTGCGGAAGGTTCACCTTGTATCTGCCTTTACGACTCGCCCGGCATTCGGATGCCATTCGCACCGCACTTGCGTCGCGCGTTTCGGAAACGCGATATGCGCCATTCGGACAATCGCCGTCACGCACCGCACTCTGCGAATCGCGCCGCCCAAGTCTGTATCGCCTACGTCGTGTCACTCGATTTTCCAGCGGTTCTCGAGCGTTAATATACCCACCCACCACGCAGCCGTCACGGCATTGTTATACGCCCGTTTTGCGAACTGCTACCCTTTTGCACCGCCAGGTTTGCTAAACTCCACTATCGATTGGAGTTGGATAAACCTATCGTGAAGTTGGCCCATTGCGCCCTGTTCGCGGCGCTGATGCTGGGTGTTCCCACCGCCTTCGCCGCAAATCTGGAAGACATCTATAACGCCGCCAAAGACAACGATCCGGTGGTGCGTGGTGCGGCGGCAAACTATGCTGCAAGCAAGCAAGCCGTGCCGCAAGCGCGTGCTGCTTTGCTGCCCAATGCCTTCGCCACTGGCCAGAGCACCTGGAACGAGCGCAGTTTTCCTGTACCGCCGATTATTGACACGGATCCAACCAGCCCCACGTTCGGTACGTTGATTGATATCCCTGACCAGGAATTCAACGAACACTTCTGGCAGGCACAGGTCTCGCAAGCCATCCTCGATCTGCCCAGCTGGTTCAACTATCGCGCCGCGAAGGCATCCGTTAAGCAGGCGAAACACGGATTTGCAGGCATCGAGCAGGCGTTGGTTGTGCGCGCGGTTGAGGCCTATCTGAATGTGTTGCGTGCGCAGGACCTCCTGGAATCCACTCTTGCCGAAGAAGCGGCGGTGAAACGTCAGCTGGAACAGGTACAGCAGCGTTTCGATGTCGGTTTGGTAGCAATCACGGATGTGCTCGAATCACAGGCGGCTTACGACAACGCAGTGGTACGCAGAATTCAGGCCGAAGGCGATCACGATATCTTTTTCGAAACGCTCTCAACACTTACCGGCCGACCGTTCAGTTCGCTCGACCGGCTTTCCGAACGGCTGCCGATCGTTAACCCGGACCCCCAGAGCGAAGCCGAGTGGGTCGAAACCGCACTGGCGGAGAACTATGCGGTTCGTGCAGCGCTGGCAGCCGTAAGCGCCGCCAGACGCAATGTACGCGCCCAGCGTTCCGGACACCTGCCGACAATCGATGCCACCATATCGCACAACCATTTCGTAACCGGCGGACAGTCCGTATTCGGTCGCAGCGGTGTCAAAACCGACACAACCGTATACGGCGCGCAGATAACGCTGCCGTTGTTTCAGGGCGGTTTCACGCGCGCGCGCACGAAAGAAGCGGTAGCCTTGGCCGACCAGGCGCGGGAGCAACTGGCAGAGCAGCAGCTGACGGTCAGCCGCGATACCCGCAACCTGTTTCGCGCGGTCGCAACCGACGTTGTGCGCGTAAAGGCGCGACTCAAGGCCATCAAATCCAGCGAATCGGCACTGGAAGCCACCGAAACGGGTTACGAGGTGGGCACGCGCAACATCGTGGATGTGTTACAGGCTCAACAACGGTTGTTTGCTTCGCAGTTCGACTACGCCGATTCGCGTTACAACTACGTGATCAACCTGATGCGTCTGAAACAGGCCGCCGGAACGCTCCTTGACCAGGATCTGCTGGAAGTGAACCGCTACACCGATGCAAACGCGCCGGTCACCCGGCTCAACTACCTACCGGGCAACAATCCAGCCGCGCAGCAGCCGAAGTAGACGCCCGCGCGCGCCGCGATGGGTGTCGATCACCGCGTGCGCGGCACGCCTTAGTTCCGTGACGCGTTGATCCGGTGTTAGCACCACATCGAGCCGGGCGATGATCGCATCGCCGAGCGCCGAGCCGGCATCTTCGTCAGCAGCATCAGCAGCGATGGTTGAGGCAACTCCAGCCTGTTCGAATGCCGCAAAGATCTCCGTGAAGTTATGGCGGTGCGGACCGGTGACGATCGGCAAGCCGAACAGCGCCGGTTCAATCGGATTGTGCCCTCCAACCGGCGCAAAACTGCCGCCGACGAAAGCCACCGCCGAAACCGCGTACATCTGCATCAGAAGTCCCATCGCATCGACCAACACGACATCCGCAGCGGTCCCGTGCGCCTGATCGCCCGAATAGCGGATCAATGACCAGCCATGCTCCGCTGCTGTCTCGTTCAGCAGCGCCCAGATCGCATCAGCACGCGCCGGATGCCTTGGAACCAGCAGAAGACACGCGTTGGGATACCGAGCACGCACGGCCACATGCGCTTCGAGTGCGAGCGTCTCCTCTCCGTCGTGCGTGCTGGCTGCAATCCAGACCGGCCGGTCGTCGAGCAACCAGCGATCGCGCAGCACGCGCGCGCTGTCGCCGACGCCATCGGGTACCGTGACATCAAACTTGACGTTGCCGCAGACGCTGACCCGATCTTCCGGCGCGCCCAGATCGATGAACCGCTGCGCATGCTGTGGGTACTGGCAAGCAATGTGCGACAGCTGACCGAGCATTCGTTGCGTGAGTCCCCCCGCCCGCGCGTAACCGCGCGCGGAGCGTTCCGACAAACGCGCGTTGATGCACACCACGGGAACCCGCCGCCGCGCCGCTTCGGTCAGCATGTTCGGCCACAGTTCCGTCTCCACCAGAACCAGCATTCTTGGCCGAACACGGTCGAAGAAGCGTCGTAGCGCGTCTGTAAAGTCGTACGGCGCGTAACAGTGATGCACGCGGCGGCCAAGCAGGCGCTCCACGGCGGCGGAGCCGGTTGGAGTCATGGTCGTAACCAGAAAGGGCGTGTGCGGGAACTCGGTGGTCAGCGCTTCCACAAGCGGCGCACTGGCGATGGTTTCACCGGCGGAAACGGCGTGAAACCACACCGCACCGGGAGAAATGTCTCGCGGGACATGCCCGTACCGCTCAGGAACGCGGCGGCCGTACTCGGGCTCGGAGCGCGCGCGCCACATCAACCGCAAGCGAACGTACGGCCGGGCAAGCCAGAGCACCACCGCGTAGAGCACCTTCCACATGGGCGCGCAAACTGATGCCAGCGACCGGCGGTGTCAAGCAGGCAGTCTGCGCGCAGACACGGTGCAGCGACGTTTGCAGTCGGCTCGCGAGCACGCGACACTGCCGGCGCAAGGCCTACGAGTTCTCGCCAATACTGTTGTGACCATCGCGCCCGAATCCGCCGCTCGCCGGCAACCGTCATCGCCGCCGGAACACCGTGTGCACGTAGACGCCCTGATCGTGGGCGGCGGCATCGCCGGACTGTGGCTCGCCAACCTGCTGCAGCAGAAGGGGTACCGGTTACTGTTGCTCGAACGCGACCGATTAGGAGGCACGCAAACCCTGGCGTCGCAGGGCTTGATTCACGGCGGCTTGAAGTATGCGCTCAGCGGTCAACTCGGCACTGCGTGGCGCGCGATCACCGCGATGCCAGACCGATGGCGTGCCTGTTTCGCCGGTAGCGAATACCCGCATCTCGACCCGGCAATCATCGCATCGCCCGCCTACTACATGTATTCGCACGGAAAACTGCTGGACAGATTGACGGCCCTGTTCGCGAGCCGGTCGCTGGCAGGCAAGGTGGACAAGCTCGAACCCGCTGATTATCCGGATGCGTTTCGCTCCGGCTTTCGCGGAACGCTGTTCCGGTTGAGCGATTTCGTTGTAGACGTGCCCGGGTTGATCGGCGAGTTGAGCGCCGGCGTTTCAACACTGTGCTATCGATCGGACTTCACCGACTGGTCGATCGACCGTCAACACGGCAGAGTCGACGCACACTGCGGCAATGTACACGTGAGCGCAACGCAGTTGCTGCTCACCGGCGGCGCAGGGAACGAAGCGCTGCTTACCGCGTGCGGTCTGAGCAAACCCCGGATGCAACGGCGTCCATTGAAGCAGGTGATTGTGCATCATTCGCATCGTCGCGCCCTGTTCGCACATTGCCTCACCGGCATTCGCACCCCCGAACCACGCCTTACGTTGAGTACGCACGCCGACGGAGACGTGCTCTACATCGGCGGGCGTCTGGCCACCGCCGGCGTGCAGCGCACTGACGCCGAGCAGATCCGCCGCGCTCGATCCGAATTGCGCGCGTGCGTACCCTGGCTTGACTGGGACCGCGCTGAATTCAGTTGCGTAGAGGTTGACCGCGCCGAACCCGCGCAGCCCGATCGCACGCGGCCGGAAGCTGCGTTCGTTCAGAAAAACGGTCCGGTGCTGACCTGCTGGCCGACCAAACTCACGCTGACGCCTGATCTGGGGGACCGTGTGATGGATCTGCTGGAAACGCCCAAACCCGAGCGTGCGCCCGCAATCGACGATTCAGCAGCGCTCCATGCTCTACCGTTGCCGCGCTGTCTGATCGGCACGCCGTCATGGAGCCCGCCGTGATCTACAGGCGTTTCGAAGCCCTAAACCAGGACGTTTCGCTGCTTTCGCTCGGCACCGTCAAGTTCGGACGCAACACCGGTGTGAAGTATCCGGACAGTTTCGCGCTGCCCGACGACCGGGCCGTACACACTCTCCTTTCAAGAGCGGAGGACCTAGGGATCAATCTGCTCGACACGGCGCCCGCTTATGGCGAAAGCGAAGCCCGGATAGGGCGCGCCCTGAACAATCGCGAGCGCTGGATTCTCTGCACGAAGGTTGGCGAAGTATTCGCGGACGGCGGTTCCACGTACGACTTTTCCGGACCGGCAACTACCCGCAGCATCACGAGTTCGTTGCAGCGTCTCCACACGGATCACCTCGACGTCGTTCTTATTCACTCCGACGGCAACGATCTGGCGATCCTCGAGCACAGCGACTGCCTGGAGACGCTTCAGGCTCTGCGCGCAAAGGGCATGATCCGCGCGGTCGGCATGTCCCACAAAACCGTGGCGGGCGGGATGCGGGCGTTGGCCCTCGGCGTGGACGTGCTGATGACAGAACTCAACGACGCCAACCAAGCGCAACTTCCCGTGCTGTCGCAGGCCGCGGCGGCCGGCAGCGCGGTGTTCGTGAAGAAAGCGCTGGGTAGCGGCTGGCGCGGGCGGGACAGCTTACGCTTCGTCGCGGCGCAACCGGAGGTTACGAGTATAGTGGTTGGGACGCTCTCGCCGGTTCACCTCGGCGACAACGCAACCACAGTCTGCGACACCGCAGGGAAGTCCGCAGGAGGTTCTGCGGGAGGAACCACATCATGATACGAGTTGGACAAACGGCCCCGGACTTTGAACTGCCCGATCACGAGGGCAACGCGATTGCGCTAACGGACGTGTTGTCGCAGCAGCGCGTCTTGCTGTATTTCTACCCGATCGACTTCTCGCCGGTATGCACCGCGCAGGCGTGTGCGTTTCGCGATCGACATGGCGATCTGGCCGCCGCGGATGTGCGCGTGCTGGGTGTCAGTCCCCAGGACGCGAGTACGCACGCACGATTTGTCGAAAGTAATGCGCTGCCGTTCGCGCTGTTGGCGGACCCGGACAAATCGGTGATTCGTGCCTACGGCGTGGACGGCCCGATGGGCTTCGGTGTGCGTCGCGCGACGTTTCTCATTGATCAAAAGCAGATCGTTCAGAATCGGATCGTTTCCGATTTTCTCGTGAGCTCGCACATCGATCTGATCAACGAAACGCTTGAGGATTCGGCGTAAGAGCACTCTGAGGCAACGGAGAGGACGTTTGTTCTGTCCCTTTACTCTGACCCCCGGTTTAGGGCGCCGAGGATGGCGGTTGTGCTGACGTCGGCGACGAGTCCGAGGACTTTTACGTCGCCGCCGTAGGCTCGGACGATATCTGCACCCACCACCTGATCGTCGCTGTAATCGCCTCCCTTGACGAGCAGGTCGGGCTGCAACTGCTCGAGCAGCGGTTCGGGTGTGTCCGTGCTGAAGGACACGACCCAATCCACTGACGACAAACCCGCCAGCACGCGCATCCGGCGCTCGAGACCGTTGACCGGCCTGCCCGCACCCTTCAGCCGCGTCACGGACGCATCGTCGTTCACCGCAACGAGCAGGCGGTCGCCAAGCGCTTTCGCCTCCTGCAGATAGGCTACGTGGCCCGCGTGCAGGATGTCGAAGCAGCCGTTCGTAAACACCACCCTTTGGCCGGCTTCGCGCGCAGCCAGCACGGCATTGCGCGCCTGCTCGGCACTCATCATCCCTGCAGACCCGCTATGCAGACCAAGTGCATGATTGAGTTCCGGACCGGTCACAACGGCCGTTCCCGACTTCGCTACCGCGAGCGAACCGGCGACGTTGGCGACCCGGGCCGCGATTTCGAGCGACTGGCCAAGTGCTGTGACGATGGCCAGTGCCGCAGCCGCGGTATCGCCCGCGCCCGTTACGTCGAACACTTCCACCGTCCGCGCCGGTAGATGGCTGGCACTGCCGTCGTTCACAACGACCGTCATGCCATCGCCGCCGCGGGTAATCACCAAACCACCGAAATCGAGCTCTGTCAGAAGCTGCTGCGCGCGGGTCACCAGTTCGCGATCGCTCTGCCATGCGCCAACCGCGTGTCGAAATTCATTGATATTGGGTTTCACAACGGACGCGCCCGCATAGCGCGCAAAGGGTTTGTTCTTCGGATCTACAACCACCGGGACATCGGCGTCTCGCGCCAGCCTGAGCACCGGTGCCGGATCGACCAGCGTGTCCTTGTCGTAATCCTGCAACACGACAACGGCCGCGTCGCGAAGCTCGTGATTGAGCGCTTCGCACACCCGCGTACTCGTCATCGCTGTGTGCGTCGCATCGATCCGGCGGTCGAAGTCCGCTCGGATGAGCTGCTGCCTCTGACTGACGATACGCAGCTTCACCGGCGTTGCATGCCCGGGAACCCGAACGAATCTGCAGTTCACACCCGCGGCACCCAGCGTACTTTCGAGCGTGTCGGCTTCCGCATCGTCGCCGAGGACACCGATCAGCGTGCACTGTGCACCCATCGCCGCCACATTCAACGCGGTATTGGCGGCACCGCCCGGGCGATCCGCGGCCCGCACCACATCCACCACCGGCACGGGCGCTTCCTGGGAAACGCGTTGGGCTTCGCCGTGCCAGTACCGGTCGAGCATTACATCACCCACCACAACCACGTGGGTGTTACGTAACGATGGAAGGAGGAAGGGCGCTTCGGGAGTGGGGGCCGTCATCGGAGCGGGATGTTAGCACAGCGTGTACAATCCACCGCCGATGTCCAGGCGCAAACCCCGACCCAGGCTGTACTCGCCACGCGTATGGCCCACCTGGTTGCTCGTCGGGTTTGGCCACGTGATGGCGCGCCTCCCCACCAGTGCGTTGATTGCGACAGGGAAGCTGATCGGAATCCTGGGCCTTACGTTCGGCCGGTCTCGACGGCACATTGCCGAAGTGAACGTTGGTCTGTGTTTTCCCGATGCGTCCGACACTGAACGTGCGGCGATCGTACGCAATTCATTCATTCATACGGGGGTGGGAATCGCTGAGATGGCGCTGGCGTGGTTCAATCCGCAACGCCTGCGTGGATATTCCATTGCCACACACGGGGTCGAACATCTGCACGCGGCAGAAGCCCAAGGCAACGGTGTACTGCTGCTCGGTGGTCATTTCGCCGTGATGGATATGATCAGCGGAGAGTTGGAACGTCTGTGCCGCCTCGACGTAATCTACCGCGCCAACAAAGACCCGGTTTGGGAGCGCGCCCAGGTCGCGGGTCGCGCAGCGTACTTCGACCGCGTGATCGAGCGCAGTGACGTACGGACGATTCTGAAGCGACTGGGTTCAGGTTGCGTCGTATGGTACGCCGCCGATCAGGATTACGGTCCTAAGCACTCGGTGTTCGCGCCTTTTTTTGGTGTACCCGCCGCCACGATCACCGCAACGTCCCGGTTCGCTTCGCGCACCGGTGCGGCGGTGGTCGGCATGAGCCAGTTCCGCGATCTGAAAACACGCACCTGGCGTATTGAGTTCGCGCCGTTGGCCGGCTTTCCGACCGGGGACCCGGTTGCCGATGCCACGCGGACAAACCAGTGGCTGGAAACACAGATCCGGAAAGCCCCGGCCCAGTACCTCTGGTTGCACCGTCGCTTCAAGACCGCGCCCCCGGGAGGCCGGCGTCCGTATTAACCGACGGCACCCACCGCAGCCGACCGCCCGTCAACCCGTCGTGTTTTCGAGGTGCGCCACAATAGCGTTTACGGTGTCCTCTGTAGTCAACCGGCTCGAATCAAGCCACCAGCCAACTCTCGGCGTGCTGTTCAGCACGTTCTGCAGATCTTCCACGCTGAACCCGTGGTATCCGGTCTTGTCGCGCGATGCTTCGCGCTGTCGAACGGTAGCGGCATCGGGACACAACACGACTGGATGCACCGGGCAAACCCCCGCCGCTGCCCGTTCCAGCGCCGAGAGAACCTCCGTGAACATGTCGCCGAGTGCCACGTCCTGATAAATCACATCAAAGCCGGCTTCAGCATAGATCACGGCCGTCGCAACCGCCGCGCGGTAGCGCAATCGCAGCTGCGTGAGCGCTGCCGGCGGTGCCGACGCGGTCATCTCGACCCGCCCGTTTACGATCATCCGGCGAAAGACATCACCGCGCAGATGCACGCTACGCGTGAGGCGTTCGGCGAGGCGTTGCGCGACGGTCGATTTACCCGCCGCCATCACACCGGAGACAAAGACGATCATGGGCCCGTCCAGAACCGCGGCCGGACGTCCACCATCAGCGCGTCGAGTCGCCGCGCCAGGGCACTAACCGAGAACTGCTGCGTAACACGCTGCAACGCATGCCGCCGATAGGCGTCCAGCGCGCCCGCTCCGCTCCTATACACTTCGTCGTATACGCGCTTCAGCGCACCTGCCGCTGCATCCGCATCGCCACCAGAAAACACGTAGCCGGAGTCGCCGGCGACACTGACCGGCCCCGGCGAATCCGCGAGTACCACCGGCACACCCGCGACCATCGCTTCGAGCAGAACGAGCGCAAACGCTTCCTGATCCCCTGACGGCACGAGCAGCGCATCAAACGCCGGGAAGTACCGTCGCGCATCTGCCACGAATCCCGCAAACGTGACCGCCCCGCGGCCAGGCGCACCTTCGTCGGCACGCCGCTGCAGCGAATCGCGCAACGCGCCATCACCGACGAAAACGAGGTGGGCGTCAGGCACTTCCGAGCGGAATCGGGCAAACGCGTCCAGCGCAAGGTCCGGACATTTCTTGGCATGCAACCGACCGACAACACCGACCACGAACGCACCGGGCGGCAGGCTCAGCCCCGCGCGTGCGGCGTCCCGGTTGAGCATCGCACGCTGCAGCGGCACCACGTCGATACCGTTGGGAAGCCACGCGGCCGCCCCAGTTACCGCATTGAGTTCATCGGTAACGGCTGGAGAAACGCCGGCGAAGACCACATCTCTACCAATCAGCATTCGTTCCCATCGGCGCCGTCGCCGCGCAAAGAAGCCAAATTCGTGCGCCACGGCCACTGTGCGCGCGGCACGCACGCGCGACGCCACGAACGTCTTATAAGACCGGTAACGGTGACACACGGCCAGGCAAACCGGTACGTCGACCGCATCGGCGATCGCCCGGCTCACCTGCCGCGTCTGGGTCAGGCGTTCAAAGTTCAGATACGTCGTCTGCCCGCGCCCCTGATGGTGGGCGCCCACGTCCTGCGATGTATTGCGCCCGGTCCCGCTGGGCGTCGGCGCACTGAGATACAGCGTCTGAACCTCAAGATTAAGGCTCTCGCCCGCCCGTTCGTAAAGCGCACAGATGTCTGCAAACGGTGGATGATCATTCGGGCAGATCTGCAGCATGCGCTGCGTGGTCACGTGTCGCCCTTGATGACCAGAAAATCTTCGAGAACCAGGTAGCGGAGGTCGCAGCCGTAGAACATGTTCAACGCATCATCCGGCGTACAAACAATCGGCTCGCCGCGGCGGTTCAGTGACGTATTCAGTACCACGCCGTTGCCGGTGAGCTGCTCCAGCGCTTCCAATACTGCGTAGTACCGAGGGTTGGTGTCCTGCTCCACAATCTGTACCCGAGCGGTGCCGTCTTCGTGCACCACCTCCGGAACCCGTGCTTTCCATGAATCGGCGACGTCGAACGTGATCGTCATGAACGGCGCAGGATGATCCGTTTGAATCATGTCCCGCGCCACCTTATCCAGCACGCTCGGACAGAACGGCCGCCAGCGCTCCCGGAACTTGATCTGTTCGTTGATACGATCCGCAATCCCCGGCGAGTTCGGGCATCCGAGAATACTGCGCGCACCGAGCGCCCTCGGGCCGAACTCCATGCGCCCGTGAAACCAGGCCACCGGATGCCCTGCAGCCAGCAGATCCGCGGTGGCCTTCGGTACATCGTCAAGACGGCGCCACTGCGGTTTCTCCGCCCGGGCGCGCAACGCCAATTCACAGGCATGGTTGTCGAACCGTGGTCCGAGGTACACGTGCCGCATACGCGCCAGGCGGTCGCCGTGTGCGGCGGCGACGTAGGTTGCGGCGCCGAGGGCAGTACCGGAATCGCCAGACGCCGGTTGCACGAACAGCTCTTTCACATGTGGCAGCGCAACGATCCGTTGATTCAGCTTGACATTGAGCGCGCCGCCCCCGGCAAACGCGAGCCGTCCGGTCTGCCGAAGAATGTCACCCAGATACTGTTCGAGCAGACGCAGGCAATGCATCTCGAACAGCTCCTGCATGGCTGCGGCAATGTGCACGTAAGGTTCGTCGGCTGCGTCGCCCTGCCGCCGTGGGCCCAGCCAATCCACCAATTTGCGGCTGAAGTAGAACCCCACGCCGTCTTCTTTGTAGCGGCGCAAACCAACCGTGTTTACATAGTCGGCCGCTACCCTGAACCCATCGGGCGTACGCTGGATCAGGCGCGACAGATCAAACCTGTTGGCTTCGCCGTACGGCGCCATCCCCATTACCTTGTATTCGCCGTCGAGCATCTCGAAGCCAAGATATTCTGTTACCGCGCCGTAAACCCCGCTCAAGCTGTCGGGGTCGTAAAACTCCTTGATCCGGTGAATGCGGCCGCCTTCCCCGTACCCGAGGAAGGTCGTCGCGTACTCGCCTTTCCCGTCGACCCCGAGTATTGCGGTCTTCTCCTGGAAGCCGCTCAAATGATAGGCGCTGGAGGCATGCGCCAGGTGATGTTCCACCGGCTCGAAACGCGTCGTCGACCAGTCTATGCCGAGCGTATTACCCAGTCGCAACACGCGTTCGCGGTTGCGCCGAAACCGGCGGTTGCCGTTGAACAACGCGTCCAACGCGCGATCGGGCGCATACCAGTACCGGCGCGCATAGTGCCACCGGTCCGGTCGCAGCAGGCTGATCGGCGCATAGGGAAACGCCACTACATCCACGTCGCGGGGCGCAATGCCTGCTTCCTGCAAGCAGTAGCGTGCTGCATGCTCAGGCACCTTGTTCTTCGCGTGCTTGTCGCGAATGAAGCGTTCTTCCTCCGCGGCCGCTACCAGTTCACCGTCAACCAGCAACGCCGCCGAAGGATCATGATTCAGAGCGCCGGAAAGGCCGAGAATGATCAAGGTTGAGCGCCTTGTGCGCGGGGAGCAGCTACTATACCCACTAACTACCGAACCCACTAACGATCAGCGTTGCCGCCATCACGTGCGGCCACCGACCCGCAACGCATTCGCAAACGCCTGCTTCGCGTCCGGACGTTCGTCCCAGTTCTTCAGAAACCGGGCTATGTCCTTCGCGAACAGGCGAGCATGCGTGTGGCCATCCGCGGACCGCATCGCATCGAGGTCAATCAGATGCAGGTCGCCGCGGTGTACGATGAAGTTGGTGGCCTTGGTGTCACCATGTATCAGTCCAGCGCGCCCGAGAGACGCGAACAGCGCAGAAACCGCTGAGGTAAACGGGGCGAAACCCTGAGTTAGGACCGCAGCACCAAGATGCTGTTCACCAAGGTCGTCCATCACGAGGTAGGCCGTCCCGCGCATTGGCCCAAACCGCTCCTCAAGCAGCAGCAACGGGTGCGCAGTTGGAATGCCAAGCAGGCGCAGTCGTTGCGCGTTCAGCCAAGACAGCCGTCCACGGGAACGCCGCTTCAGGCTGATCCACAGACGATGGCGGGCAGACTTGATGTTGTATCGCTTCACAACAACTGGACGGTTCCCCAGCGCGCAGCGAACAACGGTAGCCGTGTTGCCCGCTTTCACGATCTGTCCGTGCGCAATCACCTGTTCCGGATCGGCGATGAACGATTGCAAGCTCTCGAGTTGCGCGCGTTCGCAGATCAGGAAACGCGTCATCGAAACGCGGCAGTGGAACTGCGTGCAGTCGCGCTCGCACTTCTGCAAAAACTTCGTTAAACGCTGATTGCGTTGTGCACTCACACAATCGACAAATTCCGCGTCAGCAACGCCGTCCCCACCATCACCTGCGATCGCGTTCCGATAGATCGCCAGCGCGCGTATCGGATCGATGGCCGGGTGCACCGGCAGTTGCGCGCAGAGCTGGGCGAGGTTGTCCAGTTGCCAGCGCGCTCCGGCGGGCGCACGCCGAACCCCGTCGCCGTCCACGACCCAAAGGGCGCCTTCGCTTTTCAGAAAGTTGTCCACATGCGGGTCCGTGTGCACGAGCCCCGCCGCGTGGAAACGGGCAAACATTGCCGCGGCTTCTTCCAGACCCTCTTGCGTTGTGGGCAGCGGAGTAGCCTTCGGCAGATACCGGAACATCAGATACGCACCATCTCGGCCCACGCCTTCGGACACAACGTCCGGCGTCGGCAGGCCGGCGTCGCGCATCAGCCGCACGCCGGTGAGTTCACGCATCTGATAACGGTTCGCGCCCGTCCCGTAAAAGAGCTTCAGAACCCCGACCGCGCCGTCAGCGACCCGCACTGTTGCGACTAATCGCCGTCCCGGCAACAGTCGATGGATCTCCTCTACATCGACGTCGCCAGCCCCGCGGTCCGGAAGAGCCAGTCGAAACGGAGCGGCCACATCCCGCCCGGCGTGCGCGAGATCTCTGACGGTACGCACTGAGGTCATGCCCGGTACCGGCCTTTTACGAGCTGCTTGCGCATACCTTTGCGATACAGGCGTTGCGCGCGATCCATCACACCACGCCAGAATTCAGGGTCTTCGGCAAACACCTCGCGAAGCGGCACACCGCAGTAGATGCGAACGAAGCGCAGCCACGTGAACCGACTGAGATTCAGATCCAGCGTGGAAAACAACAGCGCTGCCAGGTCACGCCGGCGCCATCGGGCAGGCAACGCACGGAATATGCGCGCGCGGTGCAGATCGATCACCGCAAGGTCGAACCGGTCCAGCGCAAGCGCACGATCGTCCGCAAGTAGATGGCAAACGTAAAAATCACGATGGACCACACCCGCGTCGTGCATCGCGCGCGCGAATCTGGCGACCGCCGTCGTAGCTCGCCGAAGTGTGACGCCATCGGGTGGGTTCTCCAACCAGCTATCCACTACCGATTCCAGGCTGGTGCGAGGCTCGAGCGCATCCAACACCACGAAGGAAAACCGTTGGGCCGGTGACCATCCGCGGGACCCGTAGGCCGCAACACCGGGCGCCGGCACGCCGCGCTCTGCAAGATGCCGACAGGCCGCATACTCATTGCGGGCACCAACTACCGGAAGGCGCAGTGACACCAGATTCTTGACTATCTCCAGCCAGCCAACGCCATGGTGGACCTTCGCGAAATACGTGCCGTCCCCAATCTGGCAACGCAGGGTTCGCCGGCGTTCCACGCTCCGATAGACCGTACCATCGAGATTTTTCGCCTGCGCGAACGCATCAGCGCCTTCCCACGCACGGCGGATATCATCACGCAGGAAGAGCGCGGGCACCCAGATGCTCCTCAATCAGTGCAGCCGCGCGCTCCGGCATCGCGAAAATGTCGTTGCGCTCACCAAACGCAATGCCGTTCCGAGCAAGTTCCGCCCGTGTAGAGTCTTCGGTAACCAGGGACGCGAGCTGCGCGTTGAATACAGTCTGCTCGTACGGGGAGGGTACGAGCACGCCACCTCTTGCTTCGTGCACATAAAACGCGAAGCCGCATACTTCCGTCGCCAAAACGGGCAGACCGGCAATCAGTGCTTCGAGCAACACGATACCTCCGCTTTCCACGTAGGCTGGGTGTACCAGGATGTCTGCGCCGAGCATGAAGCGCGGAACGTCGTCGCGGCCGGAAAAGATCGTAACCTGCTCCTGAACACCCAGCTCTTCCGCCATTGCGAGGAACTGTCTGGGATTATCCTGGCCGACTACGAACAAGCGCGTTCGGGCCAGCACGTCTTCAGGCAACGACGCCAGCCCGAGCAGCGCCCGGTCCAGACCTTTCGTAATGAAGCCCGAGCCCACCAGAAGCAGCAAACGGTCCGTCTCGGACAATGCGTATTCTTCTCGAAACGCACGACGGATCTTCTCGGCATCGGGAGGCCGTTTCCGATCACGTCCTACACCCGGGGGCAGAACCGAAAAGCGATCGATGTCTGTCTGATAGTAATGGAGAAAGTCCTCCCGCTGTTTTTCGCTGATGAGCAGTATCCGTGTGTCCGAATCATTGCCGAACACGGACCGCTCGAATCGGGAAAACAACGCATACCGGCCCGTGCGCCGATACGCGGGGGACCTCAGCTCCTGGGCCTTCTTCTCGTAGCACGAGTCCGCCGCATAGTACAGATCCAGCCCCGGCATCTTGTTGAAGCCGATCAGCGCATCCGCCGGACGCCAACGAAGATCATCGGCAACCCATTGCGCAAACTCCGAGTAGCGGCGGTGGTTGGTAAGCCCTTGGGACGGAACCACAACCAGGTCGAACCCGGCGGGCAGATCCCCTTCCCACGACAATGTGTAGATCCGAATCCGGTAGCCCCGCTGCTGGCAGGCGTGCGCAACTTTCAGAAGATCCCGCTGCAGCCCACCGAACGGGAAGTACTTGAACACCGCAAAAGCAAGCAGCGGCCGCCGCTCCGCCTGAAAGCGTTCTATGTAATCCACCGCGCGCTCACCAAGGGCAAATATGTCGTCCCGATCCGCAAGCGCCATGCCGTTCACCCGCCACGCATCGCGCCGCTCGCTGGTGAGCAGCGTTACAAGCAGTTGGTTGAACGCCTCCTGTACGAAAGGATCGGGCGCTACGATGCCGGCGTCGGCATTTGCGAGGTAGGGCGCGTATCCGCAGTTGGCCGTTACGAGCGCCGGCAGCCCCGCAACCATCGATTCCAGAATGACCATCCCTGCATTCTCGTCGTAGGCAGGAAGCACGAGCCCATCGGCGGCAAATAGAAAGTCCGGCACATCGGGCCGCCCCTCATCGAAGAAGGTCACGCGTTCCTGCACCCCGAGACGTTTCGCCATCCTGCGAAAGGGCTCGGCGTGATCCCGGCCAATCACAACGAGCCGTGTGCGTGACTTCAGTTCGCCCGGGAGCGCATGCAGCGCGAGCAACGCGCGATCGAGGCCTTTCTTTACAAACCCGGAGCCCACGAAAAGCAACAGCAACTCCGGCTCCGCGATGCCGAGTTCCGCTCGCACCCGCGCGCCCCTTTCGTTCCGGTCCGCCGGTGCGATGCGATCACGATCGATACCCGGCGGCAACGGGTGAAAACGCTGCGCCGACGTTCCGTAATGCTTGCGGAAGTAGGGTGTCTGATGATCCGAAATGGTCAAAATCTGAGTCGACACCAGCGGATCGAACACCGCGCGTTCGAACCGCGCAAAGTGCCGGTAGCGCGGCAGCATTCGGTACCAGTTACCACGCTGCGTCCGCGCTTTCTCTTCGTAGCAGGAATCGCCGGCGTAGTACACGTCCAGACCGGGCATCTTGTTCATGCCAACGACGATATCCATCGGGTTCTCCCGCAGATGATCGTGCACCCATTCGGCGTACAACTCATAGAGCTGATGATGGGTCAGCGCCGACACCGGCACTTTCACCACATCGATCGAGTCGGGTATTTCGGCATCCCAGAAGATCGCGTAGATGCGTACCTCGTGACCGCGCGCGAGCGCGACGCGGGCAATCTTCATCAGATCGCGCTGAATGCCACCGTACGGAAAGTACTTAAATATGCAGAACGCGATCTGCATCGGCCAGTAATCGATTTACGGATTCGAGCACGCGATCCGGAGTGAGGGTACCGTAACAGGGCGGATAGACAGCGTTGTGGGTACGTTCGTGCCGGCATTGCGGCCTCAAACAGGGTGCGCAGGAATACTCTACCGCCAGATTCTCTACTGACGGGCCGCGACACCCTGTACGCTGTGGATCCGTACTGCCATAGAGCGCAACCGTGGGCACGCCCAGCGACGCCGCCAGATGCATCAGCCCCGAATCCACCCCGACCGTCAGAGCCGTTGTTTGCATCTGCTGCAGAAGACCCTCCAGCGGCTGGCGCGCCAGCACCTTTGCCGGTGCGTTAGCGGCAATCCGCTCCGCGCGGGTGCGCTCCTCGTCGTTGCCCCATAACAGAAGCGGTTGTAGACCCTGTTCGCTGAGGCGCCGAGCCATTTCGAACCAATGGGACTCGGGCCAGAGTTTGCTCTGCCAGGTAGTCCCGTGAAGGAGCAGACAGTTCTGCATTGAGGCTTCGTCGTCTCGCAGGCTCGGCCAACCGAACGACAACGCTCGTTCCCGGTCGAACGGCACGATGTGTGCAAACAGTTCCAGTAATCGGTCGATGGCATGCCGGCCTTTCGGTACCCGCACCCCGGAACCCAACAGTCGTGCGCTACCGGGTTCGCGGGCCGACCCCGAATCCATGCCAACCGTGTGCGCGCCCCGCGCGAGACGTGCAACGGCTGCGCTCTTATAGAGTCCCTGAGCGTCGACGACGTAGTCGTAGCGTTGAGCACGCAGAGCGCGGTAAAACTCGGCCATCTCGCTGCGGCTTGCGACCAGCGAACGCCGCCAACGACGCCAGCCGATGGAGATCACCCGGGCAACCGACGGATGCGCTTCCACGATCGGCGCGAACGCTTCCTCGACAACCCAGTGCACTTCATGACCAGCAGACGCCACGGCATGCACGGCCGGTAAAGCGTGCACGACATCGCCCATCGATGACATCTTGATGACGAGCACTTTCATGATTTCATCCGCACAGCCACGTCGGGCGGCGCTATTTCTGTAAGGCAACGCAGATGACCCAGCGGACAGACACGCTCGAAACAGGGCGCACACTCGATGTCCCGGCGAACAATGGCCACCTGATTGCCCAGCGGAGGCGTAAACTCCGCCGAGGTAGAACCGTAGATCGCGACCACAGGTCTCCCCACCGCGCAGGCAACGTGCATCAGTCCGGAGTCGTTGCTCACAACCTCGTCGGCCGTCGACAGCAGGTCCACCGCGTCGAGCAGCTTGGTCTTGCCCGCCAGGTCGATGGGCATGTGCCGCGGATCCCCGTCCGCCCGACAGCGATCCATGATCGCTGCGCAGATGTTCCGGTCTCCCGGACCACCCACAAGCAACACCTGCCGACCTTCGCGCGCAATCCGTAGCGCGAGGTCGGCCCAGTGCGCCGCCGGCCACTGTTTCGCCGGACCGTACTCCGCTCCGGGACATAGCGCCACCGACGGCGTACGCAACCCGAAGCGCTCGAGGAGCTGGGCCGCATTGTCCGGATCGCTGCCGAGTACTGGCGCAGACGCCTCCAGCGGCGCCGTCGATTCCGCCGGCCAGCCAAGACGGACGAACCGATCCACCATGCGCGGAATGGCATCAGGATCGAGCTTGCGGTGATCGTTCAGCAAACCGTAGCGCTGTTCCCCGAGCCAACCCGTGCGCGTGGGAACGCGCGCAAACCAGGGCAGCAGCGCAGATTTGAAGCTATTGGGCAGAACGTAAGCCTGCTCGATGCCCCGGTTTTTCAGTCGTTGCGCGAGCCGCCAGCGAGCACCCAGGCCCAACTCGCCATGCCCCACATCGAGAACCTCCACATGCGCAACTTCGGCCATACGGCTCGCCAGCGGTGCGGTGACCGGCGGCGCTACCACCGTAAGCTCCAACGCTGAATAACGCTCGGCCAGCGCTTGCACGAGCGCATGCGCCATAACCATGTCGCCGACCCACGCGGGGGCGACCAGCAGAGCTTTCACGCGGAATACCCGGCGTGCGGGAGAGCGGTCATTCGTGCCTTATTTGGCGGCTCGACCATTCACAGGCGTCAACCATTCGGAGAATACGTTGCGTTTACCCCGGACCTGATCGAAGTAAGCGGTCTGCAACCGTTCGGTTACCGGCCCTCGCTTACCAGCCCCGATCGTACGCGAATCCAGCGAGTTGATCGGCAGCACCTCGGCTGCGGTCCCGGTAAAGAAGGCCTCGTCGCACACATAGACCTCGTCACGGGTGATGCGCCGCTCGCGTACCTCGTAACCCGCCTCGTCGGCGAGCTGGAACAGCGTGTCGCGGGTAATGCCCGCCAGACAGGACGTGAGTTCCGGTGTGTGAATCACGCCATCCGCCACAAGGAAGAAGTTCTCGCCCGTGCCTTCCGCAACGTAGCCTTCGTTGTCGAGCATCAGCGCTTCGTCGCATCCGCTGTCCAACGCTTCGTGCAACGCCATGATCGAATTGATGTAGTTGCCGCAGGACTTCGCCTTGCACATGGTTATGTTCACGTGATGGCGCGTGTACGAGGACGTGCGTACCTTTATACCCTTCTCGCGGCTGTCGGGGTCCATATAGTTGGGCCAGGGCCACGCCGCAATGCTGACGTTGATCGACAGATCCTTGGCCCGCAGACCCATGCCTTCCGAACCCAGATACACGATCGGCCGCAGGTATCCTTCATTCAGCTCGTTGCGTGCCACCACTTCGCATTGCGCTGCATTCAGCTCGTCCTTCGAGTACGGAATCTTGAGGCCGAGTATGTGCGCGGAGTCGAACAGCCGGTCGGTGTGTTCGTTCAGCCGGAAAATGCAGGTGCCGTTGGGCGTGTCGTACGCACGCACACCCTCAAACACGCCGACGCCGTAGTGGAGCGTGTGCGTCAGGACATGCACTTTGGCGTCGCGCCACGGGACGAAGTCGCCGTTGTGCCAGATCCAGCCGTCCTGATCCGCCAGGTTACCGGCCATGCTTTCTCCTCATTGAACCGACAAAGAACCGACCACTTTCCGGCGCGGTCTCGAACCGCCCCGGCTCTACCCGTCTAAACCGGATTACGTCTCGAACCGACCGAACAACGTCTGCCAGGCGCTTCGTACCAGATCCCGATGCGTATTGAGCACCGCCTGCGAGCGCTCGACATCCGGAGCGTCGAGCACCGTACGATGCCATTCGGCTCGCAGTGCCAGATAGGCGTCGCGCAATCCAATGCAAACCCCCACCGGCAACAGCGCGAGCCGTTCCGCCGCTTCGAGAATGCGCACGTTGTCCGTGAATTCGGACAACCCCGGGTGCGTCTTCGAATGCGCAAGAACCAAGTATTGCACCATAAATTCAATATCGACGATACCGCCCACGCCGCGTTTCAGGTCTTCGTCCGCCGAGTGATGCGCAAGCATCCGGTCGCGCATTGAAACAACAGCACCCTTCAGCTCGTCGAGGTCCCGATCTGCCGCGAGCAGTTCCCGACGCAGCGTACTGAAGCGGCTGGCCAGCGCCGGATCGCCCGCCACCGGCCTCGCACGAACGAGCGCCTGATGTTCCCAGACCCAGGCACGATCGCGCTGATACGCAGCAAAGGCCTCGATGCTGCTGACCATTGTGCCGTCGTTACCCGACGGTCGTAGCCGGGTATCTATCTCGTAGAGCGCGCCGACATACGTGGGCACCGTTATCACGTGCAGCAGGCGGCGAACCAGCCGGTGCAGAAACGGCGATGCCTCCGGCGGCAGTTCGTGAATGAACACGAGGTCCAGATCTGAACCGGGACCAAGTTCCAGGCCACCGAGCTTTCCATAGCCAACCACAATAAACGGTCGGCGGTCCGCGTAGTCCGGATGCCGGATACTGGTTTCACGCCACGCCAGATCAAGTGCCGCTTCCAGAATCGCTTCGGCCAGAAACGTCAGATAGTCGCTGACGCGCATCAGCGGCAGCGTGCCACGCAATTCGGCAAGCCCCACCAGAAAAACGTGCTGCTCTTTGAATTCCCGCAGCACGTCCATCGCCCGTTCGTGATCACCATCGGCAACCGCATCGAGGCGCGCACGCAGTTCCAACTCAAGCTCCGTCCTGGCCGGCAGTTCGTTGAGCAATCGATCCTCAAGCAGGTCGTCGAAGAACGCCGGCCGGCGCGCGAGTTCGCCTGCAAACCAACGGCTCTGCAACGCCAGATCAATCAGATGCGACAGCACACTCGGGTTCTCGGCCAGCAGCACCACATACGCCGATCGTCGCAGGATCGCGCGCAAAATTGGCACCACCCGTTCCAGCGCTCGATCCGGATCCACCGTTGCCGTGACACCCCTCAAGAGTACCGGCATCAGCGCGTCGAGCCGTTTGCGGCTTTCCGAACCCACGGACTGCCGTTCGCAGGCGTCGGACAGATCGCCAAGCAGCGCGCTTGCGGCCTCCGGATCACGAAATCCCAGCTCCGCGAGCTGCTCTAGGTCTTCGGGTGCATTCCATGCATCGTCGGTTTCCGCGTCGGTTGCGTGTGCGACGGGCGCTATCAGCGCGTCGAATACTGCGGCGATATCGCGTCTGTGGACGTCCAGCTGCTCTACCAGTGTCGAAAACTCCGTAAACCCTGCCATGAGTGCGACGCGCTGCTGGTTCGTCTCCCGCGCCGGCAGCGTCTGCGTCTGCCGGTCGTCGATAGCCTGAATGCTGTGCTCCAAGTCCCGGAGAAAACGGTAACCGTCTGCAAGAACCTGCGCCTCGGCGGGCGAAAACCGATCCAGCTCCCGGAGCCGACCGACGACCGTCATAAAGTTGCGCTCCTGCAGAGCCGGCTCCCGACCGCCCCAGATGAGCTGATAGGCCTGCACACAGAATTCCGCATCCCGAATGCCACCTGGACCCAGTTTGATGTCCTCAGGCTGATGACGCTCCGCGCGCAAACGCGCCTTCATGTCGCGCAGCGCCTGCACCATGCCGAAATCCAGGTAACGCCTATAAACAAACGGGCGCAATTCTGAGATCAGTGCCGCGCCTTCGTGAATGTCACCCGCCACTGCCCGCGCTTTGATCAATGCGTAGCGTTCCCAATCGCGGCCCTGGGTTTCGTAGTACGTTTCGATCGCCGAAAAATGCGCCACAAGAGGCCCGCTATCGCCATAGGGCCGCAAGCGCATGTCGACACGAAAAACGAAGCCGTCCTCTGTCACCGGGTCGAGCGCTTCTATCAGCCGCTGACCAACGCGCACGAAAAATTGTTGATTGGTAAGCCGTTCGCTGACCTGGCCGGCCTGCGGATACGCAAAAATCAGATCGATATCCGACGACAGGTTGAGCTCGCCCGCACCCAGCTTACCGAGCGCAAACACCACGAGCCGCTGGCGGGCGCCGTCGGCGGACCGGGGCACACCACGGGCTTCTTCCTCCCATGCGCCCACGTGTTCGAGCGCCTGCTCCAGCACGACCTCGGCGAGCGAACTCACCGTAAACGTCGTTTCCTCAAGCGGCGCCCAGCCCATCACGTGGCGCCATATCGCCCAGAGCTGATAGCGATTGCGTAGCCGCCGTAGCTCGCGCTGCAGCCCGGGCATGTCATCAACAGACGCCAGCGCGAGGTGGCACTCGGTGTCTATGTCGGCACGGCGCGGTGCGGTTTCGAAGCGCGCATCTGCAAGACTCTGACTGAGCCAGTCCGGTTGCTGGCGCGCGACCCGCTCGGCGAACTCACTGACCGCAAAGACCCGCAATTGATCGGGTTCTACACCAAGCTCATGTGTTTCAGCGACCGCGCGGGCCTGCTCGGCAAGTGGCGTTGGAAGCTGAGGTAGCCCTGGCATGGGGACAGTTTAGCAGCGTGGCTAATACCCGCACGGCCGCGTCAGGGCAACAGCGCCCAGTAATTGGATGCGATTCTGAGCGCCGCAGCGCGCTCGCTCTCACATCGGCCATTCAACAGGCTCATTACCGCGTAAGCGAGTTTGGCCTGATGTGCGTCGCGCTTGTCGCGGTCCCAGAAAGCGGCAGTCCAGGGATCGTGCACATCGCTGGTTTCGAACGGAACAAGGTCAGCGGGGAACCGGGCACCAGCGCAAAGATGCAGTTGCTTGCGCAACGGCTCCAAGCCCCTCGCCGCCAACGCTCGGTACCCCATCGAGTGCAGTTCGACCAGCGCGTGAACGTGCGTGATATCGTGCAGCCGGTTCCCGGCCAGGTAGTAGAGCTTGCCGTCAATCACCTGGTCGGGAAAGATCGGTGCGCGATCCGCCAGCACCGCGTTCGCTGCCTGCTGCACGTTTGCAAACACCGGCACGTCGCTGTAGTCCACAGGGTCATTGAGGTAATCGGCAAAGCCGTAGTAGCGCGTCGGGTCGTCGTTCTGCGCGTCCTCCAGCAGTGCAACTACGCCCGCTATCCGCTCCGGAGTAATCAGACTGGGACGCGCGCGAAACGCTTTCACCGCAAGACTCGCAAAAATCACGTCGTGCCCATCGGCCGTCAGCTGACCGATGTGCCTCTCCAGCGTGTCGACAACGGGAACGACGCCTTCGCCGTGGTTGGAGGCTCCCACTTGCGCCTGGGGTGACGCGAACAGATCCGGAACCGTCGCAACGGTGCTGCGCGCAAAAGCCTCGGCCGATGCGTCCGCTTCCGGCTCGAGGGCGAACGCGTCGCGGATGAAGTACACGGCGAGTACGCTCGCGCCGTGATGGCCGTGGAACCAACGTCCCGGGAATTCCTTGTGAGTATTGGCCAGCGCGTTCAGCCCGAGTTCCAGAAGATCCCGCCCCATGACTGCAATCCGTGAACGACATTGAGTGCAGCCTAAAACCTCAACCTAACTTCATGTCAAACGCGCGGTTGTTCCCGTCCGAACGCCTCTAACAGCGCTACTGCAATCTGCACGTTGCCCATCGACTTCCCGCTCCCCTCTTGAACTCCTCCGATCTTACCTCGTACAACGGCGTACGCCGCGGTAGGCTTGACGGATCGGGACCTATTCACACGTACGGAGATCGAACCATGGATGCAATCGCAGCGATGGAAACCTGCCGGGCAATCCGTTACTTCAAAACGGATCCGGTCGACCAAACTCTGATCAACCGTGTTCTGTACGCCGCAACCCGAGCACCGAGCCCGGGCAATACGCAGGGCTGGGACTTCGTCGTCGTTACTGATCCAAACAAACGCGCCCGCCTCGGCGAAGGCATCGCTGCAGTAATGGCGCCTGCAGTCGAACACGCCGCGCGTGTATTCAGCGAATCGGAAGGCGGCGTCGATGACGTACAGCGCCGCATGCTGGAAGGCGCCCTCAATCTGGCACAGCGGCTTCATGAAATACCAGTACATATCCTTGTGTGCGGTCGGTCGGTGTACCCGCCCGACGACCCCAACGAACTGTTCGTCTGGTCTGCGCTGTATCCCGCCGCGCAGAACATTCTCGTTGCTGCAAGATCCCTGGGACTCGGCACGTGCCTCACCACCTATCAGCACGCGGCAGAACCGTTGATACGCGACGTACTCGCTATACCCGACGACGTGTATATCGGTGCCTACATTCCGATGGGATGGCCCGACACCGGATTCGGAGAACTTGCACGTAAACCGGTGGATTCGTTCGTACACACCAATGGCTGGTAGCGTCACACGCCGCCGGGGTTTAGGTGTCGCGGAGAGCGCTTTCCGGGCCATGCGTATAGCGCGGCAACGTGTCGTTGATGGCACACCACGGCGGTTTGGACGCAACCCACAGATGCGTCTCCGGGCTCGGCACGTCGGCCGTGTCGAGCACTCCGAGGGGAATTCCGATGATCTCCGGAAAGTCCTTTGATTCGAACCACACCGGTGAACCGCACCTGCTGCAGAAACACCGGATCCCGTGACCGGAATCGAATCGACCGACTTCACCCGCCCTGTGCGACTCGAAACCCGCCGAGGCAGCCATGGCCCAGGCGGCCGGCGACGTTCCCGAAAACTTGCGACAGTTGTCGCAATGGCAATAGCGCGGCGATCGCAAGTCGCCAGATACACGAAATCGGATCCGACCGCACAGACAGGAGCCTTCAATCATCCGTCGACAACCGTGCTGCCTCCACTTCGAGCCATTGCGCCACATTTACGACGACCCAGTAAAGCACGAGCGCTGCAGCAAACGGATAGAACAACACCGTGAACGCAAGGTTGAGCCACAACCCCGATCGCCCGGCTTGAGGGTTGCGCACCGATGCAAGCCAACCCACAGCGCCGAGCGCGAGCGGCAGCGCGTTTACGGCCGACCCGAGCAGTGGAATGTGTGCGCCCAGGTCAATCAAGCGATCCGGAGCAGCAAGATCGGTAACCCAGAGGAACGATGCATCCCTGAAGACATCTGCTTCCGTGGTAACGCCGAAAAAGGCCAGAAGAATTGGCAACTGCACGAGAAGCGCAGCCGACCCCTTCAGGCCGGACAGTGGCGAGACGCCGTGCGCCTTGTAGATAGCCAGAATGCGCTCGCTCTCGGCCGCACCACTGAGCGTCGCCTTGGCTTCCACGATCTCAGGCGCCATAGCGGCCTGCGCCCTATTGAACGTTACCTGCGCGTTCTGCGACCATCGGTTGAGCGGAAACGTCAGCAACCGCACAAGCAGCGCAAACAGCACGACCGTCCACCCCACCGAGCCGATGAGTCGGGAACCCTCCACGATCGCACGCTCTATCAACGCACTCAGCGGCCTGAGGGGTGTCCAGACAGTGCGATACATCAACGAGTCCAGCCCAGCCTGACGCATAGCCGGCGTGCTACTGGATACCAATCGGGCGTGTAACTCAGTTGCTGCCGACGCCCCTGGGGACAGTTCCTGCAGAGACAAGGTCAGCCCTCTAGACTGGCCCTCCTCGCTCGCAACAGCGTGCGTAAACGCTTCTGATTGAACCGGCCGCAACGATATCGCAGCATGACGGATATAGATGCCGAGACCGGGGCCGTGCCCCTGATCGGGCGCGAGAGCGCCGCCTTCGGAGAACCCGTACACATACGACGCGAGCGTGTCGTTGTGTTGCATTGTCTGCAAAAGGACGTCCGCCAATGAGATCGTCACCTGCAGATCCCTGAGCGCATCGCCTCCCCGATTACCGAACCGCAACCTCTGATTGATTCCGCCTGATCCCAGCAGCGACAGCTCGCTGGATACTTCAAGGCCGGATTGGTAACGCGCCCGGAATCGAACTACATCGTCGCCGAGCCGTTCCCAGGACCGCTCCACCGGTTCAGCGTCGTGCACAGCGGCTAGTATCGCGCCGCCGTCGGGCGCCGCGGTCAGCGCAATCTGCCTACACGAATCACCCCATGCGACCACGGCGCCTTTGGCGTCCACTACCACGCGCTCGCACTCCGTTAGCAGCGTCTGATCTACAGGCGCGGCTGCTACCGCGCCGAGCAGCATGACCGCCGCCAACGGGGAGCCGATCACCGAGAGCGACGCCTCATGAAGTACAGAATCCGCTCGCTACCCTCGATCGGCACCTTCTGCAGCGTCTCGAAGTCGTTCGCAAACGCGGACTCGAATCCGTCCACCGAGTATTCCGGGAAGATGTCCTCCCGGGTGAACAACAATCGCTGGACCTGCGAATCCGTCTTGGGCACGAATTCGATCAGCAGTTCGGCCGCCAGATCCGCGAACGCCCGCGAGACCTCCCGCAGCGGCACGTTATTCGATATGGCCAGGTGATGTATGACGGCAAGCGCCATGACAACACCGCCGGAGACTCGCTCGGGGAACGACATCCTTTCGCTGAGCCTCCACCCCAGACCCGGCGCGGGGTTGGTCATATCGAGCAGCAGCGGTAACACGTTCGACACACCGGCTTTTCGCACCGCCTGGTAATGGCGTTCCACCGCGAGTGGGTCGACATCGTGGGCCACCACATAATCGAAGTGCATCGCCAACCGGCTGAACCGACCCGTGTTGGCGCCAATGTCGTGCACGTAGCGGGACCGATCTGCGTGCTGATCCAACAACTCTGCTACGACCTTCTCCTTCTCCGCCATCGCATCCGAGCTGTAGTTGGTGTCCGAATAGTAATCGCCCCACTCGGTTTTCATGTTCGGCAGTGCCAGTTTACCGACGGCACCGCGCAGGCTGCTGATCAATCCTTCAAGCATCCGCTTTGTCATGTGCGGAGCTTTCGGTTTGCGGCCATCGCTCGCGGCGTCCTGGTACTTTGCCTGGCTCTTGGCGTGAAGATGGATGTGCGCAAGAAGCGAGTATCGAAACCTGGTGCGCCACGGCAAAAGTAAGCTGGCCAGGTCGAGAGGCAGGCCATCTAGGTACGCCTTCAGCAGATGTTGCAATCGCACATCCGTATGCGCACCTAAAGCCAACGGCGCCAGAAAGTGCTGACAGAACTGCCGGTACGCGACCCAGGGCACGCCTTCTTCGTAGATCTCGAAAGACAGCGAGTCGATGAACACTGGACGTGAACCAAAGAACTGCACGTTGAACGCGCTCGCGTCCTTCAGGATCATCCCGTGATCGATTCCGCGCTCCATCAGATCCAGGGTCAGCAACGCAGCGTCCTTCAGTTGCGAGAAACTCCATTCGTACGGATAGGAAACATACGGAATTCGCTCGGGCTGTATCACTCGATACGCGTCCTGCGTCAGCCCCGGAGTATCCACCTCCTCGTGTGCGACGAGAAGATCCGCCGAGACGAGATCTTGGTACAGTCCCGACTGCTGCAGACGTTCGTAGTTTTCCTTGTAGCTCAGATTGATCTGCCGAAAGAGTGCGCCATCGCGCACGAAGAGGAATCCCGAGGGATCCCTGAACGACGCATCCAGCTTTTCTTCCATCATTGTGATACTTCTCCCATCGTCGCGTTGTATTGTGCGAGCCTGGTGGCTAACATTTGCGGCATCAGGGATGTAGCCGCGTTTCGCATGATCAGACTTTTCGCAGTTTCCATACTTTTACTGTCGAGCTCGCCGGTTTTCGCGTACATAGATCCAGGTACCGGAAGCGCATTGATCCAGGGGCTAGTTGCCGCGGTCGCAGCCGTAGGGGTCACTATCAAGCTGTACTGGCACCGCATCAAGGCGGCCTTCGGCGGCAAGCCCGACACACAAGACGAGCAAGCAGCCGCCGGGAAACGCGACGAATCCGGAGGTTGAAACCCCAAGGGTAACGCCGTATTCGGCAAAAACGCCCCGGTCAACTCCTTATACATTTAGATTCGGTTGAACTGCACGCTGTGTAGACGTATTCCCTGGACGCGAATGTGGCGCACATCGCCGCGCTCCACCACCCACGCATCGGGTGAATTGAGCTTGAAGGTAATTTCCAGAACGCGCCCGATCCTCAGGATATCCGCGCTGATTGTGGCGCGCTTTTCCTCCGCCTGGCGGGTTTCCAGAAATGCCCAACTGGCGACCTTCTGACCATTTACCAAAACGTCCAGAAGCTCGTCTTTAGCATTCTGTTCCGGAAACATGGCTTCCGCTATCACCACCAGCTCGTACGAATCGTCCATTTCCTGAGGCTCGGGGACCACATAAAGCACCGCCTCCTCTTCATAGGTGTTCGTGCCTAAAGCGGTAATCGGACCCCAGCCCTCCCCAAGATAGACGGCGTTGTGACCAGCGTGCGTCAACTCTATCGTATTATTGGGGCGCAACCGCGGCTGGATCGACTCCGGCCACGACCCCAGCTCCCACAGTGGGCCGTCAACCCGGTACGGGGTGGGTTCCGGTACGAACCCTTTCTTGTCCCAGTCCTGCGTCAGATAGTAGAAATTGTAGACGCGATCCAACTGCCCATCGCCCGGCTCGAATACCGATTCACCCGGAAAGCCGTCGCAGTCACCCACAATATCGCACACTGTGGCCGCAACATCGGTTAGCTGAACGCGTTTGCGCGAGGTGGCAAACGGAGAGTCTGCCCGCATTGGTTTCACCGCCAACACAGGGTTTGCTGCGCCAAACAGACCCGACCCAATGTAGCCCACCTCGCCCGCGGGCAGCCCGTGGCTACTACCTATGTTGAATGCACCGACCCCAGTATCTGCGACCAGAACGATGGCTGTGCGGTCGTACGCGCCCACATCTTTGAGCCGACGAAGCACGCCGCCAAATGCGGCGAGCGCACAGCGAGCCTGGGTAAGCATTGCGGCTCGGCGGTCACGTGCGTGGTTGTCGCCCGTATACTCGCATGCTTCGTTCAACACGTACGGGCGATGCGTATTCATCAGATGAATGAACTTTGTCGCAGGACGCTGACCGCTAACCTGCGCGGATGTCGAGAAGCGCTGGAGAAAGAGATTGCCTATTACGACGAAATGGGAAGCCTGCAAGGTCGAAACCGGTATGAGCCAACTGCCACCATTGTAGACGTGGGGTTTCAATGCGAGCGGGACCGCTCTAAACAGAGAATAATTCAGCAACCTCTCCGTTTCCCGGTTGCGCAGGTATTCGTAGGTGAACATTGCCGGCCACACACCCCTGCAGAAGCTCGCGCCTTTCGGACATCCGAGCTTTGGTGGTGATACTAGTGAAACCTCGTGTCCAGCCTCCGACAGCTTGTTCAGGAACGATCCGTCGACTACATGCTTTTGATAAAACTCCGATAACTTGGGACCTGCTACGTAGACCTCTCCCGCGTGGATGCTGGGCATCGTCAGGCGCGTTGTAGGCGCAACACCGAGCGTATCCGGAAAGAACGTGAATCCCTGCAACTGCCGTCGTATGTCCGGATCTTCGTTCACAAGGTCTGCAAATATGTCCGACTGGAACTGATCCATGACCACGATCAGCAGATTTTTCGTTTCGGAAAGGCGGTAGATCGAGCGTGCACCGGCTTCCGAGAACTCACGCCCGCTTTGATGACTGGTCACCATCTGCAGGATTATCGTGCTCCCTACGAGAACGTTTAGAACGACCATGAAGTACGCGAGCGGCAAACTGTATTTCACGTAAAGATACAGCAGCCCACCAAACACTAAGACACTCGCGCCAAGCTCCCAGTATCGGTACTGCTCGACCACGCCGAACTCAAACTGTCCGCCGTCGAGCTTCCCGAAATCAATCACCAGGATGTTGCTGTACGTCCATAACAAGAGCGCCGCAAAAAGCACCGGGACAGCAACCATCGCCAGCAGAATTCCACGAAACAGGAAAATTGGAACGCAGACAACGACCAGGATAACGATGTATGCAGCGAACAATCGGGGGAAATAGTCTGTCGGATTAAGCGCGAATTCGTGTACGTTGCCAGCGAAGAGCGTAACCGGGTTCTGCAGCAACAATACCAGAAGGAATAGGCTTACGGAGCAAACTGCAATCCATCGGCGAGCATTTTCGACGAATCGGAATCTGTCTAGCAGCTCAGGTATGACCACGCCCCGCGCGATGAAGGCACGAATCTTATGCGATACCAGCGCTTGGTGACAGTACGCCCAAGCGCTCGTCGTCAATCAAGCCGCACTACGCCTATTCCGTAGACGACAGCGGCGCGACCCGCAATACCTCCGAGATGGTCGTGTGTCCCGCGCCGACCTTCTGTGCACCGGCAAGCCGCAGGGTTCGCATGCCTTCCTTGAACGCGACCCGACGAATTGCACCAAGGTCGACGTCTGCCGTGACTGACTGCTTGATCGTGTCGCTAAGCGGCAGGAGCTCATACAGACCCATCCGACCCAGGTAGCCCGTATCGCGGCATTCGAGACAGCCGACGGGTGAGTAGATCTTGGGTGGCATCCGTACACGAAAAGGTTGCGTAAGCGTTCGCCAGGCGTCCTCGTCCGTGGGTTCGTCCGCCTTACAATGCGGGCAAAGCGTGCGCACGAGCCGTTGTGCCATCACGCCGAGTACCGTGGCTTTGATCATGTAGGCCGGCGCGCCAAGGTCCAGCAGCCGCGTGATTGCAGTAGGCGCGTCGTTGGTGTGCAGCGTGGAGATTACCAGGTGGCCGGTGAGTGCGGCCTGGATCGCCATCTCCGCGGTCTCCAGATCCCGAATCTCACCAATCATGATGATGTCCGGGTCCTGACGCAGAAGCGCGCGAACGCCGGTGGCGAACGATACATCGATGTTGGACTGTACCTGCATCTGATTGAATGCAGGTTCGACCATTTCGATCGGGTCTTCGATCGTGCACACGTTCACTTCCGACGTGGCAAGCTGCTTCAGCGTGGAATACAACGTAGTGGTTTTCCCCGAGCCCGTCGGCCCGGTGACCAGCACGATGCCGTTCGGCGCAGCCGACATTTCCTGCCAGCGGTTGAGGTCGTCACCCTGCAGGCCCAGTTCCTGGAAGCTGCGCAGTAGCACTTCGGGGTCGAAGATCCGCATGACCATCTTTTCGCCGAAGGCCGTCGGCAGCGTGGACAGACGCAGTTCAATCTCGTCGCCGTCCGGACTTTTCGTCTTTACGCGGCCATCCTGCGGCCTGCGTTTCTCCGCTACGTCCATGCGCCCCAGAATCTTCAAGCGGCTGGTAACCGCTGCGTTCACCGCCGCAGGCAACTCATAGACGTGATGCAGCACGCCGTCGATCCGAAACCGTACCAGGCCCTTTTCGCGGCGCGGTTCGATGTGAATGTCACTGGCCCGTTGCTCGAACGCGTACTGCAGCAGCCAGTCGACGATATTGACCACATGGGCGTCGTTGGCTTCCGGTGACTTGAGCGCGCCGAGCTCCAGCATCTGCTCGAAATTGGCGACGGCCGAGACTTCCAGTCCCGCTTCTTCCGCCTTGGAGACGGAGCGCGCCATGGTGTAGAACTCGAGCATGTACCGGCTGAGATCGCCGGGATTGGTAACCACGCGCTTGATGCGTCGGTTGCGCAGCGTTTGCGTGAGCATCGACTCCCACTGGTACATATACGGCTGCGCGCTCGCAATGACCACGTCGTCGTCGTTGACCTCCACCGCTAGAATGTTGTGGCGCTGGGCGAACGCGTAGCTCATCACTTCCGTGACCGCGTTCACATTGATCTTGAGGGGGTCGATTCGCAGGTAGGGCTGGCCCGACTTCTTGGCAAGCCAGGCTGTCATGGTTTCCAGATCAAGCTTGTGACCCGGATTGTTCTGGTTCTCCAGCTCCCGATCGGCAACGATCTCCATCGGATGCTGGGCCAGTTCCTTCTTCGTGCGCGGCGCAATCAGAATGTCTTCCGCGTTGCGTTGCTTCACGAAACCTTCGCTGACGAGATCCTCGAGCAGCGTCGGCAGGTCGATCAGACGCTCGGAGAGCACATCCTGAAAACGTGCCGGACCGTCAGCCGACCGTTTGGTAGCACCGTTGGCGGGAGACGCAGCCACGATAGTCCCTGAATACAAGCGAACCCACACAGTTAACTGGATGGCCAGAGGCCTTTGCAACGCGCGGTGAAGGCAACTTTGATCTGCTTCACAAACCCGCGCGGTGAGCTTGCAAGAATGTCGTTGTCGCCCACTTTCGGGCGATGGGATGCCCGCCCAGTTGGCGGTAGAATGCGCCCCCTTTTTTCTGCCGGACGCAACGCATCATGGACGCGCGAGAGTACGCACGATGGTTTCGGGATTCGACCCCGTACATCCGAGCGTATAGAGACCGCACTTTCGTCGTGCTCCTCCCCGGCGACGCGGTCGCGCATGCCAATCTGGCGCACATCGTGCACGATCTGGCGCTGCTGAACGTACTGGGGACCCGCGTGGTGCTGGTTCACGGCACCCGCGCTCAGCTCGACGCCGACCGAGCAGAGGCAATGGCGCCAACCAGCGCCTTCCATGGTACCCGCCGCATCACAACCTACGCGGACATGGATCGAATTCTTGCGGTCTCCGGCCAGGTTCGCAGCCGTCTGGAAGCGCTGTTCTCCACCGGGCTGCCCAACACACCGCTGCATCAGACCGAAATCAGCGTAGCGGGGGGCAATCTGGTGACCGCCCGACCGCTCGGGATACTCGACGGGGTAGACCATCAGCTCACCGGTAAGCCGCGCCGCGTGCACGCCGAGCGAATACGGCGGTTGCTGGACACCGGAGCAATCGTCCTGCTCTCACCGATCGGCTATTCACCGAGCGGCCAGGCATACAACCTGGAAGCAACCGAACTCGCCACCGCTGCGGCCGTGGCGCTGAACGCGGACAAGCTGATCGCGTTCACGGAACAGCCCTTTCTACCGGATTCCACCGGCGACCGACTGTCCGCCGTGACCCCTACGCAGGCGGCACAGACACTTGAGCATGTGACGGACGCGGCCTTCGCCAATCAGGTGACCGCGCTGGCGGACGCCGTGCAGCGTGGCGTGCCCAAGGGCCAGATGGTGGCGTACACAGAAGACGGTGCCCTGCTGGCGGAACTCTTCACGGCCGGTGGACACGGCACTCAGATCTGCGAAACCCGCACGGATGCAGTACGCGGCGCGACCGCTGCGGACGTGTCCGCAATCATAGAGATTATCCGCCCACTCGAAGCAAGCGGCGCGCTGGTGCGCCGCGATCGCGACCGGATCGAGCGCGAGCTGGAACACTTCCTGGTGGCCGAGCTGGATGGCGTGGTGGTGGGTTGCTGCGCGGTGTTTACCCATGACGGCTATGCCGAGCTCGCCTGCGTCGCCGTGCACGACGGCTACCGCAATACCGAGTCATTCCGGGTTGGCGACGTGCTGCTCGCGTCTGCTGAGGCAAGGGCACAGCAGGCGGGAGCCCGCACTCTGTTCGCGCTGACGACTCAGGCAGCGGACTGGTTTACCGAGCGCGGTTTCGGTGCCGCCGACATCGCCGAATTGCCAACAGACAGACGGGAACTGTATAACTTCCAACGCAATTCAAAAATCATGCAGAAACTGTTGAGTTAAACCTGATGAGCGATCGCTTCAAAGACAAACGACCCTATTCATCGATCATCGTCGACGGGGTCGAACAGGCGCCCAGCCGCGCAATGCTATACGCGGTGGGGTTCACGGAAGCCGACTTCGCCAAGCCGCAGATCGGAATTGCCAGCACGTGGAGCAATCTGACGCCATGCAACACGCACATCGACACACTGGCCGAAGCCGCGGCCATGGGGGCAGACGAAGCCGGCGGCAAGAGCGTGCTGTTCAACACAATCACCGTATCCGACGGCATCTCCATGGGCACGCCGGGCATGCGCTATTCCCTGGTAAGCCGCGAAGTGATTGCCGATTCAATTGAAACCACGGTCGGCGCCCAGGGATTCGACGGCTTCGTCGCGATAGGCGGGTGCGACAAAAACATGCCGGCATGCGCAATGGCAATTGCCCGCATGGATCGGCCGGCGGTGTTCGTGTACGGCGGCACGATCCTGCCGGGCGAACAACGCCGCGACGTGATTTCGGTATTCGAAGCCGTAGGTGCCCATGCGGCCGGGAGAATCGACGCCGAAGAATTGCTGGAAGTGGAACGCACCGCGATCCCGGGACCAGGGTCCTGCGGCGGCATGTACACGGCCAACACCATGGCCAGCGCAATCGAGGCTCTGGGATTGTCCCTTGCCAACAGTTCGGCTCAGAACGCGGTGTCCGACGCCAAGCGCCAGGACAGCTACAACGCCGGTGCCGCGGTACTCAATCTGATCGACCGCGGCATCAAACCAAGCGACATTCTATGTCGCGAGGCGTTCGAAAACGCAATCACCGTTGCCATCGCGCTGGAGGGTTCCACCAACGCCGTATTGCATCTGCTTGCGATCGCGCATGCCGCCAAGTTGCCTTTGGCGCTGGACGATTTCACGCGTATCGGCGAGCGCGTGCCCGTACTGGCAGACATGCGGCCCGCAGGCCAATACGCAATGAGTGAGCTGATCGAGATCGGCGGCATACAACCGTTGATGAAAATGCTGCTCGACGAGGGATTACTGCACGGCGACTGCATGACGGTAACGGGCGCGACTCTGCGTGACAATCTCGCCGACGTACATCCGTATCCGGAAGGCCAGAAGATCATCCGGCCGCTTACGGACCCGATCAAGAAAGACAGTCACCTGGTTGTGTTGCGCGGCAATCTCGCGCCTGACGGGGCGGTCGCGAAGATCACCGGCCACGAAGGCTTGCGCTTCACCGGCACCGCGCGCTGCTTCCATGGCGAAGAAGCCGCAATGGGCGCCATCATGGACGGCACCGTGCAGAAGGGCGACGTGGTGGTTGTGCGCTACGAAGGTCCGCGGGGTGGACCGGGTATGCGCGAGATGCTCTCACCCACCAGCGCGATCAACGGCCGCGGCATGTCGCAGGACGTAGCTCTGATAACAGACGGCCGTTTCTCCGGCGGCTCGCACGGTTTCGTAATCGGCCACATTACACCCGAAGCGTTCGACGGCGGCCCGATCGCGCTGCTCGAAGATGGCGACAAGATTACCGTGGATGCAGAAACCCGCGAGATCAATGTGAACGTGGACGACGCAACGCTCGCAAAACGCCGGGCCGCTTGGCAGCGCCCCGACCCGTACGCGACCCGCGGTGTGCTGGCGAAATACGCGCGCCTCGTGAGCTCAGCCAGTTACGGCGCCGTTACCGATTCGCTGGATTGACTCAACCCAGCACGTTGTCGCCGCCGTCATCCAGCTTTTGCGGTCGCAACCAATAGGAGTACTGCGGCGTAAAGCCATCCGCGCCCTCGCCGATACCGGCGAGTGCCAGCAGATGCCAAACGGGCGAATACAGATCGCCTGGCCCGAATGCGCAGCTGTCCCGGCGCACTATGCGCTCCCCGTCGCGCTCGTACACCACGGCACCCGGCATATTGCCCTGTCCCGCAATCACCGACTGTTCGGACATATAGTCACCACCGCCGTGCGAGGCCAATCGAAAACGCCAGCCGCGCGCGTTGGCAAAACGTCGTTGCAGTTCCGGCGCATCTTTCGAGACCAGCACCACAGACAGCGCCGACTCCAAATGATCCAGCACCCCGTTCAACCCGTCGGCCCACAATGTGCAGTATCGACACCCCTGCCCCATGTTGTGTATCACCAGAAGCTGGTTGCGACCCGCAAACAGATCAAGCAGCGTGGTTTCTCCGCTCAGAGTCGCAAAACCATAGTTTCTTACTTCCTCGAGGTCCGTATTCGCTTTGCGCATCTCGTGCAGCTTCAACGACAACTCATAAATCTGCGTTTCCAACGCCTGAATTTCCGATTTCGACATAGTCGTGTTCTCCACCCTGGGACGGCTGAGCCTAGCACAGCAACGGCGTACCCAACCCTCCGAGCAACGGGCGGACTATGTTGATCACCGATCTGGATGGCACCCTGCTGAACAGCCATGGCGCCCTCAGCACGGCGAATCGTGTCGCGTTGGAAGCGCTTGGCGCCGCAGGCGTACCCCGGGTGGTCGCCACCGGCCGTTCACTGTATTCAGCGCGCAAAATTCTGACGCACGACTTCCCAATCGATTTCCTCGCTTTCTCCTCCGGGGCTGGAATCGTGTCCTGGCCGGCGGCGAAGCCGTTGCGGTTCATGAACATGAGCGCAGAAGAGGCCGCCCAGGCACGCGCGGTTTTGTTGGACCTGGATTGCGACTTCATGACGCATGCCGCAACGCCGGAAAACCACGTGATGGAATACCGTAGACGCAATGGACACGAGACCAGGCTGGACCGAGGGTGCAGTAACAGTGAATCCGCCCATCCGCTACCGAACCATGATTTCGAACGCAGACTAGCGCGCTACCGCGAGTTCGCGACGCCGGGGACCGGAGAACGATTCACCGCCATCTCTCAGTTACTCGCAATAGAGCCACCTGACGCTGCGCATCGCTTAGACCTCGTCGCGCGCGAACTCTCCGCGCTACGGGTCATCCGAACCACCTCACCTCTCGACCACAAATCGTGCTGGATTGAGGTGTTCCCGCAAACAGCGGGTAAAGCGATTGCAGCTGAGTGGTTACGTACGCACTTGAACGTGTCCGTCCACGACGCGATTGCTGTTGGCAACGACTACAACGATCAGGAGCTGCTCGACTGGGCCCCGACATCCTACGTGGTTGCCAACGCACCGGCGGCGCTGCGCGTGCTACATGAAGTGGTGCCGACAAACGACGATGACGGGTTTGCAGAGGTGGTTACCAGTCTGTTGGATCGATGAACTGATGCACGACCGGAGGTGCCCCACCCGGAGAGCTGATCCGGTTTCAGAAAACTGCCATCGTCGACATGCGCAAGATTTGCACATACGCTCTAACCCATGAGACAAACCTGGGAACCAAGGAAAACAGCACCAAGCTTACGCCGCGTCGAGCGGCGCTGAATTTCGTGCTCCGCATCCACACTAAATTTGCAATTCTCAGATGGACTGCGCTATGTCTAGGACTGGCAGTGGCGTGCTATTGGTTCGCCGTTTCCATACACTCCGCGTGGCAAACGGTAGCGCCGCCTGGCGAGAAAAATCCGATGCCACACGTCTATGCATCTTACGAATACTTGGGACAACTAGGCGCTACGCTTAGTGCTAGTGTCCTACTATTTCTAAATGTACGACCGAATTACCCGTATCTTCGAAGTCGGTGGACTATTGGATTACTTGTGTTGGGGTTGACCAGCCTTACGTTCCCATCCATGCACTATCATATGGCTATCGATCGGTGTCTGGACAATGGCGGCAGATGGAGCTACACAAGCGAAACGTGTCGAACCACCGCCACAACGCATTTAGAGCAGCCTTAGGAGACCAACCGTTGCTTAACGGAACCGACAACTGCGCATGGCACTCGCGCGCTAACGCAGCAGAAATAGGAGATCGCGCGTGGGAATTGGCGAGCCATTTTCCTACCGACATACGACCCGTCGGCTAGGAAGTATGGAACTCCAAACCCAGCGACTCTTAATACGCTCCTTCGCCCCAATGGACCTTGACGCGTATCTTGCCATCGTGGCCGATGTGGACGTTATGCGATATCTCGGTGGCGCTTTAACCAAAGCACAGGCAAGGCGCTATATCGACCGTGCCATTGAAACCGAACATACATCGGGGTTTTCTCGTTATGCCGTTGAGCTTAGAGAGAGCCAGCGACTCGTACGCATGTGCGGCTACGCGCCCGTGAAAAATTATATCGACCTCGGATATCGGTTCGCCAAAAACGAATGGGCCAAGGGTTTCGCGACCGAAACCGCTTCAGCAGTCTTGACGCTAGGTTTCGAGGAGCACGGATTTAATGAAATAGTCGGTCTTACTCACCCGGAAAACAGTGCGTCGATCAACGTCCTAGAGAAGTTAGGTTTCACGTATCTGAGAGAAGAGGTGACCCCGAAGGGAATGCCGGCGAAACGATATGTCGCTAGACGCGCAGTTTGAAGTATGACAATGAACAAGGCGATGTTCCAAACGTACGGAGGAGCGCGCCCATGATCCGCGGCGGTTGCCTTTGTGGTTCCGTAATATTCGAACTCTCTAAAGCGGTGGGCCCCTTTGAAATCTGCCATTGCACGAGATGCCGAAAGGTCTCCGGATCCAACTCAATGGCCGCATTGGGTGTACTTTCCGCGGATTATCACTTGATTGCCGGAGCTGAGCTCATCCGGTCCTACAAGGCCCCCATCCTGTATGAAGGCCCGCCATACGAAACCTACTTCTGCTCGATCTGCGGCAGCCCTACTCCCCCACCCAATCCAACCGAGTTCTTCGAGATTCCCGCCGGTTTGCTGGATGACGACCCCGAACTTAGTCCTGACAAGCACATCTTTGTCGAGTTCACGCCCGATTGGGATTCAATTTCCGGTACCCTGCCGCGGTACACGATCAGGCAACTCTACGAACTCCGGCATGGCAAGTCTCTTCCCGAAGAGTTCCAGGTCGCTTCTCACTATGACCCAATTCAGTCCACTGAATAGCTCCGGCGCAGGTCGCGCGTATACGCTATTCAACGCAACGAAGGTCGCCGGATGTATCGCCTCGTACGTGTAGACACAACGGCGATCACCGACTGGCCGACGTTTCATGACGTGTTTACGCGCGCCTTCGGATTTCCAGAGTTCTATGGCCGGAACATGAACGCGTGGATCGACTGTATGACGTCCCTCGACGCTCCCGAACACGGCCTCACAGCAGTTCATGCGCCCGCAGGCGGACTTGTCGTGGTTGAACTAATAGCTATGAGAGAATTTCAAACGAGGTGCCCTGAACTTGCGCTGGCGATTCAGGAATGCTCTGCGTTCGTCAACTGGCGGCGTATTGCGGCAGGCGAAGACCCGATACTCGCACTGTCGTACCGGTAAACGAGATGGAACCTGTTCGCGATATGGCTTCTGAAGAACAATCGTACCCGGTGGTGTTAATGAGCACATCGTAAACTCGCCGATTGCCATGCAAGGTAACGAGTAACGTGCAGAAAACCTTTCCCGCGCCACCGAAAAGCATCGCTATCTGCGTAGCGCTGGGCATGTTCGCCGCAGCGGTCTTTCTGGTCGTAGACCGTGGCGGCATTCTCGCATGGATCGGCGTGGTCGCCGGTGCCCTCCTCTTTCTAAAAGTTCTTCGGTGGCCATCGCCGCGAGATGCAGTGACATCGGTTGCGGTCCTCGGTATCTGGGTGATGTTGTGGGCCGGCACGTGGTGGTACGTGCGCTCTGCATGGGAATCTGGAGAAGTCCTCCAGATGCGGATCGCCGACAAGCACACCGTCCGTGTGTGGGTGCTCGATATGTCTGATGGACCGGTCGTTTACTACGACGCGCCGCCTGAGGCGGCGGAGCTGTTGTTGCGCGGTGCCCCGCTGTCATGGACCCGCGCCAGGAGCAACACGCAGGGATGCGCTGCCGCCGAACGCGTAAGTGACTTGAGCGAGGAACAAGCGCTGGCCGTCGTCAAACTTATGGAAGAGAAGTATAAGGGCGCGAATATGGCGACCAATGTTTTCTACCTTGCGCTCGGGGGCAAGCGAGACCGCGAAGGTCTTCTGATACGGCAGCAGCCTTGTGATTAACAGCACTGCTCTGTATCTGCATTCCGAGCAACGGGCGACGAGCGACAAACTCGGTGTTCTACTCGCTGCACTCATATTGGGATACGGCTGCAGCAAACAGACCCACGACTACACGCCCGATCCCATCTACGAGTTCGAACCGCTCTGCAGGCTATACAGCGGCGGCGCAATCGCACCCGACCAACACCTGTACACCGTCATGTACGCTCCCGATAAGTACCTTCGCCCAGGGGTGCACCGAGCCCACTACGTACTGGAAAATCGCGCACCGGAGGCCGTCAGAGACGCCCAATGCAGATTCTCGTTCACCGAAGTTGTCGCCTAGCATGATTGAAGGAAGCTGCCACTGCGGATGTGTCGCGTTCACACTCGCGCAAGCGCCGGAAAGCCTGGTCGACTGCAATTGTTCCATATGCCGCCGTATCGGCGCGTTGTGGGGCCATCTGGAGATCGAAGACGTGGCAATCAGCCTAGTGGATGGCAAAACTATCGCCTACACACATGGAGACCAGGAGTTGGCGTTTCATACCTGCGCTCGATGCGGCTGCACAACACTTTGGGAAAACCTGCGACCCCAGGAGTACACTCACATGGCAGCCAACTTCCGGATGTGCACACCAGACGTGATCGGACAGTTCGAGATCAGAAAGTTCGATGGGGCTGACACATGGCAATTTCTGGATTAGAAGCAGATGACTGACGCACTGGTACACGCGGGATCCTGCCTCTGCGGTGCGATCACGTACACTGTGTGCGGCGCACTTTCTGACTTCGGATTCTGCCATTGCCGCAGCTGCCAGAAAGCGAGTGGAGCGGCCCACGGCGCGAACATCGGCGTCAGGCGTGAACACCTCGACCTTGTCGACCGTGGTGGCGCGCTCACGGAGTACGAATCGTCCCCCGGCAAGGTTCGCACCTTTTGCGGCGTTTGCGGTTCACCGATGTTTGCGTTTCTGAAAGACAATCCTGAACTTATACGCATCAGGCTCGGCACCCTGGACTCACCGCTTGGAGACGCGCCCAAAGCCCACACCTTCGTATCCGAGAAGGCAAGTTGGCACCACATTGCTGATAACTTGCCGCAGTTCGACGCGTGGGCCGACCCAACAGTGTTGGAACAGCTGGGTTCACGCCAACCGGATCCGTAGCGGCATTCCAATTCGCAACCAATTCAGACAGGCATGCAAAGTACGGGTGCGAAGGTCGATCAAACCCGCTACGCTCCAAGCTCTCAAATGAGGCTCGGCTATGTCGTCATCGGTAATAACGGGTGGGTGCATATGCGGAGGCACCCGTTACGAGTTGCACGGGGTGCTTCAGAATGCGCGTTCCTGCCACTGCTCCCGCTGCCGCAAGGTATTCAGTGGCGCGGGTTCTGCATACGCAGAGGTGGCAGATCAGAATACGTTCCGCTGGACCGCGGGCGAAGAATCGCTAAGCCGGTACGACACCGGAAATGGTTGGGCGCTTGCGTTCTGTCCACGCTGCGGCAGCACGCTCTGCGGTATGTATCAGGGCAGAGTACACGGTGTAAGCCTCGGTTCGGTTGACGGCGATCCCGGTGTGCAGATAGAACAGCACATATTCGTAGCCTCCAAAGCCCCGTGGGATCACATTGGCGGGCAAGCACCGCAGTACGACGAACACGCACCACAAGACGCCTGACGCAAGGAGGATATAGTGAAAACCATGACCTGCGAACAACTCGGCGGAGCATGCGACAAATCGTTTCAGGCTGACACGTTCGACGAGATGGCGGAATTGAGCAGGCAGCACGGAATGGAGATGTTTGCAACTAAGGATGCAGCTCACATGAAAGCCATGAATCGGATGCAGGAGCTGATGCAGGATTCCACAGCAATGCAGGCCTGGTTCGACGCCAAGAGGCAGCAGTTCGATGCACTGCCCGATGATTAAGCACGTCTGATCGAGCGAGCCAGGATCGCACAACTCGACACGATCACCAACGCTGGCATCCAGATCCAGCGAAACTCACTGGCCAATATTGCAAACCACCCGCCCGAGAAAAACGCGCCAATGCCAATCGGAGATGTGGCGAGGGGTCGCCAAGGAAGAAAGTAACGCGAATTGTCCCATGGCCAGAAAAAGGCAACACCCAATCCTGCGTCGGTCAACGCGTCCAATACGCCATGAGACGCGGTCGCTAATGCAATAAGTCCCGCAAGCCGCAGCCAGTCCCTGCTGAACGGGGCTACGTACGAGACAAACATACTGGCCAACGCCGCACCCAAGGCGAGTGCAAACACAATAGAGTGAGTAAAGCCGCGATGTCCGAGCGGATGCTCATAAGGAATGCCAAGGGTGAACGCGACGACGTCCGCATCCGGCAGTATCGCTGCAATGGCAAGCACCACGGCGGCGCGCCATCGGGGGATAGAATTCGGTACGAAGTACGCACCTAGCGCACCAACAAAGCCGTGTGTGAATACTGTGGCCATCGTGGGTCACTTTTCCGTTACCGTGCGGGCACGCTTCGAAACGACGGTCCGAGTTGTATTCCCCGCGTTTAATGAGACACTGATGGTATGGGCAAGGTCTATCGTTTACCAACAAGCACTCATCGTTCTCTAATCGATCCGGCCTACCGCGGATTTACGTTCTTGTTCGGCCTTTTAGGCTTCGCGGCATCAGCGCTAATCTACGAAATCGCAGGGTTTGGCGGGGCCGCGTTGGCGATGAGCCTGATAAGCACGATCGGATTCTGCTATCTCTTGATCAGCCTATTGTGGGACGATAGTCCGAAGACGATGACGACCATCGCGATGTGGGCATCAAGCCTAGTGTTCATTGGCACTACTTTATTCCTGATCGCCGCATGCGTTGTCGAATACTATCGGCCAGCGCCAGACGCACCTCTGTGCAACCCTTCCTTCGCTTGGTGCGCGGATAGATTCGAACGGTATCAGAGAGACCTCGAGAGAACCGGCCACATCGGGTGGATCCTTCTGGAAGCATCTCCTGTCCTGATCTTCTATGTCTTCAACTACCTGTTTTTTTCAGGTGCGGACAAAGCGCGACGAAGCCTTGATGGGGCGACACCGCTCACCGACACCGATCGTTCCGACGCTATTGAGCCGTAGTCTTTTCTACGTACTGGTGTACGGGGTTTTGAAACATGGTCTGCCTCTCCTAATGGTCTAGGGGCAATGAGTCAGTTTGCCATCGGCTGTCCTATGCGATCAGGGCGCTTGTACGACGCTCTACTGTATTCCACCGTGCCCGTACCGATAGTATCCTGCGCGCCTCCCTGTCGGCGGGTCTCGCAAACTCTACGGAACGCAACTTGGACACTCTTTTTTCCGACTGGCTGCTCTATATCGGACCATTGCTGTTCGTAGCCGGCATCGGCAGCGCCGCAGACGCCGTTCTGCGCGTAAAGAATCCTCAGGGCGCCACCGCCTGGATTGTCGGTCTGGTTACGGTGCCGTTCATTACGCTGCCGCTTTACTGGATGTTCGGAAGGTCGAAGGACCATGCGTATCGGGAATCGCGGCAACGAACCCGTGAGCGTATGGACGTTGCGCTTCGTGGTGAAACTGGACTGCTCAGCCAGTTCAGAACGCCCGAGTACGATCTGAACGAACGCGACCTATCCGAGCGACGAGCGTTCGAAGGACTTGCCACAACGCCTCTATGCGGGGGCCATGCGCTTACGCTGCTGGTGGATGGCGATGCCACGTTCAACGCAATCTTCGAAGCGATCGATAGCGCTCGAAACTACGTGTTGGTGCAGTTCTTCATCATTCGAGACGACCGCCTGGGTCGACAGCTGCACGCGGCACTGCTGCGCGCCCGCGAACGGAACTGCCGTGTTTACGTACAGTACGATGAGATCGGCAGCTATCAACTGGGTGATCCGTTCCTGAAAGAACTGCGCGATGCGGGCGTGCATGCGCTCCCGTTCGCAGGTACGAGCAGTCTTCTGGGCCGCTTCCGCATCAATTTCCGCAATCACCGCAAGATAGTCGTCGTTGACGGCCACATCGGATTCCTCGGCGGATTGAACGTGGGCGTGGAATACCTGGGCGAATCGGAACGTTTCGACCAATGGCGGGATACACACCTGCGCATCGAGGGCCCTACCGTTCTCGGGTTACAGCAGAGTTTCATTGAGGATTGGTGCTTCGGCCAGGAGGACGGAGAGTTTCCCGAAGTGGTCTGGACACCCGCGCGAAGTCCGGAAGGGCGGATCGCGGCGCTCATATCTTCGACCGGACCCGCGGACGACATAGAGTCGTGCGGCCTGTTGTTTGCACATGCGATCGAGAGCGCGGAACATCGCCTCTGGATCGCATCGCCTTATTTCGTTCCAGATCAGCGCGTTCTGTCGTCGCTTCAGGTTGCCGCACTGCGCGGCGTGGATGTTCGGGTTCTTTTGCCCCGGCAAAGCGACAACCCGATTTTTCACTTTGTACCCTACGCGTATCTCGCGGACATTGAACGCCTGGGCGTCCAGATCTTCCTCTACGAAGCAGGTTTCATGCACCAGAAAGTCACCGTCGTTGATGACGCATACACTCTCATTGGATCCGCGAACCTGGACAACCGCTCGTTTCGCCTGAACTTCGAAGTCACCTGCGTTGCGAAAGACGAGCGCTTCGTGGCAGACGTTGCCCGCATGCTTGAGGACGACTTCAATAAGAGTACACGCCTCACGCACGACGACGTCGCCAATAAACCCTGGTACTTTACGTTGGCCGTGAGCCTTACCCGCCTGATGGCGCCCGTGCTGTGATCGAGTTTCCCAGTGGCGTCGGCGACGTCCAAGCCGCTCGAATCGCGCGCTGTGGACACCGCCAGTTCCCATGGCATGATGCGGTGCACATCGCCACTCAATACTCTCGCGGAAGGAAGCAATCTTAATGAAATTCGAGGTCGATCCACTACCTTATTCACCGCGCGCGCTCGAACCATACATAAGCGAACGGACAGTAGACCTGCACTACAACAAACATCATTGCGGCTACATGTCCAAACTCGACGCGGCGCTTGTTCGCGATGATGCTCGCCGAGAAATGTCGCTCAAGGAGATCATTGCCAACAGCGACGGCAAGGTATTCAACTGCGCCGCACAAGTCTGGAACCACACTTTCTACTGGAACAGCCTTAGCCCCGGTTCCAAGGACACCGACATCGATGACGCGCTGCACGCACAAATCGAGCGCGATTTCGGCACCCTCGCCGCGCTGAAGGACGCTTTCAAAGCGGCTGGGGCCGGCGAGTTCGGCTCCGGCTGGGCGTGGTTGAGCCTCAACCACCGCGACAAAAAGCTCGAAATAGTCAGTACCACCGATGCCGAAAACCCCCTTCCGGACGGTGTGACGCCACTGTTGACCATTGACGTCTGGGAGCACGCGTACTACCTGGACTATCAGAATGAGCGAGGCAGGTATCTGTCAGCCCTCGTCGACGGTCTACTGAGCTGGAAATTCGCAAGCGACAACTTCAACGCGTGCTCATAGCGCCGCTACAACAGGAGACAATCCAATGGGTGTAGAAGTTGGAGGCCTACTAGGCCTGATTATTCTTATATTGGACGTATGGGCCATCATCCGCGTGGTTGGTAGCAGTGCGTCGACCGGCGCAAAAGTGCTATGGACCGTTCTCATTCTGGTGCTGCCAATCGTAGGACTAGTTCTCTGGTATCTTTTTGGCCCTAAGTAGTGAAAGCCGCCTACTCCGCACGGATGCAACGGAACGAGCGGTGACAGATCCTTACCGGTTCTATCAGGAAGTCGACCGGCCAAAATTGTTTTTGGTTCTTGGTCTTATCGCTTTTTTTGCGTCGATGTGCCTGATCGTCGGCCTACGGCGACTACCGGATACCGATGCCTGGGCGCTGGTAATTCTTGGCGCGGGTGTTGCCATTGTTGGCTTCAGACTCGGGCGTTTCGCTTTAGGACCAACGTTGGAGATCGCCCAAGCGGGTATTCGGGTGGCGCATTTCTTTGGATTCAAACAGTACCCGTACTCTCGAATTCACGCGATCGCAAAGTACAGCGCCACAATCCGACCGCAGATATTTCGCGGTGACGGGCGGTTCCAATCGTCTTCCAAGACACTGACAATCCATCGGTTGGCGTTGCGCCTCACGGACAGCCCACTCGTCAGCATCGTGCTACCGAGCTTCACGGACAACGCCGACGTGCTCGATCTCCTCGAACGGAGATTGGGCCAGCCCATCGAGCGGTTCGACGGCGATCTACCGGCCTCGTGGCGCTTCGGAACAACACAACCGAACAAGCGGGAGAATGATCATGAATGACATGCGCGCCGCTCGCCTCGTAGAACCGGGAAACATTGTGATCGAAAACACCCCCATCTTCGACGCCGGAGAAGGTCAGGTGATCGTACGCAACCGAATGGCCGCAATCTGCGGTTCGGATCTGCATCAGGTGTTCCTGGAACCGTTGGGCACAACGACGTTGCCCGCGGAACCTGGCTGGCCCGGTCACGAAGGACTCGGCGAGGTGGTTGAATCGCGCGACCCGTCGCTGAAGCCGGGCGACATGGTTCTGACGGTACCCGGATACGGGTATCAACGCTGCTTTGCCGACTATCAGACACTACCGGCGCACTGGTGCCTGAGGCTACCGGACTATGAGGGTTCGCTCGAGGACCTGCTGATGGCCCAACAATTTGGGACCACCATCTACGCCCTGCGACGCGGTGCCATGGACTTCGTCGGTAAAACGGTGGCCGTTCTGGGTCAGGGGTCCGCCGGACAGTTTTTCTCGTGGCAGGCGAAACACCTCGGCGCTGCCAACGTAATCGTTGCAGATCTATCCGCCGCCCGGCTCGCCCAGTCGCCCGTGTTCGGAGCCGACATTGCTGTGCCCGCCGACGCATCTGGTACGGCAATTCGCGAAGCCGTAATGGACGCAACTGGCGGCAAAGGGGCCCATATCGTGATAGAAGCTGTGGGCCGAAGGGACACCATAGAACACGCGATAGAGATTGCGCGCCCGTTCGGTCAGATCGTGTTCTTTGGCCTACCGGACACGAGTGACTCGGTCCCATTCAACTACTCCCGGTTCTTCCTGAAGCAGCTCACGGCCTACGCCGTGGTAGGCGCCCAGGCCGAAGCGGATCTGAGCTCGTTTCACAAAGCCCTGGACTGGATTGCGCGTGGCACGATCGACGTCTCCGCAATGGTAAGCCACCGTCTTTCACTGGAGCAGATTGACAACGCGATGCGGCTCGCCCACGAACGCGACGAAGACGCTCTCAAAGTCACCCTGACCTTCGACGACTGACGCCGCACTCCAAGGGTTTTTGGCACCACGATAAATCGACTTGATTTATTTTCCTTTTGGGTTAAATATATTTCCAACGTATCCCGAACACCACAACACCCGGGAACAAGACGAGGAAAAACAATGAACGACACAGCAAGACCCGCCGTTGCCACCGCCCTTTGCTACCAAGATCCAAAAGCTGCACTTCTGTGGCTGGAAAAGGCGTTCGGTTTCGAACCCGAGATGGTGATTCTGGATACAGACGAAAACCTGCTGCATTCAGAGATGCGTTTCGGCGATGGGTTGATCATGGTCGGCAACGAATGGAGCGACGATCACAAAAGCCCCACGTCCATAGGCGGGAAAAACACAGCGAACGTGCACCTGCACCTGCAGCAGGACATCGACGCCCACTGCGATCGAGCCCGCCGCAGCGGCGCGGAGATACTGCAGGAACCGGAAGATCAGTTCTATGGCGACCGCACCTACCGCGCCCGCGATCCCGAGGGACACATCTGGACCTTCGGCCAGACGGTGCAGGCCATGACGAGCGAGGAGTGGGACGCAAAGATGGGTTGCGTCACGCATTCGCGTTTGCCGTGAGGGCAACGGAACAGCTCGACCGAACGTTCGCTGCGCTCGCCGAACCCAACCGTCGGGCGGTGATTGACCTGCTGCGCCAGCGGCCGCACCGCGCGGGCGAACTGGCCGATGCCCTCGCTGTGTCGCCACCGGCTTTGTCGAAGCATCTGAAGGCATTGCGCACTGCAGGTGTGGTGGAAGAGTCGCCAGGTGAGTTCGATGCGCGGGTACGTGTCTACAGTCTTCGCGATGGCGCCCTCGCGCAAGTGCGACAGTGGCTGGACGACACCGAGCGCATGTGGAGCAACCAACTCGCCGCCTTCAAAGCGCATATCGAGGCGGACGATGCACCCTGATCGTCCCGCGGAGTTTCATTGACATGCGCTCGTCCGTAATGGTTGCCGTGCGCGTGTCGGCGACGCCGCTGCGCACGTTCACGGTATTCACCCGCGACATCGGCGTTTGGTGGCAACCCGCTGGTCTTTTTGCACTAACCAACCAGGGGGACGGAACGCTGTCTTTCGAAGGCACACAAAACGGGCGCTTGATCTCGGAAGGCAAGGACGGCCGAGTGGTCGAAATCGGCCGGATCACGGCCTGGGAACCGGGGAAACGACTGGCGTTTACGTGGCGGCCAGCAAGTTTCGAACCCGGCCAGAGCACGGACGTGGAAGTTCGATTCGACGACGTGGACGGACAGACACGCGTTACCGTGCAGCACTGGGGTTGGGCAGAACTGCCCCGCGAGCACGCGGCCCGCCACGGCTTTCCAGACAGCGCCACTCTCGCCCGCGCGTCAGAGTGGTGGCGTGATGAGTTGCACGCGCTGCGCCGCAGAGTCGACGATGATGCTGCGCGGTAGCCGCTGAACGCCAAATCGTCCTACGATACCGCCCGGGAGTAGCATGCAGATGCACGTGATGGTGAACTGCAAGCAACTGAACACGGGAGAACCAGCGTGCCACTATCCGATCGACAACTGGCGGATTGCGAATCCAGCACATGGGACTTCAGCGATCTGCGGGCGCTTTTTCTCAACTGCACGTTAAAGCCGACACCCCAGCAGTCGCACACCCAGGGATTGATCGACATCGCCGCCGCGATCATGACCATAAACAATGTAGAGGTCACCGTCATTCGTCCAGTCGATCATGACATAGCGTACGGCGTGTATCCGGATATGCGGGAGCATGGATTTGCCCGCGACGCGTGGCCCGATATCTACGAAGACGTGAAGCGCGCCGACATTCTGGTGGTTACCACACCGATCTGGCTGGGCGAGAAGTCCTCGGTGTGCACCAAAGTTATAGAGCGCCTCTACGCCAACTCGGCCGAACTCAACGATCAGGGTCAGTACGCCTATTACGGTCGCGTAGGCGGCTGCCTGATTACGGGGAACGAAGACGGCGCCAAGCATTGCGCAATGAACATTCTGTATTCGCTGCAACACCTCGGATATGTCATCCCGCCACAAGCCGATGCGGCCTGGCTCGGTGAGGCCGGTCCCGGACCGTCCTATCTGGACGATGGCTCCGGCGGCCCGGAAAACGATTTCACCAACCGCAACGCCACGTTCATGACGTGGAACCTGTTGCACATGGCTAGGATGATCAAAGACGCCGGGGGCATCCCCGCCCATGGCAATCAGCGCTCCGAATGGGATGCCGGATGCCGCTTCGATTTTCCGAATCCCGACTATCGTTGAACCATGAACGCGTATCAGTTGGCCGCCGACGCTGTGCTGCTGATTCACGCGCTTTTCGTGGTGTTCGTGGTTCTGGGTCTTGCGTACATTATTGTAGGCGGCTTACGCGGCTGGCGATGGGTAAGAGACCCCTGGTTCCGCGTAGCCCACATCGGCGCGATGCTGGTGGTTGCAGCGCAATCCTGGTTCGGCATGATCTGCCCGTTGACGATTCTGGAAATGAAACTGCGCACACTCGGTGGAGGCACAGCGTACACAGGAACGTTCATGTCGCACTGGTTGGCATCGCTTCTGTACATCCAGGCTCCAGCCTGGGTGTTCACGGTTGCCTATACGGTTTTTGCAGTACTCGTTGGCGCTGCCTGGTGGTGGCTGCCGCCCCGGTGGCGACGACGCGCAGAAGGAGCGACACCCACATGAGCCGATACACTCCGGGAACGATTCATGCCGCCTGACGGAGCGAGCGAAACAACGCCGCAATCGGGCCCGCTCAGCCACATCGACATCTCCGTGGGTGATTCCACGGAATCGATCCGGTTCTACGAAACGTTACTGACCGGACTCGGGTTTACGCGCCGCTCATTCGATCTTCCTGGTTTCACCGGCAATCAACCCCAGCGCGCGTGCTGGTCAATATCCTATGTGCAGGGCGGCCGCTTCGAAATTGAAGTGCGCCCTGCGCATCGGGAAAAGAAACATCGCCGTTACGACCGCTACGAACCCGGCCCTCATCACATAGCTTTCCGGGCGCAGAGCCGCAGTATGGTGGATCAGGTGCATGAACAGATGTCGGGCATCGGCGCGAACGTACTCGACGCACCGGCAGACTACAGCAACCAGCCCGGCTACTCCGATGGATACTACGCGGCGTTCTTTGCGGATCCAGACGGCTTCAAACTCGAAGTTGTGCACCTACCTGCCAACGAGACTGCCGCACAATGAGCCAACCGGAACGCGGCTACCGTGGCGCTTGCATGTGCGGCGCCATCCATTTCTCGTTCACTGGCGCGCCGCGTTTCGTCGCAGACTGTGTGTGCGCATCCTGTCGGCACGCGCACGGCGCAACCGCGGTCGCCTGGGTCGGTGTCAAGGCGCCCCAGTTTCAGTTAGACCGTGGTGAAGCGTCGCTGTCCTGGTATCGCTCCAGCGCCGAATCGGAACGCGGTTTCTGCACCGCGTGCGGGACGCGCCTGTTGTTCCGCTCGACCCGCTGGCCGGGCGAGATGCACATGGCCCTTGCCTGTATCGAAGCGCCGCACGACCTGAAATCGGACACCGTAAGCTTCGCCAACGAATATCCGGCGTGGACCGCACTTGAGAAACCCGCGGAGGAACACCCAGGTGGCGCGTAACGCACAGTCTGCAAAGCCGATTGCCGTCGACCCGGACGTGCAGGCCGTATTTAGAAAGTACCCAGACGACGCATGCGCACGAGTCCTTGACCTCAGATCCACCATCTACGACGTGGCGAGCGCAACACCAGGGGTTGGAACACTGCAGGAGTGCCTGAAGTGGGGAGAGCCTGCGTACCTGACCCCGCAAACAGGCTCCGGAACGACGATACGGATCGCATGGAAAGACAAAGATCCCGCCTGCGTATCGCTCTTCCTGAACTGCCGGACAACGCTGGTTTCTGACTATCGGACTCTGTTCCCGGACCTGGAGTGCATCGGCGATCGTCAGGTGCGCCTACCCATCAGCGAACCGGTGCCCGACTGCATACGAGATTGCATATTAATGGCGCTGACCTACAAAAAACCCCATCTGGCGCGAGGTCCGCACAACGCCTCGTAACGCCGCTTGACGTAACGGGCGTGCGCCGTCGTCGTAATCGATGCAGAATCGGTGAAACGGCCAATCTCGGGTACACACCGATGCTCGAATTCATCCGCAGAGTCACGGCAGTAGCTGCCGGGGCCGCAATTCTGATACTGCTTAGCGCGTGCTGGAACCAGGAAGACGTACGCAACACAGATCTGGGCGAAGTGTCGATCGGTCAGCAGTTGATCGATCTGAAACGTGCCAGCGAAACCGGCGCGATGTCGCCGCAAGAGTACGAATGGGCACGCATACGCATTCTCGAACTGTTGGGTGACGACTTGCCTACTCCGGATTCGATCGATGGTTCCTGATCCGCCGCTACGGCGCCGCGGTGGATCCACGCGATGGGTTGCACGCGGATCATGCAGATAGCACGCGCCGAGCACCACGACATAGACGATTACGTGCGACTCGCGCAAGACGCACAGGCCTTTGTAAGGTCCCTCGGACTCACGCAGTGGGTTCCTGCCGCCCACGAACCGTATCGCGCTCACTTGCGAGCGGCCGTCGAGAGCGGCAGTTTGTACAAGGCACTGCTGCTCGATGCGGCCGTTGGGTTTTTTTCATACTCTTGCGAAAGTTCATGGTGGGCAGATCACACGGACGCGGCGTACGTTTCCGGAATCGTCGTTTCGAGGCGAATCGCTGGGCAGAAGGTGGGGAAAGCCATTCTGGACTGGTGCCGCAACACGGCGATCGCAGCGGGTCTGAAACAGCTCCGGCTGGACTGTCACGCCGACAACGAACGCCTACTTCGCTACTACGTGGACTACGGGTTCAGCGAAGTCTCACGCGTTGAGCAACATCCCAACTACGTGGGTGCGCTGATGGAACTCGAATTGGAGGCGCCGTCTTCCAACCACCGCGAAAACTAGTACGAATGACATCACAGATCGCGACGATCACGGTAGACGCTTTCCATCCCGCAACTCTGGCACGCTTCTGGGCGGAGGCATTGGAGGGCTACGCAGTGAGGCCTTATGACGACGCCGAGATTGCGCGACTCGCAAGCCTCGGTTTGACACCGGAAACGGATACAACTGTGATGGTGGACGGGCCAGGGCCTACGCTCTGTTTCCAGAAAGCAGGCGCGATCGCCACCGGAAGGAACCGTTGGCACCTCGATCTGAACTGCAACGCCGCGCAAGAGGAAGTCGAACGGCTGTGCGGATTAGGTGCCACCGTACGCGACGTTGCCGAGGGTTGGACAACGCTGCTCGACCCGGAAGGCAATCCGTTCTGCATTCTTCACGAATCTTGAATCACGGGTAAGCTGTTATGGCCTCTGACATCGATGCGTTCCTTGACGGGTATTCCGACGATATTTCCGAGATCTCCCAACATCTACGGCATGTGATAAAGGCATCGGTTTCCGACGCAAGTGAAACCCTGCACACCGGTTGGAAGGTGATTTCCTATGGCAGTGGCCACAAGTTCTGTGCGATCGCGCCGCACACCCGTTGGGTCAACCTGCAGTTTCACAACGGCGCAACGCTCTCCGATCCCGCTAAGCGTCTTGCAGGAACGGGTAAATCCATGCGGCACGTGAAGGTTGCTCACCTGGATGCAATCGACGACTCGCTCGAAGCGTTGATCAAGCAAGCGGCAAAGGCAGCAAGCCCAGTCTGAGGTTCAGCGAACGCTCATACCCGCAAGGTCTCCCTGCTCGCGCCACGCAGCCAGTAGCGTATTGAACGCGTTGATCCCCGGCGCATACGCTGCGTTCTGCATGCTCGCACCGCTACCGGTCTGCCCCTCCCGGTTGTAGTACCCCGGCGTGCATTCCGACAGAAACGCGGTCGCTCCGCTACCGGCCAACCGGATAATCTCATCCACCCAGGCCGCCTCGGCCTCCGCGGTGGGTTCAACCTGTGCGAAACCCCGCCCAAGCACGTCGTTGATGATGTATGCGACGTGGACGGCCTGGTCATCAAACATCGCGGTCATGTTCGGTGACAACCCATTCTGGTTGATACCAATCGTAAACCAGTTGGGAAACCCGTAACTCGACAGCCCATGCAGCGTTCGGAAACCGTCTTTCCAATGCTCGTAAAGCGATTGACCGTTACGGCCGATCGTGTCGAAGTCGACGCGCCGGTGAGCTGAGGTAGTGATTTCGAACCCGGTAGCATAGATGATGCAATCCACTTCGTACTCAACACCATTCGCCACAACCGCGTTGGCTGTTATGCGTTCCACGCCTTTCTGGTGCGACACGTCCACCAGGTGCACATTGTTACGATTGAACGTGGCCAGGTATTCGTCGTTGAACGTGGGTCGCTTACAGAACTGCCGGTACCAGGGCTTAAGCGCTTCCGCTGCGTCCACATTCTGAACTGATTCGTCTACCCGCTCACGTATCTCATTCATCTTTTGAAAGTCTGCGATCTCCGAACGCAGAAGTATCTCGCCCATGTCCAGATCCCCGGAATCCGAGCGGCGATTCAACAGCGAAATACCGATTCTGCGAGCAATATCGGTCCAGCCATCGGCCACAAGATCTTCCGCAAACGACTGTCCGAGGAGTACCGCGGCAAAATTCTCACGCCGCGCCCTCTGCCATCCAGGTTGCAACTCTCTATACCAGGACTCATCAGTAGGTTTGTTGCCCCTTAAGTCAACCGATGACGGCGTGCGCTGAAACACGTATAGGGTTTGCGCATGCTCGCCGAGGAACGGAACACACTGAATCGCCGTTGCGCCGGTGCCGATCACGGCTATACGCTTGTCAGCAAGCTTGGTCAGGTTGCCGGTGTGATCACCGCCAGTGTACTCGTAGTCCCACCGCGAGGTGTGAAAGGAGTGTCCCTGGAAATCGCCAATGCCGGGAATTCCAGGGAGTTTCGGTCGGTTAGCTGGGCCCGTCGCCTGAATGACGAAGCGCGCGCGTATGTCGTCCCCATGATCCGTCGATACCTGCCACCGCTGCTCGTCGTCGAGCCATCGGAGCTCCGTTACCCGTGTCTGAAACAACGCGTTCTCGTAAAGTCCGAAATACTCGCCAACGCGCTTCGTATGCTCGAAAATTTCCGGCGCATACGAATACTTCTCCTTCGGCATGTAACCCGTTTCCTCGAGCAACGGCAGGTAGCAGTACGATTCGATATCGCACTGAGCGCCCGGATAGCGGTTCCAGTACCAGGTTCCTCCGAAATCACCGCCCGCCTCGATCAGCCTGAAATTCGTTACGCCGCGCTCTTTCAAACGCGCCGCGGCCATCAATCCGCTGAAACCACCGCCGATCACGGCCACGTCGATGTCGAGCGTCAGCGCCGATCGATCCGGATCCGGATCCGCATAGGGGTCACTGGTTGCATAGTGCGCAAACTCCTCCGATGCCTCCAGGTACTGAGCTTCTCCGTCCATCCGGACCCGCCGATCCCGCTCGTACCGGTACTTGGCACGCAACGCATCCGGATCGAAATCCAGATCCGGGAACATGTTGTGCAACCGCTCTCGCTCACTCGCCATTACCGCCTCCGGGGTGCCCACACTACTTTCTGTTGTCACCCCTATTTGAACGCCACACACCGCGAGTGTCTACCTGGAGGGCAAACGTGCGTCCGACTGGCGTGCGAATGGCGCGTATCATGCGATTACTTGGGAAACACAGCCTTGAGAGCTCTTGAATGAAAGTTGACGGGCGCTGCCACTGTGGGCGCATTACATACGAAGCAGAGATTAATCCGGACAACGTCGTGATCTGCCACTGTACGGATTGCCAGACCTTTTCCAGCGCGCCGTATCGCGTAAGTGTGTTCGGAGTTCCACCCGAACAGGTCCGGTTTGAAGGCAGTCCGAAGACCTACGTCAAAATCGGGGGAAGCGGAAAAAAGGTACGGGTCGCGTTCTGCGGAGACTGCGGTTCGGCCATCTACTCGACGTCGGGCGAAACCGCAGGACCTTTCAATTTACGCGTCGGCGTCATCAAACAGCGCCGTGAGTTGACTCCGAAGGCGCAAGGGTTCTGCCAATCTGGAATGCCTTGGGCTACCAACATTGACAGCATTCACAGGATTCCCGAAACGGATAGGCGCTAAGTGCAAACCCCGGAAGTATGAGCGGCCGACTTAGCCCCGCCGTCTAGTGGCAACTTTGCGAAACGAAGTTGTTTCCGCTTCAGTGAGTTCGTTACCGATATTTGCCCTTGTAACAGCTTTCTTGTGTTCCCGTTCCTTTGTATCAACAGTCCTCTCATCGACCCATTGCTGCCGTTCGCTCAGCGACGCCGGAGTTAGGATATTCTGTGTCAATTTTCTTAGATGAACAGACTATGGAATCGAGTAAGGTTGGTTCGTGGCTTCAGATCGGAGCGAACCTTGGAATACTGGCCGGACTGATTCTTGTTTCCGCTCAAATTTTCCAATCCAATGCCATCACAGGTGCAGAGCTATTCAGTAACAATCTTGAGTCAACGGTAACCAGGGAGCTGGCATTGGTGGGTGAAACGCCTGAAACTGCAATGTGGCGCGTTATGTTCGATCCAAACAACGCTACACCACAGGATTATTTTGTAGCAGATCGTGTATACCTAGCTATATTCAAACAGTATAACCGAGCACGCGTTCTCTCTGAGGCAGGCTACTACGGCACCTCCGACACGATAAACGCAGAAGGTTTCGTCAGAATCAACTTTCAATCATTCAGTTGTCCTTACGGATTGGCGTGGCTGGATCAGGTTCTAGCTTCACTAACTGCAGAAGATCCGCGCTATAGAGATTTGAAGCTGATGCGCGGACTAGCTGAAAAACGCATGTTGGCGAATCCGCTAATCGAACGAATGGAGGCAGCTTCGGAAATAGCAAAACAAATACCTGTCACCAACCATTAACGACAAAGTCGCCGTTGAATCTATTATTGGTTTACGATCTTTTGGCACCCCACATGCATTAAACTCTTCGGGTTACCCTCTGAAGAAGCACTGCAGGTGACGTGCCCCAGGTTTCACGTTCACCGAGATTAGGTGAGATGATGAACCTGGAGGACGGTTATGACACGAAGAAGCTTCACACGGGAGTTCAAGCTGGAGGCGGTTCGGTTGGTCAGTGAGCGTGGCCTGAGTGTTTCTCAGGCCGCTCGAGATCTCGACATCCACGAGAACTTGCTACGCAAGTGGGTTCGACAGTATCGGGATGACCCGGCGCACGCCTTTCCGGGTGCCGGACAGATGAAGCCCGAACAGGCCGAGGTAGCGCAGCTAAAGAACGAGATCCGCAAACTCAAGGCCGAGCGCGACATTTTAAAAAAGGCAGCGGCCTACTTCGCCAAGGATTCGACGTGAGGTTCGAGTTCATCGCGAAGCATCGAGGGATCTGGCCGGTAACCTGGATGTGCGAGGTGCTCGATGTCTCGCCAAGTGGTTTCTATAGTTGGCGCTCAAGACCGCCCAGCAATCGAACGACCTACGACGAAACCCTGATCCGCGACATCCGTCGCAGCTTCAAAGACAGTGACCGGACCTACGGCGTGCGCCGTATCTGGCCCGATCTGCTCGACTGGGGGCATGAGGTCGGTAGAGAACGCGTAGCCCGCCTGGTACGGGCTTTAGGCCTCGTTGCACAACCGAAACGGCGGAAGCGACCGGTGGATACAGGCACACGTCTGGAGAGCTCAATAGCGCCAAATACGCTGGATCGCGCGTTTACGGCAACGGCGCCAAACCAGAAGTGGGTAGCGGACTTCACCTATGTGTGGACCACCGAAGGCTGGTTATACGTTGCTGGGGTTCTGGACCTGTTCTCACGGCGCATCGTCGGTTGGTCCATGAAGCCCCGGATGACGACCGATCTCGTGACGGACGCGCTGATGATGGCGATTTGGCGTCGACGACCGCACGCGGATCTGCTGCATCATAGCGATCAAGGCAGCCAATATACGGCGGAACAGTTCCAGAAGCTCCTGAAAGACAACGGGATCCAATGCAGTATGAGTCGTTCGGGCGAGTGCCATGACAATGCCGTGATGGAGAGCTTCTTCTCACGGATGAAGGACGATCGGGTCAGTCGTCACCGTTATCGAACACGGAACGAAGCGCGCGCCGATATCTTTGATTACATCGAGCGCTTCTACAATCCGAAGCGGCGGCACTCTACCTTGGGCGGGATCAGCCCGGTCGAGTATGAAAAACGAGCTAAACAAGCTTAGGCGGGTGAACGCAAGACCTGGGGCACGTCAAGGTAAGGGAATCGTGGAACGGTTCAGTCAATGGGTTAGCACTTTCGCGAATCTGGGCGTCCTTTTTGGGATTCCTGGCCGTCGCCAACCAACTACACCTCAACCGCGAAAGTATGCAACAGGCGTCGCAACACTCACTAAGCGGCGGAGCCACAAGTGCTGAAGTTGCCCTGATGGGCGACAGTGGTTACGAAGCTTTCGCCAAATCCATTACCAATCCCACAGCGCTAACACCGGGAGAGCTCGTGCAGTTCTGGAAATACATGTCCATCGCTCAAACGAACGCTCAGCAAGCATACGCCGAATACATCGAGGGCCGAATCTCGGAACAAATCTGGTTGCAGGCGCGAAACGCCTTCGTGAGGTACTTTAACTATCCGATGGGTAGGGTGTGGTTTGAGACAACTAGGCAGAACGGACAGGGATTTACAGACGCTTCGTTTTGGGGAGCCGTGAACGAAGGACTGAATAGTGCGCCGCGTGATCACACCAGCCAATGGTTCTACCGGATGTATCAGGGAGCGAGAGCGCTTGAAGGTAATGGAGAAGGCGTCTCCCAAAACAACCAAACTCCAGAACCAACGATCGATTCGTCGCACACCCCCTGAAAGGCCAAGAAATCAATACACGCAGTTGGCCGTTTCGGTCACCCGCTACGTGGACAGTTTCTTGATCACATCGCGCGGATGCAGCACTGGTTGCTCGCTCGCCATCGCCGTTTCAATCAATCTCTGGAAAGACTCACTAAACAGTGCCCGCCTCGATTCCCACCAAAGCAGTACACCCTCCGCTTTTACAGCTTGATTCAGATGACGTACTTGGCTAAGCCAGATCTCTTCGTCCAGGTAGCCACGAGTGTAGTAGAAGTGTGCCTGTTCCAGTGTTCTGAACCAAGAGAACATCCAAACCATAAACTGTGCTTTCTCGTCATCCGAGAGCTTTGAGAAGTCTGTCTGCCCCAGCACAGTTGCTCGAGCAGTATCCGGACTGGACGATGCAACTTGCAGCGCATTGTTTAGCGAAGACATGATTGATTGACTAGCGCTGATTTTCGTTGCTGCGGTGTTCTGCTTTATCTGAAGGGCAAGATAGATGAGTGTTATGAGCGTGGCAATCGACGCGATGAATTCGCCGAGATTACCTAGTGATTCCAGATTCACTGATACTCCCCTCGGCCCACAGTTGACCCGTTATGGCTGAATGCCCGCATACGCATATTATATTCCCATCACGCTCCAGCAAAATTCCGCCGTTTGGTGCACCGAATCGCGCTCTCGAACGCCCCCGCTCACGTTCCAGAGTTGAGGGCAACAACCGGTCCAGCGTGGACATCGGTACTCTCTACGGTGCGCTCCTGTTATTGTTTAGAGGAGATAGCTCGTGGATCGACCCAATCAGTGGCTCACGTTGATCGCAAACCTAGGCGTAATCGGTGGTTTCGTCTTTCTGGCAATTGAGATTCAACAGAACAGTGACGCAATCAAAGCGTAGACACCTATCAGTCGCGCGCGGAAACAGCACAGGAGAGAGTCTCGTCCTCATGAACTCAGAAAATTTTGCTCCTCTGACGCGCCCGTTTGCGGCCCGCTTCGTTCGTTCGTCGTGTGGTGGCGTGTAAGCTAGACAATTCTTCCGACAGGTAAGGGGGAAGCGATGAACTGGGACGCAATAGGAGCCATCGGCGAGGTCGTCGGCGCCGCCGGTGTTGTTGTTTCGCTGCTCTACTTGGCAACACAAATTCGTTCGAGCACGAAGTTTACAAAGTTATCGACTGTGAGTGAGTCAATGAATTCGTTCATTCAGTACGGGCATGGAATGTCAGGGAATAGGGAACTGACGGAAATTACGCTGAAAGGGATGGCTGATCCGTCTTCGCTAAACGCGGTCGAATCTACAATGTTCACTCATCATGTCGGCGCCATGACCATGATGTGGTTTAAGACCTATCTGCAGTTCGTTGGTGGTTTGATCGACGAAGATTTCTGGAGGACCTGTGAGCGCGATATGGCAGGCTATTTCAAATCTGAGGGCGTACAGGTCGTTTGGGCCCAAATTTCCTCCACATTCACACCGGAATTCATAGCGCTTGTAGACTCCTTAAGGAGTGGGGAACTAGAACAATCTGCAGAGTTTTTTCCACAAAGTCTGGAATCGTAGTCTACGACATTCCCACCAACGCCGGGGTGCGCGCGAGGCTCGGGGCGACTTGATGAATGGTCGATGTTTTTGCAGCCGTCGGACTCATTGCCGAGATGCTATCTCGTTTGCTCCTTCTCCTTGTGGCGCTCGTAATCAAACCAAACTCTGTTTCACCCGTGCCAAGACCGCTCCCAGACATCGCTCGTATCGGCGTATCGTCTGGCGATAAGCTTGACAACGTCCTTGCTGATCAGTGCGAAATCTCCTTTCTCACCCCCGGCTCTATTGGAGATCATTTCAACGGTGAAAGCGGGGCTACTGTTCGCTCTTCGCCTGTAAAATCGAAACAAAGCATAAGCAGGAAAGCTAGTCCTTGTGGATTGTCTAAACCAACGAACGGACGATAGGCGATAAAGATCGTTGTCCATTCGCTTGATAGTAACCATCAGCTCGTGGCCGTTTTCGATACTTGGGTCGTCAGATATGCCGACATTGAATTCATCTGGAGATTCTTGATGAACGTAGCTCACAAACCAGTTGTCACGTTGCAACAAATAGCGTCCCGTACGCAAAGCGGGCCATGTAAACAAGTCATTAAGATCTTCCCCTAGTACACGGACGATTCCCGTCGGAAAAGGAAGCTCAATTGCGGATCGTAGTGTTTCGAATCCCATTTACTCTCCCCCGTCCAGCTATCGACCGTAGAATACTTTGAGTGTCGCACTCTAGCCCGATATGGAACGCAAATGTAACACGCCGGGGGCAAAGTTTAGGAGTCGACTCACTGGCGTGCTCCTCAAGCAGACCTGGTTTGGCCCAGACTTAGTGAACACGTGGGTTATTGTGAAACACGATACGCGACTGTACCCAACTATCGCTGGCGGGTAGTTACTTTCCTCTGCGCCTACCCTTGGCTTGTTCAGTATTTCCTGTGATCACGGTTGCGTATTCAAAAGCCAGTCGTACTTCAGGTAGCGCACTTTGTAGATAGCGGGTATCTCCCGGCTAGAATAGCGCTCTATGTACGGAATAAGATCCTGCCGCTTGCCGCTTTCGGCAAAATCTTCCGTATAGAACTTCAGTATCGAAGATACTTCCACTAGTTCTTTCTCATCATCAACTCTTAGATGAGCTGGGTTGGCAAAAAACTCGAGAGTCGCCTCCTGAAGCTGCTTCTCCAACGTTTCCGGGCGAAACGCTGTCATAGGCAAACGAGGACAGCTCTTGACCATACAATTGAGCGCGAAATGCACTCGAGCCTCACCTAGAGGGCGTATGACTGCATTCTCGTACTTGTATAGGTTGGTTTTCTCACCTCCGATTACCACCCCACGGAAACGAAAAAATGACGCACGCTTTGTAAATGACGTGAATCCGGCTGGAATACCTCTTTCCAGTACGCCATGCATCGCTAACGCATTGTAGGCGTTAATGTGGTATGCGATTACATGCTGAGTATTCGGAAAAAGCTCAGGGTGGCTTGTTGGGCTCACCTGCGCAATAGCCGCGACGAAGGCATTTAGGTCACTGTCGTTTTCTGAAACGCCCTGAAAGTCCACGCGGCCTTTCTCATCAACAAACTCGTTTAAAACCGTTTCCCAGCCGCTGAGCGTCGCTGTGTAAGGGTTCATTGTCTCTGATGCAGCGTTAACAACAGTGGGTAAGGTGAGCGCAATAACAACTAAGGCTACCACGCGCGAGATGTACTCCTTCAATGTATACGACCACATTGGATCTTCCTAACTTATCTGAGTCATCGGGATACGATTGGAACGATCTACCTTCGCAATCCTGGAACGCTCAAGAGGTTCATAGTGCACCACACTTCCGTCGGCAGTCGTGACATCGAATGGTGTCAGGATGTGCCGGTCACGCTCTTTGTTGTGTTCGCACATCGACATGGGACCAGAGGGGGTCATTACCATGAAAGAACAAGCTTTCACCCGATCGTCAACAAGGTGCTCTGCGTCCATGAAGTTCTGAACGAAAAAAGAGAGCTTATGCACTCGCCCATATGCGCGCAGAAACGGCGGCACCAACAACCTGGCATAGACGGCTCCCTGACCGGCGAGTAAACCCCAGTATTGTGGCCGCTTGAAGACCTCGAGAAGTGCCTTGAAGACAACGGTGGCTCGTGAGCTATGTCGGTCCCAATTGATGTTTGCGAACTCGCTGATAACGCGCTCGAAGAAGCTCTGGTCCGTGAGTACGGGTATAACTTGATTGGACGCGACAAGAGTGGGGACATAACTGTGGCAGTCGTGGTGGCCGATCTGGAGTATGTCCCAGGGCAACGCGAGACCTACGCCCCGGTTGATCTGCTGCTTAACACTCTGGCGGGTAATGAGAGGTGCTCTCGACCCCCAGGCTCCGCGGCCCGTTTCCGCCTGAAGCTGAAAAGAGACGAGGCCTACCTGATCAGCATGCCCAACGAAAAATCGAACGAGGCTCGGTATCTCCTCGAAGTTACCCTTATGAACAGTGGTGTTGAACACGACAGTTAGATCAAGTCCGCTTGCGCGCGCAATATATTCTTCGCGCAGCGGGTCCAAACTGGATTCCGTCGTTGCGTTCTTACGCTTTTGGGTGGTATCGACGTGAAAGGCAACTTCGCGCAGCCCAGCCTCGGCAAGACGCTGGAGTAACGATCGACTCGCCCCGATACCGTTGGTGAACAGCGCGGGATGCAGGCCAATGTGGCTCGCATAAGCCACGATATCTCGCAGTTCGCCGTGTTTTCTCAAAGTGGGGTCGCCGCCGGTAATCTGAACAGGTACACCAGTTCCGTAGTGATCGACGACCATATCAAGGCGACGGTACACCTCTTCAAGGGGAATATCGTGAACCTTTTGAGAATGTTCGGACAGATAACAAAGCGTGCAATCAAGATTACACTTCTGAGTAATTTCGACGGCAGCACAGCCTATGGTTTTTAAACGACCCATAACCTGGTTCGGTACGAAATGTGGCCCCATTCGTACCCTTGCCTTCTCAAGGAGTCCTTCCCGACGTTCTCTTTCCATGGTGCATCTCTGTTGGCTGTTGTACCCCGTCGAAGTCATCGTGCATTCTTCAACCGTGGTTAAGACAATACGCGCGCCCCAGAGTTTCTATGACGACGCTCATCTTGGTGACTATCACTCGAGTCGCAACTAACACGGTAACGATCAAGGGTGTCCTCCAACATACCTGGTGTGGCGGTTGCGGATTTCCGCAAAGAATTGAGCGTTGAGAACTAGCCGAACGACCGAATGTGGTTACGTGTGACGCCGGTGATCGACGATTGCACTCCCCATCTTCGTACCCAAAGGTCCGGGACCGTGCGTTGCGCAATCTCGTCCAGATCAAGGATCTCGCACTCGATCCGCGCGAAGGCGGATTCAACTTCGGTCGCATCCAATATAAGCAATTAATTTGACGTATTGGCCCGTCGCGCACGCGGCGTTGCCCAACCCGATCCATTCCACAACCGAACCAACCACCCTGTCGGCGCATTTCCGACGTCCGTCGGACCAACCCCCGCAGGCGGCCTGACCCCACCGCAGTATCTGGCGTAGAATGCTCCGCTGAGTTGGCTGATCGACGCTCTCGCCTCATGATGCGCCCTCCCCTGATATGCCCGTCGTGCCGGGAACCGCTGAAGGCCGCCGACTTTGCAGAGCCATGGTCGCTCCAGCCATACCGCATATGCCCCCGATGCGCATACCGATACACTGTCGACGATGCCACCAAAACCCGGCAGCGCTTCGCGCTGTTGCTCGCGATTGCTGCATTGATCTTGACAGCCGGGTGGTACCTGCACGGCGGATTCTGGATGTTCTCTGCCATTACCAGCTACTTACTGTTGGCGGGCTACATCTGGTGGGCAAACGTACGCGTCTATTTCGTTCCGTTCGACTGATCGATGCGCACCCCTCCCCACACCGGCGACGACGCCGTTTTCCGTTACGTCGCGCGTAAGGACGATTGCGTGGACATTTATTACCACGACCGTTGCGTCACCACACTCAAAGGCCGGGATGCAGTCAGATTCCTTAACAATGCTGAATCCGCAGACGCATCGGCGCTACAGCGGCTGATGGCCCGAGCCACCGGCAACTTCAAGCGCGGCAACGAACGCGTCGGCAAACGGCGCCGCGATTCGTGATCGCGTCTTCCCGTCACTGTTGTCCGAAAAGCACCCTGCAGGGAGTCCGCCCGATCGCGGTGGCGATCCTGTTCCTTTGTTTCTGGATGGGTGGTTGTAGCGGATCGGTCGACATCGCACAGGACGCTCGAACCGCCTCGCAGCAATGGCTGAAAGCGGTGGACGACGGAACGTACGACCAATCCTGGGACGCAGCCGCCAGCATATTTCGCAAAGCCGTTACCAAGGAGCATTGGCAGGCGCGAATCCGCGAGGTTCGCGCACCGCTGGGTCAGCTCAAGCTTCGCGTGCTGCAATCCGCGTCCGTGAAGGTGGATCCGGAAAATTCCCCACCGGGCGACTACTTGATGATCGTCTATCGATCCGAGTTCGAGAACCGGACGGACGTGATTGAAACCCACACGCTGTTTCTGGAATCTGACGGCCGCTGGCGCACCGCCGGTTACTTTGTCCGCAGAAACTAGCCTACAGCTCCACCGCGCGACAGCCGCCCCTACTGTCCCAGCAGCAACTTGCGCGCGTAGAACGCTTCCGCGTATCCCGACGGCGATTGGCACTCAATTCCGCGTAGGCGCATCAATGCCGAGAACGCCTCCGGCGCAAACCACGCCTTCGATTGCTGCGACTCGAAAAAGCGGCTCAACAGCTCGAGCTTGCGATCATGCAGCACGTCCGATACGGCGCTAAAAACGTTCGGTACGCCCAGATCACCGTCATACTTCGCAATCTCGTACTCCAAGATGACGTGATTGCGAAACGTCTGCCAGGTGAGGTCGGATATCAACGCGTGATCCTGATGCAGGTCGCCCCGATAGTGCGTGAAGATGACGTCCGGGTCGCATCGGCGCTTGATGCTTTCGAATTCAGCCTTAATTGCTTCAAACTGCGCCGGAAAGTGACCGTCGCGGTACTCGAGCACGCGGATGTCAGCCTTCGCGAATCCCCGCGTGCAGTATTCTGCGCTGGCGCGAGCTTCCTGCCGGCGGATTGAATGCGCGCCGAACACAACCCAGTCGACGTGCGCCTGCGCGTATTTGTCAGCCAGCGCCAGAATGGTTGCCGACGCACCAATCTCTATGTCATCGCTGTGCGCGCCGAGACAAAGAATACGCGGCATATCGACCGCATCGAGTCTGATGTCGAACCCGCGCACGCTAGGTTGTATCCTGCCAGACTTCCCATGGCCGATCCCCGCGGCCATGCATTCGGTCGAACACAATCTTGTCCTTCAACGTATCCATGGTGGCGTAGAACCCGGACCACGGCACACAGCCGAGCTTGTCACGAGCGATCAACCGGCGAAACGGAGCTTCCACCAGCTCGTCACCCGGCTCGATGAAGTCGAAGATTTCCTGTTGCAGCACCATGTAACCGCCGTTGATCCAGAAATCGGACTCCGAGACCGGGCCAATGTGGTGAACCACGCCGCCGTCGTCCATGCCAATCTGGTGAAACGACAGGTTGGAGCGCGCGCCGAGCACCGACGCAATCATGCCGCTACGACGATGGAAGTCGATGATCCCTGGCAACGGGAAATCCGTCAGCTGATCCGAGTAGTTCGCAAGGAACGTTTCCTCGCCACGCAGATACTCCTTCACCGCTACGAGCCGCTGGCCGATGTTGGAGTGCAGGCCCGTGTCCACGAACCGGATCGTCCAGTCGGCGATGTCGCTTTCCGCCGGTTCGACCACACTGCCACCCTCACGCATCACAAAGTCGCGATGACGATAGCTGTCGTAGTTGAGAAAAAACTCCTTGATCAGTTCGCCTTTGTAACCGAGGCACAAAATGAAGTCCTTGTGCCCGAAGTGGGCGTAGTACTTCATCAGATTCCAGATGATCGGCCGGTTCCCCACATCCACGAGCGGTTTCGGAATGGTGTCCGAGTGTTCACGCAGACGCGTTCCCAGGCCACCACAGAACAGTACTACTTTCATGTTACTTCTTGCATTTCAGTTCTTGGATGTCACGTCGTCCTCGCATTCCGTGCGATTATCGGCCTCAACGAGCAAACCGGCGTCAACGAGTTGTTCGGCCACCTGAGCAAGCGCGCGCATGGACAGTCCGGAGCGTTCCGCAATATCCAGAACCGACGCACCGCCATCCGATTGATTCAGAAGCCACAGCATTGCCGATTCCCGGTCCGCGATACCGTCGCCGCCGGTGTCACGATACAGCCCACGCTTACCTAATTGCGGCTCGCAATAGGGTTCCAGATTGCGGTAATACCGGTTTTGTTCGAGGCAGTCCACGATCTCCATCGCAAGATCCAGAGATTCCTGTAGCCGTTCTTCCGAGACGAGATCGAGATCGTCTGCTGACGTGTGATACTCCGGGTAGCCTCCGTTAACCGACCGAGTCAGCCGGCCCACCGGCAGATCGATGCCAGGCGAGCCGAACTGGCGCTCGTCGTACCCATACGGGCTGAAGTCCACGATGCGGTTGCTTTGAGAACGCCGGTTCAGAACGTACGCTGCAACTCTGTCGATCTCGGCACCTCCGGACCGCGTACCTTTGTAGGTATGAGGTGCATCGTCTCCAAGCAACCCCAGCACCAGTCCGTGCGCTATGCGATCCAGTTCCGCCTGATTGCGGCTGAGCCACGTAATGGAGCCAATCGTTCCCGGCGCGAATACCAGACGGTAGGTGTACCGCAGCGTCGACCGTTCGCGTAGCGCGGCGCCCAGAGCGGCCGTTACTGCTATACCACTCAGGTTGTCGTTACACAGCGATGGGTGACAGATGTGCGTGTACAAAACAACTTCGCGCGTACTACTGCCGGGTACCACGCACTCGGCATAGGTCAGACTCCCGGGCGCAAGGCTCGAATCGATCCGTACCCGGTAATCCGAATCCTGCAGCGCATCGCGTTGCCGTTGGCTTAAGCAGAAACCCCAGTTGCGTGCGTAGTATGACGTTCGATAAGGAATCCAGTCCGGATGTTCCGGCACCGAGTGGAGATGCTCGTCCAGTTCAGTGCGGCTGAGCATTGCGTCTACCGGCGCACTGTAGTTCAACACATGCAGATTGTGTTCATTGAAATCAATCACCCGCTTGCCGGTGGTGTCTTCAATGAACGCATCGCGTATCGTCCATTCATCCGGCACCTGCCAGTCGAACACCCGGGTACCGCTCGGAACTTCGTGAACGTCGAGAGGCAATCGCTGCGAGACGATCTCGAGCGTTTCGCGCACCCCGTCGCCCGTGATGCTACGGCACAGCGGGTAGAGCTGATGGATGAGCGGCATCATCGGTTGCGCGCTAGGCATGCGGCTGCCCCGTTCGAAAACACTCAAGATCCGAGGTGTCCAGATCCGGATATTCGGTGTCCCGCGGATTCACCACGGCGATGTTTCTAGGCAGCGATATTCCAAGCGCCGGATCGTCCCATCGAATGCCACGGGCCAGATCCGGCGCGTACGTATCCGTCATGTCGTAGAGAATCGTCGCATCGTCCGTCGCCGTAATGAAACCGTGCGCAAATCCCGGGGGAACGTACAGCGCGTGAAACCCGTCTGCCGCGAGGTGCACCCACTCGTGTTTAAGAAACGTATCGGAGTGTGGTCGGATATCGACAATGATGTCGTCAATCGCGCCCCGTACGCAGCGTACGAGTTTGCCTTCCTTAGAAGGTGGAATCTGATAGTGCAGGCCACGGAAGGTCGCCGCCTCCGCGTTGTAGGAAAGATTTGCCTGCACAAAGTTCGTTGGCAGGCCGTGCGCTGCAAACTCCGTAGCGCAACGGATCCGCGTGAAGAAGCCCCTCGCGTCCTGGTGCGGAGGAAACCGCACCACACAGGCGTCGTTCAGTGAGATTCGTTCACAGTCCACGCACGGTTCCAGTAGTAGTCGTCGTCTATCTGTCCCGTTTGCAGGAGATGATGGAGACAGGAAAGGCGTGTGTAGGGGGCCGCTTCGAACTGTTCTTTCGAGAGCGCAATACGCTCGAACACCGAGCGCAGTTGTTGTGCTCCATCACGTACGGTCCAACGGCAGCTGAAATTAGGCAGCTGACGATGAATTTTGTCGAAGTTCACCCGATAGCTGCGATTGTCGCCGCCGCTTGGACCAAAGGTCAATTCGCATTCGGGGAACACCGCCTTAACCGTCTCCGCAATCTCGCGCACCCGGTAATTCTCTTCGTTGCACCCCACGTTGAACACCTCACCTGACACCGTTTCCGTGGGTGCTACCAGCGCGCAGCTGATAGCCGTACATATGTCATCGATGTGCACGATGGGTCGCCACGGCGTGCCATCGCTCGTCATCGCGATCTCGCCTGTCGTCCACGCAAGTCCACACAGGTTGTTCAGAACAATGTCGAAACGCATGCGCGGAGATGCGCCATAGGCGGTAGCATTCCTCAGAAATACCGGCGCGAACTCCGGCGACGCCATCGCGCCAACGTCGCGCTCCACGAGCACTTTGCACTCCGCATAGGCGGTCTGCGGATTGACCGCAGACGTCTCATCCACAACAGGTTCGCTCGCCACACCGTAAACGCTGCACGAGGACGTATATACGAACCGGGAAACGCCCGCCCGCTTTGCCATCTCGGCAATGCGTAGAGATCCCTGGTGATTGATGTCAAACGTTACATCCCGGTTGGATTCACCAAGCGGATCGTTCGACAATTCCGCCAGATGAACCACAGCGTCAAACCCAGCGAGGTGGTGCGCTTCAACCTTCCGCACGTCTACGCACAACGATTGAGGAGACCGATCGAGAGATGTGGGGTCGTTGAATAGCCACCCACCACGGTAGAAACCGGTGTCGAGTCCCACAACCTCGTGGCCTTCGTTCATCAGCCGTACCGCCAATACTGCGCCGATGTATCCGTCGGTACCAGTTACCAGAACCTTCATGACCATGATTCTCCTGGCACCTAGCCGTGGCCCGGAGAGCAGATGGCCAGGTCTGAGCTGGTATCCAGAATCTGCACTTCGGGAATCGGAATAACGAATTGTCCACCCCAGTCTGCGATATACGCATGGGCCGTGCAGATCTCTTCTTTCAAGTTCCACGGCAACACAAGCACGTAGTCGGGTTGGGTTTGGGCGATCTGCTCCGGCGGAAGAATAGGAATACGCGCGCCCGGCGTGTACTTGCCTTGCTTATATGGATTGCGGTCCACCGTATAGTCGACGATGTCCGGGCCGATCCCGCAATAGTTCAGCAGCGTATTCCCCTTACCGGGCGCTCCATATCCAACAATCTGTTTGCCTTCGCGTTTTGCCTGCAGAAGGAATAGCAATAGTTCACGTTTGATCCGGTTCACCTGCGCCTGAAACGAACCATACGTCTGCAACTGATCCAGACCGCGGGCACGCTCTTCCGCAAGCAGGGCGTCAACCGCGGCCGTAAGCGAGCGTCGCGCATTGTCATGCTGCGCAAAAATTCGCAGCGAACCTCCGTGGGTCGGTAACTGTTCCACGTCGAAGATCACGAGCCCATGTTGGCGGAAAATCCGATTTACGGTCAGAAACGAAAAATACGAGAAGTGCTCATGGTAGATCGTGTCGAATTGCGCCTGATCCATAAGCTGCATGAGGTGCGGAAACTCCATGGATATAACGCCGTCGTCGGCCAGCAAGCGCTTCAAGCCAGAAACGAAGTCGTTCAAATCCGGTACGTGAGCGAGCACGTTGTTACCCACAATCAGGTCGGCTGGCCGTCGAGCGTCGCGAATGGACCGTGCCGTTTCAGCACCAAAGAAAACGCTCTGCGTGTCTATTCCTTTATCCCGCGCCACCTCTGCAACATTCGCGGCCGGCTCCACGCCCAGACACTCGATGCGCCGGGCGACAACATGTTGGAGTAGGTAGCCGTCGTTGCTGGCAATTTCGACGACGAAGCTGCCGCTGTCCAAATCGAATCGGTCAACGGCCATATCCACAAACCGGCGAGCGTGCTCGACCCACGAATCGGAATACGATGAGAAGTAGGCATACTCCTCGAAGATGTCGGACGCGGTAACGTACTGGTCGAGTTGAACGAGCATGCAATCGGAGCACACCTTCGCGTGAAGAGGATAGAACGGCTCCATACGATTCAACGCATCTTGCGTGATGTGGGTCTGGCACAAAGGCGACACACCCAAATCTACGAACGAATGATGCAGTTCCGCATCGCAGAATCGGCATCGACTCAAATCAGCCACAGTTGTTCAATCCATCGGCGCTTTCCACCCGAGTGACTAGTTTAGTAACCCGAATTTTTCCACGCCAGTCTCCGTTTGTAGCCGATGTAAAGGCCTTGTAGTAATCGCCGTACAACCAGCTGCGATGCACACCAATTATGATAGATTGAACCTTGGTACTAAGGGGCGTGTGCATTCAATGAGTGGGCTCGCAGGCAGTGATCCAATGGACGATCGCGTCGTCCTGGTGACAGGCGCGAGTAGCGGAATCGGCAGAGCCATCGCGTTGGCGATGGCAGCTCGCGGTGCGTCCGTCTGCTTGTCGGGCCGAGACCAGAACCGGCTCGACGCGGTCGCCCATGCCGCCGGAAAACAGGCCGTAACCGCTGCGGTGGATCTCGCCACTGCAGAGGCGCCGGAACAACTGGCTGATGTAATTAGCCGGCGATTCGACCGGCTCGACATACTCATACACTGCGCCGGCATCATCCGTCTCGCACACACCGAGAGCGCCGCTGCCAACGATCTGACAGACCAGGTCAACGCAAATGTTCTTGCACCCTATCGGCTGACTCAACGTCTGTTACCAGCGTTGCTCCACACGCAGGGCGACATCGTATTCGTCAACTCCTCGATTGTGCACAATCCTAGAGCCGACGCGGCACAGTATTCGGCCACAAAGCACGCCCTACGTGGAATTGCGGATTGTCTTCGCGCGGAACTCAATCCATCAGGCATTCGAGTGCTGAGCCTGTATGTCGGAAAATGCGCAACGCCGCTTCAGGAACGCCTGTTCCAGGAAGCAGGTACGGCCTATTCGCCAGAAAAACTGCTACAGCCCGAGAGCGTTGCCCAGGCGGTGGTTGCTGCCGTAACACTGCCGCGGGATGCGGAGGTAACCGACCTCCACATCCGGCCGACGGTAAAGGGATGATCATGGCAGCGGGCGCAACACCCAAGGTCAGCATCGGCTTGCCGGTCTACAACGGCGAGAACTATCTACGACAGGCGTTGGATTCGGTTCTTGGGCAAACGTATCGCAACCTCGAAGTACTGATCAGCGACAATGCATCAACCGACGGTACCGCGAAAATCTGCGCGGAGTACGTGGCGACAGACGCGAGAGTGAAATACCACCGAAACGAGAAAAACGTCGGCCCCGACATGAATTTCAACCTTACCGTGGATCTCGCCACAGGCGAGTACTTCAGATGGGTAGCACATGATGACCTGATGGACCCCGAGTGCATTGCCAAATGCGTCGCCGTTCTGGATGCGAATCCAGACGTAATCCTGTGCCACTCTCTCACGAAAATTATCGATCACGAAAACCGCCAGCTTGTCGTGTATGACAGCGGACTGTCGGGGTCGGAGTCCGCTCGCCCGAGCCGGCGTTTCGCATCACTGATCCTCAATCAGCACATATGCAGCGAGATGTTCGGCCTGATGCGTATCGAAGCGTTGCGACGCAGTCGTCGGTTGGAAGGCAACTACTACGGCAGCGACCGGGCGATGCTTGCCGAGCTCTCGCTCATTGGTGCATTCGCCAACATCGCGGAACCGCTTTTCTGGAATAGGGAGCACTCGGCCCGAGCCGTGCGCGCAATCAAGCCGAGCCAACGCTTCGCCGAGCGGCAGCTGAACGTCCGCGATGCCATTGGTCTGAACACACTACGCTTGTACCGAGACTACTGCCAGGCGGTATCGACCCACTGCCACACGCTCGGCGAACGTCTGCGCTGCAGAATGCACCTCGCGTTGTGGTGGTTCGTCAGCTGGAACACGCTGCGCGTGGGCGCCGAGTTGATTGCGCAGGTGTGTCCCGGTTTCTACGACGTGGCCAAGCGCATGAAGACGCGTTACACGCGACCCGCGCATCCGCTGGCACACTTTCATTCCAAAAACGACAACTGAGCGGGTCGCCATCTGCACGTTCGGCGAGCAGTTACCAGCCCAAGTCTTCCCCTAGCAATTCGTAGAGCCGTTGGTTTGGTTCACGAAAGATCTGCTCCAGATAGGCAATCGTTGCGTCATCGACCGGTCTCGAGTAGGTGCCCGCATTGTGAGCGCGCAGATCCGAACGATCCGTTAGTGAAAGATTGAGGAACGCGAGTGCGCGATTGAGTGTAGCAAGAGGTTCTGCAAAAAGTTGCTCGCTCGACAGCACCAGCACTCGCGAGCGCCCGAACGCGTCGAACCATGCAGGCAGATGATCGGCATAGCGGCCTACATCCACGTACGCCAGATGGACCGGCCAGCGTTGGAGCAATTCAGGGTGCGCGCGGCGCCCGTTGTCGGCAGCGTAGTGCGCCCGATGCCAAGCGCGTTCATATCCGTAGGGGATCAAAAACGGTGTGGTCGCTTCGGCCGATCGTAGCGCCGCGTCGACCGAACGCGTCTCCAGACCGATACGCCGCTCGTGAAAATAGTGCGATATGGCACGCTGCACCGGATCTCGCAGTAACACAATGATCCTAGCACCCGGTAACAGACCCGCCGTCCGCGCGGCGGCCCGAGGATGCACGAGATAGCCCGGCGAAGCTTCACCCGATACAACGTTGCCTCCATTGCGCGCCTTTAGCGGAAAATGCGCGCGGTACCAGGCCTCGCCCCGGGCCCAGTTGAAGTCGAAGTACTCGATTTCCTTGACCGCCGGCGCAGCGATCTGAGGGTGCTCGCAGAGATACCGGAATAGAGACGTCGTCCCCGCTTTCATCGCACCAATGATCAGAAAAGACGGCTCGATCCGACTGCGCGGATCGTACACCCGCAGGCGGATCTGCATCTGCCGGGCGCCGCGGCGCAGTGGCCGGCTAACATTTTTGATCGAATCCGGCATGCGTTCGCGTAGTCGGTCAACGATCGAAGAAGCTGGCATTCAGCGGGCTCTCCTCTGGAAACGGGAACCGGGGTGTAGCAGCACGCGTTTTTCAGCTCGCACCAGGCGACACCGCACCGGACGATGCACTTTCGTCAAAATACCTGGCCCACTGCGTCAGCACTGCGCTCAGTAAACCAGCGTTGCACTGGTACACGCGTTGCCGTCCACACCGGCGCACCTCCAACAATCCCACACCCGAGAGAACGCCGAGATGTCGGCTCACCGTGGGCCAGCTGCATTGAAAGCGGGAAGCAATCTCGCCCGCGGTGGCTTCGCGGCGGATGTGTACCGACAGCAGGATCTGCCGTCGTGCCGGATGCGCAAGTGCGCCGAAGATCGCGTCCGCCTGCTCGAGGTCATCGATGCCTCCGCGGGCGTTCCCCGGTTCAGACATCGACGCGCGATACTTGCGGGAACTCCATATTCGGCCGCTCTCCCCGCGCTTCGCACAGCTGATCCATGCGCTCCCAAACCTGCATCACCTGCGGATGTTCGTGGGCCCGTTCCACCGCGCCGTCGCGCCAGTGAAAAATCTCGAAATATATCGGTCTGTTCGTCACCTCTTCCACGCCCCGGTAAACAACCGTACCGGGCGACTCAACGAGCTGCAGGCGATCGAGCGTTGGCCAGTGCTCGGCCAACAGCCGTTCGAAGGCCTCTTCGTTTCCGGGAGCAACCCGGTAGTGACAAATCACGGTTTCCGGCACAGCCCGACTCCCAGTTGCGCACAAACGCTTGATTAACGAACAGTTATTTAGCCCATATGCTAAATATAAAATGTGCGTGACGCAACGTGTCCGCTGGATCACCATTCGGCCATGCAAACGCTGGAATCCGTGGCGGAGAATCTCTGGACATTGGCGGGCGACACCATCCGCTTCGCGGGCATCCCGTTTCCTACCCGCGCAACCATTATCCGTCTGAACGATTCGCGCCTGTGGATCCACTCGCCGGTAGCGCTCAGCGACTCAGTTGAGCATCAGCTACGGGACATCGGCGAGGTCGCGGCAATCGTGTGCCCAAATCGCTTCCACCATCTATACGTGGATCAGTGGACGACAAGATTCCCGGACGCACAGTGTTTTGCCGCGCCCGGCTTGCAGGAGAAACGGCCGGATCTGTCGTTCCAGGAAACGCTCAGCGCCACCGCACCACCGTTGTGGCGCGACACGATCGACCAGGCCGTGTTTCAAGGCAATCGCATTCTCAACGAAGTGGCGTTCTTCCATCGACCGACCCGCAGCGCCATCTTCACCGATCTGCTCGTGAACCTGCCAACGTCTTCCTTTTCGCTGTTCGGGCGCCTGTTTGCCCGCTTCGATCAGGTGGCCCACCCCAACGGCGGTGTTCCCAGACTGATACGCTGGTCCACCTTCGACCGCCGTACCGCCGCAGCGTTTGCGCAAACGATCGACGCCTGGACCGTTGATCGTGTAATGATTGCCCACGGCGAAGGGTGGCACAGCGACGCCCAGGCACGTTTAAACGAGGCATTCGAATGGCTGCGGTAATCCACATCAGGCGTTTCAGGCGCGACGAACACCATGCGCCAACCGACGCACGTCATCACGATACGAGAAACCTGTGAGCGACCAGCACGCAATTTTCTCACCGGCCTTCGTGGTTATGCTGCTCACACTCGCGGTCTGGCTTTACATGTACGCGCGGCGCATTCCGTTCATTACGCAGAGTCAGCTCACGCCCGATCAACTGACACCGGCGGAATTTGAACGTCTTTCACCACCGCACGTGGCCAATCCGTCGCATAACCTGAAAAATCTGTTCGAACTGCCGGTGCTGTTCTATTTCGTGTGCGGCTACCTGTTCGTGGTAGCGGAGGTGGACGAAATCCATCTGTTAGCCGCCTGGATATTCGCGGGATTTCGCGTGTTGCATAGCGCCGTGCACTGCACCGTGAACATTGTAATGCTGCGCTTCGGCTTATACGCAGTTTCATCAGCGGCGCTGTGGTTCATGATCGTGCGGGCCGCGCTCACACACTGGCGTTAACGATGACGTCGCACTCGTGGAAGCATCGGCGGCGGCGTAGCCGCAACCCCACGCGCAAGGAGCTGCGTGAGGCAGACCGGCTGGCAACGCTGCACCCCGAACAGCAACGCAATCATCCTTGTGCCGTAGCCGCGGATCCCGCCAAGTTGACACATATCAATACTTACGGCGACATTCCCGAGTTCTACATCGACCGCCCGTTCACGTGCCGCGTCTGCGGCAAGACCGAGATCTGGCTTGCCGACGATCAGAAGTGGTACTACGAGGAAGCCAAAGGACATGTCGACGCCGTAGCCGTCGAATGTCACGATTGCCGGCGCAACAAAAAGGATTCTCGCTGATGCGACTGACGAACCGGACCTTTGAGCTGATCGACAACGACGGCGGCTACGCCAAACCCGGCACGGTTATGCGGTTCGGCCCGGATACCGACCCGTTTTCGGCCGCCTACAGCGGCGGAAACATTCAGGCCGGTCACGCGATCGTGCATATCGGCGCCTCGGGCACCAAGATGGCGTATCACGCGCTCACAACCGACGGCGACCTGCTTGCCGGTCTGGCCGACGTGGCGCTTCGAGAAGTAGAGGACGAAACCATTCTGCAACTGCGCTGGCACTGGCTTACCGGCGCAGGTGAAGGTAAGAGCGAGGGGGTATCACGCTGGCGCGAATTGCGCAGCGACCGCTGAGTTATCCGGTGAGCTCGTTCGCGTCATTCTGCGCGCGTTTTTCGAGCGCTAGGGCGTTCATGCAGTAACGTAAACCGCTGGGCGGTGGGCCGTCGGGAAACACGTGTCCGAGATGTGCATCGCACACGCTGCAGGTGGTTTCGACGCGGGTCATGCCATGCGAATGATCCATGTGATACGCGACGGCGTTTTCCTGAACGGGCTGATCGAACGACGGCCAGCCTGTCGATGACTCGAACTTGGTGTTCGAATCAAACAGATCAGCGCCACAACAGACACAACCATATTCGCCCGGTTCGAACAGACTGCACATGTCTGAGCTGAACGCACGCTCGGTGCCTTTTTCCCGCGTCACGAAGAACTGATCCGGCGTCAACGCTGCGCGCCACTCTGAAGGTGACTTTTCAACGCGGCGATCCGGCTCGGGATTGCCTTCGTTTGCAAATCGTACGACATCAGCCCACGTAAGCATGTGTTTCATCCCACCTAACCGTGAACCCGGAGTATAGCCTACCGCGCGTTTCGCACAGACCCCGTACCGCGAGTTATCGGCCGATCTCTACAGGCTGGTGGGGCACGCCGTTTTCGAGCACATTGGTGAGCAGTTGGCCCATCCGGCCCGGTACGAAGTTTGCGTCGCTCGATCGAATGTCGCCTACGTCCCACCAACGAAAATTCATGAACGAGTCCCGTTCCGGTTGCGCAGGGTTTGCGGAGTTATCCGGATCGAAGCGTGCGCATCGCAGAAGAAAAAACGACTCGCGCTGATCGTACCAGTTTCCCAGGTACACAAACTTGTGGCGGCGCAGCCAGATCGGTCCCTGCAGATCAGCCGGCCCCAGGTATCCGGTCTCTTCCCCGAGCTCGCGTCGCGCCGCGGCCGGCGCGTCCTCGCCTGGTTCCAAACCACCACCCGGCGTAACCCAGACTACCCGGCCCGTGTCCGGGACCCGCGCCTGAATCAAAAGTACCTCCTCGCGAGGCGTTACCACCACGGCCCGTGCCGCACGGCGCAGGATCATCTGAGCGTTTCGTTGGATTGCATGCCGCGCAGTGTACCGCCTGGATCGCTGGCAAATGCTAATAATTTAGCATATGCTGCTTTTTTAGCATATTTCATCAATCGGGATCAAACGGGAACGCCGGAGAATTAGATATGCGCCGCTCCTACTCCAGACCCAGCGACTCCAGACCCAGCGACCGCGGAATCGATCTCACACCGATGCTGGACGTCGTGTTCATACTGCTGATCTTCTTCGTGGTGTCCGCCACGTTCATTAAAGAAACCGGCCTGGACCTGAGTCCGCCTGAACCCGAAACACAGCCACCCATTCCGCCAACCAACGCGCCGATTGTCGTAGCGATAGACGGGCGCGACGGTTTCCGGATCGACGGCCGAATGGCGGACGTGCGCGCTTTAGGCAACCACCTGGCCCGCATCACCGCACAACGGCCGGAATCGGACGTGGTGGTGTTGCCGGATCCCAACACCTCGACGCAAGCCGTCATTGCCGCATTCGACGCTGCTCGAGCGATCGGCGTGCGAAACATAAAACTCGGCGAACGGGCCGGCCGCGCCCGGTGATCTATACTGATCCATGAAGCGACTGCAGCGAATCGACCATGCCCACGCTGATCCACGAACGCGTCCGCCAGTGCCGGGCCGGTACCAATCCCAAAACTATCTGTCGCGTGTCGAGCGGTTGGGTTGTGCTGGGAGACGTCCAGTTTGTGCGCGGCTATTCGCTGCTGCTGCCGGATCCCGTGGTACCGGACCTGAACGCGATGACGATGGATGCGCGACAGCGCTTTCTGAGCGAAGCCAGCGTTGTCGGCGATGCGCTGCTGGCGGTAACGGACGCAGTACGCATCAACTACGAGATGCTCGGCAATCTGGAACCCGCATTGCACCTGCACATGTTCCCCCGTTACGACGACGAACCGGAATCACTGCGAACCAAGCCCGTGTGGTTCTATGACTGGGAGGCGGCGCCCCCATTCGATGCCGCGCGCGATGCAGAGCTCATGGCCGCCATCCGCGAGTTCGTTACAAGCGAACTTCGCGACCTGCCGGATGCCCGTTGATTCACATCCGCTCACACACTTCAGTGGGTTCGATAACGTTCGGAATGTCTCATGCGGCATTGCTGGAAACACTTGGCGAACCGGATCGCAGCGCGCAAAACTACACCGGTGAACTGGAACTGCTGTACGCAGACACGATCTATCGCCTCGTCGCAGACCGAGTCGTCGAGATCACGATCCCCGACCCCGGCGCGTGTGAAATCAACGGGATTGGGGTTCTATCTGTGTTCGACTGGCTAGATGGAGCCCCAGACGCCGTAAATGCGGCGCGATTCCGGATTTCGTTGGGCCTGGGTCTCGCCTACGATCACCGCCGGCCTGCGGAAGGATCGATCACCGTATTCGAACGCGGCCGTTGGGACACACTCGTCCATTCCATTGCCCATGCTCGATAAACTGCACCGGCTGGCGCGCATGCTCGCACCCATTCGCTGGCTGGCGGCATTATTGGCTGCCGTGTGCGCGGCGTTGTTCGCACTGGCCGTCCTGGAAGCAGCACCCAACATCGACGACGGCTGGCTGCTGCCGAGTCTAACCGGCCTTCTATGGGGCGCAACGCTCGCAACCTTCGCCACGACCTTCCGCCGTATTCCGGGCCACGGCATGCCGCCCGCCTCGTGGAACCTCCGCACCCGCATTGCGCGGGCAGCGTACTGGCTGCTCGGCGCGGTGCTGCTCGTAGCGCTTGCCGTCGTGTTGTTTCTTTCATTGCGCTTACTTATGCTCTGGCGTGCCGGATAACAGGTGAACCATGGCGCTATCCCAGTTTGCAATTGAGCACGACCGCTTCGCAGATTCAGACGAAGCAGACCGGCTTGCGCAGCAGTCGCACCCACATACCACCCGCTTCGACATCGAGTCGGTAAACGGAGCGATGCACTGGCACAATTTCGACGCCACGCTATACCTCGTTTCGGGCGAGCTGAGCCTTGCCATACGCGACCCGGACCAAAACGACGAGGACGCCACCGTACACCAGGTTGTTCCCGGCATGCGGGTGCACATCCCGGCCGGGACCCTGCACGCAGAACGCAGTGATGGTTACGCCGTGTTGCTCGGTTCCGACATCGCTCCGTCGGACTTCGAGATGCCTATCGACCGCCAACCGGAGGCGTTGGCCGGTTTTCAACGTGCGTGAGGACCCGTCTCGGGTGTATTCGGGCAGCCCGTTTGAGACCCGATTCGGTTTCTGCCGCGCCCGACGGGAAGGCAACCGCATTCTGGTGGCCGGTACGGCGCCAATCGGCGACGATGGCACTACCGTGGGCGTCGGCGACCCCGGCCTTCAGGCATCGCGTTGCCTGGAGATCATCGTCCAGGCGATCCGCGCGTTGGGCGGCGACACTACAGACGTGGTGCGTACCCGTATGTTCCTCACGCGCATCGACGACTGGCGCGCGGTAGGCAAAGTACACGGCAACGTGTTTGCCGAAACGGAACCGGTGGCGACCATGGTCGCTGTACAACGTCTGATCGACCCGGACTGGCTCGTGGAGATAGAAGCCGAAGCCGAGGTGCGCGCCTGACCCCCTCTACAAGAGGTCTATGCCATGACCAAATCCACCGATCCGGAAGCCGTTCAGCGCGCCGACCCGGCGGCACGGCGTCGCGCATTCTGGATCATTACAATCTCCGGCGTGGCTGGAGTACTCGCAGTGTATGCACTGGAAGTGTCACGGCCTGCCTGGGAAAACTGGCTTGCCGCTTCCATCGAACATCCAGACCCAGTGTCACTCTACGGGATTGCGTATCTCCTCGCGTTGCCGCTGTTGGTGGTAAGCGGCTACTTTCTTCACTTCGCGCGCGCCATCGTTAGCAGCAGGCGCTTCCCGCCCAACGGCTACAAGGTGATACGAGATACTCCGATCATTACGGGTACGGCCTCCCTCCGTAAGGGCCGGTTGCTGATGGCAATAGCGACCGTGCTGCTGATCGTGGCTTTGGTGATTCCCGCGGCGTTCGTGCATGTACTTCTCGGCCTGATCAACGCCTCGGTATAATCGCTGAACGACCCTGAGCCGATGACAAGTCGGCGGTCTTGAACGAGGCAACCATGCGCATACCCGAAGCGGTATTCCCCGCAATCAATCGAATCGTGCGGTGGATACTGAACTCTCCCGCACACGCGTTGATGAGCGACTCGTTCGCGGTTCTGAATTTCAACGGCGTAAAGTCCGGCGCCCCAAGGTACGTACCCCTGCGCTACAGCGAGCGCGACGGCGCCATACAGTGCTTCACTACCAAAGACACCGGCTGGTGGCCCAATTTCCGCGCGCCGATGCCAGTGCACATTCTGATCCGCCGGCAATGGCGAAGCGGCCGCGCGAGCGCATTGATGAACGGTGAAGAAGCGATCTTCGACGCGTTGAAGCGTTTCCTCTCAGAACACCCGGGTGACGCGGAATACTATGGACTGAACGCCGTAGACGGACGCGTCGACGACGACGCGATCCGCAACCGCATCGCCGACGTGGTGTCACTGCGCATAGAGTTTGTGAACGATGACGCTGGCTGATCTGGCCGCGGCGGTGCTCGCAACCGCCCTGCTGCCGCCTGCGGTAGACCCGGCCGAACTGGCCCGGTTCACGCTGGACCTCCAGGAGCAGCACGGCAAAACGGCATTCACGCTGACGTACCACGGCAAACCAATCCAATACCACGGCCCGCTCTGCTACTCGATACCGGGCTACAACGGCCATTGCGTCCATCCGGACATCGACTGGCTGGTTCCGCACCAGACGATAACCCTGCCCGCGCCAGGCGACGTACCGGCGGAGTTTCTGCGAAACTACGATCTGTTCGTACGGTTTCCGGCGATGGCGCCGGAAGCATTTCAGTTCGAACGAGCAAGGAAAGACACGGATGGCGAAGGCGCAGGTAAAGACCGTACGCAATGACCGCGACGTCGACCGCTTCATAGACTCTGTCGACAACCGTAGCCGCCGGGAGGATTGCCGCACCGTCGTGCAGCTGATGCGGACCATCACGGGCGAAGCACCCAGGATGTGGGGCACGAGCATCGTCGGCTTCGGTTGTCAGCCCTACCGCTACGAGAGCGGTCGCGAGGGCGAGTGGTTTTTAACCGGCGTGTCCCCCAGAAAACAGAGCCTAACGCTCTACGTGATGGGCGGGTTCGAACCTCACGCGGAACTGCTAACCCGGCTGGGTAAACACAAGATCGGCAAATCCTGTCTGTACATAAACCGGCTGAGCGACGTCGACCCGGACGTGCTCGCGGAGCTGATCGAACAGGGTGTCGCGTTACAGAAGGAGAAAGGTCCCGATGACCATGCATGCTGACCGGCGCAGGCAGATGTCTGCGTTAGCCAAACTGACCCTGCTGTCCGTACTCTGCACCGCCTGCGCAAATCTCGACGACACCGACGCCCGCGAGTTCACGCTGGCCGCAAGCGAGGTGACGCTCGCAATCGCGCAGGACACCTGCGGTCCCGACGGCGCCGTAACCGTGACGGCCCTGGCCCGCAACGACAATCCCGTGTACCTGGTACCAACCGTGACGAGCATCGTTCATCTGGAAACCGGACGCTACGAGATCATAGGCGTGTGCCGTTCGTCTTTGGACGTCGACGGTCGTTGCGAATCGCAGGATTGCCCGGATTGCATCCCCGATGCGGTCGAGCACACCTTCGCCGCGCCGGGTTCGTTTCAACTGACCTGCCGGGATTCTCAGCTGGCCGTGATCGCCGGATGACAAACTCTGAATCTCTCGCCGGCCGCATCCGAGCGGTGTCGCTACTGAACGGCACCTTCACCCTGCGTTCCGGGCAGCGGAGCAATCAATACTTCGACAAGTACCGGTTCGAAGCCGACCCGGGGTTGCTCCGCGACATCGGGTCGGCCATGCAACCGCTGGTACCTTCCAACACCCGTGTTCTCGCAGGTCTCGAAATGGGCGGTATTCCGCTCGTTACCGTACTCAGTCAGCTGACCGGCTTGCCGTGCGCATTCATTCGCAAGGAGGCAAAAGCGTACGGCACATGTCGTTACGCGGAGGGCGCCGACCTGCCGAGTAAAGGCACAGTACTGATCGAGGACGTGGTTTCCACCGGCGGCGCGCTGCTCGACGCCATCAAGAAGTTACATGCAGACAACGTGTTTTCGGACACGGCCATCTGCGTGATCGACCGCGAATCGTCAGGCTCAGAGGCGCTGGCCGAATGCGGCGTGGAACTGCGCGCGTTGTTCACGATGCGCGGGGTGCTCGCGGAGTGATGTCCTCACACGCACAGTCTGCCGTTGCCCGCGCCCAAGCGCTCACGGACCTGGTTGCCGCCGACGCCAATAAAAGTAACGCACAACGCCACCTGAGTGCGGACATCGCAAGCGCGTTCGCACGCGATGGTCTCTTCCGTATCGCAATGCCGGCCGACATCGGTGGCGAAGGGGCCGACCCGCTGACACAGATCGAAACGATCGAAACCATCGCGCGTGCCGACGGTAGCGCGGGCTGGAACCTGATGATCGGTATCGAAACCTTCGGACTGCTTGCACCGGGCATGTACGACTGTATGGATCTGATTGCCGATCCAAACGTTGTGTTGTGCAGCTCCACCGCCAATGCGGGCAAGGCCGAGCGCGTGGACGGCGGCTACCGGGTATCGGGCCGCTGGCAGTTCGTATCCGGCTGCCACAACGCGCAGGTGTTCGGCGCAACCGTTCAGATCTGGGAAAACGACGCACCCGTTAACAAGCGTCGATACTACGCCATGATTCCGTTGCCGGATTTCGAGATCCTAGATACCTGGCACGTCGGCGGCATGCGCGGGTCCGGTTCGCACGATGTACGCGTGAGCGGTGCCCTGGTACCCGACGCCCGCATCGTTGCGCCAATCGGCGCTGTTACCAGCGACGACCCATTGCTGCGTTATCCCACCGGTGCGCGCCTCGCGTACAACAAGGTGGCAGTTGCAACCGGCATCGCTCAATCAGCGCTCGACGAGCTGTATGCGCTCGCGAAACGTAAACCGGCCAGACTCTCGCGCCAGCCGTTCGTGCAGCGCAGCGATCTGCATCGAACCATTGCAATTGCCGAGACGGATCTGGCGGCGAGCCGCGGCCGCGTGCTGACGCTTACCGACGAGATCTGGCAGGCGGTGGTACGACGCGAGTCCGTTTCGCCACGCCAGCAGGCGCTGCACCAGGCCGCATGCTCGCGCGCGGTTCAGGTTGCGTGCGAACAGGTGGACCGTTTGTGCAACGCCGCCGGCACCGACGCCAACACCGCAGACTCGCCGCTGGAACGGGCCGCACGCGATGTCCGCGTCGTACGCCAGCACCTGACCGTCGCTGAACATCACATTACCGATGCCGGGCGCGTATTGTTGGGGCTTGAAGCGCAGGAGACGATGCTGGCGGACCTGCTGCAGCGCGACCGATAGCACCTGTTTCTTTGCGGGCTGCTAGACTCACACCGAACGAATAGATCCGATCGAAGACAATCAACCATAAGGGGACGGGACACATGATCTACGAAATCCGCAACTACTACTTCAAGCCAGAACACTTCGAGGCGTATAAGCGATGGGCCAGCGACCAAGCGCTGCCCTACATCAAAGAGAACCTGAACCTGATCGGTTTCTGGGTGAACACCGACGCGCCTGTTGAAGTCACGGGCGAAGAAATGGATCAGTTGGGTAGCGCAAACATCACCTGGATTCTGGGTTGGGATACTCTGGACCAACGCAACGACACCATGGGTAAGGTGTTCGGGTCGGATGAGTGGTCCGGTATCTTCGAACACGTTCCCGGCGGATTGCCGAGCTATCTGCGGATGGAAGCCAAGTTCACAGAGCAGCTGGCGTAAGCCAGGAGCATTCGGCTGAAGAGGTCCTGGCGTAGACCAGCGATTGGCTACGCGGCCGAGATCTTATCCAGCAGGACGAGCCACCCAGCGGGTTCTTTCATATAGTCCACGGTCTTGGCGCGTTTGGCACCGAAACCCGGAATGCCGAGTTTGCTGCCTACCGCGCTGATCCCCCGTTGGGTCAGTAGTTCACGGGCGATTGCGAATTCAGGCCCCGACCGATTGTTGTGCGCTTCGCAATGGAGGGTTTTTGCGGCCAGAATCCACTGGCTTTCCTTGTTCATACGCATGATGGCCGTAGCCACCGCTGCGGCGGTGCCGACAACGGCGCCCGCAGCAGGCACGGCAGAGGGAATCAGGTCGCTTGCGAGCGCGCCCGCGCGTCCGCCCGCCTTGATGCGTTTGGTTTCGATCACCGTGTGCATCACCTCCTTCGACGCGTTGGTAAGCTTTCCCCTCATACCTTCCAGCTTGTGAAGGTGCATACTTGTAGTGGCTAGCGAGGATGCATTCTTGATCGCCCCGAGGACGTTCACCTGCGACACTGCGGACACCGCTGATCCTGCCGCGGAAGCGCTCGCACCGGCGAAGTCCTTGTTGATACGTTCCAATAGAAAGTGCTTGGTGTGCTTGTTGGAACCAGAAGCGCCAGCAAGCAACGCATTGGCGGGTGGCTCACCTGATTTAAGTTTCTGGCGCTCCTGATAGAACTTTGATCCGGCGATGCCAATGCCTACCAGCGCGAACCCAGCGCCGATACCCGCACCAACCTGTCCGAGCACGCTGTCCGGCGGCGCGAAATCGAGGCCATTTGTAGCGGTGTCGGCAATCCCGAGCCCGCAGTCGGTTAATGCAGAGACGAGGTCGGCAAGATCTTCGAGCGTGAGCTTTCCCATCGTTGTCCCCTGAAGTTCCCCTGAGCTAACGACCGATATAAGCAGATATCGTGCGGATCGACAACGCAGCCAACACCGGGTGCGAATTTCCTTGCAGCATAAGGCGCGCCGTATGAGTATATTCCTGTTTCTCAACTACTTTTCTGGGAGGGAGAGTCGACATGCCTCTGGTAGAAGCCGAATTCCTACAACGAGACAATCCAACCACCGGTCAGTTTAAAGCGCCACCGTTCCTCCCACGAGCCACCAATGCAGATCTGGGGCTCGAACGTCTGGAGGGCGCGCGTTATCTGACTAAGGAATTCATGCAAGCTGAGTGGGACCACATTTGGACCAAGACTTGGCAGCTTGTGACTCGGGTCGATGATTTCGAAGAGCCTGGTTGCTTCTTCGTGCACGAACTCGGCAAGGAATCCTTCTTATTCGTGATGGGAGAGGACGGTGAGATCCGCGGCTTCTACAACGTGTGTCAACATCGGGGCAATCGCCTATGTATCACCGACAGCGGCATTCTTGATGCGTTTACCTGTCCATTTCACGGTTGGCAATGGAACGTTGACGGCTCACTAAAATCGGTAGCGGCACCAGAGTTCTTCCGCCAGTTCGACAATGGTGTACCAGCAGAAGATCTAGCTATGACCCCGGTAAAAGTAGATTCGTGGGGTGGGTGGCTATTCTTCAACATGGATCTGAACGCCTGCTCATTGCGAGAATACCTCGGGGAAATCGGTACCCACTTAGAAACCTACGAGTTTGAAAAGTGGCATTTGATGGATGTTCAAACCTTCGAGTGGGATGGCAATTGGAAACATGCGGTAGACGCCTTCAACGAGAGCTATCACTTTACGGCGCTCCACCCTGACATGGTTCAGTTTGGCGAAGGCCACGACATTCCCATCGAGCTGTGGGGCATCCACTCCCGGATGCTCAATTGGAACCGAACCGTTAGCGAAGTAGTGGAAGATCGCGAATCTCTCACGCCTTTGCGCAAGCACATGATGGGCAACTGGGGCGCGTGGGCCAATAGAAAAAGCGACGCACCCGAATGCGCCGCAAAGGATGTACACCTGGCGGAAATCCAAAGACGTCGGTCTAGCCAGGAAACAACACACCTGCCGTTCAAAAATATGAACGACGAGCAACTGGTGCATCAATATCACTATACATTCTTCCCGAACACCACCTTTACCCAAACGCCCGATGGCGGCGCCGTGTTCCGGTATCGACCCCACGCTACCGATCCAGCCAAGTGCTACTATGATTTCTTTATTATCAGCCATTTACCGCCCGGCTCCCCGCGTCCAGAGCGGCCGCCGTGCAAAGTGCACCGTCACGCGCCGGGCGACAACTACGCCGACGTATTTGAAGGTACCTTCGACCCTATTCTGGCGAATGTACTGGCACAGGATGGGTCCAACATGCCGACGATGCAGGCCGGTGTGGCATCCGATTCATTCAAAGGAATGATACTGAGCGACCAGGAGCTTCGGCTGCGCCATTTCCACAAGACTGTCGACGACTTCATCGCCGGCAACGTGGATACTCACAACCTCTTGCCGTGGGACTACTACTTGGAAAAAGAACTATAGTCATGGCGCAGAAAGTGGCACCGCCGCCATTGGGTTCGGTTAGTCAGATTGCATACGTCGTAGAAAATATGGACGTTGCGCTCAGCTATTGGGTAGACGTAGTCCAGGCAGGACCATTCTTCGTGTTCGAGCACGCCAAGTTGGAAAATCAAGTGTACCGCGAGCAGCCCTCCAATATAGATGTAACCTTGGCTGTAGCTAACTCGGGAGATACCCAGATAGAGCTAATCTACTGCGAAGACAATCGTCCGTCGGTTTATCGCGAGTTTCTAGACGCTGGAAAGACCGGTGTACACCACGTCGGCATCATGCCAAAAGACTATGACTCTGCAATAAGACGCTATAAGGAATTAGGTTACGACGTTGCATTCGCATGTAGTATCGCAGGCACTGATCTCGTCTATCTGGACACGGTAGCAGCGCTCGGTCATTTCACTGAATTGTGGGAGCGTAGCGACTCGTTCTTGGCGTTCCAGCGGAGCGTTCGTGAGGCCGCTTACAACTGGGACGGCACCGACCCGATTCGCCAAGGCGGTCTATAGTCGAAGCTAACGCGTACTGCCAATGATTCGCGAAGGTTGCTCAATCGTTGGTAGCGCGGGAACCCCACCTGATGCCTCGACGAAGCAACTCATAGTACACAGGCAGATCCCAACTGCATCTAACGATATCGCACTCGTCCATAATCGGTTGCATATCAAAGCGTCCGCAGCAGTGACCAAGCGTTAGATACAGTACTTCACCTTGTCCATACTCTCTCAAGTACATCTGCGGATGCTGGCGATCCGGGTCATCCCATCCGTCCGGTAACTCGGACATCGTCGTGGGGCTGTATCGAGATTCCAGCAGTACCTCAATCTCGCCGACAATCTCACAGCAATACGGCTCGTCTTCGGCTGTGAAATCTTGGATTCCACGAAGTAAGGGATGCGCCGGTTTAGCGACGGTTACACGAAACTCTTGAATCGGCGGATGCGTCACAAAACGCGTTCCCAGAAGAGCCATGTAGTCAGGCGCCAAATCCGGCGCATACGGCACGCCAGGGATCGTCACGCCATACGCTTCGATCGGACCCTCGCTGGTGTCGAAATCCAGTAATGAATTCGTGCCATGAAGCGCAAACCAACGACCGCCGCGTTCAAGGAATGAGGCTAACGCGGTTTGTTGACGCCGAGTTGGGCGCACGTCACAGGTGTACGTTACGAGAAAATCGGAGGCAAGGATGCGATCGATGTTTTCAAAGTCAGAACCCACATGCACGTGGAGATCATCCAGTTCGGCCATGAGCTTCAGCAACTCCAGCCGCGCGAAAGCTATGTCGTGGAATCTACCCCCGGCCACCAGATAGACTTCACACTGTTTCGTCATAATCGTCGCCCTTTGCGAGCATCGACCTTAGCAGATATCGTGACGCCGGCTAGAGCGCAACGCAACCGGCCGCGGTGGACGCGCTCGTTCCTGCCTATGAGTTCTCTGTATCAGGGTGCTAGATTAACGATCATTTTGCCGGTATTCGCACCCGTGAACAGCCCAATGAACGCATCCGGCGCCGCGTCGATGCCGTCGAACACAGTCTCTCTGTAGGATATCCGGCCCGCGTTGACCCAGCCTTCCATCTCGCGTCTGAAGTCGTCGGCCATGTGATTGTAATGAGAGACGATAAATCCCTTCAGCGTAAGACCTAAACCAATCGCCAACGACAGATTCACCGGCCCCGGAGCGGGTGTCGTGTTGTTGTACTGCGAGATGGCGCCGCACAACGCAATGCGCCCCATTGGTCGCATATGAAAGAGCGCAGCTTCCAGGTGGTCACCGCCGACGTTGTCGAAGTACACGTCTAGGCCATCCGGTGCGCCTTCGCGCAGATGATCGAGAATGCGCCCTTCGTGGTAATCGAACGCATGGTCGAAGCCGAGTTCGCCCAACCACGCTACCTTGTCCGCGCCGCCCGCGCTGCCGAGCACACGGCAGCCGCGAATCTTCGCGATCTGGCCCGCAACGCTGCCCACGGCACCGGCTGCACCGGACACAAACACCGTCTCGTCATCCTGCAACTGCGCCGCACCCAGGAGTCCTACGTACGCTGTCATGCCCGGCATGCCCAGTACGCCTAGGTACGCCGACGGCGGCGCAGCGAGATCGCCGAGTTGCGCCAACTCACGCGCCGCGCAGGTGAACGCCTGCCGCCAGCCGTAGTTGTGCTGCACGAAGTCGCCCTCGGCGAAATCCTGCGCGTTGGATGCAACCACGCGACCGATCGCGCCGCCCGTGAGCACCTCGCCGATCTGGAACGGCGGCACGTAGGATTTGCGGTCCACCATGCGGCCACGCATATACGGATCCACACTCATGCACACGTTGCGAACCGTCACTTCGCCCGTTCCCGGCTCGGGAACCGAGTTGGACACAATGTCGAAATCGTCCCGGTTCGGCATACCAACCGGTCGCTGCTTCAGCACGACGCCTCTGGAATCCATGAACAACCCCCCCTACATATACTCATCCACCGTCTGGTGTAGCCGGCGTACCCGCACTTCCTGATAGTTACCGAGCGTGGCACCCAGCTTCGCACCAGAACGCTGCGCAGCCTTGATACCGGCGCGCTGGCGATGAAAGTTTTCGGTGTCCTGATCGAGCACCATTGCCAGCGCAAAGCCACCCGCCGACATCTCGTCCGCCTTGTAATACGAGTCCTCGATGGCGAGATCGATCGGCTCGGCCGGTTTCGGCCGTGGCCCGTTCTCCGGCACTGGTCGCAGCAGCAGAATCTCGTGCAACGTATGGTCAACATCGATCGGGCGGAAGCGATAGATGAGCCGGATGTTGATGCCCGGAAAGAACATTGCATTCGGGAACACGTGATACTCGATCGAGTCCAGCATCTCACTGTTGGACAACCCGGATAGGTCCACGTCCCACTCACGCCCAAGTTCCTGCCTCAGCAGATCGGCGTGGCGCTGGCGCGCGCCGACCCCATCGGGCAACTCGTACGGATTGCGGCCCAGATTCGCAAACAGTTTGCGTTCGTCCACCTCCGAGGCCACATGCGGGCTCGGATAGCCGATCGTGTGCACGAACCGGGTTACGTGTTTACCGAAAACATCGTAGTCGCAGTTCGCGTCGCCCGAGGTATGCAACCCTTCCGGGTGCGTCGCCAACACGTGGTACGCCTCCAGAAAGGCTTCGATACACATCTTCCAGTTGCCCGGCAGAACCTTTCGAGTGTGCATCTCCACGAATCGGTCTTCGAGTTTCCAGGTTCTGAAATGCTCCGGCAGCACGCCCAGATAGTCAGCAAGCGACTCGCAGTGCTTATCCAGGTTGATGAACACGAAACCACCCCAGGTGTCGCATGGGATCTCAGTCAGGCCGAATTCTTCGTCTTTTATGTGTGGAAAATCCCAGCGGCAAGGTATCTCCCGCAGCGAGCCGTCGAGATTCCAGGACATGCCGTGAAACGGACAGCGGATGAACTGCTTGCCGCTGCCTGATGTTCCAGCGTCGGTGAACTGCATCCCGCGATGCGGGCACGCATTAACAAAGGCTTTGATCGAATCAGGCGCAACGCGCACAACCAGGGTCGAGTAGGGGCCAACGTCGTACGTGTAGTAGTCCCCTTGATTCGGAATGTGCTCCTCGCGACACGCCCACTGCCAGGTCTTGCGCCACACTGTGTCCAGTTCACGCTCGAAAAATTGTGCGGACGTGTAGCGCTCGTAAGGAATGTCTTCGTCGCCAAGGAACCGATAACTCGCCTCTGTAAGTGCCGCCGGTGCACCGTCCGCGTCACTTAGAATGATGTCCCGCGTCTGCGGTCCAGGACAGCGGGCATCGCCAGGCGGAATGTCCGGGTCGGCGGGTCGGGTCAGGTTGAATGCCATGGAATGTCCTCTCTGCCGCGGGGTGTTTGGTGCGTGGTTGTTGCCCAACGCGCACCAGCAACCATACCACGCACTCTCTGGAGTGCCAGCCGTGGCGGTCGACGATGTAGAATCCGTGAGCCACAAGAATTCATACGGAGGAGGTAGCTATGGCCACTAACCCAGCAAGGCAACTCGATTCGGCCACCATCACGGCCGAACGCTATACCAGCCGTGAATACATGGCGCTGGAACGGGAGCGGGTGTGGTTCGACAGCTGGCTCGTTGCGGGTTTGGCGCAGGATGTCGCAGAACCTGGCGATTTCTTCGTGTTCGACCTGGAGCCCGAATCGGTCATCGTCACGCGGTCCGACGCCGGCGACCTCCATGCCTTCTACAACGTGTGCCAGCATCGGGGCGCACGCCTGCTTTCGACCGATCGCGGATCGATGGCGAGCTACACCTGCCCGTACCACGCATGGCAGTTCGCCAACGACGGGCGTCTGCTGCACGCACCGGACTCGGATCGATTCAGCCGGGGCCTGCCGTGCGACCAGCTGTCACTAAAGCCGGTGCGTGCGGAATCCTGGGCGGGTTTCATATGGGTTTGTATGAATCCGCAAGCGCCTTCGCTCGACGCATTTCTCGGGCCGATCAAAGCGTTGGTAGAACCCTTCCGCCCGCAGGACATGCGTCTGGTGGAGGATCAGACCGTACATCTTGATTGCAACTGGAAAGCGGTATTCGACAACTTCGGCGAGCTGTACCACGTGGAGCATATCCACCCGCAACACGAGTTGATCTTTGACTGCCCGCGCGCGGTGAATGAGTTGTTCGACAACGGACACACCCGCGTTCTCATCGACGGGTTTACCGTGAACACCCGTCTGCCGATTCCCGACGAAGTACCGGCGACAATGTGGGCGCAGATGAAGGCGCTCGGTATGAACAAGGACGACTATCGCGGCAGAGTACTGGACGTTCGCGCCGACATCCAACGGATGAAACGCGAGAAGGGTGCCGAGCTTGGTTACAACTATGACCTCCTCACCGATGACCAGCTTTCCGACATTGTGCAGTACAACCTGTTTCCCAACTCCATTCTGGTACTGCAGCCCGATGAAGTGTGGCTACTGCGAACGCGACCGCATGCCACCGACCCCAACAAGTGCTACTGGGACAAGTTAAGCCTGCGCATGCCTCCCCAAACCAAGGGCGGCAGCGCGAATCTGTCGTTCAATCTGGACAAAGAGGCGCTGCCCGAGCAATGGGATCGGCCAGAACACGACGAGTTCACTCAGGATGACATCATCGAAGGTCGCAAGACGATGACGATCACGATCGATCAGGACATCCACTTCATCCGGGATGTTCAGAAGGGGATGCAGTCGCGTGGGTTCAACGAGGCGTGGTTGAATGACGACGAATGTCGTGTGCAGCACTTCCACGATTGGCTCGATGTGAAGATGCGTGGCACCGTATGACGTACGGCGCCTCAGGACACTAACCGTGCGTACCTACAAGGGATCCTGTCATTGCGGCAATGTCCGCTTCGAAGTGGACGCACCGGATGAGCTCGAGTGCCACGACTGCAACTGCTCGATGTGCCTCCGGAGTGGTCATCTGCATCTGATCGTCCCGAAATCCCGGTTCAGGCTCACCGAAGGTCGTGAGGCTCTAACGACCTATACGTTCAACACTCACGTCGCACAGCACTATTTCTGCAGCAGCTGCGGTATTCGGCCGTACTACATCCCGCGATCGAATCCGGACGGCGTTGACGTGAATGCGCGCTGTATAACCCCTTCGCCCGAGCGGATTACGGTGGAGCCGTTCGACGGCGCTAACTGGGAACAGAATGCAGCAACGTTGTCGCACTTGAGCAGGGAAGAGTGAGCAGCGCAACCACTGAAAGAGATGTCAGGATTCCTCTGGCACCAGCCGGAACGGCAGCGACACATCTCGCTCGATCATCAAAGCGATGAACTGATCTGCCCAGCCGTACTTTTCTCGCATCAGCTGGTTGACCATTCGGGCGGCGCTTTCGTCCGGTTCGGCAATATACGTCGACGCCACGCCGTCCCTGCTCATCACGATTTGGGGATGTTCGAGCATCCGCTTGGCCCACCCCGCATCGCCGCCTCCGGAGCGGAGCCATTGTCCCGCCTCGGTGTCCACGACCCACAGCCGTGTTTCGTGCGACGCGCCTTGAGCATCCGTCGTACGAACCACGACCACCTCGCCGCTTTCCGATGCAATGATCTGCATCCCGAACACAGCCACGACAACCACGATCAGACCCAACAACCCACGCCACACCCAACGCATACGTCACCTCCTGTCGTCGCCGCTATACTACCAGCGCACGGACATCGGAGCAGGTCTACACACATTGCTCGCATTGCAATGGCGCACCCGATGGTGCGCACACGCCACCAACGAGGCATCCAGATGGCAACCACACCCAAACACCCCATCCATGAAAACGATGTCGACCTGACAGTCTGGTATGCGGGTACCAGTCAGGAGATACGAGGCCGTGCACTTTGCGATGTAGGTGGCGTATCCAGAATTGGCGTAGGGATTCTGGAGCTGCCGCCAGGATCCGACACCAGGCCCGCCCACTACCATACGCGGGAAGAAGAGCACCTCTACGCATTGGAGGGTACCGCAACGCTTCACCTCGGCGGCTCGACGCACTGCTTGGTGAAAGGATCCTATGTCTGCTTTCCTGCAGGACAGGCGTTACCTCACTACATAGAAAATCAGGGGTCGTCGGTTTTTCGGTATCTAATGATTGGCGAGCGCATCGGCGACGACGAAGTTGTACGAGAGTGAAGCCACACGGGGCGTCCGGATGAGTCGAATTCATATCACCGGAAACGCCGGTAGCGGCAAATCAACGCTGGCAGACGCTCTGGGAGCGTCACTTGGTCTGCCGGTGCGGGGGCTGGATGAAATCGTTTGGTCCCCGGGTTGGAAGAAGACTCGGATCGAGCAGCGCGAAGCGCTCGAACGGGCACTCATCAGCGAACCCGATTGGGTTATCGAAGGCGTATCCCAAACCGTGCGAAAGGCCGCAGACGTCGTTATCTTCCTGGACGTCGCACGCCCCACTTCGTATTGGCGCTGCGCGAAGCGCAATTGGCGGTACCTGTTTCGCAGCCGCCCCGGATTACCCGCGCACTGCCCGGAAATTCTGATCATTCCGCGTCTCGTTCGCCTGATCTGGAACTTTCCGAGAATTGTGCGCCCGCAAATTCTCTCGGACATGCGGGCATCAGACGCGCGATGTTTCCACGTTTCGAACACGACCGAGCTGAGTGCGGCGCTCTCAGAGTTGGGAGTATGCTGAGCGAGCGCCCCTAGCGCTTCATTTCAGCGGCGCGCCATAGATACCAACTCGCAACGCTTCGGTACGGTCGCCACCGTTCACCGCGATCCTCCAAAGCCAGGGCGATGGGCTTTTTTGACCTGCGAAACGATGCCGCAAACCCTCGTTGAACCCCTAAGTCGTGGACCGGCAGCACATCGAGCCGGCCGAGCCGAAAGATCAGCAACATTTCTGCGGACCAACGCCCAATGCCACGTATTCTGGAAAGGTTTTCGACAATGCTTTCGTTGTCCATCTTCTGAAGTGCTTCCATGGTGGGCACCTCGCCAGAGCATGTGCGCCGAGCCAGGTCCTGAACCGCAAGTACCTTGGCGCGTGACAGACCGGCATTTCTGAGCGCGGAGTCACCCAACTCTCTGAACTGCTCTGCATCGAGTTCGGGCGCAAGCGCGCAAACGCGCCCGTAGATGGTCGCTGCCGCTTTGGTACTGAGCTGTTGATGCGTGATGGCTTCCAACAACGCAGCGAAGGTCGTGGTGATGGGCCGTAGCTCTCTGCCAAGACGACAGGGACCGACACGCGCAATCAGCCGCCCGAGGGGTACGTCCGCAATACCGAGCTCCTTGGTCGCAACCTGATAGCCGCGCCTGGTACTCTCCCGCTTTTGAATGCTGCCGTTCACGTGACTGCTACGACGTTTCGTGTGACGTTGCCGCGAGTTACCGAACAGTCCGGGTAACTACCCATTTATGTTTGCCAATCTGCCGGGAACGCTGGAAGCCGAGACGCTCGAACGTAGACAACGCGCCGTTGAAGAGAAACGCCGGCGACGCCTTTCTACCCTCGGTGTTGTCCGGGTAACCCTCGATGCGTCCTCCACCCAGCTTCTTGATCTGCGCGAGAGCACCCGCCAGCGCAGCCGACGCTACGCCGTTGCCGCGATGACCCTTACCCGCGAAGAAACAGGTGATACGCCAGTCGGGGAGCGCAGGGTTGGTTGCAAGATAGGCGCGCTGGTTGTGAATGCGCGGCAGTTCCTCCGGCGACCCGAACTGGCACCAGCCCACGCACTCCCCGCCGGCGAAAACGAGCGCGGCATGCGCGCGCCCGTCGCGAACGCGGCATTCCTTCGCCTTACGCCTGTCTTCTGGCGTGTCATCGGCGTTGCCGTTCGTTGCGTGATACCACATACACCAGCAGCCACCCCACACGCCGTTGTTGGCCTCGACCAGGCGCGCGAAGGCGGGCCACGTATCAGCGTCCAGCGCCTTGGTCTCGTAATCTTTCACTGGCTACCCCCGTCCCCCTAGGGCTGCGTTGGGCTACGCTTTTGAAACGATGCCTTCCAGTTTGTACACCCGCATCGCATTGTCACGCAGAAAGCTTTGCCACACATTCTCCCTGAGCGGTAGTGCTTCCATCTCGTTGAAGATCCGTTCGTACGATATGCCCGGAAAATAACCTGCAAAAAGGACTTTGTCTCTACCGCGCTTGTTAGCGAACTCCAGAACGTTCCGTGGATAGTGTTTAGGCGCCCATGCCGACGTGGAGTAGTAGAGATTCGGCCACTTAAGTAGAAGTTTCACGCAAAGATCCGTCCACGGGTCGCCACCGTGCCTCATCACGACGTTGAGTTCGGGAAAGAAGTAGGCCACCTCGTCAAGCAGACCGGGGTGCTGGCAGCGATACGGTACGCGCGGTCCCGGCACACCCACCAGCATGTTGATTGGAATCGACAGCTCGCAGCACTTTGCATAGATCGGGTAGAACTTGCGATCGTCAATCGCTACCTGGGGATTGAGCAAGCAGGGCGCCGCAGACGCAGCGACAATATTCCTGTGGAGTTTTACGGTCGCCTCCAGCGCGCGTACGGATCTCATGCCCTGATTAGGGTCTACCCCCACCTCCCCGATGAAGCGCGTCGGGTAGCGTTCAAACAGTTCGAGAGCGCCGTCCGGTTTGCGCGGATTGACCGCGATCAACGCGGCGGCTACCCCGAAGCGATCCATCATCGCGACTATCGCGTCCGGGTCCTGCGCAACGGACATGCGATCGCCAGCGTCTTTGAACAGATATTGCGCCGGATGATGGGAAAACTCGCCCGTTCCCTGATCTTTCGTGAGCGCTCTCGCCTGCTTCATGCCCATGCCGGCAGAACCGGTAGGGATTTCCATCATCAGGTCGATCACACCGCCCGCAATCTTCGCCATCGTCGTGCCACGCTCCTCTGTACGTGCGGCAATTATGCGACCCATTGCCCCAGGCACCAATTTTGCGACCTGGCCTGTATCATGACCCAGTCGACTGCTTATCATGCATCGGGTTGCCGCACCGCGCCGGAGCCATCCGTGAGCGACATTCAGCAGACCATTAGAGATTTGAACGCTGCGTGGCAACGCGGCGACCTGGACACTGTGCGTACGTTGTATCACCCGCAGGCCATCCTTCTGCCTCCCGATGCCGGCGAACCTCTGGATGGACGGGACCTGATCGTTGAGAGCTACCGCGAGTTTCTCGACTACGCAGAACTGGTGGCGTTCGAGATCACGGCAATGAACTCACGCGACTTCGGCGCAACCGGCGTGTGCCACATGCGCTTCGTTACCGAATATCGGTATCAGCGACAACACATGAAAGATAGCGGCCTAGACGTTTACGTGCTTCAGCGCGCTGACGACGACGGATACCGGGTAGTCTGGCGCTCACAGACACTACTGACATCCGATCGAGTATCGGGCTAGTGCTGCGCGCTGTCAGCTCCACCCGGGTCCCGGTCTTCGGCGCACCCATGCAGCGTGTGCACCAGCCAACCCCCGAGCCGATGCAGCACCAGCACGCCGAGGGCAATACCCACACCGTCCAACAACAGATCCAGCGCTTCCGCGGCGCGCTCCGGAATCCATAGCTGCAGCCCCTCGATAACGATCCCGTACGCGATCATCCACAACGCAGGACCGCGCCAGCCGCCGCGGTAGTGAGCGACGCCCAGGGACACCGTTAGGAAACCGAAAGCCAACGCGTGGTAGAACGTAAAGTCGAGCGATATCCCCATCGTTGGCGGCCGATTCGCGAGCGCCATGTAGGTGCACACCAAAAGTGCGCTCCAGAACACCACTTTCGTAAACAAACGACGCAACGGGTCAGAGTCTCCAGGACCGCTGAGCCGGGACGCTCAGCCCCCGAACTCCTCGGATCGGATTCCGGCTATTGGCTGGCTGCACGTGCACTTTCTTCGTGAACGAAATCCACGAGACGCTTCACGTTGTCTACCGGTGTCTCCGGCACTATCCCGTGCCCGAGGTTGAAGATGTGTCCCGGCCGGCCGCCGGCTTCTCCAAGCACGATCGCGGCCTGGCGTTCGACCGTCGCTGCGTCGGCGCACAACGCAATGGGGTCCATGTTGCCCTGAACCGCGGTGCAGCCCAGGCGCTGCCACGTTGCCGCGAGCGGCGTACGCCAGTCGAGCGCCAGCACATCGACACCGAGATCGGCCACGTCGTCCAACAGATGTTGATTGCCGGTACCGAAGTAGATCACGGGCACACGCCCACGGATGGCTTCCAGAAGGCGGGCGAGGTGCGGGGCTACGTACACACGGAAGTCTGCTACCGACAGGCACCCCACCCACGTATCGAACAATTGCACCGCGTCCACACCGGCAGTGATCTGTTGCCGGAGGTACCCCGCAAGCTGATCGGTGAGTTTGCGAAGCAGCTCATGCCAGAGGTCGGGGCGTGTGTACATCAGCCGCTTCACATGCACGTAGTTGCGTGAACCGCGTCCCTCCACGGCATAGGAAGCGAGTGTGAACGGCGCACCGGCGAAACCGATCAGCGCAACGTGGGACGGCAGGTCGTCGAGAATGAAACGCACCGTGTCCGTGATGTAACCGGTGGCTTCCTCCGCCGGCGGCGTGGCGAGCGCAGCTACCGCTGCGGCGTCGCGGATCGGATTCGCAAACACCGGACCAACGCCGGGCTGGTACGCAAGATCGAGCCCCATCGGCTCCAGTATCGGAAGCAGATCAGCAAACATGATCGCCGCGTCCACGCCCAGAATTCGCTGTGCGTCCAGCGTCGCCTGCGCTGCTTTCTCCGGATTCTTGAAGAACGCGAGGCTGTCCATGTCTCCCTTCAGCGCGTGGTACTCCGGCATGTAGCGGCCGGCCTGACGATTCAGCCAGATAGGCGTATGCGGCGTCGGTTGACCCGAACAGGCGGCAACAAAGTTTTTGAGCTGCTCCAACAGCTTCGCTCCAGATTCAACAGGCGAGTGGCGGCACTTCTGCAGCGCGATCAGCGCACGCAGTCGTGAATCGGCAAGCGCCGCAGGTTAGCAGACCTCTGGACGATCAACCAATTCGTGCAATCGCAGCCCGCCGAACCCCTTTACGTCCTTCTGCACCACGCGGAAACGACAGCAATCCCTGAGCAACGCCGCGGTTACCGGGCACGCCAGCACACCGGATTCCGGCGCAGCCACCTGCAACCGCGCGGCCAGATTAACCGCGGAACCGATCACTGTGTGATCCAGCCGTTCCACGCCCCAATCGCCAATGGTGCAGTACCCCGATGCCACGCCCACCCGCGTTGCGAGTTCCGGCAGAACACCTGCGGCGCGCCACCGAGCTCGCAGATCATCCAGCACCGGAGCCGCCCGACGACTGACTTCTATGCAGGCAAGAGCCGACGTTTCGCGCGCATTACCCGGTGTGGCCTTACCCGCGTTCTGCGCGCTCACATCCTGTGTCCCGGGATCGCAGGGCTCGAAATACAACAACACCCCATCGCCCAGCACCTTGGCGAGCGTACCGCCCCAGCGTTCAACAAGCAGATCCATCGCATGGAAGTAGTCGTTGAGCACGAGCGCGACAGGTTCCGGCGCCTGCTGAGCGGCGAACTCCGTAAAGCCGGCCAGATCCACGAACGCAACCGTGAGCCACCGCCGTTCCAGCGGCATCGGTTCTCCCGGCGCGCGCCAGACGCCTCGGCTTACCGTGCCAGGAAGGTATCGGGCGAAGCGCTGGCTGACCGATTGCAGCAGCGCATTCTTCTCGGCAATCTGTTCCCGCGCCCGCTGCAGTCGCTGCGCTTGCCGGAAACCCACGTAGCTTAAGCTGATCGCAAACGACCCGGTCAGCAGCAGACCGACCAGGTCGACGTCGGCGGACGCAACCGGGGGATGAATGCCGACTATGCGATAGACGAGCAACCAGCCCAGTCCGAAGGCGAGCGCGGAGGTTACCGCCAGCCGCACGCCCGCCTGAGCGGCCGTGCTGGCGAGGACGACGATTGCGACCAGGCAGGTACTGACCCGCGACAGGGGCACGAACGCCAGTAACGCACCAAGCACACCCGCTTCCGCGACGTGTACGACGACTACCCAGCGCACGCTGGCAAAACGGCCGCGATGAAAGGCATCGGCCGCGAAGGGCCAGCCACAGACGAGCACAACGAGGGGGAGCCAGCGCCAAAGCGTAGTCTGCCAGCCGGCCAACGCGATCATTACCGCGAGCCATGCGTAACCCCAATAACGGAACGGGCGCGCCTTCACGTGGAGATTGCGTAGAGCCATAACGACACTGTGTGCGCGCCGTGTCGTCGACGTGAGGCGAAATCGCGGAAGTGTTCGTGAGTGCGCGCCCCTGATGGTTCCTCCCCTTGTCCGGACCACAGGCTGCAGGCACCATGCTCCAGTCAGGATACGGGGACGGTGCATGATCGAGGGCGGTTGTTTCTGCGGTGCGGTTCGCTACCGGATCGACGCCGGCAGCTACCTCACGGCAAACTGCCACTGCAGCATGTGCCGGCGCACCAGCGCAGCGCCGTTTGTAACGTGGATCGTGGTTCCCACTAAGGCGTTCAACTACACGCAAGGCACGCCGAGGCAACTGAACTCATCGGAAAAGGCCGAGCGCTATTTTTGTGGCGATTGCGGCACCCACCTGACGTGTACGCTGCACGACAAACCAGACGATGTGGATGTGACGGTAGGCAGCCTCGATGCACCCGAGATGTATACGCCAACGGTCGCGGTGTTCGAAGACACCAAACTGCCATGGCTCGGGGAAACAGAGCGGCCCTCGGCCGCCCACGGCCAATCAGCCGATCGCTAACGGTCCTACCTCGTCCAGCGGTACGTCGGCATCGTAATCGACGTTGTCGAACTCGAATCCGAAGATGCGCATGAAGTCGGTCATGAAGCCGTCGAGATCGCCCAACTGATTCAGGTTTTCGGTGGTCACGTCCGCCCAGCGGCTGCGCATCTCGTTCTGAATCGGTGCCGACAGCTCCACGTCGTCGACGCGTATTCGGCCTTCATCGTCCAGCCGCTGCGTCACCCCCGTCGCCAACTGCGTGGCAAACAGCCGATGAATATGTTCGATCACATTCTCGTGCACACCCTGATCCTTCATCACCCGAAACAGCAGAGACGCATACAGCGGTACCACCGGAATGGCCGTGCTCGCTTGCGTCACCACCGCCTTCAGCGCTGCCACCTGCGCTCGACCGTTCACATCGGCCGTCACGCGATTGATCGACGCCGCGGCGCGGTCCACGTCCTCCTTCGCCTTACCCAGCGTCGCGTGCCAGTAGATCGGCCACGTAAGCTCGCTGCCAACGTAGGTATAGGCCACTGTTCGGAATCCGTCGGCCAGCAGATCTGCTTCGCGCAGCGCATTGACCCAGAACTCCCAGTCTTCGCCACCCATCACCTGTACGGTTGCCGCCTGTTCTTCCGGCGTCGCGGGTTCCAGCGCTACCTCGTGCACCTCGCCCGTGCCAACGTTCAGCGATTTGCTGCGTACCGCCTCACCCAACGGCTTGATTGCGGAACGGTGTAACTCGCCCGTGCGGGGGTGCGCCCGCACGGGGGATGCAAGGCTGTAAACGAGAAGATCCACCTTGCCAAAATTTTCGCGTAGTGCAGCGACTGCCTGTGCTTTCATCTCGTCGGAATACGCGTCACCGTCCAGCGTGCGCGCATACGTGCCTGCCTGATCCGCGGCCGCCTCGAATGCGCGGTTGTTGTACCAGCCGTAGGTGGCCGTTTTCTTTTCCGTGGGCGCTTTTTCGAACGAGATGCCGAGCGTCTTTGCGCCACACCCGAACGCCGCAACGATGCGCGAGGCGAGTCCGTAGCCTCCGGAACAGCCGACAACCAGCACGTTGTTCAGCGACGCGTCCACTGCCGGCTGCGCGCGCACGTACTCGATCTGCCGCCGCACGTGTTCAGCACAACCCCTCGGGTGCGCGGTGGTGCAGATGAATCCTCGGACCCGGGGTTTTACGACCATGATGACTCCTATCACAGAACACACCGGCACGCGGCCAGCCGCGCGCGAGCCGGCATGATACTGGTTCTCACCGATCTGAGTTAACCTTGATGCTTATCCGGAACACGTCGAGGTCACGCCATGAAACCATTCCCCGTGTTGCTAGCCTGCCTCGTCGCTTGTCTTGCCGCCCCAGCTGAAAGCTGGGCTGCGGACGCGACACCCCCGCCGAACGTCGGCGACGCCGCCCCCGATTTCGCACTGCGCGGCACCGACGGCCAGATCCACCATTTGCGGGACTACCGGGGCACCACCGTGGTGGTTGCCTGGTTTCCAAAGGCGTACACGAGCGGTTGCACGATCGAATGCAAATCGCTTGCTCAGAATGGGCACCTGATTCGCGCGTTCGACGTACGTTACTTCATGGCCAGCGTCGATCCGCTGGAAGACAACCAGGGATTTGCCGCGGAAACCAACGCTGACTTCCCATTGCTGAGCGATCCGACTCGCGAAACCGCAGCCGACTATGGTGTGCTCACGGATCGCGGTTACGCCGCGCGGCACACGTTCTATATCGACCCGGACGGACGTATCGCGGCAATCGACCGCGACGTCAAACCGGCCACGTCGGCTGAGGACATGGCAGCCAAACTGGCTGAACTGGAGACACCGCGCGCATCCGCAGACCAGGGCTGAGCACTCCGGTTTGACCCAGCCCAGCCCCGTAAGGCTATTCGCATCGCTCGTGATCGACTACGTGCGCTGGACGCAGCTCACGCCGATGCTGTTGGTTTGGGGCGTCGCCCTACTGGTTCTTCTGGCAATGTTTGTCACGACCAACGAGGAAGCATTCTGGGGGTATCTGGAGCACACCATGCTGTGGATCGCCGGCCTTCCCGTCATCGGCGATGCCTTCGTTACGTTCATGCAAAATCAGGCGACAGACGACGGTAGGCTGGAGCTCGACGGGAGAGGACTCGAGGCCCTGGCTCTGCGAGTTTGGGGTTGGCTGTCGCTCGCGTTCTGGCTCCTGTCGATGCCGATCCATTGGCTGTTCGGACCTTTCGAACCCCGAACGCTGGGCCAGAAACTTAGAATCACTCTTGCTGCCTGCGCCGTGCTGGTCACAGGCTTCGGGCTCGTCTACCTGTCGAATCCCGCGCTCTTCAACGGCCCCGGTTGGCGCTGGATGTTCATGTTCGCAGGTTTCGGCGTACTGGTTTTCATCGTGAGCGCGTGGTGCTTGAGCATCGTGCACGTGCTGGGTGTGTTGAATGATAGAACGATGGGGTCAGAGTAAAGGGACAGATCAAAGGCGTAGAACAAAGGCACAGAGTCAAAACTCTGTCCCTTTGATCTGTCCCTTTACTCTGACCCCAACGTTCCCACCCGGGCGCGCAACGCGAACTTCTGAATCTTTCCTGTGGATGTCTTGGGCACCTCCTCGAACACCACCTTTCGGGGTACCTTGAAACCGGCCAGATGCTTTTTGCACCAGGCAACAACGGCCGCCTCGTCCAACTCGGCCCCGGCGTCGTTCACCTCTACAAAGGCGCATGGGGTCTCACCCCAGCGCGCGTGCGGCATCGCCACCACCGCGGCGGTTGCGATCCCCGGGTGCTTGTACAGCACGTCCTCGATCTCGATCGACGAGATGTTCTCCCCGCCGGAGATGATGATGTCCTTGGAGCGGTCGCGCAGCTGAACATAGCCGTCCGGATGCACAACCGCGAGATCGCCCGAGTGAAACCAACCGCCCTCGAAGGCTTCCGTCGTCGCGCCGGGATTTTTCAGGTAGCCCTTCATCACTATGTTCCCGCGGAACATCACTTCACCGAGTGTTTCGCCATCCCTAGGAACCGGTTTCATCGTCTCCGGGTCGAGCACGGCTAACTCTTCGAGGCTCGCGTACCGCACGCCCTGGCGGCTCTTGAGCGCGGCCTGTTCTCCGTCCGGCAGCTCGTTCCATCCGTCATGCCATTCATTCACCACGGCCGGACCATAGGTTTCTGTCAGCCCATACAGATGCGTAACGTCGAACCCCGCTGACTTCATATCCGCAAGCACCGCTTCCGGCGGTGGCGCCGCGGCCGTCATGAACGTTACCGGCTGCTCCAGCGTACGGCGCACATCATCCGGCGCCGCCAGAATCGTGCTCATCACAATCGGCGCACCACACAGATGTGTAACCCGATGCTCCGCAAGCGCATCCCAGATCGGCTGTTGCCGGACCCACCTCAAGCAGACGTGGGTACCGGCAATCACCGACAGCGTCCACGGAAAGCACCAGCCATTGCAGTGAAACATCGGCAGCGTCCACAGGTAGACGGCGCCCTTGGGCATACTCGCCGAAAGCACGTTGCCCTGCCCCAGCAGGTAAGCGCCGCGGTGGTGATACACCACTCCCTTCGGGTTACCGGTGGTACCCGACGTGTAGTTCAACGAGATTGCGTCCCACTCGTCGCGCGGCCGCAGCCAGGAAAAATCCGGATCGCCCCGATCGAGGAAGGTTTCGTACTCCATTCCGCCAAGCAGCGAACCCTGCTGCGGAAACTCCGGATCATCGTAGTCGATCACCAGCGGTTTCACGCTGGCCGCGGACAGCGCCTCCTGGACGGTGGCGGAGAACTCCCGGTCTGTGATCAGCACCCGACTCTCTGCATGCTCCAGTTGGAACGCAACCACCGCGGCATCGAGTCGCGTGTTGATCGAGTGCAACACGCAACCCGCCATCGGCACGCCGTAGTGTGCTTCGAGCATCGCCGGCGTGTTGGCTAGCATTACCGATACCGTGTCACCCCGGCCGAGCCCGAACGCATTGAGCGAAGAGGCCAGCCGCCGGCACCGCGCGTAGAACTCCCGGTAGTTGAACCGCTGCGCACCGTGGATGATCGCGACCTGTTCCGGAAACACGCTCGCGGCGCGTTCCAGAAACCCCAACGGCGTCAGCGGTTGATGGTTGGCTGCGTTGGGTTCCAGACCCGTATCATAGGGTGTAGGTGTCATGACACTCCTGGTCCTCGCGCAATGACGCCTTGCGCTGCCGCCCAGCGCATGACCGCGGATACGTCGAGCCGCCAGGGACCGTCGCGCGCAACCCGTACCCGCCACCGCGCGCCCGCCACGAGTTTGTGATCTCGATCGCCGTCCAGTGCCAGCACACCCGGCCCCGTGAACGCAACGTCACCGTCCAGCGGCACGCGTTGGACGTCGGAAACACAGACCTTCCGGAACAGGCCGGGGGAGAGCGGCACACACAACGGCGGCCCGTCGCCAATGGAGACCTCGAGCGCCGCGTCGTCTTCACCGTACACCGGATCCAGATAACCGCCGATCGGCGACATGCCGATTGCATCCGGTTCCGCGCGCGTCAGTACCAGGCGCCGCAGGCGCCCCGGGTCGAACGGCAGCATGTTGCCTACATGGTCGTTTGCCAGCAGCACCGCGTCGATCAGGCCAACGTCGCACTCCTGGCCCTCAGGGTCATGAATCCGCAGCACTTTTACCCGGTGCGCGAAGCGCCTATCGGGAAGTACGTGCCGCGCCTGCATACCGGCCACCATCCCAGCTACCGTCGGCTCCACCAGTTCCGGAAACACATTGTTTGTGCCGGTGGACAGCGGGATCAGCGTCACCTCAGCGTCCGCTTCCAGCGCGCGGACAATCGCGCGATTGGTACCGTCGCCGCCGAGCGATACGAACGTGTCACAGCCTTCGGCGCGAAATGCGCGAATTTGCTGTTCGGTGTCGCGGGCGGAGTTGGTAAGCGGTAGATCCAGTACATGCACACGCGCATCCAGCGGCATCAGTTCGAGCGCCATGGACGCGATTCGAAACGGTTCGCGGGCGACATAGATGTCCGTCACGCCCATCGCGTCCGCACCCGCCGCAATGCGTGCGACGATGTCGCGCTTGGCTTCGTGGGTCATATTGGTTGCGCGGGCCGCGAGTCGGCGTACGTCGCGGCCCGACATCGGGTTGACCACCAGCGCAAGCGGCGCGCTCACTGAACCTTCCCAGCGTCTACAATTGGAGCTTGCACCGCAACCGCCATCGAGGGCCGCCGACAATGCCTCTGTGCGCGCACTGGATTCCCGGGCGCATGCCCTTCCACACTGAACTCGTGCTGGACGAACATCTCGGCATCACCGACGCGCTGGTACGCTGCCGTACCTGTAACACACCGGTACTGCTTCAACTGTGCGATTGGCGCGACAACCGGCGCCTCTATCGCATGAGCTGCCTCGACCCGGCGCATGCGGCGCGGCTTCTCAAGGATCTCGCCAACGGCAGCTGCGATTTGTCGCGTGCGGGCGACGAGGTGCGCCATGTCGCCCAGATCACGCCCTTCGAACCCATATTCGCAGAGCTTGATCTCATCGAACACCTGCTGGTGGGCCTGCGCCGAGTGAATACAGCCGCTACGCTCCCCACCGAAAGTTGGCGCGACCTGCCGTGCGACGGACGTTGGTTCAAGAAAAGTTCGGCGGTTGCTCACGACGCTCGTTCGTAGGACGAAATCGTGAACGCATAGGCGTGCCGCGCGTCAGCTTCGTGCGCCTCGCTCCACACCGGCCGCCACGCCGACAGATCTAGGGCAGGGAAGTGAACGTCGCCTTCCACGTCGGCCGCCACCTCGGTTACGTAAAGGCGTGTGGCAACACCAAGCGCATCGCGATACACCGCCGCGCCACCAGCTACGATCACTTCGTCCACGCCGTCGCGGCGCGCGATATCCACAGAGGTATCCAGCGCAACCGTAAGAGAATCAAATACGAGCACACCCTCTGGAACCCTATAACGAGGACGACGCGTAACGACTACGTTGGTACGCCCGACGAGCGGGGCTTTCATGGATTCAAATGTCTTGCGGCCCATAACGACGGGTTTGCCCATTGTGGTTCGAGTGAAAAACTGCATGTCTTCCGGCAGACGCCACGGCAGTCCGTTCTTCGCGCCAATCGTGCGATTGCGGGCCATCGCCCAGATCAGCGCAATATGGACCGGTGTTTCTTCAGACAGCAAGTTTCCTCAAACAGCAATAGGTGCCTTGATGGCAGCGTGACAGCGATAATTCTCGAGCGTGAAGTCGTCGATCGAGAACGCGAACAGGTCGTCCACCGCGGGGTTCAAATGCATGGTCGGTAGTGGCATTGGGAGTCGGTGCAGTTGTTCGTCTGCCTGCTCCAGATGATTTGCATACAGGTGGGCGTCTCCGAACGTATGCACAAAATCTCCGGGTTCGAGCGCACATACCTGCGCCAGCATCTGCGTGAGCAACGCATAAGACGCAATATTGAACGGAACCCCCAGGAAGATGTCCGCCGACCGTTGGTACAGCTGACATGAGAGTCTGCCGTTCGCAACGTAGAACTGAAACATGGTGTGACACGGCGGCAGCGCCATCGTATCCACTTCCGCAACGTTCCACGCACTCACCAGCAACCGGCGTGAATCCGGATTGTGTCGAATGTCGTGTACCAGCCGGGCGATCTGGTCGATCGAGCCTCCATCAGGGGCAGGCCAGGAACGCCACTGCGAACCGTATACCGGTCCCAGTTCGCCGTTTTCATCCGCCCATTCGTCCCAGATGTGCACACCGTGTTCGCGCAGGTAACCAATGTTGGTGCTGCCGGACAGAAACCACAGCAGCTCGTGAATGATGCCCCGCAGAAACATCTTCTTGGTTGTAACCAGCGGGAAGCCTTCCGATAGATCGAACCGCATCTGATAGCCGAACACGCTGTACGTGCCGGTGCCGGTACGATCGTTTTTGAACACGCCGTGGTCGCGTACGTGGCGCATCAGGTCGAGGTATTGCTGCATCTGAGATCGAGTGGTGTGTGTCCGCGCGGCGAAGAATACAGGGATTCACCCGGCCGGGACAACGCTAGGCTGGTTACGCGACCGCCAGATCAGCCACACTCCAATCGCCACCATCGGCACACTCAGCAGCTGACCCATGCTCACAGCGCCGAAAAACACCCCGATATGACTGTCCGGTTCGCGGAAGAACTCGGTTGTAAACCGGAAACAACCGTACCCCACCATAAACACGCCCGACACCAGCCCCTGCGGGCGCGGGATTGCTGAAACCAGCCAGACGAGCACGAACAGCAGCAACCCTTCCGTGAACGCCTGATACAGCGGCGACGGATGCCGAGTAAACGTCTCGAACGCACCGGTACACAACGGGTTGATCGCCCGAACCGCGTCGGCCGCGCAGGGATAGTAGAAGCCGAAGGGTCCTTCGGTAATCCGGCCGGGTAGCTCCGTATTGACGAAGTTGCCGAGCCGACCCAGACCCAGACCTATGGGTGCCAACGGCGCCAGGAAGTCCGTGACATCGAGAAATGCGAGCCGGTACTTCCGGCCGAACAGCCACATCGCAACCAGAACGCCCAGCAGGCCACCGTGAAACGACATGCCTCCCTCCCAGATACGGAACAGAAACAGCGGATCCCGCGCGAGTTGCTCGTAACCATAGAAGAAGGTGTACCCGATGCGTCCGCCCAGCACCGCGCCCAGAGCCCCGAAAAACACGAGATCCGACAGCATCTCGTCATTCCAGCGGTCATCCCGGCGGGCGCGATACCGGCCGAGCCACCACACACATGCGAATCCCGCGAGGTACGCCAGTCCGTACCAACGTACGGCCACCGGACCCAGCCATACGATCACCGGATCGATTGAGGGATAATGCATCTCGTGTATTCCCGTGCGACAAAACGCCTGTGTGCCTGATTCTGATTCACTACGAGCCGAACTCCGACCGACCCCTCGTGGTGGCGGCGAATCGCGACGAATTCTACGCGCGGCCGGCGCTGACCGCACACTTCTGGGATGACCAACCGGATGTGTTCGCCGGTCGAGACTGCGAAGAGGGAGGCACCTGGCTCGGCATCGACCGCCGCGGTCGTTTTGCCGCGGTCACCAACTTCTCCCAGGGCGACCCGCTACCCCAAACGTCCATGCGTTCGCGGGGCGAACTCGTAAGTGGTTTTCTCGCGTCGGGCTCGGGCACCGCCTGTTTCATGGACGACGCCGAGCCTGACGCGTACCGCGGCTTCAACCTGCTGCTGTGGGACGGGCAGACGCTCGGATATCTGTCCAACCGGGCCGAATCGCGCCTGTTGAATGCCGGTACATATGGCCTCACCAATGCCGAACTCGGGGCGCGTTGGCGCAAAGCAACACAGGGCATTACGGCACTGTCGGCCGCATTGAACGACGCCGAGCGTCCGTTGCACGATGCGTTGCTGGCCATCCTTGCAGACACGTCGGTTGCTCCGGATCGTGAATTGCCCAACCGCGGCAATCCGATCGAACTGGAACGCCGTACGGCGGCTCGATTCATCGTGGGCGAGGAATACGGCACGCGGGCCAGCACGTCGGTAGTGGTGTCTACGGAGCGCATCGACTTCGTTGAGCAGACATTCACGGCCGGCGGTATCGCCGACCGCTATACCCAGCAGCGCATTACGCGTGTCGCTGCGGAATGATCCGTCCCAGGCCGGCCTCAATAAGCTCATCGCGCACATACTGCTGAACCATCTCCGCGGTCTGCAGCCGCAACGCGTGGGCCAGAATCCGTCGCGCATCGCGCCGCTTGACGTTGCGAATCACCCATTTCACTCGCGGCAGATTGGTCGCGTTCATCGAAAGCACGTGATAGCCCATGCCAAGCAACAGCACCGCACCCTCGGGGGTGCCCGCCAGCTCGCCGCAGATACCCACCGGCTTCTCTGAACGCGACGCCGCCCGCGCCACTTCGCGAAGCGCGGACAGCACCGCCGGGTGCATCTCCTGGTACAGTCCGGCGACGCGTGCGTTGTTGCGGTCTACCGCCAGCATGTATTGCGTGAGGTCGTTGGACCCCACCGCGAGAAAATCGACCCTGCGGGCAATCTCGCGGGCCTGATACACCGCTGCCGGAACTTCCACCATTACGCCCACCCACGGACGTTTTACGTCGAAACCCTCCTCGAGTACTTCGTCGTACGCGCGCGCCACGAGCGCGGCCGCTTCGTCGACCTCGTCAATGCTCGAAATCATCGGCAGCATGATCCGAAGAATGCCGCGTAGCCCAGCGTTGGCCTTCAGCATCGCGCGCACCTGCACCATGAAGATCTCCGGATGGTCCAACGTGACCCGGATGCCGCGCCAGCCCAGAAACGGATTGTCTTCGTTGATCGGAAAATACGTGAGCGACTTGTCGCCGCCGACGTCGAGCGTTCGCATCGTCACCGGCCGGGGTTCGAAGGCTTCCATATGCTCACGGTAGACCAAGCGCTGTTCTTCTTCGGTTGGAAAACGGTCCTGTTCCATGAACGGAACCTCGGTGCGGAACAGACCGATCCCTTCCGCCCCGCGATCCAGGCTGCGTGAGATGTCGCCGGTAAGACCCACGTTTACCCACAGGCGCACCCGGTGGCCGTCGCGCGTAACCGACGGCAAGTCCTTTAGCGTATCCAGTTCCGCAGAGAACTCTCGCTCCTGGGTCTGAAGCTCCCGATACTGCTGCTGCAGATCCTCCGACGGCGTCACGAACACTTCGCCGTAGAAACCGTCGACTACCAGCGTCTGGCCGTCGATTTCGAGAATCGGCAGGTCCGTTGCGCCCATCACCGCCGGTATGCCAAGCGCTCGCGCAAGAATCGAGACGTGCGAACTGCCGGACCCCCGGACGCTGGCAATGCCCACCAACCGATCCTGCGGAATATTGGTGAGCATCGCGGCGGTGATCTCGTCGCCTACCAGCACGGTCTGTTCGGGAAAATGCTGCTTGGTTTCCCGGATATCCTGAAGGTAGGCCAGCACCCGCTGGCCCAGATCCGCCACATCGGCGCTGCGTTCGCGCAGATAAGCGTCCTGCATGTCGTCGAAGCGGCGGACATGCTCGCGTATCACCTGCTTCAGCGCACCCTGAGCCCACTGGCCGCCGCGAATCCGCTGGCGGACGTCGCCCGCAATCGCGTTGTCGTCCAGCATGTGCAGGTACGCATCGAACAGCGCCAGCTCCTCGGGCGGCAGGCTGTCGGCGAAATCGGTCTCGATATTACGGATGTCGCCCCGTACGGACTCGATCGCACGGTCGAATACCAGCAATTCGGTGCGGACATCTTCCGCTTCCTTCTCCGGCACCGAATCGAGGTTGGCCGCAGGATGCACCACCACGCAGCGGCCGATGCCGATACCCGACGAGCCCGGCACGCCCCGGAACATACGATCCTGCAGCATCTTCTTGCCGCCAACCAGCGCCTGTACTTCTCCGGTGGCTTCCGCGTGCGCAACTACGTTCGCGAGTTGCGCCGACAGTGTCACCAGAAACGCTTCTTCGCTTTCGTCGAACCGCCGTCGCTCCTTCTGCTGCACCACGATTACACCGAGCGTTCGCCGATGATGAATGATCGGCACACCCAGAAAGGCGTGATACGGCTCCTCGCCGATGCCCTTGATGTAGTGAAAGGCCGGGTGCTCCGTGGCTGCCTCCAGGTTGATTGGTTCGGCGCGCCGGCACACCAGACCTACCAGACCTTCGTCTACGCTTACCGAGGCGCGGCCCAACTGACGCGGGTTCAAGCCCTGGTTGGCCACGAAAACGAGGCGGGTCTGGGTGGCGTCGACGAGAAAAACCGAACACACCTCGACGCGCAACGCCTCACAAACGTCGCGCACCAGTACATCGACCGCATCGCGAAAGGATTGCGCGTCCGATACGTCCTGAACGATTTTTCGTAGCGACGTCAGCACGTGCCGTGGACCGCCGCGAGGCTGTTACCGGTCATCCCGCGCCGCTCGGCAGATGGCGTACCAGCTCGAGCATTGCACGCCGATACACCTCGCGTTTGAAGTCGACCACGTTGGTTAGCGGATACCAGTAACTTACCCATTGCCAGCCGTCGAACTCGGGTTTGGGACCGCAGTTCATGTCGACCGCGTCATCACCCGCGAGCATTCGCAGCAAAAACCAGCGCTGTTTCTGGCCCTTGAAACCCGGCGTCGAGTTGTACCTCTGAAAACGACGGGGTATCCGGTAGCGGAGCCAATTTCTGGTAGCCGCGACGATTTCGACACACTCCTCGGTTAAACCGACTTCCTCGTGCAGTTCACGAAACAGCGCCGCCTCCACCGGTTCGTCCGCGTCCACGCCACCCTGCGGGAACTGCCAGTGATCCTGCCCGCCGATACGACGCGCCCACAGCACCTGGCCGTGCTGATTGGCAATGATCAGCCCCACGTTTGGTCGATATCCATCCGAATCAACCATCGAACGTCTCGTGCGTGTGTATGCCGCTAGTCTACCTCAATTCCATTTACCCACCGGCGCCGCGGCACTGATGCGCACACCGCACATCCTGGGCCGGCGTACGCCTTTGTGGGACACTGACCGGCCGCTGTATCGTTAGAGCGCTGATGGAAAACCGCCTGGCAGAAGAAACCAGTCCCTACCTGCTGCAACACGCACACCAGCCGGTGCACTGGCAACCATGGGACGAATCTGCCCTGGCCGCGGCCAGGGACACCAACCGGCCAATCCTGCTTTCGATCGGCTACTCATCGTGCCACTGGTGTCACGTGATGGCGCACGAGTCGTTCGACGATCCCGAAGTAGCCGCCGTAATGAACAGCCACTTCGTGAACATCAAGGTTGACCGTGAAGAACGCCCGGACATCGATCGCGTGTATCAGACCACCCACGCTCTGTTGTCTCAGGCGGGCGGCGGCTGGCCGCTCACCGTATTCCTGCACCCGGATTCGCTGCTGCCGTTCTTCAGCGGGACCTATTTCCCGAAAACCCCCCGCTACAGCCTGCCAGGCTTCGCGGACCTGCTGATGCGGATACACGAGGTGTACAACAATCAAGCTGACGAACTGGATCAGCAGTCCGACAAGTTGCGCACGGTGCTCGGCAACCTGAACCCGTCCGGGACCGACGCGCCGGAACAGGACGACGATCAGCTGCTGGCCGCTGCCAGGGATGCGTTGGCCGCGCAGTACGATCCCAAACACGGCGGCTTCGGGCGCGCGCCCAAGTTTCCGATGCCCACCGCGATCGACCGGCTGCTTCGGCACTGGGCGCACAGCGCACGCCGCGACGTCGACCGGCAGGCCCTGGACATGGTAATGAGCACGCTTACCGGCATCGCCCGCGGCGGCATCCACGATCACCTGGGCGGTGGATTCTTCCGCTACAGCACGGACGACCAGTGGATGGTGCCGCACTTCGAGAAGATGCTGTACGACAACGCGTTGTTACTGCGCCTGTTCACCGACGCGCTGAACATAGGACCCGACGAGCTGTTCGAGCAAGCAGCAGACGGCATTGCACGGTGGATGACACAGGAAATGCAGCATCCGGACGGTGGTCTGTATGCTGCGCTGGACGCCGACTCGGACGGGGCCGAAGGTGCGTACTACGTGTGGCGCAAACCCGACGTAAAAAAACTGCTCGACGAAGCCGAATTTCTGATTGTGGAAACGCTCTACGGTCTGGACAAGCCTGCCAACTTCGAAGGCAAGTGGAACCTCCACCGGCGTGACTCGTGGCGATCGGTCGTTCACCGCCTTTCGCTAACGCGCCCGGATGCCGATCAGGTGCTCGCACGCGCCAGAGACAAGCTGTTGGCACAGCGCAACACCCGAACGCGACCGAGCCTCGACCACAAAATCCTTGCCGGCTGGAATGGCATGGCGTTCGGCGCGCTGGCGCGCGCAGCCCGCGTCCAAAACAAAACACCCTGGCTCGAATCCGCCTTCCGGGTTGCCGATTTCGTGCGCGACCGCATGTGGATGGACGCTCGCCTCTACGCGACCTGGCAGGGCGCGCCAAAGTACGACGGATACCTGGAAGACTACGCCAATGTCCTCACCGGGCTGCTCGAGTTGCTGCAGACGCATTGGCGTGATGTCGACGCGCAGTTTGCGCGGGAACTCGCTGATGCGCTTCTGCGCGATTTCCGCGACGAGGAAAACGGCGGCTTCTATCTAACCGCATCACACCATGAGACGCTGATTCACAGACCGAAGCCCACGCTCGACGACGCGCAACCGCCCGGCAACGCCACCGCGGCAGAGGCCTTGCAGTTGCTGGGCCACTTGATGGCAGACACGCGCTACCTGGACGCGGCCGATGCAACCCTGTCCTGGGCGCGAGGACTGATTGAAGCCCATCCGGCCGGACACTGCGGCATGTTGAACGCGCTGGAGCAATCCGTGCAACCACCGACTCAGGTGATCCTGAGAGGCGACGTCACAGAGATGCACGCGTGGCGCGACGCGATCAGCGAGCGCTATCGTCCGTGGCTCCATTGCTACGCCATTCCCGCGGACGCGCGCATCGTCCCGGACTATCTGCCGCTGGTCAGCGCGGACCAAACCACTGCATTCGTCTGTTCAGGACTTTCGTGCTCCGCCCCAATGGATTCGCTGAACGAACTCGAGGCGGCGTTGGAAGCCTGACCCGACCCTACGATCCGCCGTTCGCAAGACCGGGGGGTTGCCACTGTCCGTCGGAATCGGCGTCAACGTAAATCGGGTTGCTGAACGCGTAAGGTCGTTGACCCGGGTACACGCGGCTGTAGCGCTCGTCGGGTTCTCCCTCCACTTCCACGGTTACAAACGCATCGGCATCGAACCGCAACGGCAGCACCTCGACCACCTCCCGTCGTAATCCGGCCGCCGGTTCGTCACCGATCAACCTGCGGTGCACAACCTCGCCGTTCACGAGCACACGCAGCTCACTCATGGGCACCCATTCTGCCGCATACGCGCGAATCTCGAGCGTCGCGCCCGCACCGGCGGACATATCACCGAGCCCCGCGTCGCCGATGCGAACGTCCAGCAGCGGCCCCGTGGTGCCTACCAACCGGCCACGGCGGATGGATTCCAACAGTTCCGCTTCGTCGACCGACGCCACGTCGTCGTCGGAAACGGTGATCATGTTGCGCGGCAATCCCACCTGCTGCGATTTTCCGTGCGAATCGCTGTTCGCTGTCCCGGTGAGGCGTTCGCCCTGACGCAGCAACGCATACCAGTCCGTCAACAAGGCGCGCCGCCTGGTCGGGGACCAGTCGTGTGTGCCGTTGAGAATCTCGAACGCGTCTACGTCCAGATCGCGCACACCGGTTACCGGATCGGGCTCGATCAGCGTGCGGTTGGGCCACGTTGTGAGTGGCAGACTCGGATCGAACGGATGTGCCGCCGGTCCCATGTGATCCAGGTACGCGCCATTGCTGATGTGGTCTCGAAAGTCATCCGCGATCGCGTCCGTAAACCGGTCGCTGGCACGTGCGTGATTGAGTTGGGCGACAACGTCCGCGTTCAGTTGCCGCGCGTGATGAATGATCTCCCGCAGGCGACGGCCCTCGTTGGCCGGTACACCTCTGCGGTACGCGTACGGGTCCGGATCGAGGGGAAAGAAGTTGGCATGCCCCGCCGTGTGTGGCATTCGCGCCGTCGGAACCTGACCCGTCATCTCCGTTCCAGTGATGGCCCGAAGCCGCGCCTCGAGTCCCATCTCACGAATCAGCGGCGCAAAGTCGAACAGAGTTTCGTGCTCCGCCGCCACCATCACTTCGCCGGTTTCCGCGACGAACGTACGAACGCGCTCGCGGGTGGAAAATCCGTTGTCCATGCTGGGACCCGAGTGCACGTGCAGGTCTGCCGCAATCGCACCTGGTGTCTCGACGACACGCCGCGGGGGGTCCAGATCCAGCGGCACCCGCTGACCACTACGCAGTTCAACCTCCGTCTCGGAAAGTTCGTATTCAATCCCGCGCGTCGCCGTCACCCGGTAGCGGCCCGGTGGCAGCACCACCTGGCGCGCGTCCGAATCTACGCCGGCCAGAAACACCATCGGCACCGGCTGTGGATGAACGATCTCTTCCCCGGCTGCCACGACATATCCTGTGAGCGGGTCTTCAAGGTCGGGCGTCGCGGTGCCATCCAACCCTTCGAACACCAGCCGCATCGGCGTACCCCGCGGCAGATCGAGCCGCGCCGACACGCCAAGATCAAGGTCCGGAACCACAACGTCTGCCCCGTCCTCTACGCTCACCTCCGCTTCCGCAGACCGGTCGCCGGGGGCAACCGCCCGCACCACGTAGTCACCCGCCGGTGCGTTCAAACGGTAGCGGCCGGCCGAATCCGGGTGAAGCATCGAAAACGGAGCGCGACGTTCGCCATCGAGCCGGTCCACGAGGATGACCGTCCGCTCGCGCGACCCGGCGACGGAACCGCTAATCGCCGCGCTTTCCGCAAACAGCTGGTCTGTGATTCCCGATACATGCGCCGATCGCGCAATCAGAAACTCTTCCTCGAGCTCCAGAACCTCGTCCACATCCAGACCCATGATGCCCACCTGGAGCAGCTGGGCCGTACCGAGCCGTCGTCCGTCGCCCAGCAGGAAGCGTTCGCTGAGCACCAGGAACCCGGACGCCTGGGCATCCGACAGCGCGAAGCTCGGCATCACTTCGCGTTCATCGCCTGCAACCTTTTCGGCGCGCAGCAGCCGCCAACCATACGCAATGGGGACATCCGACGCCGGCGCGGCGAGCGCAATGATCGTGTCTGCGGCATGGGCCGCTTCGGTGAACGCGCCGGGTCCGCGGCTGGCAAACTCCACCTGCCGGAAGCCGACCGATGCCGCAGGGTTGTCGGAAGCAAGCACAAACGTGGGCATCGAAAAGTAGTTCTGCAGAATCGGCGCGTACAGACTCACCTCCGGCGCCGATTCGCGAGTACGCCGAATGGTCTTACGAACATGCAGTCGCGTCGGATTCGCCAGGTTCACCGTGTACCTGGCGGTAACGAGCAGGCCGCTCATGTCGGTGCGGCTGACGATGGAGGCCGCCTCCATACCGACGGCAGCGTCGACGTGGCGTATGTCGACCGGCGTCGACGGACTGCCGTTCAAAAGATCCTGCGCCACCACTAGCTGATCGTCGGCCCGATCACAGAAGCCGAGGTCGACCAGCACACCTCCGTTGGCCGACAGGTCGCTCTCGTGCGACGGATCCGACACCACCGCGCAGAGCGTGCCATTGGACAGATACCAATCGCCGATACCGCCGGTTGCATCGGGCCCTTGTTGCACGAAGCGCTCCGCGTTTTGTGCATCGATGCGCGTCGCGGTCAGCGGCCCGGACGCTCCATCACGGTCAGAAGAGGCGACGGCAACGCTGCACGCAAACGCCGTGGCGACGATGTACACGAAGCCCCGGCGAAATACGTTTCCGTTCACGAAAGAGGGCGCGCCAGAGGCTGTGCCAGATCGAGCTCGCGCGCCGCTTTGACGTCGTCCAGACGCCGCACCGGTAGCTGATACGGTGCACCCTTCACAAAGTCGGCGTCGGATTCGGCCTCGCGCCGGATCGCGCACATTGCGTCGACGAATGCATCGAGCTCTTCCTTACTCTCGGTTTCTGTGGGCTCGATCAGAAAGCATTCGGGAATCAGCAGCGGAAAATACGTGGTTGGCGCGTGCACGCCAAAATCAAGCAGCCGCTTGGCCACATCCATCGCCGTGACACCGGCAGATTTGGCAAGCCGCGCGAACGTGAGGATGAACTCGTGCGTCGCCCGCCGGTCGGGGTACGCGAGTTCGAAGCCTTCCGCGGCCAGGCGGCGTGCCAGATAGTTGGCGTTGAGTGTCGCCATTTCGCCTACGCGGTAAACGCCTTCACGGCCAAGCATCAGCGCGTACGCGTACGCACGCAGCAGAATCCCGGTATTGCCCGCAAACGCGGACAACCTGCCGATAGACTCCGGGACATCGGCTTGCGTGAGCCAGCGGTACCCGTGCGCATCACGACCGACGATCGGCGTCGGCAGGAACGGTTCCAGCCGTTCGGACACGCCCACCGGACCCGCACCCGGACCACCGCCGCCATGCGGCGTTGCGAACGTCTTGTGCAGATTCAGATGCAGCACGTCGAATCCCATGTCGCCGGGTTTCACCTTGCCGAGGATCGCATTCAGGTTCGCGCCGTCGTAGTACAGCAACCCACCCGCCGCGTGCACGGCCGCGGAGATTTCCAGAATCTCGCGCTCGTACACACCACAGGTCGACGGGTTGGTCATCATCAGCCCGGCCACGTGGGGCCCGAGACTTTCTTTCAACGCCGCCACATCGACGTCGCCGTCGGCATCTACCGGGGTTTCCTGGACCCGGTACCCGCACATGACCGCCGTCGCCGGGTTGGTGCCATGGGCGGCGCTCGGCACAAGAATCACCTGCCGTTCGTCGTCGCCCCGGGCGTCGTGGTACGCGCGAATCATCGTCACCCCGGCCAATTCGCCTTGCGCACCGGCCATTGGCGCGAGCGAGACCGCCCGCATGCCGGTAATGTCGGCCAGAATCGTCTGCAGCGCATACAGCGCTTCCAGCAACCCCTGCACACTCGCGTCAGGCGCGAGTGGGTGCGCGCCGGCAAACCCCGGAAGCAACGCGGCTTTGTGCGCGCCGCGCGGGTTGTACTTCATCGTGCACGAGCCGAGCGGATAAAACTGATTGTCTATGGAGAAGTTGCGTCGCGACAGGTTGGTGTAGTGCCGCACCACCTGCAGCTCCGAGACTTCGGGCAACGCTGGCGGTTCCGCCCGCAGCAGCGCTTCCGGGATGTCGTCGTAAGAGGCGTCGTCGTTGTCTTCGCGCAAGGGATTTTGCGCCAGCGCCCCACGCCCGCTGCGGCTCAGATCGAAAATCGTCCGATGATCCGCTTCGATTTTGGCGCGTCCCGTCACGACAGCACCTCTTCAAGCGCGGCGCAGAACCCGTCGATCTCTTCTGCCGTGCGTTTCTCGGTTGCACACACGAGCAGACTGTTGTCGTGGTCCGGCGCATAGCCCGCCAGAGCCACGCCGCCGAGATAGCCACGCTGCGCGAGCGCCGCCACCACGTCGTCGGCGGCTCGCGGCAACTCGAGCACACATTCGTGAAAAAACGGCGCTGAATACCGCTGCGATACGCCGTTCAACGCGCAGGCCTGCGATACCAGCCGCCGGGTGTTGCGGTGGCTTGCACGCGCAACCGCCTGCAGGCCTTCCGGCCCTAGCAGACTCAGATAGATCGTACCCGCCGTAACGAGCAAGCCCTGGTTGGTGCAGATGTTGGATGTCGCCTTGCCCCGCCGGATGTGCTGCTCCCGCGCCTGTAGCGTCAACGCGTAACCGGTACGCCCGTCCAGGTCCTCGGTGCGCCCGATGATCCGGCCCGGCATCTGACGCACCAGCGATTGCCGTGCGCACATGAACCCGAACGACGGACCGCCCGCCGACATCGGAATACCGAACGGCTGCCCGTCACCGCAGGCAATGTCTGCGCCGTCGCGGCCCCATTGACCCGGCGGCTTCAACACCGCCAGCGCCATCGGGTTAACGACCGCAATCACCAGTGCATTGCGCTCATGCGCCCAGTCTGTGAGTTGATCGACGTCATCGAGGGTGCCGTAGAACCCCGGTTGCTGGATAACGAGCGCGGCCAACTCACCGTCCGGTAGATCGTCTGTGCTCAGACCACCCGACGGGCACGCGACATCGACAATCTCCACACCCTGGTTACGCACGATGGCGGCCGCCGCCTGCCGATAGTGCGGGTGCACGGTCTCAGCCGTGAGCACCCGACGTGACGTGTTCTTGCGATTGCCGCGGATGGCCATCAATACAGCTTCGGCCAGTCCCGAACCTCCGTCGTATACCGACGCGTTCGCAACCTCCATTGCCGTAAGCCGGGTCATCATCGACTGATATTCGTAGATCAGTTGCAGCGTTCCCTGACTCGCTTCGGCCTGATACGGCGTGTACGCCGTCATAAACTCACCCCGGCTCGTCAGATCCCAGACCGCAGACGGAATATGGTGGTCGTAGCAGCCCGCGCCAGCAAAGCACACGAGTGCGTCATTGCGTTCCGCCAACGTCTGCATGCGGTGCAGCATTGCCATCTCGCTGACGCCATCCGCCACCCGAGGCAGCGGGACGCGGCCTGCAAAGCCCGGTATCTCGTCAAACAGATCATCGATCGAATCCGCGCCGATTACGCCGAGCATCTCGCGGATGTCGGCGTCCGTGTGAGGTATGAACGGCATGGGATGCTACGCGTCGTCCTCGTCGCACTGGTCGCTGTACGCCTGAGCATCCAGCAGGTCTTCGAGCTGCTCCGTGTCCGTGGGATCCACACGGAAGAACCACCCATCGCCGTAAGGGTCCTGGTTGACGAGCTCCGGCGCGTCTTCCAACCGCTCGTTTACGGCAACAACCGTGCCCCCGACCGGGGCATAGATGTCGGATGCGGCCTTCACCGATTCCACCACCCCAGCTTCATCCTGCGCAGCCACCTCGGCATCCATGTCCGGTAGTTCCACATAGACGATGTCGCCCAGTGCATCCTGCGCGTGATCGGTGATACCTACGGTCACCATTCCATCTTCTTCCAGCCGCGCCCACTCGTGGGTGCTGGCGTATTTCAACTCGCTTGGAATTTCACTCATGCCGTCTTCCAGTTCCGTTGTGTTCACAAATACACGGCCTGCCCGTTACTCGTCCCGCTTGAACACCCGCTTGCCGTATCGGACAAACGGGACCTTCACTGTATATGCAGGGACCGGTTTGTCGCGGATGATTACTTCGACGTTGCCGCGAACGCCCGCAGGCAACCGCGCGAGCGCGATACTGTACCCCAACGTGGGCGAAAAAATACCACTGGTCACGACACCGTCACCGCGCGACGTCCGCACGACCTGACCGGTGCGCATCACCCCGCGTGCGTCGAGAACGATACCCACCAGGTCTCGACTTGCACCCTCGCTGCGAACGTTCTCCAGAACAGGTCGGCCGATGAATGCGCGCTCTTCGGGGCGCCAGCGAATGGTCCAGCCCATATTGGCTTCGAGCGGATTCACGTCGTCGTCCATGTCCTGCCCGTAGAGGTTCAAGCCCGCTTCCAGCCTAAGGGTATCGCGCGCCCCGAGACCAACCGGTGCTACGTCTACAGCGCGCAGCGCACGCCAAAGTTCCTGCGCATCGTCGTCCGGTAGAATCACTTCCACGCCCGACTCACCCGTGTACCCCGTACGTGCCACAAACCAGGTCCCGTGATCGCGAGCGGTAAACGGTTTGAGATCGCTCGCCCAGCGAATTCCGGTAGCCGTGGTAAACCGCGCTATCGCATCGGGGCCCTGAACCGCAATGATCGACAGCGCGCGCTCGCTTACTACAACCTCGCCTTCGGAGTTGGCGTCCAGCCACGCCAGCACTTTGTCGCGCGTCCCGGCATTGGTGACCATGCGGAACCCGTCGTCAGCGCGGTAAACAATCAGGTCGTCGACGACACCGGCGCGCTCGTTGAGCATTGCCCCGTACAACGCATCGCCCGGTTGTTCCAGTCGCGCGACATCGTTCGCGACCCATCGCCGCAGGTTGTCTTCAGATGCGGGGCCGGCCACATCCAGCACCGTCATATGCGACACATCGAACATACCGGCGCCGGTGCGCACAACATTGTGTTCGGCCACCTGCGACCCGTAGTGCAGCGGCATGTCCCACCCCGCGAACGGCACGATGCGGGCGTCGTCGGCTTGATGCTGCGCGAAGAGCGCGGTGCGTTTGTTCATTCGGACGCAACTCGAAAACGACGCATTCTAGCCCCGTTGCCGCACAAATGTGCGCGGTGCGAACGTTCTGGCGGGCGCAACTTCCGGCTTTACTGCAGCGGACAAACCCGTTCAACCGCGACCGAGGCGCTGCGCGAACGGGCCCAGCCCCATGGCTTCGCGTGCCAGCTGATGCTTGATTCCAGCATGCCCGTCGATCCACCGAACCCCAAGATTGCGGAGCCAAGCAAACCCCGGGTCGGTCGCTCCGAATGTCTGCTGCAGCAGCGCCATTGCGCGTACCATCACCTCCGATCGGGCACGACGTCGGCGGGCAAACGTGGACCACGACACCGAACCCGGATCAGTCGGGTGCCGACGCAACACGCGCGACAACGCAGCCACATCTTCAAACCCCAGATTGACGCCTAGACCCGCCAGCGGATGCAGAACCCGGGCGGCATCGCCCACTAGAACCACGCGTCCGCTCGGGTGCTGTCCATGCGCAACGCTCTGCACGACCGGAAACGCGATGCGCTCACCCACCGTTCGCACCTGACCAACGCACGACTCCGTGAGCTGGGTGAGCTCGTCGCAGAACGCCGACGGGGGCGTCGCGCACCGCTGGGTTGCCGTCGCTTCGGGTTGCGACCAGACAACTGAAACCGTTTGGGGATCCCGGCTCGGCAGCAGCGCCAGCGGACCCCCGGGCAGAAACACCTGGCGCGCCACGTTGCCGTGGGGTCTCGTGGTACCAACCACGGTCGCCAGCGCATGATGTCCGGTGGGTTCGGAGCGCACGTGCAAACCCGCCAACGTACGCATCGACGACCGTGCACCGTCTGCGGCCACAATAAGTTGCACCACGTCGGTTGCCGACCCGGTACCAAGCGCCAGCGCACTGCCATCCATGCAAAGCGCGTCCGGCGACACGCCCGCGCGCACCGTTATACGCGGATGCGCACAGGCCAACTTCCAGAGCGCGTGCACCAGCGGGGGTACTTCGACAATCCAGCCCAGAACCGATTCCGATTTCCCGCCGGCATTCGCATCGGGACCGAAGGAAAGTCGCGCGCTGCCCCGGCGTTCCCAGACCTGCATGCGTCCAAACGGCGCAGCATATTCCGACGGCCAGACACCCACCCCGTCGAGCACCTCGCGCGACGCAGGTGACAGCGCCACATTGCGGGTCGCGACGCGCGGCGCGTCCCGCGCTGCATCGCCCGGGACCTCCGGCTCAACCGGAGGCGAGGCCTCGTACAACACCACCGAATACCCGAGTTCAGCGAGCGTCAGCGCTGCCGTCCCGCCCACCAGCCCGGCGCCCACAACCGCAATCGCATGTACGCTTTCGACTACCGCGCGATCGTCGGCGGTTGCCACGCGCCCGCTACTCCGCGGCCATGACGGCGTGGATGTCGTCAACGGCCTTAGGCGCGGCCGCGCTCAACACCTCCGGACCCTGCTTGGTAATCAGCACATCGTCTTCGATCCGAATCCCGAGCCCGCGCCAGCGCGCAGGGATGTGTGCGTTGTGCTCGCTGTCCGGTATGTAGATACCGGGTTCGATCGTCAGCACCATCCCGGGCTCCAGTTCACGCCACGTATCCTGGACGCGGTAGTCGCCGACATCGTGCACGTCCATACCCAGCCAGTGTGACGTCTTGTGTGGACAAAACGCGCGGTAGCGTTCGGTCTCTATGATTTCCGCGGGATCGCCGTCCAGCAGACCCAGATCGATCAGGCCATCGACGATCACGCGAATCGACGTGTCGTGCGGCGCGCTGAACGGCGTCCCGGGCGCACAGGCAGCAATAGCCTGGGCATTAGCCTCAAGCACCACCTCGTAGAGGGCCTGCTGGGTTCTGTTGAATCGCCCGCTTACCGGAAAGCTGCGGGTAACGTCGGCGGCGTAGTGTTCGTACTCGCATCCTGCATCGATCAGAACCACGTCGTTTTTCTTCAGCGAATCGTCATTTGCGACGTAGTGCAGCACACAGGCGTTGTTGCCTCCACCGACGATGCAGGGATACGCGGGTGTGCGCGCGCCGCGGCGCATGAACTCATAGATCAGCTCCGCTTCCAGCTGCCCCTCCGTCATACCCGGCCTGCACTGCTGCATCGCGCGTACGTGCGCACTCGCCGTAATCGCGCACGCCTCGCGCATCACCCCGAGCTCGCCTGCGGATTTGTACAACCGAAGTTCGTGCAAGAGATGCCGCAGGTCGACGAATTCTCCGGGTGGGATCGCACCACTCGCCTCACGCCGGCGAATACCCTTTACCCACCGCAACAGCTGTTGATCGAAATCGGGGTAATCGCCCAGGTTCGCGTAAATGCGGTCCCGGCCTTCGAGCATGCCGGGCAGGATCTCGCCAACGTCTGTGTTGGGAAATGCGTCGTCCACCCCCAAAAGCTGCGCGGCGCGGTCGGGACCGACGCGCTCGCCGTCCCACTGCTCAAAAACCGGGTCGCGATCGCGACAGAAAAGGATGACCTCGCCATGCTCTCGCCCAGGCGCCAACACCAGCAGCGCGTCCGGTTCGCTGAACCCGGTGAGATAGTAGAAGTCGCTGTCCTGTCGGAACAGATAGTCGACATCGCGGTTACGCAGCCGCAAGCGCGCGCCGGGGATTACCGCCAGCGAGCCTTCCGTCATCATGTCCAGGAGGCGCCGGCGGCGCTGGCTGAACTCTTTAGCGCTGATCTTCATGCATCGAACTCAGCAAGGGGCTCCGCACCGGCCAGAAGCGACGTCCACAGCAGCAGCACTGCAACCCGCACGTATTCGACCACCTCGAACAGGTTGCGCCGTTCGGTTTCGTCCGTGTCTAAATCCGCTGCGTCCGCGGTCGCCAGCGCGCGGTGGTCGAGCTGTGTGATGGCGACCAGATCTTCGAGAATCTCGTTGATTTCCTCAGTGCAGTCTTCGCCCTTCAAATCGTTGCTCAATGCTCCTATGAACGCCGTGCACCACTCCACGAGCGCCAGCGCGCAAGCCTCCGGTGCATCCGCGTCCAGGTCCGGCAGCAACGGTTCGAACACCAGCTCGTCAGACGCCATGTTACCTGACGCGGCGTCCACGAAAGCCGTTAGCGCGGTTTCGTCCGTGAGCCGCTCAATGCCGGCCATCTCCACACAGGCGCCGTACGGAAAGTCTGCGGTCGCGTCCGCAGCACCTGCCCGCATACCCACGAGAAAGCCGCACACTAACCCGTGCAGCTGTGCGGGAGAAAGATCCACACTTGCCGCTCTGGCAAGATCCTGAAGCTCGTTCATTCGCGCCACATCCGCGCCACACCGTCCGTACGCACGTAGCATTCTCCGCCTGATATTCGAGGATGTAATGCTAACAAATGCGCGTTTCCGGCCGCAGGCGTTCATTTGCCCGGGACTTCACATGCATGCGGTTTCAGCGCAAACTAGGCATTCTTGGAGAAACCTCGGAGAAAGGTTGTCATGCCTGCAGGTCGTCGCCATGTCTGAAGGTCAATGGATGGCGCTCGAGAAAAAGGTGGAGGAGCTAATCGAGTTGACTTCGACCTTGAGCAAAGAAAACCACGCGTTGCGCGCGCAGCAGCGCAACTGGACCACCGAGCGCGCCAAACTGATCGAGAAGAACGAACTGGCCAAGAGCCGGGTCGAATCGATGATCACGCGGCTGAAAGCCCTGGAACAGGACTGACCGACTATATGAGCGAACAACCCGTAAACACCACGGTTACGATCAAGATACTCGGCAAGGAATATCAGGTCAGCTGTCCGGAAGACGAAGTGGATGCGCTGTCCGCATCGGCGCGCTTCGTCGATCAGCAGATGTCCAACATTCGCGAGTCGGGTCGCGTGTTCGGACATGATCGCATTGCGGTGATGGCCGCGTTGAATATCGCCAACGACTTCATCCACAAGCGCAACACCGCCGACACCATGCAGAGCGACATCGACTCCAAACTCGCAGCATTGACTCGCCGCGTAAGTCAAGTGCTTACAGAGCACAAACAGCTGAACTTGTAACCTCTTCACAATCGATCCACTACGGAAACCCAGCGCAGTGCGTTTGCGCTATACTCGCTTCGTCTCCTGGGGTGTACGCCAGTTGGTGTCGTCCTTGAGCCGTTAGAAAACCCAAAGGAGGCTTCGGCGCTAGCGACAGTGTGCGCGCCTGATTCGCGAACGTTCGAACACGTTTCGAACACGAGCGTTCAGGATGCCTTAGACGTTGCCCGGGCCCCCGCCTTGAACCAGAACGGTTCAGGGCCAGCCAAACAGCGGCACTTCCGGGAGGCGTTTCGTACCGCACGGGTTCCACGGCCCTTATGTGTCCGAACGGCATTGCAACCGGCGAAGACCACAGCTCCGCCGAATCAACAGACGAATCCATCTTTAATCCAACAACGTCACTGAGGCGCTCGCTTCGCAGACAGTTTCGCGGCGCCCGCCGCACGCTTTCCGACAAGCAACAGCGAACACACGCGTTGCGGTTGCAACGACGGTTCAGCACGACAACACCGGCGTGGCGCACCGGTCCAGTGGCGGGATACGTTGCGAACGACGGCGAGATCTCGGTTACACCTCTGCTCGATGCGTTGCATAGCCGCGGCCGACACATTGCACTTCCCGTCGTAACGGCAGGAACCACTGCGCACGCGCCGCGGATGCAGTTCTCGATCGTCGATCAAACAACAGCCTTTGAGCCTGGACCTTTCGGAATTACCGAACCAGTGGTCCGCACGCCGATACACCCAAGCGCCTTGAGCCTCGTACTCGTCCCGCTGGTTGCGTTCGACACTGCCGGCAATCGCCTCGGCATGGGGGGCGGGTACTACGACCGGTGTTTCGGCCGCGTTCCACGGACGATGCGCCCGCTATTGATCGGCGTCGCGCATTCGTTACAGCTGTCTGAAGCGCTGCCGAAAGCTCCGTGGGATATCCCCCTTGATGGCGTGATCACCGAACGGGCATGCTACACGTTCAGTTCACGTTTTCGTTCAATGGAGAGCTAGCCTTGATGAGACAAAAATCTACGCGCCCAGAGCGCCTTTGGCTCGCTTTATCCAGCGCATTTCGCGACCGTGCTCGCCTTTCGTTCGGGTCACATACTGTTGAGTATGCACCCCTCGCGAAACGCTGTGCGCGCTCCCGAAACACACTGTCTAAAGCGCCTGGGTCGCGCACATTTTTGTCTCATCAAGGCTAGTGGCCGTCCGCAGAATCATTCGCATGGGACATCCGACGCTGAGACAGCGCGCCCGCGAGATCACGCCCGACGAACTGAATCGTGGTGCATTCGAGTCGCTGATCGGCGACATGCACGACACGTTGCACGACTACACCGGTGTCGGGCTCGCCGCGCCACAGATCGACGAGCCGATCCGCCTGGCAATCATTGAGCTACCCGGCGGTCCCACGCGGTACGGCGATCTTCCCGACATCCCATTAACCGTATTCGTAAACCCGGTCATCGACGTGGTGAATCCGGAAACCGCCGGGTACTGGGAAGGCTGCCTGTCAGTGCCGGGGCTGCGCGGTTTCGTGGAACGCCCCCAACACGTGCGTGTGCGCGCGTTAGACGTGCACGGGCAACCCTTCGAACTGGAATTGAAAGGCTTTCCGGCCACCGTGGTTCAGCACGAGTTCGACCATCTCGACGGCGTGCTCTATGTAGATCGGATCACCGACTCGAAGCTGCTGGTTTTCGAGGACGCGCTGACCCGCCACGCGTCGTACTACAACCCGGCAGCCGACGCGGACTGAGCCCTTTCCTCCCCAGCCGTTAGCGTAGAAACATCTGGTACGCCGCGTTGCTGGTTTCGTCCCAGTAGCGGTAGCCGATGGCTTTCAGGTACCCATCGAGTTCGTTGCGCTGCGCGCCGGTTGCTTCGAACCCCACAAGCACGCGGCCCCAGGCCGCACCGTGATTGCGGTAATGGAACATTGTGATGTTCCAGCGTCCGCCCAGGACCGACAGAAACTTAAGCAGTGCGCCCGGCCGCTCCGGAAATTCGAACCGGTACAACAGTTCCGGTTTCTGGGCCTGCGTACGACCGCCCACCATGTGCCGCACGTGCAGTTTGGCGACCTCGTTGCCGGTCATATCCACCAGTTCGTACCCTGCCGCGCGCAGGCGTTCCGCCGGAACCCCAGTATCTTCACCGGGCGTTAGCTGGAGCCCCACATACACATGCGCCGCTTCGCGCGAGGCGTACCGGTAGTTGAATTCGGTTACCGCGCGCTTCCCCAGCACACGGCAGAAACGGCGGAAGCTCCCGGGTTTCTCGTCGATCGTGACGCCAAGGAGCACCTCCCGCTGCTCTCCCAGCTCGGCACGCTCCGAAATATGGCGCAGGCGGTCGAAGTTGACGTTGGCACCGCTCACGACCGCAACGACATCCGCATCCGACGCCCGTTTGGGCGCCAGATACTTCTTCATACCCGCCACGGAAAGTGCCCCGGCAGGTTCAGGCACCGCGCGCGTGTCGTCGAACACGTCTTTGATCGCCGCGCATATCTCGTCGGTGCCGACCGTAACCACCTCGTCCACGCAGCGCCGCGCGACTCCGAACGTGTGCTTGCCGACCTGAGCGACCGACACACCGTCAGCAAAGATATCCAGCGTTTCGTAGGGCAGCCGAACCCGGCGCCCCGCAGCCAGCGCCGCGGCCAGGCACGCCGACCCCTCGGCTTCCACCCCCACGACCCGGGTGGTGGGCTGGAGATACTTCACGTACGCCGCGATTCCGGCGATCAAGCCGCCCCCGCCGACCGGAACGAAGACCGCCTCCGGAAAGCCGCTCAGCTGATTGAGTATCTCAACGCCAACGGTACCCTGCCCCGCGATCACCTCGATGTCGTCGTAGGGATGAATGAAGACGTAACCCTTCTCGGCGGTGAGGTCGCGCGCATGTTTCGCGGCGTCGTCGTACGTGTCGCCCTTCAAGATCACCCGACCGCCCAGGTTGCGTACCGCATCGACTTTGATGCTCGGCGTGTTGCGCCCCATGACAATCCACGCACGAATACCGAGTTCCCGCGCCGCCAGCGCAACACCCTGTGCATGATTTCCCGCAGACGCCGCAATCACACCGCGACGCCGCTCGTCGGGGCTGAGCTGTACCATCCGGTTGTACGATCCCCGCAGCTTGAACGAGTGTACGGCTTGCAGGTCTTCGCGCTTGAGCCAGACGTTGCGTCCTAAGCGCCCGGACAGTGCACGCGCTCTCTGCAGAGGTGTCTCGTCCGCCACGTCGTAGACCCGCGCTGCAAGAATTTTCTTTACCAGTTTTTCCAGCATGCGATACCGTTGCGCTTTGCTCACTTGAGAATCGAAAACAGAGGCGATTATGACCAAAGCGCCACCGAATCACAGCGGGCAATCGGCCACGTCGGAATCGAAGAAGCGCGCGGCCGCCGACGCCGCGTTGCACTACATCGATGCCCGCTTGACCGGCCAGAGCATCGTGGGCGTTGGCACGGGCTCCACCGCCGACCACTTCATTGATGGACTCGCCGGTATCCGCCACAAGTTCGACGCCACCGTCGCATCCAGCGAACGCTCCGCAGCCCGCCTGCGCGACCGCGGCATAACGGTACTGGACCTCAACGCGGTCGCTCAGGTGGATGTGTACGTGGACGGCGCCGACGAGGTGAACGCGCACGGCCATATGATCAAAGGAGGCGGCGGTGCGCTTACACGGGAGAAAATCGTGGCTGCGTCCGCTGACGAGTTTGTCTGTATCGTCGACGACACCAAACTCGTGGACGTGCTGGGTACCTTTCCGTTGCCTGTCGAGGTGATTCCAATGGCGCGTGGTCTGGTTGCGCGGTCGCTGGTGGAGCTGGGCGGCCGGCCCGAGTGGCGGCAGGGGTTCGAAACCGACAACGGCAATCTGATTCTGGATGTTTCCGGGTTGGACATCATCGACCCGCCCGGTCTGGAGGCCGCCATCAACAACCTCGTGGGCGTCGTATGCAACGGTATCTTTGCCGCCCAGCGCGCCGATGTGGTGTTCGTCGCGTCCGATGACGGGGTCACGCAACGCGGGGGCGGAGCTAAGGACTGGGGCTAGGACGCCGGCGCGAACAGCTTCCCCGGATTCAGAATACCGCGCGGATCGAACGTGCGCTTCAGAGCGCGCATCAGCGCCAACTCGTCTTCGCTTCTGGAGAACCCGAGAAAGTCACGCTTGAGCAGCCCGACACCGTGCTCGGCGGAAATACTGCCGCCGTGTTCGGCCACCACCTCGAACAGCTTAGGGCTGATCCGGTGGCAGCGTTCGTAAAACCGGCCGATGTCCATGCCGTCGGGTTTCAAGATGTTCAGGTGCAGGTTGCCGTCGCCTATGTGCCCGTACCAGCACACTTCGAAATCGGGATAGTTGCCGGTAACCAGCCTGTCGATCGCCGCCAGCACGTCCGGCATCTGCGAGACCCGTACTGCGATGTCGTTCTTGTACGGCGTAAACGGCGCAATCGCTTCCGAGATCCCTTCACGCAGCTGCCAAAGCTCAGCGGCTTGCGCATCGCTCTGACTGAGCACCGCGTCGCGTATCAATCCTGCGTCGGCGAGTGAATCGTAGACCCGCGCCACCGTCTCCAGATCCGCAGAATCGAATTCAACGAGCGCGTAGAACGGAAACGCGTCTGCGAGCGGCCGGCGCAGCTCGCGGTGCGCAAGCACTTTGGTTAAAGCGTGTTCGGAGAAGAACTCGAACGCGGCGAGCGAGACCTGAGTCTGCAGCGCCTCCAGCAACTCGAGCACATCGGCGAGGCTGCCAACGCCCGCTACCATGACCGTCTGCGGACCCGGCGCAGGGGCCAGGCGCATCTGCGCCTCGACGATCAGTCCGAGCGTTCCCTCGGAGCCAACGACGAGGTGCCGCAGATCGTACCCGGTCGCGTTCTTGATGAGGCCGCGGTTTGCATCGATCACCCGTCCGTCGCCGGTAACTACCTTAACGCCTGCCACCCAATCACGCGTCAGACCATATCGGATCACTTTGATACCACCAGCGTTGGTCGCGATGTTCCCACCGATCTGGCTAGATCCTGCCGAGGCAAAATCCACCGGGTAGTACAGTCCGTTCTCCTGTGCGAACGCTTGCAGCGCGGCCGTCACGACGCCCGCCTGGAGCGTTACCAGCCGATCCCGTGGGTTGAAATCCAGAATCCGATTCATTCGGTCGAACGACACGACGACCTCGCCGTCCGCAGCAACCGCGCCGCCGGACAGCCCCGTGCGGCCGCCGGAGGGCACTAACGCCGTCTGTTCTTGATTGGCCCATTGCACCAGCGCAACCACTTCGTCGACAGATTGCGGAAACACAACCGCCGATGGGGCGGGTTCGCGAATCCGCGTCCAGTCGGTGCCCCACGCGCGGCGGGTGTCTTCGTCGGTGCGGACGCGCCCGGGCAGCAACGCGTTCAATTGAGCTTCCTGCGGTGTTCCGCGCGTCATGGACGGACAATCCTCACTGCGGTTCAGCGCACGCACTGTATCGCGCAGTCGCTCTGATCACCAACGGCAGCGGCGCGTCAGCCAGGCCCACATGAGTGCGCGTACCTCATCGGATTCATTAACCAGGTGGTGGCGCGCATCCGGCAGATGCAATACGTCGGTTTGCATCATGCGATCCAGTACTTTCAGGTTGTACCGCCAGTCCACCGTACGGTCGGAGTGTCCCTGCACGATCCTGGCGTTGATCGGCAGACTCCCGGTACGCACGAATCGCGCCTTCCACGCCACCATGGCGCTGACCCACTGCACCGGGAGAATCATCGGCGCGAGCGGATCCTTGTACATCAACTGCATGAACTCGGCGTTTTCGGCATTGTGCGTAATGGTTCTTGGCCGTTCGGTGATCGTACGCCGGGCAATTTCGAACACCACGCGATTGATCGCCCATGCGGCAGGACGCACCAGCGGGGCCAGCAGCACCACCTCAGTGAACGGATTCTGTCCGGTTCTGCGAATCGACTCGAGCAGTGCCGCCGCGCCCATACTCTGCGCCATCGCGTGCCAGGGCTCCGGTGCATTCGTCATGAGACCCTTCACCGCATCGATCACGTCCGCGTAAACGCCAAAGTCGTCTATGGTTGCCCGAGCGCCGCTCGACAGCCCGTGACCGGGAAGGTCCATGGTCACCACATGCAGTTGCTGGTCCAGCAGATAGCGGATCGCGTGACCATAGAGACCCACGTGGTCGTAGTAACCGTGCACAAGCAACGCCGTGCCGCGCGGAGATTCGGGTCGAAAGTCCTGCACAGCAATACGATGGTCGCCTACGGCCAGCCAGCCCATGTGTTGGCGTAGCCCCGAAAAAGCGAGTGTGAAGTCTGTTTCGTAAAACCGGTGGTACGCGGCGGTCGCAGAACCGACGGGCACATCCCCAGCCGGGTCGAACGCCCCGAGTTCGCGCTGCACTGCTAACGGATCGAATCCGCCCTGCCCGCGCACGACGTCAGGTTGTCACCGGCACGGATGCACCCGCTGGGCGCCGGCTTAGTGCACTACCGGATCGAGCTCTCCGGAGGCATAGCGGCCGAACATCTTCTCAAGCGACACCGCGCGAATCTTCTGCGCATTTCCCGCAGTTCCGAACGCCTGGTATCGGTCGATCACCACCCCGCGCATCGCTTTCAATGTATCCGCCAGATATTTTCGCGGATCGAACTCACTGGGATTGTCCGCAAGGTGGCGCCGGATCGCCGCGGTGGATGCCAGGCGAAGGTCTGTGTCGATATTGACCTTGCGAACGCCATGCTTGATGCCTTCCTGAATCTCTTCCACCGGCACACCGTAGGTTTCCGGAATCTCGCCACCGTAGGCATTGATCTCCTTCAGAATGTCCTGCGGTACCGACGAACTGCCGTGCATGACCAGGTGCGTGTTGGGCAGGCGTTTGTGAATCTCACGCACGCGGTCGATCGCAAGGATGTCGCCGGTGGGCGGGCGGCTGAATTTGTACGCTCCGTGGCTTGTGCCGATGGCGATCGCGAGCGCGTCCACCTTCGTCTGCCCAACGAAGTCCGCCGCCTGCTCCGGATCCGTAAGCAACATGTCCATAGACAGTTTGCCTTCGGCGCCTACGCCGTCTTCTTCGCCGGCTTCTCCCGTCTCGAGCGATCCGAGGCAACCGAGTTCGCCTTCAACGCTGACACCACACGCGTGCGCCATATCGACGGCGCGGCGGGTTACCTCCACGTTGTACTCATAACTGGCCGGCGTTTTCTGATCCTCGAGCAGAGAACCGTCCATCATCACTGACGAGAATCCGAGTTGAATCGAACGCTGACAAACTGCCGGGGACGCGCCGTGGTCCTGGTGCATCACAACCGGTATGTGCGGAAACTCTTCAATGGCCGCAAGAATCAGGTGACGCAGAAAATTCGGGCCTGCGTACTTACGTGCACCGGCCGAAGCCTGAACAATCACCGGACTGTCCGTTTCACTCGCACCTTCCATGATGGCGCGCATCTGCTCCAGGTTGTTTACGTTGAACGCGGGTACTCCGTAATCGTGCTCCGCGGCGTGGTCCAGGAGTTGTCGCATGCTGATCAGTGGCATTTCAGGTTCCTCTCGTAGTCAGTGTGTTCTGTCCATTCAACCCGCACGCTCCACCAGCGCAGCCACCGCCGGTAGGGTTTTTCCCTCGACGAATTCCAGGAACGCTCCGCCGCCCGTGGAGATGTAGGAAACGCCTTCCCGCACGCCATACTTGTCGATGGCCGCGAGCGTGTCGCCGCCGCCGGCAACCGAAAACGCGTTGCTTGCGGCGACCGCTTCGGCGAGCACCCGGGTGCCTTCGCCGAACTGGTCGATCTCAAATACGCCGACGGGGCCGTTCCACAACACCGTGGCCGCACTTTCGATGATGTCTGCCATGCGGCGTGCGGTTTCCGGACCGATATCCAACACCATCTCGTCGCTGCCGATCGCGTCGGCCGCACGCAACACCGCGGGTTCGGCAGGGTCCAGACGCTTGCCGACCATCACGTCTACCGGGATCGGCACATTCACTTTTGCGGCTATACGACGCGCGGCATCGACCAGGTCCGGCTCGAACAGTGACGCACCCACCGGATTGCCAGCCGCTGCGAGAAATGTGTTGGCGATACCGCCGCCGACCACAATCGTGTCCGCAACGTCAGCGAGCTTCTCCAGAACTTCGAGCTTGGTTGAAACCTTGGAACCGCCGACAACCGCCACCACCGGCCTCGCCGGGTTATCGAGCGCCTGCGCCAGCGCGTCGAGCTCACGGGCAAGCAGCGGCCCGGCCGCGGCGACCGACGCGAATCGCGCGACGCCGTGGGTCGAGGCCTGCGCCCGGTGCGCGGTGGCAAAGGCATCCATCACGAACACATCGCATCCGGCAGCCATTCGTTGCGCAAGATCTTCGTCGTCAGCCTTCTCGCCTTCGAGAAACCGCACATTCTCCAGAAGAGCAACGGTGCCGGGGGCGACCGACGCCATGTCGTCTAATCCCGCAAGCAACGGAACGTCAGCGCCAAGGGCACCAGACAACCAGCGTGCAACCGGCGCAAGCGAGAGATCAGGATCGAAAGCACCCTCGGTCGGCCGACCCAGGTGCGACATCACCACCACCGCCGCGCCGGCGTCCCGCGCCGCAACCAGGGTGGGCAGCGCCGCCTGCAGTCGTGCATCACTCGTTATCTCGCCGTTGTGCAGCGGCACGTTCAGGTCTTCGCGGATCAGCACGCGTTTGCCGTGCAGATCCAGATCCGTCATCTTGATCATCTGGTTTACTTCAACGCTCAATCCAACGCGTTACTGCAGCGCGAGGGCGGATTCGATCACGCGCTCGGGCGTCATACCCAGCGCCTGCATCACCTGCGCGCCCGGAGCGGAAAGACCGAAACGGTCGATTCCAACCACGGCGCCATCGAGCCCAACAAATCGATACCACCCATCCGGGTGTCCGGCTTCTACCGCAACGCGTTTGCGCACGGCGGCCGGCAGCACGGACTCGATGTACTCCGCGGGCTGGGCCAGGAACACGTCGACGCTCGGCATAGATACTACTCGAACCCCCCGGCCGTCATCCGTGAGTCGTTTCGCGGCTTGCCGACACACTTCGACTTCGGAACCGGTGCCGATCAGAATCAGATCCAGTTCGCCCTCTTCCGGAACGAGCACGTAGCCCCCGCGCTGGATCGCGTCGAATTGCTCGTCGGTTCGCGGCTGAACCGGCAGATCCTGGCGGGTGAGTACCAGTGTGGTGGGTCCATCGGATCGAGCGATCGCGCTCTCCCACGCCACCGCGCACTCCACCGTGTCGCATGGGCGCCACGTGCTGAGACCCGGCGTGGCCCTTAGATTGGCGAGCTGCTCGATGGGCTGATGCGTCGGTCCGTCCTCGCCTACCGCAACGGAGTCGTGTGTGTACACGAACACGTTGGGAAGCTTCATCAAGGCTGCGAGGCGCACCGCATTGCGAGCGTATTCCATGAACACCAGGAAGGTGCCGGAATACGGGCGGATGCCGCCGTGCAGGGCAATGCCGTTGGTGATGGCCGTCATTGCGAACTCGCGCACGCCGTAGCTCATGTGCCGCGCATCGTCCGCGCCTTGCCAGCGCGTACCGTTGCTGCCGGTCAGGTCCGCCGAGCCTCCGAATAACTCTGGCAACGCGGCCGCCAACGCACCCAGGCAACGCTGCGAACTCTTTCGTGTAGCCAGCGGTTTGGCCTCCGCTTGCGCGTCCCGCGCCAGCTGCCGCAGGCCAGCGTGCCACTCGTCTGGCAGATCGCCCCGCATGCGCCGCGTGAGTTCCTCTGCAAGCTCCGGGTACGCGGCAGCATAGTCTCCAAACGCCTTCTGCCACGCCGCTTCTGCCGCCCGGCCTTTGTCGCGGCAATCCCACTGCTGGTAGATGTGTTCCGGAATCTCGAATGGTTCATGGCCCCAATTGAGATTGCGCCGCGTCAACGCAATTTCTTCGTCGCCGAGCGGCGCGCCGTGGGTGTCCGCCGTTCCGGCTTTGTTCGGTGACCCGAAACCTATGACCGTGCGGCAGATCACGAGCGACGGGGCGGCAGTGTTCGCGCGCGCCTGCGAAAGCGCGGCGCTCACCGCTTCCGCATCGTGGCCGTCCACGGCCTCGGACACGTCCCAGCCATACGCGCGAAAGCGCGCGGCCACGTCCTCGGTAAACCAGCCATCCACCGGCCCATCGATGGAGATGTCGTTGGCGTCATACACGCAAACCAACTTGCCGAGCCCGAGTGTGCCGGCGAGCGAAGCCGCCTCGTGCGATATGCCTTCCATCAAACAACCGTCACCCACCAACACCCACGTGTGGTGGTCCACAATCTGATGACCGTCGCGATTGAATTCTTCGGCGAGCATCCGTTCCGCGAGCGCCATGCCCACCGCATTTGCGAAACCCTGGCCCAAGGGTCCCGTGGTGGTTTCCACACCCGGACACTCACCGAACTCGGGGTGCCCGGCCGTCTTCGCGTGCAATTGCCGAAAGCTCTTCAGGTCGTCGATAGATACCCGGTAGCCGGTGAGATGCAGCAGCGAATAGAGCAACATTGACGCGTGCCCGTTGGAAAGCACGAACCGGTCACGGTCAACCCAGAACGGGTTGTCGGGGTTGTGTGTCATCACGTCACGCCAGAGGGCTTCGCCGACTTCCGCCAGCCCCATCGGTGCCCCCGGATGACCGGAACGAGCCCGCTGCACGGCGTCCATAGCCAGCGCGCGGATCGCGTTCGCGTTATCGTTTACCACTTTCTGTCTGCAGCCTGCCTGTGTCTGCGCGCATTGTGAGGACTCGTGTATTGGACTGCAATCCGTCACGTTATCGCATATAGGCTTCGGCTATACTTGCGCGTCACTGAAAACAGGGATTCTTTGCAGCGCATGAGCGAATATCAGGTATTTACGTCCGAATCCGTGTCCGAAGGGCATCCGGACAAGGTCGCCGACCAGATCTCCGACGCCATTCTCGATGCCATGCTCACGCAGGATTCCGAGTCCCGTGTCGCGTGTGAGACTCTGATCAAAACGGGTCTGGTCGTCGTCGCCGGCGAGATACGTTCGAACGCCGTTGTCGATGTAGACCGACTGGTGCGCGACGTCGTTGCAGAGATCGGCTACGACAGCGCCGACGTCGGCTTCGATCCGGAAGCCTGCACGGTCGTCAACGCGTTGGGGCAACAGTCCACCGATATTGCGATGGGCGTGGACGAAGCCACCGACCACGAGCAGGGTGCAGGCGATCAGGGACTCATGTTCGGATACGCTACCGACGAGACCGACGTGCTGATGCCGGCACCACTGACGTACGCGCACCGTTTGGTGCAGTGTCAGGCAGACAAGCGTCGCAACGGCCTCGCTTTCCTGCGGCCTGACGCCAAGAGCCAGCTTTCGTTCCGCTACGACAGCGAAGGTGCGCCGCTGGGCCTGGATGCCATTGTGCTCTCCACCCAACACTCGCCTGACGTCTCGCAGGACGAACTGCGTGAAGCTGTGATGGAGGAGATCATCAAGCCGACGCTTCCGGCCAACTGGATGTCGGCCGATACACGCGTCTACATCAACCCGACCGGCCAGTTCATTATTGGCGGCCCGGTGGGCGACTGCGGCCTAACCGGCCGCAAAATCATCGTGGACACCTACGGCGGCATGGCACGCCACGGCGGTGGCGCGTTTTCCGGCAAGGACCCGTCAAAGGTAGACCGCTCCGCTGCGTACGCCGGCCGCTATGTCGCGAAAAACATTGTGGCTGCGGGTCTCGCCCGCCGTTGTGAGATTCAGGTGAGCTATGCGATAGGCGTCGCCGAACCGACATCAATCAGCGTCAACACCTTCGGTACGGGCAAAGTTTCCGACGAGAAAATCGTTCAACTCGTGCGTGAGCATTTCGATTTGCGACCGAAGGGGCTTATCGCCATGCTCGATCTGAAACGGCCGATCTACCGCGCGACAGCGGCGTACGGCCACTTCGGCAGAACAGAAAGCGAGTTCACATGGGAACGCACCGACAAAGCCGACGCACTGGCCAAGGCCGTCTGAAGCTAGCAGGCCCGGGATGCGTTTGAGTTTCGAATTCTTTCCGCCTCGATCGCAATCCGGCTACGCGAGCCTGACCCGGGTGGCCGAGAAGCTCAGGCCCTTCCAGCCCGATTTTGTATCCGTGACCTACGGCGCCGGCGGTAGCACCCGCGACGGCACGTTCGACACGGTTGCGACTCTGGCCAAACAGGGGCTGGACGCAACACCACACCTGTCGATCGGCAGCGATTCCCGGGAAGACATTGGCGAGCTGCTCGACCGGTACAAATCAGAAGGCGTGAAGCGCATCGTCGCGCTGCGTGGCGATCCGCCTTCCGGCGTGGCATCCAACCGGCGAAGGCACAACGCGCAGGATCTGGTGGAATGGATTCGCGACCATTCAGGCGACTACTTTCACGTTGTCGTTGCCGCGTATCCCGAGGTGCACCCGGAATCGCACACCCCGGCGGAAGATCTCGATTTCTTCCGCCGCAAGGTCGACGCCGGTGCAGACAGCGCCATCACGCAGTTCTTCTACAATCCATATTCCTACGTCGACTTCGTGAATCGCGCCAACCAGGCAGGCATCGACATTCCGATCTTTCCGGGAATCATGCCCATCACCAACTACGAAGGCATCGTACGGTTCGCCCACAACTGCGGCGCAGACATTCCGCGGTGGGTGGTGAAGCATCTGGAGGCGATGCAAGACGATGAGAAGTCGCTGGTCGACTTTGGCGTGGATCTGGTAACCACGCTGTGCACCGACCTGATCGATGCAGGCGCGCCGGGATTGCACATCTATACGCTCAACCGCTGGGGCGCGGCGTCGCGCATCTGCAACAATCTGGGGCTCGCCGCCGCGGCCTGATGAGCGGACGCCTGTTTCTGGAGCCGCCGCTCCAACCAGGCAAGCGCGTGCTGGACGCCGAATCCTCCCACTATCTATGCCGGGTCCTTCGCCTTCGCCGAGGCGCACGATTCCGAGTGTTTGACGGCAAAGGTACAAGCGTTGATGCGGAGCTGATCTCACCGTCCACCCGGGGCTGTGAAATCGCGTTGGGTACCGATCCAGAAACGTCGCAGGCGCCCCGCCGGGCGGTCCACGTGGCGGCCGCAATGCTGAAACCCGCGGGTATGGACAGTGCGCTGCAGAAGGCGACCGAGCTCGGCGCAACAGACATCTGGCCGCTGCGTACAGACCACTGCGTGTTGCCCCGCGAGCAACCTACCGAGCGACGTCTGGGACATTGGCGCAAAGTAGTCATAAGCGCCGGGGAGCAGTGCGGCCGGGATTGGTTGCCAACCCTGCACCCCACAACGTCGCTGGCGGCGCTTCTGGACGCGACCGAACACATAGACGACCGGTATTTCTTCGCCCTCGCCAGTGCGCCGTTTCAGCCGGCAGACCATCTAGAGGATGCGCTGCTGCTGTTCGGTCCGGAGGGCGACTGGTCGCCCGAGGAGCTCGCATTGGCTAGGAAGAACGCATCCCAGGGGAAACTGGCCATCGCAGGACTGGGTGCGGATACGCTGCGCGCCGACACTGCGGTTCTGGCCGCGCTGTCATGCTTACGGCACGCGGGCGGCTGGCTCTAGAACCTCGGGACGCCCTAAAGCACGCGATTAGCCTGTTCGATGGCATCCTCGATGAATTCGAGGTCGGGTATCACGGTCTGTTCGGCCCCCAACCGCACCCGCAAGCGCTCCGCCGACAGTTCACAGGCCTCTGGGTCCGCGAGATCGCGGCCACACACCTGCAGCATGCGGGGCAGTCCGTCGGCCACCAGCGCGTAAAACTCATGAGCCGACGATGCGCGCGTGCGATTCATCACGATCACGCAACGGCCTATGGGGTTGGCCGGCTCATCCGAATGGAAGCGCTCGAAACGGACAACGGGTACGGATTCCCCGCGCCAGTTCAGATCACCGAGATACCACCCGGGTACGCCCTGGCGGTCGCGAATGCGCCGCCAAGGCAGAATCTCGGCGACGCTGACGTTGGGAAGCAACACGGACGTCTTGCGCAGCGGTATCACTACGCAGGACACCTCGACGTCGTCTTCCCGTATGACCGCGGCCATTGCTATTTAACGAGCGTTTCGATCGTTGAGAGCAGCTCGTTTTCCTGAAACGGTTTACCCAGGAATTCGTTCACGCCGAGTTCCCTGGCATGCTCCTTGTGCTTCTCGCCGGTGCGTGAGCTGATCATCACGATCGGCAATTCGCGCAACCGCTCATCGTGGCGTACCTGGCGGGCGACCTCGAAACCGTCCATACGCGGCATCTCGATGTCGAGCAGCATGATGTCGGGTTCCCGTTCCTGAAGCAGGGAAATCGCTTCGATCCCGTCTTTCGCGATCAGCACGTCCATGCCTTGCCGTTCCAACAACCGGGACGTGACCTTACGCACCGTCACCGAGTCGTCTACCACCATAACGCAGCGGGGATGGTTCAGATCCTGTTGCAGATCCGAGATGGCGTGCGCGTCCTGCGCAGCGTCCGAGCGGATCAGCGCGACCAGGTCCAGAATCACGACCACGCTGCCATCGCCCATGATCGTAGCGCCGGATATGCCCTGCACGCCGGCAAACTGCGGACCGAGGCTTTTCACGACGATCTCTCTGCTGCCCTGCACACCGTCCACCAGAACCGCTATTGCCTGGTCACCCGAGCGCACCAGCACCATGGGAATGGACTGACGGTTGGGATCCTGCCGGAACTCCCGGCCAAGGTATCTACCCAGGTAGTCGACCCGATATGACATGCCCGCGTACTGGAACGGAGCGTCGCCCGACCCATAGTACTTCTCGAGTTCTCGGACGTTGAGCAGAACGATGCCTTCGATCGTATTCAGCGGTACCGCGTAGGTGTCGTCACCGACAACCACCATCAGCGCCCGGTTGACCGAGACCGTGAACGGAACGCGCACCACGAAACGGGTGCCCTGCCCGACGCGCGAACGTATGTTCAGCGTACCGCCGAGCTGCTTGACCTCGCTGTTGACCACGTCCATCCCGACACCTCGGCCGGAGATCTGCGTAACCGACTGCGCGGTGCTGAAGCCTGGCGACAGCACGAACTGAAACACTTCATCGTCTTCCAGTTGAGCGTCGGGCGAACACAGGCCGCGCTCGATCGCCTTGGTGCGGACTCGATCCACATCGATACCCGCGCCGTCATCGGCAATTTCGATCACCACGTCGCCACCTTCGCGGGTCAGCCGCAAAGCGACCTTACCGGTGGGTTCTTTCCCACTCTGCAGGCGCGCTTCTCTGGCTTCAATGCCGTGGTCCACCGCATTACGGAGCATGTGTTCCAGCGGCGGAATCATGCGCTCCAGCAGGTTCCGGTCGAGTTCACCTTCCGTGTCGAAGGCAACGAACTCCACGTCTTTGCCCACTTCGGCGGCAATCTGCCGAACAATACGACGCAAACGCGGGAGCAGCCGGTTGAAGGGCACCATGCGGGTGCGCATGAGCCCCTCTTGCAATTCCGTGTTGATCCGCGCCTGTTGAATCAGAAGCGTTTCCGATTCCCGCGCCTTGAACATCAGGGTTTCTTTCAGATCCAGCATGTCCGATGCGCTTTCCGACAGCGACCGCGAGAGCTGCTGCAGCTTGGAGTAGCGGTCCATCTCGAGCGGATCGAATTCCTCGTAGCTCGGGCCTTCCGGACGCTCCTGACGGAACAGGATCTGCGCTTCTGTTTCAATCTCCAGCCGCCGCAACTGTTCACGCGTTCGATCGATCGTGTCTTCCATCTCGTCGAGTGCGGTAGAGAAATCGCTCATACCTTGCTCGATGCGGGCCCTGAGAATACTGCTCTCGCCCGCCAGATTAACCAGCTGGTCCAGCAACGCGGCGCCCACACGGATCATCTCCTGCGGCGCACTGTTTTCGCTGGGCTCCGGCGTCGTAACCGCAGCGTTCTGCGACTTGCGTTGATCCGCGTCCTCCGCCATCGACTGCGGCGATACGGTGTCGACCGGCCCATCGTGTCCATGGAGCGCCGTCTTGACCGCGCCGATATGCGCTTCCAGTCGATCGTAGCGTTCCAACAGCGAGGCGAACATCGCGTCGTCAAAGGGTCCGCCCGCATCCTGAACATCGATCAGGAAGGATTCGAATCCATGCGCCAGCTCGCCCAGGTTCATCAAACCGGTCAGTCGCGCGCCGCCCTTCAGCGTATGCAGGCCTCTCAGCAGATTTTCCAGGTGCAGATGATTGTCGCGTTCGGTCATCCACTTGTGGCTGCCTTCATCCAGAGCTTCCAGCAGTTCTTCCGCTTCTTCGAAGAACACCTGAACGAGGTCCGAGTCAATCTCTTCGAGGTTCTCCACGGCGCCGGACGCCGACGGCTGCGACGCTGCACCCGTGGTTTCCGGTGATAGCATCAGGCTCTGCGGCACCGGCTGCGCGGTAGATCCCGGCAGCGCGTCTCCCAACATGGGTACTTCGTCGTCGGCCGCTTCTATCGGGTGCGCTTCGATCGTTGGCGTTTCGGCTTCGATCGCTGGCGTAGTTTCCTCATCGATCGTCGCGTCTGCGTTCCCGCCGGCTTCGTGAGTAGCACCCGGTTCCGCCAACGTTTCCGTCTCTGCATCATCGGTGTCCGCGAACTCGAGCAGGTCTTCCGTTTCGGCAAAGAACGCGTCGTCCAGTTCTGCCACCGCATCGGCGTCGTCGAGCGGCCCACCGACCGCCGCCTGATCGTCAGCGGCTTCGACGGCCGTGAGCAGTTCGGCCGCATCGATGAACGCATCGTCATCGTCGGCACCCGCCGTCGGTGCTTCTGCTTCCGCTTCCGTTCTCGCTTCCGTTTCCGCTTCCGCTTCCAAAGGCGTAGCTTCCGGGACGTCTTCGTCTACCGGTGCCGCGGCATCTTCCACAACGGCTTCCACAACTGCTTCCACAACCCGTGCGTCGGTCGCAGCAAGTTCCGATAGCGCGTCGATATGGGCAGACAGATCTTCGGGCGTATCCTCCACGGCCAAAGCGTCCACGTAGCGCGCAAGCGCTTCGTAGGCCTCGCCCACCGTAGAATAGGCGTCGTCCACAACCGCGTCGGTGCCGTACGTCCGGTGCACCGCGCCGAGACCTTCCAGCAGTTCGACTACCTGAGGCCAGTCCGCGAGCGCCGGTTCGTTTGCCAGCTCGTTCACCGATTCGATGAACACCTGGCAATCCTGTTCCGTCAATTCGCTGGCACGCCACGCGGAGATGTAGTCCGGCGATCCGAGCAGCGTCGCAAACGACTGATGCTCCAGTACCGCACCGGCGGAGGGTTTGGCCAACTTCGATGTGAGCGCGTCTACTACCTGCACAAAGCGCGTCGCGTCCGCAACGTCATTGCCGTCGCGGAGTGATTCAACCTGGTCTTTCACAACCTTCACGCCACGCTTGAGTGCTTCAACCGCCTGCGCTTTCACTGCCGTGCGGCCGGCAACGTTGCGGCACGCCAAGCCTAATTCGTACAACGGCCGCGCCAATGCAACAATCGACTCTGCGCCGCCAATGTTTTCCGCACTCCCCGCGATGGTGTGCAACCCGCGCACCGGATAGCCCTCGCTCGCAAACTCGCCTTGCTCGAACGTCTGCAACATCTCGTCACAGAGCGATTCGGCTTCTGAGATGAACAGCGATTCAACCGTCTCCTCTACCGCGGGTTCCGTTGCATCCGATTCGTCTCCAGCGTCTTCGGAGACCGGTTCCACCTCGGTTTCGAGTGCGAGTCCGGACGCCAGCAGATCCGCGGAATGCGCGCACTCTTCCACCTGCTGGGTGTCAGGTGCTGCCCCCGACACAAAGCAGTCACGCAGATGCGCGAGCAATGTGCGGGACTGCAGAACCACGTCCACGAATTGCGGCGTCGCTTCAACGGTTTCATCGAGAATCTGATTGAGCATGTTCTCGACCGACCAGGACAGTTCGCCGAGCAGCGTCGCGCCCACGATGCGGCCGCTGCCTTTCAACGTGTGATAGCCACGCCGCAATTCCGTGAGGGCATCGGCGTTGGTGAGATCGTCGCGCCACTCCACCAGACATTCGTCCACGCGCAACAGCGTTTCATCTACCTCTTCCGAGAAAATCTCAATGATCTCGTCGTCCATTTCAGGCACGACGGTTGCCGAGTCGACCGAACTCCGCAGCAATTCCTCTGCCGGATTCGACGGCGAATCGGACTCGTGGACGTCGGGTGCATCCTCGATCGTCGGTGTTTCTTCGGCGTCCGATTCGATCGCGTCCAACGATACCTCTTCGGGTGCCTCGTCCTCCTCGTCGAGCGCATCGAGCGCATCGAGCGATACCAGATCGGCATCCGCCGCCGCAACGAAGGCCGCTTCGGCGTCCGCAGGAAGCTCCGGTTCCAGCACGTCATCTTGGGTATCGTCCGAGTTTTCGGCTTCGGCTTCTACAACATCGTCGACAAGTGACTGTTCGTCCGCGGTAGATTCTTCCGCAGCGTCATCTTCCGCCCTTTCTTCCTGCGTCCCTTCGTCCACGGATACCGCTTCAGACACTGCAGATTCGAGATTCAGAACCGGTATGTCTTCGTCGTCAGCCGTTTCCAACGTACCCGCCGTGTCGGCTTCAACGACGGATTCTTCGTTCTCATCCACCGAGACGTCTGCGGCGGAGCCTGTCAGTGCGTCGAGCCGCTCGACCACAACGCCGAGCACATCATCCGAGCGGGTCGATACCTCGCCTGCGAGACGCTCCAGGTAGTAATCGATACCGGCAAGCGCATCGGCGAATTCACGAACGTCATCGTCCGTAGGTTGATGATTGTTCGCGATCAATCCTTCGAGGTAGTCACCGCAACGGGTGAGCAACTCAGCGGCGCGATCGTAGCCGGTGAGTTCCAGCACAGCCGTCGTCTGCTCGATCTGGGCGGGAACCTCGCTCAGAAGTCGTGCATCACGGTTCGACGCAAGATAGTCACAGAACGATTGTTTAACGACTTCCAGCACGCCGCAGCCGGATTCGGCAACGGCACGATGCGCCTCTGCTTCGATGCGTTGCGCTTCCGTCAGCTCACGGCCTTCGCTCGATTGACCGATCTTCTGTTCCACTTCCACCAGCGCACTCGCCACCTGGAAGAGAATCTGATCGTCCGGATCAGTGCCGGACGCGACCAGTGCCGCCAGCTGTTCGACGTTGGTGTCGAGTTCTGTGCCTACATCCGAGCATCCCAGCATGTGCAGCGTATGCACGATCTGGCGCGCGGGTACGAGCAGCGAGTCGAGCGCGTCCGCATTGCGTTCTTCAGAGCGCACGAAGAGGTCCAACTGATCTTTGATACTGGCCGTTTCTTCGAGCACGACGGCCGTTGCGGCCGCAAACGCCTGCCGCCCGCTGATCGCGAGTCCATCCACACCAGATGTATTCTGCGCCGGCTGTGCATTCATCCGGTCGACCAACGAGCCAAGCTCCGGCTCAGTTACACCGAGTTCCGCCGCCGTATCAAGCAGATCCACCAGCAGTGACCTGTCCGGCAGCCGCATCAACGCTTTCACGCCCTCAGAGGTGTAGGCGCGCAGCTCCGAGTCGAGACGACGCAGCAGGTTCAGACGGTCTTTGTCGACCTTGGCACCCGACGACTCCAGGCCCTGCGCAACCCACACCAGCGCGCGCCACTGCAGCGCGTGGGCAGAGTTTCCGCATAGTTTCTGGCACGCAAGACCCACCTTGGTGAACGACTTGCAGACCTTCTGCAGGTCCGCGCCCTTGAACGCGGCCAGCAGCGTCTGCTGATACGCGGCCTGCACTTTCTTGGCCGCCGCCGCCCCACCGAGCGCCTGAAACGTTTCCAGATCGGACCGTTGCGCGGGAACCGCCGTTGGATCGTCACCCGCATCACCCAGAGGCGCTTCGCCGAGGTGGCGGCGGATCTGATTTACCAGCGGGTAGACGAGTTCGAGCGAATCTTCGAGACCGAAGCGCAGCTCCGCCAGATAGCCAGGCAGTTCGAGCACACCCTGCATCAGCAGTTGTGCCGGTGGCTCCCAATCTTCGGGCGTCGTTTCAAGGAGCCACTGCGCCATCTTCTTCAGGTGCTCGGCCAACAGCGCAAGACCATGCAGTTCGAGCATGACAAGCGTGCCCTGGGTGCGTCCCAGCGCGTCGATGCACTGGTTCAGCACCTCGTTGTGCTCGTGGTCTTCGGCGAAGTCTTCCAACGCCTCGGTCGCCACGTGCAGGCACTCCTGCAGATCGGCTCGCGTCCAGTCGAGTACGACGCTCTGATTGTTCGCCATCATAACGGTGTCTTATGCCTTTTCCGGTAACTTGAAGCCTTCCACCGATTCACGCATCTCATTGGCCATGCGGGCAAGCATGCCGATCGATGCCGCAGTGCGCTCCGTGCTTTCCGTGGTTTTCGCTGTGATTTCCTGAATACGCTGCATCGTGTTCGCGACGTTGCTCGCCGACGACGACTGCTGACCCGACGCGTTGGAGATGTTCTGAATGAGACTCGCGAGCGTTGACGACACGTTCTCGATCTTCTCGAGCGCAACGCCTGCGTCTTGCGCGCGTTTGGCGCCACCCACCACCTGCGAGGTGGTCTGTTCCATCGAGATTACCGCCTCGTTGGTGTCTGTCTGAATTGTCTTCACCAGGGCGGCGATCTGTTTCGTTGCCGCGCTGGAACGTTCCGCAAGGCGCTGCACTTCGTCTGCAACCACGGCAAAACCGCGGCCTGCGTCACCGGCCATCGACGCCTGGATGGCCGCGTTCAACGACAGGATGTTGGTCTGGTCCGCAATGTCATTGATCAGAGAAACGATGTCGCCAATTTCCTGGCTGCTTTCGCCGAGGCGTTTGATTCGCTTGGACGTTTCCTGAATCTGGCCGCGAATCGTGTCCATACCGCTGATCGTCGACTGCACGACGTCTGCGCCGCGCTTCGCAATCTTGACTGCACGCTCCGCAACGTTGGACGACTCCGCTGCGTTGGACGAGACCTGCTCGATCGAACCCACCATCTCGCCGATGGCCTGCGAGGCATTGCCAATTTCGCTCGCCTGACTTTCCGCAGCGTGCGCAAGATTCGCCGCCGTCGTTTGAGATTCGCCTGCCGCCTTTGCCACGCCGACCGAAAGATGATTGATGTTGGATACCAGACCGCGCATCTGATCGATCGCAAAGTTGATCGAATCCGCGATAGCGCCTGTGAAGTTTTCGGTAACCGATGCATGCACCGTCAAGTCGCCTTCCGCCAGGTCCGCCAGCTCATCGAGCAATTGCAGAATTGCCGCCTGATTGCGTTCGTTCTGAGCCGCCTGCTCTGCAAGTTTTCGGCGCGTGTCAGCGATCATCACCATCGCGATCGACGCGACGAGCACCATGCCTACCGCCGCAAATACGAGACTCGCGTTCGCGAACGCCGGCGACTCGCTGACAAACCCATAGCCCATTCCTACCAGCGTTGCGGCAAGTAAAACCATCAGGACCGCGAGCAGCGGTGAGAACTTCTTAGGCTTCATTGTGTAATCCTGCTTTCCTTGATTCGGTCCGACACTTCGAAGAACCGGTCATCCTTGAATACCTTGCGCAGATCCGCGCGATAGAAGACACGTCCGCCGCGGCGGTACGAGCCGCTAACGTAACGTCGCAACCCTCCCAGCGACTCGGCCACGTCTTTTTCAAACCCTTCGTTCAGAAAATGCTGAATACCGAGCGACTGTTCCACAACGAAACCAGCCGCCGCGTCGTCGTTTTCGACGATGAGTACGCGCCATTGACGTTTCGGCATGGTGACCGGCAGATCCAGGTACGCGTGCAGGTCGACAACCGGAAGCAGTCGACCGCGTATGTTCGCAACACCCATGACCCAGGGCTTGACCACCGGCAGGCGCGCAAGCCTCGGCAACTTCAGAAACTCCGAGATTTCGCCCATCTTCGAAACAAGACGCACGCCGCCGATCTGGTAAGCCATGCCCTGCCACTGCGGCTGCACTTCCTTGCGTGAAGGCAGCAGCGCCGCGTGCGTCAGCGTTGCCTCGCGAATGTCGCACAGCAGATCGATGGCCGCCGCAGCCATCAGGCCGGCTCCAGCGCAGCGTTGACGGCATCGATGAGCACCCGGTCTTCGACCGGCTTCGTGAGATAATCCATTGCACCCTGTCTTGCGCCCCAGACCCTGTCTGCATCCTGATCCTTCGCGGAAATGATGATGACCGGGATGTGTCCGGTAGCCGTGCCTCGGGTCAGCAGGCGCGTGGCCTGGAACCCGTTGACGCCCGGCATGACGACGTCCATGAGGATCACATCCGGCTGCTCGGCACCGGCAACGGCAACGCCCTCAGTGCCCGACGACGCAGTCAGCACCTGATGTCCGTGTTGCGCGAGTACCGCTACCAGTTGATGCGTTTCACTCGGCGAGTCGTCTACTACCAGAATTCGCGCCACGCGAAGACTCCACTCAATGCACGAGCGACTGAATCGTGCCCAGCAGTTCGTCTTTACTGAACGGCTTGGTGATGTATTGATCCGATCCGACAATACGTCCCTTCGCCTTGTCGAACAGTCCGTCTTTCGACGAGAGCATTACGACGGGCGTAGAACGAAATTCCGCGTTGTTCTTGATCAAAGCGCACGTCTGATACCCGTCGAGACGAGGCATCATGATGTCCACGAAAATGATCTTGGGACGCGATTCGGCAATCTTGGCGAGCGCGTCGAATCCATCGGTGGCGGTGATGACCTCGAATCCTTCTTTGGTCAGCAGGTTTTCCGCGCTGCGGCGAATGGTTTTGCTGTCGTCGATTACCAAGACTTTTACGCCTTGTACTGCCTCTTCCATGATTTCGTCCTTACTCCCAGGGCTGACGTCGCCATCCTTTTTTTACGGAAATCGTTTCCTGAATCTCCGTATTCACGGAACCCGTGCGGCGCCGTCTCTGGCACGCGCAGATTCCCGAACGCCGTTGTAACAGGTTGTCCAAAAGCCTGCTATGGTGAGCGCTCGCTAAAGGGAATCGGTTCTCATTCCCCTTGCTGCACAGTACCCAACTGGGTAATTTCTACATTGGCTGTAATTTCATACCGGTATGACCACGATGAGTGTGACCGACGTCACGAAACCGTTGAAGATCGCAGTGGTGATGGATCCACCCGAGACCTTTTCGTTGCGAAAAGACAGCACTGTGGCCATCATCCGCGCCGCGCAGCTGCGTGGACACGACGTTTCCATGGTGCTGCAAGAAGACCTTTACTTCGAACACGAACGGGCACACGGCGCGTTCAAGCCGTTTCGATTGACGGGTAAATTTGCCGAGACGCTCGACGCTGACGACGCGGGAGCGGACTGGTTCGAAATTGGCAACGAGCAACGCGCGCCGCTTGCGTCGCAGGACGTGATACTGATGCGCAAGGACCCCCCGTTCGACATGGAGTACGTCTACAGCACGTATCTCCTGGAGCGCGCTGAGCAGGAGGGCGTATGCGTGGTCAATCGGCCCGCAAGCCTGCGTGACTGCAACGAGAAATTTTTTGCAACGGCTTTCCCCGACTGCTGCCCGCCACTGGTCGTTTCACGACGTGAGGACATACTCACGGAGTTCTACAACGCGCACGGCAACGTCGTCTTCAAACGCCTCGATGGCATGGGTGGCAAATCGGTGTTCCGCGTTATGAAGAACGACGCCAACCTGCGCGTGATTCTCGAAACGCTGACCAACGGTGGCACTGAGCAGATCATGGGTCAGCTCTATCTGCCCGAAATCGCAGACGGCGACAAGCGAATTCTGCTTGTTGACGGCGAAGCGGTGCCGTACGCGCTCGCGCGGATCCCTCAAGCGGGCGAGGCCCGCGGCAACCTCGCCGCCGGCGGACGCGGCGAAGGGCGTCCGCTGACCGACCGCGATTGGGAGATTGCCCGTCGGGTAGGCCCCGAACTGAAACGCCGCGGTCTGACCTTTGTGGGCATCGACGTAATCGGCGACTACCTGACGGAGGTAAACGTTACCTGCCCCACCTGTATTCGCGAACTGGACGCACAGTTTTCGCTGAACATAGGGGATATGCTGATTCAGTCCATCGTAGAGCAACTTTCCAACCGAGCCTGAGCCGCAAAGGATGGCCACCGCAACCGTTACGCCCAAAGATCGCCTGAGTTTCACCTTCTTCCTGGCAACGTCGCTGCATGCGGCGTTGATCCTCGGAATTACGTTCACATCCGAGCTCTTCGACCCGGAGAGTCCGACGATTGAGGTAACCATAGCGACGCATTCGGACGACAAAGCGCCCGAAGACGCGGATTTTATTGCCGAAGCGAACCAGATCGGCAGCGGCACCGAAGCCGACGTGATGGAAACCACAACGCGCCAGCAGGCCGACTTTCACGCGAACGAATTCAACGAGGTGATTCCGGATCCGCTGCCTGCAGTACCCGAAACGGTGGAAGAGAGCCGCGAGATGCTCACCACCGTTACTGCGAGCGAAGAACAGGCCCCGGATGAAACGGAAGAACCGCTCGAAGCGGTGGATTCACCGCTGATCGCGATGAACGAATCCTACGAAACGCTGGCGCAGGAGATCGCGAGCCTGGAAGCTCGCATCGCGCAGGAACAGCAGATTCACGCGAAGCGGCCGCGCGTTCAACGCCTGACCAGCCTTTCGACGAAAACGGCCGCCGAGGCATCGTATCTGAACATGTGGCGTCAGAAGGTCGAACGTGTGGGCAACGCCAACTTTCCGGCGGACGGCACATACGGATCGCTGCGCATGCTGGTCGTGATTCATCAGGACGGCACGTTGCGCGACGTGCGCATTCTCGATTCGTCCGGCGAGAAAGTGCTGGACGATGCCGCGTTGCGCATCGTGCGGCTGGCCGCCCCCTATCAGGATTTTCCGGTGGAAATGCGCAAGCGTTACGATGACCTGGAAATCATCCGCACATGGCAGTTCACCCAAGCCGGCAACAGCCTCGGCGGATGAGCATGCAGCTTAAGAACCACTTTCTGATGGCCATGCCGTCGCTGGCGGGCTCCTACTTCAGCCAGTCGCTGATCTACCTCACGGAGCACACCTACGAGGGTGCGCTGGGTCTGGTAGTGAACAAACCGAGCGGCGCGACGCTGGCCGACGTATTCGAGCAACTGAACATACCGGTCGACGAGCCGATTGCCTCCGAACCGGTGCTTGCGGGCGGGCCCGTGCAGACGGAGAGCGGCTTCATTCTGCACAGCGACGACGTGGTGACGCCATCAAGCTCGGTGATCCGCGATGGTCTCGCACTCAGCACCGACACTGAAATGCTGACCGCACTAGCGGCCGCGGAAGGACCGGCACGCTATCTGCTGGCGTTCGGCTTTGCCGGCTGGGGCCCGGGGCAGTTGGAAACCGAGATCGGCGAGAACGCCTGGCTCACCTGTCCTGGCGATACGTCTATTCTGTTCGACACACCGTTCGAGGCTCGACTCGATGCCGCCGCCCGGTCGCTGGGGATCGACTTCGCGTTGATGGCGCCCACCGCCGGCCGCGCCTGACGTGCCTAAATTGCCCGCTACGGGCTACGTTCTTGCCTTCGATTTCGGCCTGAAGCACATCGGCGTGGCGACCGGACAGACGATCACCGACACCGCCACGCCGTTGATGACGCTGCGCGCGACCGGCGGCGTGCCCGACTGGAACGAAGTTGCCAGATTACTCGACGAATGGCGCCCGCAATGTCTTGTGGTGGGGCTGCCGCTGAACATGGACGACACGGAGAGCACGATGAGTGCTGCTGCCCGCGTATTCGCCAAGCACCTCGGTAAGCACGCGGATGCACCAGTGCATCTGCATGACGAGCGATTGACCTCCCGCGCGGTCGCCACGGAGAACGCGGACCGAAGCCCACCGTCGCATGCACGGGCCGCGGTGCTGATCGCCCAGAGCTGGCTCGCCGAACAGCGACGTAGATCACGAGACTAAGGCGTCAAACACCGGGCCCTGACACCCGCAGCGCCTTGATTAGCGCCAGTTTTTGAAAATACCGCCATCCAAAGCGTTCCGTCAGCCGTTCCAAAAGCATCCACAGTTGTGGGAGGCTAATGTCGGTAGGGTCAAAAACGGAACCGATACCACCCATGCTCTTCAAAATGCCTCGCGAATTGCTTCACCCCTGCGGCAAACGAACGGGCGCCCGACCCCTGATAGCCGCCATACTGCTCAGCGCATGCAGCGCCGCCTACGCGGACGAACCGCTGATCGAAGAACTCATCGTGTCTGCCCAGCGCGTGGAGGAATCCGCACGCAACGTGCCGATGGCGCTGTCTGCGTTCAACGCGTTCGACATCCGCGAGAAACAGATCATCGGCGTGCTCGACGTTCAGACCAACGCCCCCAACGTCAGCGGAACCGATGCCAACTTCGGCTCGCGGCAGCTCTCGATCCGGGGCCTGAGCAACCTGATCGAAGTGCAGGGCCGGGCCCAGCCCACGGTGTCCTATCACCTGAACGAAGTGCCCAACGTGCCGCCGTTGACCGACTTTTATGACCTGGCACGGCTCGAAGTGCTGCGCGGTCCGCAGGGTACGCTGTACGGCCGCAACTCCATCGCCGGCGCGGTGAACGCGATCACCCGGCGTCCCGAGTTTGCCGGCTCTCCGCTCGGAAGCGCCGCGATCGAGGCCGGCAACTAAAGCCTCACGCGTTTGACCGGCGTGCTCGACCTGACCGCAGCCGATGCCTTCGGCCTACGCATCGCCGGCTATCGGCTGGACCGCGATGGCTACATCGACAACCTCGCCGATGGCGCAGTCGCCGGCGTGGACGACGACCTGGACGGCCGGGACCTGTACAGCTTCCGCATCACGCCGGAGTGGCGAATCGACGAACGCACCAATGCGTGGCTGATGTACGAGCGAACACGTGAGGATGACGACCGCGTACGGATCGCCAATCAGGTCTGCCGGCGCAACCCGCTACCCACGTTGTCCTGCCATCCGGACGATTTCGGCCTGGACGCGCCAAACCCGAGCGCGCGGATCATCTCCTTTGTCTCGGGGCTCAACGGCCTGCACCCGCTGGGCGCGAGCGACGCGCAGACGGGGCTGCAGTACGATCATCCCCGGCCGCGGCTCGGGCTTCGCGACCAGCACACCGATCTGGAACCGGTGTTCGAGCTGGACACGCAGACCTGAATCGCGGGCTTCCAGCACACGCGGGATCACTTCGACGCGTCGGTGCGTCTCGGCTACCTGAAACGCGAGTATCTGAGCATTCAGGACTGGTACATGGACGTAGGGCACCGGCTCCAGCCAACGGATTTCAATCCTACCGGCATCTGGCCGACCTCACGCGCGTCACAAGACATCAACGACCCGTTCGGCGGCCCCTGTCCCATTTACGCGGGCACGGCGGGCGTGCGTGGCGGGTGCACCGTCGACACGGACGGCACGCGCGCGTTTACCTACGATCAGGTGACGAACCGCGAGCGCACCCGCACCGCGGAGTTCAAGATAGCGACCTCTCTCGACGGGCCGCTCAATGCGCTCGTGGGCTTTCAGTACATCGACAGCGAGGGACACGGCGGTTACACGGTGGGTAACAACGAAATCGATGCGCTTTTCTCTCTTATAACGCTGTATACGAGCCTGGACACGTTCATGAGCCGGGGAAGCAACGAAAGCTGGGCGACCTTCGGCGAGCTGTACTGGACGCCACGGGAGCGCGTAACGGTTACGCTCGGCGTGCGTTACTCCGAGGACACCGCGCGCGGGGCCGCGGTGTCCGGGCTGGGCCAAGCGTTCGGCATCCCGGGTGCGCCCGGCAGCGTGCCAACCTGGATTCGTCAGGCGTTCGGACCCTGGCTCGCCATGGGCGTTCAGACACCCGACGCACTCGCGATCACGGACTTCTACGGCGTCACGGAACAGGCGCAAGCTGCTGGCGACCCCGCCGCGCTGATCGGCGTACTGCAAAGCCTGCCGCCGGTCCCGACGTTGGCGGAGGCGCGGGCGCTGACCGGCGCCTCATCGAAACTGACTACCGATTCTGTCACCGGGCGGCTCGGCGTCGACTGGAAGGTGCACGACGACCTGCTGCTCTACGCGTTCTTCTCGCGCGGCAGCACGCCGGGCGGCTTCACGCTGGATCAGCGCGGTCAAGCCGCAACGCGCTACGCTGACGAAAAGGTGCACACGTTCGAAGTGGGCACGAAAGCGCTGCTGCGCGACGGAACCCTGCAGTTGAACGCGGCTGCGTTCTACAACGACATCATGGATTTGCACGTGTCCGGCCGACCTGCGGATGGACTTCTGGTCGAGATCGAGAACTTGGACGCGGAGTCCTGGGGCGTGGAACTCGAAACCCTGTGGCGGCCGAACGAGCATCTGACACTGGAGTTCGGCTACGGCTGGCTCCGTTCGCGCATCGGCAATGAACAGACGCTGGACCTGCTGGATCCGACCCAGGGCGATCCGAACCTGGTACTACTCAACGATATTCCTGGCAGTTTCGGGAACAACTACGTCGCACCGCGCGCCGACGTGCTACCGCTCGTGCCGCAGGCCATCGCCAACGGCGCCGCCGTGCAGGCCCCCGGAACCCTCTATCCGGACGGCATACCCGCATGGTTCAACCGCGCATTCCTGGCCGCCAACGGGGTGGCTACCTCCGGTGGCGTACCCGCGAATCTGGACGGCAACGATCTGCCGACATCACCGGAACACTCGGTGCGCCTCGCGCTGGCGTACACCTGGTTCTGGCTGTCCGGCTCGCTGCAGGCACGCTGGGACTACTACTGGCAGGACGAGTCGTTCGCGCGGGTGTTCAACCGCCGCGGAGACCGGATCGACGGCTGGCACCAACAGAACGCCGCGCTAACGTTCACGAGCGCCGGCGAACGCTGGCAGGCTACCGCCTGGGTGCGCAACCTGACCGACGAAGAAAACGTAACAGACCACTACGTGCACGCGGCCGAAGGCGCGGGGCCGTACCGCAACTACTTTCTTACCGAACCCCGGACTTACGGGGTGTCGCTCCAGTACAGTTTCGGCGTCCAGAGGTAGCGAACAATGATGTACGAACGCTAGCGCGCGACTCTCAGTCGAACTGCTGGCGCGCGCTTGCGAAGAGCAGGTAGAAAACCAGCCCGAACACCAGAATACCGGCCGCGGTCTGGAACACCAGAACCCACGAACCGGTGGCTTCGAGAATCAGGCCGCTGACGTACACGCCGACGATGCCGGGAACCGTCGCAGCTGTGTTCGAGAGCCCCATGATCACACCGGCGCTTTTCGGTGCGATGTCCAAATGGTTCACGCCGAAGCCGCCGGACATGGCGCCACCAAAGATGTTGCCGATCGACATCATCGCAATCGCAAGCGGTACGCTCTCCACGTAGCCGACCGTTGCGAGAACCGCCCCCGATCCACCAAAGCCGACCGTCTGCATGATCTTGCGTACGCGGGTTACGTCCATTCCCGCGCGGATCATCCGGTCCGCCGTCCAACCGCCCGCGTTCAGCGCGAGAAACGAAAACGCCGCCGGAATCATCGTTACAACACCCACCGACGCGAAATCCACACCGAGGCCCTGATTGATGTAGGTGGGTAACCAGGCGAGCAGCACATAGCTGCCCCAGTTGGTGCAGAAATGGCTGACGATAATCGCCCACACCGCGGGCGAAGCGAGCAGCTTCGAGGTAGAGGGCGCGACGGTCTCCTGTGATTCATCGACTGCGCCGCCTTCGATCACCGCGAGCTCGTCCGCCGTCATCTTCGGGTGCGAGCGCGGCGTGGGCGAGGCTGTGCGATACCAGAACACCCACCACACGAACCCGACAGCGCCGAACGCGTAAAACGCGATCTCCCAGCCGTAGTGCAAGACGATCAACGGCGTGGCCAGCAGCGCGAACACGCTGCCGAGCGGAATCGTGGAAAAGAGAATCCCTACCGCCCGCGAACGTTCGGACGCCGGAATCCAGCGCCCGAAGAGCGCATAGATGGACGGAAAGGTGACGCCTTCGCCCACGCCCATCAGTACGCGAGTGACCAACAACGCGGTAAGCCCGCCGGCGGCCGCAACGGGCGTAAGCATCGTGAAGAGCGACCAGAACAGCACTCCGCCGCCGAGTACTACCTTGCCGCCGAACCGCTGCGCGAGCCAGCCGCCGGCGATCTGCGTGAGCAGATACCCCACGAAGAACGACGACAGAACCCTGCCCTGCTCTTCGGCACTCCAGCCGTAGTCCTGAGCCATAGGGATGATGGCCACGGAGATAATCACGCGGTCCATGTAGCAGATGAAGACCGCGACCGCTGCCAGCAGAATCACTGAGTAGCGCGCGGGCCAACGCCCGGCCACAACCGCACCTTCTGTGGATTTCAACACCGCTCCCCTGATTCCGGCACTTCACATCATAGTGGGCACAACATCTCTGAGGGAAGAAACCTTGTCTGACCGGTTGAGCGCAGATCCGTGGTGCGGAACGTTACTCCGGACCAACGGCTAAGACGACACTGGATACCGCCCAGTCGGATTCGTCGCTCGCGTCCGCTGTCGCTTCTATCGCAGCGCCGTCCACCAGCACAAGACCTCGGTCCGAAACACGCGTTTGGTCTACCAACCCATCCTCCATAGTGGCGTTGTGCTGTGCGGAAAACGCCTGTCGCAGACGGTCAGCGTGTTTTTTCGATGTGGACAGAAACAGGCGTAGTCGATCCTCTCCGGCCGGAGGTGCATAGTCCCAGTGAAAGCCCGCGCGGTTTGAATCAGACAACGAGTCCGGAATCCGCAGGCGTTCGCCGGCCGGTATCAACCCGTCGGGTAAGAATGTTGCATTCTGATACGAATTCGGAAACAGCAAACCCGTCTCGCCATTTGGATCGATGTGAACGATCGTCAAGTACCCCGGCGTATCCGAGTAAACCTCAATCGTTAGACTGTTTTTCGCCGAACGTGCTTCACCGTCCCGACGAATACGAAACGTAGGGCGGTCGTTCACAGGTCGTACCGTAATGCCGCGCACTGCCAGCCCATCACTCGCCATCGCGCGATCAATGACTTCAACGCGGAGATCAATCCGAGTCTCTGGATTGGTAAGCGAAAGCCAATCGAGCGCTTGAGCCGAGCGTCGCAGTGCAGCGCCGAGCTCCTGCATGGCCAACTCCATATCCGTTGCATCGACTGACGCGAGGCGGGCTCCGTTACCACCATCGTGAAGTGTCCACGAGGCACCGGCGTTACTGACGATCAATCGGGCCGCATCCTGCCCCACACTGAATTCCGGAAGATTCGCAGCGATATACGCACTAATCCGTTGTTTTAGCGCGGGATCGAAGTCGAGCAATCGATAGCTTTTCGCTTTATCGCTGCCGACGAGATCGCCTAGCGGTGGCGTATCGCTCGCTTCAGACAACAAAGGAGCATTGAGATAGCTCGACGGCCCCTCAAGTTGGGGATCGGGCGCTCGAATACTCAACGCCGCTTGCAGGGTACGAAGCTCCGATCGGACACGGTCGTGAACCTCAACGGGGCTTGCGTCAGCACCCAGCGCGTTCAACGTCTGACCCAGCGCATACGAGAACAAACCGTGCCAGATATCTCCAACCGGTCCGTCCAGCGCTTCTTCCCCTGCAGGCGCGCCGGTCATCAACACATGGGCGAGCTCGTCTACCGGGACCACCTCGCGGGTTACCGGCGCGGATGAGCGTACCCGATACAGATCCACCCGTTCGTCGCGAGGGACAGAGCGCCCGCGGTAGTTCGACAGCGCATCGGGCGCGAGATTGTGCCGGGTCGCAAGAGACGTCAGCCGCGCGGACCGCGTAATTGTGCCAGAGTGGCACGAGTCGAATACGATCAGCTGCCGTTTGGCGGCAAGCGTATCGAAAGTGGCCTCCAACTCATCATCGGTGATGTCGGGCACACCCCGTGTGCGCGCGTCAGACGGTAGGATCGTTTCATCCAGCCCATCAAATTCGTCGCCGTTCTGGTCTTTAACCTGTGAACCATGACCGGAGAAGTGCACGTACACCGTGTCCCCGGTGTCAACGCGCGCCGCCAGATCCGCAAGCGCATCCATAATCGAGCGGCGATCAGCGTCCTTGTCCAACAACGCACGTACGTTTTCCGCGGGAAACCCCAAGCGGTCGACCAGCACCCGGCGGAGCAGAGCCACATCATTGACCGCACCGCGCAGATCAGGCACCGACTCGGATTCATAGTTGTTGATTCCGATCAGAAGCGCATGCGCATCCGCGTCGGCCCGAGCAGCCGACAGCGCCGTGCATATCGTGAGTACAACGATCCACTGCAGAGGCAAAATTTTCATCCGTAGCGCCCGTTTCGTCGGCCTCGCACAGTGGTCAAACCTTGTGGGTCACTCAAATCTTCCACAGTTGCTGCCGAGACTCCATCCCCAATGTGTGGGATACAGCGCGTACGCATCACAACTATTCGCGATGCGCCTAGCCAGATCCTTCAGGGATACTTGAGTTTCGAAAGACCACTGCGGGACCCGATAACAATGCCACTCGCATCACTCTTGTTGTGCTGCGCGCTGCTAGTGCACTACCCGCCCGCGTTGCTGGCAGCTCCCGCCCAGCCGCAGATTAGTAACGATCAGGGAACGCGGTTGGACGACCGGACCCCCTTTTTCGAACACCAGTCCGACATCGACGTTGGAGACAAAGGTGAGATAACGCTCCAGGTGGGTAGCAATCCCGAGTATTGTCAAACTCCGGCCTGGGTGTTCGACCACGCCGAACTCGTGGTGACCGACTCCCGCTTCGCCGACGCTCAGATGGTACAGATTCCGGAGTCTGGTTGTTTCGAGTGTTCTCCACTCGTTGTTCGCTGGTTCCACGAGCCCACGGGTCGGGTTGCTTTCCATGTGAACGTCTATAGGCGACTCGCCCCCGTCGAATGCCCGCAACGTGGCAAACCGTCGTGACCAAGTCCAGTCACCCAGATTCAGTGGAGATCCACTATGCAGAACTCGAATAGGCTTTTCACCCGCACGATCGGCACGCCAGTGTTGCTTCTCCTGGGTGCCTGCGCAGCCGTGCCGCCGGTTCTGAATGCTGCCTTAGTTGCGTTCGGTCAAGATCTCATTCAAACCGCAACCCAGAATTTCACGCCTCAATATGCGCAATCAGCAAGCGGCGTTCTGCTCGCACTCGCGGAGACAGCCACAGGACAACCATTCACACAACAAGCCGACGGTCAGCTGACCGCCGTAGATACGGGTTTTGATGACGGATTCGAACCTGATACGGCCGACGACGCAACGTACACCGAAGAGCCCGTCGCGTCCGACGATAACGAAGGGTTCGACGAAGGGTTCAACGAACCGACAGATCCTGATCCGGTATTCCACGACGGAGACACCCCGGTGCCGACATCCTCCCCTGAGTTCAGCGACACATCGGCAACGCTGGAGGTCGCACTATTCAAACAAACACCCGATGGCGCAGACGGATTCACGCTTAACCCTATAGAGGACGGTGCACGGCTCGTGAGCAACGCGGATCCCAGACTGGGCGACAAATTGAAGTTCTTCTACCGATCCAATTGCGCCTGCTTCCTATACGTGATCGGCGTCGATTCAACGGGCTGGCTAACACGAATCTACCCGCGTACCGATGATCCAAACCCGATCCCGGCCGACGAAGAAGGATTGATCCCCAGCGGCGCTCAATGGTGGGGGCTAGACGAGTATAAGGGCGTAGAGACCATCTACTTTGTCCTTTCAAAAACCGCACTCTCTGACCTGGAAACGCAATTGCAGAGTCTTCCAGCAGCGCGGCCAGCGCTACCGGCGGTGTCGCGCACAGTCTCTGAGGCGCCGCTGATACCAACGCGCGGTCTCGTGCTGGTCGAGGAAACAGCGCCGGCTCACGTTGCATCGGAAGCCGGCACAGTGCACACGCTCGACACACTCGGTTTTACAAACAACGTGGACCCCAACCGCGTGGTGGTCTCGCGCTGGTTCCACCACGACTAGACCAGATTGATCAGCCGCGGACTAATCCTTGGAGAGATCAACGAGTCGGATCTCGACGCGACGTTGACGAGGATCATCGTCCGGCATGTCCGGTAGCAATTGTGCTTCTCCCATACCCCGCACACGCACGCGCTCGGCTGCAATCCCCAATCGTTCAAGCGACCGACGGACAGCGAGCGCACGGCGTTCGGACAAATCAGCGTTAAAGGCCGCGGGTCCCGCCGCATCCGTATGACCGATAACAACGAAGTGTTCGTGGCGCAACCGTTCGTCCATGAACGCATCCGCTAGCTCACGGACCTGGGCGCGCGCTTCCGCGGTGAGTTCCGCCGAAGCAAAACGAAAGCGAATGTTGTTGAACGAAACGCTCGGAGTTGACGCCTCAGTCGCTGATATACCACGTACTCGAAAACGCCGATCCAACCCTTCGAGAATACGATCGCTGCGGATCAACGTCGATGTCGGCGATTGCGTTTCCTTGGACTCGCGATCGGGTAGATCCGCCACAGCCTCGGCGCACGCTATACCCCCCTGAAGAGTCGCAATCGCGAACAATGTGCGAGACACCAACCAAGCCTTACGATTACGAGACATGCCTCAATCAAAGCCGTGCGAGACAGGTAGCGTGCCGCAACAACGATATCGGTACATCCCAAGATTTCGGGATACTCGCTCGGGATATGCACCGCTAATCTCAAGCTTCCATCTACCCGTTGGGAGGCACCGTGATGCGCCGCGCCCTGTTTGTGCTCGCAATCTATATGTTCCACGGCTCGAATGTATACGCGGCAAACCCCGATTTTCAGGATTTCTTTTTCGACGTCTGTACCGGAGCAATCGGTGCACTTGCGGCCCGGTGCTCAGACACAGACGAAGCTCTGGGCAATCTCTCAGGGGATAGCGAAAGCTCGCTGAATCCGAGTCAATACCTCGACAGCGGCGACGCGGCACTATCCCTAGCGAGAGATCGTGCTCGCTCTGCAAGAGATCGTGCAGGTCGACTGGAAGACACCGATACCGAAAGCGGCTCACCCAGCCACCGATGGAGCCTACTACTGAGTGCTCGATACGCATCCGACGAAGTCGATCGTGAAGTAGACAGCGATCCGGATCGTAGCCATGACCGCGACACATACGGTTTCGAAATCGGGACCGACTATCGCATCAGCGAGCGGGCGTCGGCGGGCGCGCTCCTATCCTTCGAGCAAGCGGACCTCGATTTCGCCGCTGAAGGGACAGGGCGCAACTTCGAACCGGCACGTACGGCAGGTACAGTCGAAACGGAATCTTTTGGAATCACGGTATTCGGAGTCTTCAATCCCACGACCGCCTCGTACATCGACGCGGCCGCCGGTGTCGTCCTGGGCGAGGTTATAGTTACGCGAAACAGCGTGTTCCAGGAGAGCAACCGCATCGTTCCCCAATCAAACGTGGCAGCCCGCGCGGAGGCGGATCAAACGTCTTGGTGGGCGAGCGTGAATGCGGGGATTCAGTCCAGCCGCGGACCGTGGACTCTGGCAGCACACGCCGGTTTCAATGTCGCGCACCTAGACACGGACACATTCGCTGAAAACGACCGCAATGGAACGGGACTCGAGATGGTCGTTGCGCATAGCGATCGTAAATCCGTTATCGGGCTACTCGGCGTACAGGCACAGCGGGTAATCAGCACAACCAATGGCGTCGTCGCGCCTCAATTCAACGTTACGTACCACCACGAGTTTGAATCCGACGCACCGGAAGCAAATGCACAGTTTGTCCTTGACCCTAACGAGACCGTCTACGCGATGGAGGGCACCCGTACCGATCGCAACTACCTGAGCGTTGGTATTGGATTGAGCTGGATACTACCGAATGGCTGGATGCCGTACGTAAACGCTGACACACTCGTTGGCTATAGAGATCGTGACCGCTATCGACTGTCTGCGGGCTTGCGTAAGGAAATCTGAAACAAGGATGTTCCAGAAGGTCGGGATGACTGGATCGGCTGTGATTAGGCCAGTAGCCGTAAAACAGACGGCCTGTGAGTTTCTATATTGGATTCGCCCTCGCTGTCTTTTTCAGCAGCTGGCCTAGAGTGGCCTCCATTACCGCTTTCGATTTCCTCACCGACAGCTTTTGAACGGATCGAAGACGGTGCCAACCCTCCCAGCTCACCAGGTTATCGACACCGTGCAGGATTTCTTCACCATACTCTAAGGTTGCAATTTCACCGGCGAACAAAGTTTGCAACTGGTTGTAAAACAATCTCTCGTTCATTTCTAACCCCTTGGCCAGATACTTGGAAGATGCTCGTTGGGTGGCTACAAATCGCCTTACCGGCGCCACCTTCTCGTAGAACTTTGATCTTAACTCCACCAACTTTTTTATCCTTTCCTCCAGGGGCAGATTCGAAGGGAGGATGCGCGAGTGTTGGAGAATCCAACCTGTCGCTGGAATACTTGGGATGCGATTAAGGCGGGGACCGAGCCGCGCTCCGATTTGCCGGCTACGCTACAGGAGCGGAGTTGGTCTTCGGCGATACGGTATGGGTCAACATCCACCCCCCGATAAGCGCGCCCGATGCGATCACATGTGCTGGCTTAGGCTCAAGCTGACAGACAGTGTTAAATATGATCGAAACTCAACCTAAAACGCGGACATTGAAAACTCTTCTAGGTCAGCGTTCAAGACGGCTGAGATCGGCCAACAGCAGCCGTTCAGACAAAGCGAATTCCTCGCTGAAATTAGAAATCGACGATCTTGAGCTCCTGTCGCGAGAACAGCTGCGATTGATCGTTAAAATGTGGCGACATTGAGTCAGAAACCGCAGACCCGAAAGGTTGTACAGACCTGGAGGATACTCGGCCCTCAGAGTCCCACTCGACAAACATCAGGAAAGAATCACCGAAATCAGCCTCCAGCTGTCCGTCAATCGCTTCTTCCCATCCAATGGCACGCAACGCGTCTGGGCCACCCGTTAGCGGCAAATCAACTGATCCGCGACGCAAGCGGATCACATCCCCCAAAGAAGCATCTAGTCTTCCAAACCGTTCCAGAAGAAACCTAGAGGCTCTAGTTAACACCGCTTCGGGATCCAGCACACCCTGGTTGCCGCGGATTATTCGGTTCAAGTCGCTCAGAATCAAAGCGGCGATTGCGTCCGCACTACCCCGACCGTCGAGCGACCAGTCCCATGATCGAAGCAGTTCCAATGCTTCGGATTGCGTAGAACCGGTAGCGTCGCTTTCTAGGATTGTTGTAAACATGCGCCCGATCGGCGACGACGGCTCATAGCCCGTGTCGTATTTGATCGCTTCCAGGTTTCGGGCGTTTATGGAGTCATGGGCTTCGAAGAGTTTTAGCGCGCGGACGATTCGATTGGTGACCTTCTCTTCGATCCCGAGCTCATCCGCGTAGTCTGACTTCTTCAGATTCGCAGATTCTGCTGTTGCCAGGAACGGTGTGTTGTTCGCGTTTACGATGTAACCGGTCGGTGGATTCCGCAGCACAGGAACTTGATCGAATTCCACGATATCAGTCCAAAGTGTATTCGGGTCTTCCCCCGGAAGGATGCCCCGCCAATCGTACCCTGGGTTTCGGTGTGGGAAGGCTGCGTTGTACACCATCGCAATATTGCCCTTCCGATCCGCATAGATGAAGTTCGTGGCCGGAACGGCCTGCATCTGCATCGCCGCAATCCAGGTGGTCCAGTCCTCAGCCTTGGCTAACGAGAGGTACTGTTCAACTTGACGCACATCCCGCATTTTGGGGTAGCGTACGGCGAAGAAACCGTGTTTATTTTGGAACACTGGCCCATGAATCGAGCGATAGAGTGTTCGAGGAACAGGAATTGTGATGGGGCCAAACTTCACCCGAAGCCATACGCGCTTTTTTTGCAGAGCTAGCCATTCGTTCCCGAATCGATATTGAGTTTCATCTGCATTTACGTCCAGTCGATAGACGTCAATTAGATCTGGTGCGTTGATCGTATTCGCCCAACCGAGGTGCGCGTTGTGGCCGTGCAGCGGCAGAGGTGCGCCTGGAAATGTTGCGCCGGCAAAACGCCATCCATCCTTAGCTTTTACCCTGAGCTCATACCACGCAAACGGACCGTTCCATGGTTGGTGAGAGTTGGCGACCAAGTGAGTCGTCCCATCATCGGTTAGCAGCGGGGACACCGCAAACGCGTTCGAACCCATATCCTCCGGCTCGATGTTTGATTCGAGCATCGGTATGTTGCCAGATACAAGCGCACCGATGCTCCGATCCAATCCGTAGAAAAGTGGCGAGGAAAGCACGAATGTAGCGACGACGTCGCGGCCGGTGATCGGGAACAGATCTCCACGCAACACTTTCTCCGGGTGTTCTGCCGCATACTTGTTCAAACCATCAGCATAGGCCTCGACATAGGCCTGAGTCGCTGGGGAAAGCTGCTGTTTGTATTGTTCAGCTACAGTAGCCCGGACGTCTAGCGCAAGCGCCAGAAAATCAAGCCGTGCACCTGACTCCCCGGCGACGGAGCCGAGACGTGCACGCACAGCCAAATACTGATGCTGAATCGTCTCAAAGTCATCCTCAGCGTGCGCAATGGCTACTCCGTAAGCAACGTCTGCATCGTTGTTACCGGCAATCGTCGGTACGCCGTAATCGTCGCGCTCGATCCGATAAGTGTCTCGCACAACAGGTAGGTACTCTTCTGGTGTCGAAAGGTCCCACAACGAAAGCACTGCTACCACACCGAATAGTGCCAGGGCGACCACAAACAGTTTGGATCTCACAAATCGGCCCCGCTCAACCGAGAGTCCATTGCCGCTCGGAAACGGGCTAGTACTTTTCGAGCCGCCTCTACTTGACGCATCGTCACACCAGCCGCCCCAATCGCATCGTTTAGCGCTACGGCTTCAATTTCGTACATATCATTGAGTCGAAGACGGCCTCGTTTGGATATCTCGACTACGAAAGACTGCTTGTGTTTCGGGTTTGGCTTCGTTGCTAGATACCCTTTTTCCAGGAGTTCCCCTACGACTTTCTGGATGTACTGACGGCTGACAGGGCGAAGTGCTGCAATCTCGGGGATAGTCATCGGTCCATGTTCAAGGAGATTACGCAACACCCCTCGGTGCGATGGGCTTATTCCATCCGAGTGCAGATGTTCGAGCATCGCGTTCATGCGGAAGTGGCAAAGGCTGATTTCGTCTCCGAGCGCAAGAACAGCTGCTTCCGGAGCCTGGAAATTAGGTTTATGATAACTCATACTGACAACTATGGTTGTCAGAATATTCTATGTCAACTCGGAGAAGAACCATTCAACAGCCCCATGCAACATTCGACCTGCTACATCAGCAGATAGCGAATTCGTTCCTTCCCTGGGAGAAAGAGCACGGTTTCGATACCCATCTGCCACGAGTGTTTGATCCAGCCTGGCACATCGGCCACATCACGCTCGATTACAACCGCGCCTTGCTGGAACCGTTTGGCGTCTCGACAGGCGCACCAGTTCCTTTTCCGACCGAGGAATTCCTAACCGCAACCCAGTCAGAACGTTGGAGAGATACGCAACCCGTGCTTGGCGAAGTTCTGGAGTGGCTCTGGTTGGTTGACGATACAGCGCGAAAAGTGCTCAGCGAAGTTGACCATAAGCGCCCTCTAGACCAGCCAGTTAAATTTTTCACAATGACAGCCATGACCGTAGAAGATGCCGTCTTCTACGTTACTCAACACAGTGCTTTTCATTTGGGCAGAGCTTTCGCCCACTGACGACGTTTTGATTAAGCGCAGTTCTGCACGTTTTGCCTGGTGGATTGTGGCTTTTATATCAACGTCGTCCCAGGCTGACGAAAACCGCCGAGTATGGATCGATACCGATACGGCCTGTGGTTCAGGTCTTTTTCGAGATGTTGACGATTGCCTCGCACTCCATATGTTGCTCGACAATCCAGACATTGAGCTCATAGGCATCAGTACGATCTTCGGGAACGCGCCACTCGGTGCCGTCAACTCAGTTGCTCGTCGAGTTGTTCGAAGCCGCTGCGTTGAGATCCCAATCTATGTCGGAGCGAGCCTACCGAATCAAGGGGATACTCCTGCCTCGATTGCAATTAGGGAGGCACTGCAAGGAGGCCCTTTGACCGTTCTCCTGCTAGGACCCGCGACTAATCTGGCACAAGCACTTAGGCATTTACCAACCGAACCGCATGATCATCAAGTCATTGCGGTTGCCGGTACCAGGTTTCGAGAGCCGGGATTTCGGGTGGGCACAAGGTGGCCGTTCAGGCTGAGGGATCTGAACTTTGATGTTGATTCCGAGGCAGCTAGTACTCCGCAACGCAACCTGAGCGTTTGTTGTGGGTCGTTCTTGCTCGTCCTTTTCAGCAAGCTTGCGCGGCAGCTTTCTCGTTAACAGCCATTCATATGTTGAAGTCATCCGGCTGAAGCCGGCCATTAGCGGTCGGTCAGTTTCTGAGAGGAGATGCCAAACTCTCTTCTAAAAATCGTTCAACTGAGTTCGATGTATCAAGGACTCGCTGCCTCTCCCTTGAAACCGCAGAGTATTCGTTACTGCCTATGTCGATTTCCATCTCGGTGAATTCAACAGAGATACAGCATCTTGCCACGCTAACGTAAACGAGCACTCCGACGTTCCCCTCTAGGTTCATGTGTAGGTGCTGTGTATGTCTCGTTAACGGCTGAAGACCCCACGAAGATGAGAGATAGTTAGGGCCTTTGTTGAATCCCGCTTTGACTAGATATTCTGCAATGCGGTTGGTAAAGAGATCGATTTCCGTGTTGCTGCTGAAGTATCGATCTGGAACAGCTAGTTCAAAGGCGACAATATCTCTTTGCTGAAGGTGCGGCCCACAAGAAGTCATTCCACTTAGCAGTAGCAGCGACAGGCATAGGACGATTACACGCAGCACATCAAATCCCTACTAATTGAATTACGGATCGTAAGACTGTGTCACTGGCATTGGAAGCAATCCAATGTCGGCTGTGGGTCGATTTTTGCCGGTCACAAACCAAAATTGAACGGCGGCTTTGGAGATATTCTAGAATCTACTTGAGCTTGGCCACAAAGCCGACGTTCAAAAGCAGTAATCAACAGGCTCTGATCGGCCAATTGAAGTCAAAGGGCCAGTTCCATCCACTAGCCCGGCAACGGCGGCAATAGAGCTTTCGCTTCTGCAATGCACAAAAGGCGCGGCGGCGACGGATTTGCTCGTTGCTAACCACACTTGACCCCCAAAGGCAGTGAAGACAACAACTGCCAAAACTTCATAACAAGCCACAACAATGACTTAAAGATTAGTGCGAAAGACTAGGGGCTTCGATTGATCGAGTAGTTGAGGACTATTGCAACAGGAATTGCAACACGGAGCCAAAACGTCGAAAACATCCCCCGCCTACCTATATCCAACCAGTTTGGACTAAAAAATCCGATGACCGTAGGTGCTAGGTATCCGCGCTCCTCGCAGGCGGCCGACGAATTCGAGTGGACTGAGATCGATAGGGGTCGTGCCATCATCGTAGGTGTATCGAGACTAGTTCGAGTGACGTAGCGACAAATCCGCTCAAGCTTTTTACGTTGCTTCGATTTGCAGCATGCCCCAGTGTGCAATGAACAGGCTATGACGGTTTTTATTCACCGCTTGTCTAGCCCAATCTATCAGTAGATCAGTAGAAAGGTGCAATCGCTTAAGGTCGCAAAAATTATCGAACAACTTTTACAAGGTTGTGATCAAATGAAATCGAATCGCGGATTGCGTTTTTCCCCAGAAAATCTCCTATGGCGATGAGATCAGTGCAAGTGTTGCTTCAAAAAATCTCTTAACTCCGCGTACACCTGCACGGACTCTGGGGAATTCGGGACCACTAAATACCCCGCGTGAGACATGCCTTCATACACATTGAGGTCTGCGATGACGCCTGCATTTCGCAGCTTACGATGCGTACGCACAGTATCACTCAAAAACATATCGCGCGTACCTGTGACCAGATAGGTTGGGGGAAATCCCTTGAAGTCCCCATAGACTGGTGAAATCAGCGGATCTTGCAGATCATGGCCATTTGCATACAACCGGGCGGCGGCGCCAAGCGTACCGTCGTAGGTTACGAGCACACGATCAATCCCTTCATTGGTAAACAGCGAATCACCTGTTTTGGTCAGATCAGCCCAGGGTGTCCCTCCGTAAATAGCGCCCGGCACGTCGAGTTTTAAGGCAATGAAACGATGGACTGCCGACAATGCCAAGCCGCCTCCGGCAGAGGTACCCCCAATTGCTATTGCTTTGCCCGGTAGGCTTTTCAGCAAGTGTTTATACACAATCACCGTATCCTCTACAGCGGCGGGGAAAGGGTGGTTTGGTGGCATTCGATAATCGACGGACAGCACCGCTATTTTTGCTCTGTTGGCAATGACCGCGGCTTCTCCCACGCTGGCAACACCTCCACCAAAGACATAGGAACCACCATGAACATTGAGGAATACGCGATCCTTGAATGAAGGATCTGGATCATTTGGCACCACGCGATAAACCTTTACATCTTCAATCTCATCAGCTTTGATCGTTAGATCAAGCTGCTTCGAAAGCGTTGGCAAGTCGAGAGGAGTCGCGTTAGCTCTTTGCTCGATCAACGCCATCCAATCGATATCCGTGTCAGCCACTTTTTTACGCGCCTCAACATCAGGTGCAGGCGTCGCCGCAAGTGATACTTGCAATTGCTGACTCGCACCCATCGGAATCGGGACTGTTCGCGGGTTTATCTCCCACTTAGTTCCATCTGCACTGATCCCTACTGATCCGAGAACCATCCCCCCAGTGATTAGAATGAGTGCGACTAATTTTGTGTCTGGGAAAACAAAAGTTTTCATATTTCTACGCCTGTTTAAAACTGCCCTATTTAAAGCTGCATCCGACGGAGGGCCCGTCATACTGAACTTCGGCTGTCCATTGGCCATCGCTCACCACAACGCGCTTATTTGCTGTATCCACCTGGGGCAGAATCTCTTCCATTCCCGGCGGCAGCCAGTCGGCTAAACACTGATCTGGCGAGCCACCCTGTACGAACAGACAGGCGCAGTGAATAAAACCCAGGCTATGTGCGTTTGTCTGAATCGATTCTTCCGACGGGTTATCCGGTAAAAGGGATTCGTTAAACAACGGCACGTCCACAGCTTTTACTCTGGTTGTGGATGGCTCGATCTTCTCGGCGCTTTGTTTAACTGATCCGGCATCTGTCACGATGCTGACGGAGGCAATGACTTCTCGCAGGTTGCCGGCCTTCTCCGGTTCAGTTGAGTTTTGCACTGTGCGGTAGATATCTATGATCTGGTGTTCACGAATGGCATTCCCCTTGCCTGCCGGCAGATGTAGCGTGTGCCCCAGAATGACCACGACCAAGCGTTTGGACGGGCTGATGGATATCACTTGCCCGAAGAGGCCACGAGCGCTGTATTCGTCCACAGGCCAATCCTTGGAATCGGCTAACTCCGGGTCCTGTGCTGTTGCTGATGGCTGGGGGCCCAACCAAAAGTGTCCGCCGTACTCGCCCTTCGATGCGGGCGCCGGGGTGCTGACGAATTTAGTCCAGTTTTTTGCCAGGATTGGTCGGCCCTGCCACTCACCCCCTCGAAGATAAAGTAGTCCCAATTTTGCGTAGTCGCGAGCGGTGGCCCAGACGTAGGTGGACCCTATAAACGTGCCTCGGGCATCAAACCCGAGCGTGGTCGATCGCATCCCCAATGGATCAAACAGATACTCATTGATGAACTTCAGATAGGCTTCTTTCGTGTCGCCGACCTTACGTCGCACGATTCCGCTCAGGACGTTTGACGTGCTGTTGGAATACATCCAGTACCTGCCTGGCACGTACTTAAGTGGATGGTGGGCACCGTGCCGAGCCACATCCTTTCTTCCTGCGCCGAACAGCATCGCCGCCGTATCCGTTACCTGCTGGGATGCGGATTCGCTCGAGTGAATGCCGGAGCTCATGTTCAGCATGTCCACCAGGCGGATCTTGCCCCTGGGATCTCCAGCAGCACTCCATTCCGGAACCGGAGCCGGGCCATCCAGCTCGAGGCGCCCCTGGCCGACAAGGATTCCAACGAGTGTCGAAGTGTAGCTCTTCGCCATCGAGTAGGAGATGAACCTTGTATTAGCATCGTAACCCGGCGCATAGCGCTCTGCGATGATGGCGCCGTCTTCTACAACCAAAATCGCGCGTGTGCCTTCCGGCCCGGAGTCTATGGCAGACTGAATTACAGCATCTAGCTTTGCCCGATCGACTTTTGCCGATGGCGCCCGGACTTCCCAGTCAGGTTGAGGCCAGACCGAGGCCATGACAGGAACGGTAAGCGTTATCATGGCCCAGCACACCATCAACGTCCCTGCGATGGTCCGTGTTCTGCGCACGCGATACGTTTTCACAATAGTTTGATTGGATGCTGTGAATAAGAACATGTCTACCTTTTTTTAGTGCACTTCCCATGGCTGCGAGCGTCGTTCGGGCGCTGCCTCAAAGGTACTCAACCATTTCGAATACCCGGTCCCACACGTAGTCGAACTCCTCCGACGGTGTGCGGCCAAGTCTTACCAGAACCAGATCCTTTTCCGGCACGCAGAGCACACGCTGACCGTCATAACCCGAACAATAGAACCAGTCCGGGTTGTCCGGTTTCATCCACCAGTGTGCGCCGTAACATTCTGTTTCGCTGCGGTGTGTGGGTGTGCGCGCGTAGTCGACCCAGGCCGATGGCAGAATTTCGCGATCACCGAACGAACCACCGCGCAGGTAAAGCAGGCCAAAGCGGGCGAAGTCCTGCGGTGATGCAAGCAGGTAGGTTGAACCGATGAACGTGCCCGAGGTATCAAATTTTGGTGTTGCCGTTCTAACCCCGATGCGCTCGAACAATTCATCGTTCATAAAACGCAGCATGCCGGATGCGCCGCCGCCCACCACATCTTTCAGAATACGGCAGATGATATTGGTCGTGCCGCTCGAATAGGACCAATGGGTATCAGGCTCGTGTTCTAGCGGCATGGCGGCAGCAAAGGCTCCGGTATCATGCCGACCCTCAAACTGCAGCATCGGAAAAACATCTGAAATCAGACCATCACCGTAGTCCTCCCGAAAAGCCAGCCCGCTCGACATCCGGAGCAACTGATCAAGCGTAATTTCACGCCGGGCATCTCCCTGCCATTCCGGCACCGGGGCTGGCGCGTAGATATCCAGCCTGCCCTGCTTTACGAGAATACCTGTAAGCGCCTGCGTGATGCTCTTTGCCATTGACCAGGAGTACTGCAGGTAGGGGGCACTTGCACCCGCGCTGTACTGCTCGAATACCAGCTCACCGCCACGGACGACAAGAAATGCATGGGTGACACCCTGGACGCCGGTGAGGTTAAAAATCTCGTCAACCAGTTCCTTAAAGCGAGGATTGGGTGGCAGCGGAGCCCGGGGCCAGCCTTTAGTGGGCCAAGGGACATCAGCAGGCTGGGCTGGTAAAGCTGGCAGGTCAGTAGCCAGCGATTCTGCTTTCAGCATGAGACCGCTCTCCCCGCCTCGGCTTGGGCTACTGAGCCGCGGCGTTTCTCTAACAGAGTCAGTATTTCTTCATGGCGCTGCTTATCAATGCGATACATAAACGCAAAAACCACGCCGCACAGTACAATGACGTAATACAGTGGGCCCATCATGAACAACAACCCGTCAATCATCGGCCCGGTTATCTGATCGGGGCTGGCATTCTCTGGGAAACCGATCAACTCAAGACCTACACCGGCTATTAGGCTGCCGACGCCTTGACTGAGCTTCAACGCAAAAGTACGCACAGAAAAGATCAGTCCTTCAGCGCGGTTCCCGGTACGCAGTTCATGGTCGTCTGCCACGTCAACCAGTTGTGAATCGATCACTATCGGAGGCACAGGCAACGTCAGGAAACCCATCAACCAAATGCCAAAAAAGGCAATGAACAGTGCGGTAGAGCCGTTCTCTGGTAACCAACCCAGTAGGCGAAGACAGTAGGGCAGCCCAATCATGAAGGTTGACCACACGATGGTTGCGATTACTGTGTATTTCTTGTCCAACAGACGGGTGAGGTAGGAAGCCAGCAACAACGCCAGAAATACCCCAGGCAGGCGTACAAAGTCGCGCGCCGCCATTTGCTCCGTACTGAATTCGAAGGCGTAAACGAACGTGTACGTTCCCACGACGGCAATCACGCCCGCGGAGACGGCGAGAACCAGCCAGCAGAGACAGATCGCGATGTAGGAGGGATTGACCAACAAGGCGCTTAAGTTACGCCAGAGCTCCTTGAACGAGTCAAGCGCGTTGGCACCAGATACTGATTGCTGGTGCAGATATGGGAGTTGCTCCCGGGTTGCAAGTGCACAGGTTAAGACTGCCGATGCGGACAAGATACCGCCCATCACGGCAAGATAAACATACCGGTCGGGATCTAGCAGTCCGTTTTCGTACTCACCTGTGGTCGGGAATATCAAAAACAACACAAAGATACCGAGTACTACCGCGCCACCTAAGCGCATCACCCAATCCCAACCGAATATGGATGTTCGTTCGTGGTAGTCGTCCGTTAACTCAGCACCAAGCGCGCTGTGCGGTACTGAAAAACAGGTTTTCGCCAGTCGTGCACCGACCAACATGCACAACAGCCAAACAAAGAGACCCTGCTCCGACAGGTCAGGAGGTTGATACAACAGATAGAAGAACAACCCAATGGGAAGCGCAGACAGGAGCATAAATGGGTGACGCCGGCCCCACCTTGTCTGCACTCGGTCCGACCAGGCACCGATCAAAGGGTCAGAAAACGCGTCGACTAAGCTGGCAACCAGAAAAGCCAGGCCGCACAATGCTGCAGAGACACCCAAGACCTGATTGTAAAACAGCATGGTTGCAATGGATGCAGCCTGCATCATGGCGTCTTCCAAAGACCCCACCGAAAAGGCCAGCTTCACGCGCGGGCTGATCTTACGACGGCGTTGCCCCTGTATACTGCTCATTACGCTATGCGGTGCGGACCGCAAGGCGATTGTGCAGCTCTAGCAGGTACTCTGGTAGTTGGATTGCATCGGGTTCTCGAGCAGCAAGTGCGTCCGGCGGGTAAACAAGCCTCGCAGCAGCCAGTGCCTCCGTGTATTCCGCAACGATACGCATATCAACGTCTTCCACTTCACCGACGCCTACAACAACACTTCGGCCAGTTATGTGGAAGTGCCAGGCGACCGTACCTTCAGAATGGACATGCTCAGGTACATTATGAAACACTTCACACACAGCGAACTCATCTTCTGGTTTGCCCTGTGTGCTCACCAGGTCAGTGAGTATTGATTCTGCAAGTTCGATCCAGGCATGGCTGGCAAACTCCACTTTCTCTTGTTCCACCTGCGCGTCTGTGTGACCTGGACTACGCAAAAGGATCGGTTCCCGCGCGCATAAATGGTGCTATACGCTCTGGATCGGGATTACGGGGATCTGCAAAAGGATTCAAAGGTTTACCAGCAATGCGCTCCAGTTCCGGATTCTTCTCCAGCAGTTCAGCAGGGCAATTAACCGAATAGTCAGTCTGCGGCCGCATATAGCTACGCATGTATGTTTGCACCAGGGTTACGCGAAAACCGGGACTGGTGCGCGGTTCCGCGGCGTGCCAGGTATTTCCGTTCCACACTGCCAACGATCCGGCCTCAGCAATCAATGGCACACATTTGAACGGCGTCTGCCTAAGGTCTGATTCATGCGGCAGCGTCGCTCTTCCATAGATGTGGCTGCCTGGAACAAATACCGTGGGACCGTCAGCGGAACTTGTGTAGTCCGTGCAGAGCCACGATGTGTTGCACATGTGCGCTATTGACCCGGAGCCGGGCGGTATGCCGTGATTATCGTTATGCAACGGAAGACCTCCGGCACCCTTGCCTTTGATGATCCAGGACTGGCCAGCCAAGACCGCACTCTGTCCAAGCAGCCAGCGTACGAACGTCAGGCATACAGGGTTGGTAGCGGCCTCTACAAAGACTTCATCTTCCTGCAATAGATCCCAGCTATTACTGTTCGCAGTTTCGGGCACCGCCTCCACCGTCTTGACATCACCCAACTGAATACTATTTCGTCTTTCGCAGGCCGATATGATTGCGCTGCGCAACCGTACGACAAACCCTTCCGGCAGTTTCAACTTCTCAGGCGGAACGATTGTGAGCCCGTAGGCTTGCAGTTCAACCATGTGGCGATGTAGATCGAACGCCTCAATCTGCTCCATTAGCACGTCGGCGTCCGGATACGCTTTGTATTCAGACAAACTCATTGGGACTTTCTCCTGAGCTGCTGCTATCGGGCTTGCCAGGTGAGTTCTAGACCCACTACTCGCGGTTGGATATACACGTTGCTGACGGTCCCGACGAGGGTAACGACGCTAAGGCGTGAGTCCTCTCCGGTGACATTGTTGGCGAACAAAGATGCACTCCAGCGGCTGTCCGCCGGATCCGTAAGAGTGAACCGCAGATTTGTTACGTCGTATCCATCGATCTTCAGCGTGTTTTCGGGGTCTCCAAACTGGTCATCGACCCGCTGGTGGTCCGCCCGTAAGCGCGCCTGCAACGAGCCAATGTCGAATAGATAGTCAACGCTGAGTGAGGTCGACCACTCCGGTGCATAGACGAGGCGGTTACCTTCCGGCACGCCGTTCGCAAGATTGTCATTGTCTGTTTCAGCCTCGTTGAAATCCGCTGCCAGGCGGACGTTCAAACTGTCGACGGGCATCCAAGTAAACTCCAACTCGACACCTTGTGAATGAGCTGCACCCGCATTCCGATTAAACGTGTTGTTCACCGAAGGGATGGTTGGGTCTACGAACTGCATAATGGTGTCGCTCCAATCCATATAGTACGCCGACGTGGCGAGCTGCGCCCGACCATCTGCAAAGGTCAGCTTGGCGCCCAGTTCGAAGCTGTCGACCTCGTCACTTTCGTAGGTGATAAGAGAAGCTGCTCGATCGATAAACTGCTGCGGCAATCCATTCGCCGTAAACTGCCGAACGTTGAACTCCTGGCCGTTGTTTACATTGCCCGGCCTGAAGCCGTTGGCATAGCTGAAATAGTAGAGTTGGTCGTCCGTTGGGCGAAACGAGAGCACCGCTTTGGGAGATATGGGCGAATCATCGGTTCCGGTAGCAGTGTTTTCGAACTCCTGCTCCAATTTGGCAAACCGCGCGCCGACAGTGGCCTCCCACTGTTCGTTGAACGCATAAGTCACCTCACCGAATACGGATATCTCGTCCAGTTCAGTCGTGTGCCGGTTGGAGGGATCCATGAATAGTGCCGCAAAGACGGGCTGCAACGCCTCCCGACCAGGATTCATTGAGATGGGCTGGAAATCCTCGCGATAATCCTCGCTGGTCTTGTAGAACGCGCCCAGCGTCCAAAGCCATGGACCTTCTCCGTCAGACACCAGCCGGAATTCCTGAATGAAGCGCTCGCTCTCTGCTGTGCTGTCGTTGTTAAGGGCACGGAGACTGAGTCCATCGCCGTAAGGACAAGCTCCGAGATTGCTAAAGAACGGATCCTGAGGACCGGGATTACAGGGAATCACAATCGGGCCGCCAGCACCGAGGGATGCCAGGTTGACACCCAATCCTACAAACCGATCTAAAAAACCGGCCAACGAGGCGAGCGTTTCCGCCTGGGCGTTGGTGTCGCGCTCGAAATACGAAGTGGTGGAAGTGAAGGTGGCGCCCGCCAGTTCATAGTCGAAACGCAGGTTGTACAAGGTGAACTCATCTTCCGATGTCGCCGGCCTGCCGGGTATACGCCCGTTCTGGTTTTCAACATACGGCATCTGGGCAATGGCTGCTCCTTCAGTTTCCGTATCGGTATGGAAAACAGAAGCTTTAGCGGTAAGCGCATCCGATATATCCCACCTCGCCGATAGTCTCCCGCCTACCGATTTCAACGTGTTAATGTCTTCTTCAATGGGCGATATGTTGGTTTTATCGATCCAACCCGCTCTCTCCTCACTGAAGGCGGACACGCGCACAGCAAAGTTGTCACTCAGCGGCAGGTTGATCATACCGTCGGCCCGGAATCCAGTGTCGTCCGATTCATCCTGAGTGTTAAACCCAGCTTTGACTTTGAAATCGAGCGCAGACGGATCGGCTTCGTTGTAGATGTAGCGGATGGTGCCTCCCTGTGAGCCCTCCCCAAATAGCGTCCCTTGCGGGCCTTTCAAAACTTCAACCCGCTTGATATCAAACAGCGAACCTGCCAGTTGGCGAGCAGGACCCGTTGCCGAAGTCATGGGTGTATCATCAATGTAAGTGGCCACAGACGCGTGAGTTTGCGCGGCTGAGCCAGCTCCGGTTTGTGATGAAATCCCGCGGACAACAAATCGGTTGGTGCCGGTGTCGGAACCGGCGACGTTAAATCCAGGGATGGACCGAAATACCCCGGATATATCTGTTGCTCCCAATTGCTCGATCATGTCCTCGTCCACCACACTGATGGCCAACGGGGTATCCATGAGATTGGTTTCCCGATAGGTGGCCGTGACCACTATTTCTTCAATGTAACCTTCGTTAGCGTTCTGAGCCGCCGTCTCACCCAATTCTTGCGCGATCGCATTTGAACCCGCGATAGCACCGGTCAGCACCGTACCGATTCTGGCTAACAATGATCTTGGTTTCTTCACAACTATCTCCCCATTCGATTCCGCTTCTTGAACAACACGGAGTTGTCCTTCGGTGCCCATCGAGATGGAAAGCCCGGATCCGACGAGTAAAAGCTCCAGCGCTTCTACAACCTTATATCGGCCGCGTAAGCGGTTCGCTGTCTTGTTATTGGTTTCATCAAATGAAAACAACAACGTTCGATCCGCCTGCTCCGCAAATGCGATGAGCGCAAGGTCGGCTCGTTGCTCTGGAATATCAAAGGTCACTGTATCGCTTGCGTGAGCGAACAAAGTCACGCACCAAGCGATCGCCAGACATCCCGGTCTCAATCGAGCGCACGCGTCCCAAAGGACACTCATCGCCCGCGCAGCAACATGTCGGCCTGCTGGTGAGTAAGACGATTGCCTGGTTAAAATCCGCCAGTCGACAGGTGTAATAGCGCGCCGCCCGCTAATTCGCAGCATCCGTGCGTCGATTCTTTTCGGCAGAAAGAAGTATGGTTTCATCGTCAGCACGTTCGTACACAATGTCGAAGTTGGCTTCCAATGACGACAGGAACCCTGACACGTCACCTGCTTTGAACAATCCAGCCACGCGGACCCGTCGCAAATCCTCATCTTCTATGACGAACTCCACCGGCGTGTAGCGCCCTACTTCCGCAACAGCGGTCGCAAGTGATTCGCCACGGAAAATCAGATTTCCATTTCGCCAGGATAGCTGCACTTCGATTTCTTCCGGCTCAAGCACTTCCACAGCTTCCTCACCGGAGTTAAGAACCGCGCGCTCGGCTTGCGCAATGAGAAAAGACTGGTTTGCCCATTCGTTCGGACGTCCTAACTGATCAGTATCAGCTGTGCCTGGTTCACGCACACCAATCTGAACACGACCATCCGCGACTAAAACTTCAACTCGCTGGGAATCATCAATCCTCACGCTAAATGACGTCCCCACAGCTTGGACAATACGTCCGGCCGCAATAACGCTGAGTGGTCTTGTTGGGTCGTGCGCAACATCGATATGTATTTCTCCTCGCTCAAGCTGAACGATGCGCTGTTGCGCGCTATAACCTACAATTGCACGGCTATTCGTATTGAGTGTGATAACGGATCCATCAGCCAGCTCGATGGTCGATATACCACCAACGGCGGTTTCATACGTTGCAGCATCGGACACTGCGGCATCTGACGTTGGCTCTCTGTCGCTGGGTTGATTCATGAGGACGGCCGCTATCCCAATCGCGCAGATAACGACGAACGAGGCGGCACTAACAAACCGATAGGCAAACCGACCGGTCACCTGTTGAACCAGAGGCGGCGCGGTTTCAGAAGCATGCGGAAACACTTCAGATAAGCGCGCCAGCGCGTCCATTTTGTCCCAAGTCCGCGCCATCGCAAGCAGCTGTGTTTCGTTCCGTGGATTAACCCGCATCCAGGTTGACAATGCTTCGGCGTCCGATTCCGACAGTCCTTTGTCCATCTTCGCAATCCATTCACTCGCCTCTACGAAGTGTCGATCGCCATCTTTAAGTTCTGGATCGAATCGGTAGACCTTACTCACCGCGGACCTCCTTTCGATTGTCTGTCTTCGCCAGATTCGCGCCACGCCTGTTCTTGCATAAAAACTGTGCACCGTCTTACTGCTAACGCAATGTGTTTCTCAACGGTACTTTCTGCGAGCCCCAGCTCACTAGCGATCTCTCGCTGCGAATGTCCATACACTTTCTTAAGAACAAATACTCGCCTTGCCTGTACTGGCAGCTGTCGCACGGCTTCGCAAAAATGCCCAAACTCTTCGCTTGAGGCCGCTTGCTCAAACGTTTCATCGAGCGACAATCTGGCAAGATCACCACCACTTTCCGCTTCCTCGTGCCACGATTCAGTGATGCGATTATCGGCACGTTTTAAGCTGTCTAACGCTAGGTTACGTGCAGTCTTGTAGAGGTAGGACTTCGGATGATGGATCCGTTCGGGAGCGCCGACTTGACACAGGCGCACGTACGTTTCTTGAACAATATCCTCGACTTCGTGAGGTGGCACGATCCTAGACACGGCACGCGCTATCCCAAGCCGTATCGATAGAAAAACATCGCGAATGTCGTCCACACACCCTCCAATCACTCCTTTGCTAGTATATGGACGATTGAAGGGAGAGTTTTCCGCTAGTTTCCACCCGAACATGCCGAGTAGGCTATGAACGGAGTTCTAACTGGTAGGATTTCAACAACTTCGAACCCAACCAACATCCTACAAGTCGACCAGGACCAGGACCAGGAATCAGAGAAGCACCCATCAGCGTCTAACCGATTGTTTTAAAGGGATTTTTGGTCGGGACGGCACGATTTTACCCAGAAGATTGCAGCACCGTTTGCAAACTGAGAAGGCAGGCCCATTTCTAGTCGGCTTTCAGATCTGTTCACAACAGATCGCTGATGAACTTCAAACGACTTCAACTGTGCGATGCATCAATCGAAAGCTGCCAATAATCTGCGCGTTGGAGAATGTCTTAGAAGGGTCGTTAGCGGCAGTTCTCAGACGACACGTCCAATCGTTGGCTTGTGAAACTTCTGACACTATCTGCACGGTCATGTGCCGACCACTACAGCTAGCTTTGAGATAGAGCACGTCTACATCTCTGGCGACCGTGGCACGAAGAAGTATTCGCCCGTTTCGTGTCCCGCAAACCGAATCGGTGCGTACTCTGGCACCTGCTCAAAACGCATTTCACCCGCGGCATGCGCCACCCGTGCGGCGACTTCGCGATGCAAGCTACGTCCTTCCAAAAGTTCAGGCGCACCTTGCAGTACATCGATCAAAGACCTCGCGAACACCGAGTGGCCCTGGCCGCCTTCATCGAGGACAGGTGCTAATCCGCCCGACGCAAGAACGAGTCGTGCTCTCTTTTCCGTCATAGACTTCACCCAGGTCATCCGCTCTGCGTCGCTCATCCCCGTCGGGAGCGTCGAGACTGCGGAGCGTGTTAGCGCACCGGAGTAGCAAGAGTCTACAATCAGCAACACTTGTTTCGCGGCCATCACATTTAGAATATCGGTTATCGCAACATTCGATACCCAGTTTGCGGTGCTAGAGCGTTCCGCATCAACGGGCAACCAGTGTCCGCGCATATTCACTCGATCGAGTTCGCCGTGCCCCGCATAGAAGATCAGCAGATTGTCGTTGCTGTTCAAGGTTTCGCGATAGCGATTCAATGCGGATAGCAGCTCGTACCGCGTTGCGTTGAGCAATACCTCCGTGGAGTATCCGAAGCGTTTCTCCAGAATGCGAGCGATGGCATTCGCATCGTGCACGGCGGTGGACAGCTTCGGCAGATGTCGGTATTCATCGTTGCCGATCACCAGCGCGTGATACGTGCCGAAGTCAATGTCTGAAAGTGGATTTCTCGGTCTAACTTTCGCTGGGTGTTCAGACACAAACTCAAACTCAGCCAATGCGCGCTTTCCCTGCTGATCCACCGCGATGACTTCGACCGGTGCAGGTAACGTATCTACCGCGATTTCATGCTGAAATACGCCCGCTACGTTGGTTGCTACCGCGGCGCCATTCACGAGCAAAGACAACATTGGTGCGCTTGCCTCGATTCGTCCAACGATCTTCTGGCTGGCCTGGTTCGAATCACGCAGCGTTACCTTACGATCAGGACCCACGTTTGGCGCCACGATCGTCACATTGGGACCCGCAAGCAGCCCAGATGCAATCGCCTGCGCACGTGCGTGCGCTTCTTTCCGAGCCTCTTCGCGCTGCAGTCGAAGCAGTTCGAGCTCGAGTCCAAGCGCTTCAATTTTTTTCTCTCGTTCCTGCGCCAAACGTGCGCGTTCGCGAAGCTTAACTTCTGCTTGGGCGAGTTGCGCACTGAGGAGCGTCGCGTCCGATTGCGCTGTACTCAGCGCGGCACGAGCTTGATCGGCGCGATCTTGCGCACGCTTTGCGTCTTCTGCGGCTTGATCCCGCATCCGCGCGCGCTCGACGTTCGTTCCTTCCAGTGTTTCGAGTTTGCGTTCGAGCGCACCGATTTGGTGAAAGTGTAATTGCTCGACTCGTCCGGCCTCTGCCGCCAGCTCACGCAGGCGCGTTTCAAGTCGATCGACGTCGCTTCGCGCAACGCTCGCATCTGATCGCGCCAGATCGAGCGCCGCCCTGGTCGTCGCCAGCGCTTCTGCAAGTGCTTCATTCTCCGAACGAAGCTTAGTGATCGCCGCCTGCACCTCGGCCGCGTCGTTCGATTGGCGTACCGAATCGCCAGGCGGCAGATCGAGCGATCGATTGTCGACACCAGCGGATTGGTAGAGCTGTAGTGCGCGGCGGGGATCCGCGGCGACACCAAGGCCCCGCTCGTACAGGTGTGCCAGATTAACAATCGCTGCGCGATGGCCGGACTGCGCAGCGAGTTCATACCAGTGCGCGGCCTCCGAAAAATCCGGCGGCACACCCATGCCGCGTTCGAACATCACTCCCACATTGTATTGCGCAGACGCATTTCCGGCCGCGGCCGAGTCGAGCCACACGTCGAGAGCGGTATTTAGGTCTGCCCTGTCGTATTGGACGTACTCCCCACCGCGGATCTCACACTCACGCGCGCTCAGTCGCGCGGGCGTTCGCGGCGCAACAAAGGTCGTTTTGCTTCCGAGCCGTCGAATAGCGCCGGGTAGCAGGCAGTCGACGATCATCCATTGATCCGCGTTCGGCCCAGCAGAAGGTGAATCTACCGCCGAATATGCCAACGGTATCTGCACCGCAACCAACCAAATCAGGAGCGAGCGTTTCACGACGCGCAGCGCAGCAGAAGGTTGCCTTCATCAGTGGGTACGCTCATTGAATTCGGGCCTGTTTCGTATACCAATACCCTAGAGCAGCGTTGCCAATAACGACATCCCCAGTTTCAGGGATCATCAGGACGCGGCATCGCATCTGTCGGGAATCCAACAAGAACGCAGGTGCCACTGTCTGAGGATTCGTAGCCAATCACCGCGCCGATCTGCGACGCACGGTATTGCATGTTACTCAGTCCCCGTCCCGCGGCACCCTCAGACGACATCCCCACCCCATCGTCCCGTATGAGGATAGTTGCACAACTAACGCCTTCGATGTCTAACGGCACCCTGGTTTCGATCCACAGGTTGTGCGCCGACGCGTGTTTCACTGCGTTCGTAACCGCTTCCTGCAGAATGCGAAGCAAGTGCAGCACCCGCTCCGGCCCCAAGCCAGGAACCGTTGGCAGATCGCGCACGTCCCAGTGCAGCCGTAGGCCCGCGTGGTCAAGTTGTGTCTGAACCCGGTTGCGGAACAGTCCAAGCACCACGACCAGGTCGTCGCCCACATCGTCCAGCGAGTCAATCATAACCCGGAGGTCCTGCAACGCATCGCGCAATTCCGCGGCTATCTCGCGCTGTTGACTATCCTCGTCATCTAGCCGCGAGAGCGTACCAATCAACTGGCTGCCTATGCCGTCGTGCATATCCCGCATCAAGCGTTCTCGTTCTGCGAGCACAATCTTCTGGCTCTCCGCTTCGCGCACCTTGTCGAACGCGGCGGCAAGCTCGCGCGTTTTTTCGTCCACCAGAGACTCAAGATGATGATTCAGCTGATCGCTGTCTTGCATCGCAACGATAAAGCGGCGGTACAGCACTACAGCGAAAGCCAGAAACGTCGGGGCGGCTGCGAATTGCAGGAGCAACCCGTCATGACGGTACCCCATACCGGTAACCACCAACCAGTCATATACTGCCAGCACGCCGATAACTGCGTAGCACCCGGTCAGAACGATTAGTTCGGGACCAGGGTTCCGCTTAATCGCTCTAATCATCAACGACAGCGGATAGCTCATCACGAGTAAACAGATCCCATACCAGACGAGGTTGCTGACCCGATTGAACAGCGGCACATCTACAAGGATTAACGTTGCCAGAAGACTGGGAACGATCACTGCAAGCAGTGTTAGGTTTCTCGGCACGCGGCTCGTTGTTCGTCCTACCACCTGCAGCGAGAACCCGGTACCCGTTACAAGCATAAAGCCAATCACGATGTACACGAACAGATCCCACAGGGCGTTGGGGATCGGAAGATTGATCGTCAAAACGAAGTAGTTCTCCAGGCTCCACGCCAATGCAAACAACGCGAACCATCCATAGATCGCCTCCCGTCTAGCAAGAAACAGGGTGCCAATAAACGCACTAACGACGAAACCGCCAACGGTAGTGACCGTAAGGGCCGAAACTCTCAATCGGTAGCGTGAATCGTAGTGCGGTCGAAGGGTTTGGTCTGCGCCGAGGTAGACCTCCGACAATCTGCCCCATACTCCATTTGCAGCAACGCGAACATCAATCCGGTTCTCACCAGGAACAAGCAGACCGCTGGGAACGGAATAGTAGACGGGTCGGTTCCAATACCTCGGTAGAGGTTCCCCAGGCACACCTCCTCCGATCGAAACCCCGTTGACGAAGACCATCGGCGTCATCTCGATCCCGGGCGCATACAATCCCCACAGTCGATCGGGGGCAACCGTGAGATTCAGTACGATACGATACCAACCGGTCGCTGAGGTCGTGGGCGTCTTGCGCCAATCATCGGGAAGCGATCGCATCTCTACGAACGCGTCATCGCTTGGAGGTCTAGTGTGAGCAATCGGCGCAAAGTGCGCCTCGGTCAATCGAAGCACTTCCGATTCCGGGCGCTCCTGGTGGAGCACCAGTACTCCTACAATGACCAAAGCCGCAGTACCGAGACTTATCGCCAGCGCGCTGGCAGGTGTCAAGATGACGCCTTCGCGTGCTAATTCGAGACGTTAACGAGTCCGAGCTGAATCGCTTCGAACACCGCCTCGCCTCTGGAGCGTACGGAAAGCTTGCGGTAGATGTGTTGGATGTGTGAAGTGATCGTATGCACTGACAGCGACATGGAATCCGCAATTTCCTGATAGCTGAATCCTTTCACAACCATCACTAGAACTTCTTCTTCCCTGGCGGTAAGCAGAGCGGGTTTCGGTGACTCGGTCTCTTTCGGTTTACGGAATCGATTGAGCAGCAACCGCGCTATCGATGGGCTGATTGGGGAACCACCCGCAAGTACCTCGCAGATCGAATCCGCGATATGACTGTCGTCCCGATCCTTCAACAGGTATCCGGTGGCTCCCGCTTCAATGGCCGGTACCACATGTTTCTCATCGCCAAACACCGTGATCACGAGGATCCCCGCCTCCGAGTCGGCGTCGGCGATGGAACGGATCAGATCGACGCCGTTTCCATCCGGCAGACCCAGGTCCACGAGCCATGCGTCCGCACGCACGTCGCTTGAGACAAACTCCATCGCAGACGCAATCGCGCCCGACTCCCCTGCTAGCGTTAACCGTGGGTCCCGCTCAATCGTCGCCGTTAGTCGCCGGCGAGTCGCCTCATTATCTTCAACAATGTACACACTGTGCTGCCCCAACACCGCCTCCTTGGCACACGGCAAACAACCCCCACATACTATGAAGAATGTTGCTATTTCGCTACTTATCTCAACGAGCCTACCGAAGCGTCCGCCCTCTCCGAGTTCGAACGCAGCTACCAACATCATAGGTTTCTAGGATTGCGCGAACGGCCGCGTTGTGCGTCACGCCCGGTAGTCACACTACATCCCAAGATCACGGGATACCGGGAAAGAACAATCCAGTCTTCAATACTCGCAAACACACACGGGGATGAACCATGCGCGTATCCGCGATCTCACCAGGAATACTGATTTGGTGCGCACTACTCGCCGCCGCTGCGCCCGGGCAGGCGCTCTCGAGTCCGGTCGGTCAACCGGTACCGGAGGTGCTTGTAACCGACACATCCGGAGCGCAACAGAGCTCCACATCCCTGCGCGGATCGGTGAGCATAGTCCCTGTGAGTGGTGCTTGGTGCGCGCCATGCCGACAACTTTCGCAGCAGCTCCCGGAGGTTTCCGCAGCCGTTGCACAACATCCGCTGGCGAACAAGGTGCAAGTCGTTGATGTGCTCTTCCAGGGGCCAAACTTCACGCCGGCTACGCTGGATGACGCGCGACAATGGAAAGCATATTTCAATCACGGCACCGTCTGGCACGCGAACGGTGCCCCAGATTCCGGCGCGCAGACCCTGGCGCAGTTTGCTTTCGCAGGAGTTAGCACGCTCCCGAAAACAATGATCGTGGGTCCAGACGGAAAAGTAGCCCGCGTAGTTGACGGCAACGATACCAATAAAATTACGCAAGCAGTCGTCGAGACCTTAAATAGTCTCACGCACACCGCGAAAGTAGCCGTCTATGCACACACGCAAACGGTAGACGGCAAAAAGGCAGCCACGGAGGGACTCAGATCCGTCGTGCTCTTTTCAGACGACCGTTTCGATGCGCGAACCGTCGATCGGGCTACCATCCGAGTCTCTGGGGCGCCGGTCGTGAAACCGAGCCTCATGTGCCGCGAAGCGCGAGCGAACAAAGACGAGCTTGTGGACCTGCGTTGCCAGGTTGCAACCGAGAAAATGAAACTCGCACCGAAGCAAACTCACTTTCTGGTTACCGCCAGCACGCGCGACGGCATGCGCATTCGCGGGGAAGCGCCAATGACGATCGCAACAAAGTCGGGTTCCAAATAGAACTACTGCAATCGACGGTAGATGAAAGCTCCGCCCCACTCATCGTGGAACACCAGATCGTTGCCGCGAAACTCCAGCCGATAGCGTTCGACTTCGCCCGACACCACGCTCTGGGTTGTGAGAAAACCATCTTGCATCATGAAGTACCCGCCATCCATCGTCATACCGAACTGACTGATCTCAAACTGGCGGCCTTGAACTACCAGCACAACGCCATCTTCGCGTTGCCATATACCATCCAAGCTGGCGATCGGCGCGCCCCCCGGTGCTCCGTCGCCGGGCTCCGCCCCTGGGTTTTGCGCGCCGGCATACGCCCCCGCACCCGACCGCTTCGCGAAAACGTAGGTCAATCCACTGATCATGTTTCTTCGAACCATGATTGGCGTGCCATCGCGGATATACAGGTTCACCAGATCCACCGAGAACTCAACCGGATGTGGATCCATCGGAACACCCACTGTCTCCACCTTGAAGCTGCGCGTATGGTTCAGGCCCCGTGTGTCCAAAAAAACAACGTCGCGGTCTGCGAAGTCCGGATTCTTGCTCGGCGCAGTCAATTCGCTGAGCAGCAGATGCGATTTTTGCGGGTGCTTACGATACTCGAGCAATGCACCCGTAGGGTTGAGCGCCCCGCCCTCAACAAACGCCTGAGGTTCGACCATCTGCCACATGCCCAAGAGGTCGTCTGATTCGAACGTCGAACCTTTGCGTATAAACTCAGCAAGATCCGGATCATCCGCCATGCGGTAGTCGAACGTAGCGTGGCTCGCGTGGCCGCCAATCGTCTCCACAACCACGCCAAACACGTAGTCTCCCGGCGGATCGAGATTCAGAATCAACTCAGGACCGTTGTTCCAGCGTACGCGTTCACCGCGTTTGTACCCTCGGGTACCGTCGAGTCCCAGATATTCGAACAACAACGTAAACTCATCGGACGCAGAGGGTTTGATCTGCCGGAACACCGAATTCCCGTTCGGTTGGACAATCTGAAGTTCCACCGCCACCGCGTACCACCATTCCGGGTGGAAGTAGATCGTTCCGTCCACGTCTCCCGAGTCGGGATGGTGAAACACTACCGGGACCGTAATGTGATCCCCTGTTGCACCGCTTTCGTCGATCGTTGCGTAGAACGCTGCGCCACTGCCATCAGCCACCAGATAGCGATACCCGGGCGTGTCAGTAACAATAACGTTCTTGCCGTCCTTGAACTTCGGCACAAGCAGATCAAATCGGTCTGCGGCCGTTTCGCGCGCACGAACCGACCAGTTCGCGTCAACGATTCCGGCGCGATGGACCACATTGATACCATCGCGGGATTCATCCCACACGCCTTTCAGACCCGTAAGCGCGAGCAGGTTCTGGCCGTCAACAACGTACTGAACGCCATGTGTATTCAGCGGCTTGGCGCTATCGATCTCGCGTTCTGCCTTCCAATCGATCAACTGAAACTCGCCGAGTACCGGGGCGCGCGCTGACCTCGTCTGCTGAGCGTGCAGAGACCTCAGAAACTTGGGCCATTCGCTCTGGCTGTTGATCGCCAATCGAGAGTAGTCGGCGTCGTTGAACACGGATGCGGAAACCGGAGCATAGATTGCCACGCCGGAACTCAGGCGACGCATGGCGCTCACCTTGGAGTTGACCACCAGCTTTCGATGCGCCGATTCCAGAGAGTGCATTTCCGCCTCCGGAAAACGGTCGGCGTTGGTCTGCATTCGGCGGAGCAGATCCATTACATCAACGCTTGCAAGCGCGTTTTTGGTTCGCTGTAGGTCGGTGCGTGCCGCGTACCCTTCCGCAAAGTACATCGATCGCGAAATGTCGGGCCACTGTTCCAGCATCGAGTCGTCCAGTCGATCAAGCAGCGCGCCCAGCCGCTTTCCGAATAGCGGGAGGTGTTGGAGATCGTACGCCGACAACGTCGTGATCGATTCGTTGCGAGCGCGGTAGAAGTCGTCGAATACGTCGACAATGCGCGCGCCGATCGCCGACGTAGATGCGGAGGCATCCGCAAATGCTCCCAAAACCGTATCGTAGGGCCATCCGTCCCCCGGTTCCGTCGCCTGCGACGCCACGAGGACGTCCGCGACCGGCGCGAGCTCGTACGCTGTTTCCAGCTGCGCCATAAGGCACATGTCGAAGCCGATTAGGTCCAGTTTGGCGACGCCCGCTGCCGACAGCGCATCGCGAATCCCGCGCGACAGCTCCGGCAGCGTCAGGTGATCGACGCCTTCGGAGATACCCGGCGCAGCATGATCCGTTGCGTGCAGTGCCCATCCACCTCCGTGATTCCACAGCACCAACGCGTTTCGCCGTGCAGGAAACGCGCGGAGCGTGCGCTCCAAAAACCCCGCCAGAACCTCAGGATCCCCCAAATTGAGTTCACCCGTCTCGGCGAGGAGGGTCGAGTCAATTCGATTCTTGTCCCGGTCAGGGGTTACACGGTATACCCGTGCATGCGTCCAATCGCCATGGGACGCGTCGTAACCCTCCGCCCTGTCGATCAGCGCGATCACATTCACCGAGCCGCTGAGTCCGGACTCCATTTCCTGCAGATCCAGTAGCGCGAACTTTTCGAGGTCGTTGTCCCCAGCAACATAAACTGCGACCGTCCAGTCCGCCTTCTCAACACTAGACTCACTGAACTCCGGGAATACTGCCGCGGTGCCCGACAGCGGGACGACCAGCAATACCAGAAAAACCGCAATTGCTTTTCGAAAGTAGGTCAACGACACCGATCGCTCGGGACCCGGAACGCCCGCTCGCCGTCGACCAACGTCTGCTCCCCCGATACAGCCAGCGTGTGCTGCGACATCTGACCATCCGTGGCATTTAGGGTTAGAACGACCTGTGACCCCATCATTTCCACAACCCAAGCGCCCGTGTTCCCCCCCGAATTCTGGCCGGCACCACTGGCGTTGTAACCGCCGCCGGTTCCGCCATCCACAGAGAAGCTCGAACTCGAGTGATAGGAATAGGATCCGTCAGAGCACAGATGAAGCGTTTCCGAGGAACTTCCACCCGCGTAGGAACCATCAAGGCCGCCGCTGTAGTACGAGTCCATACGTTTGAGCATCATGCCGGCGAGGCTTTCTTTCCACTGACGCTGTGCTGGCAGCTCGGTGGGGTCGGCAAAAACAACAGACTCTGCCAGTGACCCTGCAAGCGATTGATACATCTCGGCATGCTCACGTGGGCCCGCAAACAGCGCAGCAATGCCATTCCCCGCCGGACCGATCCGGGCGCTGGCAAAGCCAACATACGCCCCGCTCTGGTAGCTAACCTCCGCGTCATTCTGCCCGGCGGTCGTACCCCCAGGCGTAAGCACCACGCCGCCACCTAGATCCTGCGGCTGCTCGAGAAGCGCCCTCGCCTCCGCGATTGAAGTCTTCTGACGCAGAATGACGATTCCCACACCAGGAGCCACCTCGGAACCAAGCATGAACGCAGATGCGCCGTGTTGAATCCCTCCGAGCCACTGCGCTGGAACCTGGAACGCGATGCCTTCGGCTTCCGCACGAACCCGCTCTCCGCCGTTGTATTGAACGCCCGGGGCAAGATCGCGGACTTTCGCACCAGGGATCTGGTCAGACGCAAGAGCACCTGTTGGCTGGCTCACAAAACCCGCAAGAACGAAGAGACTGGCGACGATCCTACCGCTCACTCTCACCGCCGCCCGTCTCGTCTATTCCGATCCCTCACCCAGTATCCACCCGGCTTTTTTCGCTGTAGCGCGTCGGTTCTCTCTCCCACTGACCATAGCGTACGGCGAACTGCACCCCAAAACCTATCGCACGTTTGTGGGATATCCCCGCGCTACCGCGCCTCCTCCTAAGTTTAAGGACCCGTCTCACAAACTCTTGGGATTCAGATATTCCCAATGACAGCATACGATCTTATCCGCATTCACAACCTTCACGACGAATGAGCGCCCCAGCACCCCAACCTGCCAAGCACGCTCAGATCCTATGCCGCGTCGCCCTTCGCGTCAGCGCCTGCCTGTGTGTATCCGCGCTTTCGCTATCCAGTTCCGTTGCCGCCGCTATAGCCCTGGAAGATCTATCGCTAAACCGCACCGCTACCAGTTTGAACAATGCGCGCATCGCCTTACCGCCCATGTCTCACACAGGGTTCATCTGGAATTCCGGCGACAACGCGACATGCCGCTGGCGGCCCCAAGGAATAGCCGGCATCTCCCGCAACAAAAGAAAGTGGCTGGTGGTTAGTTGGTATGACACCGGCAAACGCGATTCCGACGCGTGCCGACAATCCCGCGATCATCAACAGAATCGCGGAGCGCGCTTGAGTTTCGTCGACGTAACGGACATGAGTGCAATCCGGTACCGACACGTGTTGCTTAAGTATCGCGGCGGCGCCCTTCTCAGGTATACAGATTCAGGAACGTTCAAAGCAGTGCACGCAGGAGGCATCGTCTACGTAAATGGCCTGCTACACGTCGCGGGGCGGGGAAACCAGGTACTCGTGTTCAACCTCGACCACATTCGGGAAGTTAATCCACAGCAGAACTTCGGGTACCGCTACACGCTGTCCGAATCATCCAACTATCAACTCCCATTTACGACTTCGTTTCTGAGTTATGACTGGTCATCGCGGCGATTCATCTCCGGGACATTTTCGAAAGAACAGAACAAACCGGTGTATTCGTATCGCGCGGTGATGGGTTACCACCGTATCTGGCAGGTCGACACTATCCGCAAAGTGTCCGCGCACAGGAAAATGCAGGGCGCCGGAGTCGAAAACGACCGACTCGTTGTTTCGGCAAGCTATGGCAGAGGCAACGACAGCAACCTGCTATGGAAACGCGTCGGCGCGAACCCTACTCCGCCGCGGACCGCAACGTTTCCTCCGGGTCTGGAGGACGTTCACTTTACAACCGGGAAGAACATCTGGTTGCTTACAGAATTTGGAACCCGTGAACGGACCGAATCGAAACCAAACAACCGGATAGTATTTGCGATTCGGAAATCTCGATTGGAATAGTCGGCTCTAGTCCCAACGTCAATTCATTGCTGGCTAGCGACGCTTCTTCGTTGCACTGCTTGTCGTCGGCGCGGTGAAACCAACGCAATTGTGTAGCAATTTGATCTCGAATGGTTATTTCGTGGGATGTGAAACGTTCTGTCCTCACCTTAGTCTGTGGGCGCAATCAACAAGGAAGGAGAAGCGTTCAATGCGCTATAACACAGCCGCGATGGGTACGCTGCTCGCGTGCCTGATGCTTTCACCCCAAACCATGGCCCACTTTTCCGGGTTCACCACCCCGGCAAACGTGGTTGGCGAACGCCGCGCGTGGGCAATCGTAGACCTGAGAGGTGCTTCGCGATCCAACGTGAAGGTTTATGTGAGCTACGGAACAACGTCCGCCGGCGCTACAACCGGAGGTCCCGACGCAACCTACGCTGACGCCCGATGCGCACCCTATGGCACGGATCGACTCAAGTGCTATGTCGTATTTCCTCACTATTCGAGGTCCTCGGGTTGGAACCCTTACGACAAGAATCCGAAACGCATCCGCGCCGGCCAGCGCGTTTACTTTCGCTGGGCCAAGGAAGTTCGCATATCAGGGGCCAGTACTGCGGCAACAATCAACGACACCGTACGCAGCTTCATCATGCCCCGTCGCCTCACGCTCGGCGTTTTTGGCGACTCCTACGCGTCCGGAGAGGGCGCGCCTTACGGATCGTCACGTTGGATGGGCGGCATTAATCAAGCATGCCACCGCTCGTACAACAGTGGACACTATCGAGGCGTCAAGGATTTCATACGAGCAAACCCCGGTATAGACGTCCACTGGCGCTTCTACGCATGCTCAGGCGCTGAGATCTACAACGGAATCTTCATGCGTCAAGTCAACAACAACGGCGTCGTACCCGATTCGGCGTCGCAATTCGACCGCCACAAGCGTTGGATTGAGTATTACGGATATCCGCGGATGGACGTCGCCCTGGTCGGCATCGGCGGCAACGACATCGGCTTTATCGAAATAGGTACCGAATGCGTGCTGAACAATCTGCGCGGTGGCTGCAATCGCAACGAACAATTGGCAAGTGAACTCACCTCGCAATTACGCAGAATGTACTATGAATCGGACGGCCAACCCCGCGGCCGATATACTTATCTGAATACGAAGTTGCGTAACGACCTGGGTGTCAAAAAAGTAATCATCACCGAGTATCCGGACTTAACGCGCGACGCCAATAGAAACTACTGCAACATGCTCCCACTGGTCGCGCTGCGCCCGGACTGTGCCGGAATACTCGAATCAACGATGTCGACGGACGAAGCCGAATGGACCTACTCCGATGTTCTGGTTCGTCTGAATCGGAAGATTAAGCAGGCGGCAGACGGACTCAACTGGATCCTGGCGGGCGATTCACAGATATCCGCGTCGGGAGCGCTCGGAAATACAACCGGGAACATGGCTCGGAGCCGCACGCGAGGTTTGTGCAACTGCGATACCGGATATTTCAACACCGTGCGGCAGTCGTTTCTCAGGTACGGTGAGAAAAACGCCGCGTGGCACCCCAATTCATCGGGATTTAGCGGTACGTATCGCCGAAGCATCCGAGAAACGCTGCAGCGTACTATCGCACCCGTCAGCGCGCGACGAGAATACCTTAGTCTACGCATCGCTACCCGAAGCCTACCGGCTGACACTCCGGAGGCACCTGTTGCGAGCCTATCTCAGGAAGACATCGTCGAGCGGGAACAGGGTGCGTTCATAGACGATTATCCTGGCGCATCGGAGGTTGCAACGCGCAGCGCTAAACCGGCGGACGTAGATCAAAAGGAAGATGCCACGGGCGCGGCCAAGATCAAGAAGGTGAAGCCCCTGGACGATGAGTCCGACTACGCCGTTGCAGACCTGAAGGAACCTGCGCCCGGTAAACCGAAGAAGCCCACGGAACGGGAGATCGAGAACGCCAAGAAAGCAGAAAATGAGGTAGCGGCACGTAAACGCGTGCGCAAGAAGCGCGCAAACTATGACGACGTACCGGCGGCGTTTCGGGACGACTTTCGAGCGCAAGAAGAATCGAAGGCACGGATCTTCGAAGAGTTCGAGAAAATGAAAAAAACCGCGGCGACGAATGGGAAGCAAAAGCCGAAACGTTAACCGCACGATTGCACGTCAGCTGATCCGCGACGAGGGTAACGGAATGTCCTCGTCGCGGCTCGGCTGGCGCTGACTCCCAAAGCTCATCCGTTGCGCAAACCTGGAGAGATAGCCCACTAGCGCCATACTATGTTATCCTATCAGATAACATATCACCGCCTCTGATCCCGTGCGCAAAAGCATCGATCCAACTGATGTTCAATCCGTCAACTCGCTCGTGCAGGCCCTACGCCGGGCACGCCGAATACGCGGTTATTCACTACGCGACCTGGCAACGAAAGCAGGCGCTTCATACAGCAGCCTGAGCGCGTACGAGAACGGCGTGAAATCGCCGACGCTGAAGACCTACCTGAAGCTCATCGACGCGTGTGATCTGGCGCTGGATGTTGAACTGCGACCGCGTATCCGCGAGTTCCGCGCCCAGGCACGGGGCGACGAATTGATTGAAGTCCTACGGCTGGCCGAGCAGTTCCCGCCTCCAGACAGAACACAGTCCCGCGCACCAAACTTCGGCCGGTTGATGAGCGGCACATGACGGGTTTGGTAGACAAGATTCTCCAGTGTCACAACGCACTAACCGAGGCACAGATTCCGCACGCGTTCGGCGGCGCATTGGCGCTTGCATGGTGCACGCAGCAAGCACGGGGCACGATCGACATCGATATCAATCTGTTTGTGGGCGCTGAAGGGATCGAACCGGCCGTGCAGGCACTGCCGCCGGAGATCGCCCGGTCAAGCGAAGATCTGGAATGCGTGCGCCGTGATCTGCAGCACCGTCTTTGGTGGGGGCACACACCAGTGGACCTGTTTTTCAACAGCTCGACGTATCACGAACGCCTGAACGAGCGCGTACGCTGGGAGCGCTTTGCAGACCGTCAATTGCCATTCCTGAGCTGTATAGACCTCGCGGTGTTCAAAGCGTTCTTCGATCGGACGAAAGACTGGGCTGACCTAGAAGCCATGCGCGACGCCGGCACGTTGGATTTTGCGCACGTAGCTGCAACGATCGTCGAGCTGTTGGGCGCGGACGACCCACGACTTGCAAAGCTCGAAGCGCTACGCCCTTCGTGAACTACCCGACACCAAGCTCCAGCCATAGGTGGTGGTAGCCGCGTAACATGGACGAGTGCGTGCGTTCGTTCTCGCCCTCCGTTGCGTGGGCTATGGTCGCGAAGCGATCCAACATACCCATCAACGCGTACTTGGCTTCCATCCGCGCGAGCGGTGCTCCGATGCAGAAGTGAATGCCGTGGCCAAAGGTGTGGTGATCGCTGCGCGCTCGGTCGAGTCTGAACGTGTCCGGATCTTCGTAGCGGTCCGCATCGCGGTTGGCGGAACCTAGAACCGTGTAGACGCTTTCGCCCTTCGCTACTTTCTGTCCGTGAAACTCCGCATCCCGGAGCGCCGTGCGGCTGATCCAATGCACGGGTGGGTCGAAGCGCAGACATTCTTCCACCGCCGCTTCGATCTTTGCGCGATCGTTGCGCAACGTTTCCCACACATCCGGGTGGTCGGCGATGTAGCACAACAGGTTGCTCAACAGGTTCGTCGTGGTTTCGTTGCCCGCGATCAACAGCAGCTGACAATAGCCTACGATCACCTCTTCAGTAAGCGCCTCGCCTTCAATCTCCGCTGCAACGACCTTACTGATCAGATCCTCTCCCGGGTTTGCCCGGCGTTTGGGAATCTCGCTGCGGAAGAAATCCATCATCTCCAGAATGTCCGGCATCCGCTCCTCCATGCTCTTCGCGGTGCCGGTCGCCGTCAGGCTGTCCGACCAGCGCTTGAAGTCATCCTTGCGCTCGAACGGAATCCCCATGAAATGTGAGATCAGTGCTACCGGTAGCGGAATCGTGAATGACTCCGCGATATCCACCGGACGGGTTGTGTCGAGGTCGTCGAGTAGTTGCGTCACAACCGATTGCAGGTCGGCTTCAATCTGTTTCATTACACGCGAGGTGAAGGAGCGATTGACGATGGCGCGCAGTGCCGTATGCCGCGGTGGATCATCGTGCAGGAGCGGCAGCGCTAAGGTGCCCTGCGAGCGGCTCGTTGGCAGCTTGGACGAAAAACTCTCCGCATCCTTCAGTACCGCGCGCACGTCTTCGTATCGCGACAGAACCCACCCCTGTACGTCGTCCGCCCACCAGATGGGTTCGTCTTCACGCCACTGCGCGTACAGCGGATAGGGATCGGAGATGAATTCGAGTTCCTGGAAGTTCATCGCGTTGCTTTGTAAGTCCGGAAAAGCTACTTAGCCGGGCGCTCCGAGCATTGTCAACCGGGTGTGTGAAACGCGAACCGAACGCGATGTATTAGCGGCTATCGATTCCGGACTTGAGAAGGACTGCTGCCGGTCCAACGTTTGAATGCCCGCGAAAATGCGCTGAGGTCGTTGTAGCCCACCATCAGAGCTATGTCGGTCAACGGATACTCCGTATTGTTAACGTAGTCCTCCGCAATGGGTTTACAGACCACTTCCACCATCTCGCTGAACCGCAGCCCCTGCTCCGCGAGCTTTCGCTGCAGCGACCGGCCGCTCATACCCATCCGCTCGCCGATTTGGTCCAGAGTAGGTATACCGTAGGTAAGAGATGTACTGATGAGGTGCCGCGTTTTTACCGCGATGTCCTCATCCTCTGAGCGTGTCACGAGGCGATCGTCCAGATAGAACCTGAGCGCCTCCAGCAATCCCGCATCTCGGGACAACACGTGAGCACTCAGCGCATCGCGGTCAAAGTGGATCCGATTGGCCGTCGCGCCGAATGCAACCTTGCAGCCAAAAATCTCCTCGTGACTTCGTGCATTCGGCAGACGTGTGTGGGAAAACTCGATCAATCGCGGTGCTACCCGCCGTTCCGCCAGACGGAAAACGCCATGGGTAACGAAGCTGATCGCGAACTCCGCGTCTTGGCGTACCAGATCGGGTTGCAGGATAGAAACACTATAGCTGCAAACGGCCTGTCGCTTCGCGACATCCAGCCGCACCTTGTTGGCTTGCGAAAACACATACAGGTAGCGAGCAAAAATCTGCAACGCTTCGCCAACATTCTGCGACGCTGCCATAGCATGCCCGAGCACACCCAGGTCGCTCAGCTCAACCGAACAGCCCATCTCCAAGCCAATGGTCGGATTGGCTTCGCGAGCCACCGTCTCGAGCAGCTCCACATATTTAGTGTCTTCAACTTCGACATCATGTCGCGTCAACACGTCAGCTGGTATGCCCACTCGGTCGAGAAAGGGTCGAAACTGATCCGAAAATCTGCGAAACAACCTTTCCGAAAATATCGTGGACATTCGGCGGCGAGCATCCTTTACATACGCAGTGTCAGATCCAGGCCGTAACTGCGCGGAGCGCCAACGTGCGTGTAGTCGTACCCGAAGAACGCCTGTAGATCGATAGCGGACGTAACGTACTCTTCCTCAAATAGATTCTTGCCCCACAGGCTCACTGCCCACCGGGAATCTGCCGACTCGAACGTAAGCGCCCCATTGATAACCCAGTAAGCGTCTGCCTGTATGCGATCGGTATTCATCACCTCGAAGTATTGTTCGCCGGTATAGCTGCCATCGACGTGTAGGGCGAGGGTTCCGCGTTCCGATGAGAATACATCCCAGTCTACGCCGATGTTGAAGTTCACGTCGGGCGCCTGGGGCAGTTCGTTGCCCGACAGATCCACACCGTTCAGCACGCCTTCGTCCACTTCTGAGTCCAGAACCCCAAGTCCGCTACGTAACATGACGCTCGGTGAAACGCGAGCGGCTATCTCCACCTCAGCTCCGGTAATCTTCGATTCGTCAATATTCACGAGCGTTTGAATCAGGTTTGCATCCACATTCAGAAACTGCTGGTTGTCATATCGATAGTGGAACACGCTAACGTTCAGATTGACACGATCGTCGGCCAACGAGGTCTTGACGCCCAACTCGAGGGCGTCAAGCTCTTCAGGAGCTACGCTGGTAACTTCGGCGACATCCAGGAACGCTTGTGCATTGAAGGCACCGGTTCGATAACCCCGGCTGTAGTGCGCATAGTAGAGGGTCCCGTTTTCGCCTACGTAGTCAATGCCAACCTTTCCGGTTACCTCGCTGTCGGAAATCGAATCGTCGATCGCCACGATGGTCGGTGTAACGAGGGCGCCATCATTCCCGAGAATGTTCGCGTTGAAGTTGGATAGATCCGTCTCGTCTTCGGTGAAGCGTACGCCGAAGCGAGCGGTCCAGTTCTGGTTGAGCGCATACTCGCCATCAAAGTACGCGGCCGTGCTGGTTCGTTCCTGATCGAATTGATTTTGCGTTTCACAACCGAAGATCGCGAGATCAGCCAGCGATAATCCAAACGTCGAAAACAGTGCATCCGTAGCGGCACCCTCAGGTGTAACAAAGTCAGGCAACCCGAACAATGTAAAAAGGGGGTCTGAACAATCTTCAAAATCCAGACTGCCGTCGAGATTCAAGTCCAGATCCTGACTATAGAACAGGCTCGTGCGGGCGGAGAGCTCCTCTTCGGAGTAGTAAACGCCGGCAATGAAGTTGAAGGGTCCGTCGTTGTTCGACGTAAGGCGAAGGTCCTGGGTAACCTGATCTGCGTCAACGAATTGCGTCACGTTGATCAGCGTGTTGCTCGTTCCATCTGCGTCCTCGGGTACAAACGCGTCGCCTTCGTCGTACGAGGTAATGGATGTCAATGTCAGAGTCTCACTGATGTCCCAGTTTACTGTCAGCGAAAACGCCGTGTTTTCAATTTTCCTTTTCTCGTCCTGCTCGGAGTCGAAGTCGAAGAAGTCGAAACCTGGCCGGGTACCGTCGACGCGCGTGGTTACTCCCAGCGCGTTATATAGTCCATACAAGCCGGCGCCGATACCGTCCGGGCCAATGTTGTCGGCAACAATGCCATAGTTAACCCCGTTCACTTCGCTTCCCGATGCGCGCAGCAGAACGTGGAGGGCGTCCGTTGGCTGCCAAGAAAGGCTGACTCTCCAAGCTAGGTTGTCGACACTGTTGCCATCGTCGACCCCGGCAGTGCGGTTTTCCAGCCACCCATCCGCCTCGGTCCAGGTGCCGGCAATTCGCAGCGCCAGATTGTCCGCCAGCGGTAGATTCACCGCGCCTTCAGCAGCGGTCCGGTTAAAGTTTCCTCCACCAATGGTCAGATAACCTTCACGCTCTGCTCCCGGTTTTGCCGTAATGAAATTCACCGCGCCGCCAGTAGAATTCTTACCGTAAAGCGTGCCCTGCGGACCACGCAACACCTCAACGCGTTCCAGGTCGAATGTCTGAATCCCCAGAAACGCGGGATTGCCTTTGTAAACTTCGTCCACGTAGGGCGCGACAGGACTGTTCTGGTTGAAGCTGTAGTCGTTCATCGACACGCCTCGCAGGGAGAAGATCGGAATCGCATCGCCCGCTGTGCCGTTGAGCTGCAAGTTGGGAATCTGCGCAACGATCTCCGTGGTGTCTCTGAGCCGCAGTTGTTCCAAGTTCGATCCCGTGAGTGCAGAAACTGACACGGGCACATCCTGCAGACTCTCAGCGCGTTTCTGCGCGGTAACAATAACTTCTTCGATTACCATCTCGCCGTTGCTGGCCCAAAGTGTTGGCACTAATCCAAAGCCAGCGAATAAGCACGCAAAGGTTGAAACTCTGTTCATCTATCTTCTCCAATGGCATTCGACCCAGCACCAGTGACTGGGCCGTAACAGCGTTGCTTGATAACAACTTGGGTCCCTGATGTTGTCTTCATCCCAACTGCCTGTGGACGACAGCTGCAGTCCGGACGCCTGCACCAATAGCGCCGTCAATCGTGCCGCGCCAGCCTTCGCCATGATCGCCGGAAGCGAAGTGAATACGCCCGTTGCTGCGTTGGAAATCGTGGTATAGCCGCGCCGCCCAACCCGGGCGGTATGTTGCCCAGGTGCCTAGCGAGTAAGGATCACTGTTCCAGTCGTGGTGCGTGCTGGCTTGCAGTTTCGCCCCGGGAATGTGGACATCCAATTCTTTTCGCAGCGCTGCATCGTCGGAGATGTCGATCAAATCGGGCTCGCTCGTGAATGCAGCGATCAGCGTATGTTCGTCCGATTGTTCGTACGTCATCAGGTAGTTGAGCGGCCGCCCTGGTGCCACGGTTGCGATGTTCCCCACGTTGCCCTTCACCCGTAGAAAAATCTTCGCACCCCTGCCCGGGTGCCGTTGGCGCGCCGCGTCCAGAACAGCCTTGGGTAGGCCCGGCTGGAACTCGACCGTGGTCATGATATTCATTGGCAGGGTGCTAATGACGGTTTTCGCTCGCAGCTCTTCCCCGTGTCGCGTGGTAACACGCACATGATCTCCACGGTCTTCGATGCGTTTTACTGGCGCAGAGAGTCTGACCTCCGCACCGCCGTCCTCCTGCATCAGTTCGATCAGGCGACTGGTGCCATCCTTCAACTTGAAGCGCGCGGCGGAATCCATGAAGTTGGAGAACTCCGATCCGCCGACCATATATAGACGCAACACGTCCAGGTACGAGATCGCGTCCGCCGATCCACTGCTGATGAGTTCGACCATCCCCGTGCAGAATGCATGCTGCAGCGGGGTAAGATTGAGGCTGTCCATATGGGCGCCGGCACTCACAGCGTCCGCAGCAAACGCGGCGCCCCTGTTGTGCAGCAGATCATAGGGGCGAGGTACGATCGCGCGCACAGCCTCGGTGTAGCGCATCCATCCCGCTACCGCCTCGTTGAGCTCTTCGTCTCCCAGACCAATACGCTCACCGTTGTTGAGCAGAAACATCTGATCTGCGACTGCGCCCGGTGTTTCCTCGATCTCCAGGCCGTACCGTTCCACCTCTGCCCAGACGAAGGGTTGATTGTTGTATACCCACGTGCCGCCGTACTCAATCGAAGAACCGTCAAATGTCGTGGTCCAGGTTCTGCCGCCGAGCCGATCGCGTGCCTCGAGCAGCACTGTCCGATACCCGTTCTTCTCGCAATCACGGGCGGCGGTAACGCCGGCAAATCCACCACCCACCACAATAACGTCATAGAGCTCAGCCCCGCGCTCGAGCGACTTTGTGGATGCAACACCGGCAACCGGATGCCCGGCGAGCGCCAACGCAGCCAACCCCGACGTCTGCCCAATAAACTCCCTGCGTTTCATGCCGCATGCTCCTCTACCCTGACGATGCACAGAGGTTAAGCATCACGGCGTTCCCAGGCTTGACCATCCACGTCGATTCGCTTGGCAATTCGCGACAAGCGCGGGCGGGCGTGTCGTAATCTGGTAAATAGGGGTGGATCTGCCGTTTGACGCCACCAATAATCGGGACACCGTCTCACCGTAGAAATGGCATCCGTGATGCGCACTCAAACGTTCGTAAACTGCATCTGCGTCTGCTTGCTGATGTCCGCGTCTATCGCGTCGGCATCCGACAGACCCAACATCGTATTGGTGTTGCTCGACAACTTCGGGTGGGGTGAGCCCGGCTTCAATGGCGGCGGAATTGTGCGAGGTGCTGCAACTCCGCGCCTGGACCAGGTTGCAGCCGAAGGTCTGCGGTTAACGAACTTCAACGTCGAGGTGCAGTGCACCCCTTCGCGTTCCGCGCTGATGACCGGCAGATACGCGATCAGAAGTGGGAACGGCGTAGTGCCGATCGGCGAGGGCGTGTACGGACTTGTGCAGTGGGAGACGACGATCGCAGAGATGCTGTCTGACGCAGGTTATGCCACTGGGATATTCGGCAAGTGGCACCTTGGCCGTACGGATGGCCGCTTTCCAACCGACCAGGGTTTCGATGAGTGGTATGGAATTCCCAATTCGACCGATGAGTCCACATACTCAACACAGGAAGGATTCGCTGTGAGCGGTGTCGCCGAAACCCATGTGATGGAGAGCCGAAAAGGGAAAACACCCAAAGAAGTTCGCCCGTATCGAATGGCCTATCGCGGTTTGATTGACGGTGAGCTGACCAAACGCGCGATGCGGTTCATGGAAAAACAGACAAAAGCCAACCGGCCATTCTTTCTCTACATCCCGTATACGGCCACGCACTTCCCCGCAATCGCACACCCCGAGTTTGCCGGAAAATCGGGCAACGGACCCTGGGCCGATCTGCTAACGCAGATTGATACCTACACCGGGCGTCTGCTGGACAAGCTCGACGAACTTGGAATCGCCGACAAGACCCTATTCATCTTCACGGCGGACAATGGGCCGGAAGCTTTCGATTTCGGCAGCACCAACCTTACCGTAGAAACCGCGTTTCACGGGTCCCCCGGACCGTGGCGCGGCACATTGTTCACCGGTTTTGAAGGGGGGCTACGCGTTCCCTTCGCGGTACGGTGGCCCGCAAAAATAGCCCGCGGCCGGGTCAGCGACGAGATCGTTCACGCAATGGATCTGTTTCCAACCCTCGGAGCGCTAGCCGGGGTAAAGGTTCCGAATGATCGACCGATCGATGGTCTAGATATCTCGAAGTTCCTGCTGGGTGAACGCGATACGTCCGGGCGTGAAGGGTTTATCGTCTATATGGGCAACGATGTTTTCGGCGTGAAGTGGCGGAATTGGAAATTACACTTCAAAGAACAGAATTCAGCGTTTGACCAGTTGCGAACCCACACGCTGCCGCGCGTGTACAACCTTCTTACGGACCCTCAGGAAAGAGACAACGTGCTGTTCCCGGCCACGTGGGTACCCAAAGCAGCGCTGCGACAACTCGAAGCGCATGCGGCGAGCTTGAAAGCGTTTCCACCCATCGCACCGGGCACGCCGGATCCGTACGAACCGCCCCCGTAACTGCGCATCAAAACCACTGCGTAGAAAATCCGAACGAACCTCATGTGGTTGGAGTGAGCGAGACCTGCGCGGCCGCCACGCGGCGACGGCCCCTACATCCCGAAAGTTAAATATACTACCTAACCTTTTGGGTGCGGCTGTAGCGATTTGCACGACTGAACGGGACGGAGCAAAACTGAGTTATCGAAATGTTATCGAGGACGCATCTCAATGATACTTCACGCAACGCCTGTTGCTAGCAATGGAAATCTTCTTGCGCGGGCTTAGTGGTGAGATCCAACCCTACCTGCGGTAGGTTGGCTGTGAAGGGCGAGTTTGCAGCAACACCAAGACCGACGTCATCAGTCCCTGCTGCAAAACCAGCCGCCATGTTCACTTGGCAACGCGATGGACAGAGAACTACGAACTTTGAGGTTTCTCCGCACCGACAATGTGTAAACCGACCAACCTCGCTACGAGAATCACGACAAAGGCTTGGCCAACGAACGCCTCCAGCGCTGCCAATGAACGCGCGCCGGAGGATATAGGTATGACATCGCCGTATCCCAGTGTCGTGATCGTGACGAGGCTGAAGTAGATGGCGACGGATGCGTCGCCGGATCCGAATCGCATAAAAGAGTTTTCGGTCGAATGTGCGTAATCGAATGCACCTGGACTATACATCTCAAGCAGAGAATAGAGTGCGGCCCAGAGAACGACCATGAGTGCATATACGCACAATGATGCTGCTAGGATGTCATAATCAACTCGCTTTGCCGTGAGAAGTACACGAGCTGTCAAAACAATGCTTGTCGCCAGAAGACAGATCGTGACCAAGTGACTCACCGCATGAATCGCAACGTGTTGGGTCGTCTCATCGAGCAAACCAACGACAAAGGCGGCAATCGCGAGCGCAAGAATCAGCACCTTCGACCGAGCATCGTTTACCGCTGCAAATGCCGCCGCGACGACGATCATGCTGAAGACGATCGACCGTGACGCTTGAGCGATAATGGGATGGGGCGCCATCGCAGCTACGGGCAGGGTTACAAACAGCGACAGCAGCGTAGCCAGCAGGATGGTATACCGATGATTTGACCATCTCTGGAGCATGTCAGGCGCTTGACTCGGTTGGCTCTCGGATAACCAATGAGTAAAGAATCGGCACAACACCAAGTGTAAGCAGAGTGCCAACCACGAGACCGCCGGAAATTACCACTGCAAGGTCATAGAAGAGAACGTCCCGCGACCAGATGAGCGGCATCAACCCGAGGATCGTCGTAATCGTTGTCATGACGATAGGCCGGAGTCGAGCCATCGAGGCCGAAACAATGGCTTCTTGTTCTACTAATCCCCGTGCGCGCTCAAGATCGATCTTGTCAATCAAAACTATTGCGTTGTTGATGATAATTCCGGCCAGTGAGAGTACGCCGAGGATCGCCATAAAACTGAGCTGCGCACCTGGCAGCACCAACATTGCCGCCGTAACGCCGATTAAGCTCAATGGGATGACTCCGAGAATCAGAAACGGGCGGGAGAAACTATTGAACTGCCCAACCAGAATCGCAACGATCAACATTGCTGCAAGCGGCATATTCGCAAAGAGTGCACCTTGCGCTTCCGCTGACCCCTCGATCTCACCCCCTAGCTCCACGCGATATCCCAAAGGAACATCAACGTCGCTGATGCGCTCTTGAACTAGCGCGTTGAAGCCAGCAGCTGACAGCGTCGAGTGTTTCGCTGAGACCGTAATGACCCGTTCGAGGTTTCGCCTTTGTATCATTGAAAACTCGGCCGCTCCGCCTAACTCTGCAACCTGTAATAAAGGCACCGGTTGACTCGAGCTCATTCCGACGTTGAGCGTCCGGAGCCGGTCGATATTGGTACGGTCGTCGCTCGACGCGCGAAAATAGACCGGGACCAGCTGGTCACCATCGCGGTATTCGGTGACTGCGTACCCTGAAAGCGTGGCGTTTAACGCCTGCGCAATCGATTCAGTTGTCACGCCGGCACGGCGGGCTTCGCTTTGCTGGATACGCGGGACAATCTTGACGATTCGGTTTTCCCAGTCGTCTCGAATGTTGATGGCTCCCACGATTTCGCGCAGTTTCGATTTGATCGATCCGGCTATCCGCTCGAGTTCGTTCGCATCTGGCCCGATAACACGGTACTCGACCAACCCAGCCTCAGTCGCACCCATCGACATGGGTTTAACCGTGACTCGTGCTTCCGGAAGGTGGATATTGGCGTAAGCGCGAATTCGCTCCATCACTGTTGGTATCTCTCGATGTGATGTGGTGTTGACGATTACGAATGATCGGTGGGCGTCCGGATCAATTGGATTGAGCCCGAGATAGAACCGCGGGCCGCCGTGCGCTACGTACGCGATATGGGAGGCGATTTCAGGATTCTCGGCTCGGTCGGCAAGCCACGAGCTGAGACGACCTGTAGCGTCACTAGTGGCATATGTGTTTGCACCCACAGGCAGGTCGACATAGACCTGGAACTGAGCGCGATCCGACGCAGGAAAGAACGATTTGGGTACAAACTGCGTAGCCCATAGGGCCGCGACGAGTAGTAATCCGGTGGCTGCGAGAAACGTCCAACGAAACCGGAGCGCGGTCTCGAGCGTTCGCTTGTAGCGTTGGTAAAGGGGCGTCGCGAACTGCTGAGCCGCATCCACCGGCTCGGTCACTTTCATCGCGGTGACACAAGCTAATGGGGTCACCGACATCGCGAGCACCCACGATCCAATCAGCGCGATTGCGATAACGATAGATAGCGAACGCGTGTACTCGCCGGCTTCGTTATCCGCAAGCATCAATGGTAGAAATGCCACAACTGTCGTGAGGCTCGATGCTAGTAACGGTACCGCCAGCGAACGGCCCGCTTCCTGCGCAGCAGCTATTCGCTGTTCACCAAGGGCGAGGCGTCGCCCAATCTCTTCAGAGACCACGATACCGTTGTCGACCAGCAGTCCTAGAGCGATGATCAACGTGGCAAGCGACATGCGTTCGAGCTCGATGCCTGTCAGCCGCATGACGAGCAGCGTCATGAGCATGGTTAAAGGAACCATGACGCCGACGATCAGTCCGGTTCGCCAGCCGAGAAAGGCCATGACTACAAGCAAGACGATGACGACGGTTTGGTACAGATTGTTCATCACGTTACCAATCGCTTTGTCGACCTCATCGGGCTGGAACGTGACAAACTGCAAGCGATAACCGATAGGTAGCGAGTGTTCGAGTTCGATTACTCGTTGCCGTAACGCTCTGCCAAAGGCGTTGGCATCGAACTGGTCGACCATTTGAATGCCGAGCACAACTGCGGACTCGCCATCCACCAGAATGGGATGCTCGGGCGGATCAGAATATTCCCGGCGGATGTCCGCAAGGTCTCTCAAGTAAACGAGCTGGCCATCGAGATTAGGGACTTCGATTGCCACATTGCCGATGTCGTCAACGGACTCAAAGTTCCCAGTGGGCTCAACCGTGAGCCCCACACCCTCAGCATGAAGACGTCCGCCTGATGCCACCACGTTCGTCTGCTGCACGGCACCAACTAACGTCTGTGTGGAGACGCCGAGCTGTGTGAGCCGCGCCGCATCAAACTCCACGAAAATGGTGTCGGGTTCTATTCCGTAGAGCTCGACCTTGCTGACGCCCGCAACGCTGTACAGCTGGCGTCGCAGCTCGCGAGCAGTTTCTGCGACTTCCGCCATGGAAAAGCCCGTTCCCGTAACTGCGACGGTCGCCATCGCGACGGCACCATAATCATCGTTAACAAATGGACCGCGCGTTCCGCCCGGTAAGTCGGATCGCACGTCATTCATCCGATTCCGCAAATCTTGCCAAATCGGTCCAAGTTCGGTGTACCGATCGTATAGCTCTACACGAATCGTTGAGCTCCCCGAACGCGACGTCGAACGAATGTTCTCGACCTCGGGCATTTGCCGGATTTCTTCTTCCAGCTTTCGCGTGATGAGATCTTCGACGCGCCTTGGGGCCATCCCCGGCGAGACGGCTGTGACAACTGCTGTCCGAATCGTGATCGCGGGATCTTCGCGGGATGGGTGCGATACAAAACTCACAGGCCCGACAACAAGAATGAGTGCCGTGACCAGAATGACGAGCTTTTGGTTGTTGATCGCCCAATCCGTTAAAGCCTTCACTCTGCCGCCCCTGGCAACAGACGAACCTCCATACCGTCGTGTAGGAATGGCACCCCAGCGGCCGCGACAATGTCACCCGGTGCAATATCTCCTGAGACTTCCAATCGATTGCCTTGGACATTGAGGATGGATATTGAACGCGCCCGAACCTGCTGAGTAGCCTGATCGAATACAAACACTGTACCTACGCGGTTCTGGCCGCTAGGCAGAACAGCCGTCATTGGCAACATAAACGCGTTCCCCGTTGCGCCGGTCGCAAAAGAGAAAGTGACCTCGGCTGCCGCTCCCGCGGGAAGGTCTCGGACTGGGCGGTCGAGCATGACGACCACTGGAAAGGTATTGGTGTTTGCTGCTCGAGCGCCGATCTCGGTGATCTTTCCAGGTGTCATTCCATCTTCGCGATCTGGGAAGCCAACAGCCACAGCATCACCCACTGCGAGATCCCGCAACAGGGTTTCTGGAACGCTCACATTTACCTTGAGCCGGCCTAGCGCACTGATCTGAACAACCGCTTGGCCTGGTTTGACGTCTGTGAATGTCTCCACGTATTTGCTGGTGATGGTGCCGTCAATGGGCGAAACAAGCTCGGCTCGCACGAGATCGCGTTGCGCTAGCTCGAGCTGCGTTTGGGCGATGCGTACGCTAGCGCGGGCAGATTCGAGATTGGCGAGAGCACTATCGAACTCGGCCTTACTCACGTGACCCTTCTTGTAGATGTCCTCGATACGCTCGAACTGGCTCTCAACTTCGATTACGCGCGCTTGAGCTTGGTCCAGCTGCCCGCGAGCAGAAATGACGCGCAAGCTATAGGGTTCTTTATCGATCACTCCAATCTCGTCGCCCGCGGTCACCGACTCACCGAGCCCAATATCAAAGCTGATGAGCCGACCGCCCACCTCGAAGGCGAGTTCAGTCACGACGTCTGCTTCGGTGGTTCCTGCAATGACACGAACTTGCTCGCCCGCTAACTCTCCTATCTGTACTGTCTTAATCGTGCGGGGTGTATCAGGAGCAACGGGCGCGTCTTCTCCACAACCAATGAAAACTAGCGCGATCAGCGGTAGCAGGAAGCATCTAATCTGGCGTATTGGCGATTTGAACATGCAGCACCTCTTAATTAACTTTCTCTCATCGATTCCGTTCAGCCAACAGAATAGCCGCGCGCTTCTAAGCAGAGCGTGACCGCTGGTCGGTACGCTACACGTTCGGAGTCCGCAAGCGGTTCAATGCGAGTCGGATCAAATTCCGATTGCTCCATCGCCCAAACGTGGCATTCGCAGCGGTCGCGGTCTTGTGTGGCCTGGTCTTGGTGCTCTTTCGGATAGATTAAGAGACCGTGGCTCACAGCGCTCGACTGAGCATGGGAAGCGGCATCCGCGCCACCGATCCTCTTTCATTCGGGGCTTGCGCACTCCATCGCGTCCGGGTCGTTTTTCGGCAGCTTCGCGAAACCGCTCACCTGGCGCACTACTCAAGCTTGGCGACCAGGCGCGTAACATCGATCCGACGAAGACAATTATTATCAACCGATAGGCGAGCATCATTCATCTCCACGTTGACTCTGGGCTAGGCGAAATTTAGCCCGCGCTTGACTCGCATTTGATGCGATAACTTCGGCTAGGCGCTGGATCGCGCGTCCTCGATCCGGCCCGTCATCGGTCCAAGACACCCCGCGCCAAAACAGCAGCGGCTCGCCATCGCCAAACTCTTCGTCGGTCACGAGAAACGCTCCAACCTGCACTGCTGCTGACCACTTTGGGTCTCGGTCTGTGGTCGCGAGAAAATCGGTGATGGATTCCGCTATCGGCTGTGATACTTTCCCTAAAGTCTCACGCTCTGCATTCGGACCAACAGCGAGCGGACGTATCACTAGAGCACCATGTAGATTAAGTTGCTCCAGGCTCGCCATGAGGCTATTACGTGATACGGTTGACCCTGACAACTCCACATGCGTATGACTCACCCGCGCGCCGCCAAACTTTGCTTTCTGCAATTCATGGACCAGCGCATCCTCAAATGCGGCGCGAATCGACGATTCCTTAACCAGCGCGACGACTGCAAAATTCAGTTGAACTGGTTCGTTGGCTCCGACGCTTCCCGTCGTAAGCAGCAACAGCAAGATTGGAAGCAAATTCATGGCCAATCCTTTGTCTCTGCTCATTGCGGGTTGCTAGCGTGGAAGTAGTCCAAACGATCCTGGAGAATATTTGCCCAAAACTTGAAGGCTCGGCGTACCTCGCCCCAGTTACTTACCGTGGTGCTTCTCTCCCAATGGGATCGTGGTTGCTGACGGTCAGCAAAGCGAACCAAGACTTCTCCGCTTGAGGAGTCGCGCAACTCTCCAATCAAAGTCATTGATCCCGATGATGCCGTGAAGTACGTGGTCCGTCCCACGCGCGGTTCGGTCGGCACGTTGATATCCAGATCGACGATGCGCGCGACGATTTGTACGACGTCGGAGCCGGCTTCAGCGACGACCTCGTAGCCATGATCAACGAGCGCATCATCCAAGGCTCGCCAGAAGTATTCGTTCATGCGATGCATCTGTGTGTCGGTCAGCTCAAAACTGTCTTTTCGGTAGGCGATCGATACTGGCGCGATCATCACCTTGGTGTATGAAGAGAGATCAAGATCTGGTTTGGCGAATGCTTTGTCGATCCGAGTTTTTTTAACGGGGTAGAGCCCATCAACAGTCGGCTCCGCGTCAAGGCCTGTATCGATTCTTGGCGAACGCGCCCAAGACTGGCCCCCGCCGATCAACGAACTTAGGGTGACCGTCAGCAGAATCAATCTAAGTTTGTTCATGATTGTTGCTCCGTGGTAGGTGGGGTACTGAACACATCGTCGTAGGTACACGAAGAACTGAAGTCGGATGAAATGGCTTTCGCACGTTCACGTTCGGGTGCTTCCAGTCGTTGCGCCAATTCCTCTTGTTTCGTTTCGGCGTTGGTGTTCCCGTGCGTAGCGGCGAGTCTGTAGAACGCTAGGGCGTGTGCTGCACTTCGCTTTGCGGTCGCAAGGCGTAGCACTTTCTGTCCCGGTGCAGGGGTTCTCGAGATTTCTCCGTCGTAAATCCGGCCGAGTTCGTAGAGGGCCTGCTCGTGGCCCTGCGAGGCTGCTTTGCACAACCACTCGGTCGCAGTCTGGGTATCGAAACCAGGCCCCATACAGCACCAGGACTTTCCCAACTGGTACTGGGCTTCAGCGTCACCGGACTCTGCCGAAGGCCGAAGGTCATCGCGTTGCGAAGACTTGACCGCGTAGGTCCCGCCGCCAATTGCGGCGGCCGCGCATCCCGTTAGGACTGCGAGCAAAGCGATTAAGGTGAGGACTCGACCGGACATGACTACTTCACCTCACGCGATTCGTTGGGAAAGGACGCGAACATTTTCGCCACAGCTTGCGTAATCTTCTTTTTGTTGCGGTCCACATTGCCGCGCGATACGACGCCGTGTGCGCTACCTTCCCAAACGAGTTTGTTCGAATCGAGATCGACGACGTCGACAAGCAACATGCCTTCGGTGATTTGCCTTACGTCGGCCTCATACGTGTTCCACACTGTGTAGCCGCGACGAAACGTCACAAGTGTTGGCACCGCTGCTTCAGTCACTTGCAGTTCGTCGTGGACGACCGTGTAATAGTTCACCAACAGATCGGGATTCTCGCTCGCGGCCAGTCCGGTAGCGGACAAGCTTTCTTGAAGCGCCTGTTCGATTGACCGGGACAGGTGTGGGGGCAGACTCGACTTCGACTCGAGTTTGTACGTTTGGAAAGCTGCTATATTGGCGGTAGGGTCGCTAGATGACTGCGTCGTAATGGTGGAGCAACCCGTCATCATTGCTATTGCGGCAAGGAAAAGAACCGGTCGGTTCATTGTGTTTCTCCTCTATTGTTGACAGTTACTCTAAGGTGCGCGCGTGGCGCGGGCATTGACCCGGCCCGACACTTGCATTGGAAATCCCGACAGATTGCGATATACAAAGAGGGTCTCTGGAGGACGCCGTGGCAGCGAGAACGATTGCGACAGAGGTCTTCAAAGGAATGGTTTGCAGCCTGGAGTCCATTGGGCTGTCACCGCCGGATCTATATGCCCAAACCAGCCTGACGCCAGCGCTTATAGACGACGATGAAGGCAGAGTCCCATTCGAACGGGTCGTGGAATTTGGACTATGGGTCCGGGCACAGCGTGGCGAGACCGCTGGAATCCGCTTAGCAGAAGCGATGGCATCATCCGAGCATTTCTTGCTTGGTTACGTGCTCGCGAGTTCTTCGACACTCGGCGAGGCGTATGAAGCCTGGGTTAGGTATCGCCGCATTGGTTTTGACGGCGGCGCACCATATGTCCTAACCCAAAGAGATGACGAAGTGGAGCTTGGCTGTGTCTACCCCGATGAAGCAGTGCAAATGCTGCCCGGCCTCTTGGAAGGATACCTGGCATATAGTCTCGCGAAAGGTCGGCACATTACTGCGGAGCGATGGAATCCCACCTTGGTATTGATTCAAGGGTCGGAATCGGATCGCGCACTCTATCAGTCCTTCTTCAACGCGCCAGTTCGCAATAACGCCGATCGAACTGCGATAATTTTCTCGTCGAATTTACTCCAACTACCTGTCGTGCGCTCCGACCCTAAATTGAGGAAATATCTGGCAAGCACTGCTGAGCGCGTCCTTGGCGAACTGCCGAAGGCCGATACTTTCGTAGACGAAGTTCGAGCGAAGATTATGGACGCACTCCAAGAAGGCCATCCAACACTTGACGGAATTGCAGACCAGTTGCACTTATCTCCTAGGACGGTTCAACGCCGGTTGGAAAAGGAGGATGCTGCGTTTGGGGCGGTCCTAGATGACGTTCGCCGAGCCGCCGCGCTGGAGTATCTTCGCGATCGCCATGTGGCAATCAGTGAAGCTGCCTACCTTGTTGGGTTTTCCGAGCCTAGCACCTTTTATCGGGCATTTAGGCGTTGGACCGGTTCGACTCCCGCGGATTATCGACGGAGTCAACTCGCATAGATGGCCGTGTCATTCTGATCTGCGACCATTGGTTTTGGGTCAAAACTTCACTGACAAGAAAGCTGAATACGCCAAATGCCAGGACGAGCATCGTGACCAGCGATACTAAGTGAGGCCATTCGCTCTGTAGCCAAAACACGTTCGCGAGCGATAGCGCAAACACGGCCGCGTTAATCAACAAGCCCAGCTGGCGGCCCCTTTTCGAGGGATCGAGGTGCAGTTGTTTCAATCGCAGCGAGCGGTAAGGGATGACCATCGCGATGTACATCGCCGTCAGGCCTGAAGCAATCTGCCAAATTAGGGCGGATGCGATGTTGGTCGAAAGCAAAACCATTGGCACGAACGAAAGCACAATGACTACGAACGATATGTCCAAAAGAGTGGGCAGCAAATGCATAGCCCGGGCAGACCAATCACCGCGCCCAAAGGCAATTACTACACCGGAGAAGCCCGCGATTCCGATTCCTACCTCAAGTATGCTATCCAGTGTTTGCAAAACCACAGATACCCCTTACTTGGCTTGAGAGATAAATGTAGTCGCAACCTCGTCCCAGTTTAGTTGCCGAACGTGCCAAGGTATTGGTATTTGGCGCCAAGGATCTATGTGGACTTGGACTTAACCCCTTTCCACGGACAGTCTTTGGCTTGGGGTTTTGATGTTTCCCTTGGCCCTTGAATGAGGGATTTCCACCACCGGTGTGGCGCTTAAAGCCACGCCAGAGCCGGTGGTGGATATCCCGCCTCTTGTGCTCGATTCATCAAACTGGTGACGATGTTCCTATTCAAAACACGCGGGCGCGCGATTCTTCAGCGCGCTGTGCCGACGCCTCGGGTCGTACCAGCCCTCAATGTAAGTGAACAACGCCATCTTCGCCTCGGTCTTCGATGGCCAGCTGCGCCGTTCGATGAGTTCGCATGGATTGGCTGGCCGCCACGCGGCGACGGCCCCTACATCCCGAACGTAACGGTTCCGGTATCTTCCTCTTCCAGCGACAGACCACCGCCCGCATCGGCCGTCGTCTGGTGAGTCTCCGCACCCAGCTTGATCATCAGGCGCAGGTCGTTCGGTGAGTCCGCGTGCGCCAGTGCGGTTTCGTAGGACACTTCACCTTCCGTGTACAACCGGTACAGCGCCTGGTCGAACGTCTGCATGCCGTGTTCGTTCGACTTCGACATCAGTTCCTTCAACAGATGCACTTCCGACTTGCGAATGTGGTCGGACACGAGAGGCGTATTGATCAGCACCTCCACCGCCGCGCGCCGCCCGTTACCGTCCACCGTTGGTATCAATTGCTGCGCAACGATGGCTTTGAGGTTCAGCGACAGGTCCATCCAAACCTGATCGTGACGGTCGCTCGGGAAGAAGTGAATGATACGGTCCAGCGCCTGGTTGGCGTTGTTGGCGTGCAGCGTACACAGGCACAGGTGACCCGTTTCTGCGAACGTAACCGCATATTCCATCGTCTCGCGTGTTCGCACCTCGCCGATCATGATTACATCCGGTGCCTGACGCAGTGTGTTCTTCAACGCTACCTCGAACGACTCGGTATCCACGCCCACTTCGCGTTGCGTAACGATGCATCCTTTGTGCTGATGAATGAATTCGATCGGGTCCTCAACGCTGATGATGTGGCCGCTCGATTCGGTGTTGCGGTGCCCGATCATCGCCGCAAGCGACGTCGACTTACCCGTACCGGTGGCGCCTACGAAGATGATCAGTCCGCGCTTCGTCATGGCCAGCTCTTCGATCACCGACGGCAGTCCCAGGTCGGACACCAGTGGAATGTGTACTTCGATGCGCCGCAGCACCATACCGATCAGGTTGCGCTGATAGAACGCACTCACTCGAAAGCGTCCCAGGCCGCGCGTATTGATCGCAAAGTTACACTCGTGGTCGCGGGTGAACTGTTCCTGTTGGTCTCGGTTCATCACGCCCAGCACCAGATCGCGCGACTGCTCCGGCGACAGGGAGCTTTTGCCGGCGGCGAACAGCTTGCCGTTGATCTTCAGCATCGCCGGTTTTCCGGCCGTGATGAACAGGTCCGATGCACCTTTCTCCACAACCAGCTTCAACAGTTTGTCGAATTCCATACGCGAGCGTTCTCCAGAGCGGGTTACGGATGCCTCAGAAGTTTTCGGGCATCTTGGCTTTTTCGCGGGCAACCTCGCGGCTGACCGTACGCTTTGCGACCAGTTCTTCCAGACACTGGTCCAGCGTCTGCATGCCTACAGCCATACCGGTCTGAATGGCCGAGTACATCTGAGCCACCTTGTCTTCGCGGATCAGGTTACGAATCGCTGGGGTGCCGATCATGATCTCGTGTGCGGCCACGCGACCGCCATTCGCGCGCTTCAACAGCGTCTGCGAAATTACCGACTGCAGCGATTCTGACAACATGGAGCGCACCATGTCTTTTTCCTCGGCCGGAAACACGTCGATGATCCGGTCAATCGTCTTGGCGGCGGACGTGGTGTGCAGCGTGCCGAACACCAGGTGGCCGGTTTCTGCGGCGGTGAGCGCCAGTCGAATCGTTTCGAGGTCTCGCATCTCACCCACCAGGATGATGTCCGGGTCCTCCCGCAGCGCCGATCTGAGCGCTTCGTTGAATCCGTGGGTATCGCGATGCACTTCGCGCTGGTTAACCAGGCACTTCTTGCTTTCGTGCACGAATTCAATCGGATCTTCGATCGTAAGAATGTGGTCGTAGCGGTTGTCGTTGATGTAATCGATCATCGCCGCGAGTGTTGTACTCTTTCCCGAGCCGGTCGGCCCGGTTACAAGCACCATGCCGCGGGGCACCATCGACACGTCCTTGAACACCTGGCCCATGTCCAGGTCTTCCATCGTTAGAACCTTGGATGGAATGGTCCGGAACACCGCACCGGCACCGCGGTTCTGGTTGAATGCGTTGACGCGAAAGCGCGCCACGCCGGGTACTTCGAACGAGAAGTCCGTTTCCAGAAACTCCTCGAAATCCTTACGCTGCTTGTCGTTCATGATCTCGTAGATCAGCGCGTGCACCTCGCGGTGCTCCAGCGGCGGAAGATTGATGCGCCGTACGTCGCCGTCCACGCGAATCATCGGCGGAAGACCCGCCGACAGATGCAGGTCGGAAGCGCCCTGTTTGGCGCTGAACGCCAGAAGCTCGGTAATGTCCATCAGATACACCTGTCCATTGGCAGACCCACGCACACACTTCCCTATGCCGGCCGGTCGCGCGGGTCACTTGGCCTACGGCCGTATAGTATTATCTCGGCCCCGATCAAAACTACGACCTGCATTGGGACAGTGGCTTTCCGTTGCGTGAATTGAGACGGAGTTATCAGTAAGACATTGAGTGAGCGCACTTGTCAGTCGAGTTCCGACCGGGTGCAAGCCGTGCGGGCGCGTGTGCGCGCCGCCGCCGAACGCGCGAGCCGCGCTCCGCAGAGCGTCACGATCATCGCCGCCTCCAAGACGCAGAGTGCCGACGCAGTGCGCCGGGTTCACGCGGCCGGTATCGACCACTTCGGCGAAAACTACCTTACCGATGCGTTGGAAAAGATGTCCGCCACCACAGACCTGCCCGTTACCTGGCATTTCATAGGTCGCATTCAGAGCAACAAAACACGGCGCATCGCCCAGGCGTTCGATTGGGTACACACGGTAGATCGGCAGAAGATTGCCGCACGGCTGGACGACGGCGCACGCGACGCCGGTAAAACGCTCAACGTGTGTATTCAGGTGAATGTAGACGCGGACGACGACAAAGGCGGCGTTGCGCCGGAGACGCTAGGCGAGCTGTTGGAAACGGTGCGGCCGCTGACCCACCTGCGGGTACGCGGCCTGATGACCATCGGCGCCGTCAGCGCCGACCCGGAGCAGACGTTCGCCCGCCTCGCCGACCTGTTCCACACACACGCGCCCCCCGAGGGCGGCTGCTGGGACACGCTGTCCATGGGTATGAGCGGCGATCTGGAGGCGGCCATCGCAGCAGGGGCAACCCAGGTACGCATCGGTACCGCGCTGTTCGGCCCCAGACCGGCACGCGCGGTGTGATTGCAGCGCGCAAGATCCAACACTTCGAGGGTTATTTATGACCGCATCCATCGCCTTCATCGGCGCCGGTAACATGGCCACCAGTCTGATCCGCGGCCTGCTGGCGAGCGGCCGCCAAGCCGGCTCCCTCTGCGCCAGCGACCCGAGTCCGGCCCAACGCGACGAGCTCGCCGACACCGGAATAGCCCTGTACGACGACAACAACGCGGCGGTGGCAAACGCAGATGTGGTGGTGCTTGCAGTAAAGCCCCAGCTCGCGAAGCAGGTATTGGTGGACCTGTCGACCCTTTCCCAGGCCCAGTTGCTCGTCTCCATTGCTGCCGGGATTCCGGTCGCCGCGCTGCAACAATGGACCAACCCACGTCAGCCCGTCGTGCGCGTTATGCCCAACACGCCAGCGCTACTCGGCGCGGGTATGTCCGGGTTGTACGCGCCGGACAACGTGTCGCCAGAACAACGGGACGCGGCCGAAGCCATCACCGCCGCGGTGGGCAACACCGTCTGGGTCAACACCGAAGCGGGGATCGATGCCGTAACCGCGGTGTCCGGCAGCGGGCCCGCGTACTTCTTCTATTTGATGGAACAGATGATCCGCGCCGGCGAGCAACTGGGGCTCGATTCGCAGACGGCGACAACGCTCACCCTCCAGACCGCGCGCGGCGCCGCGATGATGGCACTCGAGGGCTCGGATTCCCCTGCCCGGCTGCGTCATAATGTCACGTCGCCGGGCGGCACCACCGAAGCCGCCCTGAATTCACTCGATCGCGATGACGTCGCTTCGGCGCTGGTGCGGGCATTGGGCGCCGCAGCAGCACGGGCCGCCGAAATGGCTGAGGAGCTAACGGATCCATGAACGAACTCGCACAGTACACGCTCACCTTCGTGCTCGGCCTGGCGAGCTTTCTGTTCGTCGTTCGGTTCCTGCTGCAACTGATGCGCGTGGATTTCTACAACCCGCTGTGTCAGGGCATCGTTCGCATTACAGACCCCGTTCTGAAACCGCTGCGGCTCGTGTTGCCCGGGATTCGCAACTTCGATACCGCATCGTTTGTCATCGCTACCCTGGCGCAGGCGCTATTGATCGTGGCGCTGAGTTCATTCGGTGACAACATACTGGTAACAGTGCTCGTCGCCATCGTTCGGGTGTTGATGCTGGCGATTACGATCCTGAAGTGGTCGATCATTATTGTGATCATTGCGAGCTTCGTCGCCCCCGGAAACTATCATCCGGCGCTATCACTGCTGCACGAGCTCACCGAACCGGTGCTGGCGCCCGCGCGGAAGCTGCTGCCGGCCATGGGTGGCCTCGACTTCTCACCAATCTTGGTTTTCTTCATTCTGAACGCGTTGGAGCTGATCGTTCTGCCCCAGGTCGCGTCCACCCTCATAAACGCGCTGCCATGACCGAACGGTTGATGACGCCGGACGCCGGCTCGGTGGGTATCGTTACGCCCCGCACGTTCCACTACGCCGACCCGTTTTCGCTGCAATCCGGTGCGGTGCTGCAGGGCTTCGACCTGGTGTATGAAACCTACGGAGAGCTGAACGCGGACCGCTCCAACGCGCTTCTGATCTGTCATGCGCTCTCAGGTAACCACCACGCGGCCGGCAAGCACGATCCCGCGGACGACAAACCCGGCTGGTGGGATGCCTGCATTGGTCCCGGCAAGCCGTTCGACACGCGGCGCTTCTTCATCGTAAGTCCGAACAACCTGGGCGGGTGTCACGGCAGCAGCGGTCCGAAAACCGTGAATCCGTCCACCGGCGCGCCGTTCGGCCCCGACTTCCCCGCGGTAACGGTGCGGGATTGGGTCGCGAGCCAGCGCCTGTTGGCCGACCACCTGGGCATTAAGCAATTTGCCGCGGTGATCGGCGGCAGCCTAGGCGGAATGCAGGCGCTGCAGTGGTCCATCGACCAGCCCGACGGCCTGCGAGCGTGCCTGGTGATTGCCGCCGCCGCAAAGCTGTCTGCACAGAACATTGCATTCAACGAGATTGCGCGTCAGGCAATCGAGTCCGATCCGGGTTTTCACGGCGGCCGGTACTACAGCCGTGAGCGCGTCCCAGACATTGGCCTGCGTCTGGCCCGCATGGTCGGCCACGTAACCTACCTGTCGGACGACGGCATGCGCGAACGCTTCGGGCGCGAGCTGAAATCGGGCGACCTCGGGCAGGCGCGCGATGTCGAGTTTCAGGTGGAGAGCTACCTGCGCTATCAGGGTCAATCGTTCTCCCGCCGGTTCGACGCAAACACCTATTTGCTGATGACCCGTGCGCTGGACTACTTTGACCCCGCACGCGAGTTCGACGACGACCTGGTGTGTGCGTTGGCCCGCGCAACCTGTTCGTACCTGGTGCTGTCGTTTTCGACCGACTGGCGGTTTGCCCCGGGACGCAGCCGCGAGATCGTCGATGCACTCGTCGCGGCAGGCAAGAACGTCTCCAGCGCAGAGATCGCCTCCGCCCATGGGCACGACTCGTTTCTATTGCCCATTCCCCGCTACTTCGGCGTGCTGAACGCGTTCATGGACCGGCTCGCCACAGGGCTCGAAGTTTCTGATTTGGACGTTCGCAACGATGCGGCCTGACCTGCAGATCATCGCCGATCTGGTGAGGCCGGGCGCACGCGTGCTGGACCTCGGCTGCGGCGACGGCGAGCTGCTCGCACATCTGCAGCAACACAAGAACGTGAACGGTTATGGCCTGGAAATCGACCCGGACAACATCACGACATGCCTGCGTAAGGGCGTGAATGTACTGGAACAGAACCTGGACCAGGGACTCAGCAACTTTCCGTCGAACAGCTTCGACATGGTCGTGATGACCGAAACACTTCAGTCCATCCGACGCCCCGACCGCGTGCTTGCAGAGATGCTGCGAGTGGGCGAGCAATGCATCGTTACATTCCCCAACTTCGCCTACTGGCGCTGCCGGTTGCAACTGACACGCAAGGGCCGCATGCCGGTTTCAGCGCAGTTGCCGCACGCATGGTATGACACACCCAACATTCATCTGTGTACATTCAAAGATTTCGAGCAGCTCGTGCGCGATCGGGGCTGGCAGGTTCTGGACAAGTTCGTCGTTGCTGACAACTACCGATCCCGAACGATCCCCAACGTGTGGCCGAACATGTTCGGCGTGGTGGCCTTTTACCGCCTAGAGCGCGGCTGACTGCGCACGCGCGCGACACAGAAACACAATCCAGACGACACCGCCTACGATCAGCGCGATCGGTGCGAGTGCCGCGGCCTCGCCGTGAAAGCTCGCCGGATCCTCACTCACGATGCGCATCAGCGCAGAGCCCTCAAGCAGTGCGAGCACCCCGTTGTGAATCGCGTGCGCAATGATGGCTGGCCAGATCGAACCGCTAATCCACGCGGCGGATCCATAGCAGCAACCGGTAACGAAGTGATACCAGAATGACGGCAACGTAAGGTCCGTTTCATGCAACAACGCAAACGCGAATGCGACGATACCGATCGCGGCCCAGCCATTGAGCAGCGTTGCAAGACGTTGCTGCAACCACAATCGGAGCACGATTTCTTCGATCAACGGCGCAACGGCAACCGCAAGCAGCAGGGTCAACGGTGTGAGCGCGGCTGCCCCGGATGCATCTTTCGTCGATGCGACGAACACCGCGACCTCGCCAAGGGTCAGCAATGATGCGCCGAACACCAGCGCCGCAAACGCACCGGGGCGCACGCGCGGCCACTGGAATCCCTCGCCAACCCATCGCCGCGGCCACCCCGCAACGATATGAATGCCAACGAACGCCACCGCGGTTAACGCCGCAACGAGCGGCGCATGATCCGGAGCCACCCAGCCGTACGCGCCCATCGCAACGAGCCACGCAAAACCCAGCAGCGCCCGGGCACCCAGATCGGCAACGCTGCCACCACGAATGGCAGGTCCGCCGGCGAGCCGATACCATGCGCGAGTTTCGTTCGAGGACGGTCTATTGTTCATGCGTGCCCGTTGCCGCAACGCGCGCCGTATTCGCGGCGTACTGGTGTCTTTGGTCTGGGTGTCGGGATTGTGTATCGGCACCGGCGCCTGGGCCGAGCAAAAGGAACGGTTTGGCGACGTTGAAGTGCATTATGTCGTCATTCCCACCACGTTTCTAACGCCGGCCGTAGCGGAGCGTTACAACGTTGTGCGCGCGCGCGACCGTGCGCTGGTCAACCTGTCGATCATAGACGTGGCCGACGGCAAAGCACGCAGCGCCTCCGTCACAGGCACAGCAACCAACCTGCTGAGCCAGGCGCAAGCGCTGGATTTCGTGGAGTCGCGCGAGGGAGATGCGATCTACTATCTGGCTCAACTTACGCACGACAACCAGGATCTGTTGCGCTTCGAGATTCACATCCATCCCGATCAACGGCGCGAGCAGGTTCTGAAGTTTCAACAGAAGCTCCACTGGGAGGACTAGCGGTGCAGGTGGTGCTGGCAAGCGGCAACCGGGGCAAGCTGGAGGAATTCCGCCAACTGCTCGCTGACACCGGCCTCGATATAGTGCCGCAACACCAACTCGGCATAGAACCGGCGCCGGAAACCGCGACCACCTTCATCGAAAACGCGCTCGGCAAGGCCCGGCACGCGGCCGAGACCGCGCAACTCCCTGCAATAGCCGACGACTCGGGGCTGGTGGTACCCGCGCTCAACGGCGCACCGGGTATCCGTTCCGCGCGCTACGCCGGCGAGGGCGCCACCGACGCCCAGAATCGTCGCAAACTGCTCGACGCGTGCCGCGGTCTCTCGAATCCAAAGGCCTACTTCTATTGCGCGCTGGTGTTCGTCCTGAGCGCGCGCGATCCGGCGCCACTGGTCGCAACCGCCGCCTGGCACGGCGCCATCGCGAGCACAGAATCCGGCAATAACGGCTTCGGTTATGACCCGGTGTTCCTCGTTGGGGACACCGGCACAACGGCCGCCGAGCTCGAACCCGCCCAGAAGAGCCTTGTGAGCCACCGCGGTCAGGCTTCGCGAGCATTATGCGACCAGATCCGAACCAGATTCCGCTAGCACTGTACGTGCACTTCCCGTGGTGCGTTCGCAAATGTCCGTACTGCGACTTCAACTCGCACCCTGTGCAAGGATCGCTCGACGAAGCCGGATACCTGGAAGCGTTGCGCAACGATCTTCGTGACGCGCTCACGTTCGATCCGGCCGGGCGGCGCATCAGCACCGTGTTTTTCGGCGGCGGCACACCGAGTCTCTTCAGTCCGCATGCCATAGGCACCCTGATCGACGATCTGGGCGAACGCTTAACGGCCGACGCCGAAGTGACGCTCGAGATGAACCCCGGCACCGCGGAGCACCATCCGTTGGCGGGCTACCGGAATGCCGGGGTGAACCGGTTGTCGATCGGTGCGCAGACCTTCGCGCCGCGCCACCTGCAACGTCTTGGGCGCATTCACGCCGCCGACGACACGGCACGCGCGTTCGACGCGGCTCGGCGTGCGGGATTCGACAACATCAACTTGGACCTGATGTATGCGCTCGGCGAGCAGACCGTCGACGAGGCAATCACTGATCTCGACACTGCAGCATCGATGCGCCCCGAACACCTGAGCTGGTACCAGCTTACGATCGAACCGAAAACCGACTATGCCCGCCGGCCGCCGCCGCTGCCGGATGACGACACTGTTGCGCTGATCGAACGCGAAGGCCGCCGTCGGTTAAGCGGGGCCGGTTATCAACGCTACGAAGTATCGGCATGGGCGCGCGACCGGAACACCTGCCGACACAATCTGAACTACTGGAACTTCGGCGACTACCTGGGCATTGGCGCCGGCGCGCACGGCAAGGTGACCGCGAGCGACGCCATCCGCCGCACAGCCAAACGACTGCAGCCACGCCTGTACCTGCGCGATCCCGCCGCCACCGATAAGGCGAAACTGCAGGCCGGCGAACTGCCGGGCGAGTTCATGCTGAACGTTCTCCGCCTCGTCGAGGGGGTGGCGCCGGAACGATTTCCGGAACGTACGGGCCTGGACCTCGATCGCGTGTCGCCCGTGTGGCAGGGGTTGGTCGACGCGGGCCTGATGCGCAGCGACCGGCTCGCGACCACGGAACGCGGCTACGCGCTGCTGGACTCAGTCGTCGCCCGGTTTCTGTGAAGGCAAACCCGGCGCCGTGCCGGACGCATCGTACCTGTAGTACGCCTGCCACACGTCATGGCCGAGCGCGAGGCCGCGAGTCTCGAACCGCGTGCGCTGACGTCGCGGGAGAGCCTGCGCCGGCCGAAACACGTGATGCTTGTGGAAGAGCGCCCGAATCTCCTCCGCGTATGGTTGCCAGTCGGTGGCAATCCACAACCCGGCGCCCTCCTTCAGTCTCGGCGCAAGTGCGTCCAGAAATGCGTCGTTGAGCAACCGGCGCTTGTGATGCCGTGCCTTCGGCCACGGGTCCGGAAACAGAATCCGTACTTCGTCGAGCGATTGATCCGGTAACAGCCGGTCCACGACGTCCCGCGCATCGGCTTCGAGCAACCGCACGTTGGTGAGGGCTTCGCGGTCCAGCGCCGCCATGCATGCGCCTAGGCCCGGTTGATACACGTCGACGCCCAACAGATTCCATTCGGGCGCCTGCGCGGCCCAGTCCACAAGCGCCTGGCCCATACCAAACCCAATCTCGAGACCAACCCGCGCGGCACGTCCAAAACACTGCGCAGGATCGACACGTTCGGAGGCGGGAAGTAGATACCGCGAGGACAGTGTTGAAAGCGCGCGCTTCTGACCCGCGGTCATACGCCCTCGCCGCCTTACGTAGGTGTTGCGTACAGAAGTGGTGCCAGAGGTGTCGCGCGGCTGTTCGGTATTCTGCGTCATGGTCCATCCCCGACGTTCTGCCGGTATGCCCTGCCGACACGGATCAGCCACAACCAGCCTGCGACCAATGCAACGCCACCAAGCGGTGTCAGCGGTCCGAGCCACCGAGCGTCGATTCCGCCCGCGTGCGCGACCACCAGCGCGTAGAGACTGCCGCTGAACAACACGACGCCGGCAATCCACAGCCATGCCACCGTCGCCGCTCCAACCACGGCGCTGCCGGACTGACCACGAAAGGCCGGGAATGCAAAGAGAACGAGCAACGCGAGCGCGTGAATCAACTGATAACGCACCGCCGTCTCCCACACGTCCACCCAACGGGTTTCAACCAGCGAAGACAGGCCGTGAGCGCCGAACGCACCCAGCAGTACTCCGGAGGCACCCAGTATGGATGCAACGATAAGAAGTGCGCGCGAGCCGGGCCCCAACCCAGTCACCGCGCGCTCCGGATCAAGCCGCCATGGACTTCTTGAGTTTTTTCAGCGCGCCTTTCTCGAGCTGGCGGATACGTTCCGCAGACACGCCGTATTTGTCGCCCAGTTCCTGGAGCGTCTTTTTGTTGTCGTCATCGCTCAGCCACCGCGCCTGCAGAATGTCACGGCTGCGGTCATCCAGTTCCGTCATTGCGCGGCCAAGCGATTCGGTGGCCTTTTCCCGCCACTCCCCTTCAATCACTTCCTGCTCGGGACTCACTGAGTCCGCCTGAAGGAAGTGCACGGGTGCCGCTACGTCATCCTGATCATCCGACGCATAGCCATCGAACGCCATGTCCCGCGCGGACAGGCGACTTTCCATCCGCGTCACGTCCCGCTCGCTAACGCCGAGGTCGGACGCAACCGCACGCGTTTCCTCGGGCGACAACCAGCCGAGATGCTTCTTCGCACCCCGCAGATTGAAAAACAGCTTTCGCTGCGCTTTGGTGGTTGCCACCTTCACGATGCGCCAGTTGCGCAGAATAAATTCGTGCATCTCGGCCTTAATCCAATGCACCGCGAAGCTCACCAGACGTACCCCTACTTCCGGGTTGAAGCGGCGCACGGCTTTCATCAGCCCAACGTTGCCTTCCTGAATCAGATCCGCCTGGGCCAGGCCGTACCCGTTGTACGACCGAGCCAGGTGCACGACGAACCGCAAGTGACACAGCACGAGTTCCCGGGCCGCGTCCAAATCGTTGTCATAATAGAATCGTTCGGCGAGCGCTTTCTCCTTCTCCGGCGTCAGTACCGGGAAGCTGCCGACCGTCTGCGTATAGGCATCCAGGTCGCGTCCCGGCGACAGATTGTTCAACGACAATACTTCGGTGCCCATCACATCGGCGATGGCTGCTGTGCTCATGTGATACCTCCGGTAACACTTTTAACGGCCATTCTAGCACTCTGATACACGGAGTGCTAATCCAATTTCACACTTTAAGACAGCGTATCCTGTTGATAATTCAATGTATTTCCAGATTTTTCAGGCGCTGCCGGGCTGCCACGAGCGCGCCAGCCACCCCGAGCGCACCGCCAATCAACAGGAGCCCAACCAGGAACGTGAGGTCGAAGCCTGCGAAATTCAAGCGCTGGTCGTACGATCCCAGAAGCCCGCCCAGCGGCGCCTCGATCAGCAGCAGCACCGCGCTCAGCAGCATCGCGGCAAGCAGGCCCCCGCCAAACCCGTAAAACGCGCCGAAATACAGCAGCGGGCGCCGCAGCTGCGCATCGGTAGCGCCCACCAGCTTCAGAACGCGCATCTCCTCGAGCCGCGACTCAATGGCGAGCCGCACCGTCGTGGACGTCACTAGCACCGCCCCTACGCCAAACAGCACCGCGAGCAACACGCCGAGCCGGAACAGCAACCGCGACACATCCTGCACCCGCTCCATCCAGGTTTCTTCGACAACAACCTCCGCGACTCCCGGCATGTCTTCGACCGCGCCGGCGATGGCCCGCAGGTCGTCCGCATCCGCCCCCCGGTTGAGTATCGCGCGTACCGATCCGGGGAGTGGGTTTTCCGGCATCAGGTCGAGGGCTTCGCCGAATTGACCGTGCGCCCTAAACTCTTCGAGCGCCTGTTCGCTGGTAGTGGTGTGCACGGAATCCACACGGTCTTGTCCCGCCAGCGCCGCCGCAACGGCTTCGGTCGCCGCGTCGGTCGCCGTGCGCTGCATGTAAACGGTCAGCCCCGGCCGCCCTTCCCAATCCGCCGTGGCGGCATCAAGGTTCGCCCGAATCAGCCAGAGTCCAGCCGGCAACGCCAGCGCTATTCCGAGTAAAAGCCATACCAGCAGCGATGTACCAATCCGCTGGCTCGTGAACCCGAAGCTCTCCGCCGCCACCCGCTTGTGGTCTCGCCACCATCGGGTGAGTCCCGCCCGAGGCGGCGGCCAGGGTTCACGCGCGCCCCTAGGCATCGTCTTGTTCGGCTGCTTGCGTGTTGGGCGCCGACGCCGTATCCGAGGCCTCCGCCGGCGGGCTAACCTGCGCACCAAGCTGCGCGTCGTCCCGACTCACCCGCCCATGATCGAGCTCGAGCACCCGCGTGCCCATGGATTCGATCAGATCGCGGTCGTGACTCGCAACGATCACCGTTGTGCCCACCTGATGAAACTGCCGGAAGAGCTCCATGATGTCTCGCGACAGATCCGGGTCGAGGTTTCCGGTCGGTTCGTCTGCCAGCAGTATTTTCGGTCGGGTAACTACGGCGCGGGCAATGCCGACCCGTTGTTGCTCGCCGGTGGACAGCTGGCGCGGAAACAGACCTTCTTTACTCAGCAGGCCGACCCGTGTCAGCGCCGCACGCACCCGCCGCCCCACGTCGCGGTCGTTCATACCGATCACGCGCAGCGGCAGCGCCACGTTGTCGAACACCGAGCGTTGAGCCAACAGGTGGTGATCCTGAAACACCGCCCCCAGGTTCTGCCGGTAGTACGGTAGCCGCGACGCCGATATGTGAGCCAGGTCCACGCCGTTCACCAGAATGCGGCCGGACGTGGGCCGGTCGAGGCACAGCAGCAGCTTCAGAAACGTACTTTTACCCGCACCCGAGTGGCCCGTGAGAAATGTCATGGAACCTTCGTCAAACTCGGTGGTTACCGACTCGAGCGCTTCGTGCCCATTGTCGAATTTCTTGGAAACGTCAGCGAAGTGGACATGCCCCATCGCCGGTTTACTCTGTCGTCAACAGGGCTTCGACGAAGGCGTCGCGATCGAAGGGCCGCAGGTCGTCGATGCCCTCGCCCACGCCGATGAAATACACCGGCCGAGGCAACTCGCGCGCAATGGCAAACAACACGCCGGCTTTTGCGCTTCCGTCGAGCTTGCTGATCACATACCCCGACACACCAACGGCTGCGTCGAATTCCTTCACCTGGCTGAGCGCGTTCTGACCCACCGTGGCGTCCAGCACCAGCAACACTTCGTGCGGTGCGGCCTCGTCGAGCCGCGCGACCACGCGCTTGATCTTTTTCAGTTCCTCCATCAGATGCGCTTTGTCCTGTAGGCGCCCGGCGGTATCCGCCAGCACCACATCCACATCTCTAGCTGCGGCCGCCTGCACCGCATCGTAGACGACCGACGCGCTGTCGGCGCCCTGGTGTTGAGAGATCACAGGGATGTCGTTGCGCTGGCCCCAGCTCTGAAGTTGCTCCACCGCCGCTGCGCGGAACGTGTCTCCGGCCGCCAGCAGCACACTCGCACCCTGTTCCTTGAGTCGCGTCGCCAGCTTGCCGATGGTGGTGGTTTTGCCGACCCCGTTGACGCCGACGAAAAACACAACGAACGGTCGTACTGCAGAATCGACCTCGAACGGGCGCGCCAGCGGCTCGAGCGCCTTCTTCAACAGTTCCGCCAGCGCCCCGTGCAACGCCCGGGTGTTGTTGAGTTCCTTGCGCTTCACCGCCTGCGCCAGCTCCGCCATGATTGTGCTGGTGGTCTCGACACCAACGTCCGTTACGAGCAACGCGGTCTCCAGGTCATCCAGCACAGAATCGTCGATTTCACGCTCGCCAAGCAGCAGGTTGCCGACACCGGTTGCGAGCTGAGTGCGGGTTTTGCCAAGGCCCGATTTCAGGCGCCGCCAAAATCCGCCTTCTTCTTTCTCGGCCGCATCACTCACTACTTATCCCCAATTGCTGTCCCCAACGCGTGGCTACCGAATCGATACTCGAATCCGCCGCGGTTCCGTGCTCAACTGTTTCTTCAACCCGCCAGCACCGCAGCAGGCGAAAACGAGCGAGAAAGATGGCCCGCAACGATCTGCGCATTATCGGCGGTAAGCACAAGGGGCGAAAGCTCCGCTTCGCCGATGCGCCCGATCTGCGCCCAACGCTCGGTCGGGTGCGCGAAACGCTGTTCAACTGGCTGGTGGCCGATGTGCCGGGCGCGCGTTGTCTCGACGCGTTCGCAGGATCCGGGGCGCTGGGTTTCGAAGCGTTGTCCCGGGGCGCCGCGCACGTTACGTTCGTGGAACGCCGCCCGCGCGTTGCGCAAGCGCTCGAAGCCAACGTCCGCCAGCTGAACGCCAATGCCGATGTCCGGCGGGGTAACGGTCTAACCTACCTCTCCCAGATCACGAACGTCGACATCGTGTTCCTGGACCCGCCCTACCGCGACCGCATGCTCGACCGGTGTCTGGCGGCCGTGTACAACGCCTGGAGCGAGAGCCAAAATCCGGACGCGCGTCCGCTTCTGGTCTACGTAGAGTCCGGTGCGCCGTTGCGCGATCGGGTCGATTGGGAGTCGCTGCGCGAGAGTCGCGCGGGTCAGGCACATTTCGCGCTGTTGCGTCCCACCTTGCGACCCACAGAAGCGGTGGCTACTATCACCCCCAATTCGTCGGGGGGCGAGGATATGCAGTTCTCTTGCGCGGACACCAACCGCGAACCAGGGCCGGGGCTAACAACATGAGCGTTGTGGTATACCCGGGCTCGTTCAATCCCATCACAAACGGTCACACCGACCTCGTGCGGCGTGCCCTCAATCTGTTCGATCATGTGATTCTCGCGATCGGGACATCTGCGCAGAAAGACCCGGCCACCTATCTGGCGGGCCGCATCGAGCTCTGCGAGGAAGTCCTGAGCGAGTACGGCGACCGTGTAACGGTGGACGGCTTCAATTCGCTGCTGGTGGATTACGTACGGGGCAAGGGCGCGCGATTCATTCTGCGGGGCTTGAGAACCGTCACCGATTTCGACTACGAGTTTCAGATGGCGGAAATGAATCAGTCGCTCGATCCCGAGATTGAGTACGTGTTCCTGCCCACGGCGAAGGAAACGTCGTTCATTTCATCGACCCTAGTACGCGAAATAGCCGCGCTCGACGGCGACATATCCAACTTCGTGCACCCGGCAGTCGTTCGGGCCTACACAGGCAGCGCATCTGGCCAACCCAACGGCTCCTGATCGATTGCCCAGTATCGATTGCCCAATAACGACCGACGGCCACAGCATCACGCTGCGGCCCTAGCGTTGCTGGGCCAATGAAATCCGGTTACGTCCGCCAGCGGCGGGCGCGAGCTTACTTGTCCGGGTTGTTCTGACGCCCTGAATTACGGCAACCCAGGCAACGCACGAACGTCTCGCGGGCGGGTTCTACCACCAGCGTCTGCGCCGCCTGATCAACGTTCCCGCCAAGTGCGGTGAACGGCAGGCTCACGAGAAACGCGGCCGCGCCGATTACCGTTACAACTGCGCCTACGGGGCGCGCGAGCGCTACGTCGGCAATCATCTCTTCGCCGGACGGCGCTTCAGCCTGTGCCGCCCATGCCGGAGCCGGAAGGCCAACCAGCAAACCGACGGTAAGCGTCCAAGCAATCAGGTGTTTCATATCGAGTCCCTTTCCTCAGCCGCCGTCCTGGCGACAATCCTGGCGGACTTTACCAGCACCATCCGCGGTAAAACTTTGGGCGCGTTGGCAATTTGGGCAATACACCGTGGCGCGACCGCCCAACCGCACGCCTTTCAACAACGTATCGCACCGCCGGCACGCGGCACCCTCACGGCCATACACGTTCAGCGACTGGACGAAGTAGCCCGGCTGCCCGTCCGAGTTCACAAAATCACGCAATGTCGTGCCGCCTTCCTGAATGGCCGCCGCAAGAACCGCCCGGATCGAATCCGCAATGGCCGTACAACTGGCCCGCGACAGACGCGACGCCCGCACCCGCGGACGCACGCCCGCCAGAAACAGGGCCTCGTTCGCATAAATGTTGCCGACCCCGACCACCACGTGCGCGTTCATCAGAAACGTCTTTACCGGTACGCGCCGCCCGCGACTCGCGCGGAACAGATAGTTGCCGTCGAACTCCGCATCCAACGGCTCTGGCCCCAGATCGCGCAGCAGCGGATGTTCGAGCACGGGACCGTCGCACCAGTGCAGGCTGCCGAACCGCCGTGGGTCGTTGAATCGCAGCACGCAGTCGTCGTCGAACACCAGATCCACATGGTCGTGTTTCAGCACCGCGGTGTCCGGCGTAACGATCCGAAGGCTGCCCGACATTCCCAGGTGCACGATCAGCGACCCGCGGTCGGCGAGCTCGATCAAGAGGTATTTGGCCCGGCGACGCACCGACCCCACCACACTCCCGACAAGATCATCGGGCAGGTTTACGGGCCAGCGCAGGCGGGGTTCGCGAACGGTCAAACCGGTAAGGGTGCGACGTTGTATGTGGGGCTCGATACCCCGGCGCGTGGTCTCTACTTCCGGCAGTTCCGGCATCGGTCTGCCGATGCGGCGGGCGGTCCGAGTCCGGGATCTACTTGATCTTCGCCTCGGTGTAGATCACGTGCTTGCGCACAACGGGGTCGAACTTCTTGAATTCGAGTTTGTCCGGCGTGTTGCGCTTGTTCTTGTCCGTCGTGTAGTAGTGGCCTGTGCCAGCGCTAGAGACCAGTTTGATCTTTTCTCGCATGCGTTTACTCCTGTTGCAGTCGGCAGGACGCCGTCAAACGCTCTCGCCGCGGGCGCGAATATCCGCCAGCACGGTTTCAATGCCTTTCTTGTCGATGATGCGCATGCCTTTCGCGGACACACGCAATCGGACAAAGCGGCTTTCACTTTCCACCCAGAATCGATGGTAGTGCAGGTTGGGACAGAACCGACGCCGCGTTTTGTTGTTCGCGTGACTGACGTTGTTTCCCGCCATCGGGCGCTTACCCGTAACTTGGCACACTCGAGACATCGGCCGGCCGGTTGCTGCAAAAAAGGACGGGCGTTATACCAGAGCGCGGTAGCGCACACAAGGTTGGCCGTCACGAGCGTTCCAACGACGCCTTCTCCAGGCTCACCAGGCCGGACTACATCAGGCCCCGCTCCGCGAACGATACCGCTGCCGAGCGGCCGACGACGATGTGATCGAGAAGACGCACATCAATGCGTTGCAGCAGCTGCTTGAGCTCGTCCGTCAGTGCCAGATCTGCCGCACTCGGCTCGGCAACACCGGACGGATGATTGTGCGCGAGTACCACCGCCGCCGCATTGCGTTCCAGGCACTGTTTCAGCACCTCGCGCGGATGCACATGTGCCCGGTCGATCGAGCCCAGAAACAGACGCTCAAACGCGAGCAGCCGATGGCGGCTGTCGAGAAACAGCACCGCGAAAACCTCGCGCTGCGCGCCGCCGAGTTCCAGTTGCACGTAGCGTTTCACGGCCGCGGTATCCGTCAACGCGGCATTGCGCCGCAAAGCTGCCGCCTCGTACCGGGCCGCAAGTTCGATCACCGCAGCAAGCGTCGCTGCCTTCGCCGGGCCGACGCCGGTGACCCGCGCAATTCTTCCGGCCGGGGCATCCAGAAGGCCCCGTAGACCGCCGAATACGGTGAGCAGCTCTTGCGCCAAGACCGGCGCGCTCCTGCCCGCCGACCCCGTGCGCAGGCACAACGCAATCAATTCGGCATCGGACATCCGGGATGCGCCGTCGCGAAGGAGCCGTTCGCGGGGCCTTTCGCGCGCAGGCCACACCGGCACCGGCGGCTCTGCGGCCGTCAAGGTCGATCCGTGCCGACATGACCAACCGCATAGTGCTGCACCGATGCCGATGCTAAGGTGCGCTCAACCAGCATGTCTGAATGGCTCCGAGGTTCGACATGACATTCGAGAAGGACCGCCCAAAATGACTCGCCTGCAGGGTCGGCACATAGTACTTGGCGTCACCGGCGGGATCGCCGCGTATAAAACCCCGCAACTCGTGCGAGATCTGGTCAGCGAGGGCGCAGACGTGCAAACGGTACTGACCCGCAGCGCCGCCCGGTTCGTCGGATCAGCGAGTTTGCAGGCAGTTTCAGGGCGTCCGGTACGCGACGACCTGTGGGACGCCGCGGCCGAGGCTGCCATGGGGCACATCGAACTGGCCCGCTGGGCGGACGCGGTGCTGGTAGCGCCAGCGACGGCAAATTTTCTCGCGAAACTGGCTCACGGACTTGCCGACGATCTGCTAACGACGCTCTGCCTGGCACACGACAAGCCGCTTGCATTGGCACCCGCGATGAACCAGCAGATGTGGCTGTCTGCGGCCACGCAACACAATGTGACGACGCTTCGTGAACGTGGTCACGCTCTGCTCGGTCCCGCATCGGGCGATCAGGCGTGCGGGGAAACCGGGCCCGGCAGAATGCTCGAGCCCGCCGAATTATGCGCCGCGATGGTCGCCCACTTCACCGACTCGTCAAACCACGCGGGTACGCTGGCCGGGAAACGGGTCGTCATTACCGCCGGGCCCACCCGGGAAGGCATCGACCCGGTACGGTTCATCTCCAACCGCAGCTCCGGCAAGCAGGGCTATGCCATTGCGGCAGCGGCACGGGCAGCCGGCGCAGACGTTACGCTGATCTCCGGCCCGGTGACCTGTGACCCTCCCCCCAACGTTCAGGTCGTACGGGTTCAGAGTGCCCGCGACATGTACGAGGCCGCGATGCAACACGCGCTTGGGGCCGACCTGTTCATTGGCGTGGCCGCGGTCGCCGACTACCGGCCGGCCGAACAGCATGAGCGCAAGCTGAAGAAATCCGAGCGCAACGGTGCAGAACTTACGCTGCATCTCGTTGAAAATCCGGACATCATCGCCAGCGTGGCCGCGCTGCCTGCGGCCCAAAGACCGTTCTGCGTCGGGTTCGCGGCCGAGACGCACAACGCCCTGGATTACGCTCGCGCGAAGCGGCAGCGGAAGAACCTCGACGCCATCGTCGTGAACGACGTGAGCGACCAGCGGATCGGTTTCAACAGCGACTCGAACGCCGCGACACTGATATGGGAACAGGGAACCCATGTGTTCGAACGTCAGCCGAAAGACCAGCTGGCTGCGGGACTCGTCGATCAGCTGTCGACGCTTCTGGGGTCAGGAAATTTGGGGTCAGAGGGAAAGTTGGGGTCAGAGTAAAGGGACAGAGTTTTACTCTGTCCCTTTACTCTGACCCCAACTTTCCCTCTGACCCCAAATTTCATCTGTCCCTTTGTTCTGACCCCAACACTAGTTAGCAGTTACATACCCCCTGTTGCCACAACTGCGCAGCCCGTCCTAGATTGACCCCGCATACACCGCTACCATGCGCGTTTTGCGATGGGAGCGGACACCTTGGCAAAGAAAACGCGTGCGGCAGCCACCGCCAACCCTCCACACGGATTGTGGCCCCGGGCGGCCATCGTAATCGTCTGCGGCGTGCTCGGTCTGGCGCTCGCCCTCGCGTTTGCGGGTCAGCGGTTCGCCACCACGGCCACGCCTGCGCACACTGCCGGCGTCAGCGACGCCGCGCGCGCCGGGTACGAGCTGCAGCTCAATCAGGCCGCCAGCGCATTACGCGACAACCTGACGGCGCTTGCACGCACCGAACTCGCGCGAACGGCGTTGTCGGGCGATGCCGCCGCGTCCGGCGCGGCGACCGTCCAACTCGCCGACCTGCTGCGACACGCTCTGCGAGTCGACGTATTCGAGATTGGCGCCGCGCAGGTAGATCCGGATGCTAAAACCCCGATCACCTACGCCGGCCTCGACCTGATCAAACGGGCGGAAGCGGGCACGTTCGCGGGGCCCGAGGTGATTGTCGGCAATCGCGGCATCGTCAACGCGGCGGCGCCGATCCGTAACGGAGACGCGGTCGCTGGCGTTCTTTTCGCAGCTGTCGATCTAAGCTATTTCTCAGGCGGCTTTTCGATCATGCCCAAGGACCTGGGTGAAGTGACCGTCCAACAGAGTGTCGACGGAACCAAACCGGTGACGGTCATGCGTTATGGCGATCCGGCCGCTGACGCGACGCCGCTGACTGCGCAGTTGACGGTACCGGAATGGACGATGGCGTTCACGCCGGGCACGCGCACCGCGCAGCAACTCTTTGCTTGGCGCGACCTCGTAGAACCACTTCTGATCGGACTGGCGCTGATACTGGGGAGCGCGCTGTTCGTGTTCAGCCGCCTCGGGCGTGATTTCGTCGAGGACGCAAAACAGCTGACCGGTTTCGCGACGGAACTGATGCGCGGCCGCAGCCCCGTGCCCAAACCTCACCATCTTGCAGTGTTCGATGCGATCGGCAATCAGTTGATGAAGCGCGCCCAACTGCTCAAGAAGTCACGTCCGGCACGCCCCGATACGCAGGTCGCCGATGCACCGGCCGCGAAACCCAAACCCAAACCCAAAGCCGTGCCTGCTGCCCAACCAGAAGCGGCGACTGGCACGTCGGACACGGACGACGTAGACGATTTTCTCGATATCGAGGGTGGCAGCGACGCAACCGAGAATTTCGGGATCGAAGTCGACGACGACCTAGGCCCCATGGACATTGGTCTGGAACTGGATCCGGACATATTCCGCGCGTACGACATTCGCGGAATCACGTCGGAGAACCTGACGGAAGACGTCGTGTATTGGATCGGCCGGGCGTTCGCCGCGGAGGCATTGGCCAACGAACACGACCGGGCGGCCATTGGCCGCGACGGTCGATTTTCGAGTCGCGAGCTGGCCGCTTCGCTCGCCCGCGGCCTCACCGAAGGCGGTATGGACGTGATCGACGTGGGCCGCGTGCCGACACCGCTGCTCTACTTTGCCACCCATTCGCTGAACACCGGCACCGGGATCATGATCACCGGCAGCCACAATCCACCCGAGTACAACGGCTTGAAGATGGTGCTGGGTGGTGAGGCGCTGGCCGGCAAGCGTATCACCGAGCTTCGGGAACGCATCGAAAACAACGATTTGTCGCAGGGCGACGGGCAGGTGGAAGACGCGTCCGTAAAGGACACCTACCTCGAGGAGGTTGTGGATCGCGTTGTCGTCGCCCAGCCGCTCAAGGTGGTGGTGGATTGCGGCAACGGTGTCGCGGGCGCCTTCGCGCCCGCGCTGCTCGAACAGCTCGGGTGCGACGTCGTACCGCTGTACTGTGAAGTAGACGGCAACTTCCCCAACCACCACCCCGATCCCGCCGAACCGGAAAATCTGGAAGATCTGATTGCCGTCGTCGAAGACGAACAGGCCGACCTCGGGCTCGCGTTCGATGGCGACGGCGACCGTCTTGGCGTGGTAACGGACAAAGGCACGATCATCTGGCCGGACAAGCTGTTGATGTTGTTTGCGCAGGACGTCATCAGCCGCAACCCCGGCGCCGACGTCATCTACGACGTGAAGTGCAGCCGCCATCTGAATACGCTGATCAGCGACCACGGCGGCCGGCCGATTATGTGGAAAACCGGCCACTCGCACATAAAGGCCAAAATTAAGGAAACCGGGGCGTTGCTCGCCGGGGAATTCAGCGGCCACATCTGCTTCGCTGAGCGCTGGTACGGGTTTGACGACGCGCTGTACGCCGCCGCGCGGTTGCTGGAAATCATTGGGGGCCAGAGCGAGTCGGTGGACGATCTGTTCAGCCAGTTCCCGGCCACTGTGATGACGCCCGAAATCAAGATCCAGACGACCGAGAGTAAGAAGTTCAAGATTCTCGAAGATCTGCAATCCAAAGCCGACTTCGGCGGCGGCACCATTACCTCGATTGACGGCATTCGCGTGGACTACGAGGACGGCTGGGGCCTGATCCGGTGCTCGAACACGTCGCCCGTACTTTCGCTGCGGTTCGAAGCCGACAGTGAAGACGCGATGACGCGCATTCGCGATACCTTCCGCGACCAACTCGCCGCCGTCGACTCCAGTCTGACGTTCGATTGATTGCCGAGAGGAATCGCATGCCTACGCGTCGCCACGAACCCGAGGCCATCGCAAGCGTTCTGACCGAAGCGCTGCCCTACATTCAGCAGTTCCACGGGGCAACGTTCGTGATCAAGTACGGCGGCAACGCGATGGTGGACGAAGCACTGAAGCGCTCGTTCGCCCGCGACATCGTGCTGATGAAGCTCGTAGGCATGAACCCGATCGTCGTTCACGGGGGCGGACCGCAAATCGGCGACCTGCTCGAGCGGCTGGACATACCGACGCGCTTCGTAGACGGGCTGCGCGTGACTGACGCCGCAACCATGGACGTGGTGGAGATGGTGCTGGGCGGTCTGGTCAACCAGGACATCGTCTCATTGATCAATAGTCACGGCGGCCGGGCCGTTGGCATTACCGGCAAAGACGGCGGACTGATTTCTGCAAGGCAACTGAAGCTGTCGACCACGAGCGCCGAGAATCCGGAACTCGCGGCACCCGAGATCATTGACATCGGGCACGTCGGAGAAGTCGTACGCACAGACACGAGCGTACTCGACACGCTCACCCACGCGCATTTCATTCCGGTGATTGCACCGATCGGTGTCGGCAGCCAGGGTGAATCGTTCAATATCAACGCAGACCTGGTGGCTGGCGCACTGGCCGGCGCGCTACGCGCCGAGAAGCTGATTCTGATCACCAATACGCCGGGTGTGACGGATCCGGAGGGAAACACGGTGACCGGTCTCGACCCATCACAGGTTCGCGCGCTGATCGACGACGGCACGATCTCCGGTGGCATGCTTCCAAAAACCCAATGCGCGCTCGACGCCCTCGACCAGGGCGTTGCAAGCGCCCAGATTATCGATGGCCGCGTTCCACACGCCCTGCTGCTGGAAATCTTCACCGATGCGGGCATCGGGACCCAGATCACCGGTGGCTAGGGGAAACCGCAAAGAACAGATTCTGCAGGCGCTGGCGCTGATGCTGGAGACCCAGCCCGGCGAGCGCATAACCACCGCCGCGCTGGCGCGCGAGGTGGGCGTATCGGAAGCCGCCCTCTACCGCCACTTTCCCAGCAAGACCAAGATGCTCGAAGGACTGATCGAGTTCATCGAAGATAGCCTGTTCTCGCGCGCGAACAGGATCGCCGAACTGGAGGAGAGCATTGAGTCACGCTGCGGCGCTCTGCTGACGCTGGTGCTTACCTTCGCAGAGCGCAACCCGGGTTTCGCCCGGCTGCTCGCGGGCGATGCGTTGCAAGGTGAAACGGAACGGCTGCGTGTACGCATGCGTCAGGTGTTCAACCGAATGGAAACGCTGTTGCGCCAGATGCTCCGCGATTGGGCAATCACCCAGGTGCCGTCGCCGCAACTGAGTTATCAGGCGACCGCAAACCTTCTGATCGCCATCGCAGACGGACGCATAAATCAGTTCGTACGAAGTGATTTCAAGCATCCGCCCACGGCGGACTGGGAAGAACAGTGGCGTATGGTCTGCGCCGGAATATTCCAGGCGAGGAACGCCTGAAACTCAGAACCGGGCGTCAGCCCGAGCTTGAACTGTCGACGAGATCCGGTGAGCTTTCCGCATCCGCGACCATCGAAACAACGTCCAGCTCGACCCCGTCTTTGATCATGCGGCATTCCGAATCGCTCTGAAACGTCTGCCGGTCCTGTTCGAACCGCACCCGGACATCGTCGCGTTCGTCCTTACGAAGCACCATCTCCTGCTCGAGGTTTGCGATCTGGATTTCGGCTCGCGCGATGTTGCCCTTGAGGATGTCGCTCAACACGTCACCGCCGCGTTCGGCTCGGGCGGCCCGGTCTTCGAGATCGCGTTGCTGGTTGCGGAGATGCTGCAGGTTGACCTCCGCGTTTGCCAGGCGCGTATCAATGGATTCCAGTGTTTTCGACTCTGCGTAGTCAATGTCGGCCAACGACGCGTACATGTTGAGCACGCGGGCTTTCAATTGTTCGCACTGCTGTGTGCGCTGTTCGCGCGCCTCTTTGGCCGCGATCTGCGCCGGGGTCATCTGCGGTTCCACAACTTGCACCACGCGACCCGTGTTGGAGTCCACAACTTCGTAACCGCGACGCACCAGATGATTCGGCACTGCGTGCGATATTTCGGTCTGGCCGCTGTCATTGATGAAACGATACAGGCGTGCGGCCTCCGCAGGCGATGCCACTGCAACGAGCGTCAACGCCGTTGCGAGCCAACATGCTCCGAGCATCGGCCACCGAGAAACACGTCGCGTTGTCACACAACGAGTTGTCAGACGTCTCTTTAGGTACATCCGTCGGTACATCCGTTCGTTTCTACCCGTGTCAGTCCGTAACCGTTATCCACAAGCCGTTACCAACAAGCCCTGGCCATTTAGTACGGCGGAACAGCGCAATGTACCGGATCGGATTCGAACACAGGGTGCCAGCCCGATCCGGTTTCGCCACCCAGTCGGCTTGTTAGACCACTGTAGGTGCGCGGTGACTAGAGTTCACAGTACTGATTCCGGTAATTCAATATCTCCCCGGTCAGCGATTGATTTTCGTGATCCAGGTCCGCGGAATCCAGGAACTGGATCACATTTTCCAGACTGAGCACGCTCACCACCGGCACCCCGGTTTGCGCCGCCAGTGCTTTCACAGCCGTCGTTCCGGCGTCGGTCTTTTCCTGTCGGTCGAGCCCAATCACTACACCCGATATCCGTCCGCCCTGCGCCTCAACCAACGCGATCGCCTCACGAAGCGCCGTGCCTGCGGTTAGCACGTCGTCCACCAGAATCACGTCGCGACCCTCCAGGCTCGCACCGATCAGGCTGCCACCCTCGCCATGCGTCTTGGCCTCTTTGCGATTGAACGCAAACTCTGCGCTCGACCCGCGGCGATGCAGCGCAATGACTGTCGCTACGCACAACGGTATGCCCTTGTAGGCCGGGCCGAAAACCACGTCTCCAGCGAGACCGTGCTCCGCAATCCGGCGGGCGAATGCATCACCGAGCATCGAGATGGCTTCGCCGCCATTGAGTTTTCCCATATTGAAGAAATACGGACTCACGCGTCCCGACTTGAGCGTGAACCGGCCAAACTGCAGTACGCCCTCGGCTATGAGTATCTCCAGGAGTTTCGTGTCACTGCTCATGCGCTCGCTGCCACGCGTTTCTGCATGTCAAACAGGCCCGACACACCGTGGCGCGCCAGCGAGAGCATCGCATTCAGCTCCTCAGCATCGAACGGCGACTGCTCGGCCGTACCCTGAATCTCGATAAAACCCGCGGAGTCCCGCGCCACTACGTTCATGTCGGTGTCGGCGTTGGAGTCTTCCGGGTAATCGAGATCGAGCACCGGCATACCGCGCCATATGCCTACCGACACGGATGCAATCCAGCCGCGAAACGCATCCGAAAGATCGTTTCTGGAGAGCGCGAGCCACACCGCTACGCAGGCACCGGTAATCGACGCAGTGCGGGTTCCTCCGTCTGCCTGGATCACGTCGCAGTCGATCTTCATGGTACGTTCCCCGAGCGCGTCCAGATCGACGGCTGCTCGAAGCGACCGCCCGATCAACCGCTGAATCTCCACCGTGCGTCCGCCCTGCTTCCCCCGCGCCGCTTCGCGGTCGTTCCGGTCGTGCGTCGCGCCCGGAAGCATGCCGTACTCCGCCGTGAGCCAGCCGCGACCCTGGCCACGCAGAAACCCCGGTACACCGCCTTCCAGACACGCCGTGCAGATAACCCGCGTCTCCCCGCACTCGATCAGAACCGAACCTGCGGCATGGCGCGTGAAGTGCGGCGTAATCACCACGTCGCGCAACTGATCCGGCGCGCGTCCACTCGGTCTCTGCTGTTGCGACCGATCCGAGTCATCCACAATTTTTCTCCGCTTGATGGCGGCGCACAAACTAACGTGCAACGCAGCGAGGTCAAGCCGATCGCCTGCGCATGCGCTAGAATCGACGTTTCAAGCGCTCGGAGTGGTTTGATGGTGCAGAGCATGACAGCTTTTGCGCGATGTCAGCATTCGTTCAAAGCCATGGAACTGATCTGCGAGCTGCGCTCCGTCAACCACCGCTTTCTCGAGATTCAATTCCGCATGCCCGACGGCTTACGTTCGTTGGAGCATGACCTGCGCCAGCGTATCCGGTCACGCCTGCACCGCGGCAAAGTGGATTGCACGCTACGGATCGAGCAAGCAACGGACGTCACTGCGCAGATCAATCGCCAGGCGCTGCTGAAACTGCTGGCAACGCTGGAACAGGTGCGCCGCGACTCCCCCGAGGTGGCGGCCCCCACATCGCTGGATATCCTCCGGTGGCCGGGCATTCTCAATACCGACGAAGGCTCAGACGATGAGCTTCACGCAAGTATTGGCGAACTCTTCGATCGAACAATCGGCGACCTCGTGTCACATCGCGCGCGCGAGGGTGGCGCGCTCAATGAGGCGATTCGTGAGCGCCTGGACACCGTGGATTCATTGACCGATCAGGCTGCTGAAATCGCAAACGGCGCGGCGGGTCAGTTGCAGCAGCGCCTGCGCGATCGTGTCGCGGAACTCGGCGTAACGCTGGATGCGCAACGCCTTGAACAGGAAGTCGCAATACTCGCGCAGAAAGCCGATGTTGCCGAAGAACTCGATCGACTGAAGATCCACACCCGGGAAGCACGGACGAACCTGGCCCAGCAGGGGCCGCACGGCCGGCGGCTCGACTTTCTGACCCAGGAGTTCAACCGCGAAGCCAACACGCTCGGTTCCAAAGCGTTCCTACCCGAGTTGTCTCAGATTGCGGTGGATCTGAAAGTTGCGATCGAACAGATCCGCGAACAGGTTCAAAACGTGGAATGAGCACCAGCCCGCACCAGTTCGAACGATGTCTGTTCGTCGTGTCCGCACCATCAGGCGCAGGGAAAACGTCGCTCGTTCGCGCAGCGCTCGACGCGGACCCGGGTTTGCAGGCCGCAGTGTCGCACACCACCCGGCAACGCCGACCCGGCGAGATTGACGGTGAAAACTATCACTTCGTGGACGACGCCCTGTTCCGCCGCATGATCGACGAAGACGCATTCCTGGAGCACGCGGAAGTCTTCGGCCATCTGTACGGAACGTCAGCGAGCGCGGTGGCAACCACGCAGGCGAGCGGAGTCGATGTCGTACTCGAGATCGACTGGCAGGGAGCTCGGCAGATCCGCAGCCGTTACCCCGAGACCGTGAGCGTGTTCGTGCTACCGCCGTCCCGGACCGAACTGCGTCGACGCCTGACCACGCGCGGACAGGATGCGGCGGACGTCATCAACCGCCGTACCGAACAGGCGGTAACAGAAATGCGGGAGTACCACGCGTTCGACTATCTGATCGTGAACGACGATTTCGATCGCGCGCTCGCCGACCTGTTGGCGGTGGTTCAAGCCTCGCGGCTACGCCTGGCGCAACAGCGCGTGCGGCTGAAGCCGCTGATCGACGATCTGCTGGCTGATTGACCGACTGCGCAGGTCCGTCGCGCAGCCCTGTACAGGCCGCGGAGGTGCCGCTAAACTCCCCGCCCCCGTTACAGCCCGGAGGCCCGAATGGCCCGCGTAACCGTAGAAGACTGCCTCGACCACGTGGACAATCGTTTCGACCTGGTCATGGTCGCCACCCGGCGCGCCCGTCAGATGTACACCTTCGGTTCCGAGCCGATGGTGGCGGAAGAGAACGACAAACCCACCGTGATCGCGCTCCGCGAGATCGCCGAAGGGCTGATCACGCCCGAGGTGCTTGACGCGCAGGAAGTGTCCACCGAGGATGACGACATCGTAGTGACGTTCGATATCGGAGATGAAGAATTCGGCGAGTTCTGAGTCCTACTTTCTTTCGCGTCTGGCTGAAAACGCCAAGCGGGAGAACGTCGCCGCCCCAGCAACGATCCAATCTCTGACTGAAGCGCTCGGCGAATACCTCGACGAGCGACAGGTTAATCAGGTGTGCCGCGCGTATCAGTACGCAGCCGCCAAACACCAGGGCCAGCTGCGCCGCACCGGCCACCCGTACATCACCCATCCCCTTGCCGTCGCCGGAATCCTCGCGGAAATGCGGATGGATCATCACACCGTAATGGCCGGTCTGCTGCACGACGTAATCGAAGATGCAGACGTCGGAAAGCAGAAGCTTGCCAACAGGTTCGGCAAGACCGTGGCCGAAATCGTCGACGGTGTGTCCAAGCTATCGAAAATTTTTCGCACCCGCGCCGAAGCGCAGGCGGAGAATTTCCAGAAGATGGCCATGGCCATGGCGAAGGACATTCGCGTCATCATGGTCAAGCTGGCCGACCGTCTGCACAACATGCGTACGATCGGTGTGATGTCTGATGAACAGCGTCGCCGGATAGCGCGCGAGACGCTCGACTACTACGCGCCGATCGCCAATCGGCTCGGTATGCACAACGTGAAGGTCGAATTCGAAGAACTTGGATTCCGCGCGCTCTATCCATTGCGCCACGACCGCATCGCGCGCGCAGTTAAGGCAGCGCGCGGCAACCGCCGCGAGATGTTGAAAGAACTGTCCCAGGCGTTCGCCAACGCGCTCGAACGCGAAGGCATTCACGCTAAGGTAGAACACCGCGAAAAGCACCTGTATTCGATCTACCGCAAGATGCGCGCGCAACGAAAATCGTTCAAGGAAGTAATGGATGTTTTCGGTTTTCGCGTTCTCGTGGATCAGGTGGACGAGTGCTATCGCGTGCTCGGCATTGTGCACAACCTGTACAAACCGGTAGCGGGCCGGTTCAAAGACTACATCGCCATTCCGAAAGCGAACGGATATCAATCTCTGCACACCACGCTCTACAGCACACACGGCGTGCCGATCGAAGTGCAGATTCGCACCCACTCCATGGCGGACGTTGCCGACACCGGAATTGCCGCGCACTGGCTGTACAAAAGCAACGGCACATCCAAAGACATTCAGACCAGCCAGGCACGGGCGCGACAGTGGATGAAGTCGCTGCTCGATCTGCAGAAGTCCGCGGGCAACTCGCTGGAATTCATCGAGAACGTAAAGATCGATCTGTTCCCCGATGAGGTGTACGTCTTCACCCCGCAGGGCGACATCATGGCTTTACCCCGCGGGGCCTGTCCGGTGGATTTTGCCTATGGAGTGCACACAGACGTGGGCAACACGTGCGTTGCCTGCCGGGTCGATGGCAATCTGACACCACTTTCGCATCAGTTGCAGAGCGGCGAACGTGTGGAGGTGATTACCGCAGACGGTGCACATCCCAGCCCCGACTGGCTAACGTTCGTGGTAACCGGCCGTGCGCGCGCAGCCATCCGTCATGCGCTGAAGAACGTACAGCGGTCGGACTCCATCGCGTTCGGCCGGCGGCTGTTGAACCGGTCGCTTGCCGCCGAGAACAAGAGCATCAACGACCTGGATTTCCGCCGGCTGCGGCGCGTGTTCAAAGAATTTCACGTGAAGAAGCTCGACGATCTGCTGGAAGGCATCGGCATGGGACGCCTGATGTCGTACGTGGTTGCGCAGCGCCTGCTAGCGGCCGACGACCCTGAGTTCAAGGGAATTACTGTAGAAAGCGGTGGTCCGGTCGCCATTCACGGCGGCGAAGGGCTCGTGATCAGTTATGGGCGCTGCTGCGGTCCCGTGCCGGGCGATCAGATCGTTGGCCGCATGACGCCCGGGCGCGGGTTCGTTGTGCACATCGAAACGTGCCCCAACATGGTCGAGATTCGCCGCCGCTCGGCCGAAGAGATCATTCCCGCACACTGGGCCGACGCGGTAGAAGGTGAATACACCACGCCGCTGCGCATCGACGTGAACCGCAAGCAGGGCATTCTGGCCGAGATCGCTTCCAGCATCGCCGATTCGAATGCTGGCCTGGACCACATCAGCGTGGCCGAACGCAATGCGGCTGTTACAACCGTCGCCGTCACGGTAGGGGTAGAAAACCGAAACCATCTGGCGCTGGTGATCCGGCGTTTGCGTACAATCTCGGACGTGCTGTCCATCGAGAGAAAAAATCCATGACCCAGCGACTGGCCATTGCGACGCATCGAGCACCTTCCGCGATCGGCACCTACTCCCAGGGCATCCGCGTTGGCGACCTGCTGTTCGTTTCCGGTCAGATTCCGCTTCACCCCGAAACCATGGAACTGGTCGAAGGTCCCGTCGAGCGCCAGATCGAGCGCATCTTCGACAACATAGCGGCCGTCATCGAGGCTGCGGGCGGGTCGCTGCAGGAGTGTGTGAAACTGACGGTGTACCTGACCGACCTCGCCGACTTCGGCGCGGTGAACACGGTGATGGAACAACGGTTCAGGCCCCCGTTCCCGGCTCGCGCGGTGGTGCAGGTGAGCCAGCTGCCGAAGGCGGCGGCCGTCGAAGTCGATGCGATCGTAACGCTGGCGTGATGGTAGCGAACGGCTGCACCACCGGGTTTCATGTGAACAGGCCCTAGGAGAAACGGCAAATGGATGGTTTCGAGAAGGTTGGATATACCTGTCTTGCGCTGATCGCGCTGCTGTACGGACTTGCAATGCTGGCCGGGATTGTTTCGGTGTTTCCGTTCGGCGTGCTCGGCCTGATCGCAGTCATCGGCGTGGGCGCGCTGTTCATCAAGGTCCTGAAGGAGCGCCTTGGGAATGCCGAAGACGATCACTACTCCAAGACGGTGGACAAATGAGAATAACGACCCAGGACGAGTTCGCCGACGCAACTATCACCCAGACGTTGGGGCTGGTGCGCGGCAACACGATTCGCGCCCGTCATGTGGGCAAAGACATTCTGGCGGGCTTGCGCAGCATCGTAGGCGGCGAAATCACCGAATACACGAAGATGCTGGCCGAAGCCCGCGAACAATCCGTGGACCGGATGATCGAGCAAGCCCGGTCGATGGGCGCGGACGGCATCGTCTGTGTGCGGTTCGTCACTTCACCGGTCATGCAGGGCGCCGCCGAACTGCTGGCTTACGGTACCGCCGTGAAGCTCTCGAACTGACGGCACGTCGTCCGTGTGCGTGGAGATCCCGAAAAACCCCTCGATAGCCTGAAGGGCATCGGTCCCGCCACACGGACGAAGCTCGAACGCATTGGCCTGCGCCGCATTGGCGATCTTTTGTTGCACCTGCCTCTGCGCTACGAGGACCGTTCCCGGTTGGTGCCGCTGCGACAGGTCCGATCCGGCGAACCCTGTCTGGTGCAAGGTGAAGTGGTCGACACCCAAACCCACTTCGGTAAGCGACGCAGCTGGACGGTAACAATCGAGGACGGCACCGGTTACCTGACGCTGCGCTTCTTTCACTTTTCGCGTCAGCAGCAATCATCGCTGAAACCCGGCGTGCACCTGCGGGGTTTCGGTACGCCAAGGTTCGGTCCTGCGGGCTTGGAAATGGCGCATCCGGAATACCGGACTAGTGCGCAGCCGTTACCCGACCCCGAGCCGGAGCTCACGCCGGTGTACGCCACGACCCAGGGTCTTTCGCAGGCCCGATTTCGCGCATTGGTCGATCAACTGATCGCGCTGCAGTGGCCTGAGAACGACGGTTGGCCTTACGAAGCACTACTGTGGCTGCATCGCCCGCCCGGCGACGCCACCGGTGACGCAATAGCAGCCATGCAACAGACGGTAGCGCGCGAAGAGATGACCGCCTACTACCTAATCATGCGTCATCGTCAGTCTGAGCGCGCGCGCCAGCGCACAACGCCGTTGCCGCCCGCGCACCAGCTGGGACGAGAGCTGCGGAACCGGCTGCCGTTCCGGCTGACCGATGCGCAGGTGCGCGTGGTAACCGAGGTGCTCACCGATCTGACGCGCGAGATTCCAATGTTCCGGCTGCTGCAGGGTGACGTCGGGTCGGGCAAGACGGTTGTTGCGGCGTTCGCGGCGGTACGGGCTGCGGAACACAACATGCAGACCGCGGTAATGGCACCCACCGAAATTCTCGCGGAACAGCACTACCTGAATTTTTCGAACTGGCTCGAACCCCTCGGCATTCAACCCGTGCTGCTCACCGGCAAGATGAACGCCCGCGAACGCCGGTCGCGCCTTGAAGCGCTGGCGCAAGGCGCCGCATTGGTGGCGGTGGGAACACACGCGTTGTTTCAGGACACCGTGCAATTCGCACACCTCGGTTTGTCGATCATCGACGAACAGCACCGTTTTGGCGTGCATCAGCGTATGGCGCTACGGCACAAAGGCCAGGTGCCGCATCAGCTTACGATGACAGCGACACCCATTCCGCGTACGTTGACCATGGCTCTATACGCAGACATGGACGTGTCGGTCATTGACGAACTGCCGGCCGGCCGCAAACCCATCACCACGCGGGTCGTACCCGACACCCGCCGCGGTGAGATCGTGGAACGCATACGCAACGTTCTCCAAGCCGGTCAGCAGGCGTACTGGGTCTGCACGCTGATCGAGGAATCCGAACAGTTCGAAGCCTCGGCGGCGATAACCACTTACGCGGACCTGAGCGATCAGCTCTCCGATTTCCGCGTGGGGCTGCTCCACGGACGCATGCCGAGCGACGAGAAGGCGGCAACAATGCAGGCGTTCAAAGAAGGCAAGTTCCAACTGCTGGTGGCGACCACGGTCATAGAAGTCGGTGTCGATGTACCCAACGCCACGACACTCGTGATCGAAGATCCGGAACGGCTCGGGCTCGCGCAACTGCACCAACTGCGCGGTCGTGTCGGCCGGGGCGAACACGCAAGCCATTGCGTGCTGCTCTATCGGAAGCCACTCTCCGAGGCGGCGCGTCAACGGCTGCAGGTTATCCGCGACAGCCAGGACGGCTTCTACATAGCCGAACAGGATCTGGCGCTTCGCGGTCCAGGAGAAATTCTCGGCGCGCGCCAAACGGGCGAGCAACAGTTCCGCGTTGCTGATCTAGCGCGGGACGCGCACCTGATCCCAGACGTCGTGGAGCGCGCTAAGCACCTCCTTGCCACCGACCGCGAGCACGCAGCCAGACTGCTGCGTGTTTGGGCGCCCGCCGATGTCGGCGAAATCGGCGTTTGAACCCGTATATCCGTATAGTTGGGCATTAACGCGCGCCGGGTTGAACCGGTACGATCGCAAGTATGTTCGGATCCTCGTCATGAACGTTTTCATCAGTGTGGACATGGAAGGCATATCGGGCCTGGTGCGCTGGGCCGACGTTTCTCCGGCGGGTATCGACTTTGCAGTGAACCGCCGTCGCATGACCGACGACACCAACGCAGCAATCGACGGCGCATTCGCGGCCGGTGCCACCCATGTGATTGTCGAGGAGAACCATGGCGTGGAAGATCTTTGCGTGCTCGAGATGGACACGATCGATCCGCGTTGCGCCGTGATTCGCGGCGCCGGTAGGCCCGGCGCAACAACGATGGCCGGGCTGGACTCAAGCACCGACGTTGTGTTGCTGGTTGGCCACCATGCGCGCGCCGGTTCGTTCCCGGGCATCATGGCGCACACCATTTCCTACGGCGGCTTCCGACGCGTTTTGCTACACGGTGAACCGATTGGCGAACCGGACTTTTTCGCGATTCGCGCGGGGGAACTCGGCGTCCCGATCGGCATGGTGAGCGGAGATCAGGTCGTGGCCGAGCAGGTACGCCGGATCTGTCCGGACGCGGAAGCCGTGATCGTCAAAGAAGCGCTCGCCAATCAGTCCGGCCTGTGTATTCCTCCGGCCCGGGCTCGAACGATGATTCGTGACGGCGCCGCCACAGCCATACGCAACGCGCGTGCAGGCTTGCTTACGCCGTATCGCGACACGGTCGCTCCGTACGAATTCGACGTACAGCTCAGACAGCCGGCGCCCGATGCGATGCGTAACAACCTGGCACGGCTGGAAGGCTTCGAGTTGACGGCCCCAGACTGCGTCCACGTGAGCGCGTCGGACATGGACCTCGGCTTTCGCAGGGTGGCGTATCTCGGGTATGCGGATCGCGAAGGCGTAACGCGACACTAACCGCACCGGATTGGTTCTACTGCGTGGGGTCCGTGGTGAAACCACCGTAAATGAACATTCCGCGATCCAGCGGAGCTTCGGCGAAGACGTGTTGCGACGGACGCCATTTCGGAATCGTCGGGTTGGGGCTTGCGAGACCGGCTTCGGCCAGGCGCCAGAGTCTATCACCCAAATCGTCGATCAGACCGTTGCGCTGCGCCAGCGTGTGCACGAGATACAGCGTGATGAATTTTCCCGCCTGCGATCCTACCGCCTGATGCCGCAGCGACAGTTCATCCTTCACCACTTTATGAAAGGCGCGCATTTCACACAGGTACGGCAGCACCGCATCTGCCACCGCTCGCGCCGAAGCCTGATCCGCTGAAATATGGTATTTGCGACAGGGATTGGGGCACTGATCGACAAACTGCGCGTAGATCGTTCCCGGGGGGCACCAGTAGCGGCCGTTATTGGGATAGAAGTTCAAGGAGCGGCCGTAAGCGCGTCTGCAAGTTCTGTCGGCTGCGAGAAGAACGGTGAATGGCTCGCGTTCAGTTCGATTACGCGGTTGCATCCCGTTTCTTCGATCATAAGCCGCTGCCCTGCCTCGGGAATCGCTCGGTCCTGGGTGCACACGATGAAGTCACGCGCGATGCCTCCCCAGCGAGCCTGCGAGTTGGTAAGCGGCGCGCCGAACAGATCCATGCGCTGCGGCACCAGGCAGGCGCGTGCCAACACAATGTCCTCATCCGAGCAATCCGCGTAGAACACGTCGCGCAGGCGCGATGGATCGATGCTCGTCGTTTGGCCGTCCTGCGTCGGTACGACCGCGGACGGGACATCACTGGACGCCATCACACTCTGGTCATCCCCCGGCGACGCACCCGGCGGCCGCATGAACGCGCAAAGGTAGACGAGGCGAGAGATCATCTCCGACGCGCGTTCCGCCGCTTCAGTAATGACCAGCCCTCCCATACTGTGGCCGACCAGTACCGCGGGGGTATCGCTCGCGCGCAACGCTTCCACCACGCGGCCCGCATACGCATCGAGCGAAACATCCGCCACGGGCGTTCGATCCACGCCGTGGCCTGGCAGGTCCGGGGCCGCTACCTCATGCCCTCGCCGCTCGAGTTCTGCCGTGAGCTTGTGCCAGCACCATCCGCCGTGCCACGCGCCGTGAACCAGCACGAATCGCATCGAGACCTCCGCTTCCAGAGCAATCCGGAAACAGTGTCGTACAACAGATGAGGTATTGGTAGGGGGAGCTGAACTCCGGCGGTGCTACTGCGCCCCTGCGCCCTGGGCCTGATCGAACACGCCTCCCGCCTCCGGATCTGCAAACACATCCGTGTTCAGCATCCCTTCGCTTTTCGCCACCACCGACGAGACCATTGCATCGCCTGTGACGTTGACCGCGGTGCGCATCATGTCCAGCAGCCGGTCGACCCCGATGATGAGCATGATGCCTTCCACCGGAAGACCCACCTGCCCGAGCACCATAGTCAGCATAACCAGACCGACCCCTGGCACCGCCGCAGTACCGATCGACGCAAGGGTCGCGGTGATGATCACGGTCAGATAGTCGCTCACGCCCAGGTCGATCCCGTAGAACTGCGCTATGAATACGGTCGCCACGCCCTGCATGATGGCAGTACCGTCCATGTTGATCGTTGCACCCAACGGCACCGCAAACGACGCGACCCGATTGTCGACACCCAGACGCTGCTCCACCGCTCGCAGCGTTACCGGCAGCGTCGCGCCGCTCGACGAGGTGCTGAACGCGACGAGCATGGCTTCGCGCATCTTCCCGAAGAAGCGCAGCGGGTTGAGGCGTGTCAGCAGTACGAAGAGCGTCGTGTAGTTGACCGACGCGTGAACGAGCAGCGCAAGCACCACCGTCAGGAAGTATTTCGCGAGTTTGCCGATTTCCTGCCAACCGACAGTTGCGAAGAGCTTGAGCATCAGAAAGAACACACCATACGGGGCAAGCGCGATGAGCATCCTGATCAGGCGCATCAGTACGGTGTTGGTGTCCTCGAAGAATCCGAGCACGCGGGTCCCTGCCTCGCCGGAACGGCTAAGCGCAATTCCCAGCAGCAACGAAAACACTATGATCTGCAGCATATGACCCTCGGCCATCGCTGCTACCGGGTTGGTCGGCACAATGTTGATCAGCGTGTCCTTCACGCTCGGGGGTTCGGCCGCTTCGTACGCAACGTCCGCCTCAACGTTCTGGGCGCCTTCGCCCGGACTTATCAGGAGCGCGAGCACTAGCGCGGTGGACACCGCGAGCGCCGTCGTGAGCAAATAGAGGCCAATGGTTTTGCCGCCCAGACGCCCGACGCTGCCGGTTGCACCGAGGCTCGCCGCACCACACAACAGCGACACGAACACCAGCGGCACGACCATGAGTTTGAGACTGGCAATGAAGATCTGGCCGGCGGCATCGGCAATACCATCGACCACGAGAGCGTTGACCCAATGGCTGTCGGGAAACGCGAACAGCTGGATGGCGTACCCGACGACGAATCCCGCAACCATACCGATCAGGATTCGTACCGTAAGGTTCACGCCCGGGTCATCTCCCTACACAAGAAACAGGCACGCAAGGCCGGCCGCGCCGATCACCCAACTTCGATCATCTCGAAGTCTTCCTTGCTGACACCGCACTCGGGGCACACGAAATCCTCGGGTACGTCTTCCCACTTGGTACCGGGCGCAATGTTTTCTTCCTCGCAGCCCTCGGCTTCGTCATAGATCCAGCCACACACAATACACTGCCACTTTCGCATCAAACGCTGCCTTCCCGGGGACCGCTGAACAAGGCGCGACAAAATACTTGGGCGAAACAAAAAAATCAAACCACGGCAAGCACCTACGCAAGCCATGTATTGCACGCGTTCTGGTTCTGGCCGGCATCAGAGGCTAAACTGCGCGCCCGATGAGCCAGCCGCAATCTCAGACATCCACTCCACCTCCATGGCGTGCCTACCTGGCGTTGGCGCGGATCGATCGGCCCGTTGGCACGCTGTTGCTACTCTGGCCCACGCTCGCCGCGCTGTGGATCGCCGCAGACGGGCCGCCGCCCTGGCTGCTTGTGGCTGTATTTGCGCTCGGTACCTTTCTGATGCGCTCCGCCGGTTGTGTTATCAACGACATTGCCGACCGCAACATCGACCCGCGTGTTGCGCGGACGAAAAGCCGCCCGCTCGCGGCGCGGCAGGTGAGCCTTACCGAAGCGAAGGTTCTGTTTGCGCTGTTGTGCGCGCTGGCGGGTTTTCTGTTGTTTTTCCTGAACAACTTCACCCGCATTCTGGCAGTGAGCGGCCTTGCAATCGCAATCGTGTATCCATTCATGAAGCGGATCACCTATCTGCCCCAGGTGGTACTGGGTGCCGCGTTCAGCTGGGGTATCGTGATGGCGTTCGGGGCAATCCAGCAAACCGTCCCCCCGCCCGGTTGGCTACTGTTTGTAGCCAGTATCTTCTGGATCGTCGCATACGACACCATGTACGCAATGACCGATCGCGACGACGATTTGATGGTAGGCGTCAAATCCACCGCCATTCTGTTTGGAACCGCCGACCGATTCATGGTGGGGGTCATGCAGGCGTGTACGCTGTTCTGTCTGTACCTGCTGGGGCGCAAGCTCGAGTATCAAGGCGCTTACTTCGTCGGCCTGGCCGTTGCCGCAGTGCTATTCGTGAAACAGCAACAGATGATCAAAGGGCGGGATCGCGACCAATGTTTCAGAGCGTTTGCGAACAACGTCTGGGTCGGGTTCGCGTTCTTCGTCGGCGTCGTAATCGAGCTGACGATCCAGCCGGCGATTCTAGACTACTTCGGCTGGTTACCGGATGCCGACACTGCTGCTCCCTGATCGCTACGCGGATCGGCGTTGAACGCAATCACCCGGTTACTTACCGGCATCGGTCGGGCTACCGCCTGGCTGATTCCGCTGCTGGTGCTTGTGGTGGTCCTCGTCGTGGTATTGCGCTACGCGTTCGCGTCGAGCCCGGTCGCACTGCAGGAACTTGCGATGTACCTGCACGGCATCATCCTGCTGCTCGGAATTCCGTACGCGTTAACCCGGGACGCCCACGTGCGGGTCGACATCGTTCATTCACGCCTGGACGATCGGCGTAAGGCAATCGTCGAACTGGCCGGGCACACGCTCTTCCTGATTCCGGTTTGCATCTGCATCCTGTGGGCATCGGCACCCTACGTGCAGCGGTCGTGGCGCGTGCTGGAAGGGTCCAGCGAGGTCGGCGGCATTCCTGCCGTTTACCTGCTGAAATCACTGATACCCGTGATGGCGCTGCTGCTCCTGGTTGCGGCACTCGCACACATGCCGCGGTTATGGCGGCAGGCACGAAACCGGGGCAGCGCGGTACCCACCATCAATGACTGAGTGGCTGCCGATCTGGATGTTCGTTGTTGTGTTTGCGGCATTGCTCGCGGGCTATTCGGTCGCGCTCACCCTCGCCGGCGTTGCGCTCGCCTTCGCTCTGCTCGGCATCGCCTCCGGCACGTTCAATCCCAACGACTTCGGATTTCTCCCGGGACGGCTCTTCGGCATCGTCACGAATCAGACGCTGATAGCGGTTCCCCTGTTCATTTTCATGGGCGTTCTGCTGGAAAAATCGCAGCTTGCCGAGCGGCTCTTGAGCCGCCTCGGCGAACTGATGCAGTCGCTGCGCGGCGGGTTGTCCATAGCGGTTATTCTGGTAGGCGCACTGCTGGCGGCTAGCACCGGCATCGTTGGCGCAACCGTGGTAACGATGGGCCTGATGTCGTTACCCACGATGCTGAAGCAAGGCTACAGGCCGAGCGTTGCCACGGGGACGATCAGCGCGACCGGCACGTTGGGACAGATCATCCCGCCCTCCATCGCGCTCGTGCTGCTGGGTGACGTGCTTTCCAACGCGTACCAGCAGTCGCAGCTGGCAGCGGGCGTTTTCGCCCCCAAGACGGTGTCTGTGGGTGACCTTTTTGCCGGCGCGATCATTCCCGGGCTGATTCTCGTCGCGCTTTACCTGATGTTCACGATCGCAACCGCGTACCTGCGACCCGAATACGTTCCACGCTCTACGAGTCCGCAACGCGCGAGCGTCGACCGTTGGGGGATCATCGCCGACCTCATCCCTCCGCTGCTTCTTATCGTTGCCGTGCTGGGTTCCATTCTCGGCGGCTACGCAACACCTACCGAAGCCGCAGGGGTCGGCGCCTTCGGCGCGCTACTGCTCGCGGCGCTGAAACGATCACTGTCCATCGACGTGCTGCGCGACGCCTGCGACACGACCCTTAAAACCACCGCAATGGTATTTTTTATTCTCGTCGGCGCGTCGCTGTTCTCCCTCGTGTTCCGCGGATTCGGGGGCGACGATCTCGTGCACGGCTGGTTTACCGATATGCCGGGCGGGCGATGGACCGCGCTCGCGATCGTGATGCTCGTTGTGTTCCTGCTGGGCTTCATGCTCGACTTCATCGAGATCACGTTCGTCGTGGTGCCGATCGTTGGGCCCGTACTGCTCGGCATGGGATTCGATCCGGTATGGCTCGGTGTGCTGATTGCCGTGAACCTGCAGACGTCGTTCCTGACGCCGCCGTTCGGTTTCGCATTGTTTTACCTGCGCGGCGTAACACCGGCGAGCGTGCCGACCACGGCGATGTACCGAGGCGTCGTCCCCTTCATCGCACTTCAATTGCTTCTGCTTGGTATCCTCGTCGCGTGGCCACAGTTAGCAACATGGCTACCGGCGCGCATGTAGCGGGTATCCGCGCTCTACTGTCGACTCACGAGTGGCACCCCGCAGGATGTCTCAAAGATCCACCAATCCCTCGCGCTCTTTGTGCGCGACCTGGTTGCCCGCGATCTGTATTGCTTCGTGAGTACTCAGCTCGCGTCCCTTGCTGTCGAAATAGTTACGGTGTTCGTGCGCCGGCTTGCCGCCGACCAGTCGTCCTTCGTCCGTGTGGCGGGTCAGCCCCGTATAACCCTGCACCACCACGTTGGAGTAATCCAACGCCATGGCGAGTATCTTAGCCGTCGGATCCCCGCCCGCGTGTGGCGACAGGCCCGAAAAGCACGCGTACAGCTTCACTAAAACTCTGTTGTTCCGAAAGCCATCGGATTTCATCCGATCCGCCACGTCATTCGGCGAAATAGTTACGTTGTGGGTACGGCTGCCATCTCCGGGATGATTCGCCAGATCCGGACCGACCTGATACTCATAGAGTCCGTACCCAAGGTGAACGTAGTTCGCACGACCATGGCCGTCGACGGTAACGACATCGCCATCGACTACCCGTCTCAGCGGTTTTCCGGGTCGCCACTGATGACAGTAGACGACCCGCCCGCCGCTTGCGTAGTCCGGATCTTGATTGAAGTCACCCACCCGGCTCAACGCGGCGTGATCACGAGCAGCGTTGAGGGCCCGCTCGCTCTTGTAGATTGGATGATAGTACCATTTAGCCATTACGAGATTCCTTCCGGCTGGCTTGGCCCAGTCATTCCTTGTCGAGATAGTGATCCCAGGGCAAAAGATTGTGCGTGTCCACGCGGCCGGCTATGAAGTCGTCGATCGTCTTATGGAAGTGCCGGAGCCGGATTTCCTGATCGCTCAACAACATCCCCTTGAACGAATCTGACGCGACACCCGCTTGCATGGATTCCATATTAGAGCCGTCTTGCGCTAGCACGTTGGCGAAAACCGGCTCGAACGTGCCGTCGAACACGCCCGCATAGTCGCTGCCCGCCACATGCCTGTGAACCTTGTGCGGCGGGCGGTCGCCGCGCGGGGCATCCGGCGGCAGGTGTGCAACGATAAAGAAGTCGTAGTAGCACTTCGCAGGATCCGACGCGTGCGGCCGATAGCGGAAGACCGCGCCGCCGTCAGGCGTCTGCGTAAACGTCGTATTCGGAAAGAACGTGTAATGGTACTGGTGCACCAGCTGTTCGTCGTTCATGTTCACAAACGGCAGATGGGTCTCGTTCTCCATCGCACGGCGGCGTTGAATTTCCATCAGGTGAACGTTCTTGGCTGCAACATCGAAGGCAACGCCTTCCTGTTGCAGACGCGCGCCCATCATGTGGGCACGCAACGGTGTCATCGTTTCGCGATCCGATACCACCTCACTGACCGTCCGATTGAAGTTCAGCATGCGTGAGTGAATGCCCCAGAGTTCGATCGGTATGTCATGACCTTCGCCGAACTCGATCATATCCGGATGCAGCGCGGCAAAATGGTAGCTTTCGTTGAACGCATCAACCGCGTGCTTCCAGTTGCCCTCCCACTCGAACGTCTGGTAGTCGACCAGATGCCACTTCTCGAACTCGTACGTTTCCAGGTGCGTACCAATCTCGCCCAGATAATCGCGCAGCGAGCACGCGTCCAGATCCATATTGAAAAACAACCACCCGCCCCAGGTGTCCACTTTTACCGGCGGCAGCCCAAGCTCGTCATCCGGCACACCGTTGTCGAACTGTCGGAAGAATTCCGGTGCGGCCACGCGCTTCAGCGAACCGTCTATATTCCACTGCCAACCGTGAAACGGGCACGTAAACTCGTCCAGCACACCCGCATCGGCCTGGCAGAGCCGGTTCCCACGGTGCTGGCAGACGTTGTAGAACCCGCGGATCTGATGGTCGCTCCCCATGACAAACAGAAACGACTCCTTACCCAGTTCGTGCACGTGGAACGCGCCCGGTTCATCGAAGTCGTCCACGCGGGCAACGAGCTGCCACGTCTTGGTCCAGATATGATCCCACTCGGCCTGCATGAATTCCCGCGTAAGGTAGCGCTCGCCCTCCAGGCGCTCGAGCCCTAATCCTTTGTTGCGTGCCCTCGGGAGAAACGGCGGCGCTTTGAAACTGCCCTCGCGCGGCTCGCTTCGCTGCATGAATTCGGCTTCGACCTGACCCATCGTATCCCCCGTTCGCTGGCCGTTCAGAAAATCAATATACTGCTTTTGTCTATCGGGGCCAATGCCGCCGACGTTTTGACTTAAAAGAACTGTTGGGAGGGAGAGTGACTGCGAACACTGATTCAAACAGTGCGGGAACGGCGTCGGAACAGTCGTCCGACCCGAGAATCGATGTATACCTCGTCTGTAACGCCAAGTATCACGACACCAACTTTGCGCGTCTGGAGTTGCTGAAACTGCTGGCCGAGCATGAAGACATAAACACCCGCGTCGCCGATTCGTTCAGCGACATCGAGGCAATCCAGGATTCGCGTCTACTGGTCACCTACACCTGTGATCTCCGGCCGAGCGAGGCGGAGCAGGCTGGACTGCGCAAGTTTCTGGAAGGCGGCGGCCGCTGGTTTGCGCTGCATGCCACCAACGCGCTGCTGGAATTTGTGGACGGCGGCCTGGTGGATACGCCCGACGTCGCACCTGAGTATATGCGCCTGCTGGGCAGCCGCTTCATTGCCCATCCCGCCAATCAGCACATCCACATACGGGTAACAGACGTCGAGCACGCGCTTACCGCAGGCATCGACGATTTCGACGTGGAAGACGAAGAACCCTACTACTGCGAACCGCTCGGCGAACAGACCGTGCTGCTGGAAGCCTCCTACAGTGAGCCGTCGCAGGGGTATGTTCAGTCCGACTACGGGACCGATCGGGACAATCATCCGCAGATGTATATACACCCGTGCGGGCAGGGCGAAGTGTTGTACCTGTCCCTCGGCCACTGCGCCGGTAAACACGATATGAAGCCGATCGTCGACATCTTTCCCGTCGTGCGCGGATCGTGGAACTCGCCCGTGTACTACGAACTGCTGCGCCGAGGCATCCGCTGGGGCATCGGCGCGCTGCCGAACAGGGCATGACGGCGCTGCCGAGGCAACTCGGTCTCACGGTCCTGTTGTTGGTGGCATCGCTATGGGGCTGCGGGGGCGGTTCCGGCAGCTCATCGCGAAATGTCGCCCCGCCCCCGCCGGCCGAACCGCCGCCAGCCGATACCGGACCAGCCAGCTGCTCGGGCGGCACGGCCGCCGGTTTTGCGTGCGAAGGCCTGGATCTCGCCAAGCAGCTCACACTCACGGACCTGGACGGAGGTTCCGGCAGTGACCTGTGGGGATGGACCGACCCGCTGGATGGTACTGAATATGTGCTGATGGGCGTGAATGACGGTACTGTCTTCGTCGAAATTTCGGACCCGGAAGCGCCGGTAATCGTGGGCAAGCTCGACACCCGATCTACCGGTGCACCTTGGCGGGACATCAAAACGTTGGGCGAACACGCCTACATCGTCGCCGACGGCGCGGGCGCGCACGGTATGCAGGTGTTTGACCTCACACGTCTGAGAGATGCAACGCCAGGCACCAACTTCCTGTCCGACACCGACTACGTCGAGTTCAACGAAGCGCACAACCTCGCGATCAACGAAGCCACGGGCTTTGCTTACGCCGTAGGCACGGATACCTGCGGTGAAGGTTTCCACATGATCGACCTGTCCACCCCAACAAATCCCGTATTTGCGGGCTGCGTAACCGGCGCAGACGTGCACGATGCGCAATGCGTGCTGTACATGGGCCCGGACACCGCCTTCCAGAACACCGAAGTATGCTTCGGCTCTAATGAGGATCATCTGGGGATCGTGTCCGTCCAGGACAAAGCCTCGCCGGTAGAGATCAGTCGCGCAACCTATCCCAATCTGGAGTTCGTGCATCAGGGTTGGCTCACGGATGATCACCGCTTCTTCGTGCTGAACGACGAGGCGGACGAAACCGCACGGGGTCTGAACACGCAGACCGTGGTGTTCGACGTAAGTGACCTGGCAAACCCGGTCTACCTTTACTCCCATGCCGGTACCACGACCGCAACCGACCACAATCTGTTTATCGTCGGCAACCGCATGTTTCAGGCGAACTACCGTGCCGGTTTGCAGATTCTCGAGTTCGGCGACCTCACCACCGATACACTGGTGCAGTCGGCGTTCTTCGACACGCAGCCGCAATCCGATGCTGCCGGAACCGACGGTGCCTGGAGCGTGTATCCGTTTTTTACGAGCGGCGTCCTCGCGGTGAGCGACACCGAGCAGGGGCTGTTTCTGTTGCGTGAATCCACGCCTTGAGTGCACCGGAGGAAGAGCACGAATGAAAGTCGGTCTGTCTAACTTTCCCACAACCTACTCGATGAGCGCCGTCGACCTGGCAGCGGAGATGGAAGCACGCGGCTTCGACTCGCTGTGGGTCGTGGAACATACACACGTACCCGCATCGCGGCGCACCCCCTACCCGATGGGCGGGGATCTCCCCAGCATCTACTGGGAAGCATACGAGCCATTCACCTATCTGGCACAAGCGGCGGCTGTGACCACGTCGCTGAAAGTCGGCACCGGCATCTGCCTGGTCCCGGAACATCATCCCATTGCGCTGGCGAAACGCGTCGCGTCCCTGGATGCCATGTCCAACGGGCGGTTCCTGTTCGGCGTGGGCGCCGGTTGGCTGGCCGAAGAACTCGAGAACCACGGCGTGGCGTACGACAAGCGCTGGCAGGTACTCCGGGAACACATACTGGCGATGCAGGCGTGCTGGACGCAGAAAGACGCCGAATTCCATGGGGAGTTTGTGGATTTCGACCCCGTGTGGGTGGAACCCAAGCCGGTATCCAAGCCCCATCCTCCAGTGTACGTCGGCGCCACGTCCACCTGGGCAATGGCGCGCATCGCCGAGTACGCACAGGGATGGTACCCAGTGCATGTCCCGGAGTTCGACGATCGCCTCGCGCTCCTTGAACAGGAGTGCGCCAAGCGCGGCCGCGCACTTTCCGAAATCGACATCAGCCTGCTGACCATGCCTGAATCTGCCGACCAGGTAGCCGAACTGGCCGATAAAGGCATCAACCGTATCGTACTCTCGCTGCCGACCGCAGCCGCGGACGAGTGCCAGCGCGTGATGGACGCCTACCAGCCTATCCTCGAGTGGTGCGCCTAGCCCAAAGGAGACAACAGTGGACGAGCACAAGTACTGGACCGTCGCATCGCGACCGACAACCGACGTTGAGCGCGACAACTTTCAGCTTCAAAGCGGCGCGGTTCCGGTACCGGGCCAAGGAGAGATGCTGATCCGCGTGGAATGGCTGGTACTTACCCCGCCCCTGCGAATGGCGCTCACATCGGGTGGTATCACCCGGTCGCCGATCCCGATCGGCGACGTCATGCGTGGCACGGGTCTTGGCCGAGTGATTGCATCGAACGCTGCCGGCTTCACCGAGGGCGAGCTCGTTACCGGCAATATGGGCTGGCAGACACACCTTGTAAGCGACGGCACCGGAATCTCCCACGCCGGTTCAAGCCACGGACTTCCGGACACGACGCTGCTGCACGTTCTGGGCGCGGGCGGCGCTACCGCCTACATAGGGCTGAGTGAGTACGGCCAACCGCGGCCAGGGGATACGCTGGTGGTATCCGCTGCCGCGGGCAACGTCGGTTCGATCGTCTGCCAACTCGGCCGGCTACAGGGTTGCCGAGTGGTGGGTATCGCCGGTAGCGACCGGAAATGCGCCTGGTTGACCGAGACACTCGGGTGTACGGCCGCGATCAACTACAAGACACAGGACGTGTCCGCCGCGCTGGACGAGGCGTGTCCGCACGGTATCGACATCTACTTCGACAACGTGGGCGGCGAAGTACTCGACGCCTGCCTGGAGCGTGTCGCACGCGATGGCCGCATCGTACTGTGCGGCGGAACATCGCAGTACAACAACGACCTGGACTGGTACGGGCCTAAACACTACTTCAACCTGGTCTACAAGCAGGCCACCATGAGCGGTTTCTACATCTACAACTTCACGCACCAGTTCCGGAGCGTGCACCGCCGATTGGCGGCGCTGTTGAAAGCGAAGGAACTGACCTACGCGGAGGACGTGACCGAAGGTCTGGATTCCGCTCCGGACGCACTCATTCGCGTACTGAATGGCGACAACTTCGGGGTGCAACTCGTTCGCGTAGCCGACTGAGCCGGCGCACTACATTTTCAGGATCGGCTTGATCACGTCTCCGGCAACGCTGTCAGCGACTGCCTGATCGATGTCTGCAAAGTCATAGAACCGCACGAAGCGGTCGTACGGAAGCCGGCCGGTACGATACAGGTCCGCGAGGTAGGGCACGAAGGTTTGCGGAGCAGCCTCTCCGAGTACCACGCCGCGAATCCCTCGCCCGTATCCCACCGCACCGATGTCCAGTCCGATCTGGGTGCCCACCGGCGGCGCGCCTACTTGCGCGGACCAGGCGGGCCTACCGAGGCAAGCTATTGCCGCCTCGATCGCCTGCACGTTACCGGAACACTCCACTGAAAAATCGGCGCCGCCCCGGGTACGCGACACGATGGCCTCCGCTACGTCACCGGTGGCATCGAGGCTCGACGTTGCGCCGAGCTCCATCGCGAGTGCGCGCCGCGATTCGACCGGATCGACCGCGATGATCTCGGCGCACCCCGCCAGCTTCGCCCCCATCACAGCCGCAAGACCCACCGTTCCAGCACCAAACACCGCTATCCGATCTCCGGGTTTAGGCCGCAGCGCATTCAGCACCGTTCCAACGCCGGTAATCAATCCGCAGCCAAGAGGACCAAGAAGCTCCAATGGCAAATCCTCGGGGATTTTGATCGCCGAGCGCGCGGGCACGATCGAACGCGTCGCGAACGACGACTGACCGCAGAAGCGCCCGCGAACGGGCTCACCGTCGGCCGACATCGCACTCGAGCCGTCAACCCGCATGCCCGTGAGATTCCTTTCCACGAATTCATCACAATAGGATGGCAGCCCGGAGTGACATTTGCGGCACAGTCCGCAGGAATCTCCACTCAGCACGACGTGGTCTCCGGGCACAACGTTGCGTACCCCGCTGCCCACCGCTTCGACGACGCCGGAACCTTCGTGTCCCAGCACCATCGGCAACGGCAGACCCAGCTCCTGCTGTTTCGTCGCTATATCGGTGTGGCAGATTCCAGATGCCACAATACGCACCAACACTTCGTCTGCGCGCGGCGGTTCGAGCTCCACGTTGCGAAACTCGAACGGCGTTTCCCGGTCCACCGCCAACGCCACCTCAACCGTCATTTTGTTTCTCCTCAGCCCTCTGACAAACCATCGTTCCTGTCCGTAGCGATCAGGCGCCTCGCAACGATCTTTGCGCGCGTGTCCGGATGAAAGCGGCCAATCTGAGCATAGTTTCTCTGAATCACGTATACCCGGTGTGGCGCGCGCCCTTCCGTCGCGCGGGACCGATACGCGCCTACACCCTCGCAGAAAAATGCATTGCACGTATCCGATCGCAGTTCGCGCGGCAGCGCACAACCCGAACGCGTCTGATTGATACACGAATTCGCTATGCTCTCCCGTGGCACGTAGGCGAGATACATATCCACGATCTCCCCGACACTGCGTTGTCGATTACGCCGCACCACACGCTGCATCGCGTGCTGACTCAGATGCGCATGGTCTCCGCCGAAGGAACAACAGCCGCCCCCGCACAACGTACACATCGCGGCGCAAACCGCTTGCAGCCCGGCGTCATCGTCACGCTCCCGGTCGGTCTCGTCGTCCATCCAGGCGTGGTCTGCATCGAAACATCGTTCAACCAACGAGCGGACAAAGTCGCGGTAACGGTCGATGCGATCTGCCGCTAACGGCACCGATCCGGTCAATCCGGAGGGCACGCCCACCACCATCGGCGGGTTGTCCGCAAGATCCGGCTCGGCCTCAAGCAGCGCGTTCAGCGCATTGGCGTGTTCCTGCCGCTCCCGCTCACGGACCGCCATGCGGGCTGCGTCCGCTTCGCGCGAACGTCGCGCCCGCTCTGCCCGCAGGCCCTGCTGAAACGTCACCTCCGCCGCAAAGGCAGGCGCGGGCAACCGCTCACGCAGATCCGCCAGCCGTCGGCACATGGGATCACGACACACCCACCCGGGGTCCGCGACACGTCCGGGCCGCGTCCGCCGCTGCTGCCGCAACACGTCCGCGTAACTCGCCGGTCCGTCGCAGTATGCACAATGCCACCCGACAGCCGATTGTGGTGCCGGGTGGCGCATCACCGAACTGCCCGACTCAGCAAATCACTTGCCCTGATACTGCGGCGCGCGTTTCTCCATGAATGCACGCGGTCCTTCTTTCGCATCCTCGGTCTGAAACACAGGACCGGAGATACGACTTTCAATTTTCATCGCGTCCGCTTCGGGTTTGCCCAGACATTCTTTCACGCTTGCGCGAATTGCTCGCACAGCGAGCGGGCCGTTCGCTGCAATCTTGCCCGCAATCTCGTCCGCTTTGGCCAGCGGATCTGCGGTGACGTAATTCAGGAACCCGAGTTCGAGCGCTTCGTCGGCGGAAATCAGATCACCCGTCAGCAAAAGCTCCATCGCCTTGGCGTACGGCAACTGCACCGGGAGGCGCACCGTGGAGCCGCCTGCTGGAAAGATCGCCCACTTCACTTCCTGCACTCCGAACTTGGCTTCCGGCACCGAGACCCGGATATCCGTGCCCTGAACAATCTCCATACCGCCGGCGATTGCATGGCCGTTGATCGCTGCAATCACCGGTTTCTCCGTGTCGAAGTTGCGCAGCAGCGCGCGACTGGTGATCCCAGGCTCAGATGCAACCCGCTCGTCCCATTCGTTCTCCGGTTTGCGGGTGCCGGACACCATCGGAATCAGCTGGCCCAGATCTGCGCCGGCGCAAAACGCGCTGCCGGTACCCGTCAGAATGGCAACCCGCACGGCGTCGTTGTCCCGCACGTCCTGCCATGCATCGGCCAACCGACAGGCCACCTCGGGGTTGATCGCGTTGCGTGCATCGGGCCGGTTCAACGTGATGCGCGCGATATGGCCGTCCACCGCATAGTCCACCAGTGCCATGAGTCCTCCTAATTCGCCTTTATGGATTTTCACCGATCATACACGGGCCGCGGGTCCCCGAAACACCGGGACAGGTGCCCGCCGAGGCTGGTGTAGACTATGGGTTGTCGATGCACGCATCCGGTATTTCCGGGAGATGGCTCATGAACGATTTCATTACGCACCCGCTCGCAATGGACGGCAAGGACCCGGCCAATCTGCGGGGAGACCCCATCACCGCCGAGCGCTACTACTCACCGGAATACATGGCCCGCGAGGAAACGCACCTGTGGTCAAAGATCTGGCACATTGCCGGGCGTGAGAAGCAGATCCCGGACGCTGGCGACTATCTGGTGCACGACTTCATGCACGAATCGGTGATCGTAATCCGCCAGCGCGACGGATCGCTGAAAGGGTTCTACAACGCCTGCGGCCATCGCGGAATGCGCCTCGTCTGGTCCGACGGATCTCAGGATGCGCTCACCTGTCCGTATCACGGGTGGCAATGGAATACCGATGGCAGCCTCGACCATGCACCAGACACCGATGATTTTCCCCAGGGGTCGCCGTGCGATCAGGTCCGCCTGGCCGAAGTCCGCGTGGATACGTGGGGTAGCTTCGTGTGGTACACCATGGATGACGCTGCACCGTCGTTGCGCGAGTACCTGCACCCCATTCCCGAGATCTATCAGCACCACCGGTTCGAGGAAACGGTGCGCACGCAGTGGATCCGGGTGGCGCTGAACTGCAACTGGAAGTTCTGGGGCGACAATTTCAACGAGTCATACCACACGCGCACGGTGCACCCACAGGTACCGGCAGTAATTGACCAGGACCACTTCACGTCCCGCTACGAGATGTTCCCCGGCGGCCACGCACGCATCATTCAGATGGGCCGCCCTTCCCTTCGTGATCGGGTGCCGGACGGCGAACCCCACCCGTGGGACGCCGAACTGGAAAAGTGGGGCCTGGACCCCGCCGCATACCCGGACTACGAAACGAAAGTGATGCAGGGTTGGCTCGACCTGAAGGCGGCCAAGCGGGCGCGATGGCGCGAGATGGGACACCTGCACTACGAGAACCTGAGTGACGAAGATCTAACCGAAAGCCCTTTCCAGTTCCTGTTTCCGAACATCGCCTTCGGCGCGTCCGCAGATGGTGTGGCGTTTTTTCGCTGGGAGCCGCACCCCGACGACCCGGAGAAATGCTTCTTCGACCTGTGGGTGTTTGCCTACCCGGTCCACGGTCAGTCGTCGTACGTGCAACGCACCGCAACCAAGGAAGTACCGCTGGAGGAAGCGGAATACGATTACCGCGACTACAACGATGGGGCCGGCGTTCAGGATCTGTTCGACCAGGTCGTCTACCAGGACTGGCAACTCACCGCAGGCATGCGGGCCGGCTGGCGGTCGCGCGGCTATCAGGAACCTTTTATGGCTGCGCAGGAAACGCGTGTGCGTTTCTTCCACGAAACGTTACACGACTACCTGTCCAACACGTCCGGCAGCTGACCACCGTCCGGACACGCAGACACGCCCTTGAACGACGAACTAGGATCGGCGAAGTACGTCAGCCTCGCGACATACCGCCGAAGCGGGGCGGCGGTTGCGACGCCCGTGTGGTGTGCGCCCGAAAACGACAGCCTGTATGTGTTCTCGGCCGCCGACGCTGGCAAGGTGAAACGCCTGCGCAACAGCAACCGCGCGCAGGTGGCCGTGTGTGACGTGCGCGGCCGGCTCCGAGGCGCGTGGCGTGACGCTACAGCGGTCCTGATCGACGATCCAGGCGAAATCGCGCGCGCCCTCGGCGCATTGCGTCGCAAGTATCCTGTTGGCATGCGCATCGCCGATGCCGGTGCGCGCCTCACCGGCCGCTACCACAAGCGCGCATACATCCGCGTCGACCTGAACACCTGACAGGCTCGATGGCCTCCGGGCGTCGCTACCCAACGATAACGCAGCGTGTCATCATCTTGGCTAAGGAATCTCTGAAGCCAACGACGCATCTACGCAAGCATCCATGGAGCAACCATTATGAGTGAAGCCGCCGAAGAAACCCCGTTCTGGTTGAAAGACAATTTTGCCCCGGTCTTCGAAGAGGTTACGGAAACGGAATTGAAAGTAACCGGTACCATTCCCGAGGCGCTGAACGGGCGACTGTTGCGTAACGGCGCCAACCCTCAGTCCGGATGGTCTGCACACTGGTTTCTGGGCAACGGCATGTTGCACGGCACCGAGATTCGCGACGGCAAAGCCAACTGGTATCGCAACCGCTACGTCCGCACGTCGCTGTTTCTGGACCCTGATGCCGACATCATGAGCGCGTTCGGCGACATGACCAAGTCGGCCGCCAATACCCACATCATTCACCACGCCGGCAAGATCCTAGCCCTGGAAGAGGGCCACTGGCCGTACGAGGTAGACGAGAAACTCGAAACCGTAGGTCCGCACAACTTCGACGGCAAACTCGCGGGTGCAATGACCGCCCACCCGAAAACCTGCGGCGAGACCGGCGAGCTGCTGTCGTTCGGGTATGGCATGACGCCGCCGTACCTGACCTATCACCGGACATCGGCCGACGGCACAATGCTGCAGGTGGAGCCCATTACCGTGAAAGGCGCCACAATGGTTCACGACTTCAACGTGACGCGCAATCACGTGATCTTCATGGACCTTCCCGCAGTCTGGAATCTGGAAGGTATCGCCACGTCCGGTCTGCCGGTGGTCTGGGACGAATCCTACGGCGCTCGCCTGGGCGTGATGCCGCGTAACGGTTCGGACAGCGACGTCACGTGGTACGAGATCGAACCCTGCTACGTGTTTCATCCGCTCAATGCGTACGAAGACGGCGACACGATCGTGCTGCACGTGTGCCGAATGGAGGACGTAATGAAACCCGGCTCGAGCGCACCGCCCATGCTGTACCGTTGGGAGATCGATCAGAGCAACAGGACCGTCACCGAAACTCAGCTCGACGACCGCATGGTCGACTTTCCACGTGTCTGCGACACACGTGTAGGCCTGAAAGCCCGCTACGGGTACGGGGCCGCGTTCGGCAACGGCCAGCCGGTGGCTGCGGGCTTCATCAAATACGACCTGGAACGCGATACGTCCTCTTACCACGATTTGAACGGTGGCCAGGGGAGCGAACCGGTATTCGTCAGAGATCCCAGCGGTGCCGCCGAAGACGACGGCTGGGTGCTGAGCTACGTGTACCGGCCACAGACCAACACCAGCGAAGTGGTGGTCATCGACGCGCGGGCATTCGATGCGGAGCCCGTGGCACGCATTCACCTGCCGGTGCGGGTTCCTGCAGGGTTTCACGGCAACTGGGTGCCCGAGAACTACTGACAGACGCGACAGACACGACGGGTTCAACGATTCGCGAGGTATCATCATGACATCACTGCAGCGTTTCACCGGCATGCCTGAAACCGATACGTTGCTGGCTGCGATTCGGCGGGACGGCGCCGCCATCGTGGAAGACGTACTGACTGCGGAAGAGCTCGGCGCGTTTCGAACCGAGCTCGACCCCTACATGAATGCAACCGACGACGGTGCGGACGATTTCAGCGGCCGCGCCACAACTCGCACCGGCGCGTTGGTTGCGCGTTCCGCACAGGCGCGCGCGATGGTTACCCACCCGGGTGTGCTCGCCGCTGCCAACGCATTTCTCGCGCCGTTCTGTGAGCGGATTCAATTGCACCTGACTCAGATCATCCGTCTGAAACCCGGCCAGGGTAGCCAGATGATCCATCGCGACCGCTGGGCGTGGGGCAAGCACCTGAAAGACGTGGAACCTCAATTCAACACCATCTGGGCGATCACGGATTTCACCGAAGAAAACGGCGCGACCCAGCTCGTACCCGGCAGCATCGATTGGCCGGACAAGCGCAAGGCCGAACCTTCAGAAATCTGCCAGGCCACCATGCCGGCTGGGTCCGTGCTGTTCTACACCGGCAGTGTGTTCCACGGCGGCGGCGAGAACCGGTCATCCGAGGATCGCATTGGCGCTAACCTGACCTACACGCTCGGCTGGCTGCGACAGGAAGAAAACCAGTACCTCTCCTGCCCGCCGGATGTGGCGGCCACGTTCTCGGAGGAACTGCAGAACCTGCTCGGCTACACCATGGGGCAGTATGCGTTGGGCTACTACACACCCGGCGGCGCGCCCGGCGAACAGCCGGAATGCGTTACGCCCGCATACGCGGTTCGGGACGTAAAGGGTGCGGCACTCGGCGGCGCGGACCTGCTCGACGCTGCGCTCAGGTAAGCGTCACCACATAACCGCGATCAGGCTGCGCGCCCGCCAGCACCTTCGCGTAAACCTGCGCCACGTCGGCAAACGGGCATTCCTCAATCGTCACCCACTGATCCACGTCGGCAAGAAACCGATTTGTTGCCTCGGCGATACGGGCCTGGTAAGCCGCGGCACCTTCCTCCTGCTGACGTTTGGCGATCTGCGCGGGTGCGAAGAACATCGTGGGTTTCGCGCCCGGCAACGTGCTCGGGTCGGCGCCGTCGCGCGCCTGCCAGTGCGTGATGCCAACGCCGCAACTCGCGACCAGATCGTTCACGTAGTGCTGGTGAACCCGCGCGAGCACGTCGCGGTTACCTGCCATGTCAACGTAGACAGTCTTGCGGCGCTCAAGCGACTCAATGTCGTCGTAGGCAAAAACATCGTGGTACAGACCGAGGTCACGGACGAACGATGCGTTGGCTGCCGATGTCAGGCCCGCAACACGCACGTTACCGCGCGCATGCAGTAGATACGCCAGCCCGAACGCAGTTTTACTGGACGCGCTGCCAAGCAGCACGTTGTCGGCACCAAAAAAATCGTTGTCTTCCAGATAGTCGTCCAGTACGAAGCTGGTGGTAAAAAGCGGCCGGTAGATCATGTAGTGATTCTGGTACGCCGGCTCGAAGCCGTTCGCCTCGTTCATCACGCTGTAATGGTTGTACACCGCCGGAAGCGCGGCGCGGTGTTCGGCTGCGTCCACAAACCCACGCGGTGAAACGTTCTCCGGCGTCACCAAGAGGTACTCCGACATCGGAAAGTAGCCATACACCTGCGTTCCTGGAGGCAGGTCCGCAAGCGGACTCTCTTCCACGCGCCCGATACCCCACACCGGAATCCGACCCCAGTCGCCGTCCGCCGGAAAGAACTGCCAGTAACCGATCACATCGCCGGCCACCCCGTAGGTAATGTTGTTGGCGGTCAACGCAAAGCGTTCGACGCGCAGCAATACGTCCGATGGTCCCACTTGCGGCGCCGGCACGTCTACCACGGAGGTCCGGCTCAGGTCACCTCGATCGACGATGAAATCTGTTGCCACCTGCCTCTCCTATATTGCGTGGATGTTGCGTGGATGAACATTTACGCTATCCCAGTTCGGCGATCGAAGCCACCGATGGCGTTGCCTGAGTCGTTCTTATAGGCTCAGGGTCTACGGAGCGTCTGAAGGAGACTGTCCATGAGCGGACACCCCATACCCGACGAAGATTCAATTCGTGCGCTGGTAGGTCACGAGTTCCCCGGCGGCAAGTACACGATTGCCCACTGGGAGAACTTCCTGTTGACCGAGTGCACTGGCGCCGAACCGCTGCCCGACGATCAGGCGCATCCGGTTGCACTCTTCCACATGCCAATCCTCGGGGCCGGTACCAGCATCGGCGAAATGTTCGCACTTGGTCAGGCGGAATCGGATTTCTCGATCGGCATCGAAAGCTACGACTGGGAGCTTCACACAGCTTTGCGGGAAGACCTCGAGTATGACGTTTCGGGCCGGATCATATCTGCCGAACGAAAGCAGGGGCCGAAGAACCCCTTCGATCGCATCCAGTTTCAGTTCGATCTGCATGAGCCCGACGGTAGCCACGCGGCACGGACCACCATTACCTGGCACTATCGGAGGAACGTGCTATGAACATCAACGTAGGCGACTCCATTCCAAACTGGCACATGCCGAGCGTTCGCCCAGAACGCATGCGCACGATGGCTGCAATCCTGCGTGATCCGAACCCCGTGCACTGGGACAGCCGGGTCGTCGACCGTCTGGGCTACGGTAAACACACCATCAACCAGGGTCCGCTCGGGCTGAGCTACATGATCAACATGCTGCATGCCTGGACCGGCCCCACCAGTATCCGCAGGATCTACATGACGTTCCCTAAGGCGGTGCTGGACGGCGATGACATCACCGCGATGGGCACGGTCACGGGTGTGCGCGAAGAAGCCGGCCAACGACTCGCCGACTGCGACATATGGTTGCACCGCAGCGATGGCGATCGACCGTTGACCGGTAGCGCGACGGTAGTGATTCCCGAGGATTGACGTACGTATTTCGAAATCCTGTGCGCCCCTTCAAAGAACCGTCTGGCCGGATCAGGTAGTTTCGGGCGATCACAGGATAGAGTCTGCTCATGCGCCGTTTGACCACAGGGACGTTCGTCGTCGCCATCGCTCTTCTCTCTTTCGGCTGCGCCAGCCGCGCACTCACAGAGAATCAATGCGTCGCCGGAGACTGGGAAACGGTGGGCTTCCGCGACGGAAGCGCCGGCGTAGCGAGCAGCGCTCTACTCCGCTACCAGGATGCCTGCGGCAAGTTCGGCATTATTCCGCACCGGGAACTGTACATGGCAGGCTGGCGCGATGGCGTCAGACAGTACTGCCGAGCAGACAACGGCTTTGCGCTGGGCGAGAACGGCCGTTCTCACTCGGACCTGTGTCCCGAAGATCTGCGCCTCGACTTCGTTGCCGCCTACGATCGCGGTCGTGAGCTGTACCTTGCCCGGAGCGACGTCGCCAACCTGGAAACCACGCTGGCCAAGCACCGCGCCCGTCTCGATACGATAGAGACCGACATGCTGGCACTGGCAGCCGACCAGATCGACCCGGTGCTGACGGCCGAAGAACGCGCAGACATCTTCGTGACGATCAAGGCGCGAATGGACGAGCGCAAGCGCATCGAAGCCGAGATCCCGGCGTTGGAAGCTGATCTCGCGACCGCAGTTGCTCACCTGGACCACGTCCAACAGACGCTCGCGTACCGCGACTGAGCTCGCGCGCAACGAGCACCGACATACCCCCCGTTTCGCGATCCGGGTCCGCAACTGCGATACTGGCCGCTTCTCCCGTGGAGTTCAGTAATGACCGGATCGGCGACCGTTCTAACCGGCGTGCGCATATGGGACGGGGAACGCTCCATCGACGCCGACGCAGTCCGGTTTCAGCGGGGGCGCATAACTGCAATCGGAGACGCCGCTGACCTGGCGACACCCGCCTCGGATGTAGTAATCGAGTCTCATCCCGGCACCACATTACTGCCCGGGTTGATCGACGCCCACGTGCATCTCGAACTGGACCCCGACAACAGCAAGCCCCCAGCGTTCGACGATCCGAGACCGATCCCGCGTATGGCCGAACGCGCTCAACGTATGCTTACCGCCGGCATTACCACCGCGCGTGACCTGGGCGGAGGCCGCTGGGCCGAAATTACGGTTCGCAACGCAATCGATCGCGGCGAATACCCGGGACCGCGGCTGCTGTGCGCCGGCCAACCAATCACGAGCCCGGATGGCCACTGTCACTTCTGGGGCGGCGTCGCACAGAACCTGGAGGCTGCCTACGACGTGATGGATCGCCAGCGCGCCCGCGGCGTCGACCTGATAAAGGTTATGGCGACCGGCGGACGATTCACCAAAACCTCTGACCCATTGCGCCCGCAATTCGATACCGCGACGCTCACCGCCATCGTAGATCGGGCCCACGAGCATGCGTTGCCGGTGGCAGCCCACTGTCACGGTACCGAGGGTATCCGCTGCGCTGCTGAAGCCGGCGTGAACACGATCGAGCACTGTTCCTGGGTAGGCGAGCATGGCTGGGGGTCAGACTATCAGGACGATGTTGCCGACGTGATCCAACAACAAGGGATCTGGGTATCCCCAACCGTTAACGCTGGCTGGCAGCGCATGCTGGACAGCAAGACCGGCAACGTTCTGAACCGCATGCGTACCGCATACCGCGCAATGATCGAAAAGGGCATTCCATTCGCCGCGTCCACGGATGCGGGAATTCCCGGCGTGTTTCATCACGACCTACCGAAGGCTTTGGCGGTCTTCTCGCGCATCGCCGAGCTGTCGCCGGCGGAAACACTGCGCTCGGCAACCTACGGCGCCGCACGCGCGATCGGTATCGCCGAGATAACCGGAAGGATTCGCGTCGGCCTTGCCGCTGACCTGCTGTTAATAGACGGCGATCCGCTGGAAAACCTGGCGACCCTCAATCAACCGGTCGCCGTATGGGCGCGCGGCAATCGCACCGCGGCGCTGTGATCCCGGTCCTTTTTTGTCGTGCGTGCGCTGGCAACACCCCGATGCGCCTCGTAGACTCTGCCACCTGTCCCACTGCTCCGGATAAGCCAACGCAATGAGCCATGCCGCCGGCGACATCGAAACCCCGGAACAGCTCGCGGAACGGGCGCTCGTACTGCTGCTGCGTTCGCCGCGCCTGTCCGTGAGCACGGCTCTGGAACTGCTGGACATCGGCGACCGCGACTTTCGCCGCATGCTCAAAACCAACGCCCGCCTGGCTGACGTGATTGCGGCGCGGGAGCGCGGCGACGCCCCGCTCACTCGAACCGAGCGCCCCACCATCCGAAAGTGCGCTGCCTGCGGCGGCGAATACATTCCCTACGCTGGTGCCCGCTGGTGTTCGGATGAATGCGCCACAGTGCTGCGTACCCGCAAACGCCAGCCCAACCGGCCGACGCCCGACGCCTGACGCCCCAAATCTCACTTTTGCGTCCTGGATCCGCCACGCCCTGCTGAAACCCGTGGTTGCAATTCTCTTGCATTTCCCAGTGCCATTCAGGCGATAATCAGGGCGCATCTGGGAGATCACACGGAAGATATGCGCTCGTTCGCGAGAAAACGGGCCACGCGCGCAGGACACGCGGTAGCACAGCTAACGAAAATGCTCGCCACCATTCTGGTTGGGACGCTCATCAGCGCACCTGCCTGGACGGCACCGGAAGACCCGGAAGACGGCGGCGCATGGGGTCCGGTCACGCAGTGGCCGATGATACCGGTGTCCGGCGCCAATCTGCCGGACGGCCGCATCGTCGCGTGGGCGTCCAACGAGCGCACATCGTTTCCTTCCGGGCCGGAGTTCACCTACACCGCCGTATGGGACCCTCAGTCCAACGCATTCACGGAAATTCCGCACCCCTCCCACGACATGTTCTGCTCGCACCACGTGATGCTGGAAGACGGCAAGGTGTTCGTGAGCGGCGGCAGAAATCAAGGCAACAGTCCGTGGACCAGCACGTTCAACCCGGAAACCAACACCTGGGAAGTGCTGCCCAACATGAACCGTGGCCGATGGTATCCGACGTCCGTCGCCCTGGCAGACGGCACGATCATGACGACGATCGGTTCCGGCGGCGGTGATACCGCGGAGCTGTGGAACGGCAACAACTCGTGGAACCTGCTCGGCAACCTGGATTTCGACGAGCCGATTCTGAACTACTCGGGCCACGGCGAACGCAACTGGTGGCCGCTGATGCACCTTGCCCCCGACGGCCGCATCTTCCACTCCGGTCCCACGCCGGACATGCACTACATAGACACCAGCGGCAACGGGTCCATGCAGCAGGTGGCGACGATGACCGCCTGGTACCCGAAACACGGCACCACCGTCATGTACGAGGAAGGCAAGCTGCTGACCGCGGGCGGCTGGATCAACGGCGGTACGCTGACCAGCAGCGCCAAGGCGATGACGATCGATCTGAACGGACCGTCCCCGCAGATCACGCAGATCGGCGACATGGTGCACGCACGCAAGTTTCAAAACGGAGTGACGCTACCCAATGGCGAAGTGCTGGTCGTAGGCGGCAACACGTCCGGCGAAAAATTCAGCGACAACGGTTCCGTTTTCCCGGTCGAACTCTGGAACCCTCAGACCCAACAATTTCGCGAAGGCGCGGCGATGTCCGTGCCGCGCAACTACCATTCGATTGCGCTGCTGATGACGGACGGGCGAGTGCTGTCCGCCGGCGGCGGGCTGTGCAACTGCTCGGCCGATCACCAGGACAGCCAGGTGTATTCGCCGCCCTACCTGTTCAACGCGGACGGCAGTCCGGCGTCCCGCCCGGTGCTGCTGTCCGTACCCGGCGTGGTAACCGTCGGCCAGACAATCGACGTTTCGGGAAGCGCCGGCCTTACGCACTTTTCGTTGATCAAGATGTCGTCCACCACGCACGGCGTGAACTCCGATCTCCGTTACCTGAAGGTAAACCACACCGAAGCATCCGCCGGTGAATACGCGCTGACTCTGCACAGCAACCCCAATGTGCTGACGCCCGGTTACTGGATGCTGTTCGGCCTGAACGCTCAGGGCACGCCCTCTGTGGCAAAGATCCTCCGCGTGTCGAGCCAGGGCTCGGCAAGCGGTCCGCCCACGATCAAACAGATGGCCACGCTTACAAACGATACGGACGAGCACGTAGCCGTGAACGTCGTTGCGTCCGACCCGGACGGCGACACGCTTGCGTTCTCGGCCACCGGACTCCCACCGGGGCTCTCGATCAACGCAGCGAGCGGAATCGTGCACGGCATTCCGAGCGCAACCGGCACCTTTCAGACCACGATTTCCGTCACCGACAATACGCACGGCAACGCGTCGACCACGTTCGACTGGGTGATCGCGAGCACCGGGGTCGACTACGAGTACTACGAAGGCACCTGGGATCTGCTCCCGGATTTTGACGCGCTGACGCCGGTGACGACCGGCACCACCACCAACTTTTCCATCGCCCCCCGGTTGCGGGACGACAACTTCGGCTTCCGCTTCACGTCGCGCATCGTGATCGACACCGGCGGGACGTATACCTTCTATACGGCATCGGACGACGGCAGTCAGTTGTTCATCAACGGCGCGATGGTCGTCGACAACGACGGGCTGCACGCGGTGCAGGAACAATCCGGCAGCATCAGCCTGAGCGCCGGCGAACACGACATTACGGTGACGTTCTTTGAACGCGGCGGCGGCCAGTCACTCACGGTGAGCTACGCCGGGCCAGGCATAACGAAAACGCCCATTCCCGATTCCGTGCTGCGGGCCACCGGCGGCGGCGGCGCGTCCAACAATTCCCCCGTTTTAACTAATCCGGGATCGCGCAGCGACGACGTGGGCACCGCCGTCGAGCTCGTATTGTCTGCATTCGACGCCGATGCGGATCCACTGACGTTCACTGCCATCAACCTGCCACCGGGTCTCACGTTGAATCCCGCCACCGGCGTTATCACCGGGTCCGCAACTACCGACGGCGTGTTCGCAACGCAACTGCACGTCAGCGATGGCGCTTTGAGCAACTCGGTCTCGCTCACCTGGACCATCGTTCCGGAAAACCAGCCGCCGGTGCTGACCAACCCGGGCAACCAGTCCGATACCACTGGAGACAACGTAAGTCTCGCGCTCACCGCGACCGACCCGAACACTGATCCGCTGACGTTCTCTGCCACCGGCCTACCGCCCGGCGCAGGCATCGACCCCGCCACGGGCGTAATCTCCGGCGTGCTGACCACCGCCGGCACGTACGCAACAACGGTTACCGTGAGCGACGGCGAATTCTCGGACAGCGAGAGTTTTACGTGGCAGGTCGCCGCGCAGAATTTCCCGCCCCAAGTCACCTCACCCGGCGACCAGACCACGACGGAAGGCGACACGGTGAGTCTGTTCATTAGTGCGAGTGACCCGAACAACGATCCGCTGACCTACTCCGCCAGCGGCCTACCCGCCGGACTCGGCATCGACCCCGTCTCCGGAGAGATCAGCGGTACCGCCACCACGGCCAACAGCCACACGACGACGGTGACCGTCAGCGACGGCGCGCTTATGGACAGTGCCACGTTCAACTGGACGGTCGAAGCGCCACCGGACCCGATCGTAATCGCACCCATCAACTCCGAGCCGGCCGAAGTGAACACGCTGGTAAGTTTCGATGCGAGCGCTACCGGCACCGGACCGTTGGAGTACAGCTGGTTGTTCGGCGACGGTACCGCAGCAACGCCGTTTACGACGACGAGCGCCGCGAGCCACACGTACACGGATTCGGGCATGTACCTGGTAACGGTGACGGTCCGGAACGCGTTTGAGCAAACATCGCGCACGTTCACGCAAGCCATTCACGAGCCGCTGACCGCAGTCGCCCCCACCGCCGACAGCACGATTGTGTTCGAGAACGTTACCGGCGCCAACCGCGTCTGGAACGTAAACCCGGACAACGACTCCGTAACGGTGATCAACGCGGACACGCTGTCGAAGGTGACCGAGATCGCGGTACCCGGCCGCCCGACATCATTGGCGTTGAGTCCGGCCGGCGAGGTGTGGGTAGTGAGCAAAAACAGCGCCCGGTTGACGCGGCTCGACACCACCACGTTGGCCGCAATCGGCACCCAGACATTCACACCCGGTTCCGCACCGCACGCGCTCGCATTCAATCCGCAGGGCGGCACCGCCTACATGTCGCTGACCGCGACCGGCCAGATTCTGGTGCTGAATGCTACCAGCGGCGCAACCGTGAGCAGCATCGACGCCGGTGGCAACGTCCGGCACCTGTCGGTGACCGCGGACGGACAGACCCTGCTCGCCAGCCGTTTCATCACTCCGCCGCTGCCCGGCGAAGACGGTGCGTCACCCTCGTTGACGTCAGGCGGCAACCCGGTGGGCGGCGAGGTACTGGTCATCAGCACTGCCAACGAAACCGTCACGGAAACGATCGTGCTGGAACATTCCAATGCCCAGGTGTCCGAGCACGGTGGGCCGGGACTGCCCAACTACGTTCGTACCGCGGTGATATCACCGGACGGGCTGCAGGCCTGGGTGCCTTCCAAACAGGACAACGTACTGACCGGCCAGCTCCGCAACGGCGCGAGCCTCGATCACGATCACACGGTGCGCGCGATAAGTTCGCACATCGACCTTTCGAACAACGCGTCATCGGTTGCCGGGCGTATCGATCACGACAACGCGAGCGTAGCAAGCGCCGCGGCGTTCGATCAGGTGGGCGCGTATCTGTTCGTCGCGCTTGAGGGCAACCGCATGATCGCCGCGGTGGACGCCTACCGCGGCGAGGAGCTCTTCCGTTTTGCGTCCGGCCGCGCCCCGCAGGGCCTGGTAATGGCAGCAGACGGCGAGACACTCTTCGTGCACAACTACCTGGATCGCACGGTGAGCGCGCATGACCTGTCGGATCTGATCAACGCCGGGTCGATCACGCAGACGACGCTTGCGACGATCAGCACCGTAGCAAGCGAGACGCTGAGTTCGAACGTGTTGCTCGGCAAACAGCATTTCTTCGATGCGCTGGATCCGCGGCTTGCGCTCGAGTCGTACATGAGCTGCGCAAGCTGCCACAACGAAGGCGACAGCGACGGCCGCGTCTGGGATTTCACGCAGTTCGGCGAGGGCGTGCGCAACACCACCAGCCTGATCGGCCAGGGCGGTACCACCAACGGACCCGTGCACTGGACCGGCAACTTCGACGAGATTCAGGACTTCGAGGGCCAGATCCGCAGCTTCGCCGGCGGCACCGGGCTGATGACCAACGGTCAGTTCAACGCCGGTACACGCAGCGATCCGCTGGGCGACCCGAAAGCGGGGATCAACGCCGATCTGGATGCGCTGGCCGCGTACGTCGGTTCCCTTTCGAGCGTCGGTGCGAGCCCGCACAAATCCGGCGGCGCATTGACGTCGCAGGCGCAAACCGGACGCAACACTTTCGCCGACGAAAACTGTGGCAGCTGCCACAGCGGCGCCGCCTTCACCGACAGCGCGCTGGATGTGCGGCACGACATCGGCACGCTCACCGCGGCCAGCGGTCAACGGATCGGTGCGCCGCTGGACGGTCTGGACACCCCGACGCTGAAAGGTCTGTGGACAACCGCGCCGTATCTGCACGATGGCTCAGCGCCGTCGATCGAAGATGCCATTGCCGCGCACACGTCGATCAGCTTAACAGCCCAGCAACGCGCGGACGTTGCAGCGTATCTGACGCAACTCGACGACGCAGAAGGGCAACCGAGCGCAAACGGACAACCCACAATCACCAATCCGGGCAACCAGACGAACAACGAAGGGGACGCCGTTTCGCTACCGATCAACGCATCCGACCCGGACGGCGACCCACTGACGTACAGCGCATCGGGATTACCCCCAGGCACGAGCCTGAACGGAACGCTGATCGAAGGCACATTGACGCTGCCCGGCACCTATACCGCAACGGTTTCCGTCAACGATGGTCGCGGCGGTATCGCGAGCGCAACGTTCGACTGGGTGGTGCAGACCGTTTCCGTCAATTCGCCGCCCACGCTCGCCAATCCGGGGGCGCAATCGACAATCGAAGGCCAGAGCGACAGCCTGACGCTGTCCGCATCCGATCCCGACGGAGATCCGTTGACGTTCGGTGCCAGCGGCCTTCCGCCCGGCCTGTCGCTGAATGCCTCGACCGGCACGATCAGCGGAACTGCGACTGCCGCGGGTACGTATTCGGTAACCGCGTCGGTGTCCGACGGCCAGTCGAGCGACTCCGAGTCGTTCACCTGGACCGTGACCCAAGGCAACGCCAGCTCGGTGGACGTATCCGTGGCCGCGTCCGCCGACGACGCCGAAGAAGCGCCCGCCGGCGGCGTGAGCCTCACGTCGAGCGATCTGGAACTCTCCGAAGACAAAGGCAACGCGCAATGGGTCGGCATCCGCTTCGCCGGCGTGAACGTGCCCCCAGGAGCCACCATTACCGCGGCGTGGGTGCAGTTTACGGTGGACGAAGTTTCGACCGATCTGGCCTCATTGAACATTCACCTGCAGGACACAGGCAACGCGAATTCGTTCTCTGCGAGCGCGCTGAACATCTCGAGCCGCCCGCGCACGCCCTCCGTCGGGTGGGTGCCCGCCACCTGGCCGAGCGTCGGCGCCTCCGGTGTCGACCAGCGCACCCCCGACATCTCCGCGCTGATCCAGCACGTGGTCGACCGAGCGGACTGGGTCAACGGCAACGCAATGGCAGTGCTGATCACCGGCACCGGACGCCGCGCGGCGGAGTCTTACAACGGCGACGTTAGCGCGGTGGCGCGCCTGCACGTGGAGTACACGGCATCCGGCGGCGGCAACACACCACCAACCATCTCGTCACCTGGCGACCAGAGCGGCGTGATCGGAGAAACCGCGGACATTACCATCAGCGCGAACGATGCGGACGGCGATCCGCTGACGTTCACCGCAAACGGTTTACCGGCGGATCTGACGATCGACGCAACCTCGGGGCGTATCACCGGCACTCTGAACGAGGTAGGCGTATTCCCGGTTACTGTGCAGGTGAGCGACGGTTCGGCCCAACGCTCAGTCGCGTTTAACTGGACAGTCACCTCTGGCCAGGCCAACGCCGTCCAAACCCAGGTCGGCGCCACCGAAGATGACGCGGAGGAACGCCCGAGCGGATCGGTAACGCTAACATCCAGCGACCTCGAGTTGACGACCGACAACGGCAACGTGCAAACGGTAGGCATGCGTTTTGCAGACGTCGGCGTACCCCAGGGCGCAACGGTCACGCACGCGTACATCCAGTTCCAGGTGGACGAGCCATCGTCCACCACTACCAACCTGGAGATCCGCGGCCAGCGCACGGACAACGCAGCGAGCTTTACCAGCAACGGATTCGATCTGACCAACCGGCTCACAACGAGCGCGTCGGTATCCTGGTCGCCAGGCCCGTGGTTGACCGTTGGCGAGGCTGGGCCCGCACAGCGAACCCCGGATCTTGCCCCGGTGCTCGACGAAGTGTTCGCGCGCAGCGGCTGGCAGTCGGGCAATGCGCTGGTGCTGCTGGTGACCGGCACCGGCACACAGACCGCCGAGTCGTTCAACGGGGACCCCTCCGCAGCCCCCGAGCTGTATATCGAATACACGGTTGCAAGCGGCGGCAACACGCCGCCAGTGCTCAGCAATCCCGGCAACCAGAATGGCGAGCTGGGCGAGGCCGTATCATTGCCGATCACCGCGACCGACGCCGACGGCGATCCATTGACGTACTCCGCAAGCGGTCTACCTGCGAGCCTCAGCATCGATCCGAGCACCGGCACCCTCGCCGGAACGCTGAGCGAAACCGGCGTGTTCAGCGTGACCGTAACTGTAGCGGACGCACAATCCACCGACAGCGAGACGTTCTCGTGGACGGTAACCGACGGCTCGGCGCAGATCGTGGAGGCGCGCGTCAACGCCACTGAAGACGACGCCGAGGAGCGCGTAGCCACCGGCGCGGTGGTGCTTACCTCCAGTGACCTCGAATTGATCGACGCCGGCGGCGAACAACTCGTTGGCATGCGCTTCACCGGGCTCGCGATCCCACAAGGCGCCACCGTCAGCAACGCGTGGATTCAGTTCACGGTTGACGAAGTGTATCCACAAACCACGAATCTGATTCTGCGCGGCCAGGCCACCGGCGACGCCGACGCGTTCGCGGCCAGCACGTTCAATCTGAGCAGCCGCGCGGTCACCTCGAGCGCCGTCAACTGGTCTGTGCCCTACTGGGCGACCGTCGGCGACGCAGGGCCAGACCAGCGCACGCCGAACATTGCCGCGGTGATTCAGGAGATCGTGAATCGCGGGGATTGGAACAGCGGCTCGAGCCTGGTGATCCTGGTGTCGGGGTCGGGGCTGCGGACGGCGGAGGCATTCAATGGTGTGCCGGCAGCGGCCCCGCTGCTGCATGTGGAGTTCCAGTAGCGATCAGGACGCCGCGCGATACACCGCTGGGCTGCGTTCTTTCTTCCAACCGCTACGCGCATGATTGGGCAGACTCCGATAAACCGGCTCTGTGACAACGAGTCCGCGGCCCTGTTGCGCAATCGCGGTCGCAATTCCCTTGCCGAGCGCATCCCGCAGTCGCCGGGAACCGAACTCAGCCACCAGCACGTCGCCAACGTGTGCGCCACCGCGCACCCGAAGATCGGTTAAACCATACTCAGTCTGAAACGCCGGTAGACTCGATTCGATGCTTCGGTACGCCGCGAGCGCAGCGGTTGCCTGATCCGCATCGAATACCCCGACACAACCATCCCACAAGTGTTTCACAAGTTCGCCGCCATGCGCCGAAAACGCCGCATCGCACAAGCTGTAGTAATCGTCCAGGAAGGCAAACACGTGTACCTCGTCCGGTAATCGATCGATCCAGCGGGCAAACCCAACGAGATCGACAAAGAGGACCAAGCGTTTACTCGGCGTGAGTTCAGACACACGTTTACGTACTCGGAAATCGAGCATGTTCTTCTCCAACAAAATGAATTAGGCGCGGGAGTCAGTCCCGCCGGGGCCGCGAAATCACGGACTGCCGATCGAGGAGGAAGCGTCATTCGTGCGAGTTGTGCCGCACCGGGGTCGAAACCTACCGTTGACGCTCAGGCGATTCTAGCAGCTCGATGACCGCTCGTTAACCGCACGCGCCTCAGCGATGGGCATCGAATCGTTCATCGTCGCCGCCACACCGGCGTGCGCTTCCCCAGAAACGCCGCCACACCCTCGGCATAGTCCGCTTCGCGCATCATGTCGCGTACCAATCGCTCCGATTCGTCCACCGCGCTCGCCGCATCACGGTGCAAATCGCGATACACCTGCCAGCGCGTCTACTTCAGCGATCCAGGCGCCACGGTGGCGATCAGGTTCCGAGCGTAGTCGAGCGCGCGCGGCAACACCTCATCCGCGTCACAGGTTTCATTGAAAATACCAAGGCGTTCGCCTTCCGCGCCGTCGAACTCGCGGCGTTAGCCCGGCGGTGGAGCAGAAAGCCCACCGACAGAAGACGCCAATTCCCCCTACAAGTCCCTAAAAAAACTCTAGCGAAACGACTTTGGCTATAGATTCTCTATAAATACCTAGAAAGTTTATAGTATTTGGCGTCACGGGCACGTACTATAGATTTTAGAGAAATCTATAGTGTGTTTATGAACCGTGCGGATTCCCGAAACACCAGAGCCATTTCAAAAGGCACTAGCCTCCGATAAAGGTCATGAAAAACAAGAGCTTGCGGGAAATCTGCTTCAGCTCATTGCGTCCGATCTAGGTAAAGATCTTGAATCCGAGTACCTTCACTGGGAGGCCTTGAAATACAAGCCGCTGCCGGAAGGAATATCCAGCCACAAAGAGTGGTGGTACTTGAAGAAGCTCCGGCGGTGGAACAACTATAGGCAACTGCCCCTCTGGACGAAATCCAACGAACCCTTCGTTTACTGGATACCTGATCCGCTCAATCAAAAACTTCACGAAGTAGACCAGCAGGCTTCGGGTCGCGTCCAGTTCGCGGCAGACGTGACGAATCCGGCGTCACGGGATCGCTATCTCGTTAACTCACTCATCGAAGAGGCCATCACGTCAAGCCAGCTGGAAGGCGCTTCGACTACACATAAAGTGGCGAAGGCGATGCTCAGAGAACAGCGCCAACCGAGAAATAAGGGTGAGCGGATGATATTCAACAACTATCGAGCGATGAACTTCGTGAGAGAGGTAGCGCATGAGCCGTTGTCCAAGGAGATTATTTTAGATCTTCATCGGATCGTGACGAGCGAAACGTTGGATGATCCGGGCGCGGCTGGAAGACTCAGGATCGATAGTGAAGACATCGCCGTTCATGACTCGCGCGACAACACAATTTTGCACGAGCCACCAAAAGCCAACGAACTCGAGGAGAGGATCAAGCGTGTGTGCGCGTTCGCAAACTCCACGGTGAACCAAGAAGAGTTCCTGCATCCAGTCGTTAGGTCAATAATTCTCCATTTCATGATTGGATATGATCATCCGTTCGTAGATGGGAACGGACGAACGGCGCGCGCGTTGTTCTACTGGTCGATGGCCAAACACGACTATTGGATGATGGAGTATGTGTCGATCTCAACGATAATCAAGAGTGGTCCCATCAAGTATGCACGCGCGTATCTTTACTCAGAAACAGATGACAACGATTTAACGTACTTCCTGGATTTCAATCTCCGGGTGATTGTAAGGGCTATCGAAAGTCTCCAAAAGTATCTCGCGAGAAAAGCCCGAGAGCTAAGATCCGTCGAGGAAATACTAGGTAGCTCCGCGCTGTCGAATCAATTCAACCACAGACAGCTGGCCGTCATCTCCCACGCTTTGCGAAACCCAAACGCCAGTTACACGATCGAAAGGCACAGAACGTCACATCAAATATCTTATCCAACTGCTAGAACTGATCTGCTGCGATTAGCGGAAATGCAGCTGCTGATCCAAAGAAAAGTGCGGAATGCGTTTGTGTTTTCTGTCGCCGACAAAATCGAGGTTCGACTTGAAGAACTCAAGGAGAATTACAGTTAACGCCTAACGATCCGTCGTGCTCCTACACCGTCCGTACGCTACCGGTTACCTTTCCATACCGGCGCGCGCTTCCCTAGAAACGCCGCCACACCCTCTGCATAGTCCGCTTCGCGCATCATGTCGCGCACTAATCGTTCCGATTCGTCCACCGCGCTCGCCGCATCACGGTGCAGATCGCGATACACCTGCCAGCGCGTCTGCTTCAGCGATCCCGGCGCCACGGAAGCGATCAGGTTACGCGCGTAGTCGAGCGCGCGCGGCAAGACGTCGTCAGCCTCACAGGTTTCGTTGAAAATACCGAGGCGTTCGCCTTCCGCGCCATCGAACACGCGGCTCGACAGCAGCAGATCCATCGCTTTGGTAAGTCCTATCATGCGTGGCAGCACCCAGCTCAGACCGAACTCGGCCGGAAGATTGAGTTTGCCGTGTGCGGTGGTGAACCGGGCGTCGGCGGCTGCAATGCGGATGTCGGTAAATCACAACAGGGCCAACCCAACACCAGCGGCGGCGCCGTTGACCGCCGCAATCAACGGTTTGGTGAGCCCGTACTGATACGCAAAACTTGCGTCGAACTCCGGCGCCACGCCGAATCCCGGTTTGGCTAATTCACCTGTGCCGGGATCGTAGCCGCCTTTACGCACATGTCCCGCGAGCGCCTCGCTGTCTCCGCCCACGCAGAACGCGCGGCCGCTACCGGTAACCACGATCGCGGTCACGTCATTGTCCTGGTCTGCCTGCGCCAGACACCACCGATACTCGGTATGCATGCGCCCGGTCCAGGCATTCATGCGGTTCGGCCGATGGAGCCGAATCGTAGCGATTCGATCGGTGACGTCGAGCCGCGTTGCTTTCAGTTCCATATCAGGGCCAGGGTAAAGGTTGGAAAGGTTGGGGGGGAATGGGGTCAGAACAAAGGGACAGAGTCGAGACTCTGTCCCTTTGTTCTGACCCCAGCCCGTTAGTCCGGTGGTCTGCGGGCATTCAGATACGCCTGCTCCGCGATGGCGTTGTAGCTGCTCACGCGGTCGAGGAACTCGGTGTAGGAGTCGTACACGCGTTGCGCGAGTGGATCGCCCTCGGCCATCTCACGAACGACTTCGTCAGACAGGGATTTCAACCGATCGATCACATCGTCCGGCAACCGCCGCAGTTGCACGTTGTGCTCGTGTACAAGCGTAGCGAGGGCCGCGTTATTACGCGCGTTGAACTCGGCCAGCATGTCGTCGTTCAGCCACCGCGACGCAGCCTCCACCATGGCCTGCAGGTCGTCCGGCAGCGCATCCCATGCGTCTTTGTTAACGATCAGCTCGAGCGTAGGCCCAGGCTCATGCCAGCCAGGATAATAGTAGTACTTCGCAATGTCGTAGAACCCCAGAGTAAGATCGTTGTAGGGGCCTACCCATTCGGTCGCGTCGATCACGCCCGTCTGCAGCGCGGTGTAGACCTCGCCGCCCGCTAGGCTCACCGGCGCGCCGCCCGCGCGTTGCAAAACTTCGCCCCCCAAACCGGGAATGCGCATTTTCAGGCCCTGCAGATCCGCAACCGAGTTGATCTCCTTGTTGAACCAGCCGGCCATCTGCACTCCGGAATTGCCGGCCGCCAACGGCACCAGGTTGAACGGCTGATACGCCGCACGCCACAGATCCATGCCGCCCCCGTAGTGCAGCCACGCGTTCATCTCCGTGGCCGTCATGCCGAAGGGTACAGTCGCGAACATCGCCGCCACCGGAATCTTCCCCCGCCAGTAGTAGGCCGCGCCGTGACCCATCTCCGCTGTTCCCTGCGAGACAGCGTCGAACACCTCGAACGCACCCACCAGTTCCTGCGCGCCGTACACCCGGACATCCAGCCGGCCGTTACTCATGCGGCGTAGTCGCTCGGCCATACGTTCCGGCCCAACGCCGAGTCCCGGAAGATTCTTAGGCCACGTAGTGATCAGCTTCCATTTATACACCTGCTGCGGCTCGCCACCCCCACCCGACGCGGCGGGGCCGGTAGCGTCCGGCTGACAACCGGCAACCAGCAGTCCGGTGAGCAATCCCGTTACTAAGAGCCCGGTTCGAAACAGTCCCGTCCATTCATTCGCCATCAATCCAGCACCTCCAGATTGGCATACCCGAGCATCAGCCACTTTGCACCCGCGTCGCTGAAATTCACCTGCACGCGGGCCCGCTCACCTGCGCCTTCGCACTGTACAACCACGCCTTCGCCGAACTTGCCGTGCATAACCCGCTGACCCATGCGCAACGCATCGTCGGGGTCCGCAAGCGTGGAGGCCGGCGTGTAGCTGCGCGAAACGGCCCCACCAAGGCGCACTTCCTGCAACAGCTCGCGCGGTAACTCCTGCATGAACCGCGACGGACGGTTGTAGGTGTCGTTGCCGTGCAGCCGGCGCGTTTCTGCGTGCGTCAGGTAGAGCTGGCGCATTGCACGCGTAACGCCCACGTAGCAAAGGCGGCGTTCTTCCTCCAACCGACCCGGCTCGTCGGCAGACATGCGGTGGGGAAACAGCCCTTCTTCCATACCGCTCAAGAACACCAGCGGAAATTCCAATCCCTTCGCGGAGTGAAGGGTCATCATCTGCACGCTCGGCCCGGACTCGGCCTGCCGCTCGCCGGCATCCAGCGCTACCTGGTCCAGAAACTCCTGCAGCTCCGACACTTCCACCAGTTCCTCGTCGCCGCCGTCGGTGGGCGGCAGCGGAAATACCAGTTCGCCGGAGAACTGCCGACATGCAGACACCAGTTCTTCCAGGTTCTCTTTGCGTGCCAGGCCACGCTCGCCGCGTTCGCGGCCATGGAATTCGAGCAACCCGCTGGCTTGAATGCAGAAGTCCGCAACCTCATGCAACGGCAATTGCGCGCAATGTTCCGCCATGCTGTCGATCAGCCGCAGAAATTCGGCCACCTTTGATGCGACGCGACCGGTAAACGCGCCTTCACTCAGCGCCTGAACACACGCCTGCCACATGGATGTACTGCGCGCTCGGGCCTGTTGACGGATGGCTTCCACCGTTTTGTCTCCAATGCCGCGTGTCGGCACGTTCACCACGCGCTCGAACGCCGGATCGGAGTGCCTGTCCTGCATCAGCCGCATGTACGCAAGCGCGTTCTTAATCTCTGCACGCTCGAAGAAGCGCTGCCCGCCGTAGATACGATACGGAATCTGGGCACGCAGCAACGATTCCTCGAGTACCCGTGATTGCGCATTGGAGCGATACAGAATGGCGATGTCGTCCGGGCTGCCGCCGCCGTCGATCCACTCGGTCGCGCGATCGGCAATAAACCGGGCTTCATCCAGATCGTTGAACCCCGCGTAAACCCGGATCGGATCGCCGGTGCCGAGGTCGGTCCACAGTGTTTTGCCCAACCGCTCCGCGTTGTGGCCTATCAACGCGTTGGCCGCATCCAGAATGGTGGCGGTAGAACGATAGTTCTGCTCCAGACGGATCACGTCGACGCCGCTGAAGTGCTGTTCGAAATTCTGAATGTTCTCTATCCGGGCGCCGCGCCAGCCGTAAATCGATTGGTCGTCGTCCCCAACCGCCATCACGTTGCCGCTCGATCCGGCGAGCACGCGAAGCCATGCATACTGCAGTGTGTTGGTGTCCTGAAACTCGTCCACAAGCAGATGCCGAAAACGCGTCTGGTAGTGTTCGAGGAGTTCTTGCCGCTCGAGCCATAGCTCGTGGCTGCGCAGCAACAGCTCGGCAAAGTCGACCAGCCCGCCCTGGCGGCACAACTCTTCGTAACTCGCATAGATCTTCTTGTGCGTGATCTGAAACAGGTCGTCCCCGTCCGGCACTTCGCGCGCCCGTCGCCCCTCGTCCTTCTGCGAGTTGATGAACCATACGGCCTGGCGCGCGGGCCATTTCTGTTCATCCACATCCAGCGAGCGCATCACCCGCTTTACCAGCCGCAGTTGATCGTCGGCATCCAGAATCTGAAAGTTCTGCGGCAGATCCGCCTCACGCCAGTGCATGCGCAAAAGCCTGTGCGCAATGCCGTGAAAAGTTCCGACCCACAACGAACGCACCGAGATCGCTAGCAGCTCCTCGATACGCGTGCGCATTTCCTGCGCTGCCTTGTTGGTGAACGTAACCGCGAGAATGCCGTGCGGCGAGACGCCTTCCGCCTCCACCAGCCAGGCGATCCGGTGCACCAGCACCCGCGTCTTGCCACTGCCTGCCCCCGCGACCACCAGTGCATTGCCCACAGGTGCGGTCACTGCTTCGCGTTGCCGGTCGTTCAGACCATTGAGGATATGGGTTACATCCACCGGTTAGATCTTCTCCAGCACAATCGAGATACCTGTTGGAGAGTAGTTTTTCGCCCAAGTATTCAGGTCATCGTACGTCTGATGATTGGTCCCGTCCCCAGGATCCATGTAATGAGGCGGTTGCGGTCTGTGCATCACGTAGTGCAGCCCTACGGCCCAGGTGGACATCACGACAAGTTCACGCTGATTGCCAGCCGGGCCCGGCGATGCGCCGTGTACTACCGTCGCCGTGGATTGTGCCTCGACCCTGCTCTCTTCGTCCTCATACCACCAGTTCAGAACTTTCTTATAGAAGCCCGCTTCGGCATACAGCGTACTACTGAGGCCCAGCAAGCGCGCGCACGCAACGATGCGACTGGGCACAGAGTAACTCTTCATGTCTCCGCTGGTGATCGCATAAATGTACTTCTCAAGCGCCGGGTTCAGAAGCTGGTTTCCCTGATACACATTGGGTTGCCCTTGGAGTCCGTCCAGCACATCCTGGCGCGTCTGCGTGTCTGTGATTGGCGTGTAGTCATCAATCAGCGGTGCCATATTAGCCGCGCGCGGCAGGCGATCCACGCCGAGCTCACAGGCAGCCACCATCAACGCAGCCGCACCACACGAATTGTCGAAGCCCTGTTTAAACGCATATGTCATCGTTGCACTCTCAAAAGAGCGGTATGCCCGGTACGCGCACCGGAACACAATACAGGCCGCTGGACGCGGTCAAAAACAACGTCTTCAGATCCGCCCCGCCCCACGTGAAATTAGCGCAGAACTCGGGCGTGCTGATTACGCCAAGCCAATCTCCGCCGGCGCCGTCGTAGACGCCTACGCCCCTGGGTCCGCCCGCATACAGATTGCCGAGACTGTCGATTTTCAGCCCGTCGGGCGCGGGTGATTCGCAGAACACCTCGCCGCCACTGACTCCGCCTTCTTCCAGTTGGAACCGGCGTACATGGCGCTCCTCGGTGTCGGCCACGAACAGGGTTCGTTCGTCCAGGCTCAGGCACAGGCCGTTGGGCTGCGTGAAATCCCGGGCCAGAAGAGCAAGGTGCCCTTCCGGATCGATTCGATAGACACCGCGGAAATCGAGTTGCGGCGCGCGCGCCACCCCATGCGGCTCACGACGCCCGTAGCTCGGATCGGTGAAGTAGACGCTGCCGTCGCTGCCCACGACGATGTCGTTGGGGCTGTTCAGTTCCCGGCCGTCGTAGTGACTTGCCAGCACCTCGATCGCACCGTCGTTCTCGCGGACCACGCGGCTGGTGGCGTGTTCACACGACAGCACCCGACCCTGCCGATCGAACGTATTGCCGTTCGCCATGTTGCTCGGCTCTCGGTACACCGAGACGCCGCCGTCTGTATCCCAGCGGTACAGCTTGTCCGCCGGTATGTCGCTGAAGATCAAATAGTGTTGCCGCGGATGCCATATGGGGCCTTCGATGAATTCGAACTGCTCACTCAGCGTGTCCCGTTCGGCGTCCGGGTCCACCAGGTCTCGCAGGCGTTCGTCGCGGATATCAATGTGCATGGCTACTCATGTCCCGTCCGATCAAGTGCCCGTGAAGTTCCCCGGCCGGCGCTCGGCAACCGCTTTCACACCCTCCTTGTGGTCGTTCGTCTTCTGCAAGTAAAACTGTTCGCGACCCTCGTGGTCCGTTGCCTTCTGCACCGCGTCCGCCAGATCACCGCGAATGCTGTTGCGAACGGAAATCAATGCGAGCGGCGCGTTCTCGGCAATGGTTCGCGCAAAATCGATGGCCTGATCACGCACTTCGGCCTGAGGAACCAGCTTGTCCAGGATGCCGAGCGTCAGCGCTTCCTCGCCTCCGACCCTTCGGCCGGTGTAAAACAGATCCTGCGCTGCCTGCTGGCCGATCGCGCGTGGCAGCACATGCGTGAGTCCAAAACCGGGCGTAAACCCGAGCTTGACGAAGTTTGCGGTAAACCGCGCCTCGGGACAGCCGACGCGAAAATCGGGCATCATCGCCAGCCCGAACCCACCACCCACCGCGGCCCCCTGCACGGCGGCCACCACCTGTTTTTTGTTACGAAACAGGCGCACCGCTTCGCGGTACAGCGGGTTTCCGTCTTCCACCCGCCGCTCCGCACGGCGTGCCCGGTCGGAACTCGAACCGAAATTGGCGCCCGCACAGAAATGTTTTCCCTGCGACGCGAGCACGATGGCGCGGCAATTGGCGTCCTCGTCCAGCGCATCGAACGCGTCGGCCAGCGCGCCAATCAGTTCCTCATCGAAAAAATTATTGGGCCCGCGTTGTATCTCCGCGAGTGTTACGTAGCCTCCTACGTCCGTCAGTTCAACGTCGCCGAAACGTTGGTTCATGTCACTTTCCTCCTGGCGTATCCAAACTTTCGCGCGCTCTCAGCCACGCTGCGTATTTGCGCGCCTGCTCGCCGACGTACCGCCGTAACAACTCGGCGTCGTCTTTCGTGATCTTATCGGCAAACGATCGCATACCGTTCGCTTCCAGCGCTCCTCCGAGTACCACCGCGTGCCAAAGATCGGCGTTCGCAAGCGACGGTGAACGTCGCAGGTCCGGCAGCACGCCGGCCGTGAGCGTTTCAATTCCATGACATGCCGAACAATGACGGCCGTATATTTGAAATCCGTCGTCCGTCCTTTGCGGGTCGAGCTCCGGCACGTCGGTTACCACCGGCCGCGCTTCGTGAACGTGCGGCGGTAGCCGCGCCTCACCACCGAGCTTGAACGCCACCACGCGCCCGTTTGGTGTTGCCTTCGGTCCGTCAAACGTCGGCAACGTGAGCGGCATGCCGCCACCGTTGCCTACCGTAACCGCAACGTACTGCTCGCCGTTGACCCGATAGCTCACCGGCGCGGTTATCACCGCATCCTGCATCGGATACTGCCAGAGCAACGCCCCGTCGGTGGCGCGATACGCACGGAACGTCTGATCCGTGAGCCCCTGAAACACGAGTCCACCCGCCGTGGCCAGCGTACCGCCGTTCCACGGCGCATCGTGATCGACGCGCCACACTTCTCGTTGTGCGACCGGATCCCACGCAATCAGGCGTCCTTCGAGCGCGCCGGAGATAGCTTTACGCGAAGCGTCGTCCTCGGGGAGCGGCACGCCGGTCAGGTTCACACCCAGATTCCATTCGCCCGGCCGATACTCGAATGCTGTGTCCGGCGTGTACACAAACGGTACCTGCTGCGCAGGAATGAACACGAGCCCGCTGTCCGGGTCGAACGCCATCGGCTGCCAGTTGTGCGCGCCGGCGCCGCCCACCGTGGATGCGAACGGCTCCGATTCAAAACGCGAGCCTTCGGCTTCCACCGGCCGTCCGGTAGCCAGATCGATCCGCTCTGCCCAGTTGGCCGGGACGAACTTCTCAGCCGAGAGCAGTTTGCCGGTGCCGCGTTCCAGCAGATAGAAGAAGCCGTTTTTCGGCGCGTGCATGAGCACCGGCGTCGGCACTCCGTCGAGCGTGAGGGTTGCCAGCGTAATCTGCTGGGTTGCCGTGTAGTCCCAGGTTTCGCCCGGCGTTTCCTGATAGTGCCAAAGGTATTCGCCGGTATCCGGATTCACCGCCACGATGGATGACAGAAACAAGTTGTCGCCCCGGCCCTGTGAACGGATCTGCCGGTTCCACGGCGAACCGTTGCCTACGCCGAAGTACAACTGGTCGAAATCGGGATCGTAGACGATCGAATCCCAGACCGTTCCGCCCCCACCGTACGCTACGTAGTCGTCCCCGTACCAGGTGGGTTGCGCAAGCCGGGCGAGCGCGTCGTCCGATGCCGCGCCGTCCGACACACCACGCTCACCGGGCACGGTATAGAAGCGCCAAATCAGGTCGCCCGTGTGAGCGTCGTACGCGCTGACGTAGCCGCGCACCCCATACTCCGCACCGCCGTTGCCAATAAACACTTTGCCTTTCGCGGCGCGGGGTGCGCCCGTGATCGTGTAAGGCAGCGAGCGGGCCGTCGTCTGCACGCTCCATACCGGCTCGCCCGAGCCGGCATCGAGCGCAATCAACCGGCCGTCGATGGTGCCGACATACACCCGCTCCCGGTAGTAGGCCGCACCGCGATTGACGACATCGCAACAGGCATCGTACCCGGCTATTCCCGGCACTTCGGGATCGTAGCGCCACAGCTCCTCGCCGGTTGCCGCATTCAATGCAAACACTTTGCTCCACGCGCTCGTTACATACATCGTCTCGCCAACGATCAACGGCGTGGATTCCTGCCCTCTATGCGTGTCGAAATCGAAGTGCCACGCAAGTCCCAGCTGTTCAACGTTCTGAGCGTTCACCGCGGCGAGCGCACTGTATCGCTGCTCCAGGTACGTGCCGCCGTGCGTGAGCCACTGGCCGGGATCAGCCGCCGACGCGATAACGCCCGTATCCACCACCCGGGAGCTCGCAGCACCGGAGACTTCCGGCGCCGGTGCGTCCGACTCCGGCAATGGCGCACACGCAGCAATGCCGAGCGCCAACACCGCAACACAGCCCAGACCCGTGCTTTTTCGAATCATGCGTCCCCCAGTCCGGTCCTTGTTTTACTTTGTTTTACTTTGTTTTACTTTGTTTTACTTTGTTTAGCTTTGTTTAACGTTGTTCGTCTTGCGCTAGCTTTCTTCCGCCGTCGGTGCACTGTCGAAGGATCGAACATTGGCAACAAAAACGGCCAGCGCCAGTAACGCGAGCGCGCCAGCTACCAGAAACGCAGCACCGGGAAAATAGACGACCGCTTCGGCCGACGTAAAGTACGCAAACGTCTGGGTCATCAGCAACGGCCCAATGATCATACCCACGCTGCCAACGCTGGCAACGATTCCCTGCAACTCGCCCTGTTCGCTCGGCGGTACCTGATTGGACATGATGCTCTGGACTGCCGGCATCACAAATCCGGCAAGCGCCGACACGAAACACCACAGGTATACCGACAGCTCGTTTGGCGCGAACGCAATCCCAATGTAGGCAACCGACGCGGACGCGAAACCGAGAATTGCGGACCGCGGAGCGCCGATGCGCGGCACCACCACGCGGATCAGCCCACCCTGAACCAGAGCCATCAAGATGCCCACCAATCCCATGGACAAACCAATGTCGAACGCCGACCATGCGAACTTCTCCATGGTGTAGAAGCTCCAGTTGGACGGGTACACGTGGTGCGCGATGTTGTGCGCGAACACGGCCGTGAGCATACCCACCAGCATCGGGTACCGGCCGATACGCCTTAGCGCCCCGACCGGATTCGCGCGCGACCAGTCGAAGGGTCTGCGTGATTCCACCGGCAGCGTTTCGCGCAGGGCGACATATCCGTACAGCGTATTGCAGAACGCCAGAATCGCTGCTGCATAGAATGGCGCGCGAATGTCCCACTCCCCGAGCAGGCCACCGAGCGTGGGACCAAACACAAAACCCACACCGAACGCCATGCCCAACAGACCGAAGTTCTGCGCCTTCTCCTCCGGTGCGCTGACATCGGCAATCAATGCGTTCGCGGTCGAGTACGTAGCCGATGTGATTCCGGTGAGCAATCGTCCGAGAAAAAGCAGCCAAAGCGACGTGGCGAGACCTGCCAGAAGATAATTCACGCCGTAGAAAAACAACGAAAGCAGAAGCACTGGACGCCGACCGTAGCGATCACTCAGGTTGCCGAGCGCCGGCGCGAAAAAAAACTGCAGCACCGCGTAGGAAAACAAGAGATAGCCGCCCCACGATGAGGCGGTGGATATCTGACCGTCGGTAAGCTCCATTAGAAGCTGCGGCAGTACCGGCATGATGATGCCGAAACCGATTACGTCGATCAGTACCGTGGTGGTAACGAAGATCAGCGCATGCCGGCGGCTTTTCGCGTCCATGCTCAATATGCCAGCACCTTCTGGAGTGCCGGCCGGGACTGCAGTCGCGCCGCGTATTCGACCAGCGCCGGGAAGCGCTCATCCACTACTCCGAGCATCTGGCCCGCCATCACAGTGAAGCCCAGCATCACATCCGCGGCCGAGAACCGATCTCCAAGCACGTAGGGTCGGTCCGCGAGCGCGATGTCCACCCACTCGAACGTACGTTCCGCTCGCGCGCACGCATCGGCGATCAGGTTCGCGTGCTGATCGGTGTCCGTGCGATAGCGCGTCAACCAGACCACAACCCCGAGTGGCGGAAAGGCCGTGCTCTCTGCGAAGTGCACCCATTGCAGAAACGCTCCCCGGTCCGGCTCACCCGGTCGAGGCGCAAAACGGCCGTCGTCGTGGCGTTCCAGAAGGTACTCAACGATGGCGCCGCTTTCCGCCAATACGCAACCGTCGTCATCCAGGGTCGGAAGTTTTCCGGTAGGCGTGTCCTGCTGGAAAAATCGGTCGCTCGTGGGTTTGAACTCGACCCGTTCCAGGTCGTACGCCACGCCCAATTCCTCGAGCAGCCAGGCCACACGCACCGCACGCGTGTTGGGCGCGAAATAGAGCTTCATCTTCCGTCGGTCTCCGCATTCCTCGACTGTATCGGCTATGTTTGCCCCGCCGTTTGCCGCGCACTTCGGCCGGCGCGCGGACATTGCGCCACGATTCAATCTACAAAAACTACCTTGTCGACCAGCGCACAGCCGGAGTCTTGCGCCAGCGTGTCCAGAGACTGCAAACCGGAACGGCGCGAGCCGTTCGCGAACTCCCAGGTGGGATAGCTCTGCACGTCCGCGCACTCGGCCCGTTTGCCGTCACCATCCGGAGGTTCGCACTCCACGTAGGGCAGCAGTCGCTGGGCACCGCCAAAGAGCGCATTCTGCCGCTCGCAATATGGACACCAGTGCGCTCCATAGAATGTTGCGCCACTGTCTCGCAGGCAGGCAGCAAACTGTTCGATGTCCAAGGCTGCCATCGCCCCGTTTGCATTCATCAGCAGCACAATCGCCAACATCGAAGGATTGCGGCCCCTAGACACGCGCATCCGGCCTCCTAAATCAAATCGGATCCTCATGCTACCAGAGCCCGCCGGCGCGGCTTCCTCCAATTGCTGCAAACCCGTGTCACACTTCCGGCTCGTCATTCGTCCTTACTGTATGAGCACAACGAACAAGCGAAGAGGCGACATCCTCCCTGGCAGCACCAGCTATCGGCCACCAACAGCACAAAACCGTCCCGCGTGGGCCGTGATGGGCGTAATCGTTGCCGTAACAGCCGTTTGCGCCACGATTGCGGCGCAATTGCCGGTTGTACCCAACCCGCAACGGAGTGTGGAGGGCCTGGTGGCGCCCGCCCGGGCACTTCCGCCATTTCAATTGCGGCGTGCGGTAGACACAACCAACCCCGCGTTTACAACGAACGATCTGCGGGGTCACTGGTCGCTGATCTACAGCGGGTACACGCGCTGTCCGGACGCGTGTCCGAGTGCGCTCGGTACCCTGCGGGGCATCTACCGGCACCTACCCCCAACCGCGCACGCCAGGCTTAAGGTTGTGTTCGTGACCGTAGATCCGGAAGGGGACACACCCGCCGACTTGGCCACGTACGCCCAGGCAATCCACCCGTCGGCGGAAGCTGTGACGGGTCCGCCGCACGCGCTGGACCCGTTTCTGCGCGGCCTGGGATTTCTACCCTCCGATAAATCTGCTGCGACGAATCCACGGTTCGCGCACTCGTCGATGATCGCGCTGGTTGCCCCTGATGCCACGCTGCGTGCGCTGTTTCGCGCGCCGTTCGACGCCGCAGCCATCGCCCGAACAATACCGCAGACGTCCAACCCCTCGTTGGAGTCGCACCTGACAGGAGACGTGCTATGAACTTCCTCTTGAAACCATTACTGAAACATTTCGGCAAACGCTACGACTACGACGTGAGCTACATGATGCGCCTGGAAGACAATGCACCCGGAACGCTGTTGCGTTACTTCCTGATGACCCCGTTGGCCCAGTATCGGCGCACCGCACCGCCAGGCGCGTACTACGCCGCCAAACTAGTGGCCGGTAAGGCGGCCGATTGCGGTCCCTGTGTTCGCCTGGTGTGCAACATGGCAGCGGAAGCCGGCGTTGACCGGCAGTTGCTTCTGCACGTACTTCGTGGCGACGATGACGCGCTGCCGGACGACGTGCGTGACGCCGTGCGCTTTGCGCACGCCGTGGTGGATCAGAATCATGAAACCCTCAACGGAACCCGGGAGGCGATACACAACCGGTGGGGCGAGGGCGGTGTCGCCGATCTGTCACTTGCGATCGCGTTCGGCGGTTTCTTCCCCACAATGAAACGCGGTCTGGGCGATGCTCAAGCGTGCGAGCCGATCGTCGCCGAGCTCGAACTCGCGCTGAATCGCAGCTGACGGAGGCGCTCTATGAACCACGCTGTTACACCTGCGCCGATACCCCGCAGCCTGATGATTCTGGCCGCGCTGCTCGCGCTGTTCTTCATTGCGAACGGCACGTTCATGCTGGTAAACCCCCAAGCCTGGTACTGGGCCGTGGCCGGCGTTCCAGACACAGGGCCTTTTAATCAGCATTTCGTGCGGGACATCGGGTTTGTCTATTTCACGAGCGGCATCGGCATGGCACTGGGCATCCAGTTCGCGTCGCTCCGCGCGGGACTTTGGATTGCCGCAGCCGCCTGGCAGGTCGGCCACGCACTGTTTCACATCTGGGAAGTGGTTGTGGGCATCTGCACGCCGGACGCGCTGATCCGCGATTTCCCAGGTGTGATGCTGCCGGCGATTCTGGCAACCCTGCTTGCTGTGTGGTCTGTCCGCAGGTAATAGGTAGCAGGTAGAAGAATTGAGGCTTAAAGCTCTTCCTCAGCCACGCCGTGCTCCTCGAACTTCTCGTGAATAACGTCGAGAAAGAGATCGCGCAATGACAGCATGCCGATGGTTTTGCCTTCTTCCACCACCGGAAGATGCCGCACGTGATGCTTGCGCATCAACGCAATGCAATGCACGACGGTTTCGTCCAGATGCACGGTGATGGGGTTGCGGGTCATGATTTCGGAAACACGGGTGTTCTCCGCATGATGCGTATCCAGAATGACTTTCCGGACGTAATCCCGTTCTGAGACGATCCCCACCAGGTACTCGTCAATCTGTACCAACAGCGCGCCGACGTTCTTTTCGTTCATCATTTTCAGCGCGTCGTACACGGACGCCAGCGGATCAATCCAAACGATCGGCTCTCCGCCTTTGGCTTCCAACACCTGAGCAACGGTGTGCATGGTTGCAGTCCCCTCCGGTTCCACGCATTTCTTTCCACCTCTTATACATCAAATCACGCGCCGTCTTAACCCCGCAGATCCGATCCGGCCAACCCAGGCCTAGCTTTCGGGCGCGAACACCTGTGTCTCCGGATGAAACGCGTGCCAGGCGAACCAGAACGCTTGGGTGCTGGGCAATGGGCTGCCGTCCACATCCAGCACTTCCGCGCTCTGCGCTTCGGCCTGCCAGCGGACCACCACCGGGACGCCACCGATCCGGTCGGTGAACTGTGCGCGGCCATACTCCGCCAAGGTTACGAACGGATATGCCTTGGCCGCGCCGCCAATGCGCACGCCCACGACGCGCTCCTTCGGGTGAAAGCGGCGCGATGCCTTATTGCGCCCGCCAACGTTGCGTACCGGAAAATAGAGCTTGCGGGACTTCTCGTACCCGGCGTACGGGCTCTTCGCGTAGTCCCGCCCGAACCCGGTGCGCTCGCTCAACACCTGCGTTTCAGGATGCCGTGCGCGCCATTCCTGCCACGTAGTGTGCAACGCCGGTAGCTGCGCCAGCTGATCGCCAACCCTCGGCCCGGAAATGGCGGTCGCCAGAATCTGCGACCATAGGGATTCCGTTTCCAGGTCGTAGAGCAGCACGTCGCTGTTGTAGAGCAACCCCGAGACACCGAACCTGCGTTCCGACGCGAACACCATTCCCGTACCGCACAGCGGGCAGTACGTAATGACGATTCCGCGCTCTGCAACGCGGTCGTTCACCACCTCGTGCCAGTCCAGAATCCGGATCGGATACGCGCGCGCGATGACCCCATCGCCCGTGTCTATCGCGACCCCCAGCACCCGATCGTCGCTGTCGAGAAACGCATCCGCAGACAGTGCCGAAACGAAGGTTGGCGCGTGAATCGCCGGAATGCCGTCCCGCGGCGGCCCGCCGAGGCGGATCTCCCGCACGGGTATGGTCGCGTTGGAAACATCGAATCCGTTGGGCGAACGCTCGGACGCGTGCGCCGTACTGCACCCGGCGAGCAGGATCGCCACGCACACAAACCCAATGCCCAAGCGCAATTTGCAACGCAGCGTCGCCTGCATGGCTCGATTCCTCAACACGTCTCATGATTGAGACGCCGGAATGCGTCAAAGTTTCACTGCACCTGTGGATCGTCGAACATCACGCCACCGCGAGCCTGCCTACGCACGCAGCTCGGCAACAACGCGGTCCCGCGCCGCAACCATCGCGCAGAGCTTGCCGTACGCAACGTCGCGCTCCAGATACTTCATGCCGCAATCCGGCGCAACCACCATGCGCTCCGGCGGCAGGTGCGCAAGCCCCGCGCGAATCCGTTCGGCCACGGTGTCGACGGTCTCCACATTGGTGTCGCGCAGATCCAGAACGCCCACGTGAATACGCTTTGAGGGCAGCCCCGCCACCAGGTCCAGCTTCAGTCTGGGCTGTGCGCACTCAATGGAGATCTCGTCCGCGGCGCAGGCGTCCAATTCGTCCAGGAACGCATACCCCGGCGGCTTGTCGGCCACATGCTTGCCGTAGCCGAAGCACACGTGCAACGCCGTGACCCCGGCGGCTCCCTGCAGCGCTTTGTCGATCGCCGGTACCGCGTACTCTCTGGCCGCCTCGGGCCGCGCCTGCACGTAGGGTTCGTCGAGCTGCACCGTGTGAACACCGGCTGCGAACAACGCGCGGACTTCAGCGTTCACGGCTTCCGCAAACGCCATGGCCAGATCGGCCTCCTCGGCGTAGTAATCGTTGTGCGCCTGCTGGGTCATTGTGAACGGACCGGGGAGCGTTACCTTGATGGGTTTGTCCGTCTGTGCACGCAGGAAGGCCACAAACGGCGCTTCCACGTCGCGCTCACGCTGAATGGGGCCCGTGATACGCGGCACGGGCACTGCTTTGCCGGTTCGATCAATGGCCTCGCCCGGATTGTCGAGATTTACACCGGATAACGCGTTGGCAAACCGGTTGGAGTAGCTCTCGCGTCGCGTCTCACCGTCGGTAACGATGTCGACCCCGGCGCGTTCCTGGTCGGCCAGCGCAATCCGCGTGGCGTCCCGCTGGGCCTCTTCCAGGTGCTCCGGCGCAACCCGCCACAACGTATCCAACAGCACGCGCGGCGGTAACCGCTGACCCAACCGGGTTTTGTCGATCAGCCAGTCGGGTTGTGAATAGCTGCCTACCAGACAGGTGGTCAGCAACGGCGCATCGGTCATGTCACGTATCCCCATCGGTTTTGGTCACGGGCGCATCTCCCAGAATGTAGCGCGGTCCCGCACCGAAGTGCCGCGCGCCGTCCTGAGGGTTATACAGTGCGCAGTTGTCGAGCGACAGGCAACCGCAGCCAATGCATCCGTCCAGGCGATCGCGCATGTTCACCATCAGGTCGATCCGCTGCTGCAGTACGTCGCGAAACGATCGACTGATGCGGGCCCAGTCCCGCTTGCTCGGTGCGCGTCCGGCAGGCAGTGCAGACAACCGTTCGCGAATTTCCGACAGCGAGAAGCCCAGCTGTTGCGCGATCAGCACGAACGACAGGCGCCGGATGTCCGCACGGCGAAAACGACGCTGCCCGCCCGGATTTCGATCGGGCGTTACGAGCCCCCGGGATTCGTAGAACCGGATCGCAGAAACGCTGAGGCCGGTGCGTTCCGCAATCTGGCCAATGCTCAGGAAGTCGTGCTTGTCCATCGGTTGTCCATTAGATATTGACCTTAAGTAAGCTTGAGGTTTTATGGTTGCCAGATCAAATGACGAGACAACCGGAGACAACCATGAGCACGATCAGCCTCGAACACGTGAACGTTACCGTGAGCGACCCCGATGCCACCGCTGCAATACTGTGCGACCTGTTCGGCTGGAAGGTACGGTGGAAGGGTCCGTCGCAGATGGGCGGCCGAACGGTGCATGTGGGGACCGACGATCAGTACCTGGCTGTGTACACCTACGACGACACTGCCGGAAGTTACGACGGCCTGAACCACATCGGCGTTCAGGTGGCCGATCTGGATGCAACGGAAGCGCGCGTGAAAGCTGCCGGCCTCAAGCCCTACAGCCATCAGGACTACGCGCCTGGCCGCCGGTTCTACTTCAACGACCGCGACGGGATCGAGTTCGAGGTGGTGAGCTACGCGGGCTGACGCGGATCGAGCAGTAACGACGCTTGGCCCTCGAACGCGCCCGCCAATTTTTGACAATTGACCTTGCGACTGGACGCGGTAAGCGCCAATATATTGACGGGTTTGAACGACCGTGCGGCAGGGTCGAATCGCAAACGTAACACACACGAAAAATACTTCGTCGACAATGCCTCAGATTGTTGACGAATGCGTCTGCGATCGCCATTGTGCGCCCCCGCAGCCCTCTGTGACCACCACCAAGTCCGCATCCAAGAACGCTGACGGGTCGCAGCGGCAAGATGTCAGTAATACAGCCCATTCAAACGCAAATCAGGCCTGGTCTGCACACGCAATGCGACATGTGTATCGGTTCTGATCATTCGATTTGCGGCGCAAATTTGCGCTGCAGTACGTTACGGCGGCGAGCAGTAGCTCCGCAATAAAAAGAGCACGACGGTGCTTGCCGAACGAGTGCATCTAACCAGAGCACTCGGATCGGAATGGGAGAGAGCCGCACTGCCTGGATTGCAGTGCAAAAGAAATAACCGGTCGGGAATACCGGCGCCAGGATCGTTGAACACGACGCAAACGATCCCGGGTGTCATTCGACCGGCGTTCGTGAGAGGGACGAAATTGGATTCGGGAACCGTGCGGGACAGCGCACTCATCGCGAGTGCGGTCTCTATGGCGGCAAGCGTTCATCTGCTTCGCCGCAACGCGCACTTCCCTGGAATCCCCCGCGAGCAGCTGACGATGAACCGAGGTAATTCATGTCAACTTTTCTGCCACCGCGCCCGACAACGTCACGCGCCCACCACAACGTAGCGCGATCCGGTTTGCGGCTGGCCGCCGCGACGATCGCCCTGTGCCTTCTGGGTGCGCAAACGGCGTTGGCCGCAAAACCCGACGGCAAAGGCGGCGGCGGCAGCACATCGCCGCTGGTGGCGCCTATTCTGACCGCAACGCCCGCATCGAGCAGCGGCATCCGGCTCCAATGGACCGACCCCAACACGTCCGAGAACGGGTACGAGATTCAACGCAGTACGTCGTCAACGTACAGCACGCTGACGAGCCTCGGAAAAAACACGACGTTCCACACAGATTCCGGCCTATCTGCCGGTACGCAGTACTGCTACCGTGTACGTGCAACCGGCAAGCGGCGCTCGACGTCATCGTTCTCGAACATCGCCTGCGCCACCACCGACGCGTCCTCCGGCGGCGACACCACCGCCCCCAGCGTCTCGATCACGAGCCCGAGTTCCGGTTCCACGTATACCACCGCGCAAACGGTTTCGATCAACGCGAGCGCCAGCGACAACGTGGGCGTGACGCAGGTGCGCTTCTACCGCGGCAGCACGTTCATGGGTAGCGATTCCACCAGTCCCTACAGCTACGGCTGGTCTGTATCGAGCTCTACTAACGGCACACACAGCTGGACCGCACGCGCGTACGACGCCGCAGGCAACCAGAAAACCTCTTCGGCGGTTTCGCTGACGGTCAATATCAGCGGATCCGGCGGCGGGGGCGACAGCACTGCGCCAACCGTCGACATCACAAACCCCAATTCGGGAAGTACCATCACGAGCGCGCAAACGGTGACCGTCAACGCCAACGCGAGTGACAACGTAGGCGTTACCTACGTCTACTTCTATCAAAACGGCACGTACCGCGGCTGGGACAACAGCGCTCCGTACACGTTCGGGTGGGGCGTCGACAGTGGCGACAACGGTAGCCACAACTGGACCGCGCGCGCTTACGACGCCGCCGGCAACCAGGCGAACGACACAATCAACGTGAACGTGAACATCGGTGGTTCCACCGACAACACAGCGCCAAGCGTGTCGATAACGAGTCCGAGCTCCGGCTCCACGTACACCTCCGCGCAAACCGTGACGATCAATGCCAGCGCCAGCGACAACGTGGGCGTCACCAAAGTCGAGTTCTACGACGGTTCGACGCTCCGCGCTACCGACACGACCGCGCCGTACAGTTACGCGTGGGGCGTTACCAGCTCCGCCAACGGCGCGCACAACTGGACCGCACGCGCATACGACGCAGCCAACAATGCGCGCTCGTCGTCTGCAGTAACCCTGAACGTGGACATCAACACATCGACAGCGTCTGGAGACCATGTGTGGTCCCGGTCGTTCGGGGGTTCGAGCACGTCCGACACGGCCGCCGGCATGACGACTGTTTTCGACGCCGCGGGCAATGCGTTCGTGGCGGCGCGCACTACCGGCGTCAATGATTTCGGCGGCGGCAAGATCGGTGCAACTGGCAACGGCGGCGCTATCGTCAAATACACGGCGAACGGTCAACACGCCTGGTCGAGGGCTTGGATGTCGTCCGGCAGCATTGACGTAACGCCCGGCGGCATCGACGTCGATTCGAACGGCTCGGTATTCGTGGCCGGACGATTTGCGGGCACGGTCAATTTCGGCAGCGGTGCACTGACCAGCGCCGGCGGATACGACATGTTCCTGTTGAAATACACCAGCAACGGCCAGTTGCTCTGGGCCAAGCGATTCGGTTCCAGCGGTGCCGAATACGCGCACGATCTGGCCGTAGACGATCTCGGCAACGTGTGGGTGGCCGGCTATATCCAGGGTACCGCCAATCTCGGCGGCCAGAATCTCACCAGCCGAAGTGGCAGCCGCGACGGGTTTCTCGCCAAGTACGGCTCAAGTGGCGGCCACAACTCGTCCGTGTCGTTCGGCGGTACATCAACCGACGAAGCCACCGGCGTGGCGATCGATCCCAATGGCGCGCCAGTGGTGTCGGGGCATTTCCAGGGCTCTGCGACCATCGGTAACCAATCGCTCTCCAGCGCTGGTAGCTCTGACATCTTCGTTGCCAAGTTCTGGGAAACCGGACAACCCAACTGGGCCAAGCGTGCTGGCGGCGGGTCACAGGACAAGGGTAAGGCTATAGCAGCGCGTTCCGATGGATCCATAGTGGTCGGAGCCGAGTTCTACGGTTCCATTGCTTTTGCCAACAAGAGCCTCACGAGTCGTGGGTCCAGCGACGTAGCGTTGCTGCAGTTCAGCTCCAACGGTTCCGCCCAGCGCGGCACCGTAATAGGCGGCACCTCGGGCGACGCGGTGCACGACATCGCGGTGGACAATTCCGGCAACATCGCCGTGACCGGCACGTTCATCAGTTTCATGAACATGAACGGCAGCAGCATCATCGGCAACGGCTCGCTCGATGTGTACATCGCAAAGTTTAGCCCAACCGGCGCACACCTGTGGTCGATGCCGGCAGGTGTGGCTTGGAGCGACTACGGCTACGGGATCGACATGATGGGCAATGGCAACGTCGTCGCCACCGGCTCGTTCTACGAAGCCATCAACTTCGGCGGACAGACGCTCAGCAACTCGGTCCTCGGCAGCTCCGACGGGTACGTAGTACGCCTGACGCCTTAGGCGCCAAAGAGGGTCGGTCTGCGTAAGTACAGGCCGGCCCAATCGCCGCCTCTCGCTCAACGACGCTGTGGCGTACACCCTGACGGGTGCGCTGAGCGAGCAACAAAAAAAAGGCGCGATCCCGAAGGGTCGCGCCTTTCTCTGTTCCTAATCTTCTACTTCTTATCGACTTGTACTACTCAGCCACCGTAGGGCTAGGCGTTGGATCAAAAACCCTCGGCAACCTTACGAACGCCGTCCGCGGTGATCGGAGAAACCGATCACCGCGTCGGCAGGCGCTAAGGTGCGGCCGGCAGTACAACAACTCCGTTGTTACGCGAAGCCCGGCAGTTGCGCGAATCCGCGCGACCCAACCCTGAGAACACATCCGAATCCAGCGTATCCAACTGATTGTTGAACTCGTCGAGGATCGATATGCACTCAGTGACCGAAGGACCGCCAACTCCGCCGGTGCAGGTGCTATCTGCACCACAGCACGCCGCAAACGAGCCCTCGATGCTATCGCCACAGAATCCGCCTTCATCCTCCGTCACCGCAAGATTCAGAGCTGCCGCCGTGCACTGCCGCACAAGTTGTGCTTCCTGCGGGCTGTCGAACTGCTTGTGGTCCTTACCGACCGAGCAGATCGCTTCGATTGCCGAACTCGTCGACCCATCGCCCACATTGTCCAGCGTGTTACCACAGACTTCGATGTCCAGGTAGTTGGACGTAACGTCCGGACGGTTACCCCAGAAACCCGGCGTTCTTGTCAGACAACCCTCGTCGCGGCCCATACAGACGACCGGCGGGGCTACCGCCTGGACCGGTCCGGCCGGAGAGTCGCAGGAAACTTCTGCGGTGTTGCATGCGTTGTCGGTCAATGCCGGGAGCGTGCCGAACAGCGTTTCGCTTGCATTTGGCGCAAGGTCGAACGGCGATACACCACCCAGCGGCGTCAACGGTATATTCGTACCGGGGCCTACGGGCGGGCAGGTCGGGTCGTCCAGATGGATCGTGTCGGTAGCCACGCAGTTCGTGAAACCGACGTCACCGGGACCGGCCGTAGCAATGACGTCCACGCGGTCGTCAATGCCGTCTGCATCGGTGTCGATACATATTTTCTCGGCCATCAAGTCCGCTGGTGTCTCGCAGGTGACGGTGGAAATGTCATGCACGGCAACACGGTCTGCCACGTTGCAATCCACGAGCGCGCCCACGTCCTGAGTACAGCACGTAAGATTCACGCGGCCTAAATCGGGCGTTTCCGACGTTTCCAGCGCATCGCTGCACGCCACCGGATTGTTCGTCGCGGGAATGCCCGGAACCAGATCACCCGGGGCCAGGGTTCCTACAACGATCGGCGCGCTTACCGTCGGATTCTCGTCCACCAGTTCACACGCATAGAGCGGCGCGGTACCCGCGTTCTGAGCCGCATACTGCCAATTGACCGGGGCGCCATCGAGTGCGGTACAGCCATTGGTACCATCGTCGTTGGCACGCACTAGCTCTAGATCAACCGCTCCCGTACCACAGTCAACGGCCCGGTCGACCAGCAGGTCGACGTTCAGACAGCTGAACGACGCAGTATCCGTCACTTCGATTGGTCCGCCCGTGGTGTTACAGGTCAGCGTGACAGTATTGGGCTCATTCGGGTTCATGGGATCGCCGAATGCATCCGAACATATGGGTGTGTTCGGTGCAGGGACCGGAGGAGTTGTAACCCCCGGCGCGAGGTCAAACGGACCCGGCGGTACGCCGAATTCCGCGTTCGACTCCGACAGGACACACCCGGTCAGCGGACAGGCCGCGGACGGGTTTGATGAAACGTAGCGAACCAGGATCGTATCGGTGTCCAGCGCCGAACACGTACCCGTGCCGTCCTCATTGTTCTCGACCAACGCCTCGTCAACCCAGGTGACACCGCCGTCACACGACACCTGCTTGTCGACGAGCACCTCGCAGGGTTGCACATTGACGTCAAGTTCATTGAGCCGGTTGAAATTAACGCCTAAGCCAGCCCCAGAGTTCGGATCGGAGAGTAGCGTTCCATCCGCAGTAGATTCCGCAATCACTGTCGTGGGCACCAACACGTTAGGCATTACACAATCGAATTGGCCCACAAAAAGGTCCGCGGTGCCTACCGGATAGCTTTGGCCAGTGGCCAGCACAATCGGCGGATCCACTGGACTGCCTGTCGCGTCGGGGCAGCGACCCTGAACGTCAACATCCACGGTGTCGCACGCTGGCGTAGGGCCAACGAATTCCGGCACGCTAACAAACACACCGAACGTTACGATCTGGCCGGGTACGGCCTGATTCGCACTCCGGGTCATGGCCAGTTGCAACGAGTTGGCATCACACCCCGGCGGATTCTGCTCCGCCCACGCGCCCTGAGCCGACAGGCCCAGCATCGCGGACACGGCAAGCAACCCGATGGGTCGCCGTATCCATCTGCTTATATTCATAGTTTTCTCCAATGTTACTTCCGATACTTCTGTTGATTCCGTTACTTCCGAAATCATTGCTCAAAAACGTACTGCTGTGTTTCTGGCGATCTGTTTTACGGACACTACGCGTCGATTAGGTTCCCGCACATCGATGGCCTGGGAATCTACGGTGGATCACCGAAGATTTAGCCCGGGCCAAGGCGACGTTCGAATTCCGACACCACAAACAAAAAACCCGCACGTAACGCGCGGGCCTAAGTTCTTACGACCTTTGACCGCAACAGTTAGGAGCGATCACGAACGCGACAGCGGACCGCACGGCACCACATGCTGACGTTATTGTTCGGAATTCCCCCCTGAAGCGCCTCATCCTCGAAGCTCCGGTCTGATCGTCCTGCCTTGGATCATGATCCACTAGTCGGACAAGATCAAGCCACTTTTTTGTCCTTTCTCGGTCCTTTCGCCGGCCGCAACGCAGGTCCCAACGGATAATTTTCGTGGCGTCCAGCTCTCGGGTACGCACCCTTAAGGATCACTCCTCCGCCTTGAGCAAAGCCTCGATCGTGTCGCGGAACGTCTGGTAACCCACTGCGCCGCGGATGATTTTGCTGACCTTTACCTCCCGGCCCCGGTTCTGCAGCACACCCAGCGCGAAACTCGGCGTACCGCGGATGCCCGCGTCCGTTCCTTCCTGCAAACTCGCGGCCACCATCTCGTCATATTTACCGCTGTCTAGGCAATTGGTGAACTTTTTACCGTTCAAGCCAATGTCCGCGGCGTACGCCTCCAGATTCTCGCGTTTGAGCGCCTTCTGGTTGTCGAAAAGCGCATCATGCATGGCCCAGTACTGTTTCTGCTCACCCGCGCAATGCGCCGCGGCGGCGGCTGCCGGCGCGTCCTTATGAATAGAAAGGGGGAAATCACGGACGAAATAGCGCAGTTTGCCGCTGTCGATGTAATCCTCCTGAATGTTTGGGTGCACGCTCTTCACGTGCCGCGCGCAGAACGGGCACTGGTAGTCGGTGAACTCGACCATCGCGATGCGGGCGCCGCGCTGACCCTTGCTGGGGTCGTCCGCCACATTCAGCACCAGTTCGGCATCCTGTACCGGCTCGCGCCGCCGCGGCGTCAGCAGTTTCTTGATTTCCGCGAGTTCGCTGCGAATCTCCGCCTGTCCTGCTTTCAACGCCTCCAGTTCGCCACGCAGGGCTTCCACCTCGTCGGAGGACGCGCTCGCAGCGCCGAGCAACAGGCCGAGCAGCAGCACGGACTTGAATCCCGACCGAAGCACCCCCCCGACGACTATCAGCCCCATCAATCGCCGCGCGGTCACCGTCGCACCTCGTTGCATGTCTCGACTCCACCTTTTGATTGTTGCGATTACTGTGCGTGAAGCGGCTACATGTGTCCATCCCGGATGCGCCGCCGGGCCGTGTGGAAATTTCCAGTGAATGGCGCATGATGCGCCGGTGGGGCGGGGGAGTGCTCAATGAAATTCGTGCTGGCGGCCATCGGCGCCGCGATGCTGGGGCTGGGCGCTTACCTGATCAGCGATACCCGCGCATTTATGGCCGACGCGGTGTCCGCCGAGGGTCGAGTGATCGACCTCGCCCGCTCACGAAGCAGCGACTCCACCACCTACTACCCGATCGTGGAGTTTCACACGCCGGACGGAACCCGGATCGAGTTCCGGGGCGGGGTCGGCTCCAACCCGCCATCCTACACGCGGGGCGAAGCGGTGAAGGTGCTGTATCAACCGGCCACTCCGGAGCGCGCACGGATTCACTCAACCTTCGCGCTGTGGGGCGCTTCGATCATTGTTCTCATTCTGGGTGTCGCGTTCTCTGGAGCCGGCATCGGCTGGTGGATCGCCGCCCACCGGCGGGCGAAGGTAGTTGCACGATTGAAAGATGAGGGACGCCCGATTTTCGCCCGCGTTACCGGCGTGGAGCGCGACGAGCGCATCAAGCGCGGACGCCGCCGACCTTACCGGATCCACGCGCAGTGGCAGAACCCGTCCACCGGCAAGCTGCACACCTTTACCAGCGACGCCATCTGGTTCGACCCCACAGAGTTCGTGACCAGCGACGACATTGCGGTGCTGATCGACCCGGCTGATCCGGACCAGTACTTCATGGACACGTCTTTCCTGCCGGAGGTTGCATGAGCGAAACGCCGGCCGACGTCATGTTCACCCTGAACGACCGGCCGGTGTCGGCGCCCGACGATGGCACCCCACTGCTATACGTGTTGCGCGAGCGGTTTGACGTGCATTCCCCGCGCTACGGCTGCGGCCTGGGCCAATGCGGCACGTGCGCCGTGCTGGTGGACGGCGAGCCGGTGCGCAGCTGCATCGCGCCCCTCGCGTCCGTGCACGGGCGCAACGTGGTATCGCTGGAAGGTCTGGGACTCCACGGTCGGCATCCGGTGCAGCAGGCGTTCATAGACGAACAAGCCATGCAGTGCGGTTACTGTGCGAGCGGCATGATTCTGGCCGCGGTAGCGCTTCTGGATGCCGATCCGGACCCTAACGAAGCAGCAATCCGCAACGCGCTGGATTCGTACCTGTGCCGATGCGGATCGCATGCACGCATTGTCCGCGCGGTGCGCCGGGCTGCGGACTGGCTGAAGGCGACCAGCGCCTGATGGCGACGCGCCGAACCTTTCTTAAAACATCCGGCGCACTGATTGTGCACGCATCGCTGCCGGTGTCCGGCGGGATGGCGGCCGCTGCGACCGAGGCCACACGTAAAGCGCCCTCTGCCGCCGCCACTGTCGCCGCGCGGCTCCGTCTCGACCGGCTCGGCCGGGTATCCGTACGTACCGGTAAATGCGAGATCGGCCAGGGAATTCTCACGGCGCTCGCCCAGATCGTCGCCGAAGAGCTGGACGTGTCGATCAGCCGGATCGAAATGCAGACCGTCGATACCCTCACCTCGCCCGACGAGGGCTTCACCGCGGGTAGCATGTCGATCATGCACTCGGGCAGCGCGCTGCGCGCGGCGGCTGCGGAAGCGCGCAGGATTCTGCTGGCCAATGCTCGGCGCACGTTGCGTACCCACGGGCCACTGACCGTGCACGACGGCCGTATTCACGCCGCGGGGCGTCCCACTGGACTGGACTACTGGCGTCTGCTCGACAACGACGACTTCCGCACGGAACTGCGCGACGACACCGAACCGAAGGAGCCGGCGAGCTACCACACGGTGGGCCAGCCGCTGCCGCGCGCAGACATCATCGACAAAACCGAGGGGCGGCCGGCATTCATCCAGGACATTCGCTTGCAGGGCATGGTGCATGCGCGGGTTGTGCGGCCACCCTCCTACCACGCGCGCCTGCAGCGATTGAACGATCCGTTCGCGCAAGACGACGTTTCTGCGCAAGACGACGTTTTTGCGCAAGACGACGTTTTTGCGCAAGACGACGTTTTTGCGCAAGACGACGCGGAGTGGCCCCAGACTATCGTCGACGGTTCGTTCATTGCCGTTGCGGCCGAACGCGAGTACGACGCCGTGCGCGCCGCAGAAACCGTTCGGGCAGCGTGCACCTGGCGCACAACCGAGGCACCGCCCGACGACGTTTTCGACTGGTTGGAAACCGCACCCGCGAACAGCCGAATCGTGGGCGGCCGACGCGGCCGGCGTCCGCGCGGCGACGACGTGGTTTCCGCTCACTACACACGCCACTATCAGGCGCACGCGTCGCTTGCGCCGTCCATGGCCATTGCCCGCTACGCGGCTGGTCAGCTGGTGGTGTGGACGCACGCGCAGGGCATGTTCCCGCTACGGGGCGCAATCGCTGGTCTCACCGGACTGGACCCGTCGAACGTACGCTGCATTCATGTACCGGGCGCCGGGTGCTACGGGCACAACGGCGCCGACGACGCCGCAGCGGATGCAGCGCTTGTTGCAATGCGCTTGCCGGGCCGGCCGGTGCGTCTGCAGTACTCACGCGCCGACGAGTTTGTGTGGGAACCGCGGGGTTCCGCAATGTCCATACGTCTCGCCGGACAGCTCGACACGGCCGGGGCGATCGACACGCTGCATATCGATGTGTGGAGCACCGCGCACGCGACGCGCCCGTTCGGACCGGCCGGCGCCGGTAACCTGCTGGCTGCGTCGCTGTTGCAGCAACCCATTCCCGCACCGCCGCCGTTCGATATTCCGCAGCCGAATGGCGGTGCCGACCGCAACGCCATACCCCCGTACCGGATCCCGAATCTGCAGGTCACCAAGCATCTCGTACAGGCGATGCCGGTGCGCGTGTCCGCGCTCAGAACGTTGGGGGCGTACGCCAACGTGTTCGCGATCGAGTCGTTTATCGACGAACTGGCTGCGCGGGCGGGGGCCGACCCGATCGCGTTCCGGTTGAGGCACCTGCAGGACGACCGCGCGGTAACCGTGTTGGAACGTGCGCGCGACGCAAGTAACTGGGACGCGTTGGGCGAAGACCCGAAGATCGGCCGGGGCGTCGGCTACGCAAGGTATGCGAACACCAAGGCCTACTGTGCGGTGGTTGCAGAAGTGCGTGTGAGTGATGAATCCAGCACGCCGCGGATCACTCGCCTGACCTGCGTCGCCGATGCCGGACGCATCATCAATCCGGACGGACTCGCCAATCAGCTCGAAGGCGGCGCGGTACAGGCGTTGAGCTGGACGCTGAAAGAGCGGGCACGCACAGGCACCGACGGCGAGGAACCCCGCGACTGGTCCAACTACCCGGTTGCCCGCTTCACCGACGTGCCGGAGATTTCCGTAGAACTGATCAACCGCCCCAGCGAAGCACCACTCGGTGCCGGTGAAGCGTCTTCCGGCCCCGCCGGCGCAGCGATTGCCAACGCATTCGCCGACGCCGGTGTGCGCTACCGCTCGGTGCCGTTTCGCCGAGAAGACGCTATTCGTCGGGCAGGAAAACGCCGACCCACCAGAACGCGCCCGGGCCCGTCGGCGACCTGAACTCCGTCGGTAGCGTTTCCGGATTCAGCGCTCCGTGAGGTGCCAGTGCAACATGCACCTCCGCCCCTTCGGGGTTAATCAGGGGAACGCCCGAGAATGGGGTGTCGCCTACGCCAATGCGGCCGCTGATATCGAGGTACAACCCAGCACCCACCGCGTGACCTCCGATGTTGTAGGCCCCGCCCTGCGCCAGCGTAGCGCCTATATCATTCCCGTCGCACGGGCCATCGCATAGCGCCGGAAAGTTGAATACGAATGCCCAGACCGTAAATATCTCCGGGTGTCCCGCCACACGCCCCGCCGGGTAGTCATAGGAACCCGACGCAGGCGTGGGTACCCGCATACCGGCCGCAATTCCTCCCGGTTGCCGCACCAGGATCGCTCCATCCTCCGCGTAGATTCCACCGCCCCCCTGCATCATTACATGGGCGTGCTCGGGCGCACCCGCTACGCTCTGGGAACCGAACACCAGAGCACCTGCCGCAAGCATCGAGCCGAACAAGGTTTTCATATCAGTTTCCTCCAGTTGTACGTGATAGTGGTCTGGAGGCTATCGATCAACGCGTGATCAAAAGTGAGGGAAATGTGAGCGCTGGATGAGCGTTCAGGCGCTGCGGGCACAAGTACCGCCCGGAAGCGGCACCTGCGGCGTCGCTTCAAAGCGTGCGCCTGATCTGCTCGAATGCTGCGTTGATCCGCCGCACGTCGTCGACGTTCCGATACGCGTAGACCGAAAAGAACTCGTCCGCATCGTAGTTGGGGTCTGCCGCCAACACCCGCCGCCGCAGGACGTCTCGCGCCAGCGCCGCCTCCCCCGCTATCGCCAAAGCCGCGGCACTGGTGGCACAGGCTTGAAAGTGCATATTCGGGTGCGCCAGCGCTTCTCTTATGCGCGAGATCGCGTCTTCGCGCTCGCCGAGCAGCGCAAGACTCATCCCGGAGACACACATCATGCCGTAGATGAGTGGGTCGAACGGGCTCAGTTTGCGCGCAATGTCGACCCGATCGACACACTCCCGATGGTCGCCCAGCTGCATGCAGATCCAGCCATACAGATAGTGGCCGGCGGCATAGCTTGGGTTGAGCTCGGTCGCAACCGCAATCGACTTGCGAGCTGAGTCCAGTTCGCCGTCGAGCAACTGGGCCCGGCTGAGCGCCCAATGCGCCATCGGGTCCATCGCATCGACCGCCAACGCCTGCTCCGCATACTCAAAAGCTCGGCGCAAAGAACCGGGGCGCGAATTGTCCAGGTTCAGGTAGGCGCGCTCGAAGTTGACGAACGAGAGCCCCGCGTACGGACGAGGTACGTTGGGTTCTAGGTCAATCGCTCGCCGAAAGCAGACTTCAGCCGCGTCACATTCCTTCATCCTGAATTGATACATATGACTCAGCCCGCGGTGATACAGGCGCCAGGCGTCCAGATTGGACGATGGCATCAACGTCGAGAGCCGCATCTCCTGTTTCTGAATTTCTGTCTCCACCGCGCTCACGATGAGCATCGCAATCTCGTCCTGAATGACCAGAACGTCATCCAGCCGGGTGTCGTATTGCCAGGCAGCCACCTCCTCCCCGGTTTCGGTGTTCGCAAGCCCCACAGACACGCGGATCTTGCCGTTCGAAAGCTGTGCCGCGCCCTGGACCACGTATCGAACACCGAGGCGGGTGCCAACCGCGGCCACGTCTTCGGCGCCACTCTGGAACTGAAACGCACTGCTGCGCGCGATCACCAGCATCGCGCGGGACCGCGCAATACGCGTCGTAACGTCGTGGACGAGTCCTTTGGCGATGACGGCGCCCTGGTCACCACCGCCGATGGTGTCGAACGGCAATACCGCAATCGCCGGTTGAACCGTAGACGAAACCGGCGCGGCGGACGCCGCAGTCGGCGGCCTCACAACGCCCGGTCGAGCTTCCACCTTGGCTACGAACCGGTAGCCACGACCATGGACAGTCCTAATACACGTTTGCGAGCTCGCCGTATCGCCAACGGCCAGCCTCGCGGCCCGAATGGATGCCGTGAGCGCATTGTCGGTTACGACCCGCGAGCCGTACACGAGGTCGAGCAGCTCCATCCGCGAAACTGCCCGGTCGCGCTGTTCGATCAGATACCTGAGCAGTCGCAACACCTGCGGCTGAACGTTGACCCTTGCACCACCCCGATACAGCGCGAAGTGTCCGGTGTCGAGTACGAAGTCTGCGAAATGGTACTGCACCGGGCCCTCTAAGTTTCCCTGGGCTTTATCTTATACGGCGAACCCCACGTCATCCGTCGCCCACCGGAATCGTCGGACGAAGCGAGCATGCATCACGACGAACGAGCACCCGGATGCAAATGAAGGCGCGCTTTGCCGGCGTGCGTTCGTAGGCCTGTTCAACCTGATCCCGTTCGTCATCCATCGTCCTGGGGTATGATCGCGTGCTTTCCGCGCGCCGCGCGAATCGGACGACACCATTTTGACCACGCTCCGCCCCGCGGCAACCGCACTGGCCTTTCTAACACTGGTGTTCTCCGCCTGCGTACGCGCCGACGTCCGCTGCGATGATGCGCAGCCGGCGACGCGGACGGTGTCGAGATATGCCTCCGGCTGGGGGATCGATGCACGCAACACACGGTATCAGTCCGAATCGACGCTGACCGCGACCAACGCGAGCACGTTGAAGCTCAAATGGGTGTATGGCCTGGCAAGCTCGGCGCCGCGTTCCTTCCCGCTGGTAACCGACGACACGATCTTCATCGGCGACGCTGGACGCGGCGTTGTAGCGCTGGACCGCGAAAGCGGTTGCGAGCGCTGGTTGTATCCTCACCGCGGCGCCATCAGCTCACCGATTCTCGGCGCACGCCGAGAGCGCGGAGATCTGCTGATCTTCGCCGACCGCACGCGTGGGGTTTTCGCATTGGATGCGGCCTCTGGCGAACCGGCATGGCATGCCGCCGCTCACGACGAACCGGTGCCGATGTACTCGGGCAGTCCGCTGATCGTCGGCGCCCGGGTGTTCGTCCCGGTCTCGTCGATGGAGGTGGCGCTGGCGGTAAATCCGCTGTACGGGTGCTGCACCACAAGCGGCGGTATTGCAGCATTCAACATCGTCGATGGTGCCCCGCTGTGGTACCGGCCAACGATCGAGCAGGAAGCCGCCGTTACCGGCAGCCACCTGTGGTTTGTACAGAAACACGGGCCGAGCGGCGCACCGGTGTGGTCCGCGCCCGCTCACGATCCGAAACGCGGTCTCATCTACTTCGGTACGGGACAGAACTACAGCCATCCCACCACCGACACCAGCGACGCCGTTTTCGCGGTGGACGCTACAACCGGCGCAGTACGGTGGGTAACGCAGCACACCGAGGGCGATGCCTACACCGCCGCATGCAACGTCATCTCGCTCGACCACCCCAATTGCCCAAAACCCCTGGGACCCGACGTGGACTTCGGCGCCGCGGTATTACTCGCGCGTACGGTCTCGGGCAGGGAACTCGTGATCGCCGGACAAAAGTCGGCGGACGTACACGCGATGGATCCGGATACGGGTGTTACGCAGTGGTCGGTGAAGCTCGGCCGCGGCGGCATCATTGGCGGCGTGCACTGGGGCATGGCCGTGAACGAGCAGTTGGGGCGCCTGTTCGTACCGATCAGCGACAAGGCCATTCCGGAATTTCCGTCACCGGGCACGGCCGCGCCCGGACTCTACGCGCTGGACACCGCCACCGGTGCAACGCGCTGGCACTACGCACGCGAGTCCCGCTGCAGCGATGCGGAATGCACGTTCGGCTATTCCGCCGCCGTTACCGCCGCAAACGACGTTGTGGTTACCGGCAGCATGGACGGCTTTCTGGAAGTCGTGTCCGCCGGAACCGGCGAATTGTTGTGGGAGCACGACGCCTGGCAAGAATACGAAAGCGTGAATGGCGTATCCGCAGAGGGCGGTGCGTTCGATGCGCACGGTCCGATGCTCGCCGACGATCTGGTGATCGTGTCGTCCGGCTACCGGTACGTGGGCAGTCAGCGCGGCGGCAACGCGCTGCTGGTGTTCCAGCTGGAGCGTAACAATGACTGACCCGCTGGTTCCGGCAAGCCGATGGCGACGACTCGCCGCCACGCTGATCGACCTGACCCTGGTGCCACTCCTCACGCTGCTGCTGGTGATGATCGCCGGCGTCGTCGAACACGCCGAAGACTTCCGCACCAACATCTGGATGCTATGGGTGTTTCTACTGGCCGTAGCAAGCTATGTGCTGCTGAACGGCTACACGCTGTGGCGGCGCGGGCAAACCCTCGGCAAGCTCGCGCTCGGCATTCGGATCGCGGCACAGACCTCTGATGCGCAACATCGCGTCGTTAAGCCGGCCTTCTGGAAGCTCGTGCCGCTACGCGCGCTCTTTTTCCCGCTTCCGCTCCTGCTACCCGTGCCACCACTGACGCTGCTGCCGGTCGCAGACCTGATCTGGATATTCGGCCGCGACCGAAGGTGTCTGCACGACCGCATCTGCGGCACCCGCGTGGTTCAGATGCCACGGGGCCGGGTGGCTAACGAACCTGACGAAAGCCGGGATAGGTAGCTTATGCGCCGCACTCTAAAAGTCCTGGGGATCGTCGTCGCGGTACCGGTCGTACTGCTCGGGTTGGTGATTGCGGGCGCAATGATTTCGTCGTCGCTCGCCGGTAGGTCCGGGGTCCCCGCAGGTGTGTCGCCGCATGTACAGTCGCGCGTTCACTTCAACACCAATGTGTCCGATTTTGCGCGCGCCCGAGCTTTCTATGGAACGCTCGGTTTTCAGACTGTTTCCGGTTTTCCCGACGCAAATACCCAAGCGATGGCCCGCGCGATCGGCATCGAAACACCCACCGACTACGACGGCGCGCACGGGGGCGAACCCGGCGGCTACCTGCTGCACGGCAAGTTGATCGGACTGGGCGATTTTCTCGGCGGGTTGATCGACCTGATCGAGTTTTCGATCCCGAGAAACGACGACCCGCCTTACCCCCGGCTGAACCGATTGGGCATGGTGTACGCAACCATGACGTCCGAAGACGTCGACGGCGACTACGACCGCATGCGTCAGCAGGGCGTGGAATTCTTGACCCCGCCCGTGAACGACGGCAACGGCAATCGTTTCGCGATGTTCCGCGACCCTGACGGCGTTTTCTACCGCTTGCTGGGTACGCCTGATACACCGCGGCAGACTCCGGACGCGGGTGGATCTGCGACTGCCGCGTCTGCGATGCGAATCGTTGCGCTGAACTCCGTAACGATCAACGTCTCCAACCTGGAACGGTCCGTAGACTGGTACCGCATGCTGGGATACGAATCCGTCGATCGTTCGCAGGGGGTCGTTTCCCGGGAGATTGCCGCTGCGCTTGGTTTCGACACGCCCGTAACGCTCAACCGCGCGCGGCTCGTGCATCGCGTCGACGGTTCCGAGTTCGAGCTGGTGCAATGGCTCGATCCGTACGATCCGACGCCGCCTTACCCCGTGCCGGTGAACCACATCGGCATACATCGGGTGGCGCTCACCACCACCAATATGGACGCAGACGTGGCGATGCTGCGCTCCCGCGGCGTTACGTTTCTGTCCGAGCCGACACCGTGCTGCTCCGGCCCGGACTCGTGGGGAGAAATCGTCGCGTTCTACGATCCGGACGGCGTGGTGATGGAACTGGTGGAAACGCCGGTTTTCGGAGACCTGATTCCGCTTCTGATCTGGCTCCGCGACCTCGGCCGCGACTGACCCTAGCGCGCCGACTCGCCCCACCGGTTGAAAAAGGTCTTCTCTTCCGCAGGGATGCGCTTGACCGGTCCGAAGCGTCCCTTGGGCCACCCGATGGGCATCGTCACCACAACCCCGTAGTCGTCGGGAATGCCGAAGTACGCGTGCAGCTCATCCTCGAACACCTGGTGCATCGTGGTGAGCGCGGCACCGAGTCCAACCGCACGGCAGGCCAGCAGAATGTTCTGCACACACGGATACACAGCGCCAAAGTTCGGCGGCGCCAGGCCCACACGCTCTTCCGGTGGCACTTTGAACGGCCAGTCCCTAAGCCCGCAGACCAGCAGCAGATACGGCGCTTCGTGCAGGTGATCCATCTGGTAGAGCACCGCCCGCAATTGCCTCGACAACTTATCGGTGCCTTCCACAATCTGCTCGCGGGCGATACCGAACCGGCTCTCCATTGCGTGCGCGTACCGTTCGGCAAACCAGCGTTTGCGCTCCGGCTCTTCCACAACTACGAACCGCCAGGGTTGCGTGTTCTGCCCGGACGGTGCCTGCACGCCCGCATTCAACACCTTGAACAACAGCGCACGCGGTACCGGCCGGGCACTCAAACGGCGCATCGCGCGCACGTTGCCTACCAAGTCGAAAAACTCGGGAAACTCCACCTCCACCGGAGTATCAGAGCCCGCCGGCGCCTTGTTTCGGTTATCCACGCAACCCCTCCACCACGTTTGAGCGCACGCTCGTCAACGATGCCAGACATCAGGGTTACCCATTTGTTGGTGTGCGACAAGCCGTCGCCGCCTGGTTCCTGGTGCTAGCAAACGTTCTCGCTTATCGTTGCGTGAATCCCCGATGCAACGATCCGAGAGGAACAATGGCCAAACTCAACATCAACGGCAACACCGTTGACCTGGCGTTCGACCCAGACACCCCACTGCTGTGGGTGTTGCGCGAGCAGGCCGGGCTGACCGGCACGAAATACGGTTGCGGCATTGCCCAATGCGGGGCGTGCACGGTGCACATCGACGGCCGTGCCGTTCGCTCCTGCGTGTTTCCGGCGTCGGCCGTCCGAGCAGACCAGAAGGTGGTAACGGTCGAAGGTTTGTCGCACGACGCGTCGCACCCGGTGCAGAAGGCTTGGACCGAGCTGGACGTTCCCCAATGCGGTTACTGTCAATCCGGTATGATCATGGCAGCAAGTGCGCTACTGGCCGACAACCCGCAACCAACCGACGCAGACATCGACGCGGCAGTCACCAACATCTGCCGCTGCGGCACATTGCAACGCGTTCGCCGGGGCATCCACCGGGCGGCCGAGATTCAGCGGGAGGCGCGCAAAGCATGACCGAATCAAATCAATCCGCCGCGTTTTCACGTCGCCGCTTCCTGGTTGCCGGCGGTGCCGTCGCGGGCAGCTTGTCCCTGGGCGTCGCTTTCCCGCGCGTCGTGCGCGCTGCGCAGGGCGACCCTGTCGACGAAGTGAACGCGTGGGTCGTTGTAAATCCAGACAACAGCATCATCGTACGAATCGCGCGCTCCGAGATGGGGCAGGGCACGTTGACCGGGCTCGCACAGATGGTGGCTGAGGAACTGGAAGCCGACTGGTCCAAGGTGGGCTGGGAGTACCCGTCGCCGCGGCAGAACCTCGTGCGCGACCGCGTCTGGAAAAGCTTCGCCACCGGTGGCAGCCGCGGCATCCGCGAAAGCCACCAGTACGTTCGCGAGGGCGGCGCTGCGGCTCGGATGATGCTGGTGGAAGCCGCCGCCAACCGATGGGGCGTCGACCCAAGCGCATGCCGAGCGTCAAAAAGCGTGATTCACCACGACGCGAGCGGTCGCTCCGTAACCTACGGCGAGGTTGCCGCGGACGCAGCCAAGCTGCCGCCGCCAATCGATGTGCCACTGAAAGATCCGAAGGACTGGGCGTTGATCGGCACCGATGTGCATCGACTGGACACACCGGACAAGATCAACGGTAAACAGGTCTACGGCACCGACATTCAATTGCCCGGCATGCTGAACGCCAGCATCTCCGCCTGCCCTGTGTTCGGCGGCACGCTCAAACGCTTCGACGCTAAAAAAGTTTCGGCCATGCCCGGCGTAAAAGGAGTGGTTGCCGTCGACGACAACGCGGTGGCCGTCGTTGCCGACACCTGGTGGCGCGCGCACAAAGCGCTGCAAGCCCTGCCGGTGGAGTGGGACTTCGGCGACGGCGAAACATTGAATCAGGCCGACATCGTCACCATGCTCGACGAAGGCCTGACCGCCGAGACCAACCTGGTGGGCAACCGCAGCGGTGACGTGGCAGACGCGATGCCGAACGCTGCGCGCGTCGTGGAGGCAACCTACAGTTATCCCTATCTGAACCACGCGCCGATGGAACCGATGAACGCCACCGCCGTCTGGAACGAAGACTTCTGCGAGGTGTGGTGCCCGACTCAGAACGGCGAGGCGGCGCACGCCGGCGCAGCCGAGGCCGCGGGACTGCCGCTCGAACAGGTGGAGGTTCACAAGGTGCATCTCGGCGGCGGCTTCGGACGTCGCGGCGCACCGGACTACGTCCGCCAGGCGGTTCTGATCGCGAAATCGTTTGAAGGCACACCAGTAAAGCTGATGTGGTCGCGCGAAGAGGACATGATTCAGGGCTTCTACCACCCCATCACCAAGGCGCGCTTAGTAGGCGGCCTGAACAACGACGGCGAGCTCGAAGCCCTGCACGTGCGTATCTCCGGCCAGTCGATCCTCGCAGGCATCCGGCCGCAGTTTCTGCAGGACGGCGTGGACCTGGCGACCTTTCAGGCGTTACTGCCGGACGGTGATCACGCGTTCAGCTACACGGTTCCAAACCTGTTGGCTGATCACGCGATGCGCAACACCCATATCCGGCCGGGATTCTGGCGCGGCGTGAACGTAAACCCGAACGCAATCTACGTTGAATGTTTCATGGACGAACTCGCCCACGCAGCCGGCGCAGATCCACTTGCGTTCCGCAAAGCGTTGATGAAAGACAACCCCAAAGGCTGGGCGGTGCTGAATGCCGCGGCGGAGCGCGCCGGATGGGCCGAGCGAGCCGCGAGTGGCAAGCATCTGGGTCTGTCGGTGTGTCACGCCTTCGGCAGCTACGTGGCCGCGTGCGCCGAGGTGTCGGTGGACGAGCGCAAACGGATTCGCATCGAGCGCATCGTTGCGGCGACGGACCCCGGCTACTGCGTCAATCCGCAGCAAACCGAAGCCCAGGTTGAAGGCTCGTTCGTGTACGGCCTATCGGCCCTGCTGTACGGCGAATGCACGGTAACGGACGGCCGGATCGATCAGCAGAACTTCGACACCTATCCGTCGATGCGTATTGCGCAGATGCCGGAAGTGGAAACGCTCGTAATGCCCTCCGGCGGCTTCTGGGGCGGTGTCGGCGAACCAACCATTGCCGTGGCGGCCCCCGCTGTTCTGAACGCGATCTTCGCTGCCACCGGCAAACGGTATCGCGACGTTCCGCTGAAACACAGCGACCTGACGTTTGCGTGACCCCGCGACACGCCAGCGTCTGCCTTCTGGCCGTATGCATTCTGACCTTTGCAGCCGCATCCGCCCAGGAAGTGAACGCCGGCGCGCGTCTGCTTGCACAGCCGTGTGCCGGTTGTCACAGGGATTCGAACGCGACGGCAGGCATGGTACCTACGCTCGACCGGCAATCCGGCCGGCAGCTTCTGCAAGCTCTGCGTGAATTCAAGTCGGGCACGCGCCCAGCCACAGTCATGCAGCGTATCGCCCGCGGCTACCGAGACGAGGAGCTGGAACGAATCAGTACGTATCTCGGCAATCGGGCCGAACAATGATCAGCCGCCGCGGTCTTCTACAAGCCACTTCCGCTGCCACGTTGCTCGCGGGGGGTTGCGCTATTGGTCCGGCGCGGCCACACGGCCGCGTTGCGGTCATCGGCGGCGGTTTCGCCGGCGCAAGCTGCGCGCGTGCGCTCGTTGAGACCGCGCCCAACGTTCAGGTTACGTTGCTCGAACCAAAACGCACGTACACGGCGTGCCCGTTCAGCAATCTGGTGCTCGGTACCAACCGGGCACTAGCGGCCCAACAATTCGACTATGCCAACCTGCGTGAAGCAGGCGTGAGGGTGCTGCACACGAATGCCCGGGCAGTGGATCCGGTCGCAAAGACCGTCACCAGCGATGACGGCCGCACGATCGACTACGATCGACTGGTTATGGCGCCGGGGATCGATTTCGACTGGACGGCGCTGCCCGGTTACGACCAAGCAGCGTCGCGCGAGTTGCCGCACGCGTGGCAGGCAGGGCAGCAGACCGTTTTGCTGCGCGATCAGCTGCGCACGATGCGCGACGGCGGAGTGGTCGTGATTGTAGCGCCGGACAACCCTTTTCGTTGTCCACCGGGTCCGTACGAACGCGCGAGCCTCATCGCACACTACCTGGCACGGCATAAGCCGCGCTCCAAGGTGTTGATTCTGGATGCTAAGGACCAGTTCTCGAAGAAGTCCCTTTTCCTTACTGCCTGGCGCACGCTGTACGGCACGATGATCGAATGGCAGGGTCTGTCCGATGGCGCGCGTGTCACGTCCGTGGACGCTGCCGCGCGAACGCTGCATACCGACTTCGACAACGTCAACGCCGATGTTGCCAACGTGATACCAACGCAGACTGCAGGGAAGATTGCGCAGCAGGCCGGCGTTGCCGACACAAGCCGCTGGTGTCCGATAGACGCCGCCACGTTCGAATCCACGCTGCAACCCGGCATCCACGTGATCGGTGACGCGGCGATCGCGAACGCGATGCCCAAATCCGCCTTTGCGGCCAATGCGCAGGCACGCTACTGCGCCGCACAGATTCTGCGCTTGTTGGCGGGGGAATCACCTTTACCCGCACCGCTGTTGAATACCTGTTACAGCCTCGTTGCCCCCGACTACGGGATCTCCGTCGCCGGCGTTTACCGCCCCGTGGGGGCATCATGGCAGGAAGTGGACGGCGCCGGCGGTACGAGCCCGGCGGACACATCCGCGGATGTGCGCCGCGCCGAGGCCGCGTACGCCAACGACTGGTACCAAACGCTCACCGGCAGCGTCTTCGGGCGCCCCAATTGAAACGCGGGGAATGGCCAGCGGTGTTCGCCGCAGTGGTCATCGGGCTGCCCGTGACCTGGGCGATAGCCAACACCGCGCCAACCCCGGCTGAGCGCGGTCGAGAAATCTTCGTGGACAGAGAGCTGGGTCACTGCGTGCTGTGTCATCGTGTGGCGTACCTGGATGTGCCCTTTCAAGGCGACATTGGCCCTGAGCTCACCGGCATTGCCGACCGGCTGTCCGCCGACGCAATGCGTGCGAAGATCGTCGATCCGATGGGCAACAATCCAACTTCTGCAATGCCGAGCTATGGGCGTACCACGGGGCTGCGGCAGGTTGCGACTGCGTATCTCGGCAAGCCTGTGCTCGATGCACAGCAGATCGACGATCTCGTGGCCTACCTTGCTACGCTTGCCAAGGGCGACCCGGAGACCGGCGATGCCGGCTGAACATCCCAACGCGCCAAGCCACGCAACCCGCAGGACCTGGCTGCGCAGCGTGTCGGGGGCACTGATGGTGATGGCCATTCCGCGGCCCGCGCGCGGCATGTCGGCCGACGCGCGCGCGTGGGTACAGGAAACGTTCGACGGTAGAGCACCGGTGCACGATCTCGTAAGCATCAGCCTCCCCGCGCTGTCCGAGAACGGCAACTCTGTCGCGCTCGGCGTCGACGCCGCACCCGGTGCCCGACCCGGCGAGCGCATTACCCAGATCGACGTGTACGCAGAGGCCAACCCCGTGCCCCACATCGCACGCTTTCGGTTCACCCCGCTGTCCGGCCGACCGGCGGTACACACCCGCATTCGTCTGGCAGCGTCACAACCGGTGCTTGCGATTGCGAGCCGCACCGACGGTGCGCTGTTTGCCGCGTCTGCAGACATCGTAGTAACGGAGGCCGCATGTCTCGACTTTCTGATCTAACGACCGCGCGCATTGCCATTCCGCAGTCGATCCGCGCCGGCGATGTGATCGAGATAAAGACGCTGATCACGCACCCGATGGAATCCGGGTTTCGTCTGGACAGCATGGGCAAACCCATTGCACGCAACATCCTCACGGCGTTTGAGTGCCTCTTCGACAATGAACGGGTGTTTCATGCAGAGTTGAAGCCGGGCATCGCCGCAAACCCTTATCTGAGCTTTCATGCGCGCGTCGATCACAGCGGTACGTTCCGCTTCATCTGGACCGAACAGACCGGCGCTACATTCGAGGAATCGCGTGACGTGCAGGTGGCCTGACTGCGGATCCGCGCGACGCGGGCTGCGCTGCCTGGCGGCGGGGTTACTCGCCTTGTGCGCAGTTGCGTGCGATGCGCTACACGCCCCGCCCTCGCCGCCAGAGGCCGATGCGGATCGGTCCATACCGATCGAACGTCTGCTCGACAAACCCCGGCAGGGCAGTGAATACCAATCGCCCGAGATTCAGGCACTGCAGCGCGACGCGTTCGCCAACCCGGGTCTTCTGTGGGTAGACAACGGCAAGTCTCTCTGGGTTGCAACGCCCGAGCAGGGAAGACCCTGCGCGAGCTGTCACGGTGACATCAATTCGATGCGCGGCGTGGCAACGCGCTACCCGCGGGTAGACCCCGACAGCTCGGGGCTCGTGAATCTCACTCAACGGATCCAGGCATGCCGGATCGCTCATCAGAACACGCACGACGATTACGAATCCCAACCCCTGCTCGGACTGACCGCGGCCGTAACCGCCGAATCCGCCGGGATGCCGTTCGATGTGTCCGTCGACGGTGACGCGCGCGCGTTCTTCGAACGCGGCCGGCAGTACTACTACGAACGCCGGGGCCAGATGCACCTGGCATGTCACAACTGTCACGAGCAGAACGCCGGCCGCATGCTCCGGGGCGATCGCTTGAGCCAGGGGCACAGCACCGGTTATCCCGCGTATCGGTTGCAGTGGCAGTCGCTCGGGTCGTTGCACCGCCGGCTGCGCTTCTGCAATCAGGGCATTCGGGCCGAACCCTTCGACTACGGCGCGCCGGAGTACGTGAATCTGGAATTATTTCTGGCCTGGCGCGCGGCCGGCCTTGCGCTGACGGCACCGGCGGTGCGTCCCTGACGAAGGGATCAGGCCCCCGCCAACAGACGCGTGCGAAATGTTTGTTCGATGCGCCGCGCATCGTGGTCCGGTACCCCGGCGGTTTCCGCAAACAGCGGCCAGCGTTGCACGGCTGCAGCGATGGCTTCGACAATACCGCGCGTCCGCGTTCGCTTCAGCCCGCTGGATCGCGCAAACGCCCACAGGTCATCGCGTTCGAAACCGTTCTGTTTGCCGTTCATGCGCATCTGGTGGCGGTGCGTCCAATCGCCCGAAGGGTTGTGCGCATAGGCCACGTCGAACGCCGGCGACAACCGCCAGGTGCCGCGTCGGTTCATCAGGAACGCTATGTTTTTCACATGATCGTCCTGGTTGCGGGTAATTACGTTGAACAGTGCGCGGCGCACCTGCTGCTCCACATCTTCGACGGGTAGCCTGAGCGCACGGATCGTCTGCACCGCCTGTTCGTACGCATGCTCGCCAGCGCGATTGAAGTCGAAGTGCCGGATCGCACCCAGCGACTGCATGTGCAGCTTGTCACCCGCGGCCGAGCGGTCGAAGCGTTTCGTCATGAAGTGTGCCCGCCCACCTTCTTCGTGCAGGCGACACTCGGCCATGTCGACCGCTGCCGCGCGAGCCATGAGGTGATAGGCGTATTCGATGCGCCCGAATCCCTGAGGATCGTCCAGTTCCCGGTCCCGATTGCCATGCACGCCGTCAAACTTGATCAGCCAGTGCTCGAAACCGTCGCCCGCTTCGACCTGCCCCGAGCGAAACTCACCGGTCTGCGGGTTCCACGCGAGTACGGCTTTCGCGCGCGCCCCGCCCGCCGACGTGCCAACACGAAGAATGTCTTCGATTGCGCGGCGATCGTCGGCGCCGTCCAGCCTGCCCTCCAACGCAACCCGCTCGTCCAGAGCGCGGTTGGCCAACGCAACGAGGGCGTCGATTTCCACCCGCCGCGGCGGGCTGTCTGGCGGCTCGATCGCAGGTTTGAACTCCAGCGCCCCGACACCGCGGGCGCCGGTGTAGCAGAGACGTTCCACCGGCGTGAAACTTTCCGGCCGGCGCCCCTGCGAGGCGAGCCAGGCATCGATCAACGCATTGCCGAACCGGTCCGGCAGGCTGTCTGCAAGCAGTCCCGGCAACCCGTGAAACGTCTTGCGGGCGAGCGACGGAAATTCGTAGGGCGCTGCCGACAGCGGCATGGTGAGCGGCGCTACTTCAATGCCCGACTGCGCAAACTCCGGGGTGTATTGAAAGACCGCCAGGTCCCGGTCCTCGACCCAGGTGACGGCCCCGATGTCGCTGCCCCACAGAAGGACCCGCGCGGTGTCGGTCACGACCGCGGCGTCTCGTCGCCCCAACGCCACTCGTCGACTTCGTCGCTAGGGCGGCGCGGCCTCGCCCGCTGCCGCTCTGCGCCGCCGGACGCCACACGTTCCACCGGCCGCACGCTCGGGTCCGGTAGCAATGCGGCCAAATGGTCTGTGAGCCGCAATGCCTGCATCACCCGGACGAACGAATCGAGCGACACGGAACGGCCGTCCGCCAGCCGCGTCATCGTGCTGCGGGATATCCCCGCCTGCCGGGCCAGTTCTGCCTGCGTGATGTTGCGGCTCAGGCGAATCCGGTCGAGGCGCTGGCCCAACTCCGAAATGATCGCCGTTGCCGGTGCGGTCGAAAAATCCACGCGCTCAGTCACGTTGACACCTCATAATCCTATAATGCGCCATTAATGAATCAAAAAAGGATTAAAGACCTTATTGAGATTCTATTTTGATGCATAAACCAGTTCCAAAACACTCTCTCCGAGTCATGATAAACGGAAATGGCACTCTATAATGCACGATAATCGATGATTAACGCTCATTTTATATATTTAATGCGTGTATTTTGATACATTATTAGGAAAACACGAAAGCCCGTGTTTCCAAGACCCTGCTAGGGTAGCCACACCAACCACCGGCCCGGACCCGCCAATGAACGACCAACCGGCAGATACGCAGCACGAAATTCCCACGCAACCGGTCTGGGGTGAGCAGACACGCCGCGCCGCGGACAACTTCCAGATCAGCGGCCTGACGATAGCGCCCGCGTTCATCAGCGCGCTCGGCCTCATCAAAGCCAGCGCCGCACAGGCCAACGCAGAGTTGGGCCTGCTGTCGTCGAACGCAGCGGACGCGATCGCCGAAGTGGCCGGGTGGGTCGCACAGAACCGGCTGGATCACCAATTTCCCGTGGACGTTTTCCAGACCGGCTCCGGCACCAGCACCAACATGAATGCCAACGAAGTCATCGCCACGCTCGCCGAACGCCGCACCGGCGAAGCGGTGCATCCCAACGATCACGTCAATCTGGGACAGAGTTCCAACGACGTGATTCCCACCGCCATTCACGTGAGCGCCGTGCGCGAGACCCTGTCTCGGCTGCGGCCCGCCATGGATGCACTGGCGTCGGGCATCCGCGAACGTGCCGAGGAACACCGCGACGTGGTGAAAACGGGCCGAACGCACCTGATGGACGCGATGCCGATCCGCATCGACCAGGAAATGACGGCATGGGCCTGGCAGATCGAGCAAAGCGCTACACGAATCGACGAGGCCCTGCACCACTGCCATTACCTTGCCCAGGGCGGAACCGCGGTTGGTACGGGGATCAACGCGCACCCCGAGTTCGCGCAACGCTTCGCCGACCACATCAGCCGGTCCACCGGAATCAGGTTCCAACCGAGCGCCAACTTTTTCGCAGCTCTGGCTTGTCCGGACGCGATCGCCGGATTGTCCGGCCAGCTGAGAGTGTTCGCCGGCAGTCTGATGAAGATCTGCAACGATCTGCGTTGGATGAACAGTGGCCCCGTCGCCGGTCTGGGCGAGATTGCGTTACCGGAACTGCAGGCAGGAAGCAGCATCATGCCCGGCAAGGTAAACCCGGTGATACCGGAGAGCGTAGCGATGGTGTGCGCTCAGGTAATGGGCAACGATCTGACGGTCAGCGTTGCTGCTCAGTCCGGAAACTTTCAACTGAACGTGATGCTGCCGGTGATTGCTCACAATGTGCTGCAGAGCATCGAACTGCTCAGTAACGCGTCGCGAACGCTGCTGGAGAAGGCCATCCGCGGTATGCAGATCCGCGAAGAGCAGATTGGCGAGCGGGTCCAGCGGAACCCGATCCTGATCACGGCACTGAACGCGCGTATCGGCTACGAGCTTGGCGCGCAGATCGCGAAGCGCGCGTACGCCGAGGGCCGGCCGATCGTTGACGTAGCAGCGGAAATGACGGAGCTTTCCCGCGACGAACTGACCGACCTGTTGAACCCGCACAAGCTCACCTGACGCCACCCACCGCCGGAGAGGCCCATGCCCACGTTGACGCGCACCGAGTTCCAGAACAGCGACAGTGAAACGCTATCGGCAGCCCTGACACTGCCCGACGGTACCGTGCGTGGCTGTGTGCTGTTCGCGCATTGCTTTACCTGTGGCAAAAACGCAATCGCCGCATCGCGGCTCGGCCGCTACCTCGCCGCCCGAGGCATGGCGGTGCTGCGTTTCGACTTCACCGGTATCGGTAACTCGGAGGGCGACTTCGGCAACACCAATTTCGCTTCCAACGTGCACGATCTGCTGGCCGCGGCCGATCACCTGCGTGCCAACCACGGCGCGCCTGCGGTACTCATCGGCCACAGCCTCGGCGGTACCGCAGTTCTGGCGGCGGCCGCGCAGGTGCCGGAATGCCGGGCCGTGGTAACGATCGGCGCGCCCGCATCCCCGCAGCACGTCGTGGATCGCCTCGGGCGCGACGACGGGATGGTTCAGGTGGGCGATCGAGTGTTCGCGATCGACCGCAATTTTGTTGCCGAGCACAGCGAGGCCCAACTACAGGAGACCGTTGCAACGCTGCATCGGGCGCTGCTGGTGATGCATGCGCCGCTGGACCCGATAGTGCCCGTGGCCGAAGCAAGCAAAATCTTTCAGGCAGCAAAGCATCCCAAAAGCTTCATATCTCTCGACGATGCGGATCATCTGCTCACCCGCGCGGAGGACGCCGAATACGTCGCACAAACGGTAACCGCGTGGGTGTCACGCTATCTTCCTGATACCACCGCCACAACGGAACCCGTGGCCGAAGGTGCGGTGCGCGTCGGCGAGGCTAACCTGAAGTTTCTCCGGCAGGTGGAAACGGACTCTCACACATGGGTGGCCGACGAGCCGAAACGCGTGGGTGGACAGGACCTCGGTCCCGATCCCTACGAACACCTGCTCGCCGCGCTGGGTACCTGCACGTCCATGACGTTGCGGATGTACGCCAATCGCAAGTCATGGCCGCTCGACGACGTAGACGTAACCGTTACGCACAGTCGAGAGCACGCAACCGACTGCGAGGGCTGCGAAGAGACCCCGCAGCGCATCGAGGTGCTCGATCGCGCCATCCGGCTGAAAGGCGACCTCAGCGACGATCAACGCGAACGGCTGCTACAGATCGCCGACCGCTGCCCCGTCCACCGCACTCTCGAAAGCGACCTCCAAATCCGCACAACAACGATGGGGTCAGAGTAAAGGGACAGATCAAAACCGAAGCCGCCGACCTCAATTGGTGCACCGGTCCGCCAGATCTCAGATCACCGCGAACAACCTGTAGCCGTCACCAACCGGCTTCAGGAAATAGACGGCCTTGCCCTGATGCACCACCGCGTTGCCCGCGCCGTACTGCACGTAGTCCATCGTAAGCATGTAGACGCCGGGACGAACCAGCGCCACCTCACGACTGCGAATGTCTGAACGTTCCGCCTTGGGCGCCGCCGCAATCAGCCGCACGTAGGCCTCCTTAAGTTCCGCCGCATCCGCAGCAATCACTGGATCATCCAGAAACCCCTTGAACACCGCCGGAAACACAAAGGTTTCCGCCACCGCATCCATATCTCCCTGTCCCAGCGCGTTGAAGTACGCATCGTGCGCGGCCAACACCGCCTCCCGTTCAGTCTGGTCCGTCATTCAACATCCCCCGTTGTCTGGACTCATGTTTCTTTCGCGTATCGAATACCATTATCGAGCAACTACTGACGATTCACGACTATGTGGCACAAGTACGTCAGCGTGAACGGCACACGCCTGTACTGCGAAGGCGCGGGATCCGGCGAACCCGTCGTTCTGGTGCACGGCGGCGGCGGCGACCGGCGCTACTGGGACGGCCAGTTCAACGCGCTCGCTCGGAGCTTCCGCGTGATCCGCTACGATCTCCGAGGCTACGGACGGTCCGCGACACCCGAGGAGGGCAGGCCGTATCGCCATGAAGACGACCTGGCGGCGTTGCTGGATGCGCTCGAGCTCGCGGACGCACACATTGCGGGTTATTCGCTCGGCTGCCAGATCACGATCGACGCTTACACGCTCTACCCTGAGCGGTTTCGTTCGATCATGGCCGTCGGCCCGTACGTTTCAGGCCACAGTTCTCCAGCCGCGGATCGCCTGTTTTCTGCATACCTCGCGTGCGGAGACGTATACAACACGTCCGGTGCCCACGCCGCTGCGCACTCCTTTGCCAGCATCCCTGCATTCTTACCAGAGAAGATAAGCGAGTCTGCGTCCGCACAGTTGGTATCGATCTGCAGCGACTACACCTGGTGGTGGGCGCACAACACCGATCCGCTGGAGCCGGTGTCACCGCCCGGGGCGTCGAACCTGCATGCGATTGCCGTACCGATGCTGATTCTGTCAGCCGAGTTCGACGCCGAGGTATGTCGAGAGGTTGCCTCTCTACTCGGCTTGCACGTCGCCGACACACGCCGTGTTGATGTGTCGGGCGCAACCCACTTCATGCTGATGGAACGTCCGGAAGAAGTCGCGGAGGTCATGGGCCAGTTTCTGTTAGACCTTGCCTAATCCACCGGAACGGGTATTTGGGCGCAACACAACTCGTGAGGAAAACCTTTGTCCAACGCAGACGTCGTAAAACAGAGTTTCCGTGCGTTCGAAGACAGCGACCGCGACGCGAACGAAGCCGTGATTGCAGAGCGGTTCTGCTTCACAAGCCCGCTGGACAACGCCCTGGACCGGGAGGCCTACTTCGAGCGTTGCTGGCCGAATCACGAACACATTCAAAGCTTCAAACTCGTGCGCGTAGTCGAATCCGGCGACGAGGTTGTGGTTACGTACGAAGGCAGCTCCGCATCGGGCGCCGTGTTCCGCAACACCGAAATACACAGGGTTAAGGACGGCCGTATCACGAACGTGGAGGTGTACTTCGGTTGGAACATCCCCCACGACGCGCCACCGGGTGGCTCGAAATAGGCGCCGTAACCTGCCAGAAGTGTGTCCCTGCCGCGGTGTCAGCCGCTTACCGTCGTCTCGAACTCAAAGGTTTCCGTATCCACAGTACGTTGCGCGGCGTCCGAGTATCGACTGCCGCGAATGCGATCCGGCGGGAAGTGGTCGGCAAGCGCTGCACACACCTCCGCCGGGAGTTCGAGGGTGAGGCTCGCAAAATTCTGTTCGAGGTGGGCGGGCTTCGTCGTTCCGGGAATGGCAATCACGTGCTCTCCCTGCGCCAGCACCCAGGCCAATGCCAGTTGCGGCACGCCGCAATCGAGCTCGCCCGCAACGCGCCGCACCTCATCCAGCAGCAGCGCATTTTGCGCAAAGTTTTCCGGGTGAAAGCGCGGCATGGTGTTGCGTATGTCGTGTTCGTGAAACGTCGTCGGGTCCAGCAGCTCATCACTGAAGTAACCGCGCGCAACGGGGCTGAACGCAACGTAAGCAACGCCGAGCTCCCGGCACACGTCCAGCACTGCAATCTCTGCATTCCGGGTCCACAGCGAGTATTCCGACTGCATCGCCGCAATCGGGTGGGTGGCATGTGCGCGCCGCAGCGTCGCTGCCGACATTTCCGACAGACCGATGTGACGAATCTTGCCCGCTGCTACCAGATCCGCCAATGCGCCCACCGACTCCTCAATCGGCACCTTCTTGTCGAGCCGGTGCATGTAGTAAAGGTCGATCACCTCGGTGCCAAGCCGTTCCAGGCTTTCGTCACATTGCGCCTTGATCACCTCGGGCCGGCCGTCGAGCGCGCGCTTGCCATCCACAAACCCGAGCACGCACTTGCTGGCCAGGAAGAACTCGTCCCTGCGGTGCATGATCGATGACCGGAGCAACCGTTCGTTGTCCCCATCACCGTACAGCGTCGCCGTGTCGAAGAAATCGTAGCCTATGTCCAGCGCTTGATTGAACAGTGCCGAGGCCTCTTTCGGATCGATGCCCGGTCCATAAGCGTGGCACACGTTCATACACCCGAGGCCTACCGCATTGACCGTTGTATCGCCGATCTTCCGTCGTTGTGACATACACTCCCTCTCACCAGCCGTACATGAGACGCACAGGTTAGGTTGCTCCCACCCCACCTGCAAACATCGATTTCCGTTCCACAATAAGGTTCAGGTGGCCCAACACCGCCCCAACGTTTCGATTTCGCGGCCTGGCATTTAGCCAATACATCCTACAGAATGAGATCGCTGCAGCGTTCACGCGCGCTGCAGACCGGGGGAAAGGCTGAATAACTATGCGCGGTCTGGAAGGGCCGTGCCGGCACCGCAGATTGCTGCTGTCGATAATTTCCGTGGACAACTGTCGCGAATCAGCGCTGTTTACCACAATCTGAATCGAGCACCTGCCAGTTCAACCGCCCATTCGAACGAAACTTACAGGGGCAAACAAAATGACCAACCGAACGATCAACCGCGCTCTGCGGCTACTGGTGCTGTGCACCACTGCGGCCGTTGCGTCGCTGGTACACGCACACAATCACGAACCGCCGGCCGTCGCCGAGTTGTACGCCTGTTCGTACAAGGACGGCAAAGACATGGGCGATCTGATGTCCGCGCGCGACTACCTGCTGAAACAGGCGGACAAAGCCGAAATCAAATTGGGACCAAGCTTCCTGTGGACGCTGATCAAAGGCGGCGTGGGCTTCGACCTGTTGTGGTTGGACGCCCACGAGTCGTTCGACGCATTCGCGAAACAGTACGATGCAGCTGCCGGATCCGAGGCCATGGCTAGTGTGCCGGCGCGCTTCAACACGGTGGTCGACTGTTCCGCCGGGCTTGCCACCATTGCGACGGTTCACGAGCGCGAGGACTACACGCCGGATCCGAACGGCTCAGCAATTGTCTCTGCGCTGGCATGTAACTGGAAACCGAATGCGGGTATGTCCGCCTCCGGTGACCTTCTCTCTCACATTGCCGGAACTGTTGGCGGGCTGGGTAAAGACGCGCCGGGCGCGATGTACGCCATGACCCCGAGGACGGCCGGTCCCAACACGCCGGATATCGTGCTCTTCACAGTGAACCAGAGCATGTCGTCGTACGCGAAGTTCAACGCTGCGTTGCGCAGTTCCGATCAGGGACCCGCGCTTGGTAGGCACCTGGACCAGGTTGCGGATTGCAACTTGGCAATCTGGAATGGGCGACAAGTGATCGCAGGGCCGGAGGAGTAACAACCACCAACCAGGTACGTTGTAAAGCGCCGGGCCTGCTAGGTCCGGCGCACCTCCCACACTTCGCCTCAGATCAGATGCAGGTTGCCTCCGGTCACCGGAACTGCCGATAAATGTCCCGCACCCAGCGCAGTGACGGTCTATCCCGCCATGCTTCCACATCCTTGCCCACGCCCGGCGGTACCGCGAGCGCGGCGTACGTGGGGTGCTCCGGCGCACCGGCGAGCGGCGCGAAAATACTCGCCGCTGCGATATCCGCTCGCGTAAACCGCTGTCCCACCAGATGGGTGCGCCCATCCTCGAGCAACGCATCCAACCAGCCGAGCTCTTCGTTGACGATCGCGCGCGACTCCTTGTGCTGGGTCGGGCCAAGGTCCATCCGCTGAATCATCGTCTGCGCAACGCGCGACCAGGCAGCGCCTACCACAACTTTCTGCATCAGCGGCAGATCCCGCGTAAAGATCCCACGCACGGATCCCGGGTCGTCCACCAACGCTTCGGAATAGTAGTAGCGACGCACATGAACGCCCGCCAAATCATCGAGTCGCGTTTCGATCGCGCGACAGGCTTCGCGGTCGCCCCCACTCTGTTCGGCCTCCGGTAAACGCGGTTCCAGCCAATCCCCGATTGCCGACGAACCCTGCACCAGTTCTCCGTCGCATTCTAGGATCGGCAGCGTAGAGGCGCCGGCTCCAAGCTTCTTAGCGGCCTTCGCATGCAATCCAGGCGCCAGGTGAACCAGCTGGTACTCCATACCCGATCGATCCAGAAGCCAGCGCGCTTTTTCGCAGTAGTGCGAAATCGCGAACACATAGAGTACCGAATGCATTACTGATTCCTCGCCTATTTCCTCTACAGACCAAAGGTGCGGGCACGTACCCGCGATTGGCCATCGATCCATTCCGTCCACGCAAACACGAGGTCACGTTCACGCGCAACCATCTGCGGAAAACCCGCTTTTCGGGTGGCCTCCATCGCTGAGATCTGCCGACGTTCCCCCAGCAGCCCGTTCGGCCAAACCATTCGCACCGACAAGTGCCCCGGATCCCGCTCGAGCCAACTCACCGCCGCTGAGCCATCTCGCAGCAACGCCACATCCACCCTGCCGATCGTATTGGCCGCGCTCACATCAATCGCAGGCTCGAAGGATGCGCCCGCATCGAACGAAAACGCGACCTGCACACGATCCGACGGTACCGCCGTGTACCAGGCCACCACGAGCCGGTCGCCCCTTGCATCGATCGTTGGACCATTCACCGGGCAGCCAGCGATTTTCCAACCGTCCCGTGCTACCGGCGCGCCCGCTTGCCAGCGTCCGTCGAGTTGCCGCGCGACATATACATCGCGAATCTCCTCCCGGGTACGATCGCGGTACACGGCCACCGCTCCTGACGACGACATCGCCACATCGGTAGCACAGCAATCGCACACCACGCCGTCCACGGTACCCTCTGTCTGCCGCGCACCGTCTTCGATCACCGCGGTTCGCAGCTGCGTGCCGTAAAACGTTTCGTCGGCCGGCGCGTGCGTGGGCTCCGATGCCGACGTTCGCGGATCGAGATCACGGCCGTCAAGCCAGAGCGCACCAACGCCCCCGCCTGCAGGATACAAACTCACGAATCCATGTTCGGTGGGGGTCGCGTCGGTGTGCAAAAGTAACGGTTCGGACCAGGTTGCACCTGCGTCTTCGGACACCGCCACCACCGCATCGTAGGCGAAAGCGCCGCCCGCTTTTCTGAGCAGCCAGTGCGCCGCCCAACGCCGGTCGTCTATCGGCACAACCGCCGGGAAGTCGGCCCAGTTGATGAGCCAATCCGCACCCGCCGCTACCGTTCGGGGTTCACTCCACGCCGTCTCGCGTGTGGTCAACGTAGCCACGCGGAGCGCCGTTTGCGCCTCCGCGGTGCTCAAATAGCTGAGAAGCACGGAACCGCCTGGTGCTACAGCCAAGTGCGGCATACCCGTATCCAACGGCGCAGCAAATTCCGAAGACAACTGTTCCGAAGACAACTCCCCCGAAGCCGAGTCTTCGGAACGCTGATCAGACGCGGGGCCACAAGCGCCGGTTAGCAACGCAAACGCCATGACCACTGAAGCACTCAATTCCCGCATTCGCCCGTTCGCTTGCTACCGCTCGGGGTAAACTACCACGCATCCGGGCAGAATTGCGGAGTCCAGCGTGAACACCGCGCGAACGTTCCTACTAGGTGGGTTGTCGATCTTCCTGCTTGGGTCCAGCCTTGCCGGATGCGCCGTACGCAATCCAATGGTGCTTCAAGAAATTGAGCGCAATCCCAATGCGTTCCGTGCCGAGCGTACGTTGATTCTTACGCTACCCACCGGCGAGCGATTTCCCGTGAACTACCTGCGCGAAGGTGACGTGATCTATCTGGGCGCCGATGGCCGTTGGTGGCGCAACTTCATTGAACCGGGGACGGTGAGTCTGTTCGTACGCGGCGACACCGTCGAAGGTGTCGCGCGCGCGGTTAGAGATCGTCCCGAGCTGCGTAAACGGGTATTCAAGATACTGCGTCCGCAGCTACCCTCCTGGTTGCCCCAGTGGGTGGGCGGGGTACTCGTACAAGTCGACCTGCAAACGTGACGGCTCTTCGCAAAGCGCTGGTGTTTGTATTGTCCGTGTACGGATCCCTCGTTGTGCTGTTGTATGTGGCGCAGCGTTCTCTCATCTACGTTCCATCAACCGAACGCGTCCACGTGCGTGACACGACGTTGACCGATTTTCAGGACGTTGTGCTGCGCACTGCGCAAGGCGAACGCCTGCACTCCTGGTACCGGGCGGCAGATCCGGGCCAGCCCACGTTTCTCTTCCTGCACGGCAACGGTGGCGCGCTCGGCGGACGCACCGCTGTGCTTGAGACGCTGGCAGCCAATGGCCGCGGGGTCTTCGCGGTAGGTTACCCGGGTTATGGCGGCAACGAAGGGTCGCCCTCCGAGTCCGCTTTGGTGGAAACGGCAGAACTGGCCTACCACCACTTACTGCAGGCGAACGTGGCGCCCGGCAACGTTATTGTGTTCGGTGTGTCTCTCGGCAGTGCGGTTGCCGTTCAGCTTGCGTCGCGTCGTTGTGTGGGCGCGCTCATTCTGTTCGCGCCCATGCACTCGGTTCTGGACATCGCGCAGGCGACCTATCCGTTCGTGCCCGTAGGGTGGTTGTTGAAGGACAGGTTTTTGAGCAACGAACACATACGTGCCGTCACAGCACCCGTTGTGTTCGTGCATGGTGACAACGACCGCGTCATACCGATTGAAAGCGGGCTGCAGCTCTTCGAACGTGCCAACGAACCCAAAGAATTTCGCCGCCTTCCCGGCGCCGGGCACAACAATCTGCTTCGCCATGGCGCAATGACGCACGTGAACAGGTTTCTGCGCGGTTACTATCCCAGTCAACCTGCCACACCCGCACCATCAGCGTCTGGCCACTGCCCGCGGAACGCAGACCGCACCACTAACCAAGAGGGCGCACGATGAGCACGCAAAGTGTTACGGGACAATGTCAGTGCGGCCACGTTCGCTACGTCGTCTCCGGCGGCGCGCACCGGCTGAATGTGTGCCACTGCACCGATTGTCAGCGTCAATCGGGTAGTGCCTTCGGGATGAGTCTGGTGATCGAACCCGACGCTTTCCGGCTAACGGCAGGATCGCTCCAGACATTTCAGATAACCGCGAGCAGCGGTCGCGATAAAACGTGTGCATTCTGCGGTAACTGCGGCGTCCGCATCTACAACAGAACCTCAGCGCTGATGTCGGTTAAAGCCGGTACGCTGGACGATACGACGTGGCTGAATCCAGACGCCCACTACTGGACCCGCAGCAAGCAACGCTGGACCCAGTTGCCAACCGATGTGCCCTGCTACAACGAAGCAACGTGACGCGCGGGATCAACCACGTTTCTTCCAACAGAAGTCGCAGTGGTTGGCGCCCATCATCAACGTTTGCGTACGGGAGAACTCCCAGTCCGGACAGCGCAGGCGCTCCACCGCGAAATCGACACCGCAACTGAGTACGGCACCAACTTCCGGTTGGCCGATGCCCCTGAAGTACTCGGCTGACTCGCAAGACGTAATGTTCATTCGATACTCGGTATCGGAGTCGGTAACTACGACCCTGTCCGTGCGGAAGGGTCCATCCGCACCCCGCGGATGTTCGCTGTCGGAAAAACGAGTCCGCGCGAAGTTGGCCCACGACTCGGCAATTGCGTCCCCAACGAGGCGTTGCGCCTCTTCTTTGCCCAGCCGTTTCTGCAGTGCTGCCATGATCGGCGCAACCGCTCGCGCCTGAATCTTCAACGCATCTATGGTGGACGTTTTCGCCATTTCTGAAGCTGCGTGGTCCGGTCAGCGCTTCCGACGCTTCAGAATACGATCCATCGTGGAAACGCTGAGGACGGAGCCGTCGCGCGCAAGCGATTCTGCAAGCACGCCATCCGGGGCATAAAGATTGAACAGCACGAGCGCACCCTCGGGCCCTCCCATTTCCATGTGCACGTCGCCGGGTTCCTTGTGCGCATAGTCACCGGCGGTGCGAATCCGACGGCCGGTTTCCTCTCCCGTGCGCGCGTCCACATCAATCACATGGAGTTCGCCGGCCAACACGGTGGACGTAGTTTCCGCAGTGTGCCGATGAAAGTGGCAGTAGGCGTTCGGCTCCCATCGGTAGAGCAGATCCACATGACCGTCTTCTCGAGCGTTCAGCAACGCAGCCCAGTAGTCGATCGGGTAGTCAAATTCCGGGCCGCCGGTGAATCGCTTCCAACGGAGGTCACTGTTCTGAAGGAGGTTGATCATGCCATGGACGCCTATATCCAACCGAGTGCGCCATTGTAAACCGTAACCTGCGCCTGACACACCAAACGCGGATGGCGCGCCATGCAGAGTCAGGCATCTCCGCGCGCAACCGACATCCGCGGCGACGACCGTCCGAAATCCGATTGCAGCAGATCATGGTGTACTGCGTACTCGACGATGCTTGCGCGTTGCCCGTCGGGAAACTGTTCCGTAATCACCAGGCGAATCGCCGCCCCATGACCCTCCTGGTATATGTCGACAACCTGAACGGATCGGCGATGCCCGGCTGAACCCAGATAGAATTCGTCCATCTCGAAGTCTAGGTACGCCAGCTTCTTCCAGGCGCGATCGACGAGCACTAGTCTATGCGACGCTCTTAGGTCCACACCGCTGCCAGTAGGCGCTGCTCGCACCCAAACCAGGTAGCCGTCGTCGCCACACGCTACTGCCCCGACATGCGGATTGAACCCCGGTACAATTCCCTGGCGCATCGTTCTTCGCGGCGCGGGGAAGTACTCCTTGTGCTTGCCCTGGCCAACCCACAATCCGAGGCTTCGACGCCTGAGCACGGGCACATCGGGACGCGCACAGCGCATCACCTCCATGGGAGGCAATAGCGGCAGGCTTTCGATGTCTCGAGAGTCAAGCGGTGTCACCGACTTCACAGCTTGCACGCGATGCACAGGCGTTGCGTCGTTCACGGAATCTCCTTCCGCGAAGACAAGGGCGCGCAGGAGGAATACGGAAAACTGCGTTCGTTCGGGTTCCAGCGTCATCGCCAGACGATTCCATACCGTATTCTTCATCAGATGCAGTACATGATGCCGGAACTGACTGGCACCAAGCTCATCACTGAAATAGATTCTCTGACGACGATGGTACGTGGCGTAGACTTCTCCTGCATGAGACAGGGTGAAATCCACCGTCTGGTGCGTGGGTGTACGTTCAACAACGATCGACATATGGGGTGCATCGTCGCGGAACGTTTCCCTGTGTATTTCGAGACCCCAGTCATCGATACGTTCCAGCGGATCGGACTCGAACACACCCACGGCCATGCCACTGAACGTCGGACTGCCCGCACTCGCCGACGTAGGAGAGGAAGCGCCAAAGTAGCTATCACGCGACCTAAGATCGCTTACGCGGTAGGTCAGGTTCAAGTGTTCACCGGTATCAATGATGAGCGGTTTCCGGAGCTCCGCGCGATAGCTCAACCCGTTCTGATAGTCTGCTATGAAGTCCGGAATCCTGGTACCAAACGTGAGAACCACCGACAGCGCCGCGATCAGCAGGTAGGACGGAACGCCTCGGGCGCGCGCAACCCGCCGGACGAAAATCCACGGCAACGCCAGGCCCACCACTGTTGGTAACAGCCCCGCGTAGACGAACCAGAACGCGAACACATAGAGCAGCGCAAGCATTGACGTAAGAATTTCTATGACAACTGGCTCTTGGCGGTAGTCTATCCAAGTAAACCGAATGCCTGCGGGCAAACATTGACCGAGTTAACAAACCAACCGCCTGATGCTGTCGCGCTTGCACTGATAGCAGCCTTACGACGGAGCTCAACGCTAGAAGATACGGCGCGGCGTCATTCCCTCTCGTTGTATTGTTGCTCTTGCACCTTCTTCAGCGAGCGTTCGAGCCTATAGTGCGAGTAATGGTCGCCGCTATACCCCTCTACCCTTTTCGCCAGCTCCATCCCATCGTGCGAAAGGAACAGAAGAGTCGGAGTGCCTACTACGTGGTACCGGGCTTCGAGTTCGTGCAGGGTTTCTGCAAACGGTAAGTTCAAGTCGCCGCGTTGTCCGTCGAGAACGATCTCGCGAATAGCCACATCATCGTAGTTACCACTGGCCAGAACCGGTTTCAGTATTTCCTTTTCGAAGCGCTCGCAGAAACTGCAGTCCGACCGGGACAGGTACAATACAATGGCATGACTGCCTCGCTGTTTCGCTGCCCGGTCAGCTCCGTCCCACGTAACGAAGCTTGGGGCTACCTCAAGATACAGGGCAACCAGCATCACCACCGATACTCAACCACCCTATCGAGCACTTCGTCGAGGTACAGGTCGCGGAAGAAGTGGTCTGCTCCATCGACCAAATGCAGTGATTGCGTGTTGCGGCGGTCTACATCAGACACCTCGCTTTGGCTCCACCGTGCAATCTCATCTTCTGTGCCGAGAAATACCATCACGGGCACATCTATGCGATCAAGGAGATCAGGAGTATGTTTGACTGGATCCGCCGCGTAGTAGGAGCGTATAACGTCCTCGGTTACCTGAACATCCTCACACTGAAGAAAACGATTACCGCTGCGCTGATGATCGTTCTCACGAAACACCATCGGACCCATCAGAACCAACCCGCTGACCATGCTGGCCGGTTGCTGATTTTGAAAGAGGCTCACCTGGGCCGCACCTCTGCTGTGCCCTACGAGCACGACAGATTCAACGCCTTGACGGGCCAGGTATTCGAGCCATACGCCCAACTCGTCCACCGCATGCTCATGCCGCATATCGAACGGAGATGAGCAATCCCTAAATCCGGTTCGATCACTCTCTCCGAGCGAGAGCGTAGGCGCAATGCTTGAGAACCCACGATCGGCCAAACCCGTTTGCGTTGCTTCGATAATCTCCATGCCCGAATGCGCCCACGTCCCATGTAGAACAAGAAATACTGGTCTCTTGCCAACCTCGTCAACGACAACGAGATTTGCGTTCAGCGTCAGCCCTTTCCACTCGGTGGTTACCTCCTGGGCAAGGCAGGTGGACGCTAGAAAGGCTGCCAAACTGAATAACCAGCGCACTAGAAGTACTCCAGCTCGAGTTGCTGAAACACCCTGCCTGCATTCTTCACCGCAAGCTCATCGAAGGTGTTCAGATGCTGATACGCGCGTTGGTCTATCTGGTAGGCATCAGACAGGTCGCCGTCATTGTCCAGAATGCGTTTGGATTGGTCGACCAGATATTGCAGGTAGTCATAGGTGTAAGTGGTCACTTCCGACATCGTTGTGGGTCTTCCATGTCCCGGGATAATGAGCGCGGGCGCGAGCGCTCTCATACGATCGAACGATTCAATCCACTCCAATACATTGGTATCTGGAAAAACACCGAGCAGTCGTTCATGGAAAGCAATGTCCCCCGCAATCAACAACGAGTCATCTGGTAACCATACAGAGATATCACCAGGGGAGTGTGCCTCCCCAAACCATTTGAGCAAAACGGTCTGATCTCCGATATCAATTGTCAGCGAATCCTTGAAACCTCTGGTCGGCACCACGACGCGTGTGCCATCTCCGCGCTCCAGGTTTCGTTGCAGCATGTTCGCCAGTATTTGTGCTCCACGTTCCTCGATCTCGTGGATCGCATCATCATGGGCAATGATCTCGACTCCTTGCGTTACCCAGTACGAGTTTCCAAGGAAAGCATGTCCCTGGCCATTTTCGTTCACAACCCACCGAACCGGTATGCTCGTTCTTTTCTCAATTTCCTTGTGGAGCGCTTCAGCCAACTTGAAGTTGTCCCCACCATTAACGACAAGAACACCGCGGGACCCAATCACAAACGACAGGTTATTGTTGTGGCCCCAATTCTCATAAGAAGGCGCATCGGTTGCACCGATAGCGCTGAAGACTCTTTTGCTGACTGGCGTGATAACAAGCTCTGGATCAGATCCGCCGATCATCAAGGTTGTAGCGACGACGCCGAGGACGGCGCCAATACCATAGCAAGTCATAGATTTTCTAGTTGAGAAGACGCTTCATGCTGCACGAACCCCAACTGGGAAGGCGCAATATTAGCTTTACATAATATATGAAAGTGATAATGTATAAAGGCCTTTCTCACGGGGAAATCGGTGGAAAAAGACTATATCGTTTCGTGGAAAGTGGCCGGAATCGCCTTGGGGCTTCTCCTGACACTCGCCACAGCACTTGTAAAACCCCTGGGCGTATCTACCCAGTTTGTCGTCACTGATGCCATGGTGGCGCATCGGCTCGCACCAGAGTTTGCGGAAAGCAATCAGTACTTGGCCACGTACGGTGAAAAAACCGACTGGGGCCCAGGTTACGGCTGGATGCTCGTTTTCGGAATGCTCGTGGGCGGAGGCACATGCGCACTGATCTTCCGCAACAAACAACCCGCGCAGGACAAGGGTTCAATGCCACAAATGTGGGCGCAGCAATTCGGAGACGATCCCACAAAGCGATACGCTGCCTCGTTTGCTGGAGGAGTGATGCTGCTGTTCGGCGCACGACTGGCAGGTGGTTGCACCAGTGGGCACATGATCAGTGGCATTTCTCAGCTCGCACTGAGCTCGTTCATTTTCGGGGTCGTGACATTCGGCGCGGCTATTCTCATGGCCAAGTTTCTGTACCGGAACAGAGAGGCATAGCATGAGCACATTACTCATTGGATTTCTGATTGGATGCGCTTTTGGCGCGATTTTATACCTCGGCGGTGCGACCTCTTATCGCAGGATTATGGGTACGTTGCTCCTCAAGGATATGTGGATCATAAAACTGATGGCGACGGCCATCGGTGTGGGTAGCCTGGGTGTGTACCTGCTGGACCTTGGAAACATGGCGAACATGTCGATAAAGCCCGCTTACATCTGGGGCGTCGCTATAGGCGGCGCGATATTCGGGATCGGTTGGGCCATTTCAGGTTACTGCCCTGGTACCTGTGTCGTTGGCACATCCGAGGGCAAAATGGATGCGATGTTCACATTACTCGGCGCCCTCGTCGGAGCGTTCATCTTCTCGTTGGCGTATCCGGCTATCGAAGCCACGCTGATCGCGAACGCCAACTTCGGTGCGCTTACAATGGAAGGGATGTTGGGTGTCAACGGAATCTATCTGGCGATCCCATTCAGTATCGCGCTTATCTCCATGGCTTTCTTTGTGCTCAAGGATCAATACGACTAACGCGCCGCCACCCGGGGGCTACGGGTGGACATGAACGTAGCCCTGTTTAATCTGCTCGATCATATAGGCAACGCCGGTCTGAACGGTTTTTACTCCAGAAAGGATACTGGGGCGCTTCCCATCGCGACGCTCAATGGTATCCATGGTATTACCGCACACATAAAACCGGACGCCATGCTCCATTAAGCTCGCTACCCGTTCCTCATTCGGGTTTTCGTTGTCAAACAGCATTGCCACACCCGGGCCGAAGGCGACTATTTGGATGTCAACAAGGTCTTGACCGCCGTAGTGTTTGCTCAAATTATTGGCGATATCGAGCGCGAGCGCATAGCGCGACGAATCTTCCTGACTTACCTGCAATAGGACATACGCTTCAGCGAACGGTTTTTCCTCATTGAGCGGTTCCTGCGCCCAACTCGTGACACCAAATGAAAAACATATCGCCGCTATCAGAGGTTTCATAGACACTCCGTCTTACGCCGCGATACCGGGGTTGCCTTCAACCCCAATAAGCCGCGGCTCGTTCAATTTCTGTATGTTGATGGTTTTTTTGTCCCGAAGATGGTCTGCCACCACGTCCCAGATCGGGGCGCCAGGGGACTTAGCGCCAACGGTGGCCCAGCCGGCGACACGATAAGATTTCGAGGCGTTCAACAGAGAGCCATCGGTTAATCTCAGTTCAGATATGCGTTTGCCGCGTTCCTCATTGGGAGCGCATGCGTAGTTCAGACCCGCAACCCTGACCATGTCACCGCCTTGCTGCAAGTATGGATCTGCGTTGAACAGGTTATCGCACACACTTTCCAGAATGAACCTGATTTCCTGCCCCGTCATGGTTCGAACATAGGTTTCCGGATAGGTCATCGCCGTTTGATCCAGTACATGCTCCATGGTGATCGACTGACCCGGCAGAATCGACGTACCCCAACGAAAACCCGGTGACAACGAGATCTCGGCATCCAGCTGCTCAATCATTGCATTGCAGATCAGTTGATCAAATGAGCCGTTGAAGTTGCCCCGTCGATACAGTGTTGACTCTGTTTCCGCGAGCTTCTGCGAAAGCTCGGCTTCATAGGGCAAACGAACGTTTCGAATCAACGCATCCATTTCCGGGTCTGGATCGAGCAGGTTTGCAAACACCGGGAGCAACCGATATTCAAAATCACGCACCCCTTGCGCACCAAACTCCAGGTCGAGCACGCCTACGAATTTGCCGTTGGACCCTGCATTCGTAACGATCGTCTTACCCGAAGCATTCGCTACGCTTACCGGCAGCGGGATGCCGTCATGAGTATGGCCCCCGAGTATGAAATCCATGCCGGATACACGCGAGGCCAGCTTCAAGTCTACATCCATGCCGTTGTGAGAAAGCAACACCACAGCGTCTGGACGCTCGTTTTCTCGGATTTCGTTCACAAGCTCCTGGAGCTCCGACTCGCGGATACCGAAAGTCCAGTTGGGGATAAATCGTTGCGGATTCGCTATAGGCGTATACGGAAATGCCTGGCCGATAATCGCCACTCGTCTGCCGGCCACCGTCTTCATTGCATAGGGCTTGAACACATGGCCAGAGTCATCGTCATAGACGTCGACACCCTCGAAAAGGGCATCCTCAGTGGCCCTTGTGTTCTGCGAAACGAATTCACCCGCAAAGGCGTTCACATTCTTGTGAACTTCGTCTTCGAGATAGGTGAACTCCCAATGCCCGGTCATAACATCGACGCCCAGAAGATTGCACGCGCCAACCATATCCTGGCCCCGGGTCCAAAGGGCGGTACCTGAGCCTTGCCAGGTGTCTCCCCCATCGAGCACGAGTGCATTGCCATCGGCATCGTCGCGCAGTCGGTCAATCAGCGTCTTAAGATGTGCGAAACCGCCCACTTTTCCAAACCGTTCAGCGGCTTCAGAGAAGTCCAGGTACGTCAACGCGTGGACCATTCGCGCATCGGTCGTCGGAAATTCAGCCAACAGGTTCCGCCCAACCAGATGCGGCAACTTGCCATACGCGTTACCAAGGCCAAGGTTTATGCTGGGTTCTCGAAAGTAGATCGGTTTCAGTTGAGCATGCGTATCCGTGATGTGCAGAATGCGGGCGTCTCCACCCGGCCCAGTTTGGTAAAAGTCATCTCCTGCGCCCGCCAAAGATGTACATCCGCTCACGCTGGCCGTTACCGACGCCTTAACGAGAAGATCAAGAAATTCCCGCCTATTCATAGAGCTAGCGGGAGAATGGGAAGCGCGTATCCCACTCTTCTGCTTCACGCGCAGCCTGCGCAAGCGAAGCGTCAGCCAGTTTAATGGCTTCTTCAATCATGGCCGCAGCGGCTTGCTCATTCCCGGTGTCCATCGAAACGCGAGCCGCTTCAAGCGCTAAACGATTTGCCCGCCAAGCAAACCCGGCGTCCACCGCTTCCTGATATTTCGACTCAGCTAACGCCATACGGGCGGCCAACCCGTTCTTGTCCGCAAAAGCGCAGCTAGCAACACTCAAGAGGGCTAGCAGCGCCAGCAGCGTAAGGCTATTTACGACTTGCCGGGCCATTCCACTCTAATCCTGTGCTCATGTAGGTTAGGAAGTACTCCAGGTTTCTGTACGGTTCGCTCTGCAGGTCAAAAGGCTCCGCCCCAACTTGAGAGTTACACTCCTGGAATCGTCTATGCAGAATACCCATCTCTTGCCACTTAAGCCGATAAACAGGCCAATGCGTGACATGCCCGAGACTGGCACTCAAAACTTCTGCTCGGAGTTTGTTGCCGACAATCTGCACATGACAGCTACTGCAGGCAAAATTGAGATTGCCTCTGCGAGATTGATAGAAGCGTTTCCCATCTTCGTACGCGGCCAGCTCGCCTTTCGTACTCGGCGTTTGCATATCTACTGAGCGTCCTCGAGACTCATACGCCATGTACGACACCAGCGCCGCCATCTCTGCGCTGTCATAGGCCAGGCTTTCCGCGCCGTGAGAGTTTCGACACTGATTGATGGCCATCTCCAGCGTGACCACCTGAGCCCGTTCATTGTCATAGAACGGGTAGTTGTGCTTTACACCCGCCTCACCGAAGCACTCTGAATAACTGCCGCCTTCGCCAAACGCGGTACCAAAATAATCGGCTCCTTCATCAACCGCGATCTCGTAGGGCGGGAACTCTTCGAGCTCCAGCCACTGCTCGCGCGCAGCTTCGTCAATCGCGTAGACACCGTCCTTGTGCGCTTCGAGTGAAACGCCGGAAAAGCGATTCTGATAGAAGTCTCTGAATGCCTTAAGGTCCGCTTCGGGGTCGGCGAAAGCACCATTCGCTATAACGCCAACCAATAGAACTGCGGCAAGTCGATAGATCATTTCAGTACCAGCTCGCCCATACCTTCTTCACCCAGGTTGTCTCGCCACGTAACTTTTATCGTATCGCCAGCCTTGCTGTTCTTTACCTTGAAGGCGAAAAACGGGTTCTTCGAAACGGCCGGTCCCCAGTGGGCCTGCATAACCTGCACATCGTTCTTGAAGCAAGTGACCGTTTCAATGAAGTGCGCTGGAATCAACTCGCCTTCAGGCGTTCTTCTCGTTCCTGTTTCCATTGGATGCGGCATAAGCGATTTGATCTCAGCCACATCACCTTTAACTTTACCTCTGATTTTGATCTTTTCGGCCATGCTCAACCTCCGCAACCCCCAATGGTAACTTTGACCTCTTTCGCAGTCGTGAGAACCTTGTTTGGCGTTTCTACATAGACGCGCACCTGCGAGCTCTCACCCATTTTGACCCGCGTTGATACGTCAGCAAGCACGTCTGGCGAGACCTCAAACCGGCATGTGAGCGGGTTCGGGTTGTTCTCAATGACAACGCTGATCGACTTCACACCTTCCACATCTGTCGAAACGCTGACCGGCACCACCGCGCCATTTTCAGCGATGTCGGGGATCTTGAAGGCTATGGCATCGCTTTCCTCGATTGGCAGATCGCCATTAATCAGCTTTTCAGCATCCGATACCGACTCCGCCTGGAAGCCGTCTCGGATGTTTGCAAGGAGCCGCATAGGGGTCGCTGCCAGTGCAGCAATCCCTCCCATGAAACCCACTGACTTAATCCAGTTTCTTCTGTTCATCGGTTCTCCTTCAAAGTGAGTGGACGTAGTCCACCACAAGATCAATCTCCTCTTCGGTAAGAATTCGGTGGCGTCCGTAAGGAGGCATCACGGATCTCGGGTTGCGAGTCAGTGCATCCCAGATCTGCATGCGCAAAACATCACGGTCTGGAAACCTTACCTTCATCTGCAACAATGGTGGCGCGGAGTTTCCTGGCAGCTCCCCGTCATCCATCATATGACAAGCAAGGCAATTACCTTTGTTTCGATCGAAGGCGATCTCCTTGCCCCTTGCCAGCTTGTCATCGGCCCACACGGTGGGCGACATGCACACGGCGAGCATCCAGGGCAGCCAGATTCGGTTCATTACGAAGACTCCTCAACCATGTACTCGACTGCAGCAGAGACTTCCTCATCCGACAGATGCACAAATCCGCCCTTTGGCGGCATAACGCCCGCTTCCGACGAGATTCCGTCGATGGCATTCCTGATCAACAACTCCGTCCCCGCGTCTATTCGATCCTTCCAGCCTTCCACGTCGCCCACAACCGGCGCGCCACCAACACCCACTTTGTGACAGATGCTGCAGTACTGTTCGTAGTGCGCCTGTCCGGGGTGCGCCGCAACTGCCACCTGACGTTCGGCGGCTTTCTGCTCTTCCGAATCGTCCACTACTTCGGGAGCGACTTCCGAGTGAAAAACAATGTCAGCTCCTGCCCGGCAGTCCTTCATGCATCGCTCGTTGGCCACATCAGGACGGGGATCCGGAGTAAAGTTGGGCTCGTTCGGTAGCCGTATTGAAGCCAAGTTGGCATCGGTTACGACAAAGTCATCGTCTACCAGATCGTTGAGATATAGAACGTATGCGGTGAGTGCGTACGTTTCATCATGGGAGAGCGATTCCGGTTTGGCGAATGGCATGGCCCTATAGATGTAATCGTAGAGTGTACTGGCGTAGGGCCAGTAGCTTCCTACGGTTTTCGTCGGGCGATCATCTGCCAAGGAACCACCCCCACCTGCTAGAACAGGATAACGGCCAACGCCTTCGCCAAAGGATCCATGACATTCGGCACATTGCTCTTCATAGAGCCACTCACCATCTTCAACCGATCCACTACCGGGCGGCAGTCCCTGTCCATCCGGTCTTATATCTATGTCCCATCCAGCAATCTGTTCTGCACTCGCTGTGGCGCCAATGCCCCAGTGACCTACACGATCTCCCTTATAGCTTCCGTTCGTTGCCGCGCCGGCGACTTGATCCGTGATTGGAGCCTGCGAGCCTGATTGGCCACAGCCCGCAAGAATGAGCACACCAACAACTGATCTAAGAGATCTGCACATTGTTGACCATCCCGTTGGGTAACAAGCGCCAGGTGTGAATCGCGTTTTTGTGATAGATCGAGTTGGTGCCCCGTGCTGCTCGGAGCTGTCGGTAGGTGGGCTGTACATAGCCCGTTTCATCCACTGCACGCGATTGAATCAGCGCTTCGCTACCGTCCCACTCCCACTCGAGCGCAAACCGGGTCAGTGCTTTGGGGAGGACTTCGCTGGTAAATCGTGCTTCCCGCCAGGCTCTCCCGCCATCAACGGAGATATCGACGTGCTTTACCTTTCCACGTCCAGACCAAGCCAGCCCTTGGATCATGTACTTGCCTTTTTTTGCAAACGGCTTTTCCGGAGAAGGAGAAGTAACCACGGAGTTGCACTCTTGAACGAACGTGAATTCTCGCGACGTACCGTCTGCCATAAGATCTGTATATTTCGACGTTTCCTCTCGGTGATGCCAAGGTTTGTCGCCGATTTCGAGGCGGCGCAACCACTTCACACAGGTGTTGCCTTCCCAACCCGGGTTAATCAGCCTAAGTGGATAACCCTGTTCCGGGCGCAGCATCTCCCCATTCTGGGCGTAGACCACCAGTGCGTCATCGAATGCTTTTTCGATGGGAATGGAACGACTCATGTGCGATCCATCCGCCCCTTCGGCCAGGATCCAGGCTGCGTCTTTCTCGATGCCTACCTCTTCAAGCAACGTTGACAGGCGAACACCCGTCCACTCGCAGCAGGCCAACATGCCGTGACTGAACTGCAGCTTGTCCATCTGCGCGCCACGCCATTCCATACCGCCATTTGCAGGGCACTCCAGAAATCGAATCATGCTTTCGGACGGGAAGCGCATCAGCTCATCCATAGAAAGGATGATCGGCCTGTCAACCAGCCCGTGAATCATCAAACGATGTTGATCAGGCGGAATTTCAGGCACACCCGCATGGTAGCGTTCAAACACAACGCCGCTCGGCGTAATGATGCCGCTCAGGTCCGCGAGCGGCGTAAAGCTGATGCTGGCTATGTGGTCTGCAGTAAGCCACTCGACTGTGCGCCGTTTTACATGAGCTTCGTGTGGCGAAGGACTACCGTAGGGATGGCTCACAACACCCCGGCCGAGGCGCTTTGTCCATGGCGGCACGTTTGGCGGTACGCCAACGTCGGCTGTGGCGCTTGAACCCGCAACGGCGGAGGCGCCAACGAGTAAGGCTCCGTTCTTCAAGAAGCGACGACGTTCTATTCCTTTCAACCGACCGCCCGACTCGGCAACCGAGTTGATCAGTTGATCCAGATCTCTAGGTCTCAAATCCGGCCCCAAATCACGTTTGACTGTACTCAGAGTTTGTATATTATATATTTCGTACATATAAACAATCTAATATACTAATGTCAACCGGAATATCGATAGCAACTTAGGTTATTAGATTAATATGTTATAAAAGTTGAATATAAGAGTACTCAGATTTCAGGCACTACAGATATGGCCAGCAGTACAGCCGCAATGGACCTCGACTTGATGCAGGAAAATGCCGCGCGTGCAAGCGGTGTGATGAAGCTGCTGAGTCATCCGCACAGGCTAATGATCCTCTGTCAGCTGAACCAGGGCGAAATGTCCGTAGGAGAATTGGCGCAAGAGATTGGCATAAATCAATCACCTCTCTCTCAACACCTTGCTCGAATGCGGCACGAAGGCGTGGTGGTATCTCGTCGCGAAGCGCAGACGGTCTACTATTCGATCGCTGAAAAAGATGTAGGGGCCATCGTCGCCCTCTTGTACGAGCTCTTCTGCGAACAGAAATAGATTCGATCCAACTCTCCTAGATCTGTCCAGATCCAACCCGGGGTTCTTCAGCCCCCGCTGAACGTTGCGGGATTCCCCTATTGCCCGCTCCTGCAGAAACGCCTCTAGTGGCCTTATGTCTGCATACCAACACACGTTCAGCATCCGCCGGCTGTGGTGGATTCTAGGCGGCGGTCTAGCCGTCATGTTCACGACGCTTCTGGTATTCGGCGCGCAGATCTACCGGGAGGCACCGCCCATCCCTGAAGGTTATGTCGAGCCAACGGGCGAGGTAATCTTCAATCGAGCCGACATCGAACATGGGCAGCGCGTCTGGCAGTCCATTGGCGGGATGCAGCAGGGGTCCATCTGGGGACACGGCAGTTACCTCGCGCCGGACTGGACCGCCGATTGGCTGCACCGCGAAGCCGGTACCGCGTTGGAATTGTTCGGCGGCAACCGCACGCGCTTACTGCAATCGATGCGCACGAATACATTCGACCCTGACAACCAAGTCGTATCTCTCGACGCGCAGCGCGCCAGGGCCATCGAAGAAACAACGCGTCACTACGTGGGCCTGTTCACCGGGCAGGACGACTACCAGGCGCTTCGCTACGACTACGCGTTTCCAGCCGACGCGGTGCTGAAAGACGACGAAGCACGGTCGTTGGCGGCCTTTATCTTCTGGTCGTCGTGGGCAGCCACCACGAACCGGCCGAACGACGACATCACCTACACCAGCAACTGGCCCCATGAACCGCTTGTGGGCAACACACCGACCGCGGGCGTTTACCTGTGGAGCCTGCTGTCGATCATGTTGCTGCTGGCCGGGATCGGCGCGATCGTATGGTACTACGCGCGCCAGTTCGATCAGTGGCGCAGCGACATGGTTCCAGACGGCGGACTCGCGCGCTCAGACTTCCTGGAAGACTACGTACCCACGCCGTCGATGCGTGCCACGGCCAAATACTTCTGGCTGGTGGTCGCGTTGTTTTCCACACAGGTGCTGTTGGGCATAGTAACCGCGCACTACGCGGTGGAGGGTCAGGGATTCTACGGACTGCCGTTCGCCGAGTACTTTCCGTACTCGGTGGTACGTACCTGGCACACGCAGCTGGCCGTGTTGTGGATTGCAACCGCATGGCTTGCGGCCGGTCTGTTCGTTGCGCCGTTACTGTCCGGACACGAACCCAGGTTTCAGCGATTCGGCATTCACTTCCTCTTTATATGTCTCGTGATCATTGTTGTAGGCGCGTTCGCGGGACAGTGGATGGCGGTTCACCGGCTGATCGACCCGGCACTGAACTTCTGGTTCGGGCACCAGGGCTACGAGTACATAGACCTGGGTCGCTTCTGGCAGATATTCCTTTTCGTTGGTCTTCTGTTGTGGCTGGTGCTCGTGTTGCGTGCGCTGTGGCCCGCGCTACGCAGCGGATCCGGGCGTTCGCTCACCTACCTGGTTGTTGTATCCGCAACCGCAATCGGCCTTCTCTACGGCGCGGGGTTGATGTGGGGTGAGAACACACACATCAGCATTATAGAGTACTGGCGCTGGTGGGTCGTGCACCTATGGGTGGAAGGCGTGTTCGAAGTCTTTGCCACCGCAGTCATTTCGATGCTCTTCGTGCGCATGGGTCTGCTGCGCGTGTCCGTTGCTACGACCATGGTGTTACTCGCAACCATAATCTTTCTGTTTGGCGGCGTGCTCGGCACGTTCCACCATCTCTACTGGAGCGGCACGCCGATTTCCGTGCTCGCGCTGGGCGCGACGTTTTCCGCGCTCGAGGTGGTGCCACTGATGGTGGTGGGGTTCGAAGCGTACAACCGCGCATCGGTAGAGCATGAACACCTGTGGGAACGCAACTACCAATGGCCGTTCGCGTTCTTTGCCGCGGTGCTCTTCTGGAACCTGGTCGGCGCCGGGCTCTTTGGCTTCCTGATCAATCCTCCCATCGCGCTGTACTTCATGCAGGGACTCAACACCACCGCAAGCCACGGCCACGCCGCTCTGTTCGGCGTGTACGGCATGCTTGGCCTTGGGCTCGTGCTCTTCTGCCTGCGCGGCCTGACCGATCTGCGGAACTGGGATACGCGATGGCTCAAGTGGTCCTTCTGGTCGCTGAACATCGGCCTCGCCATGATGACCTTTCTGTCGCTGATGCCCCAGGGACTCTGGCAGACCTACGCAGCAATCAAGCACGACTATGCGTACGCCCGTTCCGCAGAGTTTGTGCATAGTCCGGTGATGGAAGCCTTCGTGTGGGCCCGCGTACCCGGCGATATCGTGTTCGCGGTGGGCGTGTTCGCGTTCGCGGTGTTTTTCGTGAAGGCCTTCATCGCCCGCCGGGCGCCGGGCGATATTGCTGAGCCGGCCCACCCCCAACACGCATCCGGGATCAGCGCCGCCCGCGAGCCCTAGGGCCCGTCCAACACAACTCGGCCGCGCCGCCGATGCCATTTGGCCCGACCCTACCCGTGGGCTGTTTCGACTCAACCCTGTTCACGGGTTCCAGGCGCCAAATATTCCTTGATGTGTATATACGCAATAGTGCATATTTCCCATATGAGTGTCATGTCGCCCTTCACGATTCTTGCAGAACCCAATCGCCGGATGATTCTGGACCGGCTGGCAGCATCGCCTGCGTCGGTCAACGAACTGGTCGCCGACGTTGCGTTACCCCAACCCACCGTCTCGAAACACCTGCGCGTGTTGCGCGAAGCCAACTTCGTACGCGTAACGCCCGATGCGCAGCGACGCGTTTACCGCATCAACCCGGAGCCCTTCCAGGAAGTGGACGACTGGTTGATGACGTATCGTAAGTTCTGGTCGCAGAAGCTCGACGCGCTCGAACAGCACCTGGCAGAACACAACAGGAGCCCCCAATGAAGGCATCTTCCGATTCGGTCGAATACAACCTGCCCACCGCAAAGTACGGAACGGTTGGCACCCTCGACGACGGTCGCCAGTACGTGAAGTTCGTTCGCGAGTTGTCGTTCCCGATCACCGACGTCTGGTCGGCGCTCACCGACCCGGACCGGATTGCCGATTGGTTTCCGGGATTGAACCTGGAGGCTTGGGAAGGTGGCACCTTCGAGATCTGGTTCAGTGAAAATTGCGAAGGCGAGGCTCACGTGAGCGGCCGCGTAATCGGGGTGTCACCCCCCAATCTTCTCGAATTCGGTACCCAACGCTGGCAACTGGAGCCCACCGAAAATGGCTGCGTGCTGACATTCACGGATGTACTGCTTTTCGATGAGCGCGACAAGCGAGACTTCTCCAACTCCGTTCTCGCCGGATGGCACAAGTATCTCGACAGCCTCCAGCGGATGCTCGATGGCGGCTCCGGCGATCCTCGGCTGGATGCGGAGGTGGACTATTCCGTGCTCGACACTCCGGGAAGGGTTTGAAAGACACGTCGTAAGTACGGCTCGCTAATTCGCTACCACGCCCTGCCCTTCGGTAGCAGATCGAAGTAGCCGAACGCACCGTTCATTGCCTCGATACCCCTGTTGAACGCACTGTACGTGTGAAAGATCTGGCCATCGCCGTTTCGATAGAACACGTTGACGCCGTGATTCTCACCCCGGTCGAAATGCACAGTTTCGTCCCCAACGATAGCGCTCGCACCATCGCTCAGGTCGTCGGACGATGCATAGAAATCGACGTTGAAGTCCGAGTCGGATGAAGAGAGCCACGTAAATCGCCACCCGCGTTCCCGTCGCTGCGCCTCGATTTCGTCGATCGGCGCTCGGGATACTGCAATAAGGCGGGCATCTGCCTTCTCAAACGCGCCAGTCGTGTGGCTCATCGCGCTCGCCCACTCGGCGCAACCGATGCAAACGGCATCCCATCCCGGACCGAACATGATGTGGTATATCGCGAGCTGAGATCGATCCTTGAAGGCATCGGAAAGCGACAGCTCACCCTCAGCACCTACTAGGGTGTAGTCTTTCTCAACTTTGACCCAAGGCAGGTTTCGTCGAGCTTCCGCCAGTGCTTCGCGCGCATGCGTATGCTGCTTCTCCTTTGTGAGCAACTCGCCACGCGCCCGGAGCCACTCTTTCCGGTCCACCACTCGATTTTGCATGGTTTCTTACTCCATGGTCGCCTAGTCAAATCGCTCAGCCAGCGCAACCAGATGATCGAGCCGCGCGCCGAAATCTCCGGCGGTGTCGACGATGGGCGTCAGCCGGTTCACGCCGAGTTCCGCAAACGCTTCCGCCGCCGCCATCGAATCGTCTGCCGGCATCATTACTATGTCCAGGTCGGCGCGTTCGCGGCCAACGTCGGCGAGAGCGGCATCGAGCTGGCCGAGCATCGCTTGTGTCTGTTCTGGATTCAGGCCAAACCCGAACCAGCCCTGGCCGAAACGCGCCGTGCGTCTGAGTGCCGCCGCGCTGTATCCACCCACAATCAGCGGAATGTGCGGCGATTGTATTGGCTTTGGATCCATACGCGCATCGCGCACCGTGAAATGTTTTCCCTCGTGCGTCACCACATCCTGTGTCCAAAGCTTGGCCATCAGATCCAACGCTTCATCGCAGCGCGCGCCCCGGTCTGACCAGCCGTAACCGCAGTACTCCACTTCCTCTTTGCACCACCCTACACCCACGCCCAGTGCCACGCGGCCACCTGACAACCAATCCAGCGTTGCAAATTCTTTCGCGGTGTAGATGGGGTTGCGTTGTGGAATGAGCGAGATGCTGGTGCCGAAGCGAAGCTTCTCCGTTTGGCTCGCCAGGTAGCCGATCATGGTCGCCTGGTCCGGCGCGCCCTGACCATGCGGAATCGGCAGCCGGCCGTCTGGAGAACCGGGATAGCCGAACTCCATCTCGTCGAAAAGCATCACGTGCTCGCCGAACCACAGAGAGTCCAGCCCGGCGCGATCCATCGATCGCGCCAACTCGGCCAGTTTCTGCGGATCCGTGGCCGGGGCGAAGCAGGAAGCGACGGCGCCAATTTTCATTTTCGTGGTTTCCGTGTTGGTTGTATCTATGCCAGTACCCGGTTGTACATCTCGATCATGGTTTGCCATACACGCTCGGCGGCATCACGCTGGTATTGCGGACGTTGTGGAAAACAGAAGCCGTGTTCGGTGTCCGGATGGGTTTCCAGCATATAGGTTAGCTGCGTATTGGCATCCAGCGCCGTGCGCATCTCGGGTACGACGAAGTCTTCAACGAATGGATCGTCGGCCGCAAATCCCAGGTATAGCTCGCCGCGCATGTGGGGAATCAGTTTGTGCGGTGAATCGGCTTTGTCGGTAACCATCCGGGTGCCGTACAACGACGCCGTCGCACGAATCCGTTCCGGAAACGAACCGGCTGCGGAGATCACGAACTGTCCGCTCATGCAGTAGCCAACGGTGCCGGTCTCTTGCTTGGCTTCCGCCAGCCCGTCAAGGTAGTCCAACATGCCCTGCGTATCACGTAGGATCATCGCGTTGGTGAGCTTGCCGCCCACAGCGAACATCTTTTTCAGCTCGCTTTCGCCCTTGCTCAGGTCGAAGCGGACCTTCCCCTCCCGGTAGTAAAGGTCGGGTAACACACATAGAAAGCCATCGCTCGCCAGCCGGCGCGCGAAGTCGTGCAGCTCCTCGCGAATGCCTGGAACATCCATGTAAAGAAGGATCGGCGTAAACGGGCCGTCGCCGTCCGGCTTTGCCACGAAGCAATCCATTGAGCCATCCGGCGTGGAAACATCGACGTTGGAGGTTTGCATGGCAATTGTCCGGTGTTTGATTCAGCGGCCAAAATAGCAGGGGGATTGCGCTGACGCCACGCCCCGTTCGGGCCGCAACCGCACAGGCAGAACGGGACCCCTATCAATCAGTCAACGCATCCTCAACATCGGTTGACGGAGCTCGTAGCCCGAAGTAGCGTAATCATCTTCGTCAACATCGCCTGAAACCTGGAAACGCCGAATTGGCGACATGAAAACGCTACGCCACCTCGCTGACGCGCGCATCGCTTCTCTAACAGGCGTCCACGCCACTGACAACGACAGTTTTCGAATCGGCAAGAAGGTATTCGCTAGGCTTGAGTTCGACAACGATGTGCCGATCTACTGTTTCAAGCTACCTGAAACCGACGCGCGCCGATTGTGCGAGCGGCACGCACACATCTCGCCCATGCGGTTCGGAAATATGGGCGCCAAAGGTTGGGTCGAGTTTCGACTATCGCGCAAACAACAGCTACCAACCCTGGAACGCGCGTTGAATACATCGCGCGACCTTTTCTGAATCAACCTCCCGGGTGCGCAACCATAGCGGCGTTGAACGAACCTACAGGGAATACAGATTCGCGACGTTCGTGCGGGTAATCTTATCCCGCGTCTCGGCAGAGTAATTCACAAACATCTCGTCGAGCACTTGAGTGGAACACGGCCACGTCGAGTCAGTGTGTGGATAATCAGAACCCCACAGAAGGCATTCTTCGCCGATCAGCTCGCGGGTCCTGAGCGCTGCGGTATCGTCCTCAATCGTTGCGAAAAACTGTCGCTTCCAAATCTCCAGTACATCCACCGGCGCGGTGCTCGACGGATCGCGCGCGTATTCGCGCGCCCAGCCCTGTTGCACCTTGTCGAGCCAATGCGCGATCCATCCTGCATTGAACTCGGCCAGCACGAATTGCAGATTCGGGAACTTCACACAAACACCTCGCACCATGAGCTCCACCAGCGTGTCGTGAATGAGGGCGGAACTGCCGGCGTACTGCACGACCGGATCACGACTCGCTGACGCCTTCAACCAGTCCGGCGCATGGGACATACAGGCGACGTGAAACGCGACCGGAAGGCTCGCTTCCTGCAGAAGCGCCCACATTGGGTCGTACGCTTCATCACAATAGCGGAGACCGCGCGGCGCGTTGCTGGGGACTACAACGCCTTTGAATCCTAGATCTATCACGCGTTTGAGCTCTGCGATAGCAGCTTCCGGCCGTTGCACGGGTAAAGCTGCCAGCCCAATCAGGCGCCCTTTCGATGCAACGGACTGCGCATTCATCCAGTTGTTGTAGTTTTGCTGCAAGGCCACCATGAGGTCGAGGTCGGGGAGGCTGAACATTGGAAACCAACCCGGGTAGAGAACCTCAGCCGAAACGCCGTCAATGTCCTGATCCTCCGGCCGACGCGCGCCGTCGGTGAGGCCGGGGCGCATTACCGCGTAACCGCCGGTGAAGTAAGCCTGAATCTCTGGATCTTGAATCGAACCTGCGCTGGGTTTTGACGCGTACTCGCGCGGTAACGGCGTAGCGTAGTCGAGGCGCGTACCTGCCAACGCCATAATCGCAACGTTGCGCGAACGCTTCGGATTGTTGGGGATGACGATGGAGTCTCCCTGACCTTCCACGCTCACGACCCGCGGCGCATCGTCGCCGAAACGTTCGGGTAGTCCGTCGAACACTTCCGGTCCTTCCAGGGCATGTGAATCGGCAGAGATCGGTCGTGGATCGTTGAGCAATGTCATGGCAGTCTCTAGCAGCGGTAACGATTGAATGTGTTCACCGCGAGGATCTCATGCGGGACCCATGGATTCCAGGTTGAGTTCGTTCTTTGACGTACCCAATGAGTGTAGCCATATGAAGAAAAAGCAATTCGATTTCAGGCCTACCCTAATTGGCCCCACTACCATCGTCCGACCCGTACGAGCCAGAGATTGGCCTGGAATGTGTACCGCGGCATCGGATCCCGAAATCTGGTCACTACATCCGGCGAGAGATCGGTACAAGAAGTATGTGTTTCGGGGCTTCTTCGACACAGCACTGGCATGCGGCTCCGCGTTCACGATCGAGGACCTTTCAAGTGGAAACATTATTGGTTCCAGCCGCTACCATGGCCTCGATATTGACAAGAGCGAGATCGAAATAGGCTGGACGTTTCTTACAAGGTCGTACTGGGGCGGTTCAACGAACCGCGAGATAAAGGGCCTGATGCTTAAACACGCGTTCCGGTATGTAGACACCGTGATCTTCTGGGTAGGCGAGTCCAATCTTCGCTCTCGACGCGCGATGGAAAAGATCGGTGGTATTCAGCGGCCCGAAGTCCAATCACGCACGTTGGGCACTATTGTGTATCCACACGTGGTCTACGAAATATCGAAGCACAACTATCGGTAACATACCCGTCATCCCGACGTCATGTCGTGCTGGCAACTCTGCAACACCCTGTTCGTAGTCAGGATTGCATCGCCGCGCGCTTGCCAAACCGTGCATCTCGCTTCTGGAACGCGACCCTTATTCTCGCCAGTCGCTCGGCAGTGATCGGATAACGCCAGATAAGTGCCACCGCACCAACGTACATAAGTGCCTGAGGAACCACGTACATCAGCGACAGAATCTGCAACTCTCTTGGACCGTTGTCTCCCTGCGGGTCAAACCCCAAGTATTGCAGCAACGGCAAACAGATTCCCAACGCGACCGCGCCGATCATCTTCTGCCCCAATGACCAGATTGCGATATATGCGCCAGACACGTTCTCACCCGCACGCTGCGAGGCCACCTCGATGACGTCGGCTTTCATGGACATGGAGATCGCCGTAAAGTAACTACCACTGGCCCCGACCGCAGACAGCACGGCGATAAACAGGATGACATCGCCATCGCCTACAAACATGAACAACGGGATAACCAGCGAAAACAGTACGCCACCGATGATGTAGGTTTGCTTTTTGCCGATCCTCTCCGACAGTTTCACCCACAACGGCAACGTCAACAGTTGAAAACCGTAGTGGCCGAGCAGAATTGCGGTAATGTTCTCTCTTTCCCCAACCACATGGGCCGCGAACAGCATGAACAACGCCGAACCCCAAGCTGCACCCATGTACTTCAACATGAATGCAATCCACAGCAGCTTGAAGGAGCCGTTCTTCCACACCGCCCTGAAGTTGCTGGCTAACGACAGCTCTGCCTTCCCGTACGCATTCCGTTCCGGAACGTATCTCAGCGTAATGGCAATGGTGGCGGGCAGTACGATGAGCGCAATCGATCCGATGATCATCAGCCCTTCGTCGGGCAAGCTACCGAATCCCGTGAGTTTCCCGGCCAACGCCGGTAGCGCCAGCACGGTTACGTTCCCCAGATACGCAAACAACTGACGCCACCCGGTTATTCGGGTTCTTTCGTTGAAGTCGTCTGAGAGCTCAGCGCCCCACGCGTAGTAAGGAATGTTGATCATGGTCCAGCCCAACCAAAGCAGAACCGACCACATCAACAGATAGGTGTTGGTTACCTCATACTGCGGATTGAACAGAAAGAAGGCGGAAAACATCATCACGAACGCACCGCCAGCCAGCCACGGCTTTCTTCTGCCAAAGCGACTGCCGGTCCGATCGCTCAGGTAGCCGATCAACGGGTCCGTGATCACATCCGTTATGCGGGCCAGCATGAGGATGAGCCCGATGTGTGCCAGCTCCAACCCGAAATTGGTGGAGTAAACGTAAGGAATGAACAACGAAACCGGGATCGAGCTGAGGTAAATCGCGTACTCGGGCAATCCGAAGGCGATCAACTTTTTCTTCGTTAGTTTCACCGGCTCAGCTGATGACATTTCTAATGCGGTGCTCTACCGTGCGTAGCTGAAGTACATCACAACAAAGCACGGTTTTGGAACGCAAATTATGAAACACGGGAAAACGTTGTTTTGCGGGTGGTTGTTGACCTTGGCTTCCGCCACCTTTGCCGAAGGTCCGGATGGCCAGATATCCAGCACCATTCGTCTAAAAATCCTTCCGGACAAAATTGAAGAATTCGAAGGCCTGGTGGCCCAGCTGGTGCGAGATGTCTACGCCAACGAGCCCGGTGTGGAGGTCTACGAGGTGCGGCGTGTTAAGGGTCAACCCCTCACGTACGTATACTTTCTATCGTTTGCAGATCAAGCAGCCTACGATCGTTACGCTGCCGCGGACTATCACACGCAGATGTCACCCAGAGCGGTGGCTTGCCTGGACGGCGACCCGGTTTTCGAAGACTTGGAGAGCTTCTACTGATCGCTGGGCCGGTAGAACAAGCGTTTTGAGTGCAATCTGATTCCTCCAAAAGTCTCCATCGAACGGGGCCCCTTCACGGCAACGAGAGGTAAATAGACCCATTTCTTCGAGCAGAAAAGATCTTGCCCATGTGGCCGCACAAGAGTCCAAGCAAGCTTGCGCGATTCGGTCTTCCTCAGATAGACACTCCTCTCGAGTCAATCTCGCCAACGTCCGCGCGGGATCTTCGCCCGTTATCGCAACACGGCGATTATGATTGTGTTAGAACACCAGGCCAATCATCTCAACTCCTTTGGATAGCGATCCTGAATGATTTGGTTGCCGACGAAAAACAAGCCAACAACGACTCCAATGTTGACCAATAGCCGCACGCGTTCGATCGATCTACTTGTGCGTATTGCACTCACCTCCCCGTTTAGCCATCACGATCACGGCATCTTCGCGGACCCTTGAAGCCTGAAAATATTCGACAACAGCGCGCATACCTCGGGGTACATATCCAAAATTCTACTCACCGTCTCGCCGCCTCATCGAGTCTATGGTGGATTGCAGCTCGGCGCCGAGCGAAGATTCAGCTGGAATGATCGATTCAATATAGCGTTGAAATTCTTCACTGTAGGTATTCATACGCACAGCCCAGTACCGATTGACACCTATAGAGTGAAACTGGTTCCGCGCTCCGGCATCAATCGCCTTCCAAGTACTTTCTTCCAAGAACCCCGCCAGAAACTGCGCGTGAGCATACTCCAACCGCTTAAGATAAGAAGATAGAAAGAAGCCAAACTTTGCCGTTTCCTCTTCTGTGAGTTCTTCGGGATTCCGGGCAGCTTTCATATAGATGATTGGTATGTCACCCATTGCAGCTTCCTGGAACGGCTCCGTCATTGACTCGGTGATGGCTTGCTGAACGGTCGATTTCATCGACTTTGTATTGAGCTTTATCTGCAGAGCTAAATAAACCAGTGTCCCCAATGTTGCGATAGCCGCAATTAGTTCGCCAACACTACCCAAGTCTTGAATACTCATTCCTCTTTGCCCTAGATCTTACGTCCTACGAGATACGCGCAAACGATGTACGCGAAGAATTCGCTGACAAAAGCGGTCCAGCTCAACAACCTGTTACGCGTCATTTCTTTTGCCTGTTGGAACAATCGACCTCTGGAATTCTTCAGCCTCGTCGAGGAGCGACAGAGTTTCAGGGGAAACCAGGTCGGATCCACCCATAACTTCTAACCATCGCTTGCCGCCCGCGGTATCAAGCAGAGACTTTAAGCTATGCAAGTACTTTCTGAACTCATCATTATCCAGCGTCTCGTACTCGTATTGGGTGAAAGAGGTTAAGTGAACATTTACTAGTCGAGCCATCAACAAGCTGAAGACCGACGCGTCTTCTTCGGAAAGTTCGGAGGGTCTATTGTGCCCCGTCACCCAAACGCGAATGTTCCGATCATTGTAATAAATGGGTTCGTATGCATCGTTTACTAGATCGTTGATCGCAACAATAGACGCTTGTCGGACCTCGCGAGAGTTATCTCTGATCTGGCGAGCTAGATATACCAGGGTAGCGAAGACGGCCACCGCCCCTAAAATTTCACCTACCGCTCCCGCAGCCTCCCAGTTCATGAGGTTGTCTCCGTCAACGTCACCCCTTGTGAGCAACGCCTAGATCTAGATACTGCATCATATTCGAACTACCTTAACTCACCCTCAATGAAAACCGTTGAACTATGTTCCGGCGAGTGTCTGTGCACCAGATCGTTTGATACGGGCCCACCGTCGATTTCCCAGCAGTCCAGTCCAAACTCACTCTAGTCATCACCGCGCCAGCGGATCACGTCTGTCAGGGTTTGTTATGAAGAACCAACCATTGCTGCGGCAGATTCGGACGGCCTCCTACTCCACCGTCACACTCTTCGCCAGATTCCGCGGCTGATCCACATCCGTGCCCTTCAACACCGCCACGTGATACGCGAGCAGCTGCAGTGGCACCACGTACACGATCGGTGCGAGCACCGGCGACACCTCCGGAACCGGTATCACCGTGACCCCCGGTTCTTCTTTGAAACCCGACTTGTGATCGGCAATCACATAAAGCTCGCCCCCGCGGGCGCGCACTTCCTGCAGGTTGGACTGCACTTTCTCCAGCAACTCGTCGTTCGGCGCCACCGCCACCACGGGCATGTCGTCATCCACAAGCGCCAACGGCCCGTGTTTGAGTTCGCCTGCGGGGTAGCCTTCGGCGTGAATGTAGGAAATTTCTTTCAGCTTCAGCGCCCCTTCCATCGCTACCGGGAACATCGGTCCGCGTCCGAGAAAGAGCGCGTGATGCCGATCGACGAACCGTTCCGCTAGCACACGAATGCGCCCGTCCAACCCCAATACGGCTTCAACGTCGTCGGGCAGTCGGTGCAAACCTGACACCAGTTCCAGTTCCTTGTCGTCACTCATCTTGTGACGGCGGCCCAGCAGAATCGCCAGCAACATCAGGTCGGTAAGCTGTGCGGTGAAGGCTTTGGTGGAGGCAACGCCCACTTCCGTGCCCGCTTGAATCATTAACGCGACGTCGGATTCGCGCACCAGAGAGCTGGTGGGTACGTTACAGATGGTGAGGGTGGCGAAGTAGCCAATCTCCTTCGCTATGCGCAGCGCCGCGAGGGTGTCCGCGGTTTCGCCCGATTGCGAGATCGTTACGAACAGGTTTTGTGGTGTAACGGCTACTTTGCGGTAGCGGAACTCGCTCGCAATCTCCACGTCGCACGGAATACCAACCAACTCTTCGATCCAGTAGCGCGCAACGCTCGCCGCATAGTAGCTCGTTCCGCACGCAACCAGCGTTACTGCCTGCGTGTTGTTGAAAATCTCCGGCGCTTTAATACCAAACGCCTGCTCCAATACGCGCGTTCTGCCGAGGCGTCCTTCCAAGGTGTCATGGATGACCTTCGGCTGTTCGTTGATCTCCTTGATCATGTGGTGGCGGTAGTTGCCTTTGTCCACATCGTCGTAGCCCATCTCCACTTTTACGGTGGAACGGATTACCGATTCGTCATCTATGTTCCAGATCGAGATGCTGGTCCGTGTGATCTCGACCAGGTCTCCTTCTTCCAGAAAGATGAACCGGTCGGTAACCGGGCGAAGCGCGAGTACGTCGGAGGCAATAAAGTTTTCGCCAATGCCTTTGCCTACTACGAGAGGGCTGCCCGACCGCGCCGCGACGATGCGCGTGGGGTCATCTGCAGCCAGCACACCGATCGAGTAAGCACCCTCTAACCTTTTGATTGTTGCGCGTACGGCGTCGATCAGGCTCGTACCTTTCTGATAGAAATGATCCACTAGGTGGGCGATCACTTCCGAGTCCGTGTCCGAGGCGAACTCGTAGCCCTTGGCTTTCAGCTCCTCGCGTAGCTCCTCGAAGTTCTCGATGATGCCGTTGTGTACGAGGCTGATGCGCTCGTTGGACGTGTGCGGGTGTGCATTGGATTCGCTGGGAACGCCATGGGTGGCCCAGCGCGTGTGCGCAATCCCAATATGGCTCACTACCGGGTTGGCGCAGAGATCCTCGGCCAGGAGTTTCACCTTGCCGACCTTGCGGCGGCGCTCCAGGCGGGTTTCGCCATCGGGGATCACCGCAATACCGGCGGAGTCGTACCCGCGGTATTCGAGGCGCTGGAGTCCTTCCAGCAGAATTGCGGACACGCTTCGATCCGCTACGGCCCCAACTATTCCACACATACTTCCTGTCCTATGCTTCGTCGAGCGACCGTGTCAGCCGCTGGCCTTGGTCCTTGTTTTCGGATCTACGGTTTTTGCGCCATCAGGCTCGTTGTCGCTGTTCGCACGCTTTTTCGGGGATGTCCAACCTTCTATGTTGCGCTGGCGGCCACGGCCCACCGCCAGATCGCCGGCGTTTACCTTGTGCGTTACCGTCGACCCTGCCGCCACGTAAGAGTCGTTGCCGAGCGTAACCGGCGCAACCAGTGTGCTGTTGCTGCCTACAAACACGCCGTCGCCGGCCGTGGTTTTATGTTTGGCCACGCCGTCGTAGTTGCAGGTAATGGTTCCGGCACCCACGTTGCACTTCTGGCCGAATTCGGAGTCGCCGATATACGAGAGGTGGTTGGCCTTCGTGCCTGTACCCAGCGTCGACTTCTTCACTTCCACGAAGTTTCCAATCTTCACGCCGTTTTCAAGCACGGTGTCTGGACGAATGCGTGCGAATGGGCCCAGCTCGCAGTCACCTGAGATTTTGGCGCCTTCAATCACGGTGTGCGCGTGCACCTCGGTACCCGGCCCCAGTTCAGAATTGGTAATCACCGAACCTGGACCAACGCGAACGCCTTCGCCCAGAATGACGTGGCCTTCGAGAACAACATTTACATCGATGAACGCGTCGCTGCCGGCAATCACGGTGCCGCGTATGTCCACGCGTTCCGGGTCAGCGATAGTTACACCCTGCTGCATCAGCTGTTCGGCGCGGTGTCGCTGCAGCGCGCGCTCGAGTTGCGCGAGCTGCACCCGGTCGTTTACGCCGGCCACTTCATTGGGATCGGCAACCGTCAGTCCTTGCACCGGAATATTCTGTTTCACCGCCAGAGCGATGATGTCTGTAAGATAGTATTCGTTCTGCTCGTTGGCCGCGCCCACACCGTCCAGCAGTTCCTTAAGAACCGCCCCGCCGGCGGCAATAATCCCGGAGTTGATTTCGCGGATGGCGCGTTGCTCATCCGATGCATCGCGATATTCCACAATGCCGCGGATGGCGCCATGCGAATCGCGGACGATCCGCCCGAGCTCGGCTGGGTCCTCGAACGTAGCCGTCACCAGCCCGACTGCGCCGCCAGCAGCCGCATCCACTGCGGCGCGCAGTGTGCTTGCGCCCACCAGCGGAACGTCGCCGAATACGACGAGCACGGTGGACGTTGGGTCGATGTCGGGAAGCGCGGTCTGTACCGCATGACCCGTGCCCAACTGCTCCGCCTGGTGCACGAATCGCACCAGCGGGGCGCAATCTGCGAAGCGATCGCACACCATGTCGGACCGGTGGCCCACCACTACGTGTACCGCCGCGGGTTCCAACTGATAAACAGTATGCAGCACGTGCTCCAACAGCGGTTGCCCGGCCAACGGGTGCAGCACCTTCGGCATGGCCGAGTTCATGCGGGTGCCCTGGCCGGCGGCCAGCACCACTACTTCCAGAGCCGGATTCGGCTGGGTCATTGCGTAACGGAGTCCGTGCCTGATCGCCTCCCATTATAGAGGTCCGACCAACGATGCAGTGGTGACTCGCATCACTGGAATAATCAGCGCTCTATATGCGTCTGTCATATATATTGACGTTCTGTTCGACAACCCGCGTTGCGGACCGCCAACCGGATGACAGCAGCCCCATGCCGCGCAACAATCCCGCCTCACTTACGCTTCTGGGGCATGAAAATGGCAATCTCTCTTTACGATCTGAGTGTCGGGACTTACCGGCAGATCACCGGCGCCGTGTCCGGGTTCATGGACAAAGGCGCCACCCATTTCGCCGAACAGGGCATCGACACCGGCGAGGTGGTCAACACCAGCCTGTACCCCAACATGGCCAACTTCCACTTTCAGGCGGTGTGCGTGGTGCACCATTCCGTGGGTGCACTCAAGGGTATTCAGGCCGGAGTATTCGAGCCGCCGGCCGGGTACCCGGAAACAGACTACGCCGGACTGCAGAAACTGGTGGCCGACGCGCACGACGAACTGGGCTCATTCAGCGCAGACGACGTGAACGCGCTGACGGGCAAACCAGTTACGTTCAAACTTGGAGCGAACGAAATTCCCTTCATCGCAGAGAACTTCATCCAGTCGTTTTCACTGCCCAACTTCTATTTCCACGCTACCACGGCGTACGACATTCTGCGTACGAAAGGGGTACCGATCGGCAAGCGCGATTTCATGGGCCAGCTGCGCGTGGGGGCTTGAACCAGCCTTTCGGCACAGAACCGCGGTTCGTCTACCAGCGCAATACACGCTGCGCGGCGGGGCGGGCGCGATAACGTTCGTCCCACGCGCGTAGTCGCGGGCGCTCGCCAAACAGGTCCGCGTCGATATAGCGCATGAACTGCAATGACGACTGCAGCGTGCAGTCGGCAATGGATACACGTTCTCCCAGCAACAGCGGCCGGTCGTCAGAAAGCAGGTCTTCCAGATAGTCCAGAGGTGCTTGCAGGTTGGCTACCATCTGCGCCGCTTTGTCAGGGTCCGGCGGGCGGCCGAGCGGTGATTTGGTTGCGTGACCATAAGCGCCCATCGGCCCGCCGATCCGCAGATCGATCACGCGCTCCACGTCATGCGCCCGACCCATCTCTTCCGCAGAACCTGTAAGTAACGCGTTTTCCGGAAACTTCGCTTCCAGGTAGTGAATGATGGCGAGCGACTCCACCAGATGCGTCCCATCGTCCAGTTCCAGCGCCGGGACGGTACCGAACGGATTGCGGGCGAGGTGTTCCGGCTCCTTGTGGCGGCCTTTCACCGTGTTTACAACGATCTGCTCGATGTCCATCTGCGTACCAAGCTCTTCGCGCTCGGCGATGTAGAGCATCACCTTGGTCGGGTTGGGTGCCAGCGGCACCATGAAGAGTTTCATCCCATGTCCTCCACCAGATCAACAATGTTTTCCAGAAGCTCGAAACGCGCCGGTCCCAACGGCCCAGCACTATCCAGGCCCAGCTTCACGGTGGTTACGCCCACGTCGCGGTACGCGCGCAACCGCTCCTGCACCATCGCACGTGTCCCCAATGCCTGAAACTGCGTCACCATGGCATCCGGCACGCGCTCGGCCGCCGCGTCACGCTTGCCCGCCACCCACAACGACTGGATCGCCTGTGCATCATCCACGAAACCGGCCCGTTGGAACGCATCGTTGTAGAAATTCGTGGTCGCAGAACCCATTCCACCCATATTGAACGCAACGCCCTTCTTGCGCCGCTGAATCATCGCGTCTACATCGTCGCCGATTTCCACGCGCACCGACACGCATAGATCCACGTTATCGAGCGATCGTCCTGCGGATTCGGCGCCAGTACGCAGATAGTCCAGGTGCGCGCCCGGATGGTCCGGCGAGAACGACGTACCGAGCCATCCATTGGCCGCTTGCCCGGTGTACTCCAACGCGTTGGGGCCAAGCGTTGCAAGGTAGATCGGAATCTCTGCCGGTTCGTGCGCAATGCGCAACGCCTTGCCTTCGCTGTTCGGCAGCGGCAGCTGATATGCCTTACCCTGATAGTTCACCTTCTCGCCGGCAAAGATCATCCGGCAGATCTCCACCGTTTCCTTCAGCCGCGTGAGCGGCGCGCGGTACGGTAAACCGTGCAGACCCTCCACCACCTGCGGACCGCTCGCGCCAAGCCCCAACACGAACCGGCCGCCGGTCAGGTCGTGCAACGTGAGCGCGCTCATCGCCGTCATTGCCGGCGTCCGCGCGGTTACCTGCATAATGCCGGTGGCGAGGCGGATGCGTTCCGTTTTGTCTGCAAGATAGGCGAGGGGTGTTACCGCGTCGCTCCACCAGGCTTCGGCGGAAAACGCCATGGCCACACCGAGCTTTTCGGCGTGCTGAACCCAGTCGGTAATCAGACCCAGATTGTCCGGCTCGGGCCGGCCGATTTCGATGGCGAGTTGGATGCGTACCTCCGGGAACGCCCGTTGTCAGAACCGCGCGGCGCCAGTTGGTGTCCGCGCAACATCGATTCTGCCGTGCCCGCCCGGCTACGTCACGCTTCGCTGCAGGAAGCCCCCAGCGCAAAACAACTGTAGCAGCGGTGATGCCGCATGCGAATGCGGTGCGCCATAGCATCCGTGAGCGTGTCGCCCAGGTCGTAGCTCGCATCATCGTCAACGAGCGTGCACGCATATACGCGCATCCGCCCGTTCTGTTTCACCACCATCTTGCTGAACGCACACATAAACTCGCGCCGCGTAGACGCCGAGTGATACGTGGTCATGCAATGTTCGGTTACGTAGGGCACGTCGGGGTGACTGCCCGGCGCGGCAAAGTCGGGGAAGGGCACGATGGTGAGCGATTCCGGCAACGCATGGGCCCGAAACAGCGCTCGGTATGCGGCATCCACCGCATCGCGATCCTCATCCGGCGCCATCAGGCGGGCAACGGACACGCCAAACCCCGCGTCATGCAGGCGGCTTAGCGCCTGAAACGCTTTGGCAAAATTCCCGGCACCGCGCTCGGCGTCATGTTGCGCGGCATCCGGATGGTCAATGCTGATCCGAAAACGTACGGGATTCGGCGCACGCCGCAGCGGTTCAAGCTGCGCAAAACGGCGCAACAGCGGATCGGTGCCATTGGTGAGCACCATCGCCGGCCTGCGCTCGCAGACGTAGGCCAGAATTCGGATCAGATCCCGCGCAAGAAACGGTTCTCCGCCGGTGAAGGAAAACTGCTGCACGCCGAGCGCCACGGCTTCGTCCACGAACGGCACCACGTCGTCGTACTTCATGATCGCGAGCCGCGTGTCCCCCGGCTGCGATCCCTCGAGACAGAATGAACAGCGCAGATTGCATGCGGTGCCGGTATGAAACCAGAGCTCGCGCAGACCGTGCGGATCAATGTAGCCCCACGGGTCGCCGGAGGGCGTATTCACAAGGGCTCCCGATTCACGGGCGATCAGAGGTTGCAGTTCAGCCATGCGGCCGTTGTACCCAACGCGTCAGAGAAAATAAAGGTCCGATTGGGATTGTCGGGCGCAGATCACGCCGACACAGCCGGCGATGCTTGATGGCGCACACAAATACCTCCGCACCAACATGTACCGAACACGCACCGTAAGTGCGCTCAATCTCGAATTCACCCCGTGCAAATCCGCATTCCGCCTCAATCAGAACCTGGCACAGCAGTTGCATTTCCTGACGCAGGCGGCGCAGCACAGGAGGTGATCTAAACCAACAGCGAATATCTTGTATCTATCTAAATCTCTCCCCTCGCGGTTTCGATCGGGTTCGCCCGGTCGAAACCGCACTCTTGCCGCACGCGAAGTCATCCGCGAAATCGGTGCGCTATACTCGCTAACCTGCATACGGGGAAGTGCACATCATGGCGGATCGCACAACAAAATCTTATGACGTCATCGTTGTCGGCGCGGGTTTCGCCGGCCTGTACATGCTGCACCGCTTGCGTGGGCTGGGTCTGGACGCGCGGGTTCTCGAAGCCGGGAGCGGCATCGGCGGCACCTGGTTCTGGAATCGGTACCCCGGCGCGCGCTGCGATATTCAGAGCATGGAGTATTCCTACCAGTTCTCTGAAGAACTGCAGCAGGAGTGGGAGTGGTCGGAACGGTACGCCACCCAGCCGGAGATTCTGACCTACATCAATCACGTGGCCGACCGCTTCGATCTGCGCAAAGACATTCAATTGAACACGCGCGTAGCAAGTGCCGTGTTCAGCGAAACTGCCGACCACTGGAAAGTCACGACGGAAACGGGCGAAGCATTCGACGCCCGCTTTGTGGTTATGGCAACCGGTTGCCTGTCGCAACCCAACCGGCCTCCATTCGACGGAGCCGAAGACTTCGAGGGCGACATCTACCATACCGGCCAATGGCCTCATCAGCCGGTGGACTTCACCGGCAAGCGCGTTGCGGTGGTGGGTACCGGCAGCTCCGGCATTCAGAGCATACCGCTCATAGCCGCGCAAGCAGATCATCTGACCGTGTTTCAGCGAACACCCAACTTCTCGGTACCTGCGCACAACGCACCGCTGAACAGCGACGCCGTTTCAGACATCAAGGCACGTTATAACGCCTACAGGGATGAAAACCGTCAGACCGCGTTTCATGCTGACTTCGACTACAACGAAGCGAATGCGCTGGATGTTTCCAAAGAGGAGAGGGTGCGTGAATACGAGTCCCGGTGGGCGCGGGGCGGTCTTCCGTTTCTGGCGGCATTCGCCGATCTGATGTTCGACACGAACGCCAACGCGACGGCCGCAGATTTTATCCGCGGCAAGATCAAAAACATCGTGGAAGATCCTGAGCTCGCAGACAAACTGAGTCCAAAGAGCATTGTCGGCTGCAAGCGACTGTGCGTGGACACGGACTACTACGCTACGTTCAATCGCGACAACGTTGAACTCGTGGACGTGAACGATGAACCGATAGAGCGTTTCACATCACAAGGGCTCAAGACGTCAGAGCGCGACCTGGCCTTCGACGCCGTTGTACTCGCCACCGGGTTCGATGCGATGACGGGCGCAATCACGCGCGTGGACATCCGCGGCAGCGACGGAGTGTCCATTCAAGAGGCCTGGTCCGATGGGCCCAAAACCTACCTGGGTGTCGCCATCGCCGGATTCCCCAATCTTTTTACCGTAACCGGCCCCGGCAGCCCCTCCGTTCTTACGAACATGCTGCCGACGATTGAGCACAGCGTGGATTGGATTGCCGATTGCATCGCGTACGTTAACCAGAAGGGCGTTGCCCGTATCGATGCCACACGCGAAGCGCAGGACGAGTGGGTTGCACATGTGATCGACGTGGGCGACACAAGCGTGTATCCGCACTGCAATTCGTGGTACCTCGGCTCAAATATTCCGGGTAAGCCGCGGGTGTTCATGCCGTACCTGGGTTTCCCCGCCTACGCGGAGAAGTGTCAGCAGGTAGCCGACAGCGACTATGCGGGGTTCGCCCAGACCAATTGACGCGACCCCACATAAACCGGCTAGTTCTGTGATCTGCATCACACCAACGGTGTCCCAAATCGCCGCTACATCCTTCGAGCAACTATAATTTTCAGAGCTCGAAGGATCGCCAATGACAAGGAACTGTTTCGCATCGCGTAGAACGCGCGCATGTCTGTTTACGCTATTGCTTTCACTACTCGCGGCAACTGCATCCGGCGAGGAGCTGTCTGATCTGTTTGGCGACAATGCGCGTGCCACCGTCGACTTCAGCGTGCGTCAAAATCACACGGATGGACACTACTGGTCTATGCATGCAGCCGGTTTCGATTTGCACAAGGTCGTTAGCACGCGTCGCGGAGACGTAGGCACGCTGGTCTTTCAACCCTACGTCGTAAAGCTGGTCAATGCCCCCGGCGTTCCTCCAATTTTCGATCACGAAGACGATGCGGCTCTGCAGTGGCGGATCGCCAACTTCAACTATACCGGACTAGCACAAGGCCGTTTCAACGTACGCATCGGTCACTTTGAGCTGCCATTCGGACTGGAACACGTCGTCCCCACGAACGGCACGTTGCACCAGATGAACGCACCCGCGTCGATCGGCCTGAAGGCGGACTGGGGCATGAGTGTGAATGGCTTCTTCCCCGAATTCGAATACGAGTTTGCGGCAATGCGCGGCGCTGGCAATGACTTGAGCACCGACGCTAACGGAATTGTGGTAGGACGTATTGGATCGCGGCGCGATCGGCGACTATCTGTTGGCGTTTCCTTCATGGACGGAGAGATGGAACGCGGCTGTTGCAACTTCATAGAGCGGCGCCGCGCAGGCATTGATGCCACGCTACTGCTTCCGCGCGGGTTTCAGATCGGAGCCGAGTATGCGGCCGGCGAGGACGATGGCGAGGGCATCGAGCACGCCTTTGCAGATGTTCGATGGCTGAGTCCATCCGAGTCGTTACTAACCTATGTGCAGTGGCGACGTGCAAGCACCGACACCATTTCGGGATATACAAGCTCGTTCGCCGCAGGGCTGCGGTACGAACCCGACGGACACTGGAACGTCGACTTGCAGCTTCAACACTCGCTCAATCGAGCGTCTAACGTAACATCCACCGAGACGGTGTCTGTGCAACTAAGATACCGTTTGTAAGGGCGCGACTTATGCAACGCACATCCCGTGTTTCCTTGGTATTAGTCGCAATCTACGTGTTCGTCGGCGCACCGGCCGCAAGCGCTTTGCCCTACTGCGCTCTCCGCGACCCGGTGAACTCGATCTATGAACTCTTCCCGGACGCGACAGGATACGAATCCGACGTTCGCACAGTCAGCAGGGATGCGCGCGATGCGGTGAGTCAAGCTCTGCCTTTCTCCCTGCACTTCAACGAACTAGGGAGGCATACTCTCTACATCGCCAAGGAACATGGCGATGATCTGGGCTACGTTCACGCACGTACCGAGAGCAGTCGCTGGGGTTTGGCAGAGTTTGCTTGGGCCATCACACCGGATCTGCGTATTCGCGGTGTCAAACTGCAGCGATCGCGCGACCTCGCGCTGAAGTCTGCTGTTGCGGTCAATTCCAGCAAAGTACTGGGTGCGTCGGTCAACGATCTTCTGCCGCTGCACCAACAGGCGGTCGCGACGGGCGACAATCATTTGAGCGTGATGCTTGCGTCCGCGATGAAGACGCTGGTGATTACACGTCATGTCTGGAAAGATCGCCTGGCGAGTGCTGTTCGCCCGATGATCGGCGGGTTGCCTGACGCCGATTCGGCGGTGCCCATCGAAACTCTGTACGAACCCGAATTGCTGCAAACGCTGTCGGACCACAAGCTGGACCAGGCGGCCATATTCGACCGCGCGCATGTCCAGGGCTATCGCGTGTTCGACGCGGCCGGGAACCCTGTCGGTATCATGGTGAATTCACCGATCCAACTGGAACAACAGAATCGATCAATATGGTGGTCCGTCGCAAACGACGGAGGTATCAAGAGGGTCTACGATGCGCAAACACGGACCACGCCCGCTGAGCTGGCCGATCTTGCGAACCTTAGCCCAACGCGAATAGAAGACTGTTCAACGGCCGCTGAGCTGGCCGCGTTCGAAGTGTCGGTGGTCGCGCGCTACCACGCTCTGCGTTGAATCAACCGTGCGGGTGCGTACCTACATATCCGGCGTTGCATTGGTGTGCGCTGTAGGTGGACTGCTACTTGCAGGATTTGTTTATCACCTACACCAAATATCTCAACGGGAAGCAGACCGTCTCGCCAGCGTAGAACGGATGGCCGCCGAAGTACGCGGGCTTGCACTCGACATCAGCACTCTAATGATCTCTACGGACCTGTTGTTTGGATCTCTGGAAACGCACCTGGCGCACGGCGCACTAACGCAAGCTCAATCTACCGGACAATCTGTAAAGCAGGCCGCCCAACAGGGGATGTTGCTGTTTCCGGATCTTGAAAGCCTGTTCGACGGGTTGGGTGCAAATCTGGAAAAGCTCGTCGACGAGATCGAGCATTTCGACCGCCTTACCCGCGACCCGACGTTCGGTCACGCGAACGTTTCGCTGGAAGAGCTGGATGCTCTGTCCTTCAAGATTGTCGACTACGTTACCCGGATAGAAGAGCGGATTGCTGGCGACCTCGAACGACGACGAAGTGGCATGCAACAGAACCGCTCCTCTTTCGCACTGGGCGTAGGCGCAGCCGCCTTTGCCTACGTGGTCTGCATACTCTTGGTTCTAGCCTGGGGCACGAAGTCCGTAAGCCTGCCCGTGAGGCAACTAGCTCAAGCGGCCAGGAACGCCGTTTCCGATCGCGCTTCATTTGAGATACGAGAAGAAGGGCCTACAGAGGTACGCGAGCTGGCTCGCCACATCGGCAGTTTTATAACCTCGCTCGAAGGCGAAATAGGCAAGACCAACGCGCTGATCGATGCTATTCCAGACACCTTGATCGTACTGGACGCAAAAAACCGCGTTACACATATCAACTTGGCATCCAATACCACGGACGCCATTGCCGAGTTGCGCCTTTCTGAAGAGTCGCTGGCCGACCTGCTCGGTAGATCCCAGCTTCTGCGTCTGGGTGGTGAGCTGACTCAATGTCGGAACCAACAATGCCTCCGACAGTTTGAGATGATGTTCGAACTGGACGGTATACGCCGGATATACGAGCTTCGAGCGATGCCTATCGATCGTCAGAACGTAGCCGTCGTAGTGCGAGACCTTACCGACAAGATTGATGCAGAGAAACGCATCCGCCATCTTGCCTATCATGATGGCTTAACCGATCTGCTGAACAGGCGGGCATTTGTTGAACGTATGGAGGAGTTTCTCCGTTCCAATGAGCACAGCCGGTTCACATTACTCTACCTGGACGCCGATCGATTCAAGTCGATCAATGATGCGTACGGTCACGAGGCCGGAGACGTGGTGCTTCAGCGGATTGCGTCCGCACTGCGCCTGAATCTACGAGCGGACGACACTTTCATCCGGATTCTACCCGCTAGAATCGGTGGAGATGAATTCGTTGTTGTGCTGCCAGGGGTGATTGACTCCCCCGCGGCATGTGCCGTCGCGGACCGGCTGCTTCAAGTGGTGGGTACACCCGTTGTGGTGAGGGATCAACGCATAAAACCTAGTGTGAGTATTGGCATTGCGATCTATCCGGAACACGGCAGATGCATCGAAGACCTCATGAATCACGCTGATCTGGCCATGTTTTCGGCAAAGCGCAGCGGCGGTGCGCGCCACGCCGTGTATCATCCGCATATGGGCGAGAAGAATCGTCGCCGGCTTACCCTCGAGACCCGCTTGCGCCGTGCAATCGATCGCGACGACCTATTCGTCGCTTATCAACCGAAGTATCGTTTGAGTGTTACTGAAATTACCGGGGCGGAAGCGCTCGTGCGGTGGCGTGACGGTGATCAGATTGTTTCACCATCGGAGTTCATTCCCGTAGCGGAGTCAAGCGGACTCGTGGAGGCTATTGGTGAGCTCGTCCTGGAAAAAGTCGCCGACCAAATTGCGGTCTGGAGATCGGACGGGCTGAACATACCCCACGTTGCTGTCAATTTCTCCGCGCCGCAGTTCAAGAGCAGCGGTGCAATTGATCGGGTATTGGCGACCGTGCGCCGTCACGCCATCAAAAGTTCCGACATATGCGTGGAGATCACGGAAACCATGTTTCTGGACGAGTTTGACCTGTCGGTAAAGATACTGCAGGAGCTCCATGAACTGGGATTTCTTATCGCACTGGACGACTTCGGTACCGGCTATTCCTCGCTAAGCTACCTGCAGAGGTTGCCCCTCGATATTTTGAAGATCGACCGGCGGTTTGTGGCTACGCTAACGCCCGACAGCCGGGAACAAGCGATTGCCAGGACCATCGTAACCCTAGGCCACTCTCTAAACCTGCGAGTTGTTGCTGAGGGCGTCGAGAACAACCAACAGGCTGAGCTGTTGACGGCGATGACATGCGATGAGGCGCAAGGCTATCTGTACGCGAAGCCGCTGCTACCCGACGAACTGAGCAGTCTGTACCAAGCCGAGCGGCCAGATACGGTCTCCAACGCCAACGTTGCAGCGCTGGCGCTAGGGAACTAGATCTCTCCATGAGACTCCTTTGTCGATCGAATTCTGCCGAAACTCCATGTGCGACATAATGATCCCGACACCAGGCAAACTGTGAGATCAAACGATTCCGTGGACAGCATTGCTACACATACGCCCGCATCGCAGGAGAAAAGGCAAATCGTCGGCATGATCCTGCTCGGGTACGGCTATCTCGTGGCGGTGATACTCGGTATTGCCGGCCTTGTCGCGCTCCTCGGCTTCATGTTCACCAAGGGCAGTGCCGGTGCGTTGATAGCAATCAAAGTACTGAAGGTTGTGTGGCCACTGCTGCTGATCGTTCCGCTGCTGGCGCGCGCGTTGTTTGTGCGCGTGCCGAAACCCGAAGGCATCTATCTGGACGGTGCGCAGAAGCAAGCGGTTGTAGACTTCATCGAACCGGTTCGCGTGGCCGCGAACGGTCCAAAGATTCACCGCGTGGTAATGACGCCCGACCTGAACGCAGCCGTTCAGCAGATTCCCTGGTTCGGCTTCTTCGGGCCCAACACCAACTATCTGATCCTGGGCGTGCCGCTGCTGGCAAGCATGACAGAAGATGAAGTTAAAGCCGTGGTGGCCCACGAGTTTGGTCACCTGAGCAAGGCGCACGGCAGCCTGGGTGCATGGTCATATCGCCTGGAACAATCCTTCGCGCGCGCAATTGATGCAATTCAACAGAAGACCGGCGCGCAGAGCGGCAGCTGGGCGTTTCGATTCTTTCATTGGTTCTACCCGAAGTTCGATCAGCTGTCGTTCTCCGTCCGCCGCGCGCAGGAGTACGAGGCAGACCGCGTGGCCGCAGATGCATGCGGCACATCGGTCATCGCCAGCGCGCTGTGCCGTACCTATCACGCAGAACCCACCTACAGCGCGTTCTGGGAAGACGTGTGGTCCAGGGCTCGCGATGAGTCGTCCACGCGCAATCTACGGCCCTGGTCTCAACTCACCGGCCGGCTCACGCACAACTTCAATGCCGAAGCAGGCCAGCGCGCGTTGACGAATGCGCTTCAGCGACCGACCGACGACTCAGACACCCATCCGTCCCTGGCCGATCGTCTTGCTGCACTGGGTGCGGAACCCGCAGCCTCTCTGCAGCCGCCGGATACGTCAGCGCTGAACGCAATCCTGTCGTCCGAAGAGCCCATACTGATGAAGGATTTCGACGCAACCTGGCAGCGGGATGCGGCGCAAAACTGGGCGGCCGCGCACGAGCAATGGGAGGCGGCCAGATCCCGTCTCAAGGAACTGCGTACGCAGGAGACGCCGCTTACGCGCAACGAAGAACTGGAACTGGTGAACACCATCGAGTCGGTGGAAGGCATGGAGCGCGCGCGGCCTGCCTACGCAGCGATGGCCCAACGATTTCCGGACTGGAGCGTCGTTCAGTGGAACCACGCGCGCGCGCAATATGACGTCGACTATCCCGCCGCGGAGGCGGCATTCGTCAAGGCCGTGGAGCTCGACCTCGATCTTGCGCCACACGCGTACTCCTGGATTCACGGCCACTACGAAGCGTTGGGTCAAGCGGAAACCGCAGAAGACGTAATCGGCGCACTGTATACCCAATGGAAAGAGATCGCCGACCAGGCCGCAGACGAACGCGACAGACTTTCTGTTGATGACACCTACGCCGAACATCAGCTGAGTGATAACAGGTTGCGCGCACTCGAGGAGTTGTTCGCGAAACACAAAGAGATCTACAAAGTGTGGATCCTTCGAAAGGAGGTAATCCATCGGCCGGAATCGCCGCCATACCTTTTTGCATTCGACGTCGATGCGTTACACAACAACATGAATCTGAGCGAGCAGACCTGGATAGAGCGAATCCTCGCGGAGATTGGCGAGCAGGAACCGGAGATGGAAACGTTTGCGCTGGTGCTCGGCTCGAACGTGCCCCAGTGGCGTCAACTGACGGACGTGCACGCTCCGGTTTACGAATCCAAGCGCAAGCCTTCCAAAGTGAAGGACGGGTTCCGGATGGTGTTTTCAATCCTGGCATTGATTGTGTTTGTCGCGTGGGTCGTCTTTACACTGTTCAAGTGACCGTGCGGCTCCTCCGACATCCAACCGGGAATGCATTGCATTCCACCGTTTCCCAGCACCGTCTGGCATGATCCGCTCGCTGACGCGCTGGGTTACCGACCATGAAACACGCACACGATGCCGCCGTAACCGAAGCCCGTGAGAGGCTCCAGGAAGCACAGGCGCTCGTAGCAGCCCAGATCGCGGCGTACCCAGCGCCTATCTCCGGGTGCGACGCACAGTTCAATCACCTTCTGAGCGAACGCGCTCGCATAGCGGCTGCGCTTCGCGCCCTGGCAACGCAACGGGCTGTGAATATCTGATCCAGTCGGCTACGCTCGTAGCAAAGAGCGATTGAAAGCCGAACACATGTCTACGTTGAATCTGAGCCCTGACGAGTTGCTTACGACAACACGCGCGGTGCGCAAGCGCCTGGATTTCGATCAACCGGTCGATATGCGTCTGATACGCGAGTGCGTCGGCATAGCATTGCAAGCCCCAACCGGATCGAACGAGCAGGGTTGGCACTTCGTGGTCGTCTCCGACCCGGAAAAGCGTCAAGCGATTGCGAGCCTCTACAGACAGGCTTGGACGAACTACCGCAACAGCGACGCATTTTCCGCCTTCCGGGTACACGCGGACGACGCGTCCATGGCGCCAGTGCAGGAACGCATGGTTTCCTCGGTCGAGTATCTGGCAAACAACCTGGAACGCGTTCCGATACACGTCATTCCATGCGTTAAAGGTCGCGTTGAACAGGTACCCGCAGCGTTCGCGGTGGCGACGCAGGCGAGCACCTACGGCTCGATCATCCCGGCTGCATGGAGCTTCATGCTTGCCGCCCGTGCGCGCGGATTGGGTACGGCGTGGACCACGTTGCACCTATTCTATGAAGCGGAGGTTGCAAAACTGTTGAACATTCCGCACACCGAAATCACCCAGGTGGCTTTGATCCCGGTTGCACACACCATCGGCACCCAGTTCAAACCCGGGCCACGGCGCTCGATCGATCGCGTGATGCATGTGGACGGCTGGTAGGGTATTACGACTGACAACGCATACGGAGACTCCCATCCCATGACAAGCTGGCTCAAAGCAGGCAACAACGCGGTAATCACCGGAGGCGCCAGCGGGATCGGACTCGCGGCCACAAAACATTTCCTGTCGCACGGCATGAACGTGTTGATCGCAGATCTGAATGACGACGCGCTGCAAGCCGCTGAGGATAATATCGCGGCCGAAAGCACGGGCACGTTACTCACCCAACACTGCGATGTATCTGACGCAGAGCAACTTCAAGCGTTGCAGCAAACGGCAGCAGGCAAGCTCGGCGATGTGCATTGTTTGATGAACAACGCGGGCGCAGGCTTTCCACCGAGTGCACCCTGGGAGGGTCTCGCAACGTGGAAGAAGCAGGTTGACGTTAATCTGTGGGGCATCATCCATGGTTGCCAGGCGTTCATCCCGGCAATGCTCGAATCCGGCGCCGCCGGGGCAGTGATCAACACCGGCTCAAAGCAGGGCATTACCAATCCGCCGGGAAACTACGCCTACAATCTCTCGAAGGCCGGCGTAAAGGCCTATACGGAAAGCCTCGCGCACGCGCTGCGCCAGGTTGACGGGTGCGCATTGACCGCGCACTTGCTGGTACCCGGGTTCACTTATACGGGGATGATCGCACAGTTTGTGCCAGACAAACCGCCGGCGGCCTGGACGCCCGATCAGTTGGTGGACTTCATGATGCAATCGTTGACTCGGGGCGATTTCTACATACTGTGTCCGGACAATGAGACACCGCGCAAGCTCGATGAAAGGCGCATTCAGTGGAACACAGACGACCTGATTCGGAACCGCTGCGCACTGTCTCGCTGGGACGAGACCTACAAAGAGGAATACGAAACTTTCGTACGCCGATGAGTGCACGCACTCATCCGGCGTCGTAGGCAACCTTACCCGCACAATCAACAAAACCGACACCATTGGTCGGCGTAAAACCGACTGCGGCGATGGGCGCCCCCGCAAGCACGCGAACGGATCGATCATGCATCTCGACAACTGTCGCAATGCCGTTCTGGGAACAGGAGAGCAGGCGGGTTCCGTCAACAGATACCATCAGCTGGCGAATCCAACTGTCGTGCACACGATGCAGCTCGGCATACTCGCCCGACTGCAAAGACACCACGCCAACAACGCCGTCTTTGAACGCAACATACGCACAAGCGCCATCGGGAGCAATCGCAACGGCCGAGCTGTCCTGATACGGCAACGCAAAGCTGTTCGTAAGACGACGTTCCATCCAAACTTTAAGCAGCGCGTTCTCGCCAACGCACACAACCACTCGACCATCTCGGCTGATTGCGCCGAGCGTATGGTTACCGCTGCCGAGTTCGTCCTCGCGATGCAGCGGCTCCCAGGTATCAGTGCGCCACTGAATCCAGTGTTTGTCACCCGCGCTCAACAATGCCGTCGAGTCTTGGGTTGCCGTGAGCGCAAACACCTGCCCACCGTGATCCAGCGTCTGAATCCGTTGCCTTGCATCGAGGTTCCAGATGCTGATTTTTCCGTCCAGACTGCCAACCGCCGCGCGGCCATCCGCCAACGCCGTAGAGGTGTACGCCATGAATCCGTGCGCGTCATGCGACTCGCGCGAACCGCCATCTCGGTCGCACACCATAACGGACCCGTTCTGGTGCCCAGTTAGGCAACGGGCGCCGCTGAACGTTACGGTAAGGACACCACGGTGCCCGCCGGAGATGCCCCAAGCTGTTGCCAACGATCCGCGCTCGAGAAAATCTATACCGCCGCCGTCATGTCCCAGCGCAACCAGTCCATTGCAACTGATGCTGATTGCACGCGCCGCAAACCCACCGACCCCATCGATGTCGCGCACCGTGCGCGCAGCGATGTCGACGGTAGTCGGTTTGCCCGCCTTTCCCACGTAGGCCGTCGACGACGTTTCATCCACCGCCAATCCCCAGATCGGATTGCCGAGATCGAGGCGCCAGATTTCGCGACGTTGTTGCAGATCCCACGCAATCACCAGGCCGTCTTCGCCAACGGACATGGCTCGTTCAGCGCCGACCGCCGCAATGCGAGTCACCCAGTCGGCGTGTCCCTGAAGGTTGGCCAGATGCTCACCCGAGGCAAGGTTCCACATTCCGATAACGCCGTCGCGCGATCCTGACAAGAGATACCGGCCCACCACACAAAGGCACTCCACGGCGCTATCGTGTGCGCCGAGCTGCCGCGTGGTTGCTTCCCCGACCACGTACACGACACCGTTCGCCCCGCCAACAATCGTGCGCGAATCGGCGACTTCAATCGCGTGGAGCGGGCACGGCAGTTGCTGCCTGCGAATCGACGCGCCATCTGTCCCGGTATGTTGCACCGTGCCGTCCCATCCGGCGCTAACAATTACGCCTGTCGCGTACGACAGATCGTTGACCGGACCATCGTGCACCTGGAACCGATCGCGCAACGTTCTGCTTTCAACGTCCCAGGTGTCCACGGTTCCTTCTACAGACGCCGAGAAAAGGTGTTGTCCGGACGCATCAAAACACGTGCTGTTTACAAACCCGAGATGCGCAGACTGAGGACCTGACACCGCCAGCTCAACCGGTGCTTGCCAAAGCGGACGTCGTGAGGCGAAGTGTCGGGGTCAGAGCAAAGGGACAGATCAACGGCTGACCCAAAGCGATTCGACGGGTATCAGACGCCGTTGATCTGTCCCTTTGCTCTGACCCCAACACTAGCGCAGTGTGTGCAGAAAGTGCAGGTGCCGTTCGTACTGCTCGAGCAGATCATGCACCAGTTGTTGCTGACTCCAACCCATCACGTCGTAATCTTGCCCGCCCTCGTTGAGCTGGACTTCAGCACGATAGTATCTCGGGTCTCCGGGCGCCTCGTAGGCGAGCGCCGCATGCGGTAACCGGTGCGCACGCTCAACAACGGAGTACTGAAAGTCGATCTCGTCGCCGTGCAGCACGCTCAGTGTCGCCCGATCGTACTCGGGCGCAACATCTACGAGCGTATCCAACCCGTGCGCTTTCAACTCGCGTTCAAACTGGCGCATAGCCGCCGCAACGTCATTACGGATGAACACCTCCACGTCTTTGCGCGACGGATAGCGTAACAGATTACCCAGCCGATTCTTCCAGTCCGCACCCTCAGGCGCACCCGGCGGGCTCACGGTGCGCAGCTGCATCGTCTGTCGTTTGGTGTGATCGACCGACAACGCGCGCACGAAACCCCAGATGGCGAACAGAATTACCAGCGAAAACGGCAGCGCGCTGGCAATGGCCGCGGTCTGCAGCACCGGCAGCCCACCCGCCAGCAACAGCAGCAACGCAGACGCGCCAATCATGGCCATCCAGAACACGCGCCGCAGTACCGGCGTGTCGTCGCGCCCTGCAGATGACAACATGTTCAACACCATCGCTCCGGAATCCGCAGACGTGATGAAGAATACGAACACCATGCAGATAGCAAGAAACGACAACACGGACGATGCGGGAAAATGTTCCAGAAACCTGAAGAGCGCAACGGATTCGTCTTCGCTTACCGCCGCCGCCAGATCCACAATGCCCTGATCCAGAATCAGTGCGATGGCCGAGTTACCGAACACGGTCATCCACAGCAGCGTAAAGAGTGTGGGGGCCGCCAGCGCGCCAAGCACGAACTGGCGTAGCGTACGCCCGCGCGAGATGCGTGCGATGAACAGCCCTACGAACGGCGCCCAGCTGATCCACCAGCCCCAGTAGAAAATCGTCCAGCCGCCGAGCCAATCGGTTGGCTCGTACGCATACAGATTGAACGTTTTGCCCACCAGGTCCGCGAGGTAACCACCCGTGTTCTGCATAAACATCTGCAGCAGATACACCGTGGGACCAAACACGAGCACACCGATCAAAAGCGCCACCGCCAGCACGATGTTGACCTCAGAAAGCCGTTTGATGCCGACGTCCAATCCCAGCGCCACCGACACGGTAGCCAGCGCTGTGGTGAGCACGATGAGCGTAATCTGCACCGTCACGGTCTTCGGCACGCCGAACAGATAGTTCAGGCCCGAATTGATCTGGTCGACGCCGAACCCCAGCGACGTAGCCACGCCGAACGTGGTACTTAGAATGGCAAAGATGTCGACTGCTGAACCCAATTTGCCGTAGATGCGCTCGCCCACCAGCGGGAAAAGGGCAGAGCGCAGAGTGAGGGGCAGTCCGTGACGGTAGCCGAAGTACGCGAGAATAACCGCAACGATGGCGTACGTGGCCCACGCATGCAGCCCCCAGTGAAAGAACGTGAGGTGCATCGCCTCTTCCGCGGCCGCCACGGTACTGCCTGGTCCATGCGGCGGGTTCAGAAAGTGGTTCACCGGTTCCGCCACACCGAAAAACATCAGCCCAATGCCCATACCGGCCGCGAAGAGCATGGCGAACCAAGACAGCAGCGGATATTGCGGCTCGGCGTGGTCTGGGCCCAGCTTGATTTCGCCGAAGCGGGTGAGCGCTACCACCACGGTAGTAACGAGAATGATCGCCACCACCAACACGTAGTACCAGCTTCCGTTCACAACGATGGCGTTCTGCACGCCGTCGAACAGCCGGCCCGCCGCCTCCGGCGCAACCGCAGAACCGCCCAGCACCAGTGCCAACGCCACCACCGACGTGTAGAACACCGTTGGATCCAGCGGCGCGGTGTTGCGTTCCCGGGATTGGCCGTGCTCCGTCATTACGCCTCCTGATCGAGGGCTGTTCGCAGTGGCGCGAGCCACGGCTCGAAGTGACGCCACTGTTCCACGCCGTCACGAAATATTGGTTGCCGTACCTGTTCCGAGCTTGGCGTGCGGATGTTGCGCTCGGTCTCGTAGTACTTCAGGCACGCCTCTTCGAACGGCAGATTGCAGAACGCCAGTACACGTCGCACCTCGTGCTCCAGATCCGCAACCACGTCTTCGTGATTCACGCGCAACACATATCCGGGCAACACCGCGTTCCAGTGCGTCATCAGGTCCACGTAGTCCCGATAGTATCGACCCAGGTCTTCCAGGCTGTACGAGAACTCCTGACCCTCCGCGAACAGCTGTTTGAATCCGCTGAAACAACAGGCCATGGGTTCCCGCCGCGCGTCTATGATCTTTGCGTCGGGCAGCATCAGTCGAATCAGACCGATATGCCGGAAGTTGTTGGGCATTTTGTCCACGAACCGCGGAGCCTCGCCGCGATGCACGTGCGTGTCTTCCAGATACTTCTCACCGAAAGCCAGGCACTCATCCGCGCTCAACTCGCGCAGGACATTGGGATAACCGTTACTGCCGGCGCGCCGACGCAACCGCTGCGACAGCGACGGCACATCGGGCAACTCCAGCGTGCCGTCCACCTGACTGTGCGACGAAAGAATCTGTTCCAGCAGCGTCGATCCGGCGCGCGGCAGGCCAACGATGAAGATCGGGTCCGCGATCTGCGCACCGTAATCGCTGCGCCCGGCGAAGAACTCCGCGGTACATACGCGCCGAGTGGCCGCAAGTTCGTTGTGCATGCGATCTGCGTCGTAACGGCTCTGCGCCTTCTTCAACGCATTACCCTGGGCGTAGCGGCCGAACGCGTTTTCATAATCGCCGCCATCCTCAAACGCCTTCGCCAACGCAAAGTTCAGATAGACCCGATCCATCGCGCCCCAGTCGGCGTTGTCCTCAAGCGCTTGCATCGCACGGACTTCGTTGGCGTTGAAACGATAGGTTTTCAGGTTCGCCAGCGCATACCAGGCTTCGCCATGCGCCGGGTGCTGCTCGGCCGCACGGCGATACAACCCGATCGCGTCATCCGCACGCCCGCTCGTCTTCAACGCGTGCCCCTTCGTTACCAGCGTGCGCGCATCGTTCGGCGCATGCTCCAGCACTTCGTCCAGCAGTTGCAGCGCCGTCGCATAATCGCCGGTCTGCATGTACTCCACCGCGCACATCGACTTGATCTGCAGATTGCGCGGGTGTGTCGCAAGTAGCGCACGGGCGTGCGTCAGCGCAGCCTGGAACTTCTGCCGCTTGCGCAGTACTTGAACGTACTCCATCTGCGCCGGTAAGTGATCGGGTTGAAACACCAACGCGCTTTCGAGTAGAAACTCCGCATCATCGAGCACGCCAAGCCGCACGCCAATATCTGCCAGCAGCCGCATGCCCTCGACGTGTTCAGGATTTTCCTTGAGGAACGCGCGGCACAGTTGCTCGGCTTTCAGAAGCTTGTTCTGAGCTGCCAGATCCATTGCGGCGCGTAACGCTTTCGGTAAGCGCTGTAACGCCTGGAGCTGTTCTGCGGCGGTATGCGCTTCTTCGGACGCACCTTCCGCGCTCAGCAGCTTGGCGCGTTCCCGCAAACTCGCTTCGAGCGCTGGATTCAGCGATACCGCACGGGTATAGGCGCGTAACGCCTGCGGGGTTCGCCCGGCATCCCGATGCACATGGCCTTCTTCCTGATACGCCCGACTATGCGTTGGCGCAATCTGCTTCAAACGCTGCAGTGCCGCGAGCGCTTGTTCGGAATCGCCCGTATAGCGGTGCGTAACCGCCAGCAAGTACAGCGCGTCCGCGTCGTCAGGAACGCGAGCGAGCAGTACGCGCAGATCCTGTAACGCTGAGGGTAACTCGCCGCGCGCGAGCTTCTCGCGGATCTCGCGGATGCCGGTTTCGGCCGGCGCTCCGTCTAGCCCGGCCACCGGTGCCTCACTCAGAAGTCGTAGGAGAAGCGCAACCCAATCGTCTGCGGTCGCGCATACGTGACGCGTTCGCGATCGAACACGAAGCTCCGTGACAACTCGGCCTCTTCATCGAACAGGTTGTCTACGTAGAGTTCCGCTGTCCATTGTTCGTTGGATACACCAAGCGTTACGCCGGCGAGAAACCAGCTGTCCACTTCCGAGTTGTTGATCGTAATCACGTCGCTCTGCGACTCGGCCGAAAACGAGATGTGTGGCATTACGTGCATCGTCATCCCCGAATCCAGATACCACTCGTAGCGCGCCCGCAGGTTGCCCTGAAACTCGGGCGCAAAGGCGAGCTCGCTCCCCTTACGCACATCGTTGGTAGGTGTGATTACCTTCGTAATTTCCGTATCCAGAAACGACAGCGCACCGCTTATCGTAAGGTTTTCACTCGCATTCCAGATGAAGTCGCCTTCAATGCCCATAATCTCTGCGTCAGCCGCATTGTCCGAGAAGAACAGGTTGACGATGCTGGGATCGAAGATTGTCGTCTGCAGACTTTCCACTTCCACAAAGAACGCACTGCCGTTCACGCGCAGCGTGCGGTCCAACAGGTCGATCTTCCAACCGAGCTCGTAGTTCACCACGTCATCGGTGTCGAGCACGAACGGCACGGTGTAGCCGTTCGGACCTGCGGCGCCGCCTGGGCGGTTCAGCAGTCCGGGACGGAACCCTTCCGACCAGGTGGCATACAGCATTACGTCGTCTGTCGGCATCCACGCCACGCTGAACTTGCCGATCACGCCGTCGGTGTCTGCCGAATCCGGTGCGCGCAGTGCACCGGCGGCCGCTGCCGGAATGTCGGGATTGTTAAGGTCCGCTTGCGTGTACGTGATGTGATTGGCCGGATCGCAGCTGCCACGGAACGTGAACTCGCCGTCGCCGTTGTACAGATCGCTGATGTCCGTACCGAACGCGTTAACGTCGGCCGCCGAGAAGGAATTGCAGAACGAACTGTTGGCGGAACCGTCGAAATCCACTTCTATGTCATACCAGCGCAAACCCGCGGTAACCGACCAGGTATCGCTCAGATCCCAGGTCACTTCGCCGAATACGGCTTTCTGCTCGTCGGTACGGCGCACGTCGTTGCGGAAGATGACCCCCGGCGGGAACGGCCCGGGATCGGAGGTGAAACCGGTGGTGAACGGAAAGTTCGGTTTGAATGCGCCGAACGGCGCCGCGGCTACAGACCCGGGGTAGGTGAAATCGTTGCGTTCCGTCAGCTCCAGGTCGCTGTAAAACAGCCCGCCCGTGAAACGCACCGCGTACTCGCCGGGCGTGGTAACCCGCAGTTCGTGCGACCACACTTCCGTTTCGGTAGACGAATCCACGAACAGACTCGGCGCCTGACAGACACCGCTTGGCGCCGCCGCGCCGGGGTAGGTAACCGCGCCGTCGCAGATGTAGTAGGGCAGGTACTGGCCCACGAAAAGGTAGTCCGTGTAGTCCACGATCTGATCGGTTTCGCGATCGGTGTACGCGCCCGTGTACAGCACGTTCAACGCGCCTATACGCCCTTCGATCGTCCAGTTGGTATTGGTGAACTCGTCCTCGATCTCATCGTTCGCAAACCGCTGAATCTCGAAATCGTCCAGCTCCGGGTCGGCGAAAAACACACCGTCTGCGTCCAGCGATTGCTGCATCACCGACGCCTGTACGGTCCAATCGCCGCTCACGTCCCAAAGTGCACTCAGCCGGCCACCGCGATACTTCGTTTCGTTGGCGTCGCTGTCTTCCCGCGCTTCGGCGTCCAGAAACGTAACCCCGCTCAGATCGGCACCCGCCTGAAAGCCGGCGCGACCGGCAGACACCGGTTCGCCGTTCGCCCGTACTGCACCGCCGGGACGGAACCGTGCGCTCTCGCTGGCATCGCGCGTACCCGACACCTGGTCGATGTAGCCGCCCTGCGTGTCCGTGTATCCCACCACACGCAGTGCGAAGTTGTCCGCCACCGCCAGGTTCAACATCGCTTCCAGCTTGCCGCTCTGATCGCCGCCGTTGGTGAACGACGTACCGACATCCACGCTGCCGTACGTTTCACTCGGATCCGGCTTGTTGGTAATCAGCCGCACGTTGCCGGCCTGCGAGCTGGCGCCAAACAACGTGCCCTGCGGACCGGAAAGTACCTCAATGCGATTCAGGTCTGCGGCGTACACATCCAGATTGCGCCCTGGCTGCGACAACGGTTGTTCGTCCAGATAGAAGGCAACGTTCGGCGCAAGGCCCGCCACGCCCGCGGTGGTGAGATTGGGCGTGGTCGACGCAAGCCCTCTTATATAGATGGTGTTCTGACCGGGCCCGCTGCCGCCGGCGGTGACGCCGGGCAGCTGTATCAGGTAGTCCTCGAACGTGTTGATGCCGAGGTCTTCCATCGTGTCCTCGGTGAGCGCCTGCACCGCCACCGGCACGTCCTGCAGTGGCACCGCGCGCTTGGTGGCGGTTACCACCACCTCCTCGATGGCCCGGTTCTGTGCGACTTCCTGGGCCAACGCGTGCGTGGAAGACATGGACGCGATGGCAGCCACCACCGCGCGATTCATTTTCGTGCGCTCGAAATGCAAAAGACCTCTCCAAATAATTAGTGTCCAAACTTTGTTCAGTCTGGATCGATGCTCTCATCGGCGACGCATCCTACTAAATTCAGGAGTTTTGTTATATAGCGTTCTATAGAATTCTTTCGTAATTACTTTGAATACAAAATAATTTTAATCTATGGAGCGCGCCGCGCTTTGTCCCCTAAAATGCGGGTGTTCGAGGGAAGGCGATGACCGAGCTCAACCAGGAAGAACAGGTTCTGATCAATCTGCGCCAGATTATTCGCGCAACGGATCTCTATTCCCGCCAATTGAGCAAGCAGGTTGGGTTAACCGCGCCGCAACTGCTGATTCTGCAGGCCATTCGCGATCTGGGTGCCGTGTCCATATCCAGATTGTCCAACGAGATAAGCCTAAGTCAGGCGACGGTTACGTCCATCATCGACCGCCTCGAGGCGAGAGGGCTGGTGTGCCGACACCGCAGCACCACTGACCGCCGCGTGGTGCACGCAACGCTAACAGAGGAGGGCGGTGCGACCGTAAAGAAAGCGCCCATTCCGCTTCAGGACACCTTCGGCAAACGCTTCGCCGCGCTGGAAGACTGGGAGAAGTCCATGATCGTGTCTGCGCTGCAGCGGGTTGCCAGCATGATGAACGCCGAGGAGATCGACGCATCCCCCGTGCTGCATGTCGGCGAAGCGGTGGGGTCAGAGTAAAGGGACAGATCAACCGCGTTCATACGTAGCGGACTCGATTTGGATCAGCCGTTCATCTGTCCCTTTGCTCTGACCCCAGGTTCCAGGCTGCGCGCGAAACCGCCCACCGGCCGCACGCTCGCCTGATAGATGTCCGGAATCACGTCGGGAAAGGACTGATCCCCCGCATGCGGCGTGCCGTTGATTGTATGCGTTACCGTCGGGACACCGGCAGCAAGCAACTTGCGGGAAAATGCGAGCCCTTCATCCCGCAGCGGGTCCAGCTCATTTACGGACACGAAATGGGGAGGTAGACCCTCCAGATCGGAGGTCTGCGCATGGTACGGCCATGCCAACGGGTCCTTCGAGTGTGCGCCCTCGGGATCGTAGACTTTGGCGAGCGCTCCCATCATCTTGCAGCCGATCACGTAGTCGTCGTTCTCCCGAAGCGACGGCAACGCAGCCGGCGGGTCGGCATAGGCGCCACTTATATAGGGGCACATTGCATAGACGCCGTCGATCGCGTCCACCCAGCCCTCGCGGTTCGCCTTCAACGCTGTGGCGATACACAGGTTGCCACCGCCCGACTCGCCGGACACGATCAACGTGGAAATGCCGAGCGCTTCGCGATTGGCATGCACCCAATGCACCGCGCTCGCGCAGTCGTTCAACCCCGCCGGAAACGGGTGGGTGCCCAGCACGCCGCCGCCGTTGCGGAACTCCACACCCACCACAACGAGCCCCGACGCCGCGAGGCTCTTCCGCCAGCGCACGGCATTGGGGTCCTGCGCGGTCATCAACACCATGCCACCGCCATGCATATGAACGATGCCCGGCAGGGGACCGGCGCAATCCGTGGGCCGGTGGATGTGGAGTGCTATCGGGTTGCCGTCAACGCCCGCAATGGACTCGGTCGAATCCTCAACGTTATCGAAGCGGGGCATAGCGGCAAGCATCTGCGGATGGACCGCTGCATTCGCTTCTTCAAACGCGCTGCAGAACGCGAGACATTCCTCGTAACTCGACTCAGCGGTGGCATCGCTTTCCACCGTTTGCAACCCACCAGCAGCCGCAAGCGCCTGCACAATACGGGGGTCGGTACGTTCGTCGGTTTCCAGAGTCGTGTCGTTGTTGCCGAGGCGTCCTGGGAGGCGGGGATCGCTCATAATCTGAAATTCTCAATCGCTGAATATCGCGCGATTCAACGCGCGCCTGTCAGGATGCTAGTCGATTGAGTCGCGAGCGCCAAATTCAGCCAAATGCGAAAAACGCGGGGCTCTCACCATGTCCCGTCGCTCACCGCTTCAACAAATCGAATACCCCTTCTTCCCGAAGCACCCGCATCCCGAGACGCTGGTCTGATACCCCGGGGTGAATCCGGTAGTCGAACGACAGGCGTTTGCCTTCCTCCTCCGCCTGAAAGTAGCCATAGGTAATGCCGTCCACCTGCGCGAGCGGTTCTTGCAGCTCGATGAGATGGGAGCTCACCACAAACAAGCAGTTTGGTGCGATCGCGAGTCGCTCGATCACTTCGCGTGACGCATCGAACGCGTCTTTTACATTGGTGCCTTTGAACGGTTCGTCGATTACCGCCACCGTGCGGTAACCGCCGCCCACCGACTCCGCCACCGCTTTCATGCGAAGCGCTTCGGCACGGAAATAGCTGATTCCATTCACCAGATCGTCCTGCAGCGCAATCGCCGTAATCAACCGTTCTGCGGGTACGAACGCGAACCGCTTCGCGGGTACGCCCATGCCGAGGTGGGCAAGATACAGCGCCACCGCGAGCGCCCGCATGTACGTGGTTTTGCCGGCCATATTGGGGCCGGTAAGAAACAGCAGACGGTGCGTCTGGCTGAGATCAACCGGGTTACCCACCGCTTTCTCCAGACCCGGGTACACGAGCTCCTCAGCCTCGACTCTGAGTGCGCCTTCGCCGATCACCGGCATCGTGAACCCACGCTCGCGGTGGACTTCAGCAAGTGAAACGAGCGCATCGAGTTCATAGATAAGTACAAGCAACTGCTGCACGGCGGCCCGTTCGGTCACGCGGAAGGCCTGATCGCATCTCAATCTGTGTCGGTAACGTCTGGATTCGAACCTGTCTCTGATTCGCACCAGTCGCGGCCGGTGCAACAGTTCCGAAAGTGAACGCGCGATTGGGATGAGTTCGCCCTTGGGCTCAAGCGCATCCAGTTCGCGGCTCAGCCGGAGCAGACGCGCGATCAGTTTGCGCGTGAGCCCCACACCCTTCATCACCCGCGTGTAAAACTGATCATCCCCCAGCTTGAACAACGTTGCGGCGATGTTGAATTCGAGTGCGCCTTCATGCCGGATCACCGGAATGGCCGCATTGAGATAGCGTTCTGTATTCAGCGCGGTGTACTCGGACGGCAAACCTGCGAACACATCCGGGTGCTGTGCGATACACGACAACGCTTCCTGCGTGCCGCGAATGCGTTCCGGGTCCTTCCACGGGGTCTCCATACGCCTGCGCAGCGCTTTTCGGCCGCCTTCCGTTCGACAGCGATCACAGTAGTCGAACAGGCTGCCACCTTCCGGTTCGAAGAGATTCAGATCCGCTCTGGTCTCCGCGTCCAGGTACAGCGCTTCGCTGTCGTTGATCTCGACGTTCATTCTTGTGTGCTGTCCGCCCCCACGTGTCGATCATACCTATCGCACAGCGGCATGGGGGTGGACTTTTACTTTCAATACATCCCCGACGTAACATCGCGGGAGCGCTGGTGTAGCGCTAACCATTTCAATTCGACAGGGACATACAAGGAAAGGTCATGAACTCAAGAATTCTCGCGATTATCATTTCGCTCACACTCTCCACTACAGGGCTGGCCAAAGGCAGTGAGGACAACCCTTCTCAAGTAGAGGTGATCAACACGGTGGAAACCACCGTCGCGAACACCGTAGACACAATTGTGTCCAACACCGTTGAAACCACTGTGGCAAACGCAGTGGATGTGGTTGTCACGAACTCCGAGCTCGATACACGTTCGACCGTCGTGCGCACGCCCATTCGGTGTGTAACGCCGTCATTCAGTTCAACGGGCTCTCAGGATGCAATTTGCGCGAGTCCCTCCGGCACAATCGTGCCTGTTCCGGCGGGTCACTTCTTCGTGGTGACCGACATCGTTGCGTCCAGCCAGGCAATAAACGGCTCATCGGGCCAGGCCGTGGTGCGCGTCAGCAGCAAGAACGCAGCCGGCGTGCAATTCGGTGCGGGCACGCCGATGATTCTAAAACCCGGGGAAACGCAATCGCTGCACTTTCAGTCACCCGTGCAGGTGCTACCGGCAGGGCGCACCCCAACGGCGAGCGTAGCGCTTAACGTTGGCGACGTGTTTCCGGTGGAAGTGAATTTCATGGGTTACCTCGTAGCAACGGAGGATCTGGGGCGGTAAACGGCTCGTAGACCCGGGCGCTGGTGTTTTCGCATCGCGCTCGGGTTGCGATCCTACTTTGATACTTCAGCCGTGCAGCATCGTCTGACACACTTCACGGTGTCACTCCGCTGATATTGGATTCATGTCCGGCGGTGCTTGGGCTGCATTCCTTCACGAAAGGCAGGTACTTCCGGCTCCCTCGGCGTCTGCGTGCTATATTCGCTTGCATGACGCTCAGACAACAAGACACGGTTCGCGGTCCCCGGGGCATTCCCAACACACCGTTAAGTCTCCCCGTCGTTCCTCGTGGACCCGCGGGTCTTGCAATCGGGAATGACGCTACATCTCCAGGCGCAGCGATCCCTAAGAACAGTCCCACGCGGCCGACGCTGCAAATGGTACCGCCATCAACCGACTACGCGACCAAGGAAGTAAAGGATGTTAAGTGGGACCTTTACTCCAAGAAGAACAAGAAGAAACCTCACTGGAAAGATCCAAAGCAATCCGACAAGCTGATGGGCTGCGCACTCGCTTCGATTCTCTGCGCGCTCGCGAATACTACCGTTGGCGACAAGCACATCGATGGTATGATTCGGCCGAAGACACGCACCAAGAAACAACCGGCCGCGATGGTCGACCTCCGCAAAGTGCGCAAGGATCTAAGTGGCGATCCACCGGCAAAGATGCCGAGCCAGCGCTACTTTGAGGTAGCGATTGCCAAGACCGTGCAAAAGGTCAGCAGCGTTTTCTACACCGACGATTCCAAGAACGTAATCATGATCTACATGGGTTCACCCACCGATGCGCTTTGGCCATGCGTGATCGAAAAGGCGTACGCGAAGTATCTGAATAAATCCGGCTACGCCGTTTTCACGAACTTTGCCGACCCAATTCCCGTATGGAAGGACATCGTAGGTAGCAATCCTCAGTGGCTTGAGCTGGCGAAGGCTAAGACGTCCGAAGTAAAGAAAGTGGTCGAGGCCGCCAAGCGCGTTCCCACAATCGCGACCTCCGACGTTCACGGATACACCGTGGTCGAATTGAAACGCAATGAGGTCACGATCTACGATTCCTGGAAGCAGAACACGTTCAAGTTGAAGGTCAATGAAATGAAGGATCGGTTCAAGTGGCTCTTCTACGGCTCGCCTTAGCGCCGTACCTCACTCCAGGCGCTTAGCCTTAACCTACCTTACACTCCGCTTCCTTCGCTTCAGCCGCCGCGGCTTCGTCGAGGTCCTCCGCCCTTGCGGCGGTGTCGGCAAGAATCGTCGCTACGAAAACCGATCATCCCCGAGCTTGAACAACGTTGCGACGATGTTGAATTCGAGCGCGCCTTCATGCCGGATCACCGGAATGGCGGCATTGAGATAGCGCTCTGTATTTGCGCGGTGTACACGGACGGCAAACCTGCGAATACATCCGGGTGCTCTGCGATAAATGACAATGCGCCCTGGGCGCCGCGAATGCGCCTGCCGTCCCTCCACAGGGTTTCCATACGCCTGCGCAACGCCTTTCGGTCACCTTCCGTTCGGCAACGGTCGCAGTAGTCGAACAGGCTTCCACCGCGCTCGGGTTGCGATCGTACTTTTTTCTACTTTTGCCGTTGAGGTTTCCTGATTATCAAGCAGCGTAACTGAGAGTACTCTTTAGAGGCTGCTTTGAAGGGGATGGCGCACAGTGAACACAGCGCCGCTGAGACATCAAACGAACGGCTACCTGCTACGATCGAGTCGCTTTGCGGCCATCTCACGGAGCTGCTTCAGCAGTGCAGCATCGTCCGACGCGTTCTGCGACGTCGCGCCACTCACATCGGATTCCAAAGAATCCTCGCCGAGCTCAGGCTCCGGGTCACAGTTTTCCGAATCAACATGCGTTTCCGATGAACGTGCACGTACGTTTCGCACCTCGCGTACGCGCACAGGAACGTCGAGGTCCAGCGCCTCGATGGCTGACTCTGCTTCCAAAGCGTGGGCGCTCTGTACACTCACGAGCACCCCAACGCGCCCATCGACCCGGGCAAGTCCCACGCCCCGCAACCATGACGCATCCTGCACCGCCGCCAGCACACGCGCTTTACATTCCAAAACTCGGCCCATGTCGGTCATGCGCCTATTGTAATCCATCAACGGACACCGTCCACGGAGGAACCCATGAAACTTTCATCCGTACAAAGCCTGAAAGAAGAACTGTCTGCTGTACCAACGCTACCTACCGCGTTCGGGCGCTCCATGGGCGTTGCGCGCGACAATACCCGATTTGCGCGCCGCATGGACTCCGCCCATGTGCGCAACCCCCGCAGCAGCCGGGTAGCGCTCGGCATCGCAAAAGGAAAACGCCGCGGCGACTACCTTTTGTCCGCACGAATTCAGGTGACTCGTGGCGCTCGGAACCTTGCGGAATCGATCTATGCGCAGGCGAAAGGCGAATGCGACGTACGTCTCGTACCCAAGGTGCAGAAACGGCAGCCGCCTATCGCATTCTTTCGTGGCAGGCAGCGGCCGCTGGAGGCCGGCCTTTCGGTAAGCGTCCTCGTTCCTGGCGTTGCGTTTTCCGGAACCCTTGGGTTCATCGTCGAAGACGAAACCGCGTACTACGCGCTCAGCAACAATCACGTACTAGCCAATGTGAATGACTCGCAACCAGGTGACCCAGTGTTGCAACCGAGCACTGGCGATGGCAACACGTCGGCACGCAACATGATCGGCGTATTGGACCGGTTCGTACCGATTTCATTCCAGCGCAGCAACCTGGTGGATTGCGCCGTCGCTGAACTCTTCCCCGATATGGAATTCTGGCTGGGTTGGACGGAGGCAATACCCGGCGTAGTGAGCGGTGTTCGCGAGGTTAGCGTAGACGACCTGGAGCGCCCCGTCACTAAGGCCGGGCGCACGACCGGCGTAACCTCCGGGAGAATCACGTCTGTGAATGTCGATCAACTGCAGGTGAATATGGGCACGGAAGCCAACCCGTTGATCGCGCAATTCAGCGACCAGATCGAAGTGATAGGGGACAACGGCAAGCCGTTCAGCCTGGGTGGGGACTCCGGTTCATTGATTGTAGACACCACTGGGAAGGCAGTTTCGCTGCTGTTCGCTGGCGGCGAAGACGAGAACGGAATCGACATTACGTTCGGGAATCGAATCGAGAATGTATTGAACAAACTCGGGGTGGATCTGGCGTTGTAGCCTGCGGCCTTCGCGCGGGCCTCACCAATGTCATCGTGATGTCACGCCTCCAATTTAGTCGACTGTGACACAGTTTGCCTGTCGTTCGTACGCCACGCCAAAGCAGCGACTTCAACCAAGCGGCATACTGGCGTAAGCTGCTGTGACAGATGCGCTGTGCCCGCTTCAACGGCCACGCGTAAGACCCATCACACAGGCTGGGAGGCGAAACATGCGCCGGGTGAACTCAATACTCAATTCGACATGGACAAGTTGCTGTCTTCTGTTGGCAACGATCCTGCTAAGCGGATGTGTTACTACCGTCTCAACGAATCAAGAATTCACAGGGCTCGACACCAACGCCAATATCGTTCTGATGCCACCGGACATAAAGTACTTTCGGGTAACCGCAAGCGGCATCACGGAACCGATTGCCGAGTGGACAGAGTCCGCCAACCGGGAGTTTCTGGCTGCACTTCGCGCCTACGCATCTGAGCAGAACCTGAATCTGGCCGTCCAGAGCAGGCCCGAGATGTCTGATTATGCTGTGGAATACAACAAGCTGCACTCCGCTGTTGGCCAGACAATTCTGGAAAATCACTACGGCGCGATCAAGTTACCCGCTAAAAGAGGTGCGTTCGATTGGAGCCTGGGGGATGGTGTGCATCAAATGACATTGAACCCGGACAGTCAGTACGCACTGTTCGTAAACTACCGGGACTATCAAGCCGGAGGGGGTCGCATCGGCATGGCAGTGTTTGCAGCCGCTTTAGGCGCGTCCATCTACACGGGTCACCAGGGTGGTTTTGCCTCACTGGTGGACCTCAACACCGGAAACGTAGTCTGGTTCAACAACACTCCGGCAACGCAAGGCGACATGCGCAAACCCGAGGGCGCAACCAAACTCGTTACCCAACTTCTGAAAGACCTGGACCAGCAGTAGCCGCGTAATGTCGTTCGCCCGTCAACTTTCCCACTTTGCAGGAATCACGATCCTCGTCGCGGCCATTCATGTACCTCTGGCAGATGCCCGCCCCACGTTCGAGACCGTAATACCGCCGGGATACGCGCCGGATGCCAACACCAAGTGGGACGAGCAGGGCATATGGATGGAGATGCAATCAGCAGAGTCTACAATCAAGCGATCGCCACTACTTATCGACGGTACCGAGCTCGACGCCTACGTGAAACAAACGGCATGCCGTATTGCAGACGACTACTGCGACGACCTTCGCGTGTACGTGCTCAAGAACCCCCACTTCAATGCGAGTATGGCGCCCAACGGTGTAATGATCGTTCACTCGGGATTGCTCGTTCGGGTTACATCGACAGACGAACTGGCTGCCGTGCTCGGCCATGAGCTGGCCCACTACACCCAGGCCCATTCCCTGAAACGCTTTCGTGCAGCAAAAAACCGCCTTGCTATGGGCATGGTGATCGGCGCGGGTCTAGGCGGCGCGGGCATTCCGGAACTGATCGCTGTGGCGTCGGTGATGGGATTCAGCCGATCGCAGGAGTCGGAAGCGGACGTAATCGGCACGCACTTCATGCAGCGCACTGGCATGGATCCCCGTGCAGCCGCCAACGTATGGGCATGGGTGATCGAAGAAGAGCGGCGCGCGCTGGTGAAGTATCCAAAGGATGCAGGCTTTCTATCCAGCCATCCCGCGCCACAGAAACGCCAACGACGGCTCGAGGCCCTTGCCAAAACAATGCAGGTCGACACGCCCGGAACCAACCCCACTACAACGCGTCCTCACGATGATTTCGCACGCGTACTGCAAACGCAGTACCAAGACCTGATGGACATTCAGGTGAGCCACGGCGACTTCGGACGGCTCTCCAGCATGCTGGACCGCCACGCCGCGATGGGGATCCATGCAGCGGACGTGAACTTCTACCGCGGCGAAGCTTGGCGGCTCCGGCGCGGTGCCGGAGATCACGAACACGCCATGGAAGCGTATCGGGCCGCGGTCGCCGCCGACCCGCCCAATGTCAACGCGCTACGCGAACTCGGGTATCTGGAACTGAAGCACGGCGACAAAGAGCGTGCCACAGAACTGCTAAGAGACTACTTGGACCGCCGACCCGAAGCGGCGGACCGCGAGATGATCGAATTCTACATACAAGGAGGCTGGTAATGCCCGCGACCAAACTGTTTGCACCGCTGATTCTTCTGGCGTTGGCGGGTTGCGTCTCCACGCAGTTTTCACCGGTTACCCCGGGCGCGCAACAGGTGGCCGGCATGTCGGTGACGGCTTCCGACGCCTCATGGAACGCAGCGCCGGGCGTATCGACCATGCACATTCACGCACCCGGTTCAATCTGGACACGCGATGGTATGCGTCTTGACCAGCTTATCCTGATAGGACCCATCAAGCACGAGCAGACGCTGTTCAAGTCGAGCGACAAAGCGCTGGCGTATCCAACGTTTCGCAAGGAAATGTTGCCAAACGAACTCCAGGAACTGGTGCAGACGACATTGTCACGCTTCTACGGTAGCGGCGCTCTCGTGGAAACGAGCAACCTGCGTCCGATGAACGTAGACGGCAACCGTGGTCTCGCCTTCGATCTGAAAGTGACCTCGTCGGAAGAGCCAACCAAGCGTGGCAGCGTAAGCGCGTTCCTACGTGACGACGCCTTATACGCGCTGCTTTACGTTGCAGCAGAGACGCACTACTTCGAAAAGCACACCCCGGCCGTTCAGGCGGTGGTAGACAGCGCTCGTGCGAGTCGCTGACGAACGAGCGGCTCGAGGAATATCAAGACGCAGGCAACTCATTGCGTTGCGCGCAACCCCCTAGAACCGGCTTTTGAACGACTCAACGTTCCACGTTGAGTTCTTCTCGTTCAACGCGGCACACATGTCGTTTCGCCATCCGTGCGTACGTTGATAAGACCGTATGTGGTCTTGTCCGCAATCTTACGCTCTTCCAGGTTACTGGTGCGTTTTCGCGGATTACGATCGCCCGAGAGAATCACTTCGTAGCGCGTTCGGAGGTTCTCCAACTCATTCGCATGGAACGTCTCCGTTACGTTCCCCGTGTTAGGGCTCAGCTCTTCAATCTTCGTCACCGTACCCAGCGGAACGGACCGCGCGAGTTCCGTCGAATACACGAGCGGGGTAAGCAGCCGATCGCCATCTACCGTTCGGTGACCGGTAATGCCGCTGGCGGCAACAATCTGCGGCTTGGGATGATCATGACCTTCGCTATCACCGGAGGAGATTACCGTGCATGCGGGTTCGATCGTTTCCAGAAACTTAAGCGATACATCACCGCTGCCATGGTGGCACGCCTTCGCCACATCGGCCGCGAACTCGCCCGTTTCACCCGCATAGTCAGCCAGCAGCGACTGCTGGATCTTAGTGTTCAGGTCTCCGGTGAGCAACACCCGTACTTTCTTGTAATCCAAACGCAACAGTACGCTGTTGCCGTTTGTGTTGATGCTCTCTTTGCTGCCGAACTTGCGAATCGCCGGATTACCCGCCACTTCGAACGCTACCGGCGCCAGTACCTGGATATCGAGGTCTGAGGTCGTGAATCCAGGCAAAGAGCCGGTTGCGCTGTCCAGACGCTGCACCGGCGTCGATGTACCGTTGGAACGAACTGCATCACGTACCGCTCGCAGAAAGTCTGCCCATTCGCCCTGCAACTTTGGCTGGCTACCCGAAGTCTTCAAGCCGTCGACGATGGAGGCGCGGTCGCTCAGCAGGCGCGTCCACATATCACCTTGCGTGGTCGTAGCGGAGGGCCCAAGTGTTCGCCCACCGCCCGACTTTTTCCACCACGACAATCCGGCGTGATAGAACTGCTCGACCCGGACGTGATCCGCATCGAGTTCACCTATATCCGCCGCATCCAACAGGTTCCACAACCCGCCGTAGTGGTCCTGGTCGTTATGAGAACAAATCATCGCGTCGATCAGGATCGTATCGCCGCCGTAATCCTTCACGAACTTCCAGTCGACGAAATCCGCTGCGTTCTTCCCCGTGGGTTGCGACTTCCGCGGCCAGCCACCGTCGATCATGATGTGGCGGTGATCGGGCGTGCGGATCAACACCCCGTCGCCCTGGCCGACATCGATGAAATACAACTCCAGAAGCGATGTGGAGGAAAGCCGGTTTTTCGTAACGAAGCCTTCCACACCGCGCGCTTTGACCTTCGTTCTGGGCTCGGAATCGTCCAACACCTGCACTCTGTCGCCCCACAGCAGCTCTTTCTTCTCGTCGTCGCCGGTGGCGTCGCGAAAGAGCGGGGCAACGAAGCGGTTCTTGCCGGACGATTTCTTGTTGATATGACGAATCTGCACGAGTCCCTCCGTGTTCTGGCACCCGGGCGCCGGAAGGTCCGGCGCCCGGAGGTTTACCTTGCGATCAGTGCGTCAAGGCTGCTTCACGGTATGCACCTCGGTCAACCATACACCGTTCGACACATCCACCAGATGGCACGTGGGCGTGTTCTTCACCGGCTCGGAGAGTCCTTGATCCGCCGATTCATCCACAATTTCATCGGCCGCATCTTCGTCGGATACGACGAACACATGCTCGCTCATGGTGTCGGCGGCGGGTAAACGGCCGTAGTCGACCCACGGTGTCAGAACCGTCAACGTAACGTGCGTCGGCTCGTCGAAAATACCGGCCTGAAACGACCGGTACTTCTTCGACTGATGATCGCAGATCCAGAAGATGGAACACGAACGCGGGTTGTCGCGCAGCCGCGTAATCAACTCACGCATGGCGCTGTGCAGGATGTATTTGCGCCCATCGATCTTCGGCCAGTACGAGCCCTGCCCGTCCTCGTACCAGTGTTTACGCAGGTGTGCCAGCGACTGGTTGTATGCCAGCTGCGTCTGTGGATCCGGCGCAGTCTTCAGGAAGATCGCGTGGTCCGGCGTATCCGGATCGTTCGCAATTTGTGCGTCCAGCTCAAAGAGCAACGCGTCGTAGTCCGGACCGTTGATCGGGTTCAGCTTGTTGCAAACCACCGTGTTGATCCACGGGTTGGAAAACCTGGATGGCATCAATGGCATGTGTATTCCCTCCTACTTTGCCAGTTTGTCGATGTCGCCGGCGGTCACCGGCGCTCCGCTGGCGCGTATCAGGTCGGTGAACGCCCAGCTTTGTCCTTCTCGTTCGTGCAGCACACCGTCCATGCCCGGGTGCCAGCCGGGACCCGCGGCAAACCACTCGCCGGAATCGCGCAGCACGCGCGCAAGCGTCTCGGCAACGATCGCGCTGCCAACGGGACCCAGCCGTTCGCCCACGGTGCGTTCGCGCGCCTCGCGCAACAGATAGATCCACAAGGTGTCGGTGAACGCTTCCGCGTCGGTCGGCACCAATGGCGCTTCGCCGAGCGCCGTTGCAATAGCGGACCCGGCGGGCAGGTCGTTCGACACTCCGGCCAACAAATCGGCTTCGGCAACGGACACGGTGCCGCCGAGGCGCGCCGGCGCAAGCGCCAACGTAGCCGCCAACACGGGTTGAATGCGTCGCGCTTTCTGAGGAAAACCCGCCGCCGAGGAGCCGTACTGCAGGAACCAGTCCCACTGCACGCTCTGCCCGCGTTTCAAGGGCTTGCCGCCAGACAGATCCGGTTCGCCGTTCACACTGAAGAGCAGCCGCCGGTCCGCAGCGAGCGGCAGGTTCAGCTGATAACTCGGGCGGATCATTGCATGGCCAAAGCGAAAAGCTGCAATCTCGAACTCCACCGGTATACCGGTTACGGCTCCGTTCGCACCGGGAATGCGCGTGCGCACTTCGAACGCCGGGCCGCTAACACGCAGCGTGTTCTGCCACGCATCCAGTTGCACCAGACGCGCCACGAAATCGTTCCACAGCAGATACTGATAGGTGCGCACGATCGCTTCGCGCGTGCGGTCGAACGCGGCCTGGTCCGGTTTCCGGCCTTCAGCGAAGGCGCGAAGCACGCGGTTGTGCAACCGTAGGAACGCCAGGTGCAGCTGGCTCAGGATAATGTGCTGATCGTTGCGCGGGTCGGCAATCTTCGCCGTGCCGTCAGCGGCTCTGGGCAGATCCGTTTCCTTCGAACCGGCAACGGAGCCCAGCACCAGATAAAACGGCGTGCCCTGCCCGCCGCCCTGCGCATTGCCCTTCGACGACGTAGTGTACAGCTCCGGCTGCAGGTCCGGCCCGCGACCATACACACAGCTCAAGTTCAGCCGCGGCAGCGTGTTCGCGTTCGGATCGGGGCGGTGCGTCAAGTCGTGGTTAACAAACTGGCCTATATAGGTATAACCGGCCGGTACACGCGACGCGTCTATGGGCGTGTCGGCAAAGAGCGTCGCCGCGTACGCGCGAATCGCGGCGTCCAGTTGTTCAGGCGTGTGCGGCGTGCCCGGCTGCCATGCCGGCAGACCCGGAAACAAACGCACGGCGGCCGATGTAGGCATCGGCGCGGCTCCCCCCGATTAGTAGAACGGAATTATTCCTCCCGGCCATTTCCCCCTCCAGCAGCGTTCAAGTAGGATTAAGTACGTTGACAGATCGCCCCCGAAGCCAACGACAACAAAAGCAATTCGGGTCATGGATAAGACATCGGGTGTACTTACCACCGTAAAGCTGCAGGCAATGCTGGACATGGGGTTGAATCCCCAGGTGCGCAGCCGCCTGGAATTGCAGCAAGCGCTCACCGAAAGCGGGGAAAAGATCTCGCGCCACGGCGTCGAAGCGTGGTTTCGCAGGCGCGACTCCAATCTTCCGATTCCCAGGCCATCGCTCAGTGACGACGCCCTGTCTTTCGCCATTCCGAAACGCCGCTGGGGCCCAATTCTGGGGGTGTTCGGTCTGCACCGGCCGGACCTCGACTGCAACGACGATGGCTTTCAACATTTTTGTTACCAACGCGCTGGCGAAGTGGTGCCTGTCGCCGCGGCCCCAGCCACGTTCGACAAGGCAGCGCTGACGCTGATCGGCCGCGAATACGCAGCGGACTCGTTGACCGGTGCATACCAACAGGCGAGCCAGGGATCGCCCTCGCTGGTGCTGATTGAAGGCGCGCCCGGCGTCGGCAAATCCGAACAACTGAACCTGTTGCGCCGCGCGCTGTCGACCGCCGGCGCTTTAACGCTGAACGCTGCGTGCACAGAGGGAAGCGACACGCCGCTGTTGCCGGTAATGAGCCTGTTTCAGCTGAGCCTCGACAAGCTGGCCCAACACGACAGCGGACTCGCGCCGCGTTTCCAGTCGCTGAACCGTCGTTGGACCGCGGGCGAGGCCGGCGACGAGCCTGCGATGCGGCGGGTGCTGGAACTGGCCAATGCGCTCGTGAAGATCAGCCGCACGACGCCTGTGGCCGTGATCGTCGACGACGTGCATTGGGCCGACCGTTTTTCGTGCGAATTCATCGAACATCTGATCCGCCAGTCGTCCGCCCAGGCCACGGCACAGATGCTGTTCGTTTGCGGCCATCGCCGCGGCACCGACACCGACCGCTCGCCCTTTCCGTACGAAACCTTCTTTGAGTCCGGCACGGTGATCTCAATCGAGCCACTCGAGCGTAAGGACACTGAACGGCTGTTGGCCGAACTGGCTGGCGCAAAACCGTCGCGCGAACTGCTCGACGTGGTGTGGCAACACTCTCACGGCAATCCGCTGCATGTCCTGCAGCTCGTAAATTACCTGACCGAGAACACACTGCTGCACACCGCCTCCGGACAAGCGGACGTGGCGCAAGACGTCGACTCGGCAAACCTACCGCACTCCGTAAGCGATCTGTACCTGAACCGCGTAAAACGCGCGCCCCGCGACACCCGCGCACTGTTGCACGTGGCCGCCGCACTCGCCCGTGAGTTCACGATCGATGACATGCAGGCCCTGCTACCAAACCGAAGCTTACGGCGCATCATTACGGCACTGGAGAATGCCGAATCCGCGGACCTGATCTCCACCGACGGCGACCGATTCCGCTTCCGCCATCCGTACGTGCGCACAACGCTTTACGGTAGCCTGGGCAGTGCACGACGGGCACGCATGCACCTGAACATTGCTAACCGCCTGTACCGGCCCGCACTCGCCGACGACGAACTGCACACGCTGGAACTGGCCCGCCACCTGTGGTTCGCCAAGTCGCTCGTCAACAAGACCGTGCTTTGCGAAGCCTGTTACGCCGCGGTGAACCTGGCACGCCGGATCGGCGCCTGGGATAAGGTGGTGCAGTTCGCCCGCGTCATCCGGGAAACCGGGCACAAGGGGTTGTCCGATGGGCAGAAGACCCGCGTGAATCAGGCGCTTGCCACCGGTTTGCATCAACATGGCAGCAAGGAGGCGGCGATCAAATTGCTGGATTCCATTATCGCGGACACGGAATCCACCGATCTGCTGGCGTACGCCGCCGCGCTGAACGAGAAAGTGCGCATCGTACGCAATTTCCGGCCGTACGAGCCGGACAAGCAGGAAGTAGCTGCACTGGAAGACGCACTGGCCGCGGTTGCACAACGCGACGAAGCGTTGGCGTGCGATATCTGCGTGACACTCGCATTCCACCATCAACTTTCCAAACAGCCCGAACGCGCGATACAGATCGCAAAGCGCGCTGAACAGGTGCTTGGTGACCAACCGCTGCACAATTACCGCGCCAAAGCGCACGTGGCCAGCGGGTTGGCACTGATGAACACCATGCGCATCCGTGATGCGCTCGGACAGTTCCGCCGCGCAAAAATTCATGCGGACCGCGCGGGCGACAAAGCCACCGCAGCGCGAGCGCTGCAGCGCATGCTCACGCCGCAGTTCATGCTCGGTCGGGTAGACGACGCGGAGCTTACGCTGGAAGAACTCCGTGCAGACGCAGCATTCGAGCTCAACACCGGCGAGGATTCGCTCGCTATTGCGTGCGACCTGGCGATCGCCACCGTGAAGAGTGACGACGAGCGCGTGGAAGGCCTGTTCGAGCAGGGTGTGCGCGTGATGCGCGAGTCGGGCTATGCATGGGCGGCGATGCAGATCGTTTCGACCTATGCATCCTGGCACTGCCGACACTTACGATTCGGCGAAGCACGCCGAGCGGTAGATCTGCTCGAACATGATGCAACACTCCGCAACACGCAGACCGGCGGCTACATGATTCCGTTGATGCGCACGCATCTGCAGAAGGGCGATCACGATATCGATGCTGTGTTCACCAACATCCAGGATCGAACGGAGCGGTCAAACAGCGCGAATCTGGCCGTGATCAACAGCGTATGTCTGCTTGCGCGCACGTCGCTCAACAAGGGGCGGGTGGAGCAGGTGGAAGCGCTGATGCCCGGGTTGGAAGCGGCGTACCACGAAGGGATTGCGTTCACCAACATCTGGCCAACGTGTGTGCCGGAGACGGTCGCGGAATGCCTGAGGTTTCTTGGCCGCGAAGACGAAGTAGTTTTCTACGAGCGCTCAGCAAAAAAGCTTGTGGAGCAGCAGGCGCTAAGGGTTATTCCAAGCGCGAGCGCTTAGGCCGAAACCCACCTTCTACTTTTTTCTACTTTCACACCGGTACTTCCCACGTACCAGGTCGCCTAGTCTGAATTCGTGAACTACCGCATTCGAGGGATCGAGAATCTTGCCATGGATGGCGCCGATGAGGGAGATGAGCAACAGGGAGAGAGGAAGCGGGAAGTGAATGGAATAGCGACGTTGGAGGAAGCGCTCGCGATAGCGGCGCAGTTTGAGATGGATGGGTGTAAAGAGGTGACCGTGTCGGAAGGGCCGCCGTTTTGGGTCATAGGAACTGTGTGCCCCCAATCGGCAACGGACGACGCGACGATCCACCCGAAATACCTGAACCAAGACCGCGTTTCGAAACACCCTAGAAATGACCACACGCAGCAGCACATTGCGATCCAAGTGATTCGTCGAACTGTTACGCACCTTGTTTGAATTTGGAGGATTCCATGATTTTCGGAACCGTCTCGTCCAATCAATTCGACGCTCGATTGTCCGTTCGTGCTGCCGTTTCAGCTTTCATGACGCTTGCTCTATTCCAACCCACTCATGTTGAGGCTACGAAATCCAGTCCAATCGATTACATCACGGATACGCGCGTGTTCATGCCATATGACTGCGTGTTTGCCCTTCCACATTCGGAACGCTCTGCAATCGGAGCAGCTTTGATTGGCGGCGCCTTCAAGATCGGCCTAAATCGGCTTGGGGCCTCCCTTCGAGCGGCGGGAAGCGAAAAGACCTTTACCACAATTCGCTCAGCTAACATTGATTTCAACCAGATTCGCCCACCAGCCTGCATCTACGTCGTTCAGGGAAACTTCATCACCGACGGAATCAAGCACGTCAACGAAGTAACACAACTGAAAAATGACGCCTCTGATTGCACTCCTTCCTGGGCCTCCACGTTTGCCAAAATGGGTGCGGGGTTAAGATCCACGGAAGATTCAGACTTTTGCACTGCACGACGATTGGCAGACAGCGGGATCTACTTGTCCGATGAACCAGGTTTCTTCTTCGAAGGCAAAGTCCAGGCTTCGGTAGATGGGTCGGCATTGCAGATTGAAGCCTCCGCGCTGCACCTTAAGTCGCATCTAGATAAAAGCCTCAAACGCGAAGGCGGGGCGCTGGTACTTTCTTTCGCCTTGGGCGAACCAGGCGCAGGGGCCCCCGGCGCGGACAATCTTTCCAGTTTGGCATCTGTTACCCAGCTTCCTCTGGGCAGGCTGCGGGCACCCGTGTCCCTGTTTTTCACCGGCAATTCTGGACCTGTCGCTCCATGGCTCAGCATAGATAGACTAAACGAAAACAGCACGCCATCGCCAAGAATCGTTTGGGCTGCTAGAAGTGAAACTCGTGACTCACGCGAACTTCTTCTGTTTTTCGCGGATCTTGTTGAAGACTCGAAAGCTACAGTCACCAGTGAGTTAGAACAAACATTCCTCAAATCGGAACGACGCAAAGCGGAACTCACCGCATTATCAGAGGAATCCGCAGCCGTGGCTGCAGCCGAAAAAAGTTGGGCCGACGCTGAAATAGCACTCGGGGAATACCGTGATTTCGTACAAGGTACACCAAAACCGTCACTCAACAAACGTCGGGAGAGGGCTGTAGCGGTACGCGCGCTTCAGCGCGCCGCCAACGTGCTTGCAATAACAGCCGGGCGCCAACCCCACTACTCTCAGCTTGTCGAAATTCCGCGTATCTAGAAGATGGTGCGTCAACAACTCTATGTGCTGCTTGTCGCATTGAATTGCGCAGCGCCTATCGCACAGGCGAGTCTTATAGACGATATTAGGAAGGCACAGGCAAGCGTGGAGCGGATAACTTCATCCGCTAAATCGGAACGAAACGCGGCCAAAGATGCAGCGGTCAAGTCAGCTCCACCCGAAATCCTTGCTACACGCGCGGCTGAAAAACAACCGGCTAGTGCACGCGGATCTGAAGGAATCTCAACTCTGCCGCCTCTGACGCTCTTTGATATCCGATCCGTGACTTCACTACTTGATGCTGAGCCCACCGTAATCGCCTTCCATAAAAAGTTGCGATTGCTATCAATGCCCGCTCAGGAGGCATCTGAATCCGAAATCGCAAACGCAAGGATCTATAGGGGGACAATTGTGAGCGGATTCGAGCGCGTCGTGGCCTTGCTCGACGCAAACGGCACACCTGTATGCACTGGAACCCTCGTTTCACCACAGTACGTAGTCACCGCTGCGCATTGTCTTTGCGAACGTACATCTATCCTGCCAAATCCCGCCGCGCTCAGATACGTAGGGGTTGGTGTTGATACGCAATCTGCGAACATTCTTGGTGAATTAGATCCTACCAAAGCTAGTTGGATGGGTAACGGGAGCGTGTGCGCGGGTAGCCTTAAAGACCCAGACGTTGCTTTGGTAGGCTTCACGAACAACAAGGTTTTGGGATTACCTCGTATGCACCTGGCAACAGACGCTGAGATCGACAAAGCGGAAGCGCTCCGTGTGATCGGATTCGGTCGTGCAAATAGCCAGATCAACTCTGCCGGATCCAAGCGCGCGGCGCTCGTGCCAGTTGTGTCCTCCTCGTGCGTCGGCCAACCAGCGGCAACTCCAGGTCAGACGTTCTCTAGCGTCTTCGATTGTGTCGAGAACAGGGAGTTGATAGCGGGACGCTTTGGCGGCGCCGATACGTGCCGCGGAGATAGCGGAGGACCAGCGTTTATCGCGCATATAGAAGACTCTAGCGACATGTTTCCGCAAGATATCCCTCTGACGTCTTTGAAGTTAGCCGCAATAACATCGCGGGGCATCAAAACCCCCGAAGGGGTTCTGGACAATTGCGGTTACGGAGGAATCTACGTACGAATCTCTACGCCTGTGCGTGATTTCCTATCTCAACGACTGGGGTCCTAGAAGTTTTAGCGAAATGAAGAACTTTAAGCTCATATAACTATGCACCAAGCAGCAATACTACTTGATACTCTAGTTGATCTTCTGTGCCACAGAACCCCAAACAGCGTTCCTCGCACTGCGATATCGGTCGAAACGCAGCATGCTAAGGTCCACATCCCGCTCATATTGTCCGGCTCTACTTTTTTACTTCATGACAAGTTCATTCCCAAGTCGGGTAGAGCTACTGTCACGTACGCAACGACGAGACTCGCATCCTAAGAATACTAAAAGGACGAACCGCGCGCGCATGAGAAATTCTAGAATCGAAGAGGAGTCCAGAATGATGTTCATGCCCCGTGGGAGCAGAGGCTACGTGCGTCCTAGGTTCACTTTCGTAGCCACGATCTTGTTAATGCTCGCAACTTCTCTGAGTGCTTACGGCGCCGTTGAAGTTGAGTTGCACAACACGCCCTCTACCGATGATGATTTCTTGTGTTGGTCGCCCGTAAAAGCACGTGTTCGACAATCACAATCGCCGTCGTCGCCTGTTGCGGTAAGAATAGCTGGATCGATCACGGGCGAAGGACGGATTCAATTTTCCGCCCAGGATAATGTACCAATTACGTCCGAAACGTATTCTCCACAGAACGAACTTGACGCCATTCTTCCAGGAGACGGTGATTGGCTAGAATTCATGGTTAGCGGCGCAAACGCGTCAAATGGCGCTAAAGATGTTTCCATTCAGATATCTGACGCGTCATCCGGACACGAACTAGCAAGCCTGCCGGTTATGGTTCGTGTCAGGAAGAATGCATCCAACCTGAGTCAACGTGAGCGAGGCAGTTTGCTCGAGGCGCTAGCCACTCTGAACGGGCATCGGCAAGCAATACCGAGCCAACGATTCGAGAAGTACGCAAACGCACACGGGGTCGCCTTCGAGATCGGAATTCACAACGGAGACCTTGGATGGCCGCTATTTTTGGCATGGCACCGTGCTTTCTTGCTCTCGCTTGAACGAGAGCTACAACAGATCGACCCTACCGTCGCTATTCCGTACTGGCGTTTCGATGAAGACAACACAAACCTCTTTACGCTCGATTTTTTGGGGACGGTATCAAGCGGTTCCTCGTCATCTGGAAACATCGTTCAATTCTCCACATCGAACCCATTACTGGGGTGGCGCATGACAAGCGGGGGAGCGCTCGTGCGGGACAATGACTCCACAATGAAACTCCAAAACGTATTCCCAAGCCACCGCTTCGAGGTACTAGATCTAATCATGCAAGAGGTTGGATCCGACGTGTATGGAGGAACCCCTCCAGCCGCAGGAATTAACTCACAGCTGGAACGACTCCACCACAATTGGGCCCACGTTTCAGTCTCAGGTTGGTTGGGCTCCGGTAGGTCGCCTCGGGATCCTCTCTTTTTTCTCCTGCATGCAAACGTGGACCGAGCATGGGCGGAGTGGCAAGCCCGGCTCGGGAGATTTGATAGCACCGAAGTGGCCACATATTCCGCACAGGGAACGTATCCGGGATCCGGCGGTCCATTAACACTTAGGAAGAGTTCGTACGGGGAAGATGTCATGTGGCCGTGGAGCCAGGAGGATGGCAGCTCGACGCCAAGCGATCTCCAGGATGACTGGCCAAGTGAGGGCTTTGCGTTTAGACCATCCCCATCGGGGTACGCACCAGTCGGTGGGCCAACACCAGCGAGTATGATTGATTATCTAGGCACGCTAGCGGCCGCTAACAGTATCGGAGTTTGCTATGACCATATCGACTATTTTGGCGAGGTGCGTTGACATGAAACTCTTGCTGGTCACTCTTACGGTGATGGCGTTGGCTGGATGCTCAAATAGATCCCAGGCGCAATTGGAAGACGAGATTCTTGCCCATCCAGATCCAAGCGTCGTCGACTTTTATCGGAATAACCTACAACCAATCAACGAATTGCGATCAACCATCGAGGCGTCATCGAGCGAAGCGGAGCGAGTCAGTGCGCTTGTAGCGCTAGAAAAAGATTTTCCTCTCGCTAGCGAAATTACCGCGCGCCAGTACGTCTCGGATCGTAGCGACGTTGTAGCTCTGGAATCTATTCAGATCCTAAAGGGAAACCTCGTCATGAGCGATCATAGGATACCTCATGACTCGGCGCGCGCGTCACCTCGGCTTCAATACATGCACAAGAAGCACGTCGCGTCCAAACGTGCGCTTCGTCGGGCGTTGACCGATGAGCGTACGCCACTGAGAATTGACGCGGCGGGGTTCCTCGCAAGCCTCTCTGATGAAGCAAGCCTAGAAGAAATATCGAAGGGAGTAGAAAGTGGATTGTATTCGCAGGTAGAAGCGGCCAATCTGTATACGCTGTCTAGCGGTCAATCTGGCGAGAAACACCTACAAGCGTACGTTGGTACCGGCAATCTAGACGCACAGAGAACCGCTATTGCATATTTAGGTAGCAATCCCGAATACCAACCTCGAATTCGCGAGGCATATTTTCTCAACGGAGCTGCAGATACCCAACTGCGCGTTCAAGCAGCAAAGACGCTAAGTACATACGACACCGAGTTTATTGACTATGGTCAGACAATTACCGAACAACGGAATGTCGACCCTGCCTTATTCGAAGCAACGGTGGACGGGCTAATCAAACTGCAGAACAATCGACAGGGCGTCGATCCCAATGAAGCTAGATTGCTACTTGAAAGAACTAGGGCGTACACGACAACGCGCGAGTTGTCAGACGACGATCGACTACGGTTAGATACGCTTGAGCAGCGACTTGAGTCGATCGCTACCGAGTAAAACGAAGGAGAGTTCGGGCATATCGGCGCACGTGAATGCGCGCCGATCATCGAGCTGGGTCGCGCATCACGGACCGTTGTGGATTCTAGGTAGCGACGTAACGCCCCCAATACACATTGCAGCTCTTTCTGATAGCGCGTCGAACCGGGCGTTCTGTCGATTTCAGATGTCGACGCGGAGGATATAGAACATGGGAGGTAAGAACGTTGTCGCGGCAATAGTAGGAGCGCTTTTCGGTGCGGTCGCTACAATACTAGTCGGTGCTTTCGCCTATTGGAACGAAAATCGCGCACAAGATATAGAGATGGTACAAATCGGACTATCAATACTCAATGGGACACAAGTCGAAGGCAAGGAGCGCGAGTTCGCCCGGAAATTTGCCATCAACCTACTCCGCGAGTACGGCGGTGTAGACATTCCAGCCAACGAAGCCACGGAATGGGCGAAGGCAGAAGGCGGAGTGCCTTATGCGGATACCCGTACATCGGGCAAGACTCCGTGGCAGATTCATCACAAGCGCCTGATGGATGCGAGGTGTAGCAACTTCCTAAGCAAATATCGAGCAGAAGCGTACGGTCCCGGTTTCACATATGAAAGTTTTCGTAGATTGATCGATGATTCAGTACCGGAAACAGAATCCTGTCGCAAGTTGATGAACGAGGCTATCAACGTATATCCATTCGCGTCCGAGTAACGGGACAGACGTAAGAATATAAGGCGTTAACGCCGGAGTAAAACTGACCCCCTCGCCGAAGTAAAACTGCCCCCGTGAGTGGGTAAGCTTTCGTCCTTTTAGAAGAACGTCATGCACGGTTTGGAGGTGGTTGTGGAGATCAGAGTGCTGGCACATCAAGGTAAGTCGATCAAGGAAACTGGGCATCTCACGCAACATGGTACGCAAGAATCAACGCGAAGAGACAGAGCCTCCGTACGGCCCGAGAGCGCCGCGACCGACCGACCAAGCCAGATCCATTCAAGCCCTATCTGCTCGAGCGCATCGAAGCGGCCAAGCCCGACTGACAATCCTCTTGGGTCGGAATAGGCAGATGGGTTGTTCAGCGCGTACCCGTATGTATTAAGTCCACCCCGAAGCCCAATCGGATCGGATCGTGTGTATCTCCCGATGCTGGGATCGTAAGATCTGAAGTAGTTGTAATCGGTCATCGATCTCGTACAGATCTCCATGCCCAGGGAACCACTTTGCTCCATTGTATCCAGCCGAGGATCAGAAAAATGAGCCACTCGGTAAAGAACAAAGCGATCGAGGGGTCAGGGCTAGACACACCCATCGCAACTAGACCACTCATCGCCGCAGGCAGCAACAATCCGAGAGGAAACGAGAGAACCAGCATGCCATAGACTAGCAGCACTTCGGCATCACTCGAGTAACTGTTGTGCAACCAAAGTACGATCACTAGCAATGCCAGGGCAGTTGCAGCCCAAATCCGCATCAGCCAAGAAATTAGCCTGCTGGACATCTGGCTGCACAAATCTGGTGAACGTTTTCATCGTACTCTTGGCAATCCGTTCCGAACGGAATGCCATATCTAGGTCTTGGTTTCGCCCATTCCTCCTGCAGACACGATTCAAAACAGTCATCATCATCTCGAACTAACTTACATTGCTCGGCTTCGAATATGTCTTCAGATGGGATGCCTGGACTGCTGAGTGCGCTACCAGACCGGGTTTGGCCCCCACATTGAATCTCCCCATCTGGCGAAATTGTGCAGGAGTATTGATGATAGAGTGGATTGCCAGGAACATCTGGCCCTGTCCTTTCCCCCTTCGCATCGAACAGTCCGTCGCGACACTGGTACGTCGCTAGACCTAGTGGATCTGTGAAGTTCACTGGGTTGTCGTAAACATATGTAAATGTATTAAGTCCACCTTTTAGCCCAATCGGGTCCGACTGCGTGTACCTTCCGATAGATGGCTCATACGTCCTGAAGTAGTTGTAGTTGAACCCTGTTTCTCCATCCGCATACTGCCCCGGAAACCGCAACGCTTGGCTTACTGAACTGGTCAGCTCATCGGTCTCCCCAAACGGCTCGTAGTCCGCATCCCACGCAAGACTGCCAGATGCATCCGTCAACCGCTGCGGCGTACCCAGATGATCATTGTGATAGTAGAACAACGCCGGTGCAGTGCTGCCGCCGATCTTGCGCAACTCGACACCATCCGCGACCACCGTGTCGTTGGCGTCGTTGGTGAGCGTGACGGTCACAGCCTGCGCCGCATCGAGCGTATACGTCCCAAGCAGTTGCCAGGCACCGCCGTTCGCGGTCTGGTCGACCTGGACGGACTGCGACAACGCACCGTTGTCGATCGTATACGTCGCGTTGGTTGCCCGTTTCGGATGATCCACCCAGCGGGCGTAGACCTCATAGTCCCCGCTCGTGTTGAGTGAGAACGGCCAGATCACCCAGGCAGTGGCGCTGTTCGCTTTCTTGTGGGTCTCGTACTGGGTGCCGAGATAGCCACCGCCTGCTGAGGAGGACTTCCAGTTGCCGACCACCGTCGCAGACGGATCTTCGCTGTCGAGGGTGAGGATCTCCGGTGTACCCCCACTGGGCACGGCAGCCATCGCAAGCCGCCGGCCATCGGCGTAGAGGTACTCGCGCAGCACGCCGCCGGCGACGTCCGATTCGGCGATCAGCTGGCCGCTGGTGTCATAGTGGAAGTGGGTCGTTGCCCCATCCACGGTCTTGCGCACCCGCTGGCCGAGCGCATTGTGCTCGTAGTCGGCGGCGACGGTGCCCTTGGCAAGGGCGGTGTAGCGGTTGCGGTCGTTGTAGGTGTACGTGGCGGCGACCCCATCGTGCCCCGAGTCACTGGTGATGTTACCCCCTGCCGTGTAGCCGAGTGTGCGCGTGGTCACAGTCCCGGCGTCATCGCGGGTCACCGACAGCAGCCGGTTCGAGGCGGTGTCGTAGGCGTAGGTTTCCGACAGCGTGCCGGTGGCCTCGACGATAGCACGCGTCAGCCGATTGCCGACGGCATCGTAGCTGTAGTCGATGTCGCCGTAGATGCCGGTGGCGTCGGTCAGCCGCTGCAGTGGGTCATAGCCGAAGGTCTGACTGCGGCTCGTGTCCAGGTGATTGGTGATGCTGACAATGTTATTGACGAGGCTATACCCATAGCTGCGATCAAGCACACTGCCCTCGTCCAGATCCGTCAGGCGATAGTCCTGATCGTAGGTGTGGCTTGCAACGACGCCGTTGCCGAAGGTCCAGCCGTTGGCAGAACCGAATGGCAGGTACGCCATGCTGCTCGCCACCGTCTCGACCGGTGCCGTGGCATCGGCTTGTGTGGTTACCTGCGTGATGCGCCCGAGGGCGTCACGACTGTAGTTGACGATCCGCCCGCTCGGGTAGGTCATCGCCGTGAGGTTGTCAGCCAGATCGAAGCTGTAGGCCGTGGTGTAGCTCTGGCTGTCGATCATCCTGGTTTCAGCCGTGACATTGCCGCGGTCGTCGTAGGCGAACGTGATTGACCCGCTGGCGTCGCTGATCGAGGCCAACCGGCCGATGCCGTTGGCACCCGTATCGTAGGTGTAGGTGACGTTCTCCGCCGGGCTTGCGGGGTACGTGATCGCCATCAGGCGGTTCAGCGCATCGTAGGTGTACTGTGCCACCACGCCCCGCGCATCGGTGCTCTGGGTGAGATTACCGGCGGCATCGTAGAGGTTTACGGTGGTCCCAGCATCGGCGCTGACTTCCTGGATCAGGTTGTCGAGGCCGTCGTAGACGTAGCCGGTGACAATGCCGCGCGGATCGGACACCTGCGTCAGGTTATCGCGTGCGTCATAGTCGTAGTCGGCCGTGTTGGTGAGCGGATCGGTGACCGCGATCAGCCGGTCCAGCGCGTCGAACGTCTGATTGGTGGTGTGGTTCAGGCCGTCTTTGATGGCCGTGGTGTTGCCGTTGTCGTCGTAGCTGTACTCGGTTACCTGACCGTTCGCACCGAGCGACTGATGCAGGCGGGAGAGTTCGTCGAACACCTGATTCTGCAGACGTTGGATCGCACCGCTGCCGTTCTTCGTCGTGGTCCCGAGGCGGTTACCGGCCGCGTTGAGTGTGTATTCGATGCGCTCGCCCGCATTGTTCTCGAGCGCCGTCATGCGGTGGGCATCATCGTACTCATAGTCGAGGTAACTGCCGTTCGGCATCGTGATCCGGCTGAGCAGATTGGCGGCGTCGTAAGCAAAGGTTGTGATGACATCGCCCTGGGCCGATTTCACCGTGCGGCTCGTGAGATTACCGCGGGGATCGTAGGCGAGTTCGGTCACGACGGAATTGGCGTCTTTGATCTGGGTCGGCAGTCCCCGGGCATCGCGGGTAACGATCTCCGTGACATGGCCTAGCGCGTTGGTCGTCTTCCACAGATCGCCATTCGCGTCGTAAGTGAACGTAGTGAGGTCGACGGTTCCCGGCTGTGGGCCGTCAACGCTCGCCACCAGGCCAAGGGCGTTGTAGGTGTAGGTCGTCGTGCGGCTCGATCCGGTGGTGGTGTACGGTACCGTCTGGGTCTGCGTATCGGTGACAGTGCGGGTCAGCACACGACCTTCGGTGTCGTAGGTCATGTCCACCGTTTGACCCGGACGCACGATCTGTGTGGGTACCCGATGGGTGGCGTGCCACGACGTGCTGACGCTGCGTTCTTCTGTCGTTCCGACTGCTTCGGTTTTCAGTTCCAGCAAACCCCGGGTGTTGTAGGTGAAGTCTGTAACGTTGCCATTCGTGTCCGTACGGGACGACACATAGCCGTTATCGTCGTAGCTGATCGCCGAGGTCATCGCTCCGCAGATCGCTGCCGGCTGACCGTCCACCTGAGACACACGGCGAATGCCGTTGCGCAGTTTCAGGGTGTAGATCGTTTCCTTCTGCAGCGGATTCACCACCGAGACGGTGCCGTCGGTGTTGTACGTCACCGTATGGCGGTCGGCGCCACCGGCGTGTTCGGTAAGCACCGCGCGGCCTTCAGTGTCGTAGCCCCAGGTCGCGTAGCGCACCCCCAACTCGTCGGTGATGCCGGTGAGCAACATTGGATCGTTGATGTCCTCGTAGTGATACCCCTTAACCGGGTTGTCGTTCGGATCCGTTGGCGTATCGTCCGGATACTTCACACTCGTCAGCCGGTTGCTGGCATCGAACGTGTACTCGAACAGGTTTCCCGCAGGGTCGGTCACACTCGACACGTTGCCGTTGGCATCGTGCGTGAACTGTAGCGTGCGGCCGGTAAAGTGCGTGACTGTGTCGACCTGATCATCGGGTCCGTAGGTCAGTGTGATCGTCTGACCCGCGCGATTAGTGATGCTGAGTAACTTGCCCTCGCCATCGTAGACTTCGGTCAGATCGTCCGGGGTGATGACCGTCCACGCATCGGCGATGTCGTCGTAGCTCAGCTGATGCGCGTCGTCGCCCTCGCCGTGCCAGCCGGCGGAATCAAACACGAACAAGCGTCCCTGGCCGTCGTCGCGGCGCATGCGCATCGTGGTGTGGTCAACGATCTCGAGCTCGCGGTGGAAGGAGAAACGCCAAACACCATCGAGACCGTTGTAGTGGCGTACCACCTTTAGCGGGAGTGTTCCACTGCCCGTTATATCGGTTTCCGCCTCGAACTTGTTTCCAGACGTGAAGGCAATCGGGTTGCCCGCGAACGGGCTACCCGAGTGGGGGTTACCCGGACACATCGGGCCGCCAGATCCACCTTGCTCACTGTTGGTATCAGGAACACCGCATTTCCCAGGAACCTCTTCAACGCCCCCGATCTGATGACAACCATCGAGAAGCTGAAAGTGACAGCTGTATGCCGTACTTCCGGTGCCATCTGAGTTCTGCTTAGGCATACCCCAGCACGCGGCGCGCCAATACCCCGGGGGTTGCAGGGTTTGGCACTCCGGGATGCTGAGCGGCGACCACTGCGTCTCCGTGCTGTGCCCGATCAAATCGCACCACGCATACCCTGCGGAATCAGCGCATTCGTTTGCATACCAGGCGGGCATCACGTGGTGCCCACTGACCTTGCACGTGTGTGATATGTGCGGATACAGGTGTGTGGCGTCCGCTCGTTGCGTAATCGAGAGACAAAGTACGAAGGCAATGAAGGAAAGTTGCGCGACGCGGCGGCCTGTGAGCGTCATCCGTGATCTCCCCATGTGTGACAGCCAAACGCTAGTGGACCGCAGCGGCGATATCAATGATGTTGCGGTGATATCACGCGTAAAAGATTCCGTACAAAAAGGCGCTAAGTGCTTGAGTTTGGGAAAAACGGACAGGCCGTTGTGGAGTTACTTGCCGCCGTACGCATGTGAGATTTTACAATTCAGATTCGGCCTACTTTTTCGTACTTATCGATTCATGGAACCCCTGCCGCATCCCAGATATCGTTGCGGCCACAGGACCGCGCGTCACACAGTTCGCGACTTTGGGCGGCGCGGGCTCTCGACTTCGCGGTCAACAGCTATACTCAGGGAGAACGGCAATGCTACGGACAGTTTCACTCACAATCCTTTTCTCGTATCTGCTGATACCCACAGCAACCGCCGAAAACTGGTGCGCAAATGACAATCTCTGTGAGCAGGTCGCAATCGGAATCGCAAAACAGCACGTAAGCGAGCGTCTGCAAGCGGAGATTGATGCCATCGGTTCAACAACCGCGCTGTGTCCGGAAAACGACCCCGACTGCTGTCCCAAGGAACTACGTCATCTTTGTTCACAAGCTTCAGCGACGGTCATCGACAGAGCGCGTCATGAATTTGAAACCAGCGTGCCGTCACCGTTCGCCGCGAACCGTTGTCCGTTCACGCCCGCGATCTGCAATTCCATAGATAGCTGGTGCGAGGCCGACGAACACTGGACGCCGTGGGGAGGCTGTAGCGAGGCACCGGGCTTCGCGCTCCCGGCGTGCCCTCCCGGACACAGCGAGCAAGCTGACGGTTCATGCAAGACCTGGAGTCCATGCGAGTGCGGTTACACGCACAACTGGAAGGGAATATGCATCCCGAAGAAGTGCTACAAGAACGGGCATCAGATTCCCTGCACCTTTGCCTGCGACTTACCACCATGGCTCTCGGACATTAACCTGCGGCGTACGTCCACCAGCGACACCGAAACAACCGCGTTGCGAGCGCAGCTTGAGCGCCCAGTGGTTCAGCTCCGAGCGCTCGAAAGTTTGAAGGCTGAATTGAGAACGAAGCTGGAGCTGATCGACAAAGAGATCGGAGTATACAAGCGCGGTAAGTAGCAATACCGCAGGTACGCGGGCCGAAAGTCTGAAGGGGCTCGCGGATGGCGAAGTTCCAACACTCTACGGCGGCGCGCAGGATTCCTACTCACGCATCGTCGAACTTTCGACGAGCGATCGGGCCTCGGTACCGCAATTCACCTGCACGCCAATCCTGAGCAGTGACGTCGCGCCATCATCGAATTCCAGCAAGTATTGAAACGCTTCTGGCTTCATGCGTATTGCGCCCAAATTATGACGATCGATAATGCAGGCTCATCTCGTCTCATCCACAAGGGCAACTACGCTGACACCTCATCGGCCGGATCACCAACATAGTCTTCAAAATCTTTTGCTCGAAACGGCGGGATTAGTAAACCTAGATCATCACGGAACGCAACGTATGCGGTCTCCATTACATGTACGACTTCCCGTTGCCGCTGATAGTGAAGAAACCTTTCAATGAAGTTTCGAACAGAGAGTCCGACCAACACCGTCGTTACGGACATCAGGATAGCTACTACAACAAGTACCATAATGGATTCGTTCGATAGGACATTGCGAAACGAGTGCGTTGCACCGAGGAGCAGGATAGAGCCACCCGCAATGCAGAGGCTAGTTACTGCGACCACACAGAGAGCGGTTCCAACATACCATGTCGAAGATGCAAGCCTTACATGCGCCTCATTGCGGATGATCGTTGCACACCTGTTCGGAAAGTGAAATTTCAAACGGATCTTGAGAACATTGATAAAGTTCTTCGTGCGCTCCCCCCTATCGTGGCGCCAAACAACCAGCGGGACCAAGTGGTCGAGCCCTCGCTGCACCAAATATTGGTCGAAGTACTCATAGGGGAACTCACATTCGTCTTCGGAGCCACAGCCATATTCACCTCGCAAATACTTTTTTAAGTCGCAAGCCGTCCGAGAATTGTCCGTCTTCAGTTCCTTGCGTCTCAATCGTGCAAAACTTCTGCGATTCGGACGATTGGGATCCTGCCTATAGAAAATGTGACCAAGTACATAGGAGATGACCAGCATTGCCGTCAATACAACCGTCCACACCAGCGTGTGTATGTTGTTCATCAATGAGCCAAAAGCGGCTACTTGAGCGCCGACACCAACAGCTAGGTCTCCCTCTACCGACTTGAGCAACAAGATATACGCCGGGATTATCGACAACAGAGATCCGACCAGAAAAAGCGTACCCGGTAAGAGTCCGCCTAAGAAATCGACCCAATACTCCTGAAACCGAAAGCCGGTGTCACCTGAAAGATCCGGACGAATGTCGCCCGAATCCGTCACAATGTTAGCACTGGAGACCGATGGCATGAGTGTCTCCCCCTCAGAAGATTTGTTAGCTCCAACGTAACCGTGCGCAAGTCCGAACGAAGGCGCACTTCTAGCACAGCTACAGCGAGCTCGCCCGCAACTGACTAAGTAGAAAAAAGTAGGGGCGAGAACGTTCCTTTCGCTGGCTGCTAAGGGCACCTGCTCAACGGCGAAGGATCACGAGACCCCATTGCAAAAGATAAGGGGTGAAGCTCTATAGACGGCGCTGGTAGCTGTCGTACCCTGCCCGGACGCCACTTCTATCGGAATGTCGGGGCCTTATGCCTTACCAGCGGAAAGAGGCTCCTACCTCACACTCCGCTTCCGCTTCCTCAATTCCTCCAACGTCCGCTGCCTTGCCGCCGCTTCCGCCAGCTGCGCCGCCGCCACCGAGAAATCGATCTCGCTCGCCTGTTCGCTGAGTGCGCGTTCCGCTGCTTCCTTCGCTTCGGCCGCCGCGGCTTCGTCGAGGTCTTCCGCCCTCGCAGCGGTGTCGGCAAGAATCGTCACCACGCCCGGCTGCACTTCCAGAAACCCCCCGGACGCGAAGAACACTTCTTCTTCGCCGTCGTCGAGTCGAAGCCGCACCGGGCCCGGGCGTATGCCCGTCAGGAGCGGCGCGTGGCCGGGTAGAATGCCCAGTTCGCCGATCGTTCCGGTAGCGCTCACCATGGTCACGCGGCCGCTGAAGATTTCCTTCTCGGCGCTCACGATGTCGCAATGTATGGTCATGGCCATGGCGCTGGCTCCTAAGAGATCGTCTTCGCCTTTTCGATCGCGTCTTCGATGCTGCCTACCATGTAGAACGCGTCTTCCGGCAGTTCGTCGTACTCGCCATCGAGAATGGCTTTGAAGCTGCGCACGGTGTCTTCGCGCGACACGAACTTACCGGGGTTGCCGGTGAACTGCTCGGCTACGAAGAACGGTTGCGAGAAAAATTTCTGCAGTTTGCGGGCGCGGTACACCAGCTGCTTGTCGTCCTCGGACAATTCGTCCATACCGAGGATGGCGATAATGTCTTTCAGTTCCTGATAACGCTGCAACGCCTGCTGCACACCCTGCGCGGTGTTGTAGTGCTCTTCGCCCACCACCAGCGGGTCGAGCTGGCGGCTCGTGGAGTCGAGCGGGTCCACAGCCGGGTAAATGCCCAGGTCTGTGATGGCGCGCGACAGCGTAACGGTGGAGTCGAGGTGCGCAAACGTGGTGGCCGGCGACGGGTCGGTGAGGTCGTCGGCCGGTACGTACACGGCTTGCACCGAGGTGATGGAGCCGGTGCGCGTGGTTGTGATGCGCTCCTGCAGCTGGCCCATCTCTTCAGCCAGGTTTGGCTGATAGCCCACAGCAGATGGCATGCGCCCGAGCAGCGCCGACACTTCGGTGCCGGCCAGCGTGTAGCGGTAAATGTTGTCCACGAACAGCAGCACGTCTTTGCCTTCGTCGCGGAACTTCTCGGCCAGTGTGAGGCCGGTGAGGGCGACGCGCAGGCGGTTGCCGGGCGGTTCGTTCATCTGGCCGAACACGAGCGAGATCTTGTCGAGTACCTTCGCCTCTTCCATCTCGTAGTAAAAGTCGTTGCCCTCGCGGGTGCGCTCGCCTACGCCGGCGAACACGGACAGGCCGGCATGCTCGATCGCAATGTTGCGAATGAGTTCGAGCATGGTCACCGTCTTGCCCACGCCGGCGCCGCCGAACAGGCCCACCTTGCCGCCTTTCGCGAACGGGCAGATCAGGTCGATTACCTTGATGCCGGTTTCCAGCAGTTCGTTGCCGCCCTTCTGGTCTTCGTAGCTCGGCGGTTCGCGGTGAATGGGCATCTGCTCGCGCGCGTTCACCGGACCTTTCTCGTCGATCGGGTTGCCCAGTACGTCCATGATGCGGCCGAGCGTTTCCTCGCCCACCGGAATGGAGATCGGCGCGCCGCTGTTGGTAACTTCGAGTCCGCGCGACAGGCCGTCGGATACGCCCATGGCAATGGTGCGTACCACGCCATCGCCAAGCTGCTGCTGCACCTCTAGCGTAAGTCCGGTCTGGGTAACGGTGAGGGCGTCGTACACCTTCGGTACGTATTCGCGCTCGAATTCCACGTCGATGACCGCGCCAATGATTTGGACGATTTTGCCGCTGCTCATGTGTTCAAGCCTCGTTGTCGGGTCTGCCGGTTGCAGACCGGGTTCTCTCTATCTGTTTTGTTTGCTGAAGGCTTTCTCATCGGCGACGCCGATGCGAAAGACTAGACTGCCGCAGCCCCACCTACAATTTCTGCAATTTCCTGTGTAATCGCTGCCTGACGCGCGTTGTTGTAGATCAGCGTCAACTCGTCGATCAGTTTCTCTGCGTTTTCCGTCGCATTTTTCATCGCGATCATCTTCGCCGCCTGCTCGCACGCAGCGTTTTCCACCACCGCCTGATACACCTGAGATTCCATGAAGCGCGTTACCAGACCTTCGATCAGCTGGCGCGCGTCGGGCTCGTAGATGTAATCCCAGCGGTGTTTGTAGTCGTCGTTCTGCTCCGGATTGAGCGGCAACAGCTGACGCACCACCGGCGTTTGCGTCATTGTGTTCACGAACTCGTTGCTGGCGATGAACAGCCGATCGATCTTGCCTTCCTCGTACGCATCCAGCATTACCTTGATGCCGCCGATCAGGTCCGACACTGCGGGTGCTTCGCCGATGTTGTTGAGCGCCATTACGATGTTGCCGCCAACGCTGCGGAAAAACGCCGCCGCCTTGTTCCCGATCAGGCCCAGGTCTGCTTCGATGCCCTTTGCGTGCCACTCGGCCATGTCTTTCACGAGCACACGGAACAGGTTGACGTTCAGGCCGCCGCACAGGCCGCGGTCTGTGCTCACCACCAGATACCCGATGCGGCTGATGTCGCGCTCGGTCATGTACGTGTGCTTGTATTCCGGGTTGGCGTTGGCGAGGTGGCCGATTACCGCGCGGATCTTCTCCGCATACGGCTTGCCTTCGCGCATGCGATCCTGCGTGCGGCGCATGCGGCTTGCCGCCACCATTTCCATCGCGCTGGTGATCTTCTGCGTGTTCTCCACGCTGTTGATCTTGGTTTTGATCTCTTTGCCGACGGCCATGTGTATCCGGTCCTGTTGCTATCGCGTTGCGTGCATCGGTCGCGCGCCGTTCGCGCGCGGCGTTCGTCAGAACGTTTGGGTTTCCTTGAACCGCTTAATGGCGGAATGCATGGTTTCCACCACGTCGTCGTTGTACGTGCCGTTCTGGTCGATGTCGTCCATGAACGCGCCGTGCTCCGCGTGCATATAGCCGAGCAACGCCTGCTCGAAATCCAGCACCTTGTCCACCGGTACGTCTTCCAGGTACCCCTCGGTAGCGGCGAAGAGGCTCACGCCCATTTCCGATACGCTCATCGGCTGATACTGCTTCTGCTTCATCAGCTCCGTTACGCGCTGGCCGTGTTCCAGCTGGCGCCGCGTGGCATCGTCCAGATCGGACGCGAACTGCGAGAACGCCGCCAGCTCGCGGTACTGCGCAAGCGCGAGCTTAATACCGCCGGAGATCTTCTTCATGAACGGCACCTGCGCGGAACCGCCCACGCGGGATACCGAGGTTCCGGGGCTCATCGCCGGACGCAAGCCCGAGTTGAAGAGGTCGGTTTCCAGGAAGATCTGGCCGTCGGTAATCGAGATTACGTTGGTGGGTACGAACGCGGAGACGTCACCGCCTTGCGTCTCGATGATTGGCAGTGCGGTGAGCGAACCGGTCTGGCCCTTCACCTTGCCGTCGGTCATCTGCTCTACGTAATCGGCGTTTACGCGCGCGGCACGCTCGAGCAGCCGCGAGTGCAGGTAGAACACGTCACCCGGGTAGGCTTCGCGACCCGGCGGGCGACGCAGCAGCAGCGAGATCTGACGGTATGCCCACGCCTGTTTGGTGAGGTCGTCGTAGATAATCAGCGCGTCTTCGCCGGTATCGCGGAAGTATTCGCCCATCGAACAGCCGGAGTACGGTGCAATGAACTGCATTGGCGCCGGGTCGGACGCGCTGGCCGCTACCACGATCGTGTTGTCCATTACGCCGTATTCTTCGAGCGTACGCACAATGTTGGCGATGGTGGACATCTTCTGGCCGATCGCCACGTAGATGGAATAGATGCCGCTGTTCTTCTGATTGATCATCGCGTCGATCGCGATGGCGGTTTTACCGATCTGGCGGTCGCCGATGATCAGCTCCCGCTGGCCGCGGCCGATCGGCACCATCGAGTCGATACACTTCAAACCGATCTGCACCGGCTGCGTAACCGACTGCCGCGCGATTACGCCGGGCGCTACCTTTTCGATGGGTGCGGTGCCCGTTGCATTCAGCGGACCTTTGCCGTCGATGGGATTCCCCAACGAATCCACTACGCGGCCGAGCAGTTCCGGTCCTACCGGCACTTCCAGAATACGGTTGGTGCAACGCGCGGTCATGCCTTCGGACAGGCCTTCGTACGCGCCGAGCACCACCACGCCCACGGAGTCGCGTTCCAGGTTCAGCGCCATGCCGTAGAGGCCGCCGGGAAACTCGATCATTTCGCCGTACTTGGCGTCGGCCAGACCGTGAATGCGCACGATGCCGTCGGACACGCCGACGATGGTGCCTTCGTTCTGCGCCTCGGCGTCCACATTCAGATTTTGAATGCGGCCCTTGATGATGTCGCTGATTTCAGAAGGATTCAGTTGCTGCATTGCCAGTTCCTTTGTTGTGGCAGGCGCCGCGCGCCCGCGCACATCAGGTTCGTTGTAATGTTTCTGCCAGTTTTTCCAGCCGCCCGCGCACGGAGCCGTCTATTACCGTGTCGCCGGCGCGCACGATCACGCCGCCCACCAGCTCCTGATCCACCCGGCTGGTAAGCGCCACGTCGCGCGCAAACTTCTGCCGCAACGCATCGGCCAACCGCGTTTCCTGTTCGCCGGAGAGCGGCAGCGCGGAGATCACCTCCACGTCCAGTGTCTTTTCTTCCTCGGCCCGCGCGGCTTCGTACTGCTCGGCAATTTCCGGCAACAGCGGCAGCCGCTTGTTGTCCGCCAGCACGTTCAGAAATTTGCGCGCGCGATCGTTCAGTTCATCGCGAAACGCATCCGCCAGACGGTAGGCTTTCTGCTCGTCGGGAATATCCGGCGAATCGAGCAACACCCGTACGGCGGGTTCCCGGGCGGCTGCGCCCAGAAGCTTCAGCATGCGCGACCAGCGGTCGAGATCGCCGTCGCCCTTTGCGATCTCGAATACCGCGTTGGCGTAGGGCCGCGCTAATGTCGCCAGTTCCGCCATAGCGCCTCCGTTACAGCTCCGTTACCAGCTGATCGAGCAGATCGTTGTGCTTGGCTGGATCGACGCTGGATTTGAGGATGCGTTCGGCACCGCTGAGCGCAAGGCGCGAGACGTCCTGACGCAGGTTCTCTTTGGCCCGGTTTACTTCCTGGTCGATTTCCGCGCGGGCGGCTTCCAACAGACGCTCGCCCTCTTCGCGCGCGTCGTTTTTTGCCTCTTCGATCATCATCGTGGCCCGGGAGCGTGCCTGCTCGATGATCTGTTGCGCTTCTTCCTTCGCCTCGCGCAGCTGATCCGCCACCCTGGCCTGCGCCAGTTCCAGATCCTTTTCTGCGCGCTCGGAAGCGGCAAGGCCATCGGCGATTGCCTTCTGGCGCTCGCGCATAGCGGCGACCAGAGGCGGCCAGATGTACGCCTTGCAGAACCAGATGAAGACGATGAAGGTCACCGTCTGGCCTATGAGCGTTAGGTTGATGTTCATTCGTTAAACTCCGCTGGCCGTAACTCGTACGCAGTGCGCGCGTGCGCCGTTGCTACCCGTTCAGCCACCGCTCAACGCGAAGATTACGTACAAGCCGATGCCCACTGCGATCATCGGCACAGCGTCGACCAGGCCGAGCACAATGAAAAGCTGCGTACGCAGCATGCCCAGCAGTTCCGGCTGACGCGCCACGCCCTCCAGAAACTTGCCGCCCAGCACGCCCACGCCGATGGACGCGCCGACAGCGCCGAGGCCCATCATCAGCGCGCCGGCTACGATCAAAATGGCTTGTTCCATGTTTACTCCCAGTACCTAATGGTTAGTGTTGTAGTGATGGCCGGAACTGCGTGTAGAGCGGCCTGTTAATGTTCCTCTTCCACCTCGTGCGCCTGCGCCAGGTAGACGATTGTGAGCACGGCGAAAATGAACGCCTGCAACACAATGATCAGTACGTGGAACACCGCCCACGCCCACTGCAGCACGCCGCCGAACGCGAACAGCACAATACCGCCGCCAAACATCAGCGCAATCAGAATGAAGATCATCTCGCCGGCGTACAGATTGCCGAACAGCCGCAGGCCGAGCGACAGCGGTTTGGCAATCAACGTCACGCCTTCCAGAATGAAATTCACCGGTGCGGCAATCTTCGGAAACGGATGAAACGCGAGCTCGCCCAGGAAACCACCCAGGCCTTTGCATTTAACACTGTAGTAGAGGATCAGTCCGAACACCGTGAACGCCATGGACATGGTGATGTTCGGGTCGGTGGTAGGCACCACCTTCATGTGGTGAACACCGAGAAGGCCTGCGGTGTACGGAATCCAGTCCACCGGCACCAGATCCATAAGATTCATGAAGAAGACCCAAACGAATATGGTAAGCGCGAGCGGCGCCACCAGGTCATTCTTGTAGTTGAAGATGCTCTTGGCGGTGTCGTCGATGAAATCTACGATCATCTCGACACCATTTTGCAGCGCGCCCGGAACGCCGGCGGTAGCGTTTTTGGCCGCCTTGCGGAAGAGCCAGCAGAACAGCACGCCCAGCAGAATAGACCACAACATGGAATCGACGTTGATCGACCAGAACCCCATGGCCTGCGCCTCGGCCGCCGAATGCGCGAAGCCCCAGGTGCCGTCCGGGTGCTGACCAAAGGTAAGGTTGGTCAGGTGGTGGTTGATGTACTCCGCCGATGTTTGCGCGCCACTCGCCATCGTTGTCTCTTCTTCTTACCAGTTGCCTGGTTGCCTGGTTGCCTGGTTGCCTATCTAACAATCTCGCTGGGTCTCGCCCGTCTACCCGCCTGCTCGCGCCGCCAGTACCACGTAGACCACGTGCGCGAGCACGAAACCCGCGAAGAAACCCAGAGGGTCGGGCCTCACCGCTGCAATCACAATAACCAGCAGCGTAATCGCGAAGGCGACCCTTACGAAGCCGAAGCCCACCACGCGTTGCGGCGTGTCGGCCCACCGCCCTGCGAACGCGACCAACAGCGTCGGAGCTGCCGCAACGGCGCCTCCCAGAAGGGCTGCTGCGGCCGCAGGCCAGCCTTCAACCAGCACGACACCTGCAGCACATACAGCCGCAAGTAGCTGGCCGATGCCGGTTTTCAGAGCGAACGACACGCGCCGGATAGACTGCTAACTGTTCGTGGACGACCCGTGAATGTTGCGCGGGTTCTAAGCGACCTGCCCGCAAGGCGGCGCATAGTATAGTGGCGCCCCCCGGCGCGTTCAACGCGAAAAAAGCTCGTTTTCTAGGGTCGGAGGTGGCTCCGGCTGTGCCGGTTCCCATGAGGCTGCGCGCTAGCGGATGTGCCTCAAAATGCCGTCCAATTCATCCAGATCATTGAACCGGATGACCATCTCGCCGCCGCCTTTCGGCGTCCGGCGAATCGTCACGGGCGCCCCCACCTTGTCCGCCAGGTCTCGCTCGAGCGCCTGCGTGTCGGCATCTTTCGGCCGCGGTGCGGGTTTGTGTTTGGGAAGTGGATTCTGGTGCCGCTTCACCAGCGCTTCCGTCTCCCGAACGCTGAGCTGATGTTCCACCACCTGGCCAGCCAGGCGCTCCTGGTCGTCCGCGTCCAGCGACAGCAGCGCGCGGGCGTGCCCCATCTCCAGGTCGCCGTTACGCAACAGGTTCTGTACCGCGGTCGACAGATTCAACAGCCGCATCAGGTTTGCAACCGCGGCCCGGCTCTTGCCCACCGCGTCCGCCACTTCCTGCTGGGTAAGTTCGAATTCCTTGCGCAGACGTTCGAGCGCTACCGCCTCCTCCAGCGGGTTTAGATCCTCGCGCTGAATGTTCTCGATCAGCGCCATCGCCGACGCTTGTTCGTCACCCACGTCTTTGATGACCGCCGGAATGCGCTCCAGCCCGGCCAGCTCGGCCGCGCGCCAGCGACGTTCGCCCGCAATCAGCTCGTACCCACCCAGCGGGCGGGCGCGCACAACGATGGGCTGCATAAGGCCCTGGGCCTTGATCGAGGCCGCAAGCTCCGCTAGCAGTTCTTCGTCGAAGTCCTGCCGCGGTTGATAGCGGCTGCGAACGATCTGCCCCAGCGGAATTTCGTCCAGCTCGCCCTTCGCCGGTTCTGCCGGTTCCGCCGGCGTGGCCAGTAGCGCGTCGAGCCCACGACCCAAGCGTTTTCTAGACACCGTTTGTCCTTCCCCGATTGTCGCTCCGGCGTGTGCGCCGGACTCTGTTGTTCCGCCCTGCGAAGTGCTCATGCGTGGCTGCTCGATGCTCCCGGTCGAATATGTGGTGGCATAACGCGATCAAACTGAATCGGTGAGCATTGGCACCGAGCCGTCGTCGTCCGCCGCGCTATCGTTGGTACCCTGAGCACCCTCCGCTCGCAGGGCCTCTTCCTCGGCGCCACGCCGGCGGATTTCGCCGGCCAGCGCCATGTAAGCCACCGCCCCGCGGGAGTGTTTGTCGTACATTATCGCCGGTAGACCGTGGCTCGGTGCCTCCGCAAGCCGCACGTTGCGCGGAATAACCGTGCGGAACACTTTGTCGCCGAAATACTCGATCAGCTGCCTGGATACGTCGCGGGTGAGGCTGTTGCGCGGATCATACATCGTTCGCAATATCCCCTCTATCGCAAGCGACGGGTTGGCGCCGGCCTGCACGCGCTCCACGGTTTCGAGCAGCGCGCTCAGTCCCTCCAGCGCATAGTACTCACATTGCATCGGCACCAGCACACCGTGCGCGGCCACCAACGCGTTCAACGTGAGAATGTTGAGCGACGGTGGACAGTCGATCGTTACGAAATCGTAATCCTCAAGCGAAGGCGCCAGGCGTTGCTTCAACCGCAACTCGCGCTGATCCTGCTGCAGCAGTTCGAGCTCTGCCGCGGTCAGGTCGGTATTGGACGGCACCAGGTCGAACTTGGCGGGGGTGGTGCGCACGACCGCGGCCAGGTTCACCCCGTCGATCAACCAGTCGTAGATGTTTGTCTCGGCCGTGCGCTTGTCTACGCCTGCGCCCATGGTCGCGTTGCCTTGCGGGTCCAGATCGACCATCAGCACCTTTGAGCCGGACAGCGACAGCGACGCGCTCAGATTCACCGTGGTGGTGGTCTTGCCGACGCCGCCCTTCTGATTGGCTATGGCGATGATGCGCGCCATGGGTTTCGTTCTACCGTCCTGCTTGTGGTGTTTATGCCGGAGTCTGTTGCTGCCCTGATTCCCGCGGCTTTCGAAGTATCAGCACCGAATGCGGATCGGTAATTCCGGGAAGCGACACCCAGTGCCGTTTGGCCCGTGCACCCGGTACGTCCGGGACGCTATCCGGCCGGTCCGGCCGCGCAGTGCACGACCCCGGTCCGCGAGGCGATGCAGCCTCCATCAGCACCATGGCTCCGCCGGGTGCGAGCCGTGCGTGCAAACCCGCCCACAGCGTAGCACTATCTCCGACCGCGCGGCTCGTTATCGTGTGAAACCCGCTATCCGATACCCCGCTATCCGGTACAAACGAGTCCAGCGATTCGCACACCTGTACGTTTGCGGCGCCCAGCGTCATGGATGCGTGCCGCAGAAACCGCGCCTTGCGTGGTTTGCGTTCAGCCAGCACGAACTGACGCTTGGGATTCACGAGCGCGAGCACCAGCCCCGGCAAGCCGGCCCCGCTGCCGAAGTCGAGGACGCGTTCGCCCGTAAGCCACGGGTGAATCGACAGGCTGTCGAGCAGATGGCGCGGCACAAACCGGCCGATGTCACGCCGGCTCACCAGATTGGTTACCCGGTTCCAGCGGCGAACCAGCTCGCAGTAGTCGGCAAGTACCGGAACGTAGCGTTCAAACTGGAGCAGCCCAAGTGCCTCGAGACCACGGCAAATGGCCGCGCGTTCGTCGTCCGCCTCGCGGCGGGTACCCGGACTCACGGCTGGCATCTCCGTTGCACCGGGCAGCGCCCGATGGGCGCCTTGTCAGGCGGACGCCTGCAGGCGCCGGGCATGAACCAGAACCAGGGACAACGCGGCCGGCGTCATACCAGGTATTCGCGCTGCCCGTGCGAGCGACTCGGGTTTGGCTTCCGTAAGCTTGCCGCACAGCTCCGCAGACAATCCAGATATTGTCGTGAAATCGAGCTCCTGCGGGATGCGCACGCCCTCGTGGCGGCGTATCCGCGCAATCTCTTCGTCCTGCCGCGCGATGTAACCTTCGTACTTCACGTCCGTTTCAACCGCAAGCAGCACATCGGACGGTTGCGACGAACCTGCGTTGGTTGCATCCAGTTGCCCGTTGATCCAGTCGGCCAGTTGATCGATGCGCACGCGCGGCCGGCGGAGCAACCCTGACACATTCACGTCCTTTCGGATCTGCTCGCCGGTGCTCGCTTCCAACAGGCGGGCGAGGTCGCTGCCGGCAACCACGTGCGTTCGGTCGAGCAACGCACGCACACGCTCGACCCGGTCGCGTTTCACCTCGAACGCCCGCCAGCGCTCACCGGACACCAGGCCCAGTTCACGTCCCATGCCGGTGAGCCGCAGGTCTGCATTGTCTTCGCGCAAGCGCAAGCGGTACTCCGCCCGGCTGGTAAACATCCGGTACGGCTCGTTGGTTCCGAGCATGATCAGATCGTCCACCAGCACGCCCAGGTAAGCCTGATCGCGCGCCGGCCACCAGGGCTCCTTGCCCGCCGCTGCCCGCGCGGCATTCAATCCGGCAAGCAACCCCTGTGCCGCCGCTTCTTCATAGCCGGTGGTTCCGTTGATCTGGCCGGCAAAATACAACCCCTGCACCGCCCGGGTCTCGAGCGAGTACTCGAGATCCCGCGGGTCGAAGAAGTCGTACTCGATCGCATAGCCAGGCCGCGTGATGTGCGCGCGTTCGAACCCGCGGATGGAACGCACGAGCGCGTACTGCACATCGAACGGCAGGCTGGTGGAGATGCCGTTCGGATACAGCTCGTGGGTGTCGAGCCCTTCCGGTTCTATGAAGAGCTGATGCTGCACGCGCTCCGCGAAACGCACTACCTTGTCTTCAATGCTGGGACAGTATCGAGGCCCCACCCCTTCGATCGCGCCGGTAAAGAGCGGGGATCGATCGAGGGCGGCCCGAATGATGTCGTGGGTCTGTTCGTTCGTGTGCGCGATATGACACACCAGCTGACGGTCCGGCCGGCCGTCTACCGCCAGATAACTCAACGCCGGCCGCGGCTCATCGCCGGGCTGCACATCGAGCTCTGTGAAGTCGACACTGCGCGCATCGATCCTCGGCGGCGTGCCGGTTTTCAGCCGATCGACCCGAAACGGCAACGCGCGAAGGCGTTCAGCCAACGCGATGGAGGGCGCATCGCCCGCACGCCCCCCACCGTGATGGGTATCGCCGATGTGAATGCGGCCGCCGAGAAACGTACCCGTGGTCAGCACAACCCGTTGCGCGCGGAACCTGAGCCCCATCTGGGTGACCACGCCGGTGACACGCCCGTCTTGGATGTCCAGATCCACCACGGCCTGCTGGAAGACCGACAGACCTTCCTGTGACTCGATTATCTCGCGCATCGCCGTGCGGTACCGGGCACGGTCGGTCTGGGCGCGCGTTGCACGAACCGCCGGCCCTTTGCTCGCGTTCAACACGCGGTAATGAATGCCTGCGCGGTCTGCCACCTGGGCCATCGCCCCGCCGAGGGCGTCGATCTCGCGCACCAGATGGCTCTTGCCGACGCCGCCAATCGCCGGGTTGCAGGACATCTGACCGATGGCTTCGATGCTCTGTGTCACGAGCAAGGTGCTGGCACCCACGCGCGCCGCTGCCAGAGCGGCCTCGCAACCGGCGTGGCCGCCACCGATCACGATCACGTCGAAGGTGTCGGGATGTTCCAGAACGTTCATTGTCGGTTTCACTTTCGAGGAGGCGAGTATATCGGTTTCCTGTCAGGTTGCAGTTTTTCCCGCCGTTGCTGGCCTGCACAAAAAATCCGGTTACCAATTTTGTGCACCTGGCGATGTCGCATCACTTGCCGATACAGAACGTAGAAAAAATCTCACCCAGCAGGTCGTCCGGTGTGACGCGGCCGACGATCTCGCCCAACGCGTCATGTGCGGCCCGTAAATCCTCCGCGATCAGCTCAGGAAGATCGGCCGACGTAAGTCGGTTGTGCGCGGCCTTGGCGCTGGCGCGGGCCTGATGCAGCGCTTCCACATGGCGCGCGCGAGCAGAAAATCCGTCTTCACTTTCGTGATATCCCACGATTTCCGCCAGCGCCTGACCCAAGGCCTGAAGGCCTTCGCCGGAAACTGCGCTTACCGGCACAGGGGCCGCACGCGGGCGCCGGTGGGCGGGGTCGGAGGGGGCTTTCTGCAATTCATGCTTCAGACCTCGCAACGCTGCTTTTTGATCTGCTGAAAGGTCGATCTTGTTCCAAGCGATCAGTATTCGCGCACCCTTGGAGAGTTCACCTGCATGAGCCATCTCTGACTCAACCGATCGTTCGATTGAATTTACCGAATGTTCGGTTGAGTCAACGATCCAGAGAAGAACATCGGCCGACTCGACGGCACCACGGGTCCTTTTGACGCCTTCGCGTTCCACCGGGTCGTCTGCTTCCCGAATCCCGGCGGTGTCGATTAACGTGACCGGAAGGCCTTGCACCTGGATATCCACCTCGATCAGATCCCGGGTGGTGCCGGCGTGGGGCGTTACGATGGCCCGGTCACTCTGCGCCAACGCGTTCAGCAGGCTCGACTTACCGGCGTTGGGCGCTCCAGCGATGGCTACGGTGACACCCTCCCGCACCATAGCGCCCTGGCGTGCGCTCGACAGCAGGTCATCGAGCGCATCTTTTGTCCAAACCAAACGTTCGGTTAAGTCCGTATCCGCGAGCAGTTGAATGTCCTCGTCCGCAAAATCCAGCGAGGCCTCTACATGGGTGCGCACGTGCAGCAGCATTTCAGCTACGCGGTTGATTGCGTCGGAGAAGTGACCCGTGAGCGAGCGCAACGCCTGACGTGCCGCGACCTCGGTGGACGCATTGATCAGATCCGCCACGGCTTCAGCCTGGGCTAGATCCAGCTTCCCGTTCAAGAACGAACGTTCGGTATACTCACCGGGTCGTGCCAACCGCGCGCCATATCCGGTGCAGACACGTACTAGCCGGGATAACGCCACAGGCGCGCCGTGCCCGTGAAACTCCACTACGTCTTCGCCGGTGAACGACGCCGGGCCCCGAAACCCGATTACCAATCCCTCATCGATCGGGCCCTCGGCATCCTGAAATCGGCAGAACTCGACCCGGCGCGGCTCGGGTACCTTGCCCGCGACCGCCCGAGCGATTCGGAAGGCGTCCGGTCCCGAGACCCGGACAATGCCGATGCCGCCGCGGCCCAGGGGTGTGGCAACGGCAACGATCGTATCTACGTCGAGCGCGCTGCTCGCTGATCGTTCAGTGGCCACGGGTATGTCACAGTGCCGCTAAGCCTTTCCGGCCTTTGCGGCTGCTTGGGCGTCAATCTGGCGATTGACGTACCACTGCTGCGCAATGCTCAACACGTTATTCACCAGCCAGTAGAGCACGAGGCCTGCGGGGAAGAACAGAAACAGCACGGTGAACATCACAGGCATCATCTTCATTACGCGCACTTGCATCGGATCGCCCGTCATCGGACTCAACAACTGTTGCACGTACATGCTGGCACCCATCAAGAGCGGCAGCACGAACCAGGGATCCATTGCCGAGAGATCGTTGATCCAGAGCATGAACGGCGCGTGGCGCAGTTCCACACTCTCGAACAGCACCCAGTACAGCGCCAGAAAAATGGGCATTGGCAGCAGCATCGGGATACAGCCGCCGAGCGGGTTCGCGTTCTCACGCTTGTACAAGGCCATCATCTCCTGCGACAGCTTCTGGCGATCGTCCGCGTAGCGCTCCTGCAGACGCTTGAGCTGCGGTGCGACCCGCCGCATGTTCGCCATGGCGCGGAAACCGGCCGCAGAGAGCGGGTAGAGCAGAATCTTCACCAGGACGGTCAACAGAATGATCGCAATGCCCCAGTTGCCCACCAGGCCGTGCAGCCAATCCAGCACCTTGAACAGCGGCACCGCAAGCCACCACAGAAAACCGTAGTCGACCGTTAAATTGAGGTTGGGCGCAATGGCTTCGAGCCGACCCTGGTCTTTGGGTCCGGCGAAGAAACGCGTATGCCATGTGCCGGAACGCTGGGGCGGTATCGACGCGAGCGGCCCCTGATACCCCACCTGGTAAAGCCCATCGCTACGCCGCATACGGCCGTAGTAACTGTTCACTTCACCCGGATTACCAACCCACGCAGACAGAAAGTAGTGCTGAATCATCGCCATCCAGCCACCGTCCACGGACGCGACAAAATCGCCTTCTTCGAGGTCGTCGAACGTGAGTTTTTCGTAGCGCGACTCGGCCGTGGTGAGCGCTGCCCCCAGGTACGGCCGCGGCCCAAGTGTGAACGATTCTTCGCCCACCGGCTCCAGTCCGTCGCGCTTGATCTGCGCAAACAACCGCGCGTTGATCGGCCGGTCGGTGGTATTGAGCACCTGAAAGTCGACGTCCACTACGTAGGCGTCCGGTCGGAAGCGGAATGTCTTCTGCACTTGCACCCCGTCTTTCACCGCGTTCAGCGTAACGGCGGTCTCCGCGCTGTCCTCGGCGAGTCGGTAGCGGGCGCTCTGGGTGCGGTACAACGGCCGCCCGGTGCGGTCGATGCCGTCCGGACCCACCAGACCGCTCTGCGCGACGTAGGTCCGACCGCCACGATTGTCGAGCAGAACAAACGGTACATCCGGACGATTGCGTTTGGCTGCATGGCGGTTCAGTTCCACATGGACGATGTCACCGCCGAGCCGGTCGATCTGCACGTTGAACATCGGCGTTTCAACGTGCACCAAACGGCCCTCCGCGGTCGCGACCGACGGGCTGGACGCAGGCGACTCAGCCGCTCCGGCTGCCGCGTCTGCCGCGACGAGCGACTCGTCCGGAAGATCGTCGGCTCCAGCGTCCACCGTTGGAAGTTGCACGCCATCGGAGGTGCCATGCGACACCGGCACTTCCGGGGCGAGCGCAGCCGAAGGCACATCGTCTGCAGGCGATCCGGTTGCTGGAGCCGTGACGTCGTCGTAGCTACGTTCAGCCGCAGCTGTCGGCAACGCATCGTCACTCATGTAGTCGCGATTCCAGGCCACAATCAGCAGGTATCCGGTAATCGCGAGGCCCACCAGAATGATGATGCGCTGCACTTCGGTACCGATCACGATCGCGCCTCCGACTCAGGCACCGGGTCCACGCCACCCGCATGAAACGGGTGACAGCGACTCAGGCGCTGGAGTGCCAACCACACCCCGCGGCCGACACCGTGCCGCGCAATGGCTTCTTCCGCGTAGTGGCTGCACGTCGGATAAAACCGACACTGGCCGCCGAGCCACGGGCTCGCGACCAGGCGGTACGCATGAATGAGGGCAATTGCACACCGCGCCGGCCAGGAAACCCTCGGGGACTCTGTTTGGGGCGCAACCGCCGGCACCATCGGGGCTCCTCAGTCTGTTTTCTGTTCAGTTGTCTGTCCAGAGTGCTGCTGCGCAGACTCGCTTTCCGCCCGCCGCGCCAGCTCGCGAAATCCCAGCGTCAATTCGTCCCGCCAGCCTGACTCGGGCGCCCTGGTGACAATCACAACGATGTCGAGCGGCGGCAGTTCGGGCCGCAAGACCCTGAAGGTCTCGCGCACGCGGCGTTTGGCCCGATTCCGGTCGGCTGCACGTGGCAGTGCTCGCTTGCCCACAACCACTCCAAGCCGGGCCGATGACGTTGTATTCGATACGGCGATCATTCGCAATGTGCGGCGGTTGAAACGGTGTCGCCTAGTCGATGTTCCCGAGGACGAATCGTCCCCTGGAGGTGGGCGCTGAGTGCGGCGTGGGCCAAGTACCCGATTGAACTGCGCAGCCCGGGTGAGCCTGTGTGCGCGAGCGAATGGGTATCCGGTAGATGTCAAACGGTCAGGCGCTTACGGCCCCGAGCTCGACGAGCATTGATGATCTTCCGACCGTTTTTCGTTGCCATCCGCGCTCGGAATCCGTGCGTGCGTTTGCGCTTCAGATTGCTTGGCTGAAAGGTTCTTTTCATGCTCTTTTCCTCGTTCTGACCCTGCTCGCCTCGCGTTCGCGCGACCGCTGCTCCCGACCGCCGAGACAGTGCTGGCGCAAGGGGGCGGCATTCTATGAACGGCTGTCCACAGTGTCAATTAATAGAGTATTTATAGAAATATTTGTTCGTTGTTGTTTGTTGAAGGCCGCAGGTTCTGTGGAGAACGAGGTTAACTGTCTGAATTCGCGGTAGGTTTTCCGCTCGGAATAGATGTGGAAAACACCTTGGTTACTGATGGGTTTTCACTTGATGAAATGTGCGAAAAATCTTATCCACAGTTTTTTCCCCAGGTTGATCACAATTGCGTGACGATGAAATGTTGCGTGTGGTTCGCGATGTAGCGTTTTAAGTTTTTGAAATCCTTGTTGATAAAAAAATCGATACAACAAGTTTTGAAAACTGCGTAGCCAACGCTTTTGAAAGCTGGCTAGAATGCCGCCAAAACGGGTGCTCACTACCCGATATCTACAAACAAGCATTCACTGCTTCTCCTCGGGGGACACATCTTGACTGGTACTGTTTGGGAGCGATGCCTCGATCGCCTCAAGGACGAACTTTCCTGTGACGAATACAACACCTGGATACGTCCGCTGCAGGTGAATTACGAAGGCGGCGTAATGCGCCTTTATGCACCAAACCGCTACGCGCAAAATGAAGTGGAGGACATGTACCTTGAACGCATTCGCGAGCTGCTCGATCAGGTGAGCGAGCCCGACGACGCGCACGAGGTGGATCTGACGATCGGACGTGCGGAGGAACTGGAAGCGCCACCGCCCAAACGGGTAGAACGCGAGCGCGTGCCGAACAAACTCATCACCGACTTCACGTTCGACACCTTCGTGGAAGGAAAATCCAACGAAATTGCGAAAGCAGCGGCGCTTCAGGTGGCCGAAAATGCGGGTCGGACGTACAACCCGCTGCTGTTGTACGGAGGCGTGGGCCTCGGCAAAACGCACCTGATGCACGCCGTGGGCAACTACGTGTCTGCGCAGGTGCCGAATGCACAGGTGGTGTATCTGCACTCGCAGCGTTTCGTGCAGGACATGGTAACCGCACTGCGCGAAGGTTCGATGGACCGGTTTGTGCAGTTCTACCGCAGCGTCGATGCGCTGCTGATCGACGACATTCAGTTCTTCGCGAAGAAACTGCGCTCGCAGGAAGAATTTTTTCACGTGTTCAACTCGCTGCTTGAGCGTGGTCACCAGATGGTGCTGACGTGCGACCGGTACCCGCGCGAGATCGAGGGACTGGAAGAGCGGCTTCAGAGCCGTTTCGTTTGGGGCCTGACGGTGGAGATGGGCCCACCCGAGCTCGAAACGCGCGTAGCCATTCTGATGAAGAAAGCCGAAGCCGAGGGCATGCCTTTAGACCCGGCCGTGGCGTTTTTCATTGCCGAACGCATTCGCAGCAACGTGCGTGAACTGGAAGGTGCGCTCCGACGCGTGATCGCCAATGCGCGTTTCACGGGTAGCCGGATTACGGTGGATCAGGTGGGCCGCGTTCTTCGGGATCTGTTCGTCATTCAGGGCCGCCAGGTGAGCATTCCGAACATTCAGAAAACGGTGGCCGAGTACTACAAGATTAGAATTTCCGATATTCTGTCGCGACGGCGCAACCGCACCATCGCCCGCCCCCGGCAGATGGCGATGTACCTGGCCAAAGAACTCACCAAACATTCGTACCCGGAGATCGGTGAGGCATTTGGCGGTCGCGATCACTCGACGGTGATACACGCGTGCCGGAAGATTGCCGAATTGAAGGATGCGACCGCGGACGTTGCGGAGGACTACCGCAACCTGAACCGGTTGCTCAACAGCTAATCCCGCTCGACCGCCGGATGCGTCGCCGGGTACCAGCCGAGAGTTGTACGCATGAAGTTCAGCATTGATCGAGAAACGCTGCTGCGTCCGTTGCAGCTGGTGACCGGCGTGGTGGAACGCCGGCAGACGCTGCCGGTTCTGTCCAACGTGCTGGTTAGCGCTGCGGACGGCCGGTTGACGCTGACAGGCACCGACCTCGAAGTGGAATTGCGGGCAGACGTGGACGGCGCAGATGTGGAGCGCCCGGGCGAGATCACCATTCCTGCCCGCAAGCTGTCTGACATATGCCGATCGCTCCCCGAGGGCGCCAAGGTGTCTGTAGAGACCAAAGACTCCAAAGCGAACGTTCGGTCGGGTAGAAGCCGGTTCAGTCTGGCTACGCTGCCGGCCTCAGAATTCCCGCAGCTGGAGTCGTCCCCAGGCGATGTGGAACTCAACGTGCCGCGCGAGCAGCTCAATGAGCTTCTGGATCGCGTTGCATTTTCAATGGCGCAGCAGGATGTTCGATACTTTCTGAACGGCATGCTGTTCGAGCTGGCGGATGGCTACATCCGCACCGTCGCTACGGATGGCCATCGACTCGCGATGTGCACGATGGAGGGTGGTGCTCGTGGCAGTGGTCGACGACAGGCGATTGTGCCGCGCAAGGGCGTGCTCGAGTTGGGTCGGGTGCTTGATGACGGTGACGAGGAAGCTACCGTGTACCTCGCGGACAATCACTTGCGCGTCGCGTGCAGTGGCTTTCAATTAACCACCAAGTTGATTGACGGAAAATTCCCAGATTACGACAAGGTGATTCCCAAAGGCGGTGACCTGGTCGTGCAAGCCGACCGGGAGACCATACGACAAGGCTTTCAGCGGGCCGCCATTCTGTCGAATGAGAAATATCGCGGTGTGCGACTGATGCTTTCGGAAGATTCGTTGACTATACAGGCAAACAATCCGGAGCAGGAGGAAGCGGAAGAAGAAGTGCCGGTCGATTACGCTGGCACCAGTCTTGAAATCGGATTCAACGTTGGTTATCTGCTGGACGTGATGGCGGCGATCTCGAACGACAGCGTGACGCTGACGCTCACGGACACGAACAGCAGCGTGCTGATCGAGAGTGCAGGCGACGACAATGCAGTGTATGTCGTGATGCCTATGCGGCTCTGACCGCACGGCTCTGACGCCGCGGATGGCCTCGCTCCGTCGCCTCTGGATCGAGAATGTCCGCAACATTCGTTCTACCGAACTGTCGTTCGGTCCCGGTCTGAACCTCTTTGTGGGTGATAACGGCGCCGGTAAGACCGCTGTGCTGGAAGCCGTACATATTCTCGCGCGGGGAAAATCCTTTCGTTCATCTCAGGTAGGTTCGCTCATCCGGCATGGCGAGGAGTCGTTGGTGGTGCGCGCAGCCGTTGATGTAAATGGCATAGATCGCAGGCTCGGTGTCCAGCGCGTGCGGGGTTCGCGTGGTCCGGAATTTCGTGTAGATGGCGCGCCGGAGCGCAAGCTTTCTAACGTTGCGCGGCTTTTGCCGTTGCAGTTGGTGCTTCCTGACGTGGGGCAACTCGTTTTCGGCGAACCGAAACTGCGCCGGTCGTGGCTGGATTGGGCGATGTTTCACGTGGAACCCGGTTACCTCGGAGCGCTGCAGGGCTTTTTGCAGGCGTTGAAGCATCGAAATGCGCTGTTGAGACAGGCAAAGGGCGTGGGCGTGCACGCGCAGAAGCCTGAGGAGAGTACGCCGGACGGCGGAATGTTTCAGGCGCTTCCGGACGGTGTGGACGACTCAGAAGAAGAGACCTCGGTCGAGCGGGAGGACGGTCGAAGCTGGGTAGCCGATGAGCCCGTGGTCGACGCGGAGGCTTCCGCGGACGCCCGTGAGCAGGCAGTGTCGGCAGGGCTTTCGCGAGAGCTGGCGCCGTGGACACGTGAACTGGCCGATGCCGGGGGTCGTGTATCCACCATGCGGATGCAGTTCGTGCGCAGTCTGCAGCAGGCGTTCACGGAACAGCTGGAGGGTCTTGCGCCAGAACTCGAGGTGTCACTCGATTACCGTCCAGGTTGGCCCTCGGTTTCGCTGGACCAACGTGCTGCGGACGCACGCGCTGAATCCGCGAATACGTACCAATCAGAGCTGTCGAAAGTGCTGGGAGAAAGCCTGGTTCGCGATGTAAAATCGGGGTTTACCGGCGCAGGTCCGCATCGGGCGGACATCGCAATCCGAACCCACGATCTGTCAGCGAGTTCCGTCCTTTCTCGAGGCCAGGGAAAGCTCGTTGCTCTTGCAATGAACGTTTCGCTGATGGAGCTGTTGTTGACGCATACGGGTGGCGCGGTGTTTCTGATCGATGATCTCGGCGCCGAATTGGACGACGAGCACAACGCGAGGCTATTTCGGCACCTGGACGCGCTTGGCTGCCAGATTCTGGCGACCGCGACTCGTGGGCTGGCAGATGGGCCGTTCTCCGGTGATCGCTATCGAGTGTTTCACGTGAAACAGGGCGAGATTGCCCGGAGCTCGTGAGCAGATCGCCGGCAACGCTGTTTCACGTGAAACACCAGGATGCCGGCAGCCGTCCAGATTGAGGGCCCCTGAGCGTCATGATGTGGCGACTCCAGTGGCGTGCGCGGTGACTTGAACGCGTTATTTGATGAGAGTGAAGTAAGTCTATGTCCGAAACTCAGCCGCCCGGTGGGGACGACGAAACCTACGATTCCAGGAATATCAAGGTTCTCAAGGGCCTGGATGCGGTCCGAAAGCGGCCCGGGATGTACATCGGGGACACCGAAGACGGCACCGGGCTGCACCACATGGTCCAGGAGCTTGTAGACAACGCCATCGATGAGTCGCTCGCTGGCCATTGCGACCGGATAGACGTGATCATTCACGCGGAAGAAGCCGTAACCGTACGCGATAACGGTCGCGGCATTCCGGTCGACATACACCCGGAGGAAGGGGTTTCAGCAGCCGAAGTCATCATGACGACGCTCCACGCGGGCGGGAAGTTCGATCACAACAGTTACAAGGTGTCTGGCGGCCTACACGGCGTGGGCGTGTCGGTAGTAAATGCGTTGTCGGATGAATTGCGCCTGACAGTGCGCCGAGACGGCAAGACCCACCAGCAGATCTACCGTAACGGCGTGCCGGAAGCGCCCATGCGCGAGATCGGCGACGCAGACGACCGCGGCACCGAATGCTATTTCCGTCCATCGAGCGGCACCTTTGGTGTCATCGAGTTCGACTACGAAGTGCTCGCAAAACGCCTCCGAGAGCTTGCGTTTTTGAATTCCGGCGTGCAGATCACGCTGACGGACGAGCGGACGGAAAAAGATGCGTCGTTCCTCTATGAGGGCGGGCTGATGTCGTTTGTGGAGTATCTGAATCGCAACAAGACTACGATCAATTCCATTTTTCACTTCAATCATCGCCGCGACGAGGATGGCATCGGGGTGGAAGTCGCGTTCCAGTGGAATGACGGATTCCAGGAGCAGGTGTATGCCTACACCAACAACATCCCGCAAGGCGACGGCGGCACGCACCTGGCTGGGTTTCGTTCGGCGTTAACGCGCACGCTGAACGGCTACATCGAACGCGAAGAGCTGTTGAAGAAGGCGCAGGTGTCCACCACTGGGGATGACTCGCGGGAAGGGCTTACGGCGGTTATCTCGGTCAAGGTGCCGGAGCCCAAGTTTTCGTCCCAGACAAAGGACAAGTTGGTGTCCAGCGAGGTCAAGCCGGCGGTCGAGCAAGAGTTAGGCAAGTATTTTAATCAATATCTGGACGAAAATCCGCAGGATGCCCGGGTGGTTGTGAACAAGATGATCGAGGCGGCGCGTGCGCGTGAGGCGGCCCGGAAAGCTCGGGAAATGACGCGTCGCAAAGGCGCATTGGATGTTGCGGGCTTGCCGGGAAAACTCGCGGATTGCCAGGAAAAGGATCCGGCGCTCTCGGAGCTTTATCTGGTGGAGGGTGATTCCGCCGGTGGATCCGCGAAACAGGGCCGCGACCGACGAACGCAAGCGATTCTGCCGCTGCGGGGCAAGATTCTGAACGTCGAGAAGGCGCGGTTCGACAAGATGTTGTCGTCCAACGAAGTGGGCACGCTGGTGACTGCTCTGGGTTGTGGTATCGGGCGTGACGAATTCGACCCAGACAAACTTAGATATCATTCTGTCATCATCATGACGGACGCCGACGTGGACGGCTCGCATATCCGTACGCTGTTGCTTACGTTCTTCTTTCGCCAGATGCCCGAGTTGATTGAGCGCGGTCACGTTTTCATTGCGCAGCCGCCTCTATACAAGGTGAAAAAGGGACGCCAGGAACGATACGTAAAGGATGACACGGAGCTGGACCAGTACTTCAGGCAGCTTGCGCTCGAGGGTTCGAAGCTGCACCTGACCGCGGAGGCGCCGCCGATTGAGGATGTCGCGCTCGAGCAGCTGGTTACGCAGTATGCGGAGCTACGTCAACGATTGAACAAGGTGGCACGTACGCACCCCACTGAACTGACAGAGATGCTCGTGCGAATGGCACCCGTTTCACAAACGATGTTGCAGGACGCTGCAGCAATGCAGGTCTGGGCCGGTGATCTGGCACGGAAGCTGGACGACGGGACGCTCCCAACGCCGCGGGTCGAGCTGCTGCCGGATGACGATGGCCACCAGCAACCGGTGGTGCACCTACCGGTGAAAGGGATCAGTGAGCGTATTGTGTTGACGCCGCGGTTCTTCCAGAGCCCGGACTATCGCGCCATTGTGGACATGGGCGAACAGCTGGACGGCTTGATCGAAGAGGGAGCCTACGTGCAGCGTGGCGAGCGCCGGGCGGATGTAACCGCCTTCGTGCAGGCACTCGACTGGCTGCTTGGTGAGGCGCGCCGGGGTGTGGACATTCAGCGTTACAAGGGTCTTGGGGAGATGAATCCCGACCAGCTTTGGAACACGACGATGGATCCCGATGTTCGGCGAATGCTGCAGGTAACGATCGACGACGCGATTGCTGCGGATCAGATGTTCACCACATTGATGGGCGATCAGGTGGAGCCGCGGCGCGAGTTTATTGAAGACAACGCGCTTTCGGTCGTGAACCTGGACGTTTAAACGAACGTTCGTTCTGATACATTGAACAGAGGAACGAACGTTCGGTTCGAATAAATACCCCTCAGCTAGCTCTGGCCGCGTATCGACGTAACCAGATTGCGCATTGTGGTGAGCGCGGCGTCGTTTACGTCCTTGCTGGTCATTGATTCGGTGTCTATAGGGGCTGCGATCTCGATCTGAACGGTGCCGGGACGTTTCAGAAAACGATGTGCGGGCCAGTAATCGCCGGCATTGTGCGCGATCACTACCAGCGGCCGACGGGCAGCGACAGCCAGTGCCGCACCCCCTGCCTGAAATGAGCGTACTTCGCCCGGCGGCGTTCGCGTCCCTTCCGGAAACAACACCACCCAGATCCCGTCTTCCAACCGACGCCGGCCTTCGTTGATCAGGGTCTTCAGCGCCGCTCGCGGTCGCCGGCGGTCAATCGCTATGGGTTTCAGAACGGCAAACGCCCAGCCGAAGAACGGAATGCGCAGCAGCTCCTTCTTGATGATCGTGGCTTGGGGCGCCAGCAGCGTCTGCAGAAACAACGTCTCCCACGTACTCTCGTGTTTCACGAAAACGATGCAGGGTTCATCGGGCAGGTTATCTAGCCCTTTAATTCTAGGCCTTATTCCGCAAGTAAGCGCTAACCAACCTAAGACCAAACGGGTCCAGGTCCCGATGATGAAGCGGAACCGCTTGCGGTACGGCATCGTCCAGCCAACCAGCACCGAGAGCGTGCCCCAGGTGACCGTCAGAATAATGTAGCCGGTGTAGAACAGCGTTGAGCGTATGGCCATCAATAGCGGCATTAACGGGCGCCCATCGCGTTGGCGAAGGCCGCCAGGTCGTCGAACACCCACTCTTGCGAGAGGCCGCAGCGGGGTTCGGTCTGCAATCCGTGCCCGGTACGCACCAATACCGGTGTACACCCGGCGCTAGCGGCCGCCGCGAGATCCCGGTCCGCGTCTCCGACGAAGCACGTTCTTGCCGGTGGAACCCCGGTAAGTCGCATCGCCAAATGGAGCATTCCGGGTAACGGTTTGCGGCACGCACAGCCGTCGTCCGGGTGATGTGGGCAGTAGGTCAGCAGATCCAGATGACCGCCCTCCTTAGCAAGTTCGTCGTGCATTCGACGGTGGATCCGGCGGAGCGTCGCGCGCGTGAACAGGCCGCGGCCGATGCCGGATTGATTCGAGCACACGCCCACCCGGCACCCCGATGCGTTCAACGCTGCGATCGCCTGCAGTGACCCGGGCAGCGGTGTCCACTCGGCCGGCGATTTGATGAACGCTGGCGAATCCGCGTTGATCACACCGTCGCGGTCCAGCAGAATCAAATCGAACATGCGCTCGCCGGTGATTCTCGAGAGCGCGCAATCTACGGGAAAGGGTGCAGATGGTCAAAGACGCCACGCGATGCACATGGTGTGGATCGGTACCGCTGTACGTGGCGTACCACGACGAAGAATGGGGCGTTCCCGTAACGGACGATCAGGCGTTGTTCGAACGGCTGATGCTGGAAGGCATGCAGGCCGGGCTGTCCTGGTGGACGGTGCTGAAAAAACGCGAGCACATGCGCTCGGCGTTCTACGACTTCGATCCCCACAAGCTCGCGCGCTATGGCGGGCGGCGGATGGACCGCTGGTTGGCCGATGCCGGTCTGATTCGTCATCGCGGCAAGCTGGATGCGCTCATCACCAATGCCCGCTCGTATCTCGACCTGCCGGACAACTTTTCTGCGTTGGTTTGGAGGTTTGCGCCCAACGTGCGTGACACGACAGCGGTGCCGAGCGAGACGCCCGAGTCGCGCGCCATGTCCAAAGCGCTCAAGCGGGCCGGCTTCCGTTTCGTTGGGCCAACGATCTGCTACGCGTTCATGCAGAGCGTGGGCATGGTGAACGACCATCACCCCGAGTGCTTCCGGTTTACGGCTTGCGATACGGCGGTGCGCCGCCAACTCGCTCGTCGGTGAACGGACTCCTTTGGCCGCGCTAGTCGCCCGCATTGGAATTCGACTGCTCGCGCTGCTGCCATTGAATGCGGCGCGGTGGCTGGGAGCCTCGGTCGCGAGCCTGCTCTGGGTCTTCGGCGCGGGTGGCAAACGGATTACGCGGCGTAATCTGAAGCTGTGTTTTCCGGACCTGTCCGAAGCGGAGCGCGAGCGCCTTGGACGACAGAGTCTCGCGCACACTGGCAGGCTGGTTGCGGAAACGGGTATGTGCTGGCACTGGCCGGAGGCGCGATGGCAGCGCACGATTGAATCGGTGCAGGGCGAGCAACTCGTTAGTGATGGGCTAGCGAGCGGTGATGGTGTGCTGCTGCTGGTGCCCCACATCGGCAATTGGGAAGTGGTGGCGCTGTACCTCGGCCGGTACCGTCTTCATGCGCTGTACGACCCGCCACGCCTGGCGGGCCTGGACCGCGCGCTCCGCCGCGCGCGTAACCGCGGTGGTGCACAGCTGTTTCCGATCGATAAACGGGGCATTCTGTCCGTAGTGCGTGCGCTGCGTGACGGACGGTTGGTTGGCCTGCTGCCCGACCAGGTTCCGGACCGGGAGGCAGGCGTATACGTACCCTTCTTCGGTGAGCGCGCACTGACGATGACGCTTGCGCAAAGGTTGGCCAAACGCTCGCGCGCGCGCCTCGTTCTCGGCTGGGGGCTGCGCACGTCCCGCGGCTTCTCGATCGGATTCGAACCGCTCCCGGATACGTTGCGCTCGGATAACCCGGGCGAAGCCGCCGCGGCAATGAACCGCGAGATTGAGCGCCTGGTGACGCGGCATCCCGCGCAGTATCAATGGGAATACAAGCGCTTCAAGCGTCAACCGCGGGGTGAGCGGAACGTCTATAAATCGGGTTGACGTCAAGGGCCGGTGACACCGCTTGGGGCTCTTCATACTTCAGAACTGCCTGACGGTTGGAGAGGGTCAGCTTCAGCCCGGGCGGCAGATAGAGAAAGGTGGAACTAATCCTTGTCGATACGAACACCCTCGACCGCTAGGTCCAGCTCCACGTCCTGCGACGCGGGCCCTAATACTGCCATGTTGATACCGTAATCGGCCGGCTGAATGGTGGTGGTGGCGTGAAAGCCCTGCCGGTAGCCGCCCCACGGATCGTCGCCGCCGCCAATGTAGCGGGCCTCGAGCGTCACGGGTCGCGTCACGCCGTGCAGCGTCAGCTCTCCGGCAATGGTCGCGTTGCCGTCGCCGAGGTCGGTCACCTTCGTGGACAGGAACGTGGCGGTCGGAAACTCGTCGGTGTTCAGAAAATCGGCGCTGCGCAGGTGCTTGTCACGTTCCGCGTGGTTGGAATCCAGGCTCGACATGTCGATCTGCACGCGAATCCAGGATTTCTCGATCGCTTCCGGATGGTATTCGAAGGTGCCGTCAAACTGGTTGAAGCGGCCGTACAGCCAGCTGAAACCCAGGTGCTTCACGCGGAACTGAATGTTTGCGTGCATCCCTGGAATGTCGATCTTGTAGGTGTCGGCGAAACTTTGGCTGCCGATCCCGAGGCCGGCGATCAACACACAAAGCGCGAGCGTACCGAGCCGGAGCGTGCGGCGTAATCCGGCAACCTGACCTCGGTCAGGATGAATGCAGTCGTTAACCATCGGTTTCCCCTTTCACGATTGTTCTACACGGCGCCGTCCCCGCGCGGCGGTTTCAGCATGCGCAGCAGCGTCTGGTCCTTCAGCCTGAAATGGTGGACCAACGCTGCACCCGAGTGCAACACAACTAGTCCGGCGAGTGTGAACGCGAACAGCTCGTGGATCGTACCCGCGGTATCCTCCAGGTTGTCTATGCCGGTGATTGTCGCCGGTACGCTGAACCAGTCGAACACCTGAACCGGCTGCCCCTTGGCGGTTGAAACGAGGTAACCGCTCGTGAAAAGCCCGAACAGCAACGCATACAACATGATGTGAACAAGGCGTGCCGCGGTCCGCATCAGAGGTCGATGTTCCAGTGCGGCGGGCGCCGGGTGCAGCCAACGCCAGGCAAGCCGGCAGAGCGTGGTCAGTGCCAACAGAATACCGACGCTGCGATGGATGTCCGGTGCACGCTTGTACCAGGGGTCGTAGTAGGTCAGGTCCACCATCCACAGCCCCAGGCAGAACAGCGCAATTGCGGTGAGAGCTGTTAGCCAATGAAACCCAATCGAGACCCAGCCGTACCCGGAGGACGAGTTGCGCCAGCGCGAGGTGTGCGTGGTCATCGCCGCCAGAAAGCGGGAGAGAGCAGCACGAGCAGCGTGAATATCTCGAGCCGTCCCAACAGCATTGCAAACACCAGCACCCACTTGGTAGCGGCCGGAATCGACGCGTAATTTTCCGCCACGCTCCCGAGTCCTGGGCCCAGATTGTTGAGGCACGCTGCAACGGCCGCAAACGCGGTGGTGAAATCCAAGTCCGAGATGAGCATCAGCACCGCGACCATGCTGAGAAAGATAATTACGTAGGCGGAGAAGAATCCCCACACGGCCTGAGTCACACGATCTGGAATGATCTGCCCGCCGAGCTTCAACGGAAACACGCCGTTCGGGTGAATCAGCCGCTGTACTTCGCGGAATCCCTGCAGATAGATCATCAGTACACGGATCACTTTCACGCCACCGGCGGTGGAACCTGCGCAGCCGCCCGCGAACGCTGCAAGCAGCAGTATCACCGGCGCTGCCGACGGCCACAGATGAAACTCCGTGGTCGCGAAGCCTGTGGTAGTAGCCATCGAAACGGTCTGGAAAACCCCTTCACGGAACGGCTGATCCGTGGCGTCTTCCCGCAGTAGCACGCCACAGACGATGGCGGCCACGCCAACGAGAATGCATAGATACAGGCGCACCTCCGGGTCGCGTATGTAGTAGTAGAGGTTGCGTCGAGACACTACCGTGAAGTGCAGGCCGAAATTGATTCCCGCCAGAATCATGAAAAAGATCGCTACCGCTTCCACCGCGGCGCTGTCGAAGAAACCAATGCTGGCATCGTGCGTGGAAAACCCACCGATCGCCACAGTGGAAAAGCTGTGGCAAATCGCGTCGAACACGCTCATTCCAACAACCCAGTACGCGCTTGCGCAGGCAATGGTTAAACCAAGATACAGATACCACAGCGCCTTTGCGGTCTGCGTGATCCGCGGCGTGAGTTTGTTGTCTTTAACGGGACCAGGGGACTCCGCCCGATACAGCTGCATACCGCCGATCCCGAGCATGGGGAGGATCGCAACGGCAAGTACGATGATTCCCATGCCGCCCAGCCACTGCAATAGGTGCCGGTAGAACAGCACCGACTTTGGCATGTCGTCCAGGCCGGTCAACACCGTGGCGCCGGTGGTCGTTAGACCGGACAGGCTTTCGAAAGCGGCGTTGGTAAAGGACAGGTCCAGCGATTTGAACAGGTACAACGGCAAGGCGCCGAAAAGCCCCAGCCCAAGGTAGAACAACACGGTAATGAAAAAACCATCGCCGCTCAGAAGTTCGCGTCGGGACCGCGGCAACAGCCACATCGCCAAACCAGATATCAGTGTAATGGCAAATGCCGTTACGAATACCCGAATGGTATCTTCCTGATAGATAACTGCGACGACGACGGGTAAAAGCAGTGCAATACTGAAGAGCGTGAGCAGAATTCCGGTAACGCGGGAGATAACGCTCAGATGCATAGTACCCGCTCTAGAAGAAGCTCAGGCCGACTTGAAAGAGCTTCTCCACCGCTGCTACCTGCTTCTTGTCGACGAGAAACAGAATGACGTGATCGTCGGATTCAACGACAACGTCATCGTGGGCAATCAGTACTTCATCGCCGCGTACTACGGCGCCTATGCTCGCGCCCTTGGGAAGATCGATGTCGCGGATGGCGCGCCCCACCACCTTAGAGCTCTTGCTGTCACCGTGGGCAATGGCTTCCATGGCTTCGGCGGCGCCGCGACGCAGACTATGCACGCGGGCGACGTCGGCGCGCCGTACGTGCGACAGCAATGAGCTCGTGGTGGCTTGCTGCGGCGAGATGGCGATGTCGATCTCCCCACCCTGTACAAGGTCGACGTAGGCGGGCTTGCTGATGAGGGTAAGTACCTGGCGTACACCCAGACGTTTCGCCATCAGCGACGCCATGATGTTTACTTCGTCGTCGTTGGTTACTGCGCAGAATGCATCGCACTGCTCTATGTTTTCTTCGATCAACAGTTCGCGGTCGGTGGCGTCTGCGTGCAGCACGACCGTGTTGTCCAGGTTTTCGGCGAGGTACGTGCAGCGTTCGCGGTCGAATTCCAGAATTTTCACGGAGAAGCGTGATTCCACCTCGGCGGCAAGTCCGGCGCCGATGTTGCCGCCGCCGGCGATCATCACGCGCCGAAACGGGCGCTCCACGCTGCGCAATTCCCTCATCACCTTTTTAATGTCTTTACGCGCAGCCAGAAAGAACACTTCGTCGTTGGCTTCGATCACCGTCGTTCCCTGCGGTACGATCGCCTGCCCCTGGCGGTAGATGGCCGCCACGCGGGTGTCTACGGCTGGCATGTGTTCCCGTAGCACCGCAATTGCCTGGCCGACCAGCGAACCGCCGGTTACCACCCGCACGCCCACGAGCTGTACGCGACCGTCGGCGAAGTCCAGCACCTGCAACGCGCCGGGATAGTGCAGCAGCTGCTGAATGTTGCGCATAACGACTTCTTCCGGATTGATCAGCACATCAATCGGCATGTGTTCCTGGGTGAAGAAGCCGTCACGCGACGTGTACGAATTAGAGCGTACGCGCGCAATCTTCATCGGCGTTTTGAACAGCGAGTAGCTAACCTGGCAAGCAACCATGTTGACTTCGTCGCTGGAGGTTACGGCGACGAGCATATCGGCGTCGTCGGCGCCCGCCCGGCGCAGCACGTCCGGGTGAGAGGCCCAGCCCTGAACCGTCTGGATGTCCAGGCGATCGCGCAGCTCGTGCAGCACATGTGGATCCCGATCTACCAGCGTTACGTCGAACGCCTCTTTCGCCAGGTTCTCTGCAAGTGTGCCCCCTACCTGACCGGCACCGAGTATCAGGATCTTCACTGCCCTACCCGTCCGGTGACTTGTTAGTTACCGCGTCGCGCAACGCGCGCGTAGTAGAAACCGTCACAGTCGCCGTCGGGGCCGAGGATCTGCCAACCGTGCCGGGTAGCCCGGCCGACGGGTAGCGAAATAGGCACGGTGTGCGCATCGGGAGTGCGTTCCAGAAAGTGCGCGATGATGTCGTCGTTCTCATCGGCGAGAATCGAACAGGTGCAATACAACAGAGTACCTTCCTGGTTCAGGGTCTGCCACAGGTTTGCCAGCAGTTGGCGTTGCAGCTCGGTATAGCGGACGAGATCGTCCGGTGAGCGCAGCACGCGAATTTCGGGATGGCGGCGGATGGTGCCGGTACCCGTACAAGGCGCGTCCAGCAGGATGGTGTGATACGGCCTGCGGTCCCACCACGCGAGATCGGTGGCGTCGCCCTGATGATAAACCACGTCATGGTGGCCCAGCCGAGCGCCGATCAGGCGGCACTGATCCAGCCGCGTCGCGCTTGCATCCAGCGCGTGAAGCTCGAACGACGCTGCCGCACGCTCTGTGAGCAGTTGCTCATTCCACGCAAACAGCTTGCCCCCGGGCGCGGCGCATGCATCGAGGTATCGGTGAGCCCCACCCGGCGTCCTGGATGGGGTGGCGTCGGCGCGCGTTGCCGCGGGTTCCGCCAGCAGCACGCTTGCCCATTGCGCGCCCGCGTCCTGCACGGCAGCGTCACCCTCGGCAAACCCCGGCAAACGATCCTGGGCCATCGGGTGTTTCAGCCGTATGGCGGTGGGCGGCCCGTCTGCGGTCGCGTCCACGCCGGCTTCGTCGCGCAAGCGCGTCAGATAGTCGCTACGACTGCAGCGCGTACGGTTTACCCGCAGCACCATCGGCGGCCGGGTGTTGTTCGTGCGGCAGATGGCCTCGACCTCGTCGGGATACTGCTCTGCTAATAACGTGAACAGCCACGCGGGATGTTCCAGATGGTCGTGTTCCGTATCGGATTCAACGGCGCTCAGCCGACGCAACACGGCGTTTACCACGCCGACCGCCCAGGACTTTCTGAGTGGTCGGCAGAGCGCAGCGGATTCGTTGACCACCGCGTACGCCGGTGCGCTGGCGTGCCGCAATTCGTAGAGTGCGATCAGCAGCAGTGATTCTACGATCCGGTCTTTGGGCTTAAACGGTTTGTCCAGAACCGACGCAAGTTCCGCACGCAGCGAGAACAGGTGGCGCAGCGTACCGTAGACGAGTTCGGTAGCGCGCGGGGTCAGCGGTTGTTTTGCATTCACCTGATCGAGGGTTCTGCCGTTGGCCAGTACCTGATGCAGGGCGCGTGTGGCCAGACGGCGGGAAGGGTCGTTTGTCATGATGTCACGGTGACAGAAAACGTGTGCCGTGGGAGAACAACTCCGTGTAGCCGTTCAACGCGGCGGCGGCATCCATCGGCCGTCCCTTGCCGCGATTGAGCTTCAGAACCGTGATTGCGAGTGCGCCCTCGCCGCAGGCCACAATCAACCGATTGCGGCTCCCGTGGATCAGCGTACCGGGGTCAACGCCTGGATAGCCGTCTGCGGGGTGCGCCTCGAGCACCTGCATGCGGAGCAGTGGATCGCTCGCTTGCAGTACCGTGAACGCCGGTGCGCGGCCGCACAGGGCTCGAACCTGGTTGGCGATTGTGGCAGCGGATGCGGACCAGTCGATGTGGCTGTCCACGGGTTCGAGTTTGGGCGCGTAGGTTGCCCCGTCGTTCGATTGCGGCGCGGGCTCCAGTGCGCCAAGCCGGTCCAGGCAATACTGCAGCGCATCGCTGCCGAGCGCTGCAAGGTGTTCGGTGAGCGCTGGTCCGGTCGTCTCGGGGGTGATCGGTGTAGATACACGATGCAGTACAGGTCCTGTATCCAGACCTTCGTCCATTTGCATGATGCACACACCCGTTTCGTGATCGCCGGCCATGATTGCGCGTTCGATTGGCGCCGCACCGCGCCAGCGCGGCAACAGGGACGCGTGCACATTGATGCACCCGAACCGGGGCAGGTCCAGCACGGCTTTCGGCAGGATCAACCCGTACGCGGCCACCACCAGCACATCCAAGTCGAGCGCGCGCAGCGCGTCGTGCTCGGCGCTCGGTTTTAGCGATCGCGGTTGCGCAATAGGGATCCCCGCGTCGGCCGCCAGTTGCTTTACCGGCGATGGCTGTTGGCGGCGGCCGCGCCCGGTTGCGCGATCCGGTTGGGTGTAGGCGGCCACGGGTGGTGTGTCCCGGGCGATCAGGCTCCGCAGAATGGTTGCGGCAAAGTCGGGAGTACCGGCAAAGGCGAGCCGGAGCGCGCGCGCTTGGGTCACGCCCGCTGTTTGCGCTGCTTTTCGAGCTTCTTGCGGATGCGGTTGCGCTTCAGTGTGGACAGATAGTCCACGAACAGCCGGCCGTCGAGATGGTCGCACTCATGCTGGATGCATACCGCCAGCAACCCCTCTGCAGTGAGTGTGAACGCGTCGCCGTTTCGGTCGATCGCGTTCACGTGCACGCGCTCCGAGCGGTCGACGTTTTCGTAGATTTCCGGTACCGACAGACAACCTTCCTGCGCTTCTATGGTGTCGCCTTCAAGGGTCAGCGTCGGATTGATGAACGCGTGCGGCTCATCGCTGTTTTCCGACACGTCCACGACGATGATGCGCTTGTGCACGTTCACCTGGCTCGCGGCAAGCCCGATGCCCGGTGCGGCGTACATGGTTTCGAACATATTGTCGATCAGTGTGCGGATCGAATCGTCCACCTCGGTTACTTCCGAGGCCTTGGTTCTAAGGCGCGGATCGGGATATTCGAGGATGTTGAGAATGGGCATAGTGCTGCGAAGCCCCTGTGACGTGTCTCTACTTTTAACGGAAACCGGACTGCTAAGATGCCCGCACAGTATAGCTTTTTCGCGGTACGCGCGCCCGCTGGGCGGTACACGCCGGGCACCACGGATGCGGTAGGAAAAGCCAGGATGGCAATAGGATAACGGTAAGGGAAAACGACTATGGGCATTGGCTATTCGTGGAGCTCGAACGCTCGTGGGCTGGCCACGCTTGCGAAAGCGATGGTGTTCAGTGCGTTGCTCGTAGCGCCACAAAGCCTGTTGGGCGCCAGCGACCTGACGGGTGCGATTCGCGATGACCACCCCGACGTGTATACCGTCGTAAAGGGCGACACCCTCTGGGGTATCAGCGGACGGTTTCTGGCGAAGCCGTGGATGTGGCCCGAAGTGTGGCAACTCAATCCACAGATCGAAAATCCGCACCTGATCTATCCGGGCGACCGGATTCGACTCGTTTATGTGGACGGACAGCCGCGGTTGATGCTTGAACGCGGCGAAGCCGGGCGTACGTACAAAGTATCGCCGTCGGCTGACGGTCGCCTGCAACCGCAGATTCGTGCCACACCGCTGGAATCGGCGATTCCCACAATCAGCTTGGATGCCATTCAAGGTTTTCTGGTGGAAAACCGCATCGTCGAACCGGACGTGTTGCTGGCAGCCCCGTACGTGATTCAGGGTGAAAGCGAACGGCTCGTTCTGGGTGCCGGAGACCGCGTCTACGTACGCGGCGAGCTGCCCGACAGCCACAGCTTCAACCTGGTGCGCCAGGGTCCGGTGTACGTGGACCCGGATACCAATGAAGTGCTTGGCCAGGAAGCCACCTATATTGGTAAGGGCCGCGCGGTTGGTCAGGAAAACGAAGTAGCCACCATGCTCGTGACGACAACGCGCGAGGAAGTTCAGGTAGCCGACCGTGTGCTGCCTACCGAAGAACGCCGGGTAAACTCCACCTACTATCCGGCAAGCCCCGAAGACGAGATTAGTGGTCAGATCGTTTCCGTGTTCGGCGGTGTTAGCCAGGTGGGTCAGTTTGATGTGGTTGTGCTCAATCGCGGAGAACGCGAAGGCCTGGAGCCGGGGCATGTGCTTGCGATCTGGCAGCGCGGCGCGCTGGCGCGGGATCGTGTCGCCAACGAAGTTGTGCGCCTTCCCAGCGAACGGGCCGGACTGTTGATGGTGTTCCGGTCGTTCGAGAAACTCTCATACGGCCTTGTACTTGAAACCGAGCGCCCGCTTGCGGTTTACGACGAAGTTCGTAACCCCTAACCCGGGTACCCCTCCGAGCGGCGCCGGTCGACCGTGACTGCGCCGCTTGAGTTCTACCGAGGCTTCGTCCTTATCTATCCCATCTAGCCGGGCTTCCCGGCAGCCTTCCTGTTTAGGCGTTCCACAAAGGCCTGCGCCTCCACGCTATCGGGAACGCGGTCGAGATAGGCGCGATACGCCTCAAGGTCTTCCGCGTCCCGTCCCGTGAGCCGATATCCATGCGCCATGCTCAACATGGCGTCGTCGGATTCGGGATTTATCGCTTGATTGAAGCGCAGGAGATCTAGCCCGGCGTGGTTCCCGCCGCGATGGATGTACTTGAAAGCAGCGAGATCGATGACGCCCTCGCGTAACGTCTGTTGGGCCGTTTGGCTGCGAAACATCGACAAGGCCGTGTCGTAGCCTTTTGACACCACCGCCGCTATGAGATCTTTGGTGAAGGCGTAGGCTCGTGTTTCGTCGGTCGGCCCCGCGATCAGTTCATGTACGAACATCTCCATGTCCCAATAACCGTCGACATCCCCGTTCGACAGCACGACGAACGTGGTTTTGATTTCAGGGAACATCATCAGTTCAGCCGCCACGCCGTAGTGCCCGCCAGAATGGCCGAGCACGCGCGTTCCGTTGAGTGATTGCTCGATTACGCCGTAGCCGTATCTTCCCACCGGCGTATCGAGGCGCCCCTGCAGAAAGGTTTCGGTCGACTCCGGGCTCAGCAGGCGATGCGCTTCGAGAGCCGTCGCAAAACGATACAGGTCTTTCACGGTGGAGTAAGCGCCGCCCGCAGCGCTGCCCCGCGGCTCCGATCGGGCGGTGGTATCGTCCCACTCGCCCGGGTGCTCTACCGAGCGCATGTAGCTTCTTGCCCGATTGGGAACGCGCTCATCGAGCCGGCGAAAACCCGTATCCCGCATTGCCACTTTGTCGAAGATCGCTTGCTGAACGTAGTCGTAGTAGCTCTGCCGCGTTATTCGCTCGATGATGAGGCCAAGTACGATGTATCCACCGTTGGAGTATGAAAACGACGTCCCGGGGTCATGCTCGAGCGGGATGCTTGCGAACAGCGGAAGGTAGTCGCGGTGACTTTCCGGTCCTGCGCCTTCCAGCATTTCCAGCCCCGCCCAATAGTTGCCGACACCGGAGGTGTGCAGGAGCAGGTGCTTTATCTTGACGTTTTTCGCCGCGGCTCGGTTGGGATAGTCGGGCAGGTGCCTTTCCAGAGGATCTTCGAGCGCGATCGACCCCTGATCGACCAGTTGAAGAATGCACACCGCGGTGAACATCTTGGACACCGACGCCAGGTTGAACTTCGTCGCCGTTGTATTCGGTTGCCGGGTTTGTCTGTCTGCCAGGCCGTAGGCGCCGTCAAATTCGATCCTACCATTACGCGCAAGCAGAATAGCGCCGCTGAAATCATCTTCGATTGCAAGTCCTGACGCGTGGTTGCTCAAGCTCGAGGCCCGAGTGGGCTGGGCTACGCGCCCCGAGCGGCAGCCCGAAAGATTGAGGGGAAGCGAAAAAGCGGCGCTAAGCGTACCCAGAGGGATCGTTGATGCCGTTACAGCACTGAGGCCCAATGCTTTGCGCCGGGACATACGCGCGTCGCGCACTAGCCCTCGTCCCATACGACCCTTGTCCCGTAGCGGCCTTGCCGTGAAATCAGCCGGCTTGCCGCGGATCCAAGCGTACGATTCGGCGCGGCGGAAAGCCCGTCAGAATTCGGATCGACAGCGGCAACGGATGATGCGCGTTTACCCGCTCGAATTCTCCGTTGGAAACCGGGACGGCCGTGTACGCGTTCTGCGTGCCGTCCATGCGAATCGTTACATCCGGCCGCTCGAGCAGGTGGCGGTACCACGCCCGCGGCCAATGGTTTACCGCAACGTACAGCGTGTCCTGGTAGTTGATGCGGGAGAGCACCCGCTCGTGTGCCGTTCCGTCGTTGTCGGTGGTGACAATCGTGATCGTGCCGTCGTCGGTCGGTTGCGAGTACCCGAGCAGCGTTTCGAATCCGGCGACCAGCACGGCGTACAGAATCAGGAGTCCCACCAGGATCTTGACGATTTTCATGGTCCCTCGCGCATTCGTTATATGTGGCTAGCGTAGCGGAGTCGGAAACTGGGCGCGAGGCTGCCTGCGTTCTGCGGGGCCGCAAAAACGCAAGTGTTCGCAGTCGCTGCCTCGCGTGTGAATGCGGATCGGCCCTACAGACGCCGAGCGCTGCCCGCGACAGGATTCGGGTGAGCGCGCCGAAACGGTTGGCGCTGGCGTGCTTTGCGCAAAGTCCTGTGCTGGAGGTGGTTTGGACGAATCCGCCGAATCGGAACAACCGGATGGGTGGGCTGAGGAAGAACGCGCGCTGCTGCGTCTGCTCAGCGTGCTGGAACCTGCGCAGGTGCGGCGCGCGATCCGCGACCATGGTTGCGGCGTGGAAGCCGCCCGCGCGCTCTGCCAACGCCTGCCTCCTTCGCCCCCTGCTCTGCCGGATGCGGTCCGCCTGCTTGGTCTGTCCGATCTGCCGCCGCTGCTGGCAGACATCCCGGATCCGCCCGTGCTGTTGGCGTCTGTGGGAGATGTCGCTGTGCTGCATCAGCCGACGGTTGCGATCGTCGGCGCAAGGCGTTGTACGCAGACTGGGGCCGCATTCGCCGAACGGCTTGCCCGCGATCTTGCCGCAGGGGGCTATACGATTGTCAGTGGGCTTGCGCTTGGAGTTGACGCGGCGGCGCATCGAGGCGCGCTTGCGGCGGGTTGTACAGCGGCGGTGTTGGCGTGCTCTGTGGACGCGGTGTACCCGCGTGCCAATGCGCGGCTGGCGGAAGAAATACTACAGGCCGGCGGATGTATAGTAAGTGAGCATTTACTTCACCGACAGCCTCGTCGCCATTTCTTTCCGGAGCGTAATCGGTTGATCAGTGGCGTTGCGGGGGCGGTGGTTGTGGTAGAAGCCGGGCCGCGGAGTGGGTCCCTGGTAACCGCGCGGCTTGCGTTGGAACAGGGGCGAGATGTGATGGCCGTGCCGGGGTCTATCGCCAGCCCGGTCAGCGGTGGGTGTCACAGGTTGCTGCGTGACGGTGCGACGCTGGTCGAGTCCACAGAGGACGTGCTGCGCGCGCTCGGTGAAAACGCGCTGACAGTCCCGCCGTCGCCGACTGCGACGGTCGCGGCGGAACTACCCGGCACGCGTACCAGTCTGCACCGGTCGGTTTTTCTGATTCTGCATGGCGAACCGCAAATGGCCGACGACATTGTCGAGCAGGTGGGCGGAGATCCGTCGGCGGTACTTGCGACGCTGGCCGAGCTGGAGATTGCCGGGTTTGTCCACGCTACCCCCCAAGGGTATATTCGGCGCCTTCATTGACGGCTGCTTTCAGCCGCGTTGAATTCAGCCGTGCTGTCTTCGGCGGTAAGAGGCGGCTTTCCTTAAAACACACAGACTGGGGGAACGATGAGCTGGGTTGCGATTCTGATGGGTTCGCAGTCGGACTGGCCCGTTATGCAGGCCGCGAGTTCGGTGCTCGATGAACTCGAAATCGAGTACAAAGTATGGGTGACTTCCGCCCACCGCACGCCGGCGGCGACGGCCGACATCGTCAGCACCGCCGTTGTGGAAGGCTGCGGGGTCTTCATCTGCGGGGCGGGCATGGCCGCGCATCTTGCCGGCGCGGTGGCTGCACATTGCGTTCGTCCGGTGATTGGCGTTCCGATCGACAGCGGGCCGCTTCAAGGTTTCGATGCGTTGCTCTCCACCGCGATGATGCCGGGCGGCATTCCGGTGGCGACCGTTGCCGTAGGAAAGGCGGGTGCGAAAAATGCCGGTTACCTAGCGGCCCAGATGCTCGCGTTGAGCAATACGGAGCTGTTCGAGCGGCTAAAAGCGGATCGCGCGAAAAATGTGGAGAAAGTCAGCGCGCAGAACGCATCGGTGCAAGCGGACCTCGCGAATCGGGGGTGAACGCAAGCTGGCCGTTGCGCCGCGCAGCTGAACTGCTGCGTTCCGGTGCGGTAGTGCTGCACGCCACCGAGGGTGTCTGGGGTTTGGCCTGTGATCCCATGAACATGCGCGCGGTCGCGCGGGTGCTCTCCATAAAAGAACGTTCGCCATCGAAGGGCTTAATCGTTATTGGGGATTGTGCCGAGCGGTTCGCCGACGAACTCAGCGCCCTTGCCGAGGCCGAACGCGCCGCGGTCGCACAGAGTTGGCCGGGGCCCAATACCTGGCTTGTGCCCAATCAGCGATTCCCCGGTTGGATTACCGGCGGGTCGAGTCGAGTGGCTGTTCGTGTCCCGGGTCATGCACAAGCGCGGGCGCTGTGTGCGGCGTTCGATGGACCCCTCGTGTCCACAAGCGCCAATCGGTCCGGGTTGCCGTCGCCCGCAAACGAGTGGTCGGCGCGGCGCGCGATGGCCGCCGCGGTGGACTACGTGCTTGCCGGAGAGACGCTTGGTAAGCGTCAGCCGAGTACGATCCGGGTGGCTGACGGCACCCTGTTGCGCGCCGGTGCGGGTCAATGAACGGGCTACGCCTGGCCCTGGGGATGCGGGCGTGACCGCCCGCTTCGCAGTGTTCGGTAATCCGGTTGCGCACTCGCTTTCGCCTCAGATTCACGCCGCGTTCGCAGACCAGTTCAACATAGAGCTGAGCTATGAACGCATTGAAGCGCAACCCGGGGCGTTTGCCGACGCTGCCGAACGTTTCTTTGCCGATCCCGCGGCGCGGGGCGCCAATGTGACGGTTCCCTTCAAAGCGGACGCGCGGAAATGGGTCGACGACGTTGATCCGGTGGCGGGAAGCGCCGGCGTCGTGAACACCATAGAGCGCTGCGATACGGGGTTTCGCGGCTACAACACCGACGGCGTGGGACTTGTCACGGATATGCGCACGAATCTTGACTGGCCGCTCGAAAACGCCAGTGTGCTTCTGCTTGGTGCCGGTGGAGCGGCGCGGGGTGTGGTGGGCGCGCTGCTCGATTCGGGCGTCGGGTCGCTGGTGGTAGCCAATCGAACAGTCGAGCGGGCGCACGAGCTGATTGCCGATGTTGCGGACGCCCGCGCGTGCGCAAAGGCACCGGCGGACCTGGGAGGCGGATTCAACATCGTCATCAACGCAACATCTTCTGGTCTGCATGGCGATCGTCCGGATTGTCCGGCGCGGGCCGTCGACGGCGCGCATTGCTACGACATGGTGTACGGACCACCCACCCCGTTCCTGCGCTGGGCTAGCGCGTCGGGCGCGCGTACAGTCAGCGACGGGTTGGGAATGCTCGTGGAACAAGCCGCTGCCGCCTTTGCAGTCTGGTGGCACAAAACACCGTCGACCGCCGTGTTGATGCGATCGTTGCGGGGCAAACGCTGAACCGTCTCACAATTGGGGAAGTCCCCTATTGCGCAACGCTGCATCGTTAAGTGTGTTACCCGAAAGCGTATCTGCGCGATCATCGGATGAGAAAAATCGTTGTCGGAAAGCGTCGCTGAACCTGGCTCGTCTATTGAGAAATCACTTGCCGTTGCTATAATTGCCGCGCTTTTTTCGGCGTCCAGTGTTGGTTGGATTGCCGGAAATTTGTGGGTCTGGTCAATTCGATTCGCGCGCCTTGTGTTGAGGGCGTATGCAATGGCCGCTCCCGGCCAAAATCGGTTTCTGATGGTTTCGGGCGATACCCGTCGTGCGCCACGACGGTACGGCACCGGACGGCCGCAAACTCGGGTGGTGGCAGCAATCAGCGTGAACCGCCGGACTCACTCGTAAAGGCGCAGATGGCATAGAACAAAACAGGGGCGTGTTTGGCAGTGGCTAACGTATCTCGACGAATACCCGCAGCGGTTATGCTGGCGGCGGCAGGTATCTGGGCAGCGCCCGTGTGGGCGGACAGTCTCAACATGCCGGTGGGCGTTACGGATATCAGCCGGCAGGTGTACGACCTGCACATGACGATCTTCTACATCTGCGTGCTGATCGGAATCGTCGTATTTGGGGCGCTGTTCTGGTCTGTGTTTCAGCATCGGCGCTCGCGCGGGGTGGAGCCTGCCACCTTCAGCCACAACACGAAGGCGGAAATCATCTGGACGATTCTGCCGATTCTGATTCTGATAGGTATGGCCGTGCCGGCTACCCGCGTATTGATCGCTATGTACGATACCGGTGGCGAAGACATGGTGGTGGAGGTGCGCGGCTACCAGTGGAAATGGCAATACAAGTATCTGGACGAGAACTACAACCAGACGTTCGGTTTCTTTTCCAATCTGGCCACGCCGCGGGACGCCATTGAAAACCGTATCGAAAAAGAAGAAACCTATCTTCTGGATGTCGACAACCCGCTGCGCATTCCCGCAAACCGCAAGGTGCGTTTTCTGATTACCGCGGAGGACGTGATTCATGCGTGGTGGATCCCGGATTTCGGCATTAAACGGGATGCTGTGCCAGGCATGGTCAACGAGTTGTGGACGATCGTTGAACAGCCGGGCACCTATCGAGGACAGTGCACCGAGCTCTGCGGCAAAGACCACGCATTCATGCCCGTGGTCGTGGAAGTGCTTCCGGAAGCGGAATTCGATGCCTGGTATGCAGAGCAGGTAACGGCGGAACGCGCGCGCGAGGAAGCACTGTCCAAGACGTTTACGCATGACGAACTGATGTCGAAGGGCGAAGACGTCTACAACCGCTTCTGTCTTTCTTGCCACCAGGCCAACGGTAAGGGCGTACCACCGGTGTTTCCATCGCTGATCGGCAGTCCGTACATCGTTGGTCCGCGCGACGATCACATACGGCTGGTGTACGAAGGTGTAGCCGGTACCGCGATGCAGGCGTTCGGTAAGCAGCTGGATGCTGCCGAGCTGGCGGCGGTGGTGCACTACGAACGCCACAGCTGGGGCAACGATGCCGACGACACGACCCAGCCGGCAGACGTTATCAACTTGATGGAGTGATCGGTATGCGATCACCTGAGGTAGCAGTATGAGCGAGACAGTCGACGTATTCGATCATCACGACGATGATCACCACGACCATGGTCCTGCTAAAGGTCTGTCGCGGTGGTTGTTCACGACAAACCACAAAGACATTGGTACGTTGTATCTGTGGTTCAGCTTTCTGATGCTGATGATCGGCGGCACGATGGCGCTGATCATTCGCGCCGAACTGTTTCAACCGGGCTTGCAGTTCGTAAACCCCGAGTTCTTCAACCAGATGACAACCAACCATGGCCTGATCATGGTCTTCGGCGCGATCATGCCGGCGTTCGTCGGACTCGCCAACTGGTTGATACCCATGCAAGTTGGCGCCCCCGATATGGCGCTGCCGCGCATGAACAACCTGTCGTTCTGGATTCTGCCGTTCGCGTTCGGGATGTTGATCGCCACACTCTTTATGGAAGGCGGCGGCCCCAACTTCGGCTGGACGTTCTATGCTCCGCTATCGACGACCTATGCGCCGTCGACGGTCACGTTCTTCATATTCGGCGTTCACATGATGGGCGCGTCATCGATTATGGGTTCGATCAACATCATCGCAACAATTCTGAACATGCGCGCTCCGGGCATGACGTTGATGAAGATGCCGCTCTTTGTATGGACATGGCTGATAACCGCGTACCTGCTGATTGCGGTGATGCCGGTGCTTGCGGGTGCCGTGACCATGATGCTCTTCGACATTCACTTCGGTACCAGTTTCTTCAATGCGGCCGGGGGTGGTGACCCGGTGTTGTTCCAGCATATTTTCTGGTTTTTCGGACACCCTGAGGTGTACATCATGATTCTGCCGGCGTTCGGGATTGTGTCTGCGATCATTCCAACGTTTGCGCGTAAGCCGCTCTTCGGCTACGACTCCATGGTGTATGCGACCGCGAGTATTGCGTTCCTGTCGTTCATCGTGTGGGCGCACCACATGTTCACGGTGGGCATGCCGTTGGCGGGTCAACTGTTCTTCATGTACAGCACCATGCTGATTGCGGTACCGACGGGTGTGAAGGTGTTCAACTGGATCTCGACGATGTGGCGCGGGTCCATGACCTTCGAGACACCGATGCTGTTTGCAATTGCGTTCGTCGTGCTGTTCACGATTGGCGGTTTTTCCGGCCTGATGCTAGCCATCGCACCGGCGGACTATCAGTATCACGACACCTACTTCGTGGTCGCTCACTTCCACTACGTGCTGGTGCCGGGTGCGCTCTTCTCGATCATCGCAGCCGTGTACTTCTGGCTGCCGAAGTGGTGTGGGCGGATGTACAACGAGTCACTTGGCAAGTTGCATTTCTGGCTATCGTTCATCGGCGTGAACGTTACCTTCTTTCCACAACACTTCTCAGGGCTTGCCGGTATGCCGCGGCGCATTCCCGACTACGCGTTGCAGTTTGCCGATTTCAACATGCTCTCGAGCGTAGGCGCCTACATCTTCGGTTTCGCGCAGGTGCTGTTTCTGTATGTTGTAGTCAATGCCATTCGCGCGGGCAAGCCGGCGACGGATCGTGTTTGGGAGGGCGCCCATGGACTCGAGTGGACTCTTCCCTCCCCTGCGCCGTACCACAGTTTTACGACGCCGCCGGTGGTCACTGACGCGGAGGCGCATTCCTGATATGAGCCGCAACGCCAACACGCGTACGGTCTGGCGGCTGCTGGCGCTCGTTGCCGGCATGTTTGCGTTCGTGTTTGTTGGACTCGTGCCGTTGTACGGATTGCTGTGCGAGTGGACGGGCCTGAATGGCAAAACCGGCGGTGAGTACACGTACGATCCGGCTGTTATCGCGCCCGACCGTAGCCGCCTTATTCGCGTGAACTTCCTGGCCAACACGAATGCCGGCATGCCCTGGGAGTTCTGGCCGGAACACGGCAGCGTTCGCGTACACCCCGGCGAGTTGAACGACGTGGCGTTCTATGTGCGCAACACCACCGATCGGGTGATGGTCGCGCAGGCGGTGCCCTCTTTGGTGCCGGGCACGGCGGCGAAGTACTTCCATAAAACAGAATGCTTCTGTTTCGAACAACAGACGTTGCAGCCGGGCGAAGAGATGGCGATGCCCATGCGGTTTATCGTTGGTCCGGAGCTACCAAAAAACGTTCAGTCGATTTCGCTCAGCTACGCGTTGTTCGACATAACCGACGGGTTCAACGCGCGGCAGACGGCGCAGCAGGTCCAAACGGAGAAGAGAGATGGCGACTCAGCATAATACGCCGGCGTACTACATACCCCACAGCGGTTGGTATCCCGTTTGGCTCGCGTTTGCGATGTTTCTGATGCTTGCGGGGCTCGGCGCCTGGCTCAACTCCATCAAGGCGGGCGACGATGCGCAGGTTGCGATGTTTACCGGCGGCCTTCTGCTGCTTCTTGTGGTGCTGTTCTTCTGGTACCTGAAGGTTATTCGAGAGAATCTTCAAGGGCTTGCCGGACCCCAGCTCAAGCGCAGTTACGTGTGGGGAATGTGGTGGTTCATCTTCTCCGAGGTCATGTTCTTCTTTGCCTTCTTCGGTGCGTTGTTTTACGCGCGGGTGCTCGCGGTGAGCTGGCTCGGCGGCGAGGGTGCCAAGGGTCTGACTGGCGAATACCTGTGGCCGGATTTCAGTCCTGACTGGCCGGTAATGAACAATCCGGACGAGGCCCGGTTTTCCGGACCCCACGAAAGCATGGAAGCGCCCGCCTCGCTTACCAAGTGGCTTTCATATCTGCCGTTCTGGAACACGGTCATTCTATTGACGTCTTCCGTCACCATTCACTTCGCGCACACGGCGATCAAAAACGAAAATCGGGCGCGGTTGAAACTATGGCTGGGTATCACTATCGCGCTGGGCGTTGTGTTCCTTATCCTGCAGGCGGAGGAATACATTCATGCGTACAACGAGCTGGGACTGACGCTCGGTAGCGGTATCTACGGTTCCACGTTTTATCTGTTAACCGGCTTTCACGGCTTCCACGTGACGCTCGGCACGATCATTCTGATCGTGCAGTGGTTCCGTTCGTTCAAAGGGCATTTCACGCACGAGGATTGCTTCGGATTTGAAGCGGCGTCGTGGTACTGGCACTTTGTGGACGTTGTGTGGGTGTGTCTGTTCGTGTTTGTGTACGTTCTGTAGAGGATCGGGTCGGCAGGTAGATCGAGGCGTTTTCGGGTCGTTTTGGCTACTCTGACCCCGCGCTCGCTTCGACTCCGTGCCAAGGGGCGTTGGTGCCGAAGCGCAACTCGCCCGTATAGAAGCCGTAGAACAGCGTTAGAAGCAACGCTCCTGCCAGCGTGATGCGAACCCCAAGCGCGTAGAGCGTACGCTTGGAATCTTCCCGGCCGGTATCGCGAAACAGAAAGACCAACCCGCTGAACAGGCTGATGATCACTCCCAGCAGCAGAACCACGATCAGAACTTTCAGCAACGCGCGTCTCCGGTTGAGCGGGTGTCACTGTAACGCATCGGTTATTCACACATAAGTCAGTGATGACTGTGGATTGGCGGTTGACTGGGCTGGTGATGGTGATGGCGCCGATCACCGCGGCGCTGGGTGTATGGCAGCTGCAACGCGCCGACGCCAAAGCGGCGCTCGAACAACGCTTCGAGCAGGCGGCGCAGACGCTGCCGGTAGACGGCACTACGCTAACGTCGCGCGTGCTAGGTGCACGGGATCGCGATCCTACTTCGGAACTCGCGTTCAAACGCGTGCAACTGCGCGGGCGCTACGATTCCGAACGATACTTTCTGGTGGACAACCGCGTTCATCGCGGCCGCGCCGGTTACTGGGTTGTACAAGCTTTCGAGGAGCTGGCCACCGACCGGTACTGGTTGGTAAATCGGGGTTGGATTGACGGCGGCGCCCGTCGCGAAACCCTTCCCGCGGTAACGTCACCGGCCGGAACGGTTACCGTTGTTGGCGTACTATGGCCGACCTTTGGGCTGCCGCCGCTTCTAGCTGACGATCCGTGGGTGAAGACCTGGCCCAAACGCGTACAGCGATTGAATGTGGAGCGCATGGCTCGGGCGTTGGCGGGGCCGCCGTGGGAACTGCGGCTCGAGCCCGGTCAGCCGGGGGTTCTGGTACCGGCGCCGCGCCGGTTCGCGGTCGCGTCGACCCGCCATATAGGATATGCGTGGCAGTGGTTCGGGCTCACGGCGGTGCTTATCGTTGGGTATGGTGTGTTGTGGCGGCGTGCCCGACACGCATCGGATCGCGGAGACGGATCGCAGACACATGACGAGTAACGACTCGAGTTCCCGAAATCAGGCGCAGAGCGTGCAGGGGCCGAACCGAAAACACCTCGTGCTGATGGTTCTTATCACGGCGATTTCGCTGGTGGGTGCCTACGTGCTCGTTAAGTGGGCCGGTGGCGGTGGGATTGCGTTCGGTACCACCAACCAGGGTCAGTTCGTCGACCCGCCCAGGGCAGCCCAGGACTACCAGTTTACGTCCCCAGACGGAACCGGGCTCCAGGATCCACTGGCGTTGTGGCAGGTCTGGGTCGTGTTCGACGGCGGGTGTGGCGGGGAGTGTGAGCAGGCCCTGCACCTCCTGCGGCAGATGCATGTGCTGCTCAACCGCGACGCTGCGCGGGTGCGGCGGGTGTTGATAGGCCAACCTTCGGGAGACGCGACCGCTGCGGAACTGGTACGAGCTGGTAGTACATACCCGAAGCTGGTGCGCTGGCAAACGGGGAACTTCGACCAGGGGCCGGGAATCTTTATCGTGGATCCGCATGGCAATCTGGTGCTGCGTTACCGGTTCGATCAGGCAGGTGAGCCAGTGTTCGAGGACTTACGCCGATTGCTCAAGCTGTCGCAGATCGGTTGAAGGGACAACGTGATGCGGCTGATACACTGCCAGCAAAACAGTTTCCGGAGGATTTCGTGACCCCGATTCAGCGGACCGTGCTGTTGTGCGTGCTCTTCAACGTTGTCGTTGTAGGCGTATTTGTGTCGCGCGTGCTGTCAACACCCGAGTTGAGTGCGGAGGAATTGGCGGAGATGGGCGTTACGCTGCTCGAGACGCCGCGAGACATTGCGCCGTTTGCGCTGCGCGACGATCAGGGCGAGGTTTTCGACAACGCCCGGCTGCAGGGTAAATGGACGTTTCTGTTCTTTGGGTTCACGCACTGTCCGGATATCTGTCCGACAACGATGGCGGAGATGGCCAAAGCGTATCGGGGTCTGGTGGATGCGGGTGCACTCGAAGAGGCCCCCTTTGCAGGTGTGCTGGTGAGCGTAGACCCCGAGCGTGACGGTGAGCAGCAGTTGCACAACTATGTGAACGCGTTTTCTGACGACTTTGCTGGCGTGCGCGGCGACCGTGCGTCGCTCGCGGCGTTTGCGCAGCAGCTGAACTCGACTTTCATGTCAGTACCCGACGGCGAGGGTGGCTATACCGTGGATCATTCCTCGCAGATCGTGATCATCAATCCCTACGGGCATTACCAGGGGTTCGTAAAAATGCCGCACTCTGCGGAAACATTGCGCCTTGCCTACCAGTCGCTGTCCCGGGACTTTTGAAGCTCGATCGGTAACAATGGTGTGCAACGAGCGGAATCCGGGCGAAGACACTTCGTCTGTGCAGGAGATTTATGCAGGAGTCCATGCAGCCAAACCCGCGTGGGGGGTACGCGGAGTTTTTGCTGCTCGAACGCTATCGCGAAGTACGCAACGCCACTGAACGCCTCGTCGCTCCCCTGGAAGTAGAAGACTTTGGCCTGCAGCCGATGGCGGACGCCAGCCCGCCCAAGTGGCATCTGGCGCATACCACCTGGTTTTTCGAAACGTTCGTGCTGAAAGCGTTCGTGCAGAGCTACCAACCGTTCCATCCCAAGTTCGAGCACCTGTTCAACTCGTACTACAACGGTGTTGGCAATCCGTACCCGCGCGACCGGCGTGGCATGTTGTCGCGCCCGACTGTCGCCGACGTTCTGGAATACCGGCGACATGTGGATGTGCGGGTAGAAGCGCTGCTGGCCGAAACTGCGTCGGGCGTAGAGGTGTCTCCGGACGTCTGTTTCGAACGCTGTAACGAGATGCTCGACGATCCGGATGCGTCGGCAGCTCAGCAGATCTTTGCACGGACTCTGCTGGGTACGCACCACGAACAGCAGCACCAGGAGCTGATGCTCACTGATCTTAAGTATGCGTTCGGTATCAATCCGCTCGAACCCGAGTACCGCGGATTGCAGGAGCGAATGTCCCCGGATGGCGGCTACGTCAGCACACACTCCCCGCTCACGTTCGTGCGATTCGATACGTCGTTACCGGAATTGTCAGCGGTTGGGGCGAGTGGCGGCTTTCACTTCGACAACGAAGTGCCGCGGCACAACGTGCACGTACGCCCGTTCGCGCTTGCGAATCGGGTGGTCACCAACCGGGAGTTTCTGGCGTTCGTAGAGGACGGCGGTTATCAACGCGCTGAGCTGTGGCTGAGTGACGCCTGGTCCACCGTGCAGGCGCAACAGTGGCAACACCCGCTGTACTGGCGGCGCGGCGCGGATCGTGGCGAGACAGGTTGGCTCGAATTCCGCCTGAGCGGGACTGCGCCGTTGGAACTGTCGGCACCGGTAACACACGTTAGCTTCTTCGAAGCGGATGCCTATGCGCGATGGGCTCAGTGTCGACTGCCCACAGAGTTCGAGTGGGAGGTTGCGGCTACGCACGCGCCATCGAGTTCGGGTACGTTTCTGGAGTCAGAACGCTATCATCCCGCGCCGCTGCCGATCGACGCGCAGCAGATGCACGGATTGCTTGGGGACGTATGGGAATGGACGGCGAGCGGGTACGGTCCCTATCCAGGATACGCCACATTGCCGGGTACGCTGGGTGAGTACAACGGCAAGTTCATGAGTGGTCAGATGGTGCTGCGCGGTGGATCAGCGGCAACGCCGGAAGACCACGTGCGTACGTCGTACCGGAACTTCTTCTACCCGCCAGACCGTTGGCAGTTCTCGGGCATCCGGCTCGCTAAGGACGTCTGAACGGAGCGAACGCGGCGTTCGGAGGTCACCACGGTTTCTGTCACGTAACACCGTGCACGACGAAGGGCCATCAGGAAAGACTCCACAAGGAAAACTCACGTACATGGGCAGCTATCAATTTTTTGATCTGAAGCCGCAGACCGCAGACGCTCGGCAGGAGGTTCTGGCAGGCCTTCGTGCTGAAGAGAAGTATGTATCGCCCAAGTTCTTTTATGACGAACAGGGCTCGCTACTGTTCGAACAGATCACGCAGCTGCCCGAGTACTACCTTACGCGCACGGAGATGCGGCTGTTCGATGACTACGCGTCGGACATTGCCGATGCCATTGGTCACGGCGGTTGTATCGTGGAGTACGGCAGCGGATCCAACCGTAAAATTCGCAAGCTACTGCAAAATGTTGAACCCGATGCGTATGCACCGGTGGACATTTCAACGGACCACCTGCAGGCGAACGCCCGGGCGCTGCATCGCGATCATCCGGGGTTGAACGTCTATGCAGTGTGCGCGGACTATTCCCAACCGCTTGAGCTGCCGCGAGCGCTCGCCGGTTACGACAAGACGGCGTTCTTTCCCGGTTCCAGCATCGGCAATTTCGAGCCTACAGCGGCCGAAACGTTCCTGGGGAACGTTCGTACCACGCTCGGTAAACACGGCAGTATGCTGGTGGGCGTTGATCGGAAGAAGGATTCTCGCGTTCTGGAGGCGGCTTACAATGACAATCAGGGCGTAACCGCGGCGTTCAACAAGAACCTGCTGACGCACATCAACGACGAGTTGAATGCAGACTTCGACGTGGCGGCCTTCGAGCACCGGGCGGAGTATGATCCGGACGACGGATGCATCCGTATGTATCTGATCAGTCAACGCGATCAGCGTGTACGGGTTGGAGACGCCGAGTTTGAATTTGCACAGGGCGAGCGCTTGCACACGGAGAGCTCCTACAAGTACGACCCGGCCCAGTTCTCCGAATTGTCAGCACGTGCCGGTTTCCGGATGCGTGAGATGTGGAGCGACGCTAATGAACTGTTTGCAGTGTTTCTGCTTCAACGGGAATAGGGTGTTGCGATCGCGATGGTTGGCCGCGATGCTGCTGGTATCGCCGCACCTCGTGCTCGCGCAGCCGACGTGCGATGGCGCAGAGACAGGCGAGCAACTCTTGTGGGGCGACCTGCACGTACACACTGCGTATTCGCTCGATGCGTACGCGTTCGGTGCGATCACAACGCCGAAGGATGCGTATGCGTTTGCGCGGGGTCAGCCTTTGCGGCTACTGAACGGCGACCTGGTAGCCATCGACCGCCCGCTCGATTTCGTTGCCGTCACCGATCACGCAGCCACGTACGACGTAATGTACGTCTGTACGGATCCGGGCTACAGCGATTCCGCGTACTGCCGCGCAATTCGCGAAGGACGGGACGCGCGTGATGCACGGCGCATCTTCAACGACTATCTGCTGCCGCTGGTGAGCGACGTACCGCCACAACCGGCGACGGTTTGTGCAGAGAAAGGCGTGGACTGTGCTGCGGCGAGTGCGAGTCAATGGCGTCGAACTCAGATGGCTGCGAATGAAGCCAACGAACCGTGCGCGTTTACGGCGCTGATCGGCTACGAATGGACGCCGTCACCCGGTGGACGGCATTGGCACCGGAACGTGATTTTTCGTAGTGACAACGTACCCGGCGGCGTTGTTGACTACATTCGCTTTCCTCAGGTTACGTCGCTGTGGCGGGAGCTCTCCCGAACCTGCCTGCCGAAAGACGGTTGCGATGTGCTCACCATCCCCCACAATATCAACTGGGCTGACGGCGGCCCGACCTTCGACGTGGAGAACGCACCTTCGGAGCTTTTGAAGAAACGTGTGCGCTACGAACGCTTGGCGGAGATTCACCAGGAGAAGGGTAACAGCGAATGCCTAGCGGTGGACCCGGACGCAACCGATGACGATTGCGCGTTCGAGATCGTCACCGAAAACGCGGCAAAGGAACACCTGAGCGGGCCGGAGGACATTACACCGGAGGATGCGTGGCAACGCATGCGGTCGACGTACTATCGGTCGTTGCTCGGCCGAGGTCTGCAGACGTACCGGCGCACGGACGGGGAGGTTAACCCGTATCTTCTTGGTGCCATCGGTTCGACCGACACGCACTTCGGTACGCCCGGCGCCGTAAACGAGGAAGGATACATTGGCGGCGTATTCGCGCTGTGGATGACAGACGAGGAACGACTCGCACGACCGGGCTACAACCCGGGCGGTTTGGTGGCCGTATGGGCGCAGGAGAATACGCGTGCTGCAGTGTTCGATGCGTTGTATCAACGTCGCGCGTACGCAACCAGCGGGCCGCGGATTCGCCTCGACTTCGGCGTAACGGCAAACGGTTCGGCATGCGGTGACGCGAGCGTGAACTACGTTGCCCGCATGGGTACGGTGCTGCCGAAGTCGCGTGCGCTTACTTTGACTGTTCAGGCGGCGCGGGACGACACGCCGCTGGAACGCATTCAAATCGTTAAGGGAGAACTCGCCGCTGGCGGACGCCTTCGTGAGCGCGTGATCGACGTGGCGCACTACCCAGACGGACGCGGCGACGTGTGCGTCAGTTGGCGGGATCCCGGCTTCGATCCTGATGCGCCCGCATTCTGGTACGCACGGGTGATCGAGCAGTCGTCCCCCAGATGGACACAACGGACGTGCGAACGTGCCGGTGTTTGCGATCGCTATCCGGAGCTTGACGTATCGACGCATGAGCGCGCGTGGTCGTCACCCGTGTGGCACCTGCCGTAAACTGAGAGCACACATCGCAACGGATCTACGGAGGTCTCCATGCCCGGTACTGAAGAACGTCCTGCGTGGTTCACGCGACGCGAGATCAGCCCCTTTACGCTCAGCGATGAGGCGATCGATGACATTCTCGGCAGGGCGATGCATGCGGTCGCGTCGTGGGTAACCCGCGATCACAAACCGGTTTCGTCGGTAATGACATACGTGCTGATCGACGGACTCATCACCGTAACCGCCACCACCAACCGCGCGAAGTATCACGCGTGGCGGCGCAACCCGGCGGCGTGTTTCTGCATCTGGGATCCGGACACCATTGGCCGGCAGGTTACGTTGCGCGGCCGTGTGGAGATCATCAAAAGCGACGATCTGCTCCGCAGGTTCACCGAAGCGTTTCTCGTGAAGCGCAACGGGGGCGAATCACCTTCTGAGGAACAACTAAGCGCGGAATTCGCGAAGTTCGACGCGCCGGACCGGCACATGATGCAACTCCATGTGGACAAGGTGCTGACGCATGATTTGCACCGCTTATTCGAAGTTGAGACTAAGGGCCTCGATGTCTGGAGTTAGGAAACCCTTGTAGGTTGCGCGCGCGTAACCATACAGCCGACCCAACTATCTTTTTCGTCTGCTCCATCGTCTTATAGATAGCATTTCGTAATACCTGGAGAGCGCTATGACTGAATACCCAGGTCGCTTCGTTGTACAGCAAGCGGTGCGAGGTCCGTGGCGACAGTTCCTGGACGACGTCGTACCCGTTCGCCCAGAGCTCTATCGATACTGCTTGAAGCTTACCGGGAGCACGTGGGACGCGGAGGATCTTGTCCAAGATGCGCTGCTCAGGGTGTTTTCGTCACTTGGAAAGTCGGATAGGGACATCAAAGACCCCAAAGCGTATCTGATTCGTACAGCTACTAACCTTTGGGTGGATACGATTAGGCGTCAAGCCCGTAACCAACCACTCCGTGAAGTGGAAGACGAGGCTGACGATGAGGGTGAAATCGGTGTTGCGGCAACGGAAGCGGGACGGGAGCTGTTGAGCCGGTTATACCCGCAGGAGCGCGCGGCGTTGGTATTGAAAGAGGTTCTTGGGTACTCCCTGAAGGAAACTGCCGACGAACTGAACACCAGCGTCGGTGCGGTCAAAGATGCTCTGCGTCGCGCGCGTTCCGGGCTGAAAGGACAAGATCTGAAACCGGCGTCTTTCGCCCCGAACAAAGACATGGTTGAGCGATTCATGAAGGCGTTGGCTACGTCTGATCTTGACGGTCTTCGATCGATCTGTGCGGCCGATTTGCATGTAGAGTTGGTCGGTGGTGCTGAGTTCCATACGTTTGATGACAGCAGCGATTTCTTCGCGCACGCGCACTTCGTGATGCCGGAGATAGGTTTTGGGGAGAACCCCCGTTGGGAACTCGCCGAGTTTGACGCTGAATACATCGTTGTTGGGTACCGGACATTGGCAGGCGTGGAAGGGCTGAATGAGATCCATCGTCTCGAAGTGAACGCTGATAAGATCTCGCGGGTGCGGTGCTACTGTTTTTGCCCGGACACGCTCCGTGAAGTCGGCAAAGCCCTTGGTACTCCAGCCCTGGCCCGTCCGTATCGTAGTCCGAGCCCTTGAGACCTATGCCATGGCATCTAATTTCTAAACGCGGATTGCAGTTGTATTGCCTGTTGTCTGCCCTGGTCGCCATTATAGGCGGCGGGATGTTTGTCGTGTTTGGTATGGCAGCCGTCCCTCGTGTCGTTGGCGTAGAGTATGCAGCTTTGGTGAACGCGCTATCTAATTCGGTCGGTGCCATCGACAGCTCAGTCCGGGTTACGTTTGATACCTGGTATCGCGCATTGGGTTGGTATTGGTTGATGGCGGGTGTGATGTTGCTGTGGGTGACGCCAAGGGTAGATGAGGAGACCGCCTGGTTTCGTTTTATCAACGTCGGGTTTATGGCCGTTGGCGTTGCGGCCGCAGTCACCATCGCTCAGTCAGGAACAAACGTACACAATCGCTTCGGCGCGCTTGTTCCCGAATTCGGTATCCCGCTGTTGGCCATCGTTTGGCAATACTTCGTTGCGAAGACGCCGAAGGGCGCAAGCTTCGGAGCCGCGCATGGTTGATCGGCGGTGGCTAGTTTGTCCTATGGTGATCGTTCTGATCGGTGCCGGGTGTATGACGGGACATCGTTCTGGCATCGTAAGCGACGCTGCGCCTCTAAACGCGACGGAACGGGACGCGATCGGGCGAATTGCGTTGCGGATGACCCCGCCTCCCGCGGCACCCGCCATTGCAGTACACCAAGGTGCGCGGACACGCAGTGCTTCCGCAACCACGGGTGGTGCGCTTGGCGGTGCCGCTCGGGGAGCCAGTGATGTACTGAATGGACTGTCTGACTCGGATGCTCCTGTGGTTGCCTACGCCTTGCTGGTACCCCTAGCTATGGCGACGGGTGCAATTGCCGGTGCCTTAGCGGCCAATGCGGCCGACGCGACTCCTGTTGCACCCGTCACGGGCGCCCGCACCACGCCGGGTGGTACCGACGTCAGCTTTGATAGGCTCCATGCCCAGCTCGCCGATGACTTAGCGGCAATGAATGTTGAAGCCTTAGAACACATGGCGTCCGATGAACAACTCGCCCAGGCAGGTTTTGCAAGCATTGTTGACGTTGTGTTGTATCGACCTATGGTGTCGGGTAAACGACGCCGATCGAGATTTGTTCAGTTGCACAAGGTGAGGGTTCGGTCCCTGACGGGCGCGTTTGACAACCGCACTTGGTACCGTGAACAAATCTCTGGCTACCGCCCGATTGACGAATGGTTAGCCGAAGACAACCGAGCCATACAGAGCGAATTGCTGGTTCTTCAGGTAAACGTGTTGCGCGACCTGCAGCAAATACTGGGACATAGGTCAGCAGGATCGAACGCCGATTGAGTAGGTCATAGAGTCACTAATCACCCCCGGCCTTACGCAGGTGGACTCAGGCTATTGACCGGCGCTAGAAATCACACGCCGGTATGCCTCTCGTGCCGTCAACCGATCAAAGTAGTCGCGAAGATTTGGGTAGCCATTTTCCTGCGGGGCTGATTGAGCGCTACTCCTCGGAGTTACGATATGTGGGGGGAGAAATCGATTTGTTCAACATCGACCGGCAAACCAAGTTCATAGCAGAGCCATATGGGTCTGACAGAACGAGTGCCCGGGACGTGTAAAATCTTCAGCATGGACTCCGCCTTCGTATCGCGATATTCGTCAGTCGGCACCCCGTTTTGCACGCCGAGCCGCCGCTATCCGTGCCCGTTCAGCGGGGATTGCCAGCTGCGCGAGCAGATATTCCACCAACTCCTCGGGGTAGGGTTGGGTGCGTAGGGCACGTTCCATGCATTCCAGCCACAGATCGCGATGCTGCTCGGTGATTGGCAGGTGCGCGTGCGCAGAAGGGATGTTGATCGTTCCGTACCGATTTGCGTAGGTTTTCGGGCCACCCGTCCATGCCCAGAGAAAGCGCGTAAGCTTGTCTCGGGTAACGGCATCGATCGAGCCGTGTAATGCCGCGAGCGGTGCGAAGTGCTCGTCGGCTTGCATTGCGTCGTAGAAATCATCCACCAGTTGCCGAATGCCTCTACAGCCGCCGGTCGCCTGAAACGTTGCGTCTCCCTGCCCGAAATTACTCATCATTGTGTCCGCACTCAGGGCGGGTCCGATTGCGGGATGTAGTGCCCGAGAACTTTCGCAACATCCCGCACGCGTGCTCGAACGCCGGTCTTGTGGCGGAACCACGACTCGTTGATGTGGATGAACTCGACAGAATCGCGCGGCACGCTGTGATCCGCATAAATCGCGTTTACCACACAAGCTTCCGCGCAAGCGCCGCAGTCTGTGCATACCGCGGGGTCGATGAACGACAAGAGGTCTTCAGGTTCGGAAAAGATGCAGTGTTCTGGACAAACCTCGATGCAGGCTTCACCTTTTACGCCGATGCAGGCTTCGGTAATTACAAAAGTCATCGCCTCAAGGGTTCAGTCGCCTTCCTCCTGCTCGGCCATTTGTTTGCGAATCGCCGGGAGACTTAGCCAGAGAATCAATGCGCCAATGGGGCACAACACAGCCGCGCTCAGCGCGATGGACTTGCCGAGCGCCGCGTCGTAGCCGAACACGTAGTCCGTGGTCATGGCCACTACGGTGGGACCAAGCCCCAGGCCGATGAGATTGGCCGCGAGTTGGTACAGCGCGATGGCCTGGCCGCGCATGCGGTTTGGTGCCATCAGCTGTAGTGTTCCGCCGGCGATGCCGCCCTGGAACGCGGAGAAGAACACGGCCAATCCAATACTCAGAATTCCAAGAGCGGCGTTTTCGACGAAACCCATCGCAATCGCGCAGGGCATCAAACACACAATGCTGATCAGTATGGTTCGGGTGTACGCATCGCGGGTTCCGCGTTTCAACCAGGCGTCGGCCAGCGTTCCGGCCAGCAACAAACCTGCAGTGCCGGCGAGGATCATCACAATGCCAAACGTCCACCCGGCTTCGGAACGCGTGTAGCCGAACGTGCGTATCAGATAACTCGGGCCCCAGATGTTGAGGGCGTAGACCACCATGATGAAGATCGACACACCGAGGATGTGTCCGCCGAACGCGCGCCAGCGATCGAAGAGATAGCGGGCGACTTCGGAGACCGGCATCGTTGCATCGTCGTCGGGGGCCGCGCCGGTTCGCTCGGGTTCGCGGACGGTTGTTTGCAGCAGCAGCGCGACGGCGACGCCTGGTAGTCCGACGATCAGGAACGTGAGTTGCCAGCCCTCCATCTCGCCGAGCACCGGCAGCACCACGTGCCCGATTGTTTCTACGTAGGCAACAACCGCGCCGCCGAGCATATACGCAAATCCGGAGCCGAGCGTTACGCCCACCATGTACACCGACAGCGCGCGTGCGAGCATGGTTTTCGGGAAGTAATCGGTAATCATCGAGTACGCGCCCGGAGCGAGCGTTGCCTCGCCGACGCCGACACCGACCCGGGCGGCGAACAGCGCCCAGTAACTTTTTGCAAGCCCGCACGCCGCGGTCATGATGCTCCAGGCGGTGATGCCGATCGCGATCAGGTTGCGGCGGTTGCCGGCATCGGCGATTCGTGCGAGCGGCAGCCCCATGACGGCGTAGAACAGCGAAAAGGCGAGCCCGGCCAACAGGCTGAATTGTGTGTCCGAGATCTGGAAACTTTCGCGAATCGGACCAACGAGCAGGCCCATGATCATCCGATCCAGAAACGAGAACGTCTGCGCAAGCAGCAGCACGAACACCACGTACCAGGCGTACGCGGTGCTGGCGGCGGATGTGCGGTCGGGTGTAGCCGACGGCGCCGAAGTCAAAAGCGGGTCAACCGGCGCTGGCTTCGGTGCTCATTGGTTCGCAGTTTACGTCGCGCGCGTCCAGTTCGCGGGTCCACGCAGCAAACTCCAGCAGAATGCCGTCCGGGTCCTTGAAATAGATGGAACGCACGAATGTGGATGGCGTCAGGGTCGGACTCGCCTGCGTTTCGGAATCGTCGTGGTTGACGACCCGGGTGACCTCAATGCCGGCATCTTCGAGTTTTTGCTGATACTCGTCGATTTTCTCCAATGGAACGTCGAACGCGACGTGATTCATCGACGCATGCGCCGACGTGATATCGCCCTCGCCGACCAGCTCGGTCGCATGCGTTACGCCGGGCTGGCTTTCCGGGGCGTTCGGAAACCAGAAGAACGCCAGTGAATCGCCTTTGCCGATGTCGAAAAAGAAATGCTGGCCCATACCGCCGGGTAGATCGATGGTTTTGGTCAGTGGCATGCCGAGCACGCCGGAGTAAAAATCCACGGTTCGTTTCATGTCCTTGCACACCAGCGCCAGGTGGTTGATGCCGCGGATATCGAATTTTTCGTTCGTGGGCTTGTTGCCGGTAGCCATGTCGTCTCCTGCGCTCGGATTGCTACGGTCAATATCATTGACCCGGCCGGGCGCTGTCAACTGGCAGCTTGGCGAAGTGAGGACCGGCGCGACGTCGGCCTTAGAATTCCAGAATGACCCAGGATGGCAGCAGCATGTCTGCCCGTTCCAGGTCGCCGAATCCCTGGGTGTCGTCGCGCGGCACCAGATAATAGGGTTTGCCCCACTTGGGTACGATTTTCACCATCCGCAGCTGCCCGTTCTGGCGGAACTCGTACACGATCTTTTCCTCGCCGGCAATGATCGTGACGTCGGGGCCGTCCAGGCTCTGAGCGCTTTCGGCTGCGGCCGCGCCTGAAAAGCAAAGAAGTGCGGTAAGCAGCAGCCACGCGCGCCGACGGCGATCGTTGGCCGCGCGTTGGCGGATGGTCTGAGGGGTTGTGGCGCGAGGGGTTTGCACACTGGGTCCAAGCTGTTGCAACGGCAAGTCGGCGAATGTCAGCGACAGCCGACGGTCGCCGCATGGTCGCGCACCTGGTGCGCAGCGTAAAGATGGCGGCTCTAAGGGCGGGCGAATACACTGGGGCTCGGGCGACTGCGAGGATGATCTGTGGCAAAGAAGGGGGATCGAAAGGACGCCCCACCGCTCCTGCTGGTGGATGGTTCCTCCTATTTGTTCCGCGCGTACTACGCGTTGCCGGAACTGACCGCAAGCGACGGTCATCCTACTGGGGCTATTCGCGGCGTGATCGCGATGTTGCGCAAGCTGGCCAAAGACTATGAGCAAAGCCCGATCGCGGTGGTGTTTGACGCACCGGGGAAGACATTTCGGGACGACCTCTATTCGGAATACAAGGCCAACCGCGAGCGCATGCCAGACGATCTGCGCGAACAGATTCAGCCGATTCACGACATTATCCGGGCTATGGGTCTGCCATTGCTCGTGGTTCCCGACGTAGAGGCTGACGACGTGATCGGCACACTTGCCGCCGAGGCGACCTCGAGCAAGCGCGACACGGTCATCTCCACCAGTGACAAAGACATGGCGCAACTCGTTACGGATCACGTGACGCTCGTGAACACCATGACAGGCGCGGAAACCGATCGGGACGGTGTCGTAGAGAAGTTTGGTGTGCCGCCCGAGCGGATCATCGACTATTTGGCGCTGATGGGCGACAACGTGGACAACATTCCGGGTGTGCACAAGGTGGGTCCGAAAACGGCGGCGAAGTGGCTGAACGAGTTTGGCGATCTGGATGCCGTGATGGAAAACGCAGATCAGATCAAAGGCAAGATCGGCGGCTATCTACGCGACGCGCTCGAGCAACTGCCGTTGTCGCGCCAACTCACCACCATCAAGTGCGACGTGGATCTGGATGTAGCCCTTGCCGATCTGGTGCCTACAGAACCGGACACCGAGCAGTTGCATGCGCTGTACAGCCGGTTCGATTTCAAGACGTGGATCGACGAGGTTGCACCCGTTGGAAGCGACGTCGCGGAACCACCTGAGGACGTGGCGCGTGACTACCAGGTTGTGGACAGCATGGACGCGCTGGGTACGCTGGTCGAACGCTTGCAGAAAACGCCGCTGTTTGCGTTCGACACCGAAACCACCAGCGTCGATTACATGGACGCGGAACTCGTTGGGTTTTCGTTCTGTATCGAGCCAGGCGAAGCCTGGTATCTGCCGGTGGGACACAGCTACGAAGACGCGCCTGCCCAGGTGTCGGTTACGGAAGCGCTCGATGTGCTGAAGCCGGTTCTCGAGGCGGCGGAGCCAGGCAAGGTTGGTCAGAACCTGAAGTACGACATGAGCGTGCTGGCTCGCTACGGCGTTGCGCTCGCAGGCGTGCAGTACGACACCATGCTCGAATCCTACATACTGAACAGCGTGGCCAGCCGCCACAATATGGATGACCTTGCGAAGCACTATCTGAACATAGACACGATTCATTTCGAAGACATTGCCGGCAAGGGTGCCAAGCAACTTTCGTTCGACGCGGTAGAGGTGGAAAAAGCCACCGAGTACGCCGCAGAGGACGCCGACGTTACCATGCGTCTGCACCGGACGTTGTGGCCGCGGCTGTCGGCGGAAGATTCCCTGCGCGGTGTTTTCGAAGATATCGAAATGCCACTGATGCACGTGCTCTCGGAAGTCGAACGGACAGGTACGCTCGTAGATGGTGCGCTTCTCGAAGAGCAGTCCAAGGAGCTTGCGGAACGTATGGGGGCGTTGCAGGAGGAAGCCTGGTCGCTCGCCGGCGAAGAATTCAACATGGATTCGCCGAAGCAGATTCAGAATATCTTCTACGACAAGCTGGGTTTGCCGGTGCTGAAGAAAACGCCGAAAGGTGCGCCATCGACGGCAGAGACCGTGCTCGTGGATCTGGCTCGGGATTACGAGCTACCCCGCGTGCTCCTCGACTACCGGAGTCTGGCGAAACTGAAGTCTACCTACACAGACAAACTGCCGCTGCAGATCAATCAGAAAACCGGGCGTATTCATACGTCGTATCACCAGGCGGTGGCGGCGACGGGACGCTTGTCGTCGTCGGACCCGAACCTGCAGAACATTCCGATTCGCACAGCCGAAGGCCGTCGAATCCGCCAGGCGTTCGTGCCGGAACCGGACCATCTTATGGTCGCGGCGGATTACTCTCAGATTGAGCTGCGTATCATGGCGCATCTTTCGGCGGACGATAACTTGCGGGTCGCGTTCGAGGAAGGCCAGGACATTCACAGGGCGACGGCGTCCGAGGTGTTCGGCGAGTCGCTCGACTCGGTGAGCGACGAACAGCGCCGAAGCGCCAAAGCGATCAACTTCGGCCTGATCTATGGCATGTCTGCGTTTGGGCTCGGCCGCCAGCTGGGCATTTCCCGGACACTCGCTCAGGACTATATCGACCGCTATTTCGATCGTTACCCGGGCGTGCGGGCTTACATGGAGGAGACGCGCGCGCAGGCGCGGGAGACTGGGTACGTTGAAACGGTGTACGGCCGGCGGCTGTACCTGCCGGAAATCAATGCGCGACATGTACCCCGCAGGCAGGCGGCCGAGCGCACCGCGATTAACGCGCCGATGCAGGGAACGGCCGCGGACATCATCAAGCGGGCGATGATAGACGTGGCGCACTGGCTGAAGTCGAGTGACCTCGACGCGCAGATGGTGATGCAGGTGCACGACGAACTCGTCTTCGAGGTTGCTAGAGCCGACGTTGAAGCGCTTACGGAAGGCGTTGTAGCGCGGATGCGTGATGCGTCCGACTTGAGCGTGGCGCTGGATGTCGACGTAGGCGTCGGCGCCAACTGGGACGAAGCGCACTGAGATCACGAACGGTGGGTTAGTACGGAGCGTCGTGCCAAACGGCGTTCTGCACCTCGGGCGCGGCGTCGAGTACAGTTCGCAGAGCATCCAGCACAGCGCGCGCGCCCTCGACGGGTGGTTTGTTGCGGCCGAATAGGCCTCTCGGTTTGGGTTCCAGATAGCACAGCCAGCAGTCCAATTTGCCTTCGCTGTTGCCGCAGCACAGCCAGTACTCGTCCCCCTCGGTGGTGATGTACTCCAGAAACCAACCCCAGTCCTCATAGTTGGGGTACGAGGTCACCACGTTGTGGCGTGCGAGTTGCTCGGCCAGCCAGTACGTGAGTTCGGCGCCGTACACCTGCGGGTTCACTTGCGCTTCTTCAGGCAGAAACGGCGTGAACAGTGTCGACTGAAAGGTTACGGCGCGCTTCAAAACCAATCCCGTTGACGCTACCGGATGCGAGCCACCAAGCGCCCGCCCGGTAGTTCGCGCACTTCGTAGCCTGCGTACTCCCCCGCCATCAACGTGGTAAGCACGGTACCTTGACCGACGAGAACAGGGATCAGGTTATAGGATTTACCGCCCTCGCCGGTGAACGAGACGGTGCGCTCGTTGATCGCCTCTCCCGGGGATTCGTCGTCGCTGCGCCCGCCTGGCGGATAGGTCGCCGCGTCGAACGTGACGGGACCTTTTTCGAACGCGCCGCGAGAATGGTAGCTGACCTGTTGATTGAATACGCCCCGACCTCGCGAGCCGAGTACGGCGCCGCCCGCGCAGATCACGTGAAAGATGTCCTCAGGATTGCGCTCGCCGGTGTAATTCCGATACGTGCACGCGGTGAGCGCGGCAAACACAACCGCGAGGCACACCAGACCCGGTATGCGGGGACCCAGGCTTGCAGTTGGGCGCTCTGGTTCTTTCACAGGGCAATGTTACACGGGCGCCGGCATGTCGCCATACACCCCGCCCCTGTCCGGCGCCGGTGATTTAGAATCTTCGCAACCCGCGAACTGCTGCACCGATATGGCCGAAGCCCGAAACACGCGCCCGAAACGATGGACCCTTATTGTTGGTTGCACGATCCTCCTCGCGTTACTCATTTGGCGCGTGGTACCGCTGGTCGAGCGCTACCTGATCCATCTGTCCGCGGAACCCCGGGTAGTGCTCGCGCGCGGCGAACTGGCGCAGGATGAGCAGGCAACCATTCAGATCTTCGAACAGGCCAGTCCGTCAGTGGTTTTCATAACGATCAGTCAGCGCGTCGTGGACTACTGGACGCGGAATGTAACCGAAGTGCCGCGCGGCAACGGATCTGGCTTTATCTGGGATGACAGCGGTCATGTCGTAACCAACCATCACGTCATTGCCGGGGCATCCCGCGCAACGGTGCGGCTGAACGACGGACGGAGTTTCGATGCGGCCGTTATCGGCGCCAGCCCTGATCACGATCTGGCGGTGTTGCGCATAGACGTCGAGTTTGCGCTACCACCACCCGTGCCCGTCGGCACCAGCAACGATCTGCGCGTGGGTCAGAAGGTGTTCGCGATCGGCAATCCGTTTGGCCTGGACTACACGCTCACGAGTGGTCTGGTATCGGCGCTGAACCGGTCGCTGAGCGCGGAAACAGGTGTGTTGATCGAAGGGCTGGTACAGACCGACGCCGCGATCAACCCGGGCAATTCAGGCGGGCCGCTGTTGGACAGCGCGGGACGTCTGATCGGCATCAATACCGCCATTTTCAGTCCCTCGGGCGCGTACGCGGGCATTGGCTTCGCGGTACCCGTAGACACAGTGAACCGGGTCGTTCCGCAGCTCATCCGCCAGGGTCGCTATATCCGCCCGAGCCTCGGCATTACCGTGGATGACGATCTGAGCATCCGCGCAGCCCAACGCGTTGGCCAATCGGGCGTTCTCGTGCTTGGTGTTACGCCGGGGTCGGCCGCAGAGCGTGCCGGGCTTCGCGCGTCCCGCATGTCCCGCAGCGGCGAGTTTCTACCCGGCGATATGATTCTTTCGGTGAGCGAGGAGCGGGTGGAGAGCGTTGCAGAACTCCTCGGCGCGCTGGGGCGCCAATCGATCGGTGATCAGGTTACGCTACAGGTTCTGCGCGATGGTGCCGAGATAACCCTTACGGTCACGCTGCAAGCGGGTGCCTAGCTCGGCCGATTACTCCGCAAAGACTGCGCGCAACCCACGCATGACCGTGGCGTTGACAGCCGTCATATGCGTTTCGTCACGGAGGATCTCTACCTGGATCACGAGTCCCGGATAGTTCCGGGCAACCAATCGTTCGTACATCAGGTACGTGTTTGGGATTGTCGCGTTGCCTTCGAGCCCGGCTGCCGCGAGATAGACGACCTTCTTCAGGTCCGCGTGCCTTTCGGCGTACTTACGCTCCTCGGCGAACAGCGTTTCTTCATCCCATTCAATGGAAGCACTGCCGATCACATAGCGGTCCGCAATATCGTTACCTGTAAGCAATGTATGTAGTGCAAAGAGACCGCCGAACGAGAAACCCACAAGGGTCGTGTCGGTCGTCGCCCGATATCGTTTGGCTATGAACGGTTTCAACTCTTCTCGGATGAAGGCGATGAACCGGTCAGCTTTTCCGCAGAGCCCCTTTGCGTTGGGGTCTTTTGCGACGTAGCCAGGATCGCATGTCGGCGTTAAATCGCGAGCACGAATCTGTGCCGTATCTGCGATGGATGGCACGTCGTATCCGATCCCAACGAGAATCATCTTCGGCAGGTGCCCCGTTGCTTGTGCGAGATCGGTAGCTGCGGCGGACGCCAACAGGTAGTTGCTGTCTGTGACCAGCACCACCGGATACGTTGCATCGGACTCTTCGTAGCCAATCGGAAGAACGACGTCGATTCTGAACGTATCTCCGACCTGCTCGGACGGAAACAGAAACCGGGAGGAACGGTCCAGAGACACCGCGCCAACCTGTTTTGGTCCGGCAGCAGCCGACACGACGGTAGCCTGTAAAAGAATCAGTAAGAGAGTCGCGCGCATCGCATGTGCCCTCGAGCCCGAATCGCGTTTAGAGCTTGTACGTCAGCACCACTGCGTCGATCAGAAAATCGTCTGTGTTGCCACTTGTACCGCCATCGGCATCGCGGGCACCGAGATGCAGGCGATTGCCGGATTCGCGCAGCGTGCCGGGTGGTACGATCAGATGACTGCCGTGCCACGCATTGTTGGACGTTGTGACGGGCAAGCCACCCACGACGGGGGTGTCATTGATTTCCAGCACGTTGGTCGTGAGGTTTACGTCGCGGGATTGCACCATGAGCACCGCGGATTGATCTGAGCGAACGCCGGGGCAGTCGAAGTCGAAGTGCGCGTCGTTACCGACGAAATGTGCTTCGATCCGGAAGAAATCGGCGTCGTCGCCGAAGTGCGTGCGGGAATCGATCAGAACGACGAAGTCGGCTGGCATGGGCAACGGTGGGTGACTCTATCCGGCCCACCTTACCGTAACGGGTCGTGCGCTGCGATCTCGTCGACGCCGGTGTGTTAGTCCGGAAGGGCGAGCGGGTCGTGACGAATAACGGGAGTGCGAACGCGCACCGGAGCGAGCCAGACCGACGGCGGACCTTCGACCCACCACGCGCCGTCGGTGGCACGTCCAGCAGGCGAAGAAAAGCGGTATCGGGAGCGCAGCACGCGAATCTGTGATGGGCGGTCACCCTTGAGCGGATCGGTGACGAACCGTAACGCCTCCGGGCGGCGTTCCAGCAGCATCCAGACAAACTCGAGCAGCCATGGATGGGCTTCCGGACGACCGAGCGCTGCGAACCACACCTGCCAGTCCACCCGGGGGTGATGGGGTGCTACCCAGCCGGGTCGTTGACTTGGGTCGCCGGGCTTGTGATGCAGGCGGTAGGCGTGCCAGGTTTCGCCGTCTGTGGTGGCTTCGATAGTCAGTTCGAAACGTTCGCGCGTCATCACTGCGAACAGGCCGTAGCGGTTTACCGCGTGCCACGGTTGTATTGCGCTGAGCACGCCGGCGGCCGATGCGGGCCGCCCCGTAGCCATGTGGGTTACCTGAATCATGCCGAGCAGGCCAATCAACAGGGTTGTTGCGAGCAGCAGCGTTCCTCCAGACCGGCTGGCGTGTGCCGCGGGCCGAGGAACGACTCGTGCCTCCGGTCTGGTTCCGTAGCGCCCGAGCCACTCGCGCGCCGTGCGCAACCGCTCGTCGTCCAGGGCCGCAATACAGAGCGCAATCGTCAGCAGATTGAAGAAGTTGTAGTTACCCGTGGCCAGGATCAGCAGTTCGAAACCCACGAACGCGAGTGCGGCGGCCAATCGCAGATTGCGGGGCGCAAACAACAGAAATGGCAGCGCGAGTTCCAGCCACAGGGTGCCCCGGGTGCCCATGTGCAACCAGAAGTCGGGCAGATGGTGGGCATACCAGGCCAGTGGTGTGGGCAGCGGTTGCGTCTCGAAATGATAGTTCAGCGCAGTCCCGGCGGACCAGGTGGGATCGTTGCTTAGCACCTTGGCGAGACCAGCAAGAAACATGAACCGGAACAGCAGAAGCCGTGCGAGCCACAGGCCCCACGTGGGTCGTCGAGCGGCAATCGCGCAAACGATCATCGATTCCAGCAGCAACGCGTCCCATTGAAACGCGGTGAACGTCTGTCCCGCGGTCGTCAGCGACAGATAGCTCGCGTAGCAGACCAGTGCTGCGGTTGCCTGAAACCGGCCTGCGGCGCCGAGTGTTGCAGCGGTGATTCCCAGTGCACAAACCGCGTGTATGGCGGCGTTGGATGCGTTCCACCACAACAGCGAGGGCGCATCGAAGAAATTGTATTGTGGCAGAACCTTCAGCTGGTCGAAGAAGTCATTGGCCGGGAGTATGCCCTGGGTGCCGAATAGCGCGGTGGCTTGCCACCAGAGTGAGCCGATGGCAACCAGTGCAATCATAAACAGCGAGCGGGTCAACAACGACGCGGTGCTGTCTGCCTGAAAACGTACGAGCCGCGGCCCGAACAGCACGCGAGCCAGTCGGAATACACCTGCGCGGTGGGCGGCCACGAAACGATAGGCCCATTCGGAGGCCGGGCCAACGCCGGGCATATGGCGGTACAACGCGAGCGGCAACCGGCGCGCCACAGTTCGATTGCCGAGCGCTAGGGTGCGAAATGAGGCTTCCGCGCCGGAGGTTACACCGGCGTGCTCGAACAGCCGGATCGATTCGCGGAACGCGTCTTCGGAAAGTTGGGGATGATCCGCTGCGGCCTGCTGGTACGGACGGTACACCACGGCATCGCCGGTGACCGACCTGGCGTAGTCGACCATGTAACGGCAGAAGCCGCAGTCGCCGTCATAGACCAGTTCCGCCGCGGCGTCGCCGCGCTCGGCATGCGCTGTGGTTTGGCTGTCGCGCGGCGGACTATCTGGCGCAGTCGGGCCGGCGGCCATTGCGTTGCGCCTGTGCGTATAGGCCCTTCGCCTGATCCATACGCGCGCTCAGATCGCGAATCCGTCGTTCGCCGGACGGATGCGTCGACATGAATTCAGGCGGTTTGGCGCCTCCGGCTTTGCTCATGTTCTGCCACAGCGTCACGCTTTCGGCGGGATCGAACCCGGCGCTCGCCATCAGATCCAGTCCGATCAGGTCAGCCTCGGATTCCTGTTTGCGCCCGAACGGCAGAATCACACCCATCTGCGCGCCTACACCGAGAAGGCCGAATAGCTGATTCTTCTGCGCGGATGCGCCGCCGGCGGCGATCGCTGCAACCTGCAGGCCGGACTGCGTGACGAATGCGGTGGAAACGCGCTCGTTGGAGTGATTGGCCTGCACGTGGGCGATCTCGTGGCCTATTACCGTCGCTACCTGATGTTGGTTGGTGGCGACATCCAGCAGTCCCGTGTACACGCCAATTTTTCCTCCGGGCAATGCAAACGCGTTGGCTTGATCGTCGTCGAACACGGTAATTTCCCAGTCCGCTGGGTTGGCCCCGGGAAGGGCGCGCAGCACATGGTTGGAGATGCACTGCACGTACCGGTCCGTGCGCGCGTCGCGGGTGGCAGGGGTCTGTTGCTTCATTTCCTGGTAGGCGGCAACACCCATCTGTTGCATCTCGTTCGCGGGAAACAGAATCAGTTGGCTGCGGCCGAGTGGCGACGTGGTGCAGGCTGCTGCGACCATGGCGATCAATACAGAGGCCGTGCCTGCAAGCCAACGCTTGCGCACAGTCTGTGGAACCCGTGCGGTAGAAGGTGCGGCGGATCGGTTCTTAGAAGATAGGGTCATGATTGGTCGATTGCTCCGGATGGGATGTATCACGCGGGATGCATCATGCGGCAGAGTATTTACCGTGGTGACAAAGAAATCCACTCGTACGGTGCGCCCTTTGGTGCACCCGCGCATACTGAGTTCAATGGCATCACAGTGGATTAAGACAAGAAGTTGGTGCGGTGGTTCGCTGTCCAGCTAGCCAGGTTGGCACCAGCCCGATTCACCGCTCCGCCGAAAACTCCGTCAGTAACCACGCGTGCAGATCCTCCCGGCCGGTGCCCGCGGTGGCCGAAAACAGCTGCGCGCTTGCCAGCGGCGCATTCGCAAGGCGCTTGCGGTACCCCTGCAGCGCATTACCGGCGGCGCCACGCTTGAGTTTGTCGGATTTGTTCAGTAACACCCGCAGCGGCACCTCGGATTGACTGCTCCAGTCGATCAACTCATCGTCGTACGTCTGGCCCGGATGGCGGATGTCGGTAACCAGCACCACCGCGGCAAGATTCTCCCGGAACGACAGATACTCGTTTACGGCGGCTTGCCAGGTTCGTTGCGCGCTCTTTGATGCCTTGGCGTAGCCGTAGCCGGGCAGGTCGACCAGGCGTCCCAGCAGAGAGTCGGGATGGCCGGGATCGGGTACGTCAAACAGGTTTATCAGCTGGGTACGCCCCGGAGTCTTGCTCACCCGGGCTGTCTGGCGCGAGCCGGTAAGGCAATTCAGCACGCTGGATTTGCCGGCGTTGGAACGGCCGGCGAACGCCACCTCCAGCGTGCTGTCGGCTGGACAGCGAGCCAGCGTGTCGGCGCTGGTCAGGAAGCGTACCGAGAGCCGGGGCGGCGGGCGCGAATGGGCGGTAGTCGACATGATTGGTATATAATCGCCGCCCCGTGGCGCGCGTTCCAGCGCTGCGTCCAACCGTTACGTCGAGGATCAGTTCGAGGATCAGTATGAGAACAGTGGCTGCTTTTGTCGTGTTGGTTTGCCTGGGGTCGACCGCAGCGGTTGGATGGGCCGAAGGCGATCCCAAAGCGGGTGAGGCACAGGCTGTGGCCTGTGCAGCCTGTCATGGTGCCGACGGCGCGACGGGAATTGACCCGACGTATCCGAATCTTGCCGGTCAGAACGCGAACTACCTGCTTCGGCAGCTCGAGATGATCCAGTCCGGCGCGCGTCCGGCGCCTCTGATGACGGGGCAGTTGACTGGAAAGTCATCCGAGGATCTCGCGAACCTTGCCGCTTACTATGCCAGTTTGCCGGGGAAGATCGGTCAGGCCAGCGGGTCGGACGAGGACATTGCGCGGGCGCAGGCGATCTATCGGGGCGGTGATCTGGATAAAGGCATCGCAGCCTGCGCCGCGTGCCACTCGCCGCACGGCAGCGGCAACGGCCCGGCGGGATTCCCCGCGCTGAGCGGCCAGGCGAAGGCCTATACTGCGGCGCAGCTGGTGGCGTACCGGGAAGGAGATCGAACCACGGACGGCGACTACGGAATGATGATGCGCGACACCGCGTCTCGTTTGACGGACAAAGAAATCAATATTCTTGCCGACTTTATTCGCGGATTGCACTGAACGATCGCGCTGCGGGGTGCCGATAGCGGCACTAACCCGCCCCGCAACTGTCCTACGTTATTCCGGTGCCGGAGTGCCGATCGTACGATGCTGTGGCGTGGAACCGGATCCCTCCGGGTGTTCAGCTTCGGTACATGCGTACGCGGTATGCTGGGATCAATATGGGAACGAATGCGCCCGGAACGAACAACAGGGAACAACCCGAGGAGGCCAGGGCAGGACATGTGGACGATACCGATGCAGTCAGATCAATCACGGTTAGGCAGGAGGATACAGGTGGCCCGTGGCGTAAACGGGCGCTGGGCGCGTGTGGGATTCCTTCGACCGAGAACCATTCGCGCCCTCGTCGCCGTGTTCGCGCTGCAATTGGCCGCTGCGGGTCACGCGGTGATGGACCGCTTCGTGGAAGGCACGCACTACAAAGCGCTGCCGGTCGCGGTACCCACAGACGTAGAGCCCGGGCAGGTGGAAGTGGTGGAAGTGTTCAGCTACATGTGCATTCACTGCTTCAGCTTTGATCCGACGGTGGAAGCCTGGAGCAACGAACAGCCGGAAGACGTGGTGTTTCGGCGCGTACCGGCCATTTTCAACTCGCAATGGGCACTGCTAGCGCAAGCCTATTACGCGGCGGACGTGCTGGGTGTTGGCGAAGAGATGCACGGGCCGTTGTTCCGGGCGATTCATGAGGACCGCACGGACATACGCCGGCCGGAGCTGATGGCGCAGCTGTTCGCCGATCATGCGAACGTAACGGAGGCGGATTTCGTTACCGCGTTTGACTCCTTCATGGTTCGCAGCAGGGTTCAGCAGGCGTCGAGCCGCGGACAGCAGTATCGCGTTTCCGGCGTTCCCGCGATGGTCGTGGCGGGCAAATACCTGGTAGACGGCAAAATGGCCGGTGGCAACCTGCAGATGCTCCAGGTAGTGGACCACCTGGTTGATCTCGAACGATCCACGGCGGCGCAAACCGAAGCGGCGGAAGAATCGGTTGAGGAAGCAGCAGCAGAATCGGGGTCAGGGTCCTGACTCTGACCTCGTCAGTTCGCGGGAGTCGCGGCAGGGACTCTGACTCCGCTACGTCTCGCCCTCTGCCGGCGAAACTGCCGGCCAGTGCGCAGATTGCGCGGGATGCGTGGGATAGACTCTCCGAAGGACCAATGGAGAAGTCTGGTATGTTGTCCCGGTCGCGGCGGCGCATCGAGCGTCAGTCAGCGGTAGTACCGGCGGTCAATTCACGTTCCGCTCCCGGCGCTGCCTGTGGCACAAAGCCTTTGAAGTTTCTGTCGTTCAATATCCAATCGGGTATTACGACAACACGTTATCGCCATTACGTGACACGCGGGTGGAAGCACGTGCTGCCGCACGTCGACCGCGGCAACAATCTTCGGCAGATTGCCGACCTGGTAGCCGACTTCGATTTCGTCGCGCTGCAGGAAGTGGATGCCGGCAGCCTACGCAGCGGCTTCGTCAATCAGGTGGAATACCTGGCAGACCGCGCCCACTTTCCGTACTGGTACGCGCAACTCAACCGCGACCTGGGGCTTTTCGCCCAGCATGGCAACGGTCTGCTGTGCCGTTTAACGCCCAACTCCATGGAAGATCACAAACTGCCGGGTCGAATTCCGGGCCGCGGCGCCATCGTGGTGCGGTTGCCGTTCGGTTCGCGGGAGCTGTTCGTGGTTGTGCTCCATCTTTCGCTGGGGGAGCGTTCGCGCCGCATGCAGTTGCAGTACGTGCGCCGCTTGATCGAATTCGAGGAACACGTGGTGGTTCTGGGCGACCTGAACAGCCACCTCGGCAAGCTGTTGAACGACTCACCGCTTGCCCACTGCCACCTGAAGTCGCCGGGTCTGGCGAAGCCGACGTATCCTTCGTGGCGCCCGTCGCTGGCGCTCGATCACGTGCTCGTTTCGCCGGGGCTCGAGTTCTCCCAATACGAAGTGCTCGATTGCCACCTGTCGGACCATCGTCCGATAGCGGTAAGCATTCAATCGGCGGCGTAGCACGGCGCAAGTTCCTGCATAAAGCGCAATAGAACGCAAGAAAGCGCAAATTGCCGCTTCCGGTGCGCCGCACTGTAGAATGCGCGCGGTGTCGAAACAGGCGGATACATAAGGTGCGTTGCGCGTGGCGATGACGAGCTATTTCATCCGCCGGTTCCTGCTGATTATCCCTACATTCCTCGGCATTACGCTGCTCGTGTTCACGCTCACCCGCCTGGTGCCCGGGGGCCCCATTGAACGGGCGCTCAGCGAAGCGGCGATGGCCGGCGCGGAGTGGTCGCAGATTGTCAGCGGCGGTGCCGGCGCCGGGGCCGGCGCTCTGTCGGAAGAACAGCTCGAAGAACTGAAGCGCTACTACGGTTTCGACAAGCCCATCGTCGTCAGCTATCTGCATTGGCTGGGCAAGGTGATGCGGCTGGACCTGGGTCACTCCACCCGCTACACCGATCCGGTGTGGGACACAATTAAGGAACGTTTTCCGATCTCGATCTTCTATGGCATTGCAACGCTGATCCTCACGTACGCGGTATGCATACCGCTGGGGATCGCGAAAGCCGTCCGACATAACGGTGTGTTCGACAACGCGAGCTCGGCGGTCGTTTTCATAGGCTACGCCATCCCCGGTTATGTGGTGGGCATTGCGTTGCTGACGCTGTTTGCGTCGCAGCTCGAGTGGTTTCCGCTCGGCGGTTTCATCAGTGACGACTTCGACGAGCTGAGTCCCTGGGGCAAGGTGAAGGACGTCGTGCATCATGCAACGCTACCACTGCTGTCTTACATGGCGGGGAGTTTTGCGGTTACCACGTTCATGATGAAGAACGCACTGATGGACAATCTTTCTACGGACTACGTGCGGACCGCCATTGCGAAAGGGTTGAGTTTCAAACAAGCCGTGTACCGCCATGCCATTCGTAACAGCCTGATTCCCATCGCTACCTCCTTTGGCAGCAACGTATCGCTGATTCTGACGGGCAGTTTTCTGATCGAAAAGATTTTCAACATCGACGGATTCGGCCTGCTCGGCTTCGAGTCGCTCGTAGAACGCGACTATCCCGTCGTGATGGGCATTCTCGTAATCTCGTCGCTGCTGTTTCTGATCGGCAACATTCTCTCCGACATCTGCGTTGCGCTCGTCGATCCGCGGGTCAAGTTCGGACAATGAGGCTCAATCCGCAAACACTTGAACAGTGGCGCCGGTTCCGTTCGATCCGCCGCGGCTTCTGGTCCGCGGTCGTATTGAGCGTGCTGCTGATGTTGACGGTGGTTGCCGAGCTGCTGGTTAACGACCGGGCAATCTTCGTGTCCTATCAGGGACAATGGTATTTTCCAACGTACAGTTCCTTCGTGCCGGGCACCGAATTCGGGCTCGATTACGAATACGAAACCAACTATCGCGATCTGGCGGCCCACTTCAAAGCCTCTGATCAGGGTGACTGGGTATTGATGCCGCCCGTGCCGTGGGATGCGTTCGAGACGGATCTGTCTGCGGGTTACCCGCCTCTCGCACCGGATTTCGAGCGGGGCCACTGGCTCGGCACGGACACCTCCGGGCGCGACGTGCTCGCGCGTCTGTTCTACGGATTTCGGATCGCTATGGCGTTTTCGCTGATTCTGCTGGTTTGCAACTTTGCGATCGGCATCGCCATCGGTGCGGCGATGGGTTATTGGGGCGGCAGTTTCGATCTGTTTTTCCAGCGCCTGATTGAAGTCTGGTCCAACATCTCTCCGCTATACGTGATCATGATCATCGCGTCGGTGATCGTTCCGAATTTCTGGACGTTGCTGGCGGTTCTGGTGCTGCTCGGATGGACGAGCATGACCTGGTACATGCGAACGTCTACCTATAAGGAGAAGTCGCGGGAGTACGTTCTGGCGGCCCGCGCGCTTGGCGCGTCGCCGGGGCGCGTGATCTTCAGCCATGTTCTGCCCAACACTGTATCGGTAATTGTCACGTTCGTACCGTTCGCGGTGGCCTCCGGCATCACCTCGTTGACTGCGCTGGACTACCTGGGTTTCGGGCTGCCGCCACCCACACCCAGTTGGGGCGAGCTTTTGAGCCAGGGGACCAGCAATTTGAAAGCGCCATGGATCGTTACGAGCGTCGTCGTTGCGATGACGGCGGTTCTATTGATGGTCACGTTCATCGGCGAGGCGGTGCGCGAAGCCTTCGACCCGAAAAAATTCACCTACTACGAATAGGCAGGCCCATGCTGATGCAAGTCAGGAAACGTGTCGTTCTCAAACTGTTGCCGCGAGTTACGCTCGCACTTCTTGTGGTGCTCGGCGCCGGGTGCGGCAGCCCGCAATCGGGCGAGGACAGCGACACGGCGCCCTCGGGTTCAGCACCGGTCGAAGGCGCGCAGGCCGATGCCGGAGACTCCGTGGGCGATCCGGTAAACTACGACCCGCTGCCACTGCCCGAAGGCCTGGAATGGCAGACAAATCTGGACGACGAGCCGTTCGCCTCGCCGGACGCTATTCGCGGCGGCACGTTCCGCTCGGCGTTGTTGAGCTTTCCGTTGACGCTGCGGCTCGTGGGACCCGATTCCAACGGCGCGTTCGCAGGTGTACTTCGGCCAAACCACCTGCTGCTGGTCAACTTTCACCCCAACACGGGCAACCCAATCCCAGTGCTCGCAACGCACTGGGCATTCGGTGAAGATGGACGCACCGTTTTCTACCGGTTGAATCCGCGGGTGCGCTGGTCGGACGGCAAACCCGTCACGGCCGACGACTACGTATTTACGCTGGAATTCAACCGGTCCAGGCACATCGTTGCGCCGTGGTACAACAACCAATACACCAATGAGATCGTTGACGTGCGTAAGCACGGGGACGACGTGATTGCGGTGACCGGTCGTTCAGCCAAGCCGCCGCGGGAGATGCTGTTCGAGTACGGCTACCGGCCGACGCCGAAACACTTCCATGTGCTCAACAAGGATTGGGTGCGGGATTACAACTGGAAGATCGAGCCGAATACGGGTCCGTACCAGATCTCGGAGGTGCGCAAAGGCAAGTACATTGAATTCGAACGTGTGGAAGATTGGTGGGGCGACGACGAAAAATATTTTCGACACCGGTTCAATCCGAGCAAACTCCGCTATACGGTGATCCGTGATCTGAACGTTGCCTGGGAGCACTTTCTGAAGGGCGACATCGACACGTTTGCGCTGACCGTTCCGCACTACTGGCATGAGAAAGCCACCGGGCCCGAGTTTACGAACGGCTACATTCGAAAGTACTGGTTCTACAACGATCGGGAGCAACCGGCGGGCGGAATGTGGCTGAATACCTCGGATCCGCTACTGGCCGACCGTAACATCCGGCTTGGGCTTGCGCACTCGATGAACTTTCAGAAAGTGATCGATACGATCCTCCGCGGTGACTACGCGCGCATGCGCACGCATCACGAAGGTTACGGCGCTTATACCAACCACGACATACAACCCCGCGCGTTCGATGTGGGCAAGGCAGACGAGTACTTCGATGCCGCCGGTTGGTCCAAGCGGGGGTCGGACGGGATTCGAGAAAAAGATGGCCAGCGCCTGACATTCCGGGTGATCTACGGCGCGCCGACCCACACGGAACGGTTGGTGGTGTTGAAAGAAGAGGCGAAGAAAGCCGGAGTGGAACTGGTGCTTCAACTCACAGATGGCGCCAATTCGTTCAAGCAGATTCAGGAAAAGAACCACCAGATTGGTTGGATGACGTGGGCGGGCGGCGGCATCATTCCGCGCTTCTGGGAGTTCTACCACACCGACAACGCACATAAGACGCAGACCAACAACACCACGAATTTTTCCGACCCGCAGATGGACGCACTGATCGATCGATACCGAGCCAGCCGAAGCACGGAGGAGCGGGTAGCGATCGCACACGAGATGGAGCAGATGGTGCACGACTCGGGCGTGCTGATTCCAACGTTCAAGGTCCCGTTTGTACGCCAGGGCGCGTGGCGGTGGCTGCGTCTTCCGGAACACCGCGGCACACGCAAGTCGCCTTCGCTGTTCGATCCACTGCCGAGCACCGGATTGGTTACCTATCAGACGGGCGGCTTGTTCTGGATCGATCCGGAACTGAAACAGCAGACGCTGGATGCGAAGAAGCGGGGTGAGTCGTTTACTGCGGAGCCTATCATCGACAAACGTTACCTCACGGAGTAATGACCGAACCCATTCTCAGTGTTGACGGTCTGAGCGCCGGTTTCCATACGGAGAACGGCTACCTTCGCGTAGTGGACGGCGTTTCGTTCGAAGTACTGCCCGGGCGAACCCTCGGTTTGGTGGGGGAGTCCGGTTGTGGCAAAAGCGTAACTGCGCTCTCGTTGATGGGGTTGCTGCCGAAACCCTCCGGCGTGTTGGAGCAGGGCACGGTTACTCTTGACGGTACGGAGCTTACTGCTCTGGCAGCTGATCAGTACCGGAGCGTGCGTGGACGTGATATCAGTATGATATTTCAGGAACCGATGACCGCACTGAATCCAGTGCATCGCATCGGCCGACAACTCGACGAAGCCATCGCGCTGAAGCACCCGGACCTGGATAGCTCGGCTCGCACGCTGCGCAGCCTTGAGTTGCTCGAAGACGTTGGAATCCCGGAGCCTGCGCAGCGCCTAATGCAGTATCCGCATCAGCTATCCGGCGGTATGCGGCAACGGGTGGTGATTGCCATTGCGCTTGCAAGCCGACCGAAGGTATTGATTGCTGACGAGCCGACTACGGCGCTGGACGTAACGGTGCAGGCGCAAATTCTGGAGTTGATTGCGCGGCTGCAGCGGGAAGTGGGGATGGCGGTTATCTTCATCACGCACGATCTCGGTGTGGTGGCAGAGATTTGTGACGACGTATTGGTTATGTACGCTGGACGGGTTGCCGAACACGCGCCTGTCGGGGCGCTGTTCAGTAGGCCGTTACATCCATATACGCAGGGATTGCTCAATTCGATTCCCCGGCTCGGCGGTACGCCCAAGACGCCGTTGCCTACGATCGCTGGAATGGTGCCCCCATTGGATGCGTTGCCAAAGGGGTGTCGCTTCAGTAACCGGTGCGCGCTGGCTACCGATCAGTGCTTGGCGCGGGCGCCGGCATTGGAAACGGTGGACGCGTCCCGTGATGTGGCCTGCTTTGAATGGCGTGCGCAATCCGCATGAGCGATGCGCCGTTGCTCGAAGTCCGCGGTTTGACGAAACATTTTCCGGTGCGTGGCGGTGTGTTCATGCGCAAGATCGGGCAGGTACATGCGGCGGACGAGGTGAGCTTCACACTGAATGCCGGTGAAACCCTGGGCCTGGTTGGGGAAAGTGGTTGCGGCAAGAGTACGGTGGGTAAGACGCTGCTGCGCCTGCACGAACCGACCGCCGGACAGGTGCTCTTCGAAGGGCGTGATGTAGCCTCGCTGTCCAGAACGGAGCTGCGCGCGTTGCGCCGCGAGATGCAGATCATCTTTCAAGATCCGTTTGAGTCGCTGAATGCGCGTCACACCATTGGCCACATTCTTGAGGAGCCGTTCGTGATTCACGGGCTCGGCACAGACGGCGAACGGCGCCGCTGGGTGGCGGAACTGCTCGAGAAGGTCGGCCTTTCATCGGGTGCGGCGGCGCGCTTTCCGCACGAATTTTCCGGCGGACAACGGCAGCGGATCGGCATCGCACGGGCGATTGCGCTGAAACCCAAGCTGATCGTGTGCGACGAAGCCGTCTCAGCGCTGGACGTGTCGATCCAGGCACAGGTGATCAACCTCCTGATGTCGCTTCAGGAAGAGATGCACCTGGCGCTGCTCTTCATCGGGCATGACCTGAGTGTCGTAAAACATGTCTCCGACAAAGTGGCCGTGATGTACCTCGGTCGTCTGGTGGAAGTGGCGGAAGCGCAGGAGCTGTACCGACATCCCAGGCATCCCTATACGCAGGCGCTCATCTCGGCGATTCCCGTTCCGGACCCGGCCCGCGAGCGGGATCGGATCGTGCTGCAGGGCGATGTGCCTTCACCAATCAACCCCCCGTCGGGTTGTCGTTTCCATACGCGCTGCGCTCATGCCGTCGACATGTGTGGCCAGGAACAACCTATGCCGGAACCCGTGTCCGACACCCACGAAGTTTCGTGTCTGCGCTGGCGCGAACTCGACACGGCCGGCGAACGCGCAGTCTCAGACTGAGTCTTTGTTTTCTTAGGTTGGATGCGCTGCGGTCGTTACGACACCGCTACGTTTACCCCTGGGCGTTGGCCTTCTTTCCCGGCAGAGTTTAGAGTTTGGGAGTCTGGTAAAGGGACGTGTCATGCGTAAGCTGCTGATTATTCTGGGTGTTGTCATTGGACTTGTCGTCGCGGTTGGCATTGGATTGACGTGGATGCTCAAGGATCCCAATCGCTTCAAGCCGGAGTTGGAAACGCTGATCGAGCAGAACACCGGCATGCGGGTGTCGCTCGACGGCGATCTGGACTGGCAACTCTGGCCGCCTGTGATGTTGACCGCGCAGGACGTTGCGTTCGAAGACGACGAGTCGGTGTATCAGTTGGAACGTCTGGCGCTGGCTGCTCGCCTCGGTGCGTTGTTGTCGAGCGGCGAACTGCAGATTCAGAGTATCCGTCTGGTGGACCTGGAGATACGCGACAAGCGCTTCGACGACGTGACGCGGGTGAACTCGTTCACGGTGCGAAACTTCACGGAAGGCAAAGCTTTTCCACTTCAAGCGGACATTACGCTCGTTGACCCCGATGAAGGCGACACACCGGTAGCCATTGCGGCGACCGCCACGTTCGATTCGGATGCCGACACCCTGCGCCTGTCCGAGATGGCCGTCGACTATGACGGTATCGATGCGATCTGCGATGTCACGGTATCGAACCTTTCCCGGGACCCGAGCATGGATCACCAGGAAACGCGCGATGATCTGTTGCCGTTGGACACATTCCGAAGTCTCGACTGGGTGGCGGATTGCAAGGCCCCGGCGGTGGCGATGGAATCGGTCACGTTGCGCGACGTGGCGATTCATTCGGAGAACACCGGCGCACGCAGCAAGACCGACATCAATGTACCGGCCCTGTTCGGCGGTTCGCTGAACGTTGCAACCTCCATCGACGCCACATCCCGGGTTCCGGTGTGGTCGGTGTCGCCCGACGCGAAGGACTTGCAGTCGCAGCAGTTGATGGACGTGGTGTCCCCGAAACTTTCCTGGGTGGCGCCGCTCCTCGTTGGCGGCGATTTCACGATGCGGGGCAACACGGCCGATGAACTCGCGAGTTCGGTGCGCGGCACCGCGAAGATTGACGCGGGTACGGGCACGATTGACATCAGTCTGCTGAAGTCCAGCGTGTTGGCGCTCGCCGAGCTTGCGGGTCAGGGCGAGAAAGTGGCCGGGTGGCCGGATGAACTGAACTACGAGAAGCTGGCGGGCGACTGGAAGGTGGAGGGCAGAACGCACACGCTGGATCTGCTGCTCGACAACATGGCGATTGTCGCGAATGGCGAGTACGACCCGATCTCCGGCGCGATGGACATGCGTGGCGCGCTCACGGTAAACGAGCACCCGTCGCTCAGCAGTTTTGACATCAATCCCGCGCTCTATGGCGCGCCGATCCCGATACGCTGCACGGGCACGACTGAGGAGCCCGACTGCGGTCTCGACAAGAGCGAAGCGCAGAACACGCTGCAGACGATCGCAGCGAATCGGGCGCGCAGCGAGATTGACGAAAAGCTGGACGAAGCCATTTCGGACAAGGTTCCGGAGGAGTACCAGGACAAAGCCCGGGAAGCGCTGAAGGGGCTGGGTGGTTTGTTGAATCGCAAGAAAGATGACGGGTGAATAGTGACGGATCGTCGGGTCGCGACACTCGCGCCACACCCTAATCTGACAAAGAGCGGTTCAGAAAAAACAAAGGCCGGCAATGCCGGCCATAATGCTACGTGGTTCTTCTTGTTGTTCTCGTAGTTCTTGTTGTTGTTCTTTCGTTTTCTATTCGTGCGCAATTGGTGCGCAACTCGTGCGCGACGCACCTCAACGGTACGGTGCTTGAGGCACCGCTGCTGCAAGACTCCCCCAGAATGGCCAGTCATTGCATTCGTTCATCAGAGGAGGCAGATATCGTGCCAAGTCGGCAATGCCGCATAAAACAGGGCCTTGCGCCACATACGTGAGGTCGAGTGTAAAAAACTCCGACGAATCGCGACCGTTGGTCACGGAGGTGTAACGAATGCGTTACACCTCCACGAATTTGTTAGTGAGCGTTTACTGACCCGCTGTAGTCGATGCTCTGGTACAGGCGGAGTCCATCAGCTCGGGGTAGTTCTTGCGGTACTCACTCTCGCAGAGCGCGATCGTTGCACGCGCGTGGGCGGCGACGTACGCCTGAATATCGGCGGCGCCCTGTTCCGAGATCACGTGGTCGAAGCCGGGCATGCCTTTGCCGGTGAACGCACCGCGGCGAACGATCGAGTCCCAGGCGGCGTGCGTCTGAGCGCTTGCGTACTTCAGGTCCGGCAGCGGACCACTGGACACCAGGCCGCCGCCGTGACAGACGGAGCAGTACTGGTGATACAGCTTCTCGCCGTGCGCGATCTGCTCGTCGGTGCCTTTGATGCCCTCGGGCGGCTCCGGGACATCCATATAGGCGACCTTCACCTCGGGTAGTGCCACGTTACCGCCCAGCTTGAACGCGAGGATGCGCCCTTCGCTCAGCACATTGGAACGGTGCCGGGGAACGCCCGATGCCAGCGCGTATGCGCCGCCCCAGCCGGCGAGCACGGCGATGTATTGCTCACCGTTTACCGAGTAGCTGACGGGGGCGGCAATGATGCCGACGCCTACCGGAGACTCCCAGACAAGTTCGCCTGTGTCGGCGGCGTAGGCAGCGAACTTGCCGTCGGCTCGTCCCTGAAAAACCAGATTGCCCGCGGTGGACAGCAAACCGCCGTTCCAGCTCATCGCGTGCTGCACCCGCCACACTTCCTTCTGTTCGATCGGATCCCAGGCTGCCAGATAACCTTTGATGTCGCGTAGCGCGTCCAGCAACTCGTCCGGATCCTTCGACGGAATCGTGTGCGCGAAGTCGACGCCCGTGTTCCATTCGGTGGGGTTGTACTTGAATGCGTTGTCCTGACCGTACTTGAACGGCAGGTCCAGTACCGGGATGTACACCAGGCCGGTACCCGGGTGGTAGGTCATCGGGTGCCAGTTGTGTCCGCCGTAAGGCGCAGGGCGAATCACTTTCGGGTCGTTGGCGTAATGTGCTTCCGGATTCTCGACTGGCCGTCCGGTTTCCGGGTCGACGTGGGTCGCCCAGTCCACCGGCACGTAGGCTTCCGCGGAGATAAACTCGCCATTGGTGCGATCCAGCACGTAGAAGAACCCGTTTTTCGGTGCCTGCATGATGACCTTTCGGGTTTCCCCATCGATCTCGAGGTCGGCCAGAATCATGTGCTGCACGGCGGTGTAGTCCCAGGTATCCCCAGGGGTCGTCTGGTAGTACCACGCCATGCTGCCGTCGTCCGGGTTGATGGCGACGATGCTCGACAGGTACAGGTTGTCGCCGCCGCCCGGACTCCGGGTGTAGCGGTTCCAGGGCGAGCCGTTCCCGACGCCCACATACAGCAGATTCAGCTCGGCGTCGTAGGCCATCGAATCCCAGGCGGTACCGCCGCCCCCGACTTCCCACCACTTGCCGCCGCGCCAGGTGCTCGCCGCGTGCTCCATTGCCGGACTTTCAAAAGGTTTCGATGGATCGCCGGGCACCGTATAGAAGCGCCACTTCTGCGCGCCGGTAGCGGTATCGTAGGCTGTCACGTACCCGCGTACCCCGTACTCGGCGCCGCCGTTACCGATGACGACCATGTCTTTCACAACACGCGGAGCGCCGGTAATGGTGTATGGCTTACCTTCGGGTACCGTCTTCACGTCCCACGCCACCTCGCCGGTTCCTGCATCCAGCGCGATCAGACGGCCGTCGATCGTGCCCGAGTAGACGCGGCCTTTCCAAACGGCCACGCCGCGGTTAACGACGTCGCAACAGGCGTACTTTGCCCAGTCGCGGGGTACCTCCGGGTCGTGTTTCCAGAGAAGTTCGCCGGTCGCTGCGTCGTGCGCCCATACCACGGACCAGCTGCCGGTAGAGAACATCACGCCGTCCACGACGATGGGGGTTGCCTCCAGGCCTCGGGTGGTGTCGGTATCCCAGAACCACGCAACGCCCAGATCGGCAACGTTTTCTACTGTGATCTCTTCGAGTGGGCTGTATCGCTGCTCATCGTAGGTGCGGCCATGCGCCAGCCAGTTGCCGGGCTCGGCGTCTGCTTTGAGTATGCGCGCGCCGTCGAGCGAGTTGGTTGCATCACGAACGACTTTCGCACGTGGCACCGCAGGCGCGGTTTCTGCCGCTGGAGCCGCCGGGTCGACAGATGCGCTTTCGGTGGAATCGCGGGAACAACCTGCAAACAGCACGATGAAGGATGCTGCGAATAGTGTGCGGTACCGGAATGCCTGCATGAGTTTTCTCCCCCTCGGAAAGGCGGGAAGTGTAGCAGAATGGCGCTGTCGCACGCTGGTTCGCCGGCCTGCTTTGGCGTACCGTTCGGGCATGGCTCAAGTGGATGATTACTGGAGCGACGAGCAGCAGGAATGGCTCGACGCGATCGACGACGTGTTGCGTCACCGTGGCGAAGCCCATGCAAAGGAACTCGTGCGGCGGCTGCACACGCACCTCAGTCGTCAGGGTGCGGTGTTCACCGAAGCGACGCTGAACACACCCTACAAGAACACGATCGCATTGACCGATCAGCCGGCCTATCCCGGCGACATAGGTCTGGAGCTGCGGATCGAGAACATCATGCGCTGGAACGCGGCCGCGATGGTGCAGCAGGCGTTCGACAGCGGCGCCGACGTAGGTGGTCATATTGCCACCTATTTCTCGGCGGCCACGATGATGGAAGTCGGCTTCAATCATGTGTTCCGCTGTTCGAGCGATCTGTACGGTGGTGATCAGGTGCACTTCCAGGCACACACAGCGCCGGGTGTGTATGCCCGTGCGTTCCTGGAAGGCAGACTGTCACGCACACAGCTTGCGAACTTCCGCCGGGAACTCGCCGACGGCGGCGGTCTCCCGTCGTATCCGCACCCCCGACGGTTGCCGTCATTCTGGCAGATGCCGACGGCCAGCATGGGTCTGTCTGCGCCCAGCGCCATCTATCAGGCGCGCTTTGCGAAATACCTGGAGCACCGGGGTTTGAAGCCGGACAACGGCGGCAAAATCTGGACGTTCATTGGCGACGGCGAAGCGGACGAACCGGAAGTGCTGGGTACGATCAACGTTGCGAGTCGGGAGGAGCTGGACAATCTGGTTTTCGTCGTGAACTGCAACCTGCAGCGGTTGGACGGGCCGGTGCGCGGCAACGGCAAGATCATTCAGGAACTGGAACGTTCGTTTCGCGGAGCCGACTGGCATGTGATCAAAGTGATCTGGGGCGAGGGCTGGGATCCACTGTTCGCGCGCGACTCCAACGGCGTGTTGCAGGCACGCATGGAACAGGCCGTGGACGGTGATTACCAGATGTACACGGTCTCCCCCGGAGATTTCGTTCGCGAACATTGGGTGGAGAACACACCCGACTTGCGCGAACTGATGAAAACGCTCACGGACGAAGAGATTCGCAGCATCAAGCGCGGTGGCCAGGACCATAAGAAAGTGTACGCGGCGTTCGCTCAGGCGGCCGCGGTTACCGGCAAACCCTGCGTCATTTTGATGAAGACCGTGAAGGGCGATGGTCTGGGGCGCGGCACGGCTGGTAGCAATACGGTGCACCAGAAGAAGGTTCTCAACGAAGAGGAACGGCGCGCGCTCGCGAAGCGCTTGAACATTCCGTTGAACGACCAGCAGGTTGCGGCGGCGGAGTTCTATAAACCGCCGGAAGACTCCGACGAACACCGCTACATTGTTGCGCAGCGGGAACGACTCGGCGGCTTCCTGCCGCGACGAAGCACGGTGCAACCGACGCTCGGGCCCCCAGAACTGGATCTGTTTGCAGACCAGCTGCAGGGTTCCGAGCGGCCGCAGTCCACGACGATGGTGCTGGTGCGTATGCTGTCACGCCTGCTGCGCGACAAATCCATCGGCCGTTACGTGGTGCCCATCGTGCCCGACGAGGCCCGCACTTTCGGTATGGACGGATTGTTTCCGCAAGCGGGCATCTACTCGCCGGCCGGACAGAATTACCGGCCGGTGGATGCTGAAACCATTGCCCCGTACAAAGAAAGCGCCACCGGACAGATTCTGCAGGAAGGCATTTGCGAAACCGGCGCCATGGCGTCTTTTCTGGCGGCCGGTACCGCCTATGCCAACTATGGTCTGCCGATGATTCCGTTTTACATCTTCTATTCCATCTTCGGATTGCAACGAGTCGGTGACATGGTCTGGGCGTGCGGTGACTCGATGGCAAAGGGCTTCCTGTTGGGCGGTACATCGGGGAGAACGACGTTGAACGGCGAGGGCGTGCAGCACCAGGACGGCCACTCGCACATCCTTGCCAGCACCGTACCCAATCTGCTCAGTTACGATCCGGCGTTCGGGTTCGAGGTGGCGGTACTGGTGCGGGACGGTATCCGCCGAATGTATCAGGCGGGGGAAGACGTCTTCTACTACATCACGGTAACCAACCAGCCGTATCGCATGCCCGCAATGCCCGACGGAGTCACGCAGGGCATCGTGAAGGGCATCTACGCGTTCGACCACTCGGCTGATGCCAAAGTGAATCTATTGGGCAGTGGTGCGGTGATGTATGAGGTGATAGAAGCCGCGGCACTCTTGCGCGAGATCGGAGTGTCCACGAGCGTGTGGAGCGTTACCAGCTACACCGAGTTGGCACGCGACGCGATCCGCTGCGAACGGGCGAATCTGCATCGTGCGGGTGCCGGGGATGCCGCTTCGGATAACACAGCTGCAACAGACGGCTCGCGTGGGACGGATGAGCCGACTGACGACCGAACGCCTTACCTCGAGCGCGTGCTTGCCAACGAACCTGGCATCGTCGTTGCGGCCAGTGACTACATGAAAGCGCTGCCGCTCGGCGTTGCACCGTGGATTCGCCGCCCCTTCACGGTACTGGGTACGGATGGATTCGGCCTGTCGGAATCGCGCGCGGATCTGCGTGATTACTTCGAGGTGTCTGCGCGCTGGATCGCGTACGCTGCGCTGGCGACGTTGGCACAGGCGGGCGAAGCGAATGCCACCCTCGCCCAACGATTCGCGCGGGAACACGAGCTGGAGCTTGGACGTACGCGCGACCATGGATGAGTTCGTTATCGCCGAGCGCGATCCCGAACGTGACCTTGAGTTGATCCGAATGTGGCGCAGGAGCTTCGAACGGGCGCTGAACATCCCGGAAACGCCCGCCGACGCAGATGCCGGCGAGTTTGCAGATCAGCTTCGATACTTCCGGATGCATGTGGTTCCCGAATGCACGGTGTGTGTGAGCCGGTGTACCGGCTCGGACCGGCTCGCGGGCTTTGTGGCCTATCGCAGCGGATTCATCGAACAGCTCTATCTGGATGTTGGCTGTCAGCGCAGAGGGCTCGGCAGCCGTTTGCTGGAGATCGCCCGGCGGGACTGTGACAGTGTGGAACTGGACACCATGCAGCTGAATGTGGGTGCGCAGGCGTTCTATGAACATCATGGGTTTCGCGCCGTCGCATTCGGATATGCCGATCGCGCCGCCAATCCGTGGGCTACCTACGACTGGCAGTTGCGCGATATCCGGTATCGGTGGCAACGGGCGTGAAGTCGACGCGAACCCGCTTGCACGTGGTGGGCTGCCATCGCAGTGGCACCACGCTGATGATGGAACTGCTGTGGTCATGCTATGCGTTTGGCGGCCGCTGTGAACACGAGCAGAGCCTTTTCGTACCGGTGCCGGAAGGCGACGGTGTCTATCTAACGAAGAAACCACCGGACACGATCCGTATTGAGCCCGTCTTTCTGCGGGACCCGAACCTGTACCTGGTTGCCATGCTGAGGGATCCGCGGGCGGTGGTAACAAGCAGGCATCCGGTGAAACCCGACGTCTATTTTTCGAGTTTCCATCGCTGGCGGGCATATGCTGAGGTGTTGGAACGTCTGCAGCATCACCCGCGTTGCATCGTGGTGCGCTACGAAACACTGTTGGAATACCCGCAGGAGGAGCAACACAGGATAGAGCGTGGGTTGTCCTTTCTGAGACGCCAGCGGCAGTTCCAGGACTATCCCCATCCCGAGCAGGTATCCGAGAAAGCACAGATGTCGCTGAACGGCGTGCGCCCGTTCGACGTGTCCCGCCTGGACGGCTGGCGGAGTCACCTGCCGCGGGTCAAAGACCAGGTCGAACGGTATCCGGAAATGGTGGAGTGGCTGGTACGGTTGGGCTATGAATCGGACGATGCGTGGCTCGATGATCTGACCGACGTTGTGCCGGTGCAGCAGGACTACAAGGATGTTCCCCCGCACCTTGGACGCCGTTTGGAATCGAGCCTGCGCTTCTGGCTCAAACGTCGACGTTACGCGCGCCTGCGGGGACTCTAGCCCGCAGATCGCGGAACCCCGGCAGTTGAGCGGGGTGAGAACTGGTTAACAAACCCTGGTCCGACCGTGAGCCACAATGCGGGCGCTACAGGATTTTCGCGCGCGCACATGGACTTCCATTTTTCTCAGTTCGAAATCGCGACGGCGACCGGGGCTCTGTTCCTGTGTCTGCTGCTGCTGGTGGTATCGAGCGAAGCCGGTGACATCGAAGCCGATCTAACCATCAAGTCTGCGCAGGCGCTCGCCGGCTCAGAACTGTACTGGCATTCGGCTCAGGCCAGTGGTCAGAAAGTACGTGTAGCCGGCGCAGCCCACGACCGCGCCCAGGCCCAAGCGGCGCTGGATTCGGTGGCGGACATCTGGGGCGTTACCCGAGTGATTGACGAGCTATCGATCGTTGGTGATGCCGGCGTTTGCCAGCAGCGGTTTCGCGCACTACTCGACGACGATCCAATACGCTTCAAAAAGGGCCGGGCGGAGGTGAGCAACGCCAGTGCCGCAGTGATCGATGCGCTCGCTAAAACGGTGGTGGACTGCAACGTCGTCGTGGAAGTGGCGGCGCACACAGATGGCAGCGGCGATGCCGACATCAATCTGGGCCTGAGTGAACGGCGGGCCGAGGCGGTGCGAAAGCTGATGCTGCGGAAAGGCGCGCCACAGACACACGTAACGAGCGCAGGTTACGGCGAAGCGCAGCCGATCGCGGAGAACCTGTCGACCCATGGGCGTGACAGGAACCGTCGTATCGAAGTGCGCATTCTGGGTGCTGCCGCATGACGTATCTTATTTTTCACATGTTCACGTATCTGGCGCTGGCGGTGGGGCTCGGTTACGGGGCCGGATGGTTCATGCTGCGATCGCGACTTGCCGAACGCGAGGATCTGTTCCAGAAGGACCTCTCCACGGCGCGCAGCCATGTACCCCAACTGGAAACTGCGGTACGCAAACTCGAGGAGCAGGTTCAGGAACAATCCAGGTTGCTGCGTCAGCGCGAAGACGAACTGATGGCGGTTAACCTCAGACTGCGCGAACGTAACCGCCGATTGATCGATCGGGACGAAGAACTTCTGGCATTAAAGAAGGCGGGAGCGGCAGTTCCTAGCGCGCAAACCACGGAGAACGAGGTTCCGGCCGAGTCCGAGCCCGACGGTGATTCGCTGGTTGCCGAGTTGTACCTCGAGATTGAAACGTTGAAAGATCAGCTGCAGGAAGCGAGTGCACGGGCCCACGCGCCCACACCGGAACCCGCGGTCGATGCGTCAATGAACGATACCAGCGGCGATGGGACCATTGCGGAGCTGCAAAGTAGCGTGCAGCGCCTTACGCGCAACCTGGAAAGCGAGCAGCGGCGCGTTGCGGAACTCGAGCGCGAACGCGAACTGCAGAATCAGTCTCTGAAGATTCTGCATCGTCAACTGGAGATGAAGTCGGGCTCGTCGCAGACTGCGTCCCCGGACACCGTCGGCTGATTCGGCGAGCGGATCGGTTGAGACTCCAAACTACGGTTGGTCAACTGTGCCAGTCGAGCATGCCGCTTTGTTCCGCCTCCTGCAGAATCTCATTGATAAGGTCCTGCGCGATATCGGTTTCCTCGCCCTCCAGCTCCCGCGCCTTGGAGCCCACACCCGGAACGCGGGCGATAACGAGCGTGCCGTTCACGGAATAGATTCCTGAGTACTGTTTGCCTTTGAACGTGGTCGGCATCTGTATCGTTGGCGACGTCATGGGTTCTCCTCTACTCCTCTCGGCTCGAATGTACTCGCTGCCGAGCCGGCGCACAATATCGTGACTTCACCTACGCCCCGGCAGCAGATTCAGGTGTCGCCGCCGTCGTCGAAATGCCCCTGCGCCAGAAACGCTAGGGTCTGACGGATAGCGTCATCGTCGCTGAGAATCAGCGGGTGTGACGTTGGTAGCGTGATGAAATCGGCCATGCCCTCGACCCGCGTGCGCGCCACGGAAACCTTGCCGTCATCGGGGTTCGGCAGGTATTGGGAAAGGATCGGGTTGATCGTCAGCGTACCCGCAATCACGCCGACTGGGTAATCGACCGGGCCAAGCTGGGCCGGCAGGCTGGCCGGTCCGGTTCCGAGCTGAGCGCCCGCTGGACCGTTCAACCACAAGAAGCCCGGCGCGTCTGACAGATTGTCCACGATCTCGCTGCCCCGGTTGGGCGGCGCCAGCATCACGACGCGCCCCAGGTTGGGCATGTTGTGGTGCCGCAGGTAGTAGCGAACAAGAATCCCGCCCATGGAGTGCGTCACGAAGTGCACCCTGGGCGCCTGCTGGAGCGCGCAACGTGCGCGCGCAGCACCGATAGCCTCCGGCGCAAGAACCTCAACGGTGGCGTCGCGGGACGGGTAGCCGTCGTTCACCACGTAGTATCCGGACGACATCAGCGCGTTCTGCAGCGGGCGCATGGAAAATGCAGACCTCGCGAGTCCATGAAGCAAGATGACGCAATCGGTGCCTTGCGTGGTGGGTTCGGCGGTCGGCTGCACGTCTTGCATCGCGTCCGCGGACGCCCCGCGTTCAGCTCGGCTACCCGGTGTCGCGCCGGAGCCAAGCGCCAGGATCAGGCCGGCGGCGATGATTCGGGTGGCACCGGACACTAAACTGGCAACGCGTCCGGAGGGTAGAGGCCGATCGGTTCATTCACGCCCGAAAACTCCGCAGTGGACGCCCATACCTGCTGTGTGGGTTGCGGCTCCAGCGGCCGGTGGCGTACCTGCGTACATGCACCATCGCTGAATTCGAAGGCGTCGATTCGCTGGTGGTCGAAGTCGACCATGCTGAACCCGGGCCTGTGCGCCGATTTCAGCGTACCGGCGTTGATCAATGTCATCGACTGGAAGTATACGAGGGAGCGGTAGTGCATATGCCCATTTATCAGGAAACGCAGCGTGTTCGAGGCGAGCATTTCGTCCAGCGTTTCGTTGCGCTCGGCCGGCATGCGTTTGGAGCCGGGCCAGACTTTGGCGAGGTCGTCATCTGCGACACCGTGGCACAGGAGTCCCGGGCCGAGGGGCGTTTGGAACTCAACCTGGCTCGGTAGGCTTTCGAGAAACTCGACGGTCTGGCTGGAGAGAGTTTCCCGCCGATGTGCGTCGGGTACATTGCGGACGCGATTGTCGAGCAGCCACCGATCGTGGTTGCCTCGCACGCAAACGGTGTCGTGCTCCTGCAACAGGCGCACGCAGGCGTCGACGCAGCCTTCGCCGTCTACCAGGTCGCCGGTGCAGAAAATCGCGTCGACATCTTGGGTACGCAGAAACGCAAGCGCGTGCGCGAGGAGTGCGTCTTCGGCATGCACATCGCCGAGTAGACCAATGCGCCGCACATTCACGAAAACGCATCCAAGGCGCGCTGGCGCGCGAACCCGTGCTCTACGATTGGCTGAGGGTAGCCCTCAATGCCGCCATTTCGCCATGGTTCGAACAACTTTGGTGGCGGTTTGCCATCGGCGCGCTGCAATGCCTGAAATGGTTTCAGCCAGCGTTTCACGAAAGCGCCTTGCGGGTCGAATCGCCGCGCCTGAGTTACCGGATTGAAGATGCGGAAATAGGGTGCCGCGTCGGTTCCCGTGGACGCGCTCCACTGCCAGCCGCCATTGTTGGCGGCGAAGTCGCCGTCTACGAGGTGACGCATGAAGTGGCGCTCGCCTTTGCGCCAGTCAATCAGCAGATGTTTAGTGAGAAACGTGGCGGAGACCATACGCAGCCGGTTGTGCATCCATCCGGTATTCAACAGCTGATGCATGGCGGCGTCCACTAGCGGATAGCCGGTGCGGCCCTCCGCCCATGCGTCGAGTTCATCGGGGGCATCGCGCCAGCGGATGTCTCGGTCTTTGTTGAACGCATGGCCCCGGCTCACGTCCGGAAACAGTGCAATGATGTGACGATAGAAATCGCGCCAGATCAGTTCGCTGGTCCATGTGCGCGCTCCCTCACGGGTGGCGACTTGGCGAATGGCCCACAGACATTGACGCGCGGTCAACACACCGAGCGACAGATACGGCGACAGTGTGCTTGTGCCATCGATGTCCGGACGGTCGCGTTGGGCGTCGTACGCTTGCACCCGTTTCTCCACGAACCTCTTCAAACGGCTATGTGCGGCGCGCTCGCCGCCCGGCCACAATTCGTGAAACCTTTGCGCCGAGATGCCGTCCAGCGTTTTTGGCACGCGTGACGCGTTTACGCCGTCGGGCGTTGCGGTTTTGCGTGGCGCCTTCAACGGTTGTTGTTCGCTATAGATGCTCTGAAAGCGTCGCTTGAACGGTGTGAAAACCGTGTACGGCTCATCCGCCTGGGTGCGTACGCTGCCCGGAGGCATGAGCGTGCCATCGTGGTGCAGAGCAAACTCGATACCTTCGTCAGTCAATGCGCGGTCAACGGCCTTGTCACGCCGCCGTTCGTTCAGCGGCCACTCCGTGTTTGCGTGGACCTGTCGCGCGCCGATACTCTGGGCAACTCGCACCATGGCCTTAGGCGCGTCGGCAAACGTGCGCGCGTACCTCAGCAGCAGGGGAATGCCCAGCACTTCCAGATTTTTACTCAGGCTTTCCAGCGAACGCAGCAACAGCGCAATTCGGGCGTCTGCCACTTCGTGCGCGCGCCATTGGTCCGGCGCGAACAGAAACACGGCCACGACCTCGTTACCCGAGTCAGCGGCTGCAACCAGGGCAGGGTTGTCACGGGTTCTCAGATCGTTGCGGAACCAGACGAGCGAGACCATGTGTCCATGGTACAGTTTTCGTCAGAATGCGTATTCGCGGCTACCTTCTTCAGGCGACTTACCGGGTACAGGGGGGCGTGCCCGTGGTGCATCTGTTCGGAAAAACGGAAGCTGGCGAAACCTTTCTGCTTCGCGACACACGCCAGACGCCGCACTTCTACATTCGATCGAGTGCGCTGCAACGCGCGCATTCACGCATCCCCGAACTGCACACGCGCGCGTCGGATCGCACGGACTTCTCAGGCGCACCGATGGCGCGCGTGGACGTCGCGGTCCCGGGTGACGCGCCGGCGGTGCGGGACCGACTCCACGCGCACGACATTGACACCTTCGAAGCAGATGTGCGTTTTGCGTACCGTTTCCTGATTGACCGGGGAATCCGCAACGGCCTGGAGATACGCGGCGAACCGACGCGCGGCGATCGCGTGCACTGGATTTTTGACGACGCGACGCTTGCACCCGCGCAGGTGGCTGCGCAACCGGCTGTGCTGTCCTTCGACATTGAAACGGATCCGAGCGCGCAACGGTTGTTGGCAATCGCACTGTACGGACCCCAATGCGACGAAGTGCTCGTTGTCCGAAACGATCAGCCCATCCCGGAACAAGCGATCGCTTATGCGGACGAGCGCACGCTACTGCGCGGATTTGTCGACAGAGTCCAGGCGCTCGACCCGGATGTGTTAACCGGGTGGAACGTTGTCGACTTCGACCTCGCGGTGCTGCAGCGTCGGGCGGAGCGCCTGCGCGTGCCGCTGTCGCTGGGCCGCATTGATGGCGCAGTGCACATCCGCGCCGCGCAAGGCTACTTTGGCAGTGGCCATGCGACCGTGCCCGGACGGGTGGTGCTTGATGGCATGGATCTCGTGCGCGGTGCCTTCATCCGGATGGAAGCCTATTCGCTGGATACTGTTGCGCGCTCTGTGCTGGGCGAAGGCAAAACGATCGAAGGCGGCGACCGGGCCGATGCGATACTGGATCGGTATCAAAACGACATGGCGTCGTTCTGCGAATACGCGCGTACGGATGCCCGGCTCGCTTACCAGATCGTCGATGAACTGGATCTGGTGCCGCTCGCGTTTGCGCGAAGCCGGCTTACGGGCATGACGCCGGATCGCGTCGCGGCGAGCATTGCATCGTTCGACTTCCTGTATTTGAGTGAGCTGGGTAAGCGGCGCATCGTTGCGCCGACGGTTCGTGCGCCGGCGGCGGGTGCACGGGTCGCTCAGGCCGGGGGGCAGGTGTTTGAACCGGAGCCCGGAATCTACAATGACGTCTGGGTGTTCGATTTCAAGAGCCTGTACCCCAGCATCATACGAACCTTCAACATCGACCCGTTGGGCTTCGTGGATCTGCAACAGCCCCGGACGGCTCGTGATCGTGAACGTGAGCTGATACGGCTGGACGGAGTTGTTGGCTTCAAGCGGGATGCAGCAATTCTTCCCGGTATGCTCGATGAGCTGTTTCCGGCGAGGGAACAGGCCAAGCGCGATGGTGATGCCATTGCTTCGCAGGCAATAAAGATCCTTATGAACTCGTTCTATGGGGTTCTTGGAACGCCCGCATGCCGGTTCTACAACGCGCATATTGCCAATGCAATTACCGGCCAGGGTCGCCACCTTCTGGACTGGACGCGCCAGTGGTTCGAATCTCGCGGCTATCGCGTGCTGTACGGTGACACCGACAGTGTGTTCGTGCTTTCCGGCGGCCAAGATCCCGAGGCGACTGGTCGGGCGCTGGCGGCCGAGCTGAATCGGAACGTATCCAGCTACGTGCGCTCCACCTGGGACGTTGACAGCCGCCTGGAACTGGAGTTCGAGAAGCTGTACCAGCAACTGTACCTACCTTCTATGCGGGGTACGTCGGCAGGCGCTCGCAAGCGCTACGCGGGCGTGGTGGACGGGCGCGTGGAGTTTGTAGGCATGGAGGTTGTGCGCAGGGATTGGACCGACCTTGCGAAGATGGTGCAGCGGGAGCTGTTTGCGAGGCTCTTTGGAACCGAGTCTTCCGATAGTGTCGAGGACTTCCTGCGTCGGGTCGTCGACGATGTGCGCGCGGGGCGGATGGACGAGCAGCTTGTGTACCGGAAGGGTTTGCGAAAGCCATTAGCGGAATACACGGCCAATACGCCGCCCCATGTGGCCGCGGCCAGAAAGTCCAGATCTGCACCGGACCGCATCGTCGCCTACGTCGTTACCGAGTCCGGCCCCGAACCTCTGGACAATATCACTGCGCCCTTAGACCGCGAACACTACGTGCAGAAACAGATTCGTCCGGTTGCGGAACCGGTACTCAGTACGATGCGGCTCGAGTTCTCACGGGTGATCGGCGATGACCGGCAGCTGGGGTTGTTTTAGTAACGACTGGGTAGTGAGTCTGTTCACAGGAACCTCGACTCGCCACCGATCATCAGCCCGACATATATGCCTCGAAATAGAAATTCTGATTAGATCCCTTGCGATTGAGAATGTTCGCCTGAAACATTCGAGCGCAGGTACTAATCCTTCCCTTCCAGTTCAAACGACTAAAATCGCCAAACACTACGCGCTTCACGTTCGCGCCGTGAAACTTGTCTGCTAGTAGGGATGACAACCTTGCCATATCGAAGCTTTGAACATGTCCCCATCGGTGGAAGCGTTCTGCACAGTTTGGGCACACTACGAGGTTGTCGGCCAAATCTTCATCCGCAGGCACACTCCCGAGAAATGTCCCGTTCGGTTTCAGCACTCTGCGCACCTCATCCAACGCGCGGGCTAGTGTTTCGTCTGTGAGATGCTCAAGGACTTCCGTCATTATTACGCAGTCGAACGATCTAGCCGCAAACGGTATTTCTTCTGCTCGCCCAACTTTCGCCTTATCCCCGAGGTGCAATTCCGTTCTCAGACGGTTGATGGATGTTTGGCTCGGATCCAAGCTATAGATGTCGTTTCCACTTGCCGTGAGCATTCGTTCGAGCGTTCCAACGCCGACGCCGATATTCAGTACGCTGGCGGACGCTGGCACGTGCCGCGCAATGAAGGCGACGCGCCCATGGTCTTTACAACCCACCAACTTGAGTGCGGAGTCGTTTTGATACAACTCCCAAATTTTGTCCTGATCCATTCTTGCGATTCTCGGTTAGAGCTCCTATTCAAGCCAATGACCAAGGTCTCTGCTCAACAAATCTCCTAGGTGTAGGACATCGTCGCTAAACGACTCGACCAATTCTCGTCTGACAGACGGCTTCAGTTCCGGGCGCGTGCGGATGCGCGTGTTCCAGCGGGTGATCGTGCTCAAGAAGCCGAAGCCTGGCATTGGCAAACCCAAGCTAGTCCGCCAACGCGAAAATCCGTTCATCGCCTGACGTAAGATCTTCAGCCGCGCCTCTCTGGCTTCGTTCTGCGCCTGAAAGATCCGACGCCCATCGTCATCGATCTCCAAAAATGCCAGCAGGTTCAGCCATACGTCGCGTGGATTACTCTTGAGGTCGTCCAAAACTACTGGGAATACGCGATCTCGCGGAACAAAAGTTAGCAATCGGTCTAGCTGTTCTCCTAGGCGGCAGGCGGTCTCGTAATCTAGAAATGTCGGCTCACGGCATGCGGCAGGGATGCGCTTACCCAGGCGACGCTGCGGAATCAAATTCCATGCGCAGTCGAAGGCAGTTTCATCTTCGATGCAATCGAACACCATCTGTTCATGTAGAGAAGGTGCCATTTCCACGGGATTTCTAAGCATCACAATGTATTTTGCGTCGGGTATGGATTTCTCAATTGCGGGAATTGCGGTTCTAGAAAGCAAATACGTTGCCGACGCCTCTCCCACTACCGAATGCGACGAAGTTGCCTCGTCAAAGAGCGCCCGGTATCTCTCGGGGTCTCGATATTCCTGATAACTAAAGTCAAAGCAGAAATGTTGTGGCTCTTTCACCGGCGACATATACACACGTGGATGAGTTGACAGCCACGACGACATTGAGGTTGTGCCGCATTTGGGGGCTCCCACAATGAACAGGTTTGGTGTTTTCATGCGCCAGATTTGCCGAAGGCCGTTGAATTGAGCCCCAGCCTCGACCGTACGTAGCGAAAGAGCAATGCATTCCATAGGCTCAGGCTAACCGCTGATGCGATAGCGGCGCCCACCATACCGAGGGTCGGGATGAGAATAAGGTTCAGCAACGTGTTGAGCACAACGGTTTGCCAAAGTGTTTTGGAGACAACAGCTTCGTTGCCGGTCATATTTAGAAGAAACCCGACCGATCCAAAAGCCGCGCTTACCAGTTGACCCAGCGAAAGAATGGCGAGTGGCCAATGCGCGCGCTCGAATTCGACACCGAATACCCAGCCAGCGATGCGGTCGCCAGCAAAGACGAAAGCAAGCGCGACAGGCAGCGCGAACAGAAGAGCCATGCGCGCACCCGAGATAACGACGCTCTGAAGTCGCGGCATATCGTTTTGGGCATACAGACGTGCGAAACGTGACGCGACAACCGTGTTGGTTGCTTGAAGACCAAAGACCACCAATGCTCCACCCTGCATCGCCACTCGATAGACGCCTATTTCCTCAGCGTCGCGAAAGTAGCCTAGCATCAAGATATCGATGTTGCTATTGAGGATGCCAGCTCCGCCAATCAACGTGAACGGCAGCAGGCTCTTCAGCCATTTCTGATTGTGATACGCCGGTCTCGCTTGGATTACGCTCGTTGGTAGCATGCCGTATAGGGCTACGAAGCTAATAGTAAGCATCAGTATGGCGGCTACTAGTTGTCCGAGCATCGCGTATTGCGGTTCCCTAGTGGTGGGGAAGAAGACGAACAACGAAGCGATCGTCAACAGCAGTGCCGCGGGCTGTGCGACGCTTTCCATCGACTGGCCCACTATCACGCGTTGCAGCCCTTTTATGGCATGGGTGATTGTTCGGTTTAGCGCGTTAAGAGGTAGGACCGCGAGCATCAGGGCAAAGGAGAGAAATGTGGGGCGTGGAAGATGCTGCTCCAGTGACCACAATACGGCTAGGCCTATCAGCGACAAGCTCGTAGAGATTGATCCGACGAACTGGCCTGCGCGTAGAAGTGTCCCGCGCAATACGCTCCACTCGCTTTTGCTTTGCGATACGGCCACTTCGCGCATGAGTAGCGCAGGAACTCCCGCCTCGGCTACTACCATCGACAATCCCATGATTGTCACGACGAAGGCATAGATTCCGTAGCCTTCCGAGCCCAACGTACGCGCCAACAGAATTGCGATCAATAGCGTGATGAGGCGATTTAACGCTTGAATGGAGGCGCTTGCTAACCCGCTGCGTAGCAATTTATTTCCTACGGCGTTGTTGCGGAATGTTGACGTAATGAGTGTAGATTTTTTGTCTCGTCTACAACTGTGAACGTTTGCCACTCAGCCTAAATGAGAGCGCAGATTCGTGATGCGGTTCGGGGTTTTGTTCGGTGCCCAGAGTATTGGTGGTGTAGTCTCGACAATCTCCGGCCACTGCGAATACTCGGCCATTTTGTTCATCGCATCAACGAAAGAGGATAGATTGCGTGCCAGCGACAGGCCCTCGCGGTTTGATGTACACAGAGGTACGTGGATCGGTCTTTGCACCAGTCATGATCGGCGAGGCTGGAGAATAAGCCCCGCAAACTCCTCGCAGACGCGCGGGGGCGCATAGGTCTCTAGTAGCCGCTCTCTCGCCGCTTGCGCGAGTTCCGCGGCACGGGCGGGTTGGTCGATGATGCGTTCGATTGCAGTTGAAGCGGCGCGAACGTCGCCCGGCGCAATGACGTCACCCACGCCTTCGAGCAGATCTCGGGTTGCGCCCACGTCCGTTGCAACGCACGGTACGCCACAGGCCATGGCTTCCATCACGCTGTTGGGAAATCCCTCACGATCTGACAGGTTCACCACGGTCGTGCAGGCGTTGATGACCGCGGCCACGTCGGTCCTTGCCGGAAGAAGATGCACACGTCCGCTGAACTCCGGCTGCTGCATTGCGGCTCGCAGGTCCGGATGATCCGGAATGCCTGCACCCACGGCCAGCAGGTGCAGTTTCTGGATGCGTGGCCGAAGCGTTCTGAATACGTCTACCAACAGGTCATGGCGCTTGTCGGGATGTGCGCGCGCGATCGAGCCGACCACCACTGCGTCAGGCGGAATGTTCAGCTCGCGGCGGATTGCGGAGCCACTGTGGTCATCAGGTGCGAACTGCGCGGTGTCCACTGCGTTCGGTAAAACGTCGAACTGCTCGGGCCGGACGCCAAGCTGCTGGTAGAATGCGCGGCCGCTGGGTGAGTTCGCGATGCAGGCGTCCGCGCGGCGCCAGCATGCCGTTGCAGCACGCAGTATGATGCGCGACTTCCAACCGGTTGCCGCACGGTCGGTACGCACGCTCCACACGCGACGCGCGGGCGAGCGGGTTAGCGCGCTGAGCAGGTTTGCCAGGTCCATGAAGCTGCATAGCACGTCTGTGTCACGGGCTGCACGCCGGAGCGTCCACCATGCGCGAAACAGGCCGGGCACCGTAGCTCGGCCAAGACGCACGACGCGCACCTCCGGATGCAGCGGGTAGGCGACAGGCGCATCGCGGTCGATCAAGGCTACCGTAACGTCGGCGTGGTCCGCTTCGACGAGGCCGGAGGCCAGGTAGCTCACCTGCCGCTCGGCGCCGCCCGCCCGCAGCGAGCCGATCAGCAGTGTCACATGGGGCCGTGAATGCACGTTAACGGGTCTGAAAGCTTGACATCGAGTGTAGGATCACGCATCCGCTGGGTGCAGACGATTATGATAAACCAATGAATTACAGGGACTTGACCTGATGTGCGGTCTGGTGGGCATTGTGGGTGCCAACGCGCACACACTCGACAATGAACTCGAGCGGATGCGGGACCGACTCACACACCGTGGGCCCGACGACGCCGGTAGTTGGTTGGAAAACGGGGTAGCGCTCGGTCATCGTCGGTTGTCGATCGTCGACCTTTCCATGGCGGGTCACCAACCGATGATGAGTCGCAATGAGCGTTTTGTGATGGCGTACAACGGCGAGGTGTACAACGCCGCCGATGTAGCTGCGCGCATCACGAACTTTGCGCCTCGGGGTACGTCGGACACGGAGGTGTTACTGGAGTCGATCGCCGAATTCGGCGTTGCGCGGACGTTGGAGCGTGCGGTAGGTATGTTTGCCCTTGCCGTGTTCGACCGGAAGGACCGGAAGTTGTGGTTGGCCCGGGACCGGCTTGGTATCAAACCGCTGTACTACGGCAATGTGGACGGGCGTCTCGTATTTGCGTCCGAACTCTCCGCAATGCATGTGGTGTTCGGTAACTCGCTGCGACTCGATCGCGATGCGTTGGCGGCCTATCTGCGCCTGCGGTTCATTCCGGGGTCGGCGAGTATTTACGAGGGCGTGCAGAAGTTGCGCCCGGGCTGTATCGCGGAGTTTTCGGTGGACGCCACCGGCCACGCTCAGGGGCCGAATATTGGCCGGTACTGGCAGCTAACTGCGAACAAGGTCGCGACGTTCCGCGGCGACTGCCAGGAAGCAGTCGACGAGTTCGAGCGACTGGCACTGGATGCGGTGGCCTGCCGAACGCGCGCAGATGTTCCGGTGGGTGCCTTCCTCTCCGGTGGAATCGATTCCACGTACGTATGCGCACTGATGCAGCAGCACCTGGGCACGCCGATCAAGACGTTCACGATGGGGTTCGACAGCGCGGCGCACGATGAAGCTCCGCACGCGGCGGCCGTGGCGCAACACCTGGGTACTGAACACCATGCGCGCTACGTCAGTGAACGGGATCTGCTGGGCGTCGTCGACCGGGTACCGAGCGTGCTCGACGAGCCCTTTGCCGACAGCTCCCTGCTGCCGACCCTGCTGGTATGTGGCATCGCGCGTGAGCACGTCATTGTTGCGTTGTCGGGGGATGGGGGCGACGAGCTCTTCAGCGGCTACCGGCGCTATCGGCTGCTGGACCGGTTGAAGCGTCTGCGCAGGCCCTGGCCCGGTCCGGTGCGCGCCATGGTCGCGCGCGTGTTGAGGTCGGATCTCGCGGCGCGACTGGCGCCACACGCACCTGCACGATTCAGCACGCCCGGCCGCCCACTCACTGAACGGTTGGACAACCTTGCGGTATTGATCGGCGCGGGGTCCGACATGGACCTCTACCAGCTGTTGATGTCGTTGTGGAAGCACCCGGAACGTCTGGTACCGGGCAGCCACGAAGCGCCGAGTGTGTATTCGGACGCGGTGCACCGTCCGCCGAAGGTTCCGGACTGGCGTAAAGCCAGTTGGCTCGACGTGCATGGGTACCTGCCGGACGACATTCTTACGAAGGTCGATCGCGCGAGCATGGCGGTGAGCCTCGAAGCGCGCGTACCACTGCTGGATCACAGGCTTGCCGAATTCTGCATGACACTGCCGGAGTCGCTGGTGCGCGACGATCGCAACGACAAGTTGCTGCTGCGTCGGGCCGTGTTCCGGCACGTGCCGCGCGAGCTGCTGGAACGGCCGAAACAGGGCTTTGGCGTCCCTATCGATGCGTGGCTGCGTGGCCCGCTGCGGGACTGGTGTGTGGATCTGCTTTCGGAATCGAGTCTGGCGCGATCCGGCTTGTTCGATCCGGCGGAAATCATAGCCTGTCGTGACGCGCACCTGAGCGGTCGCGCGGATTGGGGCGCGTATCTTTGGGATGTGCTCGTGTTTCAGGCCTGGTTGCCCGGAGGGACGCGCGCGGGTGGCTGAGCGCGCTCGCGTGGAAAGCGACAGCGTCTCGACTCCGGGCATTGCTGGGCGACGCGTTCTGTTTGTGGTTCCCAGTCTGGGACACGGCGGTGCCGAACGCACCTGCGTCGAACTGGCGTCTCGGCTCGCGGAACGCGGCTGGCAGGTTGCCATTGCGACGGTGGCGGGAACAGACAGAGACTTCTATCCACTGCCGGCAACGGCTACGCGGTTTTCACTGGGGTTGCAGCGCGAGAGCGGTAACCTGCTCTCCGGCGTGCTGAACAATTGGCGCCGTGTGCGGGCGTTGCGCCGCGTTGTCGACGAGTACGATCCGCAGGTTGTAGTCGCGCTGACGACGCGGGTGAACGTACTGGCGCTGCTCGCGGCCCGGCGGCGAGGGGTTCCGGTTGTGGTGTCCGAGCGGGTCCACCCGCCGTCGGCCCCGCAGGGCATTGTGTGGGAGTGGTTGCGTAACCGGACCTACCCTGCGGCGCACGCGGTGGTAGCGCAGACCTCGCGGTCAGCTGAGTGGCTCCGAGAGAACGCGGGGATCAATGGGGTTACGGTCATCCCCAACTGCGTTTGGGCCGCGCCAGCAGTTATGGATTCGCAGGTTTTACCGGAGTCGATCGTCAACGCGGCCAGTGAGGGTACGGATCGAGCCCACGGGCCAACAAAGGTGCTGCTTGCGATTGGGCGGCTCATGCCACAGAAAGGATTCGATCGGCTGATACCGGCGTTTCGCCAGGCGTGCGCGCCGGACTGGATGCTCGTAATTCTGGGGGAAGGTCCTGAGCGCGAACGCCTGCAGGCGCTTGCCGCCGACGCGCGCGATACCGGCAGTGATGCCAGTATTGTGTTACCCGGCGTTGCCGGAAACGTGGCCGATTGGTACGAGCGGGCAGAACTATTCGTACTGTCGTCGCGATTTGAAGGATTTCCGAACGTGCTGCTCGAAGCGCTGGCCGCGGGTCTCCCGGTGGTTGCGTTCGACTGTCCCACGGGAGTCCGTGAAATGGTGCGTGACGGTGAGAACGGCTGGCTCGTACCTCCGGACGATAAGGCAGCATTGACGGCTGCGCTGGGTGAAGCGATGGCCGACGACGCGGAGCGCGCGGCTCGAGCGGCAACGGCGCGGCAAAGCGTGGAATGTTTTTCAGAGGTCACGGTCGTTGCACAGTGGCACGCGCTGCTGGCAAACCTCTGCTCAGGTGTCGACTAGCCCGAACACCTCGAGATCCCGGGCAAACCAGGGAGTAAGGCTCTCCGGAGAACGCGTTAGCAGCTCGGTGAGTTTGTCGCGGGACGCGTAGGCGACGCCGGCAACCTCGCCCGGATCGGGGTGTACCGGTCCATCGTACACACCGCGGAACGCCTGCTGAATCTCACGATCCCGTATGTTGAGTTTCGCATCTGTCTGCTCAGTCCAGCGGCTCTCGCCAACGGGCTCGAGCGGTACGCCGTGCACACCGAGCTCCTCGACTAAGCCGCGCAACGCACCGTCCAGAAACGTTTCGCCCGGTTGCAGGTGTTCGCCCACGCTGTAGTCCCAGAGACCGGCATACAGATCCTTGTGAGCGGCGCGATGTTGAATCAGCAGGCGCCCAAGAGAATCGAACAGGAAAACGTGTGCGGATCGGTGCCAATAGCCGTGGCGGTGCACATCGCTGCGGCGGGCGCTGCCCACCATTCGACCTGCAGGAGATCCATCGCGTTCGAAGATCTGAAAACGCTCTTCGGCCATGCGGCGAATTATTGCACGGGCAACAAGGCCGGGTGCAGGTGGCAGAGGTTGGCTGGCGGGGTGAGCGGGCTTCTTTTACCCTTCGGCAATGTCCGTAGCACCGCTCGAACTCGAAGCTGTCCAACTGCACGGGCGCCGGCCGGCGTTTTCGCTGATGGTGCCGGCCGGCTCGGTTACGGTGGTGCTTGGTGGCAGTGGTTCCGGTAAGAGCCGGTTGTGCCGCGCTATCGCAGGACTCGAAGCATTCGTGTCTGGCGTAATCCGGATCGATGGGGATGACGTGACGCCGCGCCCGGCGCGGGAACGCCCGGTTGCCCTCGTGTTTCAATCGTTCGTCAACTATCCCAACCTGAATGTCTTCGACAACATCGCGTCACCGTTGCGCGCGGCGGGTGCGACGAAAACGGATATCGACGTCACCGTTCGCGGCATTGCGGATCAGGTCCAACTCGGGGACCTGCTGACTCGGTACCCGGCCGAGCTGTCGGGAGGACAGCAGCAACGATTGGCGATAGCACGCGCCCTGGCGCAACGGCCGCGCGTTCTGGTGCTGGATGAGCCGTTGGTTAATCTCGACTACAACCTGCGCGACGCGTTGCGTCGGGAAATTCGACGGCTGAGTACCGAGCGCGGTATGGCCGTGCTCTATACCAGCAACGATGCGCGGGAAGCGTTTGCACTGGCGGATCAGGTGGTGCTGCTGGACGAGGGTGCCTGCATTCAGCAGGGCGGTACGCTCGACGTTTATCGTGCACCTGTGTCGCCCGCCGCAGCTGAACTGATGAGCGATCCCGGTCTCAATTGCTGGCGCGCGAATGGGCGAACGCATTACCTGCGACCGGAGCACGTGCGCTGGGGCGACGCGGATGATGGTGACGTTCGTTTCAGCGGTACGGTTACGGCGTGCGAGCTCAACGGCGGGGAAACCTACTTGCATTGCGACGTTGAAGGGTTGCCCTGGGTTGCCAAGCGCGACGGGCTTCATCCCGTGGCCGACGGTGCCGTCATCGAACTGTCGGCGCGCCGCGGGAATGTTCTGGAGTTTGGTGTTTGAGCGTTCAGGCCTCTGACGTTACCTATCGGTATCGGGGCGCGCCGGGGCCAACCTTGTCGAATCTATCGCTCGACGTGCGTGCCGGCGAGGTCCATGCGTTGCTGGGCGGGTCGGGAGAGGGCAAGACCACGTTGCTCAACCTGTTGTCCGGTCTCCTGCCGCTGCAACAGGGTGAGGTATGCATCGCCGGGCATTCGGTACGCGGTGTGCGTCCGAGGGACCGGGGCATTGCTCAGGCATTTCAGTTTCCGGTGCTCTACGAGCGGTTGAACGTTGCCGACAACCTTGGTTTTGCGCTGCGGAACCGGGGTATCACGGTGGAGGAGCGCCGCCGGAGGGTTCTGGACGTGGCCGAGCGGTTCGGCCTGCAACCACTGTTGTCCAGCGTACCGGCCGAGCTATCGCTGCAACAGAAACAACTGGTGTCGATCGCGCGTGCAACCGTGCGGAACGATGTGCACGTGATTCTCCTCGATGAACCGCTGACGGCGGTTGACCCGAGTGAAAAGTGGCGCGTTCGCGCCGCGTTGAAGTCTCTGCAACGCGATCGTGGTATCACGATGGTGCTGGTTACGCATGATCAGACCGAGGCGCTTACGTTCGCCGACCGGGTCAGCGTGCTGAGCGGTGGGCAGATCGTTCAGACGGCGTCGCCGGAAACGCTGTACGCCCGTCCGGACCACGCAGTGGTTGCCCGCTTTGTCGGCTCGCCTCAGATGAACTTCGTTGATGCGCGTATCAATGCGGGCGTTATGCGGGTCGGTGCGCAGGCTTTCGCGAAAACCCTTGTATCCGATGGCGACGTCACAATCGGCTTTCGGCCGGAATGGGCGGTACTGGACCCAGCGCCGGTGCCGGAGGAGTCCGAAGGCGCAGCGTCACACACACTGTTGGTTGAGATCGCGGATCTGTATCCCACAGGTGCAGATGAACGCGAAGTGGAAGGGCTAGCGGAGGTAACGTGCGAGAACCATCGATTGCGGGTGCGTGCGCGGTTGTCGAACCTGAACGCGGACGGGTCTGCGGCGTTGCGGGTGGATCCAGCGCGGCTGCTGCTGTTCCGTGACGGACGGCGGCTGCGCGAGGGGTTGCTGCAAACGTGAGGCGGCGTTTCGACAATCGCGCGTGGCTGGCCGTGGTGCCGGTATTGGTCCTCGTCGCGTTCAGCGCCGTGCTGCCGCTGATGACGGTTGTGAACTACTCCGTTCAGGACATATTCGACACGAACAATCGCATTTTTGTCGGTCTGGAATGGTACCGCGAGATTCTGCGTGATCCGGCATTGGGCGGTGCGCTCGTTCGCCAGCTCCTGTTCAGCGCCAGCGTGTTGATCATAGAGATTCCGTTGGGCGTGCTGATCGCGAGAAGTCTGCCGCGCGGCTCTGGCGCCCGTTTCGTACCAGTGCTGCTTGTTCTTCTTGCCGTTCCGTTACTCGTACCGTGGAACGTTGTTGGCACGGTCTGGCAACTGTTCGCGCGGTCTGATATCGGCTTGCTGGGCGCGGGATTGAATGCATTGGGCATTGCGTACAACTACACCCAGTCACCCACGAGCGCTTGGCTTACGGTTCTTCTGATGGACGTATGGCATTGGACGTCGCTTGTGGTGCTGTTGAGTTATGCGGGCCTGGCCTCCGTACCCCAAGCGTTCTATCAGGCTGCCGAGCTGGACGGTGCGAGCCGGTGGCAGACGTTCGTGCACATAGAGTTGCCGCGGCTGCGAGCCGTTCTGGTGATTGCGGTGTTGCTGCGATTAATGGACAGCCTGATGATCTATACCGAACCCTTTGTTCTAACCGGCGGAGGGCCGGGGAACAGCACAACGTTTCTGAGCCAGCATCTCACGATCATGGCGGTAGGGCAGTTCGACCTGGGCCGGGCGGCCGCGTTTTCGGTGTTGTACTTTCTGCTCGTGCTGATTCTGAGTTGGGCATTCTATAACGCCGTTGTTCACGTGGAAGATGAGTCGTGACGGATTCGATAGCCGCACATGGTGCTCCTCCACGCATACGCGGCGCGGCTGTGATTCTTGCGCTGTACTGCGCCTACCTTGCGTTACCGCTTCTGTGGCTGCTGGTTATGTCGCTGCAGACGAATCAGGACATCGTTTCTCCGGAAGCGTTGCTGCCTCGGGTTGGTGAGCTCACGCTGGACAACTTCCGAAAGATCTTTCAGGACCCTGTGTGGTACGGGGCGTTCGCTACGTCTCTTCAGTATGTTGCTATCAACACGCTACTTTCGGTGGCGGTCGCACTTCCGGCCGCGTTCGCGTTCTCGCGCTATCGTTTCCTGGGCGATCGGCACTTGTTCTTCTGGCTCCTTACCAACCGTATGGCACCGCCGGCAGTGTTTCTTGTGCCGTTTTTTCAACTCTACTCATCGGTTGGCCTGTTTGACACGCCGCTGGCGGTTGCGCTTGCCCATTGTCTCTTTACGGTTCCGCTCGCGGTGTGGATCCTCGAAGGATTCATGTCGGCGGTGCCCACGGAGCTGGATGACATGGCCCGCGTGGATGGTCACGGACAGATCTACTTTTTCTTTAGGTTGTTCCTGCCGTTGATACGCCCGGGGATCGGCGTAGCGCTGTTCTTCTGCTTCATGTTCAGCTGGGTTGAACTGCTGCTTGCGCGTACGTTGACCGGCAGTGATGCGAAACCGATCGCGGTGGTTATGACCCGTACCGTGAGTGCGTCGGGTATCGACTGGGGAGTGCTGGCCGCGGCCGGTGTTCTGGCCGTGTTGCCTGGTGTCGTTGTGGTATGGTTCGTGCGCCGTCACCTGGTGTCTGGTTTCTCACTTGGCCGGGTGTGAGCGACACCGCAGTGCGACCACGGATGTGTGGTGACTGATGAATGAACCCGCCCTGGAACCGCTTGCGTGGATGGCCTGGACCGTTCCGACGGCTTTGTTTTTTCTGGCGGTATTCGTGATGTTGGCGGCAATGACGCTGCTGGAACGTCGTTGGCCGACGGTGCGGCGCCGCGGCATGTTGCGCATGTCTACGACCCGCGGCGACAGGTTGTTCATCTCGTTGCTTGTGGCCGCTGTGGTTCATGCTGCGTGGCTGGCGGTGAGCGACGTGCATGTCGCAGGGGCGTCGATGCTGTCGGTCCTGGCGGCCGGAATGCTGCTGCGCTGGGGCTAAGGTCGGGGAACACGAAAGGGGGCTCGAGATGCGAACTAAGATTTTGGTGGCGGCGTTCGTCGTGCTCGTGGGAGGTTGTTCGGACCCTCAGAGCCCGCGGGAAGCATCGCAATCGGAACAAACACCCACTGACGTGGATTTCGCGACCAACGCGCAACGCTGGGCGGCGGATGAATTTGTGCATTCCACGCTGTCGCGGGAGCAGCAGCTCGAGGAGCTTGCATGGTTCACGGATGCGGCTGCGCCCTATCGCGGTATGTCCATTCAGGTGGTGTCGGAAACGCTTACTACGCATGAGTACGAATCCACGGTACTCACGCGGGCGTTTGAAGAGATCACTGGCATATCGGTAACGCATGACCTGATCCAGGAAGGAGACGTCATAGAAAAACTGCAGACGCAGATGTCTACTGGGCGCAACATCTATGACGCCTACGTGAACGATTCGGACCTGATCGGCACGCATGCGCGCTACGGATATGTGGTGCCATTGTCCGATTTCATGCAAGGCGATGGCCGGGACGTCACGTCGCCGACGCTCGACCTGAACGACTTCATCGGCATTGGATTCACGACGGGTCCTGACGGCAAGCTGTATCAACTGCCCGACCAGCAGTTTGCGAACCTCTACTGGTTTCGCTACGACTGGTTTCAACGACCGGACCTGAAGCAGCGGTTCCGGGAGCTGTACGGGTACGAGCTCGGGGTGCCCGTCAACTGGTCTGCCTACGAAGACATTGCAGAATTCTTTACCGATCACGTGAAAGAGATCGATGGGCGCCGGGTCTACGGACACATGGACTATGGTAAGAAAGATCCATCGCTCGGATGGCGCTTTACAGACGCGTGGCTGTCTATGGCAGGCGCGGGAGACCCCGGCATTCCCAACGGACTGCCTGTGGATGAATGGGGGATTCGGGTGGAGGATTGCCACCCGGTGGGTTCCTCGGTGAGCCGCGGCGGTGCCGCCAACGGACCGGCCGCGGTGTACGCGCTCACGCGATATATCGACTGGCTGAAACGCTTTGCACCGCCGGAAGCCGCTGGCATGACGTTCTCGGAGGCTGGTCCGGTTCCCGCCCAGGGTCAGATTGCGCAGCAGATCTTCTGGTACACGACCTTTACTGCAGACATGATTCAGAGCGGATTGCCGGTTGTGAACGATGACGGTACGCCCCGATGGCGTATGGCGCCCTCGCCGCACGGACCTTACTGGCAGTCCGGGATGAAGCTCGGCTACCAGGATGCAGGCGCGTGGACTCTGCTGAAGAGCACGCCGCTCGAGCGGCGTAAGGCGGCGTGGTTGTACGCGCAGTTTGTGGTATCGAAGACCGTGTCGCTCACAAAAACGCTGAAGGGTCTGACCCCAATTCGCAATTCCGACCTGGACAGCGCGGCCATGCGTGACGCGGCGCCGCGACTCGGCGGGTTGGTGGAGTTCTACCGGTCGCCGGCGCGGGTGCAGTGGACACCCACGGGGACCAACGTGCCGGATTATCCGAAGCTTGCCCAGCTTTGGTGGCGCAACGTTGCGAACGCCGTCAGCGGTGAACAATCAGCCCAGCAGGCCCTCGACCAGTTGGCGAGTGAGCAAGATGCGATGTTAGGCCGTCTGCAGCGGGCTGGCGTTCAGAGTACCTGCGCGCCGCGCTTGGCCGACGAGGAAGACCCCGAAGTGTGGTTGCAGCGTCCTGGCGCGCCCAAGGCCGCGCTTGCAAATGAAAAACCGCCGGGGCAGACGGTTGCGTACGATACGCTGATCGCCACATGGCGGGACAGCGCCGGTCAGGCACAATCCGGTCAAGCACTATCCGGTGAAGTACAGGGAGACGCGGAATGACCGACGTGAACATGCGAAGGGACTTTGCGTGGGTTGTGGTGGCGTACCTCGCCGCAACTTTAGTCGCCGCCGTCAGCGTGGTTACGTTGTTTCCGGATCGGCCTATTCTGTCTGCGCTGGTTGCCGATGTGCTGGCGACTACCGTGGTGTTCGGATTCAGCTTCGCGTTCCGCAATACCAGTTTCTACGACCCGTACTGGAGCGTCATCCCGGCTTTGCTCATGCTTTACTGGTGGGTGTACTTCGGTTGTCCGCTCCATCTGCGCTGGCTTCTGGCCGCGTTGCTGGTGCTCGCGTGGGGGTTCCGTCTTACGCACAACTGGGCGTCGGGATGGCGCGGCGTGGACGACGAAGATTGGCGCTACCGCAACATGCAGCAGCAGACCGGCATCTTTTATTGGCCGGTTAGCTATCTGGGTCTGCACATGATGCCGACGCTGTGGGTGTTTCTGGGTTGCCTGCCGCTTTTTGTCGTGTGTCGCGATCCGGGACCGCTGAATTTTCTGGACGCGGTGGCGGTAATAGTCGGTGCGTCGTCGTTGTGGCTCGAAACCCGGGCGGATGTTGAGTTGCGACGGTTTCGCGATACGCGCAAGTCGAAAGCGGAAGTGATTGATACGGGTGTCTGGGCGGCTTGTCGACATCCAAATTACCTGGGCGAACTGGGATTCTGGCTCGCGCTCGCGTTTTTCGGCGCAGCCGCCGACCCGACCTTGTGGTGGGTGTGGGTGGGCTTCGTGTCAATCCTCTTCCTGTTCGTGGCGATCAGCATTCCGATGATCGAAAAGAAACTGGAAGTGGATAAGCCGGCGTATGAGAGCTATCGGCAGCGGGTACCAATGCTGGTACCCCGGTTGACGCGGCAGACTGCACTTGATGTGTAGCGTTAGTGAATACTAATGTTAGTAAGTAATCACTACGAATATAGAACGCCTTCGCGAAACGTCGCAAAGGGTTTTGGACTCAACGCAGGAGTTGGACACAGCATGAAGAGTGTAAGGTCTCGGGGTCTCGCGGCGATCGTCGCGTTCGTATCGTTGGTCGTTGGGGGTGCGGTGCAGGCAGACAATCTGGGTATACACGTAAGCGGACGGGGCGAGGTGCTCGTGGAACCCGACATGGCGTACATGACGCTTCAGGTGACGCGTCAGGGGCGGGATGCCGTGGCGTTGAAAAACGAGCTCGATCAGGTCGTGCGCGACACTCTGGCGTTAACGGACAAACTCGACATCCCGCGCAAGGACGTTACCGCGGCGCTCGTCAGTATCCATCCTCACCGCCGGTACGATGCCAACCGCAACGCGATCGACGGGGTGGAAGCATCGCGCACGATTACGATCGTGCTGCGCGATCTGGCCCGCTACGGGGAGCTAATGAACGCGGCGTTGACGCTTGGCGTGAACAACATCGGTAACGTGCGGCTGGACACATCCGAGCGCATTGCGCTCGAACGCCAGGCGCTGGAGCGGGCGATCGACGACGCCAAAGACGAGGCTTCTAGGATCGCCAAACATTTCGGCGTGCGCCTCGGCGGCGTCACCAATGTGCAGGTGGGTCGACATTCCGTCCAACCGGTAGTCGCGCAGATGGCAGCGCGGGATTCGGCGGAGTCCGGTGGCTTCAGTCCCGGTGAAATGACCATCGCCCGTGATGTTCAGGTCTCGTTTGCGATTGGGGGGCAGTAGAGCCGGAACCACCAAACTCGTGTCACGGCGATTGCGGGACCTGGTTAGGCCGTCTTTGTGCGAAGTACGTCACGGCAAAAAGGGCGATTAGAAATTACCATTGACTAGGTCACAACATCCGTCACCTGCGGCTCGTCGCAGCGGATAGAAAGTAGTCATTCGTTGCGCGTAGGAACGTGGATTTCCTGATGCGTCTGTCCTAAAGGAAGGACTCGGCATGAAGGGAATTCGCTTCCACGCTGCATTGGTCGGCAGTCTCCTGGCACTCGCGTTCGCACCGCGTCTGGCGTTGTCTAACGACACGATCGACGATCTGATGACGCTCAGCTTCGAAGAACTCGTCGACTACGAAATCGTAACGCCCACGCAGCGAGGCGTACCGCTCTCCCGGAACCCGGGTGCAGTCTCCGTGATTACCTACGACCAGATACGGCGGTCGTCTGCGAAAACGATACCGGATCTCCTGCGCATGATTCCCGGCGTCAACGTTCGTTGGAATCCAATGGTGCAGACGATCGACATTCGAAGCTTCGGCTCCAATCCGTTCACCAGTAAGGTGCTGCTTCTGATCGATGGTGTTCCGTACAATTCCTGGAACAAGGGTGGATTTCCGCAGCATCCAGGATTCGACTTCTTCAATCTAGAGAACGTCAAGCACATCGAGGTCATACGCGGTTCGGGATCCGCCTTGTACGGTGAAAATGCGTTCAACGGCGTGATCAATATTCTCACGCTCACCGGCGAGGAGTTTCAGCAGGCCCGGGTGTCTGGCTACGGAGGACAACGGAACACCCGTTCTGCAGGTGTTGCTTATGGAAAGGAGTTAAACGGCGATCTATCGTTCTTCGGATCGTTTCGTTCAACGAGGACCCAGTTGCCGCTGGAGATGTGGGCCGATGAAGCCGACGCGGATGCTGAAGGCTACGATCTTTTCCTGAAGGGCCGCTATCGAAACTGGCAGGCAACCTACTACCGCCGCAGCGACTCGTTCGAAGGTTTCGAGCACGATCCCGGATCCCCTACGTTGCCGCCTGGGTCTGTGTTTCGAAGCACCGATGAGATCGAGCAGGACGTCGATATCGCAACGCTTTCGCATAGCTATGCAGCCGACGACGGAGCATGGTCGGTGCGCTCAACGGCCTCTTACGCGCAGCGAAATGGCAGTCACTGTGCCGCCTGCCACGCGCCGGCGCAGGCACCCGGGTTTGATCAGTCGGAGGACCACGGTTATCAGCTCTTTGGAAACACGCAGCTGGCCCTTCGTCCGAACGACAGTCACGAACTGTTGTTTGGTGGCGAATTCCGCCGAATCGACGCGGGTGGACACGAACACGAACTGCACGATCACTCGACCCACGCACACGAAGAGGCGTTGGCTTCCGATCAGGTAACCGGCTACCGCAAGCATGCGTTTTTCGCCCAGGATGTCTGGTCGCTGACGCCGCGCACCGACCTGATCGCCGGATTGCGTTACGAGTCGGGTACGTCGCCGGCTCTCTTTTCGTCGCGACTCTTCCCGCGCGTATCCCTGGTTTCTCGCGTCAGCGACCGCCTGACCATGCGGGCGGGCTGGAGTAAAGCTGCACGCTATCCGTCTTTTACTGAGTTGTATCAGAACAGTTGGTTTCTCTCGGTAGAATCCGATGTCGGAACGTTACCTTTGGCTGAGTTCGAACCGAACTTCGATCTGGAACCGGAAGAGATCGAGAGTTTCGAGATCGGGCTGGGTTATCGCTTCTCCAAGAAGGTAGAAGCAAAACTCGATCTTTATCAGAATCGCGTGACAGACCCGATCGTTATAGCGTATCCAAGATTTCGTTTCGAAAACCACGCTGCCGAGGCCCGCGTTCGTGGCTTCGAGTTGGATCTGAGAGCCAAACCGAACGCAGTGGTACATGCGTTCGCCAACTGGGCGTATCAACACAACGCACAGCGTGGTAGTGGCACCGACAGCGTCGGCAATGCGTTAGAGTTTACCTACGCACCGGCACACAAGGTGAATGTCGGCGCGACGATTACACCGTTCAGCCCGTTGCGCGCGACACTTGAAGCGACGTGGCGTGACCGGTACGTCGGGCCCGCGTTCTGGTACCTGATTACATCTGGTGACCCTACGCCGCGACCGCTGGACAGCTACGTGTATGTTAACGCGAGGCTGGACTACGAGGTCCCGATCAGCGACTCCGGTTCGCTGAATGTTTCACTACAGGTGCGCAACCTCACGAACGAGAGGCCGTATGAGACGCTGTCCGGCTTTGGCGGGCGTGTTGATGGTCGCGAGGTTATGCTGGGTATTGAGTACGCGTTCGGGTCGTAACGATGCGGCTTGGCGTACCAATCGCTGGGTTGTCCAAACGCTGGGCGGTAGCGCTCGTGGTGTCGTTGATTGTGCCGATAGCCAACGCTGACGTCGCGGTCACGGAAGCGGAGCTGAAGACGGCGTACCTGATGAATATCGCCCGTTTCGCGCAGTGGCCGTCGTCAGACCACATCGCTATGTGCGTTTTCGACTCATCCAGCATCTACCAGCAGGTCCGGGGGTTGGACAACGCTCAAATCGCCGATGGGCGGCGGATCAAAATCCGTGTGAATCCGTCGGAGCCGAGCGAGTGTCAGTTGTTGTATTGGGATAACGCATCGATGCTGGGAAAGAGCGCGATTCGTGACGCTCTGGATTTTCCAGGGATGCTCGTTGTCAGCGATGTTGCCAACGCCCTCGACCGTGGTGCGGTGATCCAGTTCTTTCTTCGAGGCAATAAGCTGCGGTTTTCAATCAATGCCGAACTGCTGAAAAAGGCCGACTACAAGGTCAGCTCCAAACTCCTGAGATTGGCCAGAAGGTTGGACTGACTGATGTTCAGAGGTCTGTCCATACAGCACAAACTTCTTCTAACCAGCGCAGTATCGATCGTTGCGGCCTTTGTTCTTGCGGGCGTGCTGTGGAGCTACCTCAGTTACGCGCAGCACAGAGATTACTTCGAACAGCGCATTCACGGTCAAGCGACTCTGGTCGCCTCAAACATTGGTGCTGCGGTACTGTTTGACGACTGGGAAGTCGTCGGAGAAGCGTTAGATGCGCTTCAGGAGGACGGTGCGATTCGCGAGGCTAGATTGATTGGACCACGCGGCGATCCACTGGTGGCTACTACGTACCCTTCGGTGGTTCCAGATAGAGGTGCGTTACGGACCTTCCGTGTTCCGGTAATGGATGAGAATCGCCTGATCGCGGAACTGCAGATTGTGGCAAGCAACGGCGAGGTCCGTTCTACGCTTTGGCGGTCTGTTCAGATGGTAAGCCTGGTTGCATTGCTCAGTCTGATCGTTGGGTTGTTCGTTGCCAATCAGATGCAGGGCGCGATTACCCGGCCAGTGCGCAAGCTGTCAGCGCTCGCTCGCAGGGTCAAGGAGTCGCACAACTACTCGCTGCGTGGGGAGTCCGTTCATCCTGACGAAGTTGGACGTTTGACGGACGATTTCAACGCGATGCTGGACATAGTCGCCGAACGCGATAGGGATCTTGAGAGAATTGTCGAGGAGCGCACGCTCGAACTTCAACGACAGAACCGCGAGCTGGAATATCAGATCAGCGAACGCAGTAGAGCGGAAAGTGAAAAGTGGGATAGTCACGAACGATTCGAGCAGGCCTTTCACCACGCTCCTATCGGTATGGCGTTGATCGGTCACAACATGTTGATTCAGCGGAGAAACGCTCTGTTTGATCGAATGATGGGATCCGCGGATGAAACCGATCTTTCTACACTCACGCTCGTGGAGGAAGAATGGCGAGAAGCGGTACGGGACGGATTTGCCGCCGTGGTTGGCGGGAGCGAGGAGACGTTCGAGGCTGAATTGCGATGCCAAACCATGCGCGGGGAGTCGGTGTGGGCGGTGTTCAGTGTCTCCGCAGTTCGAGATGCAGACGACCGATTTCGCTACGCGGTCTTGCAGATCCAGGATATTACGGAGTTGAAGAAAGTTTCCGAGGAGCTGGAGTACCAGGCTGGCCACGACGTCTTGACCGGGCTGGCAAATCGTCGCGTGCTGAACGAAGCAATCGACGAGTCCGTCAAGTCGTTGCAGATCGAAGGCAGCGGCCACACCCTCTGCATCCTCGATCTTGACCAGTTCAAAGCGGTCAACGATGCGTGTGGCCACGCCGGCGGCGACGAGTTGCTTCGGCGCGTGGCTTATCTCTTGCAATCATTGACGCGATCCGGCGACCTTGTGGCCCGTCTGGGAGGCGATGAGTTTGCAGTACTCCTATACGAGTGCGCCGGCGACGATGCGCTGGAGATCATGGAACGGATTCGCGCACAGATTGAGCAATTGGAGTTCAACTGGAGTGGCCAGACGTACCGCATAGGCGTGAGCATAGGCGCCGTAGCGATCGATCTTTCAAATCCGGAGATAACGCTCCTGCTGGAGCAGGCGGACGCGGCCTGCTATGCCGCCAAGGAGAATGGACGCAATCGGGTTCATTTCGTTACGCGCAGTGACGCGGAGCTGAAAGCGCGCCGTGGCGAAATGGCGTGGGTACAGCGTATTCACGAAGCGATGAAACGCGAAGAGTTTGAGCTGGTTTCCCAGGTGATACTTCCGCTTCAGGATACGTCATTGCCTTCGCGTAGCGAGATCCTTCTGCGCTTGCGCGATCAAACCACCAACGAGCTGATTCCGCCTGGCGCCTTCCTGCCCGCGGCGGAGCGCTACGGGCTGACACCCAAACTTGATGCGTGGGTGGTGCAGCGTCTGATCAGGCACCTGAAGGAGACGCCGGCGTTGCTGGATCAGACCCGCAGCTTCTGGCTGAATCTCTCGGGTAACAGTCTGGGTGACCCCAATTTTTCCCGTTCGTTGACGGCAATGATCAAGGAGTCTGGGCTGCCTCGGGGCACACTCAACTTTGAGATTACGGAAACGGCGGTCATCAAGAACATCTCATCCGCGATGCATCTGATGAGCGATCTCAAGGCGCTTGGTTGCGCATTCGCGCTGGACGACTTCGGCAGTGGTGTGTCGTCGTTCGGGTACCTGAAGAGTTTGCCCGTGGACTACATCAAGATTGATGGCATGTTTGTGCGGGATATCCTGGAAGACCGGGTCGATCGAATCTTCGTCAAGTCCATCATAGACATCGCCGCGACAATGGATATTCAAACGGTTGGGGAGTTCGTGGAGAACGATGCAATTGCGGCATTGCTCGAGGAGTTGGGTGCAGACTACGGCCAAGGCTATGCATTGGGTCGGCCAGAGCCGCTTGAGCTTCCCGTTTCACTGCGGGTCGCGCTTGGCTGAACCGCAGGTCAGTCTGTAAGCAGAACGCGAATCGCGTCGAGTCCCTTTTCGGGATCCGCCCCAGCGGGGCCCGCCCCCTGGGCGAGGGTCGGCGAACCGCCGCCGGAACCGCCACCCATTGCATCGAGTGCCGTCTGCAGAATCTCCTTCGCTGCGAGCTGCTTTGCCTTCTGCTTGGAGACGCCGACCACGGCCGCGGTGTTCTTCTGACCCGGTGACAGCAGACATAGAATGTCGGCGTTCGACTGCCCCATGATCCGCTTCGCCAGATCTTTCAGTTCGCGTCCGGCAAAGCCGTCCACGATCGCGCCTACGAAGCGCATCTCACCAAGCGTTTCCGCCGTTTGCGCGCGCAACTCGGTCAGCACGTTTTGCTCGCGGAGTTTGCCGATCTGTTGCTGCAGCTGCTTGCGTTCGGCGAGCAGCCTTTGCACGTCCTCGAACACGCGCTCGCGGGAGCTTTTTGTCAGCAACTGGATCCGGTTCAGCAGATCATCGTTCTGCCGGGTGTGTTCCAGCGCGCCGCGGTGGGTGACCGCCTCGATGCGACGGACCCCGGAGCCGATGCTCGATTCGCCGACGATTCGGAACAGGCCGATATCGCCGGTCGCATTCACATGAGTACCGCCGCATAACTCGATTGAAAAGGGCGCGTCGTCGTTGCGCCCAATGCTGAGCACGCGCACCTGATCGCCGTAATTCTCATCGAACTGCGCGATGGCGCCGGTCTGCAGCGCGTCGTCCATCGCCATTACGCGGACGTCGGTTGGCGCATTGCCGGTGATGACCGCATTGACCAGATTCTCGATCGCACCGAGCTCTTCGGGTGTAACCGCGGCGTCGTGCGAGAAGTCGAACCGGAGTCGATCAGGCCCCACGTACGAACCCTTCTGACGTACGTGTGGTCCGAGCACGTCACGCAGCGCCGCGTGGAGCAGGTGTGTAGCGCTGTGGTTCGCAGCCGACAGAGTCCGCCGGTCCCGGTCCACGTGCTGCGCGACCGCGTCGCCTATATGCAGCGTGCCTTCTGTAAGTTCGCCGAAGTGGGCGATCAAACCACCGGTTGGTTTCTGCGTGTCCGCGACGGCGAAACGGGCAGGTGGTGTGCCGGTGGCCGTTATGCTGCCGGTGTCGCCGATCTGACCGCCCGACTCGCCGTAGAACGCCGAGCTGGAGCATACGAGTGCGCCGCGTTCACCGGCGGAAAGCTGTTCACGTTCAATGCCGTCGACGACGATTGCGGTGATCTTGGCGGCGTGTTCCGTGTCGTCGTACCCGTGGAACGGTGTATCGCCAAGCCGCTCATTAAGAGCGGTCCAGATTTCGTCGGCTTTGGCGTCGCCGGATCCGGACCACGCGGCGCGCGCCCGCGCGCGCTGCTCGGCCATCGCGTCGTCGAAGGCATCGGTGTCCACGTCGATGTTGCGCGGGCGCAGCACGTCCTGCGTCAGATCCAGCGGAAAGCCGTGCGTGTCGTACAGATGAAACGCGACTTCACCGGGAAACGCAGCGCCGTCCGACAGGCGTGCCGCTTCCCGCTCCAGAATGCGCAATCCGCGATCCAGGGTTGTGCGAAATTGTTCAGATTCGTTGGCGAACGATTTCTCGATCGCCTGCTGATGATCAGCCAGTTCGGTGTAGTAGCCGCCCATGCTCTCCACGAGCGGTTGCACCAGCGCGGCGAACGGCAGGGTGTCCGCCCCGAGCATGTGCATGTGTCGCAGCGCGCGCCGCATGATTCGGCGCAGCACGTAGCCGCGGCCTTCGTTACTGGGCAGAACGCCTTCGGCAACGAGAAACGCAGCGGTGCGCAGATGGTCTGCAATCACCCGGTGGCTCGCGGCCATCGCCGGGTCCGTGTTGCCGGTGACGCGCTCACTGGCCTCGATCAGGTGCCGGAACAGATCCGTGTCGAAGTTCGATGTCACGCCCTGCAGGACGGCGGCCAACCGTTCCAAACCCGAGCCTGTATCTATGCAGGGATTTGGCAGGGGACGCATTTCCCCGTCGGCCTGGCGGTCGAACTGCATGAACACCAGATTCCAGATCTCCACGAACCGATCGCCGTCTTCGTCGGGTGATCCTGGCGGTCCGCCGGGTACATGATCACCGTGATCGTAGAAAATCTCGGAACAGGGACCGCAGGGGCCTACGTCGCCCATGGACCAGAAATTGTCGTCGGTGCTTATCCGAATGATCCGGTCGTCGGCCAGTCCGGATATCTTTCGCCACAACGCTGCGGCTTCCTCGTCCTCGTGGTAGACCGTTACCGTCAGTCGCTCCTTGGCGAGCCCCAGTTCCTTGTTCAACAGGCGCCATGCCAAGTCGATCGCGCGCTCTTTGAAATAATCCCCGAAAGAGAAGTTTCCGAGCATCTCGAAGAACGTGTGGTGGCGTGAGGTGTAACCAACGTTGTCCAGGTCGTTGTGTTTGCCGCCGGCGCGCACGCACTTCTGGGCAGACGCAAGCTGTCGGGAAGGCGGTGTGCGTGCCCCGGAAAAATAGTCCTTCAGCGGTGCCATTCCGGCGTTTACGAACAGCAGGGTCGGGTCGTCTTTAGGCGTGATAGGGCTGGACGGCACCACCTGATGGTCGTTCGCGGCGAAAAAGTCGAGGAACGCGGTGCGTGTGTCGTTGATGGACGTCATTTCGATTCTTGCTACAGCGGCGCGATAATGTAAACCAACCAACCCGGCAAACCCAATCGACGCCGCCGATCAGCTGGATCGGCGCTGTCTATCGCGTGGCAGACTGCTGCCAGGCGGTGAACGGATAAACCAGTGGCCACCGCGCGAGGTCGGCAGGATAAACGAGGCTGATGTGCGCGTCCTGCCACTGCACGAGATACGTGGACTTTGCCGTCTGCATTCCGTGCGCGTCGACGCGGTAGTGGCCGAGGATCGAGCGGAATTTCATCGTGCGGAGTTTCTCCCTGACCTGTGCGGGTTCGAAGGATTGGGCCAGCCGGACGGCCGCTTCCAGCACCTGCAACGCGGCGTAGCCGCCGGCCGCGTCGTAGCTGGGATAGATGCCGTGGGCAACGCGGTAGCGGTAGCCGAAGTCGAACGATCCGGGAAAGCGAACGCTGCGCATCCACTGCACGGTGGACAGCACGCCGTGAGCCTTGTCGAATCCCATGGCGGTTCCATATTCACGCAGTGCCGGTGCGCCGGTGAAGACCATGAGCTTCGGCGCGAATCCCACCTCGGCGGCTGCGCGCGAGAAGGCAACGGCATCTTCGAGGTACGACGCCACGATCGCGACGTCGGGGTCCAGGTGAGCGAAGCTCGTCGCAATGGACTGAAAGTCGGCGTCGGCACCGGCGTAGGCTACGTCGTCTGTAACCTGCATCGACAGTTCACCCGCTTGGCGCCGTACCCCTTCCGCGACTGCTTCACCGAACTCGCCCGCGTGGTAGGCGAGCGCAATGGTGTTGAGGCCCTGGGAACGGGCGAGATCCAGGGCACTGTCGGCGTTACGGTCCGCGGGCGTGTATACACCGAAGATCCGCGGATCCGGAGCATCCCAGATCGACGGCGCTGACGCTATGGATACCATCGCCACGTCGCGTTCGGACACAAGGGGTTTTACCGCCAGGGTCAGGTCGGATGAATAGGGACTCACGAGCAGGCTGATGCCCTGTTCGTCGATCAACGTCCGGTAGGCCTCCAACGCAGCGGCGGGTTCGCTCTGATCGTCGATCACGACGATTTCCACGGGCCGGGCCAGCATCGCGCCGCGCTCGTTGATGTCGCGTTCGAACATCCGAACACCCTTCAGCGTCCTGTCGCTGAACTCAGCCAGCGGCCCGGTCAGCGACAGGCTCATCCCGATGCGCACGGGTTCCGGAACCGGGATGTCCAGCGGTTGCGCTAGCGCGGTGGGCGAAAGCGTAACCAGCACCGCGGTCAGCAAAGGGAAGCATCGAATGAATCTGCCCAACAGCGCTGTCATCGCGCAACGTCCAGCTGGCGCATCGTCCGGTACAGCAACCGTACAAGTTCGTATTCGAACGGCGAGCCGGTCTGGTAGTACTCGAACGCGGTGGTCGCCCGTGTGTCGAGCACCAGAAGCGGGTAGTACGCGTAGCGGCGGTCGGTGTGGTCGTCGAGTTGCAGCGGGTCGATCAGCGACAGTGTCCCGGCGTCCACCGCACGACCGAAGCCGTCCCGCAGGCTCGACGGGCCGAACAACGGCAGCACCAGATAGGGCCCGTCTGCAATACGGTAGTGGCCGAGGGTCTGCCCGAAATCCTCCTCGTGTTTGGGAATGCCGAGTGGGGTAGCCACGTCGAACAGGCCCAGTGCGCCAATCGTTGAGTTTGTAACGAACCGGCCGGTGGTTTGCGCCGCGGGCTTAACCTTCAGTTGCGCGACCTGATTGATCAAGGTGGTGATATCACTCACGTTCTCGAAGAAGTTGGTGACGCCCCGGCGGGCAAAACCGGGGACAATACGCTGGTACACGCTTACCGCAGGCAGCAGTACGTAGGTATCCATATTGGCGTTCAGCCGGTACATCGTGCGATTGAAGCCTTCCCATGGGTCGTAGACCTCAAGCGGAGCGTCCACGTCATCGAGGACCATGCGGCTGCGCTCGTAGATCGCCGGTTCGGTAACCACTTGTGGCGGCTTGTTTGCGCAGCCCGTGGCTATGATGGCGGTCAGCAATATCAGAAGAAAGGGCCTGCGTGTCATTTCAGCGCCGATCCGTCTTCGTTCCCTGTTCCGCCCGCAAAGAACGCTTTGATTGTGGACAGTGTCTGCTTCTGAAACACGTTGCCCAGGTGTCCACCGTGCGGAAACACCCGGGCTCGATTACCGAAGGTGTTCACGAAGAAGTCGATCTCTCCGGGCGCAAGAATAACGTCGTCCAGGTTGTGTACCACGCCGATATCTTTATTGGATGCCAGATAGTCTGCGATGGCGTACAGGCTCTGCGTATGCGCGAACGCCAGGCGGTCGCGAATGCCGATGCGTTCGCTGTAGAACGGCATGAAGAATTCGTGAAAGTAGTCGGTGAAACCAAGCCGTAGAGACACCTGAAGGTAATCGGTCATGGAGTGGTCCGGCGCCAGATCCACGCCTTTCGGTTTGATGAAGCCGAAATCTGCCATGGAATCGGCCGTAAATATCATGTTTGCCGCCGCTAGTCGGAACGCAATGCCGATCACGGCAGCGAGTTGTTCGTTGGTGGGCGGGTTGTCCTTGAAGGCGTCGTAGACGAGGTCCTGGTTGAACTCCACGGTCGTTGAGCGGGTGTAGGCATCGCCGATCCGCATCACGATGCGGGAGAAGAAGTGGTTGAAGTTGTCGATCCCGCCGGGAATGTTGTCCAGCATACGATCCAGCTTGGAGATGGAGTTGTACAGCGAAACCGGCGGGTTAATCAGCAACACGCGCTGAAAGTCAAAAACGCGTTCCTCATCGTCGAGCTTAGCGACGAACGCTGCGTTCATGCCGCCCAGGCTGTACCCCGTGAGGTGGTAGCCGGTCACGTCGACGCGTTTGTCATGGCGGGCAACAATTTCCTGCATCACGCGGTACAGGTCCCTCGCGTCCAGCTCCACGTGCCCTGGAACCCCGGTGCCGGATGCGGCAATCACAAACTTCGGGTGCGTGGGTGAACTTATTCCGACAACGTGGAATCCCATCCCGTAAAGCACTCGCAGCAAGTTACTGTTCGTAGTGCTGTTGTGATACGCGCCGGTACCCGCGATTGAAAATATCAAAGGTGCCGGTTTGTTCTGTGCAGCAAACGAATACTCCAGCCGGCGGCCGTACCAGAACGCTCTTGGTATCTTTTTGTCGGTGCGCACTGGAAGTTTCAACGTGCGCAATTCTGGCCGTTGCGGGACGTCGCCAAGAAACGGCTCGGGTGTCCCGGCGATGGTAGCAACCAGCGGATTCGTGAAGGGATAAGCGTAGGTTGCTACGCTCGAATCTGGTTGTGTCTGCGGTTTCTCGGTTACTTGCGCAAGTGTGCACGGTGCGGTGCATGCCAACAGACAGAGCGCGCACGCGAAGAACGCGCGTCTGGACGAACGCGTGCTGTCGGCGATGCGGAACGCGGAGAAGTCGGGGGGCGCCATGGTGCGCGGATGCTAGCATAAGGCTGCGGCGTGCACATGGCTGGATCAGTGAGCGCCGGGATGGAACCGGCGCTCATCAGACAGTTTGGATCAGGCAGCGAGCACCTTGGCTTTGGGTGCGTGCCGTTGCACTGATTTGATGCCGTTGCCACAGGCAACTTTGGATGAATAGCTTTCGCTGGTGGCCACTGTCTTACCGTTGTTGGCAACCAGATTGAAGCGGTGTTTGTTGGCCCGCGTGGTACTGACCTTGAAGCAGTCGCGCTGTCGGGAGTGTTTCTGCACGGATGCAATGCCCTTTCTGGCGCCTGCTTTGGATGCGTATCCCTGGCTTGCCAGGATGATTTCACCGTTGGATGCCTTCAGACGAAAGCGGAACTTTCCTGCTTTGTCCTTATACAGTTCGAATTTACCTGCCATGGTGTTGTTCCAGCAATTTTTGGAGACGCGCAGTCTAGAGCAGGTGCCGTGGCGTTGAAATGCGGTCCCGCGCCCTATGTGACCCTATTTGTCCGTTTTGTTATATGCGTCACGGGGATTGCGCACGTTTTCCCGGTCGTTGGGACGTACAGCCGTAATGCGCGCGCAATTTCAACCTTCCCAAAGTCGCGCAATAGGCCCTATTATCGGCTCATACCAACAATGATCGGGGGACACAGATGGCCAGCACCTTCCAGTATCTGGATCGCGCGATGACGCAGCTGCGGGATCTCGGACTCATGCCGGAAAAACCCGAAGAAGCGCCGATCGTCGCGCTGCTCGATCGCCTGACGTCGCTGGACGAAGACAAGGTGGCGTTGATCGCGCGCACGTTGAGCCAGGCGTCCGTGTTTAATGAAGTGGTTCGCGAACAGGTCAGCTCCATGCGTCTGGGCGAGCGCTACGAAGACATTACGGATGCGTTCAACAGTATTCGCGAAGATGCGAAAAACATGGTCGAGCAGGTAGAAGACGGCAAGATCGATACGTTCGAACGAATCGCCAATGTCTGGATGAAGGTGACTCGAGGCGATATTGCGTCGCGCTTCGATGACATCAAGGAAACCTACCTGGAAGTGGCCGCAGACTCCAAGGATCAGATTGAACGCGAAACGCTCATTTTAAATGCGTACCAGGATTTTCGCGGGGCCATGAAGGAAGCAGAAATTTTCGCGCTGGATGTGCTGGAGAAAGCGGAGGCCGAATGGGGTGCGGCGAAGCAGACGCTGGAAGGCGCAATGGCGGAAGTAGACGCGTTCACCGGGGATGATCTGGCCGCTCGCGCACGGCTCGAACTCGCGCGCGACGAGAAATTGCGTGCGTTGCAGCAGACCGAAGACCGGTACCAGATAGCGAAAGACCTGTCGGACAATCTAACGGTCAGCTACAACACATCGGAAGTTGTAATGACCCGGTTGCTTCAAACTACCAGCGCGAAGGAACGGGTCTACAAACAGGCGATCACGTTTTTCGGTACCAACGAGACGGTATTAACCGCGCTGTCGGCGTCATTCACCGGCTTGTTCGGACTCCATGAGAGTACGAAGACGCTGGAAGCAATGAAGGAAGGTGTGAGCAAGAGTCTGGAAGACCTTGCCGATATCGGAGGAAAGGTGCAGGAGGCCGCGGTAGAAGCCGGTTACGGACCTACAATTCGGGCAGATGCGGTGAAAAAACTCGTGGATTCCGTCGTTAACTTCCAGGCCCGGTCCCGGGAGATCATCGAGGAAATGCGAGTGCTATCGACGCGCAATGCAGAAGAAATTCGCGATGCGGTGGAGGAGGGCAAGCAACGGCTTGCGCGCCTGATACAACAGGGAAATACGTTGCCGCCGCCCTCGGGACTCAACTAAGACCTGTCTGCACGCCCAGCGCGAGTTACGCGACGTGACCGACGAAGCAGCGGCAACGACTAAGCCTGCGCCTCTGGAAGACCTGATGCTGGCGATGGACGTGGTGGATACGCTGCGTCATCAACAGGATATTGTTGACCGAGAACTCAATGCTGAGGAGCGCCGCGCTCAGATGATCGAGCGGCTGCGCGATATCTACCGGTCGCAGGGCATTGACGTGCCGGATTCGGTGTTAACCGCCGGTGTGCTTGCGCTCGAAGAAGACCGGTTCAGTTACCAGCCACCGACCACCGGGCTGTCGATAAAGCTTGCGCATCTGTACATCAACCGCGCCAGTTGGTTGAAACCGCTTGTTGCTATCACGGTGCTACTAGGTGTTCTCTGGGCTGCCTACTACATGTTGGTTACGTTGCCAGATACTCGCGTCCGGGCGGCGCTTCCGGATCGACTGAGCAACACATTCGGGGAGCTGGTCAAAGAGTCAGACGAACGGGCGGTGATCGATCGCGCACAGACGCTTCTGAAGGACGCGCGTAGCGCGTTGAAGGCGGACGATCTCGAACGTGCGAGGGCGCTGCACGGCGACATGCGTTCGCTTCTGGAACAGCTGAAGAATGAGTACAAGATTCAGATCGTATCGCGACCCAATCAGCTCTCCGGTGTGTGGCGCGTACCCCCCAACAATCCGGGCGCGCGCAACTACTATCTCATTGTGGAAGCGGTGGCGCCGGACTATTCCCGCAAACTGGTGATGATCGAGAACGAGGAAGACGGGCGGGCTCATCTGGTGTCGTCCTGGGGGCTCAGGGTGGACGAGGACACGTTCGAAGCCGTCGCAGCAGACAAGCGGGACGACGGCATCATTCAGGACGACATCGTCGGCACCAAAACCCGCGGCCGGCTCGATCCGGAATATCGCGTGCGCACCACGGGTGCCGCGATTACGGAGTGGTAGCGTGCTTTCCGGTCAACGCACATTGAGTGAGATCGACGGCGCACTGCGAACCGCGCGCTCGGAGATGGACCGTCTGGACAGCGACCTCAACTGGTCGTCGGAATCCTTAGCAAGCAATCGAAGGTCTCAAGCGCGTGCGCTGAAGGAGCTTGCGGCGATGCGCCTGGACCTGCTCGAACAGGGTGAGTTCATAGACTCGCTCGACAGCGCCGATCACCGGGCAAAGCAGCTTCTGGACGAACGCGAGCAAGCAATTGAGCTGCTCGAGTCCGAGATCGAGCAGAATCAGCACGAACTCGCCGAGCTGGAGGATCGACGGAAGAGCGCGCATCGTGATGTGGACGACGCTGCCAAACGCGTCGCGGAGCTGGAAGCCCAAACACAGGAAAGCCTCGATCAGGACGCGGCATACCTTGCGCAGCTCGAACGAACTCGCGATGCGGAATCCGTTGTATCGCATGCGGAGGAAAAGCTCGCACAGGCGGAAGCGGTTCAAGAAGAGAAAGGAAGGCCGTTTCGCGAAGATGCGTTGTTCGAATATCTGTGGAGCCGACACTATGGCACGCTGGACTACAAGGCAGGCGCGTTTGCGCGCACCATGGATGCGTGGGTGGCGCGGCTGATCGACTACGAAACGGCGCGCCGCAACTACTGGATGCTGACTGAGATTCCTAAGCGGCTAGCGCAGCACGTCGAGCAGGTGAAGGATCTGGCCGAGGATGAACTCGAGCAGCTGCAGGATATCGAGAACGCCCACGCGGAAGCCATGGGTGTGCTCGACGCGCAGGAAGTTCTGGCCAAGATGGAGCACCAGCAGGATGAGTTGGACGACGCGCTCGAGCGCCAGGAGAACGAGCTTCAGCAACTGCGCGCGCGGCATGGCACCTTCGTTGCCGGCGAGGACGAATACATAAAACAGAGTGTGGGGCTTCTCACGGAATCCATGCAGCGCATGCCCGTACGCGAATTGGACGGGCGTGCCCGCCGTACGCTCACAACGGAAGACGACGCGTTGGTCCGCGAACTGGAGGATCTGCGCCATCAGGACCGGGTTATACAGGAACAGCTATCCGAGCATCGCAGGCTGCATGCGGCGCACCTCGAACGCTTGAAAGAACTGGAAGACGTGCGCCGTCGGTTTAAAAGGCGCCGGTTCGACGACCTGCGGTCGTCGTTCGGCAACGAGCAGTTGATCATGATGATGTTGAACGAATTTCTGCGTGGTGGCGTGCGAGGCAGCGTTCTGTGGGACGTGTTGAAACGGCAGCAGCGCTACCGTGATGTGGGCGGTGCCTGGCCGGATTTCGGCAGCGGGGGCTTTCCGCAACGCCGGACACGTTCGTCCCGCCGCAGGGGTAGTCCGTGGCACTGGCCCGGTGGCCGCGGCGGATTCCGCATTCCGCGCGGCGGGGGCAGTAGCTCGCGGGGTGGGTTCAGAACCAGGGGAGGATTCTGAGACGACGCGTTGACCTCAAGCCCGCTGCGTGCCGCGTGTTGCGCTGGCGGCTTCAGAACGCGTGTAGAACCGTCCGCGCTTGACGAACCCTGATGTGATCGACGCGATCAGCGCGATGACGCGGCCACCCGCACCACGGCTCTCTACCCACTCGTCGGGTGCACCTTCAAGCAGATGCATCGGCGCTGGCCGACCGTCGGCGAAACGGCAGAGTTCTACCCGGCCGGTGGCGTCGTCTCGAAACGCCGGTCGGAAGCCGTCTGCGGCGTTGTTGCGGCTGACGCCGCGCGAATTGCGGAAACGTCGGTTTTCGCGGCGCAGTTGCGCCGAAGTCATCAGAACGTTTGCGTGCATGGCGTTCTCCTTGATCTCCAACGATCGTTCGCTGGTACTGCATCCAAGGAATGTCCGTGTCCCTTGTGTCAGCGATGCAGATCCCGTGCCATCCCGTATCCGTTATCTCATTCTGCCGGACTCATAACGTAAGACACTGAAAAATATATAAAATTCCTGCGCATCACACGATTGTGCAGCGCTTCGTGAAACTGCCGTAGCGCGGCGGAATGTGCCGTGGCGGAAACCTGAGCGTTCGGCGCTTAGGGAGCCTTGGTGTACATTGGGAAAAGCGTCACGGTTTCTAATCCGGGAACGGGAGACAGGAGAACAACGATGGCGAATCTTGATACGTTTCGCGCGGAAACGCGCGCCTGGCTGCAGGCAAACTGCCCCGAAGGCGCGCGGGGACCGGGTCCGGTATCCAACGGCGCCAGCAAGATTCCCATTCGTGATCCCGATACCCGCGTGTGGCTCGACCGCATGATCGAGAAGGGGTGGACCGTTCCGAGCTGGCCCGTGGAATACGGTGGCGGGGGCCTCGACCGCAACGAGTATCTGGTGCTGCTCGAAGAGATGCGCCGGATATCCGCGCGGCCGGCGCTATCGAGCTTCGGCACGAGCATGATCGGGCCAACGCTGTTGGAATTCGGCACCGAAGCGCAGAAACGCAGGCATCTGCCGCGCATTGCCCGCGCGGAGGTCGAGTGGTGTCAGGGCTACAGCGAACCGGGGTCGGGCAGCGACCTGGCGAGTCTGCGGACTCGAGCCGACGACAAGGGCGACCACTTTCTGATCAATGGCCAGAAGATCTGGACGTCCGGGGCACAACATGCCGACTGGATGTTCATTCTGGTGCGCACCGACCCGGATGCGCCGAAACACCTCGGCATCAGTTTCCTGCTGCTGGAGATGGACCAACCGGGCGTCACCGTGAAGCCGATTCGATTGATCAGCGGTGAATCGCCATTCAATGAAACCTTTTTTGACGATGCGGTAGCGCGCAAAGATGACCTAGTTGGCGAACTCAACAAGGGCTGGACAGTTGGTAAGCGCTTACTTCAACACGAACGCTCGGGCATGGAATCGCTCGTGGCCGGGGGGGCGGGCGGTGCCGAAACAAGCGTGGTGGCTGCAGCCCGCCGTTCGTTGGGCGAGGATCAGGGGCGATTAGCTGATCCCGCCATACGCAACGAGGTGCTCGGCTACGAGCTCAATCGCCACGCGTTCCGGTTGACCCAGCGGCGCGCGGTTGCCGAATCCGACGGTGGAACGCCGGGTCCGGTAACGTCCATCTTCAAGGTGTATGGCAGCGAACTTCAGCAGGCCTACTACGATCTGACGACACGCCTCGGGGGCTTCAACGGATTCGGTGCGGCGCCAAGTGAGGGCGTCTTCGACGCGGACGACATCGACGTCACCAAACGCTGGTTGTACTACCGTGCCGCGTCGATTTATAGCGGCAGTAACGAGATTCAGCGGAACATCATTGCAAAGCGGGTCCTCGGACTGCCTGACTGAATGCTCAATCCGGGTGCGCGCCCCAGCGTGCGGCTTTACCCCGGGTATCCAGGTGCACGAAGGGCCCGTGCGCTTTGGTCGCCGGGTAGGCACTCATACCGCCCTGCAGATGCGCGAAATACGCGGTTCGGCTCTCGGCTTCCAGCAGTTTCAGCAGCCAGAGTGCATCGGCCAGCTCTACTCGGCCATTTCGGTCGAGGTCGTCCATCTGTCCGTCGCCATCCCGGTCGATATAGAAATCGGCGGCGTCTCCGTACAGATGCCGGCTGTACGGCACATTGCCGAGGCCCGCGTTGTACTGTGGAGTGCGGTATCCGCTCATGATCGTTACTGCACTGGATGGAAACCCTTTTGCCGCCAACGCGGTGAGGATGTGTTCCAGCGCCTCCACCAGGCGAGGTTGTACGTACAGATACTTGGGCCAGCCGCCTTGCTGCTTGCACAGAAACTGGCCCAGCCGCAGGTTCGGTGACAGGCGCACGCCGGCGGTACGTTGCGTAACCTTCAGCAAGCCGGGCGGTGGTTGGTAGTGCCTCGGGTCCGGAGACGCTGACGCAGCCGGATACGCGCCTACGGCGAAGTTGTCGAGCGCATGTTGTCCTTCGGCGAGCGGCGTAAGCTGCAGTACGTTCACCTGATGTCGCGCGTGCCGTGTCGTTACCTTCAGCGTGGAGACGTCGCGGTTTTCGGACGGCTGAAACAGCCACAAATGATCGCTGCTTTGCACCAAGGTACCGTCACCGGCGCTCACCGTAAGTGACGCATCGGCATCGGTCGCGTAGCTTCGAAACACCACCGGTTCGCCTGGCTCCACGTAAAGGGAATGCACGGACGCGGCGAGAGTGGTGCCGTTGGCTGTTATCTCCGTGCTGGCGCGCGCCGCGCCGGTTGCGCAACATAGCAGAAGCACGAGAAAACTCGTGCGGTACAACCCGTTGGCACCCGCCGAGCCCCTTGTTCGCCGGGCTGTCGACCTGTCCGGACTCAACCGCACAACTTTTCCTGTGAGCTCAGCGTGCTGCCGCGACGCCGCCGGCAAGCAGTTGCGGATCGGCATCGTCCGTCGTTGTCGGCGCGGTCGGGTCAATGTGGCTCGGATCGTCCAGTCCAAAGGCGGCGCGGTCTCTGGCGTCTTTGCGATAGATGTCATCGTAGAAGTAGGTCGTGTCCGCGTCGACCCGCGCGGTGAGATAAGCGATCTGTACCGCGAGCGGGGTAGAAAGCGATACCTTGCTCGTTTGTCCGTTCGCCAGCGCGGCGTCGATGTCGTGCCGGCCCGCGTCCGGCTGCAAAGCCAGAATGGCGGCGGCGAGTTCGGTTGGATCTTCCACACGTACGCACCCGTGGCTGTACGCCCGCCGCGGGGTGTCGAAAAGGGCCTTGGACGGGGTGTCGTGGATATAGACGCTGTACGCGTTCGGGAAGATGAATTTGATTCGGCCGAGCGCGTTGTGCGCACCGGGCTTCTGGCGCAGACGAAACGGCAGAGTGGTAGCGTCTTGAAATGAATCCCACGCAATGCTGTCGGCCGCGATGGTACCCGCATCGCCCACTACTTCCATATGTTGTTGGGTCAGGTACTCGGGCGAGACCAGCAGTTTCGGAACGATCTCGCGGGTCGCAATGCTGGTGGGGATGTGCCAGTACGGATTCACGACCATGTACTCCAGCGAGTCGGTCATTTCCGGCGTCTGATGACGCCGCTTGCCAACGACGACCCGGGCGCTATGTACGACTTCGTTGCGCTGGTGGATCCGCAGGCGGTATTCGGGGATGTTCACGAAGATGAAGGCATCCGCACCGGTCTCCGGCAAGCGTTGCCAGCGGGCGATATTCAGTTCCAGGGTGCGCACCTTGTCTTCGGCGCCTCGATTGAGGGCGCGCAGCGTTTGTGGGCCAATGCGACCGTCGGGTTCGAGCCCGTGGCGTTTCTGGAACGCCTTGACGGCGGCATCGACATGATCGTCGAAAACCCGATCAGGGTCAGATATCTGATCTGCGCCAGCTGTTGACGATGGCGGTTGTTCGACGGAAGCGGGTTCGGCGGGTAGGTCGCCGGTAACCTGCAATCGTTTACGTACGGTGACCACACGTGCATCTTCCGCGCCGAGTTCCAGGAGCGGACCCGCAGGAACTTCGGGCCAACCGCCTTCAGCTGCCAGCTTCCGGTAGCGGGTCAGGGCGGCCGACAGATCTTCCATGGCGCGGGATCGGACGGGGTTGTTCGCTTGCTCGATGGCCGGTTTCGAGTACGCGTGAGCACCCGGGCGCGTCGGGGATGCAGACGGTTTGTGACTGGATTGGAGCATTGCTACCTGGTTCGCCAACGGCGCCGGCGTTTCACGGAACTCTGACGACGGCGAGGCCGTGGGCTCACTCGCGTGCGCGATGAATGCGCTGCCGATCAGCGGCCACAGAGCTGCTGCAATGCGCTTGCGATAGTTACGAGGCATGGGGTAGTACCTCTCCTGTTACTGCTTAAAATCCGTTCGCTGCTCGCACCAGCAACGTACGGACCCCAGGCTATCGGCCGGCGAGGCGCGCGATGTGCGGGGAGGTCAGGGGGATGTGGCGGGGATGTTCACCTTGTTATCGGTGTGTAAACCGCGGCGCGGGGTTGGCACGCCTAAGCGTGACGTGGGTCACGAAACGGTCTGTCGAGACCCTCGGGTCATGCGTTCGAAAAGCCAACCGCCTGCAGCGCCGGCAACGCATTGCAGCAGAAAACCGCCAGTCTGGCGGGCCGCACCGATGGCAGAGATGTCGAACGCCGACTTCAGCAACAGATGAATGCAGGCAAGTGCCGCGGCGCCTGCGAGGATATAGCCGAAGAAACGCCAGTCCCGCTTGTACCGCAGGATCAGCGATGCGACGGGAAACGCAATGGCCAGGCCGATCCCAATCACGATCAGAAACGGACCGGTCAGCGCCATGCTCCACAGATCGTGGGCAATGGTTTCCAGCCGCAGACCGAGAGGAATCTCGGCGTTCAAGTCCGTTAGATAGTCGAGGTTGATCTGCGTGGAAAAAAAAGCCGCCAGCACGTAGGCGAGTAACACGGCGCACAGGAAGGGCAGGATCGTTCGTTTCATCATCATGGCGCATAATGCCCGTTCGAGAGAATCCTGTACAAGCATCGAAGGCCGGAGACGACAGATAATGCCCGAACCGATAGTGTTTTTTATTCGGCGACCGCTCCGTGCGGTGCAACCGCGGCCTGGAGCGTTGTCGCGGGCGGTCTGGCGCTGGTGCGCGTTGGTAATGTGGTGGGGCTGTGCGTCTGCCGCGGTAGGGGCCGACGACGACTCGCGGGAGTCGTTGCGTATGCTGAACGAAACCGGACCCGCGTATCAGCTGCAGACCATTACCGACGCGTTGGACGGACCCTGGTGTGTGGCGTTTTTACCGGAAGGCGGTTATCTGGTAACGGAGCTGGCGGGCCGGTTGCGTTATGTCGCGCCCGACGGCTCGGTGGGTGAACCGATTGATGGTGTTCCGGATGTCTTCTTCGCCGGCCAGGGCGGTTTGTTCGACGTGGTGCTCGACCCGGATTTCAGGGCCAATCAGCGCGTTTATCTCTCGTATGCGCATGGTACCCGGGGTCGTAACGCCACGCGGGTTGCGCGCGGTACGCTTCGCGGCAATCGTCTGGAGAACGTGGAAGTGCTGTACACGGTGTCGCCATGGAAGGATACGCCCGTGCACTATGGCGGCCGGCTGCTCCTGTTGCCGGATAGAACGCTGATGCTGACGACGGGAGACGGCTTCGATTATCGCGAGGATGCTCAGCGGCCTGCGACCGGGTTCGGCAAGGTAGTGCATTTCGACCTGGACGGCGAGCCGATTACCGCCCAACCGCTTGCTGACGGGCGCGATGTGCTCCCAGGCGTGCACACCTACGGCCACCGTAATCCGCAGGGGTTGGCACTGGATAGCGCCTCTGGAGCCGTGTATCTCCATGAGCACGGTCCCCGCGGAGGAGACGAGGTGAACCGGCTGTTGCCGGGGGGCAACTACGGGTGGCCGCTCGCAACCTTTGGACTGGACTACTCCGGCGCGCGCATATCGCCGTTTCAGCGGTACCCGGGCACGCTGGATGGGCTCCATGTTTGGAATCCGAGCGTCGGTCCCTCGGGCCTCGCTGTCTATCGGGGCGATGCGTTTCCCCAGTGGCAGGGCGATCTGTTCGTTGGCACGCTGGTGAACGCAGACGTTCGGCGCATCCGCGTGAGTGAAGACGGGGTACGCGAGGAGATTCTGTTTGCCGAAGTCGAGGCGCGGGTTCGCGATGTGCGCGAAGGTCCCGACGGCGCGCTGTACCTGTTGGTGGAAGCGAACGCGGACCACGGCGGGCGCCTGATCCGCGTTTCGCCTGTGCTCTAACGCGCGCGCCAGGGCGCGGAAACGGCAGAGAGTGCGTTCCCGCGGCTACTTGGCTCCTAAGATGTTTCGGGTTCCTCTAACCACCGGTACACCAAACCCGCAAGCGCCGCCCCCACGATGGGAGCAACCCAGAACAACCACAGCTGGCTAAGTGCTATCCCCCCAGCAAACAGCGCCGGACCGGTAGACCGAGCGGGATTGACGGACGTGTTGGTTACCGGAATGCTGATCAGGTGGATCAGCGTTAGCCCGAGTCCGATTGCTATTGGCGCAAAACCGGCTGGCGCGCGGCCGTCAGTAGCGCCAAGGATGATGATCAGGAAGAAGAAAGTCATCACAATTTCCGTCACCAACGCCGCACCCAGCGAGTACCCGCCGGGCGAATGTTCCGCGAAACCGTTGGACGCGAAACCCCCGGCCGCTGAAAACTCGGGCACGCCCGATGCAATAACGTACAGCACGAAAGCACCGGCGATGGCACCCAGTACCTGGGCGACGACGTATGGAATCAGTTCGGACGCGGCGAAACGACCGCCGCACAGTAAGCCCACGGATACCGCCGGATTGAGATGACATCCTGAAATATGACCAATCGCGTACGCCATCGTAAGTACGGTTAGACCGAACGCGAACGAAACACCCAGTAGACCGATCCCCACTTCAGGGAAAGCAGCCGCCAGAACGGCGCTACCGCAGCCGCCTAGCACAAGCCAGAACGTGCCGAGAAACTCGGCGAAGTACCTTTTCATGAATCGACCCCTCAGAGTACGCCGCGTCGCAACTCCGCGCGGCTTGTTATTTGAGATTCTTAACTTGTTGACACTTTTCTTGCCACGAAACGGCATGGCAGAGCCAAGTCTAGTATAGTTCGCGCGTTGGAAGGGACCGTAAAATCATTGTAGCGGGCGGTGTAGCCGCATAAGCGGCGCGCCGTTGGACTCGCCGGAACGGTGCAAGCCGAAGCAATTTGAGCCGACGCAGGTAGCCCCGGCGCAAGTAGGGACAACGCAATAGACGCAAATGACTTGCGAGCGTAGAGGTCGGTCCTCGCGCGGTATGTTGCGCAACCTCATCTTGTCAGTATTGCTGACGAGCGTGTGCCCCTCGCTGCTCGTCACGGCATTACCGGTATACGCAGCCCAGGAGATCGGGCTCGCCAAGGCGGTAACGGACATCGAGCCGCTCGGCGGCACGCTCTTCGACGTAACCTTCGTTATCACCATCGACAATCTGTCGCCGGTAGATGATGCGACCAATCTGCAGCTGATCGAGGACTATCGCGCAACCTTTGCGCCTGCCGCCAGCTTCGAACACCTGCGCAAGATCCCGCGCGGCATTGCCAGCGATGGCAATTTCGACGGCGATACGCAGATCGAGCTGCTCAACGGCGACGGTACCTTTCCCGCCGGAGCCAGCGCGACCATTACGTTGATCGTGCGTGTGGACACCGGAGGGTTCGAAGGGCCGTACAGCAACCAGGTGAGCGGCAGCACGGCGGCGAGCTTTGGTGGCGTCCCCATTGCCACAGACCTGTCTGACGACGGGTTCGATACCGCGAACGGAGAGGACGACCCCACTATCTTCTTTCTGCGCCACCAGCAGATTGCCGTGGCAAAGACAGTTGACGCAGTCCGTTCGTTGGGCAACGAGCAGTTCGAAGTGGACTTCCGTATTGTCGTGAGTAACCCGTCGTCGAGCGTGGCCGCGACCAACGTGCAGATCACCGACGATCTTGCGGCAGCGTTTCCAGGGGCAGGCATTGCGGTACTCTCGGGCCCTTCGGTCAGCGGCGGACTCGGTGCAACGAACCCGGCGTATGACGGCGTGGCTGATCAGAATCTCCTCGCTGGCACGGAGGACCTGGCTCCGGGTGCTAGCGCAGAGGTGCACTTTACGGTGCAACTGGATCTGAGCTCGAGCAGCGGACCCTACGCGAATAGCGCGACAGCCTTCTCGCAATCCGACGACGGGACCGTGCTGGCTACCGACGACTCGGACTCCGGCGTCGACCCTCAGGGACCGAACAAGGGCGAACCCGGGGACACGGGTGGCTCCGACGACCCCACACCGGTACCGCTACCGGCGTTCGAGCTGACCAAAACACTGGCGCCGCCTGTCCAGATAGGCGGGCCGGTGTTCGATCTGACGTTCACGGTAATGATGCGCAATACCGGCGACGTGGAGTTGACGGGTATCCGGTTGACCGACGATCTGGCGTCGTTGCTCTCGCCGACCACGCTGGTCGGCATTCGTGAGATCACGCAATCGGGGTTCACCGGCGCAGCCAACGACGGGTTCGACGGGCGCAACGACATCGAACTGCTTCTGCCGGGTGCGGCGCTCCCGGTCGGGGCAACGGGTACCGTCGTTTTCACCGCGCGGATCGACATCTCGACCGGACCGCCGGGTGAACCTAACCGGGTGTTCGCGTTTACGGACCAGACCGACGGTGGTACTCCCTCAGAAGATCCGACGCCGATCGACCTCGAGGACTCGGACGGCGACGGCGCGCCGGACAGCACCGAATCGGACACTGACGATCGCGACGGCGACGGCCGCCCGGATGCCATGGACCTGGACCCCACCGGATATTTCTACTGTGAAGACGACGGCCGCATTCTCCCGGGTGGATTCGTCAGCATTACGGGTCCTAACGGAACCGCGAGCGGCGTCGGGACCAGCAATGGCATTACGATCGCGCGGGATGGCAGCGACGGCAGCTACCAGTTCTGGACAGACGACACTCCAGGTACGTACACGCTGAACATCACGTATCCGGGGAGCGGACTGCCGAGCGTAGATCGGTTGCCGGAGCCGGGAAGCCTGGACGTAACGTCGATCCTCCCTGACAACCCTGCCATTCTGGGGTCGGGGGAAGTGGGTGACACGGGTGTACTGGCGGATTTTTCGGCCGCTGCCAACACGCCGTTTTATACACGCTTCGATATGGAGCCCGGCGACCCCCCGATATTCAGCAACAACCTGCCGCTGACGGGGTGCGTTGCCGATGCCCAGAGTTTAGTGATCGGCAAGACGGTGGATACGGAATCGGTCATGGTGGGGGATCTGGTCGCCTACACGCTCATGATCCGAAACGCAGAGGCGTTTCCACTCGGTGACGTAGTCGTGGAGGACTTCCCTCCGGCCGGGTTCACGTATGTGGAAGGCTCGGCCCAGCTCATGCGCGGTGCGGTTGTAACCCCGGTTTTGGCGTCGGGCACGCGACCGGTGCGATTTCAGATCGGTGCGCTGGGCGCCGGTGAGGAAGTCCGCGTGTCTTACCTGTTGCGTGTGGGCGCGGGGGTGGTGTCCGGTGTCTATCGTAATCGCGCGGGTGTGCTGGTCGGCGGCGATCCGGCCAGCAACGTAGCGGAAGCGTCGGTTACGGTCCGCGATGATCCGCTCGTGAACGAAACGCGGGTCGTGGGTAAGGTGTTTCATGACCGCGACGGTGACGGTTGGCAGGACAACGCGGATGCAACGGGCGTCCGGCTGTCCGGGGGTCCGTTCACGACTATCCGGCATGTTGGGCCATTACCGGGTCGCGCGAGCGACGCCGGTGACGGGGCAGCGCACCGGGCCGCGATCGACCTGCCGGGGGCGTGGACCACCGGTGCGATCGAGTTGCGCACGCGTCAGGGTACCTTGCTGCTGCTCCATCCGGATGGCCGGGTCGATGAGAAATTGCGTGGCCAGGTGCGACGTGGCGCGAGTGGACAACGGCTGACGATCGAGCGCCAGGACTCCCAGATTGTTGTTACCAATCACGGCCTGCACGAAGAAGGCTTGCCTGGTGTGCGCCTCGCGACGGTTACCGGGCTCATCATCGAGACGGATGCATTCGGGCGCTATCACCTGGAAGCGATCGACGGTGTGAATTGGGATACCGGTTCCAACTTCATTCTGAAGGTTGATGCCACCAGTTTGCCGAAAGGTAGTCATTTCACCACACCGAACCCGCGCGTAGAACGGCTGACGCAGGGACTGATGAGCGACCTGGACTTTGGTGTTGCGCTGCCTTCCGGCGCCCGGTTTGTACCGCTTGAACCGGAGTACGAAATGCAACCGGTTACGCGCGAGCGGGAAGTGACGCGGACGATCACGAAACAGCTCGACGAGGTGTATTTCGAAAGCGGCAGGCACGCCGTTTCCGTCGACCAGGAGGCACGGCTGCGGACCGCGCTGGAGCCAGTGTTGGGCAATACTCTGCTCACCGTCAACAGCATAGGTCACGCAGATAGCCAGAAACTCAAACCTCACCTCGTCAAGATCTACGGAGACAACCAGGGATTGTCGGAGTCCAGGGCCGAGGAGGTCGCCGGCATTATTGCCAACGAGCTGCAGATCCCGCGTGAGCGCGTTGCGATGGCGGGCATGAGCGACCGGCAACCGGTCGCAAGTAATCGCAACGATGCGGGACGCGCGCTGAATCGACGTGTTGAAGTGGATCTGGTGTACGAGACATCGGTTCAGGAGGTCACCACCGCGCTCGACCCCGTGGAAGTGTCGCCGGGCTCGAAACCGCTGCCGCACGCAGGCGTGGTGCGTGCCGTCAACGATCAGCGTACGCAGGACCCAAGACTTGCTGTGCTGGCCGCGCCGCGGACCGCGCGCAGCGGAACGCGCGACGTCCGCTTTCATGTGTACACGAACTACCCGGCGTTCATCGCGCAAATGGAAGTACGCGTGTTCGCGTCCCACGACACGGATCGCGTCCGCCCGCTCGCGGTGCTGCCTTTCGAACCGGTCCATGCGCTGGATGTGATGCACGAGGTGGTCTGGCAGGCAGACCTGTCACCAGGCACGCTGCAATACGTGGTCCGCGCCACCGGCCGGGACGGACGGGTCGACGAGACAGCCGTAAAAACCCTGACGGTGCTGCATGAGGCGGTTGCACCTGATCTGCGCAATGCGCCGGTGGATCCGTGGGCGGAAATATTTGCCCGCGATGATCTTGCGCAGCAAACAATTGCGCTACGTGGCGGCCGATTGCGCGTGTTCGGTCATGGTATGGATGCGGGCTACGAAGTGCTGGTCGGTGGGGAGACGGTACGTCCAGGCGCGGGTGGTGCGTTCGTGCTGGAGACCCACATGCCGGCGGGTGCGTATGCGATACCCGTCGTGCTGCGCAGCGAAGACGGTCAGGAGATGCGCCGTGAGCTATCGGTTGAGGTCGACGACCACTACGTGTTCATGGTTGGCCTTGCCAACGTGACGTACGGCGGGACGGACATCGATGGAAGCATCGAACCGCTGAGCGGCGACGACCGCTACGACGATGACACCTACGTAACGGGCCGGCTTGCGTTCTATCTGAAGGGCAAGATCCAAGGTAAGTATCTGGTTACCGCGCAACTCGATTCCACCGAGGATGATCTCGGTGAGTTTACCGACAACATCAAGCGCAAGGACCCCACCAGCATCTTCCGGCGACTGGAGCCGGACCGATACTACCCGGTGTACGGCGACGACTCGAACGTGCGCGCCGACACCGATTCTCAGGGTGCATTCTACGTTCGCATCGACTGGGACAAGTCAAAAGCGTTGTGGGGTAATTTCGAAACGGGACTTACCGGCAACGAGTTCGCTCAGTACAACCGGAGCCTGTACGGCGCACAGCTCGTGTACCGGTTGCCGTCGTATACGAAATATGCGCAGTCGCGGTTGCAGTTCGACGCGTTCGTCTCCGAACCCCAGACCGCCGCAGGACACAACGAATTTCTGGCGACAGGTGGTTCGTTGTACTACCTCAACCGCACCGATATCGTTCGCGGCAGCGAAAAAGTATGGATCGAGGTCCGGCGTCGCGACACCGAGCAGGTGGTGGAACTGATCGCGCTGCAACCGGGCGAGGACTACCAGTTCGACCACATTCAGGGGCGGATCATTCTCAACCGACCGCTCACGCAGGTCTCCCGAGACCATTACGCGACGATCATCCGCGACGCTCCGCTGGAGGGTGACGATGTGTATCTCGTTACCGACTTCGAATATGTGCCGCGTGGTTTCTCGGAAGATGACACGACGGCGGGCGGACGTGTGCACGGGTGGGTTACAAACTGGCTGGGCGTGGGTGGGACCTACGTACAGGAGAACCGCGCTGGCGCTGATTACGAGCTTAAGGGTGGCGATGTGACACTGCGCGCCGGTCAGGGCACCTATCTGAAGTTGGAAGCGGCGCAATCGGACGCGGTGCTGAGCGCGGCCTTCTTCTCCGCGGACGGTGGTTTGAACTTTGCGCCTCAGAAAGTGCCGGGCACCGACATGAGCGGTGATGCGTACGGTGTGGAGGCGCGCTTGGGCCTGGCGGATGTCAGCGACGTGTTGGAGGGCAGCGCGCGGGCATGGTTCAAACATCGAGATGCCGGATTTTCGTCGAGCCGCGAAGCGCAAGGCGGCGCCGACACACGAGACTATGGCGTGGAGTTTTCTGCGCGGCTGAACGATCGTTTGCAGTTTGTGGGGCAGGCCAAGCATCTGGAGCGCGACGGCGTGATGGAGCGGGACGTGATCGGCTTGCAGTCCGGCGTGCAGATTACGGATCGCCTCGCTGCGGCCCTGGAGGTGCGACACGAGCGCGTCGACGACCTGTTATCTGTTGGAGGTGGTGCCAGTGTTGGAGGCGACACGCGAGCGACTCTGGTCGGTGCACGGATCGACTATGCGGTAAATGAACGTACCAAGGTCTACGCCGAGGGCCAGACCGTTGCGGACTCCGATGGCGACTACGAAGACAACGATCTGGTGACGTTCGGGTTCTATGGGCGCGTGTCCGGCACACTGGGCGCGGGTCTGGAAGTGTCGACCGGCGATCGCGGTGATGCACTCGTTGCCAACGTCGATGTTGCACTCAACGATTCACTCAATCTGGATTTTGCAACGGGGATCGGCAGCGGCGCGCACAGCAACGCGGGCTTCGCGCTGAATCTGGACGACGGCCAACAGATCTACGGCAGCTTCGGAGTGGACCCCGATTCAATCCTCGGACGCGACCGGCGCGTTACTACGCTGGGACAGCGGCGCCGTTATGGTAACGGCGTGATGCTCTACAACGAACACCAGTGGATCGACGCACGCGACGAAAACGGTGCCACCCGCACGTTCGGTATCGACTACGATCTGGCCAATGGCTGGCTTGCGCGTTTAAGCCTACAAACCGGTGAATTAGAGCGAGAAGGTGTCGACTTCGAACGCCGGGCTGCGACCATAGGTCTCGGGTACGAAGCGCGCGCCGATCGGGTAGGCGTTACGATGCAGATTCGTGAAGACGACGCTGGCTCGGCCGACTACCTGCAGTGGTTGACGACGGCGAGTTGGATGCACGAGGTCAACGATGCGTTGCGCACCCACGTAAAGTTAAACTACTCCGAAACAGAGGATCGTGTTGCGAATGCACACGCCGCGCGGTTCATGGAGAGCTCGCTTGGTTTTGCGTTTCGGCCGGTACGACACGATCGCTGGAACGTGCTTGGACGCTATACCTACCTTTACGACCTCGTTGCCCCCGGACAGATTGATAACCGTCCGGACCAGCGTTCGCATGTGCTCAGTGTGGAAGCGTTGTACGACTGGACGCGGCGTGTTCAGTTCGGCGCCAAGGTTGCACTGCGTCGCGGCGAAGTGCGGATGGCTCGGGACCGGGGCGACTGGTTCGAAAATGGCGTCAATCTGTACGTGGGGCGGGCTCGGTACCGGGTCGTAAAAGCATGGGATCTGATGGCGGAGTACCGCTACCTCGAAACCGTGGAGGTGGACGATGCGCGCAGCGGGTGGCTCGTGGGTGCGTATCGGCACCTGGGTGATCGGCTGAAGATTGGTGTGGGTTACAACTTTACCGATTACTCGGATGACCTCACCGATCAGGATTACGATGCGCGCGGCTGGTTCATTGACGCGGTCGGGAAGTGGTAGCGGTGACGAACAGCGTCGCAAACCGACGGTATCTGCCGACTCGCTAGCTTCGATAAGTCCGCTGGTTGGGGCGATACGCTTACATCGCTTTCACGTTCCCAACATTCCCGTTACATCTTCCATACAGGATCAGAACATTCGCGTGGGGTGATGTGACGCCGTTCACACTTCCGCGAACAGAGTGCACAGTTCCCGTCGCCTCCCCGTTGTTGGCACGTATTTCGCGACATGAATGTCAATATTAGAACGTAGCGGGACGATACAATGTGCCACCACCTGGAGCTTCGGCCCACGGCATGGCGCAACGGACGGCGACAATTTTCCACGGAGAGCGGTAAGCAGGGACATGCGCGCATCGGACGCTGACATGGCGCAAGCACGGACGAACGGGCAGGGCGATTCTACGCAGGGTCGTCGATTGCGCGTTGCTGCAGCACCTGATTCTGCTCCTGCGGCCGCACCCACGCCTGCACCGCAGCCAGCGGTAGTTGCGCACCCGCAGCTCGTCAAGGCGGTTCGCCGTGATCGCAATTTGATCTCTCAGCAGGCGATCGTTCTGCGCAGCGTGGCTGAGCTGTTGGATCGCAATGCCACGGATGAATCCTTTCTGGCACTCGTGAACATGCTGGAGACGCGTCTCAAGTGTACGAGGGTCAGCCTGGGCGTGTTGGAAGACGGCGCCATGCAGGTGCGCGCAGTGTCACGCCAGCCGGAACCTCAGAAGGCATCGGCGTTGGTGCGCGAGCTGGCCGAAGCGATGTTCGAAGGCGCGCTGCATCAGGACACGATTCAGTATCCACTCGCCGGTGATGCGCTGGCCGTTGTTCGCGCTCACGAAAACCTCTGCGGAATGAGTGGTGCGACGGAAGTGGTCACCGTGCCGCTTGTGGCCAACGGCGAAGTCATTGGTGCGCTGGTGTTCGAGCGTGACGCGACGCGCCGGTGGAGTCCGGGCGTAGTCGGCCTGGCGGTGCGAATCGGTTCCGTTGTGGCACCCGTTGTGGCGCTCAAGCTTGATGCTCAGGTTGGATTACGGAAGGTCTTGCGGGCGCGGTTACGCAGTGCTGCGTCCGGAATACTGGGTCCGCGATACCTGGTGCACAAGTTCGCCGCGATTGTGCTTTGCTGTTGTGTGGCTGCAGCGTGCCTGATCGACGGCGACTATCGGGTTGTGGCCGAGGCGGAACTTCAGGCGCTCGAGATGCGCGTGGTAACAGCACCCACATCGGGCTACATCGAACAGGTGGAGACGCACGCCGGTGAGCGGGTCAGCGAAGGCGACGTTCTGCTCAGGCTTGACGTTCAGGATCTGCTGCTTGAACGCGAGAAACTCACGAACGAAGAACGCACGGCTGCCAGCAAGGTGAGGGCGGCCATGGCGATGCAGGATCGAAAGGAGCTGGCGATTGCGCAGTCGCAGCGGCGTCAGGCGCAGGCCCAGATCGATCTGATCCAGAAACGCATTGACCGCGCTGTGATTCACGCACCCACGGATGGTGTGTTGATCGCAGGAGATCTTGCCCAGCGCACGGGTTCACCGGTGGAGCGGGGCGAAGTACTGCTCGAGATCGCGCCCGCGGATGCGCATCAGGTGTATCTGTTTGTGGACGAGCGGGACATCAACCAGATCGAGGTCGGTCAAACCGGCCACCTCTCGCTGACGAGCGATCCGTCAAAGCGCCACGAAGTACAGGTGTCCAAGATCTATCCGGTGGCGCTGGCACGTTCAGGCAACACGGTGTTCCGTGTCGAAGCCCAGATTCTGGGTGACATGCCTGAGATTCGCCCGGGCTTGACCGGCGTCGGCAAAGTGCTCGTGGACCAGCGCAGCTACTTCCGTATATACACGCAGCGTCTCTGGGATTGGCTCAGATTGAAGTCGTGGGAGTACGTCGCTTGAATGCCGGTCTGTTCAGCGAGCATTGGCACAAAGCCCGTACGCTGCGACCCAAGCTGGCTCCCGATGTTGCGGTGGAGCGTCACCAGTTTCGAGGTGAACCATGGTTCGTTCTGCGCCACCCCATCACGCAGACCCATCATCGAGTGGACGTGCCCACGTTTGAGCTGATTTCGTCGATGGACGGCGACCGCACGGTGGAACAGATCTGGCGCCTCGCGCTCGAACGGCAGGGCGATGCCGCGCCAGATCAGAATGAATTCGTGCGTTTGCTTTCGGAACTGCACGCTGCGGATCTGTTGCGCACCGGCTCTGAGATGGACACGGATGCGCTGTTTTCCCGCGGCCGTGATCAGAAGCGGCGCGATCGCCATCAACGTTTCGTCAATCCGTTGTTCATGCGGTTTCCGTTGTTTGACCCCGACCGCCTGCTGGACCGGATTACACCCTTCGCTGGTTGGTTGTTTGGCCGTTGGTCACTTCGGTTTCTGGCGGTGCTGGTGCTGGTCTCCGGCAGCGTGATTGCGCTCTCGTGGCGCGAGCTCATGCATGACCTGAACGCCTATGACCTGTTGTCGTCGGTAAACGTGCTCTTCATTGCGCTCGTGTATCCGCTGATGAAGCTGCTGCACGAACTTGGTCATGGCATTGCGGCCAAAAGGCTCGGCGGCGAGGTCCATGAGTGCGGCATCTCCCTCCTTGTGCTGCTGCCACTGCCCTATGTCGACGCCAGCGCGGCTACGTCGTTTTCGAATAAATATCATCGCATTCTTGTGGGTTCGGCCGGTGTTTGCGTGGAAGTTGGCCTCGCCGCGATCGGCGCCCTCGTATGGTCGTTGACATCGGATGGGCTGCTCGCACAGCTGGCATTGAACGTGTTTCTGGTGGGCAGTGTGTCGACGCTGTTGTTCAACGGCAACCCGTTGTTGAAGTTCGACGGCTACTACGTGCTTTCGGACTGGCTCGAAATGCCGAACCTGGCGGACCGCTCCAAACGATTCCTCGCCGACTGGACCAAGCGGCGATTGTTCGGTGTTCAGATCGAATCCGCAGGCGACATGCCGGGGGAGAAAGCCTGGCTCACAAGCTACGGCATTGCCGCTTTCCTTTACCGGGTGGTTCTTACGCTCACCATCGCGTACTTCATCAGTGCCGAGTATTTCGTTGTGGGCGTGCTGCTCGCGGCGTGGCTTCTGGGTCTTCAGGTTGTGCTGCCGGTGTTGAAGTCGATGCAGTATTTGGCATCGTCGCCGGAACTCGGAATGCATCGAGTTCGAGCCGTTTCGGTTACCGCGGCGCTGGCGGCGATTGTCGGACTTGGTTTGTTCGGCGTTCCGGTTCCCAATCACACCACCGCCAAGGGCGTTGTCTGGTTGCCTGAGCAGGCCCTGGTAAGGGTCGACGCGCCCTGTCTTGTGGACACCGTTGCGGTAGCGAGCGGGCAGTGGGTGCAGGCCGGCGAACCGTTGTTTACCTGCGAACGTGATGAACTGGAAGGTGAACTCGAGCTCGCGCGCGCAGCGTATGACGAGATCGAAGTACGCAAATGGGCCGCGTCGGCCACGGCACGAGTCGACCGATCGGCATTCGAAAACGAGCTTGCGACGTGGCGCGCGAAAATCGCGTTACTGCAGGAGAAGCTTTCCGGGCGCACGGTTGTTGCGGCTCGCGCAGGCCAGGTAGCCTTCGCAGACGAACGTGACCTGCTAGGACGTTTCTTCGAGCACGGCGATGTTGCCGCGTACCTGGTGCCGAGGGAGGAGCGGTCCATACGCGTTGCGCTGGCTCAGTCGGAAGTGGGCGACGTGCAACGGAGCGTAGAGCACGTTGAAATACGTTTCGCTCAGGCGCCGCAGCGAGCGTTCGTGTCTACGATGCGGCGCGAAACGCCTGCCGCCAGCTACACCGTTGCGAGCCCCTCGCTTACCTCTGCGGGTGGTGGGGACCATGCAGCGGACCCTGGTGACGAATCCGGAACCACTACTGTCGATAGTGTGTTCGACTTTGAACTCGCGATGCCTGAAGAAGCGCCTCCGGTGCTGGTCGGCAGTCATGTACACGTTCGCTTTTCGCATTCGAAGCAGCCGCTGGGTTCACGGCTTCTTACCCGTATTGAGCGAGCGTTTCTGGGGCACATAGACGTATGAGCACGCTCGTTCAATCGGTACGTCCGGGACTGATGTTTGGGCCGCGCCCCGAAAAGGCCGATACGCAGGAGCAGGAATCCGCGTCTGACCGTCGTTTACGGACGTTGCTGGGGAGCCTGAGCTCGCGCAACGTAATCGGGTTCAAACAGTTTCGTAGCAGATACCTGAAACAGATCGATCACGTGGGCGACGGTCTGGCACAAGCGGGAGATCTTGGCGATCGAGTAGCGGCATTACGACGCACGCTCAGGGGCGACGGGATCGATGACCAGGCCGTTGTCGAGTGCTTCGCGCTGGTCCGCGAGCTCGGGGAGCGGCTTTTGAACAAACGCCTGCACGACGTGCAACTGTACGCCGGCTGGATCATGCTGCATCGGGCGGTCGCCGAGATGCAGACCGGCGAAGGTAAGACGTTGGCGGGCACGCTCCCTGCAATCGTTGCGGGACTGGCCGGTATGCCCGTGCATGTGATCTCGGTGAACGACTATCTGGTACGGCGTGACGCCGATGCGTTGCAGCCGCTCTACGCGGCGTTCGGACTCACCGTCGGTGTGGTGGAAGATCAGACCGACGACAATGCGCGGGCCGCGGCGTATGCCTGTGACATCGTATACGTCTCGTGCAAACAGGTTGCCTTCGATTATCTGAAGGACCTGCAGAAACTCGGGGCGGAACGGCACGGACTTGCAGCGCGGCTGGGCCCTCTCGTGAGTCAGTCCGAAAGCCCCACCGTTATGCGGGGCCTTTGTTTCGCCGTGGTGGACGAAGTCGACAGCGTGTTGGTTGATGAAGCAAGGGTGCCGCTGATTCTGGCGCAGGAATCGAGCACGTCCGGCCATGGCGACCAGGCGGTTGCGCTCGGGATCGCGCGAAGGTTGCACGAAGGCGTGGACTTTCATCTTCAGCCCGCCGCGAAACGGGTCTGGTTGACCGACGACGGGTTGGCGCAGATCGCGTCCATCGCCGAGCGTCTCACCGGAGTCTGGCGGTTCGAACGGTATCGGCAGGAACTCGTGCGCCAGGCGCTGGCCGCGCAGCACCTGTACCTTTTGAACAGGGACTACCTGGTGCGTGAGCGCGAAGTCCTTTTGATCGATTCGTCGACCGGGCGCGTACTTTCCGGCAGAAAATTGCAGAACGGACTGCATCAGATGATCGAGGTAAAGGAACGGTGCGAGCTCTCGGGTTCGCAGGACGTGCTGGCCGCGATCAGCTACCAGAGCTTCTTTCGCCGGTATCACAATCTGACCGGTATGTCGGGCACCTGTCGCGAAGTGGCGGCGGAGTTGCGGGAAGTGTATGGCGTGAAGGTGGTCGCGGTACCAACGCGGGTTCCGTCGCAGAGGCAGGATCTGCCAGCCCAGTTCGCGGTCGATCAGGCCGCGCACCAGGAACGCCTGGTGAACGCCATTCGGGAGATTCACGGGAGCGGTCAGCCCGTGCTTGTGGGTACACGTACTGTAGAGCAGTCCGAGTCGTTGAGCCGGGCGCTCGAGGACAATGATCTCAAGCATTCGGTGCTGAATGCTCGACAGGACGCTGAGGAGGCGGAGATTGTGGCGCGCGCCGGGCATCGCGGTGCGATTACTGTAGCCACCAACATGGCCGGCCGCGGGACGGACATTCCCATCGGCCGCGATGTCGATTTGTTGGGCGGGCTCGCCGTGATCAATGCCTGCGTGAATGACTCGGGCCGTGTAGATAGACAGCTGAAGGGTCGCTGCGGTCGCCAGGGAAATCGGGGCGCCTACATTCCCATCTATTGTCTGGAAGATGAACTCGTCGGCTTCTTCTATGGCGGTCGCGTTCTACAATTCGTCGGTGGAGCCGTCCGTGCGGCTCCGCTAATTGGTACGCGTTGGGCAAACGCGCTGATAAAGGGTGCTCAACGACGATTTGAACGGCGTCACCGGGCGGAGCGCATGCGTGTGTTTCGCAATCGGCAGGCGCTGCGCCGCTTTCTGTCTTTCGGCGGCGCAATGGAGTAGCAGTATGAACCCGAATCGAAACAACCGGTGGTGCGCGACCGTCGCGCTTTCGGTGTTACTGAGCCTGGCTGTATCGCCGGCGTTCGCAGACAGTGCACGCCACGAGTGCCTAATCGAACCGATGGTGATCACCGACATCGGCAGCCCGGTTCAGGGCGTATTGTCGCGACTTGCGGTGGGCCGAAGCGAGTTCGTCAAAGCAGGCGATGTGCTGGCTGAGTTGAAGTCCGACGTCGAACAGGCAACGTTCGAACAAGCGCGCGCCCGCGCGGCGATGGTAGGCGAGATTCGTGCGCGGGAAGCCGATCTTCAGCTCGCGCGTCACAACATGAAACGCATACGCGAGCTGTATCAGCAGAAGATGGTGCCCTCCCAACAGCTCGACGAGGCGGAAGCCCAGTTGTCGGTGGCGGAGATGGCGTTGAAGCAAGCGCGGGACAACCAGCGGCTGATGCAGCATGAGCGCGAACGCGCGAAACAGATGCTGGCGCAGCGAGTGATTCGCAGTCCGGTAGATGGCGTTGTAGTGGAACACAAGGCATTTCCCGGTGAGTTCGTCTACGAAAATCCGATTATGACGGTTGCCCAGCTCGATCCGCTACGTGTGGAAGTGATTCTGCCGGCTCGAATGTTCGGCAAGATCGAACCGGGTGCGAACGCGATGATCTACCCCGAGGTGAATGGCGGTGAGCCTCTGAAAGCCAGCGTCAGCGTCGTTGATCGATTGATCGATCCACGCAGCGGCACGTTCGGGGTGCGCCTCGATCTGGCTAACGCCGATCTTGCAATCCCAGGTGGACAGAAGTGTCAGCTGACGTTTTCCGCGGCAAAGGAAGGTGCGGATCGTGTTGCGCAGTCGCGCGGCTCGAAACCGGCCGCTGCTGACAGAGGTTGATCGAAGGTATCGAACGCTAGGAGGTAGGAGCACAGGACTAACTGAAGCGAAAGGGCAACTCCGCCGCGAGGCGGAGCCACGATGAGTGGGTGCGATTGCTTGCACAATCGCATAGCGCAAAGTTACCGGTCTCGAGCGGCTGTATCACCGCAGATCGAGACAGCGGGACTGCCGACGGATTGTTAAAGCGCCTTCCACTCGAGCCGCCCTAAGAAATGCGACAGTACGCGTCCGAGCGAACACTCGTATGGGCAGAGGCAGGCGATCAAAGTACCGACAGCGGCGCGTCCGGCTGGAAGCGATGGAAAAGCGCGTGCTGTTCAACGCAGACGCGGGTTTCGTCCTGCCGGATCTGTCGTCTGACACCGATACCCCTTCCGTTGTAGAAACGACGACGCTGAACAGCAGCTCGGCCGACGCGGATGTGCGGGCGATAGAACTCGTTATTGTCGACCCTGCGACGCCCAACTTCGAACAGTTGCTCGCGGACCTGAACGCGCGCGACGCAGACTACGTTGTGCACGTGCTGGATGCGGAGCGTGACGGTCTTACGCAGATCTCCGATCTACTGGCCCACTACGAAGGCGTCGCTGCGGTTCACATCGTGTCCCACGGCGCGGATGGCCAGCTCAAACTCGGGTCGGGCGAGGTTACTGTCGAATCGCTGTGGTCGAACCCGGACACGGTGGCGGCCTGGTCCAACGCGCTTACCGATGAGGCAGACATTCTCTTTTACGGGTGCGATCTGGCGAGTACGGCCGATGGACGCAACTTCGTTGAAACGTTGGCGCAGCTCACGGGCGCCGACGTCGCTGCGTCGGATGATCTGACGGGCCACTCGAGTCTGGGTGGCGACTGGGACCTAGAATACAGCACCGGTGCGGTGCAGGCCGCCACGCTCGCGGATGACTCGATTGAGAGTCAGTGGATGGGCGTTCTGTCTCTTTCGCCGACCATCACGGATCCTGGAAGCGAAGTTGTCGCGACAGATGGTTCGGTTGTATTCAGCAGCGCGAACGGGAACGCGATCGAACTTACGGATGATGCCGGCGAGCCGTTGACCGTCACGCTGTCTGTATCCAATGGTACGCTGACGCTTGCCGGAACGACCGGGCTGTCGTTCTCCGCAGGTGCGGACGGCAGCGCTACGATGACCTTCAGCGGTACGCTGGAAGATATCAACGCTGCCCTCGATGGTCTCCTTTATCAGCCGGATGCCAGCTATGTCGGTGCAGACGCTCTGCAGATCAACGTCGCCGATTCGCAAACGGAGACGCTCGACAACCTCGCCTCGCTGCAGGCGTACTACGACTTCAACGCGCAGGGCAATCTGGGTAAAGACGAAAGCCCGAGCGGCGGCAACGACGCAACACTGAATGGTGACGCGTCGGGCGTAACGAGCGATCCGATACGGGACGAAGTTGTCGCGCTGGACGGCAGCGGCGACTATCTCGAAGCCACCGGTCTCACCGGCTCGCCCACCAGCGTAACGCTCGCCGGTTGGGTGAATCTGGACACCGGCTCTTCAGATGGATCACACCTCATCTCGTTGGGCGACAGCGTCGTGCTTGCGGTGGACCGAGGTACCGACTCTATCGGGGTGCAGGGATTTTTCTACGACGGTTCGGACTACAACGCGACGGCTAGTGGGACGTTCATTGCAGGTACCGGCTGGCACCACGTCGCGTACGTCATCGACGATGCGGCGAACACCCAGACGCTCTACATCGACGGCGTGCAGGTAGCGCAGACTAGCTACACACAGAGCATCTCTTACAGCTTGGGATCGAACACCGTGATAGGTGCGCACGGTGATGGCAGCGGAAGTTTTGATCTGGATGGCATGATCGATGACATCCGCATCTACAACGATGTGCTCGATGCGGCCTCGATCACCGCGCTCACCGATGTACCGCCTCAGCCGTATGTAGGATCCACGGTGGCGCTCACGGTTCAGGATACGCTGCTCGCGGTGGACGACGCAGCCACCACCGCGACCGATACACCGATAGTGATCGACGTTGTAGCCAACGACATCGGCATAGCGCCGTTCACCGTAGTGCAGGTTGTGCAGCCTACGAATGGCAGTGTGGTGGACAATGGTGACGGCACGGTCACGTACACACCCGATGCCGGATTTGTAGGCGTCGATACGTTCGACTACGCCGTAGTGGATCAGGGGCTTGGGCTTTCCCACTACTGGTCGCTGGACGGGTCACTGACCGACGCGGTGGGTTCGTCCAACGGAACGCTATTCGGAACGACCGCTGTAGCCGGTGAGTTCGGCAGCGCGCTGGGTTTCAACGAAACATCGGACTATGGTCAGATTCCGGATTTCGACTACGGCTCCGAATTTTCGATCACCTTCGATTTTAAGCTGGACGACAACTCGGGCAGCCTGTTTCAGTACCTTTACAGCCACGGAGACATCAACTCGACCGACAGCGTCAACGTGTTCGTCAACGAAGCCAGCCACGGTACGGATCCCAACGTGCTGCGCACCGTTATTCGCGACGGCGACGATACGCTCGACAACGCGGCGCTGCAGGTAGACATCTCTGCACTGATCGGCGATGGACAGTGGCATACATACTCGGTGACGGTTGACGCGTCCGGTATTTCCGTTTTCATCGACGGCGTACTGGTGGCGTCAGACGCGACGCGCGGTACGGACGGTGTCAATCCGGCGGGCGACCTTCTTTTGGGTGCCCGTTACGATCTGAATGCGGATCGGTACTACGGTGGGTCTCTCGATTCGCTGCAGATATTCGACCGGGCGCTGACGACTAGCGAGGTATCATCCCTCGATTCACTGGTGCAGCGTGCCACGGTCGCCGTTACGGTTGAGGACGTTAACGAGGCCCCGGTAAATTCCGTACCGGGCGATCAGTCGGTGCGGCAGGACGGCACGCTCGTGTTCTCCGAAAGCACCGGGAATGCGATCACGCTCGCCGACGATTCTGGCGGTGCGGACATTGAACTTACGCTGTCGGTGAATGACGGCACGTTGAGTCTTTCGGCCATTGCCGCAGTCACAACGGAAGCCTCGGCAAACAACACCACCTCCGGCTTTCAGCGGTACTCGGATGTCGCAATGGCGGACGACGGTTCCTACGTTGTGGTGTGGGAGAGCCAGAGCGAGGGTGACGGCTATGGCGTGTACGCGCAGCGCTTCGATGCCGCGGGCAATGCGCTGGGTGTCGAGACGCTGGTTAATACGTACACCACAGGCGATCAGGATTCCGCAGCCGTCGCGATGAGCGCGACGGGTGAGTTTGTGGTGGTGTGGGAAAGCACGGATCAGGACGGCTCCAACACCGGGATATACGCCCAACGCTTTGATGCCTCCGGTACCAAAGTGGGAGCAGAGTTTCGGGTCAACACGACCACGACTGGCCAGCAGGCGTATCCCGAAGTTGCGATGGACGCCGCAGGCAACTTCGTTGTTCTGTTCATTATGAACGATGGCGGCGGCAACGGCGTTTTCATTCAACGCTTCGACTCAGCGGGTAACGCGCTCGGCGGCGAAGTGCGCGTGAATAGCTTCACATCCGGCACTCAGATGTACGCGTCGCTCGACATGAACGACAGTGGTGCGTTCGTGGTCACCTGGGGCAGCTTCGGCCAGGACGGTGACAACATGGGTGTGTACGCCCAGCGTTACGATGCGACCGGCACCGCGGTGGGTGGCGAAATACAGGTGAACACCACCACGGCGGGCGCGCAGACGACACCGGACGTAGGGATCGACGCAGCCGGTAACTTTGTTGTTGCATGGGTCGATTCTTCAGAATTGGACGGCGATAGCGCGGGTGTTTTTGCGCAAAGGTTCGATTCGTCAGGCGTCGCGCTCGGTAGCGAAACGTTGGTGAATACGAGCACGGACGGTTCGCAGAATCGCGTTCGCGTGGCGATGCAGGACGACGGTTCCTACATGATCGTGTGGCAGGGCGATCAACAGGATGGTTCCATCTACGACGATACCTTTGCCCAGGCGTACGACGCGTCGGGTAATGCGCTGGGTGTCGAAACCGCGCTGTCAGGGAACGGCGGCAGTTCGCAATGGTCGCCAGCAATCGCTGCATCGGGCGATGGGTCCTATCTGTTGTCGTGGTCCGGGTCGGTACCGGGTGACGGCGTCGGCGTTTCTCACCAACTCTTCGACGTTCCCGACGTTACCTTCGTGAGTGGCGACGGCGTGGATGACGGTTCGCTTACCGTTCGAGGAACGCTGCGTGAGTTGAACGGCCTGCTCGCCGGAATGATGTATACGCCGGACCCCGGATATTCCGGCACGGACACGCTGACCGTTACGGTGGACGATCTGGGTAATACTGGAAGCGGCGGTGCACTTCAGGACACCGATACCGTTCTGATCAACGTGCTCCCGAACGCGGCTCCGGACATTACGAGCGACGGCGGTCTGCCGGCCGGTACCGTAAACCTGAACGAAAACGAGACGGCGGTAACGACCGTGGTCGCCAGCGACGCGGACGGTGATGTCGTTACGTATTCGATCGTGGGCGGTGCGGACGCCGGTGCGTTTCTGATCGATCCGGTGACCGGCGTACTTGCTTTCGCAGTCGCACCCGATTTCGAGCTGCCGGCCGACGACAACGGTGACAATGTCTACGAGGTGATCGTGCAGGCCGACGACGGTTTCGGCGGTCTGGACACGCAGACGTTGAGCGTTGCGGTTCAGGATGTTGGTCTAAACCTCACGGTTACAACCACCGATGATGTGGTGGACGGCGATACCTCCTCCGTCGAGGCACTTGTTGCGAACATGGGTGCGGACGGCTTTATATCGCTGCGCGAAGCCATTATTGCCACCAACAACGATCCGGGTGCAGAAACGATCTATCTACCGTCGGGAACGTACACGCTCGGTATCGGTGGTACGGGCGAAGATTTCGCGGCGACCGGAGATCTGGATGTGCGCGACGATCTGACGATCGTTGGCGCGGGAGCAAGCTCTACAGTCATAGACGGTAATAGCCTCGACCGAGTGCTTTCCGTGGAAGCGGGCTTGCTGGTGATGTCGGGCGTGACTATCACCGGGGGCAACACGGCTGGCGCAGACGACGGTGCGGGAATCTTCGTCAACAACAGCGGTGCGCTCGATCTGCAGCAATCGGTGGTTACCGGAAACACCACCGCTGATTCGGGCGGTGGCCTCAACGTCTTTGGTACGTTGACGCTCACCGACGTGACGATCAGCAACAATACGGGGGATCTGGGCGGCGGCATCAATATCAGCTCGGCAGATGTCACGATGAACCGTGTGACGATCAGCGGTAACACTGCTTCATTCGGTGGCGGCGTCAGAGTCTTTGGCGCTGGCACTAACGCGACGTTCACCAACGTAACTATCAGCGGCAACGTCGCAACGAACAGCGGCGGCGGCATCTCCAACAATACGGATCTAACACTCACGAACGTGACGATTACGTTGAACTCGGCCGTCACGGGTGCGGGCATAGATGAACAAACGGGTGGCACGCGAACTTACATTAGTAATTCCATTGTGGCCGGCAATATCGGCGACGACGTTGCATCGGACGCGTTCGACAGTCAGGGCCACAACATCATAGGTAACGCTGGCGGGTCCTCCGGGTGGACCGGTACGGACCAGCTCGGCGTGAAGCCCAATCTGGGTGGGCTGCAGGACAACGGCGGGTTCACCGAAACGCACGCGCTGCTTGCGGGTAGTGCGGGCATCGATGAAGGTGACGATGGCCTGGCACCGGCGAGCGATCAACGCGGCGAAGCGCGTGTGGGCACGTCGGATATCGGTGCTTACGAATATGTGCCCGGCAGCAACGCGCCGAGCGACATCGTGTTCGACTCGGAAAGCTCTTCGGAACAGGTGGTTAATGCCACCACCTCGGGCAACCAGCTACAGGCAGCGGTCGCCGAATTCGCTGATGGCGGCTACATCGTTGTTTGGATATCGAACACCACCGGCACCAACGATGTAATTGCGCAACGCTTCAATGCCGACGGCACAGCCAACGGCAGTGAGTTCGTTGTAACCAGCGAGGTGGCGGACAACGAAACTCAGCCATCGGTCACCACATTCTCGGACGGCGGTTTTGCGATTGCGTGGCAGGATCAGCAGTCGGGAGTTCGCGCCTGGACGGAGATGCGGATCTTCGATGCATCGGGCACCGCGGTTACTAGCGACATCGTGGTCAGCACCGGCATCGACGGGGACAACGAAGCCTATCAGCCGGCGATCATTGCGCTCAGTGACACTGAATTCGCCGTCGTGTACGCCAACGAAGTGGGTGCATCGACCTATGAGATAAGAGGTCAGCGGTACGATCGCACGGGCTCGACGGTAGGCAGTGAATTTGTGGTCGGTTCGCTGGCCGGGCCGAGCGGTCTATTCGGCGCTCAGGTCGAGACCGCACTTCTGGATGACGGCGGATTTGCGGTCACCTGGCGGTCGTACGACGGCGCCACGTTCGAAACCCGACTTCGCATCATGAATGCGGACGGGACTCAGCGCTCGGCAGAAATACTCGTGGGTGGCGACAATATTGCCGATGTCGCGGTGCTGGCGGATGGCAACGTCGTTGTTACCTACGACGATGCGGGCTCGCTCAAAGCGGCCATCTACGATGCCAGTGGCGCGTTGGTCGTCGCCGAATTCGACGTAAATACGACAGTATCCGCCAATCGCTACGAATCGTCGGTTACCGGGTCCGACGACGGCTTTGTGGTGGTGTGGGAGTCGAGCGCGGGCGACGGCTCAGGCCGCGCCATTCTTGCGCAACGCTTTGCGGCCGACGGCACGAAGATCGGTGGCGAGGTTCTCGTGAACACCTTTGCTTCCGGCGACCAGAGATGGCCGGAAGTGATTACGCTCGCCTCCGGAGAAGTACTTGCGGTCTGGGAGAGCGACGGCTCCGATGGGAACCAGTTCGGTATCGCCTCGCGCGTGATCGCCACCGGTACTGCCTCGGTGGTGGAGGGGGCGGCCAACGGCACCCGAGTCGCCGACGTGATTGGTGTCGTCGACTCCGACCCGGGTGATACGCATACGTTCACTCTGGTCGATGATGCCGGCGGCCGGTTTGCGATAGATGCGGTGACCGGCGTCGTAACGGTTGCCGATGGGACGCTACTGAACTACCTGCTGAATACGTCGCACTCCATAACGGTACGAGTTACGGACTCGTCCGGGTTCAGCTACGACGAGGCGCTTGTTATTCAGGTCCTCTCGTCGACCTCAGGCACTATAGCTGTAGACGACCCGGGTGATTATTCAACATTGGTCGCAACGCTCAACCCGGTGTCGTCCTGGCATCTCGACGAATTTGCAGGTACGAGCGCCACGGATTCGGGAAGTGCGACGAATGACGGCACCTACGTTGGCGGTGTGTTGGGAGCAAGCGGCGCGATCGCCGGGTCGTCGAACACGGCGCTCAGTTTCGACGGCGTCGATGACAGGATCGAGATCGCGGATGATCCCGCTTACCAGCTGAGCGACGGTACCGTACAGCTCTGGTTCAATGCCGACAACACTGGAACCTTCCAGAGCCTGTTTTCCAAGGATGCGTCCACTAACGATGCCGGCCACTTCGGCCTATTTATCGATTCGGCCGGTTTCGTAACGTTACAGGTGCAGGATGGAACCCAGACGGTACAGTTGACTTCCGCAGCGCCGATATCATGGAACGAATGGCACCATGTGGCCGTGTCCTTTGGTTCCGACGGCCTGCAGCTCTACGTGGACGGTGTGCTCTTAGACTCCGACGTGTCGTATACGGACGGATGGATAGGAAACTCGGAGCCGATTGCAATCGGCATGAGCACGGGCGGTAGCACCCCGGGGCAAACGACGCCGGGGTCATCGTTCTTTTCCGGATCCATCGACGAGGTCGCGATCTTCGGCAGCCAGCTGAACGCCGCGTCGATCGGGGCGCTCTACCATGCGGGTGTTACGGACTACAGTGTCGCCGAGGGCGGCACACTTTCGGTAGATGCTGCGTCCGGTGTGCTCGCCAACGACTGGGATGCCGACGGCGACCCGTTAACGGCAACCCTGATTTCCGGACCCTCGTCAGCATCCTCGTTCACGCTGAACACGGATGGCTCGTTCACCTATGTTCACGATGGCAGCGAGTCGACCACCGATTCGTTCATCTACGAAGTTTCGGATGGGAACGGTAACACCGATCAAGCTACGGTCACGATTCGTATCACCGGGGTTAACGACGACCCGGAGATTACGAGCGATGGCGGTGGTGACAGCGTGACGCTGAACCACGACGAGAATCAGACGCTAGTTACGACCGTTACCTCAAGCGACCCGGATGGGGGTGTGCCGGCCTACTCGATCGTTGGTGGGGCGGATCAATCCCGATTTTCGATCGATTCCGTGACTGGCGACCTGTCGTTCGCTTTTGCGCCTGATTACGAAAATGCATTGGATGCCAATGGCGACAACACGTATGAAGTGATCGTGCAGGTGTCGGATGGCGCGGGCGGTTTTGATACCCAGACGCTGAACGTGGCTGTTCAGGACGTGAACGAATCTGGCGTGGGTCCGCTCACGGACACGGATGCCGCTGGTAACGTAGTAGACGAGGACGCAACGTCGGGAACAGTCGTGGGTGTCACGGCGTTTGCAGATGATACGGATGGTACGGACACAGTGTCGTATTCGCTGGACGACGATGCTGGTGGATTGTTTACGATCGATGCAGCGACGGGCGTCGTCACTGTCGCAGGTACGCTGGACTACGAGACCGCAACCTCGCACAACATCACGGTCCGGGCTACTTCGACGGACGGCTCGTTCTCGACACTTGCGCTCGCAATCGACGTCAATGACATCAACGAGTTCGCGATATCCTCTACGGCAGATGCTGACGGCACCGCTAACCAAGTATCCGAATCCGCCGGTTTTGGATCGACGGTCGGCGTCACTGCGTTTGCCTCGGACGCGGATGGCACGGATACCGTTAGCTATTCGCTCGATGACAATGCCGGCGGATTGTTCACGATCGACGCCGCAACGGGTGTTGTGTCGGTTGCGGGCCCGCTCGACTACGAAACCGCCACATCGCATTCCATAACTGTTCGTTCTACCTCGACCGACGGTTCGTTCTCAACGCAATCCTTCACGATTGACGTGCTTGATGCGAACGAATCCAGTGTCGGCTCGGTTACTGATGTTGACGGTGCCGCGAATAGTGTTGACGAAGATGCAACCTCTGGCGCGGTGGTAGGCATTACCGCGTTTGCTGATGACCCGGATGGCACCGACACGGTTAGCTACTCTCTCGACGACGACGCGGGTGGCCTTTTCACAATCGATAGTTCTACCGGCGTGGTGACGGTTGCCGGGATACTCGACTACGAGACCGCAACCTCGCACAACATCACGGTCCGGGCCACGTCTACAGACGGGTCTTTTTCGACTCTTACGCTGGCGATTGGTGTGAACGACATCAATGAGTTTGCGATCTCCCCTACGAGCGATTCTGACGCTGCGGCCAATGACGTGTCCGAATCCGCCACAGTGGGCACATCCGTTGGACTGACTGCGATTGCCACCGATGCGGATGGAACAGACTCGGTCAGCTACTCCCTGGACGATGACGCCGGCGGTCTGTTCGCAATTGATGCGGCGACGGGCGTAGTCACGCTTGCTGGCGCTCTAGATTACGAGACGTCCACAAGCCACGCGATTACCGTGCGTTCGACGTCGACCGACGGTTCGTTCTCTACGCAATCCTTCACCATCGATGTACTGGACGCGAACGAAGCGGGCGTGGGTTCTGTCACGGACACGGACGGCGCCGGCAATACGGTAGATGAAGATGCAACATCGGGTACAGTGGTGGGTGTTACCGCGTTTGCGGACGATCCGGATGGCACCGACACCGTCAGCTATTCTCTAGACGACGATGCGGGTGGATTGTTTACGATCGATGCAGCAACCGGTGTCGTCACTGTTGCCGGCGCACTCGACTACGAGACCGCAACCTCGCACAACATCACGGTCCGGGCCACGTCTACAGACGGGTCTTTTTCGACTCTGACGCTGGCCATCGGCGTCAATGATGTCAACGAATTTGGTATTTCGCCGACAGCGGATAGCGACGCAACCGCAGACGAAGTGTCCGAGTCGGCGACTGTTGGCTCAACGGTCGGGATCACGGCTTCGGCGTCGGACGCAGATGGCACAGATACGGTTAGCTACTCTCTGGACGACGATGCCGGCGGTCTGTTTACGATTGATGCCGCGACGGGTGTCGTGACGTTGGCGGGTGCGTTGGACTATGAGTCCTCGACATCGCACACCGTAACGATTCGTTCCACTTCGACCGACGGTTCTTTTTCGACGCAGTCCTTCACGATCGATGTATTGGATGCAAACGAGTCTGATGTTGGAGCGGTATCGGATACTGATGGTGCGGCGAACAGCGTTGATGAAGATGCGACGGCTGGCGCCGTTGTTGGCGTTACCGCCTTTGCGGACGACCCGGATGGTACGGACACGGTAAGCTATTCTCTGGACGATGATGCTGGCGGCTTGTTCACGATCGATGCAGCAACCGGTGTCGTCACGGTTGCCGGGGCGCTCGACTACGAGACCGCGACCTCGCACAACATCACTATCCGGGCCACCTCCACGGACGGCACGTTCTCGACGCTCACGTTGGCAATCGGCGTCAATGACGTCAACGAATTCGCTATAACGTCTACAACGGATGCAGACGCGACTGCGAACGACGTATTGGAGTCCGCTACCGTCGGTACATCTGTCGGACTAACGGCATCTGCCAGCGATAGCGATGGCACTGACTCGGTTAGCTACTCGTTGGACGATGACGCCGGAGGTCTGTTCTCGATCGACTCTGCCACCGGCGTAGTTACCGTCGCTGGGTCTTTAGATTACGAGACCGCTGCAAACCACACGGTTACGGTCCGTTCCACCTCGACCGACGGTTCATTCTCTACGCAATCCTTCACGATCGATGTACTGGATGCGAACGAGTCTGATGTTGGAGCGGTATCGGATACTGATGGTACGGCGAACAGCGTTGATGAAGATGCGACGGCTGGCGCCGTTGTTGGCGTTACCGCCTTTGCGGACGACCCGGACGGTACAGACACGGTCAGCTACTCGCTTGATGACGATGCGGGTGGTCTTTTCACTATCGATAGTTCTACCGGAGTTGTGACCGTCGCCGCCACACTCGACCATGAGACCGCTACCTCGCACAACATTACGATTCGCGCGACTTCAACGGATGGATCGTTCTCGACCCTGACGCTGGCAATCGGTGTCAATGACGTCAACGAGTTCGCAATCTCCGCTACGACCGACGCCGATGGCAGTACCAACGAAGTGTCCGAGTCTGCCACCGTGGGCGCCTCCGTCGGGTTGACGGCGTTTGCCTCTGACGGCGACGGCACTGACGCGGTCAGTTACTCGCTCGACGATGACGCGGGCGGTCTGTTCACAATCGATGCAGTGTCAGGAGTCGTTACGTTGGCGGGCGCGCTTGACTATGAAAGCGCCACGTCGCACAACATTACCGTGCGGTCGACGTCGACCGACGGTTCGTTCTCAACGCAATCGTTCACGATCGACGTGCTGGACGTAAATGAATCCGGTGTCGGTGCTGTTAGCGATACGGATGGTGCCGCGAATAGCGTTGATGAAGATGCGACCGCTGGTACGGTGGTAGGTGTTACGGCGTTTGCTGACGATCCCGATGGTACGGATACGGTCACCTATACTCTCGATGACGATGCGGGTGGTCTGTTCTCGATCGATGCGTCGACCGGCGTCGTAACGGTCGTCGGCGCACTCGACTATGAGACCGCAACCTCGCACAACATCACGATCCGAGCCACGTCGACCGATGGATCGTTCTCTACCTTAGTGCTCGCTGTCGGGGTCAACGACGTTAACGAGTTTGCGATTTCCGCAACGACCGACGCTGATGTCAGCTCCGATGAGGTATCCGAGTCTGCGACGGTGGGCACATCTGTCGGACTGACGGCGCTTGCGACCGATGCGGATGGAACAGATTCGACCAATTATTCGCTCGATGACGATGCCGGTGGTCTCTTCTCGATCGACTCTGCCACCGGCGTAGTTACTCTGGCTGGGTCTTTGGATTACGAGGCAGCCACTAGCCACGCGATTACGGTTCGATCGACGTCGACCGACGGTTCATTCTCAACGCAGTCGTTCACGATTGACGTGCTCGACGCAAACGAGTCTAGTATCGGTTCCGTTGCCGATGTTGACGGCGCCGCAAATAGTGTTGATGAAGATGCGACCGCTGGCACGGTGGTAGGTGTTACGGCGTTTGCAGATGATCCCGATGGTACGGATACGGTGTCGTATTCGCTGGACGACGCTGGTGGCTTGTTTACAATCGATGCAGCGACGGGTGTCGTAACCGTAGCGGGTCCGCTCGACTACGAGACGGCAACCTCGCACAACATCACGATCCGGGCTACGTCCACCGACGGCACGTTCTCAACTCTAACGTTGGCGATTGGTGTCAATGACGTCAATGAATTCGGTATCTCACCGACATCCGATTCTGACGCTACGGCGAATCAGGTGTCGGAGTCGGCGACGGTTGGCTCAACGGTTGGGATAACGGCATCGGCGTCGGACGCGGACGGATCCGACAGCGTCAGCTATGTCCTGGACGATGATGCCGGTGGTCTGTTCACGATCGACTCTGCCACAGGCGTGGTTACGTTGGCCGGTTCATTAGACTACGAGACCGCGACATCGCACTCCATAACGGTTCGTTCCATCTCGACGGATGGGTCGTCTTCGACGCAGTCGTTCGCGATCGATGTATTGGATACAAACGAAGCGGGCGTGGGTCCGATCACAGACACCGATGTCGCAGGCAACGTAGTAGACGAGGACTCTACGCCGGGAACAATAGTGGGCGTCACCGCGTTTGCAGACGACCCGGACGGTACGGACACAGTCAGTTACTCACTTGACGACGATGCTGGTGGGTTGTTCTCGATCGATGCTGCAACGGGCGTGGTCACCGTTACCGGCGGGCTCGACTACGAGTCGTCAACCTCACACAGCATAACGGTCCGCGCCACGTCCACGGACGGATCCTTCTCGACTCTGACGCTCGGTATCAGCGTCAACGACGTAAATGAGTTTTCAGTTTCTTCTACTACGGACAGTGACGGCGCCACGAACGAAGTCACGGAAGCTGCGGGCCTCGGAACGACGGTTGGAATTACTGCGTTTGCCTCGGATGCGGACGGCTCAGACACGGTTAGCTATTCGCTCGACGACAATGCGGGCGGGCTTTTCTCGGTCGACGCTGCAACGGGTGTTGTGTCGGTTGCGGGCCCGCTCGACTACGAAACTGCAACGTCGCATACAATAACGATCCGTTCTACCTCGACTGATGGATCGTCATCAACGCAGTCGTTCACGATCGATGTGCTCGATGCGAATGAATCCAGCGTTGGTTCGATAACGGATGCTGACGGTGCTGCGGATAGCGTTGACGAAAATGCGGTATTTGGCGCGGTTGTCGGCGTAACGGCATTCGCAAACGATCCCGACGGTTCGGATTCTGTTAGTTACTCGCTCGACGACGACGCTGGTGGCCTGTTCACGATCGATGCGTCGACAGGCGTCGTTACGGTCGCCGGAGCGCTCGACTACGAGACCGCGGCCTCGCACAACCTCACGATTCGAGCCACGTCTACGGACGGATCCTTCTCGACGCTCACGCTGGCGATTGTCGTCAACGATGTCAATGAATTCGGTATCTCGCCGACATCGGATGCGGACGTTGCAGCTGATGAGGTATCGGAGGCGGCGACTGTTGGCTCAACGGTTGGAATAATGGCCTCGGCGTCCGACGCGGACGGTACCGATAGCGTCAGTTACTCACTCGACAATGACGCTGGCGGCCTGTTTACGATCGACTCTGCCACAGGCGTGGTTACGTTGGCCGGGTCATTAGACTACGAGACCGCGACATCGCACTCCATAACGGTTCGTTCCACTTCGACCGATGGATCGTCTTCGACTCAGTCGTTCACGATCGATGTGCTGGATGTGAACGAGTCTGCGATTGGGTCGGTATCCGATACGGACCCTGCGTCGAATAGTGTCGATGAAGACGCGACACCGGGAGCAATTGTTGGTGTTACCGCCTTTGCCGACGATCCGGATGGCACGGATATGGTGTCGTATTCGCTCGACGACGATGCGGGTGGTCTGTTCTCGGTCGATGCATCGACCGGCGTCGTTACGGTCGCCGGAGCGCTCGATTACGAGACCGCGACCTCGCACAACATCACAATCCGGGCCACCTCCACAGACGGATCCTTTTCGACTCTGACGCTGGCAATCGGTGTCAACGACATCAATGAGTTTGCGATTTCCTCTACGATCGACGCCGATGGCAGTGCCAACGAGGTCTCAGAGTCCGCCACTGTCGGCACATCTGTCGGACTGACGGCGCTTGCTACCGATGCGGATGGCACGGACACGGTCAGTTATTCGCTCGACGACGACGCGGGTGGTCTGTTCTCGATCGATGCATCGACGGGAGTCGTAACGGTCTCTGGTGCACTCGACTACGAGACCGCTACGAGCCACACGATTACGGTTCGTTCGACTTCGACAGACGGTTCTTCTTCGACGCAGTCCTTCACGATCGATGTGTTGGATGCCAACGAAGCGGGCGTGGGTTCGATCACAGACACGGATGGTGCCGCTAACAGCGTCGACGAAGCCGCGACGTCGGGTGCGGTGGTGGGTGTTACCGCGTTTGCCGACGACCCGGATGGTACCGATACGGTTAGCTACTCCCTCGACGACGACGCGGGTGGGCTGTTCTCGATCGATGCATCGACGGGAGTCGTAACGGTCGCTGGTGCGCTCGACTACGAGACCGCGACCTCGCACAACATCACAATCCGGGCCACCTCCACAGACGGATCCTTTTCGACTCTGACGCTGGCAATCGGTGTCAACGACATCAATGAGTTTGCGATTTCCTCTACGATCGACGCCGATGGCAGTGCCAACGAGGTCTCAGAGTCCGCCACTGTCGGCACATCTGTCGGACTGACGGCGCTTGCTACCGATGCGGATGGCACGGACACGGTCAGTTATTCGCTCGACGACAATGCCGGTGGTCTGTTTACGATCGACGCCGCAACGGGTGTCGTGACGCTGGTGGGCGCGTTGGACTATGAAACCGCTACGTCGCATAACGTTACCGTGCGGTCAACGTCGACGGACGGCTCGTTCTCAACGCAGGCATTCACAATCGACGTGTTGGATGCCAACGAAGCGGGCGTGGGTTCGATCACAGACGCGGATGGTGCCGCTAACAGCGTCGACGAAGACGCGACGTCGGGAGCGGCCGTTGGCGTGACCGCATTTGCCGACGACCCGGACGGTACAGACACAGTCAGCTACTCGCTTGATGACGATGCCGGTGGTCTGTTCTCGATCGATGCATCGACGGGAGTCATAACGGTCTCTGGTGCACTCGACTACGAGACCGCAACCTCGCACAACATCACGATCCGAGCTACATCCACGGATGGAACCTTCTCGACATTATCGCTGGCAATTGACGTCAACGACGTGAACGAGTTTGGTATTTCGGCGACAACGGATAGCGATGCAACCGCAGATGAAGTGTCGGAGTCGGCAACTACTGGCTCAACGGTTGGGATAACGGCTTCGGCATCGGACGCGGATGGATCCGACAGCGTAAGCTATTCGCTCGACGATGACGCGGGCGGTTTGTTTACGATCGATGCAGCTTCGGGTGTTGTGACGTTGGCGGGTACCTTGGACTATGAGACCTCAACTTCGCACACCGTAACGGTTCGTTCCACGTCGACTGATGGATCCTTTTCGACTCAATCGTTCACAATCGATGTGCTGGATGCGAATGAGTCTGTGATTGGTTCAGTAACCGATACGGACGCTGCATCGAATAGTGTCGATGAAGACGCGACATCGGGAGCGGCCGTTGGCGTGACCGCATTTGCCGACGACCCGGACGGTACAGACACAGTCAGCTACTCGCTTGATGACGATGCCGGTGGTCTGTTCACCATCGATGCATCGACGGGCGTCGTAACGGTCGCCGGAGCGCTCGACTACGAGACCGCGACCGCGCACAACATTACGGTTCGAGCCACGTCCACGGATGGCTCCTTCTCGACTTTGACACTGGCCATCGGCGTCAACGATGTCAACGAGTTTGGTATATCACCGACAGCCGATGCTGATGTTACGGTCAATGAGGTATCGGAGTCGGCAACCGCTGGCTCAACGGTTGGAATAACGGCTTCGGCATCGGACGCGGATGGATCCGACACGGTCACTTACTCACTGGACGATGACGCCGGGGGACTGTTTGCGATAGACGGGACGACCGGTGTCGTTACGCTCTCGGGTTCGCTCGACTATGAATCGGCGGTGTCTCATTCGATTACCGTTCGTTCTACCTCATCCGACGGCTCTTCGTCCACTCAGACGTTTACGATTGACGTACGGGACGAAAACGAGGCAGGCGTTGGTGCTGTCGTCGACAGTGACGTTTCTGCGAACATTGTCGATGAAAACGCAGTTTCAGGAACCCTCGTCGGCGTGACCGCGTTTGCGAACGATCCGGATGGTACGGATACGGTATCGTATTCGCTGGACGATGATGCTGGTGGCTTGTTTTCAATCGATAGCGCTACAGGGGTGGTCACTGTTGCCGGTGCGCTCGACTACGAGACCGTAGCCTCGCACAACATCACGATCCGTGCTACTTCCACGGACGGATCCTCCTCTACTTTGACACTAGCGGTCGGCGTCAACGACGTGAACGAGTTTGCCATTTCCGCTACGAGTGATACCGATGCAGCGGCGAATGAGGTGTCCGAGACTGCCGGCGTGGGTGCATCGGTTGGTTTGACGGCGGTGGCGACCGATGCCGACGGAACGGACTCGATCAGTTACTCACTTGATGACGATGCCGGTGGACTGTTCACAATCGACGCGGCGACGGGCGTGGTCACCCTGGCTGGATCTGTAGATTACGAGACCGCTACGAGCCACACGATTACGGTTCGTTCGACTTCGACAGACGGTTCTTCTTCGACGCAGTCCTTCACGATCGATGTGTTGGATGCCAATGAAGGGGGCGTGGGTCCGCTCACGGACACAGATGCTGCCGCGAACAGCGTCGACGAAGATGCGATCTCTGGTGCGGCGGTAGGCATTACCGCGTTTGCTGATGACCCGGATGGCACCGACACGGTTAGCTACTCTCTCGACGACGACGCGGGTGGCCTTTTCACAATCGATAGTTCTACCGGCGTGGTGACGGTTGCCGGGATACTCGACTACGAGACCGCAACCTCGCACAACATCACGGTCCGGGCCACGTCTACAGACGGGTCTTTTTCGACTCTTACGCTGGCGATTGGTGTGAACGACATCAATGAGTTTGCGATCTCCCCTACGAGCGATTCTGACGCTGCGGCCAATGACGTGTCCGAATCCGCCACAGTGGGCACATCCGTTGGACTGACTGCGATTGCCACCGATGCGGATGGAACAGACTCGGTCAGCTACTCCCTGGACGATGACGCCGGCGGTCTGTTCGCAATTGATGCGGCGACGGGCGTAGTCACGCTTGCTGGCGCTCTAGATTACGAGACGTCCACAAGCCACGCGATTACCGTGCGTTCGACGTCGACCGACGGTTCGTTCTCTACGCAATCCTTCACCATCGATGTACTGGACGCGAACGAAGCGGGCGTGGGTTCTGTCACGGACACGGACGGCGCCGGCAATACGGTAGATGAAGATGCAACATCGGGTACAGTGGTGGGTGTTACCGCGTTTGCGGACGATCCGGATGGCACCGACACCGTCAGCTATTCTCTAGACGACGATGCGGGTGGATTGTTTACGATCGATGCAGCAACCGGTGTCGTCACTGTTGCCGGCGCACTCGACTACGAGACCGCGACCTCGCACAACATCACGGTCCGGGCCACGTCCACCGATGGATCTTTCGCGACGCTCACGCTGGCGATCGGTGTCAATGACATTAATGACAACACCCCCGTCGTCGATCCTGGGCAATCGTTCAACGTAAACGAAGGAGCAGTAACCGGACAGTTCGTTGGGAACGTCACGGGTAGCGATGCGGACCCGTCGGATTCGTTGCAATCCTGGACAATCACGGGCGGCAACGATGACGGAATCTTTGCGATTGATTCGGCAACGGGCGCCATTACTGTCGCGGATCCGTCTGCCCTGGATTACGAGTCCACCACCAGCTATGCGCTGACCGTACGCGTGTCGGATGGTACGAACTGGTCAGCAACGGAGTCTGTTGTGATTAATGTGCAGGACGCAAACGAGTTTGCTGTAGGACCTATCACGGATGTCGATGGTGCGGCCAACAGCGTGTCTGAGGCTGCGGGGATCGGATCCCTGGTTGGGGTGACAGCGTCGGCGGACGATCCCGACGGTACGGATACGGTGTCGTATTCGCTGGATGACGACGCAGGGGGTTTGTTTACGATCGACGCCGCGACAGGAGTGGTCACCGTTGCCGGGGCGCTCGACTTTGAGACCGCAACCTCACACAACATTACAATTCGCGCTACGTCCTCGGATGGGAGTTCCTCAACGTCAAGCCTCGCCGTTTCGGTAACCGACAGTAACGAGTTCGGCATCTCCGCTGTTAGCGACAGCGACGGCTCCATTGACGCAGTGCTGGAAAACAGCAGCATCGGAAGTACGGTCGGCATCACCGCGTTGGCCTCTGACGCAGATGGTACCGATACGGTCAGTTACTCGCTTGATGACGACGCGGGTGGCTTGTTTTCGATCGATGCATCAACAGGTGTTGTAACGGTTTCCGGTGCTCTCGACTACGAGGTATCGAGCAGTCACAACATTACGGTGCGGGCTCTGTCCACTGATGGCAGTACGTCTACTGCAGTGTTCACGATAGCTGTCAACGACGAGAACGACAACGCGCCAGTTGTAACGCCTGCTCAGACCTTCTCGATTGCGGAAGATGCGCCCGATAGTACTGTCATTGGTACAGTGGCCGCCACGGACCCGGATACAACGGGTACGTTGCAGAACTGGCAGATACTCAGTGGTAACGACAGCGGAGCGTTTGCGATCGATCCTGCGACAGGTGCCATTACCGTTTCCGACAGCACGCAGTTGGATTTTGAATCCCAGAATAGCTACTCGCTGGCGGTGCGCGTATCCGACGGTCAGCAGGATTCCGCTGTCGAATTCGTCACGATCACGATCGATGATGCGCCGGACGCGCCAACCGGAATCAACCTTTCGTCGAACAGCATCGATGAGTTGCTGGATTCCACCGGTGGCATCACCGTGGGGCTCCTGAGCACGGTAGATCAGGATGCTGGCGACAGTTTCGCGTACACGATCGTCGGCGGCCTCGACGCTGCGGCGTTCTCCATCGGCGGTGCCGGCGGCGACGAGTTGCTCATCGACGATGGACTGCTCGATTTCGAGGTGCAATCCGAGTACGAGGTTACCGTTCGTGTCACTGACAGCTCCGGACTCTGGTTCGAACAAACGATCACGATCTATATAAACGATCTTAACGATACGCCGGTCGCGGGCGACGATGCGCTTGTGACGCTCGAAGATACGCCGTTGATGATCGACGTGTCGAACGATCTCCTGGCCAACGATGGCGATCAGGACGGCGACGCTCTGACGGTTTCGGGGTTCACGCAACCCGTGAATGGCTTGCTGATCGATAATCTGGATGGCACGTGGAGCTATGTACCGGACCTCGATTACGCGGGTACCGACAGCTTCACATACACCGTAGACGATGGCCGTGGAGGAACGGCGACGGCTACCGTTACGATCAACGTTCAGGCGCAAAACGATGCGCCCCGAATCACGTCTGATGGCGGCAACGACGATGCGTCTCTGAACGTCAACGAGAACGATACGTCGGTAACTACTGTGCAATCTTCGGATGTGGATGGCGGGGCACCGGTGTACAGCATCATTGGCGGCGCTGATCAGGGATTGTTCTCGATCGATTCCGCAAGTGGAGCACTGAGTTTTGCGAGTGCCCCCGATTTTGAGGCTCCCCTCGATGCGGGCGCGGACAATCAGTACGAAGTGATTGTGCAGGTTTCTGATGGCGCAGGTGGTTTCGACGCCCAAACCATCAACGTAACCGTAGTCGATCTGAACGATACGCCGCCGGTCGTTGATTCCGGGCAGTCTTTCACGGTTCTCGAGGACGCAGCGTCGGGAACCGTTCTTGGAACGGTGACAGCAACCGATCCTGACAGTTCGGGCAGCCTTCAGAACTGGTCCATCGTCGGTGGTAACGCGAGCGGCATATTCCAGATTGACCCTGCGACCGGCGAACTGACCATCGCCGATCCGTCCGGCCTGGATTTCGAATCAGTCACTAGTTATACGCTCGACATTCAGGTGTCCGATGGAATCAATCTATCGGCCGTGGTCTCCATCTCGGTGTCCGTTCAGAACGTCAATGAGACACCCGTCGACATTGTGATAGATAACACAGCCGTACCTGAGGGTATCGACACCACCGCCGGATACCCGGTGGGTGTGCTGGCGGCGCTCGACCCAGACGCTGGGGACACGTTTACCTACGAGATTGTTGGAGGCGCGGACGCGGTGCTCTTCGACGTGGGTGGTGTGCTCAGCGACGAACTTCTGTTGACGGATGGTGTGTTGGATGCCGAAACCAGAAACACCTACGAAGTGGTTGTCCGCGCCACGGATGCTCAGGGTCTGTGGGTCGAGAGACTCGTCGTTGTTACCGTTACGGATCTAAACGACACGCCGATCGGCGTGGACGATACGCTGCAGACAGACGAAGACACACCGCTGTCTTTCGGTTTCGCTGAGCTGCTGGGTAACGACTCCGATCAGGACGGCGATGCGTTGACGATATCCGGAACTACACAGCCTGCCAACGGGGTTCTACTCGACAACCTGGATGGCACCTGGACGTATTTGCCCAATGAGAACTTTTTCGGAGACGACTACATAACCTACACGGTTACAGATGGGCGCGGCGGTACCGCCACGGCAACGGTGCACATCTCAGTTCTTCCCGTCAACGATCTGCCCCAGTTCGTGTCTTCTGCCCAGTTCTCGGTATCCGAGAACTCTGCGAGTCCCGCGAGAGTGGTTGCCGCTGACGTAGAGTCCGGGCAACTGCGTTACGACATTGTCGGCGGAACGGATGCTGCGGCCTTTGGATTGGACGCGGCGACCGGCGAACTGAGTTTCGTCAACACGCCCAACTTCGAAGCGCCGGCGGATTCAGACAGCGACAATATCTATGAGGTGCTTGTTCAAGTCAGCGACGGCGACGGTGGCTCCGCCACCCAGGCAGTTGCAGTGCAGGTAGTGGATGCGAACGACTCGCCCGCATTCGACAATCAGATCTTCGGTGCGTCGGACAATGCCGGAGCGGTGGTAGGTCGTATCACAGCGATTGACGAGGACAGCGGCGATACGCACCACTATCAGATCATCGGTGGTGATGGCGCTGATCTGTTCTCGATTGACCCGACTACGGGAGAGGTTATTCAGACGCTCTCCAACATGGAAGACGGTATTTATGCACTGCAGGTTCAGGTTGTTGACGCGTTCGGCGCATCCGCAACCGGCACGATCCTGATCAGCGTGGACAAAGGTGCAGGACTGAGCGTTCCGTCGGAAGACCTCACGTCGGTGGCGTCAACGTCGAGTTCGCCCATGGCCGCGGAGCAGGGCTCGTCGAGTGCGGTTTCGGAACGCGTTTCCTTCCAGAATGCACAGAGCGACGAGGAAGCGGAGTCTGAGGACAATTCCGGAATACTTACCGACGACGCAGAGGCTGCAGGCCGACTCGTACCGTCGGGTCAGGTCCGTCAGGAACTGTTTGACGTGCAGCGTGACGGCGTATCGGATACATCTGCGCAGTCCCGGGTACCTGAGGAGTCATCTGGTAGCTCGTCGCGGGCATTGCGCGCGGAGCTTGTGTTTGGCGACGAGGAGCTTCTGGCAGAGCGACTAGACCTCAGCCCTATTGTCGGCGCTTGGAACAGTCTGGATCTAGCGAGCGCAACGCAGTTCACGTTGTCGAACGAACTTGTAAAGGCGTTGGAAGAAATGCGCTTGGAGATGGATTCCGATGCGAAAAGCAGCGACGACTTTGCTGACATCGTAGTACAGAGCGGCGTGTTCGTGTCCGTGTCACTTACCGCGGGCTTCGTGTCGTGGTTGCTTAGAACCGGGTCTCTGCTGGCAACATTCCTGTCGGCCACGCCGATGCTGCGTCAATTTGACCCGATTCCGATTCTCGCGCCGCGCGAAACGGCAGACGAAGAGCGAAAGGACTCGTAACAGCGTGTACGCCACGTTGGTGGAAAGGAACTGAGAATGCAGAAAATTCGAAGAACGCTAGCGTCGCCGTATGTGAGGCTGAGTTTCGGCCTGGTGATGCTCACTGTGAGCGTGCTGCTGATTGGTGATGTGTTTCGATTGCGGCCGAACGCGGATGACGAACTTCGTCAGGCGAGGAAAACGGTCTCCGAGACGCTCGCGGTACAGCTGTCCGCGGTGGCCGCCACCGCTAATCGTTCGCTGCTCGAGTACACGATTGCGCAGTTTGTGAATCGCAACCCCGACGCCGAAGCCGCGGCTCTCGTGGATCACCGCGGGTTGGTGGTTGCGTCCTTCGGCGCAGAGGAACGTCTAGCGAGCATCGGCGAGAAATCCACGACGGATCACGTGAATGTGCCGATATTCAAATCCGGTCAGCCGTGGGGTGCGGTGAAGATCGCTTTCTCCAAACGATCCTCCGGACCGTTGGAGTTGCAGTACTTCTTGTTCGTGGCTCTTGCGATGTTCGTGTTGTTCGTGTTCTTCATGAAACGCGCGCTGCGCCAGATGGACCCGTCCAACGTCGTGCCGGAACGCGTCAACAATGCGTTCGATGCGCTTTCCGAAGGCGTAGTACTACTGGACGACAAATTGCGCATCATGATGGCCAACCATTCGTTGGCGGAGCTGGTCGGTAAATCCCCTGCGGACATGATCGGCCGTGAACTCAGCGATTGGCCGTGGGAACAGAGCGGCGACTGGCAGGCGCCCTGGCGCACCGTAATGCAAACAGGTATTCGGGTGAATGGCGAGCCATTACGCCTGAAGATCGGCGATGACCTCTGTACGTTCACGGTCAACTGTGCCCCGATCGTCGGCGATGACGGAAAGCGCCGTGGCGTGTTGGTTACGTTCGATGACATGACCGCCATCGAAACGAAGAACTCAGAGCTCGCCAACGCACTGCGCCAGCTGCGCCGTTCTCAGGATGCAATCAGTAAGAAGAACAAAGAACTCGAGACGCTTGCCACCCAGGACTCTCTCACGGGCCTGAACAATCGGCGTGCGTTCTTCTCGGCGTTCGAAAAGGAATTTCACAAGTCTCGTATTGGCGGGCGTCCGCTCAGTTGCGTCATGGTGGACATCGACCATTTCAAGAAGATCAATGACTCCTTTGGCCATGCGGCTGGCGACGATGTGATTCGTGCAGTGGCGCAAACGGTGCAGCGATGCTCTAGGGACTACGATATATCCGGCCGGTACGGCGGCGAAGAGTTTGCGGTGGTACTTCCGGACACGGAAGCAGCGCAAGCGTACGGTTTCGCCGAGCGCCTGCGCGAAGCCATTGCACTCGTACCGGAGGCGCACTCGGTAGCGCCGGATTCCCTCACTGCCAGCGTTGGCGTGGCGAGTCTGGTTGACGACGTTGAGAATACGATCGATTTTCTGGAACGCGCAGACCGTGCGTTGTACGTTGCCAAGAACGCTGGCCGTAACCAGGTGGTTCAGTACACCGATGGTTTGGACGACCAGAAGCCGGATGCACCGCCGAAGGATTCAGTGCAGAAACCCGAATCCACCGCGCCGGATGCGGAGCGCATTCGTGAGCTCGAAGCACTTGCCTCTGCCCGGGCCGATGACATCGAACAGTTCAAGCGCTTCGATGCGCTCACCGGCGCCCCCAACCGCTCGGTATTCATGGAACAGGTCGAGTCGCAGTTGCTTCGTGCCAAGCGATACACGAGCAAGTTCGCAATCGTTACGCTCAACGTACCCGATGTAAAACGATTGAGTGCGGCGCTGGGGTATGCCGCGGTGGACAATGTGATCGTGCAACTGGTTAACCGGCTGCAGCAGACGCTCCGGCAAACGGATTCGGTATGCGCCATCACGCGGGAACAGAGCCTGTCGCGTCTCACATCCAGCGACTACGGCATGATTCTGAACGACCTCAACTCGGCCTACGATGTAACTACCGTACTGACGCGTATTCGCCGCGCTCTGAACAAGCCGTTCGAGATTGACGGTCAGAACGTGCGCCTTGGGGCGAACATCGGAATTGCGGTGTTCCCGGACAACGGTGAGCGAGGCGACGAATTGTTGGTGGCCGCCAACCGCGCGCGCTTGAAGGCGGAAGGATCGTCGGACCGTGTTTCGTACGCGTTCGCGTCGAGCGATCTCGACAAAGATGCCCGGGAATATGTTCGGATCGAATCCGGCCTGCACAAAGCGATCCGGGAGAATGAATTCGAAACCTTGTTTCAGCCGAAGTTTGATCTCGCGCTCGAGCGAATCTGCGGGGCGGAAGCGCTTGTGCGGTGGAACAGCCCTGAGCGCGGCCTGATCATGCCGGGCACGTTCATTCCCATCGCCGAGTCCAATGGTCTAATCGATGGCATATTTGATTGCGTGCTGTCTGACGTGATCGTCAAGCTGATCGACATGCAGAAACGGGGTTTGAACGACGTACGTTTCTCCGTGAACGTATCACCGGTGCAGCTCAGAGACCGCAAACTCGTTCTAAAGATCCTGCGCAAGGTCGACCAGCTGAAGCTGGACCCGAGTCTACTCGAGATCGAACTGACGGAGACGTCGGCGATCGCCAACCGCGACAACGTGGTGATGCTGCTCCGTGCGCTGCGCAAAGAAGGCATCGTCGTTTCCCTGGACGACTTCGGCAAAGGTTATTCGTCGCTGTCGATTCTTTCCGATCTTCCGCTCGACTACGTGAAGATCGATCGGACGTTCGTACAGTCCATGAGTGAGAGCATTCGCGGCCGTGCGATAGTGGAATCGATTATCGGCATGGCGCAGGCGCTGGGGTTACGGGTAGTTGCCGAAGGCGTGGAAACCAACGATCAGGTAGAGATGTTGAGTACGCTCGGTTGTCATGAGGTACAGGGGTATCTGGTAGGTAAACCCATGACCTTCGATCAGCTGGAAGAGAGGCTCCAACCGCAGCGATCGGAAAACAACGTCAGCTACCTGTTTCCGGTGGCTTAACCCGCCGGCTCAGCCTGGCAGTTCGCCCGGATGGTGGCACTCAAGCCGGCGAGCAGCGTGTAGTGGGCCGCCACCATCGCATCGTAACCGTCGTCTACCTGATTCACAGTGTCGTTGAATGCACTGCGCTGCACCGTTCCGTCCGGCGCGGTCAGATGCCAGCTGGCCTGTAGCCATACCGTGCCCGCGAGACTGCCGTGAAAGTGCTCGATGGCCACGTTCAATGCCGCTGGGCCGTCACCGGTTACCGCGTTCTGCGTCAGTATTCGGCGCACGCCGCTCGCAACCGGTTCGCTCCAGCGGTGTTGCGCAGCAGGCACCAGCTCGTGTTCGGACACCTGCACCATCACATTGTTGCGCTGTAGGTACGCGGGCACGGTTACGCCGGCCACGGTGGCATCGCACAGGTCCGCGTATCGGACCGGTTCGGAGGTTCCGGGTTGGGGCGAAGACAGCAGGTAGTATCGGGGTTCGTCTACGGGGACCGCGCCACAGCCGCTCACGAGGATAGCGACGCTCGTCAGTATGGCAGCGATCGTGGACGGGTGAGTGAACATGGTCAGCCTCCGCCGCGCGGCTGCGGATCCGGCGGTCGCCGATCCGGGAAAATGAACGCATTGGGCTTCTGCTCATAGCGTTGAATCATCGATCCGGCGCCACCCAGCGTATGCTGAAGCTGGCGCAGCGCTGTTATCAGCTCGGTCTGAAGGGGCGATCCTGCGCTCAGCCCGTCGAGTGCGGTCCGCGCATCCGCGAGCGTATCGCGAAGCGTTTCGGGCAGGTCCGCCGCAGTCGCGGAATCCAGCAGGTCGGAGAGTGCGGTCAGCGTCCGCCGGCTTTCGTGCAACGTCGCTTCGGCCTCGCGAAGCGTGCGGTTGGTGTGCCCCACGGTTTCCGTCAGCGGCAATTGCTGCAGTTTGGTCAACAGACTGGCCACCTTCTGTTCAATCTGGTCGAACCCGGACGCGATGGTGGGCAGCATCTGCACGCCTTCTGATTCGGTGATCGCTGCATCGTGCGTGTCTGGGTAGAAGTCGAGCGATACGTACAGGCTCCCCGTGAGCAGGTTGCCGATGGCCAGCGATGCTCTCAGCCCTTCCTGTACTGCCGCGTGCATCGACTGGGTCAGGTTCTCGACGGCTTCCTGACTGTCCTCGCTGAACCATCCGGGTTCGAGGTGGATCAGCACGGGAACGGCACTCGTGCCCTGCTCTGTCCATAAACTGTCCATCACGGCGGTGTCGAAGCCGACGTTCAAAACGGTGCCCACGCGCATGCCGCGGTAGTCCACCGGCGCGCCCGCTTCCAGACCCCGCACGGAGGATTCGAACTTGAGCACGTACGGTTGCGCGAACAGGTGCGGGTTCCGTGAGACCTCGTCGACATCATCGAACAGAAAGAATAGCGCGCCGTTGTCCACCGGGTGACCTCGGTTGGAACCCTCGGGTATCGCGAACGCGATGCCGCCGGTTAGTAGAGACTCCAGACTGTCTGTTCGCACGTCGAATCCCTGAACGTCTGCGGTAACCTTGATGCCGCTCGCGTTCCAGAAGCGCGTCGTTGTGGTGATCAGATCGTCGTAGGGGGCGTCGATGAATACCGTGTACCGAGTCTGACCGTTCAACGGATCGAGCGAAACCTCTTCGACCCGCCCGACCCGATAGCCGTTGTAGAGCAGGGGGCTACCCACGAGAATCGACGTGGCGTCGTCGGCGAGCAACTTGAGTTGCAACCCCGGTGTGCTGGGTGGTGTCAGAGGAATCGAGTCCAGCCCCTTGAACTCGCGCGTTCGGGTGACGCCCTGTCCGGGGGTCAGCTCGATGTACGCGCCAGAAAGTATCGTGGACAGTCCCGAGATCCCCTGACTTCCAATGCGAGGCCTAACGACCCAGAACTGCGCATCTGCGGTGAGCAGGTCGTCTACGTCGGGCTGTAGACGTGCCAGGACCTTAACCGACTTGAAGTCCTCAGCCAGTGCCACCGATTCAACCACGCCAATGTTCACATCGAGCATCTTGACCCGCGTCTCGCCGGGTACGATACCCTCCGCTTTGGCGAACTGAATCGATATCAGCGGACCCTGCGCCAGGTAGGTCTGCACGAGGATCCACACCCCGGCGATCAGCGCGACGAGGGGTATTATCCAGATCGCCGAGATTCTTGATCGCGGGCGCACTACCGCTTCATCCATGATCTGCGTCCATCTTAGCGACGGTTGCCGTGGGTCCTGCGGCGTCCCAGAGCAATCGCTGATCGAACAGGTCGGCGGCTAGAATCGTGAACACCACCACGCCGCAGAACGCCAGAGCCGCTGGGCCGGGCGTAACGCTGAGTACCCCGCCGAGTTGCACGAGGGCAACAAGCAGCGCCACGACGAACACATCGACCATGGACCACCGCCCAACAAACTCGACTACATGAAAGAGCCTATTCTTCTGACGTACGTTGTAGCGGTCACCGCGGAGCACGGCGGCGCTGAGCCAGAACAGGGCCGCGATTTTGGCAATCGGTACGAACACGGAGGCGATGAAGATGATCAGGGCCGTAGGATAGGATCCGTGAGACAGTAGCAGCCACACACCTTCCACGATAGTGCTTGCTTTGGGCGAACCGAATTCGGTCGTTGTCATGATCGGAAGCACGTTGGCTGGCACATACAGAATACAGGCGGTGATCAAAAGGGCCAGCGAGATCTGAATGGAACCTGGTTTGCGGATGTGCACGCTCCTCCCGCAGACCTCACATGTTGACTGCCCCGTCGGGGCCAGCGTAGCGCACAGTGTGCAGCGCGTGAGACCGGCCGCTGCGGCGGTTCCTTCCGGAAACGGCGCCGATGATCCAGGAGCGGTCACGGTCGTTCGATCCGGGTGCGGATGGTAGACCACATCGAAACCTGATCCAGCGTGGCGAAACTGGCGAGCGTGCACAGCACGAAACCGATGAACGCCCAGAACGCAACGCCGAGGTGTAGGGTAGCCATGGACGAGATTTTGGCTGCACTCACAAGTACGCCGATAAGAAAGACTTCCACCATGTTCCATGCGCCGAGCGCGTGCACGACGCGTGCCAGCAGTGCCGTGTGGCGGAACGGAATGTCTGCCAGCAGGATCGTGAGAAGGAGGGTCAGAAGAATCAGCAGAAGCAGCGGCGCAGCGAAGATCAGTACGAACACGATGATACCCAGCACAAGCGCATCTCGATTGATCAACGACACCGCACTGTCGAGCAGTGTCATCGAAGCAAGCTGCCCGTTCGTGGAGAAACCAAGGAATGGATAGGCGGTTGCGCAGATCAGAAACACGAGGGCTGATGCGGCCAACGCCAGTGCGTGTTCCATCGCCCGCGGTCGATGCACGGCGGCTCGATGCCCGCAGCGCGGACAGTGCGCAGCGGAATGTTCCGGTAGCGGCGGAACTCTGAACAGCCAATCGCAGGCTTTGCAGGCGTGTTCCCCGGGGTGCATTGGCATGACGTGCATATTGAGTCGTGTGGTAGAGTACGCGCTCTCTAAAACCGGTGACGAGTTGAGGACAACACAATGCTGGGATCTCTTTTTGACTTTGCAAAAGACATTGGCAAGAAGCTGTTCACGTCAGATGCTGAAGCCGCGATGAATATACTCCAACACATCGAGGCAAATAACCCGGGGGTGAAGCCGATCGACGTCAAATTCGACGACGGTGTGGTGACGTTGAGCGGCGTGGCCGAGAGTCTGGCGGCCAAGGAGAAGGCCGTGTTGATGGCAGGCAACGTCGAAGGCGTGGTCAAGGTGAATGCTGACGACGTGGAAGTCGACACGAAAGCGGTGGACGTTGCGCAGGCCGAACAGATTCAGTACTACACGATTCAACCGGGCGATACGCTGTCGGGTATTGCCAAGGAGTTCTACGGCAATGCGATGAAGTATCCGGAAATCTTCGAAGCCAACCGCGAAGTGATCGAGGATCCGGACAAGATCTACCCTGGCCAGAAGATCCGGATACCCGCACTGGACTGAAGGGGTTTTCGCTCAGCGCGGAAAGACGTCGGACCAACCGTATACCATCGGGGCGTATCCGCCCCGATGGTGCAATCGCGGGGCTTCAACGCCCGAGAAACTTACCCGCCATTCCCAGAACGTCGTCGAGGATTGAGCCGTCTTTGTCCGCGTCCAGGAATGCGGCCAGAAGATCGCCGCCACCCGATGCCGGTGCCGCGGAGTCACGTCCCAGACCCACTTGAGTGTTACGTTTGCTCATTGCACCCATCACCAACGCGCCGACCATCGGCAGCATCTTCTTGATGATCGAGTCGCTCACGCCCACTTTCCCGGACGTTCTTCTTGCCAGCTCGCGGCTCACATCCTTGTTACCAAGTATGTGTCCGAGAATTCCGTTGCCGTCCGCTACCGAGTCCTCGTTGGAAAGCACGGACGGATCGTCGAGGTAGCGTTCGTGGTTTCCGGACCGCAGCGCGCCCAGCAGTGAATCCAGGCCGTCGGGCTGTTCGGTATTCTGCTTCAGTCCGCGGGTGAGTGCCGGAATGAGGTTGTCCAGAATGGCCCCGGTTTCCGTTTTGCCGATACCCAGTTGTTTGCCCAGGCTATCGACCACGCCGCCACCGCCGGCCTGTAGGATCGTTTCAAGAATATTCATGCATGCCTCCTAGCGTGTACTTCATGTGCCGCGGCCACAATGCGCCAACAATTCGGGCTTTGCAAGGCAAGCCTTATCTGCCACCGCCCGTCTCGGATCGTTACAGTCCTGATACGAATTTACTGCTAGTTTCTTTCGGAAAGGCATCGGAACCCGATGTCAGCAAGGCGCTATGCCAACAATAACCAGTACGGGTGCTGAAACCCGTCGTTCGAGTCGGAGGTCAACATGGAACTCATCATCAGTCTGCTCAGCGGGGCAGTCGGCGGTAATCTTGCGGGCGCGCTGTTCAAGAAGATCAGTCTTGGCACGTTGTGGAATTCGGTGGCCGGTATCGTCGGAGGGGGTCTCGGCGGGACACTTCTGGGTGCGCTGGGCGTGGCTGCAGGATCTGGAGGTATGGACGTCGGGTCGATCATCGGCACGGTCGCGAGCTCCGGTGTCGGGGGTGGCGTGCTCTTGGCAATCGTTGGACTGATCAAAAACGCGATGGCGCGGTAGCAGCGCTCCGGCTTCGGTTTTGCCGCAGCACGCATATTGGTATTCTCCGATACCGTCTGTCTGCAGGAACCGAACCAACCGATGAGTGAACCGGATAGCTGGGAGCGCGCGGCTGCGTCGTACAGAGAGCTGTTGCTGGAACTGGGCGAGGATCCCGATCGTGAAGGGCTGCTCGACACGCCGAAGCGCGCCGCCAAGGCCATGCAGTTCCTTACTCGCGGATACAACCAAGAACTGGATTCGGTTGTAAACAACGCGCTGTTCGAGTCGCCTATCGACGAGATCATTCTCGTGAAAGACATCGAGCTGTACTCGTTGTGCGAACATCATCTGTTGCCGTTCATCGGCAAATGCCACGTCGGGTACCTGCCCAACGGCCGGGTGCTGGGGCTATCGAAGGTCGCGCGGATCGTTGAGATGTTTGCCCGGCGGTTGCAGATTCAGGAAAATCTGACGCAGCAGATCGCCGAGGCGATCGCGGAAGTTACGGGTGCAAGCGGTGTGGGTGTGGTGGTGGAAGCCCGCCACCTTTGCATGGCAATGCGAGGCGTCGAGAAGCAGAATTCGCTGATGAAAACGTCGGTGTTGCTCGGGTCGTTCCGCGACAATGCACCTACCCGGGCGGAGTTTCTGCAACTGCTCGCCAGTTGAGATCCCGCCGCGCGAGGGCGCGGCGGGAGGTGACCTCTATCGGGCCTTCAGCGCGTCGCGGATTTCCGTCAGCAGTTTCTCTTCGTTGCTGGGTTCGGGATCCGGCTCCGGCTCGGCTTCTTCTTCCTGTTTCATGGAGTTCATGGCTTTAACCACCAGAAATATTGCGAACGCAATGATCAGGAAGTCGATCACGGTCTGAATAAAGACGCCGTATTTCAACAGCACGGCTTCGGCGCCGTCCGCCGCTTCTTTCAGCGTAACGGCCAGGTCGGAAAAGTCTACCCCACCCATCGCGAGGCCGATCGGTGGCATCAGCACATCGGCCACGAACGACGACACGATCTTGCCGAACGCACCGCCAATGACGATCCCGACCGCCATGTCCACGACATTGCCGCGCATAGCGAATTCTTTGAACTCTGACATCATGCTCATGTGTTACCCCTCTTTTTTCTCAGTAAATGAATGGCTTAGAAAATGAGTGCTCTGATCGCACTCCGGTTCTTATTGTGTGTTTCGTAGTGAGTTGTTGAATTGATTGCATCATGTGGTTACGGGCGTGTTTCCCTGCTCCGCATCATGCGGCAATAATACGAGACGCAATGGGAGTGGTCTTGGAAACGGCGTGATTTATACCATCACGTGGAGCGCTTGCCCATAGTAACGCGCCATACCCGCACGCCGATGATCGCGATCGTTAGGAACTGCGCAGGGGCCCACCACGTGTGCCATCGCCGCGAGGGTTCGCAGATAGGATTATCGTTGATGGTCGCATGCATGAACGTCTCGGCGATCGGCACTGCCGAAAGCGCCAGCAGAATCAGCAGCGGGTAACGCAGCCAGCGCAGCAACTCGTGGACGCTGGTTAGCGGTCGGGAGCTGCCGAGCAGAAACGAGAATAGTATAGCGAGCGGTGCAAATCCCAGCATCAGGCGCCACATTGAGTCGCCGTCGGCGCTGCAGTCCAGCTGGCGCAGAATCAGCATCCACAGACCGTAGGTAAAGAGCACAATCCATGCGACCAGCGCACAGCCCAGCCTGAGGAGCATCTCGGCAATATTCATGCGTCCAGTATGCACGATTGGTGGTGTCGTCGAAGCTTGGTATATTTGCGCCTTCACAGCATCGGTGGGGCTTGGACGGCCTTCCGGTCCACCTTTCGCAATTCATGCGCACTTTCCTCATCATCGCTTTTACAGTGGCTCTGATTGTCGCCATCGGCTGGCACGCCGCGGTGGTGGTTGCTCCCGCCATAGAGGAGGAGCTTGGTACATCAGCCCGCGCTTTGGTGCAGACGGCATCGGGTGACCTGGACGTGTCGGTAGACGGGCAGCAGGTCATCGTGTCCGGGAGTGTCGAGGAGTCTCGCGATCGGGAGTGGGTAGGGGACGCGGTACGCGAAATCAACGGCGTAACCGGGGTGAGCGTAGAGGTTGCGACCGTCCCAAAGTCTCGGAAGATTCCGGAGAACCTTCGGCTGACGAGAACTGAAGCGCGGAACACCATTGTTGTTAGTGGCATTGTGTCCGGTCTTGATTCCCAGGCTGCGCTGATCGAATCGATCCGCGCTGTACACGAGGGCGAAGTGGACGTGGACGTCGTTGAAACGACCGCGACAGGCGAGCGGATTCCAGTGGATCTCCTCGAAGAGCTCGTACCTCTAATGTCGTTGCTGCAATCGGGCACGCTTCAGCTGACGGGCAAGGGCGCCATGATTCGTGGAACCGCGGAAACGTTTGCGTCTTGGTATGAACTCGACGTTCGTGCTCGTGAGGTCGCGCGCGGGTCGGCCCAGGTGGATGTGAGCGCGCCGGTTCCCGCGGCGGGCGAATGCCAGACGTTGATCGATGCCACCGTGGGAGAACGGCGGATCGAATTCGTGTCGGGTAGCGATTCGTTGCGTACGGCGAGTATGCCGTTACTGGCCGAGCTATCGGGGCTTCTGCGCGCGTGCCCCTATGTGGTAGAGATCGGTGGGCATACGGACGGGCTGGGTCATGCGGACGACAACCGTCGACTCAGCCTCGCACGGGCGAACACGGTACTTGAGTATTTGACGGAACAGGGCGTGAAGCGCAGTGCGATGATTGCCCAGGGTTATGGCTCGAGCGCACCTATTGCTGATGACATAACGGGTGCGGGCCAACGACAGAACCGACGCGTGGAGTTCAAGGTGCTGGATACGGAGACATGATCTACCTGGTAACCAAACTGATTGCCCACATTGCCGGAGCAGCGGTGCTCGGCGGGCTGATCGGCTGGTACGCCACCCGACGTCGTGCTGAACGACAGCGCCGGGTCCTTGTGCATCAACTGGAGCTCACGGAAACCGAACTGCGCAAGAGTGAGCAGGACGGCGACGAGCGGGAACGCCGGGTTCGCGAACTTGGCACGGAGGTGTACGGACTCTCCAAACAGCGCCGTCAGCTCGAAGAAGAAGTTGCCGAGGCGTCTCTCAACGCGCTGAACCTCGATGAACAGGTTCGCTCGCAGCGCGAATCACTCAATGGGTTGGAGGAAAAAGTTCGCACGCTGCAATCCAGCAACGTCGATCTTTCGGATCGCAATGACGAACTGAGCCTGTCCGTGCGATCGGCGCGCGCAGAAGCCGATGACGCGAAGCAAACGATCGAAGTGTTGCGCGCGACGGTTGCCGAACGCGAAACGCGCATTCACGCGTTGGAGGAAACGGAAGCGCAGGTGGCCGACCTGCGTCGCCAGATCGAAGAACACTCCGAACAAATGGCTTCCAGGGAAACCACGCATCAGCGCGTGGTAGAAGAACTGCATCGCGTCGGTGAGCTGGTTAACGAACAATCCGACGAACTGGAATCGCAATCAGCGGAGCTGGCTGCGGTTACCGAGCGGCTCGCGGCCAGCGAAAAGGCTTTGGACGAAGCGAGCGATCAACTTCGCGAGCAGATGGCCGAGGCGGAACGAGCCCGTACTACTTCGGGCGAAAGTTCCGCGGAGCTGGAGGCCGTGCGCGCGGAGCTGCACGCGGCTAGAGCGGAACTACAAGCCCGCAACGGCGAACTCGCCCGACTGCGGGCGGAGTCGGAAAAGCAGATTCAGTTGCTGGACGAGCAACGAGTGAGCTACACCAATGCGCTTGCGTCCGCGCAATCGGAAGGGGTCGCGCGCGCAGAGGCCCTGGAAGCCCAGGTCTCGTCTCTCAAGGAACGCATCGCCGAGGCGGAAAGAGAGCATCGGGGACTTCGCGAGAAGCTCGAACAGCGGCAGATGGTGATAGTCGATCTGCGCCAGCAGCTTCGGAGCGAGGAGGGTCGGCTCGAAACTACGATGCAGTTCTGGAATCCGCCGGCGGCAGGATCTGACGCTGGGGGCGTGGCCCTGGATGATGGCGACGAGCCCATGGCTGAAGCCGAAGCGGACGCATCCATGCACGGTGACCCCGATGCGGAAGCCGCCGCGGATGACGCTGCCGTCGGTGAAGCCGAAACGACCGGACTTGCCGGCCGCCTGCGCCGCGTGCGGGAGAAGCTGAGCCCTCGGCGACTCGGGCCGTTCGCGTTTAAGCGCCGACCGGAAGAAGACACGAATTCCCTCGCGGATCCGGTCCCACCTTCGCCGGCGTCCGAGCCCGTGCGGACGCTGGCTCATTCAACCGGCGACACACCACCGGCGGACGACGCGGTTCCGCCGGGGTTGTACATCGCGCGACCTGCACATGCGGACGATCTCACGCAAATCAACGGAATTGGGGTCAAGCTGCAGACGTTGCTCAATTCGTTGGGTGTGTATCGCTTGGAGCAGATCGCGTCGTTCAGCAACGATGATATGGCCTGGCTCGATGATCACATGGACGTGTTCAAGGGACGAGCAGAACGGGACGACTGGCGCGGGCAGGCGGTTACGCTGATCGAACGTGAGTGACTCGGATCAGCGATATTCGTGCAATGGCGTGAACGCGTCTCCTTCCTTTATGTGCAATACCCCGTCCAGATAAACAACTTTGGCCCGTTCCTCGGGCGACAGACTCCGAAGCAGCATGTCGTCTGAGTTCCCTGCAACACTTACTTCGACGTTGGCTTGCTCATTGTCTCGAGTCGTGGCGCCAAGAGGTCTGCTGTCTGCACTCATCGGACGGACAAACGCATCTCCGTAGCCCATGGACTGCAGCGACGTAAGGAGGGTTTGCGCTTCGCGCACGGAGCTGAAGGTTCCGACGGTATAGCGCAGGTAGCCGTCTCCGGTCCGGGCAGAACGTACTTCGCCCAACGTTCCCGCAGACTGCACGAAACTGCGGTTCGGTTCCTGAAACGCTCCGATTTGTATCGTGTAGTCCGCGGACACGTGTGGGGATGCGCACACAGCGAACGCTACCGCGATCAGGGTGCGACGCAGGCGGCGTGTTTCGGCTGGTCGAATGCGGTCTATCGGTAGGAAGCAATCATTCACGTGCATGAACCCTCGTGCGCAGTCGTCGGTAACGTGCTCTCATTTTCCAACACATTTTCCGACAGCGGGGCGCAACGATCTAGTCAGACGTTGCATTTTACGCACCCGTTACTTTGCGCTCCGAGTCCGTCAACGCCGTTAGGTACGCGTGACGTTACTCCACAACGCGGTCGAATACCTGGCGGTACAACCGCCCTTTGCTCCGCTTCGGTTTGATGCGGACGGTAACAAGCAGCGTGTCGTCGCGTTGCAGCTCGAGCGTTTTTGTGACTTTTCTCGTGGTGCTTTTGTAGCGGCTGGTCAGGGATCGCTTCGAAAGTTCGGTGCGCACGTCACCCCGTCCCCGTCCAATCTCCAACACCTCAGTCTCCAGGCCCGCGTACGCCAACTGTACGGCGTTTCCCACTGGCGAGATGTCGATATCGCGTGCGTGAATGATTGCAGGATCTTTCGCGGTGCCAGCCACGGTACCCTGGCCGCCTTGACCGCCCGTGCCGGGTACGGGAATGCCCATGATCGAAACGCTTGGCGAAAGGTTGACGTTCGGCCTGCCGGTATGGGTTGGGGTCTCGGGTTGCACTTCGGCGGTGCGTTCCGTGTTCAGTGTCCAGCGTCCGAACAGACCCGAAGGTTTGTCTGCGCGTGCTGCGTACGCTCCCTGGCAAAGCCCGATGGCCAGCAGCGCTGTGATTATGGTGCGCAACATTGGTGTGGTGGTTAGCGTTCGCATTGTTCGAACCATTTGCCGTCAGAATATTCAAAGGTTCCGCTAGAAATATGACGTATCGCGGCGCACATAGTTCCTTTTGGGGTGGTTACTTAAGCTGGTGCGGTGAACCACGCGCTTCGTAAACTGATTCTAACAGCTGGCTCGGACGGGTGGCCGAGGCGCGGGGTGCTTGTTATGGTCGGCTGCCGGATGAGGCGTACAAGTACAAAATGAAGCGATTGTTGCGTTGGTTTTTGGTGGCGGCGGGCGCGCTCGTTGGATTGGTGGTGGTACTCCTCGTCTGGGTACGGTTCGCGCCGGGCAGTTTTCTTTCCGCTGTGAATCCGTTGATTGAAAATGCCACCGGATATCGGATCAGCGTCGCGGACGTGTCGACACGCTTCTCACCTTTTCGACTGATTGTAAACAACCTGGCGGTATCTGAGGCAGGCGCATCCCAACCATTGCTCGAGCTGGATCACGGTGATGTGTCCGTGCATGTGCTGGCGGCCATTCGTGGAAAGATTCCCTTCTGGTCCCTGGATGCAGACCGGGGGGTTGTGATTGTTCCGATGGCGCCGCCGGAGCAACCCGATGCACCAACGGAACCGGATACGGCATTGGATCTGGCCTTGGTGCTGGGATTTCTGAACGTGTCCGTCGACGACTTCGAGGTGAAGCAGGCGACGGAGTCCGGCTACTACACGACGGGGCTGGATCTGAGCCTGGTGCGGGACGACGATGGGGTGATCGTTGCGGATCTGGAAGTCGACAATCCGGACATTCACGCGGTGGTTGAAGGCCGATTGAAGTTCGAACGCACGCAGGGGCGCAAGCGACTGTCCATCGATGCGAAGCGTATCGATCTCTCCGCGCTTATCTCGTCCGAGGAGTCCGCGGTTACGCAAACCGACGCGGACGCTCAGACCGAAACCGAAACCGAAACGGATGTGGCGGGGGAAACCGCCACGGCGACGGCTGAGGCTCCTCTTGATTGGTCCTGGCTTGGGCAACTGAACGGCCTGGATCTTCTGCTGAACGTCGGCGAACTGGTGCTGGGCACGCAGCAGGTGCGAGACCTCGCGCTTGATGTCGGGTTTGACACGCGCCGCGTGCATTTGCGCTCGATGTCTGCCCTTTACGAAGATGCTTCGTCTTCCGAGCCGGTTCCGGTCGAAGGTCGGGTTGATCTCGTACCACTCGGCCTTGTTACCGCCGGTGCAGACGCCGACGGAGAGTTCGAAGTGTCGGTAGCTGGGGCGGTTGTTCAGGGTCAAGGTCGATTCAACCTCAACGGTGCGGACGGTACCGCTGTTGCGGTGTCCGTTGCCGCAGAGGATCTCGATTTTCTGGCGGAACGAACGTCTGCGTACGTGGGCCAGCTCACGCCTTTACGGTTCACAGCGAAGGTAGATGTCGGCGGATCCAAGTTCGCCGCAAAGGATATAGCGCTCGCGTACGCGGATGCGGATCTGCGGGGACATGTGGATCTGGAAACGAGTTCCGAGGTGTTCACATTGTCGGGGCGGTTGGAGTCGTCCCGACTGTCGGTACCAAAGCCGGTTGCTACGGAGGGTGAAGCCGGGACCATCGTCGATGGAGAGGATGGCCCGCCCGATGATGCAGCGGCTGACGAAGAATCGATCGACGGTGCCACAGAAGATGGAACTGAGAACGAGGCGGCGACGCTCGTATTCTCTGACGCGCCGATCGACTGGACCTGGCTGGAGCGCGCGCGGATCGACCTCGTGTTGGATGCGGACGAACTTCAGATCTTCGACGCCGAGTTCTCCGAATTCGATGCGGTATTGAAGGCATCGGACGGCGTTTTCAGCGTCGATCCTTTCGGCGCGAGCTTCGGTGGTGGGGGCTTCGGCGGCCTGGTACGGATCCAGAACGCGGATGCCGGTGCCGATGTGCATAGCGAACTGTCGCTGTCGGGCGTGCAACTCGACGCGTTCGGATTGATCAGCGCAGAGGAGCTCGAGGGCGGGGTTACAACCGTAGACATTCGCCTGGACGGCTCCGGTGTGTCGGCCCACGACATCGCGTCATCGCTCAACGGCTCCATCCTGCTCGCGGTTCAGGACGCTACGATCAACAACGACACCTTCGAACTGATCGGTTCCGACCTGGTTATGGAAACGCTGAACAAGCTGAATCCGTTCACCAAATCGGACCCTTCGACGCAGCTCGCATGCGCGCTCGTGCAATTGGACGCCGAAGATGGGGTCCTGCGTTCCGACAACGGCATTGTCGTAGAGACCAGCAAGATGGAAATTACAGGCAACGGTAAGATCGACCTGAACGATGAGACCCTCGACATCGGTATTACCCCGTCGGCGAAAGGCGGCATCGGCGTCAACGTAGGCAGCGTCGTCAAGTTCATGAAGCTGGGTGGAACGCTGGCTCAGCCGAGTCCCGCGGCCGACGCGGCTGGATTGTTGAAGAGCGGTGCGGCCATCGGTGCAGCAATGTCCACCGGCGGGTTATCGATTCTGGCGGATGGTCTGGTCAGCAAGGCGAGAAATGCGGGTAACGCGTGCGAACGCGCGCTCGCCGAACGTCCAGCCTCTGATCAGAACCCGGTGACGGACCCGGGCGGAGAAGGTGAATCCCCGGCTGGTTCGGGAGCGTCGTCCTGATTGGAACCCTCCGATTGCCGCACTCGTCAGCGGTAGGTTTCGCCGCGGTAACGTAGCCAGCCACCGGGACGCCGTCCTCTCGGGTCGTGGTGGGTCCAGTGCACAACGCCCCCCTTGGCGTTCCACTCGTATTCGCCCCGGAACGCGATGGATGAGCCGCGTTTCAGGTCCGCTATCCTCGGTGCCAGATCGATGTTGTGTGCGATCAGAACGGTAACATCCGGTTGACACCGTACCAGCATCCTTTGATGACGCGAGCCGCGGGTGTCGTCCGGCAACACCGCCTCAACGGCGCACTCGTCCTCTACCATAACGTCGCTTTGTCGTTGGGTGAATGCATCCGCCACCTGCGACCGTGTGGGATCGGCCGTTTGCCAAACCGCAACCGCGAGCAGCACGATCAGGAGAATGATCCGCGCGTTGCGGGGTATACGGTTGAGTAGACGGTTGAGTTGGTGGATCAACGGTTGTCCGTTCAGCTGCGCGACTTGGAGGTTAACGCAGCAGCGATCCGAATAATCCCCGGATGAGCCGGGATCCCAGAGAGCGGCCAACGGATCGGGCGGCACTCTTCAACAGCGCCTCACCGACGCCCTGGCGTTGTCGTCCGCGACGCTTCTCGCGGGTTTTCTGTGGCTCGGATTTGGCGGCCGCGTCGGCTTTGCGGGCGAGCATCTCGTAAGCGGAGTCACGATCGATCGTTTCCGAATAGCGGGAAGCCATCGGTGAGCGTGCAACGCGCTCCTGTCTCACCGCCTCACCAGCGGGACCGATCTGTGATTCGGGTGGGCGGATCAGCGTACGTTGCACGACACTGGGCGCGCCGGAATCGTCGAGTACCGATACGAGTGCTTCGCCGGTAGCCAGTTCCGTCAATGCCGATTCGATATCGAAGGCGGGGTTGTCACGAAAACTTTCGGCCGCTGCGCGGATAACCTTGCGGTCCTTGGGTGTGTACGCACGCAACGCGTGCTGGATCTTCATCCCCAGCTGCCCCAGTACGTCTTCGGGAATGTCCATGGGCGCCTGCGTAATAAAGTAAACGCCCACACCTTTGGATCGAACGAGGCGTACCGCCTGGGTCATTTTTTCTAGAAGTGCTTTGGGTGCATTCGAAAACAGAATGTGCGCTTCGTCGAAAAAGAGCACCAGCTTGGGTTTGTCCAGATCGCCGGCCTCGGGCAGCTCTTCGAACAGTTCCGACAGCAGCCACATCAAGAACGTTGCGTACAGCCGCGGTGATTCCTGGGTCAGCCGCGTGGCATCCAACAGGTTGACCACACCCAGACCCGAATAGTCCACTTGCATCAGGTCAGCGATCGCGAGAGCGGGTTCGCCAAAGAACAGGTCTGCATGCTGCTCTTCCAGAACCAGCAGGCGCCGTTGAATGGCGCCGATGGACGCGCGCGAGATGTTGCCGTAGCGGCTCTTCAGGTCCCCCGCGTTGTCACCCATCCAGGCAAGCAGCGAGCGCAGATCTTTCAGATCGAGCAGCAGCAGCCCTTCGTCGTCGGCTATCGCAAAACAGGCGTAGAGAATTCCGGTTTGCGTGTCGTTCAGGTCCAGCAGGTTGCTCAGAATCAACGGGCCGAGTTCGGAGATGGTGGTCCGTACGGGGTGCCCGGTTTGACCGAATATGTCCCAGAACACTGTCGGAAAACCCCGGTGCGCGAAGCCTTCGACACCGATGGATTCAATACGGCGGGTAACTTCGGGGTGAGGGTTGCCGGGTACCGCGACGCCGGAAAGATCGCCCTTGATGTCCGCGGCGAAAACGGGGACGCCGTGACGCGAGAAGCCTTCGGCCAGAATCTGCAGGCTCACCGTTTTGCCTGTGCCGGTCGCACCGGCAATCAGACCATGGCGGTTGCTCATGGAAGTGCGTTGGTGAATCTGCCCGCCGTCACTTCCGCCGATCAGTATGTCCACTGGAAACCACTTGCGCTGGTCGATTCGGCGTAGTTTACCAGTCCGATAGCTGTAACAGCGGTGTAAATCCCTTGGCGGCAGCGTGACAGGGTATTTTCAAGTGGCATAGGCTGCGTGGTGGATTCGAATGCTGATGCAGTGCTGCCATACTTGGGGTGCAGTTTCGCGGTTGCCAGATACGTGTCGGGAATTGCGAATATGCACGGCAGAACTTGCCGTGCACCATTGGATGGGCGGTAAACGTAACTGCGGTGGGCGGCCAGGTCGTCTGAACACACGCATTTCGAGCGCAACAATCAAACGAAAACCTTGGGGAGCCACATGGACATTCTGAACGAGTTTCTCTCGCCGGTGATGGACGGTCTGGGCAACTTCATGCCCGATTTCGTTGGTGCCATCGTCATTCTGCTGGTGGGGTGGCTGGTTGCCAAAGCCTGCCAGAAAGGCAGCTATGCACTGATAGAAAAGAGCGGGCTTACGGCCCGGATGGGCGCCGACAGCAGCGTCAACATCGAGCGGATCGTCAGTCGATTCATCTACTACCTGGTGCTGTTCTTCGTACTGGTGTTCGTATTGAACAGCCTCGGTTATGACGAGGTGCTCGATCCGATCAAATCGATGTACGAATCGTTGCTCAGCTCCATACCGAACATCATCGCTGCGGGATTCATCGGCCTTGTGGGCTATATGTTGGCGAGAATTGTCGGGTCGTTGGTGGAGATTGCCGGGGACGGTGCGGAGCGCCTGATGGCGCGCGCCGGTGTCACGGGCATCGACCTATCCAAAATTCTGCATATTGTCGTATTCCTGCTGATCTTCGTTCCGGCTTTGCTTGCAGCGTTCGAGAAGTTGAATATCTCGGTGATTTCCGAACCGGCCACGGAGATGCTGCAGGCCATTCTGGCGGCCATCCCGCGTATTCTTGCTGCGGCCGTGATTCTGCTCGTGGCGTTCGTTGGAGGACGGATACTGAGCAGCCTGACCACACAGACGCTGACGAGTGTTGGTGCCGATACGCTTCCCTCCCGTTTCGGTGCGGCGGGTGTGTTCGAGCGCACCTCGTTTTCCAGCTTCATCGGGGCGCTGGTGTTTTTCTTCATTCTGCTGTCGGCGGCGGTCACCGCGAGCGAGCGCATGGAGTTCACGGTGCTGAGCGTTGCGCTTAATCAGGTGCTCACGTTCGCGGGAAGCATTCTGGTGGGCCTCGTGATTCTCGCGGTTGGCAACTGGCTCGCCAACATGGCGTACAACGGACTGAACAATGCAGGCAGCAATCTCGCGCCGATCGCGCGCTTTGCCATCCTCGGTCTCGTGTTGGCGATGGGGCTACGAGCGATGGGTCTCGCGGACGAAATCGTCAACCTGGCGTTCGGGTTGACGCTCGGGGCGTTGGCGGTCGCGTTTGCGCTGGCCTTCGGCCTTGGCGGGCGTGATGCGGCCGGCCGCCAGGTGGAGCAATGGTTTGCGCGGTTCCGTCAATGAGCGAACAGTAAAAACATGACGTTTATAACTTTAGTAACTGTAAGGATGAATGGGATGCTTAGACGACTCCTGATGGCCGCGGTGTTGGGTGGCCTGGTAACAACGGGCTGTGCGACCAACGACGCGGCCGTAACGACCAGCAGCGGTGATTATTCCCGCGGCGGCGACGCGGCCACGGACGCTGCGACCGATCAGAGGCTGCGTTCGCTGGAGGACCAACTCAACGAGCGCGAAGCTCGGATCGCGGAATTGGAAGGCCGGCTCTCCGAGTCTGCGGGTGCATCGGACACGGTGGCCACCGTGTCCTACGGTGGCGGCGAGCTGTTCCCGCCCAACGCGAAGCCCGGGGAGTGCTACGCGCGCGTGCTGCTTCCGGAACAGTACCGTACCTGGGAAGAAGAAGTACTGGTGCGCGAGGCAGCTGAGCGGATCGAAATCGATCCCGCACGCTACGAGGACGTTACTGAGCGGGTGCTTGTAAAGGAAGCGTCCACGCGGCTCGAGATTGTCCCCGCGGTCTATGACACGGTTACCGAGCAGGTGTTGGTGAAGACCGCGTCCACCAAGGTCGTGGAAGTGCCCGCCACCTACCGGACGGTTACGGAACAGGTGCTCGACAAACCTGCCTACACGGTCTGGAAAAAAGGTGATCCGGGATCCTTCGGTGACTCGGTTCTGTCCCAGACAGTCAATGCTACGGGGGAACTCATGTGCCTGGTGGAAGTACCGGCGACGTACAAAACGGTATCGCGCGAGGTGGTTGATACGCCGGCGCGTACGGAAGAGGTGGAGATCCCTGCGGAATACCGCACGGTGGAACGTCGGGTTGTCGTGCAGCCGGCAACCACTCGGGAGGTGGAAATCCCGGCGGTGTATGAAGACGTTACGGTCACACGGCTGGTTGAACCGGCGCGGGAACGCCGAATCGAGATTCCGGCGGAGTACCGTACTGTAACGCGATCGGAGAAGGTCGCCGATGCAGACCTCGAGTGGCAGGAAGTGCTGTGTGATATCAACGCGACACGCGACAACGTTATGGCGTTGCAGTCTGCGTTGCAGGACAAGGGGTATAGTGTCACAGTGGACGGAATGCTCGGACCAGGAACGATTCGCGCGGTTAACAGCTACGCTGCGACCCTCGGCATACCTCAAGGAGCCAACTACGTGCCGGTCGCCGTGCTGGACGAACTGGGCTTGGACATCTAGTCCGAGCCCGGTGGGCGATCGGGCCGCGGCCCGATCGCTGGAAGGGTTGAACAATCATGCGAATCACATTACTCGAAGACGACCCGGCTCAGGCAGCGATGCTGGTGGGCTGGCTCCAAGAAGTGAGTCACGAGGTCTCGCACTATGCCACCAGCCAGGGGTTGCTCGACGATCTGGGCGACGGTCGGTTCGACCTGATGATTCTGGACTGGGAGTTGCCGGATAAGCCGGGGCTCGAAGTGCTGGAGCAGATTCGCACCGAAGTAAAATGGCACGTGCCAGTGCTGTTCGTAACCCAGCGGGACTCCGAGGCCGACATCGTTACTGCGCTGAACGCCGGTGCAGACGACTACATGGTCAAGCAGATCTCACGCGAGGAGTTTCTCGCCCGGGTGACCGCACTCGGTCGTCGGCTCGCGAACGAGGAACTCGACTTCGAAGTCGGGCCTTACCGTTTCTTTCCCGAAAGCCGCAAGGTGGAGTTCGGTGACGACGAAGTGACCTTGACCGCGAAGGAATTCGATCTGGCCATCTACCTGTTTCGCAACCTCGGTCGTTTGCTCGGCAGAGAACAGATTCTGCGGGATATCTGGAAGGTCAGCGGTCTGAATACGCGCACGGTGGACATGCACGTTAGTCGCGTGAAGAAGCGTTTGCAGATTGCGCCGGAGTCTGGATTCAGAATAAAAACGATCTACCAGCACGGATACCGACTGGAACGTGTATGACGTTTCTGCGTTCAGCCATTGCACTCCTCCTCGGGCTGAGCATCGTATCGGCGGCGTTCGCAGCCGACTGGAACTACGCATTGCGTCCTGGCGATACACTCGCGGCGGTGGCGGAGAAGTATTGTGGATCCCCGGAGTTCGCCGTGCGCCTGCTCACCTACAACGGGTTCGCGACTGAAGCAGACATACCGTCGGGGGCAAGGCTGCGGATTCCCGTGGCCTGGTTGAAGGAAGAACCGGCGGTTGCCAAAGTGTTGTTTGTTGGTGCGGAAGCCGCGATGGAACATTCGTTGCCAACGGCGCTTCGCCCCGGAGACGAGATCCGGATAGGTGCGCTGGTACGCACCGGCGCGGGGTTCGTCACGGTAGAGTTTGCGGACGGTTCCGTGCTCGAGATCGCGCCGCATTCGGAAGTTCTATTCAACCGACTGTCAAGTTATGGCGATACCGGCATGGTGGACACGAGTGTCCGTTTCAACCGGGGGCGTGGAACTGCCCGGGTGGTTCGCAAACAGTACGAATCGGGATTCCGCATCTCGACGCCGTCAGGCATCGCAGCGGTTCGAGGCACGGAGTTCCGTGTGGGCATCGATGGCGTGGCCACGGCGACCGAAACGGTCGAAGGCGAGGTCGCGTTTGCGGACAGCCGTCAGACGGTCAACGTCGAAGCAGGATTCGGAGTCGTCGCCACGGGCCAACCCGGCGAAAAACTCGCCGCCGTGCCGTTGCCGCCTGCACCACAATGGACGGATACGCGTGCCGCAATGGATGGCACCGCGATGGACGTTACGGAAACGCTGGCGTGGCATACGCTGGCGAATGCAGCGTCGTATCGGCTCAATGTCGGTAGAGTGGACGGCGGCAACTGGCTAGAGCGTGAACTGACCGAAACAGAGATTGCCCTTAGCGAGTTGGGGCCAGGGAACCATCGGGTGACGTTGCGCGGCCGTATGAACAGTGGGCTCGAGGGCCTGGATGCGGTGCGCACGCTCGTGGTCCGGCCGTTGCCGGTGGAAAACTTCCGGATCCGCATCACCGGCGAGGGTCGGGTCGCGAGTTGGGACGCACCGGCCGATGTGTCGCAGTTCGTGTTGCAGGTATCTAGGTCCGAGACCTTCGACGAGGTGGACTGGGAGACGGTTGTCGACGATTCGTCGCTGACCCTGCCTCGGGATGCAACCTCCGGCCGCACGACGACGTACGTGCGCGTTGCCTCGTTGTCGAATGATGTGCACAGTAGCCATCGTGTAGAAACCCTGGAGGCTCCGCCGCGCCCGTGGTGGCTGCTGTTGTTGCTCCCGCTTCTGGCGGCGTTGTAGACCCATCGTTGCGCTGACGACGCCGAGCGCCCGCTTCCGGTTGGAAACCGGTTTGCTGCTGATCGTGATGCTGGCGTTCGCCGGCGTTTCCGTTCACTGGGGCTGGTTCAGAACCCTGGACCGCTATGTATACGACCGCCTGGTCACACTCGCGGCGCCCCGGCTCGACTCGCGCATCATCATTCTGGGAATCGATGAACAAAGTGTGGACGCGCTTGGCCGTTGGCCCTGGACGCGCGCGCGTCAGGCCGAGCTGCTCGAAGCGCTGCATCGGGCCAACCCGGCCGCGGTGCTGGTCGACATTGTGTACAGCGGTGCGACCCAGCCGGACGAAGACGACCGACTGGTTGCGGCCGCGCGCAGGTTGCCCCATTTTTCGCTGCCGCTGATATTCGACTCCATCGCGCAGAATCAGCCATTGGTAGAGGTGTTTCCATTCAGCGCACTGTTGGATGAAACCGATCTCCTCGGGCATGTCCATGTTGAGCTGGACGATGACGCGATTGCGCGGGGAACGTTTCTGTACCAGGGCATTACCGGGCCCCGCTGGCCACACCTGACCCTTGCGCTTGCGGAAGCGCTGGGTGAAGTAAACAGCGGCGATTTCGATTGTGGTCGCGTCTCGGCGGGGGAGTTCACGATTCGCAACGAACGGTGTGGTTATTACTTCGTACCGTTCGTCGGCCCGCCAGGCTCCGTGCCCGAAGCGTCCGCTCTTGCGCTACTGAACAATGAACTGCCGCCCCATGTCCTGAGCGGAAAAATCGTGCTGGTGGGTCTGACAGCGACCGGCGTTGCCGATTGGCTCACGTCGCCGGTCTCGGGTGAGTCCGGTCCGATGTCGGGGGTGGAATACAACGCCAACCTGTTGAATGGGCTTCTTGCGGACGCTCTGATTCACCCGGCGCCGCAATGGGTGGTGTGGCTCGTCACGCTGCTGCTCATCTCCATACCGGCGGTGCTGATGCCGCGTACCCGGCCAAAAACGATGTTGGCAATCACGTTCGGTTTTGCGGTGCTACCCCTCGCGGTCAGCGCCGCGGCCTTACTACTCGCACGCGTGCAACTGCCGTTGGGCGCAGCTTTTGCTGCGTCGATCCTGATGTACCCGTTGTGGAGCTGGCGTCGCAACGAGGTGGCCTGGCGGTTCATCGACGCAGAGATGGATCGGCTCGACGGCGAACGCACGCACTGGGAGAGCATCCGCGCGCCGGCTAACTTCTCGGAGCGCCTGTCGCGGCTGGCGGAGCTGGTGCAGGCGCGCTACGAGGTGGTACCAGCGGCAGGTCCGGACCGGCAGCGAGTGCTGGAAACCGACGCGGTGGAGTGTGTGAACGCGGATGGCCAGTGGGTGCGAATCACGCGCTCCAAGCCATTCAGCAACAACGAGCTGACGCTGTTCCGGCGGGTCAGCGATGGCATTCTGAGCGGTGCCCGCCGGCCGTACTCAGAGGTGCCGGGAGAACGGCTCGCGGACCGGATCCGGTTGCTTCAGGAACAGGCAGAAACCGTACGCCTGGGCAGAGACATCGGCATGCAGGGCCTGGAACACATGTCGAACGGCGTGTGCGTCGTGTCTTCGTTCGGCGAGGTCTTGTTCGTAAACTCCGCGTTTCTCGATTTCATCGGTGTGGACGGCCATTCCAGCGGTGACTTCTTCCGGTTGGTGCATGGCATCGCAACGCCGCTCGGACAGAATTGGCACGACATTGCACGGGTTGTGCTGATCGATGCGGAGGCGGTGTCGTTCGAAGGCCGTGGGGCCGACGATCGGTTGCTGTACGTGTACTGCACGCGGCTTGACGCGGACCTGGTAGAAGGCGATGCGTGGATCGTTACGCTGCTGGACGTAACCGACATCCGTACCGCGCAGAAACGTCGTGAAGAAACGCTCGCGTTTCTGTCGCACGATCTGCGCTCGCCGATTCTGTCCATTCTGGCGTTGGTGCGCGGTGAAGCACGCACGGAACTGTTGGAGAAAGTGGAAAACTACGCGCAGCGGAGTCTGTCCACGTCCGAGCAGTTTCTGCAGCTGTCGCGCGTGCAGAATCAGGACCGCTTCGAAGTCTACGAGGTGGACCTTGCTGCCGTTGTGGAGAATGCCGTGGATCAGGTGTTTGCGTTAGCCCGCGACAAGGACATCGAGGTGCACTACGACGACGGCGGTCTGGACCCCGAGGCGGGTTGGACCATTGCGAACGGTGAACTGCTAGAGCGCGCGTTCGTGAACCTGCTCACCAACGCGATCAAGTACAGCAACGACGGTGCGATGGTTTCCGTGAAACTGCGACGTGACGGGGACAACCTTTTGGTCGCGATCCGGGATCAGGGGATAGGGATACCGGAAGACGAAGTCGGACGGATATTCGATCCGTACTTCCGATCGCAGGCGCCGCACCTGGCAGAGAAGCGCGGGGCTGGATTGGGTCTCAGATTCGTGAAGACAGTGATCGAGCGGCACGGAGGCGATATCTCGGTGTCTAGCCGCTACGGTGAGGGCAGTGAGTTCAGCGTGCGTCTCGCGGCTTTTCAACTCTCCGACGATGGTGTGTGATCGAGCGCATGGCGATTTCAAGAACCGCCATGCGCTTTCGCGGACGCGGAAATCAGAAGATGATGCCTACCCCGAGCACGTACGTCAGATCGCTTTTGTGAGCACCGGGCGGTGGCTCGGTTTCGTGGTTCAGGTCGACGCGCGCCATCGCATTCCAGTTGGCGTTCAGATGCCAGCGTAGACCGCTGCTTGCTTTGAGAACCTCGCCGCGATCGGAGTCGAGAATCTTCAGCAGCTCGTGCGTGTAGAAGAAGTCTGCCTGTTCAGGTATCAGCCAGTAGGTGTAGTCCAGGCCCCAGCGTATTGCAGGATTGTTCTCGGATTCACCGTCCAGCTTTTCGAACACCTGCGAAATGCCGATCTCTGAGGTGAGGCGCGATAGCGCGTTGTCCCAGAATTTGTAGCCTAAACCGGCGCCGACGGTCACCCGGCGATCGATGTCCTTGAGCTTGTCCTGAAAGTAGTTGACGTTGCCGAAGCCGTACCAGGGTTCGCGGAAGTACCAGCGTAGCGCGTAGCCGGCATCCAGCGTGTCCTGAGTTTTTACGTCGTCTGCTTCGTCGCGGTCCACGAAAGCGTGCACCCGGTGCTCGAAAGCGCGCCGCGTGATCATGGATTCGGCGTGCAGCGACGCGGTTTCCGTGTCGGTGTTGCCTTTGGAGATTACGTAACCGAGATCGACCCGAGATGTCCAGGACGTCTGCAGGTCTGGAGCGCCCAGACGCTGTTCGTACGCCTGCGATACGTCTGCAAGCGTCACCGGACGCAGGCCCGTGTCAGTCTGAATCTGTTGCGTTCCATCGGCTGCCGTCAGTACACCTGTGATCTCGGTACCGCCGGTTTCGACGATGATGGGCGCATCTTTTGTGATCGATTTGATCGACGCGACCGGAATCGACAGCGTACCCATTGTCTCGGTTTTCACCACGGCGTTGCCGTTGGCGATGATCGTCACGGTGCCGGTGATGTGATCGTCGTTGATCAGCGTCACGGTATCTGCGGCGGCGCGTGCGGGCGTCAGACATGCCCACGCGACACACACCAATCCAATATGCGCCAGGCGCGCACGGTAAAACTTCATGGAATCTCCTCCTTCCAGTTGACCACCGGGCGCAGGTTCGGCCCGGTGGGAGAGAGCAAGCCCGGAGGAACGCGGTTCCCCCGGGTCAGCGCGTGATCAGTGGGTAACCACGCGTGGCAGCGACTTGGCCTGATCCACCCAGTCCGCTACCTGTTTGGCCGACGGCAGCGAGCGAACGAGTTTCTTTTCTTCGTTCACTTCCGCCATCTTCGATGCCAGATTGTCGGCGTTGCGTTGCGCGAGTTCGGGAACGGTGTCGACGCCGGACGCTTCCAGCAGTTCCGAGTATTCCCCGCCCACGCCTTTGATCCGGCACAGGTCGGCGTGGTTGACGAACTTCAGGATGCGTCCGTCATCGATACCGGACGCCTCGGCGATGGACTTGCGTCCCGCGGCGCTCGCGCCTTTTTCGAGCAGTTCCTCGCACGAATCGATGCCCGCTGATTTGAGCTTCTCTTCGTAGGCAGGGCCGATGCCCTCAATGGTCGTAAGACTGGTCATTAATAGCCTCCAGTTTGCGTGACGCAGCATAAGTTGCTGCGCGGTCTCGGTGTGTAAAACTCGCGTAAATCGGGCGACCGGGTTCCTCGATCATGCGTCGTCGGCGAGCCGTCTCAGTTGCTCGCAGTTGCGAAGTCGATCTTCGCGGGTCTGGCCCAGCAAGCCGACGTTCAACGACGTAACGCCGGATTCTTTCAACGCGGCCAGTCGGTCGCGCACGAAACCCTCGGGGCCGATGAGGGAATTTCTGGCAAGAAAATCGTCGGGAATGGCGGCCATCGCCTCGTCTTTCTTGCCGCTCAGATACAGGTCCTGAATATTGCGTGCAGCGTCGGCGTAGCCCGAACGGCTGAAGATGTCGTTGTAGAAATTTTTCTGGCGGGCACCCATTCCACCCACATACAAAGCAATCTGCGGGCGCGCCAGGTCGCGTAGTTGTTCCAGACCCTCGCCGATCGCGACAGCACCGCCGGCGTACACGTCCAGCGGCGGGCGCGCCGGGTCGCGACGCGCAAGCCCCCGCTCGAGCGCCTCTCCCCACACGTCGCGTGCGGCCTCCGCGGTATAAAACGCTGGCAACCACGCGTCGGCCAGTTCGGCGGTCAATTCGACGCTCCGTTGCCCCAGCGCGGCAATCGTGATCGGCACTTCCTCGCGTACCGGATGATTGATGAGTTTAAGCGGCTTACCCAATCCCGTGCCCTGGTCCTGTGGCAATGGGATCTGGTAGTGGGTTCCCATGTGCTGAACGCGTTCTCTGCGCCATACTTTGCGGCAGATCTCGATGATCTCACGCAGTCTGGCCGTTGGCGCGGTGTACGGAACGCCGTGAAATCCTTCGATGACCTGCGGGCCGGATGCGCCCAACCCCAGCATGCAACGGCCGTCGGACAGATGATCGATGCCGGCCGCGGTCATCGCCAGCAGGCTGGGTGTGCGCGTGTACAACGGTAGAATCCCTGACGCGATCGTTACCCGCTCGGTTCGGGCAGCGAGGTATCCCATTGCGCTCGGGGCGTCGAAGGAGTACGCCTCGGGTACCCACACGACGTCCAGCCCGGCGTTTTCGAGTTCGGCAACTTCGGCGACGGCTTCTTTGAAGCCGCTCGCGTAGCTCAGCAGCGTTGATATCTTCACGATTGGTGTACGGAATATGTCCGGAAGTAGGTTATAGCGTATCGTAAGCGGCTCGCTGGTGGGAGGGAAGTCGAGATGAGACGGCGTGATCTGATGCGGGCGTTAGCCTGTGCACCCGCACTCGGATGGCTGTCCGGTTGCGCGCACGAGTCGGCGCGGTGGCAGGGGCAACTTCACGATTACGACGCGCTGGGCCAGGCGGATCTGGTTCGACAGGGTGCGGTTAGCCCCCAGGAGCTGGCCGCTGCGGCGGTAGAGCGCATTCGTGCGCTGAATCCGCTGCTCAATGCCGTCACGCCCCGGTCGATCGAGGATATCGAACAGCGCGTCCCGGCAGCTGAATTGTCTATAGACGGGCCCTTTTCCGGTGTCCCAACACTGTTCAAAGACCTGCTGCCGGTGCGGGGTATGCCCTGGCAGGCAGGCTCGCGAATGCATGCGGATCGCGTGGCCGACCGTACGCAACCGGTATTCGAACGTCTGCAGGAATCCGGTCTGATTGTGCTTGGGAAGAGCACAACGCCGGAGTTTGGGCTCATCGGTACAACTGAATCGCTCCTCACCGGAGCGACAGCCAACCCGTGGTCGTTAGCACACAGCGCAGGAGGTTCCAGTGGCGGCGCAGCCAGCGCGGTGGCGTCGGGGATGGTGCCGATTGCGAGTGCAAGCGACGGCGGCGGTTCGATCCGGATACCCGCCTCGTGTTGCGGGCTGTTTGGATTGAAACCGACGATGGGACGTGTGATCGGCGATGCGGCGACGCTGCCGCAGGGCCTCGATGTCCATCTGTGCGTCAGCCGTAGCGTACGCGATACAGCGGCGTGGTTTGCGTGGGTGGACGCTCAGCGTTCCGCGCCGGTAGTCGACCCGACGTCGGAACAACTACGGGTCAAAATGGTGGTGCCGGATCACTTCGGGCGCGAACCGGCGCCTGAGGTCCGTTTAGCGACGGAGCGGGCGGGACAGTTGCTCGAAGCGTTGGGCCACCGTGTTGAACCAGGTACATTCAATTTTTCGGGCGAGTCGTTCGTGCAACACTTCATGGCGCTGTGGAGTCGTGAACCCCGGATGCTTGAAGATGCGTTGCGCGCGCGCAGCGTAGCGCCGGATGCGGTGCTCGAACCCTGGACGCTCGGTCTTGCGTCACTGAATCGGCGCATCGGCAACGATGGTTTTGCCGCAGCGCTCGAGTACCTGCATCGGCTGCACGCCGATTACGAAGCGGCGTTGTTCGGCTCTGCAGACCTCTTGCTGAGTCCGGTGCTCAGCCGCCCGCCGGTGAAGCTCGGCGAACACGCGGTTACGAATCCGTTCGATGCTCTGTACGAAGACGTTATCGCGTACGTGTCGTACACCCCGGTGGGCAACGTTACCGGTGTGCCAGGCATGTCGTTACCGCTGCACTGGTCGCCGGAAGGATTGCCGATCGGCGTTCAGGTGCTTGCGCGACGCGGTGAAGACGAACGCCTGCTGGCACTTGCGTTGCAGGTGGAACGCGCTCGCCCCTGGGCGGACCGCTGGCCTCCGATGTCGATGGCGCACCTGTCGTGAACGTATTGCCGGTCGCAATCTTCGTTGCGGTAGCAGCCTATGCGTGCACATCTCCGGCCGCCTGGGCGGCCGTTTCGGGCGACAATGATGATAGCGATGCAGCGTCCCGGTTCACGCAGGGCACGTGCGCGGCCCACGATCGACTGCCATGGGTGATTGCGCATCGCGGCGCGAGTGGCACGCTGCCGGAACATACGCTGGAAGCTTATCGGCTTGCCATCCGCCAGGGTGCGGATTTCATAGAACCCGATCTGGTACCGACAGCCGATGGAGCCCTGATTGCGCGTCACGAACGGGCGCTGGCGCAGGTCGCGTTGGACGCGGACGGCTCGGTTGTGCGGGATGCGGGCCTGCCCAGGGTTGTGCATGCGACCACCAACGTGGCGGATCTGCCGGAGTTCGCGGAGCGATTGACTGTCAAGACGATATCGGGACGCGCGGTGGGTGGATGGTTCAGCGACGACTTCACGTTGGCGGAGATTGGCCGTCTTCGCGCGCGGGAACGCGTGCCCGCTATCCGGCCCGGTAACGCACTGAACGATGACCGGTACCGGATTGCCACCTGGCCGGAGATTCTCGATCTGGCGGAACGCGCGTCGGAAACCTCCGGTCGGTCGGTGGGCCTTATGCCGGAGCTCAAATTCCCGGGCAGTCCCGGTCTCACATCGGATGCGGCCGCGCGACTGATTGCAGACGTCAAGGAGTCGGGATTCGGCGGGTGCGTGGTCGTTCAGTCGTTCGAGCCGGTCGTGTTGTTTCGCATGCGGCACGTGCTGTTTCCGAAGGAAGGTTTGAACTGGCCGCTCGTCCAGCTCGTGGGTTCGTTCGACAGCCCGCTGTCGCCGTCGCACTCGGTGTTTCCGGATGTTCGGGACAGCTGGCAGCATGCGCGCGACGCGCTTTTGGACGATCCTGCGTCGGACCGGGCCCGACTCACGTCTCCAACCGGACTCGACTGGCTCGCGCAAACGTACGCCGATGCGCTCGGCATCGACGCCGGACAAGTGCTGGCCGCGGCGGATACGCAATCTACGACGCTGGTCGGGTCGCAGTCGCGGCTGCCGATTCTGGTATATACATTGCGGGCCGAGCCGGAATTTGGTCGAACTGAAGAGTCGGTGCTTGCCCTGTGGCAACGGGTGTTTGCGTTGCCAATGCTCGGCGCGTTCAGCGATCATCCGCGGGCCATGGTCGCGCTCAGAGAGCTGTTGGGGGATGGCCGAGGTGAACAACAGAGGTGAATAAAGCAAGAGGAACCACCGTGACGCAGAGTGCGATCGACAACATGCATGATCGAATGCAGTGGTACGTAGACGAAGACATCCTGTCGAGTTGCGAAACCCTGGTGCTTCAACGCGATCGCGTAATCGATCATTTCCGCTGCGGGTTCATGGACAAGGACGATCGCCGGCCCCTGGCTGCGGATGCCATCTGGCGGATGTACTCCAACACCAAGATCGTTACGTCGGTTGCGCTGCTGATTCTCGTTGAAGAGGGGCGTGCGGCGTTGGACGATCAGGTCGCCGATCACCTTCCGGTGTTTGGCGATCTCACGGTGCTTCGCGCGGATGCTACGAGCCTGGACGATACGGAACCGCTCGACCGCCCGATTCTCATCCGTCACCTGCTCAGCCATTCGGCTGGGCTCTCATATGGGTTCATCGAGCCGGAGTCTTTGATCGATCGCGCTTACGCCGAGTGCGAACTCGATCCGATCAACAACCAACGCCTTACGCTCGGCGCGCTGTGCGAACGCCTTGGGCAACTGCCGCTGGCATATCAACCGGGAACGAGCTGGCGCTACAGCTACGCCACGGACGTGTGCGCCCATCTGGTGGAGCGCCTGTCGGGGATGGCGTTCGATGAATTTCTCGAGCTCCGCGTATTTCAACCGTTGGGCATGTCGGACACGGGTTTTCATGTGCCCGAAGAAAAACGGGATCGCCTGATCACGATGTATGCTGCGAAAGACCCGCTGCAACCGATGCAGGGAGGCTTGTTTGAGGCAGACAGTCCCCGGGCCAGCCGCTATCTGGAGAAACCACCCTTTCTTTCCGGAGGCGCTGGCCTTGTGTCTACCGTCAAAGACTACCTTGCCTTCATGCAGATGCTGCGAAACGACGGGGCTCATCACGGCGGACGTCTTCTGCAAGCTCGCACGGTTGCGGCCATGCGCGAGAACCAACTCGCACCGGGAGTGGAGGTGACGTTTCCGATGTGGCGCATGCCGGGCACGGTGTTCGGACTGGGCTTAGCGCTCCGTAACCGGTTGGTTGACGATGATCATCCGAATACACTCGATGAATATCACTGGGGTGGCATGGCCGGTACCCATACTTGGATTTCGCCACGCGCGGATGTCCTGGCGTTCTGCTTCACGCAGCGTATGCCCGGGTTCTGGCACCGTTTCAGCCACGAGTTCAGACGCTACGTATATGAGGCAACCCAATGAGTGAGGTGGATAGCCCGCGCGATACGTTCGACGCTGGGGAAACGAGCGGCGCGCCCGGTGTGTCGCCCACGCAGCGCAAAGGTAGCGGGCGGCTCTTCAAGGTTGTTACGTGGCTCATCACGCTCGGCTGCTTCTATCTCGTGTACACCCGTATGGAAGCCGCTGCCGCCCGCGAAGGCCTCAGCGCCTGGACGTACCTGCTGCGATTCTTCGGTGAAGCGAACTGGCTGGCTTGGCTCGCTCTGATGATCCCCTATTCGGTGTTCTTCTTTCTTGTCGACTCGCATGTTACCTGGCGCGTCGTACGCTGGTTTAATGCGGCGGACCTCAAGCTGAGTGGCGTGCTGCCGATTCGGGCGAGCGCATACATTCTTTCGCTCGTGAACGAACAGGTTGGCAAAGGGGCGATGTCTCTGTATCTGTACAAGCGTCACCGGACGCCGGTGTGGGAAGTGATCTCGTCGATGCTTTTCCTTGGGCTGATGGAAATCTACCAGCTTCTGTTCTTCTCGTCGGTTGGCGTGTTTTCCCGGATGGACGTTGTCGACGACGCATCGCAGGTGCTGCCGTTGAACGTGATACTGCCTACGGTTTTTGTTGTGGCGGCGATCTATTTGCCTTTGCACATCGCCTACTTTCGCGGAAGGATTCTGCCCGGCTCGTCGTTGCGGGACCGGCGTTTGCTGCACGCGTTCCGCCATGCCAGGCCGCGTCACTACCTTCTGACGCTGTTGTTCAAAGCCCCCAACCTGATCGGCGCAATGATCGTATACACGCTTGCGCTGGAACTGTTCAACGTGGATGTGAGCTTCGCGCAGATGATGTCGCTGCTGCCGGTGATCTTCCTCGCCGCGGCACTGCCGTTGCCATTTCACGCGGGTGCGTTGCTGCTGTGGACGGTGCTTTTCCCGGACTATCCGGAGGTCGGTGCATTCAGCTTGGTGATGCATACGTTTTTTGTGCTTTTCAATGCGTTGATTGGCGTACTGTTTCTGCCGAAGGCCAATCGGGAACTGTTCGACGAAGCGTGAATGTCAGCTATGCAGTCCGTGCCTGGCTCGCAGGTACATGGATACCGCCGTGGAAGCGCAAAGCGCGTACGCGGCGGCCTCGCCGAAAGGCAGCAGTGACCCCAGCGGAGGTAGAAGATTCGCGATGGTCAGCGTTCCCAACAGTGCAAAATACGCAATACCGTTGAATCTTCCTAACGTGCTTCCGCGCAACGGCGCGCCACGTAGCGCGCGGGAGTCCAGCAGATACTGTGCGAATGACGCTGCGATCAGCGTCGGGAGAATCCAGGGCACGAATCCTGCTGCTGCCATGGCACCCAGCGACGTGGCAACGAAGGTTGCGTCGGTGGTGTGGTCGAACAGTCCGCCGGCTGCGGATGCTTCTCCCCGGGCTCGTGCAATCCTTCCGTCGAACACGTCCGAGGCTACGGCCGCCGCGAATATCAGCGTTGCAGGCCACCACATCTCCCGGCTAACGGACCACGCCATGGGCGCGGTTGCGGCGAGGCGCAGCGCAGTCAGCAGATTCGCCGGTGTCATATGATTTCGGAACACGCGATTGCTGCCTGTACGGCCGGGAAATGACCGATGGATGATAGCGCAAAGAAAAATCAGACAGACGAGGTTTCTCCGCCGCTGCGCCGGGTGATGGTGACCGGTGCCAACGGCAATCTGGGGCGACGCCTGGTGGCAGCCATTGCACTCGGCGCGTCGCCGCAGCCGAGTGCCGACGGCGCCCGCGCGGTGGTGCGCAGCCGAGATGCGGAAGATGTGCTGCGCCGCGCCCTCGAGCGTGATGCCTCGCCCGGTAACGCGCAGTCGGTCTCATTGGGCGATCGGGTGGAGATTCGTGTTTGCGATTATCTGGACAGTAATGCGATGGAAGCAGCCGCGCAGGGCTGCGACGTGGCGGTGCATCTGGTTGGAATCATCAAAGAAACAGCGCGCAACAGCTACGTTCGGGCCAACGAAGACACGACGCGGGTGTTGGTGGCTGCGGCGCGGCAGGCCGGGTTGCGCAAGGTGGTGTTTCTCAGCATCGTTGGCGCGGACGCGAACTCGGCCAATGCGTGTCTGGCGTCGAAGGGTCGGGCAGAAGATCTGCTATTGGCTTCGGGCCTCACGGTAACGGTCTTTCGCGTCCCGATGGTGCTTGGCGAGGGCGACTACGCATCGCGCGCGCTGTTTGCGTCGGCCGGTCGGCGGGTGGCGCCGCTCGTGCGCGCTGCAAGCCGGGAACAGCCGGTGTATGCGGGCGACGTCGTTGATGCGATCGTTGGTGAGATGTCCCGTCCGGATGGGGGTGTGTTTCAACTTGCGGGGCCGGAGTCGTTGTCCCGGCGCTCCCTCGTGCAACGGGCGCGCCGCACGCTCAACAGCCAGGGCCGCGTGGCGTCAGGCATTGAGCTGTCGGTACCGTATCGCGTCGCGCACGCTGCGGTGAAGCTGCTCGAACGCGCGAGTGCCAATCCACCGGTTACAACCGCGATGCTCGGGGTGCTGGACCACGACGACGAGGTCGACGTACAGCCGCTGCTTCATCGACTAGGCCTTTCTCTCACGTCGCTCGACGAGACACTGGCGCGCGTAGTTCCCGAGCCGCGCGTCAGCGACCGCTAGCGTATCGCGCGATACAGGTACGGCAGGCTCTGCTCCATGCGGTAGTCGATACCGGAATGCGTGTCGTCGAACTCGCTGTATCGGTGCGCGATTTTCTGCCGTGTCATCTTCTCGCTCAGCTGTCGCATGCCAAAGTGGATGTGATACTGGTCGCGCCACCCGCAATCCATGTAGATGCCACGCAGGGAACGCAGTTTGGACGCGTGTGCGCCGATCATGTTGATCGGGTCGAAGCGACGCCATCGTTCCCAGCGCCGGGTAATCGGTACGCCGGTGTCCATGTGGTACGGCAAACGGAATCCGTTGGGCGCACGCGGGTCCGGATCATAGGTGGCGGCCATCGCGAGCATCATCAGCGTCATGATCTCGTCGCCGGTGGGACGCTCCTTCTGCCAGACCGCGTCCAGAAAGCGCCGCACGCGCCCGTCGTCCTTGCCGATGCGCAACGCTTTTTCCTGCGTGTCCTGGGGTCCGAATGGACGATGAACGCCGTCCTTCAGTTTGGGCGAACGGTACTGGGTGAGGTGCGTCAGCGCTGCGGGCCACTCGGATGCGTACACGAACTCGAAGTACGCATCGCCGGAGTGGTTGCCAGTAGCACCCCACACGTCGGGGTAGAGCATGCCGTGAAGCATTGCACCGTAGCCGCCCGACGATTTGCCGAACACGGCGCGGTGGTCCCGATGGGCGGCAGTACTGAACTCCCGGTCTACCAGCGGTACGAGTTCGCGGGTCAGGTAGTCGGCGTAGCGGCCGATGGCGCTGGAATTGATGTACTGGTTGCCACCGAGCGCGGTAAAGCAATCCGGAAATACGACTATGCAGGGTCCGATCCGCCGTTCGTGAACAAGGCGATCCAGTCGCTGCGGCACGTTTTCCGAAAACGCCTGCCAGTTGGTGTGGGCCGGCCCCGCGCCGGTATAACCCACCAGGTCGAAAAGAACCGGGTAGCGCCGACGGCTGTTGTAATCGGGCGGCAACCAGACGCTGAGGACGCGCTCGGCGGGGTCGCCGAGCGGATTGTCGCGCAGCACGTTCGAGACGTGGGAGAGGGCCACCAGTTGGCCTGCAACCCAGTTGCTGCGTTTCAGCATGCGCGGTCAGCCGCCACTGCGCAGCGCTTCGATGCGTGCCTCCAGCGGTGGGTGGGACGAGAAGAGTGCCTGCAGTCCACTTTTCAGCCCGCTGGCGATTCCGAAGGCAACCAGCGTGTCGGGCATGGTGTTCTGCATCTGTTGGGCCGCGCGTAACCGTTCCAGCGCGCCGATCATCTTTTCCCGGCTCGAGAGCCGGGCGCCGGCTTGGTCGGCCTTGAACTCCCGGTGTCGTGAAAACCACATCACGATCATCGACGCGAGGATACCCAGGACAACCTGCGCGAGCAGCGACGTGATCCAGTATCCCATCCCCAACCCTTGCTCGTTCTTGAGCAGTACGCGGTCGACGAAAAATCCGACGATACGGGCCAGAAACAGCACAAAGGTGTTCACGACGCCCTGAATGAGCGTTAGCGTGACCATGTCGCCATTGGCGACGTGGCCGATCTCGTGCCCCAGCACCGCCTCTACTTCGTCCCGGCTCATCGCCTCCAGCAGACCGCTGCTGACAGCAACCAGTGCGTTGTTGCGGTTGGCGCCTGTTGCAAACGCGTTGGGCTGTGGCGATGGGAAGATGGCCACTTCCGGCATGCCTATACCGGCTGCGTCACTCTGGCGGCGAACGGTGTCCACCAGCCAACGCTCGCCTTCGGTGCGGGGAGATTCGATCACCTGTGCGCGGGTCGACATTTTCGCCATGGATTTGGACATGAAAAGCGAGATCAGACTGCCGGCAAAACCCATCAGCGCACACAGGACCAGGAGTGCGTTCAGATTCAGATCGACGCCGTTGTTGGCAAGAATATTGTCAAATCCCAGCAATCTGAACACGATGGAGACCAGTACGAGGACGGCGACGTTCGTCGCGAGGAACAGAAAGATGCGCATGGATGTAAATCGAATCCGTCGTTGTTGAGGTATGTATATGGTGTCTGACACAGCGGAATCAAGTCGGTTCGATGCCCGCGCAGGCCGGCGGCGCGACGCATCTGGGCGAATTTCGCATTGGGTCACAACAAATTTCCATTCGATCAAGTAATTTTGCGGGGTGGACCCGTGGCTGCAGGACAGGCGTCGGGGCAGGCTGCGCATGCAATCTTGCGCATGGAATCTAAGGACGGGCTCTTCCTATGCAAGACGACAGTGTGATGGGCGATTCCGGCGCTAAGCAGGTCATCGACCTAGCCACCGCGGTGGACTCCGACGGGGACACCGGGAATGAAAGCGCTTCGGAATCGGAACGACCGCATTGGGCGCTGGATGGCCCCGATGCACCGACGCCGTCGTCGAACGCAGAGGCCACTGCCAATCCCACTGATCTCCCGCCCGAGGAAACAGCTGAACCTGTACACGGCCAGGCACACGATCAGGATTCACCGGACGCTCACACAGCAGACAGTGACGCGCCGGAGAATATGGAACCGGCTGCCATGCTGCAGGAGCTGCAGAAGTGGCGCGAACGGGTGCCCAAGCTCGCCGCCGCGCTGCGCGAACGTAGTGACCGGGTGCGGGACCTCGAAGTCGAGTTGTCGCAGCCCCGTTCGGGCGAAGCCGGCATCCGCGCGCGCGACGAATTGATTGAGGAACTGGAAGGAAAGCAGCGCGAGCTGTCGTCAAGATGTCGCGACGCGGAAGGGCGAACCCGAAGCCAGGAACTCGAGATCGAGGAACTCGGCGGCGAGGTTCAGGCTTGGAAATCGAAGTGGCAGTCGGTAACGCAATCGCTCGACGAACAGAGCCGTACGACGAACCTGCTGGAAAACGCGGTCGCCAACCTGGAATCGACACTGGCAGACGCGGAACATCAACGGGAGTCGTTCCGGGAGCAACTTGCGGCGAAAACCGTTGACGCGGACGAACTGCGCGCCGAAGTACAGTCGTTGAACGACCGCAACGACAAACTTTTCGAAACTACAGAACTCGCCAACCGGCAGCTCGAAGCGCTTGGCAGTGAACTCGACCGGTTGCGCGAAGATCTGGCAACTCGATCGCAACGCATTGGGGAGCTGGAATCGGATCTCGACGACACGGGCCGTCGCCTTGCAACTGCCGACGAAATGCTCCAGGAAGAGCGCGGACGTTGCGAAGCTCTGGAGAACGACCGCAGCAGTCTGGAATCGGATATTGCAGAGCAGGATGCTTTGCTGGCTGAGTCGGCCAAGTCGCAGGACGAACTGCTGGCCCGACTTGAGAGTATCGAGCAGGAACACGCGGAGCGTGTTGAACAGCTGACTGCGGAGATACAGGCGAAGACCAACCAGGTGCTTGCGTTGAACGCGTCTCTCGAACAGCAGTGGAGCGATCGGGAACGCCTGGAGAACGATCTGAACGAAAAACTCGAACATCAGGTAAGCGAGGTGCTTCGCCTGGAGGAAGAGTTGCGCGAGTTTCGTGCGAATCAGCAGGACGTCGACGAAGTAATGAGCCGGCACGCGCAGGAGCTGATCGAGTATCAGGACCAGCTGGCCGACGCACAATCGCGGTTGCAGGAAAGATCCGACCTCGTGGTCTCGCTCGAAAACGAGAAGGCCGAGCTGGACAAGCGGGTCAGCGATCTGATGTACGAGCGCGACCAGGCCAAGCAGAGTCAAGCTGCTGCAGAGCGCAACCTCTCTGAGAGTAACGACTACGTAACGCAATTGGATTCGCGCCTGGAACGTCAGAAGGAACTGATGCAGGAAGTCGAGCGCGAGCTCAGTGATGCGCGTGAACAGATGGACGCGCAGTCCAAGAGTCACGTGGACGAAGAATCGGAGATGCGCTCCCGCGTTGCCGAGTTGGAAGAAGAACTCGCGGCGATCCGTATGGAGAACACCACGTTGCTTGACAGTCAGGCGCGTGCGGGCGATGACGAACAGGCACTCGTGGAGCAGCTGGAACAGTCTGCCGCGGAACGTGCCGAACTGGCGGACACGCTCGAACAGGAACGTCAGCAGCGCGAGCGTCTGGTTGCGGAACTGAATGCAAGCGGTGAACGGGCTGCGGAGCTTGAGCGCCAGGTTGAAGAAGCCGCGGCGCGACACGCGGAAGACGCGGGCCGCTCGGATGATGTGGACGCGTTGCGCCAGGAGATTGTGAAGCTCGAAACCACGGTTCGAGAGCGCACGGAAGAAGTGAACCGGATGCGCTGGGAGCAGAGCGTCGCAAGCGACGATGAGTCCACGCCCGAATCCAGTGTAACGGCCGACAACAAACTGATGCTGGTGCTCAATCAGCAACTCACGCACGCCCGTACTGAGAATGAGCGCCTGTTGCGTCGCGTTCGCGAGCTGGAGAAGGGCGCGGACAATACTGCTTCAGAACCACCCTCTGCGGCTGGTGACGATACGCCGGTCGAGCAGAAATCAGAACGCAAAGACGACCTGACGGTAATCCGAGGTATTGGGGATAAGCTCGAAGAACAGCTCAACGAACTGGGCATTACGCGATATGCACAGATCGCCGAGCTGGATCTCGATGAAGTTGCGCGCGAAGATCATGCGCTGAATGGCTACGAAAGCCGTATCCGCCGAGACGAATGGATCAGTCAGGCCAAGCGTTACATGTCGCGCGATCTGCCGGGCTGATTGCCCGCCGCCACTTGCCACACTGCACTTTCCTGTTGCACGCGCTATAGTACGCGCGCGCGTCCTCATGCTGTCACGAAGATCTCGATCGGGCAGCCTCAGGAGAATGTCATGACCACAACCGAGTGCATCGACGAGGGTGCCCCGGCTGGATCGACGGAATCTCGGGCGTCGTCGAACGCCCACAGCTCGGCGCAAGGCCGCCGATCAGGACACGATCGGCGCGTAGCGTCGGAGCGTCGGCGCCCTGACGGAATCCGTGCACGCGGCCGCGGGCGGCGCACCCACTACGACCGGCGCAAGGGCGAGCGGCGGGTTGCCTCGGCAGTTCAGCCCCGGTTCATTCCCGCGTGGTTCAATAGGATGGTGCTGAAGAAGTTGTTGGCCGTGAAAGCGGACGCGTCCTAACGAAAGCGCCGCAGAAGTCGGCAGAAAGCGCCGCAGAAGGCGGCAATACGGGCCGTACGGCGCGAAAACCAGGCGCGAAAACCGGACCGGATACGGTGACGCTTCGGGGGCCGTGTTTCGCCGGGCCGTATTTCGTCGAAAAATCGTTAGAATGGTCCGTCGTGAGTGGTCGAATGAAAGGTCGAATGAAAGGTCGAATTAAAACAAGAAGGACACAGGAGAAATACATTGCGTAGCGTATCGAGTCGAGTTTTTCTGGCGGCTTGCGGGATTGTGGTTGCGGCTCTGACAGGCTCCACCGTCAGCGCAGCGGATGGTGCCGCGGCCTATGCACCGTGCGCCGCATGTCACGGTGCGCAAGGCGAGGGTAACGCCACGTTGAATGCCCCTCGCATCGCTGGACAGGAGGCTTGGTACATAGCGCAGCAACTCAAGCTGTACAAGTCGGGTGCGCGCGGGACGGCACCGGGAGATACGTTCGGAATGCAGATGCGGCCGATGGCGATGACGCTCGCCGACGACGAAGCCGTTGCAGCGGTTGCTGAGTACATCAGCGCGATGCCGCGTGTGCCGGTGGAACCCTCGGTGGAGGGCGACGCTGTGGCCGGCAAGGCGTCCTACGCTGTCTGCGCAACCTGTCACGGCGCCAATGGTGAGGGCAATCAGGCGCTGAATGCGCCGCGACTTGCCGGCCAGGACGGCTGGTATCTGAAGCGTGCGTTGCAGAACTACAAGGAAGGGCGGCGTGCGTACCATCCGGAAGATACCTTCGGTATGCAGATGAAACCGATGGCGATGACGCTTGCTGACGAGCAGGCGATCAACAACGTGGTGGCGTACATAGCAACCCTGGGTGAATGACACGCCGCCTGCGGGTCGACCTCGGCGCGTTACGCAACAACTATCTGAGCCTGGTTGACCGCAACCCGCAGTGCCGTGTCGGCGCGGTGGTGAAGGCCGACGCCTACGGCCTGGGTGTGGAGGGTATCCTTCCCGAATTGAGCAACAGCGGCTGTCGCGATCTGTTTGTCGCGACGCTCGAGGAGGGCGTGAAGGTTCGGGCGCTCCAACCGGACACGCGCGTTTTCGTGTTCGAAGGACCGCATTCGCGGAACGCCTGCGACGAGTACCGTCGCCATTCGCTCGTTCCCGTGCTGAATCATCCTGACCAGTGGAGGCTGTGGCGCAACTTTCGTGACTGCTCAGCCGCGCTGCACGTTGACACGGGCATGCACCGGCTGGGCTTCCCGCCGGACGGGTTGCCCGAGGATATCGGAACATATCGAATCGAGCTGCTCATGACCCATCTGGCGTGTGCGGATTCACAGGCGCATCCGCTGAACGCAGCGCAGATCGAGGGCTTCGCAAAACTACGGGCCCGACATCCCGAGCTGCCGGTCAGTCTGGGCGCATCGGCCGGGGCGTGGCTCGGCGGCACCTTCGCGGCGGGCCTGCTTCGCCCGGGAATCGGGCTGTATGGCGGCAACCCCTTTTCCGATCGCCCGAATCCGTTTGCTGCGGTGGCAGCGTTCGAAGCCCGGGTGCTGCAGCTCAGAACCGTCGCGCGCGGCGAGTCGGTGGGGTACGGCGCGAGTCACCGGATGGAGCGGGATTCGGTCGTTGCGGTGGTCGGGGCGGGCTATGCCGATGGGATTCCGCGAGTGCTTTCCAACCTTGGCAACGTCCGCCTCCGGGGTGCTCGCTGCCCGATCGTCGGCCACGTATCCATGGATCTGACGCAGGTGGACGTTACCGACGCGCCGTCGGTTGCCCTCGGAGACTGGGCGGAAATCTTCGGTAGTCACATTACGCTGGACGAGTACGCTGAGCGTGCCGATACGATCGGCTACGAGGCGTTGTGTCGCATATCCGCCAGGGTGCCCAGGTTGTACGAACAGGGCACAGCACGGCAGTCCACCATGCCCCAGACGACCGACTAGGGAGTCAGACGGCGGGCCGTTTCGAAGTCGCCCATTGCGGCGTCAAAATCGCCGAGACCCAGCCGTGCCATACCCCGTCCGTAGTAGGCGGGCGCGTAGCGGCCCTCGGTAAGTGCCAACGCGCCGTCGTAGTCTTCGACAGCTTCGTTGAAACGCTGCATCCTAACGAGCAGGTTCGCCCGGTTCTGTAGCACGCGGTGGTCGTCCGGTGCGATCGCGTTGGCGGAATTCAGATCGACCATTGCGCGTTCGACTTCGCCGACACCCTGCCAGCCGAGTGCCCGGTTGTTCAGAACCGACACTCTTTCCTCGCGACTCAGCACCGGGTCATCCAGTGCGGCGTTGCACGCGCTGAGATCGATCGGACGGCGTTCCAGCGCGCGTGCGCAGGCGGTGGCGTGTTGTTCGCTACCCAGCGATTCCAGCGCATGCGTCACGCTTGCGTCAGATTCTTCGACCGCTACAGCCCCACCGGGTACGCCGGCCCCAGGCTGTGCCGCGACGGACCACGGAAAAACGATCAATGCTAAGAGGATGCGCCGGGACATCTCAGGATGATACCACCCGCCGCACCGCGGGCGGCAGAGCTTCTCTAGCCCGGGTCGCGCACCGGAATGGCGGTGCGCTTCGTTACGGTCCGTAGCGTAAAGCTGGATCGGACGCGATCGACCCCGGGCAGACGGGTCAGATGCTGGCTGTGCAGCCGTTCATAGTCGCGCGCGTCCCGCACGATAACCCGCAGCAGATAGTCGGAGTCGCCCGACATCAGATAGCACTCCATAACCTCCGGAAGCTCTTTCACCGCGCGTTCGAATGCGGCCAGATCGTCCTGCTGCTGGCTTTCCAGCGTGATCTGCACGAACACGTTGTCCGGGTATCCGGCTGCGGTCTGGTCCAACAACGCGACGTAAGAGCGCAGAAGGCCGCTTTCCTCCAACCGCCGTACTCGACGCAGGCACGCGGACTCGGAGAGGTGGATTTGCGCGGCCAGGGCCTGGTTGGTCAGACGCCCATCGCGCTGCAGCAACGCGAGAATCCGCGAGTCGAGTTTGTCGATAGGCGGCGTTCTGTCAGACGCGGTTTGGGGATTGTGAGGCACTTTTCGTTCGCCGTTTGGCTGGATTATAGAATTATATTGCGTATATTTAACTAAGAAAAACAGAATATTCTATAATGAGAGGTAGCAGCAGTAGAAATTGCAAGCCTCTGCGGGCAGAAACGGCGTACCATGCAGTGCATTCGTTGGTGAATTCGACGTCTGGAGATTGCGATGCGTATTGGTGTACCCCGGGAAATCAAGATTCACGAGTATCGGGTGGGGCTGTCACCCGCGTCGGTTGCGGAGCTGACATCGCTTGGTCATTCGGTAGTGGTGGAAAGCGGCGCTGGAACGCCCATCGGGTTTGAGGACGCAGACTATCTGGCCGCCGGCGCCGAGATTGGCACGGTAGACGACGCGTTCGCTGCGGAAATGATCGTGAAGGTCAAGGAACCGCAGTTGGAGGAGTGCGCGCGCCTCAACGAAAACCAGGTGCTGTTTACGTATCTGCACCTTGCCGCCGATCGCAAACAGGCGGAAGCGTTGATGGCGTCGGGCGTTACGGCCATCGCCTACGAGACCGTAAAAGACGTGAGTGGTGGCCTGCCGCTCCTGATTCCGATGAGTGAGGTGGCCGGACGCATGTCGGTTCAGGTAGGCGCCACAGCATTGCAGATGGCGAGTGGCGGCCGCGGTACGCTGCTTGGCGGCGTTCCCGGCGTTGCGCCCGGCAAGGTCGTCGTTATCGGCGGCGGAACTGCCGGCGCCAACGCGGCGGTCATGGCCGTTGGAATGCAGGCCGATGTGACGGTTCTGGACCGGTCGGTGGCCCGCCTGCGGTGGCTCGTCGACTACTTCCGCGGCCGCGCCAACATCGTGATGGCCAATCAGGAGAGTGTGCGCAATGCCGTGCTGGAAGCAGACCTGGTAATTGGTGCGGTTCTGGTGCCGGGCGCCGCGGCGCCCACGCTCGTGTCGGCTGAAACCGTCGGCCAGATGGTCAACGGTTCGGCGATGGTCGACATTTCCATCGACCAGGGTGGTTGCTTCGAAACCAGCCGCCCGACATCGCATGACGATCCGATCTATGTTGAGCGCGGAGTGGTGCACTACTGCGTAACGAACATGCCCGGCGCCGTTGCGCGAACGTCGACGGAAGCGTTGAACAACGTAACGTTACCGTACGTCCAGCAGATAGCAGCGCTGGGTTGGCGCAAAGCCTTGTCCCAGGTTCCGGGTTTCGCAGAGGGTCTCAACGTGCGCGCAGGGGAGATCTGTCACGCCGCGGTTGCACAAGCGCTGGGGGTGCCGTTACGCGCGCGGGAATCAGCCTAGACGGTCTCGGTACCGCAGGTAGTTTCGCTGCTGTTTTGCGGGTATGTTGCGGGTGTTTATCGGAGGATCCATGGCAGACCCGCTGCACAACGAGTTCACTGAGGATTCGCTGGAAGCGAAAGACCTCGCGCACGTACTGCACCCCACAACCAATCTGAAGGTGCTTCACGAAACGGGGCCGGTCGTGCACGAACGCGCGGAAGGCGTGTATTTGTGGGACAACCGCGGTAACCAGTATCTGGAAGGTATGGCGGGTTTGTGGTGTACCGCGTTGGGGTATGGCGAAGAGGAACTCGTGCGCGTCGCCACCGAGCAGATGCGCAAACTCAGTTATTCGCAGCTGTTTGGTGGCAAAACCAATGAATCCAGTGTGCTGCTGGCAGAGAAACTCAAGGCCATGGTGCCGTTCGACGCGGGCCGCGTGTTCTTCGGGCTGTCCGGCAGCGATGCCAACGACACCCAGATCAAGCTTGCGTGGTACTACAACAACGCCGTCGGCCGACCAGAGAAAAAGAAGATCATCAGCCGCGCGCGGGGATACCACGGCGTTACCGTCGCAAGTGGCTCGTTAACGGGTCTACCGCCGTTCCATGCGCAGTTTGACCTGCCGATCGACGGCATATTGCACACGGAGTGTCCGGACTACTACCGCGAAGGTTTACCGGGTGAAGACGAAGCGGCTTTCGTTGCGCGAATGCTCAACAGCCTGGAAGCGCTGATCGAGGGCGAGGGCGGGGAAACCATTGCCGCATTCATCGCCGAACCCATCATGGGCGCCGGCGGCGTGGTGGTCCCGCCCGACGGATATTTCGAGGGAGTGCAGGCGATACTTAACCGGCACGACATCGCCTTCATCGACGACGAGGTGATCTGCGGTTTCGGACGTACCGGCCAACCGTTCGGGGCCCAGACCTTCGGAATCGAGCCTACAACGATGAGCGTCGCGAAAGCAGTGTCCAGTGCCTATCTGCCGATGAGTGCCGTGTTGCTGCCGGAAGCCATGTACGAACCCATCGTGGAGGCCAGTGGGCGCATTGGGACGTTTGGGCACGGGTTCACGTACTCGGGCCACCCGGTGTGCGCGGCGGTGGCGTTGCGCACGCTGGAACTGATGGAAGAGCGCAATCTGTTCGATCACGCGGCGCGGGTGGGTGAACGCATGCAGCAGAGGCTTGGGCTGCTTGCGACACATCGGCTGGTAGGGGAGGCGCGGGGCCGGGGGCTGCTCGGAGCGGTGGAACTGGTAGCCGACAAAACCGAACGAACGCGCTTCGACCCCAGGCGCGGGGTTGGTGCGTATTGCGCATCGAGTTGCGAACGTAGGGGACTGATCCTGCGGGCGCTGGGTGACACGGTAGCGATCTGCCCACCGCTCATAATCAGCGATGCGCAGATAGACGAACTCTTCGACAAGTTGGAAGGCGCACTGAACGACACGGCCGACTGGTTGCAGAGCTGATGGCGCGCCTTGATTCCACGCTGGATACGGCGGGCGACGCGTTTCGGGAGAACGTGACCCATCATCGTGCGCTGGCGGCAGAGTTGCGTGCGTTGGCCGACAAGATTGCGCTGGGCGGCGACGAGCGTTCACGCAAGCGCCATGTGGATCGCGGCAAGATGCTGCCGCGGGAGCGCGTCCGTACGCTGTGTGATCCCGGGGCGCCGTTTCTCGAGATTGGCCAGCTCGGTGGTCACGAGGTGTACGACGATTGGATTCCATCCGGCGGCATCATCACCGGGGTGGGACGTATTCACGGGCAACCGTGCGTGGTGATCGCGAACGACGCGACGGTTAAGGGCGGCACCTATTACCCGATCACCGTGCGCAAGCATCTGCGGGCGCAGGAGGTGGCTCTGGAGAACCGCCTGCCGTGCGTCTACCTGGTGGATTCGGGCGGCGCCTTTCTGCCCAAACAGGACGAGGTGTTTCCGGACAAGTCGCATTTCGGTCGCATCTTCTACAATCAGGCCAACATGTCGGCTCGCGGCATTCCGCAAACGGCGGTGGTGATGGGTTCCTGTACCGCGGGCGGTGCGTACGTTCCCGCAATGTGCGACCAGGCGATCATCGTACGCAATCAGGGGACGATCTTTCTGGGCGGACCGCCGCTGGTAAAAGCGGCTACGGGCGAGGTGGTAGACGCGGAGACGCTCGGCGGGGGAGATGTGCACAGCCGCACCTCGGGCGTTACCGACTACCTCGCACGCGACGATGAACATGCCCTGGCGCTCGCGAGAGAGATCGTCGACAACGCCAATCTTCGCTTCGAGACGACGGTATCGGTTCGTGAACCGGCAGCACCACACTACGCGGCGGAAGAACTCTATGGTGTCATTCCGACAGACACGCGCCAGCCCTTCGACGTGCGGGATGTGATTGCCCGTATGGTTGATGGATCGGATTTTCACGAGTTCAAGGCGTTGTACGGCGACACGCTCGTGTGCGGATTTGCACGGATACAGGGGTACCCGGTGGCCATTCTTGCCAACAACGGTATTCTGTTTTCAGAGTCTGCGCTGAAAGGCGCCCACTTCGTTCAACTGGCCGACCGCCGGCGCATCCCGCTGCTGTTCCTGCAGAACATCACCGGATTCATGGTGGGGCAGAAGTACGAAAATGGCGGGATCGCGAAGGATGGTGCGAAGATGGTGACGGCCGTCGCGTGCGCGTCGGTACCTAAGTTTACGGTGGTGATCGGCGGTTCGTTCGGTGCAGGCAACTACGCCATGTGTGGGCGGGCGTACGGTGGTCGCTTTCTGTGGACCTGGCCCAACGCCCGGATCTCGGTGATGGGGGGGGAACAGGCCGCGCACGTTCTGGCCACGGTACGGCGCGATGGCGTCGAGGCGCGGGGCGGTACGTGGTCCGAGCGGGAGCAGACCGAGTTCATGGACGGTATCCGATCGCAGTACGAACATCAGGGCCATCCGTACTATGCGAGCGCGCGTCTCTGGGATGATGGCGTCATCGACCCGGTGGATACCCGGACGGTATTGGGTCTGGCGTTGGCCCTTGCGTGTCGGCGTCCCGTCAGGGAGCCGTTTGCAGACGCTACGTCCGATCAAGACATGGCCGGAGACTTCGGCATCTTCCGGATGTAGACGGCGGGCGGCACTCGATGGAGCAAGCACTTCAGACGGCGGGTCAGATTCTGGTTGAGCACGGCTATCTGGTGGTGCTCGTATGGATATTCTTCGATCAGGTGGGATTGCCGCTCCCCGGTATCCCCGTGCTGGTTGCTGCCGGCGCGGTCGCAGCGGGCGGTCCGCTCGATATCTCCTTAGTGATCGGCGTAGCAGTGGCCGCCTGCCTGTTGGCTGACGTGTTGTGGTTCTATGTCGGGTGGCGCGGCGGTGAGCGTGCAGTCGCGTCGATCTGCCGCTTGTCGCTGGAACCGGACAGCTGCATCAGCACCACACGCAACGTGTTTGCGCGCTTCGGACCCGCGACGCTGGTGATTGCCAAATTTCTGCCGGGCGTGCAGACGCTCGCGCCTGCGTCTGCCGGGTTTGTACGCGCCCCGCTCGCGGGGTTCATCGTTCTGGACCTGCTGGGGTCAGTGCTATTTGTTGCGCCGTTTACGCTTGCGGGTTACTACTTTCACGAGTCGTTGCAGGCGCTCTTGACGCGCCTGGAAGCGGTCTCAGGGGGGCTCGGCCTTCTGGTGGTGGCGGTGTTGGGCGTGTACGTGATCGTGAAAGCGGTGCAATGGTCGGTGTTTTTTCGCGGCCACCGGCTCCGCCGGATCGAGCCGGATACGCTGGCGGCCCGCCTCGGCGGGTCCGAGCCGGTGACCGTGGTCGACCTGCGTCAGCGTGCAGACTTCGACATTATGCCGGAGGTCATTCCCGGGGCGCTCAGAATCCCGATCGGTGAGGTCGGACGGCGCAAGGATGAGATTCCGTTACACCACGATGTAGTGCTCGTGTGTACGTGACCCAGTGAGGTGTCCAGCGCCCGGGTGGCGCTGCTGTTGAAAAAGCACGGAATATCCCGGGTATACCCGCTTGCGGGCGGTATGATCCGTTGGTTGGAGAACGGACATCCCGTCGAGCTGCCGGACGAGCATCAGCCGTCGGTCAGTCCACGCTGATGTCGTTCTATCTGCTGCTGCCGCTGTTTGTGTACGCGGCTGTCTACGTGCTCAGTGTGACGCTTCCGGCGCGAGAGTATCAGGGCTATGTGACCAACGACGATTCCGGTGTTCCGCCGCGCTATCGGCTGAACGGTCTGCGGGTAGGCGTCCTCGTCGTAGGGGTTTTCGTGGCCGGATCGTTGGCGGGACTTTGGGCACCGGACGTTCTGTACCGTGAACGCTGGTCCCTGTTTGCGGGCGCGTTCGTGGTTGGTCTGATCGCATCCTGGGTCGTCTTTGTTCGTGAGCCCTCACTCGGCGGCCGGTCGGTGTCCGAGTTTTACCTGGGTCGGCGCCGCAACCTGATGCTGTGGCGCGGCGTGGACGCCAAGATGTACCTGTATGCCGCGGGCGCGGTAATGCTTGCGCTGAACGTGGTCTCGATCGCGTCTGCGCATCACACAATATTCGGGGCCGCGGCCAATCCGGGAATCTACCTGGCGAGCCTGATGTTGCTGTTCTTCGTGTTCGATTACCTGATATTCGAACGGGTGCACCTGTACACGTACGACATCTTTGCCGAATCGGTCGGGTTCAAGCTGGTGTGGGGGTGCCTCGCGTTTTATCCGATGTTCTATCCGATCGGGCTGTGGGCGCTTGCGGACCGACCGGAACCGGCGCTGTTGCAAGCGGCGCCGGTCGGTTGGACAGTGTTGAGTGTTGTTGTGTTTCTCGGCGGCTGGCTGCTCGCCCGCGGCGCCAACCTGCAGAAGTACGCGTTCAAGCGCTCTCCGGACCGGGCTTTTCTCGGGCGGTTCGCACCGCGCGTACTGTCGGATCAGAACGGTCTGCTGCTTGCCAGCCTGTTCTGGGCCCGGGCGCGGCATATCAACTATCTGGGTGAGATTCTGATGGCGGTCGGGATTGCGCTGGCAACAGGCCACATCGATTCGCCCTGGCCCTGGCTCTACCCTCTGTACTACGTGCTGCTGCTCCTTCCGCGGGAGCGTGACGACGAGCGGCGCTGTGCGCAGAAGTACGGACCGCTGTGGGATGAGTACAAGAAGCGTGTTCCGTATCGGATTATCCCGGGTGTGTACTGACGTCGTGTCGCAGCGCTACTTCTCGATGACTTCTACGACGTAGTTGTCAGGGTCTCGCGCAAGTCCGACGAGGAGACCGTCCACTGCGTCGTGAGGCAGCGCTTCGCGGTCGATCGCGTATCCCAATGCGCGGATTCGCTCGATCACGGCCTTTGGATCGCTCACGTAGAAAACGTTCTTCACGTTGTTGCCGTCGTACGTGCGCTCCTGTCCCGGCCAGTGCATAAGCACTAGGACCGCGCCGCTCGATTCCGGCCAGCCGAGAACGATCTCCCGCAGATGGCCCAGTTCGTACGTCCCCATGACCTCGAGATCGAGAATCTTGCGGTAGTACGCGCTGCTACGTTCCAGATCGGCAACACCGATACCCACCGCGCCCAACCGATCTGCGGGTTCGTCTGCAGTCGCCGCGACGGTCGAAGTCAGCAGCAACACAGTTATCAGAAATTTCGCGGCGTTTGTGTACATGGTTGGCTCCGGTATCAGTGATCGGCGTCGGGTTTGCGGCGAAGTCGTTTGACGCTGCTGCGCTGGCCCTTCGCGTCCAGGCGACGGCGTTTCACTGCCTTCGAAGGGTTGGTGGGGCGGCGAGGTTTGCGCACCGCGCGTGCGCGCTCTACTAGTGCATGCAGGCGCGCAAATGCGTCGGCTCGATTGCGTGCCTGCGACCTGAACGTTTCGCTGCGGATCAGAATGTCGCCGCTTTTGGTGGCGCGGTCTCCTGCCAGGTCGAGCAACCTCGCCTGAACCGCGTCCGGCAGCTCCGTATCTGCAACGTTGAGCCGCAACTGCACGGCCGTGGCGACCTTGTTGACGTTCTGTCCGCCGGGCCCGCTGCTGCGGACGAAACGCACGGTAACGGCAGTCGCCGGAATACCGGGAGGCAGTGCGTCGACGTCAGCAGAGGTGTCCTGAGAATCCGTCATGGGTGCGCGTACCGGTCAACCGTCCGCGTCGCGGTCCGGATCGGTGAATCCGTATTCGTCAGCCAGTTCGCTCACGGTGAAGATCCCGCCGCTTTTGTCCATCACGTTGGGGTCCGTCGCGAGAGCCGCGACGCATCTTCCGGAAAAACGAACGGACTGAACGCGGTTTGGATCGAGCTGAATCTTGCCCTGTTCGGCCTGCTCCAGAATGAACTCGGTTTTCACCGCAGATGGCGACAGTGACAGCGCGGCGCACCCGTAGTCCCTCAACTCGATTGCGAAATCCTGAGCCATGCGGTCCACACCGGCTTTGCCGACGCCGTAGGAAGCGCTGAACACGTATTCGCGGCCGCCTCGGGAGGAGATGTTGACGATAAGGCCGCTGCGGTTCCGAACCATCAGGGGCGCGCCGTACACGGATGCAACGTAGTAGCCTCGCAGGCCTACGCCACATTGCGTATCCCATAGCGACACGGGATGCTCCCAGAACCCGCCGCTGAAGACCGGCGGGTCAGGAATCTGGTACACGTTGTTCACCAGTATGTCCAAGCGTCCCTGTTCCGCGTCGACGCGTTGAAACAGTGCCTCCACCTGGGCATCGTCCGAATGGTCCACCACCACCGGAATGCCTGTGCCGCCGAACGCGTTTACCGACTCGGCGGTCTCTTCCACGGTCAGCGCCGCGTCCGGGTCGCGTTCGCGGCTGGACCGGCCGGTAATGTAGACAGTAGCGCCGGCTTCACCCAGTCCCTGAGCTATGCCCTTGCCGATACCGCGACTGCCGCCGGTTACCACGGCAACGGTTCCGCGCAAGCTTCGGTTTCCCGCCTGCTCGCTCTGCGATTCCTTCATTGTGTGTTCTGTTCGTCGTGAACGCGCAAGCGTACTATCGGCGGTACGACGGATTCAAACGAGGTGAATGATGGGTGTAAGCATTCCCGATGGCATTCGCGAATCGTCGCGTCCGAAAGTCATGTATCTGATCAAGCGGCGTGACGGTGTCAGCCGGGAGGAACTGGTAGCGCATTGGTTCGCGAACCATATGCCTGCGGTGATCGACAGGCTGCACGCGAGCGCCGACGGAGATCCGGCCCGTTACGTAGCGACGCTGTTCGATCCGAACCCGCGGGGTGAGTATGTATGGGATGGTGTTGCACAGATCTGGCCCCCGACGGCGCCGCCGCGGCCGGACGCGCCGCACGGCGAGCCGCCCCAGGACTCGTTTCAGCAGAAGGCTCGGCCCTACGTACCCTGGATCACCCGTGAGTTCGTGGTGACGGACGGTTCGGACCGATTGCCGGTCGAGCCTTTGACGCTCAACGCACCCTTTCCGACGACGCGTAGCGGTTTCTACAAGGTGGTCTTTTTCGTGAAGGCCACCGAGAACGCCGATTACGATGCGTTCTTTCAGCATTGGTTGTCCGTACACGCCGTCAACGTGCGCACGCTGATGGAGCAGACGGGCGGGTTCCACTATATGATCAGCCACAGCACTGAGCCGCGGGTTGAACCCTATGCGGGCATGGCTGAGCTGTATTTCCCTGACGAGGCCCACTGGCTCACATTCAAGGAACAGCTCGAGCCGGACGGCATGGAGAAGTGGGTCGACTCTATGCACATCCTGCGTGCCCGCACGGAGATGATCGGCGTGCCCTGAGATACGCGCGGTAGCTCAGTCGAATATCTTTTCGCCGCTGGCGAACAGCAGAAAGAAGACCAGTCCGAACAATGTGACACCGGCGGCGAGTTGGAATACGAGTGCCCACGAGCCCGTAGCCTGAAGAATCAGGCCGCTCACGAATACGCCGACGATTCCAGGGATGGTCCCGGCCGTATTGGTCATCCCCATCAGGGTTCCGGCGTGTCGGGGCGCAATATCCATGTGGTTTACAGCAAAGCCGCCTGTCACGAACGCACCGATCGCGTTACCGACGCACATGATGGTCACCGCGGCCCAAGCCGTTTCTACGGTGCCGACCAGAAGCAGCGCAATGGTGATGCCCCCGAAACCGATCGTCTGCATCAGCTTGCGCACGAACGTGATGTCCAGACCGCGGCGAATGAGGCCGTCCGCGATATTGCCGGCGATGTTGAGAAAGACGAACGACGCGAGGTGCGGAAGCATGCTGACGTAGCCGACGGATGCAAAGTCGACGCCCAGCCCCTGACTCACGAACGTTGGCAGCCAGGTGAGCAGTACGTACAGCGACCAGTTGTTGCAGAAGTGCGCGACGATGATCGCCCAGACGGGCGCGCGCGTGAGCATCTCGCGCCACGGCGGAGGGCTGCCGGCGCCCTGAGCCGGTGCGTTGTCGCTGATGTAGCGTAGTTCGGTGTCGCTGATGTCCGGATGGTCGTGGGGGTGAGTCGTCGTTTTGAGCTGCCAGAAGACAAACCACAGGATCCCCACAGCACCGAAGGAATAAAAGGCCCACTCCCAACCCCAGGCATTGACGATCCATGGCGTAACCAGGAGGGCTGAGAGCGTGCCGAGTGGAATGCCGCTGTTGGTGAATGCCAGCGCGCGTGATCGTTCCTGCGTGGGAATCCAGCGCGCGTACAGACTGTAGAACGACGGAAAGGTAACCGCTTCACCCATTCCCATGAGAATGCGGGTGGCGATCAACAGGCCGAAACCTGCGGCTGCTGCGGGTGGTGTGAGTATTGTGAATAGAGACCAGAAAAGCACACCGAAACCCAGAACGGCTTTTCCACCGAAACGGTCGGCGAGGCGCCCGCCAATGATCTGGGTCAGCAGGTAACCGATGAAGAACGACGACAGCACCGTCCCCTGAGTCTTGGCATCCCACTGCAGGTCCTCGGCCATCCGGATGATTGCTACGGATATGTTGACGCGGTCGATATAGCAGATGAATACGGCGCACGCCGTCAGGCCAACCAGCGTGTAACGGCGCGGCCAGGTGTCCGCGCGCGCCGGAGATGGTGATGCCATTGAGTTTCTCCCTAACCCCCGGCCAGTAGAACCAAACCTGGTGTGCAGTACAAGGCCGCGCCTGCGCTGTAGGCTCCGGGATCGCATTTCCGATGCCGCCACGCGACAATGCGGCGTGACGCGACATCAGGAATCCGGGAGGGCTTGGGTGGATATTGGGCTGTTCGGAATCAACAATGGTCTGCTGGCGGATCCGGAGCTGTCTGCTAAAGCGGCGTTATTGGCGGAAGAAGCCGGTTTCGAGTCGTTGTGGACCGGTGAGCATGTGGTGTTGCCGGACCCGCGGGAGGCGCCGTCGCCGGCGCCCCCTGAAATGCCGATGATGCATCCGCCGGCGCATCTCGCGTTTCTTGCGGCGCACACGCAGCGAATACGCCTTGGTACCGGTATCACGCTGATCGCTCAGCGCAACCCGCTGGTACTGGCGAAGGAGATCGCAACGTTGGACGTGCTGAGCCGCGGCCGGGTGTTGTTCGGTATTGGCGCCGGCTATCTGCACCAGGAGTTTGCGGCACTCGGGGTGGATTTTGCGACGCGCGGTCCGCGTACGGACGAGTACATCGACGTGCTGCGGACGATGTGGAACGAACCTAAACCTGTACACCGGGGAAGATTTGTCGAATTCGACAACATTCAGGCGCAGCCGCGTCCGGTCCAGTCCGGAGGGCCGCCGATCATCGTCGGGGGAACGAGCTCGGCGGCGATGCGCCGTTCGGTCACCAAGGGGAACGGTTGGTACGGCTTTGCATTGGATGTGGCCGCTACAGAGAAGCAACTCAAAGCGCTTGCGTCTGCTCGGGAGCAATACTCACGGCCGGACGCGTTGGGACCGTTGTCGATCAGCATTACTCCGCCGTCCCGGCCGAGCCGGTCGATGATGGAAGATTACGCAGCGCTCGGCGTAACCCGCTTGATCCCTCTGTTCGGCGGTGCCGACGAAAGCGCGGTGCTATCGTTGCTCGACGGCCTGGCTCAGGATCTGCTGTGACACCTCGTAAGTTCGATACCTTATTGATAGCGAATCGCGGTGAGATCGCGTGCCGTGTTATCAGAACCGCTCGCCGAATGGGACTGCGTACGGTAGCGGTGTATTCCGATACGGATGCAGGCGCTCAGCATGTGACGCAGGCGGACTGTGCGGTGCATATCGGCGGGAGTCCCGCATCGGAGAGCTATCTCAACGCAGCGCGTATCGTTGAAGCCGCGCAGCAAACCGGTGCTGGCGCGATTCATCCAGGATACGGGTTTCTGTCGGAGAACGCGGATTTTGCCCGTGCGTGCGCTGATGCGGGCATTGTGTTCGTTGGCCCTTCGGCCGACGCCATTCGTGCCATGGGATCGAAAATCGAAGCGAAGGACCTCGTGCAACGCGCCGGCGCCCCGGTTGTACCCGGCTACCTTGGAGACGACCAGAGCGATGCAGCGCTTTCCGAACAGGCCGACGCTGTGGGCTACCCGCTACTGATCAAGGCGTCGGCGGGTGGTGGCGGCAAAGGCATGCGCCTGGTTCGGGAGGCCGCCGCATTCGCGGATGCGCTCGCTGGCGCGCGCCGCGAAGCTGCTGCGGCCTTTGGCGACGACAGGGTGTTGCTTGAGCGGTTTCTGGAACAACCCAAGCATCTAGAAGTGCAGATTCTTGCGGACACCCACGGCAACGCTGTGCATCTGCTGGAGCGCGATTGTTCGGTGCAACGACGCCACCAGAAGGTGATCGAAGAAGCGCCGGGTCCCACCGTGGATATGGAGCTTCGTAACGCGATGGGGCAGGCGGCGCTGCAGGCGGCCCGGTCCGTGGGTTATGTCGGCGCGGGTACGGTCGAATTCATCGCTGAAGACGGCGAGTTCTTCTTCATGGAGATGAACACGCGCCTGCAGGTCGAGCACCCGGTAACCGAAATGATCACGGGCCTCGACCTGGTGGAGTGGCAGCTTCGGATTGCGGCAGGGGAACCGCTGAGTTTCGCGCAGAGTGACATCGCGCCTCGCGGCCACGCGATTGAGGTGCGCGTGTACGCCGAAGACCCCGCAAAGGGTTTTCTACCGGCAACGGGCAAACTGGTTCGGGTCGACTTTGCCGACGACGTACGGGTGGACACCGGCGTCGCCACCGGCGATGTGGTTTCCATGTACTACGATCCGATGCTTGCCAAGGTGATCGCGCACGGCAACGATCGCGACAGCGCCCGGGCTGCGCTCGTGTCCGCTCTGAGGCGGTCGCGGGTAGTCGGGCCGGCGACAAATCTTGCATTCCTGATTGCGTTGCTGAATGAACGAGCGTTCGTTGCAGGGGACTACACAACGGGTCTGGTGGACGAGCTTGGCGACAGCCTGCTGCCGCAGGCGGATGGCCTCGATGCGATCTTTGCGGCACAGAAATTTCTGGGTTGTGCGGCCAGCGACGGCGGTCCCTGGTCGAGCAGTGACGGCTTCCGGGTGAACCTTTCACCGGATCGTAGCGTGACGCTGCGTTCCGGGAAGCGGCGGGTGGACGTCGACTGGTTGGGGGATCGTATGTCGATAAACGATAGAACGATCGCTGTATCGGACGTGCGCGTAGACGGCGAAACGGTGGCCTGTACGCTGGATGGTTTGCGTTTTAACGCTGATGTTATTGAAGCAGACGGGGACGTCTACGTTGTTAGAGATCAGATGGTGTCGAAATGGCAGCGTTACACTCCTCCGTTGACCGGACTCGGTTCAGGAGGCGCCGGTGGTGACGTAATTTCCAGCCCCATGCCCGGTCAGGTGATCCGCGTGCTGGTGCAGGCGGGTGAGGCGGTCGACGCGGATCAGGCTGTGGCAATCGTGGAAGCCATGAAGATGGAACACACACTGGTTGCGCCTCGCGCCGGTACGGTGGCGAGTGTGGAGTGCTCGGCCGGCGACAAAGTGGTGGATGGTGCCCGGCTGGTGACGCTCGCGCCTGCGGACTGACTCAGCGTTCTCGCTCGCTGCGCAACACGTGAGCGACTATCGGCAGATGCTCGCGGCCGTAGAATACGTCGGTACGCGTGATGATTGCGGGGACATCGAAGAGCCCGGCGCTCTCCAGGCGCGCCTGCAACGCCCGGCACTCGTTTGCCGCGCTGTTCTGCTCAGTGCGGAACACGTCTGCCGCCAGATTCAGTGCATCGAGTAGCCGGTGCACGGTTTCGGGCTGTGTGAGGTCGCCGCTCGCCTTCCAGATCGTCTCAAACGCTGCCTGCACGAACGCCGCTGCGCGTTTCGGCGCGGTACTATTGATCCACGCTAGCGCGGTTCGCGCCAGGGAATAGTCGGTTGCGTCAAAGGGATCGACACGGTCGAAGCCCTGGTTTGCCGCTTGCTGGCGTACGGCTTTGCCGTTGGCGATCGCCCGGTGGTAGCGGTGCCAGGAACCCCTTGGTGCCGCTGCGTCGGGAACCCGCGGTGGTTGACGCGCGGGAATGCGCAACGGTAACCAATGCACGTCGATGTTCAATCGTGCAGCGAGTGCTTTCACCGGCGCCACGGCCAGCCCCGCGGACGGCCGATGGAAGTCGACGCACACGGTCAGCGGTGCGCGCTGCAAGTCGGGTATGTCCTCCAGCGGGACGGGTTTCGGTTGGTCGGACACGGGATGGCGCTCTCGTTAGTCTGTCGTTGAACCGATACCGAAGCCCTCGCCGTACGCATACGCGATGTCCGGAGCGGGTCCGTCGTGGCGTTGCAGCAGCCAGCGAATGTAAGGCAGGTGCTCCCGGCCGAAATACGCGTTGCCGTCAACGATGAAACTCGGTACGCCGAAGATGCCGGCGTCGAACACGGCCTGTTGAAATCGTTCGTGGGCGGCAAGACCGTCGCCGGCGGCCCAGTCCGCGAAGCCGCTGGCGGAAACGCCGCTTGCGGCTAAAGTATGCGAGATGGTCGACAGATCTTCGGCATCAAATTCCCTGCGCCAGAACGGTGGGTAAGCCTGTTCCAGGAAGCGGCGTGCGTGGTCATACGATTCGCTGCGCGCCCACAGCATTGCGATGGCCGCGAGCGATGTGTCCCAGATCTTCACCGTGCCGCGGATCGTCAGATTGCGTTGGCGAGCGTAGCGCCGGGCGTCGTGGTACGCGTAGCGCACGCGTGCCCACTGTTGCGGCGTGCGCTTGCTTTCTGCAACGCGCCCAGCGCTGTCGAGCTTCGCGGAACCCAAGTAGCTTGGAATGTCGAGTGTTAGCGGGCGCCAGTCGATCGCGATGCCGAGTTCACTCCCGAGCCGGGCGGCCGGTTCGAGCGCGAGGTACGCATACGGACTCTTCAGATCCAGGTAAACGATCAGCGGTGCATCGGACCGTAGCGGATGCAGTTCACCGGACGTTGCGGCTGATTTCATGGGGAACGATCTTTCGAAGCGCTGGTATCATAGCGTTTTCCTTGCGGGAACGGCGAATGACCATCCCCGAATTTGATTTTGGTTTCGACGAAACGCTGAACATGCTGCGGGATTCGGTTCGCGACTTTGCGCAAAGCGAGATTGCGCCGATTGCCGCTGCGATCGACGCCGACAACGTATTTCCGAGGGATCTTTGGCCCAAGTTCGGCGCGATGGGTTTACTCGGAATTACGGTGGAAGAGGCGGAGGGCGGCGCGGGGCTCGGTTATCTGGCGCATTGTCTCGCGATGGAGGAGATCAGCCGGGCGTCCGGGAGTGTCGGTCTCTCGTACGGCGCCCACTCGAACCTGTGCGTGAATCAGATCCGGCGCTTCGGAAACGCTGAGCAGAAACAGAAATACCTGCCCGGGCTGATCAGCGGCGAGTACCTCGGGTCGCTGGCGATGAGCGAAACCGGCGCCGGCTCGGACGTGGTGAGCATGCAGACGCGGGCGCGCGACGAAGGCGATGTCTTCGTCCTGAATGGATCGAAGATGTGGATCACCAATGGTCCGGGCGCAGACGTGCTGGTTGTCTATGCCACCGTGGATCCTGCGCTCGGTTCGAAGGGAATCACCGCGTTCCTGATCGAGAAAGACATGGCCGGATTTCGCCCTGGGGTAAAGCTCGACAAGCTGGGCATGCGCGGTTCGGATACCGCCGAACTGATTTTCGAAGATTGCGCGGTGCCCAAGACGCATGTGCTTGGAGAAGTGGGCCAGGGTGTGAAAATTCTGATGAGTGGCCTCGATTACGAGCGGGTGGTGCTTGCTGCGGGTCCGCTGGGTTTGATGCAAGCTTCTCTGGATTCGGTGGTCCCCTACGTGCACGAACGTCGCCAGTTCGGCGCGCCGATCGGTACGTTCCAGCTTATGCAGGGGAAACTGGCGGACATGTACACCACGATGAACGCGAGCCGCGCGTACGTCTATGCCGTTGCGGCGGCGTGCGACGCCGGACGTACGACGCGGTTCGACGCTGCGGGCTGCATTCTGTACGCCGCGGAGCGCGCGACCTGGATGGCGGGCGAAGCGATTCAGGCGCTTGGCGGCAATGGCTACATCAACGACTATCCCACGGGCCGGCTGTGGCGGGACGCCAAACTCTATGAGATTGGCGCCGGCACGAGCGAGATCCGGCGCATGCTGATCGGCCGAGAGCTGTTCGACGCCACGGACTGAACTTGGGCTATAATCCGCGGCCGCCGCGACAACACCGAGTGAACGACAGGAGAGGCTCCGCAATGCGAATCGCTAACATTCTGATCTTGATAGCCGGCTGGATGTGGGCCGCGGGCGTTGCCGCAGATCGCGTTCCCCCCGGTTCCGACGATCAGATTCGCGAGCGTCTGCAGCCTTTCGGCAGCGTGTGTCGTACCGGGGATGAGTGCGGCGCCACGTCCGCAGCCACCGGCAGCGCCGGCACCGCGGTTGCCGAGGCTACCGGAGGTGCGTCTGCGGGGACAGACATAGGTAAGTCGGTATACGACACGTCGTGTTTCGCGTGTCACGCAACCGGCGTTGGCGGCGCGCCGAAATTCGGAGATACCGCCGCGTGGGCGCCCCGGCGCGACGCTGGAATGGACGCGATGATGCAGACGACGCTGAATGGCAAAGGCGCGATGCCGCCCCGCGGTACCTGCATGGCGTGCAGCGACGACGATCTGGCGGCGGCCATTCAGTACATGTTGGACAACGCGCAGTAACGGCAAACCGGCTTCTACGGCCACTGCCCGTCCCAACGTAGCGCCCGGTAGCTCAGCGCTTCGGCCACGTCGCCCGGCTCGATCCTTTCCCGTTTCGCAAGTGCCGCCACGGTCCGCGCGACGCGCAGGGTTTTGTGGTAGCCGCGCGCGGACAACTTCAGTTCGCTGATCGCCCGGGAAAGCAGTGCGCGGGCGTCGGCGGTGAGCGCTTCACGCAACTGTTCGGGTAAGTCGTACCGGTTGATCTCGCGCGCTCGGGCGATTCGGGTTCGCGCCAGCATTACCTCCTGTTCCGCGGCGACGTGCTCGGTTGTGTCGGCCTGCTTGGGCGTGTGCGCTCCCGGCGGGATCAGCAGCTCGCCCGGTACCTGCGGTACCGCAACCTGTATGTCGATGCGGTCCAGTAACGGTCCGGATATGCGGCTCTGGTAGTTGCGCACTTGCGCGGCCGCGCAGCGGCAACGCGCGGGTTCACAGACCAGTCCGGCCGGACAGGGGTTCATGGCGGCAACGAGCTGAAAAGCGGCGGGAAAGGTGGCGGAAAAAGCTGTGCGGCTGACGTGAATCACGCGCGCTTCCAGAGGTTCGCGCAGCTGATCGAGCACGGACGGTTTGAAATGTGGCAACTCGTCGAGAAACAGCACGCCGTGGTGCGCCAGTGAGATCTCGCCCGGATGCGGCACGCTGCCGCCGCCTGCCATCGCCGGCGCGGACACGGAATGGTGAGGTGAGCGGAAGGGCGGTTGTCGCCACCGGCTGCGGGGTTTCCCCACGGCGGAATAGATCGCTGCAACTTCCATCGCCCGTGCTTCATCCAGATCGGGTAACAGATCGCGTAAACGTTGGGCCAGCAGGGTCTTGCCGGTGCCCGGGGGACCCACCATAAGCAGGTGATGTGTGCCGGCGGCCGCTACTTCCAGGGCGCGCTTTGCGGTGGGCTGACCGACGATCGGCACGGGCGATGGATCACGGCGACCCGCCGGCCCGGGTTTCTCAGTCGCAGGCGCGGGCGCTTCCCGAAGGGGTGTTATGGACGGAGTCTGCGTTCCGGCTCCCTGGATCAGGCTGCAGACGTCGCGAAGGTGCCGCAGGCGGATCACGGGTGCTGCCGCGAACGCGGCGACTTCGCCTGCGTTCTGGTGGGGGATCACGAGGCGCACGGGATCAGCCGATCCCGACGATCTGTCGTTGCGCTGCGTGGTGTTGTGCTGTGCGACGGCCAACGCCGCGCACAACGCACCGCGGACCGGGCGGATAGCGCCAAAGAGGCTCAGTTCGCCCAAAAATTCGTAACGCCGGACGGCGGTGGCAGCCAGATGACCCGTTGCACACAAGATGCTCACTGCAATCGCCAGGTCGTAGCGTGCGCCTTCCTTAACCAGATCCGCTGGCGCCAGGTTGACGACCACGCGGCCCGCGGGAAATTCGAAGCCGCAGTTCTGAATCGCGCTCTTTACCCGGTCGCGCGCCTCCCTGACTGCGGTTTCCGGTAACCCCACCAGCGTGAACGCGGGGAGACCCGGCGGCAGATGGGTTTCCACGGTTACCCGCGGCGTCTGCAATCCGAACAGCGCTCTGCTGTACGTGGCTGAAGGGATCATCAGGCGGAGGTGGGGTGGCTCAACGTCTCGTCCCGAACGGCTGTCTCTTCGACATCCTAGGTGCGGCAGCGAAGTGAAGGACAGATGCGATAGCGGAACCGGGCGTAGGAGTCTTTCCTTGGAGGCGTTGCGCTGATTCGCTCGCGCGCGCCCCATTCTGGTGCGGCCCGTGCACCTGCAGGGGGCGGCAGAGTCGGGCGGGGGAACCTGAGGCGGCGGCACAGCGTCCGCCAATCGCGACCTATGGCGCGCCGTCTGGTGCATCAGGCGAAGTGGCACGGTCTGTGCAACCAACTTATGGAAAGCGATAGAAAGCGATAGAAACCATTGAGAGTGATTGAGACCGATTGATCCGGTTTGCCGCGACCCAACCTGACGATAAGGAGAACACTGTGAACATCAATACCAGAAGAACTGCACCGTTGTGGCTGTGTACGTTTGCCCTCGGCCTTGGCCCGGCCGCTGCCATCGCGGCTGACGGTGTCGAGGGGGTCGAAGTGTCGGGTAACGTCACGTACACCACAGACTACAGGTTCCGTGGAATATCCCAGGGCGACCGCTCCCAAGCCATTCAGGGCGGGTTCGATGTTGCGTTCGACAACGGCGTCTATCTGGGTACGTGGGCGTCCAACGTGACGTTTGCCGGGGCGGCAATCGAAGCCGACTACTACATTGGTTTTGCGTCGGACATCAACGATAACACCGCCTTTGACATCGGCTATCTGTACTACTCCTACCCCGAGGACGATGCCGATCCGGATCTGGACTACTGGGAGCTGTATGGCAGCGTCTCGTTTATGGACGCCACACTCGGGGTCGCTTTTTCGCCGGATTATTTCGCGGAGACTGGTGACTTTCTCTACGTGTACGGCGACTACTCTTTCGCGCTGTCGGATTCCGTTTCGCTGGACCTGCACGTGGGTTGGAACATGTTCGAAGGCGAGGAGGAGTTTGCAGCGTTCATAGGTCCTGCGCCGGGTGAAAGCGCTGGCGACGACTACTTCGACTACAGCATCGGCGTCTCTACCTCGGCGCTGGGTCTGGACTTCGCGCTTCAGTACGTCGGCACGGACATCAGCAACAGCGAGTGTTTCGGTGGCACCAAGCTATGTGAGGACACGGTTGTTGCTTCGGTATCGAAAAGTCTGTAATTGCGCGAGAATCCGTGATGCACGGATCTTCCACAATTCGTCAGTGCAAAAAAGTAGCGATTGGAGAAACCGATGAAACTAGTCACAGCGATCATCAAGCCGTTCAAGCTCGATGACGTGCGGGAGGCATTGTCCGAAGTAGGTGTACAGGGCATGACGGTAACGGAAGTCAAAGGCTTCGGTCGTCAGAAAGGGCATACGGAGCTCTACCGCGGCGCGGAGTATGTCGTTGATTTCCTGCCCAAAGTGAAAGTCGAGGTGGCGGTCGATGACGGCGACCTGGACAACGTACTCGAAGCAATCACCCGGTCGGCCAACACCGGCAAGGTAGGGGACGGCAAGATATTCGTAGCGTCGCTCGAGAACGTCGTTCGCATTCGCACGGGTGAGACGGGCGCCGACGCCGTCTGACACGCGTCTATCGAACCCGGCCAGGAACCGGGTGACCGATTCAAAATAACTGGACGAAGATTGTGGAAGATCTGCTGGCTCAAACCAACTACGCGTTGGACACCTTTTATTTTCTCGTGATGGGCGTACTCGTGATGTTCATGGCGCCGGGTTTCGCGATGCTGGAAGCGGGACTGGTTCGGTCCAAGAACACCTCGGAAATTCTCACGAAGAATGTTGCGTTGTTCGCCATTGCCTGTGTGATGTACATGCTGTGCGGCTACGCGATTATGTACCCCGGCGCCGGTGAGGGTGCGTGGATACCGCTGTTCGGGGGCGGCCTCGGCGCCGAGAACACCACGGATGCGGTGCTTGCGTCGGGCGGCGACACTTACTACTCGGTGCGGTCCGATTTCTTTTTCCAGGTTGTGTTTGTAGCTACGGCAATGTCGATCGTCTCGGGTGCGGTGGCGGAACGCATGAAACTCTGGGCTTTCCTGGCGTTTGCAGTCGTAATGACGGGATTCATCTATCCGGTGCAGGGGTTCTGGAAGTGGGGCGGCGGGGCGCTGGAAGCGGCCGGCTTTCTGGATTTCGCCGGATCCGGTGTCGTCCATCTGTGTGGTGCTACAGCAGCGCTGGCGGGGGTCATTCTGCTGGGACCGCGCAAAGGAAAGTACGGACCCAACGGAACGGTTCACCCGATTCCGGGTGCCAACATGCCGCTTGCGACACTGGGGATGTTCATTCTCTGGTTTGGCTGGTTCGGCTTCAACGGCGGTTCGGAGCTCAAGGTAAGCGACGTCGGTGAAGCCAATGCAGTGGCGCAGGTATTCGTGAACACGAATATGGCCGCCTGCGGGGGACTGCTCGCGGCACTGGTATTGGCGCGTCTGATGTTTGGCAAGGCGGATCTCACGATGGCGCTGAACGGCGCGCTCGCGGGCCTCGTCTCCATCACCGCGGAGCCTCTCACCGGCAGTGCGCAGGTATCCGCGGTGATCGGCGCGGTTGGCGGCGTGATTGCTGTGTTCTCGATTGTGCTGCTGGACCGATTGCGGCTTGATGATCCGGTGGGCGCGATCTCGGTGCACGGCAGCGCGGGTATCTGGGGTTTGCTGGCGGTCTGCGTCACGAACGATGATGCCACGCTCTCCGCGCAGGTGATGGGGCTCGTCACCATTGCGGCGTGGACGTTCGCGGTGAGTTTCCTGGTGTGGTGGATCCTCAAGATGATGGTCGGTATCCGTATTTCCGAAGACGAGGAATACGACGGCGCCGACATTGCCGAGTGTGGCATTGAAGCCTATCCGGAGTTTGTGAACAGCTGAGGATTCCCGCGAAGTGGGCCGACGGAGGTTGGCGGGAATCCGCTACAATTCCGGGTCAGACTCAGTCGGAATCTCTCGTGCGTTACGTCAGTACCCGGGGCGGCATCGAGCCTCAGTCCTTCAAGAACGCCGTGCTCATGGGCATGGCGGACGACGGCGGTCTGCTGGTTCCGGAACGGATTCCCGACGTATCGGGGCGACTTGACGATTGGCGGGGCTTGGACTTCGTGCGGCTCGCCCAGGCGGTCGTCAGTCTCTTCGTAGATGACATTCCTCCGTCGACGCTCAACGGTCTGATCGCAGACGCATACGAGTCGTTTGATCATACAGAGATTGCGCCGGTGGTGAACGTTGGCGACGTTCAGGTGCTCGAACTCTTCCATGGCCCGACACTTGCGTTCAAGGACATCGCACTCCAGTTGCTCGGCCGGCTGTTCGAACATGTGCTTGCGGAATCCGATCAGCATCTGAACATCATCGGTGCCACCAGCGGCGATACGGGCAGCGCAGCCATTGCCGGCGTGCGCGGGCAACGGAACGTGGACATATTCGTGATGTTCCCGAAAGGGCGGGTCAGTCCGCTGCAGGAACGTCAGATGACCACGGTGCTGGACGACAACGTGCACTGCATAGCGGTAGAGGGCAGTTTCGACGACTGTCAGAGCATGATGAAAACCGTTTTTGCGGACGTTGCATTCAAACAGCGACACAAACTCGGCGCGGTGAATTCGGTCAACTGGGCCCGTGTGCTCGCTCAGATCGTCTATTACGGTTACGCGAGTCTGAAGGCGCCTGGGTCCACGAGTTTCTGCGTACCTACCGGAAACTTCGGAAACGTGTTCGCCGGTTACATTGCGAAGCGAATGGGCTTTCCCATTCGCCGGTTGTTGCTCGCCACCAATGAAAACGACATTCTCGCGCGTTTTTTCCGCAGCGGCCGTTATGCAAGGTCAGACGTGCGCTACACGATCACGCCGGCGATGGACATTCAGGTGGCCAGCAATTTCGAGCGGTTTCTGTATTACCACTTCGACGAGGACGCCGTGCGTCTGTCGCAGTTCATGACCACATTCGCCCGCGACGGCGCAGCCTCGCTCGACGCGCCGCCCGACACCGCGGACTTTCTTGCTACCGCAGTCAGTGCGGAGGAAACCGTCGCAGCGATCAAGTCTACCTTCGAGCAGTGCGGGTATGTCGCAGATCCGCACACGGCAGTCGGTCTTGCCGCGGCGGCCAGATTTTCCGACGAACTGCCGGTCACCTGCGTAGCAACTGCACACCCGGCCAAATTTCCGGAATCCGTCGATGCGGCCCTTGGCCGACCGGGTCTCGCCACACATCCGGCGCTCGACGCCCTCAAATCGCTGCCGACGCGGTGTGCAGACCTGCCGGCGGACGTGGATGCGTTGAAGGCGTTCGTTGGCAGGAAGGCCCGAAGCTGAGAATCAGCCCGGTTCGGCGAGGTTTGCGATCAACCGGGGGATATCGTGAATACGATCGGTGACTGCGCACGGGGGCTGATCGGGCTTGTCGGCGGCACGCTGGCGAAGTGCGCTGCCGGTGTACCAGATGGTTCTCATACCTACCGCCTGTGCCGCCGCGATGTCGTCGACGGGATGATCGCCGATGTGTACGGCCTGTTCGGGCGCTACGCCCGCTTCCGAGAGCGCGGCCAGAAACATGTCTGCGGCCGGCTTGCTCGCGCCGACAGACGCCGATGTGTGCACGATGGCGAAACGTTTCCCGATCGGCATCTGCCGGATATCGGCATTGCCGTTTGTGAGTGCACCGAGCGTGTAGCGTTCGGCCAGGTGCGCGATCACTTCGTCCACACCGGGATACAGCGACACTTCGTGCCGTGCTTTCAGAAAGATCTCGAACGCGCGCGCGGCCGACTGCTGTGCCCGGTCTGCGTGCCGCCCTGCGCGCAACAGAAGGCGGCGTAAAATTTCCAGGCGCAGGGCGGAAACGTCGTGGCGCAGATCCGGCAACGCGCGCAACACTTCGTCGCGCAGCTCCAGCAGCGTATCGGGCTGGTACAGAGCCGCGGCGTCGGGTTCGCTGTCGACGAGCCACGCACGCATGCGGCGTTCGGCTTCGACGATTACCGGATCCACCTCCCACAACGTGTTGTCCAGGTCGAAGGTTACGAGTCGAATCGTCATGAGCCCGATTCCGTGTCGGTTTCCACGGCCTTGGAGCCTCCGGCACGGGGATGGGCCGCGTCGTAAACCTGGGCGAGGTGCTGAAAATCCAGGTGCGTGTAGATCTGGGTTGTAGACAGGTCTGCGTGACCCAGCAGTTCCTGTACGGCGCGCAGGTCGCCACTCGACTCCAGCAGGTGCGACGCGAAGCTGTGACGCAGCGTGTGCGGATGGGGCGCGGACGTACCGAGTTGCCGCGCCGCCAGCCGTTTTACACCGTTCTGTACCGTTCTGGCGGCGATACGATTGTGTCCGCGGCCGGTAAACAACGGCACGTCGTTCGCGCGGTGGGCGCCTGGGGTGATGTCCTTTCGGGTAGTAAAGTAGTCACGGAGCGCTGCGACCGCACGGCGCCCCACGGGTACCCGGCGTTCCTTGCTGCCCTTACCCAGAACGGTTATGAACCCGGCCTCGATCTCCAGGTCCGCGACGTTCGCGTTCACAAGCTCCGATAAGCGCAGACCGCTGCCATACAGCAGTTCGACGATCGCGATGTCGCGCCGGTCGCGGTCCGATTCGGGTTGCATGTTGCAAAGTTGCTGCGCCTGATCCGGATCGAGCGTGATCGGGAGTGACCGCCGGACCTTCGGCGAGCTGGCGCCTTCGGTGGGATCCTGCCTGTGGCCGTGCCGCTCGATCAGGTACGCGTAGAACCGGCGAATCGACACGAGTTTGCGCCGTATGCTGGTAGCGGATTGCCCGCGCCCGTTCAGTTTCGCTAGGTACGCGTGCACGTCGTGCCGCCGCACGTCTGCCCACGGCCTGTCCACAATGGCCAGGAACGCTCGAACGTCGCGTCCGTATGCGTCAATGGTTCGCGGGGAGAAGCGGTTCGCAGCCGTCAACCAGGAGACGAAGTCTTTCGTCGCCGTCGCGTTGTCGGCTGTCATTGCAACAGCCGTTCGATGGTCAGATTCACCAGATCGCGCACGTACGCGATGAACATCGTATCCACACCGTTGTGGTAGCGGCCACCGTCGCGGCTGCCGATGGCGAGACAACTACCCGGCCTCGCTGGCAGCGGCAGTAGCACAGCGCTGCCGTCTGCCGCGTGGTGGTCGCGCGGGAAGATCCGTGCCAGGTCCTTGGCGCTGAACGATCGCAGCAGCGGGCGGCTGCCCTCCAGGTATTCTGCGCATGCGGGGATACCGCCGTCGCCGATCAGATGTGAGAAATTGAGGCGCTTGCCGGCGATGTGACAGCACAACAGGTCTGCATGAAAGTCGGTAGCCAGGTGGGTGATGAACAGGGTGTTCAGCTCATCGGTAGATGCGACCCGCATCAGAGCGAGCGTCAGCTCCCGCGTGCGTGCAAACAGTTCGTCGTTGGCGCGACCCACGTCTACCAGTTCTTCAATCCGCCGCTTTAAAACGCGATTGCGTTCCTGCAGGACGTCTACCTGCCGTATCAGCACAGACGGACTTTCGGCTTCACTGGTGAGGCTCGAGTCCAGGTCGGCGATCAGCGCCGGATGGCGACGGAAGTAGTCGGGGTTGCGGAGAAGGAATTCGGTGACGGAGGCCTCGTCCATCAGCTCCTGAGTGATGTCGACCTCGGCTGCCTCTGTCATGTCACACGCTCAATGTCCCTTTAAAAACGGTGTTGGCCGGACCGAGCAAGGATACGGGTGCCTGGGCATCCGGCCATGTGACGCGTACTTTACCACCCGGTAAGGACACTTTGACCCGCGAGTGGAGCCGGCGGGTTGCCTGCCCGGCGACGACCGCGGCGCAGGCGCCACTGCCACACGCTCGCGTCTCGCCTACGCCGCGTTCGAACACCCGCAAACGGACGAAGTTTTCGTCCACTATCTGGCAGAAGCCGACGTTTACACTTTCGGGAAACGCCGCGTTTTGCTGCAGCAGGGGCCCCAACGTTTCCACCGGCGCGGCTGCAATGTCCTCTACGAAGAGTACCGCGTGCGGGTTGCCGACGGCGACGGGCACTACCTCCACGGGGCCGGTTTCGACGCATACTCGATAGGTATGGCAATGCTCGGTGATTTGCGCATCGGGCACGAACGGGAGGGCGCCAGGGTCCAGCGATGGCACGCCCAGCTCAACCCGCACCTGTCCATCCTGTTCTATATAGGTAGCTACCAGTCCCGTGTTCGTATGCAACACCAGGGCCGATTTGGGCGTGAGTCCTGCGTCTACTGCGAACCGGGCAATGCAACGCGCGCCATTGCCGCATTGCTCTACCTCGGACCCGTCGGCATTGAAGATCCGGTAGTTGAAGTCGGCGTCGGGTCGTTCGGGCGGCGACAGCGTCAGCAACTGATCGAAACCCACGCCGGTGCGGCGATCACCAAGACGCCGTATCAGCGCCGCGTTCAGCGGCACCTGTTGAGTGATCTGGTCGATGACCATGAAGTCGTTGCCGAGTCCGTGCATCTTGGTGAACTGAATCTTCACTGGCCGTTTTCCGTCGACTCGCGCGCGGTGGCGCTAACGGGGTGATTCAAGCCGGCAAGCTCCAGGCGCAGCTGATCGCGAACGGTTTCACGTTGCCGCACGATGCGATAGGTGTCGCTTTCTACGAGCACTTCGGCGGCGCGGTTACGTGTGTTGTAGTTCGAACTCTGGACCATGCCGTAAGCGCCGCATGAATGCACCGCCACCAGATCACCCTCGGCAAGGGCCAGGCGACGCTCCTGCGCGAGAAAGTCGCCCGATTCGCAGACCGGTCCAACCACATCCCACGCGTGTTCGGCGGCGTCGGCCGAAGGCGGCCCGACACGTCGCACGCGGTGCCAGGCCTGGTAGAGTGCCGGTCGAATCAGGTCGTTCATCGCCGCATCGACGACGGCGAAGTCCCTGCCGTTTTCGTCGTCCGTGGGTTTGAGATACTCCACGCGACACAGCAGAACGCCGCTGTCGGCAACGAGAAAACGCCCGGGTTCCAAGTCCAGACGCAGCTGACGTCCTTCGAGCTGTTGCTCGAGCATCTTCCGAAAGCCCGTGGTATCGAACGCGTCCTCGGAGGCGTAGCGCACGCCGAAACCACCGCCCAGATCCAGATGATCCAGTTTGATGCCATCGTCGGCGAGCTCGTCGACCAGCGTGATCAGGCTGTTCAGCGCGTCCCGGTAGGGGGCTGTTTCGCTGATCTGCGAACCGATGTGACAGGCAATACCGGTCACGTCCAGGTGGCTGGATGCATGTGCGCGCTGATACAGACGCTTTGCCTGCGACGGGCTCACACCAAACTTGTTTGTCTTCAATCCGGTGGAAATATATGGATGGGTCTGCGCATCGACGTCGGGATTGACGCGTACCGCGACCGGCGCGCGCGTGTACAGCAACTGGGCCCTGGCTTCGAGCCGTTCGAGTTCCGATGCACTTTCCACGTTGAAGCATCCGATGCCCTGCTTCAGTGCGAAGTCGATATCGGCGGTGGATTTGCCGACGCCGGAAAAAACGACGTCGCGCGCCCGGCCGCCGGCGGTCAGTACACGCTCGAGCTCACCGCCCGAGACGATATCAAAACCCGTGTCGAGCTCTGCGAATAGCGCGAGTACTGCCAGGTTGGAGTTCGCTTTGACCGCGTAGCAGATCCGGTGGTCCAGTGATGCCAGCTCGTCGTTCAGGCGCTGCCACTGTGCTCGGATGCGGTCTGCGTTGTACACGTACACCGGCGTACCGACGCGGGTAGCGATTTCTTCGAGCAACGCGTCTTGTTCGTGGTCTTCGTGCACTGCGCCGGGAGTTTGCACGGGAGTTGATACGATGACCATGCGCGCGGCTCAGACGGCCAGGGAGTAAACGGCGTTGCCCTCGGGCAGGCGCAAGGGCCCCTTCTGACCGCACGTAGCGACCAGAGACGTGAGCAGTAACAGTGTGATGATGCGCATGCGCCGGGCCCGAACGATGACCCAGCAGTATACACAGAGCGCGCCAGGGCGGCGCGCCAGCGACCGCCCTCGTTAACCTTTGTGAGCTTGAACGTTCTCGGGCGCTAGAGGTTTTCCAGCTTGTTCAGCATCGGCTCTGCGGTGGGTTCCAGCAGGTTGCGGACTCCGGGGATCTGATACGCCGGTTCCAGCACGGCGCGCAACCGTTCAGTAATGTTTTCGAGGGCAGGACGCAGTTCCTCCAGGTCGCTTTCCGGCAACGCGTCTAGGCCCATGCGATTCACCTGCTGGGTTGCGCTTGCCAGTTGCGACGTGAATCCGCGGGCAGATTCGATGCTGTCGATGTTCTGGACACCGGCGCTCAGGTTGCCGAAGGTATCGATCAGCTGTTGGGTAATCGTTTCCACGTCCGGCGCAGCGGGTTGTGGTGCGGCAACGGGGTCCCGTGGCGCTACGGCTTCGCGCTCGATTACCGTCTCGTTCATCCGGCGTTCCGTTTCCTCGGTAATCTCCTCCCGCGTCGGCCAGAACATCCAGAGCAACAGGGCTAGGCCTGCTGCAATGATCCAGGGGAGAAAGCGGCCGATACCCGCCTGTGCGGATTCGACGGCGTCGCTGGCCGTGTCAACGGTCGCGCGAGCCGTGTCTGCAACCGCTTCGCGAGCGTCGGCCGCCAGATCCTGCGCGTCCTCGAAAATGTTGGTTAGCCCCATCTCGCTGCGCAGTTCCTTTGGCAACTCGTCGCGCAATATGTCTTTCTGATCGAACAGCATCTGTTTCAGACCGGCGCTGGTCATGTCCGGTGTTGCGGCGCGTTGCCTGGAGATCAGGTTCATCACGATCGGTGCGAGAAGCGTCAACAGGGAACCGAGCTTCGTGTCATTCAATCCCAGCATGCGAGCGAGCGCGGCGACGACGCCGCCTCGTGACGCACCGAAAATCACGTCCATGAGCCCACCGCCCTGACCCCGCAACGTGTCCAGGCCATCACCGGTGAGAATGTCGCCGAGATTGTCGAGGATCCCTCCGTCGTAGTTGTCGAGTTCGCGGAACAGCTCATCGGCGCCGGTGTCCTGATTTGCCTTGCTCAACAAACCTCCGAGAATTGCCGGCAACCCTTTGTCCGCGGCGGCGCGGGTGGTTGCGCTCGATTCGCCGACGATGCCGCCTAGATGTTCGATGATCTGATCACCGATAGCGTTTTTCGCGAGGTCCAGAAGGTTTATAGCCATGGTTGTCCCCTGAGCAGAGTCGTTTGGGTTTGGATAGAACCTTACACCAATGATTGTGCGGATTGACCCAGGTGCCTCAATCTTTCCGGAAATGTTACAGAAATGCTCTTGGAGTGTGTCAGGTACCGGCGGATTGGGAGCGCTGGGCGTTGACGCGCCCGCGCGCGTTCGCTACCGCGGCACGTACCTGGGCCGGCGCGGTCCCGCCTGGGTGGTTGCGTGCCGCGACGGATCCTTCCAGTGTCAGCACGTCGAACACGTCCTCGGTGATCGTGTCCGAAAAGGACTGCAGCGTCGTCAGCGATAGCTCCGCGAGAGAACAGTTGTGCTCGATCGCACGCGCGACGGCTCCGCCGACGACATGGTGGGCATCGCGGAACGGGATGCCTTTGCGCACGAGGTAGTCGGCAAGATCGGTCGCTGTCGTGAATCCGCGGTCTGCGGCCCGATACATCGCGGCCTTGTTGACCTGAAGCGCCGGCAGTGCACCGTTCAGTGCCGTCAGGATTGCGTGGACGGTGTCGACCGTGTCAAAAAGCGGCTCTTTGTCTTCCTGGTTGTCTTTGTTGTACGTGAGCGGTTGGCTTTTCATCAGCGTCAGCAATGAAACCAGATGGCCGGTAACGCGTCCGGTCTTGCCGCGGATCAGCTCGGCGACATCCGGGTTCTTTTTCTGCGGCATGATGCTTGAACCGGTGCAGAAGCGGTCCGGTAGCTGTACAAAATCGAATGGCTGAGATGACCACAGCACGAGTTCTTCACACCAGCGCGACGTATGGTTGACCAACAGGCTCGCGACTGCGCAGAACTCGATTGCGAAATCCCGGTCGCTCACGGCATCCAGAGAGTTGTTTGCAATGCCGTCGAATCCGAGCTTCCGAGCAACGCTGGCCCGGTCGATCGGAAACGTAGTGCCGGCAAGGGCCGCGGCCCCGAGCGGTAGCACATTCGCGCGAGCCCGGCACTGCTGCAGGCGCTCGGTATCGCGGTGCAGCATCTCGAACCAGGCAAGCAGATGATGACCGAACGTGATCGGCTGGGCTGCCTGAAGATGGGTATAGCCTGGCATGATCGTATCTGCGTGTGCGTCGGCCAGGTCGATGATCGCGGATTGCAGTTGGCTCGCACTGTCGGTGATCCGGTCGAGTTCGTCGCGTAAGAACAGGCGAACGTCGGTTGCCACCTGATCGTTTCGTGAGCGCGCGGTGTGCAGTTTCTTCGCGACATCCCCGATCCGCTCGATCAGCCGCGCTTCTATGTTCATATGCACGTCTTCCCGATCGATCCGCCAGTCGAACTCGCCCTGCTCGATCTCTTCTTCTATGGCCCTAAGGCCAGCGGTGATAGACGCGCAGTCGTCGTCGCTGATGATGCTGCATTCCGCCAGCATTTCTGCGTGGGCGATGGATCCGCGAATGTCCTGCGAATACAGCCGTCGATCGAAGGTTACCGAGGCGGTAAACGCTTCGACGAACCCGTCGGTTGCCTCTTTAAAGCGGCCACCCCACAGCTTCTGCTCCGGGTTTCTTCCACCCTGATTTCTTCGATCCGACATTTGACCGATTATAGCAACATCGCTAACTTGGCGGCGCCGTGAAACCTGCAGCCACCAATTTCTACGTGCCCAAGTTGTGCAACGCTGCGCCCATCGCACTGCTTGTGTTGTGTAGCGAGTTGCTTGTGCTCGTGCTGATGCTCGCGGCCGGACCCGTAACATGGATACGCTTCGCGTTGATGTCGCTGTTCGTTCTCTGGATCGTGATTCCCAGCGCGGGTCTTCTGTGTTTGACCCGGCCCTGGTTGATGGAACGGTCGCTTGCTGTCGGATCTGCGTGCGCCATGACGATCGTTCTGACAATGACGTTGCTGGCGGGTGTTGTAGCCAGCTGGGTGCTTGGGCGCAGCTGGGCGGAGTCCGGCGAGGCGTTCGCGCTGGATCAGATCGATTGGATGATGTTGGGCCGTCAGATCGTTATTGCGGCAATCATCGCCGGATTGGCGCTACGCTACTTTTACGTACAGCGGCAGCTGCGGCTGCAGGAGCAGGCGGAGCTGCAGTCCCGCATTCAGGCGTTGCAGTCGCGTATTCGGCCGCACTTTCTGTTCAACAGCATGAACATCATTGCGAGCCTGATCGAAACCGATCCCGAGACGGCGGAGATTGTTGTAGAAGACCTGTCGGAACTGTTCCGCGCCAGTCTGAATGAAGCCGGCAACCAGGTCGCGCTTGCCGAAGAGCTGGCGCTATGCGAACGCTACGTACGCATAGAGAAGTTGCGGCTCGGCGATCGCCTGCGCGTCGATTGGCAACTGGACCTGCCCGACGAAGACGTTCGCATTCCGCTCCTGACCCTGCAACCGCTGCTGGAGAATGCCATTTATCACGGCATTCAACCGCTGCCTGACGGGGGACTGATTGTCGTTGCCGTGTGGTCCGGTGAAGGTCGGGTGCATATGCGGATCACCAATCCGCTGCCGGAGGCTGGCGCAAAGCAGAGCGAAGGCAATCGCATGGCGTTGGCCAATATCCGCAGCCGTCTGGACGTGCTGTACGGTAGTGCTGCGCGTTTGTCCGCAGAAGCGACAAGCGGCTCGTACGAAACGTACTTGAGTTATCCTATGACATCCGCGGTTGCGTCCGGATAACAGCGTGAAAGTTCTGATCGTCGACGATGAAAATCTGGCCCGCGAACGGCTGATTCGCATGGTGGGCGATGTTGCCGATTGCGAAGTGGTCGGCGAAGCGGGTAACGGCATGCAGGCGGTGGAGCTGACTGACCGCCTGCAGCCGGACGTGGTCTTGCTGGACATTCGAATGCCGGGCATGGACGGGCTGGAGTGTGCGCGTCACCTCGCAACGCTGGAAGAACCGCCCGCGGTCATCTTCTGTACCGCCTACGACGAGCATGCTCTGGAAGCGTTCGACCTGCAGGCTGTCGGCTATTTGCTGAAGCCGGTGCGGCGCGATGCCGTGCGTGAAGCAATTGAGCGTGCGCAGCGGGTCAACAAAGCGCAACTGCTGGCGATCAATGCGGACGGGGAAGAACAGCGTTCCCACATCGCGGCGCGCACGCGGCGCGGACTGGAGTTGATTCCGGTCGATTCGATTCGATTCTTTCAGGCCGATCAGAAGTATGTGACGGTTCGGCACGCCGAGGGCGAAGTGATTGTGGATGAAACGCTGCGCGAGCTGGAAGGCGAGTTTGGAGAGCGCTTTCTGCGTGTACACCGCAACGCGCTCGTGGCTGTGAAGTTCATTGAAGGACTGGAGCGGAGCAAGGACGGTGCAGTGAGCGTGCGAATGCAGGGCGTTGACGAGCACGTGGATGTCAGCCGGCGGCACGTGGCAGCCGTTCGCAAGTTCATCAAAACGCTCTAGGCGCTGCGTGGCTTCCATAGTGATAGCGACGCGTCAGAGCAAGCTGGCGCTGTGGCAGGCGCGATTTGTCGCAGAACGGTTAAGCGCTGACGGCACCGAGGTATCGTTGCTCGGCATCACCACGGAAGGCGACCGTTGGCTCGACGGCCCTCTCGCCGAGAAGGGCGGAAAAGGTCTGTTCATCTCAGAACTGGAAACGGCGCTTGATCAGCGGCGTGCGGACCTGGCCGTGCATTCCATGAAAGACGTGCCTGCCGACCTGCCGGAGCCGTTTGCGCTGGGGTGCATCGGGTACCGCGCAGATCCCCGGGACGCTGTGGTTTCGCGTTCGGGTGCGCGCTTGTCGGAATTGGCGCCGGGTAGTGTGATTGGAACATCCAGTGTGCGGCGAACGGCCGAGCTGCTGTCCGTTCGTCCGGACCTCGCCGTGAAGCCGGTTCGGGGTAATGTCGACACGCGCCTTGCAAAGCTCGACAACGGCGATTACGACGCGCTGCTGCTTGCCTGTGCGGGTCTGGAGCGGCTGGGACTTGCCGGTCGCATTGCGGAGCGACTCGCCGTTCAGGACTTCGTTCCGTCGCCGGGACAGGGCGCGCTCGGGCTGGAGTGCCGCTCCGATGACCTGCGCATGCGGGAGCGGCTTGGTGCGCTCGAGAATCCCGACGAGCGTGAACGTGTACAGGCGGAACGCGCCGTGGCGAGTGCGCTGGGCGCAGACTGTGCAACGCCGCTTGGCGTTCACGTTGCACCGGCGCCCGAAGGTGGTGTGCGCATGGACGTGCACCTGTTGTCCGTTGATGCGACCGAATCCGTACGACTCTGGGATCAGGGTCCTGATGCTCGGGTGCTGGCGGAGGGCATGGTGCGGATGCTGCGCGAGCGAGGCGCGGATGATCTGCTCCAATCGGGCACGCCGTCCGCGTGACTGTTTCCGCGGTCTGGGTCACGCGTTCGGAACCCGGCGCGAGCCAGCTGGCCGCGCGGCTGCGAGGCGAAAGGTTCGCGGTTATCGTCGAACCGGTGCTAGCAATTGAAGCGGTTGCGCCGGAGGTTTCCTCGACGGACCCCGTCGTTTCCTCGACGGACCCCGTCGACTTTACTGTTGTGGTGTCTGCGCACGCGGTGCGTGAGGGTTTGGACCGAATCGCGGGTGAGGTGATCGCTGTCGGCAAGGCGACGGCTGGTGTGCTGGAGGCGCATGGGGTTCGTGCACGCTACCCGACCGACGCGCGCAGCGAAGGAATCCTGGAGATGTTTCCGAGCAGAGACCTTTCGGGCGTTCGCGTGCGGGTGCTGAAGGGAGTCGGTGGCCGGTCGTTACTGGAAAACGAGCTCGCCCGCCGCGGCGCGGACGTGGAGGTGGCGGCCGTTTATCGTCGTGTGGCACGCGGCGACGTACGGATCCAACCGAGTGAAATCGGCAGTATCGTGGTGTCCAGCGGCGATGGATTCCGTATCGCAAGCCGGGTATGGTTCGACGCGTCCGGGCCCGCCGGAACGCCAGTGGTGGTGCCGTCGGCGCGCGTTGCGGATGTTGCGCACGCGTCCGGTTTCTCGAACGTGCACGTCTGTGACGGCGCGTCACCGGAAGCGGTGCTGGCGGCGTTGCGACGAATCCGGGACCAGGCCCCTAGCTGAACAGGAATACGCATGGCCGACGAGCGCGAGGACCAACACCGCGACGAGACAGACGCGATGAGCGGGATCGAGGATGCAGAGGAGCCGCGGGCACCCGCGGCCTCCGATGACACACCCGATGACGTGGCCGGCGATGCCGAGGAGAATACCTCAGACGTCGAACCCACCGATGTTGCAGACCCCGAAGAGCCCGCTGCGGCAGACTCCGATAAACCCATCAAAGTTAAGACGGGCCGTGGGGTCGCCTGGCTCAGCCTGCTGATTGCGCTTGGCGCGCTCGCGGGTGCTGGGTACCTCTACTACGAGACCAAGGTGCAGGATCCATTGGCGGCGTTGTCGCAGCAATTGCAGGCGCAGTCGGACGACGCGCGCGCGCTTGAACAGCGGATCACGCAACTCGCTGACGAGCAGGGCGTGGCATTGCGGCAGGCGTTGTCGGAGCAACAGGTGGCGCTCGAGCGCACGCGGGCCCAGCTGGCGGACAGTCTCAACGAAGTAGCGGCTGCCGCTCCTCCGTCGGAGGACGCATGGAAACTTGCGGAGGCAGAATATCTGTTGCGGATAGCCAATCACCGCGTACTGATGGAATCCGACGTAGACAGTGCGAGGCAGCTGCTCACGACTGCAGACGAAATTCTGGCAGGGCTCGACGACTTCGGCCTGCACGCAGTGCGCGCCAGGTTGGCGGACGAGATTCTGAGTCTGAAGAACGTGCCGTCGCAGGACGTTGAGGGAATATTCCTGCGTCTCGAGGCGGTGAAGAGTCTGATCGATGAACTTCCACTGGAGGTGCCCGACTACCTGCGCGCCGCCGCTGAAAATGAAGGACCGGACCGGCCCGAAAACCTTTGGAGTGCGTTGTCCGAACGCTTCGGTAACTATCTTCGCATCCGATCGGTGAGCGCTGAGGTAAAGCCGTTGTTGAGTCCGGACGAAGCGATCTATCTGGAGCAGAATCTGCGTCTGATGATCGAGCGCGCGCAACTGGCGGCACTGAAGAAGCATCAGGCGGTGTACGAAGAGAGCTTGCACAGTACGCAGGAATGGTTGCGTAAGTACCTCGACGGAGATGACGCTCGGGTGCAGAGTCTGATCGGTGAGCTGGATGACTTGCTCGATGTGCAGTTCGACCATTCGCTGCCGGACGTTTCAGGTTCATTGAAAGCGTTGATAGAAACGCGCCGGAGCGCATCGTGAAAGCCGGTTGGTGGTTGCTGGCAATCGGAGCCGTTGTCTTTCTCGGCGGGCTGCTAGGCGAGCTGATGATCCGCGATCCTGGGTACATCCTGGTTGCGTACGGCGATATGGCTGCAGAAACGAGCCTGTGGTTCGGCGTGATCGCTCTGCTCGGACTCTACATTCTCATACGCTTTGCGGTATTTGCTATTACTCGACTGCTCACGTCGGCCGGTGCTCTGAAGGGCTGGTTCGGCAAACGGCAAAGCCGCACTGCCCACCTGCAGACCAACCACGGATTGCTGCTGATGACCGAAGGGCAGTGGTCCGACGCCGAGCGGTACCTCGCGAATGCGGCCAACGGTCTCGACGTACCGCTCGTCAACTATTTGGGTGCGGCGCGTGCGGCACATCATCGTGGGCAGGACGCAGCGCGCGACGACTACCTCAAGCGTGCAGAGGAATGCACGCCTGGATCAGGGCTTGCGGTGGGTCTGGTGCGCGCTGAGCTCCTGCAGGAAACGGGGGACTGGGAGGCGAGTATTGCGCAACTGCGTGAACTCAGGGAACGCAAACCCCGACACCCGAAGGTTCTGCGCCTGCTCTCGCGGGCGATGACCGAGGTAGGCGACTATCAGGGTTTGATCGAACTCGTCGGCGATCTTCGTAAAGCCAAAGCGTTGAGCGATAAAGATCTGGGTGAGTTGGAACGCGCCGCGTGGCGCGACTGGGTGGCGGCCGCGCCCGACGTCATAGCCGCGGACGAGCGATACCGGCAGCGTGCGAAGTCATTGCAAGGCGATGCCAGCGTGCTGCTCGCGCTGTGCGGCGACCGGTATCGGCAGGACCCTCAATTGTGCGAGCGACACATGCGCGAGTTTCTGCAGAAGCACTGGCATGATGACATCATTGAACTCTACGGCCGGCTGGACCACGGAGACGTCGAAGCACGGTTGAGCCTGCTGGAGTCGCGGCTGAAAAAACATCCGAACAGTGCACCGCTGCTACTGGCGCTCGGTCGCCTGAGCGTTGCGGCGGGTCAGACGGAAAGGGCGCGTGACTATTTTGAAAGCAGCTTGCGGCTGCACAAATCCTCGGCCGCCAGTTTGGAGCTCGGGCGGCTGATGATTGCCGAGGGTGATACTGCGCGTGGCAGCGAGCACGTCAACCAGGGGCTGCTTGCCGAGGACTTTGCGCCGGCGAATACTACCGATGCGCCCGAAGCGAGCGCCGGCTGACTGATCGTACAGGCGCGCGGAGTTTACTCAGCGGCCGCCTTTCATTGATGCGAAAAACTCTTCGTTTGTCTTGGTTTCTTTGAGTTTGTCGATCATGAATTCAATAGCGGCAATATCGTCCATGTCGTGCAGCAGCTTTCTCAGAATCCATACGCGCTGCAGTTCGTCTTCGGCCATCAGCAGTTCTTCGCGTCGGGTTGCCGATCTGCGGATGTTGATGGCGGGGTAAACACGCTTCTCGGCAATTTTGCGTTCCAGGTGCAATTCCATATTGCCGGTGCCTTTGAACTCCTCGTAGATGACTTCGTCCATCTTGGAGCCGGTATCGATCAACGCGGTAGCGATGATCGTCAGGCTTCCGCCTTCCTCGATGTTCCGCGCGGCGCCGAAGAATCGTTTCGGACGTTCCAGTGCGTGTGCGTCCACGCCGCCGGTTAGAACCTTGCCGGACGACGGTACAATCGTGTTGTACGCGCGCGCGAGCCGGGTAATGGAGTCGAGCAGAATCACTACGTCTTTCTGATGCTCCACCAGACGCTTCGCTTTCTCGATGACCATCTCTGCGACTTGCACGTGACGTGATGGGGGTTCGTCGAAGGTAGACGCCACAACCTCGCCGCGAACGGATCGCTGCATCTCCGTGACTTCCTCCGGACGTTCGTCGATCAGCAGCACGATCAGCACAGTGTCGTCGTTGTTGGCGGTGATCGACTGCGCAATGTTCTGGAGCATTAGCGTCTTGCCCGCCTTTGGCGGCGATACGACCAGCGCCCGCTGGCCCTTACCGATCGGCGCGATCAGGTCAACGATGCGGGCGGACAGGTCTTCGGTGCTGCCGTTGCCGCGCTCCAGCCGGAAACGCGAGTCCGGAAACAGCGGAGTCAGGTTCTCAAACAGAATCTTGTGTTTCTTGGTGTTCGGTTCGCTGAAGTTGATCTCGTCGACCTTCAGCAGCGCGAAATAGCGTTCGCCGTCCTTAGGAGGTCGAATCTTTCCGGCAATGCTGTCGCCCGTGCGCAGGTTGAATCGGCGGATCTGCGAGGGCGATACGTAGATGTCGTCCGGACCGGCCAGATACGAGCTATCCGCCGATCGCAGGAAGCCGAAGCCGTCCTGCAGAATCTCCAGCGTTCCTTCGCCGTAGATGTCTTCACCGGCCTTGGCCTGTTTGCGCACGATGGCAGCAATCACTTCCTGTTTCCGTGAACGCGCCAGGTTGTCGAGGCCCATCTCCCGGGCCATGTCGATGAGCTCGCCGACGGGCTTGCGCTTGAGATCCGTGAGTTTCATTGCCATATCGTTTAAGTCTTGCGTTTTTTATTGAAATTTTGGTTTGGGGAAGTTTGCCGTGGGTCTTGTGCTTTCTTGTGTTGTACGTGCGTGGAGAGGTGTGGTGCTCAACTGTGCGCAGGTATGTCGCCGATGCGGAACCCGCGCAAATGCGTCTCGGGAACGCAGCATCGAATCAGAAGTTAAAGACCGACGGTGGGTGTGACGGTGGTCCGTCACTCGTTTTGTCGATCAGCCAAGTGTAGTGGTTTGCGCCGCGGCGTCAAGCGCTGCGTTCAGGTAGTGTGACGGCGGTTTGTGACGCGGTTCCCGTCGGGCACGCTTGCCGCGCTGGTCCCGGCAGGCGGGTCAACGCCCAGGCGCCCGCCGGGTTATTAGCTTATAAGTTGCTGTCCAGGAACGCGGCCAGTTGAGATTTCGACAGCGCGCCGACTTTCGTCGCTCGACGACATTCGGGCCGGCTGTGGCCTATAAGTTACTGTCCAGGAACGCCGCCAGTTGAGATTTCGACAGCGCGCCGACTTTCGTCGCCTCGACTTCGCCGTTTTTGAAGAGCATCAGCGTCGGAATGCCCCGAATACCGTACTTTGGTGGCGTAGCCTGATTCGCATCGATATCGAGTTTGCAGACCTTCACACGATCACCATATTCTTCGGCGATTTCGTCGAGAATCGGCGCAATCATCTTGCACGGGCCGCACCATTCCGCCCAGTAGTCCACCAGAACGGGTTTTTCTGAATTGAGAACGTCGTCACCAAAGTCGTTGTCGCTGGTATGAACGATATTTTTCACGCGTTGATTCCCCATCGTTGCAGCGCTGCTGTATCAGCGCGCGAGTGTAGCATGAAAGGCAAAGAACCAACGTGAAGCCTGCGTCCGACACCTTTGCGGCGATCGATCTTGGCTCCAATAGCTTCCACCTGTTGCTGGTGCACCGGAGGGCCGATGGGCTGCGGATTCTGGAGCGGCTCAAGGACAAGGTGCAGGTGCTCGCTGGGTTCTCTGACGGCCTTTTGACGCAGGCGGCGATGGATCGCGGTATGGCGTCCATACGACGCTTCGCGCAGCGGTTGAGTGCGGTACCGAGAAGCAACATCGTCGTGATGGGTACTTCCGCCATGCGTCAGGCTGCTAACAGTGGTGAATTCTGTTCCGACATAGAACACCTCTTGGGTGTGCCGGTACGTGTCATTGCGGGTGAGGAAGAAGCGCGTCTGATTTACCTGGGCGTGAGTCAGTATCTTTCACACGCAGATAATCTGGGACGTCTGATCGTCGACGTCGGCGGTGGAAGTACGGAGTTTGCCGCGGGATCGGGCACAACGATGGAACGCGGCTATTCAGAGAACCTGGGTTGTGTGTCGCTCAGTGATCGTTTTTTCAGCGAGCCGGATTACGTGTGCGCCAACTATCCGGATGCGCGAGCGTACGCGGTAGATGCGTTGTCGCGGATGCAGCATGTGGACTTCGGCGCGTTCAAGACGGTGATTGGTACGTCGGGCTCAGTCGAGTCGCTGCTTTCCGTGATCGAAGCCAACGGCTGGGGCCGGGAAGTGATCACCCGGGATGGCGTTGCCAGGGTGGACGATGCGTTCGTGAATCGCCGCTGGGTCCTCGACGCCGGTCTGCCTGGACTGCTGCCGGATCGCGTCGATATCTTTCCGGCAGGCCTCGCGATCATCAGCGCTGCGTTCGAGGTGTTCGACTTCAAAACCATGCACTACGTGGACGCGCAGCTGTTGATGGGGATGCTTGCGGACCATCTGAATCTGGAAGGTGACGTCGACGTAAAAGTGCGCACGGTGCGGGAGCTGATGGACCGTTTCGTCGTAGACGGCAGCCAGGCGCTCAGAGTGCGCGACACCGCACTTCAACTGTTCGATCAGCTCACGCCGCATTGGTGGCGCTCTGACAGCGACCTGAAACAGTTGCTCGGTTTTGCCGCAGACCTGCACGAAGTGGGCACCGTAGTGCACTCCGAGCTCTATCATCGGCACGGCGCGTATCTGTTGACGGCGGCGACAATGCCGGGCTTCTCTAGGCGCGAACAACGGATTCTGAGCAGCCTGGTCCGCACGCACCGTCGCGAGTTCTCGGAGCTCACCTACCGCGCGTTCGACCCGGCGGAACAAACAGCGCTGATCCGGCTCGCGCTGCTGCTGCGACTGGCGGTAATCATGGAACGCGGGCACGGACGGCGAGACGATCAGCAGCCGCATGCAGACGTGCATGGGGATGCGCTGGTCCTAACGTTCGAATCGGGTTGGCTCGAAGCCAATGCGCTTTCCGCGCGGGAGCTTGAGCGTGAAGTGGCGCTTTTCGAACGCACGCGGGTGCCGCTCGAGATCCGGGGTTGATGCGTGCGAAGGATTGTTTGACGATGAGATCCATCGCGCGTTGGAGGCAGATCATGTCGAGAGGATCTCGTCGGGCGATCGAGGGGACAACATCGGCGCGATATGCGCTTGGTGCTGCGCTGGTAGTAGCCGCTATTGCGAGCAGTGTGCCCGTAAGCGCTGCGGCAAATCGCGCTCCCGAAAGTGTGGTGCCTCCAAAACTGGTTTGGGAAGAACGCGCCGTTGCCCCAGGTCATCTGAGGTCGCGTGGCGCAATTGGCTGGGTAACGGCGCACTTTGTCGTTGAGGCTGATGGCTCGGTGTCCGACGTCACGGTGGAGCGTACTAGCGGTATCGACGAACTCGCGGCACTTGCCGTCGAGACGCTGCACGGCTGGCGCTATGAGCCGGCGCGTCGCAATGGTCGACCAGAGGCTTACGGGTTGGGTGGAGTCGATGTCGTATTCAGGCCGGCCGCCGCGTCGGTATCAGGGATCAATGTCGACTTTCGCAACAAGTTGCGCGAGGTGCATCGGGCGATTGAACATGGGCGTTTGCAACGCGCGCGCGACAAGCTCGACCGGTTTGCGCGGGACGGAAGACACAGCCTTGTGGAAGAGGCGCGCTACTGGCTAATGGAGCACCTTTATGCTGCGGCGGCTGGCGATGCTGGCGTCGCGATCACGGCGCTGCAGAGAGCTGTTGCGCGCGGCGGGGCAGATCTGACGCCTGGCCAATATGCGGCGGGATTGGAGGTGTTGTTTCTTTATCACGCGTCCCTGAATGAATTCGGTGAAGCGCTGTTCTGCCTTCGTAGATTGCAGGAACTACGTGAGGGGCGTCGCCAGGTTGAAGCTCTGCAACCCATCGCCAAGCAGATCCGCGATGTTCTGGAGTCCGACGCTGCAGTAGGCGTGGAAGGCCGGCTGAACAGGTTCGGAGCCTGGCACTACCGCACCGCCCGGCGTGTGGTGCAGCTCGACCGTATATCCGGGGAACTGACCAGTGTGCGACTCGCATGTACGGGTGGCCTTATCCGCGAGAAGCCTGCCGAAGGTTTGCGCATAGACGTTCCTCAAGATTACGGCGACTGCAGTCTTGTTGTTAGCGGAACACCAGACGCGACGTTTCGCCTGATTGAAGCTCCGCCGACACCGGCGCGCAATTAACCGACGTTCAATCAGCCAGTCGTTCAGCCACCCACTTCGCGAAATAGGTGAGGATCCCGTCGGCACCCGCGCGCTTCAGGCACATCAGCGATTCCCAGATAACTGCTTCGTCCAGCCAGCCGTTGGCTATTGCCGCTTGGTGCATCGAATACTCGCCGCTTACCTGGTAAGCGAACGTTGGTGCGCCGAAGGTGTCTTTCACTCGGCGAATCACGTCTGCATAGGGCAGACCCGGTTTCACCATCACCATATCTGCGCCTTCGTCCAGGTCCAGTGCTATCTCGTGGAGTGCTTCATCCGTGTTCGCCGGGTCCATCTGATAAGTTTTCTTGTCCCCCTTCCCGAGGGCCGCGGTTGAGTTGACCGCATCGCGGAACGGGCCGTAGTAGGCGGACGCGTACTTGGCCGAGTAGGCCATGATCATGGTGTTCGTGTGCCCGCCTTGTTCAAGCGCGTCGCGAATCGCTCCGATGCGACCATCCATCATGTCCGACGGCGCGATTACGTCGGCACCCGCATCGGCACAGACCAGCGCTTGGCGGCAGAGCGCTTCCACCGTGGTGTCATTGAGCACGTAACCCGCGTCATCGACAATGCCGTCCTGGCCGTGGGTGGTGTACGGATCCAGCGCTGCATCGGTGATCACACCCAGGTCGGGCGCGCTCGATTTCACCGCGCGTATTGCGCGCGGTATGAGTCCTTCCGGGTTCCACGCTTCGGCGCCATCCAGCGTCCGCAGCCCTGGATCGAGGCTGGGAAAGAGCGCGATCGCCGGAATGTTCAAGCGTGCGAGCGTTTCCGCTTCCGCGCTCAACCGGTCCACGGTCAGACGCTCGATCCCGGGCATGCTGGCGACGGGCTGCGCGCTGTCGTTGCCGTCGATCACGAACAGCGGATAGATCATGTCCGCGCTGGTTAAAACGGTTTCACGCACCAGCGCTCGGGAGAATGGGTGCGCGCGGGTACGACGCATGCGCGTGCGGGGGAAGGCTCGGTTCATGCGGCCCATACTCTCGACTGTGGAGTGCAGTTGCTCATGGTACTCGAAAGCGCCGCTCTCGACCGTGCAGCGGCGGCCTGGTGCTACCATGCGCCCGGTAAGAATTTGAAGCAGATGGGGGACTGAATGGGGGTGGATACGACACTGTTCGACCTGACCGGCAAGGTGGCGTTGCTGACGGGAGCATCGAAGGGTATGGGCAAGGCGATGGCCGACGCGCTCGCCGATCACGGCGCGCGGGTTGTCGTCAGCAGCCGCAAACTCGACAAGTGCGAGGAGGTTGCGGCCGCAATCAATGCCCGTTGCGGCGACGGTTCGGCGATAGCGGTTGCGTGCAACGTGGGGTACAAGGATCAGCTGCAGGCGCTGGTGGATGCAACGCATGACGCATTCGGCCCCATCGATGTGCTGATTGCGAACGCGGGTGTCAATCCTTTCTACGGGTCCATGTCGGATATCCCCGACTCGGCGTTCGACAAGATCATGAGCACGAACGTGAAGTCCAATCACTGGCTCTGTCAGATGGTGGCGCCGGACATGGTCGCTAAAGGCAATGGATCGATGATGATCACCTCCAGTACCGGCGCGTTTGCGGGCTCGGAGGTTCTGGGTACCTACAACATCTCCAAGCTCGCCGACATTGCGCTGGTACGCAACCTGGCATTGGAACTCGGACCACAAGGCGTTCGCGCCAATGCGATCTGCCCGGGTCTGATTCGGACGGAGTTCGCGCAGGCGCTTTGGGACAACGAAGAGGCGGTAAAGCGCGTCAATGAACAGACACCGCTACGGCGTTTGGGTGAACCGGAGGACTTGCAGGGCCTGGCGGTTTTCCTCGCAAGTGACGCAAGCGCGTACGTTACCGGCCAGGCGCTCACAGTGTGTGGCGGTACGTACATGTGGCGCTAGGGACGCCCAAAGCGGAAGTCGACATTGACTCGGAACTGGTCGCGACGCTGATCGCCGATCAGGCGCCGCACTATGCCGAATTGGCGGTGACGCCGCTGGAATCCGGTTGGGACAACGCATTGTTCCGCGTTGGCGAGCGGTGGGTTGCGCGATTGCCGAGGCGCCAGGAGGCGGCGCAACTCGTGTTGCACGAACAGCGATGGTTGCCTGAGGTAGCTGCTGGGCTGCCGGTTCCGATCCCCGTTCCCGAATTTGCAGGTCGGCCCGGTGGATCCTACCCGTGGTCGTGGAGCCTGACGCCGTGGTTCGCCGGACACGCGGCCTGTCGTGAATGGCCCCGCGCGGCCGAGGTCGACCGGTTCGTTGCATTTCTGCAGTCGCTGCACCGGCAGGCGCCCGATGATGCGCCCCGCAACCCCTACCGCGGCGTCGCGCTGCAATCGCGCGCAGCAGACACGGAAGCACGCATGCAGAAGTTATCTGTGGTGCCCGGGGCCCCCGAACTGCTGAATGCGGCTGCTCCGCTCTGGCGGGATGCGCTGGTTGCCCCCTTTGTGGATCACCCGACCTGGTTGCACGGCGACCTGCATGCCCGCAACGTCGTGGTGCGCGACGGCCAACTGGCGGCTGTGATCGACTGGGGCGACATCTGCCGGGGCGATCCGGCAACCGACCTGGCATCTGTGTGGGCACTGTTCGAAAGCGCGGAGGCACGCCACCGTGCGGTTCAACTGTACAACGCGCCTGATCCAGACGTGTGGCGCCGGGCGCGGGGTTGGGCGGTGTTTTTTGGGGTCATCCTGTGGGCGACCGGCCATGTCGACAATCCCGAACACGCGTCGATGGGGCGGGCGACGCTTGAGCGGCTTGCTGAGGATGCGGCGGTCGGAGAGTGACTCGCTAATCTACCGGACATCGACGCGGCGTTCGCGGTCCAGCGAGAGTGAGATCGACACGTTCTATCGGGCACGTTCGAGCAACCGCTATTGCGTCCTCGGCCCCGCCAATTGCACTTTGATACCATCCGGATCGAAAAAGAAAACGATGCCGAACTCCGGGGCGCCGCCGATGGGACCGAGCTGTTCGAAACCCAGCGCATTCATCGTCTCGACTGCGGCAGTCAGATTCTTCACATAGAAGTTGATGCGGTCGATGCCCAGGTGATTGACGGGCGGCGGATAAGCGGGCGCATCGTCGTAGGGGCGTTTCCACTGCCGTAGCTGAAGCTTGGCGCCGTCCGTGCCTTCGCCCAGGCTCACGTCCAGGCCGTCGAATTCGATCGGACCATCGAATCCGTGGGCCGCTGCAAACTCCGCGGATCCGGCCTGGGAGGTGGGCGCAGATTCGGTGAAACCCAGCAATCGGTAGAACTCCCGTGACCGCTCCAGGTCGGATACGTTCATGTTCGTGTTCACGAGCCGCACCAGGTTGGCGCCTTCCGTCTTTGGCGCCTCACCGTCAGGGGCCTGGATCAGTTTCAGGAAAGCGCCGTCCTGGTCTTTCAGGAAAACGAACCGCTCGCCGTTCGGCGCGGTTGCCGGCGGTGAAACGAACGCCACACCTTTGGACTGCAGATAAGCGAAGGCACGGTCGAGATCGGTCGTGGAATAGGTGGCGTACGCCATACCGATGTGATTGAGGTGGGCGTACGGCGGTTCGTCCCGGTAGGAGTCGCCCCGGAACTGTACCGTGTCCACGAACGGCATCGTTGGCGGGTTCTCCAGGCTGTGTAATGCCACGTAAATCAGATAGTCGTCGGGAAATCCGAGCGCTTGCGCGAAGGTGGTGCTCGTCTCGGGTCCCGCCGGGTAGATCTCGCCGGGGAAGCCCAACGTCTCGTAGAACGCCCGCTGGCGTTCCATGTCGCTGGTGTTGAGTCCGAAATACCCTTGCCGCTCGAGTCCCAGGTCGGCGCGCGTGATTTGTGTCGCGCGCAGGCCGAGCGTGCCGGCAGGTCCCTCCGGAATGTGGACGACGAGCGTGTTGTCCTTCTGGAGATTCAACGCCAGCGTTATCCGGCCGTTGGCGCTGACGTCTTTTGGCCCAACGACGCTGTTGCCATTGATCGTGATCTGCGCGTCGTTGACCCCGTCCACGTCTAGGACCAGCTCTGCCGGGCCATCGATGGCTCTGAACGCCGCCGAAAAATCGGTTGATCGGTTGCCCTGCGCGCGTTCGAACGCTGCGGGTCCGAAGCGCGTCAGATTGGCTTCGTTCATAGGAATTACCCCGGCTGTTTGGGCGCTGGACCCGGCAAAGCGAGCGTGCGTGCGCTCACGTCGCGTCCTTTGCGACGCGGCGTAGCGCGTTGGTGTATCCGTCCTCGTCGTCGAGCATCTTGGCAAGGATCAGTTGCCCATAGACGCTCGCGAGTAACGCGCGCGCCTGCCGGCGGGCGCGTTTGGGCTTGGCGCCTCCGGCCTCCAGCGTTTGAGCCAGCAGCTTCAGCCAGCTGCGCAGTTGCTCGCGTATTACGGCCGCATAGTCCGCCCGGGCGCTGCTCTGAGCGAGCACCGCAAGCATGCAATGGCCGCGGCCGTTTGCCAGATACGCGCCGAAAGCGTTCACAAAGGCCTCTATCCGCGCGGGAGGCTCGATTTGCGTGTCTCGGAGCGGACTGAACACGTCGCGTTCAAGCTCGGCGACGCTGTGGCGAACAATCATCTGTGCCATTTCGGCCTTGCCACCGGGAAAGTGGTGGTAGAGGCTTGCTTTGCCGAGTCCGCACGCGCGTGCGAGTTCGGCCAGGGTCGCGCCTTCGTAGCCGCGAGCGACGAACACGCTGCGAAGCGATTCGGTGAGCTGTTCACGCGATACCTGGGCTCGTGGCATGGTGTGAGCGTACCAGAACGAACGTTCGAATGTTTTTTTCCTCGTGTTGCGACCGATTGGGTCGCTCGCGCATCTAAGGTGAGTATGGCGGGATTTGCAGACGTAACCATCGATCCGGGGATGGCGAAGGGGCTGCAGCGTGGGGACCGAAAGGCCCAGGCTGCGGTTTTCACGCGCCTTGCGCCCGTGGTCATGGGTCTGGCGTTGAGGATCCTGCGTGATGACGACCAGGCAAAAGAGGTGGTTCAGGACACGTTCGTGCGGGTCCTGGAGCACGCTGATGAGCTTGAGAACCTGAGTGCGCTCGTGGGCTGGGTGCGTAAGGTGGCGGTTAACAACTGCCTCATGCGCATTCGCTCGCCTTGGTATCAGCGTCGGGTGTGGGTCGATATGGAAACGGTCCAGGAAGACAACGGCGGACCCGTGCGCGACGTGCCGGGTACCGTACACGACCTGGAACAGGCGTTGGCCAGCTTGCCTCCGGAAACGCGGATGGTGATCTGGCTGCACGATGTCGAAGGCTACACCCACCGTGAAATCGGCGAACTGATGGAGAAAACAACGAGTTACTCCAAATCGCAGTTGGCCCGTGGATACGAGCGGCTCTCGGCGACTTACTCGGAGCACAGTGATGCAATCGAAAAAACCGATATCCGATCTGCTTGCACATAGAGACGGTGACGTGCTGGACGCGTCGGCGGCCCAGGCGATCGATGACGATGCGTCGGCGAGGGCCGACGTGCAGATGCTGCGGCGCATAAAGCGCGACCTGCAGCAGCTGCCGGACCCCGAAGTCGGTGATGCCGAATTGATGCGTATGTTCAACGACGTCCACGCGTCGGTGGGCGCGCCGCGACGGCCGCAGGTACGGTATCCGTTTGCTACCGCGGCCGCGGTGTTCCTCGCGACGGCGCTCTCGGTGATCGTCTGGAATGCGGACCCGCTCGGCGGTTCTGCACCGGCGTCCACGGGCGGCTATCTGGACCTGGTGGAGCGTTCCCAGTCGCTCGAATCGGTGGCGTTCGAGGAGATACCGCTGCAACGGGCCGATTCCAGGTACGTAGCCGACAGCCCGACGCCGCGGGATGCCCTGATGCTCCGGATTGCGGACCTGGACTCCCAGCTCAACAGAGCCCGGGACGCCGAGCCGCAGAACGAAGCGCTGCAGCAAGCCTTGTGGCAGCAACGCGTGAACACGCTCGAATGTCTGGTGGAATTGCGCAGACCGGCGCCGGAGGAGCGCCCCGCGTTGTATTGAACCGGATCGAACCCGGATAAAACCCGGATACGAAGGTGTAGGTGGACATAAACATGACAGCATCCATTCGAACTCTGATTGCCGTGCTTGGCCTGGCGTTTGCGGCGGGTCTCACGGCGAGCCCACCCGCGGCAGCGGGCGAGATCGACGCAGACATTGAGGCTGCGTTGGCGGAAGCGCGTGCTCGACTCGATGAGGCGGCCGCGGAACTGGCGGAACTCCACAAGTCCCAGTACGGGAAGGTGCACAAGGCCGATCGGGCCATGCTCGGTGTTCTGATCGACGAAAAAGGGGATGCCAGCGGGCTGACGATTTCGGGCGTTACCCCGAACGGCGGCGCACACAAGGCTGGACTCAAAGGCGGTGACCGGCTGCTGTCTATTGGCGGCGAACGTCTGGAAGGCGTGAATAAGCCGTATCCGATTCTGAGTAACTTCCTGGACCGCGCGACCATCGGCGATGTGGTGCGGGTGGAGTACGCACGTGGTAACGAAACTCACGTTGCAGACATCACCACGCAGGGCTATCAGGCGCACATGGAACACGAGATCCAGAAGTACGAAAAGTATGCGGGTCGTGGTAAGGGCGGCAAGATGAAGATGATTCACATCGAGTCGTCGCCGGCGCACCTGATGGACGTTGACGCCGACCTCGGCGGCTACTTCGGTGTTGATTCCGGGGTGCTCGTGTTGCGCGTTCCGGAGGGTGTCGGCACGTTGAAGGCGGGAGACATACTGCTGGAACTGGATGGTGTCGATGTCGTCGACGCACGCGCCGCGCGAGCTTATCTTGCGGCTGCGGATGGCGACGTACGGGCGCTCGTACGCCGTACCGGCCGCAAGCGTTCCGTCGATGTCGCGGCGCACGCGTTTGCGCAGAAACGGATGGTCGAGTACCAGGGCGCCAGTGTGAAGATGGCTCGTTTAGACGATTCCTGCGTGGGTGAGGACGAGGAGGTCGAGGTTAGAGAAACCATCGACGGCGCGCCCAAGAAGTGAGTCGCCCTGGGTCGGCCTTACTCTGCGTCTGACGAGGTTCCGGACAGTTTATCCAGGGCTTCAGTAGCCTCGGTCCACTCTTCGATTGCGCTTTCCAGTTGTTTTCGCAACGTGCCGGCGTGCTGCAACGCCTGTTGCAGCGCGTCGGGCGCCATTTCGTTGTACAGGTCCGGATCAGCGAGTTCGCCCTCCGACGACTTCAGGTCGCGTTCCAGGGCATCGATCGTTCGTTCCAGATGCGCCACGCGTTCCCTCAAGGGTTTCTGTTCGGCCCGCCGGGCGGCAGCATCACGCCTTTGTTGTTTACGGTCGGACGCAATCTTCGGCTGGTCGTGTGCTCGCTCGGCACCTTGCTGGGCGGCGACGTAGTCGTCCAGCGATTCCTCGTAGACCGCAACCGTGCCGTTGGCCACCAGCCATAACGTGTCGGCACACCGATTCAGCAGCTCCCGGTCGTGCGACACCAGCAGCAGCGCGCCAGGATACTGCTGCAGCGCGAGTGTCAGCGCCTCCCGGGCGTCCAGGTCCAGGTGATTGGTCGGTTCGTCGAGAACCAGCATCGCCGGTTGCGTCAGCGCGAGCAGCGCTAAGACCAACCGGGCGCGTTCGCCGCCGGAGAGGGTTTCCACCCGTTGGTCGGCGAGTTGATCGCTGAAGCCCCAGGTGCCCAGAAACGTCCGGCACTGCTGCGGCGTCATGGTCGATGCCGCGGCTATGGTCTGCATCGGCGTTCTTTCGGCGTCCAGAAGCTCCAGTTGATGCTGAGCGAAATAGCCGGTCGTAACGTCGCCGTTGCGGATGATCTCCCCGCGATCAGCGGGAAGCCGGTCAACAATCGCCTTCAACAGCGTGCTCTTGCCGGCGCCGTTTGTGCCGAGTACGCCGATGCGGTCTCCGGGTAGGATCGTTTCGCTGATGTGGGACAGGACCGGGGTTCCGTCGTAGCCAAGGGTTACGTCGTTCAGCGACAAGAGTGGCGTTGGCATACGTTTCGGGCCCGCAAACCCGAACCGGTAGCCCGAATCGAGCTGAGTCACCACCACCTGCTGCATGCGTTCCAGGCTCTTGATCCTACTCTGCACCTGTTTCGCTTTACTGGCTTTCGCGCGGAACCGGCGGATGAAGGCTTCAATGTCGCTCACCTTCTTCTGCTGCTCCGCCGCCTGCCGGCGTTCGCGTTCGAGCGCGTCGGCGTACTGGCGCTCGAACGCGCTGTAGTTGCCTCGATACAGCGTTGCCGTCTGCGCGCGCATGTGCAGCACGTACTCGACCACGTTGTCCAGGAATGCCCGGTCGTGGGCGATGATCAACAGGGTGCCTGGGAAGCGCATCAGCCACCGTTCGAGATAAAGCGTGGTTTCCAGGTCCAGGTGATTGGTCGGCTCGTCAAGCAGCATCAGGTCGGCGGGAGCCAGCAGCGTGCGTGCCAATTCGAGACGTATCCGCCAGCCGCCGGAGAATGCCTGCTGGGGTTTGTCGAATTCGTCTGAGTGGAAGCCTAGGCCGTTCAGAATGCGTGCTGCCCGCGCTTCGGCGGTATAGCCGTCGGCGTCGGACAGCCGTTCGTGCGCCGCGGCGATCGCCGCAGCGTTGCCCGTTTCGGTTGCCTGCGCAACGTCGCGCTCGGTTTGGCGCAATCGCTTGTCGCCGTCCAGCACGTAGTCCAGCGCTCCGCGCGTCGACGGATCGGGCTGTTGCGACATATGGCTGATACGCCACTGGCTGGGTAGCGTTACGTCGCCGTCATCGGGAGCCATGCGCCCCAGAATCATCTGGAACAGGGTCGACTTCCCGACCCCATTGCGACCCACTATGCCGACCTTCTGGCCTGCGTGTACGGTCGCACCCAGATTGCGAAAGATCGGCCGGTCTCCCAGGTCGAGGGCAATCTGGTCGAGCCGGATCACCGGTGCGCGGCGGAGTTTCTCAAGCGGAGTCCGCTTCCTGTGAAACCTCTTCGTCGCGCGCACGACGGGCCGAGCGCGGCACGCCGCGAATGTCAGCTACTGTGGCGCGTGCGGCCTTCGGCTGTTCGTCGATCCAACGCAGCAGTTGCCACCACTGTTGCGCTTCCTTGCGGGCGGCGCGGCAGTCTTTCATGTCGACCACGCCCTGTCCGGATTCCGCCGCGCGCGTGTACACGGGAGAGTCCCGGAACGTGGCCACGGTGGGAATGTCCAGACACTGAAGGAAGTGCTGCAACTGCTTGTGCGTTTCCGTGTTTGGCTGCACCCGGTTGGCGATAACGCCGATCGGTCGTGGCGCCGTACGGTACGCACGGTGCGTCAACAGGTCGGTCAGAAACCGTTCGCCGGCGCGCATGTCGATCGCGGACGGCAGAATGGGTATCAGAATGACATCGGTCTGGCGAAACAGCAGGTCCAGGTCGCGTTCACGGGTATTCGTATGCCCGTCCACGACGATGCGTTTCGTCAGTGCCGGCAGTCGATTCCGAAACGCCTGCGTTTCATACATGTGCGAGCGTTGATGGGAAGGCAGCAGAAACACTTCCGGAAGTTTCGGATCACGCTGTTGCGACCAGTACGAACTGGAAGCCTGCGGGTCGTTGTCCAGAAGTGCGACGGGAACGTCGTTTGCGGCGTACGCGACAGCCAGATTCGTCGCGATCGTCGTTTTCCCGCAGCCTCCCTTGCCGTTAATTATTAGTATACGGCGAGCGTCTTTATCCATTTCGAGCTCCAGTTTAATAGAGCGCTCAAGGCAAGTGTCCTAAGTTATTGTTATATAGCTGAGAAGCTATGCAGTCACTATAGCAAGATTGCCAACCCCGTACAGTGTCGCGCTGCATGATATTGAAAGTAGTTGGTCAAAATCTTGTCAAAAAATATTATCGCGGTGCTCGCCACTGTTGCACGGCGGCGAAAACGATCGCCGCGAAGCCCGCCAAAACCCACAGGGGCAGCGTGATCCCCAGAAACGCCTGGGACTCTGCACAGTCGCCGGTGCCCTGAGTCATTGCACCCAGCACGTCCGACAACGGGAAATTCTGGAACATGTAGTCGATGCCGGGTCCACAGGACGGTACCTGGTCCGGCGGCAGGCTCATCAGCCAAAGCTGCCGCCCGGCGAAATAGCTTCCGGTGATGCAGGCCAGAATGCACAGAAGCGGATAGATACCCCAGCGCGGGTTGTGCACAACGCTCAGGTAGGCAACAAACCCGGCAGCGAATACCCAGACCCGTTGCATCAGGCAGAGCGGGCAGGGTTCCATGCCAAGTATCAGTTCCAAACACAGCGCGGCGAACAGCATGGCCCCGGTGAGAATCATGATCGCGAGCGCCCAGCGGTGCGCATCCATAGATGACATCATGGCGTTACCACCACCTTGCCGATCGCCTGGCGCTCCATAAGGCAACGCAATGCGGCGGCGTAGTCTGCGAGCGGAAACGCACGACCTACCAACGGGTCGATCCGGCCGTTCCGGTAGAAATCCAGAATTTCGTCGAAGTTGCGGCGCGCCTCGTCGCGGTACTTGGGATTGCCGGACCACGCACCGTAGAACACCCCAACCAGCTGACAGCTCTTCAGCAGAATCAGATTGATGGGGACGCGGGGAATGTCGCCGGCTGCGAAGCCGATCACGAGCACCCTGCCGTACCAGTTGATGCAGCGCATGCATTGATCGAACAGGGCGCCGCCGACGGGATCGTATATCACGTCGGCGCCGCGCCCGTCTGTCAGTGCTTTCACCTTGTCCTTCAACTCGCCGTCGCTGTAGTCGACCAGGTCATCGGCGCCGGCCTTGCGGGCGACTTCGAGTTTCTCGCTGCTGCTGGCCGCGGCAATCACGCGGGCACCCATGGCCTTACCCAGTTCTACCGCGGCGAGTCCCACGCCGCCGGCCGCACCGAGCACAAGCAGGGTTTCGCCGGCCTGCAGCTCAGCGCGCTGTTTCAGCGCGTAGTACGAGGTGCCGTACGTGGTGGAGATCCCGGAGGCCTGTTCGAAGCTCATGCCTTCGGGAATCCGTCGAAGGGCGCGCGCCGGTACCGCAGCCTGTTCGGCGAATCCACCGACGCCGATACCGGCGAACACGCGCTCGCCAACGTTGAACTCGGTCACTGCGTCACCTACCGCCGCGATCTCGCCGGCGATCTCTCCGCCGGGGGAAAACGGAAATGGTGGCTGACTCTGGTATTTGCCTTGAATCATCAGCACGTCGGGAAAATTGAGCGCCGCGCCCCGGATGTTGACCAACACGTCGTCCGGCCCGATTTCCGGGGTGGGCACTTCTTCCAATACCAGCGACTCCGGCATTCCGAAAGCCTTGCACAATACGGCCTGCATTCAATGTCCTATCAAGGAGTGGAACCGGAAAGGGTACCGGGGTAGCGCGAGCGGTCAACCTTCCGGAGCGTGATCCCGTACCCAGGTGTGGATCCTGTGCTGAAGATCCGGGTAGTAAGCGTCGAAATCCGCGTGCAACGCCGCAAACTCCCGCGCGATGGTCGCGTTCAGCGTGGGGAGCTCATGGTTGATGCGCAGGCGGCGGGCAATGCTGCCGATCGCCCGCTCCACCACGCGCCAGTCCGCGTAGCTTGCGAAGAGGTCGCAATCCGCCGCGTAGCGGACGAAGCGCGCGCCGGGCTCCGGAAAGAGATCCATCGACTGGGCCAGGTGACGGTAGGCGCGCGCAGTGAATTCCGGCAGGGGTATCGATTCGTGGCGCTCCCAGGCGAGGGTCAGAAAGTGGTCGGCCAGCACGTCAATGAGCGGCGGAGCGTACCGCCGCAGGTTGCGTGGGAATCGGCGGGCGCTGTCGCGCACGCCCGGGAGTGTATTGCTGACCGCGTCGATCCGCCGGTGCAGACGAACCCCCAGCGAGATGTCGCCGGGCAGGTCGTCCGGCACCGGGCCTTTCACAAAGTCGCCGAGGACCGCGCCAGTGAGCGCGCCGCTGGTACCGGCACAACGTTCGGCGAGGTGCAGGTGAGCGAGAAAATTCAAATGGCCAGGTAGCGTTCGAGATAGTCTTCGAACGGCAGTGAGTCGGCGGCTTCGGTTGCTTCCTGGCGCGCCAACGATTCCTGGGCGAGGGTGCGAAACTCGTCAATCCGATCCGGTGGCAAGGGGTTGCTGGCGAAATCGTCGCGATGGGCAACCGCGCGGTCCATCGCGAAGTGGAAGAACGGCATTTTGTGGTCGCGCATGGTCTGCAGCACGTTTGCCGACGGTGTCTTCTCCGGCGCGGTGATCTTCCCGCGCTGCGCCTCGACGGTGCGGGCGAAGCCGTCGGTTGCGTGCGCGTCGTCCAGGATCGGCGCGAGCTCGGCGCACTGCTCGACAATGACATTGGCCCACTCGTCGCGAGCGGTTGGGCCGTTCAGCGCCTGCAGCCACAGGTCGGGTTCGCGTCCGCGTTCCACTACCGTGAGCTGATTGTCGCGCAGAATCTCAGACTCTTCGACGCTGTCGGGCGGACTGTCAGAGATAAGGCAGAACAGCAGGAACAGATCCAGGAATCGCACCTCGTTGTCGCCAATGCCGAGCGGCAGAAACGGATTGAGGTCCATGCACCGAACTTCGACATATTCGACGCCGCGGTCCAGGAGGGCATTCAGCGGCCGCTCTCCGGTACGGACCGGTTGCTTTGGACGTATGGTGCCGTAGAACTCGTTTTCGATCTGGATGAGCGCCGTGTTCAACTGCTGGTACTCACCGTTTTTTCGGACACCAATCCGTTCGTATTCGGGATACGGCTGCGTCAGCGCGAACCGCATCGTGTCTGCGTACTGATCGAGGCTGTTGTAGGAAATGTGCAGCGAGCTTTGCGCGTCGCTCTGATAGCCCAGCCGGCCCATGCGCAGGGACGTTGCGTGGGGCAGATACAGCGAGCCTTCATCGAACTGCGCTAACGGGTGCTGCCGACGGGCGAGAAACGATTTGCACACCGCAGGAGAGGCGCCGAACAGGTAGATCAGCAGCCAGGAGTGGCGCCGGAAGTTCCGGATCAGATCGAAGTAGGACGCGGTGCGGAACGCTTCGTCGTCTTCGCAACCACGAAGCGACGCAAACACGGGCCAGAAGGCCTCAGGTAGCGAGAAATTGTAGTGAATGCCGGAGATGGTCTGCATCAACGCGCCGTAGCGGTTGGCGAGGCCGCGGCGGTAGATGGTTTTGCTGAGCCCCACGTTGGAACGGCCATAGCGGCCGATTGGTATCTCTGACGCTTCGCCGAGCAGACATGGCATGCTGGCGGGCCATAGCAGCTCGTCGCCGAGCTCGGCGTAGACGAAACGGTGCACGTCCTCCAGCTGTCCGAGGCAGGCCTCGGGTGAGCGGTGCACCTGGGTAATCAGTTCGAGCTGGGCTTCGCTGAAGTCGGTGGTGATCAGGGGATGGGTGAGTGCGGATCCAAGCCCTGCCGGGTGCGGACGCTCCGACAGGTTCCCATCGGGGCGCACGCGCAAGCTTTCTTTCTCGATACCCCGGCCAATACCCCGCAAGACGGCTGGGTCGCGGGCGAGCTGCGACAGCGCGGAGGCTGCGATTACGGGAATGGGCGGCGCCACGATCCCCCTCGTGTCACGTGGAATGGCAGCTCGAAGGGTAGCTAGAAATCCGCGGTTGGACCAGCCGCCACAATATCCGCATCAACGTCGAAGCGTGTGAAGTTGGCGTGGAACTTCTCGATCAGTGAGCGCGCTGCGGCGTCGTACGCGTCCTTGTCTGCCCAGGTGTTGCGCGGGTTCAGAATGTTGTCTTCCACACCTGGGATCTGCGTTGGGATGTCGAGGTTCAGGCCGGCCAGGTGTTCCGTTGGCACATCAGCGAGGGCGCCGGACTGGATGGCCGCGATGATTGCCCGCGTAACCGGAATCCGGAACCGTTCGCCAGTACCGTAGCCGCCGCCGGTCCAGCCGGTATTCACCAGGTAGACGTTGGAGCCGAATTCTTCGATGCGCCGGATCAGCAGGTCGGCGTACACGCCGGCGGGCCGTGGGAAGAACGGTGCGCCGAAGCAAGTGGAGAATGTGGCTTTGTAAGGATCGGTGGAACCCACCTCCGTCGAGCCCACCTGAGCGGTGTAACCGGACAGAAAATGGTAGGCCGCAGCTTCTTTCGACAGACGTGCAACCGGCGGCAGCACGCCGCTGACGTCGCACGTTAGGAAGATGATGTTCTTCGGCTCACCTGCACGGTTGTCGTCGACTTTGAGCGCAATGTTGGAGCGCGGATAGCAGGCGCGGGTATTTTCCGTGAGCGAACCGTCCGTGTAATCGGGTTCTCGCGTGTCTTCGTCGATAATCACATTTTCGACAATGGCCCCGAACGCGATGGCGTCATAGATGACGGGTTCGTTTTCTCTGCTTAGGTCAATGCACTTGGCATAGCAGCCGCCTTCGAAGTTGAACACGGTACCTTTGCCCCAGCCGTGTTCGTCGTCGCCGATCAGGAAACGATCCGGATCCGCAGATAGTGTTGTTTTGCCAGTACCTGACAAACCGAAGAACAGCGTTACGTCGCCATCTGCTCCAAGGTTGGCCGAACAGTGCATGGGCAGTACGTCTTTCTCGGGCAGAAGAAAGTTGAGCACGCTGAACATGGATTTTTTCATCTCGCCCGCATACGGCATGCCGGCCAGGAGTACCTTTCGCTGAGCGAAGTTGATCATCACCGTGCCGTCGCTGTTGGTGCCGTCACGTTCGGGTACGCAGGTGAACCCGGGGGCGTTGATGATCTGCCACGCTTCTTTATTGTGCGGGTTGTAGTGTTCTGGTGCTATGAAAAGCGAACGTCCGAACAGTCCGTGCCAGGCGAACTCTGTCGTAACTTCGATGGGCAGATAGTGTTCCGGGTCCGCTCCCACATGCAGCTGTGAAAAATAGGTATCCAGACCGGACACATAGACGCATACGCGGTCCCAAAGTGCGTCGAACACTTTGGGATCGATCGGCTGGTTGATGTCGCCCCAGTCGATCGAGTCGCTCGTGGACGGTTCTTCGACGATGAAACGATCTTTCGGGGAGCGGCCGGTGCGCTTGCCGGTGCGCACAACAATGGCGCCGTTGCTGGCGAACTGTCCCTCACCCCCCAACACGGAAAGTTCCGCGAGTCGGGCGCTCGAAAGGTTCTGATAGACGGTGTTTTTCTTGGTCGAATCGATGTCTACGGCCATGAATCGGGGCGCTCCAGAAGGAAGCTCAGCATACTAACATCGCCCCGATTGAGAATGAAAAGCATTGTAAGCGGGATGCTGGGAAACCTGCAGAATGTGCGTTCGGACGGCCGCCGGCGTCGAGTTTCAGTCCTGGGTGGTCTGCTTTTTCAGGTCGGTCAGCTCGCGCCGCTCGCGTTTGTTGGGTTTGCGCTTCGGCACGACGAGGCCAGCGCGCTCCATCCGGCGTTGGGCGCGCCAGGACTCACGTTGCTCGATGCTGTCTGGTGTCTCGCGATACAACTCGGCCGCAACGGTCGCACTGCCCCGGCGGTTGGACAACGCTTCGACGACCACTGTGGTGGTCACTGCCTGCTTCTGAATGGTGACTCGGTCACCAACCGTCAATTCTTTTGCAGGCTTGGTTCGTTGGGCGTTCAGATGAACCTTGCCGCCGTTTACCGCCGCTTTGGCGAGGGAGCGCGTGCGGTAGAACCGTGCCGCCCAAAGCCACTGGTCGATACGCACGCGGTCGGGTTGGGGCGTTGTATCAGAGGGCATTGGCTGGCAGGTGGTTGCGAAAGTCGGTCAGCGCGGGAAAGTCGAGGCCCGAGCGCTCGGGGCGGTTGGAGTCCGGTTGTGCGACTGTCCGCAGGTGCGATATGCCGAAAGCGGCCGCGCTCTGCAGCACCGGCTGGCTGTCGTCTACCAGCAGCGTGCGCGCGGGATCGAACGTGACGTGGGTGCGGAGTTTGCGCCAACACTCGGGTTCCTCCTTGGGCAGTCCCAGGTCGTGCGTGGACACGGCGGTGTCCACGAGACTGACGATGCGGCATGCGCGATCCTTGATCCGCAGGCTGTCCGGGTGGGCGTTGGTAACGAGAACGGCGTGCTTGCGTTGCTGCCGTAACCAGTCCAGCAGCTCCAGCGCACCGGGACGGAATTGAATCAACGCCACCAGCTCTTCGTGCAGCGACAGCAGATCCATGCGCGTGAAACGGGCCCAGTAGTCCAGGCAGTAGAAGTTCATGCTGCCGCGTGTGGCCCGCATTTCGGCGAACAGAAAGTCGCGCGCGGCCACGTCGTCTACCGCGTGCTCGCGAGCGTATCTTTCCGGTAGCACGTGGTTCCACAACGTGTTGTCGAAGTGCAGGTCCAGCAGGGTTCCGTCCATATCCAGAAGGACGGTGTCAATGTTGGGCCAATCCAGTACCATCCGCGCAGTATATCGTTCGTAGTGCGCGCCCGGACTCCCTTTGTCGTTACCGGAGATACTGAAAACCGAGATCGTCGGGCGCTCCAGGCTGTTCCGAATCGAGCGCCTATGGCTGCGATTTGCCGGCGGGGACGAACGCGTGTACGAACGCCTGCCGGCAGGTGGTCGCGCGGCAGTGATTGCGGTTGCGGTCAATGACGCGAACGAAGTACTGCTCATCCGGGAATACGCTGCGGGGTTCCACGAACATCAGTTGTCTCTGCCCAAAGGTGCCAGCGAGTTGGGGGAAGACCTGGTTGCGGCGACCAACCGGGAACTGAAAGAAGAAGTGGGGTTCGGAGCGCGTCGCATCCGCCACCTCAAACACATGACCGTTGCGCCGGGTCACATGGGATTCACCATCCACGCGATGCTCGCGACCGATCTGTATCCGGAGTCGCTGCCAGGCGATGAACCGGAGCCTCCGGAAGTCGTTCCGTGGCCGGTCGAGCGAATACCGGAACTGCTGGCCGATGCGGAATTCCGCGAAGCGCGCGCGGTCGCAGCGCTGGCGATTGCCTATCCGATACTGATGCGCGAACTCCAATAAGCGGACTGTAATGAGTGGACAATGAAAGACTGGACCCGCGGACTGCCTAACCATAATGACCTCGTCACACTCGCACGTCGGGCCGGTAGCGCCATTCTGGACGTGTACGGAACGGACTTTGCCGTCGACATCAAATCGGATCGGTCGCCGCTGACGCAGGCCGATCTGGCTGCGCATCGCGTGATTGTCGACGGCCTTGCCGACATGACCCCGGATATTCCGGTGTTTTCGGAGGAGTCCGTGCCGCCGCCGTTCGAGGAGCGCCGGGGGTGGCAGCGGTACTGGCTCGTCGATCCGCTGGACGGTACGAAGGAGTTCGTCAGTCGCAACGGCGAGTTCACGGTGAACATCGCGCTCATTGTGGATGGGCGGCCGTTGCTTGGTGTCGTTGCGCTACCCGTTCGCGACCAGGTCTATCTGGGAGATGCGAGTGCCGGGCATGCGGTGCGAATCGATGCAGAGTGTGAAGAGGTCGTCCTTCAAGGCAGGCCGATGGACCGTTCACGCGTATGCACCGTCGTAGCGAGCCGCAGTCACGGCGGCGAACGTCTCGAAGCGTTTGTCGGTGCGCTGGAGTCGCGGTTTCCCGGCATCGAGCGCCGACCGGTCGGCAGCTCGTTGAAGCTGTGCATTCTGGCCGAAGGGGGCGCCGATCTGTATCCACGCCTCGGCCCCACGTCTGAATGGGACATTGCCGCAGCGCACGCAGTGCTCGCGGCTGCTGGCGGTGACGTTTGGGCAGTGGATGGTTCAGAAATCGGGTACAACAAAGGCGACTCGGTTCTGAACCCGGAGTTCTTTGCGGTTGCCGATCGCGAGTTCCCGTGGCGGGACACACTGCCGGACGTGCCCGAAGCGCAGAATTGAGCGCGTGCGAAGGGTCAATCAAGGGCCCGTTAGGGGCTAGATGGGGTGATCTGGAGCGGGGTTGGCCTCAACTAGCCGGTGCTTATGAGCTGTGCCGTTCGCCCTGCCGAGGAGAATACACTGTATATTCATACAGCACCGGCTAGTGAGGTCGATAAGCATACCGAATCTTTGCCGGAATAAAAGCCTCGCTTTGCAACACACGTCTTACAATTTGAAATAAAAACCATAAATCAATACGTTACGACCGTCGAATCCATTTTAATCCATAATCTCTTCATTATTTTGGGACGCTGAAACGCCTCCCGATACATTGTCGACACAATTCCTCGAGGGATTCGAATTGTCCGAATCCGCGCTTTCCCGGATAACTGTGAACTGCGGCACAAAACGAACGCATAACAGCCGACCGAGGGAAGCAGTACATGAAAGGATCGAACGAACCAACGCACCACACTGATCGCGTGGCGCAGGCGCTGGCCTACCTGAGCCCGTACTTTTTCTGGGCGAGTATGAGCATGCTGGTCGCGGGAGTGTGGTTGCTTATGGGTTGATAGCCCACGCGCTGGTAGCCTGCGCGTATGATCGATAAAAGTTTTTCAGAGGCCTCACTCGTTGACGCTGCGCGCAATCTCGGCGATGTGGTATCCACGCACAGAAGCTGGTCGGAAACGCATGGTCGGCTGCACAAAGAAGTGGTGGACGCGTTCGTAGACGCGGGTTTCGCACGTGCGTTTGCGCCCCGGTCGCTGGGAGGCCTTGAAACCGACCCGGTAACCTGCGCTCGGATAACCGAAACGCTGGCACAGCACGACCCGTGCGTTGCGTGGTTCGTCATGGTCACCAATGCTGCACGCCTGCTCGCGGCAACCTGGCCCGAATCGCTGGTGCAGCGCCTCTGGGGTGACGACGTGGACTGCGTTGTTGCGGCCAGCGGCAATCGTGCGCTGGACGCGCGTCGCGTTGAAGGCGGATTTCAGGTATCTGGCCGCAACGGTTTCGTGAGCGGGTGCCACTACGCGCAATGGTTCATGACACCGATCGTCTGCGCGCAAGAACGTTTTCTAGCGGTGTTACCGATGCATGCTTGCGAGATCGCGGACAACTGGCACGTGCTCGGTATGCGCGGCACCGGCAGCAACGACGTGCTGGTATCCGATGTGTTCGTGCCCGCGGACCAAACGGTTCCGATCGTGCAGGATGAGTTTGCCGCGCCGAACGCGCTGCATACCGGTTCGCTTTACCGTTGCCCCGGCCGGGTTCTGTTCGCGACCTATGTGCCGGTAACTCTGGTGCTGGCGTCGCAGGCACTGGAGGTGCTTAGAGACCTCGTCCGCGACAAGACGCCGGCTGGTAGCGGCACGCGTCTGAAGGATCAGATGCTTGCCCAGACCAAGTTCGGTAAAGCACTGGCACTCCATCGTTCCGCCCGCGCGTACTTCTATGCCGAACTGGACCGTGCGTGGCAGCGTGCCCAGCGCGGCGCCGTACCCACGGACGAGGACAAAGCGGACCTGTACCTTGCCGGAACGCATGCGGTGCAGGCGTCTGCGCAGACCGTTCGGCTGGTGAGCGACGCGGCCGGTACGGCCGTGGTGTACGATGCGGGTCCGCTTCAGCAGATCGTTCGTGACATGGAGACATTGCGACATCATGGGTTTGCCAACGAAAGCCGGTACGCGAGCGTTACGCAGCTGCTGTGGGATTCGGCCCTCGACTACCCGCTGATTCTGCGCTGACGTGTCCGCTGCCGAAACAGCCGTGGGAGACGGTCGGTTCATTGTTGTTGGCGCCGGCGGTATCGGCGGTGTCATTGGTGCGCGGCTGAGCAGCGCCGGTTACGAGGTTGCGCTCGTCGCACGGGGAGCGCACGCGAAGACGATGGCGCGCGATGGGCTAACGCTGATCGCGCCGGACGAACGCACCACGTTTCGTCTGCCGGTGTTCGAACGCCTGGATCACGTAGACTTTCGGCCGGGAGACGTTGCGTTACTCACCGCGAAAAGCCAGCACACGCGCGGGCTGCTGCACGAACTCGCGCTCGTAGCCGGTGTGGACATTCCCGTCGTCTGCCTCCAGAACGGTGTTGCCAACGAACGCGAGGCGTTGCGTCGTTTTTTGCATGTCTATGCGTCGCTGGTGATCCTGCCCGCAGTGCATCTCGAGCCAGGTCAGGTCGTGACGCACGCCGAAGGCCTGGGTGGTGTGCTGGATACCGGCCGCTATCCCGCAGGTGTGGATCCGATGGCGGAGTACATTGTTGCCGCATTCAGTGCAGCCGGTTTCAGCGCCGAGGCCGACGACGGTGTTATGCGCAAGAAGTACGCGAAACTGGTGATGAACGTCGGCAACGCGCTCGAAGCCGCGACGGACCGTGCGCCCGGCAGTGGGGAGGTAGCCCGGATGTTGCGCGCGGAGGCAACCGATGCATATCGGGCGAACGGCATCGATTGGACCTCACGCGACGACATGGCCGCGCGGATGCAGGGCGTTTACACGATGGTGGACATTCCCGGAATTCCGCGCAGCGGCGGCTCCAGTTGGCAGAGCATTGCGCGGGGTACGGGTGACATCGAAGCGGACTACCTGAACGGCGAGATCGTTCTGCTCGGCCGCCTCGCGGGGGTGCCCACACCGGCTAACGCCGTCTGCCAGACCCTGGCGCGGGAGATGGCGTCGCGTCGCCTACCGGTCGGGAGCTTCTCTGTCGACGAGGTGATGGCGCGCATCGAGGCCTCCGTGCGCTAGTTCGTCCGAAACTTGTTGTTGACCAATGATGGCGACGGACTGAATCGCCGCGGCTTGCTAAGATCGACCAGGAATGAGCCGAAACGCGGAGAGAACGACATGCCGCAACGCCTGCTCGACAAGGTCGCTCTGATTACTGCCGCTGCCGATGGGATCGGGCGCGCCACTGCAACGCGTTTCGTCGAAGAGGGAGCGCAGGTGGTGGTCACTGACATCAATGAGGAAGGCGTCATGGAAGTGGCACGCGACCTGGGTGCAATCGGACTGCGTCAGGATGCCGGAGAAGAGGCGGACTGGGAGGGTGTCATGGCAGCAACCCGGGAGCGATTCGGGAAACTCGACGTGCTGGTGAACAATGCTGGCATCGGTGGTTCACCGGGCGACATCGAGCGACAATCGGTCGACGATTACCACAACGTGTTGCGGGTCAATGTAGACAGCACGTTCATCGGCTCCAAGCTCGCCATCCGTTTGATGAAGGCGCAGGGCGGGGGCGCAATCGTCAACGTGTCATCCGTTCACGGAATCAAAGCCGCTCCGTACGAGGCAGCCTATTCGGCAGCGAAAGGAGCGATCCGCCTGCTCACCAAATCCATTGCTGCGCACTGCGCTCACGCCGGTTACGGTATTCGTTGCAATTCGATTCACCCCGGCTACGTGCTGACGACACAGATGGTTAAATGGATCAACGATCAGCCTGATGCCGAACAGCTGCTAGCCCAACTAACCAGTGATCACCCAATCGGATTCCTGGGGGAGCCTGCTGATATCGCAAACGGTGTCTTGTTTCTGGCTAGCGATGAAAGCCGCTACATGACCGGCGCAGAACTGGTTATGGACGGTGGCTACATGCTATGAAATGCCAGCGCCATCTGCACTAGTATCAAAATAGTTCTTACCGGCGCTAGAGGGTTGTCGTTAGAATCGCGCAGTAGCCTACTTTGCACGCGAGGTGTAGCGACTGGTCGGTCGTAAACGAGATCCGGTTCTCGCACTTCAGGTGATCTAGCAGCGCATGTAAAACCAACTCCGCCAGGCCGAGCCAGACCGATTGCGTTATAAGAAAAACCGCGATTGCGTGCGTGAACGCATGGCCCAGCAAAAAGTAAGGCCACGGAGGCAGATGGTCGTTTGCGAGGGTCGCCGGCCTGACGCGGTGCTTGCCGGCCGCAACCACGTCGGGTTGCAGCACGAAGTCGGCGACGAAGTGGGCGCCCACCAGCAGAAACAACAGTTCGACCATAGGCGATTCGACATCGAGCGGAGCGGTAAGTAGAGCATGTTTGGATCGCGCTGTCTGGAAGGTCGTCACACGGTGTGTTTCGGGGGCAGCGCCGTCTCGCAGTAGAGGTTAGTTGCACACGGTCAGCAGTAGCGGCGAAGAAATGCGCGCAGGGACCGTTCCTGTGCGTCCAGTCGTTTCTCATCGTCCGCGCGGTAGCCACGTCGGCGTTGTGTGTGCAGCCGGTCCAGGTCGTCACTCCGTTCGGCGCACGTCGGATGGTTGGTGCTGGACGCTTTTGTTCTCGACTCGTTCGCAGTCGACTCGTCGGCGGCCAGAGTGGGCGTACTATGGAGTGATCGACCAGCATCGCCCGGCGGCCGATCCGGTTGCGCACGCCGCGGGCGCACCGTGTCAGCGCGTAAATCCACAATTGCGGACGGATGTTTGCATGCAACGTCCGTGAAGACCGGAGGCGAGCCGGGTGTATCGCAGCGATACACGTTGCCGGCGCCTCCTGCCGGTAACGCGGAAGCCACCAGGCAGACGAAACACAGCGAAGTGGCGCGTGCATGCATGCGTGCATGAAAGCAGGTCCGGCGCTACGCGGGCAGCAGACGTTCCGGTTGTTGTGTGTGCGTTACTTACGTTGCCGTTAGAGCGTATTCAACCAATCCTCGTCGGTGCCGTCGTTGATGTCGTCGAACAGGAAGGTCGACATATAGCGCTCGGCGGTGTCGGGCAACATTACGACGAACACGCTGCCCTCGGGTGCGTCCGCGGCGACCGTCAGAGCGGCCGCGAGGGTCGCTCCTGCCGATATGCCTACGAAGATGCCTTCCCCGGATGCGAGAGCGAGCGACGTATCGCGCGCGGCATCGTCCGACACCGGTACGATCCGGTCGGCGACGTCCCGCTCGAGAACGGCGGGAATGAAGTCCGGGGTCCAACCCTGAATCTTGTGCGGTTGCCACTCGTTGCCGGACAGCATGGCTGCGCCCTCGGGTTCCGCCGCGATGATCGACAGATCGGGGCGGGCGGCTTTCAGAACGCGCCCGGCACCCGAGAGCGTGCCGCCGGTTCCCCAGCCGGTAACCCAGTAGTCGAGCCGCTCCCCGGCGAAGTCCGACAGAATCTCGGGCCCGGTTGTGCTTGCGTGGTAGGCCGGGTTCGCCGGGTTTTCGAACTGGCGGGCCAGAAACCAGCCGTGTTCGGCGGCCAGTGCTTCGGCCCGCTTGACCATTCCTGTGCCGCGCTCGGCGGCGGGGGTGAGAATGACTTTTGCACCGAGCGCACGCATGATCTTTCGCCGTTCCACGCTGAAGCTGTCGGCCATGGTGGCTACGAACGGGTGGCCGAGCGCTGCACACACCATTGCCAGCGCAATGCCGGTATTGCCGGATGTGGCCTCTACTACGGTCTGTCCCGGCTTCAGGTCGCCTTTGTCGAGCGCGTCTTTTACTACGGCGTACGCCAGCCGGTCTTTGACGGACGCCAGCGGATTGAATGCCTCGATCTTCACATAGATGGTTACGTGGTCGGGCCCGGTCCGGTTCAGGCGAACGATCGGCGTGTTGCCGATCGTGTCCAGAATGCTGTCATATTTCATGGTGCGTGCCCCCTTGGAGCGCTGTGCTGGGCGTCCAGTTTATTGAACGCGCGGTTGCAACGGTAGTTCTCATGCGGTCCATTGGAGTCGGATACTCGCGATGGCTCGGCTACAATATCGAGCGAGTTCCACCGGGGAAATGACATGAAGTGGCAGACGGGTCGCCGCAGCAGCAATGTAGAAGATCGGCGCGGGCGTGGCGGCGCGTCGCGCGGGGTGCGCGTGGGCGGGGGTATTGGCGGTCTGGGCTTGATTGCGCTTCTGGCGGTATTTCTGCTGGGGGGTGATCCGATGCAGCTCTTGGGCGCGCTGTTGGGAGGCGGTGGTTCACCGGCACCGCAACCGCAGGTGCAGCGGGCGCCGGCCGATCCACGGCAGTCTGACCAGGCGGCGGATTTCGTGTCGGCGATCCTCGCGGACACGGAAGACACCTGGAACAAACTTTTCAAGCAATACGGCAGCCGCTATTCCGAGCCCGTGCTGGTGTTGTTCGACGGCACGGTGCAGTCTGCGTGTGGGTTCAATACCGCAGCGACAGGCCCGTTCTACTGTCCCGGAGATCACAAGCTGTATCTGGATACGAGTTTCTTCGACGAGCTGCATCGCATGGGCGCGCCGGGCGATTTCGCACAGGCCTATGTGATCGGTCACGAGGTCGCGCATCACGTTCAGAACATCACAGGCGTGATGCGCAAGGTGCAGGGGCTGCAGGCACGGGCCAACCAAACGCAGGCCAACCAGATTCAGGTGCTCGTTGAACTGCAGGCCGACTGCTACGCAGGGGTCTGGGCCAATCATGCCGAGCGGGAACGCGATCTGCTGGAGCGCGGGGACGTGGAAGAAGGTCTTCGGGCCGCCGCGTCGATCGGAGACGATCGGCTGCAGCAACGTGCGGGACGACGTGTCCAGCCGGAGTCGTTTACGCATGGCTCGTCGGCGCAGCGGGTGGAATGGTTCCGCAAGGGTCTCTCCACCGGAGACATCGAGGCCTGCGATACGTTTGGCGAGGCAGGGTTGCGTCTTTAAGCAACGCACGCGCTGAACGCGATGCTCGCCCGCGTTGTCGACATCATCGCGTGGCTCCACGCAGACCGCACGACGCCGGTTGATGATCGGCACGCGCGCGACCGTGGAGTCGCGAAAGCCGCTGCCCTGCCTGAAAATCCCTTGCTTCGCGTACTGGCCTGGTGGCAACGCATTGATGTTCGCGGCGATTCGGCCCCTCGCCGCGACGATCGACTACCCGGCGGGGATCTGGTGGCGGCGCGCACCGCGGCGACGGCGCTGGTGTGTGTGGCCGGTCTGGTGCTGGGCCTCGCGGCGTGTGCGGGTGCGCTTGCGTACGATGGTTCCCGACCCGTAAACATACTGGCGTTTCTTGGCGCACTCGTCGGCTTGCCTCTGGTGCTGCTGCTCCTTTCGCTCGTCCTGCTTCCCGAACGGGTCGGCTGGTTCCGGCCATTGCAATCGCTGGTATCCGGATTGTCGGTTGGGCAATGGGCGAGTGTGTGGGTGCGGCGGCGCGCTGCAGGCGACACGCTGTTCGGCTGGTTGTCGCGCGCGCGGTCGCGACGCTACGCAAAATGGCAGGCTCTGCTGTGGTCGCAGTGCTTCGGGGTCGCGTTCTTCGTTGGCTGTCTCACCTCGCTGCTCGTTCTGGTCGCGGTATCGGATGTTGCGTTCGGGTGGTCCAGCACGCTCGATCTCGACCCGGCCCGGCTCGCCGGTTGGGTGCGTGCGGTGAGCGCGCCGTGGCGTGAACTCGTGCCCAACGCGGCGCCGGATGCCGAACTGGTCGCACAATCGCGATTCTTCCGGCTCGACGCGGTGCGTGACGTCGATGCGGCGGTATGGGGTGGTTGGTGGCCGTTCGTTGCAATGGTGCTGCTCGTGTACGGGCTTCTGCCGAGGCTCGTGATGTTGTTGTTTGCAGTCGTCGGAGTTCGCGGTGCTACGCGCAAACTTCTCTTGGACGACTCGGAGGTAGCGTTGTTGCTTGCGCGTCTCGACACGCCGCTGGTTGATTCCGGTGCCTCTGCGCCCGGCACCGCCCGCGACACGGATCAACCTGATGGCGTAGCTCGAGGTGCGTCCGGGATGGACCAGGCGCGGCATGTGCTGGTGCCCGACGGGTCGCTGGTGGTGGTGGTCTGGAACGATGCCGTGGCGAGCGACATGGTGGATGACTGGTGTGCCCGGCATCTTCCAGGACGGCGCGTCGAACAGGTGGTGTACATGAGCCACTACGAACCGGAGCAGCAGCCGGCTGTATGCGTGCAGCGGATACCGCGCGACGCGCAGGCAATCGCGGTTCTCACCAAGGGCTGGGAACCGCCGGTGCTGGAATTGATCGACGGGCTGCGGTTGATCGGCGAGCGCACACAGGCGACACAGTTCGTCGTTCCGCTGAACGTAGAAGGTGGCCACGTGGCTGGAGCCGACCGGCTGGTCTGGCAGCGACGCCTCACCGCGCTGGATGACCCGACAATCCTGCTCGCCGAGGTTGTGTGATGGTGCCCAGGTTTGCCGTCGTTGGTCATCCCAACAAAGGTAAGAGCAGCATTGTGGCCACGCTGGCGGAGAAGGACGACATTGCCATCTCCGACACACCGGGCACCACGACCCGATCTGCGGGTTTCCAGTTCACCGTGGACGGTCAGGCGCTGTATGAGCTGGTGGACACGCCCGGCTTTCAGCGTGCGGGCGCGGTATTGCGCTGGTTGGAGAACAACAGCGATGGTGCGCATTCGCGGGCGGACGCGGTGCGCGCGTTCGTGGACCGGCACCTCGACGATCCGGCGTTTCGCGACGAGTGCGAGCTGCTGACACCGCTGCTTGAGGGCGCCGGCATTCTGTATGTAGTGGACGGCACGAAACCCTACGGGCGCGAGTACGAACTCGAAATGCAGATTCTGCAGTGGACGGGACGACCGCGCATGGCGTTGATCAACCTCATTGGCGATGGCGACTTTCTGGACGAGTGGCGCAATGCGCTGGATCAGTACTTTTCACTGGTGCGGGTGTTTGATGCGATGCACGCGGATTTCGAGACGCGTATAGCGCTGCTGGAATCGTTTGCGCAGCTCGAGGAGGACTGGCGCGGAGCGCTGCAGCAGGCCGTCGTCGTGATGCGCGAGGCGCGCCAGCAACGCGTGCGTGGTAGTGCGTCCGAGATTGCGTCACTGCTCACGGACGCCGTTTCCTTGCAGCTGTCGCGAACGCTCGACGACGACGCGTCGACCGACGAGCCGCGCCAACGCCTGGAAGCCGCGTGGCGCGAACGGGTCCGCAAACGGGAGCTGGAGGCCCGGCGGCGCGTCGAAGGGCTGTACCGGCATCATCACCTGCAGGGCGCGACGGAACTTGGCGATGCGCTCCATGCGGATCTGTTTGAGGCCGATACGTGGGAGATGTTCGGATTGTCGCGCAGAGAGTTGATTACCGCGGCGGCGATATCCGGCGCGGTTGCGGGGTCCGGACTCGATCTGCTGGTGGGCGGCAGCTCGCTGATGTTGGGCGCCGGCGTTGGTGCGCTGCTGGGTAGTGCTGGAGCGTGGTTGGGTTCCAACGAACTGGCTAAGGTGAAAGTGCTGGGGCGAACGCTTGCGGGCAGAGTTCTCAAGGTGGGACCGGCGAAGGATCTCAACTTTCCGTGGGTGCTGCTCGGCAGGGCATGGCTGCACCACCGGCTCGTTTCGGAACGCAATCATGCGCGGCGCGAGGCGTTGTCCCTGGACGCCGCGCAGGCGTCCCATCAGGTGGAGGCCATACCGGCGGAGTTGCGCAAGTCGCTCTCGAGGTGTTTCGGACAACTGCAGCAGAATCCTGAGAGCAACGGGTCTGTAGAGCCGGAACTCAGGCCGCTGCTTGAGCGCGTGCTGACGACGGATCAGGATTCCGAGGCTCTGGAGCGCGCGTCCGGCAGCGGCAGCCATGGAACTTCTGGCGCGACGACGTCCCTCTGACAATGGCCCTGGTCATTCAGCAATATCACGGCACGGCGTGCGGCGAGCGTGGTCGATTCGGCCGCGCGACCTGCCAGCGTGCGCAGTCCACGCGGTAACCGGACCGTTTGGGTGTGCGCGTCGGGCGGATTCAGCAGTACGGTGCCGCATTGGAAGTCACGCCGATACAGCTCCTGCCAGCGAAAACGCGGGCCGGCGGCGGCACCCAGATTCAGTGCGTAGCCGCGCCAGAAGTTTGCGGGCGTGGTCCAGGCTTTGTTTTCGCTTGCAACCAGATCGTGACCGGTGCTGATCAACAACCACCCGGCCAATGCAAAGTCCCTCTCGTGGGTGTTTGTCGCTTCGTCCATCAGAATCACAGCGCGGTCCTCGGCGTGTACAAAGTCGATGTACTTCAGGAAGGTATCGAATCCAAAACGGCCGTCGCCTCCGCGCAACCCGCGGTCTGACGCGCCGCGTTCCAGATTGATGTAGTCGGCTGCGCGGATTGTATTCACCACGTGCGGGTTCGTAGCCGGATTGCGCGCGGCGTACCAGATCACGTTGTGCGCAATTTCAATGTTCGGGAATTGAGCGCGGATTTCGTGCATGAACGTCGCGAAGTTCCGCTGCCAAGCCTCCAATGTCATTGGCTCGCCAGTTCGCGGGTCGATTGGTCGAACGTGTTTTCCGGTCCCGTCGCTGACCCGCCACGCGAGGTTCACGTCGTCGACCCATAGACCCCGGTATCCCTTGCGCACGAGTTCGGCCGCCTCGGCGATCCACCATTCGCGAAAGTCCGGATTGCCTACGTCGGCGGCAAACTGCGGGCAGCGTCCGGCGCCGCAGTCGTAGGGTATGTAAAGCGCCTGGCCTTCGGCGTCGCGCAGGATCCACTCCGGGTGCGTTCGATACACCAGCCAGTCCGGTTTGATCGCATAGCTGTCTTTGTAGGCCCACGCGCCCGGATACCAGGAGAGCCGTTTGTCGAAATACGTGGACCAGGTCTGCATTTTTGCGTAGTACCTGCGCATCCACGCCTGCCGTTCGGCCGACGGAGTTCGCGTGTGCACATCGAACGGCGAGTTGGCAATCTGATAAAATTGCACGCTTCCGGCCGGGCGTGCGGCATTGCGGGTATCCTCCGTCGCGCACGCGGCCGCTGCCGCCAGCAGGCAGCACATCAGATGTGTCCACCGGTGCGTGCCGAGCCGCCCGAGGACATGTTTTCGGTGGGTCTGGCGAGCCATTCTAAGGAGCTTAACCATCGCGGCGGGTGACACAAGTGCGTGAGCGTGGCCGGTTAGCGGCGAGCCCCGGAGAAATCCCCTGGGTAGGCTGGCGCGATATTCTGCTGCGGGTGCGCCACGAAGCGCGCGATGACAACGTTGCGCTCGTTGCAGCGGGAATTGCGTTCTATGCGCTGCTGTCCGTAGCGCCGGCGTTGGCGGTGGTGCTGTCGGTGTACGGGCTGATGGCCTCACCCGCGGATGTGCAACAGCAGATCCAGAGCGTGAGCGGTTACCTGCCACCGGATGCGGCGGAGGTGCTGCGGCGCCAGCTCCACGATGTGGCCAGCACGTACACCCGCAATCTGTCCTGGGGTATCGCGGCGTCTGCGGTCCTTTCGCTCTGGAGTGCGTCCAAAGCGACGAAGGCGCTCTTTGCTGGCTTGAACGCGGTGTATGACGAAGTTGAGAAGCGACCGTACTACGTACTCGCGTCCAGGTCGTTGCTGTTCACCGTGTCCGGGATAGTACTGCTCGTGACGCTGCTCGCGATGGTGGCAGGCATTCCGATTGCGCTCGAATTCCTGTCGTTGCCGCGCGGCAATGAGATTGTGATACGCGTACTCAGCTGGTTACTCGTGTCGGTCGCGGTGCTGACCGCGCTTGCGGTGCTGTACCGATACGGTCCGTCGCGCACGTCGCCGCAGTGGCGCTGGGTAACAACGGGTGCGGTGTTCGCGTTGATTGTGTGGGGCGCCGCGTCGGCGGGGTTGTCCTGGTACGTTGCTCGTTTCGACAGCTTTCAGAGAACCTACGGCGCTCTTGGTGCGGTTGTTGTATTGCTGATCTGGCTTTTCCTTTCGGCACTCGCGGTGTTGATCGGCGGCGAGTTGAATGCCGAGATGGAGCATCAGACGGAGATCGACACGACGATTGGTGAACCCAAGCCGATGGGTGAGCGGGGTGCCGTGATGGCAGACAACGTCGGTGCGGTGCCGACGTGGCGCCGGCGTACGCTCGGCTCGGTTGTTGCCGGGCTGGAAGGTTAGCCGGCTGCTTGATTGCGTGGATGTAAACAGACTCGGAGGTTGTTGTGACACTTGCGGACCTTGGATCGCTCGGGGAATTCATCGGCTCCATTGCCGTACTCGTTACGCTCGTGTTCCTGGCGTTCCAGGTACGCCAGAACACGAAGACGATTGCGGCGGCAACCCATCAGTCGATTCTGGACCTGCAACAGCCGTTGTGGTGCATGCAGGCGGATTTTGACTATGCGGATCGCCTGGTGGATACGTTGGCGAAAGAGGAACTCAGCGAGGCCGATCGACTTGCGCTCGGGTCGATTGCCGTGCTGCGTTGCCGGGCGCACCAGAACATCTTTCACCAGGTACGATCCGGTGCGCTGACCTCATCGGAAACCAATTTACGGCAGCTTGCGGCCAACGTTGTTGTCAATCCCGTCGTACTGCGGTTCTGGGGCAGTGAGGCACCGGAACTCTGGCCGGGCGTGCGACTGGTAAACCTGCTGTCGCCGGATTACGTCACGTATCTGGATCGAATCATGAAATCCAACCACAAAAGCGTTGTATGAGATTCGCTCATGAGTGACGCCGACCGTCGTCGCTGGAACGCGCGCTACGAAGACGGCGCGTACGCAGAGCGGACGCATCCGAGTGCATACGTGGAGCAATGTGTTCGAGATGCGGCACTGCCCGTGCAATCGGGGGCCACTGCACTGGACGTGGCCTGCGGTGCGGGACGCAACGCGTTGTGGCTAAGCGCCCAGGGATTCGACGTTACGGGTATCGACATTTCCGATGTCGCGCTGCACCGGGCCGCTCGTTCGGCGGGTGGGGACCGCATCCGCTGGCTGCAGCGTGACCTCGAGGGCGCGTGCGATATTGGTGGGCAATACGATCTGATCGTTCAGGTCCGCTACGTCAACTGGGAACTGTCGCGCCGACTACCCGAGTTGCTGACCAACGGCGGCATGTTGATCTGCGAACAGCATCTGCAAACCGACGCGGACGTTATCGGCCCGGGCAATCCGGCGTATCGTGCATCTCCCGGTGCGCTCCGGCAGGTGGTTGGGGACATGCGTGTGCTCGACTACTACGAAGGCGAGGTGGACGATCCCGACGGTCGTCGAGCGGCCGTAGCCCGCGTATTTGCTGTGCGTTGACCGGTCCAGACTGGTCTCCTACGCATGTGAAGTGCGTCACAGTTTGCAAACACGGTTCCGACGAGCGGTCGTTTCACATGACGGACGGTTGGGGCGGATTGCGGAAAAATCACGATTTCATGTACAAAGACGCCGCTTGGCGATGCACTGTGCCATTCGGTGGATCGGCGCTCCTATTACCCTTTGCAGTTTTGGTGGGAATACACATGGAAAATGTTCTGAAGAAAGCCCTCGCCGGTGTGGCGGTTGGTGCAATGCTTGCGTCTGCTCCCAGCGTTTATGGCGCGGCAGCAGGAAGCACTACGGTTTCGGTAAATCTGCCGACCGTTCTCATTATGTATCACTTTGATACGATCGATATTGAAGTCGCGGACTCGGCTGTGGCTTCGTTCCTGGCGGCAGGTGCTACCAACTGTAGCGATCTGGCAACGCCGGGCAGCGAGTTCTGCTTGAGTCAGGGCGCGCTCGATCTGACCGGATCCCCGGTTACCGATCTGGCCGCCGCAACAGTGGACGCGGGTTTGAGTGACACGAACCCGGCGCTTCCCGGATCGTTGAGTGCCGATTTTACCGTCCAGAACGCAGTTGGCGTGCGGGCGATCGGTTGTACGACGTACGATGCAGCGGTTGCTGACGGCGGATCCGACGCGAGTGTTACGGTTTCGGCTGGTGCTCTCACGGGTGTTGATGGCGCGGGCTGTAGCACGACCATGACCACCGGTGACCTCGAATTCAGCATCGACTTCGCTACCGCGGGTAGCGGCACGGTTGATGCGGTGTTTGATATCACCGTAGCCGGTATCTAGAATTCCGGCCCGTGATGTGCGGGCACGAAACTAGACAGAAAGAGCCTGGTGTGATTGTTCACACCAGGCTCTTTTGTTTTTTGCCGTTATTCGTTTCGGTGATTTTGGCTGCTTTGTCGGCAGCGTTTTCAGATTCAGCGTACGGATTCGACGTGCGGCTGGCCGGGGGTCCGCCGTTTCACAGGTTGGCGCGTCGCGATCTGATGGAGAACGGACTGCCGTTCACGCAGGGCGCTGAGCAGTCGCTGGCGCGCGGCAATACGACCGCAACGCTGGTCGACTTCGCGGATGGTATCGATCTGGGCATTACCGCGGGCAACGTCGGTGAGGTGAGTGCCAACGCAGAAGATCGGCGCTATCTCCTGATTCGGTTGAGTCGCGCTGAGCAACGACAGTGCCTGGACGAGAACGACTTTTTCGTAACGATGGCTGTTACAGACCCGGCACCCGACGTTCTAGCGTCCGCGTCCGGTAATGGCACGCTGTCGGTTACGCAGCTCAATCCGGTGTTCGATCGGAGTAGTGGAGGGCGCTGTCCGCGTGAACTCATCTACGGACATGACCTCATCGTTAATGTGAACGACGCGATCGACTCCGGCGAGTACGTGGGGTCGCTGGAGATCTCGGCTGAGCGCATCGGCACGGGCCAGATCGAAACGTTGACCACGTCGCTGACAGTACGCGTACCCAGCATCTTGCTGATGTACTACTACACCCGGGTCGATATCGACGTATTACCCGGGGCGCTGGCGGGTGCGCTTGGTGTTCCAGCGAGCGCCTGCGGCAGCGATTGGTGCGTCAGCCTGGGCAATAAGACGATTCCAACGCCTACGCCGTCGGTTGCCAACGCGGACATCGAAGCGGACGTTCCTGCCCTCGTTGCGACGCCGGAAATCGTATTGCGCAACGCGGTGGCGGTTCGAGCCATCGGTTGCGCGGGTGGCGTGTACACGCAGGCGTCCTATGCCGTGACCAGTATCCAGGGCGTGGTGCCGCGGGTCAGCGATGTGGCCGAAATTCTCGGACAACCCTGTGGCATGACGATCGTGCCGGGTAATCTGAGCTTCTCGATCGACCTCAATACCGTTGCGATCGACCCGAATACTGCTGAGGCGCTGGCCGATATCGTCGTTACGATCGCCGGATTTTGAACCCCTCCAAAGAACTCACGCTGAGTCTCTATACACTCGTTTTCAAGGAAGAAACGTTCATGTTAGGAATGACAACTGCATCACATTCACTCGCGCGCGCTTTCAGGCGCGTTGGCGGGCTCCGATCTCTGTTGACTCTGTTCATGTGCTGGTGGGCGTTACCCGCGTATGCGGATCGGGAACTGCCCCCAGCAAGCATCGGTGTTTCGCCAAGCCGGATCGAACTTGAAGTAGGCAGCCGGTCGGTTACGGAATCCGTTACGGTGATGAATCTGGCGAAACACCCGGTAACCATCGAGGTCAGTCTGGCGAACTGGGATCTGGACGACGCCAGCGAGTTTCGCGAGCTGCCGCCGGACGACGGAACGCTGCCGTCCGCGATCATGGTGAATCCGGTGCAGTTCACGATTCCGGAAGGTACGTCGCAGACCGTACGCTTCGCCGTACGGCCGGAGCGGTTGAACGGCGACGGCGAACACCGGGCAATGCTCTTCTTCTCGGAATACGTAAACACGATGGATCCCGGCGTGCGCATCCGCTTCCGGATGGGTGTGCCGATCTACGCACGCGTTGGCAAACTGGACGAATCGCTGGAACTGCATTCGTGGCGTCTGGACGCGGCAGAAGGAGCCGCACGGTTCGACATGGACATTTCCGCACTCGGGAACGTGAATGTGCGCCCCAAGGGATTTTACGTGTGGTGGCCGGAGACCGATTACCCGGGCGACCGGAAGGCGCTGACGATGGCGAAGCGGCTGGCGAAAAACACGGCCCGGTTGCCGGACAACGCCACCGGGGGAGTGCTGTCGGCCAAACCGGTGCTGCCGGGCGCGCGACGCACCGTGCAGGCTGCCATCCGCGCGCCGCAGGATCCCGGTAAGTATCGGCTTGCTGCGTACTTCCAGGCAGGTGATGGCACGTACAGCGAGGTCTTTCCGCTGAATATCCCCTGACGAGAACCCAACGCGCATCGACCCAAGGAAGGGTGGACCCACAGGAACGTGAAAACGCCACGCCGCCACATCGTAGTGACTCTGCTGATTGCGACACTGTTCGCGGCAGCGCCGCGCTCGACGCTTGCTGCGGATAGCGGCATTTGGCATGACGACGAACAGATGCGCGCATTGCTCACGCGAGCCATGTCGGTAGATCTCGGTGAGCTGCGCACGCTGCTGGTGGGGCTGCACGTAAACGGCGATGACGTGGACTTCATCGAGGCATATCACCTGGATGGCCGGTACTTTCTACCCGCGCGTCGCGTCTTCGAGCACATGGGCATTGAACCCCGAATCGCCCAGGGCAAGTTTCTGATTCTGGACACGCCGGGCGGCGAGGTGAGCGCGCCGCTGGATCATCTTCGCTACCTCAATGACGTGATGGTGTTTTCGGACGAGTTGCTCTCGGACGTGCTGTTTGTGAACTGGCGTTTTGCCACCAACACTTACTCGATCAACCTCGACTTGCCGTGGGATCTGGCCGGTGGTGGACCGTCGCGGACTGCTCAATCGGCAATGCAGCCCGATTATGCTCCGCCGGCGTTCGGCCTGAGCCAGGTGCGTCTGGATCACCACATGTACCGCGGCGATGTGCTGGACGCGGATCGGACGGAGCTTCTGACGCGTGGTAGGTTGGCTGACGGTATCTGGCGTGTCGACGTGGAACACGACGAAGAGACGACGATACTCGAGGACTATTACTGGTTCCGCGACATGGACACGTGGCAAATGTTGGTGGGTAACCAGCAGGTGTCGGTGCACCCGCTGTTGCCCAGTATGGAAACCACGGGCGTGCAGTTGCTGTATGACTCGCAGCCGCGCTTTCTCGACCCGTGGCGCGACGTGTTGCGGACGCAGAACGTGCGGCGCATCGGACTGCCTCTGCAGACCATCAGCGGCGTTGCGCAACCGGGTCTTGTGGCGGAGTTGCGCTTGCATGATCAGGCGATTGCGCGCACGCGGGTCAGGCTGGACGGAACCTACGAGTTCGAGAATCTGACGTTGCCGTCACGGCAGTTTCTGCCGTTGCAGGTTTACCTGTTGGATCAGCGTTCGCTCGTGGTTCACGAGATTCAGGATTTTACTCAGACCCCTTCCGACCTGATGCTGGACGGTGGCCAGACGCTGGCGCTCGTGGGTGCTGGCGTGCACGGCAATCCGCTCGACTCGCGCGATCACCGCGAGGGCGAAGCCGCGTACGGTCTCTGGCGTTATGGCGTTTCGGATCGGGTTACGGTGGAGGGTGGCACCCAGATTGCCGACGGTGAAACCTATGCGCTGGCCGGAGCGAGCGTAGGCCTTGCGAAGCGTTGGACCGGGTCGTTGTCGGTAGCCAACCGTGAAGGTAGCCAAGGGTATCTGGCCGAGCTCTTCGGCGCCGGCAGCGACTGGTACACGAGCATCCGATCGCGCAACTATGGCGACTCGTTCCGTGGCGATCTGACCGACAGCGGCTACGCGCGAGAGCTGCGTTACGAACGGCGAATGCGGCCGGACCTGTGGGCCGGCGTTTACGGCAGAGACGTGGATCTTGGGGATCGCAACCGGCGTTTCCTGTTGCCGGGTGTTACCTGGCGGTTCAATCCGCGCAGTTCTTTGCGCGTGTGGCCGGACTCCGACGGCGACTACCAGGCGGATCTGCGCATGGCGCTCCGAGAGCGCGACTGGCTGCAGGTGCGCACCGAAACACGGGCGTTCAGCGCCGAGTACCGCCGACAGGTAAACGAGCGGACCGAGTGGTTCACCGGCGTGCACGACCGACGGCAGGAGGACGTGTACGCAGAAACGGGCGTGTACTGGCGTCCGCGCGATTACGATAACCGATCGCTCGTGCGTGCGAGCGTGCTCTCCAGCAAGAATGCGGTCGGATTTGATCTCGCGTGGGAAACCGCGTTGCTACCCGGCGTTTACTCGCGGCTCGAAGTGCGGGATTTTCCCAACACCGGCGGCTTTACAGCACCGGGGTTGCACGTGTACTGGAATCTGACGGTGGACTACTCGGTAGCGAACGGCCGTTTACTGCCCTCGCGCAACCACCTCAGCAATGCGATGACCGGCGCGCTTGCCGGCCGGTTGCGCCTGGCTGGCAGCACTTCGCTGGGCGAATACGACGTGGAGCGGGTTGCGATTACGCTGAACGGTGCGAATCACGTCGCGCAGGTTACCGGCGACAGCTATTTCGTGGGTAATCTGCCTCCGGGCGTGTATCGCGTGGCGTTGGATGCGGAGCATCTACCGATGTCGCTGATGCCGCAGGAGGACGCGTACTGGGTGGAAGTGGGGCCGTCCGCGACGACCCGTGTGGATTTCTCGCTACGTCCGGAGTTTGGCGTGTTCGGTAAGGTGACTGACCGGAACGGCGACCCTGCCGTGGGTTTTCGGGTCGCGGTATACGATCAGGACGGTGTGCCGGTACGGGAGGGTCGTACGGACGGGTATGGCTACTATCGGATCAGTGGTTTGAGCCCGGGCGACTACCGCATTCACGTGCTCGTGCCGCTGGTGGACGTGGGCGGGAAGACGGAAGGCCGTGTGCTGAGCGTAGAGGACGGTGATCTGTTCGACGTGAATTTCGAACTGCCGTACGATGCCGATGATTCTCCACTGTGGCAGAGCGCCAAGGTTGAAGACGCAGAATGACGATCGTACGCAACGCCGATGAACTGGATGAACTCTATGGCGCGCCCAGTCAGCGGTCGCTGGACAAGGAGATCGACTACGTTTCGGATCACTACCGCGCGTTCATTGAGCGTGCGCCGTTCGCGGTGCTGTCCACGTGCGGTGAGCACGGCATCGACAACTCGCCACGAGGCGACGCGCCGGGGTTCGTCAAACTTCGGGACTCGCGTACGCTGCTTCTTCCGGATCGGCGTGGCAACAACCGGTTGGACACGCTGCGCAACGTTCTCACGAACCCTAAAGTGGGATTGTTGTTTCTGATACCGGGCGTCGGCGAGACGCTTCGTGTGAAGGGACGCGCAGAGATCGATGCCGATCCCACATTGTGCGCGCAGTTCGATGTTCAAGGAAAGGTGCCCCGCACCGTGCTGGTGATACACGTCGAGCGAGTCTACTTTCAGTGTCAGAAAGCGCTTGCACGCTCGCGCCTCTGGGACCCGTCTGCTCAAGTCGAAAGAACCGAGTTACCGAGCACGGGTACGATGCTGGCCGGGATGTCGTCACAGCCGTTCGACGCGGATGCGTATGACGCCGGGTACGCGGATCACCTGCAGAAAACCATCTACTGAGATGGAGCCCGAGTGGCTCAACTGGAGTAAGCGCCTGCAGGCGATTGCGTCCACCGGTGCGCATTACGCAACCGATGCGTTCGACCGCGAGCGGTACCAGGAAGTGGCCGACATCGCGATGGCAATGCTCACATCGCTGGCGTCATCGGAACCGTCCGTTATCGCTGGGTTTGACGCAGATTACGGTTCAGGTTACGCCACACCCAAGGTGGAAGTACGTGCTGCGGTTTTTCGCGACGACCAGATTCTGCTAGTACGTGAGAAGTCCGATGGGTTGTGGACGCTGCCGGGCGGTTTTGCCGACGTGGGTCTGTCGCCGGCGCAGAACGTCGTGAAAGAGGTTCGCGAGGAAGCGGCGCTCGCGGTTGTGCCGCGGGGTCTCTTCAAGGTGTGCCACAAGGCGCGGCACGCATACGACCCGGATGTACGCGATTTCTACAAGCTGTTCTTTCTGTGTGAATCGATGAATGAGGCCGAACCGGAGCCGGGTTTGGAGACCTCCGAGACGGCGTACTTCGGACTAGCGGCCCTACCGGCGCTGTCGCGCGGGCGGGTGATTGAAGCGGACATCACGGACGCATACGCCTATCGGCAGAATCCATCACGCGGATGCGTATTCGACTGACGCCCGTTCTTTCCTGCGAAACGCCAGGCGGGTCCAGGTTACGTGCGTCTTGTCGGGCAGTGCGCTGGGTTGATCGGGCAGGTGCAGTACGCACCCAAACCCACAGCGTTCGGCCAGCTGGATCGTGTGCGTGGCATTGGCGTCAAAGTAGTAGGTGCCCGCGCCTGGCGGTCCATGCCGCAGCGCTACCGTGAAGATGCCGCCGGGTGAGGTTAACGCCGCGATCCGCCGCATTGCTGATTCGCGCGCCGCGTCGTCGATGTGCTGCCACACACCGTGCACCAGCACGAACTGGAACGACGCGCGGTCCGACAGGCGCGTCAGATCCGGCAGTGCGTCGCAATGCCACTCTATCGCAAGGTCCGCATGCAACGCCCGGGCTCGGATGAGGAACGCTCGGGTGGGTTCCACTGCGGTTACGTCAAAGCCTTGCATCGCAAGTGCTGCGGCGTCGCGCCCGGTGCCGGCACCTATGTCCAGAACGCGTGCAGGGGCGTCGGGCAGCAGCGGCAGCAGACATGCGTGCATTACATTGAAGTCGAGCTGGTCGTCGATTGCGAAGAACGCGTCGATGATTGCAGCGTAACCGTGCGTACCGGGAACTTCTGACATGCAAGCGAGTATGTACGTTTAGGTCGCCGGGTTACACTGGACGCAGAGATAGGGAGCGATGCATGTCCAATGCGATGTGGCGGCTGGCGCGCACGCCGGGACCGGGATTGCCGTCCAAAGACGATTTCGTATGGGCCGACGAAGCCATTCCGGTGCCAGCACAGGGCCAGTTGCTTAGCCGCACGATCTATCTGTCGCTGGATCCGTATCAGTGGGTTAGGCGGCGGTCGGGCACCGAGCAACCCGGTGATGTCTGTCACGGCCGAACCGTCTCACTCGTGCTCGAGAGTCGTATGCCCGGATTTCTACCGGGTGACTATCTGTTCAATACCAATGGTTGGCAGACGTTCGGACTTACCGGTGAGGGAATAGACCACTTCGGCTACATGTTTCCCCGCAAGCTCGACCCGGACGTCGCGCCGATCAGCACCGCAGTGGGTGTGCTCGGCATGCTCGGATTGACCGCGTACGCCGGCCTGATCGTGCAGTGCGCTCCGCGGGCGGGAGAAACGGTGGTGGTGTCTGCTGCCTCCGGGGGCGTGGGCCAGGTGGTGGCGCAGCTTGCGCGCATCGAGGGATGCCGCGTGGTGGGTGTGGCAAGCACGCCGGAGAAGTGCGCATACGTAGTTGATGAAATTGGTGCCGATGCCTGCGTGCCGCACCGGGCACCGGACTTCCCGGAACGTCTTCGTAATGCGTGCCCCGATGGTGTGGACGTCTACTTCGAAAACGTGGGCGGACACACCTACGAGGCGGTGTTGCCGTTGCTGAACGATCGCGCGCGGATTTCTGTGTGCGGCATGATCGCGCAATACGGTGACGAAGCAGGCGGCTCGCCCAGGGAGCGATGGTTGGCTCAGGGTTCGAACGTGTTCGAGGCCCGTAGCGTCGCGGTGCATGACCTGTTTGTCGGCAACTTCGTGGAGAGCCACCAGGCCGAATTTCTGTCACGCATGGTCGATTGGGTGCGCGACGGGCTCGTGGTGTACAAGGAACACGTTTGGCAGGGTCTGGAGCAGGCGCCGGTGGCATTTGCGGCGATGACCCGAGGCGGCAATTTCGGCAAGACACTGGTGGCGGTCAGCGAGGACCCAACGGGCTGAGTACGGTGGATATACCCGTCGGCTTCCTGGTTTATGTGGGTGCGGCCATCGCCGTGATGCTGGGTGGTGCGGTTACCGTGTATCTGCTCACTCGACGGTTCGGCCGCCCGGTAGCGGTGTTGCTCGGGCTCTTCACCGGCGCGCTGCTCATCGGGTTCTGGCCTGTGCCGATTCATGGCGGCGCAATGTTTCTGGGCGAGGAGCTATACCGGGAGTGGCGCTCGAAACAAAACAAGCGCCAGTATGAAGCAGTGGAGCAGAAGAAACAGCGATTCGTCAATGCGCTGACGGATCGTTTCAGTGGCACGGCGCCGGTTGCGGTCGGCGCGCCCATCGACGCCGGGTGGCGACGGGCGCGGGTTGCCGAGGAACAAGCGTGGCTCGACATCGCGCATCACCTGATCTGGAGTGACTGGATTCCGGTTACCGCTCGATCCGCGCAACCGTCGTTGGACGAAGCCAAAGCAAGCTGCAGGCATTTACGTCCGGAGGGTTTCTGGGCGCTTGCCACGGAGGCCGAAAACGCGCTCGCGTGGCAGGCCGGGGGTGCCAAGGTGCTGCCGAGGCCCAACGTTTCGTCTATGGCGTACACGATCGATGCCGACTTCGGACTCGAACTGCCTACGTTTCAGATGCGGGGACATCGTTCGAACGAAGCCGTGGCGGACGACGAGGCACGAAACACCGGGTTTGTCGTTCGTTGCGTGGCGCGCGCCGAAGGTGCGCCTGAGCGGGGCTACATGCGAGCCGACGTACCGTTGGATCTCTGGAACCGGTATCAGATGTCGAGGTTGAACTAACGCGCCGTGGTTCTGGGTTACGGGGCGTTGAATGCCGCTATCACCTCGGCGGGCAACGGCAGCAGTCGGGGTTCCGGGTATGCGGCGGGGTCGAGCGTGCGAAAGGCTTCAAGGAAGGGCACGGGTTTGCGCGTTGTTACGATGTACGTTACGGGTTCGGTAACCGCGCCTTCGGCATGCAGAGCGCCGGCCGGGATCACCAACCGGTCGCCGGGACCGATGGCGGTTTTCGCACCGTCGCCGTCCAGCACGTAGGTTTCGCCGGCAATCACGTAGCCGATCGTGTCGCCGTCGTGCCAGTGAACCGGCAGCTCGGGTGATGCGTTCGACACATAGGTGGTCGGCCAGAAGCCGGTCTCGGCAATGTCAGCGAATACCTCGCTACGATCCGCGAAGTAGCCCTTGTCGACCCGGATTACCGGTTTCTGCTGCGAATCCATCGTGGTCATCGAGTACGACTCCTTGAGCCTCTCAGGCGCAAACCCGGTGCCGGGCGTCTGGGACGCCCGGCACGTTCGACTCACTCAGTTGTTGCCCATCCGGTACGTTACCTGGAACGTCAGCAGGCGTGGCGGAGCGATCTGCGCGGTCATGTCGCCGTTGATACCGGCGTTGATCTTCGCAAGCGGCTTGTTGCCGATCGACGTAACGTAGATTTCGTTGAAGCAGTTGGAACAGATAAGTCCCGCTTCCCACGGGCCGCCCTGCTGATACAGCGTTGCGGACAGGTGCGTTACGGTGCGGCTCGGCACTTCCGTGAACGGCTGATTCAACACGCGCTTGCCTTTGTTGTGGTGAATCGTGTCCCACGTGAGGTCGAGGCCCCAGTTGTTCATGATCGGTGCGTCGTAGGAGAAGCCTACGTTCACCTGCAGTGGCGCTCCGCCGTAGCGTATGCCGGACAAGTCCTGAATCGGCACGCCGTCCGGACCGATGTGGCATTCGGAGCCGACCCCCGTGCGGGCAGCTAGCACGTCAAACGGCAGCGAACCGTCGATCGGATGGCAGCCTGCATCTTCCCACTCGTCGTACTCCAGGTGGTTGTACTGACCGGCCAGCCGGAGCTGCAGACGCTCGTTCACCTGGAAGGTGCCCGTAACTTCCAAGCCGTAGTTGTGCGCCACGGCCGCGTTCTGCAGCGTAAAGCTGGTGGTGTTGGAGTTGAAGATACCTACTTGAAGGTCTTCCAACTCGTACCAGAATGCGGCGATGTCGGCGCGCAGCCTGCCTTCCATGAAGAAACCCTTCATGCCCACCTCGAACCCTTCAACGGTCGTCTCGTCGAACACCAGCACGTCGGACTGTCCCTCCGGCGTCAGCGACGTCAGATTGGCGACGGTACCCGGGTTGGAAATACCCGCAGACTGAAAGCCCGTTTTGAACGCGCCGTAGAGCATCACGTCGTCGTTCAGGTTGTAGCTGAGTGTGACCTCGGGCGATACGTTGTCGGACTTGTCAGAGGGTGAGTAGAACACCTGGCTCGGGGAGAACCCTAGAAAGCCGCTGTTCTCCAGAATGTTGCCGCCGAAGGCCTCGCGGTCTTCTTCGGTGTAGCGCAAGCCACCGGACAGCTCCCACTTGTCCGAGATTTCCCAATCGACGCTGCCGAATACGGAAAAGCTTTCTATGGTGTTGTCCCAGTGCTGGTGGTAGCTGATGAACGCGCCGTCGTAGAACTCGTCGCCTGGGAACTGCCCGGATACGTATGGCACGACGCCGGGTGCGAAGAACGCGGACGGCAGAATCTGCACCGGTGCGTCCAGATCGCGTTCCAGGTCTTCGTAGAAACCACCCACCATGAAGTTCACCGGTCCGTCGAAGTTGGACTGCAGCCGCAGTTCCTGCGTCCAGGCTTCACCGGACTCGCCCTGCTTGGATACCACCACCGCGTAGCTCGTGTAGTCGTAGTTGGTGTACTCACGGTGGCGGTAGTCCCAGTAGCCGGTAACCGACGAAAGCGTGAAGTCGCCGATGTCCCAGTTCATCTCCAGCGTATGGATGTACTGGGAGAGCTTGTTGTGAAAGCGGTCGTCCTCGTCGATGAACGGGTGCGCGTTCGCAATCTCGGCGGGCGGCAACGCGCTGTTGCGTTCGAGCCGGGGTCTGCTGTCGGGGCAAACCTGAGTCGGGTCGGGGAATGCCGTGTAGAAGGGGTTCGCGCCGGGGCCATCGGCGCAGGCGTACAGAATCGTGTAGCCGGCTTCGTTCTGTTTGGAGTAGGAGCGGAACATTTTCAGCTTGGCGTTGAATGTATCCGTGGGCTCCCATACGGCGGTGAAACGCAACACCACCTGGCTTTGCGCGGGAAACTTGTCGTCGTCACCGGCGCCCCGCGTGCTGAAGTCGAACCCTGGGTACAGGCCGCTCACGTCCAGCGGCGCTGCCGAGTTCTTCAACCAGCCGTCGCCCATGTCCTGGCCGCGGGCAGCGAGGCGGAACGCCCACTGGTCGCCGACCGGAAAGCTGATCCCGGCTTCCAGCACAGGATCTTCGGTAACGAACTCGTATTGAGCCCGCGTGAACATCTCGAATTCGCCACCCACCTGTGGGCTGACACTCGTGATCGCGATTACCCCGGCCGGGCTGTTCTTACCGAAGTAGAGGGCTTGGGGCCCTTTCAGAACCTCGACGGCTGCAATGTCGAAAAAGCCGGTATCCAGCAGGTGGTTGCGGGAGAAGGACATGCCGTCCATTACGATCGATACGGGGGCGTCCAGGCCGTAGTCACTGGTGCCGGGCGGTTTGCCCACGCCGCGGATCGTAATGTTTCCACCGGCGCCACCGCCCGCGCCATGCGATATCTCAACGCCGGGCATGCGTTGCGTGAGGTCTGCGAGATCGCGCGTGTTGTAGCGCTCGATCTCTTCGCCCGTCATCACCGCGACGGCGACCGGCGTGTCAACCAACCGCTCTTCGCGCTTACGCGCGGTTACGGTCACTTCTTCAATAATTCTGTTACTCGCACGCTCCGTCTCCGCCGCGCCGACATCGGCTGGTGCGACTGCGAATGCGATTACGAGCAAGCTCAACACAACGCCGAGCGGCGCTGTGGCTTTCAGATGCGTCATGAGTTGTCCCCTTGGTTTATCTCCCCTGCGCTTGGCGCTCGGTCGTATGCCGCGGTTCTGTTACCAACGCGTACCAACGACCAGATAGCAGACTTCGCTAAACGCCGCGTGCCAAAACACGCGTGCCTAAAACAATAGTAGAAAGGGCATGAGACTGTCCATTTCTATATTGTCAACTTAGTTGCTATTCGGTTTAGATGTCGGACGGACGCGTCGGGTGGGTGATGGGTTATGTGTACGGCGTGCCGTCACGGCGCGCAGCGAACCACGCGCCATCTGCACCTCCCGCCCAGTGGAAATCGTCGTCGGGGTAGGTAACCCGGTCATTCGGCACACGCGACCCCACAACGATAAACGTTGCGTCGGCCGATGATTCGTTCACCAGGTGGTGGCCGTTCTCCGCACCGGCAGGAAAACCGGCGCACATACCCGGGCGTAGTGTCGTTTTGCCTTCATCGGTGATGAGCGTGAGCGTCCCGGAGACCATCCACACCCACTCGTCCGAGCGGCTGTGCCAGTGTCGCAGTGCCGATTGAGAACCCGGAGGCAGCGTGCACAGCGTTACGCCGAACTGCGTCAGCGCGAATGGATCGGAGAGGTTGCGTTCTTCGAACGGGCCGAGCGCGGTGCGGAACGGTTCCGGCAAGCCGCAGAACGTGTCGGGGTCGAACGTCGAGATGTCACGTGCAGGTAGCCTATGATTTTCGTTGTCCATTGTGTTCTCTTGAGATGTGTCGAAACGCGCCGGCTAGTTCTTCCGGCGCTTGTGTGCGCTGTTGTGACGCTTGCGCGAGCGGAACCAGCCGGTTCGGCGATTCGCTTGTCGTTCTGCCCGCATCTGACCGAGTTCGGGGTACCAGAGCTCGATGGTGGGCCTGAGCGCGAACGCGTACAACAGGTAGAATACGCCGATGGCGAGGAAACCCCATCCACCGATGGCGTCGAGCCAGAGTATCGGCCAGCCCAGCGCAATCAAGCCGTTCACGAAAGACGCGACGCCCAGTCGAAAGATGATCGTTAGCAGCTCACTCGCCAGGAAGGTTGCAATGTTGTCAGCGCCGGCAACTTCCTCAACGAACAGCCGCACTTCCAGCACGATGAACGTAAGTACGTAACCGAGGCCGTAGAAACCACCGCCGTGCGACGCCCATAGCCGCGCCGCCGATCGGCGGAGCGTGGGTACGATGCGTCGCGGTTCCTGCGCGTGGTAGGCCACCGCTGCAAATCGACGCGCCAGCCAATTGCGTCTGCGGGGTGGTTCCGGGTCGGTGCTTTCTTCGGAACGTTGCATGGCTGCGTCTACGGAGACGGGGCGGATTCTTACGATGTACGATTCGCAGCCTATCCACAACTCGAGAACATCGTATGCGCACGAGGCGAACATGCGGAAGCACGCGAGCTCGCAACCGGATGATCAGTGTATGGTCAGTTCTATTCGGGACCGGGTGTATCGCCGTCGGCACGTTGGCTGCGTCCCCGGAGATCGAGCCGTTCGACCGGGCGCGCGTGCTCGAGCTCGCCAATGCCCCGGATCCGCAGAGAATCGAACGCGACATAGCGGCGCTCGTGAATTTCGGTACCCGCCACACGCTCTCGCGCACCGACTCGGACCGGCGCGGTATCGGCGCAGCCCGTCGTTGGATCCGCGCGCAATTCGAAACAATCTCCCGCGACTGTGGCAGCTGCCTCGAGGTGCTTGATGTAGCCGAGGTCGTAGAGGCCCAGGCACGCGTGCCGGAACCGGTGAACGTCGTCAACGTGATCGCCATTCAACGGGGTACGTTGGATCCCGCGCGCGTCGCGGTTATGTCTGGCGATATCGACAGTCGAGTTTCGGACGTGATGGACGCGGAGTCCGACAGTCCCGGAGCCAACGACAACGCTTCCGGCGTGGCCGGCGTGCTGGAGGCCGCACGGCTTCTTTCCAGACATCGCTTCGCCGGCACCCTTGTATACGCCGCGCTGTCCGGTGAAGAACAGGGCCTGATCGGCGGCCGCATTCTGGCGGCGCATGCGAAGGCGCAGGACTGGCGGGTGGTTGCGGTGTTGAACAACGACATGATAGGCAATATCACTGGCATTAACGGCGTTACCGACAACCGGTCGGTAAGGGTGTTCTCGGAAGGCACGCGCGCGGTGGAAACGGCGGAGGAGGCGCGCACTAGACGCTTTACCGGCGGCGAAGTGGATTCCGCGTCGCGGAATCTGGCGCGTTACGTGCACCGCCTCGCGACGATGTACATGCCCCATCTGGACGTGATGATGGTGTACCGGCTCGACCGCTTTGGCCGCGGCGGCCACCACAGCCCGTTCAACGATGCGGGCTATCCGGCGGTGCGGATTATGGAAACCAATGAACACTACGATCGCCAGCATCAGGATGTGCGGGAGGAAGATGGCGTGCGTTACGGCGATACGCTGGATGGCGTGGATACGGAATATGCGGCGACGGTTACCGGATTGAACGTACTGACGCTCGCGAATCTTGCAGCAGCGCCGCCGTTTCCCACCGACGTGACGATAGCGGGTGCAGTGTCACCCGACACCACGCTCCGTTGGACCGAGGCGTCCGGCACGCGCGCGCAGAACCTCGCCGGCTACCGAGTGTACTGGCGGCTAACGACCGATGCGCAGTGGCGCTGGTTCCGCGACGTGGGGCTTACGGACGTGGCAACGTTGAAGAACGTGGTGATAGACAACTATTTCTTCGGCGTCGCGAGCGTTGCGCGCGACGGAACCGAATCGCCGGTCGTGTTCCCCGGGCCAGCCGGCCGTTTCGAGTAATCCGTGCAGTCGTGTACGCACGATCAGGCGAGGATTCGCCGCCAGTGAGCCAGTTTGGTGTCGAAACGCATGGATGCGTGCGCGGGGCTCGTTGAGGGCAGGCGGGCGCAGGGCAGGTCTGTGTGCACGCCCGAAAGGGTCGGCCGCACGCGTTTGCGAAATACGTCTTCGGCTTTCGCGCCGTTGAAGAATACCGCGCGGATGTTCGGGTGCGACGTAAAGAAGGCTTCGAAGTCGTTCACCACCATCGTGTCCGGTGCAATGTCGGAGTCCAGACTCGTCGGGCGCTCGCAGAACTCGAGCACGTCCCACAGCGCAATACCGGCGCTGCGCAAGGCCGCGCAGCGTTGCGCGTATGTGGCGCCCTCGCTCAGCTCCAGCAGTTCGCCGATAATCTTCCAGAACGCGTTGCGGGGGTGTGCGTAGTACTGACCTGCATCCAGCGATGCGCCGCTGGGCATCGATCCGAGGATGAGTATTCGGGCTGCGTCGTCTTCGATCGCCGGGAAGCCTTTCAAACGCGTCACTATAGCCGTGTCCATCTGCGCAGGGGGACAGATTAGCTCAATACGGTAGGATGCGACGGTATCCGTTGAGCATGAGTCTTTATGTACCGGCTTTATATTGCGAACAAGAACTACTCGTCCTGGTCGTTGAGACCCTGGTTACTGCTGAAAGCACTCGACATACCCTTCGAAGAAGAACTGATGGTGTTCGAACCCGGGTCCAACCTCGACCGTTTCCGGGCGTTCTCTCCCAACGGTCGCGTGCCCTGTTTATACGATGGCGAAACCGTGGTCTGGGAGTCGTTGTCCATCGTCGAATACCTCGCGGAACGCCACGCCGGCGTCTGGCCGGAGGATGCTCCGGCGCGCGTCTGGGCTCGTTCAGCCGCCAGCGAGATGCACGCCGGCTTCGGCGAGCTGCGCAACCAGTGTCCCATGTGTTGCGGCGTCCGGGTCGAAATGCACCGGATCGATGCGGGTCTGCAATCCGACGTAGATCGCATCAACGAACTGTGGGCCGAAGGACTCGACCGGTTTGGCGGGCCGTACCTTGCGGGCGCAGCGTTTACGGCTGTGGATGCATTCTTTGCGCCAGTGGCGTTCCGGTATCAGAGTTTCGGACTGCCGCTGCAGGGCGGCGCCCGGCGTTACGCGGACGACCTGCTGCGCTATCCGTGGATGCAGAACTGGTATGACGCAGGGCTTGCGGAGTCCTGGCGGGAACCCGGGCACGAAGACGACATAAGTGCCGCGGGGAAGGTGACGGCAGACTATCGCGCGCGTTGAGCGGTTAGACTCATGCGTTCGGTTGGCATTGCGGAAACCAAACATGCTCGAGGATCTTGGAAACATTGGTGAGTTCGTTGGGGCGATCGGCGTAGTCGCGTCGTTGCTGTACCTTGCTTGGGAGGTTCGCCGAAACACGCGAATACAGCTGAGATCGAACCATCGAGCCTCGCAGGAAGAACTGCACAACTCGGTACGCCCCGCAGCCGAGAATGCAGATCTTGCCGAACTCGTTACTCACGCGATGGAAGATTTATCCGCGCTTTCCCCTGCGCAACGATATCAGATTGACATGTTCATGATGTGCTGGCTACAGAACGCAGAGTTGATGGTGCTGGATCACAGGGACGGTTTGATTGAGGAGGAAACGCTGCAGCCGTACCGCCGCGCCATTGCCGGGCACCTTCGAACGCCAGGCGGAAAACAGTGGTGGGCCGAACGCCACGTGTGGTTTACCGAGGACGGCAAGAAGGCGTTCGATGAGATCATCGGTGCCACGTCGATATCTGGCCTGGGCGGAGGCGTTGCTCCGCATCACCAATAGCGGGCAGCGGCGATCCATTGAGTCTCAGGCATCGGACCGCGCAGCGAGCTGATAGGCGATGGCCGCAATAGGGCCAATCACCGGCACGAGCCAGGCGAATACGATCATCAGAATCGGTCCGGTGTGCTGAAAGCCATGAATGCGGCCATACCAGACCGTGCACGCCAGTGCGGCAATCAGAGAAATCGGCAGGACCACGCCTGCGGTTGAGAGGTCGATGGACATCGTTGGCTTCTTATATTGTGTGTCTGGGTTATCTGAGTTAACTGGTTTATCTGGGAGCCTGATTCTAGATGTAGCACCGTCGGGCGGTCGGCGTCTGTAGGACATTCGCCATACGAGCGGGCGGGAGTTTACACTCACCGTATGGCAGAACTAGAAGAACAAAGCGCGTCGAAGCGGCCGCCGCGCTGGGTGCTGAAACTCTTTACGCGGCTCAACGTGTTGATGTACCGCCTCAGCGGCGGTCGGCTGATGCAGCGGCTCGAGGGCGTGCCGATCTGTCTGGTTACGATGCAAGGTGCACGCACCGGTAAAGTGCGCACGATTGCATTGATGTATGTGCCGGTGGAAGAGGCGGTGGTGCTGGTCGCGTCCCAGGGTGGGGCGCCCAAGCATCCGCTGTGGTATTACAACTTGAAAGCCTATCCGAGCGTAACGATCGAGCAGGGCGGGCGCCGACGGGCGTTGATGGCCCGGGAGGTGGGTGGCGATGAACGCGACCGTCTCTGGGAACTCGCGGTGGCGCAGTATCCAGCATACGACGACTACCAGGCCCGCACCGACCGAGAAATTCCGGTTTTCATATGCGAGGGTTGATGTGACGCCACTTAGAACGATCCACCTGACATTGACTCAGACCCTCGCCCGGGTCGGGCTTGTGGCGGGGTGTGCATTCCTGGCAGGCGGGTGCGAACCTGCGGACCGTCGCCCGGGCGTGTGGCTCTACGGTGAAACCGTCACCGAACCGGTGTCGGACTGGGGTTTCGTCAATGAGCATGCGGAACTGCAGCTGATGACGTATCCGTGGTACCTGATTCCTCACGCGATTACGGTGGTCGCGGCCGAGCACGATGGCGTCGTCTACGTTCCATCCATCTACGATGCTCCGGCCGACTTTCCGGGCAGCAAGTTCTGGAACAAGGTTGTGGCGTCAGAACCGGACGTTGTGCTGAAGGCCGGCGAACACAAGTACCCCATGATTGTGCAACCCGCTGCAAACGACGCAGAGTTCGAACGCGGGCTTGCTGCGCTGGCAGACAAGTACGACTTCTGGCGGAAGGCGCAGGAAAGCCCGGGGGAAGGCCCACCGTTCGTGATTCTTAAGCTTACGCCCCGCGGGGCCGGCGGATGACGCCTCCGCCGTTGCGATTCGGCGTGTGCTACGACTTCCGCAATCCGCCGGATGCGGAGCTCACCATGCCGCAGTTGTACGCGGCGGCACTGGAGCAGATTCGCTGGCTGGACGACATCGGCCTGGATCAGGTGTGGTTCACCGAACATCACTTTGTGGACGACGGGTATCTGCCGTCATGGATTCCGGTTGCGAGCGCGGCGGCGGCGGTCACGAACCGCGTGCGCTTCTGTTCCGATATCTGTTTGCTGCCTTTCCAGAATCCTGTTCGATTGGCGGAAGATCTGGCGGTACTCGACAATCTCAGTAACGGCCGCGTAGAGCTTGGTGTAGGCCTTGGCTACGCGCCCCGCGAATTCGCGGGTTTTGGTATACCGGTCAGCCACCGCGTGTCGTACATGGAAGAAGGCCTCGACGTGCTCGCGCGCGCGTTCAGCGGCGAGACGTTTTCGTTCAGCGGTAAGCGGTACCAGTTCGAAAACGTTCGGGTCACGCCGGGATTCGTGCAGGAGGGCGGCCCGCCGTTGTGGATTGCGGCCATGTCGCAACCTGGCGCTGAACGCGCGGCGCGGTATCGGGCCAACCTGCTGCCGCAGGGCGACAGAGCGGCTACGCTGGACGTGTGGCGAGCGCGCATGAAAGCTGCCGGCGAAACACTCGACCGGTATCGGATTGGCATCATCAAAGGCGTTTTCGTAACTGACGATGCGGAAGGCCAATGGCCGATGATCCGCGCATCGGAACGCTATCGCATGCAGTTCTATCAGCGACTGTTTGCCGAAAGCGGAACGCAATTCGGTACCGGCGAGCACATTCCGCAGACATGGATTGTTGGCGACGTTGAGCAGTGTGTGGAAGAACTTACCGCATTCATCGAATCCTACGGTATTACGGATCTTGTCACCTGGGGAGTGCCGCCGGGCATTCCCCCGGAGCACATGGCGCAGTCGCTCGAACGTCTGGTTACGGAGGTTGCGCCGGCGGTACGGGCGCGCCTGGGACGCTGACAAGAAGGAGGAAGGGATGAACGCGCAAGGAATATTCTACGTTTTTCTGTACGTCTCGGATCTGGATCGCAGCAAGGCGTTCTACAAGGATGTGATGGGTTGGACCTTGAACACCGATACTCCGGAGGTCGGGGGTTTTGCGTTCGGCAACAGCTACCTGGTAATACGCGGAGACGATCGAGACGCTGCGGACAGACGCTTCGCGGGCGGTCAGCACGTAGCGGTCATGGTGGACGATGTCGATGCGGAGTACCGGCGGTTGTTGGCTGCCGGTGCGCAGGTAGGCGACGTGGTGGATCAGCCGTGGGGAGAGCGCAACTTTTCGCTCAGGGATCCTGACGGTTACGAATGGGTAGTTGCGCAACCCGTCGTCGGATAGCGGCGGTGGATTCGTTTTCCAACGCGAGCACTGCGTGATAGGGGTCGCCGTGGAGCTCCAGCAGGTGTGCGAACGCCGGTTCGGTCTTGTAACCCGCTCGCTTCAGCGCACGTAGCGGACTTCGCATATCCGGTCGCAGCGCGAGGATCTGCCGTTCGATCAGAAAGTGGCGCACGCCCCACTGCTCGATTGTTGGTATCGGCTGGCAGAACAGTTCGATCTGCCAACCGGAGCGCGCGAACCGAGTCACCGTACTCAGCGTGCCACGAACAACACTCCGACGCTGTTCGAAATTGCGGTGACCGCCGAAGTCCGCGGTGATTACACGATCGAAGTAATCGATGTCTCCATGGCTGCACGCAATGTCCAGGTCACTGGTTGCCACGTCGATCCGAAGCGGCGGTGTACCTATAACGGCCGGATCAAACGGCCGGAGTCTCTCCAGCAGCGCGGTTGACGCCAGCACTTCCTGGTACGGCTGCCGGGAATGCATCCGTTTGGCGTCGCGCGGCGGCGGAACGCGTTGTCAGGACGTTACGGCGCGTACCAGATCGGCGATGACCAGGCCCGGTCCTGGATTGTTGCGTGCATGTCGGGCCGCGGCGCCACGCCGGCGCGGATGGCATCCCACGTGCTCCAGCGGCAGATTGGATTTTCCAACACACGCACGTAGTAGAACGCGTGCTGATCGGGATCGAATTCGGGGTCGCGCCACACCGCACCCAGTTCGCCCGCACCTCTGCCGGACGTGATTGCGCAGGTTTTCAGATCGACACGGGCGCCGTTGTCCGGGCAACGATGGGTTTTGGGGTCTACCTGCAGTCCGTCGGAGCAGGCAATGTCGAACACCCGCTCTTGGCGCTCACCGTTGTCTACCCAGCCTTTGATCACCTGCAGGCGCTGCAACGGCGCCCCATCGGGCGCGCGCAGAGCCCAGGCGAGAAAAGCAGGTTGGGAACCGTCGCGCGGCACTAGATCCGAGCCCATGGGTACGCCGGCTCGATATGCGGCCTCCACCGCGCCGGGTGCTGTAACCAGATCGTCGGAGAAGCCGTAGCCGGCAAAGAAGCGGAGCCGAATTCTCGAGCCGCTGGTACTGAACGTCTCCTTGCGGCGCATCGCGGCATAAATGGCATCGCGCGTGTTCGCGTCTGCCCACACGCCGGCCAACCCTGAGGCACCCCATTCTTTTGCACGCGGGTTGGCGTAGATGTTGCCGTCTGCATCGGGTTCGTCGAGCGGCACCGACCCGCGCTGCTGCGGTTCTATGTCGAGCAACCCTGTCTTGCTCCAGTAGTCGTCCTCGGCAAAAGAACCCGCAGCATTGTGCGTATCCGATGAACCAATGACACCGAAGCGAAACGGGTTGAAGTTGCGGGTGGTCTGCAGCAGCAGTCCATTGAGGTAGGCGTCCCTAACGTAGCTGCCGGGCTCGCGGCTCGGAAGGGTCGAGGCAACCCGCACGGTCATAATCTCGTAATCCGCCCACTCGTCGTTGGGCGACAGCAGCGGGTGCGTGTCGGAGGTACCTTTCACCTGCGTGTTTTCCACCACGGGTTCGTTGCGCATCCGCTGTTCGGCATATCCCGCATCCAGCGGCCGGCCGTTCTGGTCTTCCAGCGCGAACATCAGCCCGTTTGACCCGTTTGGGTTGTGCGGAATAGCCAGTGCTTCAATACCGTTGGCGCGCTGTTCGTCCAGCCAGTCCCACAGATCCTCCGGGTTGTTGGAGTCCAGGGCCGAAAACGGCAGCGCGGGCGCGCGGTCGGCGAACACCACGTTGCGGTGCAGGTTCTCCATCTCGTCGCCGGACGACGTGTACTCGTAAGCGGCGAACGTGGTAAAGGTTCCCGGGTCGTTGTGGCGCTCCGCCGCGTCCACGATCGTGGTCCAGGCGTCGCGATACACGGCCGCGTCGAACAATGCATCCGGTGTGTCCGGTTGGGCCCGTCTTGCGCGAATGTGCGCCAGGAACTCGTTGAACGCGGCGCGGGAACCCCCTTCGGCTGCCCGCACGTGCTCCGCGAATGGCTGCTTGCCGAGCGGAGAATCGGGATCGGCCATCGCCGGCATGGTGCCCAGGTAGAACGCGTGGTCGGTTACGCCGAGAAAATCGAGTGGCAACGTCAACTGCAGCTCCCGGCCCGATGCGTGGCGTATAGGTTTGCCTTTCGCGAACTCGTACGCGTCATCCGGAGTGGCCCGGGTGCCGAACAGGTAGGCGTCGAAGCTGTAGCGTGTGTGCACGTGCAGGTCGCCGAAGTAAGCGTCGCGCAGCGGATTGGTTCGAATCGACTCCGCCCGCTGACTCGCTGGCTCGGCGTTGGGTACGACCGGTTCCTCCGGCATTGGAGAACATGCGGCCAATGCCGCAGCCATGAGGGCGAGTCGGATTGCAGTGGTCAAGGGACGTCTCCCGTGGAATCGTTCGACTATTCTAGCCGTTGTTCCGGCCGGTGCTATCATGCCGCTCCGTCGACTGCGCGATGCGATCAGAATCATGTCGAATCCGTTCTTTGATACCTGGGATACGCCGTACGGTCTGCCGCCGTTCGAGCAAATCAACGATTCACACTACGAAGAGGCGTTTGAGCGCGGATTTGCCGAGCACGCGGCCGAGGTGGCCGCTATCGTCGACGCCACGGACGCGCCTACCTTCGCCAATACGATCGAAGCACTCGAACGCTCCGGTGCGCTGCTCGAGCGTGTGGCTGCAGTTTTCTACAATCTGTCGTCCAGCGATTCCAACGACACGCTGCAGTCGCTGGAACAGAAAATCTCGCCGCGGTTTGCGGCGCACTCCAGTGCCATCTGGGCCAATCCGGCGTTGTTCGCGCGTATTGATGCGGTGGGTGACGCGGACGGGTCCGGTGATTATTCGGCGGAGCAGCGGCAACTGTTGGACGTGTATCGAACCCGCTGCGTACGTGCCGGTGCGGCGCTTGCGGACGAAGCGCGCGCCGAGGTCAAGGGCATCGACGAGGAGCTTGCACTGCTTGAGACCCGCTTCGGCCAGAACGTACTGAACGACACCAACGTGTTCGAGCTGGTGCTGTCCACAGACGAAGAGCTGTCCGGGTTACCAGACAGCGTGCGTGAAGCTGCGGCCGCGGAGGCGGAAGCGCGAGGCAAGCCCGGCAAGTACGTATTCACGATCTCGCGTTCGTCGATAACGCCGTTTCTGCAGTACGCGGACAACCGCGAGCTTCGCGAGCGCATCTATTCGGAATACACCCGCTGTGGTGACAATGGCAATGACAACGACAACAACACCGTGCTCGCGCGCATCGCAAGTTTGCGTGCACGCCGCGCGGACATCATGGGTTTCGAAAGCCACGCGCATTTCATGCTGGACGAGCGCATGGCCAAAACCCCCGAACGCGTCAACCAACTGCTGGACGAGGTGTGGGGTCATGCGCAGACCAAAGTGCGGGAAGAGGCCGCGGATCTGCAGGCGCGAATCCAATCGGAGGGCGGCAACTTCAAACTGCAGCCCTGGGACTGGTGGTACTACACCGAAAAAGTACGCAGCGACAAGTTCGACCTGGATGCGAACGAACTCAAGCCGTACTTTCTGCTCGAAAACGTGCGTGATGGGGCGTTTCGGGTTGCCAACCGGCTATACGGAATTCGCTTTGAACCGGTACCCGATGCGTCGGTGTATCACCCCGACGTGGTCTGCTACGAAGTGCTCGACAGCGACGACTCCCTGATCGGACTCTTCTATGTGGACTACTTTCTGCGTTCGTCCAAGCGCGGCGGCGCGTGGATGTCCACCTTTCGCGAGCAGCAGCAGCTCGACGGCGAGGTGCGGCCGATCGTTGTGAATTGCTGCAACTTCACCAAAGCCGACCCTTGCCTGCTCGACCTGGACGAAGTGCGAACGCTCTTTCACGAATTCGGGCATGGGTTGCACGGACTGTTGAGTAACGTGAAGTATCGAACCCTGTCGTGCACCAATGTGAAGAACGACTTCGTCGAACTACCGTCGCAGATCATGGAGCACTGGGCGGTAGAACCGGAGGTGCTGAAAGATTACGCTCGCCACTACCAGACGGGCGAACCCATAAGCGATGCGTTGATTGCGAAGATGCAGATTGCGCGTACGTTCAACCAGGGGTTCGCTACTACCGAGTACGTGGCAGCCTCTTACCTGGACATGGCCTGGCACACCCGCACCACCGACGAGCCGGCAGACGTGGACGCGCTGGAAGCCGGCACGATGAACGACATCGGCATCATCGATGCGGTGGATCCGCGCTACAAATCCACGTACTTCCAGCACATATTTACCGGCGATCATTATTCCGCCGGCTACTACTCCTACCTGTGGGCCGAAGTGCTGGACCAGGACGGTTACGCTGCGTTCAAGGAGAACGGTCTGTTCGATGCCGAAACGGCGGCGTCTTTCAGACGCAACGTGCTGGAACGGGGCGGCAGCGACGATCCGATGGCGCTGTATGTGAGTTTCCGTGGGCGCGAACCCAGCGTGCAGCCGCTGCTGGAAGGACGCGGCCTGGTGTGACGTTGGTGAGGTCGAACCGGGTACGTGTTCGATGACGGGCGCTGAGCACGCGGACTTCTTCACCATTGTTGAGCGGCATCATCGTTTTCAGAATCCAACGAGCGAAGAAAAACTCGACCGGCTGATCGATTATTGCGGTTTCCGGGATGGGATGCGGGTACTGGATGTCGGGTGCGGTAAAGCCTGGTTGTTGCGGCGGATTCTGATGCGCCACGCGGTGGACGCGGTAGGTCTGGAACTTCGGGGTACGTGGGTGCGTGAAGCGATGAATGCCTGGCGCGACGGCGGCGCGCCCGGTGTGCTGAACGTTGTGGAGGGTCCGGCGGCATCGTTTGTGGGCGCACCCCAATCGTTCGACGTGGCCATGTGCATCGGTGCGTCATTCGCGATCGGCACGTTCGAGGAGATGCTGGACTGGCTTCTACCCCTCGTGAAGCCGGGTGGTGTGATAGCGGTGGGCGACATCTATGCACACAACCCGCGCGAGCTACCGCCGGAATCGGCCCAGCACTTCGCCGGCGGTGCGGAGCGTTCTCTTGTAGAAACCTGTGAGCGGTTCAATCGCGACGGCCTGTCACTGATCGGGCTGATCGACTCCTTGCTCGACGATTGGGACCGCTATGAAAGCCTGCACTGGCGCGCGGCGGAAGAATGGCTGCAGGAGAATACCGAGCATCCGAAGTACGCTGAATTCAGAGAACGGCACGAAACCATGCGCCGCAACCACCTGCAGTTCGATCGAGCTTCGCTCGGCTGGGCCTTGTTTGTTGCCCGCGTGCCCGGCCGCCAGCCAGGTAAAGACGTGGCGGGCGAGAATTCAATGGAAAAGGAAGAGCGGAATGCCTGAAAAAGCCATCGTGTTCGATCTGGGTGGTGTGCTCGTGGACTACGACCGCGAGTGGGTGCTCAAGGGGTACGCCAAGGCGTGCCGGGACGGCACGGACGTGGAGCAGCTTTCGGAGTTGCTGGACAGCCTGCTGATTTCGGAAGGCGTGCACACGGTGCGCGATCTGTATTTCTCGTTGAAAACGTTGGGCTACGGGCGCAGCTACGACGACTGCGTACGCACGTGGAACGGCGGGTTGCGCAAGCGGGATTGGGTGCACGACTATCTGGTGGATCTGAACGGCGCGGCTGATCTTTATGTGCTTTCAGACACCAACGCGGAACACTGGGACACTATCCGTAGCGGTCTGGTGGACGAGGCGATGTTTCGTCGCGTGTTTTTGTCGTACGAGCAACGCATGACGAAGCACGAGTCTGCGGCGTTTAGCAAGGTGCTCGAGGTGCTGGAGCGGCCGGCGGCGCATTGTCTTTTCATTGACGATACTGCGTCACACACCGACCGCGCACGCGCGGCCGGGTACGCGGTGCATCACTATGAAACCAAAGAAGCGATGGGCGAAGCGGTTGCTAACCATCTGGGTTAGGCCGAGCGTCAATCCGCTAGATAGTATTCCAGTGTAGACACAACGCGTACGAGCTTGATCTGCGGGTTGTTGCTGTCTCGGTCGGCAATGGAGAACTGGCCCTGACGTGCGCTTTTGATCTTGCCCAGGCGACTGTTGGAGTCAGCGGCAAACTTTTCTGCTACTTCGCGCGCGTTTTTTGTCGCGGTTTCCACCATCTCTGGTTTTATGTCATTGAGTCCACCGAATAGAAACTGCGGTCGAAACTCATAGCTGTTTTGGGAAAAAACCACACCCTCTTTGCCCAGGTCGATGAGATTGGTACTTGCGCTCCGTACTGCATCCACGTCTTTCGCAAACACGGTGATGACTCGGGTGGCCGAGTAACGCAGCGGTACGTTGGTGTTGCCGTAGTTCTGAGCTTGCTTGTCCGTAATATTGGGTGCGCCCACCGTCACGTCATCGGCGGCGAATCCCTGTTGCGCTAGAAACGCGGAGACCTTTGCGGTCTGCTGGTCGATCCGCTCCAGCAGCGTTGTTACGTCGTTGTGCGCATCAATGATCTGAATCGGCCAGATGGCGGTGTCCGCGGGGACCTCCCGCTCGGCCAGACCTTTCACGACCACGGTGCGCTCCAGCGCGCGTGCGTCGACGAATCCCTTGCCGATGAAGTTGCCGATGAAATAGCCGGCGATGGCCAGGCCCGCGCCAACGAGTGCGGCAGCCAACAGATTTAGCAGAGAGGCTCTGGAACCGGTCATGGGTCAACGGCCTGTTTCAATCACGATCGTCAGCTTACTCCGACTTGGCATCTCGGGCACGCTGATCGGAGGGAGGGCCGCGGCGTCTGCGCCGGGCGTTCGTTTTCAGAGCTTTCGCAACGAGCCGGTGGGCGGTCGTGCGCGCCTCGGAGGTCAGCGCCGACTCGAGCTTGGGGAAGTTCAGAATGTAGCGCTGACCGGCGCGATCCCGCTTTACGAATCCCAGATCTATCAGATAGCGCCGGCAGGTTACGTGATCCACCAGCGCATTCATTCGGGCCAGCTCGGCGCCAAGGTAGTTGTTGATCTGTTGTTCGTCGTAGGCTCGGCGTCGTTGCATCCCGAGGCAGATCACTCCGAGCACGATACGCTGGTGGTCGGGGTTGCGCGGAATTCGATGCAGCCGGGCGTCGGGCAGGCATCGGATCAGAACGCGTTCCACCCGTTCCGGATCGGCGGGTGTAGTGGGGCTTGCTGTCATCGGTTGAATGCCAGGCGGTAGCGCACCTCGAACACGCCCGGGCCCAGCCAGTCCGGTTCGTCGTTGCGCGCGCCATCAGCGACCATACCGTGGCGTTCGTAGAACGCGCGCGCGGTGGTGTTGTGCTCCAGTGTCCACAGCAGCATGCCCGCGTGGCCCTGTTCACGCATCGAGACGCTCGCGTGTTCGAACAACCGGTGGCCGTGGCCTTTGAATTGGTACGGGGGATCAAGGTACAGGTGGGTCAACTCGCCGTAGTTTCGTGGTGGCGCCAGCACGGGCCGCGCGGCACAGGTCATTGTAAACCCGACGATGCAATCGCCTTCGTCCAGCACCGCAATTGAATTTGCCGGATCGCTGAACCATTGCCGCCACGAACGAAGCCGCGTCGCGGGGGTGGCCCGTGCGAGTACATCGGGGTGCAGAAGCCCCTTATACGCCGAGTGCCAGGCCGCCACATGGATGTCTGCGATTGGCGACAGGTCATCCGCGGTTGCAGCGCGGACCGCGGTGTGACGATTCTTGTTCATGACTCGCTGGACGCATCGATCGCGTTGCGCCAGCCCTTTGCGGCCAACGCACCGAGCAGGCCGGTTGCGACAATCACTGGTGATGCAAGCAGGATCCAGAACGTCTCTCCGGTGCCGAGTACGATCAGCATCATCAACGCAATCATCAGAGTGCTTGCCATCGCGCACAGCGTCGCGTGCCACGTGTCCGTGCGAAGTCCAGCAACAAAGCCTGCCAAAGCCGGCGTACTCAGGAACAGGGTGGTGCCGTATCCGGCGTCGACCAGAATCGACAGCGCGCCGGCGAGGGTACCCGCGAACAACGTCGTCATGAGAGCCCGCGAAAGCGGTGTCTGCAACCGATTCATCCGGACCTAATGCTACATGTCGAACGGGTGGTGAACAAAAAAACGGGAGCCGAAGCTCCCGTGAAGGTCGACGAGTCGACCGGTATCGATCAGGGGGATCGATCAGTCTTCAATACTCAGCTCGTCGGCGGTCTGATTGGTGTCCGAGAACACATCCCAGTCTGCTTTTACGAAGGTACCGATCTCTACCAGATCGTGGAACTGCGACTGCGTGATCACGTTCTCGTTGATGTCCTCGAACTGCGTGATACCGGATTGGCCAGTGACGGTCACCGATAGAATCGTTACGGCACCGGCTGTTGCGTCCTCCTCGGTGACCGGGCCGCGTAGGCGGGCGCGGTCCCTCGGATCTTCGCGGCGGACGCGGCTTGCCACAAGGGTCGTGCCGTCCAGGTAACCACGCACCTCCAGGTAGTCGCCGCTGCCGAGGTCGTTGAGCGTCAACGGATCCACATCAGCAGAGCTCGAATCGTCGAACTCGGTGAGGTCGCGCATCAGGAAGGTGATGCCCAGCATCGAGATTTCGCGCATGCTTGCATCGATGGCCGTAGCGGGACCTTCGGCGCGTATCGCATTTGTTGGTTTGATCACGATGCGGGTCGCCGTCAGTGTGCCATCTGATCCCAGCGTGCCTTCGGCCTCAACCTTCACGTTGGTGCCGAGCGAGTCCGCGGTGCCATTGACGTACTCCGTCGACGACGTGGTGGTGACGTTGGTTGTGGCCACGTCGAAGTCGGTCGCGCTCCCAAACCGGGTGATGAACCCTTCGATCTCGGCCCTGACATCGCCTGTTACCGTGAGTATGGGCAACAACTCGACTCTGGTGGCGGTCAGCTGGTCCGGACTCGTGAAGTCGCCGGGGGCGCCTTTCACCTCAACGAAATCGCCGTTGGCAATTGGCTGGCCGTCGAAATCGTCCAGTGTTGCGCTGCCATAGTCCACCTGCAGCTGGTCGAGTTCGAACGTGCTGCTCGTGAGCGCAGCGACCGTGCCAATCACCTTGTATTCGTCCAGCGTGGTTTTCAGTTCCACGAACGATGCAATGAGCCGACCGGTGGAATCGATGAATCCGCTTACCTCCAACAGATCACCGGTCTGCAGGGCCTCGAGGGTCACGTCGCTGAAGAGTGTGGTGGCGTCGATTGCGAAACGCTGGCCCAGCACCACGCCGTTGGCGGTGCCAAGTTCTGCGTCTACGTTCGTGAGGCTGGTGAGCGGCCCTTTCACGTTGGCACGGTAGCGAACCTCCGCGGCTTCCAGCGCGTCGAGATCGCCGATCACGTCGAGCCGTTGCCCCACCGTCAGCGCGGCCTGGCTCGACGTCTCACCCTCCACGATGAAGACTGCGTCGTCTGTGTTCATCACCCGGTCGTTTACAACAACGGATGACAGCGCCTGCAGCGCTCCCAGATTCAGTCCGGTGCCGCTGATGCCGCCGGAGAACCCAACGCCAATGCCACTGCCTCCCTCGCTGCCGCCGGATCCACCGCCGGTCGTGGAGCCACCTCCGGTGGAGCCGCCGTCTCCACCGGTAGTGCCACCGTCGGAACCCCCACCGCCCGCGGTACCGGTCGTGTCCGGCGCCGCCTGGGTGCTGGAACTGCTGCCACCGCCGCCGCTGCAGGCAGTCAGCAGCGCAACGCATGCTGTCGTTAGAATGAGTCGTGTTGCTCTCATTACGATTTCCTCGGTTGAGCGGGCGTTTCCACGCCGGCGTTTGGATTCTCTTGGGTTGGAATGCGTATCTGATAAACACCCAGCCCCAGCGTGTACGGCGCCTCGCTGGAATACTCCGGGTTGTCTGCGAGCGGTCCGCGATCGCGCTCGGCTAGCCAGTGGTTCAGTTCCTCGAGCAGGTTGCGCGCCTGGCGTTTGGACAGCGCCAGAAACTCGGCAACGTCGTCAGGGTGGATGTTGTCGTAGGACACCTTGCCCTGAAGCAGGCGCGATGAGGCATCCGCATGCACGTTGTGGTCCAGCGTTACCAGGAGCTCTGCAGCGTCCGTGCCCAGCATATCGATCAAGGCCTGCTGATCTTCGGTCGGCTCGTAGCCGCGCCGGGTCATCCGGAAGCCCGACGGTGTTTCTTCGACTGCCCCTACGCGCAGCAGCTCGTCGGCGACGGCGCGGGGCTGCATGTCACCGCTGTGCTTCTTTACCAGATCGGTAAAGCTCGGCTCGCTGTTCGCGAACGGCAGGTCGAGCGGGTGATCTTTGCGGTCGAGGAATTGCGGATCGGTCAACCAAGCGCTCAGGACCGTTTGCGCGCGGTTACGCCAGAGCTCATCGTCGGCGACGGGGCCCGGGAGCTCGCGTAGGCGCGCAACTTCTTTCCGGTTCAATCCGGTGACGACCGATATGCGGGATACGGTTTGACGCTTCCCTTCAATGGCAAATTCCTTGTCGGCCACGTCGACATAGACTTTGCGTGCGAGTTCGGTGAACGCGTCAGAAGCGATGCCGTGGCGCAGCAGAAAGCGCACGAGTGGACGCAGCACGCGCATGGCGGCGCGAAGCACGCGCTGTTCTGCATTCAGGTCTGTTGCCCGATCGGCCATGGGAAAATATTCCCAATCTAGTTATTGTGGGAATATATTCCCAAATATGACGAATTGCAAGAGATAGGCCGCGAGATGCGCATTGAAGCGTGACGTGGTACAGGCGAATGGCGGTTCAGGTAAGGCTCATGACCCACAGAACGAGCGTCAGCAGAATGCCGACGGACGCGATGGTTACCAGGCGGTTCACTGTTGCAAGATTCATGATTCCCCCAAAGTTCCGGATCGGAAACTTAGGGGTATTGTTGCGAGCCGGAGCACAACGGTTGCTGAACACGGCCTAACAAATGTGTAAACAAGGTTGCGCTAGACCCGGTGGCACCGCTGTAAGGGTAAGTGCGCGCTCCGTGACTGGATTCTTGTACTCGCGATTCCGCTCTATACTGTGCGTCGGACGGACTAATGGTGTGGAGTTCCTTGGAGTTCTGGAAGGCATAGTGGCTCGCAAACGGAAGCACATTGTCCCGGCATGATTACGGTACCCGAGGCGCACAAACCGGGTCTGGAGCTGTTGCTGCGGACAACAACGGGCCAGGCCATTCTGAACGATCCTCTGCTGGGATCGGTGAAAGGGGTGTATGACCCGAACCTGGGTGCGTATGGAGAAGCGGTGGCCGGCCTGGAGCTTCGGCTCGGGCCCGCGGATAACGTACCCGCACCTAATCTCGCGTGTGTAATTGCACACGAACTAACGCATTGTCATGATCTGCAGCATCTGAAAAAAGCCAAAGGGCAACTGGAGCAGGTGGAGCTGGCACTTACCGAGATTAACGCGCACTTCAACCAGGGCCAGGTTGCGCGGGAACTCGCCGCCCTCGCCGACGGGCCGCGAGCGGCGATCGACGCAATGGTCAACAGCCGGTCGACGTTTGGTTTGTGCCATGACGCGACCACGCGTGATCAGATCGTAGATTACTTGCTTGGCACGCAGCAGTACGCGGGTGCCGTGAAAACCATGTACAACAACCCGGGGCTGTGGGCGATGTCGATCGACTCTGAGTTTGCGGATGCACCAGCAGGCCGACCCTTTCACTGCGCGAAGAACTGGGACGAGAACGTAGACAGCCGACGGTGACGTCGGCCGATTCTGGTGCGTGTTTACGCGTCGAAGCCCGGGGGCGGTATGAAACCGCCCATCTCCCGGCTGACGAGGCGTGCGAACTCTATGCATAGGTAGTCGCTGAATTCTGCGCCCACCGCCTGCAACCCGATTGGTAGTTGCTGATGGGACAGCCCGGTTGGGAACACTGTACTCGGCAGATAACTGACGGTGGCGAGGCCCGCCCACCAGAGTTGCTGAAAGAAGCGTTGCTGAATTCCATCTACAGTCAGTTCGCGGGAATCCATAGGCGAGTGGTCGTGCAGAAACGCCGGCGTTGCCGCAGGCGGGCAGATCAATATGTCCCAGTCCTTAAAAAAGTCGCGCCACACATAGCGGAGGCGCTCGCGCTCGGTGTTGCGGTGTAACCACTCGGCGTGGCGTTGTACGGCCGCTCGCGTCATATTGGCGCGGTCGCTCTTGTCCGCGGGGTCGAGGGTACCGGCGTGGGACGCAATTTCCTCGAGTTGGTCATCCGGTATTCCGGCCGCGAGCGCACCGTTCAGCATGTAGATGTAGGTGGCATGGCTCTGCTGTGGATCGATGGCCGGGCGGGCGGAATCCGACACCGTTGCGCCAGCTTTAGCCAGCTGGTCCGCCAGCGCATGGGCGCGGTCTGCTACTTCCTGTGCTACGGGTGCTATGGGGTCGTCCGCCCACACCGCCACCCGGAAGTCTTTCAACGATGAGTATTCCGGGCGTGGCAGGTTGAGCCGCCAGCCGTGCGCGTTCAGCGGTTCCGGCCCAGCGATCGCGTCCAACGCAAGGGCCAGATCTTCGGCGCTTCGCGCCATCGGGCCGCCTACGGCGAGGTCGAGTGGCACCAGCATGCCTGGTAGTGCATGCCCCTGCATCGGCACGATGCCCCAGGTGGGTTTGTGCGAGAAAACGCCGCAGTAGTGCGCCGGGTTGCGAACGGAGCCGCCGATGTCGGACCCCACCTCCAGTGCCGTCAACCCGGCCGCAAGTGCAGCGGCTGCGCCGCCGGACGAGCCACCCGGGGAGCGGCTGGTGTCCCAGGGATTGCTGGTGGTGCCGTAGATGTCGTTGTAGCTCTGAAAGTCGGACAGGTTCATCGGCACGTTGGATTTGCCCATGAAGTGCGCGCCTGCGCTTCGCAACCGGCGAACCACCTCGGCGTCACTGTCCGCGATGTTGTAACGGAAATCAGGAATGCCCCACGTGGTAGGCAGGCCTTCCACGTTGTAGGACTCTTTGATCGTCATGGGTATGCCGTGCAGCGGTCCAAGCGGTCCCTTCGTGGCGATATGACGATCTGCCACATCGGCGTCTTTCAGGGCCTCGTCGAAGTCGCGCATTGGTATCGCGTTGATCTTTTCGTCCAACCGCTCTATGCGCGCAATGTACAACTCGGTGAGTTCCCGAGAGCTGACCTCCTTGTTGCGCAGCATTCGGGTCAATTCGTGGGTACTCGCGAACGCAATGGACATGGGCTTTACTCCGTGACACGTGGTGCGAGTTTAGCGGCAAGGGGTTGTCGTTCGACAGCTAGGAAATGGTGCGCTATTGTTCACGCGCGCGGGCGTGGGCCCGGGCGTGCGTCAGGTCTGTGGCTTCGGCGGCGGCGTCGCCGCAAAGAAGCACATGGATCCCGCCAGCGCAAATCCTGCCAGCAGCGTGAACCCAAACCGGTAGTCGCCGTGCAGGTCTGCGAGAAATCCGGCAACGAGCGGTCCGCCGGACATACCGAACATCACCACCAGCGACGAAAATCCCATGATGGTTCCGAACGCTCGCGTGCCAAAGTAATCGGCGCGGATGGCCACCATCATGGGTCCACGGATCCCCCACGCCAGGCCGTGCAGCACGCAGAAGATGAAAATGCCGATGAAACTCGGCCAGTAGGTTACCGCCAGCAGGCCGATGGTATGGGCGAACATGCAACCCACACATACGAGCCGTTTGTCGAAACGGTCGCCAATGAAACCGCCGGCAGCCTGGCCCACCATCTGAAACAGCGTGAGCAGCAGTACCACCTGCGATGCAGCCACCAGACTGAATCCCTGCCCTTCCGTTAGATGCGGTATCAGGTGCACCAGCACGGCGGATACGATCAACAGCGCAAACGCGTGCCCGAGAGAGATCAACCAGAACGACCACGTGCGCATCGCCTGGCGTGCGGTGAAGTGAACCGTCTCCTCGGAATCCGCATGCGCCGCTTCGGTTGCGCGTACGCCGTCCGCGCGTTCGCCATAGTCCTCCGGCCGATGCCGCACGAGCTGCACTGAAGGCAAGCCGATCAACCACACGACCAGACCGCTCGCCATGGCGACGGTGCGCCAACCCCAGGTCTCGAGCGCAATGGCCAGCAGCGGCACGCACAATCCGCCCAGGGAATAGCCGAGCTGCGACCACGACACGGCCGTGGCGCGATGGCGGTTGAACCAGTTCACCAGCGAAACCATGAGCGTTGCATACCCACCGAGGCTCGCGCCGAGCGCGATCATGAAGAACGCACCGTAGAAGGTGAGAATGGACTGAACCTGGCTGAACATGATGAAGCCGAGTCCGAACAGCGCCATGCCCACGCTCAGTACGGGGCGTGGCCCGAAGCGGTCCACCAGCCAACCTTGCAGTGGACCCAGAATGCCGCTTTCGATCCGGGTTAGCGCGAACGCACCGGACAACAGCGCTTTGCTCCATTGGAATTCCTCCTGAAGCAGTACGACGTAGGCGCCGTAGGACGACATCCACAGCAATGCGGAAAACCACTGCACACCACCCGCGGTGAGCACGATCCACCAGCCATAGAACACCTTGCCGGACGGCCTCAGCATGGCGTCCAGTCGTTGTAGTGCGTTGGAAAACATAGAGCGGCGCATGATACGCGACGCACGGCCGCGTTGTTCGGCCTTCGCAGGTAACGTAGCATCGGGGCGTAAGGTGAAGGTGAAGGGGCAACACGATGTCGGAGCATGTGATTCGCACGGAAGCCCAGCTGCGTGCGGTGATCGGAGACGAGGTGCCGGGTCTTCAGGAGAAGAACCGCTCGCAGATGGACGACTTTGCTTACGATTTCCTAGCCAGGTCGCCGTTTGCCGTGCTGTGTACGGCGGATGCCGACGGTCGGGTGGATGCATCCCCAAAGGGCGACGCGCCCGGGTTTGCGCTGGTGGAGGATGCACATACGCTGGTTGTTCCGGACCGGCCGGGCAACAAACTCGCCTACGGCCATCTGAACATTCTGGCCAACCCGGAAGTGGGCCTGCTGTTCATGATTCCGGGCACGCGCGAAACCCTGCGCATCAACGGCCGCGCCGAATTGACGACCGAACCGGCACTGCTCGAGCGACTGGCGGCCAATGGCAAGCCCGCGGTGCTAGCTATTCGCGTCCACGTGCGCGAGTGTTTCTTCCACTGTGCCAAGGCGTTCATTCGATCCGGTCTCTGGAAACCCGACACATGGCCGGAGGACCAACGAATATCCTTCGGCGCTATGTATGCGACATATAACAACACAGACCAGGCCGCTGCCGATGCGCTGGATGCTGCTGTGGCGCACGATTACGAAAACAATCTGTAGTCTCTGCCGAAAGAAAGGTTGCGTTCAGCTCTGCCGAACCGCAACCCACACGTCTTCGCTCGGCCAGCGTGCGGCCCATTCGGGGTCGGCCCACGGATAACGCGTGGTGGCATCGGCTGGCGCTTTCAGCTCCACCAGCCGCTCGATTGCGAAACCGCTGTCGCGCAACAGCGCAATCCACTCGCCGTGCGGAAGATTGAATTCGGTTTGTTCGGGATAGTCGGGCCATACGATCCGATGCATACCGAAATAGGGGCGCAGTAGCTCTCGCCGCACCGGCCCGTCGGCGTCGTAGTCCGGTGCACACATCACGAACAGCGGTGCATTGGTTAAAAACGTGAGCTTGCCGCCGGGTTTCAGCAAGCGGGCCGCTTCGGGAATCCATGCGTAGGGATCCGCCCACAGCGCCGCACCGTATTCAGAGATGGCGAAGTCGAAACTCGCATCTGGCAACGGCACGGCTTCTGCATACCCCTCCCGAATGTCGAATTGCAAACCGTGCTGCTGTTGCAGACGACGGGCGGTGGCCAGTTGATTCGGCGTTGGATCAATGGCGACGACGTCTGCCCCGCGACGATGCATCCAGCACGACACGTAGGCGGTGCCGCAACCGAGTTCAATCGCGCGCTTGCCGACCATGCTGGCGGGTAGAAGACCTACGTCGGTATCCGGAATCTGCCAGATACCCCAGGCGGGTTCGGACGCCCATGCGTGTTCGCCGGCTGCGACATAGTTCTTCGCGTCAGCCTGCCAGCCTTCGATGTTGCCGTTCAGGTAGTCGGGTTGGGTTGGTTCGCTCATGTTAGGTGAATCTGTTGTGTGGGTTTACGTCAGACGAAGGCCACAACGTTGTTGCGGCCCGGCACTGGCGCTCCGCGCTTCCCTCACTCGCCGTTCTGCCCTGCGGTCAGTCCGGCTCGTTCGGCCGCCCCGGCAGTGCCGCGCCAACGTTGTCCCCGTCGTCTGCCGCACGCCCGCTAAAGATTGCCGACTACTACCTGCGCACCGACGAGTACCAAACCGAGCGTAGCAAGATTCCAGCTGAGCGTCCGCAACCAGGGTACGCCCCACGCGTACAGCGGCAGAAAGAGGACTCTGCCGACCAGATACAGGATTGATCCCCAGTAACTGAGCGAACCGTTGGCGCTAGTTAGGTGCACCAGAAGCACGCACGCCGCGAATATGGCGAAGGTCTCAAGAAAGTTCTGCTGGGCCCTATGCAACCGACCGGCGACGCCCGAGGGTTGCAGGTTTTTGTCTCTGGGGCCTACCGAATACTCGTTGCCAACCTGCGCTTTGAAGGCGAACGACGCAGCGGACAGGTGAACAATGCCCCAGAAGCAGGCTGCGAGGAGTGTCCAGAGTTCGAGGGTCATGATGGTTGTGGGTGGTTGATGTTAGGCAGCCCGCTGATCTCCTGCGTAACCGAGGAGCTGGTAGCTTATCTTGATTGTGACTTTCTCCTGGCGCCGTGCGCGCGGCGCTCAACAGCCTCTCGAGTAGAACCACACGTTGAGCAACCCTTTCTCCGATAACGCCGGGACCCAACCGGATCCCAGAACCGCTGGCGCTTCAGCTGAGGTACATGGGCTTTCTTCTAAAACTACAACCAACAGCCAGATTCTTCCGCCGATACGAGTACTACTCGCGATCTCAATTGCCACCTCATCGTCGGCTGTTTCGAGTGCTGTGGCGCTTCCAGGCACTGTCGGGTCCGAGTAAACAAGTCGATCCCAGTTTCTTGTCATATAGGACAAGGAGTCAGTAACCAATTGCGACAATCCTCGAAACACGAAGCCATCTCGTCCCACAATCCAGGCGTACTGGCGTTTCTCTGGTATGTAGATTCTGTACCAGGCGTTATCGCCGTCGTGGGTGTAGCCGTACACGCCAATGCCAATCGATTCGTAACTCCATTCAAACGTCTCTGCTGCGTCTATGTTTTTGATTGCGCCAAGGGAACGTGCGCTCGTTGTAGGTTCTAGCCGGAGCTCCAGCGGGGTCTTCAGCGATATCGCATCAGTAACGCCGTCGTGAAAGCGGATCTCTAGGATTCCAACGAAATCGGCTCTGTCGGGAGGATTTGCAACTGTGGAAGTAGGCCAGCAGGAAGCAGTTAGTATCAAGAAGGCGAGTATTCGGGTCATGGGTCGCAGCGTAACCGTTGGAAGGGGGTCGGGCTAGCCTTTGTAGGGCCATTTCCGTAGCGGAGGAGTGCGATGTTGATATTTCTGGGAACGTTGAACTCCTGATCGCCGCCGTCACGCGGCTCGGCAGGGACGGTGGTTGATGTGTCGCGTACAGGTTGCTGTTCGTACCGGCGGATTCGATCTGCTGATTTCGAGAGTTGAAGCATGGCTGCGAATCTATCGGGCCGCGGTTCCATGAGGTAAATGGAGAGCTGACTATCAGGTTGCAATCTCTTGCCTAGGTTGCGAGTGTGGCGAAACGAAACTGCAGATTCTCGATTCGTGAACAAATTTTCCGTTGTGGTCCCGGCTTACAATGAGCAGGACTACTTACCAAAGCTTTTGGGGTCGATCGACCGGGCGCGTGCGTTGTATTCGGATCAACGAGACGCAATAGAGGTAATTGTCGCGAACAATCAATCGACGGACGCCACAGCGTCAATCGCCGCGAAACGGGGTGCTCTCGTTGTCGATGTTGAGAAGCGTTCGATTGCGGCCGCTCGCAATGGCGGAGCTGCTGTTGCTAGCGGTAATGTACTCTGCTTTGTTGATGCAGACATTGTCGTACACCCTCAGTCTTTCAATGCCATTGACGCTGAGCTGCGCACTGGACAAGTAGTCGGCGGCGCCACTGGATGGGTGCCTGAACGCTACTCTATGGGTATTCGGGCAACCGAAATTCTGGTGCGTGGCCTAACGAGGCTGGCTGGGGTAGGTGCTGGAATGGTTTTCTGCGAAGCGGACGCTTTCCACGAGGTAGGGGGCTACAACGAGAAAAGACAATACGCAGAGGACGTCGCGTTTTTTCGTGCTATGCGAAAGGTTGGAACGAAACGGAGACTCCGCACGGTTCTAGCGACGGAAACTCCAGCGGTTGTGTCTACGCGTAAGTTTGATAGCCACGGTGATTGGCACATGTTCAGGATGCTCGCGTGGATACCTTTTCGCTACGGCTCGTACAAGAACCTTGTTCACGCCTATTGGTATGACGAGAAGGAGAGGTTTTGAAGTAATCTCTCTACCCAAGAGACCATTGGTTACCTCGAAGTGGCCGTTAGCCCTGGCAGTCCAACGAGTCGATAGACGTTTGCTGAATGGCTTTGAGGAATCCATCCTTATCCCTAGGGGAGACCATCAGAGACCGGTGATTGTCATATCTTATTTCAAGTCGATCGAGGGATAATGCCGGTGATGAAAGCGGGTTGCGCGTTGGCACAACTTCGCGAATCGCAGACAGTTCTATCCTCCAGCGGAAAGGGCCAGATCGCACGACGAGCATCTTTCGGTCGACAATATAGCGGGTAGATAGAGCAAGCCAAATTGGAAGGCCTAGCCCCATCAGCCAAGACAGTGCCATTATCCAGTATGCGAGGGCTGTCCCGGATTGACTGACCGCGAGCGTCGAGTAATACAAAACCCCGGCTACGCTTACGATTACCAACCAATACCACCAAGCTATCGCGGATCTAAAAACCATCTGCAGGCCCCTGGCAACGATCGGACGTGAGATGTTGCAATGACCGCATTGCCGCTTTCGTATTGCGTTGCCGCCAGCCGAACGTGTGTTGAGCGCGACAGCTTAGCACCAATGGAGTGCCAAAGTACTCGTTCGGCCAGCGCGCCGCCCGACAAGCTGCGCTAAACTCAACTACGTCCCCTCAACATACGAGACCGACGTTGACTGACGATTCGGTGCACGAATACCTGCTCGCCAAACCGGCCGCGTGGCTCGATTACCCCTTTGGTCCGGACGTGCGCGTCTACAAGGTCGGTAAGAAGATGTTCGCTACGCTCGGATGGGAGAGCGGGGTAGCCCGAACCAATCTGAAATGCGATCCGGAGCATGCGTTGGCCCTCCGTGATTTCTTCAGCAGTGTGGTTCCGGGTTACCACATGAACAAGACGCATTGGAACACGGTGATACTGGATGATTCAGTTCCCGACGGCGATCTCCGGGGAATGCTCGACCACTCCTACGCACTGGTTGCGCGCAGCCTTCCGAAGTCGGAGCGCGTCGCGTTGGAGGTCGAGCACGGTAAGGAGGTTCTATACCGGGGTCTTGTTCCGTCGCTCGGCGGCGGCGCGTGATCGTAAGTGGCGGTTCATTCGTACTCTTTGGTTGTCCAATCGCAGCCGTCGCAGTTCGGGTCTATGTCGTGCGCTGACAGTGTGTTGTGCACGAAGTCGGTCCACGTCTGGTTAAGGACCCACACATCGTTCATGTCGGCTTTGGCTTGCGCCACGGGTATGTTCTCGAAGATGGTGCGGTACAGGAACGCGAACGCTGAAGCGCGGTAATTCGCTTGGCAGTGCAATAGTGTCTTCTTGGGAGAGCGGTGCATGGCGCCGGCGAATAACGCGAAATCGCTTGGCGTCGGGGCGTTCCAGTCCACGGGAATGTGAACGTATTCCATGCCCAGTTCCTTCACCAGCCGATCTTCGTTGGGTAGCGAGCGTTCCTGGTCGGAGAAGGCGATGTAGACCACCCGCTGGAACCCTTCCTTCGGTAAGCCCTGAATCTGCGACTCGGTCGGTTGGCCGGAACTTGCGAAGTCATCGCTGTAGCTTCGATAGTTGAATATCCCGTCCACGGGTTCCTCGCCTGCAGCCAGTGCTGTACCGGCGCAACTCAACACTACCAGCACAGACAGGATTCTTGCGGGTATCAACGCGGTGGGGCGTAATCGGTTCATCATGGGCTCCGTTGTGTCCGACAAAGCGATCATGGCGTAAGTCCGCCCGCGCTGCCAGGTACAGGATCTGCTGACGCTCTGCCGCTGCATTGTTCGACCGTCCTACAAGACTTTTTGCCCGATACGAATACCCGCGACTAGAATTTTTGGAACCGCCTTTGGAGAGGCTGGTGGTGATTTCAAGATTGCGCCGCATGTGCGGATTTCGCAGAGATTCATGGGGAGTTTCCAATGACGATTTATGATCGCGTACGCGGCTGTGTGCGGCCGCTCGCCTGCTTGTTCGTGGTGTTGCTGCCTGGTTATGGGTTTGCGGCCATCGAAGAAATTGTGGTTACCGCGCAGAAGCGCGCTGAGAGTCTTCAGGATGTGCCAATCAGTGTGTCTGCGTTCGATATGGAGGCGCTGGAAGCGCGCCAGATAGATACATTCAGTGATTTGCAGTTCAACGTGCCGAATGTGTCGTATACCAAAACGAATTTTTCGGGCAATAACTTTCAGATACGCGGCATAGGCACGTTGTTGGTAGCGGCGAGCGCGGACTCCGGCGTAGCCATGCACGTGAACGACGTGTATCTGAACTCGCCGCGCATTTTCGAGACCGAGTATTACGACATGGAGCAGGTAGAGATTCTGCGAGGGCCGCAGGGTACGCTGTACGGGCGCAATGCTACCGGCGGAGCGGTGAACTTGAAGACGGTTCGCCCGGTGATTGGGGAGATGGCGGCGGTGGGCGAAGTCCAGCTCGGCAACTACGACCATCGCAAAGCGAAGGGTGCGCTGAACATACCCATCAACGACTACATGGCGGCGCGCATTGCGGGCATCTACCTGGATCGCGACGGGTACACCGACAACCTGGTTACCGGCAACGACATCGACAGCCGGGACCAGTGGTCGGTTCGCGGGTCTCTGCGGATCGAGCCCACCGAGCGCACTACTATCGACATCATTGGCCACTACTTCGAAGAGGACAGCACGCGCAGCCGCAGTCAGAAGCAGCTGTGTGATCAGGATCCAAGTCCGATCCTCGGGTGCTTGCCCACCACGCTCGAGACGGAAGCGCTGAACCCGTTCGCTACGCTCGGCAGCCTGCTCGCGTCTGATCTGGTATTCGGGCCGCTCGGAATCTATGAATACTTCGGTTTTGAGAACACGAATGTGAATCCCGCGAGTCTTCGGGACGTGCGCTCGTTGAACGATCCGTCGTACGAGGCAGACGAGACGTTTCTGATGATCGAGATCAAACACGATCTGAACGAGTGGCTCACGGTGAACGTGCTTGGTGCGTATCAGGACAGTAAGGTGGAGTCGCGACAGGACTACAACGCCATTGCCGGTGAGTCGGGTACCGCGGCAATTCCCGAGGGCTTCTGCGCGGTGAACCCCAACGCATGCGGTTTCTTCAATACCAGTGATGGTGGTCCTCTGTGGACGTCAATACCCACGGGTAATCCGAATCGGTCGCTCGGCGGGTTGCGCGGCAGTTTCTTTCAAACCAACCGAGCACACACCGCAGACGACGTGTCGATTGTGGATGGCGATCAGTACAGCGCGGAGGTGCGATTCAACACCAATCTGGATGGCCCGTGGAACTTCATGCTCGCGGGATCCTATATAGAGTACGAAGGGACGTTTCATTACTTCGTAAACGCACCGGGACTCGACTACCCGGGCCTGCTACTCGCTGGAGGCGACGCCACCGCCGCCGCGTTCGGCGTGCCTTCAGGCTTCGCGTCGCTTGGGCCGCCAATGTTCAACAACCCCACCAACGACTACGACCTCGAGTCCTGGGCCGGGTTTGGTGAGGCGTACTGGGAAGTGTCGGATACCGTGAAGTTGACCTTCGGTCTGCGCTACACCAAGGACAAGAAGTCAGTAGTGGACGGCCAGGTGTTGTGGAACTTCCTCACGATTGTGGATACCACGGATGGCACCGTGTTCTATCCGGGCTCCGACGGAACGCTAACGCCGATAAGCGATGTGCTTCAGCTTGCCGAGGTTGCCGCCGCAGACGGCGCCTATGATGCGGCACCCAACCAACCCGGTTTTCAGGCGAGGCGCGAGGAGAGCCTGTCTTTTGACGAGTGGACCGGGCGTATCGTTGTCGACTGGACGCCGGACGTGGGTTGGAGCGACGACACATTGATCTATGCGTCCTATTCCAAAGGCTATAAGGGCGGCGGCATCAATCCCGCCATCGACACCACGTTGTTTCCGAACACACCGGAGTTGTTCAAGTCCGAGAACATCGATGCGTACGAAATAGGTATGAAGAACACGCTTTTCGATAGCCGGTTGCAGGCTAACTTCTCCGCATTCTTCTACGACTACGGCGACATGCAGATCGGTAAGATCCAGAATCGCACGTCTATCAACGAAAACGTAGATGCCGACATCTGGGGCGTGGAAGCGGAGTTCTTCCTGGCGCCGAACGAGAACTGGCTGTTCAACGCATCCGTGTCTTTTCTCGACACGGAGCTTGGGTCACTCGACTCTCTGGATCCCAGAGATCCGGCGCAAGGACGCGACGACGTAACCACCATCAAAGACCTTACGAACACAGCGCACTGCGTGCTGGAACACAATGGCCAGGGGCCGGTTCTGCAGAACGCGGGATTGCTGGGCGCGCTGGCGGATGCAGGTGTGGCCTACATTCCCACGGGCGCAGACCTGGGCGGAGGTTTGACGATTCCGGAGACGCCGGGCTTCGCGGAGACGGCATTGTCTGTTTGCGCAGGCTTGCAGGCGATTGCGCCCGGTTTCGGCTACACCTTTGCAGATGGCATTACCGTGAATCTGGAAGGCAACGAACTGATCCAGGCACCGAAGTGGACGGTCAGCCTCGGCGGTCAGTACACGCACTTCTTCGACAACGGCATGACGCTGTCGGGCCGCGTGGACTACTACTGGCAGGATGAAAACTTTGCCCGCACGTTCAACCGCGAGATGGATCGCATTCCGTCGTGGGACGTGATCAACGCGCAGGTACAACTCACGGGCAAGGACGAACGTTGGTTTGCGCGTGCGTTCGTGCAGAACATCGAAGACGATGACAACATTACAGGAATCTACAGTACGGACCCGACGTCCGCGTTCTTTACCAACGTGTTTCTGGTGGAGCCGCGGCTTGTGGGACTGACGGTAGGCGTGGGGTTGTAACCGGGAGCCGGTGTCAGTGTTGATTGGGCCGCCCGACGCAGGGACGACGTTGTTGCGGCCCGGTGCTGGCGCTCCGCGCTCCCCTCGCTCGGTCGTTCTGCCCTGCGGTCAGCCCGCCTCGTTCGGCAGCCCCGGCAATGCCGCCCTAACGCCGTTCCCTCCGTCGGTCGTGCGTGCCCCGCGGACGCCCGCATCCCGATGTCCAAATCAGCGCACACGTTCCAGCGCGTGCGCCAGAAACCGCGCGTGTATTTCGCGGAGCCGAGGCGCGTCGGAAGGGTCTGCCCAGTCGTAGTGCAGGAAGCTCGGTTTGAGTGCGGTGGTAAGGTCGAACCAGCGCAATAGGTGGCGCGTGGCGCGGTCGTCTCCGGTGGCGGTCGCGCTGAAGTACGCATCGGTGAACGTTGTCATCGCTGATTCGCCGAACGCCCAAAGCCACTCCAGGCGGGCGTTGGCCAAGTCTGCGAAGGCATTGCCCACCATCGCGTCCTCCCAGTCGAGTACGCAGGCGACCTCGTCGCGGTGCCATACAAGATTGCCGGGCCAATAGTCGCCGTGCAGCAACGCGGGCGTGCCCTCACTTGGCAACGGCCAGCCCTCCGTGAGCATCTGAGCGGCGTTCCGATGTGCGGCTGGAATAGCCGGGTCGTCGCACATCGCGGAAGACCGCGCCACAACGTGTTCGTCGAACGTGCGTAAAAACGGAACCGTCGAGGCATCGATCCGGTGAATGTTGGCAAGCGTCGCGGCCGCGTTTTCTATGTGCGCAGTGCTCGCGAACGTAGAAGGGTCGGCAATACCTGCAACGTACGTCAGCAGCATGCAGGTGTGCGATGCGGGACTGCGACTATGCGCGTCGACGGGAGCCGGCGAGAAGTGCAATGGTTCGGGCACGCCCAGCTGCGTGAAACCTATCTGTTGGAGTGTTTGCAGCAGTCGGAATTCGTCACGCGCACGCCCACGGGCCCGGTCCGGCGCGAAACACCGCATCACCAGCGTACGCATGGCTCCGGATGGATCACGAACTGCGAGGTGCGACATGGTGGAGCTGCTGCCCCCGGGCAGTGGTTCAACGGATACGAGTTCGAGCGCTGGATCGTATTCGGCAAGCACGCGTTGCGTGGGGTCAAATGAAGCAAGATCGGAGTTCATTCGCGTAGATTGCCACTTTTTGGAAATGGGTTGGTGTGTGGCGGGTCCAGCGAAGGCGACGACATTGTTGCGGCCCGGACCTGGCGCTCCGCGCTTCCCTCACTCGGTCGTTCTGCCCTGCGGTCAGCCCGCCTCGTTCGGCAACTCCGGCAATGCCGCTCCAACGTCGTCACCTCGCCTGGCCCAGCACGCTCCTCACACCATTCATCCAGCTGCGTTCGGGAACGGCTTCGACTTCCTATCAACTTCTTGCTGCCGGGCCCTCTGGCTCCGGTCCTCAGCTCGCTACCGGTCCACTCCAATCTCAGACGACGCTCGTGTTTGCGGGGATCGCATGACGGGGTAGGGCAGAGGCAAGGGAGGGCGTTGGGGCGGCATTGCCGGGGCTGCCGAACGAGGCGGGCTGACCGCAGGGCAGAACGACCGAGCGAGGGAAGCGCGGAGCGCCAGGTCCGGGCCGCAACAATGTCGTCCCTTGCCTCTGCCCGGCCACCCCTACCTGCCTAATCTGGAAACTCGAGCGTCAGGCGGTCCCGCGCTGCAGGTGCGTCATCCGTTGACTGTTTCCCGGCGTCGGCGCTCGCAAGAATCCGTTTGTTTTAGAGCTCGTCCGTGAACGCGACCTGTCCCTGCGGATTCAACCTCCCTGGTTCCGCCGCCTGACACTCGAGTAAAGAAAGTAGACGACCTGTGCGTCAGCCGCGTGGGGGCGTATACCTAATTTTGGGGATGCGGCATACCTAGTTTTTGGTGATAGCATCTGTCTTAGCGTACGGGCAGCTGGGCAATGAACGCAGAATCGCGTGGAAAATCGGGGGTTTACGAACGCGACGGAGCGCTCGCGGCGCTTGAGGCGTTGGTGGAGCGCGCGGGTGGCGGTCGTGGGAGCGTGGCTCTTGTATCGGGGGAGGCCGGAATCGGCAAAACCACGCTGCTCGATGCGTTTCAGGATTCGCTGGATGCCCGCGTTCGGGTGTTGAGGGGTGGCTGTGACGCGCTGTTCACGCCCCGGCCGCTCGGCCCGATCCTCGACATGGCGCTGCAGGTGGGGCCGCAGCTCCGTGCGTTGTTGTCCGCCGGTGCACCATCCGCGCAGATCTACGCTGGGTTGCTGGAGTGGCTGGCGGGCGACGAGCGCCCGGCGGTGGTGATTGTGGAAGATGCCCATTGGGCGGATCACGCAACGCTCGATCTGCTGAAGTTTCTGGGGCGGCGGATCGCGTTTCTCGGCACGGTGCTGGTGCTGAGCTTCCGCGCGGATGAAGTTACGGACGGGCATCCGATGCTCAGCCTGCTGGGCGACCTGCCTACGGCGGATACCCATCGGCTTCATCTGGAGCCGCTGTCGCCGGAGGGCGTTGCCCGGATGGCGGAGCAAGCGTCGATGAATCCGCGTGAGTTGTATGAAGTAACGGGCGGCAACCCGTTCTTCGTCACCGAGTTGCTGGCAGGTTCGGGTGCGGACGGCGCGTTAGTACCGTCGTCGGTGCAGGACGCGGTCAATGCACGCCTCATGCGGCTCGACCCAGACGTCACCGCTTTTCTGGAAACGTTGAGCGTGGTGCCCAATCCGGTAACGTCGGCGCTGCTGGAAGCACTGTTCGGGACCGAGGCCGATCAGTGGATTCACGAATCCGTTCAGCGCGGACTGTTACTGGAAACGGGTTCCGGATTGCGGTTCCGCCACGAACTTGCGCGCCTTGCAACGCTTGCGCGGTTGCCGCTGGCACGGCGGGTGAGACTACATCAGCGTATTGCTGACGCGTTGATATCAATGGATCGGATGGGCGTTGGCGGATTGAGCGACCAGATTGTGCATCACGCGGCCGAAGGCCGTAGCGCGCAGGACGTGCTGACGTACGGGGCGCGCGCGGCTGCAAATGCAGCGTCGGTAGGTTCGCATCGCGAAGCGGCCGCGCACCTTTCTACGGCGCTCACATTTGTGGATGACGCGGAGCCGGAGCAAGCAGCGCTGCTGTATGAGCGGTGGGCCTACGAAGCGGGCCTTGCGCTGCAGGTGGATGAGAAGGTGATTGAGGCCCGTCGGCACGCAATAACGCTTTGGCGCGCGCTCGGACGTATGGATAAGGTTGGCGAGAATCTGCGCTGGCTGTCGCGAGCGTACTGGTATCGCGGCGAGTCCGTGGAATCGAATCGCTTCGCTGACGAGGCAATTCGGGTGCTGGAGAGCACGCCTGTGTCCGAAGAACGCGCAATGGCGTACAGCCTGAGATCTCAGCTTCACATGCTGAACGATCGGATGGACGAGTCCGTGGAATGGGGTGAGCGCGCGCTCGCGCTGGCGGAAGAACTGGGCAGCGACGACGTAAAGATTCACGCACTCAACAACGTGGGCACGGCGCTGCTTTTCCGCGGCAACGAACGGGGGCGTGCGATGCTTGAAACGAGTCTTCAGATGGCCATCGAACGCGACCAGCACGAGCATGCCGCGCGCGTGTACACCAATCTTGCCGAGTATGGTGTGGAGTTTCGCGACTTCGACCTGGCCGAGCGGGTACTTAACGAGGGTCTCACGTTCGACTCCAAACACGACCTCGATGCCTGGACACACTATCTGATTGGACGGCAGGCACAGCTTCGGTTGGAGCAGGGGCGCCTGGAGGATGCGGCAACGATTGCCGCCGGTGTCATGAAGTTGGAGCGACTAACGCTGTTGATGCATCTACCCGCACTGATTGTGCTTGCGAAAGCGCATATGCGGCTTGGCAAGGCGGACGCGGCTGACCTGTTGCAACGTGCGCTCGAAGAAGCCATGGCAACCGACGAGCTGCAGTACGTGGTTCCGGTGCGCTTGGCGCTGGTGGAATTCGGCTGGCTCAATGACGATTGTGCGCGCGCAGAGGCGCAGGTCTCTGTGTTGAACGACGCCGGTGCAGACGCGATGCATCCGTGGAACCTGGGCGAGCTCACAGTGTGGAATACGCGCTTGACCGGAACGATGCCGCCGACGGGGCTGGATGTGCCGGAACCTTACCGTTTGGAACTGGAAGGTAAGCTCTCTGCCGCCGCGGCAGCGTGGTCGGCTCTCGGCGTGCCGCACGCGGCGGAGGTTTGCCGATTGCAGGATGTCGGCTCACATACGGCCGCCGGGCTCTCCGGCGTAATGGCGAGCGCACATGACATGGGTGCCGGCGCGCTGATGGAAAAGGTGCGGCGCGTGGCGCACGCAACGGGAGTCGCGGTCAAACAACCGCGCCGCCGTCGTGGACACTACGGCGTTGCCCGTTCGCATCCGCTGGGTCTGACGCGTCGGGAACAGGAGGTGTTGGCCCATATGCTGAATGGTGAGAACAATGTGCAGATTTCACAGGCACTGTCACGGTCGCGCAGAACCATCGAGCATCACGTGTCTGCCGTGCTGCAGAAGCTGAACGTAACCTCCCGGATGGAGGCTGTGTTGAGGGTGCGCAACCAACCTTGGTTACTGGACGAGACGGTTCGTGCCGGCGGCGGATCCGCCCGCTGACTTCAATCACAACCTCCGGCGTTTTGCGCGGCTATCTTGCATTGGCGGCGCGTTGCAGCAGCCGTCTGCCTATGGCGTAGACGCTGATTGCGAGCCACGCGAGTTCAATGATGAACGATGATAAGTTGAAGTTGTGCAGCAACGACACGATGATCAACAGCGCGCCAGCACCGTTCAACAGCGAGTACGGCAACGACTGCACGTGCATACGCTCGATCTGAATGAGCAGATAGCACAGCAGAATGAGGAACACGCCAAGATTGCCGACGGCGTCATGCCACTCATAGTTCATGGACGGTAGCTTCTGGTGAAAGGGATGCGCATGCTACGCACAAGCGGGTGACGATCAAAGGGTATTGGGGGGAACGCGCAAACGATGACACGGTATACGGTATACGGCACCGAGGGATCGCCCTTCGTCCGCAAAGTGCTGGCCACATTCGCCGAAAAGGGCGTCGACGACTGGGAACTCGAAGAGGTGGACGTATTCAACCCGCCGGAGTGGTTCCTCGCGATCAGTCCGGCACGCCGGATCCCGGTGTTGCGTGTGGGTGAGCATACCCTTGCAGACTCCTCGGCCATTTGCGGTTACTTGGAGAAGGCGTATCCGCAACCCGCGCTGCTACCGGCCGAACCCATGCAGTGCGGCCGGACGTTGTGGCTCGAAGAATATGCAGACACCGTTCTGGCGGCTCGGATAGGGTTCGGTTTGCTGCGGACGTTGATCGCAAACCCTAAGCGCGGGATGGATCCTGATGTGGATCGGGCGCGCAAGACCGTCGCCGAAGACCTGCCGCCGCTGTTCGACTATCTGGAGGCGGAACTCGGACAAGTGTCCGGACCGTATCTGCTGGGCCAGGTGTTCACGCTTGCGGACATCGCCACAGCGTCGCAATTGGTTGGATTGTGGCTTACCCGGGTCGACATCGACGCAGCGCGCTGGCCCGAGTTGGCGGCGTACGCCACGCGAATGTTCGAGCGCGAAAGCTTGCGGGTGCGCATGGAAGTTGTGGCGGCGCAACGTCTCACCGAGTCACCGTTGTAGCGTCTCCGCCGAGCGGTCACATGATTGCGTGCCGCACGCTCTGTTGATGCCGAGCGCCCGGCTCTATCTCGTTGCGCGGGTCGGTTTCGGCTTCTGCTGGGCGCTTCTCACAACGCTGTCGCTTGTGTACTTCGTCGAGATTGCCGGGCTTGACCCGCTGCAGATGGTGTTGCTTGGCACGGCGCTGGAAGCGTCCGTGTTTCTGTTCGAGGTACCCACCGGGATTGTTGCGGACGCGGTGAGCCGACGAAGGTCGGTGGTGATCGGCCACGTCCTGATAGGCGTGGGGTGGCTCGTTACCGCGGCCTTTCCGTCGTTTGTACCGTTGCTGATTGCGCAGGTGATCTGGGGCGTTGGCTGGACGTTCATTAGCGGCGCGTTTGTGGCGTGGCTGTCGGCGGACGTTGGCCGCGAGCGTGCGAGCGAGGTGATGTTGCACGCGTCGCAGTGGCGTCACGGCGCAAGCTTCGTAGGTATAGGCTGTGCGGTAGCGCTTGGACAGCACAGTCTGGCACTGCCGTTGTGGGTAGGCGGATCGGGATTTCTGTGTCTCGCGGTATTGCTCGCGCTGGGCATGCGAGACGATCGGCCTCTGCGGTCCGAGGCCGCTACCAACGCTGGGTTCGATGCGTTGCGAAACACCGCGACCCTCGGTTGGCGTACGGTGCGTTCGGACAGGTTGCTGCTGTTGATGCTTCTTGTAACCGTTCTGTATGCAGCGTTCAGTGAAGGTATTGATCGGTTGTTTACGCCGTTGGTACTGGATCAGTTTGTATTGCCCGAATTGCCTTGGGTCGGCAGCCTTGGATGGTGGGGCGTGATTGCCGCGGTAGGTAACCTCATTGGATTGGTTGCGGTGCGTCAGGTGCGGCGGCGGGTGTCGCTCAGCGAAACGGTACGCTTGCGCCGTACGCTCGCGGTATGCCTCACCGGCATTGCGATCGGAACGATAGCACTGAGTGTCAGCGAGTGGTTTGCCGCAACGCTTGTACTGTTCTGGTTGGTGGGTGGGCTGCGTTCGGCCTACGGACCTCTGGTGAGTGCATGGCTGAACCGGCGCTTGCCGGATGAAGGTAAAGCCACGTCGTTGTCGTTCTACGGTCAGGCGGATTCATGCGGTCAGGTTGCTTTCGGCCCATTCATCGGGCTGATCGCGCGTGGCATCGGCATTCCGATTGCGTTGGCCGTCTCTGCGCTCGTGCTGATCCCCGCCGCGTGGCTGCTTGGTACCCGCAAGCGAGGCGCAGGCTAGCAGTCCATTAGTGCCTTCGGTACAGTGCCGACTCCGGCCCAGCGCGTCTGCTGTGCCGGTGTTCTGCGCCCGTAGCTCAGCTGGATAGAGCGTTGGCCTCCGGAGCCAAAGGTCGCGCGTTCGAATCGCGCCGGGCGTGCCAGTTGACGATTGCGCGTTGCGTTCCGACTCAGATGACCACCGACAACGACAAGCTCATGCGGCTGCATACCGGGGCGTTGTACACGTACGACACTCTCGGGAGGATCACGGGCTGCAACCAGTTCAATGGTGGAACTATCCCGCGTCTGCACATTGCGCGTACGGACACGGCGAGCTTTTGTGTGTTCCGCCGCGATGTGCCCCAGGAGCTGATACACGCTATTGAGCCCCTTGTCGCGAAGGAACCCCCATTGGGTGGACCTCGCGTGCTCCCGAAATTCTATCGAAACTATGTTGAGTGCCTGTCGCGTCATCGACCAATAGAGGCCATCGATCGCGGGCCGACCTTTCGCTTCGTGTCACTGGCGCGCGCCGACGATCCCCGGGTCGTGAATATCGACAGATCGAACAAAGGGGTGTTTGAACGGCATATGGCTGACTGGCTCGAAGATGTTGCGCACCGCCGCCCGTTCGTGGCGCTCGTGGACGAGGGACACGCGGTAGCGGTGTGTGCGAGCGCAAGGATGACGTTTGAGGCGCACGAGGCGGGTGTAGAGACCGTGCCTAAGTATCGGAGAAAAGGCTACGCTGCGCGGGTTGTTGCAGCTTGGGCTCGTGCGGTGCAGCGTAACAATGCGGTGCCGTTGTACAGCACATCCTGGGACAATCGCGCTTCCCAAGCTGTCGCCCGCGCGCTGGAACTGGATCTTGTGGGTACTGACTTTCAGATCAGGTGACCGCGCGCGTTCCTGAGCCCACGAACGCGCACGTGTGAACACCTTCTGGCCTGGAGGCTAGTCTGCCAGCACCGATCCGCTCGCCACGCCCGTTTCCACATTGAAATCATCCCGCAGGTCCAGACACGCCGGATCTGTGAGCGCGTGCAGGAAATCGATGATTCGATCTACATCATCTTCACGGTATGCCATTGGTTCCAACTGGTTGTGGTCGGCGATGTAGTCGATCACGGCCGGGTCGTCCATGGCCGCGTAATTCAGGGCGTCGAGAAACGGGTGCGTGGGCAGAACCGCCTGCCGGTTCCGGTTGTACGCGCGCAACGATGCCACCGGATCCAAATGGTGTTCCACCACCGCCCGCAACCTGTTGTACGCGCCCGAATGTCCGTAGGGTGCGGTCACGGCGACATTACGCAGCGTGGGTGTGCGAAACATGAGCCGGTCGTTGGGGTCGAGCGTCGCCATCTCACGGCCGAAGTCTTCGACGCCGTCGATCCGCCCGGGTCCGTTGCTGCCCCGCCCGGCGCCGATCTGCGGCATGGCGATGGCGTGGAACTGTTGGTCGGTCTGGTAAAGCCCACTGTGGCATCCGGCGCATGTCTGGGAGCCGCCCCGTCCTTTATAGAACAACCGCATGCCGTCTTTCGTATTCTGCGACAGCGCGTGTCGGTCGCCGCGCACATACTGGTCGAATGGACTCTGGTCGCATCGCCAGCGGTTCGACTCGAATGCCGCGATCGCATTGGCGGCGTGCGCGAACGTTATGTCGGCCGCCGAGAAGATTTCGTTGGGGAATGCGTCGGCGAAGAGCGCTACGTACGCCGGCACCGCGCGAAGACGTTGGGCGAGCAGATCCCACACACCGCCGGGCCCGGCCAGGTGCCCGATCGCGGCTGCGTCAGCGATGCGGTTTTCGCCGGGCTGGCCCGCCATTTCCGCCGCGGAGGTCACCGGAAACATGGCCTGGCATGCAAGCACGCTTTCCAGGGTATCCGGCAGATCCATGCCCGCCGGCGTGTCACAGCCGCTAGGAAAGCGATCGCCGCCCACGGTGCTGACGCGGCCGTCGTGGAACATGGTGTGGAATGACCGGTCGCCTAGGTTGAATACCGGTGGCGCATTGCGCGGTACGCGCTCGTGGACCGCATCCCGGCCGAAGCCGATAGAGCGTGTCACGCCAAGCCCGGCGCCGCCTTCGCCTACCGGAAGCGACAACCCATCGCCGGTTCCGGCTAGGGAATGGTGGCAGGTGCCGCAAGAGATATTGCGGTTGCCACTCAGAATTTTATCGAACATCAGATTTCGGCCGAGTTCTACCTTCGCATCCGAAAACTCGGGAAAGTCGTGAGTTGCCGCAGGATAACCCGGCGGTCCGGCAGTGAAACCGACAGAGGCCCCGCCCCACGCGATGCACATCAGTAGAACACGGCGTGGGGAGAGTCGATGGCGCCAGCGCGCGCGCCGTGAAGATTCGCGAACGTCTGAGCCGGACGGTTCAGATGGGTTGAGCATGGCAGATTCCCTCCTTGCCGTTAGTGTCTTGACGACTGCGTGCGGCGAACGTCCTGCGCACACGGAAACTGTAATCTGATCATACGCCGGGCGCGCGTGTTGGCCTGAAATGTCAGTCTGGCGCGTGCCGCGGCATGCGCCAGGCGCGCGTTCCACCGGCGTGCGTACGCATGTGTGGCTCTACAGTGTAGGTGGTGTAGGTGGTGTAGGTGTTGGCGCAGTGGCGGAGCGTTGCGCTCGTCGGCTCGCCGGTCTATCTTCAATGGCGGGGGAGCAGCAAAACGATGTGCTGCGGCACAGTCATCATCCGATGTCCCGTTTGGCGTATCGGACCTGTGAGCCGCCCGGAACGGACGTGGCGAAGATTTTCTCATTGGAGGAGCACGATTAATGTGTAGTACTACTGCGCGGGCCATAGGCTCGCGATTCATCCTTTCGATATCCTTAGTGTTTTCTACAGCTTCCGCAGTTGCCGATGACCTGGCAGCGCCGCTGTTCGGGTTGGATACCGCGCCGAATGGTGACATTCTGGTGGCGGCGTCAGGCAGCGGGGTGCAGTCACTGAACGGCAGTGGCGACATCGCGTTGCCGCTTGTTACCGATATAGATGCGCTGGGGCGCGGCTCGATGTGGGCGACGCGTACAGGCACCGACCCGCGCGCAGACACGGGCCAAGCGTTGCTCAGAGTGAGCAACGGCGAAGTTCGGGTGATTGTAAATCTGTTCGAATACGAGGCGGCGAACGATCCGGACCAGGGTCCGAACGGCCCGGATTCCAACCCGTTTGACGTGCACGCACTGGGCGGCGACCGAGCGCTCGTTGCGGATGCGGGCGGCAACACGCTGCTGCGCGTTGACAATCAGGGCGGGATCGAGCTGCTTGCGTTGCTACCCGACGAGGTTGTATCCACGGATCACCTCAAGGGCCTTTTCGGTGGCTGCCCGAGTGAAATTAACCCATTCTGCGGTCTGCCGCCCGCGATTCCCGCGCAGGCGGTGGCTACCAGTGTGGCGGTAGGTCCAGACGGGTACTACTACGTTGGCGAATTGAAGGGGTTTCCCGCGCCGGTCAACGAGTCGCGCATCTGGCGGGTTTCGCCCGGCGCTAATGCGGCGCAGTGTGGCTCCAGTCCGGATTGCACGCTGGTGTTTGACGGCGGTTTTACCTCCATCATCGATCTGGTGTTCGGTCCCGACGGTACGCTCTATGTGGTGGAACTCGACGAGAATACCTGGGCGGCGGTCGAATTCAATGCCGGGGCGATTGGAGGCACGGTGAACGCCTGCAATGTGAACACGCTGGTATGTGACGAAGTTGCCGGCAGTATTCCCCAGGTAACCGCTATTGCGTTAGGCAAACACGGCGGCATCTGGGCGACCCAGAACGCGCTCACACCTGGGCTCGCCGACGTCATCCAGATTCAGTAAATCCTGGTATGTAGTAAGAGGGTGCTGCTCGCGGCCGCATCGCGCGGTCGCGGGCAGCTCTGCCTGCCGATTACCGAAGTGTGATTAGGCGGCAGCGTGGTCGCGCTGCAACCAGTCGTCCAAGACCTTGTGGAAGTGGCGGATGCGCGCTTCCTGGTAGTTGCCGAGCGTTTGCTTGCCCTTGCGTGAGGCTTTGATGCCTGCCCACTGCATGCGGAAGTTGTCCGTGTCCTGATCAAGCACGTAGGAAAGCCGGTTCTCTTTGAATGAATCCAGGCTTACGTACGGTTCGTCGATGGCCAGTTTCTCTACCTGCGCGGGCGCCGGCCGCTCGCCGCTATCCGGCACGGGTGCGAGCATCATAATGTCGTGGATGCAGCGGTCGACGCCGAGCGGCCGGAACCGGTAGATTAGTGGTATCACAATGCCTGGAAAGAAACAGGCGTTCGGAAACAAGTGGTATTCAATGCTGTCGAGCATGATCGCGTTGGACACGTTGGACAGATCCACGCCCAGTTCGTCTCCCATGGTACGGCGCAACGTGTCGGCGTGGTGCTGGCGCGCGGAATTGCCCGGCGGCAGTTCACCGGTGTAACCCAGCATCTGCGAACGCTCCGCCTCAGTGAAGTCTTTTTCGAAATGCGGATTGCCGCCGGAAAGATTCTGAATAAACCGCGAGACGTGCGGGCTCAGCAGGTCGTACTGCGTGTTCGCCCAGCTCGACGAGCGCAACCCTTCAGGGTGCGTCGCCAGCACGTGATACGCTTCCAGAAATCCTTCCATGCACATCTTCCAGTTTCCCGGAAGGATCTTCTGCGTATGCAGCGACACGTAGCGGTCTTCCAGGGGCGTGGTCGCGAAGTGGGCCGGCAACACCTGCAGAAACGTGTCCAGCGGTTCGCAGTCGGGGTCCAGGTTGACGAAAACGAACCCGCCCCAGGTGTCGCACGCCACTTCCTGCAGGCCGAAGTTGTCGTCACTGATATGGGGGAAATCCCAGCGGCACGGTACGTCGCGCAGCGCCCCGTCGAGGTGCCAGGACATGCCGTGAAACGGACAACGCAGAAACTGTTTGCCGGTACCCTGGGCTCCGGCTGGCGCAAATTGCATACCCCGGTGCGGGCATGAGTTTGCGAACGCGCGAATCGCGTGGTCGTTGCCGCGCACGATCAGCACTGAGAAGTCGCCGACGTCGTAAACGGTATAGTCGCCAGGGTTTGGCACGTGCTCTTCCCGGCAGGCCCATTGCCACACGCGTGACCAGAGATTGTCTATCTCGTTGTTGTAGAAGGCCTGGGACGTGTAACGCGACCAGTCGATGTCTTCGTTGCCAAGATACTCATAGCGTTCCTCGGTGAGTGTGCTTGGCGGGTTGTCGGCGTCGGACGCCAGCAGATCCTGCACGGAAGGTCCGGGGCACCGGGCTTCGCCCGGCGGCAGGGACGTATCGGCAGGCTTGTAGATGTCGAACGGCATGGCAGCTTCCCCGAATGATGCGCCTAGAATTTCCGCAAAAGACTAGCACGGCGGGGTGTTCCGCGGGTTACCATGCGCCGTTGTCGGTGTAACGCTGGCCAGACTCAAGTCGAGGGACCATGAAGATCAATGTAGAAGTAGACCTCACCCCGGAAGAACTGCGGCGATTCATGGGTCTGCCGGACGTGCAGGGCATTCAGCAGCAGATGCTGGAACGGTTTGCAGACGGGTTGCAGGCGTCGCAGGACCAGCGGGACGAGTTTCTGCGCCAGATGTTTACCGCCGGCATGGCGCCATGGCAGTCGTTTCTGAATCTCGTGTCAGGATTCGGTATGAACGACACCCGCGGCAAAGACGATTGAGCCGGGCGTCAGCCCGCGCTGTGCGTGTGGAACTCTCGCTGCACGATTTCCTGCAGGTGTTCCGTAACCGCTGCCAGCTGATCCAGAAATTCGGCTTCTTCCGGCAACGGCTGCAGAACCGCTGATTCCAGTTCCATCGCGAGCCGTGTTGCCGGCGCAACCAGCGGCGTTACCGCGTCCGTGAGATACAGCCGGTTGATCCGGCGGTCGTGCGCGTCGTCGCGGCGCTCCACCAGACCGCGCCGTTCGAGCTGATCGATGATCTTGCCGAGTGGCGATCGGGCGATGGCGACCCGGTCGGCGAGTTCGGTCTGAGTAATCCCGTTGCGTCCGATCAGGCCAGATAACACCCGCCACTGCGGTCTGTTCAAACCAAGGTGCTTGGCACGCCGTTCGAACAATCTGGCCATCGCGGACTGGGCTTCTGTGAGCATCTGCAGCAATCGCCCGGACTGGCGAGCGGTGGCCGCGGACCACGCGCTATCGTTGGAAAAAGAGAATTGTTCGTGTGCGAGAGCACGAGGAGTGCCTTCAGGCGCGTCTGCAGGTGCATTGGGCTCAGAATTTGCGTCTGACATGGTGGTTTGAGGCCGATTAGCGTTATCGTGTAACGCGATATTGTATCAAAGGAAACGAAGTATCAGAAACGTGCTAGCTTTCGCGGGTCAGATATTGTGCAATGCACCCAAACGCGGCTATATTGCGCGCCCAGGTTGTAACGGAGCGGTTGACGTCCTATGCGCCTCTCAGATCAGGACGCTTCTTTTCTATACATGGAATCTGCCAGTGCTCCGATGCATGGGGGCGGCATTACCGTGGTCGAGGGCGAAGTGGACTTTACGGACTTCGCCCGTCACGTGGAAGAGCGGCTGGGGCGGCTGCCACGGTATCGCCAGAAACTTGCGTATGTGCCGTTCAACATGGCGCATCCCAAGTGGGTTGATGACGGCGGGTTCGACATAACCGAGCACGTTCTGCACCACGCGCTTCCGGAAGGTTCCACCGTCGAGGATGCGTTGGCGTGTTGTACCGAACTGGCGGAGCCGCTGTTGCCGCGGGACAAGCCGCTGTGGCGCATTTATCTCATCTCCGGCGTGCCGGATCGCACCGTCCTGTTGCAGCTTGCGCATCACGCCATGATCGACGGCGCGTCCGGTGTGGACGTGTCGCTCGAACTCTTTGACCTGCAGAAGCAGCCGAAGAGCGAGCCGGAAGCCCCTCCAGCGTGGACGCCGGCGCGCGAGCCGTCGTCGTTGGAACTGATTTCGGAGGCGATGATGGATGCTGCGAGCCAAGTGCGGAGTCAGGGCGCTGGGCTGATGAATGCGGTTCGCGAGATGTCCGGGCGTGGTGAGATTCTGCGCCGGGCCGCCGAGTCAATGACACGCTTTGTATCCGAGCCGGTGCTTACCGCTCCCTGGAATGCCGGCATGGTGGGTCCCAAGCGCGTGTTCGATTACCGGTGCTATCCATTCGGCGAGATCCGCGAGATTCGGCGGGCGTTCGGCGGCACGATCAACGATGTGGTGCTGGCCATTACCATCGAGGCAGCGGCGCGCTATCTGGACGATCACGGGGAGTCCGCAGCCAACAGACACCTGCGTGTGATGTGTCCTGTAAACGTGCGGCGCGAAGACGAGCATGGCGCGATGGGCAACCGGGTTTCCGGCATCTTCCCGATGTTCGACGCCGGACGCATGGATATGGTCGACCGGCTACGGGGCGTGCGGTGGGAGACTGAGCAGATCAAGCAGAATCGTGAAGCGCAGGCGATGGAATTGCTGATGGAATCGATGCCGAGCATACCGCCGATTGCGATGGCACCGACGCTGCTCGTGGGTTCGCGCCTGGACCCCACCGTACTGGGTGCGCGGTTTCCATTTCCGGTTCCGCCGCAGCTGGGTCCCAGGCTGCCGATGGTGGGTTTCAATTTCACCTGTACCAATGTTCCGGGCGTGCAAACCGCACAGTACCTGCTGGGGCACGAGGTGCTCGACCAGATGGCCATGCTGATGCTTGGAGGCAACCTTGGGTATGGCGTAGCCATTCTGAGCTACAACCAACGCCTGTATTTCAACTTTATCAGTGATCCGCGGTTGCTCCCCGATTTGGACGTGATGGCTGCGCATGCCGACGAAGCGTTTGCAGAGCTCCTCGCGGCTGCCAGAGCCGAAACTGCGGAGCAGGCGTAAACCACCAAACTATCGACCACATCAACTACCACACAGTACTAAGGAAATCGAAATGCCTGCAGCCGCAGAGTTGGAGAGCGCGCTACGCGATTACCCCGTTGAGGTGAAGCTGACCAATGGTCGCACCGTGCTTCTGCGCGCGGTGGAACCCGGCGACAAAGACACCATCGTGCACTTTGCCCAGTCGCTGCCGGAGTCGGACCTGCTGTTCCTGCGGGTAGATATCACGAAAGAGTCGGCGGTGGACAACTGGCTGAACAACGTTGCCTCCGGCGTGACCGCGTCGTTGCTCGCGTTTGTGGATGGCGAAGACGAGATGGTTGGCTACGCTACGGTGGATCGTACTCCCGCGCGTTGGACACGTCGGGTGGGTGAACTCCGCGTGACGGTGGGTCCTGAGATGCGGGGCCAGGGCCTAGGACGCGAGCTGACCGCGCGTATTTTCGATGTGGCGCGCAACCTGGGGCTGCGCAAAATCGTTGCCAATATGACTGCGGATCAGCTCGGCGCGCAGGCGGCATTCAAGCGCCTTGGATTCGTTCCGGAGGCGCTGCTGACCGACCATGTGGAGGACCGCGCCGGCGGCGTGCACGATCTTGTGGTGATGTCCCACGATGTGGACGGTCTGTCGAACCAGGCGGGTCGTCCGCTGAAGGTGTAACCGGTGTCGGGGAGCATCGAGCCGCCGTCGGTATTCAACGCACTGCTCGAGGGCCGCTTCGTGGCCGAAGGTGCGGCGTTGCTGGCTCAGCTTCCGATTCTTACGTTGACGAGTCCCCGGGGCCGCGGGCCAGTGCTGGTGTTGCCCGGCTTCATGGCGGACGACGATTCTACCTGGTTGCTGCGACGGTTCATCGAAATGCAGGGCTACCGCGCGTACCCCTGGAAGCTCGGCCGCAATCGCGGCCGCATGCTCGATCTGTTGCCGGCCGTTCAGCAACGGGTCCTCGAGGTGGGTAGCGGCGAGCCGGTCGCGATGGTGGGCTGGAGCCGGGGTGGGATCATTGCCCGCGAGATTGCCCGGGAACAACCGGACCTCGTCCGCACCGTGTGTACGCTTGGGTCGCCGGTGGGCGGCGGTGCCAGCGCGAGCAACATCGCCTTCTGGGTTGCGCGGGAGGCGGGCATTTCTCCAGAACAGATGCGCGTCATCATGGCGAGCCGGCAGACCCGGCCGATTCAGACACCGATAACGGCCGTCTATTCTCGAACCGACGGTGTGGTGTCATGGCAGGCCTGCATCGATCGCGACAATCCCAATGTGGCGCATGTGGAGGTCTGGGCCTCGCACGTGGGCATGGGGTGCAATGCGCAGGTGTTTCGAGCCGTCGCGGAAGCACTCGCACCATAATATCGCGTAGATTAGGCGGAGCTGGGGTGTGCCAGCGCTTGAGTTTGGGCCGTTCTCGTGCGATGCGGAAGTAGCCTCGACCGTATCTGCGCGTATTCAACCTGTTGTTTTATAAGTATATTTAGATAATTCTGGACACAATCCGGGATTGATCGCACATTTTTTTCGATATTTTGGTTGCACTGCACAAAAAGCTCGTGCACAATTGCGCCCACTTGTGCGTTGCAGCATCCCTGTGGTGGAATCAGCGGGCGCACGGATTCAAACATCGTTGATGATTCGGAGATCAGAGAATGAACGTACTTGAACGCCAAGCCGACGTAGGCCGACAGCTTTTCGAGGTGAACACCTCCTGGTGGCGTAAGCTCGCGGAATTCGATTCCGAGACGTTTCGTCGCTATGTGGAGTTCAACCAGGATTTCGCCAAGCGCCTCACGGAAGTGAAGGACCTGCAGTCTTTTGCTGAACTGCAGCGTGAGTATGGCCAGTCGCTGTGGTCCGGCGCCCAAGACGTGCTGAAGGAGCGCAACGAGATGCTGCGTGACGTGGCTGAAGCCAACGGTGAACTGCTGCGAGGCATGTTCTCCACGGAAGAAAAAGCCAAGAAATCGAAGGCGAAAGCCGCGTAAGGCCCTGCCACTCCAGAAAAGCCCGCTCGACAGAGCGGGCTTTTTTTTTGTAAAGGTATCCTTGTATAACATGTTCCGGAATACCGTATCCGCACATAGAACTCGAATGCATGCATTCTGATATCGATAGCGCAATCCAGGCTTTCGGTTGGCGGGTGTTCAACGCTACACTAGGGCGCAAGGGCAGCATCTTTCGGGCCTCGTAAGATTCGAACTGTACATTCGGTTCCGCGCTACCGGTTAGTGTGAAGGTATAAGGGTGCGGTTTCCGTGGGAGCGGACGGTGCAGGACGACGAAAGGTGCAGCCCTCTTTTCCTTTGTTAGCCAAGACTTCCCAGGTATTCAGACTCATCCTGGCGGCCCATTCAGTTCAACGTGTTTCGTTTGCATAGCCTGATAGATCGCATCGGTTGCATCGGGCACAGCCGTGTCCGGAGCGAAGGTGAGTGGGTCCAGTACGTGAGCGGATACCGGCCCCGGTATCGATTTCTTCTGTCCCGGCGGTCGGATGGCGCGCAACCCATGCAGATACACTGGCACTACTGGTACGCCTTTCTCCACCGCTAGAATGGACACGCCGTGTTTGAAGCGTGACAGTTCACGACCCCGTGCGCGTGTACCTTCGGGAAACAGCATCAGATTCGCACCCTGATCCAGCAGCCACTTCGGATAGTCCAGCGTTTTTGATCCGCCGCCGCGGTGGATCGGATACGCACCGTTCACCAGAGACTGATACCAGGGGCGCAGTTCGAGTTCCTTGCGGTCTTTAAGAAACCATCGGTCTGCCGCGGCGCCAAAAAACAGATTCACGCGAACGCGCCAGGGCAGCGCTTTCATGAGGCACACCTGATCCCAGTGACTCGTGTGGTTTGCCACCACTATGCAGGGCAGCCTAACCTTGGCCCACTTCTCGGTGCCGAAAACATTGTGTGACGTGAAGTACTGCTTGGCCCAGCGAGTGTATGTGCGTGGATAGGTGACGAACCGCACCGCGCGTGCCCAGGGCTGAATCTGCCAGGGATGGGGGCCGGCGGTTTTCAGCGATTGTGAGATCAAACGCGCAAACAGAGGCATGTCCACGGCCGGGAGTATCTCGGTCTCGCCGGTGGTGCTCAGTTCCTGGGCCAGTGTTGCGCGATAGGCTTTGAAGTTGTCCGGTGCGTCCACAATGTAGCACTGGTCCCATTCGCCGAGTGTGCGGTAGGAGTACACGATCTTCGCCTCCCAGCGTTCGAGTGCCTCTCTTACATCGTGCAACGCCGACGGGTCGGCGGCGATCCGCTTCAAACCCTCGGAGTGGTCGCGCATCAATAGAACGTAGGTACCCACGAACGACTAGCCCTGGACAGTGGAAGTGTGGCGGCGCTGCATCAGGTCTGGCCCTCGTCGCCGCGCGGCGGGTTCTTCACCAGCATGTCTACGTACTGATCGATCTGCATCGCGGGCATCGTAGTAATCTTGATGGTTCCGCGCGCGCCGAGTTCGACTGAGATGCGGGCCATCACTTCATTGGAAGGCGCTTCCAGCAGGTTTACGAAGTCGTAGCCGCCCAGCACCGCGTACTGCTGAATCACACGGGCGCCCATTTCCTGAATTTCTTTGTTTACTTCGCTCAAGCGCTCAGGTCGGGACTTTAGCGTTTTCCTACCCTCGTCGGTGAGGGTGCTGAGCATGATGAAAGTTGCCATACCGCCACTCCGCCATTTCGTTGTTATTCGGAAAGCGTGAAGGTAAGGGGACATTGATAGTGCGCCATTGCGCGACGTGCTGCAAGGTCAGCCGCGCAAATCTCGTCTGGCAATGGCCGCGTGCCGTTATTGGGCTAGTTGCGCAAGCTCAGCGAAGCAGCGTTCGGTTTCGTCGCGTATTCGTTCCACGTCGGGAACCAGACGCGGGTCTACGGTAAATCCAAAAGTGAATAGGTTGTTCATGCTGCCCACGCCAACGCCCAACCCGAGGTTGCCGCCGAGCATCAGCGTACCGACGGTCCGTTCCACCGGGTAGCCTGCAATGTACTGCTGCCAGTTGGGGCCCGCTACGTTGGTGCACGTGAAGTTGAACCCCGTCTGTTGAGGCCGCGGACCCGGTGCGTGTACTACAGGCAGCGGCCAGCGCGCGGCGACCGCAGTTGGGTCGAACTGTGTCCCTACGCCCAGTGTTGCCGCCATTGCCAATGGGGGTAGGCTCGGTTGAATGTGCTGCAACTGATCAAGCGTTTCCGGTTCGCCCGCATCTTTGATGCGCTGCATCTCTTCGCGCACTTCCGCATAGCGGTTCTCCATGCCCAGCGGAGCTGCGGACAGAAGCGGGAACATGGCCGATACTCGGTTACCGCCGGCAAGCGGGTCATCGTCTTCGCTGCGCACATTCACGGGGCACATCAGGCGCAGCCGCTGACCCTGTACGTCGGTTCCCTTGCCGACCATGTACCGTGCCGCGCCTTCAGCCGACACTGCAACCACAATGTCATTGATGGTGCCGCCGAGCGCTTTGCGTATCGGCCGGAAGTCGTCCAGGTGCCGCTCGAACGTCGCGAAGCGCCGCTTCGGTCCCACAACGCCGGCATTCCACGGCGCCTGAATCACCGGTTCCGCCATACGGGTGAACAGGCCGTTCGCGCGCGTCAGCAGTTCGGTATTGGGGAGGTTGTTGCCCGTCACGACTTGAGTTGCGCCGCGCGCGATCTCGGTCGACGCTTCCATCCACAGTTCGTTGGGTGATGGTACCGGCGCAGGTGACCATTCGGGGCCGGGTTCGGGTGGTCCGGCGTCGGGCTCGTTGTCTGTGAGCGCAATCGACATTGCGATAGCGGTCGCGCCGTCCACGAACGCGTGGTGGTTCATCTGGGCTAGAACCGTTTTTCCTTCCACGTTCTCGATTACGTAGGTCTTCCAGAGCGGGCGCGTGCGATCCAGCAACGGCTCGCCGAGTTCCAGCGCAATTTCCCGCGCTTTTTTCAGCGTAGTGGACGCAGGGACCTTGTGCTGAACGATGTGATTTTCGAGCCGGAATTCCGGGTCGTCGACCCACTTGGGGTGAGTCAGATTGAACGGTACGAAGGCCAATTTCTGGCGCAGCCGCGGCACCCGGTGGATGCGGGCGGCGTGGTAGTCGAGTATTTCCTGATAGGTTGCCGCGCCGTCCAAGACCGTGATGCCCACCCCGTGCATTGGACCGCTTGCGGTCTCTGTATATAGGAACGATGCGTCGTGGGCAGACAGTCGGGTTGATTTTTGTCTCATCAAGGTTAGTCGGCAGCCAGCTCGTCCATCCCATACAGCTCCATGCGGGCGCGCACGGCATCCACATCGTGGCTCATGATCACCAGATCGTGCAGTGTGCCTTCGGCGTCGCAAACGTGATCCTTCAGCAATGCTTCGGCCTTGAAACCGAGGTCTTCGAACACGGTCATCGCGGCCCGTTGATTCGTGGTCATGCGAACCGTCAATTTTTTGAGATTCATCGCGAGCGCCACCAGAAAACTCTCCTGGATCAGATCGCGGCCCAGCCCATGCGACTGTTCGTTGGCGGCGAGTAAAACGCGAACGTCACCCACATGCGGCGAGAACGAATGCGGATCGGTAACAACGGCGGAGCAGCCGATGATGGTGTCGTCGCGGCACAATGCCAGGCTCACGATTTCTTCGTCTGCAACCCCCTGCATCCAGGCCTCCATTACGCGTGGATGGCGGATGTCGCGGCGCAGAAACAGCAGGTCGTCGGGCGCAACCGTCGCGGAAAACGCGAGCAGCGTGTCGCCTTGGGACGCGTCGATCATGCGGATCTGGTGGTGCTCGTCGTTGGCGCGAACCTGGCGCGGATAGCGGGCGCGAAGCTCGCTGATCATGTGGAACGCACCGCCAGCCAGGATTCGAGCTTGGGCCACATGCGGCGAATCGCATTCGGCCCGGCGATCAAGCTCACGTGACCGCCTTTCAGCAGCACTTCTTCTTTGTCTTCGGAACCCACCAGGCGCAGCAGTGGTTCGGTCGATTCGCGCGGCGCCAGGTGGTCGTGCTGAGCCACGCAGCTCAGCAATGGCACAGTAATGTTGGCCAGGTTCGCGTTCTTGCCGCCCACCATCAGCTCGCCGGTGTACAACTTGTTGCCCCACGCCAGTTCTTTCGTGGTCTGACGCATATACTCGCCTGCGAGGGGCAGCGTTTCGTCGCCCCAGCGCTGAAACGCACGGTACGAGCGGACAAACTGGTCGTCGAAAATCTGATCCCACAAGCGCAGTTGGCCGGCAACGCGCTGCGCGGGTCGCTGCATCTCGAACATCTGCGTGACCATGTCGGCCGGAATTACGCCGAGCGTATCGGCGAGCTGGTCCACGTCGAAGAAGCGCGGGTCGTTCCAGATCTTTGCCAGACCCATTTCATGCCAGTCTACAGGCGTCGTTAGGCACACGAGGTTCTTCAAGGGCCCGTCGGCGTTCGTTGCCGCATAGATGAGCGATAGTACGCCGCCCATGCAGTAACCGATTACCGACACGTCCTGCTCGCCGCTGTCGTCCTGCATGCGGCTGATGCACCGCGGAATGAAATCCTGCGTGTAGTCTTCGAGCGTGAGTCCGCGTTCTTCCGGTTGGGGAGGTTCCCAGTCGATGGCGTACACGTCGAATCCGTGTTGCAACAGATATTCGATCATGCTTTGCCCGGGTGCCAGATCGAATACGTACGCTTTGTTGGTCGTTGCCATCACCAACAGCACAGGCACACGGTAGACGTCGTCGGATTGGGGCAGATAGTGGTACAGCCGCAGCGTGCCCCGTTCGTAGAGTGTCTCCTTCGGGGTCAGTCCCACGGGCTGAGGTGCGGCGTTGGCGATTGCGAGGCCACGGGCGGTGCGTTGCATCGCGCGTTCCAGATTCTCGCGCAACTGCGTCTGCAGCGTATCGGTTGCGGTATCACTCATCGGTCTTCTCCGCCTGAGTCTGCGGTGCTTCGTACTCGGCTGGTGGTTGTCTTGAACGATTGGGTTTGGCCTTCTTCGGCTTACGCTTTTTGTTGGCCTTACTCGTCAGTTCCTCAAGCCCTGATTCGATTCCATCCATCCGCCGCTCCAGACGCTGAATGTTCTCACCCAGACGAACGATGTCCTCCCGAGTGGGCATGTTGAACGCCAGAAGTTGCTGATTCATTGCGTTGGCGAACATCGATTGGAGATTCAGCTGGGCTTTCTGAAACTCGTTCATGGCCTGGCTGAAGCCCTCGGTCCCCATGAACTGATTGGCGAACGCATCGAAATTGCGTTCCCACTGCGTGACCATCTCCTGAAACGCCTTGCTGGGATCGTGCGAGTTGTTGTCAGCCATGGCCTATCTCCCTTGTTGTTGTTCGGATAGTCGTTCGTGTAGTGGCGTACTGCCGTTCGCTCGAGTCTCTCATGCTGCAGCCGCCGGCGCTGGTAAATGGCAATCCGTACATAGCGGGTTGCCGTTACGTCAAATAAACTGTCTTCGTAGGGCCGTGATGCAGGTGGCGGCGCGACCGCGCCGTTTCGGCGAGAATCTGGCGCAGGCTCGTAAAACGGGCTCACGAGCGCGTTGTAGACGGATGTCCAGATGCCCCCTACGAATGTTCCCTTGAAAACCTGCCGACCCCAGCCGTGTGGCGCAGCTGCAAACACTCGACGTTTGTGCGGTGCACGATTCGCGCATCGCTCGGCCCACCGGAATGAAGGAATTATATTATCCAGGGATACATTATTCAAATATTGCATTGCAACAAAATGTTTGACCCGGGGCCACGAAGCCGCGACTATGGGTCGTCGAAACCGCGAGGTGGTGTAGTTGTTGCGAATCACGCACCAGGCTCTGAGACGGTCGGAAAGAGGCCGGGACAAGAGGGGTCCGGAGCAGGCACCAAATAGGAACAGCGGGCCGTCGTTCGTCGACTCTATTGGCGAAATGCCGCGGGTCATGTTCGAGATGTCCATGCTTTCCTGGGCTTGGCGGATTCTTGTGAGCAACGCACCTCGGGGCGACGGCCATCCGGTGATGGTGCTGCCGGGGTTCTCCGCCGGTGATGAGTCAACACTGATGTTGAGGCGCTTTCTTACCCGATTGGGGTATACCGTATTGCCGTGGCTGCAAGGTCAGAACACCGGCAGGCCCGAACTGCTGGAAGGCGCGGCGCGACGCTTCTACCGGGCGCACCAGGCGTATGGCGTTCCCATTTCGCTGGTGGGCCAGAGTCTGGGCGGCGTGTTCTCTCGCGAGATTGCCCGCCAGTTTCCGGACGCGGTACGCACGGTCATTACGCTGGGCAGCCCGTTTGCCGCCACCGGCAGCGAATCGACCAATCCGTTCGTTGCGCAATTGTTCGAGATGATGTCGGGACTTTCGGTGGAAGAGATGCGAGAACGCATGCCGCCGGTGGATCCGCAAGCACCGTTGCCGATACCTACCACGGCAATATACAGCCGGCGCGACGGCGTTGTTGCCTGGCGAACGTGCATCGAATTGGAGTCCGAGAATTCCGAGAACGTGAGAGTGTGCGGCAGCCACAGCGGTATGGCGCTCAATCCGGACGTATTGCATGTTGTAGCGGACCGGCTGGCACAGGATCCGGACGAATGGCAGCCCTTCGATCGTACCCGGGGTGCCCGCCGCTGGATTTACCCGGAGCCCGACTCGCCGCACCGGCAAGCCACCGCCTGAAAGACAGCGGTTGCCGCCGGCCGCGAGCGGTAGAATTGAACGCGAAGCAGCGGCACTAGAACACCCACAAAACAGGGGTGAAACTCAGAGCAGGCAGGGACAGTGCACAAACTCAAGAAATACCCGAATCGTCGTCTCTACGACACTACGGACAGCAAGTACGTAACCATAGAGGACGTACGAAAACTGATCGTGAGTGGCGAGAGCATCGAAGTTGCCGACAGCAAGGACGGCAGCGACATCACCCGCAGTGTGCTGTTGCAGATTCTTGCGGAGCAGGAAGCCGAAGGGCACGAAACGGTACTCACCAACCGCGCGATCGAACAGATTATCCGCTTCTACGGTAATCGGCTCGGCGGCGTGGTGTCCCGCTATATAGAACAGAGCATAGTGTCGTTTCTGGAGCATCAGGATCAGTTCCGGGCGCACCTGAAGGCGTTGAACGACATGAATCCGCTCAACCTGATGCGCCAGGCGCTCGATCCAACCCGAGACCCGTTCAGCGCCCCGGGCAAAGAACCGGCGGACAACGCAGCGGGCGAACGAGAGAGATAGACGAACGATGGAAACCTTTACTCTGCACGCTAGCGACGGCGTGCCGGTGCAGGGCTATGCGTGGCCGGTGGCCGAGCCGCGCGCGGTCATTCACATTGCGCACGGCATGGGAGAGCATGCCCGGCGCTACGATGCCGTTGCGAATGCGCTGAACGAACAGGGCTACTTTGTGGTGGCCAACGATCATCGCGGTCACGGCAACACCGATGCCGGCAGTCTGGGCGACATGGGTGCCGACGGCTGGAACCGGGTACTGGCGGATGCCTACGAGCTCAACCAGTATGCGCGCGCCCAGGCGCCTGACCGGCCGCTGGTGTTACTCGGACACAGCATGGGCGCCATGCTGGCTCAGCTCTACATTACGCGCTACGGCGCGTCGATCGATGCGCTGGTGCTGTCGGGTTCTCCGGGGTTCAACGCGCCCGGCATCATGCGCCTGGTTTCCCGCGCCATCGTCGGTTTCGAGGCCTGGCGTTTGCCGGACGGACGTTCGAGCGACGTGCTGCAGAACCTGCTGTTCGGCAACTCCAACAAGCCGTTCGACGGACCGGGCGCGTCGGGATTCGAGTGGCTGTCGAGGGACCCCGACGAGGTAGCCAAGTACGTGGAAGACACGCAATGCGGCTTCGTGGTGGCCGCCCGGTCCGTGCGCGACCTGTTTCGCGGTGCCGCGCACGCGCAGAGCAAGGGCTGTATTGCAAAGATCCCCAAAGATCTACCGATGTACGTTTTTGCCGGTACCGAAGATCCGGTGAATGGCCAGCAGAAAAACATAGAACGCATGGTGGACCGTTACCGCAAAGCCGGTGTCAGCAATGTGGAGTTACGCTGGTATTCGGGCGGCCGTCACGAAATGTTCAACGAAACGAATCGTGCGGAAGTGATATCGGATCTGCTCAATTGGCTGGACGCGAATACGCCCGCCGTTAACGTGCAGCAAGCGGAATCAGCGTAGCTCGGACGAGTCGCGCATCGGCCTCGAGCCGTCCCAGTTGTTGCCCTGCTCCGCGATTGCGCCGAACATACTTTCCACCTCCGGTAAGCGCTCCACTACCTCCAGCATGCAACCCATCAGCGGTCGCGTGTCGTAGTACGCGAAGCGGGCAAAGCCCGCATTACCCGCGTTGGCGGTGGCGTAACCCAGGCTTTCCATGTGCCGGGTGTCTGCGTCGATGTCGTGGGTCCAAACACATATGTGGTGAAAGCCCATGGTTCCTGCGGCGACGCTGTCGCGATACGCGCATGGGGCGCTGGTTGTTGGCTGTATCAGTTCGATCTGCACCGGACCGGCCTGACCAATCGCTACAATCATCGAGAGCTCGCCGGGTTCACCACGGTAGCGGATGTCGCTGAGTTGCGGCCCGTACTCGGAAAAGTAGAACGGGCCCACGCCCATCTCGTTCACCCACTTCTGCGCCAGCGCTTCGGCGTCGTCCGTTACCCAGGCGTTCTGCAGAATCGTGCGGTCCGTTGGCGTGCTCATGGCGTCGGCTCCGTTTGGTGAAAGGTAATGTGCAGCGCTTTCAACCCGCGCAGCACCATCGACGGGTGGTGGGCGAAGTCGTTTTTGCCGGGCGCGAAGGCAAGGTCTGACGTGCGCGCGCACAATAACGCGAAGGTCTGATTCATTTCCTCGCGCGCGAGGTTAGCGCCTATGCAGTGATGAATGCCGGCGCCGAACGCAACGTGCGTTCCGGTGTTGCGCCGGCACAGATCGAGTTCGTTGGGTTCTGCGTACTTTCCGGGGTCGCGATTTGCGGCAGCAAAGCGGCACATGACGCGTGCACCCTTGGGCAGTCGAACGCCTGCAATCTCGGTTTCCTGGGCGACGATTCGGAAGAGTCCCTGCACCGGAGATTCGAGGCGCAGTACTTCATTGGTGAACGCGATCGCCTTAGTGGGGTCGTCGGCAATGGCGCGGTGGGTTTGTGGGTGGTTCACCAGAAGCTGCGCGCCGGCAGCTATACCGTTGGTGGTGGTTTCGTTGCCTGCAACCAACAGTTGTTGTGTGATCGACAGCTGTTCTTCAACAGTAAGCAGGCTACCGTCCGCGTCGCGCGCCTGGGCGAGGTGGGTCAACAGATCGTCCCGCGGTTGATCTCTGCGGGACTCGAGCTCGGCCACGATGCAGTCCTGAAACGCCTTTATCTCCCGGGCGCACTCAATCAGACGTTGGTCGCTGACCATCATGCCGAGCGGCTCCACCGATGCGTCCGACCACCGCTTTATGTCCGGCGTCATCTCGTGTGGCAGGCCGAGCATCTCCGCGATCACCGTGATCGGCACCGGAATGGCCAGATCGTCCACAATGTTGCATTGGCCCTGGTCGATGAAACCGTCGATCGCCGTGTTGACGATTTCGCGGATGCGCGGCACCAGGCGTTCAATCTGGCGGCGGCGAAACGGCGGATTCATCATTTCGCGCACGCGCGTGTGCCTGGGCGGGTCGCAGGTAACCAGCGTGTCCACGCGGGCATAGCCGGAGTCGCGAATGGCGATGGCCTCGGGCGGCGGTTCCCTGAGCGCATCCATCGTCTGACTGCCCACACTGGAAAACCGCACGGTGTCGCGCAGTATCTCGCGCATCTCGGGGTACGTGGAACAGATATGCACGCCGAGGTTCGGATCGAAGTAGATGGGCTGGGTGTGCAGTGCCGCGTAGTACGCTTCGGGGTCTTCCTGAACGTCCGGGTCGGCGAGCGAGTGGTGTTCGAGATAGCTGTTCATAACTTGAGCCTACTCCGAAGACCGGCGGCGCTCAACGCGAGCGCAGCGGCGGGTACAGCCGACCGTGTTCGTGGTGCGGGTGAGAACCGGATCACAAAATTGCGATCCAGACGGCGGCAAATTTCGGTAAAGTACCTCCAACGTCCTTGAGATACGACCATGAGCGCGCTCGCGCAGATATACCACTTCGAACAGATTACCGACCGGATCGGCTGTTCCGGGCAACCCACGCGGGAACAGTTTGCTGCCATCCACGAGGCCGGTTTCGAGGCGGTGATCAATCTGGCGCTGGCGGATTCAGATCACGCGATCGCGGATGAAGGCAATCTGGTAACGGCTCTGGGCATGACCTACGTGCACATTCCCGTGAAGTTCGACGATCCCACGGTAGACGATCTGCGCCTTTTCTGTGACGTGATGCGCTCCCTCGCCCATCGCCGCGTCTGGGTCCACTGCGTGGTCAATGCGCGGGTATCGGCGTTTCTGTATCACTATCTTCGGGTGGTAGAGGGCCGCAGCGAAGCGGAATCGCGCACGCAGCTGCTCGACCGCTGGTCTCCGACTATGGATGAAGTGTGGCGTCGTTTTCTTGCGATTGAGCGCTCCGCGATCGCCGCAGCTTAGCGCGAACGGGCTTTAGTCTTCCTCCCACCTTCCTCCCACATTGACACACCGGGTCGGTACGCTTCCTGCGGACCGGGCCATGGCGGCATGGTGGTAATCACGAATTCCAGATCGATATCACCGGTGTTGCGGAACTGAAACGCCGAACGTGGCGGCACCGCGAAGCTGTGCCCGGGTTGAACCGGGAAGGGCGCCCCTGCGTTGATGGCTTCGCAGAAGAACAGCCCGGAGCCATCGCGGATGAACCACAACTCCTCCACCGTTCTATGCGCGACCGTTTTGGATACCGCTCCGGGCGGCAGCGTGCCCAGACACAGGCTGCCGCGTTCGGAGCGCACAAGCGGCGTTACGCGGGAGCCGTCGGGTGCATCCTCCGGCTCGCCGAGTGACACTACAAGCCGCCGTTCACCACGACGTCCTGGCCGGTCATCCAACTGGACGCCGGCGATGCCAGGTAGACCACGGCAGGGGCGATGTCTTCGGGTGTGCCTACGCGACCGAGCGGCACGCCCAGTTGCTTGCCAAGGGCCGGAATGTCTTCTTCTTTCAGCTTCAGAAACTCCATGAACACCTCGGTTGGGATGGGGCCTGGCGATACCGAGTTCACGCGGATGCCGAGCGGCGCCATCTCCACCGCAAGCGTCTGAGTGAGGTTATTCACGCCGCTCTTTGCAACGGCATAGGGGCCGTTGTTGGGGGAGGCGCGGTTGGCGGCCTGCGACGAGATGTTCACGATGGTGCCACCGCCGTTGTCTTTCATGATGTTGCCCGCCGCCTGGGCGCCGGTCCAAACGGCTTTCAGATTCAGGTTCAGCTGAAAATCCCACTGCCGTTCCGGCATTTCCAGAAAGGTGCGCGGCACACGGTCGTCGGCACCGCCGGCGTTGCTGACCCAGCAGGTGAGCGCGCCCATGTCCTTGAACGTTTGCTCGGCTAGCGCCTGTACCTGTTCGATCTCCATCATATCGGTGGTTATCGCGAGGCCGCGGCGGCCGAGCGCGCGTACCTTCTCGGCGACGGCTTCGATCTCGTTTGTGCGTCGCGCAGCCACCACGACGTCGGCGCCCGCTTCGGCTAAACCGAGTGCTATGCCTTCGCCTATACCGCGTCCGCCGCCGGTTACCACGGCTACCTGTCCGTCGAGTTTGAACTGGTCGAGAATGCTCATCGGTTGTTCTCCTGTTGTCGTTTTAGTTACGTAATCGGGCTATGCGAGGAATGATTCGAGTAGTTTGAATTTCTGTACTTTGGTGGACGACATTGGCCACTCGGTTACGAATCGTACGTGGCGCGGTACCTTGAAGCCGGCCATCTGACCCTTGCAGTGGCCGATCACCTCATCGTCCGTCATGCGCTGGCCGTCGTGCAGTTCCACGAACGCCGCGGCCACCTCGGTCAGGCGCGCGTCCGGCACGCCGACCACCTGTGCAAACTTAATCTTGGGGTGCGTTGCGAGATGCGCTTCGATCTCGAGCGCGGCAACGTTTTCGCCGCCCACTTTCAGCATGTCTTTCAACCGACCGTGAAAGCGGATGCCGCCGTGTTCATCCAGGCTGCACAGATCGCCGGTTCGGAGCCAGCCGTCCACCAGGCTCTCGGCGTTCTTCTCCGGAGACTTGTAGTAGCCGTCGAATACGGCGTAGCCACGCACCCACAACTCGCCGCGTTCGTCCGTCGGCAGTTGTGCCCCGGTTTCGGGGTCCGCGATGCGCACCTCGATACCGGTGAAGGGTTGGCCGCACGTCGTGGTGCGCTGGTCGAGGGTTTCGTCCGGGTGGTTGAACGCAATCACGCCGCTCGCTTCGGTAAGCCCGTATGCAGCGGTTTGTACGGCGTGCGGCATCGCGGCCTGGAATGTCGCCAGAACTTCCGGCGGTGCCACGTTGTTCATGCGTCGAATTCGGCTCAGGTCCCGGCTGGCGAAATCCGGGTGGGTGATCAGGTCGTTCATTACCGTGGGAAACGATGGAAATGCGACCGTTGCGCGCTCGCGCTCCAGCATCTCGAGCGCCGGTCCGGCGTCAAAGCGGCGCATGGACAACAGAGCCGCGCCGGCGTCGTAACAACAGGCCATCGGCAGAATGGACGACATGTGAAACATCGGCAGCGGTGTCCAGAAGCGGTCTTCTTCGGTGAGGTGGTAGCGCTCGCGGTTCATGTTCATGCCGTTTCGAACCAGCGCTTCATGCGACAACGGACAGCCTTTGGGATTGGCGGTGGTGCCGGACGTGTACATCATGATGCACGTGTCGCGCAGACTCACCTGCTGGCGGCACCGGGTAACGTCGTCTAATGGCACGCCCGCAGCGGCGTCCCGGAACGCGGTTTCGGCCACGAATCCGGCCTGCGGTGCACCGAGCATCACCGCAAAGCGCAGCATCGGCGTGTCGTCGATCGCGAGCGCCCGCGGGTCCGTGGCCTCCGCGAGCCCCGGTAGCGCCTGCGTCAACAGCGCACCGAAATTCGCGTATTCCGAGATGGCGTCGCTCGTTACGATAGCTTTCAGGTCGGCGTTCTCTACCACGTAGGCGAGTTCCGGTGCTTTGTTGCGCGCGTTGATCGGAACGCAGACGGCGCCCAGCATCGTTATGCCGAACAGGGCTTCAATGTATTCGGGGCAATTGGGCATCAGCACGCCCACGTGATCGCGGGGTCCAATACCAAAATGCAGGAACGCCCGCGCCCAGTCGGTAGCGCGATCCCACAGCGCCTCGAACGTGAGTGCGGTGTCCGGGAATACGAGCGCGTCCTGCTTTGGGAAGCGCTGCGCCGCGCGCAGCAGCAGATCGCCCAGTGTGGTGACCTCAATGGGTGGTGTGTCCGGCACCATGTGCGCGCGCGTCCCCCTTGGCATTGCTAGTGCGCGGGCTTCTTGCAGGCCCGCACGGACGGTTGGCCGCCTGGCCTCGCGGTTTGCGCGGCGACGGCTGCCCCTCTCCTATGGTTATATTGGGTCAAACGGTCGCGCGGGGGCAACCTTGCACATTCCCGAGCTTTGTCGTCTGTCCGCCATCGACCTACAGCGGCGTGTGGCCGGGCGTGACGTCTCCTGCGAAGAGGTGTTGATGGCGTACCTGGAATGGATCGACGCGATCAATCCCAGCGTGAATGCGATCTGTACGCTCGACGCCGAGGGCGCGGTGAAGACAGCGCGCGCAGCGGATGCGCGACTTGCCCGCGAACCGGCGCGGCCCCTGGAAGGCCTGCCGGTTGCCATAAAGGACCTCGCCGAAACGCGGGGAATGCGTACTACGTACGCGTCGCCCTTGTTTACGGACAACGTACCGGATTTCGATGCGCTTCATGTGGCGCGGGTCCGCGCGGCCGGCGCCAACATAATCGGCAAAACGAATACCCCGGAATGGGGTGCCGGATCGCAGACGTTCAACACGCTCTTCGGCACCACGGCCACGCCCTATGCGGTGGACCGCACCGCGGGCGGGTCCAGCGGCGGCGCGGCGGCCGCGGTGGCAGCGCGCATGCTGCCGTTGGCGGATGGCAGCGACCTTGGCGGTTCGCTGCGCAACCCGGCGGCGTTCTGTAACGTTATGGGGTTCCGGCCGAGCCCCGGGCGGGTGCCCAATGTGCCGGACCGCACCGCATGGAATCCGCTGCCCGTGGTGGGTCCGATGGCGCGATCGGTTCCGGATCTAGGTCGGTTGCTGTCCGTGATGGCCGGTCCGGACATACGCGCGCCGCTGTCATTGGTCGACAACCCAGCTGCGTTCGATACCGACTACAACTGTCGGCTCGATGATGTGCCGTTGGCGTTCTCGTTGGACCTTGGATTTCTACCGGTAGCGCCGGACGTGGCGGACGTCGTGGCGCAGGCGCCCGCGGTGTTCGAGCAACTCGGCTGCCGGGTAGAGCACGCACATCCGGATCTGCGCGATGCCCCGGAGATCTTTCAGGTTCTGCGCGCGCTCGGCTTTGTGGCGAGCTATGCGTCGTACTATCGAAGCCAACCCGATCAACTGAAAGACACAGTGCGCTGGAACATTGAGCGGGGTCTGGCGCTCACGCCGGAAGACATCGGCCGCGCCCAGGTGGCACACCAGAAGCTGTTGCTTCGGGTGACGGAATTTTTCGACACGTACCACTACCTGATCTTGCCTGCCACGCAGGTTCCACCCTTCGACAAGACGCTGGATTGGCCGCGGGGTATCGGTGAGGTGCGTTTCGATAACTACCTTGAGTGGATGGAAATTTGCAGCGCCATCACGCTTACGGGTTGCCCGGTGGTTTGCGTGCCCTGCGGATTCACGGCCGACGGGCTGCCGGTGGGTTTGCAGGTGGTGGGTCCGCCGCGCGCAGACCGGGCGGTGCTTTCGGTGGCGCACATGTATGCTCGGGCAACGGGATTTGCCGAACGCGAACCGGACTACGCGCAGATCCAGCAATCTCGACGAGGAGAAGGAACGTGATGAAAGGAGCAATTCGAGCCGTTGGCTGCATCGGGCTCATGGCGGCGGTGGCGACGCAAGCCGCGGCCCAACCGGCGGGTGCCGACGTGCGTACCCGCGTAGACAGCGTGGTGGTATACCCGCGAAGCGCGATGATTACGCGCGTGGCCAATGTGTCGTTGCAACGCGGTTCCAATCACTTCCGCGTTCTGGGCCTGCCCGCGAACGTACAGGTCGAGTCTTTGCGCGTGGCGGTGTCTGGCGAGGGTGTGCGGGTTGGCCAGGTAAAGCGCGAGTCGCTGCAAACGCGCGACGCCAACGACCCGGCGGTGGTGGCGCTACAGAAACGCGTGGACGACGCGGCGCTGGCGGTGGCGGCAATCGACGACGACACGAAGGCTGCGCAACTCAAGATCAAGTTTCTGGAAGGCCTTGCCGAAGGTTATGCGAAGGACACCTGGACCCAGGCAGCGAGTGGCAACGCCAACGCCACGTCCTGGCAACAGGCACTCGGCGTTTTGCAGAATGGCGCGGCCGATGCCTATGCCACGATTCGTAACAACGGTGCGCGCCGCAAAGACGCGGACAAGGAACTCAACGTCCTGAAGCGAGAACTGGCGCAACTGCAGCGGGGCCGATTGGAAGAGTCGATCGTGAATGTGTGGGTTGCATCCGATGGCGCTCGCGACGCCGAATTGCGAGTGCGTTATCCGCAGGGTGCGGCCGGTTGGGCGCCGGTGTACGAGGCGCGGTTGAACAGTTCCGCGGGCGCGCTGCAACTGGGGCAGAAGGGAGCGGTGTGGCAGCAATCCGACGAAAGCTGGTCCAATGTCTCTCTGGTGCTGTCCACCAGTGAACCTTCCGGCACGGTGGCCGTGCCGGAGCCCGACAGCCTGTTCGTTGATCTCGAAGACCCGCGCGTGTATTCGGGCGTGGCAGCCGAACCCTCAATGCTCGAAGAGATTGTTGTAACGGGTCAAAAGCAGAGGGGCGCGGGGTTTGCTGATATGGCGGAGGCAGAGATACCGTCGGCACCGCCGCCGGTGCGGGTCGGACGATTCGCGACCAGCTACGACGTGCCCGGACGTGTGGACGTTGCCAACCGGCGTGACCAGGAGCAGACGTTTGATCTCACCACACAGAGCTTCGATGTCGATCTCATATCCCGTGTCATCCCATCCCGCAGCAGCCAGGCATTTCTGGTGGCGCGCCTCGATTACGATAGCGACGTACCGCTGGGCGCGAGCCGGATGAACATATTCGTAGACGGCGTTTACGCGGGCGCAGCTCAACTTCCCGCGTTAATGCCGGGAGCGGAGAATATCCGCATTCCGCTCGGCCAGGACCGCCGCATAGAGGTGCGCGTTGCGGATCAGGGCGCTGCCAAAGGCGAGTCGGGTTTGATCGGCCGGCGCATTGTAGAACGCACGGATATTCACTTTACGTTAACGAACCGTGCAGCAGGAGAGGCGGTAGTGGAGGTGCTGGATCGTTACCCGGTACCGAGTGACGACGACATTGAAGTGGAAGTGCCCCGCTCGGCGACCAAGCCTACAGAAGAAGATCTGCGCAACAAACCCGGCGTAATTCTGTGGCGCAAGGCGCTTGCGTCCGGCCAGGAATGGACGGTGCAACACCAGTATTCGGTTTCGTACCCCGCCAACCGCCGCCTTGTGGGGCAGTAACGAACCGGCAAAAGCATGAACAACCACTAACTGGAGACAACAACAAATGAGCAAACCCACGGTATACGGTACGGCGCAATCCCGCGCGCTGCGCGCGGTATGGGGGATCGAAGAGGTCGGCATAGATTACGATCATGTACCCACCCACTTCTTCGAAGACTCCAAAACACCCGAGTATCTTGCGATCAATCCCAACGGACGCATTCCGGCACTGGTGGACGGCGATGTGGTGTTGTTCGAGTCCATGGCAATCAATCTTTACCTGGCGAAGTCGTACGGGGGCAGTCTGTACCCTGACAACGCCCCAGACGAGGCTCGTGCGTGGCAGTGGAGTGTATGGGCGATCAGTGAGATCGAACCATTGCAGATGCAGGTGGTAATTCAGAAGTTTTTCGTACCTGAAGCGGACCGGGACCAAACGGTGGTAGACGGGGCGATCGAAAGCCTGCAGCGCCCGCTGAAGGTGTTGGACGCACATCTTTCTAAGCAGGACTATCTGCTTGGCGCTGACTTCAGTGTGGCAGACATCAACGTGGTGGGTGTGATGCTGCTGTTCGGTATGGGCGACATTGGCGTAAGCGAACACAAGAATGTTCAACGCTGGATGGATGCCTGCTACGCGCGACCCGCGCTGGCGCGTGCGCAAGCCAAAAAGTAGCATGCCAGTGGCGCGCGCAATGACCAACGGTGGGGTGTATGTCGCGCGCGCATCCTGAGCATCACTTTACGGACCGGATCGGCTGGCTGCGCGCCGCGGTTCTCGGCGCCAATGACGGCATCATTTCCACTGCGAGCCTGCTGCTTGGCGTAACGATGGCGAATGTTGCGTTCGATACAGCGCTGTTGACGGGCATCGCGGCGCTTGTAGCGGGTGCGGTGTCCATGGCCGCGGGCGAGTACGTGTCGGTAAGCTCGCAGGCCGATACCGAGAACGCCGATCTCGCGCGCGAACGCAAGGAATTGCGGGAGAACCCGGAATTCGAGCACCGCGAGCTGGCGGGGATATACACAGAACGCGGGTTGGATGACGACCTTGCCCATGAAGTGGCGCGCCAGCTGATGCAACACGATGCGCTCGGGGCGCATGCCCGGGACGAACTCGGGTTAACGGAGATTGCGTCGGCGCGCCCTCTCCAGGCCGCGTTGTTCTCCGCGGTCTCATTTGCGACCGGTGCAGCACTCCCCATCGCCGCTCTCGCTTTGGCTCCGTATTCGCAAGCGCCCGCAGCCGTAGCCGGCAGTGCGCTGTGTGCGTTAGTTTTGCTTGGCTGGCTTGCAGCCTATGCTGGCCGGGCACGTGTCTTAACGAGCGTTCGTCGGGTAGTGGTGTGGGGTGCGTTGGCAATGGCCGCAACGTCTGTGGTCGGTAGTTTTTTCGGCGCGGCGTAACAGGCAGGAAACGTTGTATGCTGATCGACACACGAAGGCGGGAGCGCTTAGACAGGGGGTAACACAGTGACCGAAACCAACCAGGCTTCAGCGACGGGCGTGGATCCGGGGCGCATCACCGGTAAGTGTCCGTTTTCGTCCGCGGCGGATGTGGATTTCATGGATCCGGTGGTGCAGCGGAACTGGTTCGATGCGTATGACGTCATTCGGGAGGAAAGCCCCGTTTACTACATGCCGCAGCTCGGGATGTATGTGCTCACGCGCTACGAAGACCTTGAATATGTACTTCGCAACCCCGCTCTGTTTACCGCGGGTCCGGACGTAGGCGCGGTTGAACCGTTGGTCAAGTTTCCGGAGGCGCGCGCACTCTATGAAGAGAAGGGTTGGCCGCGCTATACGGCGTTGGGTGAAAACCTCCCTAAACACGCGCACTATCGTGCTCTAGTAGACCCGGCACTTACGGCATCCGCCGTTCGCGAACGCGAGCCGTTCGTGCGGGATACGATCAACGAGCTGATCGACGATTGGATCGACGAAGGCGAGATCGAGTTTATCGACCGATTCGCGGAACCGTTGCCGATGCGTGTGATTGCGGAGCTGCTTGGCTTCCCTCGAATGGATCTGCCGCAGCTGAAGGAGTGGTCTTTCGCGTGGGTTTGGCCCTATTCGCGCGGCCTTACTCTGGAAGAGGAGATGTGGGCCGTTGAAAAACACATTGAGCTGCAGCACTACATCTTCGAAACCATGCAGCGTAAGCGCAAGTCGCCGCAAAACGACATCATAACGCGTCTTACGCAGATCGAAATCGACGACGTGGATACGGGAAAGAAACGCCCGCTTACCGACACCGAAATTATTGGTATTACTGATCATCTTCTGATCGGTGGTAACGAAACAACAACGTTCGCGTTGGCGAACGGACTGTGGTTGTTGTTCCGGCAGCCGGACGCGTACAAGGAATTGCAGGCGAACCCATCGCTCATTAAAGGGTTTGTGGAGGAGGTTCTGCGTGTGGAATCCCCGACCCAGGGGCTCTTTCGCTATGTGTCTGAAGACGCGGAGATTGGCGGCGTAGAGGTGCCGAAGGGGTCCGTGCTCTCAATACGTTATGGCGCCGGTAATCGCGATCCGAAGCGTTACCCCGATCCGGACCGGATGGACCTGACGAGGTCCCATGCCGGCCGACATTTGGCGTTCGGGCTTGGTGAACACGTGTGCCCCGGGGCGACGCTAAGCAGGCTCGAGCAGACGTGGGCGTGGGAAATACTGTTCCAACGGTTGCGCAACATACGTCCGGCGCCGCGCAATGAGTACCGGCGTAGGGAAGGTATGTGGTTGCGTGCATTGGAGGATATCTACGTGCGGTTTGATCGGGCGTAGGGTGGGTGTAACCCACCTCGAAACGATGTCCTAGGTCGCGCGATATCTCGTTCTGATGTTGGAAACACTAGGGAACATTGGAGAAGCATTGGGTGGCCTTGCCGTCCTCATATCTCTACTTTACGTCGCATTCGAACTACGAACGAATACAAAAACGATGCGGGCCGTAGCTGCTAGCCAATCTCAGGATTCTCTTGCTCAATTCAACAGCCTAATGGCCGTTAGCCCCGCGCTGGCCGGACCATGGTCTAAGGCTGTTGAGGCCGGGAGTTTCACCGCGATATCGACGACGGAACAGGTCCAGGTGGCTCTAATGCTTAGATCGATAATGCAGAGGTTCGAATCCATATACTTCCAATACGAAGCGGGGATTCTGGACCAGCGCAACTGGGAAGTAAGGCGTAATTGGCTGGCGGGTTGGCTGCAAAACACCGTCGTTGCAGAGTGGTGGGAGTCTGAGAACGACTCATCTATTTACACTCAGGAATTTATTCAAGACATCGAAAGTATCGTCGGCAAGACTAGTTTCGGAGTTACGGGACAAAAGAGCAGTGGCGGCGACAAATAGCTTGAAGCTAATGGTGGTTAGACGTTGAAGGTAGGTAGTCATGAACTGGGAAGCCGTTGGTGCGATCGCCGAATCCCTTGGTGCGGTCGGGGTTATAGCAACTCTCATTTATCTTTCCGTTCAGATTCGCCAAACAAAAGATGCTACTGAATCGAATACGCGTTCCCTACACATGCAATCCGGGCGCCAGATATCGTTTCAGTTCAGCGACTGGCATCGCGAGGTTGCGAGAGACCCGGAGCTTGTGAAGATAATGATGAAATCGGTGCAAGTCCCCATGGCCGAATATTCCAAAGAAGAGTGGAATCAGTTCAATATGTTCGCGAAGTCTTGGTTCCATATCGCTGAAGCGCAGTACATCAGCAAAGAGATGGGTCTAGGATTCGAAGATCAGGATGAGGGTTATCTTCGGGCTGGGCGAACACTTATTTCGACATGGCCTGCCTGGAAAAAATTCTGGGACGAAGAGTCCAGAACTAACTTCTGGCCACCTGGGTTCGTTGAGGAGCTAGCTAAATCAGATATTGGTTCGATGGAGGGAATCAAGAGTATCGGCAGCGAACCAGATAGCGTCGCGTAGTCAACGGTTGGAGTGGCCGATTGGAACTCCGGGCTGGTTGGTCGCCGGTTACAGGGTGCGAGGATGCGAAGTCAACAATCACCGCGGTCGATCCATGCTTTCGAGAGGCTCGGATGAAGCTCGCTCGAGCCGCTCGTACGGTACAGATGATCTTTGCGGTCACAGTCTCATTCTATTCTTCGTTTTCCGGTGCTACGACTTGCTCGCCTGAGTCGGAGATTCTAGAAAGCGCTGAGGCAGTGTTTTCGTTCATCCCTATGAAGGGTGAATTGGTGCTGGAGGATAATGTGGCCATACTCCACGTCGAAGCACACCGTGTGTGGCGCGGTTTCGTAAATTTCAATGAAACCATCGTGATCGTTTTACCCAGAATGTTATCCCTAGGAGATGAATTTGTTGTGGCAGCTAACCGCGACGGCGATGGAAGCTTCGCGTTGTCTGCCTGCACGCCGATCGTTAACGCACACCGCGAGAGTGTTTGGATCATGGACAACCTGGGTGTACCCATGTATGAATTCTCACCGTCAATCTTCGTCCCTAGGTAACCCGCACAATGATTTCTAACGGCCTTCGCCTGGCATCGTCTTGAAGGGGTCTGAGAGCAAAAGTTCTTATCGAATGCTCGCGATCACTTGTGCTCAGCGGAGCGTGACTTACTTTTGCCGACCGCGTGAGACGAGACTAGTCTTAGCGCTGTTGCTGTTTCCTGGTTTCGCTGAGTCGTTTTCCGGAAACGAGTTCTGCCAGTCTTTCGAGACGGCGATTGTCGAGCGCCTCGACGCTACCAAAGCATGTGCGTCGGATTCGGATTGCACGTCCTACAATGAATGTCCGTTTGGGTGTTATCGACCTATTGCCAAGGGCCAACTCGACGTAGCGCGTAGACTATTCGCGGCTTATGGAGAACTTTGTTACCGGTGCCTGTACGAATGCGCAGCAAAAGTCTCACCTAACCGTATCGCTTGCATCACGGCTCAATGTGTGTAGACAGACGAGTTACACAATGTACATGAGCTTAGGCACAAGCGGTACGCAAGTACTCTACATGCGCAGGTCAGGACCCTCTTGGCGCCGGGTGCTCCGTATTTGGTATGTGATCACTTTTACGGCGAGGGCGGGATGCAAAATTCCCAGCTATATTTGACGATTGAAGAACAGGGACATGCGCTTCGAGAGGCAGGATTCAGGTCGGTAGAGTTGATTACCCTAACTGGCACCCTGACCATGCATCGAGCCACGCATACGTAGACGAAAATTCTGTGGGGGGAATCGTGGGTGTAACGCTAGAAAAAGGCGGGTTTTCGGATCGGGACGAGGCCGTGAAGCTTGTTCGAGGATTGGGATTGTGTGCCCGTGATGGCGCGATGGAGTCTGGCGACTTGGAGGATGTTCACTGGCACAAAACATCATTGCGCATATACGTATTGAGTGGCACGTTCGAAACAAGAGACGTTGAATCGGATCAACTGCTCGAGGCCTCTGCGGGTGATCTGATCTGTATTCCAGCCCGTACGCTTCACGCCGCGCGTTGCCCCAAGCCCGCTACATACGTTGTAGGCTTCGAGTCAGAGGAAGCGGTGCGTACGTTTCAACCTGAGCGTCCGGAAGATCTCAATCGGGACGTTTAACTCGCAGATGGCGTCTGTCATGAGAGAGAAGTATCGGGATTCGATCTGGTTCGTAATCTCAACAGGTATTTGCCTGGCCATAGCCATTGCCTTCCTGCCGATCGGCTATTTCTTTTCGTCGTTCCAAGACGAGTTTGGCGCATCTGCCGTGATGGGGATGTTTCTGATTCTGGCAGTACTTTTTGTGCTGTTGTCTGCGATGTTCAGCGTTGTGGCAAGTATTGCCGCAACGATCGAGCTCTACAAACAGAGAACTATTACATCAGTTTGGGGGTATGCGCCCTTTCTCGGGTACGCGGCCTTGAGTGTTGCGGTAGTTATTGGATGATAGATCAAGACGTCAGAGATGAGATCCTGAGACGACTCCGCGCGGCTGAGGAAGAGCACAGCGTTAAGATACTGTATGCATGTGAATCTGGCAGCCGAGCGTGGGGGTTTGCGTCACCAGATTCCGACTATGACGTAAGGTTCATCTATGCTCGTCCTAAAGACTGGTATTTGTCATTCGATGTTGAAACGAGGCGAGACGTTATCGAGTACCCGATTGTGGACGAGATTGATTGCAGTGGTTGGGACCTGAGAAAAGCGCTCTACCTCTTCACTCGTGCCAACGGCGCGCTGCTCGAGTGGCTCGTTAGCCCGATCCGATACATAGAGAGCGGCTCTTTCAGATCCAGACTTGCTGAGTTGGCTCCGAAAGCGGCAAACCGAATTGCCCTTTGTTATCACTACAGCCATATGGCGCGACGCAACGCACGAGAGTACCTGCTTAAGGATCAGGTGCGGCTCAAAAAGTATTTCTATGTGCTCCGGCCGCTGCTTGCTATTCGGTTCATAGAGCAATACAACCATCCTCCTCCGATCGAGTTTGAAAGGCTCGTTGACGCGGTTGCGCCACCGGATATCGTCCCCGGTATTTCGCGATTGCTAGACATCAAACGCAATCTTCCGGAATCGGGGTTGGGTGAGCCGATTGAGGAGATCAATGCGTTTATTGAATTGGAAACGAAGCGTCATGGCGACACATTTTCGGGACAAGGGCGCCCCGATCTCGAAGCCGGGGAATCCGCGCGCGATCAGCTGAACGAGCTTTTCCGTGACGTGCTAAACGCCGGCCGGTTGTAGTTACCTGCAGAGTAAGTACGATGAACCCCGATCCACACGAATCGTTCTCAATCTTCGCGGAGGTGTCTATCGCGTTAGCCGGCTTTTCGGGAATCATTATCGCGTTTGGATATCGATCTTTCGATACGTTATCAGCCCTGGAACTGCGGCGACTCGCCAACCTCTTCATGCTGTCGGGTTTTGTGCTCGTTGCGTCGTTACTGGCCATATCGGTGCTGCACACAACCGGTATCCGAAATGAACTATTTTGGGGTGTCGCAAGTGGAACCGTATTTGTGATGGGCACGATCTGGCTTGTTTGGGATGTTTATAGAGTCCGGTCGCTTGCTCGCGAAGGCGCAGACATCAATCTTCTTCTCGTAACCATTTTTGATTCACTTGCAGCGATCGCTCTTGGGCTCCAACTCTATAACGCTTTGTTCATGTGCGAGTCGTGGCCGGTTTTTGTTGCGCTCACACTCATTACAGTAGGTGCGTTCCAGCAGTTCATTCTGCTCGTGCATATGCGCCTGGGAGAAAGGAACGGAAGTTAGTGGGGAAGCGGCGCGCATTTCAGCCGGTGGATCTGGAGGACTTTAAACGTGACGATGCATGAACCACGGTTTGAGTACGTGGTTCCGTTGATGCGTGGTTTTGCGATTCGGTGTCGCGCACCTGATGGATGAGTAAGTCTCGGTCCAGAACCTTTGCATGTTTGGTGGCCTTGATTGTGCTTATCACAAGCGCGGCATGGGTCAGGGGCGTTACTAACCATGTATTCCTGTTTAGCGAAATTTGGATTTACGCGAGTATTTACCTTATTCCCACTACTGCAGTGTGCGGGTCGGTGTGGCTGACACTCGAAAGAAAAATCTGGCGCCGTGTTGTTGGCATTGTCTTGATGCTTCCTAGCTTGGCTGTTTGGGTGCTGTCGCTTGCTCTCGTGTACGATGGATTCAATATACACTGACCGTTGGTTTTCGCAGTGTTGCCTATACGTGGCCGAATTGTTCAACGCTGAGTGAAGGACGCAATTGGCTAAGCCGTTCCATCGGAACAGCCTTCTGGTTTGTGAATACGTATTGTTGATGCAGGGTTGGACGCCAATGCCGAATCGGGTCTGATTGGGCGGGGTGCGAAGTTTCCACCACAGTTTGGGCAGACGCCTTGTAGCTTTGTTTCCACGCAGGTTGCGCAGAATGTGCACTCAAAGCTACATATTCGTGCCTCTGTGGAGGAGGGTGGTAGATCTACGTTACAGCATTCGCAATTAGGTCTCAGTTCCAACATATTAGATTCCGGTGTTGTCGTGGCGCGGGTAACGTGTTGCATCCGGGGCTCAACTCGACGAGTCCAGCGTACGCTGCAATGTCCTGTTAGATGGTATCTTGCTACTCACGGCTCTCACCCGGCCGTGACGCGTACATCGAGGTCGGCTCGATCCACGCAAAGGGTGACTTTCCCCAAAGACCCCACGAGTCGTAGGTGGAACCATATACCTCTAAGCAATAGTCGTGTAGTTGCTCAAAGCCGGGCTTGCTTGTATCCACCTCATGAGCTATGCCGTGTAGCATGATCGAGATGGTTTCGCCTTCTGAATACGCAGCGCTTACGTAAGCGTTCCGTCGAATATGCCTGAATCGGACAGAATCGCGACCAGAGCTAAACCACAGCGTTCCCGCAAGAAAGAGACCGTCAACTGGAGCCACGTAAGGTCGAGATCGTTCGCTAACGGTCCCCAGGTCGAAGACGGTTACGCCTGTGAGCAACGCGCAGACCTCCTCAGCAGACATACGCCTCTTAGGAGTGTGAATAGATCGATAGTGAGACCCTGCCTGGTCATACGTCTCATCAAGCAATCGCTGGAGTTCTTTCAACTGTTCGTGGGATTCGTGCATAGCCTCCGCCTAACGTCGTGTTGGCCGTGCTACGAGTGAGATGGAAATGAGTGGCGAGTAGGCAGTCAGTTTCAACAACTGGTTAGGCGCCATTTGATTCTTCTTTGGAGGGGCGAAGGAACTGGAGTACGAGAATGCTGAAACTGAGACCTCCGATTGCTAGTACTAGTATTGTGGCTACGAAGAATGGCCAAAATTCACCATACACAGCGATATTGACAAGCTGCAGTATGCCGACGACGGCAATACTTGGATAAAGCAGCCAGCTTACGAAACGGGGGTTCTCCATTCCTGAGTCGGAGAGAGCTGATTGGTTGCGTATGTTGTAGATGGTCGTAGGAATAGTGATAAGAATCCAGAGTAAGGACGAAATTCGCCAGGTAATTGGCTCGCTGACGTCCGCAATGTTGAGTGCTATCGAAAACTGGCACACCAACAGCAGCCCAAAGCTAACCGACAGTAAGTTGATAACTCGAATCCTCGCGCCGGCTATAGATGAGCCTGTAGCCGATCGCAGAACCGAAGCTATGGCAATAAACCCAGCGAGCGCAATGGCGACCTCTGAAAGCGTGAATAGTGCGTCTAAGGGATTCATACTTATAACAACTTGAGCGTGTCTCCATGACACCTAACACCCGGATGACCGGCGCTTGACGGCTGGGGAGGATTACGGGAGCAAGCCGAGCCAGCGGTCAAAGCGTCTGAGGGACCGAATCGACCCGCTCCAACGCATGTCAGGCGGTGACTGAATCCTCTCACGAATTGCTTCCATTGGTGTACATAACCACCGAATCCGATTGGCGCTCAATCATTGGATTTCCAAGAATCCGCTTCATGCTGAGACGTTTTTCGAAAGACGAACGTACCGACCATACGCCAATCTCGCAAATCGTTGCCAACGTCGTGAATGTGGCATTCAAAGGCAGTTTGGTCTCCACACAGAACGTCTATTTCGAACAGAAATTGATCAATTGCAGATCCGGGAATCAGGCAGACCTCTGATGCCTAGAAATGAAGGTGCTGGGTCTCTTCAGGATACTCTATTGAAACGCCTTCGGTCTTTGGATGTGTGGGCCCAACCATTGCGTGCACGCAATAGCGTACAGCTAGGTTTTCGCGCTCTAGGTTTCGGGTGCCACTGAGCTAGCCTCCTAGCGTGTGAGTACAGGGCCGTTTGGCGCGGAGATCGTTTCCGCTGCAGAAAAAAATGGGCGGCGGGTCAAACGTCGCTGCACCGCTACGTCAGGCGTCGTGGTCACGGAGTATACTCGCATCCCGCCTCGCGTACGTCTTTCATTATCTTCTGCATGTCGCCAATGAAAGATCCAGTTACTGCGCTCTGATGCCTTACACCAGCGTCCCGAAATCGAGATTTGAAGATCGCGCATTCTTCGGTATCTGTGACTCGCGTCTGCCAACCGTGTATGACGTTGTCGTGATAGGATTGATTGTAGGCCTCTCCCGCTTCTGTACAGCTGGTAGAAAAGACGATAAGAAAGGGAAGCAGCATTCTCATTGGAGCGAAATGCAAAAATCGCTACGGTTGGGCGGTGTACTCCAACTACTAGTTAGGCGCGCAGTGTATTTCCGGGCGATCATCATCAGATACATATACCATGACCGTTCACCAAGAAACAGGCTAATCGACCAAACGTTGCTACAGTTACACATAGCACATACTTGACGGCCGTAGTCCCAACTAATCCTCCAGCGGTACCCGTGTATCGTGATCCGGCGTATCTCGACAACTAACTACTGCACTTTCAACGCTCAAAAGACCGAGGTGCGATCTCGAAGATTCGATTAGGTTCTCGGTTTTCTGGTAAATGCTAGAAAGCGCAGATTCGTCGCGGACAAAGCTCGGTAGCGAAGATAGCACTTTGTTGCTCTCTTCGAGAAACTTGATCGCCTCTGGGTACTGAGCCTGTTGGTATTTGCACTTTCCCAAAATCTCCAGTGCTAGAGCTTTGGTATCGATTGACGGCTCACTGACCAATATGGTGTTCAAAATCTCCTCGCACTTCGGATAGCGCTGCTTTCTATACTGCGCGTGAGCTTTCCCAATTCTTCCGGAATTCATCAGGTTCCTGTAAGTTTTCCTGAATCTCCGAAACATCTTGCTTTGCCGCCTAACGTTGTAGTTCAGCGGCTACGACAAATGCCGGGGCTTTTGCGAAAGCAAAAGGCCTGACGCGTTTTGGAGGCGGTTGGAATGAGATGTTATACGGCGGTGTGTGGGCGTCTATTCTCTCTACGGGCGTTTGGTTTTCGCGTATTGAGCCTTCTGAGTCCGTACGGAGGCACGATGACGATTGACAGTCGCACCCACACCCTCGGTTCTGATGACAATGGCATGTTCCAAGCTTTCGATTGAAATGGCATCCGCATGCGTTCAGACCGCCACCGTGCTCAAGAACCGGTGAAGCCGCTTCATACAAAGGATCGGAACAACCCGTAGCGTTAGCCTGGGCCGATACACTGAGAACTAGCAGAGTAGGCAAGAACAGCGCTCGAAACATTTTGTGCCCCTGGTGTCTGGAATCGGCAACGGATACTGAGGTGTGTCGCCGCTGCCTACACAATTTTGAGCTGCATGCGTATACCACGTCACTAGCTCCACCAAGGTACCTCCTCGTTCCAGGGTACCAGGTCCGGTTCCTGCAGCTTTGCGTCGAGACGCTCTGCTGTTATATAGGTAGGCCGGACAGAGGCCCACAACACTTGGCCACCCGGCGTAGCAAGCATCTGAGAAAGAAGGCTTTCCGCTTTATCCGCCAGGCCTACGGGAAGCAGGCCCTTCTCACTCTGCTCGCGAGCGATATAGGCTAAATTGAGTAAAGGAGATAAGTGGACATGGAATATACCTTGCTGTTCAGGTGTGGCAGATTCGAAGTCTGAAAAGCAATGCCTCATCACTCTAGCGATCTCTTCACTGGCACCCCACGAATTCAGAGCTTGGTTCCAGTGAGTCATGAACTCTCGCTCTGCTGCGCCTTGAGCGATTCTGTTTGCTTGCCTGAGCTGAACTGCCAAAAAAAGAAGTGACGCGAGAACCAGCCCTCCAGCGAGAACCTCGCCCATCGCTCCAATTGCTTCCCAGTTTATGATCATCCCTCCATGACGCCTAACGGTGGAGTCCGCTGCATCGAGGGTTAGGCGGCTGACTCGTTTCCAACGTCCCACCCGGGAAACACTAGAACTGCGGGATGGACTTGTAGCGCACGAGCCAGGACCTTGGCTCTTTCGACCCCGAGTTTCACTCGATTACGCTCGATCGCCGAGATCGTAGATTGCGGGATTCCTGTAGCCTCTGACAACTCGTTTTGGCTCATTTCTTGGAGCTCACGAACGATTCGAACGGATTCACCGACAGTCAGTTCAATACGCTTCTTCGCTTTTCGATACTCAGACATGACTATCTCCGCCGGTAGTCGTGAGGGGTAATGCTGACGACTTCTACCCTTACCTCGTTGCGTTCAATCCTGTAAATCACCCGGTATTGCTGGTTGAGGCGCGAGGATCTGTGGCCACGCCATTCGCCGCGCAACGCTTCATCATTGAATCCGCGGATGGTCCGTAACCCTTGGGGTCCGGACACCGTAACGATCTCCTTCCAGATTTCGTATCTCTGAAGGATATTCGCGGGGAGTCTAGAAAGCTGTCGGTCGACCCGACGGTGTTCGTAGATCTCCCACATGAGAGATCATTGTATATACTAAATATGGTATGTCAAGCGTGGAACTATGGTTGCGGTCTAACACCCTAGTTCACTTGTGCTTTACCGTGGCGTGAGGCTTGGCGTAGCCAAACGAACGACGCGGTAGAGCATCAAGCGCAACGACTGGTTAGGCAACGATGCTTGAAATATGAACACCTAAAGATGACCCTTAGGTAATGGACCTCCAAAAACTACTCTCGCAGATTCCTCCACGCAAACGTTCAGCAACGGTGATTAGCCACAATGGGAGTTATAGAGTAAAAAACGGCCAACGCATAACATCCCGCGACATGGCAATCGAGCAATGCGATTTACGTTTGAATCTGCATCTGAAGGATGCATTTGATAGAGGACTGGAATGGGAACAAGCAATCGAGCAGGCTTGCTTAGGTTGCGTAGAAGAGAACGCGCAGCAACGGTACTTGACCGATTCGGTTCCTGATATCACAGATCTGTTCGAGGAGCTCATTCCTGCGGCTCGAGATAGCTGGAATCGGTGGTTAACAGGTTAAGTTGCCCAACGTTGGAGTTCAGCGGCAGCCCAAACGGGCGCAGCTTTTGCGCAAGCAAAAGATGTGCACTTTTGGAGGTCCTCTGCATCGAGGTGTTAGGCGACTAGCCTTTTGATGCCGTTGGGCGGGACGGTAGATGTAAGATCGTAGTTCACTTGGAGGCTCATCCAAATTTCCGGCGAAGTGCCAAACGCTTTTGAGAGAAGCCACGCGGTTTCCGGCGTGACGCCTCGTTTCCCACGTACTAGTTCGTTGATACGTTGGACAGAAACGTTTAGGTGTTTGGATAGACCCGTCTGAGTGATCCCCATTGGCTCAAGGAACTCATGAAGAAGTACTTCTCCCAGGTGTGTTGAGGTTCGATTCTTTGGCAGCATTTTCATTACCGGTGATAGTCGATGATTTGAAAGTTTTCCGCACCTCCGTCAACACACATGAAGATGATTCGCCACTGCTGGTTAATTCGGATGCTGTGAAATCCCTCAAGGTCGCCCCGCAGAACCTCCAGCTGATTGCCTGGTGGCACTTTTAGATCCTCCAGCAGTGACGCGGCATTAATCAAATCGAGCTTTCGCACCGCGACATTCCGAATGTCAGTGGCGATCATCAAGACATGCTGCTTCATGGGACCAACTGTATCTATCAAGTGTGTCGATACTAATGGTGAGTTTAGACCTTTCGCTATCGCAATTGCTCGATAGGGTCTGCATAGTTACGTAAAGGACCCCAAAAGGTGGGGCGATGAGTTCGCCGCCAATTTCGAACCACTCACCTCGTCCGAGGACTATCGATACGGAGCTCAAGTCTAGCCCGTCGTACGCCTCGAATGATCCCAGTGGAATAGGTATGCGACTTCCGTCGACGGTCAAGTCAAACGTTATCGGTAGAAAGCTCTCCTCATCGAGTTCGACCAGCAACGTGTAGTTTCCGGTGTCGTGTTTAAATGACCCGGATTGGTTTAGTTTTAGAGGAAGTAGGGCGGACGCGGATGCTAGCGTAGCAATGGAAAAGATCACGCAAGCCGGAAGTAGATACTTCACGGACGCCTAACACCCAAGATCAGCGGCCGTTGACGAAGGGCCGAGGCGTGGCGAAGCCAAACGAAGTCCGTAGTCCAGCGTCCGCTGCAACGAATTGTTATACTTCGTCATCGTAGATCGGGCCCTCCGCCGTATCTATCAAGACGGTGTGGCATTCGACATCGAACCACTCACGAAACGTCTTGAGGTCTCGAATCTTCGGCCACAGACTAGGATCCGTGTACCAGCTGTCAAGTTCATTCTCGAACACTTGCTTGTAGTTTCTTTTGATCCAACGATCTAGTGAATACGGCGTATCTGCATCTTCGTCACTGATAAGGTACACCGTTCGCTCGTCGTTCACACGATCCAGGGTCAGAGGATTCTTGCTGCTTGGGTCAGCATCATTGATCCATTCGACCGCTGGCGTTTTGTAACGGAGCATCAATGCTGCACGATTGATCAACGCTTCTCCCTACGACGTATAACACCATGTTGATGAGCGTTTGACCGGCAAACGGGGTTGCGGTAGCAACGCCGGCTGACCGTCAATACGTCCGCTCCAACTACTCGTTAGGCGGCGCGCCGTGATGTTAGATAGAAAAACCATAGTGCTGCGAAGGCTAGATCACCGCTGATTAGGACCATAAGAGTAGAGCTTAAGAGACCGCCAAGATAGAGATAGAGAGCGATGGCAACGGCGATCGTCTTTCCCGTAGCACCAAAGAAAAGGACTGGTTTGATTAGTGTGGGCTGTAGCACTAGCCAGACGTACATAACACCGAAAAGCCCCACCATCGAGCCGCTAAAGAGCGCGAACAAAGGATGCGACGGGTAGGGAAAACCGAGAAGCTGCCCAAGAGCGCTTTCGGGAAAAGCGAAGGCATAGGCAGCGAGCAAATTAAACGGTGCAGTCACCCACAGGGAGATGCGTACGATTTGCTCGAGGGTCATGGTCTAAACAATTCCGATTCTCCTTCTCCGAGCGCGCGAGCATCTATCAAAGCCGCTTAGCATGGTGTTAGGCGTCGTTGGATTTCTCACTTTGTGCTCGTGTCCAGATAATCGTTGAAAGGAAAATCCAGCCAGCGATCAGTAAGACGCTCAACTGGGCAATTAGCAAAAGACCAGCGTTCGCGTCTACAACAATGTTGGTCGCACCGAGAAACAACACTAGCGCAATCAGTATTGCTGAAACGAGCGAGATTGCTGTGGCACGCGGAAAGTGTGGCGATATCTGAGCGCTCCGCCACGATAAAATCCCGTTGAGTCCAAGGACGAGCGTTATAGTTGCGAGCAAAATGCACGAATATCGAATGGCTGCCTCGGGTGAGATATTGATTCCTGATAACCCAGCGGGAAGCAAGGCAGTAACAAGTACAGAGAAGCTCAAGACCAGGATATAAATGATACGTCTGAGATCTTCTTTGGAAAGTGAAGTGCCGGATTTGAATGCCACGACGAGGCCAGAAAATCCCTCAAGCGTAATGGCAACTTCCGCGATCGTTCCAAAATAGTCGACAGCGTTCATTCAAGCGCCTAACACCACGTTAAGCTGGCGCCGTGGCAGGCGCGAGGCTTGTCGGCTGCGCAGCCGCCGAGATGCAGGCCGCGTGACTGGAAGGTGGGCTGCACATTGTGAGTTCTAGATTCTCTAGGGTGCTCACATTGAATCTTGAAGACGGACCTCCCTGTTCAGTCAGTGTAAGCGACAGGTCAAGATATTCAGCGGCTTCTGCAGGAGAAACAGGATGCAGTTTTTCGAGCGTCGAGGCGGGTAATTCCTCATGTTTTGGGTCGGTCCAAAGCCATGCCAATCTATGATTCTGAATATGCATGGACAGAGGCGCCTAACACCGAAGCTGAGCGGCTGGTGACCGGCGGCGACTGGAGCGGCAGCGAAAGACGCCGACTATCACTACGGTGCGCTCGGGAGATAAGTTAGGCAGCCGAAGATGGCTATCACAGAGAGGGACGCTCGTGCCGATATCTACTATTGCAGAAGTACACCAGTCCGTAGTATGCCGATATCACGATGGTTGGGACGAAGCCATCGGAGAGCGGGCGTTCGGGGAACACGCTCAATGCGAATAAGTAGGAGTATCCGATCGCCAGCGTTGCGAAAAAGGCGATGATGCACGCGACCGATATCGCTTGCCGGAACGTAGCGACCTGCAAGTGAAGTGGCGAGTAAGCCGTCCGCTCCAACAGTTCGTTAGGCGTCATCGATATCTCCACCAAGAACGATATGTACGTTAACTTTCAAATCACCGTTGTCGCATCCTGGCGGTTTGTGCGTAGAAGTGACTGCGATGTCATGCTCTGCACGACTCCCTTCAGGAGTTTTAAAGTAGATATTTTCGTCAACCGTAAATACCACGCCGGGTTCCTTCAACCATTCCCAATCTGGTTTGTGAGGTAGTGGGATGTTGTTGGATTTGAAGTACTCCTCTAGAGCATTGAGATCCTGTGGCCAATAGCTGTACTCGCAGAAGTGTAGTGCGCTCAGAACTGCTACGGCAACGTGGTTGTTTGCATTTTTCGTTGCTTGATCGATCTCTCCACCGTAGGCGAAACGTGCGATACCGAAGACGAACAACAAGAACAGACATTGAGTCTTTATAGCCCTTTGCATGACGCCTAACGCCCAAGCTCAGCGGCCGTTGACGGAGGGTCGAGGCGTGGCGAAGCCAAACGAGGCCAGCAGTCAATGGTCCGCTGCAACGCGTTGTTAGGCGTCACTGGTGGAAAGCCCCCTTTTTGCGGACGAGCTTTCGGATGTTCTTGAGTTTGGTTGGGCTACGCTCACCCCGCATTATCTCGGCTCCGTCATATATTTTCGTAGATTGGGAGGATTTCCGTGACCCCCTCGAGAAGCCACTGAACATCCCTACCTTCTGGTCCTGCTTTGTATGGCTGGGTGTGCTCGTTTGCAATCATTGTCACCTTGTTGAAGGACGCTTTACGGATGGGAGCGGTTGCGGCAGCAATCGCGAGCAGCGGTAAAGGCGTCCGCTCCAACACCTCGTTAGGCGGCTAAAGAAGACCGTACGATGCTACTCCATGAATCAAGTAGTCAGTTCAGCGTTGCGTAAACTCTAGTTGTCGAGACGACGCCATTTGTGAGTGTGATAGCGCAAACTGTACCAGCCACCCCTATATTGTCCCAGATTGTAAACAACATCTGGGATTCAGACACTTCATTGGGATAGTGCTTCATATGCGGAGCATCTTCGCCTATCACGAGTACTTCAGATCTACTCATGCCGAGCTTGATCAAACTACAGAAATTCTCCGCCCGGTTGTCGCGCACGAAGTCCTCTATCGTGAGGTAGGCCACACATGAAGCTGGTAGGAAAAGCACGGCGGCTAGAGTGAGAACAACTTTCCTTGTGATTCGTATCGCTTTCTGTGGGAATGTTGAAGGCATATCGCTGGCCGCCTACTACCGTGCTAACCGGCGCCCGTAAGCCGGGACGAATTTTGCAGGCCGCGAAGTGGCGTGCGAGCGCAGCGAGTGCAAAACGAGTAACGGGTAGGGCGTCCGGTTCGGCTGCATGCTAGGCGGCATTCAATATCTGCCTTATCTGACTTTCGCTATAGCAATGTGGATTGCGGGAGCTTGAATCTCTGAACCGATCCATGGCCTCGTATGACAAGAAGGGTGCGGAGCCGTCAAGATAAGACGTCAATGGGTGCCACGTGCAATAACTTCCATTGGTCCTGGGATCTGCTTCTACCACTGTCGCAGCGGGCAACCCAAATTTTGGAGAGGGTACGTGCCGTATAATAAACAAATGCTTCTCTAATGACTCGTTGTTGTGTAGGAAGTGGAAAAAGCCACTCAAAGCTTGAGTTTCGAAAGTTTGTTGCACCCTCCGGCCAAAAAGGTGCTTTGTTTGTCTAATCGTTAGCCTGTAAACGTCGGTGCCGTGACAGAGACAACCGTCGCAACAAGTTCCTAGCGTGACGCTAGTTTGCTCGATCTTGATGGGAGTTCCATACAGTAGGGTCAAATCTGATGAGCTAGGTGGTGTGGCCGCGCATCCTGTCAGCATGAATATCGTGACAGCCCATCTCATGACGCCTAACGCCGGAGTTCAGCAGCAGGGACGCTGGGCGCAGCTTTTGCGTAAGCAAAAGGTGTGAACAGTGGGTTTGTCCGCTGCGACGATTTGTTAGGCGCTTGAATTGATGATGACGTTGTATTCGTCGATTGCGTCTTCATCGATTTCGATGTTCCCTCGTCCATGGGTGTGCCGATTTGAACCCTCTTTCTTCACTCCGGAGATCCAATACTCATCGCCACTTACAGTGTCGAAATAGTTACCGCTAATTCCAGAGCCTGCGAGGGTCTGGAAAGCTTGATCTTTATAGTAGATTGTTTTTTTGGTTTTGGAAAATGTCACCCAACCGATTCGGGCAGGACCATCATCGGAATACCCCGACTTCTGCTCGATATACATAAGACGACGTTTTTGGCCTCGGGATAGTTGGGACAAACTGAGTAAGCTCCTAACGTTCTAGCTCACTGGCGCCCGGAACTCGCGCGACTTTTGCCACCGCAAAAGGCCTGACAGCTTCCGAAGCGCCCATGTGTAGCGCCTTGTTAGGCGTCAATCTCGCGACCGCAGGTATTGATAAGGCCAGGATCGCGCTGAAGTTCAAACAGTGCTGCCTCAAGAGCGGCAGTGAACACCTCGGAATACATCTTATTGATCCGGTTTCGGGAAGCATCAGGAGAAATGCGTCGCAAATCCGATTGGCCAACTGCCTCTGCCGCCGGTTCGCCTTCGCCCTGGTTTGCCGCCAACCTCAACTCCCATCGGACGTCCTCAATCTCACGAAGAGGACTACGGTCGAATAATTGAAGTCCCTCAACTAACTCAAGCTGAAACTTGAGGAAACAGCGGCCTCCAATCTGAGTACTTCGGATTAGGTCTGCGGCCTGATGAAGTAATCGATCACTAAAAGGTGGTGACAATCGATCATCGTTCCAAAAAAATGATAATACCGGTACAGCCAGTTCCCTATCTTCAACGTCGGGCCGTTTACCCACTACTTCCAGCTCAAAACCAGTCATTGGGATTTCCACCTTGCCCGGCAATGTATCGAGCACAGACCCAGTTGTTGAACAGCCCGCCGTTATCAGCCCGCTAGTTAGCAAGACTAAGAAAAGGGCTCGTAAATATGGGGGCACGTTCCAGACGCCTAACACTGGAGTTGAGCTGCATTTGACAGCAACGACTGGAGCGGCAGCGATAGGCGGTAGCTGTCAAATGTCAGCTCCAACGATTTGTTACGCGCCATACGAACCTACATCGGTTTGTCGGAAGGAGGTTTGCCTCGTCCCATTGTCACATCGTACAACTTCTCACCCGGAACAAAGACACATCTGTATGCGCTGACTACATCCAACACCACATTTCCTTGCTCCTCAAGAAACAGTGTACCACCAGGCGAAAAAAGCAGTTGTGACAAGTGAGGCGCTAGGTCAGACCAGTCTTTCTCTTCGATTATTCCGGCATCATAGGCTCTATGAAACTTGAGCATCTGATTCCAATACAGCCTAAAGGTCCATGAAAACTGAGAGGCTTCTTCATCCGACAAGGTTTGCGGGTCTTCGAGTCCCCTGGCGAAAACTGACCTCATCTCCGAGTTAGAAGCCAACAACTGATTCGGCTGATTAATCGCGTCCATTATGTCTTTGAATGCGTTGTAACGAGCAGCTTGGTTTTGCTGTCGAATCTGGCGACTGAGATAGAAGAGTGTTGCAACGACCACCGACGCGCCAACCCACTCTCCTGTAGAGCCAACTATCTCCCAGTTCATGAAAATGGTCTACCAAATGGGAGAAAATCCATGAAATTCACAGAACTATCTCTAGTGACGCATAACGTTAGAGTTCAGCGGCAGAGCAAAGAGGCGGTTCTTGTGCGCATGCACGGATAGTGACGCTTCGGGCTGTGTGCTGCAACGACTTGTTAGGCGGCAACGAGACGTTTGACTCGAATCTTCTTTGTCGCCTTCTGTGCGCGAGACAAATCGTAGAGCATTTGTTGATTAAGCCAGCTTTCTGGTGAAGTAGCGAAAGCCTTACCAAGACGAATCGCCATTTCCGGGCTAATACCCGCCCGGCCATTTAAGATTGCAGACAAGGTTTTACGGCTCACGCCCAGCGCTTCAGCTGCATCCGTAACGGTAAGTTCAAGAGGCTCAATGCATAGCTCGCGCAGCACTTCACCTGGATGTGGGGGATTGTGCATCTTCAATGGTAGTCCTCCAAATTCACGTCAAAGGCATCCGGGCCTTCGAACCTAAAAGTAATACGCCAATTTCCTGAAACCGAAACGGACCAGGTACCTTGTCTAGTTCCAGTAAGCTCATGCAATCGAAGGCCGGGTAAATTCATGTCCTGCGGAGCCGTGGAGGCATGCAATCTACCGAGAATCAAACGAATCCGATTCGCTTGCTCAGCTTGGATACCCCTCGTCGTTCCAGATTCAAAGAATCGCTTCAACCCATGATGCTTAAAACGAGCGATCATGGCTCGATCGTAACCTATAACGTTACAGTGCGCAACTGTAGGGAGGCGAACCCAAACCGACGTCTACTATGCGTGGTGGGTGACACTGCCTCGAGTTTTCGAGCAAGTCCTCTGCCCCAACCTATTCTTTTGGTAGCCGCTCAGACGACGCCTAACGCTTGAGCTGAGCGGCACTTGACGGCTGGGAGCGTTTGCGAAAGCAAACCGAACAGCAGTCGCAGAGTCCGTCTGGCGAATTGTTAGGAGCCATCCACGTCGCCACTAATCGAAGATTCTGGCGTTTGAGTCGTAGGTCCGGTCCGACTCGGTATCTACGCGAAGACGTTCTACGTACTCTTGAAATCCCCTCGTAACCGGAATAACACCCGCGTCCCAACATCGACGAAATGAGTCGTATCGTAGCATTCCCTTAATCATATTCTCATGTGGTTCCCACGTAGATACCGGCAATACGCCTTCTCTTAGGCGGCTGGTGGGTCATCATCGGGATCGGTGGGGGCAGGGCTTTGCTTGCCACCTACGTGTACACCGTATAGGAAAACAAAGAACAGCGCCAAAATAGGGATCATCATCGCGAAACCAATCAAGCCGCCGAATGACACCACCGCAGCGTCAAACACGCCAAAGGTGTGATGTGAAATCCGTGTATTGGCAAGGCCTTGTTTGAAGGTGACTTGGATATCGTCTTGACGATATGAGGGCAGCTTCGATCGGGTCCAAGCGCGTAGCGTTGCGGTGGTCTTCCCGCGTATTGAACCGATTGCAATGGAGTTCTCGAAAGCAGTAATTGAGGTTCGCCCTTCTGCTATTGTTAGTTCAGCAAAGCCTTCTAGCGGCAAGTCAACCACGACATTCTCTGCCTCTGCATCTCCTTCGTTTTCAATAACGATTGTTAGAAACCCATCAACATAGGGAAGCCCTCTATCAAGCATTGCGGGCCATACGTTTTCGATTTCTTCCGACAGTTGGCTAGCGATGTTGTATGGCCGTATATCTTCATGTTCGGGGAGCGCATTCTCAAGATTTTGCTCAAGTGATCGATACGAAACCAATTCCTTGGCGGCCTCGACCGCATTTTGTATTCCGGGCGGATAAATGAAACTCTCTGAGTAGACCGCGACGCTCAGGTCTGCCTCACCCGTTGGAAAGAACGTGTTGAATAGCGCTACGCAAGTGCCAACAAGACCCAGGACCGCGCAGACCTTTCCGAAGTTTATCCAGAATCTTTCCGCTTTTGTTGGAGACGAGGTCATTGTTCGGTAGGCCGCCTAACGCCTGAGCTCACCGGCACTTGCACGCGGACCGCCGCGCTGCGGCAGCAGCACAAGGTCCGGGTCAAGTGTCCGGTGCAGCGATTTGTTATGCGGCACGCGCACTACGCCGCCGACACAGTCAGTTTGACTCCCAAGCTGTGGAGCACCTTCAGGACCGTGTCATAACGAGGCTTTGCCCCGGGAGCCATCGCTTTATAGAGGCTCTCACGACCGAGGCCCGTGCTTTCGGCAATGAAGCTCATACCGCGAGCCTTGGCTACATTGCCGACCGCAGCAAGAAAGACATCAGGATTCTCGTCTTCCAGTGCCGCAGTCAGATACTCCGCGATTACTTCATCATCATCCAGGTACGCACTGGGATCGAATTCCGTCACTTTAACCATTTCTCTATTCCTCGATCTCTGCCAGCAACCGCCTCGCTCGTTCGATATCTCGGGATTGGCTAGCCTTGGCTCCACCCCACAACAGCAGAAGCACTACTTTCTGGCGCTGCGCGAAATAGAGCCGGTGTCCAGCGCCGACATGGATACGCATTTTTCTGATCCCGCCGCCAATCGACTTACAGTCGCCGAGATTCCCGAGCCTGGCGGATTCCAACCGTGCGATAACGCGCGCCTTCGCCTTCTCGTCCTTAAGTCCGGCGAGCCATTTCACGAACGTATCGGTTTGATGCAACTGATACAAAGGACGAGTGTATCTATTCGGATACAGTCAGTCAAACGATACCAGTGACCGCGCCGCATAACACCATGTTAACTGGCTGCCGTCGGCCGGCGCGAGTTTGCGGCGAACGTAGTGAGCCAAATGCAAACGAAGTGACGGGTAGCACGTCAGCTCCAACTAATCGTTAGGCGGGTTATCACTATTACGCCCTAGCTTTGCAAGGAACTCTACAACACGACCAACAAAGAGTCCGACTAGACCGCCGTACAATCCGACTAGAAAGACTTGGCTCTGCCCGGAATGTGCTGTCGGATCCAAAACTTGATCCCACTCGACCGGCTTCGTCATGACATCAATCGCGAAGAATAAGAAAAGAACCAGCGCTATTGCAAATAGGCTTCTCCAAATTTGTGGTCGAGTTGCTCCGTCTCGCGCAAAATACAGACAAAAAGAACACGCGCTTGCTAAAACACCAATAACATACCAGCCAAAGTTCATAGCTTTCTCGGAATCTTCAGAGGATTGTGCAGATATTCATCACGCTGTCTAACATTCCTTCTAGCTGCGTTCGTTCGAATCGGCGCGCGTTTGCGTCGAGCGCAGCGAGGCAATAGCAAACGAAGTGACGGTTAGCACGTCAGCTCCAACTAATCGTTAGGCGCAACCTTAGGCTTCGCCTTGCAGGGAGAGTTTGCCGTGACGGGATGTTGCTATGCCGCCGATTCAAGGTTCTCTCTGATGATTCGAGGATGACGTGCCGCGATCTTGAGCAATGCCAATGCCGGCCCTTCGGGTTGTCTACGACCTTGCTCCCAGTTTCGCAAAGTATGAACACTAATCTCCATCGCACTGGCAAAATCAATCTGACTTAAACCAATGAACCGCCTTAACAAGGCGATGTCTTTTCCAGAGGAAATCTCACCACGCATTAGGCGAGCGCGCAAACGGGCCGGAATGGCACGTGCTAATTGAGCTTCCGTCAATTCAGGAATGTCAGTCATAACATTCTACCCATGTAATCTTGATACAAATCTATCTCTTTGTTCGTGGCGAAACGAGCTCCAATGGCGCGAATCACATCATCTTCCCGCTCGGTAAAAACCACCACTACCACTCCTCGACTAATCTTGCCTATTGCCATAAAGCGATCTTCACCGAAAGAATGTTCCGAGTCGTATATCTCTAAGTATTCCTCACTTGAACCAAACAGCTCCGCGGCTTCTGAGAATGAAACGCCGTGCTTTTTCCTATTCGTTTGGTCTTTATGCGGATCCCACTCGTATTTCACTCGCCTATATTAAGCCATTGGCATACTAAGTCAATGGCTTATTCGTGCTCCAATAGAATTTTGAAAAGAGTGGTTTCCACACCCTAGGAGGACCGGATATGTTGGCCTATGCGCTGATATCGGAGATAGCCTTGCTAGTCGGTTATCTGCCGCCTAACGCTCGAGCTCACCGGCATTTGCACGCGGGCCGCCGCGTTGCGGTAGCAACGCAAGGGCCGGGTCAAACGTACGGTGGGGCGAATTGTTAGGCGGCAGGTACACGATTACGGCCTACGTACTTCAAGGCCACTACTCTCAAGTACAGATATGAACGGCTCGTCATAGTGAAATAGCGCTCCGCCACGCTTGTTGGCACCATATTCAAGCTCCACATCGAGCGTCGCAATCGTCAGCTGAAGCGCTTGCAACGAGTCTACTCCATGCACCGCCCTCGCCTTGCATTGATTGCCGAAGTGAACCTCATACGGACACACCCAGTGCTCTCCTGACTGGCCAGGTGACGGACGCCCGATCTTGACGATAACGCTCACCACTCTGCCGTCCGAGCGAAGTTCGAGGTGTCTCTCTGCGATCACGTCCATAGTTCGTGACGCTTAACACCAGAGATCAGCTGCATTTGACGGAGGGACGAGGCTTGGCGTAGCCAAACGAGTTCCGCAGTCAAGTGTCAGCTGCATCGATTTGTTAGGCATCAGAGCTAACCGGCCTTCTTTAGTTCTTCGCGAATGATCTTTCGGAGACGCTTCTCCAACGCTTTGTCATCGGATTCGATGTGTTCACGAAGGGTGTTGTTGATGAGCGTTTGATAGTTGCCTCCCCCCGCCGAATGCACCTTCTGTTTGAAATGTTCGATGATGTCGCCATCAAGGCGAATGGTGATTCGTACCTTGTTAGGGTCTGGTGTGATGACCGGCCCGCGCTTCGCTTTTGAAAAATCTTCAGTCATTGAAACCACCCTCATAATACTGACGTTCTTCCGATGGCTCAGCGCGTCGGGCACTGATGATTCGGAGTGTATCTTCGTCTTGCTCAGCGTGAACGATGTACAAGATCGCGGACGTTGGACTCATCGCAAGCGTTTTGAAGCGATACTCGCCGTGCTCAGAATCAACAATGGTTAGTGCGTTGTTGTCTTCAAGCGCGATGCCCGCATCAGCGAAGTCGACGCCGTGTTTCTGGAGATTAGACCTGGCCTAGTCTGGATCCCATACGACGAACATGCGCCATATTGTATGTACATATGGTGTACGTGTCTAGTGGAAGGTGATGCCTCGAAAAGATGCCTAACACAATGTTGAGTGGGGGCCGTAAAGCCCGGCGCGAGTTTGCTGGGAGCATAGCGACCGAATGCAAACGGAGTGACGGGTAGGCCCTCCACTCCAACTACACGTTAGGCGTCGCTCGATCATGGCCCTGGATCCCGATCTGCGATTAACTGCTTAAACGGCTCGAAGTACTGTTTATTAGATTCAGCAGCTAGGATTCGTTCTACCTCCAAACAAAACTCAGGATCGAATGGGACTTTGGCCCAGTTCCACCATTTTCGGGTGCGTTCAGTCCCAAGATGAATAGTCATGACCTGGCAAGCCCAGGATCTTTGGTCCAGTTTCAGAGTTAGTGATTCACCACTTGCTTTGATGTTTGTTGAATCTGAGCCCCGGCCCAGTCCTTGTGAAACTGGGCCGGAGACATCCCATACAATGATCCGTGCGGACGGATCGTGTTGTATTCCATGCGCCACTGCCTGACGACTGCACGGGCTTCAATCACCGACTCGAATGCCCATCGGTTCAGGCAGCTGTCCCGGAATATGGCGTTGAAGCTTTCACAGTACGCGTTCTGCCAGGGACTGCCAGGATCGATGTAGTGCGCACCAATACGCCGTTTCCCAAGCCAGTCTTTCACCGCTTTGGCGATGAATTCCGGGCCGTTGTCGCTGCGAATACATCCCGGAGCGCCGTGTACGGCGACGAGCTTGCCTAAGACCCGGACGACATTGGTAGAGGTTAGACTCCGGCCGATCTCGATGGCCAAGCTCTCCCGAGTGAACTCATCGACAATGGTCAAACAGCGAAAGCTGCGGCCATCGAGAGTTTGATCCTGGACGAAATCATAGCTCCAAACGTGACCGGGATACGTGGCGCGATGCACCCACTGCGTTGTGGTTCCCAGTACCTTCTTTTTCTTGGCTTTCTTCCGGATCGCCAACCCTTCCCGGCGGCGGATCAGTCGAACGGTCTCCCGACTTACCGGAAATCGGTCGCGATCGATCAGATCGTAGATCGTCCGATAACCCCAGCGGGGATGCTGCTCAGAGAGTCGAACAACCTCGGCAACAACAACATCATTGCTCACCCTCCCGACATGGCGATAACTCGAGCGATGAATATTCACCACTGAGCATGCCCGGCGCTCGCTGATCTCATATTCGCTACGCAAATACGTGACCGCGCGGCGACGCTCGGGAAGGCTCAGAACTTTTTTGCATTGATATCCTTGAGCATCCGGATGTCCAAGGCTTGCTCTGCCACCATGGCCTTCAGCTCGGCGTTCTCACGTTCGAGTTCCTTCAGGCGCTTCACCTCCGATACCGTCATCCCCGTGTACATCTTCTTCCAGCGGTAGAACGTTTGTTCCGAGATGTTGTGCTTGCGACAGACGTCCTTCGTCGCCATCCCTGCGGCTGCTTCACCGAGCACGCCGACGATCTGCTCTTCCGTAAATCTCTTCTTCATGGATTCCTCCTGACGGGAATCCTAACTCATCTGCTGGACCAATTATCGAGGGGCTTTCAAAATCGAAAAATCAAACGGAATCGATAGGTTGAACCCCGTGCAATATTGAATCTGATCTGCCGAGCAGTTGATGGAGATCAGCATCGTTAGCAGGAAAACGCTCCGCATGCCGCCTAACGCTTGATCTGAGCGGCGCTTGACGGCTGGGAGCGTTTGCGACAGCAAACCGACCCAGCGGTCATAGCGTCCGGTCTAGAGAACTGTTATGCGGCTGACTACTCATCTTCGTTGGCCTCGTCCGACGTTGGATATGCCGAGAGTGACAAGCTCACGCCAATGCGACTTAGCCGATTGAGGAACGCCGCGCCAAATGTCAAATAAGCCGTAAATTGCTCTGAGTCGCCCACGGTAACTCCAATATCCAAATCTGCACCGAGACCGGAGTTTGTAAACTGCGCGATCTTCTCTTCATTCGTTGTTATAAAGTTCTCAACTTCCGTCATCAGGTCGGAGAGTGAGTCTGCTTCCGAAACGCAGACGTTTAATCCTGAATCAGTGTGGACTCTACCACCGACAGAGGGTTCGCCTTTCCGCCATATCGAATCTGCATTCACCTCAAGTGCCGTTGATGCTTCCTCAGGTGACCACGAATCACCCGATATTCGCAACACTGCGATTCTCACTCGAAACCCGTACAAGCCGCATAACACTGCGTTAACCGGCCGCCGTTAAGCCCGGCGCGGAGTTTGCGGTGAGCGAAGCGAGCCAATTGCAAACGGAGTGACGGGTAGGCGGTCCGGTTCAACGGTTCGTTAGGCGTCAAGTTCGACTTTCTTTCTGACGGTTGCGATGAGATATCGATCATCCTCGTCGGGTATTCGAAGTAGGTAAGCGTACTGTTTAAGAGTCGCTTCGTCAGGTTTCTCATGCTCTAGCTTGTACCAGGATGATTCTGGGACGTTTCTCTGGAACCAATCCAGATACTCGCTTGCGTACCACGACAGCCGATCTGATGGTGTTTTTAGGACATCGGCAAGCGTGCTCTCCCATTCCGACGAGATATTCGCGATTGGAGTTTCTGCAGAAACGTCGCTTCCAAGTATTTCCGCGATCGAACTAGATTCCTCTAAGGAGCGAAGCGTGAATCCGTAGAGAGTTTTGTCAGTTGAATGAGCTTTGCCCAGTGCATCCAGATACCCTTTGCAGAATTCGAAATGTGTCTTCGGTGAGAACTGGAGATCTTTCATTGACGCCTAACACTGCGTTGAGCTGCGTGCGTTAAGACCGGCACGAGTTTGCCGCGACCGGAGGGAGCGAATTGCAAACGTAGTGACGGTTAGCACGTCAGCTCCAACGGATCGTTAGGCGTCTGCATAGGTTACTTACTTCCTGATCGGTTTGTACTCTGAATCTTGCGGAGCACCATAACCTATGTTCATGGCGGGATACCAAACGCCGCGAAACTGCATTGGACCGATGTTAGGCACGATGTTGGATTGATCTAGGTCGTCGATAGTGACGTTAGAAGTGACTTGGGTTTTGACATCCAGATCTAACCATTCGAAGTTTTGCTGCTTGATTAGGTTAAAGGCGTCATGCTCAGAAGTAGCAGTAACCCCGATTCCAAGGGGTAGTTGCGGATCTTCTGGGAAAGAGATCCAGAAAGCTACCAATTCAGGATTCTTGGAGAGTCCCATCTCGGACGTCTAACACCATGTTGAGTGGGGGCCGTTAAGCCCGGCGCGAGTTTGCTGGGCGCGTAGCGACCAAATGCAAACGGAGTGACGGGTAGGCCCTCCACTCCAACTACACGTTAGGCGTCTTCGATGTAACATTTGGTTGTGCCCATTGTTTCGTATGTGATGGTGGTTGTCCCTGATGAAACGCCTGGAACGAAACGCCACTTTGCCACAGCAGATAGAGCGCTACGCTCGAACATGTTTGCCGGTGAAGAAGACAATACCTCAATTGAGGTGGGAACGCCGATGTTTGAGATATCAAAGCTAAGCGTGACAAACCCACCTATCTCACGAACGACAGCCCTGGTCGGATAGATAGGTTTTACTCTTTTGACTGGAAGAGGAGTGTGAGCATAGGTGATTGTTGGTATATCGCCGCAAGTAGTCTCAACTCTGGTACCCACGGCACCCACCTGCAATATTGAAAACAATCCCAAAGCCAGGAGGCAGTTCACTAGACGCCTCACACTATGTTAACTGGCTGCCGTTAACCGGCGCGAGTTTGCGGCGAACGTAGTGAGCCAAATGCAAACGAGGTGACGGGTAGGCAGTCCAGTTCAACATCTCGTTAGGCGTCATCTCTACACCTTTGAATTGGCTCAGCGGAAAGAAACGATGTCTCGCTAAATGGAACAAGGTCGTTCAGACGTTCCTTTAAGAGTTTATTCACGTGATCGTAGTGTGGGTAAACGTGACCGGCATCGTGCCACCATTCTAGTCCTCCAGGGGAAGAAATGAATCGTAGCAACGCTGTCTCAACTTCATCGGGTAGCTCCCAAAACCGTTCGCCTTTGTATGTGAGAGCCGTGTAGTACTGGATCATCATGTTATCCATCCGAGAATGGAAGACGAACTTTTCTGGCTGCTCAAGGGTATGGTAGTTGGCGAGACCTCGTTGGATTATCGAGGAAACTTCAGGAGATTGGCCGAGAGCTTGAATAGCCGCATTCCAGTTAGACATAACTGTCTCAGCAGCGGTAACTTGAGCCTCGCGCCTTCCGTCTCGAATTTGGGTTGCGAGGTATGCGATTGTTCCAACGACTGCAAATGCACCAACGATTTCACCAATCGCTCCAGCTGCCTCCCAGTTCATGATGTTCTCTCCATGACGCCTAACACTATGTTGAGCTGCGTGCGTTAAGACCGGCACGCGTTTGCGCCGAGCGCAGCGAGGCAATAGCAAACGAAGTGACGGTTAGCACGTCAGCTCCAACTGCTTGTTAGGCGTCGTTCTTAACACAGCGGAAATTGTGGTCTTCGACGTCGATATATCCATAGTCTGGAATATAAGCACGGCCTCGAATCCATGGGAACCCGTAAGAATCCAGACCATCGCCCCTTTTCAATACAACAATGTGGACCCAAGTCGGATTGCTCGAAACGGCATTGTCGATAGCCCTAAAAGCCTGGGCTGGATCTATTTCACTATGATGTAAGCAGGAATTGCTCTGATTGGAAGAGTTATCGTCGCATTCAGGGTCAGATGCACCAGATACAAGAATAGCCGCCGCCGTATGTGATTGCGCAATCATGGATTGAGCTATCCCCACCAATGATACTGTCGATTCAGGGAAGCCGCATGAAAGGGGACTGCTTAGAGCCAACAGGATTGTGAAAATCACGCTAGGCGCCTAACACTATGTTGAGTGGCCGCCGTTAAAACCGGCGAGACTTTTGCCGCGACCGGCAGGGAGCGACATGCAAAAGTCGCGACGGTTAGACGGTCCACTCCAACTATTAGTTAGGCGGCAGATGCACCCGCTTCGCAACTTTAACTCTAGACTACGCAAGGCGTTTACTCATGCTAATGCGATCTTCAGTCAGATATCCGATCTCAGTATAGAATTCCGTCGCTGTATCGTTACCCGACCGGACTTGAAGATTGAGCTTTACGCAGCCGAGATCTCGTAGCGCGCACTCAGCATGAAACATAAGCGAGCGTGCAACGCCCTTACCTCTATATGATGGATGCGAAACAACCTTGTGAACCCAGCCGCGTACTCCGTCATAGCCCGCAATCACGGTGCCTACGAGCTGACTATCGCGCACGCAGATGAAGAATAATTCTGGCTGGGTTGTAAGCTTTTGCGTAATCAATGCGCTCGACTCGTTCCAGTCGGGTTCGTCAGGAAACGCGATTGCCCACAGGGCAACGACATCATCTTTGTCGGAAACTGTGAATTCCCGGATCTGAAACGATTCATCCATGACGCCAAACACCCTATTGTGCTGCACAAGAAGATCGACGCAGTTTGTGCGAAGCGAGACGAATTGCCTCGTGGTCGGGGTAGTGGGATTTGAACCCACGACACATGGCTTATAAGACCAACGCTCTAACCTCTGAGCTATACCCCGATTGCAGACAGCATTGCTCCCAGCAAAAAATGCTGAGAGCTAGGGTATGAGCTGCAATCGGTGGTCTTGCATCCTGTGCATTCTATCGAGTGCTTCGCCGATATCAACTGTTAGGTTTTTACCATCCCAACCAACGCTGGCGAACTAGTGTTAACGTGCTGCAACTGGAGCAACGGCATGCCGTCTAACAACAATTCCTGAACGCGTGCTGCATAAACGGATTAACGTAGCGGATGCTCATTGCTTGTTCTCATTTCTTACGCTCCTCAGAGAATCTTCCCACTATTCAACCGCTTACTTTATAAGTCAACTGAACACGAGTTGTCTAATATGCCGTGCGGTGCATGCCAAAGCCCAAGCTCCTCGCGAGAACACGCGAAGCGCTACGCCTTCAACACTACGCGTACGCCACCGAGAAAGCGTATCTTGATTGGATTCGGCGGTTCATTCGTTTTCACGGTCGTCGGAATCCGCGGCATCTCGGTAAGGCTGAGGTCGAAGCGTTCCTCACGCACCTTGCGGTAACCCGCAATGTTGCAGCAAGTACCCAGAACCAGGCGCTCGCTGCGATCCTGTTTCTGTACCGAAAGGTGCTGCACGTAGACCTGCCGTGGCTCGACGACGTTGTGCGTGCGAGCCGGCCGCAACACGTACCCACGGTTCTCACGAGAGACGAAGTTTTCCGCTTGATCGACCAGGTTGCTTCTGTGCATCGGCTGTTTGTTCAGCTGATGTATGGAACGGGCATGCGGGTCACGGAGGCGGCTCGGCTGCGGGTGCTGGACCTGGACTTCGACGATGGCGTGATAATGATCCGGGATGGCAAAGGTGGGAAGGATCGCAGAGCGATTCTGCCCGTGTCGTTGGTCGGGGCGCTGCGCACGCAAGTGGACTGGGTGAGGGCGTTGCATAAGAAGGATCTGGCGAATGGACACGGTGAGGTAGACCTGCCGTTTGCGCTGTCGCGGAAGTTGCGGGGCGCGGGAAAGGATCCGCTTTGGCAGTACCTGTTTCCTTCACAGCGCTTATCTGAAGATCCGCGCGAGTCGGGCGTGTGGCGCCGGCACCATATCTGGGTGCAAACAGTTCAACGCGCGGTGAAGAAGGCGGCGCGGGCCGCACGGATCGACAAACGGGTTACCACGCATGTCCTGCGGCACAGCTTTGCGACCCACCTGATCGAAAGCGGGCACGACATTCGAACCGTGCAGGAACTGCTGGGTCATCAGAGCGTGAAAACCACGCAGATCTATACGCACGTGCTCAACCGGCCTGGGCTCGGGATCATCAGTCCTCTCGACCGGGCGTGAGTTTACCGGTGGCCTGCGGTACGTTAGTTGCTGCCAACAGGCTGTGTTCGGGGTTCAGACTGCGAATCTGGGAGGCGTATTCATGAGTTGGGATGCCATTGGAGCTGTCGCGGAGCTGATAGGCGCAATCGCGGTAATCGTTTCCATTGTCTATCTCGCGGCTCAAGTCCGTCAGACGCGGCTTCAGCTACAGGCGCAGGCGGAAGACAATATCACTTCGCGGGCGTTTGAGGCGTACAGCCCGGTCTACGAGGGCGACAATGCGGCCATATTCAGGAAAGGTCTGGAAACCCCGTTGGAACTGAACGAGGACGAGGCGTTTCTATTCAAGTTGCTGATGGATCGTCAGCGTGGGGCATTCGCGACGATCGTTCGCCGCGCTCACAACCGCTCGATATCTCAAGAGATGTCCAGGCGCTTGCTGGCAGGATACAAACAGCTTTTTCTACACACGGAGGGCGGAAACTGGTGGCTGGAGGGCGCGAGGAAATCGATGTCGCCGATGGAACTTAGGGTGCTCGACAGTGCCGACTGACGGACCCGGCTGCCGGGCAACCGTTAGGACTGCCGACTGATGCGTTCCATACCTTCAGAATGTGCTGCTTACAAGCGCACTCCCACGTTTACCGAAACCTCGATTCCGGCTGGGCTGCTTAACGCACACCAGACAAAAGCGGGTACCTGGGGACGGATAGTCGTGTTGGAGGGTGCGCTGCTGTACCGTATTCTCGAGCCTGAAGTGCAGGAGTATCGGTTAACGGCAGATAGCCCGGGCGTCGTCGAACCCGAGGTGCTGCACGAGGTTAAACCCGTGAACAAGGTAACGTTCTATGTCGAGTTCTTCAGGTGACCACGGTCGGGGAGCGAAGCAGTGTATGTAAACGCCTATGTGATTGCGGTACCGGAAGACAGCAAGGACGAGTACGCGCGCAAGGCGGCATTGTTTGCGGAGATTGCGAAGGAATTCGGGGCGTTAGAGATCTTCGAGAACTGGGAACTCGAAGTACCCGACGGCAATACAACCGACTACCGGAAGGCCGTGCAGGCGCGGCCGGGCGAGAAGATCGTGGTTTCGTGGACGATATGGCCGGACCGTGAGACCGGAGCTGAGGCGCACAAGGGCATGTTTGCCGATCCGCGTGTACAGGAGATCGGCGAGTTTCCGATTGACGGCGCGCGCATGATTCTCGGGGGATTCGAACCCATCTACGCGTATCGAAAGAGTCCGATGTCGTGATACGTCACGGCATTGCCAACGGTTGAACGCAATGACATCGGTATTCTTCTACGGGCTGTTCATGGACGAAGAGTTGCTGCGCGCGAACGGGCTCGAACCGCGGAACGTTCGGCTGGCTCATGTTTCCGGCTACGGACTACGCATCGGTGAGCGGGCTACGCTCGTTCGGTCTGCTAAGGAGGAGGTGTTCGGGTACGCCATGGATCTCAGCGAGGCCGAGCTAGGCGCGTTGTACGGTGAGCGCAGCGTGGCAGATTACGTGCCCGAGGCCGTTGTCGCGGTCGATGGGAATGGAAACGCGTTCAACGCCACATCCTACATTCTGCCCGCGGAAAAACTCGTTGGCAGCAACCGCGACTATGCAGGGTCGCTCGCGCGCGTTGCTCAGAAGCTAGGCCTTCCGCCCCGCTACGTATCGGAGATTGAACAATGGATGGATTGATGCATCACGATGAGCTTTCGTAGTGGCTGAACGAAAAATACAGAGCGTGCGTTTGGCGGAAAAGCTCGAACTGCTGGAGGAGTACTGGAGCCCGAGAGTTGTCGGAGCGCTCAACGACTATCACGTGAAGCTCGCCAAGTTTCTGGGCGACTTCGTGTGGCACACCCATGAGGATACCGACGAACTGTTCCTGTGCCTGTCGGGGCACATGACGATTGAGTTGCGGGATGGGTCGGTTGAACTTCAAGCGGGCGACCTGTGCGTTATCCCTCAGGGTGTGGAGCATAAGCCGCGGGCGGAAAGCGAATGCCACGTGTTGCTGGTGGAACCGCGGGGCGTGGTGAATACCGGCAGCGAAGCGGGCGAGCTTACGGCGCCTGTTGACGCGTGGATTTGATCCACGGGCTCACGCGGTCCGAATCGCAACGCGGAGAGGCGACATTGAAAACCTACGTCAAGGAAGGATCGCACCTCTTCTGCGGTCACTGGAACGGATCACCGGTGGAGATTGGTCTCACCGAAACGCTTTATAACGTGCCGGAGACCGAACAGCGGCACTATCACGACTACCACGAGTACTACGTAGTACTCGATGGCGACGGAACCTTGGAAGTGGAAGGCTCGTTGGTACCCCTGGTTGCTGGTACAACCGTAATGGTGGAGCCGGGTGAGAAACATCGAGTCGTAGCGGTTGGCGCATCCGGAATCCGTTGGCTCATTGTGAAGGAACGGTCTGAGCCGTACAGCAAGCACGTAGTATGATGCCGCGTTCACGCGTTGGGGATGATTGATGCAATTCTGGCGTTTTCTGGCACCGAGTGCGTTGGGTTTCACGGTGAAGAACATGGCCCACGCGCTGGTGGACAAGCTGTCGGGAGCACCTCCGCGTCCGGTACGCGTCGCGGAGTACGTGGCGCAGCACGCAACAGCCGGTGACCCTGCGGACGTTCTGCGAACCATCGACCGGTTCGCGCGCGAAGAGCGCTGGCTGATGAACGTAGGTCCGGAGAAAGGGCCGCTGGTGGAGGAACTTGCCGGACGCCTGCCGGAGGGAGCGCGCGTGCTGGAACTGGGCGCGTACTGTGGGTACTCGTCGATTATGCTGGCAGACGCGTTCGGTCCAGCTGCGCGGATCACGTCGATTGAGATCAATCGCGATTGCGTAGAGAGTGCGCGCGCGAACATTGCGGTGGCCGGCCTGAGCGAGCGGATCAACATCCTGCACGGCGCATCGTCGGATGTACTTGCAACGGTGGAGGGCCGCTTCGATCTCGTATTTCTGGATCACTGGAAAGATCTCTACAAGCCGGATCTTCAGTTAATGGAAGAGCGTGGCATTGTGGGACCCGGTACGATCGTAGTAGCGGACAACGTTGGCGCTATCTTCAACCCTGGCGACTATCTTTCCTACGTACGGGATTCGGGCCGGTACAGCAGTGAACATAGGCAGGCGCACATTGAATACACGCACATCGCAGACGCGGTGGAGATCTCGGTTCATCGCTGAGAACAGGTTCGCCGGCCGTTAGCTTATGGATATTGCACCAGCGTCTTCTTCCGAACTTCTGCAGTTGATTGTTGAGGCATCGCTCGGTTTGGCGGGGTTCGCGGGCATCGTCGTCGCCGTGACGCACAAAGGGACCCAAGCGTTACCGGCGATACAGCGCGTGAACCTGATGAACCTACTGGCAACGTCATTCGGGGCGCTGTTCATCAGTCTGATGGCGTTGGGACTGATGTCGGCCGGTGTGTCCAGTACCAGTGTGTGGGTAGTCTGCAGCGGTATCGGGCTTGTTACGACGCTCTTCTTTGGCGTGCGCAGTGTGCGCACGGTGCTTGCGGTGTCGAAGTCTTCCGCACCTGCGATCAGAACACTGCTTTGGATCAACATTCCGCTTGGCGTTGTGTGCCTGATTCAGATTTGGAATGTGGTGGGTTTGAGAACCTTCTGGCCAACCTTTCTGATGATCTCAGCGTTCTTTGCGCTGGGCTGCTACTCGTTCGTGCGGCTGCTGTTCAGCGCCAGAGGTTAGTGGTTAGTTGCCTCTGGATTCACCCGGGACCCGGGCCGCGCGGCCCGCGGCCAACTGTTTCGCGAGGTCCGAATCGAGCGAGCGGGCGGCGGAAAGGTAAGCGAGTACGCCGCCGATGCTGATCATCAAAACGGACACCATGGCCCAGCGCAGCGATTCGGAGCCGGCGGTCGGAGCATAAAGGTCGCTCAGAACGCCTACCGCCAATGGCCCGAGCCCGAGTCCGATCAGGTTGTAGATCAGCATGTACACGGACGCAGCGATGGCGCGGCGATGCGACGGAACCAGTTCCTGAATGATCGACCACGTGGGCCCGGCGTAAACGCTCGAGAGGATGCCTGGTATTACGAACAGCGCGAGCGCGAGCCAGGTATTGTCGGTGAGAAGCATTGCAACCAGCAGAGGAAGGCTTACGAATATGGCCAGTGCCGGTAACCAGCCGTTCCAGCGCAGGTCGTTGCGGCTCAACCGAGCGCAGAATACGCCGCCCAGAAACGCGCCGAACCCTCCCAGTACGCCAACGATGATCGATATTGCCGTGCCCGCTTCGCCCGTCGACATGCCGTGATAGCGGATGTAGTAAACGGGCATCCAGGTGTGGATGCCGTAGGCTGCGAGGCCGTAGAGTGTTCCGCCCAGCACGAAGCGCCGCACCGAAGGGATACGGGCCACCAGTAGCAGACCGCGCGATGTTTCCTTCAGCCAATTGTCGTGGCGCTGCGGCGGCGTCATGCGTATCGGTTCGCGCACGGTAAAGAAGATGGTGGCGGCAATCAGAAGGCCGGGTATCGCGGCGGCCACGAACGCCCAGCGCCAGCCGTACCACTCGTTGACCCAGCCGCCGATCAGCAACCCCAGCATCAGCCCGATGTTGCCGCCGGCGGCCAGCAGTCCCATCGCGGAAGGGCGCTCCGTTACCGGGAACAGATCCGACAGCATGGATTGGCTGGCGGGCATGGTGCCTGCTTCTCCGACGCCTACGCCGATACGCGTTAGAAACAGATGCAGAAAACTCGCGGCGGCGCCGCACAGCGCGGTCATTGCGCTGAAGAGCGTAAGGCATATCACAATGATATTGCGCCGGTTAAACCGGTCGGCGAGCATTGCGATGGGGATCCCTAAAATGGCGTAGAAGGCGGCGAAGGCAATGCCGGAAAGCAGGCCGAGCATGCTGTCCGGCAGGTCGAACTCTTGCCCGATCGGCTCGAGCAGAACCCCAAGAATCTGCCGGTCTACGAAGTTGAACGCGGCGGTGGCGGTCAGCAGCACCAGCACGTAGTTGCGGCCACCCACGGACCAGGGCGCGCGATTCGCATTGCTGTTCGACGTTTCTGCGGCCCGCGGTTCTGTGGACATCCGTTCAGTCTCCCAGGGCCGGGTTAGCCGTACGGCTAATCCTTGCGAAAAAGATCGTCGAGTTTGCGACGCGCGTCGTCGGATTCAGGCTCGTCCTCCGCCGGCTCCGGTTCGTCACGCGGCGCGGCGCCCTCGGGTTCCGTGCCGCCGAACAGATCGTCCAATGCCGCCCGCGCCGAGTCGCTCTGCGTAGTGCTTGCAGCTTGATACGCGAACGGCGACGGCCGAAACCAGTCGCAGAAATTGGCGTTCTCCTTTACCAGCGGCGGGTCCGCGCGATCTTCTTTGCACCGTGTGGCGTGTTCGGGTTCGAAGTGGCGGCACATGCGGCAGGCGTGCAATTCGTTGAAACACGATGGGCAGGTGGCGTGCCGGCTGATCGGCCGAGGCAGCTCGTCGACGGATGCGCCGCAATTCCAGCACAGCAGAGGATTACTCATGGTGGGCGTCGTGATCGGGGTTGCGCTTCGCGCAATGGTACCGTGAAATGCGCGGTTGCTTCCCGCTTCTTTGGGAGGGAGGCGAGTGTATTGGAGGGGTTGGTGGAAGTCGGAATGTCTACGTTGCGCACAGCGCGGCCTTGGGTGCTCATGGCGGTCTGTGCCTGGACCTTGGCCGGCGGCGCGGTGGCATCGACGTCTGCCGGCAGGGTATTGGGTGACGTAGAGCCGAAGGGTTCGCTCGATGGGATTCCGATGCACTCGGTGTCGGTGCCGACGCTCGACCATACCGCTGCGGCAATTCACCTGGACGGCGTACCGGACGAAGCGGTGTGGCTGGATCAGCCGGTGTACGACAACATGATCGTTGCGGTGCCGGGTACGGGCGAACCCGGTGAGTATCGAACTGACATGCGCGTGTTCGCGACGGAGCGCGGCCTGTATGTGAGCGCGGTGATGTACCAGCCGCCGGAAACGCTGGTTCGCCGGATGACCAATCGCGACCAGTTCATAGACCGCGACACGTTCGGTTTCACGCTCGACGCCACCGGCACAGGCGTGTTTGCGTACTGGTTCATTGTGGCGCTGGGTGATTCGTTGATGGACGGCAAGGTGCTGCCGGAGCGGCGCTACACCAATGACTGGGACGGCCCCTGGATCGGTAAGTCCGCGACGTTCGACGAAGGCTGGAGCGCAGAACTGTACTTTCCCTGGTCTATGGTCAATCTGCCGCAGCGCGATGGCACCAGAGTAATCGGTTTCGCGGCGAGTCGGCAGGTCTCCTCGACCAACCAGCGGTATCAGTGGCCCGGGCACGCGTACTCGTCGCCGCAGTTCGTTACGGCGTTGAACGACATCCGGCTGGACGGTGTATCGCCCCGGCGGGAGCTGTCGATCATTCCCTACGCTACCGCCACGGCCGACAGGGCACGCGACGAAGACGAAGCGCGAGTCGGGTTCGACCTGTCGTGGCGGCCTTCGTCGTCGTTTGAGGTTACCGCGAGCCTATTCCCGGACTTTGGCGCGGTAGAGGCAGACGACGTGGTGCTGAATCTAACGGCGTTGGAGACGTTCTTTCCGGAGAAGCGCCTGTTCTTTCTGGCGGGTAACGAAGTGTTCGAAGCAACGCCGCGCTCTAATCTCGGTAACGCATTGCGCCTGGAAACAAACGAGAATTTTGCCACGACCTCCCGGCGCGTCTTTATGCGTGATCATCTGCCGCCACCGATCGCTATGTTGAACACCCGCCGGATCGGCGGTGCGGCAACGCAGGTTGCCGTACCCAATGCGTTCGACGTGAATCCGGGTGAACGGGATCTGCGCACGGACTTGTTGGGCGCGGCGAAGTTCACCGGGACGGTCGGGGACATGCGCTACGGGCTGCTCGGCGCGTTCGAAGACGACGTGGAGTGGTTCGGTACAGACGAGGCTGGGCGGCCGGTGGACATTACCGCGGATGGCCGCGACTTTGCGGTGGCGCGGCTTTCGTATGAGCGCAGCGGCGCAGCCAACCGTTACGGTTTCGGCTATCTGGGTACGAAGATGCAGGGTCCTTTGTATCACGCGGACGTGCATGGCGTGGATGCGCATTTCATGACCGGAGACGGACGTTGGGTTTTCGATCTGCACGCCATGCGCAGCGATGTGGATGGTAGAACGGGTTACGGCGCGGTGGCGGATGCGCGGTTTGCACCCAGTTCCCGGTATCAGCACACGCTGCAGCTCGACTACTTCGACGAGGACGTCGACCTGAACGACGCAGGCTTTCTGGCGCGCAACAACTATGCCGAAGCCCGCTACGTTATGGATTACGCATTCCCGAAACCCCGCGGCTTTGTGAAGGGCACGCGCGGTGCGATCACGGTGCGCCAGCAGTACAACATTAGCGAAGGCCAGGTAACGGAGAGCGCGTTGCTATGGCGCAACACGCTGATGATTCCGGGCCGAAACACCATTCGCACGGGTCTCGGCTATTTTCCGAAACGCTTTGAGGACGTTGACAGTCGGGGCAACGGTGCGTACCGCGTGGATGATCGACTCTGGGCGCGGGTGCTGTGGACCACAGACGCGAGCAGAATTTTCAGCTGGTCGTTCAGCGCGGGCGGCTTGCAGGAGCATCTTGGTGACTGGACGCTGGAAGCGGGCATGGGCGTCAGCGTCCGGCCTCTGGACCGCGTGTTTATGGACTTCGACGTAACCTATCGCAGGCGCGATGGGTGGCTCGTGTATCAGGGTGCGAACAACTTTGGCGCATACCACGGCAGTGAGTGGCAGCCCACGGTGAAACTCAACTGGTTCATAGCACCGCGGCATCAGGTTCGCCTGGCGTTGCAGTGGGTTGGCGTGCGTGCGGACGAGCAGGGGTTCTTTGCGGTGCCTGCGGGAGACGGGGAGCTGATACCGGCAACGCGAACGCGGGCGGATCACGACTTCCGAGTGAGCCTGCTGACCGCGCAGGCGCGCTACCGCTGGGAGATTGCTCCGCTCACCGATGTCTTCGTGGTGTACAACCGCGGCAGCCAGGTACGCGAGGCAGGCCAGGATTCGTTTTCCGGCCTCTTCGACGATGCGTTCAGCGATCCGCTGGTTGACTCGCTGATCATCAAACTTCGATACCGCTTCGGCGGCTGACGCCGGGAAAAAGAAAGGCCGCCCGAGGGCGGCCTTGATGTCATTGTAACAAAGAGTTAGCGGAGCGCTATTCCGCCGGCCACCAGTCGACCACAAAGTCCTCGATACGGCCATGCGTATTGAAGCCGTCTACGAAGACAAACGCCTGAGTAACGTTGCCGACGTCCCCGCCGCCAAAGAGGAAGAACGGGTTGTTGTTAGACTCGGGCGCGTTCAGGCTCGCGGCACTCAGATCGAGCTCCCAAAGATTAAAGTCGTCGTCTATGCCGAAGATAACCAGGTCCAGGTCGGTCGTGGGATAGACCGTCCAGTCGTTGACCCATGTTATATCCAGGCGGCAGGCGAGCTCCGGACAAGGTAGCGGAGCTACGGGGACAAAGTCGTGGTCCGCAATCGAACCTGGAATGCTGGCCACGCCGCTCGGGTTGCCGTTGGCTTCCACGGTAATCTCAAACGTGCCGGACATCGGGCCGGAGCTTGTCCAGTCGTTTTCGATGGTAATGCGCGTGTAGCCAGGCTGGATCAGCATATGGGACACCAGGTCTGCGTTACCCACAGCGCCGGTGGCCTCGGAATGCAGATCGGTAACTTCGATGTGCGCATTGCCGAACACGTTGATGCTTTCTGCATAGTAGTGCTGGTATGTGCGGGTACCGGTCTTTACGTACACCTCGAACGAGTTGATGCCGAACGGGTCACGCTTGGTGCGAATTCCGGTCGCATCAACCGCGATGCGGCTGGTGTTGCGGTCGGTCTTCACGTAGTAGTGCTGCGCTAAGCCGGGTGCAAGGTCGTTCACTTGAACGGTTACGCTGCCACCGTTCTCGATGCCGAGATCAGTGCCTTCAGGCACAACCGGAGAGGCCGGATCGGGTGCGGGCAACGGCGGGAAGGCTTCGCCCAGGTGGTTGTCGCCGAGCAGTGCAGCCATTGCGGCGGCTGCGTTGTTGGCACCTGCACCTTGCTCCAGTACGCCGTAGCCCGGCAGCGGATCTGCGCCGGCTTCTAGTGCCTGGAGGTAGTCGTACGGCGATGCGCCGAGGCCGCGTACATCAGAGGCGGTGTTTAACAGCGCCACGGTGCCCGCGATGCCGGGAGACGCCATCGAGGTGCCGGACGAAAAGCCGAGGCCCTGCGGATCTTCGGGGCTGATCAGCGCCGCCAGAATGAACACGCCAGGCGCGCTGATCTGCGGTTTCGCCCGCCCGTCGGCGGTGCCGCCGCGGCTCGAGAACGCCACAATCTGAGGTTCGTCGCTTACGAACAGCTGATGGCCGGAGTTGCTGGGGAAGAAATTGAAATCCCAGAACGTGCGCACGTGAATCGGGTGCGCAATCGCGGCAACGGCAATCGAGGACTGCGCAGTCGCGGGACTACCTGTGGTCTGATACGCGGGGCCTTCGTTGCCTGCGGATGTAACCACTGTGATACCAGCAGCGGTTGCTGCGTCCACGGCCTGATCTTCCAGGTCGACACCGTCATACGTGGTGCCGCCGCCCAGACTCATGTTGATCACGTCCACGTCGATGCCGGCGAGCTTCTGGTCGATTACGTGTTCGATGCCGGCAATGATGATGCTGTTGGCAGCGCCGCCACCGTTGGCCGGAAACACTTTCACGCCGTAGATCTGGGACAACGGTGCAATACCGTTCAACGGCAGTATTTTGCCGCCGGGGAAACCGAGGCTCGAGGCGTTTACCAGCGGACCCATGTGCCGGGTAATCGCTGTACTGATTGCATTACCTGCTGGCAACAGTGCGGCACCGTTGCCCGCTACCGTGCTGGCTACGTGCGTGCCGTGGAAGTTGTTGTCAGGCCGTGAGCAACCTTCGAATTCGGTACCGACGTCCACGCTGAGGTCCACGCAATAGGGCACGCGACCTTCCAGCAGGAAGTGATCCGCGTACACACCCGAGTCGATTACGGCCACCATGGTGCCCTGACCGAAGTTGCCGCCTGCCCAGACAGATACTGCGTTCTGTGCTACAGGATTGGCGTACTGATCGGGCGTCAACTCAGCGGTAAGCGCGGCCAGTTGAGACTGGTCGAAGCGAATGTTCTGACCCAGCTTGAATTTCGACTTCAGGTCGAACGCGGTACCAAGGGCAATCGCGCGGTCCAGGTCGTTGATCTTGGAGATCTCGCCGCCGAGGGGTTGTATGCCTGGAAGCGTTTTGGCGATGGTGCGGGATTTGGCGGAGCGGTCGTAGTCGCCAGGAGAGAAAGAGGCGAGCTTGCGGATCTCATCCGCGCCCACGCCCAGAACGCCGTCGGCGCGGCGGATCTTTGTGAGTGCCCGTGCAGGTACGGTTGCCGCGAGTCCGCGGGCGTACTTGAAGGTTCGCGTGACTTCGCCGCCGTGGTTTTCAATCACAGCAGTTACGTTGGAGTAGTCGTGGTTCTCGGTGCGTACCAGTACGTTTACCGGCGTGTCGAGCATGGCGTCGATTTGCGCCTGGCTCGGTTGTGCCGGAGAAAACGAGGTAGTGTCCTGAACCACATCACGTGCCGCGTACCCGGCAGCAAGTACTGCCAGTACGGCACCAATGATGCCTAGTTTCATGTGTGTGTCCCAAGTTGGTTGTTTTTGTGGGCGGGCGCTGGCGCGCTCGGTGTTCCCGATGGCGCGATGGTAACAGAAAACTTGTTCGACAAGAACGCTGCCGAAAAACTTTACGTTTGTTGGTGGGGCGCAATTCGCTTTAAAAATCAGCTATTTGCGGTAACGAGCCAGCAGGCTGCGTCCATCGAAACCGCGCCGGATGCGTCGGTGGCCGCGCTCAGGACCTCCTGAAGGCTCTCCAGCGCTTGTGCTCGGTTGGTGTCATCGAGCGTAGCGAGCACCCGCGCGGGCGGGCCGATGCGCGACTGGAAACGCAACGCCTCGTCGAGGTTTTCGCCGAGCGTGAGTGACAGCTCCACCGGCTGGAGTTTCACGTTGGAGAAGCCTGCGTCTTCCAGAACGGATCGCGTGTAGTCGGCTACACCGAACGCAAAGGGCCCTGCGGCAGTCGGGTCTGGCGGCAGAATCGGCTCGTCGGAATACTGCTGCACGGCTTCCGCCGCCTGTGATATCCACGGATTGCGTTCGGGTAATTGCCAGCACAGAAACGCCAAACGGCCGTCTTTTGTGAGTGCTGTGCGGATGTTCGCGAAGGCGGCAACCGGGTCATCGAAGAACATCACCCCGAAACGGGAGATTACGATCTGATGGTCGGGAGTGAACGTCTGCGTGGAGGCATCGGCTCTGGAAAACGCCACGTTGGCGAGGCCGGACGCGCGTGAACGGGCCACCTCGATCATGGGTTGCGAGATGTCCACGCCCCAAACGGCACCCCCCCGCTCTGCCAGACGAAGCGAGGTTTCGCCGCACCCGCAGCCGATGTCTACTGCGCGGTCGCCAGACTTCGGTGCGGCCGCGTCAATCAACGCGTCGGTTAGCGGCGTGAACATGCGATCGAGTTTTGGATACTCCTGGGCCCAGGTTTCGCCTGCTTTGTCATTCCAGTAGTCGATCTGTTCCTGATTGGGTGTGGCCATTGTGCGTCCGCTGGTAGAGTGCGTTATTCAGTGTACAACAGCGACAACTGGTTCGAATGGGGGAGGCGATGTCGGGATTGCGGTGCGCGTGGAACGCCGCGCGGGTATTGAGTGTGGCTGTGGCCATCGGGTGTGGCGGGTGTGCGGCGTCGCCGGTCGAGGCACCGGCGGCGGCGGAGGTCGCTGCGAACGATGAGGTCCCGGAGGCAGAGGCGGCCCCTGCAGCGTCGGACGATCAGCCGGATCCTGGTGCGGCATTCGCGGCGTTGCTGCAGATGGGTGAACCGGCGACGCCGGTTGGTCTGCTTGCGCGCATACATTTCAATACGCAGACGCGGGACTTCGATGCGTCGCGGGCGTTTTACCGGGCGTTGGGGTTTACGAGCGGGGTGTCCGGATTTCCGCTCACGAACACCCACGAGATGGCCCGTGCTCTGGGTATGTTCGATCTGTGCAGCTACGAGCTGATAGCCGGCGAGGTGATGGCACTCGACGACGCTTGGAGCCCGGCCAACATTGACCTGCTGCAGTGGAAGACGCCGTACAACGACGAACCCCCGTATGAACTTCCCAACCACCTGGGCATGGCGTATGCAGGGCTTCTCACAACGGATCTTGTGCATGATGTCGAGGTGCTTGCAAAGGCGGGCGCCGAGTTTCTTTCGGAACCGTTCGGGGTGCCGGGCAACCGCTTCGTGTTTTTCCGTGACCCGGATGGTGTGCTCTACAAGCTGGAGGAAAAGACGCCGCCGCATCGTGATCAGGAGCGCGCGATCTACGTGCGTGCCATGCCTTACATCGCCATTAACGTAAGTGATCTTGAGCAGTCGCTCGACTTCTACCGTACGCTTGGCTACACGGAGGTTCGGCGTTTCGCAGAATCGGCCGACGCAGGTGAGGGCGCGGCCTACGGATTGAGCGACGGGTTCGAGCGGCGCGGTGCGGATGTAACCATTCCGAATGGTGACCGCCATCGGCTGCGCCTTGTGCAGTGGGTGCGCCCGTATGACGATGCGCCGCCTTATCCTGCGCCGATCAGCCACATCGGTATCCAACGGTTGGCGCTTCTGGTCGCCAATCTGGACGCGGCAGTGGCGCATCTGAAAGATCTGGAGGTTCCCTTTCTATCGGAGATCGCGCCGTGTTGTTCGGGTACGGGAACGGACGAAGCCGGGATCGTGCATGCGATCGACCCGGACGGTGTGTTTGTAGAGCTGGTGGGTGCGATTGCGCCGAGGGAGCCGGTGCCACCGCCCGAGTGGTGCCGGGATGGCACCGGCGGGTAACCTCGGTGATAGCGCGCGCGTTGGTGCAGGTAGGCCGGATGACTGAGCGATGACGCTGGTTACCTGGTCGTGGATCTTTCTGGTGCTCTACATCGGCCTGATGGTGGGGCTTGGCATCGTCGCGCAGCGTCGCGTTCGCCATGCCGACGATTTCGCTACGGCTCGGGGTTCGTACGGGCCTGTGTTTCTCGCGTTCGCATTTGCTGCGTCAACGGCGTCCGGTGCTACCTTTCTCGGCAGCCCCGCGCTGTCGTACGAGTGGGGGTTTGCCGCCAACTGGGGCAACTTCCTGTACCCGGCGGGACTCTACTTCGGTGTGTTGATCTGCATGCGGCTGGTCGCCACGGCGGGCAACCGGTTCGGCAACCGATCCATTCCCGAGTACCTGGGGGATCGCTATCAATCGGACACCATGCGGGTGCTCGTTTCGATTTTGTCGCTGGTGCTGTTCTTCTATCTGGCAGGTCAACTGGTGTCCGGTCTCGTAATGTTCGAGACGATGCTGGGCCTGTCGCAGGGTTGGGCGTTGATTATCACAACCGTGGTGCTGCTCTTTTATGTGGTTCTTGGCGGCGCGCATGCCGACATTCTGACCGACGGTGTGCAAGGTTTCATGATGCTGTTGCTTGCGGTCGTTGTGATTGTGATGGTTATTGCTGGCTACGGCGTGGATGGCGGGTTCGACGGTATGAAGGCCAGCCTCAAGGCGCAGGACCCGAATCTGGTGACGCCGCTCAATCCCAGCACGCCGCTGTATCACTCGTGGTGGTCGATTGCCGCCATTGTGTTCGCGCATATGCCGCTCGGGCTTCTGCCCCATCTGGGTAACAAGCTGTGGGCGTTGAAAGACACCGGCGGGCAGAAGCAGTTCATTCGCCTGGCGTTTCTGTTCGGGCTCACCCTTGGCATGCTCGGGCTGGGCGGATTGCTTGCGCGAGCATTGCTCGGCGATGCTCTGTATGCGCCGGGCGCCAGTCCCAATCAGTCGCTGCCGTTGTTGTTCATAGAGCTGTTCCCAACCTGGCTCGCCGCGCTGATCGGTGTCGGCGTACTGGCTGCGGTAATGAGCACCGCCGACGGACTTGTGGTGTCGTCGTCGCAGATCATTGCCAATGACCTGTACCGGCGCACGATTGTGCCGAAGCTCAATGTGAAGCTGGACGCGGAAGCATTGGACAAGCGCGTCCTGCTTATCAGCCGCGTCGCCACCGTGGTGGTGCTCGTAATCTGTATGGGTATGGCGTGGGCGCTGCTCGATGTGAACATTGCGCTGATCGTATGGATTGGCAACGGCGGCATGATGGCTGCGTTTGCCGGGCCGCTGGTGGTTGGCGCGTTGTGGCGCGGTGTTACCAAGTATGGTGCGTTCGCGGGCCTGCTATCCGGGTTTGGTGTGTTCGTGGTGCTGCACATGCGGCTGTTGGACCCCGCCTGGTTTCAACCCGGCGTGCTTCACGACATCGTTGCGTGGCTGCATCGCGAAGGTCCTAATCCGTATTCGTGTGCGGCGCTTGGTGAGTTCGTCTCCGTCCTCGCAACGCTGATTGTGTCGAAACTGACGCAACCGCTGCCGCGTGCGCATGTTGAAAGCATGTTCGGAAGAACGATGGGGTCAGAGCAAAGGGACAGATCAACTTGATCTGTCCCTTTACTCTGACCCCAACGGTTCCAACAGCTGCTTGAACAGGCTCGACTCGCGCTCGAAGAACCCCTGCGTATGGAAGGAATCTTCGAGGCCGAGCAATTCATAGTCCAGATGATGGCAGAACTCGTGCAGTAGCGTCCTTAGAAACGTCCGAAACGCCACCACCTTCCGTAGCCGCGCGGTGTACATCCACACGGTGATTGCCGCGTAGGTGCTGGCGTCGCCGGGTTCGTACAAGCCGTAGAGATCTTCCGTGTCGCTCGCGGGCCGGGCGGCTTCCACGGCAACGCTCACGTACTCTACGTTGAGGTCGTCGCACAGAGCGGTGGTGAGCAGGTTGCACGCAGCTTCGAGGCCATCCGCGTTTTCAACGCGCAGGCTTTGCTCAATCGGCGTGATCAGGCGTTGAAGCCTCGACGGATCAGTCAGCTGCACGGCGCCCACCGCATCGCTTTGGCGATAGATTCTCTGGTCGGTCGCGTTCAGGTTGCGGTAGTAGTGGAAACGCGCCACGCAACGGCCCACTCGTGAACAATTGCGCGATGCTAATGCGTGGTGGCACTATCCACCAACCCTTTTGCGTACGGATGTTGCCGCTAATCTCGATGACGGACTCGCAGCTGCGCACAATCGAACCGGAACTCCTGGATCAGTACGACGCCGATGGCGTGGTTGTGCTGCGAGACGCCGTGTCGTCCGAGTGGTTGAAGCAGTTGGCTGACGCGGTCGAACGCGACATCGCGGAACCCGGCCCGTTCTTCCACGGATACGAAGCCGAGGGAGGGCGGTTTCACGGCAACCTTCGCACGTGGCAACACGACGCGGCGTTCGAATGCTTCTGTTTGCAGTCGGAGCTGCCCGGGCTCGCACGTCAACTGCTGCGTACGGACAAGCTCAATCTGCTCTACGATCAGCTGTTCGTGAAGGAAAAGCAGACCGCGAATCGCACACGTTGGCACAACGACCAGCCGTATTGGCCCATTCGCGGCTGGCAGGTCGTCTCGCTCTGGGTCGCCTTGGATCCCACCACGTTGCAAACGGGCGCGCTCGAATTTGTGCGCGGGTCGCACCGCTGGGACCGCTGGTTTCAACCGGAAACCTTCGGTGTAACCGAAGCGATCAACGCGTACGAGCGCAACCCGGACTATGAACCCATACCCGATATCGAGTCCGATCGCGACGCGTACGACATCGTTTCCTGGGATCTGGAGCCGGGCGATGTCTTCGCATTTCACGCGATGACGGTGCATGGTTCGCCCGGTAACTTGTCCGTCCGCGATCGGCGGCGCGGGTACGCGGTGCGCTACACGGGTGACGACGTGGTCTACGACCCGCGGCTTGGCGTCAGCCAGCCGATCCTCAATCCAGACCTGTCGGCGGGCGATCCATTGGACAGTGCGCAGTTTCCGGTGATCGGCTGACCCCGCCCGACGACCGCGTGCTTTGAAATTGCATCAGCTGATCCTGAACGGTTCGTCCACCGGCGTCTCCGGAGTCACCAGCGGATTGTCGAACAAACACTGTTCTACCAAAACGGTATCGAAGAAGTTGTGCATCTCTACGATGCGGCCGTCCCGGATTGTGAAAATCTCGCAGTAGGTCTGCGTGTAGTCGCCGCCATTGACCGTCGGTCCGCCGCCCCGCATCAACCCGACCACGCGTTCGCCCTCCGCGGCAACGATCGTCCACTCGCGGGCGAACTGAAACTCGCCCGGAACGAGTTTTTCCAGCAGTTTCTGCGTGATCATGCCGTTGCAGCAGGCCTCCTTGCCGTACAGGCGTCCCGAAACCGGGGTATTGCCCACCATGTTGTACACCACGTCGTCATCGTGCAGATCGAACAACGTTTCGAAATCACCGGCGGCCAGGGCCGCGTACCAGCGCTCCACCAGGCGCCGATTGTCTTCCACACTCATGGGTGCTCCGAATTGTGCGCAGAATCTGCACGTGCTCCATCTACTTCATGGTGCGGTGCTGTGTAGGCGTGCGTGAATCCGTCGGCATTCGGCATCTGAATGGCGTGGATGCCGGCCGCGTTCAACACGGCGTCGGCGTCCAATACGTCGTTGATGTGTAACAGATACGCGGTGAGGGCGTACGCCTCGTTGTCTGTGAGCGAGCCGGGCGCTGTGTACGGCATGGCGCGACGTACGTAGTCGAACACCGTGGTTGCGTGCGGCCAGTAGCTTCCGATCGTGCGGACAGGCGGTGTTGCGTTCAATGTGCCGCCCGCGAGAGCATCGTTGGGGCCGCCGCGGCCGCGCTCGCCGTGGCACGCTCGGCAGTGTTGCTGGTAAAGGTGCGCGCCGTCCGCTACAGAGCCGGAGCCGTTGGGCAGACCGGTTCCGTCAGGGTACACGGTAATCGACTGACGCGCGATGGACTCTGCCGTGGCGTCGGAACCGAGTAGCGGCGATGCGGTTTCGTCGCCGGGATTCATCAGTCCGCCGCGGTCGTTTGCCCAGACGCCGCCGGGAAAGCATAACGCTACCAGCACGGGCCAGGTGGCCATACAACGCCGGTAGGCGACGGTCGACTCAGACATAGGTATTGCGCAGGCTACCGTCGGCGCCGACCCGCCAGGCAGCGATGGCGTTTACGTGATAGAAGTTGGCGCGGGCGCGATGGGCCATCATTTCTTCACGCGGTGGTTGCCGGTCGCCGTGTTCGTCGGTTGCACGGGAAGCGAGAACGCTCGGCGCGCCGTTCCAGCGCCACGCGATCCGAAAGCGCGTCAGATGGTGCGGCAACACCGGTTCGTCCAGAAGTGCGTCTGCCCACGTTCGCCCACCGTCGGCGGTAACCTCGACGCGGCGAATCCGGCCCGCGCCGCTCCAGGCGAGACCGGAGATCTGGTAGACGCCCTGCGTATGCAGATGCCGCTGCGGCGAGGGACTCGTGATCACAGATTTCACGTCCATCGGAAAGGTGAACAACTGTGCGCTGCCGTCGGGCATCAGATCCGAATACTTCGACGTTTCTTCACGGCTCATCGCGGGGTGGGTGGTCACCTCAAGACGTCGCAGCCACTTGATGCTCAGGTTGCCTTCCCAGCCGGGGACGAACAGTCGCAACGGATAGCCGTTCTCGGGACGGAGCGGTTCGCCGTTCTGGTGTGTCGCGAGCAGCACGTCGTCCAGCGCTTTCTCGAGCGGCATGCTGCGGTTCATTGCTGCCGCGTCGGCGCCCTCGGCCACAATCCACCGAGCGACGTCGCTCACGCCTGCTTCGTTCAACAGAACATGCAGTGGTACGCCGCTCCATTCACTACCGGAAACCAGACCGTGCAACTCGCCGCAGGTCATATCCGGCGGTTCCGGTGCCAGCTGCAAACCGCTGTTGCCCGAACACTCCAGAAAATAGTGTCGCGAAACCCTTGGGTAACGACTGAGGGATGCCATGTCGAACGTCAGCGGCCGGTCGACCAACCCGTGGATGAGTAGCCGGTGGCGGTTGGCGCTGATCGCGGGAACGCCGCTGTGATGGCGTTCAAAGTGCAGTCCACTGGGCGTGATCGTGCCCTCCAGGTGCTGCAGCGGCGTGCTCGACGCGCCACTTCCGGTGGTGCCCGGTTGTGACACGATGCGTTCGCGTACAACGTGAGCGGCATCGGGGCCGGGCTTGCCGTATGGTGTCATCCCGGTACCAGGACGTTGCATAGGCTCGGGTCGACCGGCGCTCGGCGCTGGCGCTGCCTGCAGAATCGGCACTGCTCCGGCGGCGGCAGCACCCGCGAGCAGCACCCGCCGACTCAGCAAACCGTTGCCCGCTACGTCTTGATCCGTCACGGCGTGAGGCGTTCGATCAGCGATTGCTGGTGCGCGCGCCATCCGGATGCGTCTTCCAGTTGTGCTGCAAGATTCAACAGCAACCCTTCTTCGCCGAGCGCAGCAACGAGTTGTACGCCAACGGGGAGTCCGTCGGCGCTCCAGTGCAGGGGCAGGGATATTGCGGGCTGCCCGGTGCTGTTGAACAACGGCGTGTTGGGCGCGTATTCGAACGTCTGGCGGGTCCAGTCCATCGCGGAGAGCGTTGGGTCGTTCTGGTTGAGATGCCCATGTTGTGCGGGCGGCGTAGCCAGCGTCGTTGTTACCAGCACGTCGATCGTCGCGAACGCGGAAGCGGTCATGCGCGATATGCGGTTTACGTAGTCGAGCGACGCCAACAGGTCCAGCGCGCTCATGCGCCGGCCGTCCTCGGCACACGCGAGCGTTACGGCTTCGAACTTGTCGGTATCAGGACGATGGTCGCTGCGACGGGAGAGTGCCGTGACGGTGGCAGCCAACGATGTGCACCAGATGCGGTGAATGTTCTGCGTAAACTCATCGAAATCCAACTGCAGGGCGAAGTCATCGTCGATGTCATGCCCCAGATCCTGGAGCAGATTTCTCGTGCGGCGCAGCGCCTGCTCGCATTCCTCGTGCAGCGGCGTTCCGAACGGCGTTGTGTGCAGGAACGCGACGCGACACGGCACCGGGCTGGCGCCGGCCCAGTCGCTGAAGTGCCGGTTGGGCGGCTGGATGAGGTGGGGCGCGCCCGTATCGGGTCCGGCGACCGAATCCAGAAGCGTTGCGCTATCGCGAACCGAGCGTGTTACGGCGAAGTCGATCGCATGCCCCAGCAGAGGATCGGACGCGTAGGGTCCCGAAGGTATGCGATCGCGTGAGGGTTTCAAGCCCACGAGGCCGTTGCACGATGCGGGAATACGGATGCTTCCGCCGCCGTCGTTGGCGTGTGCGATCGGCACCATGCCTGCCGCAACCGCGGCGCCGGAACCGCCGCTCGACCCGCCGGGGCTGAAACCCGGCTGCCATGGATTGTGGGCGGGGCCGAAGGCCTGTGGCTCGGTGGTGGCGTTGTAGCCGAACTCCGGGGTCTGCGTCGTTCCGATCAGGTGCAGTCCTGCGCCGCGGAATCGCTGCATCAACGAATCGTCCGCGGAAGACAGGGCATCGGTCTGCGCGCGGGAGCCGGCGCGGCAGGGCGCACCGCGCGCCTGAATAATGAGTTCCTTGATCAGAAACGGGACGCCGCTGAAAGGACCGTCGTTGTCGTAAGGTTGATCTTCAACCGTTGCGAGGACCGCATTCAACGAGGGATTGAGTGTTTCGATTGCGCCGCGCGCAGCGTCCGCGACCTCGCTTGCAGACACTTCGCGGTTGGCAATCAGTTCAGCCAGCGCGGTCGCGTCGCACGCGGCGTAGTCGGAAAAGTTCATGCTCGGCCTCCCGAATTCGTTCGCGCAGCGTACCAGAACCGTTCCGCCGGGGGCGGTTGCGAAGGATTCGGGAATCGATGATCCTCGATGTATTGGATTGCCGGATGTAATAGGGATGGGCAGTAGCAGAGAAGCGGTAGAGCCGCGGGCGTTGGACAGTCAGCAAGCGTTGGACGCGTTCGCAGCGTTGTCGCAGGCAACGCGCCTGGACGTGTTTCGCCTCTTGATCAGTGCCGGCGCATCCGGGCTGCCCGCGGGCGAAATCGGTGAGCGCCTTGGTGTGCGGCAGAACACAATGTCAGCGCACCTTGGCGTTCTTGCCCGCGCGGGCCTCGCGAAGACGCTCCGGGACGGCCGATCGATTCGCTACAGTGCAGACTACGAGCACACGCAGGGGCTGTTGTTGTTTCTGATGGCCGATTGCTGTCTTGGTGACAGTACGATATGCGTGCCAGTGTTCGATGCGATTGCATGTTGCAAGACGCAGTGAGCGCCGCTCGACTTCTATGCGCCGGGCTCTGTGTGTTGTTGGGCGTCGCTGCGGTGGCGTCCGAGCGGCCGCAGGCGGCAGCCATTGCGTTGGCGGGGGAACAACCGCGCGCCCTTGTCGCGGTGGCGGCCAACTTTTCGGAAACCGCCCGGCTATTGGCGACGCGGTTCGAGGCGGCTACGGGTGGGCCCGTCGTCGTATCGTCGGGTTCCACCGGAAAGCTGTATGCGCAGATTGTGCATGGCGCGCCTTATCACGTGTTTCTCGCTGCAGATCAGGAACGGCCGCGGCGGCTCGAGGCCGAGTCGCTGGTACTTCCGGGCAAGCGAATTACTTATGCGAACGGCCGCCTCACCATTCTTGCGCGCGTGGGATTTACTCAGTGGACGCGTGACGTTCCGGTTTCGCCCGCCGTGCGCACGATAGCGCTCGCAAACCCCAGCCTCGCACCTTATGGCCGCGCGGCGGAGGAATACCTTGCAACGGTCGCGTCCGATCCGGTCGCTACGCGGCGTGTCTATGTCGAGAACGTAGCGCAAGCGTTTGCGCTCGTGCAGACGGGTAATGCGGATCTGGGGTTTGTTGCATTGTCCCAGGTGCTTGCGGCGGGGATCGACGCCGCACAATACGTTCCGGTACCTGCTGTTGCGTATCCCGAGGTTCAACAAGACGGCGTGCTGTTGGTGAACGCGGCCGGCAACGTCACGGCGGAAGCCTTCTTCGAGTATCTTTCGAGCAATGACGCACGCGCGCTGATTCGCGAGGCGGGTTACGGCGTGGGAAGCGAAGGCGGGTGAGTGAGCCTGGACCCATCCTGCTGACGTTCTACCTGGCGTCGATCACGACGGTGGTGCTGCTGTTGATCGGTATGCCGCTTGCGTGGTGGCTGGCGCGCACCCAATCCCGCTGGAAGCCGCTGGCCGAAGCGATCACCGCGTTGCCGCTGGTATTGCCTCCCACCGTGCTGGGCTTTTACCTGCTGGTTCTGATGAGTCCCGGCTCGCCGCTTGGATCGGCGTGGGTGGATCTTACCGGCAGCACACTCACGTTTTCGTTTGCCGGTCTGGTGGTGGCGTCGGTGTTCTATTCGCTGCCGTTTATGGTGCAGCCGCTGGCAAGCGCGTTCGCGCAGATTGGTGCCGGACCATTAGAGGCCGCTTGGTTACTCGGTGCGCGGCCGTTGGATGCGTTCATACACGTGATACTGCCGCTGGCGCATAGGGGCGTGCTGACTGCAGTGGTACTCACCTTTGCGCACACGGTGGGCGAATTCGGTGTGGTGCTGATGGTGGGTGGGAACATTCCGGGCGAGACCCGCGTGCTTTCCATCGCAATCTACGAGCACGTGGAAACGCTGGACTACGCCAGCGCCCACGCGTTGTCGGCGGGTCTGCTGGTGTTTTCGCTCGTGGTTCTGCTGGGTGTCTATTCCGTAAATCGACGGTATCCGGTCCATGTCGGCTGATAAAACGTCGGCTGATAAAACGTCGGCTGATAAAACGTCGGCTGATAAAACGCCGGAGACGTCAACGCAACCGCTGGTAGTGAACGCGCGCTGGTCCCGCGGCGGGTTCGAACTGAGCGTCGACGAGCATATCGACAGCAGCGGGGTAACGGCGATCTTCGGACCCAGTGGCGGCGGTAAGACTACGCTGCTCCGTTGGATCGCGGGTCTGGAGGTGCCGGACGAGGGCCGCATCGCGGCTGGCGATACCGTGTGGAGCGGCGACGGTGTCTGGATTCCGCCCTACGATCGCCCGGTGGGTATGTTGTTTCAGGATGCGCGGCTGTTTGCCCACCTGGATGTTGCCGCGAATCTCGCGTTCGCTGAGCGTCGAAGTAAATCACGGGCATTCGGGCTTTCGGAACGCGAGATCATTGACTCGCTCGACCTCGGTCCATTGCTGCACCGGCAGGTTGATGGACTCTCGGGTGGCGAACGGCAGCGGGTTGCGCTGGGACGTACGCTGCTACGTCGACCGCAGTGGCTGTTGCTGGACGAACCATTGAGCGCGTTGGATGCCGAGCGCAAAGATGAGATTCTGCCTTACCTCGAAACGTTGCCCGGACGGTTGGGCATTCCGACGCTGTACGTCAGCCATGCGCTCGACGAGGTGGTTCAACTTGCGGACCGCATGCTGGTGCTCGCCGATGGCGCTGTGCAGATGCACGGTGCCACTGTGGACGTGGTGGAACGACTGGACCTGCAACCCTTTACCGGCCGGTTTTCCGCGGGCGTACTCCTGCAGGGAGCGGTGGTGCGTCACGATGCGCGGCTGCGTGTAACCGAAGTGGCCGTGGGTAACCAGCGGCTGACGCTGCCCTTCAACGACGAGCTTGCGCCCGGGCATACAGTGCGTCTCCGAATTCGCGCCCGCGATGTGGCGGTTGCAACAGCGAGACCGCAGGACATCAGTATCCGCAACATCCTGCCGGGGCGTATCTCCGAACTCGTGGATGATCATCGGTCGGCGTTCGTTGAAGCGTACATTTCGCTGGACGAGGTGCCGGAGCACGAACGGGTACGTGCGCGGCTCACGCGCGCCGCGGTGGAAGATCTGAAGCTTGCCCCTGGTGTTGCGGTGTTTGCGTTGGTGAAAAGCGTCAGCTTCGACCGGCGGCTTGAACGCTGACACGGCCATCGCTCGCGTCGCTATGCGCTACTGCTCGATGGCCCCGTAGATGATGTTCTTCAGCTGCCCGCGGAAGTTGAACGTGGTGGACGGCATGAGCTGGGTCATGAAGATTGCGGTCAGGTCTTCTATTGGATCCACCCAGAAGATCGTCGACGCGGCGCCGCCCCAGTAGTAATCGCCGGCGCCGAGCGTCCCGGCCGCAACGGCGTCTAGCGTACTCGCAAAACCAAGGCCGAAGCCCACGCCTTCGTACGCGGTCTCCGAAAATGCGCCGGCCGCAGTGGTCGCCAGATCCGCACCATCCGGTAAATGGTTACGATGCATCAGTGCAAGCGTGCGCGGACCGATGATGCGGGCGCCGTCGAGTGTGCCGCCGTTCCGAAGCATCTCGGCGAAGCGCAGATAGTCTGCGAGCGTCCCGTTCAGTCCGGCGCCCCCGGACAACAAAGCGGGCGGATCGAAACGGCTGCTGGTGTACGGGTCGTCAACTACCTCCAACGTTTTCCGCCGGCTTCGACGGTAGTTGACCGCCAGACGGTCACGGTTTGCCTCGTCTACCTGAAATGCGGTGTCGTTCATACCGAGTGGTTGAAAGATGTGCTCCGCGAAATAGGCATCCAATGTCATGCCGGACAGCCGCTCCACCAGATGACCGCACACATCGGTGGCGTACGAGTACATCCATCGGGTACCAGGCTGGAAGTGCAACGGCACCTCCGCGAGTCTTTCCACAAACTCGGCCAGATTCATCCCGTCGTCACGTAGCGCACCCACGGCGCGGTAGACTTTGTCAGCGGGATGATTGGTTGCGCCGTAGGAGAGTCCGGATGTGTGACTCAACAGATCGCGGAACCTAACGGGCCAGTGTGGTTCGACCGTGCGTAGCTCGGTGCCGCTGCCGGAGTCGTAGACGCGCTGGTCGCGCCAGCTTGGAAGGACACGGTGCACAGGGTCGTTCAATTGAAACAAACCCTGTTCGTAGAGCTGCATCAGCGCGATGGACGTGATCGGTTTCGTCATCGAATAGATGCGGAAGATCGTATCGTCCGCCATCGGACGGTTGCGCTCGATGTCCATCAGGCCCATCGAACGGTGGTAGGCAACGGTTCCGTGCCGTGCGACCAGGACCTGGCAGCCGGCGATCTTCTGCGGCTCTATGTAGTTACGTTGCAGGTGCTCCGTAATGCGTTCGAGGCGCGGGACGGAAAATCCCGCGCCTGCCGGGTCGGTATGATACAAACTCAGTTGCCGAACGCGTAGGACACTTCCAGGCCGTAGGTGCGTGGCGGCCGCGTTGCCGCGTAAGACCACAGGCCGGCCACGTCGAAACCGATGCCGTATCCGTCCTCGTCGGCCAGATTGTGGCCGAACAGACTTAGTTTAACCTGATTGATCTCGTAGTTGAGCGACGCGTTGATCAGGTGCTGCGAGTCGTTGCCGAGCTCGGGTTTGTTCGCGAAATCCACTTCATGCTTGCCGATGAAGTGCCAGCCCACGAACGCCCACGCCTGTCCCTGGCCCATCTGCCAGTCGTAGCGGCCGCTGAGTGCTGCGGTAACGTCCGGCGCGCGGCGGAAGTCCAATCCCGACAGATCCACAAAGCCGCTTGCGCCGACGAATTCGAAATCGTCGTACTCGGCATCCAGCAAACCGAGATTCGCGCGGAGGCTCAGTGCTTCCGTGGGGTAGTACAACAGATCGAGCTCGATACCTTTCATGGTTGCGGTAGACGCGTTGGTTACCAGCGTTACCTGGCCGGTGCCGCTGGTGCTCGACGGCAGCTGGAGTTCTTCCTGCTTGTCGTCGTAGTCCATGTAGAACAGCGCACCGTTGAACTGCATCGCACCGCCGGCCCACTCGGTTTTGAAACCCACCTCGAAGTTGTCCACCGTTTCCTGATCGTAAGGTGTGGTAGCGGTTTCTATGCTGTCCACACGACCGTTGAAGCCGCCGGAGCGGTAGCCTACGGAGTAGGTGCCGTACACCATCGCGTCGTCGGTCAGCTGATACTTCAGACCCACGCGCGGGGTGAACTCGTTCCAGTCGTCGTCGGCCGATGCCGTCACGATGCCGGTCTGGTCGGTTTCCTTCTCGTCCTCGGTGTAGCGGCCGCCGAGCGTCAGCGTCAGCCGGTCGGTGAGTGCCCAGTCGCCCTCGGCGAATACTGCCCAGGACTTCGTTTCCTGATGACTGAACTGCGGCAGGTCGAGTACCACGTCGGGTATCGCGAAGCCGATGAAGCTGCGCAGCCGGATGTCGTATTCCGAATCCCAGAAGTAAACGCCGGCCGTGCCGCTCAGCGGCCCGCCGTCGTCGAACGTCAGCCGCAGTTCGTGCGTCTGTTGCTCATACTCTGCCGGACGGGTGGTGTGGAACAGAAGGGGCGCTACCGCATCCCAATCGGTGAGTACGGTTTCTTCGGTTTCCCACGACCCGAATATGTAGTCGAAGCGTAGAGCATCCGTCAGATCCCAGCGCACTTCCAGCACGTGGGTGTCCGCGTCGAACGTCGCGTCGTTGGGCCCCACCAGGGCTTGGGTGGTGCGCCAACGGTCGCCCGACACCGGCGTGTCAACGCTGGGCGAGCAGAAACCGAACGCGTCACAGAAAAGCTGCCCCGGTTGGCCAACGTTCAGCAGCGGCGGCGTGTCCTGGTCGGTGCGCTCGATCTGAGCGGTGTACTCGATTTCCACGGTGTCGGTGGGCGTGTACAGGATGTTGCCGCCGAACGACGTGTACTCGTACTGGCCGTCCTTGCGTCCGGTATTGATGTTTCGATAGTACCCCTTGCCCTGATCGTGGTACGCGCCGGTGAGCTTTACAGCCACCTGGTCGCCGATCGGAAAGTTGATCAGACCGTCTACGCGCGCCGTCTCAAAGTTGCCGTAGCTCGCACGCACCTTGCCGCCGAGTTCGCCGGTTGGCTTCGAACGGCGCAGGTTGATCACACCGCCAATGGTGTTACGGCCGAAGAGGGTCCCTTGGGGACCCCGCAGCACCTCTACGGCTTCCAGGTCCAACGCGCGGGTTATGCCGCCCGTCATCGTGCCGAGGAAAATGCCGTCTACAACAACGCCTACAGCCGGATCGAAATTCTTCTCCACCTCGGACACGCCGATACCGCGTATATAGGTAGCGGCTACGCCTCCGGGACCCTGGGCGGTGTCGTCCAGCACCAAGTTCGGTGACACATAAACCAGATCGCGCAGATCGCGGGCGAAATTGTCTTCAATCTCCGTGGGCGAGAGCGCGCTCATTGCTATGCCCACGTCCTGAATGTTCTCTTCGCGTTTGCGCGCGGTGACCACGAGTTCCTCGATCAGGCGTGCGCCGCTATTTGAGTCCGCTGCCTGCGCTACCGGCATACCGGTCATCGCAATGGCCGCGGCCAAAGACCCGTAGATACCCTTCATGTTTCTCTCCTATCGCCGAAAGGCGTTGCGGCCGGCAAATATATAGATCCTGGCGCCGGTGTCAAAAGCAGCCAGGTTGTTGAATCTCGGGATTTTGTTCCGTTGCGCAAAACCCATGGAGCGCCTGCAACCAATACCGGCCCGCTAGCTAACAACAATGTCGGCAGCGATTTTTTCTGCGGCCATAATGGTCGGTGCGTTCAGGTTGCCGTTTGTGATCATCGGAAAAATCGATGCATCAACGATGCGCAGACCGTCGATGCCGTGCACGCGGCCCTGGGCGTCCACGACTGCCTTGTTGGTGTCTGTCCCCATACGGCAGGTACCACAGGGGTGGTACGCACTCTCGCAATGTCGGCGGATGTAGGCGTCCAACTCGGCGTCGCTCTGTACAGTATTTCCCGGCTTCAGCTCGCGGCCGCGGATGTGCACAAAGGCGGGTTGGGCGAACACATCGCGCGCGGCACGAATCGCGGCCCGGAACACCCGCAGGTCGGCCTCGCGGGAGAGGTAATTGAATGCAATGCGCGGGCGAACACCAGGGTCGGCGCTGGCGATGGTCACTGTCCCGCGGCTCTCGGGCAGCATGGGACCGACGTGCGCCTGGTAACCCTGTTCACGCGCGACGGCGGTGCCGTCGTAGTTCATCGCGGCGGGTACGAAGTGAAACTGAATATCCGGCCACGGCACGCTCGGGTGGCTGCGTACGAAACCGCCGGTTTCAAAATGGTTGGTGGCGCCTAATCCCGTCCTCGTGAGCAGCCAGCGCGCGCCAATCCAGGCTTTGCCTGCTGGGTGCAGCGATCTGTTCAGCGTTCGGTGCGCGAGGCTCGCGTTCTGCACGTACAGCTCCAGGTGATCCATCAGGTTGTGTCCAACCGGCAGGTCTACGACCGGTTCGATACGCAAGGTACGCAGTGCGTCGGCCGGGCCAATACCCGAGCGCTGCAGGATGGCCGGTGAATCGATGGCACCGGCACTGACGATCAGCTCGGATGTAGCTCGTGCGGAGAATTCAGTGCGGCCGCGTCGCCAGCTCACCCCGGTCGCGCGCCGGCGATCCAACAGAATCCGGTTGACCAGGGCGTTTGTGACGATGCTGAGATTTTCCCGGCGGCGTACCGGTTGCAGGTACGCGCGGGCGGTGTGCCAGCGGACACCACCGCCCACCGTCATCGGCAGCGCACCGAACCCTTCCTGATGCGGCCCGTTGAGATCGGGGTTTGCGGGGTATCCGGCCTGCTCGGCTGCGTCCAGAAAGCAGCGGTGCAGTGGGTGTGAGAATGCCGGCCGGTGCGTGATGAGCGGTCCGTCGGTACCCCGCACGGCGGGATCCGCGCCGGGGTCGAGGCAGGTTTCTGCTTTATGGAAAAAAGGTAGAACGTCGCGGTAGCGCCAGCCGGTCGCGCCCATGTCGTGCCAGCGATCGAAGTCCGCGGGATTGCCGCGCACGTAGACCATGCCGTTGATTGCCGACGAACCGCCAAGGCCGCGACCGCGGGGACAGTCGAGCCGGCGTCCCTCGAGACCCGGTTCCGGCAGGGTGCGGTCGCCCCAGTTGAAGCGCTTGCGGTGCATCGGCATGGACAACGCTGCCGGCATGTCGATCCAAATGCTGCGGTTGCTGCCGCCGGCCTCCAGCAGCAGCACGCGGTTGCGCGGGTCTTCGCTCAGCCGATTGGCCAGAACGCAGCCGGCCGATCCCGCACCGATGACGATATAGTCGGCTTCAATCCGGGTCATCGTTACGCCGCGTGTCGAGAGATACGGTGCGTTGCGCTAAGGTGCGCGCTTGCCGTGCGTGGCCCGGGCGTTCGCGGTAACCGACCCATCCGCTGCCAAAGAGCCTGTAATGAGCCAACCACTGCCCGCACTCGATCTGGACGAACGCAGGCCGCCGCCGCGCAACAACATCGACTGGTTCATATTCATGTCGACCGCCGCTGGCATTTTTGCGGTGTGCATTCCGCTCGGACTCTTCCCGGAACGCGGTGCTCAGATGATGGATGCCGCGTTCACGTTCGTTACCCACAAGCTTGGTGTGCTCTACATTCTGTTCAGCGCCGGAGCGGTGTGCCTGCTGCTCTTTCTGGCGTTTTCCCGCTACGGGCGTATTCGTATGGGTGGCCACACGCCCGACTTCGGCGATTTCAGCTGGGCTGCGATGCTGTTCTGCGGCGGCATCGGTACCAGCGTGCTGTATTGGGGCACGATCGAATGGGCGCACTACTATCAGGCGCCCCCGTTTCAGGTCGAGGCGCACAGCGGTGCGGCGTTGCGCTGGGCTACGAGCTACCCGGTCTTCCACTGGGGCTTCACCGGGTGGGCGCTGTACTGCCTGCCAGCGATTGCGATGGCGTATGCGTATCACGTGAAGCGGGTGGGGGCGTTGCGGCTCAGTTCGGCCTGTGGCGGTTTGCTGGGTGACGCGGTCAACGGGTTCGGTGGCCGGGTGATTGACCTTACCTACATGCTGGGGCTGATCGGTGCGACCAGCACCGGCATCGGGCTGGCGGTACCGCTGATTGCTGCGTGTCTGCGAAGTATGTTCGGTCTCGACGACACGTTCGTATTGAAGTGCTGCGTGATCGCCGGGGTTACCGCGGTGTTTGCAGTGAGCGTCTGGATCGGCCTGGAGCGCGGCATCAGACCGTTGAGCAACCTGGCGGTGGCGCTGTCGTTTGCGTTGCTGGTGTTCGTGCTCGCTGCGGGGCCAACCCTCTACATCCTGGAGATGGGAACCAACACCATCGGCTTCACGTTGCAGAACTTCTTGCGTATGAGCACGTGGACCGACCCGGGCGCCACGTCCGATTTCGTTGAAACCTGGACAGTTTTTTACTGGGCCTGGTGGCTGGCGCTCGGGCCGTTCATGGGGCTTTTCATCACCAAGATTTCGGGCGGGCGGACCATTCGGCAGATGGTGCTGGGATCGCTCGGTTACGGCACGTTGGGATGCAGCCTGTTCTTCATTGTGCTCGGCAACTACGCGGTGCATCTGGAACTGAGCGGCGCGTTGCCGGTGCTGAATTCGATGAACGAACAGGGCGCCGCCACCACGGTTGTTCGGGTGATTGATTCGCTGCCGCTGTCCGGGGTGGTGCTGCCGGTGTTCTGCTTGGTATGCGTAATGTTCGCGGCCACGAGTTACGATTCGGCGTCCTATACCCTTGCGTCGTCGGCAACCCGGGCGCTGCCTCGGGATGCGCATCCGGCGCGCTGGAACCGCGTTTTCTGGGCCGCCACGCTGGGCGCACTGCCAATCACGTTGATCTACATCGGCGGTCTTCGGCCGTTGCAATCGGCCGTGGTGGTGGTGTCCGTGCCGCTGCTCGTGGTGATCGGCCTGATGACCGTGGCGCTGTGGCGTGATCTGCGCCGCCACCCGCACGGGGAGTAACGTTGCGATCAGGGCTCGTTGCCGGTCCGCAATGGCAGATCTGCGCGTACCCACTCGGACATCGATCCATCGTAAACGGCGGTGTCGCCGTAACCTGCGAGCAGGCGCGCGAACGCCGGAATGGTCGCGGCGATGCCACCCCCGCAGTAGGTGACCACAGACTCGGACGTGGCCAGTTGCGCCGCGTCCAGGCGCTCGTGAAGTGCATCCGCCGCTGGGAATGCGTTGGCGTCCAATAGCTGATCGAAGGGTACGTTCACACTCCCGGGAATATGCCCGGGCCGGCCGTAGTCGAACGAAGCGCTGCCTTCGTACATCGGTTGACTGAGCGCGTTGACCACGCAGCGGTCACCGGATTCGACGATGGACTGCATCCTTTCCAGATCGGCGAACACGCCCTCGCGGGGTGACGCGTCAAAGTGTTGCGGTGGGTAGGCCTCGTCTCCGGGTCGTGTCGGCAACCCCAGCGCGGTCCAGGTACCCAGGCCGCCGTTCAGCACGCGGGTTCGATCGTGGCCCAGGAGTCTCAGCAGCCAGAACGCCCGGGTCGCCCACATCATGTGTCCGGAGGAGTAGAGCACCACGTCGGTGTCGTTGCCGATACCGAGTTGGCCCAAACCCGCGGCCAGGTCCGTTACGCTCGGCAGCGTGAACCCCAGCCCGGTCGTCGTGTCGGAGAGTGCCGTGATCAGATCCATGAAAGCAGCGCCGGGAATGTGTGCCGCCTGATAATCTGCCAGCCCGCTCACCGCGCGATAGCCCTTGGCCTGGGGTTCCAGCGTAACTGCGGTGTCGAAGATCCGGAGATTCGGCTGGTCGAGGTCGTCTGCCAGCGCCTGTGGTTCGACGAGCAGGGTGTCGTAGTTCATGCGAGATCCCCTTGATAAGCTGCGTTGCAGCGTAAGCCATTGCCGCCGCCGGCAAAAGTCGGCGGCGGGTGGGGGCATTGGCGGATGGTTACTGTCTTAACCTGGTGTATTGCGTTCGCCCCTCGGTTATGCGATAAACGCGTCAGATTAGAGACCCCGCCCCGATCTTCCTGAGTATTTCGTTCAAAGTTTCGGCAATCGCTTCTAATTTCGGTTCCGCCGGCGGGCGCCAGCGGACGTTTGAACTCGTGCATATTGATTGGTCCCGGGAATCTGCGCGACAGGGCTCCTCTGTGGGAGCCGGGAGTTGACGAAATGAAAATCTATGTGGGCAATCTGCCCTGGTCCACCACGGACGCTGATCTGCAGGAGCTGTTCGAACAGGTGGGAAGTGTTACTTCCGCTCGGGTAATTACCGATCGGGAAACCGGTCGTTCGCGCGGTTTCGGTTTTGTTGAGATGTCGCAGGAAGATGGCCAGAAGGCCATCGGCGAACTCAACGGCCAGGACGTGGGCGGGCGACCGCTGCGTGTAAACGAAGCCAACGAGCAGAAGCCGCGCCGTAGCGGCCGCTGGTAAACCGGTTCTGCAGTACACCTTCCCGCGCAGTCCCGGCTGCGCGGGAAGGGCCGGTATGATGCGGTTTTTTCGCGCGTGGTGCGGGTGCACAATCGCGCTGTTGCTGGTAAGCAGCTTCGTTGCGTGCGCGCCGCGGCAAGCGGAGGTCTCTTCCGCGATTCCGGATGCCCGTCCAGGCGATGCGGCCGCGAATGCCGGAGACCGCAGCCTCCTGATCCTGCATACCAACGACTTTCACGGTCACATCAGCGCCTCCGAACATGGTGCGGGCGCAGCGCGTATCGCCGCGCACATCAAACAGACCCGAGCATCGCGCCATGACGTATTGGTGCTGGATGCGGGCGACGCTATTTCCGGAACGCCGGTGTCCACGTTGTTCAAAGGGGTACCGGTTTTCGAAGTTATGTCCGCGATGGGCTACGACTTCGGGTTGCTTGGAAATCACGAGTTCGATCATGGGTGGCGGCATGTCGCGGAGTTGCGACGCGCGGCAACCTTTCCGCTGCTCGGCGCGACCGCGCATGGTCCCGACGGAACGTTGCTGGCCGATGCGCCGTGGGCCATTGTTGAACGAGGCGATGTTCGCGTGGCGGTCATCGGCGTTCTGACCGCGAGAACGCCGGCAATGATCGTCCCGACCGGGAATGAAGGGCTGCGCTTCGACGAGCCGGAAACAGTGCTGCGACGGCTGGTGCCCGAGCTTCGCCGTCAGGCAGACCTGGTTGTGGTGCTCTCGCATACCGGGCATCCGGAAGAACTCGAACTGGCCCGATCGGTGCCTGGAATAGACGTCATCGTTGGCGGCCACTCGCACACGGCGCTCGATACGCCGGTCCAGGTGGGTGAGACGTGGGTCGTTCAGGCGCACGAATACGGCAAGGCGGTCGGCTATCTGGAACTGCGCATCTCCGGCGACGCGGTGGAACTCGTGGACGGCGGTTTGCTCCGTGCGGCCGAACTGCCGGACGCGGATGCGGGTGTGGCCCGTCTCGTTGCGCGTTGGGAACAGCAGGTGTCGGCGAAGGTCGATTTTCGCATTGCCGCGGCGCGGCGGACGATTTACCCCGATGAGCTGAAGAACTGGATGGAGCAGGTACTGCGCCGCCGTACCGGCGCCGATATCGGCTACTACAATCGCGGCGGGGTGCGTGATGCGATCCGGCGCGGCGACGTGACCGCGCGTGATGTCTGGACCGTAGAACCCTTCGGCAATACCGTAGTGACGATGCTTCTGACCGGCACGCAGATTCACGCGATGCTCCAGCGCAGCAGTGACACGATCACGCAGCGTGTGCGCGCGGAGAAAACCTACCGGGTGGCAACCAACAGCTACATCGGCGACCACATGGTGCAAAGGTTCGGACCGTCGATCGAACTGCGGGACACGGGTGTGCTGGTTCGCGACGTTCTGATCGATGCGATCCGCGACGGTGACCTTCCGGACTGATCGACGCGCGCTGCTGAACCTTCGTCTGCGGGTTACTCCGCCGGTTCGGCGTTCGACTGTTGGTCGTGTTGTTTCGTCCCTTCGTGTTCCGGCTTGATCGACAGCGCGACGGTATTGAGGTCGGCGCCGCTTGGCTGTTGGTACGCCCGTAATCCAAATTCAGGCAGTATTGCGAGCAGGTGATCGAAGATATCGGCCATGATGCCTTCGTACTCTGCCCAGGCCGTGGTATTCGTGAAGCAGTAGATCTCGATGGGCATGCCGGTGGCGTCCGGCGGTAACTGACGGACCAGCAACGTCATTCCGTCGTGAATGGCGCTATGGTGTTTCAGGTAGCTGTAGATGTACGCGCGGAGCGTGCCCAGGTTGGTTAGACGGCGCAGGTTCACGTCGGCATGGACAGGCACATCGAGGGACGCGTTGTAGTCGTTCAGTTCCTTAAGTTTGTCGCGGATGTAGTCGGACAGCAACGCAAACTGTATGAAGCGCTCGATCTCGTCGTCGTTCAAGAACCGCACAGACGACATGTCGATACGTAGCGCGCGCTTGATCCTGCGCCCGCCTGACTTCTGCATGCCACGCCAGTTTCGGTACGAGTCGCTGATCAACCGGTGCGTTGGAATCGTCGTGATCGTCTTGTCGAAGTTCTGCACCGTAACGGTGTGCAGCGCTACGTCGATCACGTCGCCGTCGGCATTGAACTGTGGCATCTCGATCCAGTCCCCAACGCGAACCATGTCCTGGCTGGAAAGCTGCACGCTCGCAACCAGCGATAAAATCGTGTCCCTGAACACGAGCAGCAACACGGCCGTCAACGCACCCAGCCCGGATAGCAACAGGAACGGGGACTTTCCGAGGATCGCCGACACCACCAGAATGGCGCCTACGCAGAACACCAGGATTTTCGCGAGCTGCACGTAGCCTTTTATCGATCGATGCTGGCCTTCGGGACGTGCGTCCCATACGTCGTTCACGACCGTGAGCGCCGCGCTGATTGCGAGCATGGTTATTACGGCCATATACGCCAGCGCGGCACTGCGAATGAAGGACACGGTTTCCTCGGGCAATCCGGGAATGAGCGGAGCACCGAGGTAGATCAGGAACCCGGGCAGGAGTTGAACGGCCCGGTGGATGACTTTGCGATCGATAATGAAGTCGTCGAGCGGCGACTCCGAGCGGTCGGCAATCAGCTTCGCGATACCGATCAGCTGGTACTTCGCAATCATGTTGGCGACAAACGCCACGGTGGCGAGCGCCATGGTTCCGACAGCCGTTGCGAGCAGCGGGTTGGTTTCCAACCAGGACGCAACGGATTGTGGGATCAGCGATTCCATGGGTGCAACAACGCTCTCGATGCGGGATGGCTCGTACCGTACCAAATCTGATCGACAGCGACATTACAGCGGAGGCTGCGGTAGTGTCTCGAGACACTACCCCGACCCTCAATCGGGCCGGCGGCGGGCTTCCCTCACTTCGATTGCCCGGTTTAGTTCGGACATCCCGTGAGCGTCGAAGTTGCTGGATTTCAGAATCCAAAAGAACGCGATAACACCCGGATACAGAACGACGCACACACTTGGTGCGAGTATCCACCAGGCACCTGCCGGCTCTCCAGAATGGATTCCTGCTAGTAGCACCGACAGCGTACTTAAACCCATGCTGAGGATGCAATGCGTGCGCATTCTCCTCCGCACGAAGTTTGCCGCGGCAATTTTGGTCGTCCTCAATGCTCCCGCAATTTCTCCATGGTTAAGCGAAGTTAGTCTCTCGTAGTTCTTCGCTGACGCTTCCTTGGAACTGGCCCAATCTTTCTTCTCTTGAGCTTTCCTGGCTTTAGGGTTTGCAAGATCCTTGGCTATCAGCCAAAAAGTCATGTACATGCCGTGGTGAAGAAGGCTGGCGTTGTTGTTGTCTAGCATCTTGGGCACCAGCGTCATCAGGCGGGATTGACGCTCGACATCAGCACCGTCTGCGACGAGCGCGTCTACGCGGGACTGGAAAAATCCATTGAGCCACTGCTGAGCGGAAACGAGTATTCCCAGGGACGCGGCGAAGATCACTTCGAACAGCGATTGATAGCTACCGAACTCTCCCACGGGGGCGCGAAGCTGATTACGGCTGCTGAAGGCGCAGAATGGGTGTGGCTTTTCCCCAAAGTTCGCTGAATTTTGAGTCGTATTGCTTGCCGACCTCATCAAGGCCGAATGCCGCCTGACCCATGAGACGTGGTTTATTCACGTCATCTGGGCCAAGGTCTGGGTCGAGTCTCAGACGGATGTTCTTGCTATCCGATACGACAAAGTAGTCGTTTTCTGGTTGGGTTACACGGATTTCAAGGACCGACTTGCTTGCGTCGCGGTCACTGATCACAAATCCGGCTTCTTCCAACCGCTGGACAAGGGGGTGAGTTTTCGCGGTTTCGGCATTGGCGTCAGTCACTAGCACCATCAGCCGAAAAGGTTTTTGCGTTAACTTTTTGACAGCCGCGTTCAAGAACTCTTGATCTATGTAGATCGAATCTTCTGTACCTATACCAAATTTGCGAGTGAAGATCTTTAGGTTGGATTTGGCGACAGCAAGGATGCGCAACGCCACTTGCTGTTCATGTTGCCGGCACGAGGTCAGCACAACTCCGTGGGACCAGTTGCAACTCTTGAACAATAGGTCCCTCTTGTAGCGATCAAAATCGCTAGAAAACCAGCGGCCCAACCACGAAGAGAGGCTTATCGAACTCAAAGGTTTATCCTCACGTGCCGACCAGGGTAAGGGAATCTAAAGAGGGCGCGTGCGACCCGTGTCCCGAGCCGGGCGAGGTCTGGATCACATTCACTTATGAAATTTCCTAGGCCTTGATCTTTATTGTCGTTTTTAGTGTCACGACCACTACGGGAACGTCCATGCTCGTCCTAGTTGATCCTCTGGCACCTCAATTACCTTATCAGGACATTTCGTGGTTCGCCAATTTTTAGTCCCCCAGCTGCTAGAAGCCGAACCGGCAGCATATGTTATCAATTCGCCGCCTCGTTCAGCCGATCCGTGACCCAGTCGCTCAATTTGGGCCCTTCGCGTTGCACCCGCCTTTACCCAGCGTGCCTTGGTTCTGCGCATACACCGAACCGTCAGGACGGATGTCGCTGGGTTTTCTTTGGCGGCATTCTTATTGCCAATATTTGGGTGTGGCTTCATAGATGGAAGGCCCGCCAAAGCGGGCCGAACTGATTTAGAAAAGGAGTTTGGTAAATGCGGCGGCGGCTGCGTATTGCCGGAAGCGAGTCAGCAGAGTTTTACGATGTAGCAGATTTCGCTACCGTTTTCCTTGACGCAGATGATCGCCCGCTTGCTGGGGTCGCACTGGCCCGACCGCACCACGTCCACGCCGAACCGGGATGCTGCAGCTACGAATTCGTTCAGCGTCCGGTTGGCGTTCATTCGGAACTCTCCGGCGAACGCGGAGCGGGTGTCCGGTACCGCGTTGCGCTCGGCGTCGATCGATCCCCCGCCCATGTAGGCGAATCGGATGTTGCCCGATGAATCGATCGCGTCGATCTCGAAGGTAGCCGTGGAACCGTCTACAAAGTTAACTGTAATCGTGATGTTGACGTCCACCAGTTTACCGGCGATCGAGAGAATGGCGCCGATGTAGCTCGAGGCCTTTTGCGCCACCGACATGTCGTTCCAGATGTGATCACCAACGCGCCGTTGGGTGGAGGAGGAACCTGCCAGGTCGTACGCGGAATCAGCCAGGTCGCGGGGAATGTCAATGTCGGAGGTCGCGTTCCGGAAGTCACGTTTCTTCGCCACGACTTTGTTGAAACTCGTGCGTACGCCGCTGGGCGTGGTAACGGTGTATGCGACCTTGATCGGCGCGCCCCAGCCTCCGGAGAGGGTGGTAACCTGATAGGTCTGCACAAGCTCGTTTTCAAAGTCCATGACGTGAAACTGCGTTCCAACGCCGTATTTTGTGCGTGCCAGTTGCAACGCGTGCTGACTGATGGAATCGCAGTCGTTGCACACTTCTACGTTGGCGGCGTACGCCGGTACGCCAAGCACCAGCATAGTGATACCACAGAGCAGGGATCCGAAGAACTTCATGATGCACCTCGAGTTGGTTGGGATGCCACTCAAGATGCGTTATGCAGGCAGGCGCGCACATCGGCGCGTCCTGTCCATCGGTGTGCGCGTTCGTCGCGCAGATATCTGAGTTTTTCAGTGGCGTGGCATCACGGCGCGCACGTTCCACAGCTTCGAAAATGCGATCAGCCAAAGCGTTATGGCGAGCATTCCAGCAACAGGTATCCACACGGCGCCGCGCGCTCCGAACGCGCCCACGCCCCACCCGATCAGAAGGCTTCCGATCGGCATACCACCCATCATGCCGAGCGAGTATACGGACATCACCCGCGCTCGTTGTTCGGGTGCGGCGGCTTCCTGAACGATGGAGCGCGACATGGTCATGCCGATGCCGCCGCATAGCCCCCACGCGTACACGACGAGGTAAAAGGCCCACATCGGTAGCTCGAAGTGCAGCAGACTCAGTACGGACAGGCTGACGAGGCTGCCGCACAGCAGCGCCCGTCCGGGCCGGTCGACCCCGCCGCGGCGTATCAGAAAGAAGATTGTGGTGCAGGTGCCGAGCATATTGGCGGCGAATGCGAGCGCAATACCAACCGAACTGCCCTGGTACAGATCGCGAACCATCAGCGGCAGTAGCACCATGTACGTTCCGGCGAAGAACACGCCAACGGAGAAAACCTGCACTACGGCCGGACGGATCGCGGGCGATTCCCAGGCGGCGCGGATCCCTTCGCGTAGCGCGGCCACCGGCGGTAAACGCGGCGTCGCTCCGCCACCGCCAACGGGCGCCAATGGAATTCGCCGGGTCGCGAACGCGGCCGCGACCATGAAAGCGGACTGAATCAGCAGCAGGACGGTTACGCCCGTAGTGGCGGCGAGTGACCCGATGCCGAACCCGACGATTTGCACGCCGAACTGCACACCGATGGCGAGCGTTACCACATGCTGTACCCGATCGCCCGCGACTCGATTCAACAGCGCGTCCCTTGCGGGTTGTGCGAACGCAGCGAACACTCCGCCGATCAGCGCCCAGGCAAACAGCAGCGGGTAGGTCAGGCGTTCCGAGAATGCGAGCCCCGCCATCACGAGGGGCGGCAGGATCATCGCGGCCTGCAACCCGATCAGAAGCCGACGCTGGTCGAGCCGGTCACCGAGTACCCCGCCCCAGAGGATCAACAGCAGCATCGGCAACTGCCCCGCCATCTGTGCCAGGCCAACCCGCTCCGGACTTTCCTGCAGGTAGATTGCGACGAGCCACGGATACAGCACCATCTGTATGCCGCTCGGTACCAGAAACAGCGCTGTGCTTGTCAGGTACCACCGCAGACCTTGCGGATGAGGTGGTGCGAACGTGCGTCGGGGTGGATCGAGGCTCGAGTTCATGGCCGCATTGTGCCGTATTACGGAGTGGTGGATGTTGACGGCAGGTTTTCAGTCGGGGTCCGGGCAACCCACCAGGGCCCTTTCCCGAATCCCACGAGCATTGCGGTGCCTACGCAGCACCACCCGGCAAACATCATCCAGGCGGACCAGCCCCAGGCCTCAACTACCCTCGGCAGCCCCAGGTTCAATGTTAGACCTGCGATCGGCGAGAGTGTCGCCGTGATACCGAACGCGCGCCCCACACCGAATGGACTGATGCTTTCAGCTGTTTCGGAGTAGATCGCGCACCAGGCTGGGTAGATGAAGCCGGCGAAGAAGCCGGTGCAGGACCAGAGTGCGATCAGCGTGGATTCGGCGGTGTTCACCGGCAGCGACGCGCCCACGAAGAAACATGCGCCAGTGGTAATGCCGCCGAACGCAGTAACTGTTTTGCGTACTCGAAGTCGATCCGACAACCAACCGGAAACAAATACGCTGGCCGTGAAAACCAACCAGAAATATGACGTGACTGCCGCAGCTCGGGCGGGCGGCAGTTGATATTGCTGCGTCAGGTAGGTCGGGACGTAAACGGATACCGTCACGTAGGTTAGCGACCAGAACACGATTGTTGCTGACAGCAGCCACAGCCGCGGACTCCTGTAGATACTTCTGCCGTCGTCGTAGGCGCGCTCATCGGACGGGGTTTCCGCTGCTGAAGCGTTGGGGTTCGTTTCAGCGGAGCTGCGCAGCACCATGCCGCGCACGCGCACACTCAGGTCGCGATAGAACACGAACAGTATCAGCGCCGTAGTGCCGCCAAGGAATGCACCAATCCAATATTGCGGCCGCCATCCGGGGAAGTGCGGCAGCGTTTGGGCGGCGATTGCGGTGGACATCAACGCGCCGATGGTGAAGGCGAGGGAAACCCATGAGTACACCATTGCCCGGCCCATGCGCGGCGTGAGGTCGCGCGACGCCGCGTGCACCGCCGGGTTCATGCCCGCCATCATGAAGCTTCCGGCCATCGCAAGGGCGGCCAGCGCAATAAAACTGGGCGCCATTGCGCCCAGCACGGAGATCAACGCATAGCAGGCCACGGGCCAGATCAACAGCGGTCGGCGGCCGAAGCGGTCGGCGGCGCGGCTCAGCAACTGCGCGCCGGTGGCGTACACCAGCCCCGCCAGCGCGGCGACGTGGCCCCAATCCACGAGCGTTTTGTCGAACTCGTCCAGGATGTAAACCAGGACCGGGCCGGTTTTCAGGCCCTCGTACTGTTCCACAGCCCAGCCGAGTACGATCAGCGCGAGCAGCCACCAGCGCAGTTTGCCCGTGGGTACAAAGTCGATCGTTCGGTGGCGGAGGTACGTGAGACCGGTCACGGACCCATCGGTCGACCAGACGATGGCCGGTCGAAGGATCCCTGACGGAACTTCTCTGCGGCGATCGCCATCGGCTCAACGGCCGTGGTCGTCGTGCCTTCGTGCACGCACACGCGTTCCAGAATGCGCCATTCGGTTCCCCGCTTCTGGTAGTGATCCAGGTAGCGCCCGTACCAGGTGTCGAGAAGGTCCGCGTCACCATGGAACAGGTAGGTGACGTTGTAGATCTCGCCACGCGCGTGGCTGCCATCATCGTCGAGTTCAATATGATGATTGAAGATGCAGTGACTGGTGGAGCGCCAGCGGAGGTGGCTCTCCATGCAGTGTTCCACGAAGGGATGCGCAGGCCCTACGTAGACGCCGTGATCGTCGGTCGCATCGGGCCAGTAGGCGGACTTCATAAGCGCTTCGTCCAATCGATCGACGCCGCGACAGTATCGGCGGGCTACGTCTTCGATCGCACGCAGGTCGGCCAGTTGTTCGCTGGAGTAGGTCATGGGTTCCCCTTGAATGCGCGTCGTTACCGCACCAGTGTATGCGCACCGCCAGCGGCGCGCAGCAGCGATGTGCCGGCGGCATGTCGTCGGGCGTTAAAGTCGGACGTTAGATAGGGAGCGTGGTGAGTGGCGCTTCGTCCAGCGTGACGGTGCTGGGGGGCATGGAATCGACAGCGTCGACCAACCCACCGTCGCACGCCAGGTGGCGGTCGGCGAGCTCAATCAGGTGCCGGTTGGGCTTGGCGTGCGGGGCAGCATCGCGGAGTGCCTGCGCAGACTGCGCGGCGTTGCCGGTCCTGAGAAAGTGGGCGATCAACGCGCCTGCGGTCGATCGTGAGATGCCGGCGTAGCAGTGGATCAGCAGAGCACCGTCGTCGGGTTCCCAGGCATGCAGAAACCCGATCAGCTCGGCCATATGATGCTCTTCGGCCAGAATCAGGTTGGGGTACTCCTGCACGATATCGTGTACTTTTATTCGCAGGTGATGCTTGCGCTTTACACCGGGCGGACGCCGTGGCTGAAACTCGGGCTGAATGATCGACACAATCCGAGCCGGCGTAAGGCTGGCCGCATGATACGGCAGTTCGAATAGGCTACAGACGTAGATTGCGCCCTTTGTTGGTTCCGCGCCTTCGGGGTTGTCCGCGTTTAAGCGGTCACCGGCGGTCGGTTCATTCGTGGGGTCGGTGGGGCCTTCGTCGGAAGCGCGCTCATCGTGCATGCGAGGATCATAACGCTTCCTGCCGGCCGGTGTTGCTTGCAGGTTCAATAACAGGTTACGGGGAGGTTGGATGCGACTGAAAGACAAGGTGGCGGTTATCACCGGTGGGGCAAGTGGCATGGGGAAGGCAACGGTGCTCCGGTTTCTGGACGAGGGTGCACGCGTCGTCATCGCGGATTACAACGAGGAAACAGGTCAGGGTGCGCTCGACGAGGCGCGGGCTGCTGGACACGCCGATAGCGTGCGTTTCGTTAGGACCGACGTAGCGCAGGAAGCCGACGTTCAGGCGATGTGTCGCGCCGCGTTCGACACGTTCGGCGGTTTGCACGTCCTGTTCAACAATGCGGGTGTTGGCGGCGCGATCGGCCCGTTGGTGGAAACCACGACCGAGGCGTGGGACTACACGATGGACGTGTTAGCTAAGGGCGTTTTTCTCGGCATCAAATGGGGCGCGCGCTACATGCGAGAGCAGAGTCAGGGCGGCTCGATCATCAATACCGCCTCCATCGCGGCACTGAGTGGCGATGCGGGTCCGCTGGTTTACTCGGCCGCGAAAGCCGCGGTAGTCAGTATGAGCCAGTCGGCGGCGGTGGAACTGGGGCCTGACCGGATTCGCGTCAATGCTATCTGTCCGGGTTTTATTGCCACCCCGCTGGCTGAAGGCGGCCGGCCGGATGAATCGCGGGCGCGGTTCGCAACAGCGCAACCGTGGCCGGACTATGGCCGGGGCGAACACATCGCGGGAGCGGCGCTGTTTCTTGCAAGCGATGACGCAGAGTTTGTAACCGGCGAGAAGATCGTAGTGGACGGCGGTTTGTCCGCGGCCGGCCCGGAACTGTCCAAAAAGTTTCCGAGGACGTCTGCCCGGAACGCCCGCGTGTCCGGGGTTACCAAAGGTACGACCGGCGCTGCGAACGAGGTGCATCGGCTGGACTAGCTGGCTGTTGAACAACAACCTGCCAGTCCGGAAAACCGGCCGGGCTCACCGGGCTGTGGACGGGGTTGGCTCCTTTTGGCGCCAGAGAAAAATGCTGACGATCACGAAAATAGTCCCCTGGCACGCCAGGGCCCAACTCGGCGCGCCCCACCACATTGTTCCAACGAAGGTTGCACCCATGAGCAGGGATGCGCTCACCTTTACGGGGCGGGCGATCGTGCGGTCCGTCTGCCAGTTGTGGATGGGTGGGCCGAGGTGGGGATGCTCTACAAGCCATCGGTGCAAGCGCTCCGAGCCGCGACTGAACGAGTAGGCTGCCAGCAACAGAAACGGCGTGGTGGGGAGCAACGGCAGAAAAATGCCGGCTACCCCGAAAACCACGCTCACCGCACCCAGGCTGATCCAGAAAACGCGCAAACGCCGCGGGCCTCGACCAATCGCAGGCCGGACAGTACGATGATGAAGCAATGTGAGCAAGTGGGCCGAACGGGTCAGGAGGGCGTGAGCAATGTCGACAGGCGAGGTAGGCAAATCCAATCAGAACTCCGAGCAGGCAACGAAGGTGCCGTACGAACCGGTGGTTCCTGAGTCGCTCGACGAAATCAATTTTCTCGACGCGGACCTGCAGAACTGTCCGTATCACGCGTACTCCCTGCTGCATGCGGAAGCGCCCGTGTGGCAGGACCCAAGCACCGGCATGTTCGTGGTCACCAAATTCGACAACCTGCGCGATCTGTTGTTGAACACCACGGATTTCAACAACAGCGCCCGGTCGGGCCAGGGTGGGAGTCGCGAAGCCCTGGATGCGGAACGCGAGAAGCGCATGCTGGAGTTGTACAAGACCAAGGGCTGGGTCCCGGCGCCGACGCTGGCAGGACGCGACGATCCAAACCACAAACAGATGCGCGCGATGTTCAACGAGGCCTTTCGGCCGAAGAAGATCGAAGCCATGGATCCGTTCGTGGAGGCAACCGCAAACAAGCTGATCGATGCGTTCATAGACGATGGTCACTGCGACTGGATGCGGCAGATGGCGGTGCCGCTGCCGTTGATCGTGATCGGCCGGCAGGTTGGCGTGCCCGAGGAAGACATCTGGCAGATAAAGGAATGGACGGATGCCTGGGTGCAACGGCTCGGCATGATGCAGACAGAAGACGAAGAGCGCTGGTCTGTGGAAATGGAGATCGAAGCCCAACATTACTTCCAACCGATCTTCGAACGGTTGCGCAAGGAGCCCGATGACACACTACTGTCGGAACTGGTGAACCGCGTGATTCCGGAGTGGGGACGACCGCTGAACGACAACGAACTGCATGCCGAGATGATGGCGGATACGTTTGTGGGCGGCTCCGAGACGACCACCAATGCGATTGCCTATGGCGTGAAACTTTTGATCGAGAACCCGCATGTGTGGGAGCAGTTGAAGGCGGATCCGGACGCGCATCTGCGCACGTTCTGCGAGGAGGTGCTGCGACTCGAAAGCCCGGTGCAGGGCCTGTTCCGTTGGGCGTCCAACGATTTCGAAATCGAAGGGGTGACCATTCCGGCCGGTTCGATGGTCAACGTCCGCTACGCCGCCGCAAACCGGGATGCGGGAGAGTTTGCGTGTCCGGAGAAACTCGACCTGGATCGGGAAAAACCCGGCCGCCACCTGGCGTTCGGCTCGGGTATTCACCATTGCCTGGGCGCTCCGCTGGCCCGGCGCGAGATGTACTGGTCGTTCCGCGCGTTGGTGGACAAGATCGACAACCTGCGCTTTGCGCCGGGTAAGAACGACTTCCGCCAGGTGCCCAACTTTGCACTCAGAGCTCTGAAAGAACTGCAGATCGAGTTCGACGCGAAGCGTTGATGTCAGTGTTGAAGGTCATTGCTCAGGTCGTGGGCCTAGTGCTGTTGCTTCTAGCGGCCACGTTGATCACGCTGAAGCTGAAACATCAGAACGCTGACGGACCGTCGGTGCTGTTTCCCGGCGGCGCGCTTACGTCGGGCGACCTCTATCGGGGCGCGGAGCCGGACTGGTCGTTTACAGACGACCACTTCACGATCGAGCTGGAAACCGCCGATCCGGTGAGCTCCCGTCGCATTTTCGTGATGGAAAGCGGCGGTCGGGTCTACGTGCCGTCCGGTTATATGCGCTCGTTTCTCGGCAGGCTCTGGAAGGACTGGGCGTTCGACGTGGAAGCCGGCAGCAACCACGCGGTGGCGCGGATCGATGGCGTACGTTACGAACGCCTGCTGAAACGCGTGATGGACCCGTCGATCATCGCTGGTGTGGCGCAGAAACTGGCGCAGAAATATGCGGGTGGTGCAACCCCGGACGCAGTTGCACAGATTGAAGAGAGCGTCGCCGTTGGTGACACGTGGATATTCGAGATGACCCCGCGGACAGGACAGACCAATGAGTAGCCGTACCTATGCAAAAGTCTGCACGGTGGCGGTAACCCTGTGGGTGCTGGCATTGGTGTTCGTTCAACCTTTCTCGGAGCTGATTGAGCAGGTGATTCTGCTGTTCCTGTCCACGAACGCGCGCTGAGGTTCGCTAGAACCGCAACTGCACGCCCGCTTCCACCGTTCGGCCGGGAGAGGGTGTGGTGTCCTTGATGAACGACGTGTGCCGGCGCTGTTCGTCGTCGGTCAGGTTGTGGCCGGCAACAAAGAGCACGATCGATCGATTGTCCATCGGTATTTCCACGCCGGCGTACGCGCGCAGATCGTCGTAGCCGCCGGTTGGCAGTTCGCGCGGTGCAACGTCGCGTTGGCGGGCGTTGCGCAGATAGTCGAGGGTTAGCGTCACGAGTACTCCGCGGTCGCCGACTCCACCTAGCCGGTCTTGAAACTCTGCACCCACCCCGTAGCGCAACGGTGGAATGCGCGGCAGTTCGGCCCCGGAGACGTCCAGACGTGTTTCCACAAAATCGAGCAGGCCGTGCAGCGTGAAGGTGCCGGTAGCCCATTCACGAAGGGTTAGCGCCACTTCCGAATCCAGGCCGTAGAACGTCGCGCCGGCCTGCTGAAATCGCGAGACCGGTAGATCTTCGATGTCGAAGCCGGCGTCCTGCTGATAGATGAAGTCGGAGAACTCGGTAACGTAGGCGGTTGCGTTGAGCATCCAACGTACGCCTCTCCCGTTGAGGGTTGCAGACAGGCTGCGTGCGCGCTCGCTGTCGAGATCAGGGTCGCCGAGCTCGAACGCGTTTGTTACCAGGTGTGCACCGTTGGAAAACAGTTCCTCGGCTACGGGGGCTCGCGACGCGACGTCGGCGATCAGCGACAGCGTCCACAGATCGGACAGTGTCCAATTCGCGCCGAGCGAGGCCGCGTATGTGGTGAACGACCTGCTGTCGGTGTCCGTTCGGTGTCTTGCACGCCCGCCGCGTACGCCCGTTTCGAGTTCGACACGCCCGTAGTTTCGGGAAGCGACCCAGAACACTCCACTTTCGCGCGAGCGCACGCCGGGTAGAAATGCTTCTTCGCCGATGGCCGCGAAGTCACGATCAGTGTGTTGCGCGCCGAGGGCCCCGGTCCAGTGGTCTGTTTCGTAGACGAGTTCGCCGCGCAGTTCCCACGCGTCGTTGGTCAGGCGGCTGGCGACGGCGCCGTCTTCTTCAATCTCTTCGTGCTCGTAGTCGTTTAGGCCGAAGCGAACGTTCGCGCGGCTGACGCTGCCAAATGGTGCGTCGATCCCGAGTTCCACGTCCAGGCGCGTCTGCTGCATCTCCAGAGTAGGTGTCCCTTCTTCGTCCGCGCCGTGGGATTCGGCTTCGCTCTCTTCTTCGTGGTCCTCTTCTTCATGACCGTGCGCGCCGGGCAGGCCGTATTGCGCGTCCAGGTGGCTGACGGCGGCGCCCACAAATCCCCAGTCGGCGACGAAACTGCTACCCACAGCAAACGCGTCGGATTCGAACGCGGTTCCCGGAACGGAACCGGCTGGACCGTCGTCGTGGTCTTCGTCAGGGTCTTCTTCTTCTGCGGCTTCCAGAGCCCGTAGACGCGCTGACTCGCTGAATCCAGGGATGTCGTAGTCGTTGCCGTCCTTGAACGTCGCGTCCGCGTGCCAGGCGAAGGCTCCTCGTCCGCCGTTCACCTTCCCGGACACGACGTCGCGATCGGAGTTGCCGTCGTGTCGGTATTCGAGACCGCCGTCCAACCGCTCGGGAACGATGTGGGGAATGCGGCCGGTGTGCACGTCGACGACGCCGCCGATCGCGCCGGAGCCATAGAGCAAGGCGCTGGATCCTTTCAGCACCTCTACGCGATCGGCGATGAACGGCTCGATACTCACGGCGTGATCCGCGCTGGTCACTGAGACGTCGAGCGCGTCAATGCGATCCTCCATAACGCGCACGCGGGGTCCGCCGAGTCCGTGAATGACCGGCCGGCTGACGGCTGCGCCGAACTGCGCGGAGTGAATGCCGGGTTGATTGGCCAGGGTTTCACCGATCGTTGCGGCTTTTTTCCGTTCCAGTTCGTCGCCGCTTAGCAGATCGGCGGGCTGGCTCAAGCCTTCACCGGACAGTGGGTGGGCGGTAACCACTATCTCTTCTATCTGTGATTGGCGGGTGTCGGCGCGTTTCGGATTGTTTTCAGCGCGTGCTGGGAGGGGTGCCACGCAGACACTCACAACAAGTAAGCCGGCCGTGCACGCGCGCGTGCGTTGCGGCAGATGCATATCCATTCATTTCTCCAGAGATGAGAAGGCGCACGGTAATGGGCACCGCGCGTTTCAAGCGTGCGAACGAATCGATATCAGATTGCGGGTGGGGCGCGAGGACGAAAGCTGGTGTGTTGGGCGGCGAGGGTAGATTGCGAGCCGGTCGCGGACTCGGCATGGTCAACCGTCAGCGTGTCGGGCGCGAACATCTGCTCGGGCACGTAGGCGGGTGGGTCGGCGTGTCCGCAGACAACGCATGTGGCCTCTGCAGTGTCGTTGAGGTGCAGGTGTTGATCAGCGGCCGTTTGGCCAGCCAACATGCCCAGACTCAGAAGCACTGCCCAAACGTGGTTGCCGACATACCGGAATGCGGCTCGTCGCAGATTGCGGCGCTTCGCGTGGGTGGGTGGCAACGATGGTCGTTTCATTGGGAAGGTGTTTTGAAGACCGAATGTAATTATGCGGCTTTCGCGCTATCAGTCAATTGAAATGGGTCAAACCGCCGGGGCAGCAATTGCCCCGGCAGTTGGGCGGGCGGTGGACTAACGCAGCTGACCGCGAATTTCACCCGGCAGTACGCGCAGTGTATGAACGTTTACGTAAGCTCCGCCGGATTCGGCTGCCATGACCATGTCTTCGATGGACGACCAGCCGCAGCCGTTCCCTTGGTCTACCTGTGTCAGCGGTCCCTCGGCCGCGACGCCGTTGCGGGTAAAAGGCGCCCCGCCGAACAACGTGACGCCGACCGGGCCGTTTACGCCTTCTGGCGCGCAATGGATATGTGCGGCGACGATGTCGGTCAGCCCGTTGATGATCAGTTTGTAGTTCACGCCGTTGGGCGTGACCGTCACTACAGCGTTGCCGACACCACGGCTATCGACCGGTGGCGCTTCGTTGTCTCCCCGCAGAGTCGCTTGAAGCGCGTCCGCGGAGGCGAGGCCGGGCAGTGCGGCCATAGCCAGGCCGATGGTGATGAATTGCAGTTGAATGCTTGTCATTGTTTGACTCCCTAGATACTTCTCCAGAAATGGCACCTGTGAAACTATCAGATTCGAGTGCCGCGAAGATATCGTCAACGGACCTGCGTCAATGTTTGTCCTACAACGACAACGATGGGGTCAGAGCAAAGGGACAGATCAAAGGACAGAGTCCTTTGATCTGTCCCTTTGCTCTGACCCCAATGTTCCCGTCGCAGTACACTATCTTTTCGTCTGGGCGTACTAACCCGCATGCCGCCAAGCCTGATCATCAACATCGACGTTCCGAACCTTGCCGCCGCTATTGAGTTCTACACTGCGGGACTGGGCGGTGAAATTCGGCGTACCCTGTTTCGGGAGTCGGTCGCGGAACTCAAGTTAAACGACGCGCTTGTACATCTTATCGAGACCAATGAGGGGTCGCTTCCCTATCCGGGCGCCCGTGTTTTCCGCAGATTTGGGCGTCACTGGACGCCCGTTCATCTCGATGTGCTGGTGAGCGACGTAGACAGTGCGCTGCAACGGGCCGTGCTTGCGGGGGCGCAGTCGGTGGGGGAAGTGCTGAACGAGCCGTGGGGGGTGGTTGCAACCCTATCGGATCCGTTCGGTCACGGGCTCTGCCTGGTTCAGCTGACCGACGCTGGCTACGACTCCGTTGCAGACTAGCTGGGGTCAGAACAAAGGGACAGATCAAATCGACAGCGTAAGGACTCTGTCCTTTGATCTGTCCCTTTGCTCTGACCCCAATGTTCCCTCTACGCCAGGGTCAGCATCTCGTGGGCGCCGGTCATGCGTTCGCGGATGGGAATACCGTGCGGGCACGCGTTCGTGCACGGTGCTGCGCAATCAATGCATGCGGACGCGTCGCGTTCGAGTTTCGCGTAGCCCTGAATGGCCTGTTTCTGATCGCCGTAGTCTTCGAAGTACATCCGGTGGCGCAGCACGTCGTGAATCGGTACTTCGGCCGGGCAGGTCGACAGGCAGGCGCCGCAATGTTGAAAGCAATGCGTGCCAGCGATCAGCGCATCGTACTTTTCGAGCACCGCTATGTCGTTCGCCGTCAGCGACTGGCCGGAAGCGTACAGATATTCGTCCAGGTGTTGCTCGTTGTGAAACGAGATCACCAGATTGGACACGTTGGGATTGGACAACACCCATTTGAATGCCGCCTGAGTGTAGCTGTCTGCTTCGGTGCGGAAATCGCCTAGCCCGTTGTGCTTCGCGCCCTTCAGCGTTTTCATCGCCACAATACCAACGCCTTTGCGCGCGGCGCGCTCGATGATCTCCACCTGATTCGGCCACGCACCGTGATGGTACGCCAGCATCATCACACCGAAGCGGCCGCTGTCGATGGCGGTGTTGGCCACTTCTTCCAGGTTTGGGGTGTGCGTGGATACGCCAAGGAACCGCGCTTTGCCCTGGTCGCGCAATCGATCGAAGGCTTCGTGTACGTTCTCGTCCATCAACCGGTCGACGGTATCGCATGAATGGATGTGCGCCACGTCGAGATACTCGGTGTTCATCCGCGTGAGCGCGCCTTCGATCGCCTGTATGTACTGCTGAACGGTCGAACCCTGCCGAAGGTGGCCGTTGGATGTACAGAATTTGCTCGCGATAACGAGTTTGCTGCGATCGCGCCCGGCGATCGCATCGCGAACGATCGCTTCGCTCTGCGGGGCATAGTCTGGGGAAGCGTCGATGTAGTTCACGCCACGGTCCAGCATCGCACTCAAAAACTTCACCGGCTCTGCGTGGTTGTGCAGGCGGGTGGATCCCGTGGACACATCCGACACCATCAAGCCGGTTGCACCCAGCGGCCGATAGCTGCGAATGGTCGCGCCGGCCCACTCGGCCTTTGGATCCGCAGCAGTGGTTTCGGTGGAAACACGCAGCGCCGGACCCGTAACGGTGGCCCAGCCGCCGAACCGAGCGGCGGTCGCACCGGCGACGCCCACGACACCGCCGGTGATTGCCGCGGTGCCGGTCAGGAACCGGCGGCGGGCGCTCGCGGGTTCCTCCATGGTTTTACGGCTGTCCGGGACGGCGCGACGCAACCCGCGAGCCCAGAGGATCGTCAGCACCACACTCATCAGACCAATGGCGCCGCCAAGAAGGGTGGGCCATTTGGGCACGGCTTCGTGGTCGATGCCTTCAAGAGTGTCGTTGATATAGCCGCCGAGGCCCCAGTATGCGGCCAGCATCGTGGCACACCAGGCGAGCAGGACCACCAGGCCGGAAACTTTGGTGTTACGCATAGGTTCCTCCGCGCAGCGTTCCGGTCACTCTACCGAAAACGGCGGCGTTGAGTAAGCGCGGGCGGAACGCTACGCTGCGTTGCGTTATTGCATTTGCATCTGTAGTGCATGGGGAGGCGCGCGTGACGGTCACCGAATATCCGATGCAGCTGAAGGGACCGGCGGAGCAGCCCGTACACAACGAGTTTCAATTGCTCACCGAGGTATTGCCGCTGGCAGGTGCCCGCGTACTCGAGCTGGGTTGCGGTGCGGCCGAGAAAACGCGGCAGATTGCCGAACGCACAGGTGCGGCCGAAATTGTCGCGGCCGAGGTGGATGCGATTCAGCATCGTAAGAACCTCAGCGTGGACGATCTGCCGAACGTGCGCTTCGAGGCGTTCGGTGCTGAAGCAATCGTAGCGGACGACGCCAGTTTCGACGTCGTGCTCATGTTCAAGTCGCTGCACCATGTGCCGGGTGCGTTGATGGACGACGCAATGAGAGAGATCGCCCGCGTGCTGCGCCCGGGTGGGTTGGCCTACATTTCAGAACCGGTCTTCGATGGCGATTTCAACGAGATCATCCGCTTGTTCCACGATGAAGAACGAGTCCGGGAGCAGGCCTTCTTCGCGGTCGAGCGCGCGGTACAGCGCGGAACCTTGTCGTTGGTACAACAGCGCTTCTTCCGCAACCGCATCCGGCTCGAGAGTTTTTCCCAGTTTGAACACGGCGTTTTGAACGTGACCCACACGCAGCATGATGTATCCCCGGCGTTGCTCGAACGGATCCGAACGCAGTTCGAGCGACACCGGAGTGCCGACGGGTATTGTTTCGAGATACCGAACCGGGTGGATCTGCTTCAGCGAACGTGATCACCGGTCAGCCCAGGTGACGGCGTCCATGCGCGTTCGCGTCGGACGGCATCCGCAATTGCACTGTCCTGACGCGGTTGCGTCCGCGGCTACGAGTCTTCCGGGGCTGGTGCGCCAGTTGGAATCGGATCTGGGTCTGGCGCCGGTGCTGGAACATCCCGCGGAGCACGTCGTTGCGTATCGCGGCTGTCTTGCAGAGTGCGATTCGCCCGACCGCTTTTATCACCGCTCGTTTTCGGTAGATCCCATCAACGTGGCGCGCACCTTGCTCGATTGGCGGTCGCAATGGTACGAGGCGGGGTGGACAGGACAGGGTTGGTCCGGCGGTACTGCGTCAGGGCCGCTGTCGCGCGATCGTTTGCGCGATCTCGCGGATGTGGAGCGCTTTGCGCGCGACGTGGTGCCGTTGTGTCTCGGCCAGCGCGTGCAACGCATTCTGGCGCGTCTGCGGGAGCGGCGTTGCCAGATAGAACAGATTGAGCTGACGAGCGCGTTCGATGAGTTTCCCCGCGTGTGGCAGCAGCTGTTTTCCACGCTGGGATACATTGAACTCGCGGGTGTCGAACTCGAACCGGCGGCACCGGCGGATTGCGATCTGGGTAAGTTGCAACGCGCGCTGATCGCGCCGGCAGTCGAGGCCGAACATGTACCCCTGCAACTGACCGGGGATGGGTCGCTCATTGTGCTGTCGTCCTGCTCGCGCGATGTGACCGCGCGCGCGGTTGCCGAGCTGCTGTTGGATTCCGATGTCCGGGCGCGTTCCGTGGTGGTCGCGGAGCGAGATGGCATCATCGTCGACAACGCATTCGAACGCAGCGGCCTGCCTCGAGCCGGCTTTCAGCATTATTCGCGTTACCGCGCGGTGGCGCAGACTCTCAAGCTGTCGCTTGGGTTGCTGTGGCGCCCCGTCGGTGCGAAGGAGCTGCTGCAGTTTCTGCTGCATCCACTGGGTCCGGTACCCCGTCGCATACGCAATGCGCTGGCGGATGCGGTTGCGAGCGAACCCGGCCTCGGCGGAACCGAGTGGCGCAGGACGGTGGCGCGGCTGACGGACGCCGACACCGTGGGTGCGCAGGCTGCCGAGGACGCTCGGCGGGTTATTCAGGAATGGTTTGGGGGCGACGGGTTTGCTGTGGAGCCCGGCGCGCCGATCAGTGCGATCAAAATGATCGCATCCCGGTGCGCCGGTTGGCTGGGCGCACGGTTGACATCGCTGGATGCGCCAGGAGAACGGTCGTTGTTTGCGCACGCGCTGGCGCAGTGCGGCGCGCTTACGGCAGCGCTCGACCGGCTGCACGCGCAGGGTCGCGATCGGTTGGATCGGCTGGAACTGGACCGGCTGCTCGATGAGGTGACGCGCGACCAGCCCGATCCCACGCATTTCGCGGAACGCGGCCATGTGCCGGCAACCAGTGATCCCGGCGCGCTCACTGAGGCGGCAGAGACGGTGGTGTGGTGGGATCTGGCCGATGCGGAACGGACGTTGCGTTATCCCTGGTCCCATGCGGAACTCGCGACGCTACGCGCGAACGGTGTACACATCCCACCGATGGAAGCGGTGCTGGCACGCCGTGAACGCGACGACCTGCGGGCGGTTCTCGCGGCGGAGCGCCGTTTGGTCTTGGCGGTGCATCCAAGCGACGAAGGCGCTCATCCGTTGTGGAGCAGAATTCGCCATGCGGTGCGCGGGTGGGTTGATGTCGATCTGGATTCGGCGTTGCTCCGAGGCGGGAGCGCGCTGCAGGATTCGCTGAATATAGAACGGCGTGCGCTCTCGCCAAAGCCTCTGCCAACGCCCAGGCGCTGGTGGCGCACGGGCGTCCCGGTGCCGGCTCGGCCGCGGGAGTCGTACTCCAGTCTGGAGAAACTGATTCACTATCCGTACCAGTGGGTGTTGCGTTATCCGGCGGCGTTGAGATCCGGCCGGGCCGAGGACCTGGCCGATCACGGCAGGCTGTACGGCAACCTCGCCCATCGGCTGTTCGAACGTTTCTTTGCGGATGCCGCATGGCGCGAGCGTTCCGACGCGGAGGTTCGCGTGTGGGCCGCGGCGAACGTCGCGGACCTGGTGCGTCATGAGGGCGCGGTATTGCTGGAACCGGGACGGGGCATTGATTATCGCGCGTTCGCTACGACGTTGGAGCGGGCGATCACCGCGCTGTTGGAACACCTCCGGTCTGCGCGGGTGCGCAACGTTGTCGCGGAACGCCCGTTAACGGCGACGATGCAGCCCGGGGTCGCGCTCGAGGGTACGATCGACTTGCTGTGCCTGACTGAGGAGGGCCGTTCGATCGTGCTCGATGCGAAATGGGCCGGACAGGCGTATCGAATGGAGGAGGTGGCGCAGGAAACCCAGTTGCAGCTGGCAACCTACGCCTATCTGGCGAGTCACGGGAGCGCAGACGCGAGCACGCAGGGCACGCAGAGTGTGCAGGTGCCGCGTGATTGGCCGTACCAGGCCTATTTCATCATAACGACGGGTGTGGTGATCGCGCCGGACGACGCGGTGTTCCCTCACGCCATCGTTGCCGGAGAGGCAGCGCCGGACCCGGGCGGGCTCTGGCAGCGAGCGCAACAAGCTTATCAATGGCGGCGCGCGCAGATGGCATCCGGGGCGATCGAGTGCAACGTTGTGGGCACGCAGGCGGACGAGCGTTCGGTTGCGCCCGAAGCGGCGCTCGCGCCGTCCGCCGACCCGGCCCGGTTCGACGATTTCGCGAATCTCACCGGCTGGGACCCCTACGCGTGAGCACGCCGGACTTCTCGCACGTTACGTTCATCAGCGCCGGTGCCGGTAGCGGTAAGACGTATCGGGTTACCAAGGATCTGGAACGGGCGTTGTTGGAGGAAGGCGTTCGGCCCGACGCGATCATAGGTACTACGTTCACGGTGAAAGCCGCCGGTGAGTTGCGCGATCGCGTGCGCGAGACGTTGATTGCGTCGGGCCGCTCGGACCTCGCTCAACGCATGGCGCAGGCATTGCTCGGCACGGTGCACAGCGTGTGCGAAAAACTGCTGTCGCGCTTCGCCTTCGAGCTCGGGCTGTCGCCTCAGTTGAACGTGATGAGCCTCGAGGATGGCGTACGGCTGTTCAATCACGCGCTGGACGATGCGTTGACGCCGGAGTCCGTGCACGCGATGAACCGGGTTGCCGCACGACTGGAACAAAGCGATTGGCGCGCAGACGTTCGACGCGTTGCGGACAAGATGCGAGAGAACGCTATGCCGCCCGAGCGCATGGACGCGATGGCAGAGGCCAACGCCTCCGCGCTGACACGCTTCTTTCCGGCGGAGCATCCGGGAACCAAGCGATCCGCGCTGTTGGCTGCAGTACGCAATGCGCTGAATGCGGTTGATACCCGTGAGGACCGGACGAAGACGACGGCGAAGTACGTCGATCTGTTGCGCGGTAGCGCGTATCGGCTCGCGCGCGGACAGGATACGTGGCAGGAATGGATGCGGCTTGCCAACGAGCAACCCGGCGCGAAGAACCGGGACGTGGCGGTGCCGGTACAGGAGTGTGCGGGCCGCTATGCGGCGGCGGCCGAATTCCAGTCGGATGCCGCCTTCTATGCCGCCAATGTCCCAAGGTTTGCAGGTCTTGCGGTGGCGCGGTTTCAGGCGTTGAAGACCCAACAGGGGCTGATCGACTTCCTGGACATGGAACGCCTGATGCTCGACGGATTGGACGACCCGGTCGTGGCAGACACGCTGCGTGCCGAGGTGGAGCTGCTGGTGGTGGATGAGTTTCAGGACACCAACCCGATGCAGTTAGCGCTTTTCGTGAAACTTGCGCGCCTGGTGAGCCGTGTGATCTTCGTCGGCGACGTCAAGCAGGCAATCTATGCGTTCCGCGGCTGCGACCCGGATCTGGTGTTCGCAACGCTCGCGGACATGACTCGATTCCGGGCCGGTCGCGACGTGTTGCCCAGCTCCTGGCGATCACGTCCTCATCTGGTGGAGTACGCCAACAGTCTCTTTACCGCGGCGTTCGCCGGGGAAATCCCCGCAGCGGACGTCGTACTCCGCCCGCAACGATCTGAGGAGACGGCCGAACCGGCTGTTGTGCATTGGCAACTCGCGTCGAACCGCAACGATGCGGCGGCGTCCATCGCAGAAGGAATCGCCCAGCTCGTGGCGTCCGGCTATCGGATCGTCGACCGCGACGACGGCCGGGCGCGTGCCGTTCGCTGGCAAGACATATCAGTGCTGGCGCGCACCAATAACCAGGTGGAAAGGATTGCGCGCGCGCTGAAGGACCATCGCGTGCCGATGAAGATGTCGCTCACAGGGCTTCTCGGTGTTCCGGAGGTCTGTTTTGCCCGGGCGTGCCTGCGGCGCCTGAACGATCCGGCGGACACGCTGGCCACGGCCGAGATCATGTCGCTTGCGGACTGCCGGGAACCCGAGGAGTGGCTTGACGAACGTTTACGGTGGCTCGCGGACGGGGGTGACCGATACACCTGGGGTGAAGGAACGCATCCGGTGGTTACACGCCTGGCGGCTTTGAGGAACGACAGTGTGCTGCGGTCGCCGGTAGAGATCGTTGCGCGCGTGCTCAACGACGTGGGCGCGCGGCGCATTGCCGCAACCTGGGGGCGGGACGCGATCAAGGCCGAACAACGGCAGCGTAACCTGGATGCCTTTCTGGACCTCGCCGTGCAGTACGAGGCGTACTGCGGTCTGCACCATAACGCCGCGTCGCTGACCGGCTTTCTTTTCTGGCTGGACAACCCGACGTCGCCCGAACTGGATCTGCAGCCTGTGGTGACGTCCGGTGACGCGGTGCACGTGTTGACCTATCACAAGGCGAAAGGTCTGGAATGGCCGGTGGTTGTGGCGGCGGATTTCGATGTCGCCCAGCGCGATGATTTGTGGGACCCGCGCATTCTGCTCACAGCACCGTTCGACGTTACCGATCCGCTGGGGCACCGCGAGCTGCGTTTCTGGCCCAATCTGTTCGGCCGGCGTACCCGCGGGGTGCCGCTGCGCGATGCCATTATGGCGTCGGCTGAGGCAAGCGCCTGTTTGCGCGCGGGACAGGCGGAGGCGCGTCGACTGGCGTACGTCGGTATCACGCGCGCTAGGGATCTACTGGTTGTTGCGCTGCCCGACAAGCCGGTCGCGGAAAAGGCCTGGCTGCGCACGTTCGACGTGTCGGCCAGTGCGATACCCGACGGCGACGAACTCGAACTCGGCGGCGAGCGCGTACCGACCGCGGTGCGGGCGTACACCGGGGGCGGGGAACCCCCGCGCGCGGGACGATACGCGCCGCACTGGTTTGCCGAACGGGAACGGATTGCGACGGTGCTTCCCGCGTTCGTGTCTCCGTCTTCGGCGGATCCGATCGCCGGTGGCCGGATCGCGGACGTCGTTGAAATCGGTCCGCGCATCAGCCTTACGGGTGACGATGTCACCACGTTGGGAAATGCGCTACACGCTGTGATCGCGGCGGAAATCGTCAACCCCAATGCCCGGGACGCGTCGCAAGCTGCGGCCGCATTGCTGAGTGCGCATCGCGCGGCGGATACGATTCGGGTAGACGACGCACTGGAGATATCCCGGCGGTTTGCAAACGCGATAACAGAACGGTTCGCACCCGTTCGGATGTTTGCCGAATGTCCCGTCGCGTGGCGCCGTGCCGACGGCGCGCTGATACGGGGCGTGATCGATCTGCTGCTCGAGACGGACGACGGTTATGTTGTTGTGGATCACAAGTCGTCACCGCGGCCGCAATCGGATTGGGCCGACGAGGCTGCCGCGTATTCGGGCCAGCTCGCCGCCTACCGCGACGCCGTGGCGTCGGTAACCCGTCGACCGGTGGAAACCTGGTTGCATATGGCGATCACCGGTGCCCTGATCCGCGTCGAACTGCCCGCAAGCGAAGCGGGCCTCCGGTGATGGACTCGACCCTTAGGCCAAGGTTAAAAAGCGCTCGTTGACGATCTCTCCGCCCGCAACGGTGTAGAGCGCAATCTCGGTCATCGTCGCGCGCTCCGGCAGGCGTTGTCCGATGGTTATTGCGTCGGTCATGCGCATTTCTCCGTGGGGTTGCGTGCGGGTTTTCTAGCCGGCGGTTGCAGCGCAATCGTGAACAGGTCATGACTGAGCTGGCGGCGCCGTGCATAGCGTTCGAAGGCCCGTTCTGCGGCTCGGGAAGCCCGGCTGAGTAGGGGATGTTGCATAATGCTCTCCGCGTGAATGCAACTGCAGTCTACCGCCATTCTCATGACAGCCTGATGTCAGTAGGGGCTGAGAAAGCTCAAAAATAGAGAACAATGCTGACACCGTTGTGTCAGTAGGCATGTCAGCGCGGGGTCCGGCCGGGGTACACTCATCCTATGCGACCCGCCGAACGTCTGTTTGAAATCGTACTTGCACTGAGCCGTGGCAAGGTGCTGACCGCGCGTATTCTCGCGGAACGCTTTGGTGTGTCGGAGCGTACGATCTATCGGGACGTGCAGGACCTGGTAGCGTCCGGCGTGCCGGTGGACGGCGAGGCCGGGGTGGGCTACCGGCTGCGTCGCGACTATCAGGTGCCGCCGCTGATGTTCGACACCGAGGAGCTGCAGGCGCTAGCCTTCGGTGTGCAGGTGGCCCGCGCGCACGGCGACGACGCGCTCGGCGATGCGGCGGACCGGGTACTTGCGAAGCTGGACGCGGCGTTGCCGGCAAGGCTGCGGCCGAAACTCGAGAATCCCGGGCTGGTGGTGCCCGTATACGGTCCCGACCGTGAAGCCAGCGCATCGCTTGGCAGCGCGCGGGAGGCGATCAACCTGCGCCGCCGGGCATTTCTCGACTATGGAGATCTGCACGGCAGCCTCACAGAGCGCATCGTGTGGCCGCTGAGCCTCGCGTTCTGGGGCAATCGATGGACGCTCGGCGCCTGGTGCGAACTGCGACAGGACTTCCGCAACTTCCGCATAGATCGGATTCGGGCGATTACGCTGCTTAGCTCCGAGTTTCCCGACGAACCCGGAAAGCGGCTGGAAGATTACATCCGCGCGGTGGAGCGCGATGGCTGCTGAGGGCTCTGCATCGATATAGAATGCTCCGGAGGGAAGTGAGAAGGGGGAGCGCGTGAAACTTACCTGGTTTCATCTGCAAGGGTACCGTTCGCTACCGCCGGATTTCGAGAACCGGCACGAAAGTGTCTGGGTGACCCCGCCAACGAACGAACTCTGCGACCCGGAACAGGTCAGCAGGTTTCTGAACTGGAACCTCGACGAACTGGATTACGCGGCGTCGCTCGGCTACGACGCCGTGGGGACCAACGAACACCATCAGAACGCGTATGGTTTTCCGTGTTCGCCGAATCAGACCGGGTACTACCTGGCGAAGAGCACCCGTGATGTCGGGATCGTGATTCTCGGCAACACGCTGCCGCTGTACAACCCGCCACTGCGATCTGCCGAGGAGTTCGCCTACATCGACTGTCTGAGTGGAGGCCGGCTGGTTGCCGGTATGCCCGTAGGAACGCCCATGGACGTTTCGCACTGCTACGGCATAACGCCTACCGAAGTGCGGCCGCGCTATTACGAAGCGCACGATCTGATCAAGCGCGCGTGGACCAGTGACGAGACGTTTCATTTCAACGGCAGATTCACCAAGCTCCGCCATGTGAACATGTGGCCGAAACCGCTGCAGAAACCGCATCCGCCAATATGGCTGGCGGGCGGCGGGTCGGTGGAAACCTGGGATTTCGCGTCAGAGAACGACTACCTGTACAGCTATCTCAGTTTCAACGGTCGTGCTGCGGCGAAACCTCTGATGGAAGGTTTCTGGGAAGTGAATGACAAAAACGGTCGCGATGCCAATCCGTTCCGGGCGGGCTTTGCGCAGATCGTATTTGTTGGCGAAACGGACGCCGAGGCCGAAAAACTTTATCTGGAACATGCGCGGTATTTCTATACAAAGTCGCTGCATGTGGCGCGTCAGTATGCAATGGTCCCTGGCTATTCCACCCAGAAGTCGTTGAAGAAGGCAGTAAAACGCGCTCATTCGGGTGCTGCGGTGAATCCTTTTGCCAGTGTCGAGGGCGTCCGGGGCGTCAGCTGGAAACACCTCGTAGACGAGTCGAAGAAGGTGATTGGCGGCAGTCCGGCAACGGTGGTGGATCAGATGAAGGAGCTCGCCGCCGACCTCCGGGTGGGTCACGTTATTCTGCTGATGCAGATGGGGTCCATGGACCACGAGCTGACGAAGTACAACACGCGTCTGTTCGCGGAAAAGGTGCTGCCCCACATTCGTGACATCTGGGATGACGAGTGGACCGATCATTGGTGGCCACAGGGCGCGAAGCGCCCGGCGCTGCCGGCCACGGCCGATCAACCCAAACGCGTTGCCTGAGCTCGGTTGTGAACCATCAGGCGATCAACCCGAAACTCGATTCCGGCGTGCCGGCCGATGTGCTTCGCGCGGGGTCGGGCCCGGCGCTCGTGTACTTCCATGGACGTCTCGGGCGTATCTGGAACGATTATCTGGACGGCCTCTCCGAATATTTCCAGGTGTATGCGCCGTTGCACCCCGGGGTGAACGATGAAGATGACCTGACTGCGTTCGACTCGGTGCACGATCTCGCCCTCTATTACGACGACCTGCTGAACGCACTCGACATCGGTGAGGCGGTGATTGTGGGTCACGGCTTCGGCGGTATGGTTGCGGCGGAGTACGCTGCGCACTTTCCGGGCCGCGTCACGCGGCTCGTGCTGATCGGTTCGCTTGGCTTGTGGGACGATGACGAACCCGTGGCCGATATCGATGCGATGGATCCGGACGATCACGCAGCCTGTTTTTTTCATGACCCGGAAAGCGAGGTTGTGCAGGCGTATCTGCAGCCGGACGCATCCGGTCCGGAGGCGCGCACGCAGGCGACGTTGCAGCGTCTGGCGCTGATTGCGGCCACAAACCATTTCATCTGGCCGATCCCCGATCGCAATCTGTCCCGCCGACTGCATCGCATTGTAAGCCCGACGCTCCTTTTGTGGGGTACCGAGGACCGCTACGTACCCCCGCGTTACGGTGAGCGATTTGCGAAACTGATCGCCGATTCTGACGTGGTGAGGGTAGCGCGTGCGGGAAACCATCCGCATGTGGAACGGCCGGCCGAAGCGCTGCGCTCGACGCTGCGGTTTCTGACCTGACGCAACGCGGAGACCGCCATGTTGAGGAACACGCTGCTGACGATTCACCTGTTGAGCGTGATCGTCTGGCTTGGCTGTGGTCTGTACGAACTGTTTGTTGCGCGCGAGCTCAAATGCGCTCGGGGTACGCCGCGGGAGGCGGATCTTGCGCGTCTGTATCTCAAGTATTCGGCGCCGGTGCCCATGGCGACGATTCTCGTGGTGATTACCGGAGTCTGGATGGCGCTGGCGCTCGACTTCGGTTTTTTTCAGTCGCTTTGGCTCGGCACGAAGCAGGGGTTGATGATCTTCGTGCTGATCGTGTTCGCGTCTATTCTGCGCCCGTTCTTCCGGCTGCAGGAAGAGGTTGCGCGGCTGCAGGACGATGCAAGCGCGTTGAGCGACACCGCACGGCACCTGTTTGACAGTGTAGAACCGTGGCTCGTAGCGATGCGCGTTGCGGGCGCGCTGGCGGTGGTTCTTGCCGTCTGGCGGCCTGCGTAACTCGGGGGGTTTGCATGCACATTCTCATTGCCGTTATCACCGCCATTGCGGGGCTCATCTGGGCCCTGAATTCACTGCAACGCGCGGGATTCGATCTGAACAGTCTGAACCCCTGGTACTGGGCACGCCGCAAACGGTGGGAAGAGAAGCAGATAAACCCGCTGTATGCGATCGAGACGCCGCGCGAGCTGGCGGCGGTGTTGATGTTCGCCGCCTTGAAGCAGGGCGGTGATCCAACTGTGGAGCAGAAAGCGGCTCTGCTCGGACTCTACGCGAGCGAACTGAAGTACGCTGACAAGGAGTGCAACGAGATGTACGCGCTGGCGTCGCACCTGATCAACACCGATCCCAATTACACGCACAAGGTGCGCGATCTGGTGGCGCCTGCGCGCGCCGCGATGAGCGAAGCGCAGCGCGCGTCGATCCCGGATCTGGTGCGCCAGGTCACTGAGTCGGGCGGCGAACCCAATGCCACGCAGCGCGACTTTGTGGCGGCGGTTGAAGGCGCGCTGGCGGGTGCGCAACGCTGAACATCTGCTAGGGTTGCGTACGATCACGCGGGCGAATGGGCCAACGGGGAATACAAAACGGGGAATACAAGAGGGGAGCTGAAATGTGCATTCATGAAGAAGCGGGTGGCGATCAATCGAACGCGTCCGGCGGAGCTGACGCGAGCCCCCGGCGCAGCGGTTATGCGCTGGACGCCGCCTGGCCGCACTATCCGGAAGACATGCAGTTCGAAATGGGCTCCGGCGTGGCCGTGGATTCCAATGACATCGTCTACGTGTTTACGCGCGACGTGGAACACTGGGCGGCGCACCCGCTGGCGATGGCCGACAAAATGGGTAAGAGCAGCGTATCCATGTTCGATCGCTCGGGGGCCTATCTCGGTAAGTGGGGCGCGTCCGACCAACCGGGTTTCGCGCTTGGCGGTCACACCATCTACATCGACGACGACGGCATGTTCTGGATTGTTGATCGCGACGGGCACACCGTGCGGCGGTACCACCCGGACGGCACGCTGTCGCTGTCGCTCGGTACGTTCGCAAAGTGGGGTGACGGCCCCGACCATTTCAACGGTCCCACCGCGGTTGTGGTGCAGCCCGACGGCAACATCGTTGTGTCCGACGGGTACTGGAACTCGCGCCTCGTCTGGTTCAGCCCCGACGGGGAATTCATTCGGGAGGTCGGCCATTGGGGGCGCGGGCCGGCCGAGTTCAATACGCCGCATGCGCTGGCGCAGGATGCGCAGGGCCGCCTGCTGGTGGCGGACCTCTGCGGCGGCAATTTCCACGACTACATGACGTTGCCGGGTCAGATAGCCCCCCACCGCGTAAAGCCGGATCCGGATTGCGTGCACCGTATTCAACGCCTGGATCCGGACGGCAATTTCATCGATCAGTGGACTCATGTGGTACCGCTCAGCATCGCCGTGTATGGCGAGCAGGTGTACGCCAGCGACAAGATGCGCAACCTGGCAATCCTCGACGCGGAATCCGGGGTCGAACTCGATCGCGTGGAGGACATTGCGATCTATATTCATCAACTCGCGATGGATACCCACGGCGACCTGTACACGGCCACGGTGTATCCGGAACACGGCGGCGCGCGCCGGGGTCGAGCGGGACCGTCGAACAGACGCTGGACCCGGGACAAGCAGGCGGCTTAGCCTCGCTGGCGGCCGGCGTAACGCTCTGGCGCAACCCTTGGTATGCTCGGCGACGGGGAAATCGAGGGAGGGACGATGGCGAATGACTACGATGTGATTGTCGTGGGGTCCGGCGCGGCCGGACTCGCGGCATCGATAGCGGCGGCTGAAGCCGGCGCGAGCGTGCTGCTTGTGGATGCGGACACGCGGGTCGGCGGCTCCTCACGGTTGTCCGGCGGTCACTTCTACGCCGCGGACACCAGCATTCAGCGTAAGGCGGGCGTGACCGACTCCGCGGACGCGATGTTCGAACACTACATGACGCTCAATCAGTGGATGGTGGAACCGAGCGTCGTCCGGCGTTACTGCGACCTGTCGGGGCCGACGTTCGAATGGGCACTGGAACACGGCGCCCCCTACATTGACGACGGCCTGTATCCGTCTGGGGTCGGCTCGACGCCGCGTGGCCATCGTGCCGACGGTGATGGCGAAGCGATCGTCAATGCCTTCGACGCCCACCGGGCGCGTCTTGGTGTGGATGTCGTACTGGACGCCCACGTAGACGAACTGTTGGTGGATTCCGCCGGTGCGGTCAACGGCATCCGGATTGGCGCGGATCTGGCGTCGAGCGGTGCAGTGGTGCTGGCAACAGGTGGCTTCGGCGCCAACCGGGAGATGCTGGCCCGGTATTATCCGGATGCGGCGAAGGCGGACAACTGGGCCTGGTACATAGGTACACCGCATGCGCAGGGCGATGGGTTGAAGATGGGCCAGGCCATCGGCGCGGCGATCGACGGCCACAACCGCGGACTGCTCCTGGTAACGCCCGGATTCAGCAAGGATCTGGAGGTGTGGATACCAGGCTGGCTGATTCTGGTGAACAGCGAAGGGCGCCGGTTCACGAGCGAGTCGGCGCCGTATACCGTGCTTGGCGGGCTGATACAGAAGCAGGGCGGACACGCGTTTGCGGTGTTCGACGAAGGGGCGCGCGCTGATGCGAAACCCAGTGACCTGTCGCGCGCTTACTGGGTGAATGAGATTCTGGAGGCGAAAGCCGACGAAGGCCGGATCTATCGTGCAGACTCGATCGAGGCGCTGGCTCAAGCGATCGGCGCACCCGCCGCAGCACTGGCAGGTACGATTGCGCGCTACAACGCCGATTGCGAAGCCGGTGAGGATACGGCGTTCTTCAAACCACCGGAAACCGGAATGCGGCCGATCGTTACGCCGCCGTTCTATGCGGTTGAAGTACGGCCTGCGATCGTCTGCTGGACCGGGACGGGTCTGCGGATCGACTCGAATACCCAGGTGCTGCGCACTGACGAATCTCCGGTCGCCGGGCTGTATGCGGCCGGTGAAATCGTCGGCTCACTGCACGGGGACCGCTATATCGGCGGCGGCGGATCGTTCGGGCCATGCATCGTGTTCGGTAAACTGGCCGGCGAACGGGCCGCCGCTCACGCGTTGGCACACCGGTGAGCCGGTACGATAATCATTGGTTTCGACACTGATAACGGGGGTCGGTAGTGGCAGGTATTACCGCGTACGGCGCATATCTTCCGCGTTTGCGGTTGCAGCGTAAGGCAATCGCTGAAGCGCACAGCTGGGCGGATCCGTCGATAGCGGCCAAAGGCCGGGGCGAGCGCGCAATGTGCAACTGGGACGAGGACGCGGTTACGATGGCCGTGGAAGCCGCCCGCGCGTGTCTTGGAGACAACGCGGTACCCGAAGCGCTTGCGTTCGCAAGTACCAGTGCCCCGTATGCCGATCGTCAGCACTCGAGCCTGATCGCTACCGCGTTGTCGCTGCCGGAGCGTGTAGGATCCGTAGACGTAGGTTTCAGTCAGCGGGCCGGGTTGAGCGCGTTCGTTCAGGCCCTTGGGTGTGTACGAGGCGGACTCTATGCGTCGAGTCTTGTGATCGCGTCGGACAAACGCCGCGCCAAGGCGGCCAGTTCGGGCGAGCTCGCGTTCGGTGACGGCGCCGCAGCCGTCGTGATCGGGAACGGCAACACCCTCGCGGATGTGGTGGCGCACCGTACCTCTACCGTAGATTTCATCGACCATTTTCGCGCCGCGGGCGAAGCGTTCGACTACAACTGGGAGGAGCGCTGGATTCGCGACGAAGGCTTCGCGAAGATCGTACCGGAATGTGTGGCCGATGCTCTGGCTAGCGCGGGATTGGACGCGGCTGACGTGCAGCACTTCATACTTCCCTCCACGATTGGCCGCGCGGTTGCCGGTGTTGCACGGCAATGCGGTATTCCTACGGAGGCCATCGTCGACGATCTTGCCGCAACGGTGGGTGACACGGGAACCGCGCACGCACTGCTGCTTCTGTGCCACACGTTGCAAACGCGCGCGAAACCCGGCGACGTAATCGTTACAGCGGCGTTCGGTCAGGGTTGCGATGTGATTGTGTTGCGGGTGACCGACGCCAATGCGTCGTATCAGCCGACCTGCGGTGTGGTGGAAGCGCTGGCCAACCGCCAGCCGGAAGACAACTATCAGAAGTATCTGGCGTTCAACGATCTGATTCAGCTGGAAAAGGGTATGCGGGCGGAAGTGGCCGACTACAAGACCGCGCTCACGGTGAACTACCGGAAACGCGATATGTTGACGGGCCTGGTCGGCGGGCGTTGTACGCAGTGCGGTACGTTGCAGTTCCCGCGCTCGGATTACTGCGTTAATCCCCAGTGTCGCGCGCACGACAGCCAGGAACCCCATTCATTCCGCGACGAGCCGGCGTCGGTACTGACATGGTCGGCAGACTATCTTACGTATACTGCCGATCCGCCGTCGCACTACGGCATGATCACGTTCGCGAACGGCGGCCGGTTCATGACCGATTTCACAGACGTCGACGTCGGCGATGTCGACGTAGGCAAAGCCGTTAGAATGGTTTTTCGTATCAAGTCCTTCGACCGATCGCGCGGATTCGTGCGGTACTTCTGGAAGGCGGTGCCGGTTGCCGGGTCGGCGTCGGATGCGCAGGCGGCGTGACCCAGCGGTGCGCACGACAATGAACTGATACGCGGCCCGGCCGCAACAGGAGAAGACGATGGCGAGTGGAATAAAAGACAAGGTGGCGATACTGGGCATGGGGTGTTCGCGCTTCGGCGAGCGTTGGGAAGCCGGCGCCGAGGAACTGATGGTGGAGGCGTTCAACGAATCCATCGCCGATGCAGGTATCGATGTCAGCGAGATCGACGCGGCCTGGTTCTCCACGCACTACGAGGAAATCAACGTCGGCAAAGGCGGCTTGCCGCTGTCGATTGGCCTGCGTTTACCCAACATTGCGGTGACGCGGGTGGAAAATTTCTGTGCGTCCGGCTCCGAGGCGTTCCGCGGCGCGGTCTATGCGGTGGCGTGCGGCGCGTGCGACATCGCGCTCGCGCTTGGTGTGGAGAAGTTGAAAGACACGGGTTACGGCGGATTGCCCGGTAATGCGTCCGGCACGTTGACGCCGCAGTGGGCGGCGACCGGATCGGCGCCGGGGAACTTCGCGCAGCTTGCGAGTGCGTACCGCGCAAAGTTCGACATCGACCGCGATGATCTGAAGCGCGCGATCGCGCATATCTCCGTAAAAAGCCACGCGAACGGCGCCAAGAATGAGAAAGCGCATCTGCGGAAACCGATTACCGAAGAGCAGGCAATCAACGCGCCGATGATTGCGGAACCGCTGGGTCTGTTCGACTGCTGCGGTGTCAGCGACGGTGCGGCGGCGGCTATTGTGACCACGCCGGAGATTGCCAAGCGCCTGGGCAAGGAAAACCTGGTGAGCGTGAAAGCGCTGCAACTGGCGTTGTCGAACGGCTCCGAGGCCGGGCACAACTCGTGGGACGGCAGCTACTTCCACACCACGCGTATTGCGGCCGCGAAGGCGTACAAGGAAGCGGGTATCGACAAACCCCGAGATCAGGTGAGCATGTTCGAGTGCCACGACTGCTTCTCGATCACCGAACTGGTGACGATGGAAGACCTGCAGCTCTCACCCGAGGGCGGCGCAATCAACGACGTAATGGACGGCTTCTACGACGCGGACGGGCAGATTCCGTGTCAGATCGATGGCGGCCTAAAGTGCTTCGGCCATCCGATTGGCGCGTCGGGCATTCGGATGCTCTACGAGATGTACCTGCAGTTGTCGGGTCGTGCGGGGAATCGCCAGTTGCCGGCACCGTCGGTGGGCATGACGCATAACCTGGGCGGGTCGCCGATGCAGAATGTAGCCGCGGTGTGCATCGTGGGCGCCTACGACTGACGTCGATCAGCGGCGCCTCGGCGCCGCTTGCCGGATGAGCCCGCTCAGACGCGTCGCCGCGTTTCGGGCGAGCCGTTCGTGCATGCATTCCGGCACCATCTCGAGCTGCGCTTCGAGCCGGAGGTGCGCATAGCCGTGCACCCAGCACCAGCCGATCAGAATGTCTTCCAGCACCGCTTCCATCGACGTCGCCTGACTGAGGGTCTGCGGTGAGATTTCCGCTTCCCCGCGTTGCCTCAGAATGACGTTGGTGAGCTCGGTGTAGGTACGTTCGGCCGCCTCGACCAACTCGGCGGTCGCCTGCAGTAGATCGGCACGGAACATGATTCGGAAGTGCTCGGGATAGCGTTCGGCAAACTCCGTATACGCCTGCCCCGTGGCCAGGAATTCCGCGTCCAGGTTCCCGCGTACGTCGTCGATCGAATCCCGAAGACGGCGGTGCAGCCGCTCGAAGCCCCGCGCGGCGATCGCGCTCAACAGCCCGGTCACATCCCCGAAATGGTATTTCGGTGCGGCGTGGGAGACACCCGCCCGGCGGGCGCATGCGCGCAGCGTGAACCCGGCGAGCCCGCGCTCAAGAAGGACCGCATCGCCCGCGTCCAGCAGGGCCTCGCGCAGATTGCCGTGGTGGTAGGCGGGTTTGGGTGCCACGTGACGGATGCCTCATTCCTGATTAACTTGACAGTGGAAAGTCTAACCGAAACGTCGTACACTCGCTTAACTTTCCAATGTCAAGATAGCACTCCGATGTACGAAACGATATTTTCTCTGTGCGGATTACTGGCCATGGCGGGCTGGATCGCGCTCGCGCTCTTCCCGAAACGGCCGTGGGTGACGGACGTGGCTACGCGGCTACTGATCCCGGGCCTGATCGGGGTGGTGTACGCGGTATTGATGGTGACGCATGTCTCCGCAGTGCCGGATGGCGGCGGCTTCGGCTCGCTCGCGGCTGTGCAGGCGCTGTTCACGGTGGATGCATTGCTGCTGGCCGGCTGGGTGCACTATCTTGCGTTCGATCTGTTCGTTGGCAGTTGGGAAGCAACCGACGCGCAGCGCAACGGCGTTCCCCACCTTGCGCTTTTGCCCTGCCTCTTCCTTACCTTCATGGCCGGGCCTGCAGGGTTGCTGCTCTATCTGCTGTTCCGGTGGGTGTGGCGCACCCGCATGAGCGGTCGGGCGGAGGTGGCGTGATGAGCGGCGTCGGTGAGGCCACGTTAACCGCGGATCGATCCATCGCTGGCGCAATCGTCGATCGCGCTCGACGGTTGCGCGCGCGGCATGCTCTCTGGTTTGACGCCGCGGTCGTCTGCGCGCTGCTTGCCAGTCTGTGTTGGGTGGTTTCGTGGTTCGACCACCGTTTGTTCAATGGCGTAAGCGTGTGGACGAAGCCGCTCAAGTTCTCGGTGTCGCTTGCGGCGTACTTCGCCACGTTCGTGTGGTTTACGCCGCTCGTGCCTGCGGCGTGGTTTCGGCGTCGGGCGGGTCGAGTACTGTCATGGAGCCCGGTGGTGTGTGCAGGGTTCGAACTTACGTACATCTGCGTGCAGGCGGCGCTGGGGCAGGCGTCGCATTTCAATTTCACGACCGTGTTTCACGCGGTGATGTTTTCGTTGATGGGCGTTGGCGCACTTGTGCTTGTGCTGTGCTGCGCGTGGCTGGGTGTGATGGTCGGGCGTGCGCGCGGACTGGCGGATCCATTTGTACTCTCAGTGGTTCTGGGTTTGCTGGGTACCTGCGTGCTCGGCGGCGGGTTCGGCGCGGTGATTGCAGAACACGGATCTCACTGGGTGGGCGGCGCGGCGACGGACGCGCATGGCTTACCCGTTTTCAAGTGGGTGCGCGACGGCGGCGACCTTCGCGTTGCACATTTTTTCGGTATGCACGCGATGCAGGCGCTGCCGTTGTTTGCGTTGGCGATCGGCGCGGGGCGACGCCACGTGAAGACTCCGTCGATGGAGAACCCCGCGACCGATGCGCCCGGCATGTCGCGCGCAATGCAACGCTCGCTGGTGCTTTTGGCGGGCATCGCCTACACGTGGATAGCGTGGGAGACGCTGCTTCAGGCATTGGCGGGCAGGCCGTTTCTCGGGTAGGTTGCGGCTCTCGGCGGCTTCGGGAAGATCGGATGGGTGATGCACCGTTTCACATTCAGCGACTCGACCACCTGGTGCTGCGCACGGCCAAACCTGAGGAATTGATCGCGTTCTATCTGGGTCTGGGGTGCTCGATTGTTCGCGATGCAGGCGACGACCTGGGACTGGTGCAACTGCGTCTTGGCGAGTCGATGCTCGACATCGTCGACACGAACGGCAGGCTCGGCCGTAGCGGCGGTGCCGCTCCCGGGCAGACGGGCAGGAATCTGGATCACTTTGCGGTGCGCGTCGAGCCGTTCGACCGCCAGGCGATTCTGGACTACTGCAATGCGCGTTCGATTCCGGCGCACGCAATGGATTCGCCACTTCTCGGCGCGGATGGACTGGGTCCGGCGGTCTACATCGAAGATCCGGACGGCAACCGCGTCGAACTGAAGGGCCCTCCGCAGTCGTGAACTGGAGTGAGTAGTGTCATTGTGCGATGTCGCGGCCCGATGATGGTTTGTGTGCGTTGTACGGTGCGTTCTACGGTGCGTCCGGCTGTCGGTCGGGGTGTGCGGTGGCGAATGCGTGCAACTTCCGGCAGCGTTCGACGATAGCGCCGAGCGTGGGAAAAGGTTTGGTGTCGACGCCGAAGCGCTCGGCATTGTAGTACTGCGGAACCAGGAATACGTCGGCTAGCGTAACCGACTCGCCCATGCAAAAGCGGGAGCCGGCCGTGCGCGCCAGGATCGTCTCGGCCGCCTCAAATCCGACGGAGATCCAGTGTGCGATCCAGGCGCCTGCCTGTGCGTCAGTGGCACCCAGCTCCGACTGTAGATACTGCCGTACCCGAAGGTTCGCGATGGGATGAATGTCACACGCGATGCCGTGCATCAGCATACGCATCCTGCCCCGCGCCTGTGGCGTGCCCGGCAGCAGCGGAGGGTTTGGATAAACCTCGTCCAGGTATTCGCAGATGGCCGCGGATTGACTGATCAGCGTGTGGTCTTCGAGCTCAAGGGCCGGTACCAGACCCTGCGGGTTGAGCGCGAGATAAGCGTTGCGGTTCTGGGCGGACGCCATCAGGTCCACCGGAATCTGCTCATACGACACGCCTTTCAGGTTGAGGGCAATGCGCGTGCGGTACGCTGCTGACGAGTTGAAGTAGGAGTAGAGTTTCATACGGTCAATTCCAACCTCGCGCTGATGGAGTTAGGCAGTTTCGGTTCGAGTATTGCTCAGGGGCACGTTCGGGAGGAGTATGCTGCATCTGAACGGTTGCCGTTGGAATGCCATGGGGCGTATCGACAGCTTCGATCTTTCGCCGGGCCGAATGCTGGCGCGCCGGTTCGAGGTTATCGAACAGATTGGGGCCGGTTGGGAAAGCGAAGTGTATCTGGTGTGCGAGACGAGCACGGGCATCGAACGCACGGCAAAGCTGTTCTTTCCCCACCGGAACCCCGGCAACCGGGTTGCCCGGCGCGCCGCCACCAAACTCCACAAACTGCGGCATTGTCCGGCCGTAGTACAGTACGTAACCCAGGAAACGATCTCGGTGCGCCGGCAGCCGGTAACGGTTTTCGTGTCGGAATTCCTGTCGGGCGACCTCCTCAACCAGTTCGTTGCGGCTCAACGCGGAAAACGGCTGGAGGTGTTCGAAGCGCTGCATCTGCTGCATGCGCTTGCGCGCGCGTTGGAACCCATTCATGCGATGCGCGAATTTCACGGCGACCTGCATGGGGGCAACATCTTCGTCGAACGCCGTGGGCTCGGGTTCGATGTGCGGCTGATTGACCTGTTTGCCGCGCCCGAAGCGCGCTACCTGAGCGCCCGTACGGACGTAACGGATCTGGTTCGCGTGTTTTACGATGCGCTCGGTGGTGCCAAGCGGTATGCCAACCATCCTGCGGTGGTAAAACAGGTGTGCAAGGGGTTGAAGCGCACGCTGATTCTGCAACAGTTTCGAAACGCGGGCGAACTCAGACAGTTTCTGGAGAATCTGGACTGGGCCTGACCCCGTGTTTTCTTGGTGCTAATCTACGGCCCGATCGACTGACGGGGGATTGTGATGGGGAACTCAGGCACGCAGAAGAACCGGCCGGAGAAAGTTATTCCGGCATCAGCCGACGATGCAACCATTCGTGAGGCGCTCGCGGACGCGCACATTCCGTCGCTGATGCTGTCCATGGTTCACCTGACGGGCGATCTGGACATACTGCGTGGCGATGTGCGCCCGGAACCGGTCTTCCTCAGCGATCCACAGGACGGTATTTCGCCGGAGCATCAGGCGCTGATCCGCGAGGAGGCGTTTCAGCGCCTTACGGCTGCACGTGATCAAGGTCAGGCTGCCGTGGATTCGCTCACTCATACCCAGTTGAGCGAGATGCTGGAATTTCTGATGGGCCAGCCGGTTACGGACGAGTACCTCGAGTTCCTCACGCAGGAACTGTCGATGCACGGCGAGGACCCTTATGCGCAACCGCGGTTGGCGGACGTGGACTCCGATGCGCGCGGTGGGTTCAAGGTGATTGTGGTGGGTGCCGGTATGTCGGGTTTGCTGTGCGGCATCCGCCTGAAGGAAGCTGGCGTTCCGTTCGAAATCATCGAAAAGAATGCGGACGTGGGAGGCACCTGGTACGAAAACACGTATCCGGGTTGCCGCGTAGACAGTGGCAACCACGTGTACTCGTACTCGTTCCGGCCGAAAGATTGGCCGCAATATTTTTCATCGCAGGCGGTGCTTCGCGACTACTTCACCGAGTGTGCGGACGCCTACGGTCTTCGCCCTCACATACGTTTCAACACCGAGGTGACGAGCGCGCGTTTCGACGAATCCCGTGGTGTCTGGACGCTGGCGGTCACGGGCGCGGATGGCGGCGAAGAGAATCTTGAATGCAACGCGTTGATCAGCGCGGTCGGCCAACTCAATCGGCCCAAGCTGCCTGATCTGCCGGGTGTGGGCGAGTTCGCCGGACCCTGTTTCCATTCCGCGCGTTGGGATCACGACGTAGATGTCGCGGGTAAGCGCGTGGGCGTGATCGGTACTGGTGGCAGCGCGTTCCAGTTTGTACCGCACCTGGCCGAAGACGGTGCCGAGGTTACGGTGTTTCAACGCACGGCGCCTTGGGTGGTGTCGAACGAGCAGTATTTCAGCCCAATCCCAGAGGGCGTGCACTGGTTGATGAACCATCTTCCTTACTACGCCAAGTGGTTTCGTTTCAGTATGTTCTGGAAGTCGGCGGAAGGATTGCTCGGCAGTGTGACCGCCGAGCCGGGCTGGAACCGTCCGGAACATTCCGTGAGCCAGGCCAACGAAGACTTCCGGGCGCAGCTTGTTGAAAACATGCAGACGCACTTTGCGGACGACGCGGATCTGCTTGCGAAGTGTATGCCGGACTACCCGCCGGGTTCCAAGCGTATGCTCATCGACGACGGTCGTTGGTTTCGCACGCTGAAACGGGACAACGTTGCGCTTGTTACCGATTCGATCGATCGCATTACGCCCCAGGGCGTGCGTTGCGAAAACGGCGACATGCACGAATTCGACGTGCTGATCTACGGTACAGGGTTCAGCGCCAGCGACTTTCTGACGCCGATGAAGATCTATGGAATCGATGGTGTGGAGCTGCATGACGCCTGGGCTGGAGAACCGAGGGCGTTCAAAGGCATCAGTTTTCCCGGTTTCCCCAACCTGTTCTGTTGTTATGGTCCGAACACCAACATCGTAGTGAACTCCAGCATCATTTTCTTCTCCGAGTGCGAAGTACGTTACATTCTCGGCTGTCTTGCCGAACTGATGAAACGTGGGCCGGGTGCGCACATGGACGTCCGGCAGGATGTGCACGACGCCTACAATGAACGCATCGACTCGGGTAACCGTCAGATGGCGTGGGGTCAGTCGTCTGTAAACACCTGGTACAAAAACGCGAGTGGGCGTGTGACACAGAACTGGCCCTTCACGCTGATCGAGTTCTGGCGACAGTCGCTGGAACCGGAAGTTACCGACTATCAGTTTGGGTAACAGACTCTAGGATCGATACCCGGCGGTGCGACACCGAACACCAAACGATTCTATTTTGACAGTAATTTGTAGGGGGAAGTGACATGGCGCACGATCTGATCATACGTGGCGGAACCGTAGTCGATGGCAGTGGTGCAGCGGGATATTCAGCAGACGTTGCGATTGATGGTGGCCGCATACGCCGGATCGGCGATCTGTCGGACGTGTCTGCCAAGCGTGAGATTGATGCAACCGGAATGATCGTAACGCCCGGGTTCGTAGATTTGCACACACACCTGGATGCACAGGTGGGATGGGATCCGGAGTTGCGCTCCAGCTCGTTTCACGGCGTCACGACGGCGCTGATTGGAAACTGCGGCGTTACCTTCGCGCCGGTGGGTGAGAAGAACCGCCGCTACCTCGCAGAGTTGATGGAAGCCGTTGAAGATATCTCCGCGGACGCGATCATGGACGGATTGCCGTGGAACTGGACCTCCTATGGCGGCTACCTCGATGCCGTTCAATCGCTGTCGCCGGCGCTGAATATCGTAGGCCTTGCGGGGCATTCGTCGATTCGTTTCGAAGCAATGGGTGATCGCGGCCTTGACGAGGGGGTGCAGGCGGACGATCGGGAGCTGGAACACATTACCCGACTCGTTCGCGCGTCGGTAGAAGAAGGCGCGGTAGGATTCTCCACGTCGCGTTTTCTCGGACACAAGGTGCCCGATGGCCGGCTCACGCCGGGAACCTGGGCTGACCTCAGAGAAACAGAAGCGGTACAGCGGGCGGTCGTAGAGGCCGGTGGAGCGGGCGCGCTGTTTCAGGCAGCGCCGGATTTTCAGAGTCGATTCGACACCGAGCTCGAGATGTTCGAACGCGGCGCTGAGCTCGGCTGCCACGTGATGTTCTCAGGTGGCGCGGGTCATCGCGGCGATGGTCGCGTGAGTGAGTTTCGAGCGTTGCTCGAGAAGAACAACACGGGCGGGAAACGGATGACCGGTATCTGTCATACGCGTCCGAGCGGTGCGCTGTTCGGACTCGCGCAGGCGGCGCCGTTTCGCACTCCCGCGTGGAAGTCGTTGATGACATTGCCGGACATCGGGGAGCGCGTGGAACGGTTGAAGGACGTGCGGCAGCGGGAACTGCTCGTCCGGGAAGCGAAAGAGGCCGGTTTTGTCGTGAACCCCGCGATGCTGCACCCGCTGGGCACGGCCGAATCTCCCGACTTCGATCTGGACAGTCGCAACAGTCTGGCTCAGATCGCGGAACGGGACGGACGCGACCCGGTGGATGTGTTCATAGATCGCCTGATTGCGTCCGAAGGACGTGAACTGTTCAATCTGTGGGCGTTCGGCGCGGCGCTCGAAAACCAGTGGGAGTACATGCGTATACCGCACTGTATTCCGATGCTGGGCGACGCCGGTGCCCATGTAGGGTTGCTGATCGATGCCGATTCGCCGACGTTTCTTCTGTCCGAGCTCGTCCGTAAGCGGGCAGTGTACACGCTGGAGGAAGGCGTTCACCGCATAACGGGACAGTCCGCCGAGGTGATTGGTCTGAAGAAGCGGGGACTTTTGAGAGAAGGGTGGCACGCTGATATCAATATCATCGACTTCGACGCGCTGGATACGTGCCACCCTGAGTACGTGAAAGACTTTCCGCACGACGGTGGGCGGTTCATCGTAAGAAGTAAGGGATACGTGGCGACGCTGGTTGGGGGCCGGGTTATCGTCGAGAACGGCAACCACACCGGCGAACGCCCGGGCGAGGTCATCCGCGAATTCGCCCGCGCCTAACCTAGCTGTTGGGGTCAGAGTAAAGGGACAGAACAAATTGGTAGGGTCAGAGTAAAGGGACAGAACAAACTTGGCTTGTGCTCATTGATCGGCCAGTTAGAGTCCCTAGGCCCTCAGGCGCTTGATCTGATCTCTGAAAGCCTCGGTCCCGAGCGCGAGGCCGGTGTTCGCGCAGTGCCGGACCTCCGTCAGAGTCTCAACATCCAGACCGCTGTGAGCAAGTTCACGCCAGGCCTGTTGCCGCTGCTCGGTACTGCTTCCCATGTTCAGGTAGAGGGGGTGGGGGGTCCAAACCTGTGCGTGGACACCAAACGCATGGCACGCGTAGCTCGACCAGTAGTAGTCGCCGGGATTGCCGACCATGCCTGCCCGGACCGGATTCAGTTCAATGTAGCGCAGACACGCCAGCAGGTACCGGTCTTCCTGCACGATGTTCGATCTGAAACGGCCTTCGAATAGCGTTCCGCTACGCGTGTACTTTCGATTGAAGCGGCGCACATAAAGGCGCCCGACAAACTGCATCAGCTCCGATATGCTCCCTTCGCTCACCGGCGTGGCGAGCAGGTGCACGTGGTTGGTCATGAAGACCCAACCATGGATCGATACGTCGAAACGGTTTATGCCCTCTGCGAGCCAGCCGGCGTAGGCGGCGCAGTCAGCATCGCAGGTGAATATCGCCTGGCGGTTGTTGCCCCGTTGAATAACGTGAACCGGATAGCCGGCGGGACAAAATCGTGGACTTCGTGGCATCGCGCACCAAGATTACGATTCGGCGGGTTGGAGCGCCGGGCGACGGCACCGCCAGATTGTGCGTGTGGTCTACCGGTGTCGGCGTGAGACAGTGTCGCTGCCCGTTGTCGGCCGTGGTCCACCTACCTAGTTGATCTGTCCCTTTGCTCTGACCCCACCCTGTTTTTCATCCCATGCGCATGCCTCCGGAGATAGTGATGGTTTGACCCGTCATGCCATCGGATTCCGAACTCGCGAGGTATACAGCAATGTGCGCTACCTCATGCGGTTCAAGGAATCGCCCCATCGGAATGCGTGATTGGATCATGCCCGCTTTGAACTCGTCGAGCGACACGCCCGCGTTCCGCGCGTGGATCTCAAAATCGCTGAACATGTCGGTCTCCACCATACCGGGGCAGATGGCGTTTACGTTGATACCCCGGGCGGCATTCTCCAGCGCCGCGCAGCGCGTCAGACCTACAACGGCGTGCTTGGAGGCGTTGTATGCTGCTTGATTGGGGCTTTCCCATTTCCCCGCGGTGGATGCGATGTTCACAATCTTGCCGCTGCCCCGCGCTTGGGCATGGCGCAGCATGAGTTGCATCAGTTGAAACACCGCGTACACGTTGATTTTCATCAGGTGGTCGAACGTAGCCCGTGAATATTCCGTAAACGGGCTTGCCGCGTAGATTCCGGCGTTGTTAACCAGCACGTCTATACCGTCCCGCCAGCCGATCGCGTCCGCAAACATCGAATCGACGGCGTCCGGTTCAATCAGGTCTGCCGGTGCGCACGCCACTTCAACGCCCAGTTCGGTGGCCAGCGAAGCCGTTTCCGCAAGCGTGTCCCGGTTGGTCGCGGTCAGGAACAGGTCCGCGCCCTGTTCGGCGAAAGCGATTGCAATCGCCCGGCCGATGCCGCGACTTGCGCCGGTGATCAATGCAGTTTTGTGCTGCAAACGCGGTTTAGGAGGGGATGATGGGGCCATCTTGGTTTCCTTGCGGTGGTGGTTTGTTGTTCTTCTGGGGTGTTGGGTTGATCTGTCCCTTTGCTCTGACCCCAGACCGTTGATCTGTCCCTTTACTCTGACCCCAGACGGCTGTGGATGCGACGTTGACTTTTGTTTGGACAGTCAACAGCATTGAATGTCTGGTCGACACAACTATATTTCAGCTGGATTTGGGGAGGGGAACACGATGCCACGACTAAAACAGGTATCCAGGGCGGAGGCAGCACCGCAGGTGCTGGCTTTCTACGAAAAGCTGTTCGGTGAGCGGGACCCGGTAGCGGATCCCGGAACCGCCACAGGCACGCCGGGAAACTGGTGGACGGTGTTTGGCCTGGTGCCATACGTGTTCGAGCACGCGACCAACCACTTTGGCATGTTCGGCATGTTCGCCGAACAAAGCATCAGCAAACTGGACGGCAAGGTGCGGGAGCTCGCGATCATGCGGGCGGGCTACGCCCAGGGCAGCCAGTTCGTTTTCTCGCAGCACTGTAAGGCGGCGCGCCGATTCGGGGTCAGCGACGAACAGATTGAGGCGATTCCCCACTGGCAGGTGAGCGACGTGTTCGACGCCAAAGAACGCGCGGTTCTTGCGTGGGCCGACGCGCTGATTCTTTCCGGAGGCCGGGCGTCCGACGAGCTGTTTGCGGCGCTGCAAAGCCACCTGAGTGACGAGGACATTCTGGAGCTCACCTACCACACGCTGGCCTACAATCTGCACGCGGTGTGCTGCAAGGCGTTGCGTCTGGAGTTCGACGACGTGCCGGAACGAATTCGCGAGGTGCCCGTGCCGGGTGAGGGGGAGCCTGTGGATTGGGCCGGATCCGCGTGGCAGAAACAGTAGTACGGAGTGCGCAATGAGTAACAACATAGTGTTGAACGGGTTGCATCACATGGCACTGGTGTGTCGTGACATGGAACGTACCGTGGATTTCTACACCAACAAACTCGGTATGCGGCTCACTAAAGGATTCGACCTGGACGGCGGGTACGGTCAGCACTTCTTCTTCGACATGGGCAACGGGAGCGAACTTGCGTTCTTCTGGTTCAACGATGCGCCTCCGTCCCAGCCGGGCGTTGCGTCTGCGAAGAACCTGGTGGCCAGCGGCGAAGGCAACATTACGTCCGCGCACGGTTCCATGAATCATGTGGCTTTCAACGTTGCGCCGGAGCAGATTGCTGCGTATCGGGATCTGCTGGTGTCACGCGGTATCGAGTGCAGCCCGCTCGTTAACCACAACGACGTCGTAACCGGGGAAGCGTCGCGCACCGCCCAGGAAGCTTCCGACAAGACCTGGCTGCAGTCGTTCTACTTCTTCGATCCGGACGGCATCATGCTGGAGTTCTGCGCCACGCTGTCGCCCGGTTTGCCCAACGTGGATTCACCCGTTACGGCACACGGGATCAAGGCCAACGGTGAGCCGTTGACGGGGGCCGCGTGAAGAATCGCGCAGCTGGCGAGCCATCCATGTTCCGCGGCGTGTCCTACCCTCGCAGCGAGCACGGATTGCTGCGGTCGCTCGTACATGCGACGTATTGGATTGACGATGGTTTGCAGAGCTATATGCGCGTGCATGCAGACATATCGTTACCGCGTGCTCAGTCCATGGCCATGGTGTACCTCACAGAGGGTGTCGATCGGCCGTCGGACCTGGCGGACAAATTGCGGGTGTCAAAGCAGGCGGCGCAACAGGTGCTGAAAGAGCTTCAGGCGAAGAAGATTCTCGAACTGCAGCCGGATCCGAACAACGGTCGCCAGAAGTTTGTGGTGTTTACCGACTACGGCCGGCAGTTGGGTGAAGTCGCCAAACGTGGTCTTTTCGAGCTGGAAGCGGAACTCGGCCGGCGGATTGGAACGCAACGCGTGCGCCAGATGCGTGACGCGCTGGATGCGCAATGGGGCGCGGTGCCCGATTCGTCGAAATAGCGCGTTCAGACAAACCTGAGAGGCTGCCACAGACCCGGAGGAGCAGACGAACGATGACCAATCCAACGGAACGCCAACTGGTAGATGATCTCTGCGGCCTTGCACCGCTCCTCGCGGAGCATGCGCTCGAGGCGGAGCGCGACCGCAAGCCGGTGGATCAGGTCATGAAGGCGATCGAGGACACGGGCGCTTATCGGTACTTCGTGCCGCAGCGGTTCGGAGGTTTTGAGTACTCGGTTGAGGGTTTCATGGAGATTGGCCTGGCATTGGGCGCTGGCTGTCTGTCGACTGCGTGGGTCACAACGTTCTGTATGGAACACAACTGGTTGTTGGGACTGTTTCCGCAGGAAGCTCAGGAGGACATCTTCGGCAAGCACCCCTATGTGATTGCACCCGGTGCGTTGGCGCCGAAAGGGCAGGCCACGCCGGTGGAAGGCGGATACCAGTTGTCCGGGCAGTGGCAGTGGGGGACCGGCATCATGCACGCCGACTGGGTGCTTCTTGGGGCGTTGACGCCGAAGCGGGATGAAGACGGGATGGCGCTGTGCATGTACGCATTGCCGGTGGGCGATGCCGAAGTGCTCGACACCTGGTACATCGACGGTATGGTCGGTACCGGCAGCAACGACATTGCAGTCAAGGATGTGTTCGTGCCGGCGCACAGAGTTGTGGACCTTGGCCTGTGTCGCGACGGGTCCAGCCCGGGCGCACAATGGCACCGGCGGAGCCTCTACCGTATGCCCATGATGCCGTTTCTGGGGCTCACGGCGGCTGCGCCCGCGGTGGGCGCGGCGATCGGCGCCGTCGGGCATTTCCGTGACTGGCTGGAAGGGCGGACGATGTATGGCACAACCACCAAACAACGCGATAAGCCGCTGGCACAATCCCGTCTGGCGCTCGCCCAGGTGGAAGCGGAATCTGTACGCAATCAGCTGATGACGCTGGCGCGGGAAACCAGTGACTGGGGCGCGGCGGATGCGGGGTGTCCCGAGATGGAACGCGCGCGTTTGCGCCTGCACATCGCGCACTGTGTTCGCCGTGCCAGAGACCTGGTGCGCAACGTGGTGGAAGCCTGTGGCGCCAGCGCGCACTTTCTGGACAATCCTCTGCAACGCGCGCAGCGTGATCTGAATACGCTTTCCTGCCACACGGTGTTTGATCTGGATGTCGGCAGCGAGCTGTATGGACGCCTGATGCTCGGGCTGGAGCCGAATTCTCCGGTTTAGCCGCGAGTTTCCGATGTCGCGTTTCGAATATCTGTCGGTGCTGGTGTCGATCGTCATCGGTCTTGGTCTCACCGAGCTGACGATCTCCTGGGGGCGGTCGATTCAGAATCGCGAACGGGTCCGGTTCGACTGGCTGCACGGGTTCTGGTCTGCGTTTACGCTCTTCATGATGGTTCAGCTGTGGTGGGGGTTCTGGAACTACCGCACGGTTACGTCCTGGTCGATGTTCGCGTTGGTGTGCATCGTTGCGCAGACGATCGTGCTCGTGCTGTGTGCGATCGTGCTGGCACCGCGCCTGACAGTGTCCGGTGACACGGTGAATCTGCGCTTGCTGTTCGTACAGAATAGAAGGCCGTTCTTTCTGCTGGGTGCAACCTACGTTGCGCTGCTTGCATTGGTGGACTGGCTGATCCTCGGTTCGCCGGTTGTGCATCCGGAGAACGCGTTCCGCGCCGGCGGTTTGCTGCTGGCGCTCACGGCGGCCGTGTCTGCCAGTGAACGTGCGCAGCCCGCTATTGCAGCGATTGCGATCGTGCTGATGACCGGATTCGTTCTTACTGCGATCACCCTCTGAGGCACGATCAACCTCTGAGGAGGGTGCGTGGGTTTACGGCTCGCGGTCGGCGGCGATCGGGGGCGCGCGCTCAACCTGTTACAGGTACCGCCACACGATGTCCTTCAACGACAGTACGGTCGGTTCGAGCGCTCCGGACGTGTCGAGCTTCTCGACTGCACAGCGCTCAAACTTCGGTTGGGTCTTTTGAGCGTGACGCGCCCGAACGTAATCGTTGGTCTGCTTGTCCGGTTTGTTTCTGGTGATGTTGCGTTGCACCGCCACTTCCTCGGAAACAGCCAGTTCAACCACGAGGTCGGGCGGTGTTATGTCTCGATAGATTGCCGATTCGACACGCATCAACGTGCGTTTCGGCAAAGACCCTTCTGCCGCGATCGCTTCGTCGGTAAAGCTCCTGCCGTCGACCGCACCGGCCTCGTCTGACGGATATCGGTCGCACAACACGATTTCTCCATTGCGGCTCTGTCGGAAGGCGCGACGCAACAACGCCCGCCGTTGTGCGGCGATCAGAACCTTTCTCACCACGTAGAGCCACGGATAACGCTTTGTTTCGGACAACTCGATCGTCATCGTCCGTTCGCCGGGGCGCAGCTGCCGAAGCAGCGGTATTGCGACGGTTGCCGGCCACGAATACCAGGTGTCGGGCGGTTTGCCCACGTGAATGATTCGTGCGCTCAGTTCCGTCCCCAGCCAATCCCTTGTTGCCTGCAGCAGCGTAGACTTACCGGTGGCCTGCGGCCCTACCAGCGCAACAACCTTGCCGCCGGTGGACAGTCGCATGTGTTTCTGTTTGTGCAGAAATTTGTTGGCGGTCATTGGTACAGCCAGGCGCACCGTCTTTGCAATCTGTGTTGCGCGGGAGTAGCGCCGGTATTTCCGCAATCTGTGCGTGAACTGGAATCCCAATCGTGCGCGTTCGATGAACCCGGACGGCTCGCTCAACGCAGCGAGCGCGCGCTCGAAAAGTTCCGGCGAAATTTCCGGAAACCAGCGGTGGAGGTAGGCGCGCCACTCGTCGCTCGATTGGTGCTGGCGCAGCCAGGCGGATTCCTCGCGCATTGCCTTGGTTGTACGTTGCATTGCGCGCAGGTCGAACAGGGTCGTGTGTTTGATCATGCTGCGTAACACGAACACCACCAGCTCCGCGCCGGGCATCGGCACCTGTATGTCTTCCAGCGAGCGGGTCTGTTCCAGCAGCATCTTCTCAAACGGAAGTGCCCAGCATTTCGTGAAGTGGTCGCCGGTCAGAATCCGGGTGTACGCATGCACGTTGATCAGTCGACCCGTGTCCGAATCGGAGCCCAGGAAGTGGAACACGCCTGGTTGATGGCGGCTGGTCGGGGTGCTTGCGACTTTGAATCCGTGCCGCATCAACACGTCGACGAAGCGGGGGAAGTCGTTTGCGGCAACGAGCAGATCAAGGTCTTCCGCACCAGCCAGGGCGTAGCGGATGTGGTAGTTGCTTTTCCAGTGGCAGTACGTAATGGCTGACGCCGAAAATTGCGTCAGCAGATCACGGACGAGCGCGAGCGAACCGATCTCCTCGACCGATATTTCCCTGGGGGATTCGGTGTTTGGCCCTGGTTCTGACATACGACCGTCGATTCCTATGTCTCAAGAGTAGCTTATATCGGCATGTAACACGTCTGCCGATGTACTCGGAATCTCGGCGAGTTTGTAAACGAGGCACCGGCCGGCCCACCAGGGTCTTACATGTCGACTAACAACTTTGTCGAGTCGAGCGCTATCTTAGTGCCTGTTGTTCGGGATTGAGCGCCGGTGGAAACATGAAAACGCGTGTGTTGCCCGGGAATGCACTGCTCGTCGTCGCGGCCTGCATCGGTCTCAGCGCTGTGCTGTATCGTGCTTTTGACGACATGAATTCTGCCGGTACACCAGCCAGGATGGGCGACGGAAGTCTCGATTATGAGCACCTGCTGGACCTGGCGATTCGCACGGGCGGTGACGACATTGCGGAAAGGGCCGATGGGTCGATAGTGGATTCAGGCGCCTCCGTGCATCTGGAGACCGGTGGTTCGGGCGTGCAGGCTGCGGCACTGCGGTTTACGGGCGTGCCCATTGCCCGCGGAGCCCGCATCGGGCGTGCTTACCTTCAGCTGGGCGCTGCACAAACCGCATCCGGTGCAGCTGAAATGCGCATCCGGGCCGGTAGCGCGGCCGATGCATCCGCGCTTTCGGCAGAGCCGTTTGCGGTCTCCAGCACCGCGGTAACAACGTCGGAAGTGGTGTGGCGCGTGCCGAGCTGGTCGGCGGGCGAGCATGGACCCGCTCAACGCAGCCCGGATCTTTCCGGAGTCGTGCAGGAAGTCGTTGACCATCCGCAATGGGCGGCCAGCGGATCGATTGTGTTGGTATTGCGGGGGCATGGTGCGCGAGCGTTCGTGTCCTTCGACGGCGACCCGCAAGCGGCACCCGTTTTACGTTTGGAGTGGAGCAGCGGGGACGCGGCCGAGGACAATGTGGCGGCGTTGGTGCAGGCAGGGTACGTCGCGACGGGTTTTGATGACGCTGGTGTGCCGTTGCCGGTCCCGAGCATCGACAGCGCCGGCATCGGCTACCACGCGCCGTCCGGACGATTGGTGCTGGCCGATTCGGAAATCAACGAAGTGGCCGCTGCGTTCGAGCGGGTTGGCGCGAACATCTTCGAGCTTCCGCTCGACGCCGAACGAACGCTTGCACAACACGACCTGACTCGCGCAAACGGCGCCGAACAAGCGGCCAATCTGGAACCCACCGGTATTGCGTATTGCGAATCGGACGACCATTTCTACGTTACCAACGACGACGCACGACGCATTGATCGGTACGCGCGGGTCAATGGCCAACTCGTTGCCAGGGACTGGGTGTCCACCAAGGGGGTCACCAGCGATCCGGAGGGCATTACGTGCGATCCGCAGACGGGCGACCTGTACGTGATCGGCGGCATCGACCTGAACATACCCGTCTACCAGTATCGGAACGGCTTCACGCTGATGCGCGTGATCGACATCGAACGCACGGCGGGTAACCGGGAGGGCGTTCCGGATGGTGACTCTGAAGGCATTGCGTTCGACCCGGTGTCCCGGCACCTGTTTGTGATGTCGGATCCCGACAAGGCGATTTTCGAGTACACGGTTCAGGGTGTGTTTGTGCGACGCTATGGCATCGACGACCTGGAGCCGGCGCCCATTGCGCCCCAGGGTATTACCTTCGCGCCGTCGTCGGATGACGCGCGCGAGACGTCGGTCTACGTAAGCGACGGACGAATCGACAACGACAACGATCCATCGGAGCGCGATGGCGCGATCTATCAGTTGCGGGTGCAGCGGGGCCGGTAACTCGAGCGCGTCACTCGGCGGCTACGTGTGGTAACGCCAATCGGATCCAGCGAAGCACGCCTCCGGCAACATTAGCCACGTCCTCGATGCCGGATTTCTGCAGTATGTCGGCCGCAATCGCGGACCGCTTGCCGGACTGACAAATGGTGACGATCGGTTTGTCGGTAGGTATCTCGGACAGGCGGTCGCGCAGGGAATCCAGCGGTATCAACTGGGCGCCCTCAATGTGGCCAAGTTCCCCGGTGAACTCGCCTTCGCTGCGTACGTCCAGTACGTGGAGCGCATCGAGATGTTGCGCCACCCAGTCCGGTTCGACTTCCGGGGTGCCCGCGAACGTGGTAACCACCGGCCCCCAGGACGCCGTGGTGGGTGGCGCCTCGTCTTTGGGCTTGCCGGAATGCATGTTCGCGGGAACAGCGATTTCCAGCAGCTTAGGGTGGGGTAGACCGAGATTTTTCATATAGCCCGCAAAGTCTTCCTCGCGGGCATCGCCGCCGATGCGCGGATTGAAGCGTTTTTCCTCACCAACCGTCGACACCGTCCGGCCGTTGTAGTCGTGGCCCGGGTAAACCAGGCACGCATCCGGCAGCGTAAAAATCTGCTCCCGAATGCTCTCCCACATCGCGTGCACGTCCCCGGCTTGAAAGTCGGTGCGCCCTGCGCCCCGGATCATCAGGCAATCGCCGGTGAATACCATGCTCTGGTCTTCCGTAACGTATGTCAGACAGCCGTTTGTGTGTCCGGGCGTCGCCCGTACATGCAGCTTCTCACGGCCGAATACGATCACGTCGCCATGATCAACGGGTGCTGTAACCCCTTCCGCGTCGTAGCGCTCCGACAGAACGATATCTGCGCCTTCGGCGTCACGCATCAGCCATGCGGCGGTGACGTGATCAGCATGGACGTGGGTGTCCAGCACGTAGCGAATCCTCAGATTCAGCTCACGCGTCAGAGCCGTGTCACGATGGAAGTTCTCGTACACGGCATCGATGATGACGGCATCGCGTGTCTCGCTGCAGCCGAGCAGGTAGGTGTAGGTAGAAGAGACGGGATCGAAAAGCTGGCGGAATATCATGGGCGGTACCGGTCGCGTTCGAAGCTCTGAGTAGACGAGTATACTGCTGGCAATGACAGAGCGAACCTCGCAGGAGAACGCGGCAGCCCGGCGTGACGCCACCGCTGACATTCCAGTTGTGGATGCAGCGCGGGCTGCGCTCGAACAGCGTCGGCGTGAATCCGACTGCACGGACCTGTTCGATTTGCTGGATCGTGTGCCCGATCCGGAGATTCCAGTGGTGAGCATCTGGGATCTGGGAATTCTTCAGGACGTTCGGCGAACGGACGAAGGCGTGGTTGTGGAGATCACGCCCACGTATTCCGGTTGTCCGGCTACGACGCAGATTGAGGAAGACATTCGGGCGTGCCTGTCCGGCGCGGGTGAAACGCGGGTGACGGTACGCGTACGCGTTTCGCCGCCCTGGTCCACCGCGTTGCTGAGCCGGCGCGCGCGCGCGGCGCTGCGCAACTACGGCATTGCGCCGCCGGGATCGCCGGCCTGTCCGCAATGTGGCAGCGCTCAGGTTGAACAGCTCAATCGATTTGGTTCGACTGCGTGCAAAGCACTCTATCGGTGCGTTGCGTGCGGCGAGCCGTTCGACTATTTCAAGCCGTACTGACGGCGGCAACGCAGGAGGACAGCGCATGGCTGGTCTGGAGGGTAAATCCGCGATCGTCACCGGCGGCGGCAGCGGTATTGGTCTCGCTTGCGCCCGAGCGTTCGCATCGGATGGGGCCAACGTGCTGATTATGGGGCGCAATGAAGAGAAACTGCATGCAGCGGTCGATCAGCTGCGAGCGCTCGACGGAGGGGGGCGTATCGAGTGCCATGCCGGGGACGCCGGCTCGGAAGACGCGGTATCGCAGGCGGTTTCACGGGCCTGCGTAGAGGGTGCGCTGGACATCGCGGTGGCCAATGCAGGCACCGGGGCGCTCGCGCCGATCTTCGATACGCCGGCCGACGATTGGGACCGCGTGATGCAAACCAATCTGAACGGCGCCTTCTACCTGATAAAACATGCGGGCAACGCGATGGCTGGCTCGGGCGGTGGCGCGATCTGCACCATCTCATCGATCGCCGGTGTGCGTACGCACCGCTTCATGGGCACCTATTGTGTGAGCAAAGCGGCCATCGACATGCTGGTGCGCAACTGCGCCGACGAACTCGGCGCTGCCGGTATCCGGGTGAACAGCGTCTGCCCCGGTCTCGTGGATACGGAACTGGCGTCCGGTCTGCTGGCAACGGAAGAAGTCTATGCCGACTATCTGGAATGCATGCCGATTCGCCGCCACGGTGAAACCAAAGACATTGCCCAGGCGGTGCGATTTCTGTGCGGGCCGGAATCGAGTTGGGTTACCGGTGTGGTATTGAGCGTGGACGGCGGCCACCATCTGCGGCGTGGTCCGGATGTGTCGCCGTTTGCGCGGGCGATGTTTCCGGACGCAGTCGGTCTGGCCGATCCATCCGCGTCCGCTACCGGCCCGGAGGGTTGAACGTAACTTCCACCAGCGGTGCGTTGTCGATCAGGTCGTCCAGGTCGTGCCCCTGGTTGCGATACCAGGCGGTCTCCGAGGCGGTCAGCACGCGTTGACGCAGGCGGCGTTCGGCCACGACGGTTGCGCGTGCGGGCAGCATGGCGTTGACGGATTCCTTCAGGTGAAACTCGAAGTTCGGGTTGCGGATCAGGTTGGCGAGCCAGTCGCGGGGACGGCGTCGCGCAGGATTGTGCGCCTCCCCGGGGAGTCCGGTGATGAAGATCCGTTCGTCGACCCGGTGAAACCAGATTTCGATACGGCGGGGCTCGCCGCTTTTCGCACCGGTGGTGACGATGTCGATGGTTCGATCCGTTTGCAGTGCGTTCGCGACGTGCGGCGGCAGCCGGGATAACGTGGGCACTAGCGGGCGAAACTCGCCATCTGCGTGTGGTGGACGCTCACTGCGGCAACACCTCCTTCGTTCAAGCCGGTTTTGAGCATATACGAATGCGGACGTAGGGGCAGTGTGTGGGGTGCGTGCGATGAAGCATCCGGTTGGCGTACGATGATCCGCAGATAGAACGCATATTGGATTGCACGTTGGACTGACAATGCCAGAAGACTGGACTCCGTTCTCATCAGAGAGCCTCACCGACCCGGCGACGGGACACGCCTATCTCCTCAACGAATGCCCAGTGCACCGCTGCGGAGCGTTCGATCCGCCGTTCTATACATTGAGCCGTTATGCGGATGTGGAAGCAGCGCTCAGGGATATCGAGACGTACTCGTCGCAATACGGCCAGGGTCCCCGATTTACCGATCCGCAGGGGATGCTTTGCGATCCGCCCCAGCACACCTACACACGACAGATCGTGCAGCAGGCGTTCACGCCGAAGGCCATGGACACGTTGCGACCCACCGTTCAGCAACTCACCGATGAACTCATCGACGCGGTGCTCGAAGGCGACGGCGCCTTCGACCTGCATGACGACTTCGCGTTCCCGTTGCCGGTGGTCATCATCGCTGGGTTACTCGGTGTGCCGGACTCCGATCTCGCGCAGTTCAAGCACTGGTCGGATGTGCAGGTTGCGGCCATGGGCGCCGAGGATCCGAGCCGCTACGCCGACGATCAGGGGGCGTTTGCCCAGTACATGCTGGATCATCTGCGTCGGCGGCGTGCGGCGATCGGCCAGAATGAGCCCGTGCCGGAAGATCTGCTCACTCGGATCGCAAGTGCGCGGCGGCCGGATGGCGAGTTGCTGCTGGAGGAGGACGCGCATTCGATGCTCACGCAATTGCTCGTGGGCGGCAACGAAACCACGACGTCGTTGATCACGAATGCGGTGTGGCGCTTGCTGCAACAGCCGGCGATGTGGCGGGCGCTGTGCTCAGAACCCAACCTCGCGGAAGCGGCGGTGGAGGAAAGTCTTCGCTTCGACCCGCCGGTGCTGGGTCTTTATCGCAACACCACGCGGGACGTAGAACTGCATGGCGTGACGATTCCGTCCGGCAGCAAGGTGCTGATCAACTATGCAGCCGCGAACCGCGATGTGCAGGTGTTCGACAATCCGGACAGCTTCGATATCCGGCGCGACCGCAAGCGGCACATGTCCTTCGGGCTGGGCGTGCACTTCTGCCTCGGCGCGCCGATGGCGCGTCTGGAAGCGGAGATTGCGCTCGCGTCGTTGGCGCGGCGGATGCCCAAGCTCGAACTCGTCTCGGACGGCGAACGCATTGCCCCCTTCTTCCTCTGGGGCAGGAAGTCGCTGCCGGTTCGATGGCGTGTCTAAGGTTCGTGAGTCGCGCGCGGTTTGCAACGCGAAGCGGTAGCCGCTAGGTTGCTTGAGTGACGCACGTCGAACGTAGCGTCGACAGGAATCAAGGGGGAAGACAATGATTCGATTCAACAGAAGCGCGCCTGGTATGGCGCGCAGCCGGTTCGCACTGATGATTTTTGCTATCTGGTTTCCGGTTGTGGCGCTGGCAGTAGATCTGCCCTCGACACAGCTGGTGCCAGTGGTTCCCGGAACACCGGAAACACGTTCCACGCCATTCATCGCCTGGTCCAAAGACCTGGCCGAAGTGGGTTATGTGGAAGAGGAATTCCTCGTATCTGGCGGGGCGAACATCTACGAGTACTCCAGCCCGCCGTCGGCCGCGGTGCAGGTTCGCGACGCGGATGTGCCGTACACGAGCCGCATTCTGGTTCGCCGGCCACTGGACGTGAAACGCTTCAATGGCACGGTGTACCTCGAAATCCTGAACCCGACGGCGGGGTGGGACGGCGACCCGACGTACCAGATGACCCACGAGTATCAGATTCGCGAGGGGGCGGCGTACGTAGGGCTTACCAGTAAGCCCGTGGCGTTGAATTTTCTGCGCGACCTGTGGGGATCGATTCCCGGATTTGCAGAACGCAACAACGACCGTTACGCATCGCTTTCGATGCCGTTGTTCGGGCAGGTCTGGGACATGATTTCCGAGGTGGGCGCACTCGTTAAGACCGCCGGCCACGCGTCCAACCCGCTCGCAGGGTATGCCGTTGAGCGGATTGTGTTGTTGGGGTATTCGCAGTCTGTTGCGTACCAGGTTACCTACGCCAATTCGTTCCACGCGGACGCAACCATGCCCGACGGCTCCCCGGTCATTGACGCATACTTTGTGGCGGCGGGTGGTGCCCGTGCCAAAAACGTGAATCGCCCAGATCCGTCGCTCGAAAGCCTGCCCGCGGGCGATCCTCGCAATAAGATTCACGTGGATGCGCCGGTGATTCGTTTTCAGACTCAAACGGAGGTTATTGGGTTTGGATCTTTCGCGGTGCGTCAGACGGAAGCCGACAGTCCGCTCATCCGGATGTACGAAATGGCGGGTGGGGCGCATGTGGACGTAGCAACCAACGATACGGGTGGGCTCGCGCTAGCCAGAGACCTCGGGCTGCCTAACTTCGGTGCGTTCTGCAATCTGGCGATCAACCCCATCCGGATCGGCTTCGTCGAGTCGGCGCTGCTCGACATCCTGGCCGACTGGATGGTCCACGACGTGCAACCGCCGCCTAGCCAGCTCATTGAACTGACTGCCGGTGGTGGGGGTGTTCCGGAGACCGTGGTGGATGCCGATGGAAACGCTGTGGGCGGAGTACGCCCGCCGCGGCTCGAGGTACCGCTTGGAACCTACCTTCCCAACAACACTGGCGGCGGTTTCTGCTTTTTGTTTGGCGGCTACGTGCCGTTCGATGATGCGGAACTGGCTGCGCGTTACAGGAACCACGGGCAGCACCAGCGTCAATTGACGCAGGCGGTATCCACTGCGGTCGCAGACCGGTTCCTGCTACCGGAGGATGCGCACACGCTCAGGACCGAGAACGCTAAGTCCGGCATCGGCAAGTAGATGCCAGAAACGGCAACGGCGGAAACGCGGCGCCGGTCAGTCCGGGCTGGCGCTGCGGTCGAACTCGAGATTCAGCTTCAGCGTACCGAGCATGATGCCCGGCTGATGCAGAAAGTCGTTGTCTTTCGCGTAGCGGAAGCTGTCCACGTGCTCCAATAGCGTATTCCACGCAATCATCTGCTCGATGCGTGACAGCTGCGCGCCCGGACACACGCGCGGACCCTGGGAAAACACCAGGTGCCGGGTCCCGGCCTTGCGGTCCAGCTTCAAATCCAGCGGACATTCCCATTCCTCGGGATCGATGTTGGCCGCGGCCCAGCGCAGGTGCAGATACGATCCTTTGGGCACTTCAACGCCCTGGAACACTTCGTCGCGGCTCGTGAGCCGGGTCGACAGACCCTGGGTGGGGGATCGCAGTCGCATGCCTTCTTCAATGAACGCGCGCACTTTGGAGCGGTCTGCTTTCAACGCGTCCCAAACGCCTTCGTGTTCGATCAGAAGCTGTACCTGCTCGGCCAGCGCGTACTGCGTGGTTTCCAGACCGCCGATCACCATCGCGTAAACGACGCCGTTGATCTCCACGTCGGTGAGCTTGCGTTCGAGCGGCGTGTACTCCACCTGGGTGAGAAACGTGATCATGTCGTCGCACGGGTGTTTGCGCTTTTCCTTGATCAGTGTGTCGGTGTAGTCGCGGAACTCGTTCAGAACCTCGAACTGCTCTGCGGTCTCGGCTTCGGTCAACAGGTTGTTGTGCTTGCGGCCGTAGACGAACGGCTTGACCGTGCCGTCGCCAAAGTACTTCAGCAGCTGCAGATCCTCGAGCGGCCAACCAAGGATGTTCGCCATCACCGTGTGCGGTAGCGGTTGCGCAAACTCGGACACAAACTCGACTGACCCGCGTTCGATGAAGCGTTCCACCAGATCGTTGGCTACGCGCTGAATCATCGCCTCGTTGCGCGACGCGCCGGGGCCTACCCAGGGGTCGGTGAGTTCCTGACGGTGCGATCGCCACAGCTCCGGGTTGGGACGCAGTGAGACCATCGACGCGACAATGGTCGAGACGTTCTCGTGGGCCTGCGGCTCGCCGCCAGCCTCCGCCAGTTGCCGAACGAAGAGGCTTCCCACCACCGGAAAGCGCTGCTCGTCGCGCACTACGCGCGCTATGTCTTCGTGCTTGCTGAGGATGAACGCGTCCGTGCCCGGTTCGAACCCCTCACCCGGTATGCGATGTACCGGGGCCTGCGCATGGAGGATGTCGTAGGCTTCGTACCAGTGTTCCTGCGCGCCTTCTGAGAACAGGTCGACGTCATGAAGGTGGGCCGGGCATTTCATGGCGCTGAGCGCGTGGTTCGGCTTCTTGGTTGAGGTCATGGTTTTCCTTCTGTACCTGCAGAATCTGTTGTTGCCGCTGCTCTCGTTCTGGCTGCTGCCGCCGGACTGCTTTGCGCAGGGGCCGGCCGCGCGCAATAATCCTCCAGACATATCGACCTTAGCGAAGGAGGCCCAACGATGGAAGGCGTATTGAATCAGGCGGATTTCGAAGCCGCGCGCGCGGTGAACAGTGTGAAGCTCAGCGCGCTCGGATTTGTACCGGTGTGCATGGCTCCTGGGGATGCCAATGACGGACACAGCCACACGCTGGTGGAGGAAATTCTGGTCGTGCAGAAGGGCACGGGCCAGATTCAGATCGAAGACGAGTGCTACGATCTGTGCGCCGGGTCGGTTGCGGTGGTGCCCGCGGGGCGCTTTCACGCGGTGTGCAACACGGGGTCGGAAAACCTGGAAGGATTCACGTTCTTCAACCGCAACGTGGACCGCAAAAAAGTTGTGCTGAAATCGCGGGAAGAACACTTTGCGCAGTCTTCGGCCGATGGATTGAAATCCGAGATCGCCGCCCTGAAAAAAGAAAGCCGCAAGCTCAAGAAAAAGCTGCGCAAACTGAAGAAGGCGTGAAACGCCAAGGCATCGGGAACGTCGCGGAACTGCCGGTTACCCTGGCGTTCTAACGGTTACGCCAGCCAAATTGAGGATGCCCGTGCACCACGCTTTTGCCGCCTGCTGGTTGGCGCTCGCGCTTTCGAGTGCGGTGTACGCCGAACCCGTCCAGACGCACGGACCCAAGTACAAGCCTTCGGCCGGTAGCCCGGCGCCCATCAGCATTCTGAACAACCGTTACGGCGCAAGTTCTACCGCGCCGCACGCGATCGAGTTGGGCGAAAGCGCGCCTGACTTCCGCGTGCCCCGAGCGGGTGGCGGCACGGTCGACCTTGGTCAGCTGCGGGCGGTGGGGCCCGTGGTAATTATCTTCTATCGCGGGCACTGGTGACCGGCCTGCAATCTGCAACTCGGTGAGTTGCAAAATCAGATGGCGCGGTTCGAACGCCGGGGTGTCAGCCTGGTCGCTTTGTCCGTGGATCTACCTACGGATTCGCTCGGCATGATCGAGCGCCTCGGGCTCTCGTTCCCGCTTGGCAGCGATCCAGAGCAGCGCGTAGTTCGGGCCTTTGGCGTGCAGAATCCGGACACGCAGGAACTCGCGTTGCACGCAGTCTATATCGTCGACGCGGCCGGCCGGGTCATTTACCGCAAGGTCGCGCGGCGCCGGCCTGTATCCGCGGAGCTGATCGACGCCATCGACGCGCACCGCGGCGTCTATCCGCAAAACGATTCCGCCGAACCGGCGCGACCCACCAACGTTGCGTACCCGACAAACAATTATCAGACGCTGCTTGAAATGGTGCAGGCCGAAGCGCCGCCGGCGGCGGTCGACGCCGGCGAGCTTACGCACGTTCTGGAAGTGATTCGCACCGGCCACTCGGACGCGTCGCTGATCCGGTTCAAAGCACTGGTTGCGCGCCATAGCGGCTTGGAAGCGCGGGAACTCGAGCGATTGGCGGCCTGGTTCGCGCGTCAGGTGTTCGGCCGTGCGGATATGTTGGAGGCCGGCGCGTCGCTCGAACGCCGTCTAGGTCGCGTGCGGACGCTCGAACGCCGCCTGGAACGGGTGCGCCGTGGCGGCACCGGGTCGGCGGACGACCCGGACGCGCTGTTGCATCAACTGGCCCAGGCGCGCGGCGGTTTGACGATGGCTCGGGCGGCAATCGACAAACACGCCGGTGAATGGCGTTTGCGTTACGCCAAAACGCTGATCCGCTCCTACAGAGAGGTGGCGCTCGCAGCGAAGCGCGGAGCCGACACGAATACCCGTATACTGCCGCTCGAGTGACCGCGGGACTGTCCAATGGCGGGCGAATCGAAGATCGACGACGACGTGCAGCAGCTTGCCGACCTGTTTGCGCTGCTCGGCGATGTGACGCGCCTGCGCATCGTTATGGCCTGCGCGTCCAGCCCGACCAACGTAGGAGACATAGCCGACCAGCTTGGTCTGTCGCCGTCGCTCGTGAGCCATCACCTGCGGCTGTTGCGCGGCGCGCGTCTCGTTCGCGCGGAACGCCGGGGAAAACAGGTGTTCTATTCACCGCTCGATGATCACGTGCAGGACGTGATCGCCGACATGATCGAGCACGTCGCGGAGCCGGACGGCAGCGCCTGAGTGGACTCAGTGCTTTTTCGAGCGGAAACGCCAGAGTAGTATCGCGCTTACCAGCGCCGCGCCTAGCGGTATTGGAATTCCCGGGTCAAGCGGGAAGCCGGGATCAATCATGCTCCAGAGCGCACACCCGAGTGCGACGACGGAAACCTGTAGCGCAAGCACGGCCACAAGTCCGATGGCTTTCTGCCAGCCGGGGCGTGGCAGGTACAGACTCTCCGGGCCGGTGTGGCGGAATTCGACGAGGTGCCGGTTGAGCCAACCCTTGAGCGGGCGAATCACTCCGGCGGAGCCGGAAAGTAGAAAAAGCGTTGCGGGGCTTCGGGCCGCGGGGTGTCACTCGCCGGTGGGGTGACCTCGGGGCTGCGGTGCGGTGCGTCCGTTGGTATCCCGTACCTGGTTTGCAGCTCTTCGGATACGTTGCGACAGAAATCTTCGACGCAGGATCTGTCTCGGGTAATTTCGATTGCAATACCACAGGGAACGAGGAACACCGTCATGGGCGTCGTTGCACCTTTGGCGTCGCGCACTTCCAGGTCGTAGCGGTTGGCGCTGCCCCCGACGAGGGTGAAGCTCCTCTCCAGCGTGACCTCACCGGGCAACTCAACACGTAAGGTGTCCTCAGTAAAGGTCATCGGACCGGTGTTCAATTCGTTGGCTGACGGTACACGCGCACCCGGTGCGAAACCCTCTGTCAGCGTGCGGTCCATGTCACCGTGCCAGGTTCCGACGATGTCGGAGGGCACCTCGCCGTTGCACGGCGGTGGGGAGGGCGGAGATTGCGGCGTCGCTACGGTCGCATCGGTGCGCGCCGAGATGGTGGCCAGCGTGAACGACAGCAAGCATGAACACATAACAAGACCCCACTGGGAGAAGGGGCCTGCGGTGGATGCTTCAGCGTGCTTTCGCATCTCTGCGTTGCACTTGCCTGGGTTCAACCCTGAGCTTCATCCCACAACCTCGACGCCGAGGGATTCTGTTTGGCCTCAGCAGATCTGTTCGCCGAGCTGCTTGAGGCGTTCCACACCATCGGGGCCCGCGAAAAAGAACGCGGGGACCATGATTCGATCGACACCGATTTCGGCAAGTTGTTCCACGCCTGCTTTCGGGTCGGCCATCTGCGCGCCGAACATCGCGTTGATTTCGATGCTCTTCGGGTCCCGTCCTGCGTCTTCCGCGGCATTGCGCAATCGTGTCAACAGCGCGTCGAGTTTTGCCGGATCGCCTTCACCCGGGAAGTAACCGTCCGCAATCCGCACTGCGCGCCGGATGGCGGCGTCGGTATCGCCGCCGACGTGCACGGGAATGTTGCCGTTCACCGGCCGGGGACTGCAGGTGGCCGGATCGAAGTCGACGAAGTCGCCGTGAAACTCCGCATGCGGCTGACTCCACAGCGCGCGCATCGCGGCAATATATTCGTCGTTTCGTGCTCCGCGACGCTCCCAGGGCACGCCCAGCGCATCGAACTCTTCCTTCAGCCAGCCGACGCCCAGGCCCAGTTCCACGCGGCCGCCCGAAAGTGCGTCGAGCGTGGCGAGCTCTTTCGCGAGAATGATCGGGTTGCGCTGCGGAACGATCAGAATGCAGGTGCCGAGCCGCAACTTCGGCGCCGCCGCGGCGGCGAACGCGAGCCAGATCAATGGGTCTGGAATCGGCGTGTCGGGCTCGGCCGGAATCTTACCGTCTGCGGTGTATGGATACTTCGAAATGATCGTGTCGGGCAGAATCACATGCTCGCCCCCCCATACCGATTCGAAACCGGCGTCTTCGGCCGCACGGCACAGTTGCAGAGTGTTCTGGCCGTCGATGGCGATGCTGCTGGCGAATGCGAGTCCTACTTTCATGGCTTCCCCCGAAACTCGTGTCACTTGGTTACGCGACGGCTACGGCGCGTCGCTCTGATACACGATTCTGCCTTCGAACCGCGTCATTGTCGCGTGCGTTTCGCTGATCGCCTCTGGCGCGATTCGGAAGACGCCCGTAGCGGAGACGGGCTGGGACGTCGGGTCCCGTGGTAAGCGACCCGCGGGATCACCGGGTGCGACGATCGGCACACCGTTGGTCTTGGTCCAACGGCGTTCGTAGGCTTGGTGCGAAGATTTCGGGAGAAATTTCATGCGCCACCTCCTCTTGGTACTCATCGTCTGCGTCAGCGCCGGGTGCAAACACTACGTAACACCCGGATCCGGCGTTGCCCTGGGCGGCATCCACGGCGCCGGGATCGACGCGGCGCTCCAGCGCGAGCCAGCATCGCCGTTGCCCGCGCGGGTGGTGACTGCCCGGTTGCAGTCGTCGGGGTATCTTTCGCAGTCCAACACGAGCTACAGTCACGGCCGCTTCTCTGTCGTTACCGCGCGTGACGTTGAAACAGAGGCAGACTTCGAGCGACTTGCCGCGACGTCCACAATCTCGGCGCTTGCCCCCTTGACGCGCATGCTGTTGCCGCAACGGCTTGACGACCTGCAGACACTGCGCGCCGCGTCGGCCGAATTGAAAGCGGATCTGTTGATCGTCTACTCCATCGATACCGCGTTTCGCACCGATGTCGGTCGGGTGGGTCCGCTGCAGGCGATCAGTCTGGGGTTTTTACCAAACCGAAAGTCGCACGTGGATGCAACCACGTCGGCGATGGTCGTAGACGTGCGCAGCGGGTTCGTCTGGGGCGTTGCCGAAGCGACCGCGTCCCACCGTCAGCGGTCCGACTACTGGGGCACGCGTGCGGCAATTGAACGCGCGCGTTTTGCCGCCGAATCGGAGTCGTTCGGCGCCGTTGTCACACAGCTGGTGGACCTGTTCGAGTCGCTGGAGCCGGTTCAACGAAGTCACAGCGAACGATATGTTCCCGGTTCGCCTGTGTCAGATCGCACAATCCGCAAAACGCCATCGTAAGATCCAGCTCGTTGGCGATCAGCTCCAGGCAACGCGTCACACCGGCTTCGCCCATGGCGCCCAGTCCGTACAGGAAGGCGCGGCCGATCATCGTACCTTTCGCGCCGAGCGCAACGGCTTTGAAAACGTCCTGACCGCTTCGGATACCGCCGTCGACCCATACCTCGATCTTATCGCCGACTGCGTTCACGATGTGCGGCAGCACCGAGATTGTGGACGGCGCGCCGTCGAGCTGGCGTCCGCCATGGTTGGACACCACGAGTGCGTCCGCGCCGCTGGCCACGGCTAGCCGGGCGTCTTCGGCGTCCATGATGCCTTTCAGAATGAGCTTGCCGCCCCAGCGTTCCTTGACCCAGGCAACGTCGTCCCAGTTGAGCGTTGGGTCGAGCTGTTCGGCCGACCATTGACCGAGCGTGCGCATGTTCTCCACACCCGGCACGTGCCCCAATACGTTACGAAAACCGCGTTTGTCAGTTTGCGCCATTGCCAGGCACCAGCGCGGTTTGGTGGCGAGGTTCAGCAGGTTTGCAAGCGTAGGTGAGGGCGGGGTGGACAAGCCGTTTTTGATATCTTTGTGCCGCTGTCCCATGATCTGCAGGTCCAGCGTCAGCACCAGCGCTGAACATCCTGCGTTCTTTGCCCGATCGATCAGATTGCCGATGAACTCGCGGTTGCGCATTACGTAGAGTTGAAACCAGAAGGGTTTGCGGGTTGCGGCGGCGACGTCCTCGATCGAGCAGATGCTCATGGTGGACAGGGTGAAGGGTACGCCGAACCGTTCGGCGGCGCGCGCAGCGAGAATCTCGCCTTCCGCCCACTGCATTCCGGTGAGCCCGGTGGGTGCGAGTGCGACCGGCATGGCCACGTCTTCGCCGATCATCGCGCCTGCGATGGAGCGGTTCTCCAGGTTCACGGCAACGCGCTGGCGGAGCGTGATGTCGGCGAAATCTGCTTCGTTGGCGCGAAACGTGGACTCGGACCAGGAACCGGATTCGGCGTAGTCGAAAAACATTCTGGGCACCCGTCGCCGATGCATGCGTTTCAGGTCTTCAATACATGTAACCGGTTCGGAAAAGAGGGCCATGATTGTGCTCGAATACCGCGAGCTGTCGAGTTTACTACTACTGTAAGAGACGGGGCGTCAGCCGCTTCCGGACACCCAGTGCATCATCTTGGTCCACGCGTCTTTGTCCCAGAATGCTAGATCGAACACATCGCTCACGTAAACTGACTTCAGCGCTCGTATATTTCCGGAACGAATCAGACCATCCACGCCGCTTTCAGTGACCCGTACGCGAAACGGCTTGAACTCGTTGGCGTTGGGTTTGTGCACGCAGATCAGGAAATACAGTGCAAACGCGTCATAGGGCTTCAGGTCCCAACCCTGATTCGCCGTTTTCGCCCGCCCTTCCTTGAAGTGCGCGGTGATCACGGGCGTCGCGTCGGCTACGCGATTTTCCGCCTCGGAGTAGTGAAAGTGCAGGCTGGTGTACGAACACTCGGCGCCGTGTTTGCCGGGCGGGCATATCCGGAAGGTGACCCCCAGTTCGGTGGTCTTCTTGCCGCCTTTAGCTGGGCGCGTTTCGTTGTATTCGAGTTTCACGGCAACGCTGTCGCGCCCTTCCTTCAGCGTTCGCACCAGGTTGTCTACGGTGAGCATGGCCCAACGGTTCCGTTGTGTGGAACACCAAGCCTAAGGCATGGCGCCGCTTTGGAAAACCACGGAGAATGGCGGCTACCCGTTGTCGGAGACCCCTATGGCCCTCGTCGTGTACGACCATCCTCTGTCACCCTACGCTCAGAAGGTGAAGATCATGCTGCTGGAGAAGGGCGTCGAGTTCACGACGCAGATGCCGGACGCGATCGGCAGCGGCGCAACCAGCGGCAGGTTCGCGGACGCCAGCCCGCGGGGCGAGGTGCCGGCGCTCGTGGAAGACGAAGACGTGCGGGTGTTCGACTCGTCGGTAATCATCGAATACATCGAGGACCGGTGGCCGGAACCCGCGATGCTGCCGGCGAGCCCCCTCGAACGAGCCCGGGTGCGTATGCTGGAAGACGTGCTCGACACGCACTTCGAAGCCATTACCTGGGGGTTGTCGGAGTTGCGTCATTTCGGCCGCGGCGGTGACCGGGCCGATGCAATGTTTGCGCAAGGGTTGGAACAGATCAACCGGTGGTACCGGTGGCTCGACGTTCAGATCGGCGACGCCGAGTGGTTCAACGGTGATGCCTTCGGCTGGGGCGATCTATGCGTTGCGCCCTTTGTGAACGGCGCCGTCGGCTTCGGCGCGGTGCCGGACGGCAAACTCGCTGCGTGGCTTGCGCGGGTCAATGAACGCCCGAGCGTGCGCCAGTGCCGTGAAGCGGCCGAGGCCGTGTCGTTCGATTCGGAAGCCGTGAGTCTCGAAGAGGTACGTCAGGCCATGGAGGCGGGCCTGTTCAAACGCGAGTATCGGGATCACCGCCTGGAGTGGATGATCAAGACCGGCGGTCTCGACGTGGTGCGTGACGGTATTGCGAAGGACAACATCCGTTTCATCGACCCATTTGAGTGAGCCGCGGATCGACCGCGGCGCTCCGGTTACGTACCGGTGAAGTCCGCGTCGCGCCGCTCCAGGAAAGCGGCGACCCCCTCGCGGTGATCGTTACTGGCAAAGCACTCTTTAAGCGCGGCCGTGTGCCGGGTCATGTGCGCTTCGACGTCTGCGCCCAGCCCCTCGTATACCAATGTCTTGATTCGTCGTTGCGAGAACGGCGAGCCTTTGGCGATCGCCCGCGCCAGAGACTCGGCCGTGGGTATGAGTTCTGAGGGTTCTACAATCTGGTGCACGTAGCCGAGCCCCGCGGCGGCGTCGGCGCTCAGAAACTCGCCGGTGTACAGCAGACGCAGCGCGTTGGCGGTGCCGATCAACCTGGGTAGCAACCAGCTGCCCGCGCCGGTGTCCGGTACCAGGCCGCGATGCACGAAGTTCCACGCAAACCGCGCGTTGGGGGTGGCAATGCGGAAGTCGCATTGCGACGTGAACTCGGCGCCCATGCCAACGGCCGGCCCGTCCACCGCGGCGATCACGGGAACCGGGCATTCGACGATTGGCCACCAACGGCCTCGCTCTGTCGCGCTGCCGCGTAGCCCGCGCTGTTCCCCCGGAATGGTCGCTAGGTCTGCGAGGTCGGTACCGGCGCAGAAAACGCCTGGCCGGCCGGTGATGATCAGCACGCGCGTGTCCGCTTCCTTACCGGCCGCGTGCAGCGTGTCGATGAACTCGCCGAGCATCGCGTAGGTCATTGCATTCTTTTTCTCGGGGCGGTCGATCGTTAGCGTTGCGACCCCGTCTGAGACGTCGTAGCGGATGTGAGATGTCATCTTTGGCTGGGCTCCAGGCGGTTCAGGCGAGCTTCTTCATCTTCTTGCGCAGCTTGGCCACGTCTGCCTGCAGCGACGCAATGCATGCCGTGAGTTCGGCAAGGTCGTTCGACTTGGGTTCGGCCGACGCCTGCGCACGGGTCGCGCCGTTGCACACGCGCTCGTACTCGGCTCGTAGGCGGCGGCCGCTGTCGCGCTCTTCGGCGATATAGCGGCCGAGTAACGCGCCGGTTTGCGGGTCGATCGTGGTGTCGTTGAAGAAGCCGCGAAACGGGTCTTTGCCGTCGCCGCCGGTATTGCCGCCGAGGAGGCTGACCTTGTCGGCATCGGAAGCGTCGGAGCCCGCGCACGTTACCAGGGCGTCGAAGTCTTTGAAAACCTGGTATGCGTTCTCTTCGTCCACGGCATGCCCCAGTTCGCACAATCGCTTGGTGAAGGCCATCGCGTGTTCGCCCTCGCGGATCGCAACCATCTGCAGCACGGATTTCAGTTGCTCATCGCTCGTTGCGTCGGCCCACGTTTGCAGCAGTTGCTGGCCTTTGGCCTCGTTCACGGCGATGGAGTTGAGAAGCGGAATGAAAGTCGGAGTGTTCATGGTGTGTCCTGTGTTGTTCGTTCGTCAGCGCACGCGGGCTCTCACGTGTTCAGGTAATTGAGTTTCAGACCCGGTCTCGGCCAGGGGGTGCTCACCAGACGGCCAGTTCCAGACAGGGTGATGTAGGCGGTCGTCAGATCGTCACCACCGAAGCAGATGTTGGTGGTGAACGGATCGCCGGTAGCGATATGTTCCACGCTGGAGCCATCCGGTGAGATGACGGTAATACCGCCGTTCACCAACGTGGCAACGCATACGTTGCCGGCGGAGTCCACGGCCATTGAATCGAGCAGTTGAAACCCGGGTAGGCCCACCAGCAGACGCGCGGACGATTGATCGACGGTGCCCGGCGACTGGATGTCGTAGGCCCACACGCGGCCGGTAATCGTCTCCGCAAAGTAGAGCGTCTTTTCGTCGGGTGACAGCGCGATGCCGTTCGGCGTCTCGCGATGCGTCAGTTGGCGGCTGATCGTGCCGCCGTCGGGCGTTGCGTAGTAGACGGCGCCTATGTCCCGGTGCGTATCGTAGGTTTTTCCGAGGTCGGTGAACCAGAAACCGCCGGCCGCATCGAACACGATGTCGTTGGGACCATTCAGCGGTCTGCCGTCGCACTCGCGGTAGAGCACCTCGAAGCTTCCAGACGCGAGATCGACGCGCTCGATGCGGCCGCCTGAGTAGTCGTCGGGCGTACCCCCCGGCGCGAGGATGCCGTTGTTCTCGCGCCACTTGAAGCCGCCGTTGTTGCAAACGTATGCGGCGCCGTCCGGCCCGATGGCGGCACCGTTCGGCCCGCCTCCGAGGTTTGCGACAACCTCGATTGTGCCATCGGGGTGCACCCGGCTGAGCGTTTGCCGTTCAATCTCCACCAGCACGACGGTGCCGTCGGGCATGGCGATCGGACCTTCGGGAAACCGAAGTCCGCTCGTTATTTCGTTCATTAGCAATCCTCCCCTGGGGTCAGATCAAAGGGACAGAGTAACGACTCTGTCCCTTTGATCTGACCCCGCACAGACCCTCTAGCATAGGACCGAAAGCGGCGAAACGGAACAGGCGCTAAGATATAAGATCGCTGCGGGAGGGCGATCATGAGTTCCGTGTTTGAGATTCGAGATCTTGAAGATGCGACCGCCGAGCTTAGGCAAAACGGATGGTGCGTGGTGCGCGACGTGCTGCTTCCGGAGCGCATTGACGACGCACGACGGGCGCTCGAGCTCGCTGCAACGCGGTACCGCGCGAGTGGTGGCAACACGTTCATGCCCGAGCTCGACCCGAACGACAGCAACGTTCGGGTGTTCAATCTGCTGGAGCTGCACCCGTTGTTCCGCGAACTGATTCGACATCCGGTGGCGGTGACGCTCGTGCGCGGACTGCTCGGCGAGCATTACCGTATCAGTAACTTCACTGCCAATATTGCGCGCCCAGGCAGTCGATCGATGGCCATGCACAGTGACCAGGCCTTCGTCGCGCCCGCGCCCTGGCTTGCGCCCTGGTCGATGAACATCATCTGGTGTCTGGACGATACGCACGAGGCGAACGGCGCAACCCGATTTCTACCGGGCAGTCACTGGTTTCAGACGACCGCCGATCTGCCGGACGATCCGTACGCGCACACATCTGCGTTCGAAGCGCCGCGCGGCGCGGTGATCGCGATGGACGGGCGCATGTGGCACACGTCCGGCGCTAACGTTACTCAAGACGAGGAGCGCGCGCTGCTGTTCGGATATTACTCCGTCGACTTCATTCGGCCGCAGGTTAACTGGAACGCGCTGCTTTCGCCGGAAACCCAGGCCGACCTCGACGAAGAGATGTGGCTGCGCCTGGTGCTCGGCCCCGAGTCGAACGTGCGACTGGCTGGTGAACTGATGGACCGTGATGTAGCAGGGCTCGTTCGCCGCGGCGCTGCCGGGAATGCCGATGGACCGTGATGCGGTGATTACTCAACTCACGCAACCGGGAGGTGCGTTCGAGTTGCGTTCGGAACCTGAGTCCGAGGCGGATGCGCTGCGCGTGTACGTGGGCGGACCGCGCACGCTTCGGGACGTGCTGCTGGCGACACGAAGCTACGGCGAGCGCATCTTTCTGGTGTACGAAGACGAACGTATTTCCTACGAACAACATTTCTTCCGGGCTGCCCGGCTTGCACATTGGCTCCTCGACAACGGCATTGGCAAGGGTGATCGGGTTGCGATCGGCATGCGCAACTATCCGGAATGGGCTGTGAGTTTCTTTGCATGCCAGGCGATTGGTGCCGTGGCTGTAACGCTGAATGCCTGGTGGACGCCGAATGAACTTACATACGGTCTTGTCGACTCCGAGGCGAAAGCCGCGTTGCTCGACGGTGAGCGCTACGTCGGGCTGCGTGAACGCGAGGAGCTCAAAGGTCTTGCTGTGCTGGTCGCGCGTTCCGGTAACGCAGACGTCGCGCTGTCGTTTGATGAGGCGCTCGCGCGTTATGCGGGAGAACACGACGTGCCCGAGGTCGACGTTGAGCCCGCGGACTATGCGTCGATTATGTACACCTCGGGCACCACGGGTGTGCCGAAAGGTGCGTTACACAGTCACCGCAATCACGTGACCAACCTGCAGAACACGCTGCTCGCCGGCGCGGTCGGGCTGGCGCTTGCACCTACGCCACCGCCGGACCCGCTGCCGCAGCCGGCGTCACTGCAGACCTTTCCGTTTTTTCATATTGGCGGCCTGAGCGGGCTGTACATCTCAGCAATCAGCGGCGCGAAGCTCGTGCTGATGTACCGGTGGGACGTGGACCGCGCATTCGACCTTATCAGTCGCGAGCAGGTGCGCAGTTGGAGCGGTGTGCCGACGGTGGTTCGGCAATTGCTGGAACATCCGCGTGCCGAATCGGGAGCGTTGGATAGCCTGGCCAGTATTGCGTCGGGGGGCGCACCGGTACCGCAGGACCTGATCGAGCGCGTCGGGCGTTTGTTCGAAGCGCGCGTTGCGCCGGGCAACGGCTACGGTGCCACGGAAACCACGTCGGCCATCATCGCGAACGGCGGCGCGGACTATCTCGCGCGGCCGAACAGCGTCGGCCGACCCGTTGTGACAGTAGACGTTCGGGTCGTCGACGATCAGGGCCTCGATTGTCCTCGGGGGGTTGTCGGGGAACTGTGGGTCCGGGGTCCCAATGTGTTTGCCGGTTATTGGAATAAACCGGAAGAAACTGCGGCCGCGTTCAGTGACGGCTGGTTCCGTACCGGGGATCTGGGGTACTGCGACGACGACGGCTTCTACTTTGTGGTCGACCGCAAAAAAGACGTGATCATTCGCGGCGGCGAAAACGTTTACTGCGCCGAAGTGGAGGGCGTGCTGCACCGGCACCCGGCAATAGCAGACGTTGCTCTGATCGGTCTGCCGCATAGGGTGTTGGGCGAAGAAGTCGCCGCGGTGGTGGAGCGAAAACCGGGTGTTACGCTCGACGAGGCTGACGTTCAAACGTATGTGGCCGAACACCTCGCTCGCTTCAACGTGCCCACGCGGGTGTTCTTCATAGACGAACCGCTGCCGCGCACGGCCACCGGCAAGGTACTCAAACGGCAGCTGAAAGAGCGCTGGGGTCAGGGAACACTGGGGTCAGAGTAAAGGGACAGAACAAAGAGTAATTTGGGGTCAGAGCAAAGGGACAGAGTCGAGACTCTGTCCCTTTGCTCTGACCCCAAATTACTCCGACTCTGACCCCTCACGCTCTCAGCGAATCTTCGGGAAGCCGGGATCCCGGAAGGGTGTACCCTCCGGTAGGGTCCGCATACGCGTCAGTGGGTGGATGCGCTCGTTATGGTGCCGCGCTTGCTCAGTCACGGCCGTTTCGGGCGGCGCGGCTTCAGGCCGACGCGCCACCGTGGCATCCTCACCGAAGAACCGGAGTGACAACGTCCGGCGCGCGAAGCCTGCGGTGGTATCGCCGCCGCCGTGCAGAATCGCGGGATGGAAAACCACGACGTCGCCTGGCGCGGTCGCCCACCGCACGATGGGCCAACGATCCCGCTCTGCTTCGATGTCCGGAAGACGGGGATAGGTTCCGTCGCCATAAACCGGCGCCGTGTCGTCGTCGGGATCGAAGCTGGATCCGTCGTAGATGGGACCCGTATGCGAACCGCGCACGAACTCCAACGCGTGCCGGCCCGGTACGTCGCCGAACGAAATCCACATCACAGCTAGATCGTTCCCTTGCACCGGAAGGTACGGCGAGTCCTGGTGCCAGGGCGTGCGGCGCGTGGTGCCGGAATTTTTGGTGAAGACCTGCTCGTACATGAACCACACGTCGGGTTTCTGCCAAAGTGCGGCAATAGGGTCGAAGATTTCACGGCACGTCAGCAGGCGGTCGTACGCGGCGAACGCGTCGGGGTTGGCAAGGTCCTGATAGAACACGCCGTCACTGGTTGCGGGCATTTCCGCGGCGCCGGGGCCGGGGTGACCAAGGCTCCACTCAAACGCCTGTTCCGCGAGTTCGAGGGTGCCTGCCGAGAGCGCGCCCCGCAGGCACACGACGCCGTCGGTGCGAAAGCGTTCCACCTGTTGATCCGGCGCTCGGTGGTCCGGATCGTTCCGCTCGACAGACACGGTTACGGCGCAGCGTTCCAGGTATGACGCCAAACGCGCCAGGCGCCGTCGTCCTGACGCCGCAGTACGTCGAAATACTTCATGTGATTTCGTGCAGCGGTGAGCGCGCCGGGTTGTTGGATACCCTGGTCGGGATTCTTCAGGCTGATTTCTATTGTGTAGACGTAGCGTGCCAGCGCGTAGTCGCCAAGTACCTCCACCTGCGGCGGCTGCACCACTTCGATCTTATAGTCGGCGTCGCGGAACACGGGTTCCAGGAATGCTCCGTAGCCGCCCGCACCCACGATATCTTCAGCGCCCGGCGGAATCAGCCGCACCTCCGGGTCCAGAACGGCCACGTAACGCGGAATGTCTGCGGTCTGCACGGCTTCGCGCCAGTCTGCGTACAAGGTAGTGATTCGGTTGACATCGAGGTCGGTGTCGACCGCGGCCGCCGGATTCGGCTCAGCCGCAGCGGCCGGTGTTTGCGCGGGTGCGGCGCAGCCCGCCGTGAGCGCAGCGATTAGAGTCGCCAGAATGGCAAGGGAAATGGTTCGGATCATGGAACGCCCTCCGTTTTGCGCGGCATTCTGCCACTGCCGGGGGGCGTGTGGCGACCGCAAACGTCTGCGGGAGAGCGCCGGGCGAACTTCCGTGTCTGCCCGGCAAAACCGAATTTTCCAGACCGACTATTGCACGCGCACGACGGTCGCTTGACCGGGGATCAATGCATTTTCTGTTGCGTAGAGTCCGTCATCGCCGAAGACAATGGCGGTTAACTGTGGGATCCCGGCGGACACGATCTGACACGTCGCGGTGTGCACGTCACACGCCTTGATCCGGCCGCCCGCACCGGAGCCGAAGGCCTCCACGGCGAACCAGGACTGGGCGTCCAGTTCGGCTACATACAATAAGCCGTCCGCGCCGAAGGCCATATCGATGATGGACGTGAAACCGCCGTCGAATACCAGATCGCAATAGGGGTTAGGGCAGGTGTCGCCAATCGCGTCCGGCGAGACGCGCCAGATGCGCGATTGATCCGAGGGCGCGGGGAATCCCACCAGTTCCCCCACGTAGTAGTAGCCGTCGGCGCCGATTGCGAGGCCGGTGGGCACCGCGTCGGCGGGGAGTGCTGGGGGCAGGCCACAGAATGGGTTGGCGGGATTGTCCGGACAGCCGCCTCCGAACAGCGCTTTGATGTTGTCTGTGGACGCCAGCACCTTCGGAAACACCGCGAGCACATTGATGTTCCCGTCGTTGTCGATGCGCAGAAGATCGTTGCCGGCGGAATCCACCACCAGGGCCGCATCACCGCTCAGTTTCTGTACGTCGAATGGGTTCGACTCCACCACGCCTCCGTCCGGATTGTTTTGCGCTTCGAACGCGAACAGGTTTGCGATCTGGTGCAGTGACCCTTGCGAAACCCGCAGCAGGGCTTGGCCGCTATCGGCGTGTTGATCCATACCGGTCCGGCTCACCCACATGGCGCTGCGGCCGATGGCGCTGGTATCGGTAATCAGCGGCGCAGCGATCGTCCGCCCAGGGTCGTTCAGGCTGACGATACCCTGAGAGGTGTCGGACACGAGAATGTCGCCATTGGGTGCGCGGTCGAGACCGAACAAAGGACCGTTCAGGTCGCCGGAATGCGCCGCCGCGCTCATCAGTGCAGCGATGGAGGCGGTCAGCAACCGTGTTGTAAGATTTTTCGACACTTTCTGTCTCCCTGTTGTTTATGAAACGCTGTCCGTGCGGCGAACGGAGATACCGTGCTCCGGCAACGTCGCAGCTTTTGCGCGCCGTTAGATCGATCATCGCGCGGTGGCCGGGGCGGGTCGTGATGGTTCGATGATTTTCCGATGATTGTTCGCTTACCTGAGCGTTTTCGTTTGCAAATCATGTAAGCGGAGGGTTAATTGGCGGGCGTGGAGAGCGGTGCCGGTGGCAGCAGGTGGAACGGGGTATGAGCCGGTTCAGAATCGGCGACTGGACGATTGACGGCAATACGCTCACGGCGACGCGAGACGGCGTGGTGCGCCACCTGGAACCGCGCGCGCATGCAGTAGTCTGCTACCTCGCTGAACATGCGGGCGACCTGGTAACCATCGACGACCTCATCCGTGACGTGTGGCGGGGTGCGGTTGTCACCAACAACGCGGTCAGCCGCGTGATCACTCTGTTGCGTAAAACGTTCGATGATGACGCGAAGGCGCCCGCGTATATCGAAACGGTGAGCCGGCTCGGCTACCGACTGATAGCGGACGTCGGCGACGCTGACACGCCCGTCACTGCCACCGGACCGCTATCGCCGGACGTTTCGTTTCGCGGCGACGATCAAGGCGTGCGCCCGGCGGCGGATTCAACGCGGCGCGCAAGATATGCCGTTGCGTTGGTGATCGCCTGCTTAGTCGCGATTGTGGTCTGGCAGCTTCTGGGCGGTGCACGTTCTTCCGTTGCGGATCACACCATCGCGGTCCTGCCGTTCGAGAACGCCACCGGCGATCCCTCGCTCGACTACGTCGCCGAAGGGGCCGCAGACGAGATACAGCTCACGTTGGCAACATCCGGCGCGTTCGACGTAAGGACGCGCGCGCAGACCCGGGGCATGACATCCGATGCGATCGATGCGCGCTCAGTGGGTGAGCAACTGCGTGTCGGGAGTTTCGTGGTTGGGCGGATTGCCGGTGCCGACAACGGACTCACGTTATCGGCCAGGCTGGTTACCGCTCCTGGCGGAGACACGGTGTGGCGGGTCGACGAACCGCTTCGTGTTGAGACGTTGCCGCAGATTACGGACCGCATTGCATCGGAGGTCGGTGCGGCACTGGGTGTGCGCAGAGTGGATTCCCGCTCGGATGCGACACCCCGCTATGCGCCGGATACCGAGGCGTTCAGGTTATATCTTCGGGCGCGATTCGTTTGGCATCGCCGCGGTTTGATGCCGCTGCAACCCGCGATCGACCAGTTGAACGAGGCGGTGAGTCTCGATCCCAAGTTTGCGCGAGCATGGTCGGCTCTGGCCACGGCGTATCTGTCCTATCCCGGATATTCACCGCGCGGTCATGCAACCTGGGCACTGGCGAAACCCGCCGCTGAAAAAGCGTTGCAACTCGATCCCTCACTTGCCGAGCCATACAGCGTTCTGGCCACGTTCGAACAGGCCGCCAATCGTTGGGCCGACGCGGAAGCGCTCTTTGTCGAGGCGTTGCGCCGCAACCCGAACAGCGCAACCGCCCATTACTGGTACGGAGAGTTTCTTGCGATCGTAGGGCGGCAGCATGACTCCGCCCGGCGGTTTCGTCACACCATGCACCTCGATCCTGCGTATCTGCCGCCCCAGGTGAACGTTGGTTACACGATGCTCTTCTTTGGCGACATTGCGGCCGCCGCACGTCAGTTCGACCGCTTGTGGAGCCTCGGGCATCGCAACGCCTTGGTGCAGATGGGCCGCTTTATGGCTGCGATTACGGCACGCGACGCGGGCGCGGCGGACATTGGCGCGGAGCTTGCGCGCGACGACGCTGAGCGGGACCTGCTGCTGCGTTTTGCGCGCAATCAGCAACTGGGGCTCGGTCCGGATCCGGTGTTGGCGGGGGAGATCAGGGACCACTACGACAAGCGGGAGGACTACCCGATTGCCATATGGATGTGCGCGCGGCTGGGTGCTGCAGAAACGGCCATTGACCTGTATATGTCGCGCCTCGATCGCGGCAAGGCGATCGAACTTCGGCCGCTGTGGATGCCGGAAACGGACTACACGCAGGCGCGCAGTTTTCCGGCGCTGCTCGAGCGGATCGGCTTGCTCGGTTACTGGGCGGACCATGGCCAGAGCGACGTGTGCGCTCCGTCGGGCGACGGGATCGTCTGTGAAAAAGCCGAGCTTCTCCCCGAGGTGCTGGTGGGCATCCTCACCGGCGGATCGTCGGCGATGTCGGACCCTCTTAAACTACGATGAGTTCCGTTGCCGGCGTGAGGCCCTGTTTCAACTGAGAAGGTCGGTTTCAACTGAGAAGGTCGGCGACCACCAGCCATCCCCTGGGTTCCGTGACGATGTCCTTGCGCGACACAATGCCGCCGTGCCCCAACGCGAACTGTTGCCAGATGGTGTCCAGAATTCGATTGGCGGGGCCGGTGCCGCCGCCCGCGATCCGGCCTACCGCCTGTTCGCGAAACGCCATCCAGTGCAGCCCCTGGGCGAGCGTTTTCACGTCCTGGCCGAACAGCGCGTCCAGGTGCTCCTGCACTTGGCTCGTCGCGGCATTGACGAACACGCCGAGCATACCGCCGGTACCGAAAGCGATACCCGCTTTGGCCGCGCCCCCGGTGCCGCTGTAGAGTTTCTGCCGCATGATGCGCGTCAACTGAATTTCCAGGCTGCCCGCGGGTACGGCTTTCTTTGCAACCTGCCACGAATACCAGGCCGCGTACTCCGGCGGTTTGGCGCGGCGTGATTTCGGAATCATCCGTTGAAACAGCGCGTTGATGCGGTACCACACAAGCGTGTCCTGCGCCGCGCTGGCACCGCTGGTAATGCCGCCGGCGTCGGCAAGGCTCGTTGCAATCGTACCCGCCCAACCGAGGGACTTCTTTGCGAGCAGGTAACGGGTCGACTCGGGTGATGGGCCGTCGTGACCGTTCTGCGTGAAGTGGGGATTGTCCAGCGCGTCGTCGTCCGGGTCCGCCAGGTAAATGTCCAGCGCGCCTTCCAGCAGCGCTCCTGCGTTTTCGTTGAGGGCTTTCACACCTTCTACGGCGGCCCCGGAAATTGCCGACTGGCCGAACTTGGTTCGTGCGACGTATTTGACCGCCTCGCCTCCGCCCCCCGGCATAGGCTTTCTCCACCACAGTGTTCGCCAAACCTACACAGCAGGTGCGCCTGCGGTCAATCGTTGGTGGCGTCTACCCAATCGAACACGTGGTCGACCACCCGGTTAGGAACCTCGAGCGGCAGCATGTGCCCGCCTTCGAGTTCGCGGTAGTCACCCCGCGGAAACAGTCCGGTTACCAGCTTGAAGAAGTCTGCTGGAAAGTGACCTTGGGTCGCGCGCGTGATCCTTGCCGGAATGTGCACTTTCGGCGCGTACTCTTCCGGACCGAAGCTTCCGGTCGACTCGAAAATGTGCGCCTCGACCGCCGGCGGACACTTGAGTGCAACGGTGCCATCCGATTGGTCAGACAGACCTTCGGAGAGATAGAGATCGAACGCCGCGTCGTGCCATGGGGCGAAGAGTGCTTTGTTTCTCCAGGCCTCGCGTGCCTGTTCTCTCGAGTCCCAGGTAGCGCGGCGTTTGAGCGTCTGCTCCACCAGTTGCGCACGCCCGCTCGAAGACTCCGGCGGCAGCGCATAGCCGAGTGACGCGGCCAGCTCGGGGGTTGGGTGAATGGGTGGGTCGAGCATGAGAATGCGTTCGAACAACCCGTTGTGGGCGGCCTCCGCGCCAGCGGTGATGATGCCGCCGAACGAGCTTCCAAGGCCCAGACCCACGCGCGGTTGGCGCGTTTCTTTCAAAAGTTCAGCCGCAACGGCCGCCAGATCACTGACGAAGAAGCGCCAGTCGTAATCCTGCGGCACGCGCAGGTGTTCCGAGTCACCGTGGCCGCGGGCGTCGACGGCAACCACGCGGAAACGTTCTGTAAGCGACTTCGCGACCAGGGCCCAGGTGGCTGCGCACATTCCGTTGGCGTGATGCAGCAACGCAAGCGGTCCTTCGCCGCCAAAGTCCCAGCCCGCAATTTCGATCTCGCCGCGCCGTGGTGACGGATTGGCAACGCGCCAGCGGCGCGGCGAAGCGATGTGACGAAGGTTGATCAAGGTGTCTCCTGATACTGCACGGTCGGGACACCCCGGGTGCGGGGCGGCAGTGTACCAAAGGTCTGATTCGTTGCTCTTAAGTGACTCGCGTTGGAAACCGGAGGGTTCTGGGCGTTGTTCGGGCGCACGCAAACCGGGCAGGCGGCACAGACACGGCGGCCGTCGCACCGTACCATTCGCTTATGGACACTCTCAATTCGATACTGCTCGGGATTGTGCAGGGACTCACCGAATTTCTGCCGGTGTCGAGTTCGGGTCATCTGGTAATGGCCCAGACGTTGCTCGGTACAGAGCCAGGCGGCGGAATTGTGTTCGAAGTTGCGGTGCACGTCGCGACGCTGTTCGCGATCGTTCTTTTCTACTTCAAACGGGTTACAGCGTTGACCGTGGGTGTGTTCACGGGTGAGGGCGAGGCGTGGCGTTACGTGATGAAACTGGCGGTCGCGACGCTTCCGGCAATCGTGGTTGCACTTCTGGCGCGATCGTTCATCGAGCAACAGTTCGCATCGCCCGTGGTGGCGGGCAGTCTGCTGCTTGTAACCGGGTTCATCGTCTGGTCTACGCGGTACACGATTGATCGCGGTACTGCGCAAGAACCCACGTGGAAGGGCGCCCTGATCATCGGCTGTGCCCAGGCGTTCGCCATTCTGCCGGGCATCACGCGAAGCGGTACCACGGTAGCCACCGCGCTTGCGTTGGGCATGGCGCCGTTGGCTGCTGCTGAATTTTCATTTCTACTCGGTGTGATTGCGATGGCGGGCGCGGCCATCCTGCTGCTGCCCGAGATCACGAGCGCATCGCCCGAGCTTATGTCCAGTATTCTGGCGGGCGGCATCGCTGCGTTCGTTAGCGGGCTGGCGGCGCTGGTGCTGTTCGTCTGGCTCCTCAAGTCGCAACGCTTCTTCGCGTTCTCCTGGTATGCGTGGATAGCGGGGGCGAGTTTTCTCGTCTGGCTGGCATTGCGGTAGGCTTCTACCTCCACCGTGCGCCGATGCCGGCGCCGCAGCTGATCAGGGGTCTGCATGACGGAAGCCACTCGCTCCGGCGTCGCGTTCGGCACGCCGGGGTATCGAGCGTACGTGCTGGGCCTGCTCACGCTTGTTTACACCCTGAGTGCAGTCGACCGTCTACTGATCGGGGTGGTCGCGCAACCGATCATCGACGAGTTTCAGCTCAAAGACTGGGAGTTCGGTCTGTTGAGCGGTTTCGGCTTTATGCTCACCTATACGCTCGCCGGCATTCCCATTGCGCGGCTGGCGGAGCGCTGGAATCGCGTCCGCATCATTGCCGTGTGTCTGTTTGTCTGGTCGGTGATGACGTTTCTTTGCGGATATGCGTGGGGGTTTGTTTCGCTGCTGGTGTTTCGCATTGGCCTCAGCATTGGCGAGGCAGGTTGCGTACCGCCCGCTAACAGCCTGCTCAGCGACTACTACCCGGCGAGGAGTCGCGCGAAGGCGATGGCGATTTTCGGGATTGGCGTGCCACTCGGTGGTATCTGCGCAAACCTGATCGGTGGGCCGATTACGGACGCGTTCTCCTGGCGGCATACGTTTATGTTCTTCGCGTTGCCCGGAATTCCGGTTGCCGTGTTGTTGTGGATGACGGCGCGCGAACCGCCGCGAGGATTCTCGGACGATCCGTCGTCGGAGGAACCCGTGCTCGAAGGTCTGATCGCAACGGCGCGGCGGCTTTTTGGCAAGCCGACGTTCTGGTGGATTACGGTGGGTTCGCTGCTTGCATCGATGACCGGGGCCGCGCTCTCCAATTTTCAGGCGCCGCATTTTCAGCGATTGCACGAGTTGTCTGTGGGCACCGTGGCTATTTACTTCGTGTTTCCGATGGCCACGGGCGCGGGCATTGGTTCGTTTGCAGCGGGCTGGTTTACGGAACGGCTGTCGCCCCGCTTTGCGAACGCGGTGGCGTGGATTCCGGGCGTCGCGCTGATTGCGTCGCTGCCGTTTTATCTGGTGTCGCTGTCCACGTCGACCGTCGCGGTCGGTGTTGCAACGCACGCGGTGGCGGCGACGCTGATGTACACCTATCTAGGCAACCAGTACGCAATCATCCAGGGAATCAGCCCGGCCATGAGTCGTGCCACTGCGGTGGCGTTGTTCCTGTTGATGAACAACCTGCTGGGTTCCGGTCTTGGGCCGCTGGTAACCGGCGCGCTGTCGGATGCGTTCGCGGGATCGTTTCTGTTGGCACAGGACGTGGCAGGGAGCCTGTCGGTTGCGGACTGCAAAGGTGTCTTCGATAACCTGGTGGCACGATTGGGCGCAGAAACCGCCGAGACCTGCCGCGTTGCGACCCGCGATGGATTGCAGCGCGCGCTGCTGATCATGGTTAGTCTAGCGGTGCCAACGGGGCTGTGCTTCCTAGCTGCGTGCCGCTCGTTGCAGAAAGACCTGGTATCGCGGCTGGCGTAGCGTGCGTTTGCTGGCTAGGTGTTGGCCAGCCGTGCGCGATGCGCCTCGAGGGTGTACGCAGGATCCGCCGGAAGCGGTGCCTGCTGGTAGCAGGCCACATCATAGAAGTCTCGCAGCGCGCACACTTTGCCGTTGCGGATTTCGATGACTCCGGCAATGTGCGGCGTCATCAGATCGCGCCCGTCCGCGGCCCAGTGGTGGTCGATGCGTTCCGTAAACACAACGTGGCCGCGGCTCGCGATGTGGATCAGATCGGCGCTGAAGTGGGTCATCTCGCCAAGGATCGGAATGTGGGTGCGAAACCCGCCCTGCGCCATCAACTCCAGAATCTCCTGGCGGCCGTGCAGTGTCGGCAGGCCGCTGTTGGCCCACACCATGTCGGCGGTGCAGAGTTCGGTCAGCCGCTCGACCAGCGCGCCGTCGTCCATGGCTTTGAAGAGTTCAAGCGCACGGCGCTCGATCGCGTTGTCTGCTGCGGTCAAATCGATCATCTGTCTCCCCAATCGTGCGTCGCGATACCTGGTCTGGATCAACTGTAGCGCGCTCAACTATGCTACATCGGGCCGGATGGCTGGGTGACTTTCTTTCGCATACCAACCCTCGGGGAATTGCGTGGACGAACCGAATCTCTTTCTGCAGACGTTGCAACTGAATGGTCAGGGCGGTGCGCGCCCGATCGAGGAGGGTGCTACGGGCACCGAACAGGAACCGCTCTGGTGGCACATCGACTACAGTCATCCTGATGCTGTTGACTGGCTTCGCGGCCAGAATCTGCCGCCCAGCGTGCTCGATGCGATGACTCAGGCGGAGACTCGGCCGAGGGTGATGCGATTTCCCGAGGGCGTACTGATTGCGCTGCGCGGTGTGAATCTGACGCCCGGAGCGGATCCGGAAGATATGGTGTCGGTGCGGCTGTGGTTGCAACCGGATCGGATCATATCGGCCCGCAAACGCCGGTTGATGTCGGTTCAGGACGTTGCGGATTCATTGTCCGAGGGCATCGGGCCGCGAACCATTGGTGAGTTTCTCGTGTCGCTGGTAACCCGGCTTGCGGAACGTATCGGGGATGCGGTGGACGAAATCGAGGCGCGTACGGAGGCGCTCGAATCCGTGGAGTCGAACGACCGCGTACAGCGCCGCGAGATCACGGGTTTGAGACGGGAGACCGCCGCCATTCGCCGCTTTCTCGCGCCGCAACGTGATGCACTGAATGCACTGTATGGGTTGCCGAACCTGTCCAGGGAGGAAGCGTTTGCGCTGCAGCACCAATCTGATCGTATGACGCGGTATGTGGAAGACCTGGAACTCGCGCGTGAGCAGGCGCTTGTGCTGCAGGAGGAACTCGCCAACCGGATCGCTCAGGAACAGAATGCGCGTACCTACCTGCTGTCGATCGTAGCAACCATCTTTCTGCCATTAAGCTTCCTGACGGGCGTGTTTGGGATGAATGTGGCAGGGTTGCCCGGTGTCGAAGATCCAAACGGATTCGTTGCGGTTGCGTGGGTGATGGCGGCGCTGGCCGTCGCGCTGATTCTGGTGATGCGCTGGAAGCGCTGGTTGTAGCGCGCCGGCCTAACCTGCTATGTGGAAGGTTGTGGGGGCTCGGCGCTGGTGGCGTTCTTCAGATGCACTTCAAGGGGCGCGAGTGTATCCAGGTGCACGTCGCGTTGCGGGAAGGCGATCGTAATGTCGTTCTCGGCGAACAGTTCCGCAATGCGATGCCGGATCTCGCTGCGCACCACGCGCAGGTCCCGGTCAGCGATGGCGTGGACCCAGTAATAGGTGTCGAACATCAGCGCGTTGTCGCCGAAATCGTCGAAGATCACCACGGGTTTCGGGTCCGGTAGCACGTCACTTCGTTCCTGTACGGCCTGCATCAGCAGATCCGCCGTCAGCCGGGTGGGGGTGCCGTAGGCAACCCCCACGCGAATCAGCGTTCGCATGCGCCGGTCGATCAACGTCCAGTTCACCACAGTGTTTTCCAGCAGGTGACTGTTGGGAACCAGCAGATGCACGCCGTCGACCCGCCGTACGAGGGTCGATCGCGTGTTGATCGCTTCGACCGTGCCGCGCGTGGTGGCGTCCAGTTCCAGAAAGTCGCCGATGCGGATCGGCCGTTCCCACATCAGAATCCAGCCGCTGATGAAGTTGTTGATGATGTTCTGCGCGCCGAAGCCCACGCCTATCGCTACCGCACCGGATACAAACGCGAACGCGGTGAGTGGAATATCGAGAAGATCGAGGGTAGTGAACGCCAGAATCAGTACGCCGAGCACCAGCACCAGGCGGCGCACCAGATGCACGAGGTCCGGATTGAGCTGGCGTGCCGACATGCGTGACGCGGTGAAGCGTTCGAGCCAGCGCACGAACAGGTAGCCGACGACGACGGTAAGCAGCACCAGCAGGATCTTTGCGGGCGATATCGAACGCTCCGCAATCGTAATCAGCGGCTCGTTCAGGAAGTGCATGATGTCCGCCGGCGTGCTCTGACCGGAGGAGGGCGCGCGACCAGGCTCTGTTGCGGCCATGGGTGCCTGCTTCGACTCTTTCGGAGTGCGGATGATCTGTCCGGTGGATGCGCAAATCAATATCGGCGGATCCGTTACTCCGGGTAGTCCTGCCCTTCGAATACGGGAATCCCTCTATTGCGATCAGGCCTCAGCAGGGGCGTGATAGACCTTTTCTTTGCGGGGCCGCGGCCGCCCTGCTGCGTGCAGAGTCGACGGGAGGAATGAACGATGGTGGAAACGGTTACCGGAACGGATCGATCTGCGGGCGTGAGTTACAACGAGGTGCTCGACAGAGATTCGCATCCGGTGCGGGACATTCTCAGGGCGGACAGCCCGATGCCGCCTGGCCCCACGATTGTCGATCCGAAGGTCTACTACAGCAGGGACGTGTTCGAGCAGGAGAAGGAAAAACTGTGGAAACGCGTCTGGCAGATGGCGTGCCACGAGGACGACATCCCGCAAGTCGGTGATGCAATCGTCTACGACATAGCGGATCTGTCCTACATTGTGGTGCGGAGCGCGCCGGACGAATTTCACGCGTTCCCCAACGCGTGCCTGCACCGCGGACGGCAATTGCTGCACCAGAACGAGCAGGGTCTGCATAACCTGCGCTGCCCGTTCCACGGCTGGTCGTGGGGGCTGGAAGGAGACCTGCAGGAGGTGCCGTGTCACTGGGACTTTCCGACAGTCTCGAAGGCGACGCATTCGTTGCGGCGGGTGAAAGTGGGCAGGTGGGGTGGTTTTGTGTTTATCAACCCCGATCCGAATTGCGAGCCGCTGGAAGACTTTCTGGGAAATCTGGACGAGCACATGACGTTGGTGCCGATGGAGCGGCGATACAAGGCGGCGCACGTGGCCAAGCGGCTGCCTTGCAACTGGAAGGCCGCGCACGAAGCGTTTGCAGAAGCCTATCACTCGGTGGCCACGCACCCTACGTTGCTAAGCACACTGGGATGCGCCAACTCCAAATACGATGTGTTTGGCAACTTCTCCCGAGCGTTGTCCGCGCACCATGTGGGCAGTCCCCACGTGCCGTCGTGGCTTGCAGAAAATCCGTACATGGAAGCGACGCCTTTTACGAAGCAGCGCCATGAACTCACGGGCCACATCTACGAACGCGTTGAACAAGGCCGCGTTAAAGTGACGACGGGGAACAATCTCGTTGGTTTTTTCGACGACCGTGGCAACCATCTGGACGGTGATCATTTCCATGCAGACATTCATCTGTGCAATTGGGTGGGAGGCCGTCTGATCGACGGCATGGACGAACTGCCATCTGATGTGATGACAGGAGATTTCGCCGAAAAACGCGCGAAGTCTGCCGCGGTGCGTCGCGAGGCATTCCGCAAAACGTTGGGCGATGTTATGGACAGCGTCAGCGATGCTGAGCTGCTCGACCCGATCTACTACAGCGTGTTTCCGAACATCAGTCCCTGGGGATCATTCAATCAGATCTTCTATCGCTTCCGTCCGTATGGCGACAATCCGGAAGAGTGCATCCACGAGTGCCTTTTCATGTTGCCGGCACCGGCAGGCGAACCCCGGCCGCCTGCGGCCAAGATGCACTGGCTGGATCTGGATGACGACTACGTGGACGCGCCGGAGCTCGGCCCTCTTGCGAAGGTGTTTAACCAGGACACCCTCAATCTTCCCTACGTGCAGAAAGGATTGCACTCGCTCGACGAGGTGATCTTCGCCAACTACGGAGAGACGAAGCCGCGGCATTTCCACGAACTGTACAACGCGTGGATGGCAAAGCCGTAAGGAAGCCTGGGAAGCCTGGGAAGCCTGGGGTCAGAACAAAGGGACAGAATAAATTGGGGTCAGAGTAAGGGGACAGAGTCTCGACTCTGTCCCCTTACTCTGACCCCAATTTATTCTGTCCCTTTGTTCTGACCCCAACATGTTACTAACGTTGCTGCACACGTATTCCGTCCCTCAATCGCATGCTCGGGTGCAGCACAATCGGGTCACCGTCGTTCAGGCCGCTCAGCACCTCGGCGCTCAAACCGGCGGTGTGGCCGATCTCCACCGTTCGCTGCTGTGCCCGCCCGTCCGCCACCGCAAATAGCGCCCATCCGTCGTCCGAACGGAACAACGCGGTCAGCGGCACTTGCAGGACAGCCTCGGCCTCCCACTGAATGATGTGCACATCCAACTGATATCCATGACCCAGCGTCTGCCAGCGGTCGTGTGGATCCGTGAGATCCATCAGCACGTTCACACGTTGTTCTTCGATCCCAAGCGCTGATACCTTCTTGAACCCATAGGGTTCCACGCGCCGGACTTCGCCGCTCAGGGGGTAGGGCCCTCCCCAACCGTCGATAACCACTTTCTGGCTGGGTCGTACCTGCACCGCGTCGCGTGACAGCAGGTCGGCAACAACTTCGAGTTTACTCGGGTCGCCTATATCGATCAGCGGGGCGCCCGAGCGAACGATGGTTTCGCTTTCCTGGTAAATCTGCAGCACTTTGCCGCTTACCGGAGAGCGGATGGTTACGCAGGCGCAGGGCTTGTTCTGCGCAATGACGTCGGCCGGTGATATCAGTGCAGCCTTCGCGCGATTGAGCTCATAGCGACGAAGTTTCACATTGGCGGTACCGGCTTCCACGCGGGCAGTGCTGGCCGACGCAACCCGTTCAGCGTCATCGACGCGTTGCTTCGGCAACGTGCCCTGCGCGTAGAGCTCCCGAGCGCGCTTTACCTCTGCCAGAGCGAAACGCTTTTCCGCTTCTGCCTGTTTGAGTTCTGCGGTGGCGAGTTCCAGCGCAGCGGCGGCTGCGTCTCGTGCAGCGGCGCTGCTGGCCGCAGCGCGTTCATCCAGAAAGTCCGGGTCGCTCGGCTCAATCTCCACCACGATGGTTTCGTCGGCCACCACCGCGTCACCTACCCTCAGCGGCGTGCGCAGTAGTCGACCGTTGATCGGCGCTGCGATGGTGAAGATGTCCTTCACGCGGGTTTCGCCTTCCTCGTCGATGGAAACACGCATGGGTGCGGTGCGTGTCTGAACAATGTCGACAGGTTCAGCGCGCGGTGTGAACGCCAGTACACCGCCCAGAATGAGCGCGAGGGCCGGTAGCGCCCAGAACCCGAATCGTTTCACGGTTACTTGATTTGGCATGGAGCTACTCCCGAGTCTTCAGAACGGAAACTAGATTGAAACGCGTTAAGCGATGCGCCACTGGCAATGCGGAAATTACGGCGGCTACCAGTACGACCACTACTGCGTAGCCATAGGTGAGAGGCTTGATGGACACCGGTATGCGGAACAGCTCAGTCTGAAAACTGAGTGCGACCAGGTGCGCGAGCCCCCAGCCGAACAGGCAGCCAACGGGTAAGCCAATCAGCGTCAGCACCGCGGCCTCGCCGAACAGCATGTAGGCGACTTCCGAGGTTTGAAAACCCAGGACGCGCATCGTTGCCAGTTCACGGCCGCGTTCGGAGAGCGCAATTCGCATGTTGTTGTAGATCACTCCAAACGCGAGTGAAGCGGCGAACGCGGTGTAGAAACCGACCATCACATAGATGGATTCTCCGACCGTTTGGTTGAACAGATTGATTGCTGCCCGTTTGAGAACGACACCGGCGACCGTCGGCAGTTCGTTCAACCGCTCGAACAGGGTTGATTCCTGCAGCTCGTCTGTTGCAAGAAGAAGTACGTTTGCGGTATCCGGCTCCGACAACAAGCGATTGAGCGCGTCGATATGCATGTACACGGGTGTGCCGATAAGCGTTTCGAATATCGCGGCAACCCGCACCTGCACCGTTGGTCGGCGACCCTCCAGTACTTCGACGTTGACGGTATCTCCCACCTGTATCTCGAGGATGTCGGCGAGCGCGCTCGACACCAGCAATCCGTGGCTTGGTAGACTCAACTCCTGGCCGTAACGATCGGACAGAACCTGTAAGCCACCGCGGCCAGGTAGCCCCGCTAGCGCTTCGCGATGACTCCTGTGCCCGACGTGAAGCATTGTGTCGACGTACCGGTGTGCCTCAACCGCCATCACGCCCGGAAGCCGCTTGGTTTCTGTGGCGATCTCATCATCGACCGTGTCAACGAGAGTCACCATCACATCCTGGCGCTGCTGATTGTTGAAGAAGTCCAGAACCAGAAACTGAATTGCGTCGATCCACTGCAGACTCACAACCAGCAATCCCACGGCCGCAGCTACGCCGAAGCTGGTTATCAGAGCTCTCAGCGGGCGCCTGAAAACCTGTCGAAAGATTATCCTGGTGGGTTGATCGATCCAGGCGAAGGCCCTGGCGAGACCGTTTCTACTCGCCCGGAATGCCGGTGGCACCGGTGGTCGCATGGCCTCGGCCGGTGGCAGCGTGGCCGCGGCACGCACCGCAATCGCTGCGCCGATCAATGACGACGCCACGCTGAGCGCCGCGCTGATCAGGTAGACGGCGGGTTCCGGGGCGTACACGAGCACCGGAAAGCGAAACAGGTCCGCATAGACGCGAGTCATCCATTGGCCGAGCGCAGAGCCTGCGACCCAACCCATTGCAATGCCCAGCGCGCAAACCACCAGCACAAACTTCATGTAGTGCCAGCCGACCGCAGCATGCGAGTAACCGAAAGCCTTGAGTAAGCCGATTTCGGTACGTTCGGTAAATACCAACCGCACCAGCACCAGATTGGTGAGAAACGCCGCTACCACGAGAAAGATGGGCGGCAGAATGCTCGCGATGCTGCGCAGCTGCTGGATCTCGTTCGTTACGAACCAGTTGGATAGCTGGTCCGAGCGATCGTGCGCGCCGCTGCCGCCATAGGGTTTCAGCAACGCATCAATCGACTTCAACAGCGTGGGCATGTGCGCGCGCGCATCGGTGCTGACTGCCACACTGTTGAACGCGCCTTTCATGTCGTAGACGGCGCTCAGCGTATCGTGGCTCATCCACACGACGCCGAAGCGTTTGGCATCAGGCATCAGGTTGCCTGGACCCAGTGCGTATACGTACTCGGGCGACAGCGCTAAACCGACGATGCGCAGCGTGCGTTTGTTGCCGTTTAACAGTGCGGTGAAGGTGTCACCGGTTTCGAGGCCATGTTCTTCGGCGAATGGTTCGTTCACCACTACGCGCAAGTGATCTCCGGATTGCAGATAGCGTCCGGAACGAATCACCAGACGGTTCAGCAGCGGCTGATGGTTTTCTGGAACGGATACCAATGCGGCTGTGACCGGCTCGTCGAAGTCTTCGACGTCGAGGGTCGTGTACTTCACGATGCGTGTTTCGGCCAGGTGTACGCCGGGCAATGCGCGAATCTCTGCGGCCAGTCCGAGCGGGGCGCGTACGGCTAGCGCAAACGCGTCGGCGAATCGATAGCGCTCGTAGTAGGCGTCTGCGCTGTCCGTCATCGCCTTCATGGCGGTCAGCGACATCACAAGCACCGCAACGCCGGAGCCGACCACCAGAGCAATTGCCACGCACTGTCCGCGCATGCGCTTCAGGTCCCGGACGAGCTTCAGGTTGAGACTGTTCAGTGCCATATCCCAACGGCCCTACCAGGACAGCTCGCGCACGTCGCACCTGCGCTCATTGACGATGGTGCTTACGATCTTGCCGTCCATGAACTGAAAGACCCGGTCTGCCATATCCGCTATGGCCCGATTGTGCGTGATCAGCGCGGTTGTAGTGCCCAGCTCGCGATTCACCTGCGCGATTGCTTCCAGCACCAGGATTCCTGTTTTGCTGTCCAGTGCGCCGGTCGGTTCGTCGCACAATAGAATGTCGGGCTGCTTCGCGATCGCGCGGGCGATTGCAACCCGCTGTTGTTCGCCGCCTGATAGTTCCGCCGGAAAGGCATTCACGCGGTCGCCCAGGCCCACGAGTGCGAGGGCATCTTCGGGCGCAATCGGATCCGGCGAAATCTCGGTGACCAGCGCTACGTTTTCACCCGCGGTAAGACTCGCAATGAGGTTGTAGAACTGAAAAACAAAACCCACGTGTTGGCGCCGAAACCGGGTGAGCGTGGCTTCGTCGTCCAGGGCTAACGGCTTGCCGTTGAACGAGACCTGGCCTTCGGTGGGCGTGTCGAGGCCTCCCAGAATGTTCAGGAGCGTGGATTTTCCGCTACCCGATGCCCCTACCAGAACCACGAGCTCGGATCGAAAGAGGTCCAGATCGACACCCGCGAGTGCCTGGATCTCTACGGTGCCAGTCTGGTATATCTTCTTCAGGCCTCGCGCCGCGAGCGTAACGATCTGATCGTTACGGGCGTTGGCGGCTGATGCAGTGTTGGACGTAGACGGTGGCACTGGAAACCATTGCAGTCCCTGATCGACTCAAGGTAAATGGTTGAATGCGGCAAAGAGATCCGTGGTTTCCCTCATCCGGGTTTCCTTGGGTAGCGGAAATCCACAGTACGGGATCATCGTGCTCGCAGGGTGTGTCGATGTAGAGGCCCTATCTATGCGCCCGTCGCGACCAGATGACGCACCATCGCGCCGGTGGCTCCCTGTGCTACTCTCCCAGGGAATCGAATAAGCAACAAGAATATGCGGGAAGATGTGCACGACACGGGGGCCGCCCGCAGGTTGCCCTTCCGCTCGAAGCTCGGCTTCGGCGTCGGTGAGCTTGCGGAAGGCACCACGCTCGCAGTTTTCAACACGTTTGTGCTGTTCTTCTACAACCAGATTCTTCAGGTGCCGGGTACGCTCACCGGTTTGGCCCTCGGAATTGCGCTTTTCTGCGATGCGGTGTCGGATCCGCTTGTAGGATCCATATCAGACCGTTTGAAAACCCGCTGGGGCCGCCGCCATCCGTTGATGGCCGGATCGGCGATTCCGCTCGGGTTGAGCTTGATTGCGCTCTTCAACCCACCAGCTGAGATGTCGGAATGGTTCTACTTCGGCTGGTTAACCGTGTGGGCGGTTGCGACCCGCACGTTCCTCACGTTGTATCGCATTCCGCACCTCGCGTTGGGCGCCGAGATGGCGAGAGACTACCTCGACCGCCCGCGCATTTTTAGCTACAGCCAGCTGTTCGGAACGCTCGGAATTCAGGGGCTCGCGTTCGTGATGTTCACGCTGTATTTCCCGACGACCGAAGCGCATTCGCACGGAATGCTCAATGCCGATGGCTATTTGCCGTTTTCGTTAACGGCCGCCGCCATCGTTGCCGTTGCCATTACGCTTTGCGTGCTAGGTACGGCGAGGGAGATTCCGTATTTACCCAGGGCCGTGTTTCAGCATACGGAGCCGTTCACGCCGACGCGCGTGGCGCGCGAGATCATGGTTGCGTTTCGCAATCGCTCCTATCGGTTTCTGGTGGGCGGACTGTTCTGTGCAGTCATCATGCTGGGCGTCGAGATGGGCCTCATGGTTTTCATGTACGTCCACTTCTGGGGCATGCAGACGGAGAGCATGCGCTGGGTCGGTCCGATGCATCTTGCAGCGCTTCCGTTGTCGGTACTTCTGGCCCCATTGCTCGCGCGTCGCTTCGAGCGCCGGCATACGCTGATTGGACTGTCCATTGTGATCATCATCGCCAACAACACCATGATCTGTTTGCGTCTATTCACCGACTGGCTGCCGCCCAATGGCACGCCGGAACTGTTGGCGCTGTTGTTGAGCTTCGTGTTTATCAGCGGTCTGTGTAGCCCCGCGGTGATGATCACGTTGAACTCCATGTTCGCTGACGTTGCCGATGAACAGGAACTGATTACCGGTGAGCGCCAGGAGGGCATCATATTCTCCGCCCGCTCGTTCTCTATGAAGGCCGGAGGAGCAACCGCAACTATTCTCGGCGGTGTGGCGCTGGACCTGATTTCGTTTCCACGGGGTGTGGCGGCGGGCGAGGTAAGTGCCGATGCGATCTTCCGGCTCGGGTTGGTGGCGGGTCCCCTCACATCGCTCATTGGACTGCTGATCCTGATGTTCTATCTGGGATATCGGCTCGACCGTGCGCGGGTGGAACAGATACAGGTGGAGCTGGCGGCGCGGCGGACTGCCGCGGCTGAGAAATCGATTTGAATCGCTTTCGTATCAGTGCCACTTTAGCCGGTAGGGTAAACAACAGGGGACAGGACCATGACCAAAGCGGAGAGAACGATCGATCCGGATGCGTTGAAGCGCTACTCCTTCAACGTGTGGAACTTCAAACAGGGCGAGATCGTGTCGCTGATGATTCACATCGGCGACCGTCTGGGCTTGTATCAGTCGCTCGCAGGTGCCGGTCCGGTCACGGCTGCTGAGTTTGCCGCCCGCACAGGTCTGCAGGAGCGCTGGCTGCTGGAGTGGCTCCGAGGCCAGGCGGCCGCTCGGTTGCTCGACTACCATGACGGCGACCGGTTCGAGCTGTCGGATGAGGGTGCAGCGGTGCTCGCGGACGAAGAGTCGAGCCTCGCGTTCGCGGCCGGAGCGTTTGCGGGGCAGACACCACCGGAAACCGTGGACAAGCTGGTGGACGCCTTCCGTACCGGTATCGGCTTGTCCTATGAAGAGCTTGGACCCAATGCGGCGCACCGCACGGAGCGCATGCTGGGTCCATGGACACGGCAGGAACTCGTTCCAAACATCCTCCCCGCGCTCGATGGCGTTGTTGAAAGACTCGAAGCGGGCGCGGTGGGCGCCGATGTGGGCTGTGGCGGCGGCATTGCTCTGCTGACGCTCGCTCGGGCGTTTCCGAGTTCCACGTTCCATGGGTACGATCCGAGCCAGCACGCGATCGATCGGTGTCAAGCCAAGGTCGAAGAATACGGCGCTAACAATGTGCAATTGCATGTTGCGGGCGGGGAAGACCTTCCTGCAGAGCCCACCTTCGATTTTCTGATCACGTTCGACTGCATTCACGACATGACGCACCCGGCCGAGGTGATTGCGCGGATCAGGCGCGCGATGAAGCCTGACGGCACCTGGCTCATCAAAGACATACGCAGCACCCCCGATTTCAAACAGAATATGCGCAACCCCATGCTCGCAATGTTCTACGGCTTTTCGGTTTCGGCGTGCATGTCGTCCGCGCTGTCCGAGCCCGATGGCGCCGGACTCGGCACGCTGGGGTTCAATCCGGAAGTGGCCGAGCAGATGGTACGGGACGCGGGCTTCACGCGATTCGTCGCGCACGACTTCGACGATCCAAGCAACCTGTACTACGAGGTGCGGCCTTAGGGCGCTCGTTTACTCGCTCACCCAGTCGAACATACCAACAGGGGATATCAGTGGCGCACGCAAGCTTTGACAACATCATCTACGAAACGGACGCGGGCAAGGCCCGCATTACGCTGAATCGGCCGGAGCGGCGCAATGCGATGTCTCGGGCGTTGCTCGAAGAACTGCGTGATGCGCTTTGGGAAGCCGACGACGATAAGTCCGTGCACTGCGTGATTCTGCGTGGCGCGGGAACCGGATTCTGCGCGGGATACGATCTCACGCCCGGCCAACGAACGCCGGGTGATGACGTCGAGCGCCGGCAAGGCCGCGGCTTTGATGATGACGCGTGGGGTATTGAGTGGCTGCAACGTTGCATGCGCACGCTTGCCGAGATGCACAAACCGTCCATCGCACAGATCCATGGGCACTGTCTGGCCGGCGGCACCGATCTCGCGCTGTACTGCGACATGCTGATTGCGGCAGACAACGCCACCATAGGCTTCCCGGCAACTCGAAGCATGGGTGCGGCGCCGAATCAGATGTGGCTCTACCACTGCGGTCCGCAATGGGCGAAGCGATTGCTCCTCACTGGCGATGTGGTGAGCGGCGAGGACGCAGCGCGAATCGGATTGGTAATGAAGTCTGTTCCGGAAGACCTGCTCGCACAGGAGGTGGAGGGTCTGGGCGACCGTCTTGCGTTGGTGGATTCCGAGCTATTGTCGGCCAACAAGCGCATCATCAATCTGGGTATGGATCTGATGGGTGCGCACACGCTGCAGCGCCTGGCGGCAGAGAACGACGCCCGTGCGCACACGTCCCGCGCGGTGCGCGATGCGTTCAGGTTGATCGCGGCGGAGGGTGTGAAGGAAGCGGTCACTCAACGGGATCAACCGTTCGGTGACGGACGCGCTCGCGTAGTCGGGGCGGAGGTGCGCGACGAGCAGGGCAGGTTGCTGCCGCCGAAAACGTAGCGGGATCGGCCTCCGCTAGACTCGTTAAGCCCAATCCATCCGGGTACGCTGGTGTCAGAACGTCTCGGGTTTCGGAAGTAGCTGCCCAATCAGGTCTTCGCCGTCAGCGAACATGAGTTCAGGAGGCTGCGTGTCTGGCCGGCCTGCTTGAAACTCGGTGGGCGAAAAGTAGCCGAGGGCGTAGTTCGCCATTGTGTATCCGAGCAATGCTCGCAGTTGGGGGCTAAACTCCTGCGCTGCGTCGGGCGGGCAGGTTAGATATTGGTTCTCCTCCTGGCGCAGCCAACCATTGCAGTAGGTTACATTTAGCGCGATACGGTCCTGATTAGAGCGGTTCTCGCCGCCGGCGTGCATCACGCTGCCGGTATAGATCAGCACGGACCCGCGTTGCATGGCTGCCTGAACCACCTCGTCTTCGGACGCGGTTCGGCCCCAATCCCACCGGTGGCTACCGGGCACGAGTCGCGTGGCTCCGTTTTCCTCGGTGAAGTCCGACAACGCCCAGATGCTGTTCAACTGCGGTTCGATCTCGCGGGGCAAGTTTTTGCTCCAGATAAACCGGTCGCGGTGCAGTTCCTGGGCAGTCTCACCGGGGAGCAATCGGATTATCTGTGTGAGGTTGAGTTGAATCTTGTCTGTATAAGGCGCAAGAAATGATTCGGCGACACCGAGTAGAAGAGGGCTAACGACTAGTTCACGAACGGCGGCCGATTTTACGACAAGGCCGCGGGTTCGCGTGGTGTGGTGACCGGCAAAGTCGTCGTTAACTGGGGTTGTTGCCGCAATGTACGGATTCAGCTCTTCCAGAATTCCGTCGACCATGTTGTCGGGCATGGCATGATCAATGATCACCCCTCCATCGGCGTCGAGTGCTTCCAGGATCTCTTCTGTCGCAGCGTTGGCGGGCAGGTGCCGGGGTGCGTCGGTCATAGCTCGGACTCCGTAGCGGTGAGCATACAATAGCACTGAGTTTGTTGTATTTTGTTGTTTCTCACAACGAATTCCCGCCATCAAGCGGTTCGATAGGCATCCAAGGAGAGCGCGCATGTCCGAAACGCAAGCACAATCAAGTCCTGATTTCATTACGCTGGAACAAGCTGCAGCGATGACGACCGGAACGCGGGTAACGTTCATTCCCGGTATTCCGGCGATCTTTTCGGAAGCGTTGAAAAACATCTGTTACGTGAAGGGCATACCGTTGATCCGCGCGCTGCATCCGATGATGGGCATCGACGAAGCCACCGGAGAAGATCGGCAGGCAGAGCTGTACAAACTCACCAGTCAGACGAGTTTGCCGACAATGTTTCACGATGCGGAGCGGCCGCGGAATGTGTGGATCGAACAGCTCGCGCTGGCGGAACGGATTGGTGCTCCCGGTGCACCGAAGCTGATACCCGCCGATGTTTCCCTCCGCGTCGATATGTTCGGTCTGTGCGCAATTGTGTTGGCTGAAGATGGGTTTATCTGGAACATGCGAATTCTCGGCGACAGCCCGTTGGGCCGAAAGTATGGCTACAACGAGCAGGCGAGTGCTGAGGCACCCAGAAAAATGGCGGAGGTTCTCGCGTTCATAGATCGCCGCCTTGAAGCACAGAAGCAACAGGGTTCCCGATACCTGATAGGTGATGCGCTCACCGCCGCCGACATTTACTGGGCAACGCTCAGTATCAGTGTGGTTTCGCCGCCGCAGGAGATCATGCCATTAACGCGACAGAACAAGGGCATGATGAAATATTTTGCAAGGAACGCGGAGATTCCGGCGGTCGCCGAGGTGCTTACGCCGAGGATCGGAGAGCACCAGCAGCATATTTTGACCACGTATTGCGAAACGCCGGCAGTGCTTGGTGGAGATCCGCTGTAATGTGTTGCGGTCAGGATCCTCGTCGGGTATACAAGTTTGACGTGGGTATCCGAGGCGCAAAGTATGTCTGACACGGAACTGAGCGACGCGGTTGCAAAGCAAGCCATTCGAGATTTGAGCATGTTGTATTGCCGCGCTGTCGACCGATTGGACGAGGAGATATTGCCGCGTGTCTTTCACCCGGACGCAACAGTGGAGTTCGGCACGTACAACGGACCCACCAGCGGCTTCGTGGACAACACCTTCGCCCACCTGCGGACGATGGAGCGCACCTACCACTGCATCGGCAATCAGCTGATTGAGGTAGGCGGCGATACGGCCACCGGCGAAATTTACGTGTTTGCATATCTCACCATCGAGGAGGATCAAGGCCCGATGGACACCCTGCTGGTTGGCCGCTACCTGGACCGGTACGAGCGGCGAGACGGGGTGTGGAAGATCGCCCACCGTATGTTCGTTATGGACTGGAACCAGAATGAGCCGAATACTTCGGAATGGGATGAAGGGATGTACGGGGATCTGAAGGCGCGCGGTCGCCGCGACAGGAGTGATTCCGTGTACACGTTCTTGAAATGAGCGTCAGCGAAGAAGATATCCAACGACTCAAGGATCGTCAGGCGATTTACGATTGTCTGATGCGTTATTCGCGCGGTGTGGATCGATTAGATGTGGAACTCCTGAAGAGCGCGTACCACGCGGATGCGACGGATGATCATGGCATTTTCAATGGCAATGCCTGGGAATTCGCCGAGTTCATTGGTCCGTTCGACGCATCCATCGGCGTGCATCAGCAGACGCATCGGGTCGATCACGCGCTGATTGAGTTCGTTGGTCTCAACGAAGCCCGGGTTGAATCGTACAATCTCACCTTCATTGACGCGGAAACCGATGACGGCATGACGGCCGCGATGGTAGGTGGACGATATCTGGATCGGTTCGAGCGCCGCGACGGTGAATGGAAGATTGCACACCGCCTCTATGTGATGGATTGGAATCGCAATATGCCGTCTACGGTCGACTGGCAAGGGTCGTTCTTCGCCGATCTTGCGGTCGGGCGCATCGACCGTGACGATGTTTCCTATCAAGCGCTGGGGAAAAACTGATAGGTGGTTAGCGCTGAAGCAGGGGCCCCGTACCCTGACTCAGGGTTTCCATATACGTCTCATAAACGAAAATTCGGTCGCGGCGCTTTCCGGTTCTACCAGTATCCCTAGATCGACCAGATGATTGATCGATTTTCCGACCGTAGGTGCCGACAAAGGTAAGACCGTAGCGGCGTCTGCCACGGAGATCATTAGCTTGTTCTAGTTGGATTGGGAACCCCGCCGTATAGCGTGGATCCCGATCTAGAGCCCCAACTACGCCGAGTAGGGGTGGGTGGCATAACTCGCAGAGCGCGCTCGGCTCAACCGAGGCGCGCTTGGAACGAAGAACGCCACTCTGCCATCGTTTGAAACTCCGGTTCCGATTCGATCAGTGATTGCGTGGCTTCGGCGATCTCCTCGTTGGATTGATCCAGGTCAAAATCGTTGGCGAAAGGCTGTGCGACGTGGAAGGGGGTATCGACAAAGCACTCGAGACCATTGCCTTCAGGATCACTAAAGTACAGCGACCAGGCGTTGCCGTGGCAGATCGGCAGAATCGGGTGGACACCCGCCGAGTTCAGTTTTTCGCGCAGCACGCGAAGGTCGTCAAGACCCCCGGTGCGAAACGCCAGGTGGTCTGCCAGAACAAAGCCGTGGCTTGACAATTCTTCGCCTTCTATCAGAACAATCTGGTGGTGGTTGTTCGGATCCTGGCTGATAAAACATAACCTTGCCCCATTTGGAACGTCGCCCTCATTGGTGACAAGGAAACCGAGCACGTCGCGATAGAAGGCCAGCGTGTCGTCGAAATTTTTTACCGCAAGGGTTGCGTGGGAGAGGGTGAGTCTTGGGGTATTTGACATGATAGGTCTTCCAGTTGAATTGCGATCAGGCAGTGGGCTGTTCACTGCGCCAGCGCCGGTAGTCACGAGGCAATGAATGCCGGAACAATCGGTTCAGGCGCCGATAAATAGAACTGGCAAGGCGTAGCAGGAGTGGTCCGGCCACGACCTCCTGACGAAAGGTTGGTCGCTGAGCGATGCGTGTGAAATATTCATACAAGTTCGGGTGGTCATGCAGCGGGTACCCGGCCAGGTTGAGCCGATGTAGTGTGATGAACCACGAAATATCCGCCAGGGTTATCCGTTCGCCGAGCAGATAGGGTTGGGCCTGGAGTAGACCATCCAGTTCCGTGAATGCATTCCGAAAACGCTCAATGAAATCAAAACTGTCGTCAGGTGAGGGCGCATGATTGTCAAGGTCGGGCGCAAGGTAAGTGAAGGTGACGATTCGAAGGTCCTGGTGGAGTTGATCTTCGAGGTCCATGAGATCGCGCATCCTCCGGCGTTCAGTGTCGGTGGTTGGAAGGAAAGAACTTTCGGTTGATGCGAATTGCTGATCGAGATACTCAATGATGTCATTGCTTTCGATATGGACAGTGCCGTCATGAACTAGTACCGGCACCTGTCCGCGCGCATTGATGCCCAGATACCAGTCAGAACGTTGCTCGCCGCGCATCAAGTTGATGGGGTGTGGTGCGAAGTCGATACCCAGTTCCCGCAGAAGAATGCGCACTTTCTGTGAGCAGGATGACTGGTCGAAATGAAAAAGGTGCAAACCCTTCCAGGCCATGACTTCCCTGGTTTTGATCTCTGCTTCATCGAGTTGCATCGCGGACCTCGTTGTTCTGAGCGCCAAATTCTCGCAACCCGTCTTTGCTTTTCAGACTCAGGGTCAACTTGTCGCCCGGTTGCAGGTATCGTACCGATTGCTGTGACTGCACCAGCTTTTTTCGTCGCTTTTCATCATTGGTAAAGTTCAGCAGAATGGCCATCCCAACCTTGAGGTTGGCGTTCAGGATGACACCGCCCGGAGTACCCGTTAGCAGCATGTCGCCTTTGCTGACGTCGGTGATCGCGGCGAGTTCAGTCAGCGTTTCCTCGGGCTTGAAGATGAGTTGATCTGTTGTTGCATCCTGCCGGACTTCACCATTCAAGCTGAGTGTCAGCTGCAGATCAGACAACAGACCCACCTCGGTGGCGTCGAGCAGATAAAGTATTGGCCCCGTTGGGCAAAACGTGCGTTGACCTTTGCCTTTGAACCACTGCAGCATGGGCGCGCCAAACATGAAGTCACGTGCTGACACATCATTTGTTAGGGTAAATCCACCCACGTAGTCGAGAAGGTTGTCGGCGGTAACCTGCGTATGCGGCGGTAGATCCTGTTTGAAGATCAGTGCCAGTTCTATTTCGTAGTCGAGTAGTTCACAGCCCCTTGGCCGGACGATGTCATCGAAAGGCCCGCTGATGGTTGAAGGTGGTTTCGAGAAGATCAGGTTCTCTCCCTTGCGGGCCTTGATGCCACCTTCTTCCTGGTGAGAGGCGTAGTTCAGCCCCTGGCAGAAGATTTGTATGTCGCGCGTAACCGGGGCGAGCAGGGTTGCCTCGTTCACCGCGATGCGCTTCAAACTTTCTGAGATGAACTCGCCGGGAGCGCTGAACCAGGCGTCCATCAACTCTCGATGTGATGCATAGGCGTGCGTCAAGACAGCGATCTCACCCTGCTCGACGTTCCGCCCGAGATCTCCCTCGAAGATGCCCCATTGGCAGTCTTGATCAGGCTGTTGAAATCTGACGATGGAGATCCCCAACGGTTTGTTCCTCTCCTACGCCGCTGAACGCGATCGTGCTTTCAGAATGGTTAGCAGGTTTTTGATCGCTGTGAGGTTCCAGCGGGCGATCAGGAATTCTGGCTTGGGGGCAGGTCCCCAGTAGTCCTGCATCGCTCCAATAGCGCAATTGCTGGCTTCATGTTGTTGGTTGATGAGGTCAGTATCTGTCCAATGTTCATGAATCAGGCCGAAAGGGCTCTTCCAGTAGTCGAATATCTGCCCGCCTAAAAAGTGTCGGCCAACACCCCAGACATTCCTGTATTTGTTGCGTTTCAGATGTTCGCGACCTGACATCAGGTCATCCAGGTTGCCGACTTCGAAGGCGATGTGTTGCACGCGGGTACCTTCGTCCAACGCGTACTGAAAGCCGACAACATGATGGTCCACGTAGACCTCGCCCCGATCCAGCCTCGAAAAGACCATTTGGGGAGATCCGTTGGGCAGCAGTACCGCGTCGGATTTTGTCAGGCCGAATCGCTCGTGATACCAACCGTAGAGCGAGTCTGGGTCAGCGCTCTCAAGCACCAGGTGCCCGATTCTTCTGACGTGTGATGGGCCATGTCGTACCGCCGGAAATTCGCCCACCCGTGGCCGTAGCCCATTCATGTTGAAATCATGCGATGGCGCTGCATCCAGTGGCTCACGTGCTTCGCGGCCGTGGACAATTTCAATCTGCATGCCCGTGGGATCGGGAAGGCGAACCACCTGGCCTCCGGAGGGTTCGTCGAGTGGTTCTATTCGTGAGGCCTCTGGCAGCTCTGAGATTTTTTGCAGGTCTTCGATGTTGTCGGCTTCGAACGCGATGGCGGTGACGGTGCCGGTACCTTGCGAAAGAATGTAGCAGGGCGCTTGGGCATCAGTGCCGCGCAGGTAAGTCTTCTGGTTTGATCGCTCTACGAGTTGCAGGCCGAACGCTTCCAGAAACGTCTCTGCCTTTGCTACGTCGGGTGCTTCGACTCTTACGTAGGCCAGCTGCTTTACTCGGATACACGGTTCCGGCATCTCAACTCTCCAGGTGACGTTGGAACACCTTGTCGACTTGCCTCCGGGATTTTGTCGGCGTCAAGCCGAGCAGGCGTAAGACGGACTCGCAGGTCTGTTTGATGGTGGCGTCACTCATGCCAGGGTCTAGTAGAAGTGCAGCTCTGATAAGGGCCAGAATCTGGTTGACGAGCAGCAGGTTAATGTCGGTGGCGAAATGACCCTGCGCAATACCCATCTCCAAGTCCTGCTTCAGATATTGGACCGTGGCGGATTGCAGTTCGGGAACGATGAACACGCCCTCGAGGAACACATTGATCCACTCCGGCTCCTGTCTCGCAATCTGCAGCAGTCTTGCGGTCGCCAGGACTACCCGGGTTGGGCCATGACTTAACCCGTCCATCTCGTCGTTGATTCGGCCGGTAATCTCAACGGCAAGACCGGATGCTACGTCGCGCAGGAGTTCGTCCTTGTCCGGGTAGTAGTTGTAAAAGGTACCGTTCGCAAGCTCAGCATGATTGGTAATGTCGATGATCCGCGTGGCTTCGAAGCCCTTGCTGGCAAACACACTGATGGCGCTGTCCAGCAGCGCGCTGCGGGTTCTCTCACGTTTCTTCTTTCCGGTGGTTTGCTCGCGAAAAAGCTGATGTGCGGTTGCAGCCATGCGCTGTGCCAGTAGTAATTTAGCTGGAAATCTATCGGAAAAGTTGACACCTGGCAAGAAAAATGAGAAAAACCTCAAATATGAGATATACCTCAAAACTGTTCTCGAAGGTAGCGGAGGGGCAAAAGTGACAGCTGACAACGCGGCGCGGGTCCTGATCGTAGGCGCGGGTCCCGTGGGTCAATTGGCAGCGCTATTGCTGGCGCAACACGGTTTTGGTTCGGTGTTGATCGACAAGCGAACGAAAACGTTGAGCGCGCCTAAAGCCCATGCGATCAACGCCAGGACGCTCGAGATTTGTGACAGTATCGGTGTCAGTGCCGAGCGCTTGCGGCAACTCGGCGCCAGTGCCAACGAAGGCGGGGAGGTCAGGTTCGTTGGTACATTGACCGGTACTGAATTTGGTTGTCTGCCTTACGAGCGCCAGGACGAAGGCGCTTTCGAATTCACACCCTTTCCACTCAGCAACATTCCGCAGCCGGTTTTCGAGCAGGAGCTGGAAGCGCATGTCCGTGGAAATTCCTTTGTCGACTTTCGACGCGGTGTCGAGTGTACGGCGTTGTACGAAGTTGATGAGCATGTGGATGCGACGCTTATCGCGCTTGAGACGGGAGACGAAGAAACGCAGACTTTTGACTATGTCATTGCTGCCGATGGCGCCGGTTCGAACATTCGAGATTCTCTAGGCATTGAAATGGAGGGTCCCGAGGCGCTGGCTGACTACCTGATGATTCACTTCAGCGCAGATCTACGCCCTCTAACGAAAGGCCGACGGGGCGTGTTGTATTTTCTGTTTGAACCCGGCGTGAGAGGCACATTCATTGCCTATGATCAGTCGAAAACCTGGGTGTTTATGCATCCCTGGAATCCGGCGTCGGAGAATCGCGAGGACTATGATGATCAGCGATGCCTTGCGCTGATTGAACAAGCTGTCGGTCAGTCGTTGCCCGAAACAACGATCGAGAATGTCAGCCCCTGGACGATGACGGCCCAGGTGGCCAAGCAGTACCGCCGGGGGCGGATATTTCTGGCGGGTGACGCCGCGCACCGCATTCCGCCCGCTGGTGGGTTGGGCATCAACTCGGGCGCCGGGGATGCGCAGAACCTCGCATGGAAACTAGCGGCGGTGCTGAGCGGCGATGCGGGTGATGCGTTGTTGGATACGTACGAAGTTGAGCGTCAGCCCGTCGCCCGCAACAACAACGAGCAGAGCCTCAAGAATGCGATGAAGATTTTTGACCTGATTGTTGCTCTGCACGGAACTGAGCCGGAAAAAACGCCCGAACGATACGCCGCTGTAACCGCTGATCCAGGTGCCTTTCCTGAACTCGCTCAAGCGATCGCGGCGCAAAAACCGCACTTCGACAGTTTTGATCTGCAGCTAGGTTACCGGTACGAAAGTGCGGCGATTCATGAGCCGGCACCAGTACCCGAAATTGCCGACGTCTCTGATTATCAGCCCTCGTGGGATGCAGGGGCGCACTTTCCGCATCGATGGGTGAGCAGCAACGGCAACACAGTACCGCTGCAGTCGTTGCTTTCGTGTAGCCGGTTCACATTGCTATGCGGCCCGACCGCAGGACAACTGGACAGCGACAGAATGGTCGATCATCTCAGGTTCGGCGCTGATTTTTCGGACAGCGAAGGGTGGGCGTCGCAGACGGGTCTTCCAGAGTCCGGCGCGGTGCTGATTCGGCCGGATGGACACATCGCGGCACGCTTCTATGCCATTTTTGAGGAAGAGGTTGATGCGGTGATGAACGAAATTCTCGCGAGGAATACCTGATATGGATCTTGGACTAAAGGGTAGAAAGGCGATTGTTTGCGCCTCTTCGCGTGGGCTGGGCAAGGCTTGCGCCATCTCACTAGCAAGGGAAGGCGTGGACGTCGTGATCAATGGCCTGCACGCTGAACGCTTGGATGCTGCGCGGGCCGAGATCGAAGCGCTGGGTGCGGGTGGCGTGACAGGCGTGCTGGCGGACATCAATACAGAAGCGGGCCGAGCGGAACTCATAGCTGCATGCCCCGATGCGGACATCCTGGTGAACAACAATGAAGGGCCGCCGCCCGGTTTGTTCGCCAACTGGTCGCGCCAGGACTTCCAGGCGGCGATCGACGCCAACTTCATGGCGCCGGTTTTCATAATTCAGGCCCTGCTCGAGGGGATGAAAGAGCGGCGGTTCGGTCGAATTGTCAACATCACTTCCGCGATGGTGAAGTCGCCACGCAGCGCTATGGGTCTGTCGACCTCAGCAAGGACCGGACTGACCGCCCTGTGCAAGGGCCTGTCTGTTGATGTGGCGCCATTCAACGTCACCATCAACAACATGTTGCCGGAACGCTTCGATACCGACCGCCAAAAGTTTATGGCGGAGATGGTGATGAAGGTTAAAGGCATTTCGCGGGATGAAGCGATTGCAGAGATCCACGAATCCATCGCGGCGAAGCGTATGGGGCTTCCTACGGAATTTGGTGATGCCTGTGCGTTCCTCTGCAGTGCGCAAGCGGGTTTCATTTCCGGCCAGAACCTGCAACTGGATGGTGGCTCCTACGGCGGCCTGATATAGGGGAGTGATTTTGAAAGTTTTTGTCATCGCGCTCATTGCGCTGGCGGTGGCCTTTGTCGCGTTCAGCTTTTATGTGTCGCGACCGGTAGTGGAAGGCACGCGTGTCTCCTTCGAACCTATAATCGCTGACATGGGGGAGGCGCTGACATTTGCCCGCTCTTCCAAAGGTCTGATTCTGGTGACGCGGCATGAGGGAGACGCGCTGATCGGCGTGAACCTGACGAAGCGCTTTGGTGAGGAGCGCACAGCTGATCTGATCGAATTTGTAACGGACCTCGATCAGGCAGCGCTTTCCAGCGTGGACGATGCCAGTGAGCGGTTTCCCCTTGAAGAACTGGTGATGCCGCTTTCGTATCAGTATCCATCGGTGGCGGCCGGCACCAACTTCAAGGAACATGCCGAGGAGATTTATTCCGACGACCCGCCATTTCTCTTCCCCAAGTTGGTCGAAGCAAGCCAATGGAACTCTGGTGTTCCGTTTGTGCCTCGCTTGGATTTCGAAGCGGAGCTGTGCATGTTTCCCCTGGCAGATGTGGAAAGTGCCGAATCATTGCCGGGATTCGGGCTGGTGCTCTGCAACGATTTCACAGACCGGTGGACGTTGCTGAAAGAAATCGACCTGGGTATGCCGCTCGGTCTCACAGGTTTCGCATCTGGAAAAGGCTGCGAGAAGTGTCTACCCACGGGTTACCTGGTGGTAGTTCCGCGGGCGCCGGACTTTTACCTCTCGTTGAAGCTTTCGCTCTACGTCAATGACGAATTGCGCCAACAATTTAGCATGGCAGACGTGATCCTGCCGATTGAGGAGATCGTGTCCCAGACGTTCCAGAACCAGGACGCCGACTATCGGAAAGGTGATGAACCCGTATCTCTCCTTCCTCATGGATTCATTCCAAGAAGCACGCTCATTCTCACCGGCACTGCCGCTGGCGTGTTGTTTAAGCCCGCAAACGTCTGGAGTCAGGGGTTTTATCTGCAGCCCGGCGATGTGATCAGAACGGAGGCCACATATCTTGGGCACCTGGAAAATTCGGTTGAGACCAGGTAAATGAGGATACTGGGCCTTGTGGGGCTGTTCGTCAGCACTGTGACCTGGGCACAACCGCCAAACATTGTGCTGATCGTGGCTGACGACCTGGGCTGGAAAGACGTCGGCTACAACGGCAGCGAAATTGACACCCCTAACATCGATGCGTTGGCAGAACGCGGCGTAACGCTTACCGACTTCTACGTACACCCAACCTGCAGTCCGACGCGCGCAGCGCTGATGACGGGGCAATCGCCCATGCGCCATGGCATCTATCACGCGATCGGGAAAAACACAGAGGGCTCTTTGCCCTTGTCTTTAAAACTATTGCCTGAATATCTTAGCGATGCAGGCTATCAGTCAGTCATGGTTGGCAAGTGGCATCTGGGTCACGCCACGTCGGCCATGTTGCCAATGGCGCGGGGTTTCGAGGCGGTGTACGGCCATTACACGGGCGGCGTTGGCTACTGGGATCATGTTCACGGCGGTGGCCTGGACTGGCACCGCAACGGCAAAGCATTGCGGGAAGAAGGTTATGCAACGCACCTTCAGGCAGATGAGGCGGTCCGGCTGATTAGGGAGAGGGACAAGGTAAGACCGCTCTTCCTCTACACGGCATTCGGCGCGCCCCACCTACCCAATGAAGCGCCCGAGGCGAGTATTGCGGCGTATAGCCACATTGAGAATGAGAATCGTCGTGTTCACGCGGCCATGGTCGATGAACTCGACCACGCAATCGGTCGAATCGTTAAGACGCTGGAAGAGCAGCAGATGCGTGAGACCACGCTGATGTGGTTTTTCAGCGACAACGGCGGACTGAATCCGGCGGCTGCGAGCGATGGGGTGCGGAAAAATGTTGCAAGACTTGTTTCGGTGTTCGGGCGGCCGTTGCCGACCGATTTCCTGGAGTTTCTGCGCCACAATACCGAGGACGGCGGTTCGGACAATGGGCCCTACCGCCGCGGCAAGGGGGCAGTTTATCAGGGTGGAATTCTCGTTCCCTCGGTCCTGCATTGGCCGGGTACACTGAAGCCGGCGCACGTATCTGACCGTGTGACCGTCCAGGATGTGCTACCGACCTTGGCAGATGTGGCTGGCTTCGAGCTATCGCACTCTCAACCAACTGATGGTGGTTCGCGCTGGGCATCCATCAATGGTAAGGGTGAGCAGTCGGCGCCCGATTTTGTGGCAGTCAGCAGAGGAGAAAGGGCCGTCGTCAAGGGAGACTGGAAGCTCATAGTGAGCGGTGATGATCGGGGGCTCTACAACCTGGCTGATGACCCGTATGAGGCATTCGACCTTTCCGATACGCATCCAGAGCGTGTCGAGCAGCTGCACTCAGTCATCGACAAGATCCCACAGCGTGAATCCATCAATCAGTCTTTGTTCAGGATAATGATGGACATGGATGGATTTGGCGGCGAAGAAGATCGGGCGCCCTGGGCTGATGTCGTTAGGCAGGTGCCTTAAAGTCAGTGCCTCCTAAATTCCGGGTCCCGGGACCATTCTCGAACCATCGTGAAAACGAGCGAATCGAAAACGCGACAAATTGTGTGCCTCTGACTTGCCTTGCACCATATCTGCCATGATGCGGCCGGTAGCCGGCCCGATACCGAACCCGTGGCCGCTGAAACCGGTGGCCACAAACAAGCCGGGGTGTGATTCGATCTGATCAAGCACCGGTACAACGTCCGGCGTTGTATCGATCATCCCCGCCCACGCTTGTTCAAAGGGTACGTCAGAGAGTGCAGGCACCCATTTTTGAATATCGCGCTTGATCCGTTTGAGGGCCTTCTTCGAAGCGGCGGGATTTAGAATACGCGTACGTTCGAAAGGACTTTGTTCGTCGTTGCGCCAGCGATGACCGGATACAAGATCGGTGAAGGTATTGGACGTTACTCGAATGTCTATGGTGCCGAAACTTTCGCGCATCGCAGGTATGAAGCGCACAAAGTTGCGAAAGCTGTCTTTCACAACGAAATGATCGTGGGTTGTGCCGGTGGCGATAGTGTAGCCGCCGTCTTTACGGCGCCGAATGCCCAGATCGACTATAGCCGCAGCGCCTGGAAAGATATCGGGCGCAGGAGCGGTTCGTACGACAGTTCCTTTAACGGTGAGTTGGGGAAGCGATATACCCAGGTTCCTCAAGAAACGGCTGCTCCATGCGCCTCCAGCACAGAGCACCGTATTTGTCTTGATTGGACCATGTTCCGTAATCACTTCGCTGACCCTTCCCGCGGACAGCGCTATGCCACGAACGGCGCAATTTTCCCTGATCAAACCCCCGTATCGCGATACTGCCCTAGCAATCGCTGGAACGGTTGTGAATGGTTCAGCGCGCGCGTCGCTCGGTGTGATTAGCCCGCCGATCCAGTTGTCGTTGCCCCCTTTGAGCAAACTGTTTGCTTCACTGCCGCTTAGAAGTCGCGTGTCGAGTTGGTGTTGCTCGGCGACCTTGAGCCATTCGTGAAAGCTCGCCAACCGCTTTTCATCGTTGGTCGCAAAAAGCACACCCGTTCGGGTGAAGTGGATGTCCTCATCCAAGTCGGCGGCGATTTCATCCCACAGGCGGTTCGCCTCGATCGCAAGCGGTAGTTCGTCGGGGTCCCGTCCCTGCTGACGTATCCAACCCCAGTTGCGGCTTGATTGTTCACCCGCCACGCGGCCTTTTTCACACACAAAAACGGAAACACCCGTCTTGCTGAGATAGTAGGCTGTACAGATACCTGCGATGCCGCCGCCAATGACAACCACATCTGCTTGTTTGGGCAAAGCGTCTTGATGGACAATCGAGCGGGATTCATCGAACCGCATGTCAGCTAGTTAGAATAGTGAGCGCCAAAGCGGCTACGTCGTCGCCGATGAATCCCCCGCCGTTCTCGGCCAATGCCACGCGTGCCCGCGGTACCTGTCGATCTCCCGCTTCTCCGCGCAGTTGCCAGGTGAGCTCCACAAGTTGTGACGCACCAGTAGCACCCACTGGGTGGCCTTTGCGCATCAGGCCACCAGACGTGTTCACCGGTACCCGACCACCGAGTGTGGAATGTCCGCCTTCGACGAAGCGGCCACCTTCGCCGTAGTCGCACAACCCAAGATGTTCGTAGTACATAATCTCACCGATCGCGCTTGCATCGTGGAGTTCCACGCAGTCGATGTCTTCAGGGCCAATGCCCGCTGCTTCATAAAGATCCAGTGCACAAGCACGCGGCATAGGTGTATCGTTTCCTTCGACATCGAAGCCGCTGTTTACACTGGCAGCCTCGACGCGGACGAGCCGGTCCATGCCCAATTCATGTGCACGTTTTTCGCTGACGATTACTACGGCCGCTGCTCCGTCCCCAATCGGTGAGCACATCGGTAGAGTTAGGGGCCACAACACCTCTGGCGCTGCTAGAACGTCATCAATCGACAGCACGTCGCGAAATTGGGCGTACGGGTTAAGAGAACCATGCTGGGAATTTTTCGCTGACACAGCGGCAAGTTGTTCGCGGCTCGTGCCGTAGGTCTGCATATGCTCGAGCGCCCATGCGACGTATATGTCCATGAAGATCGAGCGTGTCGAACCGGCAGCGTCCGCATCGGTGTTGTGCCCAAGCGCGCAAAGTTTATCGTGTGTTCTTGTCAGCAGTCGGTCTTTGTCTTCCACGTCAATACCGCCGCTAAACACTGAGAACGTCTTCTGTTTGTCATCGCTGTAGAGCTTTTCGACGCCGCATGCGAGCACGACATCATAGGCGCCCAACGTAACGAGCGTGCAGGCTTGTTGAAACGCCGATGCGGAAGAGGCGCAGGCATTCTCAACATTGAACACTGGAATGCGGCCGATTCCCAGCTCCCGCAGGGCAATTTGACCGGGCACGCATACCTGGCCCGAGACAACTCCGGCCGCTACGTTGCCAACCCAGGCCGCCTGTATGTTTTGCGTCGCAAGGTTGCAGTCCTGCAATGCCCCGTTGACTGCCTCGCCCAACAAAGACTTGATATTGCGGCTTGGGTGCTTTCCGAAAGGTGTCATCGCGACGCCGGCGATATATGCGCATTGTTTCATGGTCGCTCCGGAGCGATTAGTTTATGCCGCGGTCTTTGCCGGCCCAGAATGGTTTGCGCAGCTCAGTTTTCAGAACTTTCCCTACGGGACTCTTAGGCAGCTCCGCGACGAAATCGAGGGTTTTAGGCGCTTTGACGGACCCCAATCTCTTTTTGGCCTCGCCGATCAACTCCTCTGCGGTTACGTTATGACCGGGCCGAAGCAGCACTATGGCTTTCACAGCTTCACCCCACTTTTCGTCAGGCACACCGATTACAGCGCACTCTTGAACCGCGGGGTGTTCGGAGATGACCTGCTCTACTTCATTGGGGTAAACGTTGAAACCGCCGGATATGATCATGTCCTTGCTGCGGTCCACGATGCGGATGTAACCATCGGCTGACATAACGCCGACATCGCCGGTCCACAGCCACCCATCGCGAAATGACTCTGCGGTGGCTTCCGGGTTATCTAGGTAACCAAGCGTTACGAGTGGACCACGCACACAAATTTCGCCTGGCTCGCCTCTCGGTTGCTCCTGACCTTCAGAATCAAGAATCTTAACCTGGTTAAAGATGCCAGGGCGCCCGATTCCGGCAAGGCGCGCGTCGTTAATTGTGCCGTCAGCATCAATATAGTCCCAGGGTGCTTTCAGCGTGATTGCCGCAGGTGCTTCGGTCTGCCCGTATGCTTCCGTCATCACGGGCCCGAACACCCTTACCGCTTCTTTCAATTTCTCCAGCGAGGTGGGAGCGGCGCCAACGATGAAGTGCTGCAGCGAACTGTAGTCGAAGGTGCTAACGTCCGCGTCTGCCAACATCATGTAGAGCACGGTGGGCGGCAGGAACAGGTGAGTGATTTGATGCTGTTCAATGTCCTGCATGATCGCGCGTGGGTTCACGCCATCGACGATGACGTTTCTTCCGCCGCGCGGGAAATGCAGGCAACCCATGATACCGGCGGTATGGGTCATGGGCGCGACCACCAAGTGGGCGCTGCCTTCCTTGAAACTGTAGTGTGCGTGATAGTTGGCAAAGAACGTTTCCAGTGCCTCATGATTCATGAGCACGCCCTTCGACTTGCCCGTGGTGCCGCCGGTGCCGAAGATCGCCGCTAACGCCTGCGGCGTCTGGATGCCTGGTTGATGTTGGCTGGGTTGGCCCTGGCAGAATGTGTCCAGGTCTTCCCCCACCGAGCCGTCTCCGTCGATGCAGACGAATGCTTTAATGCTCGGGACCCGGTCGCGAATCTCTTGGACCTCGACGGTAAAGGTTGAGGCGTACATCAGCACATCCATGCGGAAGCGTTCCGCCAGATCGACGTTCACGTCTACCGGATTTCTCGGGTTTATGGGTAACCAGACACTTTCTGCCCTCATTAACCCCAACAACGCCAGGAACGCCTTTGTTGAGTTGGGTGAATAGACGCCTATGCGCGTACCTGGCTCAAATCCATGTCCGGCAAGCGCTCCGGCAATGCGATGAACCTCGGTATCCACTTGAGCGTAGGTCAGCTCACCGGATGCATCAACGAACGCGACGTTGTCGGCATAGTAGCGGACCCCCTGGTCGAAGAAATCGATGATACGCACGCTAGTGCCTAAAAGTCCGTGACAACAACTTTTGCTGGTAGAAAAGCCTGTAGCTGCCCAAGTAGATATTTGTGCCCAACCGCTTCGCACGCAGTGACAAACCCGGCCTTGTCAGTTCCCGCCGCTATCAGTTTGTTTGCAGTCGCCGCCTGAAAGATGCCTGTCTGGGTATAGGGGCTGGTGCTCTGAATAACTACTTTCTTACCCCCTGCCGAGCCGGTTCCGGTGACGATGTCGCAGCTCTTGTGCACTAAGGTGTACTCGCGCGGAGGCATGAATGCTTCTATCCCGTCGACAATCTTGTCTAGGGCCGCTTTCTGCTCCTCTTTAGGTAATGACCGCACATCTGCTTCGAACTGTTGTTGAATCGCGAGCAGTCCTTCCATCAATTCCCGATCTGTGTTGCCGCTGAATTGCCGATATGTATGCACCTCGGGATGGTCTCGATAAACAAGTGGCATGTTGCCGCCGGCCCACGGGTGTACAAGCTGATTTACGGCAAACCCCGGTACCGCCACTTCGTACCCTTTGCCTGCTGGCCAGGACAGAAGCTCGTTGTCTTTCAGATAGCGAGCGTCGTGACTAAACAGGCTGTAGATCGATTGGGTAGACGCGAATGTCGGGACGAACGTTCCAGCCGTGACGGCCTCGAAGGTGTCAAAGCCGCTGTCTTCGAGGAGCATCTTCGTGGCAATGTCCACTGGTGTGTACATGTAAGCCGTGCAAGGAGCGAGTGCCAGACCTGCTGCCTGGTAGTCGGCGCTGTAACGGTCCATCACCATTTCCACAAACGCGGGTTCACCGGTGGTGTCTATGTAGTGTACGCCAGCGTTCAGGCATGCCTGAACCACGGGTTCTCCAAAGCGCTCGAAGGGCCCAACTATGTTGCAAACGACTTTTCTGCCGGTGAAGAGCTGAGTTAGTGCATCGACCGTGTTATCTACCTCGGCAACTTCGTAGTCTGCGGTTTCAACGCCAGGCAGGTGGTCCAGCGTTTCCTGGATTCTTGCGCCGTTACGGCCAGCTGCCACGAAGGGAATGCGGTATTGACGTAAAAACTCACAGACCAGGCGGCCGGTGTATCCACTCGCCCCATATACAACAACCGGTCTCTTCGCGCTCATTTGCCTTCTCCTCGCCTAGTGTAGACATCGTACAGAGCTCGTGATGGTGTACTGGTTATTTCCGCCACTTTTGTTCGTCTTTTCAGGCCGGTGCTGTGACAGTAAAGGACAAATCAGGAGAGCGAGTCGCGGAACGCGCGTGGGGTTGTTCCCGTCCAACGTTTGAAAGCGCGAATAAAGTTGCTGGTATCGGTAAACCCGAGTAAGTAAGCCGCTTCGTCGACGGTAACGCCGTTGGCCAGGTGGTGTTGGGCCAGCTCGTTGCGTGTCCGATCCAGTACTTCCTGATAACTGGTACCGGCCAGTTTCAATTTCTTCTGGAATGCACTTTCGCTCATGGCAAGAGAACGGGCCACGCGCTCGCGGCTGCAATGGCCGGAAGGTAGATACTCGATCAACCGGGCGTAAACCTTGGTGGGTAGGTCCAATTCCTGCAGACGTTCGAGGACGGTCAGCGCCAGGTTGTCATTGTGCAAGGCCAGATCTGGATTAGCGCCCGCCAACGGGTTGTCCAGGTCTTCAATAGGAAAAAGCACCGCGGAGGTCTCTTGGCCAAACTCTATGGGGCATCCGAATACTTCGTGGTAACGGTGTTGCTGATCTTCGGGAGGAGTCCATGCCAGATGTACCCCTGATGGTGAGTAGTCGGGCTGATAGATCATGCGCACGAATTTCAGGGTGAAGGCCGCAAAAGCGTCAGCGTGGCAGCCGATGGTGGTGGGACTGTAATCAACCACTGCACGGTCCACGATTGTGGCGTGGTCGGGATACTCTTCATATTGGGCTTGTTCGAGCGTGGAGATCACGGCAAAGAAGCGAGCGTAACGCTGCAGAAAGTCTCTTAACGAACTGGAGCAAATCAGGGCGATACCTAAAGACTGATAGATTGCTGGATTGATCTCATCCACCACATCCAGCCCAATGCATGGATCGCCAGTCTGCTCTACCGCCAACTCCCAGACTCGATCAACTTGCTGCCAGGGCACGCGTTCGTCCCCGGATCGGTACGTGTCCAGGTCAACATTGGCCCGGGTCAGGAGCGCGTCCACGTCGATGCCTTGCCGTGCCAAAGCTTGGCTCAATACGACCAGATTGCCGTAAAAACTGGATGGCGCGGGCGCTGCTTGTGGGGCGTCTGTGGGCATGCTGGTGAACCCTGAACGCAGGGCAACTCGTTGCGGTTGATGCGCTTAATTTACCGTCACGGACCACATTTTATTACCGAAATGACCAACTTAGGCAAGATTAGAGGGAGTAGACTGTTACCTGCCAAGGGATAGCGGGCTCAAGCGTTGTTCAAGATAAGCTTTTTCGTAAAGAGGCGCGCGGACGTTTCCGAGGACGCGTTTCGCGCCTACTGGTTGGGCCAGCATGCCGAACAACAACTCGGCTATGTGAAGAATCTGGGTGTACGCCAGTATGTAAAGTGCGAGGCTCTGCATGACCACGTGCTGACCCGAGAAGGTATGTCTGCGTACCAGACCGGGCCGCTGCGCTACGACTTCGTCGATCATTGGATATGCAATGACATTGAGGAGTTGCGTAATGGCGCTTGCAATGCAGAGGTGCAAGCGTTGATGCGGCAGGCGTATGCTGCTGAAGATGAATACATTGACGTTGCTCGGTCCAACGTGCAGATGTCGGTAGATTTGGCCCAATTTTTTCCACTGGATGCAAACGAGGTGCGCGCGACGGAGGACAGCCCGTACTTCAAGATTTACTACGTAGTGCGAATCTTCCCTCATCTAACCAGGGCGCAAGCACAGTTGCACTGGAACGCTTGTCACGGTGGCGAGTCACGGCAACACATCCGATTCTCGCGGCAGAAAAAATACATCCAGGCCCATGCGATCGATTCAACCTTTGTTGATCAGCTGGCGAGATTGCGAGGTTATGAGGTTGACCCGACGCTGATTGGGCATGCGGAAGGTTGGATTGACCCTGACAGTGGTCCAGAGGGTATTCCCGACGAGGAAATGGCTCGGATTACCGGTATGACCATGGACGACATTGATCTCTTTGCGGACAAAACGCGGGGTAACGTGTTCTTTGCCAAGGAGCACTACGTGTTGGACGAGGTGATTGTGACACGGCCTAAACCCGGCGGCAGCAATCAGCCCATGCCGGCTTTCTTTAGCGCGGTCTACTAGCTGTGGCCATCAGTATCGACTTTGCTGGGCGGGTGGCTCTGGTGACAGGGGCGGCCCAAGGCATCGGATTCGCCACAGCGAAGGCATTTGCCGAGGCGGGCGCCCACGTTGTGTTGGCCGACGTACGAACCGAAGTCCGTGCAGCGGCGGACGGACTGCAGAACTATGGTGTACGGGCTGAATCGGTTGTAGCAGACGTGTCTGACCCCGATAGCTGTGCTGGCATGGTGGCGCACACGATGGAGTGCTTTGGTCGGCTGGACTTCGCTTTCAACAATGCGGGTGTGGGAAGTATTGCGGTACCCGTTGAAGAGATCGCGGAAGACGTCTGGCGGCGGGTCATCGACATCAACCTGAACGGTGTGTTCTGGTGTGTTAAGCATGAACTGCCGGTGATGGTTGCTGGTGGCGGCGGTGTCATTGTGAACAACGCATCTGTACTTGGCGTGCGGGCGTTACCGGATACCAGTATTGAGTACACGGCTGCGAAACACGGTGTGATCGGCATGACGCGCCAGATCGCGGTGAATCACGGCCCGGACGGTGTGCGCTGTCTGGCGATATGTCCCGGACTTATAGATACCACGCTGGTTGATCCCGACAGCGAAGGGGGCCGAGAAGGCGGGGGGATCGATCCAGTTACCAAAGAGATCATCTTGTCGCGCACGCCTGCACGACGTATGGGTGTGCCAGATGACATTGCGCAGTCAGTCGTCATGATGTGCGCCGATCGGGCGAGTTTCGTTAACGGTGCTCATCTGATCGTTGATGGTGGACTGATCCAAGGATAGGTGTGCTTTCCTCCACCGTTATTCGAATGTCGGGCGCCTACATTGCGTTCTTGATTGGTTCGGGATTTGCGACCGGCCAGGAAGCCATGCAGTTCTTTGTCGGTCATGGTTGGTGGGGTATTGCAGGAATTGGCTTGTGCAGCGTTTTGATGATCTACACATGTTGGTCTCTGCTGCGTGCGGGTCGCCGTGAAGAACTGATAACGCCGGAGGCGGTGTTTGTATTCTACTGTGGTCCGTACCTTGGGCGCGTACTCGCGTGGTACACGATCCTGCTGATTATTGCGGTGGCCGGCGTGATGTTTGCTGGCGCGGCTGCGACCCTCAGGCAGGTATTTGGTTTGCCTACCATGATAGGTGCTGGAGCCATGGCGGGCGTGGTCCTAGTGACCATGTTGCTTGGTCTTGAGCGCTTGCTCACGATACTGGCTGTGGTGGGTCCGGCGATTATTGCGGTGACGCTTTTGGTTACCCTGATGACGCTTGCCAATAGCGGGCCTGGCCTTGCGAGTGAGTTGGCTGCAGCGCCCGACGTGTCCTTGCTGCGGGCATCGAGCAACTGGATCTTCTCCTCACTGTTGTACGTGGGGCTCACCCTACCTGGGCTGGCCAGTTTTTTGCCCATGGCAGCTAAAGTACTTCGATCGCAGCAAGAAGTGCGCATTGTCTCTGTGCTGGGACCATGCTTACTGTTCGGTGTGTTGCTGCTGGTTTGCCTGGCTCTGGCCGCTGAGTTCTCTCGAGTCAGTCAAGAGCAGGTCCCAATACTGGCGTTGGCGGGACGACTGCCAGGGTTTGCGGAGATATTTGCCGGCATCATATTTCTGGGCATCTTCTCAACGATAACGCCTTTGTTGTGGAGTGTGTGTCGACGTTTCGCGACGGAGGATGGTCCAATGTATCGTGGACTAGTGGTCGGATTGGCCCTCGTGGGATGGGCCGGCGGCACTTTGCTGCCGTTCGATCAGCTGTTGAACTGGATCTATCCCACCGTCGGCTATGCGGGGCTGGTTTTGCTCTGCTGTTTGTTGTTTACCGATTTTGTTGGACGACCACAAGGAGCGGCCCGTATCGGATCGGACCCCCAGGCTAACCGATAAAGATAATTCGGCAGCGCACCCGTCTGACAGAATTGGTTCGAACCTCGACGTAACTGGGGAGGCTACCTAATGAAACCATTCCATCTACTTCTGGCACTTTCGGTGTTGTGTACCGTAGCGACAGCCCATGCGGAAAAAGAGCGGGAGTCCGAGGCCTCTAATCAAACGCTGATTACCAATGTGCAGGTTTGGGATGGCAGTTCGAACGAACTGGTCGGACCAGCTGCCGTGCTCATTGAAGGTAATACAATTGCTGCGATTGGTAAGGGCGATATCGGGCGGGTCGCACCGGAGGCAACGATCGTCGATGGCGGTGGCCGTACCCTGATGCCTGGGCTTATCAGCTCTCACGTACACCTTACCCATGCAGTGGTCGACGGTGGTGTGCAAGGCCTCGAGGGCATGACCTGGGAAGAGATTGGCGCGCGTGCCGTTGCGGTTGCGCAAGAGTATCTGATGATGGGCTTCACCACCGTGCGTGATATGGGTGGTATGGCCGATGGCTTCAAGAAGGCGTTTGACGCTGGATTACTTCCAGGCCCTAGAGTCTACCCGGCGGGAGCCTACATCACGCAGACCGGTGGGCACGGCGACCTGCGATTGCGCAGTCAGCCCAACCCGCAGATCGCGGGGGGAGTCTACTCGAATCTCGAACGGCTCAACATGATTCGTCTGGCAGATGGCGTTCCAGCCATGCTCACCGCGGTGCGAGACAATTTTGCGAACGGTGCGGTGTATATAAAGATCCACGCCAGTGGTGGCGTGGCATCAGAGCGTGACCCGCTGCATACCCTGCAATACACACCGGCTGAGCTTGAGGCAGCAAATCAGGCGGTGGATAACTGGGGTAGCTATTGGACCGTGCATGCGTATACGTCAGATTCGGTCAATCAAGCTCTGGATGCGGGCGCGAAGTGTATTGACCATGCCCAGTTGATTGACGAAAAGACCATGAAACGGATCGTTCGCGAAGGAGTTTTTCTCTCCAGCAATTTGGCTGCACTCAGTGATGGATTGCTGGCACACCCATATTTCGGTAATCCGGCAAACCCGTCATATCACAAGTTTAAGGCGTTTCTTGAAGGCTCCAGTCAGTTTGTGGAGTTGGTTAACAAACATAAACCCAAGTGGGTGTTTGGTGAAGATTTTGCGATCTCGTCAAAGGCTTTCATGCGACAACATATTGACTTCGAGAAGTGGTACGCCGGTGAACTATTCGGCAATCACTTTGCGTTGACCGGCATGACTTCGCGGGCAGGTGAATTGGCAGCGCTGACCGGCAAGTTAAACCCGTATGCAGGTAAGCTGGGTGTGATTGAAGAGGGAGCATATGCTGATTTGCTAATTGTTGACGGTAATCCGCTGGAAGATCTAACTGCGATTGGTGCCCGCAGCGGCTGGTTTCAGGCGCCACCACGTTCGCAAGATATAAAGACCATTCGACTCATCATGAAAGATGGGGTGGTGTTCAAGAATACGCTCTAGCTTAGAGGAGGCGTCATGGAGTTGGACCTGATCATACGTGGTGGCACGGTTTACGACGGTACCGGCAAACCAGGCGCTACGGCAGATGTTGGGGTTGCGGGTGGTGTCATTCGAGCGATTGGACGCATAGCTGATACGGCGGTGCACGAAATCGATGCCGACGGCGCTATCGTTACCCCCGGATTTGTCGATATCCACACACACTACGATGCGCAAGCGACCTGGGCTGAGCGTCTGATTCCTTCCAGCGCCCACGGCGTAACAACGGCCGTTATGGGTAACTGCGGCGTGGGTTTCGCACCGGTGCGCCCGGCTGATCACGATCTGCTCATTGAACTGATGGAAGGTGTGGAAGACATACCCGAAGTTGTTATGCGAGAGGGGCTGCCCTGGGCGTGGGAGAGCTTTGACGATTTCATGTCCTACCTCTCGGGGCGGCAGTTCGACATGGATCTTGGTGCCCAGCTTCCGCATGCAGCTATGCGTGTCTACGTAATGGGCGAGCGGGGTGTAAATCGCGAACCTGCCAATGGGAACGACATTGCGGCCATGCGCAAAATTGCCGAGTCGGCTATTCGCAGTGGGGCGCTGGGGTTTTCTACCTCACGATGGCTGCACCATAAATCCTCAAAAGGCGAACACACGCCAACGTTGCGTGCCGAGCTGGATGAGCTGGTCGGTATCGGGTTGGGATTGAAAGATGCGGGAAGGGGTGTGTTGCAATTGATCTCTCAGTTAGAGGACATCGACGCCGAATTTGCCATCTTCCGCGAAGTAGCCCGCCAGAGCGGTCGACCCATCTCCATGTCCATGTCGGAAGACCTGAGTGAAGTGGATTGGCGTGATGTGCTCCGTCACATCGAGGCGGCAAATGCAGAAGGTCTGGAGTTTCGGGCTCAGGTGGCGCCGCGGGCGATTGGCGCGATTCTGGGTTTAACCGCATCGCTCTCACCGTTCACGTCACGACCGAGTTTTAGGGCGCTCGCCGACCTAACCCTGGAGCAAAAGTGCCGCACGCTAGCCGACCCGGAACTGCGCCAACGCATCTTAACTGAACCGGCAGACCCTGAGTTTGCCCGTCTGGATGCGCTGATTGAAGGCGGAGACTGGTTGTGGGAACTGGGCGAAGTACCGGACTATGAGCCCGTACAGAACGATACCCTGGGTGCCCGCGCACGGCGTGAAGGCAAACAGCCGCTCGACTATGTGTACGACCGGATGTTGGCGAACGAAGGCCAAACGCTGTTCTACACGGCACGTGCAAATTTCCAGAACGGCAACTTCGATGCGTGTAGGGAGATGCTCGTGCACAAAGATACGGTAGTTGGATTGGGTGATGGCGGCGCGCACGTCGGGATTATCTGTGACGCTAGTTTCCCCACCACATTGCTCGCCCATTGGCATCGTGACCGCAGTCAAGGTGACACGATTCCACTGGTTGATCTCGTGAAGTTTCAAACTCTGGACACCGCTCGGGCGGTTGGATTGAACGATCGCGGCGTGATCGCAGCGGGTATGAAGGCGGATTTGAATGTTATTGATCTGGTTGCGTTGCGCGCTCTGAGACCAACCATTGTTCACGATCTACCCGCGGGTGGTGCAAGGTTTCAGCAGCGGGCCGAAGGTTACCTGGCGACCGTTGTGTCCGGTCAAGTTACCTATCGAAACGGTGATCCGACGGACGTTCTACCGGGCAGGCTCATTCAACCATAGGCGATTGGTCTGAATGAAGTCGGCCTGCGAGATGCCTCCGGTGTTGTCGGCTCGGTTCTCTAACCATTCTTTAGCGAGATCTGAGTTATGTCTACGACCAGTTCCGAGAAAGTCGCTTTCGTTACTGGCGCAGCCTCTGGGATCGGATATGAAATGGTGCTGCGTTGCCTAGACCTAGGTATGAAGGTAGTTGCAGCCGATATAGATGCCGGTGGCTTGGAAGACCTGAAGGGATATGCCTGCTGTCAAACCGTTGTATGCGATGTCACTAGTCTGGAATCGCTAAAAGTCGCGGCGAGTATTGCAGAGAGTAAGTTCGGCCCCGTTAGTCTGCTGGTTAACAACGCAGGCGTATTCGGTGAGGGTGGTGCGGGTGATCTGGATCTTGAACGGTTTCGTTGGATAGTCGATGTCAACTTAATGAGCATCGTGATGGGGGTGGAAGTCTTTCTTCCTCAGCTCTTAGAGAACAGAGGAAGCGCATTCGTTCTTAACACTGCGTCAGTTGCCGGTCATATCGGTTATGCCAACTTGCTGGCGTACTCCACATCGAAGCATGCGGTAATCGGCTACTCGGAGTCACTGGCTGAACAACTGAAGGGCCAAATTTCCGTTTCCATATTGTGTCCTGGATTTGTGAACACACGAATTGCGGAGACTGCGCGTTATAAACAGGGCAATACAAACAACGAAGATCTGCAAGTCTCAGTAGCGCAAGGTATGGCGCCAGGGACTGTTGCTGCATATGCCATTGATCGGGTGTTTGCCGGCGATCGTTACATTTTTACTCACCCACGAACCTACCGGGAGGTGACCGAGCGGCTTCAGCGCATTGACGAAGCGTTTCAACTGACGCGGGCGGACGGAAGGATCATGGCAGATCCGGATGCGCAGCGGGTTGCATCCAGGTCCGGGACTGAGGAGTCGCACGAATGAACAAGCGGATCGTATGCGACCTCGCTTTCAGCTTCGCCGCACCAACGTTTGCGCAGGAGACATTCGTAACCCGACGGGTGGCGGAAGCGATTGTTGTGTTGTTAGTAGGAAGATTTTCCTGATCACGTCAAGGCATTCAACCATCGATTGATAGCAGATTCGGTCGCAGTGACTGTTGCCGTCCACCATGCAGGAGTGATGCGCAAATAAGCTGCTTTTGATGCGCGGATTCGCATCAGCACAAGTTCGTGGTGGATTGCGCTTTAACGGATTCCCGCGTTTCGCTCGAAACTCACTAATTACCCGATTTGATTGGTTTTTTACCGGCTTTGATCGGTTAAAGCGTCTACTTATTGATTACTCTTTTTGGGACAAAGTAGATCGGCCGGAGCTTCGCCCTCGTGCAGGTCAACTTGCTGCATGGCTGTGGCTCAGCCAGCAACCGCGAACTGGTTCATTAGGGGAGATCACGATGCCGATAGGTTCATTCACCAAAAAAACGCTGGCGGGTCTGTTGGTAATCGCTGCCCAGTCGGCTGTTGCTCAACCCGTATTGGAGGAGATAGTCGTAACGGCGACCAAGCGCGCTGTTGACGAAATGGATACACCATTGTCTATGGAGGCGATGACCGGAGACAAGATAGAAGAATCAGGCATTGGTGATTTGGCCGATCTCTCTACGATTGTGCCCAATGTGCACATCAACGAGGGCTATACGGCTGGTAGTGTCAATGTGCGCGGGATGGGATCAGGAACCGACCGTGGATTTGAGCAATCGGTCGCTCTGTTTGTAGATGACGTTTATCAACCCCGTTCGCGTCAGTACCGCGCGACGTTTTTTGATGTGGAGCGCGTGGAGGTTATGCGTGGGCCTCAAGCGGTTTTGTTCGGACTGAATGCTACGGCAGGAACGATCAATGTACTGTCTGCCAAAACCTTGCCCGGTGATGAAAATTTTCTCAAGCTAACGGCCGGCTACGAGAGTGAGTATTCCGGTTACACCGCATCTGCTATTGCTGGAGGAACTTTAGGCGACCGTCTTGGTGTTCGCCTGGCGGTTAAGCAAAGCGATTCCGGTGATGGTTGGTATGAAAACCTTGCGACGGGAGAAGAGGAAACCTGGCATGAAAACACTACTGTTCGTCTAACAGGTGTGTTTGATGCGACGGACAGCTTGCGCGTTACCGCCAAATACGAGTCAGCGGAATCGGATACTTTCGGCGATATTAGTGAAGGATATGGGGTCGTAAATCAGGCGATAGGCGGTGGCCGTACGCTGGATTGGGAGCGTAACAGTAGCGTTGTTTCGCTGAGAGGCTTGACCAATGATCATGGCTTCTTTGTGGACAGCGACAATTTTATGTTGAGCGCCGAATACACCATGGACGACCATGTGCTAACCGCCATTCTGGGTTACTCGGACTCAGAAACCACGATGGCAACCACGGCTCAAGTAACACCGGAAGGCGGTGCGCAGCTCTATATTGAAGAGTATGAGCAGACGAGCTTGGAGTTGAGACTGGCATCTTCAACTGATCGTCCTTTCTCTTATATCGCTGGATTGTATGTGTCGGACAGCGACAATCTCCAACATTACGATACAAACTTCGGGCCGTTTTTGTTGGGCGCCCCGGGCCTTTCATTGATAAGAGGGCAAGAAAACAACATCGATACAGAAGTTCTTTCAGCCTACTTTTCTGGAACCTATGAGATTAGCGACAACCTTCGTGTTGTAGCTGGGCTTCGGTACAGCGACGAAGAAAAGTCTTCGGATACGCTTGGGGTGCGACCCGACAACGGTGGAGAGTGCGGTTTTTACATCTCAGATGGCACCGGGAACTTTGCTTTCGCAGCACCTTTTCCTTGTACTCCCGCGGAATTCGCCAAAGATACGCGCAGCTCCGACAATTGGATGCCGGAAGTCATTGTGCAGTACGATTTCAATGAAGACACGGTTGGGTACGTGAAGGCAAACCGAAGCGCGAAATCCGGTGGCTTTGCGACATCGGCCTCGGTGGCACCCAACGCGTTTGAATACGACGATGAGGTTGCAACGGCCTACGAGTTAGGGCTGAAAACGCGATTCTGGGATGGTCGCGGTGAGGTCAATGCGGCGATTTTTCACACTAAATTTGAAGACCTGCAGGTTAATACGTTTGTTCGCGACCCCAACGATCCGGCGAGCTTTATATCCGGAATCGATAATGCGGCAGAACTCACGTCTGAAGGCATTGAACTAGAAGTGAATCTTGCTGCTACGGAATGGTTGACTGTTGGCGCTGCCGTTGGCTATCTGGATACGGAGTACAAGGACTATGATGGCGCCAACTGTTATCCAGGTGAGGTGTCGGATTCACCGACTATTCCGGGCCAATGTGATAAGTCCGGCGATAGCGCACCCTTTGCTCCGGAGTACTCAGGCTCGATCTTCGCCGATTTCTATTTCCCGTTGAATGATGCGATAAGCCTGAGCGGTGGTGTGACCATGGCCTTTAGCGACGAGTACTACACCAACGGCGTTCTGGACCCAACGGCAGAGCAGGATTCGTATGAGAAGTTTGATGCGCACCTCGGGGTTGTTTCATCGGATGATAAATGGGCGGTGAGATTGATCGGCAGAAACCTGACGGACGAAGCAGTACTGGGTGTGACGCAGGATATAGTCGGCCATGTTGGCTTTATCAATGCGCCCAGGACCATCACGCTGCAGGGCACTTATAGCTTCTAAACTCACCTCCTCAGGTGGTGTAGTGACTCGTTGTTAGCTTTCTCGCAGCTCAATCTCGTTCGTTCGGGCAAACAGTTGGAAGATCACTAAGCTGATCAGGCAGGCACCTGCCAACGTGTAGAAGATCGCATCGTAACTGCCGGTGGTTTCGAGGATCACCCCGGTTGCCGAGACGAAAACGATGCTGCCGACAGCGCCTGCCGCGGTCAGAAATCCAAATAGTATGTCGCCGTGCCTCGGTAGCAGTTCCCCGGGAATTGTCGAGATGCCGGGAATGATGATGCCCACGCCGGCGAAGATGACCATGACACAGGCGATCGCCAGGTTTATATGGGTGCTCATGGTTAAACCGATAAGACTGGCGATTGCCAGCACAAAACCAATCCGCAATAGTCGTTTGCGGAGGATTAGACTCTCTTCGCCCGCGGCGATTCGTCGATCGGCATAGGCGCCAGCTAAGAAAGTAACCACGGAAAGCGTCACCCAGGGCATGATCGAGTATAGCCCTGCTCCTGTGGTAGAGGTGTCAAAGTTGTCCACCAGATAACTGGGGAGCCAGGTTGCCATGAGTACGGTAATCGCCTGGCCACCAAAGTTGACAATGTAGAGTGCCACTATAGCTGGGTGCGCGATAAGGGTTTTCCAGGGAACATTGCGTAGAAAAACAGTGGTAGTCACCGGCTTAGTTGGAGCATGGCCCAGCGGCGCTTGGTTGGGGACGGCAAACGCCCAAAACAGAGTCCACAGAAATCCCAACCCACCGAATAGATAGAATACGAAGGCCCACCCATACCACTCGATCAGTTTGCCGGTGACGAGTAGTGCCCCGACGGTACCTAATCCGGCTGCAGTGGATATCAGGGCAATGGCGCGCGAACGTTCCTCTTCGGGCATCCAGCCATGGATCAAGTTATACGCTGCCGGATAAGCTGAGCCCTCGCCCACGCCCAGCAGTATGCGTAGCGTAATCAGGGCGCTGAACGCGACGTAGGCGGCAACCGGGGTGAAGACCGTGAACAGCGACCAGGCAGCGACCGCTACCAGATAGACGTTGCGCCCTCCGAAGCGATTGGAAAGTAACCCGCCCAGCAATTGAGTGATCAGATATCCAGCGGAAAAGGCGGACAGGATGAATCCCTTCTGACTGTCACTCCAGCCGAATTCCTGTTGCATCTCGATCACTGCCAGAGAAATGATGGTGCGATCGATGTAGCAGAGGAGTAGCGCCAACACCAACAGTGACATCATAGAGTACCTGGGCGGCCACGCGGTTTCTGTTGCGGCAGTCATTGACCGTAAGCTGTCCCTATCTCTGTTGTTGGGCCGCGCTGCTGGTATCGGACGTCATTCGTGCGCCACGCGTGAAGCGCTCAAAAGCAAAGGGCGCCAAGTCGTACTTGGGTGGGCGGCCCAGAAGATGATCTGCCATCACGGTACCCACGCCTGGACCCAGGCCGAAGCCATGGCCGCTCAATCCGCTGGCGATATGTAAACCCGGGTGTTTTTTGATGGCGCCCAAGGCTGGCAGCATATCCGGCGTCATGTCCGCTGATCCGGTCCATGTTTCTTGCAGGTTTAGCTCACCAAGTTGTGGGAGGTTTTCTTGTATCCCCGCGGTGATACGCCTTTCGTGCCGTGTCGACAGTTTTGGGTCGAGCACTCGAGTTTTTTCAAATGGACTGACCTCATCCCTCGTCCAGCGAAGAGTCGGCAGCATACGTCGGAAGAAGCCTTCGTAGAATCCGGGCCTGATGCTCGAGTGCTTCCGATAGTACGCCAGGGTAGGCAGGTACTGCCAACCAAAGCGAAAACTGTCGAAACACAGTTCATGTTCCATGATTTCACCGGGAGTGAGCGTGTATCCGCCGTCGACACGCGGGCGAAAGCAGGCGCGGGTGGAACCAAAAGCCAGGTTGATGCGATCTTCAACCGGCTCAGTCCGGCCCAGTGTTGTGTTCACCAACAGCTGAGGAAAACGCATGGCGTGGTTGCCGAGCAAGCGCCCTGACCAGAGGCCTGCCGCAACAAGCACCTGTTCCGCGCGTACCGTTCCATGTTCGGTGTGGATCCCAACTACCTGACCGGCTTGCACATCCAGGCAGCGCGTCGCGCAGTTTTCGCGGATGCTGACACTGCCTTTGGCATGTAGACAGTCGGCGATGGATTTTACCGCTGTGAAAGGCTCTGCACATCCATCACGTTCTGTATAGAGCCCGCCTTTGAAAGAGGACTCGTTGGTTTTCAATAGTCGATTGATTTCCTCTGGCGAAATCATGCGGCTCGGCAGGCCGTGGGGTTTTGCGACGTTGTCTACCCAGGCTTCGTATCCGGCCAGCTCCTTCTCATAGTTGCTAATGAAGAGCGAACCAGGCCGGCGAAAACCAACACGATCACCTATTTCGTCCTGCAGTTCCTGCCAGGTCGCCATGCAGTCCATCATGATCGGCAGTTCGGCCGCGTGCCGACCAGCCTGACGCACGAACCCCCAATTGCGACAGGATTGCTCTCCAGAAACGCGACCTTTTTCGGAAATGAAGACGCTTTGGCCTGCTTGTTGCAGAAACCAGGCGGTCATTACGCCGGCGATTCCGCCACCTATGATCGCGACGTCCACCTTTTCAGGAAGTGGGTCACGCAACGTAACTGGTGTTGCTTCGGTAATTCGTGGCATGTTAGTTCATTCCAGACTGGTTTCGTCGGCGTCGGCGTCGGCGTCGGCGTCGGCGTCGTGCGTGATCTGCTCCGCGGCTTTCACCTCTTCTACCCTTTTGAGTGCTTTGGCCATATCGGCGCTGCTCAACAACTCTGTCATCGTGTAGCTTTTCAATAAATCGTCACCGAAGCGCGCGACGTACATCGCTTGTATGAGGGTGTTGTCATCCGGTAACTGGACGATGACGTAGTTGCGGCCATCGCCTAATCCGAAGTGATAGCTCAAGATCTTGCCGCCTAGCCGAGCAACGGCTTTGGATACGGCCGCCTCGCGATCCTGCGGATTGTCAATCAGCGTGCGCCATGCCCGATTGTTTGGTTCACCTACAAAAAGAAACAGGCGTGCACCTTCGGCTCTAACAGTCGTTGCGCTCAGGCACAGATGCGCAGTGAGGAGCGTTGCGACAAGGCGTTTCATTTTTGGATTCCCCATGGGTTACAGAGTGTTTTTGTAGGTCACGCCGTCTTTCATGATCAGTCGAATCGTTTCGATGCCACGCGAGCGGGGTGGCGCGGAGAACCACTCGGAGTGACCGCCTATTACGGTGATGTCCTCCAGCGGGTTGCCGTCGACGATCAAGATATCTGCATATGCGCCGGGTTCGATGACACCCAATTTGTGTGGGTATGGGTTCGATCTCCCTGTAAGAGCAGCGAGCTTTCCACCGGCTGAAGTCATGGCCTTCAGCGCTTCGAAGTTACCGAATGCTTGCGCAAATACCCATTTTTCGTGATCGCGTTGCTGGCGCGCAGCGATACCCGATGTGCTTACAATGTCTGAGGAAAATACGATGTTGGGGCGCACCTTCTTGATCACGTCGACGAAATTTTTTGTGTTTTCCTTTAGCTCAACAACACGAGCGTACTGAAATGAGTCTTTGTTTCCGAAGACCGGATGCTTGAAGATCTCGTCGCTGACGATTGATGCCACAAAAGGGCTGATAAAGGCACCGTTCTTCTTCAGCATTCGAGCAGTTTGCTCGGATATGAATTGACCGTGTTCAATGGACATAACACCGAGCTTCAGCGCGCGTTGGATGTGTTGATCCTGGTACACGTGGGCTGCGACGTACAGATCGCGGCTGGTGGCTTCTGCTACGGCAGCAGAAATCTCTTCGTCTGTGTATTGGGCCGCGAACATAGGGCCTTTCGAACCGGCAACCCCGCCGCCGACCATGATCTTTATCAGGTTCGCACCGAGTGCGAAGTTTTTCCGGACCGCCTTGCGCACTTCGTCGGCGCCGTCGGCAATGCGGGTAATTTCGAGCCGAACCAGATTGCTGTGATCAGGGTCGGACTGGCTGAGCAAGCGCATGTCACCGTGCCCGGATGATTGTGAAATCAGCCCCGCGGCCAGATACATTCTTGGCCCTTCCATGAGACCGGAATCGATGACGCGTCGCAGTCCATCGTGTAAGCCACCTAGATCGCGTACCGTTGTGAATCCATCGGCAAACCAATCCTGCGCTGCGGCAGCGCCCATCGCCGCGATATAGTCCCAGCGAGACTGCTCCATGCCTGGCCGACCACCAGGCATGGAAAGGTTCAGGTGCACGTGCGAATCGATCAAACCAGGCATAAGCGTCATGCCGCGACCATCGATGACCGTGCTTTGGTCTGGCGCGCTAAGGTCACGACCGACAGCCTCTATTCGGTTTCCTTCGACCAATACGCTGCCTGCAGAGAGTTGGTTCTGAACGCCGTCGAAAATCCGGACGTTGCTGATCAGGATGTGCTCATCCGCCTGAGCGACCGTTGGTTGGGCGATCAGCAACGCGACCGCTGCTATGAGGACACGAGTGCGCTTTGTAAGGTTGAGCGTAGTTGCGGGCATAGCGCATGCTCCGGGAATTCCGTGTCTGAATCATTACAGATGGATCGGTCTAGCACCTGTCATTAGAGGTTGTTTTTACATGCTGAAGCAGCATAACGGCCGTTCTACAAATCGAGATCCTCTATAGGAATCTGGGTGGCCACTGGAAAGTTGCCTGGGCTAAATTGCGCCTGCACGTGCTCGCGATACGCAGCGAAGTCGCCACGAACGACCAGCCAGACGTAGCACATCTCGATGCCCTCCATGTCGAGTGGAAAGGGCGAAAAACCGATGGGGATAACGTCGAATGCGACGTTTTGAGTGCCTGGTAGGTGCGCTTCAGCGTAGTCCAGGTACTGCGCGTAATCATCCAGCTTGACCAAGTCGAAATAGGCGATGGTGTGTTTATCGGCAGTGCCGATTCGTTTCAGCACTTCGCTCGGGAGCAGGCCAGCCGTCCAACGGGGGTTGATCTCAGTGACGACGATACTGCCGTCATTGCCAATGAAATAGTCGACGCCCATATTGCTGCCTTCGGCAGTGCCATAGCCGAACGATTGGGCATACTTACCGACGTTGATCAACAGGGCTTCCTGCTCAGCCGTGAGGGGAGAGGACGGCGGGATGTGGTTGCCGACCCAGTTGCCGTCTGCAAGCAAGATGTGTCGCGTGTTGTCCACCGCGATGGCGTCATTGGTAACCAGGAGGTCGACTGTCCATTCTTCGTAGTCGTGCAGGTTCAACCGCTGTTGCAAAACGACTTCTGTGGCGCTCGGATAAACCTCGGCCAGGATGTCATCTGCCTCTGCAACGGAACTGACGGGCGTCACGTTGCGTCCGCCGGGCATGCCGTCCAGCTTCATAATGATCTGATTGTTATGGCGCGAAAACAGGCGTTCTATCTCCGGCTGGCCGGCGAGCGGGGGTTTTACAGCAAGGCTCTCTGGGACGGGTATGCCAAACGATGGAGCGTTGTTGGCGAAGTGAAACTTGGAGTTCAGCTTCAGAATGACGTCAACAGCTTCTTTGCTTCCATGCAGAAGCTCGTTGGCGGAACTGACCATCATGAAGTCGACGATCTCGACTTCTGGAAGGTTTTCAGCCACCCGCTCATAGAATGTCTCGATGGGGACTGGGATAAGATGCTCGAACGGCACAACGGACAGGCCGACCTTCTTCATCATGGCGTTATAGCGTTTTGCCACATCGTCAAAGGGCGGTTGCATCACCTCTTCGAAAACCGCGATGTAATCCTCGGGCTTGCTAATGCCCATTAAGCAGGTTTGCAGCATCGAACCAATGACGTTCGATTCCCTGAAGTCAGCGGCCTGCTTCGGCGTGAGGTTGTCCATATCGAAATACATCGGTATGTCGTCTGCACGCAGCGCATGCAACGTGGGTGCTTTCAAGCCAGGAGAATAAGAACCGAACTTCACTGTGTTGTTCCTTAGAGAGGGGCGATCATTATCAGTGTAGTGGTCTTCAGCAAGCGTTGGCTATTGTGCGACCGAGGCTAGTTGAGCATCCCGATACTGGTGATACTGGACTTGAAGACAAGTCCCGCCCTGCTCATTGAGCCTGCGCCCGCAGACCATTGGGACTAGTCCAGCAGTTTCAGATAATTCTGGTATCGATAAAGCCGGTCCCGCTTGCGTTCTCCAATCTCGGCAAGAATGCCTGCTGTGATCAGCAACTCTATCGCCTTGCTCGCCGTTGGTTTACTTGTTGCGAGCACCCTCGTTACCAGCGGCATGGTAACTACCGGGTGGTCTGGTAGTCGTTCGAAGAGTTGGATAGCAGTGACCGTCACACCGGGCGTTCCGAGAAGCATTCGTCGGTCTTCAGCGACCCGGGCGTAGAGCCGACGTGCGGTCCGGGCGGCGTCATCGGCAATTTCTGACACACCGTTCAAAAAGAACCGCAACCAGCCGACCCAGTCTCCTTCCGTCCTGATAGCGGACAGGCTGCGGTAGTACGCGGCCTGGTTCTGTTTCAGGTACAGGCTCAGGTAAAGCAGCGGACTCTTGAGTAGGTTCCAGTGCTCAAGCAACAGGGCAATCAGCATGCGACCCACCCGCCCGTTGCCGTCCAGATAGGGATGGATAGTCTCGAACTGCACGTGGACCAGCCCAACACGCAGCAGGGGCGCCAGGTCGTCGTCGGTGTGGATGTACCGCTCCAGGTCACCCAGCAGATCGCCGACCCATTCGGGCGGAGGCGGAACGAACACCGCGTTGCCCGGCCGGCTGCCGCCGACCCAGTTCTGCGAGCGGCGCAACGCGCCGGGCTGCTTGCTGGCACCCCGCACGCCCTGCATCAGAATGCGGTGGCAGTCATTGAACAGTCGGACGGACATCGGCGCGCCCGTGGGCGAGTTGATCTGCTCGAAGGCGTGGTTGACGGCCGCGACGTAGTTAGTGACTTCTTCTATGTCCTCGATGCGGGAGTCGCCGGCCTAAGCGGAAAAGGGGTTATCTTGCTTCAATAGTGTTCGGATAACAGGAATCCCACGCACCCGCGCTAAATCTTGAGGTTGCCTCTGGGCCTCAAAGGCCTGGGTGTTGCGGGTGCGCGTGGCACGACTCGAAGTCCCACAACAACTCGACTCCTATCGTTTTCGAAACTAGGTTCTTTGGTGTCCCAACTAGCTGGGTATCTACTCCATACTGTCCTATTTTACGAAATGAACACTATTTTAGTCGTTTCATGCTAATTTGGATAAAATAGTGTTCAAGTGATTGACACGGCCCCAAGTGGACACTAAAATATCCACTTAATGCCGAATTGGTTAAAATAGTGTCCAAGCAATCATATGGAGAACGGCGAAAAGCCGTTGTTTTCCCCAAAGTCGCGGAGAGCCTCGCTCAACTTGGCGAGAACATCCGATTGGCCACCAAACGTCGTGGCTATACGCAAACACTGTTGTCAGAACGAACGGGCCTTAGTCGGGTCACGCTGCGTCGAATCGGACAAGGCGATCCCGGAGTCTCGATCGGTCACTACGCAGCTGTTTTGAACGTGCTCGGTTTAAGTCGTGACCTGGAAAAAGTTGCTTTGGATGATGAACTCGGCCGCAAACTGCAGGATATCGACCTGCTAAGGAACGCTTGATGTCGATTGACATTCTGGTCTATGCGCATTGGGCTACATTGCAGGAACCGACACTCGTTGGAACCCTCAGCGCCGACACTGTACGCGGTAGTGAACAGTTTCGCTTTGCGTATGACGAGAATTGGCTTTCCTCGGATCATGCCCAACAGCTCGACCCTGAACTCGAACTGTACTCGGGTGAACAGTTCGCCGGAGACGCAGAGAACTTCCGGGTATTTCTCGACTCGTGCCCTGATCGCTGGGGTAAGCTGATTATGAAGCGACGTGAAGCTGCACGCGCGTATGCCGAGGGACGAAAACCCCGCACACTCATGCCGTCCGACCACTTGCTAGGTGTACACGACCTTCACCGCATGGGTGCGTTGCGTTTCAAGACTGAGCCCGAAGGGCCGTTTTTAGACGATGATGAAGAAATGAAGGCACCACCCATTACCCGATTGCGCGAGCTAGAACACGCGGCGAAGCGATTGGAAGAAGATGGTGATCTCGAAGATCCAGACTACTTGAATTGGTTAAACCTGCTCATTTCTCCAGGCTCGTCGTTAGGTGGGGCTCGGCCAAAAGCTAGTGTGATTGATGAACAGGGTGCGCTATGGATAGCCAAATTCCCAAGCCGTCTTGATGATCATGACGTGGGACTTTGGGAGCAGTTAGTGGCTAAGCTGGCTGATTCCGCTGGTGTAAGCATGGCCTTGTCAGGTGTCGATCAATTCAGTAGCGAACACCACACTTTTCTGACGCAGCGATTTGATCGAGAAGGTGATCGGCGGTTGCATTTCAGCTCGGCAATGACCCAACTCGGCTACGATGACGGTGAGACGGCCGCCAGTTATTTAGAGATTGCCGAGTTTCTGACCAACTACGGCAGCAATACAGCGCAGGACCTTGCGGAGCTATGGCGGCGCATAGTATTTAACATTGCCGTATCCAACACCGACGATCACCTGCGCAATCACGGCTTCCTGTTTGATAAGGATGGTTGGTATTTGTCCCCGGCCTATGACATCAACCCGGAGCCGACCGGCACGGGCTTGCATCTATTCATTTCTGACGACGACAATCGACTCGACTACGAGCTCGCATTCTCGGTCACCGAGTTCTTTCAGCTGGGCGAACAACAAGCGAGAGAGATCTACCAACAGGTAGTGGATGCGGTTGCGGGTTGGGAGACCCTCGCCCAAACGCTCGGCATCCCTCGGGCTCAACGCCAGACTATGGCGTCAGCTTTCAACATACCCTGAATTAGACCAGTTGTGTTGTGCGATTCGGCGTTGGCATCTGCCTGCAGTGTTACTGAGACCAATACACGAACTCGAAACAAGTTAGCGGAACGCCCATTCGGTAACGCCAGCGTCTACCAGATCCTGCTTATTTGAGAGATAAAGTTGATGATGCCGCGGATCATCGGTTGCAGCATCGCTATAGTCGATCGGCCAACGACGGAGAAAATATCCCACCAAACACGAACGGAGCCTAACAGCCTTACCCGACGCATCCATTGCATAGTCGAGCTGAATCGTTTCCGGGTGCTCAGACTTTGGGTGAGGCACCAACTGCAAATCGACCCAACGATTCCAATCCGGATCGTTATCAAGATCTGCGGCAGATGTATCCAACATATTCGTGGGGGCGCGGCGCAGTCGATGATGCTCGCCGGCAGTATGGTGTGTGCGGCAAGTGCCCATTTTACTCACAATGACGTTCCTGTGGTCCTTGGCCTAACGCCTCTGAATTCGCAGCTCAGCTTTGAGTACATGTTTAAAGACGCCTTCAGCGCAACATGCCCACGCACCGACACAGAAGTGAGGATTTTTTCCAGCGCAAAGGCTTCGATGGATTCCTGTGTTGAGGGTGTCGCAGAGATGGACGGACCCACGAACGAAACGGGAGGTGTTTTGTTTGGCTTTCGTGACAGCTATCTGAACATAACATGGATCGTCGAAGCTTCGCCGCCCCCTCCGGATAGCAACGCAACCCCAACCTCGTTCGTTTGCGGGGTCGAAGGGGTAGCCGAAAGACTGTCGCAATGGGCACAGGACACTGATGGATTGGTGGAGTTTCTCGGGACTTGGCACAGCCATCCGGTGAGCGCAGCCAATCCCAGTTCAACGGACTACGACGCTGTATGACGTGCCCCAGGTTTCACGTTCACCGAGATTAGGTGAGATGATGAACCTGGAGGACGGTTATGACACGAAGAAGCTTCACACGGGAGTTCAAGCTGGAGGCGGTTCGGTTGGTCAGTGAGCGTGGCCTGAGTGTTTCGGTGGTGTAACGTATTTTCTGTAAATTGCTGAAGGCTCAAAAGAGCTGAGCCATCCGGTTATCCTTTCGAAAGCGAATGTGGTGTTTGCAAACGAGAGGAAACAGAAATGGCTCAGCGAGCAGAGAATAGATCGATTGGCGACGCATTGGAATTGCTGAAAGACCATGGCTTCGACGGACTGGCCGACGCGGTGACGGTGTTGATGAACGCGGCGATGGTTGCCGAACGAAGCGAGTACCTGGGCGCGGCGCCCTACGAGCGCAGCGCGGCCAGGGCGGGCTACGCCAACGGGTTTAAGGGCAAGACCGTTAAGACCCGATTGGGCGAGTTGCCACTGAAAGTGCCGCAAACCCGGGATTGCGAGTTCTACCCGCAAAGCCTGGAGAAAGGCCTGCGCTCGGAACGCGCGTTGCTGCTGTCGATCGCTGAGATGTACGTGCAAGGGGTCTCAACCCGGCGCGTAAAGAAGATCGTTGAAGAACTCTGCGGGATGGAGGTGAGCTCTGCCCAAGTCTCTCGAGCAGCGCAAGAACTCGACGAGATGCTGATGGCGTGGCGGGAGCGACAGTTAGGCAGTTATCGATACATTGTGCTGGACGCACGATATGAGAAGGTGCGCCAAGGTGGCCAAGTACTCGACGCGGCCGTGTTGATTGCCTGTGGTGTCGGTGCAGACGGCCACAGAGACGTTCTCGGTTGTTCGGTTTCACTGTCTGAAGCCGAAGTGCACTGGCGAGCGTTTCTTACGGAGCTGAAAGACCGCGGCCTGCACGGTGTCCAGCTGATCGTGAGCGACGCGCATGAAGGGCTCAAAGCGGCTCGACAAGCGGTATTTCCGAGCGTCCCCTGGCAGCGTTGCCAATTTCATTTGCAGCAGAATGCCGGGCAGTATGTGCCGACGCAGGCCATGCGGAGTCAGGTGGCTGCGGATATCCGTGCCATCTTCAATGCACCGGATCTGGATGAGGCCAATCGTTTGCTGGAAAAGCTGATCAAGAAACATGAGACGAAGGCGCCGCAACTGGCGGCGTGGGCCGAAGAGAATTTGCCAGAAGGTTTTACGGTGTTCAGTCTGCCATCAAATCACCGGCGGCGCCTGAGAACGACGAATCTGATCGAACGGCTGAACGAAGAGATCCGACGGCGCACGCGCGTAGCGCGGCTATTCCCGAATGAGGCGTCTTGTTTACGTTTGGTGAGCGCTGTGTTGATGGAGATTGCGGAAGATTGGCAGACCGCCGACAAACGGTATCTGTCGTTCCAGAATCAGGCAGCCGTCGAGGGATAGCCGAAATTTACAGAAGAAATGTTGCTCAATCAGTGTTTCTCAGGCCGCTCGAGATCTCGACATCCACGAGAACGTGCTACGCAAGTGGGTTCGACAGTATCGGGATGACCCGGCGCACGCCTTTCCGGGTGCCGGACAGATGAAGCCCGAACAGGCCGAGGTAGCGCAGCTAAAGAACGAGATCCGCAAACTCAAGGCCGAGCGCGACATTTTAAAAAAGGCAGCGGCCTACTTCGCCAAGGATTCGACGTGAGGTTCGAGTTCATCGCGAAGCATCGAGGGATCTGGCCGGTAACCTGGATGTGCGAGGTGCTCGATGTCTCGCCAAGTGGTTTCTATAGTTGGCGCTCAAGACCGCCCAGCAATCGAACGACCTACGACGAAACCCTGATCCGCGACATCCGTCGCAGCTTCAAAGACAGTGACCGGACCTACGGCGTGCGCCGTATCTGGCCCGATCTGCTCGACTGGGGGCATGAGGTCGGTAGAGAACGCGTAGCCCGCCTGGTACGGGCTTTAGGCCTCGTTGCACAACCGAAACGGCGGAAGCGACCGGTGGATACAGGCACACGTCTGGAGAGCTCAATAGCGCCAAATACGCTGGATCGCGCGTTTACGGCAACGGCGCCAAACCAGAAGTGGGTAGCGGACTTCACCTATGTGTGGACCACCGAAGGCTGGTTATACGTTGCTGGGGTTCTGGACCTGTTCTCACGGCGCATCGTCGGTTGGTCCATGAAGCCCCGGATGACGACCGATCTCGTGACGGACGCGCTGATGATGGCGATTTGGCGTCGACGACCGCACGCGGATCTGCTGCATCATAGCGATCAAGGCAGCCAATATACGGCGGAACAGTTCCAGAAGCTCCTGAAAGACAACGGGATCCAATGCAGTATGAGTCGTTCGGGCGAGTGCCATGACAATGCCGTGATGGAGAGCTTCTTCTCACGGATGAAGGACGATCGGGTCAGTCGTCACCGTTATCGAACACGGAACGAAGCGCGCGCCGATATCTTTGATACATCGAGCGCTTCTACAATCCGAAGCGGCGGCACTCTACCTTGGGCGGGATCAGCCCGGTCGAGTATGAAAAACGAGCTAAACAAGCTTAGGCGGGTGAACGCAAGACCTGGGGCACGTCAGTACGGCAATTGCTGAGTTCAGAAAACGCATTAAAGCAACGGATGCTCATGACGATCGTGGGATACAGTGATGTCGCGCCGGAAGTGGGGGTCTTCGAATTCGACAGCTCGCAAGAAGATATAGAAATCACCGGATAGGCAGGCTGAGATGGCGGAACCACCGAAGACGCTAAAAGACTCCTATCGCACACACCTAGGGATATTCGCGGTTGTTAACATTGCTTTGTTTGTACTCACGATCGTATTGGGCAGGGAACCCAGCGAGTTTATCAAAGCGCTGTCTGCTTTTTCCTGGAAGGATGGGTTGATTATAGCGGTGACCCCGATCGGGGTGCTCATGCTGAATGGGCTGTTGAGTTCCGATATGAAGGCCCGGATGGTGTTTTGGAGGCAACATCACCCACTCCCCGGGAGCCAAGCGTTCACACGCTACCTGAATTCGGATCCGCGTATTGATGTCGGAACGATTTCCTCTCTTTACGTCGAACTTCCAACGGACCCTTCTGAGCAAAACCGGTTGTGGTACAAGATGTATACCGACAATGAAAGCGATGTGCGAGTACGCGATGCACATAGGAACTGGCTGTTTGCTCGCGATCTAACAGGCTTCAGCACGCTGTTCTTGATTCTGTTTGGGGGCGGTGCGATTGTCATCTCGCTGACTAACTGGTGGTATTTCGCGTTGCTCGCTACCCAGTACACCCTCCTTGTCTGGTCGGGGCGGATATACGGCGGTCGGTTTGTCACGACCGTACTCGCGGTAGCCTCTCACGGTGACTGATTTTTACGAAATCGACTTCCTACCGGTAGACTCCAGTCGTATCTGCGGGTCTGAACGCATCCATCGCGGCATGCTTTTACTTTAAGGAAACTTTGCGGCAGACATTTGCTTTAGGAAAATCCACGCTTTCTACGTCTTTATGGGCTCGCATGGTGATAAAAGCCGTGGAATTTCAGTGAACTCAGTGAGTTAAAGCGTAAGCATGCCGGACCCGATTTAAACTATAAGCTTGCCAAACAGCAGACTTATGCTTGAACCGGCACCACGAGAGCTGCGCTTCGCTTGCTTGGTGTCCGCTGGCCACGCGAGCTGCGCTTCGCTTGCTTGGTGTCCGCTGGCCACGCGAGCTGCGCTTCGCTTGCTTGGTGTCCGCTGGCCACGCGAGCTGCGCTTCGCTTGCTTGGTGGCCAGGGGCAGAATCGAACTGCCGACACGCGGATTTTCAGTCCGCTGCTCTACCGACTGAGCTACCTGGCCGCAAGGTATGAGAGTGTGCACGCCGGGCCGGTGCCGCGGCGAGGGGGCAATTTAATCGACTGCCCTCGGCAAAATCAACCGATGCCGCTGGCGTAGTGTGGACGACCTCATCCGCCACCCGGATCATGGGCGCCTGCAGCCTCGTTCTCCGCCCGCGCTGTGCTACCCTCGGGTTCCTTCCTGCCCGTGTATTGGCCTGCGCCCGATGTCTCTACCCCCGATGATCGAAGCGCTGCGCGACCCGTCGCGTTACGACCACCCGGTGGAATCGGTCGAGGTCATAGAGACCCACATTTCTTGGATTCTCCTTACTGGCGAGTACGCGTACAAGCTGAAGAAACCCGTCGACTACGGATTCGTCGACTTTTCGACGCTGGAGCGGCGGCAGAGGTTCTGCGCCGAGGAAGTACGCTTGAATCGGCGCAGCGCGCCGGAACTGTATCTGGACGTTGTAGCGATCACCGGCACGGAGCGCGAGCCTGTGATTGGCGGTGCGGGGCCGGTGCTCGAATACGCAGTACGGATGCGCCAGTTTCCTCAGGAGGCGCAGCTGGATCGAATGCTCGCCGCGGGGGCGGTGGACGCGAGCGTGGTGGAGCAGATTGCGCTGGCGGTCGCGGCATTTCACGCCGCTGCCGAGGTCGCGGCGCCGGACGATGACTTTGGGACGCCGGAGCGTGCGTACGCACCGGTCGCGGAGAACTTCGAGCAGATCCGCGGTCAGGGCGTGTCGGGGCGGGTCAATGGCCGGCTGCAGGCGGTGGAGACCTGGGCGCAACGGTGGGCGGCGCGTCACCGGGATTTGCTGGCCGAGCGCAAGGCTCGCGGGTTCGTGCGGGAGTGCCACGGCGACCTGCACCTTGGCAATATCGCGTGGCTGAACAGCCGGCCGCTGCTCTTCGACTGCATCGAATTCGAGCCCTATCTGCGTTGGATCGACGTGATCAGCGACGTGGCGTTCGTAGCTATGGACCTGGCGCACCAGGGTGTGCCGCGGTGGTCGTTCCGGCTGCTGAACCGCTATCTGCAGGAAACCGGCGACTATCGCGGGGTGGGTTTGTTGCCCTTTTATATGTGCTATCGGGCGATGGTGCGGGCGAAGGTAGCGGCGCTGCGCGGTGATATGCGCGCGTTTGACGCGTATCTGGAGCGGGCAGAAACCTATGTGGCGGAACCGGCACCAATTCTGGTCGCCACTCGCGGGCTTTCCGCGTCCGGTAAAACCACGGTGTCTACGGAACTGATGGAGACGCTCAGCGCGGTAAGGGTACGCTCCGATGTTGAGCGCAAACGCCTGCACGGCATTTCCGCAAGCGACTCCGCCGCCGCCGGCGTCGATCAGGATTTGTACTCCAGCGCCGTTAGCGAACGTACGTACGATCGGCTCGCGGAGCTTGCAGGCGGGCTGCTGGGCGCCGGGCTGAACGTAATTGTCGATGCGGCCTGCCTGAAGGCCCGACAGCGCGAGCGTTTGCATGATGTGGCGCGAAACGCCGGCGTGCCATTTGTGCTGCTCGACCTGACCGCATCTGCGGACACGCTGCGTGAACGCATTCGTACGCGGGAGCGGGGCGCGTCGGATGCTGGCGCCGATGTACTCGAGCACCAGCTCGCGACCCACGAGCCGCTCTCCAACGATGAGCGTAAACATGCGGTGTTGGTGGACACGGAAGCGCCGTTGGACGCATTAGCGCTGGCCGAACAGGTGCGAGTGCTGGCGTCGTCATGAACCTGCTGCTCCTCGGGGTTCTGTTTCTGGTCGGGTTGTTAGCAGACCTGGCCGGACGTTTCACGCCGCTGCCCCGGGTGAGCGTGTTGTTGTTGAGCGGCCTGGCCATTGGTCCGGCCGGATTGGGCTGGATTTCAGAGGGCGTTGCTGAAACCTGGTTCCCCACGTTCACGCAGATGGCGCTGGCAATGATCGGCTTTCTGATCGGTCAGAACCTGTCGCTGCCCAACCTCCGGCGGCGTGGCGTACGGGCTGCGGCATTGGCTGCGGGCAAGGTGGTGTGTACGTCCGCCGCCGTGTTCTTCACGGCAGTGTTGCTCGGTGTGCCGGTTGCGGCGGCGGCTGCACTCGCCGGAATAGCGGGGGCAACAGCGCCGGCGGCGATCTTCGACGTGGTGCACGAGATGGATGCGCGCGGGCCGTTCAAAGACCTGCTGCTCGATATCGTTGCAATGGATGATGCGTGGGGGCTCATGGTGTTCGCGATTCTGATCGCCTTCGCCACCTCGGGTGACGCAGGTATAGCAACGGGCATGCTCGAGGCTCTAACAGAGATTGGTGGCAGTGTGCTGCTGGGTGCGGTGCTCGGCTTGCCAATGGCGTTGTTGACCGGCCGTATCACCTTTGGCGAGCGGCCGGGAGAACCCATTCTGGCGGAGTCCCTGGGGTTTGTGTTTGTGGCTGCGGGGCTCTCCGCGTTGCTCGATTTGTCCCCCATTCTTACGGCGTTGAGCATGGGCAGCGTCGTGGCCGGCGTTGCCCGACACCATGCGCAGCCGTTCAACGCCATCGAAGGGATCGAGTGGCCGTTTATGATTCTTTTCTTTCTGATGGCTGGCGCGTCGCTGCATCTCGAATACCTCGGCGGTGCCGTGCTGCTGGTACTGGCGTACATCATCGCGCGTACGCTCGGCACGTTGGTTGGTATCCGGCTCTTCGGAACACTCTATGGATTGGGTACAAAGATGCTCAATCGCCTGGGTGCTAGCCTGCTCCCACAGGCGGGCGTGGCGCTTGGCATGGCGTTGATTGCAGCTCAACGCCTGCCGGAGCATGCACAATTGATTCTGACCGTCGCCATCTCATCCACGGTGATTCTCGAAGTCGTATCGCCGCCGATCACGCGCGCTGTGATCAAAGCGGCGCAGGCGGAACCCATTGGCTGATTGCATGGCCACGCCATCTTCTAATGGTGGTGTTTGCTGGTGATGGCGTACCATAAAGACCCGGCGGTGGTGCGCTGGGAGAAAACAGCGGGAGGAGATAATGAGCGAAGCAATTGATCAAACGGCCGCGGATCCGTACAGCATTCCGCTGGATCAACTGGATGTGAGTGATTCACGCCTCTATCGCGACGCGCTCTGGCAGCCGTATTTCGAACGCCTGCGTGCGGAAGCGCCGGTGCACTATCTGAAGGAAAGTCAGTTCGGCCCGTTCTGGTCTGTCAGCAAGTTCGACGACATTGTGTATGTGGACAAACACCACGAGATCTTCTCGTCCGAACCGACCATCCTGCTGGGCGATCAACCGGAAGACTTCAAATTTCAGAACTTCATTCAGGCAGACCCGCCGCTGCACGACGAGCAACGGGCGGTTGTACAGCCGGTGGTTGCGCCGCGCAATCTCGCGGAGCTGGAAGGGGTTATCCGCACACGTGTGGAGGCGATTCTGGACAACCTTCCGGTAGGCGAAACGTTCAACTGGGTGGACGAAGTCTCGATCAACATAACCACGCAAATGCTCGCCACGTTGTTCGATTTTCCGTTCGAGGAACGCAGCAAACTCACGCACTGGTCCGACGTTGCCATTGCCACACCGGAACTCACTGGCAGCACGCTGATGACGGAGGAGCAGCGCCGGAAAGAAATGATGGAGTGTTACGATGCGTTCGCCGCACTATGGGACGAACGCAAAGGCCGCACAGAAAGTTTCGATCTGCTTTCCATGTTGGCCAACGATCCGAAGACGGCCGATATGCCGAGCCGGCAGATGGAGTTTCTGGGAAACCTGCTGTTACTGATCATTGGGGGTAATGACACCACGCGCAATTCCATCTCGGGCGGTGTGGTTGCGTTGAATCGCTTTCCCGCGGAATACGACAAGCTACGCGCCAACCACAAGCTGATTCCGACCATGGTCTCCGAGATCATTCGCTACCAGACGCCGCTGTCGCACATGCGCCGTACAGCCAACGAAGACACTGAACTGGGCGGCCAACAGATTCGCAAAGGCGATAAAGTGGTGATGTGGTACATCTCTGGAAATCGCGACGAGGACGCGATCGAACGGCCGAATGACTTCATCATCGACCGCAAGCATGCCAGGCACCACTTGTCGTTCGGCTTCGGCATTCACCGTTGTATGGGCAACCGCCTGGCAGAAATGCAGTTACGAATTGTGTGGGAAGAAATCATGAAACGCTTCAGCTTCGTGGAAATGGTGGGCGATCCGGTACGGGTGGAATCAAACTTCGTGAACGGGTACTCCCATGTGCCGGTGCGTGTTCATCGGTAGGCATTCGCGTAGAAACAGAGATCGAAAAGTAGAGAAGCACTGGGTCGAATATGGGTAACGAAACCAGCACGGGCGATAGCGGCAAGCCGTTCAAGTACGAGTCGAACCGCGATTTTGTGGAGCAGTGGGCGATTGATCCGCATCAGGATCCCTATTCGATTCCGCTGCCCGAGTTGCACGTAGCGCACCAGGAACTGTTTCGCGCCAACACGGTGCTGCCGTATTTCGAACGGTTGCGCAACGAAGCGCCGGTACACCTCTGCGAGCAGAGCCCGTTCGGCCCGTACTGGAACATCACCCGCTACGACGACATTATGTTTGTAGACACCAACGAGAAGTTGTTTTCGTCAGACATCCGCAACGGCGGCATACGTCTGGGTGGACGGCCGACCGAAGAAGAACCCAACCCGATGTTCCACCTGCCGATGTTCATTATGCAGGACCCGCCGGTGCACACGGGCCAACGGGCGACGGTAGCTCCGGCGCTTACGCCGCAGCGCATTCACGAACTTGCGGAGTTGATTCGCACCCGGGCTGGCAGAATTCTCGACGCACTGCCGCGCAACGAAGACTTCAACTGGGTGCGCGAGGTGTCCGTTGAGCTTACGGGCCAGATGCTCGCAACCCTGTTCGACATTCCGCAGGAAGACCGGCACCTGCTGATTCACTGGTCTGACACCGTGGAGCGGATCGGCGATCCGGACTACTTCGAGACGCCGGAGCAGGGCTTCCAGGAATTGTGGAAGTGCTGGGAGTACTTCGACGCGGTGTGGAAAGAGCGTAAAGCGCGCAAGGAGCCGGGGTCCGATCTGATTTCGATGTTGGTAAACAGCCACGCCACCGCGGACATGGCGCCGAATGAGTATCTGGGCAACATGCTGCTCTTGATCGTGGGTGGCAACGACACCACGCGCAACTCCATATCGGGCGGCGTGCTGGGGTTGAATCAGTTTCCGGACGAATACGCTAAGCTTGCGGCAAACCCGAGCGTAATCCCCAACATGGTGCACGAGATCATACGCTGGCAGTCGCCGGTGGCGCACATGTGCCGAACCGCGATGGAAGACGTAGAGCTGCATGGCCAGACGATCCGCAAGTGGGACAAGGTGGTGATGTGGTATGTGTCCGGCAATCGGGACGAACAGAAGATAGCCAACGCAGACAGGCTCATCATCGACCGGCCTCGGGCCAATCAGCATTTGTCGTTTGGATTCGGCATTCACCGCTGCATCGGCCGGCGCTTGGGCGAGATGCAGTTGCGCATTATCTGGGAAGAGATTGTGAAGCGCTTTCGCAAAGTGGAAGTGGTGGGTGAGCCGACGTACCTGCGGTCGAGCTTCATCCGCGGCATTACCGATCTTCCGGTTCGCCTGCACGAGGCTTGAGCGATACACCTTGGCTTGCGCGTACGAGCGCTTGCCGCTGCATCAATACAACTGGATCTACGAGGGGATCATTATGCGTGGAATACTTGCGGCGCCATCGGCGCTCGTTGTGGTACTGGCGTTGTTGGCAGGGTGCAAGTCGGAGCCTGCAAACGACGGCGTGAGCGGAGACGTTGCAGCTGCGGCACAATCGGAGGCAGTTGCTGCAGAAGGTACCGCTACCCGCAACGCGTATTTCGGCGACCTGCATATTCACACGCAACTCAGCTTCGATGCGTTCATATTCGGTACGCGTTCCACGCCGGATTCGGCCTACGAATACGCGAAGGGTGGGGCGATAGAGCATCCGTCCGGGTTCGAGATGCGGTTGAAGCAACCGCTGGATTTTCTGGGCGTAACGGATCATGCGATGTACATGGGCATGCTGCGCGAGATGAACGATCCGCAAACGAAAGCCGGCCAGCATGAGATTGCGAAGGGCATTCGCGAAGCGGCGACGCCGGCCGAACGGGTGAGTGCGTTTCAACGCATGTTTCCCTACCTGCGCCAGCAACTCGATCATCCGGACGACCTGCTGGATCGGTCGGTAGTGCGCTCGGCGTGGGCGACGACGGTAGCCGCCGCGGAACGCCACAACGCGCCCGGCGAGTTCACGACGTTTGTGGCCTATGAATACACTGCGTCCGGCGCCGCACGTGAAAACCTGCACCGCAACGTGGTGTTTCGAGGCGCCGCACCTGATCTGCCTTTTTCCAGCATGGATTCCGGCAACCCCGAAGACCTGTGGGACTGGATGGACCGGCAGCGCGGCGATGGGGTCGAGTCGATTGCCATTCCGCACAACTCGAACGGATCAGACGGCATGATGTTTGCGCTTGCGCAAACGGATGGTTCGGCGATGGACGCGGCCTACGCAGAACAGCGCATGCGCAACGAGCCGATTGTGGAAGTAACGCAGGTAAAGGGCACGAGCGAAACACACCCCATGCTCTCGCCCAACGACGAGTGGGCCGACTTCGAGTTGATGGAAGTGAAGGTGGCCACCGTCGATCCCAGCCAACCGGAGGGAAGCTACGTTCGTGATGCGTACCTGAACGGGTTGCAGATGGCGCACAACGACGGAATAAACCCGTACCGTTTTGGTCTGATCGGCTCGTCGGACACCCACGTGGGCGCGGGCTCGTTCGACGAAGACAATTACTGGTCGAAGGTAGGCATCGTCGATGGTACGGCGGAACAACGCGGTTCGGTGCCGCTGGCGGAACCGGATGCAGACGGCAATCCGCAGTACGTTGGTGCGGACACGGGCAGCATTGCCACGTATGACTCGTGGGGTGCTTCGGGACTCGCAGCCGTGTGGGCGGAGGCCAACACGCGTGCTGCAATCTTCGATGCGTTCCGGCGCAAGGAAACCTTCGCAACCAGCGGCCCGCGCATGCGCGTACGTTTTTTTGCCGGCTACGGTCTGAATGACGCATCCCGCGGTGATGCCGCACATCTATATAGACAGGGCGTGCCGATGGGGGGCGATCTGTTGCCGCGCGAGGGAAGCGCTCCGGAGTTTGTGGTGTGGGCGGCCCGTGATGCCGAATCCGCCCCCTTGCAGCGCGTGCAGATCGTAAAGGGCTGGATTGCGCACAACGAAGCGCACGAGCGGGTGTTTGATGTGGCATGTTCCGATGGCCTTGCGGTGGACCCGCAAACCCACCGCTGCCCGGACAACGGCGCGCGCGTGAACGTCGACGATTGCAGCATTACGGCAGGCCCGGGTGCTGCTGAACTGCGAACGCTGTGGCGTGACCCGTCGTTCGTGCCGGATCAGCGCGCCTTCTATTATGTGCGGGTACTCGAGAATCCGACGTGCCGCTGGTCCACATGGGATGCGGTTCGTGCCGGCGTCCCACCGCGCGAATCACTTAAGGCGACCATTCAGGAACGGGCCTGGTCGTCCCCGATCTGGTACGTGCCGCCCGCGAAGTCGTAGCGCCAGCGCGGACTTTCGTTCGCGGAACCGCCGAATAAACGTCAAGAAAGTGTCCTGCGTGGGAATCGTGCGCAGGGCTCTGTCCAACGTAATGCACATTGGCGGTTGGCGCATGGCGTTAAGCATCTTATGCTGAACGCGGGGTATCGGGGCAGCCGCTGAGGTGCGCTCGGTACCGGCCTATCGTGGATCGACCTCGATCCGGTGCGTAATCTCAAGGGGAGAGCTATGAGAGTTCACACACTGATTGCCGGCAGCCTTCTGTTGTCGGTGGTTTCCAGCAACGTGCTGGCCCAGACGGGCGAGCGCGCCCGCGGCGGCGTAATCGAAGAGATTGTTGTTACAACGAAGAAAGCGACGGCCCAGAACACCCAGCAGATGAGCGAAGCCGTGTCTGCGTTTTCCGGTGAATCGCTGGAACGGCAGTTCGCGGTAACACTGGAAGATTTCAATCATTCCATTCCGAACGTGCAGCTCGAGCACGTAGGCCTGTTCCAGGCGGCGGCGTCGTTCAACATGCGCGGCATCGGCACGGCGGGCATCGAGAGCTTTGCCGACCCGGTGGTGGCGGTGTTTGTGGATGACGTGTACTACGCGCGCAACGCGGTGGCGCTGCTCGATCTGTTCGACGTGGAGTCGATCACGGCGCTGCGCGGGCCCCAGGGCACGCTGTACGGTCGCAACGCGTTCGCCGGTGCCATTACGGTGCGCACCAAGCGCCCTCAACTGGACGAGACCACCGCGGAATTCCATCTGGACATGGGCAATCACGGCCGGCGTAACACCGGCATCGTTGTAAACACACCGATCGCGGAAGGCGTGGCGGCATTTCGTCTGGCAGCGCAGTATCACGAGTTGGATGGATTCTTCGAAAACGACGGCATCGTCGTGGAGAGCTTTGCGCCCGGTGCGCTGGTAACACGTGTGGACGAAGACAAGAAGGGCGATGGCGAGAACGGCGAGCGATCGTTGTTCCTGCGTCCGTCGGTACGCTACCAGCCCAATGATGCGTTCCGCGTGGACGTGATTGGCGAGTACTGGGAAGACAAGGGCGACGGCACCACCAACTGGTCCCAATGCTACGAGCCCGGCAGTCTGCCGCCACCGCTCGGTACCGGACCCAGCGGCGCGCCGCACGTGCATCAGCTGTTCGGATTTCCTTGCAAGGATCCGTTTGGCGATCAGCGATTCGACATCCCCGGCGATGGCAGCGACCCGTTCGAACTCGGGTTCAATTTAAGCCCCAACCAAACGAGCCAGGACATCTGGGGTGTGACCGTGGATGCATCCTACGACACAGACGTGGGCACCTTCAGCTTGATGTTCAGCCACCGGGACGTGGAAGAAGACATCACCACGGACACCGATGGCTTCAACTGGGACGTGTTCTCTTCGACGCGCCTGCAGGACTACAAGGCCACGCAGGCGGAGCTGCGGTTCAATACCACAATCAATGACAACATCGATCTGCTGACGGGTCTGTACATGTTGCAGGACGAGTACGAGGTGCAGCAGTTCCTGTGGATCTTCCTGGACAGCGCCCTTTTTGGCGGCGGTGGCTTTACGCGGGAAAACCCGGCCGTAAGCTGGGGCTCGAACAGCCAGGAACGATTCTCAATAGCCGGCTACTTCCAGCTGGACTGGCATTTGAACGAACAATGGACTGTGAACGTTGGCGGGCGGCTCACGTACGAGGAGAAGGATGATGTGACCGGTATGGCCATCAACGATAGCGCTTGTCCGCCCGGCACCACGCCACAAACGGCGGCCTGCAACGGCGTACCGTTCTCAGGCAATGATCCGACCGACGTTACCGATATCGACCCGTCGGTACGTTTTGGTCCTGTAGATGAGAACTGGGATAACTTCTCGCCGCGCGTTGGCGTGGAATACCAGTACAACGACGACGTGATGTTCTTTGCGTTCTGGCAGCGTGCGTTCAAGTCGGGTGGTTTCGTGAACAACGCGGGAACACTGCCGGTGTTCCAGGCGCCCTACGACCCGGAGCAGGTGGACAACTACGAGTTCGGCGTAAAAAGCGACTGGTTCGACGACCGGCTACGCGTAAACGTCAACGTGTTCTTTGCCGAATACAAGGACCTGCAGCGCGGGGTAATCCGCGCGGCGCCTACCTCCACGGGCCAGGAAACCTTCGTGGACAACGCAGCCGGAGCGGAATCGAGCGGTATCGAAATTGCCTTCAGCGCGGTACCCACCGAGGGCCTGACGTTGTACGGCAACATCGGCTGGCTCGACATTGAGTACAAAGATTTCATCGCGGACCTCACCGGCGACGGCATTGCCACCGACAACTCGGGTCTGGATCTGGTGCGCGCGCCGGAGTGGGACATGAGTTTCGGTGTTACCTACGAACACGACGCGGGCGACATGGGTGTATTCTCGGTCGGCGCATCATTCAGCTACACCGACGACATGGTGCTTACCACGCCGAACGACGTGGGCTTCTATCGTGATCAACTCGACACGATTGATGCACAGATTAACTGGCGTTCCGCGGATGACCGGTATCGGTTTTCGATCTGGGGTAAGAACCTGAGCGACAACGTGGAACGGCTGGGCGGTACGCCGGTGGCGACGCTGTTCGCGTTTGCCGCGCCGACGCAGCCGCGGCAGTACGGAGCCACGCTCGCGGTGATTCTGGGTGACTAGGTAGAAGGGAGGCGAGTTTCGTTAACTGGCGCATGGGTGCGGGCCCAGATTCAGGAGTGCTCGCAGCCCGAACACAGTGTGCGCTTGTCTGCGGAACTCGCCTTCGGCTCGAACAGTCCTCGACAGCCCCTTCGGGGCCCGCTTCACTTGTGCTCGGGCTAACGCTCGGACACTCCTGAATCTGGGCCCGCACCCAGGCGCCGCTTAGCGTGACGCGCTCTGATGTGAGATAGGCTTACTCCATGTGTAGGAGGGGTTTTCATGGATCATCAGGCTTTCGCGCAGTTATTGGGTAACTATGGAGAGTTCGTTGGTGCAATTGCCGTTGTAGTAACACTTGTCTATTTGGCAATTCAGATCCGGCAGAACAGTTTTGCGACCAAAACTGCAGCGGCTCAATCGGTTTTGGTGTTGCTCAATGAGATGTCAAACCTAGGTGCCGCTTCGCCCGAAAACGCCCGTATTGTCATACGCGGTCAGACCGAATTCGAGATACTTAACGATGATCAGAAGCTCCAATTCGCGTTATGGATGATTAATTTCTTTCGGGCTTTGGACCTTGCTTTTCAACACTATTCCAATGGCCTGATCGCACAGTCAGTTTGGGCGGGATATGCGTCCCAGCTTCAAAGCCTGATGTCATCAGCATCGGTTCGCAGAGTATGGAACGCGCGGAGGGAGTTGTTTAGCGAAGAGTTTCGCATCTATGTGGAAGCGATTGAACCAGGCGACGATGTGTCGGACGTAAGAAGGGCGCTCAAGTTGCTGTTGGAGAATGACGAATGAATGCGGATATTGTGGGCGATGGGTGCGAGCACTCCTGAATCTTGGCCCGCACCCATTTGCCGCTTAGCGTGACGCGCTCCGATCCTGAGTGGAGTTGCGTCGAGCTGGCGTTATAGCGTGACTCAACGATACGGATACGAGTGATGTCGCTGAAATCACGGATCGTAACCTACTTTGCGTGGTTTTCGATTGCACAGGCCGCGTTCCACTTGTGCTTCGAACTCTACGCTCACGTGCTCGTTGGCCAAACCATCCCATCGCTTATTGCGGATCTCTTGGCTGTTGGATTGCCAACGTTGGGCGCCATTGGGCTTTTGAAATGGGGGTGGGGGCCTGGCCCACTCTGTGGCGGTTGGGGTTTCGAATTTTGCCTGTTCTATCGGTCGTGGGTGTGGCGGGTAGACGAATACATGGAAGGCAATGCTGCACCATTTCTTGTCGAGTCGATAGAGTTCCTGAGTCCCCTGTTAGGAATCGCCGCAGCTGCGTTCGCGTTGGCCGTTTATTTTTGTGTAACCCATCAGAAAGGGCGCGAGCTAAACCACGAGCTTTCATCTTGGGTGGTTGCTCTTCTGATTGCCGTTTTGGCGGGTGTTGTTGTTCGACTCGCATACAAGCTGATTCTGCAGCTCCCGTCGGGAGATGTTGGGCCATTGATCGTATTCATGGGCGCGGCTATTCCAGCGGTGGTCATAACTCTGCGTGCTCTAGGTCGCCCCCGCGATCGGTAGCACGCGCCTAGGGGATAAATCCTTCCGCGTTGTATACACGGGTGGGTGACATAAGACCGAAGCACCCGCTGCAGTGTCCAACAATCCCTCGATTCTGTTCCCCGCGGATCCGTTGAGTCATAACCTGAAGGTCCATCAGCTTCCAGGGACAACCGTGAAAGCGATCGTGGTTGGTGCAGGTCTTGCCGGTATTGCTGCAACTCAGGCGCTTCGTCGCGCGGGTATAGAAACGAGTTTGTACGAACGCGATCAAGAGTTTCGTCGATCGGGTTACGCGATCATTCTCCATGCGAATGGAGCCTATGCCCTTGACCAGCTCGACTTGCTGGACGAAGTGCTTGACGCGAACGTGGGCAGTGCGATCGTTGGTATGGAGGTTTGGGACGGATATAAAGACCGATCGTTGGGTAAGGTGTTGCTTCCAATTGCTGCGCTGCCGAGCAGATTTCGTCCGTTTTGTTGTTTACGTTGGAAGCTGCAGGAAGCTATGTTGCGGGGTTTGTTGGGGGAACCGCCGATCCTGGGGCGGAAAGTAACCGCAGTTCGGCAGGTCCACAATCTAACCGTGGCGGAGTTCGACGATGGGTCTTGCGAGGAAGCAGACATCGTAGTCGGCGCAGATGGCATTAACTCAAAGGTACGCGAAGTGATTGCGCCTGGAGTTCGTCCCCGGACTGGGCTGTCCGGAGTGATCGCAAATGTGCCCCATCCGCCTGATTCCAATGATGCTGGCGTATTCGAAGAGATTAGAGACAAGGGCTGCTTGAACATTATTGCGACCTCCCGAGGGGAAACGATTTACGCGCCAAACGATGTTGAGTCAGTGATTTACCATCAGTTGTATGCAGGTACTGCGGCAGACGAACCCACTACGTCATACCGGCAGTTTTGTGAGCGACAGGCGGCGATGATCAACGATTCGCGGTTTGCAACCATTCGCAAGCACACGCCCTGGACCCCTGATGCAGCACACGAGGGTCCGTTCGAATGGGCGGTAACACAACTTCCTATACTCGAAAGTTATTGCAGTTCAAACGTTGTGCTGGTTGGAGATTCTGCTCACGGGATGTACCCGACGGCGGGGATGGGTGCAAACCTAGCCATCGAAGATGCCATGATCCTTGGACGAATCTTGCGCGATAAGAGCGCTAATGCAGCGCAATCGCTGCACCGTTTTAACCAGGAAAGAAAGGCTGTGATTAGACCGATACAGAATCGCGTTCTAGCGCAAGGTTTCGTAGACTCCTGGTGGAAATACCAGGCCCTGAAACTGTCGATTAGGTTCGCAGAACGAGCTATCAACAAACAATACGAATCCTCGCTGCGTTACGCGATTGAGGATTCAGCATGCGATATTGCTGCTCCACTCTACTAACTGTAACAGTCGATTATGGGGACTTCGGTTCATCAGCCGGTTGGGAGGTTCCGCCTACGCCAGCATGGATGCTCGGTAAGTGTTCACTCGCCAATCGTTGATCGACGTATGCAACAAAATCCTCACTAAATGCCGGTTTAGCAGTAATCCACCAATCAGCACCGCCGCCGCTCGCTATCACAGATAGCACTGAACGCTCAAATCCCGCCGTATGTTCAGGCCCTATGAAGCCCGATTGTCGCTGAATGAAAGTTGACTCAAGTCACTGAATTGCTAGATAGGCGAGTGTCGCGATTGTTGCCAACGCCGCTACCACTTCGCCTATGCTACCGAGGTCCTGGATTGACATTTGCCGCTTGTTGTTCCGTTGATTGAAGAGACAGAGCTTAGCGCCTGCATGCCAATGTCCGCTCGTGGCGGACTTTTTGGCCTCGTAGTGAAGCATCGGAGTTCAGGTATGTGTGCGGGAATCGGTGGTCAGTGCACGTCACTCTGTGTCATCTAACACCTGGTCGATATAGGCAACGAACTCCGGGTCTATTTCTTGAGAGAAGAGGGCCCAGGTAGGCTTAGCACCTTCCCACTTTAACCAGCGAGCGAGGGGTGCCAAGTAGCTACGAAGTGTTGTTTCGTCTAATACGCCGCTCTTGTACTGGAACCACGCAAACTCCCGGATTCGGAGCAACCCGGCTAGCACGTTTGCTGTTTGTTGCTGTTCAGATAGGGTCAATTCAGAATGAGGTTTGTGTAGATTCGCAAACGCCTCTGGGTTTGCAATCATCGCGCCAATGATCTCCACGTCTGCGGTCATGGTGGCTTCTCTAGAACTCGCCAATAGAGCGTCATTCGTTTGCTGAGTCTGGATAGCAAGATATATCAACGTCACTACTACGGCGATTGAGCTCACGATTTCAGATATGGCCGAAAACTTTGCCCAAGCTTTTTCAGTCACAGATAGAGGCCCTCTGTTATCACTCTACATACGATATGCTGACTAACTTGTCAGTACTTGTATAGCCGGAGTTTCGGCTGGTAGACCCCGGAGTTGGCCTACTCAAGGCATCCAATGCACGAAAATACGGATGTTCTGGGCGACCGCTTTGGAAGCTTGTTCATCCGTAGTTCCTTAACTCCGCCATCTTTCGGTGTCACGCAGCCTGGCGGTAACTCTTACGAAACCAAGATTTCTGCCAGCATCGGCTTCCACCATTTCGGCATCGCCTTTAACGCCTCGCTCCTTTTCGAGAGCGCGATCCCAATGCGCCCAGAACTGCCAACCGTTCTCAAGCCAATCGGCGACTTCCACATCGACTTTGCCGATACGCTCCCAGTGTCTGCGCCACCAGTTTGGGGAGTGGAATGAAGCAAAATCCCAGGCCCACCCTTCTTGCAGATGCTTTGGCGGATCACGCTCAAACTCTGTGACAAGGCCGGGAGAGACAATGCCAATCCTCCCTCGCCTGTTCAGGAACTTTGTCAGGTAGCCGAGATAGAGGTCGTCGGTGCCAAAGTAGTGGAACGCGTCAAGGCTAACGATAACGTCGAAGAATCCTTTTTCGTAAGGCAGTGAATGCGCTTCAGCATGAATGGCGTGGACTTGATCAAACAAACGCGCTTCGCGAATTCGTGTCTCGTTGTCTGCGGCGGCTATCCACAGGTCAGTTGCCCAGACTTCAACGTCGAACTCTCGGGCGAGAAATATTGAACTCATTGCTTTGCCGCAACCGAGATCCAGGACCTTCATTCCTGGCTGCAAGTCTACTGCTTCGGACAGGAATTCGGTGAGCCACACGGCGTTGGGGCCCATGGAATTTGCGATCATCCAATCGCGGTCGTACTTTGAGGATCGAAGAAAGCGCTCACGCGCAAGTGAGTCGTCTAGTTGCATGGTCATTGGTCTCCACGCTGTCCACCGCGAGTCAGTGAATAGGATACCAAGGTTGATGGTGGTTAATCGCGGAGAAGCGCGGCGATACGCCGATGCCGATCTAGGACGCTGAACATGGACGTCGTCTGGGAATGCTCCTTCCGGTAGAGACGCGCCTAGAAACCCTCGCGTTTGCCGGCTACGGGCTGACCGGAGTAGTGAACATGCAGGATCTTCCACCCGCTGGATTCCTTCCTCCAGATCTGCGTTTCCCTACCGGTTGTCTTCAACGGTGTGCCGTCTTCGAAGGTCGCATCAAAGTCCCAATAGAATTCGCCCCAGGCTATTTCCTCGGTCAATAGCCGTATGCCAACATCGCGCACCCGGAGATTGCGTTCTGCGAAACGCCCCATCGTACCAACGTAGAAACTCGCTTTTATATCGCCCCACCCTATTTCGTGCCCGCGTGGGTGAATGAAAGAGGTCCGCGAATCGTGGCTCCAGATTCTTTCCGCGAGTTCCAGATCCAGTTCGTTTACGCTAGCGACGTAGTAATACCGGATCGAATTGCATTGTACGTGCTACTCAGTTTGGTGGTGTTGTTACCTCACAACTGAGGCGGGCGTTGTATATTGCGGCGTAGGCGTGCGCTCGATTACAGATCTCCTCTCGCCATTCCGTCGTGAACCCAAGCGAGTCAAGGTATTCCCCAACGGACGGATTGTTCTGTCGTGACGGGTCAAGGTAAAGCCACGAGCTGACCATGCGCCGTCCCGCCACCGGCCTTTCTGCAGCCATTCTGAACTGCTCTTTGGCGCGACGATCTCCGAACTCAAGGAAGAGCGTTCCTGCGGTTGCATGCCAGCCTTCGCTCGCGAGCTGCGCTGCGCCTTGAGTTGCAGCTTCTACATATCCGCGTTTGCCCTCGAGCCGATACCGGTTTACGCGGATTGCAAGGTGACTGCCTGAAGGCAACGGCTCCAGCGCCTCCAGACGTGCGAGCGAACGTTCCGCACGGTCATAGTCGCCCATGAAGATTAGCGCGCGGCTATGATTGAGCAGTAGATACGGGTGATCAGGGTTGCGCTCCAATCCACCTTCAAATGCAGCCAGCGCACCTGAAAGATCTCCGTTCATGCCGCGGGCAAACCCCAAGCCGAGCCAACCCCCAGCGTTGCTCGGATTCTCCGTGGTCACCGCTTCAAACACCTTGATTGCGGGTTCTGGGACGCCGCTGTCTGCCAAAAGGGCTGCGTATTGCGGCGACCCACTCTCACGAAAGTATGGCTCGCCGTTTCTGAGATCGCCCGTCAAGTGCATTAGATAGGTTCCTTGGCTCCATAAGTATCTAGGGTGCTTCTCTAACCCAGCTTGCCGGGCGGCATCCAATGCGTCTGCGGCGCGTTCTACCCACGTTGGGTCTCGTCCGTCGAGCGCAGCGTAGTAGTAGGACTGATAAGCATCCAGGTGTGCGGTGATGTAGCTGGGTTCCAGTCGAATAACCTGCTCAATCCACTTAACCTCCTCCCAGTTGCGATAGTTTGCGCTATGGAAGTGCCAGTTGAGCCACGCACGATAGGCGTCCGGTGTTACAGGTCCCGGCTCTTGGGCCGTGCTGGTCGTTGCTAGGAAACGTGAGAGTTCTCCCGATACGAATCGTGCAGTGAGATTTGTGTCTTTACCTCTTCGACGCAAAGTCTCTGACCAAAGCACACGGCCATCTGCCGCTCGGAAGATTTCGACCGGAATCTCGTAGCCTTGATCAATGCCGTGGACGTAGCCGCTGAGCGCGATAGGCGTGTTCAACTCGCGAGCGATTTCTGGAAGCGACAATCCTTGTTGAACGAGTGGCGTAACCGCGGCAGTGCTGGCTACATTGATGCTCTGGAGTTCGTCCAGGCGAGTAACGAGCTGACGTGTAATCAGCTCCGCCAATGAACCCAGATTCTCGGTCTCGCTTGCGTCTGTGAACGGTAGAATAGCGATGGAGTCGAAATTTAGACGGTCGTTGGATACGTATGCGCCGCGCTCTTGCAACGCCCACCACGAAATGAACCCAGCTAATAGGATGCCTACAAATACCAGAATACTACGTCTCCAAGATCTTGCCGGCAGCTCGGGAGTGGGTGTATCAATCAGAGATTTGGGTGCAAGGGACGTTAACAAGCGCTGCCGATAGTTTGCGTCCCGCGATCGATGCAAAGCTTGCACGCGGCTCAGACCAACTCGCAGATCATCGGTCAGCTGAACGTCGCCTAGATAAACGGGCAGGATCGGCTTTTCCAAATCGAGCGCAAGATTGATCTCACGGTTGCAATGCGCAGAGTCGAGTGACGACTTAGAGACGTAGAAGAGCACGTTGGAACAGGCATCGATCGCTTGGGCGATCTCTGCCCTCCATACCCTTCCCGCAGAGATACCTTCGTCGTACCAAACGTTTATCCCTTGCTCCTGAAGCCAGGAGATCTCGGGATACACGAGTTCGCGGTCTTTGTGTGAGTAGCATACGAAGACACAGGCTTGATCGTTTCGGCGGGCTGATTCAGGCGGGTCCAACGTACCTCCCCGTTTGCCGCTCGGAGTCTACTTCATTGGGGCGAATGACTTCAGTGGGCCGCGTAGCGACTGTTCTATCGTCGCGCTCGTGTATCAGTGGAACCAACGAGGAGCCACTTGTGCCTGAATGCGGTGTGCCTGCGACACAATAAGTTGAAGGTATTGGGAGCGAATCGACGCCGAAATGTACCGAGAACGACAACGGAGTATAGAAGAGGCGTTTCGTTAACTGGCAAATGGCTGCGGATCCGCTTTCTGTAGTGTCCGAGGGTTTAGTCCGAGCGCGGGCGAAGCGTGCCCCGAAGGGGCTGTCGAGGACTGTTCGAGCCGAAGGCGAGTTCCGCAGACCAGCGCACACCGCGCTTGGGCTGCGAGCACTACTGAAAGCGGATCCGCAGCCATTTGCCGCTTAGCACAATGCGTTCGCGGGCTGCGAGCACTACTGCCAGCGCACCCGCGGTCGTTTACCGTCCTACACAGTGGCGCGATCCCTGCGCCATTGCGGTAGGAAACTACTTACCGATCGCAGACCCGGCAGCATTCCGGCGTAACGTCTGTGCATCCGGCTGCAACAGGAAGCGTTCCCGAACAGCGCGTGAAGCTTCTTGGGTCAGTTGCTTCACATACTCGCCGTGATTGTGGTATCGGCTTCGAATCTCGGCATCGTCAAAGGGAACAAAGCCCCCAAACAGGAAGCAGAAACCGCCGCCGGTGTTGAAGGCGAGGTAGTTGCCGAGTGGTACTTCCAATGTCGCTGGTCGTACACCTCCGAGCGCATTGCCATCCGAATCCAACGCAATCGCGGGAACGCCGCCATTGGTGGTCAGCGTGATGAGCCGACTGGGCGGCGGCAATTGATCGCCTCGAATCCAGCGATCCAGCGCGTCGAGCAATGCAGACTGGACGTAACTGATCCGAATGGGATTCAAGGGCAATTCGCAAAAGGCGGCAAAATCGGGGAAACCCAAGTCGCGGGCCAGCGCGGGTCCGCTCACCTCATTCGTACCGAGGTCTGCGTGGGAACCGCCGGCCATTTCGTAGTAGCGCATCAGCGGATACGTGGGCTCCGTTTGCCTCAGTACGTAGGAACCAAACCCCAGAACTTCGGTTTCGGTTTGAAATCGAATTACCGGTACGTCGACGTTGGTGAGGTTTCTCGGGTCACCCTCAGGCAGGCTCTCTTCGAGAGGCGTTGGCCGGTTTACGTTCTTGGCCTGGTCGCCGCCCGCTGCAATATAATAGCCATCGTAGATCGGCGCCCCATCAGGCATGGTCGCATCAGCGTGGAACGAGTTGGCGTAGGTCACCTGATACGCTGCGGACTGCGAATACCCGCCCATGATGACGCGCTCTACGTCCATGCCGCGCAGCGGGTTGTTCGGATTGTCGCTCTTGAGCAATGCCCCAAGCTCACTGAGCATGTCCCAGATCTGTCCAAAGAGAGGCATCTCCAGCGAGGCGTAGCGCGAGTTGTTGCGAACCGGCAAGGGTGGTTGCCCCCAGCTGTCGCGTAGAAAGTTCAACGCCACGGGCTTGCTTGTTAACCCGACGTATACCGCACCCTCTCGGGTGAGGTATTCGTGATTCATGTTCCAAACGGCATCGCCATCCCACCCCGCGGTCGGGTTAAGAATCTCTACATACACCGTGCCGTTGAACCGTCCCCGGCGTGTGGGTTTACGTACCAGAATGCGTGAAACGTAAGGTATTGCGGAGTCACGAATCGCCACTTCCGGGCTTTGCGCGTCGTTGTCCGTGTAGTCGTAGATGTTGGCGTCGCCGGAGATCAGGTATTCCTCTTCAACGTAGCCAATCCGGGACAGGTCTCCGAACCAGGTTATAAACGGCTGTGATCTTGTTTCCGGGGTGCCGGGGGTTACCGGCAGCAGTGTCGTGGTTGGCAGGTCAACCGCGAAGGTCGTCTGCGCTGCCAGGGTCGCCATTCCGCCTAAACTGATGGTATAGATCCACCGGCGAATCGATTTGCTGATCACTTCTCATCCTCCCTCATCGTTGGACGGTTGAGGCTAACAGCATTAAACAGTTGGTGTCTAACTTACTTGACACTTGGTTGGGTTGGACGTGCTACATCGGAGCTCCGGCTCGCGCGGTTCGGGTCCTGCGACCCTCCGGTCCGGTCTGTCCCATGCTCCCAGCTGCATGATCTTCAAGACGCGGCCGAGGCTCGCTTTGGTGTTCGGCTGTAGCGCACCAAAAAGAAGATCATTATCAGGATCGGTGCGAAGGAAAGTATGTTCGGGAGCGGAGTTTCGTTGAACCAACCCGGAAAGACCTGCGGCTGGCCGACGAAAAACGATCCGGAGGCGATGAAGAATGAAGCGCACATACGCCATAGGTGCCGTTTTACTCGCTCGGCACCCGTGAGCTTCCCGCGATTTAATACGCGAGCATCGCCGTAGACGGCAAAAACACCGGTAACGATGAACACCGCGAACGCCTCTGGCATTGTACCGTCGACTGTCCCCGTAGCACCAAAAGCGGCGTCGAATGCAAACCAGATACCCATCGCGGTGATGAGCAGGGCTGCGAATACGCCAATACGCTCAGAGTTTGAAGCTTTGAACTGTCTCCGGCGGGCGGCGCCGATGCCGGTCAGCAGTAGGTACAGTGCAAGAATCGCAGCTACGGTGTTTGGCTTGGACCCTACATCGAGAAACGGGGCAACACAGGCCGCGATTAGATACGAAATGAACATGCTGATGAAGAACGCCTGACCGCTGATGCGATGCGCCTTTTTGCCCTTCTTCACGAAGCTGGCAATCCAGCCAGTGAGTATGCCGATCGCACCGCCGGCGATGTGTAAAACCAATATGGCGCTCGCGCCGAACTGCGCGATCCAAGGCGCACCTTCTGGAATCTTGAGCGTTTCACCAAAGGCAGGAAACGCCAACAGGGCGAGCGAAAGTGCTAACAGCCGAGCAGGCGATCTCCTATTTCTGGTGGCGGACATCACTTCAATCGATTTGATGGATGAATTCACTTGATGGCCGCCCGAGCCACTGCGTGATTCGCATTGCCAGATGCACGCTCATGCCGTATCTCAGCGTGCGGATGCCCGATGCCTGACTATGAGTGCAGCCTAGCTCATCGGCCATCTGCTGCCAGGTAAGTTCTCTGATTCTCTTTCTCTCTGCTACCGCATTGCCCAGAGCGGCCATGCTCCAATAGAGCCGTTTCTTCGAAGAAAATGGCAATGGAGCGTTTTCCCTGGCGTTGGTTAGAAAGCTCTCAGGCGTCTTGTTGAGCCAGCGCAACATGTGGAGAGCGTGCTGACACGTCGTATCGTTTCTCCTAATCATGTTCTTTACAGTATCCAGAGCCATGGGAACACGCTGATTGTTGACTCGGTTGAGCTCTTCCATCATTTCGTGCTCGGTGTAGCCGGATTCTCGTCGTTTTGCATTCATGGCGTCCCAGAGCGCTTGCACGTCGAACGATGGGAACCCACTAGACATTCGATCTGTTGTTTCTAGAGATTCGCATCTGCATCTCGCTGCCTCTCCAGACCATCTAGGATCAGGTCCAACATAAACACGAAGTAGTTATCCGTCTCTTGCTCCTCGAGGTGGTGTTGGCATAGGGAAAGTCGAGTTTCTGCAACGTAAAGCCAATAACGTGATCGGTAACGGCAGCAATTAGAGACAACGCACGCATGCTCGAATTTTCGAGTCTACTCGTCGAACGCAGAACCTTCCACAACGTCGCAGAAATTCGGGATGGCAAAGCTCTCTACGCATCGGTGACCAATATCACCCATCACATTGACCATGCCTGTCATTGGCTTGCGAGCCACGATGCCAGACATCGTCTCCAGCATCGCTTTTTTGAAACCCAAGCGCGGGTACGCGTCCAATGTTTGCTTGAGTGTTCCCGATTGAACCAATTCGAGTGGAAAAATCCCTATGTCCAAACCTGCGCCCATTTGAACAAGCGCTATTTCCGGCTGCTTGCGCTGCGGTACTTCTAACGTGGTGTGCAACGCAATCGCGTCCCATATGACGGCAATCTTTTTATCCGAGTAACCTTCGCGAGAAAGAAACTCGGCTGCGGCATCGGCACCGTCGACTTCGAAACGGCCTTCGCCAACGAATTCATCGACGAGGCCCAGGTCATGCAAGGCGCACCCAAGAAACAGCATCTCTCTATCGTAGTGCTGATCCGCCGAGCGACCAACCGCGTCACCAAACACAAACGTACGCAACACATGATTGAACAGAAATTCGGGGGAATGATCGCGTGCAAGCTGTAGCGCCGCTTTGCACACATCAGTGTCCGGGAATTTGGTATCGAAAAGTTTAGTCATAGGTCATTCCGAAAAGTATTCAGTTCAGACGTCGGCGACGACTCAAATCCGTGTGTCCGTAGTGTTCGATAGTAGACAACAACTTGTCAACTAATATTATTCGAAAAGGTACAATAATATGAGAATTCGTCACAGAGGTTAGCGTGTTGATGTTCCAGGATGCACAAGCAGAGATTGATCGGTGAAAGAAGGTGCGATTCGGCTGTGGGCGGAATTCAAGCCGTTGGCCATCTAACGCGAGAGAACAACGTTCCTGAGTAGTACCGCAACGGTTATTGGCCCAATTCCTCCGGGTACGGGCGTGTATAGCGACGCTTTGTCAGCGCACGCTGGATCCGCATCCCCCCTAAGCTTCCCGCTTTCTTCACTTGTCCCGGCGTCCAGAACAATCGCGCCACTTTTGATCATTCCGGGCTTGATCAAACCGGGTACGCCCGCGCCGCAGACGACTACGTCAGCTTGCAAGGTCAGACCCGCCAGGTTGTTGGTTTCATTGTCCGCCACATGCACATGCGCGCCCCTCTTTCGAAACCACACCGCGGCTGGGATTCCTACGAGCGAACCCTGGCCAACTACAACCACTTTTCGTCCTTTGACCTCGAAGCTCGCGCTCTCAAGGATGGCTCTGATGCTCCCAACAACTGGCTGATCAAATCCGAGTTCGCCGGCGGCGAACTGACGTTTGGCCTCATCACTCAGAACATCAACATCAAGCTCGGGCGGGATCCTGTTGAGTATCCTCCGCGGAGTGAGTCCACTTGGGAGTGGGAGCTGCACGATGATGCTTCGACGCTTCTCAACCTCAGCGTCAATTCCCTCAACGACTCGTTCCTCGGGCGCATCTTCCGGCAGGCGGATCAAGAATACCTTTACCCCTATCGCCTTCGCCTTTCTCGTCTTTAAGCGGACGTAGCTCTCGGACGCCGGGTTTGAACCAATCAAGATCACGGAAAGCTCTGGCGCAGTGTCGAGCGACGCGACTTTATGCTTTAGCGACTCGAATATGCTGCTTGCGAGCGCATGGCCATCGCAGATTTTCGATTCAGGAGAAGATGCTGGAGTACTCATTATTGGGCAACCCTCGTCGTGAGTGTGATTGCCCAGGCGATCGGCTATTTATTGGCCATTTATAGGCTGTTGGAAGCGCGTACTCCCCGGTGGTTAGCTCCACCTATCATCGCCAGTCATACGCCGGGCAAGGATATCACTGCATAGGCGTGTGGCAATGCTCTACTGGCAGCATCTTCGAACGCGGCCCGGCTCAGCCTTCCTCCCCCAAGCACGCCGCCGGTATGCAATGGCGAGGGGCACGTGTGAGTTGCAGGAGTTTTCGAGCGTTTAGCCCGGGCGCGGCTGAAGCGTGCCCCGAAGGGGCTGTCGAGGACTGTTCGAGCCGAAGGCGAGTTCCGCAGACAAGCGAGCAGCCGCGTTCGGGCTGCGAGTACTCCTGCAACTCACACGTGCCCCAACGCCGGTTCGCTAACCGCCGTTCGCTAAGGGGGGTTCCCTAGCTGCCGTTCGCGAGCGCTCGTTCGATCAAAGCGATCGCCTGTTTTGCGCTCTGCCAACCCCGCAACTTCACCCACTTACCTTCTTCCAGATCCTTATAGTGCGCGAAGAAATGTTCCACCTGAGACCTCAGATCCATCGGCAGATCGTCGACATCGTTCATGTGCGCATAGATCGGCGTAACACGGGTGATCGGTACAGCAAGGATCTTCTCGTCCTGACCCGACTCGTCTTCCATGTCCAGGACGCCGAGCGGCCGGCAGGGCACAACGGTTCCGGCGATCAGCGGATGCGGCGTTACGATCAGCACGTCCAGCGGGTCGCCGTCGTCGGCGAGCGATTCGGGCACGTAGCCGTAGTTGCACGGGTAGAACATCGTTGTGGCCATGAAACGGTCCACGAATACCGCGCCGGTGGCTTTGTCCACCTCGTACTTCACCGGACCGCTATGGGCCGGTATCTCCACCACCACGTTCACTTCCTCGGGCGCGTTGTCGCCGGGGGGAATCGAAACCAGACTCATCGGTTGTCCTCGGGCACGTAGCCTTCCGCTTTGTCTATCGGTTGATTGTCCAGGAAGCGTTCCATCTGTTCTGTGAGGTACGCCCGTGCTTCGGGTTTGAACAGTTCCAGGTGCTTTTCGTTGATCAGCATCGTCTGGTGGGCCTGCCACTCCAACCACGCGCGGCGCGACACGGTGTCGTAAATTTGCTGTCCCTTGTCGCCTGGAAGGGGCGGTGCGTCCAATCCTTCCAGTTCCTGCTTGTACTTGCGGCAGAAGACGGTTCTTGGGCTGTCGGTAGATTCCTTGCTCATGGACTCGTGAGCTCCTCGATACCTTTCAATAGCCGGGTTGTTGGCGCCGCCAGACCGACGTTGTCGCGGCCGCTACGGTACCACAGCAATCGATCGTTATCGGCGATCGGGAGTGGCTGGCGTTGCGTCACTATATAGACGGGGGTGATATCCAGGTGATAGTGGCTGAACGTATGGCGGAACGGCTCGCCGTTGCGCGTGTGCTGCACGTCGCGGTCCCAATCAATACCAAAGGTATGCGCTACACGTTCGATGGCGTCGGGGTTTGACGCTTCCGGGAAACACCACAACCCACCCCAGATGCCCGAGCTCGGCCGGCGTTCCAGCAGGCAGGCCCCATCGGGTGCCAAAAACACACACAGATGCGTCTCGCGTACCGGTTTATCTTTGCGTGCACGGCGGGCCGGAAATTCTGCGATCCGGTCCTCGGCGAACGCGGTGCAGCGCTCGGCCATTGGGCAGTCGCAACAACGTGGCCGCGAGCGTGTGCACAGGGTCGCGCCCAGGTCCATGATCGCTTGCGTGTAGTCGCCGGTGCGCTCCTCGGGTGTGTGGGTCTCGGCGTGTCGCCAGTAATCGCGTTCCGCCGTGCTCGTACCGGGGGTGCCTTCAATGGCATGGAAACGGCCGAGCACCCGGCGGACGTTGCCGTCCAGAATCGCCGCGTGTTCGCCGTAGCAGATTGCCGCAATCGCGGCGGCGGTGGAGCGTCCGATTCCCGGCAGTTTGGTCAGACGCTCTGCAGTGTTCGGCATCGTTCCAGCGAAGTCGGATACAACGCGTTTCGCGGCGGCGTGCAGATTGCGGGCGCGGGAGTAGTAGCCGAGGCCGCTCCACTGATGCATTACCGCGTCGGCCGGGGCCTCGGCCAGCGATTCCACGGTTGGAAAGGCCGCAATAAAGCGCTGGAAATACGGAATTACCGTTGCCACCTGGGTCTGTTGCAGCATGATTTCGGAGACCCACACTCGGTACGGGTCATCCGGCGTCTGCCAGGGCAGATCATGGCGGCCGTGGGTGTCGAACCAGTCGAGGAGTTGCGTTGCGAACCAGTCCACGGCTCTTACGGTTGACCCCCGCCCAGCGCGTCGCCGAGCCATTCCAGAAGGTCGCGGGCGGCGTCCTGATACGCCTCGGGAACGTCCTCTTCTATGGTTTTCTCGATCTTGTCGCGCAACGCGCCGTCCTGCTTGCCGGTCAACACGTCGCCCACCAGGCGTTTGGCGGCGCGGGTGTCCAGCGAACACGCGGGTTTGCGCAACTGGCCGCTGCAGCGGAACGGCAGTGGCAGGTCCGTCAGCAGAGGGTCGACCGGCAGTCCTGCGTCCTCGGTTGCCTGAAAGGTGAGGGTTGGTTTCAGACGCAGCCGGTCTTCGGCGGCGTCGTACGTTCCCGGTGCCAGCAGGCGCATGTTGTCGAGCGTCACATCCAGACGATGCGTGCCCGCGTCGGCCCGCCAGGTGCCGAGCAACCGCTTGTAGTCGAGCACGTCCGGCCAGTCATCGGCGGTGTCGTCTGCGCCGAATCCCGCGCCAGCTTCGTTGATCGCGCGTTTGATGCGGGAGATGTTCAGCTGGCCCTGGCCCGCGTCGAATTGCAGTGTTCCCGTGAGGCTGTCGGCGATTGCCGGTTCGGTATTGCCGGTGGCAGAGAAACTGCCCGCGAAGTCGAGCTGTCCCTGCCAGCCGGCGTCGAGCGTGAGCAACGCATCCAGTTGGGCGCCGTCCAGTTGCCGCGCCTGCGGCTCGAACTGCCATCGCAGCGGCGTGGTGGTTGCGTCGGCCGAAATGTCGATATCAACGGATCCTCCGGCCCAGTCGTCGAGCGTCAACGTCGCCGCCGCGTTGCCAGATTGGTTGGTGCTGTGCACCCGCACGCTGTTGAAGTCGTGTCCCGCGTAGACGATGGATTCGAAATCGCATGCCAGGGTCCAGTTGCGTGTCTGCCACGTGCGAGCGGATACCACCGGTCGGAGGGTTGCCGGTGCAGGGTCGACGGCATCTGCGGTTCGGCCGTTGTCCGAAACCCGGGCGTCGCATAATCCGTTGGCGGTGTTGCCGCGGAGCCGTGTGGTCGCGATTTCGAGCGCCCAGGGCTCTGGCGTGAAACGGAACCGACCGGTGGCGTGTAGCGTGTGGATCAGGTCGGTCGCGACGGGGTGGAATTCGAGCTGCGCATCGAACGGCGTCAACGCCTCGGGCGCATAGTCGTGCACAGTCAGATGGGAAACAGTCAGCGTGGCCTCCTGGGTGCGTCGCTCGAAGCCGGAAACGCGGAAGCTCTCGATGCGCCAGCGGGAAACGGGCCGCACGAGCGACAACCAGCCGACCACAAGAGAGAGTTCGTCGGCCTGGTGGGTATCGCGACCGCCGTTTGCCGCAAGGTCCGCAATTCTCAGGTTGGCGTGCGGAAACCAGCGCCACTCGATCGGGCCGTTTATCTGCACGTCACGCCCGGTGCGGTCCGAAAGCAGAGTCGAGAGATCCGTGCGCAGCCGTTCGGGCTGTGTGCGCCACAGGATCCAGCCGCTACCCGCGGCGAGCAGTAGCGCCACGGTCATCAGCACAGCGCCAAGTTTCATGAGCGTGATTCAGATGCCGGTAGTGGAGTGCAGCTGCGGAGTATAGCTGTCAGTGCTGTCGCGTAGCTGAACGGGAGAACCAGCGGAACGGATTCCAGGATCTAGGGAGGCTCGGGTTGGGTGCGGCGCGGCGACGGCAGGTTGTAACGTAGCGCTTCAGCGAGTTCTCGGCGTCGAAGGGGTCTTCGAACGGACCCACAGAGATCTTACCGCGCACATCGAAGTACCATGCTCCGTCGTCTCGCTGATAAATGCGTTCGTTAACCACTAAACGATTACTTCTTCGCTACTTCTACTTCATGAACCGCTACTACATGAACTGCGAGTACGTAACTGCAAGTACTGCGAGATCCCTGCTCTGGGTCGCATTGGAACATACGTCGGCGGCACAGGTGTATTGCTAATGTAAACTACGCGGCTCCGTGGCCAGGTTTACCGCACGGGTGTGCCGAATTCATGACATTGGCACTGTGGAAGAGGAGTCGTTCCGCGATGAGCGTTGAGAGTTTCGATCCGAGCGCGTTGCCGGCGCCGTTGAATGCAACCACGCTTGCGCGGCTGCTCGAAGCCGCGCAGCACCTTCAAGAGCCGCGCTTTGGTTTGCGGGACGATGAGGTCCAGCGTCTGGCTGCGGTGGCCGTGCACCAGGATGCCGCGGATTGGGCTGCCGTAGCGGAACCGCTCAGCAGCGCGGAACTCGAAGACCTGATCCGACTGTTCACGCTGGCGGAAGGCACTCTGCCGGGATGGCAGGCGGAAGCGCGCTCACCAGTGATTCCGCTCGCTCGCGTGTTGCGTACGCGCAACGCGTTTCCGGAACCGCTCGCGGCGTGGATCAAGGACAACACAGACAACCGGTTTCTGCCGTACGGCAGCCTGATGGATCGGTTGTAACCGGCGGTATCGGGTGCGCTACACTCGCCGCCGAATCGACTGCATGGAGTGATTCCATCGTGACGAAGCTCAAGCCCCGCACCGCGTCCGTGCAGCGGGAGACCCAGGAGACGCGCATCTCGCTGGACGTGAATCTGGACGGCACCGGTAACGCGAAGCTCAGTACCGGGCTGCCGTTCTTCGAGCACATGCTTACGCAGATTGCGCGGCACGGGATGATCGATCTGAGCATCGATGCCGACGGCGATCTGGACGTGGATGCACACCACACGGTGGAAGACGTTGGGATCGTGCTGGGTCAGGCATTGGCGGAGGCACTTGGCAGTAAAGCCGGAATCACGCGGTACGGGCATGCGTACGTGCCGTTGGACGAAGCGCTGTCGCGCGTGGTGATCGACTTCTCGGGCAGGCCGGGGTTGGAGTACCACGTAGACTACGTACGTGGTCGCATCGGCGATTTCGATGCAGATCTGATCCGGGAGTTCTTTCAGGGTCTAGTGAACCACGCGCTGATCACCGTGCATGTGGACAACCTGCGGGGCGACAACGCCCATCACCAGGCCGAAACAATATTCAAAGCGTTTGGGCGGGCGCTGCGTATGGCGGTTACACCGGACGCGCGGTCGGCGGGACGTATTCCTTCAACCAAAGGCTCGCTCTAGCCCGTGCAACTGATACCGGCCATCGATCTCAAGGACGGTCAGTGCGTACGTCTGCAACAGGGGCGCATGGCGGATGCCACCGTGTTCTCCGACGATCCGGTGGCGATGGCCGAACACTGGCGGGATCAGGGTGCCGAGCGGCTCCACGTGGTGGACCTGGATGGTGCGTTTGCCGGCGCGCCGCGCAATGCCGATCTGGTGCATCGTATTACTCGGGCGATCGCTCCGGTACCAGTACAGATCGGCGGCGGCGTGCGGGACATGGCGACGGTCGATGCGTATCTGGACGCGGGCGTGAGTCAGGTGATTCTTGGCACGCGCGCGGTGGAAGATCCGGCGTTTCTGGAACGCGCAGCGGCCGAGCGACCAGGCGCGATCATTCTGGGTCTCGATGCCCGAAACGGGAAGCTCGCGCTGGAAGGGTGGGATGATCTGGCGGAGGTCACCGCCGGTGCCTTCGCCCGGCGGGTGCGCAATCTACCGCTGTTCGCGATCGTGTACACCGATATAGAACGCGATGGCATGCTCACCGGCGTGAACGCGGAAGCAACCCGGGCGCTCGCTGACGCGGCGGACGTTCCGGTGATCGCCTCGGGAGGCATTGCGGGTGTCGACGACCTGCATCGTCTTACCGAGTGTTTCCGCGACGCGCCACAAAAACTTCTGGGCGCGATTACTGGCCGAGCGATCTATGCGGGAACGCTGGACTTTGCCGAAGGGCGATCAACTCTGGCTGCCGCTGCTCGAGCACGTCGCTGACCGTAGCCAGATTGATGTCGGGCGGCAGGTTGTTCAGCGCCTGTTCCAGAAACCGCACCGTTTCGCGGTGCGGGTGGGCGATCACCACAGCGTAACCCTGACGGCGCGCGATGCGCACCGTGCGTCGGAACGCGCGCTGCAGCGATGCGGTGTCGAGTTCATTGTCCAGAAACACGTCGCGCTTCAGAACGGGTACGCGCCACTGTTTTGCGGTGCGTTCGGCCACGGTGAGCGGCGTGGTGCGGCTGTCCAGAAAGTACAGCCCGAGTGATCTGAGTTCCCGCATCAGGCGGGCCATGGCTTGCCGATCCTGGGTCAGTGCGGAACCGGTGTGGTTGTTGAGGCCAACGGCCCACGGCACGTTGGCCCACGCATTGTGCACGGTTCGCACGAATTCCCCAGCGCTCATGTCGGCGGTGAGGGTGCCGGTTTCGGTGGCGGCACTGGTGCGCGTGGGTTGCATCGGCTGGTGCAGGATCACTTCTTTGCCGCTGTCGGCGGCGCTTTCAGCGAGGCTGCGGGCGTGCGGTGCGAACGGTAGGATCGCTACCGTCAGGGGGCCGGGGAGCGCGACCGCGCGCGCGTCGCGGCGGTAGTTGTGTCCCAGATCGTCTATCACCAGGACGATGTCTGCGGCTTGCGCCGGCAGGGACATCCAAATCAGCGCCGCCACGAGGGCGGGCTTCAGTCCCGAGCCCAAGTATTCCCCAAAGTCAGAGCGCCTTCTCTTCGCTTGGTGCGTGTGTAGTCCGACGAATCCGCCGGCTCAGCCTGAAATCATCTTCAGGCGCGGGCGAAGCTTAACGATTCGCGTGTGTGATTGCTACAGCGAACGGCAAAAAAAGACCGTTTGATGACACGATGTTATCAATGTGCTGCGTGCGCTGGATCAGCGCTTTGCGTGGAGCGGGCTGTCCCTCAGTAACGCGACGGCGCGATCGATGATCATCTGGTTCGACGCCGGTGCGCCGCCGTCTTCGTCCGGCGCAACCGTTACATCGGGATCAATACCGTGATTGTGAATCGATCGACCGTTGGGCGTGTAGTAGTAGGCGGTCGTCAGTTTTATCGCGGTGTCTGCGCCCACGGGCAACAGCGACTGCACGGAACCCTTGCCGAACGAACGGCTCCCCAGCAACGTGGCGCGTTGATGATCCTGCAGCGCGCCCGCCACCACCTCGGCGGCCGATGCCGAACCCTGGTTGATCAGCACAACGACGGGTTTGCCGCTCAGAATGTCGTCTCCGGACGCGTGATACCGGAGGTGACTCGTCGGCAGCCGGCCCTCGGTGTAGACGATCAGGCCGGATTCGAGCAGCGCGTCGGCGACGTCTACCGATGCCTGCAGAACGCCGCCGGGATTGTTGCGCAGATCCAATACCAGCCCGTCGAGATCGCCGTCGTTTGCTTCCCGCGCCAACCGGCGGATGGCACGGCGGAACTCGCCGTGGGTGGTGGCCTGGAACTGGCTGATGCGCACGTAGGCGAACCCGGGATCGATCAGCCGGCTGCTAACGCTGCGCGCATGAATTGTCTGGCGGACCAGATCGAACGTGCGGGTTTTCTCTTCGCCCTGGCGGCGGATTTTCAGTGAAACCTCGGTGTTCGGGTCGCCGCGCAACGACTTCACTACGTCGACCAGACGTTTGTTCTTGAGCCCTTCGCCGTTCACGGCCACGAGCCGGTCGCCGGGTTCGAGTCCTGCACGGGCGGCGGGTGTTTCGTCGATCGGCGCTATCACGGTGAAATAGTCGTCCACCAGGCCGAGTTCGATTCCGACGCCGCCGAACTGACCCATCGTATCGGCCTGCAACGCGTCGTAATCACTGTCTTCCAGGTACGTGGAATGCGGATCCAGGTGCCCGAGCATGCCGTGCAGCGCGTCGGCCATCAGGCGGTCTTCGTCCAGTTCTTCTACGTAGCTGTCGCTGACTCGGGACACGATGTCGCCGAGCCGGGATGGTGCAATGTAGCTGGGCGCGCTGCCTTCCCACCAGCGATACCAGACGACGCCGGCCGCAACGCCCGTGACGATGCTGATCACCGTGCCAATCAGTACTAGTGGACGATGCACCATACGTCGGAGTCTCGCAGTTTCGGCAGGCGCGCGCTACACGGGCGCAGCCGTGTGCTGGAAATCCGTTATGCGCGCCGCGCCGACAATCAGCGAGTGTGCAACCAGGAAGCAGGGTTCTGCACGGTGCCGTCCTTGCGAATCTCGAAGTACACACCGTTGGTGGGCTGGCCGCCGCTGCGTCCTGCGGTGGCTATCGCCTCGCCAGACTCCACCCAGTCGCCCGGGGACTTGCGCAGCGCGTCGGCATGGCCGTAAAGCGTCATGTAGCCGCCACCGTGATCGACGATCGTCAGCAGGCCATAGCCGCGCAACCAGTCTGCGAAGACCACGCGGCCGGGGTGCACGGCGGCGACATCGGTGCCGGAGGGTGCAGCGATGCGCAGCCCGTGCCACTTTAATCGGCCGTCGGCGCGCGGCTGCCCGAACCGGTTCTGCACCGTGCCTGTCGTTGGCCACGGCATGGCGCCCTTGCGTTTCACGAAGGATTGGCCGTCGAGTTCGGGCGTTTGTCGCGCCAGCTCGTCCAACAACGCTTCCAGACGGGCAAGATCTGCCTCCAGTCGTTGCCGTTCGCGGGTGTGGTCGTCTATGTCCGCGTCGAGTTTTGCGAGCAGAGTTTCGCGGTCGCCGCGCTCGGCGCCGAGTGCGTCCCGCCGGGCGTCAAGCTCGGACTCTTCCTGCTCGAGCGACGCGATGGCATTCGCCACGTCCTGCTGCCGGGCATCGTAGGTTTCGGCCGTACGCTGATAGTCGCGCAGGGCGTCGAGTCGCGCGTCGCTGAAGAAGCGGTGGTAGCGCACCATGCGCTGGGCCTTGGCTACGTCTTCGCCGCTCAGCACCATGCGCAACATGTCCTGGCCGCCCATGCGGTACGCGGCGGCGAGATGTTCGCCGATCACCTCGGCCTGCCGGTCCCGTTGTTGTGCAAGCTCGGCGGCCGACTGCTCCAGTTCGGCGAGTCGCGTTCGGCTCTTGGCCATCGATTCGGATATGTCCCGTGCGCGGTTGCTCAATTCGCTTATGCGCTGATCGCGTTCGCGCAGTTCGTTCAGCCAGCGGTTGCGCTGCCGGGTGGCATTGGCGAACCAGTTGTCCAACTCGTTCAACTCGCGCGTTACGGCCTTCAGCTGCTTCGCGGCTTCGTCGGCGGTCTCGGCGCCCGCAACACCCGGTAGTGTGAACAGTAGGGTAAGTGACGTGAGCAGCAGCGGGCGAACGAAGTGCATGAACGATTATGCCCGGCGGCGCTCCTGTACCACGGCCAAACTGGTGCCGGTCATCTCAGGCGGTTGCGCCAGGTCCATCAACGCAAGCAGCGTGGGTGCCACGTCAGCGAGCGTACCGCCGTCGCGCAGTTCGAGGGCGCGCGGCCCAACGTAGACCAGGGGCACGGGCCGGCTGGTGTGTGCCGTGTGCGCCTGACCCGTTTCGTTGTCCTGCATGCATTCCACATTACCGTGGTCTGCGGTAATCAGCATCTGGCCGCCGGTGTCGGCCAGGGCCGCTTCAATGCGGGCGAGGCAGGCATCGAGCGTTTCCACCGCTTTGATTGCGGCCGGCATAACGCCCGTGTGCCCCACCATGTCGCCGTTCGCGTAGTTGCACACGATTGCGTCGTAGCGGCCGCTGTGAATCGCCTCCACGAGCTTGTCGGTGACTTCCTCAGCGCTCATTTCGGGCTGCAGGTCATAGGTGGCGACCTTGGGCGATGGCACAAGCTCCCGGTCTTCGCCGGTGAACGGTTTTTCGTCGCCGCCCGAGAAGAAGAACGTTACGTGTGCGTACTTTTCCGTCTCAGCGATGCGCAGCTGGCGCAGACCGCGGGACGCAATGACTTCGCCGAAGGTGGATTTCAGCTCCTGCGGGGGAAAGGCCTGCACGGTTGGCAGGTCGTCCGAGTATCGGGTTAAGGACACGTACAGTGCCGGCGTAACCGGTTGGCGGCGTTCAAAGCCGTCGAAATCCGCGTCCAGAAATGCGTGGCTGATCTCCCGCGCACGGTCCGCGCGAAAGTTCATGAACACGACCGCGTCATCGCTTCGCACCACGGCGGGCGCCGTATCGTCGGGCACGATAACGGTGGGTTGCACGAACTCATCGGACTCGTCGCGCGCGTAGGCGGCGTCGAGCGCGGCGACCGCGGTCGGGTGTTCGAAGGGCGCATCGCCAAGGGTCAGCATGTCGTAGGCCCGCTGTACCCGATCCCAGCGCTTATCGCGGTCCATCGCCCAGTAGCGTCCGCAGATGCTGGCAAGGCGCGCGTGGCTGCGGTCTTTGCCGTAGAGCTTTTCAAACGCCTGCTCGGCTGCGTCGAGTGACGCACGCGCGCTGCGCGGCGGCGTGTCGCGGCCGTCCAGGAATGCGTGCAGAAACAGGCGCTCTACGCCGGCGTCGCGGGCCGCCTGAAGCAGCGCCAGAATGTGCGCCTCGTGGCTGTGCACGCCCCCCGGGGACAGCAACCCAAACACATGCAATGCGCTGTCGTTGGCCGCGACTGTCGTAAACGCCTGCTGAAATGCGCTGTTGGATGCGAACTCGTCCTGTTCGATTGCGCGGTTGATGCGCGTGAAATCCTGGTACACGACGCGGCCTGCGCCCAGGTGCATGTGGCCTACCTCGGAGTTGCCCATCTGGTCGTCGGGGAGTCCGACCGCGGTACCCGATCCATCGATCAGCGTGCGCGGCCGTTCGCTCCAGAAGCGGTCCCACGTTGGGGAGTTCGCTTGCGCGATCGCGTTGTGCTCGACGGTGTCGCTGTGGCCGAATCCGTCCAGCACGACGAGTAAAGTGGTTTTGCGCATCGGGCGGCTCACGTGCTTCGGGCGCGAGATTTTAGCAAATCCACTATTCGCGGTGTGTATAATCGCCGCGTTTTGCTGCAGGGTTCACGGTGGATCAACTCTTTGAATTCATTGGAAATCATCCGTTTTTGGCGGGGAGTTTCGTGTTGCTTCTGGTGTTGTTCGTGCGCAACGAGACGCGCCGTGGCGGCACCAGTGTAACCATCCAGCAGGCGGTGGATCTGATGAACCGCGCAGACGCCGTGGTGGTCGACGTGCGCGACAAGAAAGAGTACTCGCAGGGCCACATCGTGAACGCGATCAACATTCCTTATGCCGCGCTGGAAACCAGGGCCGACGAACTGAATGACCATAAGGACCGGCACATCATCGTTGCGTGCAAGATGGGTCAGCACTCGAATCTCGCCGGCACGATTCTGCGTCGCAAGGGCTTTGCAACGGTATCCAAATTGGCTGGAGGAATGATGGAATGGCGGAATCAGAATCTGCCGGTGGTGAAAAAATAGACAGCGTGCAATTGCGATTGGAGCGCATCTATCTGAAAGATGCGTCGTTCGAGTCGCCGCAATCACCCGCGGTGTTCGAGGCCCAATGGAATCCCGAGATGAGCGTAGACATCAATACGCGCACCCAGCCGCTTGCGGCCGACGACGCCGACGCGGACGGCCAGCGGGTGGAAGTAGTGCTCACGGTTACCGCGCAGGCGAAGAGCGACGAGCAACCGGCGTTCATCATCGAAGTACAGCAGGCGGGCGTGTTCGTGGTCAGTGGCGCCAACAACGACGTTCTGCGGCGGGTGCTCGGCACGGTATGTCCCAATACGCTCTTCCCCTACGTGCGCGAAACGGTGGATGCGCTGGCGACCCGGGGTGGATTTCCGGCGCTACAGCTCTCGCCGGTTAACTTCGATGCGCTGTATCAGGCGGCACTAGAGCAACAGCGGGGCGAGGGCGCAGTGCACTGACGCGTCCGACGAAGTCAGGCTGTGGGGGTTGTCGCGCCGCAGAACCCCAGCTGCCGCCAGGCTTCGTAGGCGACGACCGAGACCGCGTTAGCCAGGTTCAGGCTGCGCGAATCCTCGAGCATGGGAATGCGTAGTACCTGAGCTGCCGGGAACGTCGCGAGCAGGTCTGTCGGCAATCCCCGAGTTTCCGGACCGAACAGCAACATGTGCCCGGATTCGAAGGCCCAGTCGGTGTAATGGGTAGAACCCCGCGTACTGACGGCGAGCACGGCCGATGGCGCAATCGATGTTACACACGCCTCGAGTGAGGAATGGGTGGTAACAACCGCGCGGTCGCGATAATCGAGACCCGCGCGCCGTAGTCGGCGGTCGTCCAGCTCGAAACCCAGAGGTTCGATCAGATGCAGGCGGAAACCGCCGTTGGCACACAGACGCATTACCGATCCGGTGTTGGGCGGAATCTCTGGTTGGTACAGCGCAATGTCGATCGGCATGCCGGCGCCGCAGTTCTTCTCAGGCGCGGATGTTCAGGTCTGCCAGCTTGCGCGTCAATGTGTTGCGCCCCCAACCCAGTGCTTCAGCAGCCTCGCGCTTGCGTCCGTTGGTATGAGCCAGCGCGGCTTCGATCATAATCCGCTCGAAACAGGGTAGAGCGTCGGGCAGCAGCGGTGTGTCGTCGAGTTCCAGCCGGCGCGCAGCCCAGTCGCGCAGCGCGGCTTGCCATTCCGGGGCGTGAGGGTCGGCGGCGGTTGCGTCGGCTTCCAGCAGTTCCGGGGGTAGGTCGGCAACGGTAACCTCCTGGGCCGGCGCCATGACCGTCAACCAGCGGCAGACGTTTTCCAGTTGTCGCACGTTGCCAGGCCAGGGCAGGGCGCGCAGGTAACTTTCGGTGTCGGGCAATAGGACTTTGGGTCGTCCGTGCCGAGTTCATCGCCGGCGCGTTGCAGAAAGTGGCGCGCCAGAAGTCCTATGTCTTCGCGCCGTTCGCTCAGGTCGGGAACGCGGATACGAATGACGTTCAATCGGTGAAACAGATCCTCGCGGAACGCTCCCGTGCGTACGAGTTCCTCCAGATTCTGGTGCGTTGCTGCAAGAACCCGCACGTTGACCGACACCGGGGCGTGCGCGCCGATTCTGTAGAACGCACCATCCGCCAGAACGCGCAGCAGTCGTGTCTGCATTTCTGCCGGCATGTCGCCAATCTCGTCGAGAAACAGCGTCCCCTGGTTGGCCTGCTCGAAGCGGCCGATGCGGCGGGTGTTGGCGCCGGTGAACGCGCCTTTCTCGTGGCCGAACAGTTCCGACTCCACCAGTTCGCGCGGAATCGCCGCCATGTTGAGCGCGACGAACGGTCCCGCGGCTCGCGGTGAGTGCCTGTGCAGCGCGCGGGCTACCAGTTCCTTGCCGGACCCGGACGCACCGTTGATCAGTACCGTTACGTTGGACCGCGCCAGTCGGCCGATGGCGCGGAACACTTCCTGCATCGCCGGCGCCTGTCCGATGATTTCGGGCGCGTTGGACGGCGTGGCCGGGGTGTCTTCGGATGTCTGCGGCTGGGTTGTAGCGCGTTCGACGATAGCCACCGCATCGTCTACGTCGAACGGCTTTGGCAGATATTCGAACGCGCCGCCGGACAGCGAATCGACGGCGCTGTTCAGATCAGAAAACGCGGTCATGATCACGACGGGAAGCCCGGGGTAGTGATCGTGGACGCGGCGCAGAAACTCGATGCCATCCATACCCGGCATGCGCACATCGGTAATGATCGCGCGCGGACGTTCGTCCGGCAGGGCCTGGTTGGCGGCGTCTGCGCAGTCGAACGCGCGCACCTCGAAGTCCGCCTGTGTGAGCGCACGCTCCAGAACCCAGCGGATGGACGTGTCGTCGTCGATGATCCATATCTGTCGGGCGTTCATGGGTCGAGCTCCAGTGGCAGGTAGAAGTGAAAGCGGGTTTCTCCCGGTTGGCTGGTGCACTCCAGCAATCCCTGGTGCGCGGCGACGATCGTTTGCGTGATGGACAGTCCGAGCCCGGTGCCATCCGCGCGTCCGCTGATCATCGGATAGAACATGCGCTGCATCAGATCCTGGGAAATGCCGGGACCGTTGTCGGCAATGATGACGTGCAGTGCCAGTCGGTGGCGCGTGGCCCCGATCGTGAACTGGCGTACGCTGCGCGTCGACACGGTGATAGTTGCCTGATCGGTGTGCTCCAGCGCCTGGCGTGCGTTCAGCATTACGTTCAGAAACGCCTGCTGGAGTTGCGCGGCGTCGCATCGTACCGGCGGCAGGCTGGGATCGTAGTCGCGCACGATAGAGATGCGCTCGTGGGCCTCGGCTTCGAGCACTCGGGTTACCTGCTCTAGCAGGCGGTGGATGTTGGCCGGCGCAAACTGCGGCTGTTGCCGGGGACCCACCATGCGATCGACGAGCCTGGACAGGCGGTCGACTTCGTTGATGATCACCGACGTGTATTCCATCTCGCCCGGGTCTTCGAGTTCCCGGCTCAACAACTGCGCGGCGCCACGAATGCCACCCAACGGATTCCGAATCTCGTGTGCAAACCCGCGCACCAGTTCCTGCGACGTTTTCGACGTCATCGCGGATTCATCGTCCCGGTGCAGCCGGAGCAGTTCCGTCAGCTGGGAAAACTCCAGCAGCGCTTCGTTGGTGTCGGCAATCGGCGTCAGCGTGCAGTCACTGCTGGTCTGTTTGCCATTGCGCAGCCACAACGTGGCCTGACGCGTGGTAGTGGCGCGGCGCGGGTACTCGAACCATTGGCCCAGGCCGTCGGCATCGGAAATCACGAACTGACTCAACGGTGCCCCCGTCGCCTGGGTTTTCGAGATCTCCAACAGGTTCTCTGCGGCCGGATTGAGAAATCGCACCCGTCCGTTGGCGTCGAGTAACACGATGGCCGTGGTCTGATGATCGAAAATTCGGGCGAGGTCGTTGGCATCGATGGCTGCGCTGGTGGAAATCGTTGGCATCACGTTGGTCTTCCGCAATCGGCGTTGCACGGGGCGTGCCAACCTGCGCGGGCATCGCGCGGCAGCGCCTGGAGGTATTGAAACGGGCGATCGGCGGGCATCAGCGGACACCGGGGCACGGATATCAGCTGGGATTATGCCTCAATGGCGCACCATTTTGGTGCAGCTCATGCGTTAGGTCTTGGGATGTTTCGTTCTTTAGATCGACGGGTCGTGGCGTCAGGTGCGCGCGCGGCGGGTTGTCACCGGGCGCGGCCGGGCGCCGTTGTTTTTGAAGTTCTGCGAGTAGCGTTGAAGGTGGAAGGTCGATCGGCTGCTGGATGCGACCACGTCACCGGCGGCGTTTACGATCTCCACTTGCACCTGGTGGGTGCCTCGATCGACGTTCTGCAGGTTATGCACCAGGCTTGGTGAACGGCTCACTTCCTGCCCGTCCAGCAGGAACCTGACGAGGTGTCCGGCGTGCAGCTCGGGCTGAATCTGTGCCTGTATTGTGACGCTGCCGGCGTTGTCGCGGATGGCCTGATCGTGGCTCGGGCTGACGATGTTGACGCTGTTGTAGGAGAGCTCCTCCGAGCTGTCGTCGGCGCTGCCGTACGACCGGCCGGCGGCAGGGGCTTGAAATTCGAGTGTATTGGGCTCCGACAGCGTTACGGTTTCTGCCTGCCGGTCTTTCGGCGGCGGTACGTCGGAAAAGGTGACGTTGCCGGCCGAGTCCACGGTTTTGTAGATTGCCGCCAGCGCGGGTCCAGCGGCGCCGGAGGCTGCGAGACCCATTGCGACGGCCGCGGCAATCAGCACCCTTGGTGCCGCCAGCGGGCGGCGTCGTAGATTTCCTGTTATGAAGCTCAGCTTGACCATCGCGTTCTCACCCGGCGTGCGGGTCCGTTATCACTCGGTCTATTAGACACGGAATCGGGGAAAAAAAACCCCGAGTTCTCGACGAATATGTAATTCGCCGGGAATCCGGGGCTTATAGCAGATTTTGGGGTCTACAGGCTGTAGTACATCTCAAATTCTGCGGGATGGGTGGTCATATTTATGTAATCCACCTCCTCGCGTTTCAGATCCAGGTAGCCGTCGATCATTGCGTCCGTATATACGTCGCCGGCCTTCAGGAAGTCGCGGTCTGCATCCAGCGCGTCCAGAGCTTCCTGCAACGAACCGGCGACGGTGGGCACACCGGCCAGTTCCTCAGGGGGCAGATCGTAAAGGTCTTTGTCGAACGAGTCGCCGGGATGGATCTTGTTCCGAATGCCGTCCAATCCGGCCATCAGCATTGCCGAGAACGCGAGGTATGGGTTGCCGGTACTGTCCGGGAACCGCACCTCAACCCGGTACGCTCTGGGATTGCCGCCCTGAATGTACGGCACGCGGATACTCGCCGAGCGGTTGCGCGCTGAGTAGGCGAGCAATACCGGCGCTTCGAAGCCTGGCACCAGCCGCTTGTAGCTGTTGGTGCTGGCGTTGGCGAACGCGTTGATGGCCTTGGCGTGCTTGATCACACCGCCAATGTAATGCAGCGCGGTCTCAGACAGGCCCGCGTACACGTCGCCGTGAAACAGGTTGGTCTTGCCTTTGGCGATCGACTGGTGCACGTGCATGCCGTTGCCGTTGTCGCCGACCAGCGGTTTTGGCATGAACGTAGCCGTCTTGCCGTAGGCGTGCGCTACGTTGTGCACACAGTACTTGTAGATCTGCACCTCGTCGGCTTTGCGTACCAGCGTGTTGAATTGCACACCGATCTCGTTCTGGCAGGCGGTCGCCACTTCATGGTGGTGAACTTCCACGGACAGTCCCATGGCCTCCATTGCGCTGCACATTGCCGAACGCAGGTCTGCAGCCGAGTCCACCGGCGGTACCGGAAAGTAGCCGCCCTTGATGCGGGGCCGGTGCCCCAGGTTGCCGCCTTCGTACTCGGAATGCGATTCCCAAGCGGCTTCCTCGGCACCGATGCTGTATGACGCACCGCTCATCTCGACCTTCCAGCGCACGTCGTCGAACACGAAGAACTCGTTCTCGGGGCCGAAGTACGCGGTGTCGCCAATGCCGGAGGATTTCAGGTAAGCCTCCGCCTTCTTTGCAATGGACCGCGGGTCACGCTCGTATGGCTGCATGGTGCTCGGTTCGACGATATCGCAACGCAGGTTGAGCGTTACGTCGTCGCGGAACGGGTCCAGGATCGGTGTCCCGTCGTCCGGCATCAGTATCATGTCGGACTCGTTGATCGACTTCCAACCGGAAATCGACGAACCGTCGAACATGAAGCCGTCGGTCAGCGCGTCACTGTCGACGCGCGCCGCTGGAATGGTTGTGTGCTGCTCCTTGCCCTTGGGGTCCGTGAACCGCAGGTCCACCCACCGCACGTCGTTGTCTTTTATCAGTTTCAGGGTGTTGTCGGACATTGTCGCTCCTATGTGGTGTGTTGCCATCTGCCGCTGTGTCCGCGGTGGGGCCGATGGCTGGTCTTGTCGTTGGTGTACGCACCCGCGATGGGCGTGAGGTTCCGGGGATCGGTTGCCGCGTGGGCGCCCCGATGCTCGAAACCAGTGCCGATGCACACTGTGCACGTCTATAACGTGTCTATAGCGCCTCTATAACGCGTCCATAACACGTATGCAGCAAGCGCCGTGCCAGAATTGCCCGAGCGCGAGTAAGCGTGTCTTGGAGCCAGTGATGGCACGCCGAATGCTGGATTACGTTGCTTCCCCCCTGTGTCCCACTGCTTGCCCGTGCTGTTGCGGCGCATTAAGCGCCACCGAACGGTGTCAACCGATCTCGCGTTCCGCACCAGTACGGTGCACACTCCTCCAAGAACGCACTACGCTGGTGCGTTCTGCGGGGCTCACTAACGCATCGTCAGCCGGATACTACGCGGATGACAATCCGGATCAGATCGTCGGATTCGCTGGCTTCGACCAGTTCGTGGCCGTGTACACGGCACCAGGCTGGTATGTCGTGCAGCGCCCCGGGATCCGTCGCCACTACCTCCAGCCGTTCGCCGGAACTCATTGTTCGAATTCTGTCCTGCGTCCGGATGACCGGCAGAGGGCACAGTAACCCCCGGGTATCCAGCGTTTCAAGTGTGTCGCGCTGTGCTGGAGACATACCGGCTCACGCAGCCGCGACGTGCCAGTTGGCGGGAAGTTCGTGCGCCGCCAGCGGCGACACGGTAAAGGTTAGTCCGCGGCCGTCGGGGCGTTCCGCCTGCACCGTCACCTGAGGTGTGTCGCGGCCCTGACCGTAACGAGCCAGCACACGGGCGCACAGTTCCAGATCCGCGTCGTCGGGCGTGCCGTCAACGAGTGCGAGCGGTCCTTTGTGGCTCACCGCCTGCAGCGTAACGAACTGGCTTTTGTAACCCTGAAGGTAACGGTTCTCGCCCTGGTCACGTCCGACGATCAGTTTGAAGTGACTGGCCGGACGGATGTGCCGCCCCACCTTCAGCAGCAGAATGTCGTCCAGCTCATACTCGCGCGTGCCCCGGCTGGTCCACAGGTCCGCAAGCTTCGCGGAGTATTGCGCGTCTGTAAGGAAGCAGCAGCCGCCTGCCGGTTGCGCAAAGTCGGTGAGCCCCAGGGATTCGGCCAATGCGATCTGCGGCTTGCGGTTGCGACCGTGAAAATCGTAGAGCGCTTCACGATCGACCCAGCCTTCGCGCTCCGGCAGTGTGACGGGCAGATTCTTTGCGCACAACGGGCGCAGCAACCGGTCGTCCGCACCGGATTCGCGCGCGATGATCGGCATGGTTTCTTTGCGTTGGCTCTTCGGGCGCTGACCGATCACTTCGCCAGTAATGATGAAATCGAACGCGTTCTCTTCCATGAACGACCAGGCCAGCGCTTTTCGGACCATGAAGATTTTGCAGTCCAGGCACGGGTTCAGATTCTGCCCATAGCCGTAGCGCGGGTTCAGTAGCACGTCTTTGTACTCGTCGATCACGTCGACGATGTGCAGCTTTATGCCGAGTTGTTCCGCCACCCACAATGCGTTGTTGCGTTTGGCTTTTTGCTTGTCCTGATTGCGGATCGCGTGGGTGTGGCCTTCCACGCAGAAGCCCGTGAAGAAATTCAATCCCTCCACGTGCACACCCTGATCCATGATCACTCTGGCGGCCAGCATGGAATCCAGGCCGCCGGAGATGAGCGCGACAGCTTTGCGCTGTTCCGCCATAATCCGCCACCTTTTTGTTCGGCCGGGCAGTCTAGTGGCAGATCTGAACCTTCGCAATGTAGCGATTGTTGCGCACGTCGACCACGGCAAGACCACGTTGGTAGACAAATTGTTGCAGCAGACCGGAACGCTCGGCAGCGGTGCGGGCGAGCGGGTGATGGACAACAACGAACTCGAGCGCGAACGCGGCATTACGATTCTGGCGAAGAACACGGCCCTCGACTACGCCGGCGTGCGTGTGAACCTTGTGGACACACCGGGCCACGCGGACTTCGGCGGCGAAGTCGAACGGATTCTGTCCATGGTGGATTCGGTGCTGTTGCTCGTGGACGCGGTGGAAGGCCCCATGCCTCAGACCCGGTTCGTCACCATGAAGGCTTTTGCCGCAGGTTTGAATCCGATTGTGGTCGTCAACAAGATCGATCGGGCGGGTGCGCGGCCGTTCGAAGTGATCGACGAGGTGTTCGATCTTTTCGATCGTCTCGGCGCAACGGATGCGCAGCTGGACTTTCCGATTGTGTACGCGTCCGCGTTGAACGGCGTTGCGGGAGCCGAGCCGGAGGAGCTGGGACACGATATGACGGCGCTGCTCGACGTAATCGTTGCGCACGTACCGCCGCCGGCTGTCGATCCCGATGGGCCGCTACAGATGCAGATTAGCGCGCTGGATTATTCCAGCTACGTCGGCGTGATGGGCATCGGCCGGATTCATCGCGGCACGCTCGAACGCAACGCGCCGCTGGTTGTTGTGGACCGCCATGGTAATGAGCGGCGCGCGCGGGCGTCGGGGTTGCTCGGCTATCGCGGCCTGGAGCGTTATGACCAGGAGCAGGCGGGCGCGGGTGACATCGTCTGCATCAGCGGTATCGACGATATTGGTATCTCGGACACGCTGTGCGCACCGGACGCGGTCGAAGCGCTGCCGGCGCTGACCGTCGACGAGCCGACGTTGACGATGACCTTCTGCGTGAATACGTCGCCGTTTGCGGGCAAGGAGGGGGACTACCTCACCAGCCGGCAGCTGCGGGAGCGGCTGTGGCAGGAAGCGTCGCACAATGTAGCGCTTGCGGTGTCCGAAACCGACGATCCGGATCGCTTTCGGGTGAGTGGGCGCGGTGAACTGCACCTGTCGGTGCTGATCGAGACGATGCGGCGCGAGGGCTACGAGCTTGCCGTGTCGAGGCCGGAGGTAATCAATAAGACGCTGAACGGCACGGTGTGCGAACCCTACGAGACGCTCACCGTAGACGTGGAAGACGCGCATCAGGGCAAAGTAATGGAAAGCCTGGGTGCGCGGCGCGGGGAGCTGGAATCGATGCAGCCAGACGGGCGGGGTCGGGTTCGGCTGCAGTACCGGATCTCGACTCGTGGCCTGATGGGCTATCGGCCGGAGTTTCTTTCCACCACGTCGGGATCCGGGATCATGAGTTTTTCGAGTGCCGGGTACGCGCCGCGCGGTTCGGACACGGTTGGTGGACGCAACAATGGCGTGTTGATCGCCAATGCACAAGGCAAGGCGGTGGCGTACGCGCTGTTCAATCTGCAGAATCGCGGCCGCCTGATGATCGGTCCCAACGACCCTGTCTACGAGGGCATGGTCGTCGGCATTCACAGCCGTGGCAACGACCTAACGGTGAACCCGATGAAGGAAAAGAAGCTGACTAACATTCGGGCCGCCGGCAGCGACGAGAACATTCTGCTCACGCCACCAGTGCGCATGAGTCTGGAAGAGGCGCTGGAATTCATCGACGACGATGAACTCGTGGAGATAACGCCGCGGGCGATCCGCGTGCGCAAAGCGCTCTTGAAGGAACACCAGCGCAAACGCGCGGGGTAGCGCGTGCGTTTGGTGATTCAGAGGGTCAGCCGGGCGTCCGTGGAGGTTGGTGGCGTGGAGATTGCCGCGATTGCGCGCGGCGTTGTGATTCTTTTGGGCGTTGCGCCGTCGGATTCAGATGCGCTCGCGGAACAGCTCGCAGAGCGCTGTGCCCGGCTGCGAATTTTTCCGAACCCGGACGAGCCCCACAAGCACAGTGACCGGAGTCTGCTGGATGTAGGTGGCTCGGCGTTGGTGGTCAGCCAGTTCACGCTGGTTGCAGACACGAGCCGCGGGCGCCGCCCGGGTTTTGCCGGCGCGGCGGAACCTGACCACGCCAAAGCGCTGTACGAACGGTTTGCCACGCACCTCGAGTCCCTCGGCGTGCCCGTGCAGACCGGCCGGTTCGGTGCGGATATGGCCGTTGGCCTGGTGAATGACGGTCCGGTTACGTACGTGCTCGAACGCTGAGAAACCCGGCGGCTGCCTTGCAGGTGCTGGGCTGCACTTCTACTATGCGGGAGCGACGGGGAGCGTCCGATGATCCGATCAGGATTCCGTTACCGGCAGTGGTGTATCGCTGTGGTGGCAACCGCCCTCTGCGGGACCGCCATGCCGGCTGCGTCCCAGAGTGCGTGTGCGCCGCCGGCGCAACCCGTCAGTGTCGACGTAGCGGTCTTCCACGAGTATGCCGAATACACGGACGTGCTGGGGGGCAAAACACCGATCGCGGCTCTCGTGCAGTCACACCTCGCCATCGCGAAGGCGGCGATCGGCGGCGGCGGTCTGCAACTCAACTTTGTGCTGGCGCAGGGGGCTCCTCAACAGCTTTCCTCCGCAGACAGCGCGCGCGTCAAAGAACTGGTGGATAGTGCTACCGGTGCGGATTTCGAGTCCGAGCTGGTGCAGTTCAAGAGTAGTTCGTCGGCCGTATTCGACGACACACGGATCAATGTGTATTACGTGGATCTCGCGGACGTGTCGGGCGTTCACTTTCGCGCGCGTGAGGGCCACTCGGAAAACGTGATCGTAATGGGAACGGGCTTCAAGGCGGATACCCTCGCCCATGAGATCGGCCATGCGTTTTCTCTCAGACACGTCAATTTCTGGACCCACGACGATCCGGACGCGGCGACGTTTCCGAACGGCATTCAGGTGGAGTACTGCGCCGAGTACGGGTACTGGAACGACGAGTGTGATTTCGATTCGACCAATCTGATGTGGGCCGCGCGCGAGGGCCGCGATCACGTTTCGGACGGCCAGACGTTTCGGATCGCGTGCAACGAAGATTCCGCGCTGATTCGTAATGGCGACTTCGATCCGAGTCCTGCGCAGGCAGTCGATTGCCCCGACTGGTCGACGCTTGGCGACTGCCCGGAGGTGTTCTGATGGGGTGGCGTGCTCTGTTGCTTGTTTCGTTTGCCGCGGTCGCGGGCTGCGTGTCGGAACCACCGATTCCCGGCACACGGGCGCAGATCGAGACAGCGGTAGCGCGGTGGATTGCCTGTGATGAGTGCTGGGATCACCAATTGCGCCATGTGGTAGCGTTCGGTGACGCGGCGAAACCGCTGCTCCAGGAGATCGCGGACAACCCAGACAGCGCGTTGCCGGTGGATTTCGAAGCGCAGATGCAGAAACTGTTTGCTATGGCCTCCGCGGCGGACCCGGCGCTGACCTTAAACGAAACCACGTTCATAGCTATTCACCGAACCGCGCTACGCGACCGGGCTCGGGCGCGCGCCACGGTGGCGCTCGATCTGCTGGAACCGCGCCGCGGGTCACGCGACGGCGTGAGGATCGTGCAATGACCACCGCGCACAGATGTTCAAACAGGTCTTCAAGATGGATCCTGGCCGTGATCGGCGTCCTGGTGATCGGCGGATGCGAGAGCCGCGCACAACGCTACTGTTTTGCCAGCATGGTGGAGGCCGACGGCGGGTACTTCTCCGAGCGGGACGGTGGATTTTTCTACGAACGCGATGGTGGCTACTTCGTTGAACGGGACGGGGGCTTTTTCTACGAGCGTGATGGCGGCTTTTTCTACGAAAGAGACGGGGTCAGCTTTCCGGTGGTATGTCGCCGCGGCGTTCGTTGTGTCACGCCGGGAGGCGAGGATCGCTGCACCACCCCTCCCTAGATTGACTTAGTTTATGACTTAGTCTATTTTGATCGAATGATCACCGTCAATATTCATGAGGCTAAAACGCAGTTGTCCAAGCTGCTGAAGAGCGTTGCGGCGGGAGAAGAAGTGATTATCGCTCGCTCAGGACAGCCGGTCGCGAAGCTGGTACCGATCGACGCACCCGCAGAGCGTTTGCTCGGCCTCGACAAGGGGCTCTTTGATGTTCCCGAGGATTTCGACGCGCCGCTCCCGGACGAGGTTCAAGCGGCGTTTGAATATTGAAGCTGCTGCTGGATACCCACGTCTGGTTGTGGATGCAGACGGACCCCGATCGGATTCGCCCCGAGGTCCGGGATCGCATCGCTGATTTGCGGAACGAAGTTCTGCTCTCAGCAGCGAGCGGTTGGGAGATTGCAATTAAATACGCGCTGGGGCGATTACGTTTGCCCATCGATCCGGCGAGTTATGTCCCCTCGCGGATGGCGCGTAGCGGTACTAACGGTCTACCCGTTCAACATAACCATGCGTTGGCAGTCGCGACGCTACCCCTGCACCACCGTGATCCGTTCGATCGGTTGCTGATTGCTCAAGCCATGCTGGACCGGGCTACGCTCGTGACCGCTGACGCCCAGATTGCGCAGTACGATGTGCAACTATTGCGAGTGTGACGCTATTGCCGGTGTGAAGCTGTGCGGCTGCCCGATTGGCGTCGGTCAGTCTCTCGCGACGAGCGTTCGGTTCTCGGCGTCCAGTACCCGTATAGGCGCTTCCTCGCCATCCCACGCCTGCGCGGCTTCGTGCAGCAGCCCAAACAATAGATCGTAGAATGGATTGCGCGCCATCAATTGAACCATCACGCCGGGATGGTCGGTCAGGTCCAGATACGCGTGGGCTCTGTATTCGCCAGGCGCTCCGTAACGTTGCCACACTTTGTATGCGACGCCGCGCGCGTCCAGTTCCGCCAGCTTTGCGTCGATATCGTCGGCCCAGTACGCCAGATGTTGCAATCCGCCCTTGGGTGTATGTGCAAGAAAGTCGCGATAGATGGAAGGATGGTCGGGTGACGGTGCAATCACTTCGATCTGTTGATCGCCGGAGTACGCAAAGCCGGCTTGCATCGAGGCGATGATCGGTTCGTTGTCGTAGAGGCCGGGGAAGTTCTCGATGTCCACAAACACGAACGGCCCGACGCCGCGCGCCAGCCAGTGGCGCATGGCGGGTTCCACATCCGGTACAACGTAGCCCTGTTGAACGACGGGCCCGAAAAAGCTGCTCATGATGTCTCCCCGATAGTATTAGTCACTATTGATTGGATCCGCTGCATCATCCGATTGTGCAAACATCGGGTCCGCATCTGCCTGGCGTTGGGAGTATCCCAGATCCAGCGCTCGTTGCAGCTGATCTTGCCACGGCGTTCCCAATAGCACACCGGCGTAGGCACTCAGGTAGGCTACCTCGGGGTTGGTCGGTTGAAGATCGTTCGCGCGATCGAACGCGAGTTGAGTATCCGCGGCGAGGCTTAGCGCGGCGCAGATGTAGCCGTGATGCGCCAGCAACACCGCGTCGTCCGGATTGATTGCCAGCGCGCCCGTGGTGGTGGTGTGCGCGCGACGGTACATATTCAGTGACTCATCGCGCATGCCTAACGCCCGGTAGGTCGCGCCCAGTTTGGCGAGCAAACGGAAGTCGTCCGGATAGCGCTCGACGCCACGTTCGAGCAATGCTCGCGCGTTGTCGTAGTCATGCCGGTAGTGGGCGAGTGTCGCGAGGTTTGCGTACCCGTGCCGCGTGGGTTGCAGATCGAACGAACGCTGCCATGCGGCGTCCGCGGCGCTCCAGTTGCCGGCCGCAAACAGCGCGGTGCCCAGATTGGACCAGCCGACCGGGTTGTCTGGAAACAACTCAGTGACGCGGCGCGATTGTGCTGCTGCGTCGCGGTAGCGTCCTTGCCGATAGAGAAATCCTGCGTACGCGGTGTACGTTTTCCAGTAACGCGGTGCGGCCTCTATGGAGCTTTGTGCGATGCGTTCCGCCGCGCGAAAATCGCCGCGCGCCTCATAGCACCGGGACAGCCCGTACAACGCGGGTTCGTGCGCGCCGTCCACCTGCAGGGCCCGCTCGAACAGCGGCACTGCATCGTCAATCTGCCCGCTCAACCGATCCAGTGTGCCGAGTGCCACGAGTGCGTCGACGGATTGGTTGGACGACGCGAGTACGCGCTCGCACACCTCCCGGGCCGTTTCGTAATGTTGAGCGGCGCGGCTCTGTACGAATTCTTCCAGGTGCGTGAGGCACAGGCCGGACAGTGCCGGCACGAAGTTCTGCTGGTGGCGAAGCGCGGCTTCGAACAGCGAGCGCGCAGCCGCGCGGTCTTCTTGGGTTACGTTCAGCCGCAGCCGTTCCTTGCCCTGCAGATACAGATCGTACGCCGCGGAATCGACCGACGACGTATCTTCGGGTGCGGGCTGGCCAAGCTCCGCGGCAACGCTCGTACCGATGCTACGTTTCACGTCGTACAGTTCGTCCAACGCCAGATCGAACGTCTGCGACCACAGGTGCGCGTCGGTTGCAACGTCGATCAGTTGCGCGCTGATGCGCAGATCGTCACCGCGCCTTCGCAGTACGCTGCCTTCGAGAATCAGGTCTGCGTCCAGTGCAGCAGCGATCTGTGGAAACGGCAGGTCTTTGTCGTGGTAGTAGAAGGACGCAGTGCGCGGGATCACTTTGAGCGCATCGAACTGGGCCAGAGCGTCCAGCAGCTCCTCGGCGAGACCACTGCCCAGATAGTCGTTGCCGCGGTCGCCGGTGAAGTTCTCGAACACAAGCACGGCGATGCGTGGTGCGTCGCTCTGCGGGGTCGTTTGGACCGGACTGCGAATCAGGTAGATGACGGACGCTACCAGCAGTAGTGCGCCGGTTATCCAGAACAGCCGTTGTCGATGAGTAGATGGCGTCGGCACCTTGGTCGCATGGCGGGATGGGCGGTGGCCGGCTTGCGTTGCGGTGTGCGCATCCGGCCGTCCCGCCTTTGCGTGCCGCTGCTGCAGCGCGGCGTCCAGTCCTTCTACCAGTGCGTCCGCGCTGGCGCTTTGCATGCGCAAAGCCTGCAGGTTGCCGATGCTGAGATCGAGCATCGGCGGAAGTTCGGCGTCGTCCAGGTATACAGGCAACACGTTGCGCCCGTGCCGCACGGCCAGGGTCAGCTCGCGTTCGCACACCGCGGAATGCACCGAGGCCTCGGTGATGAAGAAGATACAGAACGCGCAGGTTTCGATGGTGCGGGCGAGCTCGTCGTTCCAGTCGAGGCCGGGCGTCAGCTGCTCGTCAAACCAGATATTCCAGCCCCGCGCGCGCAGCGCGGTGATCACCTGCTGCACGCGTTCGCCATCGCTGTGCGAATAGCTGACGAAAACGGTGCCGTTCTCGGTCATTCATCCTCCGCGGACCGCGCGCAGCGGAACCCCAGATGGTTGGTGCCGGTGGATACCTCGCCTTTACCTCGAGTACCGACCATATAGCGGGAACAATACTGATTGGTGCACAGGTACGACCCGCCCCGGTGCACGCGTTTCGCGGTGCCCGGTTCGTCCGGGTCCCAGGGTGCATCCGGACCGGTGGGATTGTCGGCCACTCTGCCGGTGGCAGCCAGATGCGCGTAGTAATCGGGCCGGTACCAGTCGCTGACCCATTCCCAGACGTTGCCTGCCACATCGTACAACCCGTAGCCGTTCGCCGGAAACTGCGCTACGGGCGCTGTTGCGATGTAACCGTCCGCGCCTGCGTTGTCGTCGGGAAAGTGGCCCTGAAAGCTGTTGGTCATCCACTTGCCGTCGGGCTTGAAGTCGTCGCCCCATGGATACAGCTTGCCGTTCAGGCCGCCGCGTGCGGCGTACTCCCACTCGGCCTCGGTTGGCAGCCGCATTCCGAGCCAGCTGCAGAAGGCCGTGGCGTCCTCATACGCCACGTGCACCACGGGATGATCGTCCAGCGCTTCTATCGTGCTGCTGGGACCGGTCGGGCGGCGCCAGGTAGCGCCGGCCTGCCAGCGCCACCAGCGCAACGGGTTGTTCAATGCCACGGTCTGATCCGGCGGTGCGAACACGACGGAGCCGGGTGCAAGCTCGTCGGGGGCGGCCATCGGGAACGCTGCGGCATCGAGTGGTCGTTCGGCAACCGTTACATACCCGGTCGCTTGCACGAACCGGCCGAACTGGCGATTGGTTACTTCGGTGCGGTGAATGTGGAACGCATTGACGCGCACCCGGTGAATGGGCCGCGAGTCGGTGGTCGCGTGCATGCCGACGCGATTGTTGTCGTGGCCCGCGGGCGCCGGAGCGCCCATGTCGAACTCGCCGGCTGCGATACGCACGGTGTCTTTGGGCGGATCCTGTGTGCGGTGCGAATCGCCGCTGTTAACACTGGTTGCGAGCAGGGCAGAGGCCGCGAGCCCAACAATGGATCCCAATTTGCTGAACTGGTGGCGAAACGGGTTCATGCCGGCACGTTAGCAGATGGCCGTAGCGCCTTCACACACGGTCGGACGCGTGTCGAGCCGGTCTGCACGTACGGGACTTCCCTGGTTGTGCCCACGCGCGTGGCCGCTATGCTGCGCAGTCGCAAACGGATCATGCCGGTGGCAGGTGGGTAAATGAGTATGTATTCCATAGCAGCGGAGTGTGTCGCCCGTGCGGTGGCGCAAGCGGCCGAGCAGGGAATTGCGGAAGACGACCTGCTTCGCGCGCTGCTGGGTACGGTGTCGGAACGCTACCGGGGTGCGAAAGGTGTGGAAGATCTGAAAGCGATTCTGACCTATCAGCTCGACCATGCCGCAGGCGATGAAGACATGGAGTTCATGCGGCCGTAGTCCGGTGACTGCGGCGCCTATCCGTGTTCAATCCTCGTCTTCCCATTCGTCGCCGTAGTCGTGGGTCAGTTCTTCGTCCGGCGCAATGTCTCTGAGCGCGCTCACCTCGCCGTCGTCGAAGTAGGCTACGTTTGGCTCGGGCGCGTGATTGATGTAGCGGAACTTGCACGTCACTAGCATCGGCCCGCCGGACGTCGTCAGCACGTAGGGCCCCATCCGGTTTGTTCGCTTGCCTCGGATCTTGCCGAGTACAGTGCCCGCGCGGATGTGCGTGGTGGCGTACAACCCGCGCCCGTGGATGGTACTTTCGCGAACCTGAAGCGTGTGTTTCAACGTGAGCGTTGCCGAGTGTCGAGAGAGCGGGGATTGTAGTTGTTTCGTTGGTGAACGCCAGAGTTTCCTAGCAGGCTGTTGGAAAACAGCCTGCTAGCCCGGTGGAGGGGACCCACCGGCAACCTGTTAGATGGTGCGTCCGAGTGTCGCGCCGGCGTGAATTGCTGTCATGATGCTGCTGCGTCCGCGCACGTCGCCCACCAGATGCACGGGCGGTCCGTTGCCCTCGAGCGTTTTCCCGAGCTCCCGGTTGGGTTCGCTGCAACCTACGAACACGACCGTGCGAGCCGGCAGCGTGCGCGACCGTTCCGTGAACAGCACGCCAATTTCAACGCTTTCGTTGTCGATGCGCCGCAGGTGGTGCGATCCGATGAAATCGAAATTGCCGTTCATCAATCGTTCGCGTGCGGCACCCGCGGTTACGGGCGGGTACGGCAGGCTCGCCCCGGGAGCGTCGAGCCGTCCGACCATCGTCACTTGCAAGCCTTGCGCCAGCAGTACGTCGGCAACCGATATGGCTTCGAACGAACCGGTGTCGTCGAAAACAACTGCGGGTCCGCGCAGCGTCGGCACGTCGCCAAATCCGAGCACGTCCCACGAGCTGTACACGTGCGGCAGATCGAATCCGGGTACTGCTGCCGCTGGCGTCGCGATCTGCCGACCGTCGTCGCGCGGTGTGGTCCCTGTCGCCAGTATTACCGCATCTGCCCGTTTCTGCGCGACCAGATCGGCGTCTACGAACGAATTCAGCTGGATACGCACTCCCAGGCTGTCCACTTCGTCTGCCAGCCAAGAGGTGATCGCGCCGAGGTCGGCGCGCTTGGGTGCACGCGCGGCTATGGTTACCTGTCCTCCCAGAACGCTCATTGCCTCGTGGAGTTCCACATCGTGTCCGCGCAACGCTGCTGTACGCGCGAATTCCAAACCTGCAGGACCGCCGCCTACCACCAGTAGACGCTTGGGTGCATCTGCTTGTTGTTCCGGCTCGTGCGTTACCGCGTTTTCTTTACCGGCCGCAATGTTTACGACGCAACTGATTCGTCCCGTAGACATCAGTTGTCCCACGCAACCCATGTTGGAGCCAATGCAGGGACGAATCTTCGCTTCCTGGCTGTTGCGAGCTTTGTTCACGAGGTTGGGGTCTGCAATCAGCGCGCGAACCATGGACACCATGTCGGCTTCGCCGCTCGAGACGATATGGTCTGCGTGGTCGAGGGTCATGATCCGGCCGACCACGATCGTGGGTTTGCTCGTAACCCGTGTGATCGGCGCATTTGCTGTCATCTCGACACCCAAGGGGTCGTCTGCAGGGGCGATCAGTTTGTGAAATCGCCAGTAGGCGCCCATGTGCAGAGAAACATAGTCTACGTCTGGGTCTATGGCCCGGGCGATTTCGGCGTTCTGTTCCGGGGTGAGGCCGCCGGGAACGTAGTCTTCGTTTGGTAGCCGCACGCCGACGGCAAACGGGGAGTCTTGTACCGCCGAGCGAACGGCGGCGACAACCTCGCGCAGTAACCTGAGGCGATTTTCCGGTGAGCCGCCGTATTCGTCGGTTCGCTGGTTGAGCGCCGGCGAAAGAAACTCGTGCAGCAGATAGCCGCTGGACGCGTGAATGTCCACACCATCGAGCCCGGCGTCTCGCACGCGCCGCGCCGCGGATGCGAAGGACTCCACGACGTCGTCGATCATCGCCTTGGTCATTTCTACCGGTACGACACCGCTCATCGGATTGGGAATGGCGCTTGCGGACCACACCTCGGCCGCGGCGGGCGATCCGTAGCTGGCCCCGGGGTGATACAGCTGAAGGAACAACTTCATGCCGTACGGGTGCACACGTTCGGCAATCTGCGACAGGAACGGCATGCTGTCGTCCGAATACACCGGAAGACCCGTGGGCGCGAGTCGGTGCACGCCCGTAGCCTCTATCGTGGACATGCCTACGCCGCCCCGGGCGCGGGCCTCGTGATAGGCAATCAGCGGCTCACCCGAGAGCCCGGTGCCGTGCGGCGAACGCACGATGCGGTTGGGGATGGTGACCGGCCCGACGTCGATCGGTTGAAACAACGCATCGTACAGTGCCATCCCGCGATCCCCCCGTGTTTTCCGGCATGATCGGGGGTCGCTGTTCGCCAGTCAACGACGGCGGGCTTGGGGTGGGTGTTGGCCCCGTTGGTTGTTCAGTACGTTGCAACTAGCCGCTGAAGTAGTTCAGCGGATTGATGCCGTGCGCGCCGCGGGCGAGTTCGCGGGCGATCCACAAGCCTTCGCACTCGGCCAGGTCAAGGGAATCGGGTTCAACGCGTTCCCTTTCGCTGCTCAACGCGAGGCACACCACCGGCCGTAGCCGGCGCGCCGGATTGGCCCGGGTAACCACGGCGACGGAGCCGTTGGAAAGTTCCACGATGGCGCCGAGGGGAAACATGCCTATGCAGGCGACGAACTCGTCCACAAGCTCGCGTTGGAACAGAATGTCGGCGTGCTTCTGCAACTCTTTGATGGCGTCGTAGGATGAGCGTGCATCGGCGTGCGGACGCGGCGTAATCATCGCATCGTAACTGTCCACCAGTCCGGCGATCCGTCCGAACACGGGTATGGCGTCGTCGGTCAACCCGTTCGGGTAGCCGGAGCCGTTGAAGCGTTCGTGATGCGTTGCCACTGCGTTGACCAATGTGCTGTCTGCGACGCCGGCGCGGTCGAGCAGATCCAGAGTCTCGCCCACGTGTTCGTGGACCATGCGCCACTGGGATTCCGAGAGCGGGACGTCGCAGTGCACAATCTCGCATGGAATCTGCGCGTTGCCCATGCCTGCGATAGCACAGCTCAGCGCCAGCGTTTCGATGTCACTGCGTTTGAAGCCGAGGTGCCGCGCGAGCGTCCCGGCCCAGATCGCGGACGCCATCGGGTGGGCAGCCGCGTAGTCCGATGCAATCTGGGTGCGCGCCAGCAGACACAACGGATCCGGGTTGGCGAGCAGGTTGTCCAGCAGCGGCGCGATGGCCTCCTGCAGTTCCTTTACGTGGAGATTGCCGGTAGCGCGCAGTGCGTCCGCCACGGTGATGAACACCGCGGCCGCGCGTCGCACCTTGGGCATCGCGTCTGCGAGACCCTCGCCGAAGTCTACCGTCGTGCGGTGTTGTGCGGACTGCTCTGGGTGCAGACGGGTGTGTACGCGCAACAGTTCGCGCGATTCCTGAACGGGTTGCGGGCCCAGCCGGTTGCCGTGTTGACGCGTACCCGTGGTGCGGCCGCCGAGGCCGTTGTTCAGCACGGAGCGGTCGTAGCGGTTGGGATCCACCAGCACGTAGCTGCATTCCCGGCTCAAGCGTTCGATCGTGGTGCGTGAGCGGATGTGGAATCCGGCGGCGGCGGAGGAAAGGTTCTGACCCTCCAGTTCTGCTACGTACATGCCGATGCTGAGTTCGTGCACCGGGAGCATCTGGTACCCATTACGGACGCCTTCCATGGACATACCTGTTGGCCCTGTCGAATGACGGTAGAAACGGGACGATAGGAAACACCGCGCGCTGAATCCGTGAGCGGCGTCACGCCCCAGGCGCGCCGGATGCTCAGGTGTTCAGGATTCTTCGCTGGCCGTTTCCCGCTTCTCCGCGAATCGGGCCAGGAACACGCCCACTTCGAACAGCGCCCAGGCGGGTATTGCGAGCAGCAGCTGAGATACCACGTCCGGGGGTGTCAACAGCATGCCGATGAAAAAGCAGCCCACCACAATGTATGGGCGTTTGCGCGCCATGCTCTCGGCGGTAGCGAGTCCCGACCAGACGAGCAGCAAGGTAGCCACCGGGATTTCGAATGCGAAGCCGAATGCAAAGAACAGTTTCAGTACAAACTCGAGGTAACGGCTGATGTCGGTCATCATCGTTACCCCCTCGGGGGCGGTCGCGGAGAAGAACCCGAACACGAGTGGAAATACCAGATAGTAGGCAAACGCCATGCCCAGGTAGAACAAGGTTACGCTGGACACCAGCAGCGGCATCGCGAAACGTTTTTCGTGCAGGTAAAGCCCCGGCGACACGAACGCCCAGATCTGGTGCAGAAGAAAGGGTATGGCCGCAAAGATGGCTGTGAACACGGCCAGCTTGAACGGCGTTAGAAAGGGCGATGCCACCTCGGTCGCGATCATGGTCGCACCCTCGGGCAGGTGCGCCATCAACGGCGCTGTCAGAAACTCGTGCAGATCGTTGGCTACCAGAAACAGCGGCACGAATAGCACGAACACCACGAGCAGACTGTTCAGGATGCGCTGCCGCAACTCGATCACGTGCGACAGAAACGGTTGTTCTTCGTTGTCTACCCGCTCGTCGTGGACGCGCGCTTTGTCGGATTCAACCATCGCTCGAATCAATCTGTTGTGTCAGTCACGCGGATCGCGCCCGCTTGGTGCGGCGGAATCGTCGGGAACTGGAGTATCGGGCGATGGCGACGCAGCCGGGTGAGAATCTTCGGCGGCGGGTTCGTCGGTGCCGGCGTCTGTCACCGGTGCGCCGTGCGACGTACGCGATTCGCTGGTTGCCTCGCGCAGCTGGTCGTCCGTTGTGCGCGCGGTGTCCTTCACTTCCTGTTCGATGCGCTTCATTTCCGCCATCAGCTGCTCGTTGTGCAGTTGCCGGCGAATGTCGTCCATGCCGATCTCTTTCTCCACCTCGGCTTTTACCTCGGCGAAACTGCGGCGGATGCGTCCCAGCCACAAGCCGAGCGTCCGGAGCGTTTCCGGCAGGCGGTCGGGACCGATGACCAGCAGGGCAACCACGGCCACCAACATCAGTTCCGGAAAACCGATGTCAAACATGCTGGTCTTGTTTTGCCTCCGCTGATTGCTTCTCGGATACCTCGCCTTCGATCACTTTGGGATCGACGGGGGGGTCTTTTTCTTCATCAGAGACGGCTTTGCGGAAACCCTTGATTGCGCCGCCGAGGTCCGAACCGATGTTCTTCAACCGTTTGGGGCCGAATATAAGCAGCACGATTGCCAGGATGACCAGCAATTCCGTCAGACCGAATCCACCCATGTGAGCTGCCCTGTGAGGAAGTTGGTCGCCGAGTATATCAGTCCCGCATACGCTGCCAGGGTGCGTCAGCGCGCATTCGGATCGCCGGGTGCATCACTGGATGGTGGTGATTCAGCGCGTTGTGATCGGGCGGCTTTCTCCTCCAGCCCCGACGTGCCGAAGCGGCGCTGCAACTCGTCGTACACATCGGCTACGGGCACGTCGAGCTTGGCCAGCGCAACCAGTACGTGAAACCACAGGTCACAGACTTCACCGACGAAATCGGCCCGCGCGTGTGCGGTTGCGGTGCGGTCGAGTTCGGTTGCTGCGAGGATGGTTTCCACCGACTCCTCACCCACCTTCTGCAGGATTGCGTTCAGGCCTTTGGCATGCAGCGATGCCACATAGGACTTGTCCGGATCCGAGTGGCGCCGTTGCTGCACCACGGCTTCGAGTACGTCGATAATGTGCATGGTTTGCTTGCCTGAGTGTGTGCCTGGGTGTGTGACTGAGTGGTTGACTTGTCGGTTACGTATTCAACCGCGCCAGAGCAAGGCGGCGGTCAACGCGGCCAGTATCGCCGCGGCGCTCGTGGCAGTGCCGGTGTCTGCGGGCATGGCCTGCGCGAGCGGGCCCCACAGCAGCGCAGCGGCGCCCAGTGCGGCCAGGGCGGCCACGTTGCGGTGCCGCCGGCGCCGTACGTCGCGGGCGGCGGTGTGTTTCAGCACGGCGATGTCGCGCCGCTGGTGTGCAAGCTGTGTTTCGAGTTGAGCAACTGACGCGTGTGTTTCCAGAACCATGGCGGGAAGGCGCGGCAGATCCTGGATCAGTTCGGGCGTGCGCTCGAACATCCGCTGCAGCCTGGCAACCGGGTTCATGCGCGCGGCCAACCAGCGCTCCATGAACGGACGTGCCGTCTCCCACAGATCGAGCTGAGGGTATAGCTGTCTTCCCAGTCCTTCGATGTAGAGCAGCGTCTTCTGCAGCAGCACCAGCTGCGGCTGAACTTCCATGCGAAATGCGCGGGCGGTACGGAACAGCTCAATCAGAAATTCGCCGAAGCTGATCTCGTTCAGCGGTTTGCGGAAGATCGGGTCGCACACCTCGCGGATTACCCGCTCGAACGCTACCGCGTCGACATCGGCCGGAATCCATCCGCTGTCGCGGTGCAAGCGCGCCACGCTCGCGTAGTCGCGATCGAAAAACGCCATCAGATTCCGCGCCAGGTATTCCTGGTCGGCTTCGGTGAGCGAACCGATGATTGCGCAGTCGATCGCGATGTAGCTCGGCGAACCCGGGTCGGTCACGTCTACGAAAATATTGCCCGGGTGCATGTCGGCGTGGAAGAAATTGTGCTCGAACACCTGGGTAAAGAAGGTTTCCACGCCGCGCTCGGCCAGCACGCGGAAGTCGGTTCCCTCAATCTCCAGTGCTGCAATATCGGCGATCGGGACACCGTGAATTCGCTCCAGCACGAGCACGTTGCGGCGGCAGAGCGCGTGGTGCACTTGCGGTACGTAGAGCATTGGCGATGCGGCAAAGTTGTTGCGCAACTGCTGGGTGTTATCGGCTTCCTGCAGCAGGTCCAGCTCTTTCATCAACGTAAGTTCGTGGTCGGCGACGATCTCCGTCAGATGCAATCGTCGTGCTTCCTCGGACCCTGAGTCGAGCTGTGCGGCTACGTGCTTCAGCAGTGCCATGTCGCGCTGGATCATCGGTTCGATGTCCGGCCGGACGATCTTTACCACCACCTCGGCGCCGTCCGGGAGCGTGGCCGCGTGTACCTGCGCGATGGATGCGGATGCGAGGGGCTCGGGGTCGAACGTTGCGAAGAACCGGCCGAGTGGTCCGCCGAGTGCATCTTCGACGATTGCAGTGGCTACGTCCGACGAGAACGGTGGCACGTTATCCTGCAGTTCGGCGAGTTCGTCGGCAATCTCGGCCGGCAGCAGATCGCGGCGCGTGGACAGCATCTGTCCGAGTTTGATGAACACCGGCCCGAGTTCCACCAGCGCCTCGCGCAGCCGAACGCCCAGCGGCGTGGCCGCGGTGGGCACCAGTGCCGCGGCCCGCGCCAGCCAGCGGTACGGCCAGCTCGCGTTTTCGAGCGGCAGCAGCGCTAGTGCGTCTGTGAGTCGATGCGCCAGCAGCGTGCGTGCGATCCGCAACGCGTGCTGTTCAGCGCGCATCGTCGTCCCGCTTTTCGCGATCGGTGGGCCGCGGGTTCTCCGATGATCGGTGGGTAAAGGCGTCAATGCGCTCGGCGAGTTGCGCGAGGTGGCGTTGCAGTTCGTCTATTTTCTCTTCGAAACGTTCGGTGGCGTCTTTGTCCGGGAAGCGCTCGCCCAGATGCTCGCGCGTGCTGCGCAGCGCGTTCTCAGCCATTGCCCGGAACGCGGCGAGACCGGCTTCGGCATACACGGCGGCGCGCTCGCCCAGATCGCTGATGCCGGACGCAAAGTTCACGTCGGGGCTGAACTGACCAATCAGCGCAGAAAAGTCCGCCAGCACGCTGGGGTCGCCGGTAATGTGGATGGCGTTGCTTTGGCGTCCCGCGAGCAGCCGCAGCAACTCCAGCGGCGGACCCTCGGCCACCACACTGGCGGGCTCCGGATCTTCCGGTATCACGTTCAGCTTGCCGTCATCGACGCGGATCGTCACCGGCGGCAGGCCGTCCGGGGCCAGGCGCAGCGCTCGACCGTTCAGCGGCGCCAGGCGATCGGAAGCGTCCGGGTCCAACGGCAGCACCGCGTTCGCAAGGCGCTCCACCACGTCCGCAAACAGCGCCGCCGGTGCGTCCAGTATGCTGCGATCGCGCGTCATGATCTGGGACCTCCGATTTCCTCCGGTCGCTCACCGCGGTGAATGGCCACGATCCCGCCCAGCAGGTTCTGATACTCCACAGCCGTGAAGCCGGCGTCGCGGAGGATCAGCGCCAACGCCTCCTGGCCGGGGTGCTCGCGGATCGACTCCACCAGATACCGGTAGGGCGATGCATCGCCGACAACCAGGCGGCCCATGCCAGGCCACAGCGACTGAAACAGGCCGTAAGCGTTGGCGAGTCCTGGATGGGTCGCCCGCGAGAATTCCAGCACGAGCAAAACGCCGCCCGGTTTGAGTACCCGGTGGACCTCGGTGAGTGCCCGCAGTTTGTCGGTGAAATTACGCAGCCCGAAGCCGATGGTGACCCGATCAAACGCACCGTCGTCGAAGGGCAGGTTCTCGGCCATTGTCTGGCAGAACACAACGCTGGTAACGGCCTGATCCAGCAGACGGTCGCGCCCAACCCGCATCATGTCCGCGTTGGCGTCCGCGACCACCACCGATCCGCTGGCGCCCACCCGGTCGGCAATCAGGCGCGCGATGTCGCCGGTGCCCCCCGCCAGGTCCAGCACCCTCTGTCCAGGGCGAAGGCTTAGCTGCTCGAGTGCAACACGTTTGAGTACGCGATGTGACCCCAGGCTCATCAGGTCGTTCATCAGGTCGTAGCGTTGCGCCACGCGTGCAAACACGTCGTCCACGAGGCCGGGTTTGGCGTCTCGTGTGACCCGCTGATGGCCGAAAGAGACGGTGTTCTGCTGCGTGTCCTGGTTTGTGTGTCGGGTCATGCGGTTACGCGCACCCGAGGCGCCCGGTCGCCTGCTTCAGGCAGTGCACCGAGTGTACCCCATGCGTAAGCGTGTGGGCGGCGTTGAGGTTCAGCGGTCTGGGGACCACTGACCCACCGCTATGGTTGGCAGGCGTGATGCGTTGGCGGCTTGCAGGCGGGCTTCGTAGTCGCGCCACATCTGCTCGGCGTTGTTCCCTACCTCCGCGAGAAAACCCCACGCGAAGATGCCCGTGTCGTGGCCGTCGTCGAACGTGATGCGAATGGCGTAGTTGCCAACGGGTTCAATCCCGGAGATGCCTACGTACTTCTTTCCGGTTTCCAGCTTACGCTCGTCGTCGCCGTGGCCGCGTACCTCGGCCGACGGCGAGTACACGCGTAACAGTTCGGCCGGTATCTCGTAGCGAGCGTCGTCGAATTCCACCACCAGCGTGCGTGATGCGCGCCGGTACGTGATAGAGCGGGGTTTCTCCATGGAGTTACAGCGGCCTAGAGGATGAACCGCGACAAGTCCTGATCGGCGGCCAGTTCGCTCAGGTGCTCGTTCACGTAGTCGGCGTTGATCGTCAGTGTTTCGCCGCTGTGATCGCCGGCGCTGAAGGAAATGTCCTCCAGCAACCGCTCCATCATTGTGTGGAGCCGGCGGGCGCCGATGTTTTCCGTCTGTTCGTTCACGCTCCACGCGAGTTGGGCAATCTGCTCCAGTCCGTCGTCAGTGAATTCGATGGCCACGTCTTCGGTTGCAAGTAGTGCCTGGTATTGCTCGGTGAGCGACACGTCGGGCTCGGTGAGGATGCGTTTGAATTCCTCGGGTCCGAGCGCCGCCAGTTCCACCCGGATTGGCAGGCGCCCCTGAAGCTCCGGAATCAGGTCCGACGGTTTGGACAGGTGAAACGCACCGGACGCGATGAACAGAATGTGATCCGTGCGGATCATGCCGTACTTGGTAGACACGGTGGACCCTTCGATCAACGGCAGCAGGTCGCGCTGCACACCTTCACGGGACACGTCGGCACCGCCGGTTTCCTGGCGTTTTGCTACTTTGTCGAGCTCATCCAGAAAAACGATGCCGGTCTGTTCCACCGCGTCAATCGCCTGCGCTTTGATTTCTTCTTCGTCCACCAGTTTGGCGGCTTCTTCGTCGCGCAGTTTTGCGAGGGCGTCTTTGATTTTCATGCGGGTATGGCGTTTGCGGCCGTTGCCCATGTTGGCGAACATGCCCTGCAGCTGGTTGGTCAGCTCTTCCATCCCGGGAGGTGCCATGATCTCGACGCCGAGCGGAATGGCTTCGAGTTCGATCTCGATCTCCTTGTCGTCCAGCTCGCCCTCGCGCAACCGCTTGCGAAACAGCTGGCGCGTGGCGTCGTCCGGTTTGGTTTCCTGATTGAATCCCATTTCGTTGCCGCTCGGCAGCAGTGCATCCAGCACGCGTTCTTCGGCTTCATCTTCCGCCCGATGACGCACCTGATCCATCTGCTTCTCGCGCAACATCTTCACGGCAACGTCGGCCAGATCGCGCACGATCGACTCCACGTCGCGGCCAACGTACCCCACCTCGGTGAACTTGGTGGCTTCGATTTTGATGAAAGGCGCACGCGCCAGCCGTGCCAGCCGGCGCGCTATTTCGGTTTTACCGACACCGGTAGGGCCGATCATCAGAATGTTCTTCGGGCTGATCTCGTCGCGCACTTCCGTGTCGAGCTGCATGCGGCGCCAGCGGTTTCGGAGCGCAATGGCCACCGCGCGTTTTGCCGCCTGCTGGCCGATGATGTGCTTGTCCAGTTCGTGCACGATCTCGCGCGGTGTCATCATCGTCATTGCGGGGCTCCGTCGGCGTCGAGGACTTCAATGGTGTGGTTGTGATTGGTGTACACGCAGATGTCTGCCGCGATCGTGAGCGCACGGGCTGCCACGTCGCGCGCACCCAGGTCGGTATTGTCGTAAAGGGCCCGCGCCGCGGCCTGCGCGTAAGGACCTCCGGAACCAATGGCCAGCACGCCGGCTTCCGGCTCGATCACGTCCCCGGTACCGCTGATCAGCAGCGTCGTGGCCTTGTCGGCCACAATCAGCAGGGCTTCCAACCGGCGTAGCGCGCGGTCGCTGCGCCAGTCTTTTGCCAGTTCCACAGCGCTGCGGGTGAGGTTTCCCTGATATTTCTCAAGCTGGGCCTCGAACCGCTCGAAGAGGGTGAAGGCGTCGGCGGTGCCGCCGGCGAACCCGGCGAGCACGGTGTCGTTGTACAGAAACCGAACCTTACGGGCGTTGCCCTTCATGATGGTATTACCCATTGATACCTGGCCGTCGCCGGCCACAGCGACCTGATCGTTGCGGCGCACGCTGATGATCGTGGTGCCGTGCATTGTCGTCATGGCTGCGGGGTTTCCTCTTTCATCTATATGCGTGCTTGTATCGGAGCTGCGGGTCATTGGGATGTGGGTTGCCTATTGGGGTGCTTTTGCCTGTGCGCTGCATGCTGCCGAGTCGTGCAGGCGCGTGTGGTCCGCGAATTCGTTCGCTCCAACAGATAGTGGGGACGACGGTAGAGCTTTTCAACGCGCCTCAGGTTCGGCCGGATTCCGCCGGGCGGGTAATCCACATCGGATTCAGGTTCATTCGGCGCAATGCGGTTAGCGCCCGCTGCGCTTCGAGTTCGGATGGGAACGGCCCGACGGTAACCCGGTGCCACGTGCCGCTGTCCAGGCGTGCCTGATCGGCTTGAGTGGGCAGCCCCTGGAGAATCAGCGTGGCGCGCAGTTCGTCCGCGTCCATTTCGGAGCGGAAGCTGCCCACCTGCAGGTGATATTCGATCGGTCCGGCGTCCTCGGCGGCGCCGCCGGTGGGATCGTACGCAGTTGCGTCCGCCACCACCTCGGTGGTTCGAAGCACTTCGTCGAAGCGAAACCGCAACTCCCGCTCGGGCGCCGCTGCGGTGCGCGCGGGCTGTTGCGCTGGCCGCTCGATCAGATCCGGCAGGTAGGCGGCAGCCATGACCCCCAGCGCGCCGGCAATCACGCCGCCCGAAAAACTCGGGCCGTGAAACAACCGCCGCGGAACGTCGGCGGACGCAGCAGCACGTTTGCGCCGCTTGGGGGCGGGCTTGCGCTTGCGGGGGGCGGAGCGTTTCGCGTAGTCCTGCATTGCGCGCATGATAGGTCAAAACGTGTCGTACGGGTCTACATCCACACTCACTCGGACATTCGATGGTGGCGAAACGGCACGCAGGCTATGCAGCGCGCTGTGCAGGGCCCGTCGGGTGGGCGCCAACAGCAGCAGTTGGAATCGCGCCTTCCGGGCGATCTGGGCCACCGGCGCTGGCGCTGGGCCCAGTACCTCGATCGAACCGGGTGTCTGTTCGGCAACCACGCGCAGGTGCTGTTCGGCGGCGGCGGCAGACGGGCTGTCTGCCCGGATCATTGCAATCGGCTGAAAGGGCGGCATCCCGGCGGCGCGCCGCGTCTTCAGTTCACACGCGGCGAACGCCTCATAACCCCCGTCGAGCAGTGCGCGCAACGTTGGATTGTCCGGTTGCAGGGATTGCAGCAGCACCTGGCCCGGGCGTTGAGCCCGGCCGGCCCGTCCGGCCACCTGCACGATCAGCTGTGCGGTTCGCTCGGGGGCGCGGAAATCCGGACTCATGAAACCCGCGTCGGCGTTCAATACCGCGACTAAGGTCACATTTGGAAAATGATGGCCTTTTGCCAGCATTTGCGTGCCGACCAGAATCGCCGGGTTGCCGGTTGCGATCTCCCGCAGGCGGTGTTCCAACTGGCGTTGTGTTCGCGTGGTGTCCCGGTCGATGCGCAGAAGGGGCGTGTGCGGAAACGCCTCGGCGAGCCCGGCTTCGACGCGCTGTGTACCAACGCCCAACGGGATCAATCCGTGGCCGCACTCGGCACACGCTTGCGGCGTCGCGGCCCGCCGCAGGCAGTGGTGGCAGATCAGGCGGTCGGGGTTTCGATGCAACGTCATCGGCTGTTCGCAGTCGGCACAGTGCACCTGGCAGCCGCACCCGGCACAGATCAGCGACGTCGCAAAACCGCGGCGATTCAGAAACACGAGCACCTGGCCGGCGGCGTCCAGGTGCGCGCGGATGGCCGTTTCCAGCGGCAGGCTTATGCCGTCGCGCAGCCGCGCGCCGCGAATGTCGATCACTTCCGGCAACGGCAGCGTTGCGCCGCCCGGCCGCCGCGTGAGCCGCGCAACGCGGTAGCGGTGAGTAGCCACGTTGTGCAGGGTCTCGAGCGACGGCGTCGCGCTGCCCAGCACCAGCGGAATGCCGAGGGTATGGGCCCGCTTTACGGCCACGTCGCGCGCGGAGTAACGCAATCCGTCCTGCTGTTTAAACGAGCTGTCGTGCTCTTCGTCGACCACGATCAGGCCGAGGTCGCGAAACGGCGCGAGCACGGCGGAGCGGGTGCCGATCAGAATCCTGTGGCGGCCGGCGCCGCACTCGAGCCAGGTGGTGAGCCGCTCGCCGTCGGCCAGGTTGGAGTGCAGAACCGCCGCCTCGCCGAAGCGGCGTTGGAAACGACCGAGCGTCTGCGGGGTGAGCGATATTTCGGGAACCAGCACCAGGACCTGGCGGCCGCGGCTTAGCACGGCTTCGATGATGCGGAAGTAGACCTCGGTTTTACCGCTGCCGGTAATGCCGTCCAACGCCAGGCAGCTATATGCATCCAGCGCGCCGGTTACACGGTTCACGGCTTCGGTTTGTTCTCCCGTAAGCTCCGGTCCGGTGGCGATGTTCAGAGGCGCCGGACCAGCGGGTGGCGCCTTTCCGATCAGTCCGCGGTGCGCGGCTGCCTTGATCACAGCGCGGCTGAAGCCTGCGCCGATTAGCTCCGCTTCGTCGGTTGCGCCTTGGTCGGCGAGAAAGTCGGCGAGTTCGCGCTGCTTCTTCGCCCGCTTGGGTGCGGGTTCGTCCGGCGCGCGTTGCCATCGTGCCGGCGTCGGCAGCGTAAGAGGCTTGCCGCGCCGGGCCGAGACCGGGAGGATGGTGGCGATCACTTCGCCGAGCGGATGGTGATAGTAATCGGCCATCCAGTGCGCCAGCGCCAGCAGGTCCCCATCGAGTGCTGGCGACGTGTCCAGCACGTCCAACAGGGGCCGCGCGCGGTCGAAGGGATCAACAGGTGCGTTGTCCGTGACGATGCCAACCAGACGTTCGCGGCCAAATGGAACCCGGACCCGCGCGCCTGCCGGGGGCGTGGGGCAGGCTTCGGGTAGCGAGTAGTCGAATAGTCGAAACAGTGGCCGTGGTACCGCGACGCGCACCACCGGCAGAGCCGGCGCGGCGTCCGCTGCGTGGATATCGTCTGCGTGCCGGTCCTTTGCCATACGTGATGCCGTTGGGTAAACTTCGCGCCCCCTTGATACCCAATAGCGGCGAACGAGTTGCCATGAAACCCGATATTCATCCGGAATATCAACCGATTAAAGCCACCTGCAGCTGCGGCAATGTGATCGAGACGCGGTCGACGCTATCCGAAGACATCCACGTGGACGTCTGCTCGGCGTGCCACCCTTTCTACACGGGCAAGCAGAAGATCATGGACTCCGGCGGGCGCGTAGAGCGCTTCCGGCAGCGCTTCGGCAACCGCTCGGTGGCCAAGAAGTCGGACGACTGACGCACATTCACGGTTAGTTCAGCTGAACCCGGGCAAAATGCGGGGTCTAATCCAGACAAGCGTTTCCGTTTTGGGGACTCAAGGCATGGATCGGACGAAATCAGCGAACCACATGTTCCACCTGCGTTGCCTGGCCGCGATGGTCGGCAGCGTGTTGTTGTGGGCGTCCGCCTTCAGTGTGCACGCTGGCGCCGGCGCGAAGATCTACAACGAGATGCTCGAAAAGGATCAGATTTACGATGATCCCGCGTGGCAGAAGTACGTAACGGACATCGGCGAGCGCCTGCTGGCGGTAAGCCCGCACAAGAACCGGAAATACTATTTCACCGTGTTGGACAATCCGGGCGTGAACGCGTTCGCGACCGGCGATGCCTACATCTTCATCAATCGCGGCGTGATCGCGTTCCTGAAGTCCGAGGACGAACTGGCAGGCATCATTGGCCATGAGATTGGCCACGTGGTGGGCGGTCACAGCGCGAAAAGCCGGCGCAACGCGGTTGGCAGCGAAGTGCTGGGCTGGGTGCTGGCGCTGATGACGGGCACCGGCGCGATGCGCGATCTGTCCAACACAATCAGCAATACGGTGGCGTCGGGTTACGGACGCGAAAACGAACTGGAGGCGGACGGCTACGGCGCGGAGTTTCTTGCCAAGTCCGGCTACAACCCGCATGCGATGCTCGACGGTATTCACGTGCTGAAAGACCACGAGCTTTTCGCGAAGAACGTGCAGAACAAGCCGCCTGTGTACCATGGCCTGTTCGCATCGCACCCGAAGAACGACAAACGCCTGTATGAACTGGTGCAGAGCACCCAGCATCTGATGCCGGATGAACTCAGCGAGCCGGTGGGTGATTTCTGGGAGATGATGGACGGGTTGGTCTACGGCGACGAAGCCGCGACCGGCCTGATCAAGGAAAGCACGTACTACCACGGTGGTCTGCGCATTGTGGTGGGTTTTCCCGACGGCTGGAACGTGGTGAACACCAACACCGAGGTGATCGGCCGGGCGCCGACCGGGTCCGCGCAGGCGTCAATCTCCGTGCAGCGGCAGGATGCGCCGTCGGAGGCTCAGACTCCGGAGGAGTACATCACCAAGACGCTCAAGCGCGACGATGTGAAAGATGGCGAATCCACACAGATCAACGGCTTTGAAGCGTACGTGGGCAACGTGGAAATCGCCGCCGGAAACGCCGAAGCACGCAAAATCGCCGTGATTTTCAAGGGTCCGAGCGTTTATCTCTTCAAAGGCGAACTCGGCAAGGGCGGCGACGTTGCCGCGTTCGAGAAGCAGTGGGTCGAGACGCTTGCCAGGTTCCGCGCGATGACCACCGACGACCTGCGCATTGCCAACAACCAGCGGTTGAAGGTGGTGGAAGCGAGGCCGGGCGACACGTATGCGAAGCTTGCGGCCAACTCGTCCATTCGCAGCTACCCGGAAGAAACGTTGCGCGTAATCAACGGCCACCATCCGCGGGGCGAACCGCGCGCGGGGGATCGGATTAAGGTGGTTCAGTAGATCGCTGCACCGTTTGGGCAAGTCAAACTTGCCGTTAACGATTTTGCACGAACGTCCAGATCTCGAATTTACTTGACGGTTTAACCCCGGAGCGTTTCAATAGGGTATCCGTTGCAGTGCTGTATGCACCCATGCACCAGCGCTGCGACAGGGGGACAAGGGAGATAGCGCGAGATTTCATCAAGGGGGAATTCAGCGCACATACCTTCTACTCGAAACGTTCCGGATTCGGCGCTCGGACAAGCGCCCGCTCGCCGTACTCGGGCATCACTTCAACATTACGGATGATGGAGCCTCACACATGAAAGACTCAACGCGGCTTTGCAACGCAAAGCCACGCTCTATTCTGTTTGGCCTTCTCATTTTCGCTGCGCTCCCGTCCTGGGCGGTACACGACCTGGGATTGTTCGAGCTCGACGGAAACGCGGTCGAAGAGGGAGCCCCTGGGGACGACTGGCGTCAGATCTGGTGCGATTCGGTTGATCCGGATCGGCTCGGCATCTGCGCGGCAGTTCCCGCAAGCAATGCACTGACGTCAACGTTTGCGAACGACAAGTTCAACGACGACACTGACGACATCTTCGCCGGCGCGAAAGATTCGCTCGACATCGAAGCTGGAAAGCCGCAGGACTGGCAGTGGAAACTCGGAACGTCCAATGACAAGAACGACATTGAACATTCCTTTGCGGCCATCTACCAGGTCGACGATCCTGGAGATCCGTCGGACGGCGACTTTATTCTGTACTTCGGGCTGGATAAATTCTCGAACAACGGTGACGCCGCGATCGGTTTCTGGTTCGTTCAGAACGATATCGATATGGTCGGCGACGGCACGAAGGACGACCCGAACTGTTCCGGCAGCGGCTGTCCGTTCAGCGACGGCCACGAGATCGGTGACGTGCTCGTGCAGGCAGACATTACGTCCGGCGGCGACCTCGTACGCTACGACGTCTACACCTGGGGACCGAACACCGGCCTGAACGACCCGGTTGCGCCGTCGCAAGGTGACCTGACGCTAGCGTTCGAAGGTACCGACTGCGGAAGTGCAAGCGCCGACGATCTTTCGTGCGGTATCTCCAATACGCAGACAGAAACCTCACCCTGGCCGTTCTCTTTTAAAGGCGGCACCGGCGACGACGACTTTGCGCCGTCTACGTTTTTCGAAGCGGGCATCAACCTGACGCAGCTCTTCCCGGACGGCATTCCCTGCCTCTCCACGTTCATTGCCGAAACTCGGCAGTCTCAGTCCGAGACGGCGGAACTGGAAGACAAGGTGTTCGACGGCTTCGAGCTTTGCGCGATCGACGCGGAGAAGACTGGCCCGGCGTTGTCGAAGGTAGGCGACACGGCGACCTATACCATTACGGTTGAAAATACCGGTATTACCGAGCTCACCAAGGTATCGATCATCGACTCGTTGATCGGCGACATCACCAACAACGGTGACAACGGCGCGGTAAGCAACTGCGGGCCCACGCTGGCAGCGGGTGCTACCTGCACGATCACGGTGGAACGTGTGATTCAGCCAGGTGATCTGGATCCTCTTACCAACGTTGTGGACGTTGTGTACTCGCAGGATTCAACGCAGGTGAGCGATAGCGATTCGCACGACATCAACCTGTTCCAGCCTTCGGTTACGCTCGACAAGAAAGCCGACGGCAGCGATGGCCCCATCAGCGTTGATCAGGGCGACAACGTGGAGTACACGATTAACGTGGCCAACACGAGTTCCGCCGACACGCCGACGCTGGATTGCACGCTCAACGACGCCAACCTGGGCATCGTCAATCAGGCGCTGCAGCTGGGTCCGGGTGACGATACAACGGTAACGCAGGACCAGAGCTTTGCGTTCCCGAGCAACAATCCTCCGGCTTGGTGTGTGCCTACGGCAACGGGCTGGCAGTGCAAGAACACCGCAGACGTCGTATGTTCGCCCGCGGGTTTCCCGAACCAGCTGCCGGCAGACGACATGGTCACTGTCAATGTGATCAAAGCTGAAGTAGCACTGGCTGTTGTGAAGACCGGGCCAGCGTACAGCAAGGTGGGTGACACGATCGACTACAGCATTACGATCAGCAACAATCATCCCACCAACGCGGTTACGTTGACGTCGATCAACGACACCATCCTTGGCGACCTTACGGACGGCACGAACGCGGCGATCACCGCATCGGATTGTCCGGTAGCACCGGCAACCCTGGCGGCGGGTGCTTCGTGCACGATCACGCTGGCCTACCTGGTGCCAATGGGCGCGCCGAATCCGGTGATCAACGAGGTGACGGTGCAAGGTGAGGATGAGTTCGCCAACGCGTCGTCGGCTAACGACGACCACTCGGTTGCCCTGGTTTCGCCGAGCTTGACCGTGTCCAAGACCTGTCTGCAGACGCCGATCGAGCCTGGCCAGTCGGCTAACTTCAACATTGACATCGAAAACACCGGCGACGTAGCGCTGAACATTCACGTGGTGGATGTGGTACTGAGTATTAATCAGACGCATCTGCTCGGAACTGGCGCTGGATGTGTGTTCGACGCCGATCCCTCTGACGGATGCCTGCGGGTTTCCGGAGGCGTGATCGCGGGTACCGACGACGTGGCGAATCAGGTGTCAGTCACCTGGGCGTTGCCGGCGCAGTTCCAGTTGAACAACAGCGACACCGTCTATGACGACGCAATCTGCGAAGTTATAGAGCGGGAGGGTGCAACGCGCACGCTCGGCTTCTGGCGCACACATGGTGACTACACCTGTCATGTGCTGGAAAACCACGCGGCGGGTGGCGGCGCAGGCACGTTGCTACCGGTCGATCTGGGGTGGAGAACCGCGGTCGATTGCGAGGACGTGTTCGGCATCTTCTGGTCGAGCCCGGCTCGGGAGTCCGACGGTGATCGTCGCGGCAGGCTCTGCAAAGCCAAGCTGCAGGCTTCCTGGCAGCTGCTGGCTGCAATCCTCAACACGGGACTGTCCAACGGCGCAACCACGCTACCGGACGGCACGCCGGTTCAGGATGTGATCGACGACCTCGTGGCGGAGCTTGGTGGTGACATGAACTTCAGAACCATCAAGCAGCTGGCGAGTCTACTCGATGTGTACAACAACTCGGGTGACGACGTTGCGATCATCGACGCAGATGGAGCGTTGATTGCACCGGCCGACCCCAACGGTACGAAGGCAGCCGCTGATTTCAGCGCGGGTGATTGCCCGTAGTAATCGGCTGACCGCCTTGCGGTAACATAGGCCGGCCCGAAAGGGCCGGCCTTTTTTATGCAACATTCAGATGATCTTTTTGTGATCGCAATCTGCACACGCTTTGCTGTGTACGTTTCGCTGCTTGTCGCCGGAATCGGCCTGGTCGGCTGCCATTCCGTGGTGGTGTCTGAGCGTGTGAGCGGTAACGTACAGACGCTGACCGTAACGTCGCCACGCAGTGGGGGTTCCGGATCGTTGCGCGCCGCTCTCCAACGCGCCGGAGATCACCCAGGCGTTACGCATATCGTGTTCGACCAGGAGCGATTCGCCGAGCCCACGCGGATCGAGTTGCGCAAACCGTTGCCGTCGATTCGAACGCACGTCGAGATTGACGGCTACATTGCCGACCGGCTGTGGCAACCGAGCGGAGTGACGCTGGGTGGTGCGTCTGCGGGGCAAATCCTTGTGGTTGAACCTGCTGGCAAACTTACCTTGCGCTACCTTACGCTCGCGGACGGTAACGCGCCGCAAGGCGGTGCAGTGCTCAACGAGGGCGAACTTCTGATCGACAGCGTGCTGTTGATCGACAACCGGGCAGAGATTGCAGGTGGCGCGATATTCGGCCGAGGCCTTACCCGGATCGTGAATTCAACCTTCTACCGTAACCGGGCGCCCGACGGCAGTGCCGTTGCGAGCGAGGGCGGAACGCTGGAGCTGCTGCACGTAACCGCTGCGGAGAATGCAGGTGCAACGGCCGTAGCCGCGCGCAGTGCGAAACTGCGCATGTTCAATAGTGTGCTTCGTAATGAAGGCGCTGCGGATTGTGTTTCCGATACGGACGCGATCACGGCGTTCAACGCACTGCAACATTCGGATGGCTGCGGTACGTCGCTGCCAGATCTGAAACCAACATTCGAAGCGCTTGGGTACTACAACGGCCCCACGCAGACGCTGCCGGTGCGGGTTCGCGGCGGTGGCATCAACCGCGGTTCGGCGGCGGTGCCTACTACGTTGCCATATCCGGACTGGGATCAGCGTGGTGGCGGTGACCCGCGGCGCGTGGCCGGTGTGCCGGACCTAGGCGCGGTGGAACGGCAGGGACAGACTCGCCTGGAAGTGGATACCGCGTCTGACGACGACCTGCGAATCTGTTCACCGCATGCGGTGAACGACTGTTCGCTGCGCGGCGCACTGACACTCGCAGCGGCGATGTCCGATGCGGATGCGATTCGTCTGGACGTGCCGCCTGACACGCGGATTCGCGTGCTTTCACCACTACCTACGCCGGAACGCGTCATTCATGTGACCAGTCTTGCGCGCGTGACGATTCACGCGCGTGCCTCCGATATTGCTCAACTGACGTTCGACGACACCGTTACCGTTACCACAGATTGATCGTCGCTACTTCGACCGGGGTCCGCGGTCCCGCGGACTGGGCGTATCGATGTCGGCCGATGCGGCGCCGCGCGATCGCTGATTGGCGGAATCGATTGTGCGCACGTCATAGTGATACGACTGTCCCGGTTGGATGTTGCGGTCGGACCACTGCAGATTGGGCGTGGTCATCACGTGCACACCGTTGCGCCGTATCTCATAACCAACAACGGCTATGTCGTCGGCGCCGGTGGTCCAAGACAACGCGATGTGCTTTCGCTTCATGTTTACGGAGAGCGAACCCGGCTCGCGCGGCGGATTGTCCACCGACGGGGGTTCGGGCTCCGGAACGGTTACGTTGGCAAGCGTGGACGCTACCGCGGAGCCGCGTTGCTGAAGCTCGATGCGCGTGCTGGCTGTACCGGCGTTGGCGTCTGCGGGCACACCTAGGGTTACCACAACGCTGCTGCTTTCACCCGGCTCCAACGCAACTACCGAAGGAGAAACATCTGCGCTCCAGCCTGCGGGGGGTCTCGCGGCAACATCGTAGGTGCTCGATGGGCAGGCGCCGGTGCTTCTGTTTACCACCTGCAATGTGAACCGGCCCGAACTGCCTTGGGCAATCTGTTGGCTGCTGGGCGACAGACTGAGCGACGGCGTCGTCTCGGTGCACGCCGCTTGCACGTCAACAGTGGCCGATCGACGCCATGTTTGCGCGCCCGAAACGAAATCGACTGTAGCGATGTGCCGCCCAGCCGCGGTCGAAATGTTAGTGGCGACGGAAACGGTACCGGTTGCGGTACCGCCTGCCGCGATGGTCGCGCTCGACCGGTTCGTGCTGACGGCCAACGTGGTCGATGACGCGCGAACGGTGAACGCCCGATCGGCACAGCTCCCCGAGTCGCGATTCACAATCTTCCATGCGAACTGACCGGATTGACCGGCATCGAGTTGCACGGACACGGGCGTTACCGTGATGTCGGGCTCCGCTGTGCGACACGTGGTGGGCTCGCCCGCGGGCCGAACTTCGAGCGTTGCGGACAGATCGTCTGCGTGATGCAGTCGCACTAAGGTACCGTCTGGCGCGGTGTAGCTATTGCCTGCCGGAATCTGCGCAAGCCGGAGCGTGTCCCATTGGTTGAACTCGTGCACGGCCAGGTGATACAGCTCGGATACGCGCGACAGGTTGGCGTCGAAGCCGACCGGCGTGCGATAGGAAAGATACAGATCGCCGCTGTCGTCGGCTTTCGGAACCTTGAGAACTGTCGGATGTTCACCGCCGGTGGTTTCGAGCGGGGCAATCGTATAGTCGCCGGCCGCAGTTACGGTGTGTACATCTTCGGCACCCAGCCAACCAAGTACTTCCCGGTTCGGCGCGTTGTTTTGCTTCAACTCGTTGCTGGCCGTGCCCATGAAATCGGTTAGGTCGCCGTAACCTACGCCCGGTGTACCTGCATGACCCAGACCCATGTTGTGGCCCAGTTCGTGTGCGTACACATCAGCAAAGTCGCAGCGCATGATCCACGCACGCGTGGGGGTGTCGAACATGCTGCCAAGGCCTACGCCCGAGCACGCCGACCCGGGCATTACGTAAATGCGCCGGTCGTAGTCGAGCGGTTCGAATCCGTCGGCCCGCGCGGCCGCATCCAATGCCTGAGACCACTCCTCAATATCGCAGCTCTGGTAGGTGTAGCCGATTGAGTGGGTGCCGCTGATGTCACCGGTGAGCCAGGTTTTTCCGTGAGACGCCTCGCGTATCAACGCCGCCACAGACTGGCCGTAGGGATCGTCGAAGACGGTGTTGCGAATCTGGTCGTTGGTGCACTCCAACTGCTTGTCGCGCAGGTGGGTGGTCATTACCAGCACGCGCTGCTCGCCGTGGGTAATGGCGTCGGCGTTGGTCGACGATGTAGCCTGCGGCTCTGCGCCGTCTGCGGCGAAGATACCGGACTCATCGAACGTACCGTGCAGTGTCACCCGACCGGCACCGCGAATGCGTGATACTGCGTGTTCCGGAATATTCACCGGTATCCACTGCTGCGTAAGCTCGTCGAGCACGCGGTAGTGATAGGTGACACGGCCTTGGACGAACTCGTCTTCGGCAATCACCGACAGCTTGCCGGAGATGCGCTCGGGCGGCTTGCCCTGTGGTCCCTGTGCGTACGCCGGTGAACCGGCAAAGATGAATACAGCAAGCACCAGCGCCGTGCCGGTGCGAAATATGGAATGCCACGGTCCGCGCATCGTCCCTCCCGACCTCGTATTGAAGTGGCGCGCCGGAACCCATCCGCGGTTCCGCCGTGCAGGATTGCCGCACGGATCTGTGGCGCATCGCCGTTTACAACGGTTTTGCCTGAACGAGGTGTGTTTCTCTCTCGCACGCTTCCGGTCCCGACGGAAACGCACCGATCGAAGACGATACGTTTATTGGCAGCGTAGCGCCGAGACGCAGCGCACATTGCGCGATGGGCGATCTGGTGCGTACCGAAGACCACCTTGGCGGCTACGTCGATTTCACCTACGACCATCAGGGCAACCTCACCCGCACGGAGCAGGGTGGGCCCGGCGTAACGCCGGTGGTAACGACCATCACCTACGACCTGCTGGGCCGCAAGATTGCGATGGCCGACCCCGACATGGGTAACTGGACGTACGAGTACAACGCGTTCGGCGAACTCGTGAAACAGACCACCGCCAAAGGCGATGAAACGCTGGTGGCACACGACCTGCTCGGCCGCATGGTTCGCCGGCTGGACAACGACGCGTTCGGCGGCGGCTTCATAGCGGAAGCTGATGCCAACTGGTTGTACGACACCGCAGTGAACGGCTTGGGGCAACTGGCAAGCGAAGAGACCGACGACGGCGGCGCCACTCCGCCGCTGCGGCGCATGTTCGAGTATGACGCGCTCGGTCGTACAAGCAGCGTTCACACGCACATCGTGAAAGACAGCGTTACCGAGAGCTACCAGCAGCGCACCACGTACGACGAGTTCGGACGTGTGTTCCAGCAGTACGATGGTGCCGACGTTGACACGGGCGTTGAGTACTACTACAACCCCAACGGTTACTTGGAATACGCGATCGAAGCGCAAAACAGCGCCAATCAGTCCGACGAGTACTACCGCGTACTGACAATGGACGCGCGCGGCAACGTGACGCAACTGCGCAAACGCGGCGTAACGGTAACCACGGCGTATCACGCCGCGCGCGGCACCATGGACTCTGTGCATGCGCAGGACGTGGCGACCACCACGCTGCAGGATCTGTCGTTCACGTTCGATGCCGTGGGCAACCTCACCGCGAAGACCAACCAGAACCGCACCGTGGGCGGTGCGTATCGCGACCTCACGGAGAGTTACAACTACGATCACCTGAACCGGCTGACGAGCGTTACCCAGGGCACCGAGTCACTGGTGATGGACTACGATGCACTCGGCAACCTGACGTCGAAGTCCGATGTCGGCGCCTACACCTACGGATCCGGCGCGGGACCGCATGCGGTAACCAGCGCGGGTGGACAAACCTACGTCTACGACGCCAACGGCAATCAGGTCTCAGGCGACGGCCGCACGATCGGTTACACCGTATTCAACAAGCCGAACGACATCACGCGCGGTGCGCGGGACGTGGACGTGGCCTACGGCCCGAACCGCAACCGTTACGCGCGGGTGGACAACGAAGGCCAGTCGAGTGAGGTAACCACCCACTACATCGGCTCGATCGAGCGCATCTGGCGCGCCAGCGGGGTGGTTGAGACCAAGCGCTACATCGACGGTGAGGTGATCGTTACCCGCAGCGACGACGGGTCTACGGTGTCCTCGAGCGTGGCGGTACTGCTGAAGGACCACCTTGGCTCCACGGATCTGATCGTCGACGATGCCGGCCAGATCGTGCAGGCGCAGAGCTTCGATCCGTGGGGTAAACGGCGAGCGCCGGACTATGCGAGCCTGATCGGGGCGGCCTGGTACGACTACGACAACAGCGCCACAACGCGCGGCTTCACCGGCCACGAACAGCTGGACCCGGTGGGGCTGGTGCACATGAACGGTCGGGTGTACGACCCGAAGCTCGGACGGTTCTTATCGGCCGATCCATTCGTTCAGGCACCGGCGAATACGCAGAGTTACAACCGCTATGCGTATGTGCTGAACAATCCGCTGTCGTATACGGATCCAACCGGCCACTTCTTCTTTGCGCTCGCCGCCGCGGCGAAGATCGCGCTGACCGAAGGCATCAGCGTCTATGCCGCCGCCGGCTGGGCCGGCGCGGCGGGGTTTGCGGACGCCCTGGTGAGCGGGGCATCGTTTAAGGATGCGCTGCGTAGTGGGGTTTTGGCGGGCGCTACCGCGGGTGCGTTTGTGGCGATCGGTCCGGCCGCGCAGGGTGGCTTCTGGACCAATGCCGTGCATACACTGAAGTTTGGTGCGGTAGGCGGTATTTCCAGTGTGCTGCAGGGAGGCAAGTTCGGGCATGGTTTCTTGTCGGCCGGGTTCAGCGGGGCGCTGAGTGGTCGATTGACGAGCGTGCTTTCGGGTGCGGTTGGTGAGCGTACGTCTGCGGTGATTGCGCAGATGGTGGTGGGTGGCACGATGTCTGAGGTGGCTGGTGGGAAGTTTGCGAATGGGGCAGCTTACGCAGCGTTCTCGATGGCGGTCGAGGGTGTAACGGCCACGTTTGAAGGTGATCATCCCGGGTCATCAGGGTCGTTGGCTGTTGAGGAAGTTGAAATAGGATCCGGTTGGACGGAGCTAGTAGGACCGCTTCCCGAGTCCACGCAAGGGGACCCAATCACTATGGAGCAGTACGAACGATCAGTGGCGCCTTGGCCGGAAGGAAAGATGGACGCTTCGGTGACAAAAGAGATCAGATCTGTTCTGAACGATAAAACGTTCCGATCGGTTGCAAACAAAATCTGGGGTGCGTCTTCGGGTCGCGGTGCCGAACTCGGAGCTTTGACAGTATACGAACGGGATGGTGTGTACAGGATTTACAGCTCTGGAATACCAGTAACCAAGAGCAAGATGTTCCTGACCCCAATCAATCGGTCGTTGGGAAGACACGTGTTTGACTGGCATCCGCACCCGAGTGGCACACCCCTTTCATCCAGATCAGATCGCATAACAAGCCTCAATAGAGGTCCAATGGTGATCAAGTATGGCCGAAGTAGATTCGCTCGCAAAATTTTCGACGTTCCTGCATACCGGGGAACCTTGCCATGAATCATCAAGTATTCGTTAGATTGTGCATCCTTCTGTTGTTTTGGCTATCGGTCTGTTGGCCAACTTTCGGTGATGAAGTCATATGCACCGATATCGAATCTAGCCTTGCACAGGTAGAAACAGTCGATCAGGATCCAAACGGCGACAAGCTTGCGATTGAGATCATCGTACCCGCAAGTTATGGAACGCTTCAGCTTCATCACGGCAGCATTTCATTGATGCGGGATGACACAATCATAGTGGAAGCTGATCTAGCCTTTACTAGGGAAGAAGACAGTGCGGGTTTTTACATTACTATGGATTCTCGGTTGGACGTCAAATTTGTAGCTACGTACATTGGGGCTTGTACATCCAAACTCCATGTTGCCTTAGCCGCGTCGACAACGAATTAGAGCGAGGCCATCTTCGCAAATGGATCCGGCTCGTTTGAAACAGACAAGGCGATAGTTGATTCAGCCGTAGACACAATCAACTCGCATCCTCAATTGGAAGGGACCCTTGAAAACACCAGCAGCATTGTTAGAACCTCTGACGGAACCCTTAGTACTACGCCGAATGTTATTCAAGGTGAACTGAATAAGCCGACGGGGGTGATTAAATCCGTTATCAAGAACTCAGACAGCACGTTGGCGCTTTTTGCGTGACCATGGAACTGAGACTAACCCAGGGATCGGACCGAAAGATAGATTGGCCCCGAAGCAAATAGGTAAACCTTCCTTTGTCCGAACACAGAATCTGGACATATACGTTGTGGAGCCCACGACACAACGAAAAAATGGATCGCTCCGAACGAGGAAAAGAAAGGTGTTCGACCATAGCGAGCAGACCAAGTGAGATTGGGTATAAAAGCGCTAGCGATGCTATTCGTAACGCTGACACTAACTGCCTGCCAGTTCGCAAGAACAGATCGCTCCGGAGGAGAAGATGTTCGCAATCTCAATGCAAACATCGAAAGACTAGACGGAACTGAAGTAGCTGTATCAGGTTGCGTCCAATACGGATTCGATGGTTGGCATGTCGTGTGTGCTCTGTCTGATGACAAACGTGGTGAAAGTGTTTCAGCTTCGGTGTGGCTAGAAGATTCTGCTTGTTACGAAATTGCAGCACGCAAGCAGTTTAGAGAAGGGTACGCGCGAGTATCGGGTATCGTCTGGATCTTCAAGGGGAAGTTTTTCGTGCAGGGGACTTCTTTATGAGTCAGATTGACGTTGCTTCAATCGAATGGGAGTAATCGAATCTACAATGTCTCCATGCGGTTTATGATCGCGGAACTTTCGCAAGTGGGGCAGCATACGCCGCTTTCTCGATGGCGGTGGAGGGAGCGGCATCAGGGGTATGTGCAGATGTTGGCTCATCGTGCTCTCCTCCGGATCCGGATTGGGAGTTTCTGGAGGGGAACGAAGATTTGGGCCTGACGACTCGGGTTGATGAAAATGGCGTAAGGGTAATCGAAGGGGAGGATACTGTTTCCGGTCACCGAGCTAAGGCCGCCGCGCGGAGCATCAACAAATATTGGTCTGGTGTATCCAGCGAATATAACGGCGCTCAATATCGCTCAGAAACTGGCGTTCGGGCAGTGGCTGAAGGCGGTAGCGTCCAGATTCTCGAAATCGGTAGGGCTGAATTGAGGGCGCGACGGAAAGCTGCTGTTAAAAGTGCTCTGAACTGCGACAAAGATTCTGATCTGAATTGGCGCAGTGTACATTATGGAGGGAATGTTCCGGCTGTTGGTAAAAGTACTATCCACATTGGGAACCCGACTAGCTTTCGCGGAACTGTGGCTCATGAGTTTGGCCATGTGCTTGGCTTAGGGCATGCACCCAGAGGAAGTGGCAGTATATTGTCTTACGACGGAGATCGGGCTGTGTTGGGACGAGATCTACACAATCTGTACCGCGGATATTCTAGATGACAAGGGTTGGCCCCATGAGATTTGGTAAGTTCGGCGTCAATGTGGTGCTTACCTTCTCGATCTTTTCTTGTTCCTTGAATGCGGGGGCCGATTCTATGTGTTTTAGCAGCCGGTCTTCGGAAGAATTGGCTAAGATAGTTCGTTATGCAATCCTAGAAGATATTGTTCGCTTTGATATTAATGTCGACGCTGAAGATCAATTCCACATAGTGAGCGGAGCAGAGATATATTACGGTGTACCGAGGAGTTCTGAATCGTATGATTCGATAGAGGATGGGGGCTATGTGTTGCAGGCACCGCTCAAACTTCAGGAAAGAGGTTCCAAACTTCAATCAAGCGTTTTCGCTCGGAGGAAGTTTGATAGGTTTATTGTTGTTTTAATCTTGGAACCTAAAGAAGAGTTTGAAAACTACTGTGTGCAGTACGAGTTGTTAAGCATCTCTCGTTCGCAGGTAGATTTTTCCGATCGCTTTGGTGAGGTCTCGCTGGGTCGCTGAAGGCAATGTTCTAACCCCACCGGATTGTCTCTTGGCTCCGAAGATCCTGCCGTACGTGGATCAGTGCAAGGGCATGAATGATCTTATGGGATCGAAGGTACAGCATTTCCTTACATTCGTTTTCCTACTGCTTTGCGGGGTTTGTGGTTTGTTTGTTGGCAGCTACCTTGAGCCTGCTGTGCCGTTGTACCCGTTCCTACCTACGCATGATGAAGTTGATGCGCTAAGTAATGCCGAATTTATCGTCAATGTCGTCATGGGGGGCTCTACAATATTGTTTGTGCTACTCGGTACGCTGACGATAGGAGCTTCCTTTGCGTTGTCCATTCCAATTGCTGCTCTCATCGGAATAGGGTACCACGCGTTGACATATCTAAGAGCAGGCGACATCCCTGAAGTTGCCCTATATCCGATCGTAGGGTTTCTAGTCGGGTTGTTGTCGGTATTCGGGTTGGCAGCATTGTTCAAACACATAGGTGATTTAAGAGACATGGGCTAGGCGACGTCTCGTCTTGAGTGGATTGCCCCGCAAACAACGTAGGACGCGTGCGTGATAATTCGGTGATCGGTGCATTTTTCGTGGTAAGCACAAATGAGACGTTGTGGTTAGCTTCGAAAGTTGCGCGCTTTTCGTTGCTGATAGATATGATTACAATCGGACGATCACCGACGCCAACGGCAATCAGATCTCAGGCGGCGGCCGCACGATCGGTTACACCGTATTCAACAAGCCGAACGACATCACGCGCGGTGCGCGGGACGTGGATGTGGCCTACGGCCCGAACCGCAACCGCTACGCGTATGTGCTGAACAATCCGTTGTCTTATACGGATCCGGATGGATACTTCTTCAAGAAACTCTTCGGCAACGGCGTATTTCGTTCGTTGCTGAGCACGGCGATCTCGATCTGGCTACCTGGCGCGGGTATTCTGATAGATGCGGTCGGCCAGTGGGGTGCCGTATTCGTGTCCGGGTTCGCTGCCGGTGTCGCTGCGAACGGATCGCTACGTGGTGGCGTGATGGGGGCCTTCAGTTCGGGGTTGTTCCATTCAATCGGCAGCGCCTTCGCGGCCTGTAAGCGTTGTGTGGGATCCGCGCTTGGCTCACAGCTCAATGCCGCATCTCTGGCGGCTAAATCGACGCTGCATGGGATAGCCGGTGGTGTGATGAACGTACTGCGAGGAGGTAAATTCGGCCATGGGTTTGCGAGTGCGAGTGTGACCCAGCTTGCCAGTGGTGCGATCGGTCGAATCGATGCGGGCAGCGGTCGCAGTTTCAATCGTGTGGCGGTGGCTGCGGTGTTGGGTGGTACCGTATCGGAGGTTACCGGTGGGAAGTTTGCCAATGGTGCGATTGTGGGGGCGTTTTCGAGGGCATTTAACGACGAGCTGGAAACTCGACGGGAGCGGCATCCAACGATTCATGAGATCGCGGCGGAAGGTGGAGTCGCGAAACTTGTCGACGGGAGCGCGGACGTGTCGGATGTTATAGCGCTGCGGCGGCGACTAGACGAACTCAATGACGATGAACTAATCCAGTTGATTCCAGAGTGGTCGCGTGCGCATCCGGTTGATCTGTCAATTCGGAGAATTGAATTGGATCGCGAACTTAGTAAGATCGGTGTAAACGGCCTGTATCGAGCGCTTGGAGGCGCCGCGGATCTGGTTGCGGAATCGATGTCGGTTGGCGTGCGCACGACGACGCTAGCAAAAGCCCTTGGCTTCTCAAAGCGTGCGATTGTTCTCGTGGAAGTCTCATTGGCAAGCGGAAACATTCCGGTAAGTTACATATCTCGGCGAACTGTGCTTGAGCGAGCATTAGCGAGGGAGTAGAGGATGTTAGTTCGATCTCTGATATTTGTAGGACTCATCGCAATCGCCGACTTTGGCTGCGCTGCCGCGCGCGATTGCTGCGCTGATGCTCCGAGTTCGCCAGAGAGCATCTATTACGTCAAAGTCGGGCGTGGCGAGTATTTTCCTATTCCAACCAAATATTTCTTGTTCAATGGGCTAGAGGGATCTAGGTCTCGCGTACTTGAATACCGATCGCCTATTGCACGTGCTATTGGAGATCTCAAAGCGTTTGATCTCCCGCAAGGTGTTATTCGAATCGAGAAGCGCTCGGACTACGACGGCGAATTCGAGGACTACACGCTGATTGAAAACGGTACTTGTCTCGGATTTTCGTTCGCCATCTACGAACCCAACGCGCCTACAGTTGAGGATTACCAGCTCACGATCCTCGAAAGCCGCACCTTCTTTGTGAGCATTATCGATACCGATCGATCGCTGTGGCGGACGCTGCTCGCACGTTACGTAGGTGATCGAAAGAGCACTGAATCTGATCAATGCCTGTCGATCGAAGCGGAGTGACCCGAGCGAGCATTCTCGATCTCAGATCAGCGCGCAGTCATAGCGCGCGAAGTGGTGATCGTCGCTCATGATGCGCGTCTTCTGAGCAATGCTTTGAGCAATCAGCATCCGATCGAACGGGTCTTTGTGATGGAACGGTAGTTCCTTGAGGAGAGCGGCGTCCTCGGCGGAGAAGTTCAGGGGCTGAAAGCCTACGTCGTTGGTTATCGCGACGGGGTCGAAGTCGAATACCATCTTGCCGAGTGAGGCTTTAATCATGATCTCGGCGATGGTGATCGAACTGACGTAGATTGTGTTGGCTAGCGTTTCGAGTTCATCACGCTTCTGGGCGGAGATTCTTTCAGGGGCCGCCAACGCCCAGAGGAAAATGTGTGTATCGATCAGGATTCTCAATCGTCGTCACCGTAGAACATTTCTTCGATTTCGTGATCGGGTGCGAAAAGGTCGTCGGTGATAGCCAGTTTGCCTTTAAGCAAGCCGAGCTTGCGTTTGCCGTCCGGCTTGTGGACGACGAGGTCGGCGATCGGCGTGTTGTTTTTGGCAATCACAACTTTCTCGCCGTGATAGACGCGGTCGATCAGCTTTGAAAGCTGTGCTTTTGCTTCGGCGATGTTAACGATCACAACTGGGACCTAGCGTTAGCCTTGTACGAAACATGACCAAGTAGACCATAAATGGTCATGTTGGTCAATTCAGTGCGGTTGCGCCGCCTTCGCGATCCTTCTAGTGTACCAATTCGATCCCTCTTACCCCGCTTGCGTCGCGCGTTCGCACCTCCAAGTCCGATGTCGGCGCCTACACCTACGTGTCCGTTGCGGGACCGCATGCGGTAACCAGGGCGGGTGGACAACGGAGGCCAGTCGAGTGAGGTAACCACCCACCAAGTCGGCTCGATCGAACGCATCTGGCGCGCCGGCGGGGTGGTTGAGGCCAATCGCTACATCGACGGCGAGGTGATCGTCACCCGCAGCGACGACGCGGTCCACCCTGACCTTGAGCGTAGCGGTGCTGCTGAAGGACCACCTCGGTTGCACGGATCTGATCGCCGACGATGCCAGCCAGATCGTGCAGACGCAGAGCTTTTGATCCGTGGGGCGAACGAAGGGCGTCGGACTATGCGAGCCTGATTGGGGCTGCGTGGTACGACTACTACAACACCGCCACAACGACGCGAGCCCATTGTCGGACGGCGACGGCGACGGCGACGGCGCCGGCAGCGGCGGTGCGGGTACGCCGCGGTGGTTCCCTCGGGAGGGTACGGTGTGGGATACGGTAGAGCTAGACAGGCATAGTGAGGAGCGAATAACCCACAGAACGATACGTGGCCGACACGCCGTTGGCGGAGCAATACACCGATGGCGAACAGCCGCGATAGAATGCATCCTTACGAACCACATCATGGGTGATGCCATGGCGGAAATGAACAAGCCGAACCTGGATGAAGTCACGGCGCAGCTACACAAAGAGATCGATGCGGTGCCGGTTGAGGATCGGCCCTTGCTGCTGCGCTTGGTTCAATCCTATCGGGAAGGGACTGCGGAAAACTATGAACGTTGGTTCAAGAAAAAGGTGGAAGCTGGGATTCGAGCAGCTGATGAAGGTCGCTTGATCAATCACGAAGCGCTGATGCAAAAGTGGCAAGCCAAACGTGCAGCTGAAATGGACTGAACCTGCTGAAGCAGACCTTGAGTGTATTAAGGCCTATATCGCAGAAGATAACAGTCTCCTTGTAGCGTTCGATGTCGTCTTTAGGATCATAGATACTGCCGAACAGCTGCTCACCGAACATCCTGAATCCGGACGAGTGGGCAGAGTACAGAACACGCGCGAACTGGTGATCGATGGGACACCTTACCTCGTGATCTACCGAATCGCTGACGGGATTGAGGTTGTTCGTGTGTTACATGGTGCTCAGGAGTGGCCACCAGATGATGAGTAGGGAATAAGGCTCGCCGCAGCCGACACCAAGTCCGGGAAGATCTGTGTGACGATTAGGAAACTTGACCCTGACGTCAGCCTGATACTGGCTCGTGTGCAGGAGAACTACGATTTGTCATGTCGATCACCACGTGTGGTTGTGCATGGTGAACAATCACTTCCCCCTAGTGCTCCAACGCAAACCCCTCATACTCCGCTCGCGCCACCTGCTCGCACCGCTCCCGATAGCGTGGATACCCGCCCACATAGGGCATGAATATCCGTGTCTTTCCTGGCACGTTTGCGCCCAGGTACCAGCTGTTGCAACTGGGCGCGGTGTACATCGTGCCTTCCGCAACCTCGTTTACGTGTGCGACCCAGTCGAGTTCTGCGTCGTGCGTGGCCTCTATGGTCGATAGTTCGTGTTCCCGCACGTACATGATGCAGTCGCCGATCCAGTTTACGTGTTGCTCGATTGCCACGAGCATATTGCAGAGTACGGATGGGCTTCCTGGTCCGGTCACGGTAAACAGATTGGGAAAACCCGACATTGCGAGACCAAGATACGCGACCGGTCCGTGCCGCCACTTGTCCGTCAGTCGCCTACCACCCTTACCCCGAATGTTGGCGCGCAGCAGTGCACCCGTCATCGCATCGAAGCCGGTCGCGTAAATCAACACGTCCAGCGCGTGATGGTCTGTGGTGGTTTCAACGCCGGTTTCGGTGATCGATACGATCGGCGTTTCGCGTAGGTCTACGAGGCGAACGTTAGAGCGATTGAACGTGGCGTAGAAATCGCGGTCGAGTACCTGGCGTTTGCAACCAAGACCGTAGTCCTTTGGCAGCAGTCGTTCGGCGGTGTGTGGATCGTCCACCATCTCACGTACGAATTCGCGGTAGAGCGCGTTGGCTGTCTCGTTGGCTGCAGGATCGGTGTATACGTCCCGAAACGCGAGCAGCGCGCCAAGGCCTTGGTTGCGTACGAGCGCCTCGCGGTTTTCTTCGGACAGATCGAGCAGGTTACGCGGGGGCGCGGCACGGTGCGCGGGTGCGTCAGGATTCAGGCTGCGCACGGGGCGGAAGCCGGATACGCCGCCGGCGTTGTGCTGCTGCATTTCGCGAATGTCGCGGTAGTTGTCCCGAAACTCCTGCTGTACCGCGGCGCGCATCGCCTTGCGGTTGGCGGGTACCGTGTAGACGGGTGTGCGCTGAAAGACGGTGAGCGTTTTCGCTTCGCGTGCGAGTTCCGGTATAGCTTGCACGCCGGAAGAACCGGTACCGATAATGCCGACCGATTGTCCGGAGAGGTCGACGCGCCGGTGAGGCCAGCGGCCAGTATGCAGCACCTGGCCCTGAAACCGGTCGGCGCCGGTGATCTCCGGCGTAATCGGTACGGACAAGCACCCGGTAGCCATCACGCAGTACGGGGCGTGCAACTGCTCGCCGGATTCGGTGGTCAAGCGCCACAGCGTGGCGTCGTCCAGGTACTCCACTGCAGTAACGCGCGTGTTGAACTGGATGTCGCGGCGCAGGTCGAAGCGGTCTGCAACGTGGTTTGCGTATCGCAGGATGTCTTCCTGCGACGAGAACACTTCGGGCCAATCCCACTCCTGTTCGAGTTCCGGTGAGAACCCGAAGGAGTACTCCAGGCTCGGTACGTCGCAACGTGCCCCGGGATAGCGGTTCCAGTACCAGGTGCCGCCTACGTCGCCCCCTGCCTCGAGCACCTTCAGGGTGAGTCCGAGTTCGCGAAAGCGATGCACCGCGTACATTCCGGCGAATCCGGCGCCAACCACCAGCACGTCCGCGTCAGTCTGCATGTGCGTGTTCCGAAAGTCGTCTGGGCAGTCTACCCGGGGCACTACGCGCTCGGAAACCAATACGTGAGGTATTCCGCGTACAGCACTTTCTCTGCCACGCCGTGGGCTTCGATGTCGTGGCGCGTGGTCAACAGATACTCGCCGCGGGATTTCGGTTCGGCATTCAGCAGGCTGATGTGCGAACGTAATCGAACGCCGTCGCCGACTAGAACGGGTTGAAGCACGCGTACCCGATTCAGACCGTAGTTGAGCGGGTCGCGGCCGTCCTTCGGCCACAGGCCGGCGTCTCGATAGAAATGTGACAGCAATGCAACCATATGGAAGCCGTGCATCAGCGTGCCGCCGTAGCGCGTATTGGCGGCGTACTCCGGGTCGCAATGTCCGGGCGTCCGCCAGCGTGTCACTTCACCGAACACGTTTACCTGCACCTGGTCGATGCTCACCCAGTTGCTTACGCCTAGATGCTGGCCTATCCGGGACTGTGCGGTGCTGAGCAGAAAAGGCGGGTTGCCGCCGGGGTCGTTGCGTTCGTTTGATGTGTCCATCCGTCGAATTCTACTGTGTCCGGGCGAAGCCCGGTTGTTTGCGGGGTACTGGTTGCCACAAAGCCTCTCAGACTATTATGAGAGCGAACGAAGGTGGAGGCGTGATGGACCTTTCGAACTACTCTCGAGCGGCGCGACAGCTGCTTGCGCAGGGCGGGGAATACGAGCTTGATGAACGCACCATCCGGGGCGTAACGCTGCCTGTGTTCACCAATGCGCCGCCGCATCTCCGCGCGCTCTACGAAGGCGCACTGTCGCACGCTGACGACGTGTTTTACGTGTACGAGAATGAACGTTACACGTTCGCTGACGCGTGGCGCGAGACGCAGCGCGTGGTTGCCGGCCTGCAGGCGCTCGGTGTGTCTTATGGGGATCGGGTCGGTGTGGCCATGCGCAACTATCCGGAGTGGGTGTTTGCGTACATGGGCATTACCTCCATGGGTGCGGTGGCGGTCGCGATGAACGCGTGGTGGACCGGCCCGGAGATGCAGTACGGCATCAGCGACAGCGGGTTGAAGACCATCTTCGTCGACCGCGAGCGGTTGGAGCACTTGTCGCCCTACCTGGACGAACGAGAGCTGGATGTCGTTGCGGTTCGCACGCCGTACGTTGCGGGAAGAGGGGTTCAGTCGTGGGATGCGTTTTGCGCGCTCGGCGACGACGCGTCGCCGGAGGTGGCGGTGATTGACCCGGATGACCACGCAATGATTCTGTATACATCCGGTTCAACAGCGCATCCCAAGGGTGTGGTGTCATCGCATCGTGCCATCATTCATTCGCTGCTCGGCTGGGAGGCGTCTGCGGCGTTGGCGCGCGCCGATGCCGGTCGCCGGCCGAGACCACCCGAGCGGCAGCCCTGCATGATCATCACCGTGCCACTGTTTCATGTAACTGGACTAAACGGTCAGCTTTTGCCGTCATTGCGCAATGGCCGCAAGGTAGTGGCCATGTATAAGTGGGATGCGGAGAAGGCGCTGGCGATCATCGAGCGGGAGCAGGTAACCCATTTCAGCGGCGTGCCAACCATGGCTTACGAGCTGGTCAACTCGCCGAACTACGACCGCTATGATCTGAGCAGTTTGCGCAGCATTGGCGGCGGCGGTGCGGCGATGACGCGTAAGCACTCGCAGCGCATTCGGGAACGCGGCAAAGACCAGGTGCGCGCGAGCGCGGCGTACGGAATGACCGAAACCAACGGACTGGCCGCGTCCAATGCCGGTCGTGACCTGGAAGCACGCGCCGCGAGCTGTGGACGGGCGTTACGCCCGCTGGTGAGTATCCGAGTGGTGGATCGCGACAGCAATGAACTGGGCAGCGGGCAGATTGGCGAGCTGTGTATTCGCGGGCCCATGAACTTCACGGAGTACTGGCTTAAACCGGAGGCGACGGCAGAAACCCTCGTGGACGGGTGGGTGCACACCGGAGACCTCGGGTACATTGATTCCGATGGCTTCGTATTCATTACCGGACGCGCCAAAGAGATGATCATTCGTGGCGGCGAAAACGTCGGTTGCCAGGAAGTGGAGGAAGTGATCTTCGAGCACCCGTCGGTAACCGAATGCGTGGTGTTCGGCGTGCCGGACGAGCGCCTCGGCGAAGCCGTAGCCACCGTGGTGCGTGTGAAGGAGGGCGACATACTCACGCCGGGTGATGTGCAATCGCACGTGGCCGAGCACCTGGCGCGATTCAAGGTCCCCGCGTATGTGCGCGTGGTAACCGATCAACTGCCGCGCACCGGGTCCGGCAAGATCTACAAGCGTGGAATACGCGAATCGTTGATGGCGGAGCTGGACCTGGCCGATCGCGCGTGATCGGAAATCAATGCGAAGCGCGTTGCCGGGAGCCCTAAAAGATATCCACCGCCTTTATCTCACCATCGTCGGCGAGCGGCACGCTACCCGGCAGGTCGGAGCTTCTGGGTTTGGGCGCGTACTCGGCCAGGAAGTACTCGAATATGGCGTCGTCTGCGAGCGGACTCGCCGGCTCGCCGGTGGCGGGGTCGATCTTCATGGTGACAATACCCGGGGGTTGCGGCAGGCCGGTCTCGGGTTGGTCGTTCAGCGCAACGCGCATGTAGTCGATCCATATCGGCAGCGGCGTGGTGGAACCGAATTCGCGGCGTCCGAGTGGCTGGTAGTCGTCGTAGCCGGCCCACACCGTGGTTACCAGATTCGGGGAATAACCGCTGAACCAGGTGTCCGCCGCGTCGTCGGTGGTGCCGGTTTTGCCGGCCAGATCCCCGCGTTTCAGCTCCCGCATCGCGCGGGCGCCGGTGCCTCGGCGAATCACGTCCTGCAGCATGGAGTGCATGATGAACGCGTTGCGTTCGTCCAGCACGCGCGGCGCTTCCAATGGTTGGGGCGCGGGGTTCAACAGCTGATCGGCGTCCAGAAGCTCGATGGCGATGGCTTCGGGCGCGTCGTTTTGGGCGTCGGTTTCGGCATCGTCTTCGTCATCGCAGGTACGGCACACCACCGTGGGCTGGTGCTGGTACAGCACACGGCCGGCGTCGGTGCGTACCGTTTGCACTATGTAGGGTTCCACGCGGTACCCACCATTGGCGAACACCGCGAAAGCCTGGGCCATCTTTATCGGTGTTACCGCCATCGTGCCGCCGCCAATCGCAAGCTGCGTATTGCGTGGGAAGCTCGAGGTATCGAAACCGAAATTCTGCGAGTGTTTCAGCACGCGGCCGGCGCCAACGTCGCGCAGCACCTGAATTGAAACCAGGTTGATCGACCGGTACAGGGCTTCGCGCAAGCGGGTAGGTCCGTTGTAGCGGCGGTTCACGTTCTGCGGGCGGTACTGCATCTCCAACAGCTCGTCTTCGAACACGAGCGGTGCGTCCATATATACGTCCGCGGGGCTTATGCCGTTCTCGACGGCGGCGGAGTACACGAACGGTTTGAAGCCGGACCCCGGCTGGCGCGCGGCCTGCAGCGCGTGGTTGAACTGTTTCTGCGTGAAATCCAGCCCCCCTTCCAGCGCCACAACGGCGCCGTTTTCGGGGTTCAGTGACACCAGCGCGCCCTGAATCTGCGGTGTTTGGCTGAACGCCCAGGACACCTGGGCGGATCCGGCGTCGTCATCGGGGCTCTGGTTGTCTGTTGCGGATTCAGCGTTGCCGGATGCGTCCTCGGCGCTTGTGTCCTCGGCGGAGTCGTTGGTTATGGTTGCCGATTCGGTCTTCGCCAGGCGGATCAGATCTCCTACCGCTACAACGTCTGCGGGGGATTCGGGTTCGGGGCCGCGCTCGTCGACTGACAATCGTTTGCGCGCCCAGCGCATCGTCTCGAACGGCACGGTTGCGACTGTGCCGTCGGCGAGCACGGCCTGAATGTGGTCGTCCGCCAACGCCGTAACAACAGCGGGGTGCAATCCGGCGATTACCGCTGCAGACCGGAGCGCGGCTTCGTACGCGTCTGGCGTTAGCCCGCTCTGCTCGGCGCCCACATAGCCGTGCCGCTGATCGTACGCCATCAATCCCTGCCGCACGGCGCGGGTCGCGGCGGCCTGCAGCGTGCTCGTTAGCGTGGTCACGATTTCATAGCCGCCGGTGTAAAGATCGGGAAACTCGTCAATCACCTCCTGGCGCGCCCATTCGGCGGCGAAGAGCGCGGGCACAGCCAGATCGCGGGCGTGCACATTGGCGGTGATAGGCTGGCTCACGGCGTCGTCGTACGCGGCCTGATCGATGGAGCCCTGATTCAGCATCCGGGAGAGCACCAGATTCCGGCGGTTGAGCGCCCGTTCCGGGCCGTTGATGGGGTTGCCCGCACTCGGCGCTTGGGGAATGCCGGCCAACATAGCGAGCTGGGCCAGGTTCAGTTTGTCTAGGGGCTTGCCGTAATAGGTATTGGCGGCGGCCTGGGCGCCGTAGGCCCGCTTCCCGAACGGTACCGCGTTGATGTAGAGCTCCAGAATCTCGTCCTTGCTCAGCTCGTTTTCGAGTTTTAGCGCCAGCAGAATCTCTTTGAACTTGCGGATGAACGTGCGTTCCAGCGACAGCGAGATGTTGCGCGACAGCTGCATGGTGATGGTGCTGGCGCCCGATTGGATCGATCCGGTGCGAACCAGGTCCCAGGTGTCGTTGACCAGCGAGATGTAGTCCACGCCGCCATGCTCGTAAAACCGCTTGTCCTCTGTATCGAGCAACGCGCTTACAAACAGTGGCGGCACTTCCTCTAGCGTGATCGGAATGAGACGCCGTTCACCGTATTCAGCGATTAGGGCATCGTCAGACGTGTAGATGCGCAGCGGCGTTTCCAGCTTCAGGTGCCTGTAACTCTCCGCCGCGGGCAATTGCGGGTCCAGATAGAGGAATATGCCTGCCAGAGTGAGTACTGCGGCACATAAACCCGCTGTGGCGACCCACATAATAGTCGCCCATACGCGTCGCGAACCGGATGTCATGTGCGCACCAGAGAGAAAAGCCCTAAACGCTGCCGTCGGCCGGACGGAAGCGGACAAGCCTTCAGGCCGCCCAGGCGCCCTATTCGTGACCAGATTTTCATGTGCGTTGCCTGCCGCCGCGTGCCGGCGGGCTAGCGGTATCGAGTTGCATTGTCGGGACGTAAGTGCCTGCGCTGACTGAGGAAATTATAACGTGTTTGGCCTGTTCAAAAAGAAGTCCAACATCCTGCTGGGGCTGGATATCAGCTCCACGTCGGTGAAGCTTTTGGAACTGTCCAAGAGCGGTTCCCGATACAAGGTGGAATCCTACGCGGTTGAGCCGCTGCCGCCCAATGCCGTCGTTGAGAAGAATATCAGCGACGTGGAAGGCGTGGGCGAGGCGGTGAAGCGGGTGCTGAACCGATCCAAGAGCGCATCCCGGCACGCCGCGGTTGCGGTTGCGGGTTCTGCGGTAATCACCAAATCCATCGAGATGGACGCAGCGCTGTCCGATGAAGAGATGGAAACCCAGATCACCGTGGAAGCGGACCAGTACATTCCGTATCCGCTGGACGAAGTGGCGATCGACTTCGAGGTTCAGGGTCTGTCGGAACAGAACCCGGCTCAGGTGGAAGTGCTGCTCGCGGCCTGTCGTAAAGAAAACGTAGAGCTGCGGGAAGCTGCGCTGGACCTGGGTGGTCTGAAGCCGGCGATCGTGGACATTGAGGCGCACGCGATGAAGCGGGCGTTCGAACTCGTTCAGGCTCAGCTCGGCAAGAACAGTGACGAATTGGTCGTGGCGATCATCGACATCGGCGCCACCATGACCACGCTCTCGGTGATTGTAGACGACAAGTCGATCTATACCCGGGAACAGTTGTTCGGCGGCAAGCAACTGACGGAAGAAATTCAGCGCCGCTACAGCCTGTCGTTCGAAGAAGCGGGGCTTGCGAAAAAGCAGGGCGGTCTGCCCGACGATTACGAAGACGAGGTGCTAGAGCCCTTCAAGGAAGCGGTGCTGCAGCAGGTTACGCGGTCACTTCAGTTCTTCTTCTCTTCCAGCCAGTACGACGATGTGGATTACATCGTTCTGGCCGGAGGCACGTCATCCATCGACGGATTGGCGCAGATGGTGGAATCGAAACTCGGTACGCCCACGCTGATTGCAAATCCGTTCGTTGACATGGCGTTGTCGAATCGTGTCGACGCAGGGGCTCTGGAGAATGACGCCCCGGCGATGATGATCGCCTGTGGGCTTGCCATGAGGAGTTTCGACTAATGGCGCGAATCAACTTACTACCGTGGCGCGAGTGGGAACGCGAGCGCAAACGGAAAGCGTTTCTCACCAATGTCGCCGGGGTGGTCGTAGCCGGTGCGGTTGTGGTGCTTGCTTGGGGCCAGCTGCTGGATCAGCAGAAAGCCTATCAGGACAGCCGCAACCAGTACCTGGAAGACAAGATCAAGGTGCTGGACAAGCGCATCGCAGAAATTCAGGACCTGCAGAAGAAGCGCACCGAGCTGCTCGCTCGAATGCGCGTGATTCAGGAGCTGCAGGGTAACCGGCCGGTGATTGTGCGTGTGTTCGACGAGATTGTCCGCACGATGTCCAAGGGCACGCATTACAAGTCGCTGAAGATGGATGGAACCAACCTGTCGGTGTCCGGCGTTGCCGAATCCAACAACCGGATTTCGTCGCTGATGCGCAACATCGACGGCTCGCAGTGGTTCACGGAACCCAATCTGAAGAGCATCAAGGAAGATCCGCAGAACGGCGATTATGGCAATCAGGCCAGCAAGTTCGATCTGACGTTCGTGCAGGTGAACCCGAACGCCGGGATGCAGGAGGAGTAGCGCCATGGCCATGCAGGACGCACTGGAACAACTGCGCAGTATTGACTTCAACAACCTGGACCTGAGCAACATCGGCTCTTGGCCGGGGGTTGTGAAAGGCCTGTTGATGGCGGTCGTGCTCGCGCTGGTGATCGGAGGTGGCTACACCTTCTACCTCACAGACAAGCAGAAAGCGCTGGAAGCGGCGCAAGCCAAAGAAGAAGGGTTGCGCAAAGACTACGAAGACAAGAGCTTCAGAGCCGCAAACCTGGAGCAGTACCGCGCGCAGAAGGCGGAAATGGAAGAAACCTTCGGCACGCTGCTGCGTCAGCTGCCCAGCGACACGGAAGTGCCCGGGCTGGTGGAAGACATCACCCGCGCAGCGCTCGACAACGAGCTGACGATCGAGAGCATCGACCTGCAGCCGGAACGCCAAACGGAGTTCTACGTAGAGCTGCCGATCGATATCTCTGTGGAAGGCGACTACCACAAGATCGGGGCATTCGTGAGCGCGGTCGCGAACCTCTCGCGCATCGTGACGCTGCACGACTTCGACGTGAAGCCGCAGAAATCTGCAACGAATCTGAAAATGAAGATTCTTGCGAAAACGTACCGTTACTTGGATGAAGAAGCATGAAGCCTAAACTGAGTAATCTGATTATGGGGGCCGTACTCGTCGTGCTGACGGGGTGCGGAGGCGGAGGCGACTTCAACGATTTGAACGCTTTCGTTACCGAGATGGAGCAGCGTCCGAAGGGGCGCATCGAACCTCTGCCGCCGTTCACGCAAGTACAACCGTTTGCGTATCAGGCAAGCAATCAGCGCAGTCCGTTCGAACCGCCGGTGATCGTGAAGAAGGTGGAGCGCAACGCGAATGGCGTGAAGGTGAAGCCAGATCTCAATCGCGTGAAGGAATTTCTGGAACAATTTCCTGTGGGTCAGCTCGCAATGGTAGGCACTCTGGAACAGGGCGCCAACCGTTTCGGTCTGGTTCAGGATGGAGAAGGTGGTGTGCACCGAGTGCGCACCGGTGATTACCTCGGTACGGATCACGGCCGGATACAGGTAATTGGTGAAGGATCGATCGAGTTGATCGAAATCGTATCGGATGGAACCGGTGGATGGGTCGAGAGGGCCCGAACACTCGCTCTGAGTGGTGAAGAAAAAGGATGATGAACATGCTCGACCGACTCATGAATATGGTTAAAGGATTGACCGTCCTCGCCGCGTTCGGGGTGATTGCACCGGCAGCGTTCGCCGCAAATCTCCAGTCGCTGGAATTTGCTTCGCTGCCCGGCGACAAAACGGAGATTCGCATGCAGTTCGACGGCCCGGCGCCCACGCCTCGGGGATACACGATCGAACAGCCGGCGCGGATTGTTCTGGACATGCCCGGTGTGGTTAGCACGTTGTCTGAAAAGCACCACAACCTGGGCATAGGCAATGCGCGCAAGCTCTCGGTGGTTAGTACCGAAGACCGCACGCGTGCGATCGTTAACCTCACGCAGCTCGTCGGCTACGACGCGCACTCCGACGGTAACGAGATCGTACTGCTGGTGGGTGCTACCGGATCTGCCAGCGGCATGCCGAGTTCGGCTGGCTACGAATCGGATTCGGGCAGCTCGTATTCGGGCTCGGCGATCAACGACATCGACTTCCGCAGAGGTTTGAACGGCGAAGGCCGGGTAATCCTCAAGCTTTCCAACCCGAAAGCACCGGTGGACGTTACGAGCGATGGCGGCAAGATCAAAGTGAGCATTCGCAACACGACGCTGCCGGCCAACCTGCAGCGACGACTGGATGTTACCGACTTCGCCACGCCGGTACATGTTGTGGACGCAATTCAGCAGGGCGAGCACACTGTGCTCACGGTCTCTGCGACGGGTGACTACGACTACCTGTCGTACCAGGCGGACGACACGCTCTCCATTGATGTAACGCCGCTTACCGAAGAGGAAGTGGAACAACGCAAGGACGTGTTCAAGTACTCTGGCGAAAAACTGTCGCTGAATTTCCAGGACATTGAAGTTCGCTCGGTACTGCAGCTCATCGCAGACTTCACAGACCTCAACCTCGTGGCCAGCGACACGGTATCCGGTCGTATCACACTGCGATTGAAGAACGTGCCGTGGGATCAGGCGCTGGAACTGATTCTGAAGACCAAGGGCCTCGACAAGCGACAGACGGGTAACGTGCTGCTCGTGGCGCCTGCGGCGGAAATCGCGGCTCGCGAGAAGCTCGAGCTCGAAAATCAGAAGCAGATTTCGGAGCTTGCCCCGCTGCGTACCGAGTTCATCCAGGTGCGTTACGCTCAGGCGACGGAACTCTTTGAGCTCTTCAACAACGGCGAAGGCAGCTCGATGATCAGCGATCGCGGTAGTGTGATCGTGGACGAACGCACCAACTCGATCATTCTCACGGACACGGGCGATCGCCTCGAAGAATTCCGTCGCGTGATTGCGCAGCTCGACATCCCTGTACGTCAGGTGCTGATCGAGGCACGAATCGTGACTGCAACGGACAACTTCAGTGAGCAACTGGGTATTACCTGGGGTGGCTGGGCGTTCGAAGATAACTCGAGCAATGTGATTCTCGCGGGCGGCAGCGCCAATACCGTGAATGACGTACGCGAAGATCTGGGCTCGCCGGTGATTACTTGGGATCGGCCGGACGATCTGGTGGTAGACCTCGGCGTAACGTCGCCGGGTGCAACCAGCCTCGGTCTCGGCATTCTGGGTAACTCCTACGTGCTCGACCTGGAACTGTCTGCGCTGCAGACGGATGGTCACGCAGAGATTGTTGCCCGTCCGAAGGTGATCACGGCAGACAAGTCCACCGCCATCATCGAGTCTGGTGTGGAGATTCCGTATCAGGAAGCTACCAGCAGTGGCGCAACCAACACCTCGTTCAAGGACGCAGTATTGTCGCTCGAAGTTACGCCGCAGATTACGCCCGATGATCGCGTGATCATGGAATTGAACGTGAAGCAGGACTCGGTGGGTCAGCTGGACGTAGGCGGGGTTCCGGCGATCAACACGAACGAAGTGGAAACGGAAGTGCTCGTAGAGAACGGCCAGACGGTGGTACTCGGCGGTATCTTCCAGACAGACAAGAACGTGTCGACGACGAAGACGCCGTTCCTTGGTGACCTGCCGTACGTAGGGCGGATGTTCCGCCGCACGATCGAGCGGGACGACAAGACGGAGCTCTTGATCTTCATTACGCCGCGTATTCTTCACGACTCGCTTTCGAGCCGATAACGCACCGCTGGGGAAGCGGCCGAACCCCGGGTCGGGTAACCGATCCGGGGTTTTTGTTTTTGGGGTTTGTTGGGCCGGCAGGGGGATCAAGGCAGTGGTTGTTGGGGTTGTTGGGGTCAGAGCAAAGGGACAGATCAACGGCTGACCCAAGCGACCCGCCAGGTATCAGATGCCGTTGATCTGTCCCTTTGCTCTGACCCCAACAGCTAGGTTGGAGATGGCAGGCTGTATTGCGGGTAGGTCTTCGAACGTGAAGTCTAGGGTGTGACCATATCAGGGGAGGTCCGGACCGGGGGGATTGTGCATGTCACGGTCAAGCCCTGGTCGGAGTCGATAATCTGGAGCGTGCCGCCGAGCTCGCGTGCGCGAATCTCCATGTTCTTCATTCCGCGCCCGCCAGCGCGGTCACCAATGCCACGACCATTGTCTGAGACCTCGAGCACCAGCGCCGTTGGTCCGGAATCCGAGCCAGCGTTGGGCGTGAGCGCCACGGAGATCTCCGTGCCACCGCTATGGCGCACGGCGTTGTTGGTCGCTTCCTGTATCAGGCGCATCAGAGCCAGGATCTTGTCTGCGGGGATGTCGCCGCCGAACGTCTCTGTATCGACGTGCCATTTCAGCGTCATGCCGTGTTCCGCCACCAAACCCATCAGGCGATGTCTTAGGTTGGCTAGCGTGGAGGCCAATCCGTCCTGAGCTGTGGTCAGCGAATCTACAATAAGGTGCAGGTCGGCGAACGCTGCATGCAGGACTTCAGTCAGGGGACGATGGTTTTGCTGGCGTTCGCTGATTGCAATGGCGTGAACGAGGTGACCGCCGAGCCCATCATGCATGTCCCGCATCAACCGCTCGCGTTCAGCGGCAAGTGTTTTTTCTCGGTCGCGATGTCTAAGGAGACGATGTGTGGCTTCCAGTTCCTCGGTCTTCTGCTGGATTCGCTCACTCAGTTCCATGTTCAGCGCGTCGAGCTCTTTCGCGTTGTTTCGAAAGCGATTCAAGATTACAACGGAGAAAACAACGTTGATCACGAAGCCGACGTAGGAAAAGAAATAGAAGTGCGTTCCGGGGATAAGTTCCGGAAACGATAGCTCCAGCGCATCGCGCACGATGACGGCGCCACCCAGCGCGTACGCGATTCCTAACGCAACCGTCTCCGGTGTCGGTTGGCGCAGCGCAACCAGCGGATACTGCGCGACCGCATATATCGCAAGAATGCTCATGGCAGGCACCCACACTAGACTCGACCATGCGCTCAAATAATCTGGGTAGAGTATCGAGATCAAAAGCATGACAGTTGTCGAGGCCAGAAACGCGAGCAGGACCGCGCGTTCCAAGCGCGGCCTTTCCAGGCGGTAGAGGCGGTGGACCAGGAACATTTCCCACACGCTCGCAAAGAACAGATTGCTCACCAGGAGCTGCACCGCAGGTTGCCCGCCAAGCGGGAGACCGAGGTTCCAGAGTGTCTGTAGGCCCGTGAAACCCGCCGCCATCGCAAGGTAGCCGTAGAATGTTTCCACTCTGCGCATGCAGAAGAAGGCAAACGACAAGAGGCCGGCGGCAATTCCCGTCAATGCGCTGAGAAACGGCAGCCAGAAGCTTCTGATTCGCTCCCGCTCGAACGCGATTGTGAGAGCGCGGGCGCTGCCAACATATGCTTGAGGTGCGTTGTTGGGTTCCTTCCAGATGCGTGTTTTACGAACGTAAAGATAGGGGTCGTGCGGAGCGTTCTGAGTTAGAACCTCCAGAAGTGGCCTCTGAAAGTAGGCGAGCGTCGTCGATGGACGTGGACCCGTAACGAGTGCTTGTCCAAAGAGCGACACTCGGTCTACGCGGGCTGCGTAAGGAACGAAGATTGCCAGCCGTGCATCTTGGCGCGGGTGCTCAACCCGGGCGCGAAACCACACGATGTCTTCGTTGATTGGTGTGGTTATAGGTCGCCAGCAGTCTGGAGGCGGGATGCTCGACGCTGCGGCCGGGCAGTACGCGTCGAACGAGATCTTGTGTTGGTCTGGTGCATCAAGGCGAAAGATGGCGTTGAGGATCGAGATTACGAGGCATGCGCTCACGAGAAAGAGCAGCATAAGCACGACGGCTATTGGAGAAGGACGCGCTCTGCGCATTCTACCGGTCGGGTTGATCGACGAGTCCGAGCCGCATGCCTTCAAATACGGCTTGAGACTTGGAGTGAACCGACAATTTTTCGTAGATGCGCTTTGTGTACGAGCCGACGGTGTTGCGGCTGATTTCGAGAAGCCCGGCGATTTCGTCGTAGGTATAGCCCCGCGCGGCGAGAGTGAGCACTTCGAGTTCCCGTTCGCTTAGGCGTGGCTCGGCGGCGGCCCTTGGTCGGTCAGGGGCGTACTGTCGGATAAGGTGGCTGGCGATTGCGGGCGAAATGGGAGCGCCGCCGCGTAGTATCTCCGTTAGGGCCTGCTCCAGCGCAATGCCACTTTGAGTTTTCAAGAGAAAACCGCGGGCGCCGGCTTCTATAGCACTCAGTACGCGTCGCTCGTCGCCGAATACCGAAAAAACCAGGATGAGCGTTTGCGGGTGCTGTGTGGTGCACTCTTCTATCAGTGTCACGCCGTCGCCATCAGGTAGCGCGAGATCGGTGAGGAGTAGCGTGGGTTCGATTCGACTCAAAAGACTTCGCGCTTGAGCGAGCGATTCGGCTGAACCGACGACTTCGAAGCCGCTCAATTCGGCGAGTTTTGCTTCCAGACTTGAAAGGGTAGCTGGGTCGTCCTCAACGACCACAACGGTCGCTCGTTGTGTCATCAACCGATTAGATCATAACCTTCATCCGGTTGTATTGAGCGTAACCGGAAGTGTTAGATGTCGCATGGACTGCTGTGCGTCCCGGTGTCACCTGAACATGTGACAAGAGCGGATTGTGCAAACCGTATACTCGAATGGTGGTCGGGTGGAGGAACTCGACGCTACGGTCTGTTGGGCGCACTGCCAGGGAAGTAGTGACAAGAAGAATAGATAAGAACAAGGAGTTACAACAATGAGAGCAAGCTGTCTCGCGGCGATTCTGCTTTTTTCGAGCGCGTCCGCAATTGCCATACCGGTGCACGACATTGAGGGGCTGGAGTCGATATCCATCTTCGAGCGAACGGGAGGCGATGCGCCGCAAGAGTACGAGTTTGGGGTAGACGGGCCTGAACTTCTAACGTTGCTGTCCGATCCGCTTGGGCCGGACAACCACGATATTGCCGGCGCATCTACGGAGTTTTACGACGTTTATTACTCAAACGCAGACGGGTCGTTCAACCCGGATGGAGAGTATGTGACGATCTCCGGTGTGTTCGAGCAGGGGCTCCCTGCGGGCGGCGGATTGAACCTTGCCGAGATGGCATTGAATCTGGCGGGCGGTGCAGACCCGGAGTTCGGCCTGGTGGTGGCTGGGTCGATTGCGCTTGGCGATAACGCCATACCGGAAAACGTAGGCTTGGCGATCGATGGCGACCTGCTCACGCACACCACAATGGGCAATACGATCGGCAGTGACATGCGGCTGCTCATAACTATCGGTTTCGAATCCAGTCTCAATCCGGCGGATCCGCCTGGCGCCTCCGTACCCGAACCGGGATCACTGAGCCTGCTGGGGTTGGCGCTGGCGTTGGTGGGTGCCAGGCGGTATTTGCGAAACCGGTAACCGACCCGGGATTTTTGTTTTTGGGGTTTTGTGGGGCCGGCGGGGGGATCAAGGGCAGGGTGTGCGGGACGCGTAAATACGTCCGTGTAGCTTGGCGCCGGCATCCCTGCCGGCGACACCCTCGCACCCTGCCCTTGCTCCCCCCGCCGTCCCTCGAACACCCTTCCGCCGGTGCGGGCGCTGGTGGACCTGTGCTGGCGCGACTGACGTCCAGACCGGCCACGATGGGTATGGGGAGGGTTGCGCACATCGGCTGTAGAGTGCGACATTTCTAGTGAGTGGTCGTGGGCGGCTTCAATGGATCTGTCGCAGGCAACGGAGATATCAGTACGCGTGGGGTGCTTTCTCCTCGTGTTCTGCACGGTTGCCGCGTTGGAGGGTGCGTTTCCGCGGCGTCGTCGGGAGTTGCCGCGGCGCATTCGCTGGGTTTCGAACCTGGGAGTGTCGGTTCTCAATCAGCTGGTCTCGCGGGTGCTTCTGCCCTTGTCGGCGGTAGCTCTTGCAATTATTGGAAGCGCGAACGGCTGGGGTTTGCTGGGAGCGTGGCACTTTGTGCCGTGGCTCGAGCTGCTGGTTGCGTTGCTTGCGCTCGACCTGGTCGTCTATCTGCAGCACCGGATATACCATCTGGTGCCGCCGCTGTGGCGGCTGCATCGGATGCACCACGCAGACACGGAATTCGACGTAACGACCGGCGTGCGGTTCCACCCGCTGTCCATAGTGCTTTCGGGCCTGATCAAGCTGGGCGCCGTGGTGGTGATTGGCGCATCGCCGTTGGCGGTACTGGTGTTCGAGGTTCTGTTGAACGCCACGTCACTTTTCAACCACAGCAACCTGCGATTGCCGGTGGGTGTCGATCGGGTGTTGCGACACGTCCTTGTAACACCCGACATGCACCGCGTGCATCACTCCACGGATGGGCACGAAATGAACTGCAACTTCGGGTTCAACTTTCCGTGGTGGGATCGGTTGTTCCGCACGTACAAGGCACAGCCGGATCTGGGTCACGAACGGATGGTTATTGGCCAGACCGATTTTCGCGATCCCGGCGAACAACGGCTGGACCGGCTGCTGTGGCAGCCGCTGCGCAGATCGGCTCGATAGCGCGCATTAGCGGGTCCCAATCTTCCCCAATCCTCGCCGCGATCGCATTACACTATGCTTTTGGTTCTATCAGCGTTCCGGTGAGCGACCAGAACTTCTTTTTTGTGGGCATGATGGCGGTTGGAAAGACCACGATTGGCCGTGCGCTCGCACGGTCGCTCAAGTTGCCGTTCTACGATACGGATCAGGTTATTACCGAACGCGCGGGGGCCGAAATTTCCTGGATATTCGACGTGGAGGGGGAGAGCGGGTTCCGCGCGCGCGAGGAGTCGGTGATTGACGAGCTTACGCAGAAGTGTGGGATTGTACTGGCAACCGGTGGAGGCGCGGTGCTGAGCGAACGCAATCGGAAGTGCCTCTGCAGCCGAGGCGTGGTGATTCATTTGGACAGCCCGCTGGAGCGACTGATCAAGCGCACGGCGAGGGACAGCAAGCGGCCGTTGCTTCAGTCCGAGAATCCGCGCGCTACGCTGGAGAGATTGTGGCGCAAGCGTACGCCGCTGTACCGATCTGTGGCCGACTATACGTTTGTGACGGATAAACAGAGTGTGAAGTCACTGGTGGCGCAGATTCGTGCGCGGCTGCAGAAAGACGGAGTCGTGGCGTGATTCGTGTGGGTGTCGATCTAGGCGAGCGCGGCTATCCGATCCTGATCGGCTCCGGCGTGCTGGGTAGCACGGAGTCGATATTGCCGTATGTTGCCGGCGACCAGGTGGCCGTGATCACCAACGAGACCGTTGCGCCTTTGTGGCTGCCGACACTGATGGAATCCTTGGCTGGGCGCCGTGTCGACGTTCTGCAACTGCCTGACGGCGAGGCCTACAAGACGCTCGAACAGTTTGGCGGTGTGATGGATTTCCTCATCTCAAAGGGTCATCACCGGTCGACCACCGTGGTTGCACTGGGTGGCGGCGTGGTGGGGGACGTGGCCGGATTCGCGGCCGCGACCTTTCAGCGGGGCGTGGCGCTGGTGCAGATTCCCACGACGTTGCTCGCGCAGGTCGACTCGTCGGTTGGCGGGAAGACTGCGGTGAACCACCCGCTGGGCAAGAACATGATTGGGGCGTTCTATCAGCCGCGGGCGGTTATTGCCGATATGGCGGTGCTGGCAACGCTGCCGGAGCGGGAGTACCGGTCCGGACTGGCGGAGGTACTGAAGTACGGGGTGATTGCCGATTCGGCGTTTTTCGCGTGGCTGGAAAACAACGCGAGGCCGCTCCTGGAGCGCGATGCTCCCAGTGTTGCGTATGCGGTTCAGCGTTCATGTGAGATCAAGGCCGATGTTGTACGGCGCGACGAGCGTGAGTCGGGCGTGCGGGCAATTCTCAACTTCGGACACACTTTCGGCCACGCGCTCGAAGCGGTACAGGGCTATGGTGAGCTGCTGCACGGGGAGGCCGTTGCGGTGGGGATGGTTGCGGCCGCAGAGCTGTCGGATCGCCTATTCGGGGATCAGGCGGACCGGGCACCGCTGGCGCCCGCTGTCCGACGGGGACTCGATGCGTTGGGGCTAGGTACCGCGTTTCCGGCCGCCGACGTGGCCTCGCTGGTCGCCGCAATGGGCATGGACAAGAAAGTAGTTGATGGTACATTGCGCTTCGTGGTGAGCGAGCGACTTGGACAAGCGCACGTCACCGACAATGTTTCGTTGGAAGCGGTTACCGCGCTGATCGAGGACTTGATCGCGAATGAGTGATACGCAGGAGTTGCTGTCGAACCTCACGCACAATCCGTTCGCCGAACCGGGCGATGCGTTTTTTCAGGGTGCAGAGCGGCAGCAGCGGCTGGACAAGCTGCGCCAGCTGAGCCAATGGCCGCATCCGGTTGTTGCTGTGACGGGGCCGAGGGGCAGCGGCAAGACCGTGCTGTTTCGCCAGATGTCGGGCGGTTTGCAGCCCAGCGCGAAAGCGGCACGTATCAACGGCGGGCTGGTCAATCAAAGCCGCGAATTGCTGTCTGCAATGGCGCATGGCTTCGGCGTGTCTGTACCTTCCGAGGCGGAACGCGGGACACTGCGTAAAACGCTTGGGGAGTTTCTGAAAGAGCAGAAGAAGGGTAAACGCAGTTGCGTCGTGATGGTAGACGACGCCCATCTGCTGGAGCCGGCAAGCGTCGACGAACTGATGGCGCTGGCAGCGAAGAGTGATCTGCGGGTAGCGCTGTTTGCCGAAGAACGGCTGCTGAAAGTTCTCGAGAAGGCAGCCGACAAAGAAAAAGTGGTGTGGCAGGAGGCGCGGCTTGCCGGATTTTCTGCAGACGAAGTGCGTGCCTACCTGGAATGGCGCCTTGCGCAAGCCAACTATTTGGATAAATTGCCGTTTTCGGAACACCAGGTTTCGAAGATTGCTGAACACTCCGAAGGGATGCCGGGAAGTGTCGACAACATTGCTAACAATCTGCTCAAGCAACTGCAGGAAGGGGTTGCCGTGCGAGGTCGATTCGACTTTCCGGTCAGTCATGGAATACTCGTTGTGATGCTGGTAGCGGCGCTCGGTGTGCTGTATCTGCTGGTGGGCGCACCGGCCGGACAGGACGAACCGATCGTAGTTGCGTCCACCGATGACCCGCCGGTAATCGAGGAGCCCTCGGAAGAAACCCCCGGCGCGGTGGTGCCAACACCAGACATTCAGCCGCGGGTAGCCGTTCGTCCGGCAGACGACGCGCAACCTGGCGACGTTTCGGACTCCAACCCGGTGTTGAAGATTTCGACACAACCCAGCATTCCTCCGGCGGAGCCGGGTGGGTCGGCCGCGCCTACGGAAACGGCACCCGAGGTTCCGGCGCAGGAGACGCCGCTCGTAGCGTCTGCCGCGGATGTTGCAGACAGCGGCCCCGCGGGCGACAACCGCGAACCGGACACGGCAGACGTTGCGGCGTGGAAACAGCCGAATGGTACGGCAAACGCCGAGAGCGTTGCCGCCAACGCACCCGAACCCGTGGTAGCGGAAGACACGCCACCGGCGACCGCGTCGCAAACATCGCAGCAGAGCGAAGTTGTTGGGCGGGGTACGCCCATCTCGGAACGCGACGGCGACTGGCTCCTACGCCAGTCACCCGGCAACTACACGTTGCAGCTCGTAACTGTATCTGCGCCGGAACGCGTGCAGGCGTATCTCGACAAACAGGGAACTGACGAACCGTTTGCGCACTACGAGCTATACCGTGATGGCCGTTCCCTGTACGCGATTGTGTACGGGGTGTTCGATTCGCGCACGGATGCTGAACAAGCGGCTGAGCGTCTGCCGCAATCCGTTGGCGCTGATATCAAACCGTGGATCCGTCCCCTGGCTCAGATACACGACGCGATTGCCACGACGCGCTAATCGTGGCGGTCGGCAACGGACGGATCGCTTAGGGCAGCTGACTTTCGCCCATCAGGTAGCGGTCGATTTCCCGGGCTGCCTCGCGGCCTTCGTTGATGGCGCGCACTACCAGAGACTGACCCCTGCGGCAGTCGCCCGCCGCGAAGATGCCTTCCCGGTTTGTGACGTACGCGCCGTAGTCGGCCTGGTAGTTGGAACGATCGTCATAGCTCACTTCCAGCGGGTCCGTGACGGCGTGTTCCGGTCCCAGGAAACCCATGGCCAACAGCACCAGATCGGCTGGCCACTCACGCTCGCTGCCGGGAACGTTCTCGAATTTGCCGTCTACCATCTGCACGTCCGTGGTGCGCACGGCTTTCACGTTGCCGGCACCGTCGTTGACAAACTCAGTGGACGAAATGCTGTACACCCTTGGGTCACGGCCGAACCGTGTGGACGATTCTTCGTGCCCGTAGTCGGTGCGGTAGATCCGCGGCCACGTGGGCCATGGATTGTTGTCGGCGCGGTCTGCCGGTGGTTTGGGGAATAGCTCGAAGTTGACGAGACTGCGACAGCCATGGCGTAGCGAGGTGCCTATGCAGTCGGTGCCGGTGTCGCCGCCGCCGATCACAATAACGTGTTTGCCCTTTGCGCTGATGTAGTTTTGATCGGCGTGGTCGCTGTCCAACAGGCTCTTGGTGTTGGCGTGCAGGAAATCCATCGCAAAGTGCACGCCTGCCAGATCGCGGCCGGGAATCGGCAGATCGCGCGGTACGGTTGCGCCGGTGGCGAGCAGTACCGCGTCGTGCTTGTCGTGCAGGTCGCGGATGTCGATGGTGCCGTCGCGGCCGTTGCCCACATTGGCATTGGTAACGAATTCGATGCCCTCGGCACGCAAGAGGTCGACCCGCCGCTGCACCACCTGGGTTTTGTCGAGTTTCATGTTCGGAATGCCGTACATCAGAAGGCCGCCGATGCGGTCGGCGCGCTCAAACACCTTAACTAGATGGCCGGCCTTGTTGAGCTGCGCGGCAGCAGCGAGACCGGCCGGGCCGGAGCCGATCACGGCAATGCTCTTGCCGGTGCGAACCGGCGGCGGTTCGGGTACAACCCAACCCTCGTCAAATCCCCGGTCAATGATGGCCATCTCGATGTTCTTGATGGTTACGGCCGGGTCGGTAATGCCGAGTACGCATGCGCCTTCGCAGGGTGCCGGGCACACGCGGCCGGTGAACTCGGGAAAGTTATTGGTCTTGTGCAGCCGGTCGAGGGCTTCACGCCACTGGCCCCGATACACCAGATCGTTCCACTCAGGAATCAGATTGTGGATCGGACAGCCTTCCTCGGACTGGCAGAACGGAATGCCGCAGTCCATGCAACGCGCACCCTGACTGGTAAGCCGGTCGAGGTCGTGCTCGGTGTATATCTCCTGGAAATCCAACAACCGCTTACCGCTGTCCCGGTAGGGCGCGGCGTTGCGTTCGAACTCCATGAATCCTGTGGGTTTACCCATCTTTATCTCGTTCGTTGTCCGGTGTCCGGAGGGTTCAGCCCGCGCTTGCCGCGGCCTCACGTTCTTCCAGTACCCGGCGGTAGTCGGTAGGCATTACCTTCACGAAATGGCCAACCTCGGCGGACCAGTTGGCCAGCACGTCGCGCGCAACGGTCGACTGAGTGTATTCGAGGTGTTTTTCGATCATGGCCCGGATGTCGGTCGCGTCGGCGTCCGTGAGGGACTCGAGGTCCACCATCTCCATATTGCAGTTGTCCGCGAAACGCTGATCGGGATCCCAAATGTAGGCAATTCCGCCGCTCATGCCGGCGGCAAAATTGCGCCCGGTGGGACCAAGGATCACGACGCGGCCGCCGGTCATGTATTCGCAGCCGTGATCACCGACACCCTCGATAACCGCGTGCGCGCCGCTGTTGCGCACACAGAACCGTTCGGCAGCGATGCCACGGAAGTAACACTCACCGCCGGTGGCGCCGTACAGCACAACGTTGCCGATCAGAATGTTGTCTTCCGGTTGAAAACGGCTCTGTGCCGGTGGATAGATGATGATCTTGCCGCCGGACAGTCCTTTACCGACGTAGTCGTTCGCATCACCTTCCACTTCCAGCGTCACGCCGCGCGCCAGCCAGCAACCGAAGCTCTGTCCGGCGCTGCCGGTGAACTTGAAGTGGATCTGATCGTCAGGAAGCATCTGCGGTCCTACGCGCCGGATGATTGCGTTGGACAACATCGCACCTACGACCCGGTTGGTGTTCACAATCGGCATCTCTGCGTGCACGCGTTCACCGTTGGCGAGCGCAGGTTCCGCCAGCTCCATCAGCTGGTTGTCGAGCGCGCGATCGAGCTGGTGATCCTGCTCGTGCATTGCGTAGCTGCCAAGGAAGTGCGGTGGCTCCGGAATTCTGGCCAGAATTGCGCTCAGATCCAGACCCTCGGATTTCCAGTGTCGAACCGCGGACGACACCTCCAGTGCGTCGGCGCGGCCAATCATCTGGTTCAGCGTTGCAAAACCGAGCGTGGCCATAATCTGGCGCAGTTCCTCGGCAACCATAAAGAGGTAGTTGACCACGTGTTCCGGTTGGCCGAGGAATTTCTTGCGCAGCGCTGGGTCCTGCGTAGCGATGCCAACTGGGCAGGTGTTGAGGTGGCATTTGCGCATCATGATGCAACCGAGTGCAATCAGCGGCGCAGTGGCAAAACCAAATTCCTCGGCGCCAAGCAGTGCGGCAATGGCGACGTCGCGCCCGGTCTTTAACTGTCCGTCTGTTTGCAGCACTACGCGAGAGCGCAGGTTGTTCATTACCAGCGTCTGGTGCGTTTCGGCAATGCCGAGTTCCCACGGCACGCCCGCGTGCTTGATCGATGTAAGCGGCGACGCTCCGGTGCCGCCGGTATCTCCGGCAATCACCAGGTGATCTGCACGGGCTTTGGTAACACCAGCGGCTACCGTGCCCACGCCGATCTCGGCGCCGAGCTTCACGCTGATGCGGGCCTTCGGGTTAGCGTTCTTCAGATCGTGGATCAGTTGCGCGATGTCCTCGATCGAATAGATGTCGTGGTGTGGCGGAGGACTGATCAGACCCACGCCAGGTGTTGAGTGGCGGATGCGCGCGATGGTGTCGTCCACCTTCCGTCCCGGCAGTTCACCGCCTTCGCCGGGTTTTGCACCCTGCACGATCTTGATCTGCAGTTCGTCCGCGTTGGTGAGGTATTCGATGGTTACGCCGAAGCGGCCGCTAGCTACCTGTTTGATGGCCGAGCGCTTGGAGTCGCCATTGGGCAACGGTTCGAACCGCACCGGGTCTTCGCCACCCTCGCCGGTGTTGGATTTACCACCAAGACGGTTCATCGCTACCGCGAGCGTCTCGTGCGCCTCCGCACTGATCGATCCGAAGCTCATCGCGCCGGTGGCAAACCGCTTAACGATTTCGGCGGCGGGTTCCACGTCGTCGATCTCGAGCGTCGGCCCGCCGGCGTTGGGGATGAAGTTCATCAGTCCCCGAAGCGTTGCATTACGGGTGTTGGTTTCGTTCACGTGTTCGGCAAACTGCGTGTAGGCGTCGGCCGAGTTCGTGCGGGCGGCAACCTGCAGTTGCGCTATGGCGGCGGGATCCCACATGTGGGTATCGCCGTGGCGGCGCCAGTGGAAGTCGCCCGGATTGGGCAGCTCCGTTACGTTGAGTTGCTCGCGCGGCGGGTACGCAATGGCGTGCCGGCGCTGCATTTCGTTGGCAAGCACCGCGAGGCTTACGCCCTGAACACGGCTGGCGGTGCCCTTGAAAGCGAGGTCAATTACGTCGTCTGCAAGGCCGATGGCTTCGAATATCTGCGCACCTTTATAGGATTGCAGCGTTGATATACCCATCTTGGCCATTACCTTTAGCATGCCCTTCGCAACTGCTTTACGGTACGCGGCCAGCACGTCGTCATCTGAGGCGATGTGGTCTATACCGTCCAGCAACCCCTGTGTGCGCGCGTCCCAGAGTGCTTCGAACGCGAGATACGGGTTGATTGCGTCCGCACCGAAACCCACCAGCAAGCAGTGGTGATGCACTTCCCGCGCCTCACCGGATTCCACGATCAAACCGATCTGGGTACGCGTGTGATTGGCGACCAGATGCTGGTGTACCGTGCCGAGCGCGAGCAGCGAGCTGATCGGTACGTCTTCGCGTGACATGCCGCGATCGGACAGCACGATCAGACTGTAACCCTCGGCAATGGCCGCATCGGCTTCGGCGCAGATCGCCTCGAGCGCTGCCTGCAGGCCCTGTTCGCCGGATCCGGACGGGAACGTCGTACGAATCGTTTTCGTTCGCCAACTGCGATAGTCCAGTTCTGCGATCGCGGCCAGTTCGTCGTTGGACAGAATAGGGTGGGGTACGTGCAGTCTGTGTGCGTGTTCCTCGGTTGCGTCGAGCAGATTCTGTTCGGGACCGATGTAGCACTCCAGCGCCATAATGACTTCTTCGCGAATCGAATCGATCGCGGGATTGGTTACCTGCGCGAAACGTTGTTTGAAGTAGTCGTAGAGCATGCGTGGTTTCTGCGACATAACCGCAAGGGCGGCGTCGTTGCCCATGGAACCCAGAGGATCACGCAGCTCGGTTACCATCGGCAGCAGCATGAACTGCATGGTTTCCTGGGTGTAGCCAAAAGCCTGCATCCGGATCGTCAGGCGGTCGGTGTTCAGCCGCTTGCCCAGCGCGCCAGGCAGCTCGTCCAGGCGCAAGCGCTGGGTGTCGAGCCACTTACGGTAGGGACGTTGTGTCGACCAGAACGACTTGAGTTCGTCGTCGGGAATCATGCGGCCTTCGTCGAAGTCGATCAGGAACATGCGGCCGGGCTTGAGCCGTCCCTTCTCCACGACGCGTTCTGGATCTACCTTAACCACACCGACTTCCGACGCCATGATGCAAAGGTCGTCGTCGGTGATGTAGTAGCGGCTGGGTCGCAAACCGTTGCGGTCCAGTACTGCGCCGATGTAGGTGCCGTCTGTGAACGCGATCGATGCGGGGCCGTCCCAGGGTTCCATCAGGCACGAGTGATACTCATAGAACGCGCGTTTCTCGGCGGACATGGCGGCGTGCTGCTGCCAGGCCTCCGGAATCATCATCATTACCGCTTCCTGCAGTTTGCGGCCGCTCATCAGCAGGAACTCGAGAACGTTGTCGAACGTGCCGGAGTCCGAACCGTTCGGTTCGACAACCGGGAAGAGCTTGTGAATATCGTCGCCGAAAAGTGGGCTCGTTGCGCTGCCTTGGCGCGCATTCATGGAGTTGGCATTGCCGAGCAGCGTGTTGATTTCGCCGTTGTGACTCATGAACCGGTTGGGTTGCGCGCGGTCCCACGAAGGGAATGTGTTAGTGCTGAAACGCGAGTGCACCATCGCCAGATGACTTTCGTAGTCCTCTGCTTGCAGGTCCGGGTAGAACGGGAACACCTGTTCGGGCCGCAGCATGCCTTTGTAGACGATTACTTTCGCGGACAGCGTGCATGCGAAGTAGAGCGTCTTCTGAGTAACGAGGGGGTCGCGGTGCACGCGGTGCATTGCGTGCTTGCGCACTGTGTATAGCTTGCGCTCCATTGCGTCGGTGTCGGCAACATCGCTGCTCGCGCCAATGAAGAGCTGCGTGAAGTGGGGCATGGCGGCGCGTGCTGCGTTGCCGATGTCCGCCGCATCGGGGGCAACCGGCAGTTCCCGCCAGCCAATCAGATGCAGACCGGCATTCGCGATTTCCTCTTCAATGATGGCAGTGCAGCGCGCCCGTTCATCGGCGTCCGTAGGAAGAAAGATGTTGCCCACGCCATAGCGTCCCGGCGCTGGCAGTTCGACATCGAAGGACTCTTTGGCGATACGTGTGAAGAATCGATGGGGTACGGTGGTTAGAATGCCTGCGCCGTCGCCGGTGTTCTTTTCGTAGCCGACGCCCCCGCGGTGTTCCATGCAGCAATTCATCAGTTCCGCTTCGGTGATGATGCGGCGGCTTGGGCGCCCCTTGATATCGCAGATGAATCCGACGCCGCAGCTGTCGTGCTCTTCGAGCGGGCTGTACAGGGCGGTGTGTCCGGGCCGGATCGCCGGGTCGGGTGTGGTCAGTTTTCCGTTTTGCATTTCGTTGTATTTGTCGTTTTGCTCTTCGTACTGCGTTCCGTCTCGCATACCTCTGGCCTCACTCTGTGCCCTGACATGCCGGCGTCAATTCCGGACTCAGTGTCGCTGCGCCCGGTGCGTTGCCGCATCGAACCGGCTGTCGCGAGCGCAGAAAGCCTCGAGCCGGGGTGTAAGCCTCGACCTCCTCGATGACTCTCTCGATACAACGCCTGATCCAAGGGTTGTGTGGACGCCTTCGCCGGTTGTCGGATTCACCGTCTGGCCTGTGCCAACGATCCGAGCCCACCGGCTCCGCGCGTTCGGCTGCTCGCCGACGATTCCCCCGTCGGATGCTCTCTATTGCACCCTAACGGCACCTGCGTGTTGGTGCGCTTGCGAGTGCGCCAGTCCTCAAGTGAATCTGTCCGGCCGTGTCCGGCCTGCTCTTCTTGTTTTTCTTACCGCTATTTGTCGACGCAGCTGTCGACGCAGCGCACAACGCGCCGGCGCGCACGCGAATCACTAAACATCTCAAAAAAAACCTGCTGAATCAAGGATCGGTCGGACGCTCAGGGAGTGGGTGTGAGGTAGTGATACGCGTACAGGCGCTGGAAGCCCAGGGCCCGGTAGAGGCTCTGCGCCGGGGCGTTGGAGGCCAGTACCTGCAGGTAGACATGAGCTGCGTGGTGCGCGCGAGCCCAGCGGGCCAGACCCGCGATAAGGGCATGACCGTAACCTCGACGCCGGAAGTCCGGGTGCACCACCACGTCGAAAACGCCCGCTACTTCCTGGTCGGCAACCGCCAACCCACAAGCCACGATTTGCCCGTTGGCGTGAATCAGGCCGTAACCGCAGGGGCTCTTGATGGCTGAAAGTATTGCCCGATGCAGGGGTTGCGCGTGTTCAGGCATGGCATTGAGCGCGCTGTACGCACGCAGCCAATCCTCGCAAGCGGTTTCGACGAAGCCGGGTGCCCGTTTACCGTCGATGGAGTCGGCCGGTGCGACCAGCACGTCCGTTTCGTCGATTGGCGTGTATCGACGCTCCGCCAGAACGTCGGGCAAGTTCTTGTGATCGACGATCGTGGTCAACCGGAATATGGTTTGCTGCTGTTCGCGGCGATAAAGCCTTTCGCAATAGTCGACCTTCTGTACGATCGGTAGCGATCCGTCGTACAGCGGCACCACGGAATTCGCGCGTTTGGTGAACCCGCGCCCGAAGCGCAGTAGCCAGCCGTCGTAAAGCTGTTGCTGCAGGGCGGGCCACGCGTTCAGAGAGGCCTCTTCAATTCGCCGGGCGAATGCGCCACTGCGGTGCTCAAGGCGCGCAGGATGGTCGGGTGGGGCAGGCGTCGTCTGCATAGTCACCAGCATAGTAGCATTGGCAATCTGTGGAAATCGGACCCCGCATCGTGCCTCGAGACGGTTTTTCGATCGTTGTTCATGTTCTTCTCGAACAGCGCCGCGGCTCTCTATCGGAAGTGTTGCTGTTACGCCGTCGCGCCAGTGCGCCGATCCCGGCGGTGTATGCGCCGCCGGGAGGCCATCTGCGCACGGGCGAGCGTGTGGAGGATGCCGCGCAACGTGAATGTCTTGAGGAGACGGGCGTGACTACGGCGTCACTGCGTCCTGTTTGTGTGTTGCCGTATCGGATGGCGCCCGTTGCCGGCCTGGCGGCTCAGGGCGTCAACTTCGTGTTCGCGGCGTCCGGCTGGCAGGGTGAACCGGCCGTGTGTGAGCCGGACTGCCACGACGCGTTGGCGTGGTTCGGCGTTAACACATTGCCCGACAACGCGGTGCCTTGGCTGGAAACGGTGTTCGAGCTGCGTGACGCGGGCGAGTGGTACCGGGAGTTTCACTGAACGCTCGAACAGAGCGCGGTGCGCGCTGTGGCGAATTTTCTTACAATGCCGCCCCTTTTGACCCCACTGATTGCGAGAGGCACCTATGAAAGCACCGGTTCGAGTTACCGTTACGGGCGCTGCCGGACAGATCGGTTACGCACTGTTGTTCCGGATTGCGGCGGGCAACATGCTCGGCGAAGACCAACCGGTAATTCTACAGTTGCTGGAGATTCCTCCGGCGATGGGCGCGCTCGGCGGGGTCATCATGGAGCTGGAAGACTGTGCCTTTCCACTGGTGCGGGACATTGTTGCAACCGATGACCCGGACGTGGCGTTCAAGGACTGTGACTACGCGATGCTCGTTGGTTCGCGCCCGCGTTCAAAGGGTATGGAACGCAAGGACCTGCTGGAGGCGAACGCCGCGATCTTCTCCGTGCAGGGCAAAGCCCTGAATGATCACGCGAGCAGAAACGTGAGGGTTCTTGTGGTGGGCAATCCCGCCAACACCAACTGTCTAATCGCACAGCGCAACGCGCCGGACCTGGATCCGCGCAATTTCACCGCGATGACGCGCCTCGATCACAACCGCGCGATGGCACAGCTTGCGGCAAGAGCCGGCGGGCACGTAACGGATGTAGCGGACCTTTGTATATGGGGCAACCACTCGGCAACGCAGTATCCCGACCTGCACGCGGCAACGGTGGATGGCAAAGCGGCGCTGTCGCTAGTGGATCAGGACTGGTACGAAAATAGCTTCATTCCCACGGTTCAGCAGCGGGGTGCGGCGATCATTGAAGCCCGCGGCGCGTCCAGTGCGGCGTCCGCAGCCAACGCTGCGATCGACCACATGCACGATTGGGCGCTAGGATCGGACGGCGTCGTAAGCATGGGCGTGTATTCGGACGGCAGCTACGACGTGGCGCCGGGGTTGATCTATTCCTATCCCGTGACCTGTTCCGGCGGTGACTGGGGGGTGGTGCACAACCGCGACATCAATGAGTTCAGCCGCGCGAGGATGTCAGCAACCGAACAGGAGTTGATTGAGGAGCGCGACGCGGTAGCGCATCTGTTGCCCTAAGCGACGAAGGCTTATCGTCCTCGAAACTCCGGCGGGCGTTTCTCTGCAAACGCCTGCGCCCCCTCACGGCCGTCGCTGCTGTTGCGAATTTCGAGTAGCCGGTCGCGGGCGACTGCTGCAGCCTCGGCCGGGCTCTGGTTCAACGTTTGCATCGAGAAGCGTTTCAGCCCCTGCACGACCAGGGGCGCGGAGTCCGCAAGCTTACGCGCCCAGAGTTTCGCCGCCTGTAGCTGCTCGCCAGGTGGCGTGATGCGATTGATCATCCCCGTAGCCAGCGCCCGTTGTGCATCCATGTCCTCACCCAACAGCATGAATTCCATAGCGACCTTGTGTGGGATTCTGGCAACCGCGCTCGCGATCAGGCCGCCGGTAAAACCCAGCTGCGCCTCCGGATACTTGAATACCGTGTTCTCCGCTGCAACCACCAGGTCGCACATCTGTACGATCACGTAAGCGCCTCCGATGCACCAACCATGGACCGCGGCAATCACCGGTTTCGAAACGTCGGCACCCACACTAGGCACGCCCTGCCACATCTCTCTAGGCGGTTCGCGGATGTCGGCGCCCACCGAAAATGCCCGGTCGCCAGACGCATGGAGCACCGCGACGCGGTCGTCTCCGGCTTCAAAGGTCTGCCACGCGTGTTGGAGTTGAACGATTACCGCTTCGTTCAGGGCGTTCATCCGCTCCGGACGGTTGATCGTGATGGTCGCGATGCCGCCCTCCGAGTGGTACAGCACTGCCTCGCTCACGACTTGCGCTCCGCGGGAGCATTGAAAGTGGGCTCCCGCTTCTCATGAAAAGCGCGCACACCTTCCGCGGCATCGGGGTGATGGTCTGATATGGCGGTCTTGGCCGCTATTTCGTCGAGCGCGTTCTCCCAGGTGAGTTCTGCGGCGCGATAGACGGAGCGCTTGAGCAGGCGCATGGCGGTTTGGGGGCCGTGGGCCAGTTCCGTCGCCAGCGTCAGTGCGGATGACTCCAGCTCAGCCGCTGAAACGACGTCGTGCACGAGCCCCAACGAATGCGCTTCGCGGGCTGAGACGATGCGTTTGCGCAGCAGAAAGTCCAGCGTGGCTGCTACACCCATGTGCTGAACCAGCAGATATTGGCCGCCTTCGTCCGGCAGCAGCCCGAAACGCAGTGTGGCGCTACCCATACGCGCGGTATCGGCCGCGATGCGGAAATCACACGCCAGTGCCAGCGAGAACCCGGTCTGGATCGCGACACCATTGATCGCGGCGATCGTGATCTTGTCCAGATCGCGGATGGTGCTGTTGAGGCGTTGCGACACAGCACGCAGCCCGTTGTATGTACCCAGGTGATCGTCGTGCCCCGGGGGAATGTCTGGGACCAGTTGGCGGCCTCCAAGTTGCGCGCTGCCGTAGGCTTTCAGGTCGTCTCCGGCGCAAAACGCGCGCCCAGCGCCCGTGAAAACAACGACGCGCACGCGGTTGTCCATCTGCGCCTGTACGAGTGTTTCGGTCAGGTCGCGCTTTACTGCGGTGGTCATGCCGTTCAGCCGTTCCGGCGTATTGAACTGAATCCACGCGATGCCCGGATCGCGCAGCGAAACGTCGAAGCCGGTGAATGTGCCGGTTTCCATCTGAACTCCCCCCTGTGGTTCTGGTCAGATCTCTCACCATAACGCGAATCGCTGCCGATCCGGTATCATGCGACATCAAAGGGGGGTTCCATGCGAATGTGGATGGTGCAGGTTCTGTTGGCGTCTATGGCCCTAACCGCGGCCAACGTACAGGCGCGCGATCATGTGTTTGGGTTGTGGGTGCAACCCGATTCGCTTCTAGAGGTGCGTCCGGTGGACAACGATTCGCTGGAGATGCGCATCGTTGCGATGGTCGAACCCAATTACAACGACGACGAAGCGGAATTCGGTCAGCCGGGAACGCCGCGCGTAGACCACAACAACCCCAATGCCGAGCTCAGGCAACGACCGTTGATGAATATGAACCTGGTGTCCGAATACAGGTGGGATGGAAACAAGTGGCGCGGCAATATCTACGACCCCGAGTCGGGTAAAACGTACAAGTCGATCATGACGGTGGACAAGAAAGGCCGGCTCAGTATGCGTGGTTATATCGGGGTACCCATGATGGGGCGCACCGCGAAGTTCGATCCGATATCAAATTGCGACGATCACACGCTGGCGCTTCTGACGGCGGCCGGCCTGGAGGGTTGTTGAGCGGACGCGCGTCGCTCACTGACCCATAAACATCTTCCATGTGTCCATGTCGGGCACGCGCAGATAGGTGTTGTGCTTTTTGGTCTCGCCCATAGTGGCATTGGGTACGTGGGAGTAGTTGTGGCCGGGCAGCAATAGCGTTTCGTCGGGTAGCGCGGCGAGCTTTTTCAGGCTGTGGTACATGTCTTCGGCGTTGGATCCCGGTAGATCGACGCGCCCGCACCCCTGGATGAACAGCGTATCACCCGACACCAGCGTGTTCTTGATGCGAAAGCACTGACTGCCCGGCGTGTGCCCTGGTGTGTGCAGAAACTCTACGTCTATCGGTCCGAGGCGCATCGTGTCGCCTGAGGACACCGACACGATGTCGCTGTCAGATACGCCGGTAACCTTCTTCACGCCGTCCACCTCGTCCGCGTGCGCATAAACCTTCACCGGCCGCACCTCCTGCAGTTTGGCAATGCCTTCTACGTTGTGACCAGAGAACGAACCGCCGATGTGATCCGGGTGGTAGTGCGTTACCAGCGCACCGGTGAGCGTATAACCCTTTTCGTCGATGTGCTCGAGCAGGCTGTCGATGTCCCACGCCGGGTCGACAATCGCAACCTCCCGGGTTGACCGCGATCCAACGATGTAGGTGAAGTTCTGCATGGGTCCGATCTCGATCTGCTCGATGATCAGTTCGTTGTCGTCGGTCATAGGAGCCCCGATTGAAATGGCAATGTAACGCACGAGCCTACGGGATTCGGCTGCCGGCGGCAAAGGATGAGACCATTGGGGTCAGAGTAAAGGGACAGAACAAAAGTGGGGTCAGCCCTAGAATTCGTGTCGAAGGGCAGGTCGACGGCTAATGCGCGCATTGTTCGAATCCGGGTAGAATCGAGCGCGTTCGTTCGGGAGTAACAAGGAAACGGCATCCTCGCAGGCTGGACCTGGAACAGCCAGCATCTGAGTGAGTCGACGTACGTGATTGAGGAGACGGCGGTTATTGGGGATACCTCGTTTTCGCGTGCGCGCGAGACGTTCGTTGTTAAACCGACAGGGAATAAGGTCGACTGTCCGGTGGTTGCGGAGCATCGTTGGAAGGAGGGCAAGATCGTGTTCTGGCGCGAGTATTTCTGCCAGGCGGAATTCCTGGATGCGCTCGGATTGGTTGAAGACGTCACACCGAAAGGGCCGTAGCGCTCGGGAGCGGAACGTTCGAGGTCTTCGGTTGGCATGGGGATAGAGACCATCAATTGGGATGCCATCGGCGCGGTTGCGGAGCTGATTGGTTCAGTGGCTGTGGTCGCCACCATCGGGTATCTCGCCGCGCAGATTCGTCAAACCAACCGTTCGGCCGAGTCGGACACGCTGAACGCGCTGCATGACAAGTTCAACGCGCTGAATGGAATTTTGTTACACAACCCGGATCTGCACGGCCTTCTCACCAAAGAAGGTCCGCTTTCGGACGACGAGCGTGAACGGGTGTACACGTTTGCGAATATGCTGATCAACGCCTGGGTCAATGTGCAGACTGCGTATGACAATGGTCAAATCGGCCAGCATCTGTATCGCGGAATGCGCAACGACGTAGACGTAGCGATGACGCGATGGCCAAACTTTCACGCCGCGGTGCGAACGTGGCTCGCGAACTACCCGGAAGTTGCGCACCTCGAAATTTTTGGTTCGTATGGACTACCGCGCAGCGATGCGGATGGGCGGGCGGATCTCTCATAGCTGCTCGTCGAACAGTAGTCGGAGTAACGTCAGCGCTTCCCAACGAGATCGAACACGGTGATCTCCGATCGAGATCCGAGCCGCATCACCGGTCCCCAGGTACCGGTACCCGGGGAAACGTATTGAATGGTCTTACCGTGGCGGTACAGACCCTGAATGTTCGGAAATACCCGGCGCACCAGAAAATTGAACGGCGCAATCTGACCGTTGTGGGTGTGTCCACACAACATCAGGTCGACGCCCCATTGGGCCGCCGCATCGAGTCCGTCTGGGCGGTGGTAAAGCAGCACGCGCAGGCATTCCGCGTCCGGAGAAAACTCCGCGAGTCCGCGCCTCACCTGGTCCCGGGTTTCCGCGTCGTCGATGCCGATTACCTGCAGACCGCCGGTGCGAACTTCGCGGTTGCGTAGTACCTGCACCCCAAGGGATTCGAGCCGTTCGCAGATGGCGTCGCAGTCGACGTAGCGTTCGTGGTTGCCGATCACGAAGTAACTCGGCGCGCTGAGCCGTCGTAAACTCGCGAGTTCGTTGGCGGCTACGTCGCGGAAGTCGATCAGATCGCCGGTTATGAACACGATGTCCGGGTTCTGCGCGTTGGTGATTCCAACCGCGCGATCCAGCAAGGCGGGCGCTCGGGACCCTACGTGCAGATCGCTCAATTGCACCGCGCGCAGCGGCGTCGTTCGCTCCGGTGCGCACGACAGCGACACGCGTTTGACGCGGATGCGTTGTGCATTGATGCAGGCGTACAGCGCGAGGCTTGCGGTTGCACCGGCTACGAGCCAGGGCAGAAGCGCAGGTGTTGCGGGTAACGCAAAGCCGAACACGGCGCCCACCAATGCGAAGTTCAGGTGGATGAAGCAGAAGCCGAGCCATGTCATAGCGAACGCAGCAAGGCGTCGACTGAACGGGTGGGGTTTCCACTCGGGCAACAGGCGCAGCGCCAGCGGCAGCACACACACCAGAAGTAGTAGAGGCACAGTGACATCGATACCCGGGAACAAACCTCGCAGCGTGAACAGCAGCGGCACTACCAGAAGTCCGAAGTAGATCAGACTCACGATCGCAATCGCCGTCAGAGTGCGGCGGGCTCTGCGCGACGCTGAGTTCACGACGGTGCGGCCAGTAGGACGACCGCGGAGCGTGCGGCAGAAATTCGCGTCAGCGCAGGTCCGGGTACCAGGAACGCTTGGCCCTCGGAGGCGGTAAAAGGTTCGGCAACAACTCCCTCGACACTGATGTCGCCGCGCACGACCGTCGCGACGGCGTAAGGAATCTGTTCTGGGAACGGATGTGCCTCACCCGCGGCCAGCGTGAGCCGCCAGGCAGAGAAGTCGTCGAAGCGCACGATGCGTTCCAGGTGGTTGCTCTCCCGATCGATAACCGGCGCTGGCGGTTCATCCAGGCGCAGCCGTTTGATTGCTTCGCTCGAGTCCCAGCCGCGTTGCGTCACCACCTGTTGGCCGAACGAGATGATCAACCGCTCGTACGTGGGTGTCTGAAACTCGACCACGCGTACGCCGTGTTGCAGCGAGTGCGGTACCCAGGGAGATACGTGTACCACATCGCCAATAGCCAGGGGATGCAGCCGCGTGAACGTGTGCATCGCTTGCCATGCATCGGCTTCTTCCGCGGTGTCCTCCGCGCCGGCGTCACCGGGTGCAGCGTCGATGCGGCGACGTATCCGCTCGTAGCGCTGTACGGCCTCCAGGAACGCACCGCGAAACGCGTCGTCGTCGCTGAAGCGTGCACGGGTTGCCGCATCGACGCCCAGTCGCAGCGCGCCGTTGCCGTCCGGCCACGCGGCTCGGTCGATCGCCGTTACCACGTACACCTCGCGTTTGTGCGCGTGCACTTCCAGGTACAGATCGCCACGCATCGGCTCCGGACTCGGGTCCAGCTCTTTCAATAGCACGATCGGCGCGTTGGCAAACATCAACTCTGGAGCCAGCGCAGTGTACGTTGCCAGTGGCAGGGTTTTTTCGCCAATCATCACACTGCATTCGCCGCGCCGTTCGAGCCCGGTAAACCAGATCTCGCGCCCCCAGGGTTTTGCGATCGCTAATGGTGAAAGCAGAACCGGCTGGCGCGGATCGACGGTAACGCCGGCCGCGCGGATCAGAGGTATTGCGTCCTCGGCGGTGTTCGATGCGGACGCGGCTGCCGGAAACGTATATTCCGCGATTACCAACTCGGCGTTTGGTGCTGCGAGCCACGGCCGGCGCACTCGTACCGGCACCTGTACCGTGCGCTGCTGCGGCGTCGCGGACTGCCGTGCGGCGGCCAGCGGATTGTCTGGAATGGTCAACGGCTTCTCGCGGCGCGAGGTTGCGCGATCAACAGAGGTGGGTTAGCCGGCGTGTCCGGCGTTGCAGTCCTGGGGTTCTGGATATCATCGTTGCCAACGTCGTGCTCGAAGCCGGATGATATCCGTTCCCTATCTGGAATTTGTGAATTTAGCCGCGGTAGTGGGCAGTTTTCTGAAGATTCTCGCGGATTACCATCGATGCCGCCTGTAAGTGAAACGCCGATTCCGATCCTGACGGTCGGCGCGCATGCTCAGCGTTGGCGAATCGCCCGTGGGCAATGAGTTCTCTCACGGCTTCGCGGCGCGTTCGTTCGCCCGAACACCCGGTTGGTAAGTCTCGTAAACGTAAACGGGAATGTCCAAGTCTCCAAGGTGATTCTCGATGAGCTCGAACACGTCGCTCCACGCCAAGCCGCCGACCCCGGTGGCGAGGCGGGGTAGAGCGATGCTGGAAAACTGCTCTTCGCTGATGAGCGCTCGGAGCTTGCGAAGGGCATGATTGACGTTCTTCGTGCTCGCCTTTCCCGGGTGGCCCTTCTTTGTGGGTGCAGGTTCTTGGGTTAGGAGGTTAACGATTCGCTTGCCGTCTGCAGCACCCCACGCCCACAGCTCGCCCGGGGCGGGATGTGAAACATGGCAGTAGTGACGGAAATCCTTGGCCATCGCCGGATAGCGCTCACGCAGCGCGAGTGCAAGGCCTTGATTGAAGTGATCACCGGGCGCCACACCCTGCACAATCACTTGTGCGCGACTTTCTAGAATGTCGCCATTGACCTGTTGTAACAAACCATTCCCCACGCGCCGATTGGCTTTCATGCTACGGTCACCGTAATCGGTGGACCATACGTACATCCCGTTGCGGTGTTCGCGGTGCGCAGCGAATCACGTTTGTTTTATGTCTGAATTTTGCGAGTTTCGCGCGCGCCGCGGGCTATAGTGGGTTGCTCTACGTGGAATTGCTCGGACGACTTAAAATGCCGGCAGCAGCTGAAACGCCGATCCCCGATCCCGCCGTCTGCGAGCGCGCACGGTTGGCGCGCGACCCGCGTTTCGATGGACGCTTCTTTACCGCGGTGCTCACCACGGGAATCTACTGCCGCCCAATCTGTCCCGCGAGGGCGCCGAAATCGGAGAACGTGCGCTATTTTTCTTCCGCGGCGGCGGCGCAGGAGGCGGGTTACCGCCCGTGTCTGAGGTGCCGGCCGGAGTCCGCGAGGCGGCCGTCATACTGGCGCCCCGGCGGCCAGCAGGTGGTGCGGGCGCTGCGACTGATCGACGCCGGATTTCTGAACGAGCATCGGGTGGGCGAACTTGCCGCGCGGCTGGGTATGAGCGAGCGTCATCTGACGCGTCTGTTCCGCGCAGAACTCGGTGCTACACCAGCGGCCGTAGCGCGCGTAACGCGCGTGGAACTCGCCAAGCGGCTGCTGGACCGGGGGAACTGTTCGATGACGGCGGTTGCAATGCTCGCGGGCTTTGGGAGCCTGCGCGCGTTCAACCACCAGTTTCAGAAAGCGTACGGCGCTAGTCCGAGCGAGATCAGGCGCGGTGGGGCGGCGCGCGGTGGCCATGAGACCGTGGAGGTGTGCCTGCCGATTGTCGGTCCGTACCAGGCAGATTGGATGTTCGACTACTTCGACCGGCGAGCGCTTTATGGTGTGGAAGAGGTTGACGGGCACACGTACCGGCGGTTGCTGACCTGCGCAGACGACCGTATGCGTTGGTTGGAGGTCGAGCACGTCGTCAAAGGAACCGCGGGTGATGCGACGCTGAAGGTGCGCTATCCGCAGCAATCCCGGTTGCCGCTGGCTGACGTACTTGCGCGGGTTCGGCGAATGTTCGACCTGGATGCCGACTCGCACTCGATCGACGCGCACCTTGGCCGTGATGCAACGTTCGCCGACGTGGTCGAACGCTCGCCGGGCGTGCGGCTCCCCGGAGCCTGGGATGGTTTTGAAACGGCGGTACGGGCGATTCTGGGTCAGCAGGTGAGCGTCGATCGCGCCACAGTGCTGGCCGCCAAGCTGATGGAGCTGTTCGACGGTGCATTTCCGACCGCGGCCGAGCTGGCTCGCGTGAATCCCTCGCGCATTGGTATGCCGCGCGCACGGGGCGCGGCGATCCAGTCGCTGGCGCAGGCGGTTGAGGTGGGTGAGATAACGCTGGACGACGGTGCAGACTCGGATGCGCTCGCGCAGCGTCTTCACGCAATTGCTGGGATAGGACCCTGGACGGCGGGATACATCGCGCTGCGGGTCGCGCGTGACCCCGACACGTTTCTCGAAAGCGACTGGGGCGTGCTGAAAGCGCTTCAGACTACACCGGGTCGGGCCAAACGGCTCGCCTCTGCCTGGTCACCGTGGCGTGGTTACGCCGTGATGTACCTGTGGCGGAAACTCGCGTCGACCCCTGTGACCAGCAACGATATGGAGGAGGCGTCGAATGCCTGACCAAACGCTTTTCTACACATTCATGGACTCTCCGGTGGGACCTTTGCTGCTCGCTGGTGACGGGGAATCGTTGACGCATCTCGGATTCTCGAGCGGTGCTAAAGCCCGCGGCGCCGATCCCAGCTGGCAGCGCCGCGACGGTCTGTTCACGCAGCCGGTTAAGCAGCTTGGTGAATACTTCGCGGGCACGCGCAAAAACTTCGACCTGCCGCTGGCGCCGCGCGGCACAGACTTTCAGCGCCAGGTGTGGGCGGCGCTACGCGAGATCGGTTATGGTGAAACCTGCAGCTACGGCGCCATAGCGCAGTCGATCGGCAATGCGAACGCTGTGCGCGCGGTGGGCGCGGCCAACGGTTCCAACCCCATAGCCATTGTTGTGCCGTGCCATCGGGTAATCGGTGCGAACGGCTCGCTGACAGGGTTCGGCGGCGGTCTGGATACCAAGCGATTTCTGCTCGACCTAGAGCGCCGCCACTCAGGCATGTTCGCGTAGCCGCGAGGAGAACGCATGTCCCCGATTCTGCATCACTACCCGCCGTCGTTGTTCTCGGAGAAGATTCGGGTACTGCTCGGCTACCTGAACCTTGAGTGGCGTTCGGTGATCATTCCTCCGATCATGCCGCGCCCATACCTGATGCCGCTGTCCGGCGGTTACCGGAAGACACCCATCATGCAGATCGGCGCCAACGTGTTCTGTGATTCACAGATCATTGCGCGCCGGCTGGCCGACCTGGCGCAGGACCGGACGCTTTTCGCAACCGGATTTGCCGCGGAGCGCGCCGCGCAGTGGGCAGATTCGGAATTTTTCCGGATTGTGGTTGCGCTCAACTTCCGGCCCGACGCGCTCGCTGCTCAGATGGGCCAGGTGGGCGACATGGAAGCGTTTCAGAAAGACCGTGCGGAGTTGTCCGATGGTGCGCCGATCGTTTCCATACCGCCTGATACGGCTATGGCGCACTTCCAGGCGTATCTCGGGTCGCTCAACGCGTCGCTGCGCGATCCTTTCCTCTTCGGCGCTGCGCCATCCATCGCGGATTTCAGCGTGTACCACTGCTTGTGGTTCGTGGCGGGCAATCCGGCGAACAAAGGCTTCTTTGATGGCTACCCCGAAGTTCAGGCGTACATGGAGCGGGTCGCAGCGTTCGGGCATGGCACCTTCGCCGAGTTCGACGCAGAGCAGGCGCTGGCAGAGGGCGCATCGGCGACGCCGGACATGCCTGCTGCAGACGTTGACCGCCGTATTGCCGGTGAGCTGCGGGCGGGTGATGCCGTCGCGGTTTCGGCAACGGACTATGGTCGAAATCCCATCCTCGGCGAGTTGGTGCGGTACACAGCCGAAGAGATTGCGATTGCGCGTTCGGACGACCAGGCGGGCGACGTGGTGGTGCACTTCCCCAGCATCGGCTTTGCGGTTTCGCGTAGCGCCTGACGCGTTAGAGCGGGGTGCGCGAAAATTCGGCTACGTGATCCGCCAACTCCGTGGCGTGCGTAATCGGCAGCATGTGCGATCCCGCCGGCAATTCGACGTATCGGGCATCGGGGATCGCCGTCGACAGATAGCGGCCGATCGCCACGGGCGCGAGTCGGTCGTCGTCGCCGTGCAGGATCAGGGCGGGTTTGCGGATCTCGCGAATCTTCAGGGATTCGCTGTCGGCGTCGGCGAAGATCTCGCTGCGATAGGCAACCACCGTGTCCCAGCGCTGGAAGTTGGCGGCCAGATCCTGGAGCCACCATGTCGGCTGGGGAGTACCGCTGAACGCCTGCTCGCTCAGCACGGCTTGCAGGGATCGCGACATGGGCGGTACGGCAGAGCGCCACGCCAGTACGGGTTTGGAGAACAGCAGCCGCATCGCCGCAGACGGGTCAGGCGGTAGGTCGACATCGGAACTGGGACCACCCGACGCAACCAGTACGATCCGCCCAACGCGATCGTCGTTGGCGATCTGCATGCTCATCACGCCGCCGTAGCTCCAGCCCACCAGCGTCACGTCGTTCAACTGCAGCGTCTCCAGCAGCGCCCTCAGATCATCGCTATTGGCAGTTACCGTGAAGTCGTCCCCCGCCCGCGGCGACGAGCGGCCGTAACCGACGCGGTCATATGCGATGGTCCGGAAGCCGCGTTCCGCGAGTTCCGGTTGAAGCGCTCGCCAATCGTAGGCGGAGCCCGGCAGGCCGTGCACGAGCACTAGTGCGGGGCCGTTACCGGTGTCCAGCACGTTTACGGTCGCGTCGCGCCCGGGCAGAGGCACCGGTTTGCCGGCTGGTGGCAGATCGCTTGGCTGTTCCGGAAACAGGCGGAACCACAGCGGCGGAACCGCGATCAGAATTACCAGCAGCAGCACAAACCAGCGGAGGAAGCGCATGGGGTGCTACTTCTTCGTACGCCAGAACTTGGTGCCTTCGAACGAAAGGTCGTACATCAAACCTTTGTTGCCGTACACGAAACCAATGATCGGATCCTGAATGTTGTGCGTGTCGAATTCGCCGCCCACGCCAACGGTTAGCAGCGCCACGCTGCCGTCCACGCCCGCTTCCCAGCCGTCACTCTGCCGGAAGTTGTTCAGCGCGTCGTTGGTCATGAACATCACGACTTCGGTTTTGGCCTGGCCGCCGAGTTGCAACCCGGCGGATGCGGCAGCCACCTTGTAGTAGTCGACGGTGGTGTCGTTGACGATTAGAGCGCCTTCACCGTACTCCACGCCAATGCCGAAGCCGCCTTTGAAGATGCGGGGAAAGATCAGAACCCCCGCGGCCTTCTGCATGAGGGACTTGGCTGCCGGGTGTGAGTCGTAAAGCTTGGTCAGTGCCGCGGCAACGCGGGCATCGATCTCGGTTTTCGACGCCGCGTGGGTCTGAGACGGCGTGGCGGTCAGCAGCGCGGTGACAACCAGCGCCGGCAAAACGAGGTGGAGGGTTGGGATACGGAGTACATTGATTCTCATCGCGGGGTGCTCTCCCTGAGGTCTGCGGGGATGATTCGGCCGTTATACCATGACGAGCTGCGGAGGTCGACACTTCAGTAACTAACTATTTATTTAATTGATCTGCGCGCACGCTGATCATAGCCGTGCTGGCGGCGAAATAAAAAATATAACAGCGGCAATGAGTTATGAGCGATACGCCAGTCGTCCTCGGCGTACGTTGTGCAACCGATTGAAAAGTGTATAGTAACTAACTGTTTGGTTACGAGGTCTTTCGGGACGGTCGTTCGGGTGTCTCGACAACCGAGTCGTACACGGAGTAACCGTTTGGTTAATCACAACGTGAAGGATCCCGACGTCACCCGGTCGGCATTGCTGCGGGCAGCGGTAGATGAATTTCAGAAGTACGGTCTGGCGGGAGCGCGCGTGGACCGGATCGCGCGTGAAGCCGGCGTCAACAAGCGGATGATCTACCATTACTTCGGCGACAAAGAGGGCATGTTCGCGCATGCGATCGCTACGGAGCTGGACGTGTTGTTTTCGGGCGACCACGAAAGGGTGGAAGACTGGGTGGAGGCGGTGTGCGCACGCATGACGCCTTCCGCGGCCCGGCTCGTTCTTTGGCAGGCGCTTGAAGGGTTGCCGGACACTGGCGAACCGTCGGATGCGCTGAGCGCGCTGGTGGCGTTGATCGAGGCGGCGGTTGCCGATGGACGCATGCCGAAAGACGTGGACGCGCCCGCATTCGCCTGGTGTCTGCTGGGCTTGTGCGTATTGCCGGACGCTGTGTCGACGGAACCGCAGATGGGTGCAGAATCGACGACAGATTCGCCGGCAGATTCGCGAGCAGATTCGAGGGCAGGGCTGATCGCGCAACAGGTGCTCACGGCGTTCAGAACGGCGGCGCGCACTACCGCCAAACCGCGCATACGATTGCAGCCGAGCCGTCGGCCGGCGGAATCTGCGCCTGCAGGATCAGATCAATGAACGACGACGCTTTCCGCAGCGACACTGCGTTGGAGCCCGAGCTTCTGGATGCTGTTGACCACGTGCTTGGAACCGCCCGGTCGGTCCGCCGCAAACTGGATCTCACGCGCGATGTGCCGCTTTCGGTGCTGCACGAATGCGTCGACGTGGCGACCCAGGCGCCTACGGGTTTGGGTGGCGAAAACTGGCGCTTCGTTTTTGTGCGCGACGTTGCACAGAAGACCCGCCTCGCGGACGTTTACCGAGAACTGCTCGATTCGCTGGCCCGGGATCGCGGCCTTGAGATCAAAGCCACGCAACGCGCGCTGATCGATAACCTGGCGCGCATGCCGGTGTTGGCGTTTGTGTGCGTCGATGGTGAACCACCCTCCGCGGAGCCGGCGATGGAGGATGACGCCGATACGAGGCCCGGCTGGGAGTCACAGGCGGGTGCGCAGGTTGCGTTTTTCGGCTCCATTCTGCCGGCGGCGTGGTCGTTCATGCTGGCGTTGCGGGCGCGCGGACTCGGCGCAACCTGGACCACCGTACTGTCGGGGCAACAGGCGCGCGTTAAACACATTCTGGAGATGCCGGACGCAACGACCGTAACCGTGATGCTGCCGGTTGCGTACACCCACGGGGCGCGATTGCGCCGCGCCAAGCGCCTGGATGCGCAAGCGGTCTCCTTCGTGGATCGATGGGGCGGCGCGAACGTCGAATAGGGCTGCCGTGCGGCGTTAGGTGTGCGCTCGGCTGGCTCAGCGGTGCGCCGCCTGCTCCCACACGTCGAAGAAGGTTGGGAAGGTCTTGTTCACGCAGCCCGGGTCTTCGATCTCGATGTCGATGCCGCCCAGGCTCATCAGCGCAAAGCACATGGCCATGCGGTGGTCGCCATAGGTACGGATCCGCGCCGGAGTCAGACGCGCGGGCGGGGTAATCCGAAGGCTGTCTGTGTGTTCCTCCACGGCTGCGCCCACTTTACGCAGTTCGTTCGCCATAGCCTGCAGGCGATCGGTTTCCTTCACGCGCCAGTTGCCGATATTGCGGATATGCGTCGGTCCGTCGGCAAAGACGGCGATTGCGGCGGCGGTCATTGCCGCATCCGGAATGTGGTTCATGTCGGCGTCGATGCCGCGTAGCTCGTCGCCGGGTGCCACAGACAGGGAGTCGCCGCGGCGCGTTACCTGCGCGCCCATCTGCTCCAACGCGTCTACGAAGGCGATGTCGCCCTGAACGCTGTCGGTGCCGAGCCGCTCCACCGTAACACCGGCACCCCGCACGGCGCCGGCTGCTAGGAAGTAGGTAGCAGAGGACGCATCGGCCTCTATGTCCAGATCGCCGGGCGACTGGTAGCCGGTAGGCTCCACGCGCAGTGATTGATAATCGCCTGTGTCCACAGACGCGCCGAAGCGGCGGAGCAGATGCGCAGTAATGTCGATGTACGGCTTGGACACCAGGTCACCAACAACCTGTACCGTGAGCGGTTCGGGCAACAACGGTCCGAGCATTAGAAGCGCCGTTAGAAACTGGCTGGACACATTGCCGCGGATCTTCACCTCGCCGCCGCGCAGCAGGCGACCGGAAACACGCAGCGGCGGGTAACCGTCGTCGTGCAGATAGTCGATCTGCGCGCCGAGGCTGCGCAGTGCGTCCACCAGGTCGTTCACGGGCCGCTCGCGCATGCGCGCCGTTCCGTCCAGTGTGAACTCGCCGGTACCGGCGGCGAGTGCCGCCGCCAGCGGACGCAGCGCCGTTCCGGCCAACCCCAGGTCGAGCGTAATCGGCTTGCTGCTGCGTAGCGTGCCGCCAACGCCTTGAACCGTGCAGGTCGCGGAATCACCGCTCACATCCACACCCAGAGCCGTAAGGGCTGAGCGCATCGCGACGGTGTCGTCGCTCTCCAGCAACCCGTGCAGACGGGTCGTGCCGGGAGCCAAAGCGGCCAGCAGCAACGCGCGGTTGGACAGGCTCTTGGAGCCGGGAACCCGCACGGTGCCTTCGAGCGCATGGGTTGCGCGCAACCGGTGAACGTTCATGGTTGCATTAAACTCGAATGCAGCCCCACGGGACAGTGGCGTCGGATTAACCGTCTTTCGATTCGCTCCGACGCTCCTTCCATCGCCTCCATGCTTCCTTGCGCTCGTCGACGCTCACGACGCCGTCGGAGTTTGCATCCATACCTTCAAGGCGTTCGATGCGTCGCGCGCCGAACTCATCGGCGGTAACCACGCCGTTATTGTCCGCGTCTGCGCGTTCGAACATGTGGGAGCGGTGCATCGCCTTCATAGCGTCACGAACCTTGGCTGGTGCCGCTTCATCGCGCGACAGTTCGCCGTTGCCGCTGGTATCCAGCGCGTCGAAAAGTTCGCCGTAGTGGCGCTGCCACGGGTCGTAGCGTTCTGCGTCGCCGTTGGCCCCTTTACGCGCGTGCATGTGCTTGTGCTTGTGGTGACGCCGGTGGTGTCCGTGGTGTCCCCGGCGCGGCAGGTCTGCGGCGGCAAACTCACCGGCGGTAAGTTTGTTATCGCCGTTTGTGTCAGCCGCTTTGAACGCAGTGTCCAGTTTGGCTTTCGCCGCGGCGATGTCGATGGCTTTGCCGTGCTGTCCGGCGCCTTCGTGACCATCGCCGTGATGCCGGGCGACGGCGGTCGCGGCGGTCGTGAGTGCGCCGAGTATGAGGGCGGCGCCTAGGAGCGTGGTTCGCATGAGGGAGACTCCGTTTTGATTGTTGATCGTAGAACCGGCGTCGGGTCGTACGGCGGCTAGGCCGGGTCGTAGGAAACCGACAGTACCGTGTAATCATCGTCCACGGCACCTGTACGCAGTGTGAACACATCGCCGGTTCGGCGTTTCAGCAGCGCGCGTGCCATCGGTGAATCGATGCTGATGTAGTCGTCGTGCATGTCGAACTCGTCGGGACCCACTAGGCGATACTGCCGGCGATTGCCGTCCGAGTCTTCGATCTGTACCCACGCACCAAAGTAGACGCTGGCCTTGTCCGGCGGTGAGCGCTCAACAACGGTGAGCGCGTCGAGCCGTTTGGACAGATACTGAATCCGTCGGTCAATTTCGCGCAGACGCCGCTTACCGTAGATGTAGTCCGCGTTTTCCGAACGGTCCCCCTGCGCTGCGGCTTCCGAAACCTTCTTCACGACTGCGGGGCGTTCCCGCTGCCAGAGTGTTTTCAACTCGGCCGTCAAGCGAGCGTGTCCCGTGGGCGTAATGTAAGGCGCGGATCTCGGCGCTGGTGCGCGATACCGGCTCACGCGGGTTCGTCCGGGCGACGGTTTTCAGGAAACCAGGCGGTGGCAAAATCGACGATGTCGCGCACGTTCATCAGACGGGCGTCGCCTTGGGCCACCCGCCCCGTGCGTTCTTTGCCGGTTGCGGCGAATGCGGCGCCCAGCGCCTCGAAATCGTCGTCGTTCACCTGGAGATCGCGAAAGGTAACCCATCGCCGTTCGCCGTCGACGCGCATCGGCGCGCCCTCTTCGTGAAAGGTCTTGCCGGGGAAGTCGGCGCGGTATTCGCCCAAGTGAATGCTCGTGTTATTGCCGTGCCCCACGCCCAGCAGCAATACCTGCGCATCAAGCTCGTACAGGCGGCCGATCGGTGATGCGTCCCCGAACATGCAGCCCGGCAGATGTTCCCCGACGATATCGATCGAGAGCGGTCCGAGTGCCACAAACGACGCGTGCGGGTGGGCGCTTCGAAGGGTGCCCGGGAAGGTCCGGAAACACTCCACCACGGCACCCATATCGCGGGTTGGTGTGGTTGCCGGATCGTAGGCCGGAAGATGGTCGCGGACCACCGGCCACCAGGCTTCCGGGATAGGTGGGTGCTGCCAACGGCTGGGTTCCGTGAGATGGGACGTGTGTGCGGGCATCACCAGCGTCCCCGATGGACCGATCGCCTGCAGCAGTGCCTCCGCAACGGCTTGCGCCCCGCCTGCCACCCAGCCGAGGCGGGACAGCGAGCTGTGTACGATCAGCGTAGAACCGGATGCGACACCCAGGCGCATAAGGTCTGCGCCCAGGCTTTCTACGGTTGCGGGACCGGCGGAGCTTGCACGAATGGCGGTCGATTCGTCAGCCATCGCCGCATGGTACCGCGGTGTGCGCTAAGGCGTTACCAGGCGCACGCCTCGGGCGGCAGCTCCGTAAGCAGTTCGGTGCCATCGGAGGCAACGGTCTTGTCGAAGCAGTTGCCGTTGGCGTCCCTGAACAGGTGGCGTCCCGGTACGGCGCTCTCGTGGATGATGCGCGTGGGACCACCCGATACGGTACCGTCCCGGTAGCCGCGCGAGTAACCGCGATCGTAGCTGCCATTGTCGTAGTAGCGATCGCGGTGATACGCGTGGGACAGCAAGGAACCTACGACCAGACCGCCGAGCAGGTAGCCGCCGTGGCCATGGCCGTGGCGGTAGCGATAGTTTCGATGGCCGTAGCCACTGTGGCGATAGTGCCGGGGACGGTAGTGGCCGTAGCCATGGTGCCGCGCTCGGTAGTGCGAACGGTGGTGGCCGCGGTGGCCGCGATAGTGCGAACGATGGTGCCGGCGGTGGTTGAAGGAACGATGATGCCCGCGCGATCTGTGCCCGGAGTAGCCGTGACCATGATTTCGGTAACCGTTGTCGCGGGCTTCAGCAGTCGCTGCCGCGCCCAGCGCCAGAGGCAGGGCTGCAATGAGTGTCAGGGTGAGAATGGTTTGTCGCATGATCGGCTACCTCTTGTTCTGCCTCTGTATCCGCGCCGGGCGGGATTCGCGGAAGTTTCCATCATGCACATGCAGCCTGAACCGAGTCTGAATGGATTGGCTGAGCCTGCTACGGCGCCGCGGGGTGAGGTAGAACGCCCCGCTCGGTAACGAATCCGGTTACCAGAGCCCGGGGCGTCACATCGAATGCCGGGTTGTAGACCGGCACCTGGGCGGCCGGCCCGGATCGCACTTCCTCGGCGTCCCGCTCTTCGATCTCGACGTCTGCGCCCGTTGGCGTGTGGGGATCGTACGTGGAGCCGGGACAGGCGACGTACAGTGGCACGCCGAAGTGCTTGCACAGTACCGCAACGCCCAGCGTACCGATTTTGTTGACGACATCGCCGTTGGCGCACACGCGATCTGTGCCGACAAGGGCGGTTTGTATCCGGCCCTGGGACATCAGCGTTGCGGCCATGTTGTCGCATATCAACGTGGTAGCAATACCGGCCGCGTCGAGTTCCCACGCGGTCAGGCGCGCGCCCTGCAACAGCGGCCGGGTTTCGTCGACATACACGTGGAATGGAACGCCCATCTCGTGCGCCCGATACATGGGCGCGGTGGCGGTTCCGAGTTCGGACACGGCCAACGCACCGGCGTTGCAGTGGGTGAGTAAGCCGTCGTTCGGTGCTATCAGAACGCTGCCATTCTCGGCGATCGCGCGGCAGATCTGGATGTCCTCCGCGTGAATCGCACAGGCTTCGTCGGTGATTGCGTGAATCGTCGGTTCTGCGTCTGCTCGGAGGATTACGCGTTCGACGGCCCATTGCAGATTCACGGCCGTGGGCCTGGCCGATTTCAGGTAGGCCCCGGCTCGGGCAAGCTCGGTGCGGAATACGGCCGGTTCCCGAACCGCCGTACCAGCGTCGCGGGCAGCCTGCATCGCTACCACCAGCCCGTACGCAGCGGCGATCCCGATGGCGGGTGCGCCGCGTACGGACAGCCGGCGGATTGCGCCCCAGACGTCCTCCGCGGTTTGTATCGGCAGGTAGGCGACATGACCGGGCAGCCGGGTCTGGTCCAGCAGCTGTAGTGCGTTGTTGTGCCAGACAATGGCAGCAGGAATCGGCGGACCGCTTTGGGTACTCATGACGTTGTGCCTGCGGCTTGGGGCTCCAGTGCGCGCGCCAGGTAAGCGAGGAGGAGCGCGCCGGTATCGGCCGCCGTTCCGCCGATAGCGAAGATACCGTCCGTGTGACCGTCGGTTGCGAACAACAGTGGCCGCATACGGTGGTCGGTGAGCAACGTTCGTACGGCCTCGACCATGTCGCGCGTGCCGTAGCCGACGGCTTCAGCGGTTCGCGGCAACTGTAATCTTGCGCGCGCGGACCAGAGATCGGCACTGTGCACGTGCATTACCCACTGCACGTCGGGATCCGCCGCGTATATGCACGCATGCGTCATCGCTTCCGAAGACGGCGGCCGCCGGCCGAGCGCGCGGACGCGGAAGCTGTCGGGGTCGCTCTGAATGATTCGCACCAGTTGTTCCGGATGCAGGCAGGGTTCGCCGCTCGTCTGACTGGCGGTGATTACAAAGGTGTTCTGGCTCTCGCGAACGCTGACGTTGCCGTACCCGAGCCCTCCGTAACGTTCCGGCGTCTGGCCCAACAGGGCCTGCCGCTGCAGCAGCGTTCGCCAGGCCGCAAACGGTGCGCGCACGGGATCGGGCAGTGCAACGTCCGCCGGTTCCAGTTCGTAGGCGAATTGAATGACTCCTTCCGTCACAATTGGCTCGCGCTCGTGTTGCTCCCAGCCCTTTGCGGGCGATAATCGCAGCACGATTGTGTCGAAGCGGAACGGACTTGGAAAGTATGGGCATGCGTTGCACACGTGCGTCGGGCACGCTGGGTGCGTTTGTGGAAGGTGTGGATGTGCGTCGGCTCGTCGCGCATGCGGGTAGTTTGGAATCCGACGACGCGGGGGCATGGCTGCGCGAGGCCGTACACCGCTACGACGTGGTGTTTCTACGCGACCAGGATCTAACCGCGGACGAGTTTGGCCGGTTCGCCAGAATGTTCGGCGACGTGCTGCCGCATCCGGCGTACGACACTGCGGTCACGGATGGCGACGTGCAGATTCTGGAAAGCTTGCCGGACAAACCTTCAAAGATTGAACTCTGGCACTCGGACATGACGTTCTCCAGAACGCCGCCGTCGTTCACGCTGCTGCACGCGCTGGTGGTTCCGGAGTTTGGCGGCGATACGCTCTGGGCGAGTGCGGTGGCCGCGTACGAGGGGCTATCCGCGCCGATGCGCACGCTTCTGGATGGGCTTGTTGCAGAACACGACTTCCGGCACGGATTCCGCGAAAGCCTTGCCGAACCGGGTGGCGAGGCGCGACTGGCGGATGCCATTGCCGACAACCCGCCGGTATTGCATCCACTTGTGCGCACGCATCCGGAAACCGGTCGCAAGGGCGTGTACGTGAATCCGCTCTTCACGACGCGCATCGACGGCGTGTCGGCCCTGGAATCGGCGCGGCTGCTCGCATTTCTTCATGAGCACGTGACGCGTGCCGAATTCACCGTACGACTGGGTTGGCAGCCCGGTACGCTGGCCATCTGGGACAATTGCACCACCCAGCACAAGCCGGTGAACGACTTCTTTGGCCAGCACCGGCGCATGCATCGTGTAACGATCCGTGGCGACGTCCCGCACTGATACGGGGACATCGCCGACCTGGCGTGCTTTGCCGGGCGCGCTCGGGGTCGAGACGGATGTTCCGGCAGACCGGTGTGATGCGTCCGTGCTGCAGGCGGCTCTTGCGGAGCACGGTGTGCTGGTGTGGCGCAACCAGCGTCTTGAGGCGTCGTCGCTGGTACGCGTGGCGTCGGCGCTTGGCACGCCGGTTGATTACCCGTTTGCGAACGGCCTGCCGGATGAGCCTCTGGTGGTGGAAATACGCAAGGAACCGGGCGATCGGTTCAACTTTGGTGGTGCCTGGCACTCCGATACGTCGTATCTGGCGCGACCTCCGTCGGCGACGTTGCTGCTGGCGGTGGAAGTTCCGCAGACTGGCGGCGACACATTATTTGCGGATATGGCCGGTGCATTCGCCGGACTGTCGAAAGGTATGCAGACAACACTTTCCAATCTCGACGGCATCAATACGTCCGACATGGTACACGCAACCACCGGTGCCCACGCGGGCGTGGCCGGCGATCGCCCAGCGCCGTCGGATGCGTCGCGCGAAGCGGTCCATCCGGTTGTTCGCCGGCATGCGGTAACGGGCCGTCCTGCACTGTATCTGAGTGCAATCCACACGCACCGGTTCGCCGGGTGGACGCGCACGGAGAGCGTGCCGTTGATCGACTATCTGCAGCAGCACGCAACCCAGGCCGAATACTGCACGCGGGTGCGCTGGCAACCGGGTACGCTGACGATCTGGGACAACGCCCGTGTGCAGCACTATCCACTGAACGACTATCCGGGCGAACGGCGGGTAATGCATCGCGCCATCGTGGAAGGCGAGCGCCCGCTTGCATGGGGTGGCAGCGCGCGGAGGACTGCGACATGAGCGGCCAGTTCCGACTGCTGTCCCAGCGCCGATTCGGCGGCCTGTTCTTCACGCAATTCTTCGGCGCGTTCAATGACAACCTGTTCAAGAGTGCGCTGTCGCTTATTTTTGTGTACAGCGGTCTGATCGCGGCAAACCTTACCGATGTGTTCGTAAACGCCGCTGCCGGACTGTTCATTCTGCCGTTCTTCCTGTTCTCGGCCACGGCGGGACAGATCGCCGACAAGTACGAGAAGTCGCGCCTGATCCGAATCATCAAGATCGGGGAGATTGCCATTGCGCTGCTCGGCGGTATCGCCGTGTACTTTCAGAATGTGTACGCGATGCTCACGGTACTGTTCCTGCTGGGTGTGCAGTCCACGTTCTTCGGTCCGCTCAAGTATTCGATACTGCCGCAGCACCTGGACGACACAGAACTGGTGGGTGGCAACGCTCAGATTGAGATGGGTACCTTCGTTGCTATTCTGCTCGGTACGCTCGCCGGCGGCGTAATCGCTGCGATCGACAACGTGACGGGCTGGCTCACGGTACTGGTGATTGCGATCGCGGTGATCGGATATCTCGCAGCGCGATTCATTCCGGTGGCCCCCGCGCCTGCTGAATCGGCGGGACTACGCGTGGGGTTCAATCCGATCCGCGAAACCATGCCGTTGATCCGCCTTGCGCGCGAAAATCATGCTGTGTTTCTCTCGATTCTCGGCATTTCGTGGTTCTGGCTGCTGGGGTCGGCGTTTCTCGCACAGATTCCGAACCTCACGAAGCTGCATCTTTACGGTGGCACCACGGTAGTTACGTTGATTTTGTCTGTGTTCACCATTGCCATTGCGCTGGGTTCGCTGGCATGCGAGCGGCTTTCGGGCAACCGGGTAGAGATCGGCCTGGTGCCGATGGGGGCGTTCGGCATGAGCGTCGCCGGCATCGACCTCTATTTTGCGATCTCGGCGCTGGAGCCTGCTGCTATTCGCGAATGGACGGAGTTTTTCGGGGCGCCCGGCACGACCCGAATGCTCATCGACATGGCGTTGATCGGTTTCTTCGGCGGCATGTTCATTGTACCGCTCTATGCGTTCGTGCAATCGCGTACCCCTGAACATCGACGCGCTCGCGTAATCGCTGTTACCAACATCATCAATGCGCTGTTCATGGTTGGGGCTGCATTGGCGGCGATCGTGATGATCGGCCTGCTCGACATGTCCATTCCCGATTTTCTGCTCACCGTAGTACTGATGAACGTTGCGGTATCCGTGTTCGTGTTCTATCAGGTACCCGAGTTCGCGATGCGATTTCTGGTGTGGATCCTGAGCCACACGATGTACCGGGTGCGCCACGAAGGTTTGGAGAACGTTCCGGAAGAAGGCGCTGCCGTTATCGTTTGCAACCATGTGACGTACGTAGATGCGCTGCTGCTTGCCGGTGCGGTGCGGCGGCCCATTCGCTTCATTATGTTCAAACCCATCTACGACATCCCGGTACTCAACTTCGTGTTTCGTACCAGCCGGACCATCCCGATTCACTCCAAGCGTGAAGATCCGCAGACCTATGCTCGGGCGTTCGAGGAGATCGAAGCTGCACTCGAGGCGGGGGACCTGTTGTGCATATTCCCGGAAGGCGCGTTAACAAAGGACGGCGAGGTTGCGGAGTTCCGCGCGGGCATCGAGCGTATTCTCAGCACGACGCCGGTGCCGGTGATTCCAATGGCGTTGCGCGGGCTCTGGGGCAGCTTTTTCAGCCATCAGGACGGCGCGTTCAAGAGTCCGAAACGGTTCTGGAGCCGCGTTCAGGTCGTGGCTGGGCGTGCGCTTGCACCGGCGGAAGCAACCGCCGCGCGCTTGCGCGACCGGGTGATGGAATTGCGGGGAAGTGCTGCGTAGCGTCAGGGAGTTGGGTGGGCTCATAGCTGCGTTTCACCTGTGCGCTGGACTGGTGCAGTGCACCAAACCCGCGGGCGGTCATTGAAGCTCGTTTGCCCAATTTGCGAACAGCACCAGAGGTTTCGGGTCGGAATACGACCTTCTCGCGAGGAGGATGCGTCCGTCCTCGTCTACATCGTAGCGCTTGTACCACTGCAAGCCCAGGTCTGCGATGAAGGTTCTTTTTCCGAGCGCGACGTTTTCGCCCACGCTGGTTTCAATTGACCAGAGTGCGTTGGCTTCTTGGAAGTAAAGCTGTTTGTCGCCGGGGCCCCATTGAGGCATGCATCCGGTTTCCGACACGACGGTCGCAGAGCCGAAGTTGGGAAAACGCCCAACGACGACGCCACGATTCCAGGTGCAGAAGGCAACCCAGCGACCATCTTTGGTGACGCTCGGAAACGCAGAGCGTCGATAGTTGAAATGCCGTTGTCGCTCCTGACCCGGGTCCAGCGTATAAATGCCCGACTCAACATCCGTGTGACCAGGAGGCGCTACGGTGAACAGTAGCGTTTCCCCAAAGTTGATCCATTCATGGGGTACGACGAAACCAGAAGCAGCGACCAACGTTTGAGCTAAATCTTCATGATCGATGGGTTGTACAACTAAGCCAACGTTGGTTCGCGCAAACGTGATGGATTCATCGTTGGGGCCCCACACCGGAAACGCGCCGGCATCTGCAAACCGGCGCGATGTACCGGTGTTTAGGTCGTAGATCCACAAGGATGCCGTGTCAATGCCGGCGTCGGCTCGTACTACTGCGATCGACTGACCGCTATTGGAGATTTGGGGGTCTGTAAATGAGGTTCCTCTAGCTATAGGTCGAGAAGTGCCATCGGTGTCGAGCAAAATGAGCTCTGCCACCGGGTCTCCTTGGGTTGGAAGATAGACGAGCGGACCTCTGTGACCGACGAAATACGCAGCGCCCTCGCGCCCTGCCACCGCGCCTTGGATTGCCCGGGCGTCGCCGGTAACGGCCATGGCGACGGGGTCGAACGGCACGGCCCAAATGCTGCCTTGCGTTGGATTTTCTGCTTTCGCGTAGAGCATGTGACCGGTCTCGACATAGCGTGGGGACAGGCCGTCCAAGAGGTAGCGGCGTTCGCCGGTGATCAGGTTCAGCGCAAAGATTTCGTGTTTGGGACCCGCCAACACAGAAAACAGCACCACGTCATGCCCAACCACATGGTGAGGGTATCGGTGGCTATATTCGGATCGACTTTCGTCGAGTTCTGTGAGGGGCTCGACCACCCCACTGCGCACCGACACGGTTTTCAATGCCGAGCCTTCCTCAGCGAAGATGATTTGTTCATCTGCGCCCCAGTTGGCAGCGAAGGGTATTGGCCGTTCTAGGGTGGCAACGATGCTGGGATCGCCACCGTCAATCGATACGCGCTTGATTATCCCCCCATCGAAAAAGCCGACCTGGGTGCCATCCGGTGAGAAGAATGGCAACTCCGCACCTTCTGTTCCTTCCAGCGTAATGCTCTTCAGCCGGTCCAGGTGTCTGAGTCGTAATACAGTTTCGCCCGTTGCCGAGCGGGCTAGATAAGCAATCGTCCGACCGAGCGGCGACATTGCCATCGAGGTTCCGAAGCCTACGGGCTCTTCAACAATCCAACCATCGAGTTCGAGGGAAATACGCATGGGGTCGGAGGGTGCCCTACCTTGCGGGAAGAGCTGAGACAACCAGAATATGCCACCTGCTCCGAGCGCCAGACCCAGCGCGAGGTACGCAAGACCGAGCCCTGGCGAGTGACGCCGCGCAACAGGTCTTGTCGGGCGATGCCGTGATGGGATCTGAGCGGAACTGCCCTCTATCTGCGCGCGCGCTGCGGCGACGACATCGTTGGCTGCTGTCTTCGGATCAACGATCTCTAAAGTTTGGCGGCGCCGGAAAGCCAATGGTGGACGTGCACCGTCGATACTGATGGGCACCAGCACCCCACGCTCTAGGCCTTCGTTGGCTTCCGTGATCACCCACTCGGAATTGACCGAGTTCTCTGACCAAAAAACAACCACGCAGCGCGCCGCATCCAATGCCGCTTGAATCTCAGCGTCGAATCCCGCCCCTGGGGCGATTCGTGTATCCCACCAGACGTTGAAGCCTGCTCGCTCCAACGATTCGACCAACGGACGTATCCGCTCGCGGTCGGCAGCAGCATAGCTAACGAAGATGTCGGGCGGGGCAGCGTCCATATTCCGATACTCCTATTTCGAAGGACACCGTGTCCAGCGGAGACTGGCAGGGAACCGAAGCTCGTGTACGGCACAACGCCATGTCTGCTTTCGATGTATCGTCATCATCGACACCGGATGCTTTCGACATCAGCATGCGGCTGAACGGTCGTAGCGCAACACAGGTAGGTAACCTTTTGGCGTCATACTCCAAATACGCAGCTTTAAGATGTTAGCGCTCAAGACGGATCGGTTACGTCTCCGGGTTTGGACAGAGAATGATCGCGATGCGTTTGCGATGATGAATGCTCACTCAGAGGTCATGCATGGCTATGGCGGCCCGATCGGCCGGGCAGATAGCGACGTGAAATTTGATCGTTACTCAAATGCGTTCGAGCGGCATGGCGATTTCGTAGCCCATAACGATCTGATCGGTGATTGGCGAGGACTGGCCTGGGTGGCTCGACCTCACTGGCAACGATTGGTGCTCGACTGAGTGCCGTTAGCCATTGCCCGAAGGACGATGGTCGCTCTCGAAAAGGCGTACCCTTGAAACGGCCTTGGCAACGCCCGTTTGCGATCCACACCGGTCAAATGAGTGCTAGGATCAAGTCGTTGCGTGCGATGGTGGGGATAATCTATCGGATCCTTAGATAAGAATTTTCGTCAAGTCTCGTAAATTGGGGAGGACGCCTTAGTCAGTGAATCGGGGTGTACGTCTATCGGTGGAATGTGGGGCACAGCAATCACCCTGCATTACAGTGGCCGATACAACCACCAAAGTCGGTCGAGGTTCGGATTCAGAGATGCGATTTCTCTGATGAAGTCGGAATCGAAAGTAATCGCGACGCCGAAAGTGTTGCGGTGAATTGACCTCTCCCTCGGTAAGCCTGAAACCGCTCCGGTAAGAATGAACCGAACCCGTTTCCTTTCATGTTTTGCATGGATGGAGACGGGACTTGGCAAGATCAGAAGAAAACGCGGGGTTCACCTGTGCCCACTGTGGGGCGCTGGTGGAGCCGGTTACGAACGGAAGCTACCGCAATCACTGCCCATTCTGCTTGTGGTCGCTACACGTCGATGGCGTGCGTCCAGGAGATCGTGCGGCCGTTTGCTGTGGGCCGATGGAGCCAGTCAAACTGGTGCGAGGCAAAAAGGGGTTTCAGATCTTGCATCGGTGCATAGTGTGCAACAAAGAACAACTCAATAGAGCCGCGTTCGACACGGTCCAAGATGACCTGGACGCTCTGTTGGCGTTTATGCAACTGGAACCTTACTGATTGCCTCTCAGAAGAAGGAGCAATATGGCTGGAAAAGTTCATCTTGTAGGAAGTCTTGGGTTACTAGACGCGGAAGCGGCTTTTCGCGCCTTGTCCGAGCATCTTGGTTCGCTCGCGCCACGCTATCCAGATGGAGAATCCGGAGTTCGCTCTAACTGGGTGGGATGGCAAGGAGCTGTGTTCGACAGGCATCCCGCGTTCGAGAAGTCGGGCATCGGACCCACTGAGCAGATGCTCTTTCAAGTGCGATCGGATGTGAATTTGTCGAGTCTGCATTTCGAGCGAATTGGCTATGCGGAGGAAGCATTAAAGTCCTACTCGATATTTAAGAAGCTGAAAGTGGATGGCACAATCCCACCTGGTACTGAGTTTCAGGTATCGCTTCCTACTCCGACTGCCGTTATCTCCACTTTTGTGGCACTCCCCGACAGAGCCGGCATTGAAAGAGCTTACACTGCAATCATGAAAGAGGAGCTGGATGCGATTCTGAATGGCATCCCGCACGAAGAACTCGCTATTCAATGGGATGTCGCCATAGAAGTGATTGCCTATGCAGGTGCCCTTCCACTTCACTACGAAGACAAGTTCGAAGGCACGATAGATCGCGTGATAGAGCTGTTGGTCGACATTCCTGAACATGTAACCACAGGCATTCACCTGTGCTACGGAGATCCCGGCCACAAACACGTAATCGAACCCACTAACCTTGGAAACTGTGTGAAGTTCGCTAACTCTCTGTGTGCTGACTCACCGCGTCATATTGACTACATCCATGTTCCAGTGCCGCGCGACCGCAACGATGATGGGTACTATGAATCTCTATCTAGCCTTCATATCGGATCTACAGAGTTGGTGATGGGCTTAGTACACCACACGGACGGTGAAGCAGGCACTCGCGAGCGAATTGCCACAGCCAATAAGTACATATCTGGCTACGATGTGGCTACCGAGTGCGGTTTTGGGCGGAGGCCCGAACACACAATCATTGAACTGCTCGACATTCACCGGAAAGTGCTCATGGCCTGAGCAGGGAGTTTCGCTAGCACAATCTCTTTGCCATGCTGACGACTCAAGTGTTTCGGGATCGAGGGATTGTGATTCGCCGAATGCGGCGTTAGGGCAGCATTGGCTCCAGAAATTGACGATTGATCCTGATAATGCATCTGGTATCTGATGCGATTTTTGACGCGGCCTTTGCGTCTGGATCGTTTCTACACGCCTGCCGATACTGCTCATAAGCCGCAAGAGATTCGAATGAAAACAGACCGAGTGCTATGTCGCTCGCACTTTCCTTTGGCAGGAAGTAGCCGTGGTGTGTCCCGCCGTGATTCTGAATGATCGGTATCCACGCCTCACAAAATTTTCGGAAGCTATCCACCTGGTATGGATCGATTTGATATTCGATGTAGCAAGTAATCATCGTATTAGCGTGGCAAGCATATCCAGAGGCCTCTCGAGCGATCACCGAGATTCCAATGGTAACCGACAACAGCTCGCCTGTTGCTCCCACTCGCCGCATGTCAGTATAGAATCGCGTTAACACACCAATAGGTGTTTGACGATGATAAAGACCCAAGGATTGACCCATATACACCTCGTAGTTCGTGATCTCGAACGTTCGCTAGCCTTTTACAAGGGAGCGTTTGGTCTGGAAGAACGGTTTCGAGACGGCCCGAAGATGGTGTTTCTCAATACGCCCGGAACAACTGACCTTATCACGCTAAACGAAGATGGAGCTGAGCGCGATCGGGCGGGTGTAAGCGCTGGTGTCGCACATTTCGGGTTTCGCCGGGTAGATACAGAACTGGATGAGGCGATCGAGGTCGTTGAAGCACACGGAGGCGCGCTGATTGAGAAAGGTGAGCATCATCCAGGCCACGCGTACGCCTATGTCCGAGATCCCGACGGTTACGTAATAGAGCTTTAGGTTCCGTTTGTGGCACGCACAGCTACTTCGCGATACTTCAGACGTTCCCTAATTCGGGCATGCTTATTGCGGCTATCGACGTCGTGTCGAGTCTGATGTCCCGGAGCAATTGTTCATATCTCGGATCGGAATAGAACTCGGGGAACATTCTGCGCAAAAGGACTGAGCCATGGATGGTGGCTATTGCGGACTGCTCGGCTGCGTCTACAGCCGAGCGAAGATGCGTGAATGCGAGGTCGAGATTTCGTTCTAACAGCGCGACACGCATCGTGATGAAGTGCTGTACATAGCCGGTGGTACGCTTCAGTGGCGCGATGGTCTTTGCTGCTTGGTCATAGTTGCCCAGGGAGTAGGCTTCGGTTGCACTCGCAAGCGCAAAGAACTCAGGAGGCCAATCGTCGGGCGCCTCGGGTCCTGTGAGATTCAGGCGATCGCCATTCGCTAGCGCTACCTCTGCAGTGACCAATGGAACGGCTAAGCCCAACCTGTCCATCTCGGAAAGATCGACGACGGCTTGTTCTACGGGTCCAAAGAGTAACCCGCCCCAGTATACGCGAACCATCCACGCGTTCGCGGAGAACGGCGACAAGCGGATCAACTCTTGAGTCACGCGATGTACCAGGTCGGCTTGCCCCAGAGTAGACAAAACGAACGTGAGATACATGAGCACAATCTCGTTGTTCGGGTGTAGCCGTCTCAATTCGGCCAGCTCATCCAGCGCGGCCTGATAATCTCGAGCGACGTAATGAGTATCCATCAAAGCGCGATTGGCCAGCGCTGTTACATTGCTTTCATCTATTGACAACGACTGTTGGATGAAGGTCTGACGTAGCTGGCGGTTGGGTCCGATGTTTGGCAAGATGCCGTTGGCGGAAAGGAAGGCGTTTACTTGTCCGCGCATCGCCCAGGCCTCCGCATTACTCGGTGAGGCCTCAATCGCCGTCGCGAACCATCTTTCTGCCTCCGCGTAGTTCGCTCGGTTGAAATGAAAGCGTCCGCGCAAGAACGAGTCATATGCCTCTGGATCGGGAATGTCTCGATCTGTGTGTCGAAGCTCCAGTTTCATGCTTAACGCTGAGAATATCTCGCCTGCGATTGTGTCCTGAACCGCGAACACGTCATCCAGTTCATGGTCATATCGCTCCGACCAAATGGGTTGATTGTGGGCGACATCGATCAACCGAACGGTAACTCGGACCTGTGTTCCTGCTCTGCGAACAGCGCCTTCCAAAACGTGGGTGACATTTAGCTGACGGCCGATCGAACGGCTGTCCGGATTCGACTCTTTGAACAGGAAGGACGAACTCGAAGGCCGTACGGTGAGATTGGTGCTCTTTGCCAACTCGTTGAGAATGTCCTCGGCAATCCCCTCGCTGAAGAACTCCTGCTCGGGGTCGTTGCTCAGATTCCTAAACGGTATGACCGCTATGGCTGTCTTCGTTGCGTTGTTGTGTGGGGTAGTCGGAACCGTGCCAGTTCCCACACATTCGCGGATGCCCAGTAGCAACCTATCCAGACCTGCACGCTCGTTTGGCCAACCGGCAAGCGAAGCAGTCTGTGATGATCGAAATCCTAATGGCGGGCGCACGTCATCGATGCATAGGGGAACGAGGATGTCGCGATCGAGCCCTTCCTGAGCTTCGTCGCGGCACCAAGCTGATCCGATTGCACTGTTTGACCAGGCCACAACAATGCACTTTGCTTCGTCAAGTGCGCTCTGGATTTTCGCTTCGAAGCTAGCCCCTGCGACGAGTTCGCGGTCCCACCACACTGACCATCCCTCGGCTTCGAGTAGCTCGACGAGTACGCTTATCCGGTTTCGATCTGCTGACGCATACGATACGAAGATATCGGCCACTGGTCCTCCTTGGACAAAGACTACTCCCTGGAGTTTGGGAAAATCAATGACGATGGGATTTGGTCCCGTAGAGCCAATCCCCATAGTTCTTGATCAGATAGTAGGTGTAAGATCAACGGGGGGTGGCAGTCTATAAATCTGCGTGGTGAGTTGCAAAACACTGCGAACTGTTCCACCGTCAGTCACCCGTATCATTACGAGTCACTTGCGCGAAAACGATCACGCCGGACGTTTCTTCCGGAAGATCGGATTCTCATATACAGGGGAGACGCTCGGAGATTCCGACCGATTGATGCACCTGAATATCTAGGCTTGCCGGCCGATCGTGAGACGCCGCCCCGGCGTGTACGCAGACTACTCGCTCAGCAGCAGGCTCGCCCACCAGGCGCTCAGTGCGCATGCCGCAACCGTTAGTCCCGCCACGGCGCCCGACGATGCCGCAATAATCTCGGGTAGCGGCACGGACAGTACGCTTGTGAGCGACTGTTGACCCAGACACTGCACAAGGCCGGCGGCTGGCTCTACCGCTAAAATCGCGCCTGCGCTGGCGGCAGCGCCGAGAACCAGGTGGCGTCGGCGGTGTCTGCGTTCCACCCGTGTAAGTACATCGCGAACGAACGCATCATCTGGCACGGGATCTTCGGCGCCGCGAAATGCTGCGGTTAGCAACCGGTCCATCGCGTCGTCCGCTGGATCGTTGGGGTCAGCAGACATGGCGTATCTCCTTGTTCGATTCGGCACGTGAGGGGTTGGCGGTTCCTTCCAGGCCAAGATGTTTCCGGATTCGATCCTTGCCGCGCTTCAGATGTGATTTTACGGTTCCAAGCGGCATGTCTAACGTTGTGACGATTTCGCCGTGCGCCATGCCGAGGCGGTAATGCAATTCGAACACTGCCCGTTCCGCGTCACTGAGGGCGTTCAGAATGCGTTCCAGGTCGTCGGTATCCGGGCTGTCTGCGGCGGTGTCGTCGAATTCTCGCTGATACGCGTCCTGCACCTCGCGGTAACGGGCGTCTCTGCGCCGATGCTGCAGGTATTCGCGGTAAGCGATGCTGAAGAGCCAGCTCTGAAAACGTGCGGGGTCCTGAGCTTGCTGGAGCTTCTCGTAGGCCTGAACGAAAGTGTTCTGCGCAATGTCGTCCGCCAATGCGGGATCTCGGCAAAGGCGAATGGTCCAGCCACGCAGCGCGCTCTGGTAACGCCGGACCAGCTCACCGAATGGGGCCGAATCCGGCCGTGCCAGAGCCGCCGCGATCAGATCGGCGTCGCTGGCCCGGGCGAGGCGCGATCGGTTCATGCCGTGATTCAGATCGTTGGATTGCCGGTGGGTCTGGACCTGTCGTCGTTGGGCGAGAACCGCCACAGCACCAGGTAGGCAAGCCCGATCAGAAACGGAAAGCTCGCAATGCCGAGCAGCGGCCGTTCGGCCTCGTCCTCGCCCACCGCAAACGCAAACACGCCGATTGCAAGGGCGATCATGATCGAGATGACGCCTTTCCTCAGGTCGGAATTGGTGGGGCGCGCGTCTGTCAACTGGGCGATGGCGTCCGGTGAAAGCGGGGTGCCGTGCTCGATGGCTGCGCGAATGGTTTCATGCGCCTCTTTGCGCTGTCTGGCTTTCAAATGCAGTGCAATCGCGACGGTTACGCCGATCACGATGAACATGACGATGGGGATCATCAGGGCGACGATATCTTCCATGGTTTTTTCTCTGGTTTAAGGCCTTACAGCGTGGATGCATGAACCGCCGTGTTTGGATGCACTCGCGTCATAGAGTTTTCAGGAACGCGATCAGGTCGTGTTCCTCCTCTACGGAGAGTTTGAACGGCGCTACGTCGGCAAACCGGCCCGTTGCGTACGCGTCGATTACGTCCGGCAGCGTATCGACCGCGCCGTCGTGCATGTAGGGGGCAGTTTCAGTGACGGCCCGCAGGCTGGGCACGCGGGCCCGACCCAACCCGGGGCGGTCCACGAAGCGGAAGCCGCCCACCAGCGGTCCGTCGTGGCAGCCGGCACAGGCTAGGGTGGGCGATACGAACAGGCCGAGACCGCGTCGCTCTGCGGGCGTGAGTGCGTCGGCCTGATCCTCGAACAGGAACGCATCGAACGCGGTGCGGCGTGCCAGCGTACGCACGTAGGCGGCGATCGCGGCTATGACGCGTTCTTGGGTGAGTTCGCCGATCTCTGGGTCCGACGCTTTCTGTGCACCCACCTGCGCTGGCGCGCCGGAATGGCTGAACGCCTGTGTGCTCAAGCGCCGCAGCTCTAGGTCGTCGTTCAGTCGTACAAGCTGCTCGCCCGAGAAGCCCATCTCCAACGGCGAGCGGGCGAACAGCGGCCGTGCGTGTTGTTGCTCCAGCGTGGTAATGCCCTGATCGGTCCATCCATACGACGCGAGCGCGCCAGCGTTCCAGAGTGTTGGCGTGTTGAAGCGGAGTAGCTCGCCGGTAGCGCCCAGCGCACGGGGTCTGCCGTCGGTAAAGGCGCGGTCCGGGTCGTGGCACGTGGCGCAGGCGTAGCGCCCGGTCACCGACAGCCGCTGGTCGTGAAAGAGGCGCTCGCCCAGCGCAACCAAGGGGTTATGTTGTGTCGCCGCGGCAGCGCCGGACACCAGGCAGTACAGCCAGGCCGCTGCCGCGATTAACCCTATGCGTCGGGCGGTTACCAATCGCGCTCCGTGCCGGATGATCCGTTCGCGAAACTCGTCAGCTGCTTGCGCGTGCTCACCCAGTCGGCAAACGCACGCTCATCGGCGTTCATCGCGCTGGCTGATTTGGCGGCCTGCCATTCGGTCATGGCGTTCATCAGCTGCGCGGCCAAATCCGCGTCTTCGTTGAACAGACGCATATAGGCCTGCTTCGTCTGGTCGAACTGCCCCAGGTGCATCAGCGCCTGCGCGCGGTATTCGATTGCGGGCAGATAGTTCGGGTCCACCTGCAGCGCGTAATTGTAGGCACGCAGGGCCTCTTCGTAGTTGCCGGTACCGCGCAGCGCGAACCCAAGCTCGTTTGCGGCCTCATGGCTGGTGGGCATGATCTTCAGTACCTGCTGAAAACGCGCGACGGCCTTTTCAAACTCTTTCTGTGCGCGCTTCGTGTGGCGCTCCCGCCGCTTGTCCGAATCGGCGTCGGCCGCTTTGCGCACGGCCTTGGCCGCGCGTCGATTGTGCCGTTCGCCGGCCCGGTAGTGGTCCGATGCAATCTGTTCCGGCGTCTTTGGCGTGGAAACCTGAGGAACGGACATGCCGCCGCCACCGCCACCTGCGGCCTGTGCGTTGTGGATCGTTAGCACACCGAGGGGAATGCACAGGGCGAGTGCGAGCAGCGCGGTGGGCAAAACCGGGTAGCGGCTGCGTAGTGAATGGGTAGGCATGGTCGTCTCCGTTATCTCTCCATTTGGCACAGTGTTGGACCGCGTCTGCGCCGGTTTTACTGCGGCTCCGGGTCCAGCATCGGTGTCCAGGTGTCCAGAAAATAGCCGCCGTCGGCGATCAGATCCGCTCCGTTGATGTAGCGCGCGGCGGGCGAGCACAGAAATGCGCACGCGGCCGCCACTTCGTCGGCGCGACCAAGACGGTGGCTCGGCACATCCCGGATCGTTACCGATTCGTAGTCCTCCACCTCCGCGTACGCGAATTCCTCCTCACGCACCCCCTGGGTGGCGATGGTTCCCGGCGCGAGCGCGTTTACCGTCACGCCGCGCCGCGCCCAGTGATAGGCGAGACTCTTGGTGAGACTCACGACCCCCGCCCGCGCAGCGCCCGAGTGCGGAAAATGCGGTGCACCGCGATTGAAGGAGTAGATGTGGACGATGTTTACGATGCTGCCGAATCCACGCTCCAGCATGTGGCGTCCGACACGCGATGTAACGTTCCAGGTGCCGTTCAGGTTCAGATCGATCACGCTGCGCCACCCGTTGTCGCTGATGTCGAGCGGGCGGGCCGGAAACTGGCCGCCGGCGTTGTTCACCAGGAAGTCGATCTTGCCGAGTGACTCGAGGGTGCCGTCCACCATGGCCTGCACGTCGTCGAGGTTGCGTATGTTGGTGGTGTGCATCGTGGTGCGTCGCCCGAGGGATTCGATCTCGGCTCGGGTCGGCTCCAGATTGGCGGGATTGCGACTTGCAATCGACACGTCGGCGCCCAGGCGGGCGAACGCGAGCGCAATTTCCCGGCCAATCCCCCGACCGCCGCCGGTAACCAGGGCCACCCGGCCTTCGAACAGACCCGGCGCGAACGTGGCCAGCGGGTCGAAAGTGGTGTCGGTCATGCGTCGGGCCTCTTTGTTGTGCCCCGATTCTAAACAACAATGTTGTTGTGCGCGTAACAGGCGCCGGTGGTAGGGTGCCGGTCGAGTTCAGACCGGAGACAACCCATGGAGTGGCCTGGTAACCGCTACGGGTTCGAGACGCGCGCGATACATGCGGGTCAGGAACCCGACCCCACCACGGGGGCAATCAACACACCACTATTCCTGTCGTCCACGTACGCACAGAGTTCGCCGGGCGTGCACAAAGGTTATGAGTACACGCGGACGCACAATCCGACCCGGCGGGCATACGAGACCTGCGTTGCCAATCTGGAGGGTGCCCGGTTTGGATTTGCGTTTGCGTCCGGCTGCGTGGGCGCGAGCACGGTGATGCACCTGCTGAAACCCGGCGATCACGTGGTGTGCTGCGACGATATGTACGGGGGCACGTTCCGCCTGTTTGAACAGGTGTTCAAGCCGGCCGGTATCGAGTTCAGCTACGTAGACCTGAGCGATTCGTCGCGGCTCGCTGGAGCGCTTACCCCCAACACGAAAATGCTGTGGTTAGAGACGCCCACCAATCCGCTGCTCAAACTGCTGGACATCCGGACCCTGGCGGACGAAGCGCGGGCTCAGGGTGTGCAGGTGATGGTCGACAACACGTTCATGAGTCCGTACTTCCAGCGTCCGCTGGAACTGGGTGCAGACCTGGTGCTGCACTCCAGCACCAAATACATCAATGGCCACAGCGACATCGTTGGCGGCGTGGTGGTAACCGACAACGAGGGGCTGGCCGAACGGCTTGCGTTTCTGAGTAACTCCATCGGCGGTATTCAGAGTACGTTCGATGCGTTTCTATGTATGCGCAGCCTGAAAACGCTGGCGGTGCGGATGCAGGCGCACGAAGGGAATGCGCAACGCATTGCAGAACACCTGGTGGGACATGCGAACGTGGAGCGCGTGATTTACCCTGGGCTTGCCGACCATCCGCAGCATGCGCTGGCATCCCGGCAAATGAGCGGATATGGCGGCATGGTGTCGTTCGTGATTCGTGGTGGGTTGGACGCGGCCACGCGTTTCCTCGAGCGGGTGCGGATCTTTACGTTGGCGGAGAGCCTGGGCGGGGTGGAGTCGCTGATCGAGCACCCAGCGATCATGACGCACGCCAGCATTCCGGCGGAAAATCGTGAGCGCCTCGGGATAGGCGACGGGCTTATACGGCTGAGCGTGGGAATCGAGTCCGGCGATGATCTGATTGAGGATCTGGAGCGTGCGTTCGCGCCGAGTTAGTGGGTTGCGCCGAAATCGGGACGTGGTGTTCGCGCCATCGTCACCAATTCCGAGTACTCCGGGTGATCGCTGATGTTGGACAGAAGCACGGTTGGCTTGTAGACATAGATCTGGGAGTCCCAATTCGACCAGTCCCGCTGCAGATCTCTTCGAAGCTCCGGTATTGCATAGTCGCCATCGCCCTTTGCGATTGCAGACCATAACTTGAACGTAGGGTCGTTGATGTAGGCGACCCGCTGCGCGGTGAGATGTTGAATGTGGCGATCCGCGCGTTCGGTTCCGAAGAGTTTGTATAGGCCGTCGATAATGCTGAGCTGCACGCCGGAATTCAGCGTGTTGGTGAGGTAGGGTTCACTCAACTCGGCGAAGCGCTCCCGGTCCCTGGCCGCGACTGCCTGACGCATCTGAACCATTTTCAGTAGCATATCTCCCGGCTCCTGCTCGCGGATTCGCCGGGCCAGCACCTCCGCACGGTCCATCTGATCATTGTAATAGAGCGTGTACGCAACCTGTTTTAGGTTGGCATGATCAAACGGCGCGAGGTCGATGCCTTTCTGAAGGTGTTTCAGCCCGGCGTCGACCTGGCCCGCGAAAAGCAGATAGTGGCCTAGACCTATCTGGGTCCGGTAGTCCCCGGGGGCAAGTGATTCCGCTTTCCGGGTCAGGTCCAGACGTTGTTGCCACTGCCGTTTCCGGCCGGCGATAGCCCCCAGAGTTTGGTACGCCAGGCCGCTGCTCGGATTCAGTTCAAGTGCTTTCCTGGCGTGCCGCTCAGATGCTCGAAACTTTGTGAAACGTTGCGTGTCGGTTAATTCCGATCCGTCGAACTGTCCGAAGTCGTACTCGACCCTGTAGATCCAAGCCAAATAGGCGTGAGCGTCGGCGTAGTCGGGATCCAGCTCAACGGCGTCCTGCAGCTGGCGCCGTAGTGGTGGCGTGGGGGCATAGTTCTTCCAACCCGCTAAAGCTTGCAGGTATGCGCGGTGCGCTTGAGGGTTATCGGTGCCGGCGGCAATGACGCGACCGCGCAGCTCCGGAATCAGGGTAAGTTGTAGCGCGTTCGCCACGCGCGTTGCGATGTCGCTTTCTACGTCGAAGATATTGTCGATCGACCGGTCGTAGCGTTCGGTCCAAAGCGAGTGACCACTTTTGACATCGACGAGATCCACTGCCAGTCGAATTTCTTGATCGGCGAACCGAAGCGTGCCGGTCAACAGAACCGTGGCCCCCAGTGCTTGCGCAACTTGATCCAGATCCGATTGTCCGTCTGAAAATTGCGCGACGCTCGAGCGCGAGAGAATCGTTGCATTGTGGACTTTCGAGAGTTGTCGGAGGATCTCAGCTTGTAACCCTTCTGCAAGCTGCGCCTGTACCGGTGTTGGATCGAAAGTCTGAAGCGGCAGCATGGCGAAAACAGGTTCTGAGGACGCCTCGACACTGGCCACGGGATGTGGGTCGTCCGGTTCGGCTCGGGTAGTTTCGTCTTTTTGCTGATCTCGGTAGATGAGGAGTGCAGCCCCGATCGCGAGCGGCAGGATGAGCAAGCCGAGCCAGTGCGCTGGAGAGCGTCGGCGGGTCGTCGGTCCGGGCCTGTCGATCGAAGTGTTTCCGGCCGGTGTGAGAGTGTTCGCATTCAGTGCGGCCGAAAGCGCTTGCAGATAGGTTTCCGGAGAAAGTTGATAGGCGTAGATAGCCTGTCTGTTGTTCAGCGCAAGGGCCAGACCGGCCGGTAGGTCGGTGGGTTCGATATGCACGACGATGATCTTCGTGCCGCGATCTTGCGCGAAGTTGAGCTCTCGTCGGCAGTGCTCCGATGCTACGGAATGGGGTGATGCGAAAAAAACGAGTGCGCGCGCTTGCTCGATCGCGCTGGCAATCGCGTCGTTCCACTCGGACCCGGCGACAATGGCGGCGTCATACCATGCGCTAACGCCGAGGTCCTCCAACATCTTTACATCGGGGAGTACGTTAGCGGAATCTTGATGAGCGTAGCAGACAAAGACATGCGGGCCTGAGCTGGAGGCATCTGAAGAGAGTGCGGACGGCATGGCTTGTTACTGTCGGAGCCTGTTTTCGGCGTGAGCGAATCCTGCAATGGTAGCGTGAATGGTAGCGTGCGGATTGGTTGCGTTCGAGCAATCACACCCGGGTGGGAAGGAGCCCTAGAAAGCGGCCCTGGAAAGCAGCCTTAGACAGCCGTTATCTGTCGCCGCAGGCGCAGCGCCGCCAGACTGGCGAGCATAAGGACCAGGCTGCCGGGTTCCGGGACCGCGGTCTGAGTGTCGTCGTCCGTGTTTGTGCCGGTGACGGTGATCAGGAACTCGCACAACCCGTCGCACGGATCGCTCAGACCGTCGAAGTCCGCAACGCCCACGGTGAAAAATCCGGCGCTAGCCGTGAACTGCACCTGCGGGTCGCCGAAAGGACCCGTTGCCGGGAGTTCGTCGTCACCGGCAAGGTCTGGAATGCCGAGCGCGTCCGTGTCGGAGAACTCGCCCTGCCATATGCGCAGCTGGGGGTCGTGGTTGAACTCGTCGCGGAGCACGGTGACGGTGATCTCGTCGCCTTCGTCGGCAACGAACGAGTAGTATGTGTGGGCGCCGAAGTCTGAGCCAGAAAACGCGGCGACGGTGCCGGAACGCGTATCGCCGTCCGTTAGATCGGCTTCGTAAACGAGGGGCACGGCGAATGCGGGCAGCGTCGCCAGGGTCGCAAACCCGGTGGCAAGTCCGGCGGCGATCTTGAGAAGTATGCGTTTCATGTGGACCTCGTTTTGCCATGTCGCGGGCGTGGCTTTTGGTGGGGCATAAACAGGACATCCCGATCAAGCCAGCGCCTGGAACAAGCAATTTATATGCGTAATTTAGATGGTAAGACCCAGCGTGTTAATCGTAAAGTCTGTTTACGAAATTCCTACAAAATGCGTAGGCGACCCGGTCTGAACGCGCTGTCGTTGCCCGGCGAGAGCACCACGTGACGTTTTCGTATCGCGATGCGTCGATATTCTGTCCGTATCCGGATGAAGTGCCGTGGCAGTGGTTGGATTCCCGGCGGGCCGGCGCCGACCTGGATCGTGATTTCATCCGGGTCGCCAAGCTGGGCAACGAGGTGATTGGGGCCTACGCGATCGTGCGGGAGTCGCCGTTGGAATTCAGCCTGGTGATGCTGCACGTAGTGCCACAATACCGCGGCGCCGGGCTCGGCCGATGGCTCCTAGGGCACGCACTGGGGCTGGCCGAGAGCAAAGGTGGCCGGTCGATGGGTACGGGTTGCGACGCGCCGCTGTTGCGCCGCGTCGGGTTTCGGTCCTCGGAACGACCGGGGCACGCGCCCGGTGAGCTACGGCTGGACTTCACGCCGGAGTGAGCGCGCGCTGACGCTGGTGGTAGGGCCCTCGGTCGATCAGGGCACGTAGCGGGCGGCCGGTCGGTACAGCTTGTCTGTCGAACGGCTCTCCAGCACATGGGCGACATAACCGTAGCTGCGGGCCATCGCGAAACACGCGGTGAAAAACGGCGTGGGCAGCCCGATTGCGCGCAACACGATGCCTTTGAAGAACTCCACATTGGCGTGCACATCGAGTCCCTTTTCCTGCATGCGCTCGTTGGTGCGTTTTTCGATGGCTATGAGCGTCAGCAGTGTACGCTCGTGCTCGGTGCCGGCGACGAGGCGTTCGGCGTAGTCCCGGATGTACCGCGCGCGCGGATCCACCACGCGGTACTCGCGGTGCCCCATACCCATGATCTTGTCGCCTTTGGCCAGGCAATCGTCGACGAATTGCGGGGCGCGGTCCGGTGAGCCGGCGGCGTCCGCCATCTCCAGCGCTGCCTGGTCGGCGCCGCCGTGCAGTGCGCCGTGCAGTGCACCGACCGCCGCGCTCACGGCGTTGGCGATCGGCGCCCTCGTGCTGGCCACGACCCGAGCGGTGAAGGTGCTGGCATTGAAACTGTGTTCCATCTGCAGAATCTGGGTGCGCTCGAACAGATCTGCCGCTGCGTCGGTATGGGCACCACCTATCATGTCGAGAAACCGGCGCATCACGCCAGGGCGGGCGGCCGTTACGGGCGCGCCGCGCAGGTGCGTGGCCGTTACTTCAGGCAGTTTGGCCGCAATGCTCAAGCCGGCGCCTGCTTCTCCCAGGTGTGCAAGCCTTGGGTCGGTACTCAGTAGCGGTACCGCCGCCTGCAGTACATGCATCGGGTGCAGATCGCGCGGCCACGCAAGTACCCAGTTACGCTCGTCGCTTGTGAGCGGCACGCCGGCGTCCAGAAGCTTCTGTGTCTCCGGGTCCTGCTTGCCGAAAACCAGGTGCATGGCTGTGTCGCCGAACGGCCGGTCTAGCCAATAGCCGATGTCGCGTCCGCGGTAGCTGAGCCTTCCGTTCACGCCGTCCACATCCGAGATTGCGGTGTTGCCGACGACCATGCCGGCGAGCCCGGGCGGTGCTTCCATGGGAAGTGTTTTCTGCATGCGGCGTCTCCTGTTCAGTGGTGCCCAGCGTAGTGGTGCACTCGCGCCTCGGACCATCCCAACAGGCTTTGCCAACGATCAGTGGCGCTTATGGATTAGCCGTGCTTATTCATCGATAAGTGAAACCGCGCAGTGGGCGCTCGCGCGTTCCTCGGCTGTGCTGGTACGCTGACGCTTCGGGAGAAGCGAGCGGTTGGTGTCTGGACGCAATGCATATTGAGCGACACGAGATTCGGGTTCTGAGTGCCGTCGTTGAAGCCGGCGGCTTTTCCCGGGCCGCGGATCTGTTGAACGTCTCGCAATCCGCCGTTAGCCAGGCGATCGCAAACCTGGAACATCGCCTGGACGTGCGCCTGCTCGTCCGCAACAGCCCGCCGGAGTTGACGGAAGCGGGCAAACGCCTGTTCAGCTTCGCGCAAACGGTAATCAACGAAGAGGCGAACGCGCTGGGGGACATCCACGAGATCCGCAGCGGCGCGCTGTCCACCCTCAACCTGGCTATGAACAGCGTGGTTAACCGCTACTACGCGCCGAGCCTGTTACTCGAATTCTGTGAGCGCAACCCGCTCACGCGGCTGAAGCTCGACGTAGCGCCCAGCCGTCAAATCATTTACGGCGTGGACGAAGATCGCTGGGAACTGGGCATGGGTCTTTTTCAGAGCGCGATGCCCGGGCATTTTCAGACACACATGTTCTTTACCGAGCAGCGCGTGTTGGTAGCGCATGAACAGCACCCGGCACTCGAAGCGCTGATGACGCGGCCGGCGGATGCGCTGCGGGAAACCACACTGCTGACGTCCTACCTGGATGACGCGGAGAAGAGGCCCGGAAACGAGCGCCTGCGCAACAGCTTCGCGAGCGTATGGGAGGTGGGAAACCTGGAACTGCGGCTGATGTTAGCGCGCGCTGGTATGGGCGTGACGTACCTGTCTGATCGCCTTTTGGCAGACCTGTCCGGATTCCGCCGCATCCCTGGCCTGGATGTAAGTGCGATCGACCGGCAGGTGGGCCTGTACTACAAGAAACATCGCGCGCTGTCCGAGGGCGCCAAGCGATTCGTCGCGATCTGCCGGCGGCGGTTGGAGAACGCGGACGCGAATTGAAAGATTGCGGTGCTCGATGGTCGCTACGTGGCCACAACCAGCGCGCGGACTACCATCATTGTGCACACCGTGAATCCGATGAGAGCATTCGCCATGATCCAGCGACGGCCTGGCCGAGGCTCTGCGTTTGACTCGATTCGCCACAAGGCCGCATTCACTGCCGCGAACAGAGCCAGAATCAGCACCGACGTGATTTGCGCAAGTGAACCGAGCCGACCCGCGAGGGCGAGTGCAATGGTGACCGTGGTGACGAGCACGGTAGCTCGAACCGGAGTCTGGGTTGTTGCGTTCACGCGTGCCAGCACTCGCGGAAGTTGATGCCTTGACGCTAGGCCGTAGAGGATACGCGATGCCATGAGCAGCTGGATTAACGCACCATTGATGATTGCGAATAGGCTTATGGCGGTAATCGGCGTCGCCGCAGCACCGGTCAAGTGTTGGTACAGGTCTGCGAGCGGAGCACGTGAGTTCGCTAATAGCTCGGGACCGACCGCATTCAGCGCGCTCACTACCAGAAGGATGTAGAGTGCAGTCGACAATGCGAGTGTCGCGAGAATGGCCAGAGGCAGTACGCGGCGCACCTCTTTCACTTCCTCTGCGACCTCCACCAGATCCTCGAAACCAATGTACGCATAGAAAGCGAGGAGGGCGCCTGCGAGGATCGTGGATAGCGCCGGCCAGCTCATAGGCACCGCGCCTACGAGGTCGAGTGGCGGCGATGGATCGGCGTGTAGGCAGAGGACGGAAATCCAGAGCAGCCCACCGATCTCCACCAGTGTGATCAGAGCCGCCGTCCATACGGCCTGTGAAATGCCCCAACAGGCAATTCCGCCAACGATGATCCCAGACAACGCGATCGCTGCAGATCGTTCGATTGTTGCAAAGTGTTGAAGGTAGCCAACGAATCCATTTAGCAACGCAGCGCTCGATACGATTCCGGCAAGCGCGGTAGCACATCCCGCAACCATAGCCACTCGCCGGTACCCAAATCCCATCTGTATGTATAGGGCGATTCCTGCCGCACGCGGATACCGTCGGCTTAGGACCGCGAAGGAAATTGCGGTCATCGTCGCGAGCGCGGCAGCCGTGAGAAACGACCAAGGGGCAAGCAGACCCGCGGTGGCGACAATTTCGCCCACAAGGGCATAGATTCCCGCGCCAACGGTCGTTCCCAGGCCGTAGAGGATTAATTGCAGCGCTCCGAGCGAGCGCCGGAGTTTTGGTTGAGGAGGGTTCGCAGCTCTCGTCACCGCGTTGGTATACCGTCGGGGGCTACCATCGGTGCGTCATCGCAAGTTCCCAGACGTTGGTTGTAGCGGATTCCAGATCATCTTCGTCAAGATCGAAATGGCGGTAGCTGAGTCGCAGCGCGCGCGCCGGACCCATAGCGACGTATGCGCCTAACTCGACATCAGTGCGGCGAGTCGGGAAGCTACCCGTAATGGACACATCCCGGACCTGCGCGCTGAATTTCAATCTGCTGGATGCTTGCCAGTGCACCAGCGCATCACGGATTCTGCTGCGCGATGCGTAATCTATATCGAACGTGGTGCGGCGGAACCCTGCAACCACGAGCTGCATGAGTTCCCGGTCGAGTTCGCGCGTCGAGTAACCAGCGGATGCATGCAGCGTAGCGCCCGCGTATGCGACGCGCAGTTGGTGATAGCGGGTACGTGCCGTCCAACCGGTGGTTTCGTTTTCGTCCTTTTTGTACGTTGCATCCGCGCGAAGCTTCCATCGAGGCGTCACCCGATAGGAGGCGCGCAGGCGGTATCGTCGCGAGTCGCTTGGAGAAGCACGCGTGAACGGGTCGTCTAGCTGATCGTCTTGAACGCTTAGCGTGACCTTCAGGGAAGGGGTACGTTGATATGACAGATTGACGTGAAAGCCCGCGCGCTCGGTATCCACGCTGGACACGGGTTCGACGCCGGTCGCGCCCGAGATTGACGATGAGGCGTCTCTGGATTCGTGAACCCAGCCCGCATTCAGCCTTAAGTCCTGAGTCAGAGCGGCGTGGATGCCGAGTGAGATACCCTGATTGTCGAAGCGCCAGTCGGTGCGCGTGCGGTCGCCGTTGAGGAGCAGATGAGCGCGCTGATCGATGGAACGGCGTTGCAGTCCCGCCACCAGCGCAACGCGTGAATGCGCCTCAAACTGAGTGTCTATGCTGAATGTGTTGCCGGTGTTCTGGATTGTGCCTGCTCCGGTTTCTGAACTGGAGAAAGCGTTGCCGAGGAAGTCCGTACCCTGCGCTCGTTCGTCAGTGCGGTAGTCTAGGTCGAGATCGCTGGATGCGGCCTGTACGGCAACGCGCCATCGTTGGCCTGGTGTGGCGAGCACGTTCACCTGGTGAGTCCAGGTTTGGGAGTCAACCGGTGTGTTCAGAAAGAACAGCTCGAGCGCCGTCGGGTGTTCGGGTTCGGAGCCATCCGAGAAGCCCGGCAGCGAGATTGCCGTGTCGGACTCGCTTTCCGAGTATCGCTCGGTGAGCGCTATCAACCAATCTGTCGCTTGATACTCCCAAGTGGCGGAATAGGTACGCGATCTTTCGTCGACAGGATTTGCGAGGTCGAATTCCTCGCGCTGCACGTCCAGTCGCGTAGTACTGCGTCCGGATCGGCGGATTTGGTCCGCGCTAAGCCGCACGGTTGATCGATTCGACACGTCAAGATCAAGCCTCAGCTCGTCACGGGTACGTTGCAGATTGAAGCGGTGGAAATCCCCGCCGTTGGAGCGTTCGGGATCGATCTGATCCACCGGAATCAGCAGGTCCTGATAGAAGTAATCGGACTCCGTGCGCTGGTAGCGGAAGTCGAACGCATTGGTGCGCCGAACGCGTAGCGACGTCGCGGAATGGGGCGCGTTGCCTATGTCGCTTGCGGTGAACGTTATCTCATCGAGTGGGACCGAATCGTGCGGGCCGCTGCGGTAATTGAGCTGAACGTCGAACAACAGAGCCCCGTTGTCCAGATTCAGGTATTGCCGATGCTTGTTGATGTCTCCGGACGGCTCGACGATTCGCGCACCAGCGTCCACGTGACCTGTCAGTTCTGCCGAACAGACGGACCCGTGTAGTACGGTGAACAAGACGGCTGCGCGCCATCCGGCGACGCGGATCGATGGACGTGCGAGAACCAAAGTCACCTTAATAGCGCTTGGCTCAGATTCGAGCCGTGCACTGCAACGTGGCAGTTCGTGCACACAGTATTCAAACCGAATCGTGACGGCCCTGATGGCGCGAACCCTACGTGAAACTGCGGCACGTCGGCGTGACAGGCGAAACAGAGTTCGGCGACGTTCTGATGCCTAAGTAGATGTCTGTTCGGGCTGCCGTGTGGTGCGTGGCATGCGGTACAACCCTCAACGCGAGACGCTGCATGCTCAAACAGAAAGGGGCCGCTGGCGGTAGTGTGGCACTTAGCGCAGACGTCACTGTGCTGGGTGCCGAGCGCAGTAACAGGCTTTGCGGCGTGGGGATCATGACAGTCGGTACAGCTCACGGTGCCTTCCAGTAGTCTGTGCGTTTCGTTGAACAGAAACTCGGAAAACACAGAGTGATGGCACGTTTGGCATAGCTTGGTGCTCGCCGCCGCGTTGTGAAATTCCCCGATCGGCCCGGCCTCGGGTGGCGTGTGAACGTTGTGACATTGGTTGCATGCCACTTCGGATTGATGGTGCGCGCCGCTGGGTGTTTTTTGGGCGGTGTGGCAGCTCGCGCATGCCGCGGCTCGGACATTAGCCGGTTCGTCCGTGAACGTAATAAGTCTAGCCGCTTGGGCGGGATCGTGAAGATGTCCAGGTACATCGCCATGACAAGTAGCGCACGTTGTGTCCTTGTGGGCACGCCAAGTGTCGGAACCTGCGTTTGATTTGTCGGCGTGGCACGCTACGCATTGGGTGCTGGTCTCGGCAGCGACCGCTGCCAAGGGAATAGCGGCTATCAAGGCAACTAGCGCACGTGCGGCATGAATGGCTGCCATTTCGGGAGTTACCGGCTTACCGCGGTGAAGAATCGGGTGAACCGACGCAGACAGCCAACACGTCGCAGGGTGTGCCGTGCAGCACGCCGTTGGCGGTTGATCCAAGCAGCAGTCCGAGGCCGCGGCGGCTGTGCGTGCCGATAACGATCACGTCGCAGTCATGGTGTTTGGCGCGGTCGCGAATTTCCATTGCGGGTGTGCCGAGGCTCACCTCCACGCGTTCCTCCGCGATGCGATTGAGCAACATTTCTTCTGTAAATTTCGGCTATCCCTCGACGGCTGCCTGATTCTGGAACGACAGATACCGTTTGTCGGCGGTCTGCCAATCTTCCGCAATCTCCATCAACACAGCGCTCACCAAACGTAAACAAGACGCCTCATTCGGGAATAGCCGCGCTACGCGCGTGCGCCGTCGGATCTCTTCGTTCAGCCGTTCGATCAGATTCGTCGTTCTCAGGCGCCGCCGGTGATTTGATGGCAGACTGAACACCGTAAAACCTTCTGGCAAATTCTCTTCGGCCCACGCCGCCAGTTGCGGCGCCTTCGTCTCATGTTTCTTGATCAGCTTTTCCAGCAAACGATTGGCCTCATCCAGATCCGGTGCATTGAAGATGGCACGGATATCCGCAGCCACCTGACTCCGCATGGCCTGCGTCGGCACATACTGCCCGGCATTCTGCTGCAAATGAAATTGGCAACGCTGCCAGGGGACGCTCGGAAATACCGCTTGTCGAGCCGCTTTGAGCCCTTCATGCGCGTCGCTCACGATCAGCTGGACACCGTGCAGGCCGCGGTCTTTCAGCTCCGTAAGAAACGCTCGCCAGTGCACTTCGGCTTCAGACAGTGAAACCGAACAACCGAGAACGTCTCTGTGGCCGTCTGCACCGACACCACAGGCAATCAACACGGCCGCGTCGAGTACTTGGCCACCTTGGCGCACCTTCTCATATCGTGCGTCCAGCACAATGTATCGATAACTGCCTAACTGTCGCTCCCGCCACGCCATCAGCATCTCGTCGAGTTCTTGCGCTGCTCGAGAGACTTGGGCAGAGCTCACCTCCATCCCGCAGAGTTCTTCAACGATCTTCTTTACGCGCCGGGTTGAGACCCCTTGCACGTACATCTCAGCGATCGACAGCAGCAACGCGCGTTCCGAGCGCAGGCCTTTCTCCAGGCTTTGCGGGTAGAACTCGCAATCCCGGGTTTGCGGCACTTTCAGTGGCAACTCGCCCAATCGGGTCTTAACGGTCTTGCCCTTAAACCCGTTGGCGTAGCCCGCCCTGGCCGCGCTGCGCTCGTAGGGCGCCGCGCCCAGGTACTCGCTTCGTTCGGCAACCATCGCCGCGTTCATCAACACCGTCACCGCGTCGGCCAGTCCGTCGAAGCCATGGTCTTTCAGCAATTCCAATGCGTCGCCAATCGATCTATTCTCTGCTCGCTGAGCCATTTCTGTTTCCTCTCGTTTGCAAACACCACATTCGCTTTCGAAAGGATAACCGGATGGCTCAGCTCTTTTGAGCCTTCAGCAATTTACAGAAAATACGTTACACCACCCGCGATGCCGTGACGCCTCGCCAAATCCAGCGTCCGCGCTTTGGTTTGTTGCAGCGCTTTCTCTTCGAAATCTACGCCGGTCAACGAACCCCAGTCCATACTTCCATACGTCTGCACGATGGGCCGAACGACAGTTACGAGCGTCAATTTCTCGACCTTCCCGTCTGCCAGGTTGATTGCTGCTTCAAGCACTTCGTCGGCCTCGTCGGTTAAATCGACCGCGACTAGAATCGATTCGTATGCCATTACTCAGTCCTTTGGTTGGGTTGTGTTGGTCCGCGGTACGTTGCTTGCGGCGTAGTTATTTCGATCACGGGACGGCGAGCACATCGCACTCCACGCCATGGATCAGGCGTTCACTCGTATTGCCCATTGCGGCGCCTTCAATGCCGCGGCGAGCTTTCGTCCCGACCACCAAGAGGTCCGTGTCGAGTGTATGGAGCGTGTGACTGAGAATCGCTCGATGTGAACCTTCGACGACATGCAGCTCATAGTCGTGAAGACCTACCGCATTGCTGATATCGCCAACGGTTCGACGAATGTCGTTCTCGATGTCTTCGATCATTTTGCGGTAAGTACGCGACCGGTCGAGGTGGCTTACCCAGCGTTCCAGAGCGGGAAACGCGGAGACGATGTGTAAGCGCCCGCCCAACCGTGTAGTTGCGGCTTTTGCCGTGGTCAGGATGCGTCGGCTAAGTGATGCGTGTGTTTCATCGAACGCATCGATTGCGGCAACAACCGTGGGTTGTGCAGGCCACCGCTCACGTTGCACCAACAGCACCGGATGTTTGGAGTGGCGTAGCAGATTCCAATCGTCGGGTGTTCGAGAGAATGGGCCCTTCGGGCCGGGATCGCGGCACGCTTTGACGATAATGTCCGCGTCGATGCGATCCGCCGCGTGAATTGCGCCCTCCCAAATGCGACGATTCCAGACCGCTACGGCGTCCGCTGGTTGTCCGCATGATCGCGCGGCGTCCAGCGCGTCATGGAGCGCGGCGTTTTCCGCGTGCAGTATGAACTTTTTGAGCTTCTGGGACTGTTCTACGTGCTGGGTCGTCAGATCGGCGACGCCCTCGTAGACCACCCGCACTGCATGCACTGCGCCTTGTTCAGCGGCAAGTGCGAATGATCGGTGCAATACTGACTGAACATCCTCGCGTTCTTGGATGATTGCGAGCACACTCTGAAAAGGCGTATCCATATTGCGTCCAAAAAGTCCGTTCTTGCTCACTTTAGTATGCGCACGGAGGAGCTGTATCCGTAGTTTCCGTACTGAAGAAAGTTATGGGCGATCGTCAATGGGTGAACTGAACGCAGCTGACGCTTCCGGCGAGGTTTCGCAGCAACGGACCGTAACCCTGTTCGCCCAGCCAGAACCGCAACAGGTTGGTCACGCCCTCACCGGTCTTTGTCGCGCCCGTCATTGCGTCGATTTCGTGCAACACGCTATCCGCTCTGGACGCCGAAGCCCGGGTTGCGACGCCGAGACGTACAATGCCGGCGCTATCGTAGACGCGCTTGTTGCGCCACGCGGACGGCCATTCCGGGTTTGCAATACGCGCGCCAATGCCCGGGGTTTCTCCATGCTCGAAGAAGTGCAGCGACTCGACCGTAGCGCCGTCGCCGTGAAGCGACAGATACCCTTTCAATTTTGATGCGTACCCGGTCCCGTAGACCGGCAGCACGATCAAAAGTGTTTGTTCGCTGTCTCGCACGAAGTGGACGAGCATCTGCTTGGGACGAAACGATATCGATGCGATGTCGTGCGGTGCGGTAAGTGGCTTACCCAGTCTTCGATCCGTAAGCGCGCGATCCAGATCGAACGAGGCTGGATCGGCTGCGTGATCGAAACAGCCGCGATCCAGTTCGATCACATAGCTGCGAATGCGATCGCGTTGCACGCCCGCAAGAGCCGTTTCGATCCCGGGCTGATTTGCGAGTATGGTGGTGAGTGTATCGCGGGCCGCCCGTTGCCGATTCGCAGTCTGCCGGGGTTCCAGTTGCACAGACAGCAGTGATACCAGTGTGCCGCACGCAAGTGCCACCAGAACTGCAACGAGTATCGTCTTCCCGGTGCTTTGGCTACGTTTCGTATTCGGCCGGGAAGCTGGCGCGTTCACCATACGTACGTGCAGACGTTAAGGTGGAAAAGGTTTAGTGAGCGCGGCTACAGCAGCGTCCAGTACCTGGGTATAGTTGTCGCGTTCGCTCGGGTACAGGTTGCGCTCGACCCAGCTACGCCAAACCGCTTTGTTTTCGGCGTAGACGTCCAGTGCAAGGAACCCCACGGTAACTACGTTGTACTGTGCGCCCGATTCCATTCCGACAACTTCCCAGCATCCGAGGCCTGAGCATGCTGTGGTTGACTGCGTGATGGACCGCAGCTCCCGGCGTATCGTCAGGTCTACCGCGATTTCCATATCCGGATTGCTTGTTGCTTTTTGTAGCCCCTTGCGCTGAAGCGCGTCATCGATACCCTGAACCAGCGCATCGAGAATCAGAGGGCTCACGTATCCGGTATCGTCTTTGTACGAGACCTTTTCTGCGGACCGCCAGGCGTACGTCGTTCTTGCGTCGAAGTATATGCGATCAACAACGCAATCGGAACCGGATTGCATTGGCGTTGCGCATCCCTGGATGCAACAGACCAATGCGATTACAGATACCTTCCAGAGTGTTCTGCTACCGCTCAACAGCCATTCTCCCATGAGTTTGTCGTACTGTGCGCAACGTCGATGTGGTCGGGCAACTAGGGGAAGCCCGTAGCTAACGCACGGATTATGCTGGGTCGGCCGGTTAACCGGCGGGGGAGAAGAACGTACGAGTGGGTGTCCGTAAACGGACGTCGTCGATCACGTCGATTACTTCGAGCGACTGCGCGTTGAGGACGACGATTGCGGCACGCCGGTCTTGTCGATTCCAGACCGTGATCCATATGGCCGTTCCGTCGGCGTTGAACTGGGGATGGATGGCGCGGGCGAATTCCTCGTCGCCGAGGCCAGCCCAGTCCACCACGGGTAGCAGTCTCGCACCTTCGGTGAGAGAGGATTTGTTCAGCACCCCAATGGATCTGCTGTGATTCCGATACTGGTGTAGCGGGAAGTCGACCAACACGTGGGGAGAGTTTTGATGGCTAGCGATGGTGATCGAACCGGCACCGACGTCGATCGCCTCCGCGATGGACCACGTGTGGGGTGCCCCGCGCGTGCTGAGCGAAACAATTGTATTGCTGCCGAGGCTGCTCGCGGTCCATCGGGTGTCGGTCTCGACGCTGTACGCGGTGCCTGACGAGCCGCCGACAAGTCCGGCAACCGCCAGAATTGCGGATACGCTTTCCGTGGTCATGTCGAACACCACAACTTTTGAATCGTCCGTTGGCGTAAGCAAGTACCGACCGCTTGTGTCCGGTGATCCCGATCGAAGAAACGGTGCGCCGTCCAGAACCTGTGATGGAGGATGACCTGGTCCAACCAGATGAAACTGGCCCCGATCCTGTGTGCTGATCACGAAGCGATCCGCTTCGTTCAGTGGTGCAATGTGAGTCACGGCAGATTCGGCGACCGGTCCTCCGGCGCTTACGTCGTAACGTTGTTGCGGTTCGAGAGTGTTCTTTGCGAAGGCAACAGCTTGTGAAGGCCACTTGGCACCAACGAGAATCGTTTGTGCGTCGTCTGATGGATGTACGGCGACCACACCGCCCTCGAAACCGGCTTTTGTGCTTGCGAATATACGTATGGGTTGAGCTTCCAGATCGACGGCGTAGATTTCAGCGCCGCGCGTAACCACGTACAGAATACGTCCGTCGGTAGAGCGATCGATCTGCTGGGGGGCTACGATCCCGTCGACGAACGCGATCAGGCTTCGCTGCTCTGCATCGAAAAGTGCAATCTGATGGGAATCGTGGAGTAGCGAGACGAACAGGTCCTTCGTGGACAGTCCATTGCGCCGATTTGTCTCAGGGATTCCGGTCTTGTATGCATCGTCCACCCACCAGCTGCCAACGATCTCGCGCCAGCCGAAAGGCCTGGGTTTGGACGGCGGCAGTTGGAGGTAGCGTGCGAGGAGCGCGATGTCTTCCGGCGACAACTGATCTGCAGTACCCCAGTTGGGCATACCCCACGACGTACCGAAGTGAATGATCGTCTTGAGTGCTTCGTCACCGCGTTCCTGCATTGCCCAACGGTGGAGCGCTGCACCGGATCGGCCGTGACGGTCTACTCCGTGGCAACTGACGCAGCGTTCGTGAAATATCCGATCGGCAAGTTGATACTGATCATCGGTAAGGTACGTACCAGCGGATGGACGCTCGGCGCGTAGACGCGCGACGTCCTCCGCGGTAATCGGCGATGCCCGTTCCTCTGCGTGCTCATAGATGTAGTTAACGACGTCGGCGATCGTCTCGTTGGCCAGATGGTCATGCGCCGGCATCACCGGAATTGGCACGCCGCCAATCTCGCCCGCGCGATCGAACTTCCCTGACAAGACGGCCTTGGCCATCCCAAGCGGCGCGAGCGACTGGGCGAGCGCAGTAAGCTCGGGGTAGTACTCGGTAGCGCTGGCGCGACTCTTTTCGTGACAACCCGCGCAACGCTGTTGGTAAACGTACGCACCGGGTTGACCGGATACATCTGTTAGCGGGTTTGGCGCACTCGCCGGGCCAGTGGTGTCATGTGCGCCGGTGCATGCGGCAACGATGCACAAGGAAAGAAACATGACGCTATAACCGAACAGTTGGTGATGTGCAGTAGCCAATCGGGCGTGCTCACGTGTTCCGTGCGCTGGAGATGGTAGCGCAAACCCATCCACATGAAACGCTGACGAGTAGTGCAGAGGCTTAGGGAATGTACGTATATCCGAAGTAGTTTCGCCGCCCTAGGTTGTAAAATGGTGCAATAGCCTGAGAGGAGCGCGTGGAACCTCAACCAAAGCTCACGCATGTAGAGAAGCTCATGTTCTCGCAGGCGCAGATCACAAAAGGGGCGTTGATACGCTACTATCAACGCATTTCCGGCTACCTTTTGCCGCACGTGATCAACCGTCCGGTGACGTTGGTGCAATGTCCTGACGGCGTTGATAGCGACAAGTTTTTTCGCAAACATGCACCGACTTACTTCCCGAGTTACATCAAGCGCACCAGTGTGCCGAGGAGCCATGATTCCGGTCCGGATGTCGTGATGGCGACGGTGGATGAGGAAGCCGATCTGACCTACCTCGCCAATCAAAACGTAGTGGAGTTCCACGTTACGACGGCATTGGTTGATCATCTACAGTGTCCCGACCAACTCGTGTTTGATCTCGATCCGGTGTTGGATGAGTTCGAGCGAGTGCGAGCGTGTGCATTTGCGTTGAAGGAAATTCTCGACCGGTTGCGTGTACCGTCGTTCGTGAAGACCAGTGGCCGAAACGGCTTACACGTGCATGTGCCCGTGCTTCCTTCCATGACCTACGAGGAGCTGAAGCCTTGGGTGGAAGTGATCGGCCGGCGTTTGTGCGAACGCGTACCCATGATTACAACCACGGAGCACCTGCGCAGCAAACGTGGTCACGCGGTTTATGTAGATACCACCAGAAACAACTATTCTCAGACTATTGTTGCGCCGTACTCGGTTCGCGCGACAGCGGGCGCGACGGTATCGACGCCAATCGATTGGTCGGAATTGAAACGGCGTCGGGTGAACGGGAGTTCGTGGAGCGTCAGCAACATGTTTCGCAGGCTCGCGGCGAAAGCGGATCCGTGGCGCGATATGCGAGCCGTAGCCATCCCGCCAGAGACATTGCTCGATCGAACCGTGCGTCGGTCTTCAAGAGTGTAGCTCGACTCGAGTGCGCCGTTACGAGGCTTCAGGTGCGAGAAACCACCGGCCGCCACGCCAGAACGCGATCGCGGGCACGGCAAAGAGTCCTCCGGCGATCAGTGCGCCGACTATTCCCTCTGAACGATCCTGCAGCAGCGGCCACATAAACATCGCGATGGCCACCTGAGTGGCATAGAGGCTCGCAAGCCACCAGGCCCAACGTTTCATGGTCCATAGGCCATACGCCAACGCGCCATACACCAGCCAATGCACCACACCGCCCGCTTTGGCGGCCCAGCCGTGAAACATAAAACCGAACCAGACGTCCTCGTCCTGTGCTACGGGTTTGAACAGAACATCAAACGGGCTATAGATCACCGTCATGTACAGGCTGAACAACAACACTAAGTTGATCCACCAGGGGCGCTTTGCCCACTCGGCCGACAAATTGAACGCCATGGCTGATCCCGGGTGAATAGTTCGTGTTAGCGTACCCGTTTTTCGCGTCGGTCGCTGCGTACGGGTGTGGCGGCGTGCGTTTTTGTTGAGCCCATTGGTTTGCGCCGTCGCAAGTGTGTACGCTTGGCGGCAGCCGCTACAGATTAGGAGGGCTCAATGGGTGCGCTCAGCATGACGACGGAGGAGCGCCAGGCGTTCCTCGCAGATCCCCACATCGGCGTGATTTCCATCAACGACCCCGATAGGGGGCCTTTAACTGCTCCCATCTGGTATGACTACGAGCCGGGGGGTCAGGTATCGGTGCTGATCGGCGTCGGGTCGCGTAAGAGCCGACTCCTGCAGGCCGGTGACCGGGTGTCGCTCGTCGCGCAGCAGGAAGCGTTGCCGTACAGGTACGTCAGCGTCGAAGGCCCGGTGTCTATCCGCGCTAGCCAACCCGGTGAGATTGAGCGGATGGCGATTCGCTATCTGGGCGAAGAACAGGGAAAAGCCTACGCAGCGCAGAGCAGCGGGGAAAACCTGACGGTGGCCATTGATATCGATCGCTGGCTCACCGTGGATTACGGCAAAATGTAGGTTCTGGGATGCAGGAACTGAGAAACGGAGGCAGAGATGTCCGGTTACGATCTGATCGTTGAAGGTGGAACGCTCATCGATGGCACGGGGCGCGCGCCGCGCGAGTGCGACGTGGGCATTCGAGATGGGAAGATCGCATCGCTTGCACCGGGTGCGAACGCTCGGGCAACGGAGAAGATCGATGCGCGCGGCCGGCTGGTAACGCCGGGGTTTGTCGATGTGCACACCCACTACGACGGGCAGGCGACATGGGATTCGCACATGGTGCCGTCGTCTAACCTCGGCAGTACCACGGTTGTAATGGGAAACTGCGGCGTAGGCTTTGCCCCCTGCCGGCCCGAAGATCACGACGTACTGATCCAGTTGATGGAAGGCGTGGAGGAAATTCCGGGTACCGCCATGGCTGAAGGGCTGCCGTGGACCTGGGAGACGTTTCCGGAATTTCTCGACACGCTGGCGGCTCGCCCGCGGGACATCGATGTTGCCGCGCTGTTGCCGCACGGCCCGCTGCGCGTGTACGTGATGGGCGAGCGCGGGGTTGCACGCGAAGCGGCAACCACCGACGACATTGCGCAGATGCGGCGTCTGGTTGCCGATGCACTCGCAGCCGGCGCGGTCGGCCTCAGTACGTCGCGCACGCTTGTACACCGAAGCAGTAGCGGAGATTTCATTCCGACCTATCGCGCAGCGACAAGTGAGCTGAAGCAACTTGGCGAGATGCTCGACGGCGGCGCTGGTCACGTCTTTCAGTTGATCTCTGACTGGGAAGATCCGGAAGAAGAGTTCGACGTGCTGCGTCACACGGCCCGCGCCACGGGCGCCCGTGGCACGTTCACGCTGCTTGACCTGGGCAATGCGGCACCGGACGGCACGCCGATGTGGCAGCATCATCTGGGGGCTATTGAATCGGCGCAGGCCGAGGGACTCGACATCCGCGGCCAGGTGCTGTCGCGGCCTGTGGGCATGCTGATGGGGCACCCGGCTTCCATGAGTTCGTTCTCCCGCCGGCCGTCGTTTGCAGCGCTCGATGAACTGCCGTTCCAACAGCGAATCCAGGCGTTGCGCTCACCCGAGCTGCGCGCCCGGATTCTCTCGGAGCAAAACGACAACCCGCATGTGTTCGTGCGTATCTTCGAGAAACGTTTCGACGTGATGTATCCCCTCGAGGAGCCGATCAACTACCTGCCGCAAAAGGAAGATTCCGTGGCGGCCAGAGCGGCGGCCGCTGGAAGAGATCCGGAGGAGTGGCTGTACGACTACTTCCTTGGCAACGACGGCGCCAATCTGGTGTATATCCCGGCGGCGAACTTCACGGACAACATTCCGACGTTGTTGAAGCACCCGAACACGGTGGTTGCATTAGGTGACGGTGGCGCGCACGTGGGTACGATCTGCGATACCAGTGCAAACCTGTACGTGCTTACCAAGTGGGTGAAGGAACGTGGCGAGATCGACCTGCCCACGGCCATTCACATGCTCACCCGTCAACCGGCTGAGCTTTATTCGTTGCTCGATCGCGGCATCGTTGCAGAGGGGATGAAGGCGGATCTGAACGTGCTCGATTTCGATGCGCTGGCGCTACGTACGCCGCACATTGTGGCTGACCTTCCGGCCGGTGGGCGGCGGTTTCTGCAGAATGCGGACGGGCTGGACGCTACGATCAAGGCGGGCATGGTGATTTTCCGTGACGGCGCACATACGGGTGCGTTACCCGGTACGTTGTTGCGGGGTTGCCGATTGGATCCGCGAGCTATCTGATGTTGATCTGAGTTTGGCTATTCCCGTCGCTCGTCACTGGTATCAGGCAGTTTCAGATAGGGTTCGTGAAACCTGATCGCAACCAACAGACCGGTAGCTGAACTCGTGATCTGCAGAGCCCAGTCGCAACGCTCGCACACTTTGTGAACGATCGCGAAACCCAGTCGAGCGCTGTCAAAACTGTTCGATCGGGCGTGTCTGAGTTCGCTGTCGGCCATTCCCGGGCCGGTATCTTCGACTTCGGCGCTGTAGGCGCCGACGAGCACACGGACTCGACCTGACCGTGTGGCTCGGACCGCGTTTGCGAGTAGCGTTTGCAGCGCTACCACCAACGGCGCCCACTCGTAAGACGACTCGGGATGCTCGTCGACTACCATCTCGACCCGGACACCCGCATGAGCGAGCTCACGTTGTTGTTCTACAACGGTGCTCAGAGCCGAGGTGAAATCCTCGACCTCTATGCGTCGCTCGGCGCTACTCAAGTACAGTAAGACCTCAATCGTTAGACTCAGACTGTCCGTTGCCCGGCGCATTCGTGCTAAGCGTGGCTCCCAGGTTTCAGGTACGTTTCGGCGATCGTCGGCTTCGATCAACTCTAGCGCTCCACTGAGGATAGTTACGGGAGTTCGCAACTCGTGGCTCACATCCTGAGCAAAGGTGTTTGCCCTTGCGAGCATGAGCTCGCGGTCGCGTCGATAGCTCGATATGCGTTCAGCGAGCGATTTCAGTTCGCTGATTTCTCCGTAGGGCAGCTCGTCACCGGTGGTGAGCCCGGCGACAATACCCTCCACCGGTTTTGAGAACACGCGGGCAAGCCGCCAGGAGAGCAGTATCGCCAAAAGCAGGGCCGCGATCGTGCCTGCGGCTAGGATCAGAAGAAATGGGGCAACGTGAGCGTCTTTGGGTAGGCGTACAAAGACGAAACGCGCGTCTGCTGATCGATAGACCGCGGTCTCGCCTTCGCTAGACGGTAGTTCGGACATCCCCACAGGCGAGTCGGCCAGGCGAGATCGATACATCGCCGGCATGGCGTCGAGGGTTCCGGTGAACACGCCGACTTTCTGGCCGGGCGCAGGGGTTGCCAACGTTTCGAGCAGCTGGCGCATAGCCGCATCTTCGGTAAATTTGTGTGTTGCGAACACGAGAAGTGCGGCACCACCGACAACCGCCGCGCTGTACAGCATGAAATGTCGAAATATGTACTCGCGCAATGATCGGCCGTTTGTAGATCCTCTATAGAGAGTCGGTTTCATTGCGAAGGGCATATCCTTGGCTGTGGATGGTTTGGATCAATCGTATGGGGAACGGTTTGTCCACGATGTTGCGGAGCTCGTGTATGTAGGCCCGCAATGTTTCCGGTGATCCTTGATGATCACCCCATAAGTGATCCGATAACTCTTCCTTTGTCACGAGATTGGGGGAGGCACGCATCAGTCGCTCCAAAATGCCGAACTGGTTTCGGTTTAGCTGGAGCTTTAGTCCTGCTCGCCGGACAAGTCTGGCGCGAGTGTCGAGAGCGAGGTCGTCGATCTGCAATACGTGGGCGTCGCTGCCTTCATATCGGCGGATCAGTGCGGTGACACGCATTTCGAGCTCTGCGAGCGCAAACGGCTTCACGAGGTAGTCGTCGACGCCTGTTGCGAATGCTGATGCCTTGTCGTCCAGCGAATCCCGCGCCGTCAATACGAGAATCGGAGTGTCCACGCCGTCGTCGCGCAGCCGCGCGGCGACGTGAGTGCCTTCCAATCGGGGCAAACCCAAATCCAGTACCACAACATCGAATCGCGCTGAGCGCGCAAGCGCCAACGCGGCTTGGCCATCGTAGGCGAAATCGAGAATGGCGTTGCGGGCTTCGAAATATTCCGCGATGTTGGCGGCCACGTCTCGATCGTCTTCCACTATCAGCAGGCGTATAGTCCGAGCGCTCAAAACGTGTAGATCAATCCAAGTTCGATCTCGGCGCCGACGCGTGATCCGAGTTCGTCCAAAAGTGGGCTATCGGCTGCTTCTTGGAAGTAGTATTCCACACCGGCGCTGCCAACAAGCGCTATGCGATCGGTCCAATCCCATTGAAGGTTGAGCGTCGCTGTGCTGGATTTCAAACCTCCGCTGGCGCGATATGGATCGAGTCCTAAAACGGCTGCGTCGTCTGGCGACAGTCCGAACTCCGTTTGCATATGCTCTCCGTCCCCCCAGCTGAGGTCAATCACCGGCGTGATCAACCATCGATTCGTAGGTGAAAACTGGTACCCCGCGCCCACGAACCACACCACGCCTTTATCGCGATCGAGAATCTCGGGTTGGTAAGTTGCGTACACGAATCCAGCCTTCCCTACGCGTTGTATCATCGATAGTTCGGCTTCTATAGTGTCTTCACCGTTCTCAAGGAGATCAAGATCTTTAGTCTCGGTGGCTTCCCGCCCCTCTTCGTATTCAAACACAAGTTGTACCGCGGTCCGATCACTTAGGTCCCAAACCCCGGCGATAACGAAAGGAAGCGCTCGCAGCCTCAGATCATCTGTTATGCGGAGGTGTACCGCGGCGTATGGAAATACCTCGAGTTCGTTGTCATCAGATCCCACGTAGTCAGGTTCGAATCCGGCTTCGAAACCGACGTCTATCACCCATCGTTTTTTTTCGGCAGTCTCCGGAGTAGCGTCTGCGTACCAGGGTAGTAGACGATTATCAGACATGTTGACCTCCTCCGCCCGAGCGGTGAGGGTTAAGAGCCCGAGGGCGAATACCAGATACCCGTGTGACATACGAACATGCTCCTTGATGTGTAGGTGCGCACCATGGAGCATTAGGCGTTGGTAAAACGTTTGCTCTGCATGCCGTCAGGACAACGTTTTTCAAACGTTAAGCATATGTTTTGGTGACGTTTGTGCAGCTACAGTCGGCTATATCGGACTGTGGAAGCCGCCTTGAAGTTCTTTAGACTCGCTTGGATCTGTGTGATCGCGGTTATGTTGATCGGTTGGTTCGTGTTTCCTACGAATCGTGCTCATCCGTTGAGGTTGGATTTCACGTTTCCAGTGGAGGCGCTCGAATCCGGGCTGCGTGGTGTAGCCGGTATTGCCGTCGCAGATAACGACCAGGTAACTCTGCTAACACCGAATTCGGATCTTTGGTTTGCGAATCTCGATGGTGTATTGCTGGCACACCGATCACTGGGCTTGCCGCATACGGCCAGCGCGCTCACTCATTTGCCGGGTGGTAGTGCGCTAGTCGGCGATGTCTCCGGTGCAATCTATCGGTACACGCAAGCCGATGCGCGAACGGTTCGCTTTGCAGAGTTTGTGGACAAGCAGGCTGTTCTTGGACTGGCGTCAGACTCAAACGGGCGAAGTTTCGCGTTGCTTCCGGGTGCGCGTGCTCTGTATCACGTTGCGCCAAGCGGTGCGGCGCAGAGGTATGAACTGGACTCCCGTGTTGACTTGTTTACGGTGGCAGGTATGGACTACGCCGAAGGGCGGCTGTTTGTTGCGGCTACGCTAAATTGCGTGTTTTTCACGCGCGCGTATGTGTTGGAGTTGGCCCTTGATGGGAGGCTCGTAGAACTTTGGGAGATCGGTAAAACGCCGACGGCGCTATCTGTTTTGGAGTTGGATGCACGCGGACCCACGGTGCTGACGGCCAATCGGGATGCAACAATTACCGTCTGGGCGCCTCAGACAGTGGGTGGGGCGCCGGATGCGCCGGTGTTGCCTCTCGTAGGTAGGTTCGATCTTGGTGAATCCATCGCAGCGCAGCCCTCAGGAATCGACGTGCATCACGATGACGGTAGTCTCATCATAGTCACAGATTTCGGTGCAGTGGTGCGCTGTGACGGCGCGGGTAGAGCCACGCCACTATTCCGTGTGGACTCGATGCAAGGCACGTTCGAAGCGGTGGCGCTCGATGCGCGGGGACACGTACGTCTGCTAGCCAGCGACACCCATGTTGGTGCGCCATCCGTGCACCGCTATGACATGACGGGCCGCTTGCTTGATCGCTCGCTGTTGGGCTCGCCGGGCACTGTGGTGGAGGGTTTGGCAATTTCGAAGGATGGGGGCGTTGTATCCTGGGCGACAGCCGATGCGGGCACGCCGAAGGTGGTCACGATCGATCCGCCGACCGCCCCTGAGGTGCAGATTCGGTTACCCGACGCATACACAGAGTATGCGTTCACCGGTGTTGAACTTGCGGGCGACGAGGTGCTGTTGCTTACGGACCAGCGTCCTTCCGAAAACGGGTTGCTGGCGGGTTTGCTCATTGTTTGGGATTTGGATGATGGCAAGGAACTGGCACGTTTTAGCGTCGCTGCACCCAATGCAGCTGGCGAACTCCTTGGGGTGGTTCACCCGTCGGACCTTGCGCTAGCTCCGAATGGCGTACTCTATATTACGTCGGATGTGGACGATGGAACGGTATATGCGTTCGACGCTACCGCCATCGTCGATTGACGTACTTCTGGGCGAACCCGATCACGCGAGCAGCACAAACCCGAAAGCGGCGACGCCGGCGGCAATCAGCGCGTATGGAAACTGGGTGAGCGCGTGCGACACGGTGTTGCAACCCGAGCCTTGCGCTGCGAGCACGGTTGCGTCGCTGTAGAAACAAGCATGGCTGCCGAAAGCGCTTGCTGACGTGACCGCGCCGACCATCACAATGGTATCCGCGCCGGCAGCAGCGCCGATGGGCATCACAACCGGCACCGCGATCACGAACACGCCCCACGATGAGCTGGTGGTGAACGAGATCAGGGCAAGGGTGATGAAGGTGAGCACCGGTACCAGCTGCGGGGTCATCCAGGGGCTGACGGTTTCGATCACGTAGCCCGGCATTCCGATCTGGTCGTTTACGGTTTTGAACGTGAATGCCATCACGATGATGACAAGCGCCGGTACCATGATCTTGATCCCGTCGAGCACGGCTTCGAACAGGTCCCGCCACGGCATCAGACGTTGTGCGCCAAAGAGCGCGATCGTTAGCGCCAGCGAGAGGATAACACCGACTTGCACGTCCAGGTCGTAGAGCCAGGACACGACGATTAGCGCGCCGAGCGGGCCCACGAAGTGGTAAAGGCGGGCGCCCAGGTTCGACGTGGCGGGTTCAGAATATTCTGGTTGCGTGGGTTTGGATTGCAACGGCACTGGTGGGTGCTGTTCGGCGCGACGCATGGGACCGATCGTAGGAAACCAACCCCCTGCGACCAGAAACGTCAGCACGAGCGCGGCCCACGGGTAGAGCATGTACGGGATGGCGCGCACGAAAAGTTCGAAGCCTCCACCGTTTGGCGCCACGCCGGTCTGCTCCAGCAACCCCGAAAAGAATACCGCCCAGGTGGACAGCGGAATCAGCATGCACACCGGCGCGGCGGTGGAGTCGACGATGTAGGCGAGCATCTCGCGGCTGATACCGTGGCGGTCTGTGACAGGCTGCATGGACGAACCGACGGTGAGGGCGTTCAGGTAGTCATCGATGAAAACGCACAGTCCCATGCACCAGGTGGCGAGCAGCGCGCCGCGGCGCGTGGTGACACGCCGTGCGAGGGTACTGGTGAACGCCGATGCGGCACCGGAGCGCATAAGCACCACGATCAGGCTGCCGATCAAGCCGCAGACGATCAGAATCCACGCGACGGTCTCGTCCATCATCACGTCCAGGAGCGTGTGCGAAAATGCCGCGGGTGCTGCGGTCGGCGATAGCATCACCAAACCCGCGACGACGCCCGCAAGCAGCGATTCGATCGGCCGCCGTGACACGACCGCCGCGGCGATCGCGACGAATGCGGGGACTAGGGTCAGCGCGCCGGATTCGGCCAAGATGTGACGATCAGCCGGGCAGGTTGTCGGTGCGTGCGGCGCGGCCGAGGTAGCCGCCGTGGTGGCGCAGACCGTAGTCCTCCCGGGTTACGCCCTTGGCTTCGAGCAGTGCCAGCGCGATGGCGTCGCTGATTGCGAGCATTACCGCCATGCTGGCGCTGGGGGTCAATCCGAGAGGACAGGGCTCCTCGATTTCCCCCATATCGAGCACCAGGTCTGAATAGTCGCGCAGGCTCGAATCCGGATGGCTGGTCACCCCGATGATCTTCGCTACGCCAAGATGCCGGGAGAGTTCGAGGATCTCCAGCACTTCCGTGCTCTTGCCGCTGGTGGAGAACGCGAACATCACGTCGTCTGTACCCACCAGGCCGATGTCGCCGTGCGCGGCTTCCGCCGGGTGAATGAAGTCGGCGGGTGTTGCGGTGGAACAGAGCGTAGCCGCGAATTTGCGCGCAATGTGGCCCGCTTTGCCGATGCCGGTGGTAAGCACTTTGCCGCGGCACGCAATCAGCACCTCTACCGCGGCCACGAAATCCTGCGTAACCTTGACTGCGGCGATGGCTTGCGCTTCCGCCTGCAGCACTGCCTGCATGCGGGACTTGATGTCCATGGCAACCTCGATGCTGACCGCTGGTGGGAGCGCGGATGGTGGCATGCACGCATAGGCCGATCAAGAATCCTGCGCAGGCGCGGGGCGCGGATCCGTGACGGATGCAGACAAACCGGTGTTTGTGCCGCAGCCGCTAAGCGTCGAACGGACGCAGACCCTTTGCCCGCTGTCGGTGCATGGTTTCGACGTTACCTGGGCCGGCAAGCGCGATCGACCCGCCGCGCGGGCAGTGGCGCGGGCGTGGCGCCAGATTCGGGAGCGCGCGTCGGGGTTGCAGCGTTCTACGGCGACACCAATCACCATTGACCTTGGCAGTGCCCAGTCTGGCAGTTCTGCGGACGAGTCCTATCGGTTGACCATCGACGCGGGTGGCGTGCGGGTTGCGGCACCCGAACCCGCGGGTGCGCTGCGTGCGCTGGTGACTCTTGTGCAGTGTGTGCGCGGAAACGCGCTGGCCGGCGTCGAGATCGTTGATGCACCGCGACTGCGTTGGCGTGGGGTGATGCTTGATGTGGCGCGGCACTACATAGAACCGCACGTGCTCTACAAAACACTCGAAGCCATGGCGTTCTGCAAGCTCAATGTATTGCAGCTGCACCTTACGGACGATCAGGCATTCCGGTTTCGCTCCCGGGCGCACCCGGCGCTTGCTGCGGCGGATTCGTACTCGTGGGACGTGTTGCGGGCACTGGTGGCGTTTGCCGCAGACCGGGGTATTCGCGTAATCCCGGAGATCGATATGCCGGGCCACACTACGAGCTGGGTACGTGCCTATCCCGAATGGGGCGTGCGTCCCGTCGACGCCAGCGCCCGCTTCGGCGTGCACGATACCTGTCTCGACGTGAGCTCCGACGTGGTGATCGATGCCGTAGACCAACTGCTCGAAGAGCTGGGCACGGTGTTTCCAGATCCGGTCGTTCACATCGGCGGGGACGAAGTAAAGGCGGACGCGTGGCGCGAGAGCTCGCGCGTGCAGGCGTACATGGCCGACCGTGGTCTGGGGGACGCCGCCGCGTTGCAGGCAGACTTTGTCTGCCGCGTGGTGCAGCGTGTAGAAGCTCGGGGCAAAACGGCGATGGTGTGGGATGACGCGATCCATCCCACGTTGCCGCAGTCGGTTCTGGTGCAGGCCTGGCGGGGGGCGCACGCGAAAGCGCGGGCGTTGCATGCGGGCCACGATTGCGTGATGTCAGCAGGTCAGTATCTGGATCTGTTCTACCCACCGGACGTGCATGCCGCCTTCGACCCGCTCGCTCCAGTTGACGTCCTGGAGTCCGCAGAGGACGCGTTGCTTACCGACCCGCGATTTGCACATGCGGCCGCCGGTATGGCATGGACCAAACATTGGCGTAACGAGGCGTTGACGCCGCCGAGGCAGGGCGGCGAGGTGGTGGGCGGTTGCGCGTGCCTGTGGTCTGAGCTCGTAACCAGCGAGCTGGTTACACCGCGTTTGTGGTCGCGACTTCCCGTCGCGGCGGCTTTGTACTGGCAACCGGAGCCGCCCCAACCACGCAACGCGGCCCCGCTGGTGAACGCTGCGAACCGAATGCTGGCCGAAGCCGGGATCCTGGACATGGAAGCCGATGTGCGCACCCTGCTCGAGCGCTTCGGCGTACCGCGCGCGTTTCATGATCTGGTGACCCTGCTCGAACCCGTGAAGTGGTACGCGCGCCTGCTCGGCCCGGAAGCGCTTGCCGCGCGCCTGCGAGGCACCGAGATTCCGCAAGCCAGGCCTTACGATGCCAATACCCCACTGGCGCGCGTTGCGGATGCGTTGGTTCCCGAGAGTTGCTCGGCGGTGGCGCTGTCCTCGGCGTTCGACGCCGACGACGTAGCGACGCTGCGAACCTTGGTTGAGCGGTGGCGGGCCGATTTTCCGGACTGGGAACAGGATGCCGCGGTGGCTCAGTTTCCCGACGAGATGCGACCCGCGGTTCGGCGCGTGCTGATCTGGGTGCGGCTCGTCGGTGGCGAACTGACCGGCGCGTCTAGCGGGCAAATGCCTCCGGTGGGCGACGCAATCGGTGAGTATGTGGTGGCGTTCGACCATGCAGCCGCGCGCTGGCTTGAAGCGCGCAATCGTGGGTGAGCGGACCGTGTCGGCGGTCGACATACCGCATGCGTGGTTTCCGTCCAAGCCGTCGCGACGCGGACGGGCGGTACAACCGCTGGGCGATGGGCATATCAACGACACGTACCTGGTATCTGAACAGGAGGGGCGATACGTCCTCCAGCGCATCAATGAGCGGGTGTTTCAAGACCCTGAGGCGTTGATGCGGCAGGTCGCTGGCGTCAGCGCGCACCTGCGGCAACACGAACCCGCGCTGTTTCCGGATCTGGTTCCCACCGCTAACGGGGATCAGTGGCACGTGGACGCGGACGGCGGCGTCTGGCGTCTCTGGCGCTACGTGGAAGATGCGCATCCTGGCTCGCCCGATATGGAGGCGCCGGCGTTGGCGGCCGCGGCGTCGGCTTTTGCGCGGGTTCAGGGCTGGCTTGGCGACATCTCGCAGCCGGTGTGCGCACAGATCGACGGGTTCATGCAGTTGTCTTTCTATCTGCGCGCATTCGACCAGGCGGCGGTGCAGCGCGAACCGCCCGCGGAGCTACGACGCTTTGTGGACGCGCGGCGTGTTCTTGCCGACTCGTTCTCGGGGCACACCGGCATCGTGCACGGCGACTGCAAACTGGACAACGTGATGTTCGACCACGCGAGGCCAACGCGTGTTCGCGCGGTGCTCGATCTCGACACGGTGATGCCGGGGCACTGGGCTTGGGATTTCGGTGATCTCGCCCGCAGCGCCATGGCAGGCGCGAACGAACCGATCGGGGTTTTCCGGACGCTGTTGCGCGGCTTTCGTGACGGCCTGGCTCAGGAGCTTGTCGCCGCCGACGCCGCGCGCGCACCCGCTTATGTGGCGTTCATGTTGGGCGTGCGCTTTCTAACGGATCACCTGTTAGGTGACCGCTATTTCCGGGTCCGTCGTCGTGGCGACAATCTGGAGCGGGCCCGGGCGCAGTTCAGCCTGGTGCAAACGTTGGAGCGTATCGAATCCGAACTGCACGACCTGGCGTGCGCTTTGTGCGACGCGCCGGGTACCGATGGCGCATGATCGGTTCGGTGCGTATCCTGTTCCGGATTGATGATCCGTCGTTTTCATACCAGTGTATTTGTCGTAAGCGTGCTCGTTGTTGCGGCATGTGCGACGCCCGATCGGCCTCTGCAACTCGTGTCCGGCGACGGTCCGGTATACCCCGCGGACGCGCGGAAGAACGGTTTGGAAGGGGACGTGCTCGTGCAATACGACGTGTCGGCGGATGGACGCGTAGTACGTGCGCGCGTCGTGTCGAGTGAGCCGCCGGAGCTATTCGACGACGCGGCGCTCGCAGCCGTGCGATCGTGGCGCTATGTTCCGGCAAGACGTGGCGGAAAAGTCGTAGCTGTGGAAAACGTGACGAGCCGCGTTCGGTTCCGCCTGGGTGACACCGCCCGCTACGATCGGTACGACCAGTCCAACCAGTCCGAATAGGCGAACATCAATCGATGCGCATCGATCTCAGCAATATCTGGATCATCGCCGCGGTCAGCCTGGCGCTCGGCTGGTTTCTGAACGGTCCGGACGCGTTAGCGTTCGCCGAGGCCGGACGGATTCCGTACTACGAATACTGTTTGCGTGTGACGGCGCGGATTGGTTACACGTTCTTCGTGCTCGCCTACGTTGCGCGGCCGATGTTCCAGTTGTTTGGGGTAGGTAAATGGTTGCTTGCGCATCGGCGGTACCTGGGATTGGCAACTGCGATTGCTATGACGATCCATTTCGCATTCATTGTGCTGCACGTGCAGGCCACCGGCGAACTGCCCGATCCGGTAACGCTCGTTCTTGGCGGCACCCCGTTTTTGCTCCTCTGGGCTATGGCTTTCACGTCCAATCGCCCCGCGCGCCGGCGGCTGGGACGCAACTGGAATCGTCTGCATCGTACGGGTATGCACTATCTGTGGGTGGTGTTTGTGTACACCTTTGCAGGCCGGCTGCCGGAGCAACCGGAGTACTGGGGTCTTGTGCTGGTAGGCGTCGCCGCAGCGGGGGTGCGCTTCGCGGCGAGCCGAACGGTTAAACGCGCAACGTAGGCGTGCGCTACCAGGTGTCCCAGTGCGTGATGTTGTCTACGGGCGGGCGGGTCGCGCGCTTGAAGTCGGTGCCGATCGTATACCCCACCGGCAGCAGTGCCACCTGCATCACATCGTCCGGTATACCCAGCAACTCGGCGGCTTCACGCTCCTTCAGCAGATGCAATGTGGTGAGCGTCGAACCCAGCCCACGGGAACGCAGTGCAAGCTGAAAATTCCACACTGCTGGGAAGATCGATCCGTACAGGCCCGCATACATCGCGGGGGGCACTTGATCGTCGGGGCGTCCCTGGATGCAGGGAATCACGTGCAGCGGCACTTCGTGCAGGTGTTCCACCAGGTACATCGCCGATGTGAACACGCGTTGTGTCTGCTTGTTGCCGGACGCTGCGGCCTGTTCCCCGCCGGCAGCAAGGTAGGTTTCGCCGGCGGATCGGTACAGATCGGCCAGGGCTTTCTTCTTGTCGGCGTCCTCAACCACCATCCAGCGCCAGGTTTGCGAGTTGGAGCCAGTGGGTGCTTGAACCGCCAGTTCCAGGCATTCGCGAATGACCTCTTTGGGTACGGGTTTTTCGAGGTCCAGCCGTTTGCGTACGGCACGGGTGGTCGCGAGGAGTTCGTCGGTAACGGAGGTGTCGAATTGCATGGATATGGCCGCGTTTCAGGTTGTTATGTAGCCCGTGTATGCTAACGCGTTTACCACATCGAGGTAGCGTTTTGTTCGATTTCGCCTACAGGTTGCGTCCGGTTGTTGCGGTCGTGTGCACGGCTCCGATCGTGTCGGCGCTCGCCGGTGTGTGGCTTGCGTTGACAGTACCGATGTTGAGCGCGCAAACACCGCTTAGTGAGGAAATTGACCGGCTGGCGGCGGAAGTGGAACCCGCCGTGATCGCATGGCGGCGTGACATCCACCAGCATCCGGAGCTGTCGAATCGCGAGTTTCGCACCGCCAAACTGGTTGCCGAGCATCTGCGAAGTCTCGGTATGGACGTGCGTACCGGTGTCGCACATACGGGTGTTGTGGGTGTGCTGAAGGGCGGTAAACCCGGCGCCGTCGTCGCGCTGCGCGCGGATATGGACGCGCTGCCGGTCGCCGAACAGACGGGCCTCGAGTTCGCGTCCCAGGCGAAGGGGATGTACGAAGGTCGGGAGGTCAATGTCATGCACGCGTGCGGGCACGACAACCATACCGCCATTCTGATGGGCGCCGCGGCGGTGCTGGCCGGCGTGCGCGAGCAGATACCCGGCACGGTTAAGTTCGTTTTTCAGCCGGCGGAAGAAGGGCCGCCGCAGGGTGAGGACGGCGGCGCCAGCATGATGGTGGCCGAGGGCGTGTTGGCAGAGCCACAGGTGGACGCGATTTTCGGCCTGCACATCGGCCAGGCCGATGCGGTGGGTGAGGCGAGCTACCGCCCGGGTGGTGCGATGGCGAGCGCCCAGCGCTTCGACATTACGCTGCGCGGACGCCAGACCCACGGCGCAATGCCCTGGGCGGGCGTCGATCCCATTCTGGTGGGTGCGCACGTGGTTACAGCGCTGCAGAGCATCGTGAGCCGCCAGGTCGACATTACCCGGGCGCCTGCAGTGGTATCGGTTGGAAGCTTTCACGCTGGTGTGCGGAACAACATCATTCCTGACGTGGCGACGATGAGCGGCACGATACGCACGTTCGACCCGCAAACGCGGGTGGATATCGAGCAGAGGCTCACGGCCGTGGTGACCGCGGTCGCGGAGTCTATGGGCGCGACTGCGGAAGTCGTCGTGGACCCGGGCGTGCCCGTGACGTTCAACGACGAAGCGTTGACTGCGCACATGCTTCCCACGCTGCAGCGCGTGTACGGCGGCGACAACGTGCGCCTGGGAAATCGGATCACCGGTGCCGAGGACTTCAGCTTTTATCAGCAGGCGGTACCAGGATTCTTTTTCTTTATCGGTGGACGCTCACCCGACGTACCGGCCGAGCAGGCGGTACCGAATCATTCGCCGTTGTTCGACGCCGACGAAGGTGCGCTGCTACCCGGCGTCCGCGCGATGGCGCAACTTGCGGCGGACTATCTGGCGGCGCCCCTCGTCGAGTGATTCCTAACTGAAACGCGTTCGATGCCAGCGGACAGCTATTCTGCGCACTGGTATGCGACGTTTCTCGAACCGATTGCGTTGGCGGATAGAGGAGGATTTAACGTTCGGAATCTGCCGGTGTATCAGCCGAATCCGCCGCCTTGCTCCAGATACTCGATCTCGTCTGGGCGCGACGCGCGGCCCAGGACAGTGTTGCGGTGCGGAAAGCGGCCAAAGCGCAGAATCGCGCTGCGGTGGGCTTCAGCATAACTCAGGGTTGTTTCGGAAAGCTCACGGTGCGCGGGCGGAGTGTCGTCGCGGAGTTTGCTGTAGAGCCCCACAGACGTGTGCTGATCCAGCAGAGATTCGGAATGTTCGAACGGCAGATAGAAGAACACGCGTTGATCGATCGTTAGCGCCAGATCGTCGCCTCGCAGAACGCCTTCGCGCGCTGCGTCGATCGCCAGCGAATCGTTCGCAAACGCACGCGCATTCTGCCGATAGAGGTTACGCGGAAACTGATCGTTCACCAGAATGAATGCGAGCCGGCCTGTGGGTTCGTGGAGCCAATCACGGTACGCGCCGGCAAGCGCTGAGTCGCAGGTGTGTTCGAAACGTGCGCGGATTGCATCGTCGAACTCCGGCCCGCCGGTAAACCAGCGTTTACGGTGGGCGTCGTCTGCAAAACCGTCCGTCAGTTCGCCGAACCAGAATTCGACGATGTCCGTGGGATTTACTTCGTGTCCTTCGATGGCTTTTTCTTCCGCCGCGGACGGGAATTGCCGAACGAGCCGCGAATGATCTTGCCGCGCTTGGTCCGTGCGTCGCCTTTACCCATGGTATTTACTCACTGCCATTACCTATTGCGTTGTCGATAAGAAGTCGCCCGCATTATAGGCCCCAGCATTCGAGATCGTTAGCGAATATCAACGGCCCCAGGTAGCGGGCTTCCAGCGCCTCTCTGCTCTGACTCTCGCGACCGCGGGTGCGGCTCATGCGATGTCCGAGGATGACCATCCGCACGCCGGCCTGCTCGGCAATCTGGCCGATCTGGCTCGGAATAACATGTAGGTCGCGGGCTGTCCCGCGCGCGATCTCAGGAATGGCATGGGTGATTACGAGCGCGTCCGCACCCTTGGCGAATTTGGCGATTACGTTTTTCTGATTGTTGAAGTCGCCGGTTATCACGATTGCCGTGTCGCCAATTTCGACACGCCAGGCTATTGCGGGAACGCCGCCGTGGTGTACCGGCATCGCGGCAGTTCGGACCGTTTGTGTGCCGAAGCGGGCCCAGCGACGGTTTCCGGTAGCTGGCACGTTGCGCACGCTGAGTTTGTAGCCGCCGCTGCTTGCGGACGTGAGGAAATCGGCGAGGTACGGGAAAGCACCCTCGGGTCCTATCAGCCGGTTAACGAAGGTAACGGTGTCCGGGAAGCGGTCGTTGCCATCGGGACCGATCACCGGGAGGAGCCGTGTGCGCTCCGCGAAGTACGATCCCTTCACGAACGCGGGCAGGTCGCCTGCGTGATCGACGTGCAGGTGGGTCAGTAGAATCGCATCCAGATCGGCGAAATCAGCGCCGGCCTCGTCGAAGCGCAAGGACGATCCAGGCGCGGGGTCGATCAACACCTTCGCGGTGTCGTCGAGCCAGATGAGGTAGCTGGCCCCGCCCTGACCGTCACTCAGTTCCGGCCCGCCACCACCGAGGGTTTGAATCCACACGCCTTCGGTACCGCAATACGGCGGTTCCGGTGTGGCGTGCGCCGTGGTGCCCGTGAGCGCTGTCATGGCGACAGCGAAGAACATTCGAGCCCAGGCGACCGGTTTGCGTGCACCCATTACAGGTCCTCTATGCGTTGCAGAATGCTCTGCGCACTCGCTTCGTCCGGCATGCGCCAGTCACCGCGTGGCGACAGACTGATCGATCCAACCTTGGGTCCGGGTGGCAACGTTGTGCGTTTGAACTGTTGCGTAAAGAATCGCCGGAAGAATTCGCGCAGCCACTTCCTGATTTCATCCGGCGGGTAGTCGTCGGCGAATGATCGCGTTGCAAGGTGGTAGATTTTTTCCGGCAGCGCGCCGTTGCGCAGGTAGTGGAACAGAAAGAAGTCGTGCAGCACGTACGGACCAATGATGTTCTCGGTTTCCTGCACGATCTGGCCTTCGTCGTGCGGGATCAGCTCCGGCGTGATTGGGGTTTCCAGAACACGTTTCAGCAGCCGTGCCAGCGCCTTGTCGGCGTGGGTGTCTGCATACCACTCCACCAGATAAGCGACCAGTGTTTTCGGTACGCTGGCGTTTACGTTGTAACCGGCCATGTGATCGCCGTTGAATGTGCACCACCCGAGAGCGAGCTCGGACAGGTCGCCTGTACCAACGACGAGCCCGTCGACTTTGTTGGCGTAATTGAACAGGAGTTGCGTGCGCTCGCGTGCCTGCGCGTTCTCGAACACGACATCGTCGCGGGCTTCGTGATCCAGATCGGCCAAGTGCCGTTTCACCGCAGCGTTGATGTTGATTGTTTCGAGCGTTACACCAGCGGCGCGTGCCAGCCGCACGGCGGTACTGCGCGTGTGATTGGTGGTGCCGGGTCCTGGCATCGTCAGCGCGTGGACTGCGCGCCGGCCGAAGCCGCTGAGTTCCGTGGCCTTCAAGCACACCAGCAGCGCGAGCGTCGAATCGAGGCCACCGGAGATGCCGAGCACAAGATTCTGCGTGCCTGCGGCGACCATGCGCCGGAACAGCCCCGTGCTTTGAATGCGGAATATCTCTTCCGCATTTGTTGCCAGGTGCTCGCTGCGGGACGGTACGAACGGCCGCTGTTCGTAGGTGCGTTCTATGTCGGCCAACGCGGGTTGCGTGATCGCGGTGCGGGTCAGGTGGCAGGTGACGCGCCGGGGAGCGTTGGCGAACGTGTTGTTGTGCACACGGTCGTGGCCGAGCTTGTGGGTATCGAAATCGGCGATCAACGTGCGGGTGTCTGTGTTGAACCGTGAACTCTCGGCCAGCATCTGGCCATTTTCGGCGGCGATCAGATGCCCGCCGAAAACCACGTCTTTTGTAGACTCGAACACGCCGCTGGATGCGTACAGGTAGCCGCAGATGCGCTGTGCGCTGGTCATTCGTACCAGATCACGACGGTAGTCGGCCTTGTGGACCAGTTCATTGCTTGCCGACAGGTTCAGCATGAGTTCCGCGCCGGCAAGTGCAAGCGTTGCGCCGGGTGAGTCAGGCGCCCACAGGTCCTCGCAGATTTCGATTCCGACGCGTGTACCGGCCACATCAAACAATTGCGCGGTGCCGATGCGGATTTCGCCGAAAACGGGGTCCTGCACAAAATGGTTAACATCGGGGGCGGCCACAAACCAGCGTCGCTCGTAGAACTCGCCGTAGTTGGGGTGCGCGGATTTGGGCACCACGCCAACCAGTTTTCCATTGGCGGCTACCGCTGCAACGTTCAGCAGGCGCCCGTCGTCGATTCGCCACGGTGTGCCGACTACCACCATCATGCCGCGGCTGGCGGCAACGATGCGCTGCATCGCTGTGCGTGTCTGCTCGTAGAGGTGGTTGGTAAAAAACAGGTCCTCGGCCGAATAGCCGGTAACGCTCAGCTCGGGAAACAGCGCGATCGCGACGGCACGCTCACGAAGCGTTTCCACCACCCGGATGATCTCGGTGGCGTTGCTGTCCGGCTCGCCGAGCGCGAGCACCGGGCACACTGCGGCGGTACGAACATACCCCAGTGAGTGAAAATCGACCGCGTCGCCGACGCTAGCGTGCTGCATCGGTAGTCCGGTCAGTGCCGCGACGGCGGCGGCGGGTCCAGGTCGTTTGCAAGCCGGCTCGCCTTTTCCAGAATGCGTGACATCAGAGCGTCTGCGTCATTGGAAAAGCGGAATCCCACCGCCGAGCTGCTGGAGAGTTCCAGAATCGGCAGCACCAGCTGCGTATTGTCGGTTGCGCGGTCGAGCGACTTTCGAATGCGCCGGAAATACGCGCACTGCGTCTGCGATCCTTCCTGCGTCAGCTGGCGGATCAGCTGATCCAGCAGCGGACAGATTTCGTTGCGGGCTACCGTGGCGCGCTGCATTTCGCGGCTCCTGCCGTCGACCTGAACTGCTCGGGCGCGATTGTACCCCAACGTCCGATACGCGGCTTAAGCGGGCGGCGGTTCCGGCGACCCGGGAGCTTGGGGACGACTGGAATCCTGCGGGGCGGTCCGCTCCGGCATTGTCTGATGCACGAATCGACGTTTACGGCGGTAGGGGAATACATCGCTGACCCCGCCCTTCTGTACGGTCGACTGAACAGTCTGCCAGTAGACGGGGTCAAACAGTTCACCATGCATCTCGATGAAGCGCGCCTTGGTTTTGCGGTTGCCGAACAGAAACTTCGAGAACTCCTCCGGAAAAACGTCGTTGGGGGCTACCGAATACCAGGGGTCGGCCGACATCTCGTCGTCTACGTGGTGTGATGCCGGAATCGCACGGAAATTGCAGTCGGTGATGTACGCGATTTCGTCGTAGTCGTAGAACACGACACGCCCGTGGCGGGTTACACCGAAATTCTTCAACAGCATGTCGCCCGGGAAGATGTTGGCGGCGGCCAATTGCTTGATGGCGTTGCCGTACTCGTCGAGGGCGTTTTCGAGGGCATCGGGTTCGGCGTCTTTTATGTAGAGATTGAGCGGCCTCATCAGACGTTCGGTATAGAGGTGTCGGATGAGTACGGTGTCGGCGTTGATCTCGACGCTCGAGGCAGCCACTTCCTTCAACTCGTCGAGTAACGCGGGATCGAAACGGTCGCGGGGGAGGGCAAAGTTCTGGAATTCCTGCGTATCCGCCATGCGACCGACCCGATCATGGCGTTTCACGATGTGGTATTTCTCCTTCACCTGCGCGGCGGTTACCTGCTTTTGCGGTGAGAAACGGTCCTTGATTACCTTGAACACCGTCCCGTACGACGGCAGCATGAATACCGCCATAACGAGACCCGGCGTTCCCGGAGCGATCTCAAAGCGGTCCGTGCTTTTTGAAAGGTGATCCAGAAAGCCGCGGTAGAACTCGGTTTTGCCATGCTTGTGCAAGCCCAGCGTTGCATAGAGTTCTGAGCGCGTCTTGTTTGGCAGCAGGTCGTTCAGGTAGCGCACCAGCTCGGCCGGTTGGCTTACGTCCACCATGAAGTACGCCCGGGTGAAGCTGAACACGATCGACAGTTCATCCGGATCGCATATCAAGGTGTCGACGTAGATATGACGGGCGTCGTCCAGAAGAAACGGCAGTGCAACGGGCCAGCTCGCATCGTAGTAGAACAGTCGGCCGATCAGGTACGCACCTTTGTTGCGATAGAAAATCGGTTTCAGAATCTCGAGTTTGAGGCCCTGCACCGTGAGTATCTCCGGGCGCTCGTCCATCAGCGAACGCAACACGTTGCCAATGTCGCGCTCAAGGTTCTGCCATGGCCGTTCGAGCGGCAGGTCGTTGAATACGTCGCGAATCATTTGCACAACGCCTTGCGTCGGTCGATACACGCGCACGAGCGAGCGACGGTTCGGATCGGCCGGTTCGTGTATCACCGGCCACACGAACATTTCGTTGTCGTTCACCGGCGCGTCGCCCGTTATGTTGCGGTACAGCGAGTTGTAGAACGTTTCGGCGAGCTCTGCATCCGGGACGTGCCGGATCATCGTGACAAAAGCGGCCTTTACTTCCGGCCAGAATGTGCTGTCGGCGGTGCCCTCGGGTGGTTGTGCACGCAGTTCGGCGCGCACCGCAGCCGTTAGCTCGCTCTGATGGATTTTGTAGGATTCCAGGCGAATCGTGGTTGCTTGCTGGCCTGCAAGCCACTGTGCGTTTTCGAACCGGGTCTTTGCGGCGAGCGTGATCGTTCCAAACTCTGTGCGGTAGCGATTGAAAGCGTCGCGGATGAGTTCGGCAACGCGCTCGGCGGTTGTTGGCATCGGATGCGTCAGTTCTGCCGATCGCGTGACGAGGGTGCCGCGCGTTCGCTCCGCCGACGGGTCGCGCGCAACGGACCGCGCTTGTCGGCAACCCGCGTCAAACGCTGGGCGAGTTCGGGTCCTTCGGTTTCGTGTTTGAAAAATGCAAACGTTCGCGCGGATTCAGGAGATGTCGCGACCCGGACGATCGCGTCGAGTTCGGATGCGGTGTAGCGATCGCGACGTAGTCTCAGATAACGCCATGCACTGTTGGAAATGGTCGCAGGTACGTGGAACGCTGTGTCGTCGGAGACGCACAAGGTAGCGCCGTGTGTACTCAGCAGTGCTAGGGTCTCGTCACAGAACCAGCTTGCGTGGCGGAACTCGAAAGCGGCTGGATAAGCGCGCGGCCACGCGTTCAGAAATTGCGTAAGCACCTCCGAGTCGCACCGCAGAAACGGCGGGCACTGGAAGAGCACGGCACCCAACCGATCGCCTAGTGCGTCAAGGGCTTTGGCAAGGTAGGTAACGGGTTGTTCGGCGTGCTGAAGTTTCAACTGATGGGTGATGCGCCTAGGCGCCTTGATCACGAACCGGAAGTTGGCGGGTACCGATTGCGCCCACTTCGCCGTCGTTGATGCGCGTGGCATGCGGTAGAACGTATTGTTGATCTCTACCGACGAAAGGCGCTCGGCATAGTACGACAGCATGTCGGAGGCGTTGATATCCGCCGGGTAGAAATCGCCGCGCCACGTCTTATAGCTGTATCCGCTGGTACCGATAAACCACTGCATTTCGGCGCATCCGAAGATCGGCCGATCACGATAGACCACGTGCCAGATCAACTCAAGCGAGCGTCGTGCTCAGGTGTCGAGGCCGGTCAGTTCGGCACTGAACGACCACAGACGCTCCTGATGCGATTCATACAGCGCAACCCGGGACGGACGCGTAATCTGCGAACGGCCATTCAGGTAGGTGCCGGTGGATTGTCCAAACTGCGGATCGAGGGCCGCATGAAGCATGCTGGCAGCGCCCTGTAGCGGCGTTTTCATCAGCGGGGACGCCAACAGACCGGCGCGACGGAGCCAGGGTCCATTCCGCGGCAGGATGTTGGTGGCAACAATGCCAGGGTGCACTGCGTGGACGTGGACATCTCGGTCGGACAACCGGCGTGCAAGCGCCAGGGAAAACATCACATTTGCAAGTTTAGAGCGCGCGTACGCCCGCATACCGGAATATCGGGTCAGGTCGAACACGCGCTCGAAATCGGCAGGGGCGCTGTAGTGCACCTGCGAGGCAACGTTAACGACGCGCGCACCGCGCGCGATCAGGTCATGCTCGGCAAGCAGACGCGTAAATAGATAAGGACCCAGGTGGTTGGTGGCAAACGTCAACTCTATGCCGTTGTTGTCCATTAGAGGACGTGAGCTCATCATGCCGGCGTTGTTGATCACTAGATCGAGCTTCGTTCCCTGCGCCTGGATCATTGTGGCTGCGGAGCGAACGCTGTGCTGGTCGGCCAGGTCGAGTGTCAGTGTCGTTACCTTTGCGTTGCGCTGCTGCGCAATCCGCTCTGCGGTCGATGCTGCGATTGCGGGATTGCGGCACGCGAGTATCAGCGACCGTTTTGGACTCGCCAGAACCGACGCAGCAGCCAGTCCGATTCCACTGGTGGCACCGGTGATCAGTGCGACCGTATCGGCAGTCATGCAACTCTCCCGGACTGTAAGCGGCGACTCATGATGGGCGCGATCGGCGCGTCTGCCAGCGTAGCGTACGTGTCTTGGCCACGTGCCTGCGGAAACGGCGCGACAGGTCGATGCCGACGTACAGTGCAGAGCCGGCCAGAATGATCGGATAGCAGATTGACACCAAAGGATCCGGATTCTCTACATCGGCGTGTATGAAACTCAACACAGCTGCCGCCGCGGCTACAGCGGTCCAGGCGCCGGTAAGCAATCCTGCGCCGAGTGCAAAGAGCGCCGGCGCGGCCAGCCGCGTTGCAATCGACGACGCTGTCGGGTCGTACGCTACGACGCCTGCCATAAGCAGTGCGGCGCCGAGCCAGCGGGTCGCCATCACACGACGCCTAATGCGCCGCCGTCGATGCGGATGTTCTGGCCATGCACCGCGCCTGCGAGCGGGCTGGCAAGGAAGCATACGAGATCGGCCACTTCCTCGCGGGTGGCAATGCGCTTGATCGGGATGTCGCGCGCCACGTGCGGTTCAACGTCTGCCCAGGTGGTACCCCAGCCTTTGCGGCGTCCGGTTTCCAGGTACGCGCGTTCAACTTCCGGCGTACGAATCAATCCCGGAGAGACGAGGTTGACGGTAACGCCCGAGTCGCCGACTTCCTGAGCAAGACTCACGGTCATTGTGGCGAGGGCGCCCTTCGCAGCGTAGTAATGCGGCATTCGGGCGGCGGGCCGGGTCGAGCCCACAGTGCCGAGGTTGATGATGCGTCCCCAGCCGTTGGCCTGCATCGCCGGAAGAAACTGCAGCGTTGTTCGTTGTGCCGAAAGAACATTGCGTTGATACGCGTCGAGCCAGGCGTCCGAGCCTGCGTCCGTCCATTGGCCTGGGGTTGCCGTGCCGTAGTTGTTCACCAGAATATCGATCCTGCGGCCGCCGCATTCGGCCGTCAGGCTACCTGCACCCTCGTCATTCGTGAGATCTGCGGTAATGGGTATTCCGGCGCCTAGATGCTCCACACTCGCTTCGGCTTCACCGGGCGCGAAACCGTGAACGAAGACCTCGGCACCCTCGCGCAGCAGGTGCTTGGCAATGATCTGGCCGGTGCCGCGGTGACTGCCGGTAACGAGCGCCGTTTTGCCGTTCAAATCCAGATTCATGGGTGAATGGTCTGCGCAAATGACGAAGATTACAATCGCGCGCGGCGGACCGATCCCGGCCGCCAATCCAGCGGAGATGGGTGATGGATCTACTCACCGCGGCGAGTTTTCTCGCCGTAGTGTTTGTTGCGGCGTACGTTCAGTCGGTGACCGGGTTTGCGATGGGCATGATCGTGGTTGCCGTCGTAGGTGGATTGAAAGTCATCCCGCTGCCCGTACTGACGGCGGCGGCGAGTCTCATTTCGCTAGTAAATGTCGTGATAGCGCTGCGGGGTCGTGTGCGCGATGTTCACGTTCCCACGTTCTCCTGGCTCACGCTCGGTCAGATACCGGGGATTGTGGCCGGACTCTGGCTCCTGAGTTATCTGGACAGCCAGGCGCAACGGGTGCTGTATCTGTTGCTGGGCGTGTTCATTACTGCGGGGAGCGTGTCGATGATCCTCCGGCCGCATGCGCGGCCGGCGTTGTCGAATGCCGCGGGTCGATGGATGGCGGGCTTGTGTGGCGGCATCTGTGGTGGTCTGTTCTCGGCATCAGGCCCGGTGATGGGTTGGTTCAACTATCGTCAGCCGCTCCCGGTCGACGTGGTGCGTGCGACGCTGTTTGCCTGTTTCGTGGTGACCACCTCGGTGCGTACGGTTCTTGTCGGAGCGACGGATGGCCTCACCCGCGACGTGCTGGTGCTGGCTGCGATTGCGCTTCCGGTGGTAGTGGTGGCCACCGAATTCGGCCGCCGCTATCAGCCGCCGTGGTCGGACGCGGGTCTCAAACGCGCGGCCTTCGGGCTGCTCATCGTGATGGGTGTGTGGATCATTGGGTCGGCGTTCCAGTAACCGGCGGTTTGAGCCTGGCCATAGCCAGCACGTCGACGTACTCGCCCGCGCGGAACGCATGATCTGTAAAACGGCCTTCCTCGATGAAGCCGCAGCGTCGGTACAGACGAATCGCCGGTTCGTTGTCGACGAATACCTCCAGCTCTACGCGCCGTAGCGCGAGCCAGTTGTCCGCCAGATCCAGTGCGGCTTCCATCAAACGCGAGCCGACGCCTCGGCCGGTGTACTGGTCGTGCACGGCCATGCCTATCCCGGCAACATGATTGCGGCGCGGTGACCGTTCGCGCATGAGGCCGAGGGCGCCGACTGGCTTGTCGTCTATGCAGGCAATCAGTCGATAGTGGCCGTCACTGTGCGCCTGTGCCCGTTGGCGCCACATTTCCAGTGATGGCGCGGGCATCTGTAGCGTTCCCCGGATCGCGCGTGGCTGGCGGTGAATCTCGTACAGCGCCTCGTAGTCGTCCGGCGCCCAGTGGCGGATTGTAATGTCACTCATCGTCGTTAGACATTCCTCAACGCACGTTTTTCTGCCACCAGCCCACGTCCCAGTAGCGATCGAACTTCAAACCCACTTCGGTGTACGTACCCACGTGCTTGAAGCCAAAGGCCTCATGCAACGCGACGGATGCTTCGTTTGGCAGGGTGATTCCCGCGTATGCGCGATGCACGTCGGCGTCGCGCAGCGCATCGAACAGCGTCTCGTAGAGTTGCCGTCCGTGGCCGCGTCCGGTGATGTCAGGGCTCAGGTAAACGCTCACCTCCACCGAAGTTTTGTAGGCGGGTTTGCTCCGGAACGACATTGAGCACGCATAACCGCAGACTGCGCCGTCCAGGTCCAGAACCCAGCACTGGTGGCGCTCGTTGCCGAATTGCTCGAACCACGGCAGGCGTGTGGTCGTGTCGAACGGCTCGGTGTCGAATGTGCAGGGACTCGCGTGCACATAGTGGTTGTAAACGTCCACCAGCGCTGGCAGGTCGCTGCGCTTGGCGGGACGCAGTGTCATCCGACAGTCGCCGGCCCGCGCCGGTCCTTGTGGATTCTGGCCATGTGCCCGAACAGTTCCGTTACGTTGCTCGGCGTAGGATCGTTGGCGAACTCTTTGTAGAGCGTGGCGACGTTCACGACAATCCGTTCGCCGTCTCCCCACGAGTCAAAGTCGCTCATGTTGATGTCGCGTACTGCTTCGAGCATAGGCATGCCGGCGTCGAACCGCTGCCGGGCCTGGTCGCGCATGTACGCCAGGTAGTCGCGCACTGCGGTCACGCCGCGTTTGTCGGTTACCGGGCCGTGCCCGGGTACGACTGTTTCTACATCCATCGCGAGCATCGCTTCGCACGCATCTATCCAGTTCTTAACGGGGCCGGCCCAGATGATCGGGTGGCCTTCTATGAACAGAATATCGCCGGTGAACACCGTCCGGTCGGCGGGAACGTAGGCGAGGATATCACCCCGAGTATGTGCTGGGCCGACCTGGGTGAGGTGTACCCGCTTGTCGCCGACGTTCAAGGTGAGTTCGCCCTCGAACGTGCGTGTGGGCGCGGTGTGGTTGATGTCGGTGAAGTCGAACGCCCCGAAGCAGTACTGAAAAAACTCACCCGTTTCGCCCATCGTCGGCGCTCGATCCATCAGGATCTGCATCATCTTCGGGTTTTCTTCCGCAAGCTCTTCCGCGCACGCCTGTGACGCGATGATTTCGGCGCCCTCGACCAGTTCGTTGCCATTGCAGTGGTCGCCGTTGGAGTGTGTGTTCACGAGCAGATCGAACTGGCGCGTCGCTGCTGGCTCGGCGCGCTGCATGGCATTGAGCATGTCGCGGGTCAGGTGTTTGTCGAATAGCGTATCCACGACGAGCGACTGGTCACCGTCCGTTACGAGCCCCGCATTCGACCAGCCCCAGCCGCCGTCGGGCTGCAGCCAGGCGTAGTTGTGGTTGCCGATCTCGATCAGTCCTTTCTCAAATGGCCGCGTGCCGAGTCCCATCGCGCATCTCCCAGATTTGGCGACGAGTATAACGCCGCTTGGGTGCTTGTTTTCCACCGTCCGCTGGTTCAAGTTAGCCGCATGCGGATGGACGACTTCGACGACATCCGGCCCTACCGAGACGACGAGATACCCGTCGTGCTGGGTCGAATGCTGGCGCAGCCGGAGGTGCTTACCGGGTTGGCCAAGCTCGTGTGTCCCCGGCTGCATCGCGCTTGGCCGGGTGTGGCGCGGATGCTGGTGTCCCGGACGATGAAACGCCGGACCGACGGTGTGGCCAGCGTTCGGGAGCTTCAGGAGTTGCTCGAACCCGTGGTCCGCCGGCTCTTCGAACGCACGATTGTGGACCTCACCACGTCCGGTATGGAATCGCTTGAGTCGGGCTATGCCCATTTATTCATGTCCAATCACCGCGACATTTCGCTCGACTCCACGCTACTGAACTTCGTTTTGCACGAGCATGGGCATGACACCTGCTATCTGGCCGTCGGCGACAACCTGCTCACCAATCCTTTGGCCGAGGACTTTCTGAAGCTGAACAAAGCCTTCGTGGTGCGCCGGTCGGTTAGTGGTTCGAAGGCGTTGTTCGCGTCGATGAATACCACGTCGCGGTTCGTTCGCGACGCGCTCACGTCCGGGGATTCCGTGTGGATCGCGCAACGCGAGGGGCGTGCCAAGGATGGCTTGGATCGTACCGAGCCCGCGATTCTCAAGATGCTGATGCTGGCGTTTCGCAAGGAAGTGCAGACGATGGGTGAGTGGCTGCAGCGGGTCCGGCTGGTACCTGTCAGCATCTCGTACGAGCTCGATCCCTGTGATCGGCGCAAAGCCCATGAGCTGTTCATTGCGCAACGCGACGGCAGTTTCCTGAAAGGAGACGAGGACGATTTTGAGGCCATGCTGGAGGGGGCAGATGGCTTCAAAGGTCGCGTTCATGTGCACTTCGGCGAGCGTGTGCTCGGAGAATTCGACGACGTTGAGGGCGTGGCCCGGGCGATCGATGCGCAGGTAGTGGACGGTTTGCGCGTGTTTCCCACGCATGCGCTGGCGGCGTCGATGTCGGATATACCGGTGGAAAGTCCCTATGCGCCGATCGAATCGGTAATGGGCGCGTTTCGCGAACGGCTTACCGGGTGCCCGCCGGAGGAGCGTGACTACTTGCTGTTGCAGTACGCTAACACGGTGCGGAACAAACAGTCGCTTGCTCTTGGCGTCGAGGTCGAAGACGAGGACTCATCGAAGCTTACCTAGGAGAGGCGTAGGGTGGGAGGTTTTCGTTCCCTGGCGCATGGGTGCGGACCAACATTCAGGAGTGCTCGCAGCCCGAGCGCAGTGTGCGCTTGTCTGCGGAACTCGCCTTCGGCTCGAACAGTCCTCGACAGCCCCGTCGGGGCACGCTTCACTTGCGCTCGGGCTAACGCTCGGACACTCCTGAATGTTGGTCCGAACCCATCCGCCGCGTCGCGTAACTCGCGCTGCGCACTGGGCGATCAGCAACGTGCGGCTCTGGTTGCGCGGCTGGCCGACTTCGGCTTTGCGGAGTCGTATGTTGCGATGTGTCGAGTAGCCGCTTACTGGAACGAGATACGGGGATATACTCGGACGCAAAGATCAGGATGCTTTATGGCGGGCGCCAAAAAACTATATGAAGCATATGCGGCAGCGTTTGAGGTCGCGGTTAGCGCAGACAAATGGTCCGAAGTCGGCTCCTTTTTTGGCGTTGATGCGGTCTATGTTGATGCGATGGGTGCAAGTATCAGAGGTCGCGATGAGATCGTGAATCACCTTCGTGCGAGTGTTGCAGAGCTAGACAACAAGTTTACTTCGCGGACGTTAGAGATCTCAGGGCTAGTTGAAGTTGGCGATACGCTCGAACATGTCTGGCATATTGAATATTCCCGCAGCGACCTGCCGAACATGGAGTTATGTGGGAAGAGCGTAGTAAAAATTGTCGAAGGAGAAATTGAAGCACTGACGGACATCCTTTCGGACGAATCTCGTGTTCACATCACGACTTGGTTGGCGCAGCACGGACACCTGCTGGACTAGCATGGGCCTTGCTGAACTTGCACAGGTAGGTGAGTTCGTAGGAGGCGTGGCAGTACTTCTTTCCATTATCTACTTGGCTATTCAAGTAAGAGTCAGTGCGAGATCGGCCCGAGGGGCGGCGCATGATTCCACCCAACTAGCGGCGATTGACCTGTTGAAGCACATTGGCGCCGATCCTGAACGCCTCCAGATCTTCTCAAGTGGAATATTGGATCTTAGTAACCTGAGCGCAATGGAGCGCATGCAGTTTGAATACATGATCCACGCGCTCTTCTTCACCTATGAAGTCAACTTCAATCAACGGCAACGCAAAGACATCGATGATGAGACTTGGGAGCCGTTACGCATTCGAATGCTCTGGTATTTCGTTCAACCTGGTGTTCGACAGTGGTGGTCAGAGCGCGCGACACCAATGTCTCGCAAATTTGAAGAGTTCCTGGAGGGGGAATCGGAGGCGTTCGGCGTAACGAACGACGCCAACAACCCAGACTGGGTCAATACTCACGACAAGCCAGTTGGTTCCTAGAAGCCGAGGTCAATCGTTGATGGTGAAATTTAAGTGCGCACGGTTCTGATCACGGGAACGTCGAGCGGCATCGGTCGTGCAACTGCATTGCGGCTAGCACAAAGCGGCTGGCAAGTTTACACCGGTGTTCGCAAAGAAAGCGATGGCCAGTCGCTCGCAAACCAGCTTGGAAATGGGGCGTTGTTGATTCCGGTTGTTCTGGATGTCACAGATGAAGTGGCGCGACAATCAGCCGTTGCGAGAGTCAGGGAAGAGGCTGGCCAGCTTGATGCGCTGATTAACAATGCTGGAACCGTCTCCACCGGCCCCTTTGAATGTCTAAATATTGACGCGATTCGGAATGACATTGAAACAAATCTAGTCAGCGCCATTGCACTGACGCAGTTGTGCATCCCAATGCTTCGGGAATCGAAGGGTCGGCTAATCAACATAGGGTCCGCTCAAGATCTGTTAACACCACCTTACTTTGGCGGCTATACCGTTTCGAAGTGGGGTATGCGGGGATTTCATGAAGCACTACGCCTCGAACTGAGACCTTGGGGTATCGAATGTGTTTTGGTGGTGCCCGGAGGTGTAAAAACCCGCATATGGGGCGGGATACCAAATATGGTATCGGATCTAGAGAAAATGTCGGACAACAGCGGCGATCTATACGCATCACTTGCGTTAGCGATGCAGAAGGCAAGCTCCAGCATATCCCAAAATGGTATCGAAGCAGATGTCGTTGCTGCGGTGATTGAGTCGGCATTAACGGTCAAAAGACCAAAGCCCGAAGTAATCGTGGGTCGCGATGCAAAGTTCTTTATGCGTCCAATTGGTTGGCTACCGACGCGTCTTCGCGAAACAATAGAGGTCAAATTTTTTAAGCTCCCAGGATGACTTTGCGTCAAACATTGTCCGCGTGGCGGCGATAGCTGTCGCGGGTCATCGCCCGCTCTCGTACTGACCGCTCTCCGGTGCGTTGTGAGCTGAGGATTTTCGCGAGAGACCAGTATTTTCTGATGCACGCGTGTCTCTACGATCATCACTGCAACACTGCAGCAGGAGGACGGTGAGCAGTCTTACCTCTGCGATAGCGACTGAAGGGCGGTTGCTTAGGAACGGCTAGCAGTGGTTGCGGGCTTCAACGACGCATCGCTGCCGTGCGCAGGCTCGGCTTGGTGGGGTAACCTTCAGAACAACTGGGTCTGGGAAAGAGCAATGAACGGGGATGTAACCGAATCTGGAGAAAGAAAAGGAGGGGTCCGTTGGCAGACTACGACGTGATTGTGATTGGCGCGGGCGTGAGTGGCCTGTACGCGCTTCATCATCTGCGCGACGAACTGCAGCTCTCGGTACGCGGGTACGACGGCGCCGACGATGTCGGAGGCACTTGGTGGTACAACCGCTACCCTGGCGCCCGGGTGGACGGGCCTGGCAGCCCGTACTACTGCTACACGTTCTCGGACGAGCTTATGGAGGAGTGGGACTGGGCGGAAACGCAGCCCACTCAAGCGGACGTTTTGGCGTACGTGGCGCATGTAGCTGACCGGTTTGATCTTCGGCGGGATATTCAGTTCAAGACATGGGTGACCGGGGCCAGCTACAGTGACGAGACTGGGCTTTGGACCGTCGAGACCAGTGCGGGCGAACGCGTATCGGCGCGATTTCTAGTATGTGCGGTCGGCGCGCTCTCCACCGCCCACATACCCGATATCCCGGGTTTCGATGAGTTCCAGGGAGAGGTGTATCACACCGGCGCGTGGCCGCACGAACCCGTGTCCTTCGCCGGTAAACGTGTTGGTGTGATCGGAACGGGATCGTCGGGAGTGCAATCAATTCCTGAGATCGCGCGCGAAGCAGCGCATCTGACCGTGTTCCAGCGCACGCCCCAATACAGCGTTCCTGCGCGCAATCGTCCGGTTACTCCTGAGGAGGCAGCTCATGCGCGGAAGAATTGGGACAGCATTCGTGAGGTGATGGCGGTCAACACTGGCGGATTTCCGTTTCTCTTCGATACCCACTCTGCATACGTACACACACCGGAACAACGACAGGAGCGATTGGAGGAGCTGTGGGAGGAAGGAACGCTCAACTTCTTTTTCGCAAACTACTCAGATGTTCTGATGAGTAACGAAGTCAACGGTTGGGTGGCGGATTTCCTGCGCGGCAAAATCCGCGAGGCTGTCGACGATCCCGAAACCGCCGAGAAGCTCATGCCCGACTTCTTCGTGGGCACCAAACGACCCATTCTCGACAACGGTTACTTCGAGACATTCAACCGGGACAACGTCACCCTGGTAGACCTGCGCGAGGACCCGTTCGAAAAATTCACTCCATCAGGCGTGCGCACTGCACAGGGCAACCATTCGCTGGACATGCTGGTGCTGGCGACAGGATTCGATGCGATCAGCGGCACCATGTTGAAACTCAACCCGACCGGGCGGCGTGGTGTTAGCCTCAAAGATAAGTGGAACGATGGTTTCCACAACTATCTGGGCATCATGGTCTCAGGGTTTCCCAACCTGTTCATGATTCACGGCCCGGGTACACCCGGTGTGCTTTACAACATGCCTCTAGGCGCGGAGCGCGAGGTGCAGTGGATAGGCAACTGCATTCAACGTCTGAAGGACAAAAGCTTGAGTACCGTGGAGCCGACGACGGATGCCGAGGCGATGTGGGGCGAGGAGGTAAACACCCTCGCTGATCGAACGCTCTACCCACAGACAGACTCATGGTACACCGGCGCCAACATCCCTGGAAAACCGCGCAAGTTCACCGTGCACCTTGGAGGGCCGGCGTACTTTCAGCGCATATCAGAGGTGGCCGCGAACGGTTACGAGGGGTTTGTCTTCGAATCGAGTTAAAGGGCTCGGACCGACCGTGTGCTCCTGGCCGCGGTTATCCCTGCTGGATGGTGAGTTCGATATGAAACACTACTTTAATCCTATGAGCCGTGCGCTAACCACGCATTGGATGCTGACCGAGTTGGACGCTGATCACGAGCAAGTCATGGTCGATATCGAGGCTGGTGATTCGCGTACAGCAGAGTACCTGGCGATCAATCCAATGGGGAAGATCCCCGCTTTGGTGGACGGAGGCATTGTAGTAACGGAAGTCGCTGCAATTTGTGCTTACCTGGCGGACAAGTTCATCGAAAAAGGTCTTGCGCCGCCGCCAGGTTCAGACGAACGAGGCAAGTATTACAGGTATCTATTTGTTCCCGGCACAACGCTGGAACCAATGTTCACGTTCAATTCGCTGGGGGCGACAGACTATCCCGCAAACTCTGTTGGTTTTGGTGACTTGGAACGTTGCATGGCTACGATAGAATCGATGACTCCGCAGACTGCCTGGGCTCTGGGCGATCGATTCACGGCCGCCGACGTCGTATTTGGTGGGACGCTGGACTTTGCCGTTCAGTTTGGTTGGGTGGTGTCTCCAAGTTCGAAAGTAGCTGATTATGTACAGCGGATTAAGGCGCGACCGGCGTATCGGCAAAGCCACGATCCAGCGTGGCACTGAAACATGGCTTTAGTCCGCCACTCAGATCTCAGGGTTAGTAACTAAGCGCGGGTTCCTGCAAGGCCGCGTGCTGCTCACGCAACGCCAGAACCTGATCCGACCAATAACGCACGCTGCCGAACCAGGGGAATGCGATCGGAAACGCCGGATCGGTCCAGCGGCGGGCGATCCATGCGCTGTGGTGCAGCATGCGCAGCGTACGCAGCGGTTCGATCAGTCGCAGCGTCGACACGTCGAAATCGTAGAACTCGGTGTACGCATCTAGAATGGTTCCAAGCTGTGCTTCCTGTGCGTGCCGTTCGCCGCTCAACAGCATCCACAGATCCTGGATGGGCGGGCCGGTGGTTGCGTCGTCGAAGTCGACGAAGTTGGGTGTTTCGTCGCGCCATAACACGTTGCCCAGGTGACAGTCGCCGTGGATCGTCTGCCGTGGCGCGTGGTCCAGCGCGGACGTAACCAGCTCCAGCACGTCGCGGGCGGTGGTTTCGAACGCGCTGATCATCTCCGCGGGAACGAAGTCGTTTTCCAGTAGATACGCGACGTTGCCCGCTCCCATGCGTTCAGCGTCCATCGCGCGGCGATACTGAAAGGGCATTGATCGTGCGACCCCGTGGATCCGGGCGATCGTTCGAGCCAGCACCTCCAGATCTGCGGCGTCCTCGATGTCCGGCGCCCGGCCGCCGTGCCTCGGATACACCGCGAAGAGGAAATCGCCGTTATCGAACAAGGTTTCGCCCTCGACGCGTAGCGGGTCGACACAGGGCAGCTCCCGCGCTGCCAGTTCGGCGGTTAATTCGTGTTCTTCGAGGATCTGGTCTCGCGACCAGCGTGCGGGACGGTAGAACTTGGCAACGACGAATGAAGCGTCGTCGAGCTGTATCTGATACACGCGGTTTTCGTAACTGTTCAGCGCGATCATTGCACCGGAGACGCCGAAACCGATCGATTCGATCGCGTCGAGGATTGCGTCTGGTGTCAGCGCATCGTATGGACGTGACGCAGCATCCGTGTGTCCGGGGTCGGAAGGCTCTGACAACGTGATTTCTGCCGCGGCGACTACTGGGCCAGTGTATCAGTCCTCACGCGCGTGCGGCGCACCAGAGGTCTACGCGCGTTGCGCCGGCGGTCCGTAGCGCCTCCGCCAGCGCTGTTGCGGTAGCAAGCGTTGTGATTACGTCGTCGACGACGGCGAGCCACAGGCCCGAACAGTCGCGGCGTATCGAGAATGCGTGCTGCAGGTTCTCGTGACGCGCGTGCTGGGACAGGCCGGCCTGCGGGCGTGTGTGTCGGGGTCGGCGGGCAATGTCTGCGCGGATCGGAATCCGGGTGACGCGCGCGACGGGCGCGGCGATCAGCGCGGCCTGATTGTAGCCACGTGCGAACAGACGTCGAGCGGACAGTGGCACGGGCACGATGGCATCCGGTAAAAAGCCGTTCGGGTAGGCCTGCAGAATTGTACCGGCCAGCAGGCGGCCGAGTGTCAGGCATTCCGGGCCTGGGCGGTTGAACTTGGTGGTGTGTATCCACTGGCGGACGGGCGGTTGATAGGGTGCTGCCGCAATCGTGCGTTGGAATGGGCGTTCGTGGACCGTGCATCGGTTGCAGACCGGACGCGTTGACGGTTCGGCACATACCCGGCACCGGGGTCCAAGGCTGGGCAGGGTGTCGCGGCAGTCGTCGCACAGGTTGTCGAGGCTTCCGCATTCGCGGGCGCAGAGAAGACACAAGGGCGGGTAAAAGGCCATCAGCGCAGCGTGCGCCACTCGGGTGGTGCGGCGGGCGGCGCAGGAAGCGGCGCAGGAAGCGGCGTGGGTCAACCCCGCACGGATGCGCTGTCGGGTCAGTGGTGATTGCATGGGTACCAGTCTGGTCGTGATCCGGTTCACGGATGTCGGCCATTGCCCTCGCGGGGATGGCGATCGGGTCGTTTTGTCGCGGCAGAAAAGCGGCGTTCTGCGATAATCCGCGCTCGTTTTTCCGGAATGAACGCTGATGCCCATATCGAGGCGAGATCTGAACTTCGTGCTCCACGACGTGCTGAACGTGGAAGCCCACTACGAGTCGCTCAACCTCGCGGAGCCGCCCACCCGCGAGCTTGTGGACGCGATACTGGACGAGATGACGCGCTTCTGTGACGCCGAACTTGCACCGTTGAACGCGGTAGGCGACGTGCAGGGCTGTACATTCGACAAGGGCGAAGTTCGGACGCCGGATGGCTTCAAGGCTGCGTACAAAACGTACGTGGACGGCGGCTGGTCGGCGCTTACTGGCGATCCGCGCTGGGGCGGGCAGGGATTGCCGGAGAGTTTGAGTCTGCTGGTGGAAGAGTGCATCGGTCGCAGCAACATGGCGTGGGCGATGTACCCCGGTTTGTCTCGCGGGGTGGTGAACGCGCTCGGGTCGCATGGCAGCGACGAGCAGAAACGCGACTTTCTGGTACCGCTGCTATCGGGTCAGTGGACGGGCACCATGTGCCTTACCGAACCGCACGCCGGCTCCGACGTGGGCCTGGCGCGTACGAAGGCGCAGCCGCTGCCGGACGGTGCGTATGCGGTGAGCGGCACGAAAATCTTCATATCGGCCGGTGAGCATGATCTGAGCGAAAACATCGTGCACCTGGTACTCGCGCGCCTGCCCGATGCGCCAGAGGGAACCAAGGGCATCTCCATGTTCGTTGTGCCCAAGTTCGATCTGGATGGTGAGCGCAACGCGGTCACCTGTGCAGGCATTGAAGAAAAGATGGGCATTCATGGCAACGCCACCTGCGTGCTGCAGTTCGACGGCGCGCGTGGCTACCTCGTGGGGCAACCCAACGAAGGCATGAAGTACATGTTCACGATGATGAACGCGGCGCGGGTCGTGGTTGGCCTGCAGGGTGTGTGCCTGGCCGATGCGGCGTTGGAGCGGGCGGGCGACTATGCACGCGAGCGTCTGCAGATGCGCGCGCTCAGCGGTCCGCGCAATCCTCAGGCCGATGCAGACCCGATCATCGTGCACCCGGACGTCCGAAAGATGCTGCTTATTCAACGGGCGGTTGTGGAAGGCGGCCGAGCGCTGGTGCACTTTTGCGGTCAGGCCGTAGACCGGCTGCGCCACGGCTCCGAGCAGGAGCGCGCCGATGCGGATGCGCTGCTCGACTTTCTGACGCCGGTGGTGAAAGGGTTTCTGACGGAACTCGGGTTCGAAAGCGTGAACCACGCGGTACAGATTCACGGTGGCCATGGCTACGTGGCAGAGACCGGAGTCGAGCAGTATGTACGCGACGCGCGTATCACGATGATCTACGAAGGCACGACGCAGATTCAGGCGCTCGATCTTCTGGGCCGGAAGGTGCTGCAGACCCAGGGTGCGGGCCTCCGTCAGTTTGTAGCGCTGATGGAAAGCACGGCTGAGGAAGCGGAAAGCGACTTTCCGGAGATGGCGACGGCACTGCGCGCCGGTGCGCAGGAATGGGCGGCGCTCAGCATGCAGGTGGGTGCGAAAGCACAGCAGAACCTGGATGAAGTCGGTGCCGCGGCGGTTGATTATCTGTTCTACAGTGGCTATATGATCCTTGCGTACTTCTGGGCGCGTATGGCCGTTGCCGCCGAGGCACAGCTGAAAAGCGGGGCGGAAGACCCTTTCTATGCCGGCAAAGTGGCGGTCGCGCGGTTTGTGTTTGCGCGGTTGCTTCCACGGACGGCGGCGCACAAGCAGGCGATCGACGCTGGGGGCGATACGTTGTTGAACCTCACCGACGCAATGCTGGTGCCGGAAGGCTGACGCAGGGCTGGCGCCGAACAGAGAGGACACGATGATCGAATACGCACCGCCGTCCGCGGACGCCGAGTTTGTGCTGAACCGGCTCTTCGACTTGCCCGGGGATTGGTCAAACATTCCTTCGTTGGCCGAGGTCTCGGCGGATCTGGTTGCGGCAGTCGTGGAGGAAGCGGGCAAAGTCGCCCGAAATGCGCTGGCTCCCGTGAATCAGATTGGTGATGCCGAGGGCTGCACGTGGCAAGACGGCGAAGTGCGCACGCCGGACGGTTTCGCGGGCGGTTATCGCGCGCTGGCTGACGGCGGTTGGCTCGGTCTGTCCGGCAATCCCGAGTTCGAGGGCCAGGGCATGCCGAAGTCGGTCGCTTGCGTGGTAGAGGAAATGTTCTGGGGTGCGAACACGGCCCTTTACCTGTACGGCACGTTGTCGGTCGGGGCATCGATCTGTATCGACGCGCATGGCACCGCCGAGCAGAAGGCGTTGTATCTGCCGAAGCTGTACAGCGGGCAGTGGTCCGGCGCGATGGCCCTCACCGAAGCGCACGCGGGCACTGATCTGGGGCTGCTTCGAACCCGCGCCCAACCGCAGTCTGACGGCACCTACGCGATGACGGGCACCAAGATTTTCATCACGAGCGGCGAGCATGATCTGGCCGAGAACATCGTCCACCTGACGCTCGCGCGGTTGCCGGATGCACCATCCGGATCACGTGGAATATCGTTGTTCATCGTGCCTAAGTTTCTGCCGGATGACGGGGGCAATCCGGGCCAGCGCAACGGGTTTACCAGCGGGTCGATCGAACACAAGATGGGTATCAACGGCAGCGCGACGTCTGTGATCAACTACGACGGAGCTACCGGTTATCTTCTGGGCGAGGCGAACCAGGGCCTGGCAGCGATGTTCACGATGATGAACTACGAACGGCTCTCGGTGGGGCTGCAGGGGCTCGGGGCCAACGAGCTGTCGTATCAGCGTGCGGCGGCGTACGCTAACGACCGGCTACAGGGGCGCGCGCCCTCGGGACCGCTGAATGTTTCCGGACCGGCGGATCCATTGACGGTACATCCGGACGTGCGCCGGATGTTGCTGACGCAGCGAGCGTTTGCAGAAGGCGGTCGGGCCTTCGCGGTGTTCGTCGGCCATCAGTTGGACCTTGCAAAACACAACGATGATCCGGCGGCGGAACGCCTGGCGCAGTTGCTGACACCGGTCGCGAAAGCCTTCCTTACCGACCGTGGTTTCGAGGCAGCGGTGCTCGCACAGCAGATCTACGGCGGCCATGGCTATATTAAAGAGTGGGGCGTGGAGCAGATCGTGCGGGATGCGCGGATCGGTCAGATCTACGAAGGCACCAACGGTGTTCAGGCACTCGATCTGATCACACGTAAGGTTTTGCGTGACGGCGGCGAAACCCTGGGCCACCTGCTCGAGCGAATGCGCGCTGAACCCGGTTCGAAACGTTTTGGTGCAGCGGTTTTAGACGCGTGCGACCGCCTGCAACGGGTAACTATGAGCCTGGTTGAACGCAGCAGCGCAGACCCGGATCTCGCAGGTGCGGCATCGGTCGACTACCTGGATCTGGTGGGCCTGACGGTATACGCGTGGTTATGGTCGCGCATGGACGAGGTTGCCGGAGACGATGCCTTCGGGCGCGACAAACGTGCCGTGGCTGAATTCTACTTCGCGCGGTTGCTGCCGCGCTGTGCGTCGATCGAAACGGGGATTGCTGCGCCCAGCGCGGCTACGATGGGTGGCGATGCGGTGAGTTTCGAACCGCGAATCTAACGGTCCCGAAGCTAATGGCCCCAAACCTTCTGACTATGTGGCCACGCGGCTAACGCATCCTACGACGGCGGGTCCTGCGATTTGCAGGGGTGCTCCGATCTTTCGGAATCGCAGACATGAATCCCGCGCAGATAGGCGGCCCACACCGCGGTTTCTTTCGGCGACAGCGGGGGCGCGCCGTTACCCGGGTCGCCGTTCGGATCGCCACTCGGGCTTCCTGCCGGATCTCCGGTTAAGTCGTCGGCAACATCAAAACCGCGTTCGCGCACAATCGAATAGAAGTAGTCGTTTCCCCGAATCGCCTTTGCCATCGTCACCTTGCCCTTTCCGGTCGCCTTGCTCTGGTGGCAGATCATCAACCGGACGGATGTGGCGTAATTGTTCTCGTATCCGGACGATACGTTGACGTCCTCGTGCGGTGCGCAGCGATCCTTGCCTTCGCTCACCAGGGTCTCCAGAAACTGGATGGGATCGGGTAGATCCGGCGCCGGATAGGATTCGAACACAACGCGCTCGGAGTGCGGATTGGGTTCGGGATGATATTCCACGCGCCGCAGTGCCGCGGTTGCGGTCGCCAGACCTTCCACCCATCCTGAGGGTGGCTGCGCATACAGCGTTTCGGTTGATGCGTTCGTTGCGTCGGCTGGGGCGGGCGTCGCAGTTGCGTCGCCGCCGTCGGTTGCGTCCGAACACGCAGTGACGGTTGCGATCGCAACCACGGCAACGCAGTGGATCCATAGGGGCCGGTGAAGCACGATGCGGGTCAGCGGATGGCGACGGGATTGATCACGGCCTGTACGGCACCTTCAAACCGGGGCTGGCCGAGTACGAAGAGAAACTCGGTTACGTCATCGGCCGCGAGACCGCGGGTGTCCATGTTCTCCAGAATGTAAACACCGTTCTTCGCCAACAACTCCGGGTGTACGGGGAATGCTTTCTCCGGATCCTCGGACGGCAGCACCTCCAGTGCCCAGTTGTCTGCGCCCACGGCCACTACGCCGAGTTCCGCCAGATAGCGCGCGCCGTCGAGGCCCAGTCCGGGTTGCCCGGCCATGAAAGCCACGGGATCGGTATCTGCCATATCCAGCCAACCGGTGTGGAACAGCACCACGTCCCCCGATTCGATTCGAACTTTCTGTGCCTTCGCTGCAGCTTCGATTTCCTTGCGGTTGAACGCGGTGCCGGCTTCCAGACGCGGTTTGTCGAAGTGTTTGGCCATATTCAGCAGCACAGCGCGCGATACGATCGGCGGCAGGGCCTCGATGCCGAGTTTCGTCAATCCGGTGGGCACGATGAAGTCTTCGGCACGGTTGCCGTTGTAGTACACGTGCTTGATGCCCATGTGTCCCAGGCCGTCGATCTGGCTGCCGATGCCCATCCACAGCGTCATCAGGTCGTCATTGCCGGTTGCCTCGTTACTGCCGAGGGGCGTACCTGTGCCGTCGTCGAGCTGCAGAATGGTCATGGAATATTGCCGCGGCGGATACGCGGGCGACTCTCGCCCCGTAACCACGCCAAGACGATAGGTCTTGCCCTTCGTTACCAGCTTCGCTGCCTGGCGCACCTTCTTTTCGGACAGGTTGTTGATGGCGCCGAGCGTATCATCCTCGCCGTACTTCGACGGATACCAGTCGTCTGCGAGGGCGCTGTGTGCGGGTACGAGTACGAGGGCTGCAAGGCCTACGCAGGCTGCGAATCTGATCTTCATGGTTTCTCCCTTCCGGCTTCTGCTCGAGTTGTGCGATTTTAACGTTGCTTGAGGCGTTCCGGGAGAGCTTGGTGGATCCCTCCGAAGGCGCCGTTGCTCATCAGTACAATGTGCCGCGGTTTAGGCGGCAGGGTTGCGAGGTGTTCGATCAGCTTGTCCAGGTCGTCGAACATGGAGGCCTCTACCACGCATTCCTGCACCACCTCATTCAGGTCCCAGCGGATGTTGTCGCCGCGAAACCAGATCACACGATCGGCGGCGGCACAGCACGTGGTGAGATCGTGGCGAAGCGTGCCGAGGCTCATCGTGTGAGAACGCGGTTCGATCACTGCAACGATCTCATCGTTGTGCACCGCGCGGCGCAATCCTTCCAGCGTCTTCCGGATTGCGGTTGGATGATGCGCGAAATCATCGTAAACACGTACGCCCTCTGCGTCGTGAATCAGCTCCATCCGGCGTTTGACGCCGGTGAACGTGCCAAGGGCGGACACCGCGGTCTCCGGCAGAACGCCAACGTGATGGGCCGCGGCCACCGCATTCAACGCGTTGCGCACGTTGTGTTGGCCCATCTGTTGCCAGGCGACGTGTCCCACGCGGGTGCCGTTGAGTTCTATGTCGAATTCACTGGCGTCGGAAGACACCTCTTCCGCAGACCATAAGTCGCCCGTGTCTTGATCAATGGGCAGACGGGGCGCATCGTCGCCGACGCGCGCGACCGGTGTCCAGCATCCGGTCTGTAGCACGTCGTTCACTGCGTCGTCGTCGCTCGGCGCAATGATCAGGCCGTTGTCAGGAACTGTGCGTAGCAGGTGGTTGAACTGTTGCTGAATGGCTTTCAGATCGGAATAGATGTCGGCGTGATCGTATTCCAGGTTATTGATGATAAGCGTTCGTGGTTGATAGTGGACGAATTTTGCGCGGCGGTCGAAGTACGACGTATCGTACTCGTCGGCTTCCACTACGAAGAACGCGCTGCTGCCGAGCCGCGCCGAGTGTTCGAAGTTTCCGGGGACGCCGCCGATCAGATAGCCGGGTTCGAGGCCCGCGTGTTCGAGAATCCATGCCAACATGCTGGTGGTGGTGGTTTTGCCGTGCGTACCGGTTACCGCCAGGACCCAGCGGTCGTGCAAAATCTGGGTCGCCAGCCACTGCGCGCCGGACATGAACGGAATGCGTTCGCGCAGGATGTATTCCACACCGGGATGGCCGCGGGGAAGCTTGGCGTTGCCCAGAACAACCATGTCGGGTGCGGGTTGGAGCTGTGCCGGATCGAAGCCTTCGAACACTTGAATTCCGGCGGCGGCAAGTTGATCCGACATGGGCGGGTAGATCGCATTGTCCGATCCGCTCACGCGCAAACCGCTGGCTTTTGCGAGCTGTGCGAGGCTGCCCATCAGGGTGCCGCCGATTCCCAAGAAGTAGTGATGTGCGGTCAACGGTTAACCACGATCTGGCCGGTGGATGCCGCCACCAGGAGCGTTGCGAAAGCGACGACCACGCCTACAAGCAGTGGCATTGCGAGTGCCCGCGCCAGCACGTTCCCGTTCACGAGCACGCTCCAAAGCAGCAGCGTTATGGTGATCGCTTCGCTGGGTTCTGCACCGATGATCGAAAAGTAACCCCCGAACAGCGCGGTCGCGATTACGGTCAGCAGTATGTCGCAGCCGAATATTGCGGACATGGTGGCGGGGAACCGGGAGGCGTGCCCGCGGGATGACAGCGTCGCAAAGATCAACGCGGCGCTGACGGCATGTTGTATACAGACTGCGGTGAAGTACTGGGCGCTGCTCCAGCGCGTCTCGCCTGTATCCGGTAATAGACTCACGCACAGCATCGTGACAGCCACGTTTGCCATGAACGTGAGCACAACGAAACGGATGTCGTTGGGGAGCAGGCCGGGGTTGCCCCTCAACAGACACATCTGCCAATAAAGATGGACGATAGCTGTCACGCGTGTGTGGCGGCAGGACGCTGGTTTCACGAAATGGAACAGAAATTGTCGCACAGATTGTGCGTATCGCGGACAATGATCGTATTCCACCCAGACTTCGAAACGGTTGACAATGGCACGACGCAATGCGTTCTACGCTCAATCCGGTGGTGTCACTGCGGTTATCAACGCAACCGCATGTGGCGTCATCGAAACGGCGAAACAGCACAAGACTAAGATCGGCAAAGTGTTTGCCGGGCGCAACGGCATTCTGGGTGCATTGCACGAAGAGCTGATCGATACCAGCCGAGAGACGCCGAAGACGATCGCCGGATTGCGTTTCACGCCCAGCGGCGCGTTCGGCTCCTGCCGCTACAAGTTACGCTCGCTCGAAGAGAACGAGCGCGAGTACCAACGGTTGATCGACGTGTTTCGTGCGCATGACATCGGCTATTTTTTCTACAACGGCGGCGGCGATTCCCAGGACACCGCGCACAAGGTCTCGCAGCTGGCGTCGCGGCTGGGCTACCCGATCACATGCATCGGCATACCCAAGACCGTGGACAACGATCTGCCGCATACGGATTGCTGTCCGGGTTTCGGCTCGGTAGCCAAGTATGTGGCCATCTCCACCCGCGAAGCGGCGTTGGATGTGGCGTCCATGTGCGAGACATCCACGAAGGTCTTCGTGCTGGAGGTGATGGGCCGACATGCCGGGTGGATTGCCGCTGCGGCCGGTCTTGCGAAAGTCGATCGTGACGATGCGCCGCACATCATTCTGCTGCCTGAGGTGCCGTTCGACGACGCGCGTTTTCTGGAGAAAGTTGAGCAGGTCGTGGAGCGGGTGGGTTACTGCGTGATCGTGGTGTCGGAAGGCGCGCAGTACGCAGATGGCAAGTTCGTGGCCGACGCCGGATCCAAAGATGCGTTCGGGCACACGCAGCTCGGCGGCGTTGCGCCGGTCATCGCAAATCTCATCAAAGGCAAGCTCGGGTACAAGTATCACTGGGCCGTTGCCGACTACCTGCAGCGGGCGGCGCGGCATCTGGCGTCAGCCACGGACGTGGAGCAAGCCTATGCGGTCGGCAAAGCGGCGGTGGAGTTTGCGGTTGCCGGCAAGAACGCGGTCATGCCCACCATTGTTCGCAAAAGTGACAAGCCGTACCGGTGGACGATCGGCGAGGTGCCGTTGGAGCGCGTTGCCAATGTGGAACGCAAGATGCCAAAGAGCTTCATCTCTGCAGACGGGTTCGGGATCACGGCGAAAGCCAGACGGTACCTGGCGCCGTTGATTGGCGGCGAAGACTATCCCTGGTATCGCGACGGGTTGCCGCAGTACGTGAAGCTGAAGAACCACCTGGTACAGAAGAAGCTGCCCCAGTTCGACCTCTGAGAACGATCGCGACGGTGCCGGTGCGGCGCCGTCGCGTTTCGATCACACTCTGATCAGGCTTCGATAGCCCCTGGTTAAACGAGCAGGGGCGCGATCACCAGACTGACGATCGCCATCACGTTGATCAGAATGTTCATGCTGGGACCGGAGGTATCCTTGAACGGATCGCCGACGGTGTCGCCCACGACCGTGGCCGCGTGAACGTCCGACCCTTTGCCGCCCAGATTGCCCTTTTCAACATACTTCTTGGCGTTGTCCCAGGCACCGCCAGCGTTGGCCATGGTAAGGGCCAGCAGAACGCAACCGAGCAGGCCGCCGCCCAGGGTGCCGCCGAGTGCTTGAGGTCCGAGCCCGAAGCCTACTCCCACCGGCACGAATACCGCGATAACACCGGGCAGCAGCATGCGCTTCAATGCCGCAGACGTGGCGATGTCGATGCATTTGGCGGTGTCGGGTTCTGCGTTGCCTTCCAGGAGACCTGGAATCTCCCGGAACTGCCGGCGAATCTCCTGAATCATGTCCATTGCGGCGTCACCGACCGACGTCATGGTGATGCTCGCGATCAGAAAGGGTACGAGCCCGCCGATGAACAGCCCGATCAGTACCTGCGGGTCGCCGAGGTGCAATGTGAAGTTGCCGCCAGTCTCGTACGAAATGGTTTCGACGTACGCCGCAATGATTGCGAGCGCCGCGAGTGCGGCGGCGCCGATTGCGAAGCCTTTGCCCATCGCGGCCGTGGTGTTGCCGAGTTCGTCCAGTGAATCGGTAATGGCGCGGGTTTCTTCTCCCAGACCACCCATTTCCGCGATACCGCCGGCGTTGTCGGCCACGGGGCCGTAGGCGTCGACGGCCATGGTCATGCCTACCGTCGCCAGGAGGCCGACTGCGGCTACGCCCACGCCGTACAGACCGGCGAGTGTTGTGCTGATCCAGATGATGCCGCAGATCGCGAGAATGGGAATGGCGACCGACTGCATGCCGACCGCGAGACCCGTGATCATTACGGTCGCGGAGCCGGTCTCGCCGCTTTCGGCAATGCGTACGATGGGTTTCGAGCTGGTGTAGTACTCGGTGACCAGACCGATAATCACGCCGCCTACGGAGCCGAACAGCACGGACAGCCACACTGCGTTGCTGATGCCCATGGACTGCACCAGAAAATACGCGGCGGCGATGAACAGAATGGGCGTCGCGATCATGCCGATTCTCAAGGCCACCGCTGGATTCGACGCAGAGCGGCTGCGCACGATGCCGATGCCGATGATGCTGCAGATCAACCCGGTGGCGGCCAGCGCCAGCGGCAGGAACATAAGGGTGGAGCGGCCGTCGCCCTCGCTCATACCAGGCGTCAGGCTGCCCAGGTAGGCCACGCTGAGCGTCGATGCGATGGCGATGGTGGCAATCATCGAACCGCAGTAGGACTCGAAGATGTCGGAACCCATGCCCGCGACATCGCCAACGTTGTCGCCGACGTTGTCCGCGATCACGCCGGGATTGCGTGGATCGTCTTCCGGAATCCCAGCTTCGACCTTGCCCACGAGGTCAGCGCCGACGTCGGCACTCTTCGTGTAGATTCCGCCGCCTACCCTGGAGAACAGGGCGACCGTGGATGCGCCCATGCCGAAACCGTGGATGTGGTGCGCGGTGTGCGGGTCGCCGCCGTAGAAATAGTAGACGATGCCAAGACCCAACAGGCCGAGCGATGCGACCGCAAGCCCCATGATGGAGCCGCCGAAGAAAGCCACGGACAGCGCGGCGGCCTGGCCCTGAGTATGGGCGGCGTTCGTGGTACGAACGTTGGCTTTCGTGGCCGTGTACATGCCCATCCAGCCGGCTGCGGCAGACGACAAAGCGCCGGCTACGAACGCGAGCGCGGTTTCGGTGCCGAGCGAGATGAACAGTAATACGATCAGAACCCCAGCAAAAACCGCGAGCATGGTGTACTCGCGACGCATGAAGACCATCGCGCCTTCATGGATCGCGTCGGCGATCCGCTTCAGATTATCCGGCCCTTCGTCGTAACGTTTGACCAGACCGTAGATCACGAACGCCATGATCAGGCCGATGACGCCGACCAGAGGCGGCATCAGGGTTGAATTTGCCATGGATGACTCCGATTGCTTTTTGCTTGTGTTTTCAGCTTGCTGAATGCAGCGTCTAACGGCCGCCCCTCGCGGCGGCGGGTATCATACCAGCGTAATTCCCGGGTGCCAGCGTGCGAACGCGGAAGACGCTGCCTTCAGGCGTCACCGTAGCGGCGTACGAGCTGCTTGCCGAGTGCCATCATGTGAACCTGGTCGGGTCCGTCGGCCTGCCGGCACCAGCGGGCGTAGTTGAACGCTTCCGCCATCGGGTAGTCGGCCGTGAGTCCGCCGGCGCCGTGAATCTGCATACAACGGTCAATCACGGTCTGTGCCATCAGAGGCACGGATATCTTTGCTGCGGCAATCAGATCCCGGGCGTCCTTGGCGCCGACCTCGTCGATGCGGCGCGCGGTCTTCAACGTGAGCAGACGCGCTTGCTCGATCTCGCTGAACGACCGTGCCAGGTCTTCCAGCACGGACTGATGTTCCGACAGTTTTCGGCCGAACGTTTCGCGCCGCACGGAGCGTCGGCAGGCAAACTCCAGTGCGCGTTGAGCGCTGCCGATCAGGCGCATGCAGTGGTGAATACGCCCGGGGCCGAGGCGGCCTTGCGCGATTTCGAAACCGCGGCCCTCGCCCAGCAGGATGTTGTCGGCAGGTACGCGCACGTTCTCAAAATGCACTTCGGCGTGGCCCAGCGGCGCGTCGTCGTAGCCGAGTGTGGTCAGCGGTCGAACCAAGGACACGCCCGGCGTGTCCTTGGGTACCAGAATCTGGCTCTGCTGCAGATGTCGGTTTGGATTGTCCGGATCCGATTTGCCCATCACGATGAAGATCTTCGTGCGTTCGTACAGCGCGTTGGTAATGAACCATTTGCGACCGTTGACCACGTAGTGGTCGCCGTCGCGCTCGATCCGAGTCTGCACGTTGGTGGCGTCGCTCGACGCGACGTCCGGTTCGGTCATCGCGTACGAGGAGCGGATCTCGCCCGCCATCAGCGGTTCTAGCCATTGTTCCTGCTGGTCGGGGGTGCCGTACTTCAGAAACACCTCCATGTTTCCGGTGTCCGGCGCGTTGCAGTTGAATACCTCGGGTGCCCACAGCACGTGGCCCATGATCTCTGCCAGCGGGGCGTAGTCGGCGTTGCTCATGCCGCCGTGATCTTTCGGCAGCCACAGATTCCACAGACCCTGGTCGCGCGCCCGCGCTTTCAGGTCTTCCATCAGCGGTACGGTCGAGAACCGGTTTTCCAGAGCGTTCAATTCGGTGTGGTAGCGCGCCTCATTGGGGTAGATGTGCTCGTCCATGAACGCAGTGAGCTGATCCTGGAGCAAAGCGGGGTCGGGGGCAGAACGCATCGGGTTACATCTCCTGTTGCCGGCGCATGGCTTGCGCGAATTTGTAGATCGGTTGCGTAGTGCCGTAGACGCCGATCAACCCTGCGCAAGCAGTGTTCTCAGGTCGATAATTGCGGCGTTCACGCGGGATATATAGGACGCCATCACGAGTGAGTGATTGGCCAGAAAACCGAGACCGTCGCCGTTCAGGACCATTGGGCTCCACACCGTTTCCTGGGTCGGCTCAAGCTCACGGATAATCTGTTGCAGGCTGACGCGCGCGTTCTTTTTGTCGAGCACATCGCCGAAATCCTGTTCCATAGCACGCAACAGGTGCAGCAACGCCCACGCCTGACCGCGCGCTTCGTAGAACACGTCGTCAATCTGCAGCCACGGCGTTTTGTACTCGGATTCCGACGGCGCGTCGGTGGCCTGCGACGCCGCGGCATCGCCGGCAAGGTCGATGTTGAGCTGGCGTTTGCCGACGCTTGCGGACAACTGCTGAGACAGGCTGCCCAGGCGGGTTTCGACGCCCTGTAGCCACTGCTGCAGATTGTCTGCCCGGGCGAAAAACTGTGCATCCGCCTTCTGCGGATCGGCGAGGCGATCCAGGTAGCGCTCGAACAGACGAATGCCGCGAGCGTACTCTTCCTCCGTTTGGGGCAGAATCCAGCTCGAGTTGTCGAAGAAGAACTGCCCTTCAGCCAGCGACAGATCGGGGTCTTCGGTGGACTGACTCTGGGAGCGCGAAAAGTCGATTCGGAACGCGCGTGACACGTCGCGCAGCTGCACCAGAACCCCGAATTCCCAGTTGGGCACGTTGTCCATCCAGATTCCCGGCGGAAACACGTCGTTGGATAGGTAGCCGCCGCGTTTCTCCAGCAGCGTATCCGCAAGCTGAATGACCGTTGCCGTGGTGATATAGCCGGTAACCAGTTTCTGATTGTTGGCCTCCGCCCGGACTGCGGCGCTCTCGCGTACCGGAAACTGGTCTGGTTCGTAGTCCCAGTACCACGCGACCAGCACGCAGACGGCGAGGTAGAGGCCAATCAGCGCGAACGCTGTCCGGGCGATTTTCCCGAGCAGGCTTTGCGGGGGCCGGTACACATCGTCGCTTCGCTTCCAGAAACGCCAGTTCATCCGTCAGCTCCGAGAGAGATGCGTCTAAAGGTACCAGATTGGACGGTGCCGGCGGCGGTTTCGAAGTGCAGCGTGATGTCGCTCGCTGGCAATTGAGTATCGAACAGCATCAGATGCAGGCCGCCCGTTTCGAGCGGGACGTCAATTGCCGGTGGCAGCGTCAATGTGGTCCGCCGCACCATTCGTACGGTGCCATCGGGGCGATGTTCGTGGTCGTGGATTTCGATTGCGCGGGCTGCGTCGCCGTATACCCGGGTAATTGTGAGAGGGGCGTTGGTGTGATTGCGTAAAGTCGCGTACGCCACCGTCGTGGTGTGGCCCGGCAAAAGTTCGCGCACCCGGCCGTCGCGCACCGAGAAGTCCGGGGTCGGTGCGCAGGCTGCAACCAGCAACAGGGCGGCTGGTACGAATCTTCGGAGCGTGCTCACGGGGCGCGGTCGGGGTCGCGAAAACAGAGCACCTCGATTGCGGGCGGTAATGCCACGACGGCTTCGGTGCGAATGCGCCGGTCGCCTGGAAGCGTATTCAGCTGATCGTACAGCCAGCGAGCGTCCGCGTCCGAAGGGGCGATCAGCCGGGCCCGGCAATTGGGCGCGCGCGGGTCGAACGCCAGCGACGCCAGTTTGTCTCGCACGGAACGTCTACGCTCGCTCACTTCGGTGCGGGAGTATTCGATGCGCGCGATCTGGGCGTTGCTGAGCATGTCGACTTTGCGCGCCATCGGCTCAATGCCAGGATGCTGCTCGTTGGTGAGCCGCGCGCGGGCGAGCATGGAACGCGCGCTGGCCCACTGCTGTGAATCCACCGCTCGACGTACGCGGCCTAGATAGTGTTCCACAATGCTCTCGATTCCGCGTTTTGCGTCCACGTTCTCGGGGTCGAGCTGCAGCGCCGCGTGGAACGCATCGCGGGCATTGTTGTCGTCAGGATAGTCGAGGTCGCCTCGCGCGAAGGCCGCGCGCCCCTGTTCGAGCAGCGCCTGCACGCGTGCGTGATCGATCACCGGTTCCGGCTCCGGATCGGGCGCTGGCGGCTCGGTCTGACACGCGGTGAGAACGATCGCGAGCGTCAGCGCCAGAGGCAGATTTTCTCTACACTTTGCAACGATGCGCAGGAGCATGAGAATCGGTCACGGAATGTGGCTAACGGGGCGGCTATATTGCCCAGAATACGTGAGCAGTTGAACCGGCGTCGTGAAGCCGGCGAGAGGAAACACACCATGAATCCAAGATCAGCCAGAAGCACGAAACTTGTTGCCGCCGCGCTGATCCCGGCCCTGCTGGTTCTTCTTGCCGCTGGTCCGTCCGTGGCCGCCGCAGCCGACGGCGGTAGCCTGAACGCGTTGTTCGACACCGAGCCGGACTTTCTGCCGGTGGACGAAGCGTTCGTACTCTCCATGGCACAGGACGGCAACCGGATGCTCGTGCGGTGGGAGATGCCGGATGGCTACTATCTTTACAGACACCGGTTCGGAGCGTCGCTCAAAGAGGCGCAGGCGACGGACGGGTTTGCGCTGGGCGAACTCGCAATTCCGCCTGGAAAAGCAAAATTCGACGACTACTTCGGCGATGTCGAGGTGTACTACCACGAGGTGGAGGTCCAGTTACCGGTGTACGGCGGGCCTGGTCCGGTGGAGGTTGGAATTGCCTACCAGGGCTGTGCGGATGCGGGATTGTGCTATCCGCCGGAAACACGGTGGATGCAGATTGATCTTGCGGGCGAATACCCGGCGCCAAACCCCGTCTCGACGGCCCACAGTACCAGCAGCGTGGACTCGGCAGCCCCGACCGCGGCGGCAGCTTCTGATGCGTCGACCGACGCTGCAGGCACAACGGAATCGGGGCGGCTCGCAGACGTACTTGCAAGCAGCCGGTTCGGTGCGCTGATCTGGTTTTTCCTCGGCGGCATTGCGCTCGCCTTCACGCCTTGCGTTCTGCCGATGGTGCCGATTCTTTCGAGCATTATCGTCGGCGAGGGGGAATCTGTTACGCGCTCGCGGGCGCTTACGCTGTCGATTGCGTATGTACTCGGAATGGCCGTTACCTACGCGGCGCTGGGCGTGGCCGTGGGTCTTTTCGGAGCCCAGCTGAATCTTCAGGCAGCGTTGCAGTCGCCGCTGGTGCTTACTGTGTTCGCTGCAGTTTTTGTGGCGCTTGCGATGTCGATGTTCGGGTTTTACGAGCTGCGCCTCCCGTCGGGACTCGCAAACCGGCTGAATGAGGCCAGCGCGAAGGTGGGCGGCGGCCGGCACGCGAGCGTTGCGGTGATGGGATCGTTGTCGAGTCTGGTTGTGTCGCCGTGTGTTTCCGCGCCGCTGGCGGGCGCGTTGATTTACATAAGCACCACGGGTGATGCGGTGCTGGGAGGGCTGGCACTGCTTGCGCTGGGTGTTGGCATGGGCGTGCCGCTCATCGTGTTGGGCGCGAGCGGCGGCCACCTGTTACCTAGAGCCGGCGCCTGGATGAATGCGGTGAAAGCGGTGTTTGGCGTGCTTCTTCTGGCGGTGGCCGTGTGGTTGCTCGAGCGCGTCGTGCCGCCGTCGCTCACGCTGGCGTTGTGGGCGGCGTTGGCCATCGGCGCCGGCGTTTACCTCGGCGCGCTCGATTTCTCCCCACGACAGGGTTGGGGTCAGCTGTGGAAAGCGTGCGGCGCGCTCGGCTTCGTGTATGGCGTGCTGCTGCTGATCGGGGCGGCCAGCGGCGGCGTGGATCCTCTAAAACCGCTTGGGAGCCTGCACGCGCAAACCGCGGGCATCGCGGACGGTGAAGGGGGTGAGTTGGTTCGATGGCGTGATGTGGAGACGTCGGCCGAGTTGGAAGAGGCGCTCGCGGCGGCCCGTGCCGCACGTGTACCCGCGCTGGTGGATTTGTACGCGGATTGGTGCATCTCGTGCAAAGTGATGGAACGGTCGGTCTTTCCCCAGCCGGACGTTCGATCTGCATTGTCAGGTTTTTGGCTCATACGCCTTGATGTGACGGAGAATTCGGGCGACCAGAAAGCCCTGATGGATCGCTATGGCCTGTTCGGACCGCCCAGTATGGTCTTTTTCGACGAAAATGGCGTCCATTTAGGCGAATTTACGGTGCAGGGTGAGCTCGGCGCGACCTCCATGCGGCGTCACCTGGACGCGGTGCTGGCTAGGATCTCGCTAGAAAACGTCGGCGATATTGCCGTTAAAAACCGCTAAACTGCCGACAAATAGCCGGAGATGCTGATTTGGCCAGTGTGATCGTCCTGCATGGACCCAACCTCAACCTGCTCGGTACGCGCGAGCCCGAAATTTACGGCTTCGACACGCTTGAAACCATCGATGCGCGCCTGCGCAGCATCGCCGACGAGGCGAAGGTGGGGTTCTCCAGCGTTCAAAGCAACGCAGAACATGCGCTGATCGACGCGGTTCACGGCGCGAAACAGTCGGGCACGGGATTCATCGTGATCAACCCGGGTGCGTTTACGCACACCAGCATTGCACTCAGAGATGCATTTCTGGCGGTACAGATCCCGTTCATTGAGGTCCATCTGTCGAATGTGCATGCTCGGGAGGACTTTCGCCAGCGCTCGTATCTGAGCGACATTGCGCTGGGCGTGATCACGGGCCTGGGCGCGCGCGGCTACGAGTTCGCGCTTCAGCGTGGTCTGGACGTGCTCCGGGAGGTGAGCTGAGGCCATGGACCTACGCAAGATAAAGAAGCTGATTGAGCTGGTGGAAGAATCGGGGATTACCGAACTGGAGGTGCGTTCCGGGGAGGAGGCCGTGCGCATTGCCCGGCCGGTTTCGGTGGGATCAGTCGTCCGACCTTCCGCGGTACCGCAAGTGTCTTCGAACACTGCGCAGCGTTCCTACCGCGAAGTGTGTTCCCCACTGCAGGGTGTGTTCTACCGTGCCGGCGCGCCCGATGCGCCGCCGTTCACGGACATCGGCGACGCGGTCGACGCCGGGCAGGTGGTGTGCATCATCGAAAGTATGAAGATGATGCACGAGGTGGCCACGGAGTTTGGCGGCAAGGTGATTGCGGTTCTGGTAGACGACGGCGCGCCGGTAAATACGGGCCAGCCTCTGTTCCGTATCGAGTAACGCCGTGGCCTGGCTTCGGGTATGGGTGGTGGTGGACGAACCCGACACGGATCTGCTGTCGGAGCTTTTCCAGGCTAGCGGTGCGCTCTCGGAAACATTCACCCCGGTGGACGCGGCCAACGGCCGCGCAATACTTGAGCCAGGACCCGGTGAAACGCCGCGATGGCCGCAGTGCCGGATGGAAGCACTCTTTCCTGTGGATGCAGACCTGGCCGCTCTGAGGCGACGCTTCGCCGAGACGTTCGATGCGAGACCACCGTTGGGTGTGGGTTTTCTTGCGGAAGAGGACTGGCAGAGTGGGTGGCGCACGCATGCCGTTCACGAGCAGTTCGGCGGGCGCCTGTGGGTACTGCCGAGGGACGTACCGCAACCGCAGGGCCCTACGGTTCGGCTGGACCCTGGGCTTGCATTCGGTACCGGAAGTCACCCGACCACCCAGTTGTGTTTGACGTGGCTGGCTATGCATTTTCCGCGTTTCATTGCGCGGAGCGCCACCAGCGATGTGCTCGACTACGGCTGCGGTTCCGGAATACTGGCGCTCGCTGCACTGGCGCTGGGCGCAGAGCGCGCGACTGCAGTTGACCACGATCCTCAGGCGTTGCTCGCAACGGCCGAAAACGCGGCCTACAATCGCACCCCCGACCACAGACTCACTGTGTGCAGACCGGACGAGCTCGCACCGCGCGCGCCACATGATTTGGTGATGGCAAACATACTGGCGAATACCCTGATCGAACTGGCACCGACGCTGCAGAACTCGGCGCGGGTGGGCGGGTACGTGTTGCTGTCTGGCGTTCTGCAAGACCAGGTGGAGACCGTTCGGCGCGCCTACCCGCTGGTCGAGTTCGCGACCACCCGGCTTGAAGACGGTTGGGCCTGCATGGCCGGCCGGAGGCTGCGCAGTGAGTGAGCTTGACGCCGAGCCGCTGGTAACCGAATGCCCGCATTGCCAGACGCGATTTCGAGTCACGGAATCGCAGTTGGAAATTGCCGGGGGCAAGGTCCGGTGCGGCGCGTGCCTTTCGGTGTTTCAAGGTGTTGATCATCTGGTTTGGGACGAAGACTCGGGCACGACGGACGACCGCTCGCTTGATGAACTGCTCGACGAGCTCGACGACTTCGAAGCCGACCACGAAGAGGATCTAGTAACACCCCAGGCATCGCCGGCGGACGAATTCGAACTCGAGTTCGAAGACGATTCTGCCGAGTCGCCGTCGTTACCGCTGGACGATGACGGTGAGATTGATGCGGGCCCAATCGATGCGGACCCAATTGATGCGGGTCAAGTCGATGCTGAACCGACCGTCGAGATCGATGAGATCGAGATCGACGATGTACGGACCGAAGATGTACGGACCGACGACGGATTGATCGACGACGACGTCGACTTTGGTGCTGAAACGCTGGCGTTTGACGACGAGGGCGACGATCTCGGGGACGCGGCAAAAGACATCATTGCTGCCGTGGGCGCGACGTTCGACGAAGAGCTCACGGTGATTCAGGTTGATGACGAAGAGACCCGCGAGGACCCATCGAGCCGCGTAGCGGTTGATGCCGAAGACTCGGTCGAAGTCCCCGCGGAAGACTCCGAGGAGGAAGAGCCGGCTGATCACTTGGACGAGATTTCGAGTGACGACGTGTTCGACATAGAGCTCGACTATTCGGATGGACAGCCCACGTCGGAAAGAGACACCACGTTGGATGGAGAGCCCACGGCGGATGATGAGGTGACGCGCGTGTTGCCTCGGCCCGCGCCGGCACACGTGGACGTTGAACCCGAGGACGTCGACATGGAGGTTCGGTCGGTTGAGGCTGCGTTCACCGATCCCGTACCGGACGACGCGCCACCCGAAAGCCGGGCAGTCCACCATGCTCTGCGGGAAGAGTCAGGGTCCGAAGAAATGGCGCTCGCAGCGTTACAACCAAAAGACGTGAGGCCCGCAGAATCGCACGCGGATCAATCTCCGCATGTAGCGCTCGACGAAGCCCCCAACGATGACGCCGAGGCGACGGCTACGCTCAAGCGGCACCGATTGCACCGCGTTGAACCCGTGGATGTGGTGCGCGAACCGCCCGACGTCGAGATCGACGATGAGGAGGACGCGCCGCGTTCACGCAGTTGGCTACCGGTTGTCATTGTGCTGGGTTGCCTTGCGGTTGCCCTTCAAGTGCTGTGGCTGCAACAGGACCGGTGGTCGCGCGATCCCACGTATCGACCCGTCTACGCTGCGTTGTGTCAGGTGTTCCGCTGTGAACTGCCACCGTTAAAAAATGTCGCGCTAATCTACTCCAAGAACTTGGTGGTGCGCAGTCACCCGACGGTAGCGGATGCGCTCACGGTCGATGCGCTGATTGTGAACGAGGCCGAGTACGCGCAGGCGTATCCGGTTGTGGAACTGCTGTTCAAGTCCATCGACGGTGAACTGGTAGCCGGGAGGCGATTTCAGCCGAATGAGTATCTGGCCGGCGAACTGGCAGGTTCCACGGAAATGGAGTCGCTGCTGCCGATACACATCTCTCTGGAGATCGAGGATCCGGGTCCGGAAGCGGTGAGTTACACGATGAAGTTCCGCTAGCGTGCTCCGAATCGGTCCCTACACATTGCGTACGAATGTTCTGCTCGCACCGATGGCGGGCATTACCGACGCGCCGTTCCGCGACTTGGCGTGGCAATACGGGGCGGGGTACGTTGTTGGCGAAATGCAGACCGTGCGGAGCGAACTCTGGGACACGCACAAGTCGCGGCTGCGACGCGTGCCGGGCGGCGGTGAGCCACGTGTTGTTCAGCTGGCGGGTGCACACCCGGAGCAGGTGGCTGAAGCCGCCCGCGCGCAGGTGCGTTGCGGCGCCCAGATCATCGATCTGAATTTCGGCTGTCCGATGAAGAAGGTGTGCCGCAAGGCGTCCGGATCCGCGCTGCTGCGCGAACCCAAGCTGGTGGAGCGGATCGTGCGCGCGGTGGTAACCGCAGTCGACGTTCCGGTAACCGTCAAGATGCGCACCGGCTGGGACGCGAGCACGCGCAACGCGCCGGAACTGGCGGTGCGTTTGGAGCAGGCCGGCGTGGCGGCAATAACCGTGCACGGGCGCACGCGGGAGGATCGTTTCGTGGGTGCCGTTGAGTACGATACCATTGCGGCGGTCAAAGCCCGCGTAGCGGTTCCGGTGATTGCCAACGGCGACATTGCATCCCGTGCGGACGCGCACCGCGTGCGTGATTACACCGGCGCCGACGGCGTGATGATCGGACGGGCATGTCTGGGCGCGCCCTGGCTGCCAGGGGTGATAGCCGGCGTGCGGCCGGTGCCGGATGCGGCAGAACAACTTGTGCTTGCGGGAGCGCATGTCCGAGCGCTGCACGCATTCTATGGCTTGCCTCGGGGAATCGGCGTGGCGCGTAAGCATGTTGGAGCCTATCTGCGGCGCTTGCAGCTCGGCGATCGCGTTCGTGAATTCAATGGGTTTACGGCGGCCGACGACCAGCTTTCCATGCTCGAGCAGATTGCCGCGTAGAAGCCAAACAAAAGAAAAACGGGGAAGAGACGAGATGCCAGAGGAATCGCGGCTACCCGGCCGCGCGTTGATCAGTGTTTCCGACAAGTCCGGGGTCGTGGACTTCGCGCGACAACTCGCCGAACTCGGCGTGGACCTGCTCTCGACCGGCGGAACGCATCGCGCATTGATCGAAGGCGGTGTGCAACCAGGCGAAGTATCCGACTACACGGGTTTTCCGGAGATGATGGACGGCCGCGTGAAAACGCTGCACCCGAAAGTTCATGGGGGCATTCTCGGGCGCCGTGGCACGGACGACGAGGTGATGACGGCCCACGGGATCGAGCCCATCGATCTGGTAGTGGTGAATCTGTACCCGTTTGCGCAGACGATAGCCCGGGACGGTGTTACGCGTGCAGATGCGATCGAACAGATCGACATCGGCGGTCCGGCTATGGTGCGTTCCGCCGCGAAGAATCACGCGTGGGTAACGGTGGTTGTCGATCCGGATGACTATTCCCGGGTAGTCGACGCGATACGCGGAGGTGGCATTGATGCGGAATTGCGGGCGGAACTCGCGGCGAAGGCGTTTCGCCACACAGCCCACTACGACGCGACGATAGCCGGTTACTTGGCTACAGACGATGCGTTCCCCAACGAACTGACTCTCGGATTCACCAAGATCGAAGACATCCGCTACGGCGAGAACCCCCACCAACGGGCTGCGTTCTACCGCGAGCATGGAGCGGCATCGGGCAGCATCGCATCAGCCCGTCTGCATCAGGGTAAACAGCTGTCGTACAACAACGTTGCCGATGCGGATGGAGCGCTCGAGTGCGTCAAGGTGTTCACGGAACCGACGTGTGTGATCGTAAAACATGCGAACCCGTGCGGTGTCGCCACCGCGGAGACGCTTGAAGAAGCCTATGACCTCGCCTATGCGTGCGATACCGCATCGGCGTTCGGCGGTGTCATTGCGTTCAACCGCGCACTCGATGCCCGTACGTTGAATGCGATTCTCGATCGGCAGTTCGTGGAGGTGGTAATCGCGCCGGAAGTTTCGGACGCTGCGGTGGCGGCGGCCGCACGAAAGAAAAACGTTCGGTTGGTGAGTGTGGGGCCCCTCACGACGGGTCTGCGTAGTTACGAGGTAAAACGGGTCGGCGGCGGACTGCTGCTGCAGACTGCAGATGAAACGATGCTCCGGGACGGCGAGCTGCGCACGGTAACGAAGCGCGCGCCCACCGAGACAGAGATGGCCGACCTGCTGTTTGCGTGGCGGGTGGCCTGGTTTGTGAAATCCAACGCCATCGTTTACGCGCAGGGTGGACGCACGCTCGGGATCGGGGCGGGTCAGATGAGCCGCGTGGACAGCGCCCGCATAGGCGTCGCCAAAGCCCGGGACGCCGGATTGGCGATTGACGGCGCAGCCATGGCGTCCGAAGCGTTCTTTCCGTTTCGTGACAGTATCGACACCGCAGCGCAGAACGGCGTGCGCGCCGTTATTCAACCGGGCGGCTCCATGCGCGATGAAGAGGTGATTGCGGCCGCGGACGAGCACGACATGGCTATGGTGTTTACTGGCTTACGTCATTTTCGACACTGAATCTTTGGCTGGATTCGAATCATGAAAGTACTGGTGGTAGGAAGCGGCGGTCGGGAACACGCGCTTGCCTGGAAAGCGTCGAGCGGTGAGGACGTGAGCGAAGTGCTCGTTGCACCCGGCAATGCGGGCACGGCGGCGGAACCGGGTGTGCGCAATGTGCCGATCGACGCAACGGACATCGATGCGCTGATGGCCTGCGCCCGCGAGGAGAACGTGGCCATCACAATCGTTGGGCCCGAAGCGCCGCTCGTTGCCGGAATCGTCGATCGCTTCAGCGAAGCCGGTTTGCCGTGTTTCGGTCCGTCCCGGGCCGCCGCGCAACTGGAAGGTTCCAAAGCCTACTCGAAAGACTTTCTGGCACGTCACCAGATACCTACCGCAGCGTACCGCACCTTCGAGCGTGCGGAAGACGCGGTCGCGTATATCCGCCGTGAAGGCGCCCCTATCGTCGTGAAAGCCGATGGACTTGCGGCAGGCAAGGGGGTGGTAGTGGCGATGGATGAATCCGCGGCGATCGACGCGGTGCAGGACATGCTTGAGAACGACGCGTTCGGCAACGCCGGCAGTCGCGTGGTACTCGAGGAGTTCATGGAAGGTGAGGAAGCGAGCTTTACGTGCCTGTGCGACGGCGTCACGGCGATTCCTCTGGCCACTTCTCAGGATCACAAAACCCGCGACGATGGCGACCGAGGTCCGAATACCGGTGGCATGGGCGCGTACTCGCCGGCTCCGGTGGTCGATGCGGACGTGCACGCTCGGGTGATGACGGAGATTGTGTCACCCACGCTGGCCGGGATGCAGGCGGACGGTTGTCCGTATGTGGGGTTTCTATACGTCGGTTTGATGATCGATGCGCGGGGTGGACCTCGGGTCGTGGAGTTCAACTGCCGGTTCGGCGATCCCGAGGCGCAGCCGGTGATGCTCAGGCTGCGATCAGACCTCGTTGCGCTGTGCCGTGCTGCGATCGATGGCAAGCTCGCCGAGCTACCGCCGGTGGATTGGGATCCCCGGCCAGCGCTCGGTGTGGTGATGGCTGCAGGGGGTTACCCGCTCGAGTATCGCAAAGGCGAGCCGATCAGCGGTCTCGATGTTGCAGACGATCCGGATGTGAAGGTGTTTCATGCGGGTACGCAGACGCGCGGCGCGGATACGGTGACGTCCGGCGGCCGGGTATTGTGCGTAACCGCGCTTGGTGCCACGGTGGCCGAAGCCCAGCGCCAGGCGTACGAGCGCACAGAATCGATCCACTGGCAGGACGTTCAATATCGTTCCGATATCGGTTACCGGGCAGTGGCGCGCGAGACGCGTTGACGAAAACCCACTTGTGCCGGGTCGGATCGAACACAGGGCGCGACGATGATTCGCCGTCGCGAACGTGATGTGCAGGGCGCAATACTGCGCCCATGCTCGAACTACTCCGTCGTTTCCGGCCCTTCGATGCGCTCACCTGGCACGAACTGAGCACCGTCGCGCGTCACACGCAGCTGTTGTGCATTCCAGGCAAACGTTGGCTGGTTAAGCCGGGGCGGCGCATCGGCGGCGCGTACTACCTGTGCAAAGGCAGCGTACGTACCTACGACCCTGATGCCGTTGTCCGGCATCGATCCGAGCGTGCCCGAGCCACTCTGTATCCAGGTTCCCGAGGATTGCGCACGCTTTGTGCGGCGCAGATTCTGGCGGTGGATGTGCGACCCATTGCGTTTCTGCTCGACGGAGACAACCGCCTTACGCTCGGGCTGCCGGTAGAGCTCGAACCCTGGGAGAAACGGTTTCTGGAAACGCCGGTCATGCGTTCGCTCGATGCACACCAGTGGCAGCGGGTGCTGCGTGGGTTGCACAGAACCCCGATGGATGCAGGGGCCTATGTGACGCGGACTGGGCAGCCGGGTACGGAGTGTTTCGTGTTGCGATCAGGCCGCGCGCGGGTACTGCGCCGCGGTGCGGCTGTTTGCGAACTGGGTCCCGGGGACTTTTTTGGCGAAGACGCACTGATAGCGTCCGGATACCGCAATGCGTGTGTTCGGATGGAGTCGCAGGGCGAAGTGTCGGTGCTTCCTGGATCCGTGTTTCGTGAGACCGTGCTTGCAAGCGTTGTGCAGTTCGAGCCCGAACGCCGACCCGACAGGGTGCCCGTGTGGATTTGTGACGGAGATGCGCCACCGCAAGAAGGTGAGGCAACGGCGACGACATCGGCTGCGATACCGCTGGAGTTTGCGCGGGAGGCCATTGCGCGTCTGCCGCGCGCGGAACGCTACGTGGTTCTGGGAGGAAACCGGGAGCAGCGGGCGTTGATTGCGTTTCTGATGATCAGTTGCGGACTCTGGGCGCGGGCGTTGGCGTGACGGCCGTTTCAAGAACTATGCGATTACTGCGCGCCCTTCGGCCCAGGCGCGCAGCGCTTGAATGTCCTCGGCGCGCAGCACCGACATGGGGTACGTTCCGTTCAACGCGGCGACCAGATCTGCCTGTGTCACGCAAGTTGTGTCGGCGACGTCGCCAATTTCGGTTGGGCTGCTGTCGGTTGGGCTGCCGTCGGTTAGAAAGGTGCCGTTCGACTGAATCGCGTAGCGTGCGGATACGATCGCCTGTTCGATCTCGGCGCCGGTGAATCCGTCGGCATTGCGCGCGAGTTCGGTTAGATCGAAGTCATCGGGGCACAGATCCCGTTGCGCCAGGTGAATGCGGAAAATCGCTTCACGTCCGGCTTCGTCGGGCAGGTCGACAAAGAACACTTCATCGAGGCGGCCTTTACGGGCGAGTTCGGGTGGCAGACCGGAGATGTCGTTGGCCGTGGCAACGATGAAGACGCGCTGCGAATTCTCTGCCATCCACGTGAGCAATGTGCCCATAACGCGCTGAGACGTAGCGTTGTCGGACGTACCCGTCGCCAGACCTTTTTCGATTTCGTCCATCCATAGGACGCAGGGCGCCATCAGTTCGGCCTGTTGCAGAGAGTTGCGGAGGTTGCGTTCGGTTTCGCCGAAGTACTTGTTGTACAGCGTGCCGAAGTCCAGCCGCAACAGCGGAACGCCCCAGTGTCCGGCCACCGCTTTGGCCGCGAGGCTCTTACCGCCGCCCTGCACGCCGACCAGTAAAGTGCCGCGCGGGCGGTCGACGCCGCCGTCCAGGAACGGGCGCCGGCGTTCGCTGAGCCACGACTCGAGCCGGTTCAATCCGGCCACCTGCGTGAAGTCGGTGTCGTGATGTTCCAGCCGGAGTACCCCTTCGGAACCCAGTAGTTCGAACTTCAGTTTGTTGACCGCGGGAATGTCGGTTTCGGTAATGGCGCCGTCTGAAAAGATGGCGCGGCGGATCAGAATGCGCGCGTCGGCGTGCGAAAGGCCCCGAAGGTTGGCGATCAGCTTGTCCAGCGTTTCCTGATCCGTACGCACGCGCTTGCCGCTGTTGGCGGCGGCCCACAGTTTTGCTTCTTCGCGTATCAGAGCGGTAATTTCGTCGTCCGTAGGCAGGCGCAGCGAGAACTTCGCCGACAGGCGGCCAAGTTCCGGTGGAATGTCGAGCTTGTGACTGACGAGCACGATTGTATTCTGCAGTCGTTCGTGTGCGAGCGCGGCGTCTTTCAGGTGGCGGACGTTCGTCGCATCCTGAAGGTAAGGGTGCAGATCACACAGCGCAAAAATTGCCGGACCGCGATGATGCGCTATGTGAGCGAGCAGTTCGGTCGGATCCGTCAGGGTATCGCCGTCTTTGGGTGCGTCACCGAAGCCGGATAGCTTGAGCCCGCCGGTAACGGTCCAGTCGTAGAAAGCCGCCGCGCGCCGCATCGCGAGCCGCAGCAGCACGGCCAGCACGCGGGGTTCGTCGGGCGTCTCGATAACGACAATGGGCACGCCCGAGTCGAGGATCAGTCCCAGGTCCGTGGTGTCCGGCATACGCTTCCTCTGCGTCCCTGCTGTTGCGTGGCGTTGTGGTGCGTTACAGTCGAATCTTCCATTCAGGAGGCTTCCGACATGGCGGCCAGCGATAGCACCGGCGGCGGTGCGGACTGTCTTTTCTGTAACATCGTGAACCGTTCCTTGCCTGCCGATATCGTCTTCGAAGACGACGACCTCGTCGCCTTCCGGGACATCAACCCGCAGGCGCCGGTTCATGTGCTGATTATCCCTAAACGCCACATTGCGACGGTGAACGACTTAACTGAAGCGGAATCCGGGTTGGTGGGCGTGATGGTTTTGCGTGCGCAAAGTCTCGCGGAAGAGCATGAACTGGCTCAACCGGGTTACCGATTGATCATGAACTGCAACGCCGAAGGGGGTCAGACGGTGTACCACCTGCACCTGCATCTGATGGGTGGCCGGCAGCTGCGAGCGCTCGGCTGACGTGTCGGTGCTCGACAAATTTATTGTCGAATTTGATCGTGGGCTGCGGACCGTGGCCGGGGGCAGTACGGCTCGGCGACCGATGCCCGATGCGCCAGACGCGCCGCTTGGCGATGCGGACCGGCGTCACGCGGGGGCGCTGGTGCGTGTGAACCACACCGGGGAGGTCTGCGCTCAGGCTCTATATGCCGGACAGGCCTTGACGACGCGGGACCCTGACGTTGCGCGGACTCTCGATGCGGCAGCGGCGGAAGAGACGGACCACCTGGCCTGGTGTGAAACGCGGCTCGATGAATTGGATACCCGGCCCAGCATCCTGAATCCGCTGTTCTATGTAGGCTCATTCGCCGTAGGCGCAGCCGCCGGACTTCTCGGCGATCGCATCAGCCTTGGTTTTGTGGAAGCCACCGAAGACCGCGTGAGTGATCACCTGCAGGATCATCTGGAGCGGTTGCCGGAACAGGACCAGCGCACACGCACACTGCTGGAAACCATGCGTGAAGACGAACTGCGCCACGGCGCGAATGCGCTCGAATCCGGCGGTGCTGCGTATCCGGAGTGGGTCAAGCAGGCAATGCGTCGGGTGTCGCGGCTGATGACCGAAACCACGTATCGCATCTAAGCCGCGGCTGAGTAGAGGATCGTTTTTCAGCTCGCGAGCGGTGGGTGGTAAATCATCTGGACCAGCGTTCCTGCCGGATCCCGACAGTAGAACGAGCGCGCGCCGTCGCGATGCGTTTTGGGAGTCTGCGCGATATTGACGTTGTGGGACACCAGGAACGTATGCCACGCGTCGACGTCGGACGCTCGTGCCAGAATGAAGCCGATGTGGTCCAGCCGCTCGATAGGGGGCCTAGCCTCGGGCTCGGGCGAGGCAGGTGAAGGGTCTGTGCGGCGGTGCAGTGCCAGATTGTCGGCACCGGACGTGAGATACAGGTTGTCTTCGTCGGGACGCCACTCCACGGCCATATTCAGAAGGCCCACATAGAAGGCTTCGCACGCTTCCAGGTCGTCGACCCACAGCGCTACATGGCGCAAGCCCGTGTGCGCGGGGGGGAGATGCTCAGTCATTACCGGCCCCGGTTTGCGGCACTTCTCCCGGTACTTCTCCCGGCACTTCTCCCAGCAATTGTCCCGTTACTTCGCGAATCTCGTGGCTGTGCCGAATCTGCACCCCGGCGCGCTCTAACATGATCGACGCAGAGCAGTACTTCTCGGCGGAGAGGGCTACCGCCCGCGCAACGCGCGACGGGTTCAGGTTTACGCCTTCCACAACGAAGTGGATCGTAACTTCGGTGAACGTTTGCGGCACGGTATCGGCCCGCTCAGCGGTGAGTTCTGTGCGGCAGTTCGTAACGTTCTGGCGCCCCTTGCGCAGGATCTCCACCACGTCAAATGACGTGCAGCCGCCGAGACCCATCAACATCAGCTCCATCGGTCGCGCGCCACGATTGGTGCCGCCGGAGGCTTCCGGACCGTCCAGGGGAATGACGTGCCCGGATTGTGACCTCGCCTGAAAATGAACTGTGTCGACCCAATCGATCGTTGCGTGCATGGCTCTCAGTTTGTGTAGTGACTATGTAATTTCGTGACATTCTCCGGCAAAAAACCGTGAACTTCGACCGTTCGTACCCGTAAAACGTACCGTTGGTCGAGGCCAGGTTCTAACGCGTCACAGTCGCATGCAAGTATTCATCACACGCAAGGTGTTACGAAGGAGCGCAACGAAAAATGCTTGCAGCTAAAAACTCGCAGATTTCCAGTGTTGGTGCCAAACGGCCTCTGGTTGCAAAAGGCTTTCAACAGGCCAGCCCGCAGGAAAACGCCCATCTGGACGCGTTCCTCGCAGCGGCACACCGACGGAAGTATCCGGCGAAAAGTACGCTGATTTACGCAGGTGATAAGAGCGATTCGATCTACTACATCCTGAAAGGCTCCGTTACGGTGCTGGTGGAGGATGAATCGGGCCGCGAAATCATCGTCTCATATCTGAACAAGGGCGATTTCTTTGGTGAAGTACCCCTGTTCGTCGACGATTCCCCCCGTTCGGCCTGGGTGAAAGCAAAGACCGAATGTGAAGTAGCGGAGTTGTCTTACGGCAAGTTCAGAGAACTTGCAGAGAAGCACACGGATTTGCTGTACGCGGTTGGAGGTCAGCTTGCTGAACGTCTGAACCGTACTACGCAAAAGGTGAGCGACCTGGCCTTTCTGGATGTGACTGGCCGAGTAGCAAGGACGTTACTAGAGCTCACCAAACAACCCGATGCAATGACCCATCCGGACGGGATGCAGATCAAAATCACCCGTCAGGAAATCGGTCGGATCGTCGGTTGCTCCAGGGAGATGGTTGGGCGTGTACTGAAGACCCTCGTAGAACAAGGATTGGTCTCGGTTAAAGGAAAAACCATGGTGGTTTACGGTACTCGCTAGCACCACACAACGGAAGTGAAGCGGGCTCCCTCGGGAGCCCGTTTTTTTTTTTGCAGTTCTGGATTCTTGTGGATCCTGTATGTGTGCTCCTAATGGATTCGGGACATCCGAAGAAGCTGTTGTTATCTGGGTGTTACTGTAGGGGACGCCCGCGCGCGCGTCTGTAAGATCTGTGTGAGTGGTTGTGAGTGCCGAGCGAAGTTACGTTGTGGCGCCGCAAAGAGGAACTTCTTTGCGACGCCACTGGGTGGGAGTTAACCAGGCGACTTACGAGTCTGTTACCACGGACCTCTGTGGAACGGACCGCGAATTTCCATCGTCAGGCCCGGATCCTGCACGTTTACGAACAAGCTCCCGCCGTCGGGGGAGAAACAGGCGCCGGTGAACTCGCTGTCATTGAGGACGTTTTCCGCAAAATCGAAGAGATCGCCGTCCCGTGACAGACCACGCAGGAAGTTGTGTGGAACCACAAAACCCCGATCTGGGCGATCGATAGTTCCGTCTTCACACAACACCAGCGCACCCTTGGGCGAGATCGCGATGTTGTCCGGCAGGCTGAGCGGCGGCAGGTTGCCTGGCTCAACCGGACCGGCGACCGCTGGTGCCTCGAAAACGAGTGACAACATCATCCGGCTGAGGTCGAGCACCCAGACCTGTCCGAAACCTGGTCCAAAGGTGCTGGATGCGCCCTCTCTTCCCTGCCCACCCTGGGTCGAGTTGAAATAGATGCGTTGACCGCGTCGGCGGATACCTTCCAACCGGCTGAATTTGGCGGCGCCTTGCTCAAACCCCTGGGACGATACTGCGCCTAGTGTGGCGAAGAAGCCCGTGCCGGGCTCGTGCCTGGGATCGGGATCGGGAATCGGGACCCAATCGACCGCATACGTAGCGCCGGGTTGCTGATGGTTGAAGAGTTCGGCGCAGGGTGCGTCGATGACGCGCAGCATCTCCAGCGCGCCCCCATCCTGGACCCGGCGGTCGCGCATGGGATTATTCGGCGGCCGATAGCGGAACAAACCCGAGGGCGCAAAGAAGTCGTCCTGGGTCATGTAGAGATCGCCGTTCGTGTTGTCCATGACCGCGCCTTCATGGGTGAAGCGTCCGGCGTGCGTGATCGGCTCTGGCGTAGGGCTCTCACCCGGACCCCAGCCCGCGTCCACCTCGTACACGTAGCCATGCTTGCGGGTCAGGTTGGCGCCGTTGCCGAAGAAATCGGAGCCGATGTCGGGTCCACCGGGAAGCTCTTCGCAGCTGAACCACGAGCCGTAGGTTGAAGCGCCGCCGGAGCAGTTGAAGTAGGTGCCGGCCAGGCTCGTCCAGCTCGATACGTCGCCCCATTCGTCGGGATTCCCGCGCATGTCGACTTCAATCGTTGTTGTGCCACCGTTACAGACCGGGTCATAGGGGTTGGAGTTGGCGGGAGCGGAGGGTCCCCCAACACCGCCCTGGGCGCGCGTTTCGTGATTGCGGACGAGTCGCACGGTGCCCGCGCGATGGGGAAAACACTCCATCCCATCGAAAGCGCCGGGAGTCGTGTTGCCGTCCAGCATGATGGAGCCTGCAGGCGCGATCGTTCGATAGCGAAATCCGGCAGGAAGCCGCAGGTGTTGCTCTCCTGTCGTCGCGTCGGTTGCGAGTTGTAACGGGCCGTAGCCGGCGTTGGGTCTCCCCTTGGCGAGCAACGGGTTGGCGATCAGACCGGCGAACGGTCCGGCGAGAGCGGCCGAAACCATCATCTTACGACGAGTAACCATGAAACCTCCCCAGGTAGCAGTGGTGTCCTGTGGTACAAGACAGTAAGGTCAAGAATATTACGCACTTTATTGAATAGCAATGTGGCTTTCGGGACAGCAAATAAGGGACTGACGCGGGACTCGAAACGCCAACCCGATTGGCCAGGACCGAACCTCTAAAGAACGTCAATAACCGGCAGGTTGGATTCGCCAACAACGCATTGTTGAAGAAACACCGCGAGCCCGGCATCTCCAGTCCATAAGCTAAACCTAGAGCCGGTTTCTTCACGTATCCGCTGATATTGCGAAATCGCGTGCATCGCGAAAGCGCGGGCACGATCCAGCCAGAGTTGATCGCCGGTTCGTGTGAACAGTTTCAAGAATGTAAACCCGTTTCCACCTGTACCGTGGCAGAGATTCGGACCTTTCTTTAGCGGGCCCGCTCGCCAGATCAATTCGCCGCCTTCCAACAGTATCTGTTCGAACTCCGTATCGGCGTCTTCTGGGAAAGCGCACGCGCTACTTACGATACCCGGAGCACCATGACAGTACTGAACCAGGGTATCCCTGTCTTCGTCTAACATGACCGGCCAATTCGCCAATCCGGATTGTCTGATAGCTGATCGACAAAAGACGTCGCGAGTGCGTTCAATCACAGTAGCTTGCTGCGCTTTGGGTAGCTCGTGGAGGCGCTTAAGGAGTGGAAGTACCTGACCGAAGAATCCATGAACCGTACCGAGCACCGCATGATGAGATCCGTACAGTTCTTCGTACCACAGGTACAATCCATCCTGTTCGTAGTCCCATGCGTCGATAAGTTTCTGAAAGTTCTGTCTATCAGCATGCGCGACAGCCGCCCGGAAATCTGAATCCCTGATCTGTCCAGTGAGTAGCAAGACTCCGGGGGTTCCCCACATCAGTTCGCGAACCGGATCGGAAACGCTTTTTGCAATGCTTTCGATCGCTCTTTCGCGCCAGATCGATTCGCCGGTAAGCTCGAACAGCTGTAGCAGTATTGGTAGATCGCCAAACAGCAAAGATGTCACGTTCGACAATGGCCCGCGCGTACCCGCCTCTTTGGGGAAGCGGGGCAATATGTCCGTTAACGACGTTACCAACCAGGCAGTATCAAGCTCGGTTGCTTCGTGCCGAGCCAGGTAACCTAAGGCCCACAAAACTCCGCCTGCCCCAAAGTAGTGACCAGAGCCAAGGTTCGGGTGGCTTGGCTCATCAAACGGATGCGCGGGGTACAGGGTTTTTGGATGGAAATAGGAGGTGGCGTCGGAGGCTATCTCGTCGATTGCGCTCTGCGCCAAGCGCTCGTCCCATGGCTTTCCGTGGGCGACTTCATGTCTCTCTTTCGCGAACAGCAATCACATTCCCGTACTAGTGATGTCTAATCAATCTTATCACTTTGAACTACAACGCCTTGTTACCTGATCGTCTCAGCCGGTCGTTCGCGCTCCGACATCGAACCGGCGTACGAGGTCCTTATCACCTACGTTTAAACAGATACAGCGGTGTCGTCATGTTGCGCGCCACCGTACCCTCGAACTCGGTTGCTGCGATCTGTTCGAGGTGGTCGAGCACCGCCGATTGTTCCGCAGCCGGCAGCCGAGAAACGTTCGAAAAGCTCTGGTACAGAATTCGAACCGCTGCGGGATCGAGTTGCAGCGTCCAATGTCCTTCCGCGAATAATGTCAGCTCGAACTGGCCGGCCTCGGTGAATTCGCGCTGTCTTGACTCTCGGTCGAGTACGAACGGTATGTCGCCCGGTTTGCCCGATGGACCCTGCGGCAGATGTTCCAGCACTTGCTTCGTCGCTTCGTGAAACGCATCGGATCGATGCAGGTCCTGGAATACGTTCCAGATCAACGCCACGTGGCCGCCGGTTCTGGTGAGGTCGGCAAGCTTTGCGGTACGTGAGGCCGGGTCCAGCCAGTGGAACGCGGTGGCAACCACGATCAGGTCGAACGAAGACGGGGGCAGTTCAGTCTGCTCGAAGGACGCTTGAATTCGGTGGCATGGATTACCGGCGTGATCCATCAGTCTATCGAGATGTTCAGCGAACCGTTGATCCGGTTCCACGAGCGTTATGGGTGCGGCGCCGAGTCGGGCGAGGGTTGCTGTCGCCTGGCCGCTGCCGGGACCGATCTCCAGAGTACGGGCATCCGGGTACAGCGCGTTTTGCGCGACGAGAAGATCGAATATCCAACCCGGGTAGGCGGGCCGCGCCTGATTGTATAGAGATGAGTGCGCGCCGAACGCGGCGCGACCGAAGTGGCGGGGAATCTCTGCCACCGCGGCGCGCTGCGCAAGTCGGCGGCTAAGCTTCTGGGTCCGCGATGAACTGATCGAGCATCTGGTGGTGCCGTCGCAGCCGCGCTTCCATATAGCTGGTGAATGCGATGTTGCCACCCGGGAGCGCGCGCAGACCTTTCTGCACCCAGGGTAGATTTTCCACGTCCTGATCGAAAACTTCGGCCAGTCCTGCACCGATGTCATCCCCCGCGAGCGCGACCGGTTCGTCGAAATCGAGGTAGCGGATTGGTGCAGGGGAAGGTCGCTCGGTACCCTTCGGATACGGCCGTAGTACGAGGATGTCCATCAGCGATGTCTCCGGGTCCATACCGTTGGGGCGGAAGCGGTAGACGATGTTCATGGGCATGCCGGCCCAGAACGCGAGATTCGGGAACACGTGATACAGCAACGAATCGAGCATCTCCGCATCGCCCGCTTCGGAGTAGTCGATGCCGTACGTCGCTTCCAGAGATTTCCGCGTCTGCGCGGCTGAGAAGCTGCGCGCCGTCATGCCGTCGGGCAGGGTGCTACCCGGTTCGGCGGCGGCGCGTGCGCTCATACCGCTTGCCACGTTGAAAATTTCCTGCTCACTCAGGCGTGTTGGAACGTTCGGGCTCTGTACCGCCTGCGCGGTGAACTGGCGGCCTACGTAGTCGCTCAGCACGTCGTACTGGCTGTTCAGATCACCCGTCATGTTCAGCGCTTGCGGATGCGTGCCAACCACGTGATGGCTTTCCATGAACGCTTCGCAGGTGGCTTTCCAGTTGGCGCGGATCTTCTTGATGATGTGTGCGGCCTTGTACTTGCCGGTAAAGTCGTAGCGTTCGAAGTGATCGGGGATTGGCGAGAGCACGTCGCGTAGCGGTGGTGCGTCGGCGTCCATGTTGAGGAATACGAAGCCGCCCCAGGTCTCCACCCGGGCTTGCACCAGGTTAGCGCCGCACTCGCGCCACTGCGGCATGTCCCAGCCGAACGGGTTGTGCTTCAGCGACCCGTCCAGGTGCCACTGCAATCCGTGGTACGGACACCGGAAACGTTCTTCGTGCCCGTCAGTTTCCGCGATCTGGCGGCCGCGATGTGGACAGGCATTGGAGAGCGCCGTGAATGTCTCGGGCGCCGATCTCGTGACGATCCACGAGTGCGCGCCCAGGTCGAACACGACATAGTCGCCTACCTCGGGAATATCCTCTTCGCGGCATGCCCATTGCCACACACGGGGAAAAACATGGTCGTTCTCCTGCTGCAGGAACGCGGGATCGAAGTAGCGCGACGCGGCTATGGGTTCCGTGCCAACCGTCTGGTTCAGTGTTTCCTGATAGAAATCCGGTGGCGGTACGTTGTCGCGGGCCAGAATGCTGGCGTAACTCTCGCCCGGGCAGCGGTCTGCATGTGCTGTTTGGTCGGGGCGCTCGGTGGTCTTTTCCATGATGTGTCCTCCCAGATGTTCCGTCTATTTAATCATGCGGGCTACGCGGCGTCTTTGCCGAGTCCGATGATCCCCGCTTCCAGCGGCCGGTGAACCCACCAGCGTGGGTTGGTGTAGCGATCGATATCATCGTGACTGTAACTGGCGTTATTAATGATCGATGCAGCAGCATCCAGGCCGCTGCGTACGGCCGGACCTATGCCTTCGCACATATCCCGTGTTGCGAGACCCGCGGCGTCGCCAACCACGTACGCGTTGCCGATTCGGGTTGGCGTGGCCCGCTGGTGGCGAAGAAAGTAGCTGTATCCGTGCGGCTCGGCCGGTGGTTCGTGAATGAGACCGCGGGACACGAGCGTTTGCACGAGGGCTTGCCAGTGGTCGCGAATATGCTCGCCTCGTCGCTTCAGGCGGGTGGCGGAGGCGCCGATGCCGATGTTCACGTAGCCGTCGGCTTTTGGCACGTACCACGAGTATCCGGGCAGACCGTCCGCGAAGAACCACAGGTGGCAGTTGGCATCGTTGTAGTCGTACGCGTACTCCAGTTCCAGCGTAACGGCCTGGAGACGTTCGTCGCGGCGGTGCGCGTCCCGGAAGAGTTCACGATACACCGGGCAGCGCGTTCCGCCTGCGCCGATCAGGTAGCGGCATCGGAACGCGTCGTCCAGTATGAAACGGTCGCCGTCGCTCTCTATATTGCGCACGTTGTTCTGAATCGCGGGGGCGCCGCTGCGTTCCAGCAGCCAGGCGTCGAATTCGAATCGGCGGATCGAATGCTGCGGTGACCTGAGCTGCTGACGCCAGCGACCCACGTTTACATTCAGTGCGCCGAACGTCAGAAATCGGTGCGGATAGTCTGACGGCGTGAACTCGAGATCTGCCAGTACTTCCGGCGTTATCCAGCCGGCACAGAGTTTTTCGCGCGGAAACTGCGCCCGATCGAGCACCAGACATTCGCGACCGCGTCGCACGAGTTCCCACGCGGCGCTGGCGCCCGCGGGCCCGCCGCCGACCACAATGGTCTCAACTTCACGCACCGGGCTCGCGGTGGCCGTCGTAGAGATGGTTGCGGGTCCACGGAATCGATGGGCTGTCGGGCCGCGAGAACACCAGCTGAAACAGTTGCAGTTGGCCCGTAGTAAACGCCGAGATCGAGCCGCACAGGTACAAACGCCAGGCTCGCGCGAAGCGTTCGTCGAACATCTGTTCGATCTCCTTGCGGTGCGCGTCGAAACGTTCGCGCCAGTGCGTCAGCGTCAACGCGTAGTGGGGGCGCAGATTCTCGACATCGTTTACGGCAAATCCGAACGGCTCGAAGATGGTTGCCATCTCGCGCAGCGTAGGCGGATACGCACCTGGAAAGATGTAGGACTCGATCCACGCATTCAGCGGTCGTGGCATGGTCTGGCCAATGCTGTGGATCAGACCGCGCCCGTCGGATTTCAACGTGCGATCGATGGTGGCGCCCAGTGCGCGGTAGTTGGCGGTGCCCACGTGTTCGAGCATCCCTACCGATACGAACGCGTCGAATTCGCCGCGAATGTTCCGGTAGTCGTCTTCTACGTAGGTAACTCGGTCGTCCAGACCCTCGCGGACCGCTCTCTCCTGGGCGTACCGCACCTGCTCGTGCGAGATGTTGTATGACGTGACGCGCACGCCGTAGTGTTTTGCCATGTAGCGTGCCAGGCCACCCCAGCCGCTGCCGGCTTCCACCACTGACTCACCCGCCCGCAGATTGAGTTTGCGGCACACGTGGTCCAGTTTGGCTGCCTGGGCTGCTTCCAGCGTCGCCTCGCGCGTCGGAAAGTACGCGCAGGTGTACTGGGTGTAATCCCGGTCGAGCCACAGTTCGTAGAAGTCGTTGCCAAGGTCGTAGTGCTGATGGATGTTCTCCTTCGAACCCGACAGGGTGTTGCGCCGCGCGCGCTTCGTGAGGAGCGATCGGAGCAGACTCCGGCCGCGGCCGGATGTGCGGTCGCGCTCGATCAATCGCGGATAGACCGTATCCAGCAACGTTTCCACCGGCTTGTCCAGGCTGATGCGGCCGTCCACGTACAAGTCGCCGAACGAAAGCGTCGGTTTATACGCAAGCCTGTACAGTGCATTGCGATCGTGGATCGTTACGCGCACGGCAGGTTCGGGATCGGTGGCAATCTCGGTGCCGTCCCACAGAGCGATGCTAACGCGTGGGTTGTCGAGCAACTGCAGGAGTTTTCGGACAACCACCTTCTCCGCGGGTTTCGGCGGCGTATCCGAAAGCGCGAGCGCGGGTTCGGGCAGGCGTTCGAGATCGTGGTCACCGTGCGCGCGGTCACTCGGGTGATCGCTGTTGGCTACGGTATGTTGGTGATCCTCGGGTGCGGTGCGTCCCATCGCAGGCTTCCGGTGGCGTGTCCCGGCACGGTTGTACCGCTCGCGTCGGTCGCCGTCAACGGGGCGCGCGTGCGGGTGCCGTCGAGGCGAGCAGGTCTGCGAGAGCGGCGCCCGGGTCGTCGGCGCGCATGAACGCTTCACCGATCAGAAACGCGCCCGCCCGGCGTGCACGCAATCGTTCGATGTCCGCGGCGGTGTGAATGCCGCTTTCGGAGACGATCAGAATCGAATCCGGAATGTGCCCGGCGAGTTCGATCGTGGTGTCGAGCCGGGTCTCGAAGGTACGGAGGTTGCGGTTGTTGATGCCGATCATGCCCGGGTCCAGCGTTACCGCGTGCGCGGTTTCCTTGGCATCATGAACCTCGATCAGTGCGTCGAGCCCTAAGTTGCGGGCCAATTCGTGGAACTCTGCAAGCTGACTCGTAGTCAAGGCACTTGCAATGAGCAGCACGCAGTCGGCGCCGAGTACCCGGGCCTCGTAGATCTGATAGGGATCGACGACGAAGTCCTTCCGCAGCACCGGGAGGTCGACGGTCGCTTTGACTTCCTGGAGATACCGGTCATGGCCTTGGAAGTAGGCTTCGTCGGTTAGCACTGAAAGACAGGTTGCGCCGCCTGCCGCGTAACGCCGCGCGATCTCCGGTGGATCGAAACGCTCCCGGATCACTCCCTTGCTGGGTGAGGCCTTCTTGATCTCGGCGATCACTGCCACGCGGCCCGCGTCGTTGCAGTCGCGCAGTGGCGTCGCGAATGGTCGCGGCGGCGTCGCTTCCCTGGCGCGCACGCGCAATTCGTTCAATGGCGTCCGGGCGGAACGTGCGCGGACTTCGTCGCGTTTGTCGCGCAGAATGCGGTCGAGGATTGTTTCGCTCACTTCAGCGTCATCAACCGGCTGACCCGTACCAGGTCCTGAAGGCGCTCGCGGGCGAGGCCTGCGGCAATCGCGTCCTGCGCCATCAGCACGCCATTTTTTAGACTCGTGGCCACGCCGGCCGCGTAGATCGCCGCGCCAGCGTTCAAGCTCACAATGTCGGCGGCCTTGGAATCCGGCTCGGCCAACGATTGCTCGAGCTTGGCGAGACTCGTCTCGGGTGACGTGGCCACCAGGTCGTCCATGGACCGGGGCTCGATGCCGAACTGAGACGGTTCAATGTCGTACTCGCTGATCTCGCCGTTGCGCAGTTCCACGACATGGGTCGGGCGGTCGAGGGCAATTTCGTCGAGACCGCTGCTGTGTACCACCAGCACGTGTTCGGATTCCAGAAGCCGCAACACTTCGGCCATGCGGCGTTGCCATTGTGTATCGAACACACCAATCACCTGGCGTTTTGCGCCGGCCGGATTGGTCATTGGGCCGAGCACGTTCATCATCGTACGCACACCCAGTTCCTGACGCACCGGCGCGGCGTGCCGCATCGCGCTGTGGTGATGCTGGGCAAACATGAAGCCGACGCCAACTTCCGTAACGCAATGAGCGATCTGCTCGGGCGTCAGTTCCAGCGTGACACCAGCGGCTTCCAACACGTCGGCGCTGCCGCAACTGCTGGTCATTTTGCGGTTGCCGTGCTTGGCGACTTTGGCGCCGGCCGCTGCGGCGACGAAAGCCGCAGCGGTGGAGACGTTGAATACCTTGGACCCGGACCCGCCCGTGCCGCAGGTATCGATCAGATGCGGGTGCGCCACGTCGACCTTGGTAGCCAGCCCTCGCATCGCAAGCGCAGCGCCCGCGATTTCCTCGGCCGTTTCGCCCTTGGCTCGAAGCCCGATCAGAATCGCGGCAATCTGCGCCGGCGTGGCGTTGCCGGACATGACCTGTTCGAACAATTCGCGCGATGTATCCATCGACAGCGAACGTCCGTCGATCAGGTCATTCAGCAGATCGGTGATACGCATCGACGGACTCCAGAAAATTTTTCAACAGTGCGTGACCGCAGCGGGTGAGGATGGACTCAGGATGAAACTGCACGCCCTCCACCGGCAAGTGGCGGTGGCGCAAGCCCATGATCTCATGTTCTTCGCCGTCCCGGGTTGTCCAAGCGGTTACTTCCAGCGTATCTGGAAGGGAGGCGCGTTCAACGATCAGCGAATGGTAGCGCGTCGCTTCGAAAGGCTGTGGGAGGGCGCGAAACACGCCTTCGTCGGTGTGATGGATGGATGAGGTCTTTCCGTGCATTACGCGCTCTGCGCGCACGACTTTGCCGCCGAAGGCCTGACCTATACTCTGGTGCCCGAGGCATATGCCGAGGATCGGTATCTTGCCGGCGAAGTGCTCGATCGCCGCCATGGACACACCAGCTTCGTTGGGGGTGCAAGGCCCCGGAGAGATGACGATTCCGCGGGGACCGAGCGCTTGGATTGCCTCCACCGTGATTTCGTCATTGCGGTGCACCTCGACGGCCGCGCCGAGTTCCATCAGGTACTGCACGACGTTGAAGGTGAACGAGTCGTAGTTGTCGATCATCAGGAGCATGGCTCAGCCCTCGATGCCGTACTGGCCGTATTGCGCTTCCGCCGCAGCGGCGGCGCGGAAGATTGCGCGACCCTTGTTAAGACTCTCTTTCCATTCGAGCCGTGGCTGCGAGTCGGCAACGATTCCGCCGCCGGCCTCGATGTACAGGGTGCCGTCGCTTATCACGGCGGTTCGGATGGCGATCGCCATGTCCATGTTGCCGTGCCATGCGAGGTAACCCACCGCACCACCGTAGATGCCGCGCCGGACAGGTTCGAGTTCGTCGATGATCTCCATCGCCCGGATTTTCGGTGCCCCGGACAGCGTGCCTACCGGAAGCGCCGCGCGCAGCACGTCCAGCGGGCCCAGGTCGGCGCGGAGGCGGCCGGTAACGTTGCTGGAAATGTGCATCACATGCGAATAGCGCTCAATGGTGAACTGATCCGTTACGTGGACACTACCGGTTTCCGCTACCTTGCCGACGTCGTTGCGCCCCAGATCGATCAGCATCAGATGTTCGGCAAGCTCCTTTGGATCGGCCAGCAGTTCCCGCTCCATCGCCTCGTCTTCGTCCGGGGTATGGCCACGGCGGCGCGTGCCCGCGAGCGGACGATTCGTCACCACGCCCTCTTCCACGCGGGCGAGAATTTCGGGTGATGAACTGACGATCTGGAAATCGGCCAGATCCATGAAGTACATATAAGGCGAAGGGTTCAGACTGCGCAGGCTCCGGTACAGATTGATCGGGTCGGCGCCGAACGGCAACGACATGCGCTGCGCCAGAACGACCTGCATCACATCGCCCGCGGCGATGTATTCGCGGATTCGTTCGACGGATTCTTTGAACGCCTGCTCGCCGAACGACGAGACGAAGTCGTCCTCGGTTACCGCTTTGTTGGCGGGTGATCGCGGCAGCTCCGGCGGCGCGTTGCGCAGTGCTTTGGCGTGGGTGCGCAAGCGCTCCAGCGCGTTGTCATAGGCGTCCGGTGTATCCGGGTCGACGAGCCGGATCAGTTGCATCCGGCCGCGCAGATTGTCGAACACTACCAGTTCCTCGGAAACCATCATCACGATGTCCGGGGTGCCCAACGTATCCCGCGGCGCCGAGCCGGCGAGCCGGGATTCGACGTAACGCACACAGTCGTAGGCGAAATAACCAACGAGTCCGCCGAAGAATCGGGGCAGATCGGGCAACTCGGGTACCCGGTATCGCGATTGGAATGCTTCGACGAACGCGATCGGATCCGGCGCTTCGTGATGCTCAGTGCATTCGTTGTGGTCGAACACGCGAACGTCGTGGCCGCGTACTTCGAGGCGCGTTCGACAGGGTAGGCCGATGATGGAGTAGCGGCCCCACTTTTCGCCGCCCTGCGCAGACTCGAGCAGATAGCTGTAGGGGCCGCGCGCCAGCTTCAGATAGGTCGAGAGGGGCGTATCCAGATCCGCGAGCGTTTCCAGGACGACTGGAATGCGGTTGTAACCCTCACTGGCGAGGGCTTCGAACTGTTTGCGATCCATGATTGATCCACGATTGGTGCTGAAAGTACGGTTAACGGAACGGGCCGGCGTGACCGGCTCTGCAGATTTCAGCGCCAGCGATGATGGCTGTGGAGCGATGCCTGGGCGTTGCCGTGGATCATGGGTGGACAATCAGGACGTCTACCGCCGGAAGGCTAAACGAGGTCTGCCAGGGTTTCAATCAGGTAATCGGCCCCCAGATCACCAACCGGGACGTTGGCGCGATAGCCGTAGGGCACGCAGGCCACTGAACATCCGGCCGCCCGGGCGCAATCGACATCGGTCTGGGAGTCGCCAACGAAGAGCGCTTCATGGATGCCGACGCCCAGTTGCCTGCACGCGTGCAGCGCTGGATCCGGAGCCGGCTTGGGATTGTCTACGGCATCCCCGCCGAGCACCAGATCGAAGTAACGGTGCAGGTCGAGTTCGTGCAGCAAGGCCGTCGCCAGAGCCTGAGGTTTGTTGGTAACGACGGCGGTAGGCACGTTGCGTTGCCTGAGCGCGCCAAGTGTTGCGGCAACGTCCGGGTAGGGCGTGCTCGCGTCGGCCAGGTGGCGCTCGTAGTGCTCGAGGAACATCTGGAACATCGTGTCGAGGTCGCCGGTTGCTGCGCCCTGGTTGGCTAATGCACGCTGCAGCAGCACGCGCGCCCCCAGTCCGACCCATTGACGCGTGTGTTCCACGTCGGTGACCTCAAGCCCAAAATGGCTCAGCGCGGCGTTCTGCGCGCTGTTCAGATCGGGCGCGGTGTCCACGAGCGTTCCGTCCAGGTCAAACAGGTACGCGTTGAAACTGCGCGGCGGCTTCGGCATCCCGAGTTCAGATGGCTGACGCGCGATCCAGCGCCTCGCGCATCTCGGCGATCGTTGCGCTGTAGTCGTCGCTGCCGAAAATTGCGGAGCCGGCGACGAACGTATCTGCGCCGGCACGCGCCACGTCGGCGATGTTCTCTACGGTGATCCCACCATCAACCTGCAGTCGCGCGTCGCAGCCGGCGTCGTTGAGCAACTGTCGGGTCCTACGCACTTTGGCGAGGCTTTCCGTGATGAATTGCTGTCCGCCGAATCCGGGATTTACGGACATGATCAGTACCAGGTCGATCAGCGATGTCACTTCGCTCAAAACACCGAGCGGCGTTGCCGGATTGAACACCACGCCGGCTTTCGCGCCGCCCTCGCGTATGCGCGCCAGAGAGCGGTGCAGGTGTTCCGTGCTTTCCGGGTGAATGGTGATGTAATCAGCGCCGGCTTCGAGAAACGCATCAATCAGCGCATCCACGGGCTTCACCATCAGATGAACGTCTATCGTGCACTGTAGCCCGGCGGCGCGCAGAGACTCCAACACGAGCGGTCCGATCGACAGATTAGGGACGTAATGGTTGTCCATCACGTCGAAGTGAATCGTGTCCGCGCCGGCCGCCAGCACTGCGGATACTTCCTCGCCCAGCCGGGCGAAATCGGCCGCGAGAATCGACGGGGAGATCCAGAAGTTCATTGGCGCATGGTACCCGTTTGGTGGGCCGCGTGGTGCTGTCGCGTCTGACTGAGTTGGTCCGGGGTGCCGATATCGCTCCAGTAGCCGTGCCAGATCTGCGCCGTTGCCCGATTGTTTGCGACGGCATCGAACATCAGCTCACGGAACGAAAACACGGGCCAGTCCGAGCCTGCCGCTGGCGCGTACGGTTCGAAGATGCGTGGTCGCACCACCGCATAGCCGCAGAACACGAACGCGTTGCCACGGCGCGTAACACGTCCGCGAGCGTGCTCGAAATCGCCCTGGTCGCGGAACGTGGGTGTTGGCGTGAGCACCATGTGCATGTCCGCGTCCGCTGCCAGGTCCAGTGAAAGCGCGTCGGGAGGAAACTCGGAGTACACGTCGCCAAGCACGTAGATGAACGGATCTGCGCCCAACAGCGGCAACGCTTTGACGATTGCGCCACCGGTTTCCAGCAACTCGCTTTCCGGACTGTAGGTGAGCCGCACGCCGAGGGTGCTGCCGTCGCCCAGATGGTCGGTGATCCGTTGAGCGAGGTGATGCACGTTGACGACGATGTCGCTGATGCCGGCCCCGCGCAGCCAGCGGATGTGCCGCTCGATCAGCGGAACGCCGCCGATCGTCAGCATCGGCTTCGGGGTGGTGCGGGTCAACGCGCCGAGCCGTGTACCGCGACCGGCCGCGAGAATGATGGCCTTCACGGTTGGGGTTCGGCCTGCCACGCGTTCACGGTCTGCTCCAGCGCGTTTTGATTGTCCCCTAGCCAGGCAGCGATCGCTGCCGTCGTCCGATGGCGTGCCGCGAGCTTTTGCGCCCGCCGGGCCACGGGTTGAATGTAGACGAGGTGACTCGATTTGCCGTCCCGCTGGTGCAGCCGCGCAAAGATACCCAGGGCCTTCAGTTGCCGCTGGAGCGCCGTGACCTCTACCGCATGGCGCAGTGTGTCCAGATCCGTCCAGTGCGGCGACGCGGCCTGAAACGTTGCCAGCCAGTGCTCGCGCTCCGTATCGCTGAACTCGTAGTAGCAGTCGTGGAGGAGGGACGCTATGTCGTACGACGCGGGACCGATCAGTGCGTCCTGAAAGTCCACCACGCCCAGTCGATTGTTGTTGAACAACAGATTCCTGCAGTGAAAGTCGCGGTGGATCAGGCAACGCGGTTGCGCGTAGACCCGTTCGGCCAGCCGGGCGAACGCGTCGGCGAGTGCGTCGCCACTGTCCGGCGCCCGGTTTGTCGCGGGTGCCGCGAGAAACGTCGAGAAAATCGCAAGCTCGTCGTGCAACCGGTCGAGACTGTACGGTTCGAACCCCTCGGTGGGCGCGTGCTGGAACGTTCTCAGAACGTCGAGCGCGGCGTTGAGCGCCGCGTCTCGGTCGGGCGTTTCGTAAACTGTGCGTAGGTCGCTGTCGCCCAGGTCGGTCATCAGCACGTAGCCGTGCGCCGGGGAGAACGCGAGAATCTGAGGCACGGGAATGCCTAGCTCGAGCAGACGCCGGGCAAACTCGACGAATCGCGTGTTGTTCTCGAGCTCGGGCGGTGAGCTCATCACCACGAAGCGCCCGGTGTCCGTATCCACTCGGTAGAACACCCGGTGGCTGGCTTCCACCGGTAGAGGGCTGTGGTCCCGAACCGCCGACGGCAGCTGGTGCGCCACCCAATTTTTCAACTCCGGCTCCACGCGGCGATTATAGCCGTGGGCCTGCGGTCACCAAGTCTTTATCATCGCGCGATGCGCTACGGACCGCGGCAGTACGCCCTTCTCTTGTATGTGATCCTGGCTTCGCTGAGCACCGCCAACGCGGGTGCGCAGGCGGGCTCGGATCTGGCCGATTCGCTTTGGCGGGATCGCGCCGACCTGTCCGCCGCAGCGCGGCGGTCCGTGCCGGAATACTGCTCGGGTACGTACGTCGTTCCGGCCGACATTGTTCCGGTCGACCCCACCGGCGCGGGACCGGTAACCGCCATCGCGGATCAGGCTGAGTACTGGCTGGACGATCGCGCCGAGCTGTCGGGGAATGTGGAGATTCGGCAGGGTGGGCGCGTGATCCACACCGATCAGGCGACGCTGTACACGGATTCCGGCGACGCGGAGTTGGCGGGCGGGGTCGTGATACGCGACGCTGATGTGATTGCCCGAGGCGAATCGGCCGTTGCCAACGTCGATCGCCGGGATGCAACGCTCGGCGACGCCGAGTTCGTGCTGCTGGCGAACGAGTTTCGGGGCCGTGCCCGAACCGTACACAAGACCGCGGAGGGAGACCTGGAGGTGCGCGGGTCGCGTTTCACGCGTTGTGCGCCCGGCAATGACTCGTGGAGGGTGAATGCCGGTCGGCTCGACATTCCCGAGGACGCGGTGTTCGGCACCGCGCGGAACGCGCGTCTGAGCGTTGCCGGTGTCCCGGTGTTTTATACGCCGTTCATCCGCTTCCCGGTTTCGGACGAACGCGTGAGCGGGTTTCTGTTTCCAGGCATCGGTTATTCGAACGAGGACGGGCTTGACCTGTCGTTGCCGTACTACTGGAATCTTGCGCCCAACTACGACGCAACGCTCACGCCGCGGCTGATATCCGATCGAGGGGTAGGTCTGGAATCGGAGTTCCGGCATCTGTCGCGTTGGCAGTCAACGACGTTGTCGGGCGCGTTTCTGAACAGCGACGACCTGTATGACGGTGTATTCGAGCGTGATGACTTCGAAGACATCAACGGTTCCGATGCCGGCTTCGAACCGGCGGATCGCTGGCTTTACGGGATTGAGCACCGCGGTCGGATCGGTCGATTTTCGACATATGTGGACTACACCGCCGTCAGCGACCGCGATTACTTTCGCAACCTCGGTACCGACCTGGCGGTGTCGAGCGAGATCCAACTGGAGCGGCGGGGACAGATCACGTACCGGATTCCGGATCTGACCGTTCGTTTGTGGGCGCAGCGGTTTCAGCGCCTCGACGAGATTGCGCAGGAACCGTACCGGCGGGAACCGGAGCTGGAGCTGGATTACCGGTTGCCGTTGCCCGGCCCGCTGCGCTGGTCCGTTACAGCGGAATGGACGCGCTTCGAGCGCGACATAGCGCGCGCATCCGGACTCGACGCTGTAACCGGAAAGCGCTCGCACGTGCAGCCGCAGCTACGCTTGCCGCTGCGATGGATGTGGGGGTTTTTCGACGCGGAAGCGGGTTTCCGGTACACGGATTACGATCTGGATGCGCCCGACGGGTTGACGCTTGGAACGGCGTTCGACGAGTCGGTGACGCGCTCGATCGGCTTTGGCAGCGTTGGTGGGGGACTGTACTTCGATCGCGACCTGCGGCTGTTTGGCAGGGGACTGACGCAGTCTCTGGAACCGCGGGTGTACTATCTCTATCAGGAATTTGCGGATCAATCACAGATTCCGCTGTTCGACTCGTCCGTGCTCGATTTCGGCTTCAGCCAGCTGTTCCGCAATAACCGCTTCGCCGGTTTCGATCGCATCGGCGATGCCAACCAGTTGTCTGTGGGTGTTACCACACGGTTTGCCGACGCCGCGACCGGGCGCGAGTACCTGCGCGCAAGCGTCGGCCAGATCGCGTATTTTGAGAACCGGCGGGTTACGCTCAGAGGCGCGCCCACGGCCGACGAGCGGCAGAGTTCGTCAGCGCTGGCAGCGGAGGTGTCGGCAGCGCTCGCGCGGCGGTGGCGGGTGTCTGGCGCGGTCGTCTACGACCCGCACGACGACACGGTTGACCAGGCCCGGTTTGGGCTGAGTTACCGGTCCGACCGGCGGCACGTGTTCAACATCGGATACCGCAAACGCGTCCGCGACATGATCGATCAGACCGATCTGTCGGTCTACTGGCCCCTGTCCCGCCGGGTCGGGTTGATCGGGCGGTGGAACTTCGATCTGGAAAGTCGCCGAACCATCGAGGGGTTCGGTGGTCTTGAGTACAATGACTGCTGCTGGCAGATCCGCGTGCTGGCACGTCGGTTTCTCGACAGCCCCACAGGTCGCAATTTCGCCAACGTGGACCCCGACGAAGGCATCTTCGTGCAGATTGTGTTCAAGGGTCTGGCAGGCCTGGGAACGAAAGTGGAATCGGTTCTGCAGCGGGGCATAAAGGGCTATACACCGGAGACACGCAATTGATGGGTATTAACGACAGAGGTGATCGAACGGGCGGCAGGTGGGGTCGCAGGACTGGCCGCGCGGGTTGGACGCTCGCGTTGTGGTCGCTTCTGTTCACTGCGGGCAATGCGGTGGCCCAGTATCAGGAACTCGACGCCATCGTTGCGGTGGTTGAAGAAGATGTGATTCTCGCGTCTGAGCTGTTGAGCCGGCTTGAGCTCGTGCGCAAACAGATTGCGCAGAGTGGCACGACACCCCCGCCCAACGACATTCTCGTGAGTCAGCTGATGGAACGCCTGATTGTCGAGAGTCTGCAGTTGCAGCAGGCGCAGCGCCGCGGGGTCGAGATAGACGATGAGACGCTGACCCGGGCCGTCGCCGGCTTTGCGCAAAACAATCAGATGACGCTGGACCAGTTTCGGTTGGCGTTGGCGCAGGACGGGCTCGACTACGTGGAGTTTCGCGAGGACATTCGCCGCGAGATGATCATCTCGCGATTGCAGCGTGGCATTGTGAACCGGCGTATCGCAATCAGCGAACAGGAGATTGACGACTTCATCAATTCGCCGTATTTCCAGGAACAGTTTTCGGACGAGTACTCGGTGGGCCACATCCTGCTCGCGGTTGCAGATGACGCCTCCGAGGAGACGCGCGAGCGCGCACGCAACGCCGCTGAAGAAATCGTTTTGGCGCTGCGGGGCGGCGCCGACTTCCGGGAGACGGCAATCGCAAAGAGTGCCGGGTCGCGGGCGCTGGAAGGCGGTGACCTCGGCTGGCGTAGAGCGGCGGAGCTGCCGAGCCTGTTCGCCCAGCAGGTGCTGAACCTGAAAATCGGCGAGACCAGTGACCCGATCCGCAGCGGTAGTGGGTTCCATATTGTGCAGCTGTTCGACCGGCGCGGTGCCGGTACGCAGAAAGTCGAACAGGCCCAACTTCGCCATATTCTCGTGCAACCTTCGGAGATCCGCTCGCCCGAGCAGACCGCCGATCTGATCAGGGATATCTACGCGCGCATTCAGGCGGGAGAAGATTTCGAAGCGCTTGCGAAGGAGTTTTCGGAAGATCCTGGGAGCGCGCTCAACGGCGGCGATCTGGGCTGGAGCAGCGGCGAGGAATTCGTTCCGCAGTTTCGAGAAGCGATGGCGGCGACCGCGACCGGGAGCCTGAGCCCGCCGTTTCAAACGCAATACGGCTGGCACGTGCTTGAGGTGCTGCAACGTCGCGAAGCGGATATGAGTGACGAAGCCCGCAAACGGTTGGTGGTGGAGTACATCCACAACCGACGCTTCGAGGAAGAGCGTCAGGAGTGGTTGAAGGAGATCCGCGACGAGGCGTACGTGGATGTACGCCTCTGATTCGTGATGGATGGCCTGCCGCTTGCGGTGACGGCCGGCGAACCCGCCGGTATCGGTCCCGATCTGATTGTGCACGCCGCGAGCACCGCGCGCCCGCGTCCGTGGGTGGCGGTTGCGAGCGCCAACGTGCTGCGAGCCCGAGCCGCACAACTGTCAACGCCGCTCCGACTCGAACGTTACCGACCCGGCGGCGATGTGGCCGGTGGTGCGGGCGTGCTCAGCGTGCTGGACGTCCCCGAAGGCGTGGACGTCGTTGCGGGCCGGCTCAACCCATCGAATTCGGCGCATGTGCTTGCGCTGCTGGACGCTGCGGCGGAGGGATGTCTGGCTGAGCGCTTTTCCGGGATGGTGACGGCGCCGGTTCAGAAGTCCGTGATAAACGATGCAGGCATTGCGTTCACCGGCCATACCGAGTGGCTTCGGCACCGGGCGTCGGTCGACGATGTGGTGATGATGCTCGTGGCGGGTAAGCTGCGGGTTGCGCTCGCAACTACCCACCTGGCGCTGCGTGATGTACCCGATGCAATCACGCCGGAACTGATCTCGGCTCGAATACGGCTGCTGCACCGTGCACTGCAGCGCTCATTCGGTCTGGCGAAGCCAGCGATTGGCGTTACCGGCCTCAACCCGCATGCCGGTGAAGGTGGTCATCTGGGTGACGAAGAGATCCGCGTGATCGGTCCGGTCTGTGAGCAGTTGCGTTCGGAGGGCATCGACCTGGTTGGCCCGCTGCCGGCCGACACAGTGTTCGTTCCCGATCGGCTCGCCAAGCTGGATGCGGTGATGGCCATGTACCACGATCAGGGGTTGCCGGTGCTGAAGCACGCTGGTTTCGGCGAAGCCGTCAACGTAACTCTGGGTTTGCCGTTCGTTCGCACGTCGGTGGATCATGGCACTGCGCTCGATCTAGCGGGCACTGGGCGGGCGAACGCGGGCAGTTTCTGTGCCGCGATCGAACTGGCCGCTACGCTTGCGGAACGCGCCGCGGATACGCCAGCAGGGCTTTGATGGCGCACGCGCCAGCGGTGTTGTGATGGCGCACGCGCCAGCGGTGTTGTGATGGCGCACGCGCCAGCAGGGCTTTGATGGCGCGCGAGCACCGGCCGCGCAAACGCTTCGGTCAGCACTTTCTGACCGATACCGCGGTGCTCGACCGGATCGGTGCGGCGCTGGCGCCCAGTCGATCGGATTCGGTGCTGGAGATTGGGCCGGGAACCGGTGCGTTGACAGCAGTGTTGTACCCCGAGGTCGACCGGATGCGCGCCATCGAACTCGACCGCGATCTTGTTGGGGATCTGAGCGAGCGCTTTCCGGGTCTCGACATCGTCAGTGGCGATGTCCTCGACGCGGATCTGGAGCGTCTGTTTGCCGGCGACGCGGCTTGGCGCGTCGTCGGAAATCTGCCGTACAACATTACCTCGCCGCTGCTTCTGCGTCTGGTCGGGTGTGAGCGGATCCGCGACATGTTGTTTATGGTGCAGCGGGAAGTGGCCGAGCGCCTGACTGCCGAGCCGGGAACCAAACAGTGGGGAAGGCTGAGCGTGGCCGTGCAGTACCACTGTCGTGTCGACGCGCTGTTCGACGTGGACCCGAGTGCATTTACCCCACCACCCAAAGTCGTGTCCAGCGTCGTGCGTTTGGAGCCACGCGCGTGCGCGGTGACCGCTCGGTCGGTTGAGAGCCTGCAGCGTGTGGTCCGCGCAGCGTTCGGCCAGCGTCGTAAACGCCTGGCTAATGCTCTAAAGTCACTCGAGTTTCGCGGCACCACCGTGGCCCGGCTGGGCGATAAACGGGCAGACCAGGTAACCGTGGAAGAGTACGTCCTACTTGCCAACGAACTGACTGGAGAGCAGGAGTGAACGATATTGGTGTCATGGTGGACTGCGAGTACGTTCCCGCGCAGTCGGATCCTGCGGCGGGCAAGTATCTGTTTGCGTATACGATCACGATCGAAAATCGCGGTGAATCGCCGGCCCAGCTTCTCAATCGCAGCTGGCGCATTACCAACGGCGCTGGTGATGTGCGTGAGGTGAAAGGTCCCGGCGTGGTTGGCAAGCAGCCAACGCTGTTGCCGGGTCAGGGCTTTCGCTACACGAGCGCTGCCCTGATCGAAACGCCGGTTGGAAGTATGGAAGGCCACTACGAATTTGTTGCAGACGACGGTGTGGCATTCAATGTACCGATCCCCTGTTTTACGCTGGCGATGCCCAACATGGTGCATTGATGGCGACATACGTCGTCGGTGACATTCAGGGATGTGACGACGCGTTTGCCCGGTTGTTGGACGCCTGCCGTTTCGACCCGTCGAGCGACAGATTGTGGTTGTTGGGCGATCTGGTCAATCGCGGACCGGATTCGCTGGCCGTGCTGCGTCGGGTGCAAGCTCTGGGGGCTGCGGCGGACGTGGTACTCGGCAACCACGATCTGCACTTCCTTGCCGTGCACTACGGTGGACATACGCCTAATCGTTCGGACACGTTTGACACCCTGCTAGCCGCGCCTGACTGCGACCGGCTCGCGCACTGGCTGCGCAGCCGTAAACTCTTGTTGGTGAGCGAGCAGCACCGGGTGGTGGCGACACACGCGGGCGTGCCGCATATCTGGTCGGTGACCCAGGCCGCCGCGCTGGCGGCCGAGGTGGAACGGATCCTGCCGCGCGCGGAAGGCGGCACTCTGTTGAAAAAACTCTATGGCAACGAGCCGCCGAGGTGGGAGGAACGGTTCAGCGGTCTGGATCGCTGGCGGTTGATCATCAACTACCTGACCCGCATGCGGCTCATCGCTGAAGACGGCACGCTCAATTTCTCGCACAAAGGCGGAGTGCAGTCGCTGCCTGCCGGTTTTGTTCCCTGGTACGGTCTGCACAACGCCCGCGTGGACCGTGACAGCGGCTACCGGTTCGCGTTCGGGCACTGGGCGGCGCTGGAGGGCGAGACGGGATCCGACGTCTACCTCGCGCTGGATACGGGATGTGTGTGGGGCCGGCGTTTGACCGCCTGGTGCATGGAAACGGGACGGACAACCGCCGTCGACGCCGAAAACGCCTGAACTCCTGACAAGTAGATTGAAGTTATTGCGGCTCCGCCATCTTGTCGGACGATCCGGGCTGCTCCCTCCGAAAACCTGCGGTCATAGGCGCCGTTGCCTGCTGATTTCCGGGCGCGCATGAAACCGTGCGTTGCATCGCAGATCAAATATATATGCGGGCGTAGTTTTAGCCGACACGCCAGAAGCAAGCAAAGGAGCGCTGCCAGTGGGTGTATTTGAGCACTTCCAGGAACGGTTCGACGCCATCCAAGAAGAGGAGATGTCGATCCAGGAATATTTGGAGCTGTGCAAGACCGATTCCAGTGCGTACGCGACGGCCGCTGAGCGTCTGTTGCTGGCAATCGGTGAGCCGCAGTTCGTGGACACTTCGAAGGATCCTCGGCTGTCGCGGATCTTCTCCAACAAGATCATAAAACGCTATCCGGCGTTCGATGAGTTCTACGGGATGGAAGAAGCGATCGAGCAGATCGTGTCGTTCTTCCGCCACGCTGCCCAGGGTCTCGAAGAACGCAAGCAGATCCTGTATCTGCTGGGACCGGTCGGAGGTGGAAAGTCGTCGCTGGCGGAACGTCTCAAGTCGCTGATGCAACGTATGCCGTTCTATGCGATCCAGGGTTCGCCAATCAACGAGAGTCCGCTCGGCTTGTTCGATGCAACCGAGGACGGTTCGATTCTTCTGGAAGAGTACGGCATTGCACCGCGTTATCTGCGCAACATCATGTCTCCTTGGGCGGCAAAACGTCTGCGGGAGTTTGGTGGCGACATCACTCAGTTTCGCGTCGTAAAGAAGTACCCGTCCATTCTGGACCAGATCGCGATCGCCAAAACTGAGCCGGGAGACGAAAACAACCAGGACATTTCGTCACTGGTAGGCAAGGTCGACATTCGCCAGCTCGAGAATTTTGCGCAGAGCGATACCGATGCCTACAGCTATTCCGGTTCGTTGTGCAAGGCGAACCAGGGCGTTATGGAGTTCGTGGAGATGTTCAAAGCGCCGATCAAGGTGCTGCATCCGCTGCTTACCGCTACACAGGAAGGTAACTACAACGGCACGGAAGCCATAGGTCCGATTCCGTTCGACGGCATGGTGTTGGCGCATTCAAATGAATCGGAATGGCAGACGTTTCGTAACAACAAGAACAACGAAGCGTTTATCGACCGCGTGTACATCGTAAAGGTGCCGTATTGCCTGCGCGTGAGCGAAGAAGTGAAGATTTACGAAAAGCTGATTACGCACAGTTCGTTGACGAACGCGCCCTGTGCGCCGGACACGCTTCGCATGCTCGCACAGTTTTCCGTTCTGACACGCATCAAAGAGCCGGAAAACTCGAGCGTATTCTCGAAGCTCCGAATCTACGACGGTGAGAACCTGAAGGACACCGATCCGAAGGCGAAAACACTGCAGGAGTATCGCGACTCTGCCGGCGTCGATGAGGGTATGAGCGGACAGTCCACGCGGTTTGCATTCAAAATATTGTCCAAGGTGTTCAACTTCGACGAAACGGAAGTGGCCGCGAACCCGGTGCATCTGATGTATGTACTCGAGCAGCAGATCGAGCAGGAAAATTATCCGAAGGAAACGCACGATCAGTATCTGCGCTTCGTGAAGGAATTTCTGTCGCCGAAGTACGTCGACTTCATTGGCAAGGAAATTCAGACTGCTTATCTCGAATCGTACTCGGAGTATGGCCAGAATCTGTTCGACCGGTACGTGACGTATGCCGATTTCTGGATTCAGGACCAGGAGTACCGCGACCCGGAGACTGGCGACATTCTCAATCGCGCGTCACTGAATGAAGAGCTGGAGAAGGTGGAAAAGCCCGCCGGAATCAGCAATCCGAAAGACTTCCGCAACGAGATCGTAAACTTCGTGCTGCGGGCGCGCGCCAACAACAACGGTCGCAACCCGTCGTGGATGAGCTACGAAAAGCTTCGCACGGTAATCGAGAAGAAGATGTTCTCGAACACGGAAGATCTCTTGCCCGTCATCTCGTTCAACACCAAGTCTTCGAGCGACGAACAACGCAAGCACGACGACTTCGTCGCGCGCATGGTCGAACGAGGCTATACGGAGAAGCAGGTTCGGCTGCTGGCCGAGTGGTATCTGCGCGTCCGAAAATCACAGTAGGGGGCGAGTTGTGTCCTATGTGATTGATCGGAGGCTGAATGCCAGGAACAAGAGCACGGTCAACCGGCAACGCTTTCTGAAGCGCTACCGGGCCCACATTCAGAAGGCCGTATCGGATGCTGTGGACAGCCGCAGCATCACGGATATGGAACGCGGCGAGCAGGTGGTAATACCCGCGAAGGACATCTCCGAGCCTACGTTCGGGCACGGTCCAGGCGGGGTGCGCAGCGTGGTTCATCCGGGCAATCGAAAATTCATAGCGGGCGATCGCATCGAGAAGCCGGGTGGTGGCGGTGCCGGGAGCGGCGAAGGTGACGCCAGCAACTCGGGCGAGGGGCTGGACGACTTTGCGTTCACATTGACCGAAGACGAGTTTCTCGGGTTTCTGTTTGAGGATCTGGAGCTGCCCAATCTGACGAAACGCCGGTTGAAGGGTGATGCGAGTTTCGAGTTCCGCCACGGTGGCTACGTGAGTGACGGCATTCCTGCGCGTTTGTCCGTCGTGCGCTCCATGCAGGCCGCCAAAATGCGTAAGCTCGCGCTCACCGGAGATCGGCGCAGGCAGCTTCGGGAAGCCGAACGCGCGCTCGACGAAGCGCAGTCAATAGGCGACGAGGTCGGCTCGCTGCGCCACCGCGAGACGATCGCGGACCTCGAGCGCCAGATTGCCCGGGTCCCATTCCTGGATCCGACGGATCTGCGGTATCGGTTGGTACAGAAGAAGCCCGTGCCGACGTCACAGGCGGTGATGTTCTGTCTGATGGATGTGTCGGGTTCGATGGACCAGCACATCAAAGATCTGGCGAAGCGCTTCTATCTGCTTCTGTACCTGTTTCTCAAACGCCACTATCAGCGTACCGAGATTGTCTTCATCCGACACCACACCGTGGCGAAAGAAGTGGACGAACAGGAGTTTTTCTATTCGCGGGAGACGGGTGGAACAGTGGTATCGAGCGCGTTGAAACTGATGGCCGAGATCATTGACGATCGGTATTCGCCTAATGAGTGGAACATCTACGGGGCGCAGGCGTCCGACGGCGACAACTGGAACGACGATTCGCCGATCTGTCGCAAGCTCTTGGCCGAGCGCATTCTCCCTGCGGTGCAGTACTTTGCGTACGTGGAGATCACCAAACGGGCGCATCAAGCGTTGTGGCGCGAATACGAACAACTGGCGGGCGATGCGTCTGAATACTTTGCGCAGCGACAGATTCGGGAAGCGAAGGACATCTTTCCGGTGTTCCATGAACTGTTTCAGAAGCGGGATGCGGCATGAGCAGCGCAGCGAGGAACAGTGCGTATCTGTCGCGGGGAAGCGACTGGACGTTCGAGCTGATCGCCGAGTACGACCGCCAGATCTCGGATATTGCAGCAGAGTTCGGCCTGGATACCTACCCGAATCAGATTGAGATCATTCGCTCTGACCAGATGCTGGATGCGTATGCGTCCATCGGTATGCCGGTAGGTTACAGCCACTGGTCCTTCGGCAAACGCTTCGTGGAAGTAGAAGGCAACTACCAGCGCGGTGCGATGGGCCTAGCCTACGAGATTGTCATCAACTCGAATCCCTGCATTGCGTATCTGATGGAAGAAAATACGGCAATGATGCAGGCGCTCGTGATTGCCCATGCCTGTTACGGCCACAACTCGTTTTTCAAGGGTAATTACCTCTTTCGTACATGGACTGACGCGACCGCGATTGTCGACTATCTGGTGTTTGCGAAGAGCTACATTCTGGAGTGTGAGGAAAAGTACGGCATCGAGGAGGTGGAACGGCTGCTCGATTCCTGCCATGCGCTGATGAACTACGGCGTTGATCGCTACAAACGCCCGTATCCCATTTCCGCCGAAGAAGAACGGCGGCGTCAGGCCGAGCGCAGGGAGTACATTCAGCGCAACTTGAACGACCTCTGGCGAACGCTTCCGGTGGTAGACGCTGCGCCTTCCGATGCAGAGCAGCAGTACCTGGAAGAGCCGCAGGAGAACCTGCTGTATTTCATTGAGAAAAACGCACCCTTGCTTGAGCCCTGGGAGCGCGAGATTGTGCGGATCGTTCGCAAGGTGTCCCAGTACTTTTATCCGCAGCGTCAGACGCAGGTGATGAACGAAGGCTGGGCGACGTTCTGGCATTACACGCTGATTAACACCATGTACGACCGGGGTCTCGTGGACGATGGGTTCATGATGGAATTTCTCTCGTCTCACACGAGCGTCATCTTTCAGCCGTCGTTCGACCACCCGGGGTATCGCGGTGTCAATCCGTACGCGCTGGGATTTGCGATCTTCAGTGACATTCGCAGAATGTGTGAGGAGCCGACGGACGAAGACCGCGAGTGGTTTCCGCATCTGGCCGGCAGCGACTGGCGCGAGTCGATGCATATGGCAATGCGTGACTTCAAAGATGACAGCTTCATTCTGCAATACCTGTCTCCGAAGGTGATGCGTGAACTCAAACTGTTTGCGGTGGTGGACGACGACAAAGAGAACGCGTACGAGGTGTCGGCGATTCACGACAGCGACGGCTATCGCCGCGTGCGCGAACTGTTGTCGTCTCAGTACAATCTCGGGGATCGCGAACCCAACATTCAGATCGTGAACGTGGACCTTCGCGGCAATCGCCAGCTGGAGTTGCGTCATACGCAGCATCAACGGCGTCCGCTGAATCGCTCTACGTCCGAGGTTCTGAAACACCTTCATCGTCTCTGGGGATTTCCGGTACGACTCGAATCCGTGTGGAACGACGAAGTGGTAGCTACGGAAACCTGCCCCGCGGAATCCTAGGGAAGCTCTGAGTCGACGATAATTCTTCAGAGACTCCTTAACCGTTGGAGGCTGGTCCACGCAAACGCAGCCCGCCGCGGGCGATACAATGCAGCATGGACGTATATCTGGTTGGTGGTGCGGTTCGTGACCGTCTGCTCGGCCGCCCGGGCGGCGACCGGGACTGGGTGGTTGTTGGTGCGTCACCGCAACAGATGATCGATTCGGGCTATCGCCCGGTTGGCAAGGATTTTCCCGTGTACCTGCATCCGCAGAGTTCGGAAGAATATGCATTGGCGCGCACGGAACGAAAGTCCGGGCCGGGTCACCGTGGGTTCACGTGGTCTGCCGACGCGAGCGTGACGCTCGAGGACGATCTCGAGCGACGGGACCTGACCATCAATGCGATGGCGATGAGCACGAACGGTGACATCATCGACCCGTTCGACGGTCGGCGTGATCTGCAGGACAGGGTGCTTCGTCACGTGTCGGAGGCGTTCGCCGAAGACCCGCTGCGGGTGTTTCGGGTTGCGCGCTTTGCGGCGCAGTTGCCGGACTTCTCCGTGGCACAACGCACGCTCGCGTTACTTCGTTCGATGGTTGCCGAGGGGCAGACAATCGAGCTGAGTGCGGAGCGCGTTTGGCAGGAGACGCGCAAGGCACTGAGCGCTGACGCGCCCGCGCGGTTCTTCCATGTGCTCGGCGACTGCGGAGCGATGCGCCCCTGGTTCGTGGAATTGATCGAGCGGGAGATTCGCTTTCCGGCGCGGTTGTCGCGGGACGACTGGCTGCAGTTTGGCTGGATGTGCGCAGGACTCGATCCGCGGGCGGCTTCCGCGCTGTGTGATCGGTTGCGCGTACCCAACCGGTACCGGCGTCTGGCGATGCTTACGGCCGAATGGAGCGGGGTGATCGCGGACTGGCGGAACATGGCGGCGGAGGAGCTCGAAAAAGCTCTGCATGCAGCCGGTGCGTTTCGCGAACCAGTGTGGCTGGATGCGCTGGTCGCGATCGAGAGCGCAGCTGTCGATCCGGCTTCACTCGACGCGCTGCAGCACGCGGTTGCGGACATCCGACGCGACGCTGCGGTGGAAACCACACGCCTGAGGGCTCTCGATATTGAGGGTGCGGCACTTGGCAGTGCGCTGAGGCGTTGGCGCGGCAACCGTTTGCGGCAGGCACAGCGCCCCGGATAGCTGGCCGGCCACCGATGGCCGAGACTATTTCGGGCGTTGTTCTTCCGAGGCGCGTGTGACGGTACAGGTGATGCCGGACGCGCCGGGTATCGCGTCGGGTTTCAGTATGTCCACACGCACCAGTACCGGTGCATGCTCGTGCACCAGCTCTTCCGCTATACATTGGGCGAGGTGCTCGATCAATTGGTAAGGCTGGCGCGCCGCAATGTCGCGCACCTGAACGACGACGGCTGCGTAGTCGATCGTGTCTGTCAGCCGGTCAGTAGCGCCCAGCTCGCGTCGGCCGAGCGAAACGGAAATGCCGAGCGCCTGTCGGATCTGCTGTTCCCAGTCGTGCACGCCGATCGTAGCGTGCACCTGGAGCGACTCGATTCGGATCCAGTCCATGGTGCTTTCAGCTGGCCTTTCTGCCGGCTTTTCCGCCGTCCTCTCTGTCTACATTCCTTATGTCTAGAAGAGGCTCGAGCTCGTTCAACGGCCAGCGCGCGCGGGTCGCGATAGCCAGGTCACTTCGCTCTCCAGCCGCGAGTCGTAGTGCTCCAGCGTACGCGATCATTGCGCCGTTGTCGGTACACAACGATGCCGGTGGGTAGTGCACGTCGACATCGAGTCGATCCGCGAGAGCAGTGCGCAGGCGCCGGTTGGCCGCAACGCCTCCGGCCATCACCAGGTGCGCGCAACCGGTGTGGCGTATCGCGCGCCGGCACTTGATGACGAGCGTGTCTACTACGGCCTCTTCGAACGCACGGGCGATGTCGGCGCGATCCTGGTCGGAGGGTTCGGGAATGCCCGCCAACGTGTTCATTGTGAACGTTTTCAACCCCGAGAAGCTGAAATCGAGCCCTGGTTTGCCGGTCATTGGTCGCGGGAAATCGAATCGGTTTGGGTCGCCCCGGTTTGCAAGCCGAGCGACCTCGGGTCCGCCCGGGTACCCCAGATCCAGCATCTTCGCGACTTTGTCGAACGCCTCGCCCGCGGCGTCGTCGACGGACTCGCCCAGAATCTCGTAGCGCCCGGGCGCAGCCACGTGGACCAACTGCGTGTGCCCCCCGGATACCAGCAGTGCCACGAACGGGTACGCAATCGCCTGATCGGCGAGCAAGGGCGCCAGCAGATGCGCCTCCATATGGTGTACGCCCACGGCCGGGACGTTGAGGCGCCAGGCCAGCGTGCGACCGAACGTTGCGCCGACCAGCAACGCGCCCAACAGACCGGGACCGGCCGTGTATGCGATTCCTGCGAGGTCGCGCGCGGAGAGGTTGGCTTGTTCCAGCACGGCCGACAGCAGCGGAACCAGGCGACGCACGTGATCCCGGGAAGCGAGCTCAGGTACCACCCCGCCGTAGCGGGTGTGGATCGCAACCTGCGAGTGCAACTGCTCGGCAACGATGCCGCGGTCCGGTTGGTAGATTGCCAGGCCCGTTTCATCGCAAGAGGTTTCGATGCCGAGCACGGGTCCCACCGGGTCTGGAGCGCTGTACGGGGTTGCCATGGAGCGAGCTTATCATCCGCGCGACGGCGCCGTTGCACGGTCGGCCCGAGTGCAGCATACCGTGCTCCAGTGCTTTGCAAGCCGTGCGGGAGTTCAGTAGAATCGCCGCCCTTTTACGGAATCGAGGGCATCCGCGCGTCCATGCCGAGTGTCAAAGTCAAAGAAAACGAGCCCTTCGATGTTGCGCTTCGGCGCTTCAAGCGCTCGTGCGAGAAGGCAGGCGTACTGTCCGAGGTGCGTCGTCGCGAGTTCTACGAGAAACCTACCGCGGTCCGCAAGCGCAAGGCTGCAGCAGCGGTGAAACGACACCTCAAGAAGCTTCAGCGCGAATCGCGTCGATTCGAGAAAAACTACTGATTTACGCCCGGGTATTCTCCTCCGGGCGCGCCAGTCGTCCTGGCTGACCCGAGGCAGCGTCTATGTCTACCGCCGACAGTCTTCGAGAACGCATCTCACAATCCACGAAAGAGGCGATGAAGGCCCGCGCCAAGCAGCGGGTTGCGGCGTTGCGGGTCATGAACGCGGAGCTGAAACGGGTGGAAGTGGACGAACGTCGTGATCTGTCAGATCAGGATGTGCTGGCCGTGCTCGGCCGGATGCTCAAACAACGGCGGGATGCGTTGGCGCAGTTCGAACAGGCTGGACGCGACGATCTGGCCGCGCAGGAGCGTTTCGAGATCGATCTGATCGGCGAGTTCATGCCGCAGCCCCTTACCGACGCCGAAATCGAGAAGGCAGTCGACCAGGCGATTGGTGACACCGGCGCGACGTCTATGCGCGACATGGGCGCGGTGATGGCTGTGGTGAAAACACTGGTGGAGGGCCGCGCCGACCTCGGCGCAGTCAGTGCGCTGGTAAAATCCAGGCTCGGGTAAGCGCCGGGAGGCAGCATGGAAGACATCACCCCGGTAATCCTGGCGGGGGGGACAGGGAGCCGGCTGTGGCCGTTGTCCCGCGATCTGTTTCCCAAGCAGTTTCATCGACTCCTCGGGCGCGATTCGCTGCTGCAGCGAACCCTTTCGCGTGCGGGCGCGGTGTCGACCAATCCACCACTGGTGGTCTGCAACCACGAACACCGATTTCTAGTTGCCGAACAATGCCGTGAAGCGGGCATTGCCTGGCGCCAGATCATTCTGGAACCCGAAGGCCGCAATACTGCACCGGCGATAGCGCTTGCGGCGCTCGCCGCACCCGGCCAGGTTCTTCTCGTACTGCCCGCAGATCACCTCATTGACGACGTGGACGGGTTTGCCGAAGCAGTAGCACGTGGGGTTCGAGCCGCCCGGGAGGGTGCCCTGGTGACGTTCGGCATCCGGCCGTGCAAGCCCGAGGTGGGCTACGGCTACGTACGTGTCGGCGACGAATACTCTGTGGAGGGTGTCCGTGTTGCCGCGAAATTTGTCGAGAAGCCGGATGCCGAAACCGCGCAAGCGTATCTGGATGACGGACGTTACCTGTGGAACAGTGGCATGTTCGTGCTGTCATCCGATCGGTATATGGAGGAACTGTCACTCCACAGACCAGCGATGGTCGAGCCCCTGCGGGAGGCGATGCGTAGTGGCGTCGACGACCTGGACTTTTTCCGTCCGGGAAATACGTTTCGCGACTGCCCTGCGGAGTCGATCGACTACGCGGTTATGGAGAACACCGAACATGCGGTGGTGGTGCCGTCGGAATTCGACTGGAGCGATGTGGGTTCCTGGTCCGCCGTCTGGGAGGCGTCGGACCTGGACGACTGCGGCAACCACTTTTCCGGCGACGTGATTGGCGTGGATACGAAGGATACGTACGTGCTTGCGCGTGATCGGCTCGTGGGCACGCTGGGAGTGCGCAATCTGGCCGTCGTGGAGACGTCGGATGCCGTGCTGATTGCCGAGCACGACCGCGTCCAGGACGTGCGGCAGCTCGTATCGCGGCTCAAATCCGGCGGACGCGCTGAATACCGTGTACATCGCGAGGTTTTCCGCCCGTGGGGGAGCTTCGAGTCCGTGGGACAAGGCACCCGCTATCAGGTCAAGCGTATCAAAGTGAAGCCCGGAGAGAGGTTGTCACTGCAGAAACACTTCCATCGCGCCGAGCACTGGATAGTGGTTCGCGGCACCGCCGAGGTTACCCGCGGGGACGATACCTTCACGCTGAGCGAAAACGAAAGCACCTATATTCCGCTGGGCGTTCAACATCGTCTTGGTAACCCCGGCAAACTCGATCTGGAGTTGATCGAAGTTCAGGTGGGCGCGTACCTCGGCGAGGACGACATCGTCCGGTTCGACGACGTGTATGGCCGCGATGAGGAGAAGACGCACGACGGCTGATGCCCGCCGGGCTTGTGCGCCGCACCGCGACGTGGCTAACTCGGTGGGCCATGGCCGGTAGAATTCCGCAGAACTTCATCAACGATCTGCTCGCGCGCGTCGATATCGTCGACGTCGTCGGCGAACGAGTCAAACTCAAACGCTCCGGCAAGAACCACACGGGTTTGTGCCCGTTTCACAACGAAAAAACGCCGTCGTTCTCCGTGTCTGCAGACAAGCAGTTCTATCACTGCTTCGGTTGCAGAGAGAGTGGGACGGCGTTGACGTTTCTGATGGCGTTTGACGGACTCGAATTCGTGGAGGCGGTTGAACATCTGGCGCAAACGGTTGGTCTGGAAGTTCCCAGAGAAGCCGTTCGCGCGGGACCGAGCCGGGCGCAGATGGATGTGCATGCGTTGGTGGATCGTGTGTCGCGTCACTATCAGACGCACCTCCGGGGATCGCCGCGCGCCATCGAATATCTGAAACGCCGAGGTGTCACGGGTATTGTTGCCCGCGACTTTGCGCTCGGCTACGCGATCGATGCCTGGGACGATGTTCTGAAGTCGTTTCCCGATCAGTCGTTGCTGGAGGCGGCGGGTCTGCTTTCCACCAACGATCGCGGGCGCGTCTACGACCGTTTCCGGGATCGCCTGATGTTTCCGATCCGGGATACGCGCGGTCGTGTGATCGGATTCGGCGGCCGGATGCTAAGTGACGGTGATGGACCCAAGTATCTCAACTCCCCTGAGACTGATCTGTTTCACAAGGGGCGCGAGCTTTACGGGTTGTTCGAAGCCCGCAGGTCTGTGCGACAGCTGGTGCGGTTGATTGTCGTGGAGGGATACATGGACGTGATCGCTCTGGCCCAAGCGGGTGTTCCCAATGCTGTGGCTACGCTCGGTACCGCGATGTCGTCGGATCACTTTCGGAAATCGTTTCGATACGTGTCCGAAGTCGTGTGCTGTTTCGATGGCGACCGGGCAGGGCGCCAGGCGGCGTGGCGGGCCCTTGAGAGTGCGTTGCCGACGCTCGAGGACGGCCGGCAGGTACGGTTCGTTTTTCTGCCGGACGGAGAGGACCCTGACACGTACGTGCGTAGCCGCAGCCCGGGCGACTTCGAGCGGCTGGTGGAGCAGGCCGTGCCGGCGGTGGAGTATCTGTTCTCGTATCTTGAAGAAAGTGCCGACCTCGCGTCGCTCGACGGCAAAGCACGGTTTGCTGCGGCTATGGAGCCGTTCATCTCCCGGATGCCGGACGGCATCCTGCGTTCGCTGGTTGTCAGGAGGCTGGAAGAGGCAACCGGTTATCGACGCTCGGCCGGGACGCCGCCGCGGGAGTCGCGGCCTCGGACTGCCGGGACTCCGGGTGAGCTCCGGCTGCAGAAGCGGCTTCTGAGCCCGCTGCTGACCGATCCGGGCTTGTGGGGTCAACTCTCGTGCGAGGTGCGTCAGGAGCTGCTGGACGGTGTTGACTCCGGCGATCCTTTTGGTGCGGTGATCCGCATTCTCGAGTCCCGGCCGGACGCTGATGTGGCAGAAATTCTTGGCGCCACAAGCGGCGAACGATGGCATGAGTGGCTCACGCGGGTGGCTCACGCGCCGTCGGAACTCCCGCCGGATTCGCGTCGCGTGGAGTTTCTGGAAGGCGTTCAGAGGATGCGTGGGCGACTGGCCGATTCGCAGCGCAAGCGTTTGTTGGAAGAGATTCGCAGCGACCCGTCGCGCGAGCGATTGCGCGAGCACTTCGAACGTCGCCGTGGAGAGTTGGGACCGAACAAATAGACAATATAATTGCCTATATTGGGGCGGGCTGCCCGTAAACAGGGCGTTACCCTTGAAATTGCCGCATGTGGCCCCTATCCACGATAGTGGTTACAATGGCCCGTTTATCTGGGCGTGGACCAGCGGATACGCTGCGCCCGGGACGCAACCATCGTCGAGGTGAAATTGAGCACACAGATCCAACAGCAGCAATCGCGTCTAAAGGAGCTGATCGCCAAGGGTAAGGAGCAGGGGTATATCACGTACTCCGAGGTCAACGATCACCTCCCGGACGACATCTCCGACCCGGATCAGATCGAAGACATCATTCGGATGATCAACGACATGGGTATTACGGTGTACGAAACTGCACCGGACGCCGATGAACTGTTGGCTTCGGAGGAGAATACAGCCGACGAACTGGCTGCAGAGGAAGCGGCCGCGGCGCTCGCGGCAGTCGAAACGGAGGCGGGTCGCACCACGGATCCGGTGCGCATGTACATGCGTGAGATGGGTACGGTGGAACTCCTTACCCGCGAAGGCGAAATCGCCATTGCGAAGCGCATCGAAGAGGGCATTCGCGAAGTGCTCGCCGCGCTGGCTTCGTTCCCGGGTGCGGTCGACTACATTCTCGAAACCTACGCTGACGTTACCAAGGAAGGAAAACTGGCGGACCTGCTGGTGGGCTATCTGGATCCGACGGACGACGTTCCCCAGGCCACGCAGGTGGGGCCCGGCGCCAAGAAAGACGATGACACCAAAGAAGAAGACAAGGGGCCGGACCCGGAAGAAGCGAAGCGGCGATTTACGGCGCTGAAGCGAGCCTACAACAAGGCCATGAAGGTAGTGGATGCCGAAGGGCGTGACGGCGAGGAGGCGAAGGCGCACCTGGAAAAACTCGGTGCCGCGTTCTGCTCTTTCAAACTGGTACCCAAGCACCACGACCAGATTGTGGATTCTGCTCGCAATGCGCTCGCAATCGTGCGCCGGCACGAACGTGCCATCATGGTCGCGGCGGTGCGGCATGCGAAAGTGCCGCGTGACGTTTTTCGGCGGGAGTTCGTGGGTAACGAAGCGAGCGAGGAATGGCTCAACAAGCTGATCAAGCAGAAGAAGGATTTTTCCTCCGGACTGGTTGCACAACGAGACGAGATTCTGCGCGCCCAGCGCAAGTTGGATCTTCTGTCGCAGACTCTCGGGCTTTCGGTGGGCGAGATCAAAGACATCAACCGACGTATGTCGCTTGGTGAAGCGAAAGCTCGCCGTGCCAAGAAGGATATGGTGGAGGCCAACCTCCGGCTGGTGATCTCGATCGCGAAGAAATACACCAATCGTGGCTTGCAGTTTCTGGACCTTATTCAGGAAGGCAACATCGGGCTGATGAAGGCGGTGGATAAATTCGAGTACCGGCGGGGATACAAGTTTTCGACCTATGCCACGTGGTGGATACGGCAGGCGATTACGCGCTCAATCGCTGACCAGGCGAGGACGATCCGTATTCCGGTGCACATGATCGAGACGATCAACAAGCTCAATCGCGTGTCCCGCCAGATGCTCCAGGAAATGGGACGTGAACCCACCCCCGAGGAACTGGGCGATCGCATGGATATGCCGGAAGATAAGGTCCGGCGGGTGCTTAAGATCGCGAAAGAACCAATATCGATGGAAACGCCGATCGGCGACGACGAAGATTCCCATCTGGGCGATTTCATCGAGGATGTAACCATCGGTCTGCCGATAGAACTGGCTACGGATGAAGGGTTGCGGGAAGCGACGCGCGAAGTACTCGCGGGCCTGACGGCGCGGGAAGCGAAAGTGCTCCGAATGCGGTTCGGTATCGACATGAATACCGACCACACGCTCGAAGAGGTGGGCAAGCAATTCGACGTAACGCGTGAACGCATTCGGCAGATCGAGGCGAAAGCGCTTCGAAAGCTGCGGCACCCGAGTCGGTCCGAGCACCTGCGCAGTTTCCTCGATGAGTGGACTGACGGAAGTCGCGGCTGATTCGCGCCCGTTCGAGGGCCTATAGCTCAGTTGGTTAGAGCAGTGGACTCATAATCCATTGGTCCCAGGTTCGAGTCCTGGTGGGCCCACCAATGGCGGCTCGATAGCCGACGGGGAGATTTTGGCTGATCTGAAGGCGTTTTTTTCCGACCGGATTCACGTCAGCGCCGTTTTGATCGTGGCGTGTTTCGTAGGCGTGCTCACGCTTGAGTCCCAGAGCGCTGCCAGCTATCCGAGTTATCTTTTGGCGCTTTTTATGCTGGCCACAGTGCGCGAGTGGAACGACGTGTTTCGCGTGCGCGGTCTCTGGCTCGTGATCGCCATAGTCGGGTACCTGGGATGCACAGTCCTCTGGTCGGAACCGTTCGACAAGCGCGACGTCGTCACGTACCTGGGCCGCGGCCTGCTGGTTTTCGTGTTTGTCGTTGCGTTCGCAGAGTGCCAGATACGTGGCCAGGTGCAGCGTTGGTTGGGTAAAGCGCTGGCGCTGACGGGTAGCGTCGTTGTGGCGACCGCGATGGTGGTTTTCTACCAGACGGATCCGTCGGACGGCAGGATGAACGGCCTGGGGCAACTCGATACCCACGTGATCGCCGCCCTTGTTTCGGGCGTGACGCTGTTGTTTGTGCTGGACCTCTGGCACCGTGAGCGAAACGCTGTCTGGCGTGCGTATGCGGTAGCAGCCACGATCCTGATTCTCGTCGGGGTATATATGTCTGATTCGCGCAATGCGTGGACGAGCGTGTTGATCGGATGTATCGCGTTTACGCTAGCGCATACCGTGAAGGATCGTCAGAAGTTTCTGGTAAGCGGTATTGCCGCGGTGTTCTTGTTGGCGGTCGTGATCGTGGTACTCGCGACAAGCGACGTCCTGCGGGAGTGGCTGCTGCCGCGAGGGGACAGTCACCGGCCTGAGATATGGGCGCATGCCCTCCAACGGGTTCTCTTTGGTGACCCGATTTTCGGACTGGGTATAGCGACGGACGACGACGTGCTCGTCGGTGACCTGCGTTTCGATCATGCGCACAACATGTATTTGGCGGTATTCTTCAAGGGCGGCATCATCGCAATCGTGTTGATGCTGGGGCTGATAGCCCGTTGCGGGTATACTCTGCTCAAGAACTATCCCGATGCGGATGCCAAACTGGGACTTTCAATCTTGGCGCTCACGCTTTCTGCGTACCTGCTCGACGGACACGAGTTGCTCGACAAAGTCGGGGAAACCTGGTTCCTCTTCTGGCTGCCGATAGCAATCGCGGTCGGCCTCGAGTGGCGACCGCGCGCGGCACAACCGGACGAACACGGGTTGTGATCGACCCGCATACACGTGCCCGGCGCACTGGGGCTGCCTTGCACGCTGTCCGTCGGAACCGGCACGCTTGATTTGAACGTACTCCACGTATATCGAACCTACTTTCCGGATACTCAGGGAGGTCTCGAGGAAACCATACGACAGATCTGTCGCAGCACGGCCGCGCATGGTGCTGACAGTCGCGTATTCACTCTGAGTCGCTCGCCCACGCCGGCGGTTGTGGAAACACCCGAAGCAACTATCTATCGGTCGGCATTGGACTTCGAGATTGCGTCCTGCAGTGTTTCGATTTCCGCGGGTCGTCGGTTCGCCGCGCTCGTTGGCTGGGCCGATATCATCAACTACCATTTCCCGTGGCCGTTCGCCGACTACTTGCACTTCCGGTACGCGGCCGGCAAACCAACCGTTGTAACGTATCACTCCGACATCGTGCGCCAGCGCGTGCTCAGAGTAATCTACAGTCCAGTGATGGGCAGGTTTTTGCGTTCGGTCGATTCGATCGTTTGCACGTCCCCCAACTACTTTGCCACAAGCGATGTACTCCCGAAATTTCAGGAGAAAGTTGAGGTGATTCCGATTGGAATATCCGAGGATTCCTACCCGGAGGTGGCGCCCGATACGTTGCGGGCGATGCGGGAATCGTATGGCGAGAGCTTTTTCCTGTTCGTTGGTGTTCTTCGATACTACAAAGGGTTGCACATTCTTCTCGAAGCAGCGCGCGGGGCGAGTTATCGGATCGTTATCGTGGGGTCGGGTCCTACGGAAAGGGCGCTCAAGGATCAGGCGACATCGCTCGGCCTGAACAACGTCGTCTTTGCCGGGTCGATCGACGACGAACAGAAGATGGCGCTATTCCAGCTGTGCGCGGGGGTCGTGTTCCCTTCGTACCTGCGTGCGGAGGCGTTCGGCGTTACGCTGCTGGAAGGTGCGATGAGCGGCAAGCCTCTGATCTCCACTGAGGTCGGTTCTGGTACGAGTCACGTCAACATGCACGAGCAGACGGGTCTGGTCGTTCCGCCTGGCAATGCGAAAGCGCTGCGGGATGCGATGGATCAACTGCACTCGCGGCCGGATGTGGCGGCGCTGTATGGAAAGCGTGCGCGCGTCCGTTACGAGCAGTTGTTCTCCGCAGGATTGATGGGGATTCGGTATCACGATCTGTATAGTCGTGTAGCCGCGGTGGACAAACCGTCCGGGGAAGCGAGTGATGATACGGAAGACGCGCCAAAACGACCCGAAACAGGGCGTTCTGTGTCTAAACGATGACTTGGTCGTTTTCAGGATAACTAGATGGCTAAGGTAGCGCTAATTACGGGAATCACTGGACAGGATGGTGCCTATCTTGCGGAGTCTCTGATCGCCAAGGGATATCTGGTCCATGGCATCATTCGTCGCTCGTCGTCGTTCAATACTGAGCGCATCGATCATCTGTATGCAGACCCTCACGAGTCAGACCGTCGAATGGTTCTACACCACGGAGACCTGACCGACGGGAGCAATCTGACGCGAATCGTTCAGGAGACTCAGCCTACCGAGATCTACAATCTGGGTGCTCAGAGTCACGTGGCGGTTTCCTTCGATTCGCCGGAATATACAGCCCAGGTGGATGCGCTTGGCACATTGCGTCTGTTAGAGGCGATCCGCATTCTCGGCATGGAGAAGTCGACGCGGTTCTATCAGGCTTCCACGTCGGAACTGTACGGAAAAGTTCTGGAGACGCCGCAGAGCGAGACCACGCCGTTTTATCCTCGTTCGCCGTATGCCGTTGCCAAATTGTACGCGTATTGGATCACGGTGAATTACCGGGAAGCGTATGGCATCTATGCGTGTAACGGCATTCTTTTCAATCACGAATCACCCGTGAGAGGGGAAACGTTCGTGACGCGCAAGATTACGCGAGGATTGTCGCGGATTGCGCTTGGCCTTCAGTCCTGTCTGTATCTTGGCAATCTGGACAGTTTGCGTGATTGGGGCCATGCTCGCGATTACGTTGAGATGCAATGGCTGATGCTTCAACAACAGCGGCCACAGGACTTTGTGATTGCTACCGGACAACAGCACTCTGTGCGCGCGGCGGTGGAACTTACATCGCGATGTCTCGGGTTCGACATCGAGTGGCGTGGCGATGCAGAAGCAGAGGTGGGTGTTGTGTCGCGAAGCGATCTGCCCGCACTGCCGAAAGGGACTACGGTTATACGGATTGATCCAAGATACTATCGTCCCACGGAAGTGGATACGCTTCTTGGTGACCCGACGAAGGCGGCGCGGGAGCTCGGTTGGAAACCGAATATCGGGTTCAAGGAGCTGATTGAGGAGATGGCGGCTTCGGATCTTGAGTTGGCCAAGCGGGACGCGCTGATACAGGAAGCCGGCTACCGGTCGTTTGCGTTCAACGAATCATGACGGCTGGACGAACCCCGGCGGAGTTTTTCGATCACTTGAAGCGGGTTGGCTTCTATCCGGCGACGATTATCGATGTGGGCGTTGCGAAAGGCACACCGGACATCTACGAAGCCTATCCCGATGCATACTATGTTTTGGTCGATCCGGTGGCCGAGTACGAGCAGGACATCCGCAACCTGCTTCGGGGATTGCGGGGCGAGTTTCACGCGTGTGCGCTCTCCGATTCGGAGGGCGCACGAGAGATGATGATTCAGGAACCGTTCTATGTCTCCACGTTTCAATTCAATCGCGACGAGATTCGCAATCCTGATGCGATTCGCAGCGTGCCGATGACGACGTTGGATCGCTTGATATCAGAGGGTGACTATGCCGGTCCGATCATGGTCAAGACTGATTGTCAGGGTCATGACCTGCACGTCATCCGCGGCGCGTCTGCCAGTCTAGAGCGCATTGACGTGATTATTTGCGAAATCCCGGTCTACGGACCCTGGGGCGGAGGCCCGGAGTTTACGGATTACGTCCGCGTGTTGGACGAACTGGGTTATCGTTTTTACGATGTTTGGGGAACGCTCTACCGCACGGGAGATAAAAGATTGCAGAATCTCGATCTCGTATTCGTCAAAACGGATGGACAGTTGCGGCAGAACCGCTTGTACCCGCAGGGCGAGTTGAATTTGGGCCACTTCGCTCGATCTTATGAGTCCTGAACAAGGGGATTCGGACGTTCTATGGGGGCTGGAGGATTATGCGGTCTTCGTGCCGACCTCCGACAAGTTCTATCAGAATCTGGCTTTCGCGCGTATAACGGAGGATCAGTTCCGCTCCGGACGGTACCATGGGCAGCCGGTGTATGCGGACAGTCGTGCCTACCTTCGACCGTTGCAGAAGCACTTCTTGAACCGTGTCGGCAATCCTGCAGATGTTGTAGATGTTGGCGGGTACATTGGGCGATTTTGCATCGAATCAGCACTGCTATCCCGCGAGCTCGGGATCAAGAATCGTACGTTGTGCATGGAGCCGGGGGAGACGCGGGAGCTACTACGTAGAAATCTCGAACTCAACGGCATGTCGGAGGAGGTCGAATTGCTGGCGTTTGCCGCGAGCGATCGGCGCAGCGATGTGGCTTTCGCGGTCAAGTCGGACGCGAAGATTACGAGTCGCGTCGTACAGAATTCGGACTCGTCGAATCGGCCTTCTGGCGACGACTGGCGCGTTATGGACGTGAAGGCTATTCCTCTCGCCGACCTATTGCTTGGACTCAACGACGCCGTCGCGCCGTGTGCTTCTGCCGATCCGCACGATCCTGGCACTCCTCAAGCATCACGCGCTGCGCACTCTCCATACTCTCCATGCTCTCCATGCTCTCCATTTATATGCAAGATCGACACCGAGGGACACGAGGTTCATGTGCTGCGAGGTTTGGGCGAAGATCTCATGACCAACACACCGAATGCTCTCGTTTTGGAGTATTGGCCGGTGTTGCGCAAGCGGCCATTGTTCGAGCGTACCTTCGAGGAATTCGTGTTGGAAAACTATTTGGTGTTTGATATCCGAAGTGCCTTGTATCCGAAGGGATTTCGACAGCTCGCCGATTTGGACGACGTTAGCGAGCGGATCCATCGTGGAGAGGTCAACAATCTGGACCTCTTGTTGGTCGGCAAGTCAATCCCGAACGTAGACGAGTTGATCAGGCGTTTAGTCTGATTCGCGGGTGATCAATGGAATCCACTCCGGCCATTCGCCGCCGGGTGGGCTCGGCGGTTCGCTTTCGTCGATCATTCCCCCGGCAGAGCTAATTGCGTCCGCGCACTTCTGTTGGGAGTGGTGTTCGAGATACCACTCTCTCCGGTCGCGACACAACTTGCGAAAGTGTTCCTGATTTGAGGCGATGTGTTCGATCAGTTCGGCGACGGGAGTGTGGTTGTCCAACGTGACCCCGGCGGATCCGGCGAGGTGGGCGGGAAACGTGTTTGCAAACGACATCACAACCGCCTCGGACAACACCGCCTCCACGGCAATACCTGAGCTTCGTACACTGTATCGCTCCCGGTCGTAGGGCATAAGAACGACATCGGTCTGTCGTAACAGGGTGGCGTATGCGTCGTATTCAAGAGGATCGACAATTAGGACAAGGCGATCATCTTCGATCGCTTGAAGTAATCTTACGGCATCCAGCACGTCCTGCGTGTAACCCAGTATCTGCGGCGTGATCTGGATCGTGATTTTGACGGCCAATCTCGGTTCGTAGGCAAGAATGGACTGCACCATATCTGGTAGCAGTGGAAAACCTTTTTCCGTCCTTGCAGGACCGAGATAGGCGATTTGCAGACTCTGGTTGGGCTCTACTTGGGTGAGGTCGCAGGGTTGATCGATTGGCGGAATTGCAATAGGGGTAACGCGCTGATTCATAGCCGTGGACAGGTGCTCCGCCAATGCCTCGTTTTCAGCATGCAGAAACACGCGACGGTCGAGCAGCGCGAGTCGGCTCAGGCGGTCGACGTACACACGCATATCGGGTTTCGACTGATTGTGGGGCATCACGCGTTCATCGTAGGGCGTGCTCAGGCGAAACACGGGGAACGCATTCCAGTTTCGTACCGGAACGGCGGCTGAATAGAAATCGGTCACCAGGCGGTATGTATCTGCGTGAGCGGTGTGAAAGAACACCACATCGTCTGAGTTGAACTGGAACTTCTGCAGAGCAGCCAATAGTTCGACTTCCGGTCTGGGTGCCTGGGGAGCAGTGGGTTCCCTGGTGGAGTCGTCCAACGCATCGGTCTTCCTCCGGCGTGCTCGGTCGAGAAAGTTGTGGACCACGGGGGTCAAGCGTTGTCTGTAGCGCAGTGGCAATAGCCGATACAACCGTTTGATCGGTGAAACATCTCCGCCACGCGAATCCTGCGCACCGGATCTTTGGTCGTTTTCTGAGACGGGCGCTCGACCGGTGCCTCCGTTCGCGAAAGCAGAGTAACTGTCCTCGGAGAAGCAACGCACCACTGTGATTCCGTCGTCCGCCGGGAGTTCGTATGCTTTGTTCACGAGCCAGATGGGCCTCAGCCCTGCACTGACGCATACCTGGCTGTACATTTTCGTGAGATTGAAGTGGTGTCCGCGATGATCGCGCAGCGCAGGGTCGGCGATGAATATCTTCTGCATCAGAACACGTCCCAGACTTCATCGGGTGCTATGAGGTTGAACGGAGGTGCGCGAAAGTGTTCGTGGGCGCGAAAGTGCGCTGAATCGGTGCCCATACCGCAGTTATAGATTACGCGCTGCTCGGTTCGTTTGTGGGTTTTGTTGTCGAGCGCGGTGAGAAGTGCCAGCGTTTCGTCCCAGGCAAAAAAGCGGGTCAGTGTGTCCGACGGCAGTCGTGGTGGCGTGACGTCGAGGCGTCCGCGCACTCGGGATGTCAGGCTCTTCTGTGTGAACTGCAGGAATTCGAATTCCGACATAGAGTAGCAGCGAACGAGCGGATCGACGTAGGGCGCGAGTTTCGTGTTGGTTGTTGCCCACCCCCAACCCTGAAAGCGTGTGCAGTATCCGCTGTGTTCACCTATGAGGAACGGGTGCCCGTACACGGAGAACACGTCCGCTGCGTTCTCGACCGCGTCGAGTTCTCGTCTGAATGTATCGATTGCATGCCGCGTCGGAAAGCAGTCGTCTTCGAGAAATACGATCTGCCGATAGTTTACGGTAGCGTATTGCATTGCCTGCAGCATCATCTTGCGGAAGCCTAGCTGACCGTTGTGGTACAGACGGTTAGCCACACGGAACGAATCGCCGATCCTCCGGCAGACCTCTACACGATTTTTCGTTTCTGGATTACCCTGGTATCCGTCGAGCCACAATTCGACGTGGCCGATCGCCGATTGCCGCTTCAAGCTTTCGAGCAGGTCACCTAGAAGGTTCGCGCGCGTATGCCCAAAGACAAATATTGCAAAATCTTTCAAGTGTTGTTCTCCGGCCAGGCGTTGCCGTCGGTATTCGAGGCTTCATATAGGGCTCTGGCTGTGAGCCGCGCGGTATCGTCCCAGTCGTACGTCTCAGCGTTGGCGGTCGCACTTGCACAGCAGCGTTTGTATTCTTCCGGTCTCGAAATCAGCGTCGCCATCGCGTTTGCCAGGTCGGATGCGGAAGCGGGGTTCACGACAAGACCACCTCCGGATACCAGTTCACTGAGTGCGTTGTCTTTGGAGACGATTGCGGGTTTACCGAAAGACTGAGCTTCCAGCACAGTCAAGCCGAAGCCCTCGTACCAGGACGGTGCGACCAGGAACTCGCACCCCTGGTAGAGGCGTACCAGATCCTGTTCATCGATCGTTCCGATGATATGCACATGCTCTGACAATTGGTGACGCGCAACACAGCGTGCAAGCTCGCCGCGTGCTGCGTCATGGCAGCCTACGATCCGCAGTTCGGGAGCTGAATCTACGCTCTCGAGCAGCAAGCGCATAGCCGCGAGCACCGTTGCAAGGTTTTTTCTGGGCTGCACCCCGCCGACAAAAAGCATGTAGGGTTCGTGTGATTCGGAGATCGTTTGGTCGTCTGGCGGGCACATGTCGCATCCGAGAGGTGTAATGCGAACGCGACCGGAAGTCGCGGGAAAGTGCTGCTGCAGATCGTTGGCCGTCGTTCTGCTCGGAACGAGTATCCGGGTAGATCTGCGTAGACTTGCCGGCATTAGAAGACGCTCGGTAATTCGGTTCGCGGCAGGCATTGTTTTCGGAACGATCTTCCAGACCAGATCGTGCACGGTGGTTACTGCGGGAAGTTTTTCAGGAAGAAACGGCAGATGATGTCGTGGTGACCAGAAAACGTCGGCGCGGTCGCTTTTTGCCCAAGCACCCATGCGGGTCAATGCGACGAGCGCGCTGACGAATCGCGCTCCCTCGAACGGGCGCGAAACGGAGGCAACGGGGTGCTCGGCGCCAGTGGTGTGTCCGTATAGGAGAAGTTCTATATCCCCGCAAGCAGATAGCCGCTGAAGCAGTTTTTTCGTGTATATTCCGATCCCCGTAAACGGGTGTTTCAGCGGCCGGGCGTCAACAGCGACTCTCATAGCGCCTGAAATCTCGATATCATTGCAACTGGGCGGCCGAGATCGAATTCGCCCGTTTCTCATCGCGATTCAATCCACGAGGAGAGCGCATAATGCAGAGGGTCGAAAAGGAGAGCAACCGGGTACTGGTGCTCGGTGGCGACGGGTTCTGTGGATGGCCCACGGCCTTGCACCTGTCGAACGCCGGCTACGACGTTCTGATCGTAGACAATCTGTCCCGGCGGAACATCGACAACGAGCTGGAAGCCGAAAGCCTTACGCCGATCCGGCCGATCGGGGTGCGGTTGGATACCTGGCAGCGTATGAGCGGCCGACAGATCGAGTTTGAGAACCTCGATGTGGCGGCGGAGTACGATGCACTTGCTCAACTCATTTCAGATTACGCACCCGGCACGATTGTTCATTTCGCAGAGCAGCGGGCGGCTCCGTACTCGATGAAATCGCCTCGCCATAAGCGTTACACCGTCAGCAACAACGTAAATGCCACACATAATCTGTTGGCTGCGGTCGTGCAGACGGGCCTCGACATACACATAGTGCACCTGGGAACGATGGGGGTGTACGGATATGGAACTGCGGGCGTCAAGCTCCCCGAAGGTTACTTGACGGTTTCGATAGAGCCCGGTGACGGCCGGAAGATTCAGCAGGAGATCCTCTACCCAACCAACCCGGGCAGCGTATATCACATGACGAAGAGCCTGGATCAGTTGATGTTTGCCTACTACAACAAGAATGATGCAGTACGCGTGACTGATCTGCATCAGGGAATCGTCTGGGGCACCCAAACACCCGAAACTCGGATGGCTGACGAACTGATCAACCGGTTCGACTACGACGGCGACTACGGCACGGTACTAAACCGTTTTCTGATGCAGGCGGCGGTAGGCTACCCTTTGACTGTTCACGGCACAGGCGGCCAGACGCGTGCGTTCATTCACATTAGAGATACGGTTCAGTGCGTTGAGCTCGCAGTGCGCAATCCACCGGAAGCGGACCGGGTTCGCATCATCAACCAAATGACCGAGACCCATCGAGTGGGCGATCTGGCGAGCATGATCGCAGAGCTTACCGGCGCTCAGGTAGAGCATGTGCCAAATCCGCGCAACGAAGCGCCGGAGAACGAGCTGCTGGTCGAGAACGATACGTTTATTTCACTCGGTCTCAAGCCGACGACGCTGGCAGACGGACTGATGTTGGAGGTCAAGGAGATCGCCGAAAAGTATTCTAGTCGATGCGATCTCTCGAAGATCCCGTGCACGTCCACGTGGACGCAGCAACAACGGCCAGGGGTGCCGTCCCTGGATTCAGGTGACGTGGTGATTCGAGCGGGACAGCGCTGATCGAAGCGTAAGATTCACGAGTTGTTTCAGCGGCGGAGTTCGTGCCGCCCATTTTCCGGCGAGAACGATTGCGAACGACGCGTGCGCGCGCCAGGGTGACGCCAGTTGATGGCGTATCACCGAGCGACGGTACTCACGAAGCGCCGCGACGTAGTGGACATCGCTGCGGCCTCCGAGTGCCATCCGCGCGAGCGGCTGATCGATACGATGGAATCGCGCGCCAGCCGCTGCCGCGCGATGGCACCATTCGGAATCCATTGCGTACGCGAACGCGGGATCATAGCCGCCGAGGCGTTCGTAGCAGTCTTTGCGCACGAACATCGTTGGGTGAAACACCGACATTCGGAATGGCAACTGCTCTACATCGGGTTCCACGCGATGCGTGGCGCCCTCCTGTGACACGTACTCGACGGTTCCGTGGTAGATATCGGACGCAGGATGGTCGCGTAGCGCTGCGTGTACCAGTTCCAGTGTGTGTGGGAACCAGGTGTCGCCGGCATTCAGTATCGCAACGACTTCCCCGTGCGACCGCGCAAGTCCACGATTCATGGCATCTGCAATGCCGCTGTCCTGACCGCTTTCTGAGTAAGCGAAGCGCGCCGCATGGGCCTGAATCACCGAGCGCGTGGCGTGACTCGAACCGCCGTCGATCAGAATCACTTCCAGGTTGGGCTCGCGTGGCAGACTCTGGAGTGTCGCCGTGAGACCCTTTGGATCGTCGAGAACGGGAATGACGGTGCTTATGATCACGCGCGTCCTGATGTGTGGTATAGGCTGACATGCACTTTCACGTGGTAACTCCGTGTCTTTTGGCGGACGATCGTTTGCAGCGCACGGTGCGATCCGTGGTGGCGCAAAGTGCGTTGGAAGACGGGAAACACTCGCTCAGCTATCGGGTACACATGCCCGAGTCGTCGCCTGAAACGCCGATTGTTACGTCGATGTCGAAAAACATCGACGTGCGTGTGGTGCGTGCTGCGGACGACGGTCTCTATGATGCCTTGGTTGCAGGTTTCTCGGCGTGTGAGTCTGCCGACGTCTATTGCTACCTGGGCGCGGGCGACTACTTTTCTCCAGACGCGTTTCAGATTGCATCGGAGGTCATGTCCCAGGGAGCGGACTGGATAACGGGGTTGATCTGCGGCTATAACGACCGCGGCCATCTGATCGAAGCTGCGGTTCCGTTCCGTTACAGGCGCCGCCTGATTCGCGCCGGGCTGTACGGTAGGCGGCTTCCCTTCATTCAGCAGGAGTCGACGTTCTGGTCGGGACGGGTGCACAAACATGTGGATTGGACGCGGGTGCGCTCCATGAAGCTGGCTGGAGACGCCCTCATCTGGCACTGCCTTGCCGAAGTGGCCGAACTGGCCATCGTGGAAGCCTGGCTTGGCGGTTTTGAGAGGCGCGAAGGTCAACTGAGCCGCCGGTATGCAAATGAGTACCGCGACGAGGTGAAAGACTTCGCTCGTGCTGCGGGGGCGATGGACCACCCGCTGGCGTTCATGGACTGGTTGCTGTGGCGGGCGCCCCGCCGCGTCAAACGCATGTTCGACCAGACTCGCTTTGTTTACCGCGAGACTGATCGCACCTATCGGAGGCTTGGTTGATCCGCGGTATCAACGACGAATTGTGTGCTGGTTGGCTAGAAACCATTCGTAGGTGTTCTGAAGACCGGTGGTCAGATCGATCCGCGCAGACCAGCCGAGACCGTTGATTCTGTCCACATCCAGTAGTTTTCGCGGCGTTCCGTCTGGTTTACTCGGGTCGAACTCGAGTTCAGCATCGAGGCCGACGGCAGCGCGGATGAGTTCTGCGACGTGGCGTATCGTTACATCCTCGCCGGTGCCAACGTTCAGATGCGAACAGCGTTCGTCGACTGCCGCCCAGTAGGTGCTCCGGTCGAGACACAGAACGTGAACGACGGCAGCGGCGAGGTCGTCTACATGCAGAAACTCTCTTCTTGGGTTGCCTGAGCCCCATACGGGCACGCGGCGTTGTCCAGTCGATTTGGCCTCGTGAAATCGGGTGATCAGACCGGGGATTACGTGGGAGTCTTGTGGGTGAAAGTTGTCCCCGGGACCGTACAGATTGGTCGGCATCAGCGAGCGGTAGTCGGTTGAATACTGCCGATTGTACGATTCGCATAGCTTGATTCCCGCAATTTTCGCGATGGCGTACGCCTCGTTCGTGGGTTCCAGCGTGCCGGTCAGCAATGCGCCTTCTGCCATCGGTTGTGCGGCGCCGCGTGGATAGATACAGGAACTGCCCAGAAAGACGATCCTGGGAATCTCGGCCCGGTAGGCGGCATCAATTAGGTTCATTTCGATGGCGAGATTCTCGTAGATGAAATCCGCCGGGTACGTGTCGTTGGCGTGAATGCCGCCGACGCGCGCGGCAGCAATGATCACAGCATCGTATCGCTCGCGGGCGAGCGCGCCATCGACGTCGTGCCGGGACGTAAGGTCTGCATGGGTACGTGTCACTCCGGTATGCTGTATTCCCGCGTTGAGGAGCGCCCGGCACACAGCCGATCCGACCATGCCAGCACTACCGGCGACGAGCACGCGGTGCGGCGTGGACAGGTTTTTTTCGTTCATTCGGAAACCGCTCGAAGGATCGCGCGGGACGCACCCACTCGCATAAACTCGCGATACGTTTCACACACTTCCTCGGGTTCGCCGTCTTCTTTCACAACGCCGTCGTGAATCCACGCGGCGCGTGTGCACAAGCGTTTCACTTGTTCCAGCGAGTGGGAAACGAGCACGACCGACTGGTTTGACGTGATTTTGTCTATCATCGCGTGTTGTGCCTTGGCTTGAAACCGGACGTCTCCGACGCCCAGAACTTCGTCTATCAACAGCAGTTCGGTGCGCATCTTGAGTGCGATAGAGAAGCCTAGGCGCGCCCGCATCCCGGTTGAGTATGTTCGTAGTGGATCATCGATCGCAGGACCGAGTTCTGCGAACTCGATGATCTCCTCGAGGTTCTTCAGCACCGTTTCGCGGTCAGCGCCGAGCAACATGCCGCTGATGATCGCATTGTTGCGCCCGGAGAGTCCTTCATCGAATCCGAGATTCAGTGACAACAGCGACACATTTGTGCAATTCCGCTCGATCGTTCCGCGGTCGACGCTATAGATGCCGGCGATCACCCGTAATAGTGTCGACTTTCCGCTGCCGTTGCCACCGATCAGGCCCAGAGTTTCTCCCGCGTAGAGATTGAGGTTGATGCCTCTGAGCACCTGATTGTACGCGCTGCGAATGATCATCCTCCGCTTGCGGTAGGACAGTTCAACGTCTGACAGGCAAAGAATTGGGTCGCCCTGAATCATTGAATTACCAGTCTCGCATAGGTTGTATCGAAGCGCCGGTATACACGCCATATCAGCACGATGGCAATTGCGCTAGCGCTGGATATCGCGGCCAGGCTCTGCCAATCGGGCGCAGCGCCGTCGATAATCGCGCGCCGGTAGTTGACGATCAGGTTTGCTAGTGGATTCATCAGGAATAGTCGCTGGTACTCCTCGCCGATGACGTCCTTGTAACTGTAAAAAATACCGGAGCTGAACATCAGCATCATCATCGTTGTGGAAACTATGTAGCGGAAGTCGGGCAGAAACGGGGTGATCGATGCAGCGACCAGCGAGGCCGCCGTGATTAAGACCAGTTGAGTGATCGCGATCGGAATGACGAACAACCAGGACACGTGAGGTTCCGACCCGTACAGCAGCAGGAAAACGAATAGTAGTGCGAATACGAATACCTGTTTGACTAAGTCCTGGGAAACCACCAGCAGTGGAAAAAACTGCTTTGGGATCGCGACCTGATTGATTAACCCCCGTCCCTCCATGATTGCACCGGAGGCGCTGGTAACGCTTTTCGAGAACCACAGAAACGGAATCTTCCCGCACAGCAGAAACACGAGAAAGTCTTCCGTACCCCGCAGCAGGAGTACACCGAAGATAACGTAGAAGAGTGCGACGTACAGCGCGGGTTCGAGAATCCACCAGAAGTAGCTGAGATAGAAACGGGATGCCTCAGATTTGAGATCGAATACGAGCTTCGTCGTGAATACCTCTAGCAATCGTCGATTGTACTTGCGTATCATGCGACTCCGGTACGAGCGCGGTTGCTGTTTACGGCGGCGGATTGTATTACAGGCGATACGGCAGTTGGAACACGATAGCAACGTTCGGTGTGAAGGTGGGCGATGCCTGACGCCTTAGATGTCTCGATCATTACCATTGTAATGAACGATCCGGGCGGTCTGCGACGCGCCATCAAATCGGTTGCGGACCAGGTTGCCAGCCAAAAGAACATTCGCGTCGAACATATTGTTGTCGATGACGGTAGCACGGATGACACGGACCATGTTGCCCATGAATTCGCTCGCTGCCTCGCTCACGTTCGATGTGTGGCGTTAGACGCGAACGTGGGCCGCGCAGCTGCGCGCAATCGAGGTCTTGCGACTGCTGCGGGTAAGTATCTGTGTTTCCTTGACGCAGATGACGAGTTGCCATCAGGCGCGATTGCAGCATTGGTAAATGAAGCTGAACGCACTGACGCGGATGTCACTTTCGGCCGACTTCAGGCGGTAGATGGCGCGACCGGAAAGGCAATGCCGAGACACTATACCGACGAATTCGTGTCCGCTGAGCAGCACGGGATCACGTTGGAGCACTATCCGCGGTTGGTCGAGAATCACAGTATCATCGGCCGACTGTACAGGCGCGAGTTTATTGATGCTTTCCGGATTGGCTTCAACGACTCACGGCGCAACGCTGAAGACATCACGTTCGCGTTCTATACGGCGTACTACGCACGGCGGATATCGCTCATCAATACATACGTGTATCGATACTTCGTCGGCAACTATCTGGGCGCTGCGAACTGGTCAAAGGTTTGTGACGCCAGAGACAACTTCCACGATACGCTCAACTTCTCGATCGCGAGGGGCGACACGGCGGTGGCGCACGCCATGAGGCACAAAGCGGCGAGATTCTGCATCCAGCTCGAGCGCGCGGAAAAAGTAGCTGGCTTCGACGACCCGACACTTGTCGATTATATCGGTTCGCTAGTGCCTATTGCTCGAGCAGCCCGTGACGACGATCTGGGGTCAAACGACCGCGAGTACCTGCACTTGGTGTCGGCCGGAATGCCCGAGAAAGCACTCGCGCTGCGTCGGTGGATGCGGGGAGCGGTGCGTGAGCTGGCAGAGTTTGACACGAAGTCGAGCGAGCTTTCGCAGCATCAGCGCGTGGTCGCGGAGCAGATTGACGAGCTTTACCGCTCACCCTCGTGGGCGCAGCGTCGGCGGTTCTCGGGTCGACTACGTGCGCGTGTTCGTCGCCGCTTCACCCGGCGGCGTCCGGTTCCCTCCGTCAGCGTAGTTATTCCGGTCTATAACACGGAACGCTATCTGAGTACGTGCCTGGACAGCGTTTGCGGTCAGTCGCTGGAAAACATTGAGATCGTTTGTGTGGATGACGGCAGTACAGACCTTTCTGCCCAGTTGGTGAACGCATTCGCGAAACGCGACGCACGCGTACACCTTGTGTCTCACGCGGAGAACCGCGGCTTGCCCGCTGCACGCAACACAGGGCTCGACCGCGCGAGCGGAGAGTTTGTCTATTTCTTGGACTCCGATGATCTTCTCGCGTTTTCGGGTGCGCTGCGTGCTCTGTACGAGCTGGCATCCTCGGATGCATCAGACGAAACAGTTGGCGGATTGAGCAAGTGGGTCCCGGAACTCGACGTGTCGTACATGGAATGGCACTCGCGGTATTCGATGCAACTGCGTCGAGGCGAAAACATCGACCGGTTCCCGGCGCTTCGTGCAAACGTGGTTGCCGTAAACAAACTGATCTCCACGGAATTTCTGCGACGGCACGACATCCGGTTCGACGAGAGTTTGCGAAAGTTTGAAGACAATCCATTTTCCTGTGCTGTTCACGCTGCAGCTACCCGGGTGTCAGTGTTGCCGGTAACAACGTACCTGTATCGCCAGCGCGCTACCGAATCGATTATGGCGCAGTATGCGGCGACCGATGTCGATTACGAGCTGTCGGCCGTTGAGTCGACGCTTCGAACGATCATCGACAGTGCCCGTTCGGTAGAGGTGAAAGATAGTTACCGTGAAGCTTGTTCGCTCCAGATCGTACAGTGTTTGGTCAAATACAGAGGAATCGGCCCGAGTGAAGCACAGCGGTCCGCCGTAATGAACGACGTCATGGCACTAGCGCCTTTGTTGCGCCTCCGAGACGGTACGCTTCCGGAACGGATTGCTGGTGTAATTGAAGCGGGTGATGTCAATGGTCTGGCCGCAGCTTGGAAAATGGCGTACCGCGTCGCGCCTGTAGCGGGCCACCCCGCGATGCGGTACGCGCCCTTTCGATCGGCAGCCGTCAGAGAGAAGATCGCGCAGTTGCGTCAGTCGTCGCGAGAGTGCGCATCGTTAGAAAACGATTTGTTGCGCCTGATCAGTACCCACTGTGCCGCGCTCATGCATGTGTCGGAAATAACTACCACGTATCCCAAGTTGGACTAGCGTGGATAGTCCTGGCTTTTTCGTTGTTCCCAAAGGTGCGGCCATCGCCTACCTGAATATGCCGAAAGCCGGCTGTACTTCTATCCTGCGTGCCCTCGCGGTCATGTCGCACGGTTCGATGCCGCTGCCGGAAGAGCGCTTGTCTGACGGTTCGGACCCGGTGCATGGCTACGGCGCGGTCGATGGTCACCTGGATTACTTTGCCGAACGCTGGCATGTCCGCGACGGAGATCTGCCACGACGCCTCTTCCGTTTCACGTTCGTGCGTCATCCGTTCACGCGCTTCGTCTCGTTCTATCGTTCCAAAATTCGCGATCAGCAGAAGCCGGGTGAACACTACGCGCGTTTCGGCTTGACAGCAGAGACTACGCTCGAACGAGCCGTTGAGGTCATTACTTCTTTGCCGGTGGAAGAACTTGAGCATCACGCCCTCCCACAATCACTGATTGCGACGCAGCGCGGAAAGCCGTTGATTGATTTCGTGGGCAAGCTCGAAGACATTCGAATGCATTGGCCGTTAATCGAAAAGGTGTCGGGGTACACGGTCGCTTTGTCTATCTCTAATCGCTCTGCGGATCGAGGGGTTGGTGAGGCTCTCGATGACAACCTGCGCCAGCGCTTGTATGCATACTATCGAGACGACTTTAAGCTGTTCGGGTATGTTGCGGACGAACAGGTAGCGCTGGCGACCCCTCCTGGTGTGCAGGTTGCTCATCTACTGCCGTCGGAAGGTGCGTTGGCTGTGGCTACAGCTCTTGCTCGCTCGAGTTCTGACGTGCGCGCGCAGCCTGACGACTGGCGAGTTGCCGACGCGGAGGCTTTGGAGTTGCAGCTCGAGCTCTCGCGTCGGGCGCTTGCTGCGCACCGACGCCGGACGTCGGACGGCTTGGGAAAGGTCGAACGGCAGCGCGCGGACCTCGAGCGTATGATTCGCTCGGAAGGGGAAGGTACGGCGCGAATGTTCGCCGATGTGCGGGTCAGCGTCGATGAACTGGCGAAAGACGTCGCTCGAGCTCACGGCACGCTTCGCGAGCTCAGAACGGATGCGGCGAGTAGAGCCCGGCAGGGCGAACGTGCGTTGCGCGCGGTGCAAGAACAGATGTCGCGGGAAGCGGACGATGTGCAGCAGCGGCTGGAGAAAGCCGATCATTTGATCGCGCAATGCAGTCGGGATGTCCGTCTAGTTGCGGATCGTGTGGATCGCCTGGCGTCGCGGCTCGAGAAACAAGAAGAGCGCGCGAAACGTCGGGTGCTGTCCGCGTTCGCAGCCAACAGCCGAAGTCGATGGATGCGTCTCGTGCGCCGGATCAGGTATCGGAGGGTCAACGAACTTGAGGTGCTGGAGCGTTCTGGGCTCGTCGATCCGGGCTACTACTTCGTTCACTATCCTGAGGCCGCGCGAATCGGCGTTTCTGCCGCAGAGCACTATCTGCGCGTTGGAGCGTTGAAGGGGTATGATCCATCCGATGCCTTTTCCACGGTGCAGTATCTGTTGCACCACCCGGAAGCGGTGCTCTCGGGCTGCAATCCGTTGCTGCACAAGTACGTCGAACGTGAACGTCCGTTGCGGGTTCGGGTAGGTGTTTGAGCGTTCCCACATCACGGCGCTTGTCGGGCCAGGGCGGTGACAGCCATCACCTTTTCGCCCCGCCATTGCCCCTAGAATTAAGGCCACATTCAGATTCGGCCCCGTAATCTCGGGGCAGCGTGCATCAACGAGGAGAAAGCTATGCGACGCGTAATGTTGGTGATTTCTACGCTGGTACTGGCCGTAGCCTGTACCACCAACCCGTACACGGGTGAGCGGGAAGCCTCGAACAAGGCGAAGGGTGCGGGTATCGGCGCCGCGGTGGGTGCTGTGGTCGGCGTATTGAGTGGCGACGATGCAGACGAGCGACGCGAGCGCGCGCTGATTGGCGCGGGTGTGGGTGCTCTGGCCGGAACGGCCGTGGGCGCGTACATGGACGCGCAGGAGAACAAGCTGCGCCAGCAACTTGCGGGCACGGGCGTGAGCGTCACTCGGATGGGTGATGATCTGGTACTGAATATGCCAGGTAACGTGACGTTTGACGTGAATCGCGCAGACCTGAAGAACGAGTTTGTTCCTGTGCTCGATTCGGTGGGCCTCGTGCTCAACGAGTACAGCAAGACGTTGATTGACGTCACCGGACACACGGACAGCACGGGTTCTGTGGAGTACAACATGAACCTGTCGCGTGATCGGGCCAACACGGTGGCGTCGTATCTGCGCAACCGGGGTATCGATTCGATGCGTGTGCTGGCCGAAGGCATGGGGCCGCATTATCCGGTCGCGGACAACGGCACCAGCTCCGGTCGTCAGCTCAACCGACGTGTGGAACTGGTTCTCAAGCCCATCACACAGAGCTGATCGAGCACTCTAATAACTCTGAATATCGCGGTCCGGTCTTGGCCGGCTGCGATCCTTTGCTGCGTTAGCCCTGCCGGGGCCCTTCGGGGCAGCTCGTACGGTCAGCTAAGATCGACTAAACCGGAAACCTAGACGCGATAAGGTCGAACGAGACGGGCGTACTATGCGACCGCGTCCATCTCTCCATCCAGGTTAGCCTGATCGCAGAAATCTTCGAACGTGCGTCTGAGGTCGCCGATGCGTGCGTCCTGCGGTAGATCGATCACGATGGTCAGTTTGAAAATCGGCGTTCCGGTATGCGGTGCCGGCGACACCTCGGTGTGGAGATCACGGATGTTGATATTGCGGGTCGAGAAAAACTCGGCCACCCGGCGGACGATGCCCGGGTGGTCCAGTGCCGAAACCGTTACCCGGTAGGGCCTGGCAGATCGTGGCTGTGAACGCGCGGTTTCGCGGAACAGATGGGCAAGACCCTGATCGGTTGCAAAACCGTCCAGTGCGTCCCTGAATCTCGAGAGCGCGCCGGCGTCGCCGGCAATCGAAATCAGGATCGCGAATTCCCCGCCGAGTGCCGCCATGCGGCTGTCTTCTACACTCAGGCCGTGATCGTGCACAAGGCTCGTCAGATTGTGGACCAGTCCCGGACGGTCGGGGCCGATGGTCGAGATTACGGCCCGCGCGGTCAACGCAGGTAGTCCGTGCAATACGCCGGCAGCTCGTCCACCGGCAAGCGAATCTGCGCCATTGTGTCCCGATCCCTCACCGTCACGGTGTTGTCTTCGTCAACAGTCTGAAAATCCACGGTCACGCAAAGCGGCGTGCCCACTTCGTCGTGCCGGCGATAGCCCTTGCCGATGTTCCCGGTGTTTTCGAACAGAATCCGTCCGAGTCCAAGTCGTTGCAGTGTCTGCTTGATTTCCAGCGCTTTGCCGACGATGCCGTCATGGTTGCGCTTCAGTGGCAGCACTGCAACCTTCACGGGCGCGAGATGGGGTTTGAAACGCAACACCGTGCGTGAACCCTTCTCCAGCTCCTCCACCGTATACGCTTCGTTCAGCACCGCGAGCACCCCGCGATCGACCCCCGCGGAGGGCTCGATTACGTAGGGTACCAGCCACTGTTTGGTTTCCGGGTTCTGCAGGGCCAGCCGGGCGTTGGAGTGTTCGTTGGCCATTACGCTCGCATGTAGCCCCAGTTCGTTCTGCTGTTTGGAGTGCGATCCCAGGTCGAAGTCGGTGCGATTTGCGACGCCCTCCAGCTCCTCGAGCCCGTGGGGGAAGCGGTACATGATATCGACGGTTGCTTTGGAGTAGTGTGCTAGCTCGTCGGCGGGAACGTCGTAGAGTTCCAAGCGATCTCGCGGCACCCCCTGTTCGCCCCACCAGTCCAGTCGCGCTTCCACCCACGTGCGGTGCCAGGTTTCATCGGTGCCGGGCTCGACGAAATACTCCAGCTCCATCTGTTCCAGCTCCCGAACGCGGAAGATGAAGTTACGTGGGGTAATCTCGTTTCGGAACGCCTTGCCGATCTGCGCTATTCCGAACGGCAGTCGCCGGGATGTGGCATCCGTCACATTTTTGAAGTTCGTGAAGATTGCCTGGGCCGTTTCAGGCCGAAGGTAGGCGTGGCTCGAGCCATCGTCGACAGGACCGATCGGCGTTCTGAACATCAGATTGAAGGGTCGGGGTTCGGTGAGGTCGTTCGATCCGCATCGCGGGCATTGGTCTTTGTCGAGATGATCGGCTCGCCAGCGGCTTTTGCACGCCCGGCAATCCACGAGGGGATCGGTGAATGTCGCTTCGTGGCCCGAGTACTTCAATGTGAGCGGATTGGTCAGAATGGCCGCATCCAGACCTTCCACGTCGTCCCGCTCGTGCACGATGGTGCGCCACCAGGCGGCCTTGAGGTTGTTCTTCAGTTCGACCCCGAGCGGGCCGAAATCGTAGACACCCTGCAGTCCGCCATAGATATCGCTCGACGGGAAAATGAACCCGCGGCGCTTGCAGAGGCTAACCAGCTCGTCCATGGATTGGGCGGACATCGTATCGGGATCCTGGTATCGGGTCGGGGGGCCGGCAATATACCCGATTTTTCGCTCACATCGGACTTACATCCCCAACGATGTGCTTACCCGGCGAGACATTGTCCGGGTACGTGCGCGGGGCGATTCTGATTAAATCCATTCTCAACAAGGAACGTGATGTGTCTCGCGTACAAGTGTGGAATAACTGACAGATGCGAAGCCAAGACCCCAAAGGATCGAAAAAGCGCTACTTCCGGTCGCCAACGCGGATCTTCAGTTCGCAGGGTGCTTGGTTTTTCTCGACGCGCGAAGGTGACCAAGGACCATTCAAAACGCGCCAGACCGCGGAGCGGGAGGTGAAGCGTTATCTCAAAGACCGAGCGGATCTGAAACGATTCCAGACAGATCGTGAGAATGGCGTAAAGCCATTGGCGGCGATGGGCATCATTACAATGGTGGAACGTGTCAACAACGCCCAGGTGCTCGAATTCGATTCTGACCTGCTTCTGTAGCCCCGACGCACTATTCATCTCATCGCGCGGCCCTAGGGCGTGTCTATGCACCCTCAGCGTTGCGCAAGCTCTTCTACCCGATATTCGCGTCGTGAGAGCCACTGAAACCGGCTGAGCAACGTAACCGCGGCTACGGCCAGACCCAGTGTCAGGCCGATCCAGAAGCCTTGCACGCCCAGCGCCGGAAGTCCGAACCCGCCGAAGCCGAGCGTTACGCCCACCGGAAATCCGATCAGCCAATAGGCTACGAGCGCGGTCGCAGCAGGCGTGCGGGTGTCCTTGAAGCCGCGCAACGCACCTATCGCTGTACCCTGGGTATCGTCGAACAGTTGAAAGACCGCGACAAACACCAGCAGCTGGGAGGCGAGCGCCAACACCTCCGGTTCGTTGGTGTACAACCCCGCAAGGGCCGACCGGCCCCAGAAGATCATTCCGGCGGCCAGAAACGCGAATGCAGCGGACAGGCCGATGGCAACCCAGCCGCTGCGCCGAGCTGCGGCGATATCGCCCGAACCAACGTTGAAACCGACGCGGATCGAGGCGGCCATGCCGAGGGCCAGTGGCAACATGAACGCGAGGCCGCCGATGTTCATCGCAATCTGATGGGCCGCAACCTGTGTTACGCCCAGCGTGCCGATCATCAGGGTTGTCGCCGAAAACACGGCCATTTCCAGTGACGTTGCCAAACCGATGGGTACGCCGAGTTTCACGAGCCGGCGAATCGTTGGCCAGTGCGGAGGGCTGAAGCGATCGAATAATCCGCTGATGCGGATTCGAGAGAAACGCACGACGAGGACCATCGCCACCAGCTGCCCGGTGGCCACGATGGCGCTGGCCCAGCCGCAGCCGACCCCGCCGAGTGCCGGCATGCCGAGCTTGCCGTGTATCAGCACGTAGTTCAGACCGATCTTGGTGATCAGCGCGCCGAGCGCAATCACCATTGCCGGAGTCGTCCACGACAGACCCTCGCACAGGTAACGTAACGCGAAGTACCCGAGTACCGGCAGTACGCCGAACGACAGCGCATTGAGGTATGCGGTCGCGACGGGAATGGCGACGGGGTCGACGCCGATTCGCCGGTATACGGGCTCGGCGTTGTTCATGCAGAGAATCAGCACGCACCCGCCCAGCAGCGCAATCCAGAGCGCTTGACGCACGATCTCGCCGGCTTCTGGCGACTGTCCGCGGCCATGCAGTTGCGACACCGTTGGGGTTACGGCCATCACAATCCCCGCCACCAGGAAGAGCAGCGGCCAGTAGAGATTGCCACCCAGCGTGATTCCGGCGCGCTCAGGTCATCGCGACCGTGGCGATTGAGCAACACCGCGCTCACACGCCCCGTTTGTCGGCGGTCTGCCAATCTTCCGCAATCTCCATCAACACAGCGCTCACCAAACGTAAACAAGACGCCTCATTCGGGAATAGCCGCGCTACGCGCGTGCGCCGTCGGACGCCCATGCCCATCTGCGAAAGCTGGGCAAAGATGATGGGGATCGACAGGCGTAGCAGCCTGGCGAGTTCGACGCGTAGCATGGCGGGCGACCGTGGCGGACAGACCACGCATTCTACGTGTGGGGGCGCGTGCACGTCGTCCGTTGGGAGCGCTTTGCGGCAGGGGCTTGCGTGATCGGTACCGCGTGCCTAACGTAGCGCCAACGTTAGTGGGAATAGGGCTCGACATGACGAACCGTGCGGCGGAATCCGACGGACACTGGTGGTCGAAGGCCATCTACATCGGGGCGGTGATCGGGGTGGTGCTGCTTCCGCTGGGCGCGCTCGGAGCGCGATTCGGCCTATGGCCGTTCGGTATTGGTTTCCTGTTTCTTGCGGCCGGGACCCTGCTGGCGACGATCGGACTGGTCGGCGGGCTGATCGGGTACGTGATTGCGCGACGGCGGGGATACGCGGCCGATCGGGGGCCGCTTGCGATCGGCATGGTGTTGTCTGCGCTGGTGGTCGCGCTGATGGGACTGCAGTTTTATCGTGCATCTTCGGTACCGCAAATTCACAACATCACCACCGATACGGCGGATCCGCCGCAGTTCGACAAAGTCATCGGGCTGCGTGGTGCCGACAGCAACCCGCTCGATTACGACGCTGCAACGCTCGCGCCGCAACAGCAGGCGGCGTATCCGTTCCTTAAATCGCTCACGTTGGCAGCGCCGGTGGATGCGGTGGTGGAGCGCGTAGGCGAGGTGCTGGAATCGATGGGACTGGACGTGGTGAACACGTTCGTGAGCGGGGGCGAAGGGCTCGTGGAAGCCGTGGATACGACCTTCTGGTTCGGGTTCAAAGACGATGTTGCCGTGCGCGTGAGACCCACCTCGGAAGGTGGGTCCCGCGTTGACGTGCGCAGCGTCAGCCGGGTTGGCCAGAGCGACCTGGGGCTGAACGCGGCGCGGATCAGGCAACTGTTCGAACGTCTGTCGGACGCCTGAGCGGGTCAGAACTTCAGCAGTTGCGTGGACAGCGACGCCAGATCCACGATCCCGATGGCGTTCAGTCCTGCCATGTGGCCGGCACATTCGCCGGGGTTGTAGATGAGCTGGTGGCCCCGGCGCACTTCTCGATGCAAATGCGTGTGACCGTGCAGCGCCAGCTCGTGCGTGGCGGTTAGGTGACCTTCGAATTCGCGTGGGTCGTGCACGACGATGATCGTTCGATCGTGCCAGGTCAATTGCAGAGGCGGTTCGACGAAGCGGAAACCATTGGCAAGAATGGCTGCATCGAGGGTCTCGCGCTCCACGTCGTTGTTGCCGAAAACACCATGCATCGGCATCGTCAGTGCGCCGAAGACATCGAGGGTTTTCGCTTGCGTGATGTCGCCGGTATGTATCACGCGGTCAACGGCCGACTCGTTGAACAGGTCAACGATCCGCTGTACGTTTTTCAGATTGTTGTGCGTATCGCTCACTACGCCGATGCGCATGATAGTGCTCCGTTCCGGAAGCGCTGGACGGTCGCCGACAGCGCTGGACGGGCCGTGACCTGCCCAGCACCGGATGCGATGTCAGACTCGGTTCAGACCTTCTCGAGGATGTGAATCCCGCAGGCGCTGCCCAGACCGATTACGTGGGTCATGCCGATTTTTGCGCCTTCAACCTGGCGCGCGCCGGCTTCGCCGCGCAGATGCGTACTGACTTCGTAGATATTGGCGATGCCGGTCGCGCCGAGCGGATGTCCTTTCGACAGCAGACCGCCAGACACGTTGACCGGAACCCTGCCACCCAGAGCCACCTCGCCTTCGTCGATCATGCGACCCGCTTCCCCATCGGCGCAGAGGCCGAGGTTCTCGTAGTGCAGAATCTCCGCGGTAGCAAAGCAGTCGTGCAGTTCCACAAGGTCGACGTCGTCGGGCCCGAGGCCCGCCATTTCGTATGCTGCAGCCGCGGCCCTGCGGGTACAGGTGTTGACGTCCGGCATGACCAGGTCGCGTTCCTGCCACGGGTCGGACGTTAGCACCGACGCCCGGACTTTCACCGCGCGGTCCATCAGTCCCAGCTCTTTCGCCTTCTTCTCCGTGCAGATCACGGCAGCGGCAGAGCCGTCGACGTTTACTGAGCACATCAACTTCGTGTTGGGGTACGAGATCATCTCGGCGTTCATCACGACATCCAGGGGCGTTTCGATCTGATACATCGCCTTGGGATTCAGCGTACTGTGGTGATGGTTTTTCACGGACACCTTTGCGAACTGCTCGAACGTAGTGCCGTATTTACGGCTGTGTTCCATACCCGCTTCGGCAAACACGGCCGGCATGGTGCCGGAACCGAACAGGCCTTCCTTGGGAATGCCGGTGCCGCCGCCGGCACCGCCTAGCAGGCCCTTACCCATCTGCTCTACACCGACTGCGAGCACGATGTCGTACAGGTCCGCCTTCACTGCTGCCCACGCTTCGCGAAACGCGGTGGCACCGGTTGCGCATGCGTTGGAGACGTTGACCACCGGAATGCCGGTCTGGCCGATCTCCTGCAGAATTCGTTGGCCAACCATGCCGCTCGCCTGGCCGAGGTTGCCGCAGTACAACGCCTCCATGTCATGGATGGTCAGCCCGCAGTCGTCCAGTGCCAGCAGCGCCGCCTCGGCACCGATGTTGGGCACGGTTCGATCTGGAAACCGACCGAATTTGATCATGTCTACGCCAACAATATATGCGTCACTCATGGGTTAGCCTCCTTCAAGCTGACCGAGGTTGAAAAAAGTAGGCAAGGTAAGAGTTCCCTTCCTTGTCTTTGCGCCCGAGGGCGTCGCCGTAGACGACTTCCACCGGCATGCCGAATTCGATGTTCGCCGGGTCGGGCTCCACGTTGATCAGGTTGCCCTTGATCGCGGTGCCATCGTCCAGATCGACGATTGCGCTGATGTACGGAACGTCAATGCCCGGAAACGATCGGTGCACGATCGAGAACGAGTAGAGGTTGCCGGTATCTGGAAGCTTAATGGCGCTCATCTGGTCGCGCGCTCCACACTTCGAGCAAACATCGCGCTTGCCGAGAAAGGTCGCGCCACAGGCGCCGCATTTCTGTCCTTCCAGGTAGGGATCGCCGTCGTCGGGAATCTTAAGGAAACCGACTGCAGGCAGTGGTTTGTCGCTCATCTATGCCTCTCTTTCACTGGCTGTACCGTATATTTGTTCTGTTTTGGGTCTTGTTTCGGTGCTTGTTTTGTTCGTTTCGGGTTTCTTTGCGTTTTGTGCAATGCCGCATAAGCGCAATCCCGAAGGATACTATGTTTGGCACTCTGTTGGGGTGCTCTGGTTCGATGGTGGTAGGATGATCCGGTGCAGGGCCATTGTCGGCCGCTCTGGAGGGCAGCTATGCGATCGGTGAAGGTATCGGACTACATGACGCGGCGATTGATTACCTTCGCTCCGCACACCAACGTTGTAGAGGCGATGGCGACGTTTTTGGAACGTAAGATCTCCGGTGCACCGGTGGTGGATGAGGACGGCCGGCTGCTCGGTATTCTTTCCGAAGTGGATCTGATGAAAATCGTGATCCAGGACAGTTACTACGACGAGGGCGCAGGGATCGTTGCGGACTACATGCGCTCACCGGTGGACACGGTCTCACCGGACATGGACATCTACGCGCTGGCACAACGTTTTGATGACGAACACCGCCGCCGTTATCCTGTGGTAGGCGCAAGCGGGAGGCTGGTTGGGCAGATCAGCCGCCGCGACGTGCTGCGAGCTGCGAAGGAGTTTCTGCAGCACACCGTTTGAATTGCGGCGACATCACCCGTTACGCAACGCGTCGCGCACCAGCTCGTTGACCTGCTGAGGGTTCGCTTTACCCCGCGTTGCCCGCATTACCTGCCCGACGAAGAAACCCAGCACCTTTTCTTTGCCGTTTCTGAACTGTTCTGCCTGTGCAGGGTTGGCATCGATCAGTTCGGAAACGATTCGTTGTAACTCGCCGGTGTCGGACATCTGCTGCAATCCCTCCTCGGCGATCACCGAGTCGACGGACGCTCCAGGACCCTGCTCGCAACAGAGTTCGAAAACCCGCTTTGCAATCTTCGATGAGATGGTTCCATCGTCGATGCGTTGCACCAACTGGCCGAGCTGGACCGGGGTGATTGGGCTTGCGTCGATGTCGGCTTCGCGCCGGTTCAGTTCGGCAGCGAGATCGCCCATCATCCAGTTTGCGGTGAGTTTTGCATTTCCGGCGATCGCGAGCGCAGCCTCGAAGAAGTCGGCAACGTCGGGATCGCGCGTCAGCCAGCTGGCATCGTAGTCGTTCAGAGCCAGTTCGGTAGCGAAACGCGCCCGTTTCGCTGAAGGCATCTCCGGCATCGCGTTGCGGGCACGTTTGATCAGCGCGTCGTCGAGCCGCAGCGGCCGAAGGTCGGGGTCGGGAAAGTAACGGTAGTCGTCGCTTTCTTCTTTGCTACGCATGGGCCGGGTTTCGTCACGGTCGGGATCGTAAAGCCGGGTCTCCATCGTGATGCGGCCGCCGCTTTCCAGAACGGCGATCTGTCGTTCAATCTCGAAGTCGATCGCGCGTTCCAGGAAGCGGAACGAGTTGACGTTCTTTATCTCCGTGCGGACTCCCAATGGGTCGCTCTCGGTCGGTCGGACGGACACGTTCGCGTCGCAGCGCATGCTGCCTTGTGAGAGGTCGCCGTCGCAGATCTTCAGATAACGAACGAGCGCGTGCAGGGTACGGAAGTATGCGGCCGCTTCGGCGGCGCTGGTGAGATCCGGCTCCGACACGATCTCGAGCAGCGGCGTTCCAGCTCGGTTCAGATCGATCGCGGTTTCGCCGGGGTACAGATCATGCACGGATTTGCCCGCGTCTTCCTCCAGGTGCGCGCGGGTGATCCGAACGGTTCGCGTAGTGCCGCCGTCCAGTTCGATGTCGATCTGACCGGACCCCACGACCGGATCGGAGAACTGGCTGATCTGGTACCCCTTGGGTAAATCGGGGTAGAAATAGTTTTTCCGGTCGAACACGGATAACGGGTTCACCTCGGCTCCGATTGCGAGGCCGAATTGAATGGCCATCAGCACCGCGTTCTCGTTGATCACCGGCAACACACCGGGTAGCCCGAGGTCGACAGCGCAGGCCTGGGTGTTCGGTGCGGCGCCGAACGCTGTAGACGCGCCGGAAAACATCTTGCTGCGCGTTGCAAGCTGCACGTGTACTTCGAGTCCTATTACAGGCTGCCAGTTCATTGCGCGAGCTTCGGAGTGTTCAGGTGATGATCGGTGTTCTGCTGGAACGCGTGCGCGGCTTCCAGCAATCGTTGCTCCGCGAACGGCGGCGCGATCAGCTGCGCGCCGACAGGCAGTGCTTCGATCGTGCCGGCCGGGAAAGACACTGCGGGCAATCCGGCAAGACTGGCCGGCACCGTGAATACGTCCTGGCGGTACATCTCGACAGGATCCGCAACCGCTCCCAGTTGGAAGGCCGGACCTGGCGTGGTTGGTGTGAGGATCAGGTCGACTTCGTCGAAGGCCGTCAGAAAATCCTGCTGTATCAGGCGGCGCAAGCGCATGGCTTTCAGATAGTAAGCGTCGTAGTAGCCGACCGACAGCGCATACGTGCCTGTGAGGATGCGGCGCTTCACCTCCGCACCGAAGCCCTCGGTTCGCGATGCCGACACGAGTTGTTCAATCGAGTCGCAGTCGTTCGCGCGGTGTCCGAAACGGACGCCATCGTAGCGGGAGAGATTGGTGGAGGCTTCGGCGCCCGAGATGACGTAGTACGCCGGAATCGCGCTGTCAGTGTGCGGCAATGACACCTCGCGTACCGTAGCGCCCAGTTGTTCGAACTGCTTGATCGTGCGTTCGAGTATCGCCGCGGACGCTTCCGACAGCACCGCGGAGTACTCGGCGGGGACGCCGATTGTGAGCGGTACGTGCGCAGCTTCCGGCAGCTCCTGGTCGGGTGTGTCGAGCCAGGTGCCGTTGTGGCGGCTGCTGGTTGAATCCCGGGGGTCGAAACCTGCGAGCACGTGGTACAGGAGGGCCGCGTCCTCGGCCGACCGGGTCATGGGCCCAGCCTGGTCGAGGCTGGATGCAAACGCGACCATGCCGAAACGCGGAATGCTGCCGTACGTGGGCTTCAACCCGGTTATGCCGCAGAATCCGGCGGGCTGTCGGATGGAGCCGCCGGTGTCGGTACCCACGGCTGCGCTGCACAAGCCGGCGGCGACCGCAACCGCGGAGCCTCCGGAGGAACCTCCGGGGACGCGTTGCGGGTCCCACGGATTAACCGCTGCCCCGAAGTGGCTTGTTTCGTTGGACGAGCCCATCGCGAACTCGTCCATATTGGTTTTGCCGAGCATCACGGCACCGGACGCATTCAATCGCTCCGCGACCGTTGCGTCGTACGGCGCAACGAAGTCCGCCAACATCTTCGATGCGCACGTCGTCCGGGTTCCCGCAACGCAGAACAGATCCTTCAGTGCGACCGGCAAGCCGCACAGCACGCCGCCGACGCCCGCCGAGCGAGCTTCGTCGGCTTGGGCGGCGCTTCGGGTTGCCGCGTCAGCGTCCACGGTGACGAATGCGCCGAGACGTTCGTTCAACCGCTCAATGCGAGCGAGATAGTCACGTGTCAGTTCGACGCTCGATACGTCGCCGCGCCGAAGTGCGGCCAGCTGTTCAGTTGCGCTCTGAAACACGGACTACTCGACGACCCGGGGCACGATGTAGTAGCCGTCGCGGACGTGGGGTGCGCCGGTCTGCAGAGCGCTGCGTTGATCGTCTTCGGTAACCCTGTCCTCACGCAGATGCTGCTCGTCGGCGAAGGGTTGCGCCAGCGGTTCGACTCCGTCAGTGGGTACCCGCTGCATCGCGTCGATCATTGTGACGATCGCTTCGAGGTCCTCGAGTGCGCGCGCGCGCTCGGCGTCGTCCAGGCGCAGGGATGCGAGTTGGCAGAGCCTTTCGATATCAATCATGCGTTTAGCCTAATGGATCACTGTAAGGTTGCGAACCCCTGTTCGTTTGGGTGTTGTCGCTGGCTGCGAACGCGTGCGATGTGACTCAGGTCGGATGCGACCCGCGGGCATCTTTGCTAGAGTACCCGCGCCGTTCGAAGGCCTCACGGCACCCCGACCGGGTTCGCTGGCTGGATCGGATTTCCAGCCCCGAATATCCCGAATTTTCATTCATGTCCGGTACCCATCAGGTTCGGTAAGTGACGCTCGGCAGATGTTGAAGTTCATTCGCGGTCTCTTTTCGCGAGATTTGTCCATTGATTTGGGTACTGCCAACACCCTCATCTATGTGCGCGATCAGGGGATCGTGCTCAACGAACCCTCGGTGGTGGCCATCCGTATTCAGGGCAATCAGAAGAGCGTGGCTGCTGTTGGCCTGGACGCTAAGCGGATGCTCGGTCGTACCCCGGGTAATATCACGGCGATCCGGCCGTTGAAGGACGGCGTAATCGCGGACTTCATGGTTACGGAACGGATGCTCAAGCACTTCATCGGCAAGGTGCATGAGAACTCTCTCATCCGCCCGAGTCCGCGGGTTCTGGTATGCGTGCCCTGCAAATCCACCGAGGTGGAGCGGCGCGCGATTCGTGAAAGCGCGATGTCTGCGGGCGCTCGTGATGTGCGGCTTGTTGAGGAGCCGATGGCTGCGGCTATTGGCGCGGGCTTGCCGGTACACGAAGCCGTCGGCACCATGGTAGTGGACATCGGCGGCGGTACGACCGAGGTTGCGATCATTTCGCTCAATGGCGTGGTGTATTCGGACACGGTTCGCGTCGGCGGCGATCGCCTGGACGAAGCCATCGTGGCGTATGTTCGTCGCACGCAGGGGAGCCTCATCGGCGAAGCAACGGCCGAGCGAATCAAGCAGGAGATTGGCGCTGCCTATCCGCAGAAGGAAGTGCGTGAGATCGATGTGCGGGGACGTAACCTGGCCGAAGGTGTTCCGCGCAGCTTTACCATCAACAGCAACGAAATTCTCGAAGCATTGCAGGAACCGTTGTCGATGATTGTGCAGGCGGTCAAGGGCGCGCTCGAGCAGTGTCCGCCCGAGTTGGCATCCGACATCGCTGAGACGGGAATGGTCCTGACTGGCGGCGGCGCGCTGCTGCGCGATCTGGACATCCTGCTTGCGGAAGAAACCGGTCTTCCGGTGATCATTGCGGACGACCCGCTCACGTGCGTAGCCCGTGGCGGCGGTATCGCGCTGGAGCTCATGGATCAGGCAGGAAACGCGGATCTGTTGAGCACGCAGTAGCTGAACACCTTGGCATGAGGTCCTGGGACCATCAAAGCGCTGTTTGTAAGGCGCTCGGGCGCCGGTTATCTCCTGTGCGCGCTGGCGATGCTTTCCGTCACGTCGATGATGCTCGACGCCAACACGCGTGTGTTGGAATCCGTTCGATTCGGACTGGGTACCGCGCTCACGCCTCTACGTTATCTCGCCTATGCCCCGTACGGGGTAACCGGCGTGCTCGGCGGATGGTTCGAGAATAGGGAATCCCTCGCCCAGCACAACGCTGAACTCGAAGCGCAGCTGCTCGCGATGACGCAGAAGACGCAGCTGTACGAAGCTCTGATTACCGAAAACGCGCGTCTCCGCGAGCTGCTCGGCAGCCGCCAGACACTCGAGCAGGACGTCATTGTTGCCGAACTGTTGCAGATCGTTCCGGCACCGGACACACACCGCATCGTGATCGACAAAGGCTCGACGGATGGGATCGGAATCGGTCAGGCCGTGATCGATGCGGAAGGCTTGTTCGGTCAGATCATCGACGTGGCCGCGTATTCCAGCGAGGTGTTGCTGGTAACCGATGTGTCCCATGCTGTCCCGGTCGAGATCGTACGGAATGGATTCCGCGCCATCGCCGGCGGTACCAGTGACTTCGGCCGATTGGAGCTCGAGTACGTACCGGTGACCGCGGACATTCGCGAGGGCGATCTAGTGGTCAGTTCCGGTTTGGGGGGGCGTTTTCCGCGCGGTTACCCGGTTGGTCTGGTGCAATCGCTCGTTGTCGATCCCCGCAACCCGTTCGCTCAGGTCGTGGTGCGTCCGAGCGCGCTGCTCGACCGATCGCGGCATGTGTTGGTGGTGTTCGAACGCGGAGAGGACGGATGAATCCGGGCAACGGCGGTTGGCTGATTGCGTTGAGCGTTATCGTATCGATGTGGTTGGCAATTCTCAGCCTGCCGGCCGATTGGCCGTCGTGGCTGGGGTGGCTGCGTCCCGCTTGGCTGATGATGATACTGTTTTTCTGGGTGATCGAGCTGCCGGGACGGGTGGGCCTTATCATCGCCTGGGGGCTGGGCTTTTTTGCGGATGTACTCGTTGGCGATGTCCTCGGCACCAACGGACTGTTGTTCGCGTCAATCACATACGTTGGCTGGCGGTTTCATGAGCGGTTGCTTATGTACTCGGTATTACAGCAGGCGGGGGTCGTGTTTCTGCTGGTGCTTGCCGGTGAACTGATCCGGATGTTTCTACACAATTCGCTCGAAGGCCGACCCTGGACACCGCTGGTAGTGCTGCCTGCGTTGATCAGCGCCGTTATCTGGCCGTTTCTGTTCGTGTTTCTGCAGAACCTGAAACTCCGGTACCGGGTGGAGTGACCGCGCCGGAGCAACTTTCGGGCGTTCCGCTCGTACTCGGCTCGTCGTCACCTCGGCGCGCGGAACTGCTGACGCAGCTTGGTTTCGAATTCTCGGTGCGGGCCCCGCACGTGGACGAGACCGTTGGACGATCGGAGTCGGCCGATGATTACGTCAAGCGTCTTGCAATAAGCAAGAGTGCCGCTGTGCACGAGCCCGGTTGGCTGACGCTGGGCGCGGATACGGTGGTGGTGCTGGATGCGCGCATTCTTGGCAAGCCGCTTGACGTGCACGACCACCGGTCGATGCTTGAGGCGTTGTCGGGGCGCTCGCACCTCGTGCTCACCGCCGTATGCGCGCGTTCGGACTCGGACGCCCAAACCACGGTGGTCCGCTCCACGGTAACCTTCCGCGCAATCGACGCTTCCGAGATCGTCGCGTACACGAACCTGGCGGAGGGGCGTGACAAGGCGGGCGGATACGCAATTCAGGGCCTGGCCGGAATGTTCGTGAGCCGCCTCGAAGGCAGCTATTCCGGGGTTGTTGGTCTGCCGCTTGCCGAAACGGAGCATCTGTTGTGCGCTGCGGGGTGGGATACGTGGCACAATCGTATGCACCCGGGACACTCGACACCGCGATGACCGAAGAAGTACTGATCAGCGCCACGTCGTTCGAGACACGCCTGGCGTTGCTGGTGGACGGTAGCGTGCAGGAGGTCCACTTTGCGAGGTCGGACTACGCGACCGTGACCGGGAACATCTACGTTGGCCGGGTTGACCGCGTGGTGCCCGGTATGCAGGCGGCGTTCGTCGATGTGGGCCTGGAACGGCCGGGCTTTCTGCACGTCAACGATCTCTCTGACACGCGGTTCCGGCCCGACGACGGCGATGTACGTCCGGATATCCGGTCATTGCTGCACCCGGGTCAGGAACTCATGGTCCAGATCCTGAAAGATCCGATTTCGACCAAGGGAGCGCGGCTGACGAGTCAGATTGCGCTGCCGTCGAGGTACCTCGTGCTGATGCCGTTCAACGATCATGTGGGTGTTTCCCAACGGATTGACGAGGACGGTGAGCGGGACCGGCTGAAGCAGACGATCGAACGAGTGAGAGAGTCGCTCGCGATGCCGACCGGCTTCATTGCCCGGACGGCCGCCGAGGGACTTGATGAGGAAACGCTCACGGCGGATGCGCGGTTTCTGAGCCGGCTGTGGGATCGGGTGATGGAGAAGCGGCGACACGCGGGTGTGCCGGCGCTGGTGTATGGCGAACTGCCGATGCAGATCCGTGTGATTCGCGATCTCGTGAGTGCCGAGTTGACAGAAATCCGCGTGGACGACCGGACGACCCATGAGCGGGTGATGCGTTTCGTGAATGAATTTGTTCCGGAACTTGCCGACAGGGTCGTGCTCGACACGGGGCGGACGTCCGCGTTTGCGGCCCGGGGTATCGATAAAGAGATTCGTCGGGCCCTTGGCAAACACGTGCCGTTGAAGTCCGGCGGATCCCTCGTGATCGAGCAGACCGAGGCGATGACGACGATCGACGTAAATACCGGCGCGTACCTTGGTGTCCGCGATCTCGAAGAGACAGTTTTTCGCACTAACCTTGAGGCTGCGGGGGCCATCCCGCGGCAGTTGCGGTTGCGCAATCTCGGCGGACTGATCGTGATCGACTTCATTGACATGGAAGTTGAGGAGCATCGGCGCCAGGTGCTGCGCGCGCTGGAGAAAGCAACGGAAAACGATCCGGCTCGTACACGCATCGAGCCGTTTTCGTCCTTCGGCCTGATACAGATGAGCCGTAAGCGAACGCGAGAGAGCCTCGTGCAGCAATTGTGCGAGCCCTGTGCGGGCTGCGACGGGGCCGGGCGCGTGCCGAGCTCTAACACAACCTGCATCGAGATCTTTCGTGCGGTGATGCGTGATGCTGAACGTCGCTGCGCAGACAAGCCAGCGGTGGGCGAGTATCTGATTCGTACCTCAGAAGGCGTTGTGGACCGGTTGCTCGACGAAGATGCACAGTTTCTGGATGAGTTGGCGCAGATGGTGGGGCGCGAGATCCGGATTCAGGTGGAGCCGAGCTGCCGCCCCGGGCAATTCGATCTGATGCTCGTCGAGGGCGCCGAACGCTGAGTACCCACGGAGTTTTATGCAGCTGCCGTGGTCTGAAAGTAGGGCAGTTGGAACAGGCCCTGGATATGGTTGATGTACAGCAACAGTGGTTTCAGCGGTGGCTTACGCGGTGCTGAAGACGGCATTTCGGCTCCTGACGGCGCTCGTGTGCGTTGTTGCTGTTGCCTCGACGGTCGGCCGGGTCACGATGCATGGGCTTTCCGAAGACACGCCGCTGGTCGCATCACGCCTGCCAGAGGGCGTGCAGATTCGAGGTGTAAGAGGTTCCTGGCGTTGGTTCAACCCAGTCGTTCGGCTTGAATCGGTCACGTTGCCGGATGGGGTGCTGACGGGTGTGCGCGTGGAACTCGATACGCTGGAGTCGCTCGTGCGCCGTGCGCCGGTCTTTCGCGACCTGCGGGTTGCCGATGGCTGGATAGGCGTTCGTGCGCTGCCCGACGGTGGGCTGCAGTTTGCCGGTCTTCCTCCCGGCGATCGCGACTGGAGCACAACGCTTACACACAGCGATCAGATATCCGTGTCCGCGCGCCTTGAGGTCGGCGGCGAATCCGACCAGCGGCAGCAGGTGCGTGCCGAGCTGCAGGGGCAGAATCGTCTGGGTGCGCATAGCATTCGGGGTCGGTTGCGCGATACCGAAGGCGGTGCGTTCACCTTTGGTTATGACGAGTCGGTGGACGGGGCAGCTCGCGGCACGTTCGCCGCGCAGGATTTCAAACTGGAACCCGGCGGCTTGTCCAGCCTCGGTTTGGAACTGCTCGCCGCGCGCGTCGACATCAGCGGCGACAGCGATGCGATGCACGTATCCGGGACGATTGCCAAGGCACGCGTTACGCGTCCTGCCAAGGTTCCGGTGGATGTGGCGTTTGCAGTATCCGGCAACGTGGGCGATGGCATCGCGCTGTTGGCCCGGAATCTGCAATTCGATGCTGGCAGTACGTCGTTTACGCTGCCTGTAGTCACCGTCCGCCGGGACGCTGCGGTCACATGGGTTGCAGCCCAGACGCTGGATGTCGCCGATGCGACCGAGTTCCTGGGTGCGGCGCGGCTCGATCCGCAACTTTCGGACTGGCTCAATGGGCTCGACCCCGCCGGGCAATTGCGCAACGTTCGCGCATTTTTGCGCCACGCCGACGGCTTGCCCGGGTACGCGGCCGACTTCGAGAGCCTGAATATCTCGCCGTACAAAGGCGTACCTCATCTGGTCGGTGGCAAAGGGTCGCTGTACGGCACGATCGATCAGATTGCGGTTCGTGTTCTGGGCACGGATGCATACATTGCGTTTCCGGACGTGTTTGATTCGGGTTGGCAACTTGCTGCCATCGACGCGCACCTGGAAGGCTGGTTCGACGCAGGCTCGTTCGGCCTCACGGGTCAACAGCTGGACTTGTCGCTTGCGTTGCCGCAGGGCGCGTCTGCCGCTCAGGGAGCATTCGGCTTAAGCCGGGAACCGGACCCGGCGTCACAGCATCTGTTCATTCGCGCGGCCGTCGACCGCGTGGGTATCGCTGATGCGAAGCTGTTTGCGCCCCACCGATTGAATGAAGCCTTGCTGAACTGGCTGAAGACCGCGCCTCAGGGTGGCGAGGCTCGTTCCGTCGGCTTTGCGTATCAAGGTGCAGTCGTAACGTCCCCCAACGACTTTTCGCGGCGCGCGGAGCTCGTGAGTCGGGCTGATGGCGTGAGCGTTCAGTATCATCCCGACTGGCCGCCTGTCGACCAGGTGAATGCAACCTTTCACGTGGCGGGGCAGCGCGTTCACGCGGACGTTTCCTCGGGACGGACACTCGACATTCGTTTCGAAGACGCCGTGGTCGATGTGGATGACTCGGCGAAGCGAATCACGGTGGATTTCGATACCCAAGTGCCGGGTTCGGCGGCGTTGCACTACGTCGTCAATTCGCCGTTGCACCAACAGTTGCCTTTCGTCTCTGCAGACTGGTCCGCGGTAGGTAATCTGCAGATGCAGGGGCGATTGCTGGTCCCGTTGGAGGCGGATGTGTCGGGAGAGTCGGTGCATGTGGACATGCACTTCTCGACCGCTGCGCTAGACCTGGCCATGCCGGAGTATCGAATCGAGCTTGCGGCGATGTCCGGCGAGGGTTCGTTCCGTTCGCCACACTGGCTTGCGTCTGACACGCTATCGGCGCAACTGTTCGAACGTCCGGCGCAGATGCGCGTGGTGCCGACGCCGGATGCCATTGCGATCGAGATTCGGGGTCGCGGCGATCACGTGGATCTGTTCGAGGTGCTGGATGTGGCCGACATCGGGCTCGCATCGGGTGAGTTCGACTTTGCGGCGGAACTGGTGCTTCCGGTAGCGTCAGGCACGTCGTCGAGTGCGTCCGAACCACACATGACCGTGCGCTCGAACCTCGTAGGTCTGGGGTTGGATTTTCCCGGCGAGTTGCGCAAACGCGCAGACGTACCGCGCAACACGCTGGCCGTAGTTCACTTCAACGAAACGCACAACTTTCTGGACCTGAGGTCCGGCCCTCTGCATGTGGAGCTGGCAGTAGATGACGTTCTGACGTCCGGCGCCATCGGCGTCTATCGCGACGCCCCCGCGTGGCGTCGCGGCTCGGGCGATATTCTGATCGTCGGTTCGCTCGATCGGTTCGAACTCAGTAACTGGATCGGCGGTGCAGACTCGGCGCCGATGCCAGCGCCCTTCCGGTTTCAGGATTTCGTTATTCGTGAGTTTTCGATTTCCGAGGTCGTGTTTCCGGATTCACGAATCAATGGCACGTTTGCCGGACCGGACGCATTCGACCTGGCGGTGCTTGGAGACAATCTGGACGGTGACGCGAGCGTGACCCCCGATACGCTGATGGCGGTCGACCTGGCGCACATAAGAGTGCCCGCTGCACCGGAGCCTCCGCCGGGAGAAGCTGCAGAGGATCCTTTCTCGGTGGAGATGATCGAACTGCTGCCGGCCGCGACGGTCAACATCGACAAGATCTACGTGGACGAAGACGACTTCGGGAGCTGGCGTTTTCGGATCATGCCGCTCCCTGAAGGGGTGCGGTTCGGCGGCCTCGAAGCACGCTTTCGTGATCTGCACATTGCGTCCGAAGCCGGAGTGTTCTGGCACGGCGGTACCAACCATTCGTCGTTCTCCGGGGCGGTCGTTGCGACCAATCTGGCAGACGTCTTGCCGCATTGGGGCTATGCCCCGAGTGTGGTGACCAAAAGCGCCACCCTCGCGGGGCAGCTCGTCTGGCCCGGTTCACCGGTGAACGTCGATATGCTGCGGCTGGTTGGCAACGCCGAGGTCAATGCGGAGGAAGGCTACTTCGCGGAAGCGGCTCAGGGTAACAACGCGACGAAGATCTTCTCGCTGCTCAATTTTTCCGCAATTACTCGGCGCATCAACTTCGACTTTTCGGACGTAACAGGAAAAGGGGTCAGCTTCGAACATCTCGAAGCCGCGTTTTCTCTGGACGAAGGACTTCTGCGGTTTACGCGGCCGATGGAGGTCCACGGCACCGGTAGCAAGATGCGGCTGCACGGAGACGTCAATCTGAACGACGAGTCCTTGCACAACGAAATGATTCTTACCCTCCCGGTAAGCAGCGGATTGCCCTGGTACGCTACTTACGTTGCGCTGGCGAACCCAATTGCGGGGCTGTCGGTGCTGCTTGGCGAACGTGTCTTGCGCAAGCCGCTGGAGCAGTTCTCGAGCGCCAAGTATTCGGTTACGGGAACACTCGAAGATCCGCAGGTAGAATTGTTGAGCGTATTCGACAACAAGATGAGCGAGGTGCCTCCGGTCAGCGGGTCGGAAACACCGGTCTCCGGAGACGACCCGGAACCAGGCGAGACCGATACCGGCATCTCTGCCGATGAGGGAGTTGATACGCGGGAATCGTTGGAAGGGGCAGAGGACAGCACGGCCCAGCAGTCGGAAGAAGATGCGTTGCAACTCAGCCGAGCGGCGGAGTAGCGGACCAACGGCGCGAACGGATCCCGCACTTACGGTGCGAACGGATCCCGCACCTACGGTGCGAACGGACATAGGGAACGGATGAACGACATTATCGAATCGGCGCAATCTCAACTGTGGCAGCCGGCGGGAATCGAACAATCGGATGTGGAGCGATTGATCGGACGGCTCGTCGCCCGGGGTGTGGATGTGGGCGAAGTCTTTTTTCAGCACCAGCGCGCGCAGTCCTGGTCTCTGGAGGACGGAATTGTCAAAGACGGGGCCTTCAGCGTCGACCGGGGGGTCGGCGTGCGCGCGTTGCATGGAGAAAAAACGGGTTTTGCGTATGCCGAGGACATCCGAATCGATGCGCTCGAACACGCGACGGATGCGGCGCGATCCATCGCAAGGTCGGGCCAGAGTGCAGTTACGCCGGCCTGGTCGACGCCGTCCGCTGTGACTATGTATGGATCCGACGATCCGATCGCCGGGCTGGCGGACACGGCAAAAGTGGAACTCCTGCAGCGGATTGATCGATACACGCGATCACTCGATCCGTGCGTCACAGAGGTGACGGTGCGGTTGAGTGCAAGTCACGAAAGTATGCTGGTGATGGCGAGTGACGGGACGATGAGCGCTGACGTACGGCCGTTGTGCCGATTGGACGTGTCGGTAATCGTAGATCGTGGTGGTCGCCGAGAGCGGGGGTTTGCCGGCGGCGGTGGTCGGGGCCTGATCGGTGACTACGCCAACGACACGTTCGGGTTTGCGCTTGCCGATGAAGCGGTTCGCAACGCCATGGTCAATCTCGATGCGGTGGATGCGCCCGCGGGTGCCATGACGGTGGTGCTGGGTTCCGGCTGGCCAGGTGTCCTGCTGCATGAGGCCGTGGGGCACGGATTGGAGGGCGATTTCAACCGTAAGGGCAGCTCTGCGTTTTCGGGCCGCGTCGGTCAGCAGGTGGCGTCGAAACTATGCACCGTTGTCGATGACGGGTCGATGCAGCAGCGTCGTGGATCGCTGACCGTGGACGACGAGGGTACGCCGACGGGGCCGACGGTTCTCATCGAAAACGGCATCTTGAAGGGCTATATGCAGGACAAGATGAACGCGCGCCTGATGAATGTGGCGCCGACGGGAAATGGTCGACGCCAGTCCTATGCGCATCTACCGCTGCCGCGGATGACGAATACCTTCATGCAGCCGGGTCCGCACACACGGGACGAGATCCTCGAAAGCGTCAAGAAGGGCATCTATGCGGCAAACTTCGGTGGTGGACAGGTTGACATCACGTCGGGCCGCTTCGTGTTTTCTACAACCGAGGCCTACCTCATCGAGAATGGTCGAATCGGTGCGCCAATTCGAGGCGCTACGCTGATCGGTAACGGCCCGGATGTAATGAACCGGATTTCCATGGTGGGGGACGATCTGGCGCTCGACGGAGGTGTCGGCGTTTGCGGCAAAGACGGACAATCGGTACCGGTGGGTGTCGGCCAGCCGACGTTGAAAGTGGACGAGATCACGGTCGGTGGCACACAGGCGTGAGAACAGGTGATCTCAATCGCTGCCAGGCGGGTCGGGTGTACGCGTTTCATTTTCCATCAATTGGCGGAACAGCTTTCGCGCCAGATGCTTGCGCTGCTGTTCGTGGCCGCCTTCTTCGGCTTGCCGCGTCGAACGGATCAGCGTACGTAGCGCAGGTCGGTCGGCGGCCGGATGCGCATCCAGATAGGCTTCAAGCGCGGCATCCTCGGCCAGCAGCCGTTCGCGCCAGCGCTCGACGGACGCGTGGCGGTGGATAGCTGCGGCGGATGTACCGGCCAGGTCGTCTAACGCTGCCTGCAATCGTTCGGCGTCGACGTTGCGCATCAGTCGGCCGATGAACTGCAACTGCCGCCGTTTTGCACCGTGCGACGGGAACCGCAGATAGTCGTCGATTGCGCGCGCGAGGTTGGACGGAAGATCGAGCGTGGCGCGCTCGGCCGTGCTGAGTTCGGCCAGGGCTCGACCGAGTTGCTGCAGTTCGGTGGCCTGTTTCTTCCGCTGCGTTTTGCTGGGTGGGGCGTTCTCACCCGAACCGGCACCGGAATGTGGCCGATCAGTGCTCATTGCACGTATTGTACTTATCAGGGGTAAAGCGAGAAACATGACTACGGAAGCCAACATCGTTGCCGCGGACACGGATCCGGAGAACGAACTGCGCGAACTGGTAACGGACATTCTGCGCGAGGCCGAGCGGCAGGGTGCATCGGCGGCCGAGGTTTCCGCGGCCGATGACGTCGGTCTGTCCGTCAGCGCGCGGAAAGGCACGCTAGAGACGGTGGAATACAACAAGGACCGCGGTTTCGGTATTACCGTCTACGACGGGCTGCGCAAAGGTAGCGCGAGCACGTCGGACGGGCGGCGCGAGGCTATTGCGGAAACTGTGCGCGCAGCACTGAACATCGCGAGGTATACCGAGGAAGATCCATTTTGCGGACTCGCGGACGCTGAACGCATGGCCGTAGATCTGCCGGACCTGGAGATGTATCGCGCGTGGCCGTTGGATGCGTCTCAAGCCGAGCGACTCGCGATCGAATGCGAGTCGGCCGGACTCGAAGTTGACGAGCGGCTCGTCAACTCGGATGGCGCGCACGTTAATACGCAACGCTCGTTCCGGGTTTACGGCAACTCACACGGATTTCTGGGGGTACACAAGGCAACCCGTCACGGCATGAGCTGTACGTTGATCGCCGAGGACGCGGCGGGCATGCAGAGGGACTACTGGTACACCAGTGATTGCGACCCTGCGCGACTCGAATCTGCCACGAGCGTGGGCCGTGTTGCAGCAGAGCGCACGCTTGCCAAACTCTCGCCGCGCAAAGCGCCTACCGGGCGATTTCCGGTGCTGTTCTGCCCACAGCTCGCAAGGGGGCTTGTCAGCCATTACCTGGGTGCGATCAGCGGCGGCGCGCAGTTCCGTCAGGCGTCGTTTCTACTGAACAAACTATCCGAGCGGGTGGCGGCATCGCATCTGACATTAAGGGAAGAACCGCTGCGTCCCGGGTGGCCTGGAAGTGCCGCGTTCGACGGCGACGGCGTCGCAACTGCGCCGAAACCATTTCTCGAATCCGGCGTGGTGTCGAATTATGTGTTGTCAGCCTACTCGGCGCGCAAGTTGGGGCTCGAAACCACGGGTAACGCAGGAGGCGTCCACAATGTCTGCATCGATGGTGATGCCCGGAGCTTCGAGGCGCTGCTGCAGATGATGGACACCGGCTTCTACGTTACCGAGATGATGGGTCAGGGCGTAAACGGTGTTACGGGTGACTACTCGCGCGGCGCGGCTGGCTTCTGGATCGAAGGGGGCGAGATCACCTACCCGGTTCATGAAGTCACGGTGGCGGGAAACCTCAAGGACATGCTGAACGACATTGTGCAGATTGGCACCGACGTGGATATGCGCGGCAATATTCGCGCGCCCAGTATTCTCGTGGAAGGGATGACCGTCGCCGGTGGATGACCCGCGGTGCTGCAGCTACGCGTAGGCCCAGGTCGCGAGACCGAGGAACGAGAAGAACCCCATGACGTCGGTAATGGTGGTGAGAATCACGCCGCCTGCCAACGCTGGATCGATCCCCAGTTTCTGTAGCAGTGGGGGCAGAAACACGCCCGAAACGGCCGCGGTGACCAGGTTGACGACCATCGCGGCGGCAATCACCGCGCCGAGCGTCAGATCCTGGAATGCCAGACTCGCCACGCTGGCGACGATCACGGCCAGCACGACCCCGTTAATCGCCGAGATCCAGAATTCGTGATTGAGTAGGTAACGAAGGTTCGCGCGGCCGATGTGGCCGAGGGCGATCCCCCGAATCACCAGCGTCAACGTCTGGGTTCCGGCGATCCCTCCCATGCTCGCAACGATCGGCATCAGTACTGCCAGCGCCACCACCTTGGCGATCGTGTCTTCGAATATGTTGATTACTGCGGCAGCGATGAACGCGGTTGCCAGATTGATACTGAGCCACAGCAGGCGCCCGCGGAAAGCCTTCATGACCGGGGCGAAAGTGTCCTCCTCGCTGTCCAGACCTGCGGGCATCATCACCGCTTCGCCCGCGTCTTCAATGATTACGTCAACGACGTCATCAATGGTGATACGGCCGAGCAGCAGGCCGTCGTCGTTGACAACGGGCGCAGTCACGAGGTCGAGTTCTGAAAACTGTCGCGCTACGTCCGTGTCGGGTGCCATCACGTTGATTGCGTTCACATCCGAATCCATGACCTCGCGCACGATCACCGACGGGTCTGTAGTCAGCAGCTTTGCAATCGGGAGCGCGCCCACAAACTCGTCTTTTTCATTGACGACCCACAATGCGTCGGTGGTTCGCGGCATGTCTTTACGCAGGCGAAGGTATCTGAGCACCAGTTCGATCGTATGCCTCGGACGCACCGTGAGCAGGTCGGTGTTCATCAGGCCGCCGGCGCAATCTTCCGGATAGGAAAGCACTGCCTCCAGCCGCGCCCGGTCGCTGGCATCCAGACTGGCGAGCACCTGCTCGGTGAGTTGGGTGGGTAGTTGTTGTAGAACGTCGGCGAAGTCGTCGGTGTCCAGCGCTTCGGCTGCGGCAATCAGTTGTTCCGGCGATAGTGTTTCCAGCAGCTCGGCGCGCACGTCCTCGCCCAGATACTGCAGCAGGGCGTTTTCCTCTTCGTCGTCGAGCAGTTCCCACAGCACCAGGCGCACGCCGCTCGGCGCTGAACTGATCACGTTTGCGAGTTCTGGCGGCCGCATGGACGCCAGCAGTACGCGCACCTCGTCGAGCGTGCCGGATCCGGCGGATTGAAGGATTTCCTGCAGGCGCTGCTGAAAGTCCGTCGCGGAATCCATAGGATTCAAACCGGATCGTCGAGTTCGCCGAAACCGTTCTCCACCAGAGCGGTCAACTCCGACATCGCCTGATCTTCATCCGATCCCTCGACGTGAAGGTCGATATCGGTTCCCTGCGGTGCCGACAGCATCATCACATTCATGATGCTTTTGCCGTCCACTGGTGGACCGTCATTTGCGACATGCACCTGGCTTGCAAACGTTTTTGCGAGGTTCACGAACTTGGCCGCGGCACGTGCGTGCAGTCCAAGGGGGTTGACGATTTTCAGTGATCGTTTGTGCAACTAGCGTTCCTGGCCGGGCGCGGCGCAGGGATTTTAACGGAAAGCGTGATGGGTGCGGAAACGGCCGTTGCGGTTGTGACGAACGTCGCGAATCGGAGGCCGGTTCAGGCGTCGTCGTCGAGTTGCCGGTGTCGCACGAGTGTGTCGGGGTGGGCGTTGGTAAAGTGCCGGGCGAGCCGCTCCGCCATGTAGACGCTCCGGTGCTGTCCGCCGGTACAGCCGATTGCAACAGTGAGATATACGCGATTGTTCTCAATAAAGTGTGGCAGCCAGCGTTCGAGATAGACGCGAATGTCTGTGAACATCCTGTCGACCAGGGGTTGTGCGTCCAGGTAGTCGATAACATCGTCATCGCGGCCGGTCAGGGGGCGTAGTTCGTCAATCCAGTGCGGGTTCGGGAGACAGCGCACATCGAAAACCATGTCCGCGTCGAGCGGCACACCGTGCTTGAATCCGAAAGATCGGAACATCAGGGACAGGCCGGAACCCCGTTTGTCCGCAACCCGGTTGCGGATCAGATCGACGAGCTCCTGGCTCGAGAGCAGGGTGGTATCGATCGTCCAGTCCGCGAGATCGGCAATGCTGGCGAGAATCTGTGCTTCGTCGTCGATGGCCTGGGTCAGATCGGTTTTTGCGTTGGATAGTGGGTGACGTCGACGCGTCTCGCTGAATCGGCGGACAAGGGTGGGACTCAGCGCGTCCAGATAGATCACCTGACAGTCCACGCCAATGCGGTCGAGGGCGAGCAGAATCTCGGGAAAGCGCTCGAGGTTGGCGTTGCGGGCGTCAATGCACACGGCGTACCCGGCCGTGCCTGGTGCCGGCTCGCGCACTGCGTTGTGCACGAGCGACTGTAGCAGTGCCACCGGGAAGTTATCTATGCAGTTGTAGCCCGAGTCTTCCAGCGCGTGCAGTGCGGTGCTCTTTCCTGAACCGGAGCGTCCGCTAACGATTATGAGTTGCATCGAGCGCGTCCGGATCGTCCGATCCGGTCATCGACATGAAGCGTTCAAACAGCTGCTCGTTGTCGCCTTCGCTTCGGAGCGCTTCGCGGTTCTCGGGATCCTGAAATATGGCGGCAAGCTCTGCCAGCACGTTCAGGTGAGCACTGGCTTCATTGTTTGGAACCACCAGCGCGAACAGCATGTCGACCGCAGAGCCGTCATCTGCGTCGAAGTCGATACCCTGCTTGAGCGTAATCAGCGCACCATAGATCTCGTCACACTCGGTGCGACAATGCGGAATGGCGACCCCGTCGCCAAGACCGGTGCTCCCTAGACGTTCCCGGGCCAGCAGCGCATCGAATAGAGCGCGCTGATCGATCGTCCCGATCCGGACTGCGAGGGCGTCACTCAGCAGGTCAAGGGCCGCTTTGCGACTGCTGCTGTCGACCCGGGCTACAACGCAATCCGGGTGTAGAATGCTCGCGACTATCGACATTGCTCAGACGTTGTCCTCGGTATTCATTTCAGAACCTTTGCTGCCGCGGTGATGATCCCGCAGCTTGTCTTTGTGTTTCAAAATCTGACGATCCAGTTTGTCTGACAGACGGTCGATCGCCGCGTACAGATCGTCGCTGTGTGCATCCGCGAATACCTCCGCGCCGCTCATGTGCAGCGTCGCCTCGGCCCGCTGGTCGAGTTTTTCGACGCTCAGCACGACATGCACATTCGTGATGTTGTCGAAGTGTTTTTCGAGTTTCTGCAGCTTGGTCGTTACGTACGTTTTCAGCGCGTCGGTGACGTCGAGATGGTGACCCGTGATGCTCAGCTGCATGTAGTACTCCTTCAGTGGCGTGCCTTTTGGCACAGCGTAATGACGATGCGAGTTTCAGATAAGACGTTTCCGTTCGTTCGACGGCGGAATCATCATGGACTCGCGGTATTTCGCAACGGTTCTCCTTGCGACTTTGATGTTCTGTTCTCCGAGCAGCGATGCAATCTTGCTGTCGCTCAGCGGTTTGCGCGGATTTTCCTGAGCGGTCAGCTTCTTGATCAGCGCGCGAATAGCGGTGCTCGACACTTCGCCGCCGGTGTTGGTGGATACGTGGCTCGAGAAAAAATATTTCAGTTCGAAGATGCCGCGCGGCGTATGCATGTACTTTCGGTTGGTAACGCGGGAGATTGTGGATTCGTGCATCTCCACCGCGTCTGCAATGTCGTGTAGAACCAGAGGTTTCATCGCCTCCTCACCATACTCCAAAAAGCCGCGCTGGTGCTCCACGATCTTTGTTGCAACCTTCAGCAGCGTATCGTTACGGCTCTGTAGGCTTTTCAGGAACCACTTTGCTTCCTGAAGGTTGTCCTTCATGAAGTTGGAATCCTTTGCATTCCGTGCCTTCTTGATGAAATTGGCGTAAAGATCGTTGATCCGGACTTTGGGCAGGGCATCGCCGTTCAGTTCTACCACCCATTGACCCTTGATCTTCCTCACCATTACATCCGGGACGATGTATTCGACGGCCTCCGATTCCACCGCGGAACCGGGTCGTGGATTGAGCGTCTGAATCAACGCGATGATTTCCGCAAGCTCCGCTTCGCTGAATTTGGTTTTGCGCTTGAGTGTGGCGAAGTCTTTGCTACCAAGCAGATCCAGGTGTGTAGCCACCACGTCGATGGCTTCATCGCGCCATACGGTGGTTGCGGGCAACGCTTTCAACTGAATGATCAGGCATTCCTGAAGGTCTCGGGCCGCGACGCCAATCGGGTCGAACTGCTGGAGGCGGTGCAGTACAGCCACGACTTCGTCGCTCTCTACGGGGTCGTCGGCGACGTCTGACGGAACGCTCGCCATGAGATCTTCGATCGGCGCGGTCAGCATGCCGTCGGGGTTGACCGCGTCAATGATCGCTGTCGCGATCGCACGGTCGCGATCGGTCATAGGCGTCAGATTGAGCTGCCAGTGTAGATAGTCCTGCAGCGACTCCGTTTCGCTCGCCTGCATCTCGAAGTCGCCCGAGCCGTCGAAGTCGCCGCTCGATGGGGTGGCCGGCGATGCGGCCGGTGTGGCGTCGTAGACGTCGTCCCAACTCGTATCTACGGGCAGTTCATCCGGCATGGACTCCTGCTCGTTCAGCTGCAGGTCGGCGGTGTCTGCGTCGGCGTCCGAGGCGGCGCCGTTGTCCTGGTCGCTACGGTCCTGCTCCTCCTCGTCGACCTCGAGCATCGGATTGGAATCGAGTGCGTCCTGAATCTCCTGCTGAAGGTCAAGCGCGGATAGCTGCAGAAGGCGTATGGCCTGCTGCAGCTGCGGGGTCATTGTGAGTTGCTGTCCTAGCTTGAGCGACAGGGACTGTTTCATACAACCGCTAGCTCTTCGTCCACGCTACAGCCTAAATTCCTCACCGAGATATACGTTGCGCACAGTCTCATTAGCAAGTATCGACTGCGGTGCTCCTTCGGCCAGCACGCGGCCTTCGTTAACGATGTACGCGCGATTGCAGATGTCGAGAGTATCCTGAACGCTGTGGTCCGTGATCAGTATCCCAATATTCCGTTCGGCGAGGGCGCGTACTTCTTTTTTGATATCGGCTACAGAGATCGGGTCGACGCCGGCAAACGGTTCGTCCAGTAGGATGAAGCGAGGCTCGGACGCGAGCGCACGGGCAATCTCAAGCCTCCGCCTCTCGCCGCCGGAAAGCCGCTCGCCGAGCGACTTGCGGACGTGAACCAGGTTGAACTCTTCGAGCAGTTCCTCTACCAGAGCGTTGATCTCTTTGCGCGACAATCCACCACGCAGTTCCAGAATGGCTCTCAGGTTGTCCTGCGTGGTGAGCTTGCGGAAGACGCTCGCCTCTTGTGGCAGATAGCCGATGCCCGCCTTGGCACGCTTGTGCATCGGCGCATCTGTCAGCGAGCGTTCGTCCAGAAATATGTCGCCGGAGTCTGCCTTGACGAGCCCCACGATCATGTAGAAGCATGTTGTTTTGCCGGCTCCATTGGGTCCGAGAAGGCCCACGATCTCACCGGCGGACAGGGCCAGGCTGACATCGGCGACAGCCACTTTGGACGCGTAGGTTTTACGTAACGACTTGGCTGTCAGCGTCGGCATGCGGACCCACGAGGTTCGTAACCCGTTGCGCTCATCGAGCGCCCTTGGCTGATTGCAGTATCACGCGTACGGGTCCGTCATTGCCCGATTCGGCCGCCACTTTGCCGCGAACGATATCGTAGTGAATCTGTTCGCCCTGGATTTCATTGCCCCGCTGCGTGAGGTGCGCTTCGCCGAGCAGATCCAGCCGTTCCTCGCGGGTGTGATAAACGATCCGCTGGGCGCTGGCATGAACGTTGCCGTCTTTCTCACCCAGATACTGCCGATAGCGTGCCGGTGATCCTTCGGCAATGATCCTCACGACCTTGCTGTCCTCATAGTGCACGGTCATCTCGTCGGCATTCACGCGAAGGGATCCCTGGTCGACCTGAACGGAGCCGGTGTAGACCGCGCGCTGCTGCTGTTGTTGGATGAGTAAGTCGTCTGCGCGGATGTTGATCGGCTTGTCCGCGTCCTCGGGGACGGCGTCGACGGGCGCTGCCGTGGTCAAACCAGCGGCACAGAGTACGTAGGTCAACAGGCGAGTGGCGAGGTTACTTGAACTGGTCGACGAGAACGATCGTGTGCACGCGCTGCGCCGCATCCGACGAAAGCGTGAGTTGCCCATCGCGCAGATCTCCTTGCAATCCAACAGCCTTGGTCCGCCCAACGTGGGTATCGATCATAACATTTTCGGTTGTGGTGGCGTATTGGCGTTGTGGGTACAGATACAGCGATCGGGTGTGCAACTCCGTGAACTCGCCGCCGGGGTTGCGCTGCGAAAGTTCGACGTCATCGCTGAGATAGACTTCTTCTTCGGACTCTGACGGTAAGTCGGTTGCCGGTCGTTCTCTTACGTAGCCGCTATTTGCCCGCGTCCTCCAGGGCTCGGTGTCGTCGGAATGCAGCAAAAGGTCCGGCCGGGTGAGGCGGGTCAACCCGGTGCTGGAAAAGTGCCTGATCTCATCGGCATTCAGTTCGTATTCCTTTCCGCCGGAGCTGTGGAACTGGGTGATGGTGGCGTCCCGCAGGTAGATGTCGGGCTCGCCCGCAAGTTCTTCGGGCAGCGTGCGCTCCGCTCGCGATCCGGATTCCCAGGGTGGCAGCAAAAACACAAGTGCTGCCACCGCAGCCGCCAGCAGCCACCAGGGGCTCAGTCGTAGGGCCATTTACCACTGCTGCGCATCAGGAGTTCAGCGACGTCGGCGGCAACGCCGCCGCCACCGGACGAAGGGGTGACGAAGTGCGCTCGCGCAGCCACGACGGGGTGCGCGTCTGAAGGTGCGATCGCCAGACCAACTTCGTCGAAGAGCGGCATGTCGGCAAAGTCGTCGCCGACGTGAGCTGTCTGTTCCGGTTCAATGTCGAGTGCGCGGCACACCTCGCGCAGCGCGTCCGGTTTGTGTTCTATGCCCTGATGGACGTGCCGGATTCCGAGTTCGCCCGCGCGCCGGGACACCATCGGAGAGTCTCGCCCGGTTATTATCGCAAGGTGGTAGCCCTGCGCCGCGAGCAGTTTGCAGGATGCTCCGTCTTTGGTATTGAACGCCTTGAGTTCGCTGCCGTCGCTTGCATAGAAGATGCGACCGTCGGTCAATACCCCATCGACGTCGAATACCACGAGCCTTACCCGCGCGGCCCGGTGCAACAGCGAAGATGGGAAACGGTCCGGTTTCACATCTGCTGCTGAATCAACAGCAGGTTGTAACCAAGCCATGCGCTCAGCAAAACCGCGCCTTCGAATCGTGTGATGACCGCCCGCGAATTGACGGCATACGCAAACAACGACAGGGCCAGAGTGACAGCGAGCATCATGCCGCAGTCGCGCCAGAATGCGAGGCCCGAGATATCGGTACCGTGCAGCAGACCCGGAACTGCCAGCACAGCGAGTATGTTCAGGATGTTCGAGCCCACGACGTTGCCGATGGCGATGTCGGAGTGACCCTTGATCGCGGATCCGACCGTCGCGGCCAGTTCAGGCAGGCTCGTGCCTATCGCGATCACGGTGAGACCGATGATCAGGTCGCTCACCTGAAAGAAGTGCGCGATTTTCACGGCCGCCCAGACGAGAACCTCGGCGCTGACGACCAGAACCGCGAGCCCTCCAAGGAGCCAGAACATGCCCCTACCTCGGGTCATCTCGGGCACTTCGTCGAGTTCTTCGCGGATGCTTTCGGGAAGGTCCGCGTCGGTGGCCCCGCGTTCCGATACCAGAAGCTGGCGCAGTATTACGAGTAGACCCGTCAACAGCAGTATGCCGTCCAACAGCGACAGATGGAGGTCGGCGAGCAGCACCAGCGCGAGAACCGTTGCGCCGAGAAGCCACGGCAACTCGCGGCGCAGCACAGATTTTGAGAAGGGTAGAGGCGCAATGATTGCGGTGACACCGAGCACGAGGCCTATGTTGGCGATGTTGGAGCCGATCGCGTTGCCTACTGCGAGCAGCGGGTTACCTTCGATCGCCGCCGCTATCGCCACCAGAATTTCCGGCGCCGAGGTGCCGATCGACACGACCGTGAGTCCTATGATCATCTTCGATACGCCGAACGAGCGCGCAGTGCTGGCGGCGCCCGTCAGAAACCGGTCGGCGCTCCAGACGAGCGCGACGAAACCGCCGATCAGCGCAAAGATGGGAACCCACATGTATGACGAATGGTCGAAGACGTGATGCGAGGGATTCCACTTTAGTCGGAAACTCGTGGCGCCGCCATCCGCCGATACGCGGTACCATGACAGACTGCGTTGGATCGGCTTGCACGGAATCCGTGTGAACAGGCCCTAGGAGAGATCGTTGGCAGAGACACCGTTCGTAGAGATCGAGAATCTGCATTTCGTCCGTGGGCGAAGGCGAATCTTTTCAGGATTGGATCTTACCGTGCCGCGCGGGTGCATCACGGCGTTGATGGGGCCGAGCGGCACTGGCAAAACCACGCTGCTCAAGCTGATTGGTGGGCTTGAGCGTCCTTTGGCTGGACGCGTGATTGTTGATGGCCGCGATCTGGTACAGCTGAGCCGGCGCGAGCTGTTCGACGTACGCAGCAATATGGGCATGATGTTCCAGTCGTCGGCGCTGTTTACCGATCTGACCGTATTCGAAAACGTGGCCTTTCCGTTGCGCGAGCACACGGATCTCGCCGACGAACTCGTCCGCGATCTAGTGCTGATGAAGCTGAATGCGGTGGGATTGCGCGGTGCCCGCGATCTGTATCCCAGCCAGCTTTCCGGGGGGATGGCACGGCGCGTCGCGCTTGCGCGGGCGATCGTGTTGGATCCGGATCTGATCATGTACGACGAGCCTTTCACCGGTCAGGACCCCATCGGCATGGGAGTGATCCTGAGCCTCATCAAACGTCTCAACAAAGCGTTGCGGACGACGAGTCTTCTCGTGTCCCACGACATTCACGAGACGATGAGCATTGCTGACAAGATCATCATCATCGCCGAAGGGCGGGTGATCGGGGAGGGCACGCCGGACGAACTGCTGCGCCATTCATCGGCCCAGGTTGCGCAGTTCATGCGCGGCGAGCCGGATGGTCCCGTACCCTTTCACTATCCGGCACCGGACATTGCCGACGACCTGCTGCGTGCCAGCGATGGTTGAATCGATCCGTCAGCTGGGAGAGATCGGTCTGCGCCAGCTCGGCTCGCTGGGTCGGGCGACGCTGATGTGGCTTCGCGCGGTGGGCGGTCTGCCCCGCTGGCGCGATGTCCCGATACTCATCACGCAGATCTATCGCATCGGTGTCATGTCGGTTGTAATCGTTGTGCTTTCCGCGTTTTCCATCGGCGCGGTACTCGCGCTGCAGTTCTACACGCAGCTGGCGCGGTTCGGAGCGGAAGACGCGGTGGGCATGGGGCTTGCGCTGGTACTGCTGCGGGAACTCGGGCCCGTTGTCACGGGGCTGCTTTTCGCAGGTAGGGCCGGGTCTGCGGTGGCTGCGGAGATCGGGTTGATGAAAACTACCGAGCAGCTCACGAGCATGTCGATGATGGGTGTCGACCCGTTGCACCGGGTCGTCGCACCGCGTCTCTGGGCGGGCATCATCAGTATGCCGCTGTTGACGGCGCTGTTTAATGTGGTCGCTATCTACGGTGGCGTCGTCGTTGCGATCGAGTGGCTCGGCGCGGATCCCGGTGGCTTCTGGTCCGGTATGCAGGAGACGGTGCGGGTCTGGGAAGACGTGGGCAAAGGTATGGTAAAAGCGGTGGTGTTTGCGGCTGTGGTTACCTGGATTGCGGTGTTTCAGGGGTATGATGCGACGCCAACGGCGGAAGGGATCGCGTCGGCAACGACGCGCACCGTGGTCATTTCTTCGGTTGTAATTCTGGCGCTCGATTTTCTGCTCACGTTGAGCATGTATGGAGATTTCAGATAATGCGAATGCAAACCGTTGAGATCAGCGTCGGCGCTTTCATGCTCGCAGGCATGCTCGCACTTGCGTTTCTCGCCGTGCAGGTCAGCGGCGTGCGCCTGGAGCGGGCTGCACCCACGTATCAGCTGACTGCGACCTTCGACGATGTTGCCGGCCTGCGAACCCGCGCAAAGGTGAGTATGGCCGGTGTGACCATCGGTCGGGTTACAGGCATCAGTGTGGACCTGCAATACGGTGAAGCGGAGGTTACGATGGAACTGGACGGCCAACCCGGCGGTCTGAGTGTAGATACCGGCGCGCAGATCCTCACCGAGGGTATCCTTGGCGCAAAATATGTGAATCTTCTGCCGGGCGCAGATGAAGAGATGCTTGCGGACGGCGATGAAATCACCGATACGCAGGGCGCGCTGGTACTCGAAAATCTGATTGGCGACTTCATAACACGCCAGGGAGCTTCTTGAGATGTACGAAAGACTCGGTATGTTGCGTTTCGCAACGCTTCGCGGGGTGTGTTATTTGCTGGTGGCGCTACTGTTTCCGGCACTACCTGTCGCTGTGGCCGCGTCCGATGCACAGGCGAGCGGCGCGGTGGATTCGGCGAGCCCGGAAGCGGTCGTTCAGAAGGCCGCGGATGACCTGCTGTCGCTGATCGCAGCATCGCAGGACTATGCCAACGAGGACCCGGAACGCTTCTACCGGGAGGTTGAGGCGCTGCTGTCGCCGGTCGTGGACTTTCCCAGGTTTGCGCGTTCGGTAATGGCTGCCCATTACAAATCCGCGACGCCGGACCAACGCAAGAAGTTCGCGCATACGTTCAAGTGGGGTCTGGTTCGTACCTATGCGCTCGCATTGACGGAATTCGACGACGGTCAAGTGCGAGTAATCCCGAGCGATCGGCCGCAGAAGAATCCGAAGCGCCGCAACGTGCGGATGGAGATCCGGTTGGGTAGCGGTGAGGTGTATCCGGTGCTGTACTCGATGGGTCTGGGCAAGGACGGCGCCTGGCGAATGCGAAACATCATCATCAATGGTGTGAACATCGGTCTCACGTACCGCAGTCAGTTTGCGAGCGCTGCCGCCGACGGTCGCTACGGCGGTGATCTGGACAAGGTGATCGAAGCGTGGGCGGATGTGATCGCTGAAGAGGCTCCGGAAGGTGTCTGAAACGGAACCGATGGTTCTGTCGCTTCCACCGGAGACGCATTTCGACAATGTCGAGGCTGTGCGTGGTGCGCTCCTGGAACAGATTGCCGCCGCGCCGTCGGATCGTATCGTTATCGATCTGGGCCAGGTCGAAAACGCCAACAGCGTCACGGTAGCGCTGCTGGTGAGCCTGCGCAGACACATCCTGGGTGCGGGCCGGGTGCTCGGACTCACAAACGTTGGCGAAGAACTGCGTAACGTGATCGATTTTTCTGGCCTGTCCACAGTGCTGCTGGTCGAATCCGCGTGAATTCGGACGTCACGCTCGCGGACCAGGTGGCGGACGCCGTGCGGTCCGGTGTCAGCGACGCAGACGTCGACGTGCAGGTTGACGGTAATCGCGCCCTGATTACGGTGGAGAGTGCGGCGTTCGACGGGCTGACGCGGGTCAAACAACAGCAACTCGTGTACGCGACGATCAAGGACTTCATCTCTGACGGTCGATTGCACGCGGTGTCGATCCGCGCGCTTGCACGCTGAGCGATGGATCGCCTGAGGATTGAAGGTGGGCGACGCCTGTCGGGGCGTCTGCGGGCGTCGGGGTCCAAGAATGCCACACTCCCGATTCTCGCGGCTTGCCTGCTCACTGACGAGCCGGTGTGGGTGGGCAATGTGCCGCATCTGCAAGACGTGACAACAATGATCGGTCTGCTTGGGCGGTTGGGTTGTGACGTGCTGGTGGATGAGCGGATGCGCGTGCAGGTAACTGCCGGCAGCGTTCAGCAATACCGGGCGCCGTACGAACTCGTGAAGACCATGCGTGCGTCTTTCCTGGTACTCGGTCCGCTGCTTGCGAAGTATGGCGAGGCAGAGGTGTCCCTGCCGGGCGGCTGTGCGATCGGCTCGCGTCCAGTGGATCAACATCTGAAGGGTCTGCAGGCGATGGGCGCGCAGATAGACCTGCATGACGGCTACGTGTTGGCGCGAACCCGCGGACGTCTGCAGGGCGCGGACATCACGATGGACATGGTGACGGTTGGCGGTACCGAGAACCTGCTGATGGCTGCGGCGCTCGCGGACGGCACGACTACGTTGCGCAATGCGGCGCAGGAACCGGAGATCGTCGATCTGGCCTGCTTCCTTAGAGCGATGGGTGCCCGCATCGAAGGAGACGGTTCCAGCACCATTCAGATTGACGGCGTACCGGCGCTTTCGGGCTGCGAATACCGGATCATGCCGGATCGGGTTGAGACGGCGACGTATCTGATAGCTGCCGCTGCTACCCGGGGCGACGTGACGGTTACCGATACCCGCGCGGACATTCTCCATGCCGTGCTCTCCAAACTGCGCGCCGCCGGCGCGAAGCTCGAAACTGACGATGTCGCCGACGGCGCCAACGGCAGCATTCGACTTTCTATGTCAGATCGGCCCCTAGCGGTGGATATCGAGACGGCGCCGTATCCCGGGTTTCCGACAGACATGCAGGCGCAGTTTCTCGCTCTGAATGCGATTGCCCTCGGCGACAGTCTGATCCGTGAAACGATTTTCGAGAATCGCTTCATGCATGTGCAGGAACTGATTCGCCTGGGCGCCGACATCCGGCTTGAGGGTCACTCGGTGGCCAGGGTGCGTGGGGTTGAACGGCTCCATGCGGCACCGGTAATGGCCACCGACCTGCGCGCATCCTTCAGTCTGGTCGTAGCGGCCCTGGTTGCGGAAGGGACGACGGAGATCGACCGCATCTACCATATCGATCGTGGTTATGAAACGATCGAAGAAAAGTTGATGCAGCTGGGCGCGGACGTGCGCCGAGTATCCTGACGACGAAGCAAATGACCTGGAGCCGAGTGTGGGACTGACCCTCGCGCTGAATCGGGGGCGAATTCTCGATGAGTGTTTACCGCTACTGGCGCGCGCCGGCGTCGTGCCCGCGGAGGACGTCAAGTCCAGTCGCAAGCTATTGTTCGAATCGGTGGAAGGTGGGCATCGAATACTGATCGTGCGCGGTTCGGACGTGCCTGTGTACGTTGCGCACGGTGCAGCCGACGTGGGGATCACCGGCAAGGATACGCTGCTGGAGCAGGCGCTGGATGATGCCTTTTACGAACCGCTGGATCTCGGCATTGCGCGGTGCACGTTGATGGTGGCAGCGCCCGACCGGGAAAACGTCATTCACCGGCAGCCGGATCGCGCGACCCCCAACGGTGTGCTTCGGGTTGCCACAAAATTTGTGAACGTTGCTACCCGGTATTATGAATCGCTCGGCCAGCCCGTAGAGGTGATCAAACTTTCTGGTGCGATGGAGATCGCGCCGTTCATGGGGTTGGCGGACCAGATCGTGGACATCGTTGATACCGGCAACACGCTGCGTGCCAATGGATTGAAGCCAGTCGCGACTATTGCCGATGTCAGTACCCGGTTGATCGTCAACAAAGCCGCCATGAAGACCAAGTTTGCCGATGTGCAGAGTCTGATGGAACGCATGCGGGTGGCGATTGCCGCAAACTCGGACCGCGAGCGATGATGCGGCGCCTCGACAGCGCGGAACAAGATTTCGACACGGCACTCCAGGAACTGTTTGCATGGGATCCGGGGTCCGACGGCGGAGTCGGCGCGCGTGTGTCGCGCATTCTCGCGGACGTTCGCACGGGGGGCGACGCCAAGTTGCTCGAGCACACGCGAGCGCTCGAACGCGTAAATGCGAGTAGCGTCGCTGAACTCGCACTCGATGCAGAGTCTTTCCGGCGCGCGTTCGAATCTCTGTCCGAAGATCAGCGCCGCGTGCTCGAGTACGCGGCTGATCGGATCCGTGCCTATCACGAGCATCAGATGGTCGGCGACTGGAGCTTCGTGGACGATCAGGGACATCGACTGGGTCAGCGGGTGCGGCCAATTGCTCGCGTCGGTTTGTATGTACCTGGCGGGCAGGCGAGTTACCCGTCTACGGTGCTGATGACCGCCATCCCGGCCCTTGTTGCGGGCGTGTCCGACCTAACCATGGTGACGCCGACGCCGGATGATCGGTCAAACCCCATGCTGCTCGCTGCGGCGCATGTCGCCGGTGTCCGTAAGGGCTTTCGGATTGGCGGTGCGCAGGCGATCGGAGCGCTGGCGTATGGCACGGAGACTGTATCCCGGGTCGACAAGATCGTTGGGCCGGGTGGCGCCTACGTCGCAGCAGCCAAACAGCAGGTGTTTGGTCTGGTCGGCATAGACCTGATTGCGGGGCCGAGCGAGGTTTGTATTGTCGCCGACGATTCAGCGCCGGTGGATTGGATCGTGCTCGACCTGTTTTCGCAGGCGGAACACGACGCGGCCGCGCAGGCGGTGCTGATCAGCGACGATGTTCGATTGCTCGATGCCGTGGCAGGGCGGATCAACGAGATGCTGCCGGAACAGCCGCGTCGTGCTCTGATCGAAGCATCACTGACCGCGCGTGGGGCGTTGATCCTGGTGCGGGACCGGGACGAAGCCGTTGCCGTTGCCAATCGAATGGCGCCCGAACACCTCGAACTTGCAGTGCGCGAGCCTCACGCTATGGCAGACGCGGTGCGTTGCGCCGGAGCCGTGTTCCTCGGGACGCGCTCGCCGGAAGTGATGGGTGACTATGTTGCCGGGCCGAGCCATGTGTTGCCGACGTTTGGGACTGCGCGTTTTTCGTCGCCGCTCGGTGTCTACGATTTTCAGGTGCGTTCGTCGGTTATCGAACTCGCGGACGGCGATACGGCGATGGTCCGAGCCGCAGTGGCACTAGCGGACTGCGAAGGATTGCACGCGCATGCCGCGGCGGCCGGCGCGCGTGCCGCTGATTGCGACACGTAGCCGAGTAACGGAGTCGGGTTGCCAGTCAACGGCGTGATGGTGGCCTGAGTCCCGTTTGCACCGTCACGTCCACGGTGTGTTCACCTCGCCGCACCGACAAGGGCATGGTTTTGCCTGGTCCGATTTCGGCGATCTGTTGGACTGCGCTGGCCATGGTTTCGATCGGGCGGTTGTCGATCGCGACAATTCGGTCGCCGCGTGTGAGTCCGGCGGTGGCTGCTGGACTGTTCGGGTACACGCGATCCACGAGCAGTTCGCTGCTGGCCGGTCCGGGAAGTGGTCCCTGCAGGCTTACGCCCAGCCATCCGCGGAGCACCTGACCGTGGGTGACGAGTTCCCGCATGATCTCCATCGCGAGTTGCGACGGAATGGCAAAGCCGATGCCTTCGGAGCCGGTTGATCGTGACACAATCAACGTGTTGATCCCGAGCAGCCGCCCCTGCGTGTCCACCAGCGCGCCGCCGGAACTGCCTGGGTTGATAGCAGCGTCGGTCTGAATGAAGTCGTCGAACGGCAGCGGGCTGATGTCTGCGCGTCCCTTGGCGCTGATGATCCCGGCTGATACGGTTTGGCCGATCCCGAGCGGGTTGCCGATGGCCAGAACGATGTCGCCGATGCGTGCGTCGTCCGATGAGCCCAGCTCCATCGGCACGAGTCCGGTCGCAGACACTTTGATCACCGCGAGATCCGTTTCCCGATCAAAGCCTACAACGTCTGCGGTGGTGGCCTGCCCGTTGTTGAACGCCACGAGAATTTCGTCCGCGTCTTCGATCACATGGTTGTTCGTGAGAATGTAACCATCTTCGCTGACGACGACACCGGAGCCCAGGCTGTTCTGTGATCGCGTTCGACCCTCGGCCACCAGCCGGTCGCACCATGCCTGATATCGCGGATGTGGAATCCGACACAGTGCGGGCACCATCTGCTGGCTCGTATAGATGTTTACCACCGCCGGCGCGGCGCGGTTCACCGCGTCTGCATAGCCGTTGCCGCGTGGTTCCCCGGAAAGGAGCAGTACCGCCGCCAGGCCGACGAGCCCGCCGATGAGGGCAGGCAGCAGTATGTAGCGTGCGAGGTCGGGCATAACGACGGGTGCTCCAGGCGCGGCGATGGTAGCACGGCGATGGCGGGCCGAAACGCCGGTTTGCGTCGCCGGAGCGCTGTGGCTAAAGTCGCGTGCCGATGTCACCCCTGCAACGATATGAGCGCCAGTTGGCGGAACCCGACTTCTCCGACGATCCAGCGCAACGGCGGGTGGTGGAGCTGCTGGACGACTTGTATCAGCGACTGCACAGGCAGCCGTCACCGGGGGGGCTGCAGGGCTTGCTCCGCCGAATGCGCGGACGCGGACCCGAGTTAGTTCAGGGCCTGTATATCTGGGGCGGCGTCGGGCGCGGCAAGACGCTGCTGATGGACATGTTCTACGAGTGCCTTCCGGAAGATATGCGTTTGCGTATGCACTTCCACCGCTTCATGCAGCGCGTGCATGCGGATCTTGGCGCATACGCCGGAAGGAGCGACCCGCTGCAGTCGGTTGCCGAGGACTTTGCAACGGATGCGCGGGTTCTGTGTTTCGATGAGTTTTTTGTCTCCGATATCGGAGATGCGATGATCCTCGCTGAGTTGCTGAAGGGGTTGTTCGAGCGCGGAGTGACGCTCGTTGCCACGTCCAACGTAGCGCCGGACCGGCTCTACGAGAATGGCCTGCAGCGCCGCCGGTTTCTGCCCGCAATAGACCTCCTGCAACGACACACGGACGTGCACCATGTGGATGCTGGCATCGACTATCGCCTGCGGGTCCTCGAGCGAGCCGAGATCTACCACGCGCCGCTCGACGAAGCGGCCGAAGAGAGTCTGGAGCGCAGTTTCGTCGCGCTCAGCCCAGAAGAGCCGCATGAGGACGTGGTGATTCAGATACTGGGGCGTCCGCTGATCGCCAGAGCCCTCGCAGACGACGTGGTGTGGTTCGACTTCGAGGAGCTCTGCGAGGGGCCGCGCAGCCAGAACGACTACATCGAGCTGGCCCGCATCTATCATGCGGTGTTGATCTCTGCGGTGCCGCAGCTGACCGCTGATCGCGAGGACGCGGCCCGGCGGTTCATCAGTCTGGTTGACGAATTCTACGACCGTAACGTGAAGCTCATCCTGTCTGCGGAGGTGGAGGTGGACACGCTGTACTGTGGCGAACGGCTCCGGTTCGAGTTCGAGCGCACGCGGAGTCGGCTGCTCGAGATGCGCTCACACCAATACCTGGCCCGCAGCCACTGCCCCTGAATCGGGCGCAACGCCGTCTTGTCAAGCGGCAATCCCTTGGATAACATTCGCGCTCCCAAAAATCCGGCCAACCCGGACATTACGAGCGGACACCGAAGACCCATGAAAACCGTGAGCACGCGCGCGGAGGATATCCGTCGCGGCTGGTACGTCGTAGACGCCGAGAACAAGACGCTGGGACGACTGGCGACGGAAGTCGCGCGGCGCCTGCGCGGAAAACACAAGGTGGAGTATTCGCCCCACGTCGACGCGGGCGACTACATCATTGTAGTGAATGCCGACAAGGTTCACGTGACCGGTAAGAAGGCGACCGACAAGGTCTACTATAGACACAGCGGTTATCCGGGCGGGATCAAGTCCGCCACGTTTCGGCATCTACAGGAAACGAGCCCCGGCCGAGCGATCGAGCTCGCGGTGAAGGGCATGTTGCCGCGCAACGCGCTGGGCCGGGCGTGTTATCGCAAACTGAAGGTGTACGCAGGGGCGGAACACCCCCACACGGCACAACAGCCACAGGCTCTGGAGATCTAGTAACCAATGACTGCCGCATACGGAACGGGACGCAGAAAGACATCGTCCGCGAGAGTGTTCGTTGAGCCGGGAAGCGGCAACGTGATGGTCAACCGACACCCGCTGGACGCGTTTTTCGGCCGGGAAAGCGATCGGATGATCGTGCGGCAGGCGCTGGAAGTCGTCGACATGGGTGATCGGATGGACGTGAAGGTCACTGTTCGGGGCGGCGGCAGCTCCGGCCAGGCGGGTGCGATCCGTCACGGCATAGCCAGGGCGCTCGTCGAGTATGACGAAACGCTCAGAGCACCGCTGCGGGGCGCCGGATTCCTGACCCGGGACGCTCGGGCAGTGGAACGCAAGAAGGTGGGGTTGCGCAAAGCTCGCAAGCGCCCGCAATTCTCAAAACGATAGCATTTCCCGCCGCAAGCTCCGCCGAGGGTGCGCGTTGTGTGATATTATTCCGCGCCGGTCTGCGGCTGTGGAGGCGTTGACTCAGGCGTTGAGTTTGGCGTCAAAAAGGCGTTCGAAAGGCATTCAAAAAGTCGTCGTTCAAAAATGCGTAGCGAAGACGCGGTGGATGAATGACGCGGTAAATGGCGGGTGCAACTGGAGTCTGGGGTGAGCGAGACGGAATCGGCGGGTCAGGAACTCTCATTCGATACGAGCGCTGTCAATCGAAGCCGGCGTTTCTTTCTGATAGGTGCAACGTCCGCAGTCGCCGCCGCCGGCGTCGTCGGGGCAGCGGTACCGTTTCTTGCGTCGTGGAGTCCGAGCGCCAAAGCCCGCGCAGCGGGTGCGCCCATAGAAATCGACATCAGCAAACTCAAGCCGGGAGAGATGCTGGGCCCAATTCCTGCGTGGCGCGGAAAGCCGGTATTCGTCGTCTACCGTGATGCCGCTGCGATCGAGCGGCTCAAGACGCAGACCGAGGATCTCGCCGACCCCGACTCGGAGGAACCCGAACAGCAGCCAGATTACGCAGTCAACGCATGGCGGTCGCGCCGTCCGGAGATCGGCGTTCTGTTGGGATTGTGCACACACCTGGGGTGTTCGCCCAAGTACCACGGCGAGATAAAACCGGAGTCGTTCGACGCTAACTGGCAGGGCGGGTTTTTCTGTCCATGTCACGGTTCCAAGTTCGACCTGGCGGGCCGGGTCGTTAAAGACGTTCCGGCACCGACCAATCTCGAGGTGCCGCCGTATTACTTTGAAACGGACAACCTCGTGGTGATCGGACTGGACGAGGCGCCGGTATGACAGAGCAGACGAACGGGCGTTGGGTTCAGAACTGGACCAAGTTTATGACGTGGGTCGACGAACGGTTTCCGGCGACGGAGACGTTCGAGTACCACATGTCGAAGTACTACGCGCCGAAGAACTTCAACTTCTGGTATTACTTTGGCGTACTGTCCATCGTGGTGCTGGTGTTGCAACTCGTTACCGGCATCTGGCTGACGATGAGCTACGTGCCGAGTGGCGACGCCGCGTTCGCGTCGGTCGAGTACATCATGCGCGATGTGGAGTACGGCTGGTTACTTCGTTACCTCCACTCCACCGGGGCGTCTGCATTCTTCGTCGTGGTGTATCTGCACATGTTCCGTGGGCTCATGTACGGCTCGTACCGCGAGCCGCGGGAACTGCTTTGGCTTATCGGCATGGCAATCTTCATCGTGCTGATCGTGGAAGGCTTCTTTGGGTACCTGCTGCCTTGGGGCAACATGTCCTATTGGGCGGCACAGGTGATTGTGTCGCTGGTTGGAGCAATCCCGTTTATCGGCCCGGACCTGATGGAATGGGTGCGCGGCGACTTTCTGGTATCCGAGATTACGCTCAACCGGTTCTTCGCGTTGCATGTGGTTGCGATGCCGCTCGTGCTGGTAATGCTGGTATTCGTTCACCTCGTGGCACTGCACCATGTGGGATCGAACAATCCCGACGGTATTGAGATCAAGAAACACAAGAACGCGGATGGTGTACCGTTGGACGGCATTCCGTTTCATCCGTATTTCACAGTGCACGACATTCACGCCACTGTGATCTTTCTATTCGTCTTCTGTGCCGTGGTGTTCTTTGCGCCGGAGATGGGCGGCTATTTCATCGAGAAGCCGAACTTCGAGATGGCAGATCCGTTGAAGACTCCGGAGCATATTGCCCCGGTCTGGTACTACACCCCGTTTTACGCAATGTTGCGTGCAGCGACGTTCCCGCTCTTTGGTATCCCAGCCAAATTCTGGGGCTTTGTGGTGATGGCGGGTGCGATCGTTCTGCCGGCCGCACTCCCGTGGCTCGACCGGAGTCCGGTGCGTTCGATCCGCTACAAGGGCATGCTGTCGAAGGTGATGCTCGCCATTCTCGTTGTGAGTTTCTTTATACTCGGGTACCTCGGTACGATCGCGCCCTCCGGCCCGGCGACGCTAGCGGCGCAGGTCTTTACGATCCTCTACTTTGCCTATTTCGTTCTGATGCCCTGGTATACCCGCGTCGAGAAAACGAAACCCGAACCTGAACGGGTGACGATGCGATGAACCGTTGGAAACGTCTGCGAATCGTCATGAATGCAACGGCACGCGGTGTGTTGGTGCTGCTGTGCCTCGTGTCAGGAGCCGCCAACGCCGCGAGCGCTTCAAACTGGCCGATGGAATCGTTCGACCCTGATTTGCAGAACCTGCCATCGATGCAGAACGGATTCAAACTGTACGCCAACTATTGTATGGGGTGCCATTCGCTGCGTTTTCAGCGCTACGAACGCACCGCAGACGATCTGGGTATTCCCCACGAGATTGCACTGGAGACACTCGTCTTCACGGGGCAGAAGATCGGTGGCCTGATGGAAATCGGCATGGACCGCGAACAGGCGAAGAACTGGTTTGGCGCGCCGCCACCGGATCTAACCATGGTGACGCGCGTGCGCGGACCAGAATGGGTCTACAACTATCTGAAAACCTTTTATCTGGACAGTTCCCGGCCATTCGGTGTGAACAACAAAGTGTTTCCGAACGTCGGCATGCCGCATGCGTTACTTGAACTGCAAGGAGCGCAGCGGGAGGGTTGCGGACCTGCATCCGGGGACGATGCTCGGGATCCGACGAACCCTAGCAACGCAAACGAGTGCAACAAACTCGTTTTGGACGAAGGGAGTGGCTTACTATCGGCAGACGCATACGATGCTGCGGTTTACGACATTACCAACTTCCTGTACTACGTCGGCGAACCCACGCGCCTGCAACGGCACCGAATCGGAATCGGAGTGCTGTTGTTTCTCGTCATTCTCGGTGTGTTCACGCACCTGCTCAACCGTGAGTACTGGAAAGACATTCGCTGACCGCGCCGTCAGCTAAACCCGTCCTGCCTCGGAGAAGAGAGTGGACATGAGTATTGTTACCCGGCGATCGTCGATGACGCTGTTCTCTGACGCGAGCGGCCATTACTCGCACCGTGTGCGGATGGTGCTGGCCGAAAAAGGCGTCACCGTCGACATCGTCGATGTGGATCCCAACAACAAGCCCGAGGATCTGGCGGAGATCAATCCGTACAACAGTTTGCCGACGCTTCTCGACCGCGAACTCGTGCTGTACGAAGCAAACGTCATCATGGAGTACCTGGACGAGCGATTTCCTCATCCGCCGTTGCTGCCGGTGTACCCGGTTCAGCGTGCGCTGTCGCGGTTGTGGATCACCCGGGTGGAGAAGGAGTGGAGTGGCCGCCTGGATCTGCTGGTTGCAGGCAAAGGACGCGAGACTGTACTGACGCGCGCGCGGAAGGAATTGCGCGAAAGTGTCATCGCGGTAGCACCGATATTTGCCGAGAAGCCGTTCTTCATGAACGAGGAATTTACGCTGGTTGACTGTTGCGTAGCGCCGATTCTGTGGCGGTTGAATTCGGTCGACATCGAACTTCCGGAGCGCTCGACAAAGCCGTTGCACAAATACATGCAGAAGATTTTCGCCCGAGAATCCTTTCGGGCCAGCCTCACTGAGACGGAACTCGAACTCAACGAATGAGCACTATCACCGACGTGACGGGTCGAAGCAAACGGCCCTACCTGGTGCGCGCACTGTACGAGTGGATTCTCGATAGCCAACACACGCCGTACCTGCTGGTACGCGTAGATTCGGACTCGGTAAGGGTGCCCGAAGAATATGTGAACGGCGGACGCATCGTTTTGAATGTTTCTCCGCTTGCGGTTCGGGACCTTTCGCTCGGTAACGAAGAAGTTACGTTCAATGGCCGCTTTGCGGGGCGCAGATTCTGGGTGCGCGTACCCATGCGCAATGTACTTGCGGTGTACGCCAAGGAAAGCGGGGATGGGATGCTCTTCGAGACTCAGGCATCCACCGAGGTGTCCGCTGAGGGACAATCGGTGGACGGCGACCTACCGGTAGCCAGGAAGCGCGATCCGGGCGCACACGGCTCGCATCTGAAAGTTATCAAGTAGCGCGCGCCGCTCAGGCGTCCAAGTACTCGAACACTTTTACGATCTTCTGCACGCCGTACACGGTACGGGCAATCTCCACAGCGTTGTCCGCAGCCTCGCGGCTTACCAAGCCCAGCAGGTACACGACCCCGTTTTCGGTTACGACCTTTATTTTTGTACCCGGAACGGTCTTCGCGGCTACGAGCCTGGACTTCACTTTTGTCGTGAGCCAGCTGTCGTTGCTGCGGGCTACCATGGAAATCGGCGCGCTGACCTCAAGTTCGTTGTGTACCCTGCGAACTTTTGCCACCTTACTTGCCGTGTCAGTTGCAACGGGCAGTAGCCGGTCTTCGGCGATCTGACCGACCAGCAGAACCACGCCGTTGTAGCTGACCACAACCAGGTGCGAACCTTTGAAGCCGGCATCCGCCTTCCGAATTTCGCGCGCCACGAGGTTTTCCAGTACCTCGTCGTCCAGAATCGTACCCGGGGTTCGCGCCCTGGGATCGTTCGTGAGTGTGCCGCAGCCGCTGCTTACCGCGGTAGCGAGACACAGCACGAAGCTAAGACGCAGGGCTTTGAAATACATCTTTGATCCAGTCGCACCGATAGCGATAGTTTCGCTTTGACACGGATACCACGTCAAATCTGCAACGCTTTGATTGCAGCGCGGGTCGTCCACTCAGGTAGAAGCGCGCCGCACGTGTCAACGCGCGTTGTTTTGCGACGGTAATGGATTGAATGGCTCCGCCGAACCGTTGGGAAGTGCGCAGACGTACTTCGACGAACGCGATGTACGTGCCGTCAAACGCAATGATGTCTATCTCGCCACCGCGACACCGGAAGTTGGTATCGACGATTTCGAGTCCCGCGCGCCGTAGGTATTCGGCGGCGGCCGACTCGGCCTCGCGACCGGTCTTGTACGACATGACGGAGCGCTCAAGGGCGGTCGGGGTCGTCCTCGTCCTCGGCAAGAGGAGCGTTGTCCTCCGGCCGGTGCTTCGATTCCGGGACCAGGCGGCCCTCACGAACCACAGCCCAAGCCTGGGTACGATGCAGGCGGCCCTGCGGGTCGGTGGACAAGGTTCCGGTTGCGCCCTCCAACGTGAAGTACGCGGGTAGCTGGCCAGCGCCCAGGTAACCGCCTACGCGATAGGCGTCGGCCCCTAGTGCGTACAGCGATGCGAGGCGGTTTCCTTCGAGAGAGAAGCCACGGGTTACCGATTGCGCGAGATCGCCTCCGTCGATGAACCAGGGTAGGTCGGTCACGTGATATCCGTCGATTTCCTGCAGCTGTTCCACGCGGCTGCCACGAACCGCCTGCGAACTGGAGAAAACCGGAATGCCGGACGCGAAGTGAAAGCGGAATGCTGGCACCAGCGCACGCGCTTCGAGGCTGTCTGCAAGAACAACGATCGCGTCGATGTCTCCGCGCGCGCGGGGCGTAAATTCGAGCGGGTGGTCGATCAGGCGAGCCAGGTCCTCAAGCCGCTGCCGGCTCTGATCGACCAGCATGCCGCGCCCGACCGCGCTCGTGGTTTCTTTTATATTCTCGATCTCTTCCAGCTGGGAGCGCCACGGCCAGCGTTGACGGAATCGCTGTGCGGCCCGAATGGACCAGTCCTCCGGGGTATGGAACACCAGTACGGATTGTGCCCCGTGTTCAACCAAGCGCTGCACGACCGTCTCCGCCTCATCTTCCACGGCCAGGCCCAGCTGATGCATACCGGGCGGTGCCTGAACGTCATCGTCGAGATAGTTGAGCACGAGTGAAGGGATCTCGGGCGCGAGGGCCGCGAGGGTGGCCACGTTGTTCTTACTGAGTGGTCCCACGATCGCCTGGTGGCGGTTTAGTAGAACGCGCTCGTAGAGCGATCCGAGCGGCGCTTCGTTGGTGTCATAGAACGTGACGCGACCCGTGCCTCCTTCCTGGATGAACGTGGATACGATGCCGTCGCGAATCGCGGTTCCTGCCGCGGCCATCGCACCGCTCAACGGCAGCAGAACCGCGAGGTCGGCATTCGTGACGCCGCCCATCAGCCGCATCTGCAGCAACGTTGGCAAGCTGCGGTTTGCGGGGTGGTCCGGGTAGCGGGTACGCCAGCCCGGGAGCCACTGTTGTGGACCTGAGGCTGAGGATGCATCGAGCCACAGTGTCCACCAGCCGCGGATGACGCTTTCGCGGCTGGCAGCGCCCGCGGTTGCGCGGTCGGTGTGGGTGCGTGCCATCAGGGACCAGATTTCATCGTGCAGTATGCGGCGCGGATCCATCTCGACGCGGATGGCCGTTTCGTCAGGTATGGCCTGGCCGGGCAGCCCGATCTGTGGCACTGGGGTGGTACCAGCGGGATATTGTGTGTCCGGGAACGGCTCGCCGGCAGCGACCTCGATCTGTTGCGGTACGTCGACCTCGTCCGTTTCTGACAGACGCATCAGCCACTCGGCCGCACACCCGTAATCGTTCAGTGTGCGGCAGAGATCGGCATTGAGATGCATGATGCGGGCGGCCCGTAGCGGATCCGCGTGAGGGTCGAGCCGGCGTGCGTACTCCCGCGCAGACTCGGGATCCGAGCGCGCGAAGAGGTGCGTTTCCGCGCGCAGCAGATCCAGGGTTTGCTGATTGCGGGAAGGGATACGATCCGGATCGATTCTGGGGAGTAACGCAGCGGCGTTGCGCCAGTCCTTGCGTAGCGCAAAGCCGTCCGCAGCCCGAAGGTAGAGGCCGGACGCCTCACCACTTTCTGCGGTCAGCGCTTCCCGAACGAGTTGCTCCGGTGTTAGTTCGCCGGCACCTACCGGTTCTGCGACAGGCACGCGTTGCGGCATTGGCACCGTGCTTTCACATCCGGCGAGCGTCACAATGACGCCTGCAAGCGCAACGAGCGCCGAGACTGTAACGCGGGAGGGTGAATTGAATTCCATTACCGGCGCTCTCTATGTGGTGGCAACACCCATTGGTAACCTCTCGGATCTATCGGCGCGAGCGGCGGATGTCCTGAGGTCGGTGCAGATTGTGGCGTGCGAGGATACCAGACGGTCGCGTGTGCTGTTAGATCATGTCGGTTCCAGGCAAGCCCGGCTGGTGAGCTGTCATGAACACAACGAAACGTCGGTTGCGCCGCAACTGATCCAGGCGATTCAAGCGGGAGAAAAAGTGGCGTTGATCAGCGATGCCGGAACGCCGAAAGTCGCGGATCCCGGGTTTGCGCTGATACGACTTGCGTGGCAGAACGAGATCATTCCGATACCTATCCCGGGATGTAGCGCGGTGACAGCCGCGTTATCGGTCTGTCCGTTGTCCGTGGACCCGTTCCTTTTCGAAGGCTACCTGCCTTCGCGTGCGACGTTGCGGCGACGTCGGTTAGAGACGCTCGCGCCAATGGACGCGGCACTCGTGTTTTTTGAGGCGCCGCATCGAGTGATCGACATGCTGCGTGCGTGCGCGGAGGTTTTTGCGGATCGACGCGTGATGGTTGCGCGCGAGCTGACGAAGTTGCACGAGGAACTTCGGCTCGGCGTACCCGGCGAGCTGGCCTCTGCGCTCGCGGCGGCCGATGCGCTCCGCGGCGAGTTCGTGATTGTCGTAGAGAGAGCGGTAAAGGCGTCGCGCGAGTCCGGTTCGACGGTTGTCGACTCCACAACATTGTTGCGGGCGTTGCTGGAGGAACTGCCTGCGAGTCGGGCGGCCAAGATCGTGTCGCGAGTCACGGGCGCTGATCGCCGGGCGTTGTTCAACGAAGCGATACGGCTCGGCGGCAGGGCGGATCAGACATGAGTCGGGGCAGCGTTGGCCGTTGCACCCGATTGCGCTACGCTGGTGCGGAGTCGGCCAAGGCAATCGCCGGTATCCCTCCATTGGAGTGGGTGCGGGAGGAAAGTCCGGGCTCCGCAGGGCAGAGTGCCAGGTAACGCCTGGGGGATGCGAATCCACGGAAAGTGCCACAGAAAACAAACCGCCGGCGTGGCTTAGGGCTACGTCGGTAAGGGTGAAAAGGTGCGGTAAGAGCGCACCGCGCGGGTGGTAACACGCCGCGGCAGGGTAAACCCCACTTGGAGCAAGGCCAAATAGGGGCCCGTTTGAGCGCGGTCCGCGTGAGGGTCCGGGTAGGCTGCTGGAGCCGTCTGGCGACAGGCGGCGTAGATGAATGATTGCCGGCGCGTGAGCGTCACAGAACCCGGCTTATCGGCCGACTCACTTTTTCCTGCTTTTCGGCCTGTTCGTGGGCTCGTCCTTCCTTGTTCCTACCGGTTTTAATTACCAATTCGGCGATTTATAGGATTGTGATATAAAAAAATAGTCTAACCGTTAATGTCGATTCGAGGAAGTCTCGCCACGCACCGGTTTGTAGTCACTGTTCTCAGCGTCCGGAACGCTAAATTCTCAAAAAGTCCTTAAAAAACCGCGATTTATGGCCATCCTTGCCGCTTGACTCCCACAGATATCGCGCTTAGTGTCGATTTTTGGTGGAAAGTGGGAAAAAGTGGGGTTTCAGGGTCAGTAGGGGAATCAACTGGCAGCGCAATGATCTGCCGGCGGCCCCTGTGAGCCGATCTATCGATGTTTCGGGGAATCAACAACGCCACGCTGGATGCGAAAGGACGCCTCGCGCTGCCCGCGCGCTTCCGTGAAACGATGCTCGGGGTATCGAGTGGCAAGATGGTTCTGACGATCGACATGCGGGAACCCTGTCTGCTTCTCTATCCTGCGCCGGAATGGGACGACGTGCAGCGCAAGCTCGAGGAAATGGACAACATCGGTGCCCGCGTGCGGCGGCTGCAGCGTCTGTTGATCGGTCACGCGACCGACCTCGACCTGGACTCTAACGGGCGGCTGCTCGTACCGCAAATGCTGCGCGAGTATGCGGATCTGTCGAAACGCCTCGTTCTGGTAGGCCAGAGCAATAAGGTCGAAATCTGGAACGAGAAGAACTGGCGCGGCACCGTGGAGTCGTGGTTGTCGGAAGACAACAAAGACTTTCTCGACGAAGGCGACGAATTCACAGGGCTCAGAGTTTGACCGCGCAGGCGCATCAGCCGGTGATGCTGGATGCGGTTGTGGACCATCTGCAGAACGGATCCGGAGACTACGTCGATGCGACCTTCGGTCGCGGTGGCCATGCGAGTGCGTTGCTCGACCGGCTCGATCGAGAGTGCCGATTGTTTGTAATCGATCGTGACCCGGACGCTGTCATGGCGGCCCGCGAGCTCGCCGAGCGTGATCCGCGAGTACAGGTGCACGCGGGCGCCTTTGCGACGATCGTTCCGCGCATCCCGGAGTTGGGTGTGCACTGCCTGCGCGGCGCGTTGTTCGATCTGGGTGTGTCATCGCCGCAACTGGATACACCGCATCGCGGATTCAGCTTCGCGCACGATGGCCCGCTGGATATGCGCATGGATCCGACTGCCGGCGTGACAGCGGCCGAATGGCTGAATGCGGCGGACGAAAGCGATATCGAGTGGGTGTTGCGCAGATATGGGGAGGAACGCGCGGCCGCCCGCATCGCCCGGGCCATCGTTGCGGCCCGGCCCATTGAGACCACCGCGCAGCTCGCGTCTGTCGTGTCGGCCCAGAAACCTTATCTGGGCGGTAAGCATCCCGCGACACTCGTATTCCAGGCGCTGCGGATTCAAGTGAACAACGAACTGCAGGAACTGACGCTCGGCCTCGAAGAGGCTTACCGCCAGTTGTGTGCCGGAGGGCGGCTTGTCGTAGTCAGCTTTCACTCGCTGGAAGACCGCATCGTGAAGCGTTTCTTCAAACGCATGGCGTCCGAACAGCCGCTGCCGCGCCGGCTGCCGGTGACGTCGGCCGAACGACGGCCGGCGTCGGGACGAATCGTGGCCGGGCCGTTGCGTGCCGACGAAGCGGAGGTGCAGCGGAATCCGCGTGCCCGCAGCGCCGTGCTTCGGGTGCTGGAGAAAGTTGCATGAAGGTGTTCGTGGTGTGGCTTGTACTCCTGGCGCTGGTTGTTGTGAGCGCTTTGCGCGTTGTCGCAACGAGTCACGAAGTGCGACAGCTGCGCTCGGAGCTGGACACGCTGCGCCAACGTGAGGCGGAGCTTCTGGCCGAGCACAGCCGGCTGCTGCTCGAACGTGGCGCTGTCGCGTCGCTGCCCATCGTCGAGCAGCGCGCGAGCGAAGAGCTGTCGATGTACTTTCCCGAACATGCGGAGGCGCTCGCACGTTGAACCGCTGGCGCCACTTCACGCTTCTGACGCTGTTGTTACTGGGGACGGGCGCGCTCGCCGCGCGGGTCACGTTTCTGACGACGACGGATCGGGAGTTTCTCCAACAGCAGGGCGATGCGCGCAGTATCCGTACGGTTGCGGTACCAGCCTATCGCGGTGCGATATCGGATCGGCATGGGGAGCCGTTGGCTGTGAGTACGCCGGTTGTGTCGTTCTGGACAGACCCGTCCCGCCACGTGTTCACGGATGATCAGGTCCGGACACTGTCGCGCGTTCTCGTTGCGACGCCCGACGGCGAGCGCGCCGAGCGCTTGCGGTCTCGACTCAAGGCGGCCTCGGACCGGGAGTTTCTGTATCTGCGGCGCCGCATGCCCTGGTCGCAGGCGCAGGCGGTGCGCGCGTCGTTACAGCGCGAGGATCTGCGGGGCATCTACGAGGAACGCAGTTACCGGCGTTACTATCCGGCAGCCCAGACCGCAGCCCATGTAGTCGGTATGACCAATGTGGACGACGCCGGACTCGAAGGTGTGGAGTTGAGTTTCGAAGAGCGGCTGCGAGGGGTGGATGGGCGCAAGGTCGTGCAGAAGGACCGCCGCGGCCATACCATCGAAGAGATCGAGTCGCTCGCGCATCCGCGCAATGGTACCGAGCTGGCACTAACGCTCGATATGCGACTGCAGTACTTCGCGTATCGCGAGCTGAAGGCCGCCGTTGCCAGCCACCAGGCGTTGTCCGGGTCCGTAGTGATGCTCGACGCGCGGAGCGGCGAGATTCTCGCGTTGGCCAACGAGCCGTCGTACAACCCGAACGAGCCCGTCGGCGACGACCTGTCGCGCATGCGCAACCGCGCGGTAACGGACCAGTACGAACCGGGCTCACTCGTCAAACCGTTCACCGTCGTCGCGGCGTTCGAAAGCACGCGCTACGAGCCGGGGACCGTGATCGACACGACACCCGGCTACTTCCAGGTCCGGGGCAAGCTGATTCAGGATCCGGTAAATCGCGGACGCATCACGCTCACCGAGACGCTCCAGAAGTCCAGTCAGGTCGGCATTGCCAAGGTGGCGTTGGATCTGGAAGACACAGCGGTGCTGGATGTGTTGCGACGGGTCGGCGTTGCCGACTATGTGGGGAGCGGCTTGCCTGGCGAGAAAACCGGCACCGTCAACGCGCAGAGTCTGGATAACCCGATCAACAAAGCAACGCTTGCGTACGGGTACGGTCTGGCAGTGTCGCCGTTGCAGATTGCGCAAGCTTACGCCGTGCTGGCCAACCACGGCGTCCGCGTTCAGCCTCGAATCGCGAATGTCGTAGCGTCGACCGCGCCGCAACGGGTGATCGATTCACAGATTGCCGACCGAGTCGTGCGCATGATGCGTTCGGTGGCGGCCGTCGAAGGAACGGGCAATCGGGCGCGCGTTGACGGGTACGCGGTTGCCGGCAAGACCGGAACCGCGCGAAAAGTCGGAGCGCGCGGCTATGACGACGAACGTCACGTCGCGCTCTTCGCCGGCATTGTGCCGGCTGACGACCCAAGGCTCGTGATCGTAGTGGTTGTCGACGAGCCGCAGGGTGACGTGTTTGGCGGAGGCGACGTTGCGGCCCCCGTGTTCGCGCGGGTTGCGATGCGGTCACTGCGGATGCTTGGCGTGCCGCCGATGACGGGGGAAGCGTCGTGAGCGGTCGCCGGCGCTGTGCGCTACGCGAACTGCTCGGCGACCTTTACGACGGCCCGGTGCCGGACCTGTTCGTGTCCGGGATTGCCGACGATTCTCGCAGCGTCGTGCCTGGGGACCTGTTTGTGGCCGTACGTGGAGCGTCGGCAGACGGTCACGGCTATGTACAGCAGGCGATCGCCTCCGGGGCGGTTGCTGTACTCAGCGAGCGCGCGCTTGTAAACGCTACCGTGCCGGTCGTGACGCTGCCCGATCTTGCGTCGATGCGTGCGGCGCTTGCAGCTCGATTTTTCGGGCACCCGAGCCGCGCGCTGGTGTGCACCGGAGTTACCGGAACCAACGGCAAGACGTCGGTCGCGCACTTTGTGTGCGACGTTGCGGATCGGCTTGGAAAACGCAGTGGTTATCTGGGTACGCTGGGTTTCGGCCGCATTGGCCGGTTGCGCGACGCGGGCTTGACCACGATGGGCGCGATTGCGCTGCAGCGCACGCTCGCGGATCTGGTTGGTGCCCGTTGTGATTGGGCGGTTCTGGAGGTCAGTTCGCATGCGCTGGCCCAGCAACGCGTTGACGGGGTTGATTTCGATGTCGCCGTGTTCACCAATCTCTCCCGCGATCATCTGGATTATCACGGAGACGAGGCGCGTTACGCGCGTGCGAAGATGCGCCTGTTTTCGGAAGTCGGTTGCCGGTACGCCGTCGTAAACGGTGACGATCCGGTGGGTCGCCGCATCCTTAGCACGCTGGATCCGCGCGTAGCGCGTTTGACGTTCGGTACGGAAGCGGCGGATATCCGTTGGAGCGACCTCAGACTGGGCGCGTCCGGAATAGAAGGAGTCTGGCACACGCCCTGGGGAGAGTTCGACTTTCAATTGCCGCTGTACGGAAAGTTCTCGGTCGCAAATGCGGCCGCCGCGCTGGGTGTTCTGTGCAGCCAGGGACTGGCGACGGCCGACGTCGTGGACGCGCTCGCACACGTACGCCAGGTTCCTGGACGAATGGAGTTCTTCCGGTTTCCCGAGCGACCAACGGTGGTTGTCGACTACGCGCATACCCCCGATGCGCTGTCTAACGCGCTGCGGGCGATCGCAGATCACTGCGTTGGCAGGATCCATTGCGTGTTCGGTTGCGGCGGTGATCGCGACCGCGGCAAGCGTCCGGAGATGGGCGCTCTCGCGGAGCGAGGCGCTGACGTCGTCTGGATCACCAGCGACAACCCGCGATCAGAGGATCCGCAACGCATCGTGCAGGAAATACGCGCAGGCATGTCATCCGGTGCGCGCTGCCACACGGTGTTGGAGCGTCGGGAAGCAATCGAGGCTGCCATTGCGCACGCGCGCGTTGACGACGTTGTGCTCGTTGCCGGGAAAGGTCACGAAACCTACCAGGATATTGCGGGACAACGCCTGCCGTTCAGCGATCGTGAAACGGTTCGCGATCTTCTGGCGGAGGCTGCCTGATGTTGTTGTCGCTGACGGACTATCTAGCCAACTTCATTGGCGGGTTCGGTGTCTTTCAGTACCTAACGTTTCGCACGATGGTCAGCGTCGTAACTGCGCTCGTGCTCAGCCTACTGATTGGTCCGGTGCTGATTCACCGTCTGACGTTGCGTCAGATCGGTCAGGCGGTCCGCACCGACGGACCGGAAAGCCACCTCAGCAAAGCGGGGACGCCGACGATGGGCGGGGCGCTCATCCTGATCGTGATTCTCTTCACGACCATGTTGTGGGGTGACCTCGCGAACCGCTACGTGTGGATCGTGCTCGCGGTTACGATCGCGTTCGGTCTGATCGGCTGGGTGGATGACTGGTTGAAAGTCAGCCGCAAGAACAGCCGCGGACTACCGGCACGGTGGAAGTTCTTCTGGCAGTCGGTTGCGGGGTTGGCGGTAGCGGCGGCGTTGTACCTTACCGCGGACTCGGACCAGGCCACCGAACTGATCGTGCCTTTCTTCAAAGACGTAGCCATTCCGTTAGGCATCGGGTTTGTGGTGATTGCCTTTCTTACGATCGTCGGTATGAGCAATGCCGTTAACCTGACCGATGGCCTGGACGGGCTCGCGATTCTGCCGACCGTGATGGTCGGCGGTGCGCTGGGACTGATCGCGTATCTGTCGGGCCATGTGGAGTTTGCGCGCTATCTGCAGATTCCCTACATCCATGATGCCGGAGAACTGGCTGTGTTTTGCGGGGCTCTCATCGGTGCGGGGCTTGGCTTTCTCTGGTTCAACACGTATCCCGCGCAGGTGTTCATGGGCGACGTGGGTGCGCTCGCACTCGGTGCGGCGATTGCTACCGTGGCAGTGATCGTTCGTCACGAGATCGTGCTGTTCATAATGGGGGGGCTGTTCGTTGCGGAAACCGCGTCGGTCATCCTGCAGGTGGCGTCGTATCGGCTTACTGGCCGACGCATCTTCCGCATGGCGCCGATCCATCATCACTTCGAGCTGAAAGGCTGGCCGGAGCCGCGGGTTATCGTGCGGTTCTGGATCATCACGCTGGTGCTGGTGCTGGTCGGCCTGTCGACGTTGAAGTTGCGATGACGACAAAGACCGCCATCGTCGGGTTGGGCGTCACTGGAATGTCGGTCGCCCGGTTTCTGCGTGGCAGCGATGATCTGGTGGTGCTCGATAGTCGTGCCGAACCGCCGTTCGCCGCCGAAGCCCGACGCGAGTTTGCTGACGTAGAGATGCGTTTCGGTGTAACGGACTTCGATCCGGTGCAGTTTGACCGCGCGGTTCTGAGTCCGGGCTTGCCGATGGATCACTGCCTGGTGTCCGCGTTCCGCTCGGCGAACGTGCGTTGTGTGAGTGACATCGATCTGTTCATGGAACATGCAGACGCGCCGGTGATCGCGATCACCGGGACGAACGGCAAAAGCACGGTTACCGCGCTGACCGGACACCTTCTCGAAGCGCTTGGTGCGGATACGGCGGTGGGTGGAAACTTGGGTGAGCCGGCGTTGGATCTTCTCGGCTTCAGCGCCGCGGACAATGCGGCGGGAAAGCACCGCCGACGCGATTGTTACGTGCTCGAACTCTCAAGCTTCCAGCTGGAGCGTTCCGCGCAGCACGACTACGCGGCTGCGGCGGTACTCAACGTGACGGCCGATCATCTGGACGTTCACCATGGTATGGCTGCGTATGCGGCCACCAAACGATCCATCTATCGTGCCGCGCAGCGCACGGTGTGCAATCGCGCCGATCAACTCACCTGGCCGGAAGCGGCGGCCCCCACGACCACCTTCGGTCTGTCTGAACCCGAGCCGGGCCACTGGGGATTGCGCGGTGACGCGGCGCCGGTGATGTGCCTGGGTGACAGCGCGATATGTACGGTGGCTGAACTGCCGCTGGCGGGTACGCACAATGTAGAGAACGCGTTGGCCGCGATGGCGCTCGTCGATGTCCGTGAGGAACAGGCATGGGTGGTGAGCAAGGCGCTGGGTAAGTTTCGCGGGCTGCCGCACCGTTGTGAGTTTGTTGCTGACGTTGGTGGTGTTCAGGTTATCAACGACTCGAAAGCGACGAACGTAGGCGCCACCGTAGCCGCGCTGCGAGGGATTCGCGCATTGCTGCGCACGCCTACAGCTGGGGTGATTCTGATTGCGGGTGGTGAGGGAAAGGCCGCGGATTTTTCTGCACTTGCTACGCCGGTGTCCCGGTTCGTCAAGCATTTGGTGCTGATCGGTGACGCGGCACCGGCGATCGCGGCGGCGCTGCCGGAGAGAGTCTCGCTCGCCCATTGCGGATACGATTTCGAAGGTGCGGTGGATCAGGCGTTCCGTGCGGCACAGCCCGGCGACGTGGTGCTGCTCGCACCCGCGTGCGCGAGCTTCGACATGTTTCGCGACTATCGTGATCGTGGCACGCGGTTTCGCGAACTCGTGGCGGAGCGACTCCAATGACTTGGCATATAGACCGGCCGCTAATTTGTGCCTGGATTGTGCTTTGCGCGTTTGGCGTTGTGATGGTGGGCTCGGCGTCGGTGGCGTTGCAAGCGAACCATCTCCCGAAACACATGCTGTTTCTGGCGATGGGTGTGCTTCTGATGGCGACGGTTGCAGGGCTGCCGATGGCGCTCTGGCAGAAACTGCACCGCTTCGCGTGGGTTGGCGCGGTAGGCATCTCGGTGTTGGTTCTAATTCCTGGTCTCGGCGTTGAAGTCAACGGGGCGCGGCGTTGGCTGGATCTGGGTGCGTTTCGCCTGCAGGCGTCCGAAGTAGTGAAGTTGTTGGTTCTTCCCTACGTAGCTGGTTATCTGGCGCGTTTCGACGCCGTCGTATCGAACGACGTAACGGTATTGCTGCGCCCGCTTCTGATGATTGCGGTGGTGTGCCTGCTGCTGTTGCTGGAACCGGATTTCGGCACGGTGGTGGTGCTCGGGGTAACCTCGTGCGGGTTGCTGTTCATGGCGGGGGCGCGGCTGCGTCACTTTCTACTGGTCATCGTGTTGTGTGCGGCCGTGCTTGCGCTGTTGGCAGTCGTGCAGCCGTATCGCGTACAGCGTCTCACGAGTTTCGTGGACCCATGGGCGTTTGCCTTCGGCAGCGGCTATCAGCTTACCCAGGCATTGATTGCGTTTGGTCGTGGCGAGTTGTTCGGTCTGGGTCTGGGGGATGGCATTCAGAAACTCTTCTATCTTCCGGAAGCCCACAACGACTTCATTTTCGCGGTGGTTGCGGAAGAGTTGGGCGCCGTGGGTGCGCTCGCTCTAATGGCTCTGTTTGGCCTGCTGCTGATGCGCATTTTTCGCATCGGCCGATTGTCCGCGGCGGAAGGTCGGATGTTTGCGTCGTACATGGCGTACGGTGCCGGCCTGCTGATCGCGGTGCAGTGCCTGATAAACATCGGGGTAAACACCGGCAGCCTTCCTACCAAGGGACTGACGCTGCCGTTCGTGAGCTTTGGCGGCAACAGCCTGATGGTGAATTGCGTGCTCCTTGGCTGGGTGTTTCGCGCGTATGCCGATTTGGAGCGCGTAGATGAGTAGTGCACGTGGAGGTGTCGAGTATCGCGTGCCTGAAATGGGGCGGGTGCGGCGTATTCATTTCGTCGGGATCGGTGGTGCCGGTATGTCCGGTATTGCTGAAGTTCTGTTGAACCAGGGTTACGAGATATCCGGGACCGACCTGCATGCCTCCGATATCACGCACCGGCTCGATCGGTTGGGTGCGTCTGTACATGTAGGCCACACGCGGGACGCGATACGCAATGCTGACGTAATCGTCGTGTCCAGCGCAGTGCCGGACGACAACCCGGAAGTGGTTGCCGCCCACGAACAGCGCGTGCCGGTGGTTCCGCGCGCGGAGATGCTCGGTGAGCTGATGCGATATCGCCACGGCATTGCGATCGCGGGTACGCATGGTAAAACCACCACGACGAGTCTGGTGACAGCCATTTTCGATGAGGCGGGGTTGGATCCCACGTATGTGATCGGTGGTCTGTTGAACCGAACGCGTACTAACGCACGGCTCGGCAGTGGTCGATTCATTGTGGTGGAGGCCGATGAAAGTGACGCCTCGTTCCTGCACCTGCAGCCGATGCTCGCCGTGGTAACCAACATCGACCAGGATCACATGGCGACGTACTCGCATGATTACGCGAAACTGCGTGGCACGTTCGTTGAATTTCTGCACCGACTTCCATTCTACGGATCGGCGGTTCTTTGCATCGACGACGCGAACGTCCGCGACATACTCGATGACGTGTCCCGGCCTTTGGTCACGTACGGCTTCGCCGAGGACGCCGACTATCGAGCAGACGCAGTGCGCAGCGATGGTCTGCGCTGGACGTTCCGCGCGATCAGGCCGCAACCTCACGCGGTTCTGGATGTGGAACTCGGTATTCCCGGACGTCACAACGTACTGAACGCGCTGGCCGCTATCGCCGTCGCGACCGACGAAGGTGTGGATGACGGGAGTATCGTCGCGGCGTTGCGCGACTTTCATGGCGTGGATCGTCGGTTTCAGGTGAACGATGCCTTGAACGTCGATGGTCGCAGCGTAACGCTCGTGGACGATTATGGGCACCATCCTACCGAGGTGCAGAGCGTGATCGACACCGCGCGCACACTTTGGCCAGATCGTCGCCTGGTGATGGCGTATCAGCCTCACCGGTACAGCCGTACGCGGGACCTCTACGACGACTTTACTCGGGTGCTGTCTGGCGTCGACGCATTGTTCGTCGTTGATGTTTACAGCGCGGGCGAAGAACCGATACCGGGCGCCGACGGTAAGAGTCTGTGTCAGGGCATCCGTCAACGGGGCGAGTTGAATCCGGTCTTTGTGGAGTCGGCAGACGAACTGCTTGCGGTGTTCAGCAATTCCCTCGAAGACGGTGATGTGCTGATCGTTCAGGGAGCCGGGAACATCGGTCAGTTTTCAGCCGCGGTGCGGGGTGCGCAATGACCCGGGGCGAGTCAGTGTCTTCCAAGCGCATGGTGTTCCGCCGGTTTGCGAACCGCGTGGGATTGGCGCTACTGGCAACGCTCGCGTTCACGGCAGCGTTGTTCGCCTTTTCGTCGGCCGATCGCTTGGTTAGCGACGTTGTGGTCGAAGGTGCGCTCGACACCACGCATCGCGCTCAGGTAGCGGCGGTACTTCGAGGACTCGAGTCGGAACGCCTGTTGAGCCTCGATCTTCAGGGTGTCCGGGAGCGCATTCTGTCGCTCGGCTGGCCGGCGGCGGTGAGCCTGCGGCGGGTTTGGCCTTCCACGTTGATTGTGCGCGTGGACAAGGAGAGCACAGTTGCCGCCTGGGGCGACGGGCACCTGCTCACGGGAAGCGGTCGGTTAGTGCCGGTAGCAGCGCAGGACGTCAGGCTGCCTGGACTCTTCAGTCCGCAGACATCGCCCGGCGCGGTGTTGGAGCTTTATCAACGTATGACGCAGGCGTTGGCCGAGGCAGGCCTAGCGATTGACTCGCTCGTTGAAGACGAGCTGGGCCAGTGGACGCTTACGCTGCGTGATGGACTCGTTGTGTACCTCGGGCGAAGCGGAATGGAAAGCCGCGTGCGAGAGTTTGCGCGCAGTTATCCACGCCTCGTTTCGAGCGGCCGGCGCGCCGAGTACATCGACATGCGGTACCGGAACGCGGTCGCCGTGAAATGGCGGGCATCACTCGTGGCGGATGCGCCCGCCGATCACGCTACCCGTTCGTTCGGCCGGTCGGAGGATTGAGTCCTATGGCCAATAGTTCGACAACGGGAAGGATCGTAGGGCTCGACATCGGAACGAGCAAAGTGGCGGCGATTGTCGGCGAAGTTAAGGAAGGCGGTGATCTGGAAATCGTAGGTTTAGGGACGCATCCGTCGCGAGGTTTGAAGAAAGGCGTTGTGGTCGATATCGAGTCGACCGTTCAGTCGATTCAGCGGGCCGTGGAAGAAGCGGAACTGATGGCCGGATGCTCGATCGATACGGTGTACGCGGGCATTGCGGGCGCGCACATCCGATCTTTCAATTCGCACGGTATCGTTGCCATCCGCGATTCGGAAGTTGCGCCCCAGGACGTCGATCGCGTGATTGACGCGGCGCAGGCAATGGCGATCCCGGCGGATCAGAAAATACTGCACATTCTGCCTCAGGAGTACGTGATCGACGCGCAGGAGGGGGTCAAGGAACCGCTAGGCATGTCCGGCGTGCGGCTGGAAGCGAAGGTACATCTGGTTACCTGTGCAGCCAACGCAGCTCTGAACATCGAGAAGTGCATAGAACGCTGCGGCCTTGCGGTTCGGGACATCATGCTGGAGCAACTTGCGTCCAGCTACTCCGTGTTGAGCGATGACGAACGTGATCTGGGTGTGTGTCTGGTGGACATAGGTGGCGGCACGACCGACATCGCGATTTTTACCGATGGAGCCATCCGTCATACCGCAGTGATCCCAATTGCGGGAGATCAGGTAACCAACGATCTCGCAATGGCGCTCCGGACGCCGGCGCAGAACGCGGAGGATATCAAACTCAAGCATGCGTGCGCGCTCACGCGACTCGCGAACCCCGAAGCGCTGGTGGAAGTGCCGGGAGTCGGTGAAAAGCCTCCTCGCGAAGTGTCCATGCAGATGATTGCGGAGGTGGTTGAGCCGCGGTACGACGAACTGTTCACGCTCATTCTCGCGGAGCTTCGTCGAAGCGGTTTCGAAGACATGGTGGCGGCCGGTGTGGTTATGACCGGGGGCGCCGCGAAGATGGATGGTCTGATTGAACTGGCCGAAGAGATATTCCAGATGCCCGTGAGCCTGGGTGCGCCGCGTAGCGTGGCCGGTCTCAAGGACATCATCAGGAATCCCGTATACGCAACGGGTGTGGGACTGTTGCGCTACGGCAGGGAACGGGAGGAGCTGGCGGCGCACCGTCGAGGTGGACGCGGCGGCGCAATGTCCCGCATACGCAAATGGTTGAACGACAACTTCTGATACGTAGGAGACGTATATGTTTGAACTGGTCGACAACGCGCCCCAGAGCGCGGTAATCAAAGTGATCGGTGTTGGGGGCGGGGGCGGCAACGCCGTTCAACACATGGTTGAACGCGCGGTGGATGGCGTCGATTTCATCGCCGCGAACACGGACGCTCAGGCCCTGAAGCACATTCAGGCGAAGACTGTGCTGCAACTCGGAAGCGAAATAACCAAAGGACTTGGCGCCGGTGCCAACCCGGACATCGGCCGTCAGGCCGCACTGGAAGACCGGGATCGCATCGCGGAAGTGCTGTCGGGTGCAGACATGGTGTTCATCACCGCTGGCATGGGCGGCGGCACCGGAACCGGCGGCGCGCCGATCGTGGCGGACGTCGCCAAGGAACTGGATATCCTGACGGTGGCGGTAGTGACGCGACCTTTCGCGTTCGAAAAGCGCACGGATATCGCAGACCAGGGGCTGCAGGAACTGGCGGAGAACGTCGATTCGCTGATCACGATCCCCAACGAGAAACTTCTCGCGGTGCTGGGTGAGCGGACGAGCATGCTCGATGCCTTTGCTGCCGCCAACGACGTGCTTCTCGGTGCCGTTCAGGGCATTGCGGATCTGATCATTCGCCCCGGCATGATCAACGTGGACTTTGCCGACGTTCGCACCGTGATGTCCGAAATGGGCATGGCGATGATGGGAACGGGTCAGGCGTCTGGGGAGAACCGGGCGCGCGACGCGGCTGAAGCGGCCATACGCAGCCCGCTTCTCGAGGACGTGGACCTGCACGGCGCGCGCGGCATTCTGGTGAACGTTACCGCAGGTCCGGAGCTGAACATTGGTGAATTCACGGATGTGGGCAACATCGTCGACGAGTTTGCGTCGGATTCGGCCACGGTCGTTGTGGGGACCGTCATCGACCCCGATATTGGTGACGAACTCAAAGTGACAGTGGTTGCCACTGGCCTTGGGGATACCGGTCGTCCCAACGTCGTGGACCACCGGGCGGTTCAGCGTGGAGCCGTGCAGCCAGACTACGACAAGCTGGACAAACCGGCGTTTGCGCGCCAGGCGGCAATTCAGGCGCAGGATAACCTCGCGGAGGATCTGCGGCCGGAATCACGTCCGAAGGATGAACTGGAGTATCTGGACATCCCGGCGTTTCTGCGACGCCAGGCGGAATGAAGGCCGGCCCGGGTGTGACGCGTGTCGACGGGCACGCATCACACCCGCTCAATCTGCTGAGGACTGAAACAGATCGAAACACAATTACGTTGCATGCGTTGTAGTTTGCGGAGTGGTGCGTTGCTAGCATGCCCGCCGACTTTGCTTGTCAGACGGTTCCGATGACGCTACGACAACGCACGATTGCGAACTCGATCAAGGTTACCGGTGTTGGCCTGCACTCCGGTTGCAGCGTGCTGGTGCAACTGCAACCGGGAGAAGTTGACTCTGGCATCGTCTTCGTCCGAACGGATGGTTTACGCGATGTCGAGATTCCGGCGCAGCCGCAATTCGTAAACCGCACGCGTTGGGCCACGGGGCTTTGCCGTGACGGGTTTGAAGTGTCGACGGTCGAGCACCTGCTGTCCGCGCTGGTAGGCCTTGGCATAGACAACGTGCGGGTGGCGCTGGATGCCCCGGAACTGCCGATCATGGATGGCAGTGCTGCACCGTTCGTATTTCTGTTGCAATCGGCCGGAATCGTTGAGCAAACAGCACCCCGGCGCTTTCTTAGAGTGTTGTCGGTGGTGGAAGCCTCTGATGATGACGCGACGGCGGCCATTCTTCCTGGTGATCAGTTCCGCGTGAGTTACACGCTGGAATACGACCATCCGGTATTGAACCGCAGCGTCACGACGGCGTCTGTCGTTGTGTCACCGACGTCTTTCGTGAAGGAAGTCAGCCGGGCTCGGACGTTCGGCTTTCTGTCGGATTACGAAGCGCTGCGTTCTCAGGATCAGCTGAAGGGCGGCGGGCTGCACAATGCCGTGGTGCTCGGTGACTCGGAGATTCTGAATCAGGACGGCCTGAGGTCGGTGGACGAGTTCGCCAAGCACAAAATTCTGGACGCGATCGGCGATCTCGGCTTGCTGGGCCATCCGCTTCTCGGCGAGTTTCGGGGCTTCAAATCCGGCCACACGCTGAACAATCGGGTGATTCGCAAGCTACTCGATACACCCGGGAGTTTCGAACTCGTCAGTGTTGACGAACGCGCCGATCAGCTGGAACCCGCCTAAAGCCTCTCCCGCATAAATTCACACCAGCGGTTGCGAATTGGTCACGTTTCGTGATCTATGTCCAACGGCGAAACGGCAATCTGGATATCCTCCAGGGAGGCGTAACGACTCAGTCTGCGCAGCTCACGTACGAGATTCATCCGCATGAATCGCAAACGCGTAGCGGTTGCGGCGTTTGCACATCGCACGTGCAGGCGGCGTGCCCGATATTGGGTAACGCGACACTCGTTTGCGAGCGTCGTCGGTAGAAGGGCCCGTAGCGTTGCGGTGGCTTCCCGCTGTTCATCTGCCAAGTTCAGCAGACGTTTCAGCGCCGAATGACGCTGCGCGTCTGGTTTCAGCAGCTCGCTGATACGGTGTTTGGGCATGTGTTGGATTGTGTCATAATTGGCGTTACTGGGAGTGCGACACTGACAAATCTTTCTCGACCGATCGTTGTCTGCGCGTAAACGCGCAGTGGCAGTAATTTGCCGTGAACGATCTGGGCAACAGCGAGAGCCAGAAGAAGTAAATAACAGAAGCCATAACCGGACAAGAATCCGTAGAACGGGAACCGGTAGAAAAATACAAGCCTATATAGATAAGCCTATATAGATAAGCCCATATAGAAGTAGGTAGGCGAAAGGACCGTGACGGTGCAACGTCGTTCACGGAGAGAGGAACTGCGAACGTGAAATTGATCTGGGTAGCCAGCAGTAGCCGCCCGCCGGTAGAGCTGCAGGTACGAACCGTGGGCGTCGTTGCCGCGGTGCTTCTTGCCGGAACGCTCGGTACGGCACTGGTTGCTGCGATGCTGATTGACTGGCGGTCCGAATCCGAGACGGTGGCGGAGTTGCGGATGCAGCTGAACGAGCGCTCGGCACGAATTGACGAGCTCGAGGCCAATCGGGAAGCCGAATCGTCCGCCGTAGGCCGGCAGCTCTCGGAGATGCAAGCCCGCCTGCTGCGAATGGAAGCGCTGGGTAGCCGCGTTGTGGAAGTTGCGGACTTGGATGCGGAAGAATTCAGTTTCGGTCGCCCTCCGGCTCAGGGTGGACCGCTTTCGGGATCCGCAGAGCCCATGCAGTGGCGGGAGCTTCGGGCAGACGTCGATGAACTGGCTTGGTCGCTGCGCGGTCGCGAACAACAGTTGGAGGTGCTCGAAGCGGTGCTCACGGACCGGGAATACCGGCGCGGTCTCGTTCTGAATCGACGGCCGATTACCTGGGGCTGGCTGTCGTCCGGGTACGGTAAACGGGTCGACCCGATCACCGGCAACGAAGGCTGGCACGCCGGTGTCGATTTCGCGGGTAAAGCCGGATCTGATGTGGTTGCGGTTGCCAGCGGCGTCGTCGTATACGCGGGCAAGCGCTCAGGATATGGGCGGATGGTCGAGATCAATCACGGTGATGGGTATGCCACGCGGTATGCGCATCATGACGAACTTCGCGTAGCCGCGGGCGAAGTCGTAAAAAAGGGTCAGGTCGTAGGCACGATGGGCAGTAGTGGTCGATCCACCGGCCCGCACGTGCATTTTGAGGTTCTCAAGAACGGCCGCACTCTGGATCCGGCGAAGTTCACACGCTAGGGAATCTCTAGAAGAATTAACGTCGACCAAGAGCGTTCCTAGACCCGCTACGCGCCTGCAACTGTGATCCGGTCGGCGCTCCATCCACACCGCGCGCATCTCGCATTTAGCTGCCGGGTGCAATCAAGGTAATATGCCGCCTCGGTTCCAACCAGGGTCGTCTTGATGGCGGGCAACTTTCTCACGCGTCTGTTCGGTTCCAAGAACAAGCGCGAACTCAAACGGATGGGTCGTATCGTCCGCCAGATCAATGCGCTGGCAGACGAAATGGAGGCGTTGTCGGACGAGGGTCTAAAGGAGAAGACCGCAGCGTACCGCCAGCGTGTCGAACAGGGAGAGTCCCTGGACAAGCTGCTTCCGGAGGCATTTGCGCTGGTTCGCGAAGCGGGGGAGCGGTTCCGTCAGATGCGTCATTTCGACGTTCAGTTGATTGGCGGCATCACGTTGCATGAAGGCCGGATCGCTGAGATGCGCACCGGAGAAGGCAAGACGCTTGTCGCAACGCTCGCGGCCTACTTGAACGCGTTGAGCGGCAGCGGCGTCCACATCGTGACGGTCAACGACTACCTCGCGCGGCGCGACGCAGAGTGGATGGCACCGATCTACGAAGGGCTCGGCATGACGGTAGGTGTTGTGCAGTCGCAGCAGGACCCGTTCGAAAAGAGGGCCGCTTACCAGGCTGACATCACCTATGGCACGAACAACGAGTTCGGCTTCGACTACCTGCGCGACAATATGGCCTTCACCGAAGCTGACCGATTCCAGCGCGAGCTCAATTTCGCGATTGTGGACGAAGTAGACTCCATCCTGATCGATGAGGCGCGCACGCCACTGATCATATCCGGCCCGGCGGAGGAAAGTACCGAGCTCTACAAGCGGATCGACAAAGTCGCGCCGAAACTCGTTCGGCAAGAAGCGCCGGATCTGGCCGAAGGCGACGAGCGGGAAGGTGACTTCATCGTCGACGAGAAGACGCGCCAAATCGAGCTTACGGAGCGTGGCCACACGCGGGTCGAGGAGTTTCTGGTTCGCGAAGGCCTGCTGGACGAAGGCGATTCACTGTACTCATCGTCCAATCTTGCGTTGTTGCACCACGTGCACGCGGCTCTTAAGGCGCATGGGCTTTTCAAGCGCGATGTGGACTACATGGTTGCTAATGGCGAGATCGTGATCGTCGATGAACACACGGGTCGGGCCATGCCGGGACGGCGCTGGTCCGAAGGTATTCACCAGGCGGTGGAAGCGAAGGAGCGTGTGGCCATCCAGAACGAAACGCAGACGTTGGCATCCACTACGTTTCAGAACTACTTCCGTTTGTACGACAAACTCGCCGGTATGACCGGTACTGCGGACACTGAAGCGTTCGAGTTCCGGCAGATATATGGCTTGGACGTCGTGGTGATTCCCACACACAAGCCGATGGTGCGTGACGATCAGAACGATCTGGTCTATCTGACGATGGCGGAGAAGTACGATGCCATCGTGGAAGACATTCAGGATTGCATCAAACGCGGGCAGCCGGTGCTTGTGGGCACGGCGTCGATCGAGTCGTCGGAGCGGCTGTCAGCGGCGCTCGATGCCCACAACATCTCGCACAACGTACTGAACGCCAAACAGCACGAACGGGAAGCTGACGTTATTGCGCAGGCCGGCAGACCCGGAACGGTGACGATTGCCACCAACATGGCGGGTCGCGGCACCGACATAGTGCTGGGTGGCAACTGGGAAGCCGAGTTCGAATCCCTCCGCGGTGCTGACGATGCGACCCGGAGCAAAGCCGAGGAAGGCTGGAAAAAGTCGCATCAGGACGTTATCGACGCGGGTGGACTGCGCATTATCGGAACAGAGCGTCACGAGTCTCGCCGAATTGACAACCAGCTTCGGGGGCGCTCCGGCCGACAAGGTGACCCGGGTTCGAGCCGATTCTATCTTTCCATGGAAGACAATCTGATGCGTATTTTTGCGTCGGATCGAATACGCGGGTTGATGCAGTCCATTGGTCTCGAGGAAGGAGAGGCCATCGAACACCGCATGGTGACCAATGCGATCGAGAAGGCACAGCGCAAAGTGGAAGGCCACAACTTCGACGTGCGCAAGAATCTGCTCGAATTCGACGAAGTACCCAACAATCAGCGCCAGATTATCTATCAGCAGCGCCGCGACCTGATGGCATCGGACGACATCTCCGACACGATCGACGAATTCCGACAGGAGGTGTTGCTCGACACCATTGGGGAGTACGTACCGCCCCAGAGTCTGGAGGAACAGTGGGACATTCCGGCCCTGGAGCAGATGCTGGAAGCGGAGTTCGGCAGTACCGTGCCCGTTGGCAAGTGGCTGAAGCTTGATGACGAATTGGACGAGGATGGCCTTGCCGAAAAGATCATTGCTCAGGTGACGGAAGAGTACGAGCGCAAGGACAGGGAATGGAAGGAGCAGGGCATCGATCTTCGGGTGGTCGAGAAACAGATCATGCTGCAGGTGCTGGATCAGCGATGGAAGGAACATCTGGCGCAGATGGACTACTTGCGTCAGAGCATTCATCTTCGGGCGTATGCTCAAAAACAGCCGAAACAGGAATACAAGCGCGAAGCCTTCGAGCTGTTTCAGGAACTGCTGTACAACATTAAGCGCGATGTGATTCGGCTGCTGTCGCGCATTCGTGTCGAAACGCCGGAAGAGGCGGAGCGGGCGGAGCGCGCGCGGCGAGAAGAAGCGGCTAAACGAATGCGGTTTTCCCATGCAGAAGCGTCCGCGTTGGATGGCGCCGAACCGGAACAACCGGAACCTGCTTCCAAGCCGGAAACCTATGTTCGCGATTCGCGCAAAGTAGGCCGCAACGAAAAGTGCCCGTGTGGTTCGGGCCGTAAGTACAAACACTGTCACGGGAAGGCGGCGTAACGAGCGGTGCCTGAGCCTGTTGAACCACACCACGAATCTCGCGTGTTGCCCGTCGCCGGGGTTCGGCTGGGGTCTGCGTGTGCTGGCATTAAACGTCACGATCGCGACGATGTTGCGGTGCTGTGCCTCGAGCCGGGAGCAACGGTATCGGGCGTGTACACGCAAAGCGGATTTGCTGCTCCGCCAGTTCAGCTGTGCCGCGAGCGGGCCGGTAATGCGGTTCGCGCGCTTATCATCAACAGTGGTAACGCCAATGCGGCGACCGGGTTACCGGGTCGACGCGATGCCGAGCGAATATGCGCGGCTGCGGCTACGCAACTCGGTGTCGATGCCGCGCAGATTCTGCCGTTTTCCACCGGTGTTATCGGCGAACGCCTTCCGGTAGACGCGATCGTCAATGCGTGCCGACAGGCGATCGATTCTGCCGACGCCGCAGGGTGGGAAGCGGCGGCGCGGGCGATCATGACAACGGATACGGTAGCAAAGGTTTGTTCGGAAACGACTCATGTCGGTGACCTGCCGATCACCGTGACCGGCATCGCCAAGGGGTCCGGAATGATCCGGCCGGATATGGCGACTATGCTCGCCTTCATCGCGTGCGACGCGGCAATCGATCGGTCGGATCTCGATCAACTGGTTCGGGACGTTGCGGCGCGGTCGTTCAATCGCGTGACCGTCGACGGCGACACGTCTACCAACGATTCGTTTGTGTTGATCGCCACGGGGCGATCCGGGGTCGATGCCCGCGTGGGTACGCCCGCCTATTTGGAGGTGAGCAAGGCCATTGCTGCCGTGGCGCAATCCCTCGCGCTGGCTATCGTCCGCGATGGCGAGGGCGCAACCAAGCTGGTGACGGTGCGGGTCGAAGAAGCGCAGACTTCTGCCGAAGCGGCGCAGGTTGCATTCACCGTTGCGCAATCGCCGCTCGTTAAAACGGCCCTCTTTGCCGGCGACGCCAATTGGGGTCGATTCTGTATGGCCATCGGGCGTGCGGGGATCACTGACCTCGATCAAGGCCGCGTGAGTCTGTTTCTGGATAACGTGCCGGTGGCAAAGAACGGTCTGATGGTTGACGGCTACAGCGAGTCGGACGCGGCGCGCGTGATGGCTCGCGCGGAGTACACCGTGTGTATTCGGCTCGGACGCGGCGACGCCGTGGACGAAGTGTGGACCTGCGACCTGTCGTACGACTACGTGAAGATAAACGCCGAATATCGTACCTGAGGGCCCGACGTTTCAGGCGCCGTCCAGGTCGTTGGTGGAGGTGTCGTCCAGCTCCGGGCGGCCTGGTATGCGGTGCTGCTCGTCAGCCCAGGCTCCAAAGTCGATCAGCCGGCACCGCTCGGAGCAGAACGGGCGGTATGGGTTGCCTTCGGCCCACTTCGTCGGCGTGTTGCAAGTGGGGCAGCGCACAATGCGTGCAGTGTGAGCCGTCATTCCTCGATTCCGGTCGCCATATTGACGTAGGATGCGTGCAGCCGGGCGACCTCCTGGTCCAAGTGGTCGAGTCCGCGATCGTTCACAATCACGTCGTCTGCTCGTGCAAGTCGTGCATCGCGCGGGATCTGTTGGGCGATGATGCGGCGTACCTGCTCTTCGCTATTGTCATCCCGTGCCATCGTTCGCTCGATTTGCACGTGCTCGGGCACATCCACCACCAGCACGCGATTCACCAGCGCGTCCTGCTTCGCTTCGATCAGAATCGGGCTGACGAGGATTGCGTAGATGGATTCTGCGGACGCCAGGCCATTCGCCAGGTAGGTATTGATGGCCGGGTGCGTGATGCTTTCCAGAATTCGTAGCTCCGCTTCGTCTGCAAACACGATGGCACGCAGCGCTGCGCGATTCAGCGTGCCGTCCGGATTGAGGATGTCGCGCCCGAAGTGTGCGGCAATCTGTGCCAGTGCTTCGCTACCGGGTTCCACGACCGCGCGGGACGCAAGGTCCGCGTCTACGATGGTTATGCCCAGCGCGCCGAATCTGTCGGTAACTGCCGTTTTGCCACTGCCGATACCGCCAGTAACTCCGAGGATCCATCTGCTCATTTCAGGAGGTCAGTGCGTGCCGAGAAAAAGGCTCACAACGGTATCACGGGCGATCAGCGAAACCCAGCCAGCCGCTGCGAGAAACGGACCGAACGCGATTGCTTCACCGCTGCCGAGGGTTTTCGAGAAGCGTCCAGCCAGTGCGTACAGCAGACCGAACACAGACGCGATCAACGCAACGGCCGGGAGTACCTGCCAACCGAGCCAGGCGCCGATTGCGGCCAGCAGCTTGAAATCGCCGTAGCCCATACCCTCTTTCCCGGTGAGCAACCTGAAGGCCCAATAGGTGGACCACAAGAACAGGTAGCCGGCGGCGGCTCCGATCACGGCGTCCTGCAGTGGGACGAATCCGCCGAACAGGTTGACGATGAGGCCGGCCCACAACAGCGGCAGCGTGATCTGATCCGGCAAAAGTTTGGTGTCGAAGTCGATGAATGTCAGTGTGATTGCACTCCAGGTGAAACCCAGAGCCGCAATACTGAGCCAGCCGAATCCGTAAACCCAAACTACGGCGAGGGTCATGATCATGGTCAACAGCTCTACGGCGGGGTAGCGCGCGGGAATGGGCGTTGCGCAACTGGCGCATTTGCCGCGGAGCCAGAGCCAGCTCAGGACCGGTATGTTCTGGTACGACCGCACCGGCGCCGAGCAGTTAGGACAGCGAGAAGGCGGGGTAACGAGATTGAATGTGTCGGGTTCATGCTGCGGCGGCGCTAGGTTCAGATGGGCGCTCGCTTCGATGTCCCATTGACGGTGCATCATCACCGGCAGCCGATAAACTACGACGTTGAGGAACGACCCGAACGCAAGACCGATCCAGGCTGCGAAGAGCCATGCGATCCAGCCGAGTGATGCGATGTCCAGTTCGCTCATCATCGGTTCCGGTCAGCGCAGAGGTTGCGCGTGTGGGTGATCGTTGCGGCGGGCCATCGCGGCCCACCGTTGTACGCATTATTCGCCTACTACAGCACCCAGCTGGAAGATCGGCAAGTACATCGCGATGATCAGACCGCCGACGAGTACGCCGAGTACGGCCATGATCAGCGGCTCCATCAGCGCCGTCAGGTTGTCGACCGCGTTGTCCACCTGCTCTTCGTAGTAGTTTGCCGACTTGTCGAGCATGTCGTCGAGCGCACCTGCTTCTTCACCGATGGCAACCATCTGCACCACCATGTTGGGGAACACGCCGGTGTTGCGCATGGAGAAATTCAGTTGCTGGCCGGTAGAAACGTCGTCGCGAACCTGCAACACCGCGTTCTGGTACACGCAGTTACCGGTGGAACCCGCAACGGAATTGAGCGCGTCGACCAGAGGGACACCGGCCGAGAAGGTCGTTGCCAGCGTTCTTGAGAACCGGGCGATTGCTGACTTTTCGATGATGTTGCCTGCCACGGGCACCTTCAAGGCGATGCGGTCGAGGGCATTGCGCAACTTGAGCGAGCGGCGTCGGATGGCGGTGAAACCCATGACGAGACCGGCGACACCGGCGATCATGAAGAACCAGTTTGCCTGTACGAAGTCGGACAGGCCGATCACCATCTGTGTAAACGCAGGCAGCTCCGCGCCGAACCCGGCGAATACCTCTTCGAACTGCGGCACGACCTTGATGAGCAGAATGCCGGAGACGATGAACGCGACCACGAGTACCGCAATCGGGTACGTCATGGCTTTCTTGACCTTCGCCTTCAATGACTCCGTTTTCTCTTTATACGTCGCAACCCGGTCGAGCATCGTCTCCAGTGAGCCCGATTGTTCACCGGCATCGATCAGATTGCAGAACAGATCGTCGAAGAACAGCGGATGCTTGCGGATGGCCGACGCAAACGAGTTACCACCGGCAACGTCGGTACGAATGGTTCGGATCAGCTCCGCCAGTTTCGGCTTGTCGACGCCGTCGGCCACGATCTCGAACGCCTGCACCAGCGGCACACCGGCTTTCATCATCGTTGCCATCTGGCGGGTAAACAGCGCGATGTCACCGGGCTTGATTTTCTTGCCGCCGCCGAGTGAGACACCCTTGCTCTTCTTGCGAATCTTGTTGGCAAGAATTCCCTGGCGACGCAGCTCGGCCTTCGCGATCGCCGAGTTGGAACTGGTGATCTCGCCTTTGGCTTTCTTACCGTTCTTGTCGGTGCCTTCCCATTGGAATGTCGCTGTCTCAGCCATGTCTCGCCTTTTGTCCTTGTGCGCTCAGCGCCGGTCGCGTTTGCTGAACGAGCTTTCGTTGTACAACAGGAGCCGTTCGGTTTAGCTGCGGCCCTGGTCGTGCATGAGTTATCTGCCCTTGCATTGGATCAGTGGCCTGTCGTAACGCGGTTTGCCTCTGCGAGGCTCGTCATTCCCAGCATCACTTTGCGTAAACCGGACCGTCGCAGATCATTGAAGCCGTGTTCACGTGCCTGATCCGCCAACTGAATACTGTTGCCGTCTTCCATGATAATACGAGCGAGTTCCGGCGTTATTTTAACTACTTCATAGATTCCGACCCGGCCTTTGTATCCGCCCGAGCACTTGTCGCAGCCGTCGAGGTTCGGTTCGAACAGTTCAAAGTCCTCCGCGAGGTCGGTTTCCGTGAAGCCTTCTGCCAGTAATGTGTCGCGTGGGACTTCCATCACAATTCTGCATTCGCTGCACAAGCGTCTTGCCAGACGCTGGGCAATGATCAGGTTTACCGACGTTGCCAGGTTGAACGCAGGGACTCCCATGTTGCGCAGTCGCGTGAGGGTCTCCGGAGCCGAGTTGGTGTGTAGCGTGGACAGCACCATGTGTCCGGTCTGTGCAGCTTTGATCGCGATCTCGGCGGTTTCGAGGTCGCGAATCTCACCCACCATCACCACATCCGGGTCCTGCCGCAGAAACGAACGCAGCGCCGAGGCGAAATCCAGACCGACTTTGTGGTTTACATTGACTTGATTGATGCCTTCCAGATTGATTTCTACCGGGTCTTCGGCGGTTGCGATGTTGCGTTCCGCGGTGTTGAGAATGTTGAGGCCGGTATAGAGCGTGACCGTCTTACCGCTTCCCGTCGGGCCGGTAACCAGGATCATCCCCTGTGGGCTGTGAAGGGCATCCAGCAGAAGCGCCTTCTGTTCCTCTTCGAAGCCGAGCATGTCGATGCCCATCTTGGCGCTCGACGGGTCGAGAATCCGCAGCACGATTTTCTCGCCCCAGAGTGTCGGCAGCGTGTTTACACGAAAGTCGATGGCGCGGGTTTTTGACAGCTTCATCTTGATGCGACCGTCCTGGGGAACACGCCGTTCCGAGATGTCCATTTCCGACATCACTTTCAGTCGTGCGGCCAGACGAGTGCCGAGGCTCGGAGGCGGCGCAGACATCTGCTTGAGAATGCCGTCTGTGCGGAAGCGTACGCGGTAGCTTTTTTCGTACGGTTCGAAGTGAATGTCGGAAGCGCCGCCTTTGATCGCGTCGAGCAGCATCTTGTTCACGAAACGTACGACCGGAGTTTCGTCCGCCGAGTTGTCGGCCGACTCCTCCTCGTCGCTGTCGTACGCGTCCATGTCCAGGTCTTCGAGCTCGTCGCCGTCCATGTCGCCGAGACCATCGTCCTGATTTCGGTTCAGGTATTGCTCGATGGTCCGGCTGAGCTTGTCCTCTTCCACCAGCACTGGTTCGGTGTTCACGCCCGTCTGGAACTTGATTTCGTCCAGCGCCTGCATGTTGGTGGGATCGGATACGGCTACAAACAGGCGGACCCCGCGCTTCACCAGAGGCAGAGCGTTGTGCTGCGTAATCAGCTTCTCTTTGACGAGGTCTTTCGGAATGCTGTCCAGGTCGAACGCGTCCAGATCCATCAGCGGCACGCCGAATTCATTGGCGGCACTCACAGCCAGCGCTCGGGGATTTGCGAGCTGGTTCTCGATCAGGTAGCTGACGAATGGGCGGCCTTCGCGGCGCGCGTCATCACTGGCGGCTGCGGCGATTTCGGCATCCAACTGCTTGTCTTCTACCAGTCGGCGGGCCAGGCCGCTTAGAGGTATGGGTTCTGAAGCCATCTGCGCTCGCTATCCTTGTCGTTGCTCATCACCGGCTCAGGGCGCCATGCGAAATCGGGCAGCACGCAGCTCCCCGTGTAGACAACCGCATTGTCGACCGTAGTGGAGAACGCTTCCGCGAACGCGTTCGCGAATGCAGCGTTATTGCCGCTCTTGCGATGACTCATTGCTCATGTCGCATTGGCGCTGCTTTTTGAGCAACTTTATGAGCAACGCAGCGCCTTGATAAGCAACGCAGCGCCTGTGCAATGCTGGTAACCCGTACGCCGCGCGCGCCGTCTAGCCGGTGCATTATTGAGTGTACGTTCGCTTGGCCAGGATGATGTGCGCTGTATCACGTCGGTTGAACCCGATGTTGACGCTGAAGCCTGTGTGCAATGCCGCACAGTCTGACCGCTGGCGTCATGATGTGACGTGGCGGGAGACGCGCAGACGCCATCGGCCGAGTCCGCTACCGGCCGAAACATGGAGCGTGTAGAGTCTGTATCTTACTGTTTTTGAAAGAGAATACTTCTAGCGTACGTGCGGTTAGGAAGTGTGGCCGAAAGTTGGCACGGTGATTGCTCACTGTCTGACGAGTTCGCGGCACCCGACCGAATCTGGGGGGCTGTCACGATTTGACACCATGAAGTAACGGAGATTCTAGTCAATGAAAACGACTGTTCAAAAGGGTTTCACCCTGATCGAATTGATGATCGTGGTAGCCATCATCGGTATTCTTGCCGCTGTGGCCCTGCCCGCGTATCAGAACTACATTGCCACGACCAACAGCGCGAAGGTGAACACGCACTACGAGCAGGCGATCCGCTTTGTTCGTAACGAGATGCAGCGCACGCGCACGGACATCGCAATGGGTGTTGAGACGGTTGCTGCTGCTGATACGCGTATCGGTGGTGACGGTACGCCGATGACCAACCTGCTGATGGCGGAAGTTGGTAACGCGACGGCTCCGGAAGGCGGCGCTCCTTATGCCCAGGGTGCTGGCAACGCAGGCACGGGTCAGGTTGGTGTCGCTGCTTCTGGCGCGATCGCTACCGGTGACCTCGCGGTTGTTGTAACCCGTCCGGCGTACGGCAACTTCTCAACCGGTGGTGCGGATTCTACGACCATCAACTGGTTGAACTAAGCGACAGCTTCAGTCTGTTGACGGAAGGGGCCTTCGGGCCCCTTTTTTGTTCGTTCGAAGAATTGCATCCGGGTTCTGGCCGTGGCTCGTAGAAATCCAACGTAGTTCCGGATTGCGTCGCCGGCTTACACGAAAATGCTTCGTACACGCGGGATGAACCCGCCTGGAGAAACGATGAACCGTACAAACTGTATCCGTCGCAGCCGCGGCTTCAGTCTGATTGAACTGATGGTCGTAGTTGCGGTGCTCGCTATTATCAGCGCGATCGCCGTGCCTGCATACACCAACTACATACAGACGTCCCGAGAAGGGGTGCTTCTGAACAATATTGCGACTATCGAGGTTTTCCAGGAAGACTTCCGCTTACGCAACGGTGCGTACGCAGTGAACCTCGCGGACGTGGCCGCCATTGAAGCGGCCATTGACTGGTCACCGCAGTCGAATGACGGCACAACGTATTCGATCGCGAACGGTGACGGTACGACCTATTCGGTAACCGCTACCAATCCGGAAGGCACATCCATCTGTATGGTATTTCCGGCCAAAACCCGCTGCTGACGGCGAGTCCGCGCGGCTTCTCACGGGCAGTCAAAGCGGGTATTCTGCGCAGCGCTCGCGACCGGTGGGTTCGTACGGGGTTGTCCCGCGCCACCGGTTAGCGCGCCGGATTAGCTCAGCTGGCAGAGCGGCGCATTCGTAATGCGTAGGTCCGCGGTTCAAATCCGCGATCCGGCACCATCTTCCTTCTTCGAGCGAGATACGTTGAGCCACCAGTCGAAGCGCGCAGGCGATGCGCACGCGTTCCGCGATTTCCTCACCGTCGGTCTGTTCGCTACCAGTCTGTTGTGCGCGCTGTTCTTCGCCGGCGTTGGCATTGACCTTTGGCGCCTTGGCGTTACGGCCAGCTGTGTGGTCGTTGCATTGATGCTGCGCGGTCCCGAGGCATGGCTCGCTGTGGCGAGACGTAACCCCTTGCCGCTGGTATTTGCGGTCTGGTTGCTCGTGGCGATAGCGTTCAGCCACTGGCGTGGTATCAGTCCTGATTCGAGCTTCGCGCCCAGCTGGCTTGCCGCGCTGGCTGTGTTGTGGTTTCTCGCCGGGTTGCATCTGCGGCATCCCTGGTGGCTGATGGCAGGCGGCGTGTGTGTGACGGGCTTTTTTGCCTGTTTGTCCGCGGTGCGTTTCCTGTGGCTCGATACTCGGCCGGCGTACCCGCAGCAAGACCCGAATGTGTATGCAGCGATTCTATATCTATGCTGGATTCCGCTCGCGCACGAAACCATTGCTGGGCGTCTCGGTAAATCTCCGGGCCCACGAGTACTGCTCGCGCTCGTGCATTCGGTGTTTCTACTTTCCATCTTTGCGACCGCCGGTCGTGCGGCCGCAGGGATCGTCGTGCTGACGTTTGCGGGCTGGGCGGTTTTTCTTGTGCGTGCCCGCGCGTCTTGGTGGCACTATTCGGGGCTCGTCGCGCTGGCGATGGTCGCGTACGCAACGTTCGCGTTGCGGGCACCCGACCTGCTCCAGGGCATGACTGGCGCAGCCCCCGGGGTTGATCCCGAGGCGATTCGGCTTTCTATTCTTGATGCAGCCTGGCGCGCGGTTGGCGAACACGGTGTGCTGGGCACGGGGTTGTACACGTTCTCGCTGCTCTATCCCGGCTACCGGTCCGTGGTCGATCAATCCACAACGGGCCTTTTCGTCCACAATGACTATCTGCAGATTCTGCTCGAAGGCGGCGTTTTCCTGTTCGTCCCGTTCGTGTTGATTCTGGTGCTCGTGATCGTGCGTCTGTGCACTGCACTCTGGCGTGGGGGTGCGGAACTGTGGGCACGGTCTACCGGGGCGCTCGCGGCGCTGGCCGCGGTGTATGTTCAGGCAATCGTTTACTTCCCGTTCTACAAAGCACCTGTCGTGGTGCTCGCCGGCGGGTTGGCAGCGTTTGCGTTTTCGCAACCGTGGACGCCGCCGCGTGAAGGTGGGTCGCGCAAGCCGTGGGTGGTCTGGGGCGTGGTCGCCAGTGCAGGAACGTATGCGTGGGCGATGCTCGCGCTGGAAGTCTTCAACTACTCGGTGTTCGCGCGCCAGGGCGAATGGGAGTGGGCGGATCGGTTGCGCGGAACGCCCGAGCGCCTGCTGACGCTCAGCCGCGCGAGTCAGCGGCTGAATGCCGCCCGCGGAGTTCCGGTGCTCACGGAAGCCGCCGTGCTGGCGGCGCTCAAGGCGGATCCTGTGAGGGGCGTCCACGTTCGGCATCAGTTGGTGCTGAATACATTCCGCCGCGCGATCGCGGTGGATGCGTGGAATGCGCACGCCTACATGGCGCTGCACGACTACATTGTGACGCACGGTGTGCCGCAGGAGACGCTGGAGCCTGGGGAGCGCGGTGATGCGTTGCTTGAGCGGGCTCTGGATTTGAATCCGCGGGATCTGACCGTTATCGCCGCGTATCTCGATCATCTCGATCGTACTGGCCGTATACCGACGGCACACGACGTGGCGAAGACGCGGGTGGTGCCGTGGTTGCGGAGCCTCTTCTACCTCGATGCGCGAGCGACACGAACACTGCTCGATGGTATAGAGGCGCGTGCATCAGCGCTAGGAGACGACCCTTTTGTGACGGACCTACAGACGCGCTGGGCACGACTGCTGCAGCTGATGCCACCGGCGGCGCGGTCTGCGTACGACGCGTGGCTTAGTGAGCGCTGATCAGCCGAGGCGCGGGATGCCCAATACGTCGGCAACGTGCCCCGTTTCCCGATCCAGCACCAGATAGATGTACTGATAGCGTGCGCCAAACGGGTAGAAGCGATAGTCATCGGTCGTTCCGCCGTGCTCTTCAAGCCACGCGGGCAATACCTCTCTGACCGTATCCCGCTCCTGCAGCTCGCGGGTGTCGAAGGCCTGAGACACCACATCGGGGTGCAGAGGGTCGAACGGCTGGTAGTACTGAGTCAGCGTTTCCAGCGTGCGCTGGTTCTGTAGTGCGTCGCGTCGGATAGTGTGCTGCGCCGCGACGTCGTCCGGTAGGTCCACCATCACCCACTTCGGGTAAGGTCCAGGGATCGATTCCAGATCCGGGACGTCTACTCCGGCTTGTGTGTAGCTTTCTGCACTCATGCTCGTGAACTGGCCGTCGATGTAGACCATTGCGATCGGCCGTTCCGCATAGACGATCCACACGCCGGCGGTCAGGCAGAGGAGTTGCACGGTCGCGATCGCCGACAGGTCGAACTTGAGGCCGGGTTTGCCAGCCTTGTACACCACCAATGTCAACAAAGGCCCCAAAACCAGATCGACCAGCACGATGATTCGCATACCCTGCCAGCCGCCATCGGACTCGAAGAATATGTGCGGATACCAGATGCGCAGCACGAGGTAGGCGAGCACAACGAAGACTGCGAAACTGATTGCAAAGTGGATGAAAAAAGCGCGCCAGCGGCTCACGTCCTGTAACTCCCTGCCGATACAACGAATTGTTCGGCAGGCGATCAGTCGATGAAACGCATCGAGAGGTCGAGGGGCGTCACGAACTTGGTCAGCCTGCCGATCGAAATATAATCCACGCCGGTTTCCGCAACGTCTGTGATCGTTGTCTCATCGAGGCCGCCGGATGCTTCCAGGAGGATTCGGCCATCCACGCGTTGCACAGCGTCGGCGGTGCGTTCGAGATCGAAATTGTCGAGCATGGCGATATCGGCTTTCGCTTCGATCGCCTCTTCGAGCTGGGCGTACGACTCCACTTCCACCTCGAGTTTCGCGTTGGGGTGCAATTGGTGTGCGCGTGCAACCGCATTGGCAATCGAGCCGTTGGCGATGATGTGGTTTTCTTTGATCAGGAACGCATCGAACAAACCGATTCGGTGATTGGTACCTCCGCCGCAGCGGACGGCGTATTTTTGCGCCAGCCGTAGTCCAGGAACGGTTTTGCGTGTATCCAGAAGCTTCGCGCGTGTATGCGAGATCAGTGCGGCGAAGCGTGCGGTCAGCGTAGCCGTGCCGGACAACAACTGCACGAAATTGAGCACCGTGCGCTCGGCCGTCAACAGACTTCGCGCACGGCCCCGGAGGCGGAACAGTGGATCGTCGGGCCGCACGGTGTCGCCGTCGGACACGAGCATCTCCAACTCGATTTCAGGGTCAACCTGCCGGCAGGTCTCGCGAATCCAGGGTTCGCCGCAGAATACGCCGGGTTCCCGGGTTATGATCCGGGCGTGACCGGACGTTTCCGTGTCGATCAGTTCCGCCGTAATGTCCCCGCTTCCAACATCTTCGATCAACGCCGACCGGACGTTTCTTGCTACAGCGTCTGCGAGCAAACCGGGTTCCGTCATATCCCTTCCTCGATTCGATTGAGACGACGATGCCATCGTGCGAGCATCATTGTACCCTGGTGCTGAACGCTGTTTGCCCGCTGCCAATGACGAACATCTTCAGATAACGTGCGCATCAACGCCCAGCACTGGTTGACGGGTGTGCGCCGGCGGCGTTCCCCGAACTGCGACGACCGCTCCGCCGGTGTTGCAATCGATCTGCTCGTCGTGCACGCAGTCTCGTTACCGGCGGGGAGCTTCGGTACCGGCTACGTGGATGATCTTTTCATGAACCGGTTGGATACGTCGGCGCACCCGTCGTTTGCAGATCTTACCGGTGTCGAGGTGTCCGCTCACGCACTGATCTCGCGTCGCGGGCGTGTGACGCAGTACGTACCGTTCGACCGAAGAGCCTGGCATGCGGGCCAGTCGATATGGTGTGGCCGTTCCGCATGCAACGATTTCTCCATCGGTATCGAACTTGAAGGTTGCGACACGCGCGCTTTCACGCAGTCCCAGTACCGGCGTCTTGCTCAGATTGCGAAGATCTTGCTCGACCGATACCCGCGACTGACGCGAGCCGCGATCGTGGGTCACAACGAGATTGCGCCCATGCGCAAAACCGACCCGGGTCCAGGATTTTCGTGGCCGGCGTTTTACGACGCGTTGGAAGGGATGGGGTCAAGGGGTTTGGGGTCAGAGTAAAGGGACAGAGTCGAGACTCTGTCCCTTTACTCTGACCCCATGTTCTGTCCCTTTACTCTGACCCCAGCGCGCTTGTTCTGTCCCTTTACTCTGACCCCAGCGCGACATCACAATGGAGCAGCTCCACAGAAACGGATTGCGTGAAGGAGACCGATGGTTTACCCGCGGGACGTACCGGACATCGACGTCGCGGAAACGCGCGAATGGTTAGACGCTTTGGAAGACGTCCTGGACCGTCATGGTACCGAGCGGGCGAACTTCCTGCTGGAACGCCTGTCGGCACGAATGAGTCGCACTGGGGCGCGGTTGCCATACACCATCACAACACCGTACCGGAACACGATTCCCTCGTCGAAAGAAGCGATGATGCCCGGGGATCTTTTCATGGAGCGACGGCTTCGCGCGCTGGTTCGTTGGAATGCGCTGGCCATGGTGGTGCGCGCCAACCAGCGTGAAGATGGTCTGGGAGGCCACATATCCACGTTCGCGTCGTCCGCTACGTTGTACGACGTGGGTTTCAACTATTTCTTTCGCGGCGCAACCAACGATCACGCCGGAGACCTGATCTACTACCAGGGGCACTGTGCACCCGGCATCTACGCGCGGTCGTTTCTGGAGGGCCGACTGAGGGCGGATCAGCTGGACCGTTTCCGGCTTGAGGTTGGCGGCGACGGGCTTTCTTCTTACCCGCATCCGTACCTGATGCCCGACTATTGGCAGTTTCCTACCGTGTCGATGGGTCTTGGTCCGATCCAGGCGATCTATCAGGCGCACATCATGAAATACCTCGACAGCCGCGGGCTGGTGCCGCGAGGTGATCGCAAAGTCTGGGCGTTTCTGGGCGACGGCGAGATGGACGAGCCGGAGTCGCTCGGTGCTCTGTCGCTCGCCGGACGCGAAGGATTGGACAATCTGATTTTCGTCGTCAACTGCAATCTCCAACGGCTGGACGGTCCGGTGCGGGGTAACGGCAAGATCATTCAGGAACTCGAAGGCCTGTTCCGCGGTGCCGGCTGGAATGTCATCAAGGTGGTTTGGGGGCGGCTGTGGGATCCGCTCTTCGCGAATGACCGAAACGGCTTGATGCAGCAGCGCATGAACGAAACCGTTGACGGTGAGTATCAAAATTTCAAAGCGAAAGGCGGCGCGTACGTACGCGAAAAGTTTTTCGGTCCGGAACCTGAACTGCAGACATTGGTAGAGAATCTGTCCGACGACGACATCATGCGTCTGAATCGCGGCGGCCACGATCCCTATAAGGTGTATGCCGCCTACCACTCGGCGGTATCGCATCAGGGTGAACCCACCGTCATCCTCGCCAAGACGGTGAAAGGCTACGGCATGGGTGATGCAGGTGAATCGGAGAACGACACCCATCAGGTCAAGAAGCTCAGCCTGGATGAGCTGAAACATTTCCGCGATCGCTTCGACATTCCGCTGAGTGACGACGAGCTCGAGGACGTCCCTTACTATCGGCCCGCGGACGACTCGCCGGAAATGCGGTACCTCAAGCAGAAGCGCGCACCGCTTGGCGGATCGATTCCGAACAGGATCGTTGCGGTGGACACACTCGAGATCCCACCGCTCGACGCCTTCGACAGCGTTCTGCAAGGTTCGGGCGAACGCAGTATGTCCACCACGATGGCCGTCGTTCGACTCCTTGGGACGCTCACGCGTGACAAACAGATTGGTGGCCGGATCGTGCCGATTGTGCCGGACGAGGCGCGTACCTTCGGCATGGAGGGTATGTTCCGTCAGCTCGGCATTTACTCGTCCGTCGGCCAGCTTTACGAACCGGAGGATTCCGGCGAGATTGCCGCCTACCGGGAGTCGAAAGACGGCCAGGTACTTGAGGAAGGCATCAACGAAGCCGGTGCATTCGCCGCATGGCTAGCGGCGGCGACGTCGTACAGCACCCACGGATACACGCTGATACCTTTCTACATCTACTATTCGATGTTCGGTTTTCAGCGAATCGGCGATCTGGCCTGGGCGGCCGGCGACATGCAGGCGCGCGGCTTTCTGCTTGGTGGAACCGCGGGTCGCACGACGCTGAATGGCGAAGGTTTGCAGCATCAGGACGGACACAGCCACGTACTTGCCACCACCATTCCGAACTGTGTGACGTACGACCCGTGTTACGCGTACGAGCTGGCCGTAATCGTACACGAAGGCCTGCGGCGGATGTTCGTCGAACGTGAGTCGGTGTTCTTCTATCTCACGGTAATGAACGAAGCCTACCCGCAACCAGCGTTACCCGAGGGTCAGGAAGCTAACATCCTGCGCGGTATGTACCGCCTTCGCACGCTGGGCGACGGTGCGGTAGATCTGCGTCTGCTGGGTAGCGGCACGATTCTGCGCGAGGTTGAGCGCGCGGCGTCGATGCTGCACGAGGAACACGGGATGACCGTGGAAGTATGGAGCGTAACCAGTTTCACGGAAATCGTGCGCGACTGTCAGGACACCGAGCGCTGGAACCTGTTGCATCCCGACGAGGAACCCCGGGTGCCTTACATTGCACAGTGCGTCGACGGTGATGCACCGGTGATTGTGAGCACGGACTACATCAAGAACCTGTCGCAGCCGATCAGCACCTGCTTGTCGGCACCGGTGCACGCGCTGGGTACCGACGGTTTCGGGCGCAGTGACTCGCGCGAAGCGCTGCGTAACTTCTTCGAAGTGGACCACCGATTCGTTGTACTCGCTGCGCTGCATCGCCTGGCGCAACAGCAGAAAATTGCGACCGAGAAGGTGCGTGCTGCCCGAGAAGCGTTCGGTATCGATGCGGACAAATCCAACCCGCGACGCAGCTGACGTAGGAGAGCGATATGCAGACGATTCGCATTCCGGATGTCGGTGACGCCGAGTCGGTCGTAGTGGCGGAGTTGTGCGTGAAGCCCGGCGACGAGGTGGGTCCGGATGACGCGCTGATCGTGATTGAATCGGACAAGGCGTCGATGGACATTCCGGCGGGGGTGGCCGGAACGCTACGCGCGTTCGAAGTAGCGGTGGGCGATGAGGTGACGGAAGGTCAGGCGATCGCGACGATTGAAACCGCTGACACCGCTGACACCGCTGACACCGCTGACACCGCTGACACCGAGGACACCGAGGAATCAACAGAAGCCACAAAGCAATCCGATCCTCCCAACGACGTCGATGCAGCAGCGACCGCCCAGTCGGCGGCTGTCGAGCCTGTGAATCCGCCCGACGACACCTCGAAAACCCAGCGCGTTGAGGTAACGGTGCCCGACATCGGAGATGCGGAGCAGGTGACCGTAGTCGAGGTAGGCGTCGCCGAGGGCGGCGAAGTCACCGAGGACGACCTTCTGGTAGTAATCGAATCCGACAAAGCATCGATGGAGATCCCGGCCGGCGTGTCCGGTACGGTCGTGCGTTTACACGTCGGCGATGGCGACGATGTGCAGGAAGGAAGCTTACTGGCCGAGATAGAAGTGCGTGTCTCGGGACAAGTGGAGGAGGATTCGGACGAAGCCGCGTCGGTGTCGGATTCCGGCGGTGCGGGCGAACGGGAAGTGTCGCCGGATGCGGATTCCGCTGAGCGACGCTCGGTGCCCGACGCCAGTGTCGCTGCACCACAGAAATCGCCCAGCGAGACACGTACCGACCGCGTTTACGCTGGACCCGCCGTCCGCAAGCTCGCGCGCGAGCTCGGCGTGGACCTGGCGCGGGTCGAAGGTTCCGGGCAGAAGGGCCGGGTCCTGAAGGATGACGTGAGCGCGTTCGTGAAGCGCTCGCTGACGGAGCCGGACCGAACGTCGGGGGTGCTGCCGCAGGTGCCGTTGGAGGACTTCTCCAAGTATGGACCTGTGGAAACAGAACCGCTGGGACGCGTACGCGAGGTGGGCGCCCGAAATCTCCATCGAAGCTGGTTGAACCTGCCACACGTTACGCAGCATGAACTTGCAGACGTAACCGACCTGGAGGTGTTTCGTCGGCAGCTGAAGGACGAAGCCAAAGAGCGCAACGTGTCGCTTTCACCATTGCCGTTCATCATCAAAGCCGTGTGCCGTGCGTTGAAGGAGCACCCGCAATTCAACGCATCGCTCGATGAAACGCTCGAAAACTACATTCTTAAGCAGTACTACCACATCGGCATTGCGGTCGACACACCAGCGGGCCTTGTCGTACCGGTGATACGCGACGCGGATAAGCTAGGCGTATGGGATCTGGCAGAGACAATCGGCGACATGGCAGAACGCGCTCGCGATCGAAAGCTGAAGGCCGACGAATTGAAAGGCGGCAGCTTCAGCGTGTCGAGTCTCGGGCGCATCGGCGGTACAGGATTCACGCCCATCATCAACGCGCCGGAAGTGGCGATCCTGGGGGTAGCCCGTCTCGATACGCTGCCTGTATGGGATGGCCAAGCGTTCGTGCCGAGGCAGATGCTGCCCTTGAGTCTGAGCTACGATCATCGTGCTATCAATGGTGCGGATGCCGGACGGTTTGTGTCGCGACTTGTGGAATTGCTTGGGGACGTGCGTCAGTTGATCCTATGATCTGCCCGTAACGCTCCCGCAATCGTACAACTCACAGATTGTGCCTACGTGGCGAGGTTGCCGCACCACCTCGCGATCGTTCTCTCTCCTGTTCTCTGTCCTGTTCTCTGTCTTGTGCTCTGTATCAATGCTTGCATATTGCCATCCGTAACAGCATTATGCATGCATGGGTGTACAGATCACGATCCGAGATGTTCCGGAAGAAGTGCGTGACGAACTCGCATCGCGAGCGGCGCTGCAGCGTAAATCCATGCAGGAGTTCTTACGCGGTGAGCTGGAACGGATAGCCAGTCGACCGTCGCTGGACAAATGGTTGCGAGACGTAAGGGAACGCAAGGCGGCATCCGGAACGCGCGCCAACGCCCGCGACATTGTTTCGGCGCGAGATGCCGATCGTCGGTGACTACGGTCGTCGATGCCACGGTTATGGTTGCCGCGCTGATCGATTCGGGCGACGCAGGTGTGTGGGCGGAAGAACTCATCGGTCGTGGGTCTTTGGTTGCACCCATACTCCTTCTGGCGGAGAGCGCGAACGTGCTACGTCGACTGGAACGACGTAAAGATCTATCTACGCTGGAGGCCAATAGCGCGCACCGTGACCTCTTGCAAGTGGATATCGAGTTGTTTGCCTACGAGCCCTTTGCGGCGCGGATCTGGGCGTTGCGCGATAACGTTTCGAGTTACGATGCCTGGTATGTGGCCGTTGCCGAAGCGCTGGGTTGTAAGCTTGCTACGCTGGACAGTAGGCTCAGCCGCGCGAGCGGACCGTCGTGCGAATTTTTGACACCCGGTTCGAAAGCGTAGTGACGGATGACGTAACGTCTGAGCATGAGTTCAAGAATCGGTCCGTCCGCGCCATTGCTTTTCCGGCCCGGCGGCGTTCAGAATTCTCGCCCACACGAAGAACAGGTCGCTGAGCCGATTCAGGTAACGGCCGCCGGGAGCGTAGGCGTTTCCGAGACGCCAAAGACTGCGCTCGGCCCGGCGGCAGACACTACGGCAAAGGTGCGCGCGCGATGCGGCTTCGCTGCCGCCTGGCAGAACGAATTCGCGCAGCGGTGCCAGTTGCGCGTTGCCCTCACGGATCCAGGTGTCGAGGACGTCGGCATCGGGGTAGTTGTCGCTGCCGGGTACCGCCAGTGCTGCACCCAGATCGAATAGTGCCTGTTGAACCTCTTCGGCGGCGACTGCAAGGTCGTCGCGCGTACCCCGGAGGACTACGATCAGATGGCCGACGAAGCAGTTGAGTTCGTCGACGTCGCCGATCGCTTCGATGTGCTCGGAACCTTTTCCCAGGCGGGACCCGTCCGCTAGCGACGTGTTGCCGTCGTCGCCGCTGCGCGTCGTTACCCGGCTGATACGGTGTTTGCCGGACTTTCGGTCAGGTTCGCTCATATGCTTGATGGTCCATGGTGGGTATCGATGCGGGCAGGGTGGATCAGTTGCGTGCCGGGAAGGCAGAGCTGTACACAGCGACGTTGATCGCTCCGGTTTCGAACGAGTGCGCGAGACCGTCGTATGCGAATTCGGCAAACCGTTTGGCCTCCGGGAATCCGGTCTTGGCATCGGCGGCCGCGATACACACGCCCACCGTAACGGGAATGTAGCCGGAGTTCGTTTTCACCGACTGCATGTAGAGCCCGTCGAACACGCGGCGAAAGCTGCTGGACGTGCAGTTTTCGAGGCTGGACTGTGGCATCACCACCGCAAAAGTCGATGGATCCGGCCGCGTAACGATATCCAGGGGCCGCACCAGGTGGCGTAGCTTCGCACCCATGCCGGATACCAGCTCATTGACCGTTGGTTGATCGAACTGTTCGTTGATCGCATCGAGATTACTGATTCCGGTAAGCAGAACACAGGCGGCGCCACCGCGGCTTTCGCACTGGCGCGTGAGGGCTGAGATCCGATCGAGCGTAAACCGCATGTTGCCGAGGCCGGTTACCGGGTCGATCAAATCGGTTACCTGTAGATCGCGCACACGCTTGCGCAGAACCTTGTTGGCGGTGAGCACGCCATTCAGTTCTTCGGTCGCCCGTTTTGCCGCCAGCAGGCGCGCCGTGCCTCCGTCATGTGCCAGATCTTGTGCAGACCAGATGTCGTCAGCGTCCGTCTTGAACGCGATCTGCGACACCGGCGTGGCATCGTCTGCAAGTAACGCGACGAACGTGTGGCGGCTGCCTGAGCGATTGGTCGAGCGGACGCGCTGCACGAATGCTGCGCTCGTCATACCCTGCATTGACCAGGACGCGACGAGAATGTCGGCATGGCGCTGCGCAAGCGCTTGAAGTGTTTCCTCGGGTGTGCGGCAGGCGCGCACGTCGTCGATACCCGCCTGTTGCAACGCCCGCGCAACCGCTGCGCCGGCTGCGGATTCGTCGACGACGACCAGTACGGAGATATTGGAGTCGCTCATGGTAGGGGTGCACCCTGGTGTGTCGGGGGAATCGCGGGATGCGCTTTCTTCACCAGGGGTTTAGTTTAGCATGGGCACGTGCTGGCAATGACTGAGGAGCGTGTATGCCGTCGTTCGACATCGTGAGTGAGGTAGACCTGCAGGAAGTTCGTAACGCGGTGGACCAGGCCGGGCGCGAACTCGCGACGCGGTTCGATTTCCGGGGCGTGGACTCGGGATTTGAATTTGACGATGGCGCCATCCGCTTGCGCGCCGAAGAGGAATTCCAACTGCAGCAGATGCTCGACATTCTGAAGGACAAGCTCACCCGACGCAGTGTGGACGTACGCGCGCTCGATCCGCAGGACGTCGAGGCGGCCGGAAAACAGAAGCGACAGCAGTTCCTTCTGAAGCAGGGGATTGACCGCGACCGGGCGAAAAAACTCGTTAAACAGATAAAGGACACGAAACTCAAGGTGCAGGCCCAGATTCAAGGGGATCAGATTCGGGTGACCGGGAAGAAGCGCGACGACCTGCAATCGGTGATTGCGGTACTGAAGGAGGCGGAGCTCGATGTGCCGCTTTCGTTCGACAATTTTCGCGACTAGCAGCGCCGCCGTTCAGCGGGCGCTCTGCGCGACCTCCCGTCGGTGAGAATCGTTGATGCGCTGAATACGCGCATGCTGGTCTGTGCGTTTACCGGCTTTGCGTCGGGAATGCCGCTGTTCTTTCTCGTTCAGCTCGTTCAAGCGTGGCTGCGTAAAGAAGGGGTTTCACTGACCGAAATCGGGCTGTTCACGCTCGTTGGTCTGCCGTACACGTTCAAGTTTTTGTGGGCGCCCGTGCTCGAGCGCTATACGCTTCCCTGGCTCGGCCGGCGGCGCGGTTGGATGCTCGTTACGCAGATCGCACTGGTGGGTCTGATGGCAGCCCTCGGCTGGATGGATCCGAACCGCGATCTCGCGGTGGTATCGATCGTTGCGGTGGCGATCGCCGTGTTCAGCGCTACGCAGGATATCGCCATAGATGCGTATCGCCGCGAGTTACTCCCAACCGAAGGCGAGCTGGCGCTCGGTAACGCGATCCACGTACAGGTCTATCGTATTGCCGGGTTGGTGCCGGGATCGCTTGGTTTCGTGCTGGCCGACCATCTGAGCTGGCAGGAAGTGTTTCTGGTGATGGCGGCGTTCATGGCTGTCGGGGTGATCACAACGCTCGTGATCCGCGAAGTTGTCCGCGATCCGGTTATTCCACCAACGTTGCTTGAGGCGGTGGTAACGCCGTTCCAGGAGTTCCGAACACGTAACGGCACACGCCAGGCACTGCTGATTCTGTTGTTCCTGTTCGCGTACAAACTCGGCGACAGCATGGCGACGGCGCTTTCCACGTCGTTTTATATCGATCTGGGTTTCGAAATGGCGGATATTGGGCTGGTCGCCAAGAACGCGGCGCTGTGGCCAATGGTCATAGGCGGCATTCTGGGCGGCATCGTCATCGTTCGGATTGGTATCAACCGGGGTCTTTGGTTGTTCGGCTTCGTGCAGCTCGCAACCATTTTCGGGTTCGTTTGGCTTTCCGTTGCGGGCAACGATCTGGTGGTACTGGCTGTTGTCATTGCCGCGGAATACCTCGGCGTGGGGCTCGGCACGGCCGCGTTCGTTGCGTTCATCGCCCGCGCGACCTCGGTAGCGCACGCTGCTACGCAGTTCGCGTTGCTAACAGCGATCACCGCGGTACCGCGCACCGTTACCGGCGCTGCATCCGGCTGGATCGTGGAGCAACTGGGATGGACCCAGTTCTTCTACCTTTGTGCGCTGCTCGCCGTTCCGGGGATGGTGCTGCTGATCTGGGTGGCGCCGTTTACTCCGGCCAGAGCGCGCGCCGGTCTACACGCCACCCCCGAACGCTGACGCCTTCGGCTTTCAGACGGCGGCGTTGTTCGGCTGCGCCCGGTCGTTGGGTGATTGCACAGGATGCGTTGATCACGCGGTGCCAGGGCAGTGCTGTATCGGCGGGCAGGTTGCCCAGGCACGTGCCGACGTAGCGGGCGTGGTTGCTTAAGCCCGCTTGCCTTGCCACTTCGCCGTACGTCGTTACGCGGCCGGCGGGTATCAACGCAACGACCTGCCAGATCCGTTCGCGGGCAGATTGACTTGGGGGCGTTTGCGCCGCAGATTGAACGCTACCCCGCAAACCGGTTGCTTCCGTGTGGTTGCTTGTTTTCTTTCTCACGCCGATTGTTGAGATGTATCTGCTGTTTCAGGTCGCGGACGTGATCGATCCGTTGCCGACCATCGCACTTGTGATGTTAACGGCGGTGATTGGCGTTGCGCTACTGAAACGCCAGGGTCTGGCTACGCTCACACGGGGGATGACGCGATTGGATGCGGGCCAGCTCCCGGCGCGCGAGATGGCGGAAGGCTTGCTGCTGGCGGTGGCTGGTGCCCTGTTGCTGACACCCGGCTTCATCACGGACACCATTGGCTTCGCGTTGCTCACTCCTCCCATCCGGCGGGCGGTCGCGGAGTGGATGCTTGGCCAGGTTCGCGTCGTCCACCCGGGCGCACCCGGTCCGGACACCCCGCGTGGTGGTCAGGCAGCCTCGCCGGGCGGCCCTGGCGACGTGATCGAGGGCGAATTCGAGCGCCGGAACTAGCCCGCGCAAAATTTTTTTCGTCCGTTCCCTTGAAAGTTGGGCAGTCGCCACTATTATTACCCGCCCTTGACTAGCACTCGTCACAACGAGTGCTAGCAATCAGGTTATAGGATTGCTTTGTTGGGCTTTGCCCAAAGTAACGGGAGACCAGTAATGAAAATTCGACCCCTTCACGACCGCGTCGTGGTGCGCCGGTTGGAAGAAGAGACGATGACAGCGGGCGGAATCGTGCTGCCGGATTCTGCGGCGGAGAAGCCTTCCCAAGGTGAAATCATCGCCGTCGGTGCCGGCAAGATTCTGGACAATGGCGAGGTCCGTCCACTCGACGTCAAAGCCGGCGACAAGATCATTTTCGGACAATACGGCGGCAGCACGGTCAAGGTCGACGGCGAAGAGCTGTTGATCATGAGCGAAAGCGAGATCTTCGGCGTGTTGGAAGACTAGCCGGAAGCATAGAAGAGGTTAACGACAATGAGTGCTAAAGAAGTTCTGTTTGGTGACGACGCGCGCGGCCGCATGCTCGATGGCGTGAACATTCTCGCCAACGCCGTGAAAGTTACGCTGGGTCCGAAGGGGCGCAACGTGATTCTGGACAAATCCTTCGGTGCTCCCACCGTCACGAAAGACGGCGTGAGCGTTGCGAAGGAAATCGAACTCGAAGACAAATTCGAGAACATGGGCGCACAGATGGTCAAAGAGGTGGCCAGCCAGACGTCCGATGAAGCCGGTGACGGTACGACTACAGCCACGGTGCTGGCGCAGTCGATCCTGACCGAAGGATTGAAGGCGGTGGCCGCCGGTATGAACCCGATGGATCTCAAGCGTGGGATCGACAAGGCGGTGGCTGCGGCGGTTGAAGCCATAGGCGGCATGTCTACTCCCTGTGAAGATTCGAAGGCAATCGCGCAGGTTGGCACGATCTCTGCGAACAGCGATAGCGCCGTGGGCGACATCATTGCGGAAGCGATGGACAAGGTCGGTAAAGAGGGCGTAATCACGGTTGAGGAAGGCAGCGGCCTGGAAAATGAACTGGACGTTGTGGAAGGCATGCAGTTCGATCGCGGCTACCTGTCCCCGTACTTCATCAACAACCAGGAATCGATGGCCGCAGAGCTCGAGGATCCGTACATTCTGCTTTGCGACAAGAAGATCTCCAACATCCGCGATATGCTGCCGGTGCTCGAGAGCGTCGCGAAGTCCGGCAAACCGTTGATGGTGATTGCTGAGGATATCGAGGGCGAAGCGCTGGCGACGTTGGTCGTAAACAACATGCGTGGCATCGTGAAGGTTGCCGCCGCGAAGGCGCCGGGCTTCGGTGATCGTCGCAAGGCCATGCTGCAGGACATCGCGATCCTCACCGGCGGTACGGTTATCTCCGAAGAAGTGGGCCTTACGCTCGAAGGCGCGTCGCTCGACGATCTGGGCACCGCCAAGCGAATCTCTTCCACGAAGGAAAACACCACCATCGTGGACGGTTCGGGTGCGAAGGGCGACATCGAAGCACGTATCAAGCAGATTCGCGCAGAAATCGATGAGACCTCGTCGGACTACGACCGCGAGAAGCTGCAGGAACGGCTCGCCAAGTTGGCCGGCGGTGTTGCAGTCATCAAAGTCGGTGCGCCTACCGAAGTGGAGATGAAAGAGAAGAAGGCGCGTGTTGAAGACGCGCTGCATTCCACCCGCGCTGCCGTCGAAGAGGGCGTGGTTCCGGGCGGCGGTGTAACGCTGGTTCGTGCGATCGACGCTGTCTCCAAGGTAGAGGGCGACAACGAAGATCAGAACGTCGGCATCTCGATTGCGATCCGCGCGATGAGCGCGCCGCTTCGCCAGATTGCAGTAAACGCTGGTGGCGAAGGTGCAGTTGTGCACGACAAGGTGTCGTCGCTGGAAGGCAATCAGGGCTACAACGCGGCTACCGGAGACTACGGCGACATGATCGAGATGGGAATTCTCGACCCGGCCAAGGTGACGCGCACCGCGTTGCAGGCGGCTGCGTCTGTTGCTGGGCTGATGATCACGACCGAAGCAATGGTAAGTGAGTTGCCTGAAGACAAGGCGGCCGGCGGCGGCATGCCGGGCGGCGGCATGCCGGACATGGGCGGCATGATGTAGTAGCGGCTTACGCCGATCTGAAGAACCCCGCGCTCTGCGGGGTTTCTTTTTTTGGGCTGCCGAGCTGGGCCGTTGGTTGACGCATGCGACAGGGCCAGGGGTTTCCCGGATGTTTTCAAACATTTATAGTGCGCCGACAACAATAATCTGACCTGGGGGGAATATGGAACTTGTCGAATACCTGGCTCGGTGGGGTCATTTTCTGGCGGGTATCACCTGGATCGGTCTGCTTTACTACTTCAACTTCGTCCAGGGCGAGTACTTCAAAGAAGCGGATGGCGACGCTCGTACGGACGCGTTCGTCAAGCTGGTACCGCGGGCGCTCTGGTGGTTCCGTTGGGGAGCAATGTTCACGTTCCTGACAGGCCTTGCGCTGCTTGGCTTCATCGGCGCCGGCATGACCGTGGACATCATTCTTGGTGCGGTGCTGGGAACTCTGATGTTCCTGAATGTGTGGCTGATCATCTGGCCCAACCAGCGTACGGTGATCGCGTCCAACGAAAAGGTGAAGGCGGGCGGCGAAGCGCTACCGGAAGCCGCGGCGGCGGCGCCGAAGGCACTGCTGGCGTCCCGAACGAATACACTGTTTTCGGTACCCATGTTGTTCTTCATGGGGTCGAGCGCGCACTACCACCATGGTGGCCTGACCGGGGCTGGGCCGGAACTGCTCGTCGGACTTGCGATCATTGCGATTCTGGAAGCGAATGCTATCTTCGGCAAGATCGGCCCGATAGCGAGTGTTCGCGGCGTGATTGTCAGCGGCTTCGTACTGACCGGGATTCTTCTCGCCGTGGTCCGCGTCCTCTGACGCGCCATCTGTGTAGGGGGCACGTGACCACGTGCCCCGATACGTCGCCTTCGTCGAACGCGTCCGCTATACGCCGCGGCTGATTCACCTATAATCGGCTCACCTTTGCTTCCGGTCGAGCAACGTGTCCGACAACACCAATTCGCCGATGATCTCGGCAACACCCGATCGTCCGCGTGAGCGTCGTCCGTCCAGTAACGGGCGGCCGCGCTCGGAAGGGCGTGCGTCGGCGTCGGTGGGCGTGAACTTTATCCTCGCTATTCTGGTCGCTGGCCTTATCGTCGCGGGTTGGCTGTTGGTCAACCAGCAACGGAAGCTGGCTGGCGCCGATGACGCGTTGGAGCGTGCGTCCGCGCGCTTGGAGGTACTCGAAGATCGACTGCGCGTCACTGATCAGGTGATGACGGCCAGTGGCGAGGATACGGACGAGAAACTCGGCTACTGGGAGTCTGAGATTCGCAAATTGTGGGCCGTGAGCAACGAGCGGAACAAGCAATGGATCCAACAGAACCAGGCGGCGATCGCTAAGCACGACAAATCGGTGCAGTCGCTGTTGGAGCAGCAGCAGTCGATGGCCGAACGCCTGGAATCCCATGAAACGGCAATCGTGGACCGACTGGCCGCAATGGATGTTCAGCTCGAACGTCTGGTAGCGGCCCAGCGCGGGTTCAACGACAAGCTTACGGCGCAGTCCATAGACGTTACCGCGTTGAAGGGCGAGGTTGCCGACAGGGTTGTAGAGAATGCGAACGCGATCGCCGCGATCGACGCCTACCGGGTTCAGGTCAACAAACGTCTTGCCGAGCTGGAATCGCGCCTAGTGGCCGGTAGCGCATCGCCGTAGATTCCCCGTTGGGCGCGCGGCAACTTGTGACCGGGGTCAGGTCACTTCGCGCCGCGTTTGCGCATACTGCCGATACCGTATCTGGTATCGAATATGGCGCAAGGTACGCTCAATCCGACGTTGAAACCCGCGTTGTGGCACGCGGTGCCCCCCGATGCTGCCATCGTCACTCTCGCGAAGTCCGAGGGCTGGGTGACGCTTGCGGATTCGAGCGCCAATTCCGTAGGCGACACCGCGCACCGCGTTGCGGTCGCTGTGGTCGGGGGCGGAAATGCCAATGGGGTACGGCAGCGATTCCCTCATGCGCTGATCCTGGGTACGTCCGAAAGCGAAGACGCTGACCTTCTGATGCCTGCCACGAGCGAGCGTCAGCCGCTGAAGCGTCTGCTTGAGCACGCGGCGTCTCAATGGCGAAGAAGCCACAAGGTTCATGAGTTGGTTCGGGAGGTGGGTGTGCGCCGCCGACGGATGCACCAGGTCTCCTCGCTCGGAATTCAAATCACGACGCATACCGACCTCGACCTGATGCTGGAAACGCTGCTGAGGGAAGCGCGCGGGATAGCGAATTGTGAAGGTGGATCTCTGTATCTGCTGGAGACCGATGCGGATGACGAAAGCTGGCTGTGTTTCAAGCTCGCGCAGAACGACTGTGTGGCGACCGCCTTTGCCGAAACCCGGCTGCCGCTGACCAAGGAGTCGATAGCAGGGTACGTCGCGCTGTCCGGAACCGAGGTCATGCTTGCGGATGTATACGACATCCCCGATTCGGCCCCGTACGGCTTCAATCGAAGTTTCGACGAGAAGATGGGGTATCGCACGCGGTCGATGCTGGTGTTGCCGATGAACGATCATCGCGGCAATGTGGTTGGCGTGCTTCAGTTCATCAATCGGGCCGACGCGGAAACCGGGCGGCCGATGCAGTTCGACGACGATGTTGCGGAAGTGCTGCGTGCGATCGCCAGTCAGGCAGCGGTGTCTGTACAGAAGAACAGCCTGATCAACGACGTCAATCAGCTCTTCGAGAGTTTCGTACGAGCATCCGTGAAGACCATTGAAAGCCGGGATCCGGGTACCAGCGGACACTCGTTCCGCGTTGCGGAGAAAACTGTAGCGTTGCTTGAAGCGTTGCCCAGCAGCAACGTTGCGCGTTTCAGTAGTGTGCAACTTTCGCCGGAACACATTCGCGAGGTGCGCTATGCCGCACTGTTGCACGACTTCGGCAAAGTGAGTGTGCGCGAGACGGTATTGGAGAAGGCCAACAAACTCACGGACGAACGTCTCGAGTCGATCCAGTTCCGGCTGGAGTTGCAGAAGGAGCGGTTGCGTCGTCGCGCGGTGGAGCGGCAACTGGAACTTCTGCATCAGGAAGGATCCGATCTGGAAGTGGCCTTCCGACGGGTCCAGCGAGATCTGCGCAAACAGATTGCCAAGCTTGACGAGTACTTCGATTGGATCTCGCGGGCTAACCGGCCGAACATCCTGGACGACGGTGATTTCGCGCACCTCGCGGAGATTCGCGACTACCACTTCAGGGAAGTCGATGGCACGCTCGACGGTTTGATCACCGACACCGACATGCTGGCGCTGTCTGTTCGCAGGGGAAGCCTGACGCCTCAGGAACGACGTGAGATTCAGGCGCACGTAGTGCACACCCGGGACTTTCTCAATGAACTGCCGTGGCCGCCGGAACTGCGTAATGTGCCCTCGATTGCGGGCGCACATCACGAAAAACTCGATGGCAGCGGGTATCCCGACGGCCTCATGGGTGAGCAGATTCCGCTCGCGAGTCGGGTTATGACCGTGTGTGATATCTACGACGCGCTGACGGCGATGGACCGACCGTATAAGCAGGCGATGAGTGCCGAGCGTGCGCTGGACATCCTGTACCTGGAAGCCGGTGAAGGCTTGCTCGAGAAGGATCTGATCGACATCTTCGTGGAGTCACGCGTCTATACGCTGGGATCCGACAGTCTTGGCTACGGCGTGCGCCGCGCCGGTTGAATCGCTCGCCGTCAGTCGGCGGCCCAGGTGTCCAGGACCGACACCGCGACCAGGTATCCCCGGTAGTCGAATATCGCTCCGGTCTCGGTGATTCGGTGCAGAGTCATCTCCTCGAATCGCGCGCCTTCGGTCAACCGGCGTCCGTTCACGACCATTGCTCTCAGGTCCGCGTCGCTCGCGAAGACGTGGGTTGAAAACCGCAACTGCGGAAAATCCGCACGATCACGGGCCGGCAGGTCGTCGATGCTGATCACGGATTCGTCGGGGTGCTCCGCTTCGATGACCGGTTCCGGCGTCGGCGCCTCGACTGGTGGCGCCGTGCTGGCGGCGCGCTCGGCTCGAGCCAGAGTTTGCCGCCGCGTGTCAGGGGTGATCACAATCTCTTCGCCAGCCGGCGCTGCTGTGGAGTCGGTAGTGGCTGGGGCCTGCGTGGCGGCGGGCGCAGCGGGAGTACGACGTTCGGCGTATTGAGGCGCGTGTGCGTTTGCTGGTGGCTGGTACGTGTAATTCTCCTGCGCCGGAGGAGAATCGTCGGCCTGCACGACGGGGTCGGGTAGGTCGTCGCCCAGCTCGCGTTCGCCGGTGAGATCGGACGGGAAGAACAGCCATACGAGAATGACCGCATTGATTGCGAGAATCAGCGCGATCCAGCGGGCATCGCGGCGCGGTGGCGGCGCCGGCGCGCCGGGACTGAAGCTAACCGGCGTGGTATCCGGTTCGGGTTGGCGTTCGGCCTCGGATTTCTTCAGTGCTTCTAGAATGTACGACATCGACCTAACTGCCTAAATAGGGTTGCTGCCACTTCAGAGCGCGGCCCAGGTGGATCCACGTTTCCGGACCGACCACGCCGTCGGCGATGATGTTCGACTGACGCTGGAATTCGAGTACGCCCTTGTGCAACGTTGTGTCGAAGCGCGTTGCCGGTTGCGTCGCGATGCGGTTATCCACGAGCGGGTCCAGGCGGAGTCTGAGCCAGTCGACGGTCGAGTGACGATCACCCATCCGGAGAATGCCCGGATACTCCGGTGGCGTCTGCCATAGCACGACCATTCGACCAGACCAAACGCTATCCAGGTCGCTGGGGATAATACGGTACCGTTCGCCGTCGACCTCCAGCGTAAATTCGACGCCGTCATACGCGGTGATTGCGCCGTAGAACGGCCGTTCGCCGTCGTCCCATAGTTCCAGTACCGCGGGTAGACCGATCCGCAGAAGATCCGTCCAGCCGTCGGTGCGTGTGAGACACTGAAGACCGACGTTGGGAGCATGATTGCAGGGCAGTTCAGTCTGCACCGCTTGATCGTAGTTTGCCCCCCAACTCGCGAATACTGCGGCAAACGCTGTCCTCTGGGTGTCGAAGCGGGGTTTCGCGGGACGTTCGATGCGCACGCGCGCGCGCGGTTGGTCGGGTGATCCTCCTTGCTGGCGGCTACGCGCCGTTGTTTCACGCGTTCGCACATCTGGGGTTGCGGGAGCACCCCGCGCCACCGCACCCTCCACAGCCGATGCTTCGGTGCCGTCGCGTTGCAGGTAGGCTACGGACAGACCCGCCAGGCAGGTCGCGAAGATAGCCGCGGGTACCCAGAGGCGCCATGGAGGACGGCTGCCCAGCACCTCCTTCGCGGCGACGTCGACAATGCTTGCGGTGACGCGATGTTTGCCCTCCACGTACGTACCCAGAAGGGCGCGGTCCGCCACCACGTTGATGAGCCGTGGAATGCCTTTGGAATGGTGGTACAAGCGACGCAACGCGCCCTTGGCAAAGATCTTGGCGCTGCCGCCCGCGCGCGTCACGCGGTGTACCACATACGCGTGACTGTCCTCTTTCGAGAGCTTGCGCAGGTGGTATCGCGCGGTGATGCGTTGAGCGAGCTGGCGTAGTTCCTTGCGCTTCATCATCCGGTCCAGCTCCGGTTGCCCGAGCAGGATGATTCGCATCAGCTTGCGCTGATCGGTTTCCAGGTTCGTCAGCAGACGTATCTGCTCCAGAACCGCGGGCGACAGATTTTGAGCTTCGTCGATGATGAGTACGGTGGAACGGCCCTGCTGGTGGGTTTCGAGCAGATGCCGTGTCAGGCGGTCGACCCAGTCCTTGACGGTAGGCTGAGACGATTCGGGTTTCGAGATGCCGAGTTCTTCACAGATGGTCTCGAGCAACTCCTGCACGGTCAGTCGCGGATTCAGTACGAACGCAACGTCGAGGTTTTCCGGGGTCTGTTTGATCAGGTGCCGCAGCAGCGTCGTCTTTCCCGTGCCGACCTCACCCGTGATCATCACGAAGCCGCCGTCGGAAAAGCCGTACAGCAGGTGGGCGAAAGCCTCCCGGTGACCCTCGCTCAAATAGAGGAACGCGGGATCGGGCGCAATGGAAAAGGGAGGCTGTTTGAACTGGAAGTGCTGTTCGTACATCAGGGTCGCCGTGATACTGCCAGACGGTCGTCTTTAGCTTGCCACAATTGCGTGATCCATGCTGCCAGTTGATCACGGGTCATCGACGCGGTCTCTGCCTCGGTCATGGGCGTTAGAAACGCGTGCGGAATGGGCTGGGGATCGAGGGTGATGGTGACGGTGCGGCATTTGCCCTGCAGAAACTGCCAGAACGTGGGTACGCCACCCGGATATTCGATGGTGACGTCCAACAACCGGTGCAATGCGTCGCCCATTCCCTGCATCACGTAGCTCAAGCCACCGACTTTCGGATCCAACAGGTGCTGGTAGCTCGACCCCCGCGCGGCGTATTTTTCCGGTGTGTTGCGGGTGCCTTCCAGAAAATTGAGGACGCTGGTAGGGCGGCGCAGAAAGGCTTTACAGGCGGCCAGCGTGGCGTTGCGATCGCGGTGCTTCAGTTCCGGATTGCGCTCCCGCTGTTCCGGGGAAACGCGCCGGACGTACGGAAAACCCAACGCGTACATGGCAACGCCCAGAAAGGGAATCCAGATGAGTTGCTGTTTGGTGAAAAATTTCAGCGGCGGAATGTGCGGGAAGAGTATGGTCTGTAGAACCAATATATCAGTCCAGCTCTGGTGATTGGATACGACCAGATACCACTGGTCGCGGCTTACCCCTTCGGACCCATCCCGGTTGAGCCAGGTTATTTCGAAGTTGGTTATCTTCCACGCGTTGATCACATTCCGATTGCAACCCACCCAGTAGTCAATCACGCCGTCCATGCGCCGTTCGACACCTTCGCGCCAGTCACGCGGCAGACACAGGCGTACGAGTGCGAGGAGAAACAACGGGACGCACGCGAGCATGGTATTGAACCCAATGAACAGCGCGAATCCGAATCCTTTTAGCAGGGCCATGAGCTTTACGAAAGGAGCCTCTGATCGATTCTCATTTGCTGATGCCGCACCTCGGCGCGTCGTTGGCGGGACACGCTGACGGCAATGTAGGTTACCTTGTGAAGAAGCGCAACGAAGTCTCAAGCCGGTACGGCGTGCGCTGTTGCAGTGCTCGATCAGGTTTCCTACATTCCGGGCGGGATGTGCATGATCGGCCCAAGTGCCAGAAACACTGGCCGTTCGGGGTAGCAACCAGTGGTGTCGCGATACGGATGACGATGAAGCAGAGCCAGCTGATTTGCGCGCGCCCGAGGCGGGCTGCCCGTGCAGTGTTCTCGGTTATCGCTGTATGTGCACTGATGGGTTGTGAATCGATCGGTTACTACCAACAGGCCATCACAGGTCAGATGCGCCTAGTGTTCGAGCGCGAACGGGTCGAATCGGTACTCGCGCGCCACGGTGAAGAGTCACGCCTGGGACAACGGCTGGTTGTGGCGGCGGATGTGATCGCGTTTGCGGAATCGCAGGTGGGTCTGGCGGCGAACGGGCGCTACCGCACCTTCGTGGATCTGGAAGGACGGTCTCCGCTGCACAATCTGTTCGTGGCCCCTGCGCTATCGCTGGAAGCCAAGCAGTGGTGCTTCCCGGTCGCGGGCTGTGTGCCTTATCTGGGCTACTTCTCCAGAGCGCGCGTCGAGGCGCGTGCCCGGGTGTGGTCGCGTCGAGGGTTCGATGTCTATGTCGGCGCCGTTCCGGCGTACTCGACGCTCGGTTGGTTCGATGACCCCCTGATGTCGAGCTTTGTTTACTGGCGGGACGGTGCGCTGGCGGAACTGCTCCTGCACGAATTGACGCACAGCCGCGTCTGGGCGCCGGGCGACGCGGCGTTCAACGAAGCATTGGCGGGGTTCGTTGGTCGAAGGGCGGCGCTCGAGTGGCTGGCCGAAAGCGGACGGGTGCAAGCGGAGCCCGAGAATGTGTGGCCGGCCGTTCGCACGCTGTTGCTGCGCGCACGCGATGTTCTGGGACGCATCTACGCCGACTCGCAGCTGAGCGATCAGGCGAAACAGGCGGCCAAGCAGACGACGCTGCGAACGCTCGCAGAATGTTTCGCGCGAAGTTCCTACTCGGAAGCTGCGCCGGGATACCAACAGATGATCGAAGGCGCGAACAATGCGTTGCTGGTATCCATCGCTACCTACGATGATCTGATTCCGGCGTTCGCACAGATGTTTTCCCGTGCTGATGGTAACTGGCCGGAGTTCTGGCGCAGGGTCGAATCGCTTGCTGATCTGGGGAAAGAGGCGAGGAGCGCGCGTGTGCTGCGTCTAGCGCAGCAGCAGAAGTCCCATGGAGGCGATCACGAGCGCGCCGATCAGATTCAATGCGAACCCCTCGCGGACCATCGTATCAATACCGAAGCGTCCGGCACTGAACACGATCACGTTCGGCGCCGTCGCGACGGGTAGCATGAACGCGCACGATGCGCTCATTGCTGCGGGGATCATCAGAAGTTTGGGGTCCATACCCAGTCCTGTAGCAACGGCTGCCAGAATGGGCATCAGCAGTGTGGTGGTCGCCGTGTTACTGGTTGCTTCTGTGAGAAAGGTGACGACGAGGCACACCGACAGCACGATCAACCAGGTAGGCAGTGCGGCCAGTGCGCTCAACGACTCGCCGATTAATGTGCTCAGTCCGGAACTCGTGAACGCGGCTGCAAGCGCAATACCGGCTCCGAAGAGAATGAGCATGCCCCAGGGCAACTCCTGGGTCGCTTCCCAGGTGAGAAGCCGCCCACCGTCTCCGTTCGGAATCAGAAAAAGCGCAACGCAGCCGAAAAAAGCGACGATTGCGTCGTTGGTATACGGCACGCCGAACCACGACGTCCAGCCGCCGAACGGCTCCATGCGTGTGATCCAAAGCAGGGCCACGGTGGCAAACAGCATAAGCACGCGCTTTTCGCCCGCGCGCCAGGGACCCATATGGGGTAGATCCAACGCACCCCGGTACGTGAGCGAGCGCGTCAGCCAAAGCGCAGCCAGCGGCACAAGAATTGCGACCACCGGTACGGCCCAGGCCATCCACTGCGCGAACCCGATCTGACGACCGACCAGGTCACCGTAAACGCCCATGAAAACGACATTGGGTGGTGTGCCGATCGGGGTGCCGATACCGCCGATGCTGGCGGCGTAGGCAATCCCCAGCAACAGCGGTGTGGCCAACTTTGGGTCTTCCGCGCGATCGAGGATGGCGAGCGCCACCGGAAGCAGCATCAATGTTGTGGCGGTGTTCGAGATCCACATGCTGAGTGCCGCCGATGCCGCCATGAAACCGAACACCAACCGGCGGCTGCTGCCCCCGCCGAACAGACGCACCATGCCGAGCGCGATGCGTCGGTGCGCGTCGTTTGCTTCCAAGGCTTTCGCAAGGATGAAGCCGCCCAACAGCAGCAGAATGAGCGGATGTCCGTAAGAGGCCGCTACTTCACGACTGTCCAGAATGCCGAGCATGGGGAGTAATGCCAGCGGCAGAAGCGACGTGGCGGGCAGCGGAATGGGTTCGAAAACCCACCATACGACCGTCCACGCGGTGACTGCCAGCGTTAGAGCGATCGCGTCCGAATAGCCGGCGCCGTGCATCGACGCATACGCAGCCGCACCCAACGCAGGGCCTGCAATCAACGCGACGCGGTGCAATCTGCTCATTGAGGCCCCAGTCATCATCAGCTAGGGTGCCAAGGCACCGGGGTAGGCGCAAGCATCAGCGCCGATCCGGCACATACTTGGCGGGACACATGAGCAAGAGCTTCTTCTGGTACGACCTGGAAACCTCCGGGACGGAACCGCGTTGGGATCGGATCGTCCAGATCGCTGGAATGCGTACGGATGAGCAACTGAAACCGGTGGGTGATGAGTTTACAACCTACGTTCACCTGCCCGACGATGTGCTGCCTAATCCGGCCGCCACCCTGGTTACCGGTATAACACCCCAGATCGCCAATACCCGGGGAATCGGCGAGTGGCAGGCCGTGCGTCAGTTGCACGACATTCTCACCGTGCCTGGCACCTGTACTGTCGGTTACAACAGTCTGCGATTCGACGACGAGTTCGTGCGGTTCGCGTTCTATCGCAATATGTTCGACCCCTATTCGCGCGAGTGGCGCGACGGGAACTCCCGGTGGGACATCGTCGATCTCGTACGCGCCGCTGGCGCGCTCCGGCGCGACGGCCTCGAATGGCCGGTGGATGACGACGATCTGCCGGTGTACCGATTGGAAGTGTTGACCCGAGCCAACGGTATCGAGCATGACAGCGCACACGATGCGATGAGCGATGTGCGCGCCACGCTGGGTATGGCGCAGCGCCTGCTGCAGGCTCAGCCGAAGCTCTTTCACTATTACCTGCAGTGTCGGTTCAAGAATCATGTTCGGCAACTGCTCGAACCCTTTGCTGCGCGGCTGTGTGTCCATGTGTCAGGGATGTATCCCCGCACACGGTTCTGCGCGGCGCCGGTGGTGTCATTGTGCCGCCATCCCGTAAACACGAACGCGATCGTTGTCGTAGACCTGAGTCAGGACATATCGATGCTGCTGGATGCGGGTGCGGACGACATTCGTGATGCGCTGTTTACGGCTGGATCGGAATCGCGACCGCCATTAAAGGAGGTGCGTGTCAACAAATGCCCATTCGTCGCCGATTTCTCGGTCGTTACGGACGGTAACCGCGAACGGCTGGGGTTCGACGATGCAGTGATTCAGCGGCGTTGGCGCAAGCTTCGCAAACCCGGGCTCGCCCAGAAGATTATGCAGGTGTACCGGCGTCCCGATCAGCCCGCCGCCGTGGACCCCGACGCGGCGCTGTACGATGCGTTCGTGAAGGACGCGGACCGCAATCGATGCGCATCGCTGGTGTCGAACCTGTCTGAAGGCCGTTGGCAGCCGATGGATTTCGACGACGTCCGGATGCGGACGTTGCAGCAGCGGCTGAAAGTACGGGCGTTTCCGGAGCAACTGTCAGAGTCGGAGCGCGCCGACTGGCATGACTTTGTGCGCGGGAAACTGTTCGCATCCGACGCGGAAGCCGGCGGCTGGCGGACGCTCGAACAGTTTCGTCAGGAGCTCGCGGAGCTTGCTGATGCAGATGCGAATTCCGGGCTGCTTGCAGCGCTGACGGAGCATGCCGGCGCGATCGAATCGAAATATGCCTGACGACGGCGACGCCATCGCGGTATTCGACGGGGTGGGAAAGCGGTACGGAGACAGCTGGGTACTGCGCGACGTACGCACGCGGTTGCCTGTGGCGACCACTGCGATTGTGGGTGCGAGCGGGAGCGGCAAAACGACGCTACTGCAGATGATCAATGCGATGGTAGCGCCGGACGAAGGTTCGGTTGCTGTGTTCGGGAGTCCGGTCCCGGAACGGGATCGCGAAGCGTTTCGGCGCAGGATCGGCTATGCGGTTCAGGGTGGGGCGCTGTTCCCGCACCTGAACGTGCTGCAGAACATGGGTTTAGTCGCGCGCCTCACTGGCTGGAATGCGGGTCGAATAGAGGCGAGAGCCCGCGAACTGGTAGAGCTTACCGGGCTGCCCGAGGATGTACTTTCGCGCTATCCGGATGCGTTGTCCGGCGGCCAGCAACAGCGCGTGAGCCTCTGCCGTGCGCTGTTTATGAGTCCGGAGTTGTTGCTTCTGGACGAACCTTTTTCTGCACTGGACCCAATCACGCGCATGGACGTCTACGACGTATTCCGGTCGCTCAGGTCGGCCGCCGACGTTGCGGTGGTTCTGGTGACGCATGATATGCGGGAAGCCGTTCGGCTAGCCGACTACCTGATCGTGTTGCGCAGCGGCCTGATCGTTCAACAGGGCCGCACCGCATCGGTCGTTGAGACACCTGCAGACGACTACGTCGAGCGGCTCGTCGCGGAGCAGCTTTGAACGCTCGTTGGTTCGGCATGCGATCGATACGCGCCTTGGTCACGTTGTTCGTCGCCCTGTTGGCCGCGTTGTGCGGTACCGCAGTGCTGGCCGATTCGGTGATTCGTGTCGGCAGCAAGAACTTCAACGAGTCGTATCTGCTGGCCGAGGTGGTTAGCCAACGCTTGGAGGCGGAAGGGTTTGCCGTGGAGCGAACCTTTGGCCTCGGCGGAACGCTGATCTGCTATCAGGCGCTGAAGTCGGGCGAGATCGACGTATACGTCGAATATACGGGCACGCTTAGCCAGGCGGTGCTGTCGCTGGAACGCGGGGCGGACCTGGATGTGCTTGCCAGCACTTTGGAGGAGCAGGGTCTTGCACTACTTCCCGGGTTCGGCTTCAACAATACTTATGCGCTGGTAACGCGGTCGGACTACGCGCAGCAACGCGGCGTGCGCACGATCGGCGATCTTGCGCATCACCCGGACGCACGGATCGTGTTCAGCCACGAGTTTCTGGAACGCGGTGACGGCTGGCCCGGGTTGAGAGCGCTGTACGATCTGCCCCAGCAACCCGCCGGGATCGAACACGGCCTGGCCTACCAGGCAATCGCCGACGGCTCCGTGGATGTGATGGATGCCTACTCCACCGATGGTGAGCTGAAACGCTACAACCTGGTGACGCTGCTGGATGATCGCGGCTACTTTCCGACGTATCTGGCGCACCCCCTCGTGCGTGACGATTTCCCGCCGGCGGCCGCGAGCGCGCTCGAGGACCTGGCGGGGTCGCTGAACGAAACCCGGATGCAGGCGCTGAATGCCGAGGTGTCGTTTCACGGTCGTGCCTTCGCGGATGTCGCGGCGGCCTTTCTCGGTGGCGAGACGGCGCCCAATAGTGCCCCGTCGCGCTTCCGATCAGATCTGGTGGGCAACACCTTGCAACATCTGAAGCTGACGGGGATTGCGCTGGGCCTCGCGACGGTGATTGGTCTCGCCGCCAGCATGGCGGTGCATCGACGACCTGCTTTGGCGCGCGCGCTTGTATACGCCTGTGGGTTGCTGCAGACGATTCCGTCGATCGCATTGCTGGCGTTGATGATCCCGCTGTTCGGTATCGGCGTGTTCCCCGCGGTGGTTGCGTTGTTTCTGTATTCGTTGCTGCCCATTCTGCGTAACGCGGTGACGGCGTTGACGACGGTTGATGCGAATCTGGTACGTGTAGCGAGGGGCTTGGGACTGACGCCGCGTCAGCGGTTGCGCCATGTGCTGTTGCCGTTGTCGCTCCCCGCAATTCTCGCCGGAGTGCGCACGGCGGCCGTGATCAGCATCGGTACGGCGACGCTGGCCGCGTTCATCGGTGCCGGAGGACTGGGCGATCCTATCGTCACCGGGTTGTCGCTGAACGACGTTGGTCTGATTCTCGAAGGCGCCGTTCCCGCGGCGGCGCTCGCGATAGCAACCGAATTGATGTTTGAAGGCGTGGAGCGCTGGCTGCTGCCCGGACATCTGCGTAGGCAAGGGTTGGGGTCAGAGTAAAGGATTTGGGGTCAGATCAAAGGGACAGAGTAAAACTCTGTCCCTTTGATCTGACCCCATCCTTGTTCTGACCCCAAATCCCCAATTTCCCTTTCTAAACGAAACCCGAACGCTTCAAATACGTGGCGTAGGATGACTCGACGGGGTCGAAGTCGATGTCAATCGGCGGATCGTCGACGACGGCGACATACCAGTTGTGCCCGGATCCTGCGAGCATGACAAGCGGCACCACGTTTTCGTGCCACGGGTAGGCTTCGTTACCGAAGTAATGCTCCGGCGAATCGGTGAAAAGGCCCATGATCTCCCGTCGTTCGAATCCTGCCGCAATCTCTGCCGGCGGGTCCTGGGCTCTGATGAAATCGACCTGTCGATCGTACTGCTCCTCATCCAGGATGAGCATGCGTTGTGTCTTTCCGCTCGCCGTCAACAGCAGATATCCTGGAGGATCTGTCACCAGGTAGTACTCGACGTGCTGTTGACGCGCCATGTGCTGGTTGACGTAATCCGCCATTGCCGGGTCGATAAGAAAACCCGGCGGCCTGATGGCGAGCGTGTTACGCAAACGCGCCGTGTATTGGGTGAAGTACTCGTGTTGCAGCTGGGACACCATCTGCAGGATCCGGTGGTTGGAGTCCCCGGCGTGTTTTGGCAGGAAGCGATCGATCAATCCGGCGTTGAATGCATCGACGGCGATTTTCTCGTCGGCCACGCCGGTGAGCATCGCCCGTTTCAGGTACGGGTCGCGCAGTCGTTCGCAGAGCATCAATCCGTCGAGCGACGGCATCGCATAGTCGATCACCACCACGGAGACGCGTTCGAATCGCTGTGGATAGTTGATCTCTTGCTCGACGAGGCTCAAGTCGAGGTGGATCACGGCGTTTTCGCGGGCGTCGTTTTGCAGCTTGAAACACCGGTCCACCAGCGGAGGCATGGCCGGGGGTTGGTTCAGGCTGGCGAGTGCGGTCTCTGCGTCTGTGTAGATCCGGTACGCGAGTGACGCGGGAATCTCGAGTTCGAGGCTTTCGAGGAACGATTGATTGTCGTCCACGAACGCCACGGTAGTGGGGTGATAGTAGGGTGGGAGGGCGAATTCCGGCATGGCTCAGGATCAACCCAGCAGTTTGATCAACGCCGCCTGCTTGGCGTCGTTCAGTCGCCGAAAACCGCGCAACAGCCGGCGTTCGTCCTCGCTCAGATCGTGCATCAACAATTGCTCTATCTGGGGGTGCAGTGGTGGCTCGATTGCGGCTTCGACATGTTCGTCGGGTATGATCCCGAAAGAATGCTGCAGTCGCGCCACGATTTCGGAGTTCATGCTGCGCCTGTAGTGGCGTGCGGCTTCCATGATCCGGTCCCGCATGGATGGTGGCAACCGAACGACGAATCGGTAGGGTTCTTCCTTGAGTTCCAGGTCGGATGAGGCGTGGGCGAAGGTGGACTGCGGATTTTCTTTTGCGGCGACACCGGGCGCGGAGGCAGCGGGTGGCTCTTTGGATGAATCGTCGCGCTGCATCGTCTACCTCGCCGCGGCTTCCAGGTGCGCTAGGTGCCAATGTACTGCGGTTTGTTCGACATCACAACTGATGTCAAGGTGATATTAGATCGGCTCGGGAGGGCTGGAATGCAATCACAGAAACGCACCCAGGTGCGGCTGGCGGCAACGATCGTGCTGGTCCGCGATAAGCCGACCGGACTCGAGGTTTATATGATGCAGCGTCCCGGTCGTGGCGATTTTCCGGAACTGCACGTGTTTCCGGGTGGCAAAGTGAGCCCAGAGGACAATCTTCCGCATCTGTGCGCCGGTGTCGTCGAGTCACAGGCAGACCGGCAACTCGGAGTATCGGGAGCGTTGCGGTACTGGGCGGCCGCCATTAGGGAGTGCTTCGAAGAGTGTGGTGTGTTGTTGGCAACGCGAAGCGGCCGCACACTGGGCGATGTTGAACTGCAGGCGCTGCAGCGCGATCGCCACGCGCTCGCAGACGCTACCTTGCCGCTGGATGAGTTCTGCCGGACCAATGATCTCGCGCTTGCCTGCGACCGCGTGCAGTACTTCAGCCACTGGCTCACGCCGGAAGTCGCGCCCGCCCGCTTCGACACCCGATTCTTTCTAGCCGAGTTGCCAGAGGGGCAGAGGACGCGTGCGCATGAATCCGAACTGGTGGGTGGTGAGTGGATTAGACCCGGAGTAGCGTTGGGCAAAGCGGCGGAGGGCGAGTGGAAGATGATTGCGCCGACGCTAACCACGCTCCGGACGCTGGCTGACTATCACGATGCCCGGCCACTCGTGGCTGCGGTACGCGATGAAATACACCTGCCGGAACTCACGCCTGCGCTCCGGGCGGAAGGCATGTGCGCGCTTCGATGACGGGCGGGGACGACCCGCGTGCGCTGGTGTCATGCCGCCGCCTCAGCAAAGCGTTTCTGGATGGCGAAACGACACGACTGGTGCTCCATGGCCTCGATTTTGACCTTCAGCGTGCAGAGGTTTTGTGTGTGCGCGGACGCAGTGGCAGCGGTAAATCGACGCTGCTGAATCTTGTTGCCGGGTTAATCTCCGCCGATACGGGCACGCTGGTGTTCCGCTATGACGAACGCGCGCGGCCGTATGCTGCAATGTCGGACTCCGAGCTGCGCGCGATCCGGCGCAGACACATCGGCTATCTGTTTCAGTTTTTCAATCTTTTGCCTACGCTCACGGTCGCCGAAAACGTTTGTCTGCCGCTGGACCTGAATGACCGGCCAGACCTACGCGAACGTGCCCTCGGTCGGCTCGAGGAGATGGGTCTGGGTCCTCGAGCGGATGCGTATCCGCACGCGCTGTCGGGCGGTGAGCAGCAACGCGTCGCGGTCGCGCGGGCTCTTGCGCATGAACCCGCGTTGCTGCTGGCGGATGAACCCACCGGCAATCTGGACGCGGACAACGCCCGGCTCGTCGCCGACGTGCTGTGGCGCGAGGTGCGCGCGAGCGGGTGCGCCATGCTGATTGCTACACACGATGATGCGCTGGCTGCGCGCTCGGACGCTCAGCTGTTGCTCGACGGATGACATTGCTGGTCCGGGCGCAGGTGCGTGCGCTATTGCGCAGTCCCTGGTCGTCACTCAGCACGCTGTTGGGTCTGACGTTGAGCGTTGCATCAATCACAGGCGTACATCTTCTGATCGCTGCCGCCGAGCGGTCGCTCGAACAGTCGTCTGCGGAAACGGCATTCGGACACATGACGCATCGTGTGGATTTCGATCTGCAGTCGGAAGATGCGTATTTTGAGTTACGCAGGCTCTGGCGTGCGGGGACTGCGCCGTCCCTGCGTGCGCTATCGCCGTTTGTGGTAGGCCGTGTCCGACTTCAAGATGCAGACGCACCGCGGCGCGCGGTGCGCGTGCTGGGCGTAGATCTGCTGCAGTGGGCGCTCCCCGACGATGCCCGGCAGGCGCGCGATGCCGCGTACGCGGACGTTGCCGGCGTCGATCCCAAGCCGGTAGTGTCCGGCGAAGCAGCCGCGTGGGTGGACCCGTCGGTAGGGCTTGCGACGGGGCAACGATTGGCACTCGGCTCAGTCAGGCTCGCCATCCGGGGTCAACCGGCATTTGGCGCGCCGGTGCTGTTGGTGGATGTGGGCACCGCGCAACGATTGCTGAAACTGCAAACCACGGATATTCACGGTGCGTTCGTTCGCGTTGCGCCGTCCGGCTGGCGCCGGTGGCTGCACATTCTCGACCCGCTATTGCCGGGTCTGCAGGGTGGTCTGCCGGAAGCGACGCTTGCGGTTGGTCCGTTCCGATTGGTGCCGGTATCTCGTGCGCAAGCGGAAGCCACGCTTGCGAGATCCGTGCTCTTCAACCTCGCCGCGCTCGCCACGCTGGCGTTGGCGGTCGCGTGGCTGCTGGTTCACCAGATGGCAGCGGCTGCATGGCTGCAGCAAGGGTTGCTCACGCGACGTCTGCTGCAGATGGGCGTGAGCGGGTACGAGCGCGGCGCACACTTCGTTGCCGCGTTTGCGCTGTTTGGTACCGTCGCGTCAGCAATAGGTCTAGGCCTTGGGCTGTTGCTGGCAAATATTCTGCTACAGATGTCGGAGGGTGCGCGCATGGACCTCGACGGGCTGACGCCGAACGTCGACGGTTTTGCGGTCGCAAAAGCTTTGTTCACCGGTACCGTCTTGAGCGGGCTGGTCGCCGCGGCGGTGGCCGCTCGCGGAGTGCGTGACGTTGCCGCTGTCCGACCGTTGCGACGTTCGAGGGTGCGAAAGGTCGCTGGTGCAACGGCGGTACTGATCGCGGCAGGTATGGCAGTGATCGGAGGCGTCGAGCGTAGCGGTGTCGCCGGAGGTTTTCTGCTGGTGTTTCTGATAGCGGTTGCGTCGGCGTTGCTGGTCGGCCCGGTGGCAGCGGTAGTGTCCCGGCGCTTCGCGGTGGGTGCTTGGTGGATGCGCCTGGGAATCCGGTCGGCAATGGCAGACGGCGGCTTCCGCGTGGCCGCCGGTGCACTCGTTCTGGCGATGTCGACGGCGCTGGCCGTTACGCTGATGGTGGGCAGTTTTCGGACGGACTTCGACCGCATGCTGACGCAGCGGCTGGCGGACGATCTGTATTTCAGCTGGCCGGAGTCGTCTGTGCTCGATACGCGAACCCTCGCGTCGGGTCTCGCCGGTTACCCGGGCGTTCGGACCCGTGCATCCGGCACCGGCACACATCTGTTCGGCGGCGCGGAAGTGGAAGTTTCTGTGGTCGCGATGGATGCGAATGTCGCTGCGCGATATGGCCTCGGTCGAATCCCTGGCGACTACGACGTGCTGATCAGCGAACAGTTCAGCCGCCGGCTGGGACTCGTCGCCGGCGACGATCTGGACGCGTACGGCGTGCCCGGGGCTTCGGTTCAGGACGTGTTCCCGGCGTACGGGGAGGCACGTCCACGGATGATCGTCAGTGCGCGCGTGGCCGAGGCACTCGAAATCGACGCGGTCTGGACGCGGCTTGCCGTCTCCGGTCTGGCGCGAGCCGATCTTCTGAAACGGCTCGGGGCTGTCGCTGAGGACGCATTCGTGGTTGATAGGCAAGGGCTGCGTGAGCGCGCGGAGGCGACGTTCGAACGCACGTTCGCGGTGACGCGTGCACTTGCGGTGCTTGCACTCGTTGTTGCCGCCGTGGCTATGTACAACGCGTTGGTTGCGGACCGATTGCGTGCAGTTTCTCGCGACCGTGTGCTGGCCGCGTTGGGCGTGTCGAGTGGCGAGTTGCGGGCCGTGGCCTGGGTGCAGGGAGGATTCGTTGCCGTTGTCGCGGGCGCGCTGTCCGTACCCGCGGGGCTCGCGATGGGATGGGTGCTCTGCCGCGTGATCAATCCCAGAGCATTCGCGTGGTCGATTCCGCTTGAACCCCATTGGACCGACATTGCGCTGTCCATGGGTGTCGGATTCGGTGCGGCAGCCGTGGCACTGCTGATCCCATTACCCCGGCAGCAGATCCACGGAGCGGAAGATGGTTCGTGAGACGGCGGCGATCGTAGGCGTGCTGCTCGCCGTTGCCGGCGGTTGCACGCCGACGGTGGACGCTGTGGACGAGGAGGCGGACGAACGTCGGCTCGTGCGTGACATCGGCCCGCGGGCGATGGTTCTTGCAGACGTACTGGGTGGGGCGGCCGATCCGATGTTCAAGCGCGCCCGCCCGGGGCGGGCGCTTGAGTTTCCGCGCGATCACGGCGCGCATCCGGATTATCGCACCGAATGGTGGTATCTGGTGGTGGCGCTCACCGCCAACGCGGAGCCACAGCGGGAATTTGGCGCGCAGTTCACGCTGTTCCGCCAAGCGCTGCAACCGGATGTCCGCGACGATTCCAGACCCTGGGACCTGAATCAGGTTTATCTCGCGCACGCGGCAGTCACCGACGTGAAACGCCAGGCACATCGGCACGCACAGCGGCTGGTGCGAGGTCATCCGCGTCTTGCGGGCGCTCTCTCGGCGCCGTTTCGATTGTGGGCCGACGGGTGGCAGCTCGAAGAGGAAGGCGGGCGATGGTTGCTCGACGCGACTACAGATGAATTCGCGTACCGGCTCGAGTTCGCGGTCGAAGCACCACCATTACTGCATGGCAACCGGGGATACAGCGCCAAGGGCGTGGATCAAGCCAGTTACTACTACAGCATGCCGAGGCTTCGCGCGGAAGGAGAACTGACGATCGAGGGTCGAACGCATCAGGTGCGTGGCCGCGGCTGGTTCGATCACGAGTGGAGCACGAGTGTACTGCCGGACGAGTTGCTCGGGTGGGACTGGCTGACGCTTACGCTGGACGACGAGCGGCGGTTGATGGTCTTTCAGTTGCGGCGGCGGGACGGCGCGCGCGATGCGTTCGACCACGGCACGCTCGTAGGTGCCGACGGGTCGATCAATCATCTGTCGCCGGCTCAGTTTTCGATGCGCCCAACCCGTTTCTGGCACGATACGGATGGTACCCGTTGGCCGGTGGGCTGGCGGGTCACGTTGCACGAGGGCGCAGCCCCCGAGACGTTCGACGTGGATGCTCTGATGGACGATCAGTTGATGGATACCGCGCTGACCTACTGGGAAGGATTGGTCGCGGCGCGCAATCAGAGCGGCGAACGGATCGGCAGTGGTTACCTGGAGCTAACCGGTTACTCTTTGCAATGAGTTGTATGAGGGCACAATGAAGGAGGAGCCCATGACAGAGTCGCATTCCAACCCACCCCTGCAATGGGAACGCCGTCGTAGCCGGTACGAAGCGACCCTGCCGCTGTTTGAAGTACGTATGGATGAGATGGTTCATCCGGTGACCGGCCGCAGCTACGACCGTCTGGTCCTCGAATCGGTGGATTGGGTCAACACAGTTGCGATCGACACCTCCGGTGCCTGTGTGATGGTGCGCCAGTTCCGATTCGGCACAGGATGCACCACTCTTGAGACGCCGGGCGGCATGGTGGATCCAGGCGAAACGTCGCTGATTGCGGCGCAGCGGGAGTTACGTGAAGAAACCGGGATGGGCGGTGGCCGTTGGCGGTACTTGGGGGCAGTGGAACCTAATCCGGCGATCCATAACCACCTGTGTCATCACTGGTTGGCAGAAGGGGTCGATCACGTGGGAGCGCCGGTTCCCGGAGAAACCGAGGTGATCCGAGTGGAAAAACTCACGGAGCGGGCGTTGCGTAGCGCTGTAACCCGGGGCGAGGTGCGCCACGTGCTGGCGCTGTCTGCGCTGTCGCGCGTCTACAATCTGTTTCCGCTGGCGCCGGGCGACCAGCCACAACCTCCCAGTGACTGACACGGGCAAGTGCTGGGATACCCGGGCGTTTTTGGTCACAATCGGCCTCTGGCATTCATCCTTCGGATTTCTATGAGCACAAATCGCGGAGAGGGTCTCAGTACCGGCGACGGCGCATCGATCGACGCCGATGCTGGTCGTTTGGACTCCAGTAATCCTCGCGAGTCGCTGGCGCGCCTGCGCGACGATGGCGCACGCGGAGCGTTCGAGGTAACACCGGTTGCGGAATCGGCAGTTGCCCGGGGTCCGGAGCCGTCGATTCTCATCGTCGATGACCGGCTCGAGTTGCTCGACAGCCTGGACGCGCTGATACGCGCTTACGGGTACGAACCCGATCGGGCGCTGGGCGGGCGAGAAGCGATGGAGCGTCTGGAACGCAAGGCCTACGACGTCGTGCTGCTGGACCTGATCATGCCGGAAGTCAGCGGCCACGACATTCTCGATCATGCGGCCGAACGCAACCTGGCTGCAAAGATCATCGTGGTGAGCGGCGACGACAGCTTCGACGGCGTGAAGCACGCATTGCAGCGCGGCGCGTATGACTTCGTAAAGAAGCCCTATGAAGCCCAGGAGCTCATGGCAACGCTCGACACTGCGTTGCGTCATCGTGAACTGGAAGCGGCAAATCAGGTCATGCAAGGCCAACTGAAGGCCTCCGAAGCGTTGCACCGATTCATCGTCAACAGTTCGCCGGACCTGGTGTACATGCTCGATCGAGACGGGCGGTTTACGTTCCTGAACGACCGGCTGGAGACGCTGCTTGGGTATGGCAAAGACGATCTGTTGGGCGAACATTACTCGGTGCTCGTGGAGGAGGCGGATCTGGAGCTCGCGCGCAACGTATTCAACGAACGTCGCGGCGAGGAACGTACGATCGGCAACGTGGAACTACGGCTGAAAAGCCGGATCACGCGCCGGGGTACGCGATTTGAGCACGCCCGCCCGGTTTGGGTGGAGCTGACCGCGAAGGGCGTCTACGAAGACCTGGAGCGCCCGAGCGGCGATGGCTTCGTGGGTACGTTCGGTACCGCGCGAGACATCTCGGAACGCAAGGAAGCGGAAGACCTGATTAACTTTCAGGCGTATCACGATCTGTTGACACAGCTACCGAACCGGGCGCTGTTGAAGGACCGGCTGGGGGTTGCGATCAATCAGGCACGACGGAACCAACGTAAGTTTGCGGTAATGTTTCTGGATCTGGACCGATTCAAACTCGTTAACGACACGCTTGGTCATGGCATGGGCGATCGCCTGCTGAAGGCAGTTGCGAATCGATTGCAGAGTTGTTTGCGCAGCGGTGACACGTTGTCGCGCTTCGGCGGTGACGAATTCACGCTGCTGTTACCCGAAGTGCGCACGCACGATGACGTCGTTGTGATCGCGGACAAGATCATCGATCGTCTGAGTACCCCGTTCATCATAGACAACCATGAGTTGTTCGTCGGTGCGAGTGTGGGAATTGCGATGTTTCCCGAGGCTGGAGAAACCGAAGACGTGCTCATTCAGAACGCCGACATCGCGATGTATCACGTCAAGAAACGCGGCAAGAACGGCTATCAGTTTTTCAGCGACGACATGAATTCGAAGTTCTCGACGCGCCTGTCGCTGGAGCGCGAATTGCGCAACGGTCTCGCGCAGGGACAACTGCGTGTGTTCTACCAACCCCAGGTGTCCCTGGACGATGGCGCTATAACGGGTGTGGAAGCGCTCGTCCGCTGGCGGCACCCGGCCCGGGGGGTGCTTGAGCCCGTGGAGTTTCTCAGTGTCGCGGAAGACGCCGGGATGATCGTTCAGATTGACGAGATGGTGCAGCATCAGGCGTTCGACGACGTTGCGGCGTGGCACCGGATGGGCTTCGGGGATGTCTCATTGTCGGTCAATGTCTCCGCGGGTCAGCTCGATGGCTCTTCCTTCGTAGCCGACTTCCTGCGCGTGCTCGAGGATGCGGGTCTGGATCCGCACGCGGTCAAGTTAGAGCTGACCGAAAGCACATTGATGAAGGACGTTGAACACGTGGTGCCCAAACTCAACGAGCTTCGCCGACACGGCGTGGGAATCGCGATCGACGACTTTGGCACCGGATATTCGTCGCTGAGTTATTTGCAGCAGTTTCCGATCAACACGTTGAAGATTGATCGAAGTTTCGTTCACGACATCCGCGACCTTTCCGATCCGGAAGGTCATTCGCACAGGCGGGCCAATATTGTCGATGCCATCGTCGTGATGGCAAAAGGACTGCATCTGGATCTGATAGCCGAAGGTGTAGAGACGCGCAATCAGTTGGACTATCTGCGTCGTCTTGGGTGCGGACATGTTCAGGGTTACATCTTTGGCAGGGCTGTTGCGGCCCAGGATCTCGAGTCGCTGCTGCGTGACAACCCGTTTCCCCGCGTGCTCCACGCGCCGGGTGTCGCGTCCGTGTCGTCGCGGGAAACGCAGGCGGCCGAATGACGAACCACGACGATATTCGCCGCAAGCGAGGGTTTGCGACCCGGGTTGTGCATAGCGACCGGCGGGGCGACGTGGAGCATGGCGCGTTGCATAAGCCGATTCACGCCACGGTTGCGTATGGATACGACGACGCGCGAGATCTGGCCGCGGCGTTTCAGGGCGGTGGCTACACGTACGGACGTCAGATCAATCCCACCGTGGAAGCCCTGCAGACGAAGATTGATGTGATGGAAGATGGCTTAGCCACCGTCTGTTTCGGCACTGGGATGGCGGCCATTGGCACGATGCTGTTTGCGCTGTTGCGCTCCGGCGACCATTTCGTGTCCAGCAGTTTTCTTTTCGGCAATACCAACAGCCTGTTCAACAGCTTCGCGGCGCATGGTGTCGACGTCACGTTTGTGGACGCCACCAGGCTCGATGCCGTTGCGGACGCGGTGAACGAACGGACGCGGCTGGTTTTTGTAGAAACCGTCGCCAATCCGCGTACCCAGGTGGCTGCGCTGGAGGAGGTCGGCGCATTCTGTGCTGAGCGGGGCCTGATTTACGTCGTGGACAACACCATGACGTCGCCGTATCTGTTTCAGCCCAAGACGGTGGGCGCCAGTCTGATCGTGAACAGCCTCACCAAGTACATCGGCGGGCACGGCAATGCGCTCGGCGGCGCGATTACCGAGACGGGCCACTTCGATTGGGACAACTACGCCAACATATACCCGGAGTATCGCAAGGGCGACGTACACAAATGGGGCATCACCCAGATCCGCAAGAAGGGTTTGCGGGACTTCGGTGCAGCGCTCGGACCCGAAGCGGCGCACCACATAGCGGTTGGCAGCGAAACGCTCGGGTTACGCCTCGACAGGCAATGTGCGAATGCGGATGCGATGACGCGGATGCTAGCGGCGCATCCCAAAGTGGGACGTGTCTATTATCCCGGACTCAAAGACCACCCGGAGCACGAGCGCGCGACTCGGCTTTTCAAACGCCCGGGCGCGTTGTTCAGTTTCGAACTCGCCCCGGACGTGGACGAGTGGCGGTTCATGGAGTTGCTGGATGTGATCATCAAATCCAGCAACCTCGGCGACAATCGAACGCTCGCGATTCCGGTCGCACACACGATCTACCATGAAATGGGGCCGGAGCGGCGTGCCAGCATGGACATTCGCGATTCGTTGATCCGGGTCTCGGTTGGTATCGAGGAAACCGAGGATCTGCTCGATGATCTCGAGACAGCGCTGAACGCGGTCTGAGCGTCGAGACGCGCAAACTGGTCAAAAACAAGCAGAACGAATGATGGAGCGTAAACATGGGTGACAGATTGGCAGGGAAGGTTGCGGTGATTACCGGCGGGGCCGGCGGGATCGGGCGCGCGGCTGGCGCGCTCTTTGCCGCGGAGGGTGCGGACGTATTGCTCGTGGACCGCGACGAAGCGCAGCTCGACGACGCGGTCGCATCCATTGGCAGTAACCGCGTGAGTGGCTTCGTCGGCGACGTGACTCGATCCGACGATAACCGATCCATGTTCGCGTGCGCGGAAGAGCGCTACGGCGGGGTGGATACGTTTCTCGCGAACGCGGGTGTGGAAGGTGACGTGGTGCCAATTACAGACTATTCGGAGGAACGCTTCGATCAGGTCATGGCGGTGAACGTAAAGGGTGTGTTTCTCGGGTTGCAGGCTGCGATTCCGGCGCTCGCACGTCGCGGCGGTGGCAGTATCGTGATTACTTCGTCCGTCGCAGGGGTGAAGGGGGCAGCGGGCGTTGCGCCCTATGTGACGAGCAAGCACGCGGTTGTAGGCATGATGCGTAGCGCCGCACTCGAATGCGCGCCGCAGAACATACGTGTCAACACCGTTAATCCATCACCGGTCGAAACCCGCATGATGCGTTCGCTTGAGTCTGGCCTGATGCCGGACGATGCGGCCGCTGCAAAGGCGCGCATGGAGCAATCGATACCGCTACAACGCTATGCCGGACCCGACGAAATAGCGCGCGTGATGCTGTTTCTGGCGAGTGACGATTCGGCATGGGTCACCGGATCGGTGTATCTGGCCGACGGTGGAATGACTACGTAGGATTGCGTTGGCGCGGCACGCGCTCGAGCAAACGCACTTTCTAAATTGGGGGAATTAGTGAGCAGAGAACTGTTACAGACGCACTTGAGTCTGCCGAATCGTCGTCAGGGCAAGGTTCGTGATCTATACGATGTGGACATGCCGGATGGCTCGCAGGCGCTGCTGATCGTGGCAACCGATCGCATCAGTGCGTTCGACGTGGTGCTCGACAACGGCCTGCCCGGCAAAGGCATCGTCTTGACGCAGATCTCGAAATTCTGGTTCGACTTTTTTGCTGACGACATTCCCAATCACCTGTATTCCGTAGACGTCGCGGACGTGCCGGGTCTGAGCCCTGATGAGTGCGAAGCGCTGCGGGATCGAATCATGCTGTGCCGACGCACAGAAGTGGTCCCGATCGAGTGCATAGCGCGGGGTTACATCACGGGTAGCGGCTGGAAGGACTATCAGCGCACCGGCTCGGTGTGCGGAATCCCGCTGCCGGAAGGGCTCAGAAATTCGGATCGACTGGCAGAACCGTTGTTCACGCCGTCGACCAAGGCGGAAACGGGCCACGATGAGAACATCAGCTTTGCCGAAGGTGTGGAAGTCGTCGGGGAAGAGATCATGTCGTTTCTGCGGGATGCGACGCTCCGGCTATACGGTAAGGCGCGTGACTATGCGGCCGAACGCGGCATCCTGCTGGCCGACACAAAGCTGGAATTCGGCCGGATCGACGGCGTCGGGGATCCCATTCTTATTGACGAGATCTTCACGCCGGACAGCTCCAGATTCTGGCCCGCGGATCGCTGGCAACCCGGTGGCGAACAGCCGAGTTTCGACAAGCAGATCGTACGCAACTATCTCGAAACGCTCGTCGACGCCGGCACGTGGGACAAGACGGCGCCGGGTCCGAGATTGCCGGAAGAGGTGGTCACGCAGAGCATCAACCGGTATCTCGAAGCGTACGAGAAGCTCACCGGAAAGGCACTGACGCTGTAGCGTGTCGGCGCTGCCCGACTGGGACACGTATCGCCGGCAGTGCGACGAGCCGGATGTGATGTCGCGCCACCTCCTCTTACGTACCGCCGAACTGTTGGGTGAATCCAGGCTCGCCCGCCGTGTTGCCGATTTGACGCTCGCGCCGCCGCTGGCTGTTCCACCGGCGCACAAACGCGACGCGCGTGCGGACATGTTCAGGGTTTCGCTGTCGCGCGCGGACGCGCAACGTGTGCTCGCGGAAGTGGAGCGCAACCACCGAGACGGTGAAGTGCACTTTGGTTACCTCGCAGTGTGGCGTGAGTACTGCACAGCACGTTCCGGGTCCTGATCGGATATGCCGCATAAAATACTGATTGCCAACCGTGGTGCCATAGCGCGACGCATCGTGCGCGCCTGCGCCAGCGCGGGCATGTCGAGCGCCGTTGTGTACGGTGACGCGGACGCAGGCGCCCCCTATCTTGGGGAAGCGGGTGAAGCCGTGTACCTTCCGGGAAGTAGCGTCCGCGACACCTATCTGAACACACCGCTACTGGTCCGCAACGCCCTCGACATCGGCGCCGACGCAGTGCATCCCGGTTACGGTTTTCTGTCGGAGAACGCGGATTTCGCCCGGGCTGTCCGTGATGCGGGCCTGACGTTCATCGGTCCGGACGCGGACGTGATCGAGGCCGTCGCCGATAAAGTGCGCGCGCGTACCCGTGCGGAGCGCGCTGGCGTTCCGGTGTTCCCGGGTAGTGGTTTGCTCCAGAACCTGGACCACCTGCGGGCCGAGGCCGAAGCACTTGGATACCCGTTGCTGGTGAAACCCAGTGCCGGAGGTGGCGGCATCGGTATGCGTGTTGTACACGACGCATGTCAACTCGAAGCGGCGTATGCGCAGAGCGTGGCGCTTGCGGAAGGGCAATTTGGCGACGCTTCGGTGTATCTGGAACGCTGGATGCCTGCATCGCGCCACGTTGAACTGCAACTTCTTGGCGATCGTGCGGGGCGTGTCATGCATCTGTATGAGCGCGACTGTTCGCTGCAGCGGCGGCATCAAAAAGTGGTCGAAGAAGCGCCCGCGCCTGGCGTAACGAGAGGTGAAATCGAGTCGCTGGCGGCACACAGTATTCGCTTTGCCGAGTCGATCGGCTACAACAATGCCGGCACGATCGAGTACCTGCGGGACGTGGATCCGGCCGTGCCGTCGGCGCGGCGCTACGGGTTCTTGGAAGTCAACGCACGCATTCAGGTCGAACATGCGGTAACCGAAGCCGTCACCGGTGTAGATCTCGTGGCGAGTCAGCTGAAACTCGCCTTCGGCGGCGCATTGCCCGCGTGTGCGGGCCTATCCGGGCACGCGGTGGAAGCGCGCGTTTACGCGGAAGACGTAACCACCGGGTTACCCAGTGCGGGGCGTCTGGTACGGTTTAGGCCGCCGGCTATGCGTCACGTTCGCGTGGAGACGGGTTATCAGGAGGGGATGCTGGTAACCTCGACGTTTGACCCCCTGCTCGCGAAAGTGATCGGTTGGGGTCACACGCGGACGCAGGCTATCGGTCGCTGTTGGCTCGGTCTGAAGGCCTTCGACATTGTGGGTGTGCGCACCAATGCGTCGCTGATTCGGTTCATGTTGCACCATGAGCAGTTCCTGTCCGGCGCAGTGCATACGGAGCTTTACGATACGTTGCGCGAGGAAGCGCTTGCGGATGGCGTGTTGTTCTAACCCGGATCAAAGAACCGTTATCGAGGAGCTGCCGCATGGCTGCATGCACGATTGAATCCGAAGTTGCCGGAACCGTATGGAAGGTGGAAGTTGCGGTGGGTGACGACGTGCAGGCCGGGGACACACTGTTGATTCTCGAGTCGATGAAGATGGAAATTCCGGTCGAAAGCCCGGTTGACGGCCGGGTCGCTGCACTGCCGGTTTCGGCAGAAGACGTGGTCGAAGAAGACCAGGTGGTTGCGATCATTGAGCAATGAGTCGGAAACGCCGATCTCTTCTGTTGTGCGGAAACGTCTGTTTTCGCTCACCTATGGAATGCTCGGGTCGTGGGCCGATGCGGAGGACCTCGTGCAGGAAACGCTTGCGCGCCTCCTTGCGCACGCCGATAAACCCGAGGACTCGGCCGCGTGGTGTTTCCGCGTGGCGACCAACCTCGCCCTCGACAAGCTGCGCCACGAGAAGCTGGTTCGTAAGCACTACCATGGACCGTGGCTCCCCGAACCCTTCCCCACCGGCGAACTCTCGGAGGACGCGGCCGACGTCGCGGAGCGTAACGAACTGCTGAGCCTGGGCGTGCTGCGCATGCTGGAAACGTTGAGCGCCAACGAACGTGGCGTGTATGTTCTACGGGAAGCGTTTGGACTGTCCTACCCTGAGATCGGCGCACTGCTCCGTGTAACATCCGCTGCCGCCCGCCAGCGGATGTCGCGCGCACGTCGCTCGATGGAGGCTCAGCGTTTGCGCGATCCTGTGCGAGCACCGGAGGGTTCTGCACCGTCCGATGCGGAGCATGCGCGGCTGTATCAGGAACTGATCGCGTCGATCTATGCCGGTGACGAGCAGCGCGTTGCTGCATTGTTCGCCGATGATGCGGAATTGGTCACGGACGGCGGGGGTGTGGTGTCGGCAGCGATTCGGCCCGTGCTCGAACCACAACGGATTGCGCGAGTTCTGGTGCACCTGGCCGGGACGGATCGAAACCAGGAGCCCATGGCGTTCGAAATCGTCGACGCAAACGGCGCCCCGGCCGTGCGTATTGCTCGGGCGGGGGCTCTCGACGCGGTGGCCTCAATCGAACACGCAGAGGGCATGATTACCGGGATCTACGTGGTAAGAAACCCCGAGAAGTTGAAAGCCTGGGACGCATCGATGCAGGCACGCCGTGTACCCTGAGCTAATGCCCCATGGTACCTTAGCGCTTTGATTCTATTGAGTGTGGAGTACGCGTGGCCGAGCTCGTAACGATCGATGTGGATGCGGGTGTTGCCGACGTTCGGCTCAACCGGCCCGACAAATACAACGCGTTGTCGGTGGAGATGTTCGAACAGATTGCCGCTGCCGGAGAGTCGCTGGCGGGCGATTCGGCGGTGCGTGTGGTTGTGCTGTCGGGCAACGGCAAGGGGTTTTGCGCCGGCTTGGACATGGGCGGCTTTCAACGCATGGCCCAATCGGATTCCGGTGGTGATCGCTCGCAGGCGGGCGAGCAGGATCGAACGCCCGAGCAGCCGGAGAATCGTGCCCAACGTCCCGCTTATGTCTGGAAGCGTGTGCCGGTTCCGGTGATAGCGGCGCTGCATGGGGTAGCGTTTGGCGGCGGTTTACAGATTGCGCTGGGTGCGGACATCCGGATTGCCGCGCCGGATGCACGGCTTTCCATCATGGAGATCAAGTGGGGGCTCATTCCGGACATGAGCATCACCCAAACGCTCAGGGACCTTGTGCCGCTGGATATCGCAAAGGAGTTGATGTTTACGGGACGTATTGTCGATGGCGACGAAGCCCAGAGGCTTGGTCTGGTGACTCAGGTTGCGAACGAACCGCTGGCTGCGGCGCTGACGCTTGCCAGAGAAATCGCCGGTAAGTCTCCGGACGCGATACGGGCCGGAAAACGGTTGCTCGATTCGTCGTGGCACGCCGACCCGGTTCATGGCCTGGAGCTCGAAGAAACGTTACAGCGACAGCTGATCGGGTCCGAAAATCAGGTGGAGGCGGTTAAGGCCAACTTCGAAAAGCGTCCGCCGAACTTTTCCACGTAAACATGTCCTGGGAAGACGAAGTTCGCGAGATCGAGCGCCGTCGCCACCTCGCGAGGCAACAGGGCGGTGCAGATGGCATTGCCAAGCAACACAGCAAAGGCCGGTTGACGATCCGGGAACGGATCGACGCGTTGCTGGACCCCGATTCGTTCCGCGAAGAAGGCCGTGGTACGGCGCTCCCTGAATACGACGAGAAGGAGAATCTGACGGGATTCGTCCCGGCCAACTACGTACTCGGGGTTGGCCGTATCGAGGGGCGTCGCGTCGTGGTCGGGGGTGAGGACTTCACGCTCAAGGGCGGCTCGCCGAACGCCGCCGGCCTCCGAAAAAGCGTCTATGCCGAACATCTCGCTTGCAGGTACCGCCTACCGCTGGTGCGGCTTTTGGAGGGCGGGGGCGGCAGTGTGAAGGGCTCCGGTCGCAAGGGCGGCACCGTTGGGGAACCGGTGTATGCGCAACCGAGGTTCCGGATCATCGCCGATGCGATGGGTGAAGTGCCGATCGCGAGCGCCGCGTTGGGAGCGGTCGCCGGATTCCCGGCGGGGCGGCTCGTTGCGTCCCACTTTGCGGTGATGACCCGGCACACGGCGCAGGTACTGATCGGCGGACCTGCTTTGGTGGAGCGAGCGCTCGGCGTGCGGCTGTCCAAGGAGGAACTCGGAGGTGAAGCGGTTCATGCTGCCAGCGGTATCGTCGACAATATTGCGGAAGACGAATACGACGCGTTCGAACAGATTCGCTGCTTTTTGAGCTTTCTGCCCTCCCACGTGCGGCAACGCGCGCCGCGCCTGGCGTGTGACGACCCCCGGGAGCGTATGGAGCCGGACCTGCTCACGGCGGTACCAAGGGATACGAATGCGCCGTTCGACATGCGCGAGATTGTCGAGATGGTTGTAGATCGTGATTCGTTTTTCGAGGTTGGAGCGTCCTTCGGGCCGAGCCAGATCGCGGGCCTCGCGCGGCTCGACGGTCAGCCGGTCGGGGTATTGGCCAACGATTGCCGCCACCAGGCCGGTGCAATGACCGCGCAGGCCGCGCAAAAATACCGTCGCTTTGTCGAATTGTGCGACACGTTTCATTTGCCCGTCGTGAATTTCGTGGATCAACCGGGGTTTATGATCGGGCCTGAATCGGAGCGGGCCGGAACGATCCGCTACGGTATGGCTGCGGTTGCGGCCGCTGTCCAGGCGAGCGTACCCTGGGCCGTGATCCAGGTGCATAAGGGGTTTGGCGTAGCCACCGCCGCACACTATGGCCCGGATGCATACGTGTTGGCGTGGCCATCCGTCGAAACCGGCCCGTTGCCGCTGGAGGGGGGCGTGGCGGTTGCGTTCCATCGGGAAATCGCTGCCGCCGATGACCCGGAGGCGAAGCGGCGCGAACTCGAGGACCAGTTGCGCGCCAACCGGTCGCCGTTTCCGCGTGCGGAATCCTTCGCGGTCCACGAACTGATCGACCCGCGGGAAACCCGGCCGTATCTGTGTGAGTGGATCGACCGGATACAACCGATTCTGGAAGACCTCACGCAGCCGGTGCGGTTCGGGCCGCGCCCCTAGTACCTGTTTTTTACTCGAACTACATCGAAACCATGACCCACAGGAGAAGACAATGAGTTACTCGTTCGACGGAAAGGTCGCCATCGTTACCGGTGCTGGAGGCGGTCTGGGGCGTTGCCATGCGCTCGAACTCGCACGACGGGGGGCTCGCGTGGTGGTGAACGATCTGGGCGGTGCGATGGACGGGACCGGCGGCTCATCCGATGCAGCGAACGCCGTTGTGGAAGAAATCAAATCGGCCGGTGGCGAGGCCATCGCGAACGGGGGCTCCGTATCCGACCCAGCGGGCGCGAAAAGCATGGTCGCTGATGCGATGAAAGATTGGGGGCGCGTCGACGTGCTGATCAACAATGCCGGAATATTGCGAGACAAGTCGTTTGCGAAAATGGAGATGGACGACTTCCGCACGGTTCTGGAAGTGCATCTGATCGGTTCGGTGTACGTCACGAAGGAAGTGTGGCCGATCATGCGCGAGCAGAACTATGGAAGAATCGTGATGACAACCTCACCGAGCGGCTTGTATGGCAACTTCGGACAGACAAACTACGGTGCAGCCAAGCTTGGTCTGGTCGGTTTCATGAACACGCTGAAGATCGAGGGTGCGAAGAACAATGTGTACACGAATGCGATTGCGCCTGTAGCTGCAACGCGCATGACCGAGAATCTACTGCCCGAAGATGCGCAGAAAGCGCTCGGACCGGACCGTGTCACGCCGCCGGTGATCTTTCTGTGCACCGAAGATGCTCCCAACGGGGTGATCATTCAGGCGCAGGGCGGCCACTACTCGATCGCCTGCATGGTTGAAAACGAAGGCGTGGATCTTGGACTTGAAGCAACCGTGGAGGACATTGCGGAGAACTACGGTAAAATCGCTGATCTCACCGGTGCCAAGCCACGCAGCATGCTGCAGCTCAATCCGTCCTGAGGATTGAGCGTAGCTCGCGCGCAACGGATACCTGCTATGGCGGCGACTCTGCTAACACTGATTCTGTCGTTTGTCGGCGGTGCACTGATCTGGTTGGTCATCGGATCGCGTCTCTCGTTGGCCGGCGCCGGGGATCGCAACGACCAACTCAATATATTGTGCTATTCGGGCGCCATGGTGCCGATCATGTTCGTGTTGGTGCTCTTTGTAATAGAACGAATCTAGGAGGGAGGAACAGTTCAATGAGTAAGGTGATTATCTCGGGGTGTTTTGATCTTGTGGATCCGGCGCAGGTTCCGGACATGCTCACTAAGGCCGTTCCCCATATTGAAGGCGCGCTGGCGGAAGAAGGTTGTATCGCTTACGACTGGACTGAAGACCACCGCGTACCGGGCCGCGTTCACGTCTATGAGGAATGGACGTCGTCCGAGACTCTCGAGGCTCACCTCAACAGCCACTGGTATCGCGACATGGGGGCACACCTCGCGCAGTATCCGCGCAAGGATCGTGACAAGCCGATCATGAAGTTCCGCGTTGAATACGAAGAGCCGGTTTATGATGCGAGCGGAGTCGCTCGCGGGCATTTCGTTACGGGATGAGGCGTGCCGGTACCGTGCTTGCCGCCTGGGACGTCGCCAGTAGCGGTTCCGCGGGGCGGGATGCACTGTCGCGGTTGGGGTGCCCAGCGGCTTCGGCGTAAAGGTGATGATGCAGGCTCGCGATCCACTGCTGGCCTTCCTGTGTCATACGCAGATACCGCAGATTTGGTTCCACGTAGCGGGCGACGTGGTCTCGGAAGAACGCCGGAAACGCAGCCCTCAGTTCGCCCGGATTGGCGTATCCCAGGCGTTCCGCTTCACCGGTCTCTATGAATTCCGCGAACAGACGGGGTAGCTTTCGCATATACAATGGATCGGCCATCTGGCCGATCAGGTCCGCCGTGCGCACCAGCGCGGACATCGATTCGGTTTCCTGGTAACTGTGCTCGCGGGGCACCGGAAAACGCGTCATTTCGATGTGACGGCAGACCACGCCCGCATCGATCACCGCGTCATCCTCGAAGTGCTCGCGAACGAATACGGTCCCTCGGTTTACGTGATAGGGGGTTAGCGCAGCGCCCGTGGCTCCAGGATCCAGCCGCTGCAGAGCACCGGCCTGGTCGGTCACGTACTCTGCGTCGGTATCGCCGCTCAGCACGCCGCGCACGTACCCGATGTCGTGAAACAGCATTGCCACGACGGCGTTCAGCCAGTCGTCACGGTCTACGTCAGTGCGCAGAATTGCGCGCCCTCGCAGCAGCGCCATGCCCGCGTCCGTTACCAGAATGGTGTGGTGCAGATCGTGGTACTGGCAATCGCAGTTCAGCAGCAGTTCGAGTGCGAGTCGGGAGGCGCGCTCGATCGCGTGTGCGTAGGACTCGTCTGAATCCGGACAGGACGCGCAGAACTCGCGCGTTACATGCGCAAGAAAATTTTCAGCGATGACACGATTTACATCGTACATGGCAGCATTGTATCGCTGCGCCGCCGCCCCCTCCGGGTCCTTGGTCAGCAGTGTGCCGGCCGTCACACGAACGGTGTGACGAGCGCGGTGCGGTGTTGTGGGACGGCGCGCCGTGACAGCGGAATGGGGCGGTCGTACTATGTGAACGAGTCCTTTGGTTTGTAATGCACGTTGCCTGAAACGCGTCGGGAGGCACGAAGGATCGACCGATGTCCCCAAACCCCAACGTTCCAAAAGCATGTCGCACATAGAGTTTAGGCACTTACGCACTTTGGTTGCGCTTCGTGAAACCGGAAGTCTGGTCGAAGCGGCTGAGCGCGTGTTCCTGACGCAGTCGGCGCTGTCGCACCAGCTGAAGGACCTAGAAAACAAACTCGGCGTGTCGCTGTTCGTGAGGAAGACCCGCCCGGTGCGTTTTACGCCCGCCGGCAAGCGTCTGTTGAAGTTGGCTGACGTCGTCTTGCCTGCTGTTGTGAACGCGGATCAGGAACTCGAGAGGCTTGCGGGGGGCGAGTCCGGCCGGATTCTAATGTCGATCGAGTGCCACAGCTGTTTCGAGTGGTTGTTGCCGGCGATCGATTCGTACCGGAACCTGTGGCCCGATGTGGAACTGGACATTGCGAGCGGGTTTCATTTCGGCCCGCTCCCCGCGCTCGCGCGAGGCGATCTCGATCTGGTGATTACCGCTGACCCGGTGCCTGAATTGAATCTGGCGTACGTCCCCCTGTTCAGTTACGAGGCGCAGCTTGCGCTGTGTAAGGGCCATGACCTGGAGGCGAAACCGTGGGTCGAGCCCGGCGACATCGCCGGCGAGACACTGATCATCTACCCCGTCGACAGGGATCGGCTCGACATCTTCACGCAGTTTCTGAACCCCGCTGGCGTGGAGCCGCGACATGTGCGGTCGGCGGAATTGACCACAATGATGATACAGCTCGTAGCAAGTGGTCGGGGCGTAGCGTGTCTGCCGAACTGGGCATTGCACGAATACCGGGAGCGGGATTTCATCAGCGTGCGTTCGCTCACCGAGGAGGGGATCTGGCCAACGCTGTTCGCCGGAGTTCGCGCCGATGACCGCGACGCGGCGTTTATGGCGGGGTTCATCGAGACGGCGAAGGAAACCTGCTTTGAAAATCTGGTGGGTATCGTTACCGCCGAGCTGGATTGACCGGGACGGTCAGGGCACAAGCACAACCTCGGTCCAACCGGTATCCGTGCGTTCGAACCTCCGGCGATCGTGAACCTCCGGCGCAAGCGAGAGGTCGAGGCGCTCTACGCGCCGGGGGTCCAGAAACAAACCTCGGGCACTCGGCGGTACAGTCAACGGTTCCGGCAGGTCCAAGTCGGCGAGTCCGCCCAGGAGCACCTCGCGGCTGGCGACCGGAGTACTCTGGCGCGCAACGCGCTCGTAGAACCAGTCGAGATGTTTGGGCGTCTCAGGCCGCAGCGGCCAGCTCGCGCGTATCACATTCGCGGGCACCTCAGACGTTGTGCACCGCATGCGGTACTGCACCTGCTGCGTCGGCAGGTAGATCAGTACGGCGATCGGGTGTGCGCGCATGGTCTCGAATTTTGGGCTCGTCGCGTTGATGAAAACCGCAAAACGCTGTTGGTCCGCCACGTCCACATCCCTGAGTACGAGCGTCCTCAGGTCGGGGCAACCGTCTACGTCGATTGTGGCCACTGCGCACAGCGTTGCATGCGCGTCGCCGGACGCCAGGGCCTGCTCGCGGTCTCGTCGCAGCTGGGCAATGGGATCGGCAATTGCGACGGGGGATCGAGGCGGGGGTGTGGTCATCGAATCTCAGAAATTGATGTGCCGCCCGGTGCGCTCGTGGTCTGCGAGGTGTTCGGGCGCGTGCTGTTGTTGTTCCTTCGCGATCCGGTATACGAATCCGTGGGAACTCGACTGCAGTGCGTCGTAAATCATGTCGTCCTTGTCCAGTTCGCGCGCGCGCCGCAGTAGCCGTTCGAAGGTGAAGATGAAGTTGTTGGAGTGTCGGGCACGAACGTCCGTACCGTAGAAGAGCTGATGCTGGATCTCGGGATCTTCGGTCTGGATGTAGGTTTCGAGGATGCGCCGTGAAAACACTTCGGTATCGTACGCGCTCAACTGACGAAACAGCTGGCTCATCTCTTCCGAGGTGACGGTTCCGTCAGCCTGCGCACTCTGGCTCGACATATAGAGCAGACCACCGATGGCGCCGAGTTGTTTGTGCACACTGTTCGCGATCTGCAGGAAGGTGTTCTGGCGGGCATGAAACTCGCTTTCGGCGAGCTTCTGGCTCTGGATGACGGCCTGTTCCGCGGTGCGCTGGATCTCGGCGGCCTGGGCCTGAAGCGCGTGGGTGTTCTGTTCCAGCTCCTTCTGCTGAAGGAAGTAGCCGATTACCAGCCACAGGAACGCCAGCGGCGCAAACGCGCCCTCGAAGAACGAACCCAGTTCAGCCGGCGGAAGCGATGTGAACGACGTCCAGCCGAGCCGTTGCGAGATATAGATGATGCCGAGCAGCAGCCATACCGTGGTTAGGCACAGGCCCAGCACGATCCTCCAGTCTCCGAAGGACGGGCGGTCGCGTTGCGTGGTGATCGATGGATGACTGCTATTCACGGTGTTGACGTTCGTGGACGAGAATCTCTGGACTGCTCCGGTATATACGCTGGAGTGCGATCGGAGTCCAGTGGCATGCTTGCTGCGCAAACACGCGTACATCCGGGTTGCTTCAATCGAGCGAACCCGTGAGCGACCGGCGCTGTGACAATTCTATCCAGGTTCCTTCCGGATCGCGCACAAACGATATGCGCGCAACGTCTCCCAGGCGAACCGGGGCACGCCCTTCGACGCCACCCGCATCGAGAACCTGCCGATGGACGCGTTCCACGTCGCGCACCTGCAGCGTCAGGTAACGGAATCCGACGGCGGCAACCGCGGACGCAAGACGCGCGGCCAACATCGGTTGTGACCGCGGTGATTGCATCAGGCGCACAATCGATACACCGCAGCGCAGTCGGTGTGCGTCCAACGCTTCGAATCCGAGGGTGTCGCGGTAGAAGCGGTGCATTGTGTCGATGTCCGACGTTGCGAGATCCACTTGCAACTGCGTAATGCCGTCGTGACCGGGCGGGATGCGACAGACGGTATTGCCGTCGGGGTCGACGTGCACGGTTGGGGCTGTGGCGTCGTGGTCGGCGATCCAGAGCCGCTCGATCGGACTCGGCGGTGCGTCGGGAAGCGAATCGCGGGCGTGATTGAGTTTGAATACGGACTCTCCGACGGCATGCCGGTACTGGTGAATGCCGCCGCCGACCGCGAGTCGTTCCTGATACACCAGGCCGATGTCTTCAGCCCAGAATCGGCGCATCGGTGACAGTTGGTTGGTGAAAACGCCTACATCGAAGGCGGGTTTTGCAAACGTTATTATCGACACCGGATTTTGGGCCTGTTCAGGTTAGTCATGCACAGCGACCATCGGCTACGGCTCTTCCTGGAGCGCTTGCGGGTCATCTACCCGGACGATCTGGCCAAGCGTATTGAAACGACGCTGACTTCGCCTCGCAATCAGGGTTACTGGTGCAACGCGCTGGTTGCAAATGGGGAACAAGTGCCTCTGCCGGGGTGTGAAGTCAAAGGATTTGCCGGTCGGCTGCGCGTGGTGGGCCCCGGAGATCGTGACTCGCTGACCCGACACCCGGCGACAACTGCCGGCGTCTGGTATCCAATGGATCCCTCCAGCGTGGTTGCGGCCCAGAGTCTGGACGCGGCACCGGGCGAGGAAATTCTGGATCTTGCGGCAGCGCCCGGCGGTAAAACGGTGGTGATTGCCAACGCGATGAGCAATCGTGGCCGGATCGCGGCGGTGGAACCGGGACGCAGGCGGTTTCATCGTATGAAAGCGAATCTGGAACGTTGCGGCGTTACGATCGCGCAAAGCTATCTCGCGGACGGGCGCAGCATCGGCCGTAAGGTGCCGCAACGTTTCGACCGCGTGCTGTTGGACGCGCCCTGTTCATCCGAAGCCCGTATCCGACCCGATCGTCCCGAGACGTTCGCACATTGGTCGTCGCGCAAGATTGCGGAGAGCGTTCGCAAGCAGCGGGGTCTGATGCGATCGGCGTACCGTGCGCTAAAACCCGGAGGCCGGCTGGTGTACTGCACGTGTTCGTTCGCGCCGGAGGAGAACGAAGGGGTGGTGGCCTATCTGCTGCGCCGGGAAGCAGGTGCATCAATCGCACCGCTCGAAGCGCAGCAGCGCTATCCGGACATAACGACCGTTGCCGGACTTGCGCACTATGGCGGGCGCGAGTTTCCATCGGCTATGGCTGGCGCCGTACGCATCATTCCCGATGCAACGTTCGGTGGCATGTTCGTGTGTGTGATTGTTAAAGCGGCATAGCAGGCTGTTGAACAACAGCCTGCTATGCCGGTGGAGGGACCGTTTTCGGGCTTGTCAGTCGTCTCAACCGGGCGGCTGCGGGCCGGAATTCGGGCCAGTCGCCGGAGTAGTCGAACCGCGCTATACCGAAGGTAGGCAAGTTGTCCGTTACGTGGTCCCCGGCCAGTTGGTTGGTCAAATGCGTAAGGCCGGGATTGTGGGCCACGATTGCCACGCGCGTTACGGTCTCCGGCGTCGCGCGCAGCGTTTCCAGCAACGTATGCGTCGACGCGTGATAGAGCTCCGCGCGCGTGTGTTCGCACGATTGCTCGTCGAGGGCGAGTCCGCGCAGTACAAATTGCGCAGTTTCCCTGGCCCGACGAGCAGATGATACCCAGAGCCACTCCGGCGTCTTGGACTGGGAGGCGAGCCACGTGGCCATGCGCTCGCCATCCCGTCGGCCGCGAGCGTTCAACGGCCGATCGTGGTCGCTCGGAACGGGTTCACGCCAGGACGATTTCGCGTGGCGGATCAACCAGACGCTGCGATCGGACAACGGCTCAATCCCACAGCGCGAGGAACTCGTTCAGCGCGGCAATTTGATTCCCCTGAGCGCTCGACGGAACGATGATGGGTGTTTTTATGCCGCTGTCGAACCATGCCTCTATACCTTCGCGCACCTTGGACGCGGAGCCGAAGAGCGTCGTGTCGGCAAGCCAGCGGTCGGAAAGGCACTCCGGAATGCGCTCCAGTTCCCCGTCAGCCATCGCCCGGGCGACACCGTTCATCTCTTCTTCGTAGCCGGCCTCGATCCAGTAGTTTCTGTAATTCGGCAGCATCGCGTACCCGGTCAACGTGCGGCGGTTTACGGCCATGGCGGCCTGCTCGTCGTCACTGATGCAGGTGGGGATCATATTGCCGATGAAAAACGCATCGTTGGTACGGGCGTCGTCGTTCAGAACGGCGAGGGACGTTGCCATGTGCGAGCGGGCGCCGTTCGCGAAGACCATCCCGTCACCGATTTCCTCGGCCAGCGCGATCATCCGGCTTCGCAACGTCGCAAGTACCAGGGGTGGTAGATCGCCTACTCGCGGAACCGCCTTCAGTTCGTCGACGAATCGGCGCATGTCTGCAAGGGGTTTGCCGCGTTGGACGCCCAGTCGGTCCATTGCCGGCGCGTGGCTGACGCCAATACCGAAACGGAACCGTCCGTGGGAAACCTCGTGAATGAATGCGGCCATTTGCGCAAAGTCCTGCGGCAGGCGCGTGTAGATAGGCGTGATGGATGTACCGATGTCAATACGCTCGGTCACCATCGCGATTGCGAGACACAACGACAGATTGTCGCCGAGGCTCGGTGCGTAAATTCCGGGGAATCCGCGGTCTTCGAACTGCCGCGCGAATTCCAGTATTGGCTCGCGGCGTCCGGGTACCGCGGCCAGGCTTACGGCGGGAAGTTGAGTCATTGCTGTTTTCCTTCTGTTACGTGTGTGTAGCTCAAAACCAGCGGTGGCGCGACGGCAGTGGACGGGTATGGGCGCGGTGCGCCGAATAGTAGTCGTTGCGCTTGAAGGGATGAATCAGAGCGACGCCGGCAACGAAGCCACCGATATGGGCCCAGAACGCGACACCCCCGCCGCTCGAGCCGAGCGCGGGAACGCCCTGCACGAGCTGCAGCAGAAACCAGTATCCCAACATGAACACCGCGGGGACCGCGACGGTAGTGATGAAAAAACCCAGAAAAATCAGGGTGTGGATGCGGTTCCGTGGAAAGAGCAACGCGTAGGCTCCCATGACGCCGCCGATTGCGCCGCTCGCGCCGACCATCGGGATCATGCTTTGGGTATCGGTCACGATCTGTGCCGCGGCGGCGGCGAGACCGCACAGGAGATAGAAGGCGACGAATCGGGTGGGTCCCATCGAGTCCTCGATGTTGTCGCCGAATACCCAGAGAAACCACATATTGCCCAGTATGTGCAGCCATCCACCGTGCATGAACATGGACTTCACGAGTGTCGTGTAGTCGGGTGTCCCATCCAGCTGACAGACAACACCCGGTCCGAACGGCGCGTTGGTACCCGGCAGGACGTTTGCGAGTAGGTCTGCTGGTATCAGCGCGTGGCGGCAGAACGATTCCAGCAGCGCGGTTTCGCTCCCCAATCCCTGTACCACGATCCATACGAAGGCGTTAATCGCGATGAGCGCGATTGTTGCGTAGGGTGTGCGTTGCAACGGGTTTTCGTCGCGTAGTGGAAACATCGTTCAGCGTGTGCCGGTTGGGTCGCTCAGGTCCGGATGATCGCTCAGATCGTGCAGATCATCCCAGTCGGCCCAGGTGCGCCGTCCGGGAGACTTGTACATCGTGCGACGTATGTCGGGATAGTGAACGGCGTCGTGCGGATGGCGCGTACCGCCCATCAGATAGACCAGATCGGTTTCGCCGTTGTTGTGAAGTGCGTGCGCTACGCCGTCGGCCGGGAAACCGAAGAAGTCGCCAGCGCTGCAGAGGAACACATCGTCGCCCACCCGCGCTTCCCCTTGCCCGGACAGAATGTACAGAAACTCTTCGTCTGCGCTGTGCCAGTGATACTGGGTGCTGTCCAGACCCGGTTCGAGACGGACCAGATGTACGCCGATCTGCTCCATCCCGAGGAGACGACTCAGCGGTCGCGATCTGCGCACGGCGTTGCTGTTGAACTGATGGCGGTGTTCGCGCTCGGCCAACCGGTCGATGTCACGGTTTGCCAGGTAGTAGCGGTTGCGCGCTTCGGTCATGAAAGCAGCTCCTCCAGCGCTGCGATCAGCGCGCTGTTCTGTTCGGGCGTGCCGATGGTGATGCGTAGCCGATCCTGCATCATGCGCACGTTGAAGTAGCGCACGAGAATCCCGCGCTGCTTCAGCGCCTGATACAGCGCCGCGGCAGTCAACGGGTGCTCACGGGCGGTGCGCGCGAGCAGGAAGTTCGTTTGCGACGGTTCGACACCGAAGCCGAAGCCCTCCAGCGCGATCGTGAGCGTGTCGCGGGCGTCGCGTACGGCCTCCCATGTGCGCTCTGCATAGTCCCAGTCGCTGATGGCGGCCAGGCCAATCGTTTGGGAAATGTGATCCACGTTGTAGCTGTCGCGAGTTTTGCTGACGATCGGGCCGATCAGGTTTTCCGGACCGATCAGGTAACCCAGACGCAAGCCGGCGAGGGAGTAGCCTTTGGAAAAGGTGCGGAGCAACAGTACGTTGTCGTGCGCGTCAATCAGCCGGACCGCATCGTGCTTCAGGGATGGGTCAACGAAGTCGACGTACGCTTCGTCGATGAGAAGCACTTTGTCGAGCGCGCGCGCCAGTTGCGCAAGCGACTCCGGCGGTAACAAACGGCCGGATGGCGCATGTGGGTTGACGATACAAGTCAGGCACGCGCCGGCGGCGTTTAGGCGTTGTGCGAAATCGTCCGGGTAGTTGAAGTCGTCGTCGAGCGATACCGGATAGATCGATGCGTCCTGGACTTCCGCCAACACCGAATACAGCGAGTAGCTGGGCGTCGCCATGCCGAACACGGACCGGGGTTCCACGAAGGTCGTCATTGCCAGTCGCAACCCTTCGTCGCCGCCGTGAGTAATCACAATGTTTTCGCGCCCGACGCCGTGCAAACGCGCGAGGGCATCGCGTAGCGGATCGGCTGTGGGTGGTGGGTAGGTGCGTAGCGCGCCGGTGTCGTAGTCGCAGACTGCAGCCTGCACCGCGGGGCTCGGCGGGTACGGATTCTCATTGGTATTGAGTTTGATCGTCGCGCCATCCCCCGGTTGCTCACCGGGCGTATAACCCTCCATCGCGTGAATGTTGGGGCGCTCGAACGTCATTGCGCGCCGGTAAGCGTGCGCCGGTGGTCCAGGCTCGGCAGTTGTCGGCGTACGTCGGCGACGCGTTGCGGATCGACGTCTGCGATGATGACGCCGTCGCCGTCCGGAAGCTCAGCCAGCACCTCGCCCCAAGGGTCTATGATCAGGCTGTGCCCATAGGAATGGCGTTTGCCGAAGTGGTGGCCGTGCTGTGCCGGTGCAAGCACGTAGGACTGGCATTCGATCGCGCGTGCGCGCAGCAGCGTATGCCAGTGCGCGGCACCGGTTGGTTTGGTGAATGCGGAAGGCACGCACAGCGCGATAGCGCCGAGGTCGATCAGTTGCTGGTACAGGTAAGGAAAGCGCAGGTCATAGCAGATGCTCAAGCCCAGCACACCGAACGGCATGACTGCGGTCGTTGCGCACGATCCCGCAGCAGTGCGTGCGGATTCGTTCAATGCAGTGCCGTCGTCCAACGCGATGTCGAACATGTGAATTTTACGGTACGTCGTGCCGATACCGCCCGCGGGGTCGATATGGACGAGCGTGTTGGCGCACTTGTCGGGGTCGCCAATGTCTTCGTGAAAGCCGCCGAGTATCAGGTGTACCCGGTGCTCATTCGCGATGCTGCGGCAGCGGTCGAGTATGGGTCCGCCCCGCGGAAGCGGTTCCAGAATCTTCCGTTTTTCCGCCTCCGGTCCCAGAAACGCAAACGCCTCGGGGAGCAGCACCACCTCCGCGCCGCCGTCCCGGGCTTCGCCTACCAGACGCGCCGTGCATTCGAGGTTCGCCTGCCAGTCGGGCGTGGCGCAGAGCTGTACGCAGGCAACCCGGGTCACGGCGTGTCGACGAGTTCGACGGGCGGCTGTGTGCAGGCGATTTCCTGACCGGTGTACTCGGCGACGGCGGGTAGATTGAACGCGTCCGATTCGGCAATCAGGCTGATGCTCGTACCCTTGGCTCCGGCACGCCCGGTCCGTCCGATGCGATGCACGTAGTCCTCCGGGTCTTCGGGCAGGCAGTAGTTGACCACATGGCTGATGCCGTCCACGTGAATGCCGCGTCCTGCGACATCGGTTGCGATCAGGTGCGGCGTCTTGCCGCTCTTGAAGCGGTTCAACACGCTGAGTCGTTTGCGTTGCGGTACATCGCCCGCTATGGCCTCGCAGTCGATGCCGCGGCGCGCCAGATCACGCGCCAGGTCGTGTGTCTGGTCGCGACGGTTCGCAAAGGTCAGCGTGCGCAGCATGTCGTTGTCGGGATCGGCGGCGCTGTGCTGCTTGAGAAACGCGGCGAGCAGGTCAACCTTGTCCTCCTCGGCCACCAGCCAGAATTGCTGATCCACTGTGTCCGTTGCGACGTGTTCCGGCGCGATGATCAGTTCTTCCGGATCAAGCGTCCAGGAGTTGGCCAGTCGCATTACATCGTCGTTGAAGGTTGCGCTGAAAAACAGGGTCTGTCGTTCACGTTTGTGCGGGGTCTGGTAAACGATGCGGCGGACATCGGGAATGAAGCCCATATCGAGCATTCGATCGGCTTCGTCGATTACCAGTACTTCGACGGACCGCAGGCTCACGTCCCGGCGATTTACGAAATCGATCAGCCGGCCCGGGGTGGCAACGAGTATGTCTACCGGTTCGTTGCGCAGTCGGTCGCGTTGTTTCTGCAGGTCCATTCCGCCCACGACGCACTGAACGCCGTGACCGCAGTAGCGATTCAGCCCGTTTGCGTCGTCTTCGATCTGCAGCGCGAGTTCTCGGGTGGGCGCAAGTACCAGCGATCTGGGTTTGCCGACGACCGGGTTACGCGGCTGTTCCCAGAGGCGGGTGAAGATCGAGATCAGAAACGCCGCGGTTTTGCCGGTTCCCGTCTGCGCCTGGCCGGTAATGTCGTAGTCGGCAAGACTGAACGGCAACACGGCGCTCTGAATCGGCGTGCAGTATTCGAATCCGAGATCTGCGATCGCCCGCATCAGCGGCAACGGCAGTGCAAAGTCGTGAAACCGATCGAGCTCGGGATCTTCGGGCACCTTGAAATCGTCGAGGGTCCAATCGTTCATCTGCAATCGCTCATGTGGTTTGTGCCATGCGGGTTTCGATGGTGGCGAGCTGCACGCAGTCAACGAGAATCTCCATCGCGACTTTCAGCTCGTCGAGCGTCGCGTAGGTTGGGGCAATGCGTACGTAGCGGTCTTCAGGGTCCCGGCCATAGGGGTGCGTCGCTCCGGCGGGCGTCAGTTTCAAGCCCACGCTCGCAGCCAGTGCCACAACGGCGCTGGCCACTCCGGGTTCGGTCTGCAACGTTACGAAGTATCCGCCTCGGGGTTCGGTCCAGGTAGCGATTTCCAGTCCGCTGAGACCTTCCTTCAGCAGTTTCTGAACGAGGTCGAACTTGGGTTTCAAAAGCGCTGCGTGCGCGGCCATGTGTTCGCGGACGCGCCCGTTCAGGAACCGCGCGTGGCGAAGCTGATTTACCTTGTCAGGACCGATCGTCATCGTTGACAGACGTTTTTCGAACGCGGCCAGCAACGTCGGCGACGCCGCCAGAAACGCGACGCCCCCGCCGGCAAACGTGATCTTGCTCGTGGATGCGAACTGCACGAGGTGATCTTCTGTGCCCGCGTCGTGGCAGGCGTTCCAAATACTCGATAGTTCGTCGGGTGGATCGTAGATATCGTGGACGCTGTAGGCGTTGTCCCAGAAGATGACGAAGTCGTCTGCGCGGGCGTGCCGCGGCAACGCTGCCAGCCGGCGAACCGTGTCGGTGTCGTAGGTTACGCCGGTTGGATTGGCGTACTTGGGCACGCACCATATGCCTTTCAATGATGCATCCGCTGCCACGAGGCGCTCCGCGGCTTCCATGTCCGGCCCAGAAGCCGTCATGTCGACGTTGACCATGTCGACGCCCAGTGCTTCGGACAGCGCGAAATGCCGGTCGTACCCCGGCACGGGTGCCAGCACTGCCGGCCGCTCGACTGTGTTCCATCGCCTCGCGTCTCCCCACAGTCCGTACAGCAGCGCGGTCTGCATCGCCAGGTGCATCAGTGTCAGGCTCGAATTGCCGTACGCCAGCACCGCCCCGGGGGGCGATTCCAGCAGCTGTGCGCCCAGTTCGCGAATTTCGGGCAGTCCGAACAATCCGCCGTAGTTGCGGACATCGACACCGTCGCGGCTTCGGTAGTTTCCCGCGATCTGTTCGTCGAGTGCGTTCGAGAGTGCGAGCTGGTCTTCAGCGGGTTTGCCGCGCGTGAGGTCCAGCGCGGGACTGTTGCCGCGTTGCAGCTCGAGCGATTGCTGTAACCGACTGCGCTCGCCGCGTAGCGTCGGCTCGTCGAGGGTGCCGAGCGGTGCGCGCGTGGTCATGCTGCGATGCCCTGGCGCTCATCGAGGCCCAGCATCAAGTTGAGGTTCTGCACGGCGGCACCGGCGGCACCCTTGCCGAGATTGTCGTAACGCGCTACCAGCAGCAGTTGTTGTGCATTCCCGAATACCATGAGTTCCAGACGATCGGTCTGGTTGAGTGCAGTGGGATTCAGATAGCCGTCGTCCAGCGCGTCGGGTGCCATCGGCGGCAGCACATCGATCAGAGTTTCGTCGCTATAGGTTTCGGCCAGCAGATCGTGCACGCGCACGACGGATGCGGCTTTTTCGAACTGACTTATGAACAATGGAATCTGTACCAGCATCCCCTGCCGGTAGGTGCCGACGCTGGGCGAGAATAGCGGCGCCTGCGCAAGCCCGCTGAACTGGTGCATTTCCGGAACGTGTTTGTGCTGAAGACCCAAGGCGTACGGTCGCGTATTCCAGGCGTCCCGTTGCGCGCTCGAAAACACTTCATACTTCTCGATCATCGCGTGCCCGCCGCCCGAATACCCCGACACCGCGTGCACGCTGACGGGTGTGCGGGCGTTGAGCCAGCCGAGCCGCAGCAGCGGTCGTATCAGCAGAATGAAACCCTGGGGATAGCACCCGGGGTTGCTGACACGCGTTGCGCTGGCGATGGCGGCGCGCTGCTCGGGGGCCATTTCGGGTAGACCGTAGGTCCACGCCCGATCTATCCGGTGGGCGGTACTCGCGTCCAGTAGTCGTGCGCCGGCTGGTGCAAAGCCGGCGGCCTCGCGCGCGGCGTCGTCGGGTAGACACAGCAGCGTGACGTCTGCCGCGTCCATCAGCGCTCGCCGATGGTCCGCGCACTTGCGGTGCGCGGCGTCAATCTCCAGCAGTTCGATCTCGGCGCGCGCGCGCAGCCGGGCCGCAATTTCGAGCCCGGTCGTGCCAGCCTGACCGTCGATGAATACTTTTGTCATTTACCGGGCGGGATATGCGTGGGACAACCGACGCATTGTAGAGAATCTGGCCTGCATCGCCCACCGACGCCTGTTGAGTCAGTCGCGGATCAGGGTCCCGAGCATGGCCTTAAGCCCGATCAGCGACAGCCAGACCGCTGCGATGGGTATCACGATCGTTTGCAGCACGAAGACGATGATCAGGTTGATCACTGCGCTGATGCCGCGTTCGGCGCGTGTGCGCAGCTCGTCGAGGCGCTGCTGCCAGCCGAAATCCCGGCCTGCGTCGCCAAGCGCCCGGCCGAAGCGGTCGAGGAGACCCCCGTCCGGCGCGTCTGCGGATTCGGGGAGGTCGGGGGCCTGTGCCGCGGCTACGCTTTGCGACACGGCGGAGAGTTCATCGAAAGCCTGCGCCTGCCGTTCGTGCAGCACGGCGTTGTCGATCCACATACCGGCCAGGCCGGCCAGCACGAAGATGAACCGCGCGAACACCACGGAGACACACGCGCCGACGAGAAGTCGCGGCAGCCGGCTCAGCCAGATATGCCACAGCAGGCAAGCCGCGGCGGCGGTAGTAGCGACACTGACCCACGCGGTGCCGAACAGCTCGCCGAGCAACATCTGCACGCCGATCGAGGCAACGGCGACCAGCACCAGCGTTGAGAAACGTTCCACCAGATCGTTCAGCGGGTCGAGAATCTCGCCGGCCGTCAGCGTCACGCCGACACCCACGGGTTGGAACGCAATTTCGGTACCCTGCGCGACGGACAGGGCGCCATTGAGCGTGCGTGCCAGTGCGTAGGTGGTGATGCACCGGTTCATACCGGTATCGGAGTGCTCTGCGACCAAACGATCGAGTGCGCCGTGCCAGGCGAGAGCGACAAGCAGTGCTGTCGCTACGGTTGCGAAGATGCGGGTCGTTTTGGGCAACGGCGGGTTTCGTTCGTCGCCCGGCATCGTGGATTCAGTCACCGCAGCATTCTATCAGCTGGCGATCGATCCAGTGCCCAGGCGCGTGAGCTTTCCTAGGCCGTTGCGGTGGAGGTGGCGCTGGATTCGAACAGAGGTTCGAGCTTCTCGATAATCACGTTCTCAAGCGAGGTACGGTCCAGCGCGGAAAGGTCTGTCAGGTCGTTGACCTTGATTCGGTGCAGGTGGAGTACGGGCCACGAACGTTCGAACTCGCGGAGGTCGCCCTTAGCGAGTACCGGCAGAAAGGGGTCGTCTGCTGGTTGACGTTTCATGATCGCCCGCATGCCCTGCGCAAAGGGTATCTGTTTCTTGCCGAGGGAACGATTTTCGTCGACGTTGGCGAGAAACAATCCGTCACGGTTGATCAGCTCGCCGGGAATAATGTACAGCCCCGTGGCTTTGATGGCGGATGCGTCGACGAAATTGAATGTGTCGTGGAACGCGCCGGGGTCCGGCAGAATAACCAGCTTGCGCTCCCAGTCCTTCGGGAAGTACATGTTGTAAGTGGAGTACAGCTGACTTACCGATGCGGAATACACGCACAGCGTCGTCTCGAACTGCAACACGAAGTCCGTAGCTCGGCGCCGGTTTGTGAAATCGTCCAGATCCCAGGCGAGATCCGGATTTTCGGGCATCTCCGCCATATCGCCAATCCTGCTCAAGGGCCCGGTTATTCTATGCGGAACCGGCTCAGCGCGACGAGAACCGCGGGAAGAATTTTGGTGTATTCGTGACGTAGTCCGCATAGTCCTTGTGACGCTTCAGCATGCCGCGCTCCAGCACGTCGTTGCTGATCGCGATGAACACGCCGGTCATGACTGCCGGGCCGATCAGCGACCACCAGCCGACGAAGCTCAAACCCACGATGCCGATGCCCCACCAGAATACCGCGTCGCCAAAGTAGTTCGGGTGGCGCGAGTAGCGCCACAAGCCGATTTCGAGAATGTCCGAGACCGGGTTCCGGTCGGCCTTGTGCTGATTGAGTTGCACGTCTGCTACCAACTCGTAGAGAAATCCCGCGATCGCAACCAGTACGCCAACGGATGTGACCCAGGTCCACGGTTGCGGCACGTAATGTGCGGCGATGAGCGGGGAGCAGACCACGAGCGCGATTGCACCTTGAAACAGGAAGATCTTGGGTAGCGTAATCAGCGGCCAGTTGCTGCCACCGTGTTCCCGCCACAATCGGTAACGCTTGTCTTCACCCTGCCCCAGGTGCCGGTTTACCAGGTGGAAGCACAGACGCAGTCCCCAGGCCGTAACCAGAAGCGTTGCGACGAACGGTTTCGCGTACGCGGTGTCCTGCAGCCACAGTAACCACCAGGCTACCGCCACGAAGAGCGGGCCCCAGAACCAGTCGATAATGCTGGCATTGCGGACCTGCACGCTCACCAGCCAAAGACAGACCACGGTGCTGAAGATCACAACGGCGGCGTTGCCGTACAATTCTAGGAACGTCATAACTTCTCTCCTGTTCTCCGACCTGTACTCGAGCCCGTCGACCGATTGTGGTCTACGGGATCGTCGCTCCAGCCCATGCGCCGGAACGGTACCATGGCGGCGTCCAGGCGCCGCCGATATTCTTCGAGCGAACGTGCACCGAAGCGCGCCTGCAGTGTGTTCAGCAGCGGTTGTTTCGGGTGTCTCGCTGATGCTCGATTTACGAACCGAACGATCTTCAGCGCATCGAACCAGCAGAACATCGCGCGCTGCAGACTAGCGTGTGTGCGGTACTGTTCCCGGGCGCGGTTCACGAAGTCGAACATTCCAATGGCTTGCAGTGTAGCGGCAATGTCGGGCGCGAGTGCGTCCGGGCATGCCGCCCGTTCCGGCGTCTGCAGCCGCACCCAGTCGAACACGTTACGCAGTTCCGCGAACGCGCCTGGCGCGTAACTGGCGTAGGTTTCGGGTTCGATCTGCTCCAGCTCGATCAGGGCCGCGCCGGTCCCGAAGGGCGCTCGAGCGGAACGCCGTCCGCTCAATACGACCTTGGGTCCTGCGAGCGTTACCACCGGCCCGGTTTTAGCCAGCTTGTTCAGCAGATGAAAATCTTCAGCACCGTTGCGTCGCGGTACGCCGCGCACAGCCGCATAGTGTGCTGCGCGAACGGCGGTTACGCTTCCCAGCGTGTGATAGGCGTAACGGGATCCGGCTCGCGCACATTCTGAGACATAGTGTCGCAGGTGCAGGTCGTACAAATGTGCCCGCCGTTGCAGCCCGGCATCCCGATGCGTGTGATCGAACGGATACACCAGTGCGGCGGCGTCGGCTGGATCAGCATCAAAGTGGTGCGCGTCGATGCGCGCATCGGCGTCGGTCATGTGCAGCCACGCCTCGGGGCGATTGGCTGATCGATGTAGCGCCAGCCCCAGGTCGGCGCCAATCTTGCGCGCCAGGCCGACGCCCTGCCGGTCGGGTAGCGGCGACCCGTCTACGGCACGATCGATTACCAGAAGATCGACGCCGCGGGAGGGAGAAAGCGCGCCGTGCCAGGCTCGCGCGCGTATGCCGGTTGCATCGAGGCGCGGCAGTTCTTGCAGTGACCGGGTCGTTCGGCGGAGCAACGCGGCGTTGCATTCAATCCAGGCATTACGGTTTTTTTGCGGTGCATTCACTACCAGAATCACCAGCACCCGTTCGTTTAGCGGCAACGCGATCCGCTCGGGCAGCAGCCGTTCGGCGCAGTCCGCGGGTTCGTTGGCTGCCGGGACGATCAGGATGTGCCGGTATCGAATCGGCACATGTCGGGCGAAGGTGATTTCGGGTTCGGCGTGCCGTGCAAGGTACTGATCGGTCAGGTGGGCGATCGAGCGCGATTTCATGGTCGGCAATCGGCAGTTAGTGCAGGGCCGCGGTAATCGGCTGCGCGTGAACGATGTCGGCTTCCAGCCGGATCAGTTCGCGCAATCGAACCGCCACGGCATCGGCGGGCGCGTAGTCCGTGGCCAGGTCGACGAACAGTCGCCAGTGGCGTGCCTCACTCGATGCGATGGCGGCGTAGAATCGATGCTCGCTGCTTTGGGCTGGCAGTGCGTCTGCCAGCAGCTGGAAGCGTTCATTGCCGCGGCGTTCCACGATGGCGGCGATCAGCAATCGATCCAGCAGGTAGACGTCGGGACCGCGGCGCACGAGCGCGTTCAGCGCGCGTACGTAAGCATCCCGGGTGTCCGGCGCCGGGTGCTGCCCGCGGGCAAGGAGAAGCCTGACGACCTCGCGGTAATGGCCGAGTTCTTCGACCGCGAGGTCAACCATGGCCTGGAGCAGGCGCGTCTGGTCGGGATAATGAGCGGCCAGGTTCAGCGCCATACCCGACGCCTTTTTTTCCGCCGACGCGTGGTCTTGCAGAAACGCATCAAAATCCGCGAGGACTGCGTTCAGCCATTCGGGCGGCGTGGCGGCGAGCCCGTCCTTCAGCAGTAAATCGAGTTCAGCCACCGGGCAATGTCTGCGATTTCCTCGGGGCAGACCTGGTGCCCCATACCGTATTGGTGCCAATCGACCTGATAGTTCAGCGCGGTGAGTGCGTCGCGTGACGCCACCGCTCGTGCGATCGGGATCATCGGGTCCGCCAGGCCGTGGGCCATGAAGATCGGGGTATCGACATTAGCGAAGCTCACCCGCTCGGCCACGTGCTCGTGATCGTGCACATAGGTGGACAGAGCCATGATGCCGGCGAGGCGGTTCGGGTGCGCGATTCCGGTGTGCAACGCAATGACGCCTCCCTGGGAAAAGCCGGCGAGGGTCACCTTGGCTGCAGGTACTCCCCGGCGCTGCTCCGCGTCGATAAGGTTCGTGAGCGCACGGCTCGAATCTGCGATGTCCGCTGCGCCTGCAAGCGGCGCACCCGGGTCGATGTCGTACCAGGCGCGCATTCGCGCGCCGCCGTTGATCGTCACGGGGCGTTCCGGTGCATTCGGCAAAACGAAACGCAACGGCGCCGCCAGGTCGAGCATAGGAACTATGCCCTCGAAGTCATGGGCGTCGGCGCCGAGGCCGTGCAGCCAGATGACGGTGCCGGCGGGCGTGTCTGCGGTGCCGGAACTGTCGATCTCGATGCAGTCCAGTGGTGGTGTCGTCATAGGCGTCACTCGGGATGTCCGAGTCTATAATAGGGAATGGACGATGGGCTGGACAGAACGCCTTCGAAAGACCTGCGGCAGCTGGCGGCTGCGCGGGCCTTTGTTGCGCCGTACTGGCGCCAGGTAGCCATTGCGGGGATGGCCCTCGTGGTAACCGCGAGCGTTACGCTCTCTATTGGCCAGGGCATGCGTCTGGTCATCGATCAGGGTCTCGGTGGAGGCTCTGCCGATGTGTTGAGCGAAAGCCTGGGCGTATTTGCGCTGCTCGTGCTGTTACTGACGGTTGGAACGTTCACACGCTTCTACTTCGTGTCGTGGGTCGGAGAAAGAGTGAGCGCGGACATACGCCGCGCGGTGTACGCACACCTGATACAACTGCACCCGGGCTTTTTCGAGCGTAATCAGCCCACCGAGATTCAGTCCCGGATTACGACGGACACGACGCTGATTCAAACGGTCATCGGCTCGTCAGTGAGCATCGCGCTGCGCAATGCGCTGATGTTCGCGGGTGGACTGGTATTGCTGTTCGTTACGAATGCGAAGCTCAGCCTGATCGTCGTTGTCTGCGTCCCGCTCGTTGTGGCGCCGATCGTACTGTTCGGCCGGCGGGTGCGCCGGTTGTCGCGATCGAGCCAGGACACGCTTGCAGAGGTTGGCAGTCACGCCGGCACCTCGTTGCGCCATGTGAAAGTCGTGCAGGGATATACGCGCGAACCTGCGGAGATCGAGGCGTTCCAGGAACGTGTGGAAGCGTCGTTCGCCGTGGCGGTTCAGCGCATCCGACAACGGGCGTGGTTGATCGCGCTCGTCATGCTCCTCGTGCTCGCGGCAATCGCCGTGATGGTCTGGGTTGGCGGCCGGGATGTGCTTTCCGGGCAGACGACGAGCGGCGAGCTCGCGGCGTTCATCTTTTACGCCTTCATTGTTGCGGGATCTGTAGGGGCCATCAGCGAAGTGTATAGCGACCTCCAGCGCGCTGCGGGTGCAATGGAGCGGCTGCTGGAGCTGTTGAGTGCGCGCAGCGAGCTTCCGGAGCCCGAGCAGCCGGCGGTAATGGCGGACGCGGAGGTGCCGGGCTGTGTCCAGATCGACGTGTCACGGTTGGCGTTCGCATACCCGGCCAACCCCGAGGTGCCGGTCTTGCGAGAGGTTACGTTCACGATCCAGCCTGGCGAGATGGTAGCGCTCGTCGGTCCATCGGGCGCCGGTAAGACGACACTGCTGGAAATGTTGCAACGATTTTACGATCCGACTCGTGGATCGGTCGAATTCAACGGCGTCGATATCCGACAATTGCCCTTAGCGGTTGTGCGTGGGACGACGGCAGCGGTGCCGCAGAACCCGGTAATGTTTGCCGGGTCGGTGCGCGATAACGTGCGTTACGGCAATGCCGACGCAACCGAAGACAATTTGCGCGCAGCAATCGAGGCGGCGCACGCGGGATTCGTCTACGAGCTGCCAGGCGGGCTCGACGCGCTGATCGGAGAAGACGGCGTGGGCTTGTCGGGCGGACAGCGGCAGCGGCTCGCGATAGCGCGGGCGCTGGTTTGTAAGCCGAAACTGCTGCTGCTGGATGAGGCGACGAGCGCGCTGGACGCCGAGAGCGAGGATCACATCCGAGAGAGTGTGCTGTCTCTCAAGGGTGCTTGCACGGTCGTCGTGATCGCCCATCGGCTCTCAACGGTTCTGAGCGCCGACCGTATCGTGGTGCTGGTAGACGGGAAAGTGCATGACATTGGAAATCACTCGGAACTGTTGGCGAGATCGGCTGTTTACAGCCGATTTGCGCGCCTGCAGTTTCTTTCCGATGCATCGGAACGCGGTGGCGCGGACGCGCACCGGTCACCGTCGCTCGCGGGTCAATCCAACACGGCAGGTACCTGAACGCTTCCGAATTCTCGCGGTGCACCGTTACACTCGCCCACTTTGTATCGCAGGAGATGCTTAGTGGGACCGTTAGCTGGATATCGAATCATTGAACTGGCCGGAATTGGCCCAGGACCGTTCTGCGGCATGATGCTGTCGGATATGGGCGCGGAAGTCGTTCGCGTGGACCGTCCGGGGCTATCGGGCGAGCCGCCCAAGGACGTACTGGTACGCAACCGGCGGTCGATTGCGCTGGATCTGAAATCGCCGGGCGGAGTCGAAGCCGTTCTGCGCCTGGTGGACAACGCAGATGCGCTTTTCGAAGGATTTCGACCGGGCGTCACGGAGCGCCTCGGGCTGGGTCCGGAAGTCTGTCTGGCGCGTAACGAGAAACTGGTGTACGGGCGGATGACGGGCTGGGGACAGGATGGGCCGATGGCGCACGCGGCGGGCCACGACATCAATTACATCGGTTTGTCCGGCGCGTTGCACGCGATAGGTCGTGCGGGTGAACGCCCCGTTCCACCACTCAATTTGGTGGGCGACTTCGGCGGCGGCGGCATGTTGTTGGCGTTCGGTATGGTGTGCGCGCTGCTCGAAGCGCAACGCTCCGGTAAGGGGCAGGTTGTCGACGCTGCGATGGTCGACGGCGCGGCGTCGCTGATGTCCATGTTTTTCTCGATGCGCGCCACTGGGATGTTCAAACCCGAACGGGGAACGAATCTTCTGGACGGCGGCGCTCACTTTTATGACACGTACGAAACCCGTGACGGCGAGTCGATCTGCATTGGGTCCATTGAGCCGCAGTTTTATGCACTGCTGGTAGAAAAAGCCGGCCTGGATCCGGCGCGGTTTGCCCCGCAGATGGATGCTGCCCGCTGGCCCGAACTGAAACAGGAACTCGCGGAGGTCTTCCGCTCCCGGACCCGCGCCGAATGGTGCGAGATCATGGAGGGCACGGACGTGTGCTTTGCGCCGGTTCTGTCTTTGTTCGAAGCACCGGACCATCCGCACAACCGCGCGCGCAACACATTCATCGAAGTCGACGGGGTCGTTCAACCGGCGCCTGCTCCCAGGTTCTCGCGAACGCCTGCTGAAGTAACGCACGCGGCGCCGGTTCCCGGCGCGGACACGCGCGCGGTACTTGCGGACTACGGATTTGCAGACGACGAACTTGCGCAGCTGGCGGACGACGGCGTGATTCCAAAATGATTACCGAATGAGCGAGACGCGGAGGATGAGAGAATGAGCGTAGAACTGTTGGATTCACCGAGATTTCACGGATACCGTGTCCGGCGGCAGATCGAGGGCAAGACGTATCAGGAGTACTTCTCGCTGGTCGACAACGGCAAGCGTTTGCGCGGCGCGCGGCGACAGGCCGTCAAGGAGGCGGCGCAGACACGAGATGCCCATCTCTCAAAGCTGCAGAAGCAGGCGAAGGACAAGTCGGCTAAACAGATCCACGTGGATCGGCACGGTCAGATCCGCGGCATTCTCTGCCGCTTGAAGGACGAGAAGAGCGGTACGAAAACGCCGGTGTTTCAGATCGGTGTGATGTCGATGCTCGACAACAAGATTGTGAACACGACCGTATCGATCAACCGCCATGGCCGCGAGGAGGCGTGGCGGCGGGCGATCGACTTCTATGCGAAACACAAGAAGATCTCGAAGCGTTCGAAAGCTTACAAGGAATTGGAAAAGGCATTACCATCGGCCGCGAAGATTGATCGGTTGATCCGACAGGCCCGCAGACCCAAACGCCGCCGGCGTAGCTGACCTGAGAGCGCGGCCGGCACAGAGCAAGGAGCGGCCGCGTGAGTTACGCGGAACAATATCATTACGCGTTGTCCGACCCGGAAGGATTCTGGCGTGCGCAGGCTGAGCGCCTGCCGTGGAAGCGCTTTCCGGACAGTATCGTTGAAGAGGATGAACACGGCGGACATCGCTGGTTTCGCGGTGGCGTTACCAACACCTGTTGGCTGGCGGTCGACCGGCACGTGGACGAGGGCCGCGGTAACGACGTCGCGCTCATCTACGACTCGCCGGTTACCAATACGATCGAACGTTTCACCTTCGCCAACGTACAGGAGCGCGTAGCCCGAATCGCGGCGGGACTGGTGCACCTTGGCGTGTCGCGGGGCGACCGTGTGGTTATCTACATGCCCATGGTTCCCGAGACCGCGTTTGCGATGCTCGCGTGTGCCCGGATTGGCGCCGTGCACTCCGTCGTGTTCGGCGGATTTGCGCCGCGTGAGCTTGCAACGCGCATCGATGATGCGACACCGGACGTGCTGCTCACTGCGTCCTGCGGTATCGAATTCGATCAGCCCATTGCGTACAAACCACTGGTGGACGAGGCGCTGAAGCTCGCCAATCACCGGGTCGAATCGGTTGTTGTGCTGCAGCGCCCCCAGGTTCATGCGGAACTGATCGAAGGCCGCGATCTCGATTGGCGCGACTGGGTTGACCGCGACACACCCGCGGCCGCCGATTCCATCGTGTGGGTCGATGCAACTGATCCGCTGTACATTCTTTACACGTCGGGTACTACCGGAAAACCCAAAGGCGTGCTCCGCGACAACGGCGGTCATGCGGTTGCGCTCAATTACAGCATGCATGCTGTGTACGGCGTGGCGCCGGGCGACGTGTTTTGGGCCGCGTCGGACGTGGGATGGGTGGTTGGCCATTCGTACATTGTGTATGCGCCGCTCATCTATGGCTGTGCGACGGTATTGTTCGAAGGCAAGCCGGTGCGCACACCGGATGCGGGTGTTTATTGGCGCGTGATTCAGGACCACAGCGTGCGGGCGTTCTTCGTGGCGCCGACGGCGTTTCGGGCGATCAAAAAAGAAGACCCCGACTGCCGACTGCTCGCGCAGTACGACATCTCGTCTTTGCAATACCAGTTCGTGGCCGGGGAGCGACTGGACCCACCGACCTATGAATGGCTGGTGCGCCATCTCGGGGTTCCGGTCATCGACCATTGGTGGCAGACGGAAACGGGCTGGCCGATCGTTGCCAACATGGCGGGTTTGGAACTGCTGGAACGTAAACCCGGGTCCCCTTCGCTGCCTGTACCGGGCTACGATCTGCGTGTTCTGGACGAAGACGGCGCAGAAGTCGGGCCTGGTGTCGAGGGTGCAGTGGTTATCAAGGCGCCACTGCCGCCGGGTGCGTTACCCACGGTATGGGGTGATCACCAACGGTATCTGGATGCGTACTGGTCCCGGTATCCTGGTTTTTATCTTACCGGCGACGGCGGTTATCGTGACGAGGACGGCTATGTATTCATCATGGGTCGCATCGACGACGTGATCAACGTGGCGGGCCATCGGCTTTCGACGGGTGAGCTGGAGGAAGTTGTGGCCGCTCACCCGAGCGTCGCCGAGTGCACCGTGGTAGCGGCAGCGGATTCAGACAAGGGACACGTGCCGGTCGGTTTCGTGGTCGTCAAGGACGGCGTCAACGCTCAGTCCGATGCGCTTCAGCGCGAATTGGTGCAGATGGTTCGCAGGGATGTGGGGGCATTTGCAAATTTTCGCCGGGCGATGATCGTGAAACGGCTGCCCAAAACCCGTTCCGGAAAGATTCTGCGAGCGTTACTGCGTAAGATGGTGGATAGCGAATCGGTGCAGGTGCCACCGACGATCGATGATCCGATCATCATCGACGAGATCGGTGAGGTGCTCGACACTGCGGTGAGTAAACGCGGTGACTAAAGAGGTACGCGAGTGATCATAGTGCACGGAACCATCCCCATTAAGCCCGAACATCGGGAACGGGCGCTCGGGTTGGCGCGCTCTATGGGGGACGCGACGCGTGAGGAGATCGGGTGTATTTCCTACGATTTCTATGTCGGTCTCTCAGACCCCAATACCCTCATGCTGTTCCAAGAGTGGGAAGACATGGAGTCGTTGATGGATCACTTTCAGACGCCACACATGGAAGCATTCCTGCGCGAACTGCCGGAAATGCTGTCTGGTGAAATCACCACACGTCGTTATGCGGTGCAGGTTGCTGACGCCCAGGTCGATGATGGGGGGGCAGGGGGCGACGAACCCTCGTTCGACGACGGCTTGGGCGATACTGCCGAGGACCCGCCGATCATTCACTGAAACTTCTGGCTGCCTCGGCGTGACGCAATGCTCGCACGGCGAAGCTTGCGGTGGCGATCAACAGCACGGATAACCCCGTTTCGATCAGGCCCAACAGTTCCAGCCTCGGTTCAACCGCGAGCAGAACGCCGTGAACGAAGTAAAGCATTGCCGCGATGATCGCGAAAAAGTAACTCCGTGTGCCGAGGCGGACGAGCCCTGGGAGCACAAGGATGAGCGGTAGAATCTGCAGGGTCAGCCAGATGGCGTTGGATGCGGCCGACGCGAGCGGTGCCACGCTCAACTGGTGGTAAGCCGTTAGCGCAATCAGCGCCGCGATGAGCGCGACCGTTGCAACCATAAATGGACGGGCCCAGACCCGAACGTCGGCGGGCGGCATCCGAGTTTCAGTCACCCGCGTTGGAGGCCGCAGGCGTGGATCACGGCAGAATCTCCAGTACGTTCTCCGGTGGCCGGCCGATCGCGGCCTGTCCGTCTACCTGAACGATCGGTCGCTCGATCAGGACCGGATGGGCGATCATCGCGTTGATCAGATCGGTGTCGCTCAGAGAGTCGTTATCCAGATTGAGATCCCGGTACGGTTCTTCCTTTTTCCGCATGAGCTCGCGAGGTGACATGGACAATGCTTTTAACAGGTGTCGCAGAACACCGGCACTCGGCGGGTCCTCCAGATAATGTACGACGCGCGGTTGGAAGCCCCGTTCTTCCAGAAGCGACAGGGTGGCGCGGGATTTCGAGCAACGCGGGTTGTGGTAGATCGTAATCTTGCCCATCGGTCCTTCCCTTAGTTTTTCCGGCGATTGTACGTGGTCGCCAGGGGTTTGTGAGATGATTTCGAGCGATCCGTTTCCGGGATTTCCGTTTGAGCACTAAGCTCCCGGCGTGGCGCCGGGTTACGGCCTATCTGCGATGGTACTGGGTGCACCTCGTGGACCAGTTTACGCAGAACAACTGCCTCTCCAGTGCGGCAGCGTTGACCTACACGACGCTTTTTGCGGTTGTACCCGTTATGACGGTGACGTACACGGTGCTTTCCTGGCTCCCGGAGTTCGACGGCACGGGCGCGCGAATCGAAGACTTTCTGTTCGACAATCTGCTGCCGATGAACGCAGAGGTCGTGCGCTCCAAGCTGCACGAATTCTCCGATCGTGCGCGCAATCTTTCCGGCATTGGATTCGCGTTTGTGGTGGTGACCGCTTTCATGATGCTGATGACGATCGAAAAAACGTTGAACAACATCTGGGGCGTTACGGAGTCGCGGGCGGGACTGCACCGGTTTCTGCTGTACTGGGCCGTGCTGACGCTGGCGCCGACGCTGCTGGTGGGCGGGCTGATGATGAGCGTGTATCTGTTTTCGCTGCCGCTCGTATCGGGCTTAGGCGCGTTGAGCGCCGCCCAACCGCTGTGGCTGGCCATTCCGTTTGCAGCGCGCGTGGTGGGGTTCGCGGTGATTTACTTCGCGGTACCCAACTGTCGGGTGCTCTTCCGGCACGCGTTACTGGGCGGCCTGATTGCCGCCGGCGCGCTCGAACTCGGACAGCGGCTGTTTGCGTATGGCATTCGCAATTCGAACGTCGAGCCGGTCTACGGCACGTTCGCCGCGGTGCCGTTGTTTCTGGCGTCGGTGTATCTCGTGTGGGTGATCGTCCTCAGCGGGGCCATTCTCGTGCGGTCGATGTCGCTGGCCAAGGAGCGCGTACGCGGAGACAAAGAACCGCCGTTGATTCAGTGCGCGCGCGTGCTTCAGGTTCTCTACGACGCACATCAGGAAGGCGAGAGCGTCAGTGATCAGGATCTGCAGGCGCGGGCGCGATTGTCGTCCCAGGATCGTGAGCAGGTGTTCAAAACGCTGCATACGCTGAAGCTGTTGAATCAGACCGAAGATGAAGCCTGGATTCTAGGTCGCAGTCTGAAGTCGGTAACGCTGTGGGACCTGTATCAGCGACTGCCGGACGATATCGACCGCAGGCGTCTTTCGGACGTCGTCGACCTCGAACACATTACCGAGCCGCTGTTGACGCTCGTGGACTTCGGATCCAATAGAATGTCTATGAGTTTGGATTCGGTATTTGCAGCAAGGTAATGTGATGTCCCGCCTGTTCTCGAAATGTATTCCCGTTCCCGGGCGGGCGCTCGTGCTGTGGCTGATCAGCCTGTGCGTGGCGTTGGCCGCCGTAGGTTGCGACCGGCCGACCCAGGCCGAGCGGCGCATCGACCTGCTCGGAGGGGCCACGTTGCCGGAGGATCAATGGCGGGGTGGGTGGCTGTTCGTCAATTACTGGGCCGAGTGGTGTGCGCCGTGCAGGGTGGAGATACCCGAGTTCAACGAACTCTCGGAGCGCGACGACGTCGCGGTGGTTGGTGTGAACTTCGATGAGTTGTCCGGGCCTGAACTCGAAGCTGCCGTGGCGAACATGGGCATCCGATTTCCTGTCGCGGTTCGGGATCCAAGAGCGCTGTGGGATGCGCCGTGGCCGCAGGTGTTGCCGACGACGCTGGTGGTAGCGCCGGACGGAACGTTGGCGCAAACGCTGATTGGTCCGCAGACCCGCGACACGCTGCTCGAGGCCATTTCCGAGCCCAGGTAAGGTTTACGTGTGTTTCACGTGCGTGCGTTACTGGTAACGGCACGCCTTGAGTGCGTAGGACGCGCAGGATGCCTGGTAGTCGGGCAGTTCTTCGAATGTTTTGTTGCGCCACACACGACGCCACGCACCGATGACCTTCTCCGGATAATGCAGGCGCCCGCGGCTACCGTTGTATCGCCCGAGTGCGTCGACCAGATCGCCGCCGGCCACTTCCAGATAGTGCGCTAGGATCGCCGTGCCGTAACGGACGTTGGTTTCCAGTCGTATCAGGTTGTCGCGTTGGCGCCCGATCTCCACCCGCCAGAACGGCATGACCTGCATCAGACCCTGAGCCCCGACTCGGGAAATTGCGTAGGGATCGAACGCGCTTTCAATTTGTATCACCGCCAGTACCAGGTCCGGGTCTAAGCCGTGGTGATTCGCTTCACGGTATACCGTCTGCAATAGCGCGAGTCGTGCGTCGGGTGACTTGACGAAACGGGAGAGCCGTTGGTCGGATGCGCGAAACCACACTTCCGCGTCGAACCGGTCCAGTGAATCGTACGGTTCGGACATACGCTCGACGAGGGCGTCCAGCAGTGCGGGGTCGATGTCTCTTGGCGCGGTGTGCGCTGGCGCTGGCAGACATGCCAGCAGCACCCATAGCCAGGATGTGAACGCGCGGGGGCGCACGGTCATTCGCCTACTAGGGAACCTATCTCGGCGATCGGTATGGTCTGATCTTCGTCGGCGCCGCGCGGTCGGTACTCGACGCAGCCCTGTTTCAGCGTCCGTTCGCCAATCGTGATGCGGTGGGGCATGCCGAGCAGATCCGCGTCGGCGAATTTCACCCCTGGGCGTTCTGCGCGATCGTCCAGCAACACGTCGATTCCCTTTTGATTCAGAGACTGATGCAGCGTATCGGCGGCGTCGCGTACTTTCTCGGACTTCGAGTAGTTGAGGGCCACGATATGCACGTGGAAGGGTGCAACGGGCCGGGGCCAAATAATGCCGACTTCGTCATGGTTTTGCTCAATGATCGCGGCGACCAGGCGCGTGATGCCCATGCCGTAACAACCCATGATCGGCGTAATCGTCTTGCCGTCCGCGTCCAGAACGGTAGCACCCATGGGTTTGCTGTACACGTCGCCGAGCTGAAAGATGTGGCCGACCTCAATGCCTTTCAGGAACCGCAGTTCGCCCTGGCCATGTGGTGCCGGATCGCCCGGTACGACGTTACGGCAATCCACGATCTGGGTGTGTTCGACCGCGACGTCCCGGTGCCAGTTGACCCCGGTGAAATGCTGATCCGTCTCGTTTGCGCCGCACACGAAATTCGCGATCGCGTAGGCCTCGCGATCGATCAACAGCGGTACGTCGAGATTCACAGGCCCGATGGAACCAACGTCCGCGCCGGTAGCGCGTCGGACTGCGTCGTCGTCGACGAACGCCAATGGCGCGCAGACACCGGGCAACTTTTCGGCTTTGACGGCGTTGAGGTCGTGGTCGCCACGCAGCACGATCGCGACCGGCCCTGAATCGCCGGCCACCAGCAGGGTTTTCACGCATTGCTCAGGCGCAACATCTAAGAAGCGGGCGATGTCTCGAATCGTCTTCTGACCGGGCGTCGGCACTTTGGTAATGGTCTGTGACGGCTCTGGCCGGGAATCGGGCGGGGCGGCTTCCGCACGTTCGAGATTGGCCGCGTAGCTGCCGTCTGAGGCGTAGACGATCGTATCTTCACCCGCTTCGGCCAGTACGTGGAATTCGTGCGAATTGGCGCCGCCGATGTTACCGGTGTCGGCCTCCACCGCTCGAAACTCAAGATCCATCCGCGCAAGAATTCGAGCATAGCAGTCGTACATGGCCTTGTAGGTTGTGTCGAACGAATCCTGGTCGGCGTGAAACGAGTACCCGTCTTTCATCGTGAACTCACGCGCGCGCATGACACCGAAGCGGGGCCGGATTTCATCCCGGAACTTGGTCTGGATCTGGTAAAAGTTACAGGGTAACTGCCGGTACGAGTGGACCTCGCGTCGGAACAACTCCGTAATCACCTCTTCGTGCGTCGGACCCAGACAGTAGTCGCGGTCGTGTCTGTCGGTCATCCGCAGCATTTCCGGCCCCATTTTCGTCCAGCGGCCGCTCTCTTCCCACAGCTCTGCGGGCTGAACGACCGGCATGGACACTTCCTGTGCACCGGCGCGGTCCAATTCCTCCCGAACGATGCGTTCGATCCTCCGGACTACCCGAAGTCCCAGCGGCAGCCAGGCGTAGAGGCCGGCCGCAATCTGGCGAATCAGGCCCGCGCGCAGCATCAGCTGATGGCTGACAACGTCCGCGTCTGCCGGTTTCTCTTTGGTTGTTGGAATCAGGAGCTGACTCTGTCGCATTGCTCGTCGCCGCGTCGGTCGCGTGGGTGGTGCGCATCTTATAGGGGTGGTGTCGGCAAAAGATAGGGTCGAAATCGCAACCGATACGAGCGCGGCCGGTGGCTGCGCCGGGTGTGTGATGGGCTACGGTCCGGTCTTGGCTGCTTTGCCGTTGGTGTGCGGCGGATGACCGCCGCGCCGGTCGAACGCCGGACTCGGCGCCGACCGTGCGGTAGGTCGGTTTAACCAACCATTTCCTTCAGTCGCTTGAGCGCGGTGACGCGCACGCGAATGCTGGCCGGCTTCGGACCGATCACGATCTCTTCGCCGGTGGCCGGGTTGCGGCCGATGCGCTTCTTGGTTGCCGGACGCTTGACCGAGCGGATCTTCAGCAGGCCGGGCAACGTGAACTCGCCCGCAGAGCCTTTCTTGATGTGACGCTCGATCAGGACCTCGAGTTCGTCGAAAACCGAATCGATCTGCTTGCGTGTCAGTTCGGTGCGCTCGGCGAGCTCACCGATGATCGCCGACTTGGTCATCTTCTGGCGAATCGCCGGCACGCGACGCGTTGTGGTTTTCGCCTTAGCTTTGGCTTTGGACTTCTTAGCCGCCGCCTTACGCTTCGGGGCCTTCTTTGCGGATCTTGCCATGCAAAACATCCTTTATTTGATTGGACGGAATTGGGGATTCCTTCTTGCGCACAGCTCGTGTGACGGCCGTGCGCTGAGGGCGGTCGGGTCGTGTCCACGTCCGTTTGAGCGTCTCGAAAGGTTGATCCCGTTTTTGTATCGAGTATCGCCTACTCAATGACGGGCGCTTTATAGCTGATTCGATTTTCCGCCGCAACAAAATTGCCGGAAAATACTGTATTTTTGTTGGTTTTTCTAAGATGATGCGCCGCCGGTACGCTCGGCGTTCATCGGGAAGGGTTGTGAATCAGTTGAGAAAAGGTTGTTGAGGTAGTTGCGCGATGCCTATTTACGAATATCGTTGTGCAGATTGCGGCCACGAATTCGAAACGATACAGAAGGTGAGCGAGGAACCGCTCTCGACGTGCCCGGACTGCGGTAAGGACGCGTTGAAAAAAAAGGTATCGGCTGCCGGTTTCCGGTTGAAAGGTGGCGGCTGGTACGAAACGGATTTCAAATCCGGGGGCAAGAAAAACGTTGCCGAAGATGCCAAGGGCCCGGCTGACGCTGGCTCTTCCGCTGCGGGTGAGGATGGTGGTTCGAGCGGAAAAACCGACACAACGCCGGCCAAATCGGCCGAATCGAGTGGTTCGTCGTCAAGCGATTCCGGCTCGAAGGGTAGCTCCAGTTCCGGAAACAGCGCGTCAACGTCGCCTGGCAAAGGGTCGCCTGGCAAAGGCAAGGCAGGCGGCAGTGATTGAGGCAATACGATGAGTGACGGTGCGCCGATGCGAACGCACTATTGTGGTGATTTGAATGCCCGGCACATCGGTGAAACCGTACGGCTGTGTGGATGGGTGCATCGCCGCCGCGATCACGGCGGTGTGATTTTCTTTGACGTCCGGGATCGCACGGGTGTGGTTCAGGTTGTCTATGACCCCGATACCGAGGACTGTTTTTCGGTAGCGGAAACGGTACGCAACGAATTCGTTCTACAGATGGTGGGGCGGGTGCGTGCGCGTCCGGAAGGGTCGACGAATCCCGATATGCCAACCGGAGAGATCGAGGTACTCGGTCACGAGCTGACTGTGTTGAGTGCTTCAGATACGCCGCCGTTTCAGTTGGACGAGTATTCCGATGCCGGTGAGGACGTGCGGTTGCGCTACCGGTACTTGGACCTGCGCCGGCCGGAGGTTCAGCAGCGGCTCATGACGCGCGCCCGCATAGCCTCGGCTGTGCGTAGTTTTCTGGAGCGCGAAGGATTCGTGGAACTGGAGACACCTACGCTCACGAAGGCGACGCCGGAAGGCGCGCGCGATTACCTCGTGCCGAGCCGGACCCATGCGGGTAGCTTCTTTGCGCTGCCGCAGTCTCCTCAGGTGTTCAAGCAATTGCTGATGATGTCGGGCTTCGACAAGTACTACCAGATTGCGCGTTGTTATCGGGATGAAGATCTGCGCCACGACAGGCAGCCTGAGTTCACGCAGATCGACATTGAAGCGTCGTTCGTTAGTGCTGACGACGTGATCGATCTGACCGAACGCATGCTGAAGCATGTGTTTCTCGGCGTGCTGGACGTACAACTGGATGACTTTCCGGTACTCAGTTGGGACGACGCGATGCGGGACTACGGCAGCGACAAGCCCGACCTGCGCATTCCGATGAAACTGGTGGACGTCGATGACCTGTTTCGTGATTCGGAGTTCAAGGTCTTTCGTGGACCTGCCAATGACAGTGAATCACGGGTCGCTGCGCTGCGTGCACCCGGCGGTGGATCGTTGAGCCGGAAAGTGATTGATGACTACGCGGAGTTTGTCGGCCGCTACGGGGCACGTGGGCTCGCCTATATAAAGGTCAATCGTCTGGCCGATGGCATGGAAGGCTTGCAGTCACCAATCCTCAAGTTCGTCGGCGAGTCTGCGGTTCGGGATGTGCTTGCCAGAGTTGATGCACAAGATGGCGATCTGGTGTTCTTCGGCGCCGACAAACGATCCGTGGTGAACGATTCGCTCGGCGCGTTGCGTATCGAACTCGGCCGCCAGCTGGGTCTGGTGGCGGACCAGTGGGCGCCGTGCTGGGTAGTAGACTGGCCGCTGTTCGAACGCGGACGCGACGGCGTACTCTCGCCCGCCCACCATCCGTTCACGCGGCCAGCAGGTACACCCGAAGCACTGCTCGAGGACCCTGAATCCGCCCGTGCGCTCGCGTATGATGTTGTTCTCAATGGGTATGAACTGGGCGGTGGCTCGCTGCGTATTCACTCGATGCAGATGCAGAATGCGGTGTTTGAAGCGCTGAACATGGGACAGGAGGCGCGCGTGAAGTTCGGTTTCCTGCTCGATGCATTGCGTTTCGGGTGCCCGCCGCACGGCGGCATCGCGCTCGGACTCGATCGCCTGGTGATGTTGATGACCGGTACCAACGCAATACGCGATGTGATCGCGTTTCCCAAAACGCAGTCGGCTGCCTGTCTGATGACAAACGCACCCAGCGAGGTGGATGAACATCAGCTGCGGGATCTTCACATTCGGGTGCGATGACGAGAACGTCCGTTCAGACGGTGCCGTCTTAGCGGGCTACGTGGCGCGACAAGGACTTCCAGCAGGACCTCCTCAAGATGGCCGGACACAGCAAATGGGCGAACATAAAGCATCGCAAGGCGGCTCAGGACGCTAAGCGCGGCAAGCTTTATACGAAACTCATTCGTGAGATCACCGTGGCCGCCCGGCTCGGTGGTGGGGAAGTAGCCGACAACCCGCGCCTGCGGGCCGCAGTCGACAATGCCCTTGGCGCCAATATGCCCAAGGACACGATCGAGCGGGCAGTGCAACGCGGTGCCGGTGGTCAGGACGGAAGTGACGTCGAAGAACTCGTGTACGAGGGCTACGCCGTCGGAGGGGTTGCCGTGCTGGTGGAGGCGATGACGGACAACCGCAACCGTACGGTGGCCGAGGTGCGCCACGCGTTCAGTAAGCACGGTGGCAATCTGGGCACGGACGGTTCGGTTGCGTACCTGTTCAAGCGCGTTGGTCTGATCGAGTTTCCAGCGGACACAGACGAGGAAGCGTTGCTGGAACTCGTGCTCGAGGCCGGCGCGACTGATCTGGACGACGATTCCGGCACGTTTACCGTTACGACCCCCTGGGAAATCGTGGGCGACGTTGCGGCCGCGGCCCGATCCGGCGGATTTGCGCCGATCGATTCCCAAGTGACGATGCTGCCGGATACCACGGTGGACTGCGATGAGGACAGCGCGCGAAAGGTACTGAATCTGATCGATGCGCTGGACGACCTGGATGACGTACAGAACGTGTATTCCAACGGTTCGTTTCCGGATTCCGTGTTCAACGGCGAATGATGGTGCGCGTACTGGGTATCGATCCGGGATCACGTCGAACGGGCTTCGGTGTGGTCGAGCTTGAAAGCGGGCGCGCCGAATACGTCGCGAGCGGCTGCGTGGTTGCCTCTGACGGAACGATCCCGCGGCGTCTGGCGACGATCTACCGAGGCGTGGACGAACTGATTCGTGAGTATCTACCGCAAGTCGTTGCGATCGAAGACGTGTTCATTGCGCGCAACGCGCAATCGGCGCTGAAGCTGGGTCAGGCGCGCGGGGTCGCGATTGCCGCTGCCGTTGCGCATGACCTCGATGTGCACGAATATGCTCCGCGCAACGTCAAACGTACCATCGTTGGTACTGGCAACGCAGGCAAAACGCAGGTGCAGCACATGGTTTGCAGGTTGCTCAACCTTTCCGGTGTGCCGAGCGAAGACGCATCGGATGCGCTCGCGATCGCGATGTGCCACGCACAGGTATGCCACTCGGGCCCAATGCCGGAGCTTCGCGGGATGCTGAGACGATGATTGGCCGTGTCCGCGGCGAATTGGTGGAGTATCGGGACGGTGTTGCGCTGGTGGAAGCCCGTGGGGTCGCTTACGAGATTGAGATTACGGCTGCGGCGGCAGAGCGCCTACCCGCGGCTGGAGAGGAGTGCGTTCTGTCCACACACCTCGTGGTCCGCGATGATGCACATTTGCTGTTCGGTTTCGATACATCGACCGAACGGGATGTGTTCCGCCATCTGATTCGCCTGGCCGGTGTGGGGCCCAAACTCGCGATGTCGTTGCTATCCGCGTTGGGTCTGCGGGAGCTGGCTGCGTGCGTCGACAACGACGATCTGGCCCGGCTGACGCGGGTACCCGGGGTGGGGAAAAAAACCGCCGAGCGTTTGATGTTGGAATTGAAGAGCCGTTTGCCGGACCTGCACCTGTCTTCGGGCATTGAGGTTCATGTTGCCGCGGGCGCTGGCGATGACGATGTGCTGGGCGCGCTGCTGGCGTTGGGATATCGCCCGGCGGAAGCCGATGCGGCGCTCGCGGCAGCGCGGGCGCAGAATTCGAGCGAGGATGCGGGAGCTTTGCTGCGACTGGCGCTGCAGCACTTCGCGAAGCAACGTGAGGCCGCTGGATGACGATCGAAGCGGACCGTTTGGTGGATGCGGGCACGCGGGACGACGATGGGCGGCTCGATCGCGCATTGCGGCCGCGCAAGCTTGTGGATTACGTCGGTCAGACCGCCGTGAAGGAACAGCTGGAGATTTTCATCGAGGCGGCGCGCAAGCGCGGCGAAGCGCTGGATCATACGCTGATTTTTGGTCCGCCCGGACTCGGCAAAACCACGCTGGCACACATCATTGCGAACGAGATGGACGTGACGTTGCGCGCGACGTCGGGGCCGGTGCTGGAGCGTCCGGGCGATCTGGCCGCGATGCTCACTAATCTGGAGCCCGGCGACGTGTTGTTTGTCGACGAGATCCATCGATTGTCGCCGGTTGTCGAAGAGATTCTTTATCCTGCGCTGGAAGATTTTCAACTCGATATTCTGATCGGCGAGGGCCCGGCTGCGCGCTCGCTGAAGCTGGATCTGCCGCATTTCACCCTCGTTGGCGCAACGACGCGCGCTGGATTGCTCACCTCGCCACTGCGCGACCGGTTCGGCATCGTTCAACGTCTGGACTTTTATAGCGAAGAACAACTGACTGAGATCGTTACCCGCTCGGCCCGACGCCTGGCACTGGATGTTCGAGCGGAAGGCGCACTCGAGATCGCGAAACGGTCCCGCGGGACGCCACGAATTGCCAACAGGCTGCTGCGGCGGGTGCGTGATTATGCGCAGGTGCGCGCTGACGGCGCGGTGACCCAGAGCGCGGCTGATGCCGCATTAACGATGCTCAACGTGGATGACGTGGGTTTTGATCAGATGGATCGGCGGTTGCTCAGATCCATAATCGAGCACTTCGGCGGCGGGCCGGTGGGACTCGACTCTCTGGCGGCGGCAGTCAGCGAGGAGCGCGATACGATCGAGGACGTGCTGGAACCCTACCTGATTCAACAGGGTTACTTGATGCGCACGCCGCGAGGACGTGTTGCCACTGACAAGGCGTATCTGCACTTTGGAATTGTCGTAGCCGAACGCGGTGCAACGAATGCCCGTACGCAGGTCGACCTGCCGCTGGACTGATGTACTCGGACCCACCGCTGTGGGCGATGAGTGATGAGCGATAAGCGATGAGCGATGAGAAAGGATGGTCATGGTAGAACAGCTATCGATTTACGAACTGATCTCCAACGCGAGTCTGCTGGTGCAGATCGTAATGGCGTTGCTTGCACTGGTGTCAGTCATCTCCTGGATGATGATCTTCCAGCGCTGGTTTTTTCTGCGGGGTGCACAGAACGATCTGGACGAGTTCGAGGACAATTTCTGGTCGGGTATTGACCTCAGACAGTTGTTTCACGAACTGGAATCGCGCGACAACATTTCCGGCATCGAATCGATATTTGTCTCGGGCTTCCGCGAATATACGCGCCTGTCGGAACAGGCGAATACCGAAGCCGATTCGATCATGCAGGGTGTTCAGCGCGCGATGCGGGTGGCGGTGATGCGTCAGGAGGAACGGCTCGAGAAGCACTTGCCTTTTCTGGCGACCGTAGGCTCCACGAGTCCGTACGTCGGCCTGTTCGGCACGGTGTGGGGCATCATGAACTCCTTCCGTAGCCTGGCGAACATGAGTCAGGCAACACTCTCGTCAGTGGCGCCCGGTATTTCTGAAGCGCTGGTCGCTACGGCGATGGGGCTCTTTGCCGCAATCCCGGCCGTCATCGCATACAACCGGTTCGCGGCTCGCGTCGAAGTACTTACCAAACGCTACGAAGCATTCGGCGACGAGTTGACCAGCATTCTGTACCGCGCGGCGCACGCGCGAAGCTGAGGACAGCGCCATGGCGGAACGCCGCAAACCCATGTCCGAGATCAACGTCGTTCCCTACATCGACGTGATGCTGGTGCTCCTGGTCATCTTCATGGCAACGGCCCCGCTGCTCACGCAGGGCGTGCAGGTTGATCTGCCGAACGCACCTTCCGATCCGGTACCCGAGGACCACGAGGATCCGCTGGTGGTCTCGATTCGTGAGGACGGCGTCATATTTCTGAACATTGGTATGGATGCGGCCCAGGGCGAACCGGACGAAGGCACGCGGGTGACCATATACTCACTGGAGGAGCAGGCGGCCAAGATCATTGGCGCACGACCGGACGTGCCCGTGTACGTGAAGGCCGACCAGGCGCTGGAATACGGCACGGTTGTGAAAGTGATGACAGCACTGCAACGATCGGGCGCGGAGAGTGTCGGACTGATAACGGATCCACCGGAGGTGTCGCCGTCGTGAGTCGAACCGGTGCGCAGTATCGCAAGGGGTGCGGGTGATCTACGCGCTGCGCCATTACACGCTGCCATTGTTCATGGCGCTTGCGCTGCACACGGTGATTGCGTGGTGGGCGTATTCCGGTTGGCAGCAGTCGGATACCACCGAGCGACTCGTTCGGCCGGAGATCGTCAAGTCGAAACTGCTTGTGCTGGAACCCAAGGCAAAACCCAAGGCGGCGCCGAAGCCGAAACCCAAACCGATGCTGTCGCAGCCGATTGCCGAGCCGGTGAAAGCAGAGCCGAAACCGGATCCGCGCGAGGCGCAGCGCGAAGCCGAGCGTAAACGGGAGGAGGCGGAGCGCAAGGCAGAACGTGCCCGTTCGGAACGTCTCGCTGCGCTGGCTAGCCAGGCTTTCGACGACGCACTCGCGGAGGAGCAGGATGCGCTCGCGCAGCAGACGTTCGAGGAAGACGCGGTGGAAGCCGCTCAGTCGTTCCAAATGGGTATCTATCAGAAGATCGTTCAGAACTGGTCTCGGCCGCCGAGCGCACGGACAGGCATGGAGGCCGAGCTGCGGGTGGAACTCGTGCCGACCGGAGAAGTCGTCAACGTCACGGTCGTGCGCTCCAGTGGCAACGGTGCTTTCGACCGGTCGGCGGAAAGCGCAGTACGAAAATCGAGACGCTTCGAGGTTCCCGAAGAATCGGCAATCTTCGAACGCTATTTCCGACGCTTCACGCTGCTGTTCAAACCGGAGGATCTGTTACGTTGAAACGCTTTGTCTTGTGGATCGCGCTGCTGGCGCCGGGTGTGGTCGTCGCTGAGAGCCTGGATACGATCATCATTGATCGGGGGTACGACAAGCAGACACGGATTGCGGTAGTCCCATTCCTGCAGGGGCTGACGCTGGGCGGGGTGTCTCAGGCGGCGGACATCATCAGCGCCGACCTCGCGCGGTCCGGTCAGTTCGCACCGTTGCCGACCGCCAATATGCTCTCCATGCCGACCAGCGCTGATCAGGTGCACTTCCGCGACTGGCGCGTGCTGGGCGTGGAATATCTCGTGATAGGGCGCGGTGAAGTGATTGCCGACGGCCGGCTCGCGGCAACGTACGAGTTGTTCGACGTGGTTAACGAACGCATGATGCTCTCGGAACGTTTGGAGAGTCCTCCGGAGGCGTGGCGTGATCTGGCGCACGGGGTCGCTGATGGTGTTTTCGAAGCGATTACCGGCATTCGCGGCGCGTTTGGGACGAAGCTCGTGTATGTGCTTGCTAAAAATGCCGGACGCCCTGATGCCAGCTACAGCCTGGAAATTTCAGACGCCGACGGCGAGCGTTCGCGTACGCTGTTCTCTTCCAACGAGCCCATTCTGTCGGCTCGCTGGGCGCCGGACGGCCAGCGGGTGGCCTATGTCTCGTTCGAAACCGGCAGGCCATCGATCGTACTGCACGATCTTCGATCCGGTGCGCGGGAACGCATCACCAACTTCAAGGGGATCAACGGTGCACCGGCGTTCTCGCCGGATGGCCGACAGATGGCGATGGTGTTATCGAAAGACGGTAACCCCGAGATCTATCTGATGGATCTGGGCTCTCGCAGCCTGCGCCGCATTACCGAGCACTATGAGATCGATACGGAGCCGAGCTGGGCGCCGGACGGCAAGAGCCTGATCTTCACGTCGAGCCGGGCCGGACAGCCACAGATCTATCGTCTGGAACTGGCCACCAACCTGGTCGAGCGGCTGACCTTCCGCGGTGACTACAACGCCCGTGGGCAGATGATGGAAACCGGCGAGCACATGGTATTTGTGCATCGTGACGACGGCGTGTTCCACATTGCGTGGATGGACCTGGCGCGGGACGATGTACGTGTGCTTACACAGACGCGGCTCGACGAATCGCCCTCGCTGGCACCCAACGGCGCCATGTTAATTTATGCGACGCAACATGATGGCAGAGGTATACTAGGCGTGGTGTCGATCGACGGACGGGTGAAGTACCGCTTGCCTTCCTCATCCGGTGATGTACGTGAGCCGGCGTGGTCGCCCTATATCGACAATCCCTCGGTACGACGCACGCGAATTTCGAAATGATCGTCGAACGCGCCTTTCAATGCAGACCTTTTGACAACCTCATGGCAAACCTGCACAGGGTTGAAAATCACAGGAGACCTAAATGACCAAAGAGTGGGTACTACGCGCCGCCGGAATGGCGCTTGTAGCAATGGTTGTGGCCGGCTGCGCAGGCAGTCCCCCGGAGGCCGAGCCGCAGCAGCCCGTCGAACCGCCGGATACGACGGATACCACCACCCGACCGGTTGAGCCCCCGCCGCCGGCTCCGCCGCCTGCGTTCGATGCAAACGGCGTCCCGCTGGATCCCGACACCGGGCAGCCTCTCAAGATGGTGTTCTACTTCGACTACGACCGGGCCGTTCTGAGCCCTGGAGATCTCGGTATCCTCGAGAAGCATGCCCGGGTGCTCCGTGACAACTCGGACAAGCGACTCGTAGTCGAGGGTCATTGCGATGAGCGCGGCACGCGAGAGTACAACCTGGCGCTTGGCGAACGTCGTGCAGATTCCGTTACACGGTTTCTCGAATCCGCTGGTGTCAATTCAGGTCGGATGGAAAACGTCAGTTACGGTGAAGAACGGCCCGAAGATGCGGGTCACACCGAGAGCGCGTGGAGCCGTAACCGACGCGCCGTGCTGAGTTACCGCTGAGCCGATGCGGTTGCTATCACATCGCTTTTGCCGCAGCGCGCGTCGGATGACGCGCGTTTGGGCGCTGATCGTGATGTGCGGATCCGCGGCGGCCGGTAATGCGGCGGCGCCTGTCGAGGAGTCGCGGGGCAGCACGCGTGCCGACACCGCGGCTCCAGCGGCGGAGGACACCAGCCGGCTTACCAATCTGTACTACCAGCTGCAGGTGCTGCAGCAGGAAGTTCAGACGCTGCGCGGGCAGGTTGAGGAGCAGCAGTATCAGCTGAGAATGCTGACGGAAACGCAGCGTGAACAGTACATGGACCTCGACCGTCGCGTTGCGACGGCGTCTGCAGGCAGCGACGTTGTGGCCGCGACCCCTATCCGCAGATCCGCGGATGGTGTTGTCACCGTTGGAGATTCTCCAGCAGGAGATCTGCCATCGGGTGCGTCCACAGGCGGCACGTCGCCGGCATCTGACGGTGAACGCGATCGCTATACCGCAGCGTTCAATCTGATGAAAGAGCGGCAGTTCGACGAATCGATCGTTTCGTTCAGCCGATTCGTCGTCGACTTCCCGGGCGGCGAGTACACGCCTAACGCGTACTACTGGCTGGGTGAGTTATATCTGGCAACGGCGGACGACGAGAACGCGCGTCGGTCTTTTGCACATGTGATCAACGAGTATCCCGGGCATGGCAAGCTTCCCGATGCACTTTACAAGATGGGAGTGGCGTACCATCGGCTGGGTGACAACGATCGTGCGCTGGAATATCTGAATCGCGTGCAGGCGGAACATCCGCGCAGCTCGGCGGCGGGTCTTGCCAAGAACTACGCTGCGGAGTTGTTGTAACTCCACGCAGATTGCGATTCGGCATGGATCACTCCTCCGACGTTTGCGCGGCCTCGCTGCGCATCACCGAAGTTTTCCTGTCGCTGCAGGGCGAGAGCACGCGCAGCGGTCTGCCGACGGTGTTCGTTCGGCTCACTGGTTGTCCGCTTCGTTGCGGGTACTGCGACACCGCGTACGCGTTCGAGGGAGGGCACCGGCGCACGGTTTCCGAACTGATCACCGAGGTTGCTGCGTTCGGCGTTCCTTACGTGACCGTCACGGGCGGAGAGCCGCTTGCGCAATCCGCGGCGCTGGCTTTGCTGACCGCGTTATGCAACGCAGGCTTTGACGTGTCCTTGGAGACCAGCGGTGCACTGCCGGTCGACGCGGTGGACACACGTGTCGTGAAGATCCTGGATATCAAAACGCCGGCATCGGGCGAATGTCACCGCAACCTCTGGGACAATCTCGACTGGTGCACGCCGCGCGATCAGTTGAAGTTCGTGATCTGCGATCGCAACGACTACGAATGGGCAAGGTTGCAGTGCGAAACACGCAACCTGTTCGAACGTGTCAGCGACGTGCTCCTTTCGCCGGTGACGCCAGGTTTGGAACCTGCGGAACTCGCCGAATGGATGCTTCGCGATCGCATCCGCGGACGGTTGCAGATTCAACTGCACAAGCTGCTTTGGGGCGGTGAAGCGGGACGCTAACCGAGAACAGCCGAGAACAGCCGAGAACAGCGGAGAGAGTGTGAGCAGACGCGCAGTGGTGCTGGTGTCGGGAGGTCTGGATTCGGCAACCGTGCTTGCCCAGGCTGTGGCCGATGGCGCCGATTGTGTCGCGTTGTCACTTCATTACGGGCAGCGGCACGCGAGCGAACTGGATGCGGCCCGCAATGTCGTGCGGGTGCTTGCAGGTTGCGAACATCGCGAGATGCAACTGGATCTATCCGCATTCGGTGGCTCCGCGCTCACCGATCCCGGTATTCCGGTGCCGGAGAAGCCGACTACGGGTATCCCGGTAACCTACGTTCCGGCGCGTAACACCGTGATGCTCAGTGTGGCGCTTGCGCTCGCGGAAACGGTTCGCGCGCGCGACATCTACATTGGCGTGAACGCGGTGGACTACTCCGGCTATCCGGACTGCAGGCCCGATTTCATTGCAGCTTTTCAGAGGCTTGCCGACGTGGCCACGCGCGTCGGAGTGGACGGAGAGCCGATCCGGATCTGCGCGCCGTTGATCGATCTGGATAAAGCGTCGATCATCCGGCGTGGTATGGCGTTGGGTGTGGACTATTCGCTGACCGTGTCGTGCTACCAGGCTGATCCCGACGGCTTAGCGTGCGGTGTATGCGACAGTTGCCGCATCCGCCGGGACGGATTCGCAGCCGCCGGCGTCGCGGATCCGACGCGATACAGGTAGGGGTCGATCCACGGAGCGTGAACGCGCCGAACGCGCCTTGTGTGTGTGCGGAGCCGCGCATACAATTCGCGCTCTTTTTCAGGGTCGTTAGCTCAGTTGGTAGAGCACCGGGCTTTTAACCCGTTGGTCCTGGGTTCGAGCCCCAGACGACCCACCACCCTTCCGGCGCCGATTTCTTCGTGGCGTGCGCAGGCCCTAGCGTTCCACGAGTGAGATCTCGGACGACCATACCCGGCCGCTCGTGTCCTTGTGGTAAGGAATACCGCGCCGTTCAAGCGTGACTTCCAGCATCACCTCGGAGCACCCGAGAGCGGATGCCAGTTCGGAGTCGCATAGAATCGAGGGCGGTTTGGTTCGTTGTCGGCGTTGTTTGTGCAGGCGCCGGAGTCTAAACGTGGGAGGCGTTCGCATTTGGATCGATCCACCATCGGCTCGGCAGACCACAATACTGTACGCATATACAGTTATGCAACCGCACCCGCACCCGAGCTTCTTTAGTGTACGGTTGCTGCGAGTTCGGTGAATTGGCGCTCGGTCTTCTCGTCCGCTGGATACAGTGTTTCCAGCGCCAGCTCTTCCAGCGTTACGTGCTGCGGATTGCCGAAATGCGCGAGCATCGTGAAGGTATTCCAGACGGCATCGCCGTCGCGGATGGTCATCGGTACCACAGGCGACGGTGGTGTCGACCAATCCGGGCAGCGCCACACAGGCAGCGCGTCGCGATGTTCCAGAATCTCATCGATCAGCGCCTGGAGTGTTAGGTCCATGGGATTATCAAGCAATGCCCGCCGGCACCGTTGCAGCAGCGCCTGCATCAGTTCGTGCCAGTTCGCGACGTAAGGTCTTAAACCGTTGTCCGACATGCAGATCCGTACGATTTGAAAATCCTGATGTGCGGCAAGTTGCTCCAAGTCGAAGAAACGGCTGAAGAACAGGATGGCTGCCTGATTCTGCATGCGCAGATTCCAGCGCCCGTCCACGACAAACGCGGGAAAGGGTTCGTGGTGGCGCAGCAATTTTTCCAGTGCGCCCTGGTAGACGGCCAGCGTATCGTCATCCAGATCCTGATCTGAGTACGCTGCCGCGAACCCCGCGGTTTGCAACAGCGCGTTGCGTTCGCGCAGCGGCACACGCAGCGCGTGCGAGAGCGTCAGAACCATGTTCCGACTCGGATTCGCTCGGCCCGTCTCCAGGAAGCTGATGTGCCGTTGTGAGATATCGCTCACCAGCGCCAGTTCGAGCTGGCTCAATCGACGGTGCGTGCGCCACTGTTTAAGCAGCCGGCCGAAGGGGGGCGCGGTAGTGGTGGCGGCTCGAGCGGTAGTCATGAGCGAACCCGGTGTCGTTCGGTGCGCCCATCCTAGCGCAGTGTGGTTGGGCTGCGATTACGCCCCAGGTAATTGCTGCGATTATCCAGCCGTCGGACACTGGCGCGGAGATCAACGTTCGGGAGCGATTCATGCGGCTGTGGTATCTGATTCTGGCTGTGCTCGGTGCAGTGGTGCCTTGGATATTTTTTGCAGGGTTCTTCGGGGAAAACGGTGCGAGTCTCAGCGGCTTTCTGCAGGCGTTGTTCGCCAACGGCGCTGCCGGCGGATTTTCTGCAGATCTTCTGATCTCGTCGGTCGTGTTCTGGCTGTGGATGTTCAGCCGAAGCGGGCCCGCGCCGTGGCCATTCGTGCTCGTCAATCTGTCGATAGGGTTGAGTTGTGCGCTACCCGCCTATTTGTACTTTGCTTCGAGGGATGCAACCTGACGCGTCCGGTCCTCCGAAGAAGCTCAATCCGGATACGCGTGGCGCGCCGTGTGTACGCTCAGCCATTGCCATACGTCGTGGTCGAGTTCGCGGTCGTTCTGTTCCGCCCAGGCATGCAGGGCAATCAGCCGCCGCAGGCCCTCGCCGTGCAGCCGTGTCACGTCACTCAGCGACAGGCTGTCTGGTTGCAGTTCGGCGTAGTTCTCCCACGCTGAGGCATCCGGCGTTGAATGTCCGCTAGCGGCGCGTGCCCCGCGTTCCAGCAGACCTCGCATATCTTCTATGTCGAGCATTCGCGCCGCGACGCCGGTTTCCGCCTCCCGAGCCAGTGCAAGGAGCAGCTGCGATGTCATTTCGGTGTTTGCGCGTGCGTAGGGCGTACCGCAGGCGGGCGCCGTCTCTCGGGCGAGTTTGAGCGCCAGCTCCGCGAGCGCCTGGGCGGGCGATGGGATCACAATAGTGCCTCCACAAGACGGTGCTCGCTTGCGGGATTCAGCCGGTCCACCAGAATCCGGTTTTGCCGGTCCGTCATGATCCATCCGGCCAACGCCAAAATCGGTTCCTTGCTGGCGCCATTGGCGAAATCTTCGGTGGACGAGATCCAGATAGCGAGCGCTTTGTAGGACGCAAACACCTGCCACCAGCGAAAGGTGCTGCGCTCCACGTGCACACCCGCGCTTTCCTCCCAGAGTGTGATCGCCTGATCCCGCGGCAGCAAACCACCGGCCAGCTCGGGCGAATTCCAGGACCAAAGCGGATCGAGCGACCAGGCGAGATCTTCCAGCGGGTCGCCTATGTGCGCCATCTCCCAATCGAGCACACCGCGAATTTCGCCGTCGGTATCGAACAGGAAGTTGCCCGACCGGTAGTCGCCGTGAACCAGACTCATGCGCGAACTGGGTGGTGGCAGGTTACGTTCGAGCCATCGCCGCGTGGCCTCGGCGATGGGTTGGGGGTGCAGCGCATCGTTGTCGATCACCTGGCTCCAGTAGGCCAGTTCGTGTGCAGCCGCATGCTCCGGCACGGGCATGTACGCGTCAACGCCGAGCTTCCGGAAATCCAGCGCGGCCAACTGTCCAAGGAGGTTCCACTTTCGTCGACCCAGAACGTCACGCAGCGTTGAGTACGGTGGATTGTCGAACAGTGCCGCCGCAGTCTCGCAACCGGCAATCTCGCGCGTTACTGAGAACGGCCGCGCGAGGTGTCGGGCATCCTCTTCGAGCAACACGGGCTCCGGTACCGGTATCTCTGTGGAAAAGACCGCTTCGTAGGTGCGGTGTTCGTGCGCCCGCTCCGTATCGATCAAACTGGACTGCGGATCGCGGCGGAGAATCAACCTTTCTTCCGCGTCGCCACACACGACGCGAATGCGATAGGTTTCGCGCGACGCACCACCGGGAATCTGCTCGATGTGCTGCAATGCGACGGGCGCGCCAGTATGCGTCGTGTAGTAGCGGCAGAAGTCGTCGCCCAGGGCTTGGAGGTCCTCAGGCATGCGTGGTGAACATTCCAGCCGAAAAGCAATAGATTGGGTCAGTATAGCCAGTTCAGTGGGCCGGTCCGAGCACGCAAAATCTATGCTACTTTGCGCGTTGCCATTCGCGGGGGACAGAAGATGCGCTTGACTAAACTGAGCCGTTCGATCGAAGGAAAGGTTGCTGTGGTTACCGGGGCAGGAAGTGGCATGGGGGAGGCCACGGCCAAGCTCTTTGCCGACGAAGGTGCGAAGGTTGCTGCGCTCGAGATCAATGAGTCCGCGCTTCAGCGCGTGGTCGGGGAAATCGAAGCTGCAGGCGCCGACGTGCGTGGCTGGACCCTCGACCTGGCGGATGCGGCCGCGATCGGCCCGGTGTTCGATGACATAGCCGCACATTTCGGTGGCATCGACATTCTGGTGAACAACGCCGGTATATCGATCTTCTCGCCGATCGATGGCGACGAATACACCGAGGCGTGGGACAAGACGCTTGCGGTGCTGCTCACGGCGCACACGCACACCATTCGCGCCGCGCTGCCGTATCTGCGCAAGGCGGAGCACGCGCGGATCGTCAACATTGCGTCTACGGAAGGACTCGGCGCAACGAAGTACGGCAGTCCGTACACAGCAGCGAAAACGGGGGTAATCGGGCTGACGCGGTCGCTCGCGGTGGAACTCGGTGGCGAGGGAATCACCGTGAACTGTATCTGTCCCGGTCCGATCCGGACTGGCATGACAGAGGCGATTCCGGAGGAACAGAAAGCGGAATTCGCGCGGCGCCGCGTTGCGTTGAAACGCTATGCGGATCCAGAGGAAGTGGCGCACGGTACGCTGTCGTTCGTATTGCCGGCCGCGAGTTTCATCACCGGCGCGACGCTGCCGGTGGATGGTGGGCTGACGATCCGCAACGCCTGAGCCACCCAAGTGACTACCGGCGTGGCGGACGACCGGGTTCCATGGCGCATGGTGCTTGCCTATGGCATGCCCGGCGTGGGTGCCGGCTACATGTACCTGCTGCTCGGTTTGTACGTCATGAAGTTCTCCACCGACGTGCTGCTGATTGCGCCGGCGGTGATGGGGATTATCTTCAGCATGTCCCGGGTGTGGGATGCCATATCCGACCCGGTAGTCGGCTATCTGAGTGACCGGACACGATCCCGGCTAGGCCGACGCCGCAGCTGGATGCTCGCAAGCCTGGTGCCGGTAGCACTGGCGTTCCTGATGGTGTTTGCGCCGCCGAGGTCGCTTTCCGGTACCGGTCTGACGCTATGGATGGCAGTAGCGGTGATCGGCTATTACTCGGCAATGACGACGTTGTTCGTTCCCCATCTGTCGCTCGGTGCGGAACTGTCGGCGAACTATCACGAACGCAGCCGTCTATTCGGTTACCGGCACGCGTTCTATACGATCGGATCCATCCTGTCGTTGATCAGCATGTACATCCTTATCGGTGCGGAAGCGCAGGGGCCGGAGCACGTGCGCGATGTGGCGTTCAACCTAGCGTTGATCGCAATTGTGGCCGTCGGTGCACTCATCGTGATCGCGGTGGCGGTGCTCGAGGAACGCGTCGACTTTGTCGGGCGCACTACGGCGAGTCCGCTGGGTGCGTTTCGCGATGTCTGGGCTAACGTTCATGCGCGATTGATCATCGTTGTAACCTTCGTCGAGCACATCGGCTCGGCGGCGATCGGCGTGCTCACGCTTTACGTGGCGCAATACGTGGTTGGAATGCCCGGCGCCGCGCCGTTGCTGATTCTCGCGTATATGGTCCCTTCGACGATCACGGTGCCATTGTGGATTCCGGTATCCCGACGCATTGGTAAACGGCGGCTGTGGACGGGCGCGCTGCTGTTCAGCGGATTGGCATTCGGAGGTATGTTCGCACTGCCGTTCATTGACTCGCAGAACGTCAAGCTGGTGTGGATGTTTGCGATGGCCGTACTCGCGGGCGCGGCCGCGGGTGCCGGCGGTACGATCAGCCCATCGATTCAGGGTGACGTGATCGACTACGACGAATTGATGACAGGCGAACGCAAGGAAGGTTCGTACTTTGCTGCTTGGAACTTCGTCTACAAAGGCGCGATGGGTGTGATGCTGCTGCTGACCGGGTTCGTGCTCGACCTTTCCGGATTCAGCCCGAACGCCGAGCAGACGATGACCGTAAAGCTCGCAATGGTTTCGTTGTATGGGCTTGTTCCTCTGGTATGTTACTCACTTGCTGCGCTGCTGCTGACGCGTTTCACGCTGAACGAAGAAGAACACGCGTCCATCCGTGCTGCATTGGGAAGAGTTTGATCGGCCGAGGAGAGGGCGGTGCTGACCTGGAAAATCGGCGATGTCAGGGTTACTCAGATCGTCGAACTGACGACGGCGTCGCTCGGGCCGTACCTTCTGCCGCAAGCAACGCCGGAAGCGCTACGTTCGCTTCCGTGGATTGCACCGTTCGTTCAGGACGGCAAAATCGTGCTCAGTGTCCATGCCTTCGTGATCGAAGCGCCCGGGAATCTGATTGTCGTGGACACCTGCATCGGCAATGACAAAGAGCGATCGTATCCGCGGTGGAACCAGATGCAGGGCGATTTCCTGCAGAAACTCCAGAGTGCAGGCTTTGATACGCGCGCGGTGAACACTGTGTTGTGTACGCATATGCACGTTGACCACGTGGGCTGGAACACGTATCGCAGGAACGGCCGCTGGCTACCCACATTTGCGAACGCGCGTTATCTCTTCGCCGAGGCGGAGTGGGACCACTGGCGCACAGAGCCGCAGGAATACGGTCCGGTGTTTGCCGACAGCGTACAGCCGATCTTCGATGCGGGCCTGGCGGATCTGGTGGCGACCACACATCACGTCTGTGCGGAGGTTGCGCTGGAACCCACACCGGGTCATACGCCGGGACATGTGAGTGTGCACGTCCGGTCGCGGGGTGAAGAGGCGGTGATCACCGGTGACATGATTCACCATCCCTGCCAGATTGCGCACCCGGAATGGTCGAGCTCGGCAGACACCGATCCTGAACTCGCGGCACGTACGCGTGGTGGGTTTCTGGCGCGCTATTCGGGCGCGCCGGTACTGGTGCTCGGTACCCACTTCGCTGCGCCCACGGCGGGCAGGATCGTGAGAGATGGCGATACGTACCGGCTTGACTACTGAGAACGTTGCCCGCGGCGCGCGGGCGACATTCGCCCCCGGCTGACCCAACGGGTGGCGGCGCGCGACATCGTCACGGCGCTTGGCGTCGCGGATTTCCGCTGGCTCTGGCTCGGCAGCCTGGCGTCGAGCTTTGCGATGAATATGCAGATCATTGCGCGCGGGTGGCTTGTGTACACCCTCACGGCGTCGGCAATGGACCTCGGCTGGGTAACGTTGAGTTTCATGTTGCCGACGGTGGTGCTATCGCTTTGGGGCGGTGTCCTTGCCGACCGGATGCACAAGCGCCGCGTCATCTGGATTGCGCAGACGCTCAATGGTGCGACGACGCTCGTAATGGCCGGAATCATTCTCACGGGCCGGATCGAGTTCTGGCACTTCATCGTTTTTGGATTCTTTAATGGAGCCGTACTCGCCCTGTCCATGCCGGCGCGACAGGCGTTCGTGCCTGAGGTGGTTCCGGAACGGCTGATTTTTACGGGTATGGCGCTGAATACAACTGGGTGGAACCTGTCGCGAATCCTAGGACCGGCGATTGCCGGCTACCTGATCGCTTGGATTGCCGGGGGCGATACCGGGTCGCATTACGGTGTGGGTATTCTGTACGTGATCATCGCGGCACTGTACCTGGTATCAGCGGTGACGATGTTACTGGTGTCGGTTCCCGGGCGGCTGAAAGCGCCAGACGGTAAGTCGCCGCTGCGCGACGTCGCGGAAGGCCTCAACTACGTACGTCACTCGCCACCGGTGCTGGGGCTGATTCTACTGTCGATCGTGCCGTTTCTTTTCGGCATGCCAATCAACACGATGTTGCCGGCGTTCAACGAGGACGTCCTGCGAGGGGGCGCAGACCAGTTGGGTCTACTGATGTCCAACATGGGCGTCGGCGCCATCATCGGTTCGTTGATGATGGCCGCAATGGGCGGCTTGAAACGCAAAGCATTCTGGCTGATTGCCACCAGTATTGCCTGGGGTGCCGCTACCGTCTGGTTTGCGCAGACGCTGACGGCATTGGCGGCCTCGCTTGCGCTGATGGTCGTCGGATGGCTCAGCGCTTGGAACATGTCGCTGAACCGGGGTCTGCTGCAGATGCAGACAACGCCGGAGATGCGTGGCCGGATTCTTAGCATCGACATGATGTCGCACGGTTTGATGCCACTGGGCGTGTTACCCATCGCCTGGATTGCCGAGGTGAGGGACGTGGCCACCGCGCTTGCGGTTAGCGGCCTACTGCTGATGCTGTCTGTTGCGGCGCTGACGCTGATGCGCGCGGTGCGGCGGGTCGATGCCGGGATGCTGGATACGACGACGCCGGCGGATGACGCGGACGATCGAAGACGATCCGGCCCCGACGATCGATAACGCCCCGATATCGCCGAAGATGTCCGAAAATGATCTAAATTGGCGGGCTGGACCGCCAGTATGTTGTCGGTTAGGGTTAGGCGTTCAGGTTTCATGGCAACCCAGCCGACGTAGATCGGACGTGGTAGCGATGACGCCGATCTCCAGCAGTAACGGGGGTATCTACCATGCAATCGAGGTCTTTTCTTGTCTTTCTGTGCGCTGTCGCCGCCACAGGTTCCGCACTGGCCGACACGGTATACAAGTCGCGCGGCGCGAATGGTGAAGTGCAGTTCTCTGACGTCAAACGCTCGGGGGCCCAGTCGGTACACGTTGACGTGCACCGACCGACAGACGCCGCCGTCGAAGAAGCCTACGACGTCTGGCGCGGGCATGAACGGCTCGCATCTGATCTCTATCAGTCACGCGCTCAGCGCGACGGGCTTGCGCCGCGTCAACCCGCCTATCCGGAAGCAACGGCTGCCGGGGTTATTCCTGAGCGGCCCAAGCCGGCAAAGCGTCTCGGAAAGCCGAAGGTTAAGCCCGTCATCGTCTGGTCCAAGGACACATAGTTCGGGTTACTGGGCAGCGCGCCCGTACGGGTCTCCGATGCTCGACGCCCGATGAAGATCGGGTTGATTTCCGATACGCACCTGCCGGAGGCACGGCATGCACTCTGGCCCCAGATTGGTGAGGCGTTTGCGGGCGTGGACTTGATTTTCCACGCCGGAGACGTGCACGAATTCTGGGTGCTCGACGAACTGGAGCGGATCGCTCCGGTGTATGCAGCGCGTGGAAATGGCGAGGATGGTGGTGGTGGCCGACCGGTTCAACCGGACGATCCGCGGGTCCGGTACGCATGGTTGCTGGACCTCGAGGGGCTGGCCGTGGGGCTGACGCACTACGTACCGGTGCCGGAACGACCACCCAATTTCACGGTGGCGCGGTGGGTCGAGCGGTTTTTTCCGGAGCGCACGCCGGACGTTATTGTGTCCGGCGATACCCACGTTGAGCGTATTGCGAGCGTGAATGGGATTCTGTGCGTGAATCCCGGCTCCCCGACCTATCCGCACAACTACGACACTACGCTGGGTACGATTGGGTTCCTGCACCTGAACGCGGGCCTGGCTCGTGCAGAGGTGTGGCAACTGACCGAACAAGGCGCAGAACCGTTCGATTGGGAAGCGGTGCCGCCCTGGAAGGCCGGGTAGCTGAGTCGTCTGGCTGGATTGTAAGCGCGCTGCTTACGTAGCGTGGGATTTCCGAACGAACCCTAACGATTCGTTAATCCGCCAGGCGTCATGTCCTGTAGTCTTGGACCTTATGAGCATGTCCGACGAACGTCGACGGGTCGAGGCCGCATCCGACTGGTGGAGCGATCTTCTCCAGGCGATGGCGTCAACACGCTGGTGCGTGTTCAAGAACACCTGTCGGTTCGATGACGCGCTGGCAGGGTACTCGGATTTGGACATTCTGGTCGCGCCGGAAAACCTCGCACAGGTGCGCGATGAATTCTCCGGCCGGGGTTTCGTGCCGGCCCATACCCCAGCGTCCGCAACGCAGCCGGGAGTGACCCACTTTCTTCGGGGTGGTCCGGACGCTGCCTACGTAATAAATCTGCATGTCACCGCGCAGCTGTTCACGGGCGACGATCTTCTCGAGAGTTTTGCGCTGCCGGTGGCGGATCGAATTCTCGAGACGCGAAATGTGGACGACGAGGGTGTTGCACGTATTGATCCACAGCTTGAGTACGGGCTTTTTGTCGTTCGGCATCTTATAAAACACACGACGCTGTATGACCTGTACCGGGCAGGCAGACTCGCGGACAGACGGGTTGCTGAACTGCAATCTCTGCAAGGCCGCTGCAATGACTTGGATATGGCCCGGGCGGTCGCGACGCTGCTTCCGGAGCTGTCCGAGCAGGAAATGCTCTCGGCTGCGCAGGTTCTATCCAGCGGGACGATCACGCAGCGGATACGGTCAGGATTCCGGATGCGGCGTTTGCTGGCGCGCTACGATCGTCTTGGCAGGTGGTCCCGCTTTTTGCTTACCGCGCGGGTGGGCAGCAGGATGCTATTCAACAAGCTACGGCATCGTCGGCACATGCGCCTGGACCGTGGCGGCTTGGTGATTGCATTTGTCGGCTATGATGCGACCGCCAGGTCCGCGCTCGCGCGATCGGTGACCGACTGGCTGTCGCAGGAACTCTCGGTCGCGAGGGTAGACGTCGGTCGTCCGCCACCGAACCTGGTGTCGTGGTTACCCAATGGTCTGCTATCGCTGGCTGAGCGCCTGTTTCCCGGCCAGCACGCGTGTGATGTCGAAACGACAGCATACGGTGGGCGCACGGACGTATCTGAACGAACGGATGCTGGTCAGGGAACGGACAGTCGCGAGCCGCCGATACGGCATCTGCTCCGTAGCGCGCTGCTGGCGTACGACCGCCAACGCCTGCTTGCGCGAATGCGGCGGTTTGCGCGCCGCGGCGGTGTTGTCGTTGCCGATGGATTTCCGGCAGTACACGCGGGTACGGTTGACAGCCAGACCTTGGACGCGCAACAGAGCGCAGCGCAGCGCAGCGGGGCTCGGCGTTGGTTGATGGCTGCGGAGCGGCACAGCTATCAGCGGATTGCGGCACCGGACCTGGTCGTTCGGTTGACCGTGAGCATTGACGAAGCCGAACGTCGTGACAGTACGCCTCATGCGCGTCACGTGTGTGACATCGATCCGAGTCAAGCGCTGGATGCTGCGATGCAGCAGCTCAGACGCGAAATCTGGCGTACGTTGCCCGCCTAGTCTCTATACATGGGAGGCACATGAGAGGCACATGGGAGGCGCGGTTATCCACGCAGTGGATTCACCGGCGGCCATGCGTCTTTGCTTGCCAGGATTCGCTGGCCGATATCGGCTACGTCCCAGGTTCCGTCCGCAAGGTCCTTATCTGCGATCGGCGTCAGTTGCCACGACAGTAGAGAGACGTTGTTTCCTGCCACCAGCCATTGGCGACCCGTGATGTCTTTGGCGTCGTCGGTACACAGCCACACGACGGCCGGGGATACGTTTTCCGGAGGAAACTTGTCCTGTACCTGCTCCGGCAGAATATCCTCGGTCAGGCGTGACATCGCGGTCGGTGCCAGCACGTTGACCGTAATGCCGTACTTCAACCCCTCGAGCCACAGGCACCGCATGAACCCCGCAATTCCGGCCTTGGCGGCGCCGTAGTTCGTCTGTCCGAAGTTGCCGAGGAGTCCGGATGTGGAGCTGGTCATGATGATCCTGCCGCCGCTCCCCTGCTCGATCATGCGGTCGTAGGCAGCCTTGGTCACAAGGTAGGTACCTCGTAGATGGACGTCCAGTACAACGTCCCACATCTCGTCGTTCATGTTCTTGAATGACTTGTCCCGCAGGATGCCGGCGTTGCAGATACAGATGTCGAGCTTGCCGAACTGCTCGACGGCGGCAGCGACCATGCCTGCGGCATCCTCTTTGTCGGAAACCGATCCGTAGTGGGCTGCGGCTTTACCGCCGCCCGCGTTAATCTCTTCGACGACGCCGTCGGCCATTGACGTGCTTGCGCCGGTACCGTCCCGATCGCCGCCCAGATCATTCACTACGACCTGTGCGCCTTCTTGCGCGAGCAGCAGTGCGTGCGCGCGCCCAAGCCCGCCGCCAGCACCCGTAACCAGAGCAACCTTCCCGTCCAGCATGCCCATCGTGTGTTCTCCCTTGTTTCCGCAGCGCGCCAGTCTACGATGCACCGGTCCAAACGCAAGCGTGCTCCGGGGCGCGCGACCGAATGATCGCCCGGGCAGCACGCGAGGAATGATCGCGACCATACACGCGCTGCAGTGTCATCAGGCCGCCGGGGTTGGCGACGTTGACCTCCATCAAATGCCCGCCCACGGTATCGATTGCCGCGAACCCAACGCGCCAGCGATCGAGATCGTTGCGTACCTCTTCGATGATGCGATCCTCCTGCGGGGTTCGCCGGCAGGGGCGCACCCCGGCGGACGTAACGAGGTTGGCGCGCAGACCGTCAGCGGGTACTCGAAGGTAGGTGCCGAGCACGCTTTCGCCGGCAATCAGCGTACGCTTCTCGCCGCGGCGCACCTCGGGCAGGTAACGTTGAACCAGGCAGAATTCTCCGTTGCCGGTGATCTCCCGCACCAGCGGTAACGCCGCTTCCGCCGACTCCACCCGGTGGACGTCGCGTGCAAAGCTGCCTGCCGCCGGTTTGATGATCCAGATACCGCCTTGGGCGACGATCGACGCGAGGCGGTCCGGATCGCTTGATGCGTAGGATTCGGGCATCAGGTGCGGCCAACGGAACTTGCCGTGCAGGTGCAGCAGCGCATCGATCGCGGTGACGAAGCGGTTCTGTCGCGGTAGCGTCGCCAGCAGCTGCAACCTGTCCAGAAAACCTGCCCGCGGACCAAACCCCAGCACCCAGATGAGGTCCACGGATTCGATGTCGGCATCGGCGACGGTGACGGACCCGGCGTGCATTTCGACGCTCTGGTGCGAATGCATCTGAACCTCCCAGCCGAGATCTGCGAACGCTGCCGGTAATCGCGCGGCGTTGTCGTTGTTGGCCAGTTGCGCCGTTCCGGCGATGAACAGGATGCTGGGCATGGTCGAGCTGAGAGCAGATTGGAGCGCATTCTTGCACAGCCGTTCGCCCGCACGATAGCTGATACACTGGCGTTGAGCTGAAGAAAACGGTGCGACCATGACCGAAGCCAACTACTGCCTGCCTCCGGAGCGGGTGCCGTTGTTCGAACCGGCGGTGTTGAGTATTACCGAGCGCAACGAGCTGAGGGAGGAGATTGCGGATCTGCTGTCTGACCGCGGCGCCGTGCTCGTTGCGCACTACTATGTGGACGGCGACGTTCAGGATCTGGCGGACGCAACCGGCGGGTGTGTATCGGATTCGCTGGAGATGGCGCGCTTTGGAAAAAACCACGCGGCTGACACGCTCGTTGTCGCGGGGGTGCGGTTCATGGGCGAGACGGCAAAGATTCTGTCTCCGGAGAAGCGTGTGGTGATGCCAACGCTCGAAGCCGAGTGTTCGCTGGATCTGGGATGTCCACCGGACGAATTTGCAGCGTTCTGCGAGACGCATGCGGATCGCACCGTGGTCGTGTATGCCAACACCTCCGTGCGCGTGAAAGCACTGTCTGACTGGGTCGTAACGAGTAGCGTCGCGCTACCGATCGTGGAATCGCTGGCCGCAAAAGGCGAGAAAATCCTGTGGGCTCCCGACAAGCACCTGGGCCACTACATACAGACGCAGACCGGCGCGGATATGCTGCTTTGGAACGGTGCATGTGTCGTGCATGAGGAATTCAAGGCCAAGGCGTTGTTCGACCTCAAGGAGGTGTATCCGGACGCAGGTGTTCTGGTACACCCTGAATCGCCGGCTGCGGTTATCGGCATTGCCGATGTCGTGGGTTCGACCAGCGCCATCGTCAAAGCGGCTGCCGAGCTGCCGCACGATACGTTCATCGTTGCAACGGATCGCGGGATCTTTCACAAATTGCGGAAGAACAATCCGCACAAGCGCTTCATCGAAGCGCCCACCGCGGGCGATGGTGCAACCTGTCGAAGCTGCGCCCACTGTCCGTGGATGGCGATGAATGAGCTCAGACAGTTGGCCGAATGCCTGCGTTCGCCGGAGCAGATGGCGCAGAACGAGATCGTTGTGGACCCGGAGATCGGCGCTCGTGCAATGGTTCCACTGAACCGGATGCTGGATTTCAAGCGGCGCTAACACGCCGGCGGCGCGCAATACGGCTACGAGCTGCGCAGTTCCCTCAGTTCGTCGCGAAGATCGCGCACGCGCTGATCGATCTTGGCCACCAGCTGTGTGTTGTCGCCGGGGATGAGCCGGCGCGCATACTCGAGATGCTGTATCGCTTTCTGGTACCCGCCATGCAACGTGAAGAATTCGGCCCTCGCCAGATGGACGTTGACGATGTCTCCGGCCAGACCCGCGACCTCCGCGAGTTCGTACCACACCTCCGCATCGTTCGGCCGCACGATGCTCTGTCGCTTCAGCACGGCCTGGGCCTGGGAGTAGTCTTCCGCCTTGATCAGCGCCTGGCTGTACAACATCGCCATGGGTGCGTTATCCGGGTTGATCACCAGCTGATGTGATAGCAATCGCATTGCCTGGTCGAGCTTTCCGGCGGCGATCAGTAGATCCGCGTAGCTCGTGATGTGCAGAATCTTGTCGGGACTGCTCGCAAACAGTCGATCGCCCAGCGTGATCGCGCGTGTGTGCTCGCCGGCGCGTGACAGCGCCAGCGCCAGACCGTACTCCGTGATCGGATTGTCGGGGTCGTCGCGATTTGCCTTTTCGAATCGCTTTACCGCCGCTTGCGGACTGTCGGCGTAGTGGACCATCGCGCGCGCACGCATCATTTGATAGTCGGTGGACAGAGCGTAGGCACGCGCCGGACGTTGTTGGGCCTGTGTACGCGCGTCGGCGATCCGGGTTTCGGAAAGCGGGTGTGTCAACAGAAACTCGGGGGGTTTGCGCGTGTAGCGGTAGGCGCGCTGCATTCTTTCGAACATCCGGCTCATGCCGTTGGGGTCGAGGCCCGCTTGAACCATCGTATTCAGACCGATGCGGTCGGCTTCGGTTTCGCGCGTGCGGCTGTATCTGAGCGCACGCGCCTGGGCGGCGGCTTGGGCGGTCGAGATTGCTGCGAGGCCGGCGTCGCCGCCGCCGGCGGCGCCAATCATGATGGCTGCGATCAAGCCGGCGATGGTGGGTAGTGTCTGGGATCGCTGCTGCTCGATACCGCGCGCGAAGTGGCGCTGGCTCAGGTGCGCCAGTTCGTGCGCGACCACGGAAGAATATTCGTGAACGTCTTCTGCGTGCAGGAACAGACCGAGGTTGATTCCTACAACACCGCCCGGCGCTGCGAACGCGTTGACGTCTTCGCTGTCGATCAACACCGTACTGAGCACTTTTTCCTTGAGCTCGGAGTGCGGTGCGAGGTTGGTTACGTGGCGCTCGACGTAGTACTTCAGCACCGGGTCGTTCACCGTAGGCAGTGATGCACGCACCTGCTTAAGAAACATCTCGCCGATCTCGCGCTCAATCTGGGGCGAGACGAGGCTGGATGAACCGTCACCGAGTTCGGGCAGCTCTATTGGGCTGTCTGTTGTCGGGCCGGCCGCCGTGGACCCCATGGGGCTCGTGAGACACAGCACCAATGCGAGACCCCGGATGATCGCAGGATGGAGCAAACGCATGTAAAACATCATACCCAATGGAGTTCTAGCCACCTACAAAAGTTCAAAGACGGTATCATGGGCGTTCTTCCGAAATTCGGCGGAGTTTGCACGCGGAGGTTGACGCAGGCGAAGTTTCTGCGTTGAACGCGAACGGTATGTCCTTATGAGCGACCCGATTCCCGAAGACCCTTACCCCGACGCCGAGGCGCTCGACGTGCGGGGGCTGAACTGCCCGATGCCTTTGCTGAAGGCGAAACTGGCCCTGAATGCGCTGGCGCCGCTTGCCCGATTGAAGGTGCTGGCTACGGATCCGGGGTCCGAGCGCGACTTCCGCACGTTCAGTGAGCAATCGGGCCACGCGCTGCTGTACGCGGAGCAGAACAGTGGCGTCTTCGTCTACGTACTCGAGAAGAAAGCGGCCGGTTAGATGCGGTTTCTGGAAATCATCGGCGGCTGGATCAACCGCTACTTCTCGAATGAGGAAGCGATCTACCTGGTCGTGTTTCTGCTGGGGCTGTTCACGGTGCTGTTTACCCTCGGGGACGTGCTGGCGCCGGTTCTGACCGGGCTGGTGCTGGCGTTTCTGCTGCAGGGTCTCGTGAAACGGTTCCGCGCTCTCTCGGTGCCCGAGGCCCCGGCCGTGTACCTCACGTTCGTCCTGTTCGTCGGCGCAATGATTGCGCTGGTGGTGTTTCTGGTGCCGCTGTTGTGGCGCCAGTTCCGTGCACTGATTGAAGCACTGCCCCGATTTCTGGATCGTCTGCAAGTGCTGGCCAATGACCTCGTGCTGCGCTTTCCTGATCTGCTTACCGACGCGCAGGTGGACAGTTGGTTGTCCGATCTGTCGGGTCAGGTAGCGGAATACGGTGCCGGCGCGCTCGAGGTGGCCGTTGCCCAGGCATCGTCGGTGGTCGCGCTTCTGATCTACTTCGTACTGGTGCCTATCTCGGTCTTTTTCTTTTTGAAGGACCGCCGGGAACTGCTTGCGTGGTTTGAATCGTTACTGCCAAAGCATCGGCCGTTGCTGAATCGCGTTGGTGACGAGATGGTGATGCAACTCGGCAACTATGTGCGCGGCAAGTTCGTTGAAATCCTGATCGTTGGTTCGGTCACGTTCGTCACTTTCACATTTCTGGGGTTGAACTACGCGGCGCTTTTGGGCGCGGTCGTTGGGTTGTCGGTTTTGATCCCGTTCGTCGGGGCCGCCGTCGTAACGATTCCGGTCGCTCTCGTTGCGCTGGTGCAGTTCGGATGGACCTGGGATTTCGGCGTAGTGATCGTTGCGTATCTGGTGATTCAAGCGCTCGATGGCAACGTGCTCGTGCCACTGCTGTTCTCTGAGGTCGTTGACCTGCATCCAATCACGATCATCATTGCGGTGCTTGCCTTTGGCGGTCTGTGGGGTATCTGGGGCGTTTTCTTCGCGATTCCGCTCGCGACCCTGGTCAAGGCAGTCTATAACGCCTGGCCGGGTCACGGCGTGGTCGAATCCGGGCCCGTTGGGGGTGCCGATAGGGAACAGACGAGTCCCGGTGGGGTCGAAACAGCGCAGGAAAGCTCTGACGCGGAACCGGCGAATCTGTGAAATCCCTGGCAACCCAAGTAGACTGCGCGCCGAATTGGTTCAAACGTCTTGACTGATGATCAGCGGTAGCATCGTAGCCCTCGTCACGCCCATGCAACCCGACGGTGCGGTGGACTGGTCTGCGCTCGATGCACTCCTCGAGTGGCATGTGGAAGCCGGTACCGACGGCGTTGTGCCGATGGGTACGACGGGAGAGTCGGCGACGTTGTCGCCTGACGAACACCTGCGTGTCGTCAAGCGGACGGTCGAGGTGATCGACAAACGCATTCCTGTTATTGCCGGAACCGGGGCCAATGCCACCGACGAGGCCATTCACCTTACCGTCGAGGCCCAACGGCTTGGTGCCGATGCCGCGCTCTTGGTTACCCCGTACTACAATCGCCCGACGCAGGAAGGGTTGGTTGCCCACTACCGCGCGATCAGCGCCGCGGTAACACTGCCACTCGTTCTCTACAACGTCCCGCCCCGCACGGCGTGCGACATGCAGGCTGAAACGGTGGCCAGGCTCGCGGAGCTTCCCAACGTTGTTGGCATCAAGGAAGCGTGCGGTGATCCGGAGCGGGTCGGCGAGATTCGTAACCGCGTGTCCGAGGAGTTTGTCGTACTCTCAGGCGAGGATGCGCAAACACGGCGCATGCTCGAACTGGGTGCTCGAGGAACTATCTCGGTGACAGCCAACGTGATGCCCGCGCGTATGGCTGAATTCGTCGGAGCGTATCTCGCAGGCGATCGTGATCGGGCCAGCGAGATCGACGCAGCGCTGCAACCTCTGCACGCTATGTTGTTCTGCGAATCGAGTCCAACGCCAACCAAATGGGCGCTGCATCTGATGGGACGCATCGCGCCTGGAATCCGCCTGCCGCTGCTGCCGCTTTCGGAAGCCAAGCGGGGTCCGCTGCGTGACTGTCTGCAGGACTACGGCTTACTGGGAGGCGAACAGTAGCGATGCGCGCGACTGCTGCCCTGATTCTGTGTGGAGTGATGCTGTGCGGGGTGCTGTCGTCGTGCGGTTGGTTCAATGACGACAAAGGCGTGTTCGTCAATCGCAACGACGATTATCTGGATTCTCGGCTCGGCAAGGAAATCGAGTTGCCAAACGACATGCAGACCCGCGCGCTGACGGATCCCTTTCCGATTCCCGATACGCCACCGCAACAAAATCCTGTGTTCTACCCCGGCAAACCACCACTGCCGAACACGCTCTATGCCAACGACAATCGGGACCAGGTGCGCGTTCAGAAACTCGGCACCAGGCAATGGCTGGTGATTCCCGAGCCGGCCGATACGGTCTGGCCCAAGGTCAAGCAGTTCATGGCGGAGAATGCAGTGGGAATCGCCTGGGAAGATGCGTTGGATGGGCGTCTCGACACCGAGTGGCTGGTGCTCGATCAGGACGAATATAAGGACGTCGTGCGCTCCGGACTTGCCAGTGCACGCGGTGAGAGCGCGGTGGTATCGGGAAAAGCGCGTTTTCAGCTGCGTCTCGAACAGGGGATGCGGGATCGAACCAGTGAGATTCATGTGCGTCACGACAACGAGAACCTGACGCGGAACCAGACGGAACGTCCGCGAGGGGATCTTTCGGGCGTGCAATCGGATCTGCCGTCCGCGGAATCTGGTCTGCTGCAGGAGATTGGCGCCTACGTTGCAGCAAAGGTAGCCGAACAAACGGTATCGAGGCTCGCACGCAGCATATCCACGCAGGAAAAGGCGCGTGTTGACCGCGACGAGTCGGGTCTGCCGGTGCTGAGGTTGAATGTGGACTATCAGCGAGCGTGGGCCGCCGTTGGGCAGGCCCTGGCCAAGGCGGAAGTGGACGTCACCGAGGAGGATGGCGAGTCCGGTGTTTACGGCGTACGTGTCAGCGAGGCAACGTTTCTGGGTGAAGGCGAAAAGAAGAAGAAGCGTCGCTTTCGCCGCAAGCGCGAGGAAACCGAACTGGAACTGCGTGTGGCGAACGTCGACGACGCGAAGCAGGTTGTAACCGTGTATCAGGACGGGGAACGGGCGGAACGCGAGCTCAGCCGGCAGTTGTTGAATCTGATCCGCGATTTCGCCAGTTGATCGGTTTCGCGTCGCTCGGCAGCGGTAGCCGCGGCAACGGTACGCTGATCCGTTGCGATCGTGATCTGCTGCTTATCGATTGCGGTTTTTCGCTCAAGGAAACCGAACGCCGTCTCGCCCGGCTGGACGCACGCCCTGGTGATATCGCCGCCATTTTCGTAACACACGAGCACGCAGACCACATCGCCGGCGTTGCGTCCCTGGCGCACAAGTACGCCATTCCCGCCTACGCGTCGCACGGTACGCTGAAAGCCGCGCGGGTCCCGTTCCGTGGCCAGACACTCGACCCGGAAGCGCCGATCCGTCTCGGAGCGATCGACGTGATCCCGGTGACCGTGCCGCACGACGCGAGGGAGCCGCTGCAATTCGTGGTGCAGTACGCCGGCAGTCGGATCGGCGTGATATCGGATCTGGGGCACGTTACCCCGCACGTCCTACGCCAGTACCGCAATCTGGATGGTCTTATGATGGAGGCCAACCACGATCGGGAAATGCTGTGGAACGGCGCGTATCCGCCGCGTTTGAAGTCCCGCGTAGGCGGACCTCTCGGGCATCTGTCGAACGATCAGGCTGCAGAGTTTTTGGGTGCGGTCGCCCGTTCGGAGCTTGACGTCTGTGTTGGTCACGTCAGCGAACAGAACAACTCCCGGGCTCACCTGGAGAGAATGTTCGACCCGCTGCGTTCGTCGGTGCGCTCATTGAAAGTCGCCACGCAGCGCGGTGGTGTCGGGTGGATCGATGTGGCGTCCCGTCAATTGGATCTTGCAGCGGACGCTGCGCCCGCGTAGCCCTCCCGCCGCCGTCGAATTGTGTAGAATCTGGCGTTTTCAACCTCAAGGTTGTATCCGCGGGCAATGAGCGATACAGCCCGGTAACAGCCGCCGGCAACAGTTAAAAGACGACAGCGCAACAACCGTAGTCCAATCCAATGAACGATCAGACCGCAATCTTCGATGTCTCCGCCGACGACTTCCAGACGAGCGTGGTGGAGCAATCCCGGCAGCGTCCGGTGCTGCTTCTGTTCTGGGCAGCGCAGGTACCGCCTTCCGCGGCGGCGCGAGATAGCCTCGCAACGCTCCTGCCGGCGTATCAGGACAAAGTCGCGCTCGGACTCGTGGACGTGTCGAAGGATCCAACGCTCGCCCAGCATCTGCGCGTACAGGGGCTGCCGAGCCTGCGCGTGATCAGCGACGGTCAGATCGTCTCCGAAATCGATGGGCCGCAGACGGACGCCGTCTACCGTGAACTCCTCGATCAGTTGACGATGTCGTCCAGCGACGCGCTCAAGGCGGGTCTCGCGCAGTGCATTCAATCGGGCGATTTTTCCACCGCGCTCAACATGTTGCGCCAGGCCATCGCAGAAGAGCCAAATAATCAGGCGTTTCGAGTGGAACTGGCGGACGTGCTGGTGCTACAGCAAGAGCTGGAGGAAGCGCGGACGGTGCTCGCGCAGATTCCGGAGGATACTGCGGAACGCGAGCGCCCGCAGAACCGTCTGGAAATTGCCGAGGAAGCCGCCGGTTTGCCGGAGCTCGCCGATTTGCGTGCTGCGCTCGACGCCGGGGATGACAAACAGGACGCGCTCGACCTGCGTTATCAGCTGGCGGTGCGGCTCGCTGCCGCGGGTGAGTTCGAACCGGCCCTTGAGCACGCGATGGAGGTTTTACGCACGGATCGAACGTACCGCGACGACATCGGCCGGTTGACGATGATCCGAATTTTCGCCGTGCTCGGGAAAGGGTCCGAGCTGGCATCGCGTTATCGTCGGCAGATGTTCAACTACATGCACTGATTCCGGTGCACAGCCCGGGTTGAGATTCCGACCGCACCCCAGGGCGTCAGGGTGGCCGGGTAACGTGAACGTGCCGCGGGAGTGTGCGTTACGTCACGTCCGGTCGCATCCACTGCACTTAAGCTTGTGTGTCTTGCAGGGTTTTAGAAGCACGCGACATGGACGCGCACAAGCAGCCGCAGCTTCTGCTGCAGTGGCATGACGAATCCGCTCTCGTCGATCCGAACAGCCAGGGCGCTCTGCTCGGGTGCGCGGACGATGTGGACATCCGCGTACAACGTACGTTTACGTCGCGCCATCATGCTGTTGTGGAACGCGGTACGAATGGGTTCGTTTTGCGTGACGACAGTACCAACGGCACGTTTGTGCAGACTGAAGATCGCCAGGTTGCCTTCGTGCACCGCAATTCGCTGCGTCTGTGGGGCAGCGGATGGATCAGTCTGGGCGAACCGCTGGCAGACGACTCTGCCATCCACTACCGGCACGTGTGATTGGCGATGAGCTGGATCTGGCAGAGTGCGGCCCAAACCCATCGCGGCAAGAAGCGTTCGACGAACCAGGATGCTGTTCTCGATCTCCCCGAACAGGGTCTGTGGGTCGTGGCCGACGGCATGGGTGGTCATCATGCCGGTGAACTGGCGAGCGCATGCGTACGCGACACGCTGGCCGAGTTGCGATTGTCCGGCACGCTCGCGGAGCGGGTCGATCGTGTCGAAGACGGGTTGTTGCTTGCGAATGCGAGGCTGCGGACCCAGGCCCGGGCGATGTTCGATGGCGAAACCATCGGTACGACGGTAGTTGCACTGATTGCGTGCGGCGATGTTGCCGCGGCGCTGTGGGCGGGTGACAGCCGCCTGTACCGCCTGCGGGGATCGTCGCTCGAACAGATCACCCGGGATCACAATCCCATCTCGGACATGCTGGACTCCGGCCGTGTTACGGAAGCTCAGGCGCTGGATGCGGACACCAATGTAATCACCCGTGCCGTGGGCGGGCAATCTGCGCTGCATCTCGACGTGGTGGTATTCGACGTTGAACTTCGCGATACGTTGTTGTTATGCAGCGATGGTCTGTACCGGGAAGTGGAGCCGAGCACGATCGTAGGTGAACTCAATGGGGCGGAGGTCACCGATGTACCCGACCGGCTCCTCGCGCACTGTCTGGAGACGCAGGCCCGCGACAACGTGTCGATGGTCGTCGTCCGGCCGCTCGAAGGATGACGCGACGCGATACCAGCGACGCGACGGTCCTGCGGCCAGATTCTCAGGGCTTCAAGCAACGCAGCCGCAGCGACTGGCGCCTTGGCAACGGCCAGGAGCCAGCCGACACGACACCGTTCCGTACGGGCGATGGTGCCGACGCCGTATTGAAGAATCGGTTCGTGCTCGAGGACGTGCTGGGCAGCGGCGGCATGGGTACCGTGTACAAGGCACGGGACCTTCGCAAAGTCGAAGCGCGTGACCGCAACCCTTTCGTTGCGGTCAAGGTGTTGAACAACGACTTCCGCGAACATCCGGAAGCGTTCATTGCACTGGAACGCGAGGCGTCGAAATCCCAGGCGCTGTCACACCCCAACATCGTTGCAATATTCGACTTCGACAAAGACGGTGACACACCATTCCTGACGATGGAGCTCCTGGAAGGTCAGGATCTCTCGGACCTGATTGACGCCTTTCCGAACGGTCTGCCAGACAACGTCGTCTGGCCGATCCTCGAAGGAGTCTGCGACGGATTGGCGCATGCACACGAGTCCAATCTGGTGCACGCAGACTTCAAACCCGGCAATGTGTTCGTCAATGGTGATAACCGGGCCAAGATCCTGGATTTCGGCATTGCGCGCGCGTTTCGTGACGGCCCGGTCCCGGGTGCGGAATCGGGCGACCATACGGCATTCGACATGAACCGGTTTGCGGCGTTGACGCCGGCGTATGCGAGCCTGGAGATGCTTCAAGGTGAGACGCCGCAGCCGGCCGACGATATCTATTCGCTGGGTGTGGTGATGTATCTCGCGCTTACGGGCCAGCATCCGTTCAATCGGCTGTCTGCGGTAGAAGCGCGAGATCAACAGGTTTCGCTGCAGCGACCCGCGCGCCTGCGTGCCCGCCAGTGGCGTATGCTGAAGCGTATCTTGGCCTTCGAACGCAAGGATCGTCCGCAGTCGGTTGCGGAGGTGAAAGCGGCGATGTTCGGGCGCTTGCCATGGCGGGCCGCGTCAATTACCGCGGTGACCGCGGTTACTGCGCTGGTACTCGCAATCAGCGCGTTCGAACGTCCCGAAGAGATTCGCGACGTGCGCCAGCAGGTGCGTCAGTCGACGTTGCTCGATGCACAGATGGCCCGCATCAGTGCTCTGGTGGAACGCCCCGAATTCGACGACGCTTGGGAGTCGCAGGTGCACGATGAGGTGCGTCGGCTGGCGTCGCTCGATGGTTCGGAACACGTGATGGCGGACGTAGAGCGTACGATTGCCGGGCTGTATGACACCGAGCTGTCCCGCCCCATGCCATTCGAACAGGCGTATGCCCTCTACTTGAGGGGGGTTGCGTACGGTGATCTTCCCCAAGCACGGGAGATCTTCCGCGATCGGCTCCAGCAGATGCTCGACGCGAAGGTGAGTTCCTCAGTGTTCGATGCGCTTACTGCACCTGAACTGGAGCCTTGGATTGCCGATGCGGAAGGCACATTGGCGCGTTACCGCGATCTGTTTGGTGACGACGAGTTTCACGACGGTACCCGGGTGCGAATGGCCGACCTGCTGGAACGCCGCGTTGAAGGGTGGCTTGCCAGTGAGGATCTGGATACGGCTCGGGAAGCCCTTGGATTCCTTGAAGGGGTGCTGAGTGATACGCAGCGGTTAGCGGTGCTGCGTGATCTGGTGCACGAGGCGGAACGAAGAGCCGCGGAACGTGCGGACCGGGAACAGGTACGCCGCGCGGCTGCGGAGTTCGAACAGCGGCTCGCATCTGCCTATGGAATGAGCTGCGTGCGTATGAATGCCGATACGCTCGCGTCGCGGACTCGGGGGCTGATCGATGCCTATCCGGACCGGCGCTCGACGGTCCAACGTCGACTCGCGTCTGCGATCGGTGTCTGCCTTCAGGAACTAGCGGCCGTCGACATGGAAGCGGCACGGGTCATGCAACAGCAGATGCATAGGAAATTCTCACGCATTGGCGCCGTTACGCGGTTACGTATTGATCCCTGCGGCTTGCTCAATCTGGTAGGCAACGGCGCTCAAGCGGGCCGGCGCGGGTACTGCGTCGACGAGATGCAGATGGCCGAGGCGATAGCGCCGAAGCTGGTCGTGGTTCCGCCACCCGGGCGCGGCACGCAACGGTTCGCGATCGGCAGATCGGAGGTGAGCTGGGCCGAATTCAACGCGTTCTGCAACGCAACCAGTGCGTGCGCCCCGAGTCTCGAGCTGCGCGCGCCGGTAACGAATGTGCGCGCAGCGCTGGTGGACGCATATGTGCAATGGCTTACCGACCAGACGGGATTCACCTATCGCCTGCCCACGGTTGACGAGTGGCAACATGCAGCCGGGGGCGAACTGGATCCCAACCGCAACTGCACGCGGGACCACGTGGGCGCCGCCACCGGTGGGCCTGCGCCCGCCGACGAGGGTCCGATCAACGAGTGGGGGCTCATTCACGGAGTGGGCAACGTGCGCGAGTTTGTGCGCTCTAACACGGCGCTGCATGTGGCAGGCGGCAGTCACGCGGATAGCTGGCGTGACTGTGATGCACAGTCAGTGGTATCGCACAGTGGCGAGGCGGATGGTGCGACCGGGTTCCGAGTACTCAGGGTGTTGCAATGAAGTTCATGCGGTTACCGCCCGATGTGGTACGGCTGCGCCGGATTGCCCGCGCGCACATGGCGGGCGAGTGTTCACAGGAGGAGTACCGCACGCTGCGGCGGGAGGTTCTCGACAACTTTCGCCGCGGCCGGCCAGACGACAATACAGCGCGCCGCGACGGCTGGGACGACACGCTCCGGGCGACCGAACACTACCATGCTCTCGGAGAAAAAACGGTCGACTCGCCTTCGGCCGACGCCGGGCGATTCTGGCTGGTTGCGGTGGTGGGACTCGCGCTCGCGGTGGCCGTGCTGGGTTTTGTGTGACGTGATCGGCGTGACGGGAGACCGGTCTCGCCGTTGTTATGCACAGGCTCGCCCGACGCAATTTGGCAAGGAAACTTACGTATTGGTCCTGTCTCAGTGCACGTTTCCGATTCGTAATCTATTGATTTGCATGCAGAAAAGCCGAGGATCTGCGGTGCCGTCAGAAATCGTCGGACCGTTGGTCGCGATGGAACGCTTGCGCGGCCGAAGACTTATCCGCAGAGTTATCCACAGCCGACGGGCGATTTGAGGGATGCTGTGACCACGGAACCGTTCGATCTGGATCGCAAGCTCGCAGAATACCGGGCGGCAGGGGTAACGCACGTAAAACTTGGACTCACAGATATCGATGGCGTTATCCGGGGAAAGTACCTGAGGCTGGATAAATTCGCTCGCGTGATGGCAGATTCCGGCGGCTTCTGCGACTGCATTTTCGGCTGGGATGTTGCCGACGCGCTATATCCGGGTGGGGAAGTTACCGGATGGCACACAGGATTTCCGGACACGGGGTACCGGTTGATCAGCGCGTCGGAGCGCTGGCTCGACGACGAACAGTGCCCGTATTTCATCGGGGAGTTTGTTCAGCAGGATCGCGCCCACCCGCTTTGTCCGCGCGGTCTGGTCCACAACGTGTTGGGGCGACTCGCAGACGCCGGTCTGTTCGGGCGGGCGGGATTCGAGTACGAGTTCTTCGTGTTTCGTGAAACGCCGCAGTCACTGAGGGACAAGGGGTACCGCGATCTAGTGCCGCTGACACCCGGAAACTTCGGCTACTCGGTGCTGCGCACGTTCGGCGAGCGCGCGAATTTTCAGGGTCTGCTCGCCCTCTGTGAGTCGCTCGAGGTTCCGCTCGAAGGCCTGCATTGTGAAACCGGGCCGGGGGTGTGGGAGGGTGCGTTGACGGCAAGCGACGCGCTGCAGGCGAGCGACCGCGCCGGTTTGTTCAAGATGTTTGCGAAAGCGTTCTTCCAGCAGCGTGAGTGTGTGGCAACGTTCATGGCCAAATGGTCGATGGCGTATCCGGGGCAGAGCGGCCATTATCATTTCAGCCTGCTGAATGCGGATGGCGACAATTGGTTCGCAGATGCAGCCTCTCCGGGCGAGATGACGCCGGCGCAACGGCATGCCGTTGGCGGGCTGTGCCGGTGGCTGCCCGAATTTCTGGCGATGATCGCGCCGACGGTGAATAGTTACGCGCGGCTGGTACAGGGTGCGTGGGCGCCGACGGCGGCGACCTGGGGTATCGAAAATCGCACCGCGGCAATCCGGGTGATTCCTGGATCTGCGCAGAGTCAGCGGATAGAGGTTCGAGTTCCCGGTGCGGATGCCAATCCGTATCTGGTTACCGCCGCGGTGCTGGGTGCGGCGGCCGAGGGCATACGGCAGCGCGTCGAACCCCCGGAGCAGACGATCGGCAACGCCTATGAGCGCGAACACGAGCTGCCGCCTGCGCTCCGCTTTCCGGTGGACCTTGCCGCTGCTGCGGATCGGCTGGACGGCTCGGTTACGGCCCGGGCGTTGTTCGGTGATGTTTTTGTCGATCACTTCGTCATGTCTCGGCGTGTCGAACACGATGCGCAACGCCGTCACGTGACCGACTGGCAGCTTGACCGTTACTTCGAGATCATTTGACGTACGTTTTTCTGTGTTGAGGCGAGCCGACGGCATGCGCGTGGCGATTCTTCAGACCGACTCGGTGCGCGACGAGTTTCGACCGAGTCATGGTGACTATCCGGACATGTTCACGACGCTGTTCGAGGACGCATCCAGCGCGGAGGACTCGGCAACGGACATTGTCACCGCAACGTTCGACGTGCGCGCAGGGGATTACCCGGAGCTTCGGGCACACGACGGTTATGTGATTACCGGCAGCCGGCACAGCGTGTATGACGCGATCGATTGGCTGCCGCGCTTGGGTGCGTTCGTGGAACGGGCTGCGTCGGCGGACTGCAGGATTGTAGGCGTGTGCTTCGGCCACCAGTTGCTTGCGCAACTTTTCGGCGGGCGCGTCGAAAAAATGGGCTGGACCGTGGGCGTTCAAGCGGCCGACATCCTGCACCATGAACCCTGGATGGTCCCTGCGATGGGAGAAGTCAGGCTGCTGGCAAGTCACCAGGATCAGGTGGTGGCGCTACCGCCGGGTGCGTCCGTGTTCGCCGGCAGCGGCAGGGTACGCTACGGCGGATTCACGCTGGGCGAGCAGATTCTTACAATTCAGGGACATCCGGAGTTCACGAAAGACTATGCACGAGCGTTACTGAACTTTCGTCGTGACTTGCTCGGACAGGATGCCTACCGGCAGGGTATCGGCTCGCTGAATGGTGCCGTCGATTCAGGCCTCGTTGCGCGATGGATGCTGCGGTTCCTGTCGCAATGAGGGTATTCCGGGTCGTCGCGGCCAGGTGGAGGCCGCAGATTGTGTCCGTTGGCATTATGGCTGTGTGCATCGGCGTGGCGAGCGGCTGCGGCGTACAGACTTTCTACAATAACGCCGACCGCTTTGCCCGCTGGCAGGCCAACGACTACTTTGCAATGGAGTCGGCGCAGCGCGCGTACTTCGACGCCCAGTTCGACGTGCTGTGGCACTGGCACCGTACGACCCAGCTGCCGCGGTACCGCGATGCGCTGCGCGCTTGGCAGCGGGATCTGGCCGATGGGATGTCCTGGTCGGAGTGGCAGGGGATCGTCGCGGAGGGGGAACGCTGGGAGCGTGCGCTGATCGAACAGGGCGCACCCTTCGCCGCACAGCTTCTGCTGAGTCTCGACGACGATCAGCGGGAGCGTTTCGAACGCGAACTCGAGCACAGCAATGCGCGGTGGATGAAGGACGAGGTCAACCGCTCAACGGAACAGATCGAGCGTGCCTGGATGGGAACTGTCGAAGACGTGTTCAAACGATTCAACGGCCGGTTGTCCTCTCAGCAACGGCGGCTCCTGAAGAGCGCGGCGGCGCGCTACTCGCCCGAACGCGAGTTGTGGGTGGACTACCGGCGCCGGTGGCAACGCGCACTGCTGACGGGGCTGGCCACCGCCGAGTCGCCGCGTGCGTTCACGCAAGGATTCTTGCAGCTCGCGCTTAATACGCCAGACTACTATTCGGCTGCGTTTGCGGAGGTGCATGCCGCGAATGAACGCCTTGCGGGGTTGCTGCTGATCGACCTGATCGCTGCACAAAGCGTCGAGCAACGAAATCGCCTGACGAGCACACTCGGGGAACTGGCAGACGACTTCGACGCGCTCATCGAACGCGCGGACGCCGCGCCCGGCGTACCCGAGTGCCTTGTACCGTTCGAAGGCTGTCCGGGCGGCGCGGCTCGAGGCGCCGAGTCGCGTTCGGGCTGAAGTGGCGTTACCTGTTCCGCTCGCGGTCGTCCAGGATCAGCCAGGCGATCAGGTAGGCGCCCGCCGTGAATTTGGTGGCAACAACCGTGAGCGCGATCGCGGCGATGCGCACGTACAGGGTTTCGAATCCGAGGTACCGTGCGATACCGGCGCATACCCCGCCGATCCAACCTTCGTGTCTGTCCAGTGTGAGTCGTCTTTCTCTCGCTTGCATGGGTTCCTCAGTGTGGGTTTGTCGGCAGGATTGCCAGGTGGGCAGCCGCTGGTGCCGCAGCGGTGTCGTCAAACCGATGCGCCGGTTCGCGGTCTGCCAACAGACCGAGCAGAAGAAACGCGCTGGTGAGCAGCAGCACCGCCCACAGGTTGGCGCGTGGGTAACTCAGCCGTGATAGTCGGAGCTGGACGCGATCCGGCGTCGGTGCGTGTTTCCCCGTGGAAGTGTTCCCTGTCCGTTGTGTTGAACTCGCAATAGTCATGTCATTCGCCGATGGTAGAATTCATTTCAGGTTGTCCGGCGCGCACGATTGTCCGGAACCGCGCGGGCTGCAGTGGGACCGATACTTCGACCCGTTACGATACGTAACACTGGTGATACAAGATCCGTGCCAGGCCGGCCCCATCGATGAAAGCAGGGAAGAGCGCCCGTCTCATCAGGGGATCGGACCCTGTGGCGAGGTCATCGGGCATGTTGGCAGATGCCGAAAAACCGATCGGGCGGTGAATCACGCCAACTGTTGGTCGAATTGGCGCGTGTGGGAGTTGATCACGGGTGAATCTGCATTTTGCATCGCTGTGGGAAGCAATCTCGGACACGGTGCCGGATCGACCGGCATTGGTGTGCGCGCAGCGGTCGTGCACCTGGCGCGAGTTCGATGACCGGGCGTCGCGACTCGCAACCGTGTTCGCCGAGCACGGAATCGGTCCGGGTTCGAAAGTCGGGTTGTATCTGCACAATTCCAATGCCTACCTCGAATCTCAGTTTGCGGTGTTCAAGAGCGGTGCCTGTCCGATCAACGTCAACTACCGCTACAAGGCTGATGAGCTGGTATACCTGCTCGACAACGCAGACGCGGAAGCGGTCGTCTATCAGGCGTGCTACGCGATGCGGGTCTGGGAAATCCGCGACAGGCTGCCCAAGGTCAAACTCTTTCTGCAGGTGGACGACGGCACAGAGACGCTGCTGCAGGGCGCGCTAGACTTCGAGTCGGCCGCGGTACGCAGTGCGCCGGCGCCACGGCGCGCGCAGGCAGACAACGACATCTACATGCTTTACACGGGTGGCACAACCGGCATGCCGAAAGGTGTCATGTACGAACTGGGCGCATTTTCGGCGGGCATTGTAGGCATGGCGGGGGCGATGCAGGAAGTCGAGGCGCCATCCGATCTAAGTTCGGTAAGCGATTTCATCGGACGCCTGGAACCGCGAGTCAGCCTGCCGGCGTGCCCACTGATGCACGGTACCGGAATGTGGCTTGGCGCGATGCTGCCGCTGGCCGGAGGCGGAACCGTAGTCACGTCGCCGAAGCTCGGATTGGACCCGGATCGACTTCTGGGGCTGGTAGCCACCCACCGGGTTACGGATCTTGTCATCGTGGGCGATGCCTTCGCGAAACCGCTACTCGGCGCGCTGGACCATGCACGAGACCAGGGATCGCCGTTCGACCTGTCCAGTTTGCGCCAGATCATATCCAGTGGCGTTATGTGGAGCGCCGAAGTAAAACGCGGCTTGCTGGATCATCACGACATGATGCTCGTGGATCTGATGGGTTCTACTGAGGGCGGCATGGGCAGCTCGGTGTCGACGCGGGAGGGCAGCGCTGACACTGCGAAGTTTCAGCTGAACGAGGGTGTGCGCGTTTTTGCTGATGATGGGAGCGAAGTGGCGCCGGGCAGCGGCGTGATCGGCCGGATCGCGACATCCGGCATGGTGCCTGTCGGTTACTACAAAGACCCTGAGAAAAGTGCGGAAACGTTTCGCACGATCGATGGCGTGCGATACAGTTTTCCGGGTGACTACGCGACTGTGGAAGCCGATGGAACGGTCACGTTGCTCGGGCGCGGCAGCGTTTGCATCAACACGGGCGGCGAAAAGGTGTTTCCCGAGGAAGTGGAAGAGGCGGTAAAACGCTGCCCAGGGGTCTTCGATTGTCTTACGGTAGGAGTGCCCGACGAGCGTTTCGGTGAACGGGTGGTAGCGGTGGTGTCGTTGCGGGCCGGCGCACAGATTGAGGAGCAGGGTGTCGTTGATTTCGCTCGCTCAGAGCTTGCCGGATACAAGCTGCCGAAGAACGTTCTATTCGTCCCCGAGGTTCGCCGTGCTCCCAACGGCAAGGCAGACTACAAATGGGCTAAGCGCACGGCGCTCGCGGAACTGCGTTGACGTTTCGTTGCATCGTTCCTGCGCTGCCGGTGGCGGCGGGCAGCGTGCGGACAGCCGCTCGGCTCCTGCTGGCCGCGTTCGGCGTAGCGGCCGCGGCGAATGCGCTGGCCGCAACAACGCCGTTTCCAGCTCGCAACCTCACGCCGCTGACCGCGCTCTTCGGTATTCCTGAGATGCGGGGCGCCGAGACCTCACCGGTCGGTAGCGCCTCTCTCAGAATTCAGCACGTGAACAACTTCACGGCGGGTCTCCGACGCGACCAACGCACGCCGCAGGCGGCGCTCTTCGACGGCGAATCGTCGTGGTGGACGCTGCGCATGACCCGCCCGATCTCACGGGGACGTGGCGAATGGTCGCTCGAAGTGCCCGCGGTGTGGCACACCGGCGGTGCATTCGATCGTGTGATCGATGAGTTTCACAGCTTGGTCGGTTTCGACGACAGCGGGCGCGCGGACGTACCCCGCGACCGGTTGAATTACGCGGTGCTTGCAGGGTCTGAACGTGCAGGAGTCTCGAGCGCTACCGTGCAGCTGGGTGATGTGCGTGCCGGTCTCGGCTGGCAGCTCGTCGCCCGCGAACGCACGTTATGGCGTGCCCGGGCGCAGGTGAAACTGCCCACTGGTCGTGCCCGCCGGCTTGCGGGTTCTGGCGGCACGGACGTTGCTGTGTGGATCGAGGGCCTGTCGCGATCGCCGTTTCAGCTGTCCTGGCTGTCGGCCAGTTACGGGGTTGGCGCCGCGTGGCTCGGCCGCGGAGACGTCCTGGCGGATCGACAACGACGGTTCGCGACGTTTGCGCACGTTGGAATGCATGCGACGCTCACGGATCGCTGGCGTTTCGCGCTACAACTCGACGGTCACAGTGAACTCATGCACAGTGCGCTCCGGCAACTGGGCGGCGCAGCGGTAACCGTCACCGGCGGGATGCATTTTGACGGCGCGCGGCACTGGTGGCACGTCGCGTTGTCGGAAGATTGGACCGGCCGAAGCGCGCCGGATGTCATGTTTCAGTTTCAGTTCGGTCGACGATTCAGGTAATACGCGAGTGCAACACAGCAGTAACCCCCGGCTTCAACGCAGCCTTCCTCAAGGGCCCGATGCAGCGTTCGATCTGGTGGTGATCGGCGGCGGGATCACCGGCGCGGGTATCGCCCGTCATGCATCCCAGTGCGGTATTCGCACGTTGTTGATGGATGCCAACGATTTTTCCTCCGGAACGTCGAGCCGATCGACCAAGCTCATTCACGGGGGCCTGCGCTACCTGGCGATGGGCGATGTAGCGCTTGTGCGCGAGTCGGCGCTGGAACGCAAGAGCGTTTACCGGATGGCCCCGCACCTGGCGGAGCCGTCGTGGATGCTGCTGCCTGCGCGGTCCCGGCTGGCGCTGTGGAAGTTTCGGGCGGGGCTTAAGACGTACGAGAAACTGGGACGCGTACTCGAAGACGACCTGCACCGCACCTGGGGGCGTGACGATATACGCCGTTACGAACCGGCGCTCAATACAGAACGGTATCCGTGGGTGTGTGCGTACCGGGAGTATCTGACAGACGACTCGCGCCTGGTGCTGGCCGCGTTACGTTCGGCCGTTCGTGATGGGGCCGACGTGTGCAACTATGTCCGCGCGACGGCCCTCCATCCGTCGGACGATGGGTGCCGGGTGGAGTACCGGGACGAACTCACGGGCGCAACCGGGTCGGTCAGCGGCCGCGTGGTTGTGAATGCAACCGGTCCGTGGGTCGAAAGTCTGCTGCCGAGCACCGCTGGAAAACCGCGGCTACAGCTGTCCAAAGGCGTTCACGTAGCGGTTCCCGTCGAGAAGCTGCCGGTAAACAATCTGGTGATGTTGAGCGCCGACGACGGCCGGACACTGTTCGCAATTCCACGCGGCCGCTATGTGTATCTCGGCACGACCGACACGCGCCACGCAGGCGGCGCCGAGGTGTGGCCGGAAGTGACGGAGCAGGACGTCGAGTATGTTCTCAAGCCGCTTGATACGTTCTTCCCGAAACATCCGATTAAACCGCACGATGTCGAATCGGCGTGGGCGGGCCTGCGCCCTTTGATCAATCAGCCCGGCAAAGCACCCAAGGAGATGTCGCGTCGCGACGAGATCTGGCAGCAGGGCAGTCTGATCACGATCGCTGGCGGCAAGCTCACCGGATTCCGCAAGATGGCCGAGGACGTCATGGCGGCGGTTGCGCACCTTCTGCGGCGCAAGGTTGCCATGCCGGACCCGCTCGCACCGTTACCCGGGGGCGATATCGATGACGTAGAGCTGTTGGTGCGCAAGGTCGATCAGCGGTTCGACGTCGACGAGCTTGGCGCGCGCCGGCTTGTCCGGCTTTACGGCAGCGAAGCCTTCGATGTCTTGGGGCGTGCACCGACGCGACTCACCCGTTCAGTGTTCACTGAAGAGGTTGAGTGGGCAATCCGTGTCGAAGGTGCGCAGCGGCTGGAGGACGTGGTGTACCGGCGATTACGTGCCGCCTGGTTCGTGCCCGATGAAGTGCCGTTGCTGCTGGAGGGTTGTGCGGGAATCATGGCGCAGGCGCTCGGTTGGGACGATCGCCGGCGCAAGGCCGAGCTGGAGGCCTGCGGTGCCCGATTGGCGGCAGATCTGTCGTTCAAGCGCGACGCCGCATGAACAGGCCCTAGTGCGTTATGCCACAGTGATAAGATTCCAGCTCGTTTTCGTTTCTTTGCGATTCGAAGTTTCTGTTTCGAATAGGAGGGGCCCTTATGGCTATGCAGCACTCGCCGTTGCTCATGTCGCGACTGCTCGACCGCGGCGCAACCGTAGCACCCGACGAAGAGGTCGTGACAGCCACAGCTGACGGTGTTCGGCGCCAGACGTATCGTGATACCCGAACGCGGGCACATCAGCTCGCGCACGCGCTGAAAGGCGCCGGTGTCGGGGTCGGTGATCGGGTGGGTACGTTCATGTGGAATGGCTCGCGCCATCTTGAGGCCTACCATGCAACCGCGTGTATGGGCGCCGTTCTGCATACGCTGAACATCCGGCTGTCGCCGACGGATCTGGAGTACATCATCGGCCATGCCCGCGACGAGCTGATCATCGTTGATGCCGATGTGCTGCCGTTGCTGGAGCAGTTGCGCGGCCGCATGCCGAGCGTACGCAAGATTGTGGTCGCCTCGGAACCGGGTGACGCACCCTGGTCGACGGACCTGCCCGATGCGGTCGATTACGAAGCGTTCATTGCCGGACAGCCCGAAAGGTTCGACTGGCCGCAGATCGACGAAAACTCACCGTTGGGGCTCTGCTACACCAGCGGCACCACTGGCAATCCGAAAGGGGTCGAATACGAACACCGCTCGCAGTACCTGCACACACTGACGCAGTGCATGACGGATTGCATGGGACTATCGGGCACTGACACGTTGCTCGGTATTGTGCCGATGTTTCACGCGATGGGTTGGGGATTGCCGTGGTCCGCCTTGATGCTGGGCATGAAGCAGGTGCTTCCCTTCAAGTACATGGATCCCGAACGTCTCACGGGTTTGCTTGCTGACGAGAAAGTTACGATCTCGGCGGGTGTGCCTACGATATGGCAGGGGGTGAAGGCCGTGCTGGAGGCCAACCCGGGCAAGTACGACCTGTCCTCACTCAGCCGCCTCACCTGCGGCGGTTCCGCGCCCCCCCCTTCGTTGATCCGTTGGTATTGGGATACGTTGGGTGTCGAGATGATCCAGGGTTGGGGCATGACGGAAACGTCGCCGCTGGCTACGCTGTCGCGGCGGGTGATGAAACGGCGTCACCTGGACCTGACCGAGGACCAGCAGTTCCAGAACGTCGCCAAGGCCGGGCAACTGATGCCGGGACTGGAGCTCGATATATTCGACGAAAAATTCGAAAGGCTGCCGCACGATGGGGACACCGTGGGTGAGATCCTCATCCGGGGCCCGTGGATCTGTTCCGAGTACTACAACGATCCGCAACCTGAGAAGTTTCACGAGGATTGGTTGATTACCGGAGATGTGGGCAAGATTGACGCCGACGAATATCTCATCATCAGCGATCGGTCGAAGGACCTCGTGAAGAGCGGCGGTGAATGGATATCTTCAGTGGATCTGGAGAACCACATCGTTTCGCTGTCTGGTGTCGCACAGGCGTGCGTTGTCGCACAACCGCACCCGAAGTGGGACGAAAGGCCCGTTGCCCTCGTGGTGCGTGACGCGGAATCGAACGTGACCGCTGCAGACGTCCTGGCGCACTGTGCGACCGCGTTTGCGAAGTGGCAACTACCCGACGAGGTCTTGTTCATCGAGACGATTCCGCTCACGTCCACGGGCAAGATGGATAAAAAAGTCGTGCGCGCAGATCTCGATGCAAAGGGGTATCAACTGCCGGATCTGCGCGACGGAGATCAGTCCCGGGCCGGATAGTGCTCGACTCGCAGGCTTGGGACTTCCCCGGTCCACACGTGATCGAGGTGGACGTTACGGATGCGCTGATCGACGATCTGGGGCACACGAACAACGTGCACTACCTTGCGTGGTTGCAGCGTTGTGCATGGTCGCACTCACGTGCCGTGGGGCTTGGCATGGCCGAGTATCGCGAGTTGGGCCATGCGATGGCTGTGCTGGAAACCCGTATGCGTTACCTCGCGCCCACCTACGCCGGGGACCGATTGCTGGTGGGCGACTGGATCACGCGGTGCAACCGGTTGCGTGCAACGCGGACGTTTCAGGTGGTTCATGCGGATACCGGCAATACGGTGATGCGGGCCGAGATCGAATATGTCTGCATCGATCTCGATAGCGGCCGGCCGGCGCGGATGCCGGCCGCATTCGTTGAGGCGTATCGCGTGGAAGCGGCCACGGCGACGTAGCAGAGTTTTCGGTAGAATCGCCGGCCCGCGATATCCGGCCTGGCCATGTCCCGAATCGTCGTCCGCGAACTGCGCAAAACCTTCCGCGTTGCCGAGCGGCGACCGGGTATTGGCGGTGCGATCCGAGGCCTGGTGCAGCGCCAGTATCGGAATGTGGAAGCGCTGTCCGGCATCGATTTCGATATCGAGCCCGGCGACCTTGTGGGATACATCGGCCCCAACGGCGCGGGCAAGTCGACGACGATAAAAGTTCTGACCGGCATCCTCGTACCCGATAGCGGGCACTGTGAAGTGGATGGCCTGGTGCCGTGGCGTGACCGGGTGCAATACGTTGCGCGTATCGGTGTGGTATTCGGGCAACGTACGCAGCTCTGGTGGGATCTTCCGGTGGTGGAGTCCTTTGAACTGCTGCGTGACATCTACCGGATCCCTGATTCCCGGTACCGCCGCAGCCTCGACGAACTGGTGGCGTTGCTCGATCTTTCGCGGTTGCTGGACGTGCCGGTACGCCAGTTGAGCCTGGGTCAGCGGATGCGCAGTGACATTGCTGCGTCGCTGCTGCACGAGCCGGACCTGCTTTTTCTGGACGAACCGACCATTGGCCTCGATGCGCCGTCGAAGCTCGCTATCCGCAGTTTCATTCGCGGGCGTAACTCGGAACGGGGCACGACCGTGCTGCTTACCACTCATGATATGGACGACATCGCCGCGCTTTGCAATCGGGTAATCCTCATCAATCACGGCCGGGTACTGCTGGATGGACCGCTCGCGGATCTGCAACGGCGTGAACGGCGCGTAACGGTTGAGTTCGTACGTCCGGTTGTTCTTGACGACGCGCTAGTGGCGGTGATCGAGCCCGGTACGCCCGCCGGTGGCGTGCCGGTTCGCCGGGTTGCTTTTCGCGTGGAGTCGCGGGTTGGCGAGTTCGTGTCGGCGCTTACGTCGCGCTACCCGGTACATGATCTGGAGGTGCAGCACCCGCCGATAGAAGAGCTGGTGGCGGACCTCTACGGAAGCGGTGAAACCGTGTGAGCGTCTCTCCGTACGCGGCCGTGATGGCGGTGCGCTGCAAAGTTCTACTGCAGTACCGCGTTGCCGCCTGGGCCGGTTTCTCGACTCAGGTCTTCTGGGGCTTCATCAAGGTCATGGTATTTGCGGCGTTTTACGCGTCTGCGTCGGGCGCGGCTCCTATGTCATTTCAGCAGGTGGTGACGTACGTGTGGCTGGGCCAGGGCTTTCTCGCGTTGCTGCCGTGGAACGTGGATCCGGAGATCGCGCAGGACGTGCGTTCTGGGCGGGTCGCCTACGAACTGGCCAGACCGCTGGATCTGTATGCGTACTGGTTTGTGCGTACGCTTGCGTTCCGGTTGATTCCCACGGCCCTGCGCGTGGTACCGATGCTGGTGTTTGCCGGCATTGTGTTGCCGTTCATCGGTCTTGGACATTGGTCGTTGTCGCCGCCCGCGGACGCTGCGTCGGCGGCCGGATTTGCGGTTGCAATAGCGATGACGTTGCTGCTGAGCACCGCGATTACGATGTTGATGCACATTGCCCTTATGTGGACCCTGGCGGGTGAGGGATTGAATCGTCTGATGCCGGGCGTCGTGCTCGTGCTGTCGGGTATGGTCGCGCCGCTGCCGTTCTTTCCGGAAATCGTGCAGCCGTTTCTGGAGCACCAGCCGTTTCGAGGTCTTGCTGATCTCCCCTTTCGTATCTATACCGGGGACATCCCGGTTTCGAGCGTGCCGCTGCAACTGCTGGAACAACTCGCGTGGGTTGGGGTGCTGGTGGCCTCCGGATTGGGGCTGATGTCCCGAGCGCGCGCGAAGCTGGTAGTGCAGGGCGGATGAACGGAGTGCGCCTTTACGGGCGGATGCTCGCGCTCTCCATACGGGGGCAGATGCAGTACCGCGCGTCGTTCATCCTGCTTGCGATCGGTTCGTTCCTTACCACTGCGGCGGAAGCGGTAGGCGTCTGGGCCCTGTTCGACCGGTTTGGAATGATGTTGGAGTGGCGTCTCGAGCACATCGCGTTTCTCTATGGCCTGGTGAACGTTGCATTTTCCTGCGCAGAGGCCAGTAGTCGAAGCTTCGACGTTTTCGGCACGGAGTTCGTGAAGACCGGAGATTTCGATCGGATTCTTCTACGCCCCCGTAGCGCGCTGCTGCAGATCGCCGGCAACGAATTCCAACTCCACCGACTGGGGCGGTTACTGCAGGGACTGGCGATTCTCGGCTGGGCGGTGGTGACGCTGGACATTGTGTGGGTCCCCTGGAAGGTCGCGTTGCTTGCCGCGGCGCTGGTCTCTGGCGTTCTCTTCTTCTATGCGCTGTTCGTACTCCAGGCTGCGTTATCGTTCTGGACGACTGAATCGCTCGAGGTGATGAACACACTAACCTACGGAGGTGCCGAAACCGCGCAGTACCCGCTGTCGATCTATCATAGATATTTCCGCCGCTTTTTCACGTACGTGATTCCGCTGGGTTGTATCAGTTACTTTCCGGCGGTTGCGATTTTCGGCATAGAGGATCCGTTAGGTACGTCGTTGGGGTGGCAGATCTCGGCGCCGTTTGCGAGTGTGGTGTTTGCACTTGTGGCGGTTGTAGCGTGGCAGACAGGCGTACGCCACTATTCTTCCACGGGCAGTTGATCTCTAGCACGGTGCCGGTGTTCGGCTGGCAGGGTCGCAATGTTCGGATAGAATCAGCGCCGCAGAGTATTAGGGGAGCGCAGTGAGCCGGTACATGTCCATCAGCGACGCGCGTGTGGCGGACGGGTTGCGAATGGTCTGTTTGCGCGGTGTGCCCAGCCCCTGGACGGAGGCCGCTCGAGGGCTTTTTTACGTGAAAGGCCTGGACTGTAAGTACGCGGCGCAAAAGGACGGCGACCCCGACGACGCGCTCGTTGGTTGGACGGGTGACAGCAGCGTGCCGGTCGTCGCATACGAACGGGAACCACTGCGCACCGGATGGGCGCAGATTCTGCTGTTGTCCGAACGGCTCGCGCCGCAACCTGCCCTTGTACCGGCCGACCCGGTGCTCCGGGCGGATATGTTCGGGGTCGCGCACGAAATCTGTGGTGAGATGGGATTCGGATGGGCATATCGGTTGCTGATGACGGTGCGGGCGCTCGGCCACGAGCGGACGGATGCGGACTTCCCGCCGGAAATCGCGACGACGCTCGGGCGCAAGTACGGTATGAATCCAACCGATGTCGCGGCGTCGCGTCAGCGGGTGCTGGATGTGCTCACGATGCTGTCCGGCCGGTTGCAGGATTGCACGTTCCTCGTTGGGGACGCGCTGTCTGCAGCGGACGTCTATTGGGCCACGTTTGCCAACCTGATCGTTCCGCTCGACGAATCGCTGTTGCCGGCGGTCCCGATGATCCGGCGGGCGTACACGTGCGCAGACGATGAGATTCTTGCCGCGGTATCCGAGCGGCTGCGCGCGCATCAATTGCGAATCTATCGCGAGTTTCTGGAGTTGCCGGTGCCGCTGTAATGTGGATCCTGTTTCGGGCCGGTCCGGGCGCGTAAGTCAGGCCAAGGACCACCAGGGGTCAACAGGCGTCAACAAGGGTCAATAGTTTGGAGTCGTTTCATGTTCAAAAACCGAATTACGGACATGCTTGGGATCGAAATTCCGATCATTCAGGCGCCGATGGGCTGGATCGCCAGATCGCAGCTCGCGTCGGCTGTTTCGAACGCGGGCGGCATGGGTATTATCGAGACGTCGTCGGGCGAGCTGGACGCGATCCGTGAAGAGATCCGTCGGATGCGCGATCTGACGGATCGCCCGTTCGGCGTGAACATCGCGCAGGCCTTCGTGCGCGATCCAGCAATCGTGCAGTTCGTCATTGATCAGGGCGTGCGTTTCGTGACAACCAGCGCCGGCAATCCGGAACGCTACACGTCCGAGCTGAAGGCAGCGGGGCTGACGGTTTTCCACGTGGTGCCGAGCCTGTCGGCGGCGCTGAAAGCGGTTGACGCGGGTGTGGACGGCCTTGTTGTTGAAGGCGGCGAAGGTGGAGGTTTCAAGAATCCGCGGGAGGTGGCGTCGATGGTGCTCCTGCCGCTCGTCCGCTCGAAGGTTTCGGTTCCGATCGTGGCTGCGGGCGGTTTCGTAGACGGTGCGTCCATGGCAGCTGCATTGGCTCTCGGTGCGGAAGCGGTGCAGATGGGAACGCGCATGGTGTCGGCCGCGGAAAGTCCGGTACACGAAAACTGGAAGAACGCGATCGTGGCCGCCCGCGAAACCGATACGGTGTTTCTGAACCGCTTCAACTCGCCGGCGCTGCGAGCGCTTCGCACTGAAAAGACGTCGCGTCTCGAGAAGGATCTGGAAACCAACGCGATGGCCGAGTTCGGCAACGCGTTGGACCTGTACTTCGGCGGCGACATGGAGGCGAGCATCGCGCTGTCCGGGCAAGTGTGCGGTCGGATCGATGCGGTTCGTCCCGTCGCTGAGATCATCGGCGAAGTGGCGGAGGAATGTCTCGATGTAGTACGTTCCCTCGCACAGCGTTACGGGTGAATCGCGCGGAGCGGAGTCGTCCCGTTAGCAGCTGAGAGGGATCGGCAGGACGATGGACAGGGAAACCAAGAGGCTGGGGCCGCGTAGCGGCTGGCGGCGCACGTTGTGGCGCGCGCAGCGATTTCTGATCGAACTGCGCCGGCGCAAAGTGTTTCAGGTAACCAGCGTGTATCTGGTGGCCGCCTGGGGTTTGTCTGCGGGTGCTGCGGAGATATTTCCCACGGTCGGCATGCCCGACTGGACGGTACGCGTGTTCGTTCTTTCTCTGTTTGCCGCGACCCCCGTCGTCGCGCTGCTTGCTTGGCTGTTCGAATTCGGCAACCGCGGGATCGTTCGCGACCAGGGTACGTTCGAGGCAGACCATCAGATGGTGGTGGGCACGCAATACCATCCTTCTTCGGTCGTGGCTGAGTGGCAGGGCCAGCGGCACAGTTTCGCGCAGGACTTTCAGATGGGCCGCGATGATTCGTGCGCAATCCGGCTTCTCGACCCGATGATTTCCCGCTACCAAGCGCGCGTCGAGTACGACGGCAGCGCCTGGTTTCTGCAGGATCTCGGTAGCGCGAACGGCACGCTGCTGAACGGACAGCAGGTGGAACGAATCGAGTTGCCGCACAAGAGCGTCGTTGGATTCTACGCCGGCGGACCCGAGATCACGCTCACGGTGCAGGAAGCGGACGACGACAGCACGACGCTGGTCGCTCGATAACGACGGTCCCTCGAGTTCATTACGCGACGCCGCTGTGACGGCGGTCGGGTTGCGCGTGTGCGCGGTTTCACGAAAGCGGGCGGCCTTGCGCTCTATACTCGAACGAGGACCAGGTTCGCCCCATGCCAGCGACGGAGCTGCCCACACGCGGCGCTCAGCGGGCGATTCGAGCACGCGTGGATTCGTGCGATAGACGGAGTGAGACCGCATGCGGTTGTTCAAGCGATTGTCCCGGCGGATGTCGAATCAGGCTTTGATTCGGGTGCCGACGCCGGCGTTCAGCCAGCGCTTTGTGGCGCTTGTTGCGATCATCGCAGGGTTGGCGATCGTCTCACCCGCGCGGGCAAACATGCACCTCGTGACGGAACTCGGTCTTGGCAGCTGGAGCCAGGCGGGATCAGGATCCATTCTTTCCGGTAGCACGCACGCACCTGCGCCGTTGCTCTTCGGTATCGGTTTTGAACAGCAGGTTGGTCCAGAAGCCACGTTCAGCCGTGAACTGCAGAATGTCGTGTACGGCGACTTTCAACACAGGATGCGGTATCTGCCGGAGCTGCGTATTCAGTACGCGGACCTGACGGTGAGTGGTATGTCCAGTCTCAGTCAGGACCGGGTCATGGCGGGCGTGCCGCTCGTGGCGACGGACTTTTTCTCGACCGACCTCGAACTTACACAGACCGATGCAATCATGTTCTATCGGTTGTTCGATCAAGCGCTGCTGGTCGACCTCGGCGTTGCGGCGCGTTGGCTCGACGGTTCGCTCGGCATGGCGACGCACCAGCAGCGTGTGGACGTTGACTTCGAGCGCGTTGTCCCGATGTTGTATGGGCGGCTTCACATGCGCCTTCCTGTCGAAGGATTCTGGTTAGGCATGCAGACCCAGTCGACGGACTCTGGGGCGGAACGCGTGCGCGAGGCCAACACCCAGGTGGGTTGGAAGTCCAACGCAGGATTCGGTTTGCAGGCCGGTTGGCGCGCGTACCGCATGACGCTGGACGCACTTCCCGACGAGAGCTCGGCCACGATCGACCTGTCCGGCCCCTACGCGACGTTCAGCGTAAAGTTTTAGTGTGCTCTGAGTAGACGAACTCTCATTGCGCACAGCATCGCGCAGCGTTCATCGAACCACATCCCCCTGGGCTTCGCTATACTCGAGCGATGCCGCCGCGTGATCTGATTCTCGAGGCTCTGTCCCGCGCAACGTCCCCGGATATTCTGATTACCGAGGATGCCGCGATGCGTCCGTACGAAACCGACGGTCTGACCGCCATTCGCGAGCAACCGTGGATCGTCGCGTTGCCGCGAACGGAAGCGGAAGTGTGTCAGCTCGTGCGCGTGTGCGCTGAACATCGCGTACCCATCGTCCCGCGCGGCGCGGGAACCGGGCTGTCCGGCGGCGCGCGACCGCATCCCACAGGTGTTCTGATCGGCCTTTCCCGAATGAACCGCATTCTGGGCGTTGACGTCGACAACGCGATCGCCCGCGTTGAGCCCGGTGTGCGAAACCTGGCGATCAGCGAAGCTGTAGCAGAGTATGGGCTGTATTACGCGCCGGACCCTTCTTCGCAGATCGCCTGTTCGATCGGCGGTAACGTCGCCGAAAACTCGGGGGGCGTTCATTGCCTGAAATACGGGCTGACCGTACACAACGTTGTGGGATTGCGCTACGTCGATGCAGCGGGCGAAGTCGTTCAGCTCGGCGGGAGTTTCTGGGGTACGGGCGGCGAACCCGATCTTCTTGCGGTAATGCACGGTTCGGAGGGCATGCTCGGCATCGTAACCGAGGTGATTGTAAGGTTATTGCCCACGCCCGAATGCAAGGCCGTGCTGCTGGCGTCCTTTGTGACGGTCGAAGCAGCTGCCAACGCGGTAAGCCGAGTGATTGCCGCGGGGATCATTCCCGCGGGACTGGAAATGATGGACCGCCTGGCGGTACGCGCTGCCGAAGACTTCGTGCACGCCGGGTACCCCACAGATTGCGCTGCAATTCTTCTCTGCGAGCTCGACGGCACCGAGCGCGAGGTTGACGCGCTGGTGGACGAGGTGGGCGGAATTTTTCGCGACTCTGGGGCTGACGCATTACGCGCGTCGACGGATCCCGAAGAGCAGGCGCGTATGTGGCTCGGCCGCAAGGCGGCCTTTCCGGCCGTTGGTCGACTCGCGCCGGACTACTATTGCATGGACGGCACCATTCCGCGGCGAAGTCTTGCGGAAGTGTTGAGCGCCATCAATACGTTGTCCGCCAAGTACGAGCTGTCGGTAGCCAATGTGTTTCACGCCGGTGATGGCAACCTTCATCCGCTGATTCTGTACGATGCGAACATACCGGGTCAGCTCGCCGCGGCCGAAGCACTCGGCGGAGAGATTCTGGCCAAATGCGTGGCGGTGGGAGGTACGGTAACCGGCGAGCACGGTGTGGGCGTGGAGAAACTCGACGCTATGTGCGGCCAGTTTTCATCGCCCGAGCTCGCGCAGATGCACCGCCTGAAGGAAGCATTCGATCCGGATGGGTTGTTCAATCCTGGGAAGGGCGTTCCAACGCTAATGCGTTGCACAGAACTCGGGGGTATGCACGTGCATGGCGGGCATGCGCCTTTCGGTCTGCCGAGATACTGATGGAGGACCGCGATCGAACGGAGGCGGTGCTGGACGCGGTGGCTGCAACGCGCGACACCGGTGGTCAGTTGCGGATACGCGGCCGCGACAGCAAACAAACATTGGCTCGGGTCGCTCGCGGTGCATCGGCCACGCCCCTCGATCTTGCAACTCATGCCGGTGTGGTCGACTACGCGCCTGAGGAGTTGGTCGTTACGCTGCGTTGTGGCACGTCCATCGCCGATGCGTTGTCGATGCTCGGGGCGCAGCGACAGACGTTTGCGTTCGAGCCGCCGAGGCTGGGCGACGACGGATCGATCGGCGGCATGATTGCCGCCGGGATGAGCGGTCCCGCACGGCCGTGGTCGGGTGCAGTACGTGATGCGCTACTGGGCGTGGTAATGGTAAATGGCCTCGCCGAACGCCTGACGTTCGGCGGAACGGTGCTGAAGAATGTCGCTGGCTATGATGTCGCGCGGCTTCAGGCGGGCGCGCTCGGGACGCTCGGCGCGTTGCTCGACGTGAGTCTCCGCGTAGCACCGCTGCCGGATCTGAGCATGAGTCTCGCCTTTGAGATGTCCCGGGATGATGCGTTGCGTCAGATTCGCGCCTGGGCGTCGCGTTCGCTGCCGTTGTCTGCTGCGGCGATCGATACCCAACCTCCGTTCCTCAGGATTCGACTCTCCGGGTCCGAGAACGTCGTGCTGAAAGCCCGGCGGGAATTGGGCGGCGACCTTCTCGATGGTGATGCGTACTGGGCCGATGTTCGGGATCTGAAGCATAAGATCTTCGATTCTCTGGAATCGAGTGACGAGCGATTGTGGCGACTTACCGTGCCGCCCGCGTCCACGGACGTACACCCGGACCAGTTGATCGATTGGGGTGGTGGACTGCGTTGGTGGCGCACGAACGTAAACGCTGAAGAAGTGTATCGTTACGCCGCTGATTGCGGCGGTTGCGCGGAACTTTTTTTCGCGCAGGACCCTGACATGATGTTGGATGCACAGAGCGAGGCGGGTGGGTCGGAGCGTGCACGCATCGAGCCGCTGTTTGCACGCATAAAGCATGCGTTCGATCCCGATGGTATTTTCAATCCGGGCATGTAGGCGGGCTGTTCACGTAGATGCAGACACAGATCGACGAAACGATGCTCGCCTCGCCGGCCGGCCACCGGGCGAACGAGATATTGCGTTCGTGTGTGCATTGCGGATTCTGCAACGCCGTGTGCCCGACCTATCGGTTAACGGGTGATGAACGCGATGGCCCGCGTGGCAGAATCTACCTGATCAAGCATGTGCTGGAGGGGGTAGACCAACCGCGCGTAGCGCAAACCCATCTGGATCGATGTTTGACGTGCCGGGCGTGCGAGACAGTATGCCCGTCGGGTGTGCAGTACGGGGAACTGCTTGAAATCGGTCGAGCGACGGTCGAGCGGCGGAACCCTCGTAAGTGGCGAGAGCGGTTACTGAGGCAGGGCCTGCGATGGCTGATGCCGAACCCAGATTTGTTCCGGTGGATGTCCGCGCTTGCTTTGCCGTTTCGGCGCCTTTTACCTGCACCACTGCGCAGCAGCCTGGAAGGTCTCGCTCGCGCACGTCGGAGCGCAAACGAACTGCGTACCTCCAGCACGCTGCCGTCTGCAAACGTCAGTGGAACGCCAGATACGGCCGGCACTGTGGTGGTGCTTCAGGGATGCGTCCAGCGCGCCGCAACACCGGATGTGACCGGTGCGTTTCGGACGATCGTGGAAGCCAGGGGTTGGCGGGTGCGAACGGTGACTCAAGAAGGATGTTGCGGCGCGTTACCCCTTCACCTCGGGTTCGACGACGACGCGCGTACAACCGCCCGGAAGATGGTCGATGCGCTGGTGCCGATGCTCGATGATGTCGAAGCGATCGTATCGTCTGCGAGCGGCTGTGGTGTTACGGTCAAAGACTACGGTCGCTTGCTAGCAGACGATCCGGACTACGCGGACGCAGCGCACAGTGTTGCGTCTAAAGTTGTTGATGCGAGCGAGTTCTGTGCCCGCTATCTGGGTGCGAGCTCGGCGTGGCAGCGTGTCGGCGATAGAACGCGCGTAGCGTGGCACGCGCCCTGTACGTTTCAGCATGGGCAGCGTCTTGGTGGGGTGGTCGAAGCGATTCTCGAATCGGCCGGATATCGGTTGTGCCGCGTGGAGAATTCCGCCACCTGCTGCGGGTCCGCCGGCACCTATTCCATCACTCAGCGGACATTGTCGGAGCAGCTGCTGCGGCAGAAGATCCGCGGCTTAACGCAGGAATCGGCGGAGGTGATCGCAACCGCCAACGTCGGCTGCCAACTGCACCTCGCATCCGCGACCGAGATTCCTGTTGTGCACTGGCTACAGCTTGTGCGTTGATGCGCCCGGGCGCACCGCACGTTTGTCTGAGAATCCAAAGGGGCCCATGCACAGCGCTAGGGCATATCGGGGAGAGGCGTGACGAGCGGAGATCGACAACTCGATGACGAACGGGTGGAAGCCCGCCACTACGGGTTTCTTGCCTTTCTCACGCTGTTGAACGTGCTCAACTTCGTGGATCGCCAGTTACTCAGTAGCTTCGCGAATTTCATCGTTCCGGACCTGGGGCTGACCAACACACAATTCGGGCTGCTGACAGGCCTGTTCTTCATCGTCTTCTATTCCGCAATGGGATTGCTCATGGGCGTGCTGGCAGACACGGTTAACCGTACGCGGCTCATTGCAGCGGGTCTTGGATTGTGGAGCGCGCTTACTGCACTGTCCGGGGCAGCACGGGGGTTCTGGACGCTCGCCGCACCGCGCATGCTTATCGGTGTAGGCGAGTCGATCATGACGCCGACGTCCATGTCCCTTCTGGCAGATCGGTTCCCGTCATCTCGGCTGGGATTTGCGTCCGGCGTGTACTATGCAGGTGTACCGTTGGGTGCAGGTTTGAGTCTGTTGATCGTAGGTTACCTCGGACCACTGATCGGCTGGCGCAAATGCTTCTATCTGCTGGGTGCGATCGGTGTCGGATTTGCGATCGTGATGCTTTTCGTCAAAGAGACACCCCGGCGTCATCAGGTGGAGGCAACCGCAGCTTCACCAACGCCCAAACCGTCGTTTCGCGAGATCATCGCCACGCTCGGATTTGCGTTGCGTACCGCGCCGGCGCTCGGCTTCACCATAGCTGGGGGCGTCGCAATGCATTTCATTCTGGGCGCGGCCGCATTCGATCAGCTCTGGTACGTGCAGGAGCGCGGCTTTGAACGCGCTCAGATTGCCCTGTGGACTGGTTGGATCGGGATCGCGGGCGGATTGCTCGGAAACCTGTTCGGCGGCATTGGTAGCGACCGCTTCCTCGCCCGTACGGGCATGGGTCGACCAATGTTTCTTTTCTGGATTCTGCTGTTGCTGGCGCCGTTTGGTTTGGCGTACCGCCTCGTCGACGGCGACAGCATCTGGTTCTGGGTCGGGGTGTTCGTAGGATTTTTTCAGCTCGGCTCGTTTTATGGACCAACATTTTCCACGGTGCAGGAGCTTGTGCCGCCGCAGATTCGGGCAACTGTGGTTGCGTTCTATATTCTGATGCTCAATTTCGTGGGTCTCGGCCTTGGTATCACGCTGGGAGGTGTGATGATCGATCGGTTGCACGCTGCCGGCGTCGACCAACCCTATACATGGACGCTGGTGTGCTTCACGCTGCTGTCACTGCTCGCGATTCCGCTATTCTTTGTGGCGGGGCGAAGATACGACAAGGATAGGCGGCGCCTTTTCGAACTGGTGGCGGAGCGTTCCCGTGCGGCTGATTGAATCCCTCGCGACGCCGCGGCTCGTTCTGCGTCCGCCGCTGGCGGAGGACGCCGAAACGGTCAATGAAGCCATTTGCGAAACGTTCCAGGCGCTGCATGAATGGATGCCTTGGGCAAAGGACCGGCCGAGCGTGGAAGACACGCGCGAATTCTGCCTCGAAGGCCGTGAAGCGTGGGAATCCGATGGCGCTTGTCCGTATCTGATGTTTGATGCCGGTACGGGACGATTTGTCGGAGCTTCCGGTTTTGCGACGATCGATTGGATAGTACCGGCGTTCGAGATCGGGTACTGGTGCCGCGCGAGCGCGCAGGGTCATGGTTTTGTGACGGAAGCTGTTCGGGGACTGGCCGGTTATGTGTTCACATCGCTGGGCGCCAGGCGCGCGACGCTGTTGATCGACGACAGGAACTGGCCGAGCCGGCGAGTTGCGGAGCGGCTTGGATTCGATCTCGAAGGCGTTTTACGCAACGACAGACTCGACAATCGGGGCGCGGTGCGCAGCACATGCGTGTACGCCTTGGTCGATCCTTCGCGACTCCGGCAGGAGGCTGACAGTTAGTCGGTGTTTTCTACCGTGGCGCGTTGCGTTGCGAGTCTAACCGGACAACGTTTGCCATTGTTGTCGTATCGCGTCGGCGTCTGCTTGATTGCCGCGTTGTTCCATTGCATCGGCAATCACGAGCCAGGCGTCGCGGGTGAGTCCGGGATCTGCGGGGTCCAGCGAAAGCGTTTTGTTGGCGTACTCGATCGCCTGGTCGGGGTTCTGGTGTTGCAAGTGCAACTCTGCCAGTCGCAGCCACAGCCGCGGGTTGGATGGCTCGATCCGTACGGCACGCTCGGCGTAGCTGATCGCCTGTTCGAGATTGCCGGAAGCCATTGCCTGTTCGCTCTCGGACAGGAGCGCCAGAGTAGCCGTGTTGGCGGGTTGGGCAGGTTCGGGCACGCTGACCTCGGCATCGGGTGTCGCGTCTTCTACCGGTACCGGCGGTGCGGAACGGCACCCGCTGATGGAAAGGGTAACGGACAAAAAGGCGAGCGCTGAAAGAACTGTGCATCGAACGGAAGGATGGCTGAGGCTCATGGGCGTACTCCTATGGTTTGACGATTCCGTCGGACTGCCGGATGGCCCGCTCAGCGACCGCGGTTGAACAGCCCCCGCAATCCGCCGTTGGTGCGGGCAGTGGGAATATCACAACCCGGCTTCGAGCGCAAAACCGTGTCCTCATCCAACGGTAGTTGAACCACGGCCGCGCAGTCTTCAGCGGCGGCCAACCCGGTCGCGTATTCGACGGTTGTCGCGTTTGCCATTGTTTTTATCGGCGCAATGTCGAGCCGAGCGAACACGGCGTCCCAGACTTTCAGTGCACCGCGCGAGCCGGTTAGGCCTGCAGGGGAGTTGTCGTCGTGTCCGAGCCACACCACCAGCAGACGCTGCGCGTCGTAGCCGGCGAACCAGCTGTCGCGGAAATCGTCGGTGGTTCCGGTTTTGCCGGCGATGCCGGTTCGCGCGAATCGTGACGATCGACCGGTACCGTGAGACATTGTTGCCTGCAGCGCAGCGGACATCCGGCGCGCGTCGTGCGGCTTAATCTGCTGAGTCATTGCGATTGGATGGCGCGTCAGTACTTCCCCGCTTTCGCCCTGCACGCTGATAACCGCTTTGGGGGCCATTCGGAATCCACGGCTTGCGAACGAACCGTACAGAGACGCCACTTCCGTAACGGTCATTGCTTCGGCACCCAATAGGAGCGATGGAAACCGATTGCGCGCCCGGTGTCCGGACAGCCGTTCCAGGCGCTCCGCAATGGTGGGTACGCCGATCTCCATACCCAGCCGAACCGTGGCGAGGTTCAGCGAATCCCCCAACGCGCGGACGAGCGGCACGGGCCCGTGATGCTGCCGGTCGAAATTGTGCGGGGTCCACAGCTTGCCGTCGTCGAGCGTGACCGCGGTAGCCTGATCCACGATCTGGGTGGTGAGATCGAAACCCTGTTCCAGTGCCACGAGGTAGATTACGGGTTTGATGAGCGAACCCAACGGGCGTTTCGCTTCCAGCGCGCGATTGAAACCATCGAGCGTCGCATCCCGACCGCCGGTCAATGCGAGCACCTCGCCGGTTTGTGCATTGGTCATTACGGCCGCTATCTCGAGGGGCGGGAGCGCAGGGTCGCGGCCGCGCTCTAGCGCGCCGAGAGCTTCGGTGACGCCGATGTCCAGCGCTTCCTGGTCCCGCGGTGACAGCGTTGTGAAGACGCGCAGCCCTCGGCCGGCCAGCACGGCGTCGTCGTAGCTCGTCTGCAGCTGGCGGCGCACGAGGTCCAGAAACGCCGGGTAGTAGACGCCAGTTGCGAGTCCGGGACTCCGGTCCGACGACACGCCAAGGGGTGCTGCGCTCGCCTGTTCCAATGCGGCGTCATCGATCAGTTTGTGCGAGTGCATCGTCGCCAGCACCAGGTCGCGGCGTGTGCGAACGCGCTCCGGAAAGCGAAACGGATTGTAGTACGAGGGCCCGCGGATGATCGCGATCAGCGTCGCTATCTCGGCGACCTCAAGTTCCACGAGCGGCTTGTTGAAATAGAACTGCGCCCCGAGCCCGAAGCCGTGAATCGCGCGGCGGCCGGCCTGGCCGAGGTAGATCTCGTTCACGTACGCATTCATCAGATCGGGCTTGCTGAAGCGCAGCTCCAGAATCACGGCCATGGCCAGCTCGCGCAGTTTGCGACCGAGCGTTCGACGGTTGTCGAGAAAGTAGCTTTTCACCAGCTGCTGCGTCAGCGTGCTGCCGCCCTGCTGCAGCTCTCGATTGCGCAGGTTGATCCACGCGGCTCTGAGGATGCCTCGCAGGTCGAAGCCTGGATGGTGGTCGAAGTTCCGGTCTTCCACCGCTTTCAACGCGTCCGTCAGCAGCCGGGGTACGTCGGTGGGCGTAAGGATCAGGCGGTCTTCACCGTGCGTGTCGAAGAAGCTGCCGATCACCGCTGGATCCAGCCGCAGCAGATTCAGCGCGCGACCATCGCTGGTTGTGAGTCGTTCGACTTTGCGATCGGCAAAGTACACCGTCACCTTCTCCGCGCGCCGGGGTGCGTCGAGGAAGTTGAAGCTGCGCAGGTGTATCCGCACCTGGTTCGAGTCATCGGGGTGATGGACCGGTGTTGCGTCGAACGTGCCGCTGCGGCTCAGTTCGCTCTGGGGCACGTAACCCAGTCGTTGGAGCTCCCGGATAAGGCGACTCCGATCGATCGCGGCGCCCGGATACAACGCCTCGGGCTGCGCGAACACCTGCGCGGGGACGGACCATCGGCGTCCTTCAAAAACCCCAACGATCGCGCGGTCGACCTGCACCAGGTACGCGCCGACGATGATGATTCCCCAAGCCACCAGTGCCGTCGCGATCTTGGCGGACATGGCGAGTTGCGGTCGCCAGCGCAGTTTTGTCATTCGGGATTGGCCGGGAACGTCAATGCGGCGGCGTTTCGGATCCGCCGACCGGGCGGGGCGCGGAAGCATCGCGATGGCGCCGGTCGCCAGGCACGAACCAGCTGCGCACGCGGCGCCCCACCGCGCGGACGCCGCGCCAGATGCGCGGCAGCAGCCAGCAGAGCAGTAACGAAAACGCCGCGAGCAGAACCAGAAACACCCACGGCTGCGACAGAGCCGTCCAGAGCCCCGCGAACACGGCTGCATCTTCCGCGAGCGACGCCGTCCAGTTGGACACCGGTTCGGGTGACGTGTTGATGATTGCCCGTGTACCCGCCTTCGCGCCGTGGGTCGCTGCGGTGACGCTGCCGCCGGCTAGTCCTGCGGCGATCGCGAGTGCCGGGCTCACGTCGCCGACTGCACCCGCAGCGAGCGCCGCGCCGGCTGGAATCCGGATGAATGTGTGCAACGCGTCCCATAGCGAATCCAAACCGGGGATCTTGTCTGCGAGAAACTCGATGCAATACATCGTGCACGCAACGCCAATCACCAGCGGACGGGTCAGTACATCGAGTTGCTCGGGAAGAGCGATGTGTCCGGTCGCGCCACCGATCCCAAGCACGGCGACGGTGGCGTACAGGTTGATGCCGCTGGCCCAGGATGCGCCGAACATCAGTGCGAGGGTTGCGATCAACAGCTCGTATTCGCCCATCGGTGCAGTTTAGCCCAAACGTCGTGTGTGCCGAACAATCGCGGCAACGCGGTTGTGCGCGCGAGCGTGTCGATGCGACAATCGGGCTACCTAAGGGGTGGTTTTCCTGAGACACCGCGGTCGGCACATGTGTGCGTGATCGGTGACGGTGGACCCTTTGAACCTGAACCGGGTAATACCGGCGTAGGAATAGGCGGACTCTCAGAACCGCGATCGCAGCGAGTGCGCCAGCCGCACCCTCGGCCGATCGCACGCCTCCCCAGCTGTTTGTGAACACGCACGCCGTGCAGCGGCGCGCGGGCGGAGGTGACGATGAAATCCGGTAGCTACGCGCGGCGGTTGTCTGGGCGGTTGTGCAGGCGGTTGTGTAGGCGGTTGTATAAAGCGTCGACAGCTTGGACCTGGCTGGTCGCATTGTCGGTTGTGGTTAACGGCGGGGCGGTGCGCGCCGGTGCAGCCACCTCGGAGCCGTTGATCGAAGAGATTGTAGTTACCGCCGAGTTCCGGGACGCATCGGTGCATAGGACGCCGTCGAGTGTTTCGGTGGTGGCGATCGCGGAGCGGGCCGAAGGCACCGTACAGCATCTGGACCAGACCCTCGGCTGGATTCCCAACGTCAACTTCTCCAGCGGCGGATCCCGCGCGCGATTTCTTCAGATCCGCGGCATAGGTGAGCGGGGCCAGTTCGCGGAGCCGCTTAATGCGTCGGTGGGTCTGTTGCTCGACGGCATTGACTTCAGCGGGGTCGGCACGGTCGCGACGCTGTTCGATGCCAGCCAGGTGGAGGTACTTCGCGGTCCGCAAGGCACGCTGTACGGTGCAAACGCGTTGGCGGGATTGATCAACGTGACAACGCCGGATCCAACCGATTCATTCAGTGGATACGTGCAACTCGACGGCGGCGACTACGGCGCGCTGGGTACTGGCGCCGTAATTTCAGGCCCTGTGAGTTCCAATGTGGGTATGCGGCTCGCGGTCAACCGTTACCATGACGACGGCTTCATAAAGAATCGCCATCTGGAGCGCGACGACACCGGCGAACGCGACGAGTTCATGGCCCGAACGAAATGGGTCGTGGATTCCGATCGGGGCGATCGGTCGGTGTTCCATGCCGGGTTCGTCGACGTCGACAACGGCTACGATGCGTTTTCGCTGAACAACGATCGCACGACGCTTTCGGACGAGCCCGGCAGGGACGAGCAGCGCAGCTGGTATGCCGGGTTTGGCGGGGACTATGCACTCGGAACGGGTCAGCGTTTCGAAGCGCGCATTGGCTACTCCGACAGTGACAGCGACTACGGCTATGACGAAGATTGGACCTTCGTTGGTTTTCATCCGTTCGGTTATTCGTCAACGGACCGGTACACGCGCCAACGCACCAACCTGACGGTGGATCTACGGCTGGTTTCTGTCGACAATCCCGCGTTCGACTGGGTTGCCGGCGTGTTCCATCTACGGCAGAGCGTCGATCTCGTCAGACGCTACACGTTTCTAACGGCACCATTCGCGAGCGACTACTCAGTGGATCGGTATGCGGCGTACGCCGAAGTTACTCGACCGCTCACGCCGAGGTTGCGCACGACGCTCGGGCTGCGCTATGAGCGGCACGAGTCGGACTACGACGATTCGCTTGGTGTTGATTTTTCACCGGGCGACGACATGGTTGGTGGTCGCCTGACAGCCGAGTACGATCTGGGCGACCGGGCGATGGCCTACGCTGCGTTGTCGCGCGGTTACAAAGCGGGCGGTTTCAATACCAGCGGAACCCTTCCTGTCGAGCGGCGCGTGTTCGAACCGGAGAAGCTCTGGAACGCAGAGATCGGGTACAAAGCGCGGCTGTTCGACGGTCGATTGGATGTCACGACGTCACTGTTCTGGATGCTGCGGCGGGCGGTGCAGGTGAATACCTCAGTCGTACTCGTTCGCGACGACGGCAGCGCCGAGTTCATCGACTTCACGGACAACGCGGCGCGGGGATTCAACCGTGGCGCCGAGGTGGAGCTGGCCTGGTATGTGAAGCCCTGGTTGTCGGTGTTTGCCAACGTCGGGTTGCTCGAAACGGAGTACGAAGATTTCGTGAACGGTGCGGGCGAGAATCTCGACGGGCGCCGACAGGCGCAGGCACCGGCGTATCAGTTCTACGGAGGTTGGGATCTGATGCCCAACGACAGGTGGACGTTGCGGATCGGGCTGGAGGGTCGGGGGGACTATTATCTGTCCGACGCGCATGCGGAGCGGGCGCCGTCCTACGAGCTGTTGAACGCGAGTCTCAACTATCGGGGGCGTGGCTGGGATGCCCGGTTGTGGGCACGCAACGTCACGGACGAAAAGTACGTGGTGCGTGGCTTCTTCTTTGGTAATGATCCTCGGGACCTGTACACACCCCGAGGCTTCAACCAGTTGGGCGAGCCGAGCCGCGTCGGCTTCACCTTCACTGCGCGGTGGTAGCTTCCGGAGGTTGTTCGATCAGACGCATTGCGACGTCGAGCGCTTGCTGGCGGCCGACGGCCATGTTCACCACGTAGCGGTCATCGACCACCAGGGACGGAACGCTCTGAATACCGAAGCGGCGCAGTTGCGTGTTCACCTGACGAACCCGCCGGTCGACCTTCGGCGCGTTCGCGGCGCTCAGAAACTGCTGCGTGGTTATACCGTTGCCATCGACGAATTCGGCAATCTCCTCAAGCGACTGAAAAACTCGCCGGTTGTCGTGAATCGCGCGGAACAGGCGTTCGTTATTCTGCGCCAGTGCGTCGGTTTCCAGAAGCGCGTAATACGCCCGGGCCAGCAGTGTCCACTGTGGTTGAAACGTAACGGGAACTTTTTCCAATCGGACGCCGTCCGGCAGACGTTCGGCCCAGTCGTTGATCATTGGATCGAAGTTCTTACAGTGTACGCATCCATACGAGAAGAACTCGCGGACGACGATCGGCTCACCGTCGCGTCGTGGCCTCGGATCCTCCACCAGTGTGTAGTGGTCGCCTTCTGACACCGATTCTCCGACACCGCCGAATATCTGGGTCATCGCAAACACGACGGCACCGCCGATGATCAACACGACGGCAGCCAGAATCGCGTTGCGTGCGAAGTTCACGTTGGATTGTTTCTTGCGCGTGCTGTTCACGGTGATCTGTCCGGATTGGTCGCTGGCACGGCGAAGGATACACCATGTCGGGTGCGCCCGACTGCGCGGCGGAGGTTCAGGAAATCCGCTTCCGTACGGTAACGGCGGGCGTCATAATCTGGCGATGAGCGAGTCAACGCCGTCTGCTTCCCAGTCCGACATTCAACTCTTCCATTCGTCGTGGTGTGGGTTCTGTATTCGCGTGCGCCGTTTCATGGCGGCTCACCGGATCGATCTGCCGTTGCGGGACGTGGACCGGGAACCGGATGCCCGACAGGCGCTCATCGCCGGCGGCGGACGGGCCACCGTGCCATGTCTGCGAATCGAGTCGGCCGGCAGCGTGCATTGGTTGTACGAGTCGCTCGACATCATCGAATACCTGCGCGGCCGGTTTGTGGACGAGTCATCGGGCTAACACCGTGATCGCAAGTCTCGGCTGAGATTACGCGGTCGGCTTGGACCTGCGTTTTTCGGACGTAACCAGTGCCCAGGCTCGGTCTGCACGCGTGCGCGCTGCGTCCTTGAACTCGAGTGCGCTGTCGGAACTGGCATTGCCGTCCAATCCCCGCTTGTAAACACCCTGAATGATTCCGGCGCTGCGGAAGAGGTTGTAGACGAGATAAAACGTCCAGTTGTCGATGGACGACCGGCCCGCGTGCCGGCAGTAATGCTCGACCAGTTCCGCCTCGGTTGGGATATTCAGTGCGTCGAGATCCGCGCCTACCAACCCGGCGTCGTCGTACGACTCACAATGATAGTCCTGACACAGGTAGCCGAGGTCGGCGAGCGCGTCACCGAGCGTGGAAAGTTCCCAGTCCAGTATGGCAACGATGCGCGGCTCGGTCGGATGCAGCAGCGCGTTGCCGAGCCGATAGTCCCCGTGCACGATTACCGCCGAAGAGGTCTCGGGCACGTTGTCCGGAAGCCATTCCATCAGTCGCGTCATTGAGGGTATGTCTTCGGTCTGTGACGCCAGATACTGTTTGGTCCAGCGTCCGATCTGGCGCTCGTAGTAATTGCCTGGTCGCCCGAAGGATTCGAGTCCGACGTCCGCCGGTGTTACGTTGTGCAGCTCGGCGAGCACACGGGCGAGGTCGAGATAGATCGCTCGGCGGTCTGCGGCGGGCAACGCTGGCAGCTGCGTTTCTTTGAAAACACGCCCCTCCACCATCTCCATCACGTAGAACTTGGTGCCGATCACGTCGGGTTCGTCGCACAGGCAAAGCATGTCGGGCACAGGCACCGGCGTGTCTGCAAGCGCACGCATCACTCGATACTCTCGGTCCACCTGGTGGGCGCTCGGAAGCAGGTCGCCGGGAGGTTGTTTACGCAGAACGTACCGCGAGCCAGGCGTGCTCAGCACAAACGTGGGATTGGACTGGCCGCCGTCGAATTGCTGGACGGACATCGGCCCGCGAAAAGCATCGATGTGCCGCTCAAGATAGCGTTCCAGCGCTGACTGGTCGAAGCGGTGATTCTCGCGCACTTCGGTTATCACGACGTCGGACATTCACGAAACTCCAGGGCATGCAGAAGGAACGCGATTGAGAATAGCCGATGCCATCCGGGATGACGACCTGGCGCACCCTGGGTACCATGACGCGCGGGTACTTGAAGGAAGCGGGAGAAAAGATGGCACTTAGCAAGCGTGTGGCAGTGACGCTGCCGGCGGGTCCGAATCTGGAAGATACGATTGCGCGGCTGCGCTGGGCCGAGGACAACGGCTATTCGGATGCATGGTTCAGCGACTCGGGCGCACCGGATACGCTGACGCAGATTGCGGCGGTGGCGCACCACACCAAAACGGTGCGCGTCGGTGTTGCCGTTACGCCGGTGTACACGCGAACGCCGGCGGTGCTCGCTGCGTCGATCAATGTGATCGGTCAGTTGCTACCCGGCCGGTTCGTCATGGGTCTCGGGTCGTCCAGTCAGACGATCATGGGCGCATGGAATGGCATCCCGCTGGACCGACCGCTTACGCGGGTCAAGGAAACCGCGATCATGGTCCGTTCGATGCTCAAGGGCGAAAAATCGGACTTCCAGCTCGAAACGCTGTCGAGTCGTGGCTACCGCCAGCCGCCGCTGGAGAATCCGCCCCCTCTGTATCTTGCTGCGCTGCGGTCCAACATGATCGAGATGGCGGCTGAGGTAGGCGACGGCGTGATTCTCAATCTGTGGCCCAAGAGTGTGCTGCCGAAGATGATGGAACACGTGAAGATCGGTGCCGAGCGCGCAGGCAAGGACTGGCGCGAGGTAGAGATCGTAAATCGCGCGATGGTTTTATGCACTGACGACCGCGAACATGGCCGCAGCCTCTTTCGTGCCGCGTTCGCCCCGTACTATGCGACACCGGTATACAACGCATTTCTTTCGTGGGCGGGATACGCGGACGCGGCCGACACGATTTCCGAGGGTTGGGCCGAGAAAAACCGCGAGAAGACCACCGGCGCGTTGACGGACGCGTTGATCGACGAAATTGCGATCATCGGTACGGAAGACGAAATCCGTGAACGAATCCAGGCCGATGCGGACGGCGGTGTGCACACGCACATTATTGCGCCGATGGCTGCGAATCGGGAAGATCTGGAGCGCACGTTCAACGCGTTTACCGCCGACAATTTCATGCTGAAGTGACGGGAGGTGCTGTGGAATACCAGAAGATAATCGTCGACGAGCCGGTGGAGCGGGTTCGTCGTATAACGCTCAACCGGCCGGACAAGCGTAACCCGCTATCCAACGAGTTGCGCACCGAGTTGTTCGACGCTCTCGAACGCGCCGACCAGGACGACTCGGTGCGAGTGATGCTGATCCGCGGCGCGGGCGCATGCTTCTCGGCGGGCTATGACCTGAAATCCAACGTCGCGGCCGGACAGCCGTTTTACACCGCCGGTGGACTCGGCAACTGGCCGAGGCACGTTGTGGAAGGTTTCTTCCGGATCTGGGATCTGGCGAAGCCGGTCATTGCGCAGGTGCATGGCTACTGTCTGGCGGGCGGGACGGAACTGGCGACTGCCTGCGATCTCGTGTACGTCGCCGATGACGCAATGATCGGTTATCCCGTGGTGCGGGTGATCAGCCCGCCAGACAATCAGTTCTATCCCTGGCTGGTCGGGCTGCGTCAGGCGATGGAGCTGATGCTTACCGGGGATCACATGTCGGGCGAGGAAGCCGTTACGTGCGGCTTTGCCAACAGGGCGTTCCCTGCGGACCAGCTGGAGTCGAAGACGTTGGCGATTGCTGAAAAAGTCGCCCGGACGCCGACCGATTTGCAGCAGATCAACAAGCGGGCAGTGCATCGTCAGATGGACGCGATGGGCATTCGTGCCGGTATTCGTGCAGGTACCGAGATGCAGCAACTCGCAACGTACACGCAGACCGCACAGGACCATTTCAAGGACATGCGCGAAGGTCTGACAAAGGCCCTGTCCAAGCGCGACGCAGCCTATGGCGACTATCGCACGAAGAAGGATGCGAACGAGTAAGCACGGCGCTGCCGGTTGACCGTGCGCGCCGGTTATCGGTCCAGGGAGAGACATAGCCTATGAAGACCCTCTACATAGTCCGGCACGGCGAGACGCAGTGGAACGTGGACAAACGCTTCCAGGGGCAACTCGACTCGCCGCTCACAACGCTCGGCCGGGAGCAGATCGCGGCCCACGGCGAGCGTCTCAAATCGTTTGGTGGAGTCGATCAGCTGTACGTATCGCCGGCCGGTCGAACGCAGGAGTCGGCGAACCTGCTCAATTCGTTCGTGCAGGCGCAGATGACGACGGTGGATGCGCTGATCGAAGCCAGTTGCGGCGAGTGGGAGGGGATGTCGTACGCAGAGATTCAGGCGGAGTATCCCGAGGAATGGTCGAAGCGGCAGCAGGACAGCTTCAGTCACCGGCCGCCGGGTGGCGAAAACATTCCGGACCTGGTCGAACGGGTGCGTCCCTTTCTTGAGGATCTGTATGCGGATTCCGCGCGCAGTATCGCGCTGGTAACGCACGGCCTGATGTCGCGGGCGGTGCTGCACTTCCTGCTCGAACTGGGATCGGTGGAGACGTCGCGGGTGCGCCATCCCAACGATCTGTTTTACGAGATCGCGTTTTCGGCGACCGACGTGGAGGTATTCCGGCATCGGATCGGTAACAACGCGGAAGCCGGATTGCTTCACCATACTGACGATGGAACAATCGTGAAGGTCTGATATCGATTTCAATGGGAGGGCGGTTGTGAAAGTAGATGGTGGCGTAGGCTGGGAACTGGACACGGTGGGTGCGCAGGCCCGGGAACTCGAGGAAATGGGCTACTCCGGTATTCTGTCGGCGGAAACGTCCCATGATCCTTTTTTTCCGCTGCTGGTCGCCGCGCAGAACACGCAGCGTGTCGATCTGATGACGAGCATTGCCGTCGCCTTCGGCCGTTCGCCAATGACACTCGCCAACATCGGGCACGATCTGAACTCTGCCTCTCAGGGGCGCTTCATCCTCGGGCTGGGATCGCAGATTCGGGCTCACATCACCAAGCGGTTCAGTATGCCCTGGTCGAGCCCTGCCGCGCGCATGCGTGAATTTATACTCGCGATGCGCGCAATCTGGGCCAACTGGCACGAAGGTGCGCCGCTCGAATTTACCGGAAAGTTTTATACGCACACGCTGATGACACCGTTCTTCACGCCGACCGATACCGAACACGGTCCGCCGCGGGTGTTTCTGGCCGCGGTTGGGCCCAAGATGACCGAAGTAGCGGGTGAGGTGGCAGACGGCGTGATCATTCATGCGTTTACAACCGAGAAGTACCTGCGTGAAACCACGCTGCCAGCACTCGAGCGGGGATTCGCGAAAGCCGGAAAGACCCGTGCCGATTTCGAGATCAGCTACCCGGTGTTTGTGGTAACGGGCGCCAATGAAGAAGACATGGCGGATGCGACGCTGGCAACGCGACGGCAGATCGCATTCTACGGATCAACCCCTGCCTACAAGCCCGTGCTGGACAGCATTGGTGCGGGGGCGCTGCAGGGCGAGCTCAACGCGATGTCGAAACAGGGTCGCTGGGAAGAGATGGGAACGCTGATCGACGACGACATGCTGTCTGCCTTTGCGGTGGTGGCGGAGCCATCGCAGATTGCGGCACAGATCAAATCCCGCTATGGCGACATCATTGATCGCACGTCTGCCGCGTATGCGTCGATCGCTCGCGACGACCGGGCTGCGATTATTCGGGAGCTTACTGCCGCGTGAGCGCGACAACGCGCGCGATCAAGGTTGACGCGGGGCTCGGCACCGACCTGGACCGTGTCCCGGACCAGGTGCGCGAATTCGAGGCTCTCGGTTACGACGGCGTGCGCACGGCGGAGACGAACCACGACCCGTTCTTTCCGCTGCTGCTCGCCGCAGAACACAGCGACCGGTTGGATCTTTCTACCTCGATCGCGGTGGCGTTCGCGCGCAACCCCATGGTTACCGCCAACATGGCCCACGATCTCAACGCGTACTCGCGCGGTCGATTTACGCTTGGCCTGGGTTCGCAGATCAAACCGCATATTACGAAGCGTTTCAGCATGCCGTGGGCGGTGCCTGCACCGCAGATGCGCGAATTCGTTCTGGCGCTGCGTGCAATCTGGGCCAACTGGTACCGGGGCGAACCGCTGGAATTTGTTGGCAAGCACTATCGGCATACGCTGATGACGCCGGCGTTCACACCCCACAACACGGAACACGGAGAGCCACGGGTGCTGCTGGCCGCGGTGGGTCCGGGGATGACCGAGGTGGCCGGTGAGGTGGCGGACGGCATGATCATCCATCCGTTCTCGAACGTCCCGTACATTGAAGCCGTCACGCTTCCGGCAATCGAGCGGGGTTTGGCGAAAGCCGGTCGGTCGATGGACGAGTTCGAGATCTCGTATGGAAATTTCGTCGTTACGGGCCGCGACGAAGAGGATTTCGTGGCCAACCGCAAGGCGGTGCTGGAACGCATTGGCTTTTACGGCTCCACGCCGGCCTACCGTGGGGTCCTGGAGGCCATTGGCGCTGGTGAACTGCAACCGGAACTGAATCGCCTGTCGAAGCAGGGTCAGTGGGAAGAAATGGGCAGGATAATTCCCAATGAAGTCCTCGAGGCGTTTGCGGTGGTTGCAGAACCGCCGAACGTAGCAGGGCAGATTCTGGCTCGCTACGGCGCTTTCGTCGATCGAACATCGGCGTCGTATCCCACGCTGGATACCGACGCCAAACGCGGAATCATTGCGGAACTGCGGTCGGGCTGAGCGGTTGACCCGTCATGGTACGAGGATTGCATCGCCTATTGCATGTACGTGGATTGCACAGACGAAAAACTCAACGGTGTCGGAAAGTGCCGGCTGGGTCGGCGTTGATTGTCAGGTTAGCGGCCATTATTGACAACGTATGACATAAATATTGTATTCGGGTTCGATACATCCTGCCGGAAAACCAATCACAACGGCTTTTACCAGCGGGGTACCATGGTTTAGAGTGTCGCGCGTTTGATCGCGGACAAGCTGAAGCTAGCGAGATTGAGCGAGATCAAGCGAGATCAAGAGAGGTAGCTGTGACCGAACAGGTCGCTAAACAATCAGCCGCAGCCAAAGCGGCCTCAGCACAGCGGCAATCCGGCCGATTGACGCGTGCGCTGTGGCATCGTGCCGGCGCCCCTTGTGGGGGACGGTACATGGCGTGGCTGCGCGCGGGTGCCGACGCGTCTCTCGTGGTTATCGTGCGTTGCCTGTGCCGCATCGCCGGTCTTTCGGTTCGCGAGCGCTGGCAACGGATTCCTGTGTTCTGGAAGCTCAAGCCGCTGGCTGTGGCGGCGGTGGCCGCCGCCGTGTGGTTTCCTCAGCCGATGGCGACCGAGGCGGTCTCTCGATCCGTGGCTCTGCAGCTGCCGCAGGTGGCCGAGCGCCCACTGTGGTCTGCTCGAGTGGAGCGGTTTGCGCATCGGGTCAGCTCGGCGTTCTCGATCAATTACGACGTGGCGCAGGAGTTTGCGCCTTGGATTCTCGAAGGCGCAACGCGCCACGAGCTGGATCCCGATCTGCTGGCCAGTCTTGTGTTCATTGAAAGTACGTTCCGTAAGAACGCCCGATCGTACGTCGGAGCCATTGGCCCGGCGCAGGTACGCGCCGATTACTGGAGCGGCTTCTGTGGGCAGGCGATTCGAACCGACCCGGAGCAGAACGTCTATTGCGGGGCGCAGATTCTGGCCCACCTCCGCGATCAGTGCGGCAACAACGAGTGCGCGTTGCGCGCGTACAACGTGGGCCCTTACAGCTCCCGGCACAGTGCCGGGCAACGGTACGTACGCAAGATCGACCGCCACGTGGAGAAGCTCGCGGCCCTCTGATCTTCGCTACACGCAGCCTTGGCGCGTGTTCAGCTTCGGTTCATCCCCAGTGCCCTAATCTCTTTGCCGGTGGTTGCGGGTACGTGGCTGCAGTTCGCGAAAGCTGTGCGAAGCCTCGAACCCGCCCACCCTCGCGCGGCGGTCAGCTCCCATGCCCTCCCGTTCGGCCGTAGCGCACCGGGTACGCCATTGGCTTTCCCCTCGTACCCGTTCACGCCCTGCAGCGGACGAACCGCTGCAGGGTGTTGTTTTCTCGAGCCATCAGAATCCCGCTCGGGCCGCTTCGACGTCGGCCAGAAAGTCCTCGTCCAGGGGCTCGTAGCGCTGGCTCCCGGGTTTCAGTACAAGCACGGGTTCCGATATCTTTTTGAAATCATAGGCTTCTTCCCGAAGCTTGCCCTTCAGCATCTTAAATGTGCCGGTCACTTCGATGTCCTGTCGCACCCGTAGAAACACGGGCCGGGCGTATGCTGGAAGGTTCTCGTGAACGTACTGGCTGAATCCGTCCACGTCGAGGTCGTCTACGTCGTCACGCAAGACCAATGCAGCCATGCCCGCTCTGCCGTCGGCGCCGGGAATCTCCACGCCGTAGACGTTGCTGAACTCGATCTGCGGATGCGCGTTCAGAATTTCTCCCACTTCATTGGTTGATACGTTCTCGGACTTCCAGCGGAACGTGTCGCCAACGCGGTCGACGAACTGATAGTGCGGGTAACCCAGCGCAAAACCCACATCGATCTCGCGAATCAGATCGCCCGTGTTGAAATAGGCATCGCCAGGTTGCAGCACGTCGCGCAGAATCTTCTTCTCGGTGGCGCCTTCGTCAGTGTATCCCTCGAACACTGCAGCTTCGGTAATCCGCCCGAGTAGCAAGCCGGCCTCGCCGGTGTCGACCGGAATACAGAACCCCGAATCGTCGCGATCGATCTCGTCCTGCAGTGTATCGTACCGAACGACGGCAATTTCGGACGATGTCATGCCGATCGTGCAGTCCTTGTTGAGCAGATTAGCGAACGCAACGTTGCCTTCGCTGGCGCCGTAGAACTCGGTTATCCGAGTCAGGCCGTACCGTTCCTTGAATTCCGGCCACACGTCGGGGCGCAGTCCATTGCCCATGGCGCTGCGCAACGGGTTGTCTGCGTCCCGCTCACCTGCGGGTGAATTCACAAGATACCGGCAAAGCTCGCCGATATAGATCAGACAGGTGGTGTTGTGTTCGCGCACATCGGACAGAAAGCGGCTGGCGGAAAACTTCCTCCGGATGAAGACGCTGGCGCCCGACGATATCGCGGCGCCTATGCCGACCATCAAGCCTGTGCCGTGGTACAACGGAAGACAGATGTACAGACGATCCTCTTCCGTGCACCGCAGGCCGGCGTGGTGAGCGAGCAGCCCGGTGCCTACCAGACGATGATTCGACACCCGGGCAGCTTTGGGTAATCCGGTGGTTCCGGACGTGAACAGGTAGGCGGCGGTTTCGCCGAGCGTAGTATCGGCTGTGGAAGCAGGATTGTCCGTTGGTAAATTGTGACAGAGCGTACCGAAGTCGTCGCACCAATCTGGGGCGGGCGTGTCGCCCTTGTCGGATACGAAGGCGAACGGCAGCCCACTCATGTCGTCCGTGACGCCTGAAACCGCATCGGCAACCTCTTCGCCGAACACGCACAGCTTCGAGTCGGTAACGCGCATGCAGTGTTTCAGCGAGTCACCATGCAGGTTGGTGTTCAGTAACGCCGGGCTGATGCCGAGTTTACTCATCGCAACCACCAGCGCGAGAAACTCGATTCGATTCTCCATCATCAGACTAACGGTATCGCCGCGCTCGAGTCCCAACTGGCTGAAACCCGCGGCGAAACGATTTGCGTGTGCGTTGAAATCTGCCCAGGTAACGGTTTGGCCTTCGAACACGAACGCGACTCTGTCCGGGAACTTCCGTGCATTGTCTTCGACCCGCGCACCCCAGGAGTCCCGGGTGTCATCGGGTTGACGTTTCATATTGCGTTTCAGGTTCAGCAACGCCGGCAGCTGGCCGACGACTGAGATCATTTCCTTCACACCCATGGAACACCCCGCGTGCTGGTCGTTGTACGTGGGCACGATATCCAGCGTGAGCAGGCTCGGCAAGACATGAGCGGTGCAACGGCAAAGGGTGCGTGCGATGATACGAACAGTTGCGCGGAGCGAACAGTGACGCCCGCCGAACTCGATCGACAGCTTGCGGAGATGACCATGCAGACGTGGCAGGTGGGGGATGTGACGATCACGCGAGTGATCGAGATGGAGATTGCCGGGGGCACGCGGTTCATTCTGCCCGACGCGACCCGCGACGCGTGTCTGGAGATACCCTGGCTCGCGCCGCACTTTATGGATGCGGAGGGTAATCTGATCATGAGCATCCATGCGTTGGTTGTTGCGACGCCCGACCGGCGTATCGTCGTAGACACCTGCATTGGCAATGACAAACAACGTACGATCCCTGCATGGAGCAACCTACAGACGGATTTTCTGAAAGATCTGGAAACGGCCGGTTATCCGAGGGAGAGCATTGATACGGTGATGTGTACGCACTTGCACGTCGACCATGTCGGCTGGAACACGATGCTCGAAGAGGGCGCTTGGGTTCCCACGTTTCCCAACGCCCGATATCTGATCGCCGAGCAGGAGTGGCGGTACTGGGACGCCAACGAAGACGAAAGCGTTTACGGATCGGTGCTGGCGGATTCGGTTCGTCCGGTGGTGGATGCGGGCTTGGTCGATCTTGTGGATGTCGAGTACGAAATCTGCGATGAAGTGCGCCTGGAACCCACGCCGGGACATACACCCGGGCATGTGAGTGTGCGGATCGAATCCAACGGTCAGCAGGCGCTGATTACCGGCGATTGCATTCATCACCCCTGCCAGATGACGCGCACGGACTGGTGCAGCAGTGCGGACTTCGATGCCGCCCAGGGGCGTCAGACGAGGGAAGCGTTACTCGAGAAGTACGTGGACAGCGGCGTACTGGTAATAGGTACGCATTTCGCGACGCCGACCGCCGGTCATGTCAGACGTCGACCGGAAGGCGGTTACTGGCTAGACGTGGATTGACCGGACGGCGAGGGGCTCCTGTGCTCGATGCGCGCGCGGACGCGCAACGCTTCGATCTTGCGGTCGAGCCAGGCGCGCGCCGGGGGCACGTCCAGGGCGACGAATGCCATACCCAGCGGCAGCATCCAGAACCCTAGCACCGGCAGAAAGCCGAATACGCCGCCGATCATGAACAACACACCGATTACGGAACGCGCGCCTGGCGGTACGTGGTCGCGGCCCCAACACAGCGTACGGTAGATCCACCGCGTAAGCTGAAGCTTGATATCGTGCTGATCGTCCAACGCCCGGCTACACCAGGATGGGACCGTCGCTGGGTGCGTCGTGTTCACCCGGATGCGCGCGCCGTGCCAAAGACGGATCGATGGACATGAAGCGGTAACGTCCGTCCTCATGCAGTGTGCGTTCGACGCAATTGCGGTGCATTAGGAGATGGAGATGCGCGATCGCTTCGCCGAGCGCCATCATCATCTGCCGCGGGTCCAGCTTGCGGGCGAACAGTACCGGCAGCAGATCCTTCGCAACCGTGGGTTCCACGCAGGTTTCCTCGATCATCAGCATCCGGTCTTCATGGTGGCTGATCAGGTCGCGCAGGCGGTCACGAACGCCATAGAAAGGCAGATTGTGCGCAGGCAGCACGAGCGTGTCGTTGGGCGTCCGCAGAAAGCGGTCATGCGACTCCATCCAGTCTTTCAGAGGGTTTGCTTCCGGTTCCGTCGGGTGGACGCTTACGTTGCTGGTGATGATTGGAAGAATCTGATCACCGGAGATCATGACCTTCAACGCGGCGCAGTATAGACAGGCGTGTTCCGGTGAATGACCGGAGCCCACCACAATCTGCCAGTCGTGCTGACCGATCGTCAGCACGTCGCCGTGCTCGAGACGCCGGTACCCGCTCGGCATCTCCGGCATGCTCATGCCCTCCGATGAACGTGCGGACCACATCTTCTGCAACTGGTCCAGGTAGTCTTCGGGCATTCCGGCGCGTTGATAGAATGCAGCGCCGATCCATGTTTGGTGGTGCGATCCGGCAGAATTCGAGAACGCCCGGGCCTGGTAGTACTCCGCGCGGGTCATGTACAGCGGACATCGAAAACGGTTCGTGATCGCGTTTGCCTGGCCGACGTGGTCCGGATGCATGTGCGTGCAGATAACACCGACCACCGGTTTGCCGTTGAGCGCTTCGGAGAACACGTCGTCCCAGAGCCCGAGGGTCTCCGGGTTATTGAGCCCGGTATCAACCACCCACCAGCCGTTGCGGTCTTCAAGCAGATAGAGATTGATGTGCGTCAACGATCCACCCATCGGCATCGTCAGCCAGAGTACCCCGTCTGCGACCTCGCGAACGTGCCCGGGCGATGGGTGGTTGTCGTAGGGGTATTCCAGTTCGTTCATTCGCGGTCGTTCATTTGCGGTTCGTTTAACTCGTGTCCGTCACAGCCTTTGATCGATACAACGTCGCCTGGCGTTGCGGATCTGGTAATCGGCCAGTATACCGGCTCGGCGCCCGGGTCGCCTTCGCGGTACGCCGGCGCGGTGGACCGGATCCGGCAAATACCCTAGATTCGTTCACGGCCACGTCAACGAGGGAGGATTCGACATGCCGATGAATGTCCGGCCGGTGCCGACACTGGACAACGAAGTCAACGAGATTCGACTGGCGACGGCGGAGATCGTCAATGGCGACATCCTGCCGGTAGAAAACAAACTCTGGGCCTGGCGCGACGACGGTGCGAAACCCGATCGGGATCAGATCGAGGAATCCCGCGCGCTGCGCTCTTCCATTCAGCACAAGGTTAAAGAGGCGGGATTGTGGGCGCCGCATCTGCCACAGGAGTTCGGGGGGATGGGGCTGACGTTCATGCAGCATGCGTACATGAACGAGGTGCTGTCCTACAGTCCGGGTGCATCATCGCTCTTCGGCGTGGTGGCACCCAACTCGGGTAATCAGAAGATACTGGTGAAGTACGGCACGCCCGAGCAGCACGAGCAGTGGTTGAAGCCGTTGACCGACGGCACGATGCAGTCGGGGTTCTCGATGACCGAGCCCATGAATCCGGGCTCTGATCCGCGATCGTTGACGACGCGCGCCGAGCTGGACGGTGACGAATGGGTAATCAACGGCCACAAGTGGTTCACCTCTAATGGATTTGCGGCCGACTTTTTCATCGTGATGTGCCGCACGGCCGATCCGGCGGATCCCAGCGGTAACAATGAGAAGATGACTCAGATCATCGTGCCGAAAGACACGCCGGGCGTGAACATCGTCCGCGGGGTGCCGGTGTGGGGCCGTGCATCGAGTCATTGTGAAATCATCTACGACAATGTGCGGGTGCCGAAGGAGAATCAACTGGGACGCACAGGATCCGGGCATCAGGCCGCGCAGGACCGCCTCGGCGCGGGCCGCGTCTACCATTGCATGAACTCGGTGGGTTCCATGTGGCGCGCATTCGACCTGATGATCGAACGCCTGACCACGCGCGAAGTCCATGGCGGCGAGAAGCTCGAAGAAAAGCAGTTCATGCAGGGTTTCGTGGCGGACAGTTACATTGATATCCAGACGGCGCGGCTGATGACGATCGCGTGCGCCGAGAAAATGGAGAGCGGCGCGGATCCCCGCACCGACATCTCGGCCATCAAGATCTTCGTGCCGGAGGCCTATCACCGGGTTGTAGATCGTGCGATTCAGGTCTGGGGCGCCGCGGGGGTCTCGGGTGATCTGCCGCTGGCCGGAATGTATCAGGGGGCGCGCACGCTGCGGTTGGCGGACGGGCCCGACGAAGTCCATAAAATTCTGATCGCCAAGAATGTACTGCGCCGGTACCACGCGGGCGAATCCTGGGATTTCGGAAACTGACGAAAAGTCAGTCGTAGGTACAGCGGGCTGTTGCAGCCGGCTGCCCCGCGGTGGCCTGCGTATCCGCCGTGTCCACGCCCCACGGTATGATCGGCACGGCGGAGAGCGAGTTCTTGGGCGAACCTTCAATCACGCGTTCGCTGTACGCTAGGTAGACGATGGCGTTACTCGCGTCGTCGCAGAATCGAACCACCTTCAGGGTTTTGAAGATCAGCGAGCGCCGTTCCCGGAACACCGACTCGCCCTTGTCGAATGATTTCAGCATTCTGATCGGACCCACCTGGCGGCAGTCGATCGACGCGTCCGAGGTGTCTTCCGCCAACCCGAGCGCGCCGCGGTAGCCGCCTTTCTGCGCCCGACTCAGGTAGCAGACGACGCCTTCGATCTTTGGATCGGGGAACGCCGCAACGTTGATCGAGTCGTCGGGGCTCAAGAGGTTGAACTTGGTGTCCACGCTGCCGATCTCCTTGGCGCTTGCTGGGAAGGCGAGCAGCGCCGCGCAGAGAATCGATGCGTACGCCAGTGCGGCTGACGGACCGCGTGCGTGCCGATGACCGGGTGTTGGTGGTGACATGGTTTGTACTCCTTGTGTTTTGATTAAGCCGTCCTCGCCCGCCGGCACCGGTTTGGCCGTAAATGATTGTTTTTTTATGCTACGCCGGCCGTCGGTAGTGAGTATGGGCGATACGCTGGTAACATCGGCGCATGAGTATCGCGCAGACGCCAGGAGACTTCTTCACCGAAGCCGAGTTGCATGCGTTGCGCCGGGTTTCCGACTGGCGTGGCGCTTGGCTCGTCGTGCATTGCTGGCTCGTCATTCTTGCAACATGGGCCGCTGTTGTTGTGTGGACGAATCCGTTCACGGTGCTGTTGGCGGTTCTGATCATCGGCACGCGGCAACTTGGTCTTTTCGTGTTGTCGCACGACGGCGCCCACTACACGTTGTTCCAAAGCCGACGTGCCAACGACTGGGTCAGTCAGTGGCTGCTCAATCGGTCCATTCTCGGCGCATCGATCGACGGGTACCGCAGGTATCACTTGAAGCACCACCGGCACACGCAGCAAGCGGAGGATCCCGACCTCGGATTGTCCAAACCGTTTCCGATCACACGGTCGAGTTTCCGCAGAAAGGTGATCCGCGACCTCACCGGGCAAACCGGGGTCAAACAGTACGGGGACATGATACGCAGCGCGTTCGCGGACGGCTGGCAGCAGGGTTTGCGCCGGCTGGCGCCCAACCTCGCGATCAATCTCGTGTTTCTTGCGGGGTTTGCGTTTGCCGGCAAATGGTATCTGTATTTTCTGCTGTGGTGGGTTCCGGCATTGACGTGGAACCGGTTTGTGACGCGACTGCGCAACATTGGCGAGCATGCCGCCGTGCCGGATAACGACGACCGTTTGCGCAACACGCGGACGACGCTTGCGAACTGGCTGGAGCGGGCGTTCATTGCGCCGTATTTCGTGAATTATCATCTGGAGCATCACCTGGTGGTGAACGCGCCCTGCTACCGCCTACCGCAGGCGCATCGCTGGTTGCTCCGCAAGGGGATGGCCGACCGTATGGAAGTGCGCACCGGTTATCGTGACGTACTTCGATTGGCCGTGGTGCCAGGGTAGCCTATGCCCAAACTCAGCGATTCTGAACGCGATGCGTTTCTGGCCGAACCGGGTGTACTGATGCGGATTGCGGTGGTGCGCGCCGACGGTTCGCCGCTTGTAACCCCGATCTGGTTCCTGTTCGAAGACGAATCAATCTATTTCACACCCCGGGAAAAGTCGGAGTGGTTCACGTGCCTGCGGCGTGATCCGCGCGTGGCACTGTGTATCGACGAGCAACCGCTGCCGTACCGCAAGGTGTTACTCGATGGGCGGGCGGAACTGGTGCACGACATCGGCGAAGACGACACGTGGCGCGACCTCTATCGACGAATCGCGACCCGTTATGTGCCGCAGGCTGAGGCCGAACGCTACGTGCAGAACACGATCGACCAGCCGCGCGGCCTCTATCGTCTGGCGCTCGGCGATGCTACCGTCACGACTTGGCGGATGCCGTTGGAGGGAGAAGCGCCCGAAAGCATCTGGCACGATCGCTACTACGTGCCGGGAACGCGTTTCGACCACTGATCCGAACAAGCAGAACGAACAAACAGAACGCACGAACCGAACGCGGACCAGAACGAAAACAACACCAGAGAATCAGAGCGAGGACGACGCATGCAGTGCCCCAAATGCCCAGGTACGCTGGAACCCAAAACCTATGGACGCAAGATCACCGTTCACCGGTGCTCCGATTGCGCAGGCCTCTGGACGAAGCCGGAGGTTCTGCTCGAGATGAAGAGTGAGTGGATGTCCGAAGCCGTCCTCGATTCCGGTGACCCGAAAGTTGGGCAGGAGCAGAACAAGGTATCGGACATTCAGTGTCCTGAATGCGGCGTGACCATGGACAAGGCATTCGACGAGCGGCAAACGCATATCTGGTACGAGTCCTGCCCCAACTGTTCGGGCATGTACTTCGATGCGGGTGAATTCACGGATCTCAAATACGATACGCTGCTCGATCGCGTCCGCGATTTCATCAAGGGTAAACGTCCGAACGGTTAATGCGCTCTGCGTTACGCGTGGTGGCCGGCTTCCCGCGGCTGGTGTCGGGCTGTCTGATCGTTGTCGCGTTGTCGGTGTCCGCCGCACTGCGCGCGGAAGTGAAAGCGGCTTCCCCGCACGGCTTTCTTTCCGTTCATACGCTGACAGTCGCCGCGACGCCTCAGCGCGTCTACGAAGCGCTGACGAGCGATGTCCATCGCTGGTGGGATGCGACGCACTCCTACTCGGGTGATGCTGCAGCGTTTTCGCTGGAGGCCAGCGCCAATGGTTGTTTCTGCGAGCGCCTTGCAAATGGTGGGGTCGTCGTACACATGACCGTAGTGCACGCGGCTCCGGGTGAGCTGCTGCGCCTGCACGGAGGACTCGGCCCCCTGCAGGCGATGGGCGTTTCGGGCGCGATGGACTTCGAACTGTTGGCGGTAGAAGAGGGCACGGAACTGCGCTACCGCTACGAGGTAGGCGGCTTCCACCACGCTGGGCTCGACGGCCTCGCACCGGCCGTCGATCAGGTGCAGCTCGGCCAGTTGCTCCGCCTCAAACGCTTTGTCGAAAACGGTACACCGTAGCGTTTCTCAGTCGAACAGCGAATCGAAGCGCCGCGACTCGTTGCTGGTGCGCGCGCTCTGCAGCGCCGCAGCCAGTTGCGTCACGCCGTCGGCAATCTGCTGTTGCGTCAGGTGTCCGAACGCGAGGCGCAGATAGGGCACATCGCGATTGCGATAGTGGAAGGCCGCGCCGGGCAGGTATTTCACGCCGCGCGCGTCGGCTTCGGACAGGAGTTTTTGTCGGTCCACATCGTCCGGAAATCGCAGCCACACGAATAAACCACCGGGTGGTTTGGACCACACGCAACTGTCGTCGAGTTCATCGCTGAGCCTCGACAGGAGCAGGTCTCGTTTCGCCTTCAGCACGCCGTTGGCGCGGTCGGCGTGTGCGCTAATTCCGTCCTTATAGAACTCGGCCGCGATCGCGGCTGCAAGCGTGTTGCTGCCGGCGTCGGACCGCAACGCGAGAATGCGTTCGAGCATCGGCGGTCGCGCGAGCACGTAGCCGAGGCGGAATCCGGGTGCAAGTATCTTCGACAACGATCCGAAGTAGATGTGTCTGGGATCGTCGTCGAGGGCGAAGATTGCCGGTGCAATAGCACCCTCGTAGTGGACGTCTGCGTAGCAGTTGTCCTCGATCAGCGGCAGATCGAACTGCCGTGCTACGTCGATCAGCTCCCGCCGGCGTGCCTCCGGCATCGTGAACCCGGTGGGGTTCTGATACGTGGATATGGTGTAGATGAACCGCGGCAGGCGATCCTCCGAGGCCAGTGACGCAAGAAGATCCCTCAAAGGCTCCGGCTGCATGCCGTGTTCGTCGAGGGGCGCGGCCCGAAGTTCGTAGCCCAGGGCGCGATAGGCAGACAACGTACCCGGATACGAGAACGCTTCTACGATGGCCACATCGCCACGCCGTTCTTGCAGCGCATGCGCTGTCAACGTAACCGCCTGCATCGACCCGTTGGTGAGCGCGATGTGATCCGGATCGACTGGAACGTTCTCCCGTTCGGATTCGCGCCGTGCCATTGCGCGACGCAGGCCGGCGTGTCCCAGCGCGCCGGGGTAGTGTGTGAGCGCTTCGGCCTGTTCGCCGATGACCTTGCGCGCCGCTTGCTGCAGTGCCTCAGCGGGGAACGTCTCCGGATCGGATCGACCGGTACCGAAATCGAACGCTATGTCTGTCACTCTAGTTCCCGTGCTGCGCGAAAATCGCGGTTGATGGTACCGCGTGGTGTTGTATCCGGCGAACCTCGCGTTGAAGCGTACGGCGAGCCTTACCAGCAAGCGGTTGGCCGCCTATCATGGCGGTGCGTTGCGGAGGAAAATTCATGCCCACCATAGAGAGAGATGTCTCCATTTACTACGTTCACCAGGGTCGAGGCGAGCCGGTGTTTTTCTGCCATGGCGCAGGCGGCAATGCAGCCAGCTGGTGGCAGCAATTCGGCGCGTTCGCACAGACGCATCACTGCATTGCGCACGACCATCGCTGTTTCGGGCGGTCGGGGGGTGGCGCGGCCGCGTTCCGGGTGCAGGAGTTTGCGGGGGATGCGCTGGCTGTACTCGATGCGCTGGAGTTGGAATCTGCGCACTGGGTTTGTCAATCAATGGGCGGGTGGACCGGCGTGCGGGTCGCGCTCGAGCATCCTGGGCGGGTACGTTCGCTCGTGCTGTCCGGCACGATCGGCGGTTTTGCGCTACCGAGCGGCGTGCGGAGTGCCGCCGAAGTCGACCGCCGGATTGCCGAAACCGGCGCGATCAGCCCCGCCATCGCCGCAGACTATCCGCGCAGAAATCCTGCGGGTGCGTTCCTGTACACGCAGATCTCGGCACTGAACCGCGAGTTCGCGAATCTGGATCTGATGGGGACGCTGTTCGCTGAAGACACGCTGATTCCGCTGCAGCGGGCCAAGGAGCTCCGCATGCCGGTCCTGATGTTTTCCGGGGCCGACGATCTCTTCTGGCCGCCGTCGGTGCTACACGAACTTTCAACCCATATCCCCGGAGCGCGGATCGTGGATGTCGACTCCGGACACTCACCGTATTTTGAGAACCCGGACGCATTTAACGAGTGTTTGCGCGGCTTTCTCGAGAACGTGGATTGACAATGTGGCGCGACTCCCGCAGAGTGCGCGCCCGCTGAGGAGTAGAATCCTCAGTGTCGAACTGTACGTAAGCTACAACTGAACCGAAGAAAGATGCTGATCAACGTCAAAACAATCTCGCCACGCGCACACGGCATGGTTATGCCGGCGCACGAGTGTGCGCGTGCGTCCACGCGGGTGCGACAGCACACCATGGGCGATGTACGGCGAGGGCCACCGGGATGAGTTTCTGACGAACAGCGGATCGTAGAGAAAACCCCGAAGAGCCCTGGCCTTCGGGGTTTTTTCGTTTCTGCACCGCTGTTTTTACGACGCGAGCCGAGGATGTTCTGATGACGAACGCGAACCAGAAAACAATAGATGGCTTGAACGGTAACGTCCGGCGCACGTTCGTGCTTGGCTTCTCGCAGGTCTTCATGCTGATTCTGCCTATCGCGGTGCCCTTCTTTCAGAGCAAGGGCCTGACGATGCAGGAGGTATTCACGTTGCAGGCGCTGTTCGCAGTCGTAGTGCTTGTGACCGAAGTACCCTCGGGATACCTGGCTGATCTGATCGGGCGCAAGGGCGCGTTGGCGCTGGGAGCGGTGGCGAGCGGTCTTGGCCACTCCGTGCTACTGGTAGCGGATGGCTTCTGGGGTCTTGCTGCATTCGAAGCGCTGCTGGGAATAAGCCACAGCCTGATTTCCGGGGCCGATCTTGCGATTCTGTACGACAGTGAACTCGCGCTCGGGCGGGATGAGGGTGCGTTGCGCCAAGTTGTTGGCAAGCTTTACGCGGTCCGCACGCTGGGTGAAGCCATGGCGGGTGTGCTGTGCAGCGTCGTGCTCGTGTTCTGGCACCTGGACGTCGTGGTGTGGTTGCAGGCCATTGTCGGATGGCTGCCTGTGCTCGCGGTGGTGGGGATGGTGGAACCGCCTATTGAACGCATGGTGGGGACGCATCTTGGCAACCTGCGCATGATGCTCAGTCACTTGCTCTTCAGTTCGCGGATTCTTCGTCTGTGTTTCCTCGCGCTTGGGATCTGGAGCCTGACGACGTTCTACGTCGTGTGGCTGCTGCAGAAAATCTGGGAGTTGAGTGACGTACCGCTGTCGCACTTCGGCTACATCTGGGCGCTTCTCGCCCTGGTCTCGACCGTTGCCGGACGGTATGCGCATCGGGTCGAAGACTGGATGGGGTCCGTTCAGCTGCTGCTGTTCGTGGGTTTGGTACCGGCGTTTGGCTACGTGCTGCTCGATGTGGGTGGCGGTGCTGGCGTTGCAGTCGCGAGCATTGGCTTCTGGGCTAGCCGTGGTCTCGGGTTGGTGATTCTGCGCGATGCGCTCAATCGACGGGTGCCCACGTCGTTCCGCGCCAGCGCAAACTCGCTGGCGAGTTTTCTGTTCCGCGGAATGTTTGTGGCAACCGGTCCGTTCGTGGGGTTTGCCTTCGACGCGTGGGGTATGAGTGTGACGCTGTGGATGCTTGCGGCGGTGACCGTCGTGATCTTCGCGAGCCTCGTAACGCCACTGATTGTCGTTGTGCGTGCGGAAGCGGCCGAGCCCGTCGGCTGACGGGCCGGCCGTTCCCCATGCCTCAGAGGCGGTGGGTTACTACGTACCGACGTGCAGGCCGACGCGATTGCCCTCGGTATCTCGGATGTGGGCGATGAACCCGAACGGTCCGATCGCCGTTTTCGGCGTGAGGACGTCGCCGCCAGCGCCTGCGGTTCTGCTCAGCGTGCCGTCGATGTCGGGGCAATTCAGGTAGACGACGGTGCCCGTCTGCGCGGGTGACTCGCCCTCGCTGGATGTCAGCGCCCCGCTGGGGCCTTCGGCCGCCATGAATACGTGCATCGGTTGCCCATCCGGACCCGGCATCTCTCCCATCGGGCGGTCGAGGATGGTGCTGTAGAAGGCCGCGGCGCGGCCGACATCGGTTACTGGAATCTCGAACCAGTTTATGGTGACGTCTGACATTGTGGTCTCCTTCGAACGGTTGCGTAATCTTCGTGATGTGCCGGAGGCGGTAGGGCCCCTTGAGGATCGGCTCGAAGTAGACGCGCGAGGTGTTGGAAACCCGACACGTACGCGACCGTCGAATGTCGGACTTGCCGCGTCGCGTGCGTCTATCTAGAACAGATGAAGCTGATGGGGTCAGAGTAAGGGGTCAGATCAAAGGGGGATGGGGTCAGATCAAAGGGACAGAGTCACGACTCTGTCCCTTTGATCTGACCCCCCAATTTGCTGCTCCTTTGATCTGACCCCTTACTCTGACCCCATCACTCCGACTCAACCAACGGAATACTACGGTACGTTATGAAATATCTGCTACTGATCTACGAAGCCGAAGAGATTTGGGAGAACAAAACGGAGGAGGAGCGTCGTGCAGTATTGGCCGGGCACGAGGTTCTGAATGGCAAGCTGGAGTCGAACTCGGTGGAATGGGCGGGCCAGCCGTTGCTGCCTACGAGTTCGGCTGTGAGTCTGCGCCAGCGTAGCGGACGACGCGAGGTCTTCGACGGCCCATTTGCCGAAACGAAGGAACAACTGGCCGGGTTCTACCTGATCGACGTAGCGTCGCTGGAAGACGCGATCGAGTATGCGGCGTTGATTCCGGCGAGCCATACCGGAACGATCGAAGTGCGACCAGTCGCAGATCACAGCGAATACGTTTAACGGGTCTGCGACGTGGCTCGGCATCTAGGACCGACACTAAAAGCGGCGTACCCCAAGGCGATCGCTACGCTGATCCGCCTCCTCTCCGATATAGACGATGCCGAAGAAGCGCTGCAGGAAGCGATGGTGCGGGCACTGCAGAATTGGCCGCGCGATGGGATTCCGGACAATCCCGGCGCCTGGCTCGTCACCGTGGGTCGAAACTACCACACCGATATGCTCCGGCGCCGGGCTCTGTCCGAGCGCTATGGGCGTGACATAGCGGTATTACGTTCGGACGGCCCCGGAGAGGATGTGACGGTGGCGGACGCCGGTGTGTTTGGCGACGATCTTCTGCGGCTGATTTTTACCTGCTGCCATCCGTCATTGTCCGAGAGTTCTCAGGTTGCTCTCACGCTCAAGGTCGTAGCTGGCTTTACGGTCGACGAGGTCGCACGCTCGCTGCTCACCAGCCCGAAAACCGTGGAGCAGCGCATCACCCGCGCAAAGAAATCCGTTGCTGAACACTCGATCGTGTATGAAGTGCCGCCGCCGGACGAGTTACCGGAGCGGTTGGCGGGCGTTCTTCGCGTCATCTACGCGATGTTCAATCACGGCTACTCCTGTTTTCCGACCGCAGATCCGTGGCCCGGTGGGTTGTGCGATACCGCCATTCGCCTTGCGCGTCTGGTGGTGCGACTGTTCGCGCATCACAGTGAAGCGAAGGCATTGCTTGCACTTTGTCTGCTGTCATCAGCGCGCTTGTCGTCGCGCTTTGGTCCCGCGGGCCAGTTCATACCGCTGTCGGATCAACGGCGCGATGCGTGGAACCGGTCGCGCATCCACGAGGGTCGCGCGCTCGTGAACGCGCTGACGCTCTCGCGCCCGCCGCCAGGTACCTACCTGATCCAGGCGGCGATTTCCGCCCTGCACTGCGACGCACCGACCTGGGCAGATACGGATTGGCAACAGATTGATGGCTTGTACGAGCGCTTGAGACGGTACGAGGCGTCCCCTGCGGTTACGGTGAACTGGGCAATTGCCCGGAAGATGTCGGGAGACGGCTCAGGTGCGATGGCGCTGCTGGAACCATTGCTTGCGGAGCGGAGGCTCGCGACTTATCAGCCGCTTTTCGTGGCTGCAGCCGACATTGCGCGAGACCTGGAGCGTCTTTCGGATGCTGCCGCGTGGTATCAACGTGCTATTACACTAACGACGAGCGGCGCGGAGCGGGTGTACTTAGAAAATCGGCTGTCGCAGCTGGCGCAGCCGGGCCAGGTGGCGGCACAGGTTGATGCCGCCACATCCAAACATAGGAGAAACAGAACATGATCGTACCTTTCTGGTGTCTGTTCGTTGGGGCGTTGTTGCCGTACGCACTTGCAGGCTGGTCCGTGCCGTATCGCAGCCGGCAGTTCGGCAACGTCGACCTGGACCAACCGCGTGTGCAGGCGGAGCAAATGAGCGGCGCAGGTGCGCGCGTCTGGGGCGCGCAATCGAACGCCTGGGAGGCGCTTGCGTTGTTCACGGCAACGACGCTGATCGCGTTCGGCAGCGGCGTTGACCCCCAGGGTTCGTGGGCCACCGCGTCGGTTATCTGGGTTGTGGCCCGTATGCTCCATCCCGTGTTCTATGTTGCAGGATGGAGCGTGCTGCGTGTCGTGGCGTTTGTTACCGGACTTGCGATGAACCTGTGGATTGTGGTGCTGGCGGTGCAGTCCCAGTAACCGCGCCGTTGGGTTTGCGTCAGGTTCCCGTCGGTACGCCGGTGAAGATCAGGTAGTGCACGTTTGCGTTCTGGGGCCGGGTTTCCGAGCGTGCCGGGCCTTCGGCGCCGCCGCGCTCTACCTGGATCATGCCCGGTTCAGGTGACACGGCCCCGATTACGACATTCATACGGCCCTCGGCCACGATCCCGGTGTCGAGGTGCCTGTGCTGAAGGATCGCATCACCTTGTACCGACCCGACGCTGTTACCGCGATTACCACCCGCGGCCGCTTGGTCGCGTCCGTCCGAGTCCGGATCACGATCAGAGCTCCCGGAAACGCCACGCAGGAAACGTCCTCGGTAGTCGGGTAGATTGAATGTGCTCGACCCGTCGCCGGCTCCGTGGATGTTGCCGATCACTCGGTACAATGACGAGTATTGCGCACGACTGACTTCGGAACCGTCGCACGCCAACCATCCCTGACGTTCGAGTGCCCGGCGGGTGCTGGCGTTCACTTCGCCGGCATATGGCGTGATGGTTCCGACCGGGACGACGCCGACCACGATCACCGATGCGCCCGCACCGCTGTCGGCGAGCACCTCTTCCGTTGCAGGCGGGTCTGAAACCGGAGCGGTTTCACACGCGGCAAGGACAAAGGCCATCGCGGCTATCAGGGCAATTCTCATCCGATCCTCCATGAATCAGTGGTTTTTTGAAAGGTTTACGATTCAGATTCCGACACGGCAATCAAACCTGGCCGAACGAGCGGCGAGGTGCGCTTTCGTTCGTACTTTCGGGCGGGCGTGTTGATGATGTCGGTCAACGCGTCAGCGTGCAGGCCTACCTTTATGCGGTCGGGGTCTGCATCTTCGTACAGCGTCGTGCGCTGTCGGGGTTTGCGGCCGGCCGCACGGATCATATCAATCATCTTGCTCGGCGAAGTCTCCTGACCGTGCTGGGTACCGGCAGCGCGGGAGATACTCTCATTCATCAACGTGCCGCCCAGATCGTTACAGCCGGCCTGCAGGCACGCGAGCACGCCCTCGTGGCCCATCTTGACCCACGAAGCCTGAATGTTAGGAATGTCGGGTGACAGCGTCAATCGGGCGACCGCATGCATGAGCAGGGCTTCGCGGAACGTCGGACCCCGGCGGGCCTTGCCCTTCAGGTACATCGGGGCTTCCATATGGACGAACGGCAGCGGTACGAATTCGGTGAAGCCTCCTGTTTCGCGCTGCAGGTCGCGAACCTTCAGCAGATGACGTGCCCAGTTAACTGGCCGTTCGACATGCCCATACATGATCGTCGCCGTGGTTCTAAATCCCACAGCGTGGGCCGCGCGCATCACCGCGAGCCACTGATCGGCGTTGATTTTGTCGGGGCAGATGATCTGGCGGACTTCGTCGTCGAGGATCTCAGCCGCGGTGCCGGGCAGGGTGCCCAGGCCGGCATCGCGCAGTTTCTGCAGGTACGTTTTGAGATCCAGCCCCAGAGTTTGCGCGCCCTGCCATACCTCCAACGGTGAAAACGCGTGTATGTGCATGTCCGGAACCGCGGCCTTCACCGCCGCGAGAATGCCGAGGTAGGTATCACCGGTGTATTCGGGATGAATGCCCCCCTGCATGCACACCTCGGTTGCTCCGCGATCCCAGGCCTCTTGCGTGCGCCGTGCAATCTCTTCGTGCGACAGGTCGTAAGGTCGACCGCGCAGATTTTCGGAAAGCTTGCCTTTGGAGAACGCACAGAACTGGCACTTGAAATAGCAGATGTTGGTGTAGTTGATGTTGCGGTTTACGACGTAACTCACCTCGTCGCCGTTTAAGCGCCGGCGCAATGCATCGGCCGCCTGTACGACTGCACCAAGGTCGTCGCCTCGCGCCTCGAACAAACGCACGACATCGTCTTCGGTAAGGCTCTCGCCGGTTTCAGTTGTGTGGAGAATTGCGCGTACATCGGCGGATATGCGACGCGGCGGTTTGTGAACTGCGCTCAAGAGCGCCGTCGGCGGCGCTATCGGTTCCCCGGGACACCAGCCGTCGGTGCGCCCGAAACCTTCGGCGTCACTGAATGCCAGCACCGCGTCGTGCAACCCGGGGTCCACCCAGCGGTCGAGTTCGCTCACGTAGTGGGGATAAACCGTCAGCCGCTCGTCCAGGTGTTTGCCGGCCAACGCCGTTTCGCGCCTCAAGTCCTCAAGGTGCGGCCACGGGGCTTCCGGATTAACAAAATCCGGCGTTACGGGTGACACACCGCCCCAGTCGTTTATTCCGGCGTCGACGATTTTGGCGAGCACGCCGGGTGACAGATTCGGCGGCGCCTGGATACTCATCTGCGAACCGAAGATCAGGCGCGCAACCGCGATGGTCCACAGCAGCTCTTCGAGATCGGGTTCCGGCGCTTGCGCCATCTTCGTGTCCGGCTTGGCGCGGAAATTCTGGACGATGACTTCCTGGATGTGGCCGTACGTTTCCTGAATGCGCCGAATGTCGAGCAGCGATGCGACGCGTTCGGCCCGCGTTTCGCCAATACCGATCAGAATTCCGGTGGTGAATGGTACGGCGGCCTCTCCCGCATGGCTCAGCGTCTGGAGGCGCACGGCCGGTACTTTGTCGGGGGATCCGTAATGCGGCATGCCTTTTTCGCACAGCCGCTCGGATGTGCTCTCCAGCATGATCCCCATCGATGGCGCGAGCGGTCGAAGCTGTTGCAGCTCCGCCGGTGTGAGCGTTCCCGGATTCAGGTGCGGCAACAATCCGGTCTCTTGGTGCACGCGTTCCGCAGCGTGCGCCAGATAGTCGATCGTGGACGCAAAGCCGAGGTCTGCCAGCGCTTCGCGGGCCGCCTTATAGCGCAGTTCCGGTTTTTCGCCTAGGGTGAACAGGGCTTCCTTGCACCCCATCTCCGCGCCGTGGCGCGCCGTTTCCAGTACCTGCTCGATGCTCATGTACGGTGCGATCAGTTTGCGCGGTACCTGCGCAAACGTGCAGTAATGACACACGTCGCGGCACAGGTGGGTGAGCGGAATGAAGACCTTGCGGCTGTACGTGACGACATTGCGGAAACCCGCGTCTCGTATCTTGGCTGCGGCGTTGCAAAGCGCTGCCGTGTCGGCGTAACCGACAAGCGTCATTGCTTGCTGATCATTGGGCGTCTCGCCGGCGAGCGCGCGTTCGACAATCGCGCTGATCGGAGTTTTTTCTAGCGCTTTGGCTGGGATGTTATCTGGCTCTTTATCTAGCTCTTTATCTGGCTTTGGCATGGGCCCAGGGTCTCCCGGATGTTCCAGTACTACGTAATGCCATTATCCAGACCGTGGAGTCGCGCGGCTATACCGGATTTGTCGAGGTAGAGGCCCGTCTGGCACTCGGGTGCGCGCGCAATCAGCGTCGCGAGATCGGCCGGTGTGTCGATGTCCAGCGCGAACAGGGGCGATTCGACTATGGCGGGTTCCATCCCGCGGCGGCGGGCGTCGTCGCAATGCGGTTGAAAGCTCCGGCCGTCGAACTGCAGCGTGATCGCGTTGGGGGGGCTCGAGACCAGGCAATTGGTGCCGAGGCGCTCATCGTCGGGGACGATGGTAACCCGGCCGTGTTCGGACAGAACCCGGTCGACTTCCGCGGCGGTGATGAGTGGTACGTCTGCTGGGACGATCATCGTTCCGGATGCGCCGAGAGAGCGCGCTGCGTAGTCGCTCGCCTGCGTCAGCGCACCGGACAGGTCCGCCAGCGGGCTTTCAGCGACCCGCTCGGCCCCGAACGTCTGGGCGAGTGCGTCAGCCTCCGGTGTGCGCGAAACCACGAGGGTCCCCGCCAGCAGACGCGCCTGGGCCAGCGCGCCCAGCACGTCCCGTGCCATAGCGAGCATCAGTGCCCGCCGTTCGGCCGGGTCCAGCACATGGGCCAGCCGCCCCTTCGCGGTGTCCAGCAGCTTGAGCGGGACGACCGCCCATATGCCGGGCGTCACGGGCGCTATGTTCCGCTCAGCCGAGCACAGAACGCCAGGGTCGCGTCGGCGACGCGTACGCGATCCTCGAGCGAGTGCATGACGGTGTCCGTCACGCAGGTGGGTACGGTCAGCGTACCGTGCAGTTCCGCGTCGGCCGCATCCAGCACGAATCCGTTGAGCAGGTTGCCATAGTGTTCGGCGACCTGGCGTGCGGTAGCCGGCACATTCAACTCCTGCATCATCTTTGCGGTTGGCCCCTTGATCGCGATGCCGCCGACAATCGGTGAGACCGCTACTACGGGTGCGGTCGCCGACCGGAGGGCGCGACCTATTCCGGGAACGGCCAGGATGGGATCGATGGAGACGAATGGATTGGACGGACACATCACAATTGCGTCCGCTTCGTGAATTGCCTCCAGGACGCCGGGTGCCGGGCGTGCGGTGTCTGCGCCGCGGAATTCGAAGCCGGTGACGCTCGGTTGCGCACGGTCGCGAACAAAGTAGTGCTGGAAGTCGAGGGCGCCGCGCTCGGTCAGTACGGTTGTTCTCACGGCGTCGTCTGACATCGGCAGGATGCGGCCCGACACTCCGTGCGCGTGCGCGACGTGCGCGATTACGTCCGACAAGGACTCGCCGCGCCGGAGCGCATCCGTGCGCACCAGGTGAAGGCCCAGGTCGCGGTCGCCCAGGTTGAACCAGGTGGGCGCGTCCAACTCGGCCAGGCTCTGCATGCACTGCCAGGATTCGTCGTTGCGCCCCCAGCCCGAGTCGGGATTGTTGAGTCCGGCTAACGTGTAGGTCAGCGTGTCGACATCGGGCGCGATGTGCAGGCCGTAATGCTCGAAATCGTCTCCGGTGTTGACTATGAACGTCAGCTGTTCCGGACGGGCGACTCGGGTTAAGCCGACACAGAGCTTTGCTCCCCCGATGCCTCCGGTCAGTGCGACGATGCGCGGTCCGGTTTCTCTCATGCGTCGCGACCCGCTGTACGGCTCACCGGAACAGATCCTCGTCAAGCGGCCGGATCGCCATGCCGGCGGTCTGGCCGGCGGTCTGGTCGCTCGCCTCTGGTGGCAGGCCGCGCACGAGCGCAACGGGGGTTCGTTCAGTGGTTTCCCCCATCACAAGGGTTGCCGCGGTCGCGATGGCGTCGGCGCGATTGATCAATGTGACCTTCAGTTCGCGGCCGAAACTGTCGCGCTCGCCGCAACGGTCGTCCAGCACGGTAATGCCGGCGCTGCCGATGGCCGAACCGATCGTACCCAGCCGCCAGGGCCGGTTGCTGCTGTCGGTCACGATCACGCCGAGTTCGACGCCGAAAGCCTGGCGTAGCCGGTCGCGCAACATGCTCGCAGAGCGGTCGGGATCTTCCGGGAGCAACAAGGCGCACTCGCCATCGGCGGCGTGCTGGATGTTGGACTGATCGATCCCGGCGTGGGCTCCCACCAGACCCAGTTTGTGGCGGACGATCAGCACACCGGGCCGTTTGCGCAGCACCTCGTCGCTCTCGTCCAGAATCAGTTGCACAAGCCGCGGATCTTTGTCCGTTTCGGCGGCCAGTTCCACCGCCCGCGCGGACGGCGCGACCGACGACAAAGGAATGAGCCGTCCCTCGGCCTTGGAAACGATCTTCTGCGCAAAACAGAAAACATCCCCGCTGCGGGGTTCCAGGCCCTGCTGCTGCACGGCGTCGATCGTGAACGCCGCAATGTCGTCGCCCGCGGCGACCATCGGAATGCCCTCGAGGGCGATGCAGGTCAACGAGCGGTGTGGTGCGGCGGGCACGGTTCCCTCAGTGGTCTGCCTGGCCGACGATGCGAATGCCCGAATGCGATATGTCGTGGCGTCGGTTGATCTGGATCAGAATCGACGTCAGTGCTTCGGCGGCAGCGGAGTTCTCGATGGGTCCGGCGTGCCAGCCGGTCATGCCGGCCTCCTCGACGAGCTGTACGACCTTGTCGCGGGCCACTTTCTTGTTGCCGGCCACGAGCACGTCGCACTCGATCTGAACGTCTTCCTGCAACAGGTGCGCCGCAATGTTCTGGAACGCGGTAACCACCATTACGTCATCGCCGAGCAGCGATTGAGCGCGTTTACCGGCGCTTCCTTCTGGCGGCAGTTGCACGGTACCGACTTTCGGCGGGACAAGCGGTACGGTCACATCGATCAGAATCTTGCCGGTCAGGGATGCCCGGACCCCTTCCAGCGTGCTCAGCTGATGCTCTGCCGGCACGGTAAGCACAACGATATCACCGGCGGCGGCAGCGTCGCCGTTTTCCATCGCCAGTGCGGGCGTGTCGGGTGAAATCTTCTGCAGCTCGGCTACCGCATTCTGTGCTTTTTCCAGCGTCCGCGAGCCGATGACGATCTGATAGCCCGCCTTTGACCAGCGGATTGCCAGGCCGGTGCCGAGGTCGCCGGTGCCGCCCAGAATTGCGATCGTTTCCTTTGAGTTCGTAGCCGTGTCCGCCATCAGAGCGCCCCGCAAAACGTGGCATTATGCCGTGTTCAAACAGCCTGCCGCCATACTTTGGCGGGCTCGCCGGTCGACATCGCAACCAGCGACCATATCTCCAGCCGCCAGGGCGTGAGTCTCAACGCACCGAACGAATCGTCGTCGGACCCTGGCCAGAACAGCTTGGGGTTGTACCCCACCGGTTCCGGGGTCGATACCAGCAGGTCCCACAGCGCCTGTTTCTCGCCTGGATCGTCGGCCCACTCCGCCTTGCAGTCGATGATGGCCTGTTCGTGCTGCGGGTCCCAGTAGCACAGCGACACGAACGGGTTGTCGGCGATGTGCTTTGCTTTGTGGCTGGTACGTCCGGTGGCGATCCACCCCGTCGTACCGTCCCACACCGGGTGGAGAATGCGCGACCGCGGACGGCCCTGGCGGTCCATTGTGCTGACCGTGCACCAGACGATGCGCTGCGTAATCTCGTTGAACTTTTCCTCGATCTCGGTGAAATCGGTAACGTCCACGTTCTTTCCCCCATATTCCGATGGATGTCGTCCGGCATTGTGCGCCGATCCGTTATCGTTTTGAATCTGCAGACGCGAGGCAACAGAGGACAAGAGGGGTAGGCAATGCGAATAGGCGTGATGATTGGGGCGGACGGGTCGGCGGGGACGATCTACGACGTGGTGCGCGCCATCGAGGCGGTCGAAGAAGCAGGTTTGGATTGTGCTTGGATGGCCAATATCTTCTCCTACGATGCGGTCCAGACGCTGGCGCTGGCGGGCCGGTCTACGCGCCGCATTCTGCTTGGTACCGCGGTGACACCGACGTATCCGAGGCATCCGACGGCGCTTGCGCAGCAGGCGCTCACCACCGCCGCGGCGTCGGGTAACCGTTTCGTTCTCGGAATCGGGTTGTCGCACAAGATCGTCATCGAAGACATGTTGGGCATGTCCTATGACCGCCCGGCGCGCCACATGCGCGAATATCTGAACGTGCTGATGCCGTTGGTCCGCGGCCAGACTGTCAACTTCGACGGCGAGCAGTATCGCGTGCACGGGGTTGGACTTCAGGTGCCCGACGCGGAACCCGTGCCGGTCGTGGTGGCGGCGCTGGGTCCGGTTATGCTGCGCCTCGCCGGCGAACTGGCAGATGGGACGAACACCTGGATGGTGGGTCCCAAGACGATGGCGTCGCACATCGTGCCGCGCTTGACGTCGGCGGCAGAAAGCGCGGGCCGCGCCGCGCCGCGAATCGTTGGTGGCTACCCCATCGTGTTGACCAACAAACCTGATCAGGCGCGGGCCGAGATTGCCAAGAATTTGACGATCTATGGCCAGCTGCCGAGTTACCGCGCAATGCTCGACCGCGAAGGCGTCGAAGGTCCGGCGGACATTGCGTTGGCGGGGGACGAGAACGCGTTGCGTTCCGACATCGAACGCCTGCGCGGCATTGGCGTTACCGACTTCAATGCGGCCGTGATGAACGTGGAAGAGGGCGCGTACGCGCGTACGGTTGAGTTCCTGGCGTCGATTCGGGGTGCGTGAGCGGTCTCGACTCAGTTTGCGCTGTCGAGCTCAGCGATGGCAGGTAGCAGCCGATCCGCCATCAGACGCGTTTGCGACATCATCTCTTCATCCCCGAACGCGATTGGCCGCAGGATGAACTTGTGCACGCCGGCATCTCGGAACCGAGATACCAGCCTCATCATCTCGTCAACGTCGCCGGCAGCCATGAAGCCTTCCGGAGATTTGCCCAGGCGTTCTTCCAGTAATCGCCGGTAGCGAATGCACTGCGGGTCGTCGGGGCTGCCGAAACGGAAGGCGAAGCCTGCGCCGAAGTGATCTTCGTCGATACGTCGCTCCAGTTCCGCCGCGCGCGCTTTGATTGCGGCAATCACGGGCGCCACTTCCTCCGGCGATTCGATCCCGGCCTGCCAGCCGGTGCCGAATCGGGCGGTGCGTTCCACCACCTGGGCTGCGGATCCGCCGACCCATAGCGGCAGCGGTTGCTGCACGGGCTTTGGCGAAATGCTGGCTTCGGTCAAACGGTAGTGTTTGCCCTCGAAGGTTACGCAGTCTTCCCTCCAGAGCCGCGACAGAATCTCCAGACCTTCGCCGGCACGTTCGCCCCGACCTTTCGTGGGTGTTCCCGTGGCTGCAAAGTCGAGCGATCTGGCACTACCGACACCGAAGGCGGGCAGTAGGCGCCCGTCGCTCAACACGTCGATCGTCGCGCAGGCTTTCGCGGTAACCACCGGATCGCGCAAACCCAGGCTTGCGACATTCATGCCGAACTTTATCCTGCGCGTTCTGCCGGCCAGCGCTGCCATTACGCTCATGCATTCCAGGTGAGCGTCACGACTGATCAGGCGATCGCTTTGCCAGATTGAGTCAATCCCGGCGTTGTCGCACAGATCGACCCATTGCCAGAACGCGTTTGCGCCGGAGAAAGGGAAGTTGGCGATGCCGATGCCTGCGCTGACCGTCATGTTTGGTGTACCTTTGCGTTGCACTCAGTATAGCGTCGTCGCTTTGTCACAGTCGTCTTCGAACAACCGCGCGCTGGTGGCCGATATCGGCGGCACCCGCGCACGCTTTGGCCTGGTGGAGGGCGGTAGGCTGCAGCGGGTGGAAATTCTGCCGACGGGCGAATTCGATTGTGCCGCCTCCCTGCTGGATGCGGTGGATCAGCGGATGTCGCTCGTCGGCGTCAATGCCTGTTGCCTGGCCGTCGCGGGCCCGGTTCGCCACGACCGCGCCAGGCTTACCAATGGCCGAGTGGAGTTCGTCCGCGATCAACTGGCGCGGCGGCTCACGCCCCACGTCGTGCTGGTGAACGACTTTGTCGCGCTCGCGCGGGCCGTACCGGATCTGGAAAACTTGAGGTATCTGGGCGACCCGAGGCCGTCGGCGGAGAGTGCGTCCCGTACGCGGGTTGTGGCTGGACCGGGAACCGGGTTCGGCACGGCGGCGTTAGTTTATCGCGACGGGTGGCACGTAATCTCATCGGAAGCCGGACAAGGCGGGCTCACGCCGTCGAGTCACCTTGAATTGGAACTGTTTGGAATACTTCTGCGCGAGTACCCGGTGGTTTCCCGTGAGCGCATACTTTCCGGCAATGGGCTTGTGGTGCTCTATCGAGCGATGTGTGATGTATGGGGGTGCGCACCCCAGCCACATGGCCCCGAGCAGATTTCGGCGAGCGCGGACGGCGGTGCAGACCCGGTGTGTGCGCAGACGGTAGAGGTGTTCTTCAGCCTGCTCGGTTCGGCGGCCGCTGACCTGGCGTTGACGTTTGATGCATCCGGCGGCGTTACCCTCGCGGGCGGAGTGGTGCAACGGCTTCTGAACGTGGCGGAGGCGGGCGCGTTGCGCCGGCGGTTCGACGAGTACCTCGAGGCGGCGGCGGTGCTGCCTCCGCTCCCGCTGTCGATCGTGCTGGATGAAACGCCCGCACTGCACGGTGCGTTGCGGCTGCTGCAGGATGCGCGGCTGATCGCTGCCTGATCACTCCGCCTGGCGGCGGCCGCGTTGCTGAATGGCGCGTCGGCGCGCCGCGACCTTGTCTGCACGCACCTCGCGTTTCGAGTGGGCACGGCTCGCGTCGAGCTCAATTTCCAGGCCCTCCTGCAGCGTCGAATGCCAACCGGCATCGATGATTCGACGTATCTCGCGCCGAGTTGCTGGATCGGTATCGACGATATCGCGGGCAAGGGCCTGGCAGGTAGCGACCAGTTCATCGGCGGGTACGATCCGGTTCACCAGTCCCCAATCACACGCGGTGCGAGCGTCGAGGTAGTTTCCAGTGAGACTCAGTTCCTTGGCGCGATTCACGCCGATCAGGCGCGGCAGACGTTGGGACAGCCCCCAGCCGGGGACGACTCCGACGCGCGCGTGCGTATCTGCAAAGCGCGCCTCTGGCGCGGCCAGCAGAAAATCGCACATGAGTGCCAATTCGAAGCCACCCGTGATCGCAAACCCATTCACTGCGCCTATGATCGGCTTGTCCACGTCGAGCATGGCCTGCGCTACGTCGGCATCTCGCGGAACGCCGTCATCAGGCGCGCGTTCACCACCCAGTTCCTTGAGGTCCAGACCCACGGTGAACGCGCGACCGGCACCTGTCATTACGATCGCTTCCACGTCGTCGCGACCACCGAGCGTCTGGAACGTTTCGCAAAGTGCGGCCCTGAGCGCGGCGGACAGTGCGTTCAACGCGTCGGGACGATTGAGCGTAACGGTAGCGACGCCTGCTTCGACGTCCACCAGGACCAGCGGTTGCGGTGCGGATTCTTCTGACATGAGCACGGTGTGTGGGATGGCAACGGAAGTGTAGCCCAGGGCTGCTGATCGTGGAACTTTGTACGCCCGCGTGTGGTCAGATACATTTGTGGTGCGTGCTGCAATTCGGCAACAGAAGAACTAGGATTGGAACCAGGAATAGAAAAACTACGAATGATGGCTGCTGCCGAAATAACTCTCCGTATGGCTCGCTTGTTGCGGGCTGTTACGTTCGGAATCGCGTTGGCCGTTGTGCTTGGATCAACCTTCGCTGCGCCGCGTGCCGCTGCGGATACGGCAACGTGGGGGCCCTCTGTGGGAGAACCGATCCCGATGCTCGACGCGCAGGACCAGGCAGGCGTACGCCGGAATCTGGACGATTTGCGGGGAGATCATGGGCTGTTGCTGTTTCTGGTCCGGTCGGCCGACTGGTGACCCTTCTGTCGTCGCCAGTTGGTTCAACTGGCTGAGTGGACAGAACGCTTCCAGGCTGCCGGCGTTGCGGTAGCGGCGATGAGTTACGATGCCGTCGATACACTTAAAGAGTTTCATGACGCCCAAAGCCTCAACTATCCACTGCTGCGTGATGTGGACGCGCGACACGTTAATGCCTACGGCGTCCGGAACGAGGCGTACGGACCCGAGCACAATGCGTACGGGGTTCCCCACCCGGGCGTGGTGTTTGTGGACGCGCAGGGCATCGTACGGGCGAACTTCGCCGTACCTGGTTATCGGCAACGCCCTCCGTTCGAAGACATCTATTCCCAGGTCACAGCGTCCCGGGTCACAGCGTCCCGGGCCACAGCGGAGGTCGGCGACTGACGACCCGTCCGTCGACGAATCGCACCGCTCAACCCAATCCTGTTCAGAACACAACGCGTAGCTGCTACCGTGCTTAGCATGATATCGATGCGATACCTGACGGCCCTGATTGGTCTGCTGTTCCTGGCGGGATGCAGCACGATTGTCAGTTCGATATCCCAGGACTTCACCGACGCTCTGGGCGCCGCGATTCTGGACAATGACGATCTTCAACTGGTTGAAGATGGGGCGCCGTCGTACCTCATTCTGGTGGACGCGCTGCTGGAACGGCAGCCGGACAACGCGCAGCTCTTGTTGCAGGCTGCGGAACTGAACTCCGCGTACGGCAGCGCGTTCGTCGATGATCCCGAACGTGCAGTGGTTATTCAGTCCAAAGCGCTTGACCTCGCGCTACGCGCCGCTTGCGTGGAAGACGATAATGCGTGTCAGTTGCGCTCAATGCCGTTTGAACGATTCGAACAGTGGCTCGCCGAGCGTAACGAAGACGATGTTCCGCTGCTTTACGGCCTTGGCAGTACATGGGCGGGCTGGATTCAGGTGAACAGCGGCGATTTCAACGCGATTGCGGAGCTGAGCCGGGTGCAGGCGCTGATGACACGCGTCGTTGTCTTGGACGAAGCCTACCAGTTCGGCAATGCACATACGTACCTGGGTGTGCTCGGAACCCTGGTGCCGCCCGCGCTGGGCGGTCGCCCTGAGGAGGCGCGGCAGCATTTCGAACGCGCGCTCGAATTGAGCGAAGGGCGCAATCTGATGACGAAAGTGTTCTACGCAGAGCAGTACGCGCGGCTTGTGTTCGATCGTGAGCTGCATGACCGGCTGCTGAACGAGGTTGTAGATGCCGAGCCCGATTCCCCGGGACTGACGCTCGTTAATGGTGTTGCTAAGCAGCGCGCAGTAGAACTTCTGGAGGATGCGGATGATTACTTCTAGTCTCAAAAAGGCGGGCGTGTGTGCGCTGATTGCGTTGTTGGCAGTTCTGGGAACCGCCGGTGCTTCTGCGGCGACGCTGAAGATTGCGACGATTTCTCCGGATGGCTCTGCGTGGATGAAGGCGTTGCGCAATGCAGGCGCGGAAGTGCAGAAAGCGACCGAAGGCAGGGTCAAGCTCAAGTTCTACCCGGGCGGTGTGATGGGCGACGACAAGGCCGTGCTTCGTAAGATGCGGATCGGCCAGCTCCACGGCGCGGTGCTTACCGTCGGCGTTCTGTCGCAGACGTACAGGGATCTACAGATTTACGGGTTGCCGATGGTGTTTCGCGACGCCGCTGAAGTAGACCATGTGCGCGCAAAGATGGACCCGGTGCTGATCGATGGGTTACGCGACAAGGGCTTCGAGTCCTTCGGCATCGCCGGAGTCGGCTTTGCCTACGCGATGTCTCAGAATCCAATACGTACCGTCGACGACGCGCGAGCGCAGAAGGTCTGGGTGCCCGATGGTGACATCGCGGCAGAACGGGCGCTGGCGGCTTTTTCGGTGGGGCCTATACCGCTTGCTATTACCGACGTGCTCGGTGGATTGCAGACGGGTCTTATCAATGCGGTTGCCGCGCCGCCAGTCGGTGCGATTGCGTTGCAGTGGCACACGCGGTTGAAACATGTACTGGATCTGCCGCTGGTGTATGCGTGCGGCACACTCGTGGTTGGGTCGAAACCGTTCGGAAAGCTTACCCAGGCGGATGCGGAAACGGTTACCCGAATACTGACGGCGGCGCTCGCAGACGTTGATCGTGCGTCGAAAGAAGACGGCGCGAAGGCGCTTGCGGCCTTGAAGAAACAGGGGCTGTCCTTCGCTGCCGTTACATCCGAGGAGCGAGCTGTCTGGCAATCTCAGGCCGATGCCGCGCATGAGAAGATGTTGCGTGAAAACGTGGTCAGCGCGGGTGCTTGGTCGCGGCTGCAGAGCCTCCTCTCCGAAATCCGCTAACCTCCAGCGAAGTTGCGTCAGCCGGTGTCACTCTTCGTGTAGACTGGCGCCACTTTCGGACGTGCGCCCTCTATGTCCCGGATGACTCATCAGTTCGCGAAGTGGTTTCACTGGTTCGAAACCGCTTTGCTCGCATCGATTGCTACGTTGATGATCGTTGTTGCCGCGTATCAGGTGGTTGCGCGCAACTTCTTTGATTCGGGGCTGCTGTGGGGTGACGCATTCGTGCGCGTGCTGGTGTTGTGGGTAACGATGGTTGGCGCAATGGTGGCGTCGCGCGAAGACCGGCACATTCGTATCGACCTGGTATCCAAACTGGTGAGCTCCGAGCGCGCCAGAACGGTTGCGTCGCGATTTGCCGCGCTGTTCACGGCAGCGCTCTGCGCTGCTTTCGGCTACTACGCTTTTCAGTTCGTACGCCTGGAGTACGAGGACCAGACGATTGCATTCGCATCGGTTCCCACCTGGATCTGTGTCTCGGTGATGCCCGTAACGATGCTGATCGTCGCGTTGCGCTATGCCCGCCGGGCCGTACTTGGCCGATGACGCTCGCGTTGATTGCATTGATCGTGATCGCGGCGGCCGTTGGCGCGCCGCTGTTCGTCGTTCTCGTAGCCGCATCCATGGCCGGTTTCATGGCGTCGGACATCGACCTGATGGTCGTGCCGATGGAAGTGTTCCGGATTGTCGATACACCGCTGCTTGTGGCGTTGCCTTTGTTTACGTACGCAGGCTACGTGTTGTCGGAAGCCCGCACATCGCAACGCCTGGTCGACCTGGCGGGAGCGCTGGTGGGAGGCTTTCCCAGCGGTCTCGCCGTGGTGGGCTTCATTGCGTGCGCGATCTTTACCGCGTTGACGGGTGCCTCGGGCGTAACGATCGTCGCGCTCGGCGCGCTATTGCTGCCCGCGCTCACTGCGGCTGGGTATGACGAGCGTTACAGTCTGGGATTGGTAACCACGTCGGGTAGCTTAGGCCTCCTGTTGGTGCCTTCGGTACCGCTCATTCTGTACGGGATCATCGCGCAGCAGTTGGGGGTGGGCGAACCGTTCACGATTGTCGAACTGTTCATCGCGGGCATCCTGCCGCTGACGTTGATGTTGGCGCTGTTGATTGCCTGGACGCTCTGGCGGCACCGGGGTGCTGCGATACCGCGTGTGGCGTTCTCGTGGAAACGCCTGGCGGACGCGACGTGGGCCGCCCGGTGGGAGTTGCCGCTTCCTGTGATCGTGCTCGGTGGCATCTACAGCGGCTACTTTGCGATTTCGGAAGCGGCTGCGATTACTGCCATCTACGTCACGGTGGCCGAAGTACTGCTGTATCGCGAGGTGACGCTGAAGCGTCTTCCCGCGGTGATGGCCGAATCGATGATGATGGTAGGCGGTATACTGCTCATACTGGGTGTGGCGTTAGCGTTCACTAACTATCTGGTAGACGCAGAAGTCCCTCAGCGGCTGTTCGACGTAATGCAGCAGCATGTTCAGAGTCCGTTAACGTTCCTTCTGCTATTAAATGTCCTGCTTCTGGTGCTGGGCGCGATTCTGGATATCTTCTCCGCGCTGGTCATCATGGTGCCGCTGCTGCTGCCGATCGCGGTCAGCTACGGGATCGATCCGGTGCACCTGGGCATTGTGTTCCTGGCGAACATGCAGATCGGCTACTTCACGCCGCCAATCGGGATGAACCTGTTCATCGCGAGTTATCGGTTCGAGAAGCCGCTGATGGAGTTGTATGCCGCGTCCTGGCCTTTTCTGCTGGTCATGCTTGCGGCATTGATAGTGATCACGTACGTGCCGTCGTTGAGTTTGATGTGGATACGATGAAAACCTGTTCGACAAGCCGAATTCCGTCAGCGCTCAGGCCGGCGCTCGCAGCCATTGTGCTTGCGTGCGTGGCGCATGTGCCTCTGGCTGTGGCATCTCACCATGGCTCTCAACGTGGCAACGCTCCCGAAGAGGCCAATTCTCCTGAAGATGCACGCACGGCGATTGCTGAGAACGCAATCGCTGCAACGGCAGACTCGGGCGAGAGTGCGGGTAACAGGGAGGCGTCGACGCGTGTGGAGGCGTTCCACGACGTTCTGTTGCAGGCCATGCAGCTCGACGGTGGCTATTCGGAACGCGTGGCAGTGCTTGCTCCAGCGGTGCAAAGCTTGTTCGACATCGACGCGATTGCGCGCGTGACGCTTGGCCGCACGTGGCGGAACCTCGATGTTGATCAACAGCGGACGTTTGCTCAGAAACTCGAACGGTTGATCGTTTCTACCTATTCGGACAGGTTCGACGCGTATAATGATCAGACTTTCGAGGTCCGGTCTGTCCAACCGGTGAAGCGGGGTAGTACCGTCAATCGCGTGGTAAAAAGCGTACTCACGCGGCGTGACGGCAGCGTCGTGACGCTGGACTACTACTTTCGGGGATCGGGTGTGTTCAACGTTGTGGCCGATGGCGTCAGCGATTTGTCGTTGCGCCGTGCCGACTACAACAGCATTATCAAGAGCGAAGGCTATGACGCGTTGCTGGTGTATATGGATGAACAGATCGAACAGCATGCCCTACGGAACCCGTCCGCGGACACTTAGCACAACCCTTCGCAGAACTGTTTGCGCAATCGGTTCCGCCATTGTCGGCCTCGTTGTGGTGAGCGGATGTGCACCTCTCCAAGGACCCGAGCACGGCACCTATGATCCGATGGAGCAGACCAACCGCAAGGTCTACGCCGTCAGCGAGGCAATCGACAAAAATGCGTTCGCGCCCGTCGCCCGAGGCTATCAGTCCATAACGCCGTCTTGGTGGCGGACCGCAGTCGGCAACGTGTTCGCGAACCTGCGCGGTATCGACAGCGCGGTAAACGGGTTTCTTCAGGGTAAGCCGAAATCCGGTTCCACCGACCTTGCGCGTGTCCTCGTGAACACCACGCTCGGGCTTGGCGGTATCTTCGATCCGGCATCGCGCGCCAATCTGCGCTACCAGGACGAGGATTTCGGGCAAACGCTGGCTGTATGGGGCGTGAAGCGCACGCGATACGTGTACGTACCGCTCCTCGGGCCTTCCACTGTGCGGGACGCACCGTCGCTCGTAATACGTGGAATGTTACCTCGGTGGATTCTCGGCTCGCATTACGAAATCTGGATGGGTGGCCTTGATGCGGTTAACGCGAGGGCGGCGGCGCTGACACTGACGGATGCCCGGGATGCATCAGCGATCGACCCGTACGCGTTCACGCGTGACGCGTACTATCAGCGGCGCAAGTTTCAGATTTACGACGGCGATCCGCCAATGGACGATTTCTTCGACGAGTTCGATGACGAAGAGTTCGATGACGAAGAGTTCGATGACGAAGCGTTTGACGACGAAGCGTTGAGTGACGACTTGGACGGAGAATTCGACGCACACCGGGGTGAAGATCCGGACGCTGAAGTCGGTGACATGTTGGACGACCGCATCGATCAACCGGCGGAGCCGGCTGCGTCGGATGCCGCAGGTCGAGATACGGTGCGGGAGCGGCACGTGGTGCTCGCGCGGCAGTCGACTCGCTTGCGCACTGGCAACAAGTAAGATGACGCGCTTGTCTGCCGTAGCGTTTCCAGGCGCAATGCCGTGCGCATCGAAGACGCGGTAACGCGTTGGGTTCAGTGGGTGGCGCGTCATGCACTGCTCGTGCTGACGGTCATTGGTGCCATCACTGTCGCTGCGGGGTTCATTGCGTACGACCGCTTCCGAATGAACTCGGAACTGGGTGATCTGATCGATCAGACCGCCCCGTGGCGCGCGGACTTCGATCGTTTCGAAGCGGCATTTCCAGATCTGGTGAACACGCTCGTGGTCGTTGTTTCCGGGGAGTCGCTGCACGCGGTGGAAAACAGCGCCAAGGCGATAGAGGCGGGGATGCGGGCGCGGTCCGAGACGTTTCGGGCTGTGTATTCACCGCAGGTGGACCCGTTTTTCCGAGAACACGCACTTCTGTATCTGGACGAACAGGATCTGGATGACACCGTCGACCGGCTCGCGGAAGCGCAGCCGATGTTGACGGCCGTGGCCGAGGATCCGTCGTTGCGCAGTGTGCTGGGGCTGATACGTGACGCGGTCGAGAACGAACCGCCCAGCGGTCTCGCAACAGTACTCGAGCATCTGATCGATTCGGCGGAAGCGGTCATTGCGGGCCAGAATGCGCGCGTGATCTGGACCGACGAGTTTTTCGATTCGGACGAAACACTTCACAGGCTGGTATTCGCGAAGGGCCGACAGAATTATGGCGAGCCGCTTCCGAACGGTCCGGTCGTCGCTGCCGCGCGGCAGGTGATTGCATCGCTTGGCGACGAACTCGCAGGTGTCGAAGTACGGGTTACCGGTGAAGTGGCGCTGGAGCATGAGGAGATTGAAGCAGCGGTGTCCGGCGCGCAGCTCGCCGGCTGGTTCTCGGTAACGCTGTTGCTGCTGATCCTGGGCATCGGTGTCCGATCCGTGAAGATCATAGCGGCGACGTTTGCCATGCTGGTGATAGGCGTGGTTTGGACCTCGGCTTTCGCGATGCTGACGGTAGGGGAATACAACACCCTTTCCATCGTGTTTCTGGTGATGTTCTTCGGGTTGGGGGTCGATTTCTCGCTCCACTTTTCTTTGCGCTATCAGGAGGCGGTCAACGGACCGCATGGTGACGTGACGCAATCGTTGGCAACGTCGTCACGTAGCGTCGGGCGAGCAATTGTGATCTGCACAATCACGACGGCTATCGGGTTTCTTGGATTCTGGCCAACGGAATACAAAGGGCTGGCGGATCTTGGGGTCATCTCTGCCGGTGGGATGCTCACCGCCTCGCTGCTCACGTTTACCTTTCTCCCCGCGTTCTATGCCGCGGTGGGAGAGATTTCACCGCATTCCATGGATCTGCCGTCTAGCGAGCGCCTGGTTGGGTTTCTGATCCGGCATCGGGAAATGGTGGTTGGTACGTTGATATTGCTGGCTTTAGCGGCCGGCGTTACGGCCTCCAAAGCGGCGTTTGATTACAGTGTGTTGGCGTTGCGCGATCCGGCGTCGGAGTCGATGCGAACGCTGCGCGTTTTGCAGGCGGAAAACATTGCGAACGACTATGCGTTAACCGTGCTGTCGGACAGCCCCCTCGACGGTGGCGAGCTCGAAGACCTCGAGGTCGTCGATTCCGTTGTTTCGCCGGCGGACTACGTGCCGAAAAATCAGACTGCCAAGTTGGATGTGCTTCTGGATCTGCAGGACATTTTGTGGAATCTGCAGGATGCGACCGATCCTCGAGCGCCTCCGACGGCAGCGGAGCTTCGCCGCGAGATTACCGATACGCTCGAACTCCTTGAACGTCAGGGCTCGGGGTCCGGGGAGGCGGCAGCAGTCGATCCGTTGATTGGTGACGAACTTGCGCGCCTGCGGACGTCGCTGCTGAGTATGCAGGACCACGCCGACACTGCGTTGTTCGCGTGGCAGCACGCAATGCTCGACAACCTGTCCGAGGAGCTGGAGTGGCTGCGCGGAGCGATGGCCGTCGGCGAGGTAACCTTTGCAGATCTGCCGGGGCCGTTGCAAAGCCGTCTACGCAGTGCAGACGGCGCGTATCTTTCCATGGTGCTCCCGGCGGCGGATCTGTCCGATGTGCGTAACCTGAGCCGATTCGTTACCGAAGTGCGGGACCACGTGCCGGTGGCCACGGGCCGGTCTGTAATCGAGTGGGGTGTGGGCAGAATCGTGATCGACTCGTTCGTGATGGCGCTCGCCATCGCGGCGATTGGAATTCTCACGGTGCTACTCGTTGCTTTCCGGCGCGTATGGGATGGCCTGCTCATTCTGACGCCGCTCGCACTGGCCGCGTTGTTTACGTTGGCTGCAGGTGTCCTTATGGATCAGCCACTCAACATGGCGAACGTTCTGGTGCTACCGCTGATTTTCGGGCTCGGGGTCGACAACGGAATTCACGTGGTGGATCGTTATCGTGGCGAAAGGGGCGTCGACGACTTGATTCACTCGAGTACGCCCAGGGCGGTGTTGTTGTCGACACTCACAACGATCGGGACGTTTGCGGCGTTGAGCCTGTCGCCGCATCGGGGTACGGCGTCCATTGGTCTGCTGCTGACGATCGCGGTCGGGCTCCTTCTGGTCCTGACGATCTTCGTGCTGCCAGTGCTGCTCAGTTTCCTCGACGAGCGTCGCGGTATTACGCAGACCGGGCGTGTGGTGCAGTCGTAGCGTACTTTTCCAGAATCTCGAACAACGGCAGCGGTTTGCTGTACAGGTAACCCTGGCCCATCTCGCAGTCGTGCTCCAGCAGAAATTCGAGTTGCTCCTGCGTCTCGATGCCTTCCGCCACGACTGACATCTTCAGCTGGTGTGCCATGGCAATTACGGCGGCCGTGATCGCCATGTCGTCGTGGCTGGACGGAATCTCCTTGATGAAACTCCGGTCCACTTTCACGGTGTGTATCGGAAAGCGCTTCAGATAGCTCAAGGAAGAATAGCCTGTGCCAAAGTCGTCGATCGCAATCTGAACGCCCAGATCGTGCAGCTGTTCGATGACGTCGGACGTGGCCTTCGCATCTTCCATCAGCATTGTTTCGGTGATTTCCATCTCGAACGTTCGCGCATCGATCTTGGCTTTGCGGATACAGCGTTGCGTGTAGGAGACAAAGTGAGGATCTGCGAACTGCCGGGGGGAGATGTTGATTGCCATCTGCAGCGTTTCGCAGAGCTCGTCTTGCAGTTGCTTGCTGAGCGCGCAGGCTTCGCGTATCACCCACTGGCCGATGTCTACGATGGACCCGGTCTCTTCCGCTACGTCTATGAATTTGTCCGGTGTGAGGATGCCGCGCTCTGGATGATGCCATCGTAGCAGCGCTTCGAAGCCTACAAGCTGGCCGTTGTGCAGCTGAATCTTGGGCTGCAGAAACAGCTCGAACTGGTTTTCCTCCAGCGCAGTCCTGAGTTCGTTCTCGGTTTTCAACTTGGCGATTGCGCGCGTGTTCATCTCTTCCGAGAAGTACTGATAGTTGTTGCGCCCCTGTTCTTTGGCGCGGTACATGGCGAGGTCCGCATTCTTCATCAGAATATTGGCATCAGAGCCGTCGTTCGGGATCACCGTTATGCCGATGCTCGTGGTGACCACAATGTTGTGACCGGAGATCGCCATGGGTTCCGTAAGGCTTTTCGCAATCTTTTCAGCGACGCGCCCGGCATCGCTGGAGGTCGAGATATGAGTGAGCAGCACCGCAAACTCGTCGCCACCCAGGCGGCCTACGGTGTCTTCTTTGCGGACCGCGTCGGTGAGTCGTTCGCCAACCTGTTTCAGAAGTGAATCGCCGGCTTCGTGACCCAACGTATCGTTTACGCGTTTGAAGTGATCGAGATCTAGGTACAGCAGCGCCGCATTGGTGTGGTTGCGCTGACATTGTTCGATTGCCCGTTCGAGGCGGTCGTTGAACAGGCGTCTGTTCGCCAGGTTGGTGAGCGTGTCGTAGAACGCCATCCGTTCCATGCGTTCCTGGCTGATCTTCACTTCCGTGATGTCGGCCACCTGTAGAATGAGGTACGCGGGCTCGCCCGTGGCTGAGTTTTGCGTTACCAGATGTTGATTGGTCCAGATCTCGAGGCCGGTGCGGCAGATCATGCGACGTTCGCTGCGGTCGGTAATCGGTGCGCCGGGCGCGCTGCGCAACAGACGTTCGAGTTGCTCCTGTTCACCGGGCGGCAGTAAGTCGAAAATATGCGTGCCGGACATCCGGTGCTGGTCGTAGGCCAGCAGTTTCTCGGCGAAACGGTTTGCTTCGAAGACGTTACCCTGCAGATCCAGCAGGATGATGCCGATCGGTGCGTTTTCGAACGTGCCACGGAACCGTTCTTCGCTGGTACGCAACCGCGCTTCGGTGCGCCGCAGGTCGCTTGCGTCCTTGACGACGCACAAAGCGCAGTCCTCGCCGCCAATGTCGATTGCGCTGGCGGACACGATCGTGGGAATCTCCGAACCGTCGCGCGCGAGTAGATCCATTTCGTAGTTTCTGTACCGACCGTGCTGTTCCACCAGCCGGGATGTGCGCTCCAGATCTGCGACGTGTTTGAATACCGGAAGCGCCTGCACGGGATTGCCCACCAGTTCGTCGCGGTTGAAACCGAGCAGTGTTTCGAACACACCGTTCACGTCGATCAGCAACCCATCGGATTGGCGGATCAGTGCGACCCCGTCAGGATTCTGGCGGAAGATCTTCTCGAAGCGTTCGTGGTTTTTCCGGCTCTCTTCTTCGAGCCGTAACTTCTCCGAGATGTCCCGGCCGATACAAAGGATGCACATGTCGCCATCCAGCTCGATCAGCTTCAGCGTTATCTCCACATCCACGGACTTGCCGGTTCGGGTGAGCAATCTGGTGCGCCGGTTCGAGACAAAGTGGTCTTTGCGAATCAGTTCTGCGAGTTCGTTGCGCACGTCCTGATCTGCCCACAGGCCGAGGTTGCGCAGTTGCTCGCCGATCGCTTGTTCCCGGCGATACTCCAGAATGCGCGTGAAACTTCGGTTGAAGTCTATGATCCGGTTGTCTTTGGTACGAACGATCATGATCGCGTCCGGATTGTCGGCGAACACCTGGGAGAAGCGTGCTTCGTTGGCGCGCAGCTCGCGCAGCGCCAGTACCTGATCCGTGGTAATCGTGCCGCACACCAGCACGCCGCGCGTACGCATAATCCCGGGTATGCGCAGAAGACGAACGTTTGCGATCACCTGGCCGCCGATGCCGAGCATTCGCAATTCATTGATCGTCTGCGTCGCTTTGAGGTGATCGGTACATTCGTTCATTGCGTCGAAGAAACGCTGAGCGTGCGCGGGATCGACATATTCGATGATGCCGTCGCCCACCAGCGGGTGATCGGGTCGCTTCAGCGCCCGTACCGTCGTTCGATTTGCAAACGCGATGCGCATGTCGCCGTCGATGATCAAGGCGAGTTCGAACGCGGATTCGGCCAGGTGTTGAATCAGGAAATCGGCATTGGTGCGCGTGGACTGCGCGCCCGCTTCCAGTTCCGCGTTTGTGACGTGTACGCTGAAATGCGAAGGCGTGCCGTCGTCATTCTTGTTGAGTCTGCCAGAACCGGAAAGCCAGCGGGTTGAGCCATCGGGCGTGGTCAGAGGAAACTCCAGGCGCAGCACCTGGCCCTGCGCCAGTTCTTCCTGATGCGTCGCTATCGTGTGCCACGTGTCGTCACCGATGTAATTGCGCAGCGGCTGACCTCGGATGTCTTCGTTGCGGTAGCCGAGGCTCTCTTCCAGCACGTTATTCGCTGAGACGATGTTGCCCATGGTGTCGATGATCAGGAGACCGGAGGTTTGAATCTCCGTGGTGTCGGAGGCTTCCGGCTCGCGGGATTGCCAGTAGAATATAGCGGCGACGATCCACATAACGAGAATCGTGATGGCCTGCGGTACGGTGAGCGGTTCTGCCGCCACCAGCGGTGGCACGAAGAAGCTGACCGTTCCCACGATCGCGAGCGTCAGCGGCAGCGCTCTGGTTTGTGTTAGGGATGCAAGCCAGATCGCCCCGGCAGCGCACGCAAGGGACGCGAGCGGACCCAGCCACTGCGTATTGGCTAACAGGGCGAGCAACAGCGCGATGGCTATCAGTGCAAGCTGTCTGGGGTTGTGACCTTTCATCGTGTCCGTGACGAGGCCAATTGCTTTTCTCCGACCCAATCGGCTCGCCCCCGGCTGGTCGGCAGGAGGAGAACATGATCCGAACATTGATGTTAGATACGGATGGAGCCGGGCTGTATGACATTACGCACAGAGTTGCAAAGGTGATTGCCGGCTCGGATCGGAATGACGGACTCGTCACACTCTATATTAGACACACGTCTGCCAGCCTGCTGATTCAGGAAAACGCGGATCCGAGTGTCAGGGAGGACATCCGCAACTGGTTCGACCGTCTGGTGCCCGAGGGAGACGCGCTGTATACCCACGTTGCGGAAGGACCGGACGACATGCCGGCGCACCTGAAGGCGGCGTTAACGCAGGTGAGTCTGGCGGTACCGATCCTGGACGGTGAACTCGCGCTTGGAACCTGGCAGGGCATCTATCTGTTCGAGCATCGCCACCGGCCGCATCAACGGGAAGTGCTCGTGCACGTCGCCTGACCGACCGGTGGTACGTCAGCTGGGAGCAGATTGGTTCTCGCGTACGCGGTCGAGCCAGAGTTTGTGCCGATCCGGGTCTAGAATCATCGATGCGAAGTACAGCAGCATATCGACGTGGGTTTTGCCGAGCTTGGCGCGTTGCATCGCCGATTCGCCGGCTCTGCTGTTCACGAAGCGGAATACATCGGTGATCGTTGCACCGTTCCCGAGCACTGTGCCGATTCGATTGTTCAGAAAATCGTGAAGCGGCTCCAAGTCTGCTTCGGTCAGGCCGACGTCGGCCGGATTGAGGACGACGTTGGTCCACAGGGTCGCGAGATACAGCCGGTACAGATCCCGGTCTACGAATACGTCGGTGACGGTGGCGCGCTCCGCAATGTCTTTCAGCAGCGGGTCGAACGCGGCGGCGAACGAAGCGGTGGTCATTGCGTCATGGTACCAGATCGCCGGACGCGTACGACGCTGGAGCGTTGCATTCGCCGGAGCCTCACCTAAACTGATCAATTCGACAGATGGTGGTGGTCCTTATTCGTGTTGACGCTGGATCCAGAGACGCTTCCAGAAGATTCAGAACGCTTGCGTAAACGAGTGCGCGCGTTCATCGACGAACACCGGCACGGCTGGCGTCAACCCAATTCCGATTTTTCCTCCGGGCACGACCCGGAGTTTTCCGCGCTTCTGGGCAAGCGTGGCTGGATCGGCATGACGTGGCCAAAGGCCTATGGGGGCGCGGAAGCCAGCTTTTTCGACCGTTACGTCGTTACCGAGGAATTACTGGCCGCCGGCGCGCCGGTATCCGCGCACTGGATCGCGGATCGTCAAAGCGGGCCCTTGATGCTCCGGTACGGTACGGATCAGCAGAAAGCGAAGTACTTGCCTGGAATCGCCGCAGGGCGGAGCTACTTCTCAATCGGCATGAGCGAACCGAACACCGGCTCCGATCTGGCGTCGGTGCGTACATCGGCAAAGCCGGTGGACGGCGGCTGGGTCGTCAATGGCACCAAACTCTGGTCGACGGACGCGCACCGCAATCACTATATGGTGGCGCTGGTGCGTACGGATCCCAACCCGGACAATCGGCATGCCGGTCTGTCGCAGTTTGTGATACATCTGCGTGATGACGACGTGGACATTCGGCCGATTCGTAACATTGCAGGCAGTGAGGACTTCAACGAGGTCGTCTTCTCGGACACGTTTCTGCCGGAAGACCGGTTGGTGGGCGAGCTGGGTCATGGCTGGGAACAGGTGACGAGCGAACTCAGCTACGAACGTAGCGGTCCCGAACGGTTCCTGTCTGCCTTTCGCGTTCTGGTTGAACTGATCCGGCACTGTCAGGAATATCCCGATACGGTTAACGACGCACAACGCACGGTCGGCCGGCTGGTCGCGCATCTCGTCACACTGCGTCGCATGTCGATCTCGGTCGCGGGGATGCTCGAGAATGGCAAAAGTCCAAGTGTGGAGGCGGCGCTGGTGAAAGAACTCGGCAACAACTACGAAAAATTGGTCCCCGAACTGGCCCGGCTGGTTGTGGATACCGCGCCATCGGATTCGCGCTTTCGCCGTACGTTCATCGACACGCTCCTGATTACGCCGGCCTTCACGATCCGCGGCGGGACGCGTGAGATTTTGCGCGGCGTGATCGCCCGCGGTTTGGGATTGCGCTGATGACGGCAGATACGATTCTCGTCGACACCGTCGCGAAGATTCTGCGGGATCGGGTCGACAAAACGTTGCTGGACGCAGCGGAGACGGGACAGTTTCCCGAGGATCTGTGGCAGTTGCTGGTGGAAAACGGTTTGACGCGCCTGGCGTGCACGGACAGCGGCGGATCTCTGGAAGACGTGTTTGCAGTGCTCAAGGAAGTGGGCCGCGCCGCGCTGCCCGTACCGCTCGCAGAAGTGGTGTTTGCGAAACGTTGGCTCGAATCCACCGACCTCTCCGATGACGCGTTCGTGTCGGTGGGTGTCCACGACGGCGACGGGGTGATCAATGTGCCTTGGGGTCGGCGCGCGACTAACGTGCTGGTTACCTCGATGGACCGGCCGGAGGTGATGCGCATCGACGGCGGTTGTACGCAGCATGAAGTGAACCCGGCAGGTGAGGCGCGGGATGCGCAACCGTCGGCGCACATGGTGCCGCTGGCCGGACCAGCGGACGAAAGCTGCACGCTTTATCAGTATCTGGTGCTGGCGCGTGCGGTCCAGATGGCCGGGTGCCTCGAGCGGGTGCTGGAGTTCTGCATTCAGTACGCCACCGAGCGGGAGCAGTTTGGTCGACCGATAGCCAAGTTTCAGGCGATTCAGCACAATCTTGCGGTGATGGCCGGCGAGGTGGCCGCCGCGTCCCGCGCTGCGGATGGAGCGGTCGCTGCGATGGGATCTGATCGATTCGCCGGCGATCTGGCAACCGCCAAGGCCCGCACCGGCGAGGCGGCAGGCATCGTCGCGGAGATGGCGCATCAGGTGCACGGCGCGATGGGGTTTACGCATGAGCACCATCTGCACCACCACACCCGCAGGCTGTGGGCATGGCGCGACGAGTTCGGGAACGAGGCGTTCTGGCAGCGCCGGATCGGCGCTGAAGTGCTGGCAATTCCCGCCGATGACGTCTGGGCCTACGTCGCCGCACGTGGGTGATACGCTTGCGGCGCGTCCCGTGCCGCCGCTTCGGGTCGGCGCGAGTGAGTGTCTGTTGGGTTCCCCGGTGCGGTACGACGGCTCGCAGAAGGGCTCGAGCTTTCCGCGCACGCTGTTGGATGACCTGTTCGAGTTTGTGGGTGTTTGCCCTGAAGTGGCTGCCGGTATGGGTGTGCCGCGCAAGCCGATCCGACTCGTTGCTCCAGCGGATGAGCCGGGCAGCATCGATGCGACTCCACGGGCCGTTGAACCGGGGTCGGGGCGGGATTTCACGGATGAAATCGCTGCCGTGTACGGCGATACGGCGCCGCTGATCGACGGACTGCACGGCTTCATCTTCATGAAGAACTCGCCGAGTTGCGGTGTGTATCGGGTGAAGGTGTATTCAGGCAATGGGATGCCGCGAACCCATGGACGTGGCGTGTACGCGGCTGCGGTGATGGCCGCGCATCCGACGCTGCCGGTGGAGGAATCGGGCCGGCTGTTCGATTCGGTGCTGCGGGAGAACTTCGCGACGCGGGTTTTTGCGCATGCGCATTGGCGCGCGCTACAGGCGCAGGGATTGAGCGCCGCGCGTCTTGTGGCGTTTCACAGCCGCTACAAATATCTGTTGCTGGCGCACAGCGTAACGGCGTACAAGAGTGCCGGCCGGATTCTCAGCGATCTGAAGGGTGACCTGCCGCAGATTGCCGCGAGTTACTTCGACACGCTGATGACCGGACTTGCTTCACCTGCGACCGCGGGTGGCCACGCCAACGTACTCTCGCATCTGCAGGGCTACTTCAAACGCGTGCTCGACGCGCATGACCGCCAGGAACTAGCGGGCCTGATCGACGACTATCGCTGCGGTCGGCAGCCGCTGATGGCGGTGCTTACGTTATTGAAACATCATCTCCGCAAACACCACGATCCGTACCTGGATGCGCAGGTTTACCTGGAGCCGCATCCCCCCGCGGCGGCACTGCGGCGGTCGCTGTAGGCGTGCTCGGCAGGCTCGGGGTAGTCGATAACTCCTGAACTGCCCTTAGAGGGCGGCACTCGATTGCTGCAGGCTTTGTTGTACATACAGTTCGCGATACTGGCCGCCGAGCGCCATCAACTCGTCGTGCGTTCCCTGTTCGCATATCTGACCCCCATCGAGAACGACGATCCGGTCCGCGTTGCGGATCGTTGATAGCCTGTGCGCGATGATGAAAGCCATCCGCCCGGCCAGCACGTTCGCGAGGCCGCGCTGAATACGCACCTCGGTCTGGGTGTCTACCGACGACGTCGCTTCATCCATAATGAGAATCTGTGGGTCTGCAAGGATCGCGCGTGCAAACGACAGCAGCTGTTTCTGACCGGCCGACAAACGACTGCCGCCTTCCCCCGCATCGTACGCGTAGTCGCCCTCCATCTGTGTGATGAACTCGTGAGCTCCCGCCAGCTTGGCTGCTCGAATTACGTCGGCATCCGTTGCGTCGATGCGCCCGTAGCGGATGTTTTCCAGCACCGAGCCGCTGAATACGTGCGCGTTCTGCAACACGATCCCCAGATTCGACTGCAGCCAGTGAAGGCTTCGATTCCGGTAGTCCACGCCATCGAGGAGAATTTCGCCGGACGTGGGTTCGTAGAAGCGGCAGATCAGATTCACCAGCGTGCTCTTGCCGGCACCCGTCGGACCCACGATTGCAATTGTCTCCCCGCGGTGCACGGTTAGGTTGATGTTCCTGAGTACGGGGGTCCCGTCGCGGTACGAGAAGCCGACATGACGCATCTCAATGGTCTCGATGGCGCGCTTACCACCGTCGCGGGCGGTCGCTGACTGATCCGGTCTGGCGACGGCCAGCGCGGCTTGTACGCTCTCGGAATCACGGATTTCCGGCTCCGCATCGATCAGGCTCAGAATGCGCTCCGCGGAAGCCTGGGCCATCTGCATCTCCGCAAACCATTGGCCCAGGGTCTCCACCGGCTCGAAAAACGACCGAGTGTAGGCGAGAAATGCGACGAGGGTTCCGGCCGTGATGGTTCCGGCAAGCAGGTCGAGACCGCCCGCGGCCAGTGCGAGTCCGGTCGCGAGGCTTCCAAGAGTAACGACGATGGGCACGTAGATCGCGGCCTGCGTCAGGTTGGTAACGCTGGCTTCGTTCATCGTGCGCGTCGAGTTGGCAAATTCGGTCTGATTGGCCGCTTCGCGAACGAAGGCTTTGCTGGTGAGCACGCCCATGATCGCTTCGTTGTACTGGCCCGTAATGCGTGAGTTGGTTGCTCTCACCCGTCGGGCACTCACCAGAATACGGCGCTGGAACTTCACGGATATCCAGCCCAGAAATGGCAGTACGCTCAGTACGATCAGCGCGAGCTGGGGGTTCATGACGAGCATTGCGCCAGCGATCCCGACCATCATGGTGGTACCCCAGACGAGATCCAGGAAGCCCCAAGCGAGAATATTGGAGAGCCGTTCGCAGTCCGACGTCATCCGCGCCATCAGCCAGCCGACCGGGCGATAGTCGAAGTAGGCGAAGGACAGGCGTTGCAGATTGGCGAAACCGTCGGCGCGGATGTCGTGGCTGATGCTCGCTCGCAACGTACCCGTGTACCAGATGAACATGCCGATGGAAAAAACGAGCGTCAGCAGGCAGAGCGCATACAGTAGGATGTATAGCTTCACGTCCGCATTCCAGCCGTCGGCGGCGACCGCGTCGACGACGCCGCGCGTCACGAGCGGAAAACCGACCTCGGCCGCTGCGGTCAGGAAGGCGAAGACGGCAACCATTACCAACCGTCGGGGATGTCGCGCGGCGTAGTCGAACAGTTGGCGCCACAGGGCCCGATTTACGTTTGCTGCGGAGCGGTCTTCGTCAAAACCGTCGTCGTAGTTCAGATCGTCGTAGGTGTCCATGGCGTCTCCTCAGCCCGATGTCTCGGCCGCAATGGTCGCGTCCAGTGCACCCTGAATGCGGCAGAGTTCCTGATAGGTTCCGGGTTGCTTGGACAGGTCCCGGTGTGTACCGATCTGTACGATCTGGCCCGATTCCATAACGGCGATCCGGTCGGCGTGAACAACGGACGAGAGTCGATGCGCAATTACAATCGTCGTCTGGTTGGCGTGTCGTGTCCGTAGCGCCTCGAGAATGCGTCGCTCGGTGGCGCTGTCCACCGCGCTGAGCGAATCATCCAGAATGAGTACGGGGGCGCGCTTGAGCAACGCCCGGGCGAGCGCGAGCCGTTGCTTCTGACCCCCGGACAGCGTCACGCCGCGTTCGCCCACCAATTCGTCGTAGCCGTCTCCGAAGCCGGTGATTGCGCTGTGCACGTCGGCGTCCGCAGCGACGGCCTGCATCAACTCAAGATCTGCGGACGGTTCGCCCACGCGGAGGTTGCCTGCGATGGAGCGCGAGTACAGGAACGGATCCTGCAGCACCACAGCGATCTGCGCACGTAGCCACTTGCGGTCCAGTTCCGATATTTCGAATCCGTCGAGGCGCGCGCTCCCGGACTGGTAAGGATAGATCTTCATCAGCACGCGTACGAGCGTGGACTTGCCGCATCCCGGCGGTCCGACGATCGCGAGGGTTTCGCCAGGCTCGATCGTGAGCGAAATGCGTGAGAGCACCGGCTTGCCGGCGTCGTAGGCGAAACCAAGATCGTCGAGCTCGATCAGGCCGCGGGCACGTGCGGTCTCAGGAACTCGGCCCGGCGGTTCTTCTGGTGCTGTCAGAATGTCACGAATACGTTGCAGCGACACGGTTGCCTTTCCGGTATCCGCCAGAACGCGGCCGAGCTGACGGACTGGCCAGATGACGATCGCTTCGTAGGTCATGAACGCAAAGAGCGTGCCCACGCTGAGACTGTCGTTCGCGATGTACCACGCGCCGGCAAACAGCACGATTCCGATCTGCGTCATTGCCACCGCGTCGCTGATGCTCCAGTACAGGCTCATCAGGCGAATCAGACGGAAATTCTGATCACGGAAGTGGCGGTTGTGCTCCGCGAAGCGCGCGGTTTCGAAGTCCTGACGCGCAAACGCGCGCACGACCCTGATGCCCGTGAGATTCTCCTGCAGTCTCGCGGTCATGCGCGCTTCGGCTTCGTCGGTAAGCGTAAACACGTGCTTCACCCGGGTGAAGAAGATGTACGCACCCACGGCGAGCAGCGGGATCAGACACAGCGACAACAGCGCAAGCCTGACGTCGAGCCAGAACAGCACTGGTGTGACGCAGACCACCAACATGATCGCGCGGCCGATTTCCACGACGTCGGTGGCCAGGAATACCCGCAGCGTTTCGATGTCCGAACTGCATCGTTGGACCAGATCGCCGGTATCGGCTGAGTCGTAGTACGCGGACTGAACATCGTGGAGCCGGGCGTACAGCGCTTCGCGGGCGCGTTTCACGATGTCTTCGGACGCCAGCGCCGCGAGTCGGCCGCGCATGTATAGAAAACCGCCGCCGAACGCTGTCATAACCACGGCCGCGAGCGAGGAGATCCACAGATAGGTGGAATAGGAATCTGTCCCGGCCAACCAGTGGGCTGCGCCGCGCAGAGTTGCCGGTGCCAGGTCGAAGTTACCTTCGATGATCACGTCGATCGCGTACTTGCCGATCAGCGGCGCTGCAAAGATGCACAGATTGGTGGCAACCATCGCGACGATCGCTGCGCAATAGAACGCGCGCTGACCGCGCGTGATATGCCAAAGGCTGGATGCCTGGTACGCATTCATGCCCCGTTTCTCCCTCTTTCGATCGGCCACGACGTGGCGACCGGCGGTTGTCGTTGCGGGCGGGTAGTGCGCTTTTTGGGGTTGTCAGGCGTACCCGCTCGTTGGTGAGCGGGTCTGCGGTGGTTACCGCTTGGCTATTCGGACCGGCTCACTGCTGGCTGAAGTCGTCTCCCGGAATGGAAGATGACCAGATGTTCGGCGTGTCGTTGTGCATGAACGTCTCTCCTTCCTTTCCTTTCCGTTCCGTTTGCCTGGCTTTTACGAGCCGCCTCAATCCTGAGGGTCGGCTTCGTGAGCGGTTGCGATCGATCAGCGTGCTGGTCGATGTGTCGCGTATGCTACACAATCTCGTGCACCGATCAAGTCGACGTACAGACGGGGTTTGGGTTGGCCAACGACAACGATGAGACCACCACGGCGGCGCGGCGGTTGCTGCAGCTGCTGGAGCTCGAACGGATCGAAGAGAATCTGTATCTCGGACGCACTGAGGAGCGTCGAGACGGACCGCTGTTTGGGGGCCAGGTTTTGAGCCAGGCGCTGCGTGCTGCGATTCAAACCGTTGGTCAGGGTAGGGTGCACTCCGTGCATGCGAACTTTCTGCGACCGGGCTCGTCGGCGCACACGGTTCTGTATGAGGTCGATCGCATCCGCGACGGGCGGAGCTTCGGCACCCGCAGGGTAGTAGCCGTTCAACAAGGCGAAGCAATCTTCAATATGAGCGTGTCATTCCACGTCGACGAACCCGGATTTGAGCATGCGGCTGCAATGCCGAATGTGCCGCGGCCGGACGCGCTTGCAGACGACCTGGACTCCGTTGGCGCGCTTGCGCCACAGCGTGCTGAACGCATAGCGCCCGTACTGCGGACGCTCCGTCCATTCGAGTCGCGCAGCGTCTATCCCCTCGGATCTGACGAGGCGCTCGAACCGCGATTCTGGAATCCCGTGTGGTTGCGATTCAGATTGCCCGTTGATGCGGCAGATCAGACCTTGGCCGCGTGCCTGCTGGCGTACGCGTCCAATATGGGTCTGATGGATACTGGAACCCTTCCCCATCAGGATACCCACTCGAACGCACGCGGTGCGTGGCAGCTCGCCAGTCTTGATCACGCGTTGTGGATGCACCGCGCGGTTCCGATCTCTGATTGGCTGTTGTTCCACCGGCATACGACCTGGGCCGGCGGGTCGCGCGCGCTCTCGCACGGCGAGTTCTTTGCCGAAGACGGCGCGTTGGTTGCATCCCTGAGTCAGGAGGGTTTGCTGCGAGTGGCCAATACGAGCTGACGACGGCTAGAGGTCTGAGGCGTAGTCAACGTGTTGCAGTTCGAATGTGGGACGTGAGTCGCCGGTCAGAATCTCCAACACGATTCGTTCGCGATCTGGCAGATGGATGTGCGTGGCGTCGGTAGTCGCCTGGTTCCACGTTGGATCCAACGCCTGCCACATACCGTTCACCCAGACTTCGTTCCATGCATGCAGCGCGAATGCCGGCTGTGGCGTGTCGGAATATGCAAGCCCTATTACGGTGTGGGCCGCTATACCCACGTGCCGGGCTGCCGCCGTAAAGAGGTCTGCAAACTCGGTGCAGTCACCCCGTTGGTGCTCCAGCGCGTCGAGAACGCCGTGGGGCGACGCGCTTGGATCGTATTCCATGGCCTGATTGACGCGTCTCAGCAGCTGCCGGCTGGCGGCCGCGTGGTTGGATCGGTCGAGATCGGCCGCCAACTCGGCGATGCGTGCGCTGGTGGCGGGATAGCGTGCGGTTGCGCGTAGTGCCGCGGGATCGGGCGCATCCTGGTACAGCGTTGCGCCGGCCCGTCCGCGGAGACTGCCTGGCCAGAGCTCTCCGCCGTCGACCACGCGCAGCTCCACTGACTGTGCTCGGGTCGCATCAGCAATGCGTCTGTCGATGGGAATACGCAGCTGCGCGTAGTGCAGCGGGGACAACGTACCGGCAATCTCGTGTGCCTGCGCGCGTGAGAGGTGGAACAGACCTGCGATCGCCATCTCCTGGACGACGAAACCCGGGTCCAGCGTGATCCGCGTCAGCGCTCCGGGCGCACTGCTGGTGACCACGTAGCCCGAATCCGAACGCTCCTCGAGTTCGAATGTGCGCGCCGTCGTGTCCAGACGGGCAAAGTCGAGGCTACGCACCGCACGGCGGGATCCCGGCGCTGGCGTTTCTTCCAGTAGCCACGCTTCGAATGAGAGGTGTGCGGGCAGGTGGTGGGTCAGCTCGATCGTGCGAACGTGCGAGTCACCTGGTCGTGTGATGCTTGCGTGGTACGCACGCGACGCTACGGTCTGTGCCGCTCCGGTGGGCAGTGCGTCTTCGCGAGCGTTCGCGCTGGGCAGCGCGTCCAGATGAACGGTGTAGCGTTCAGGCTGTTGGCTCTGGTGCGCGCGGACGAGCGTGAACGGTGGGGCGCCGGAGAATTCGAGCGACTCGTCCATGGTCGTTGTGTGTGTTTTCGTGAGCGCGTAGCGAAAGCGGCTGGAAAAGATCCAGTTGCCCGTCGTCTGCTGCCTCGTCGAGGTATGCATGAATCCGATGTCTTGGCCGTCATTGGCCAATCGGTACCACTGTTCGCCCTGCATCGACTGGACCGCGGTCAGGGCCGGAATCTGCTGGGACAGCCAGAGCGTACGCACTTCGCTCATCAACAACACGATCACGACAGCGGCGGCAATTCGGATCCACATCAGTCTGGTCCGGTGATTGGTAGCTGCGTTGCGGGCCGGCAGTGTAGCCCAATCTCGCGTGGGCTGCGTTGCGCGGCGCCGGGCTCTATCTGCATAGTGCGCACCGCACTACGGTATGCCGGTTATACTTCGCGTTCGCTACACGGACGCCCTTCATGTCCCGACGAGACGCCCGACAAGACACGCCACGCGATGGTACGCCGCCTTCGGATCCACCAGGGGCGCATGACGAAACCGACGGTGCAGACTTCATTCGGCAGCGTGTGCGTCGCGATGTCACGTCGGGAAAGGTAGGGTCCGTTGTGACCCGGTTTCCGCCGGAACCCAACGGCTATCTGCACATCGGGCACGCCAAATCGATCTGCCTGAATTTTGGCGTCGCGGACGAGTTCGATGGAACCACGTACCTGCGGTTCGACGATACAAATCCGCTCAAGGAGAACACGGACTTTGTTCGCGCCATTCAGCGTGACGTACGCTGGCTGGGATTCAACTGGCACGACGATCCTACGTTCGCGTCCGACTACTTTGAACAACTCTACGGCTACGCCCTGCGCCTGATCGAAGACGGTTTGGCCTATGTCTGTTCGCTGAGTGCCGAACAGATACGCGAATACCGGGGAACGCTGACTGAGCCCGGTCGAGACAGCCCGTACCGAGATCGCTCTATTGACGAGAATCGGGAACTGTTCGAGCGCATGCGCAACGGTGATTTTGCGGATGGCGAGCACGTACTGCGGGCACGCATCGACATGCAAGCCGCCAACGTGAACATGCGGGACCCGGTTCTGTATCGGATCCGGCATGCACAACACCACCGCACCGGAGACGCTTGGGTGATCTACCCGACGTACGATTTCACGCACTGCGTCTGCGATGCGCTGGAAGGCGTAACGCACTCGTTGTGCACGCTGGAATTTGCGGATCATCGACCGCTGTACGACTGGGTGCTGGAAAGCATCCAGAGCAACGTCCGGCCTCCGCAGATCGAGTTCTCGCGACTGAATCTCGAATACACCGTCATGAGTAAGCGCGTCCTGAACGAACTCGTTGCCGAGCGGATTGTCGATGGCTGGGACGATCCGCGCCTGCCGACGCTCGCGGGAATGCGCCGCCGCGGCGTCCCACCGGAAGCTATCCGGGATTTCTGCGCGCGCATTGGCGTGACCCGCCAGGACAATGTGGTCGAACTGGCCCTCTTCGATTTTTGCGTGCGTCAGTTTCTCGAAAGTCGTGTGCCCCGCGCGATGGCGGTTTTGGAGCCATTGAGGGTGATTCTGACCAACTACCCCGAACAGGCGCACGACGCGCTCAGCGGGCCATGGCACCCCAAAGCGGACCAGGGGGTGCGCGAGCTGCCGTTTTCACGTGAGTTGTTCATCGAACGAAGTGATTTCGCCGAAGCGCCGCCGAAAGGATTCAAGCGTCTCACGCCGGGGGGCATCGTCCGCTTGCGCTACGCGTACATCATCCGCTGCGATGATGTGGAGCGTGACGCGTCCGGGAACATCGTAGCGCTGCATTGCCGTTATGAACCCGCGTCACGTAGCGGCAACGACACCAGCGGCTTGAAACCCAAAGGCGTGATTCACTGGGTGGATGCATCGGCCGAGCCGGTTCGGGTGCGGGCCTACGAGCCGCTATTCGTGCATCCGACACCGTCCGGCACCGACTGGCGCAACCATCTCAATCCCAACTCGTTGATCGAATACGATGCGCGCGTTGAGCCGGCGGTTATCGAACAGAATATCGAACGTCTGCAATTCGAGCGGCAGGGTTATTTCTCAGCGGATCCGGAACTGCCGCGCACGTTCAATCGGATCGTGGGTCTGCGCGACGGATACCAGAAGAAATGACGACACGAGCCACCAATACGAATGCCTCGCCGCGAAGCGTCACCGTGATGGAGGTGAGTCCGCGCGACGGGTTGCAGAATGAAGACCGTCTTCTTACTACGGAACAGAAACTCGATCTCATCGGTCATGCGCTGGCATCGGGCTGCAAGCGCATCGAGGTAACCAGTTTCGTGCATCCCAAGCGCGTGCCGCAGATGGCGGACGCGGAAGCGGTCGCTGCCAACCTGCCGCAGCGTGGCGATGTGACGTACACCGGTCTCGTGCTCAATGACCGCGGCTACGATCGACTGCGCGCCACCGGTCGTCTGGACGAGGCTGGATTCGTGGTGCCGGCGACGGACACGTTCGGCGAACGCAATCAGGGCATGGACGTACGAACCAGCATCGAGTCTGCAAAACGCGTGCTTCGCTCGGCCCGCCGTGACGGGTTGCGCGCCCAGGTTACGATTGCGGTGGCGTTCGGCTGCCCCTTCGAAGGCGATGTGCCGGTGGCTCGCATCGTGGAAATTGCCCGGGCGCTCCTGGACGAAGGACCGGTAGAACTTGCGTTGGCCGACACGATCGGTGTCGGCGTCCCCGCCCAGGTGACGGAGTGTTTCGGCGCGCTTGCGGCTCTGGGCGATACGCCGCTGCGTGCGCACTTTCACGACACGCGCAACACCGGAATCGCAAACGCTTTGGCAGCTCTCGATGCAGGCGTCGCGACGTTGGACGCGAGCATTGGCGGTATCGGCGGCTGTCCGTTCGCGCCGCTGGCGTCCGGCAATATTGCGACCGAAGATCTCTTGTATACCCTGCATCGGTCCGATGTGCACACCGGGATGGCGCTGCCAGCCGTTCTGGACGCGGCCGACTGGCTCCAGAATGCGCTTGGTGCACCGGTTCCGTCGATGCTCTCGAAGGCGGGTCCTTTCCCGCCGTAGCTAGCGCCTTATGGCAACAGCATGCCGCCATCGACATCGATCGTGGTGCCGGTGACGTAGTCGTTTTCGATCGTAAACTGTATCGCCATCGCCACCTCGTCGGCGGTCCCCGGTCGTGCAAGCGCATAGTTTTCCGTTGCTTTCGCAAGGAACGCGGCGCGTGCATCGCCTTCTACGGGAAACATCGGCGTGTCGATGATACCGGGCGAAACGCAATTGATACGACACGGCGCGATTTCCACCGCCACCGCGCGGCAGAAGCCCTCGACTGCATTGCCTACCGTGGAGATTGCGGAGTAACCCGGTGGACATTTGCGCGCCGGAGCCCCGCTGACGAGCACGATTGCGGCTCCGTCGCTCAGGTGCGGTAACGCTGCGTGCACTGAGTTGGTGTAGCCCCACAGCTTGCGGAACGAGCCCTGAAATCCTTGCAGATCCATATCCTTGAACGGACCGGTCGCTCGTTCTCCACCCGTTGCCGCGTTCACGAGGATGTCGATGGGCGCGCGTTCCGCGAACGCGCTCTGAAGTGCTGCCAGGTCCAACACGTCCACAGTAAAGCCTGCTGCGCCCTCACCTAGCTCCGCCGCCGCCGCGCGACACTTATCCGGATCACGGCTCGCTACAGTAACCCTCGCCCCCGCTGCGGCGAGCCGCTTCGCGGTGGCCAGGCCGATTCCGGACGTGCCGCCAAGCACGATGGCATTGCGTTGTTCTATGTTCATGATTCTCCGTCGGTTGGATTTCAGAATCGGGCGGTAAGCCGCTCACTTGGAATGCCGCTATTTTCCAGCAACGCAATGATGCCGTTTTCTCCCACGTAGTGGGCGGCGCCAATCAGCACGAAGTACGTGCCTTCGGTCTGCAGGTACATGCTGATTTTCTGAGCCATGTGCCGGTTCCGGTCGTCGAGCAGGTTGCGCACGAAGGTGCGCGCGGCGTCGGACCTGCCGCTGCGTTCACGGAACAGTCTCAGGAATGCCTCATCGTCACCAGCCATCCAGGCCACGATCATCGAGGTGAGTTCGCGTTCGGCATTGTCGCCCGTGTCGAAGTGATCGCGGAGCATATCGATTTGATCGTCGAGCGGTTGGCCGAACAGGAGCGACATCTGCTGTTCGACGGTTTCAAGTTGCAGTATTTCCCGTTCGCCGAGCCGGGAACGGAAGTGCATTTCCATTCCCTGGTCCGGTCGATACCCGAACGACATCAACTCCACCAACATCATCGTATTCATCGCCAACATCGGTTTGGCTTGTGCGAGCGAAGACGGCGGAATGCCCAGGCGAACGAGTTTCCCGTGGACCTTGTCGTAGAGGTCTGCCGGCAGAACGGACTCGAGGGTGTTCGGTGGCGCCAGCGTGCCGTGACGCACTTGCAATGACTGCAACGCGTCGGGCGTCAGCCGCGCCGTGTCGACTTCCACTACCAGATGGTCCGAACGCTCGAACGCTGCTTCGAATTCGACCGGCAGTGGATAGAGGCTCGGTTTCAGTATGTGAATGCTGCCCGCCAGGTAGATGGTCGCGGACCGACTCTCGAGCCGCCATAGATACAGAGGCCGCGGACCGTCTCCCGCGCGCTCACGCGCCCGGGAGCGAATGGTTTGCGCCGTTGTAACGTCCTGGTCATCGATCCGCACAATCTCGCAGACCGCGTCAGCGGCGGACGCGCGGCGTTGGCACGCCTCCAGCGCTTCATAGGATGCCGTTACCGGATGTGGCTCGCTATGCGCGATGCCTTCCACAGAGCCGGTGGTTGTGCGCGCAATCGCTTTGTGGCCGGTGAGTTCTTTGTACGCTAAGGACGTATCAGCTGCTGTTGCTGCAGCAGTAACTGCGAGGGTCAGTGCGCCGATCAGGCGGTATCGGAGAAAACGGGCGGTGCGCCGGGTGCAATTCATCGCGTTTCCGGTGTGCCCCCGCGTTCGACCACGGCCTGCTCGACCGAACGCACCACGGCGTCGACTCGGTCCGCGTCGGTTCCGCGCACCACGAGTGACGTGCCGTAGCGGTTGTCCCGCACAAACGGGTAACTGCCGAGATCAACGTCGGGATTAGCGTCCTGAATCTCACGCAACGCATCGGCGATCTGGCTTTCCCCCAGAAACGCGGTTACCGAACGTGCCTGCACGACGGCGCCGGGGGTCAGCTCTGGTACTACGGTGCTCAGCATCGCCTGCATGACGCGTGGAATGCCCGCCATCACGAACACATTTTCCACGCGAAAGCCCTGGGGTCCGCCGGTGGGATTGTCGATTAGGGTTGCGTTCGCCGGTACGCGCGCCATGCGCATTCGGCTGGCCATAACGTCGGGTTCGGCGGGGTTGCGCTGCAGGATTGCAGCGATGTCCGGGTGGATGACGAGTTCAACGCCAAAGGCACGCGCGATGCAGTCGGCCGTAATGTCGTCGTGCGTCGGTCCAATTCCGCCGGTCGTGAAGACATAGTCGTACTGTTGCCGTACCTCGTTGATCGTGTCGACGATCACGTCCTCTACGTCGGGCACCACCCGGGCATGGCGCACCTGAATGCCCTGCTTGCCGAGTTCGACGGCTATGTGCTGGAGGTTCACATCCTGCGTGCGGCCCGAAAGGATCTCGTTACCGATCACCACGACGCAGGCGCTGTAGGTCTGTTCCATGCAAGTTTGAGCGCAGAAACGAAAGCGCCATTCTAACAGAGGCGCGTGGACGGAACGGCGTGGCCGCGTCGGACTGCGCCAGAGACTTCCGTGACGGGTGCACGGTGCTAGCGGTGCGCAGCGCGCGCCTCAACCGGTGACCGCGTTCGCATTACCGGCCGCTGCACTGCCAGATGCGAACCGCCGCACAGGTGGTCGCGCCCGTCATGCCTAGACTCCCAGATCAGGACCAAGACCGACTTTGCACCGTGGGACCGGTGCGAGCCGTTCTGCATTCAATCCCAGCAGTTTTACGGAGAGAGTAAATGGGATTTTCTGGGCAATGGACGCGCCTGCATGCGCGTGCGAACTCCTACGCGTTCGCATTTCTGGCAGCTATGATTTTCGTTGTTTCGGGTTGTGGTGGTGGCGGTTCGGATGAACCGAGTACCGCGGGTGCCCCGTTTCAGATCACCGGGAGTGTGGGTGACGGCCCCGTCGTCAACGCAAGTGTCCGGGTGGTCGATGGAAACGGCGAACAGATTGCCGAGTTCTACGGCGATGACCAGGCGAGCTACGAGTACACGGTTCCGCAGGGAACCCCATTGCCGGTGCGCGTTTTTGCGAGCGGCGGACTCGATCTGGTAACCGAGCGGGCACTCGACTTCGAACTCCAGGCGGTTTCCCGTGGCGATGCTGATCAGATCGTTAATCTGTCGCCACTGTCCACCGTGACGGTGCGTTCGATCGACTGTGCGGGAAAGAAGCCATCGCCGAAGAATCTGCGCAGGATGTGGCGCAATGTCAGTGCAGAACTCGGGTCGGGACTTACTGCGCCAGATCAGTTGCCGATGTTCGAGGCGGTCACCGCGGAAAACGCGGCGCAATTCGTACTGACGAACGAGGCCGTCGGCGAAGTGGTTCGACGAACTGCGCGCGCGCTGGCGCTTTCAGGTTCACCCACAGATACGGAAGATGTGGTCGGCACGATCGCATGCGACATAGCCAGCAATGGGGTAATCGACACGGTTGGACCGGACGTCGAGCGCCGCGTTGCGGCAACGATCAAGGCCGCCCAGGCGTCTACGCTGGTCGAACTGCTCGCTGGCAAACTCTCAGTAGACGAGGGCGATGCGATGGCGCGCATGGACGTTGCGGTAGCGCACATAGAACCGCTCGCTCAGGGACACATCTACGCAATCGATCCTACGCACGAGATGCTGGAAAAAACACTCGACACGCTCGTTGGGTTGCCGTCGGAAGACTCGGCGGACGTCGTCTGGACGCTGCACGAAACGCCGCTCGAAGATGTGCGTAGCGAGATGCGCGGCTTACTACGTGCTCAGTGGGGTCTTTCGATCTCGAACCTGCCGGTGGCAATTGCCGGCTCGGACGCAGACGATCTCGACAGCGTAAGCGAGCGGCTGCGATCGCAACAGGATGCGGTTGCGCCCACCATCTCGTTCACGGCGGACGACTTTACGGTGAATGCCGGCGAACGTACCAGGCTTTCCTGGGCTGCTGCGGGCGCAGACACGTGCATCGCGTCGGGGGATTGGAACGGCGTGCGCCCAACGGAGGGTGCAACGACGACTCCGGCGCTGCGTGCGGATGCATTCTTCCGGCTCGGTTGCCTCGGGGTTGGCGGCGCCGCCTTTGCGACGCTGGACATTCGCGTCGGCGATGGCGGCGACGCATCCGGATCCGGCGGTTCGGGCTCGGGCGAGTCGGATGGAGGCAGCGTTTCCGGTGATGCAGGTGGCGCGAACGACAGCGGCGACAGCAGCGGCGGATCGGATGGCAGCGACAGCGGGGCGGATAACAACGGTGGCGGATCCGGCACCGATTCCGGAGGCACCGGGGTTACGGTTGAATTCAGCGCAAGCCCGCGCGTGGTTGCCGAGGGCGCCAGCACCGAGCTGCGCTGGGCGGCGCCAGATGCCGACCGCTGCGTCGCCTCCGGACCGGCCTGGTCTGGAGAGATTCCGTTGACGGGGAGCCGCTCGTACGGTCCGGTACTGGAACCAGTAACATTGCGGGTCGAATGCACCAACGCAAACACTACGGGTGTCGGCATTGTGCAGGTCGGTGTCCAGGGCGCGTTGACGCTACGGTGGCAGGCTCCCAGCGAGAACACGGACGGTTCACCGATCGAGTCGCTGGATGGCTACTACATCTACGTAGGCGCGAACAGCGGTGACTACACGGTGCGCGAGTTCGTCGACGGCGGAGCCTCGACGAGCGCGAGCATCCCGATGCCGCGCGGTCGCTATTTCGTTGCGATGACGTCTGTCGCGCCGGGCGGGGTCGAGAGTGGCTACTCCAACGAGGTTGTGCTGGACGCGCGCTGACTCCTCCAGATCGCGCGCCGGTGCATGCATCGGCGCGCGTAGAAGCCGGTGACGCCGCAGGCTAGAATCGGCGCGACATTACGAAGGAACGTCACATATGCCTCGATTATTCTGGCTGCTGTGCGCGGCGCTCGGTCTGTTTCTGTCCGCTTGCGACTCGACTACGGCCGAAGACCACGTCGGCCTAGCCCAGCAGCAGATTGCGAGCGGCCAGGCGCGCGACGCGATCATTGAGCTAAAGAATGCGTTGCAGAAATCACCGGACATGGTCGACGCGCGGGTGTTGCTTGGCCATGCGTACCTGCGACTTGGCGACTTTGCGAGCGCGTTGAAAGAGTACGAGCGGGCGAGCGACCTGGGGGCAGGAGCCGAAGTCACCCTGGGGCTGCTTCGCAGCAAGGTGCGGGTCGGCCGTGTGCAGGAGGTCATAGGCGAGCTCGAGAAACGGGACGCGCTGGATGCGGAACTCTCGGCCGTGCTGGCCGAAGCGTATTTCGCCACGCGGGACTTCGACAAGTCGCGCGCGTACTTCGAACGCGCTCGGGAGACGCCATCCGGCAAATCCGGCCTGGCATTGTTTGCGGCACGCGAGGGTGACCTGGAGCAGGCGCAGTCGTTGATGGCGCAGGCCACCGACCAGGCACCTGATCGGTTCGAGCTCTGGTTGCGGCGCGGCGAGATGGCCCTTGCGTCAGACGATTACACCGAAGCGACCCAGGCGTTCGAAAAGTCGACGACGATCGCTGGCGGTGAGGTGCTGGGGCGGATCGGACTCACCCAGGTGAACATTGCCGAACGTGACTTCGATACTGCCAATGCCAATATCGACCGGGTACTGGAAGCAGTACCCGACGTGCCTATCGCACAATATCTGAAGTCGCTGGTTGCATTTCAGCGTAATGAGCTCGCCGCATCGGAATCGGCGCTGCTGAATGTCCGGCGCGTCGCACCCGAGCACCAACCCAGCCTGTATCTGTTCGGACTGGTCAAGTACAGGCAAGGTCAGTTCGGGCAGGCGGAAGATAGCCTGCGTCGGTTTCTGGCGCGCGATCCGGACAACGTATCGGCGATCAAAGTACTGGCCAGCCTGCTGTTCGATCAGAAGAAGTACGACGACATCGTTGAGCTGGTGGGCGAAAACTATCCAGCGGACGCGCAACTCATGGCGATTGTGGGGAATGCGTACCTTGCGCTCGGCAACACAAGCCGCGCGACAGACCTGCTACAGGCGGCCGTTGAGCTTGCACCGGATACGGCATCGTTTCGCAACCAGTTGGCGCTCGGTTTGATCGCAAGCGGCGAAGAGGACAGGGCGGTCGCGGAGCTGGAAAGCGCAATCGATATAGACGGCGATCAGCTGCAATCGGATTACCTGCTCGCGACGATGGCGCTGAAGAATGGCGACATCGAGTCGGCGCAGGCGGCGGCCGACAGGCTTGCGGACAAGGAATCGGACTCGCCGTTGGTGGCCAATCTGCTCGGACGTATTGCTGAGGAGCGGGGCGAAGCGGCTGCGGCGCGGCAGCACTACGAAGGTGCGCTGAGCGTGGATGCTACGTACTTTCCGGCTGCCGCGAATCTCGCCCGTATTGCGCAGGCGAATGGGGACCCGGAAGCGGCGGCGGGGTACTTTCGCACCCTGCTCGAAGCGGACCCCGAAAGCGTCGATGCAATGCTGGCGCTTGCGATTCGCGAGCCGGATCGGGACGCTGCAGTCAGGCTGCTGGAAAATGCGCTGAATACGAATCCGAATTCGCTGCGCGCCCGCGTGGGTCTGGCGCGTGCGTACCTGGCGACCAATGACGTATCGAGCGCATCGGCGGTCATCGATACGGGGCTGGAATTGCACAGCGGTTCACTCGATCTTCTGGCGTTGCGCGGAGAAGCCGATCTGCAATCGGGCAACGTGCGTGGCGCGCGACAGACTGTGGAGGAGATTCAAACGCGGGTGTCCGATCAGTCGATCAACCCGTCGATGTTATATGCACTCGGCAGGCTGCATGCGCGCACCGGCAATCTCACGCTGGCGCGAAAGAACTGGCAGCAAGCGGCGGCTAGCGAAGGGGGGCATCCGGCCGCAGAACTGGGGTTGGCGCGGATCGACATGATTGAGGGCGATCTGGAACTGGCGCGAAAGCGCGTTGAGTCGCTGGAGGCGGAACTGGACGGCGTCGTTGCGCTCGAACGCAAGGTACTCGACGGCGACATCCTGTTGCGCGAAGGGGAAACGAATGCGGCTGCCGAGGTGTTCGACGAGTTGGCGGAGGAGGGACACCGGATCGGTATTACGCGAGCCGCCGCCATTCGCGCACGCCGTGGCGACCTGGAGGGAGGCATGAAGCTGCTGCGCGGGTGGCTCGACCGGCGTCCCAATGACCGCGGCGTTCAGCTGCTGCTTGCGGGCCAACTGCTGAGCGCAAAGCGCGATGACGATGCGGTAGCCATGTACGAGTCTCTGCTCGATACGGAAAATCCCGTGGTGTTCAACAACCTCGCGTGGCTCTACATGCAGCGCGGCGACGATCGTGCGGAATCGATCGCGCGGCGTGCCAAGGACATTGCGCCGAACAACCCGGAAATTGCCGATACGCTCGGCTGGATTCTGGTGGAATCCGGTGATGCCCGCGAGGGGCTCGACTATCTCAAGGAAGCGGCGCGCCTGCGGCCTGAGAATCCGACGGTGCTATACCACCTTGGCGTTGCGTATCAGCGCACGGGGGACGGTGATTCGGCCGCGGATGCGTTGCGCCGCGCGCTTGAAAAAGGCAATTTCGACGACCGCGCGGCCGCAGAGGCATTGCTGCAAACGCTTTAGCCGAGCGCGGGAGATTTCTGGCTTAGTTGCCGCGGCGCAACAGCTGTTCGTCGAGCGGGTCTCTCGGAATCCGCCGATCGCGCAGGCTGTAGACGAACGATATGTGGCCCACCAGTTCGGTAAACGTCCGACCCTGTTGTATGCGCCGGCGAAGGCCGGCGCCGAAATCCAGATCCCACCGGCGCGCAACACGCCAGTTGACCTCTGCATTCAAGCGCACGCCCTTGTGGTCTTCGAAAATTCCTTCGGTGAATTCGGTCTGCTGATAGATCAGCGAGCTGCGCATGATCATCGAGCGATTCAGCAAGCGGCCGTACGCGAGCCCGGTGCGCCACGATTTCCGATCGCGTGGAATATCTATGAAGTCGGTGTTCGACCAGTTGACGTACAGCGTCGCAATCGATCCGGACAGTAGCCGGGTAGCGCTGAGGGTGGCGGAATCCTGCTCGAACACCTCGTTGACCTCGGTGTCCTCCTCCAGTACTTCCCCAAAGAATTCAGTACCCAGTTCCAGGCGTTCGCTGCGGTAGCGGATCTGGCGGTCGCCGCGGGCGCGGAACTCGAGATCGGACCATGGGCTGACCGAGATGTTGAAGCCACCGATTGCGCCGTCCACGTCCGTGCGACCCAGCGTGCGTTCCATCAGCGTGTGTCCGCCCCACAGCGAGATCCGGGAGCGGTCGTATATCTGTCGGAAGCGCCCGGTGAACGTGGTTTCATCGATATCCGGAGAGTCGGGGTTGTCGAAGTCGATGTCACGCTCATAGCCTTCGAGCGTCAATCGTCGAGGCGCTTGAAAGCCGAAGATGTAACGCGCTAGTACTTGTTCCTCATCCGCGTTGGTTAGCGTGCGCGACGCGTTGTAATCGACGAAGTTGTACTCCAACTGCAGTTCGTCGGTCCGGCGGACGCGCGTGTGAAACATTGGTCCGACTTCGAGTCGGTCGGTGAACTGGCGATTGGACTGCACGAACGGCTCGTTCAAATTGCGCGACGACTCGTAGCGGGCGTGATTCAATCTTACGTCGAGATAACGCGGCAGCGGTCGCCAGTGTACGATGCTGGTGCCGGTTACCACGTTCTCGTCGTCGTGAAAGCGTCGCGTGTACAGTCTGCGCGAGGCGCTGTAGTTGCCTTCCATTGCCAAGCGGTCGGTATCGTGTGTGATCAGCGCGCTGATACCGGGCACGGTGATGAATTCGCGCTGCGATGTTTCCAACAGGTTGGTATTGGTCGTGAACCGGGTCGTAAAGTGTGCGTAGCCGTCGATTTCGAGCGCGGCAACCGTACCGGTACCTAGGACACCGAGCGTCAGAGCCAGCAATCGGGTACAGGTACGCACTTTAATGATGCGATGCTGGATCAGAAGAGTCGTTCCGGAACGGTAATCACGTCACCCGGTCGGAGCAGATAGTTCGTACCCAGATCGCCCTTGTAGAGTATCCGGTCGAGTTGTATGGACAGTCGTTCGCCGTCGCGGCGATACATGGTGGTGCGCCCGGCGTTGGCGAATTCGTTCAAACCGCCGGCTTCCAGTACCAGATCCATGACCGTCATTCCCTGTCGATAGGGCAGTGAGCGCGGACTGCTTACCGCTCCGGTGACACGCACGCGCGAGCGATACTGGTCGCTCCCCATCGATGTCACGATCGTCGTGACGTAGGGGTCGCGGATGAATTTTGCCAGGCGTTCGGAAATCACCGCACTTACCTGTTCGGGCGTCTTACCGCCAACCAGCACGTCGCCGGCCAGCGGTACAGAGATCATGCCGTCCGGGCGTACCGGTACCGTGACGCTCAGATCGGGGTTGCGCCATACGCTTACGTTCAGCGAGTCGCCGACACCAATCCGGTACTCGTCGGTGAACTCGACGATGCCGGATGTTTCCGTAGGCGGCAGGCTCACAGGAGTTGAGTTGCAGCCGACGAGTGCAATGAGCACCAGTAGCGGAAGTCCGTAGTCCCTGAGGCGTGTGAACGTCATGAATCTCAATCTCGTTGCGAATCGGGCGGATGATACATGGAAAGCCGAAGCAAATGAAAAACCTGCGGAAAGAGTGGTTTACAAACGACACATCCGTCTCACAGACAGTGCGTGCGCTGTTCGACACAATGTCTGCATTCAGTGACGGAATACTCATGCAGCGGGACCAGGACAGCAACGGATATCGGACCAATGTGGTGGGTGGCGCGACGGACGCGGTTACCGGACAAGGGCGCTCAGGCAACGTGGTGACGCTGCGACCCGATGCGGGCCGGAAAACGGATGAGCCTTCGAGACGCAATGTCTACCGCGTGGGAGAGTTCTGGTACTTCACGGCACTGCATGGTGTGGAGATCGGACCCTACCCGACGCGCTTCGGCGCGGAGGTAGAAGCAGAATTGTTCGATTCACGATGCCGAGGGCGCGGTGACGCACATCCCTGGGTCGTGGTTCGGGAGTTCGTGCGCGAATCGCTGGATGCGCCGGCTGTGGACGAATCGTCCCTGGAATCAGCCGAGGATCGATAGTACGCCTCCGGAGCGATCTGGTGGCGAAAACAAGGAGAGCTTAACAACAACTAGCGATCAACGATGTAAAGGACAATCGGTTAAAGGACGACGTGCCGGAATTCAGGGCGGTCACAACCGATTCGGGCGCCGCACACCCGGATCAGTGGCCTTGGAAGTCTGGGGTTCTCTTCTCTCTGAAGGCACGTCGTCCTTCCTTATAATCTGCGCTGTCGAAGCATTCATCGACCAATTTCTTTACATTCTCAATGTCTTCCTGACGGCCCCCTCGCTCCCAGGTATCAATCGCCGCTTTCGCTGCGGCAATGGTCATCGGCGCATTGTTGCCGATGCGGGAAACGTAGTCGCGTACCGACGTTTCCATGTCGTCGCGGTCAAACACGAAATTCACCAGACCCATCGCACGCGCCTCGCCGGCATTGAGGTGGCGAGCGGAGAAGAGGATGTCGCGGGCGTTGGACGGACCGACCAAGCGAGCGAGCTTGGCAATACCATCGTATTCGTAGCCGAGCCCAAGCCGCGCCGCCGGAATCGCAAAGCGGGCATCGTCTGTCGCAAATCGCACGTCTGCGTAAAGGGCTGTTGCCAGCCCGCCGCCTATGCAGTACCCCTCAATCCACGCAATCAGCGGTTTCGTAAACCGCGCGAGCCGGCGGTTCGCTTCGGCCGCAGTTTCACCGTAGCTTGCGCGCTGTGCCGCGGATGCACGTTTGGCATCGAATTCCGAGATATCGGCGCCGGATATGAAGGCCTTGCCACCCGCACCGCGCATAACCACGGCGCGCACCGCCGCGTCGGACTGAAACACATCGAGCGCGTCGGCGATGCCCTGCCACATTGCCAGCGAGAGTGCGTTGTGGCGCGCAGGGTTGTTGAACATGAGCCAGCCAACGCCGTCGTCGTCGACAGTGGCAACGATACGGTCGGTGTCGAGCGCTACCTCGCGGGTCACGAACGCGCCGCGATCTGTTCGGCCCGGGCGAGTATTTTCTGCGCTCGGACGAGGTGTGGTACGTCCACCATCTGACCTTCAAACTGAAACGCCATGCGGCCGTCGGCCTGCGCTTTGTCGAACTCCGCGAGCAACGCGCGCGCGTGGGCGACAGCGTCATCGCTGGGTGTGAACGCCGCGTTGACCACCGGAATCTGGTCCGGATGAATCGTGATCTTGCCGGTGAAACCCATCATTGCTGCCTCAATGCTTTCCGCCTCCAGCGACGCAGGGTCGCGCACGTCGACGAAAACCGTATCAATGGGCTGTACGCCACCGGCCGCGGCGCACAGCAGCGTCTGCACGCGGCAGTAGCGGTATACGTCCAGGTAGGCGCCGTCGGCCTTGCGGTTGGCAGGTGCGCCGAGCGCAGCCGACAGATCCTCGGCGCCCCACGACAGCGCAACGACGCGTTTACACTGAGTAAACGTTGGCAGGTTCAATGCGCCGAGCGGCGTTTCGGTGGACACCAGAATGAGTCCGATCCCGCCTTCCGGGTGACCGTACTCCGATTCCAGCGTTGTAATGAGGCGGTCGAGGTCCTCAAGCTCCGCCAGCGTGGACACCTTGGGTACCACGTACGCATCCGGCGGGTGGGGCATTGTCTGCGCGACATCGTCGCGCCCCCACGGCGTGTCCAACGGGTTGATGCGGACGGTGCGCTCCTGAACGCCGAAGTCGACGTCGCGCAGCCACGCGCTGATCGTTTGCCTGGCGCTGTCCTTGTTGTCCGGCGTTACCGCGTCTTCGAGGTCCAGCACCAGCGTGTCGGCGTCGGTTGCCAGCGACTTGTGCAGCATTTTTTCGTTGGCGCCTGGTACGAAGTGACAGCTGCGGCGAAGCGGATCGGCGGTCATGCGGGTGTGCGCATCATCATGCCGCCGCGCAGGCAGCTGCACACTACCTCGCCGCGCTGATTCGTTCCGATGTGTTCGAACGTAACTATGCCGCGGTCGGGTTTGCTGCGGCTTTCGCGCTTGTCGCGCACCACGGTCGCCACACGGATGGTGTCCCCGACGAACACCGGGTTGGGAAACGTGGTTTTGTCGAATCCGAGGTTACCGAGCGTTGTACCGAGCGTGGTGTCGCCCACCGACAGGCCTACCACGAGGCCGAGCGTGAAGATGCTGTTTACCAGAATCTGTCCATGCTGGGTGCCCCGCGCAAACTCTGCGTCCAGATGCAGCGGCTGGGGATTCAGCGTCATTGTGGTGAACAGTAGATTGTCTGTCTCGGTGACGGTGCGTCCCGGTTCGTGCTGGAACTCCATGCCAACCTCGAGTTCTTCGAAGTATTTGCCTCCCATAGTTGGGTTGATCCTGTTCAGGTGACTTGGTTGATCAGCCGGCGACGGACGGCATAGGTGCGATCGTCACGCGCGCCTGGCCAGATGTTTGCGTTTGTGCTGCACGTAGTCCACCAGTATGTACTCGCCCAATTGCTCGGGCGTGGTGTAGAAGACCCGCCCTCCGTTGATGCGCGCGATCTCGTCCATGAAGGACTTCAGGTAGTGGCTGGTGTCGAGCATGAACGTATTGATCGCCACGCCGCGGGTCGTACAGTGTTTCACGGCACGGAAGGTCGCACGAATGGTCTCGGGTGTGGGCGGATAGGCGAAGATTGCCTGGCCGTTCTCCAGGTGGGCGGTGGGCTCGCCATCGGAAATCATAATGATCTGTTTCGTGCCGCCCTGATGTTTGGATAACAGTCGTTCGGCCAATAGCAACGCATGCTGCATGTTCGTGCCCAGCACGTACTCGTCCCACTGCAGCAGCGGCAGGTCACGCGGTTTCAGTTCCTTCGCATAGGCGGCGAAACCGATGATGTAGAAGTTGTCCTTCGGGTACTGGGACGTGATCAATTGGTGCAGCGCCAGTGCAACCCGCTTGGCAGCCTGAAAAGATCCGCGGAGCGCCATCGACCACGACAGATCCACCAGCATCGCGGTCGCCGTGCTGGTGATCAGTTCGCTGCGATACACTTCGAAATCCCCAGGAACCAGCTGCACGGGTTTGCCCGGTCCGTTGCGGGACAGCGCGTTGCGGATCGTACGCGGCAGATGCAGGTGGAACGGGTCGCCGAATTCGTAGGGCTTGGTCTGCTCCAGGCGTTCGCCGAAGCGGCCTTCTTCCGGAATGGCGTGATTGCCGAGATTCTGACGCTTGAGCCGGTCGTAGATTTCGCGCAACGCCTTCTGCCCGATCATGCGTGATCCGCGCGCGGTAATTTCCCAGCGGTTGCCGTCGGTGGATTGGATGTAGCCGGCTTCTTCCAGAAGCTTCAGCAGCTCGTCGAGTTGATCGACGTTGTCGGCCGCGTCCTCGCCGAGCAGTTCGCGGAGCAGGTCGCGGTTCACGTCGTCCAGGCGCGCGTTGCGTTCGGCGCTCTGCAGCTGGTCCAGGAGATCGTCCATGGACTGCATGTCGTCCATCAACTGCATTGCCGCGTCCAGATCGAGGCGCTCGCTGCCCGAAAAGTCGTACTGGGATCCTTCGGGGTTCAGAAAATCCATCTCTTTGGCGAGCTTGCGCAGTTCGGAATTGAGCTCGGGATCGTTGAAACGGTCCTGCATCAGCGATGCGAGCTGGTCGCGTTGTTCCGCGCTCAACGAGTTGAGCAGCGACTGCGCTGCTGCCATCTGTTTGCGCATCTGATCGAGCAGTTCGTCGAGCGATTGCGGCGGTTGGTCCCCGAACATGTCGCCGAACTCCTTCATGAAGTCGTCGAAGCCGGGGTCTTCGCCGGCGATCTTCTTCACCAGCATGTCGTTCAGCGCAGCCAGCATGTCTTTCATGCGCTCTATGTCGCCGTCGGACATGTTGTTCACCATGTCTTCGACGCTGTTGAAAAACGTCTTGGTCATGGCCTCACGCAACTGGTTCAGCAGCTCGAGAAAGGCTTTCTGGGCATCGGGGTTGAGAAATTCGTACGATTCCAGGGCTTTCACCTGGGCGGCGAGATCCTCCGGGAGTTCGTCCAGTTCGCGTTGATTCTTACGGGCGATCTGGCGTAACACGTCGTCTGAAAACGAGCCGCCATCCTTGTTCGCCGACTCGGCATCAGCGTCATCGTGATCGTCGTTCTGCCACTGCGCGATCCGCTCGCGCTCCAGCGCGAGAATCTCGTCGAGCTTCTCCCGGAATCCGTCGAAGATGGATTCCAGATTGAAACGTTGCAGCTGCTCGCGCTTCTTGTCGCGCAACTGCTTCATCAGGTCGCGCAGACCTTCCAGATAGCCGCCCTGGGGGATCTGCATTCCGCGGGACAACAGATTGCGCATGGCCCAACGGAGATCTCCGTGTTCCATCAACTCGGACGTCAGTTGCTCGAGGACCTGGTGCGCTTCCAGATCGAGCGACTGCGAGCCGTCCCAACGGGTAAAACGGTGATGCGTTGGAAAGTCGCGCACAGTTCAGCCGGAATACACGGCGTGTCCGCCGCTGCTGTGCTTGTTGAGTAGCTGATGCAGGTGCAATCCCTCCAACACGAATTCGACGGTTGCGGCCCGTTCGCCGGGTGACATGGCCGCGGGATCCGCAAGCAGATCGCGAAACGCGGGAATTTCCTCGTACACGTCTTCGTAAGCGGTGGCAGGGAGCGTGCTGGCCGTGTCCACGTGCACGGACTCCGAAAATGCGGCGGCGATCGATTCCAGGTTCTGTATATCGTAGTGGCGGTCGAAGACCTTCTTCACCGCCTTGTTGACGAGTCGTGCAGTGATCTTGTCTTCCTGGCCTTCTTCCATGGCCTCGAACTCGATTTTGCCCTGCAACGACGGCATAACGTACGGCAGATCCGATATGCGCGGGGCTATCTCGGATTCACCATGCGCGAGCGCCCTGCGGAACGCGTTTGCAAGCAGTGTCTGGTAACACGCGATGGTGGCTCGCACCGAGACGCCGGAACGTTGGTTGATGTCCGGCGACAGGCGCGCTTCATGGGTTATCTGGGCAATGATCTCGCGCATGAACGGCGCCACGTGAGTCCCGTAGTCCCCGCCGGCAATCGGTTCGGCTTCCTGATCCAGAATTGCCAGTTCGTCCTCGATCGTTGTGGGGTAGTGCGTGCGTATCTGTGCGCCGTAGCGGTCTTTCAGCGGGGTGATGATACGACCCCGATTGGTGTAATCCTCCGGGTTTGCGGTTGCAACGATCAACACGTCGAGCGGCAGTCTCACCCGATGACCCCGGATCTGAATATCGCGTTCCTCGAGGAGGTTCAAAAGCCCCACCTGAATGCGCTCGGCAAGGTCCGGCAACTCGTTCACCGCGAACACACCGTGGTTGACGCGTGGCACAAGACCGTAGTGCAGCGTTGCCTCGTCCGTTAGATACCGGCCTTCCGCGACCTTGATGGGATCCACTTCCCCGATCAGGTCGGCGATCGTGATGTCCGGCGTGGCGAGTTTTTCCGCGTACCTTTCGCTACGGTGCAACCATTGCACGGGCGCGTCGTTGCCTTGCTGGGCGATCAGCGCGTGGCCCATGGACGTTGTCGGGCGCAACGGGTTTTCCGGGATCTCGCTGCCTTCCAGGACGGGATACCATTCGTCCAACAGTTCGACGAGGCTTCGGACAATACGCGATTTCGCCTGGCCGCGTTCACCCAGCAGAATGATGTCCTGGCCGCCCAGCAGCGCGTTGGCGAGCTGGGGCAGCACCGTGTCGTCGTACCCGATCACGCCGTCGATCAGCCGCTGTCCCTCGGCCAACCGGCGGATTGCATTGCGCCGCAACTCCTCCTTGACGGGTACGGGCTGATAGCCGTCCGCTAGAAGATGACCTAGCGTGGTGGGTGCCGGTCGGTCTTCCAACTGGGTGCTACGCGTCATCGACTGCCTCCCTCCATGACACGGTGTCTGAATTCAGTTCAGTCTCGCAGGCTCCAGCGGGGTTGGCAATTCCGCGGCCGCTGCGGGCCCGTCGGACAGGGACTACACGGCGTGGCGCTTGCCGGGTTTTCCGAGCATGCGGTCGGAGATGATCCGGAGCTGAATTTCGCTCGTGCCCTCGAAAATCTTCGTCAATCGGGCGTCGCGCCAGTAGCGTTCCACCGCGTGCAGTTTCGTGTAGCCGGCGCCGCCGAGAATCTGCAGCGCATCGGACGTTACCCGCTCCGCCATTTCCGTTGCATGCCACTTCACCATGGCGGCTTCCCGATCTGCGGTCTGGCCGTTGTCCATTAATGTTGCGACGTGATACATCAGCTGCCGCGATGCTTCGACCTCGCTGGCCATGCGCGCGAGTTTGAACCGGTTTTCCTGGAAGTCGCTGATCGGTACGCCGAATTGAACCCGTTCCTGGGCGTAGGCCATTGCATCCTCGAGCGCCCCACGCGCCAGACCGATTGCCCGGGCGGCGGTGTGCGCGCGGGCGACGTTCAGAAAATTCACCGCGTTGTCGAAACCCTCGGCGTCCCCGCTGGTCGCCGTTACCACGTTTTCTTTGGGGATGCGGCAGCCGTCGAATGCAAGTTCGTAGGTTCGCCACCCGAAATACCCGATCTTGGGTATTGGTGCGCCGGAGCAGCCTGCCGGAAGCTCGCCGCGCGGCTTGTCGATGATGAAGGTGCGCAGGCCTTTGTGCCGCGCGCTCTCGTCCGTGCCGACGCGGGCCAAGAGTGAAATGTAGTCGGCCTGGTCGGCGAATGTGCACCAATACTTGTTGCCGGTGATGACCCACTCGTCGCCGTCGAGGACGGCTCGGCAGCTGACGTTCGCAAGATCTGAACCTGCGTTCGGTTCGGACAGCGCGACGGCCGCGAGATACTCGCCGCGTGCGGCCTTTGCGGTCATTTCCAGGCGTCGCGATTCCGGCCATCCGCCAACGTTCATCAGCGAGGACGCACGTGCAATGATGCTGGCAACGCTCATCCAGCCACGCGCGAGTTCTTCGGTGATGAGGCAGTATTCGAACGCACCCAGACCAAGGCCGCCGTACTTCTCCGGCATGCGGATGCCGAAGTAGCCCATCTCGCCCATTTTGTCGCGCAGGCTCATGGGTATATCGCCCTGTACAGGGTCCAGCTCGTTTGCTACAGGAATGATTTCGTTCCTTGTGAACTCGCGAGCGACGTCCTGGATCATGCGCCGTTCTTCGGTGAGGTAGTGTTCGGTCATTCGGCGACTTCCTTTATGGCGTATCCATCGGTTTGTTCGGTGCGGCGCTGCGTTCCGCGTCTCGTGTCGTAGAAACTTCGGTACACTGGAAACCTAACCGGAACGTCGGAAAAGTGGAAGTATGACGGACAGGTCAGGAACGAATGATGGGCGACGCTACTGCAGCCGGGTGTGCGGGTCGGAACCAATGCTGGGTACCAGCGATGAAGTCGATGTCTGGATCTGCCTGGAATATCGGCCGGTGTGGCGGGCCAAAGCGTTGGTCGACAATGCGCTCACGCCGGAGGTCAGGGATTGGCTCGACCGGGCGACGGCGCTGGTGCGTGCGGCCGGGCTCAAACCGCGGTTGCAGTTCATTCGGCGCCCGGAGATCGACAGCGACAGTACGCATCTGCTGATTGCGAACGGAACTCGGATGTGGCGGTTCGATGGCATCGGTTATGGGTTTCTCGATGCGGTGGACCTGCCCGCGGTGATCCGAGGTGAGGGCGCTTTCGACGAGGCTCCGGTGTATCTCGTGTGTACCAACGGCCAACGCGATCTGTGCTGTGCCCGTTTCGGATTACCCGCGTATCGCGCGCTGAGAGAAGTGGCCGGAGAACGCGTGTGGCAGACCAGTCACCTGGGCGGGCACCGCTTTGCGCCTAATGTGCTGACGCTGCCCGACGGCGTGATGTACGGGCGCGTGGAACCCGAGGCGGTACCGGCGTTTGCAGGCGCGGTGGAATCAGGGGCGGTGCATTGGCCGCTACTCCGCGGACGCTCGTGCTATTCGAAACCGGTGCAGGCGGCCGAGGGTTTTCTTTCGCGCGAGCATCTACGCTTTGAGTCGTCGCAGCCGCACGAACACTCAATGCACGTGGCGTTCCGGGACTCTGCGGGCAACGGGCACAACGTTTGCGTAGCGCCGAGCGCCGAACCCGTGCAAGCGCTTGCAAGCTGCGGAGACGCGGAACAGAAACCTGTTTACCCCTACCGCCGTGTGGATGTAGCGTCCTCTCCTGCGTAGCGGATCGCCGGGTGGACCAAGCGGCTGCGTGTGTCGCGGAGATCGCTGGACACAAACTGTTGTAGCGCCTTCGTGACGTCCTCCGGCTCATCCGTGGACGTAACCTCGAACGGCGCCGCAAAACGAAGTCGGTAGGGGTAACCCGTCTTGTTCAGCAGCTCGTTGAACAGCGTGATGTCGCGCAGCTCGTCGTTGAGCAGATACAGAAAGTAGAACAGCCACGAATTACGTGCGGTGATACGAAGCGGAATAACCGGACAGTGATAGCGCGATGCCAGGTTTACCGCAGAAACCTGCCAGGGTTGCTCGCGCAGTCCGCGCCAGGTGGGCCGCGCAATGCGCCCGGAGGGGAAGATCACGACGAGGCGTTCGTCGCGGAACGCCGCGGTCATCCGCCGCACCGTTTCCCGGGTGTGACTGCGCGTTCGACGCGCGGCCATCCATTCCACCGGGATGATGTTGTCTGCGAGCCCAGGCACGGCACGCACCGCGTCACGATTGGCGAAGAACGTGATGTCGCGCCGACGCGATTTCACCGCATCGTAGACCGCGACCCCGTCTGCGATCCCTGCCGGGTGGTTTGCCATCACAATCGTTGCCCCTGATGGGGGTATGTGGGCAACGCCTTCTGTATCGGTCTTCAGAGCGAGCAGTGTGCTCAGATAGTCGAATGCGTCGGTGCCATTCAGAGTCTGCATCGCGTCTGCCATCGCGATGGCGTCCCGGTAGCCCAGCAGCGGATAGCCGAGCCGTTTGACGAGCGACCACACGCGTGGGTGCTGGCGCAGGCGCTCGGCACGCTCTTCGATCAGCGTATCGACGATGTGTTTGCTCACCCGCTCTGCTGGACCCTAAGCGCTCGCGTATCATCGATGATGGCACAATGCGCACAGACGTCCATTGAGGTCTGCCGACGTCTTTGGCGGAGCAGTAGCGCGCGAGCAGGAGGGTACGTTGACCCGACGAGGACAATCAGGCGCATCGGGGGAAGCGGAGGGGCGCGGGGACCGCGATTCGGAGGTGCCCGCGCGTTTCGGCGAGCCGGTGCTGGTGGTGACCACCGGTGGCACTATCGACAAGGTGTATTTCGACGAACTCAGCGAATTCGAAGTGGGCGACAGTGTGGTGGGAGAACTGCTGCGCGAGGCGCATGTGCATCAGCCGTATCGCATCCTCGGATTGCTCCGCAAGGACAGTCTTGAGCTGACCGACGCCGACCGCGACCGCATCTGCGATGCCGTGGCACAGGCACCGGAGCGCCTGGTGGTGATTACCCACGGGACCGACACGATGACCGACACGGCGCGTGCGCTTGGCGCTCTGGATGCAAAAACGGTGGTGTTGACGGGAGCCCTCGCGCCGGCCCGGTTCGCTCGGACCGACGCGACGTTCAACGTGGGGATGGCGTTTGCGGCGGCGCAGAGCCTGCCTGCTGGAACCTACATCGCGATGAACGGGCAGGTGTTCGACGCGTCCCGAGTGCGCAAGGACCGAGAGAAAAATCGTTTTGTTGAGTGCTAAACTCGTTCAAAACCGGGAGGAAAACCGATGGCCTACGACCTGTTGATCAAAGATGCGACCGTCGTGGACGGTTCGGGTGGCGCGCGCTATCGGGCAGACATCGGTGTTACGGAAGGCCGTATCAGTGCCATAGGGCGCCTCGCGGGCAGCAAGGCCGGGCGCACGATCGACGCTGAGGCGCGCGTGGTGTCGCCCGGTTTCGTAGACGGCCACACGCATATGGACGCTCAGGTGTTCTGGGATCCAATCGGTTCGTGTTCCTGTTACCACGGCGTAACCAGCGTTGTGATGGGAAACTGCGGGTTTACGCTTGCGCCGTGCAAGGAAGCGGAAGCGGACCTGGTGTTCCGCAATCTGGAGCGTGCGGAGGATCTTTCCCGCGACGCGATGCTTGCCGGAATAGACTGGAGTTGGGAGACGTTCCCGGAGTTTTTGGATTCGGTTGACCGGCTGCCGAAAGGCATCAACTACGCTGGCTATATCGGCCACTCTGCGCTGCGTACTTATGTGATGGGTGAGCGGGCGTTCACGGATCCGGCGACGGAAGACGATACGGCGACAATGGCGCGCCTCGCGAAGGAAGCGGTGCAGGCGGGTGCGGTTGGCTTCTCGACGTCGCGCACGTTCAACCACATCACCGCAGACGACCGGCCCGTGGCCAGTCGGATTGCCGAGTGGGACGAGGTGCGGGCCATCGTCAACGCGGTGGGTGAAACCGGCAAAGGCATCTTTGAAATAGCGGGTGAAGCGCCGGGCAGAAACCCAGAACGTTTGCGCGAGTACTTTGATCGATTGAAGAACCTGGCCGTGGAATCCGGTGTGACGCAGACGTGGGGAATGTTCAGCGTGCGCATTGCACCGGATTTCTGGCGGCCGTACTTCGACCTTCTGAACGAAACGGCGGACGCCGGTGGGCGGATGTACGCTCAGGTGCACTCGCGAGCGCTCAACGTGCTGTTGAGCTTCAAAGCACACACGCCGTTTGATGGCTGGGATGTGTGGCGCGATCTTCGCGCGCTCCCGCTCGAGGAACAGAAGGTACGTCTGCGGGATGCAGACCTGCGCCGCCAGCTCGTGGACGTGGCCAGTCGCGAGTACACGGGTCCCCGCGTCGTGGGCGCCGAAGCGCGCCCGCCGGAATGGGATTGGGTTTATCCGATGTCTGATATGAACTACGACCAGCCGAGCATGGCGGAGCTTGCACGCCAGCGGGGCGTGCATCCGGCGGAACTGATGCTGGACCTTTCGCTGGAGCACGATTTTGATGTGTTTTTCCGCCAGCCCATTGCAAATGAGAATCAGGACGACGTGATCGAGATGATCAGGCACCCGCGTAGCGTCGTCACGTTTTCCGATTCCGGGGCGCACGTCGCGCAGATCATGGATTCGTCACTGCAGACGCATCTGCTCAGCTACTGGGTGCGGGAAAAAGAAGCGCTTACGCTCGAAGAGGCGGTTCGGCAGATTACCTACAACACCGCTACGTTGTGGGGGCTCCACGATCGCGGGCTGATTCGGGAGGGCATGGCCGCAGACCTCGTCGTGTTCGACCCCGACACCGTCGGCGCTCGACTGCCTGAAGTAGTGCACGATCTTCCGGCCGGCGCGAAACGGTTGAAGCAGACCGCAGACGGGATTGCGCACACGATCGTGAACGGCGAGGTGCTGTTGTCCGACAACGAGCACAGCGGTGCGCTCCCGGGGCGCCTGTTGCGTTCCTGAGCCTCGGCCCGGTGGATTGGCATCTGGCGTCGCGGCGTTATAATCCGCCGCGCTTCTGACCGCGCACCCGTAGCTCAACTGGATAGAGCACCAGGCTTCGAACCTGGGGGTTGTAGGTTCGAGTCCTACCGGGTGTGCCAGATCAACAACCTGGGGTCAGAACAACCTGGGGTCAGAGCAAAGGGACAGATCAACCTGGGGTCTCTGACCCCAGGTTGATCTGTCCCTTTGCTCTGACCCCAGGTTGCCACTCGCGCTAGAAGCGATCCGCGTCCATCACCTTGGTCCACGCGCGCGCGAAGTCGCGTACGAATTTCTCTCGGTTGTCATCCTGCGCATACACCTCTGCGTACGCCCTCAGGATCGAATTCGAGCCGAACACCAGGTCCACTCGCGTCGCCGTCCACCGAACTGTCCCGGATGCCCGATCGCAGATCTCGTAGAGCTCATTCGATGTTGGCCGCCATATGTAGTCCATGCTGGTCAGGTTTACGAAGAAGTCGTTGGACAGCACACCCGGTCGATTCGTAAACACGCCATGTGCAGTGTCACCGTGATTGGTGCCCAGAACCCGCATGCCGCCGATGAGCACGGTCATCTCTGGCGCGGTCAGACCCATGAGCTGCGTTCGATCGAGCATCAGCTCTTCCGCGGCTACCGCGTAGTTGGCCTTCTGCCAGTTGCGGAACGCATCGTGCACAGGTTCCAGTACGTCGAACGAATCGGCGTCGGTCATCTGGTCGGTGGCGTCGCCGCGACCGGGGGTAAACGGGAGTGAGATCGTAACGCCGGCAGCCTGCGCTGCCTGCTCAACGGCTACATTGCCCGCGAGAACGATCACGTCGGCAACGCTCGCCCCGGTGTCTCGCGCAATGGGCTCTAGCACCTCGAGCACGTGGGCCAGGCGCGCGGGTTCGTTACCCTCCCAGTCTTTCTGAGGCGCAAGACGGATACGTGCGCCATTGGCGCCGCCGCGGTAGTCCGACTGACGGAACGTACGTGCGCTGTCCCATGCCGTAGCGGCCATTTCACTTATGGACAGGCCGCAATCGGCGATCCGCGCTTTTACTGCATCAACATCGTAGTCTGTTGCGCCCTCCGGAACCGGGTCCTGCCACGGCAGATCCTCCTGCGGGATCTCGGGTCCGACATAGCGCGACTTGGGCCCCATATCGCGGTGTGTCAGCTTGAACCACGCGCGGGCGAACGTCTCTGAGAAGTAGTCGGGATCGTTATAGAATCGTTCTGATATCTTTCGGTACGCCGGGTCTTTGATCATCGCCATGTCGGCGTCTGTCATCAGCGGCATTCTGCGAGCGTCGGGATTGGTTGCGTCAACGGGTTTATCTTCATCCTGTATATCTACGGGCTGCCACTGCCAGGCTCCAGCAGGGCTTTTCGCCAATTCCCATTCGTGGTTGAACAGCATCGTGAAATACCCGTTGTCCCATTGCGTGGGATGGGTAGTCCATGCGCCTTCCAAGCCACTGGTGATTGCGTCGGCGCCGACACCCGAGCCTTGTGGATTTCGCCAGCCCATGCCCTGGTTCTCCAGCGGTGCGCCTTCCGGGTCGGGTCCCAACATCGACGCGTCGCCGTTACCGTGGCACTTTCCAACCGTGTGGCCGCCGGCGGTGAGCGCCACCGTTTCCTCGTCGTTCATCGCCATTCGAGCGAACGTCACGCGAACGTCCTCGGCGGTCTTCAGCGGGTCGGGTTCGCCACCGACACCTTCCGGGTTGACGTAAATCAGGCCCATCTGCACGGCGGCCAGCGGATTTTCCAGGGAATCGCGATCATCGGTCTCGTAGCGGTCCGCGCCGAGCCACTCCTGCTCGGAGCCCCAATACGTATCTATCTCGGGGTGCCATATATCCTCACGCCCAAATGCGAAGCCGTAGGTTTTCAGACCCATGGATTCGTAGGCGACATTGCCGGCGAGAATGATCAGGTCGGCCCAACTCACACGATTGCCGTACTTTTTCTTTATGGGCCACAAGAGGCGTCGCGCTTTGTCCAAGCTCACGTTGTCCGGCCAAGCGTTGATGGGCGAGAAACGCTGATTGCCGGTGCCGGCCCCGCCGCGTCCATCGGCCGTTCGGTAGGTGCCGGCCGCATGCCAGGCCATGCGGATCATAAGGCCACCATAGTGCCCCCAATCTGCCGGCCACCAGGGTTGACTGTCGGTCATCATCGCGTTCAAGTCAGCTTTCAGTGCCGCGACGTCCAGTTCCTTCAGTGCAGTCCGGTAATCGAAGTCAGGATCCATCGGATCTGTTTTCACGTCGTGCTGATGAAGGATGTTCAGGTTCAGCTCATTTGGCCACCAGCGTTTGTCGGCTTGTTCCCTCGTCGTTTTGCTGCCGTGCAGAACCGGGCACGTCCCGTCCGTCGAAGCGTCGTTGCTCATCGGAGTCTCCATCGCTGTACTGTTGGATAGAGACGTTAGCCTAGGACGAAAGATAATTGAAATCGAATAAAAAGATTGAATCCATAAACATAGGCTATTGAATCTAGGGTGGGGTCAGAGCAAAGGGACAGATCAAACGGGCAGCGTCATGACGCTGCCCGTTTGATCTGTCCCTTTGCTCTGACCCCACCCCATCATTCCGGTTATGCTAGTCGTCGATCTATGAACACATAGGGGATGGTTATGGCTACGCATTCAGGTGGTTGTTTCTGCGGTGCGGTCCAGTTCGAGGTTACCGGCGAACCCAACGCAATGGGCTACTGCCACTGCCGGGATTGCGCGGGATGGGCCGGAGCGCCCGTCAACGCATTCAGTCTGTGGAGCCCGGATGCCGTAAAGGTGACGTCAGGCGAAGACCGGATCAGGACCTACGCGAAAACACCGGGCAGTCAGCGCAAGTTCTGCGGGGAATGCGGCGGACACCTGTTTACGGATCACCCGTCGATGGGGATGGTCGACGTCTACCTCGATGTCGTTCCCGGAAAAGCGCACCAGGGTGCTATGCACGTGTTCTACGGCGAGAAATCCATGTCGGTGCCGGACGGGCTGCCGAAGTACAAGGACATGCCGAAGGAGTTCGGCGGCTCCGGAGAGATGCTGCCGGATTGAGCACATGCCGTGCTACGCTAGGGGGGCTAGTTGCTGCCTCTGAGGCGTTGCCATGACTATTCAATTCAACACCATCGACGAAGCCGTAGAAGCCATCGATGCCGGCGAGCTGATCGTGGTCGTCGATGACGACGACCGCGAAAACGAAGGCGATCTGATCATGGCCGCGCAGCGCGCGACGCCGGAGGCGGTGGCCTTCATGATTCGCCACACAAGCGGCATTCTATGTGCCCCGTTGCTGGAGGACGACGCCAAACGGTTGCATCTGGACCCAATGGTAGGTCGCAACGACGCGCCCATGAGCACGGCGTTCACTGTGTCTGTGGACTACCGGCAGGGGCTCACCACGGGAATCTCGGCCGAGGAACGCGCCGCAACCGTGCAGGCCCTGGCGAACAGCAATGCGGGCGCTGGCGACTTCGTGCGTCCGGGGCACATTTTCCCGCTCGTCGCCCGGCAGGGTGGGGTGCTGGTGCGGTCCGGACATACCGAGGCCGCCACAGACCTGGCCCAGCTCGCGGGCCTCGCACCCGTGGGACTCCTGGCCGAACTCGTCAATGACGATGGAACAGTCCAGCGGCTTCCGGAGCTGCTTGAGTTCGCCCGCGTGCACAAGCTGAAGATCGTCTCCATTGCCGATCTGATTGCGCACCGCCAACGCCGCGAACAACTGGTGGAGCGCACCCACACGTTCGAGGTGAATACGCGCATCGGTACGGCCACGGCGCACGCGTTCCGCACCAAGTTCGAAGATGCGGAACACCTGGCACTGGTGTTCGGCGATGTCCGCAAAGACGCCTCAGTGCCGGTGCGCATTCACCGCGAGAAGCTCCTCGACGACGTGTTTGGTCCCCAGTCGCGCCATGAACACAATCTACTGGACGTTGCCCTCGACCGCATTGAAGCGCTCGGCGGGGGAGTGCTCATCTATCTCAGGTCCGGCTTCGTTGGTGTGCCGCTCGACAACCTTTCCGGCGGCAGCCGGGAGGAGGAGCGCAAAGCACAGTGGCTCGAGGTGGGTGTGGGGGCACAAATTCTTCGCGATCTCGGACTCACTCGAATTCGCCCGATCGCAGGGCGCGAAGTGGATTATGTTGCCGTAGAAGGCTTCGGGTTGACGCTTGAGTCTACGGAACTCCTAACCGGCTGACGTCCGACGCCGTCTTGCTATTTCTCTAGGGATAAACGAGCATCCGCGTCCGGTGCTGCGTAGGTCTTTCGCAGTGCTGCTGCCGGCTCTTGGAGAGGAGCCGTAGGAGCCGACCTATGCGTGCACGCATGTTGGATCAATCAATCTGGAGAGAATAATGAAAGCTGATCGGTCATCCGGCCGCACCCGGACGCTTGCGCATGCCCTGCTCGTAGCGTTCGCGGTGCCAGCGGGCGCGGTTTTCCCCGCCGCATTCGCTCAGGAAATGGTACTTGAGGAAATCGTGGTCACCGCAACGCGGCGAACTGAAACCGACGTACAAACCACGCCAGTGGCGGTTTCTGCGGTCAACGGCGAGGAGTTCAGCAAGCTGTTTGCGCAGGACATCGGCGAGATTGCGCTGTATGTGCCGAACTTTTCCGCGGCAACCGTAACCGGTTTCAACGCGGCGTCGTTCGCCATGCGCGGCGCTGCCGAGACGGACATCATCGTGTACTTCGATCCGAAGGTTGGCGTGATCGTAGACGACTTCGTCGTTCCACATGTGCAGACCCAGTTGCTCGAACCGTTCGACATCGAAGCCGTCGAGGTCCTGCGCGGTCCGCAAGGGACACTCTTCGGTAAGAACACGACCGCGGGTGCAGTGGTGGTTCGAACGAAACGGCCGGAACTGGACACCACCAGCGTTGACGCGAGTATCCAGTACGGCAAGTTCGACGACGTGAAGGCGCGCGGGGCGGTCAACTTTCCGTTGGGCGAGCGCGCGGCGTTCCGTTTCGCCGGCATTTACCAGAAGAGCGACGGCTACTACGAGAACGGTAAGGTCGACAATCCAATCGACCTCTTCGGAGCGGGACTTGGCGATGCGGGTCTGGCCGACGGGTCGCCGGTTGCAGGCGACGGAGACAACGTCGGCGGCAAGGACATTTTCTCCGGCCGAGCGAAGCTGCTGGTGGAACCCACGGAGCGCTGGACGGTCGTGGGCCAACTGGAGCTGATCAAGGACCGCAGCGATCCGTTGCCTGTGGTCAACGACACCCCGGCCGGTGCCGGGCAGCTCGCGACGCTCTTCGGCTTTCCGGGCGTCACCAGCGGCGACCCGATCGACCAGGCCGGCATTCACCGCAGCAGTGTCGTCAATCTGGACGACGAGCAGGAGGTGGACGTCTTCGGAATCTACCTGAACACTGAGTACGAGTTGGACAACCACACACTGTACGGATTGATCGGGTATCGCGAACAGGACTCGCGCCTGCCGAGCGAGTATCTGGGCACCGCGTACGAAAGTTTCTTTGCGGCAACGCGTGACGATGACCGGGAGACGCTACAGATCGAAGGCCGCATCGCATCGGATCTGGATGGTCAGTTCAACTACGTCGTCGGCGGGTTCTACCAGACGAACGACGTGGAATTCTGCGTGCTGCAGCAGCTCGGGTTGTTGGAGTTTTTCGGCTCGGCGGTGCCCGGTGTGCTGGACAACGACAACCCGTTGTTGCTCTGCAATCGTCAGGACGCGACCGCGTATGCTGCGTTTGCGGACGTTACGATCGATGTTACCGACCGGTTCCAATTGGGGCTCGGCGCGCGATACACCTATGAAGAGAAAGATTACATCGCCCGCGAAGGACTGCCGACGCTGTTGATTTTTCCGGGCGGAACCTTCGACGAGCCGCTTGATGGCGCGGACTTCTCGCTCGCATCTACGTTCGTTCGCGAAGACGACGAAGATTGGTCGGAGCCTACGTGGCGGGTTACGGGGTCGTATCACTTCAACGAAGATGTCTTCGGCTACGCAACGATTTCCCGTGGTTTCAAGAGCGGAGGCTACAACGACCAGGCGGGATCGGGCGGGTTCGCGAATTTCCCGGTGCAGGCCTACGATCCGGAGTTTGCCACCAGCTACGAGGTCGGCGTAAAGACCAACCTGGCCGACAATCGGGTGCGGCTGAACGCCACGTACTTCAGTGTGAACTACGAGGACTTCCAGCGCAGTACGGTCGTATCCGTGCCGGGCACTGCTTTCCAGGAAACGCGTACATTCAATGCTGCGGAAGTGGACGCGCAGGGAATCGAGCTCGAATTCATGGCGCTCGTTAGCGCTAACCTGACGGTACGCGCAAATCTGGGCTGGCTGGACACGGAATACGACAAATTCGTGTTCGATCGCAACCGCGACGGCGTACTCGAAGATTTCTCAGGTCGAGATGTTGTGCGATCACCCGAGATCACGGCTGGAATCGACGTCACCTACGATCATGACATCGGAGCGTCCGGACGTCTGAGGTTCAACGCCAACTTCAACTACGAAGACGAGAATACCTACTACTACAACGACGACATCGGTGAAGCATTCGATACCATTCTCGAGGAACGCTCGATCATCAACGCGAGTGTTACCTGGACGGACGCGCAGGATCGTTTCTACGTGTCGGTTTTCGGGAAGAACCTGACGGACGATCGCTACAAGACCGCGTCGCAGGCCGTAGGGGTATTGTGGACGTTCTCGAACTACGGTCCGCCGCGCGTGTGGGGCGTAGAGATAGGCACCCACTTTTCCCAGTAGCAGTCGTGCGAAAGGGTTAACCGGCGGCTATCAATGCCGCTGGTCAACTCGCCATACGCGGGTGGATCCTCCAAGTCCCTCCAGATCGTATTTCGCCGCGTACGCGGACATCACCGGCGCCAGCGCCGCCTCGTCAGCGACGTGATGCAGCGTGGCATCGTAGACCGCGTCACCAACCTTTAGACGCACATCCGGATCATCGGCGACCCAGCCAGGCCAGTTCTTCTCGTCCGGCCGCGCCGCAGCCACGTAGAGGGTGCCATTCACCTGTGCACACCAGATCGTTACGCTGTGCGGCAGCAGATACGGCGTGGCTACCTGAACGTAAACTTCATCGTGCGCGTCCGTGAACCGCCAGTCTGCCGGAAACTCAGTATCTGTGCCGCTCAACCAGAGGCCTGGCGTGCGATCGGAGGGCTGGCAGGCGCAGACGGCAACGATCAGTAGCACGAAGGCATATCTCAAGTGGATCATCGGTTTTGTCTCCTGGGTTCTCGATCAGCTGTTGCCGGGCCGAATTCGGATGTGTCGGGCAATCCCTTCGGCCAGCGCGCGATAGCCGGCTGCGTTCAGGTGAATCGGGTCGGATTTCTTGGACGGCGATCGTAACAGCTTCACCAGCACGTCCTCCTCGAGCCGCACGCCGTGGTCCGAGGCCACACGCTCATAGGCCGGATGTGCTGACAGCGTCAGGTTGCGCCCGGGCACCGCAACCATCAGCACCTTGGCGCCGGTGGCGTGGATCTGTTCCACCATCAGGGCAAGGTTGGCTTGCATGGTACCGCCGCTGCGGTTGCGAAGAATGTCGTTGCCCCCATGACACAGAATGACGAGGGCTGGTTGGTATGTCCGCAGCGCGTCTTGCAATCGATCCAGACCACGGCCGGTGGTTTCTCCCGGAACGCCGCTGTTGACGACGCGCACGCCCAGCAGCGCCTGTAATTGTGAAGGATATGCGCTATCCGGAGTGGCACCGACGCCGCGTGTCAGACTGTCGCCGAACGCTAGAATGATCGCGTCCGGTGACAGTTCGTACACATTCGAACCGGGAGAACATGCACCCTGGGTGAGCGCGACGGCGACAATCAGCGCGCCGGCGATACGGGAGTATTTTGGGTCGAGCATACCTTGGGGCCCACACGTTTCGATTCCATGGTAATCGTCCCGATGCGAGGCGTCAGCTTGGGATGAGCGCTCCGGTGGTCACGCGATACAATGGGGCATACGAGCGCGCGAGAACTGAGACCTGGCCGATGGGCGACGAAATTACAACCCGCTATTTCGGAGCAAAGGATTTCAGTGATTTTCGCGATCGACTCGACGCGGAGACCCGGCTGCTAGCAAAGGAAATCGAACAAGGCGCCATGTCGCCCAGGGGGGATACGGCGGGATTCGAACTGGAAGCCTGGTTGATCGATTCCGCCGGCGACCCCGCACCCGTGAACGAACGCTTGCTCGGTGCATTGAACAATCCGCTCGTGGTGCCGGAACTCGCGCGCTTCAACGTGGAATTCAACGGCAGTCCGTCCAAGCTCACCGGGCACGTGTTCACCCGGCTGCACGATGAACTGGAAGCTACCTGGAACGCCGCCCGCGCCGAAGCTCGGCGTATGGACACGTCCATTGTAGCGATCGGCACGTTACCCACGGCGCGACCGGAAGACTTTTCCGCCGCCAACATGTCGCCCGTAGTGCGGTATCAGTCGCTCAACGACCGCGTGATGGCGCTGCGTGATGGTCGACCCATACGCGTGTACGTGGAGGCGGATCCCCCGGTATCGATCGAGCACCGGGATGTAATGCTCGAAGCCGCGGCTACATCGTTTCAGATACACCTGCAATGTGCGGCCGATTCGATCGTGCGCGATTTCAACGCGAGCTTGATCGCGTCGGCGCCGATGGTTGCGGTGTCTGCCAATGCGCCGTTTCTGCTTGGGCGTACGGCGTGGGAAGAGTCGCGAATACCAATCTTCGAGCAGAGCGTTGACGTGGGTGCGCAGAATACACCGCGCGTGAGTTTCGGTAGCGGGTATCTTCAACACTCTGTGATGGAGCTCTTCGAACAGAACCAGCGTGATTTCCTGATTCTGATACCCGAAGTGCAGAACGCGCCGCCGGAAAAATTCGCACACGTGCGTTTTCACAACGGCACGATATGGCGCTGGAACCGGCCGTTGATCGGTTTCGATTTCGACGGTCAGACACATCTGCGAATCGAGCACCGGGTGGCCAGCGCAGGCCCGACGCTGATCGATTGCATTGCCAACGCTGCGCTCTACTACGGCCTTGTGAAAGGTTTCGCGCTGCAGGATGCGGCGCCGGAACACGCACTGCCGTTCTCAGACGCGAAAGACAACTTCTACAATGCCGCGCGGTACGGGCTGAGCGCGCAGGTGCAGTGGCCGTTGAACGGCGACGTGCGCGGTGTGTCGATGCGCACGCTTCTGGTCGAGCACCTGCTACCGCTTGCGCAACGTGGTCTGGAATCGCTCGACATTCCGCAAGACGAGATTGCCCGGTACCTGGATGTGATTGGCGCGCGCGTCGAAAACTCCCAGAATGGCGCGGCGTGGCAACGCCGCTGGTTGGCGATGAACGAAGGCGACGCGCACGACATGATCGCCCAGTATCTCGCTTACCAGACGCAAGGGAATCCCGTACATACCTGGCCCATCTAATGTTCGGTGAGCCGATGGAGCCCGTACGGGTTCTGAATCCCGCGCCCGCGAAACTGTTCGAGTTGCCGGCGGAAGCGCTCTACGACGTCCTTGGCGGTCCGTCGCTGTTGGTCGTGCACGGCAGTGCGGAGCCGCCGCTCTTCGTGTCGACGCTGCTGCACGGAAACGAACGGAGCGGGTGGAATGCGGTCTGTCGATTGATGGCGAACTCGCCGGAGCCTGTGCGGAGTCTGCTCGTGTTTGTAGGCAATCCCGAGGCGGCGCGTCAGTGGGTGCGCCACCTGCCGGATCAACCCGACTTCAACCGGATCTGGAAACACGACCATCCGCTGTGCTCGGGTATGACGAAATCGGTGCTCGCCGAGGTGGCGCGGTGGCAACCGATCGCGGCGGTGGATCTGCACAACAACACGGGCCGCAATCCGCACTACACCGTAGTTACAACGCCGTCGAAGGCACAGCTCGGTCTTGCGTACCTGTTTGCAGACCAGGCTGTTCTGATCGAGGAACCCGATACCGTACTCTCCCGCGCGCTGGAAGCCCTTTGTCCGTCGGTGGCGCTCGAAACCGGGCCGGTCGGTGATCCGGCGAGTGACGCACGCGCACTCGAGTTTCTCGAGCGACTGCTGGCGTTGGATGCAGTACCCGTCGACAGTGACGGGTTGAACCTGTATCGGTCGATTGCACGCGTGCACGTACCGGAAAACGTGGTTTTTCGTTTTGCAGGCGATGGCAAACACGCGCCGCTCACGCTGACCGGCGGGATGGAAGCGGTCAACTTCCACAGCCTACCGGCCGGAACGGAGTTCGCGCACAGCGCACTGGCGCTGCCCAATGCACTTCGTGTACTGGACAATGCGCAGCAGAATGTTACCAACGACTTCTTCACGCGCGACGGCATGCATATCGTGCTACGCCGCCCGGTGGTACCGGCGATGTACACCACAGACAAAGACGTGGTGCGGCAGGACTGCCTTTGCTATCTGATGGAGCGGGTTGTCTGATGAGTACGTTGTCTCGTGGAATCTACCGTGAGCTGCGCTGGGCCGACGTGGTGTAAGCGTCAATCCTGGCGGAGTTTCGCGAGTAGAGTCGAGCCGATTTCCCTTCCGCCCGATTCACTCCTTCGCGCGTGCCTGGGGAAGAGACAGGCCCTTGATGATTCCCAGCGACCGGACGGCCAACGCGGCGGATACCCCGGCCCATTGCGCAAACGGCAGTTCGAATTGCGTCATTGCCATGCAGACCAGCGCCCCGGAGAAGCCTAACGCGGGCGTCGCCGCAAGAACAATAAAACCGAATGGACGATCCACAGGAGTGTCATGCGTTCAACATCTGTTCAATCTGGTCGCAGACCTCTGACGGCGTCCGACTTGCTTCGACCGTAAAAGTAGCCGCGCGGCGATAGCGCGGTTCCCGCTCGGCGAACATGTCCATGAGTGTATCGTTCGGACCCATAGCGATGCCGCGTTGAGAGTAGTCGCCGAGCCGGGCGACCATGGCCTGGTAGCCGATAAGTAGGTAGACGATTGCGCCACGAGACCGGAGGTGCGATATCGCATCCGTGCTGTAAACCGCCGAACCGCCGGTCGCGATTACCGCGGGGCCTGAATCAAGACTGACGATGATCTGGCGTTCGAGTTCGCGCAAGGCCAGGTAGCCGTGTTGATGGAGGTATTCCTGCAGTGAGCAGCCTGCGGCTTCTTGGATCAAGAGGTCCGTGTCGAGAAATGAACGCACGAGCCGTTTCGCGAGAAGTACACCGACCGTCGACTTGCCGGAACCCGGCATTCCGATGAGCGAAACGGTTGCCATCACCGATCAGTGTGCGGTCGGCCAGATGCGAGAAACGTTTCCACATTCACCCTGCTTCTGTTTGCCATTCTCGGTCGCGCGCTTCGAGAGTGCCGTCAGCTGATGTCGAATTTCCAGTGCTGGATCAAGTGCCGTGGGTGCAGCTTTTCGTTCAGGCACTTCAGATGACACCAGAACCCGCGTGTGAATGACAGCTCGTCCGAGTAGTCGTGCAGGTCGAATCCAAACAGTTCGTCGCGCGCGATGTCGCCGTTGCAGAACGCGCATAGGCCTACCGGGCCGCGGGCGCGTTCCTCGACTTCGTCGTCGGGAACCGGCGTATATTCCTTGTTGGGGTTCAAACGTTGAATCAGGTCTGTGATGGCAACGTTCCATGTAGTGTCTTCAGCTTCTGCCCACAGGTCCATCAGCTCGGACCCGCCGAGAATCCTTGAAACCGCGAACTTCGCGCGCTCGATCAGATCCTCGGCCGGGTTGCCGAACGTAGCGAGCCGTTTTCGGAGGTCATCGGGAATGTCGATTGCCGGCCTGCCCATCATGCACGCGATGGCATCGGCCGCAGCAATCACAATCTGCGCTTGATCGGCATCGACGTCCTCTTCTGATTCGTCATCGAGTTTGTCGAACGCGCGCTGCAGATCTTCCAACGCGTGAACGTCGCCTGCCCAGTCGAGTGCGGTGTCATTTTCGAAACTTCCGGGACCCCATGCGCCCATTGGCGTTCCTTAGTACGTTTTCAGGCACATGTTAACGCGCGCTGAGGCTGCAAAGCGCGCGCCGGTTCGCGCCGCGATCCAGCCTAGATTTTCAGGGGGTATACAATTGGTGCGCGAAAAAGGAGTGCTCATGAAGGGAAGCTGCCTTTGCGGAACGTGCGTATTTGAGATTCCAGACCGCCCCGGCCCGGTAAACAAATGCCATTGCACCAGGTGTCGTAAACAGTCTGGAACCGGCTCGAACGCGGTCTTCTGGCTCGAATCGCACGAGTTGAATTGGGTTACCGGTACCGAAGTGGTGCGTTCCTTTTCCATGGCCGATGGCTGGGAATCAGTGTTTTGCGGGCAGTGCGGGTCGCCGTTGCCGCGCTATATCGCAGACGAACAGGAATGGATCGTTCCAGCTGGTTTAATGGATTCGGATCCGGGTGTCGCCGTCCGCCAGCACATCTTTGTTGCCAATAAACCCAGTTGGGAGGTCATTGGCGATTCGGCGCCCCGTATCAGGCGGGACCCGGTGAGGGCGAATGAGCGCGCATCGAGGATCGGGCAACAAAGACCACGGTGCTCAAGAAATCAGTTGATTCACGCTCTCGACAACTCCATATACCCCGCCGGCGGCTCGTGCCCTACAAAGGTCCGCCCCAGATCTTCGTAGTGGCGGTAAGAAATGAGCGCGTGGTTGGCAGCCTGATGAGCGTCGCGTAACTGCCGCTCCAACGGACTGTCCATGCGGCTGCCGGTGGTGCCGGCGGTGTTGTTGATCATCCCCACGATCTCGCGGCAGGATTGCGCCGCATGGGCGCAAGCGAGCAGCGCCGGCCAGAAGTATTCCCACTCCGGTTCGATCCGGCCGCCGTCGTTGGGCAACGGGCCAAGGTGCGCCTCCAGACGGTCCTGCGTGTCTAGCACGAAGGTGCGCGCTGCCAGCAATAAATGTTTGGGCGGAACGTAGCAGTCGCTCATACGCACATCCTGGCTGCCGGATCCTCGCATACCGGCGGTGTCCCAGGTTTCGATGATGTCGAATTCGCCCTTTGGGATCATGTACGACGCCTGTGCCGGTTCCCCGGTCGCGGGGTCGACGGTCATCGCACCCATCAGATAGTTCCAGTTGGCGTTGTGGCAGTTGCTGGCGAACGATCCCTGGTAGTTGAGTCGCCAGCCGTCGCCGTCGCGCCGCGCCTCGCGCCCCGGATTGGGTCCGTTGGCGGGGCCGTGACCGGAACACACCACCGTGGTCCACTCGTTGAACAGGCGTTGCGCCAAATCGTCGTCCATCTGCCGAATCACGAGCGCGTTGATTTCGGAGGAGATTTGTACGCACCAACCTACCGAGCCGTCGATGGCAGAAACGGCCTCCACCACCTCGATCTGTTCGCGAGCGCTCAACGCTTCGCCCCCGAGCTCGCGCGGTAACGCAAAGCGGTACAGGCCCTGTTCGGCGAGTTTTGCGGACGCCCATCCGGGCAGATGACGGAGTTCCTGCGCCTCGTTGCCGGCGGCGGTTAGATCGTCCTTCAATCCGGCAATCCGCTCGAGAATGGGGGTCGCGGCGATTCGGTCGCGGCGTTCGAGAATGTCGGCGCTCACCATGGTTTGCGATCCACTGGTTCTGAGGGTGAACAAAGCGTAGCCGAGCGGGACCCGTGTGTCGCGGAAGGTTGCGGCGTGCGCGGCAATCTTTTATTATTTTCTGTAATTACAGAAAATACCGTAATAAAAGAAATCCCCGCTATGATCGAGCGACAAAGAAAGGACGAACGCAAAAGCAGCGAGCCGAACGAGCCCAGCCGACGCCTGAAGATGACGCCCGCGATGGAGGACTACGTGTTGCATTGGGGTGAGATGGGCAGCCGGTGGGGCGTGAACCGAACCGTTTCGCAGATTCATGCGCTGTTGTACCTGGCGCCGGCGCCACTGGACGCGGACCAGATTGGCGCGGCGTTGTCGGTTGCCCGCTCGAACGTGAGCACCAGCATCAAGGAACTGGTCAGCTGGGACCTGGTGCAGGTGGTGCGGCCACTGGGTGAGCGCAAGGAGCATTACACCGCCCACGGAGATCCCTGGGACATTGTGATGACGGTGATGCGAGGGCGTAAGCAACGCGAAGTAGACCCAACGCTTGCGGTGCTGAACGCCTGTGCGCGGCAATTGCAGGTAGACAACGAAACCCCTGAAGACGTGAAGGAAAAGATTCTTGCGATGCACGAGTTTCTGTCAGAGCTGGACGGTTGGTACGCTGAGATCTCTGCGTTGCCGCGCGAGACACTTCGCGTGCTGATGGGAATGGGCAAGGCAGTTGTGAAGTATCTACCCCGAAAACGCCTGCGCGGTACGGTCTAACCGCCATGTCACGCGTACGACGCGCGATTGGTCGCCGGTTGGAATGGGTCAGCCGGGGAACGCTGATTTACCTGACGCTTATTCCGGCCGGTGCGTTGTGCGTGCGATTGCTCATCGAGATCGACCTGCACCGCAGCACCATCCTCTATCTGGCAATGCCGTACGCGCTGGCGCTGGTTCTGGCGTTCTGCACCCGGAGTTCTCCCGGATCCGGCTTAACGGCCGGTTACTGGAATCTCACGCGTACCGGCCTGATCATCATGCTTGGCAGCTCGCTGATTCTCTACGAAGGGTTTCTGTGCGTGCTGATGTTTCTGCCGCTGTTCTTCATTTTTCTATTGTTTGGTTTTGTGCTGGACGCACTCATGGAGCGTGGGCGCCGACGCGGTAAGCGTTTGCAGGCCACCGCGGTGCCGTTGATCGTGCTCGTGCTGTTGTCGCTTGAAGGCTCGCATGAGCGACTTGCGTTCGCCCGGGACGAGCACGTCTCGGTTGTGCGGAACACGGCACTGCCGGTAGAGCGCATCCTTGCCAACCTGGCCCGTCCCGACATGGGCCAGGGATTGCCGGGCGGCTGGGTCAACCTTTTCCCTCAGCCGCTCGAAATTGATGCATCGGGGTTGCAGCCCGGCAGCGTGCATCGTCTTCGCTATCGGTACTACCGCTGGTTTGTCGCGAATGCGCACGACGGTGAGCTGGCGTTGCGTATCGATACGGTGGACGCTACCGGCGTAAGTGCGACCGTCGTCGCTGACGACAGCTACCTGTCCAACTACCTGGCATTGCAATCGTTCCGGTTGAGCTTCGCGCACGGTGCGGACAATGATCTGACGACCGTTCGGCTCGCGGTGCGCTATCGGCGGCTACTCGATCCAGCGTGGTACTTCGGACCGCTGCAGCGAAACGCCGTTTCCCGCACCGCTGAATTTGTACTGCATCGCGTTGCATTGCGCGATCCCGCTGGCGAGCCGTCGTGATTCACCCTGCCGATCGGGCGGCTTGCTACGACAACCCTCGGGTGGATGGCGCAGGTGCGGACGCCGAGAATGGATGCGTTCGTTGGACGCCGGGTCGATCGCTGTTTCTGTTCACGATGTATGCGGGAACGGGATATGCACTGGGGCCCGCGTTTTCCTGGTCCGGCGTTGGAGTGTTCCTTATCAGCAGCGCGGCAACCCTGTGTCTTGGCCACTCGATTGGCATGCATCGATTACTGATTCACCGGTCGTTCGAGACGGCGCCTGGGGTTCGCAACGTTCTATTGTATCTGGGCACGCTTGTTGGAATGGGCGGACCCTGGTCTATGCTGCGCACGCACGACGTGCGTGATTGGGCGCAGCGCCAGCCGGTGTGTCACGACTTTTATGGACACCGGCGACATTGGTTGCGCGATGCATGGTGGCAGATGCACTGCCGGTTGGACCTAGCGCGGCCGCCGCGGATTGCGATTGATGCGGAGCTTCGGGACCTGCGGTGGCTTGCCTGGTTGGATCGCACCGGCAACCTGCAGCAACTTCCGGTCGCGCTCGCGATGTACGCGCTGGGCGGTGTTTCCTGGGTGTGCTGGGGTGTGTGCGCACGGGTAACCGTTGGTGTTACCGGCCACTGGGTGGTAGGCCATATTGCACATAATCGTGGTACACGGCACCACCACGTGCGTGGTGCCGCGGTGCAGGGGTACAACGTACCCTGGTGTTCGCTGCTGACGTTCGGTGAGTGCTGGCATAACAATCATCACGCGTTTCCAGGGTCGGCCAAGTTGAGCCTGATGCGTGGCGAGTGGGATCCCGGCTGGTGGGTGCTGCAAACGCTGGTGCGCCTGCGCGTAGCGCGCAATCCGGTGCTGCCGGACGCGCTTCCAGCGCGTGCGGAGCTGGAACCGGCCCTGGAGTAGGCCATTGCAGCGGTCGTCCCTGATCGTATAGAGGGCGAACCTAGTTGATGCTTAATCGAGGGCGTCTGAACTTACCCCAATGATCAGACCATCGCCAAACCATCGCTGGATATGCGCGAAAACCTGGTCCGCCAGATCGGCGGCGGGCGCAGACTCGTACGCACTTTGCGCGGCGAGTGCGAGCGTCTGCCCGGACAACAGCAGGCTTTTGACCATCGCGGACTCAATAGCTTCCAGCGACCGGAAGCGAGTAATCAATGTCGCATCTCGCCACAGGAGCCAGACGCATTCAGGTTGCGCCGATGTGGTCGCGCTCGTGTCTGGAGGTACTGCGTGACCAGGCAGCCGCGTAGGTTCGTCTGTTTTGGGGTCGTCTATCTGTTTCCATGTCTGCACGCCGCCGTGCCGTTCTACGAAGATCCGGACGCTCGGATGAAACGCAAACTGCAGACTGGGCCAGTGTTGCTGTGGCACCGTCGAGAGCACAGAGCGATCGGCGGTCTCTGCATCCTGGGCGTCGTAAACATCGAGGAGGAGACGTTCGAACGATGCCAGCTCAGCCAACAGTGGCAGATCGTGCGAATCGATGTACTTCGGGAACGTGGCACCAAAGTAACGCAGGGATCGATGCGTTGAAGGATGGGCGTCGATGTACCCTGTGGCGAGCTCCGTGAATTGGTCCGCTCCGGCACACGTCTGGAGCTTCTGATGGTCTGTGGCTAGCGTCTCGATCAGGCGTGCGCGATAGGCGTTGGCGTAGATTGAGAACCCGGTGGCAGGTGCATCAAGGTGCAACCCGTCACCGGGCTGCAAACTGGGCGGTTGAAGCAGTGCATCTAGGAAACGGGTCTGAAGCTCGGCGAGATGCATACGCGGCTACTCTGATGAAACGACGGCGCGCACGACGTCGAGTTCGTCCTGCAGGTCATCAAACTCCGGAATTTTATCGTCGCGTTCAATCATCGATGGCACGGGGCCGAAGCGCTGCCACGCCTCACGGAACAGCTCGAATACGCGGGGCCGGATGGGGGCATCGTGCGTGTCTATCACATGGTCGCCGTTGTCGGTGTGACCGGCAAGATGGATCTGTTTCACGTACGCAGGATTCAACGCCTGGATATAGCTGTGCGCATCGATACCGAGGTTGCGAGCGTTCACGTAGATATTGTTCACGTCGAGTAGCAATCCGCACCCTGTTTCTTGAGCGAGCGCATTCAGGAATTCTGCTTCCTGTATCGACGATGACTGGAACGTGACGTACGCGGATACGTTTTCGAGCAGGAGCTGGCATTGCAGTCTATCCTGCACTTCGTTAACGCGCTCGACGAGGTGGCCGAGTGACGCTTCATTGAATGGCAGCGGAAGCAGGTCGTGACTATTGGTTCCGCCTATACCCGTCCAGCACAGATGATCCGAAACGAACAGCGGATCCGTCGTGCGAACCAGCTCTGTCAGGCGGTCGAGGTAGGCGAGGTCGAGCGGTTCGCTGCTGCCGATGGACATGGACACCCCGTGCAACGCGATTGGGTAGCGTTCTCGAATTGCCCGGAGAAAGTAACGCGGCTTACCCCCGTCGACAAAAAAATTCTCGGAAATAACCTCGAACCATCCGGTCGGTGGGTTCTGATCCAGCACGTACTGATAATGAGGCGGGCGCAGCCCCAAACCGAATAGCTCCGGTGCTGCGCCGCTCATCGAATCTGCGCCTCAGGCGCCTTCCGTGCCGCCCATGTCGGCGCAGGACTTCTTGGTGGTTGCGACGAAACTGCCTTGGCCTTTGCACGAACCCTGGCCAGCACATGCGTGGTTGGCGGTTTTGCAATCATTGTGCCCTTTGCAGATGTTCACACCGTAACAGTGCACGAGATCGGCGGAAGACACCTCTCCGCGCCAGACGTCCTTTACCTTGCCACCCACATCGGCGCAGGCTTTCACGGGCATTGCGATGAAGCTGCCCTGGCCCTTGCAGGAACCCTGTCCGGCACATGCGTGATCTGCAGTTTTACAGTCGTTGTGTCCCTTGCATGTGTTTGCACCGTAGCAGTGCGCCATCTCGACCTGGGTCGAAGAGGCCGCTGCGGCGGCGACCGTGGCAGCCTCGGCTGTTGCGTCCGATTGATTAGCGCAGCCGACCATGCCGGCGATTGCCAGAGCAATGGCAGAACCGAGAAGGGGTTGAGATGAAGCGTTCTTCATGAGTGTCTCCTGATGGGTTGGTGGGTGGTTCTTGCGGGTCATTCGCGATGACTCGCGAGGTAGTAATCGAGGCTGGTATAGCGTCCCCCGCCGGTGAAGAAGAGCGAGAGCAGCATTACGAAGTAGGTCGCCGCGAATTCGATTCCGTTGTTCAGGATCGTGATCGGCCCGCGGCCGGAAAGCCATGTGTAGTTTCCGTGTTCTCGTAGAATTGATACCGCACGTTGCTTCCGCTCGGCCGCTTCCATTACGCGTTCGTTAGCGAGCCAACTCGAGGAGTCGGAAATTGCGAGCCAGCCGTTGTCCCAATGTACCGCGAAAACGGCTACCAGCATTGTCACCATAAGAGGTATCGCAACCAGACGCGTGAGAAGGCCAATCAACAACAACGCACCGCCTATCAGCTCTGCGCTGGCGGCGAGAAAGACCATGACTTCGGGCATCGGCAAACCCAAACCGTTGCCGAACCAGGCGACCGTGCTGTCGAATGCGGCAAACTTGTTGTACCCGGCTTGCATCATTACCGGCGCAAGAATGAGTCGAAAGAGCAAGGGCGCCAGACCGTCGAACGATTTGAGCGATTCGATTGTGGCGTGGTATCGGCTCCGCGTTGAATCGATTAGTGACATGTGCTGTCTCCAGGAAAATTGGTGTTACTTGTAGCGATCAGATTGCGCAGTGAATCTCGCCAAGCCGAGCGGTGAGCTTGAGGTTTTCACGATAATCGATCGGTAGCGTCACCAGCGCGGGTCCGCGATGGTCGATCGCGGCGCACAACGTGTCACGAAGGTCTGCGCTGTCCTCTACCCGATAGCCGTGCCAGCCGAAACTCTCGGCCAACGTCAGCCAATCGGGATTGCCGAAACTCAAGTTGCTGTGGCGGTTGAACTCGTTCTGTTGTTTCCATGCGATCAGACCGTAGGCGTGGTCTTCCCAAACCACCATCGTGATTGGCACACCAAGGCGTGTGGCGGTCTCCATTTCCTGCACGTTCATTAAAAAGCCCCCGTCGCCAGACAAACCAACGATGTTTCGGTCTGGGTACACGAGGCTCGCAGCGATAGCGCCCGGGAGCGAGAACCCCATGGAACAGAACCCGTTTGGAATCAGGCAGGTGTTGGGTTCGTGGCAATGGTAGTGGCGCGCGATCCACATTTTGTGCGCACCCACGTCGGATAACAGAATGTCGCTTGGGCCCAGCACCGCACGCAGATCCGCGATCGCCTTCTGGGGTTTTATCGATCCAGCCGTACGATCGTCGGCGTGCTGCGCGATTTCTTCGCGCATGTCGCGCGCGGCTGCACGCTGCTGGGCAAGGTCGTACTCGGGCACACCAGCTGCAAGCAGGCGCGTCCGCAACGCGTTCAGGGTTGCCGCGATGTCGCCTACCAGCTCTACCTCCGGTTGAAAGTATTCGTCGATTTCGGAAGGAATAAAGTCGGCGTGCACGATCCGTTTCGAAGCGTCGCCGTTCCAAAGCCGCGGATGATATTCGACCATATCGAATCCGATCGTCAGCACCAGATCCGCATCGTCCAATGCGGAGGACACGATGTCGCGTTGCGAGAGTCCTACGGTGAAGAGGGAATACTCGGCGTTAAGGTCCACCGCGCCTTTCGCCATGAACGTGCTCATCACTCCGATACCAGTAGCGCCGCAGAAATCGCGCAGTGCGTGGCTCGCGCGGGTGCGAATGCACCCGTTGCCGGCAATGATGATGGGACGCCGCGCAGCCCGTAGCCGTTCAACCGCCGCGTCCAGCGCGGCTGGTGAAGATTCGGGCCGCCGAAAGCGGTGGATGGGCAAAGGCATGGAGTCGGTGTCGCGTTTTGCGACATCCTCGGGCAGTTCGATGTGCACTGCGCCTGGCTTTTCGGTTCGGGCAAGTCGAACCGATTTACGTATGATTTCCGGTATGGTGTCGGCGTGAACGATACTGGTCGCCCACTTGGTAACCGGCCGGAACATGGACACCACGTCCATGATCTGATGGGACTCCTTGTGCAGGCGCTCCGTGGATCCCTGGCCGGTGAGCACCAGCATTGGCGCGCGGTCCATGTTCGAATCGGCCACGCCGGTGATGAGATTGGTGGCGCCGGGTCCGAGCGTACCGAGGCATCCCGCCGGATTGCCGGTCAAACGCCCGTACACCTCCGCCATGAATGCGGCCCCCTGCTCATGCCGGGTGAGCACGAAACGAATTTTTTCGCTCTGCTCCAGTGAGAGAATGAAATCGGCGTTTTCTTCTCCGGGAACGCCGAAGATCAGTTCGACACCTTCGTCTTCCAGGCAGCGAACGAAAAGATCAGACGCTTTCAACAGGCTGCTCCCGTTCTGATTCGCGATCGGATGTGGGTTGGTTGTGCACCGGCGGATACAGTTCGTCGAGTGGCAACGAACGCCCGTTTGCCTGCATCAGGCGACAGTGGTAGCGGCGCAGTTGTCTAGGTTCGGCCACGCCGCAGGAATGCGCGATTACCGCAATCTCGTGGTGCATCGATTCGGCGTAGCGTCGCACGCGCTCGGCTTTGTCGACCGGGTCGAGTCCCCGCTGCAGCTTCCTGTCGTGCGTTGTGATGCCCGTTGGGCACGTATTCTTGTTGCACTGCAGCGCTTGTATGCATCCGAGCGCAAACATGAAACCGCGCGCGGAAACGACGAAGTCGGCGCCCAGGCACAGCGCCGCACAAGCTTCCGTGGGATTTATCAGCTTGCCGCTCGCAATCAAGCGGATGCGGTCGCTCAGACCGTACTTGGCGCGTAGGTCCGCTACCAAAGGCAGACTTTCGCGCACCGGTAAACCTACGGCATCGAGCAGGCTCATAGGTGCCGCACCTGTTCCGCCGTCGCCGCTGTCGATCGTAATGAAATCGGGCGCGCATGTTAAACCGCGCCTGCTGATCTCACTGAACAGTTCCTCTATCCATCCGTACGCGCCGATCACGGATTTGAAACCGACCGGTTTGCCGGTGACGCTGCGTACGCGCTCGATGAGCGCCAGCAGATCGTCTGTATTGTTCACCTCCGCGTGGCGATTGGGACTGATTGAATCTTTCCCAGGCGGTATACCTCGGATAGACGCGATCTCGCTGGTTACTTTGCCGCCCGGAAGTATTCCCCCTTTCCCGGGTTTCGCACCTTGCGAGAGTTTGATCTCGAAGAGTTTCACCTGCTCAAGCGCAGCGATCTCCCGCAGTCGATCGTCGGAGAGGCGACCCTCGGCGTCGCGCACGCCGTATTTCGCGGTGCCAATCTGAAACACGATGTCCGCGCCACCTTCCAAGTGGTACGGGGACAGACCGCCCTCGCCGGTGTTCATCCAGATGCCCGCCATGCGGGCCCCGTTGGACAGTGCCAGTACCGCGGGTTTGGAGATCGCGCCGTAGCTCATGCCGGAGATATTGAAAATCGAATCCGTTTCGTAGGGTTTCTCGCAAAAGCTTCCGATGGTCATGGCTTCTATCGGGATTGCGTCCTCGTCGAGCGTCGGATAAGGACAGTTGACGAATATTGGCGTGCCAACGGGTCGCAGGTCGCGCGAAGAACCGAACGCCACGGTGTTGTCCACGCCTTTCGCTGCGCGGTAAACCCACGATCGTTCAGCTCGATTGAACGGCATCTCTTCGCGGTCGCCGGCGAAGAAGTATTGGCGGAAGAATTCGCCGAGATGTTCGAACAGGTATCTGAAACGGCCTATTACTGGAAAGTTGCGACGCACGGTTTGGGAGGTCTGTGTGCGATCTATTATGTAGATCACTAGGACGGCGAACACGGTGAGGCCGATTACAAAGACGAACAAGCCGGCCATGAAGTTCAGAAACGTGTGGATGTCCGCCATCATGGCCAGAGTGCTCCTGACGTCTTCAGACGACTGATGAGGCTAGTAGGTTGGGTCATAAAGATAAGCCTCCACCTCGCGGCTGAGATCGTCGGGTCGCTCGCGTTGCGCAAGCCCCAGTTCATGCGCGCGTTCCGCCACACGGACGGCGAGTGCAACCGACACGCGGCGTATGTCACTCATTGGCGGATAGAGACGACCACGCTCAAGGTCTGCGGGGGTAACCTGATCCGCCAATGCATCAGCGGCACAGAGGAATATGTCTGTCGGGAGGTGCGTGCACTCAGCTACCAGCGCGCCGAGGCCAAGTCCCGGAAAGATATAGGCGTTGTTGCCTTGACCAGGCTCGTGGCGGACGCCGTTGACGACCACCGGGTCGAATGGGCTGCCGCTCGCGAAGAGGGCGCGCCCATCGGTCCAGCGATACGCGTCTTCGGCGGTGCATTCCGCGCGTGACGTGGGATTGGATAACGCAAAAATTACCGGTCGTTCGTGGTTGGCAGCGATTTTTTCGATGACATCGCGAGTGAACGTTCCCGGTGTTCCAGTAGCGCCGATCAGAACGTGCGGTTGGATCGCGTCGATTGCGTCGGCGAAATTGCAGCGCGGGTGTTCGTGTGCGTACGGCAAGTTGTGCGGTTTCAGCTCGCTACGGCGTTCGTCGACCACCAGGCCGCCGGAGTTGACGAACCAGAGCGCGTGCTGTGCCTGACTACGCGGAACACCTCCCGCAATCAGTGCATCCACGATGAGGTCGCCGATGCCCGTCGCGGCGGAGCCAGCGCCCAGGAACATGATGCGCAGATCGGTTAGCGGCGTTCCGGTTACTCGCGTGGACGCCAGTATCCCCGCGAGCGCAACGGCCGCTGTGCCCTGAATGTCATCGTTGAAACACAAACGCTTGTTCTGGTAGGTCGACAACAATTCGAACGCGTTCGATGTGGCGAAGTCCTCGAATTGCAACAGGCACCTTGGGTATCTGGAAAACAGTGCATCCACGAACTCATCGACCAGCTCCAGGTAGGGCCGGCCACGCAATCGGGGTTGGTTGAGCCCCAGATACAGGGGATCATTTCGTAACTCGCTGTTGTCGGTTCCAACGTCGAGCATTGCGGGTAGGGTGTGCGTCGGGGAAATGCCTGCCAGCGCGGTGTACAAAGCGAGTTTCCCGATTGGAATGCCCATGCCATTTGCGCCCAGGTCGCCAAGACCCAGTATGCGCTCTCCGTCGGTAACTACCGCGATTCTTACGTCCTGTTCCGGCCAGTTGGCGATTAAGGATGCGACTTCACCGGCGTCTCGAGCAGTGACATACAGGCCTTTCGTCTGCCTGAATATATGGGCGAACTCGAGACACGCCTGGCCCACGGTAGGTGTGTAGATGAGTGGCATGATCTCTTCCACATGATCCATTACGAGCCGATAGAAGAGTCTTTGATTACGCGCTTCCAATGCTTGGAGGTAGATGAATCGTTCGATGTCGTCGGTTTTGCGACGCAGATTCTTCAGGGTGCGCTGAACCTGCACCTCTTGGGAGCATTGTGCCGGGGGTAGTAAACCTCGAAGTCCGTAGCGTTCGCGCTCCTCGGCGGTAAACGCGGTGGATTTGTTCAGCGTGTTGTCGTGCAGACGATCGAAGCCGGACGGTTGGCGCAATGCATATCTCCCGTGGACTGGGTCAATTGTCGAACACGTGTGGACAGCCGCCGTATTCGTTCAATGCAGCGGACCAGCGCCGGACGTCCTGTGCGCGACGCCAGCGTCGATGCCAAAACTCCATCAGGCATACGCCCTGCGGTAGTTCGATCATTAGAAGGTCGCGCTCGCGCGCTTCCCGGTAGGGCGGGTAGTCCGGCCGTCGCCCCAGCCAGCGGCTATCGCGCTGCGCTGCGAAACGCTGCCAGAAAATTTCGGGAGACACCCACCGGCTGAGGCCATCATCCCAGACCATCAGTTCGTGTTCTGCGTTAGCCCGCGTCTCGCCGTGGCGGTGTGTTTCCTGAGTATAGGCGCTGTCTGAGATACCCAGGCTGGCGAGTAGCGCGAGAGACAACGACCGAATCGGGCGGTTATTCCGTCGTGGAAACGAGCGGCGTTGCATCGTCTGGGCCCCGTATGGATATTATCGTTATGCGGGACGCGCGAGACAGCGCGGTAGCGCTGGGCTCGTGCAGTGTCCTTCCGGTTCGTAGCATCCCAAACAGACGCGGGGGTATTCAAGCGCCTCGACGTTTTTGCGGATATCCGCAGTACTCAGGATTCTTGACCGTGTGGTGGCCCGGTGAGCGCATGGGCGTTCCGCGTGGCCCACTGGGTGTGACGGTTACCTGAGAGTGCGCTTTCTAAGTTGTGTCAGACGGTAGCGCAGCGTGCTCGGCTTGATACCGGCCAGACTCGACGCGCCAAGTACGCCCTCATTTCGGAATCGAGTCGTGCCGACCAATTGCCTGAGGTACGCATTCTCGGTTTCTTCCATGCTCGGGTGGCGACCCGTGAGTGTCGTTACGCGATCGACGAACCGGGCAATCTCGTCGACTATGACGCTCTCGTTCGAGGCCGCATAGCGAACCACGCGGTCGAGGTCATACAGTTGATTCAGCGTGGCGAGGGAACGCTCCAGCTCGTGTTGGACATCAACACTGAACGTATCGCGTTCCGGGCTCAGGACATAGAACACCACGCCTTCACGATCCTGTAGGCGGGTAACGTAGTTGGATTGATAGTTGCCCGATTGAAATGACGACAATGTTCCGGGAAACTTTCGAACTGCGTCGGGTGTGTGTGCGACAAAGGGACGGCGTGTTTTCAGAACCATATCGCCAACGGTGCCGGTGCGTTTGAAAGAGCGGCCTGGCTCCGGCAGATCTTCGTGCGTGTGCCATTCGGCCGCCACCTCGAACTCAGTGCCGTCCACAGCGAGGCGCGCAATGCCTGCACACGCGATGGGAATTGCTGAGTGAAGACGCTCGCAGAATCGTCGGAAGTTGACAGCCAGTTCGAACTCTTCGAGCAACCGCGTCGAGATTGAATCGTTGTCGTATTCGTTCAATGCTACTTTCCCCGTGTGTTCACCGGTCCACTTTGCTGTCTCTGTGCAGTTCCCAGGGTAATGCGCGTGTCAGCAACACGTCGAGCAGATTGTCCTGAAAGTGTGTGTTGCTCGTGAGTGTCGCATGGTCTTCACACAACAGAAAACTGTAGGCCAATGGGAAATAGGAGTACTCGTGGCGGGGGGTGTGAGGCGACAGTGCATCGCGTGCAAGCAGTGATGGTTTTGTAACGGTGCCATCGCCCGGGTCGAACATAAGGCGCTTGTAGTCTACCTGGGGGTTGCGCGACTTTACGTCATTGGGTTTGAAGCGGACGTCGCCGTCTTCCAACACCCACCGCGCGGGAGTTTTGGAGCAGTTACCGCCGAAAACCACGAGCCGCGTTGGCGGTTCGACAAACTCGGGACAGCCGCCAAACTCTGCGTTGTAGGCCGGACATACGGTGAGCGACCAGCTGAAGCGCCGCGCGCGTTCAGCGTGGCGCTCGAATTCTGTGGACAGAGCCTCGTAGTAGGCGCGACCCCTCTCGCGGATCACGCGTGCACGGACAGGGTCCGCGAAGATGTTCCAGCCGAGAGATTTCCAGGTTTCGGCGTCGAATTGATCCAGATCGATGACGGAGCCGGCTGGATCGACAAGCCAGTCGACGATGCGATGTGGAAACAACTGGTACGCGCTTGGCATCGTTGCTACCACTTCCTGGGGAATGCGTCGTAGTCCCACCGACTGGCCCCGGATGAAGCCTTCTATGGCGGATACAGATCCCAGATTCGGGGTTCCGAGCAGAATCATCTTGTTGATGTGGGGTGCGCCGGCCCAGGTTACCTCCAGGCGATTGTCGTTCAGTACGTCTTCGGTTCCGAACCGGAGGTAGTAGCGTGCCATCAGGCCGCCCATGCTGTGGGCGATGACGTCTACCTTGAGTGCAGGGTCGTTGTAGTCGTCGCGAATACGGGCCAGGAATGCGTCGAACCGGCGTGCGGTTGCAACGTTGTCCTGTCGCCAGTCGTATTCGAAGACGTAGACACGGCGTTGAGTCGGATCGACGGGGCCATTGCCGGGATGCACGCGTCGATACCCGCCGTAGTCCACCAGGATGCGGATCAGTTCGCCATAGAAGTCTTTGCCGAACACGGCTTCGGTAACACCATTGGTGACGAGTTCGTTGCGCTCCGCGCCTGTGCGCAATTCCAGGTTGCGGTAGCGCCCGAGCGTTACGTCGATCAGCGAGCCGGGCCAGACTTCCCTGCCCGAGGTAGCGTCCAGCAGGCGGGTACCCAGCAATCCGGGCACGATCACCGCCGGTGGATGCGCGTGGTCGTGTGCGTGCCCGTCACTCAAACCTTCGTAGAGTTGCTTGAAGTCGGGCTCGAGCGCCGGGCGCATTAGTGAACAACCGGCTGCCAGCGCGCATAGGAAAATGCCGGGAAACAGGCACCAGCGCGTTGACGTCAGGTGTGTGGATCCATGAGACGACATCTTGTATCACTCACAATGCATTGCTTGGGGCGGTTCGAACCGCCAAAACTAGCACGGGCGTCAGGTTTTCCGATAACGGAATTCGGTGGGCCGGTCGTCAGGACCGGCGTAGACGATGCGCACGTCCTGGGTACGATAGTGGCAGGCACCGCAGCGGACCCGGCTGCGTATCTGCTGGAGTGTCATGCGCCCGCCGAAGCGCGCAATCAGTGTGTTAATGTCCAGTTCCTTCGTCCGTCCGCAGGGTGAACACACCGCGTACAGCCGGAACTGGTCTCGCAGATCGTCCAGAGTTTGTGCAGGGGATGGTTTCACGTTGCTCGGCTGAAGTTGGCATCCGAAAATACTGGATATATATACAGTATTCAAGTGGGCTCGACCGCGCGCATGCGGCGTTCCGTGGAATCCGATGGAGTCCAGTGAGTAGAAGACGGACAGGGTAATGCTGGCAATTACCATGGGCGATCCGGCCGGCGTTGGCCCGGAAGTGTTAGCGAAAGTTCTGGTGGATCGCGCAACCCAGCACGCGGCGGGGATTGCGCGGCCTGAGACGCGATGGCTGTTGGTGGGTGCGCGTTGGGCGCTGGAGGCAGGTGCGCGCGCCGCACGCGTCACCCTCCCGGAGATTGGTACCTGTACGGCGGATGCTGCACCCGACGCCGGGGCGTTTGGCAACTTGGGCATTGCTCTGCTGGATCTGGCGACCGCTGAGCCGCAGGCACTTCGCTTTGGTGAGGTATGCGGCGAGTGCGGTGCGTTGGCGGTTGCGGCTGTGGAACGGGCCGCCGGTCTGTGCCTGGATGGCGTGGCGAACGCGATGGTCACGTGCCCGATAAATAAGGAAGCCATCAATGCGGCCGGCTGCACGGACATCGGTCATCAGGAGATCCTTGCGCGTCTATCGGGTGTGTCCAGCACAATGACCATGCTCATGACACCGGGGCTGCGCGTCGCACATCTCTCGACACACAAATCCTTGATTGACGCGGCGCGCTACGTGACGCGCGATGTGCTCACGGAAAAGCTCGAGCTGCTGCACGGTTCGCTCGAGCACGCCGGACTAGCGTTGCCGCGCATTGCGGTGGCGGCGCTCAATCCCCACGGCGGGGAAGGTGGTTTGATCGGTCGCGAGGAAGTAGATGAGATTGCGCCTGCGGTGGCCGAAGCGCGCGCCCGTGGCTGGGCGGTTACGGGACCCGTGCCGGCGGATTCTGTCTTCAACCGCGCCATCGGTGGCGAGTTTGATGTGGTGCTGGCCATGTACCACGACCAGGGGCACATCGCGATCAAGGTGCACAACTTTCACGACAGCGTAACGGCAACGCTTGGCATACCGTTCGTGCGCACGTCGGTGGATCATGGAACGGCGTTCGATATTGCAGGGCGTGGTGTGGCGGATGCTCGCGGCCTTCAGGCGGCGATCCGGGCGGCGGAGGCGCTCGTAGGCGGCACGCTTGCGCGTTTCTAGCGCGCTCAGGCAAACTGGCCCGACATGGGACACCGACCGTTAGAGGGGAAGCAGATCAGATGAAAGCCGCCGTTTTTCGTGAAGTAAATACGCCGATGGAAATCGAAGACGTTCAGGTGTCCAAACCCGGTCCCAGGGAAGTGCTGGTTAGAACCGTGGCGGCCGGCGTGTGCCACAGCGACATGCACTTTTTTAATGGTACCTACCCCGGACAACTGCCGATGGTGCTTGGCCATGAAAGTGCCGGCATTGTCGAGCAGGTTGGCAGCGACGTGCACTACGTTAAACCGGGTGATCACGTAATAACCTGTCTTTCTGTTTTCTGCGGCCATTGCGAACATTGCCTCACCGGCCGCATGTCGCTGTGCGAGGAGCCCGAAACCAAGCGCGGCAGCGACGATGAACCCCGATTGAGCCAGGCCGGCGCGGGCGTCGTTCAGTTTGCTAACCTTGGTTCGTTCGCAGAGCAGATGCTGGTGCACGAACATTCCGTTGCCAAGATTCGCGAGGACATGCCGTTGGATCGTGCAGCGCTGATCGGCTGCGGGGTTACTACCGGTGTGGGTGCCGTTATTCATACGGCGAAGGTAGAGCCGGGAAGTACGGTCGCAGTCATCGGCTGTGGCGGCGTCGGCCTGTCCTGCATCAACGGCGCCGCGATTGCGGGCGCGGCACGCGTTATCGCGGTAGACATGGTGCCGAGCAAACTCGAACTGGCACGCAAGTTTGGCGCAACTGATGTGGTGAACGGCAGCGAGGGCGATCCGGTAGCGGCGGTGAAAGAGCTGTCCGGTGGCGGGGTGCATTACTCGTTCGAGGCGATCGGACTCAAGGTGACAGCAGAGCAGGCGTTCAACATGTTGCGCAACGGCGGCACGGCGACTGTTATTGGCATGATTCCGCCGGGCGACATGGTTAGCCTGCACGGTCCAGACTTTCTGTTCGAGAAGAAGATTCAGGGCTCATTCATGGGCTCGAACCGGTTTCGCGTGGACATGCCGCGGTTTGTCGACTTCTATCTGCAGGGCAAATTGCATCTGGACGATATGATTTCGAGCCACATCAAGCTTTCGGACGTGAACGATGCGCTGCAGGCTCTGGAAACGGGTGAAATTGCGCGCAACGTGATTCAGTTCGACGCCTGATGCGCTGGCTCAGTTTCCACCGCAACGGTGGCGTTTCGTTCGGCTACATTACCGGCGACGTAGGTAACGAGCAGGTGGTGGACGTCGGCGCTCGCTCCGACTACGCAGGATTGCGCGAAGCAATTGCGGCCGATGCGCTAACCGCACTTGCCAACGAGCATACGCAGGCGGACATCGGGCTAGCCGACATCGACTTCGCGCCGCCGATCGTGGACCCGGAAAAAATCCTGTGTGTGGGTCTTAATTACAAGGCGCACCAGGAAGAAACGGGTCGCGGCGGTGAAGGATTTCCCACGATATTCGCGCGATTCGCGAACGCCCAGATGGGTCATGGGCATCCGATGGTGCGTCCCACGGAGTCGGCAACCCTCGACTACGAAGGCGAGATTGCGATGGTGATTGGCAGCGGCGGTCGTCGCATTTCACGCGCTAACGCGCTAGACCACGTGGCCGGTTTCAGCATCTACAACGACGGCAGTGTGCGCGAGTATCAACGGCAGACGAGTCAGTTCACGCCTGGAAAGAACTTCATGAATACGGGTGGCTTTGGACCCTGGATCATGACCCCAGACGAGATCGGGGACTTGAACGCGATGACCATCACCACACGATTGAACGGGGAGGTGATGCAGCACGCGGACGCGTCCTTGCTTGTGCACGGTTTCGCGGAACTGATCGAGTACTGTTCAACCTTTACCGAACTCTCGCCCGGTGATGTCATTGTGACCGGAACACCGGGAGGGGTTGGCGCCGCGAGGAATCCGCCGGTATTTATGGACGAGGGCGATCGGATAGAAGTGGAGGTGACGCCCATCGGCACGCTCGTACACGACGTTGTGGTGGGATGAAGCTGGCTTCTGCACCGTCGCACGGTCGGCTACAGGAAGTCACCGGCTGAAGCATGCGCTACCTGGGATGGGCCGTCCTGGTGGCTCTTACCGTCGTCCTCCCAAACCTCATCTGGCTCGGGACTTCGTCCGTTCGGTTGCACAACGCGTCTGCGAATACAATCTCGGATGTGGCCTACACGGCCTGCAATCAGAGGCACGAAATAGGTGAACTGGCGCCGCCAGCCTCTACTTTCCGCTTTCTGGAAGCATGCGGCGACGATACGCTCACGGTGCATGTAATGGGCGAGGAGTACTGCCAAACCTACGTGGAAGGGCAGCTGTATCATGTGGACGTTACGATTGCGGCATCAGACGTGGTGCAATGCGAATACAACGATCTGTTTTCCAGCCTATTGCTCGTGAAGCTGATCCAGTGATCGGTTTGCAGGACGTCGCCGTTGAGATCGGTGCGGCTGTGCCCGGTGGGCAACTACCGTGAATTGGGAGGCCATCAGCGCGATCGGTGAGGTTGGCGGGACGATTGTTGTCGCGATCACGCTCATCTATCTCGTGGTTCAGGTGCGCCAGAACTCCACTGCCATCGATGCAACCATCACCCAAGCAAACATCGCAACGTTCAACGATTTGAATTCACTGCTGGCGACGAATCCCGAGCTGGCGTCGCTGTTCGAGCGTGGGTCGGATGCTCCGGAAAGCCTGACCGACGACGAGAATCTTCAGTTCACTTGGCTCATGCGCAGTTACATGAACCTGTATCAGAATCTGTACGACCAGTACCGGTACGGCACGTGCCCGGAGAGTCTGTGGGATCGCCACGCAGTGGAGCTTGCCGTGATTCTGCCGAGCCCGGGCATTCAGGCGTTCAAAACGACGGATTCGACGTTCGACGAACTGTTTGCGTACGTCGAGCAACCGGAGATTCAGGAGAAAGCCGCGGGCCGGCGATTCGAACATCGAATCTGAGGTCTGCGTGGACGGTGGGAGCGAACGGTGAGCTTCAAATCGCGCATTTACGACTACTTCATTGCGGGGCGCTACGATCGCGAACTCGCGGAATTCACCGATGCATTCCGAAAGGTTCTCGTCGACCGAATCGATGTGCCGCTTGGCGGTACTGTACTTGACCTTGGGTGCGGCACCGGTTTGAACCAACCTTTACTGTCCGAGCGCCTAGGGACGACGGGCAGTATTGTAGCCATCGATGCGTCTTCGCAGATGCTGGCGCAGGCGAGGGCTCGCGCTGAACGACTTGGCTATGCGGATCGGGTGACGTTCATTCACGGAGATATCAGGCGCGTTGACGAGCTGGTGAAACGGACACTGGATGTGGTGATTGCAACGCTCATCTTCAGTGTTGTGCCGGATTGGCGGGACGTGTTTCGTCGTTCTTACGCGCTGCTTAAACCCGGCGGATCGTACGGCATCATGGACAACTACTGGCCGGAGCCGACACTGCGGTTATGGTTCTTGAGCTGGACGTACGCGGCGAACCCTAAGCGGCCGGGCTTTGAGCCTCTGCAAGCGGTCGCCGATGAATTTGGGCTCGAGTATCATCCGCCGGAGTCGGACGTGCAGTTCTATATCGCGTACGGGAGGAAGGGCGAAGGGGCAGCTTAGTGAAGGTCACAAATGTCCTCTGCGGTGTCGCAATGGTGTTCGTCAGTAGCGGCGCGAACGGTGAGAATGTATTCGGAATCGAGTTACCGAGCTCTCCTGAGGATGCTTCAGCGATTGCGTACCTTGACGACGACTCCGGTTTTGCATTCAAGAAGTGGTATGGCGCGTTTTTCTTTCAGGAACGTTACGTCTACGACAATCCCAGGCTTGGCTATAGTCTTCAATACGCATCGCCGGCGGGTACCGATATTACCGTCTATGTGTACAGCTATGGCCTGGACGGGATATTGGACGGTGTGTCCGACCCGCGCGTTAACGAGCAGTTGGCATCGGCCGCGCGCGCGCTGAGCGCGAGCAAACGCTACAGTTCCGTCGAGGCGTTGGATGGCCGCGTACTTTCAGCACATTTTCTGCAGGCGTCCCATGAACTGGAGCTCGAAAACGGTGCGCGAATCAAGTCCTACATACTCGTGGGGGGGCAGGACGATCACTTCCTCAAACTGAGGGTGACCGGTACGAGTGGTGCTTTAGAACCCAGAGTCTCCCAGTTCATCGAGCAGATGCTTGCCAGCCTTGGCGTAGCGAACAACTAAAGATTGGTTCCTGAGCATTAGCGCACGGCACTGGATTCCGGTCGCCCCACCACGCCCGCCACCATGTCTTTCGCCTGCTTCGACGATGGTTTGGTCGGTTCGCGCCCGCGCGAGAAGTTGAAAGGCTCCGTGTCGATGTCTTCCAGTTCGATCTCACCGTTCAGCACGGCCTGCTTCCACGTTTCCTGCTCGCCGTGGCGGGCGTGGAATTCCGGCATTACTTCCTTTGCGAACAATTCGAGGCTGCTGCATATGTCCTCGTGCGTGTTCTTCCCGGCCTGGTTGAGCAGAATAACCTGATCGACGTTTGCGTCTTCCAGTTCTTTCAGGCGCTCGCGAATCGTGTCGGGTGAGCCGATCAACTCACTGCCGGTACGCATCTTGCCTTCAGGTGTTTGTTTCCATTCCTGGTAGCGCTCCCAGAAATTCACTTCGCCTGGTTCGAAGGGTCCTTCCTGTCCGTACAGCCGCAGTGCGAACTGGAAGAACGTCCAGCCGTCGGCTTTCTGCCAGGCTTCTTCGTCCGTTTGTGCGCACATGAAACCGCCGACGACGGCGATGTTGGGGTTGGCCTGATAGTCTGTGAGTTTCTCCTGGTTGTGCACGAACGTGTTGTAGTAGGCATTCACCCACGCGCGCGCCGCGTCCAGATTCACGAACTTGAAGCACAGCGAGCCCATGCCACGGTGGGCCGCGTACTTGATCGTGTCGAGCTGCGAACACGCGACCCACAATGGCGGGTGCGGTTTCTGCAGTGGTTTGGGCACAACGGCGCGCTTGGGAAATTGAAAGTACTCGCCGGAGTATTCCCAGCCGTGGTTGTAGAACATTGGGAGCGTGCAGCGGACTGCGTCCTCCCATATATCGCGCTTGTCGCGAAATCGCAGATTGAACGGGTGCAGTTCGGTAACCGACGAGCCTTCGCCCAAACCCAGGTCTACGCGTCCGTCTGACACGAGGTCGAGGGTCGCCACCTTCTCGGCGACTCGCGCCGGGTGATTAGTAGTGAGCTGGATGATGCCGTGGCCCAGGCGGATGTTGGACGTCCGCTGGCTGGCGGCGGCAAGGAACACCTCGGGCGCGGAAGAGTGCGAGTACTCCTCCATGAAGTGGTGCTCTACCTCCCAGGCGTAGTCGAAACCCAACTTGTCCGCCAGCTCGATCTGATCCAGGGAGTTCTTGAACAGCTTGTGTTCGCTGAAATCTTCCCATTCCCGCGGCAGCTGGTGCTCGTAGAAGATGCCGAATTTCATAGCGCCTCCGAATGTTGCTCGCACAACGTTAACGGATCGGGCATGCACATTGCCACCGTGGATTGGGTGGTCGTAGCGCAACGGCGCCAGGGGCAGCGCCTGGTGCGCCCCACCTTGACGCGGCCTTGCCCGCCGCGGATAGTCGGGTGGCTTACACGTTTGCATCTGAAATCCGAGGGGAGGATTCGATGGACTATCCGGTCATATCCGCTGATTCGCACATAACCGAACACCCGGACACTTATATTGCGCATATCGACGCGGCGTGGCGTGACAAAGCACCGCGCATGGTTGACGGCGGCGACAAAGGCGATCTGTTCGTGATCGATGGCATGGACAGGCCGATAGCGATGGGCCTGGTAGCGGCGGCGGGTAAGAAGCCGGAGGAGATAACCACCGATGGCGTGCGTTTCGATTCGCTGCATCGCGGTGGCTGGGACCCGGATGCCCGGCTGGCGGACCAGGATGCAGACGGCGTGGCTGCTGAGGTGATCTATCCCACGGTCGGTATGCTGCTGTGCAACCACAAGGATTTCGACTACAAGAAAGCCTGCTTCGATGCCTACAATCGTTGGATCGCCGAGTACTGTGATCGCCACCCGTCACGGTTGCTGGGGTGCGGGCAGACGGCGATGCGATCGCCGCAGGAGGGCGTGGCGGATCTGCACGCGATCAAGGCGGCGGGTCTGCGAGGTGTGATGATGCCCGGTGACCCGGCGGAAGAGGACTACGACAGCGAGATCTACAACCCCGTGTGGGAGGCCGCGATCGAACTCGATCTGCCGTTGTCGTTCCACATACTTACAACCCGCGGTTCCAGCAACTATCGAGGGCCGCGCATCAATAGTTTCCTGTCCATCATCAGGGGTAACCAGGATATTCTTGGAACCTTTATTTTCGGCGGTGTGTTCGAACGTTATCCCGAGCTCAAGATTGTGTGCGCGGAAGCGGACGCTGGTTGGGTGCCACATTATCTGTACCGCATGGACCACGCGTACGGGCGGCATCGTAACTGGCTCGCGCCGGGCGTTTCGCTCAGCAAAAAACCGAGCGAGTACTTCAAGGAACACATCTACACCACCTTTCAGGATGACTGGGTGGCGTTTAAGACCGCGAACGAGATGAACTGGCACCGCCTGTTGTGGGCCAATGACTTTCCCCACAGCGATTCCACCTGGCCCTGGTCTCAGGATGTGCTGGAACAGCAGACGACCCACCTGACGGGGGAACAGAAGCGCGCGATTATTTGCGACAACGTGGCTGAACTGTACGGTATAGATGTGGATGCATTGAGGACGGCTGCATGAGCAATACCGGCGCGGATACGATCGCGCAAGCGCTGGCCGATCATGGGGTCGCGCATGTGTTTGGCATCGTCAGCATCCACAACATGCCGATCTTCGACGCGATCAATCGACTGGGGAAGACGCGAATTGTCGACGTCCGCCACGAACAGGCAGGTACGCATGCGGCAGACGGATATGCGCGTGCAACGGGAAAGCTGGGGGTGATGATCGCGAGCACCGGGCCGGGAACGACCAACACTGTGACGGGGTTGTACGAAGCGATGTCGGCGTCTTCGCGCACACTGGTGATTACCGGTCAGGCCGAAACCACGTTCTACGGCAAAGGCCTTTCGTACGTACACGAGGCAGAAAATCAGAAACCCATGCTGGAGACGGTTGCGCGTCGCGTGGAGAGTCCACGCCATGTGAGTCAGCTGGCGAGGGCGTTCGACGCGGTGATTCAGGATATGCACACCGGCCGTCCTGCGCCCGGTGCGATCGAGATCCCCATCGACCTGCAGTATGCCGAATGTTCACCGTACGTGTTCGCGCCCGTTGAACACGACGTACGCGGACTCGACGACGCATCCGTTGCGTCTGTTGTTGAGAAAGTTGGGTCCACGTCGCGTCGTGTGCTGATTGCCGGCGGCGGCGTGATTTCCGCCGAAGCCGGGAGTGCGCTGGTCGAATTGGCGGAACGTTTGGACGCACCGGTCATCACCACTGTAGACGGTCGTGGCGCAATTCCCGAAGACCATCCGTTGTGTATCGGCAATTACTATCAGAGCGCTGGTATTTATCAGGCCGTTCGAGATGCGGATCTAACCATAGCGGTAGGCACCAAATTTGGGGTCGGCGTCGACGGCCAGGCGGCCCGTTTGACGCCGCCGGGTGAACTGGTGCACGTGGACATAGACCCGGCCATCGTCGGCAGGACGCATCATGCGCACGTCGGGGTGGTAGCGGACGCGGGTGTTTTTCTGCAAGGCCTCAATGGCGCGCTCGCCTCGCACTCGGAGGCGACACCAAACGACGCCCAGTTCAACGAAGCCGTGTGGAGCGCTCGAGACGGAGTGCGCAACGCGATGCGAAATCGTCTGGGCACCGACTACGCCCGGATGATGGATCACATGCGCGCGCGCCTCCCGCGGGACGGCTTGTGGATTCGTGACACCACCATAGCGGCGTACAACTTCGGCAATCAGCTTTTTCCGGTGTACGAACCGCGCACGTCGATCAATCCGTCGTCCGGCGCTATTGGGCCTGGGCTACCGCTTGCGATTGGTGCGGCGCTTGGAACCGGCCGCAGAACCATGTTGGTTCACGGCGATGGCGGCTTTCTGTTCCATGCCACTGAACTCGCGACGGCCGCGCAGTACAGCGTGCCGCTCACAGTCTGCGTGTTCAACGACGCAGGCTATGGCGTGTTGCGCTGGCTTCAGAACAATCGCTTCGGGCGGATCAACGAAACCGACCTTGGGCAGGTGGATTTTGCGAAACTTGCGGAGAGCCTCGGTGTACCGGGCGAGCGGGTTCAGGACGTTGACGCGTTCACGGCTGCCATCGATCGCGCGGCGGATACCGAGGGACCCTACCTGATCGATGTGGACATGAACGCGTTTGCGCCGATGGAACTCTCCGTTATGCCGAAAAAGAGACGCTGAGCGTTGCCCGACCACTGGCAGGACATCTCGCAACTGCAAGCGCCCGGGCATATGGGTGTATTCGAACTAGCCGATGCCGCGGGCGTTACGCTCTTCGTAGGCGTTGCCGGCGGTAGGAGTCGTTTCGGTTTGAAAGGCGAGATTGCAGCGGCCGTTGAACGGTTTGCAGATGCCCGGCGTGTCCGTTTCGAGGTTACAGCCGCGTACCTCACCCGATATCAGGAACTTCTGATGCGCTATCAGGCAAGCCATGGTGAGCTGCCCGCGGGCAACCGCGCGCCTGGCGGTATTGCGCCGCTGGTATCGCTCGGACGGCTGAGCCCGGCGTAGCGGAGACGGCGCATGGATCTGTCGCTCACCGAAGAACAGACGCTGCTGGTGGACATGGTGCGCCGGTTTGTGCGTGACGAGATTCGGCCGCTGGAGCTCGATCTCGACCCGGATGCGGACGAGCTGCACCCCGAAGATCGCGAGCGTCTAACGGCGATGACGCGCGAGATGGGCCTGTACGGACTCGACATTCCTCCAGAGTACGGCGGCCCCGAGTTGGATCTCGTGACGCGAACGCTGCTCGCAATCGAGATGAGCCAGCATCGTGCGGGGTTGTATGCGCCGTGTTATGGCGTGTTCGGAGGTGCCGGTCTCGCACAGTTGTTCGAAGCGACCGATCAACAGAAGGAAACGTATCTCTTCCCGCTGCTGCGCGGTGAGAAGAAGGGCTTCTTCGGGCTCACCGAACCCTCGGGTGGCAGTGATCCCGCGCGCGCGATCCAGACGCGTGGCGAGCGGGATGGCGACGAATGGATCATCAATGGCGGCAAGATATTCATTAGCGGAGCAGACCGCGCCGATTTCGGCCTGGTGTTCGTCCGCACTGCGCCGGACAAGGGGCGTAATGGTGTTACCTGCTTCATCGTCGACACCGACACCCCGGGCTTTCACGTGCGTCGAATCGTGCACACGCTGCGTTCCGCGCGATATGCCACTGAACTGGAGTTCGACAATATGCGCGTACCGCATGCGAATATTCTCGGCAAAGAGAATCGCGGTTTTGCGATCGCCAATGACCGTCTTTCGCGCCAACGAATACCCTATGCGGCGGGGTGTGTGGGCGTTGCGATCCGGGCACACGCGATGGCGCTGGAATACGTGCCTCAGCGGGAAACGTTCGGAGCGGCGTTGTCTACCCGTCAGTCCATTCAGTGGATGCTGGTCGACAACGAGATGGACATCCGCCACGCGCGATGGCTGACACTCGACGCTGCCGCCCGCGCTGACCGCGGCGAGCCGTTCCGCACCGAGGCGGCGATGGCGAAGATTTCCGCGACGGAAGCGGGAGGCCGGGTAGTGGATCGTTGCATGCAGATGTTCGGCGGCTACGGCGTTACCAAAGATTTCCCGTTTGAGCGCTGGTACCGCGAGATGCGTATCCGCCGCATTGGTGAAGGGCCGAACGAAGTGCAGCGTCACATCATTGCACGGGATCTGCTCGGCGCGTCGTTGCGGTGAGGTAGAGCGCCGCAACGGTGCGCGTCAAGAATCGGGATCGGACTTTCGCTCGGACTTGGGCGTCAGAATCCCGCGCAGTCTGTCGCCGAGCCTTTCTCCCAACACGTCCTCCAGCGATCGCGGTGCCTCGTCCGCAGCGGGCGCGGATTCGGTTGGAGCGGCACTGCTTTCATCCCCGGCCGGTGGAACCGGCTTCGGTTTGCCGAACAGCTTGTCCTGGATTTTCTCCTGAATCTTGTCGCGTACCACGGTTTGCAGAATTTTACCGAAGTCGGGGCGTACGGTCGGATCGAGCATGGAACCGGTGATTTTCAGTGGGAACGACCGGCCGATGTAGCGTTCCAGATCCGCGCAACCTTCAATGCCGAGCACGCCGGCGAGCGTTGCGGTGAGGCCGTAGTCGACGCTCTGGCGCGCAAGTCGCACTCGGCCGTTGCCGTTCGCTTTGAGGTAGGTGTTGGTGGCATCCAGATCGTCGCTGCGCACCACACCGTCGACGATGTTGCCGGAGAAGGTTACGCGGTCGATCGGCGTGCGCTGGTTTTCGGGGGCAGCGGGGGCGGGCAGCCGTCGTACCTGGTTGTAGGCCGCGCAGAGTTTGTGTCCGAGGTTGAAGCCGTTCAGAGCACCCTGGGCGAGTTGCATCTGAAAATTTCCATTGGCCGTGCTCAGGGCTTTGTCGAGCGTATCGCCGGTGCCGGATACATCGAAGGTTAGTGCGGCAATGCCCTCGGTATTGCGTTCGCCGGTGGCCGCCTGTTGCAGATCGCCGATCTGCACAGCTTTTACGTTGCCGGACACGGCCAGCGCGCCCGTGTTGCGGCCATCAAGCCGGGCGCGGCCGTTGAATGTTCCGCCGTAGAGCTCTGCCGACACATCATCGATTGTGGCGATGCCGTCACGTATCACGATGCGCAGCGTAACGTTCGCGATCTCGAACCCTTGAGTGCGAATCCGGGCGGCGCGCAACCGCCCCTCTATGGATTTGTCGCGAACGCTCTCCGTGGGCAGCTCCACCGCCATCACATTCTGGTCTTCGGCTTCGTCGTCCGGGGCGAGGTATTTGTCCAGATCCAGTTCGTCCAAGGTGATGTCGAAGGCCACATCGGATTCGCCAATGAGTTCCACGGTACCGGTCACAGGGTTGCCGTCGAACTGCGCCTGAATGTTCGCGAGGCGAACTCGCTCGGGATCGTAGAACAGGTCGAATCGACCTTGAGCTGAACTCAGAGCTGCGGCGTCTGCGGTTTCCAGCTCGACGTCCGCCATTCTCATCAGGTCGCGTGGTGAAAACGGTGCAAGGTTCAACGTTCCGCTTCCGGTCTCACGCGTCAGGTCCGCAGCCAGCGTGCCGGAAAGGCTCAAGGTGCCAAACTGCGCAGTCAGGTCTGAAAGGCGGAGCGTTTCTGATGTTGTGTCGTTCCCTGAGGCGTAGACGAAGTTCGAACGCATGCCCAGACGCCGGATCTGCGCGGCGTCGGCGTCTTCCGGCAGGTAAGCGGCCAGCAGGGTTTGCGACGCGGCGCCCGGTTGAAACTCGGGTACGTCGATTCGCCCCTCTGCGTTGCCGTTGGCGTCCAGTGAGAACTGTGCGTCCACGGTAACTTCGTCGGCGGAAAGTTGAACCTCCGCGGCGTCGACCGTGCCCTGATCCGACCGATACTGCGCCGACGCGGCCGCCTGTACCTTCTGGTACTGGTCGAGACTGCGTGCAACCGCATCGTCCAATTGAACATGCGGCGTAATGAGGCTGCGCCACTGCGCGCCCGGAACAGTCGAGGTGCTCGCGGTGATTGATATCGTGGGCGAATCGTCCGCGGTTGCCGACACCTCTGCGTTTACCATCAGTTCGCCGATTCGAACCGTAACGGGCGTCGACGGCAGCGCCTGGCCGCTTTCCGGAATCGTCAGCGTGGTGATCTGGAGATCCACCGGTTGGCCGATGGCGGCGCCCGTGAGTTGCGTCTGGATGTTGTCGACGCGAATTGCAGACGTGGCGTCGACGATCATCTGACTCTTCCACACGGCCGTGATCGGTTCCGTAGCGGGCAGGTGTGCCGTGATCGTTGCGTCGATCTGAATCGGCGAGTCGGTCTGTACCGGGGCCAGTCGTGCGTTTTCGATGTCCACGCGAGTTTGTTCGCCGGCCGCGTCGATCATCACGATCGAGGCGTCGGAGATCGTGATTTCGTCGATTGCGACCGGAGACGCTGCTGGGGAATCGCCGTCGTCGTCGGATGCGGGATCGGCATCGTCAGTCACGTCGTCCCAGTTGGTCGTGCCATCGTCGTGAGTGCGCACAGTGCCGCGGGCGCCTTCGATCTGCAGCCCGGCGACTTCCACGCGACGTTCCAACAGCGGCCCGAGGCGTAGCGCCAGCGCCAGGTGGTCTATGGTCAATCTGTCGGCGGCACTGGTGGAGGGTGACGGATCAGCAATCCCCACGTCGCGCACCGCCAACGCCAGTTGCGGCCACAGTGCGAGCTCGACTTCCCCTTCGAGCGACACGTCCAGCCCTGTCTGATCTTTGATCCACGCGCTCATCTGCGGCCGGTAGGCGTTCGGGTCGAACGTGGCCACCCACAGGCCAACGGCGATCGCGCCCAGCAGGAGCGCGGCAATCAGGCCAATCAGAATGCGTATCAACATGTGAGTAGTCGTGTGCGTACGCGTGGAGCGTTGTTTTAGATCAGCGGTTACCCCAGCGATCGGTGTACGCCATCTTCTCGGCAGGGCGCCGGCTGATTGGTCCATAGCCGCCGCCGACCGGATAACCTATTGGGACGAACGCGCAGGTGTGCCAGTCATCAGGTATGTCGAGCAGCGACTTCACGGCGGGTTCGTCCATGCACAACAGGGTTGTGAGGACGCATCCCAACCCTTCGTTTCGGCATGCGAGCAGGAAATTCTGTACCGCAGGATATACGGACCCTCCACCCACCACGCTTTGGCGCGGTTGATCTGCATCGGTGATCGCCATCATCGCAGGATTGAAACAGAAGACCGCAACTACGGGTGCTTCGTGCCAGTGGCTCGCCAGATAGTCGCCGGCTTTCAGGGCCCGTTCCGATTTTGCTTTCTCGTTGGGCGGCATGGATGCCGTACGTTGCCGGTATCCTGGCACGTACGCTTCCCAGCGGGGCCGGTACAGGTTTTCCAGGTGTTGTTTCGACTCCGGATCGCGCACGAGCACGATCCGCCACGGTTGCGTATTGCCGCCGGTTGGTGCCCAGGTTGCGGCCTGCACCGCGCGTTGCAGCGCGTCGTCGGGTATTGGATCGGGCTTCAGCCGGCGTATCGCGCGCAGCGAACTCATTGCGTCGTACATGTCCATCGGATTCTCCGTAGGGCGCGCGGCCCGTCAGGTCAGGGTTTGCGGTCGGAATAGCTTACGCCCATTCCGGCACGTACGTCGTTGTTCACGCCATACTGCGGAATCGGGTAACGCAGCCCGTTGCGCGAAAGCGCATCCATACCTGCGAGGGCTTTCGGCAGAAACGCCGGGGGCATGGCCATCAGCAGCTCGTCCTCCAGTACGCCGCCGTAGCGGCGTTCGGCGAAGCAGGGGATCGCCAGACTCGGTTCGCCGGTTTTCAGGGCACGGCCCCACGAATCGGCGCAGGCCGATTCGCCAACACAACCCCATTCGAACTTGCGGTAGCCGTTCCACTGCAGGCCGTTGATCAGCAGGATCATCTGAGCCGGCGTGGCGTAGATCAGGCAGATGTCCGGAGGGTCCAGACGACCGCTTGCGAGGGGACTCACGGCCATCGCCTGGTACTGCCCGTAAGGTACGACGTCCATCGCGTGCTGGTGCCGGCTCGACTCCGATTCGTTTTCGAACCAGACGCCCGCCATGTGTTTACCCGAAAGCCATTGTTCGTTGCGCGGGTGCAGCCCGATGACCGTGCCGCACTGCGCGCCAACCAGATCATCCATCGTAACGCCCACCGTCCAACCGTTGCGGCTTGCCTGGCCGACAATCTGGTCTGTGGTGTGCACCGCTCCCGGACGCCGAATCTTGGGTACCGCTTCCATGGCCTCCACCGTTTCGAACAGTTTCATGCCGATCGGCGTCGTGCGCAGGCGCAGCAGCCGATTGAGTGATCCGATCAGCTCCGGCCAGTCGAAGGTGTCCGTGTCGGACGCGATGACGTTACTCATTGGTGTTCCTCAAGAAAGTTCAGCATCAGGCGCGCGAGCGCGTCCGGCTCGTCGTAGTGAACCATGTGTCCGGCGTTTTCGAAATGATGCACGGTGCGCCGGGCAAATGCCTCGATCCGTTGCTCCAGTTCGCCGGGCTTGAATTGACCGTCCCAGTCTTCGCCGGGTGCGACGAGGGTACGCCAGTGTTCGTAGGCGAGATCGCCGTACACGAGCAGCACGGGGCACTGCACGGTCTGCCAGTAGCGCTGGCTGTCGGCTTCGCTGAACCCCGTGAATATTCGTTGCACCCGTGGGTCGAACATCCATTCCAGGTCGCCGCCGGCGTTACGCCGGGTTGTGTTCTGTGCAATGCGCTGCGCCATGGATTCTGACAGACGTGGGTTGTTGAGCTGCAGGCGGTGCGCTGCGAACTCCAGATCCGGCAGTGGTCGTGGATCTGCCGAAAGCGCCCACGTGCGCAGCAGTTGTTCACGATAACCACGGATCTGCTGAACAGGATCGTCCCAGCCTGGGCGGGACGGCGGGCCCGTTCCTTCGATGATGACTGCAGCACGCACCTGATCCGGAAACGTGGCAGCGTATCGGGACACGATCTGACCGCCCAGACTGTGTCCGGCCAGCAGCGCGGGGCCGCCGATCAGCTCGCGTTGCAGCACGTGTAGATCGTAAAGATAGTCGTGAATGGAGTAGCTCTCGGCCCGGTCGCTGCGCCCGTGACCACGCTGGTCGGGAACGAACACACGAAATCGGCACGCCAGCTGTTCCGCGATTGGCATCAGGTTGGCTGCGATGTCACGCATGCCGTGCAGAAGCACCAACGCCGGCGCGGTCGGATCACCGACCTCATCGATGATCAGCTGACAGCCGTTTACCGTCAGCGCGCGCTCCCGCATAGGCGTCGTGGCCCGGTTCACCCTGTATGCTCAGCTTACGCGGCGGAAGTCCGGTGGACGGCGTTCAATGAACGACTGCACGCCTTCCTTGAAGTCGTCGCGTTTCAGGCTTTCGCTCATCCAACGGTTCGACTCTTCCATGGCCGGCGCGAGTTCCATGTTCAGGTGGCGGAACACCTGGGCCTTCATAACCTGTAGGGATGTCGGCGAACAGTTTTTCGCAAGCTCCGACACGTAGGCTTCGGCTGCGTTTGCTGCAGTGCCCGTGTCGCACAGTCGTTCGCCAATGCCCATGTCTACGGCTTCGTTGCCGTCGAACTTACGGGCGCTCCACAACAGATCCAGCGCTTTGCCGTAACCAATCAGCCGCGGCAGCATCCAGCTGGTTGCGTGTTCGGCGATCAGACCGCGTTGGGAGAAAGCCGTGGTGAACTTCGCCTGCGGCTCTACGAAGCGCATGTCGCAGAGCAACGCGATGGCGAAACCGAGACCAGCGCAGGCGCCGTTAATGGCGGCAATGATCGGTTTTTTTACAGAAAGCATGTAGGTGAAGGCGATCTGGAAATTGGGTCCGAGTGACGCGTCCCCCGGATCGGCGTTCAGGTGCGACAGGTCTTCCGCCTGGCGGTCTCCCTGACTCATACCGCTCAACGCGTTCATGTCCATGCCGGCACAGAAACCCCGGCCGGCGCCAGTGAGGACGATGCCGACCACCGAGGGATCCTGCTCAGCGCCCGCGAGCGCGTGTTTGATTTCCGCGAGCATTCGCGTTGTGAACGCATTCAGTGCATCCGGCCGGTTCATCGTAATGACCGCGACCGGATCGCGTACCTCGTAGATTATCTGTTCGTACACCTGCTGCCTCCGTCTGATCCGTTGGTATTTAGCGATCGGTTCGTGCAATCGAGCGTCACTTTAACCTACGTGCGTTCGTGCTCCCAGCGCGTTACATTGCGCGGCTTCGATCGATCACGGAATCGAACCGTGCCCAGAGGTCTGGTCGCTTTTGCGGCATTCTGTGTGCTTTTCGCCGTCGGCGTGCTGGGTCTGCGCGCTTGGATGGGACCTCACGTATTCGACTTTGCCGTGGACACCGATCGACACGATGTTCCCGCGGTACTGCTCGTGTTTCGTGGCCGCGAGGACGGCGGCTGCGCAGACGCGGACTGGCAGGCGTTTCTGCCGATTGCGCAACGCGACGCCGGTGAGTTGTTGCACCGGTCCGAGTCGGTCCGCCTCGTTCACGGGCGAATCGTCGACGAGTGGTGCGCGCTCGCAGCGTTCCGGTTTGCGGACGGGCGTGGACTGGCCCGAATGGTCACCGGTGATGCGTTCCGTTCGCTGGCGTCTCAACGGCCAACACTGTTGATGTTGGCAGACGGCGATCTACGGTTGGGATCGGCGCGCGTCTGGGTCGTGCACATGGCGTCGCTCTCGAATGACCTCGCGACGCAGGCCGGCGCGGCATTCGATCGCCTGCGTGACGCCCATCAAGGGGTCGCCGAATGGACCGCGGCCGTTCCGCTCACGCCGCTGTCGGGTGAAGCGGAAGACCGGCCCGTATGGACCTGGCTCGCGGCTGCGGGGTTTGATTCGCATGACGCGGCGGTTGCCTGGACGCGAGCCGCCGCCGTAGCGGACGAGCGGGACGTGCTGGCCGCGCAGGTACCCCGCCTCGCCACGTGGGTTGTGGACCTCGCGCCGGAAAGCTGAAGTCAGCGCGCCCTGTGTCGAGGGAAACTGGGCCGATGGAACACGTGCACGGTGTGGAACTCGTCGAACTCACCCAGATTCGGGTATGTCACCGCGTCGATCCGGCACAGTTCTTTGTAGGCCGGATCCGGCAACTCACGCAGACGCGAATCGGCCACCAGGATCTCGCTCGCGTGGCGTTGCGCTGTGGCGAGGAGTGGGAGGTTGGCGCGGTCGTAGAGCACGTCCGCCATCAACAGGACGTCGGCGGTGGTCGGCAGCGCTTCGCGCACCGTGATCTGTACGTCGTTCAACGCGGCGTTCACCCGTGTGGCCGCACGAGCGTCTGCGTCGGTGTCGCAGGCGGTAACCTTGCGGGCGCCGGCGAGAGCTGCAGCGATACCGGCGACACCCGATCCGGAGCCGAGGTCGATCACGGTTCTGTCCTGGACCCAGTGCGGCTCTGCGAGCAGCAGGCGCGCCAACGCGATCCCGCTGCCCCAACACAGACTCCAGTACGCGGGTCGAGCCAGCACACGCTGCATCACGTCGCCGGGTAGCGGCCCTGTCGGGAAGTCTGCGTTAATCAGGCCAAGGGTGATCCGTTCGCAGCCGGGTAGAGCCACCGGCTCGATGCGTGCCATCGGCAGCGTCTGCTCGATGGCCCGTTGCAACTCGACGATGTCCGACGTTTCTGGATGTGGCATTGCCGTGCCGGCGGGATCAGAATGAGCGCGAATGTTCGATGAAATGGGGGAAGTTGCCAATGCGAGCGACAAAGATTCCGCTTTGGTGGTTGCCGCCGGTCGTACTCGCGTTGGCGCTGCTGCCCGTCGGTGCCTACGCGTCAGAGGAGCGACCGCCGCCATGCGCCGACGACGTCTACCACGCATTCGACTTCTGGCTGGGCGAATGGGTCGTGCATACGGCGTCGGGTGAACTGGCAGGCCGCAACAGCATTCGCGCGCGCGAGCGGGCGTGCTTGCTGGTGGAGTCGTGGCGAGGTGCGCAGGGCGGCACCGGAACGAGCTTGAACTTTGTGGAACCGGATAGCGGGCGCTGGCGTCAGATCTGGGTGTCGGCAAACGGCACGATCGATATCTCGGGCGGTCTGCAGGAAGAGGGGTCGATGGTGCTCGACGGCACGATCGTCTATCGCGTGGGCGAGCATGCCGGTCGTGAGTTTCCTTTTCGAGGCACATGGACGCCGCTTCCGGATGGTCGTGTGCGCCAGTTCTTCGAGGAAGCGCGCGTCGATGGGGATTGGAAACCCTGGTTTGAAGGTTTCTACTCCCGCGATATCGCGGCGTCCGACCAGAGTTCCGACTGACGTCGCGTGCGAGCTGGCGCGGTCCGAAAGGCCGGCCGCCGCGTACCTCGACACGGCGGGTCGACTCTGTTTTCATTACCGGTCGTCCGGTACCGGACGATGACACCACCATCTGGGGCGAGACATGATTCTCAATGAAGAACAGGCGATGTTGCGTGACAGCGCCAAAGACTTTTGTACCAACAGCGCACCGATTGCTCAGCTTCGATCGTTGCGCGACAGCGAAGACGCCAACGGTTACGACGTGGACACGTGGAAGGCAATGGTGGATTTGGGATGGACGGGCATTCCCTTCTCCGAAGCGTACGGGGGACTCGAATTCGGCTACAAGGGTCTGGGTGTGGTGACCGAGGAAACGGGCCGCACGTTAACAGCGAGCCCGCTGATGGCGTCGGTGTGGCTGGGCGGCACGCTTGTGAACATCGCCGGCAGCGATGCGCAGAAATCTGCTCTGCTGCCGGGTGTTGTCAGCGGCGAGACGCTGATGTCGTTCGCCTTCGAAGAGTCCCACCGCCACGCGCCGTTCACGGTTGCCACAAACGCCGAGCGTTCGGGAGACGGCTACGTGCTGAATGGCGCCAAAACATTCGTGCTGGACGGCCACGTCGCAGACACGCTGATTGTTGCCGCGCGGACGTCGGGCGATGCGAACGATCGCGACGGCATCACGCTGTTTCTGGTCGACCCAAAGGCCGGCGGTGTCGACGTCACGCGTCTGGTAATGGTGGATTCACGCAACGCCGCGAACGTCGCGCTGAAGGACGTGTCTGTCGGCGCCGACGCAGTGCTTGGCACGGTCGGCGAAGCGGCAGACGCCATCGAACAGGCGCTCGATATCGCCCGCATCGGTCTGTCGGCCGAGATGCTCGGCAGCACGCAGGAATGCTTCGAGCGCACCGTCGAGTATCTGAAGGAGCGTGAACAGTTCGGTGTGCCGATCGGATCGTTCCAGGCCTTGAAACATCGTGCGGCCAATATGTTCTGCGAGATCGAGCTGTCGAAAAGCTGTGTGCTGGAGGCGTTGACCGCACTCGATGAAGGCCGACCCGCCGATGAAATTGCGCGGCTTGCGAGTCTCACGAAAGCAAAAGTAGGTGAAACGTTCAATCTGGTATCTCGCGAAGGCATTCAGATGCACGGTGGCATCGGCATGACGGACGAATTCGACATCGGTTTCTTTATCAAGCGGGCGGCCGTGGCTGAGCAGACGTTCGGCGACGTCAACTACCACCGCAACCGGTACGGCGAGCTGCACGGCTACTAGTTGCTGAGGTCAGATTCAGGTTAGTTTCGTCGAATTCCGAGCGTTGCCCCCACCAGTGCGTGGGTGGGTGCGCCGCGGTGTTGGGTTAGCATCGCCTGGATGCGTTCGTGTGCATCCGCCGGAAACGGTGCGGTGCGTCTTGTGTTCATGTCCACGTGAATCGCCAGCTGTTCGGACGTTGCGGCTTCGGTATCGTCCGACGCGCGACGCAAGGTCTGAAAGAAGTGCAGCCGCTTCGCGTCGGCGTCAAGCAGCTGGAATGTCGCGACAACGCGGTCGTCCAGACTCAGCTCGGTCAGGTAGTTCACGTGGACCTGGCGCGTAAAACATGAGCCGCCGCGCTCTCGCACGTACGCTTCGCCGATGCCGAGTGTGTCGTACGCATGATCGACACCACGATCCAACAGCACGTGGTAGTACGCCATGTTCAGGTGACCGTTGTAGTCGATCCAAGCGGGTTCGATACGCTGTTCCGGACAGCGTATCGGTGCGTTTGCGGACGTTGTGCTCATCACTCGGATCTCTCGGGACGACCGGCGCAGTTTGACCGATGTTGGTCAGTTACACGACCGCGGCGATACGGTCGATGGTCCAGTAGGCGGCAACCACGCCCATCAGCAATGCGAACGCGTGCGCGGCCACCGGTCGCGCCACGAGCCTCGTTACCAGATACAGCAGGGCGAGCACTGCCCCGATCACGAGCAGCTGGCCGAGTTCGATACCTATGTTGAATAGCAGCAGCGCGCCGGCCAGCTGTTCGCGTGGCAGGCCGATGTCTGCGAGGGCGCCGGCGAATCCGAAGCCGTGCAGCAGTCCGAACGCGATTGCCATCCACCACGGTTTGGCGTTTGTGAAACGCGACCGTCGCGCCTCCGGCACCACGAGTTCCCGAGCCAGGAACAGAATCGACAACGCAATCACTGCCTCCACCGGGCCTTGTGGGAGATACACCAGGTCCAGAACCGACGCGGCGAGCGTGATGCTGTGGGCGACCGTGAAGGCGGTAATCGTCTTCAGCAGCGGTACGAACCCCCGTATGTACAGCGTCAGGCCGATCACGAACAGCACATGGTCGATGCCGAACACCAGGTGTTCGATGCCGAGGCGCAGGTAACCCCACACCGACGGCGTCGGATCGGCCAGGTCGAGCGATGCGGCTTCGGGGCGCAGCAACTGAGTAATGGACGAACCGTCCGCGTAGTCGACCTGCAACATTACATCGGTCAGCGTCGCCGACAGACCGTCGATCGCGACCTCTCCGGCGCGCAGATCGCAACTTAAGGTCCAGGTCTCAAGCAGCGCGTTGCCGGTAAACTCGGGGGCGGTCGCGTTGCCGCGCGTGCAATCGTCGGGAAATCTAGGCTCCAGCGGCAGGCGGCGATCGCCCAGTACCGGCTGTTTCCAGAAGACGTCGAACGTACCATCGGCCGATTGCGAGGCGCGCAGGTACGCGGGTCGGACCTCGTGGGCGGACACCGGCAATGCGCAGAGCACGACTAAGGCGACGATGCCCGCGCGCAGCGTCGCCGTCACGGTTCCACGATCTCGTATCGGTCAACGAGCTGTTCGTAGTAGGCGTCGTTCGCTTTCTGGCGCTGCTCCAATTTGAAGTCTGACGCGACCTTGGTGGCGACGTCCTCGTAAGGTTGCAGATGGCTCGGTACGCGTTCAATCACGTAGACGAGGTGCGATCCGTACGCGGATTGAACAGGCCCGCTCCATGTACCGACCGGAAGCGTTGGCATGGCTTGCGCGAACTGGGCTCCGAACAGATCCGATATCTGGCGGGCTGATCGCTCGGCATAGTCGCGTTGCAATAGAAACGGATCGCCGCCGGGCACGTCGGCCGTTCGAGTTGCCCGATCTGCAGGGAGCAGTGTCTCGAGAGCTGCGGCCGCGTCGGTCTGCGCGTCTTCGCGGCGGTCGTTGCTGAAATAGCGATGGGTGAACGTAAAGCGTGTGGGCTCGGTGTAACGTTCCGGATTGGCGTTGTAGTACGACTGCAGTTCGTCCTCGGTAGGTGGTTCGGCTGTTGCGATGTCCTCGGTCAGAAACGTCAGCTTCTGCACCAGGCGGCGGCGGACGATGGTGTCGTTGTCGTCCAGCCCCATGCGCTTCGCTTCCCGGTAGTAAACCTCTTCGCGCTGCCATTGCGCGAGGAGACCCGCCATTTCCTTATCCGTCGGCGGACGGCCCATCTGGGCCTGCCACTGGTCCTGAATGCGACCGATCTCGGTGTCGGTGAGGATGATCTGCTCCGCGCCGGCGGTTGTGCGTTCAAGCAAGAACACCGCGGCACCGGCCAGCAGAAACCATAAGAGGGGTTCGCGAAACCAGGTGGCCACGGTCGGTTCCTCAGTTCATCTCGAAGCCGCCGGCGACGGTCAGCGCAATGCCCGACACGTTTTCGGCGGTAGCGAGATACAACGCAGCGCGGCCCATGTCTTCGGGTGTCTGCGGGCGTCCGAGCGGAATGGTCTGAGCCATGGCCGCGGTAAACTCCCGGCTTCGTTCCGTTCGGTCTGTCGCGTTGGTGGGCAACAGATGCTCGAGCCACATCGCCGTACCGACGATGCCGGGACAGAGCGCGTTGACGGTGATGCCGAATTCGGCGAATTCCTGCGCGAACGACTGCGTGATACCGATGGTCGCGAACTTGGATCCGCAGTAAGCGCTCATGTTGGCGAAGCCGCGCTTACCGGCGATCGATGCCGTGTTTACGATCGTGCCGCGCGTTTCCTTCAGAGCGGCCAGCGCGGCTTTCGTCATCAGGAACACACCTTTCGTGTTGACAGCGAAAATGCGATCCCAGTCGTCTTCCGCAAACGTATCCGCCGGGCCGCTGGAGACGACACCGGCGTTGTTGATCAACGCATCCACGCGGCCGAACTCGTGCAGTGTAGCGGCTACGGCATCAGCGCAACTGTCGGCCTGAGTGACATCCAGTTCGGTGGTGCGCACCTCGAAACCCTGCGAGTGCAGTTCGCGCTCTGCCTGGCGGAGTGCTCCGCCGTCAGAGAGCTCATACTGCCAGGCGCCACTCTGTTTACCGAGGTCGGCGATCATTACGCGATAACCGGCGTTGGCGAATTCGCGCGCGATGCCGAAGCCGATTCCGCGCGCACCGCCGGTTATCAATGCTGTTCTGGGCTCGCTCATGCCGCCTCCGAGTGTTGGTCGCGCGCGAATTGTTCCAGATGGTGGTCGGTGTTGCCAAACATCGCCTCCAGCACCAGCAGGCGTTTGAAGTAGTGGCCAACGGCGAGTTCTTCCGTCATGCCCATTCCGCCATGCAGTTGTACCGCGTTTTCACCGATGAAGTACGCGGTCTTACCAACGAGATACTTCAGCGCGTGAATGGTGCGCTGAGCGGCCGCGCCCTGTTGCGCCGTTTCCAACGTGGCGCGGTAGAGGAGTGACTTGCACTGCTCGTATTCCATGAACATGTCGACCATGCGGTGTTGCAGCACCTGAAAGTCGGAAAGCGGGTGGTCGAACTGTTCGCGCTGCTGCGTGTATTCCACGGTGTCCTTGTAGAGAATCTCCATAGCGCCCACGGCTTCCGCACTGACTGCCAGAATGCCGTCCATGATCGTGTCGAAGAGCACCGGAAAACCCCGGTCGATCTCCGTCACCGCGGCGTCAGCCTCCACGCGAACGCCGTCCAGCGTGAGTTCGCTGGCACGATGGCCGTCTACGGTTGGAAAGTGCTGACAATTGAGGCCTTCGGCAGCCGCATCGACGGCGAATAGCGTGATTCCCTGACGGTCCGATTGTGCGCCGGACGTGCGCGCGCTGACGATGATCTGCGCGGCCCCCTCGGCGTTCGCGACCATAGACTTGGCGCCGCGCAATACAAACCCGTCGCCGTCGCGTTCCGCACGCGTGGCCACATCGTGACAGTCGAATCGCGCTTGCGGCTCAGCAAAAGCCAGCGCCATGCGTGTCGATCCGTCCACAATCCTTGGAATCAGCCGCTGTCTCAGCGCACCATTGCTGCTTCGGCGCAGCGCACCGCCGGCGAGCACGACCGTCGCGAGGTAGGGTTCCAGTACCAGACCGCGGCCGAATTGCTCGAACAGCAACATGGTGTCCACCTGATTGCCGCCGAAGCCACCGTCGGCTTCGTCGAAGGGCAGGGCCAGCCAACCGAGTTCGGCGAACTGCTGCCAGTGGGCCGGACTGAAACCGTCGCTCGATGCGGCGAGCTCGGTGCGGGCATCGAGACCGTAATTGTCAGTGACGAATCGGCTGACGCTGTCTACCAGGAGGGTCTGCTCCTCGCTCAACTGAAAGTTCATGACTTGCTCCGCTTGATGCCGAGCACGTTTTTCGCGATCACGTCGCGCTGTACTTCGCTCGCACCGCCGTAGATGCTGTACGCGCGGCTGGACAGATACCCGCTCATGCCGGCCCGCGCGAATCGGTGGCCGGGCATTGTGGCGCCCCAGGCAGCGCTGTACTGCCCGCCGGCTTCTACGGTCAGGCGCTGGATGCGCTGCTGGATGTCGGTACCCTTCAGCTTCAGGATGGACGACTCGGGACCGGGATCGGTGCCGGCCGCGGCGGATGCGAGGCTGCGCAGCTCCGTGAACTCGGTTGCCATCAGCTCCACTTCCAGGTCCGCGACCTTCGCCCGATACGCGGGGTCGTCCAACAGTGTGCCATTGCCGCGCGCAACCTTGCGCGCGTTGCGCTTCAGCTCCTCCAGTGCAACCAGGGAACGCGAAATACCGGCCAACCCGGTACGTTCGTGTTGCAGAAGACCTTTTGCGTACGTCCAGCCCTGACCTTCTTCGCCTACGCGGTTCTCCACCGGCACTTCGACGTCGGTCAGGTGCACCATGTTGACGGTATGCGCGCCGCCGAGCGTAATGATCGGCTTCACTTCTATGCCTTTCTGCTTCATCGGGATCAGCAGAAACGTGATGCCCTGCTGTTTGGGCCCGGTGTCGTCCGTGCGCGTCAAGCAGAACATCCAGTCGGCAATGTGTGCGAGCGTGGTCCAGATTTTGGTGCCGTTCACGACGTAGTGCGTTTCGGCGGCATCGAGCACCGCCCGGGTCTTCAGGCTCGCCAGATCAGAGCCGGCGCCCGGTTCGGAATAGCCCTGGCACCAGTTGACTTTGCGGGCGCGGATGTCCGGCAGAAACCGCTCTTGCTGCGCCTTCGATCCGTAGGCCATCAGCACTGGTGCCAACATGCCCAGTCCGAACGGCAGATCCCACGGAGTCTGATGCTTTGCGGTTGCGCGTTCCCAGATGTAGTGCTGGGTGGGCGACCATCCCGGTCCGCCGAACGCTTCCGGCCATTTGGGCACGTCCCAGCCGCCTTTTGCTCTGGCTTTCTCGAACCATTGGGTGCGCCACGCGTTGTAGTCGGAGCTACGGTCAAAGGCGTTCTCCGTCAGAAATGCCTCCACGTCGTCGGCGAACGTTAGATCGTTGGCTGAAAGCTCAATGTCCATGGCGGGTCCGTGGTCGCTCGGGTACGGGTATCGGCCGCGCAGCTTAGCAAACTGCCTGCGTGGTGGCATCGCGGAAGCGCCCGCCGCGGGCAGCGAGAGGGGTATGCGCCGCTCGCCGGACGTGTCGTGCGGTTGCGGGCTAGCTGGGGGGGCGGTCTAATGCGGCGAACGGGTCGCCGACGGTTGTGGCCACAAACGATTACACGGGGGACGACGGCAGTGAGCTACGAAACACTGACATACGATGTGCAAGACAACGTCGCGGTCATCACATTCAATCGGCCGGATGCGGCCAATGCCATGAACCCGCTCGGTGCGGCGGAATTCTCGGATGCGGCACTGAAGGCCGACGACGACCCGTCCGTGCGCGCCGTGGTGTTGACCGGTGCCGGCAAGATGTTCTGCGCCGGGGGCGACCTGCTGAGCTTTGCCGAAGCTGGCGCGGGCGCGCAAAGTCTGATGAAGAAGATGGCGGGCGATCTGCACATCGGGTTGTCGCGTCTTGCGCGAACAGACGCACCGGTGATCGCTGCGGTTAATGGCACGGCGGCCGGTGCAGGATTCTCGCTGGTGATGGCGTGCGATCTGGCCGTCTGTGCCGAACGCGCGGTGTTCACTATGGCGTATACGAAAGCCGGGCTGTCACCGGACGGCAGCTCCACGTTCTACATGCCGCGCAAGATCGGTGACCGCCGTGCGCGCGAACTGATGCTGACCAACCGGGTGCTGAACGCCACGGAAGCGCTGGAGTGGGGCATCGTCAATCGCGTCGTTGCCGACGACGCCGTGCTGGATGAGGCGATGGCGTTGGCCGGGCAGCTGGCGGCGGGGCCAACGCGTGCGCTGGGTGCCGTGAAAACGTTGCTCAACGGTACGTTCGAGCAAACCCTCGAGTCCCAGATGGAGCTCGAAGCGCGCGCCATAGCCGGACTGTCGGTAACTGCGGACGGACAGGAGGGGCTGCACGCATTCATTGAGAAGCGCAAACCGGCGTTCAAGGGGGAATGACGATGGGCGAAACGAGCGGTGTCATCAGCGCGGCCGAGCTGCCGAAACAGTATGTGGAAGTTCGCGGGAAACAGATGGCGTACAGCGAGGTCGGCGATGGCGACCCGATCATTTTTCAGCACGGCAATCCCACGTCGTCTTACCTTTGGCGCAACATCATCGAACACGCTGCGCCTTACGGCCGATGCATCGCGTTGGATCTGGTTGGCATGGGCGATTCCGACAAACTCGACGACCCAGGTCCCGAACGTTACACGTTTGCGGAACACTACGCGTATTTCAGCGACGCGCTCGCTCAGCTGGGCGTGGTGGACCGCGTAATCTTCGTGATCCACGACTGGGGCAGTGCGCTCGGCTTCCACTGGGCCAACGAACACCGCGACGCGGTAGGCGGAGTCTGCTACATGGAGGCGATTGTGCGTCCCGTATCGTGGGACGAATGGCCCGAAGCGGCGCGCGGCGTGTTCCAGGGCTTCCGCTCCGAGGCCGGTGAGTCGATGGTTCTCGACAACAATGTGTTCGTCGAGCGGGTGCTACCAGGTTCGGTGTTGCGGGACCTGACCGACGAGGAGATGGCGGTGTACCGCCGGCCCTTCGAAACCCCGGGTGAGGATCGCCGGCCGACGTTGACCTGGCCGCGCCAGATTCCTGTTGGCGGTGAACCCGAGGACGTGGTTGCGATCGCGAACGCGTACGCCGAATGGATGGCTGCCGCGCCGATGCCGAAACTCTTCGTTAATGCTGAACCCGGCGCGATTCTAACGGGCGCGCAGCGCGAATTCTGCCGCTCCTGGCCGAACCAGACGGAAGTAACGGTTGCCGGCAGTCACTTCATTCAGGAAGACTCACCGGCCGAGATTGGTCAAGCGCTTGCGGACTGGCTCAGGAACCTGCGAGCGCGTTGACGTCGATGGCAGGTACGGTGAAGGCTGCGTGTCCGGCGATCTTTGCCCGGATGTCGCCGGTCGGCGCGCGCAGTAGCAGGTCGACGACTTCGGCAGCCATCTCGTCCGGCGGCATGATCGTAGCCGGATCGCGGAATGCGTCGGGAACGATCGCGGTGTCGACGACGCCGGGGCAGATCGCATTGATTCGGATGCTTGCGTCTGCGTTGGCGGCGGCAATACTGCGCACGAAACCAACGAGAGCGTGTTTGGTGGCGCTGTAGAGCGGGTCGATTGGCAGCAGGCCGAATGCGGCGATCGAGGCGGTTACGGTAATCGCGCCGTCGAGGTCGCGGATCGTCGGCAACAAGGCTTTCATACCGTGGAACACGCCGTCCAGATTAACGCCGAGAATGCGCCGGTACTGCGCTGGCTCGACCTGTTCGATCGGCAGGAACGCATTGCCCGTTGGCACGGTCATGATGCCCGCGTTCAAATGCGCGAAACGCGGGCGTCCAACTTCCTGCGCGCACCGTTCGACTGCAGAGGTTACGGATTCGAGATCGGTAACGTCGCAGTGAAGAAACGTGCCGTTCAGCCGCGCGGCTAGAGGCTCGCCGTCGTTGGCGTTCACATCACAGATCACCACTTTCAGGCCGGCGTCTGCCAATCGCGATGCTGTGGCGGCCCCAATGCCCGTTGCACCGCCCGTTACCATCGCTACGTCGTTGCTCACCAGCGCCTCCGGTCTGTTTCCACTGGCTAAGGTATCTGCCGCATCGCGGGTCGTGCAAGTACGATGCCGCTGACGATGATCGCCAGTGCGGCAAACGCCGCTGCACCGACGGGTTCTTCGAGCACTACGCGAATGATCCAGAGAGACACGAACGGGGACAGAAAAATCAGCTGACCGATCCGGGCCGCGTTGCGCGTGCGGCGCATGGCCGCCTGCCAGAGCAGAAACGCCACCCCCATTTCCACCACGCCTACCCACGCACCGAAGCCCAGCGTCTGCAGCGTAAGCTGGGGCAGGCCGTCGACTTGCCAGCAGATGGCCGCAACGATCGGTGTGGCGAGGGCGAAGCTCCAGAGCATGAGCAGCACCGGGCGCAACGGCGTTCGCGCGTTCAGCAGCCAGTAGATCGACCAAAGCAGCGTACTCGCAAGTGCAAGACCGACGCCGGGCCAGTCGAGTGGCTGCTGCGTTGTTGACTCCGCCGCAGTTGTTAGCAACACGACGACACCGGTGTAACTCACCAGAATTCCTGCCAGCTGACGGCGCGTGGGTATCTGTTTGAGCAACGGGATTGCGAGCAGCGCGAGTGTGATGGCCCACGTGTAATTCAGGGGCTGGGCCACGTACGCGGGCAAACGGTGGTAGGCTGCAAACAGTATCAGATAGTAGGCAAGCGGATTCAGCAAGCCCAGCCCGAGGCTCCAGCGCAGATCGGTGGCCGATGGCCGCCACTGATTAGTCCAGATTGCCGCAACCAGGAAGACGATGCACGACCACGCACAGCCCACGGTAAGCAGTTGCAGTACGGTCATGGTTTGCAGACCCAGCTTGAACCCGGTGGCGACTGTGGACCAGAGCGCAACCGCCGCCAGAGCGTACAGGATTGCCTGGCGCTCGTTCGGGACCTGCGCGTGAGGGTTGTCTGACGAAGCCGTGGTCATCGAAGAAGGTTCCAGACTCCGGTCGCGAATTTCAACCAATCTGGGGCGATTTCGTACCGAACAGGCGGCAAGCGATGGGCTGCGCGAGGCGGCCGTTGCCGTGCTGGTTACAGAGCTGGGCCATGGTGCCGGGGTCGGACAATTGCCCGCGTTTGATGACTGGCAATCGGCACCAGCACTGATGCTTACTCGACGTTCCCAGGCGCTTTCGAACCATCCCGGCCAGTGGGCGTTTCCGGGCGGCCGGGTCGACCCGGGCGAAACGGCGGTGGAGGCGGCGTTGCGCGAACTCGACGAGGAGGCAGGGGTACGTCTCGACCGCGGCGCGGTGCTCGGGCGGCTCGACGACTTTGTAACGCGGTCGGGTTTCCGGATTAGGCCGATCGTGGTGTGGGGTGGCGCGTTGCCGCATGCAGAAGGCAATCCCGCGGAGGTGTCGTCGCTCCACCGCATTCCCGTCAGCGAGTTCATGCGCGACGATGCGCCAGTATTGGAACCGGCCGACGAGCCCGATCGACCGATTTTGCGTATGCCCGTAGGCGACGACTGGATTGCGGCGCCCACCGCAGCGGTGATCTACCAGTTTCGGGAGGTGTGTGTTCTGGGCCGGTCCACGCGCGTGGCGCACTACGAACAGCCGGAGTTCGCTCGCCGCTGACGCGCCCGCGTCAGGTCGCCTTACTCGGACCGATCGAGGTCGTCTTCGGGTAGCGGTACGTGGTCTGTGGTGTCCTGCGAATCGGCTTGTGCAACAGCCGCTTCGGCCGCTGTTTCACCGGTCGCTTCGTCGACCTCAGCGGCGATACCGACGTGGAAGGTCGCAAAGCCGGGCATTACGAACTGATTCAGCGCCATGCCGATCACGCGGCCGGCCCAGGGTGAGCGGATCTCAGCCTGATCGTTGCTGATCGGATCGGTCACGGTGCCGAGCAGATCGCCAGGCTTTACGGCTTTTCCCAGTTTTACCCGGCTCAGCAGAATGCCGCCCTGGTCGGCCCGCACCCATTGGGATGTGTAGTACACGGGTTCGGGGTTACCCCACAGACTCCGCTTGTTGTGCATGCCCAGTGTGTCGAGGAGTGTGAACAGGGCTTTGACGCTGTGCTTCACTTCGTCTTCCTGCAGTCGAAGCGGTTCGCCGGCCTCGAGCGTTACCGCAGGAATGCCCACGTCGGTTGCAGCTCGGCGCAGTGTGCCGATACCGCCCTCGCTGTGCAGAATAACGGTGGATCCGAATCCCTGGGTCAGCTGTACGATCCCGTCCATGTCCAGGTTGGCGCGTAGCTGCGGCAGGTTGGTGCGGTGGAATGACCCGGTGTGTAGGTCCACGAGGCCGTCGCAGTGCGTGATGATCTGCGTGAACAGCGAATGCGCAATGCGTGATGCACTGCTGCCTTTAGGGTTGCCCGGGAAGAATCGGTTCAGATCGCGACGGTCCGGCAGGTACCGCGAGTGTCGTTGGAATCCCTGCATGTTGACGATGGGTACACCAATCAGCACGCCGGTGAGCTTCTCCGGGTTTATTCCGTGCATCACCTGGCGCACGCTTTCGATACCGTTGAGTTCGTCACCGTGCACCGCCGCGGTGAGGCATAGGGTCTTACCGGGCGTTGCGCCATTCACTACGAGCACCGGCGTTGGAATGCCTTTGCCGGCGAACGTCTCGCTTGCGAACCAGGTCAGCTGCTTCAGTGTTTGCGGTGGTACGACGTCGCCCAGGATCTCGAAGTCCGCGTCGTTGAGCGACTCTACGGGCACCGGAGGCGCCTCGACTTCTACCAGCGTTTCTTCTTCGGGCGCGTCCCCACTTGCTTCTTCCGCTTCGCTGTCGGCCGCTGCGACGACCGTGACGCTGGCTTCCCGCGGGGGCGATTCAGGCTCGGTCGGCGGGGCTTCGACCTTTACGGGTTGGGGATCGAGAATCTGCACGACGGGTGCAAGCACCGGGGGCAACCGCCGGCCAACGACGGGCGGCGCGGCGATCACGATGTCGGCCAAACTCGGTTGCGGCGCGGGCGTTGCGCCGAATTTCCATGCCGTCTCGCGTTGGCATGCGGACAGCACAGACAACCACGCGCACAGCACGACGAGTGCGGCGTAGCGTTGAGTTGTGCCCGAGCAGTCCATGATTCGATCAGCCTCGCTTCGATTGCGGCGCATGACAATGCGCGCAAACACGGTTCCGCCGAGAACGTTGCGTCCGACCGGCGATACCGGCCGGTGCTGCGCTGTACAGCGCGCCGCGTCCTGCGTCGTCTCCGTACTTCCGAAGTCTTACAATTTTGCGCCCTAGTATACTGATTTTTAAAAAATAAATTGCTTGGCGCGTTCGCGGTGCGCGTAGCCTCTCGCCACCGGTGCGAACGACGCCGCAAATTCCCGCCCGCGCGGGCGATTGACCGCTAGCGAGCACTTCGGGGACACTGTCCGCCTTCAAATTCGGACGCACACATAGCGGAGGACATGGCTTAGACATGGCGATCAAAGAAGGCGATAAACTTCCTGAAGCAACGATGCATATTATCAAGGACGGCCGGCCCACCCCGGTTACCACTGGCGAACTCTTTGACGAGAAAAAAGTCGTTCTGTTCGCGGTGCCCGGCGCGTTCACGCCCACGTGCTCCCAGGCACACCTGCCAGGGTACGTGGTGCACGCGGACGAAATCAAAGCCAAGGGCGTCGACAGCATTATCTGTATGGCTGTGAATGATGCGTTTGTGATGCACAGCTGGGGCGAGAGCGCGAACGCCGACGCGCTGCAGATGGTAGGCGACGGCAACGGCGATTTCACGGCCGCGCTGGGCCTGGAAATGGACGGCAGCGGTTTCGGCCTGGGTAAGCGGTCACAACGCTTCGCGATGGTCGTGGATGACGGGACCGTTACCAAGCTTGCCGTGGAAGAAGGCGGTCAGCTGGAGGTGAGCGCCGCCGAAGCGATCCTGCAGGCACTCTGAGGTTCGCGCGCGGGTCATTCGACCCGCGCATCGTGATGCGCGAACGCCTGCACGATGAGTGACGAGACGTGGCTGGTGCGCCACCTGCGGGCGCATCGCCTGCCGCCGCTGGCTTTCTGCGTCGGCGCCGCATTCCTGGGCGTCCATGTACTTGCCTGGGCCGTATCTGACGGGTTTCCCGATTGGACATCGCCAGGTCAATATGCGGGGACCGCGGCCATGTTCGCGTTGTTATCGACCTACCTGCTCGCGGCCTTCGGGTACTATTGGCGACATCGGCAGAAGGCCGTGGAAGACGGTGCCCGGTTGAACATCCCCCGCGCCTGGCTCGACGAACGCGTCGTGCGCCGCGGGCAGCGCTGGGCGCCGGTTGCGATGGTGCTTGGCGGTCTTTACGGTCTGGCGGGCAACTCCATGTTGCTCGACCGATTAACCGAGACGCAGTCGCTTGCGATCGATCTGGCGATGATCCTGTCCAACCTGTCCCTGTGGATTCTGATCGCGTGGACGTTGGCTCAGACGCTCGGTTCGGCGCTGGGCTGGCGTGAGGCGGGTGCGCGCGCAACCGTCGACCTCTATCGACTCGACGACGTCGCCGTCTTCGGGCGGGTAGCCACTGGCGGCGTTTTGCTCGTTGTCGGCGCGTTGGTGTTCATTCCGCTGCAGTCACTGGACGGTGAGTTTCGCTGGGACAACTACCAGTTTGGCCTGATCGTTGGTCTGCCTGCGGCGGTACTCTTGTTCCTACTGCCGATGTGGGGAGTGCGCGGACAGATTCTGCGGGCGCGGGAGCAGCGCGTAAGGGAATTGCGCGAGCGGCTCGCATCGACCCCGCGCACCGACGTAGCCGAACTCGAAGCTGTGGGTAATCATCTGGAACGCATCCGCACGCTCCCCGGCTGGCCGATCGACGTGCGAGTGTGGTTCAAGTTTCTGTTCTACCTCGTGATTCCGCCGCTTGCGTGGGTGGCCGCAGCCCTGGTGGAACAGTGGGTCGATCAGGTGCTCGGCTGACGTCGGTTGGGGTCGATCGGGCGAATCAGGCATTCCTGAGCAGCGGTTGCCACCAGCTCGCCGGACTGAGTGAAGAAGTGGCCGCGTACGAAACCGCGGGCGCCGTTTGCGTTGGGCGACTGTTTAGCGAACAACAGCCATTCGTCGGCGCGCACGTCCTGATGAAACCACAACGTGTGATCCAGGCTTGCACCCATCACAGACTCGCGCATGCGATGGCGCCCGTGCGGCAGCATCGACGTGCTCATGAAATCCAGATCGGACATGTAGGCCAGCAGAGCCTGGTGCACTTCCTGCGAATCGGGCAGAGCGTCCCGGGTTTTCAGCCATGTGTGTTTGAACGGCGGGTGGGTATCGCGATCGGTCATCAGAATGTTCTCCACCTGCCGCGAATCAATCGCGTCGAAACGGAACGCGAAACGCTTCACGTCGGGCTGCTGCACGGCAAGCTCGGCGTACGCCTCGCGATCACCGCGCAGGGCTTGCGGCGGCGGCACGTCGGGCATCGGTACACGATGACTGACGCCGGACTCCCGTTTATGCCAGGACGCGTTCAGATTGAAGATCGCGCGGCCGTGCTGGATTGCAACCACAAGGCGGGTCGAGAAACTGCGTCCGTCGCGGATGCGTTCCACCTCGAACAGAATCGGTCGCCGCCAGTCGCCGGCGCGTAGGAAGTACGCGTGCAGCGAGTGCAGCTGCTGGTCGGCTTCGACGGTCCGGTTGGCCGCAACGAGCGCCTGGGCGAGAACCTGGCCGCCGAACACGTGTTCTGTGTCGTGGTTGTTGCCGCGAAACAGGTTGCGTTCGATCGGTTCGAGATCGATAAGATCCAGTATGTTTGCAAGTACCGGGTTGTTCACGTGCGGCGTCCAATTGGGTGGTGCTATTCTAACCCCGGCTTGAGAACGCGACGGAAGTGGACGGCGAATGAAGGTGGTGCGGATCTACAGCGGCGACGACGGTGAGTCGCACTTCGAGGACCTGGAACTCGATCTCGAAGATCGGGGTGCAATGGGGCACATCTCGCAGCTTTGGCGCGGATCCGGTGTTTTTTTCCGCACGGTGAAAGGTGACTACAACCTGGACTACCACAACGCGCCGCGTCGCCAGTTCGTCGTCAATCTTACCGGGTCGGTTGACATTGAGATTGGCGACGGGACAGTGAAGAGGATGGGTCCCGGCTCCATTCTGCTCGCCGAGGATCTCACCGGGCGCGGACATATCAGCCGCGCTGTGGACGGCGAACCGCGCGAGTGTCTGTTCATTCCGCTTGATTGATCCGTTGGGCAGACCAACGGCACACATGCAACAAAGAGGTCGCATTCAATGAGTCTCGACATCCACATGTTTCCGTGTCTGAACGACAACTATGGCTTTCTGATCCACGACCCGGCGTCGGGGGAAACCGCTGTTGTGGACACGCCGGAGGTTGAGCCGATCAATGCGGCGCTCGAGGAAAAAGGCTGGCGTCTCACGCACATTCTCAACACGCATCACCACTTCGATCATGCTGGAGGCAACGAGGCGCTCAAGGCCGAGTGGAAGTGTACAGTGGTAGGTGCCGCGAACGATGCGGAACGCATTCCGGGTATAGACGTGCGGGTTCGCGACGGTGATGTATTCGAGTTCGGCGGGGTCGATGTGCAGGTACTCGAAACGCCGGGTCACACGACCGGCCACATTGCGTACTACATGGCAACGGAGGGCGTCGCGTTTGTTGGCGATACGTTGTTCGCGCTGGGTTGTGGACGGCTCTTTGAAGGCACGCCTCAACAGATGTGGCGCAGCCTGCAGAAGTTGATGGCGCTGCCGGAAGATACGCGGGTTTTCTGCGCGCACGAGTACACTCAGGCCAATGCGGCGTTTGCACTGACCGTGGAACCGCGCAATCAGGCGCTGCTCGATCGCGCCGACGACATCGATCGCCTTCGGCGGAACGGCCAGCCCACGGTTCCGACCACCATCGGTCTCGAGAAAGCCACGAACCCCTTTCTGCGTCCTGACAGCGACGGTTTGCAGGCGACCATCGGCATGAGCGGCCAGCCGCTCGTGGATGTGTTTGCCGAAACTCGCCGGCGCAAAGACAGTTTCTGATTGACGACCCCGGATCTGCAGCGACGCACTGGCGCTCTATTCGCGCTTGGCGCCTACCTGTGGTGGGGGTTCGCGCCGCTTTACTTCGTCTACGTTTCCTTCGCCACACCGGTCGAGATCGTTGCGCATCGCGTTCTGTGGTCGGTTCCGCTTTTGACGTTGATTCTGCTGGTTCGCAACCAGTTAGGCCTGGTGCGTACGTTGCGCCGCGGACAGATCGCAGGACTGGCGCTCAGCAGCGCGCTGATAGCCGTCAACTGGGGCGTATTCGTGTGGGCAATTCTGAACGACCGCATGCTGGAAACGAGCCTTGGCTACTACATCAACCCGCTGGTAACGATCGTGCTCGGTCTTGTGTTTCTTGGCGAACGGCTGAACCGCGTACAGACGATTGCGGTGGTTCTGGCCGCTCTCGGCGTCGTCAATGAACTGGTGCGCGTCGGCGTACTGCCCTGGGCTGCCCTGGTGCTGGCCGTGTCGTTCGCGTTTTATGGCCTGGTTCGCAAGCAGGTGGGCGTGGGTGCGGCGCTTGGTCTGTGGACAGAAACACTGTTGATCGCACCGTTTGCGCTCGGTTTCCTGGTCGCGTTTTCAGATACCGCGCAACGCACGACCGGGGAGCTTTCTGCATTGGCATTGGGCGGCATCGTCACGATCGTGCCGCTCCTGTTCTTCGCTGGCGCCGCTACGCGGCTGCCGCTGTCACTTCTCGGCTTCTTTCAGTATCTGGCGCCGTCGATCACGCTGCTGCTGGCGGTGTTTGTGATGGGTGAGCCGTTTGGTCCGGTGCGGGCGGTCACCTTTGCGTTTATCTGGACGGCTCTCGCGCTCTTGTCTGCTGCGGAGCTGCGGGAGGTGCGGCGCCGGCGACGGCCCGCGGCGCCGATCTAGGTCAACGCCCGCGGGACGCAATCATGGAGTCCCCGCGTCGGATCGCCGATTGCAGTGAACTCACGCGGCGAATCCATGGACGGGTACCAGCTAACGTCTGTGGCAGATCGTTCAACACGGTTTGGGCCTGCGCGCGAGTCCGGTAGACCCCGAGCAGCAGCGCGAAGTAGATCTTGTTATTGGCTTCGATCCGCGCGGCGGACAGCCCGGCGAGATTGCGGGAGGCAGCGTAGTCCTCGACTGCATCGGGCGTGGAGAGCGCAACTACCTGAATGGCATAGAAGTCGCCCGGTAGCGCGCTGAGTGCGACGGGTTCGTCCGGGCTGAACGCGAGCCGCTGATAGGTGGGCAGTTGCTCAGCGCCCGCCCCGCGATCGGAAACCTCGTGTTGTGTACCGGCGGCGAACGCCGTATCGGGTGGCCGTACGGATCGGGGCGTTTCCGTTCGCGGGTTCCGCGACGCCGGCTGAAGCGTAGCGATCTCGCCGGTGGTGGTTTCTGCGCTCGGTTGCGCGGCCAGCATCGCGCGCTTCAGCGAACCGAGGGAGCGCACCCACGGCGTTTCGTCGGCGACCGCGGCGGGCAGGCTGCGGCTTGCCGTTTCGGCGTTTGCGCGCGAGGCGTAGATGCCGGCGAGCAGCGCGTACATTACCTTCCCGTTGGCGGCGATCTGTGTCGCAGACATGCCCGTCAGTGAACGGCTCTCGGCGTACGCTTCCAGTACGTCACGATTCGAAACGGCCATTACCTGAACGGTGTAAAAGTGATCCGGCAGGTCGAGCAGGCGGGTTGGTGTCGGGGGCTGATAACTGAGCGCGAGGTACGCCGGCAGATCGGTCGCGGCAACGTCAGAGCGGTGGCTGCCGGGATAGGGTTGCGACCTCTGGGCGGAATCGGGCTCGGCCGGTGGTGGTGACGGATTCGGGTCCGCCTCCGCCGGAATGTCGGGCGGCGCGGGCGCTGCTGATTCTGTGTCGCCGGGAGCCGTATCGGGCTCGGATGGAGCAGGGACGTTCTCGCGCAACGACGAGGGTCGGGACAGGCGTTCGGGCGATCGGAGCCCAGGTTCAGGCGACAGCCCGGGTGCGGGCGCCGCAACAGGTTCCGGGGGTACCGGCACGCGTTCGGGTTGCGGGTCGCGAGCCAGGTGTTCGTCCTGCACGCAATCCCAATCGGAGCCGTCGGCGGCCATCTGGCAGAACCAGTTTCCGGGATCGGTCTGTGTTTGCGCCGGCGCGGCATCGGGCGCCGGGTCGGGTTTTTTACGCCACAACATACAACCACTGGTACTCAGGAGCGCCGCTGCCAGGAGGGCGCTGAGGGGTAAGCGGAGACGCGGGATTGCGCGATGGGGGTGAATCATTGGCGCTACTTTGCGCAAGCCCCCGGTTTCTGTCAAAGCCCGCGGAACAAGACCTACGGCGTCTCGCACACGCGGCCAATTCCGTCCGCGCTGCGTTCCATTGAATCGCCCTCGCCAAATCGGCATCATTCTGGCCGGATTCGAGGTTGACCATGATCGCCACCCTGACGGATTACGATCGCGCCCCACGTATTCTGCGGCTGAACGTCGCAGGGCGGCCGCTTGAGTGGTTGAGCTGGCACGAAGCGGTATGTCTGTATGCGCGTGACATCGTGACCTGGACGCTGGGCGACGTTGTGCTGCGCGTGCGCGGCGGTCACAGCCGGCTGGACGGTCGACGCACGGCCATGGATCTGCATGGCATCATTGCCTGTCGCGGTAAGGTTGTGGATGAGACCCGTGGGGTGCCGCCCCTTACCAACAGCGCGTTATTCGGCCGCGATCTCAACGTCTGTTTGTATTGCGGGAACACGTTCGCCGATGGCGATCTGACGAGGGATCACGTGGTGCCCATATCGCGCGGCGGTCTGGACACGTGGGACAACGTGGTTGCCGCCTGTCGTCGATGCAATCACCACAAAGGCAGTCGATTGCTCGAGGAATCGACAATGGAACTGCTCGCGCTGCCGTACGTTCCAAACTTCGCGGAATACCTGGTGTTGACCAACAGCGGTCGGATCCTGGGTGACCAGATGGATTTTCTGAAGCGCAGCTTCGGCGCGAACAGCCGCCTTCTTTAGTGCCCTTCGTACCGCAAAATTTCGACATTCCTCAGACGCTCGAAACAGACGAGTATCGTCTGCGCATGCTCACCGTGAACGACGTCGTGAAAGATTTCGATGCGGTGATTACGAGTGTCGATCACCTGCGGACGATCTGGCCCGGAGGGAAATGGCCGGTGGGGCTCACGCTGGAACAAAACCTGATTGATCTGGGGTGGCACCAGAAGGAGTTTCAGCTCCGCCGGTCGTTTGCGTACACGGTTGTGTCGCTCGCCGAGGACTCGGTCATCGGCTGCGTCTATATCGAACCCACCCGCAAGCGTGGTCGCGACGCGGAGGTGTATCTGTGGGCCAGACAGAGTGTGCTGGCCAGCGGCCTCGAGACCCGACTCTACGATGCGGTTACCGCATGGATTGCGGAGGTCTGGCCGTTCGCCAATGCCGCCTTTCCCGGCCGTGGTATTGGTTGGGAGGAATGGGCACAGATTCCTGACGTGGATTGACGTGAGCCCCGCGGCTCAGCGAGTGTCCGTTTCAACCATCGTCGTCGCGGAAAATCGGCGGATTGGCATTCGAGCCCTGGGCCAGGAAGATGCCTTCCGCGGCCAGCGCGCCGAGTCCGACGGTGTTCAGGTCGTGTTGCACGTACTGGTTGAGCCACTTCTTTGTCATGTTCAGTGCGAAGGGATCGAACGACAGCAGTTTCTGAACAAGCGCGTCGACCTCACCGTCGAGCGCGTCAGCGGGAACGGCCTTATTGATCAAACCGATGTCAACGGCTTCCTGCGCGGTGCAGGATTTATCGGTCATCAGAAACTCTCGGGCGCGCGTCAGGCCTATCCGTGATGGCCATAGCAACGCGCCGCCGTCTCCCGGGGGCACAGCGAAACCGGACAGATGGGGGTCGCAGAAGGTCGCATCATCGGCTGCGTATACGAAATCGCAGGCCAGTGCTACGGACGCGCCGAGGCTGTGCGCACCGGGTGCAAAAACCTTAGCGATCGTCGGTTTTTCGCAGCCCACAGAGTCCCGGATGATGTCTTCGGCTTCTTTGAACATGCGGCGCATATTGGCCGGGTCCGCTGAGGCGGCGACCCATTCCACGTCGTACATCGTCGGGTTCAGGAACGTGCGATTTCGGCCTGTAACGACTACGATCCGCACCTCCTCGGATTCGTGAGCCGCGCGAAATGCGCGCGAAATCCCACGGTGTGTGGCGCCGTCCAGGCCGCCGATTGCCATTGTAAACACGCCGTTGTCGACGCTGACGTCTATCTCTCCGTATTCAGACATAGCATTCTCCCCTGTTCGGTTTTTTAGTACGTGAGCGGAACCATGATGTTAGCTAGAACGCGGTCTGCCAAGGGGACCGATATGAGAAAGCGTCACGTGGCGCCAGCCGGTTGCATTGGCCCCGTTTGCTTGGTGGACCGACAGAACAAGCAGTTCACGGCAGTGCGGCGAGCACGTCTGCGACGCAGGCGGTGAGCTTTTTGCCGGTGTCGATATGCAGAAATTCGTTCGGTCCGTGGGCGTTGGACATGGGTCCGAGCACGCCGCTCACGAAGAACTGTACTTCGGGAAAGCGGTCGCCCAACATCTTCATGAAGGGGATAGTTCCGCCCATGGACAGGCTCACGGCCGGTGCGTTGAAGTACCGATCCGAAGCCTGTTGGGCCGCGTCGTGTAGCCACGGTGCCAGCGGCGGTGCATGCCAACCCGTTTGCGGCGTATCGAGGTCGAAGGTTACTTCGGCTCCCTGCGGCGGGTCGGCCTCGAGAATGGACTTCACGCGCGTTGCGGCGTGTTCGGCGTCGAGGCTCGGCGGCAGCCGGAAGACGAGTTTGGCCCGCGTTTGGGGACGCAGCGTATTGCCTGCATTCGTAATGTCGGGCGCTCCGTCCAGACCTACGGTCGCCAGCGCCGGTTCCCACGCATTCGCGATCAGCAGTTCTTCGATATTGTTCGTATGTGGGGCGGTTGTCCCTGCCCACGGATAGCGGTCGATTACGTCGTTTCCCAGGATGGTCGCAACTGCGCGAGTGTCGTTGCGCACCTGGTCGGGGATCTGGACATGGAGGCATTCGTGCAACGCGCCGGTGTCAGCGTTCTCAATACGTTCCATCACGCGGCGTAACAGTCGAAACGAGGATGGCACGATACCGCCGGCGGCGCCGGAATGCTGACCCTGTTCGAGCACGCGCACCGTGAGCACCCCGGGAAGCATCCCGCGTAACGATGTTGTGAGCCACAGCTGATCGTAGTTGCCGCATTCTGCGTCCAGGCACAGCACCAGGTCGGGTTTTCCAATGCGTGCAGCGAGCGCTTCCACATAGTGCGGCAGGTCGTAGCTGCCGCTCTCTTCGCACCCTTCGATCAACACCACGCAGCGGCCGTGTTGGTATCGCTGTCGCTGCAGGGCGGCGATGGCGCAAAGACTCGCGAACATGGCGTAGCCGTCGTCGGCCCCGCCGCGTCCGTACAACCGGTTGTTACGGAGAACCGGAGTCCAGGGCGCGAGGCCTTCGTTCCAGCCTGAGAACTCGGGTTGTTTGTCGTAGTGACCGTAGAGCAGCGTGGTTCCGCGCGCCGGATCACCCCCGATCTCGAACAGCAGCACGGGGGTACGTCCGGGCAGCTCCACGATCTCGCTCTGGTAACCGGCCACAGGCTCGGTTCGGGCGAATGCGTCCGCCCAGTTTTTTAAAAGTTCCGCCGCATGATGCATGTGTCCGTTGGCGGCCCAGTCGGGATCGAATTCGGGCGACTTGTTGGGGATGCGGATGTAGTCGCAGAGCGCTGGGACGATGCGCTCGTCCCAGACCTGCGTCGCATAGCCGAGATGGGGTTGGAGTGTGCTCATAGTTCAAACTCCAGTTGCAAGTAGGTGGCGCGTCCGGGGGTGCGAAACTCCAGAAGCGTTCGTGATATGGGCTTCCCTCGGCATTGCCACTCTCGATTTTGGGTTCCGACGCATCAGGATGTTTTCCCGCCAACGCTCGGCGTGACGCAGTTGGCGAAGTGTTGTTCGCACTCGCGCATCTAGAGATGTTGAAGTTGTGGCCAGAATCGAGACGCGATCAACCGAGGCCGATCCGATCGAATAGAGCAGAGCCCTTTCTCACGTAGAGTTCGTCAATCTTGATCGACTCTGAGAAGATATACCCCTTGGATTCTAGAAACTCGCGGACGATAGTTTCCTTGTAGTTGTTCTCTACTTCGATCAGATCGATTTTTGCACGATCGAACTCGATGCTCTCAAGTACAGAAAGCTCACTTCCTTCTACGTCTACGGACATATAGTCGACGTGTCTTACACCATAGTCTTCAAAGATCTTGGCCAGCGGTTCGCATGCCACCGTCACTTTGTTTCGTTCTAGTGTTAATTCGTTGTTTTCAGTTTCACGCGCAATACGATCAACATGTCGTGGGTCATAATTGTCTATTACACCGCTTAGTGCTTCACCCCAGCCGACAATGTCGAGGAACTCGACGTGTCCGCTTCGTGGAAGTACGGCTTTGTTGACGCACACGCACTCCCGCGCACGCTTGAGTCGCTCGAAACGGTGGGGCGAAGGTTCGATACATATACCGCGCCATCCGAGTTGCTCGAAATACAGGGTGTTGCTTTTGTCGACTCCGTCGTGTGCACCGACTTCGACAAAAAATCCTGTTTGCTTATTGGGATAGTATTTCTCGGCGATATGTTTGTCTTGACCGAACTGGCTATAGTAGCGAGGAGGTGCTTGATCTGGCATATGGCAACTCGTGAATTATTTGTCCGTTTTGTGGCTCGGAACCGATTGGCCTCGCTATTCGTGACTCAAGGTTCATGGTGATTCAAGTTTCATGAATGTGCGAGGTGTTCATAGTCAATCCATGAGACCTGCGGAGCGTCTTTCTGCCCGCAGTTCCCGCGATATTCGATCTTCCTGCGGACCTCGCGGCCCCTGAACCCACCTTCTATGTAATCCTGATAACTGTGCTGTCTCGTCGACTGACAGATTGGGTTTCGGATACGCATCGAGTTCGCCGGAAAACATTCTTTGGAAAAATCGGAGCACGGTGGGTCGTGCGATTTTAGTCGGAATGTGACCGTCCTTGAAAACTGGTTGGCTGAGCATGTCTAGATACTGATCGTCGTCTGCATCAACTTGAGCGACGCGTGCAATCAGATCTTTCATGCTTGCGGCTGAGCGAACGTCTATGAATCTCTTTTCGTTAAAGATCTGTTTGGCGAAGCTGTCTCCCCAATAGATTGGTACGGATCCGGCAAGCATTGCTTGCAATATCTTTTCGGTCACGTAGCCGGGTGAGATTGAGTTTTCGGCTGAAATCACGAACTTGCAACTTTGGAAGAAGCTTATTGTATTGCTTCTCGGCAAGGTGAATCCGATATTGTTCGCGAATGCGCCTCCGCTCATGACCTGCCGGTAGCCCGACAGCTCTTCAAAGATTCGGTTGCGGGTTTTGGAATTGCCGTTGGAGACTACAAACGCGCAGAAGTTGGGTTTGTGCTTGAGAGGATCGTCTTGCAGGTTGTTGTGGGATTGGTTCAGACGTTCCAAGCCTTCCCAGGACGTGTAATGCAGAAAGTTGGGGTAATAGATGTGGCGTTCGGATTCGAGCGGCCAGTAGAATGACAACGCGAAGTCGCAAAAACGAAAATCTGGATAGGCGGCCTCGTGGGTTACGAATACTTTGCGGTGAGCTTCAGTATCGAGGTGATCGTCGCCGAAAACGCTGAAGAACAGATAATCTGGCCGGTCGGAGATTTCGATCGGAAACGCTTGGGATAGTATCTGGGTAAGGCCGTAGCGGTCAGGATCGAATCCGTTCCACATGTCTGTGTAACCAATCTTGATCGGTCGTTGATCACTGCAATGTCTGTCCTTTTCTGTATTCAAAACGCTGTACTCAAGTGATTCTTCACCAGTTGTCGAAGTGAACGGATCATGGAGCCTAGAAAAGGATGCTGTTTCGTCCCGTACCTTTGGTATAGGGCGCTACTTCATTGGCCATTAGTTTAGCAGCAAGGGTAGGGGTATGCTCACAGTTCCAGCTCCAGTTGCACGTACGTGGCGCGTCCGGGGCTCACGAATCCCCAAACGTCTTCATAGCGCTCGTCGGCCAGGTTTGTTGCCCGGACGCTGGCGCGCAGGCGCTCGCGTTCGCGGTTGCCGAGCGGCACGCGGAAGGATACACGTGCACCAACGAGGGTGTAGGAACGGAGCGTCCGGCGCGTTGCGGGAAATGTTGCGAAGTCGAGGTCTGTGCGCGATCCAATCTGATGCAGATCGATACCTGCCGTCCAGCGATTGCGCTGCCAGTCCAGATGCGCGTTGGCAAGCCACTCGGGGCGGCGTATCTCGCTGGCGCCGTCACCGTCTTCCGCATCGAGATACGCGGCGCTGAGTTCCGCGCGCCACGATCCCGCGGTTAGCCGCCAGCTAAGCTCCGCGCCCGTTCGCCGGCTGTCGCCGGGTTCGTTGCGGGCGGTAAACCTAAAGGTGTCTGGATCGAATGCAAAGCCGTTGATCTCGTCGCTCAGCCGGTCGTCGAATAGCGTAAACGTCGCTGCCCAGCCAGCGCGTTGGTACTCGGCGGTCAACGACAGATGGTGGTTGGATTCGGGCTCTATGTTCGGATTGCCGGCAAAGGTATCAGGCGTAAATCCGTAGCGTTCGACGAAACTGGGGTTCTTAATGCCGGTACCCCAGTTGAGCCAGAGCCGGGTGCGATCGGTCGGCGACAGACGCACCACAGCGCGGTGGCTCACCGCGTCGTCAAAAGCGGAGTTGTGATCGAAACGCGTTGACAGAGCCGTCTCGATCCACGGGGCGGGATGAAAGATGTACTCGAGCGCTGCAGATCGTGTGTGCATGCGCTGACGCTGGTTGGGATCGCCAAACGGGGTAGTGGGTGCGCGCTGTGTGAACGATTCGCGTTCGTATTCGCACAGTATGTCCAGCGTGTGGGCTTGCGACGGGTGCCAGCGGCTTACGCTCGAGAGCTTCAACCGCTCGCCTCGTGTGCGCAGAATGCGGGCGCCGTCGTCGAGGTCGTCGTTGCGGCTGTCGTAGAAACCCAGCGAGAACAGTTGCTGGAATGGCGCAGTGCGCGCGCCTGCGCGTCCGCTGAGTTGCGCGGCCCAGTGCTTGTGGCGAGTCTGCCGCGGTCCGTCGATTGGGATGAAGTCCGGAAACGGCACCGGGTCGAACTCGGAACGCGTATCCACCAGCTGTGCCACCGCGCGTACCTCGCCGTGTTCCGCCAGCCAGCCGCCGTGGGCCATGGCCGACCGGCTCCTGAATCCGTCGTCCTCCCGCCCCGAGCGCGCGGAGTTTGTACCGTCCGTGTCGAACTCGTTCAGGTCCACGTGAAGATAGTGGTCGGTGCGCGCGCGGCTCAGAGCCAGACCCAAGTCCCGAGCGCGGTGTGACCCTGCGCCAACCCACACGCGAGTCGCATTGTGTTGTGGACGGGTACGCAGGTGGATCAGCCCTGCGGTGGCGTCACTACCCCACAACGCGCTGGAAGCGCCGCCCAACAGGTCCACCTGACCGCTGTGATTGCGCCAGTTGGCAAAGTTAAACTCGTTTCCGGTTGCCGGGTCGTTCAGCTCCATGCCGTCGAGCAGTACCAGCAGATGGTTGGCTTCGGCACCGCGATAACGTACCTGGGTGATGCTCCCGAATGCTCCCGACGTGGCCACCGACAGGTTGGGTGCGTGACGCATCAGGTCGGAACCCACGGATGGTGCTTCATCTGTAGTGAAGCGCATTACGTGTGGAACCGGGTCGCGCGGTAGTCGGTGTGCGGTCACGGCCAATGTCTCGAGTGGCGTGTTGGTAGCTGGAGAGGTATCGGTAGAGTCGGTTGGTGTGGCAGCTGCACTCGCTGCGGCAGCTGCGCTCGCTGCGGCCGCCACCAGGCAGGAAAGAAAAGTGGTCATTGCAAACTCCGTTGCGCTGTCGCGCCCCGGACAGCGAGTGAACGGTGTTGGCGGCCGGTCTCCGGACTTCTGGCGTCTCGTTTGCGAATACTCCGGCTGGCCTTCCCGGGCCCTTGGGTGGGCGCCAGTGACCGACTTACGTCTGCGGAGGATTGCTGCCAGTTACCGTTGCGGGGGCAGTAGCGGTCTTTCACCGCTTTCCCGTTCACCGCCAAGTGCGTCACACCGTGTGACGCCGCGAGAGTATAGCAGCAGCAGGTACATGATCGTGCGGCGCATCTGGCGTACCATCTGAGCGGAAACTCAACGACAGAGAGGCAGACGATGTCGCGGGCGAATCTTGTGGCGATGACAGAGAACGAGTTGGCGCACGCGCGGGCCGGCACCATTGAACTTGCCGACGAGGTACACCAGATACCTGCGGAGCACTACTACGACCCGGATCGGTGGCAGGCGGAAGTGCAGGCGGTGTTTCGGCGTATGCCGTTGATGCTGGCACTCACCGCAGAAATTCCAAACCCAGGTGACTACAAATCCCTGACGGTGGCGGACGTGCCGGTACTGATCACGCGTGACAACGACGGCGACGTGCGGGCATTCGTAAACATGTGCAGTCATCGTGGCTCGATTCTGATGCCGGAAGGTACCGGTTCAGCGAAGCGTTTCACCTGTCCGTACCACGCGTGGTCCTATGACCAGCAGGGTGCGCTGATCGGCGTGTTCCAGCCAAACGAGTTCGGCGCAATCGACAAATCCTGTTATGGCCTCAAAGCGCTGCCTACCGAAGAGCGGGCGGGCTTCGTCTGGGTGCAGCTGGATCCGGACTCACCGCTGTCGATCGATGCTTTCCTGTGCGGTTACGACGAGGTGCTCGCGCACTTCGGATTTGAGGACTGGCACTTGTTCGAACATCGGATTCTCGAGGGACCGAACTGGAAGGTGGCGTACGACGGCTACCTGGATTTCTATCATCTGCCGATTCTGCACCGCGATTCGTTCGGCGCCGATATGTTTTGCAAGGCGAACTACTATGCGTGGGGCCCGCACCAGCGTGTCACCGCGCCGACGCCGGAGCTCGGCGCGCTGGACGACGTACCCAAGGAGCAATGGCCGGATCCGGTATTGTTGAGCGGCGTGTGGACGATCTTTCCGCACATATCGATCGCCGGGTTCGACGGCGGAGGCCGCGGTGTGATGATCTCGCAGCTCTTCCCTGGCGAAACGGCGGACACATCGTGGACAGTGCAGTACTACCTTATGAGCGAGGAACCGAGCGGCGTCGAGCGCGCGGCGGCAACGGAACAGTTCAAGTTTCTGGAGCATGTGGTGCGTGACGAGGACTATGCAACCGGCATTCGGCAGGGCAAGGCCTTGCAATCCGGCATGCGTGACCACGTGTTGTTCGGGCGAAACGAAGCGGGTGGACAGCGTTTCCACCGTTGGGTTGACGCGCTGCTCGAAACCGACGACGCGGATCTGCCGGCGCTGTTCGAGCGCGGCGTAGGCTGAGGGTCAGCGGAACCCGCGCACGCAATCGTAACCGTACAGCCAGTCGGTCTGCTGCAGAAACAACTCCGGCAGAAAACGGCTGGTGAGTGCGACCTGGATCCGATGTCGCAACGCGCGGGCGGGTGGCGCATCGAGATGCGTCGCACGTGCCTCCAAGCACTTGCGCAACGCGCGCCGGGCCCGCGGTTGACGGTACTTCTGATATTCCCGGGCGGCCGTGCTGTTATTGGCGTCGTAGTTGTCCAGCATCCGTGCCAGCACCCAGGCGTCTTCGATGGCAAACGCGTCGGCGATCGGGTGATCCGGAGGTAACTGATACGCCGATGCGCCCAGGCGTATTCCGTCGGCGTCGTGCCAGTGTTCGTCCACCTCACCCAACCCCACCGGAACTGCGGAGGCGGTGGTTGTGTGCTGGAGCACCCGGCGTGCGGCGGAGTGCCAGGCGTCGAACAGATTCGCGATCGATACGTCGGACACATCGGCATGTGCAGCGTCGCAACTGGCGATCGCCTGCACGTATCGCCGCGCTCCGCAAGCGGGAAACAACGTCACCTGGCCTCCGGTGCCGGTCCAGGTGCAGAATTCCGGTTGCACGGTCTCGTTATCGTGTTCGAGCCACCAACACCAGGTCTTCGTGGGTTCCTGCGGGCGCGCGCGGTCCCGGCTGTGGGCGCGCGCGCCGTCGCACCAGATATCGTACGGCGTCGACGTGCTGGTTCGCTCGTCGACCAGTTCAATACCCCTTTCTTCAACGTGGGCTGCCAGCACGCGCAAAAGGTCCGCTCGGTCGACTAGCCAGAATGGTGCTCTGTGGCGCCGTTCGATGAAGGCACCGAGCGGGTAGGTGGCCAGTCCGAAGCCTAGCCGCGCGCTCACCTCGTGGTGGGCGTTGGGCGCTGCGGCGATCGGTTCCACGGGGTCTGCGAGTCCGAGCGCACGCAGCACACGGGTCGCGTTGGGTGGCAGAACAACGACGCTCGGTGTGGGCTCATCGCGGGTCAGCCGGAGCCGAAAGTGGGCAAGCTCGGCGTTGCGGCATGCCAGCGCGAGGGTGAGTGCGCCGATTCCCCCGCCGGTGATGGTTATCCGTTTCGTAGTGCTCACGCGCCAGAGGAACGCCTCCAGCGTGTGCCGTCGCGCGTGTCCTCCAGTTCCACACCCAATTCCAGCAACTCGTCGCGGATCCGGTCCGCCGCCGCGAAGTCGCGTGCCGCGCGCGCATCGTCGCGTTGTTTCACCAGCGTTTCGATTGCGTCGGCAGACACGGCGTTGGTGCTGGATTCGCCCTGAAAAAAGGTTTGCACCGGGGTGTCGAGAATGCCGAGGAGCCAACCTCCAGCCAGCAGTTGGCGGGCGGCTTCGCGCGCCTTATCCGGGTCGTTAGCCGTCTGCACCGTGTGTGCGAGGGCGTGCATCGCCGCGAGCGCGCGAGGCGTATTCAGGTCGTCGAGCAGTGGTGACACGACGTCGTCCGGAAAGTCAGAGATACGGTATGCGCGGTAGTGCGATGCCGTGTCGTTGACATCGGGCGTGTCCCGAAGCGCCTGGTACAACGTCGTTAAACTGCGCCGCGCCTGTTCGATGATGTCGTCGGACCACGCGAGTTGCGACCGGTACTGGCCCGATAGCAACGCATAGCGCAGCACCTCGCCCGGAAACCGCTTGCGCAGTTCGCGAATCGTCAACACGTTGCCTACAGACTTCGACATCTTTTCGTCGCCGAGCGTAAGCATGCCGTTGTGCACCCAGTAGCGCACGTATTCGTGTGCATCGTTGGCGCAACGGGACTGGGCGTCCTCATTCTCGTGATGTGGAAACGTCAGGTCGAGGCCGCCGCCGTGAATGTCGATCGTCTCGCCCAGATGTTTGTTGATCATTGCGGAGCATTCGATGTGCCAGCCCGGGCGGCCACGCCCCCAGGGGCTGTCCCAACCGGGTAGATCGTCTGTAGAGGGTTTCCACAGCACAAAGTCTTTTGGGTCCTGCTTGTAGGGCGCAACGTCGATCCGCGCACCGTCGAGCATGTCCTCGAGTGACCGCCGGGCGAGTTTGCCGTAGTCGGCATCGGACGGGACATGGAAAAGCACGTGCCCGTCCGCCGCGTATGCATGCCCTTTGTCTATCAACCGCTCGATCATCTCGATGATTTCGTGAATGTGCTGGGTCGCGCGTGGTTCCACGTCCGGCGGCAGCACGCCGAGCGCCTCGATGTCAGCGTTGTACTCCACGGTAAACCGATCCGCGAGCGCCTGGATTGGCTCGCCGTTCTGTTGCGCCCGCGCGTTGATTTTGTCGTCGATGTCCGTGACGTTGCGGACGTACGTCACCTGCGGATATATCGCACGCAGCAGGCGGTAGAGCACATCGAATACAACCGCGGGACGGCCGTTACCTATATGCACCAGGTCGTACACGGTGGGTCCGCACACGTACATGCTGACGCGGTCCGGTTGCAGCGGCGTGAACGGTTCCTTCTGGCCCGTTCGGGTGTTGTACAAGTGCAGGGTCATCTGAAACTACTCAGGGTCGGATGTTATACGCAGATCGTTTCCGTCGACGCGCAGGTAAAAACAACTGGGCCGCATTGTATGACAGGCAACGCCCGTCTGTTCCACGAGTGCAAGCACCGCGTCGCCGTCGCAGTCGAATCGTAGTTCGACGAGTTTCTGCAGGTGGCCGGAGGTTTCGCCTTTTTTCCAGTACGTCTGGCGCGAGCGGGAGTAGTACCACAGGTAACCGTCGGCGAGCGTGCGTTTGAGCGCCTCCGCATCCATCCAGGCCACCATGAGTACCTGCCGTGAGGTGGCATCCTGGGCAATGGCGGCCACCAGGCCTTTGTCGTCGAATTTCAACGCCGCGAGTGCGTCGTTCAGCGGTACCGCTGTGCCGGTGGCTGCACTCTCGAGCTGGTGGAACAGGCTCACGAGCGTCCTCCATAGCGCTCTTCGAGGTATGAGAACACCGCGCGCAAGGCCATCGCTTCGCCGCCTTCCGGCCGCGCCGGGCGCTCGCGCAGGTTGTACGCCATCAGATCGAAGTGTACCCAGGCACATGTGCCGACGAAGGGTTCGAGAAACAATGCGGCAGTAATTGCGCCCGCGTACGGCGTGGCCGCCGAATTGACGCAGTCGGCTACCTTACTTTCCAGCATGTGGCGATAGGGTTGATGCAGCGGCAGGCGCCACACGGGATCGTCGGTGGCGTTGCCGTGGCGTGCGAGCGACTCGGCGGCTTCGTCGTTGTTGGTGAACATGGCGCTCACCTCCGCGCCAACGGCGGAGCGCGCGGATCCGGTCAGCGTGGAGAAGTCGACGATCAGCTCGGGATTGTCTTCCGCGGCCAGAGCCAGCGCGTCGCACATCACCAGCCTGCCTTCGGCATCGGTGTTGTCTATCTCCACGGTTCGCCCCGAGTACGTGCGAATGATGTCCCCGGGCCTGTACGCGTTTCCGGCGATCGCGTTCTCCGCGGCGGCAATCAGGAGTCTCAACCGGATCGGCAACCCGGCAGCCATGATCAGCTGAGCGAGACCCAGCGCCTGGGCTGCGCCCCCCATGTCCTTTTTCATGGTGCGCATACCGGAAGCCGGCTTGATGTCCAGGCCGCCGCTGTCGAAACAGATGCCTTTGCCAACAAGCACAATCTGCGGATCAGATGGGTCGCCCCAGCAGAGGTCGATCAGACGTGGTTCATCCGTGGACGCCCGGCCGACCGCGTGAATGGTTCGATAGCCGGCATCCAGTAGCGCGTCGCCCGAGGTAACCACAAGTTCCGCCCCGAACGCCTCGGCAACGTCGCGCGATGCATTGGCGAGGTCTGATGGCAGCATGTCTTCCGCGGGGGTGTTGATCAGGTCTCGGGCGAGCGTTACGCCATCGTTGATGCGATTGACGCGCTCTACCTGGTCGGCATCGACATGCAGCAGCCGCGGTGGCGCGTCCGCCGTTTCCTTGTAGCGGGAGAAGCGGTAGGCGCCCATTGCCCATCCGAGCAGAACCAGGTCGTCTGCCGGCTCGGTCAGTGCGTAGATCCCGGGGGGGAGCTTGCGGGGCAGGGCGCCCAGCGCTGCGAGAGGGTCGGCCGGATCGCTAACGGCCAGGACCGACGCGGCGCGTCCGTTCTGGTCCGGTAGCCACGTTAGATCACCGGCTTTACCTCGGATGCCCGTTGTTCCGAGCCAGTGCTGAACGTCGGTCGTTTGGTTTGCGAGCCACTCGGCGAACTGCGCGTCGGGTATCAGTTCGATGGGCACGGGCGAACCGTCGGACGCCAGGGGTTGGGTAACGAGTGTCATGGGCGAGCTCAGTCGTGAACGGTGGTCAGCGGAATGTGGCCTGGGGCAGCGCTCGGCGTGTCGAGTCCCAGGTTGTTGTGTTCAAAAACGCGGTCTGCGCGATAACTCGAACGGACCAGCGGTCCGGAGGCTACCTCGGTGAAACCGAGTGCCAGGCCCGCGTTTCGAAGCTCGGCAAACTCCTCTGGCGGAACCCAGCGAGCTACGGGCAGGTGATTTCGCGTAGGCCGCAGATACTGGCCGAGCGTCAACAGATCTACGTTGTGCGAGCGCAGGTCGTGCATCGCTTCGATCACCTCGTCGCGGGTTTCGCCCAGACCGAGCATCAGGCTCGACTTCGTTAGCACATCGGGGCGCGTCGCTTTGGCGTGCGCGAGTACGTCGAGCGTTTGCGCGTAGCCGGCGCGTGGGTCGCGTACGCGTGCGGTAAGACGACGCACGGTTTCGAGGTTCTGCGCAAACACGTGCAGACCGCTGGTTACAACCGTTGCCACAGCGGATTTCTGACCGGAGAAGTCCGGGGTCAGTGCTTCGATGATCGTATCGGGGTTGGTACGTCGGATTGCGCCGATGCACGCGGCGTAGTGTGCGGCGCCGCCATCGGGCAGATCGTCGCGGTCTACGGAGGTCAACACGACGTACTTCAGGTTCATCAGCCGGACCGATTCGGCGGCGTGTTGGGGCTCCTCGGCGTCGAGGCGCCCCTTCGGATTGCCGGTATCCACCGCACAGAAGCGGCACGCGCGTGTGCAGACTGCGCCCATCAGCATGATAGTCGCGGTTCCGTTCTGCCAGCACTCGCCGATGTTGGGGCAATGGCTTTCCTCGCAGACTGTGGCAAGCCGGTGCTCACGGACCGTGGAGCGCACCGCTTCGAAGCGTTCGCCGCCGCCGATCCGAACGCGTAGCCACGGTGGTTTGCGTGATGTGGGGATGTTTCGGTCGGGGTTGGACTTAACCCCATCCTTGATTGCGGCAGTGCCCGCGGCATCGACGAATTTCTGCCCGCTAACCGGCCGCTTGGCGCGGCTGGCGATGGGTGTGACGGACGAATCGGAATCGCGGGTTGTCATCGGTGCATTTTAGCATTGCAGCAGTCTGGCGGGTTTGTGCAGTTCACGGTGTGCGCGAAGTGCATGAGGTCGAGTATCCAACGGCGCCGCTTTCTGATGAAATCCGTGTGGCGGTAACAAACGAGACCGAGCATCGAAACATGAATGAGAACATGCGCGCACTAGCACCGGCGGTGGTGGAGCGGCTGCGCTCTGTAGGTACGGCGACGCTTACGTTCCAGCTGCAAAAGCGCGGCATTCGGAGCACGTTCCTCGGCGGACTGCGGCCGATGCACGCTAACCAGTCGATGGTTGGACGCGCGCGGACGCTGCGGTATGTGGCGCTGCGCGAGGATCTGCAGCCGCACTACGGTCCCGGGATGAACGCGCAAAAACGGCTGATCGAGAGCACCCGTCCGGGCGACGTGCTGGTTATGGAGGCTCGCGGAATCCAGGACGCTGCAACCATCGGCGATATTCTCGCGTCACGTGCGTTTGCGCTGGGTGCCGCGGGCATTGTGACCGACGGCGCGGTTCGCGATACGCCCGCGGTCGCGGCGCTGGGTCAGCCCGTTTATCACCAGGGTTCACACGGAGCGACGCTCGGACGCTGCCACATGCCGTTTTCCCTGGACGAACCGATCACCTGTGCGGGCGTATTCGTCGTCCCCGGCGATGTGATCGTCGGCGACGGGGAGGGCGCGGTGGTTATTCCGTCGGCGTTGGTGGAAGAAGTGGCTCAGGATGCTGCCGAACAGGAAGAACGCGAAGCGTTTGCGTTCGAGCGTGTGACGGCCGGTGAGTCCATTGAGGGCCTGATGCCGTTGTCGGAATCGAGGGAAGCGGAGTTCCAAGCGTGGCGCGAGGCGCGGAACTCCTCGTGAGCCGCCGCAGTATAGAGATCGACGATCTTCGTCATCGCACACCGATACCGGTTGCGACACGCATCGGGCCCCTGATCGTTTCCAGCGTGATCAATGCGTTCGAACCGGGGACGCGCGATCTGCCCGAATCGGCGGAGCGGCAGGCGGCGAACGTATTCCGCTATGTCCGGCAGATTCTTGCGGAAGCCGGTGCGGATTGGGCGCACGTCGCCAAGATGGAATTCTGGGTGCCGGACGCTACCTGGCGGGAAGCGCTGGATACCCCGTGGCTCGAAGTCTTTCCGGATCCGGCCAGCCGGCCGTCGCGCCACACGCACCTCGGTGGCGTCGGTTCCGTTCGCGCATCTTTCATCGCTTACGTCGACCCCTAAATCGCACCGCGCAGACTAGGGTTCGGACTCGTCCTCCGGCTTCGCATCGTGTTGAAACTGCAGTTGGTGTAGTTCGAAGTAGAGGCCCTGCCGGTCGATCAGTTGCTCGTGGCTGCCGATGTCGTCAATGCGACCGTTGTGCAGCACCATGATGCGGTCCGCGTCCTGAATCGTCTGCAGCCGATGCGCAATGATGATGCTCGTGCGACCGCGCGTGAGCTTTCGAAGCGCGTCCTGTATCAGCAGTTCAGTTTCGGTATCGATGCTTGCGGTGGCTTCGTCCAGTACCAGAATTTCCGGGTCCGCGGCGAGGACACGTGCAAAAGCCAGCAGCTGGCGCTGCCCCTGCGACAGGTTCTGACCCCGTTCCGCGAGTTGCGTGTCGTACCCGTGCGTAAGGCGCTCGATGAAACCGTGTGCGTTAACGGTTTGTGCAGCGGCGATTGCGTCCTCGCGTGTGATTCTGGGATCGCCCAGCGCAATGTTGTCGTACAGTGAGCCCGAGAAGATGTGGAAATCCTGCAGTACGACGCCGACGCGGCGGCGCAGATCGCGGGTGTGGATGCGGTTCAGGTCGATGTCGTCGAGAAATATCTGGTCGTCCGGAAAGTCGTAGAAACGCCCAAGCAACCGAATCAGGGTGCTTTTACCGGAACCGGTGGGACCGACAATAGCCAGAGTTTCGCCGGGTGCTATTTCGAAGCGCACGTCTTGGAGCACTGGAAGTCCCGGCCTGTAAGCAAACTCATCGATCGCAAAACGTACCGAGCCGCGCAGTCGCGGGGGCAGTTCCACAGGGTGCTCCGGCTCATGGATCGCCTCGTCCCAGTCGAGTGCCTGAAAGATCCGCTCGCCGCTCGCCATAGCGCGAAACAGAACGTTGGTCTGTTCACCGAGGGCGACGATCGGATGGAAAAGCATATCGATGAACCGGGTGAACAGCACGGCTTCGCCCAACGTCATCGATCCACCGGCGATTGCGTTGGCGCCGTAGTAAAGGACGACGGCGAGCGCCAGGTGGGCAATGCTGTCGGTGAACGCGCCGTACAGCGTCTCGAGCTTTGCAGAGTGCAGTTCGTGGTCGCGGTTTTCGGTATTCAACGCCCGATAGCGGTCCGAGTTGAACGCCTGCCGTTCAGAGATCTGCACAACCTGCAAACCGGCCAGGTTTTCCTGCATGTTCTGGTTCAATGCCGACAGCGACGAGCGGACCAGGCGGAAAAGGCGCCGCGTAGCGTTGCGGAAGTAGTAGGTAACTGTGCCCATCAACGGCAGGGCCAGCAGCAATATCAATGTCAATGTGACATCGATGCTCAGCATTATGCCGAGTGCAACGAAAAAAGGCACGAACTCACCGACAAGAGCGCCAAGGCCGCGCAACATTTCGAATAGCGCTTCGATGTCGTTGGTAACGCGGGTCATTACCCGTCCGACGGCAACCTGGTCATAGAACGACGACGGCCGGGTTTCCAGATGGCGAAACAGATCGAGTCGCAAATCGCGCAAAGCCCGAACCACGGCGGATGTCAACGTCAGCCGGTGAGCATGAGCCGCCGCGGCACTTCCGATCAGCAGGGCAACATAGATTGCGCTCGCCGCCCACAACGGATGAATCGACGCGACGTCGGCGACGGCAAAGGTGATGTCGGTAAGGCCGAAATCGGGTGAATCGCCGGCTCGTCCTGCGCCAAGCACGCCGTCGATTACCACGAGCGCGATCACCACGGGAAGCAGTACCTGCATGGTCGATGCCAACAGAACCAGCACGGCACTGACAACGAGAGAAATCGCGTAAGGTCTCAGCCAATCGAGCAGGCGCCCGAGCAGCCGCACATTCAGTACCGCGCCGGTCAGCTCCGCGTCGAACATCGCGTAATCGCGCGGTTGGGTGTTAGCGGCCGGCATCTGTACGGCTCCCGGCGTAGTCGTGTTCGCTGGCACCCTCGCGCTGAATCCGTTCCAACTCGGCGTAGAACCCGCGGCGAGCCAACAGTTCCTCGTGCGTTCCGATCTCGGTAATGCGGCCTTCGTCGAGCACGACAATCCGATCCGAATGTTTGGCGGTCGACACGCGGTGGGATACCAGCAGCGTGGTCTTACCGGCGCGCAGCCGGTGCAGAGCGCTCAGAATGTGCTCCTCGGTTTGCGTGTCGACGCTGGAAAAGCAATCGTCGAGCAACAGCACCGGGGTATCGCGGATCAGGCCACGCGCCAACGTAGCGCGTTGTTTCTGACCGCCGGACAGAGTGACGCCGCGTTCGCCGACGACGGTGTCCAGCGCCTCCGGCAGACGGCGGATCGAATCGGCGAGGCTCGCCGAATCCGCTGCGTGCCAGATCTGTTCCGTGCTGCGATCGGGTTGGTCGTAGGTGAGATTGCTGCCAATGGACTCGCCGAACAGAAATGGTTCCTGAGGCACCAGGGCGACTTGGCTGCGTAGTGTGGAGAGCGGGTAGTCGCGCACGTCGTGGCCATCCAGAAAAACGGTGCCGGCCGGTGTATCGAGCAGTCGCACGAGGAGTTTCAGCAGCGTGGTCTTGCCGCTTCCCACCTTACCCATGATCGAAATCGATTCTCCGGTCGCTATCTCCAGATTCAGATGATCGATGGCGTTGGCCGGTGCGTCGGGATAGCGGAACGACAATTCGGTGATGCGAAACGAGCCCTGCACCGGATCCGGCGTCCGGCCGCTCGGCGTGTCGGCAATCTCGGGTTGCAAATCGAGTACGTCGAACAGCCGGCGCGACGCAACGGCCGCGCGCTGGAACATGTTGATGATGAACCCTGCAACGCGGAACGGTTGTACCACCATGGTGACGTACATGAAAAATGCCACGAGTGCGCCGACCGTCATTTGGTCCTGCAGCACGAGGTGTCCGCCGTAGCCCAAAATGGTGACGGAGCAGATGCCTGCGAGGGTGGGCATCCATGCCGTCATCAGCGAATTGATGCGCGCCTGCTGGTAGAACGCGTCTGCGTACTGCTGGTTCACGGTGGCGAACCGCCGGATCTCGTTTTCCTCCTGAACCATGGCCTGGATTGTTCGGATGCCGGAGAGGTTTTCCTGAACCTGCGCGCCCAGGTCCGACATACGTTCCTGAACCCGTGTGGACGCAACGCCCATCTGGTGCCCCGCCCAGCGTGCGTACAGAAACACGAACGGTAGCGGCGGCAGGAGCAGGAGCGTAAGCGACGGCGAGAGGTAGAGCATGAACCCGAAGCCAACCACGGTGGCGTACACGAGAATGACGACGAGAATTGTGCCCATTGAGATCAGCCGCTGGATCAGACTGATGTCGGCCACCGCACGCGTCATCAGATCTCCGATCGTGTATCGGGCGTAGAATCGCGATCCCTGTTCCTGAAGACGGTCGTAGAGGGCCTGGCGCATGTCGAACGCAACCATCAGCCCGGCGCGCCGGACGCAGTAACGCGCAAAGGTCACGAACAGATAGCGTCCGGCAACGGCCAACACGATGCCGAGCACTGGTATGCCAACGCGGTAGTCGCCCTCGCGAATCCGGTCGATCCCGATCATGAGTGAAAACGGCACCAGCGCCTCGCATAGCCGCGCCAGGCCGAACGCCACGACGCCGACGGTCAGGCGGGTTCGTTGTGATCGGACAAAGGGCGAAAGGCGTCCGAGCGCCCGCAGCATGGCGCGGCTGGAGTGGGTGTCAGAAATGGGCGTTCCCCGGAACGCGGGGAAACGGGATCGCGTCGCGAATGTTGTCCATGCCGGTGACATAGAGCACCAGACGCTCCAGACCCAGACCGAAGCCGGCGTGGGGTACGGTCCCGTAGCGACGCAGGTCGCGATACCACCACAGCGCGTCCCCGAGTTCCTGATCTGCAATCCGCTGGTCCAGAATATGCAGGCGTTCTTCGCGCTGGCTGCCGCCGATGATCTCACCGACACCGGGAACCAGCACATCCATTGCCGCTACCGTGCGCTCGTCGTCGTTGAGTCGCATGTAGAACGCTTTGATATCACGGGGATAGTCCGTAACCACGACCGGACCACCGACAATGGTTTCCGTCAGATAACGCTCGTGTTCGGATTGAAGGTCCGCGCCCCAGGTAACGGGAAACTCGAACGTTTGCGTTGCGCTCTCCAGAGCGGTAATTGCTTCCGTATACGACATGCGTTCGAATGGGGTATCGATCATCGCCGTCAAACGTTCGAGCACGGTGGTGTCTATGCGCTGATTGAAAAACGCCATATCGTCGGGGCGTTCGTTCAGTACCGCGGCGCAGACGGACTTCAGAAAGTCTTCCGCCAGATCCGCGTTGTCGGAAAGGGTTGCGAATGCGACTTCCGGCTCGATCATCCAGAATTCGGCGAGATGCCGGCTCGTGTGCGAGTTTTCCGCGCGAAACGTAGGGCCGAACGTGTACACCTTGCCGAGCGCGCAACAGAACGCTTCCAGATTCAATTGGCCCGATACGGTAAGAAATGCTTCGGCGCCGAAGAAGTCGTCGGAGAAGTCTGTATCGCGCGCGATGGTGTCCAGCGTCGATACCCGAAACAGTTCGCCCGCGCCTTCGCAGTCGCTGGTGGTGATGATGGGGGTGTTCACCCATAGAAAACCGTTGGTATGGAAGTAGTCGTGTACGGCGTGCGCCACTGTTTGGCGGACGCGCGCGATTGCGCCAAACGTGTTGGTGCGCGTGCGCAGGTGCGCAACGTTGCGCAGATACTCGAACGTATGGCGCTTCTTTGCGATCGGATACGTTTCTGCGTCGTCCACCCAGCCAACGACATCGACGTCGCTTGCTTGTATCTCTCGGTCCTGCCCTTTGCCCTGGGATTCGGTGACCTTGCCGCAGATTTCGACGGAACAGCCTGTGCCGAGCTGCGTGATTTCTTTGTCGTAGTTCGTGAGTTTTTTGTCGGCGACCACCTGCAGGGAGGCGAAGCAGGAACCGTCGTGCACCTCAATGAACGAAAAGCCGCCCTTGCTGGATCTGCGGGAACGTACCCACCCCGCGATTTTCACGTCGGTTTCCAGCGGTACGTCATGTGCGACGATTCGGGCGATGGAGGTCTTTTCTGGTTGCATGATTTGGTCGGACATCGTGTCGGTTGGGGTCGCTGTGAACGACTGGGTTTGTATTGCCGGGTCGGCGCGCATGATAATGGATTCTCGTAATCCGAGTGAACGCGGCGGGGGGATCGAGTCATGCGACCGGCTTACATGATCATCGCGGTGGCGATAGCAATCCTGGCGATCCTGGGTTTCGAATACCGCCAGGAGATTACGGCGCTGCTTGAGCGCGACGGGGCGGGTACAGACGTTGTGGCAACCGATCAGCCGGAGCTTGGACCGAGCGACACGGCGGAAGCGCCGGTCGAGTCGCCAGACGAAGAGACCGTCGAGCCGGTCCTGCAAGCGCCTGTGGCTGCAGCCCCTTCGTTGCCGCCGCTGGCCGAATCGGACGCCTTCGTGATGGACGAACTCGCGCAGTTGCTCCCCTCAGGTTGGCGTGAAGAGCGCAACGTTCTTCCGCGGGCGGCCACCTTCCTGGTGAGCGCGGCCAGCGGCTCACTGCCCCGCAAGGAGTTCCGGTTTGTGTCTGTGGAAGACTCCTATCCCGTACACAGCGACGGTGAACGCTTTTTCACGGATCCGTACGGGTACGCGCGCTATGACGCGGCGGTGGGCGCATTCACGGCCGTACCGGCAGACCGGGTCGTCGGTCTGTTCGACCTGGTTGAGCCACTGTTGGCGGAAGCACTGGGCCAGCTGGGTGAACGGCGCTCGCCCCGCGAGCTGGCGAAGCAGGCTCTGGCGGAGATACAGGCGACGCCGGTGCTGCCCGAGCGGGTTGAACTGGTTCGACCAAAGGTCTACTACAAGTATGCAGACCCGGACCTCGAAAGCCGTTCGACGCTGCAGAAACAGCTGATGCGCATGGGTCCCGAAAACGTTCGCCGGATTCGAGCGTACGCGGACGCGCTGTCGCAGGCGCTCGGCTGAACGCAGGCTGACGGCGATCAGTCGTCGTTTGGTCCGTTGGGCGGTCGAGGCGGGGCGATTGCCTCGTGCGCACGGATCGCCGCGACGTCTACGTCGGCCTTGAACGGCGTGTGTCGTTCGGCGTGCGCGATGTCGTCGCGCACGTATGACCGTTCTTCTTTCAGGAACCGCGCCACTGCGTCGCGAAATCCGGCGTCCCGTATCCAGTGGGCGCTGTAGGTGGGTTCGGGCAGGTAGCCGCGAACGAGCTTGTGTGCGCCCTGGGCTCCGGCCTCCACTGTATTCAATCCGTGCGCGATCGCGAAGTCGATTGCCTGGTAGTAGCAGGTCTCGAAGTGCAGAAAGCGGTGGTCTTCGATGCAGCCCCAGTTGCGCCCGAACAACCGGTCGCTGCCGATGAAGTTCAGCGCGCCGGCGATGTAACGCCCCGCGCGCTTGCACAGAATCAGCAGGACATCGTCGGGCATGGTTTCGGAGACCTGACTGAAGAACGTCCGGGTCAGGTAGGGAGAGCCCCATTTGCGCGACCCGGTGTCCATGTAGAAGCTGTAGAACGCATCCCAGTGATGCTCGCGCAGGTCGCTACCGGTTACCCATTCGATCGTAACGCCGTCCACGACAGCGTCCCGCCGTTCCCGGCGGAGGTTCTTGCGTTTTTTGCTCGAGAGCTGCGCCAGAAAATCGTCGAAGGACCGGTACCCCGCGTTGTGCCAGTGAAACTGCTGATCGATTCGGCGCAGAAACCCCATCTCGCCGGCGGTAGTCCACTGGGACTTCGGCATGAACGTGAAGTGCAGAGACGACACACCTACCTGGTCGGCAACCTGGATGCACGCGGACAGCAGCGCGTGCTCGGCGGTTGCGTCTCTTCTCCGGGTGAGGAGCCGACGGCCGGTTGCCGGGGTGAACGGCACGCTTCCCTGCAGCTTGGGGTAGTAGTCGCCGCCGGCCCTATGCCACGCGTCCGCCCACGAGTAGTCGAACACGTATTCGCCCTGGGAATGGGACTTCAGGTACAACGGCGCGACTCCGACTGTTTGGCCGTTGTCGTCGTTCAAGACGACGTGAAACGGCTGCCAGCCGGTTTTGCGACTGACGCTGCCGCTGCGTTCGAGCGCCAGCAGAAACTCGTGGCGCAGGAACGGATTGCGTGGGCAATATCCGGGGTTCGCGTTGGCATTCCACGCATCGGCGTCGATTTCGCCGATGTCGTGCGCGACGGTAGCCGTGTGACCCACGTCAGTGGTCTGCCGTTGCGGGCAGCAGCGCGTTTTGGCAGAACACGTCAGAACACCCCGGCGTCCAGACCTGCCGCCAGCGCCAGGCCCAGTTCACCTACATCATTGAGGTGGGTTTCACTCTGCTCGCCTTGAGCGATCAATGGTTTCTGTACTTCTATGAACGGGTAGCCGTTGACGATGCGCTGCACGGATCGCACCGCGCCGGTACCGTCGTTGCCGGCGCTCACGAACAGCGCGTACGGCAGCGGCTGTAGTTTGCCTTCTACCTGATAGAAGGTGCGGTCAAAAAACTGCTTCAGACCACCGGACATGTAGCCGAAATTTTCCGGTGTGCCGAGCAGGAGTCCGTGGGCCCAGAGCAGATCCTGGCTCCCCGCTGCTGCCGCGGGCAGGAGGCGCACATTGACCGCGTCCAGGTCCGGATGCATCGCCCCATTGGCAGCGGCTCGGGCCAGCCGGGCGGTGTTGCCGCTTTGTGAATGGTAGACGATGAGCAAGTGTTTCATGGGGAATGCGCGAGTATACTGCGCGCGCCCAGGACTGCGAAGATGCTGGAAGAGATTCACGCCGCCCGCGCGCGCCTTGCCGGACAGATCAATACTACCCCCTGCGTACATTCGCGTACGTTGTCGGAATCCGTTGGCGCAGAGGTGTTCCTCAAACTCGAGAACCTGCAGTTCACTGCGTCATTCAAGGAGCGTGGCGCGCTCAATCGTCTGTTGACGCTGAATGCGGACGAGCGCGCTCGCGGCGTGATTGCGATGTCTGCGGGTAATCATGCACAGGCGCTCGCGTACCACGGGCAACGCCTGGGGATTCCAGTGACGATCGTAATGCCGCGGATTACGCCGAACGCGAAAGTGGAGCAGACGCGGGTGTTCGGTGCGGAGGTTAGTCTCCATGGGAACGAATTCGACGAGACGCTGACGTATACCACGCGCCGGGCTGCTGCCGAGGAGCTCGTGATTGTTCACCCTTACGACGACCCGCAGGTAATCGCAGGGCAGGGTACCCTCGGGCTAGAGATTCTTGACCAGGTGCCGGACGCCGAAGCCATTGTGGTGCCGGTGGGCGGCGGCGGGCTGATTTCAGGGCTGGCGCAAGCGGTGAAAGCGACCTCGCCGCAAACGCGCATTTACGGTGCCCAGGTGCGCCGCTATGCAGCCGCTTACCAGGCCTTTCACGGCCGCGACGACGCATCGGACGCGGTGGGACATGCAACCGTTGCCGAAGGCATTGCCGTGAAGTCGCCCGGGCGCCTGACGCTGCCGATGATCCGCGCCCTTGTGGATGACATGGTTACCGTGCCGGAGCACGCCGTAGAACAGTCGGTGTTCGATCTGCTGGAACTCGAAAAGATTGTCGTAGAGGGCGCCGGCGCCGTTGGGCTGGCCGCGCTGCGGGAACATGCCGAACTCTGCCGGGGCAAGCGGGTTGTGTTGGTCGTGACCGGTGGAAACATCGATATGATGATTCTGTCAGCCGTTTTGCAGCGTGCGCTCGTTCGCAGTGGGCGGCTGGTGCGCCTGGCCGTCGAGATTCGGGATGTGCCGGGTGCCCTCGGTGAGTTGACCCGTGCGTTGGGCGAACTGGATAGCAATATCATAGAGCTCGACCATCAGCGGGCGTTCCGGGCGTCCTCGGTACGCGCCACGGTCGTTGAGCTGGTGCTGCAGCTCCGCGGCGAAGAGCGCGTTGAGAATCTGATCGACAATCTGGCAAAGCGCGGCTTCGAGGCCGAGCGGCGCGATTGAATTCGAACCGCTGCGCGCGCTGCCAGACTGTTCAGCGGCAGTTTTCCGCGACTCGACTCAACTTGTCCAGAATCGGCAGCACGGTGTCTGGACCTTCTGGCGGCAGGAAAAAGACGAAGTGGTCGAAGCCGTCGTCGATGTGGCGACGCACGGCGTCTTCCTTGGTAGGTGCGCCGAACAACGCCAGATCCATGTCCTCGAGGGTTTGCCCCCGCGCCTGCAGCGCCGAACGCATCTGCTCGATGTCGAAGCCGCCGCCGCGGCCGCCGATCGGCATCCAGCCATCGCCGTATTCCGCGACGCGCTCGTAGACCCACTTCGAGTTCGCACCCACCCAGATCGGCGGGCCCCCGGATTGTACGGGTTTGGGCCAGGACCAGATGGGGTCGAAATCCACGAATTCGCCGTGAAACGAAGCTTCGTCGTCGGCCCAGATCGCCTTCATGGCGAGGATCTTTTCGCGCACGATCGGCCAACGCCGGGCGTAGTCGGCGCCGTGATTCTCCATTTCCTCGCGGTTCCAGCCGGCGCCTATGCCGAGCACTACGCGGCCGTTAGAGATTACGTCGAGAGACGCAACTTCCTTGGCCAACGTGATTGGATCGCGTTCGATTACCAGGCAGATTCCGGTGCCCAGGCGGATGCGCTCGGTAACCGCGGCGGCTGCACCGAGCGCCACGAACGGGTCGTGGGTGCGCTTGTACATCTCGGGTAGATCGGTGCCGCCTGGAAACGGGGTTTGTCGCGAGACCGGAATGTGGGTGTGCTCCGGAAAGAAGAGGCTGTCCAGGCCACGGTCCTCGACGGCCCGGGCGACGTCGGTCGGCTGAATCGCGGTATCGGTTGGAAAAATGGTCACACCGAAGCACGGTTGTCCGAACGCCATGGCTCCCCCTGTTTTGGATGAACGTGTTGATGTGTCGGAATGATACAACAGCCTCGGTGGGGTCGCGGGCGGCTGCTAGACCCCGTCGGGCGGGACCGCTACCATCCCCTCAGGGACTGTGAACTGGAGAATCGACCCGTGCCCGCGTTGGCGCGCGGCACCGTTGCTGATGCGAATTCTGATCGTTACGGACGCATGGCACCCGCAGGTAAACGGGGTGGTGCGCGCGTTGGACACTACCGCGGCCCGGCTGCGGGACCTTGGGCACCAGGTCGAGGTGATCGGTCCGGACCGCTTCGTTACGCTGCCGTTGCCCACGTATCCGGACATTCGGATCGCTGTTACGTCGCAACGCAAGCTACGCGAGCAGATCGAAGCGTTCGCCCCGGACGCGATTCACGTAGCCACCGAGGGTCCACTCGGGTGGCAGGCCAGACACTACCTGAAGAGTGAGCGCGTTCCATTCACAACCTCGTTTCATACGATGTTTCCGCAGTACGTGCGGATGCGCGTTGCGGTTCCCGAATCGGTAACATTTGCGTATCTGCGCCGTTTTCACAGCGCAGCCCGTGCAACGATGGTTTCCACTCCGACGCTACAGCGAATTCTGGAATCTCATGGCTTCCGCAACATCGTACGCTGGGTGCGCGGGGTCGACACCGACCTGTTTCGCCCGGAAACGCCGGTGGAACTGCCCGGCGGCAGGCCTCATATGATGTACGTCGGCCGCGTTGCGGTGGAGAAGAATCTGGAAGACTTCCTCGATCTGCAAGCTCCGGGAACCAAGTTCGTTGTCGGTGATGGACCCGCGCTGACGGCGCTCCGTCGGCGCTATAAGGATGTTCGTTTTCTGGGTGCTAAATCAGGGTCAGAGCTAATCTCGCACTACAGCGCAGCCGATGTGTTTGTCTTTCCGAGTCGAACGGAAACCCTCGGACTGGTTATGCTTGAAGCCCTGGCTTGCGGGGTTCCGGTAGCTGCATATCCTGTGCAGGGTCCGGTGGACATTGTGGGCAGCAGTGGTGCAGGCGCGCTGAACGAAAATCTGGCCTCCGCAGTGGCGCAGGCAATGACCGTGGACCGATCGCGGTGTCGGGAGCGCGCGCTCGAGTTCTCGTGGGACCGGTCCGTGGCACAATTTCTGCAAAATCTGGCCCCGATCACGCATGGACAACCCGTAGACGCAATTTCAGCGAGGTAGGCAATCATGAGTACGTCGGACGAAGACCCGAATACGGCGCCTGAGAATTCGACAGAGGACACTGGTCCAACGGACGAAGGCGCCGACGCCATTCGTTCCCGGGTGGAAGAGGATGTGGACAGCATCAAGGAAGCCGCCGATCGAGCAACCGATGCCGCTCGTGACGCGGTCGATGACGCGGCGGAGGTTGTGCAGGAAGCGGCCGCCAGATCGGCCGAGTCCGCCGCTGCGGCATCCGCGGCAATGGGCGCAGCCGCCAACCAGGCCAGAGACATAGTGGATCTGGGCCGTACGGCTGAGCTGATAAAGGGCGCGTTGTTCGACTGGCGTGCCACCTGGGCCGAGTATCGCGACGAAAACCAGCCGTGGTTCGGTACGTTGATGCTGCTGACACTCCCGCTGATCGTCGGATCCGCGGTTGGAGCGTTCGTGTTCGGGATTTTCGGGGATTCGCCGAACTTCGGCGCGCGCGGCGTCGGAGGTTTGATCCTGGGCGTCGTGTTCGGCCTTATCTCGATTGGCGTGGCCGGTTTTCTGGTGAGTTTCGTTGCCGAGATGTTCGACGGTACGCCGGATTTTGATCGCGGGTTTGCGGCTGTATCGCTGGCGCTGGTACCTGCTTACGTGGGTAACATTCTGACGCCGATTCCATGGCTCGGCACGATCGTCGGGATCGTGACCGGCATCTTCTCGCTCGTTTTGCTCTACGGAATCATTCCGAGCTATCTCGACGTGCCACAGGAGAAACGGATACCGCATTTCGCGATATCGTTGCTGGGCATTTTCATCGTCAACGGCCTGATCGGGATGCTGATTCTGTAACGCGCGCTGGTGTAACCGCTGGCGTGGTTTGACAGAACCTGCGCCAACGAACTTGTGCAGGGGCGAGGCGCTGCAACAGGCTATTCTTTAGGCAAAGGGTGATTCTTCGCAATTTATTATGAAAGGGCTAATAACATCGCCAGCGATGGCTTGATGCGTTGAACAACGTTCAATTGCGACACGGATTATGGCATTAATGACGGTTTCAGATTTCTATTGTTGGATGAGGTTAACTTCCGACCCTTCTGAGTGGGTTTCTCAGAACTATAACTGAAATCGGCGCCTCGTAAGCGGACCTTGAGATCGTGAGTTCGTAATCGCGAAATCGACCCCAAGGAGGCATTCGATTGGTGGGGCTGCCGTTAACGGTTTAGTGCTTTTCTTGAGTTTGGAACCTTAGAAAAATGAAGGTGACTTTTGTCGGGACTGGCGATGCTTTCGGGAGTGGTGGCCGCCTCCAGACATGTATTCTAGTTGAAGGACCGACGACCACATTCGCGATCGATTTTGGGGCTTCGTCGCTGATTGGTTTGCGGCGAGAAGAAATCGACCCCAATTCCATTGACTTGGTTTTGCTGACTCATTTGCATGGCGATCACTGTGGCGGCATACCCTTTCTATTGCTCGACGCGATGTTAGGCTCAAAGCGTTTAAGACCGTTGACAATAGTGGGTCCGAGAGACACAAAACCACATCTTGAGCGCGTCCAGGAGGCGCTATTTCCCGGAAGCCACGTGATGGAGCCAAAGTTCGGGCTGCACTACAACGAGATCTCTCCCGGCAATCGACTGGAGGTGGCTGATCTTACCTTTGATTGTGTTGAAGCACGCCACACACGAGAAACGAATCCCCTAGCGGTGTGCGTCACATTGGGAGATAAGCGCGTTGCGTACACTGGCGACGGCGAGCTGACAGATGAACTTTCGCGTCTGGTGAGCGGCGTTGACTTACTCATTGCCGAGAGCTACTTCTATGACAAAGCTGTGCCGTGGCACCTGAACTATCCAGACATCGACCACTTGGATGCGAAACGTATTGTCTTGACGCATATGCACAGCAATATGCTTGAGCGAGCTGACGAGGTTCCTGAAGAATGCGCTCACGACGGATACGTCATCACGATCTGAATGGTAAACGGAATGTCTCTTGTTGGCCGCTCAGTTCGTCCCTAAGCAGGCTTTAGTATTTGGCGACATAGATTTAGAGTCTCGTGGTGAGATGTCTAATTTTCGATCTTGATGGCACTTTGGTAGACAGCGAACTGCTCTGTAATCAAGCATTCCTGAACCTACTGCCAGAACTCAGCGACATGGAAACCTGATCCTGGATTGTGCTTGCATGCCGCAAGAGCTATGGGCAGTAAACCATCCGATTGTATCGTCATAGAGGATAGCGAGGTTGGTTTAGCCGCAGCCGATGCTGCATGGATGCAATCGATACACTACGCGCCATCAGGTGGGAGCAGTTCTGCCATTAGCATTACTTCCATGGTGCAACTGCCTGAAATCATCGAGTCGATCTAGTAGTTCTGACGAACGGCACCTCTGGGCCGATCTGAGCCCACGCGGCAGTAAATATAGTGGCTGCGTTGCCGATAACTTGATGTAGTTTCGAGGAACAGTTTGCAGCAGACGTTCGGTTCGGCGTTGGCTACGCCTGTTCACGACCCACAGCAGGGTTCAGCTTGCTGACCCTTAGCCCCTAAAGTCTGCGGGGATCGGACAGTTGGTGCAGACGCTATCGTCACACAATCTACAGAGCGTGCATCGTTCTAGATCTGTAGGCTCGAGTGAGGAGAGCATCTTGTGCAGCAGCCCAGTCAGCGTTTCCATCTCGGATTTCGACATGGATTCGAGGAATGGATGAACCGCGGCAAGACGGCCTTTCAATAGCTTCTTACGAACCCGTTTCCCCTGCTTTGTCAGATATAGCGCAACCGCTCGTTTGTCCCGCCCCTCACGACGTTCCACCAAGCCATCAGCTACAAGACGGTCAACGAGCCGCACCGATCCGGGGTGAGAAAGGCCAAGAATGCGCCTCAGCTCATCGTTTGACGGTCCAAGGTCGTAACCAATGACAACGAGCGCAGCTGGGGTTTCACCAACATGGTTCAGAGTGTCGCGAGCCGTCTCTCTGATACGGTCAGCGACAGCAAGCCCTACTACGCCGAGCAGGTTGGCAGCAAAGTCGTTCATTCACCGCATAATATGTGCGCAAGGCACGATTCTCAACTTGACCATTTATGTGCGCTACGCACATAATTAAGCTTCGCAAATATACACGGGAAATCGCATGTCAACCGATCCTGCATCATCACTTACACCTGAGCACCAGGACTTTTTTGAACGATTCAAGTCTTTCTGGGCCGCTCCTTCTGGAGAGCGCGTATCTGAGCTGATTGCGCCCGAGGCAACTATCACTTTCTCGGGGGCAGGGACGTTCTCGGGGGCCGACTATGTTGGGATAATGGGAGAAATGCTTGCTTCGATGGTCGATATGACAGTCACGCCGTTAGACTGCGCGGGAAACGGTGATCGTCTCTACATTGCCTGGGAGTCATCGGCCTTGATTGATGGAGAGAAACGCAAGTGGTTGGGTGTAGATCGTTTTCTCCTCAAAGATGGAATGGCGGTTGAAGAACAAGTGATCTTCGATTCTGCAGTGTTGCAAGTGGAGGACTAGTTGCGGCTATAGATTGATCGGCAATTGCATATCGCGTCGAAGCAGATAACAGCGAGGTTGCGCGGTAGTTCGTCCACCAGATTAGCTCAGTAACTCGCCAATGTTGCGTGTGCAAAGGCCGCAACTGGCAAAGCACCCATTTGCTGGTCGTTAGCTGAACGTCCGCTTTTTCAGGAATTTGTTACCTAGCAACCAAAGGTCCGCGAAAGCACTTTCGCTCAGATGTCGTCGAACGTACCGTGCCTTCCTTTACCGGCCGCAAACCGCTCGGCGCCGGCTCGTGTCTCGCCACTGCGGATCACCTCCAGTCCGAGCGCAGTTTCCTGCAGCAGCGCGGCGGGTAGATCCATGTCCCATTGTCGGTACGCAGACAGACGGTCGCTGCGCATGCAGCGTTGCGGAAACTCAACCAGTGTTTGGGCGAGTGCTTCCGCATTCGCCAAAGCCGTACCCGGGCGCGTCAATCGGTTGACGAGGCCGAAGTCGCGTGCCTCGGTACCGGATACACCGCGCCCTGTAAGTATCATGTCCATTGCTCGGCTCTGACCGATAAGCCGGGTCAGTCGAATGGTTCCGCCGTCCACCAGCGGCACGCCCCAGCGGCGACAATACACGCCGAAAACCGCATCTTCCGCAGCGACTCGCAGATCGCACCACAGCGCCAGTTCGAGACCGCCGGCGACTGCATGTCCTTCCACGGCGGCAATCACCGGTTTGCCGAGCAACAGACGCGTGCAGCCGAGCGGGCCGGGGCCTTGTGTGCGCACGCGGTTACCGGATCCGGTAGCAACCGCTTTCAGATCGGCGCCGGCGCAGAATGTTCCTCCGGCGCCGGTCAAGATGGCGACATCCGCTGAGTCATCATTGTCGAAGGTGGTGAACGCGTCCAGCAGTTCCGCGGCGGTGTCTGCGTCCACCGCGTTGCGGACGTCGGGTCGATTGATCGTAACCGTCGTAACGCGGTTGTTGGTAGAGGTTGTTGTGTGCAAGGTTACTCCGGTTTGGTTGTATCAGAAAATTCGTCTGATCAGATTGACGCCGAGCGTTAACGCTAAGCTGATCAGGACCATACTCGTTAGCGGAATGAATACTCGCGTGTTCTCCGACTCGATCCGAATGTCGCCCGGCAATCGACCAAACCACTCCAGCAGTCCGAGTTTTGTTGCTCCGCCGGCGAGCAGCAGGATGACTCCGAGCACGATGAGCCAGTTGGCGAAAGAATTGGTGAAGGAGTGCGGCATGATCTATTCGTTCCCGGGCGTCGTTTGAAGTGCGCGTGTATAGTCGATGCGGAATTGGCAGGAGGACTCATCATGCGACTTGATGCACCCAGAATCCAACCTTTGGATGAAGCGGACTGGCCGCCGGAAGCGGCGGAGATCATGAAGCCGTTCGTGTCGGACGGACGGATCTTCAACATCTTCAGAACGCTCACGAATCACCCGGGTCTGATGCGGCGCTGGTTGGTGTTTGCAAACCACATCCTCGGTAAGTCGACGTTGCCGGAGCGGGAACGCGAACTGGTGATACTGCGAATCGGCTACCTGTGTCAGTCGGGGTACGAATGGGGCCAGCATGTGCTGATAGCTCGCGCCGCGGGAATGTCGGACGATGAAATTCTTGCGGCGAAGACGGGACCGGATACCGCTGGAATCAGCGAACTGGACCGATTGCTGCTGCAGGCGACCGACGAGCTGCATGCGGACGCGCATGTTAGTGACGACACCTGGACCGGCCTCGCGGACCATCTGTCCACGCAGCAGCTCATGGATGTGGTCTTCACGGTGGGCCAATACAACCTGGTGTCCATGGCGCTCAATAGCTTTGGCGTGCAGCTCGACGAAGGGCTGCCGGACTGGAATCTGAAGGTCGACGAGTGAGCCGCAACGTGCCGCTGGACCCGAGTCTTTATGCACAAATGGAATATAAGATTCGTTTTTAGTAATATGTCGGCCTAGTGGCGTGCGGCGAAATGGAGAAAAAACGGAGATTGAGTAATGGAATTGTCACTGTTGGTAACAAACGGTTGACAGGTTTCAGGCCATTGCGGGAATATTCAGTGAATCTCGGCCCTGGCGTGGGCGAGACTCTCGCAAGCGCTGCCGACGCTGGAAAAGCTGTTAACGCGACGAGATAACGAGCGCGAACGAGAGCGAACGAGAGAAACCAACGAGGACGCTGAGTTACGATGCAATTCGTCAATCTGGGGATTGGAGTCACGTTTCTCGCACTTGCCGTGATGCATCTTCTCGGTACGGAAGCGGCGATCCACTGGAGTTGTGTTTTCACCTTTGCAGCGAGCGCGACGCTCGCGTTCCTTACTCTCACCCCTGAACTTAGCCGGCCCGTTGCGCGAGGCTTGGCGATTGTAACCGCGGTAGTTGCGTTCTTTTATTTCGCAGGTTTCTTCCGGATGGTGCCGCAGTTCGGCGACGACTGGTACCGCAGCAGCCTGGCGCTGGATGCCGTGAGTCTTCTGCTCGCCGCGTTCGCGATGCTGCCGGTGTTGTCTGACTACAGTTGCCGTTTGAAAGCCGATTGCCGCGAGAAGCGGCGGCACCACGGATGGCGGGGCGCATTCTTTTCCGTACCGAGTCATATCGAAGAAAGCCGCCACGGCTGACCTGCACACCCCTATGGTTCCGCGACGTTCGGTTCTTTACATGCCGGGCGCGAACGAGCGCGCAATAGCCAAAGCGCGTGACCTGCCTGCAGACGCGCTTATTTTCGATCTGGAAGATGCCGTTGCCCCGGGTGCGAAGGAAACCGCACGCGACAACGTCGCGCAAGCCGTTCACGTTGGCGGCTACGGTTACCGCGAGCTGATTGTCCGCGTTAACGGATTGGACACGCCCTGGGGTTTGGACGACGTAGCGCGTTTTGCTCGAGCAGACGTTGCCGGATTACTCTTTCCGAAAGTCTCAAGCGTTGATGAGGTTGCGCGCATCGTTGCGGCAGTGGATGCCGCCGGGGGTGGGCATCTACCCATCTGGGTCATGATCGAGACACCCGCGGGCGTTTTGAACGTGCGCGTGCTGCTGGCCGCGTCGCAACGTATCGCTGTAGTCGTTATGGGCACGAGCGACCTCGTCAACGAGTTACGTGCAGAGCACACACCCGCCAGACACAATCTGGCTTACGCGCTTCAACGGTGCGTTCTGGCGGCACGGGAAGCGGGGGTTGATGTGCTCGACGGAGTGCATCTGGATTTCCGCAATCGGGTAACCTTTTCTGCGGCGTGCGAGGACGCGCGCGCGATGGGCTTCGATGGCAAGACTCTGATTCATCCGACGCAGATCGAGACTGCCAACGAAGTGTTCGGCCCCGATCCGGATGCGGTAAGTCACGCACGTAGCGTTTTGGAAGCCTGGGAACAAGCAAACGCGAGCGGCCGAGGGGTGGCCGAGCTGAATGGTCAACTGATTGAAAATCTGCATGCCGAGGATGCGCGCCGCACGCTGAGTTATGCGCAGGCCATTGCGGCGCGTGTTGCGGAGCCTCTGGCATAATGTTCCCCGATCTTGGAACACGGCGAGATGCACATGGCCGAAAGTAAAACAGACACCCCAGAGGATGAGCGGAATCCTCCGCAGACACCGTACGAAATTCTGGGAGACCAGGGAATTCGCGATCTCGCCGCGGCTTTCTATGCCGTGATGGACGAACTGCACGAGGCGCGTGGGATTCGTGCAATGCACGCCGCTGATACTGACGACGTGCAACGCAAGCTGGCCGCGTATCTCACCGGATGGATGGGCGGGCCGCCGGTCTACTTGGCGATGAACGGTACCGTGTGTCTTACCGAGCCGCACGCACCGTACCGCATTGGGCCTGATGAACGAGATCAGTGGTTGCTGTGCATGGACCGCGCGCTCGAGCGCATCGGCGCGAGCGAAGCGCTAAAGACGATGTTGAAAGAGCCGCTCTATGCGATCGCCGAAACCGTGCGCAACGCAGACGCCCCGGTCGACAAGCCGAAGGACCCGAACATCATCGCGATCGGTTGAACGCGATCGATTCACGGAACCGGGCGGTGTGCGTCACGCTCAGCGTGTGGCGTTGCGCAGCTCCGGAACGATCTGTTCCAGGTATACGTCCAGCGCTTCCTGATGCCAGGGCGCGCGCAGGGCGATGTTGACCTCGTCGGCGCCGGCGTCTACGTAGGCCATGATTCGTTCGACGGCCCGGTCGGGCTTGCACAGCAGCGCACCTCCCGCGATCTGATTGCTCATTGGTCCCCAATCCGCAGTTAGCCGTGCCTGCTGGCGTTCCAGATCGGCGTCATCGAGCGCCAGGTTGAACAGCACGTTGGCGCTTCGTCGAATCGTTGCCGGGTCCCGGCCCAGTTCGGTGCACCAGTCCGACAGGACTTGATTCAGGCGGGCGAATTCTTCCGGTGGCAGATAGGCGGCGTTCCACCCGTCGGCGTGCTGGGCTGCCAGTTTCAGGGTGCGCCGTTCGCCGGTGCCGCCGATCCAGATCGGCAGCCGCGGTTGGACGGGCGCAGGCAGACAACTGGCGTTGTCCACTTGAAAGTGTTTGCCGGAGAAGGTCGTACGTTCCTCCGTTAGCATGCGGCGGATCACTTGAGCGGCTTCGTCGAGCATGTCCAGGCGCGTGCCGATGTCGGGGAACGGGTATCCATACGCGCTCGCTTCCCAGATGTGCCACCCGGCGCCGATGCCGAGTTCAAATCGACCGTTCGTGATGTGATCGAGGGTCGTTGCCGCTTTCGCCAGCAGTGCTGGGTTGCGGTAGCCGACGTAAAACACCAGGCAGCCGATGCGGGCATGCGACGTTTCTGCCGCGAGCGCACCCAGTGTCGCCAGCGCTTCGAAGTGCGGTTCGGTGCCGTCTTTCGGCGGTGCTTCGTAGAAGTGGTCCCAGGCCGAGATCCAGTCGATACCGGAGGTGTCGAGCTTGCGCCACAGCGCGCGCATCTCGTTCATCGACATGTTCTGTTGGCCCACGTGGACGCCCAGCGATAGTGGCATCTGTCCCCCGATTACTGGTTTGCTTTTCTTCTATTGTCGCGCGCCGTACACGGGCCGCGTTGCGTCAGATTGTGGAGATCAGGACGCGACGTCCGCCGGTGCCGGCATATTGCGGTGCCTATCATCCGGCATGGCCGGTGCCTCGTCGAGGGGCAGGGTCACCTGTTCCGGTGTCACCGCCGGCTTGGTTGGCGTGGATGCAGGTGATGCTGCTGCGGCCGCGGTCGTGTCTTCGGTCGTAAGCTCTGGAAGGTTCAGCGCAGTCGGGGCGGGTGCCTGGAGTCGGCGGCGGAATGCCCGACGCCGCGCTCGCACTTGTTGTTCGACGTCGGACCAGACGAGGCTCCCCGCCGTCAGCCCGGCGAGCTCATCGCTGTTCAGCGCGTACGCATCGCCGGCGCACGGAATCCTTTGGTCGAGCCACAGATCGTGATCCAGACGTTCGATCCAGATACGTGTGGCATCCAACGCCCGTTCAGCAGTGCGCTCACACTGGGTTTCTGCGTCGAGCGCGTTACGGATACGCCGGAACAGGTTGGAAATTACGATTCGTTGCCAGCGGTGAGCGCAGGCCGCGCGCAATCGTGCTTCCAGCGTAATCGACGCATCTGCGTACGACGTGTCGCTGCGGTCACGCAGGCGTGCCTGCAGTGACGTGACGTTGTGTGGTCTGGCGGCGTCGCGGCGCAGCCGATCGCGGATTTCGATCAGCACGGGTACGCAGTTCTCGCGGAGCCTCGGCGCCGAGAGTTCGAGAACGTTGGCCGAATGTGCGGCGTCGGCGGTCACGAAGGCCTCCAGCAACGCAACAAACGGGTGATCCACGGCCAGCGAGCCCAGACCATTCAAGTAGGTGTGTTCCGGCGCCATAAGCAGACTGCTCACGTCCGGGTGCTCCGCCGCTTGGGTAGCCAGGTGATCCAATGCGGCGTTGCGTTCTACGGTGCGAGGCTGGTCGCCGTTGAGCCAACGGGCCAGCGCCGCTGTGTCTTGATCGGACGTCCATCGGCGTGTGGCGTTGACGAGCGCAGCAGAGAGCGATCGTCGGTGGATGCGCCACCAGGTGCCGGCCAGCAGAGGCCGGGTCGTGAAACGCCGGAAGCTGCGCGTGCCCGCACCCGTCCGCAGAGCCGCAGCGGGCGCGCATGAACGTTCGGACAGCAGACCTTCCAGGCGCGCATCGGTACGTGTCGTGTTGGATCGACGGCGGCGTTCCGTTCCCGACCGGTATGCATCTGACGCGACGTACGCGATGCCACTCCAGAACAGGCTCGTCAGCATTGCCACTGGGCGCATTCGGGGAACGTCGGAAAGGTCCGTAGCGGTTGCTGTTGCCCAACGTGCGAGACCCGCATCGTCTGCGGCAAAAGGCGCCAACCGGCGTAGCCAGGTTATATCCAGAAACACGCGGCCTTCGTGAAATTGATACGCCGGCTCAAGCATCGGTGCGAGGAGGCTCTGCGACAGCGGCGTCAGCGGGTCTGCACCGGCGGGTGTTACGGGGGCGAAACCGAGCAGCGGTTTTTCAGCTGTTGGATCGGAGCTATCTGTGGTTTTGGCCGAAACCGACCCGGTGTGCGGGCCGGAGGACGCACATGCGGTGGACGTCTCCGGTGCGTGTGGCGACACGGGTTCGGGTACGAATACGTCGCGGCTTTGTAGGAGTCTCAATTCGCCGTTCTCGAGTGCCCAATCGAGCGTCTGCGGCTCATCAAACAGATCGGCCGCGCGTCGCGCGGCCCTCGCCACCCGAATCAGTTCGTCATCATTGAGCACGGGTGTGAGTTGCTGATGTGCGGGTACCGGCTCGATTCGACTCTCCAGGCGGCGCCTTTGCTCGGTCGTCATCTCGTCGAGTTGGGCTGCATCGTGGCCGGAATTACAGCGTGTAACTTTCCAGTTTTTCGGCCGTGTTTCGCGGACCAGGATCGCGTCGTCCCAGGAAACGACCGCAAGGTCGGCGGCCGTCCGGCCGTCTGCGACGCCGGCGCCAAGCCCGTGCGCAGCCTCTACGGTGCACAAGCTCGGCCAGGTGCCGTGTGGATCGGTGCTGGAACAGGTACCGGCCGCGTCGGCGCGCACCATGCGCTGAACGAGCACGCCCATACCGGCGGGCTGTTCTACGTTGTGGGCTGACCGGTAGGCGATGGCAGCCGGCGACCAGACCGTCATCCAGCAGTCGATCACCGCGTTTGCCAGCCGTGGCCTGGGAACGAAGTAGTAGGTTCCGTACCTGCCGCTGGCGCAGGTGCCTTCGCCTATGTCGTCCACGTGGGAGCAGCGCACCGCGACATGTTCGCCGGGTGAGAACGTTTGGTCGAAGGCTGCGAGCAGTTCCCGGCGGAAACTGTCCACCAGTTCCGGCCGCACGGGTCCCTCGGCGGGGATGGTTTCGAAGTGGGCGAAGAATGCGTCGACCGTTACGACGAATCCGGATGGTACCGGTTGATTCGCCTGCAACAGGAAACCGAGGCGGGCGGCCGTGTTGCCTGCGTCGAGCACATTCGCCGTGGATAACTCGCAAAGCGGCTTGATCCACTGCATAAGTCTGGGGGTCTTTCGCAATGGGAGCGGCGATATTAGATGCAAAATATCCAATAAGCCACTGATATTTTGAGGCTTTGTACGGCGCGTTTTCGTGAGAGCACGCGAAAGGAGCGGCAGGCCGCGGGTTTGCCGGGTCTAGCCTGCGTTCTCGCCAGCGGGCTCACCGGGTCGGTTTGCCGGTCGAAACCGCTCTGCCAGCGCCTGAAACTGGTGCGGAATGGCGAGCATCGCCGGGGTGGCGACCAGCGTCAGCAGTGTTGCAAAGGTGAGGCCGGAAACGATCGCCTGCGACAGCGGCACCCAGAAACTGGACAGCATGCCGCCGTAGACGATGTTGCGGTTCACGAGGTCGATCGAGAAGTTAGACGCGAGCGGCAGCAGGCCGAAGATGGTGGTTACCGTGGTCAGCATAACGGGCCGCAGGCGTTGGGCGCCGGTACGGACGATCAGCGCGATGTAGTCCAACTCGGGGTGTTCCCGCTTCAGGTGATTGTAGGTGTCGATCAACACGATATTGTTGTTTACGACGATACCGGCGAGGGCGACGACGCCGACCCCGGACAGGATCGCGGAAAACGGATTCTGCAGGATGAGTAGTCCGAGCAGCACGCCGGCGGTGGACATGCTGACGGCAAACAGGATCAGCAGGCTCTGATAGAGGCTGTTGAACTGCGTGACCAGCAGCACGAACATCAGCAGCAGCGACAATCCGAACGCGGCGAACACGAACGACAGCGACTCTTCCTGTTCTTCGTTTGCGCCGCGGAACTGGATGTTCAGGCGCGGATCGAACTGCTGGGTGTCGAGCCAGGCCTGAATCTCCCGCACCTTGTCATCCGCCAGCACGCCGGGCCCGACGTTTGCGCGAATGAATTCCACTGGAATGCCGTCAATACGCTGAATGGCGTCCACGTTGGGGGCCGCTTCGCGCACGACGAAATTGGATATCGGCACCAGACCCGAAGGTGTCGCAATTTTCAGTTCGTCGAACGCGCTGATGCCGCGGTACTTTTCGGGATAGCGCACGCGTATGTCGACCGCATCGTCGGACTTGTCCGGGCGATATTCGCCGACTTTTACGCCGTTGGTAATGAGCTGGACCGCAATGCCTACCTGCGATACGTCGGCGTTGTACAGCGCAGCCTGGGCGCGGTCTACGGTCAGCTTCCACTCAATACCGGGGAGCGAGCGCGTGTCGTCGATGTCGATGACACCGTCGATGCTGTCGATGAAGGTGCGTACGCGTGCCACCGCCGGCTCCAGCAGCGCCTTGTTGTGTGATTCGAATTGCAGTACCAGCGGTTTACCCACCGGCGGTCCCTGCTCCATTTTCTGGATCTCCACGGAGACGCCGGCGAGGTGGTTCGTGCGTTCGCGGATCTCGTCGAAGATCTCGTCTGCTTTGCGCTCCCGTTCGTTTTCCTCGTGGAGTTCTATGAACATCATGCCGATGCGGTCGAACCCGCTTCTTGACGCGCCACCCGGGATCATGGTCTGGGTGTTCACGCTGAGCAGATCCGGTACCTGCAACGTCTGCTCCTCTACCTCGCCGACCAGGTCATTGATCTCTGCTGCAGACATGTTGCCGCGCGAGCGGATCGTAACGATCGCGAATTTGGGGTCCGCGTCGTTGAAGAAGATGACGCCCTTACCCCAGGTACCGTACGCCATGAAAATCGCGACGATCAGCGCACAGGTAACCGCGATCGTCACGAGCGCATAGCGACTGCAGAGCGCCAATAGCCGGGCATACCATCCGGTGATGCTGTTCAGGCGGGTAGGATCGCCGTCTTCCAGTTGCTTCAGCGCCTCAGTGGCCTTCCGGTCGCGCGTGCCCGCTTTGCCGAAGAGCGAACCCAGGGTAGGGCCGAACACCAGAGCGTACAGTAGCGATCCGGTCAGCACGGTGAACACGGTTATCGGCAGATAGCGCATGAATTTGCCGGGAATCCCGGGCCAGAACATCAGCGGCAGGAACGCGGCCAGAGTCGTTGCCACCGACGCGGTGACGGGCCAGAACATGCGTTTTGCCGCCAGCGCGTAGGCGCTGCGGTTGTTGAACCCCTCTGTCATTTTCCGGTCTGCGTACTCGGTAACGACAATCGCGCCGTCGATCAGCATGCCCAGACCCAGCAGCATTCCGAACATCACCATGAAATTGAAGGTGAAGCCGAGCAGATAGATGAAGATCATTGAGAACAGAAACGACAGCGGAATACCGAGGCCTACGATGATGCCGCTGCGCAGGCCCATTGCTGCAACCACGAGTACCATTACGAGCGCGAGCGCGGTCAGAATGTTCCCCTGCAGTTCTACAACCTGCTGTTCCGCAAACGGCGCCTGATCCTGTGTGTAGAGGATGTCGATTGCTGTCGGCAGGGTTTCGCGGTGTCGCTCAACGATGGCGCGAACGGCGTCTACCGTCTCGATCACATTGCCGTTGGCGCGCTTGATGATATTCAGCGACAGCGTCGTATTGCCGTTCACGCGGGCGTAGCGTTCACGATCCTTGAACGTTCGGCGAATGGTCGCCACGTCGCGCAGCGTAACGACCGTATCGCCGCTGGTCTTGATGGGCAGGTCGAACACGTCGCGCGCTTCTTCGATCACGCTCGGAACCTTGACCGAGAAACGTCCCTGGCCGGTGTCGAGTGAACCCGCTGGTATCAGGCGGTTGTTGCGCACGATGGTGTTGATCAGCTGTTCGCTGGACACCTGGTAAGCCTCGAGCGCAGTCGGATCGATGACCGCTTCCAGCAGTTCCTCGCGGTGCCCCTGCAGCTCGGCATCCAGCACCGTTGGGATCGATTCGATGTCGTCGCGCAGCTCGATCGCGGCGTTGTAGAGCATGCGTTCCGGAACGCCGTCGCCGACGACATTCACCTGAATGATCGGGAAGTCTTCGGTGGATTCCTCGCGGATGATCGGTTCTTCCGCGGTACTCGGCAGCTCGGGCTTGGCACGGTCGACGGCCTCGCGCACGTCCAGCAGCGCCTGGTCCAGCTCGTAGTTGGCGTCGAACTCGACAATGATGTTGGCGTAGCCTTCGGACGCGTACGCGGTGAGTTCGTCGACCCCTTCGACCCGCCGCAGCTCGATCTCGAGCGGCATAACGAGCAGTCGCTCCGAATCCTCCGGAGAGATGCCCTCGTGGAATACGGTAACGATGAAGAACGGGACTTCAATGTGTGGTTCGCTCGCGATTGGTATCGCGCGGTATGCAATAACGCCGGACAGCGCGACCATCAGCATCAGCAGCAGCGTGGTGCGCGTGCGGCCGATCGCAGCCTCGATGAAGCTGTTCACGATTTCGTGAGGCCGGCCTGGGCCATAGGTTTCGCGAGTGTGGGCGAGTTAGCCCCTTGCCGGGCCGCGCCGGAGGGTTTGCGGGAGGTGCCTTCAGGTGCGGCGGCCGGCATTTCACCGGAGGGCTCATAGGTGACGTCGACTTCCTGTCCGGCGACGACGAGTTCCTGGCCTACGGTGATCACCGTGCTGATCGTGGGCAATCCGGTCACCCAAACGCCGTCTACGTCATCGCGGACTACTTCGACGCGGTGAAACTCGACCCGGTCGTTTGCGTCGACCGTACGCACGCCGATGCTGCCTTCGTCGTCCAGGGCGAACAGGGCGGGACTGATCTTATGCGCCGCAACCGTCTCCACCGGCACGAGAATTTCGGTGGTAATGCCGCTGCGCAACGAAAAGTCGGGGTTCGGCACTTCGATTTCGAGGGCATATGTACGGGTTGCGGGGTCGCTCTGTTGGCCGACGAACGAAATCTTGCCGCTCACGCGTTGACCGTTGGCGGTGACGCCTTCGGCATGTTCACCCACGCGGGTGGCAAGCACATCCTTCTCAGATACGCGCCCCACCAGAAGCATCGGATCCAGGTCCACGATGGTGGCGCAGGCACTGCCTGGCGTAACGAAATCACCGACCTCCAATTGCACGTCCTCGACCAACCCGTCGAACGGCGCCCGAATGAATGTGCGTTCGATATCCAGGCGGCGCGCCGCCAGATTGGCTTCGGCTGCAGCCATGCGGGCTTTGGCCTGGGCGATGGCGGTTTCCGACTGAAAGCCCCGGTCGCGCAGCTTTAAGCTGCCGCGATACTCAATGCGTGCCTGGTTGAGCGACTCCCGTGCCTCGGTGAGCCGCGCTTCCCGGTCCTCCAGCGACACCCGGCATAGTACGTCGCCCCGTTCGACCGCGTCGCCGCGCTCGATCGATCGGGCGGTGATTCTGCCGGTGGTTTCGGCACGAACTTCGACGGTACGCTTGTTTTCGGTGCGCCCGCGCACGCGAACTGCGCGCTGCTGTTCCGAGGCGTGAACGACGCGCGCACGAATGCGCACCGGCGCGTCGTCGGCTCGACTCGCGGCGTTGGTGCGGTTCAATTCGGCCAGGGTCGGGTGCGGCGGTGGCGATTCTTTGCCGAGCTGCCCGGAAAACAACCACAAACCGATCCCGACCGCGATCAGGATGGCGGTGAGGTAGGTTGCGCGCATGTGCACGATGTCACAAAAAGTGCTACCAAAGGTAACAGAAAGCGTGGTGTGCCGCTAGCACACACACCCCACCGAAGGCGCCGTCTGTGACGGACGGCGCCCGGATTCTGTGCTGTCGAGCGCGCGTCAGGCTGTGGCGCTGTCCCGCTGTTCCATTCGCTGAAACCAGGCATGCAGGTTGGCCAGGTTTTCGTCGTAGGGCTGCCCGACCGACTTGCCAAAGTTCAGGAAGCAGAACAGCAGAATATCGGCCAACGACACGCTGTCGCCGGTAAGAAACTGCTTGCCTTCCATCAGACCGTCCAGCCACTCGAGTTTCTCGCGCGTAATTCGCTTGAGACCTTCGGCGGCCTCCGGCAGCGTCGTGATCCGGTCCTTGAACAGTTGCAGGCCTTCGGCGTAACGAAAACCGTTTGCCATGGGCTCGCACACGTTCAGGTCCACCCGTCGCGTCCACATCCGGGTCGCGGCGCGCTGCTCAGGGGTCTCACCGATCAGCGACGGTCCGTCGCCCACCTCATCGAGGTATTCGCAGATGGCGGTGATCTCCGCGACATGGTCACCGTTGTCGAGTTCCAGACAGGGCAGTTGTCCGGCGGGGTTGCGTTCCAGATAGGATGCCTGGCGGTTGGCGGCCGCCATAATGTCGACCTCTTCCATGGGTACCGTCATGCCTTTTTCGGCTGCGAACATGCGTACCACGTGAGGGTTCGGGCCAAGCGAGTTGTAGAGTTTCATTGTGTTGGTCTCTCCTGAGGGTGTGTTGACTGGATTGGGACCGATTGCGCTACCAATCTCCGGTGTTGGGCATCGAAGCCCAGGGCTCCGCGGGTGCCAGCGCATCGCCGCGCTGCAGAAGTTCAACGGATATGCCGTCCGGCGAGCGGACGAAGGCCATCCGGCCATCGCGCGGTGGTCGGTTGATCACGACGCCCCCGGCGGCAAGTCGCTCGCACGCGGCGTAGATGTCGTCTACCTGGTACGCCAGGTGTCCGAAATTGCGGCCGCCGTCCAGGGCTTCCGGGTCCCAGTTGTGGGTGAGTTCCACCTGAGCTTCGCTGTCGCCCGGCGCTGCCAGGAATATCAGGGTGAATCGGCCAGGCTCGTTGTCGTATCGGCGCAGCTCTTCGAGTCCAAGCTTATTGCAGTAGAAATCGAGCGACGCGTCCACGTCGGTAACGCGGACCATGGTGTGCAGATATTTCATCGGTGCCTCCCTGTGCCCGACGAATCATAACGGGTTCCGCGAGGCAAAAAAAAACCCCGCTTTCGCGGGGCGCCATTTGGTCTTTAGGTCTTTTGGAGAGTTGGGGTTGTCCCGAGCCCAGGCTATAGCCAGACAAAGCAGGTCAGTGTAGCTGCCAGCGCGAAAAGCGCGCCGAGGAGTAATGCGCTTTCCTGTGCCGACAGTTCGTTTTCCGCAGCCCCATCCAATTCGTTGAAATAGTTAGTCTGGAGGGTCGCCGACGTGTGGGCCGAGGCGCTTACCGAGGTATGCTCCGGGGCTTTCATCGAGGCGAGTAGTGCAGAAATCTCCGACTTCATCTTGGGTCCGTGCCAAGGCTCAGTAACATTACAGATAGTAGGCGCCAATGCTTGAAAATTTCGCAACCAAATCTGGAGGCAATATGGAACGCTCAGGCCGCTACGCGGGGCGGTCCAAAAGCCTGCGGCGGCGCCAGATCGCCTGTTCGTAGGCGCGGGCAACGCTGCGGGGCATGGGCCGGCCATCCGCCCGGCGTTGCTGGAACTCGTGCTGAAGGCTGGTCAGTTCGCGTTTAACCTTCACCAGCCGGGATTCCTGTCGATCTGGCATCATTACCACCACCACTGCTAGACGCGCACTCTAGCAGCGACCGGGATGCGCAAGATTGCGCTGGTTCGCACAAAGTGTGCAAAAACCCGGGCGATGCGTAAGCGAGGTGTGTAAGTGAAATGTGCAGCGGAAACCTGTATGAGGAACATGGATAACCAATCAATACGCGGAGGGCACCTCATGCATCGATTCGGATGGATCGTCATTGCCGCAGTGGTTGCAACCATTGCGGGCTGTGTCGTCAATCCTGCTACCGGCAAGCGCGAACTCGGGCTCGTGTCGATGGATCAGCAGATCGCGATCGGGGCCAAGAACTACGTGCCAGCCCAGCAGATGCAGGGCGGCGTGTATCAGGTGGACCCGGCGCTGTCGACCTACGTAAACAGTGTCGGACAGAAAGTCGCGGCCGCGAGCGGCGTAGCGCTGCCATACGAGTTTGTGGTTTTGAACAACTCGGTGCCCAATGCCTGGGCGCTGCCGGGCGGCAAGATCGCGATTAACCGTGGGCTGCTGACAGAACTGCGTAACGAGGCGGAGCTGGCTGCCGTGCTCGGGCACGAAGCTGCGCACGCCACTGCCCGACACGGCGCCAAGGCAATGGAACGCGGGCTGCTGCTGCAGGGCGCGCTGATTGCCGCAATGATCGGCACGCGCAACAACGAGTATGCGCAGACGCTGGTTGGAGTAGGTCAGGTTGCCGCCGGATTGGTGACGCAGAAATTCGGCCGGGATGCTGAACGCGAGGCGGATTTCTATGGCACGCGGTACATGGCGAAGGCGGGCTACGATCCGCACGCGGCGGTAACGCTGCAGGAAACGTTCGTTCGCCTTTCCGAAAATAGACAAACCAATTGGATTCAGGGACTCTTCTCCAGTCACCCGCCGTCCCAGGAACGGGTTGCAAACAACCGCACGCAGGTGGATCCACTCAAGGCGGAGTTTCCGCAAGCCTCGGCATTTGGGGGCCCGGCATTGGAGAAAGCTCTGGTGGCGGTTCGGCGCGATGCCAAGGCGTACGCGTCCTACGACGATGCGCGCAAGGCGCTGAAAGAAGGCGACATTGGCCAGGCGATTGCACTGGTATCGTCTGCGATCGAAGCGCAACCACGGGAAGCCCACTTTCACGGCCTTCGCGGTGACATCCGTTACCGGCAGAAGCGGTTCGCCGATGCGCGTAGAAACTACGACCGCGCGCTCGATCGTGGTGGGGATTTTTTCGCACACTTCATCGGCCGAGGTATGTCGAACAAGGCGCTCAAGCGCCTCGGCCCGGCGCGCGCGGATCTGGAGAAATCACTTGAGCTGCTACCCACCGCGGTGGCGTATCAGGCGTTGGGTGAGGTCGCGGAAGCGCAGGGCGATCAGGATGCAGCGGTCGAATACTATCAGGCTGCCAGTGAAGCCCAGGGTGACGCGGGACGCACCGCGATGGCGAGCCTGTTGCGGCTCGATGTGCCCAGGCAGCCGGGCAAATATGTACGTACTGCGGTTCGTGCCGCGCCAGACGGTGGGCTGTTGTTGCAGGTGGCGAACGTAACGCAGGCACCCCTTTACGGCGTTGTCGTGCAGGTTGATTTGCTACTCGCGGACGGCCGGCAGACGCGCGTGCCTGCGGAGTTGAGTGTGCTGCAGGCAGCCGCTAACCAGGTGTTGTCGCTGCCCGCACAGGGCGCACCCATCGTGCAGGCCAGGGCCACGGTAGTGAGTGCATCGGCAGAGCGTAGCTGAGCGACCGGGGTCCGTACAATGGTTTCGGCGGGTACGGCTCGCGTGGTGCGCCCTTGGCTCAGCGGTTTGCGAGCGCGCGCTGAATGTCGGGCAGCGCGTTTTCGATACGGGTGAGGGCGTCGTCGAGTGTGGCGATGTCGTGGGTCAGACTCACGCGTACGTAAGCTGATGTGGTTTCTCCGAAACCTCGCCCTGGAATCACCGAAACACCAGCGTGCTGCAGCAGGTGGTCCGCAAACGACTCGCCGTCGCGTGACACGCTGCTGACGTCGACCATTACGAACATGCCGCCCTGGGGCTCGATTGCGTCGAGGCCCATGTGTCGCAGGCGCGGCATCATGAAGTCCCTGCGCTCGTGATACGCAGCCCGCATGTGTTCGACGTGTGCGATGTTTGTGGCGAGCGCAAACGCGGCCCCGTCCTGTATGAACTGACTGACGCCGAAGAACGCGGCGCCCGAAAACGCCACCATCGCGTCGATCGCGCGTTCGCCGCCCACGGCCCAGCCGACGCGCCAGCCGGACATGGCGTGGGATTTGGACAGTCCGTCGATCACCACCACATTGTCGAGGTCTGTGGTGCAGTTGAGTAACGACACGTGCGGCTGTTCGAAGGTGATGAGGCTGTAGACCTCATCCGCAATCAACCAGATGTTCTGGTCGCGGCACCAGCCAGCTACTTCCGTCAGGGTTTGCGCGTCGATCACGTTGCCACACGGGTTGCCGGGCGTGTTCACCAGGAGCGCGCGGGTGGTGCTCGTCGCAGCGGCTTTGATGCGTTCGAGCGAGATAGCGCCGCCGCGTTGCAGGTCCAGCGGTACGGTTACCGGGCGTAGGTTGGTTGCGGTGAACAGACCGGTGTAGCCCACGTACATGGGATCGGGAACGAGAATCTCGTCGCCGGGGTCGAGCAGCGCAGACAATGCCGTGAAGAGCGCGGCCGTAGCGCCTGGAAACACGGCGAACTGGCTGGGAACGAACGGCCTGCCTGTGCTCTGGGTTTCCAGGGCTGCGAGTGCGCTCAGCAGTTCCGGTTCGCCGGCCGCGGGCGAGTAGTGCGTACGGTTGGCGCGTATCCGCTCCACCAGGTGCCGCGTGATTGCATCGGGCGTTGGAAAATCCGGGTCGCCGACACTCATCAGTATCACGTTCTCGCCGGCATCCTTGCGGCGCTGTGCGTCGTAGTGCACACGCCACACGTCGCGTCCCGGCTCCATCAGCCGATCCGCCAGGCGGGACAAGCCAGGGCCGCTCAATACCATTGGCCGCTCGGTGATCGGATGAGTGCGGATTCCGTGACTTCAACAACCAGTGGACCGCCGCGCGCGGCCGTGACGTCCCGGCGGTTGGAGAACAGTTGGTCGAGGTCTTCAAACGAATCGGCGTGTATGTAGTCGCAGCCGAACGCGCTGCTGAGCGACTGGAAATCAGGTGCTTCGATCTCGGCTGCCTGCGTCAGTGTGCCGCTACCGGCCATACTGTTCACGATCTCGGCATAGCCGTTGTTGTTCCAGATCAGAAAGGTTACGCCAATCAGCAGGTGTGCGGCCACGGCCAGTTCGGCGATGGTGAACTGGGCGCCGCCGTCACCGATGATGCCCAGAACGCGGTCGTCGGGACGCGCCAACGCAGCGCCGATCGCGGCCGGGATCGCGAAGCCGAGAGTTCCGTAACCGGCAACGCTGTGGAAGTAGGATCGGGGCCGCGATGGTTCGTACATCCAGGTGGCGTAGTACGTGGGGCGGCACGAATCGCCCACGACTACTCCCTCTCCGAAGTGTGACTCAACGATGCGAAACAGCGTTTCGAAATCACGGTGATAGTGATGCTCGTCGCGGGTGGCTCGCCGTAGTGCCCCGGCGGCTTCCAGTGCAGCGTCGGGCGGGCGTTGGCTCAGACGTTCGGCAAGCTGCGCCATGCATCGGGCTGCATCGCCGCACAGCGCTACGTCTGCGCGAACGTTGGTGTGCAGGTGTTGTGGATTGCAGTCGATTCGTACCACGGTCTCCGGAAACGTCGGATCGCCCTGCATGAGCAGGTCGTAGTCCGTTTCTGCGCACTCGCTCCCGACGATCAATGCTGCGTCTGCGGCTCTAAACGCCGCGCGGTGGCACGCCAGCGACGGGCTTCCGCCCACGTGCAGCGGGTGGCTCGCCGGCAGCAGGCCTTTGGCGTTCACGGTGTTCAGTACCGGCGCCGGCCAGATACTGAGCAGTTGCCGTAGTTCGTCTCCGGCGTCGGCAGCGCCGCCGCCGACGACGATCAGCGGCGATGCCGCATGCGCGAGCACGTCGGCGGCCTGCTGAATCTCGTCATCGGAGCAGACCGGCGCGTCGCGGTGCACCGTCGGTGAGCCTGCGTTGCTCGCACCTGAGTTGGCCTCTACGACGTCCGTGGGAACCTGCAGGTAGACGGGACCCGGTATGCCGTCGGTCAACTCGGCGAACACGTTATCGAGCGCCGGGCCTGTGTCCTCTGGCGTGTCGATCGAGAACGCGGCCCGACACACGCCGCGCGCAACGGCCAGCTGATCCGGCAGCGCGTGCAGCAGGCCCGTCTGACCGCCACGCCGACTTTCGGTCGCGATGATCAGCATTCGGCTCGAATCACCCAGCGCTTGGGCTGCTGCTGTCAGAACGTTGGTGACCCCGGGCCCACTTATCAGCAGGCAGACACCGACCCGGCCCGTAGCCCGCGCGTAGCCGTCCGCCATGAATCCCGCCCCCTGCTCGTGGCGGGCCGTAACGTGGTCGATGGACGTGGGGGCAAGTGCTCGGTGAAAGGCCAGATTGTGGTTACCGGGAATGCCGAACAGCGTGTCGATGCCCTCTGCGTGGAGCCGTGCGACGATGTGTTCGGCAACGTTCAAGCCGGTCGTAGTCCGTGCCCGTTCACGCGGTTAGATGCGCGAGCTCCAGCGCCCGCTGTTTCGCCCCTTCTATGTCGTAGTGCATTCGCGAGACGATCCGTTGCGCGTACAGGCCGCCGCCCGCCTGAATGTTGGTTACCGCGTGCCATCCACCGAGGGCGTCTGCGGTGTAATCGCGAATCGCGTGAAAGAGCTTCGTGCGGTATGCGCCGTCCACGGATTGCATGGTACCCATGTACTTGCGCACGAGGTGCCCGGTACTTTCGCTTTCCAGGTCGGCAACGCTGGGTGCGGTCAGTACGCTGCCGCCGGCAATGTCGTGCAGGTGCCGCACCATCAGCGCGTAGTTGGCGGCTCCATGGTATTTGCCGACGTTTATATAGAGTTCGTTCGGAAACGCGGCGCCGTCGCTGGTAACGCTGCAGTTGTCGATCGCCGCCTCGAGACTGGCCCGGATCAGCGTCGCATTGATCATCATTTCCGAGATCTTTTCCTTGATGTGACCAACGCGTTCCAGCCCGTTCGATTCCGAGACGAGCTGCGCGAACCCCACCAGGCAATCGTACGAATTGACCATGGCCGACAACCCGCCCAGGCGTTCCCATAGACCAAGGGAGTGGGCAAACACCGCCGCAAACTCCGGATGACCATCGAGAAACACGCGCTCGTTCGGCACGAAGACGTCGTCGAAAATTACGAAGCCTTCGGGCGTGTGATGGCGTCCGGACATCGGGAAATCCCGCGTGTCCTCGTGGCGCGGAGCATAGGTGGTATTGATGATCTTCACCCCCGGTGCGTTGACCGGGACCATACAGGCAACGGAGTAGTCTTCCTCGCCGGGTTTCATGGACTTGGTGGGAATGGTCATCAGTTCGTGACCCATCGAGGCCGCAGAGATGTGCAGCTTCGCACCCCGGATCACAATGCCGTCGTCCCGGCGTTCGATGATCCGGACGTAGGCGTCGGGGTCGTCCTGATTGCTCGGGCGGCGGCTGCGGTCGCCTTTCGCATCGGTGATGCACTGTGTGATGCGAAGGTCTTTGGCCTGAGCGTCCTTCACGTAGTCCCGGATGCGGCGGGCGTTCTCCGGCAATTCGGATTCGATCCGGTCTGCGGCGGTTAGCAGGGTCATGATGGACGCATAAGTAACGTGCGTCAGCAGATCCACCGTTTCGTGCAGTTCCACCTGCTCACGCAGCTCTTCGGCAGAACCGGGAACCATCATGAAATCGCCGACCGCGCCGGCTTCGGGCTTGAAGAAGCGGTCGTAACCGGCGGCCGCAGAATCGACGGTGATACCCAGAATGGGGTGGTTGGCGACGTCGTCGACCTGTTTGCCCTCGAAGTAGGTTTCGCGCCCATCGTCGAGCGATTTGCGGTATGCCTCACCGGTCATCATGGTTGCGTTCCTCCCCGCTTGTTATGGGTTGATTTCAGCGGGACAATAGCGGCAATACCTGGTGAAAACAACGCGTGGAAGTACTTCAGCTGATCGTCAGCGGACTTTCGCAGGGCTGCGTGTACGGTCTCGTAGCGCTCGGTTTCGTGCTGATTTACAAAGCGACCGAAATGGTCAACTTTGCGCAGGGCGATGTGATGATGATCGGCGCGTTCGTCGCGATCACCTTCGTCGGCGTCCTCGGTTGGCCGTTCTGGCTCGGCATTCCCGCGGCGATTGTCGTTATGGGTATCTTCGGGATAACACTGGAGCGGCTCGTTATCCGACCGATGATCGGCGAACCGCATTTCGCAGTGCTGATGCTGACGATCGGACTCGGTTTCATACTGCGCGCGCTGGCGTCGGCCATCTGGGGCAGTGAAACGCGGACGCTGCCCACGCCGTACTCTGGCGGCGTGATCGAGATTGGTGGTCTGGTTGTTGGTTACGAAAACCTCGCGATCATGGTCGGTACAGCGTTGTTGTGTGCCGCGCTGTACCTGTTCTTCCGATTCAGCCGCCTTGGTGTTGCCATGCAGGCGGCGTCACAGAACCAGCTGGCCGCTTACTATGTCGGCATACCGGTCAAACGCATCTACTCGGTCGTCTGGGCGTTGGGCGCGGTGATCGCCACGGTCGCCGGCGTGCTCACTGCACCGGTGTCGCTGGTGGATCCGCTGATTGGCTTTGTGGGTATCAAGGCTTTCGCCGCGGCGATCGTCGGGGGCTTCGGCAGTCTGCCGGGCGCGGTGCTGGGAGGGCTGCTGGTGGGCGTCGTGGAACAGTTTGCGGGCCTGTACCTGCCTCCCGGATTTTCCGAAACGAGCGCTTACGTGCTGCTGCTGGTGATGCTGCTCGTTCGGCCGCAAGGGTTGTTTGCGACGATGCAGCAGAAAAAGGTTTAGCCGGCGAACATGCGTTTCATCCGCAAAACAGACTACCGCCAGGACTTTGCGCTGTTTCAGCATGCGGGCCAGCGTTTCTGGTATGCACTGCTTGCGGCTGCGGCGCTGGCAGCGCCACTGTTCTTCGACGTGTTCTATCTGGGGGAGTTTGCCCAGGTATTCATCTATGCGATCGCCGGAATAGGGCTGATGCTGCTGGTGGGTTATACCGGACTGGTGAGCCTTGGTCATGCGGCGTTCCTTGCCATCGGCGCGTACGCACACACGGTGCTGCTCAACGCCGGCGTACCGTTTGCGGGCTCGCTCGTGATGGCAACGCTGTTCACTGCCGCGGTGGGCGCGCTGATGGCGTTACCCAGCCTTCGTATGACCGGCATCTACCTTGCGGTAGCCACGCTTGCGTTCGCTGTCATCGTCGAGCAGGTGCTTACGCACTGGGAGAGCGTAACCGGCGGTTTCCGCGGTCTGCTCGTGCCGGATACGACCGTGGCCGGCGTTTCCGTCACACAACCGGTTGCCTTCTATTACCTGTGTCTCGGGGTTCTCGTGCTGGGTCTGTTGGCCGGGCTCAACATTCTGCGTAGTCCCACGGGCCGGGCGATGGTTGCCATCCGCGATTCCGAGATATCGGCCGAAAGCATGGGTATCTGGCTTGCCGGTACCAAAACGAAGGCGTTTGCGATATCGGCCGGGTTTGCGGGTCTGGCGGGCGGCCTGTTCGCGCACCGAGTCGGCTATCTGGCGCCGGATGCGTTTACGTTGCTGACGTCGATTCAGTTGCTGCTGATGGTGGTGGTGGGTGGTCTGGGGTCAATGCACGGTGTGATCTTCGGCGCCATCTTCATTGGTCTGTTGCCGCAGGCCCTGGCCATTTTTCGCGATCTCGCGCCGCCGGCTGTGGCGCAGATGCCCGGGCTGGAGCCTGGGGTGTTCGGTTTGATTCTGGTGCTGTTTCTAATCTATGAACCGCTCGGCATTTACGGGCGCTGGCGCAAGATCCGTCTGTATTTCGAGGAGTTTCCGCTGTACCGGAAGGCAACGTACAAGCGTCAGAAATCGTTTCTGCGCACGGAGCGGCTGCGATGACGATGCTCGATGTGGACAACGTCTCGGTGAGCTTCGGCGGCGTTAAGGCGGTGCAGGATGTGTCGTTTTCGGTCGAGTCCGGTGAAGTCTTCAGTATTGTGGGGCCAAACGGCGCTGGTAAGACGACCATCTTCAATCTCCTGAGCCGGATTTACGATGTCGACGACGGCTCGATGCGTCTGGACGGTCAGGATTTCACGCGAACCGCCCCGCACCGGGTGGCGGAACTGGGGATTGCGCGCACGTTTCAGAACACGGAGCTTTTCGACCAGGAAACGGTGTTGAAGAACCTTTTGATCGGCTGCCACATTCGTCGCCGTACCGGGTTCTTTTCAGAATTGCTGTTTCTACCCCGGGTCCGCACGCAGGAACTCGATTTCCGCAGAACCGCGGAGGATGTGATCGACTTGCTGGATTTGCGCGCTTACCGCGAACAGACCATTGCCAATCTGCCGTACGGCGTGCGCAAGATGGTCGAGATTGCACGAGCGCTGTGTCTGAAGCCGTCGCTGCTGTTGCTGGACGAACCGTCGTCGGGTCTCAATCCGGAGGAAACCGAAGATCTGTCGTTCTGGCTCGAAGACATCAACGAAGAACTCGGCATTACCGTGTTGATGGTAGAACACGACATGAATCTGGTCGGCCGCGCGTCCGATCGCGTGATGGCGCTGGCGGATGGTTGCGTGCTCACCATCGGCGATCCGCAGCAGGTGCAGACGCATCCGGACGTCGTCCGCGCCTACCTTGGAGACTGACGTGGCGTTGCTCGAACTCGCCAACGTGGAAACTTACTACGGACCAATCATGGCCATCCGGGGCGTCAGCATGGCGGTTGAGGAAGGCCGCATTGTTGCGCTGTTGGGTGCGAACGGCGCCGGTAAGACGACGGTGCTGAAGACAATCAGCGGCGCCATGGATCCGCAGAAAGGCAGCGTTCGATTTGCGGGCGACAACATCACCAGCCGCGACCCGGACCGCATCGCGCGGCTTGGCATTTCGCACGTGCCGGAAGGCCGGGAAGTGTTTCCGTTTCTGTCGGTTGAAGACAATCTCCGCATGGGTGCGTATTCGAGGCGCGACGGCAATGTTGCGGACGACCTGGCGCTGGTGTTCGACTACTTTCCGATACTGCGGGAATTGCGCAAACGACAAGCGCTCGTCCTGTCGGGCGGGCAGCAACAGATGCTCGCGATCGGCCGCGGCTTGATGCTCAAACCGCGCCTGATGCTCTTGGATGAACCGTCGCTGGGGCTGTCGCCGTTACTGGTTTCCGAGATAGCCCGGATCATTACGCGCCTTAACAGCGAACAAGGGCTAACCGTCCTGCTGGTTGAACAGAATGCAAAGATGGCGCTCGACGTAGCGCAGTTCGGGTATGTGATGGAGAACGGGCGCATCGTTATGGAGGATACGTGCGCCAAGTTGCGCTCCGCGACGGACATCCAGGAGTTCTACCTCGGACAAAAAGACGAAGGCGTGCGCGGACGCCGCCGGTGGAAGCAGCGAAAGACATGGCGATAGCGGAATCCTCTGCAGACAGCGTATTGGTGGACGGGTGCGCCACCGTATCGCAGCTGTTCTGGAAACGCGTTACCGAAAACGGTGACAAGCTCGCGTTGCGGGAGAAGGACTTCGGTATTTGGAACGAGTACACCTGGGCAGACTACGGCGATGCCGCTCGGAAGGTCGGCTTGGGTTTGATGGCGCTCGGTTTTCAACGCGGCGATGTCTGCTCCATTGCGAGCGAAGTGAACAAAGAGTGGATGTTCGCGGACCTAGGGGTCATCTGTGCCGGCGGCGTCACCAATGGCGTCTATCCCACGGACGCGCCCAACCAGGTGGAATACCTGATCAACGACAGCGGCACGCGCTTCTACTTCGCAGAGGACGAGGAGCAGCTGGACAAAGTGCTGCAGGTACGCGAGCAGACGCCGACACTCGAGAAGATCATCATCTTCGACATGGAGGGCCTGCGGAACTTTACCGATCCGCAGTGTTTGAGCTTTGATGAACTGCTCGAACTCGGCGCCGAACAGGCGGACGTGGACGACGATCCGTGGCATGCGGCCATCGGCAGCGCACACCCGGACGATCTCATGATCCTCACGTATACGTCGGGGACGACCGGCCCGCCGAAAGGCGCGATGATCTCGCAGCGCAACATGCTCTATATGATGATCAACCTGCAGCGCGTGTACGGTATTTATCCGGACGACGAGCAGCTGGGTTTTCTGCCGCTTGCACACGTCGCGGGGCGAATGTTCTACACGTTCTCGCCGATCGAGGCCCGTTCGGTGGTCAATCTGGTGGAGGAACTGGAGACCGCAACCCAGGACCAACAGGAAGTGGCGCCGTCGATCCACTTCGCGGTGCCCAGGGTGTGGGAGAAGCAGTACTCCACGATCGCGATCAAGTTGAAAGAGGCCACCGGAATCGGCCGCTGGGCGTATCGGTTGGCAATGGGCTGGGGCGAGCGCCGGGCGCACAGTCTGAAAACCGGCGAACCTCTGGGTCCGGGTTCACGCCTGGCTGTCTGGCTGGCGGATCGACTGGTATTCAAGAATATCCGAACGCTCCTCGGCATTGAAAATTGCCGCTGGCTTTCTACCGCGGCAGCGCCGATTGCGCCGGATCTGATCGACTGGTTCTGGGCCATCGGGCGTCCGATGTACGAAGTTTATGGCCAGACAGAGTGCACCGGGATCGCCACGGCCAATCTTCCGGGTGCGTTCCGAATTGGCAGCATCGGCAAAGCGACGCCGGGTACGGAAGTGGTGCTGTCGCCGGACCGGGAGATTCTGATTCGGGGGCCGGGGGTTATTCGCGGCTACTGGAACAAGGCGGAGAAGACGGCGGAAACATTTCGACAGGGGTGGCTGCACACCGGCGATGTGGGCCGCGTCGACGAGGATGGCTTTCTCTACATTGTCGATCGAATGAAGGACATCATCATCACCGCAGGCGGCAAGAACATCACGCCGAGTGAGATTGAAAATCAGTTGAAGTTTTCGCCGTACATATCCGATGCGGTGGTGGTAGGTGACCGGCGCCCGTACCTCACGTGTCTCGTTATGATCGATCAGGACAACGTAACCAAGTACGCCCAGGATCAGGATGTTCCGTTCACGAATTACACGAGCCTGTGTCATACCGAAGCGGTTCAGGATCTGGTGTGGGAAGAAATCGAGGCGGTAAATCGCAAGTTTGCGCGCGTTGAGACCATCAAGAAGTTTCGTCTGATCGATCAACTCCTCGATCCGGAAGACGAAGAGCTGACCCCAACCATGAAACTCAAACGCAAAGTGGTGAACACGAAGTATGCGGATCTGATCGAGCAGATGTATTGACATGGACGGGGCGCATGCTAGCGCCGATAACCAAAAGACACTCAGGAGCATATCCGTCAGATGAAACAGCACGACACATTCCATGAAGGCGAGCTAGGCAACGGCTTACTCGAACGTTTCGGGCGCTCGTGGCGGTTACACGCGGGCCGATTCGGATGCCTGGTGCTGCTCGGTATCGGTGGGTGCGGCACAGATTCCGCAGACGACGTGCGGGGTACTGAAGGTGCCCCAGCGGGCAACGAACAGCCAGCCGCGGCGGGTGCCTTTCCTACCCAGGGGGTGAGCGACGACGAGATTCTGATTGGATCGCACACCGACCTGTCCGGCGCAACGGCGATCTGGGGCATTGGCGCGACCAACGGCGCCCGCATGCGCATTGATGAGCAGAACACGGCGGGTGGCGTCCACGGTCGCCGCATTCGATTTATTGTTGAAGACACCAGTTACCAGGTACCCAAAGCCATTCAGGCAGCCAACAAGCTGATCAATCGCGACAAGGTGTTTGCGATGATTCTTAACGTGGGTACGCCCACCAACAATGCTGTGATGACGAAACAGTTCGACGCCGGTGTGGCCAATCTGTTTCCGATCACCGGTGCGCGGTCGATGGTGGAGCCCCGCCACCCACTGAAGTTCACTCAGCGAGGCATCTACTACGACGAAGTGCGCGCCGCGGTGAAATACTTCGTGGAGGAACGTGGCCGCGAGGCGGTCTGTACGATTTATCAGGACACAGACTACGGGCAGGAGATTCTGGAGGCTGTACAGGATCAGTTGGCAGTGATGGATCGTTCACTGGTGGAACGGTCGGCACACAAGCCCACCGAAAGCGAGTTTACCGCCGCGATCTTGCGCCTGAAGAATGCGGGGTGCGATCTCGTGCTGATGGGGACGGTGCACCGCGACACGATCCTCGTGCTGGATGCCGCGCGCAAGATGGGTTGGACAGACGTCGATTGGGTGGGCAACAACGCCGCTTATGCGCAAGTGATTGCCGATCAGGAGAGCGGCCAGGGTTACTACGCGTTCGTCCACATCGCGCGCCTGTACGCCGACGACGAGATGGAACCGGGTGTGCGAGCCTGGTGGGACCGTTACCGGGAAGCGTTCGATGCCGATCCGGGACTCGCCGCTATGGAAGGCTATCGTGGTGCCGACCTGTTGATCGCTGCGCTGGAGCGAGCGGGGCGGGAACTGACGACAGATCGGCTGATCGAAGCGCTCGAAAGCATTGACCAGTACACCGGACCTTTCGGATACGAGTTGAGCTTTGCGCCGGATAAACACAGCGGGGCGACGCAATCGGTGTTGTCCCAGGTGGAGAACGGCCGCTGGGTCAAACGGGAACAATCCATTTCGTACTGACCGGCGGACCCTTCGTAACCTGCGAGGTAATTGGCGCTACGGATTCGCCCGGCTACGCTCGGGTTTCGATTCGCTATCCGTTGAGGAAACGTTATGCGGCTATGGTCCGGCACGCTCAGCCCGTTCAGTTTGAAAGTACGCATCTATATGCGCGAGAAAGGACTCGACTTCGAGATTGCCGAAGTCCCGTGGTCGCGCCAGCGCCTGTGGGGACCCAAGCCCCGGGCGTTTCTGGATGCAAGCCCGCGCGGCGAGGTTCCGGCACTCGAAGACGGCAACCTGCGCCTGTTCGACTCAACGTTGATCTGGCAATACCTCGAAGAGGCGCATCCGTCGCCTCCGCTGTTGCCCGAATCACCAGTTGATCGCGCCGTATGTCGCATGTGGGAGGATCAGGCAGACCACGCGCTTGCGGCGCAGGTTACGACCCTGATTCGTGAAGGTTTCATGAAGCCGGACGGCAGCGGTGATCAGGAGGCGCTAGCGACGGCTACTGGTTGGTTTTCCGGCTACTACGACGTACTGGACCGACGACTGCAGGCTACGCCGTTCCTTTGTGAAAGCTACTCGATTGCAGACATCGCGAGCTTTGCATGCGTTGTTTTTGCCCAGACGCTCGGCGCCGCGCCGGGCGAGACGCATGGCGCGGTGAGTGAATGGTATCAGCGTGTTAGCGAACGAGCTGTAGTGGCGGATGAGTTGTCCGGGCTGATGGCCGCCGCGGCGGCCGTCTGATCGGCGATTGGCTCAAACGGCGTCGCCGTCAGAACCATCGGTGGGGCAGAACTTCGGGGTCAAATCCAGGAACGCCAACAATCTGCCAAAGCCGATGTACTGGCCCGCCATCATGCCGAGTTCCAGTATTTCGCGCTCGTCAAATTGAGTGCGCAGCCGTTCGAAGAACGCATCGTCCATGTTGTGATGGTCGACGGCTAGGCGTTCGGCGTACTCCAGCGCGATTCGTTCCCGGTCGGTGAAGTTGCCGTCGTCGCTGTCCAGATCCGCGATCTTGTCTTCAGTGAGGCCGTTTTCCATCGCCGATGGAAATCGTGCGCCCAGTCACGTGAAGCAATCGTTAAGTCGCGCGATTTTTAGCCGTACCAGTTCCTTCAGCGCTGGTTCGATGCAGCCGCCGTTGTGCGCGGGATAGTAGAACTGGTTGAAGGAATCGAAGAACTCCTGGTGATGCGCCAGTCCGCGGAGCGCGGAGGCGTCGATACCCCGGGCTTCCGCGGCCGCAACCTGCTGGCGAACCGGTTCCGACAGTTCGTCGTCTTCGAGAAGTCTGAGTCGTGCCACGATGTCTCCGGGTTCAGCGTGCCAGGACGGTTACGCCGCTCAATCCGGGCGCGCCATACACATGGGTGTAGCCGACCTTCGGCTCGTTGGGTACCTGGCGCTCGCCAGCATCGCCTCGCAGTTGCAGGGCCACTTCGTACACCTGCCGTAGACCGGATGCGCCGACCGGTTCGCCGTTCGCCATACAACCGCCGTCGGTGTTCACGGGTAGCTTGCCGTCGATTTCCGTATACCCTTCCTGCAGCCATTTTTCCTGATCGCCGTCTGCGCAGAACCCGTTTTCGGACATGTGCATGATTTCGGCGCCGGATTCGGTGTCCTGCAGTTGTGCAACCTGAATGTCTTCCGGGCCGATGCCCGCCATCTCGAACGCTGCTTGCGAGGCCTGAACCGTGGGCGCGGACGCGCGGTCCAGCGCCTGCGACTGCGAGAACACCTCGAAGGACCCGAACTGGCGCGTTTTGACGCTCACGGCCTTGAGGAATACCGGCTTAGAGGTGTACTGGGCTGCCTTGTCTGCGCGGCACAGAATCATTGCGCAGCCGCCCTCGGCTGGTGAACAGAACATGTATTTGCGTAGCGGATCGCACACCATCATCGATTCGGCGACGTCTTCGTAGCTGAACGCGTTACGTCGCCACGCGTTGGGATTCTTCGCGCCGTTTTTGTAGTTCTTGACGGCCACGCGCACCAGCGCGTCTTCGCTGATTCCGAACTCGTGCATGTAGCGCTGAATCTTCATACCGAAAAACTGCGGCGTAAGCGCCATACCGATGTCGCCGTACCATTTGCCGAGGCCGCTGTTCTCCGGGTCGACGGTAAACGCGCCACGCGGATGTTTGTCGAAGCCGACCGCCATGCCGATGTCGAACATGCCGGACTGGATGGCCATGTAGGCGGATTGCAGTGCGCTGCCGCCGGTGGCGCAGCCGTTGGAGACGTTGATGAACTGCAATCCGGTTAGACCGAGTTTGCTCACCATGGTGTCTGCGGCGCCCGCAGCGGCACTGCCGCCGTACGCAAACTGCATGTCGTTCCATTCGAGCTTCACGTCCTTGAGCGCTTGCCGCGCGGCGAACACGCCCTGCTCCAGACCCGAAACACCGTCGGTGCGGCCGAACGGGTGGATGCCGATGCCGATGATTGCTACGTCCATTCCTGTATCCTCTGGTAGATGTGTTTGGTGCGGGTCGAGCCGGTGCTCAGAGTTCGTCCACCGGCGTGAAGAAGAAGGCGATTACGTCTTTGCCGTCCCGCTCCACGTATTTCTCAACGACGAGTTCCATGTCCATTCCGATCTTCAGCTTGCCGACGTCTTCGGTCTTGATGCGGGTCTCCACCCGTACCTGTCCCGGTAGCTCAACGTAACCGACGCCGAAAGGTTTGAATGTTTCCGGGGTCTCAGGTCCGTCGTAGGGTGGTCGATTGGGCAGGAATCCTTGCACGGTCCATGTCCACAGCTTGCCTCGGCGTTCGAGTTCAATGGTCTCGGTGTCTTCGCCACAACATGCGGGGCAACCCGGTTGCGCCGGAAACGTCACGACTCCGCACGCGGCGCAACGGCTGCCCAACAGGCGCGGGTCGTTAGACGGCCATGTAAATAATCCGTCGGCGATCGGTACCTGATTGGCAATACTGTTCATGCGATGCGTTCCCTCTCGGTGCAGCCCTGTTTTACCGTATTTTCGGTCAGGTTGCACCCGGTACGCCGGGGCAGGGCGCGCCAATCAGAACACCGTGAACTCCACGCGGCGATTGCGGCGCCGGCCCGCGTCGGTGTCGTTGTCGGCCACGGGCTCGTCCGCGCCGGCGCCCCGAATGCGCAACCGGTCGGGTGCGACGCCCAGACGTTGCAACGTCACCCCGCATGCGAGAGCGCGAGCCTCGGAGAGCAAGCGGTTGGCCGTGGGGTCACCCGACGCGTCGGTGTGCCCGGAGATTCGCAGTCGATAGTCGGGGTACCGCGACATCAGGTCCGCCACGTCGGCCAACACGGCGTGTGATGCATCGGTCAGCCGCGCACTTCCGATGTTGAACGCCACCGAGTCGAGGGCGTGCGCCAGCACGGCGCGGTCGGCAGCCGGGAGGTCGACGGCCGGGCATCCGAGATTGGCGGACGGGCCGGATGCGTCCGGGCAATCGTCGTTTGCATCGGGGGTGCCGTCACCGTCGCGATCGCGCGCGTCCATCGCGCGCGTCGGGTCGTCGCGAACCGCGGATTGGGCTGGCGCTACCGTGGACGGCGTGGTCTCGTCGGGCCTGACAACTTCGACAAACCCCGTCTCGGCCGCGGGTGTTGTATCCAGTTCCGGGTTGAGCGATGGGTTTGGCGCTGGGGTCTCGGTTGACTCAGGTTCCGGCTTGGGTTCTGCCTTGGCGGGCGCGGCGAGTTCGGGATTGGTACCGGCAACCGTGATCGGGGTCCTAGGGGTGTCCGAGGGTGTGGACGCGGTGCTCCCACCGGTAACCGTCGTTCCGTGGGGCTGGGCGTTGCGTTGCATGCGAACCGGCGGCGTGTACTGTGCCTTGGTGCGTTCCGATGCAGTGACTTCTGGGCGGCTATCTGATGTTTCTACAGCGCGGCTGATGATATCGCGTTCGTCCGTTTCCCCCTTCAACCCGACGACGGTTGATGCGGTATGGATCCAGCCGCGCCAGGGTTGCCATTCAGGGAAGATCAGCCGGGCACCGAGCCACACAAAGAATATCAGCACGACGATTGCAATGGCGAGGTCGCGCCGATCGGATGCGCTCAGTCGCGTGCCTCCGCCGGTTGCATCGCCGCCCGACGCCTCGCCGCGCGAGATAGGGAGCGGGTCGCTCATGCGTGGTCTCTGTCAATGGCAGCGCGCATCAAGGGTCCGGTTGGTAGACTCCGGTGGTTTGGCGCCTTTAGCGTACGGTGCGTGCGCGAAGTTCGCTACGCGTCGCCGGGTTTCAGGGGCGCAAGAGACACAATTCTTACATTCCCTGCTCTTACATTCCCTGCGCAATCCCCGGTGCGAGGCCGTTACAACAGCAGTCGGAAAGGACCTTCCAGATAGTCTTTCACGCTGCGCAGGAATTCCGCCGCGGGAGCGCCGTCGAGCACGCGGTGATCCCATGTAAGCGACAATCGCATGACTTTCTGCTTCACGGGCTGATCGCCGGACCACGCGACGTCGTCGCGGATGCGGTTCACGCCGAGGATGCCCGCCTGGGGTGCGTTGATGATCGGCGTAAAGGAATCCACGCCAAACATGCCGAGTGCAGACACCGTGAACGTTCCGCCCTGCAGGTCCTCGATGCCGAGGTTGCCGTCGCGCGCTGCGTCGGCCAGGCGCTTCGACTCGCGCGCCAGTTCCTTGATGCCGATGGCGTTCGCATGTTTCACGACCGGCACGATCAGGCCTTCTTCGAGTGCGACGGCCATGCCTACATGTATGTCGCCGAGTTGCGTGATTGCGGTGTCGCTGAAGGTGCTGTTCATCAACGGGTGTTTTTCCAGCGCTTTCGCAGCGGCTCGTATCACAAGGTCGGTGTAGGTCGGGCGAAGGCCTTCTTCGGACCACTCCGCAATCAGCTGTTCGCGAAGCTTCACCGCGTCGTCCATTACCACGTCCATGTCCATCGTGAGCTGGGCCATGGTTTGAAGGCTTTCGTGCATGCGCGCCGCAATGGTTTTGCGCATACCGCGCACGGGAATCTCGGTGTCGCCGCGGCTGGGTGCAGCGGCCGCGGCCGGTGCTGCGGGTTTGCGTGCAGCAAACGCCTCCACGTCTTCCTTCGTAACCCGCCCGCCAGGTCCGGTACCGGGTACCTGTGCGATGTCGACGTTGAGCTCGCGCGCCGTTCGGCGGGCAATCGGGGAGGATCGCTGGGGGCCCGCTGCGGCGCTTGCACCCGAGTCTGCCGCGGCCTGCACGTCGGCTTCCACAATCCGTCCGCCGGGACCGCTGCCGGATAGGCCGGCGATATCCACGTTCAGCTCGCCGGCCAGCCGTCGCGCGGCCGGAGACGACAGAATGCGCCCGCCGTCACCCGTGGTGGGCGTGCCTCCGGCCGAGGCACTGGTTGTGGTGGGAGATGCCTGGGCCGGTTCCGGAGCAGGTGGGCTCGCGGATTCGGAGCCGCCAGCGCCGGCGCCGGGAAGTGTGTCGGGAATCGTCTCGCCTTCCGCGTAGATGTAGCCCACTACGTCCCCGGGGTTCATGGTGATCCCTTCACCCACCAGGTGTTTGACGGTACCGGACGTTTCGGCGTCCACGTCCAGATTGACCTTCTCGGTTTCGAGGCGATACAGAAGCTCGCCTTTTTCGACCGTCCCGCCGTCGGGGATGTACCACTCCTCGACCACGCCTTCGGTCATGTTCATCCCAACTTTCACCAGGTAAATCTCGGTGGGCATCGGCTGTTCCCCTCGTTCGAATTCGTATGCTAGCAAGTCTGGATGTTCGTGAAACACCCGGCCGCGACTGCTGCGGCGAGCGTTCTGCGAACATCCACGATGGTGGGCCCATCGGTACTGATTCTTAGTGTTGCGCGCTGTCCCGATTGCAGCACGCGTTCGCGTTCGCCATCGAAAGCCAGAACGCCCGGACCGGTCACCTCCACGGTTTCACCGGTGCTCACCCGCCGATGCGCGTAGACACAAACGTTGCGGTAATACCCCGGCGCAATCGGCGCAAACACCGATATAGGCTCCGACGGCTCCGGCGGCGGTTCCATCGCCAGCAACAAACCACCAGGCTGGTCTGCGCTGTGCGGCGCCAACAACCCGCCGATTGACGTGATGCCCACGGCCGCGGGGTCCGCGCGGGTGAGTAGAGCCGCTGCCAGGTGATCGGGCGATAACAGCGCGCGAGCGCCAACAAAACGCTCACGGCTCAGCACGGCGTCGATCAGAGCGATCTCGCTGCTCTCGCCGTGAATGTCCACGTCAATGATCTTCTGGCGCGTACCGGTATCGGCCGCAGTCACCCGACCCGATGCGATGAGTCCGGCCGCAGCCCCTGCGATGGTGGCTTCCGTGAGCACGGGGAAAACGTTGTTGGTGCCGGTGGACAGCGGCAACAGTGTCGCGGTGCGCCAACCGGTGGCGAACGCCCGGTTGGTTCCGTCGCCTCCGAGCGTCAGGACGCATGTGCAACCGCAATCCGCCATCGCGCGGGCGGCGCTGATCGTATCCAACGGCGTACTGGTTTGTGTCGCATCGACGGCTTCGGCTTGGAGTGCGGTGCCGTGTTCGTCCAGCGCGGCCCGGACGATACCGTGCGGGTCATCGTAGTAGGCGATGCGATCAGCACCCGCGGCGGCGGCGCCGATCAGCGCTCTGCCGACAATCGCCTGTTTTTCCTGATTGTCGAAAACGGACGCGCGTGCCACCAGGCGGCGCACGTCCTTACCGGACGCCGGGTTGGCGACAATGCCGAGCACTGTGGGCGACTACAGGCCCAGCAGTTCCGACGTCTCGGCAACGATGCGCGCCGCATCCGGCACGTAGTGCTTTTCGAGCGCGGGGCTGAACGGGACGGGAGAGAAGGGAGCGCCGACGCGTCCAACCGGGGCGTCCAGATAGTCGAACGCAAGCTCCTGAATCTGCGCTGCAATTTCGCCACCGAAGCCGCCGAAGCGTACCGCCTCGTGCACGATCACCGCGCGGTGGGTTTTCTTCACGGACTGCACCACCGTGTTGGTATCGAACGGTTGCAGGCTGCGTGGGTCGATGACCTCCGCATCGATGCCCTTGTCTTTCAGCATGTCGGCCGCGCGCAGCGCTTCGTGCACCATGCGCCCGAGGGCGACGATGGTGAGGTTGGATCCCTGGCGCAACACACTCGCTTCGCCGATCGGAATGGTGTACGGCCCTTCGGGTACTTCGCCCTGCATCGCCAGCGACATCTTGTTCAGCACCACAATCACCGGATTGTCGTCCCGCGCGGCGGAGATGATCAGGCCTTTCGCATCGTACGGGGTGGTCGGCATCACCACCTTCAACCCGGGCAGATGGCATATCCAGGCCTCGAGGCTCTGGCTGTGTTGCGCGGCAAGGCTTGCGCCCGCGCCGGCCATTGTCAGCATCGTTACCGGCAGGGTCGCGCTGCCGCCGAACATATAACGCATCTTGGCCAACTGGTTGCTGACCTCGTCCATGCACTCCCCAAGGAAATCCATGAACATCAAATCGATGATCGGCCGGCAGCCGGTAGCGGCGGCGCCTACGCCAAGGCCCACGATGCCTTCTTCGGAGATCGGCGTATCCACCACGCGATCTTCGCCGAACTCCTTCTGTAGACCAGAGTAGTAGCCGTACACGCCACCGGCGCCGCCTACGTCTTCGCCGGCGACGAACGCGTTGTCGAATTCGAGCAACACTTCGCGCACGCCTTCGCAGATTGCGGATACATACGGGAGGGTGCGCGGTTTTTCCTGTGCCTCAGCCATGGCTAAATCTCACTTGCGATTTTGTTTTTAACGTATTGAATTTCAGGAAGTTGATGCTTGAAATTCGACGCTTCTATGCGTACACGTTCTCGGTGATTGCGTCGGGTTCCGGGTAGGGACTTTCCTCGGCGAAACGTACTGCGGCTTCTACCTGCTCGCTGATTTCGTCGTGCACAGCCCGGGCTGCATCGGCCGACAGTACGCCCTGGTGTGCGAGCCGTTCTTCGAACAGCACGATCGGGTCGCGCTTCTTCCAGCGTTCCAGTTCTTCGTCGGTACGGTAGTTCATCCCCATGCCGCGAACACCCACGTGGTCGTAGAAACGGTAGGTTTTGCATTCCAGGAGGGTAGGCCCGCCGCCGCTTCGTGCGCGTTTGATCGCCTCGCCCGCGGCTTCGTACACCGCCAGCGCGTCCATTCCGTCGACCACGACACCGGGCATGCCGTAGCCGGCTGCGCGATCCGCCACGTCGACAATCGCCTGGTGGTTGCGCTGTGGTGTGTATTCGCCGTATCCGTTGTTTTCGCAGACGAACACGCAGGGCAGTTTGTACAGGCCGGCCATGTTGGCCGCTTCGTGGAACGCGCCTTCGTTGCTTGCGCCGTCGCCGAAGAAACTGACGGCGACGTTGCCGTTCTTGCGAAATTTGTTCGAAAACGCGGCGCCCATTGCGATCGGCGGACCGCCCCCGACGATGCCGTTGGCGCCGAGCATGCCGACGTCCAGGTTCGACACGTGCATGCTGCCGCCTTTGCCCTTACAGTAGCCGGTGGCCTTGCCGTACAGCTCCGCGAACATCTTGTCGAACTCGCCGCCCTTGGCGATCAGGTGCCCGTGGCCCCGGTGGGTGCTTGTGATCTGGTCCTCGTCGGAGAGGTGCACCATAACTCCGGATGCCACGGCCTCTTCGCCGACGTACAGGTGCAAAGCACCCGGAATTTTGCCGTCTTCCATCATCTTACCGGCGGTTTCTTCGAAGATGCGAATGCGCACCATCCGCCGGTGAATATCGAGCAGCGTCTCGTTGGTGATCTCGCTCAACGCGTCCCTCCCAAATCGTTGTCGGTGTTTTGCGCAACGATACCACAGCGCAGGGTCGGCGGAGCGCTGTGATCTGCCCGCGCGAGCGCTGCCTACGAATGCGCGGGCCCGGCGAATGGTTCGGTTGCCGTGGCCGTTCGCGGAAAATTTCCATACAGTGTGGGCACGGGATTGAAGGGGTCTGACCATGACGACGTTTGCGAAACCGCTGTCTGCCGAGCGTCCTGATGAGATTGCGATTCGGGACGAACGACGCGCGTGTACCTGGGGCGATGTGGATGAGATTCTGAACCGCACAGCCAACGGGTTGAATCGGTTCGATCTGGGCGACGCCCGCCGCGTCGCCGTGTTTGCCGAGAACGCGGTCGAAACGGCGTTTGCCAACCTGGGTGGGCTCATCGCGGGTGCATCGGTTGTGCCGGTGAACTTCCACCTGACGGCCGAGGAAGTTGCGTACATTCTGTCGGACTCGGGTGCGCGGGTGCTTTTCGTGGGCGCCGCCACCGCTGAACGTGGGGTTGCGGCAGCGGCTCTCGCGGGGGTGCCGGACGTAATCGGATGGCATCTGGGTGACGAGCTCGAGGTACCGCCACCGGTGCGACTTTCGCACTGGGAAGCATGGCTCGCCGATGCCGACCCCGCAGAACCCCCGGCGGATGTACCGCCGCGGCCGAACCTGCTGTATACCTCGGGCACTACCGGACGCCCGAAAGGAACCGAACTGCCGCCGACGATGTTCGCGGGCGGTGACACGATTGCCGAGCATATCCAGAACCTAGCGCAAAGCCCTATGGGCGAGTTCGGTACCCACCTGGTGGTGGGGCCGATGTACCACACGGGTCCGTTGTCGGGTGCGCGGCTGCTCGCTGCGGGCGTGCGTTCGGTCATTCTCGGCAAGTTTGACGCTGAGAAGACCCTGCGCACGATCGAAGAGCAGAAAATAGGCAACACCGTGATGGTGCCAACGCATTTCGTGCGCTTGCTCGCGCTGCCGGACGATGTGAAAGCTCGCTACGACGTCAGCTCGCTGCAACGGGTGAGTCACACCGGCGCGAAATGCCCGGTGGACGTCAAACGCTCAATGATCGAATGGTGGGGTCCGGTGTTCGTCGATGCCTACGGCGCGAGCGAGGTGGGTACCACGTGCATGATTACATCGGAGGAGTGGCTGGAGCACCCAGGCTCGGTGGGGCGCGCAGTGCCGCCGTTCGAGGCACTGATTCTGGACGACGACGACAACCCGTTGCCCCCTAACAGCGAAGGGCGCCTGTTTTTCAAGGACGAGACGGGTCGTGGCGTGATTTACCACAACGATCCGGAGAAATCTGCGGCGGCGCATATTGCGCCGGGTGTGTTCACGCTCGGCGAAATTGCGTACATGGACGATGAAGGCTTTGTTTACATCACCGACCGGTTCAGCGATATGGTGGTGTCGGGCGGCGTGAACATCTACCCGGCCGAAGCCGAGCAGGTGCTGATTGACCATCCGGACGTACTCGATGTGGCATGTATCGGCGTACCGCATCCCGAGATGGGCGAGGAGTTGAAAGCGCTCGCCATTGCGAAATCGGCTTCGCCAGCCGACGCTGCTGAGGTGATTGCGTGGTGCCGGGAGCGCTTGTCGCACTACAAGTGCCCGAGATCTCTGGAGTGGGTGTCCGACCTCGGCCGCAATACGATGGGCAAGATCAACAAGCGCAAGCTACGCGCCCCGTACTGGAAAGATGCAACCTGATCGAGCGTGAACGGGAGAGCGCTGTTAAGCAGGCGTGTGGGTGAGTCCGGTCGTCAGTGATTCCAGGTCGCTTTCCGTGAGCGTTTCCCGTTCCAGCAGGGCGGCCGCGGTTCGCTCCAGAATGGCACGGTTGCGAGTGAGGATCTCCGTGGCGCGTGCGAAGTCACTCGCGATAATGTCGCGCACGGTTGCGTCGATCTGCTCCGCGGTTTTTTCGGAAAAGTCTTTCTCCAGATGCTCCTGGCCGAGATGTGTGGAGCCGCGCGCAGTTTCGTACGCAACGTAACCCAGGGTCTCGTCCATCCCGTAGCGCGTAACCATGGTTCGAGCGATGTCGGTGGCTTTTGCAATGTCGTCCGAGGCACCGGTGGACAATCGGTCGAACACGAGTTTTTCGGCGGCCCGACCGCCGAGCAGTACGGCGATCTTGTTGTTCAGTTCACCACGAGTCATCAGGAATCGGTCTTCCAGCGGGCGCTGAATCGTGTAGCCGAGTGCGCCAATGCCGCGCGGGATGATCGATACTTTGTGTACCGTGTCGGTTCCTGGCAGAGCCATTGCAACCAGCGCGTGGCCCATCTCGTGGTACGCGACCATCTCGCGTTCCTTCGGGTTCAGTAACCGGTTCTTCTTCTCCAAGCCTGCGACGATACGCTCGATGGCTCGATTGAAGTCGTCATGGGTGACCGCGTCCCGCTTCGCACGCGTTGCCAACAGCGCCGCTTCGTTACACAGATTGGCCAGGTCTGCGCCTGTAAAGCCCGGGGTGAGCGCGGCAATCTGTTCCGGGATCACGTCGTCGGCCAGACGAATTTTCTTCATGTGGATTTCGAGAATTGCGATGCGGCCCGTTTTGTCGGGACGATCAACCAGTACTTGGCGGTCGAAACGTCCGGCACGTAGCAGGGCGGGATCGAGAATCTCAGGGCGATTTGTTGCCGCCAATAGCACCAGGCCACCGGCGGGGTCGAATCCGTCCAGCTCAACCAGCAACTGGTTCAGGGTCTGCTCGCGTTCGTTGTGACCGCCCATCGGATTGGCAGCACGCGCCGCGCCGAGTGCATCCAATTCGTCGATGAAGATGATCGCGGGCGCCGTTTCTCGCGCCTGTTCGAAAAGATCCCGAACCCTGGCTGCGCCCACGCCGACGAACATCTCGACGAACTCGGAGCCCGAGATCGAAAAAAAAGGGACTGCAGCTTGGCCCGCGACGGCGCGTGCCATCAGCGTCTTGCCGGTGCCGGGTGGGCCTACGAGCAACACGCCCTTAGGTATGTGCGCGCCTAAGCGCCCGTACTCGTCGGGGTTCTTCAGGAACTCGACGATTTCCACGAGTTCCGCTTTGGCTTCGTCCACGCCGGCGACGTCGTCGAAGGTCACGCCGGTGTTCTGCTCGACGTACACCTTGGCTTTGCTTTTGCCGACGTTCATGAAACCACCGCCCATCGCGCCACCGACGCGGCGCATCAGGATCATCCACACACCGAAAAACAGAAACACGGGCAGCACCCACGACAGCAGCGTTGCCACCCACGACTGTTTCTGGATGACACCACCGTACTCGACGTCGTGTTGTGACAGTTTCTGGGCGAGTTCTTCAGGTACCCGGTTCGTTACAAAGCGCGTTTTGCCGTCGTCGCGTGGATTCTTGAACTCGCCCATAACCTGCTGGTCGCTGATTTCGACGCGAGCGATCTGGCCGTCTTCCAGAGCTTGTTCGAATGCGCTGTAGGGGATTGCCGCAAACTCGTACTGCCGTTCGATGTACCGTTGAAGCGTCAACAGGATCAGTACGGCGATGGCAACGTAGATGAGGTTGAATCGTTGGCGATTGTCCATGGGGTTGTGTCGGCGTTCGGTTAACTAGAATTGTTGGGGTTGCGGATGACTCAGCGATCGACCCGTTTCACGCGCGTGAGCACGTCCTGGAACGAGCGGCGCAGCTCGCGCTTCAACCACCCCAGCATCAGTTCGTCGGGTACGTTTGTATTGCCGGTTGCGCGGGTGACCGCCATCCCTTCGAGCAGAAATTTCGTTAGATAGTTGGCGCGCTGGAATGCTTCGCTCAACGCGAGGTCCGGGAAGAGCTGTTTGACGCGCTCGTAGCCGGCCAGTTCGAAGGCCTCGATCTCCGGGCGTAACACCTCGGCAAGCTCCGGGGCTGTGCGGGCTGCTACCTGCAATTCGTGGAACACAACAAACTCCTCACTCTGTAGCAGTTCCCAGTAGGCGTCTATGCCTTCTTCGATACGGCTGTGCTCTGCACCCTGCTGTGCCGCCGCCTCGTTTGTATTGAAGTCGTCCAGCCGTCGCTGACTCAGGTGCCGGATTGTTGCTTTGATCAATTCGAAGCGGTTGGGAAAATGGTGCAGCATGGCGCCGCGGGAGACCTGCGCTTCGCACGCGATACTCTCAGTACTGGTGTTCGCGTAGCCGTCCCGGTAGAAACAGCGAATGGCCGCGTCCAGGATCGTCGTTCGGGTGCGAGCGCTTTTGGTCTGCTGCCACGTCCGATCGTTGGCGCGGGCGCCGCTGTTGCCGTCGTCCTGGACGTTCGGAAGGTGCGGTTTTGATGGTGCCACCGGCACGATCCCATGTTAGTTTCAAGAGATAGCTTAACGGGATAGTTTCAAGAGCCGGTGTGTAGCATACCGCACGACGGTCGTACTCGAACACGCCGGCGCGTACCGGTGAAGTGATAAATGGAGAACAGTGAAATGATGGGAGCAGATCGGCATGCATAACGTCCTGCTCGTTACGAAGGGCCACCCGTTCGACAAGGCGGCGTTCTTCGGAATATTCGATGACATGGAAGGTGTGGAGTACACCCACGTCGAACAACCCGCGGCGCAGGCGTTGTTCAATCCGGAAGAAGCGCATGCGTATGATGCGTTCGTTTTCTACGACATGCCCGGTATCCGTTTCCATCCGGATCGCGCGCCGGATTTCGCCGAGCCTGGTGAACGCTTCAAGCGCCACTTCACGCAGTTGCTCGATGAAGGGAAGGGCATGGTGTTTCTTCATCATGCGATCGCTGGTTGGCCCGCGTGGCCTGAGTACGCGGAAACGCTCGGCGGCCGGTTTCTCTACCTGCCTGGCCGCCTGCGTGGCGTTGAGCGCCAGGACTCCGGATACCGGCACGGTGTGACGCACCGAATTGAGACGATCGATACGCATCCGGTAACGGAGGGCGTGCCGGAGTCGTTCGAGATTACGGACGAACTCTATCTGTTCGAGGTCTTCGAAGAAGACGTAACGCCCATTCTTCGCAGTAATTATGCCTTCGATGCGGCCAACTTTTATTCGGCAAAGCGAGCGGTGGCGGATCAGAAACTCTACGACAACGACGGCTGGTCGCATCCGGGCGGCAGCGCGCTGATCGGCTGGACCCGCGAGGTGGGTGCGAGCCGCATCGTCTACCTTCAGTGCGGCGACGACCCGGTGGCTTACGGCAACGAACACTTTCAACGCCTGATTCGCAATGCGATCAACTGGGTGAGCGATCGCTGACGGGGCACGCCGTGGGGCCGTGATTACGTGTCCTTGGCGCGGCCCGGCTGAAGCTTCACCGCGTCGTTGCGATAACTGGCCATGGCTTTGTCGTCGTCATCGGCCGGTAGCACCAGCGGCTGCGGTATCTCAATCCCGCGCTGGCAGGCCGGGCGGTCGTCCATCGCGGCTTTCCAGCGCTGCAGATGTTCCAGACCTTCCAGTGGTACGCCAGCCCAGAAGTGGAGCCGTACCCAGCACCAGTTGGCGATATCGGCGATGGAGAAGTCGCCGGCCAGCCACTCGTGTTCGGCGAGGCGGCCGTTGAGCACCGTCAACAGGCGCCGGGTTTCGCTTTGGTAGCGGTCGATCACACTCGGCAGGTGCTCTGGAAACGAGCGATAGAAGACGTTTGCTTGCCCCATCATGGGCCCGATGCCGCCCATCTGAAACATCAGCCATTGGAGGACTCGCGAACGGCCGTGCGTATCGGTAGGCATCAACTGACCGGTTTTCTCCGCGAGGTGGATCAGAATGGCGCCGGACTCGAATACTGCGAAGCCATCGTCGACGAGCGCCGGTATGCGACCGTTCGGGCAGATCGCGAGGTAGTCATCCCGGTGCTGTTCGCCGTTCATGATGTCCACCGGATGCACCTGGTAGTCCAGGTCGAGCTCTTCGAGTGCGACCGATGCCTTCCAGCCGTTGGGGGTGGACGCGGTATAGAGTTCAAGCATGCGCTCAGGCCCGGACCATCAGCTTGCCGGTGTTTGCGCCATCGAACAGGTCGATCAACGCCTTTGGTAGCTGTTTGAATCCTTCCACCACCGTCGCCTGCTGCTTAATGCGTCCCGCAGCCATCCACGCCTGAATCTGGCGCGTCGCTTCGGGGAAGCGCGCGGCATAGTCGAGCACGATAAACCCTTCCATGCGTGCTCTGCGGTAGACCAGGTTGAAGTAGTTTTTCGGTCCCGGAATGGGACCGCTGCGGTTGTAGCGTGAGATACCGCCGCAGATAACGACGCGTGCCCCGGTAGCGATCCGTGCAAGGCACAGATCGAGGATGTCGCCGCCGACATTGTCGAAATACACATCGATGCCGTTCGGGCAGGCGCGATCGAGGGCCGCACCCACGTCGTCGGTCTTGTAGTTGATTGCCACGTCGAAGCCCAGTTCATCGGTGAGCCACCGGCATTTATCGTCGGTGCCGGCGATGCCGATTACGCGAGTACCGTGAATCTTCGCGATCTGTCCGGCAATGCTGCCGGTTGCACCCGCCGCGCCACTCACTACGACCACATCGCCGGCTTTCGGTTGCCCCAGATCCAGAAGCCCGAAGTATGCTGTCATGCCGGTGCCGCCCAGCACACCGAGCGCAAGCTCGGGGTCTACGGGTTGCGAGAAGGCACGAAACGGTGGGTTGCGGCCGTCGCTCACGGTGTAGTCCTGCATGCCGAACGCACCAGTAACCATGGTGTTTACGGGATAGTCGGGGTGGTTCGATGCCTCGATCACGCCGACCCCGCCGGCGCGCATGACGTCGCCGATCTCGAGCGGGTCGACGTAGTCGGCGCGGTTTTCCATCTGCCCGCGCATCGACGGGTCGAGCGATATGTGACTGGTCCGAATCAACACCTCGCCCTCCGCGATATCGGGAACCGGTACCTCCCGATACTCGAAATCGCTTTCCTGAACCATGCCTTGCGGCCGAGCGGCGAGCAGAAATTGGCGGTTTATGCGGCTCATATAGAGCGCCCTCGGTCTGAGAAGATGCGGCTATCGTAGCGCACGCCGTGGTGCAGAGCCGAAAAACAAACCGTCTTGACTGACTATTTTGGCCCCCCTATGCTCGCTCGAATCCCTTGCGCATTGGAGGTTCTGCACGTGACCGTGTACCGAAAGATCGAACGCTTTGCCGACCCGCAAACCAGCAAGACCCCCTGTGAGAAAGCGCCGGACCCGGACCTGGGCACCGATTTTATTCCAAAGGAGCGATACACCTCGCCCGAGTTCATGCAACTGGAGTGGGAGCGGCTCTGGACCAAGGTTTGGCTGATGGGCGCCTGGGAAGGCGACCTGAAAAATCCGGGCGACTACGTCGTAACCGATATCGGCAAGGAAAGCATCGTTATCACCAAGGACGAGAACGGCAAATACAACGCGTTCTACAACGTCTGTTCGCACCGTGGCAACCAGGTGGCGTACGGACGAGGCGGCAACACCGAAACGTTCAAGTGCTCTTACCACCTGTGGGAATACAATTTGCGCGGCGAACTGGTCAACGTGCCGGATGCAGAAACGTTCCGGCAGGGCGCGCCCTGCGACAAACTCAGCATTGTGTCGTTACCCTGCGACAGCTGGGGCGGATGGGTGTGGTTCAGCCTCAACCCCAACGTCGAGCCGTTGCGCGACTTCCTTGGAATCATTCCGGAGCATCTGGATCCGTATCACTTTGATCGCATGGCGCTGGTCAACGACGTCACCGTCGAGTGGGACTGTAACTGGAAGACGTCGGTGGATGCGTTCAACGAGACCTATCACGTTGCCGGAACGCACCCGCAGCTTATGTCCTTCATCGAGGACATGGACGTTCAGATCGATTGCTACGAGCGTCACAACCGGTATCTCATTCCGTTTGGTGTGGTGAGTACCCACCTGAAGAACGGCGAGTGGATCGGCGAGCCGATGAAGAATTTCATGCGTATGTACGGACTCGATCCGGATACCTTCCAGGGCACGGGCCTGGACGTTCGCCGTGGACTGCAGAAGCATCTGCGCAAGAATGGCGAGTCGATGGGTTTCGATTTCTCGGATCTGAACGACGATCAACTCACCGACGACTACCACTACCTGATCTTTCCGAACATCACGATGAACATCCATTGCAACAGCGTGATGATCTTCCGGCAGCGGCCGCACGAAACCGATCCCAACAAGATGTACTACGATCTGCAGAACTACTCGCTGATACCGGAAGGCGAAGCCTGGCCGGAGCGGCCGCTGCACACGCAGTTTGCCCATGGCGAGCAGTCCATCGGCGAAGTGCTCGATCAGGACGCATCCAATCTGGGCATGGTGCAACGGGGCATGAACTCCGGTGGGTACCGGGGTCTGTGGATCTCGGATCAGGAGTTGCGGGTCCGGCACTTCCACAAGACGCTGGACGACTATCTGCACCGTGGTTCGATTAAGTGGATGACCTAGTTGCAGGCTGTCTGCTCGATAGCTGCGCTGGATGACGGCGACATGCGCGGCTTCGTTGTCAATGGCGTCGCCGTGCTCGTGTGTCAAAGGGAAGGCCAGTTCTACGCCATCGAAGATCAGTGTACGCACGCACGCCAGTTGCTGTCGGAAGGGCGGCTGCGAGGGTACGAGGTGTCCTGTCCGTTGCATGGCGCGCGCTTCGACGTGCGCACCGGAAAGTGCACGGCGGCGCCGGCCAAACGGGACGCAAAGTCCTTTCCGGTGACGCTCGAGGGGGGTAAGGTACACGTCACCGTGCTCGACAGCGATCGACCGCCGAAACCGAAGTTCGGCCCGGTGGTGTGACGCGCGCGCTGCCAGAATTACATTAGAACACGACCGAAGTGCCCGAATCCGGAGCACTGCAATTTGAGGAGGACGACATGGATCTAGAGCTGAAAGGCTGCAATGCGCTGATTACCGGAAGTACCAAGGGAATCGGCCGCGCCATCGCAAACGCGCTGGCGGACGAAGGAGCCAACGTAGCAATCTGCGCACGCAACAGCGACGAAGTTGATGCCGCTGTGGCGGAGCTGAGCGCAAAGGGTGTTAAAGCGTTTGGTACGTCGGTGGACATCGGCAATGGGGAAGCGCTGGCCGGCTGGGTCGAAGGCGCTGCGGACGCACTGGGTGGCATCGACTGCGTGGTGTCCAACGTGAGCGGCGGCAATGCGCCTGGCGAGGATGGTTGGCGCTCCAACTTCGAACACGACGTTCTTGGCACGTACCGGCTGGTGACTGCGGCAACGCCGTACCTCGAAAAGTCGAATAACGCCAGCATTCTGATGATTTCGACGACCGCGGCGCTCGAGAAGTTCATCGGGGCGGGCGCTTACAACTCCATGAAAGCGGCGCTGTTGAACTACTCCGGTGCGCTCGCGCAGGATCTGGCCCCCAAAGGCATTCGCGTCAACGCGATCAGCCCCGGCCCGATTCTGATCGAAAATGGTGCTTGGGATAACATTCGCAAGAATATGACCGCGTTCTACGATGCGACCGTAGCGGAGATTCCGCTCGGCAACCGTATGGGCTCGGCCGAAGAAGTCGCGGCGCAGGCGGCGTTCCTGGCGAGCCCGCGGGCAGGCTTCACGACCGGCACGAACATCGTCATCGACGGCGGATTCACGAAACGGATCCAGTTCTAGGTCTGCTCACGCGGCTCTGGCGCGCGCCGGATTTACTCCGGCGCGCACGCCCGTGCGGAGCCCATCCAGGTCGCCAAACCGGGTAGCCCACAGAGATAGCCCGTGAAAAAGGGGGGAGAAACAGATGGCCGAACACGACACGGTGAACGTGCACATGGTGGCTGCGGGTCAGTACCACGACATCGATCATGCGCGCCTGGAACTTCTGAAGCTGCTGGCTGAGAACGAGCGAATCCGTGTGACGGTAGCAGGTGACTACCACGACCTGGATGCGCTGAACGCGTCCGACTTTCTGATCACGTATACGTGCAACCTGATCCCGAGCGAACCGGAACAGGAGGCGTTGCGCGATTACATCAAAGGCGGCAAACGGTGGCTCGCGTTGCACGGCACCAATGCGATCCTGGAGTTCATAGAGGGCGGCGTAGATACGCCCGAGACGGCGCCGATTCTGATGGAAACCCTGGGCAGCCAGTTCAAGGCCCATCCGCCCATTCAGCCGTTCACGGTAACGAACGCGCATCCGAACCACCCGCTGGTTGCCGGAATCGATGCGTTTGAAACCGACGACGAACTGTATCTGTGCAAACTGCACGGAGAATTGGAGGTGCTGTTGGAAACGCGTTTCACGGGCAGTGCAGACGGTTTCATTGATGCCGACTGGCCCGACGACGACCCGCGACCGGTTTACTACATCAACCAGGTCGGCGACGGCGAGGTTCTGTATCTGAACCTCGGACATTGTCGGGGCCACTACGATATGCAACCGATGGTGGAGTACTATCCCGAGATAGAGCGTGGTAGTTGGGAACGGCCGGAATTTTACGAACTGCTGCGGCGTGCAATTCGCTATTGCTCCGGAGAATCGGTCGGCGTCTGACCTGTCGCGTCTTTACGGACCACCGGGAGAACAGGATGGCAGCAAAACCCTTTCGATTCGGCGTGCAGCAATTCAACTCGCCGAGCGGTACTCACTGGCGCGACTTCGCGTGCAAAGCCGAGGATCTCGGCTACTCGGCGTTGCATCTCGCGGATCACTTGCTGGGTGAAGGCGCGGCGCTGACGAAGGCAAACCACCCGGTTCAGGATCTTGCGGCAATCCCCGCAATGGCGTTCGCGGCTGCGGTAACAAAGACACTCCGTATCGGCTGCCGCGTGTTCTGCATCGACTATCACAACCCGCTCGTACTCATTAAATCGGCGCTTACCATCGATAAGCTGTCGGACGGCCGGTTGGAATTCGGGCTGGGCGCAGGCTGGATAACCGAAGAGTACGCGGCCGTGGGAATTCCGTTCGATGAGCCGCGCGTGCGCATCGACCGGTTGAGGGACGTGCTCGATGGGGTTGCGGCGTTCTGCGCGGATGGCGAGGTCAACATCACCAACGACACGCTGCGGTGGCGCGACTTTGCCGGTGTACCCAAGCCCGTATCCAAACCGCCGATCATGATCGGCGGCGGATCGCCGCGCATTCTTCGGCTTGCCGGTGAACGCGCGGACGTGGTGAGTCTGAACTTCAACAACCGCAGGGGCATGATCGGCCCGGACGGCGTTCAGATGTCTACCGAAGCGGAAACCCAGAAAAAAGTGGGCTGGATACGCGAAGGTGCGGGCGACCGGTTCGACAAACTCGAAATCGAGATCGGCGCGTACTTCACGTTCGTGATGGACGACCCTTCGCCCGTGCTCGGAGAGTTCTCCAAAGTGTTCGGCATGTCCGAGGACGAGATGCGTAAACATCCGCACGCGTTGTTCGGCAGCGTCGATGCCATCTGCGAAGAGCTCGAACGCCGGCGGGAACTGCACGGCATTTCCTACGTTACCGTTTCGGGCGAAAACATGGAGGCGTTCGCACCGGTGGTCGCGCGCCTGGCGGGCAAGTAGGCGGCGCCGGACACACCGTGAGAACGGTTGCGGAGGCGAAAGCCGAGCTCGAGACCCGCACGCCGCGTTCTGCGGCGATCGCACGAGACCGCTCGGAGATTCTCAATTCCGGGCTGGCGGCCAACCTGGAGATGCCGCATCCCTTGTTCATCGAGCGCGGCGAAGGTCCCTACGTGTACGACGCCGACGGGCATCGCTACATAGACACCTCCGTGGGCTTCGGCTTGCATATGCTTGGACATCGCCACCCGGACATTGAGCACGCGATTAATCGTCGTGCTGCGAAGGGTTGGATGTTCGGCATTCACTCGACCGCCCAGCTGGGGCTGGCATCGTTGCTGCACGAGGCCAGTCCGTGTGCGGAACGCGTGGTGTTCTGCAATACGGGCACCGAAGCCACGATGTACCTGATTCGGGCGGCTCGAGGCTATACGGGGAAGGAAGTCATTGCGTTGTGCGATGGTTTCTACCACGGGGCCCACGATTACGGAATGTGGCTGACGGATCCTTCCAGTCCTCGCGAGCGTCCCGAGAAGGTGCCGATGGGTCACGGCATTCCGCGCGCCCTCGACGCGTTGACGATGCTGCTGCCTTACCGGGACGAAGCGGCCTTCGATCTCGTACGGGCGCACCGCGACGAACTGGCGCTGGTACTCGTGGAAGGTGTGCAGAGTTCGAACCCGCAGGCGGCAGGAGACTATCTGCGGGAACTGGCTCGCGTTTGCCGTGCCAACGGGGTGCTCTTCGCGATCGATGAGGTTATCACCGGGTTTCGTGTGGCATACGGCGGCGCCCAGGAGCGATTCGAGGTAACCGCGGATCTGGCCGCGTACGGCAAGGTGTTGGGCGGCGGGTTGCCGATTGGGGCAGTGTCCGGGCGCGCCGACGTGATGGAAGTGTTCACCGGTCTAGCCGCCGACCGCGGCATATTTTCGGGTGGTACGTTTTCGGGCAATCCGCTGTCGATGGCCGCCGGGGCGGCCGCGGTGTCGCATCTTCGCGACCATCCCGAGATCTACACGCGGCTCGATCTGGCCGGCGACCGGTTGGCTGCGTCGGTCAATGGTTTCTGTCAGGAGCGCCAGATTCCGGCACAGATGAAGCATGTGGGCAGTATGTTTCACATGTTTTTTCAACGCGAACCGATCGAAAACATGCGGGATGTGCGCGCGACGGGTGGCGCGGCGGAGAAAGCGTTTTATCTACACGCGCTGAACCGGGGCGTGCTGGTGCCGGGTACGCAGCGCGCTTTTCTGAGCGCGGCACACGCGGACGACGTGGTGGACGAGATTGCCGACGTATTCTGCAGCAGTCTCGCGGATGTGCAGGCCGAAGGCCTTTTTGCCTGACGGCTGTCGGTAGCCGCTGCGTTTCAAAGCGGCTATTGTTAACCGCATGGGGTCAGAGCAAAGGGACAGATCAAAGTCTTTTGGGGTCAACTGACCCCAAAAGACTTTGATCTGTCCCTTTGCTCTGACCCCAGACGCTGACCCAGAATCACCGCAGGAGGGCCCATGAGCCGTCTACAGAAATTGCCGCCCGAACAGTGGGATCCGGAGCTTCGCACGGCCACCAATCCCGATACCGCAACCCCGTTGGAACTTGGATTGATGAGGTTTTTCGCGCATCGTCCTGAACTGGCGAAGGGACTGACCGCATTTGCCGGCGCGCTGAAAACCCAGCGGACGCTGCCGGACCGGTTGATCGAGTTGGTTCGGCTTCGGGTCGCGTTCTTCAATCAGTGCCGCAGCTGCATGGCGATCCGCTATCCGGACGCGATTGCGGACGGGCTGGATGAAGGCACGGTGTGCTCGCTGGAACGCCCGGAAGAATCCGAAGATCTCACACCGGCAGAGAAAGTTGCAGTGCGTTACGGCGAACTACTGGCTACAGATCATCTACGCATAGACGACGCCATCTACGATGAGCTGCGTGAGCACTACAGCGAAGCGCAGATCGTCGAGCTGGGTATGCAGGCCGCGTTTTTCGTCGGCTTCGGCCGGCTCGCGGCGACCTACCACATGGTAGAGGAACTACCCGAGGCCTATCAGACGTCCGCCGATCACGTAAATCCGTGGGGCCAGGACAAGGTAGTGATGCGCTGACGGCACGCAATCGGAGCAGCAGTATTGAACATCGAATTCAGTGCGCAGGATGAAGCGTTCCGGAAGGAAGTGCGCGCATTTGTCAGTGAACATCTCACGGAAGACATGCGCCAGGCGGCGGAGCGCACCACAACCGTCTTCGCCGACAAAGACCTGGCGATGCGCTGGCAGCAGATTCTAGTCGCCAAGGGTTGGGCGGTGCCTGCGTGGCCCGAGGAATACGGCGGAACGGGATGGTCGCCTACGCAGAAGTACGTCTTCGGGCAGGAGAGGGCGCGCGCTCATGCGCCAGGCTTGATTCCTCTCGGCCTCCGGATGCTGGCGCCGGTACTGTTCAAATACGGTACGGACGAGCAAAAAGCCCACTATCTGCCGAAGATGCTGTCGGGAGAACACTATTGGTGTCAGGGTTACTCGGAGCCGGGTTCCGGGTCTGATCTGGCGAGTCTGAAGACCAGCGCGGTGAAGGACGGCGACGACTACATCGTAAATGGCACAAAGATCTGGACGACGCACGCGCAGTTTGCAGATCATATCTTCTGTTTGGTTCGAACGGATGCGAGCGGCAGGCCGCAGCACGGCATCACGTTTCTGCTGATGCCGATGGATCTACCGGGCATCAAGGTACGGCCGATCATCACGATCGCTGGCGATCACGAAGTGAATCAGGTGTTCTTCGACGACGTGCGTGTGCCGCAATCGAACCGCGTTGGGCCGGAGCACGACGGCTGGAACGTAGCGAAATACCTGCTGGAATTCGAACGTGGTGGCGGTGGTGCAGCCGCTCGGCTCAATGAGGCGGTTCGCGAAGTTAAGCACGTACTCAAGAAGGAGCATAACGGTGCGGTGCCCTTGTGGGAGGACGCGGGCATGCGTGATCGCGTCAGCGCGTTGGAAATTCGCATTGATGCGCTGGAGTTTGCGGAGCTGGTAACGCTGGACAAACTCAGCCGCGGGGAATCGCCCGGGACCGCCTCTTCCCTCGCGAAGAACACGTCTGTGGAAATCGATCAGGAACTCACGACGATTCGCATGGAAGCGGTGCAACACTACGCTTTACCCCACGCCAACATGATCTCGCTGAACGGTCACAACGAACCCTGGGTGGGACCGGATTACGCAGAAACCGCAACGCCCAGGTATCTGAATGCACGTGCAGCGTCCATTTTCGGAGGCGCGAAAGAAGTGCAGAAGAACATCATCGCCAAAGTCGTACTGGGTTTGTGAGCTATGGGTGAACGTATTGTCGACGAACCGCAAAGGGTCGACCGGAGTGGACTGGCCGTACATCGCTTGATCGATGATCTGGTGGCCAACGAGATTGCGCCCGGTACCGGCGTGGATGTCGATGGTTTCTGGCAGGGTTTTGCGCGAATCCTTGCTGACCTGGTGCCGGTCAACAAGACCCTGCTTGCAGCGCGTGACGAGATGCAGCTGCAGATCGACGCCTATCATCTGGAGCATCGCGGTCAAGCCCATGACCCAAGCGCTTATCGCGCGTTTCTGGAGCGTATCGGTTATCTGGTGCCTGAGCCGACGCCATTCGAAATTTCTACAGACAATGTCGATCCTGAGATAGCGCAGCTTGCGGGCCCGCAGCTCGTGGTTCCCGTGATGAACGCACGTTACGCGTTGAACGCGGCCAACTCCCGGTGGGGTAGCCTCTACGATGCGTTCTACGGCACGGACATTCTTGCCGAAGACCCCGGTGTGGAGAAAGGCACGAGCTACAATCCTGCGCGCGGCGAACTGGTGGTTGCGCAGGCTGCAGACGTTCTGGATCAGACGTTTCCGCTGGACGGCGCGAGTCATAGAGAAGTGGTGACCTACGCGGTAGGAGAGGGTGCACCGCGCGAATTGCGCGCAATTCTACAGGATGGCGCGAATACGGGTTTGCAACACCCGGCGCAGTTCGCGGGCTTTCAAGGCGACACAGAACCCAGTGCGATACTGCTGCGCCATAATGGTTTGCACGCCGAGATTCAGATCGATCGTGGGCATCCGGTAGGTTCCGTACATCCGGCCGGGGTTAAGGACGTGTTGCTGGAATCCGCACTCACAACCATCGCCGATTGCGAGGACTCGGTGGCTGCGGTAGATGCGGAAGACAAAAGTCTCGTGTACCGCAATTGGCTCGGTCTGATGAACGGCAAGCTCGAAGAGCGGTTCGAGAAGGGCGGCGAGACCGTCGTTCGCGCGCTCGCCGAGGATCGAACGTACACTGCGCCAAACGGCACGGCGATAACGTTGCCGGGCCGCAGCCTGCTGCTGGTTCGCAACGTTGGGCATCTGATGACAACCGATGCGGTGCTGGACGCCGACGGCAACGAGATTCCGGAAGGGTTTCTGGACGCCGCACTGACTGCTTTTGCGGCGTTGCACGATCTGAAAGGCCTGGGCCGTCTGCGCAACTCGCGTACCGGCAGCATGTATATCGTAAAGCCGAAGATGCACGGCCCGGAAGAAGTGCGATTGGCATGCGACCTGTTTGCCCGCGTCGAACAGTTGCTGGGCCTAGACGCCAATACGCTGAAAATCGGTGTCATGGACGAAGAGCGTCGAACGACGGTGAACCTGAAGGCATGCATTTGTGAGGCGCGCGAGCGTATCGTGTTCATCAATACCGGGTTCCTTGATCGAACCGGCGACGAGATTCATACCAGCATGGAGATGGGCGCGTTTCTTCCGAAAGACGAAATCAAATCTGAACCCTGGATTACGGCTTACGAAGACGCGAATGTGGATGCCGGTTTAGAGACCGGGTTTCCGGGCCGGGCGCAGATCGGTAAAGGCATGTGGGCCAAGCCTGACGAAATGCTCGAGATGCTGGAGACCAAAACCAATCACCCGCTGGCCGGTGCAAGCACCGCCTGGGTGCCGAGTCCTACCGCGGCGACCCTGCATGCGTTGCACTATCACGATGTCGACGTCGCGGAACGTCAACGGGAGTTGGCGGGAAGGCAGTCGCGGCTGGACGATATTCTTACGATACCGTTGTTGTCGGGGCGCAACCTTTCCTCAGACGAAGTGCAGAGAGAGCTGGACAACAACGCGCAGGGCATTCTGGGATATGTCGTGCGCTGGATCGATCACGGCGTGGGTTGTTCGAAAGTGCCGGACATCAATGACGTTGGATTGATGGAAGATCGCGCGACGTTGCGTATCTCGAGCCAGCATATTGCCAACTGGCTTCATCACGGGATCTGCACGGAAGCACAGGTAAGGGAGACGCTGGAACGTATGGCGGCGGTCGTCGACGAGCAGAACGCCGGAGATCCCGAGTACCGTCCGATGGCTCCAGACTTTGACCAAAGCGTGGCGTTTCAGGCGGCCCGCGACCTCGTTTTTCAGGGAACGCGCCAGCCGAACGGCTACACGGAACCCATATTGCACGCGCGCCGGCGTGAGGCGAAGGCACGGTTCGGCTGATATCCGTTGGGTGATGAGGCGCGAGATACGAGCCGAGGTCGATCGGATCGATCCGCTGGATGCGTTAGAGGAGACGTCGAAGCGGGACGTCCTCGCGTGGATCGATTCGGGCGCTGAACTCTGCCGGTTGCAGAAGCCGGCGGTTCCTCCCAAGCATCTCGTTTCCTATGTGGTGGTTGCCGACAACGATCACGTACTTCTAGTGGACCACATCAATGCAGGGCTTTGGTTACCCTGCGGCGGACATGTGGAACCGGGAGAGCATCCTAGGAGTGCAGCCGTCCGGGAAGTGGCCGAAGAACTCGGTTTTCACGGGGTACTCGAACGGGGTGAACCCTGGTTTCTGACGGTGACACAAACGGTGGGCAAGACGGCAGGTCACACCGACGTGTCCCTCTGGTACGTCATGCACCGTGATCGCGCGGCAACGCTCAAGATCGATGATTCGGAGTTTCGGGCGGCCCGCTGGTATCACCTGGATGACATTCCCCTGGATCGCTCGGACCCGCAAATGGCTCGGTTCATACGGAAGTATTCGCGGAAATTCGAGTAGGCATGTGCGTGCATGAGAGTACCGACACAACGCGCAGGAAACGCGCTACGATTCCGGTGCGCGGTACCGTTGGGGAGGCGTAGATGGCTCAAGGCGAAGGCAACTGAGGTGGTGCTCGCATCCGTTCTTCCCGTTGTGAGGTGTGAAACCCGTGGCGAATGAGCAGGTGGCCGAAGGTGGTGTCGACACCGGCATGTTGAGCGCGTTTCTCGAACGCATCGTCGATTGGTTTGTAAGCGACGTATTCGTAACGCACACGCTAATCGAACTCGCCATCGTCGTTGCGGCGTCTTTGGTTGCGTGGCCGCTCGCGCGCTTGAGTCGCCGTTACTTCGAAGAACGTGCCCGCCAGCAGCGGCGTTACGCCGTTGTTTCGCGTTTGTGGAAGACCGCCTCCGACGTCATGTTTCCGTTCATCTGGCTCGTGGTGCAGCTCGTTGCAATCGCAATCACCACTCAGCTCGAGGTTCGAAACGCGGTTCTCACGGTAACAACAAGCCTGCTCACCGCCTGGGTGGTGGTGCGCCTGTTCACCGCATTTGTTGCCAATCCGTTCCTGTCTTCGGCCGTTGCAACCATCGCGTGGGTGATTGCGGCGCTGAACATTCTCGGCATTCTCGACGAAACGCAGGCGATCCTGGAATCCGCGAGCATCACGCTCGGTCAGCTGAAGGTGTCGGCGCTGACGATTCTGCAAGGGTTGATCGCGCTTGGAGCATTGCTGTGGCTTACCAACGTGATAGGCCAGGTGATCGAAGGGCGCCTGAAGAGTTCGCCCAACCTCACTCCTTCGATTCAGGTGCTGTCCGTGAAGATTCTGAGAATTCTTCTCGGCACATTCGCGTTGCTCGCGACTCTGACGATTGTAGGCGTGGACCTCACAGCACTCGCGGTGTTCGGGGGCGCGATAGGCGTGGGTCTCGGATTCGGATTGCAGAAGATCTTTGCGAACCTCGTCAGCGGCTTCATCCTGTTGCTGGACAAATCGATCAAACCTGGCGACACGATTGCGGTGCCTGGGTACTACGGGCGCGTGGATGCGCTTGGGGCTCGCTATGTATCGGTGATCACTCGCGATGGTATCGAGCATCTGATTCCGAACGAAGAACTGATCACCACTCGCGTGGAGAACTGGACGCATTCGCACGATCTGTTGAGGCTGAGAAAGCAGATCGGCGTGCACTACAAGGCGGACATCCCCAAGGCACGGAACCTCTGTTTGGAGGCGCTGGCGGAAACAGAGCGCGTGCTGGACGAGCCGAAACCGGTGTGCCTGATCAGTGATTTCGGCGACAGTGCGGTCATTCTGGAATTGCGTTTTTGGATCAATGACCCGATGAATGGTAGAGCGAACGTTACCAGCGATGTGCTCGGAAAGGTCTGGGACAAGTTTCATGAGCACGGCGTTGAGATACCTTACCCGCAACGGGATCTGCACCTGCGCAGTACCAGCGTTCCGCTGTATCAGGAGGTTGCCGAACGTGGTGATTCCGTCCACACGCGTACGATGCATCCGAGCGTCGATAGGTCGGAATGAGCTGCGGCACCGATTCGCCGCGTATTGACGTTGCGCTTGTTACCCAGCTCGTTGCGCAGCAATTTCCTCAGTGGGCGCATCTTTCGATCGCCCCGGTTTCCAACAGCGGATGGGACAACCGGACTTTTCATCTCGGAACCCAGATGTCGGTGCGGCTGCCGAGTGCGCCGCAGTACGCTCGCGCGGTCGAAATCGAGCAGAAATGGCTGCCGGTGCTCGCACCCCAGCTGCCGCTCGCGATACCCAAACCGTTGGCCCAGGGGCGCCCAGGAGAGGGTTATCCGTGGCCATGGTCCGTGTACCAGTGGGTGGAAGGGGACGTCGCGACCTGGGAAGGCGTTGCGGATCTCCCGTCGTTCGCGGAAACGCTTGCGACCTTTCTCGCGGCCCTTCAGCGATTGGATACAGCGGGGGGTCCCACGCGCACGATGCGTGGCGGTAGCCTGGACATGTGGGCTGCCCAGGCGGAAGCTGCGCGTTTGCAACTGGCGCGCGACGGGCGGATCGATGGCGACGCGGCGGCAGAGATCTGGTCGGCTGCGATGGACGCGCCGTTTGAGGCGGCACCCGTTTGGTTTCACGGTGATATCGCGCGTGGAAATCTCCTGGTTAAAGATGGACGGCTCCGCGCGGTGATCGACTTCGGCGGTCTCGGCGTCGGTGATCCGGGGTGCGACATGGTAATTGCGTGGACGTTTCTTGACGCCGCGAGCCGGAGCCTGTTCCGAGAGCGCGTTGGCGTCAGCGACACGGTGTGGCGGCGTGGGCGTGGTTGGGCGCTGTGGAAGGCGATGATTGTTGAGGCCGGATTGATCGAGACGAACGCGATCGAGGCTGCGTCATCGCGCTATGCGCTCGATCAGCTGCTCGGCGATCACCCAGGAGGGTCCTGAGATGGCTGTACGAAGTTCCTTCGGTCTGGTTTTGTGAGTGGCTTAGGATTTATGCTCTTCGGATTTACGGGTCGGTGTGCGAGTTCTTTTTAACAGACGCTGGTATCTGCTTGTAATTCGCAGCCGGAAAGATCGCGCAGGTGATTAGCTAAACTGAGCTATGCTAGCTAAAGGGTGATCTGAAGAGGCAGATATGGGGGAACGGACGAATGCAACGATTTCACTTGAAAAGGCGATAGCTTGGGCGGGAGCGATTGTGGTTGCAACGGCAATCGGAACCTGGGCAGTCGCCACGGTGGCCATGGGAGGCGCCGAAGATTCAGAAACTATTAAGGATTTAAGAATTCAGTTAGCGGATGCGCGGACGCGGTTGGTGTCTTCCCGCGAGCAGGTCAGTGAGCTTAGTCGTCAGATTGACGCATTAGATGATGAGTCCTGCAACCGTAGAATCTATGTCGGAGGCGTCTGGCTTAATAGTCAAGGAAAAGCGAAATTTATTGACCAATCGGGTCCGGCGGGCGGCAATCTGGTTGTTACAGAAGGTTCGACTGTCTACCCGGCGGTTTTTGAAAGCGAATCAAGAATTCGTGCGAATGCTCCGGGGGAAGTTCTCTTTGGTGACTTGTCATCCGATGGCAAGACATTGACTTGGACTCATGCGCCAAGTCGACCTTGGACCAGAAGCCGTTCCCCTCAGCTGGCATGCGATACGATCTAACATTGAGGCGGCCATATGTTGATCGGGAGTCTGACGAGCGTCAGCTAATCACCACACCACTCTTCGCAAGCCTCCTGGGGTTTACGTGGTAAGCGCCAAATCGGGCGTTGCTGGGGACAGAGGGGTGTGCCTCTCGGTTTTATCGTGGTATCCGAAAGTAAGAAAAGAATCTGGCTTCTAGTAGTTGTGATAGATCGAATCTGACCGTACAGACTGTGTCAGGTTGGGTCTAGGACTAGAAACTAAAGCGGACAGTCAAAACCTACACACCTCAGCGCCCCTGTATGCCTCAGATCGGCCACTAGGGGACATCCCAGTTTCGTCAGGCACCAGAATTTCTCCGAAATTATTCCGTGAATGGATCACCAGCCAGATGCAGCATGCAGTGGTTAGCAAACGCGGCCTTTCTGTGTCTCGATGCATTCTGAAACTCAGGATCAGAAAGCATCTCCATAAAAGCGCGACGCGTGGGAAAGTACATTATCGCCGCAATATCCCAGGCAGGTTGTTCGGGGCCAATCATGACCTGGTCCACCGGCGTACTGAACACCACTCGACCACCGCAACCCACGACAAATGGTCCGGCGGCAGAGCTATATCTAGCATATGCCTCTTCTCCAGATACGTCGGCTTCGGGAGTACCGTATTCAGGGTCACCAGGTTGGTACTGCGCTCGAGCGTTGAACTGAAAGAGGTTCAACGCCCCCACAGGAGCGTCCGCGGGCAAAGACATCAGCTTCTCAAGCTGGGATTGGGTTGGCGTGGACATAGATAGGAACCTTATAGCTCGTGTTACTGATGGATATGCGTCGAGCGTATTCTAGTCAAGCAAACGCGGGTATGTCGCAATTGGGTCGAAAGCGGCGGTAGCCAAACTGCATCCGCGAACGAATGCTTTAAAGAATTTTTGACACTGTCCGTACGGTCAGATACTGGACTATTACACGTAGTCCTTCTATCCACTGGCGCCACCACCCAGGTCGTCCCCGATTCACTGAACTCTGTTACCCGCCTAGCCGTGCCGGCGGCCCATCTTTCACAGTCGCTGTCGCCACCACTCCTCAGCACCTGATGGTAGGCTCTTTTGACCTGATAGACCGCCTGCCGACAGGTTCCGCGTACTCGGTGATAATATGCAGCTCAATCTCGTCTCCAGCGGCCTTAGCGCGTTAGTGGAAGCTTTGGCCGCCACATTTGATTCTGGACGAATGTCACGAATCCGTAATCGATTGCACGATTACGTAATCACCTAGCGGCGTTGGGATGTGAACCCGCGACAGTAATGCGGCTGAAAGGTGAAGCACTCGAACGAATGGGGCGTGGCTTAATAACTGCGACGGGCCGCAATTACTACTTTACGGTGGCGAAGCAACTGCGCGCATCGGCCGGTAAAGAACCTGATAGATCTACTGATTAGTGGGGCTCAGCCGAGTCGTCTCCCAGCGGATTCAGCTCCACGACTTCAACTCGGGTAGCACGTCGCTTGCGAATAGAGCGAGGCTGCCATTGGCGTCTTCGTCTGAAATGCCGCCGAACCGGAAACACGTTGCTAGCTCGAATTCACCGATCGTATCGCGGCGGGCCCGGAATACCTCCAGCATCTGTTCCGGGGTGCCGTAGGCGTTCGCGGCGAGAAATCCGTTGACGTACTTTTCGAACCCGATCTTGCGCAGCTTGGCGGCCTGTTTGCCGTAGCCGGTATAGCCCGGCATTTCGTCCAGATGCGTCCCCATCAGGTCGTAATGTTCGAGGAGACTTTCGAGATATGTGGCCATCGCTTCTTCGGCGACGGCCTGTGCGTAGCCGGGATCTTTGTGGCAGAACGTGAAGTCGGCCGTGAGCATGGGCGGGGCGCTTCGGTTGTGGTAGTGCGCGTACCGCTCCCGGTACCGTTCAATGCTTGGGAGGCGACGGTCCCAGTGCGCTTCGGAGAACATGATCATGCGACCGCCGACGCGTGCGCAGGCCTCCACGGAGTCTGGCGAATTCGCGACGGCGTAGATTCGATCGGCGAACGACCATTCGGGGCGCGGCCGGATCTCGGCTCTTGGTTGCGGGTAGAAGGGTCCGTTCCCCTCTATATAGCCTGTGTGCAGCGCGTTCACGATCATCTGTGACGCCTCGTCGAAACGCTCGCGCGACTCTGCCATATCGACGCCCCGGAATGGCGCGAACTCCCGCTGAGAAAGGCCTCGACCCATGCCGAATCGCACGCGACCTTCGCTCAGATGGTCGAGTAGTGCGACTTTCTCGGCGACACGCAGCGGTTCGTTCCACGGCAGAATCACCGCGGCAGTGCCGAGCGCGATGCGCTCGGTGCACGCTGCCAGGTAGCTCAACAGCTGCAGGTTGTCCGGACAGAACGAGTAATCGAAGAAGTGATGCTCGGTAGGCCAGATCGCGTCGAAACCCAGGCTTTCAGCACGTTTCGCCATCGCAAGTTCCTGACGGTAAACGTGCGAGTCCGGAATGTCTTCCCAACCGTAAGAGGAGAGAATGATCTGCAGTCCGACGTTCATAAGAGCCCCCCGTGGTTTCGGATCAATCGTCGCCCGGAAGGCGTATGCGTTCAACCATGGCCACCACGTCGTCCGGAACCCGGCGGGTTACAGCGCTTACGCCAATTGCGATCGCGAAGTTCATCAGGGCCCCAATGCTGCCAATGCCTTCGGGTGATATACCGAACAGCCAACTGTCCGCGTGGTTGGCTGCGGGATCGATGAACTTGAAATATACGATGTAGGACGCCGTGAAGATCAGGCCGGATAGCATACCGGCGATCGCGCCCTCCTTGGTGATACGCGTGCTGAAGATCCCCATCACGATCGCGGGAAAGAGCGACGCCGCGGCAAGCCCGAATGCGAAGGCGACCACCTGCGCTACAAACCCGGGCGGGTCGACGCCGAGATAACCGGCAATACCAATGGCCGTGGCGGCGGAGATGCGTGCGGAAAGAAGTTCCTGCCGCTCGGTGAGCCCCTTCGCCAACGTCTGCTTCAGCAGATCATGCGAAACCGCACTGGATATTACGAGCAGCAGTCCGGCGGCGGTGCTGAGCGCAGCAGCGAGCCCACCGGCGGCGACCAGCGCAATCACCCACGGCGGTAGCGCGGCGATCTCCGGGTTGGCGAGCACCATGATGTCGCGGTCTACATACACTTCATTGGCGTTTCGGGTGGGTTCGTTTGTTAAAACGCGTGGGCTGTCGTACGTGCGTACGCCATCCGCAGAGTATTCGGGTGCGCCGGTAAACGCATGGCCCGGTGCGTAGTTCACGTTGCCGTCCCCGTCCTTGTCCAGCCAGCCAACCAGGCCCACGTCCTCCCAGCGCTTGAACCAGTCCGGAATTTGAGCGTATGGCTGCGCGTGTACGGAATCCACGAAGTTCAATCGTGCAAACGCGCCAACGGCGGGTGCGGTGGTGTACAGCAGCGCAATGAACAGCAGCGCGTAGCCTGCGGACCGCCGCGCATCAGCAACGCGGGGCACCGTAAAGAAGCGAACGATTACGTGCGGGAGCCCCGCGGTGCCGATCATGAGAGCAAGGGTGATTGCGAATACGTCGACCTTCGATTTCATGCCCTCGGTGTAGGCAGTGAAGCCAAGGTCAACCAGCGTGCGATCCAGCTTCTCGAGTACGTAAAGACCGCTGCCGTCGGAAACCTGCGCTCCGAGCCCAAGCTGTGGCACTGGAATGCCGGTGATGAGCAGGGAAATGAAAATCGCGGGCACGAGGTATGCAAATATCAGTACGCAGTACTGGGCTACCTGTGTGTACGTGATTCCTTTCATACCCCCCAGCACCGCATACATGAAGACCACGGCCATGCCGATCACGACGCCCAGTTCAATCTCGACGTTGAGGAACTGCGAGAAGACGATGCCGACGCCCCGCATCTGACCGGCCACGTACGTAAACGACACGACGATGAGGCTCACAACAGCGACGACCCGGGCGGTCTGCGAGTAGTAGCGCGCACCGATGAAATCGGGAACGGTAAACTGCCCGAACTTGCGTAGGTAGGGGGCGAGCAGCAGTGCAAGCAGCACGTAGCCGCCCGTCCAGCCCAGCAGGTACACGGTACCGTCGTACCCCATGAAGGCGATGATTCCCGCCATTGAGATGAACGACGCGGCACTCATCCAATCGGCCGCAGTTGCCATGCCATTGGCGACCGGGTGCACGTGTGCGCCCGCAACGTAGAAGTCTTTGGTGGACGCGGCGCGCGACCACACGGCAATGCCGATGTACAATGCAAAACTCGCGCCCACGAACAGATAGGTGAGAACTTCGACACTCATCAGTCAGCGTCCTCGTTTGTTCGCCGCGGCGAATCGAGCCCGAATTTTCGGTCGATCCGGCGCATCGCGGCGGCGTAAACGAACACTAAGACGACGAACACGTAGATGCCGCCCTGTTGAGCCCACCAGAAACCGAGCTTGAAGCCGAAGAACTGTATGCGATTCAGTTGGTCGACCAGCATGATGCCGAAAAGAAACGACACAACGAACCAGATGCTTAGCAGGATCGCCATGAGTTTGAGGTTTGCGCGCCAGTACGCGCGGTGTTGTGGGTTCTGCAAGATGCTCTCCTTCCGTCAGTACGTATTGTAGCGCTGGCCGGCGCGTACAGGGGATGGATCGAGGGTGGACGACGGTGGACTGTGCGTGCGTTGGTCGATACGAAACAGAGGTTTGCGGGACGCATGAATACGTCCCTGTAGCTTGGCGCCGGCATCCCTGCCGGCGACACCCGCGCACCTCTGTTCGCATCGGCCACCGCGCGACTGTCGCTCCTTGATTCGGGAGAATCTTTCCCGGGAGGGCTTGAAGACGGATGACGGTGCTGACTAACGCGTGCAGAGATTTGTGGGACGCATGAATACGTCCCTGTAGTTTGGCGCCGGCATCCCTGCCGGCGACACCCGCGCACCTCTGTTTCGTATCGGCCACCGCGCGACTGTCGCTCCTTGATTCGGGAGAACCTTTCCCGGGTGGGCTTGAAGACGGATGACGGTGCTGATTAACGCGTGCAGAGAGTTGCGGGACGCATGAATACATCCCTGTAGCTTGGCGCCGGCATCCCTGCCGGCGACACCCACGCACCTCTGTACCCGTTCGCCATCGCGTGACCGTTACTCCGTGTTTCAACTTTTCCTTAACGCGAGGATTGGCTGACGGTAGGTGCTAGCCCGGGGTGGGGAGCCGAACGCTAGTGCGTCAACCCGGGGCCGTGCTCGCCTGCTCCCGTATTGCGTGCCACGGGTGACTCTAATTCCTTACGGAACGCCGCCATAAATCTTCTATGCGTGTCGCTTGCTGCATAGGACTGCGCCGAAGTAGGGAGAAACGGCGCTGGAGGAGGACACGTGGGGTGAGCGGGTGTCGCCGGCAGGGATGCCGGCGCCAAGCTACAGGGATGTATTCATGCGTCCCGCGAACTCCACGTGTCCTCCTCCAGCGCGGCCACGCATCCATCTTCCGCGCGCGGCCGGCGCGCCTCAATCGCCCCGCGCCTCCGTCAACAACGCGAGATTTCCGCCTATTGCTGTCACATTGTTCGTCAGTGTCCTCTCGGTCGCAAAACGCGCGACGTAGTGTGGACCGCCGGCTTTTGGTCCGGTGCCGGACAGTCGCTGTCCGCCGAACGGCTGAACGCCGACCACGGCACCGATCGTGTTGCGGTTCACGTAAACGTTGCCGGCGTGCGTGTGTCGGAACACGTGGTCGATGAATTGGTTGTTGCGGCTGTGAATGCCCAGTGTGAGCGCGAAGTCGAGGGATGCCAGTTCTGCGAGCAGCTGATCAAGTTGGCTGCGTCGATAACGCACCACGTGCAGGACAGGTCCGAAATGTTCTTCCTTCAGATCGGTGATCCGATCAAGTTCGATCAGCTGAGGCGGTAGAAAGTAGCCGCCGTTGGCGTCTTTGGGTGAAGGACCCGACGTTAGAAGGCCGGCGGATCTGGACGCGACGTGGTCCTGGAGCGAAGCAAGCGCGTCCGCGTCAATGATGGGGCCGACGTCGGTGGACGGATCCCACGGATCGCCGGTGGTTAATTGATCGATCGCGCCGTTGAGCATCTTCAGTACCGTGTCGGCCACGTCTTTTTGAACGCAGAGTATTCGAACCGCAGAGCAACGCTGACCCGCGCTCGCAAACGCCGACTCGATTGCGTCGTCAACCACTTGCTCGACCATGGCCGTGGAGTCCACGATCATTGCGTTCTGGCCGCCGGTCTCGGCGATCAACGGTGCGATGGGTCCGGGCTTGTCAGCGAGGCTCCGGTGGATGTGTTTCGCGGTGGACGTCGAGCCGGTGAACACGACTCCGTCGATGTCCGGGTTTGCGACCGCGGCGGCGCCGACGCTGCCGCCGCCGGGTAACAGCTGCAGCACCTCAGGCGGAACGCCGGCCTGGTGCATCAGTTCTACCGCGCGCAGCGCGATCAGCGGGGTCTGGCTTGCGGGCTTTGCAACAACCGTGTTTCCGGCTGCCAGAGCGGCGGTGATCTGCCCGGTGAAGATGGCGAGTGGGAAGTTCCACGGTGAAATGCACACGAACACCCCCCGTCCTTGGAGATAGAGTCGATTCGATTCGCCGGTGGGGCCTGGCATGTCGGTGGGTTCGGCGAACAGGCGCTCGCATTCATTTGCGTAGTAGCGGCAGAAGTCCACGGCTTCGCGAATTTCCGCGATCGCGTCGTCCAGCGTTTTGCCCGCTTCGCGTACGAGTAACGCTACCAGTTCGTGCGTTTCTCGTTCGTACGCGTCTGCAGTTCTGCGCAGTGCGTCTGCTCGGTGTGCTGCGGGGAGGGCGTTCCAGTGTGCGTGCGCGCGTGCTGCCTCGGCGACGGCGGATGCAGCATCGGCCTCCGTTGCTCGCTGGTAGTGGCCTACGGTTTCCTCTGGTCGCGCGGGGTTTCGAACCTCGGTATCGCGCTGACCCTCGGCATTGAACGCCCAAATGTGCGCCTTCCAGGGAGCTATGCCCGCCTGCAGGGCTTCAAGCTCCGCGGGCTCGTTCAGATCGGTGCCGTTGGAGTTTGGCCGGTCCGAGAAGATTGCGCGCGGCAATGGCAGCTGGCCTGGCTGTTCGATGACGAGCTGGCGAATGTTGCGCACGAGCGTGTCGACCGGCACCGAGTCATCCAGGAACCGATTGACGAATGAACTGTTGGCCCCGTTCTCTAACAGACGTCGTATCAGATACGCCATCAGGTGGTCGTGTGGACCAACGGGTGCGTAGGTACGTACCGGCGGCAGGCTCTCGACAGACTTCCGTGCCTGATCGTACAGCAGCTCACCCATCCCGTGCAGCCGTTGCAGTTCGAATGCGCTCGGTCTGTCGGTGTCAGCCGGCGCGTTTTCACTGCTGAGTGCAAGAACATTCGCGAGCGTATGCGCGTTGTGCGTCGCGAACTGGGAATAGAAGTGTGCGCTATTTGCGATCAGATATTGCGCGCACACAAGATAGGAGAGGTCGGTTGCGGGCTTTGCGGTAAACACGGGATAACCCGGCAGCCCGTGAACCTGTGCATGCTTTATCTCGCTGTCCCAATAGGCGCCCTTCACAAGGCGCACGATGACGCGGCGATTGTGTTGATCGGACAGGCCCCGCAAGTACTCTAGAACCGGCAGAGCGCGCTTGCCGTAAGCCTGTACCGCGAGCCCCAGTCCCTGCCAGGATCGCAGCGCCGGCTCGGCGCACAGTGACGCGAAAAGTTCCAGAGACAGTTCGAGCCTGTTTGCCTCCTCCGCATCGATCGTCAGCTGAATGTCGAAACGCGCGGCTGCTTCTGCAAGCTGCAGGAGTCGAGGATAGAGATCAGAAAACACCGTCTCGCGCTGGCGAGTCTGGTAGCGCGGGTGGAGTGCAGAGAGCTTTACGGAGATACCGGAACGATGAAAGCAATCCGGACCGGTTGCTGAGTTTCCGACGGTGTCGATGGCGCGCGAGTAAGCGTCCATGTAGGCCTTGGCGTCGTTTTCGGTGCGTGCGGCCTCGCCGAGCATGTCGAACGAATACAGGGTGTCGCGATCGGCCTTTTCGACGGCGCCCCGAATGGTCGTTGCGAACACGAACTCGTTGCCGAGCAACCGCATCGCGTAGCGCAGCGACTGACGGATAATCGGTTCACCGACCCGGTTTACCAATTGTCCGAGCCACCCCTGAAAATTCAGTTCCACGGGTTTGCCAAGTTCAATGACTTCGCCGGTAAGCATCAGCGCCCAGGTGGAAGCGTTCACCAGCAGGCTTTCTGATTGGCCGATATGCTCTTTCCACCGCGTACTGCCGAGTTTGTCGGCGATCAGATCGTCGGCCGTCTGCGCGTCGGGTACGCGTATGACCGACTCGGCGAGGCACATCAGCGCGACGCCCTCTTCGGTGGACAGTCCAAACTGAGTCAGAAACGAATCCAGTAGCGACCGTTCATCGTCGTTGTCGCGGCAGCGCAGGATGAGCTCTGCGGCCAGTCGCTGCGCGCTGGCAATGGTGTCTGGCGAGCGTTCGTCGAGTTGCAGCAGCTGCGCGATCAGCGCTGCCTCGTCCGTGTACGTTGCGGCTCGTGTAGCGGCGAGAGCTTCGTTGAATGACATGGGTTCTTCGCGGTGGTGGGTGGCGGTATGTTCGCAATCTGGGTAGTGTGGGGCAACAGAACGGGGAAGAGTCATGCAGCCGATTCGACCAGCTGCCACGGTGATTATCGTGCGCGATGGGCAGGAAACCGGGTTCGAGATATTCATGGTGCGGCGTACCAATCGTGCGGCGTTCGCTGGCGGTATGTATGTCTTCCCCGGCGGCCGCGTAGACAGCGACGACCATCTGCACATGTACGACCCGTTTCGCGAGGGTCCGCACGATGCCCAACAGGCTCAGATTGACGCTGTCGGATACGAGTGGCGCGGTTTCTGGATCGCAGGTATTCGCGAAACGTTCGAGGAAGCCGGTCTGTTACTGGCATATGACGAGGAAGGAAGGCTCGTAGCGTTCGACGATCCGGACGTGCACGACCGGTTCGATGCGTATCGGTCTCCGCTGCACGCGGGTACGCTGAGTCTCTTGGAACTCTGCGAGCGCGAAGGGCTCCGGCTTGCGTGCGACCGACTGCATTTTCACAATCGTTTTGTGACGCCGCTCGGTCGGCCGCGCCGCTTCGACACGCGATTTTTTATTGCTGAAGCGCCGGAATCTCAAACCGGGCGTCACGACAGCAAAGAGACCGTTGAAAGCCTCTGGATCTCTCCAGGCGAAGCGCTTGCGCGTCATGCGGCCGGTGATTTCGGCTTGATGAACGTAACGCGTATGCAACTGGAAGGTCTGGCAGAACACGCCTCGAAGGAAGCCGTGATCGACGCGGCCGTGGCGCGGGAATCCTTCACGGTTGTGCGGCCGGTGTTGCCGGTCGAGGAGCGGGTACCGGCGGGCGGCTGATTCGCACGCAGATTGCCGGAACGCCCGAGTCCCGTTTTGACCGAGGTTCGAGATGACGCAGTCGCACCCTCAAAACGAGTCCCGGGAGAGAGAGTACCGGGCGTTCATCAGCTATGCGCACGCCGACATGGCGCACGCAAAATGGTTGCACAAGGCGTTGGAAACCTATTCTGTACCCAGAAGGCTCCGACGTAGCCATCCGGGGTTGCCACGCGGTCTCGGCCCCATATTCATGGACACGGTTGAACTGAGCGCGGCACCCGATCTGGGCGAGCGAGTCACCCAGGCGTTGGCAAAATCGGACTACCTGATCGTTTTGTGTTCACCTGACGCGGCTGCGTCGAAATGGGTGAACCTGGAGGTCGAAAACTTTCTATCGTTTGCTGCGCGAGAACGGGTTATCTGCGTTAGCGTTGAGGAAAACACTTCCGGGATTGGGTTTCCTCCACCTTTGTTGCGATCCGGTGCCGACGATACGTTCGTCGAACCATTGGCGATTGGGCTGCTACCCAACCGGCGACAGGCAGTTACCAAGGTCGCTTCGAATCTGTTGGATTTGGACTACGCGGAGCTCGCGGATCGTGAACACGCTCGCAGGGTACGAAATCTCACGTACGGTATCGCCGCGTCCACACTGGGTGCGGGTTTCGCGGTCGCTCTAGCGATTTATGCGTTGGCGCAGCGCAACGAAGCCCAGATTCAACGCGATATCGCCGAAGAGGAGTCGCGTACATCGAACGAGATCGTAGAGATGTTGGTGGGGATCTTCGAGGTGGTTAATCCCACTACGGAGTCCGCGTACGAGCTCAAAGCCACTACGGTTCTGGAGCGTGGCGCGCAGCGTGTAGATCGACAGTTGTCTGACCGACCGGAGATTCGAGGCCGCCTTTTCAGCGCGATCGCCAACGCGTACTACGGCATGGGTCTCTACGAGGAAAGCCGAGATCTAATGGAGAAGGCGGTGCCGATTCTTGGGCGTCGTTCGCATAAAGCTCTTGCGGAGATCAAACTGGGACAGATCGCGTTCCGCCGTAGCGAGTTCGACGCGGCGAGCCAACGCTACGCCAACGCACTCAGTCTTATAGAAGCGGGCGTGGAACAGCGGGACCTGTTGTTGGGGGAACTTTTTCTGAATATGGGCAATGTAGCGTTTTATCAGGGAAACCTGGATGAGACGCTGACTCACTTCGAGTCGTCGCGCAAATACTTCGCCCGCGCGCATCCGGGGCGGCACGTAGATAAAGCGCGAATACTAGGTTCACTCGGCAACGTGCATTCCAGCATGGTGAAGTATCGCGAAGCGATCGCTTTCTACGAACAAGCTTTAGCGATATTGGCCGATCTGAAGCACGAGAAACACATTTTTAAAGCGCAGATTCAAGGAAGCCTCGCGGCGGCGCATACTGAATTGGGTGACTACGCACTCGCTTCGGACATCGTAGAGCAAGCTGTCGCTAACATAGAAAGCATTGTTGGAGCGAACCATCCGGACTACGCGTCTATGCTGTTTATCAAGGGTCGAAATCTCGTGCGCGCGGAGAAGCCTGCCGATGCACTTGACACACTCAACGAAGCAGTAGATGTGTTGACGGCTGCGATCGGAGAGAACGCGGCTATCGTAGGAGACGTTCAGGTCTACAGCGCGCGGGCACTTGCACTATCGGGAGATCTGGAGCGAGCGTTGGCCGCGCACGAGGAGTATGTTCAGATTTTTCGTCAGCACTATTCGCCAGCGCTTGCTTTGGCGTTCGACGCTGGTTTTCGTGGTGTGCTGCACGCCATTGCGGGCGATGTCATGGTAGCGCGCGAGTTGTGTGCATCGGTGGTAGATATGGAGGTGTCTCCGACGATGATTGAGAATCTCGACATCGAGTGCAACTACTACCTCAAGCGCGCTCGATTGTAGCGGAGGGGGGGTTCGGTTCGACGCGCCTCGTGACAGGCTTGAAAACCTCGGGGGGTGTGCTAGCGTAGGTGTGTAAGGAGTTATCTTGGACCAAGGAGCAGGCCATGAATATTCGTTCTATCCGATGCGCCTTTGCGCCGCGTTGTGCGCCAGTTCTTTTCGCAGTTTCCCTGCTGGTACTTCCGGGTGCCTCGGACGGCGCCGTATCAGACCCGGTTACTGAGTTCGCAGGTGTCTACTCGGTGGACGGTGGATTCATAACGGGGACTTTTACCGAGAACGACCTGCCGTTGGATACGACGGATCCCTTTTCGCCGGGAAATCTCTGTTCGCTCGAAATTGACACCCAGAACTGTTTTGCTTCGGCCGCGGTGGGGGCGGAAGTCGATGATTTGACGGTGCACTATTTTTCACTACTGTCGAGTACGGGCGATCACTCAGTGACGACGACGATGACGATCGACCAGGTCATTACGAATGACTTTGGCGAGCCGGTGAAGGGATTGTGGCATTTCACCATTCTCCCCGGCGAGATTCACATCGAAAATGTGGCCAATTTACCCACCGGCGTGTTTCTCGGTGAAGTGGATTTTCAGGTACTGATGACCAAGCGCACGATCGTTGGCGGGGAGCTGCAGAACGAATCCACCAAAACGGTGTATGGCGGCGTGATGTCGTTAACGCGGGAAGCGAATGGCGTTGTAACGGTCGTGCTCGAAGACGATTTTCGCAAGCTCAACGGCTTTTCTGAAGAGCTGAACTCTGAAGAATCGAGCCGTATCAGTTGGCAGGAAACGGAAGTATTCATTAAAACCGGCGAACTCGGACTGGAAGACGAGATTGTGATTCGCTATCTGCTAGTCACGACAACGTCTGGTACGGAGCGCAACGATCTGTTTTCGGACAACAATCCGATCATTACCGTAGATTTCAGCGACCCCTGTGCAACCGGCGGTTGTTTCGGACCGCTCGCGTTCAACCCGGTCATCGACCCGTTTGGCGGGATTGCCGCGGTGGCCAGCACGAGCGGCCGATCGCTTGCTGGTGGAACGCTGGAAACCACCACCGAGGTTGATGGCTGGACGCTCGAGAAGGTGCAACAGGTTGCCGACGAATGGGCCGGGCTGAACGCGCTCAACGGCAGCCAGTACGATCTGGACGCGGGCGTATTGGTGGATGCGAGCGCAACCGACGACGAGGGCGAGATTGTCGTTGAGGATCCGATCGAGTTCGTCACTGGGGCGCTGCTGACCAAAACGCTCACGAGTGGTCCGGATATGGATGACGACGGCCAGATCGATAGAGCGCTTTTGGTTGGGCAGAACCCTGTTGAGTATGGATTCCAGATGGCGCTTGCGAATCCCGATGCAGCCTACGTTGTTCTTGATACGCTTCCGGCGGAGTGGTCGATTTTGGTACCTGAACTAGACAGTACTGTATCTTCAGACAACGGTGATTTATCCGCGAGTCTTGCGGGCATGGGGAAGAAGCGGCAGAAAGCGACGAAGATCGAATGGTTCCCGCCTGAGCAAGGAGAGTCGTTTGCCGACGTCCTCGCAGAGCTAAGAGTCAGCCAGAGTAAGAAGAAGGACAGATTCGAACCTGCGTGTGGGCGCTTGGTGCTAAACAATGGTGCTCAGGCGTTCGATCTCGATCCGGTAACGAATGCACCGGCGGTAGACGAAAACGGCGTCGAACTCCCGCCGGTGCTCGAATCTGAAGGGCTGTGTCTGGTCGTGGTCGAGGATCTGGACGGTGTGCCGGGCATCGCGCGGGATGGCAGCGGCGATGAAGATCAGGACGGCGTCAGCGATCTAACCGAGGCCTGTGAGCTGATGACGAGCCCGTGTTCAATGGACACCGACGGCGATGGTTGTTTCGATGGAGCCGATCCGAGGCCGCTCGCGCCTTCCGAGGACAACGACAACGACGGTCTGGGAGCCGATTGCGACGTGGACGACGGCGCGCTGTAGTCTGGTTCACTGTTCGCTTTCGCGAGGATCCAGTTGCACCTCGAACACCAGATCCGGCTTCGCCGTGCGCTCTGCACTGATGCGGAGCACGCGGTGGGGCGGGTCGACATCGATGCGGAACGACAGGTGAACAGAAGTTGCCGGATCATCGGGGTGTTTGGCGCGTCCCAACGCGTACTTCACCAGTAGCTCTTCCACTACTTGCTCGCCGAAAGGCCGATATGGGTCGTCGTCGTTCACAGCATTCCTTGAATGGCCCTTCAGAAAAGCGCAAGCACGTCGAGGTCCTGCATCGCGTGGGTAATGCGCTCGATCATAGTCAGCGACACAATCTCCGGCTGCATGTCTGGTAGCAGCGGCGGTGGACACAACGTCGGCGTCCACATCAGAAGCGCAGCAATTGCCTGCTGACGGTAAGCCAGCCAGGCGTCGTCAAACGCTACCGTTCGTTCACAACGCCGCGCGAGCACGTCCAGATACAGACGGATCAGATCGCGTTCCCAGTCGCGACGATGCGGTACGGTGAGCGTGGACATCAACATGTAGGCGAGATCGCGCGCCCAGTGGCCCCGGCAAACGCGAGCCCAGTCGCACAGCCCCATATCGCCGGTGTCGTTCTGATACCAGTTGCCCGGGTGTACGTCCGAGTGGATCACCGTGCGATCGTGGGTATCGTGCAGGGCCAGAGCTTGCTCGGCGGCGGGCCAGATGCGTGACCAGCGACTTGCTACCGCGGCCGGAATCACGTTCGCGGCGCGATCGACCGCGGCGTCGTGGCCCGCGCGAATTCCGCTTCGGGTCGCGGCACGGTGAAAGTCTTCGTAGCGAGCGAGCCACGTGTAATCGAGCCCATGCCCGGGGTTGAGGAACGTACCGTGCAGCGTAGCCAGGGTAGCGATCATACGTTCGGCCTGGTCCAGATCGACCGGTGCGAGCGCGTGCAGGAACGTCGCGTGCTGCGTTACACCGAGATCTTCCATCACGTGGATCGATCGGCCGGTGCGGGCGTCGCGAGCGCTGAAAAAACAGTGTGGTGCATGAATGCTGACAGAGGGTTTGAGCGTTAGCAGAAAGCGGCCTTCCGTGGGTGCGGCAATTCCTGCCGACAGCCGAGTCGGGAACGTTGGCGTGGTTTTAGTAAATAAATGGGTAGGAAGCCCGCCGGCGTCGCCCGCAGCGTTCCAGGTTACGTGGAGGCGACGACGCACGCTCGACCCGTCATCGCCTCCTACAACGCGCACAGCCGTGACTTCGGCACCGTCCACGCCCCCGCCCAGAACTGCGGTCAGCCACCGCCGCGAGGCTGCTTCGCCGTGCCATGGGACATCGTCGGTTTCGGTCGCTACGGGATTTGTCAGCTCGTCCCAGATCGACCACGCGGCGATGCGGGCCCGGGTTCTCAGAGCTCCGCTGTCGATGCGCAGCGCTTCACTCACCGTTGAGGTATTCATCCAGCGTGGTGTGAAAGTGGCGGATGCGGGACTCCTGGTAGTTGCCGAGCGTCTGTGCACCCTTACGTGAGGCTTTCACACCGGCGCGCTGATCTCGCAGGTTGTCGGTGTCCTGGTCGAATACGAGGGCGAAGTCGAATCCAGGCACGCTCTGGTAGGAGTCGTTCTCGGCCAGCAGTATCGGTGTGGCGGGTTCGGGGTGAGGCTGGTTGTCCGGGCACGGGTCCAGCCACAATATCTCGTGTATGCACGTGTCTACGGTGAGGGGGCGAAACCGGTACACCATGCGCAACAGAATCCCGGGAAAGAAGAACGCGTTCGGAAAGAGGAAGTACTGGATGGAGTCCAGAATCTCCATGTTGCTCGCGTTGGACAAATCGATACCAAGACTGCCGCTGAAGTCCTCGCGCATGCGGTCGGCCACGTACTGGCGAGCGCTAGCTCCCTCGGGCAGGTCGTCTGCGGCGTAACCCATGGCCGCTACCACTTCGGCCTCGGAGTAGGTACGGCCGAGCAAGGGACTCGCGATGCCCAACGAGTGAATGAAGCGGCTGACATGACGGCCGTAGAAATCATAATTTGCGTTGGCGTCCGCGGTGAACTTCGCGCCCTCGGGATGCGTAGTGGTTACGTGAAAAGCCTCGATGAACGCTTCCAGACACATCTTCCAATTACCCGGCAATACCTTCTGTGTGTGCATGCTCACGTAGCGGGAGTCGAGTGGCACGGATTCGAAATGGTCGGGCAAGACTTCGAGATAGTCCGCGAGCGCTGGCGGGCTCGCTCCTAAATGCACGAAAACGAACCCACCCCAGGTATCGCACGCAACGGCGTCCAGCCCGAAGGTGTCATCGGCGACGTGCGGAAAATCCCAACGGCACGGAATCTCACGGAGCGAGCCGTCGAGGTGCCAGCTCATGCCGTGAAACGGACAACGTAGAAACTGTTTGCCTCGGCCGGAAGAACCCGATTCGGCGAATTGCATGCCGCGATGGGGGCACGAGTTTGTATAGGCGCGAATACTGGCGTCCTGCTGCCGCACGATGATGACGGAGTGGGGGCCCACGTCGTATACGTAGTAGTCGCCGGGATTGCGGAGGTGCTCTTCCCGACATGCCCATTGCCAGGTGTTGGCCCACACAGTACGAATCTCCCGCTCGTAGAAATCCGCGTCTGTATAACGGTGATACGGCACATCGTCATCGCCAAGAAAGCGATAGCTGTCGTCCAAGAATACTGCCGGCGCGCCGTCATTCTCGGCCCGTACCACGTCCTTGGCGCTCGCGCCCGGCGCGCGTGCGCTCCCGGGTGCCGCGTTCGGTTGCCCGGACAACGTTAGGTAACCCGTGCGTATTCGGGACTGATCTCGAACGCCGCGACCAGGTCGTAGGCCTGATCGGGACGATCGTCGGTTCCACCCTGCCAGCCGTGCCATGGATACTCGACAGCACCATTGGGGCGCCGGCGCGGCACGCCGGTGTCGGGGTCGTAGTAGAAGAAGGGCCCGTGTTCTTCGCCGGCTTGAATCACGGTTCTCTGACGTTGGTCCGCGCCTGGTGCGTCGCACTGATACATGCCGCCGCCGCCAGTGCCATTGCGCAGTACAAGGTGAACTTCAGCGAACGCGGGCGCGAGGTCCGACGGGTCCTGCCCGTGGTTGTGGGTGGAAACGTCCACGCCTTTACCGGTTGTCCAGAAGTGCACGTAGGCGATTTCGTCGCCGTCGTCATCCAGCAGATGAAACCCAGGCACCATGTGCGCTTCCAGGCCGTCGAAGAGATCGGTGACTCCGGCGAACTTGTCGGCGAAGGTTTGCCAACCCAGCTGTTCCGCAAAAGGCCCCTGCATCCTCAACGCATCCATGTGCGTGATTTGTGCCGGTGCCGATTCGGTTTCGGTAACGATACACAGCACAGTGTCGTCCACGGCTGTTACCGTGGGATCACGTAGTTCTGTAGTGGCTACCGTGTCTACTGCAGGAAATGCCGCGTGTCCGCCGCCATCCGTGCGCCCGCAGATTACTTTCAGGAAAACGCGTCCGGACGATGTATCCACGTGCAACGATTCGCCCGCCGGTACGCCGGCGAACTGAACTCGAAAATCGCCGAGGTGCCAAACGGGTGACACGACTAAATGGCTTGGGGGTATGTGCACGTTCAGGCCGCCGCGGTCACTGTTCGATTCCACGCGCGCATTGTGCGGCAGTTCATTCAGCGGGTTCGTCATAAGTCCTCCTGTGCGTTTCGCCGCATCCGCGCTACGGCCTCCCGGTGGGCGTCGTCGTACATAGACAAGGCTTCGTACGCCATACCGGCGTCCATTACGTCGTGCATCGCGCGTTTCAAGCCCTGGTTTACGACGGTTTTGGTCCAGGCGATGGCGTTTATTGGTCCATCCGCCCAGCGGCGGGCGAGTTGCGTAACCTCGGCGTCGAGGTCCGTCGCAGAATACACATGGTTTATCAACCCCAGTGACACCGCCTGATCTGCGGAGAGAAATGTGCCGTTCATTAGAAACTCCTTCGCGCGAGCGTAGCCGAGCAACTGTGGCCAGATCAACGCGCCGCCATCTCCGGCCACCAATCCCACGCGTACGTGCGGGTCGGCGATGCGGGCGTGATCGGCGGCCAGGATCACGTCGCACAGCAACGCAAGCGTTGCACCCAGGCCAACGGCATCGCCGTTCAGTTTGCAGATGATCGGCTTTTCGAGCTCAAGCAGCGAATAGACGATACGTTTGCCTTCGATATTCCCCTGTTGGTAGCGCTGCGGGTTGTTGAGCATCCGCTCCATCATCGCGAGGTCGCCGCCGGCGGAAAACGCGCGCCCCGCGCCGGTGAGCACTACAACGTCCACATCCTCGCGTAGGGCTATGTCATAGAACACGCGAGCCAGGTCGGAGTGCAGGGCTTCGTTCACCGCATTGAGCGCCTCCGGGCGATTGAGACTCACGGTGAGCACACGCTCGTTCAAGCTCAGCAACAGGTGGTCGTAGTCGTTGCGCATGCGTTGCTCCATGTTCCGGTACCGCCCCGTCCGTTCTACCCGGTCCGAGAATCCTGGAATATCCTACACCCGAGGGCACACACGTTGAACGTTGCGGCACTTCGCTCCAGATCGGACAATGCCCGGATACAAATTTCATAGTTGTGCACCCATGCTTCCGCGTTTCTGTATCCGCCTCTTGGCCTGTTTGTCGATTTTCAGTTTGCTCGGCACCCCGACCGCATACGCGGAGGGTGATCAGGTTATCGACCGCCCGGATCCGAACTGGGGTGTACGTTTCATTGACTACGATGCGTATGACGGGCGATTGCGGTTGCTTTTCGAAACGTATCCGTCGCGCGAGCAATTCGGCGGAAACCTGGAGAACTGGCCGAGTCGACTGTTTGTCGCTCAGATTGCGGACGATGGCGTTGCGAAACTGCGACCGGTTCCGCTGCCGGAATCGAGCTATCAGTACGCGCTGCGGCGTGGTCATGATGCGCTCTTCGCAATCGCCAGACCGGAGGGCGAAGCACCGGAGCTGCAGGTTGTGTCGCTCGCGACGGGTGGGGCGGAATCCCGGCACGCGATTCCTGGCCTACCGACGCAGCCGCACCCGCTGACTGCGGTGCCGTCTGCGGACGGCAATCTATTTCTAATCGATACCACGACGGCCGTGCGGGGAGGCCACAAAGGGCCGATCAATCTGCGTTGGCGGAAGTTCGCGCCCACAGGGCGCTTGCTCGGTGAAGCGTTGTTGGCGCGCCCCGACGCCCAGATCCGTCCGAGCGGTTGGCTGATCAAACCCGACGGCGGACTCGGCATTGTCGTGGGGCTCCTGATTACCGGAGAGGGCGCCAAGGGCCTGCAGTCTGAGCTCGATACGCCCATCGAACGCAAAGTGGGGAACACGACGGTACGTGCCGACGTGGGGAGTGAAACGCTCCTTGTGCTGACCAACCCGAGCGCCTCCCAGTTTTCGGTGTCCAGCGCACTCGAGCGGAGCCTGATTTGGACGGGTATGGCAAAACCGCAGGACGTAGGCGTAGCTCAGGCGATGCGGGAGGGTGAGGAACTGACGGCGCTGCAGCAACGGACCACACTCGAACTCGCGTTGGATCAATCGCTTGTTATGGCTCGATCGCCCAACAGTACACCCATCGTCCGAGCGTTGCCTGATGGCGCGCTTGCGCTGGTTCGTCGCCCGGAAGGTAAGCACGAAGAACCTCCGGTAGATGGTTATTATGTCATTCGCATGTCTGCAAGTGGAGCGATCGAGCGACGGATGCACCTGCAGCCAGTGGCGACCGCGCTTGGTTCTACCTGGCGAGACCTGCTGCCGGTTCCCGGCGGGTATCTGCTGGCGGGGACAACCAAGCGGGGAATTCACGTTGTTCGATTCGACACGAACGGCGAGTTTGAGTGGGTGCAGTACTTTACGGATTCGGCGGAATTTGGCGGGCTTGTCGGAGACGGCCCGCGTGCGTGGGTGCGCGGTATTGCCAGCGGCGAAAAACGGCTGCTATGGCTCGGACGTGTGGACGAGAAGCGTGCGGAACACGAGCTGCCCGCCGTTGCACAGCGCAGGAAGAAAGCGCCAGTGCGCAAGGAACGGCGATCCATGGCGGACCAGATGGATAAGTGCGCGTGTACGTGCGAGGAAAAGGCGAGTCTCGATGCCTTTCAGCAAGCGATGAAGTCGATCAGCACACCGGAAGCGGCCGCGGCAATTCAGCAGGATCCGCGGCTGCAACTCATGATCTGCCCTATTGCGTGCCAGGAGGCATACGCCGAATGCTAAGCGAGTGGGCTACCGTGCAATCAGATCGCTCAGTTCTTCTTCGTATTTCGTGTAAAGGCGAAAGTTGTGTTCGATCGCCGGGCTGCCTTCCTGCTGCATCCATGCGGTGCGCAGTGACTGCTTCACCCACTGGTGCTCGGCCCAGTTGCCGCCGGCGGACTTTACGAGTTCCATCTCCACGGTGTTCATGCCCATCAGTTCGGTACCCCCGCGCATCATGGTGGAGAGGTCGTTGAACGAGATGTCTTCGTTGCGTTCCGCGCGCTCGCTCAGCTCTTTCATCCGTTCTGCCTTTTCGGCCAGAATCTCCTTGCTGCGTTTCGCAACCTTCACTAACGACTGAACCTGCGATTTGTCTACTTCGCCGTCTGACGGTGGGTCGTAGCGGTCTTCCTCGGCCGCGGCCATAATTTCCGCCTGGCGCATGATGCCGCCGAACATGCCGGATTCGCCGCGGGACTCCGACGACGTTTCGCTTGGCATGGACACGGACCGCTCGCCGGTGCCGAAGAGCCCTCCCAGCAGCATGGACAACAGTGCCAGCACGATGAAGCTCGCTACCAGCGAACCCACGTAGTGAACAACGCGTTTGTCGGCGGGTATGTCGAGGTACATCGGTAGAATCCGCCACAAAAGCACCAACGCATAGATGAATAAGGCGAGCCCAAGCAGCGGGCCGATCCATGGGATTGCGTTGGCTACCTGACCGAGGTAGCCGGGTACGAACGCCAGAGTCGTTGCGGCCAGGCTGAGCGCGAAGTCACTCTTGCCACCGAAGATACCGCCGAGTTTGGCGACGATGAACGCGACGATGCACGCCGCAACAACCGCGAAGACCATCCCGCCGAGTGTTGACAGGAGCGTTGGCCGGATGCCGAACATACCGCCGCCAAACACCAGTCCCAATACGTAGGCGAGTACACCGCAGACGACAATCAGCGGTACCGTCAGCAGCGTCAATGTGTGTTGCCAGTCGTTGGCTTCCGGAAGATATTGCTGCCACGTCTGCTCGCGGTTGATCAGTGAACCCTGTGCCAGCGCGAAGGTTTTTGCAGGATCGATCACTTTGGTTGCCCCCTTGCTTGTCATTCTTTCCCCGGCTGTCCAGTGTGCCACAACCTCGGCGCGTGCGGATTGCGGTTAACCGATGTGCGCGGCGCGGGCTTCACCAGGTATCAATACACGGACGTTTCTTGCCGGAACGCGGCAACGGTTGCGGCGCCGATTCGAGCGCTGCGTTGATCCACGTGCGTGAGTCGGCGGGATCGATCACGTCGTCTATCTCGAAATAGGAAGCGCTGCTGACCGCGCGTCCGTGGTGATACATGCGGGCGACCATCTCTTCGTACTTCTGACGGCGTTCGTCGGGGTCGTCGATAGCGGCCAGCTCGTTGCGGTAGCCGAGCTTGACGGCACCTTCCAAACCCATGCCGCCAAACTCGCCCGTTGGCCACGCAACGGTGAAAAACGGTGCTTTAAAACTCCCGCCGGCCATCGCCTGCGCGCCCAGGCCGTAGCCCTTGCGCAGCACGATCGTGAAAAACGGCACGCTAAGGCTCGCGCTGGTTACGAACATCCGGGCGGCGTGGCGCACAAGGCCCGTTTTCTCGATCTCTGGCCCCACCATGATGCCCGGCGTATCGCACAGAAACAGCAGCGGTATGTCGAACGCGTCGCACAACTGCATGAAACGCGTGGCCTTGTCCGCGCCATCGCTGTCGATCGCACCCGAAAGATGTGTTGGGTTGTTGGCAATAATCCCGAGAGGACGTCCTTCGATCCGGGCCAACGCCGTAAGCATGCCCACGCCGAAGTTCCGGCGCAGCTCCAGCACGGAACCTGTATCGGCAAGGGTTTCGATCACTGTGCGAATGTCGTACACGCGCAGGCGATTCTCTGGAATCGCAAAACGCAACTGCCGCTGGTCTGCGGCGTCCCAGGCATCAATCGGGCCCTGGAAGTAGCTGAGGTACTTTTTGGCAACCTCTACGGCCTCTGGATAGTCGTCCACCGGAACGTCCACTACGCCGTTCGCCACCTGCACAGACATTGGACCGACCTCTTCGGGGCGGAATACACCTAGTCCGCCGCCCTCGATCATTGCGGGCCCGCCCATGCCGATGTTTGAACCTTTTGTTGCGATTACAACGTCGCAACAGCCCAACAACGCCGCGTTGCCGGCGAAGCAACGACCGGACGTAATGCCCACCAGAGGTACCAGGCCGCTCAAGCGCCCGAAATAGTTGAACGCCCAACAGTCCAGGCCCGATCCGCCGATGCCATCGGTATCGCCGGGCCGGCCGCCGCCGCCTTCAGTAAAAAACACTACGGGCAGGCGCGAGTGTTCGGCTATCTCGAACAGCCGATCCTTCTTGCGGTGATTCTGCCCGCCCTGCGTCCCGGCCAGAACGGTGTAGTCATAGGACATCACCGCCGCGCGAGCCTTGTCCGGCGGAAACAGGTTGCCGTTGATCGTGCCCACCCCGGCCACAAGACCGTCGGCGGGGGTTTTTTCGCGCAGTTCCTCCTCGCTTCGACGTCGGCGCTGGGCTGCGAGCACGAGCGGGCCGTATTCCACGAACGAGCCGTCGTCCACCAGTTGCGCCACGTTTTCCCGTGCGGTGCGGTGGCCCGTTTTTCGGCGTCGGGCTACGGCGTCTGGGCGGTTCGCGTCCAGGCCTTCGTCGTGGCGAGCGAACACCTCGGCCAGGTCGTCGCGAACATGATCCAGGTCAACCGTCTCGGCCGCGAGCACGCCGTCCGCGTCCACGTCGCCCTGCTCGATCAGAATCATCGGATGGTCTGCAAACACGGCGTCGCGTTCGTTGACAGCGATGGTGTGCACCCGGCCGCTCACCGGCGCGTGCACTTCGTGCTCCATCTTCATCGCATCCATGATCACCAGAGCCTGGCCCTCATACACCTGCGCGCCGGATTCGACTTCGACGGTTACGATCGTGCCCTGCATGGGCGCGAGCAACCACTGATGGCCGTCCGGCGTGTCCACGTTGACGGGTCCAGCGTCCGTGGGTAGTTCCGTGGTTTTGCCGTGTGCGAGTACTGCGAGCGGGTCGCTCTCGTCGATTCGCGCGCCGGCAAGCGATGCGCCTGGCGCCGGTGTAGTACTGCTGCTAGTAGATGCGTCGGCATAAAACCGCTCTGCATGTTCGCGGGGTGCGAGAAGCTGCTCATAGTGCGCGTCGATGGTGCCGGTGGTTGCGTTGCCGGCTACCACGTCCGGATGCGTCAGCAGGTTCTGCAGAAACGTTATGTTGGTGTCTGCGCCATGAATACGAAACTCTGTGAGTGCCTGATACGCGCGCGACAATGCCTGCGGATAATCCCGGCCGTGAGCGATCACCTTTGCCAGCAGTGAATCGTAAGCCGGTGATGTCTGATAACCGGTGTACCCGAACGTATCGACACGTATCCCGGGTCCGGCCGGGGTTTCAAAGGCGCCCAATGAGCCGCCGCCGGGTCGTACCGCGCCATCCGGCAGCATGGTCTCCATGTTCACACGAACCTGCACTGCCGCACCCCGTTGGCCAGCGCCGATCACGCCCAGCTGATCGACGGTTCTGCCGGCCGCAATCCCCAGTTGAACGGCAACCAGGTCAACGCCCGTGATCATCTCCGTTACCGTATGCTCAACCTGAATGCGCGGATTGGTCTCAATAAAATAGTAATCGCTGCCGGCCACCAGAAACTCTACAGTGCCTATCCCGGTGTAATCGGCGGCGCGCGCCAACGCCAGCGCATTCTCGGCGAGTTGTGCGCTGACCTCGGCGGGCAGATTGGCGGGCGCGAACTCCACCAGTTTCTGGTGCCGCCGCTGCAGGCTGCACTCGCGGGTACCCAGGTGCACGTGCGTTTTGCCGTCGCTCACGATCTGCACTTCTACATGGCGCGGGTTCTGGATCAGTTTCTCGGCGAACAACGATTCACTGCCGAAAGCCGCACGCGCCTCGGACTGACAGCGAGCGAACGCGTCACTCAGCTGATCCGCCGCGTCGATCGCCCGCATGCCCCGGCCGCCGCCGCCGTGGGTTGCCTTCAGCATGATCGCGCCGTGTTCGCGTAGGAACACCGCGGCCTGCGTCACGGACAGGTTGGTCTTGGTGCCGGGTATTACCGGTACGTTCGACGCCTCGGCGAGCGCCCGCGCGGCCACTTTGTCGCCGAACAGGCGGAGCGTTGCGGCGCTCGGACCCACGAAGGGGATAGCCGCCTGTTCGAGTGCGGCGGCGAAATCCGGGTTCTCGCTCAGAAAACCGTAACCGGGGTGCACGAGCGTAGCGCCGTTTGCGCGGGCGACGTTCACGACCTGCTCGAGGTCCAGATATGCGCCCGCGCCGCGACCGGCCAGCGCAACCGCCTGGTCTGCGTGACGCACGTGCAGCGCTAGCGCGTCGTCCTCGGCATAGATAGCGATCGTCGGTACGCCCAGCGTTCGGGCAGTGCGGAGGATTCGAACGGCGATTTCGCCGCGATTGGCGACGAGCAGCGTTGGACGGCTGGACATGTGAATTTTTTCTCCCGGTCTGGCATGCACCGGCCGCAGCCGGCCGGGCGTGATCGCAACTGGGCCTGAAGCCGGCGCGGCTGCTTGGTAGAATTCTCGCCGGAGCCATCGTCCGGCACAACCGAGAGCGCGCGAGACCTGAGGGATCGATGAATCAGACCTATTCAATCTGCAACTCTTTCTGGAAGGGAGGCCGCCGTTGACGCTGATGGGTGCGCTCGAACACTTCTCCGTCGACGGCATAGCGGTGCAGGTGCGGCGCAACGCGCGTCGCCGCTCCCGCATCGGCATGGTGGTGGACCCGTCCGGCGTGGTGGTGCTGGACGCGCCGCTTTCGGCGACCGATGCGGACGTCCACTCGGCGGTCGCGGATCACAAGCTTTGGTTGCGGCACCGGATAGACCAGGCCCGCACATCGGGTGCGCAGTCCGGATTGCTGCGTTACGTGGACGGCGAAATTCTGCATTTTATGGGCGACGCGCTGGAACTCCGCGTGTGTAGCGATCTGTTCGATGGCGTAGAACGCGTGGCGAACCATCTTGTTGTGCGCACACCAGATACGGGCGCCGACGCCGTGCGGTCGCTCGTGCGCGCGTGGTACGTACGTCAGGGGGCGCCGGAGTTCGTCTCGGTGTTGCGGAGCTTTCTTTGGCTTCCGTGGGTGGACGGGGCCATGCCGAGGTGGCGGCAGAGGTTCATGCGCAGTCAGTGGGGCAGTTGCAGTGCGACCGGTGTCATCTCGCTCAACACCCATCTTGCGAAGACCCCGCGCCGATTGATCGAATTCGTCGTTCTGCACGAGCTCTGCCATTTGAAGTATCGCAATCACGGTACCCGGTTTCATGGATTGATGGACCGGCACATGCCGGATTGGCGCGCGCGCAGTAGTGAGCTGGACCGTTACGTCCCGCTACTGGTTTCCGATGGCTGACGCATGAGCGAGGCGCTTCGTGCGCTGGGGTGGACGCCGTTTTTTGCGGAGCAGACGTCGGCCGAAGATCTTCTGCGGGCCTCGCCTGTGCGGGTATTCGAGGTGCAGCGCAGCGGCCTCGTCGCCGTGGGTGACGCCGACGAAGTGAACCTACCGATCGGAGGGCGTTGGTTTCAACTACCGCCCGAGGCCCGACCCACGGTTGGGGACTGGCTGCTGGCCGATGTTGCGACCACAACGATCGTACGGCTGCTGGAACGCACGAGCCTGCTGCGGCGTATCGCGCCTGGGCGCAACCAGGAAGTGCAGCCGATTGGGGCCAATGTAGACGTTCTGTTTGTGGTTACGTCAGCGAACGATGAGTTCAACGAATCCCGGTTGGAGCGCTACCTGAGCCTTGCGCGTGATGCCGGGGTTACGCCGGTAATCGTGATCACCAAAGAAGACCTGTCTGCGGACGCAGAAGACTTTGTCGATCGTGCCCGCTCGCTCGACCGGTCGGTGGCGGTGGAGCTCGTAAATGCGCTCGATCCGGGTCGCCTAGCGCCAGTACGCGCGTGGTGCGATCACGGTCGAACGGTTGCGTTGCTCGGCTCGTCGGGTGTCGGCAAGTCGACGCTGGTGAACGGGCTGATGGGGCGCAGTACCCAGGCGACGCAGAGTATTCGCAGCGGCGACGACAAAGGCCGCCATACCACTACGCACCGATCGTTGCACCGGCTCCCGGACGGCGGACTGTTGCTCGACAGCCCGGGTATTCGCGAACTGCAACTCGCGGACAGCGAAGACGGGCTTGGAGATGCCTTCCCAGATATCGACGCTCTGGCGGCAGATTGCCGGTTCGCCGATTGCGGTCACGAGAGTGAGCCCGGGTGTGCGGTGCAGGCGGCCGTTGTGGCGGGTAAGCTGTCTGAGCGGCGGCTTGAAAACTTCCGCAAGCTCGAGCGCGAAGATCGGCGTTTGCGCGAAACGATTGCCGAGCGGCACCAGCGGGCCCGCGACTTTTCCAAACGGGTTCGTCGCAACTGGGACAACCACCCGAAAAACCGCCGTTAGCGCAGGCGTACGCACAGCGCTTGGAGTCCACCACAGGTTGGGTATGTGATGAGCAAATTGAGTTTTCCGACACTTGTCGAACAGCCCGTATCGGTGACGCGCAAGATGGCGGCATCGCTGCCGGGCTTGCGCGCGGTGGCTATGGAAAAGGGCCTCAAGATCCGGCATCTGGGGGCGGGTTATCCGCATCCAGAGGTTACCGATCCCAGTGCGTTCCTCACACATCAGGCGGCGTATTTCGAGCACCTCCGGGCGAACGAAGGCATCAACGACCCGGACGCGGTGCCCGCCTACCTGGCCGAAAGCTATGCGTACACCGACACGCTGGGTCCGCCGAGCGTGCGTGCGTCGTTCGCGCACGTCTACGGTGCCGACTGGGGTTTCGACATGGACCCGGACCTGCTGGTACCGACGGTGGGTGCGACCGGGGGAATCAATCTGGTGTGCTCGCTGTTCGAACGTCCGGGCGAGCCTGTGGCCTACATTACCGACGCACCCACGTACGCCGGTTTCCTCGCGCGGGCAGAACTCAATCAGAAGGCTGCGGTCTACAGCGTGGACATGGATGAGGAAGGGCCGTTGCCGGACCAGTTGCGCGACCGCATCCAGCGCGCCCGCGCGGACGGATATGTTGTGCCCTTCTACTACACCGTACCGGACGGCCATAACCCCGCGGGCTTTTCCTTCAGCGATGCCCGGCGCCGCGCGATACTCGACGTCGTAACAGAGGAGGGCGTATTGATCTTGGAGGACGCGCCGTACCTCTACATCAACTACGCCGATGCAGAAGCTCGGCCGTCACCATTCGTTGCGCTGGCGCCGGAGCAGACGGTGCATCTGTTCACTGGTTCCAAGATCGGTTTTCCCGGACCGCGCGTCGCCTTCGTGTACTCGGAAGCGGTTCTGAACATAACGGGCGGAAGCGTACCGTTCTCGCGTCTCGCGCTCACGGAGGCGAGCGGCGACATCCTCTTTCAGAACCCGGCCGCACTACGCGGATTTGAGGCGTTGTTGCACAACGAAGAACACCAGCTGCGTAACAGCTTGTGGCCGGTAGCGGAGGGCAAGCTCGCCGTGTACCGGGAGAATCGCCGCATTCTACTCGACGGTTTTGAGCAGCGGCTTGGTGCACACCGGGACGTGTTTTCGTGGACCGAACCCCAGGCGGGTTTCTTCACGGTCTTCACGTTCAAATCGAGCTCGGTGCGTACCGACGACGCATTCGTTGCCCGCCTCGTTTCCGATTATGGTGTCGTAGTGATACCTATGTACGATTTCTACCCCGATGACGCACGGCGGCGCAATCCCAACGCTGGCATGGATCAGCTTCGCTTGTCGTTCTGTTTTACCGAGAGCCGCGGTGAACAGCGGCGTCAGGATCTGCGCGAGAGCGTGCAGGCATTCTGCGACGCGGCGCTGGCGGAGGCCGGCGTAAGCTGACTCAGCGAACGGAGCGCCGCGCGCTGATCTGTTCGGTATTGAACCCGAGCCAGTGCATCCGTCCGCGGTATCGCGCGTGCTCCACCTTTATGCAGCGATCGGCAATCACGCGCATGCCGGCCGCATCCGCTTGCTGGATCGACGGTTCATGAATCACGCCGTACTGCAGCCAGAGCGTGGAAGCACCGGCAGCAATCGCGTCGCGCGTAATCTCTGGCAGCGCAGACGGATCGCGGAATACGTCTACGGTGTCGATATGGCCGGGTACGTCGGTCAGTGAGGGGTAAGCTCGACACCCCAGCACTTCGGTTTCGCGTGGATTGACGGGCACGATCTCATAACCGTGGCGTTGCAGGTAGAAACCCACAAAGTGGCTGGCGCGCAGCTCGTTGGATGAGAGCCCAACGATCGCGATGCGCTGTCCCTGCAACGCGTCGCGTATCGCTTTGGGTGTCTGGTAGTCGTCGAGGTTCATCGCGGTGATGATACCGCGTCGAGCGCCTGATCGAGGTCGGCGATCAGGTCGTCGGCGTCTTCGATGCCAATGGACACGCGAATGGTGCCTGCGCCGATTCCGGCCGCGGCCAGTTCAGCTTCGCTCAGTTGGCGGTGCGTGGTGCTGGCCGGATGGATCACGAGGCTTTTTGCATCGCCTACATTGGCCAGGTGCGAGAACAGCGAAAGCGCTTCAATGAATCGTTGCCCTGCGGCGCGCCCGCCCTGCAGATCGAAGCAGAACACTGCGCCGGCGCCACTGGGTAGGTATTTCTCGACCAGTGGCCGGTATGCACTCGTTGGTAGACCAGGGTATGCCACGCGCCCGACGTCGGTGCGGTTGTCCAGAAAGGTGGCGATGCGCATTGCGTTGTCGGCGTGCTGTCGCATGCGCAATGGCAGCGTTTCAATGCCCTGCGCGAACAGGAACGCGTTGAATGGGCTCATTGCCGCGCCAAGGTCGCGCAGGGTTTCGGCTCGAAGCTTCATCAGATAGCCGTACGTGCCGAACGTGTCGTGAAAGGCCAGGCCGTGGTAGGCGGGTGAGGGTTCGGCGACCACCGGAAAGCGCCCGTTGGACCAGTCGAATTCGCCGCTGTCCACCACCAGACCACCGATGCTGGTTCCGTGGCCACCCAGAAACTTCGTGGCCGAGTGCACGACGATGTCTGCACCCCAATCGATTGGCCGGCACAGGTAGGGTGTGGCGAAGGTGTTGTCCACGATCAGTGGGCACTGGTGTTCATGGGCAACCGATGCGATCGCCTCGATGTCGAGTACATTACCGGCAGGGTTGCCGATCACCTCGGCGAACAGCACCTTGGTTTCCGGGCGCAACGCCTCGCGCCAGTTGTCCGGGTCATCCGGGTCGACGAACGTCAGGTCCACGCTCAGCTTCCGGAGGAAGTGTTTCAGCTGCGTGACGGTACCGCCGTACAGCGCTGCGGATGCGAGCACGTGATCCCCGGGTTCGAGCAAAGTGAACAATGCTGCGCTCTGGGCAGCGAGGCCGCTCGCGAACGCGACCGCGCCAGCGCCGCCCTCCAGGTTGCTGATGCGTTCCTCCAGTGCCGCCACGGTGGGGTTCATGATCCGGGAGTACGTATTGCCGTATTCCTGCAGATTGAAGTAGGCGGCCGCCGACTCCGGGTTTTCGAACACATAGCTCGCCGTCTGGAAAATCGGCGTCGCGCGCGCGCCCGTCGTGGGGTCTGGCCGTGATCCGGCGTGAACCGCACGGGTGCTGAATCCGTGGGGGGCATCTGACTGCTGGTCGCTCATCGCTGGGCGCTCTGGGGTTTGATGTTCTGATGGTACGGTGGATTGCCTTTGGGCCCAAGGTGAGCGGCTCGCGCAACCTGCTTGCGTTCGAGGTTACGTGAATATTCATGGTAAGCTCGATGGATTGCGCGCCGTAAAAAACCACGGAGGGAGAGCGGCGCGTCCATCGGAACAGGGACGCACCGCGCGATACGAGGCATGACGAAACCACGAAAAAGAAGAACGGCCGACGAGGCAAAGTCGATCATCCTCGAGATGGCGGAAAAGCGGCTTGCCACCTATGGACTCACCGGATTGAACATCGTGGACGTGGCCGCAGACGCCGGCATGTCGCACGCAACGCTGATTCACCATTTCGGCAACACCGCGCGCATGCGGCGGGCTCTTGCGTCGCGCATGACCAACCGCATCATCAGCGACGTCGTGCAAACACTGCAGGCCCAATCGCGCGACAACCGCGGGCATGTGGTGGAGAGCCTTTTTGCTGCATTCGCGGAAGGTGGCCAGGGCAAGCTGATGGCGTGGCTTGCTATAGGCGATACGGGTCTGGGTGTGGAGGACGCAGAGCCACCCCAGCATCTGGTGGATCTGTTTACGCAGCTGGTACCGGCAGTGGCGACCTATCTTCCGGAACAGACAGATCGCGAAGAGCGGGCCAGACAGATCGTAATGCTGGTGGCCACGGCCGCGATCGGCTTCGGATTGAGTTCCGATATTCTTGGCAAAGTACTTGGAATGGACGACGAGTCACGTGCATCGTTCCCGCCCTGGTTGGGCGCGGTAGTGCGTGATGTGATGGATACGGTAGACGACGATGTGTCGGCGGACGCGATGGCGGCTGATACGGCACAGACCGAGTGAATCGAAACGGGGGACGAAACGAGATGCGCATCAACGGCAAACGACAGGACTGCGCTTGGGGGCGCACCGTACGACGAGCGCTCGTCGGATGGATGTGCGTAGCTGGCCTGTGGTCGGGGGTTGCTGCCGCGAACGAACCGGTAACGCTTGATGAATTCATGAAAGAATTCGGGTGGGACTTCGATACCGCCGAAATAACCGTCGAGAAATTGAACGACGAGTTTTATGTGCTCTTTGGTCTGGGCGGCAACATCGCGGCGAGTATCGGCGACCAGGGCACGATGATTGTGGACGATCAATTTCCCCAGATGATGCCGAAGATTGTTACTGAGCTGAAGAAGCTCGGCAGCGAACGGGTAGATTTCGCAATCAATACGCATTGGCACTTCGACCACGCGGAAGGCAACCTGGCGTTGGGGCCAATGGGCACGTGGCTGGTCAGCCATAGCAACTCGCGCGAGATGATGCGCGAACCGCACCTGATCAATCTGGTGGCTATGCAGTACGAGCAGCAGGCGTATCCCGCCGATGCGCTCCCGGTGATTACGTTCGATGAAGCGATGCAGTTTCACTTCAACGGCGGCGTCGTGGACCTGGTGCACGCTGGCCCTGCCCACACCACCGGGGACACGGCGGTCATTTTCCGTAAGTACAACGCCGTGCATCTTGGCGACGTGTTTAATCGCGCGTACCCCTTCATCGACGCAGGGAACGGCGGGTCGATTTCGGGTCTGATCGCATTCTGCCGGGCGGTGCTTGGTGCGATCGATGAAGATACGATCGTGATACCCGGTCATGGGCAAATATCTGATTATCAAGGGCTTGCGCGCTATATCGAGATGTTGGAATCCGTTCGCGCGAAAATCATGCAGGGAATGGAGCGTGGCGAAGATCTCGACACGATCGCCGCGTCCAAACCCACCGCGGACTACGATGAAGAGTTCGGCGATCCGGCTCAGTTCATCAACCGCGCGTACCACAGCCTGAAGGCCGAAGGGATCGGTCAGTAAGTCCGCCGAAGCGGCGGCCCGGCGGGTGCCTTGCCGGGCGCTAGAAACTTTCGTCCGGCGTCGTCAGTAGATCCGGAAGCTCACCCAGCACACGACCGCCGGTCACGGCTATGATCAGGCTCGCCAGCAGCGCGACGATGCCAAGTGCGGGGTATACGAAAGCAGTACCCAGGGCCACCAGCATCAGGATTGCTCCCGTAACCAATAGCAGTACGCCGATGTTCTCGCGGCGGCGAATGACAGTGGGGTTGGATAAGGGGCGCATGAAGGCCTTCCTGGCGTTGCGGTGTTTGATTGCGCTCAACGTGGCGCCCACGATACGCCCAATAGTCGGCTAAGACAATCACATTCTAGAAAAGTGTGATATCACCATGATGTTGCTGGAAAAATTTCGCGAAAGAATCAGGGTATCTGATGGATGGCCGGCAAGACTTCGTCCACGAAGAGCGCATCGCTCAGGTCCAGGTGCAGCATATCCACGCCCAGATCGCGTAGTTCACGGACCGCTTGCTGCACCGTATCCGGACTGCCGATCAGCCGGGTGGTGTACCCCTCGTTCGTGTCCAGCGCACCCAGCGGATCCTGGCGTGCAGACCACATGCCCTCGGCACCAGATACGCGGGCGTGCCGCTTCTGCACAAGGTCCGGATCGACCGCAGCCAGCATGTCGTCGACTACGGCCCAGGCTTGTGCGTCTGTGGGTTGGCATACCGGCGCCGCGTACACCGCCAGGCGAACGCGTCGTTCGGTGTCGTCACAAGCCTGGCGGATGCGGCTGATCGTCTCGGCAAGGCGATCAGGGTGTGCCCCATTTAGAAACATCCAGTCGCTGCACTCGGCGGCCATCGCGAGCGCGGCGGGGGATTGACCGCCCTGAAACACCTCGAGTGGGTGCTCCGGCCGGGGCTGTAGTTCTAGGCCGCGGGCGTGGTAGTAGGCACCGTTGAAGTCGACGCGGGGTTCGTTCCAGCATTGCCGCAACAGGTGAATGAACTCGCGGCTGCGGTCGTAACGCGCGTCGTGATCCAGCGCGTCGATGCCGTACATGTCGAATTCTTCCAGATTCCAGCCGCTGGTGACGTTGATGCTCCAGCGGCCACCGGTGAGCCGGTCCATGGTGGCCCCCCATTTCGCGATGGCGGTGGGTTGAAAGAATCCGGGATGAATCGCAGTGATCAGGTGCAGCCGCTCGGTGATGGCGGCAAAATGCGCAGTCATCGCCAGGCAGTCGAGCGAGGACGCTTCGATTTCCTGGCCGGTGCCCCACCAGCGTTGTGCGATCAGCATATGGGAGATGCCGAGGCGCTCCACGCGCTCGGTGTAGCCGCGCATCAGTCCGAGCAGCGCGCCGCCGCTGGGCGTTGGGTTCGCGGTGGCGCCGGGTCGTATAACCTGGGTGCCCTGAAAGACGGTGGGTGCCCACGTACAGGTCAGCATCCACGCAGTCTAGGGGCTTTTCTCTATGATTGAACAGTCATGTGAACGACGAGTGGCCGGGGCAGTACTGGGGATCCGAGCATGCGGGGGATAGAAGGGCAGGTGATTCTGGTGACGGGCGCGGGCAGCGGGCTCGGCCGTGGTATCGCGCAACGCCTGGATTCGCTGGGTGCGGTCTGTGCGCTGTTGGACGTGAACGCCAGCGCTGCGGACGGCACGCGCGCGCTGCTTGAGCGGGGTGCTGCCGTTGTCGCAGACATCGCCGATTATTCGGCCGTGGCCCAAGCCGTCGATGCCGCGGAGGAGGCCCTCGGACCGATCACAGGCCTCGTAAACAATGCTGGGTGGGACAAGCCGATTCCGTTTCTGGAAACCGAACCGGCCTTCTGGCGCAAGGTAATCGACATCAATCTGTACGGACCGTTGAACGTGCACCACGTGGTGCTGCCCCGGCTGGTGGCGCGAGGGGGCGGCCGCGTGGTGAACATCGCATCGGACGCAGCGCGGGTCGGATCCAGCGGCGAGGCCGTGTACTCGGCGTGCAAAGGAGGGATCGTTGCGTTCGGTAAAACGCTGAACCGGGAACTGGCGCGGGACGGCATTCGGATCAACACGGTGTGTCCGGGTCCGTCGGACACGCCGCTGCTTGCGAGTTTCGCGGATGCCGAGGGCGGCGCGCGCCTGAAACAGAGCCTGGAGCGGGCCATACCGTTACGCCGGTTGGGCACGCCGGGGGACGTGGCGGGGCTCGTCGCGTTTCTGTTGTCCGATGAAGCGGACTTCATCGTCGGGCAAACGATCAGTGTGTCCGGCGGATTGACGATGCATGGCTGAGCCGCAACCTAATCAACGCCCGCGGTCTGTGCTGGGCTTGGAGCGGTCGCCGGTGATGCTGCTGGTGCTGATGTCCATAGCCATGCCGGTGGCGTTCAACGCCTGGTCGGCGCTGCTCAACAACTTTGTTGTGGAACGGGCGGCGTTCACCGGGGTCGAGATCGGGATTTTGCAGAGTGTTCGCGAAGTGCCCGGCTTTCTCGCATTCACCACCGTCTTTGTGCTGTTGATCTTGCGCGAGCAGGCGTTCGCGGTGATTGCGCTGGCAGCGCTTGGTCTCGGCGTTGCGCTGACGGGGTTTTTTCCAACGGAATACGGCCTGTACTTCACCACGGTATTGATGTCGTTGGGGTTCCATTACTTCGAGACGGTCAAGCAGTCGCTGGCGTTGCAGTGGCTGTCGCGCGAGGAAGCGCCGCGCGTATTGGGGCGGTTGATTGCAACGGGCGCGGTTACGTCACTGGTAGTCTATAGCGTGCTCTGGGTGGCGCTCGAGTGGTTGCAGTTGGATTACGTGTGGAACTTCCTGCTCGCCGGCGCCGTCTGTATGGGGCTTGCGCTGGTCATGTGGTTCGGGTTTCCGGCGTTTCAGGCGGGCACGCCGCAGCGTAAAACCCTGGTGCTGCGAAAGCGCTACTGGCTGTACTACGGACTCACGTTCCTTTCCGGAGCCCGCCGGCAGATCTTCGTGGTATTTGCAGCCTTCCTGATGGTGGAGAAGTTCGGCTACACCGCCGCCCAGGTGACGCTTCTTTTTCTGATCAACTACGCGTTCAACTGGGTGTTTGCGGAAAAAATCGGTGCACTGATCGGGCGCATCGGTGAGCGCCGGGCACTCACGTTCGAGTATCTGGGCTTGATCGTAGTGTTCACGTGCTATGCGTTCGTGTCGGATCCGTATCTGGCGGCGGGTCTGTACGTGGTGGATCACATGTTCTTTGCGCTCGCGATCGCGATCAGCACGTACTTTCAGAAGATTGTCGATCCGGCGGATATTGCGGCGAGCGCCGGCGTGTCATTCACCATCAGCCACATTGCCGCGGTGGTGGTGCCCGCGGCGCTGGGTTTTCTGTGGATTCACTCCAGCGCTGCGGTGTTTCTGATCGGCGCGGCGTTTGCGGTGGGTTCGCTGGCGTTTGCGCGATTGGTGCCCGATGTCCCGCGCCCGGGATGCGAAACGCGGCTTGGAGCCCGCCTCGAGGAGACCGGTCAGGCCGGCGGCTGACCGCGCTCGGCTAAAGAACTGCCGCGTTAGAAACTCCGGAACGTTTCCGGATCCCACTCGGAGCAGCCGCGGCCGCCAAGCTCGCTCCCAAGGTCAGCATAGATGGCGGGATCGAACTGGTCCCGGTCGAAAGAGCGCACATACAGCTGGCACCGCTCGCGCTGGTCGGCTATATCCGGATCGCTCGACAGTTCAGCGATCAGCTCGCGGTAGGTGACCTCATTGGCGTCCATGCGGATGCCGCCGTCGGCCTGGGTATCCAGCATCAGTTGCGTTGTGTCCCTTCCCCAACGTTGCCAATGCGGTTGATCGCCTTGCAACCCTTTGTGCGGATCGCCATCCGCAGCGAAGCGGGTCCAGTACGACATGATCGAGCGCATCAGATCGGGCGCGCCTTCGCTCGCCTCGTACAGGTAGCCAATGCCGAAGCCCGAGTCGAACGACCCGAACACGAACGGTATCTCGAGCCCGTGGGCGGCGCCGAGCGCGACCGAGAGATCGTAGCCGAGCACCGACGGCTCCTCGTCCCAGTCGAACCGATACGCGAACACGTCCGGGTTGCCGGCCGCCGTCATCCAGCGGGCCAGTTCGTCTACGCCGCGCAACTTCCACGATTTGGCCCCGTAGTACACGGCGCGTCGATACGCTGCCGGGTCCTTCAACCGCGCGAAGATGCCCAGGTAGGTGTTCACCCATTCGGGATCGCGAACCATGAAAATTGCCGGCTCGTCGCGGTTGGTTCCGAGAACGATGGGCACGGCGTTGTGGTGTTCCAGGGTTGAGAATGTGGCTTCCGGCGATCGGTCGGGCAGCACGTGACCGTCTGCGAATGCCCCCGGTAGATTGATCATGCCGAAGCCCGCACTCCCGCTGAACAGCGCAAACAGCTCCTCGGCGGTGGTGTCATAGAGCAGCGTGCGCACATCGGCGTCTGACATGCTCTGTTGGGCGGCGCGTGCAGCGTCCCGGTCGGTAGCGTCGCCGCGCGCAACTAGCAGCTGATTGACGATCTCCCGGCTGCTGAGACTGGCGCCGCCGTCTTCGATGAAGTTAGCACCTTCGCTTGGCGATGCGGCCTCGTAGCCGCCGCTCTGCACAATTGCCCGATGGAACAGCCCGCGCGCCAACGGGGTCGCCATCATACTGAGCGTGTTGTACCCGCCGGCCGACTCGCCAAACACCGTTACGTTGTCGGGATCGCCGCCGAAACGCGCCACGTTGTCGCGAGTCCACGCGAGTGCCTGCACAATGTCGAGCGTGCCATAGTTGCCCGAATCGTCGTTCGGGTCGCCGGTGTGCAGCGCGGAGTGCGTGAACCAGCCGAACACCCCGAGCCGATAGTTGATGGTCACCACCACCACGTTGCCGGCGGTTGCGAGTCGTGCGCTGCGGTAGTTGCCGCCATGTCCGATCGTGTTGCCGCCGCCATGCACCCACACCATTACGGGTCGTTTGACCGCGTTCGGTGGTGCCCACACGTTCAGGTACAGGCAGTCTTCGTCGCCCACCATCACGGTCGTATTGGCGTCCAGGCCGGCGCCACTCAACGGCGACTGAAACTGCGGGCATACGGAACCGATTGCGAGAGCTTCGCGCACCCCGTCCCAGCCGGGGTGGGGCTCTGGCGCGCGCCAGCGACGCGCGTCCACCGGGGGTGCGGCGTACGGTATGCCGAGCCACGCGCGGGCACCCAGTTCGTCCACGAATCCCACCACGTCACCTGCCGTGGTGGAACGCAGCGTCGTGTCGTCACGCTCCGGCGGCGGTTCGGGCGCAACTTGATTGCGCTGATAGAACCAGAAGCCCGCAAGCACGAGCAGACACAGCACAATCAGCGCAAACGCGAATTTCTGCATAGGGGGCCCCGTGTGTTGCCAGCGCGTACTGTAGCCGACCCCCGGGTGCTGGGATATGCTCTGACCGAGGCAATTCGGCCCAGCGGGCGGGAGATGGGTAATGAGCGGGACGACGGTTAACGGCGGCTTCGACCTGGTGGTGCGTGGCGGAACAGTGATCGACGGTACCGGTGCCCCGGCGCGCAGCGCGGATGTTGCGATGCGTAACGGGGTCGTTGTGGAGGTGGGGCGCGTCAGCGGCCGGGGTCGCGAGGAAATCGATGCGGACGGCGCGTTGGTTACGCCCGGATTCGTCGACATTCACACCCACTACGATGGACAGGCGAGTTGGGGCGAGCGTATGTCGCCGTCGAGCAATCACGGGGTAACAACCGTGGTTATGGGAAACTGCGGCGTAGGCTTTGCGCCGGTACGCGCCAGCGACCACGACATGCTGGTGGAACTGATGGAAGGTGTGGAAGACATACCCGGCGCCGCGTTGCACGAAGGCCTGGGTTGGCAATGGGAGTCGTTCCCGGATTACCTGGACTATCTGAGCGAACGGCCGTTCGACATGGACGTGGGTGCGCAGTTGCCGCACGGCGCGTTGAGAGTGTTCGTGATGGGCCAGCGCGGCGCCGACCGTGAACCAGCGACGGCGGACGACATCGAGGCGATGCGCCGGCTCACCGCGCAGGCTATTGGTGCCGGAGCGCTCGGGTTTTCCAGTTCGCGAACGTTGAATCACCGCAGTTCGCGGGGTGAACCCACACCATCGCTCACCGCGGCAAAAGAAGAGCTACTGGGCATTGCGCGCGGGTTGCGCGATGCGGGTCGCGGTGTGATTGAAATGATCTCGGATTTCAATGACCTGGATGCCGAGTTCGACAACCTGCAAGCCATGGTGCGCGAGAGCGGCCGGCCCATGTCCATCTCGCTGGCGCAGGGTTTGAGTCCGAACGGCTGGCGCAAAGTGCTGGGCAAGATCGAGCGCGCCAACAGCGACGGCCTCGTAATGCGTGGTCAGGTTGCGCCGCGCCCCATAGGAATTCTGTTGGGCCTCACCACGACGCTGAACCCGTTTACCAGCCGACCCACGTACTCCGAATTGGCACGGTTGCCGCTGGAGCAGCGTATTCAACGCCTTGCCGATCCCGAGGTTAAGGCCAGGATTCTTGCGGAACCGGTGGCCAGCGGATTTCAACGCCTGTTCAACCTGATGGACGGCGGCCGCAAGATCTGGCGTATGGCCGAGTACCCGGATTATGAGCCATTGCGGTCGGATAGCCTCGCGGCCCGAGCAGAGTCCGCTGGTGTGGACGTTTGGAGCCACGTCTACGATCAGTTGCTCGACGACGGCGGCCGCAGCCTCTTCTATACGCCGTTCGCCAACTACGCAGACAACAACCTGGATTGCTGCCGCGACATGATCCTGAGCGAACATACGGTCATGGGTCTGGGCGACGGCGGCGCGCATGTGGGCACCATATGCGACGCAAGTTTCGTTACCACGTTGCTCGCGCACTGGGGTCGGGATCGAACCCGCGGGGAACGTATTGACCTGCCCACGCTCGTGAAAGCACAGACCCGCGACACCGCGCGTGCGGTGGAACTGCGCGACCGCGGCGAACTCGTACCCGGTATGCGCGCAGACCTGAACGTGATCGACTTCGATCGCCTGGCGGTGCGCATCCCGCAGATGGTGAACGATCTGCCGGCTGGCGGAGCGCGGTTGCAGCAGGATGCGGACGGTTACCTGGCAACCGTGGTTGCCGGTGAAGTCACGTACCGGAACGGCGAACCGACCGGTGCGTTACCGGGCCGGCTGCTGCGTCCAGGCTGCTGAGAACACTGGTCGCGTTGTGGACGGTCCACTCCAGGGGCTCAAGGTACTGGACCTGACGCACGCGCGTGCGGGTCCTACGGCCGTGCGGTTGCTCGCAGATTGGGGTGCCGACGTACTGAAAATCGAAGCGCCGGCCTTACGCGAACGTGCTGCGCGTTCGGTCACGGGCGCCCGGCGGGGCCCTGATGAGCAGAACCTGCATCGCAACAAGCGCGGAATTTCGCTCAACCTAAAGCACGAGCAGGGCCACAAACTCTTCATGCAGTTGGCGGCCGGCGCCGACGTGATCGTGGAAAACTTCCGCACCGACGTGAAGCATCGGTTGAAAATCGACTACGAGACGGTGCGGGCGATCAATCCACGGCTTATCTACGCCAGTATCAGCGGCTTCGGTCAGGACGGGCCATACGGCAAGCGCGCCGGGGTGGATCAGATTGTGCAGGGCATGAGCGGGTTGATGTCGATCACCGGAACGCCGCAGACCGGGCCGCTGCGCGTTGGGATTGCCATCAGCGACACGTCCGCCGGGATGTTCCTGGGCCAGGGCATACTGCTGGCTTTGCTGCATCGCGAACGCACTGGTGAAGGCCAGTGGGTGCATACGTCATTGCTGGAAGCCATGATGAACAAGCTCGACTTCCAGGGCGCCCGGTACACGATGGCGGGCGAAGTGCCCGAACCGCAGGGCAACGATCACCCTTACCAGACTCCGATGGGCACATTTCAAGCCGCCGACGGACTGGTGAACATTGCCGCACCGAGCCAGCGGCTGTGGAAGCGCTTCTGCGAAGCGCTTCAGGCGGACGAGTTATGGAATGCGGAGGGCTATCAGACCGCTGCCCAGCGGGCGAACGCGAAGGTCCCATTGAATGCGGACATCAATGCCGTGACGACCAAATTTACGCGCGCGGAACTGATCGAGCGATTGAACGCGGCAGGTGTGCCGTGCGGCCCGGTAAACACCATCGGGGAAGGTTTCGAAGATCCGCAGGTACGGTTTCTGAACATGGCGGTGGCGGCACCGCACCCGGAGCTCGGCGATCTGCATCTGGTGCGCTCACCCATCAACCTGTCTGCGGTTGAACCCGTTCAGCGATTCGACCGCGCTGCGCCCGACAGCGGCCAACACACGGCAGAACTTCTCGGCGAACTCGGCTTGTCTGAAGACGAAATCAGCGAGCTGGCCGCGGCGGGCACGATTTGAGCGAGGCCACGGGTCCGGTGTCAGCCGCAGCTCCCGCGTCCGCGCACGACGCGCCCGCACACGCGCCCGCGCTGGCGCTGTCCGATCACATCGGCTACGGCATCGGTGACTTCGGCATCAATCTGTTCTTTATCGCGTCCATGACGTACCTCACCTACTTCTATACGGATGTGATGGGCCTCACGGCTGCAGCAGTGGCGATGGTGATGGTGGTTGCGAGACTCACGGATGCGGTAACGGACCCGTTGATGGGACTGATTGCGGAACGTACGCGTTCGCGCTGGGGGCGCATGCGGCCGTACCTACTGTTCGGGCCGCCGGTGCTCGCCGTGCTGGGTGTGCTCACGTTTCACGTGCCGGACGGTAACCGGCTCGCGTGGGCGTATCTCACCTACATTGGCTTTGGCATTGCGTACACCATCGTCGGCATTCCATATTCCACGATTACCGCGTCGCTCACCACGTCGCAGCATGAACGCACGGTGCTCTCCACGTTTCGGATGGCGTGTGCGTTCATTGGCGGATACGTGGTGTCTGTGGGCATGCTGCCGCTGGTCGGCCAGTTCGAGTCGGAAGCGCAGGGCTTTCGCGGTGCGATGGTGATCTTCGGCATCGCCGCCACACTGGTGTTGTGGGTTACGTTCGCGAGCGTACGCGAACGCGTGCCCTATCCGGTGGCTCGACGCGTAACCGTGGCGGAAAGTTTGCGGGCGGTGTTCAGAAATCCTCCGCTGATCGTCGTGATGGTGCTGTTCACGTGCGGCATGCTGGGGTTCACGATCCGCCAGGCGGTGGCGGTGTACTACTTCAAGTACAACGTCGGCGATGCTGCGCTCGTGGGCCAGTTCTTTGGCGTGACGCTGCCGGTGATGATCGTCGGGCTTGCCGGTGTACCCTGGCTCGCCAAGCGCTGCGGCAAGGCGGGCGCCATCATCGCGGGCGCCGCATTGGGCATCGTCGGCTGCGTTGGCCTGTACTTTACGCCGTACAACCAGGTGGGTTGGATTTTCTTCTGGGGGTCGGTGGTTGCCCTTGGCGGTACGCCGATCGCAGTGCTGGGTTGGGCGATGATTCCCGATACCGTTGAATATGCGCAGTGGAAGCATGGTGTGCGCGCGGATGGTGCCATCTACTCCCTGTCGAGCTTCTTCCAGAAACTCGCCAAGATGGTGGGTGGCGCCGGCGTGGCTGCCGGACTTGCGTGGGCCGGATACGTCGCGAACGCGCCGCAATCGGCCGAGTCCACGCAGGCGATTCACCAGATGATGACGCTCGCCCCGCTCGGCGTAATGGTGGTGATGATTGTCGCGGCGCTGCTCTACCCGTTGAACAGCGCCGCGCATCAACGCATGGTCGAGGAACTCGGCCTCGCCGGCAAAACATCCCCGGTAAGCGAGCGGGGAACCCAGCCTGGCCGCTAGCGGCGGCGCCGCCGAAGCCCCAGCAGCAGTAACCCTGAGCCCAGTAGCGCAATGGTGCCTGTTTCGGGCACGCGCGTGACCTCGCCCGAAAGCAGCAGCCCGGAGCCCTGGTTAGCAGAACTCACGAGATCGGTCCAGTCAGCGAGAGACTGCACGGCGCTGTAGAAATAAATGCGAAACTCGACGGCACCTTCGATCAGCGGCAGTGCGCTGAGATCGAACGCCAGGAGTTCCCTGCGTGCTGTGGGCGTGACGGCGATCATGTCGATGTCGCTCGCAAAGCCGTCAAGGCTCGACCGCACGCTGGCACTCGTGGCCCCGAAGTCGGAATAGCTTTGCTTGTCGTATTCCAGCAGTGTGAGATCCAATGCGAACCCCGCGTCGGCTTCCACCGTAAAGGTGAGGTATACGTCTGTATTGAGATCGCCCGATAGTGTGCGACCCACAGGCCACCGGTTGGCGTTGTTCCATTCCCCTTCAGACAGGGTCTGGGTAAGGGCCGATGCGGTGACGTTCGCGTTGACCATTGCCGGGTTTACTGGTGCCGTGTTCTGCTGCGCGCCCGTTGGGTCGTAGTGCACGAGCGGTACCGCCAGCGCGGCCGCGGGGGCGGCTATCAGGAATGCTGCTAACAATGCTCGGATGAACATGGATTTTCCCCTGATTGTTCTAGTGTTTGGGGTTGAGCAGCAGAATTCATACCAAATTCAATATCTTGAATAAATACAGTTAGTTATAGATAACAATTGGAGTGAATTATCCAAATATGTAATAAATCCTGACGCAATTGGGGGTTGCGGGCGTGCACGCGTAAAAGAACCTGACAACAGTGCTAAGGCGCCAGTTGGGGGGTCAATGAATCTCCGCGGCCTCACCCATGGCCTGGCGTAGCCGTGCGATGTCGAACCCGCGTTCCTTTGCGGCCTCGATAATCACGCGCTCGCGTTTCACAACCTGCTCCACCGCGGCGGGAATGTCGGCGACGACTTCTTTCGGCACTACCACCGCGCCGTGCTGGTCGGCGTGCACCAGATCGCCGTCGGTTACATCCATACCGGCAACGTTCACGCCGCACCCGAACTGCACCACGTGCACGTACGCGTGCGACGGGCCGATCCGATCCGCAAGCATCTGAAAACCGGACGCGATGTCGGGGATGTCGCGTACGCTGCCGTTGGTTATCACCGCCCGGCATCCGAATCCCAGGTGAATATTGCTGTTGACCTCGCCCCAAAACGAGCCGTAGCCGGGTTCGGGATCGATGTCTTCGATCACGACGACACTGGGTTTGGCGCCGCCTTCGTCTATGTAGGCATAGTAGGCATCGGACAGTGCCCGGGCTTCCTGGCCCTTGATCTCGCTGGGGGTGGATGCCCGGATGGTTGCCGTTCGCGCAAAGCCGACCACGGGCGCGAGCGCCGGGCGCGTACACACCAGTGGTCGGGTCGTGTACCCGTGCCCCCTACGTTCCGGAACCACAATTTCGAGGGCGTTGCATATGGTGGGCGTGTCGAAGCGGGAGAGCGTTTCGACCAGGGCTGCGTCGTCTTTCTGGCTCATTGGGGGTGGTGTCCTTCCGGTTGAAGATGGTTTGCTTGTAGTTTTGTGAGTGCGCTAGCAAGCGCACGGTGCATCGCCGGGCGGCCGTCTTCGGCAATCCAGCTGAGCACAATGCCTTTCAGTGCGGCGGCAACGGCGAGAGGTTCCTCGAACATCAGGTGGTGGTGGGTGCCGGGAATGTGGAAGATCGGCAGCGTGCCTGCGGTGATCTGCGCCATGTGATCTGCAAAGAATGCGCCCTCGTCGTCACTGTCTTCGCCCAACAGCACGGCCGACCGACAGGCGAGACGCGCGAACTTGTCGCGCTGGTCCACACCCATCTCCAGGTAGTCGAAAAGCCCTGGATCGAATTTCCAGGTCCAGCCTCCCTCGACGGGTTTGAGACTCTGTTCGGCGATGTAGCGGGTTACGTCCGGATAGCGGTCGGGTTGCTCGGGAATCAGCCGGAACCGCTCGAGTGCGGCATCCCTATCCGGGTACGTACGAAGTTTACGTTTCGGTTCGACGCCTTCGCGTTCCACCCGCAGCCCCCACTCCACGTTCTGCTCGGGCGGTGCGGTGGTGTAGTCCACGAATAGCACGCCGCCCAACGCGTCGCCGTAGCGATGCGCGGTTTCCAGCGCAACAAACCCGCCGAAGCTGTGGCCCACGACGAACGGCGACGCGCCCAACCCGGCGGCGTCGCATACGGCCCACACTTCCTCGGCGAGTACCCCGGCTTCGTAGCGCTCGCGCCAGTCGCTGTTGCCGTTGCCGGAGCTGTCGAGGGCGGCAACGCGAAACTGGTCGGCAAGAAATGGCGCGACGAATCGCCACCATTCCAGGTGCGCGTTACTGCCGTGGATCAACACCAGGCCGGGTTTGCCCACGTTGCCCCAGGTGCGATAGTGGATGTTGGCGTTGGCAACGCGCACGTCGCCAGGCTCGGACGGTGCAGCCAATGCCCGCTCGAACCAGAACGGTTTGGTCATGGGTGGTTTGTTGTAAAAGCCCGCAATTTACCATAGCTTGCGGGCGGTTAAGGCCACGACGGACGGGCAGTTTGGCAGCACCCGCGAACGATTCGGCAGCGATGGTTGGCGATGATGCGCTCGAACGCGCGGCGGCGCGGATGGCGCCGCTGTTGTCGGAACAGGCCGCGCTGATCGACGCCAAGCGCTGCCTCACGGACCCGGTGATCAGTGCGTTGCATAAGGCGGGAATGTTCCGGACGTTGTTGCCTGTTGCGCTGGGCGGTCAGGCAACCGGGCTCCCGGCATTCTGCCGCACTGTCCAAGCGCTCGCCGCGGCCGATGCGAGTACGGCCTGGTGCGTGGCACAGTCGGCTGTGATCGCCACGTCGAGCCTTTGGCTGGAAGACGACGTACTCTCGGCCATGTGGCAGGACCCACACGCTGCGCTTGCCAACGGACCACCATTGGACGCGAAGCTCGCAGCTGCGCCGGAAGGGTACCTGCTGACCGGCCGCTGGGGATTTTCGAGTGGCTGTCAGCATGCCACGTGGATGACGGGTGCGGTACAGCTCGCAGACGATACGGACGACCCTGGTGCCTGGCGGGTTGGGTTCTGGCCCCAGGCGCAGACCACGTTTCACGACACCTGGAAGGTTCAGGGTCTGCGCGGCACCGGCAGTTTCGAGTTTTCACTTCCAGGTTTGCAGTTACCCTCGTACTACGTTGCCGACCTGCGCCGGCCTGCGCGTGTGGATCTTCCGGTGGTACGTATTCCCCTCGGACTCGTGTTTGCCGCCGCGTTTGCGGCGGTTTCGCTGGGGGTCGCGCGGGCGGCATTGAACGACGCCCTCGCTGTTGGGAGTGACAAGACGCCCATCTATTCGGGCAGTGCGTTGCGTGACGACCCGGACGCCCAGGCGCGGGCCGGTCGAGCGGAAGCCCGGTGGCGAGCCGCCAACGCCTATCTGTACGATTCGGTGGAGGCCGTGTGGCAAGCGGTTACGGGGCACGAACGGGCGAACGAAGAACATCGTGTGGCGCTGAGGCTCGCAGGCACCCATGTGATGCGGGAAGCGGCCGCGGTGCTGGACGCGGCCTACACGCTGGTTGGCTCGAGCGGTATCTATCGGCAGCATCCGATACACCGGCGGTTTCAGGACATGCATGTAATGACGCAGCATGTGCAGGCACGTATGAATCATTTTCAAACCGCGGGCGCGTTCCTGCTGGGGAATGCCGTTCGACCCGGCGTAATGATATGAACGACGAGCGGGTGCGCGCAGACCTCGATCAGGCGGCGTGGTTGTTGCCGGACGAGTTCGTCTGGGAAGCCTCACCGCAACCCGGTGTGGAACGCGTAAAGCTCGACCGCGTGGGTGGCGAGGTGGCGGTGGCAACAAGCCTGGTGCGCTATGCGGCTGGGTCTGCGTTCCCGCCGCATGGTCATCCTCTGGGTGAAGAATACATCGTGCTGGAGGGCGAGTTTGCAGATGAGCACGGGCGCTATCCCGCGGGCACATATGTGCGCAACCCGCCGGGTTCGCATCACACGCCCTTCAGCGAGCCCGGCTGCCTGATATTCGTGAAGCTCCGCCAGATGGCCACCGACGATGCCCGTCATCTGGTGGAGGCGCTGAACTGGTCGCCACCGGCGGTCGGCTGGACGAGCCGTCTGTTGCACGCGCATGGCCGCGAACGCGTGTGGAGCGTACGTTCCGCCGCGGGTGAGCGGGTGGTGTTCCCCGGAGCATGTGACGGCTACGAGGCGCTTGTTCTGCAGGGTGCGGTACGGTGGCAGTGGTTGCAGACCTTTGAGATGCCGGTATATTCCTGGATTCGCATTCCGCCGGGCCATCCGCTGCGCCTGAATATCGTGGAACCGAGCGTGCTTTATGTGAAGCGTCGGCCTGCGACCTAGTGGGGTGTACAGGGGGCGTCCCTGAGATAACTCGGCGGTGTCCGAATTGACTTGTGTTAACGCGCTGGGACTGTCGCGTCGGTAGCATCCGCACCGCTTCGCACCCCAAAAAGCGAACCGGGTCGAGTTTTTAGTAGATTGTAATTGTTAGCCTGTATCGTGTTGTTCGACATCGTTCGGACAACTAGGATGTCGAGACAGAACAAAATTGTCAGCGCATCGACAACGCTGTAGATAGAGGCGCCGCGCGTTCGCAACGGACCGCTTGGAACGGGTGCCGGAGAGAGTGAACTCAACGTTCAACCTAATAACGTAAGGAGGGGACTCCCCTATGTTGACTATGTCCAAGAAATGGCTGGGCCCAATAGCCATGAGCCTGCTCGCGCTGCCACTGGCCGCGTTTGCGGGTAAAGATGGAAACGGAAACGGCGCACCGAGTGGGCCGCACTACAACCTGAACATCATCGGTGTCGAGAAGGCGAAGAAAGCCGACATGACCGGCTCCAATCGGCACACGATCTTCGTACCGCTGAAATCCACGAAAACCGGTAACAAGTCTGTCCAAGTGAACGACGACGGTTCGGTTGAGCCGGGTACAGCGATCGTTGACAGCAAGATCTGGCTGACACCAGGCGACGACTTCCGCGTTTGTGACGGCAACGGTTTCGACCTAGCCTACGGGTGCGACGATTCGTTCGACGAAACCTGGAACCGCTGGGAATTTAACGACAATGATGAACTGGTTCCGATGGTCGACCGGAAGGAAGGCGCGGTGTTCGAGCTGCCATGCAACACGAACCTGGACGCCGATGGTGCGGAAGAATTCATCGAGTGTGACCCGGCGAATCCGGTGGCCCATTACCAAGTATGGGCACGAGCATTGGGCAAGCCCGGCGGCGAAGCGATGATGACGACGTGCGCGACCGTTGATTTCGACACAACGGATGGCGACGATGGATACCTCACGTGTTCGTTGGAGAACACAATACTGACGCGTGACAAGGGCAAGTCGCTCTTTACGGATGTGACACAGGAACTCACGTCGTTGCTGGCGTACATCTGCGACGTCGATTTGACGCAGGATGGTAGTGGCAACTGGATCTGCGACGACGACGGTGATTTGGTTGCTGATCCGGAAGCAGTCACCCTGACGCGTATTGCGCTTTTCGCTGGCGACACCGAAGACTGGTTCTGGAACTACGACAACAACGGCCTTCGGCTCGCGCAACTGCGCTTCTACGAAGTCGAGTGAACGTAGTGTGACCGGATTCGTTTGACGAGTCCGTCAACAAGCGTAGAAAGAGGCTGCAAGCGATTGCAGCCTCTTTTGTTTTGAGCCACGGTTATTCGTACGCTTTCGGAGTGATATGAACGATCATCTAAACTCGACCCGGTTCCTGGCGCGGGGCCTCTGGTATGTGTTCGTGGTGCTGCTCTGTGCGTCGTGCACAACCGCGGGGCCCGAGCAGGTGAACGAGGAAGCGCCGCAGACAGATGCAGTTGCCTCCACACCGCGCGCGGTGCTCGATCGTGAACAAGCACAGGTTGGACGGGTGGCGCAGGGAACAACGGTCACCGAGGCGTTCGAACTCGCCAATCTGGGTGATGTACCCCTCGTGGTGCGCAGCGTCAACGTGTCGATTCCTGGGATGCGGGTGCGCGTTAAGCAGACCACTGAACCGGGTGAGCGGGCGCCACTCTATGTGGACTGGGATACGACCAACGTGGTCGGCGACATGGAAGGCATCGCGGTGCTCACCACGAACGATCCCGTGCGCGATACGATTCGGCTGATTGTTCAGGGCACCATATTTGCGCCGGTGGATGTACTACCGCGACCGATGGCGTTTCTGAGCGCGTTCCAGGGCGACGTTGTTGCGCGGGAGCTGATCATTGAAAACAATACCGACACCCCGTTGGGCATTGGCACACTCGACGTGCGCGGCGACACGTTTACAGCAGATGTGGAGGCGGTGGAAGACGGCCAACGGTATCGGCTGTTGATTCGATCCAAAGGCGACGTGGCTCCCGGGCGTTATCGTGAGCAACTGGTAGTGCACACCGACAGTGCCGCGCGCCCACGCATAGGCATCGGTGTAAACGTGTTGGTGAAAACCGATGTACACGTCACGCCTGACGCGTTGACGTTTGGAACGGTGAAGCGCCGGGATCTCGACAATCCGAACGCCGCGCCATTCCTGGTGCAGCGTGCAACCATCAGCCGCCGGCAGGGAACGATGCGCATTGTGGACGTAGTCACCGATGTGCCGGATCTGACCGTGGAGGTGGATCCGGAAGGCGATGCGGCTGATACGTTCGGCGTGCGGGCTTGGCTGAGCCCTTCGGCGGCCGCTGGCGAATTTGCGGGCGTGGTGGTGCTGAAGACCGACGACGACGAACACCCGGAGATACGGATTCCAGTACGCGCGAGAATTACCGAATGACTGGCGCGTTGGACTGAGGCTCACCCGGCGCTGGCGCGCCGACCGTCGATACGCCTAAACGCGGGCGCGGCTACCGGACCGTTCGGGTCGAGCCAGGCGCGCTCGAACTCTGATGCGGGAACGGGCTTGCCGTAAAAGTAGCCCTGCAACGCGTCGCAGCCCATAGATCGGACCCACTCGGCCTCTCGCGCGGTTTCGATGCCTTCGGCTACTGTATGCAGGTTTAACTGACTCGCAAGGTCGAATATGGATTCCACTAGAATTGCCGCCTTCGGGTTGCTGGCTGCCTGCGTCACGATTTCCCGGTCTATTTTCAGCGTATCGATGTCGAATGCATACAGGTACGAAAGCGACGAGTACCCCCGGCCGAAGTCGTCCAGAGCGATTCGGCAGCCGAACTCGCGGAGTGCCCGCAGGTTCGTGATGGCGGTCTGATCGTGGGCAATGAAGATGGTTTCGGTCACCTCGAGCTGTACGTGTTGAGGGTTCACGGCGGCTTCGCGGATTCGCTGGATGATGGTGTCGGCGGCGCCGCGTCTGTTTACGGTTTGCCCGGAAAGATTGACCGACATCGTTAGATCGCTGCGCCACTGCGTCCATGTTTGCATCTGGGCGAGTGCGTGCTCGAGTACCCAGTGGTCCAGTTCGCTGATCCTATTGGCGGCTTCCAAAAGGCGCACGAGTTCTGCCGGTGATCCGTCGTGGTCGGGCCAGCGCACCAGCGCTTCCATGCCGAAGAGTTGATCGTGCTTGTCGACGATGGGTTGATACGCAATCGCCAACGTTTTATTCGCCAGTGACGTTTTCGCCATTTCGGCGGCATCGACCGCAGCAACGAACTGCTTTGTCATACGATGTTCGTAAAGGGAATACCCCATCTTGCCGTTCTGCTTGGTGTGGTACATCGCAATGTCGGCCGACTTGAGGATCTCCGGAACGGTTGCCGCGTCGGTGGGTACGCGTACCGCGCCCATGCTCAATCCCACCTGCATGTTGCGGCCCTGGTACCGGATGGACCCCGATACGGATTTGATGATTCGATCGCAGAGGTCCCGCAACGCTCCTTCGTTGAGATCACCGGTGAGAATTGCAGTGAATTCATCGCCACCGAGGCGTGCCAGAATGTCGCCGGCCCGCAGACACTGGGCCAGGCGTTTGGCCGTGATGGTCAGCACATGGTCACCGGCTTCGTGACCGAGCGAGTCGTTTACGAACTTGAAGTTGTCGAGGTCCATGAACAGCACTATGAAATCTTCGCTTCGCTCCAGAGCTGTGTCCAGTGCGCTGAGGAAGTGCCGCCGGTTGGACAAGCCGGTGAGCTTGTCGAAGTACGCCAGTTCGTTCAGTCGTTCCTCCAATCCTTTTCGGGCGCTGATGTCGTTGATCGATAATACGTAGTTGGTGTCGTCTTGACCGCCGGCGGAGATTGCCTGAACGCGAAGCTCGATATGAATTCTGTGTTCGCCCACCACGATGGATGAGTCTTCGCTCAACGAACCGACGCGTTGCAGCCGATCGATCAGCTGTGCGGGTTGTGCGATGCCGCATAGCCTTAGCGTTTCCTCCAGCGTTCTGGGTGTTTGGTGCCCATCCGATCGCAGGATGGCGGTAACGGCCCTGTTTTCGAAGATTGGTAGAAAGTTGCCGTCGAACATCAGAATGCCTTCGGACGATTCCTCGACGACGCTTGCGAGCTGCTGTGTGCGGTCGGTCTGATGCTGCAGCGCCTCAGCCATTACGTTGAAGGATTCAGACAACGCTTCCAGTTCGCCGATGCCGCCGGGCTTTGCACGTGTCATCAGATCACCGCCCGCGAGCCGATGCGTGGAATCGCGCAGGTGGTTCAATTGAGCGACGATCGGGCGCGCCGACACCAACATCAGCCCCAGCACGCCGAAGATGATAATGACGGCGAATACGAGGTAGTTGAAGTAGTAGTCCTGCATCAACGAATCGTACTCGGCGCCGGAAATGCGGATCTGCAGTTCGCCCCATTCCAGATTGCTGATGACGATTGGGGTAGTGAACGCAAAGCTGGAACGTGACCGGACCTCGCTGCGCTGTACGTTCGTGTCGCCAGGAGGGAGGTTGAAAGGAACGTAGTCGGTCGTGAAACGCCAGCTCCCGGTAGTGATCTCTATGGAGTCCGCGTCGCGCTTGTAGATGTGTATCGAGGTAATGTCCGGCGTGTTGTTCAGCACGCTCTGCGTGTAGTCGATAACCGACGTGTAGTCACCGAGATAGAGATCGTCGCCCTTCACGGCGATCAGCGTGCTGGCAAGGGTTTCGCCTTGGCTAGCAACGATCTGGATCACACGCTCCTTGTAGATGGGCAGATAGACAATCGGTACAAGTACGGCGATGGCTGCGATTGCGACGAAAACGCGGCTGAACAGATGAAAAACGATGCCGGTGCGGCCGGGGGAAAACTTCATGGGGAGCCTGGTACTGCTGGCTTGAACGAAATGTGATCTGGAAACGTGAAACGCAGAGCCATTATGACCTGAATCCGAAAGTCCACTAACCAGCACGTATCGGGGTTGTGACGCGGTTCGCGTTTATGGGCCAAGGCACCCCGCTTTCGCCGACATTTGTGTAGAGTGCCCGCCAATCCGTGGTTCGACTGGAGCAGTACGCAGTGACCCGACGATTCACCCGATCTTTTGCACACGCGCTGATTTTCGGTGCGGCCTTTTGTTCTGGAATTGCCGCTGCGGACACCGCCGGCCACGACATCGCGCTTACCCAATCCCCCGCGGACTCAAACGCAGCTACGGCGGATGCTTCGACAGTGGATCTGATCCGTATCGGTGGTTACAAAGCCGTGTTGCAGCAGCACGACATGCGCGAGATCGATGCCTCGATAAACTTCCATCTGGCCATTGCCGCGATGTTGGAAGGGGAAGCCGGAAGGCGCAAAGCGATCGATGCGAACGTGGATCTGTTCGACGACTTTGCGCAGACGCAGGCGGCGTTCGAGAATGGTCAGTTGGATGCGCTGTTCTGCACTACGCTCGACTACTTCCAGATTGCCGACCAGGTGGAGCCCAACTACATCTACACGATGTCTTGGGACGGCAAACCCACGCTTACGTACTCGCTGATGGTAAACCGCAACCGTTCGCACGACATAAAGGATCTGTCCGATCTGCGCGGACGACACCTGGCGATCAGTCTTGGTGGTGGGCTGGCTCAGCGCATCCTCTCCAATCGGTTGCAGTCCGAGGGTTACGGGCAGGGCTCATTCGAACTGGAGAAGATTTCCAGAACACGCAACAGTGAGACGGCGATTGTTGGACTGATGTTTGGACAGGTCGACGCAGCGCTGGTGCCTACTATTGCCGTACGTCAGGTGGCGCGGGCCAATCCGCAGAGCCGGCAGATGTTACGCACGGTGTTCGAGTCAGACCCATTCGTGCCGGGTGTGCTGGTCGTGCGCAAGGGACTCTCGCAGGAGCTGTTGGATCTCGCCGATGACCGGTTTGCCAACATGCACAAGTACAAGGCAGGCAAGTACGTGCTGAAGATGTTCCAGGCGAAGAAGGTGGTTTCGGTGGCGCCGTCGGATCTGGAAGATGTGCGCGTGCTCTTCGCCGGAACCTGAGCGGCGCTTTAATCCTTCCAGACGCGTTGCATTTCCAGAAAGGTAAAGGAGGCGGACCAGGTGATAAGCGCGAGTCCGGTCAGGCCCTGGCTGGACGTGATCATCCGTATGCCATCCGTAGGCAGCACGTCGCCGAAGCCCACCGTGGTGTAGACGACAGACGAGTAGTACAGCAAGCCGAACCAGGTGCCGTCGCCGCCGGCCAGGGAACCTAGCTCGAACGGCCCGGTTGCCAGCCAGTAGCCGCCGGCATAGATCCAGATCTCCACCACGTGTGCGAAGAGCAGTCCGAACATGATCAACAGCAGATTGACCCGCGGGCTCACGGGCAGACGTTCCATGCGCGCGAGGGTCGACAGCGCTTCGAAGTGAACCACTACGCACACGCCTGCGAGGAGGGCGGCGAGCAGGGATGCCAGGAATTCGGTCATTAAGGCGACAGGCGGCAGGGGTTGCGGTATTTTGCCGCCTCGACTGCGTTCACGCCACGGGGAGAAAGGTAATGCCGCTGCGCACGATCGGGGTACTGCTGTCGGGACTGTTGGGCGCGCTTGCTAACACTGGTGCCCATGCACATGGTTGCTCGGATTCAGATCAGGCAGATGCACTACACGCGCTCGAGCGTTCAGCGGGTGGATACACGCCGGCACAGCGCGGCCGGGCGGCGGCCATCGTGGCGGGGCTGTGCGGAGGGCAAGGCGAAGCCGTTGTGGATTCGGAACCGTCAACGGGTGGTGAATCTACAGACGTCGACGCGGTGGCAGATGCCGGTAGCGAAGGTGATTCGGAGCGGGTGCGCATATTCGGCATGGAGGTGCGGAAGGGTGATTCAGACTCGGCCGGCAATGAGCGGCTGCGGCGTAAGCGCTGACTAGAGCCCAAAAGAAAAGCCCCACCGAAGTGGGGCTTCCCTTTAATTTGGGGCTGGCTTCGTCGAACGGCCCGAGAGCTGTTCGGCTAGGTCTGCTCCAGTCGGCTACTTCCCGCGATGTCGAACGTCTTCAACTGGATGGTAGCCTGTGACTCAACGAGTCGTTATTTAACGACGTCTTGCTCCGTCGCTCGCGGCGGGCTTGATCTTTTGCCTGCCTCGAGAGCGGACGCGCTTTTCGACAATCGCGTGTTAGGGCTTTTGATGTGTCGATGTTGGTCGACGTGCCCTGGCGTTGTCTCTCAGGCCCCGAAATCCGGGTTGGGTACTCCGGCTCCGCTAAGAACCTTCGCGCCGTTCGCCTGCCCTTCGTACTCAAGGGTTTGCGCCCTTCAGCCGTCTTCGCCGTGACGACTGCGACCCTGGCGAGGGTCTTTTTCGGTTTGAAAGCTACTTAGAATCGCTCGTTTCGGAGATGATCCGTAGCCCTCAACCGTGGAATTCATACTACGCTGCTCCGGGCAAAAGAAAACTGAAACGTTTGCAGCCGCCGGTGGATAACTTGTGGGAAAACGTGTGTGTGAATGCGCTCGGGTGGAATTTCCTTGTCGGAAAACCCGTAGTTGGCTAAGCGCGGGTGGAAAGAAGTGGCTGCAAGTGGTTGGAACCGGTGGATTATTACAAAAATGAACGCTGTTCATCTGTGGGGTCAGAGCAAAGGGACAGATCAACGACTCTGTCCCTTTGCTCTGACCCCACCACTGGGCAAGCCCTTGGGGCGCGCCCGTACCCAGGCGCTCGCTTCGTTTGACAGGTTTTTCGGACGCGGTAACATAGCGCGCCTTGCGAGATATCGGGTGTTTAGCTCAGTTGGGAGAGCGACGGCCTTACAAGCCGTAGGTCGCAGGTTCGACCCCTGCAACACCCACCAGATTCGAGTTCTGGAGCGGTAGTTCAGTTGGTTAGAATACCGGCCTGTCACGCCGGGGGTCGCGGGTTCGAGTCCCGTCCGCTCCGCCATATTTTCCGGCTCTACCCACTTAATGGGGGATGTCAGCATTCGCTAGACCCTGTTGATGATCTCATCCCAGCCGCAGTGGGTTAAGACCCGCAGCCGGTGTTTTCAAAATTCCGGAACCCTAGGCGCGATTGAGCAACATTTCTTCTGTAAATTTCGGCTGTCCCTCGATCGCCCGTTAGTCCTCGAACGACAGATACCGTTTGTCAGCGGTCTGCCAGTCTTCCGCGATCTCGATCAACACGGCGCTCACCAAGCGTAAACAAGACGCCTCATTCGGGAACAGCCTCGCTACGCGCGTGCGCCGCCGGATCTCCTCGTTCAATCGCTCGATCAGATTCGTGGTTCTCATACGGCGCCGGTGATTCGATGGCAGGCTGAAAACCGTGAACCCCTCCGGCAGATTCTCTTCCGCCCACGCAGCCAGTTGCGGCGCCTTCTTTTCATATTTCTCGATGAGCTTTGCAAGCAGACGATTGGCCTCATCCAGATCCGGCGCGTTGAAGATGGCACGGATATCCGCAGCCACCAGACTGCGCATCGCCTGGGTCGGCACATACTGCCCGGCGTTCTGCTGCAGATGAAATTGACAGCGCTGCCAGGGGACGCTCGGAAAGACGGCCTTTCGAGCGGCTTTGAGCCCTTCATGCGCATCACTCACGATCAACTGGACACCGTGCAGGCCGCGGTCTTTCAGCTCGGTCAAGAAGGCCCGCCAATGAACTTCGGCTTCCGACAGAGAAACGGAACAACCGAGAATGTCTCTGCGACCGTCTGCACCTATACCACAGGCAATCAATACGGCAGCGTCAAGCACCTGGCCACCCTGGCGCACTTTCTCGTACTGAGCGTCCAGAACCACGTATCGATAACTGCCAAGCGCCCGCTTGCGCCACGCGTCGAGCATCTCGTCGAGTTCCTGCGCCGCTCGAGAGACTTGTGCAGAGCTCACCTCCATCCCGCAGAGTTCTTCAACGATCTTTTTTACTCGCCGGGTCGAGACGCCTTGCACGTACATCTCAGCGATCGACAGCAGCAACGCGCGTTCCGACCGAAGGCCTTTTTCCAGGCTTTGCGGGTAGAACTCGCAATCCCGCGTCTGCGGCACTTTCAGCGGCAGCTCGCCGAGGCGCGTCTTGAGCACCTTGTCTTTGAACCCATTGGCGTAGCCAGCCCTGGTCGCGCTGCGCTCGTAAGGCGCCGCGCCCAGGTACTCGCTTCGTTCGGCAACCATCGCCGCGTTCATCAGTACGGTCACAGCTTCGGCCAATCCGTCGAAGCCATGGTCTTTCAGCAATTCCAATGCGTCGCCAATCGATTTATTCTCTGCTCGCTGAGCCATTTCTGTTTCCTCTCGTTTGCAAACACCACATTCGCTTTCGAAAGGATAACCGGATGGCTCAGCTCTTTTGACCCATCAACAATTTACAGAAAAGACGTTACACCACCCTAGGCGCGCCGGCTCATCATCTCCATCTTGTTGTGGAACCCCTCTGTGATGCCGTTGCTCTTGGAGAACCGCCACATCGCAACGATGGGCTCGAACCAGGACTTCAGCGCGCACGTGGAGTCCACACTCCTTTTGGGCTTAGTCTTTATTGCGAGTGTACTTTTTGCGACTCAGCGTCCCTGAATCCCGTCCTCCCACAAACAAGAACCTTCATGACGCCAGTAGATCTGACAGGAATTTTGTGAACGGTATGATGTCTTCGCCCACGCTGGCAGATTCTAGAGCGCTCATATACTCGGACCGCTTATCTACGGTGATGACGGTCCACGGATAACCGCCTGAAGCCATCATGAGGTTCATTAGGAATCTACCCATTCTTCCATTGCCATCTATGTACGGGTGGATATAAACGAACACAAAGTGCCCGAGAACGACACGCACAGCTGCTTCATCTTCTGTTTCGAGGAGCTCGAAGAATGCTGGGAGCAAGTCAATGACGGCCTCATGTCTGGGAGGTGTGTGCATCGAGTTTTTAACGAACACAGGCCTGTTTCGATAACCGGCGAGATCCCCTGCGGTGAGGATGCCAGCCCCTACAGAAGGGCCAAATAGTTCCCGATACCACGTTCCATGGTCGCTTGCGATAACCTTTCCAGGGTTTTCACCATTCAGGACTTTCTCAACGCTTTTCTTTACTTCCTGAAACGCTTGCCAGTAGCCACGTGCTGCTAGTGCATCTGCCTGCTTCCTATCCTCGTCGTCAATGTCCGGCTTCCAGTTTCCGGAAGCGACTTGCTTGATTAGATCTTCACTAACTCGATACCCCTCAATAGATAGCGAGTGATAGGCATCGGAGACGTACTTGTCTTCGATTTCGGCGAGATAGGCTTGATGGTCGTGTATTGCCCCGGGAGGCGCAGGGAAGTTCTCAAGCACATGTGGGCGCATAGCCTCCCACATCACCTTTATGCGGTTAACGTAAGGGGAGATCTGGCGCGGGGTGAAAGCTGATGGTGTTTTGTCCTCGAAAGGATCACTAACGCTCACCGTATAACCGGCGCTTTTCATTGTATCGACGATATTCTGTGCGATGTCATCGCGGCCGATATTCCGATAGGCTCCGGCCAGCCTACCCGCAATGACACTGTGACCGCCATCAAGTAGTCGCCGTAGTAGGTCTGTGATATCCATGAGCATTGCGAGTGCTGCGCGCATATCAAGTGGCCTTGCGGCATAGAGGGCTTCTGGTATGGCGAGCAGGGCGGCAGGCAGGCGCATGATTCTGAGTCCGTCGATCACCTCTATATCTTCAGGCTTTGGAAGTTCTAAACGTAGATCTAGGATTGATGTATCAAAAAGCAGATTGGTCGGCTTATTCCCGCCTTTTGATGAGCGAATGATGAGCTGACCCGGAACGTTCCAATTTCCTGTTTTAATCGCGATGGACTGCTCTGCGGACATGCACCAATCATCGCCAAACCGTTCATTGAGATAGTCTGCGCAAAAACGCCAGTAGGATGCGTACCAAGCCGTGCTATCCCCGGGAGCTTCATCAGGGCGAGCCGGTACATACCAGCCCTTCATTACTTCACGGATAAAGCCGTTCTGCTGTAAACGCTCACGGTGGGTTCGCGTCATGTTGTTTGAGCGTATGGCGCTCACCCCTCGCTCTTGCAGTTCTTTGAGGATACGCAGGGATTGAGCTAGTTTTTCAGGAGGCGTCGCCATCTGGTGCCTTTCGTTTGGTTAGGCGGTTACTAGATTACGATGTTTTATCAAAATTAGGTTATTGCGTCAATCTAAAACTAGGTTATTGTGCATCCCTGCTATTAGGTTATTGCGTTGTGTCGATGCTAGGTAATCAAGCAGATCTATTCGACTTAACTCGCACCGCACCACGAAAGACGTGGTCATAGCTGATACGCCGCGCGTCATACAGGCCGTTTCTACCATCGCGGCGAGGTAGTTTGCCTCGAATGGCTCCACGGCGGAGATGTCCAGGTTGGGAAAGGCCCGCTCCAAGATCGGTCGTCGGTGCCTTGATCAGAAAATCGTGGATCTCGGCCAATGTGTTGGCTCGGTGTTTTGGCTCAAGGCATCAAGTAACGACTGCAGTTCGCTGGAAGCCACTAAGCGCCAAACGCCGATGCTGCTAATCGGGCTCGCTCGCCACTTCTAGTCCGGCTTCTGGCGCGTACTCGATCGTTACTTTGCCTTCGGGTTGAACGTACACATCGACGGATGCGCCTACCGCGCCGGAGCCAGGAGCGATCGTTAGTCTGCCTGCGGGGATCGTTAGGGACTCACCGAGAGCGACGCGCCCCACGACTTCGGTGCGACCATCCAGATAGGTTCGCGTGATGTCGAAGCGTGGACGCAATGCGTCGGCAATGGATTGCTCCAAACTGTCTGCACCGCGCGCGTCGAAATAAGTGCCGCCACCGGCTTCTGCCCAGGAGGCAAAGGTTGCTGCCAGTTCCGCATCGTCGATGGCAAATCCCACAATGTTCACACGCGCGTCTAATCCGACCGCGCGAAGTTCGGCGATAGCTGCTTGTGGGTCGCCTTCACAGGTTTCTTCGCCGTCGGTTACCAGCACTACGACGCGTGGTGGTTGGGTGTTGGCGAGATCGGTAGCAGCCGCTCGCAAGCTATCGGCTATGGCGGTCTTGGCCAGGTTGATGGCTGGTACGCCTTTAATGGCTTTGGTCGCCGCAGCTCGATCAAGCGGGCCAAGTGGAACGATCAATTCCGACCGGCAGGCGTCTTCTTCGAGACCAAACGCGCGAAACGCAAACGCAGAATTTTCTGGGAGAGTGCTACCGACCAAGTTGGTGAGTGCTTCGTGCGCTATGTCGATGCGCTTACGACCTTCCATACGTTGCAACATGGAGCCGGATGCGTCGAGTATCAGCTCCACTGCGCCGATCGTGGACTGTGACCCGGCGGCGGGTGTAATGGTGAGTGTAGCTTCGCCGACCGGTTCAACCAGCTCTTCAAGACTGGCGGTTACGGTATAGGATTTTGGTGCACGAAACAGGGCATTCGCCATCTCCAGGCTGTCGGCCAATCCCAGCGGGCCTATAACTTTTTGAAATCGACCTTGATTGAGGTTTGCCCAATCCATCATAACGGCGGCGTTGGCTCGTAAGTTCGAGTCAACGGACAGTGCGACGACTCGCGGCATGGACTTCAAAAGCTCCGGCCACAGTTTGGCATCCATTACCGTTTCAGCGTCTGTCATGATCACGATACCGCGTGCACCCTGACGATCGGCGAGTCCTTTGGCCGCTTGTAGCATCGCCATCTCACTATTGCTTGACGCTTCCGTGGGTAGGTTGCGCAACACCGTCTCGAGGGCTTCCGGTGTTTCCGCCCAATCGTCCAACAGAAATCCTTTCGGCCCGAACGGTAGGAGTTGCAATGCATCTCGTCCGGGTTTTAGCGCGCGTCCCCACGTACGAATCGCGGCAAGCGTGCGCGGAATATAGGCGCTGACACTGCCGGAAGTATCCCAGGAAATCACAACGGATCGAGGTGGCTCGTAGATTCTTAGAACGTAGTTACCCGGTGCGAGTATTGCCTCGAAGGACTGTCCGTTGTTTATTGATTTGAGAGCAATCGCCTTACCTTGCGCGTCGGTGAGTTCGCCCACCACCTGCGGCCGGGCCTGTTGGAACGCTAGTTGTAGTTTGTGTGCCGTTCCGTTCGGTACATCGAACTTCCACCAATCTTCGTTGCGTTCAATCACAACGGAAGAATGCTGTGGCGTCCCCATAGGGATGGCTACAGCGGCTTCTCGTGTGGGACCGCCCAGGGGAGGTGTCGGTGTTGTGGGTGAAACGTTGTGAATTGCTTCGTAGGCAGCACGCGGCTGATCGTCCTCCCACAGGCCTAGCACCGATGTGCCAGGTGCCTCGATTACTTCAACAGCGTCGGGGCCATTGAGCAGTTTCTCTGAGGAATCGCCAAAGCTCAGGCGCAGATAACGTGCCCAAACAGGTGTGTCGAACGTTAAAGTGGATAGGTTTTCGTTCAGTGGGGGTGCTGGCAACTCGCCAACGGATGTCCAGGGCCCGTTCGGTCCATCAGTACTTGCCTCCACACGCGCGGCACTAAGCCGCGCTTCGTCGTCCGGGTCGCCCACCCAATTGAGTGCTTGTATCAGTGCTGCACGATTCTGGTGGAACGCCAGGGTCACTTGAATCTGGTTCGGCGCTTTTGCTCTTGCCCAACCGGGGTTGGACCGTTCTGCTTCCGCCTTGAGGAATTCGCTGTTCCACGGACCACCAAATGGGTCGGTTGACCAAACGACATGCCCGCCCAGGTCTGGGTCCGCAATGTTGATGGGGGCAAGATCGGGTGGATGGTGGCCTGGTACCGCAATGGCTTGAATCTCTTGCACCCAGGTTTGAGTACATTTGCCGTTGCAGCGCGGAAACGTGAAGCGCAGGCGTTCTGTGGTTACCGGCTGGTCGAATACGATGTACTGCGGCGCGTGAATAGACTCCAGCTTCTGTGTGGCAATGCGGTGCCAACCGCCCTCCGTGGAGTGGTCGTAGATTTCAACCTCCGCTGGCCACTCGAGTTGGGTGGCGGTGGTACGGAGTTGAATCATCACGCCCGCAATCGGTGCTTTGGCAGCGAGCCGCAAAGTGAGGCCGGCGTTGGGCAAATTGACACTCGTGATATGGGGCGCAATGCCGTCATGGATTCGAGATTTGGCTTGCAGCAGTCGCTCATCCGGTGTTTGACCGGCCCAATCGATGATTCGTGCGCCCAACCCATTGTGCAACAGGTTCAAGCCGCCACGCAGCGCCTCTGGAGCGTGCCAGTGTGTGAACGGCTGGCTGGGTAGTGCGGCGGGCGATACAGCTAAAGGCGCACTGCTCGCGGAGAAAGATGCGTCCGCACTGGCTCGAGCATCGAAGTTTGGCGACAGCGACGGCGCAAGCCAGGGTGGGGCAGTGACCGCGACGGTTATGTCGCTGGATGCCCCGGCATTGAGTTTGACCTGTTTATGTTTCGGCGCGACTTGCCACCCTTCGCCTGTAACGTTGAAGGTTACCGTTGTTGCGAGGGCTGTCGTCGAGTCGTTCGTGATCGTCGCTTTGACATTGATTCGCTGACCCGCGTCGCTGAATGCAGCTAACCCCGGTGGCTTGTGGATCTTGATCGATACCGGCAGGTCACCACTTGCCTGCTGCTGTGGTATCTCGCGAGCAATCAGGGCTCCGAGCCCGGGTGGTGGAGGTTTGGCCGGTCCGGAAGCCGCCGCAGTGTCTGCTTCCGGCGCCGGCTCAATTAAACGAAACTTGGCCGGTGGCCCCATGTCAGAAGGTCTGGGTAGATTGTTTACACCGTAAAGGGTGCAATTGACATCCAGGGGAAGATCGTCCGCAGTATGACTACTAGCGTAGCGTCGGCTGAGTTTGATTCGCGTATCCGCGCTTGCTCGCAAAGGACGCAGGTCGCCGAGCATGTCGTTAGAACGAAGCTGGTTACCGGTAATGTCCCAGATCTTAGAGTTGGGCGGCAACGCGTGGCCCGCGCCGTCTCGGCAGGTTACGAAAGCGGTTTCGCCTTCTTCTAACGCGAGATCGAATTGCGGCTCAGGACCTTCGGTGTCAATTGTTACTTGTTTGGTTTCTCCCGGAGTCAGCGAGACCAGCGTTTCTTCCTCCGTTGCGACGTCGGTTGGCGCAGTTACGCGCGGCGGCTCGGTTTGTGGTGGAAATCGCAGTGCGCAACTGTAGGGCACATGAAAGGGACTGCCGGCCATCTCGAAGCGCAGCGCTCCGCCGAGCTGCTCGTTATAAGGGAATATCGCGATGCCGGATGTGACCTCGGCGATACGGCTGTCGTCGGACCAGTGATGCAACCGCCAACGGCCGGTTGTCTTTTCCGAATGCGCATCGCACAACAGTGCTGCGTGACCGCTGCCTTGGGGAAGGGGAATGAAGATCTGGTCGGCGTTATCGAATCCACCAACGGAGCCGGTAATATCGCCATTTCGCGGTAGCTTTGCAGCATCCATAGGGTCGTCGTCGGGCTCCGTATTTTCTATCGCGGGAACACGGTCAACGCTAATTTCGTATTTCTCTTGCACGATTGATTGCAAAGAACGCGCGGCCAACGCCCAGTCCCCGGCAGGCAGAATGGACTGGAAAGTGTAAGCGCTATCGCCCATCTCAAACTCGATGGACTTGCCGATCATTCGGCCATCGCGATACAGCTTCACATCCATCGTGCCGTCTGAGGGTGGTCGAATCTTGATCTCAACCGCACTGTCGCTGTCCAGGCGAAACAGGTAGTAGTCAATGTCACTCTTCTCGTGGAAGCCGCCGCGTACACCGGCACCGAAATCGAGGCGCTGCCCGTCGACAACGCTGTTGTTGGGTTCGCCTTCGAAGTCGGACGGCCGTTCCCCAAGGTCCATTACGCGCAGCATGTAGTCGCCCTGCGAACGGATATTCACCGAATAGCTCCCGGGCTCTAATGCAAGCGCATCTGCCGTTGTGCGCTTGCCGGTAGCCGTCACTCGAGCAATGGTGCCTTTGGCACTATCTATTTGTATCTGCTTGGCACCCACCGCAAATACCCGCCAAAGGTGGCCGGTCTTGTTCTCTGGGACTTGAAACTGGTACAGGTCTACATCGTCGCTCGTACCGGTGCCGGATACACGGAGCGATGCAGGTAATGGCATAGCAGATTGCTTTGTATCATTTGGTTCGACTTCGCGATTGGGGCGCGGAGCGGGGCGTTCGTTTAGGGAGAGTGTGTAAGGGAACGGTGAGTCGGCCCGGTCCTGGTGCGCCAGTTCCACTATATAAGCACCGGTGGACAAGGCGAGATTCTCGACGAACTCGCTCTTCTTGCCCGATCGCTTGAGCAACGGGATGGATTTGCCTTTGTCGCCTTTGCGACTGACGGAAATCGCGAAGTTCGCGGGTGTTTCAACGTCAAATTTTAGTTGTAGATGTGAATCCTGCGCGAGGTTGAAGGTGAGTTGATCAACGTCTTTTTTCAGAAGATGGCCAGTGAAAGGCTGGCCGACGACTAGCTGATTCGGAGTTTTTTCGTTGGGTTCCGTCTCGTCCAGTGTGACATTGGCAGGGTGCACACGGACTAATACTCTGGGCGGCGAGGAGGTTTTACCGGCGCTTGCACTGATATCCAACAAACTGCTTTCTTCGCTGACCCATGGGTAGCGGCCACCGTTGGGTACTGACACTCCGTCGAGTCGGGCAGAGAACCTGGCGCGCGGCTCGGCAATCACCTCAATCCGCTGGGCTTGCGTGTATCCCGGCATGGTCAACCGCATCCGTGCAGTTGGCGCGAATAGACTATCCCCGCTGGCGAGTGGCGCTTTCGAATCCGGCGTGTCTAATAGTTTCGGTGTGGCGTGTTCAAGGGTCAGCTCTAGCGTTGCTGCACCTTCACTACTGCTGGCACTAACCAAATAGGGGTGTGCCGTGCTGAGCAGTATGGACTTTAGTACGGGTGGCTGATTCGAGCTCTTTCGTGTGATGTGCTTCGATGACTTGGTTGTGCCGTCGTAACGGCCGTCTGCGTTGGGGAAGCTACCCAGAACAAGTGCACCGGGACTAGACAGCGCCAACGTATACAGTCCATCTTGCTCGACCTCGATCCACACAAACGTTCCCTTTGCCATCGCTTCGGCGTCAAGTTGTAGTTTGCCACTCGACAAAACCGGTGCCGATGCCAAGGTGTCTGCCTGGGCGGTAGTCTCTGCTGTAGCGCTGTACGCCCGAGGCGCCAAACACGCCAGTGCGATGCCTATTACGCAGCCAAAGATCAAAAGTGCGGGTGATTGATTCATGCAGTAGAAGCTAGCATAGAAGTTTGCGCAATGTTGACTCGAGGCATGAAAATACGCGGCGCGTTATCGATTGCGTTTCGCTATACAATGGGATTGCCAATTTCTGAGTGTTAGGAGAGCGCTTTGATCACGGATTGGGGGCGTGATATGAGTAGGAAAAAGATTCGGCTGGCAGCAGGGTGGACACCGGTTGTTAGCTGGCGTCTTCCTGGGCTTCTATTGGTGCTCGCTCTGGCTAGCCCGGCGGACGCAGCCACATCCCCAGTATCCACGTCCAGCGATAGTACGATTGATGCGGTTGCGAAAGATCTTGCGGACTACCGTAAACGGTTAACTGCGCTGCAAGCGCAGTTAAAAGTAAGTAGTTTCCAACCGGACGAACAGCTCGATCGATTGGACTACGACGCTGCGGCAATCGTCGATTTTGTGCGTGATGACGTGGCGTTTCATCCCTACGCCGGCGTCCTGCGAGGACCCATTGGCACGCTCCAGTCGCGAAGCGGAAACAGCCTGGATCAATCGCTGTTGCTCGGGTACTTGCTTAGAACGGCTGGGTTCGATGCGCGGATCGTCCGTGGCGAGTTGGCGGACGCGGATGCCTTGCGGCTATTGAGACTCACAAAAAACGCAACCGTCGCTCAATCCCTCGACTATCTTCAAGCTCAGGTTGGGGAAATGACGGCCGGTATACCTCTAGGCGATCGTACTGCGGAGCTTACGGACAGTGGATTCTATGAAGACACCCAAGTAGAAGCGCAACGACTGATCTCGGTTCTGAACAAAGCCGGAATCGATTTGTCGCCCAGCGACGTAACCGATGAGTATCTATCGCAGGTAAAATCCTACTTCTGGGTGCAGCATAAGCAGGGCCCAACATCGGCTTGGGAAGACGTTCATCCGGCATTCGGCTCGGCTGTGCCGCCGGTGGGTCTTACGCCGGTGGAGTCCTTTGGCGAATCGATTCCCGCCGAACACCACCACACACTGCACGTATCAGCGTCGATCGAGCAATGGGTCAATGGCAAGATCGTCACGCACCAGATTATGAAACCGTGGGGCGGTCCGGTTGCCAATCTAATCGGCAAACCGTTGCGCTACAGCAATGTTGCCAATGGATTAACACTCGATACGGCTCAGGATCTCGATCAAGCACTGGCCAACACTAACCTTCTGATCCCCAATTTCAATGGTGGCTTGGCCCCAGGTGGTAAGGCGTTTGATCTGAACGGGACGCTCGTTGATCCAATGACCCTTTCTGGGCCTGGCTCTGCCGCTTTTTTTCAAACACTAGGCAACAAGGCGGCGAATGCGGCTGATGGGCTAGCGGCGCGCAAGGATGGCAAGCCGATTCGTGCCTTGCACAGCATGTACTTGGAATTTGTGTCGAAAGCACCTTCCGGCACGTCCGTATCCCAACGCCGGTACATTCTGCAACCGCGATCCAGCTACGACAATGACATCGACGCGCTGTGGGAGTTGATTACCGACCAAACCTACGTAGTAACGGTCGGTGAGATGCCGGTGGACTATGTTGCGGATCGAACCTTGTCGGTGAGCCAGCAATCGTTGGATTGGTTGGAATTCATTATCCGTAAAACCCTGGAGCCGACACAAGGTGCGGTGGTGCCCGATGCAACGTCGCCAGATGTACCGCCTTTGATACAGAGTTGGAGTATGAATCGGCTGCCCTCACCGGAGGGTGTGGTACGTTTTCGTTCGGTGCCGGGACTTGTCGGAATTCGGGACGGGTACCGCGATCCTGATACGCGATTTACGTCCGTCGATGTAGTGTTCAATCGCTTGGAACACGTGCGAGTGGGCGATGCCGGCCTTGTGCGCATTCCCAAGGCAGCGCTGCGCCAGGGTGTGTGGGATACGGTGATCGAATCAATACCCACCAGGCTGCGACAAGACCGAGCGCGCAATGTGGCGAGCACCACGCAGGTGTTTGAACTAGCTCGGCAGCAAGACATTGAGTCATTGGTTATTACGAATGAAAACGCCGACCTGACAAAACTCGGTCTCAATGACCAAGAAGTCGGCCGCGCGCGAGCCGATTTGATGCGAGCCTATACACTAGTTGCTCCAGCCGAGGTTCCGGATGGTGCGGTATCGGCGGGTTGGTGGCGAGTTAATCCCACTACTGGGGAGACGCTTGGCATGACATCCGATGGATTTGGTGCGGAGTCTCTTGAATACACCGTGTTGGTATCGCTGCTGGGCAACTTCAAGGGCCTCGTCGATGGGGTAAACGCCATCAAAGCCTGCGAGACGAAGCCCAACATGCCGAGTAAGCTCTGTTGTTTGATGAATGCTCATGCTGACAACGTAATGGGCACCTCAATGGGCAGCATCATGGGTACGTTGTTAGGTTCTGGGGCTGCAACGCTATGGGATGCAGCAAACACGGCCAGCCAAACGGCAACCGGGCAAGGACTTTTGCCCTCTGTGGGACCGATGAATTGCGATACAGTGCCGCAAACGGATTGGTAGGTTTGCGCCGCTAGTACGCGACAAGAATGCCGGGCGCGTCACCCGCGTACGAGTACGCCAGGCAGTGCCCCGGTGTGGGTGCCGTTTTCGAAGGTCACCTTGCCACTCTTGATGGTGTGTTGATAACCGTCCACCCGCTGGATGAGGCGTTTACCGCCGAGTGGCAGATCATACACCGCTTCCGGTCGGTGGAGCTGTAGTGCGCCGAAGTCAATCACATTGATGTCCGCTTTCAAACCCGCGGCAAGCAGGCCGCGATCGTGCATGCCGTACACTTCTGCGGTATCCCGTGACAGTTTGCGCACAAGAAACTCGAGCGGCAGCTTCTCACCCTTGTTTCGGTCACGCCCCCAGAACGACATCACGTAGCTCGGCATGCCGGCGTCCGCAATTACGCCGCAGTGCGCGCCACCGTCTGACAGACCGAACATCGCCTCGGGCATTTGCATCACCCGGTGAAAGTAGTCGAGCGAATTGCCGTGGAAGCTTCCCAGAGGCTGATAGAACAGTTCTTTGCCTTCGCCGCGCAGCAGTAGGTCGTACATCATTTCCCAGGGTGACACGCCTTTGGCCTCGGCGAGACCGGCGACACTTTCGCTGCGGGATTGTTCGTAGTTGGGTGGGTCCCCCAACGGATACACAAGCCACAATAACTCTTCGGCCGTATTCCCCAATGCCGATAGGTGGATATCACTTTGTTCCGCTAACAACCGTGCGCGCATGTGTGGTTGACGCAGTTTCGACACCTGCTCTGCGAGCGGCAGGCCGTGGATTTCCTTACGGAATGTCGGGTGACCCAGGAATAGATGAAAGTTCGACTGCAGTCCGTGCAGCACACCGGTTGGCCGCGCTGCGGTTTGGGGACGAATTTCAATCCCCTCGGCGCGGGCCTCCCGGGCCATGTGATAAACGCGGTCGCCGTGATATGCCTCGAGCGAGGTGCCCACGAGAGTTACCTTTAATCCCGTTTCGCGTGCAAACTGTATTACCCATTGCCATTCATCGTCATCGCCCAGATGATCTGACACAAGTTCGAACACGCCGTGTTTCAGCCCTTTCATGGACAATCCAAGCGCCAGCATCTCGTCTGAACTGGCGAAGGTGCCGGGCACATGTATGCCGCGTTTGTCTTTGTGCAGCAACGTGCGTGAGGACGAAAACCCGAGCGCGCCTGCGGCGATTCCTTCGCGGGTGATTGCGCACATGCGTTGAAGTTCTTGATCTGTTGGAAGGTCATCGTCGGTGTTGCACCGTTCGCCCATGACGTATGCTCGCACGGCCCCGTGCGGCACTTGCGTGCCGACATCAATGGCCCTTGGTAGCTTTTCAAGGGCGTCTAGATATTCCGGGAACGACTCCCACTGCCAGTTGATGCCGTCCGCCAATGCGGATCCTGGGATGTCCTCTACCCCTTCCATGAGTTCGATGAGGAAATTTTCTGCGCCTGGCCGAACCGGTGCGAATCCAACGCCGCAGTTACCCATTACCACCGTGGTTACGCCATGCCAGCTGGATGGCGCTAACACGGGATCCCACGTTGCTTGGCCATCATAGTGTGTGTGCACATCGACCCAGCCAGGACACACGAGGTGGTCTGTGGCGTCGATTTCCCGCTTCGCTGAGCCCGTCACCTTACCCACGGCGCTGATCCGGTCTCCGTCGACCGCGACATCGCCGACAAAACGATCGCCGCCGGAGCCATCGATAATGGTGCCATTTCGTATGATCAGGTCGTGCATTGCTTTCTCCGGCTATTCGCCCTCTAAATGATACAGGCTACTGATAACCCCCATCCACGGGACGCCGGGGTAAAGACCACCATGCGGCTTCACATGCCCCCGTTAACTCTTCGTCAAAGGTTACTTCAAGAGCTGCCAAATTCGCGTCCAGCTGGTCCGGATGGGACGCACCAATGATCGCTGACGTTATCGCCGGTTGATTTAGCACCCACGCGACAGCGACGGACACCATATCTAATCCTTTGCCTTCGACGACTGCTTTGAGCGCCTCTACCGCCTGGAACTGGGCATCGTGCCAGTAGCGTGCCTGATAGCGATCCGCCGCAGTTCCCAGCGTAAAGCGCGTACCGTCTTCCGGTTCCTGGCCGGGTTTGTACTTGCCCGAGAGAAAACCGCCTGCCAATGGGTTATAGGAGATCACGCCGATTCCCTGGTCGAGGCAAAGCGGTAGCAGATCAACCTCAATGTCACGATAGAGGAGGTTGTACCTGGGTTGGATAGAAACGTAACCACCCACGCCCAGCCGGTCCGCTGTTCGCAACGCTTCGCCCAGTTGCCATGCACGATAGTTCGAGCAGCCTACATAGCGGACCTTGCCCGTCGTGATCAGGTCTTCGAACGCTCGCAGAGTCTCGTCCAACGGTGTGTAGGGATCGAATCCGTGCGATTGATAGAGGTCGATGTAGTCGGTTCCTAAACGTCCGAGGCTCTTTTCGACGGATTCCATAATATGCTGCCGGGACAAGCCCCAATTGTTTGGACCTCGGCGGGTGGGCGCAAAACACTTGGTGGCAATAATCAGGTCCTCTCGGTTGCCTTTGTCTTTCATCCAGCGCCCGATAATGGCCTCGGTTTCTCCCATGGTTTCCAGCGATCCACCCAGGGGATAGGCATCCGAGGTGTCCAGGAAGCTCAGCCGGTTATCGAACGCCTTATCAAGAATCGTCCGTGATTCTGCTTCGGCTACTTGCAAACCGAAGGTCATTGTTCCTAAACACAATGCCGGTACTTCGAGTCCATATCGGCCCATTCTGCGCTTATCCATAGTCTGGCTCCGTCGGGTGATTAACAACGCGAGGTATAGAAGGTGCTTAGTAGATCAACATACGCAAGTTGAGGAAAGGCAGGAACGTAAAAGGGGCCTACTTCGTGCAATGTCCGAGACGAACTCGTCAGTTGGTCGGCGCGCTTGAAGCGGGTTTGGCGGTGACACAGGGGAGGGAGTCGTTTGACAATTTTCCCCCTCATGGTGGCACCGGATTCTCGCCTTCTGATCGGTCATGTACGTTGCCGCTCCGTCAATGTTTGCGATTCTTCAGTGCGTCGCGCTAGCGCCTCCCGACTACGTCCCTCGAAACTCAGCCGGTCGCTTTTCAAGAAACGACCGAATCCCTTCTTCCCGATCTTCCGTGTTGAAAGCGTATTGCTGACCGAGAAAGTCCAACCGGCCATGTACGGCCAGGCTGGATTCCAGCGCCTGATAGATCATCATCTTGGAGAGGCCGATCGCGACTGGGGCGCCGGCTGTTACCTCCGCCGCGAAGGTTTGTGTTGCCTCGGCAAACTCGGATGCCGGCACCACTTTGTTTGCGAGCCCCAAGTCGAGTGCCTCTTGAGCTTCGACAATCTTGCCGCTGAAGATCAGCTCACACGCTTTTGCGGGACCTACGAGCTGGGTGAGCAAGTACGCGCCCGCCGATTCGGGCGGTATGCCGCGCAGCGCCCAGATTGCGCCGAAACGCGCCGTTTCCGATGCGAGCCGCATGTCGCATGCCAGCGCCAGGCTCAAGCCCTGACCAACCGCCGCGCCGTTAACCGCGGCAATTGTCGGTTTGGGCATATTGCGAAAGGCTTCGGCGAACTCCAACGGTGCCTGCGGACCGCGCGCCAGTTTGCCGATCGGGGTACTGCGCGCTCGCAGTTCCGAAGAGTCGGCGGGTCGCTGCTTCACGTCTTCTCCCGCACAGAATGCACGCCCCGCGCCGGTGATAACCAGCGCGCGAGACTCGCTGTCATCACGCACCTGTGCAAAGGCGTGATTGAGTTCCACACTCATTTGACGCGTCATCGCGTTCAGCGATTCCGGGCGATTCAGGGTGAGCGTGGACACGCCATCCACACGTTCGAGCTGAATGGTTTCGTAGTTCATCAGTGCTTCCGTGAAACAGTTTCAGTTGGTAGTGGATGCTACCCTCTTTCCGGGCTCGCGTGGCGGGCGGCGACCGCGCACTACCTGCATCTTCCGGTAAGGACAATCCGGTACAATCGCGGGCCATGGCGGATTCATCTTCCTTTCCGTATCCATTGCTCGACCTCGACCCCTCGCCGGACGAGTGGCGGGCGCTTGTGGAGATCATTAGGGAGCTGATCGAGGCGGAGCTTGGCGGTCTTGAGAACGCGCCGATTGCGTCGCAACCCCACAGACCTTTCGCGCCGGAGGACGAGTCCGACTTTAGCGCTAAAGACCTGGCATCCTGGCTGCGGGAACTCTTTGCGAGCGGCCTGAATACCGCGCATCCGGGTTTCATGGCGTTCATTCCCGGCGGAGGTCTCGTTACCTCGGCACTGGCCGAGTGGCTGATCAAGTCGTTCAACCGATACGGTACGGCCCGGTTTGCGGCGCCGCGGCTCGCCCGGCTGGAACATGAGGTGATTCAGACGTTCGCGCGCTGGGTAGGCTATGGGCCCGAGGCGTCGGGGGTGCTGACCACGGGCGGCTCGCTCGCCAATTTCACTGCGATCGTTACGGCGCGGCGGGCCAAGTTGCCGGAAGACTTCCTCGGCGGCGTGCTGTATTGCTCCGATCAAACCCACCACTCGGTGATGAAAGCGGCGAATCTGGCGGGCTTCTCTAGACGCAACCTGCGTATGTTGCCGAGTGATACGCGCTACTGGCTGGATGTGGATGCCCTGGCGGCGCAGATTCGGCAGGATCGACGGGACGGTTTGACCCCGTTTCTGGTGGTTGCGAGCGCTGGCACCACCAACACCGGCAGCATCGATCCACTCGAACCGTTGAGTGAGTTGTGCGCCGAAGAAAACCTCTGGTACCACATCGACGCCGCATACGGCGGTGCGTTTGTGCTCACCGAGCGGGGCAAGGCGCGTTTGCAGGGCTTACACACCGCCGACTCGATTACGCTGGATCCGCATAAGGGCCTGTTTCTACCCTATGGCACGGGTAGCCTTCTGGTGAAGGACGCCGGTGCATTGATACAGGCGCACGAAATGCGCGGCGACTACATGCCGGATCTGGATGACACGGCAACCCACTACGACCCGTTGAGTCTGTCTGTGGAGCTGTCGCGTGAGCATCGCGGATTGAAGGTCTGGCTGCCGCTCAAGTTGCACGGCGAGGAGGCGTTCGAGGCCGCGTTAGATGAAAAGCTTGATCTGGCGGAATGGGCGCATCAGGAACTTAATGGCTTGTCCGAGTTGGAAGTGCTCAATCGACCCGAGTTGACCACTGTAGTGTTCCGGGTACGCGGAAATGACGATGGCCCCAGCCGAGCGTTGATGGAGCGGGTGAATGGGCACAACGAAGTGTTATTGTCAGGAACCGTGCTCGGGGAACGCTTTGCGCTGCGCCTTTCGATACTGAGTCATCGCACGCACCACCAGCATGTGGCGCGTGCGGTAGATATCATTCGAGCGTGTCTCGCGGAACGTTAGGGCGGGGTCCCGCATATCGTTCGTACACTGCGGCAAAGACCTGCTGTGCGATCACCTCGGTCGGCTCGGCAGCGTTGCCCATGTAGGCAATCACCATGTCTCTTCCGGGTATGATTTTAATCTCGGCGTAGAAGGTGCCGGCGCCGCCGTTGTGCCCGTGGCACGCGGGGGCGTCGAAGAAATTGCGGCATTCGTTGTGGCCCCAACCGAACGTATAGTTCGAATCCTGCCAGGGCACGGCGCCTGGTCGAGGCGTGTGAAGGGCCGTCACGGTATCACTTTTCAGATAGCCGTCCTCGCCGTTCATCCCTTGCAGGTGCAGGTTGCCGAAGCGCAGCAGATCGGCAACGGATGACCTCACATTGCCGGCGGGCGCGGTCATGGTCAGAAGGGTGCGCATGGCACCAACCGGCATTGGATCGTAGTTGTGCGGTCCGTCGCCGATGTGTCCCTGTGGCTGATCGGTCCGCTCGGCGGTCACCGGCCATCCGAATCCGGCGGTCGTCATCTCCGCCGGGTCGAAAACGTGTTTGCGCACCAGAGACTCCCAGCTCTCGCCCGTTGCCGCTTCCGCAATGTACCCGGCGATCGATATACCGGCGTTGGAGTACACATGTTCTGCGCCCGCGGGTGCCACCGGCTCGTCCAGCAGCGCGTGGCGCACGAACGCACGGCGTGCTTCGGTGTCGGAGCTGTCGTTGGCTGTAGCGAGGATCGTTGCGACCAGGTCTTCCGAGAAATCGCCGTACGGCGGTATACCGGCCTCGTGGCACATCAACTGCGATATGGTGGCGTCGCGGTAGGCGTCGCGCATGGGTGTGCCGGAGAGTGCATCCCCGATGCGCGTGTGCCACGCCAGCTCACCGTCTTCGATCAGCTTTCCTATCACGGTGCCGGTAACCGCTTTGGTGATTGAACCCCAGTGAAACGTATCGGCAAGTTGCGCGGGGTCGTCCCGGCCGACGGTGCGCGTCCCAACTACTGCTTGATCGACGATCTGGCCAGCAATCATCACACCGAGCGCGACCGCTGGAATGCCTGACGCCCGCTGCAATTCCGTGGCGAACTCGCGCATGCTGTTCCACGTTGCGGGGAGATCCACTACGGCGCCTGTCTCCATCGGGCCGATCAGGTAGGGCGGACTCGGGTCAAAGTGGAATACGATCCGCTCGCGCAACCGTCCTCGCTCGGGGCGAGCCACTACCTCGATCATGAACGGTGTTAGCTGGGTGCTTTCGACGATCGTGAGCGCGCCGCTGCGCTCGAAACTGAACGCGTACATCTCCAAGCGTGCCTCGAGCGGCGCGGCGGTATAGGCGTCGTCCGTTCTATTTTCTCGCAGCCACGCGGCGTAGGCGTCCCGGCCGCCGGTGGCGTATGCGGCGAAGTAGTCCTCCACCCGGCGGACCATCACAACCTCGGCGTCCTCAGAGTGAACCGGGGCGTTTGCGGCGGTCTTCGGGGGGACTCCACCTGGCGAATCCGCAACGTGTTCGAATTCACCGGCGGTGCACCCGTACAGAGAGACGGCGAGCAAACATAGAAACGGCGGGATTGTTTTCATGATTGGCGGTGCAGGTCAGGCAGAGGAAGTTCTATTGTAACGTTGGTGGCGGCGCAGGTGATTTTCGGGTTACCCGGAAAAAGACTATCTAATGAAAGTCATTATATAATGGAGTGGCTTTGCCGTTGATGCAGATGCAGATCAACAAGCACCTACACGCCGTTAGTGATCGCATCCGTTTGGGTCGGGGGTCCATCTGAAAACGCTTTTGAAAGTTGCAGTCGCGGTACCGGCCGTGCTGTTCGTGGTGATGGGCCTGCGCTGGCTGGTAGATCCGGGAGGTGTGGCGCCAGAACTTGGATTCGTGCTGGCGGGCGGGATCGGGCGGAGTTCCCAGATTGGTGACTTTGCGGCGTTCTTTCTAACCGCAGGTGTATGCACGCTGTGCGGTGTGGTCAGTGGGCGCCGTGTCTGGTTTTATCCCCCGGCAATGCTACTTGGATTGGCGGCCGCTGGACGGGTGCTGGCATGGAGTCTCCATGAAGCAGCGTTTGCCGGTGGAATGATCGCGTTCGAGATCGTGGTTGCCACAATGCTAATCGCTGCGTCGCGGTGGTTACCGGAACGGGACTAACGAGATGTCATTCGGCGTGCCGAGACGTATATACATGCGGACAGCGATCGTTGTCTGTGCATGGGTACTAGGTGCCGTCGGATACGCTGTGGGCGCTACGCTGGCTGCAGACGCCCGCCCCAACATTGTGTTCATTCTGGCGGACGACCTCGGGTACACGGACATTGCGCCCTACGGCGGCGAGGTGAATACGCCGGTGCTGTCGTTGTTGGCGCAACGCGGCGTTCGCTTTGCCAATTATCATACGGCCGCTAACTGCGCGCCCGCCCGGGCAATGTTGTTGACCGGTGTAAACAACCACCTGGCCGGCGTGCCCAACATTCCGGAGATGCTGGCGCCAGCGCAGCGCACGCACGACAACTACCAGGGTGTGCTGGGCCACAACGTGGTAACCGTAGCAACGCTCCTGGAAGATGCGGGATATCACACCTACATGGCCGGTAAATGGCATCTGGGTTCTGCGCCGGACAAACGTCCGAGCCGCCGCGGATTTGAACGCACCGTGGCCCTGATGGATTCCGGCGCGGACAACTGGGAACAGAGACCGTATCTACCCATCTACGACCGGGCGAATTGGTACGCCGATGGCGAACGGTTCGAGCTTCCGGACGACTTTTACTCCTCGCGGTTTCTGGTAGACAAAACCATGGAGTTCATCGATCACAACCTGGAAGACGGCAGACCCTTCTTCGCCTATATACCGTTCCAGGCTGTCCACATCCCCGTGCAGGCGCCGCAGGAATTCATAGACCGCTACGCGGGTGTGTACGACGACGGTTGGGATGCACTGCGGGAGCGCCGGCGACAACGCGCGGTGGAGCTGGGTTTGGTACCTAACGATACCGATATGGTGCGCATGCCTGGCACGGGAGACTGGGCGTTGCTCGATGCAGAGCGCAAGCGCTATGAAGCAAAGCGCATGGCCGTGTACGCGGGCATGATCGAAGCCATGGACTTTCATATCGGCCGTCTGCTCGAATATCTGCGGCTGCGGGGTGCACTCGAAAACACGGTGTTTGTGTTCACGTCGGACAATGGGGCAGAGGCGAGCGGACCCGACGATCCCCATGGCTTCGCGAGCCGGCGCATGTACGAGAGTCTGGGATACCACGCGGACTACGAACGCCTCGGGCTGAAGGGAAGCTACAACACGATCAGTCCGAGTTTTGCGAGCGCCGCCGTGAGTCCGCTTGCGTTTTATAAGTTCTATACCGGCGAGGGCGGAATGCGTGTACCGCTGATCGTTGCGGGTGATCCGCTGGCGATCGCACCGCGGGTGACGCACGCGTTCGCCTGGGCCACCGACATAACGCCCACAATCCTGTCCATGGCCGGGGTAGCCGCGCCGGGCACGCGTTACGCCGGCAGGCCGGTGCTACCCATCAGCGGACGAAACCTGATGCCGTTGCTCGAGGGGCGTGTAGACCGCGTGTATCGCGACGACGATGCTGTTGGGTACGAACTTGCCGGCCACGCGGCGTTCTTTCAGGGCGATTACAAACTGGTGCGCAATGGTCCGCCGGGCGGCGATGGCGAGTGGTATCTGTATAACATCGTGCAGGATCCGGGCGAGGTGGTCGATCTCAGTGAATCCGATTCCGAGAGGTTCCAGCGCATGTTGGAGGGGTATGAGGCTTTCTCCCGCGAACATGGCGTTCTACCGCTTCCAATGGGGTACTCGCAGAGCGCTCAGCTGCTTTCGAACTATCTGGTTGATCGTGTGCGCGTACCCATCATCGTGGCCCTGCTCGCGGCATTGATTCTGCTGCCCTTCATTGTCGCTCACCGAATGAAGCGCGCGGCGGCTGGCGCCGGTACAGGACCCACGCCGACCGACTCAAGTCGGCAACAATGAATAGCGCGGTCCACGCGGCGCAGGCACTCTGTGCGCCTCGGGGAGTGTGCAAAGGCGATCCATGCGCGTGACCACGCCGTCCAAGTATTCCCACACGAGTTGCTCGCCGTCCATGTAGCGGCGCACCACTGTTGGTCCCCAGCCGAAAACCTGAAAGTTGAGGACACCGTTACGCCAACGCGTCCCGGCGCTGGTGCGCGGGCAGTACTCCCTGTCGCCGAGTGTGAACAGCACGCTGCCTAGCGTGTCGTTGGTGGCGAGGCCGGCAGTGCTGTTGGGCCCGGAATCGTGGATGATTCCGCTTGCGGTTACTACGACCCGCTCACCGCATTGCTCTATCCGCTCAACGTGGCCGACCCGCCCGGTAACAGCTATCCACAAACCGCGAAGATCGTCGGCGTCATCAGGCAGCGGTTCTGTGCATTCACGCAGCACCGGAAGCGGGAAGTGGCTGTATCCGCAACCCGGCGTGTTGCCTTTCGGGATCTCTGCCGCCCGCTTGCCGCTGCCGTCGAGTACAGGAAGATCGCAGTAGTTCACTTCACTGCCGTCCCCGGCGAGCGTGGCTGGATCGATGGTGAGCGTCGGGCGCGGCGAAAAGTAGAGGAAGAGAAACGCAACCACCGCAATGCCAACGATCGCGATGAGGGTGCGGGTGAGAAGTCTGGCAATCCGACGCATCAACGGCTACTCGCGCGGGCTCGACGTTCTGCGCGCAATCTCATCGGCGACGCGCCAGATGCGGTCCTGGCCCCAGCACGCGAACGTATCATCACAATTGCCGCCGGATACGCGGAAGCTGGGTACGCCCCATAGATGCTCTTGAGTCAACGCGTGCAGATTGTCTGTCAATACGGCTTCCCAGTTTGTGTTTTCCGCAGCCTCGCCGGTACGTGGGGATTGCAAACCCGCGTTTTGCACTACCTGCGCGAGACCCTGTGCGGTGGTGATGTCGATGCCGTCGAGCCACGCGGCCCTCAAATACTCGGTTACGAAGTGCATCCCACGCCCTTCCGCGTTGGCGGCCGGAAAAAGCGCGAACGCACGCCGCACCGGCTCGCCGAATGGATCGACAACGCGTCCCAGCGGTGCGCCATGTGCGCGGCCTTCACGTCCCGCATCCGTGATGATGTACCGCTGTTTCGCACGCGGCGCGGGGATGCCGCGCATCATCATCGGCAGCACCGGGCGTACGTTTACGGTGACACCGGTTCTTTCGATCACATCCAGCACGCGTTGATGCCCGATCGCGGTGTACGGACTGCGCAGCGATGGGAAGTACTCCAAGAGCACACCGTCGGCGGACCCGTTGACTGGGCGTGACCCGGGTTCGGGCACACAGACCGGACCGGATTCGCGGTCGTAGCCTTCCGCGCGCAGACGCGATTCGAGCAACCGAATACGGTCGATGCCCCAGAACCATTCGCCGTCGAAATAGAACATGGCACCCTGATAGTGTCCAAGCGACCGGCGCAACGCGTCGCCTTCCGCCACGGCGCGCTGTCCCGCGCTCATGTCCTCATCCGTTTCTGGGAGGGCGCCGGCCCAGAGTAGTTTGCCGATGTCGATGGCCACGTTGGCGAAGTCGCTTCGGTTCTGATGTGCGGCGAGCGTCTGGTTGGCGTGGGCTACCGAATGGGCTGAAGGTGCCCCTACCTCGGGAGAAAACGTGACTCCATAGTTTTCGGCGACCCACGCTGCATCGCGCTGGGCCCACCGATCGAAGTGATCGGCAGCGCCGCGGTACTCGGGCGGTGGTGGGGAGGTAAGATGCGGCCGGAATTCGAGGTTGTAGCGTGCCGCCAGAAGATCCAGTTTCTGTACCGCGAGATGACTGTATGGATCGTCCACCTGATGGAAGTAGTGGACCACGGGCGGTTGTCCCTGTTTTTCCCGGCGTTGGCGCGCACGGTCCCGCTGTTTTTGCAGATAGGCTTCGGATGAGAAGCGTCGCATTGCAGCGGAGCGGATACGCGTTTTGAGATTCATGCGTCAGGGCTCGCGGACGATGATTTCGGTGGAATCGGGCGGCAGATCAAACGTGTGGAGATCATCGGCCAGGATGATCGAGTCGGGCAACTCGCGCAGGAACATCCTCTGCGTCACTGCGTTGGTGGGCACCGGTACCATGTGGTAGAGCACCAGCTGCTGCACGCCTGCAGCGGCCGCTCGTGACGGCAACGTGGTGACGTCTGCGTGGTAGTCGATCACGTCGGTCATGATGGTCGGCATCACTGGAAGTCCGGCTTCGGTGGCAGTTTCGATCATCGGATCGAGGAGGGTCCGCGACAGCGCGTCATGCAGCAGCAGATCGGCTCCCTTGGCGGTGTCGAAGAGATTGTCGGCGGCGTTGGTGTCGCCGGATATCACCACGGAACGGCCTCGGTAGTCCACGCGATAGCCTACCGCCGGTTCGATCGGTGGGTGTTCGACTGAGAAAGCGGTAATCTCAAGGGCCTCGTCGCGCCAGACGATACCGTTCGGTTCGATCGTGTTGGCCTGCATGAAGCCACGTTCGGGTGGAAGCAGGTCGCGGCCGTGGTGCGCCGTGCGATAGCCGCGATCGAGCTCATAGGCTGTGTTGAATCCGTCCACCACGGTCTGCACGCCCGGTGGTCCGAACACCGCGAGGGGCCCGGGGCGACCCCGAACCCAGGACGTGAGATTGACGCCTGGAAGTCCGGCGATGTGATCCGAGTGATAGTGTGTCAGAAAGACACCATCAATTCGCGCGAGCGGTAGGGCTGCCTGGTTGATTCGTGAGGGCGAGCGGGCGCCCACGTCGAACAGGAAGAAGTGTTCCGGTGTGAGCACGGCGACGCATGCCTGCGCGCGGTTCGGATCGTTGCCGAGCGGTGATGCGCTGCCGCACACCACCACCCGCAACCCGTCGAACGTGTCGGCGGACTGGCTCATCAGTGTTGTGGCTGCGCGTTTGAACAACGCATCCTGGCCGACGGTGGTGTTGAGCATAAAAAACGCTGCTAATCCTGCCGCGATGGCGAGCAATGCTACGGTGAACAGAAGCTTCCTCATGAAGTGGTCCTCACGAGAATCGTGTCACAGCCGGTACCTGCGAGAATCGCGTCCACGCGTTCTTTGTCCGCCCCACCCAGTCGCTGATATTCGGCATTGATCCACTGCAGGCACTTCGCCTGATACGGAAACACGGGTTGTTCCCAACGTTGACCGTCGATCGTCGTCTCCATCTCCTTCTGACCCGCTTGCAAGGCGCTGGCGTTGGCGAGCAGTGCGGGCGCGTAAGTGCGGCCGATCTCGCTTAAGAGGTCTTTCAGCACGCTCGCTGCAGTGTCCGGGGATGTCCACGCGTCGTCATCGGCCGGGTGACCCGACAGGTCGTCCACCAGGTCGGTCCACGCGTACACACGCGGTGTGTGTTGCAGACAGATGGACGACGGTGTGGGATCGAACTTCGCAAGCTGCGTAAGCTGAGCGTAGATAGCGAAGTCGGCTGACGATGGCCGGGCACCAAGTACGAAGGTCTGCTTTTCGATCAGTGCATCCATGAGCGCGAGGAAACGGTGGTAGCTCGCTTCGATCACCGGCGCTGTCGTCGGGTTGGACCCCACGACGTACAGTCGTGATATCTGTCGCTCCGATATGAAGCCTTTCAGCTGCGTAAGCTGGCCGGCAGATGCCTGGATATTGCGCCACATTGGCAGCACCGTACCGGCCATATCGATGTCTGCGTCGTAGTGCCAGCGGTAGTGAAACATGGCCTTCGTGAGCCACTCGTCCCCGTAGTCTTCGATCAGGTAGTTCAAAAAGTTCAACACCGGGTCGGTGGGAATGGCATTGCGTCCGGAGGACTCGGCTTCGAAGCGACGGATCAACGGCGTGGAGTCCACGACCGCCGCGAGCTCGCCGTCGGCGTTCGGTAGATAGAACGTTGGCAGCAGATCTACTTTGGGTTCCGGAAGGCCGAGCGCTGCGCTCTGGTCGCCGATCAGCAATTCGTATGGAATGTGGCGAAAGCGCATGTAGGCGAGCATCTTTCGGGTGTACGGCGACCCGGGCATACCCTTGAGCTTAAGGGGTTCGTTTTGTGTCATGGACAGCAGGCTCCGGGAATGTGTCGTGAAGGCGGTAATGTAATGTAACGCATTATTATTTCCCGGGCTGCGATTGTAAATCACGGGCACCGGTCATCAGCCTTTCCGGGCGCGGCGGAACAGCGCTGCGTACGCCAGCGGCCGGTGGGCGAGCCCGCGAACGTCCTTGAACGTAGCAACCGCGCTGTAGATGGCTGTGGCGAGCGACGTTGCGGCCAGGCCCGCGGCAACGGCCGGGCCCGCTGCGGTGGCCGCAAGCGTCGCGCTTGCAGGGACGACGGGTAGCAGCGATCCGAACACAATCTTGCGCCATCGTCCGGCGAGGGCTTCGTGCAGCTCGTCGATTTCGTCGCTGAGGCGCGTGCCCACAAGGGCCGCCATCTCGTTGCGCTGGGCCAGATCGGCGACGCTGGCGATGGCGATGACTTCTTCCTCGATGCGTCGTCGGAAGCGAGCGGCTTGCGAGCCGTACCGTTCCTTGAACGCCACGATGGCATCGATGTCTGCCGTGTCGTCGAGCAGGGGCAGAGGGATCACTTTAGAAAGAAGCTGACTGCGGGTGTCGTCACGTGCGTTGCCCCCGAATACCCGAGTGCGAGGCTCTGAATCGGTTAACGGCGTGGCATCGACGCTGTCCAGTTCTGCCAGCAGCGTTGCGAGGTAGGCCATGAACCGGTTTGCGAGCGGCGTCGGCATCCGGTACCACGGATAGTCACCAGGGGTGAGTACGCCCATCTCCTGCAGCGGTCCAAAGAACCAATCGCCGATTTTCTCAGCGTGAATAGAGGCGAAGTGTGTTCCGGTATCGCCGCCTCGCGCGTCAAGCCAACGCTGCGCGACGTCGACAAACGGTAGTCCGACGTCCTGCGGCAACCCGTCCATGTGATCGACCGGTTGAATCGTTTTGACCAGTCCGGCCGCCACCAGATCGCGCATCCATGGCGAGTACCGCCGCGGTTCCGCAACGTACTCGTACGGCACGATTGCTGAGAATCGCTCCCAGTACAGTAGGCTCGACAGCACCCACGACGACTGGGGCACGTTGATGTACGGAAAATACAGAGCGTTGCTGCGCATGCCGTCTCCCGGGCTGCCGGCGTCCCGCCGTTCGCGCGGTCTATGATACAAAAGGAGTGCGCGCAGCGAACTGTGACAGGAAGGAGAGAGGGGTATGGGTGAAGGCGACACCGCATCGGGTTCCGATGCGTCGAAGCGTGAGACGCTTTACGAGGAGAAGGACGGCATCGCGATCATTTCGATCAATCGGCCGGAGAAGAAGAACACACTCACCAATGGCGTCATTCAGGGAATCGAGGACGGGATCGATCGCGCAAGCCGGTCCCGGGATGTGGCTGCGGTTGTACTGCGAGGTGTGGGCGATACGTTTACGGCAGGCTACGATCTGACAGCGAATCGTGCTGATTGGGACGTGCCCTACGATGCACCCCCGGTACAGCGCCGCGACGGAGCGTGGGATCCGGTCCGGGATCTGGCATTCATGGGTAACAACGTGCGGCGATTCATGCGCATCTGGCATTGTCCCAAGCCGGTACTGGGGGAGATCAAGGGTTGGGCGGTAGGCGGCGCCACAGACCTGGTACTGTGTTGCGATCAGCTCTATATGGCGAGCGACGCCCACATTGGCTATGCGCCGAGCCGCATCTACGGTACGCCGACAACCATGTTGTGGGTGTACCGGTTGACGCTCGAGCACGCCAAGCAGTTTTTGCTCACCGGACGAGCGATCGACGCGGCCACAGCGCACCGGATCGGCCTCGTATCGCACGTGGTACCGCCGGACGAACTGTCAGGTTTCGTCGAAGCGGAAGCGCGGCTGTTTTGTAACATTCCCGCCAATCAGTTGGCGCTTAACAAACTGCTGATCAATCAGGCGTACGAAAACATGGGATTGGGGACGACTCAACTCCTGGGAACGCTGTTCGACGGCATCACCCGGCATACCGAGGAAGCCTACCGCTGGGTCGAGATGTTCGGCACCAAGGGGTTTCGCGAAACGATTCGCGACCGGGATCGGCCGTGGCAGGATTACGGCGAGCGGCCGAGGTCGGACGACGAACGCTAACAGGCCGGGCGCTCCAAGAACCGGTTGTCGTCGGTGTGTGCCGCCTCGCCACGTACACTAGCAGCGCGCCCGGTCCAGGCGCGCTCACTGTCAACGCGTTTGCACGCGTTTTCACTATTTGGGCGCGAATCGCTGCCCGGCGTCTACGCGAACCGTGCCGCCGTTCATCATCAGGTTCTCGTAGATGGCGATCGCCTGGATCGCGAAGTGATCCGGTTTACCCATCTTTTTCGGGAACGCCGCATCCTGGGTGAGTTTCAACGCGAATTCGTCCGGGATACCGGAGGTGAGGCCCGTGTCGAAGAGGCTGGGTGCAATGGCGTTGACGCGGATGCCCATGGACCCGAGGTCGCGCGCCATCACAAACGTCATACCGGCTATACCGGCCTTTGCCGCGGAGTACGCAACCTGGCCGATCTGGCCTTCGAACGCCGCGATGGAGGCGGTGCTGATGATGCAACCCCGCTCGCCGTCTTCGTTGGGCTCGTTTTTTGCCATGTGCTCGGACACGAGACGTCCGATGTTGAACGATGCGATCAGGTTCAGATCGATGATCCGCTGAAAGTCCTCCAACGGGTGCGGCCCGTCTTTGCTCAGCGTCCGCCGCGCAACCCCGCCACCAGCGGTGTTAACGCAGAAATGGACGCTACCCAGCGCGGCTACGGCGTCGGCCAAAGCCTTGCCGGTGCCGTCGTAGTCCATCACGTTACATTCGTGGTAGGTACCGCCTAGCCGGTCTGCAACGGCCGCGCCATCGGAGGTGGGCAGGTCGAGAATCGCGACATTGCCGCCGCCGTTGCGGAACCGCTCCGCGGTGGCGAGCGCCATGCCGGACGCGCCGCCGACGAATATTCCGTTGTGGTCTTTAATCTGCATGGTGTAACGGGTACCTCGTGGATGTGTGTGTTCTTATCGATTCGAAAAATGTACATCGACTTGTAGCGTTTCGCCGTTGGGCAGCAAGGAGACCGCCAGGTGCACGCTCGAGTTCGTGGGGCATCGTATAATTGCGGTACCTTTGCGTAAAGTGCGAACGGGATGTGGGGCTGAAGCGTAACCAAACATGATGATCAAAATTTTAACGGTCGGAGTGATCGTCGCGTTGAGCGCGTGCAGCAGCGACTGGGTGCCGTTTTCGGGAGGCGCGCTGAGTGGCACGTCCACGTCATCGCCAGCGGATTGGCGGACCGTGGCGGTAACCGAAGTGATTCAACTCGAAACACAGCCTGCCGATCCGTACTCGGTGAAGCTGTGGGTAGTGGAAGCCCAGGGTAACCTGTACGTGTTTGCCGGTGCGTCGTATTCCACGTGGGTGGAGCACATTGACGCCAACCCTAACGTGCGGCTTGAGGCAGATGGCAGCATCTACGAGCTGCGCGCGGAACGTGTAACCGATGCCGCGGAGTTCCAAGTGTTTGCCGAGCGCTGGGAGGCGAAATACGGCCGCAGGCCACGCAATGAAAACGTGGACGAGACTTATCTGCTTAGGCTCGTGCCGCGCGGCTGACGATTACGGCATTGCCCGAGCCGTTAGGCGGTGAGCGAGCGCAGTTTGGCGACCACGCCGTCGACCCCCTCGCCCGACAATAGCTCCACGGCGGTGTCGCGCACGTAACGGTCGCAGTGCGCGGGCGCCGCACTGAATCCGGCCCAGCTCAACATGGATACGTCGTTTACGCTGTCACCGATTGCCAGCACTTCGTGTTGGCCGATGCCGAGTTCCTCGGCAAGGGCGGCCAGCGCGTTGCCCTTACTGGCTTCCGGTGCATGCACCGCGGTTACCGATGGAAAATCGAGCAGCGTGATGCGCGCCCCGTAGCGGGCTTCCAATAGCACGTGAACTTCCGGAGAGTCCTCGATGGTGCTGATGATGTCGATGCCCGTCGCCTGGATGCCGGAACGATGCGGCAAGGGGTCAATTTCCATGTCCACCATTGACACATCGGCAAAAAACTGCGCCTGCGTCGTGTGCTCGGTGGTGAGATAGCGGAACGGGTCGAACCAGGCGAGCGGCCAACCGTGAGAGGCTGCGTAGTCGACGAGTTCGAGCGCGATCGACGGATCTATGGCGTAGCCGTGGCGCAAGCGCCCGTCGGCTTCGTGGACGGATGCGCCCTGCTGACAGATCAGCGGATGGTCGATACCGAGGTGACGGGCGACGTACGCGGTGCCTGGGTACATGCGTCCAGTCGCCAGTACCACCGCAATGCCGGCGTCATGCAGCGCCTGCACACTTGCGGCCATGTCCGGGCCGGGTAGTGCGTGTACGTCGGCACCGGGGGGCAACAGGGTTCCGTCAATATCGAGGGCAACAAGGCGGATCATAGTGTGGCAATTCGATCGGTTGGTGAAGCCGCGATTCTAGAGAAATCACCCGGGGTTACCCAGCGGGTAATGCTGAATGCACGGTGAGGTTGGGGTAACGTGGCGTTTACTCGCACGGAAAACCATCACACAGAGTCGAACCGATGAAATTGGGACTGTGTATTCCGAACAACCAGGGCGTTGAACAGGTATCGTCGCTGCTGCAGTTGGGTGTTGAGGCCGAACAGATCGGTTACCACAGTGTGTGGGTCAGCGAGCACCTGTTCCATTCCAGTTACGTGGCAAAACGTCTCGGCAACCGGCCGTACCACGATCCGCTGACCGTTCTGACGGGTATCGCAACCCAGACCCAACGTGTTCGGCTCGGGACATCGGTGCTCGTTCTGCCGTGGCATCATCCGGTGCGCCTCGCGAAAAGCATTGCAACACTGGATCAGCTGTCCGGCGGGCGGGTGGATCTGGGGGTAGGGGTCGCGGTCACTGAAGACGAGTTCGAGAATCTCGGCGTCGACTTCGCGTCTCGTGGGCGGCGGACCAATGATGCACTCGCAGCGTTGCACGCGCTCTGGTACCAGGACGTACCGGAACACGACGGTGAGTTCTATCACTTTCGCGGCCAGCGTTTTTCGCCCAAACCACTGCAGGATCCGCTGCCCGTGCATATTGGCGGAGGGGCACCTGTGGCGTTGAAACGGGTCGCCCGGTTCGGTAACGGCTGGCACGCGTTAGGTAAATCGCCTGCGGAAGTGGCCAAAGACATTGAATCATTGCGGACGCTGCTGCGAGCAAGTGAACGCGACCCGGGGTCGATCCACGTCAGTATTCGTTGCGGCGTTCGGTTTGTGGACGATACGTGGGACACTCCCGTGTCGGATCGCCGGACTGCGACGGGAACCGTTGACGAGATCCGCGCGATGATCGAAGCGTACAGACAAGCCGGGGTGGATGAGTTCGTAGTCGATCCGGGCAGCGCAGACCTGAAGGTCAACCGGGACGTGATGCAGAAGCTTAGGTCGCTCGTTCCTATGTAATGCGTTACATTACCAATATGAGTGATGACCCTACCCTCAGCCGTCGCCGTCGGGCCCGGCTCGTGCACTGGTGCGTTCCGCTGCTCGGCTGGCTGATCTTCGTTGTGTGGTACACAGATTTCCGCGGGCCGATGACGGACCAGGAGGTCAATGCGACCCTCGGCCACCTGAGGGAACGTGGCATCGATGGAGAACGCCTGCAGAACTTCGAGCGTTTCCTGCGGGAGGACACCGGGCGGCAGTTTCTGATGGTCAACAACATCGACACCAACGATCAGCCGCCACAAATGCCTGGCTTCGGTGAAGATGCCACCGCTGCCGATTATTCCGCACATTACATGGAGCACATGTATCGGCAGCTCCTCGCGCGCGCGTGCCACCCGATTTTCTTCGGCCGAGGTCTCGGGGTGGGGATCGATATTGCCGGGATCGACAACGCGTATGGCTGGGACGTGGCGGCGCTGTTTCGCTATCGCAGCCGCCGCGCGTTTGCGCAGATCGTGACGCATCCCGACACCGGCGCGCGCCATGCGTTTAAACTTGCGTCCATGACCAAAACCATAGCGTACCCGGTAGAGGCCGGTCTTTACGTGAGCGACCTGCGGCTCGTGCTGTTCCTGGTACTCGGGCTGTTCACGGCCATCGGCGATATACTCCGATTCGGTCGTGGACACTAACGATTAACGAATGAGGCCGGGCGTATGACGGATTTCGCGTTCCCGGGGATTGTCAGCTGCCTCGCGCTGCTCGTGTACTACTACACGTTGTTCCGAGCGGGCATGGCGCGTCTCAAATTCTCCGTGCCGGCGCCCTCGCACGACGGCCCGCCGGAATACGTCCGCTGCGTTCGTGCACACCAGAATACGCTTGAGCATCTGGTGCTGTTTCTACCCGGACTGTGGCTGTTCTCGTTTGCGGTGAGCCCAATGTGGGCTGCAGGCATCGGTTTGCTGTGGCCGATAGGCCGCGTGATGTATGCGCTGGGTTATTACGCGGACGCGGACAAACGCCGCTTCGGCCTGTATCTGAGCATGCCGCCGATCTACATCTTCGTGCTCGGTTCGCTGGTTGCGTTCGTGCTTCAGGTGCTGCGCTGAGGCAACTGGTGTAGTGGCACCCGACGACGACGCAGCATTTCCGGAGGCGTTTTTTCAGCGCCAGGACGAGTCTGACGACGCGTTGTTCTACTCGCAACCACGCTTCGTTACGCACATCGATGACGTGACGATCGCCGCGCTCACTGCATTCTATGGAGAGTGCGTGCAGCCCGAAGACCGCGTCCTCGATTTGATGTCGTCATGGGTATCCCATCTGCCCGAGTCTGTTGCGTACCGTCATGTGGCAGGTGTTGGCATGAACGCGGAAGAACTGCGCGCCAACCCGCGCCTCGACCGCTGGCTGGTTCAGGATCTGAATCACAATCCCGTGCTGCCGTTCGACGATGCGGAATTTGACGCCGTGCTGATTGCAGTGTCGATTCAGTATTTGGTGCGCCCGCTGGACGTGTTTGCGCAGATCGCGCGAGTGCTTGCGCCGGGCGGGCGTTGCGTTGTCGCCATGTCGCACCGGTTGTTTCCAACGAAAGCCATCCGTGCGTTTCACGTTTTGTCACGGGATCAGCGATTTCAGGTAGTGTCGGAGTACATGCGCAGGGGCGGTGGCATCGATGTGATCGAAACGCTCGATCGCTCGCCGCTGCACGGCGATCCCCTGTGGATTGTAACTGGGACCAAAGGACCGGACGCCGACTAGTCGGGCGGGTGCGCCGCCCGACCTGGTCATTCGGAGCCGACGAGTTCCAGCAGTAGAAAGAAACGGCTGTCCGGTCCGGCCACCTCCGGCAATCCCTTGTCGCCATACGCGAACGCGGGCGGCACCAGCAGCATCCGTTTGCCGCCGGGTTTCATGCCGATCACGCCTGCGTTCAGCGCCGGCATGATGGCGTCGGCCCCTACAACGAACGATACAGCACCACGCTCCGCTCGGGAGTTGTACAGCTCCGCACCGCGTTGCCCGTTCTTGTCCCGCCACATCACGACGTGGACCTGTGCAGTGTCGCCGGTGGCCACTGCCTTGCCGGCGCCGAGGTGCAGATCCCGGTATTGCAGTCCGAGCGGTGAGGTGACGAGCGGTGGTTCGGCGAACACGGTGATCGCGAGCAGCGTCAGCGTAGTAGCAACGACAATAGCTAGGGTGCGCATGACGTATCTCCTTCAGACCACTCGGACCGGCAGTACTGCTCGTCTGCCATCAGCGCGTGCCCTTCGGCACTCGGGTGAAAGCAATCCCCTCCGTTGATGTGTTGGCGATCGAAACGGATATCGAACACGTCTATGTATTGAACGTTGGGCAGCGGGGTCGTGGGGTGATTGGCGTACTCGGCCACCACCGACTGCAGAATCGGGTTGTACTCGTCGCGAATCCGCGCGTGGAACGTTTTGCGTCGAACACAGTTGGTTCCGTCGGCCGGATCGATCACGTCCGGATTTTCCCGGGACGCCTGACTCGCGCAGTCGTCGCCCGAGCTGCCGAGGAGATTCTGGCAGGGTACGTTCGGCCACGCGAACAGACGACACCAGCTCAGCACGGAGTCTGTGGACCGTGACTCCCAGAGCCAGTAGATCGCGGGAATGGACGACACGTGAATCGTCGCATTGCGGGTTGTTGCACTGGCCGCGAGCACGTCCAACCCGGCTCGGAACTGCGCTTCGAAGGTAGTGAGGGGTGTCATGGCAGCGAGGCTGTCGGCACAAACGTCGTTGTTTCCCAGTAAAACGCTGATCTGACCCGCGTCATTGCTTGGCGTGGTGGCGACGTCGGCTACGACACCCTGCGCCTGTGCGGCAAAGTCTGCCATCACAGAACCGCTAACGGCCTTGTTGAAGGCTGCATCGCGGGTGGCGTTGTTTTCGTAGTAGGTGGACGCATCGGTGGCCTCGAAACGCTCGTTGAGGGATGCGATGGCGTCGCTGCCCAGGTAGCCGGTGCTCCACACGGATTCGTGCACGCTGCTGCCGATGGTTCCGTCCATCGCCTCACCTTCGCCGATCGAATCGCCGATGTTGAACTGGTTGGTCGGCACGGACGCGGTCGGCGGTTCAATCTGGCAATCGGCATCGCATCCGTCGCCGGACGCGGTGTTGCCGTCGTCACACTCTTCGCCGGTCTCGAGCACACCGTTGCCGCAGATCGGCCCCGCCGGTTCTTCCTGACAAAACTCGTCGCAGCCGTCGCCGGGTGTGGTACCGCCGTCGTCACAGGTTTCTGGTGGCTCCACAATGCCGTCGCCACAGATCGGACCCGGCGCGCCGCAGCTCGGGCCGCATTGACCCGCGGTACCGCAGAACATCGAACCGCCGATGATCTCACCACAACAGTATCGATCGGATTTTTTGCCGCTCACCACGCCCGGACAATCGCTGCAGCTCGTGCAGTCTTCGCCGACGTTGCAGATACCATTGTTGTTGCAGCCACCGCTTGGCGGGCATACGCCGCAGTCGTCGCTGCAGGAGCTGCAGTCTTCGGCGCCGTCGCAGACACCGTCGCCGCAGACAGGTGGGTTTATGGCGCAGTCGCCGGGGCACGACGCAGCGGTTTCGGGGCCGTTGCAGATGCCGTCGCCGCAGACGGGCTTGGCAGCGTCCACCGGCGTGGCGATCCAGGTTGCAACCACCAGCAGGGCACAGATGACAAACTTCATCATGCTGTTCCTCGTGTTTTCCATACGAGTATCGGTGCGATACGCATCGGGCGCAACCCGGGATGGTGCAGCGCGCCGAACACTGCGTTCATCCGGCGATCACTTCCTCAGCAATCTTCTGAATCCCTTCCGCGGGGTTCGCGCCGAGTGCAAAGAGCGGTATTACCAGCCGCGAGACGCCAACCTCGGCGAGCGCTTCGACTGCTTCTTTGCCGCCGCGCCCCGGCCACATGCAGGTGATCTCGATCTCGGACGGGTCGCGGCCTAGCCGGTCACAGGCGGACGCCAGCTGCCCTAGCGCGTCAGTGAGGGCTTTCGGATCGTTCATTGGCGCAAACCAGCCGTTCGCGTGGGCGGCGGTGCGCTCGAAGATTTTGCCGGCAGCGCCGCCGGTAATGATCGGCAGGTGGGGTTTCTGAACGGGCAGCGGATAGCTCTTGAACCCGGACCACTGGATGAAGTCGCTTTTGTGTTCCACTGTCTCGCCGGACCACACTTTCTTGAGCGCTTGAACGTAGTCGTCGAACCGGGCGCCGCGACGTTCAAACGGAACACCCAGCGCTTCGAACTCTTCGCGCAACCATCCGATGCCGACGCCGAGCATGAAACGCCCGTTGGACACGAAGTCGAGACTTGCAGCCTGTTTGGCGATGTACAGCGGGTTTGCCTGCGAGAGAATGTTCACCCCGGTTCCGAGGCGCAACGTTTGTGTGGCCGCAGCGATTGCGGACAAGGCGATCAGCGGATCAACGAACGTCGTGTCCGGAGCTGCGCCCATCTTACCGCTGGCGTCGTACGGGTACTTGGACACGTAGTCTTCGGGCACGATCACATGTTCGAACGTCCAGACGGATTCGAAGCCGCTGCGTTCCGCCAATGTTGCGACGCCCACCATCTGGGCCTGATCGGCGACGCCGATGTTGATGGGGATCAATCCGAATTTCATGTGGTTGCGTTCCAGACTGTTAGTGATTGACGGCAATTGTGCCTCAAGCAGCGTCCGGGCGACATCGGACTTACCGGGGGCTGTCCGAAGGTTGTCGGCCGATTCACGGTTGAAACTCGGCGGCAGCCGCTCGGATCTGTGCACACAACGGGCCGTTGATCCGGAACTTTGTTTCGCGGTATGCCGCCGGGTCCACCGCGGAGGCGACCGCCGCCGCCTCGGCTACCGCCGTTTGATGCTCACGCGCGTCACACACACGATCGAGGTAGCCGGCGCGGACTGCGTCGTGCGGGGAAAACAGCCGCCCGCTCAGAATGGCGTTCACCGCGGTTGGCGTGAGTTTTGCGCTCGCGAGCGCAAGCGCGAACTTTGGCACCGCTAGCCCAATGGCTACCTCGTTCATTCCGATCCGATAGGGCCCGTCGATACCGATGCGCACATCGGACGACAGAAGCAGGAACGCGCCCATTGGGTATGCGTGTCCGGTGCAGGCGCCGACGATGGGGTGTGGATGCTCGAGCATGCGGACAATGAGGGAAACGCCCGCGTTGAGCATTGCCGCAACTTCCGCGGGCGTGCGTGTGAAGGTCTTCATGTCGAAGCCGGCGGAGAATATGCCTTCGCGTCCTTCCAGCACCGTAACCCTTGCCTTGTCTGCGGTTTCCTCCAAACGGGCACTGATCTCCAAAAGAAGGTCGGTCGACATCGCGTTCGCCTTGCCGTCATCTACCGTGATCCAGCCGATGTCGCCGTCGATATCCAATTGGGTATTCATTTTGTGCACCTCGCATGTGATTGCTATAAAATAGACCAATTGGTCTATTTTGCAAACGGCGCTCGGTAATAAGGAGCCCTAACCGTGCCCAGACATTCGAAACACCGCGCGAATCTTGTGCAGACGGCAATGCGGCTGTTCCGTCGCCAAGGGTTTGCATCCACCGGTCTTACACAGATTCTGGCGGAGAGCGGTGCACCGAAAGGGTCGTTGTACCACTACTTTCCAGAGGGCAAAGAAGCACTGGCCGAGGCCGCCGTGGCGCTCGCTGGCGAACGTATGGCCGAGATGCTGGACAACGCGCGCGCCCGGCATCCGGACGATCCGCACGCCTTCGTGAAACGCTACGCGCGTACCCTCGCGCAGTGGATGGCGGAGTCGGACTACGGTTCAGGCTGTCCGATCGCCACCACGTTGTTGGAAACCGTGCCGCAGAACGAACGGATTGCGGCCGCTGGAGTGGCTGCGTTTGATCGCTGGATTGCAATCATCGCGTCCGTTTTCCGGTCGCACGGCGGTTCGCCCAGCGCTGCGAAAAAGCAGGCGCAGCTGCTGGTTAGCGCAATGGAAGGCGCGCTGATCGTTGCTCGGGTGCGGCGTTCGAAGGCGCCGATTCTCGATGTGGGCCGGTGCTACGCAGGGATGTTCATCACGAATTGAATAATTCGTTCACCCGGTTGTGGCAAAACCCTCGTAGCCGTTGCGCACTACCTCGGTGAGCTTGTCGGTGTAGTCGGGAAACCCGATGTACGGCATGAACACGCGGGGTTTGCCGGGCACGTTGGCGCCGAGATACCACGAGTTGCAACGCGGATACAGCGTGAGTTCGGAGCGCATGTTTACCACCTCTACCCACTCGTCCTGGGCTGCCGGGTCGGCTTCGATGGCTTGAATGCCCTGGTCGTCGCACCAGGTGATTGCGTCGGTAATGAACTCGGCGTGTTGTTCCACGCCGGTGATCATGTTCGCCAGCACAGATGGGCTGCCGGGGCCGGTCATCATGAACAGGTTCGGGAAACCGGCGGTCATCAAACCGAGGTACGTTCGCGGACCTTCGCGCCATCGGTCCGACAACCGCACGCCCTGGGCGCCGCGGATGTCGATTCCAAGCAGCGCGCCGGTCATCGCATCGAAGCCGGTGGCGAAGACGATTGCGTCGAACTCGTACGCCTTGCCGGCGGTGACCAGACCCCTCGGTGTCAGGCGCTCGATGGCATGCTGGCTAACGTCCACCAGGTGCACGTGGTCTAAGTTGTACGTCTGGAAATAACCGGTATCGGCGCACAGCCGTTTGCACCCAATTACGGTATCCGGGCAAAGCAGCTCGGCGGTGTCCGGATCGTCGACGATGGTGCGGATTTTGTTCCGTACGAATTCGGCGGCGTAGTGGTTTGCTTCCTCGTTGAGGCCGATGTCCGCGAACGCGCCCAGAAACATGAAGCCGCCCAGCTGCCAGTGTTCCTCGAAACGCCGTTCGCGTTCCTCGGGCGTGGCGTCGAGCACCGAATCGGTGTGGCGGGGATAGTCCGCGCCGAACGCGGCGTGCTGCATCTTGTTGCGCGCGCGCAGGTCGCGATAGTTTGCCTTGATGCGCGCCACCAGATCGGCGTCGATGGGTGCGTTCTGCGCCGGGATGCTGAAATTGGGCGTGCGTTGAAACACCGTCAGTTCCCGTGCCTGTTCGGCGATCAGCGGTATGGATTGAATCGCCGACGACCCCGTTCCAATGATACCGACCCGTTGTCCTTCGAAACTGACACCCTCACGAGGCCACTGGCCGGTGTGGTAGGTTGCCCCTTCGAACGAATCCAGGCCTGGAAAGTCGGGCACGTTGGCGGCGGACAGGCAGCCGGTAGCCATGATGAGGAATCGGGCGGAAACTTCGTCGCCGCGGTCCGAGCGAACGCGCCAGCTGTGCGTGGCGTCGTTGTACCTAGCGCTCGTGATCGATGTGTCGAACTGGATCAGGGGCAGCAGATCGAATGACTCGGCGACGTGTTGCGCGTACGCGAGAATTTCGGGCTGGGCGGAGTAGCGCTCGGTCCACTCCCACTGCTGTTCCAGTTCTTCGGAGAACTGATAGGAGTACTCCATGCTTTCTACATCGCAGCGACAGCCGGGATACCGGTTCCAGTACCAGGTTCCACCGACCCCCGAGCCCCGTTCGTAACCCTGAACGCGCAGCCCCTGCTTGCGCAACAGGTGCAACATATACAAGCCGGCGAATCCTGCGCCTACTACCACCGCGTCCAGGCGTTCGTCTTTACCGGTCATGCGTCTACCGTGATTGATTTGCGATCCGAAACCTTATTGCGATTGGTCGGGCAGGGCAACCGCGGGAGATGCGCCGGAGCAGCGTCAGCCTGTACGTTCGCCCGTCATCATCATCAGAAACCCGGTGAACGCGGCGTTGTTGGGTGACAACGATGGATGGACGCTCTGCTTCATGTCGTTGATGGTGGCACGGTAGCGCTCGTAGAAGTCCCAGCTGGGCCGAGGTTTGTATTCCAAGTCCGGCAATTCGAAGATTCGGATCGCGTTTTTGGTGGTGGTGGGTTTAACGAACACATCCCGCGTCGGACGGTAGTGGTACGGCACGATCGTCATCAGGCTCCATTTCGCAAGCTTACCGTCGCTGAGCACAGCCAGAATCTCGTCGAAGCCTTTGCGCTGGCTGCCGTGCAGCAGACGCTGATATCCGGCAGCAAGGCGGTCCCGGTCGTCGGTGCCGAGCCCGCCGACGAAGTCGCGAAATTTGGGCTTCTCGAACATCGAGATCATCGACGAGCGAGTCACGATCTTGACGATATCGTCGAGTACCTGGCCGGTATTTGTGAAGCTTTTTTTGGCCAGCGCTTGTCGAGCAAACTCGGAAAGTTTGGCAACGTTGTGCTTTTTGCGAACCTCTGCCATGGCCTCGTCGTCGAATCCGGCCGGATACATCTGTAGAAACAGAGCCTCTGCTTCGCGCAGTTTTTGTGTGTTCACCCCGGTATCCAGTGCGTGCGTGCGGTTCGAGTGTGAGGAAATACGTGTCCGAGCGCAATGAGTCGGGTGCGGCGGGTGCGGCGGCAGCGCTATACTGGGCCGGAGGTAGGGACCGGGGTTGCCCCGGACATGTGAATCAAACGCACTTCGGGAGGTAGCGCCATGCCGCTGCAAACGATTGAACCGATCAACGATCAACTTGCGGACATTATCGTTCGCGCCGACGAACCCTGGATTGAGACCGAGCCGGGCCAGGCCTGGATGAAGGTGCTGTGGACCGGTGCGGAGACCGGACGCTGGGTGGCGTTGTTCCGCTGGAAGAAGGGCTACACGGCCGCGCCGCACAAGCATCTGTCCGATGCGCACACGTACGTGTTGAAGGGCAAGTTGCAGGTGCGCGACGGCGTGCTCAACGCAGGCGACTATGACTACGAACCGAACGGCGTGCTCCATGGAGCGACGATTGCGCTTGAGGACACCGAGTATCTGTTCGTGTGCGAAGGCCCGGTCATCTTCTACGACGAGGACGGACTGACCAACTATCTGAGTTGGGAAGAACTCGCCCGGATGCGGGATGCCGCCAAGGCCGGTGGCGATGCCGATATGGGCATAGACATCACCGCCGAAGCCAGCGGCGGCTGATTCGTGTTAGGCGCGTTTCCATCGGCGCTCGAGCGTCCGCTTGCACTGACGGGCCGCGTGCTGCTCGGGCTGTATTTCATTGTGCCGGGACTCTCGAAGGTTACCGGGTTTGGTGCCACGTCCGAGTACATGGCGCTGCACGGTGTGCCGCTCGTGCCGGTACTGCTGGTGCTTACAATCGCCATTCAGGTGGGCGGGGGGCTCTGCCTTCTGATCGGTTGGCGCCAGCAAATGATGGCGCTCGTCCTTGCTGCGCTGACGCTCGTGATCAACGTATTCATGCACGATTTCTGGAATGAATACGAAAGTACGACGTCGGCGCACGAGATGCAGAACTTCATAAAAAACCTGGCGATCATGGCGGGGCTGCTGTTCGTTGCAGGAACCCGATCCGAAGTTCGACCAGATCCCTGAGTGTGGTCTGCGTACGCCCCGCGGCGTACGCGCATTGTTAGGATTGGAAACGTTGCAGTGCTGCCAGTGTGGAGAGCCAGTCCTCCGCGTCGTTGTACGGCATCGAAACGATGGCGGTGGTCGCGCCCGCGTCGGCGCACTGTTCGAGACGGACGCGGTTGCCATCCGGATCGTCCGGATTCCAGCGCACGAATAGCGCCAGAAGACCCGGGTGTCCGCGTTCGGCGGCGCGCGCACGGTAGTCCCGGATCGCTTCTGCCAGTGCATCCGGTCGACCCATTGGCATCCAGCCATCGCCGAGCGTCAGCGCGCGTTCCACAGCATGCGGTGCGCTGCCGCCGATGAAGATCGGCGGACGCGGAGGCCGCGGCTTGAATAGAAACGGCTGGCCGTTCCGCTCGACGATGTCGTTTGCGAAACATTCCCTCAGAAAGCGCAGCATGTCGTCGGTGGTGCGGCCGCGCTGAACGCGCTCGATACCGAGCGCATCAAACTCCGCCTGCATCCAACCGATGCCAACACCCAACAGCAGCCGGCCGCCGGACAATTCCTGCAACGTAGCGACGGCCTTGGCGGTCGGCAATGCGCGTCGGTAGGGCAGAATCAGTACGCTCGTGCCCAATCGGATGGTGCGGGTCTGGCCGGCCATCCAGCCGAGGGTCGTCAGCGGATCCAGATATCGTCCACCCGACCCTTCGGCGTCGTCGGGCGGAATGGCAATGTGCTCGGAGATCCACGCCGACGCGACCCCAGCCTGCTCGGCTTCGAGCAGGATCGAACGGATGATGTCCGGGGTGGATTGCACACCCATCGCACGAATATTGATGCCAATGTCCACGCCGCTCAGCTTGTCCAACGACTGCGCAGAAAGAAGAGCGCAATGCTCGACGATGCGAGGACCGCGTGGATTACGACACCCGCGGGCTGGTCGCCGGCGATCAGCAGCGAAAGCAGAATGGCGGAGTGAAAGGTCGACAGCATTCCGAGCACCACCGTAACTACCCGTTTGTCGGTGCGTGACGGCCAGGCCCACAAACTCAAACTCGCGATTGCGAGCGCCGCGAAGCCGTAGTGCATCGCCCACTGTTCGCCGCGGCCTGCAACGGCTACGCCGTCGGGTCCGCCGATCAACGAGGCGGCGGCGAGTGCTTCTACCAGCAAACTCAGAACCAGCAGCAGAGAGTACGCTATCTTCATTCCTATACCGATCAAACGCAGAGGCTGCACTATAGGGGAAGGATGCACGTGATGGGAGTGATCGCGCGTGGTGTAGGCGGGACCGTGCGTTAGCGGCTGCCGATGGGCACTCGTCGCGCCGCGTCGGCGAGTAGGTCGACGTTTGCGCCGGTTAAAGACTCCAGAAAAGCGATCAGTGCAGCTTCGTCTTCGCTGTTGATCTCGAGTGGACGGATGCGCGGATCGATTCCCTCGTGGGGAACGCCGCCATTGCGGTAGAAGTCGATGACTGAGCCGAGTGTCGGCAGCGAACCGTCGTGCATGTACGGTGCGGTGAGTGCGACGTTGCGTAGCGTAGGCGTAAGGAAACGCCAGCGATCGTCGACGTTGCCCGTAGCTTCGTAGCGGCCCAGGTCGTTGTCTACCGGCATTTCGAACGACGTGTCCAACGGAATGGTTACGCCGGGCGCCACCGTTATCGATTCCGGCAACGCGGGCGCGACCATTGCGGCGTGGTAGCCGGTGCCGGTGTCGTGGAACTGCTCGTCGGTGAACAGCGCGTGCGAATCCCCGATGGAGTGACAGCCGTTGCACCCGAACGCTTTGAACCGTTCGAAGCCTCGCACTGCATCCTGTGAGAGCGCGCTGCGATCGCCGCCGTAATGCCACTGGTCGAACGGCGACGCGGCTGCAACGAGGCTGCGCTGGTATTCGGTAAGCGCGAGGCCCAGATTGCGCGCGGTAATCCCGTCTTCAAACATCTCTGCAAAGCGATCGCCGTAGTCGTCGGTTCGCGTGAGCTTACGCAGAACGTAACCTATGGCGGGGTTGCCCATCTCGTTGCGGGCGAGCAGCGGTGACCAGATCTGCAGTATGAGGCTGTGTTCGCGTCCATCGTGGAAAAGCACAGAGCGGAATCCCACGTTCAAGAGCCCGGGGCTGTTGCGTTTGACGGAACGCCCCTCGATGCCGACCGGCGTGCGCAATTCATGTTGCGTGAATCCCTGTTCCGGTACGTGACACATTGCGCACGACAACGTGTCGTTGAACGACAAACGGCGATCGAAAAAGAGCCGATGACCGAGTGCCGCAAGCGGTTCATTGAGAGGTGGGTCGAGCGGTGGCAAACCGAGCTGACCGCGCCGCGCGTGTTTGCGGTAAGGCGGGAGCTCACGGTTGCCATCCACCGGAAGAATCCGCAGCGTCTGCGTTCGAAACGTTGGCTCCGCGTAACCGTCGCGAGGATCACCGGCGCTGGTGGCTGCCACCGCGTGGTTGTTGGTGGCCGTCGCCCACATGATCGCGATGAGTACCAGCGCGGCCGAAATGGCCCTCATGGGTGATTTCCCTTAACCTGTCGGTTCGAACATCGAACGGAGACTACCATGCGCACCAAGGGGGAAAGAAAGCGGAATCGCGGCTACGGGGTCAACCCACTGGTCGGGGCACTTGTGGTTCTCGCACTGGCGTCAGGGTTGGTGCGGGCGGACGAAACCTGCATGTCGCCGTATATGGCGAAAATTGTTGGTCAGGAAGATTTCGTGTACGTGTGGACGCTCGGCAAGGAGGGCGTGGGCGACGAGCAGGACAAACTTGTAACGATCGATGTGAATCCAGCCTCGCCTTCGTATAAATCGGTGGTCAACTCGCTGTCGGTAGGTGGTCGCAACGAGGCCCACCATTCGGGTTTGACGGACGACCGGCGGTTTCTCTGGGCGAGCGGTTTGGATACGAGCCGAATCTTTATCTTTGACGTTCACACCGATCCGGCGAAACCGCGCCTGCACAAAACGATCGACGATTTCGAGAAGGTCAGCGGTGGTGTGGTGGGCCCACACACAAACTATGCGTTGCCGGGGCGGATGATGCTGACCGGTCTTTCCAACAATCGCGACCACGGTGGACGCACCGCGCTTGTGGAATACACCAACGCGGGCGATTACGTGGGCACCTACTGGATGCCCACGGACGACAATCTGCAGGGCGCCCACAAGAGCGGCAAGTTTGCCGACGGTTACGGGTATGACGTGCGCGTATTGCCGCGGCGTAACGTGATGATTACGTCGTCGTTCACCGGTTGGAACAACTACATGATGAACATGGGCAAAATGATGGCCGACCCGGAAGCCATGAAACGTTTCGGCAACACCGTGGTGGTGTGGGACCTGCATACGCGCAAGCCCCGCAAGGTGCTGGACGTGCCGGGTGCGCCGCTCGAGATCCGATGTGCGTGGGGTTCACGCAGCAACTACTGCTTCACAACTACAGCGCTCACGTCGCAGGTGTGGCTGATCTATGAGGACGAGGCAGGCGAGTGGCAGGCCAAGTCGGTGGCAACCATTGGCGATCCGGCGAAGATTCCGCTGCCGGTCGATATCTCCATTGCCGCAGACGACAACTATCTGTGGGTAGATACGTGGAACGATGGCAAAGTGCGACTGTTCGATATTTCAGACCCGCACGCTCCGAAACAGGTATTCGAAGAGCAGATCGGCGCGCAGATCAACATGGTGTCGCAAAGCTGGGACGGCGAGCGCGTGTACTTCACCTCGTCGCTGCTGGCCAACTGGGACAAGCAGCAAGGGGAACCCGGCGATGTGCAGTACTTCAAGGCGTTCGAGTGGAAGGATGGCAAGCTGACTCCAACATTCAGCATCGATTTTCTGGCGGAAAAGCTTGGTCTGCCGCACCAGATGCGTTTTGGTGCCTATGCGCTGTACGGTAAACAACGCCCAGTTAAGACGGCGTCCAACTAGCGCGGTGCAGCACCGGGGATATGCGCGAAAGCGTTACCGGCATCGGCGGATTGCTTTCGTCGTTGCAGTCGGAGTAGTCGCCGCATTTTTCCTGCAGCGGCCGGGGTGGGCAACGGATACAACCACCCACGACCATCCCGAACCAGAAGTGCTCGCGCCGGGCTATGAGCCGCTGGCATTCGACGCGCCAACGGCCGGATCGTACCAGCTGCCCGTACTGGGCGATGCTGCGGCCGGTCCGGTGATTCGAGCCGACGGCACCGCGACAGACCTTGCATCGGTGTTGGGGCAGAAGATCACCGTGCTGTCGTTCATCTATACACGCTGCAACGATGTGAACGGCTGCCCGCTCGCATCCTTCGTGCTGCGCCAGCTGCAGGATCAGGTGCGTGAGGATTCGAACCTGCGTCGCGAGCTGCGCCTGGTAAGCCTGAGTTTCGACCCTGGGCATGACACGCCCGACGTACTGGCCCGCTATCAGCAGCACTTCCTGTCGCCGGGCTTCGACTGGCAATTTCTAACGACCCGGGATGCGGATGCGCTGCAGCCGATTCTCGATGCGTACGATCAGTTTGTGATTCGCGACCGCGATGCCGAAGGCAACGATCTGGGAACCATCTCGCACCTGCTGCGCGTCTATCTGATCGATACGCATCGCAGGATTCGGAATATCTACAGCGTCTCGTTTCTGCACGCCGACACAGTGCTGGCAGACGTACGGACGCTGTTGCTGGAAGGTGAGGCCCGCGGCCAGTGAAGGCACGCGGCCCGATGTGGCCGCTGTCAGTCGACCGGGGTGTCCAGCGTAAGCAGGAACCGCCACAGCGGTTCCTTTTCCCCGGCGGCCTTCATCGCCGATTGCGCCGCCCGGATAACCGCGCCCGCCTGCGTCTGGTCCCTGTACCACCGATAGCCGGCCCAGGCGGCCGGCGTGTGCTCCACCAGCGCGAGTGCGGCTGTTTCGTAGTAGCCGCGTATGTCCTGGGCGACGCGCGCCGGTATGCCGGGAATGCCGGCCTGTTTCCACGGCGTGCCTTCGCCGACACGGATGAATGCTTCAAGCGCCTCGGGCACCCCGTCGGCGTCGATGGTCCGCGCGGCGCCGGCGGCATTGCCAAATTGTTGGACGCCCCGGTCGTACGCGGCTCGAAGCCCACGCGCTTCGGCAACCGCGGGATGGGCCCCGTCGCCTGACGAGGGCGGCAGCGGGCATACCAGTACTTCGTCTGCGTTGTCGTGGATGGCATCGGGAAAGTCTTCCACGACCGGTTCGCTGCGATTGAGTAGGTCGAACGCGTGCGCGAGCACCCGGTGCTGATAGGCTGCATCGTTAGGCTTGCCGAGCGGGCGTCCCAACGGAAACTCGCAGAACAGACCGCGCGGCGGCGCGCTGCCGTAGATCTGCTCCCGGATGGAACCAAGCGTTACCGTTGCGATTCCAGCGGATTCGAACACATGAGCGAGCGTACAGACCGTACGCGTACAGAGTGGTCAGACAGGAGTTAGAAGTACCACGTCCACTTCCTCGGACTTAAGCAAGGCGGCGCCGGCAGGTCCACCGTCGATGCGAATCTGTTCCAGGTCGAATTGATTGCCCGCGTAGGACAGGTGTACGGGTGATACAGATCCGATGGTTCCCCGAGTCGCGAGTTCCTGCAGCCGATCGACCGGGAATACGACGTTCAGATCGGCGGTGACGCCAGAGGCGTCGAAGTTCGGACTCCAGTGGCCCACCAGAATATCCCGGCGATCGTTTTGTAATACGCGATAGGTGGCGTCCGTAGGGGCGAAGTCTGCGTCGTCCGAGTGATGCAGTGACGCAGACGTAACGATTGCTACACGAGACTGATGTAACGGCTTCGGCGTTGCGAATGCGGGTGCGTCGACGGCGGGACATTCGACACTCGCGGAATGGGCTTTGATCGTTTGGGTCATCGCGCTCTTTGATTGATCGACGGTCCCGCCACGTTACAGCAGCCCACGGCGGGGTTACAAGGTTGGGGTCAGAGCAAAGGGACAGAACAAAGACTCTGTTGCTTTGTTCTGTCCCTTTGCTCTGACCCTTTGCTCTGACCCTAAATTGTTTGTTCTGTCCCTTTGCTCTGACCCCAAAATGTCCACCTTCAGCGCTCCGTGATATCTTGGCGACACAAGTAACCGCACCGGGGGAGACGTGAGCAGGCTATCTTTTTGCTGCCGGCTGTTGCTGGGCTGGGTCGTCGCCATGGCGGCCCATGCCGTTGAGCGCGACGCGTACTTCGGCGATCTGCACGTGCATACGCGATTTTCGTTCGACGCCTATATCTTCAATGTGCGAACGACACCGGACGATGCGTATCGCTACGCTCGCGGGGAGCCGCTCACGCACCCGTACGGCTACACGATTCGGCTGCGCGGCGCGCCGCTGGATTTCATGGCGGTAACGGATCACGCCACGTATCTGGGCGTGCTGCATGCGATGGGCGATCCGGCGCATCCGCTGTCGCGCACCGATTTTGCGAAGCAACTCATCAGCGACGATCTTGACGAGGTGCTTGCCGCGTTCCGCCAGGTGGCGCAGGCGATCATCACCGGTGATGCCGACGATCGGCTGAACCATCCCGACGTGGTTCAACAAACGTGGCAGAAAGAGATAGAGGCGGCCGAACGCCACAATCACCCCGGCCGATTCACGACGTTCATTGGTTACGAGTACACGTCTGCGCCGCCGTTCAACCTGCATCGCAACGTGATATTCAAAGGCGCCAACGTACCGGGTAAGCCGTTTGCGGCTACGGACTCGCTGAACCCGGAAGATCTGTGGGCTTGGATGGACCGTAACCGGGAGCGCGGCATGGAGTCGATTGCCATTCCGCACAATCCCAACTGGTCCAACGGCACAATGTTCATGCGAACGAACTTTGCGGGCGAACCATTGAACGCGGAGTACGCGGCGCAGCGGATGCGCAATGAGCCACTGGTTGAGATGACCCAGGTCAAGGGCACGTCAGATACGCATCCGCTGCTGTCGCCCAATGATGAGTGGGCCGACTTCGAGATATTCGGCGATCAGCCGGAGATTTATCAATCGCTTGGCGACGGGAAACCGTTCACCATCAGCGTGGCCGGTTCGTACGTGCGCGATGCACTGCTGAGCGGGTTATCGATGCAGGAATCTTCAGGCTTCAATCCCTACCGGTTCGGCCTGATCGGCTCCAGCGACACGCACAATGCCGGTGCGCCGTACGAAGAGGCGCATTTCTATGGGAAAACCGGGGTCAACGACGGCCTGCCTGAACGCCGCGGTTCTGCGCTTCCGGAAGGTGTGCCCGATTGGGAGGCGTACCAGGCGATGCCGGCGGACGAGAAGCCGGCGCCGTACCTCGGCGAGTGGAGCGCGTCGGGTTTGGCCGGCGTGTGGGCCGACGCGAACACACGGGATGCGGTCTACGAGGCGTTCCGGCGCAAAGAAACCTTTGCAACGTCCGGCACCCGGATTCGCGTTCGGCTCTTCGCCGGCTATGGGCTCGATGCGGTGGATGGCAATGCCGCCGACGTCGTGCAGCACTACTACGCACACGGCGTGCCGATGGGCGGCGATCTTCTGCTTCAGAGCGATGGCGCGCCGGCCTTTGTTGCGTGGGCGAGTCGCGATCCCAACAGCGCATGGCTGCAACGATTGCAGATCGTGAAAGGCTGGGTAGAAAACGGCGAACCGAGGGAGACGGTGTACGACGTCGCCTGCCCGGGCGGGGACGTGCCGGATGCCCGCACTCACCGTTGTCCCGAGTCTAGCGCCGGTGTCGATCTGACGACCTGTGCGGTGGATGTGGAGCACGGCGCTGCCGAACTTCGCACCACCTGGCGGGACCCAGACTTCCGCCCCGACCGCCGCGCGTTTTACTACGCGCGGGTGCTGGAAAACCCGACGTGCCGGTGGAGTACGTGGGACGCGTTGCGCCGGGGCATGGCGCCTAACCCTGCGTTCCCTGTCACAATTCAGGAGCGAGCCTGGTCGTCACCGATATGGTTCGTTCCGGCGTCGTAACTGGCCGCGTGAGGGAAATTTTGGGGTCAGAGCAAAGGGACAGATCAAAGGGACGTGGTCCCTTTGATCTGTCCCTTTGCTCTGACCCCAACATGCTCGTGGAAGAATGCTCGCAGGTCGTCGACGAGCAGATCCGGTGCTTCGGCTGCGCCGAAGTGTCCGCCCCTGGGCATTACCGTGTAGCGCTCTAAATTGCAGTGCCGTTCCAGCACCGACCGCGGCATATGAACCACATCTTTGGGGAACACGGCGAACGCGCTGCGAGCTGGTAGGAGTGGCGATTCGTCGTGCACCAACGGCCAGGGTTTGCGGAAGTGCTCGTAGTACAAGCGAAAGGACGAAGCGATGGCGCCGGTGCACCAATACAGGGCCGCCGTGGTGCACAGATGATCGCGATCGAAAACGGTTTCCACGTCGCCGTTGCAGTCGCTCCAGTTGCGGCGGCGCTCCCAGATCCATGCGGCGGTGCCCATCGGCGAATCCATCAACGCGTGTGCGAGGGTCTGCGGGTCCAGATTGTGCACGGCTAAATGACTCTGAATCAGCGGCAGTGACTGGGCGTTGCGTGTCACCATCCACTGCTCGTCCTCGGCGAAATCTTCATCGGCCAACGCGTTGCGGTTCACGCCCGGAATCAGCGTTAAGCTCATGTGTGCGCCGAGCAGCGCATCCGCATGAGCGTGCGCAAGGTGTGCCGTTACCAACGCGCCCCAGTCACCCCCGTGAGCTGCGAACCGATCGTAACCCAGCACCTCGGTCATCAACGTGGTCCACAGGCGCGCGACTGCGGCGACATCGATACCGGCGGTACGCAGTGGCGTCGAGAAGCCGAAACCGGGCAGCGAGGGGACGTAGACATTGAACGCGTCGCGGGCGTCGCCGCCGTAGCTTTCGGGATCGGAAAGCGGACCGATTACGTCCTTGAAATCCCAGAACGTCCACGGCCACCCGTGGGTCAGTACAAGCGGCGGTGCACCTGTGTGCTTTGCCGGTGCATGCAGATAGTGAATCGGCACGCCATCGATGTGAACCTGATAGTGGTTCCAGCGGTTGATCGCATTGGCGGCGCTTTGCCAGGTCCATTCGTTGCGCCAGTAACGGCACATGTCCTGCAGCCACTCGGTTGGAACGCCATACGCCCAGTCATCTTCGCCTATGCGAGGTGCCGGTCTTACGTCGCTGAGGCGAGAGCGCAGATCGTCGAGCACGTCCGCGGGAAGATCGACTGTGAACGGCTCCGGATGCATTACCGTCGGAGCCACCGTGCGCTCAACCCGGCAGGTCTTCGAGCATGCTCGCCAGGTCGTCGGCGTGGTGCTCTTCTTCTTTCAGGATGTCCTCGATCATGCGGCGCGTGGTTGGATCGTCATTTTCCAGCCAGCGCACAATCTCTGAGTAGGTTTCGATAGCGACGCGCTCGGCGACGAGGTTCTCCTCGATCATCTGACGCAGACTTTCGCCCTGAACGTAGGCCGCGTGCGCCCGCGTGGCCAGACCCTGGGGATCCCAGTTGGGCACGCCGCCGAGTTGGGCAATACGCACGCTGACCCAGTCGGCGTGCATCTGCTCTGCGTTGGCGTGCGTTAGAAACTCCTGCGCGATCGGGTCCGCGTTGATCCCTGTTGCGGAGTAGTAGTGGTTGCGATAGCGCAGAATGCAAACGATCTCGGTTGCGAGGACTTCGTTCAGCACGTCAATTACCTGCGCGCGGTCAGCGTTGTACGCACCGGTTACGGCGCCGTCCATCATTTTCTCTCGCGCGCGCTTCTGGATGGCTTCCAGGTCTGTTTTGAAGGCTTGCTTCACGAACGTGCTACCGATCGCTGGTCGTCAGCGTTACCAGGGGTGGATTTCGCCGTTCCACTTGTAGAAGTTGCCGGAATCGGCCTTCGTGAGCCCGGCAATGACGTTGCGAATGCCGGAAGCACTTTCTTCGGCCGTAATCTCTGCATTGGGACCGCCCATGTCGGTTTGCACCCAACCTGGATGCACGACCGTTACGATCACCGGGTCGTCCTTCCAGTCGAGTGCAAGGATCTGGCCCACTTTGCTCACGGCAGCTTTCGTGGTGGAGTAGATGTACATGCCGCCCATCGGCCACGTGGATGCGCCCAGCTGACTCGTCATGATCATCAGGTTGCCGTTGCCCGATGCGACCAGGTTTGGCTTGAACGCGCGGGCTACGAGCGCCGGCCCGATCGTGTTGATATCCACAGTTCTGTGCCATTCGTCCAGGTCGAGATCGTCCAGGGTCTGATGACCGCCGCCCACGTAGCCGGCACTCACCACGATTGTGTCGATCGGCTGGTCGCCGATGGCGTTTGCAGCGGATTCAATCGATTTGGGGTCACCGATGTCGAGCGCCTGCACGCTCACGTTGTCGTCGCTTGCGGCAACTGCGTCGAGCTGGTCCGCGGCCCCGGTGTCACGGGCCGTGCCTATCACGGTGTCGCCGTTTGCGGCGTACTGCTTTACCAGTTCCAGGCCGATGCCGCGTGTGGCACCCACGATCATTACTGTAGCCATTTTGGTTCTTCCCCCTCTGTAAGCGCCGATTAGCGCCGTGTCCGATTAGAATCGACTATGCCACTGCCGTGCCGATAAATAAACGATTGCGGCTTGAGCGGGCAGCGGAGTCGCCCTTCGGCGGTCCCGCTGCCCGGAGACGATCAGAACCGGACCGTGAACTCCGCCGCGATGGTGCGGCCGATGATCGGCGTGCCGCGCTGATCTGCCGGAAAACCACCTTCAGTGCCGGTGCCACCGCCTGTACCGGGTGTGTCGCTGGAGGCCACCAGGGCGTACTCATCGCTGAGGTTTTTGCCGATCAATGAGATCAACCAGCGATCGTCCTCGGAACCGATTCGGATAGCGGCGTCGATCGTTTCATAGGCATCCTGAAACCCGGGGAACCCGAACTCACTCAGTTGATGCTTACCCTTGAACTGGAAATTCAGTGACAGTCCGAACCTCAGGTTGTTGCCGATCGAGCGTTCGAAATCGCCGGCGATGTACCCGGCCCACTTCGGTGCGAGGCCCCGTTTACTGCCGCCCAGTTGCTGCTTAGGCACCTCGCCGGGGTTAAAGATGGTGCAACCCTGGGATGGCCGTTGACCCGCGTAGCACGGCGCGATGAAGTCTTCGTATTCACCTTCGTTGTAGATGATGCCACCTTTCAGGAGCAGGCCTTCCACACCGGTGGGTAACCAGGTGAGATTCAGCTCGGCGCCGGTGGTGGTCGACGCGCCCGCGTTAGTGGTGATGAATGCGAACGTGGGCGAGTTGAAGAAATCGATCTGCAGGTCTTCGAACTCGTAGTCGTATACCTCGAACTCCAGGTTCATGGTGCCCTCGAGCAGCGACGCTTTTATTCCGGCTTCGAAGCCTTTCACCGTTTCTTCGTCGAAGATGAAATCACCGGCCGGGTCGGCACCGGCGCCGAACACGGCCGCGGACAGGATGCCGCTATTGGAAAATCCGCCGCCTTTGAATCCTTCCTTGTACGCCACGTAGAGGGTCATGTTGTCGGTGGCTTCCCAGCGCAGCGTTACCTCCGGTACAACTTTGTCGAACTTCTGGTCTGCTTCCAGCAGCGTATCGGGGTTGCCCGGATCCACGGGTACGAACAGACCGGTGAAGAACGGATTGACGTATGGCTGGAAGAAGAATGAATCCTTCTTCTCCTCGATCCAGCGCAATCCGCCGGTCAATTGGAATGCGGGGTTAATGTCCCAGATCATCTCACCGTACACCGAGAGTGTGTCCAGGTCGGTTTCCGACGCTTTGTCGTACGCGGTGAATTCCTGGAACGCGTTGGGTGCAGCGGTGTTCTGCGCACCCGCGAAAATCACATCCTGGTCGAAACGCCTTGAGTTGGTCTGCCAGAAGAACCCACCGACGAAATTCACCGGGCTGTCGAGGCGGGATACGCCGCGCAACTCGAACGAGTAGTTGTCGAATTTGTTTTTCTCCGAAGCGAACGTCGCGGTAGCGCCGCCGCCGTCGAAGTCGCCAACCCAGTTGGTGGTCTGGTCGTGAAAGTTGAAGATGCCGGTTACATCGACGCGATCGAACGAATACTCGCCTGTGAGCGTGATCGCATAGCTCTTGTAATCCTCACCGAGATTTCCGTCGAAGCGGCCGAGGCGCGGGTTGGTTGCGGCAATATTGCGTGGAATCGGGTTTTCGAAGTTGGTCCAGTCGGTCTCGCATTCGGCGAGCGTGTTGGGGATCGGCCCATCCGGACCGATCGCGTGCGGTTGACCGTTCAGCGCCGGGCAGAACCAGAGTTCGCGACCGCCGGTGGGAGACACCAGGTCGGCGTCCGCGTAGGACGTTTTCAAGGTGATTGACGATTGGTCGTTGGGCGCCCAGTCCAGCGTCAATCGGCCGTAGAACGATTCCGTGCCGGGCCAGGCGTCATCGTCGGGTGGGGGATTCTGGTGCACGGTCGGCACGAACGTAGCCGCATCGAGTGTGGTATACGTCGTAGTACCGACGGGATTGTCCATGAAACCCTCACTCATATCGGAAAACCGCAACGCCAGACGCGCGCCGAGGGTTTCTGTGAGCGGTCCCGACACCACGCCTTCGTAGACCTGGCGTTCCTGCTCGAATTCGTAACCGCCGCGGAACATGGCTTCGAACTCGTCGCCCGGTCCGTTGGTTTCCACCGCAATCACCCCGGCGGTGGCGTTCTTACCGAAGAAAAGGGCCTGCGGACCCTTCAGAATTGCAATCTGACGCACGTCGAACAAGCTTTCGTTGATTACGCGGCCCTGGGGGTAGTACACACCGTCGATGATCGTCGACACCGACTGCTCAATACTGATCGTCGACGCAGACGAGCCGATGCCGCGCATGCTGATGCTGACGCCGCTGCCGGACCCGGCCCGCACGATGTTCAGTTGCGGCGTGACTTCAGCGACGTCTTCGATGGAATCGAGGTTCAGGTTCTCGATCCGCGACTCGTCGAGCACGCTCACCGCGACCGGAATGTCGCGCACGCTTTCCTCGATGCCGCGCGCGGTAACGATGATCTCTTCGATCTCTGAAGCAACAGACGGATTGAATGCAAGCACTAGACCCGCGCCGATACAGGCACCGATGGATTTCAACCGCATATGGAAACTCTCCCCAATCTCACTAACGGATGCGGGCGGATACTAATTGAAATGCCACGATCCGTCACCGCCGACGGCGCGCTTGATCTACACGAATGTTAGTGGATCACCAGGGGTGTTCGTCGCCGGTCCACTTCAGAAACTTGCCGGAATCGGCGAGCGTCATGTTGCCGATCACTTCGCGCACGCCGCGCGCGCTTTCGTCCGGGTCGATATCCGCTACATCGCCGGCCATTTCGGTTTTCACCCAACCGGGATGGAGCGGCACCACGGTAATGCCCTGGTCGTGGAGTTCTGTCGCGAGCCCGGTCATCAAACGGTTGACCGCCGCCTTGCAGCTTGCGTACGAATACCCGATCACGTGGTCGTATGCGTGGGCCGCGGTCTGGCTGGAGATGGTGACGATTTTCCGGTCGTCGCCGGCCAGCACGTTCTGCAGGAACGCCTGCGTTACCCGAAAGGGCCCCATGGCCATCACGTTGAACTCGTGCGCCCAGTTGTCGTAGTCCATGTTCTGGAACGTTTGTGTGTCCAGACCGCCAAAAATGCCGGCGTTGTTGATCAGGACGTCGATCGGTTCGTTAGCCCAGGCGCGTGCGCATTCGGCGACGGCGTTGGCGTCGCCGACATCCATTGTGCGGATTGTGAGCGAGTCATTGTGTTCGTCTGCAACCGCCTGCAACGGTGCCGCAGTGTCGAGCGAACGAACCGTAGCGAGCACGCGATCGCCGGCTGCTGCATACTGTTTTGCCAGTTCGAAGCCGATGCCGCGTGCCGCGCCGGTAATGAGAACTCGAGTCATGTGGTTGCCCCTAGTCTTGTACGTACTTGCTGAGCGTCCGGTGAAAGTGCCGGATGCGAATTTCCTGGTAGTTGCCGAGCGTCGCGCCCGCCTTGTCCGTTGCCATTGCACCTTCGTGCGCCGCCTGCATGTTGCCGGTGTCCTGGTCGAAGACGTGGCCGACGTACGGATCCATCCCGGGAACCGTGGTGTAGGACTCTTCGGCCTTCAACCACACGGGTTCCGCCGGTTCTACCGGCGTGCCGTCGGCCGGCCGCGGCTTCAGCAGAATCAGATCGAACAGCGCCTTGTCGTGCTGCATGCCGAGAGGCCGGAACCGGTAGACGATCGGAAACGACACGCCGGAGAAGAACTGTTGGTTCGGAAACACGAAATACGCGATCGAGTCGACAATTTCCGAGTCGGACACATCGGACAGATCTGCGCCACTGCGGGCGACCGCGTCGCGGAAGTGCTGGGCCATGACCTGACGCGCGGTTTCGCCTTTCGGCACCGTCATGCCGGCGTCCACGTCGCTGCGATCGCCGATCAGAAACAGATCCAGAATCTGTTGCTCTGTGAGGGATTCTTCGCAGAAGAAGCTCGGAATGCCAGCGACGTTGATCAGGCGGTTTACGTGGTCGCCGTAGATGTCGTACTGCGTGTTTGCATCGCCATTGGTTCGCATCAGCTGGCTGTGGGTTTCCATCACGTGGTATGCCTCGAGGAACGCCTCGGATGCAATTTTCCAGTTGCAGTTAAGCTCCTTCTGAATGTGTTGAGCGACGTAGCGCTCCTCGAAGACGCTACTGTCAATGTGGTCGGGCAGCGGGTGCAGATAGTCGTTTAGCGAGGGTGCGTCCGGGTCCAGGTTGATGAAAACGAAACCGCCCCAGGTGCCTACGCGGACGGTATCGAGCCCGGCCTCTTCCGACTTTACGTGGGGAAAGTCCCACTCGCACGGAAACGACTCTAGCTCGCCGTCCAGATTCCACTGCCAGCCGTGGTAGGGGCAGCGCAGCACGTTGCTGTGTCCGGTGGAGTAAGAGGGCTTCAATTTGGTACCGCGGTGCATGCACGCATTGCGATAGGCTTGGACTTCCCCGGAGGCGGTCCGTACAACGAGCACTGAGTACGGGCCGACGTCGTAGACGTAGTAATCCCCGGCGTCCGGTATGTGTTCCTCGCGGCACGCCCATTGCCAGGTGCGTGGCCACAGGTGGGCGATTTCGCGCTCGAAGAAAGTGCGGCTGGTGTATCGGGTATACGGAATGTCGTCGTCCCCGAGGAATTCGTAGCTCTGCTCCGTGAGGTAACGGGGTACGTCGCGGCTGTCCCGGGCATGGAGATCGGCCACGGAGATACCCGGACAGCGGGCCTCGCCGGGGGCGAGCGGCTCGATTGAATCGGTTGCGTTGTCGGTCATCGTCGATGGGCCCGTTGCGGCTTGCGGAACTGGATGACCCCATCTTCGCCTGTCCGAAACTTGTAAACCAGCCCGCGAGTGATGCTATATAGACTCATTGATAGTCCGAATGTGAATGCGGGAGCGAGGCGATGGGGGTAAACAGCGGGTTGCCGGGTCTGCGCGGTGCAGACCATATCGGGGTTACCGTGCCTGATTTTGAGGAAGCGGTGGATTTCTTCGAGAATGTACTCGGGTTCGAACCGTTTTATGAACATGGGCCGTTCGGCTCGGAAACCGAAGATTGGATGCAGGATACGCTGAACGTGCACCCGCGGGCCGTTATCCGTCGTGTTAAGCAGTACCGGTGCGGCTACAACACCAACATCGAACTCTTTGAGTACGAATCACCGGACCAGCGGCGTGAGATGCCGAAGAACAGCGACTGGGGTGGGCATCACATTGCGTTGTATGTGGACGACTTCGATACCGCGATGGACCACCTGCGCAGTCATGACGTGCGGCTGATGCCCGGCGGGGGCGGGCCGGCAGTGAGTGACGGACCGGAGGCCGGTTTGCGTTCCTGCTACTTTCTGACGCCGTGGGGCATGCAGATGGAACTGATTTCCTACCCTGGCGGAAAAGGCTACGAGGCCACCACCGAACGCCGGTTGTGGGATCCACGCCAAGGCGAATAGTTGGGGTCAGAGCAAAGGGACAGATCAAATGACTTGCGGCCAAGCCGCAAGTCATTTGATCTGTCCCTTTGCTCTGACCCCAGGTTCCCGGGCGCGGGCTGCGTCCACCGACTCGATGAGCGATGCGCGGGCGACAGCGGCCCGGTGGTCCACCGGCACTGGCTCTGTTGCGTCCGCGGGCGGCATGTCTGCCGCGTGGTAGTAGCCAATGGGCGAGCGTTTACCTGCCGCGACGGCCTGCAGATCCAGGTCACGCTCGTTGGTGGCCGGCGCGCTTCGTGCCCGGCCGTCGATCATCTCCAGGTCCTGCCACCAGCGTTTCACGGTGTTGCGGCGGCCGTATCCGAGACGATCGTCGAGCCACGCCGCAAGCCGCGCGAGCTGTCGCTTCACGGCGGGCAGGGTGGTCAGGTTAACGCCGAACCAGTTGCCGAGCCGATGCAACCAGGCACCGTCGCTTGAGATGACTTTGTTCAACGGACAAGTCTTCATGCAGCGGCCGCATGCGGAACCGCGGCTATTGGTAACGCGGTAGCGGGTGCAGCGTTCCACGTCCGGTTTCCAGATCTCGTAGCCGTTGAACATCACCTTGTCGCCGAACGGAATCGCACTCACGGGGCATTCCCTCGCGCACTTGCGGCAGTGGCTGCAGAACGTCTGCAGACCGAAGTCGATGGGCCGATCCGTTTCCAACGGCAGGTCGGTGGAAACCACAACCGATTTAAACCGCGGCCCCACGAATGGGTTGAGCACCAACTCGCCGATGCGTGACAACTCGCCGAGACCCGCCAGCAGCACCAGCGGAATGTGCAGCAGGTGGCTGTCTGCATTCGTGTGGGGCCGCGCAGACACACCGTGCTCGCGCAGAAACGCGGCCATGACGCCGGCAATCTCGGCGCCGCGCAGATAGCCGCGCATGGATTGACAGCCGGAAATCCAGTCGTCACCGCTGGCACCTTCCATCGTGTCGTAGCCCTGATCGATCAGCATGACCACGGCGTAGCGGTGATATGGCTCGATTGCCGAGCCGTCGCCGCGGTGCGAGTACCACGCGTGCGGGATTTCGCAGATTCCGGTCAGGTCGGCGCCTAGGTGGTAGGCCAGCGAGCGGACGGCGCGCGCGTTCGCAATGGGGTCGAGCCACTGCGATGCGTTTGTGCTCGTAGGCCCGTCCTGGTGCGGGACCAGCGCCCGCAGTGGCGGCATCATCCCCTGAGTTAGCGGATGCTTGATCGCAAAGCGTTGAACCTCGCGGTGTGCCTTAGCGCCCAGGTCGCCCCGGCGGGCGCGCTCGAAAAACTCAGCGCGTTTCGGCACGCGAGGCACTTCGTTGTCCAGAATCAGCGTAGTCGGACGCGATACCCGCCTGATTGTTTCCATCGGATAGCGGCTCATGTGCGATGGACGCCGGCGCCGGCGATTGCGTTCGCGCCCTGACTCGGCGCCGTTGATGCCCCACCAGTCGGCGATGGCCGACACGGCCGCGCCTGCGCACAACGGATGGTCGGGCGCCAGTTCATAGTCGGTTTCTACCGCAGCCAGGGCGTAGCGATGGCCGAGAAACGGGCTCGCCTGTGACTGCGGATCGATGATCCCGGCGCGAACGGCCATCGCTTTCAAGTCATAGTCCGTGCGCCCAGAGAGTTCTGCGCTCGCGTCGAAGCCGAGCGCGCGAATGTGGCCGGCAACGCAGACCGCAATCTCGGCAGCGCGCAAATCGGCAAGCGCACCTTCGGCTCCAGAGATCCAGCTGCTGGCAAGGTTGTCGGGTTCGGGCTTCCGGCCGTACCCCACCAGAATCACGATGGCTGCACGCCCGTGGTCATCGGTGCAGATGCCCACATGATCCGCATCTAAGTAGTAACAGGCGCCCCTGATCTCGCGGGTGCGCACCTGAGGATCGGACGATCCGTCGCCCGGCGACGCACAGGCTCCGCTGGTAAAGGGTTCATAGAAACTGCGGTAGGTGCGGGCGACGCGTCCAAGCGTGGTGTCACTCTCCAGCTTCGGGCTTGGTGTGGGCTGGTCTGTCGGCCAGGGGAGGCGCACCGCGCTGGCCTCATGTGGCAGCGCCTCCAGCGGGTACCTGCCGTGCTCGACCGGGCGTCGGTAACTGCGTTCCCGGATCAGCATCGCATTCCGTATGGTTTACCGGTGATGCCGGCGCGACACGCGCTACAAGTGTGCAATGCGCGGCAGAACTTCACCGCTCAGGAGTTCGAGCGACGTGCGCCAGGCTTCAGGGTCATCCACGTAGTCGAAGCCGAGTACCAGCAGACAGCCGAAACCGCCCACGCTTCGGTGCATGGCTTCGATCTTCTCCGCAACCGTATCCGGCGAGCCAACAATCCAGTTATGTTTTGCGCAGTATTCCGGGGTAATGTCGGAATCGGGCACGTCCGGGTCGTGCTTAAGGTATTCGAAGAAGCCAAAGTTGCCGAGCAGCGGCAGGAAGTACTCCCGATACATGCGCCCCATATGCAGCCCTACGGACAGGCGTTCTGCTTCTGCATCCGTCTCGGCCACGAACACCTCGCGCACCATGCGCCATTGAGACCGGTCGGGCGTCCGCCCGGAGCGTTGCGCGCCTTCTTCGACGGAATCCCAGTGACTGGCAACGTAGGCTGGATTCAGATTCAGACTCATTGGAATGAATCCGCGTTCACCGGCCAGTTTCAGCGTATCGGAACCCTTGCTCAGTCCGGCAACGCCAATGGGCGGGTGCGGTTGCTGCAGCGGTTTCAAGTGCGGGTTGAGTAAACCGAACATCTCCTCAGGAAGACTTACATTCCAGTACTGCCCGCGGTAGTCGAAGGGTTCGTCGGCCGACCAGAGTTTCAGAATGATCTCGAGTGCCTCGCGGGTCATATCCCGATTGGCGCCGCTTTCGCCGTCCACGTTGTACATGGCCCAGTCGGATGGCAACCCGGAGGCGGCGACGCCGAAATTGAGCCGGCCGTTCGAAATGTGGTCCAGGGTCGCGACGCGGTTGGCGAGTTCCGCAGGGTGATGGTAGGGCAGCAGAAACCCGCCGGGACCCAGGCGGATGTTGTCCGTCTGCACCAGCGCCTGGCTCACCAGCAGATCGGGGGACGGATGCGGTTCCCATTCGGACGTGTGGTGTTCGCCAAACCAGGCTTCGGTGAAGCCGAGTTTGTCCAGCCATCGCACCACCTGCAGATCCCATTCGTGGCCGTCACGCAGAGGCCGCTCCGGCGGGTGGGATGGCATGGTGAAGAATCCGACGTCCATCGCGCCAGTGTAGCGGTCATTGTGCAACGAATCACTGTTCTCGATCGGCCCGTGGCTGAACTCGACGGAGGTTTGGGTCTGCGTCACTATGCGGTTTCGAACCGGTCACTCGTTGAGGTGTTGCGTGGAATACAGATCTCTGGGAAGGACAGGCGTTCAGGTATCGCAGTTCTGCCTCGGCACGATGATGTTTGGTGGCCGCGCCGACGAAGCGGAATCGATACGCATTATGGATCACGCGATGGATCGGGGCGTGAACTTCGTCGACACGGCCAATGTGTACGCCGCGAACGAAAGTGAACGCATCGTAGGTAAAGCGCTTGCTCGCGATGGTCGCCGGCAGCGCACCGTACTCGCCACCAAGTTCAACTTTCCGCAGGGTGACGACGTGAATGCGCGCGGACTGAGCCGTCGGCATCTGATCGAAGCGTGCGATGCGTCGCTTGAGCGGTTGGGTACGGATTGGATCGACCTGTATCAGATGCACCGTTCGAACGCGGCGGTGCCGATTGACGAAACGCTGCGGGCATTGGATGACCTGATCCGCGCGGGCAAGGTGCGTTACATCGGCTCGAGCATGTTTCCCGGTTGGCAGATTGTGGAGTCGCTGTGGATCGCGAAGGAACTCGGGCTGAACCGGTTCGTATCCGAGCAGCCGGCGTATCACATGCTGGATCGGACCGTCGAGCGGGAGGTGATTCCGGCGGCGCAGTCGTTTGGCCTGGCGGTCATACCCTGGGGGCCGCTGTGTGGTGGGCTGTTATCCGGCAAGTATCGGCGGGATCAGGGCGACGCGGAAGGCCGCTGGCAGCAGGGCAAGGACAACTTCAATCGAGAAGCGACGCCGCTCGCCTGGCAGATCATTGACGCGCTGCGTGCGATGGCTGAGCGCAAGGGCTGCAGCATGTCGCAACTCGCGCTGGCGTGGTGTGCCGCGCAGCCCGGCATTACGGCGCCGATCATCGGGCCGCGCACGTTGCAGCAGGTGGAAGACAATCTGGGTGCGGTCGATGTGACGCTTGCTGCGGAGGACTTTGCGCACATAGACGAACTGCTGCCGCCGAGGGCGGTGGCGGTACGCTACTACGACGCGGCGAACGCGGCCGATCTGCGCCCGCACCTGTACCGGTCAGTCGTATAGCTGGACTCAAACGCCGTCGTTGAAAAGGGGCTATACGTGGCTGGCGTGAAACGCCAGATGCTCGCCGATGAAGCTTGCGATGAAAAAGTAGCTGTGGTCGTAATCCGGTTGCATCCGCACATCCACCGGATAGCCTGATTCCGCGGCTGCGTTCTGCAGCAGGTCAGGCTTCAGCTGTTCCTCTAAGAACGCGTCGCTGGTCCCCTGATCGATGCGCATGGGAATGTGGACGTCGGCCGTTCGTATCAGTTTGCTAGCGTCGTATTCGACCCATCCGGTTTCGTCGTCGCCGAGGTAATTGCCCAGCGCTTTGCGTCCCCACGGGCAGTTCGTGGGTGATGCAATCGGCGCGAACGCGGACACACTGCGGTAGCGCTCCGGATTTTTGAGTGCGATCGTCAGCGCGCCGTGGCCACCCATCGAATGCCCGGAGATCGCGGTGCGATCAGGGTCGGTCGGGGCCAGTTCGGCGACCACCTCCGGCAGTTCGCCCACCACATAGTCGTACATGTGGTAGTGGCGGTCCCAGGGTGGTTGCGTGGCATTCACATAGAAACCCGCGCCCAGCCCGAAGTCGTATGCGTCGTCTGGGTCATCGGGAACGTCGTCGCCCCTCGGGCTCGTGTCGGGTGCGATGATTGCCAGCCCATACTGCGCCGCAAACTGTTGCGCGCCGGCCTTGGTAACAAAGTTTTCGTCGGTGCACGTCAGACCCGAGAGCCAGTACAGCGCTGGGACTCGGTTCCGCTCAGCCTGGGGCGGCAGATACACGGAGAAGTTCATGTCGCAACTCAGCGTTTGGGATGTGTGCCGATACTGAAGCTGGCGTCCGCCGAAGCAGCGGTGTTCGGAGAGCTGTTCTGTACGCATCAGGTCCCATCCCGTCGGTCGAACCGATGATGCGGGAAACGCATAGGCTTGTCATCGGTGGGCGTAACCGAACCGGCACGCGGTTGACGTCGCAGACCGGGCGGCGGGATGATCGATATGAATTCGGTTGGAGATCAGTCGTCGGAATGACGAGCGACACCGATGCGCTCATAGCGGGTGGTGGCATCGGCGGCCTTGCGGCTGCGCTGTGCCTTGCGAAACGCGGCCGACGCGTTCGAGTTTTCGAGCAATCGGCGCGGTTCACGCAGGCGGGTGCCGGCATCCAGTTGTCCCCCAACTGCACGCGGGTGCTTCGCGATCTTGGGCTTGAGACTGTGCTTCGCGCGCATGCGTTCGTGCCCGAAGGAACGCAGTTCCGCCATTGGCGGCGTGGCCACGTGATTGCGGACGTTACGTTGGGCGCGTCGGTCGATGCGCAGTACGGCGCGCCGTACTACCACATTCATCGCGGCGACCTGCTCAGCGTTCTGTTGGATGCCGCGCGCGCGCTACCAAACGTTACGTTGCATGCGAATACGCGCGCTGAGGCTTACTCGGAAACGGATGATGGCGTGGTGCTTGAGACCGCTGCCGGTCCGTTCCGGGGTGATGTGCTGGTGGGTGCGGACGGCGTGCGTTCAACTGTGCGGTCGATGCTGTGGGGTGCTGAAGCGCCACGATTTACCGGCAATGTCGCATGGCGGATGCTGGTTCCGGCCGATCGACTCGCGGCGGGCTCGATCGCGCCCGTCACGACAGTGTGGTGGGGTCCGGGCCGGCACTTTGTGCACTATTTCGTGCGCTCGGGACAGCTGGTGAACTGCGTGTGCGTCGTCGAAAAGTCCGGCTGGGAAATCGAGTCGTGGACGGAGCCTGGAGCGGTTGAAGAATTGCGTGGCGACTTTGCGGATTGGCATGCGGATGTGCAGCAGCTGATCGATGCGGCCGACGCCAGCTCATTGTTCAAGTGGGCGCTGTTTGACCGGGAACCGATGGCGCGTTGGGGGCGCGGCCGGGCAACACTGTTGGGCGATGCGTGTCACGCGACGTTACCCTTCATGGCGCAGGGTGCTGCGATGGCGATAGAAGATGCCGCGGTGCTCGCGGGGTGCATCGATCAATCCCCGTCCATCGTGAGTGCGCTCAACCGGTACGAGACGGTACGGCGCGACCGGACCGCCTATGTTCAGCGGGGTTCTAGGCGTAACGCGCGGATATTTCATCTTTCGGGCGCGAAGGCGTGGTTGCGTGACCGGGCCGCGAAACGCGCGCCAGGCTACGCCATGCACAGACTGTACGCCTACGATGCGTTGGATCCCTCTTTATATGGCTGAATATGGTATGGCTGAATACGGCCGAGCGCTGCGGGTTGTGGTGTCTCAGTCCGCGAGGGTCGACCACCAGAATGCAAGCATGTCGTCGCGGAAGATCTCTGCCTGGTTCCCGGACGTGCCGATGTGTGCACCGCGGACGCCGTACCCGGCTTTGATGCCGTACAGCATCGCATCGCGCTCACCCAGCTCCGGATCGGCTACGCCGGACAGCGGATGAATCATCGCGCCGTTGTCGTCGATGTAGAGGGTCGGCGCGCCGGGCGCAACCGACGCATCGGCGATCTGCTCCACGGGCGTGTCGCGGTCGAAGCTATGGTGGGCGCCATCGACGATCCGCCAGGTTGCGTCCGCACCCGTCAGGCGCATCGCCTGCATGTACCCCTGCACCTGCTGGGGCAGGCACCACTCATCCCGGTCGCCGACGATGGAACGGATTGTTGTGGCTCCCACGGCGGGTAACGAGAACTGCTGTCCGCACCATGGGTAGGCCGCATACACGGCTGCAAGGGAGTCCGCACGCCCGAGCAGGCGCTGCAGACAGGCTGCCGACAGCACCGCAGAACCGCCGCGACTGTGACCCTGGGCGCCGATGCGCCGCGGGTCCAATTTGGTCTGTCCGGCGAGCGCGTCGATGGTTGCAAGTACATCCCAGGCGCTGGCGGCAAACGAATACTGGGCCTGGTTAGCGACTGTGGAGGACACACCGCGATTTCCAAAAGGGTCGATCACGCACGCAGCGAGACCGGCGTCGGTCAGCCAGCGTGCCTTGTGTAGAAAGGCCGGCGCAACACCGAGGCTGCCGGGTACCAGGATCACCAGCGGAACGGACGCGCGTCCGTCCCCGGTATCGGGGAGGAAAACCTGCGCCCAGATGGTGCTGTTCGGCATCGACGACGGCGTAGAAATCAGTTCGTAGAACGAACCGGGATCGGCCGTGTTCACTTCGTACGGTTGACCTTCGATCCCGTTATCGAGGCGCAGCGGTGTGTCGTTCAGAAAGATCGGATCGGCCATGGGTTACCCCGATTGATCGGTGCGCACAGCGCGCGAGCGCTTGGAGCGCACATGGGAGGTCAAAAGAGAAACTCGCTCGCGCCCAGGTCGAGCGCATGCCGGCTGTGGCGGTCCGCCATGGTCACGAACATGCGGTCGCCGCGTTCGGTCTGCTGCACGATCATCGATGCGATGACCGTCACTGCAAAGCCTGAGAATGCGCCCTTTCGGTACTCTTCCCAACAGCGGGACCAGTCGAAGGTCTCGACGCCCGATTCGTTCAGCGCGCGATGATAAGAACGCACGATGTCCTCTTCCACGCTGCGTCGATCTTCGGGAACCAGCCCGGCGCCCAGGAAATAGCCGACATCGTTCAATGGTTTTCCCACCCGAACACTCTGCCAGTCAACGACGGTAACGCTGGGTTCGGGCCCGCTGGTGTCGATCAGCATGTTGTCCAGCCGGTAGTCCACGTGCTCCAGACAGAACAGGTCGGCTGGTTTGGAGAACACCGGGCAGTCGGGGGATTCGGCCACACGGCTTATGATTTCAACCTGGTCCGGAGCAAGCTTCGAGCCGTAGCGCTCCACGAAGCCGGGCAGCGTGTTGCGGTAAAGCTCCAACGCGCTTGGCAGTGGCCCATCCTCGGGTTCCACCAGCCAGTCGTGCTGTTTTAGCGCGTCGTCGCACCAGGTGGGAGCTTGCAGTCCCACGAGTTCGAGCACGGCCGCGCGGGCCACGTCGGGGGAGCAGCCGGCGAGCTGATCGCCCTGACCGGCCGGGTGCATGTCCTCCAGCAGGAGCACAAACTCCGGACCTTCGGCTTCGATGTCGGCGTAATAGCACAGCGGTGTGGAGATTGTCAGGTCTGCGGCGAGCGACCGGTAGAAGTTCACCTCGCGGTAGTAGTTGCGAAGCATTACGCCCGTTTGACGGCTCATCGGATCGTCGGACGGGAACTTGCCGACGAGTGTTGCTGGCGCGCCATCGGCGCCGGATTCGTAGTCGAGCGTGAAGCGGACGCACTTGCCGATCTGACCGGTCCCAATCCCGGTGGCGGTGAACGCGGCGACGGAGGCGCCGTCGTAACCCGCGTTACGCAGACATTCGGTGAGCCACTGCGGCGAAATGGAGTCTGCGGTGGGTATGGCCATGTTTCTCCGGTGTTATTGGTCCCAGGCGACCAGCAGCTGTTGCGGCCCCCGGAAGGTGATATTGGGTGCGAAGCTCAATGCTTGCTCCTGTACCAGCCGCAGATCGGGTGCGCGGGCACACAGGCTTTCGAATGCAATCTGCGCTTCCAGCCGGGCGAGCCGGGCTCCGAGGCAGAAATGAATTCCGTGACCGAACGACACGTTGCGGTTGGCGTTTTCCCGTGTGGGATCGAATCGGTTCGGCGCGTCAAACGTGGCCGGATCGTAGTTGGCAGCGCCGAGGCTCAGGAAAATTCGCGTGCCGCTCGGTATCTCGACGCCGTGAAAATTCGTGTCGCGCGTTGCCACGCGTCGCCAGCTCGTCTGGGGCGACTCGAACCTAAGCACCTCTTCGAGCGTTTGCGCGATGCTGTCGGGTTGGGAGCACATCCGGTGCCAGTGCTGACGGTCTCCCAGCGTGCACAGCAATGCGAGCGACAGGAAGTTGCTAACGATCTCGTGCCCGGCAAAGGACAGGCCGTAGACAATGGATTCCACCTCCCGGTAGCTCAAACCGTCAGGATCGGCGCCGTGTGCGGCCAGCAGTTCGGACGTGAAATCATCATCCGGGCGCGCCTGGCGTTGTGCAACGAACGCACGGCAGTACCGCCAGTACGTCAACATGTTTTCGGCAATCTCCACCTGCTGCGCTTCGGTGGGCTGTCCCCAGGTGAAGAGCAACCGGTTGGCAGTCCAGGCCACCAGGTCGTTGTAGTTTTCTTCTGGAAAACCGATGAAACGAAAGATTACATGCCCGGGTAGCGGATGGGCGAAAGCGCTGACGAAATCCGCGGGCGCGTCCACAGAAAGCATCCGTGTGATCAGCTGCTCCGCCGTATCCCGAATGTAGGGGGACAGAACCGTCATGCGTCGGGCGTTGAATCCGTCGCGAGTGAATTTGCGAATTCGCGTGTGGTCGGGTTGCTGGCAGTTGGACATTACCGCCTGGGGGTTGTAGTCGGGGACGTCGAGTACGGCCCGCGCCGCATCGCACAGTGGAAACACGGGATCCTGAACGTTGGCCGACGAAAACAGCTCGTGGTTCTTAAGAATCTCCACGACATGGTCCATGCGGGTGACCACCAGATAGCCGAGCGATTCCGCGTAAAACATCGGCGTGTCCTGCTGCAGTGCCGTCAGTTGCGCGTATGGATTTTGCAGGTAGTCGCTGTCGAACGGTGTAAACGTGGTGTTGAACGGGCAACCGTTCGGGTGTGTTGCCGGGGGTGGACTTATCTTGTGGTAGGCGTCGGTGTCGTCGTGCATGTCCGGCCTGTGTCGAGTCCGTGTTGTCCGCTCGATCTGCAGCAACGGCATGGTAGCGCGTTCGCCGCGTTCCTACACGGTGTCGCTATCGCGTTGATGTTGCTTTTTGCCGGCGGTCTGCCAAAACTAGATCGACTGTGGAGAAGCGCATGGCGACACTCGAGCAGAACGAGCAGCGTGCCCGAACGTACCTCGAGCGATTCGGGGACGAGACGACCGGACATTTCATTGCCGGTGCGTTTGAGCATCCCGAAGATGCGGATACCTTCGACAATCTTACGCCGGTGGACAACAGCTCACTGGGTCGCGTAGCGCTCGGTACCGAGGCCGATGTAGATCGGGCCTGCGACGCAGCGGCGGCGGCGTTCCCCGACTGGCGAGCGATGCCGGGTGGTGACCGCAAAGCGTTGCTGCACAGACTCGCGGACTCGATCGTTGAGCGTGCGGAAGAGATTGCTCTGATCGAATCGATGGACTGCGGACAGCCCATTCGTTTCATGAAACAGGCGGCCATGCGCGGCGCGGAAAATTTCCGCTTCTTCGCGGACAAAGCGCCGGAAGCCGCGAACGGACTCTCGCTGTACCAGAGCCAGCACACCAATTACACGATGCGCGTACCGGTGGGTCCGGTGGGTATCATCACGCCGTGGAACACACCTTTCATGTTGTCTACGTGGAAGATCGCGCCGGCGCTGGCAGCGGGGTGCACGGTGGTCCACAAGCCGGCGGAGCTCTCCCCGCTCTCGGCGATGATTCTTGCGGAGATTGCCGCTGAGTCGGGACTTCCCGATGGCGTATGGAATACCGTCAACGGCGTGGGCGAGGTGGCCGGTCGCCGACTGACCGAACATCCGGCGATTCGTGCAGTAGCGCTGGTTGGGGAAAGTGTGACGGGATCGCACATCATGCGTCAGGCAGCGGATACGCTGAAACGCGTGCACTTCGAGCTGGGCGGCAAGAATCCGATCATCGTGTTCGACGACGCAGACTTCGAACGTGCGCTCGATGCGGCGGTGTTCATGATCTACAGCCTGAATGGACAGCGGTGCACATCCAGTTCCCGGCTGCTGGTGCAGAACGGCATCCGGGCGCGTTTTCTCGAGGCCGTGTGTGCGCGCGTCGAACGGTTGCGCGTAGGGCACCCGCTCGACCCGGACACAGAGGTCGGTCCGCTCGTGAGTCGCGCACACTTCGACAAGGTGATGGGGTACGTGAGGGTGGCGCGCGACGACGGCGCGACGGTCGCGGCCGGAGGCGTGGCCCGCGGCGATCTCGGCAGCGGTAACTATGTGGCGCCGACTCTGTTCACGGATGCGCACAACGGGATGCGTGTGGCGCGGGAAGAGATATTCGGGCCTGTACTGACGGCGATGGGTTTCGACAGGGAGGACGAAGCCGTATCGATGGCCAACGACACGCCGTACGGCCTTGCCGGCTACGTCTGGACGCGCGACGTCGGCAGAACAATGCGCTTGGCGCAACGCCTGGACGCGGGCATGCTATGGTTCAATTCCGAAAACAACCGCAATCTACCGTCACCGTTCGGCGGTATGAAAGCCAGCGGTATCGGCCGCGATGGCGGGGACTATAGCTTCGACTTCTACATGGAGACGAAAAACGTCTGCATTGCGCACGATCTTCACAGCGTACCCGTGCTCGGCAAGTAAGCCGGTGGACACCGAAAGGTTCAGTCATGCGGTGGTGAGCGCGGATGCGCCGCGGGTTGCGCGGTATCGACCGGAGCACCGCCGCAATGGGTAAGCTCGCGTTCGCGGCGAAAATTACGCATGTGCCATCGATGTATCTGTCGGAACTCGACGGTCCGCACAAAGGTTGCCGGCAACATGCGATCGACGGCCACAAGCTGATGTCGTCCCGATGCCGAGAACTCGGAGTCGACACGCTGGTGGTGTTCGACACGCATTGGCTCGTCAATTCCGGCTATCACATCAACAACGCGCCGAGGTTCGAGGGTCTGTACACCAGTAACGAACTGCCGCATTTCATCAAGAACATGCCGTACGCCTACCGTGGAAATCCCGAGTTGGGTCACGCGATTGCAAAAACCGCGACGCGGGCAGGCGTGCACACACGCGCGCACGATGCCACGAGCCTGCCGCTCGAGTACGGCACGCTCGTGCCCATGCGTTATATGAACGCCGACGATCATTTCAGCGTGGTGTCGGTGGCCGCCAATCTCACGGTGCACGATCTGGCAGACAGTGCGACGTTCGGTCGGTCGCTCAGAGTGGCGGTCGAGGAAGCCTACGACGGCACGGTCGCGATATTCGCGTCCGGATCGCTGTCGCATCGGTTTGCGCAGAACGGCACGGCGGATGAATTCATGCACAAGGTCTGGTCACCGTTCCTGGAGTCGTTCGACCGCAAGGTGATCGACATGTGGGAGAGTGGCGATTGGAAGACGTTCTGTGCGCTTCTTCCAGAGTACGCGCAGAAATGCGAGGGCGAGGGCTTCATGCACGACACGGCCATGCTGTTGGGCGCCTTGGGTTGGGACGGCTACACCGGCCGCGCCGAAGTCGTGAGTCCCTACTTCGGGAGCTCCGGTACGGGCCAGATCAACGTGGCTTTCCCTGTCACTTAGGCGAACACAGATGCTTACACCCGAACAGATCGAGCAGGCGGCGGAACAACTGTACGACGCGGAGAAGAGCTGCCAGCAGATCAAGGCGTTGAGTCAGTCTCTGGACATGGACATGAACGACGCGTACGCCATTCAGAAGGAATGGGTCAATCGGAAGCTTGCGGACGGCGAGGAAGTGATTGGGTATAAAGTCGGGCTGACATCGCGCGCGATGCAGATTGCGATGAACATTGACACGCCGGACTATGGGGTACTCACGAGCAGCATGCTGCATCCGTCCGGTTCGGAACTCGCGGCGTCCGACTATCTGGATCCGCGGATCGAAGCGGAGTTTGCGTTTGTGTTGAAGAAGCCGTTGGCCGGTGAGGAAGTGTCGGTGGAGGAGGTGCTCGACGCGACGCGATACGTTCAGCCCGCTCTTGAGCTCATCTCCGCGCGCAGCGTGCGGGTTGATCCGGATACCGGCTACACGCGCACGGTGTTCGATACCATCGCCGACAACGCGGCCAATGCGGGAATCATTCCCGGTGAAGAACGCGTGGACCCACATGAGATCGACTTGAAGTGGGCGGGTGCGATTCTCAAAGTCAACGGTCAGGTGGAGGACACCGGGCTGGGTGCTGCGGTCCTCGGCCACCCGGCGCACGGCGTGTGCTGGGTCTGTAAACGCTTTGCCGAGCACGGGGTTGGTCTCGAAGCCGGCCAGATTGTGCTGTCCGGATCCTTCACTCGGCCGGTCGCGGTAGAAGCCGGCGATAAGGTTACTGCCGACTACGGGCCCTTCGGCCGGGTCGAAGCGCGTTTCACCTGACCGCGCGGGAGTAACGCACCCCCTTCACGGCGTTAACGCGCTTGCAGATCCGGCGACGTCACTGGTCAGGTCGCATCGCGCCACATACCGGTTTTCAATGCCATCGAGTCCAGGCTCAGTATGTCGTCCGCGCGTGCGGAAACGTCTTCCCAGGTCGCATCCAGGCCCAGGTTGACGTCCCGGTTCGAAAACACCGCGTCGGACGCGAAGCGGCCACCTGCGGCCTGAATGATGCGCCCGTTCGGGGCGTCGTCCGATACGAGAAACAACGCCGCGGGACTGACCAGACGCGGGTGTTGTGCGGGATCCGGATTGTCGGGATCGATGTCCCGGCCCGGGATGCTCGCGATCATGCGCGTGCTTGCCCCCGGGGAGAGACAGTTTACGTGCACGTTGTGCGACGCGCCCTCGCGCGCCAGATTGTTCATCAGGCCCACCATGCCCATTTTGGCCGCGCCGTAGTTGCTCTGGCCGAAGCTGCCAAAGATGCCGGACACCGACGACGTAAAGAGAATCCGGCCATAGTTCTTTTCGTACATGATCGGCCAGGCGTGCCAGGTGACGTACGCGGTGCCGTTCAGGTGCACATTGATCACCAGGTCCCACTCGTCCAGCGTCATCTTTTTGAACGTTCGGTCCCGCAGAATGCCGGCGTTGTTGATCAGAATGTCCACGGTTCCGAAGGTGTCGACCGCTGTCTCTACGATGCGTTTCGCGCCTTCCCGGTCCGAGACCGAGTCCTTGTTGGCGACGGCGGTGCCGCCGTTAGCGCGGATGGCTTCGACGACACGATCGGCCGCGTCGCCCTGGCCGGTCCCATCGACGGCGCCGCCCAGGTCGTTGACGACCACTTTGGCACCCAGGTCGGCCAGCATCAGGGCGTGTTGCTCGCCGAGGCCGCCCCCGGCGCCGGTGATGATCGCTACCTTTCCGTCGAAACTCATTGCATTGCCTGTTGGTGTTTTCGGATTGCCTATTGTGCGAAGCAATGGCGGCGCCACACAAGTCCTGAACAGGCGCGAGGGCGGTTTCCCGGGGGCGTTGCGCGGAGTACTCTTAACCGAGGAGGAGGCAGACGTGACCGAACTGGACGACTTTCGCGCGGAAGCGCGTGCGTGGCTTGCTGACAACTGCCCACCCGGCGCGCGCGGACCCGGCTATGTACCGATTGGTAGCCGCCGAATTTCGCTACAGCCGGAAACCCGATTGTGGCTCGACCGGATGGTCGAGCGCGGTTGGACCGTACCGACGTGGCCGAAAGAATACGGTGGCGCGGAGCTCACGAAAGCCGAGTACCGCGTGTTGATCGAGGAACTGCAGCGTATCAACGCGCGCACGCCGTTAACCGGACGGGGCGTGAACTATATCGGTCCAACGTTGCTTGAATTCGGCACCGACGATCAGAAGTTACGGTGGCTGCCGATCTGCGCGCGCGGCGAAGGGGCATGGGCCATGGGCTATTCGGAAGCCGGCGCTGGCTCCGATCTTGCGAGCCTGCAGTTGAAAGCCGAGCGGGTCGGCGATCAATGGGTACTGAATGGTGCCAAGATCTGGACCAGCGATGCGGTGAATTGCGACTACATTTTCGTGCTGTGTCGAACGTCTCCGGAAAAGGCGAAACATCAGGGAATCAGTCTGTTGCTGGTCGACATGGCGCAACCCGGTGTGCAGGTGTCGCCGATCCGGTTGATCTCTGGTGATGCAACGTTCTGCGAAACTCGGTTCGACAATGCGGTGGCTCGCGTCGACGATGTGGTGGGTGGCGTCGACAACGGCTGGACAGTAGGGAAGCGATTGCTGCAGTTTGAACGGTCGACTCATGCAGGTATCAACCTGTCCGGATCGCAGGGTGGGCGAGAGCAGAAAAACGATGTGCGAGCGCGCCTGATCGATTATGTTGGCATCGAAGACGGCCGGCTCGCTGACCCGCCGTTTCGTGAACGCTTGACCCGCTTCGAGATCAACACGCACGCCCAACGCTTGACCCAGCAACGTGCCATCGAAGAAACGAAGGCGCGCGCACCGGGTTTTGCGTCGTCAGCGGTGAAGCTCAGCAATGGACGGAATGTGAAAGCGGGCGACGAGCTGGTGATAGCCGCGATGGGTAGTGGCGTGTTGCGCTGGGATCCCCGGACTGCGGATCCGAAAGAACTGTCTGTGGCGAAACGCTGGCTGCACCAGAAGCACCTGACGATAGCGGGTGGTACGGAAGAGATTCAACTCAACATCATTGCCAAACGCGTGCTCGGGCTGCCCGATTAGGCGCACCGGCGGGACCGCCGACGGATGTTCGGTCCCCGGGGCTTGTGATAACGTGATTCGCACACTTATGTCGGCCGCGGAGTGTCAAGCCACAGGCCCGGGAACACCGAACAGGTCAAATAATAGACCGAGCAGAAACTCAAGCAAAACTTCAAGCAAAACTAGGCATCAGACAGATCAATGAAGCATCTTCTGGAAGACATAACGGTCGTGGACGCCGCGACGTTTCTTGCGGGCCCGGGGGCGGCAACGATTCTCGCCGACTTCGGCGCCGAGGTGATCAAGATCGAACCACCCGGCGGGGACGGGTATCGCGCGTTGGTCGGCGCTTACCCGGTTCCCTACCACTGGCTTCTCACGTCGCGCAACAAAAAGAGCCTGGCGCTGGATCTGACGCGGGACGCAGGCCGGGACGTGCTGCACCGGCTCATTCGCAACGCCGATGTGTTCACAACCAATTTCCTGGATAAACAACTCACGCGATATCGGCTGCACTACGAGACACTGCGGGAGATCAATCCCCGGCTGATCTACGCACACATCAGCGGGTACGGCCTGGAGGGCCCGGACGCAGAGCGGCGCGCGTTCGACGTGACCGGATGGTGGGCGAGGACGGGACTGATGGAGTTCATTCGCGAACCCGAGCAGACACCGCTGCCAATGGCGCCGGGTATGGGAGACCATTGCACGGCGACGGCGCTGTTCGGCTCGATAATGACCGGCCTGTATCGACGGGAAAGAACCGGTGAGGGATCGTTCGTTTCCACGTCGCTCGCCGCCAACGGCGCTTGGGCGAACGGCATGGCGTTGCAGGGCGTTATTGCGGGCAACGACATCGGTACGTATCGGCAGGCGAAAGGCTGGCCGAATCCGTTCACGGATGCGTATCGGTGCAGCGACGGTACTTATGTGGTTCTGGCGATGATCAATCTGCAGCGGGAATACCCGCGGCTGCTCGGTGCACTCGACAGCGAACCTTTGCTGGATGACGAACGGTTTGCCGATGTCGCGGCGGTCATGAAAAACCGACCGGCGTTCCGACAGGCCATCAGCGATGCGTTCGTTCGTTTCACCTATCCTGAAGTGGTTGCGCGATTGGATGCCGCCGGGGTCACGTATGGCAAGGTGCATCCGATGGCAGACGTGATCGACGACGAGCAGATGCGGGCGAACGGTGTTGTGGTTGAAACCGGCGATACCGGCGAGGGCTATCCATTGACCATCGCGAGTCCGATCAACGTGCGCGAAGCACCGAAGAAGAAGCCGACACGAGCGCCGGATGTCGGTGCGGACAGCCGAACTGTGCTCACACAACAGGGCTTTGAACCCGCCGAGGTAGACGAACTGGTACGCAGCGGCGTGGTGATTGCGCCGTGAAGTTCGATTTTATGACCGGCAACATGACTTGGGCGGAAGCTGCCGCGCTGGCGCAGGATCTTGAGCGTGTGGGATTTTCCGGAATGCTATTCACGGAAGCGGGTAGCGTTCCCTGGATGACGATCGCGTCGGCCGCTAATGCAGCGCCAGGACTGGAATTCTCCACAGGCATTGCGGTGGCTTTCCCCCGTAGCCCAATGATCTCGGCGCAGGTCGCATGGGACATGGCGCAGAACACTCAGGGGCGGTTCCGCCTTGGCCTCGGCAGCCAGGTGAAGGGCCATGTAGTGCGACGTTACGGTGCAATGTGGGACAAACCCGCACCGCAGATGCGGGACTACGTAGGCGCATTCAAAGCCTGCATTCGCGCGTTCCGGCGCGAGGAGAAACTCAACTACGAGGGTTCCCACTACTCGCTGACGCTATTGCCGGAGCAATGGGCGCCCGCGCAGCACGCGTTCGGCGACGTAAAGGTGGACATTTCGGCGGTGGGTCCGCTGATGTGCCGGGTTGCCGGAGAACTCTGCGACGGTCTGCACGTTCATCCGATGCATTCCGTACCCTATATCAACAACCGGTTGCTCCCCGCGGTGGCCGCGGGCGCCGCAAAAGCCGAGCGTGATCCGGGTGACGTGGACCTGATTATTCCGGTGTTCACGGTGGCCGGTGACACGCCCGAAGAACGCGAGCGCATGTTGCGGCGGGCGAAGACACAAATCGCGTTCTACGGCTCTACGCCCAACTACGCGTTTCAGTTCGACGATCTGGGCTTTCACGGGGTGGGTGAGCGACTGAATACGCTGATGCGCGAACGTAATATGCAGGCGTTGGCCGAGACGATTACCGACGAAATGCTGGAGCAGTTTGCGCTGGTGGCGCGATGGGACGATATGGCAGATGCGTTGATTGCGCGATATCAGGGAATTGCCTCGCGGGTCGTCACGTACCTGGCGAGGGAAGACATGCAGCGTAACCCAGCCAATCTGTCGCGCTGGGGCGAAATTGCGCGCGCAGTTAGATCGGGTTCTTAGTCTCAAGAGAGTGTGACTGAGTGTAGCTCGACAACAGGTCGCCGCGGTTACGGGCGGTACCGCGGGCATTGGCCGAATATCCGGCCAAGAATGCGATCTGTCCAGGGCTCGTTATCACCGACATCATTCGCGACACCAGACCCGCCACGTCGCAAGCCATGGGTATCGGGCGCGGGCATTACCGGCGCGCAGATCAGCGTGGACGGTGGCACAGCGCAACACTGATGCGCTGACATCAAGTAAACAGGAGGAGAACAATCGTGTTGATGTTTTATCGTGGGCCGGTGTGCGCCCAATCTGCGCTACTGATGGCATTTGGCGTGTTGTGGCTCTGCGCGGCGCCTGCGAACGCCGCCACCGCCGACGGCGGTGAGCCGGCACCCCGTGCTGCGTCGGACGCGTACCAGGACATCAGCGCAAATATAGACGCCGCGACGGCGGCGCGTGGCAAAGCGGTCTACGATCGCGTATGCGCGAGCTGCCATGAGCAGGGATTGAACCGAGCGCCGCAACGCTTCCTGCTCAACACGATGGTTCCCGAGACAATTCTGCGGGCGATGACCGACGGTGTCATGAAGGTGCAGACCGCGCACGTCGACCACGCGGACAAGGTTGCGGTGTCCGAATACCTGTCTTCCCGAAAGCTCGGCACGGCGGCAGAAGCGCCGCCGGTCAAGATGTGCAAGGGAAAAGCACGCCGGTTCGACCGGCGCAAGCCGCCGGCACTGTTGGGTTGGGGCTTTGCGCCGGACAATCGGCACTTCATTCCCGGTGATGTTGCGGGCGTCGACCGCTCGAACGTAGGGTCGCTGAAGCTGAAGTGGGCGTTGGCCTACCCGGGAGCGCTGCGGGCACGTTCGCAGCCTGCGCTTGCGGGTGGTGCAATATTCGTGGGGAGCCACGAAGGTTTGGTGTACGCACTCGACCAGGAGTCCGGCTGCGCACGCTGGACGTTCCGCGCCGCGGCCGAGGTGCGCACCGGTATCGTAATCAGCTCCTGGGACGCGGGCGATCGTAGAGCCAAGCCGACGCTGTACTTCGGCGACCTGATTGGCAATCAGTATGCGGTAGAGGCATTTACCGGCAAGCAGTTGTGGAAGAAGCGCATGGATGATCACCATGCACTCACGCTCACCGGCACCGCGACGTTGGTGGGGGATACGCTCTACGTGCCCACGTCGTCACTGGAAGAGGGTGCCGCAACTGACCCGAAGTATCCGTGTTGTACGTTCCGGGGCGCGATCGTTGCACTCGATGCAACAACCGGCGATGAGAAGTGGCGGTCTCATCTGATCGATCAGCGGCCCAGATTGCGTGGGCAGAATCCGTCAGGGGCGCAGCAGTTCGGGCCTTCGGGCGCACCGGTATGGAGCAGCGCCGCCGTCGACCAGAAGCGTGGCCAGCTGTACGTGACAGTGGGCGACAACTATTCCTCGCCCGCGACCGAGACGAGCGATGCGGTTGTTGCGATGGGGCTCGATGACGGCAAGATCCGCTGGATTTTTCAGGCAACGGTCGGCGACGTGTGGAACGGCTCCTGCGAAGAGGTCGTACAAGACAACTGCCCCGAGGAGGACGGGCCGGATTTCGATTACGGCGCCGGGGCGGTACTCGCCCAGGGCAGGGATGGACGAGAGTATGTGATTGCTGGCGACAAAGGCGGCCAGGCGGTGGGCCTGGATCCGAACACCGGCAAGCGTTTGTGGCTGAACAAGGTTGGCCGCGGCGGTGTGGTGGCGGGGATTCATTTCGGCATTGCCGCGCAGGGGGGTATGGCGTACATCCCTGTCAGCGACGTACCCGACGGCAATGAGTACGATGAGCCGCCTCGGCCGGGAATCTATGCGCTCGATGTCGTGAGCGGAGAGTACGTCTGGAAAGCGCCCTCTAAAGACGACGTGTGTAACGGCCGTCCGGCGTGTTTCCCCGGCTACTCGGGCGCAATCAGTGTTACGCCGGAGCTCGTGCTTGCCGGTGCGAATGACGGCTACGTGCGCATCTACGATGCCGGAAACGGCAAGGTATTGTGGCAGGAAGATACCAACGTGGCATACGAATCGGTTAATGGTGCGGAAGCGCATGGCGGGTCAATGGGTGGGGGAAGTGCGCCGATTGCGCATGACGGTCTGCTGATCGTCAATTCGGGTTATGGTTTTGCAGGGAAGATGCCTGGAAACGTGCTGCTCGTGTACGAGGTGGACGAACGTTAATCGGGTTGCCCGCGCTTGGCCCGGCGCGGGCGGATTCCGAACTCGGCCATCACCTCTTCGGTGTGTTCGCCCAGACGCGGCGGGGGCTGATATAGCGTTGTCGCGGTTTCTTTGAAACGGATTGGGTTGGCGGCAAGCGCAATGGACGGATTGTTCCCCGGCAGCTCACAGGGTTCGAGCATCTGCCTTGCCGCAACGTGGGGGTCGTCGAAAACCTCCTGCATTGTATTCGCAGGTCCGCACGGTACGCGGCCCCCGAGACGTTCCACAATCTGCTGCTTGGTGAGTGCGCGCGTCCATTCGCCAATCTGCTGTTCGGTGAAGGTATGGTTGGCGACCCGCCGGGCATTCGACTGGGTACGCTCGTCTTTTACGAGATCGTCTCGCCCCATGATCTCGCACAGAATGGCCCAGTGTTTCTCTACGGGTGCGGCAATAGCGATACGTCCGTCGCGTGCCGGAAACAGCCCGAAGGGAACCAGCGCACGCCTGCCGGGTGCGGGTTCTTTGCCGGTCATCGAGAATGCCGCCACGTTAGATTTCAGGAGTGTAAGCATGCTGTCGTACATGGCCACGTCCACGAACTCTCCTTTGCCGGTACGCTGTGCCTGCACTACCGCGGAGACTAACCCGAGCGCCATCAGGGTGCCCGGATAGATGTCGGCAATGGCTATCGGAAACAGGTCGCCGGTAGCTTCCACGAGACCGCCGACGCTCTGGCCGGCAACGTCCAGACAGGGCCAGTCAACGTAGGGGCTAGCACCTGTACGGCCGTCCCCGTAGCCGCGCACGGTTGCGTAGACGATTTTTGGATTGCGGGTCGCGATGGTTTCGTAGTCGAGGCCCAATCGGTCCATAACGCCAGCGCGCATATTTTCGACGATTGCATCGGCCTGTTCACAGAGCTGCAGCAGCGTTTCCCGATCACCGGAATCTTTCAGATCGAGGCAGACGCTGCGCTTGTTGCGATTTACTGACGCAAACGGGATGCCGAAGTCGGCGCCGCTTTCGCCGTGTTTGAACGCGTGTTCATACTCCGGCGGGTATGGGGCGACGAGGCGAAATCCATCGCCGTGCGGCGGTTCCACCTTGATGACGTTGGCGCCGAGATCGGCGAGCAGTACGGTTCCGAAGGGGCCCGCGTATGCCTGGCTGCAATCGATGATGGTGATTCCACTCAGCGGGCCTCGGCGGTTCGAACGGCCGGATGGCGGGCTAGCGTCTTCTCGTGAGGAGGGCATGGGCATCTCCGCGAAGGCCATTTCCGGGCCCTACTGTTGATGGGCTGGGACGGCGACGAGTGACGCCGCGACGGCATTCCCGGTGGGCTCAGCCGCGCAGCGGAACCAGATGGTCGTACACTTCCTGCAGATAGTCGAGCAGAGCGGCAACCGTGCGGTGGCCGTTTTGAAACAGCGGTACGCAGTCGATCGCCAAACTGTTGAATCCCAGTTTCGACAGCTCGGCTCCGCGTGCTTGCATACGTAACGGGTCGGCAAAGAAATCCCGGCGCCGGCCTGGGGCTTCCGGATCGGGCGACAACGCCATCTGAAGGCCGAGCGTTGCGAAGTCCCGTCCCGCAGCGTCGGCGTAGCGACGCAACGTGGCGAGCTGATGGGGTAATGGCGGATCGCCGGGGGCACTCATGGCCATCCAACCGTCCCCGAGTGTCGCGGCGCGCCGGAGCGCCGGTAGTTTCGTGCCGCCGATCCAGATCGGAATCCCACCGCCTTGCGGCGGTTTCGGTTCCATCGCCATTTCGTCCAGCTGGTAATACGTGCCGTCGAAATTCACGTGTGCTTCCTGCCAGTACGCACGCAGAATTTGAATCGCCTCGTCCATCCGTGGCCCGCGCGACCGAAAATCCTGTCCCAGGGCTTCGTATTCCGCCCGCTGCCAGCCCACGCCCACACCCAACCGCATGCGGCCTTCGCTGAGCGTGTCGAGTGTGGCCACCTGTTTGGCAACCAATGTGGGCGAGCGTTGCGGCAGAACCAGCACGCCGGTGCCCAGTCCGATGCGCCGGGTAACCGCGGCGGCAAATGACAGTAACGTAAATGCTTCCAGGATCGGCATGTCGGGGGAGTAGAACGGCGCGCGGCGTGTATCGGTCGGATAACCCATTGCGACGTGATCGAACATGTCCAACTGATCGAACCCGATCGTTTCGATGCCGCGGATCAGGCGTTCCACGCCGGAAGCGCCCTCGCGGTACATCACGTTGGGAAAGATGACGCAGAATTTCATTGGGTGATGGCCTGCACGGTGAGCGCTCTGATTACTGGGATCGTTGCGGCGGTTTTGTTCTGTCCCTTTGCTCTGACCCCAAGGTTCCAATCAGGGTGTTGAGTTGTGAGGCGGTAACACCCGGGAAGGAGAACGCGCCGTGTGGTGTAGCTAGGATCAGCCCGTGATCTGCGTCCGGCGTCGTGTAGTGGGCGGGACAGTACGCTTGCGGCTCCGACTGTGAGGGCCGGCATCTGGCAATACCGTGGACGCAGATACGCTTAGCTTGGCATTTGCCATACCACGCTTTGGTGTGTTCCAGCTCCTGAAGCTCTGCCCGAAAACCCGCGAGCAGGCTGTCGGTAATGTAAATATCGTAGGATGTCGTAGCATTCTGCATCTGAACCTTTATTCCTCGAACTCTTTGCCCGTTGTGTCCTTCTACCTCGATGGACGCGATCACGGCGGTAGCGTCGACGCTTGCGATCTCGCCAACAGCAGTGTATGAAACGATTTGGGATCCGTCGGCCGATGCGATGGCATGCAGGTGGGTCGGCTCGGGTACCGAGACTTCTTCAGCCAATTGTCCGCTGGTGTGTGTGCTCGACACTGCACACAAGAGCGAAGCAACAAGCGCCAGCCGTTGCGCGTTTGTGTTTCGATGCATGAACGTTAAAGCCGTAGCTTTGGCAGCAACTCGTTGAAGCCGATGTTACTCGGTTGCTCATCGGGCTGGAATCACGGTGGTTGTCATCGGACTAGGTGTTTCTCAACACCAACGAGACGACGCCCACGACCGCGCCGACAAAAAAGGCGGTGAAGAGGATGCCGGCAATGATGAACTGGCGGATGTCGCCGCGCGAGAAATCCCGTTCGCGGTTCTTGCGAGACTGCACGCCGAACGCCGCCGCGACCGTACTCGCGGCAATCTGCCGGATCTTCAGCGGCTGTGCGGGTTCTTCGTCGTCGCTTGACGTGCTGTTGGTACGTTCGTTCATCTCACGTGTTGGTCTCCGCGGTGCGTCGCGTCGACGGCGGTGAAAGTTCAGTGAAAGACGCCGGGCGCCGTCGTAGACAGGATGAAAACACCCATCACAATCAGCATGATGCCGAAACCGCGTTGCAATTGCTGCTTCGGTATCTTTTGCGCAACGTACGAACCCAGCAGGCTGCCCGCAATACCGACTGCTCCGACAAGCGAGATCACGTTCAGATCCAGATGCAGGCCCTCCGCGGTTAATACGTTGACGTAGGTCGCGAACCCAACCGCAGACTTCATCGCAATCACCACCAGGCTCGTCGCAACGGCACGATGCATGCAGAGTCCGCCCAACAGCACGAGCGCCGGGACGATCAGAAAGCCGCCGCCGACGCCCACGAATCCGGTCAGCGCGCCTACGGCGACGCCGTCGACGCCTATGCGCCAGGATGCCCGCCGCGGCCCGCTGGGCTGCACCTCGATCGGTTTCAGCATCAGGTACGCAGCTGCAACCATTACCAGGGCGAATACCGACAGCTGCACAGCGCCCGAGACGAACACGGATGACCAGGCACCCAGGTATGTGCCTGCCATACCGGGCACGCCGAACAGAACTACGCTGCGCCACTCCACCAACCGTTCGCGGATATAAGGTACGCTGCCGACCAGTGCAATCAGGCCCACGATGGCCAGCGAACCGGCAATGGCCACCTTTTCTTCCTGGCCAGCCAGATATACCAGGACCGGAACGGTCAGAATCGAACCGCCGGAACCGAGCAAGCCGAGGCTCAGACCAATGGCGACCGCACCCGGAAGTACGAGCAGTGCCGCCACCACTAGACCAGCCCCGCCCGTGTCGGGTAGTGCGTCGGGGCGCAGGCCCGGCATAGCCGACGTGAGCGGGCGCGAAAACCCTGCCGGGCGTTTTCAGAATGCTTGGTCAATGAAATTCCTCCGCGCGTCCGTCGATCGGCCGCCAACACGCTAAGTACAAATGGTTATAACTTTATAACCTAAATGTTTAAAAGAGTAAAGCCGTGTGCCGGCCCAAATATTTATTATTAAAAAACAATCACTTGAAGCGATACAGGCGATCGTATGATGCCGCACGCTTGGCACAATCGGATGCCAGCGGTCACGATCGGTGGTTCGCAGCATTCTTGGAGGGGACCAGATGACCGTGCAATTCGTCGTGGGATTTCTGGTCGTGCTATTGGTGCTCGCGCTGCTTGCCCAGCCACTGAGCCGCTGGCTCCGTCTACCGCAAAGCCCGATTCTGGTTCTCCTGGGTGCGGTGGCCGCGCATGCGGTCACGCTGGGGCTCGGTGTGGATACCGGTATCCGCGCGGCCGATTTTCACGATCTGATTTTCTTCGTGTTCCTCCCTGTTCTGGTGTTCGATGCCGCGTACAAGCTTCCGCCAGAAGCGCTCCGCGCGAATCTGCCAGCCGTGCTGTTCATGGCAGTTGTCGGTCTGGTCGCGACGACGGCGATCACGGGGGTGCTGCTGTACTACGGCATTGGCCACGCAAGCGGCTTTCCATGGATCGCCGCGCTGCTTGCGGGGGCGTTACTGGCTGCCACAGATCCGGTCGCGGTCGTTTCGCAGCTCAAAACGCTCGGCGCGCCGGAGCGACTCGGTGTGTTGTTGGAAGGGGAGAGTCTGTTCAATGACGCAACGGCCATTGTCGTGTTTGCGTTGCTTCTGTCGATGGCGACGATGTCGGCGGATGAGATCACACCGGCCGGTGTCGTTTGGCAGTTTCTCGTGACCTTTGTCGGCGGCGCGCTCGTCGGTGCGGCGGTGGGTGGTGTGATCCGATTCGTGAGCGGTGTGCTGGACGACCCGATCACGTGGGCAATTGCTACGCTCGCCGGCGCCTATGGCAGTTTTCTGATTGCGGAAGCGGTGCTGCATGTGTCGGGCGTAATGGCCTCTCTGGTGGTCGGCTTGTTGCTGGCGGACCGGGCGCGGGAGCGCGTGGACCGCCGCAGTGTCGATTTCTTCTGGGACGCGCTGGCGTTCGGGGCGAACGGCAGCGTTTTCCTGCTGATGGGACTCACGATCACCGTGGCGATGTTCACCGAACGTTGGCTGGCTATGCTGATCGCCATAGTCGCCGTCTTCGCGGCGCGGCTCGTCACCACGGTGTCTGGATTTGGCCTTCTGAACCTAATGCCCGGGCGGCATACGCCGGCCCGCTACCAGGCGGTGGTCGTCTGGGGTGGTTTGCGTGGGGCGGTCACGCTCGCGTTGGCGCTTTCGCTGCCGGTGGAGCTGGAATACTGGTGGACGATACAGTCGATGGCGTTTGGAGTCGTGCTATTCACGCTGCTGGTGCAGGCACCGACGATGCCGTGGTTGTTGCGCCGTTTCGAACTTACTCAGTCGGCGTCGGCAGCCGAGGCGCGCAGCAACGCGTGAGCGGGTGATGCAGGCAGCGTTTCCAGTGCGTACGCCTCTGGTGACTCACCGAACACGAGCCCGAAACCGTCGCTGTGATAGGCGAGCAGCGTCTTGAGCGTGGGCGACGCGGTGCGCAACACACGAGGGTCGAGCGACAGAAACCAGTTCTCCTGGGTTCGATACACGGTCGTTGTGTAGAACGGAAATACGACCGGCCGCAGGTCCTTCTCAGAGCAGTTTGCGCCGGCGCGATGCCATGTGCGGCTTTCGAAAATCACGGCGCTCCCCGCCGGGGCTTCGATTGGGACGGTCGTGATGTCCTGATCCTCGGGCAACGGGCTTCTCGCAAGCAGATGGCTTCCGGGAACGAATTCTGTAGCGCCGTTGGTTCTGGTTACGTCGTCCAGGCACCAGGCTACGTTGATCCCCTGAGGCAGTGCAGGCCACGGTTCCGGTACGAACACCTGATCTGCGTGCAACACGCCGGGGCTTGCGCCGGGTTCGGCGATGTTCGCGGAAATGTTACTCAATAGCGCCGGCCAACCGAGCACAGTTTTCACCGCATGCAGCGCAAGCGGATGTTCCGCAATATCGGCGAACACCGGATCACGATTCAGCAGGTTCCAGACGCGTTGGTTGTTGCGATCCGTATCCAGCGCAAATCCGTGCGTTTCATGTCCCCGCGTGCGGTCGTTGTGCGCCGCCTGAAACAACGCATCCCGGGCGCGTGCGCACGTTTCGCGGGAGAGCGCATCGGGAACGAGTGCCAACCCGTGGGATGCCACGTCAGCCATGGCCCGGGTCCAGTCGCTCGTGGGTCTGGGCGGTTCGAGGGTTGGTAGAGGGTCGTTCAACGTTGAACCACCGATAGTCGAACCACCGGTAGACGAAAGAGGGCTGCAAGCCGGCGGCGGATCACTCGGCCAGACGTGTCTGTTGCTTTATGTACTCGAACACGGATCGAACCTCGTTTTCCGTAAGGTCGTCGAACATCGGCATGCCCCGGGACAGGAGCGCGCCTTCGACGATCACCGAGCGGAACGCCGAGTAATCCTGCACGAATGCCGACTCCCGCAGATCGGGCGCGCCGGCGCCCACCGAATGGACATCGGAGCCGTGGCAGAGCGCGCATGATGACTGGTGATACAGCACATACCCGGCCGAGGCCAATTCTTCGTTGATCGGTTGTGTTCCGGTGTCTACCGCGTTGAATTCGAACCGGTCCCGCGTTCGCGGCGGTAACTTTGCGCGCCCTTGCAGGCTGAACGAGAGCAACCGGATGCCTTGGCCTTTGTATTTCCAGCCGTACTTACGGAACGGCGCGAGGCCGAAAGATGCCATGCCGCCCCAGCCCACCGGTAGCGCGATGTGTTGCCTGCCGTCCAGCGTGTAGCTGATGGGCGCTGCGGTAACGCCGCGTTGAACGTCGTAGCGCCACAACGTTTCTCCGTCTGCGGCATCGTAGGCAACGAAGTCGCCGTCAGCGGTCCCCTGAAAGACGATGCCTCCGGCGGTCGAGAGCGTACCGCCGTTCCAGATTGGCATCTTCTTTATCGACCAGCGCGCCTTCTGGGCAACGGGGTCCCAGGCGACCAGAGCACCGGTACCGTCCAACGGCTCGGTCTTCGTGAGCTCCGTGACCACACCAATCGTGAAAAACCCTTCGCGAAATTCGTAGGAGGGGGGTTTCGAGAAGTATGCGCCCTGATGAATGGTCGGGATGTAGGCGAGTCCAGTGTCCGGGTTGAACGACATGGCCTGCCAGTTGTGTGCGCCGTACGTGCTCGGGTAGATCAGCTTGCGTTCACCGGGCTTTACGCGAACGCCCGGCGCTTCCACCGGCCGGCCGGTCTCCATGTCCACATGCGTTGCCCAGGTAGCCTTCGCATATTTTTCTGCGCCCAGCAGTTCGCCGGTTCTGCGATCCAACACGTAGAAGAATCCATTGGTTGGTGCCTGCATCAGAACGGCGCGCTGCCGGCCGCCGATGTTCAGGTCGGCCAGAATCATGTCTGCAGTTGCTTTGTAGTCCCACTGCTCACCAGGGTTGGTCTGGTAGTGCCAGACGTACTCACCGGTGTCTGCCTTCAACGCCACTATGGAGCTTAGAAACAGATTGTCGCCTTTACCTTCGCTGCGCAGATCGCGATCCCACGGATCGCCGTTGCCGACGCCTACGTAGAGGTAGTCCAGGTCAGGGTCGTACGTAAGTGCGTTCCACACGGTGCCGCCGCCGAAGTGCTCCCACCAGCGTCCGTGCCATGTTTTGGCAGCCATCGCCATCGCATCGTTCTCGAACCCGTCCGCGGGATTGCCGGGAACCGTGTGGAATCGCCACAGCCGTTCGCCGCTGGTGGCGTCGTAAGCTTCCACGTAGCCGCGGGTACCGAACTCCGCGCCGCTGTTGCCGATGAAAACTTTGCCGTCGAAGGCCCTCGGTGCGCCGTTGATGGTCTTGCGTTCCCCGATGGGGAACGCGCGCGTTGCCCACAACACTTTGCCGGAGTCCGCGGACACCGCAACGATACGGCCGTCGGGTGTGCCGACGAAGATACGCCCCTGCCAGTAAGCGATGCCGCGATTGTTGTTGGCGCTGATCGACGTGCCCCGCGGGGAATGCTTCCAGCCCTGAGGATCGTAGCGCCACGTCTGTTTGCCCGTTCGCGCATCGACCGCGTAGACGATGGCCCGATCGGAAGAGAAGAACAGGGTGCCGTCCACCATCAACGGCGTGCTATTGAGCGATGCAGCGTCCGGCAGGTCGAGGGCCCAGTCCAGTTGCAGATCGTCTACGTTGTCGCGGTTGATCTGCGTGAGCGGGCTGTGGCGTTGTTCCGTATGGTCTCGACCGTAGCTCGTCCATGCGTCTTCAGAGCCTTCAGTGGTGGGCGCGCCGACATCGCCGCTTTCAGTACTGGCCACCGCGGTGTGCGACACGCTCAGTAGTGCCAATATTGCGACGAGCGTCGGGATCGCGTGCCCCCCGGACACGTCGCTGAAGCGCGAGCGAATGCGGGTGTTGTTTCGGTGCGATTTCCGGATCAGCCGCACCGTGTTACGCCCAATGTTCGGAGGTCGTGTGCGTTTGCGTTCATGATATGAGCCACGGTCTTGTGATAGTGCTGCACTGCCGGCTCGTTCAGGCCTAGCAGAAACTCTGTGTTGGCGCCGCTTCGCAATGCCGACTGCACGGTCTGGCCGATCGCGTAGTCTTCGTCGCGCACCGCTTCCAGCGTGAGCCGGCTGAACGTTTCGGCGGCATCGAGCCAGGCGTCGTCCTGATCGCCAGGTGCGCACAGAATGCTTTGTCGGGTGATCGTTTCGTCGATTGTTGCTCCGGGAAAAATCTGGCTCACCAGGCAGTGACCTCCAACGATGCCGGATATCGAGAGATTGGGAAACACGGAATGGATGATGCGGATGTGTTCGTCCGGACGCCAGTCGGTTCGTGGCGTGTCGGCCAGATCGCTGAGATTCTTGCGGCCGAACGTAAGGCGCTGGTGCGGTCCGAACGTATCGTGGACGAGCAGATTACCGATCGTATGCTGACCAACCGTGGATCGGTGCACGATGTCATGATGATAGACTTCCAGGTAGCCGTCCATTGCGACCTTCCATCCCGGGCCGCGCAGATCCCGTTGTTCGAACAGAACCCAGTGATCGAGGTCGAGCGTCGACAGCGGTCCTGTCATGTCGGTGAGCCATCGATCGATGTCGAATGTCGTGCCTGGCGTAAGACATACGAAGATCAAGCCATTGCGTTCGGCGCAGGCCAGCGGCGTGAGACCCCGCGTGCTGTGGTCAAAGTCTCCGAATTTGTCGTCGCCGTAGAGTTTGACCAGTGCGCCGGTGTTGTCGTACGTCCACGCATGGTAGGGGCACGCAAAACGTGAACGCCTGCCTCGTCCGTCCGGGCACAACGTGGCGCCGCGATGGCGGCATACGTTCAGATGCGCGCGCATAAGTCCATCTTCGCCCCGCGTGAGCAGCAGGGGTGTGTCGAGAATCGTTTGCGCGACGTACGTGCCTGGGTCGGGTAGCTCGATCGAGAGTGCTGCGGCGATCGGCAAATTGTGGAACACGGACTGCACTTCGCGGGCGAACCGCGCTTCGTCCAGATAAGCGCCCACCGGAATCGGCATGTGCGCGTCGGCCTGGTCGGTGGTGCCCGATTGCAGGTGCTCGAGGGCGCGTTCGGCCAACTGCCGGGTATCGTCGAATGCGTTCATGGGTGGTCTCCCGCTCGTTCACGTGCCGTCGCCTCCTACCCCGTCGCAAAGCGTCGCCGGTAAGATTGCTGCGACATTCGACACACTCTATATTGTTTTTCAATCCGGTTTCGCATGCAAACCGATAGAAACTGAGTCGACTCTCACGGGACTACGACGGGATCATGACGAAAGCAGCCAAAAACGTCGTTGATGGGCAGACCATATCCACGGCCATCGCCTCGGGTACGGTAGTGGACGGCCTGGGTAACGCACCGTTCGCCGCCGATGTGTTGATCAGTGGCGATCGCATCGTTGGTGTGGGGGAGGGGTTGTTGAGCGGCGTCCGCCCGCAGTTGCCGGATTCAGCGCTGGTAATCGACGCCGCGGGTAAGACAGTGATGCCGGGCCTGATCGACTCGCACTGCCACATCAGTTTCGACGAACCCAATTCCAACGACGAACTGTTCTTCCATCGACGCGAGGGTCTTGCGGCCATTACCGCGGCCGCCAATGTCGTAAAGGTGCTGCGCGCGGGGGTAACGGGAATACTGGACGCGGACAGCTTGTTCGAAATCGGTGTGGATCTGCGCGACGCGATCGAGGCGGGTATTGTGCCGGGCCCGCGCATGTCCACGGGCGGAAACGCCCTGTTCACGTCCGTGGGCGGCACCGCGGGTCGCCTGGTGCCGGACAGCGGGGTGATCGGTTATGGCAAGGTGGTTACGTCGAAAGACCAGATCGTGCAGGAAGTCCGGCGCCAGATCAAAAGCGGCGTCGACTGGATCAAGGTGCACGTTACCGGGTTGATTCCGCGGCAGAAGGCTCGGGGCGAACTGCAGGTATGGAATTTCGATGAACTGCGGCTTGTTGTGGAAACCGCGCACGAGCTGGGCATTCCGGTGGTAGGCCACTGCCGGGGTGCACAGAGTACCCGAGACGCAGCCAAAGCTGGGTTCGACATGATTCTGCACGCCACGTACATGGACGACGAAGCGTTGGACGCCGTGATCGAGGCCCGCGTCCCGATCGTGCCGACGTTCACGTTCCAGGCAAATCTGCTCGAGTACGGCGACCGGATTGGCGCGTCGCCGGAATTGCGTGAGATTTTCCGGCGCGAGATCGCTGAAAGCTCGGTGATGTTGAAACGCGCGTACGATGCCGGTGTCCCCCTGCTGTGTGGGACGGAGTCCGGATTTTCGATCACACCGTACGGTGAATGGCACTATCGCGAGATGGAGGTCTTTGTGCGTGACCTTGGCATGACGCCGCTGCAGGCCATTCGCTGCGCGACGAGCGAGAACGCGGTGGCGCTGCAGATGCCGGACGCCGTTGGCGCCGTAGTGCCCGGGCGGCTTGCGGACCTGCTGGTGGTGGACGGAGACGTCAGTGCCGACGTGACACTGCTGCGAGAGCGTGCGCGCATAGAACACATTCTCTTGGGCGGCAGCCGGGTGGTTCTACCCGAACCAACGCCCCGCGCGGATCCGTCCGGCTGGCGGGTGTCGCACTACGGCGATCGTATCCTGCGTCAATCCGTGTTGGACAGCGAAACGTAAAGAAGGCGAGATCAAAAAAAGCGGATGCCGGTTGGCATCCGCTTTTAATCAGGGCGCTTGGGACGTTTAGAAGAAGTTTACGCCTATCCGCACGCCAAACTCCCGCGGCGGTCCGTAGACCGTGAAGTTCCACAGGAAGGCCACGGAGTTAGCGCCGACGCGCTTCACTTCGTTGGTGAGATTGCGGCCGTACGCGGTTATGTAGTATCGATCGTTCGCGTCGTGCCAGGTAGCGCTTGCGTTCACCAACGTACGCTTTTCAATCTGCGTGTTCGTTGGTTGACGTACGACCACTTCAGGCCGCGGCGCGAGGAACGAACCACCGCCGGACGCGAGTGAGTCGAACGGGCTCGTCTCGGCTTCGTCCTGGAAGTTGACGTTGGCGTTCAACACGATCGCGCCGCCGCCGGGCAGCGGGTGGTCGTAGGTGGCGTCAAAGTTGATCTGCAGCGGTGCGGCAAACGGAATGTCCAGACCGCTGAAGTCCACGATTCCGGTCGCCGGGTTGTTCGGCTGCGGATCGAATTCGAACTCCTTGTACTCCGCTTCCAGAATACCGAGGCTGCCTTTCAACGCCAGCCGCTCGGTGGCCAACCAGGTCGCTTCCACTTCGAGGCCGTACACCTCCGACTTACCGGCGTTCACCGTCAGGGTTTCCTGGGCCGGTGTGCCCGCCGAGTTCGTGAACGGCACGACCTGGTTGCGCTGAATGTCGTCGAAGTCCATGTAGAACACGGCGGTGTTGATGCGCAGCGTGCGGTCGAGGAAGTCGGCCTTGTAGCCAATCTCGTAGTTGATGTTGGTTTCGGCGTCGTACGGTACGCAGGTGACGACGGTGGAACAGGTTTCCGTAAAACCGCCGGAGATGTAGCCGGTGGCGACGGACGCATAGAACAGCTGATCTTCGGCGACCTGGTAGTCGACGACCGCGCGCCAGCTGATCTCGTCCCACTCCTCGCTGGTGTCGAGGTTCAGCGCATACTGCGATGCCGGCAGCGGATTTTCGCGTGGGTCGTACTGATCCAACGTAATGCCGGCGCGGCTCAGGCGCGTGGACTGAATGTCGAGGCAATTTGTCACCGGGTCGAACGGCAGGCTCGGGTCGGCCGCGATGGAATCGATCGGTCGCGTGAACTGATTGCACGGCGCGCCGCCGCCGGCGAGACCCTGGAAGTCCTTCTCGTCCTTCGTATAGCGAATACCGGCAGAGAAGCTCATGCGATCATTCACCTCCAACGTTCCGTCGAGGTACACGGCGAATGAATCGCGCTGTTGGTCCCGTGTGCCAGTACCCGGGTCCGTGATCCAGTCGGTATCGAAGTTGACCACACCATCAGGATCTAGCAGCGTACCCGTTTCCGGATGCGGCGCGAGAAAGAACGCGGAGAACCCTTGCGTTGCGATCGAGCGGAACGACGTATCGTCGGAGAAGAAGGCTGCACCACCCACGAAATTGAGCGGTCCTTCGAAGTTGGTGATTGCACGCAATTCCACCTGCGCCTGCTCCCGCTCCAGGTTGCGCGATGCGTCGAACAGCGGAAAGGCTTCGCCGGTGTAGTTGCTGGCGAGGGTCTCTTCGGTTTCGCGATAACCGGCAATCAGTTTCAGTTCCACCTGATCGAGGTCCAGGCTCTGGGTCAGGTAGAAGCCGTCGGAGTCGACGGTGTGTTCGTTCCCGAGCGAGAAGGTCGCGCCGGTCCGGTACGGGTGGGTGCCGGTTTGTGCGATTGCCGGAAACCCGAAGATCGGGTGCAGAAAGCCTTCGTCCGACGGCGATTCGTGCACGTTCGGGACCGTGTCGGAGCGGTCACGCAAGTATTCCCAGGTGAACAGTGCTTCGTAGCGGTCGTTCGGTTGCCAGAGCAGTTTGGTCTTCCACGCGAGCACGTCCTTGCCGTCCAGCGTATCTCCGTTGCCGCGTGCGGGTCCCGAGATCAGGTCGGGCAGCGGCGCGTCGCCGACGCCGAGAATGTCGAACCACGGCACCGAGTTCGGGAAGGTCGCCGTGTCTTTGCTGTTCTTCATGTAGCCTTCGTAGGTGTCGTACACGCCCGCGAAGCGGAGTCCCAGTTGACCCTCGATTAATGGCACGTCTACGGCCGCTGCGATCTTGGCGATATCGGTATTGCTGCCTACGGTGTCGTACTGACCGAACGTCACTTCTACGTCACCGCTGAACTCGTCCACACTCGGGCGTTTGCTGGTAATCGCAATCACGCCGCCGGTGCTGTTCTTACCGAACAGCGTACCCTGCGGGCCGCGATACACCTCTACCTGCTCCAGGTCGAACATTTCGACGAACTGCGACTGCACGGAGCTGATCGCGAAGTCGTCGACGGTGATACCGACGCTCGTGTCCTGCAACACGAGGATCGACGTGGATCCGGTGCCGCGGATACCGCCGCTCAACGCGTTGAATCCGGGCTGTTTGGTCAACAGTACGTTTGGCGCAATTTCCGCCACGGCGCGCACGTCGTTTACGAATGTATTGGCAATGTCCTGGGATGTGAGAGTCGACACTGCCAGCGGGGTGTCCTGCTGGCCGGTCTGTCTCTTGGTACCCGTAACGACAATCTCTTCGAGGTATCTGCCGGAGGCGTCTTCCGCGAAGGTTACAGGTTGCAGAAATACGAGGGCCGAGACGCCTACGGCGCTCAGCATGATGCGTCTGATCACGTTCAACTCCCCTGCCTGCACGTTGGAGAAAACGATGCAGGTTGTTCGATCCGTTGACTATTTGTCTACCAAGTTGCCTTTATCTAAGTGAAAATCCAAAGATAGGACGACCCGATCTGTCGAATCGCGACGATTCGACGCTCTCCGGTGCGCAGTATTCATTAACTGCTTGTCGAAATTCAAGGTGCAGGTGTGAGCGCGGCTTCTGATGCAGGACTTCAGCGGGAGTTTGCGCGCAGTAAGCGGCGCGCGTTGTCGGCGTAGGGGCGGGCTTCGTCGCGCACATCGTAGCGCTGCTGATCCCACCCGGCGAAATTGGTGCCGAACACCAGGTGTTCGCCGTTTACCCGTGTCTTCAGGAGCTCTACGGATGTGTCGGAGTGCATATGCACATCGAACCAGAGTCGATGCAGCAACGCATCGAACGCGCCATCCTTGCGCAGTGCTTCCGACGCCCACGGACGCTTCTGCGCGGCCAGCGCCATGCGACCGTACATCAGCGCGGTGGCGCCGCCTCCGTGACTCAGGCAGACGTCGAGCGTCGGGTGGCGGTCCAGCACACCGCCGTAGATCAGCGTGCACACAGCCGCGGTTTCCTGAGCGCAGAAGCCGACGATCACGTCCAGGTCGAACCGGGTCAGGTTGGCGTCGCCCTTCGGCCCGTCGATACCGGCAGGTGCGGGATGAACAAAAAGCGGCACGTCGAGTTTCGTGAGCACCTCGTAGAACGGGTCCATTGCCGGATCGCACAGCGAATGCGGAAAGTCGGTACCGATATAGGGGGCGAACATGCCGAGTTCCTCCACCGCCCGGTGCGTCTCGTCGATCGCGAACGGTATGTCCTGCACCGGTACCGCTGCCGCCGCGCCCAGTCGTTCCGGGTAGAGTGCTACCAGTTTCACTAACGCGTCGTTGTGGGTCGTGCAGAAGCGCCGGGCGTCGTGCCGGTCAATCCAGTGGAAGTACGTCAGCGGATTGGGCGACAACAGTTGGTAGTCGATGCCAACGCGGTCCATCTCGGCGATGCGCAGATCCGGTTCCATGAACGGACTGCCGCGGTAGCGAACGCCGTGCAGTTCGTAATCGCCGATGCGGAATCGCGGGCTCTCGCCGGTACTCAGCTCCGGGCCGTAGTCGCCGGCGGCGCCCATGGTTTCGTCCAGCACCGCGTGCGCGTGCACGTCGATGGTTTCGGCGGTGGAGAGTGACATCGGGTCAGATTCGGACGGGCTTGCCCGCCTGATCCGTGTGGCCGTCGACGTCGAACGTCATCATCACCAGGTCGCGGGTTCTGCCGTTGCGGTCCACTACGAAGTCACCAAGCATTGCTTCGGGCACGAAACCGATTCTGCGAAAGGCATTCTGGGCCCCCTGTTGATCTGCGGTCATCTGCGCGATGAGTTTCATCAGCTCCATTTCACGGGCAATGTCGAAGATGCGGTGAATCAGTAGCCGACCCAGACCGCGCGCGCGGTAATCGGGCGCGACGTTAACCCGAATTTCGCCGACGCGGCGCATCCAGGGTGTCGGATTGCGGTGCACGTTGGCATAGCCGACCAGTTCGTCATCGTTGTAGGCAAGGAGCGAGTTCGTGCGGCCCTTCGCGACCTGCTTTACCCACCGATCGACCACATTGCCCTGGGTAATGTCCATTGTAAGAAACAACAGGTCCTCTTCGGGCAGCGCGTTCGCAAACGCAAGTACCGCATCGCGATCGGCCGCGGTCATGCGCTTCAACCGTACGCCGGTGCCGTCGGGCAGACTCGTCTGTTCGCTGACGTCTGTGCTCACTTTTGTTCCTCCGCGGATGCTTTCTGTGCGTCGTGTTCCATGGCCGCGAGCGCGGCTTCGGCCTCGGCCAGCAGCTCTTCGAACGCATCGTCGGCGTGGCTGACGAGGGTCTCGAGATCCGGCATCAACCGGGGCTCGCAAATGAAATTGAAGAACAGCTGTTTGTTGTAACTGAGAATGGTCAGGCTGAAACCGATGTTGCCCGAAAGGATCAGCAGGCCGATGGTGTCCAGAACTTCGTGGCCCGCCAGATACTGGGGTACCTGCACGCCGGGTACGTTGGTGCAGATGAAGTTTACGCCGGGATTGGGTGGGCGCCAGCCAACGTTGGGCGCGACCGGCCACGGCACGTCCGCCATCCAGCGGGTGGTGTCGAACGCGGTGCCAACGAGCTGCGTCGGCGCCATCGCGAGTGGCCAGGTGCCGGAGGTAGCGTCCGCAACGAGGGTCATGGCCTGTGCGTCCTGCCCTTCCTTGATCCGCTCCGTTTCCGCAATCACGGCTGCGAGGCGTTCTTTCGCGGGCATCGGCCACGCGGGCAGCATCGGAAAGATTGCAGAAACCTGGTTGCCGAGCGCTCCTTTCTGGTTTTCCGTGCGCACATTGACCGGGCACATGATGCGCATGTGCGCGCCCTGTACGGGTTCATTGTGTTGGTTCAGATATCGAGCCACCGCCTCGGAGATCACTGTCAGCACGACATCATTGATCGTACCGCCCAGCGTGCGGCGGATTTCGCGGATGTCGGTGAACGATTTTTTCAGGAAGCGGGCCCGGCGTTTCGGCCCCACGAGCGATGCGTTGAACGGTGCGGTGATCGCGGGGCGGGACACGAAACGCGTCCCCACTTCCACGGCCTTCTGAAGCAGTGCCTGCTGGGTGCTGCGGGTTTCCGGGTCGGGCCAGCGTGCGGGCGTCGCGTCGGCCAGCGCGCGGGCGGAGGCGTTCGCTGCGGCACTGACGTTCTCTGTCAACGCGTCCGAGAAGAGTTCGGCCATGCTGGGTGCAGCCGCGGGTTGCCAGTCGGCGGACGCCGGTTCCGGCGGTTGTCCGGTCTTGTCCAGATCGTAGATGATGGTTGTCAGTTCTATACCGGATGCACCGTCGATCAGGCAGTGGTGCGTGCGCTGCAGGAGGAGGGTCCGGTCCTTGACGCCGCGGACTACGTGCATCTCCCAGAGTGGTCGCGCACGGTCGAGCATCGGTTCGTTCAGATCCACCGCGAAGTCTATCGCATCCTCGAGGGATGCATCGGGCCCAACGTCGTGACCGTGCACGTGGTTGGCCAGGTCGAAGTGATCGTCGTCGACCCAGACCGGGTGCCCGAGGTTGAACGGCACCATCGCGATCCGGCGCCGGTATGCGGGAATGAGGTGGATGCGATCCGCCATGTGCTGAAAGACGGTGTCGTACGGCAGCTCGCCTTCGAGCACGTAGATCGACGAGATGTGCATCGGCCCGCTTGCAGTTTCGCCGTAAAGAAAGGCGGCATCACTCGTGCTGAGTCGCTGGGTCATGGCGTGTCCTGAGTGGCGGTTGGCTTGCTCGCGGTTGCATCGGACGGCGTGTACCAGATCGGGGAACTGTACGCGCGTTCCTGGGTGATCATCGGCACGTCGTCTGGCAGCTCCAGATCGAAATATCTGGCGTCGTAGGCGGTCCAACGCGGCGTGGGAATCTCGATCACGCGCGCGTAGTAGAACGCGCGGATTGCCGGATCGAACTCGGGATCCTGCCAAACCGTCACCAGGCTCGCGTCGCCAATGCTGTTGTCGTAGGTCGCACCTTCCACATCCACCGTCGAGCCTATCGGCGGTACCCGGCCGCTTCGGCGGTGCGGTTTTCTACCATCGGAGAGCGCAACGTCGAACACCCGTTCCTGCAGGCTGCCGTCGGCGGCGAGCCAGCCCTTCACAACCTGCACGCGGTCCAGATTCGCACCGTCCGGATCCTTCGATGCGGCCAGCAGAAAACTGGGCGTTTGCGCTCCGGATTCCGCAGGAACCGGCAGTGACCCGCCCATCGGCACGCCCTTGCGGTACCCGGTGCGTGCGATGTCGGGGGCGTTCGCGTCGTCGCTTTCGAACTGCCAGCCGCCAAAGAAGCGGAGCGCGATGCGCGGTCCGGTGGAGGCGTAGACTTCGCGGCGTTCCATCGCGTCGAAGAGCGCTTCGCGGGTGTTCTCGGTTGCCCACACCGCCGCGTAGCCGGACGCGGCGAGCCGCCAGTTCGCCCACAGACGCCCACCCATATCGTTGCTGGTGCGTTCGGGTGCGGGTTCCGAGTCGGGGAACTTGCCCCAGAAATTGTCGTCGTCGGCGGTCGCAAAGGTGGTGTGCGAATCGGTGCTGCCGATCAAGCCGAACGCATAGGGGTTGGCGCCGACGCGGTCTGCCAAGCGCAAGCCCACCTGTAGTGCGCCGCGCGCGTACTCGTGGCGCAGCATCCGATTCTCTTTCGCGGTGGAGCGCCCGATGTTGTCCGCGTCCCAGGTTTCGAAATCGGCAAAGCCATCGTCCGGCGACAGATACGGGTGCGCTTCGCCGTCGCCTTTTACCTGGGTCACCTCGTAGAGCGGCTCCCACGTGCGGCGCATCTGCGCATAGGCTTCGTCAATCGGTTCGCCGCTGAGCGTGGTTTCCGCGAACATCAGCCCGTTCGACAGGTTGCCGTTGTGCGCGATGGCCAGCACATCGCCACCGGTGCGTGCCTCATAGCGCGCGAGCGCTGCCCAGAGTGCTTCGGGATCCTGGCTGTCGAGCGATGAGAAGGGTGGTATTAGGGTTGCGACATCCGCGCCGTCGCGGAAAACCACCACGCGATGCAGATTGTTGCCTTCCACCATGGAGGTCCACTCGTAGCCAATGAACGCGGTGAACGCGCCGGGTGCGTTGTGGCGTTCCGCGGCTGCCGCAGCTTCTTTCCAGATGCTCGAGCGAAACGGCTCCGGCAGCTCCTGTACGTAGTCGGGATTCTGAATGGCGTCGACGAATTCGGCCATGATCGCCGGTTGATCACCCGCTTCGCGATACGCGTTCCACCGTTTACCGAGTTCGGTGTCGAGTAGCGCGGGATCCTGAGCTTCGAGTTTCGGGAACACCCCCAGGAACTCAGCGTGGTCTGCAACCATCAGAAAGTCGAGCGGTCGGCGCAGGCGCACGGGCATGTCTACATGACTCTGAATGGTTTCACCCTTGGCGAACCGGTACGCGTCATCCGCGGAAAGCTTGTCGTTTCCGAACGAATAACTGTCCGGTGAGAAGCGGCTGTGTACGTGCAGGTCGCCCCAGAAGAGACCGCGTGGGAAGTCGTCCGCGACCGGAGGCGAATAGGGTTCGGTGTCGGCGCGGGCGGCGGCAACGAAAGCACCGGCCATCAGAAGGGCGAACAGGGTCAAAGCGGATTTCATAGCCTTCTACTCATTCGATTCGACGTGCAGTCGTGAACGCGGGTCGTTGGTCCAAGGTTTCCCAGTAGCGATCGACGTTGGCGGGGAATTCGCCCGGCGCGAGCCAGCGCATCAGCATCAGCGTGTAGCCTGTCATGATATCGGCCGCGCTGAACGCGTCACCCAGTAGGTATGGCCGACCGGCGAGCTGCCCGTTCAGTGCGTGCACGCACGTCCAGGCGCGAATGCGCATTTCGTCGATCGCACCGGGCAGTTCGTTGTCGCCGGGGAACTCGCGGCGATGATTCACGATTTCGCCCAGCGGGCGCGCGAACGTCGCCTCGGCAAACCACGACCATTGCAGGTATTCGGCGTGGGCTCGGGTTCCGGCGGCCGGTTGCAACCGGCCGTCGCCGTATCGATCGAGCACGTACTGAACCATCGCGCCGGACTCGAACAGCTTGAAGTCGTCGTCGGTCAGTACGGGGACCTTTCCGGCCGGGTGCATGCGCCGCCACTCGTCACTGGCCCGGTACTCGGGCGAGAAGTCGACGGACTCTACCTGGTAGGGCACCGCGAGTTCCTCGCAGAGCCAGAGGACGCGTACCGAGCGGGAGCGTGGAACGTGATAGATCGTCAGCATATCGAGTGCGTCCAGCTCAGCCGAACCCGGGCGGCATGGCCGCCTGCTCGGCGTCCAGGCGCCGGGTAACGAGTGGCGCAGCGAACGCGCGATCGAGATAGGCGCGCACCCTGGGCGCGCGTTGGGCGTCTACTTCGTAGTCGCCGTATCGCGCCTGGAGGAAACACGTGGTCACGGAAATGTCCGCGATCGAGAGTGCATCCCCCACGAGATAACCCTGCTCCGGAACGATGGTTTCAAGGTAGTCGAGGCAAGCGGGAATCTCGTTGTCGATCAGATTCTGCACCACCGCTTCATCGGTGGGTTCGTTCAACATCCTGGGTTTTAAGAGCCGCTCACGAAACACGCCGGCGCACGCCTCGATCAGGCGGGAATCTGCATACTCCTCCAACCAACCGGCTTTGGCCTCGAGATGTGGATCAGCGGGAAACAGCGGTTTTTCTGGCGCAATCCGATCGAGGTAGCGACAGATGACGCTGGTGTCGGGCACCGCGAAACCATCGTGTTCCAGAACCGGGATTTTCCCGAGCGGACTCATCGCCCGGAACTCCGGTGTGGTGTCGCCTGGAAATGTGGGTACATTTTCGTAATCGAGCGCTTTGTAGTCGAGAGCGAGCAGCGCCTTGCGCGCAAACGGTGAGAGCGGCACGCCGTAGAGTTTGATCATTGTCCATCCCCTTTCAGAGGGGGTATTGTGGCATATCCGTGGGAGGCGACCCACGTGTACCTCGCTTGGCAAACATCGTTGCGATGGGTCACGCGTGCATCGCTAAGACGACCGAAAACAGCTCTGGACATCAAATGCTTACGTTACATTTCGCACCCAATTCCCGCGCCGGCAGGATTCTATGGCTGCTCGAGGAACTGGATCTTCCGTACGAGCTCAACCGCATGGACTTTGCGCCGAAGGACCTGAAGTCGGATGCGCATCGTTCGCGCCATCCGCTGGGCCGGGTGCCGGTACTGGACGATGGCGACGTGCGCATCTATGAATCCGGGGCGATCGTCGACTACATACTTGAACGCCACAAGAACGGCGGATTGAAACCTGCGGTAAACGATGCGGCGTTCCCCGCGTATCTGCAATGGTTCCACTACTGCGAGGGAATGGTGATGCCTCCGGTCAACACGATCGTCGTGCAGACATTGCTGCTACCGCCGGAGCGTCGCGACGAGACCGTTCTGGGTCAGGCCCAGCGCCTGCTGACCAAGTCGCTGGCGCCGGTGGACGATGCGCTTGCCGGCAAAGCGTACCTGATCGATGCGTTCTCGGGCGCGGACATCATGCTTGGACACGCGTGCTTCATGAGCAATCGGCTGGGGTGTGTCCCGGATGAGATGCACAACCTTCGTGCGTACGTGGAGCGGATTGCGGCTCGGCCCGCGTTTCAGAAGGCCATAAACGCGTGAGCCGGCCAGCCGGCAGCCGACGGGTAACCTATGGGCACGATTGATCCGTTTGGCCGGTACCGGCCCTCGGAGGAAGAAGCCGCGCAACCCTGGCCGGCCGAGATCGATTGGCGGGCGTTGATCACGTCGGAAGTGATCGAACGGTACGCCGAAGACGGGGTCGTGTTTCTGCCGCAAGCGTTGCATGCGGAGTGGCTCGAGCTGATCGAAGTGGCCTACGAGCGTGTGATGCGCACGCCGGAAACGATGGCGCGCTTTTTTCAGGGCCAGCCTGAAGAGTTTCTGGAATCCGTGCACAACTACCCGAACGTGCCGGAGATCCGTCAGTTACTGATCGAATCGCCGATAGCGGACATGATTGGTGCGCTTATCCAGTCCGACAACGTCTGGTATTTCCTGGATGAGTTCTTTATCAAAGAGGGCGGGAACCGGGGCCCGACGCCGTGGCACCAGGATCTGCCGTACTGGCCCGTGGAGGGGCGACAGTTTGCGTCGATCTGGATCTCGCTCGATCCGCTGCCGCAAGCCGAATGCCTGGAGTTTGTTCGCGGTTCGCACCGGCAAACCGTGTACGACGGATTTCTGCCGAGCGACGTGAACAACAGCATGCGTTCACCCTATTACGGGGGCGAGCTGCCGCAGCTGCCGGATATTGAAGCCGAGCGTGAACGTTGGGATATCGTGTCGTGGCCGATCGAACCGGGCGATGTCGTTTTTCTGCATCCGGGCGTACTGCATGGGGGTGGGCACACGGGCCCGTCCACACGTCGCCGCACGCTCACGGTGCGCTGCTACGGCGACGACGTCGTGTACGCGCAGCGCCCGGCCAGTAAGCCGAGCGCGCCGAGGCGCCCCGGCTTGACCTTGAGCCTAGCGCCCGGCGACCCGTTGCGTCATGCGTCGTTTCCGCAGCTGCGCCCGACGCCGCCCGCGTCCGCATGGTGACTAAGGGTCTGAATCAGCCGTTGTCGGGCAATGCGATGCCGCGCTTCGGTGGCATAGCCAGCATGTTTCGCCTGCCGGTGGTGTCTGATGCAGCGGGGCTGGATGTCGCCATCGTCGGCGTGCCGCTCGACATCGGCACCAGCAATCGCACCGGCGCGCGGTACGGGCCGCGGCAGATCCGCGCTGAATCCGTGCTCGTTCGACCCTACGGTATGGCCACCGGCGCCGCGCCGTTCGATTCGTTCCAGGTAGCGGACACCGGAGACGTTGCGTTGAACGCGTACGATCTTGCGGCGTCGATCAAACTGATCGAGGCGCACTTCGACGGTCTGTTGGCGCATGGGTCGAAGCCGGTGTCGCTTGGCGGAGATCACACGATCACGCTGCCGATTCTGCGGGCGCTGGCGCGCAGACACGGACCGATGGCGCTCGTGCACGTCGACGCACACGCGGACACCAACGACACGATGTTCGGTGAGCGCATCACGCATGGCACGATCTTCCGCCGTGCTATCGAGGAGTCATTGGTGGACCCGAATCGTATGGTTCAGATCGGCTTGCGTGCTACCGGCTATGCGGCTGACGACTTCGACTGGGCCCGGCAACAGGGCGTGCAGGTGGTGTCCGTGGAAGACTGCTGGTATCGCTCGCTTGCGCCGTTGATGGAGGAAGTGCGCGCACGCATCGGCGGCCGCACACCCACGTACCTGTCGTTCGACATCGATGGGCTCGACCCGTCGGTCGCACCGGGCACCGGGACCCCTGAGCCCGGCGGGTTGACTGCGAGTCAGGGGCTGGAAATCATTCGCGGCTGCTGGGGGCTGAACGTAGTCGGCTGCGATCTGGTGGAAGTGTCTCCGCCGTACGACCCATCGGGAAACACCGCGCTGCTTGCAGCCAATCTCGTGTTCGAAATGCTGGGCATGTTGCCGGGGTGCAAGCGCCGCTGATCGGGCGGCTATTCGGTACCTGCGTGCTGCAAAAGCCCGGGTACAAACTCGGCACCGTGCAGTATCTCCACACTTGAGCCGTCGAACGCGCCGCCGATCGGTTCGAAACGGCCCCCCAGGCACTGGCTGAGGAACGCTTCGGTTACCGCGTAGAACGACATGCGGTTTTCCGGGCGCTGGAAGCCGTGTCCCTCATCCGGGTAGTTCAGGTACGTCACCGGCAGGTCACGCTTCGCCATTGCATCCACGATCTGATCCGATTCGTGCTTGGTAACGCGCGGGTCGTTGGCGCCCTGGCCGATAAGCAGGGGCGAACGTATCGCGTCGACGCGCGTCAGCGGTGAACGTGCAAGCATGTCGCTGCGCTCGTCGGCGTCGGACGGATCTCCCACGAACTTGAACCAGGTGCTGGCCAGCATGGGACCCCAATAGGGTGGGAAGCTCTCGATTAACGAAGCGAGATTGGAGGGGCCGACGATGTCGACGCCGCATGCAAATCGGTCCGGCGTAAACGTGAGGCCCACCAGAGTCGCGTAGCCGCCGTACGAGCCGCCCATGATCGCGACGGTATCGGGGGCCGTTACGCCGGCGCGAATCGCCCAGTCCACGGCGTCGATCAGGTCTGTGTGCATCTTCCCGGCAAACTCCCTGACGGCGGCGTTGACGAAGGTCTTTCCGAAACCGGTGGAGCCGCGGTAGTTGACGCTCATCACCGCGTATCCACGATTCGCGAGCCACTGATGCGTAGCGTCGTAGCCGTAGTCATCCCGGCCCCAGGGGCCGCCGTGTACGTCCAGCACCATCGGTACCGGTGTTTCCGGCGCGCCGTCGCCGTCTGTATCTGTGCCCGGAGGCAGTGTGATGTAAGCGGTGAGCGTCAGACCATCGCCGGTCGGAATCTGCACGGTCTGCATTGGCTGCAACGGCATGCCCGCCAGATTTGGTCGGGCGGAGAACAGTTTTTCGGCTGCCAGTTTTTCGGTATCGAGAAGATAGTACGTTCCTGGCTGATCCGGCGAATCCGCGTGCGCCAGTACGTAGCGCCCATCGGCGGTCCACGACGTAAACTGCAGTTCTCCGGGCATCAGGCGTGCGGCCGCCGCCAACAGCGGCGTGGACGCATCCGTTGTGGGCTGCCATTGTGTCTTCAGATAGTTGGTGGCGTAGCCGAGCACAGATCGGGAAACCGGATGAACGAGTACGCGAGCGATGTCTGCCCGCGGATCCTGGCCAATAAGCGTTGTAGCGCCGGTAGCGAAATCCACTTCGTATAGCGCGGACGTGTCTTTGTCGATGCTGTCGACGCGATAGTATTTGCTGTTGTCGCGATTGAACGCGACGACGTAACTCGTAATGATATCGGCGGCGGGCACTGTGAAGGTCGCGTTCCATTTCTGGCCGTCGGTGGACTGGTGCACCTGCAGATCGCCGTTTTCCGTCGGGCGGTACGCGATCCGTGGGGTCAGCGCGTTGTCCATCACAATGTCCGAGTAGCCCGGATTCTGCAGCAGCAGCGTGCGTTGTCCGGTGGCGACGTTGACGCTGTAGAGGTCCGGTAGCGCTTTGTCGCGTTCGTTGGTGCTGATGATGGCCACCCCGGGCTCCCGCGGGCTCAACGCTTCCAGCATTGCTCGGGTACCGGGCGGTACAGGCGTCAGATCGCGTACTTCCCCGGAGTCGGCGTCCACCGCAAATACGTGATGGTTCTCGTCGCCGCCTGCATCCTGCAGATACAGAAGATGACGGTTGTCGTAGCTCCACATGTGGAAGCGGATGCCCCGCCCGCGGTCCTGGGTGAGCGCGCGCGCTTCGTCGAGAGCGTCGGCCGGGGCCACCCAGATATTCATCACGCCTTCGTGCGGCGCCAGGAAGCTCAGCCGCGTACCGTCCGGGCTGATGCGGGCCTGGGCGCGGGTTGGGTTGCCGAACACGAGCGTCCGGGGAATCAGATCGTAGCTCTCCAGTGCCGCGGGTGCTGGCGCACTGGCCTCGACGTTAGGATCGGGCATCACCGGTTCCAGCGTGCAGCCGGAGGTTCCGAGCAGGGCCCCGGCTAGCAGACAGAATGCCGTGTAGATGGATGCTCGCAGCCTTGGGAGGGTTCGTATCACTTGAATCACCGGTTAGTTCAAAGATCCGATTGTAGGAGCATTCTCCGGCCGATTCGACGCGCGTGAGCGGCGCATTGGCGGTCGTGCGCGGTGGACCTATAATCAAACGATGATCGACTGATCCCGCCGCAGCACAGGAGAATGACATGGCCGAATCCGTTGTCGCCCCGGACGTTTCGCCGTGGCAGCGTCCACACATTCGCGGGCATCTGATTCCCGGAAGCCGGTATACGTCACGCGAGTTTGCCGAGCAGGAATGGGAACAGATGTGGACCAAGGTGTGGCTGCTGCTCGGGCGGGAGTCGGAGCTGCCGGAGCCGGGCGACTGGCAGATGGAGGAAGTGGGTCCTGAATCCATCCTGATGGTTCGCCAGAAGGACGGCAGCGTCAAAGCCTTCTACAACGTGTGCCAGCATCGCGGAAACCCGCTCGTGAGCGAACCCACCGGAAGCAACAAGCGCTTTGTCTGCAAATATCACAGCTGGGCGTTCATGCCGGACGGTGAGCTCAATTTTGCACCTGACCGCGACGACTTCGCGGAGGGCAACCCCTGCGGAAAAATCCGGTTGGCGGAGCTCGCCTGCGAGACGTTTGCCGGTTTCGTCTGGGTGAACATGGACACCAACTGTGTCCCACTGCGCGAGTATCTCGGTCCGATCTGGGACGATTGGGAGAAACGCGACCTGCACCTGTGGAAGCGCTACGCGGCGCCAAGCGTGGAGCTGCCGTGCAACTGGAAAGTAGTACTCGACAACTTCAATGAGTCGTACCACGTCCCGACGGTGCACATGGGGTGGACGTCGGAAATGGACCGCAAAAAGATCCGCGGCAACATCAATACCAACGTGAAGGAAACCCGCTTCGATCTTTCCGAGGAAGGTCACAATCGGATGATCATGCAGGGCGGATATGGCAGCGGATCGGTCGACAAGGAAGGCAACATTGTCGAGCCGCTGGCGAGCGAGCTGCGCCATTGGGAACTGGATCCCGGGGATTTCAAGGGCCGTGCGGAGGACACGCGTGTTGCCATCCAGCAGGCGAAGCGGAAACTCGGCCCCGGCCGGGGTTACACGCACTACGACAAGGTGCCAGCGGAGCAACTCACCGACGCCTTCCACTACACACTGTTTCCGAATTTTGCGGTATCGGTGTGGGCTGACGGTTTTCACTTCTTGCGCGCGCGGCCGCACCCGAGCGGCGATCCACAGCAGTGTGTGTTCGACAACTGGTGGTACGCGAGCGTCCCGGAGGGAGACCTCAGCACGGTGAACACCATGCTCGGGCCGGTGGAGCGGGATGCAGAGGTCGAGCACACGCTGGTGAAGTATCCGGACCACGAGATGGGCAAAACCATCAACGAAGACATTGCGGTGTTCGTGCAGCAGCAGAAGGGCTTCCGTTCGCGGGGATTCCGGGGCGCTTATCTGGCGAATCAGGAAGAACGTGTGCGGCGCTATCACGAACTGATTGACGACTACATAGAGGGGCGGCGCCCGTAGCGGCCGCCGAGGAGCGCTGATATGAATACAGGTTACAACCCGGAATTCAATCCCACCGGAATCGAAGGGGGCGTGGATACCAACACGTTACCGTGGATCGAGGTTCCCCAGGTACCCGGCATGGCACTGAAGCCGTTGCGAGCGAGTAGCGAGAGCGGAATGTTCTCGGTGGTCGTTAAACTGGCGGCGGGAACCGAGCTGACCCGGGTCGTGTACCTGGGTGCAATGGACATGATCGTACTGTCCGGCGAACTGCACTATCCGGACGGACCGTTGGCCGGATCGCTGCCGCCCGGCACCTGGGGCTACGTGCCGGCGAACGCGCGCGTGGAGCGCATGAGTGCCCCGGAAGACACCGAGTTTCTGGCGAACTTCTACGGTCCAATCGCGTTTCTCGCGGACGATGGCGAGCGGGTTACCAGCGTGTTGACCGCGCTCGATGTGCACGCCGCTGCAGACCGCCTGGGTGTCGCGTTGATCCCTAATACGCTGGCCGAGTGCATGCAGGACCGGCCGCGCTCGTACCAGGGTCCTGCGGAGCCGCTCGCGATTGCTGCGGGCGATGCGGGAAGCTTGGTTGCCGGAGAGGCCGATGCGGTGGCGAACGCGAAGACGACGCATCCGCACTTCATCGACACGCGGGCGGTACCCTGGATGGAAAATGACGCAGTGCCTGGCATGGCGTTGAAGGTGTTACGCGTGAGCGAAGAAACCGGAATCACGTCGTTGATCGTCCGGCACAATGGTGTTGCCGGCCCCCACTATCACCTGGGCGCGGCGGACTTCATGGTGTTGAGTGGTCGCATCGGCTACCGGGCCGGACCGCCGGAGGGCTACGGCCCGGGTGTGTGGTTCTACGAACCGGCGGGAGCGCGTCATGAAGCCACGCAGCGTATCGGCGAAGACGAGGACCTGATCTATACCGCAAACGTGTACGGGCCCTTGCAGTTCGACGAGGGTCCGGGCACGCCAATCGTCGCCGTACAATCGTGGATGCAGTACAAGGAACTAGCGGATGCGCACGGCGTTGAGCTGGTGCGGAACACGTTCGAAGGGGACGCATCCCTGCTCGCGTGGACCCCGGTTGGTGAGTCCGCGGCCGCGCTTTGATCCGGCGGCAATCCGGCGGCTTAGCGCGGATCGATACGCTCGAGTTCTACGTCAAATTGGTCGCCTTCGGCGAGCGTGACGCCGATCACCAGGCCACGGTCGCCGGTCCTGCGGTAGTCCAGCTGACGAATGCCGCGCTCGAGAGGACCTTCGGCGGTGAACGTCGCCCGACCGGCCTCGAAACGGGTCAACGGCAGCATCTGCGGTTGGTCGGTGAGTGGCTTCAAGCCCCGAAGCCACTGCAACACGCGTAACTGCAGGGTCGCGTCCACCTGCTCGATCACGACGATCTCGTACATCAGGTGAGTTTCCGGGCCAATGAAACGCACCAATGCAGCCATCGATCCACCGCGGGGTTGTGACCAGGTTTCTTCCAACGCCGACTCGCCCAACGTGCCGTTCCAGGTGCCGGTCAACCAGCCGAGTTCATCGACGTTGCCGGCCACCGGCGCGGCAGCCCGGGCAACGGATGCAAAGGCGATGGCAAAACATAGTAGGGCGGTGATGCCGATTTTCACGAGACTGTTTCCCGTCCGGTTTTGTGTTGAATGCAGCGAGCGGTGGCGAGCGGACTATGCTGACTACCGCTCGCGCGTCGCGAGTAGACGCCTTTATAGGGAACGGGCAAAGTATCCGCAAGCAGCTTCGATGAGATACGGAACGTACCGATGACCGACCCTGTCAGTATTGACCCTGCAACGGGTTTCAAGCGTTTCTCGACCCGCGCGGCACCCGCCAGCGAGCGGATCACCGGCCAAGGCTATGGACTGGTGGCGGACGAGCACCTGAAAGCGTTGCCGGAGCCGCCGGCAGGAGCGGTTTTCGATGCAGAGGAACAAGCCCGGTATCGGCAATTCAAAGAAGCCCGGCGTGGTGCAGCCGACTACATGGCGATCGAAGGTGCATTTTCGAGCTATCTGGATGACGTGTATTCCGCACCACCGATCGAACGGGAGGCCTTGACCGACGAGTGCGAGATCGTCGTTGTAGGTGCCGGGTTCGCGGGACTGCTGCTGTGGTACAAGTTGCGGGAAGCGGGCGTGCGCGACGTACGTTTTTGTGAGAAGGGTGGCGACGTCGGCGGTACCTGGTATTGGAATCGATACCCGGGGATCGCCTGCGACGTCGAATCTTACAGCTATCTGCCGTTACTCGAAGAGATGGGCTACTACCCGACGATGAAGTTTGCATCGGGATTCGAGATTATGGAGTACTGCCAGCAAATGGCGGAAAAATTCGGATTCTACGAACGTTGCCTCTTTCACACGACAGTGGAGGAGACGGCGTGGGACGAGTCTACCGGGCGCTGGACGGTCAGCACGGACCGGGGTGACCGGATGCGCGCGCGCTTCGTGGTTCTGGCCAACGGCATTCTGACAACCCCACGGCTTGCCCGTATAGATGGGATGGAACGTTTCCAGGGCGAAGCGTTTCATACGTCGCGCTGGAACTACGATGTGGATCTGACGGGCAAACGGGTCGGCATCATCGGCACGGGTGCCACCGCGGTCCAGGTGATCCCGGAAATCGCAAAGGTCGTAGACGAACTGTATGTGTTCCAGAGAACACCGTCGTCAGTCGACGTGCGCGATCAGCGGTCGACGCGCTCGGACGAAATCGCGGCGTGGCAGGATGAGCCGGGCTGGGCGCGTGCCCGTCGGGCGCGGTTTGCGAAGATCTCGTCGGGACGAACCGCCATTCAGGCCAACGATGATTACCTTGCCGGCAAGGTTCCGGATTTCAAGGAGCGTAAGCAGCACGCCCGTAAACTCTCCCCTGACGAGCTCATGCAGAAGCAGTTGGACAGCAATTTCCGGATCATGGAACAGATTCGTGCAAGGGTGGATGCGATTGTCGAAGATCCGGCAACAGCGGCAGCGTTGAAGCCATACTATCCTTATGGTTGCAAACGACCGACGTTCCACGACGAATACCTGCCAACCTTCAATCTGCCGCATGTAACGCTCGTGGACACCGCACCGCTGGGCGTTACGGAGATCAACGAGCGGGGTGTGGTGCACGACGGCCGCGAATACCCGCTGGATGTGCTGATCTACGCGACCGGGTTTCAATGGATGGCGGCGTCCACGTTCAACATGATCCGCGGCCGGGCGGGGCGCACGCTGTTCGAGAAATGGAACGAGGATGGAACGAGAACCTTTCTCGGCTTGCACAGTCGCGGCTTTCCCAATCTGTTCATCGTCACCGGGCCGCAGGGCGGCGGCGGAAGCTTCAACTTCACCGATGCAATCGACGCACATTCCGACTACGTCGTGTGGATGCTGCAGACGATGCAGGAGACGGGCGCGGATATCGTTGATGTACACCAGGAGGCTGAGGAAACCTATTCCAGGCATTGCCGCGATGCAGACATAGCTACCGCGCCGCTGCGTGATTGTCTGTCCTATTACAACGGTGAGGGTAACGCCGAGCCCGGAAGCCTCGCCTATTACGGGGGCGGGCGCTGGCATAAGTTCCGCACGCACGCGCAGTCAACGCTCGAACCCTACGAGTTCGATCGGCTGGGCGGCTCGGGTTAGGCGCGGAACTCCGCATGCCGCTCAGCACGCGGATTCTGGGGCAGTCGACGGAGCCGGTCGTGCACGATGTGGACGACCGCTGGTTGATGGCTTATGCCGCGAGCATCGGCGACCGCAATCCGCGCTACATGGACACGGCCAACGCAGAGATCTTCGCGCACCCGGTGTTTCCGGTGTGTGTCGAATGGCCGGCCGTTACCGCCGGCAGACGGCTCGACGGGTTCGAAACGTTAACGCCGGAGGAAGCGGTACGCGGCGTGCACGCGGCGCATGATCTTCATCTTCTGCAACCGATCCGCCCGGGCGTGCGGGTCGAAACCCGGGCGAAGGTGGTTGGTGTGGAAGCGATTGCACCGGGCGCGTCGCAATGGGTTCAGTTGGAAACGCGTGACGCGGCGACCGGTAGACTGCTGGTGCGCACCTATCAGCAGGCCATCTACCGCGACGTGGCCATCAGCGGAGAACCGGGTCGCGAGGGCGCATTGCCGGACCCGCCGACGCGTGCTGGCGGCTCTACGGCGCGGCAACAGAGCTTCCGTCTGCCGGTACGTGAAGGCGCCGCGCACGTGTATACCGAATGTGCCCGGATCTGGAACCCGATACACACCGATCGGCGCGTTGCGTTGGCCGGGCGGTTGCCGGACATCATTCTGCACGGCACCGCAACCCTAGCAATGGCCGTTTCCGCATTGGTTGACGGGTATTTGGATGGCGACCCGGGGCCGGTTCGTCGCCTGGGCGGGCGGTTTGCAGCGATGGTACTCATGCCCTGTGAGCTGGAGGTTGTGGTGTCGGAGGTGCGTGAGGGCGCGATTTTCTTCGATGTCTTGACTGCCAACGGCGCTCCGGCGTTTCGACACGGTTACTTGATACACGGTCAATGAGTGTGGATTCCTACCAGCTGGAGCATCGCTACACCCGCGAGCAGGGGCGTGTGTTCCTCACAGGCACGCAGGCGCTCGTGCGCATTGCGCTGATGCAGCGGCAGTTGGACCGGCAAGCCGGACGCAATACGGCAGGTTTCGTGAGCGGCTACCGGGGCTCGCCGCTCGGAGCGCTGGACATGGAGCTTTGGCGGGCGGGTGATCTGCTGGCGGCGCATGACATTGAGTTCATGCCCGCGGTGAACGAAGACCTCGCCGCAACCGCCGTGCTCGGAACCCAGCAGGTCGAGACCGATCCTCATCGCAACGTCGATGGCGTGTTCGCAATCTGGTACGGCAAGGGCCCCGGTGTGGACCGGTCGGGTGACGCGCTCAAGCATGGCAATGCGTACGGCAGTTCGCCCAATGGGGGCGTGCTCGTGGTTGCCGGCGATGATCATGGCGCGGTCTCGTCGTCGATGCCGCATCAGTCCGATGTTGCGTTTCTAACGTTCCTGATGCCGCACCTGAATCCCGCCAGCGTGGCGGAGTACCTCTACTATGGTCTGTACGGCTTCGCGCTGTCTCGGTTCTCCGGATGCTGGGTGGGGTTCAAGGCCATTTCCGAAACTGTGGAGTCGGCCCGTTCGATCGACGTAGGGCCGTTGCCGTCGTTCCAGATTCCTAACGACTTTGATCCGCCGGTGGATGGCCTGCACTACCGCTGGCCCGATCTTCCGGGTCCGCAGATCGAAGAGCGGTTAGAGGCGAAGAAGCAGGCGGCGCTCGCGTTTGCTCGGGCGAACCCTATCGACCGGCGAATATTCGACGTGCCCGCGGCACGCTACGGCATCGTCACTACCGGCAAGGCGCACCTGGACCTCATGGAAGCGTTGCGGCTTCTCGGGATCGACGCTCGGGAGGCTCGACGCATCGGCTTGGACGTCTACAAAGTGGGTATGGTCTGGCCGTTGGAGAATCGGCAGGCGCTCGATTTCGTCCGCGGCAAGCAGGAAGTGCTGGTTGTTGAAGAAAAACGCGGCATTATCGAGAGCTGGTTCAAGGAAGCATTTTACGACTATCCCGGACACAAGCCCGAACGCATGGTCGGCAAGAAAGACGAGTACGGCGAGCGGTTGATTCCCTGGGTTGGCGAATTGTCGCCGCTGGAATTGGCGCCGATTGTTGCCCGACGTCTGGATGCGGCGATGCCCGGGCTCGAACTCACGTCGCGGGCACACGCACTGGCCCGCCGCGGCCGCCACGTAGTCGATGTGTCAGGTGCCGTGCGTCGCCCATACTTCTGCTCCGGGTGTCCGCACAACACGTCCACGAAGGTCCCCGAAGGTTCGGAGGCGCTGGCGGGGATCGGTTGCCATTTCATGGCCAGCTGGATGGATCGGGACACCAGTTCTCTGATCCAGATGGGGGGCGAGGGCGTCAACTGGATCGCCAAATCCAGATACAACGGCGGCCGCCACGTTTTTCAGAACCTCGGCGAGGGCACTTACTACCACTCGGGATCCATGGCTATACGCCAGGCCGTTGCTGCGGGCACGAATATCACGTTCAAGATCCTGTTCAACGATGCGGTAGCGATGACGGGCGGTCAACCCGTGGACGGACCGATCACGGTGGCAAGGATCGCGCAGTCGATGCGGGCCGAGGGAATTGAGCGGATCGCCGTAGTCGCCGACGACCCGGGCCGGCACGCGGCGACGGATTTTCCGGCGCGTACGACCTTTCACGACCGACGCGACATGGATGCCGTGCAACGGGAGCTGCGCGAGATCTCCGGAGTAACGATACTAATCTACGATCAAGCCTGCACTACCGAGTTGCGCAGGCGTCGCAAACGGGGACTGGCAGAGGATCCGGATACGCACGTGGTCATCAATGAACTCGTCTGCGAAGGCTGCGGCGATTGTTCGGTGGAATCCAATTGCCTGTCCGTTGTACCGAAAGAGACGGTGTTTGGGCGCAAACGTCAGATCGACGCGGATTCCTGCAACAAAGATTACTCGTGCGTGAACGGCTTCTGTCCGAGTTTCGTTACCGTGCGCGGAGCGAGCTTGCGCCGTCGTGAAGCGGCCAATCCGGCGCCGGAACTCAAACGGCGGCTCGATGCACTGCCTGCGCCGCGTTCGCCGGAACTTGCCCCCGGTGATGTGCACGACATTCTGGTGACGGGTGTGGGCGGTACCGGGGTCGTGACGGTTGGGCAACTGATTACGATGGCTGCGCATTTGGAGGGCAAGGGGTCGAGCGTGCTCGACTTCATGGGCTTCGCGCAGAAGTTCGGCCCGGTGCGTAGTTACGTGCGGCTGGCTGGCTCGCCTGATGAGCTGAATCAGGTGCGTATTGACCCGGGCGGCGCGGACGCGCTGATTGGCTGCGACCTTGTGGTGAGTTCGTCGCCGGACGCGTCGCTGACGTACGATCCGAGTCGCACACACGCGGTGGTAAACAGTGCGGAAATGCCCACAGCGGATTTCGTGTTGCACAGGGACGCAACCTTGCGCGCCGCAGACCGGCTGGACGCCATTCGCGGCGCCTGTGCGTCACTGGTCGTTGTCGATGCGGCGGAAATTGCCCGGAAGATTCTTGGTGACACCATTTATGCCAATGTTGTGATGCTGGGTTCCGCGCTCCAGGCCGGACTGGTTCCGGTCTCGTTGGAAGCGATCGAGCGGGCCATTCTGCTGAACGGCGTAAAGCCCGATGAGAACCGGGTTGCGCTGGCGATCGGTAGGCTGGCCGCCGAAGAACCCGGGTTTGTCGAGCTCCATCTGGCTGACAAGGTCGGCTCGGGGGTGAATGATGAAATGCCGCTGGATGCACTGATCACGCACCGCAGGCGCTTCCTCGTCGAGTATCAGGGTGAAGGTCTCGCACGCCGGTTCGAACAACTGGTCGGCCGGGCGCGGTCAGCGGAGGATCGTGCTGCGGGCGTGCACTCCGACACAGAAGCCGGCGAGGCGGATTACGCGTTCACTGCGGCGATCGCGCGGTCGTGGTTCAAACTCCTTGCGTACAAAGACGAGTACGAGGTGGCGCGCCTGCACACCGATCCTGGTTTTGCGAAACGGCTGGCCGAGCGCTTCGACGGTGAGTACAGGGTGCAATACCATCTTGCACCACCGTTGATCAGTCGCGGTCGCGACGCGCGGGGCAGGCCGCTAAAACGTACGTTTGGGCCGTGGATGCGCCGAGCGTTCGGGGTGCTCGCCCGGTTGAAACGGCTGCGCGGCACACCGTTCGATCCGTTCGGATACACCGAGGACAGGCGCCTCGAACGTGCGTTGATTGCGGAATTCGAATCCTTTGCCGACCGCCTGATTTCCGGTCTTTCAGCGGAGAATCTGGCACGATCCACAGAGCTTGCCGCACTGGCGATGGATGTCCGCGGTTATGGTCCGGTAAAGGCGGCCGCGGCCGAGGTGTTCAGAGGCCAGATGCGCGAGGCCGTCAACAGCCGCTGAGCCGGGCAGTGCGGATCGCCGGCTGCGTGGCGACGTCCGATGGAGCATCGGCGGTGTAGACGGCAGCGAAGCCACCCTGCGGCGTCCGGAGATTTGTCGTCTGACCATGGTAGAGGCGGGCGGTAAGGGCCAGCGCGGTTCCGCCGTAAGTGAAACAACGCAGATCCATCTTCAACCGGTCGGGTGAACTGCCGCGCGGCAGAGCCCTCGTGCCGGGCGGCGCATAGGCTTGAGCGACGTAACGGTCGTCGCCTTCGACGATCCGCTCGAATGTGCGGCGCGTGATTTTGTCGCCTCGGTAGGCGCCGCGGCTTCCGTAGGCCGCTGCCGGTTTGAAGAACAAACGCTTTCGGTCGCGCCACAGTAGCGCGGCATCGGAACCGCGTACGATCCGGGTTTCGGGTACCGTGCGCGCCAGCACGTCGATGTCATCGTGCGCCAGACCCCAGCGCGCCAAAGCGTGCCGGTCGTGCATAAGAACGAGGTTCTCTTTGTTGGCGTAGAGCGCGTGGCCCCGCGGATGCGGCGTAACCGGAACGCCCGCTTCGTACGCGGTTCGCAGCGCCGCGTGTCGGGGGTCGTCGAGGTAGAAATCGGTGCTGCGGTTGTAGACCAGATCGAACGTTTCATTGCTGTTGTGGCGAGCGTGCAATCGAGTGCCGTCCCATTGCAGCGCGCCTGCGTCCACCACCTGCGCGCGGATTCCGCGGGACCGCAGCAGGTTTCGATAAAGAAGCATCTCCGGATACAGAAATTCCGCGTGCGGCGTGTCGTCCACAATCGCGATGCCGTTCGGTTGACGCGCACCGGAGGTGTGCCTCCATTCGGCCAGAAACATATCTACAAGTTGATTGGTGAGATCGTCGGTGTCGAACGCTTCGACGGCGCATTCGGACTGCGTGGCAGACTGCTGGTAGCGGGCGGCCAGGAGCGCCAGCATCATTCCGCCCGCGTTGCTGTTTACTTCGATCAGTTGCGGCCACGCGTGCGGATCGGACGAGAGATGAAAGTCGAACGAATAGAGCAGCCCTGGCGATACCGGATCGCGCGCCGCGATCGCCGGACTGCGCTTCAGTACCTTTTGCTGATATCCGTGTAACCGAAACAACCGGTGCAGCGCGCCGACCGCCTGGTGAACTCTTTGCGCGGCCAGGCTACTGATGAAAACCGGATGACGGGCTACCGCAGCGATGAACTGGGCGCGGGTTGATTCGTCGAGTTCCGGCAGTTCCCGACTGGCGAAACCTCGCAATCCGGTTTCGTCGAGCGGCACGCAGAAACAGTTTTCATTGAGGTGTGTGGAGGTAGCGTCGGGCTGGGGTAGGGGCGTCATGGTGTTGCCGGGTTTGTTGTTAATTACTATCTATATATCCAAGTATATGGATATATAGACATAGAGTCCACGGCGAAATGTTCGTTGCTTCAACAAACCTCGTGATTGCGCTCACATGATGAACGTTCGGCCTCGGCTCAGTGGGCGGCTACGGCAATCAGGCGGCGGAAACCGTCGAGTAGTGCTGCTTCGGAATCACCGGAGTAATTCACGTTGACGAGCAGTGCCTGGTCGACGGTGCCCGCAAAGCTGTCGAGACGTTGCCGGCACTCGGCCTCTGTGCCGGTGATGGTTACCGTGTCCAGCACGTCGTCGGTGATCGTTTCGGCGGCGTGGTCGATGCGGCCCTCCGGGACGTGGCGGGTGCACGCGTCGGCAACCTTTGCGAACCCTTGTTCGCGCAACACGTGGTCGTAGTAAGGGTGCGGCAGCGGCGAGTACAGGTGGCAGATGGCTGCGCGAGCGGCGTCGCGGGCCGCTTCCCGGTCGTCGCCTACGGAGACAAATGGCGCCACGTAAACACCGAGATCGTTCGGATTGCGATCCGCCTCTGCGGCGGATTGTCGGAACCGCGGCAGAATCTGGTCGCGAACGTAGTCGGGGGACAGTAGTGCGCCCAGTGCAAGACCGTCCGCAACGCGCCCGGCAACGCTGGTCATCTGCGGGTAGAGGGCTGCGAGGTACACCGGGATGCTTGGTCTGAACGGTGCGACTGCGGGGGCCCAATCCATACTGTGCATGTCCCCCTGCCATTGCAGGGTATCGCCGAGCTGGGTCGATACGGCTTTGCGCAACAGCGCCACGTATTCCGACATTTTGCGAATCACGCGGGTCTGCGGAATGCCCTGCCAGTCCTCATTGATGTGACGGTTGCCGCTGCCGACGCCGAGCACCAGGCGGCCGCCACTCAGTTCGTCGAGGTCGATCGCGCTCATTGCGGTCAACCACACGGAACGGCCGTAGGCGTTCAGAATGTAGGGGCCGATCTCCACCCGTTCGGTCGCCTGCGCGATTGCGGCCAGACCGACGAAGCCGCTGCGCCACGCCTCGGTAACGTAGATCGAATCCACCCCTTGCTCTTCGGCGTCGCGTGCGAAGGCAACCATTTGCTGCATGGTTGTTCCACCGCCCGAAAAGATGATCCCTTTGCGAAGACGTTCCGCCATCGTTGCCCCCTTGTTTGCTTCCCCGATTGTAGCGCGCAGCGGGCGCGAGTATTCCTTTACCGTGGTTGTTCGGCGCTGTAGGGTTTGGGGAACCTTATCGGGGAGGCAACCGTGCGCATCGATCCACTGAAGGGCTGGCACCGATATTCGGACCTGATGGCGCAACAGCCCACCCCGGAAGGTCGGGCCATGCTCGACAACATGAGGCATCACCTCAAATTCGAGTGCCTTGGCGATCCGGCGATCTTCGAGACGATGGTTCCGGAGCCGGTCTACCGGTTTTTCGGCGGGTACGGGAATACAGTGCTCGAGGGTATGGAGGCGGTTCAGCAGTTCTACCGCGACATCTGGGACTCGCGTAGCAGCCTCGTGGAGCTCGCCATTCACCGTTGCGCGGTGGCCGACTGGGGAGTGGCCTGCGATGGCGAGTGGTGGCAGCAGATGCCCGGTGATTTTCTCGCCGCGCAAGGCACACCCGATGTCGATACCGGCCGTTGGTATGTGTCTCATGCGCATCTCAGCTGGTTCTTCCCATTCGAGAACATCGATGGGCGGACCTGCCTCCAGGGGGAGATCTGTTATCTCGACGAGGCGGGTTCGAGCCTGGAAGCCATAAATGACGAAGATGTGCTGTCGCTGGATGCGGCGCAGCGCGCCTGGGCGGAACTGGATTGAGCGAGCCATCCGTTGCCGCCGGGGTAGCGCCTCGGGTCGAGTTCACCCGACTCGAACTTCTCTCTTTAACTGCATTGATGTTGTTGGCTTTTTCCGCATCGCTCGGCATGGCGTTCAATGTCGATGCAATCGCGCTCGCGTTGGGCGTATCGAACGTGGACGCGGGTCTGGTCGCCTCCACGGAGATGTTCTGTATTGCCGCAGGCAATCTGTGGTTTGCGCGGAAACCGAGCGCGCATCCGCACCGCCGCTACTATGCAGGCATCGTCGCGATCGTTGGACTGAACGCGTTGTCGCTTCTGCCGGAGGGCATTGGACTGTTGCTGCCGCTGCGCGCTGGAGCCGGGATTGCGCTTGGTATGGTGGTGTCGACGGTAATGGCAACCGCCGGTCGTTCGGCGACGCCGGAGAACACCTTTGGCGTCATCAACGCGATGGTCGGGGTGATGGCCATGATTCTCGCGTACCTGTTGCCGCGCGCGATGGTGGCGCATGAGCGTTACCCGCAGCTCGAGCAGCTGGGCGTCAATGCACTGGATGGTCTGTACGCTGTATACGTGCTGCTGGCGGCGGTCGGGATCGCGTTTGTACGGAGCGCTCCACGGTTGTCTACCGGCAGGAACGCGGCGGGCGGCAGTGCGGTGGATCCGCCACCCGCGGCGGGTCGCGAAGGTTGGGTTGCCCTTCTTGGCATGGGTGTGTTTTTTTTCGGTCATGGCCTGCTGGCGCTGTTTCTCGTTCGGCTGGCGCGTGAAGTGGGATTGTCCGCCGCAGAAATCGGCTACGTAATGATGGGCGCCAGCCTGCTTACGATTGCCTTTCCGCTGCTCTCAGCAGCGCTTGCCACACGCGTGCCCGCGGGTGTGGCGGTTGTTGTCGTTTCAGTAGCATTGATGGTTGCGTCGTGGGCGGTAGTACAGGCAGACAGCCTCGCTGCCTTTGCGACAGCGGCACCGCTGTTCGCGGCGTTGCCGCTCGCGATCATGCCGCTTGTGCTCGGTGCGTTGGCGCGGTTCGACGGCAGCGGGCGACTTACCGGCGCGCATCCTGCGTTTGTTCTGCTGGGCGGTGCGTTGGCTCCGTTCATTGGCGGAGCGATTCGCGATACGACCGGAGATTTCGGCGGCAACGCGGCGGTGGCCATCGCCTGCTTTCTGGTGGGCCTGGTGTTGATGACCCCGGTGTTGCGGCGGGCGCGAGCGCCGGTCGGGCAAACGGCCCCGATCGCGTAGGAGGCGTATTGTGGCAAAGGCGCTGGAGGGGATCCGCGTTCTCGATGTGGGGTTGCTGGTGCAGGGTCCGCAGGCGGCTGCGTTGTTGTGCAGCATGGGTGCGGACGTGTTGAAGGTCGAGCTGCCGGGCATGGGCGATCAGGCGCGGTGGATCTGGTGCAGCGAAGTCGACCAACGCAGCGCCTATTTCAGCGGCAGCAATCGCGGCAAGCGGAGTATGACGCTGGATCTTCGCAAACCCGAGGGTGTCGAAGTTTTCAGAAAGCTCGCGCGCAACGCCGACGTGGTGATCAGCAATTTCAAACCCGGCACGATGGATGCGTGGGGCCTCGGCTACGACGCGTTACAAGCGATCAACCCGCGGCTGGTGTGGGCGGCGGGTAGTGCGTTCGGCCCGGTGGGACCCGACGCACTGCGCGAAGGTGCAGACCTTGCCGGCCAGGCGGCGGGTGGTCTGATAAGCACGATTGGGCACGACGGTGACCGGCTGACGCCGGTAGGCGCGACGATTGCCGACCACATCGCGTCCCAGAACCTTGCCAGCGGCGTGCTCGCGGCGCTTTTTCACAGGGAACGTTCCGGCGCCGGGCAGCGCGTGGAGGTGTCGCTGCTGGGTGGACAGATCTGGGCCCAGGCATCGGAGATCACCCACTACCTGCTTACCGGTAACGTACCGGGCAGAGGTCACTTCAGCCATCCGCTGCTGCGCGGGATGTACGGAATCTTTCAGACCGCAGATGGGTGGATCGGAGTCATTGGCGTGCCTCCGGATGCGCGCGATGCGTTTTTCATTGCTATGGACGATCCGGAGCTGGCGTTGGACTCCCGGTACCAGGGTTTGCTTGCCAGCAGAGCCGATTTGAATGAACTGTTCGACCGGTTGACCCCGGCATTCAGGAAGCGCACAACCGACGAGTGGTGCGCCGTATTCCGGGAGCTTGGAGTGCGCTATGCGCCGGTACGGGACTACGCCGGTGTTGTTGCCGACCCTCAGGTCTGGGAAAACGGATACCTGCAACGTGTGCCGACGGCTGACGGCGACCGGAAGGTGGTGGGTGCGCCCATTGCGATGAGTGAAACGCCGCTAACGTCGAGTGCCGACGCGCCGGTTCTGGGTGAGAATACCGAGGAGGTGCTCGCCGAAATCGGTTACAGCAGCGATCAGGTTGCCGCGTTGCGCGCCGGAGCCGTTATCTGACGCGGCCCTTTAGAACTGATCCTTCAGCGCCCGTCCGTCCCAGTTGCCCGAAATGACCTGCTGCCTCGGATCCGCGGGTTCGCGATCGTCGCTGGCTTGGGGCGGGAATGGGAAGTCTTCGGGCGCGTTCAGCGAGTGGCGCACGAACAGATTCCATTCATCGACGGCCCGTCGCGCGGCGGCGCTGTGAAACGCGGCCGCCTGCTGATGAGATTCGACCCGGTGATCGATGCACGCTCGGAACGCATCGACGGCGTCGAGGAACATCTGCCACCGTTCGGGCGATACGCCTTCGGGCGGTCTGTCCGGCGACTCGCAACCGGAGCCCGCGGCTGCCGGCTGTGATACGTCTGCGCGATCGAATTGAGGTCCGGCAATGGCGGCGCCGCGCGTGAGGGTTTCGGCAGCGCTGGCGCTACCGAGACTCAATATACAGAGCGCGGCGAGCACCATGCGCTGGATCCGGCTTGAAGGAAAACGGTCGCGCCCGGGGTTTCGCATTGCCCTTTCCGCGTTTGCAACAGTACGCCTCGACTGTACGCTAACCCGGCCGTGAAACTGTGATCCGTTCGATGTTTGCCGAACGGGAACGCGCGGTTACGGCCGTGCGGGTTACAGCAGTTCCTCGGCGAACAGACGCAGCGTGTCGCGGTTGGCGGTGCCGATGTTCAACTGGGTTACCGGGCTGGATTTCCAGCCCGCGAGGCGTTCGCGAATGCGGTCTCTCGGACCGCACAGCGCGATCTCGTCAATCAATGCATCCGGTACCGCGGCAAAGGCCTGATCGCGCTTTCCGGCCATGAACAGGTCCTGGATCTCCTGCGCGGCGTCGGCGTAGCCCATGCGGCTCACGTGATCCTTGTGCACGTTGAATGATTTCGCGCCCATCCCGCCGACGTAGAACCCGACGTTCTGTTTGATCTGGGCGCGCGCCCGATCGACGTCGTCGTCTACAACCACGGGCACTGCTGCGGCGATCTCGAAATCCGGTTTGCGTATGCGCATGGCATCGCTGTACTGGTCCATCATGCGATACGGCGAAAGAAACATCGGTATCCAGCCGTCGCAGATTTCTGCAGCCAGGGCGACGTTCTTAGGCCCTTCGGCGCCGAGGTATACGGGGATGTGGTCACGCAGCGGGTGCTGCATCAGCTTCAGCGGTTTACCAAGTCCGGTACCTCCGGGCAGGGGCAGCTGATAATGTTCGCCGTCGAAACTCACCGGGCCCTCGCGCGCGATGATCCGGCGGAAGATGGTCAACCATTCGCGCGTCCGCGCGAGCGGTTTGGGATACGGCATGCCGTACCAGCCTTCCACAACCTGGGGGCCGGACACGCCGATGCCGAGAATCAGTCGGCCATTGGACAGGTGATCGAGGGCGACCGCATGCATCGCCGCGCTGGCCGGTGTGCGGGCCGATATTTGCATGATCGACGTGCCGAGATTGATGCGCTCGGTGTGGGCCCCGATCCACGCGAGCGGCGTGAAGCAATCCATGCCGTAGATTTCGGGACACCATATCGTGTCGTAACCAAGGGCTTCTGCCTCCTGGGCGAGGTCGATGATGCGTTGCCCGCCGGGTGGTCCGGCCGGGCCGATTCCGAGTCCGAGTTTCATCGCGTGGTGTGGTCCTCAGTATGTCGTTAACCGCCCGGTATGCGGGGCAACAGGTACACCTCCGCGCCGGCGGGAATGGGTTGGCTCCAGTCGTCGCGATAGATGTCTCCGTCGATCGACACCGCGATGCCTTCATCAATGTGGCGCTGCATGCGCGGGTGCCGTTCCACCAGCTTGCGCAGCAACTCCCGGATCGACGCGGCCTCGATCATCACCGAGGCCGCTCCATCCAGCGCGTCGCGCAGCGCGCCGGTCACGTGCACCTGCGCCATCGTGTCCCGTCAGCTGCCGCGCTGGTCTTTGATGGCTTTGAGAATGCGCGGCGGCGACATCGGCACGTGGTTCATACGAACCCCTACAGCGTTGGAGACAGCGCTGCCGATTGCGGCGAGCGGCGGCACGATCGACGTTTCACCGACGCCTCGAACGCCGTACGGGTGACCGGGATTGGGTATCTCCAGAATCATCGTGTCAATGAACGGGAGATCCGAGCACACCGGAATCCGGTAGTCGAGGAAACCCGGGTTCTCCAGCCGGCCATCTTTGCCATAGATGTACTCTTCGTTCAGGGCCCAACCAATGCCCTGTGCGGCAGCGCCCTGGAACTGGCCTTCCACGTAGTCCGGGTGTATCGCTTTGCCGGCGTCCTGTACAACGGTGTATCGCAGGACCCGCGTCGAGCCGGTTTCGGGATCTACCTCGACATCGCAGATGTGGCTTGCGAACGAGACGCCCGCGCCGTCTGCGACGACTTCGCTGTGGCCGGCTATGGGTCCGCCGGTGGTCGGAGATTTAGCCGCAATTTCCTGAAGTGAGAGCGGAGCCAGGTTGCTGTGCGCAACGCCGCTCGCGACCGCTTTCCCTTCCTTCCATTCCACATCCTCTACCGGGATGTCCCAGGTCTTCGCGGCGCGCTCCTTCAACACGTTGATTGCGTTACGCGCCGCGAAAATGGTGGCCATGCCGGAGGAGAACGTACCGCGACTGCCTTCCGTTGTGTCGTTGTGACCGAGAGAGGTGGTATCACCGATCGTGCACTTGACCTTGTCGTAGGGCACGCCGAGTTCTTCGGCGGCAATCAGCGACAGCGACGCGCGCGAACCTCCGACGTCGACGGTTCCGACGGTGAGGTTGACGGTACCGTCCACGCCGATGTTCAGGTCGGTGCAGGTCTGGCCGCCGAAATTGAACCAGAACCCGCATGCCATGCCCCGTCCCTGATTTTCTTTCAGCGGCGCTTTCATATGCGGGTGGTTTTTTACGGCTTCGAGGGTCGGGACAATACCAATGGGTCCGTAGGTGGGCCCGTACGAGGCGCGGGTGCCTTCTCTGGCTGCGTTTTGCAACCGGAAATCCACCGGGTCCATCCCCAGCTCCTCTGCGACGAGGTCCATCGTGCTCTCCACGGCGAACGCGGCCATGGGCGCGGAGGGTGCCCGGTAGGCGGCAACCTTTGGTCGATTCACGAGCACGTCGTACGCAACCGCTACGACGTTTTCGAGGTCGTAACATGCCCACGCAGTCATGGCTCCAAGCATGCCCCAGATGCCCGGAAACGCGCCGTCCTGGTAGCGCAGCGTTGCGCTGGCTGCGGTTACCCGGCCATCCCGCGTTGCGCCGATCTTCACGTCAATGGATGTAGAGCAGGTGGGGCCGGTACCGCGGAACACCTCGTCGCGCGTCAACACGACCTTGACCGGACGGTTGGCTTTGCGCGACAGCGCCAGCGCAACCGGTTCCATCCACACGTGGGTTTTGCCGCCGAAGCCGCCGCCGATCTCGGACGATGTGACTTTGAGTTTCGCGACGTCCATGCCCAGCAGCGATGCGCACATGTTGCGAAACGTGAAGTGGCCCTGGGTAGTTACCCAGAGTTCACCGTGGCCATCGGGGCCTACGCTGGCAAGACAGGCGTGCGGTTCTATGTACCCCTGGTGGGTCTGTTCGGTTTTGTAACTCTTCTCGATGATGACGTCGGCCTGTTTGAAACCGGCTTCCACGTCGCCATGACCGAACTGGGAACGCTGGGCGATGTTGGACGCCTTTTCCGGCGCCGGGTCGACGCCGACAGTGCGCACCCAGGGTTGTATGACGGGTGCGGACGGCTTCATGGCCTCGTCCACGTCGGTCACGTGCGGCAGTACTTTGTAGTCCACTTTGATGGCTTTGAGTGCTTTACGTGCCGTCTGTGCATCGATGGCGGCCACCGCAGCGACCGCGTGGCCGTCATAGAGCGCGCGTCCTCTCGCCATGCAGTTCTCAAGTATATCGAGCGTCGCCCGGTCGCCGTTGGTGAGATCGGGCAGGTCGTCGCACGTGATGACGGCCTTCACGCCTTTGATTTTTTCCGCTTTCGATGTATCGATGCTGCGTATCTTCGCGTGTGCGTGCGGAGAGCGCAGGATCAGGCCGACCAGCTGGCCGGGGGCCGATGCGTCGGCACCGTAGCGGGCTCGACCCGTTACCTTGTCGATTCCGTCCGGACGCGGCGGTCGGGTACCGACCTGCTCGAACTGTTGATTAGTGAAACTGGTGTCTAAAGCCAATGTTCCTTCTCCTGATTCATTCACCGGGTCGGACGTCTCTCGCGCGTCCGGCGGGTTTGTTACGTGTTATGAGCGGGTGTCCGGATCTACTTCTTCGCCTTTTTTCGAGCTTTCTTGCGCTTCTCGGCTGCTGCCTCTTTGGCCAGGTCCTTCGCCGCGGCCTGCACGGCTCGGACGATACGGTCATATCCGGTGCATCGACACAGGTTGCCCGCAAGCGCGTAGCGAATCTCGGTTTCGCTCGGGTCCTGGTTGTGGTCGAGCAGCGCTTTGGCGGCGACGAGAAAACCGGGGGTGCAGACGCCGCACTGCAGGGCCGCGTGATCGATGAACTGCTGTTGCAGCGGGTGCAGCGTGTTGCCGCGCGCGAGTCCTTCCACCGTTGCCACCTCGCGCCCGTCCGCTTCCGCGCCGAGCACCAGACAGGAACAGACCAAGCGGCCGTCCAGCGTGACGCTGCAGGCACCGCAATCGCCCGTTCCGCAACCTTCCTTCGCGCCGGTCAGGCCAACCCGGTCGCGCAGCGCGTCCAGCAGTGTTTCGTCGCCGGGACAGGCGAATTCCACTGCGTCGCCATTGATTGTTGTTCGTACGTGAACGCCGGCCATCATTTACCTCCCGCGCGTTGATAAGCAATTCGGGCGGCGCGCTTTGCCAGCACTCCAGCCACTTCGGTTCGAAATTCCACCGTACCCCGCTTGTCGTCGATCGGCGCGCAAGCGGCTTCGCATGCCGCAGCGAGCGCCACCAGAGCCTCGTCGTCTAGCTTGGAGCCGATCAGTGCGTCCGCAGCTTCAGGTACCAGCACGACGGTCGGAGCAACCGCCCCGAGTGCGACGCGTGCCTTTTTGATGACGCCCTTGCTGCCGAGCGTGAGGCATACGCCGGCGCTGCACACGGCAATGTCCATCTCCGTGCGGGGAATGAATCTAAGGTAGGCATCTCCGGTTCGGGCTGGGCGCTTGGGTAACGTGATGGCTTCGACGATTTCGCCTTTGCCGAGGCTCGTTTTGCCGGGGCCGGTTACGACCTTTTCGACAGCAACGGTGCGGCGACCTTTAGGCCCGGCGATCTTTGCTTTAGCGCCTGCAGCGACGAGTGCGGGTACGCTATCTGCGGCGGGGGATGCGTTGCAGAGATTGCCGGCCATCGTGCAGCGGCCTTGAATCTGGTCGGAGCCGATCAGATTGGCGGCTTCTACCACGCCGGGCCACGCACGCTTCAATGCGGTGTGCTCGTTCAGTGCGGCGCCGGGTACGGCTGCGCCGATGCGAAAACCACTGTCCGATTTTCGGATCTCACCCATGGATGGAATGCGCTTGATGTCGACCACAACATCAGGCTCGGTCAGACCGCTTTTCATCCGTACCAGCAGGTCGGTGCCGCCGGCAAGGATGCAGGCGCTGCCTTTGGCTTTCGCCAGCAGCGTCACCGCTTCCTTCGTGGTGGTGGGTGCTTCGTATCTCATGACTCCCCTTGTTGTTCCAGATTGGTAGTTCGGGTTGGCTTTTCGACGGCCGAAGCCGTTTCAGACAGAAGTTGTCAGATGTGTGGCGGCGTTGCGCCTGAGCGCAATCCGCCCGTGTCCCGTTGCGCAATCTATCCTATCCCGGAGTACCTGCAAAGAGCGCCGGCTGCGTCTGCGGCCGCAGGACGACGGGAGGTCGGCCGCTGGTATATTTGTAGGTTCTGTTACAGCGGAAACGTGCGAGGGGAAATATGCCGGATCGATCGTTGAATGGTGACGGACTGCCGGTCACGGTCATTGTCGGTGCTACATCGAAGTGGCAAGCAGATGGACGGAACACCCATCTGGCACACGGCGGGCCGGTGGACGATCGTTCGATGCCGGAGTCCGCCCGATGGGGTATCGGTGGGGCGCTGGCGTTGCGGTTCGCTGCAGCCGGGCACTTCGTTGTGCTGACGACCCGTAATGCTGCAAACGCGTCGGCGCTCAGCGACATGGTGCGCAGCCGTGGTGGGCGATGCGCGATCGTCGAACTCGATCTTGCCGAGCCCGACTCGGTTGAGTCTGCGTTTGCGCAGATCCGGGGGGATGCAGGTGAGCCCGAAGTGCTGATCTACAACGCCGGATATCTCGAAGGCCGCGACCTGCCACCGGACCAGGAACTGCTCGAGTTCGTACCGGACGCAATGTTCGAAACCGCGCAACATATTTCGAGCCGGGGACCTTTCCTGGTGGCGAAACAGGTACTGCCGGCCATGCGTGAGCGCGGCAGCGGGAGTTTTCTGATTACGAACAACGCCGCGGCGTTGCGCGGCCGCAAACGGCTTACGGGCCAGTCGCTCTACTACCCCCGGGTAATGATGCGCACGCTTGCACAGGTGCTCACGGAGGAGTACTCCGAGCATGGGGTGCATGTGGCCAACATTATCGTCGATGGCCTGATCGACTCACCGGGCACGCGTGCGTTGGACATCGCCCGCAAGCGCCCGGAGCTGATCATGAACCCGGCCAGTATTGCTGATGCGTACTTCTACCTGCACTCGCAGGACCGCTCCTGCTGGACGCACGAGTTGCAGCTGACGCCGTACAGCACACGGCCGAGCTTTTGATTGTTATCCAGAAGGAATACCGCAATGGACAGGAACACGTTTTACAAACGAGCCGCAGCCGACTCGACCGGTCCGCTCGCGGGGCTGCAGGTGCTCGACATCACGACGTCCTGGGCAGGACCGATGGCCGCCTGTCTGCTGGCCGACATGGGCGCGGATGTTATCAAGATCGAACACCCGGACGGCGAAATCGGCCGATTGCTCGGCCCGCATCTGCCGAGTGGCGATGGTCTGTCGCTGCTGAACGAAACCGTCAATCGCAACAAGCGAAATCTTGGTCTGGACATGCACGCCCCCGAGGGTCGGGCGATCGTGCTCGAGCTGGCCGCAAAAGCAGACGTGGTGGTCGAGAACTTCAAACCGGGCACGCTTGCCGAATGGGGACTCGGCTACGATGACGTTGCCACGGTCAATCCGGCGGTGGTGTACGTGTCCATCAGCGGATTCGGACAGTTCGGGCCGCACCGGCACCGGGCGGGATACGACCCGCTGGTACAGGCGCAATCGGGCTGGATGTCGCTGAACGGCGAAATCGACGGCGGTCCGGTGAAAGCACCAACGTTTCTCGGCGACGATCTGGCAGGCCTGCATGCAGCGATGTCTGCGCTGGCGGCGTTGCGTCACCGTGATCAGACCGGGGAGGGGCAGCATGTGGACGTTGCGCTGTTCGACGCGATCCTCGGGGCATCCAATATGTTTCCGAGTATGGCGCGCGTTGGTATTCCGTGTGAGCGGTCGGCCAATCAGTTTCCGTTGGTGGCGCCTTTCAATACGTACGAATGCCGCGACGGCTGGGTTTTTCTCGGCATGTCGCTCAATCCACACTGGAAAGCCATGTGCGACCTGATGGACACGCCGGATCTGGTCACCGATGCCCGCTTTGCGGACACCGTGTCGCGTACGGCCAACCGCGAGGCTGTGGATGCGATCGTCGCGCAATGGTGCGCGCAGCAGTCGCAGGCGTTTGTGGTGCAGGTGTGTGGCGATGCGGGCTTACCCGTCGCACCGGTACACGACTTCCCCACTGCGGTAGCGGACCCCAATATCGAGGCGCGTGCGCTGTTGCAGGAAACGGAGTTGCGCGACGGTCAGCGGGTGCCGCTGCTGGGACCGGTCGCCAAGTTTTCCAGGACGCCTACACGAGTGCGGACCGCAGCGCACGCGGTGGGCGAAGACAATGAGGCGATCCTCGCTTCGCTTGGGCTCAGCGCCGACGGCATAGCAGAGCTCCGTTCCAAAAGAGTAATCACGTAGTCGCTGTAACCCGCTGTTTTTAATGCTCTATTCTTGCGCTCTGGAAACTGTACCGTCTGGACGGTTTAGTCTCGAGTGTGTACAGTCGGTGAATGGTTCCCAGGGCAAATCAACGCGTCACGATTATGGAAGCCGCCGCCCGCGTCGTGGAGTCGCAGGGTGCGGCGCATCTGACGATCGACGCGGTCGCGCAGGCCGCTGGCATCTCCAAGGGCGGGCTCCTGTATCACTTTCCCAACAAGCACGCTCTGTTGCGCGGGATGCTCGAACATCTGTTGAGCGCGATTCGCAGACGCGGATCACAGGCCGACGCGTTGGGTCCCGTGAGTGCGCGGGCCGACGCGGAAACCCAGGTTCGGCCTCGCGAACGTGCGTTGTCGCTGGCGCTGTTGGCGGCAGCGGCTGAAGACCCCGAACTTCTGCATCCCGCGCGTGACATGCTGGCAGCAACGTTGCATGAGGCACGGTCCGCGGCGGATCCGGTCGGGGCCCTGGTGGTGTTCCTCGCAGTGGAGGGCTTGCGCTTTCTGGAGGTGCTGAACCTGCTGCCGATCGATGCGGCCGAGCGGTCTCAGATTGTGGAACGGATCGTTGAATTGGCGGTGGCCGCTGACGGGGCGTCCAGGTGACGCGGCGCGCCCTGTTGGGTTGGGAATCCGTGCATCGCGCTGGGATCGTTGCGATTGGCGTTCTGCTGTTGGCGGCGTGCACCGATCGGGCCGATCCGGTCGCGGAACCGCAATCGGTGCGCCCGGCGCGCATCCTCGAGGTTACGGTGTCGCCGGATTCCCGCAAGCTGTCTTTCGTGGGCCGGATTGAGGCCGCCAAATCCATCGACCTGGCGTTCGAGGTGTCCGGCCCGTTGCAACAGCTTCCGGTCCGGGAGGGCCAGACGGTGGAACGCGGCGCGCTGGTAGCGGCTTTGGATCCCACGGAGTTTCAGCTGGCGGTGCGTGAGGCGGAGGTGCAGCTCAAACTGGCGCGGCAGGATCTGCAACGCAAAGAGCGCATTCTGAAACAGCGCGCGATCGCGCGCTCCGATGTAGATGACGCGCGCTCGTTTTTTGAGTTGCAACGGGTCCGCCTCGAACGCGCGCGCGAGACACTGCGCGATACGCGACTGATCTCGCCCTTTGACGCGCTGGTGGCCCGGCGCTATGTGGACAGCTTTGTGAACGTTCGTGCGGCCGACCCCATCGTTCGGCTGCACGATCTCCATGAACTTCTGGTTGTCGCGAATATTCCGGAGCACCTGTTCGCGACGGTTTCGGCGACCGACGTAACGGACACGTACTGTCAATTCGAGTTTGCGCCTTCGCGGCGGTTCCCGCTCACGGTTCGCGAAAACCGCACGGAAGCGGATTCCGTGGCGCAAACCTACGAAGTCTCGTTTGCGATGGATCGACCAGCCGATCTGAACCTGTTGCCCGGTATGACGACGACCGTGTTCGTTGAACTGAGTAATGGCGTTGACCATCGCATCCTGCTGCCGCCGGCCGCGGTGATCGGGGCGCCGGATGGCAGCATGTTCGTTTGGGTGCTGGCTAACGAGGAAGGCGACGTGGAGAGGCGCAGTGTTCGGGTCGGCGCACCGGGCCGTGACGGTGTTCCGGTGATCGAGGGATTGCAGGCGGGCGATCGTGTCGTAACCACGGGCGCCGAACGTCTGCAGGATGGCATGCGCGTGCGGCCGCTTGAGCACTGACGTGCAAACGATCGCGCGTTTCTCGATCGAACGGCCGCTGTATCCGTGGCTACTGGCGGTGGTTTGTATGGTCGGCGGTTGGTACGGCATCGAAAATGTAGGCCGCCTCGAAGACCCGGCATTTCCAATCAAGATGGTTCTGGTCGTAACCGAGTATCCGGGTGCTTCGGCGCGCGAAGTCGAACAGGAAGTAACCGATGTGATCGAAGCAGCGCTGCAGCAGCTTCCCTACATCGAAAAGATCACGTCGAAGTCACTCACGGGCCGCTCTGAAGTAACGGTCGAGCTGCAGGAACAATGGGGGGTAGAGGAAACGCCGCAGATTTTCGACGAACTGCGCCGCCGGGTTCGTGAGGCAGAACGGGCGCTACCTCCCGGCAGCGGGGTACCGCTGGTGGAGGACGATTTTGGTGACGTTTTCGGCGTGCTTTACGCGGTGGCGGCGGCGGGCTACTCGGACGCGGAGCAACGCGACGTGGCGCGCCGGATCGTTACTACGCTGGAAGGGGTTGAGGGGGTCGCTAAGGTCGTGGCAACGGGACTCCAGCAGGAGGCGATATTCGTCGAGATCGATCACGCCCGCCTGGTTCGGTTGGGCCTTCCGATCGAGCAGCTTTTCGCGAGCATCGGCACCGAGAACCGGGTCGTACCTGCCGGGACACTGACAATTGCCGACCGCCGTCTGCGAATTGCGCCCGAGATTGGGTTCGACAGCGTCGATGCGGTGGCGAACATGCGCATCGGGCGGCCCGGTTCCACGGAGATTCTTCGCCTCGGGGATATTGCGCGGGTTGTCCGCGAGCAGGTCGAGGTACCGACGCACCGCATACGCCACGACGGCGAAGACGTTTTCGTGATCGGCGTGTCGGTGGTGCCCGGACTTAACGTCGTGAAGGTCGGCGCAGCCGTAGACGCGGCGCTTGCCGACGTGACGGACCTGCTCCCGCTGGGTGTGACGGTTACCCCGATCTACGCGCAGCATGCCGTGGTGGACGAAGCGGTGCGCACGTTCCTGACCAACCTTCTTCTATCGGTGGGCACGGTCGTGCTCGCGCTTTGCGTTTTCATGGGCTGGCGTGCGGGTACGGTGGTGGGGGTGGTGCTGTTACTCACGGTGGCCGGCACGTTGCTGGTGATGTCGTTTGCAGGCATTGAGCTGCAGCGAATATCGCTCGGTGCGCTGATGATTGCGATGGGCATGCTTGTGGACAACGGGATCGTCGTTGCGGAAGGCATGCTCGTTGGTGTGCGGCTCGGGATGGCCCCGGCCGACGCGGCGGAACGCGCAGTCGAGCGCACCAAGTTTCCGTTGCTGGGCGCTACCGTGATCGGCGTGATGGCATTCGCCCCGATCAGTCTATCGGACGACAACTCAGGACACTTTCTGGTATCGCTGTTTCAGGTGGTAGCGATCGCGTTGTTGCTGAGCTGGCTGCTTGCCGTAACGCTAGTGCCCCTGCTTGGCAGTTACGTACTGCGCGTGGGTAAGGCCGTCGACGAAAGCGCGTTGTATGACGGCGTGATGTACGCGCCGTATCGCGGCTTGCTCTGGTTTGGACTTCGTCGTCCGTGGCTGACGACGGCGGTGATCGTCGCCATCACTGGTGCCTGCATCTGGGCGTTTCAGTTCGTGAAACCCGGATTCTTTCCGTCGACCAACACACCGTTGTTCTACGTGCACGCCTGGCATCCGGAGGGTACCGACATTCACGCGACCATTGCGTCTGCACACGATGTGGAGCAAGCGCTTGCTGAAATGGACGGCGTGAATTCAGTGACCAGCTTCATCGGGCGTGGTCCGCCGCGGTTCATGACGATCATCAATCCCGAGCAGCCCAATCCTGCGTACGCCCAGTACGTGGTGCGCGTGCAAGACGTTTCGGAAATGAACGCGGCGATGCAGATGGCCAAGATTCGGATCGAGTCGGCAGTACCCGAAGCCCACGTCCGCGTCACGCGTTCGGAATTCACGCCGGGCGGCAGCTGGAAGATCGAAGCGCGTTTCTCCGGGCCGAATCCCGAGGTGCTGCGACGCCTGGCCGAACGTGCGCTCGACGTGTACCTCGAGCACGACCTGGTGGATCGCACAACGGACTGGCGGCAGCCGGCTCTGGCGCTGGTGCCGCAGTTCGACGACGTAGGCGCGCGCAGCGCCGGGATCACCCGCGAACAACTCAGCCAAGCGCTCGCGTTCGCCACCGAGGGTGTGCAGGTGGGCCTGTACCGGGAACGCGACAAGCTGTTGCCGATTGTTGCACGGGCACCGCGGGACGAACGCAGCGATGCGCAAGCGTTGACCGGCAGGCTCGTTTGGAGCCCGAGCCAACAGCAACACATTCCAATGTCGCAGATCGTGAGCGGGTTTGAGCTTGTACCGGAGAACGCAACGATCTATCGGCGCAACCGCATGCCGACGATCAGTGCGCTCGCGAACGCCCAGCCGGGCTTCAATCCAACTCGCACGTTGGAACGCATCAGCGATGACGTCGAGGCGCTCGAACTGCCCGCGGGTTACCGTTTCGAGTGGGGCGGCGAATTCGAGGCCAATCAGGAAGCCAACGACTCGCTCACTGTGCACATTCCGACGGCACTTGGGATCATGTTTCTGATTACCGTGCTGATGTTCGGACAGTTACGTCAGCCGATCGTGATCTGGCTCACCGTGCCGATGATCGTGTGTGGTGTCGTGGTCGGACTCGTGGCCACCAATCTTTCGTTCACCTTCCCCTCCTTTCTGGGGTTCCTGAGCCTGGTGGGCATGCTGATCAAGAACTGTATCGTGCTTGTCGACGAGATCGACAAACGGCTGATGGAACAGGGCGCGTCGCTGCGAGTGATGCTGATTGCGAGCGTCAGCCGCCTGAGGCCGGTGATGCTCGCGGCGGGTACAACGATTGCTGGTATGGCGCCGTTGCTCGCAGATGCGTTCTTCCGGGAGATGGCGGTCTGCATTATGAGTGGCCTTGCGTTTGCCACGCTGCTTACGCTGGTTGCGGTGCCGGTGTTCTATCGGATTGCGCTGGGCCGAAACGTATCTGTTGCCCACGATACGCGAACCCCAGCAGTCGGCCAGGTTTGAGGTTGGCATGAAGTACGTTCAGGCGGTGGTGTCGCTGGCGCTCTTCGGCTGGTTCGGTTATGCATTGCTTACACAACAGACGCCGTTCGGCGACGGCGGGTCGAGTAAGACGCGGCGCGTTACCGGGTTGATCCGCGACCTGGTCGAATCGGTTGGTCCGGAGAACGCGGCGTACCTCTGCTTTCTCGTCGGCGGTGTGTTGGCCGCATACTTTCTTGTAATGGGGGAGGAGTAGCGGGGTGCGTGATGTTCAACAGTGGGAGAATGCACGAATGAGTCAATACGAAACGATCCGGGTCGAGCGCGACGGACCGCTCGCGCGGCTTACGTTGGACCGTCCGGAACAGCGTAATGGAATGACCAACCGTATGGTTCGAGAGACCTTCGAGGCGCTGTCAGACATTGGCGTCGACCCGAGCGTGCGTGTGGTCGTAGTAACCGGCGCAGGAGCACACTTCTGTCCCGGTGCGGATCTGAACTGGATCGGTACTTCCACAGACGGAGATCCTCTGGAGCGTTGTGACCGGGAACACTTCCAGGTTGCGGCCATACTGCATCGGATGCCGCAGGTTACCGTTGCTGCGATCAACGGCGCCTGTGCTGGAGCCGGTTTTGGCTGGGCTTGTGCGTGCGACCTGCGTATCGCGGCGCGCTCGGCCATGTTCAACACCGCGTTCCTGAACGTTGCGGTTGCTGGCGACATGGGACTGCCGTGGAGTCTGCCTCGGCTGATCGGTGCGGCGCGTGCCCGCGAGCTGTCGTTCGTGTGCGAAAAGTTCTCGGCAGACACCGCCGCCGACGTCGGACTTGTAGCGCGCGTGTTTGACGACGCTGCGTTCGCGGACGAACGCGAAGCGTTTCTAACGACATTGCTCGAACGCTCGCCGACCGCGCTGCGGCTGATGAAACAACACTACGTCGCAGCGGAGTCGATGCCGTTCGAAAGTTACCTGGCGCTGGAGACCGAACACCACCTCGACATTGCCGGCGGCCCGCATGCCGCGGAAGCGTTTCGCGCGTTCATCGAAAAACGCAAACCCGTCTTCGACTAGCTGGTATTAGGCGCGGTGGCGTAGCTGTCTGTACCGGTTGCTACAACACGGCGATGGGGTTACACGGTGAGCCCGTGCCACGCTCCACGCGCAGCGGTGCGATCGTGAACTGAAAGTCGTACTGCGCGAGGTCCGCGCACGCATCGCTCAGCGTATCCAGTCGCAGGTTGTCGAGTAGATGCACGCCCATCGCCGCCAGCGTGCATTGGTGGATCGGCATTGCCCACCCGTCGATGCCAAGTCCCGGCAACGCGTCGGATACCCCGTCGCAACCGAGCACCGCGATGTCGCGTTCGTGCAACCAGGGAACGCATTCCGCGTGTAACCCGGCCATGCCGTCGCGAAAGGGAACCCAAGGCCCGGTACTGTCCCGCCGTGCGTCCCTGCCGGTCGCTACCAGCAGAATGTCACCGGACTCTACACGTACGCCCTGGGAACGTTCCGCCTTCTCGAGGTCGTCGACGCCAATTGCATCGCCGGGTTCCAGCCACGCGCGCCCCTGGCTGCGCGGAATGTCGAGTAATACGCCGCGCGAAACGATGCCGTCCTTCGCGCACATGATGCTGCCTTTGCGTGCGCCGGTACTCTTGACCTCGGTGGCCGCGAAACCGTTGTACATTCGCTGGTCGACGAACACATGACAAAGTGCGTCGATGTGGGTCGTTGCCATGCCGTGAAACGCAACGCCAACGAAATCCATCGTGGCCTCCAGACCTACGCCGGGGAGCACGCAGTCGTCGCCACCGCGAATCATCATATGCAGCGCCGGATAGGGATTGTCTTCAGCCGGTTGTACGGCGAGTTCGCGGGCGCAACTGACGCTGCGGCCGGCGCGAACGCATTGCGCGGCCTGACGCCGTTTCTCCGGCGTGATCAGATTCAACGCACCGGCTTCGTCGTCGTCGCCCCAACGTCCCCAGTTCTTTACAGACTCGAAAACCGAGCGCATGTGACTTTCGGTCCATGTCGTCATAACTATGTCTCCTTCCGGTTTGTGGCGCGTGTGCGAACGGACCCTAGTCGAAGTACGGATCGTGCCAGAGGACGCCGTCTGCGTAGAGGGTCGCGATTGTTTCGCCGTTGTAGCCGATCTCGCGCAACAACTCGTCATTGTGCTGGCCGGCGAGTTGCGCGCCGCCGAGCACGGCGGTGCCATTGCACGTGACCGTCTGTCCGTGACGACGGTAGCCGCTCCACTGCGGGTGATCCACGTGCTGCGATAACTCGAGCGCATGAGGTTGTTCGCCGGTTAGCCAGAATGACGCGGGCATTGCGGCATCAGCGCGTAGACACGCGAGTGCGTGTGGCACGCAGAGACGTTCCCAGGCGTCTGCGGATTGACGCAGGAATAATGTGCCGAGAGCGTCCGCGGCAGCCGCGTCGTTGCGTTGAACTTCTTTGAGGCTCGGCGCCCGCAAACCGGCGGTTGTAACGACGTCGATGAATCGAGCTTGGTCCGAGCTGTCCAAGAGGCCAACAAACAACCATTGTGATTCGGCGCACGGATAGAGCCGGTAGGTTGGGGAAAGACCCTGGAGCTTTGCGTCCGGCAGAGCCCTTTCCGGCTTGCCGGCGTAGGCGACGAAATCGTCGTGATTGGCGTAGGCGTTGGCGCCGAACATGTCCACCAGCACGCGCTGACCGCGCCCGGTTCGCGCGCGCGCGCTCAAGCCGAGCAACGCGGCGTTGGCTACCACCAGCGCGGTGTTCGGATCGGGGTTCAGTTCGTTGGCGCGCATGAGCCGACTCGTCCAAGAACGTAGGCCGCTGATCGGCTGCACGCTGTCCGGCACGCGCTCGCCCAGATGGAACAGTGCGCCGCCCAACGCAGCGCCGGGTACAGGATGTGTGCTTGGCCGGTGCGCGCTGGGGCCATCCGGGCCGTAGCCGTTGCACTGAACGTACACCAGGCGCGGATTGCGCTCTGCGACCGCTTCGAAACCTATCCCCAAACGTTCTGCGACGCCGGGCCGGTAGTTGTGAATCACGACATCGGCTGTATCGATCAGGCGCAGCACGGCGTCGCGCCCGGCCGGCGTTTTCAGGTTCAGGCTCAGGCTGCGTTTGCCGGCGTTTACGCGCGCCGCGCCGGTACCGTGGGCCATGCTGCGATAGGGATCGCCGCCGACGGGTTCAACCTTGATGACGTCGGCTCCCATGTCGGCGAGAAAGCACGCGCCGAGGGGGGCCGCGATGATCGTGGCAAGCTCCACGACGCGCACATGCGCGAGCGGAGCGTTGTCGGCGTGCGTACCTGCGGATGGTGTGATTCCCCTCTGGGAGGCGGCCGCTGCCGGTTGCGGAGACAACCAACGGTCTGCGACCGCGCCTCCATTGGCTTGGGCCCGACGCGGCCGCCCCGGTGTCGAGCTCAGGCGCGCGACCGGTCCCAGCTGGCGGACACCGTCGATCGAGACGACGTGCCCGTTTTCGATCAGATCGGGGTCGTCAAGCGCCTGCTGAGTCGTCTGGTATGCGGTTGCCACGATGCCGCCGTTGTCCGTGAAATCGCGTATCCAATCTGCGGCGTTGCGCTGCTGAATTCGTAACAGCATTCGGTCCCGAAACGCTTCGTGGGCTTCGGCGTCCGTCATCGCCATCTGCGCAGGATCGAAGGCGGGATCTGCGAGGACATCCACGAGATCGGTGGCTATCAGAAAATTCTCGAACAGGTGCGGCAGCAGGTTGCCGAACTGCATCCAGCGTCCGTCTGCCGCTTGGGCCGGGTGATAAAACAGTGTCGGCAGCGGTGGAGGTCCGGCGGTGGGTTGCAACGCCACCGCGTGTTCGCCGAGTTCGTCGGCCAGTTGACGTCCGATCATCGCGCCCTGCTCGTAGGCGAGCAGCCCCTGCAGCAGGCTCGTCTCGACGAGCGTTCCGGAACCCGTTCGGCGTCGCGCCAGCAGCGCGGCGAGTATGCCGCTGGTTGCCGACTGTGCGCACGCATGCACGCCCACCTGGAGTGACGAAAACACCGGTCCCGGCCGGTCTGCGATGCCGCTGAACAGCATCATGCGGCCGGCGTGGGCGGCGACAGCGTGTTCGTAACCCGGTAAATCCGCCAGGGGTCCGGTCGAACCGAACCCGGTCACGTGGCAGACGGTCAGACGCGGATGCGCGGCGCGCAGCGCGCGTAAATCGATGGCTCTGCGGGCAAGGGCAATGGGTCGCCAGTCGCAGACCAGCACGTCGGCTACGCCGCACAAGTCATTGAAAGTGGCGAGGTCCTCCGCGCTGTCGAGATCCAATGGCAAACGGTGTTTGCCGCGGCGCCATACGCGTGCGCCAGGCACGTCAGAGAAAGCGTCCTTGCCAACGGGGGGCACGTGCAGAACCTCAGCGCCGAAGTCGGCGAGCATCATGGTTGCCAGTGCCGCAGCGGGACCGCAGGAGAGATCGAGGACGCGGATGTCTTCGAGCGCCGCCGAATCAGAACCCAGTGAGACGGGTTCGTCGGTGCAGCTCGACGTCACTGCAGCACGCCTTGTACCAGCAGCTCGCCGAAGCGTTCGTCGTCATAGCCCAGCAGATCGTTCAGCACTTCCTGCATATGCTGCGCGAACATCGGCGCCACATCGGCGTTGACCCGGCCCGGGGTCGCACTGAGGTGTACGCGCGGTGCTTCCACGACCGAACGCTGAGCTTCCGGGTGCTCTATCGGCCGGAAGTGCCGCAGATGGGTCAGTTGTGCATCGGCGCTCAGTTCGGGTGCGTTCTGGATGCGGGCCGCAGGCACGCCGGCACTCTGGAGTTGGGTTTCCAGGTCGCCGTTGGCTCTCTCGGCCGTGTAGCGGGCGATCGCCTCGTCGATCGCGTGGGCGTGGCGAACCCGTTCGTCCGAGGTTGCATAGTCGCGGTGTTCGGGATCCAGGCCGACGAGACGAGCGAGCCTGTGCCATTGATCGTCCGTTTCACAGGCGATCGCTATCCATCGATCATCGCCGGCGCAGCGGTAGACGCCGTGTGGTGCGAAGTCGGGGTCGGCGTTGCCCAGGCGTCCCCACACCCGGCCGTTCACGGTGTACTCGAGCACGGCGGGCGATAGAAAGTGCAGTGACGCTTCGGCCTGAGCGAGGTCGATGTGCTGTCCGACGCCAGTGCGTCGCCGGTGGTCGAGGGCGGCGAGTACGGCTATCGCGTTGTAACGGGGCGCGATGTAGTCGGTGTATGCCCCGAACGGACCAGCGGGTTCCCGGTCCGGCCAACCGGTGAGTTCGTAGAAGCCGGCAATTGCGGCGGCCAGATTGCCGTAGCCGGCGAAGCTTGCGAGCGGTCCGGTCTGACCCATCAGGCAGGTACTCAACATCACGATGTCCGGATTGATCGTGCGAAGCGTGGCGTAGTCGAAGCCCAGTGCTTTCATCGCGCGAGGTGTGAACGACTCCGTCACCACGTCGGCCCAGCGCACGAGATCGTAGATCAGCTCTTTGGCATCCGGGTTGGTCAGGTCGACGGTCAGCATCTTCTTGCCGGCGTTCGTAGAGTGAAACACGGCGGACCACTCCGGATCCTGGTTGCCATCGATGAAGGGTCGGATCGTGCGGCACACGTCGAGCTTGCTCGTGGATTCAATCCGCACGACCGTGGCGCCGAAGTCTGCGAGAAATCGGGTTGCGCCGGGTCCGGCGAGTGCCCACATGAAGTCCAGAATTTTGACCCCGTGAAGGGGGCCGTTGGACGCCGCAGCGCGATCGTCCGCGTTAGCTTCCGCGACCGGAGGCGCGTCTCGCGAAATGTCTGAGAGTTCGCGGCGTAGCTCATCGGTGTGTTCGCCGATCTGCGGGGGGCGGCGGCCGGTCGCAAGCGGTGTCTGGGAAAATCGCGCGAAGGCGCCGGGATAGGCCGGTCCGGCGGCCTCACCGTCTCCGTCGGGGTGCCGAAAGTACTCGCGTGCAGCGAATTGAGGGCTGTTTACGACGTCGGCGACGTCGGACATCGGGGCGAGCAGCAGGCGGCGTGTGATCGCTGCGTCAAGCAGTTCGGCTTTGGACTTGGAAGCGGTGCAAGCGGCCACGCACTGTTTGACGCGTTCGAATTCCTCGATGGGTTCGCGCCCGTCCGCCAACAGCAGGCCGTACTCCACCCAGTCCTTGTCCCGGGTGGCCGCGTCGCAGAAACCCTCTTCGCATACGTACTCCATCAGTCGGCGTGTGGCCGGCCCCACCGTCGCGCCGAATATAAAGGTGATAGATACGTAGCCATCGCTGGCCGGGAACGTGAGGCGGATGTCCACCCCGTTGGCCACGACGCCGCCGGCCATCCGCTGGGCGGTCTCCTCGTTCACCTCGTGCGCCAGGCTGTTGCCCTGTGTCGCAATCGTGATCGCCTGCTGGGCGCTCACCCAGACGTGTTGACCCCGGCCGGACGCGGTGCGTGCGTGCAGCGCTACCAGGGCTCCCGCGGCGGCCTCGGCGGCCGCATGTTCGAATGCCTGAGGCACGCTGACGCGCACCGGTGCTCGATCCTTGTCCCCGGTAATTGCCATCGGGCCGCCGCTCGCGGCCACCACCAGGTCCGTCGCGTACCAGTGCGCTTTGGGGCCGTCGATGCCGAAGCCGGTGATTGAGACATAGATCAGCAGAGGATTGAGCGCGGCGGCCGCCGCGTAGTCCAGGCCGAGCGGCGCGAGCGTTCCGACCGGCTCGGACTCGATCAGGATGTCCGCCGAAGCGACCAGCGATTGGAGCATGGCGGCGTCTTCGGCTGCGCTGGGATCCAGTTCTACGCTGCGTTTGCCGCGTGCGTACGCCCACCAGGACAGGGAGCGTTCCGGGTCGCGAACATCACCGGCGAATGGACCGCGGTGACGTCCGTTGGCCCCGCCGGGAGGTTCCACCTGGATCACGTCGGCCCCGAGGTCTGCGAAAATCTGTCCGCAGAGCATGCCGCGTTGACGGGTTAGATCCAGCACCCGGTACGGTTCGAGCAGCATCGTTTCCCTCCCGTAGCCTCGCAATGATCATACGCCGAATAGACGGCGGACCGCACCTGAGTCCGCTGCGTGCCGGGTTCGTAATCGGCGCAGCGCTATACTTGGTCGTCCGAGAGACGGAGACGCGGAACTCGTGAACGTTGACCTTTTAAGGCCGGAAACCTTTGATGGGGGCCACCCCCACGAACTTTACTCATGGCTGCGCGACCACGATCCGGTGCATTGGCACGACGAGGCCAACGGTCCGGGTTTTTGGGCGCTGACACGGCACGCGGACGTGGATGCGGCAGGGCGTGACCCCGGCACCTACTCCAACGAACCCACGATCATGATCGCCGATCCCGAGCAGGGGCTCGATCTCGCGACTGGCGATGCGAAGATGATGCTGATGATGGATCCGCCGCAACACACCGCGTTTCGCAAAATCATTAGTCGCGAATTCACGAAAGGACCTGCGCTTGCGCTGCAGTCGCGGATCAGCGAGCTGGCGCGTGACATTGTCGACCGGGTCGCGGCCGACGGCGGTTGCGAGTTTGTCTCCAGCGTGGCCGGGGAACTGCCGTCGTACGTCGTTGCCGAACTCATGGGAATTCCGCTCGACGACGGCCGCGAACTGTACAAGCTCACCGAGATCATCCATACCGCGGCGGAAGCGCTGCCGGAAGGTGCGCAGATGAAGGCGGTGATGGATATGTTCGGCTACGCCCAGAAGGTCTATCGCACCAAACTCGACAGCCCGGCGGAAGACCTGGCGAGCAAGATCGTGCATGCGGAAGTGGACGGCGAACGGTTGAATGAAATGGAGTTCCAGCTGTTTTTCATGCTGCTGGTGGACGCGGGCGGCGATACGACCCGCAATCTGGTGGCTGGCAGTATCCACGAGCTGATTCAACGTCCGGCGCTTTACGATGAAGTGCGGGCACGCCCGGACCTGATCGGCAGACTTCGCGATGAAATGCTCCGTTGGCTGTCGCCGGTGATCTACATGCGGCGGACGCTGTTGCGCGACGTAGAGTTGCACGGCAAACAGTTGCGCGAAGGGGACAAGGTGGTGCGCTATTTCGGTGCGGCAAATTTCGACGAACGCAAGTTTGAACGCCCGGAACAGCTCGATATCCATCGGGATGCGCGGCCGCACATCGCGTTTGGCAGTGGTACGCACGTGTGCCTGGGACAGCATATTGCGCGCGTGGAGATTGACTGCATGCTTCGTGAGCTCGTGTCCCGCATCGAGCGGTTCGAATTCGCGGGTACGCCGAAATGGCTGGCGTCGAACTTCATATCGGGGCTGCGCAGCATGCCGGTTACGTTTCGAATGGGCTGACGCCTACGGCAGCATGCGGTACGCGGCGAGACGCATGTCCTCGGACAACGGGACCATCGACCCCAGGTATTGGGTCATCACGACGCCGCTCATCCGTTCTACCGGGTCTACCCAGAAATAGGTTGACGCGGCACCGGACCAGCCGAACTCGCCAACGCCGGTGAGTCCCACTGCGAGGCCTGAATCAAGCATGACGCGGCCGATCAGTCCCCAGCCGTAGCCCGGCATCACATTCATACCGATCCGCAACGGCAGCTGTTGCGGCGGGATGCGGTTGGCGCGCAGCATCTCGAGCATCTTGCGTGACAGCAAGGGTTCGGCGGCTCGTCCCTGGCCGTCCTGTAGCGCGAGGGCGAACTCGAGATAGTCGGGCAACGTCGAGAACAGCCCGTGTCCGCCGCGACGGAATTCCGCGTTGTCGGTTGGATACATTTCCTCGACGTCGAGCGGCTTGAGTTCGTGTGCGACTGGTTCCAGCGACGGCAGCCCATGCAGATCGACCGCGCCCCACATCGGCAACAGTCGGTCGCGTTTTTCAGGCGCTACCTGAAACGCCGTATCCTGCAGGTCGAGCGGTTCGAACAGAAGTTCGTTCAACGTCTCAATCAGCGCGTTGCCGGTTGCCCGTTCGATCACGTGTGCGAGCACATCGATCGACACGCTGTAGCGGAACGCGGTTCCGGGTTGCAGCGCCAGCGGCAGGCGTGCGAGCGCCGCCATCATGTCGGCGAGCGGACGTCCTCCATCCTGGATGATCCTTGCGTCGCGATAGTACGGGGCGACGTGACAGCCGTGCAGAAACTCGTACGTGAAACCCGCACGGTGCGTCAGAAGATCCTCGATCGTAATCGGTCGGTTGGCGGGGACGAGGGATCCGTCGCTGCTCAACACGCGCATCTGTGCAAATTCGGGTGCGTACTGGGCGATAGGGTCAAAGAGGTGCAGCGCACCCCGCTCGATCAGCATCAACGCCGCAACCGAGACGATGGGTTTCGTCATGGAATAGATCCGGTAGATCGGCCGGTCCGGGAACGAACCGGGGGTAGCGCCATCCGCGTGCCCCCGTGCTGAAAACGCATCGTCTGAAGCCACACTCTTTGAAACCGAATGGCCGGACGTGAGGCACGAACCCGCGACGTCAACGTGCCACTCGATGCTGGCGAAATGTCCGCTCCCCGTGTATCGACGGGCGATGGCGGCGGCGTGGTCGGGTCCGGCCATGGTGAATTGCACTCCTGCGACGTCGGCGTCAGAGTAGATGGCAGACGAGAGCGCGTCCACATTCGTGAACGCTGAGAGGATCGGTACCGGGAGGCAGGATCACAGTATGAAGACAATTGCGCAGCACAACGAGTGGCGTGGCAAAGCAAACCTAGACGACGGGGAGTGGGGTACGTTCGTGAATCCGGACGAGTCGCCGGAGTTTTTCGAACACATGACGGACATCGTCAAGGTCAAATTCATGGGCGAGTCGTGGGAGCGCGGCCCGTGGATCGTGCCCAATCGTTTTCCTCCTAATACAACGGCAGACCGCCACGCACACGCGGCCGACACGATTTACGTGATCATGCGTGGCTCTATGACGTTCAACGACGGCACCGGCTGGTACGAACGAGGGGACGTTCGTTGGGTTCGGGCGAACCACACGTACGGACCCGAGGCATCAGGGCCGGAGGGCTGTGATTTCATTTTGATCTCGATGGGCCCGATAGACGTGCAGTGGGAAGGCGGCCGGACATTCGATGCTGATGCCTAACGATTACCGCACCGTTTCTCGCTCAGCGTAACGCGCCGGTCTCGAGCAGCCTGTCGACCAGTACCGGGTCAGCGCCGGATTCGATGAACACATCGCGCGTGTGCTGGCCTGCATTCGGTGCGGGCCCGCGTACCTCCACGTCGGCATCGCGTATCGTGAACGGCGCGGCAACGATCTCCATCGCGCCGGCATCCGGATGCACAACGAGGGAGAATGCACCCCGTTCCACCAGCGCGGGATCTTCGACGACTTCCGGTAGGAGCGCGACCGGTTCCCAAACCAATCCGGCGGCGTCCAGACGTGACCGCCAGGTTTCGAGATCCTCCGCCAGGAACATGGCTTCGATTTCGGGAATCAGTTCGGCACCGTGTTCGGCCAACCCCAGCAGATCCTGAAAACGACTGTCGCTGATCCACTCGTTGCGGCCGACCATTCGGCAGAATTTCGGCCAGTAAGGCATTGCGGCGGGCATCACGAGCGCGAGCCATCGATCGTCGTGCGTGCGATAGTAGTTCCAGATCGGATTGCCGGGTGCTTTGCGGCTGGTTTTCTCAGGTTGTACCCGCTCGTAGAGGGCCGAATTGACGTCGCTTGCCAACGCCCAGATGCCGGTGCGCTGCAACGTGACTTCCACGAACTGGCCTTCGCCGGTCTGATCGCGGAGTCGTAACGCGGAGAGGATTGCACACAGCAGGTTGAGCGCGGTGGTGCGATCTCCGTAGCCGCCACGCGGCAGCACGGGGCCGTCGTCGCGGTCTCCGAAGATCGACATGGCTCCCGAGCGCGCCCAGAACGCGGTTTGGTCGAACGCCTGGCGGTGGCTGTCGGGGCCGACGGTACCGAAACCCGAAAGCACCGCGTAGATGGCGTTCGGCGCGAGCTCGTGAATGGTCTCGTCTGTGAGTTGGTAGCGTTCGAGACGCTCGCGCGTGAGGTTCGTGATGAACACATCGGACTGGCCGGCGAGTTCGTGTACGAGGGAGCGTGCGTCTGGATCGTCGAGATCAACGCATACGCCGCGTTTTCCGCGGTTGTCGAACTGATAGGACGGATGCTCGACATCATCGCCCACGAGGGTCTTCATGAAACGCCGGTAGGTTTCGCCGCCCGGGGGTTCCACCTTTACGACGTCCGCGCCCAGGTCCGACATCAATGCGGCGCAACTCGGCGCTGCGAGCCAGCTGGCCACCTCAAGAACCCGAATACCTGCAAGCGGTGCGTTCACGCGTTGGCTCCCAATCTGTGTCTGTTCGGATGGTAACTGAAACAAACGCATTCACGGAGACCGTGGTGCAGGCGCACCGCGCGTTGTAGCGCGATCTGGCAGTTGGTAGGGTCCGACGCAGACATCGGGAGATGGGATGTGAGTGCAGCCGTCACGTCGCTTCGTGAACTCGAGGCATTGTCGCTGGAGCCGAGCTGGGCGGATCTGGATCCGGAGTGCAATCGCGTGCTCGTCGTATCGGCGAACGAACTCGCCGGTTCCGGCGCGCGCGCGTCTGAGCTGTGTCACTGGTTGCGCAGCCAGCCGGTGCCGGTTCTGGCCCTCGGCGTACCCCCGCCCGAATGGATGGACGCATTCGACACCTGGTTCGATTGCGAGGATGCGCTCGCGAGGGCGGTCGCGCAGATTGAAGCGCGCCCGTCTGCAGCGGCGGTTACGGCCCAGGTTCTCAGGGCGACGCTGTCACTTTCCTGGCGCGACGCGTTGGCCTTGGAGTCCCTCGGGTACGCGACGCTGCAGGGGGGGCGGGATTATGCTGCCTGGCGCCGGGGGCGGCCCGCACGAAGTGTCACGCACGATGCAGAGGTACCTTTACGGGTAGAACGCGACGGCGCGAAGGTACGACTGGTTATGTGCGCGCCGGTAAATCGAAACGCGCTGTCTGCTGTTATGCGCGATGCGTTGAGCGACGCGTTTCGGTTGGTGCTGATGGATGAGGCGATCCAGCAGGTGCACTGGTCTGCGGAAGGTCCGGTGTTCTGCGCCGGTGGCGATTTGAGCGAGTTCTCGGACGTACGCGATGTGGCGCTCAGCCACCGGATACGTACGCTCAGAATGCCGGCGCAATACCTCGCGCCCCGCCGCGACATCGTACGCGTGCGTGTGCACGGTGCCTGCATCGGCGCTGGCATCGAGCTACCCGCGTTTGCGGGCCGGATAAGCGCCCATCCCGATACGCTGTTTCAACTACCCGAGCTCGCGATGGGCCTGTTGCCGGGGGCCGGCGGGTGCGTGAGTATTCCGCGGCGCATCGGGCGTCATCGAACTGGCTATATGGTGTTTCTCGGTGAGCGCTTCAGCGCTCAGCAGGCGCTATCCTGGGGATTGATCGACGCGATCGAAGACTGATTGCCCATTGCACCAGACGCGACGCACATGGGCGGCGCTGGGTTCTTCCAGCATGCGCTCCCACGGGACACCCAGCAGACACAGATCGGCCTCGGCGCCCGGCCCGATGCGGCGGGGCGACGCCGGTTCCGTGAGCCGACCGAGGTAAAGGGCCAAGGCCCGATCTGCCGGAATACGTTCCGCCTGATTGAACGGACGACCGCTGGCGGTTCTGCGGGTTACAGCCGTGCGGATACCGAGCCACGGATCCGCGCTTCCGAAGGGTGCGTCGGAGCCGAGCGCCAACGGAATACCCCGCCGCTCGAAGGATCGCAATCGGTAGAGCCATGGCCAGTGCGATCGGTCGATGTCATTGTGATAGTCATCGCCTCGTTCGAACGCGAAGTTGCTTTGCGTGACGACCAGCAGCGAGAGACGCTGCAGGTCGTCGAGCAGCGCATCCGGCGTGACCGATGCATGTTCGATACGATCCGCAGCGTGCGTACCGGTCCGTTCGAGCGCCGCCAGCGTGAACGCCAGTTCCGACTCTGTGACGCAATGCACGGCGACACCCCGGTTGCCATCGTGACTGCGTCGGATGGCACGGCAGAAATCCACGAACGGCGGCAGCGCGTGTTCGTGCAGGTGAAACTTGGTTGCGCCGATACTCGTCGTCACTGTGGTGGTTGGCTCCTGAGTCATGCCGGGCGACTTCTGCAAGGTTGCGTCTCCGGCCATCAGAACCCGCTGGGTGAGCAGGCCATCGCGTTGCCATTGCCGGAAGCGATCGAACGCCGTTTGGTCATTGGCCGGCGTCATGTCGCAAAAGCCGGTGATGCCGAATGCCGCCAGTTCGCGGCTCGCGCCGGCCACATCCGGGAGCGTGCCGCCGAAGGCTGTTGCAAGTGCTCGATCGGCGTCGTAGAAGCGGCCGCTGCCGGGCGCGTCGGGATCCTCCAGTCGGCGTGCCGAATCCGGCAGAGTGGCGATCGCCTGCGAGTTCAGAATCCACAGCCGGCCCGAACGGTGTTGTATGCGTATCGGGCGGTCAGGGCCGTTCCGGTCCAGCCAGGCGCGCGACAGCGTGCCGGCCACCCGCTCGTAGTAGCCGTAGCCCCGCAGCCAGGCGTTGCCGTTCGTTGTTGGAGCATTGTGCAGCGCATCGGCCAGTTCGTCAGCGGAATGCACGTAAGGTGGACCGCACGGCACGGACGCACGCGCTGCGGCGTAGGCCAGGAAGTGCAGGTGGTGGTCATGCAGCCCGGGCAGCAAAGCGCCGTGGTCCGCATCGATCACTTCGCTGCCGTAGGCATCGAGGAGTCCGGGTGCTTCCACCGCGGCGATGTTGTGACCGCGCACCAGTACGTCAACGCACTGGCCGGACGCCACGGCCGCGTTGCAGATCAGAACACTGGGTTCGCCCAAAGTCACACAGTGGTACTCGCCGGCGTCGGTCGCTCGCGTCCATTGTGGGCCTGAAGCCACGCGACGTTGTGGGCACCGAGAAGGGGCGCGCGTGCTTCGGGTGGGCGCGGGCGCCACCGCGGTGGCGTCTGCACGCTCGACCACCAGCGCTGCAAACCCTCGTACCAGGATTCGTCGCCGACGCGTGCGGTGGTATCGTCGATCGCTGCGCGGACGGTTGCGGCGAGTGGAACGGATATCAACCGGCTGCCGCCGCGTTGCCAGCTGTCCCATGCGAGTGCTGCTGCGGTGATCCCGGTCAGCGGATCGGCGATCGCATCGCCGCCGAACGTCCGGCGGCCTACCGCGCGATACATCTCGGCCGCCAATCCGCCGGCAACGGCGGCGTCGTCACCAAACGCGGCCCAATTGGCGTGCGGTGCGTCGCGGCCGAACCCCGTAATACTGAGCCACGTAAGGTCGTGTCGTAGTGCTATGAGGTCGGCTGGGTGCACCCCGAGCTGCGCGAGCGCACGGGGTCGCGAAGCCTCGATCACGATATCGGCGCGGCGGATCAGGGCGAGCAGATGTTCCCGCCCGCTACGCGTGCCCAGATCGACGGCCACGCCGTCTTTATGCTGGTTCTGCAATCGAAAGAACTGAGCGTTGCCGAAGCGCGCACCGTCTGGCCGTGCGACTGATTCGACCTTGATCACTGTTGCGCCGGCTTGCGCGAGCAGGCGGCCGCAGAGCGGGCCTGCCCAGAGCGACGAGAGATCGACCACGACTGGCGGTTGCCCCGCGTGCTGCGCATCCGCGGCCGAACACTGCGGAACTCGTGTGGACTCAACTTCCGTGATCGATTCGGGCAGCGCCTCGCCGGAGGCATCCGCGACCGCGAGCCCGAGCAGCCTGGCGCGTTCCAGCAGCATGGCCGTCGACAGGCGCCGAGCCTGCGAACGCACCTCGTGCCAGGTCTTGATTGCGGTTGTGAATGTGCCCGACCCGGCAACCGCGAACAGCGCGGGCAGCAGCTGCCAGTCGTCTGGTCTGGGCAGGTTCAGCGCGGCAACGCCGTCGCTGGTGGTTACGAAGCGGCACGCACCGGAAACGGAACCCGTAGCTGGCAAGGGCTTACCGAGGCATGCGAGACGTTCGTGGATGAGTGCGTTCGCGTCGGGGAAGCCCCGCGTCCGAAGTGCCTGCCGGGCCAGCTGGTCCAGGTGGCGCTGAGCGTAGGCGCTCAGCGGGTGGCGGGGCGGACCCTCGGCCGAAGGGTTCACTCGAACAGCGGTTTCAGCAACCGTCGCAGCAGTTTGCCGGTTTCGTTGTACGGCAGTTCATCGGCGAAGTGCAGTCGTTCGGGCACGCGCGACGAACGCAGTGCGGCGCGCACCAGTGCCTGCAATTCGGCGGTCTCCACGGTCTCGCCCTCGCGCCGTACGATCACGGCGCCGACCGTTTCGCCCCACTCCTCGGACGGGATCGCGAGAACGGCGGCGTCGGCGACGGCCGGGTGGGAGATGAGCACGTCCTCGATTTCCGCCGGTGAGATGTTCTCGCCGCCCCGCACGATGACGTCGTCGGCGCGCCCGGAGAGAAACAGGTAGCCGTCGTCGTCGACAAACCCCGCGTCGCGGGTCGGAAACCAACCGTCGTCTGTGAGCGCGTTGCGCTCGAGGTATTCGCCGGAAACCTGGGGACCGCGGACGAAGATCTCGCCCGCTTCGCCGGCCGCGAGCGGTGTGTTGTCATCGCCGCGAATCTGTAGCTCGACAGATGGCAGCGGCTTGCCGACGGAACCCAGCCGGCGGCGGGCAGTTGCATCGTCGCTCGCGAAGGCGGCGCGGTGCTCGTCCGGCCCGAGCAGCGTGATGGTGGAACTGGTTTCTGTCAGGCCGTAGGCGTTCGTGAAATCGATCCCGGGAAACAACTGCATCGCGCGTTCGATGACCGGCAAGGGCATGCGACCTCCGCCGTACGCGATTGCACGCATGTCGGACAGCTCGGGTTTCGTGCCGGTTGTATCCAGATGATCGACAATGCGCGCGAGCATGGTGGGAACGACAAAGGCGTTTGTTGTGCGTTCCCGGGCCGCCAGGTCGAGCCACGCGTCCGGCGCGAACGCCGGCAGCTGGACGATCCGTCGGCACGAATACGTGGAGCTGAGGAGCGCGGATATACCGGCGATGTGATAAGGCGGTACCGAAACGAGGGTGGCTTCGCGCTCGTCGGCGGACATGAAATCAACGGTGCTCAGAATGTAGGAAACGAGGTGTTCGTTACGGAGGATTGCCGCTTTCGGCTTACCGGTAGTGCCGCTGGTGAACAGTTGGACGGCTACGGCGGTTGGGTCGTCCGGGGGTGTTGCGTCCACGGCTGTGCCGCTTGCGGTCGCGTCCAGAAACGCCGCGCGCCCCGTTACCACGTTCGGATCGCGTCGGTTGGCCGCGAATCGACGGGTGTTTGTCTCGTCGGCAACGAGGTATAGCGGTTGTACGCGTTCGATGAGTTCCGCGAGTTCCTGTTCAGTCAATCGGTAGTTCAGCGGAACGTAGGGGATGCCGGCCAGCGCCGATCCGAAAAGTGCGATCGGTACCGCCGGGCTGCTGGTGTCGAGTACAGAGACGTAGCGGCAGTCGCTGTCGCGAAACAGCGTCGCGGCCCGCATTGCCCGCTGCCACAGGTCAGCGTAGGAAAAGTGTTCGCTGTCGCACGAGACGGCGGCGCGGTCGCCCAGCGTGTCCGCAGCCATCTGCAGCAGCATTGAGATGTTCATAGCCGGGTTAGTCCGACGAGGGCAGTTTTTTCGCGTCCTTTGTGTTGAGCACCTGGCCGTCGAGCGCAAGGGCCCCATCGCCGGCTTTCACGCAAAGGACCTCAAGCGATTGGTCTTCGTTGACGTACCGTTTGCCGACCAGGCAGCCGCCCATCTGATCCGGGTCCGCGGCAGCGCCGTCGGCGGTTTCATCCGGACCCAGCATCGGCGCGCCCCCGCATGTCAGTGAGCCACCGCTGCCGGGTTTGATGATCATGACTTCGGCGGCGCAGACCGCGCTTTTCAGTTTCTGACCGACTTTGATTTCCGGCATATCGTAGTCCCTCAATGGTCCGTTTGTTTGGTCGCACCCTTCTAGTGGTGGCGCGTTTCTAGTGGTGGCGAGTTGTGTTGGTATCTGTGTTGGCTCCCCGCGGGCCTGGAATGCAGACATATCAGGCTCTTAGGTGCGAGTATACCTGAGTCATTGAACTGGAGGCTGCGATGATCCGTGATCGGGAACGGATGGCTGCACTCGTGGAACGCACACGACGCTTTGTGCGCGATGTGGCGATTCCCAATGAAGATCGGGTGGAGGCCGATGATCGCGTTCCGGACGATGTGGTGGCCGCGATGCGTCAGTTGGGTACGTTCGGCTGGAGCATCCCGGAGGCGTACGGCGGCAGCGGGCTGACCAGTGAGGAACTTGCGCTGGCGTTCATCGAGTTGACGCAATGCTCAGTCGCGTATCGTGTGGTAGGTGCGCAGAACGCCGGGATCGGCTCGGAGTGTCTGGTTCGTGACGGGACCGCGGAACAGAAAGCGCGGTTTCTACCGGGGTTGGCGTCCGGGGAGGTGCTCGGATGTCTGGCGCTGACAGAACCCGATGCCGGCTCGGATGCGACCGCACTTCGGACGCGGGCGGAGCGCGATGGCGACGGCTACGTGCTCAATGGCCACAAGCGTTACATCACGCTGGCACCAATCGCGGATCTGTTCACGGTGTTCGCGCGTACCGACGACCGGCCGCGGGGTGGCAAGGGTATCAGCGCGTTTCTGATTGAGCGCGATACACCGGGTCTCACCACCAGCGGATCGACGCCGAAAATGGGGCAGGAAGGTGCACCGATTGGTGAGGTGTTTCTCGAGAACTGCCGCGTACCGTCAGACGCGATTATTGGTGGCAAGCCCGGCGTCGGATTTGCAACGGTAATGAAAGCACTCAACAAACAGCGCATCAATCTGGCGGCGCTGTCGACGGGTCCGGCGATCCGCATGCTCGACGAGGCGATCCGCTACGCTGCGGAACGCCGGCAGTTCGATCAGGCGATCGGCGAGTTTCAACTGATTCAGGCGATGCTGGCTGAGTGCAAAGTGGATATCGAAGCGGCGCGAGCGCTCATTCTTGCGACCGCGCGCAAACGCGACGCCGGCGAGGATGTGACGATGGATGTGTCGATGTGCAAGTACCTGGCGACCGAAATGTGCGGCCGCGTTGCGGATCGGGTCGTGCAGATCTTTGGCGGGCAGGGCTACGTGAAGGGGACGGGCATCGAACGGTTCTACCGCGACGTACGGGCGTTCCGCATTTATGAGGGTACGAGTCAGATCCATCTGTTGAACATTGGTCGCCGGTTGGTGCAGGATCAAATGTGATCAGGGTTTGCGACTGAAACCTTCGATTACGACTCTCGATCAGGGATTCCGATTAGGCAAGGGGGGAACATGAGATTTCGATTGATTTTCCGATGGGGGATGGCCGCGCTGGTGGGCGTGGGTCTGGTTTCGTCAGTGTACGCACGCGGGCCGGGCAGCTCGCCGGCGCATACGGAAGCCGTTGAAGATCTGGCGGTGTGCTACGCGCGGGGTACGGATGCGCTGGGCAGCGCGGTAGATGCCGTGATCGCCGAGGATCTGAATTCCACGATCAATGTCGGCGATCCGCAGTTCGCGAAAGCGCTGGCATTGTATCGTGCCTGCTTTTCGGACGATTTCTCGTTCACACTCGAGTTCGACGGTGTGCCTGCATTGACGGTGCCGGATCCGGGCACGCGTACCGGCGATACCGACGCGGCTCTGCAGTGGGCAAACTTCGTGAACAATGCGTTTCGTGGGCCGCGCTACCAGAGCACGCAGCATCATATGGGATCGATTTCGAGCAGCATCCGCGCTAACTCGGCGCACATGGAGTCGTATCTGATCGCGACGCACGTCTATGGGCCTGATGCGGAAGAAGAGGGCGTGAACCAGGTTGGTGGGATCTACACCGATCAGGTCGTCCGGGAGAACGGGCGCTGGGTGATTGGGCAGCGAACGCTCAACATTACCTGGTCGGTGATACTGCCCGGCGGTTAGCGGTTGCCGACGCGCGTTTGCCGCGCAGTTGGGCTGTCCCTAAGCGCTATAGTGCGTTGCCTGCGAGAAACTTAGTCACGGCGGCATTGAACGCGGCCGGTCGATTGAGGTTTGCCGCGTGGCCTGCGTTTACGATGATGTCGGCGTTGACCGCAGGTGCTGCATTGACGGATTCTTAACCGCCCACGATCAGACGAGAGGGACCCGTGGGAATCTACCAGAAATACATCCTGCCCAAACTGATCGATTCGGCATGCAGCCAGCCGCCAATGACGGCCCTTAGAAAACGTTATGTTTCAAGAGCTAAGGGAAAAGTTCTAGAAATAGGAATAGGAAGTGGCCTGAACCTGCCGCACTACGGTTCGGACGTGGTTTCGGTAACTGGAGTCGACCCGGCGGCCGAACTGACCGTTAAAGCGCGCCAGCGCGCGGACGATGTCGCCTTTCCGGTCGACGTGCTGGGCGTGTCCGGAGAGTCGATTCCCACGGACGACGAAGCGTACGATTGCGTAGTGTGTACGTGGACGCTGTGCAGTATTCCGGACCCGGAGCAGGCAGTTCGTGAGATGCGGCGGGTGCTGAGGCCCGGGGGTGCGCTACTATTCGTCGAGCATGGGCTCAGCGACGACGCGGGCGTGCAGAAGTGGCAGCGACGAATCGAACCGCTATGGAAGCGAATCGGGGGCGGTTGCCATTTGACGCGGCGCGCTGACCGCCTGCTCGATCACGGGGGTTTCGAGATCGTGGAGAAAGAATCGGGTTATCAACCCGGACCGCGATTCGCGGCGTTCATGATGCACGGCGTGGCGGTGCGTTCATGACGAAAGCCGCTGCAACGCGTGGAAAGCGCCTGAAACAGGACGTCGACGCGGTGGTAATCGGTGCGGGCCTCGGCGGGCTCTACATGCTGCACCGACTGCAGGAGGCTGGGTATTCGGCTCAGGCATTCGAAGCAGGTTCGGACGTTGGCGGCACCTGGTACTGGAACCGCTACCCCGGCGCGCGTTGCGATGTAGAAAGCCTGGACTACCAGTTCGGCTTCTCGGATGCACTGCAGCGTGGCTGGTCGTGGACCGAGCGTTATGCAACGCAACCCGAGATCCTGCGGTATGCGCAGTATGTTGCCGACACGCTGGACGTGCGCAAGCTGATCCGCTTCCAAACGCGCATCGATCGAGCAGTTTACGACGCGTCGGCTAACCTTTGGCATGTCACTGCGGACGATGGAAGGGCGATCCGCGCGCACTATCTGATCACAGCCGTTGGATGCCTTTCTGCCGCCCGAATGCCCGACATCCCGGGGCGTGATGCATTCGCAGGCGCCAGCTTCCACACGGGTTATTGGCCGCATGAGCCGGTGGATTTCACCGGAAAGCGGGTGGGTGTGATTGGAACGGGTTCATCGGGCATTCAGTGCATTCCGGAGATCGCGCAGCAGGCGGACGAACTGGTCGTCTTTCAGCGCACCGCCAATTTCAGCATGCCCGCGCACAACGCGCGGCTCGAACCACGTGAGGTGGAACGCTACAAAGACGCGTTTCTCGATGCGCGGGCGCGTGCCCGCTATACGGGATTTGGCAACGTCGGCTGGGAAAGTCTTCCCTCGGCTTTGGCGGTGGACGAAGCTACGCGTAGGGAAGTCTACGAGACGCAATGGCGTAAAGGCGGTGCAGCGATCATGGTCGCGTTCGAGGATCTATTGAGTGACCAGGCAGCCAACGATACGGCAGCGGAGTTTCTCCGCGGCAAGATCCGGGAGGCGGTAATAGACGAGGACATCGCGGAATCGCTGGTGCCGCGTGATCATGCGGTAGGCACAAAACGCATCTGCGTCGACACGGACTACTTCAAAACCTTCAACCAGACGCATGTGCACCTGGTAGATCTGCGTAGAACGCCGATTGAGACGATTACGGAGCATGGCGTTCGCACCAGCACTGCGCACTTTGATCTGGATGCGCTCGTGTATGCCACGGGGTTTGATGCGCTTACGGGTCCGCTCAATCGGATTGACATCCGCGGGCGGGATGGGCGGGCCTTGCGTTCGGTGTGGGAAGACGGTCCGCGCACGTATCTGGGGCTCGCGGTACACGGTTTCCCCAACCTGTTCACGATCACCGGGCCGGGCAGCCCGTCGGTGTTGAGCAATATGGTGGTCGCGATCGAGCAGCATGGGGATCTGATTGTCGACTGCATGAACGCTCAACGCCGAGACGGTTATGATCTGATCGAAGCGGATGCAAAGGCCGAGGCTGCCTGGGGCGAACACGTGAATGAAGTAGCCAATGAGACACTTTTCCCGCAGGCGAGCTCGTGGTACATGGGCGCCAACATTCCCGGCAAACCCCGGGTTTTCCTGCCCTACGTGGGTGGACTGGGTACATATATCGAAGCCTGCGAAGCGATCGTGGCCGACGACTTTCGCGGTTTCGTCCGCACCCGGTCAGGCGTGGGCGCGTCGGAGCGCCAACGGGTCACTAAGAGGTAACGAGAGGGATACAAGAGGGATCAACGATGAGTGAAGCCGAAGACCTCGCGCCGGGTTCAGCGCGTGCACCGGGGCCGAATCTGCGGGACCTGCTGTTGCGTGACAGCTCGCCGCCACCCGCGCCGTTTCTGGAAGAGTCGTATACGTTCCTTGGCGACGCCGACATTCCCTACACAAATTACACGTCACCCGAACGGCTGCAGGCGGAGTTCGACAAGCTGTGGCCGCGTGTGTGGCAGATGGCGTGTCGGGAAGAGCACATCCCCGAGCCGGGTGATTATCACGCATACGACATTGGCCCGCTGTCCGCGATCGTGGTCCGAACGGAATCCGGTGCGATCAAGGCGTACTACAACGCGTGCATGCATCGCGGTACCGCGCTCGTCGGCGCGGAAGGTACCGGGTACGCGCCCGCGTTCCGGTGCCCGTTTCACGGCTGGACGTACTCCTTGGACGGGGAACTCGTCGATTTGCCGGAAAACTGGGACTTTCCGCATGTAAAGGACGACAGCCACCGTTTGAACGAACTGCGCGTAGACACCTGGGCCGGATTCGTGTTCGTGAACTTCGATCCGGGTGCGGCACCGCTCGACGAATATCTGGGCGTGCTGCCGCGGCACTTTGCCGATTTCGACATCGAGTCACGCTACATTGAAACGCACGTGTGCAAGAAACTCCCTGTCAACTGGAAGGCTGCGGAGGAAGCGTTCATGGAGGCGTATCACGTGAAGGAGACGCACGCGGGCGGGCGCGAGTTTTCGGAGGTGACGACGCAGTACGACGTGTTCGAGCCCAACGTGAACCGCTTCATACACACGGTTGGGTCACCCAATCCGCGCAGGCCGGAGCAGCTGACAGAACAGGAACTGATGGTCGAACTCTGGGGCAGGCGCTTCGAATCGGAGGCGTGTCCGCAGGTGCCGGACGGCATGACTGCCCGCGATTTTTACGCCCAACTGGTGAAGCAGCAGCTTGGCGAACAGTACGGGCAGGACTTTTCCCGCTACTCGACGTCGCAGACCCTCGATTCGATCGAGTACTTTTTGTTTCCGAACCTGTTCATCTTTCCGGGACTCTCGCTGCCGATGGTCTACCGGTTTCGTCCGCACCCGAAGGATCCGGACGTCTCCTATTTCGACCTGTACTTCCTCCGTCCCGGCAATGCCGACGGCACCAATCCGGAGCCACCGGAACCGACCCATCTGGACGTACAGGACAGCTACACGCTGGCCGAGGGCCTAGGATGGCTTGGTGCGGTGTATGACCAGGACACAGACAACATGGCGGCGCAGACGAAGGGTTTCAAAACCTGTCTGCGGGGTGCGCAGACGCTCGGCAACTACCAGGAAGTACGCATCCGGCACGTGCACCGGCGGGTGGATGATTACCTGAAAGGCTGAGCTGCGCGACCGGTCAGTCGACGGCGGCTACCTGGCCCCCGTCCGCCGCGATGTGCGTGGCGTTCAGCCAGATTCCCGCTGGGCTCGCCGTGAATACGATGATCCGAGCCAGTTCCTCGCCGGAGCCGAGGCGCCCGAGCGGGATCGCTTTCTCAACCGCGGCGTAGAATTTCGGGTTTTCCTGTTTGCGTTCATCCCAGGTTCCGCCGGGAAACCACACGGCGCCCGGCGAAATGACATTCGCACGAATGCCGTCCTTGCCATAGGTCTGTGCGAGTTCGTTGGCGTAGACGCGCATTGCCGCCTTCGCGGGGCCGTACGCGCTGGGTGGGCGGCCGAAGTGAAACTTGCTGGCCATGGAGCCGATGAACACCACGCTGGCGCACTCGCTGGCTTTCAGGTACGGCAGCGCTGTGTTCACAGCGCGTACGCCGGCCAGGATGTCCACATCGAAACTGCGCTGCCAGGCATCGTCGCTGTTGTCGACGCCGAAGCCGGACGCGTTGTGGATCAGAATGTCGACACCTCCCAACGCATCCGCCGCTGCCTCCACAAATTGCGACACCTGTTCGGCATCCGCGAGGTCTACGGCGTTGCCGAACACGGTGCGCCCCGGAGCCGTCAGGTTCGACACGGCCTGCTGCACGCCTTCGGCGCCGCGGGCGCAAACGGCTACGTGCGCGCCTTCGTCAGTCAGCAGTTTGGCGGTATACCAACCGATACCACGGCTCCCGCCGAGCACGATCGCTTTCGAATCTTTGAGCCCTAGGTCCATGGCACAACGTTAGCGGGCCGGCGCGACGGATGCAAAGGTGAAGGGCGATCGCGGCCAGATGACTGGAACGATATCGCGGTGTTCAGGTGCGGTAGAATTCGCTCGCCCGTTAACGTGAGTTGTTTTCTTGACGATCGAGTTCCTCGGTAAACGCGTATCCGGCCCGTTCACGATTCCGTCCGGGATCGTGGCCACCGCGGTTCCGATCATCCGTGAGCTATGGCGTCGTATTCCCCAGCTGGGCGTGATGACGACGAAGAGCATCGGTCCTGAACCGCGCAGCGGCTACCGGGAACCGGTGTACACGCAATACGCGCCGGGCTCTTACGCCAACGCGGTGGGTTTGACTAACCCGGGGGCCGAAGCGGCGGCGCAAGGTTTCGCGGACCTGGAAGTTCCTGCGGATCGGTCTTTGGTGATTTCGATTTTCGGTGGCAACGTGGAGGAGTTCGTTCGCGTGGCGCAGACGCTGGCGCCATTTGCGGATGCTCTGGAACTCAATCTCTCGTGCCCGCATGCGCAGGGCTACGGCATGGCCATGGGGCAGGATCCCGAGATGGTGCGGACGATCACCGCAGCGGTGAAGGCGGCGGTGGACGTGCCGGTGATTCCGAAGCTTACGCCTAATGTGCAGGACATTGCCGCGATCGCGCGCGCTGCGGTCGATGGTGGTGCGGATGCGCTCTGTGCGATCAACACGGTTGGACCGGGCTACGTGTCGGCGCATGGCGAGCCGGTGTTGAGCAACGGCGTTGGCGGCCTGTCGGGTAAGGGCATTCTCCCGCTGGGTCTCAAATGCGTTGCCGATACGGTCGCAGCCGTTGGCGTACCGGTCATTGGTTGCGGCGGTGCGAGCAGTGCCGACGACGTACGGGCGTACTTTGCGGCCGGCGCGCAGATCGTTGGCATCGGGTCGGCACTGACCGGCCTCACCACGGACGGGATTGTCGATTACTTCGCGACGCTTGCGCAGGATCTGGATCGCGGCACCGACAATGCAGAGAACAGGGTGCGTTACGACGTGGACATGGCGTTTCGCTCCGTAACGCTGGTTGAAAACGTGCGGGTGACCGATGATATTGCGTTGCTACGATTCGACTGTGCGATTTCGTTGCGTGCAGGCGAGTTCGTGTTCGTCTGGATTCCGGGTGTGGGAGAGAAGCCGTTCTCGGCACTGGTAGACGATCCGTTCACGCTGGCGGTCATCGACGTGGGTGAATTCACGTCCAAGCTTGTGCGCGCCGCGCCGGGTCTCGTGGCCTATGTGCGCGGACCTTACGGTCAGCCCGTGGCTCCGCCCGACGATTCACGCATCGTCGCTGTCGCGGGCGGTACCGGCCTTGCGGCCGTGTATCAGATTGCACGTGATTTCGGCAACGCACATATCTTCATGGGCGCCCGCAGCGCCGAGCGATTGTACTTTGCACGCGAATGCGCTGACGTGGCGTCGCTGCACATCGCGACCGACGACGGCAGCGAGGGCTACCATGGACTTGTAACCGAGCTTTTGCGGGCCGATCTCGAAAAACGATCGGCTGATGAACTGGCGCACACGGTCTTCTACAACTGTGGTCCGGCACCCATGGTAGTCGCCGCCGAGCGCGTTCAGCGCGAGTTCGTGGGCGCAGGGCGCATTCACTCGGCCATCGACTACCTGACTAAGTGCGGGGTGGGCGTGTGCGGGGCTTGTTTCGCACCGGATGGCCGGCGGTTATGCGTCGACGGTCCATTCTTGAGCGGCTGACCTCGCCGAGCGACCGCTCACGCGCTGCGGCGCCTACGGAAGTACCCGCGTGGAAGCATCTGCCAGGCACGTTCGTGCAGATAGTAGATGGCCATCTTGGCAAAGAACTCGATGCCACCGACCGCAAGCGCACTGGAGACGTCGCCGGTGACGAAATACGCGATCGCAATCGTCGTCGATGTCGCAATGATCCGGTGACTGATCGTCTTGAGCACGCTGCGGATGTGCGTTTCTTTTTCGTGATCATTTGCGTTACTCGATGAAGTATCTGCCATGGTCTTTGCTGGTTGTCGTCTCGCGACCGAACGGCGGATGGTAGATCAACGGCGGGTGGTTACAATAGTCACGTGGGCATCATTGCAGGTGGGTAAGAATGTACAAAATCGTTGGGTTTCTGAAGAAGCGTCCGGGTATGACTACGGCGGAGTTCCGCGAATACTATGAAACGTATCATCGGGTGATTGGCGAGAAGGTCCTTGCGGGCTATGCCGCGCAGTACATGCGTCGATTTCTGGAACCCTATGGCCCGACGGCGGAGGCTGACGAACAGCCGTTCGACGTAATCATGGAGATCTGGTACCCGGACCGGGCGACGTACGAGGCGTCGCAGGCGCATCTCTCGACGCCGGAGATTGCCGCGGAGATTGCCGAGGACGAAGAGAAGCTCTTCGACAGGCCCGAGAACCGGTTCTATCACGTGCAAGAGGTGGTATCGGACCTGCCGACCCCGTGAATGCGGCACCCGGCCTCGCGGCCAACTTTGCGCTGTATGTGAGCGCGGTTTTTGCGATTGGCTGGTTGGCCTCGCGCCGTACGCACGGTCCCGCGGACTACTTTCTGGGGGGACGCAGGCTCGGTCCGAAAGTTGCGGCGCTTAGCGCGGGCGCATCCGATATGAGCGGTTGGCTCCTGATCGGTTTACCAGGGTATGCGTACGTGTCGGGGGTGGAAGCGTTCTGGCTCGCGGGCGGCCTCTGTGCAGGGGTCGCATTCGCGTGGCTGTTCGTTGCGCGCCGCCTGCGTGCGTATTCGATCGAACTGAACGACGCGCTCACGTTGCCCACGTACCTCGAGCGGCGGTTTGCAATGGCGGGACCGTGGCTGCGCATCGCGAGCGCGGTGTTCATCCTGTTGTTTTTTCTATTCTACGTATGTTCTGGTTTGGTCGGTTCCGGGAAACTCTTTTCCACGACGTTTGGTTGGGACTACCAGCCGGCGGTGATCATTGGCGCTGCGGTGGTTGTTGCGTACACGCTGCTCGGCGGATTCCTGGCCGTGTCCTGGACGGACGTGCTGCAGGGCGTTCTGATGACGGTTGCGTTGATTGTGGTGCCCTGGGTCGTGTTTCAGACCGCCAGCACTCCGGTTCAAACGCTGGCGAACGAGCACGCCCATCTGTTGAATCCCTGGACTGATGCAGAAGGGGTTCCCCTCGGTTGGATCGCCATCGCGAGTCTTGTCGGATGGGGGCTTGCGTACCCGGGCCAGCCCCACATACTCGCGCGGTTCAAAGCGGTACGCGACGATGCGCTCGTTTCCCGCGCGGCAATGATCGCGATCGCGTGGTCGCTGATTGTGTATGTCTGTGCGGTGCTGGCCGGCCTGAGCGGTGTGATCGGCATAGCCCAACCGTTGGATGACCCGGAGCGAGTCTTCATGGTGCTGGTGCAGACGTTGTTTCATCCGGTGGTCGCCGGTCTGCTGCTTGCCGCGATCCTCGCAGCGATCATGAGCACCGTGGACTCGCAGTTGCTCGTCTCCGCGGCGGCGCTCGCGGAAGATCTGCTCGGGCTCCTGGGCCGGCGCTTGAGTGCGGCTTCGCGCCTCAGGGTGGGCCGCGCAGCGACATTTGGCCTCGGCCTCGTAGCGATGGTGATCGCGCTGAATCCGGAAAGCTCGGTGCTCGCGATCGTGGGATTCGCGTGGGGAGGACTTGGGGCGTCGCTTGGGCCGGCGGTGTTGCTCAGCCTCTACTGGCCCCGCATGACGGGGAGCGGCGCGCTGGCGGGCGTGGTGGTTGGCGGGCTGACCGTGGTGGTGTGGTCGCGCCTCAGCGGGGGTATATACGAACTTTATGAGCTCGTGCCGGGATTTGTATTCTCGACGTTGGCGATCGTGATTGTGAGTCTGCTGTCACCGCCTCCGTCTGCAACGGTCCGGGCAGGATTCGCGCGTGCAGTGGGTAACCGGGCGCACGGCGACGCGGCATGACGGCTCGCGTGAGGAAAACGGTATGACCGACTGGGGATCGCTCGAGCACTACTGGATGCCGTACACCGGCAACCGGCATTTCAAGGCCAACCCACGCATGATCGTTGGCGCAGATGGGGTCCATCTGATTGACGATCGCGGGCGGCGGTTGTTCGATGGTCTATCGGGTCTGTGGTGTACGCCGTTCGGGCACGGCCGCGCGGAGATCGTCGCTGCGGTGCAACGCCAGGTTGCCGATCTCGACTACGCGCCGTCGTTCCAGTTCGGCCATCCAGTCGCATTCCAGCTGGCCGAACGTATCGCTGCGCTTACGCCTGCCGATCTGGATCACGTGTTCTTCTGCAACTCGGGCTCCGAGGCGGCGGATACGTCTCTGAAGATGGCACGCGCGTACTGGCGGCTGCGCGGTCGGCCGGAAAAAACGCGATTGATCGGACGGGCGCGCTCGTACCACGGCGTCAATCTTGGCGGCACCAGTCTGGGAGGCATCGGTGCGAATCGTAAGTTGTACGGGCAGCTGGTGGATGCGGATCATTTGCCGCACACGCTGCTGGCGGAAAATGCGTTCACGCGGGGACAGCCCGAACGCGGCGCGGACCTCGCAGACGCGCTGGCCGATCTCGTTGCGCTGCATGATGCATCCAATATCGCGGCGGTGGTTGTCGAACCCATGGCGGGTTCCACCGGCGTCCTGCCGCCCCCCCGGGGCTACCTGGAGCGCCTGCGCGCGTTGTGCGACGAACATGAGATCCTGTTGATCTTCGACGAGGTAATCACCGGCTTCGGCCGGCTGGGCGCGCCGTTCGGCGCCGACTACTTCGGCGTCGTGCCGGACATTATGAATCTGGCGAAGATCCTCACGAACGGCGTGGTTCCGCTCGGCGCGGTGGTGGCACGCCGCGGTATCTATCAGACGTTCATGGATGGCGGTGGGCCGGATTATGCAATCGAGTTTCCGCACGGCTACACGTATTCCGGGCACCCGGTGGCCTGCGCTGCGGGCCTGGCGGCCATGGACGTGTTCGAGCACGATCACATGGCCGAGCGGGCCGCTTCGCTCGCGCCGCACTTCGAGGCGTCGTTGCATGCGCTCGCGCAATCACCGCACGTGGTCGACATTCGCAATCTAGGACTCGCCGGCGCGATTCAGCTGGCGGCATACCCCGGCGAGCCTGCGCGGAGGCCCTTCGAAGCGGTCCTTGCGCTGTGGGAAAAGGGTGTCTACGTCCGCTGCGGCGGCGACACGCTGCAGTTTGCGCCGCCGTACACGGCCACGCCGGCGGACATCGACCGCATGTTTTCCATGACCGCCGAGGTGCTTGCCGATCTGCCCTGACGTTGGCGGCCTGCGCGACCGACTCGCTTACGGCGGAGCGGGCGGTTCTCGCAGGAACGCGATGCCCCGGGTCAGCCCTTCGCGAAATCGTTCAGATAGTTTGGATCACGTCCATCGCCGAAGGGCGTGGCGCGCTCCATGATCGGACTGTCGCCGGGCTGCATGTTTTCGTGGGCGCGCTTCCAGCCGGCAAACGTCGCGAGGATATGCAGCGGGTCGCCGTGAATCTCGGTGAAGCCGCCGTTTACACCGCGGGTGTCGAAGTAAGCTGCGTTGACGTCGTCGGCCCACAGCTCACAGGCGTTGGTGAAACCCATGCCCTCCAGGCGCTGGCGTGCGGCGGCGAAGTCGTTCACGAGGCAGCCGGCGTGATGAAACCCCTCTTCGCCGTCCTGGTACATGTCCCGGTAGATCGAAGGGGTATCGCAATGCTGCTGAATGAACTGAATCTGGTGGCTGCCCAGGTAGCCGAACCCGTAACTCACGTCCGCCTCCTGGTTTGTGCCCCGGTACATGAATTTATCGGTTTTGTGGTGCGGTACGAGCACAAACGGTCCGGCACCGTACAGCTCGTGCCACTTGTGAGCGGCCTGCTCTACGTCGTTGACAAAAAAGGCATATTGAAAAATTGGATATGGCGTCATGGCGTACGTTGTCCCCCTTCTGGTTCGCCTAGTGTTTCACGCGCGCCGGCTTTTGGTCAAAATCACAGAATCGCTACGATTTCGAACGAACGGTAGCTATCTAACCAAAGACGAGGGAGGAGATATGGACGCAGCGTTGCAGGAACTGCTCGACAAGAAGGCCTGTGAGGAAGTGATTCTGAGGTACAGTCGAACCCAGGACTGGCTGGACGACGAAGGGCAGGCGAGTTGTTTCTGGCCGGATGCCGACGTGGATTACGGGTTCTTCAAAGGGACCGGTGCCGAGTTTGTCGAAACGGTAATGGCGCACGAACGCGAGGCGCCGCGGCGTTGGCACATGTGTACGTCGCTACTGGTTCAGGTCGACGGCAATCACGCGAAAGGCGAGTGCTACGGCATAGCGGTCGGCGGTCGCTACGACGACGGCGGCGACCTGCACGACAACATGTACGGCGGTCGCTATCTGGACGAGCTGGAGAAACGTGACGGTGAATGGCGGATATCGAAACGCACGTACATTCTGGATTGGTCGCACCAGTTCCCGGACTCCATGAAAGATACGGCGGGTGCGGACTTTGCGCTGCACGTCCTGGAGATCCGCGATTCAGGTCACCCGATGTATCAGCCGTTGTAAGGCCGCTCAGCTAGGCGGTGCCAGTTAAGCGGTGCCATTTAGCGGTGCCGTTTAGCGGTGATAGTAGGGCGGGGCGGGCCGCCGGTTGGGCAGCACGGCAACGGTCTCGTCCACCTCGCGGTAGAACGAACGTGTGAACAACGTGTCTTCATCGGGGACGCTGCTCCGCGATGCGTCGGCGGCGTCCAGTGCGTCGGCGAACGTTGCGGGTGAATCGAACCAGTATTCCGCCATACCGTCCCACAGGCCGTAGAAGCGTTCGCGCACCGCGGTGCCCTCGGGTGTAAAGCCCTCCGCGTCCGGGGCGAAGAAGTGCGTCATCACGTCCAGGTCGGTTCGCAGATTGACGACACACCCTCGGCATGCGGGGGTCTGTGCGAGCGACGCTGCGTAGCCGGTGTTCCAGTAGGCGCGGAATAGGGGGTCGGGGAGGTCCACGGTCCGTTGCGCAAACTGGGTGACCTTGAACAGCTTGCGCTCCGGACGTACTACCGGTTTCACTACGTACTCGTCCACGTGAAACTGAAACGGTGAGCCCGCATACAGGTGCTCGAAGTCGCCGCCCACGCGCCCGACCATAGGGTCGTCCTCCAGGCCGTCGGGTCCCGGTTTGTCGTGCGCCGGCGACCGTGCGCCCAGATAGTCCTCAAGCCGGTCGAACATCAACTGGCCCCACCCGTCCCACAGCGTGTCGAAGTCCTCGGGTTCTTCGTGCTGTATGCGCGCGGCGCGGTCTGCGCCTATCGCGGCTGCAAGAGGCCGGTTGGCGCGCACGTTCAGCAGGTAGCCGCGAATGTTGTTGAGGCGTCGGCCAAAGCTGTTGTGATACCCGACGTGCGCGGCACGATACTCGTCGTGGGTCAATCGGGGGTTGCGACGAACGAAACCGAACACCTTCAGCATGGTGCGGCCTTAGCACCGGACAGTGGGAAATTCACGCGGGCGGCTGGGTGTTTCATCGAAAATAGAACTCCGGCGCGGGGTCGCGGTTGGGCATAACGATCAGGTTCTCATCCACCTCCACGTACCAGCATGTGTCCATCAATGCGCGTTCGAGCGGTTGCAGGTGGGCGTCCGCGAGCTGCCGTGCGGACAGAAACGCGTCGAGTGCGTCGAAGTGCCATTCCACAGCTGCATCCCAGAGTGCGCAGAACCGGCGTCGTTGCGCTGTGCCCTCTTCGGAAAAGCCCCAGGCCGTATCGGGAAAGAAACCGTGCATTGCGGCTTCCTGGTCCGGGTCGCGAAAGTTCACGATCAGACCGTTCAGGCCGTGCAGTCCTGCGGCGATCGGTGCGTACTCGTTCAGCACGCGTTCGCGGTATGCGGGTTCGTCGACGTCGGGGTGGCGACGGATGAACTGGATCAGCTTGACGCATTGCGCCTCTCGACGCTCTACCGGCACCACGACGTGCTCGATCATGTGCAGGTGATGCGAGCGAAACTGCCCGGGCGCACCGTCGATGGCGTCGAACAGATCCGGACCGTCGTTCAGATTCCAATCCGGGTCGATGACGAGTCCCTCGGCCATGGCGCGGGTGGGCTCGGCCGTCGCCGCGTTGACCCAGCTTTCGCGATCGTCGAAGTAGACTTCCGGAAAGCCGTCCCACAGCTCCAGAAACCCTTCCGGTTCGTTGAACGTGATGGCGCGGGCGAGTGCCCCTGCACGGCGATGGAACGGTTCGTCTGTGTGGATATTCACGAGGTAGCCGCGAATGTCCTTCAGCCGGCGCGAAAAGCAACAGTGATGACCGACGTGTCCGGCACGGTATTCATCGTGCGTCAGCCGGGCGTTGCGTTTCAGGAATGCAAATACCTTGTACACCCCGGACTCCTACTGCTCTCGTATGGGATCGGTTACGCCGTCCCACGCCTCGTGGACGGCACGCCAGTGTGCAAAGGTCTGGCGCAGGGGCTCGTTGTCCTCGTAGAGTTCCACGAAGCAGCCGAGCGCGCTGCGACAATCCATATAGGCAACCCGTGCGGCCGAGATGAGCGTGGTTACCGTTTCGAACCCGGCACGTTCGAAACGCTGTCTTTCAGCGTCGAACTCGGCTGGAAGAATTGCGAAGTGGTGAAAGCCGTTAGCGCCCGCCGGTACCGCGTCCCGGTACACGGACGGTGCGTCGTTGTGTTGCTGGATCAGCTGGATGTGGTGATCCGGTCCGCATTGGCCGAAGGCGTAGCTTAGGTCGGCTTCGGACGGCGCTCCGCGGTATTCGTGTGCTTCGGACACGTGATGCTTCGAGACGAAAAAAGGGCCCGCACCCACCAGGTCGGTCCAGTGCCGGCATGCCGGCTCTATGTCATCCACCACGTACGCGTATTGCATGATCGGATAGCGGATGAGCGGCATGATCAACCTCCAGCCGCAGTCAAGGTGCCATGGGGTATACGCGGCTCACGCATCGGGCAGGCCTAGCACGCGTTTGGAGATGATATTGAGCTGAACTTCGTTTGTTCCGCCGTAGATCGTTACCGCGCGGTCACGCAGGAAACCCCGGGTGCTGTGCAGTTCTTCTGCCGAGAAACCATCGCCGGTCCAGCCGAGTCCCTGAAAACCGCGCACGCGTGCGTTGAGTTCCGAGGCGTTCTTGGCAAGGGTTGAACCCACGTACTTGAAAATCGACGTGGCGGCGCCCGGTGCACCGGAGGATTTGCTTTCGGCCACCGTGCGCGCAGCCGTGAGTGCCAGGGCTTTCTCCTGAATCAGATGGCCGGTGATTTCGTCGCGCAGCTCAGCGTCGGCAATGCGGCCGTTGGCGTCGGCCGCGTACTGCTTTGCCAAGCCCGCAAGCGTGGGCGTGCGTACCGCTTTCCGCGTGTTGCCGGACGACTTGTGTTTTGCCGACGCCGTTGCGGACGTGCGGGTCGCGCCGGATCGCTCGTACTGCAACAGCCGTTTCGCGACGGTCCATCCCTTGTTCATTTCGCCGATCAGATCGTCCTTTTGCGCAATGGCGTCGTCGAAGAACGTCTCGCAGAATGGAGAAGACCCCGAGATGAGGGGGATCGGTTTTACGGTTACACCGGGTTGGTGCATCGTCGTCAGCAGGAAACTGATGCCGTCGTGTTTCGGCGCATCCGGGTCCGTGCGTACAAGAACGAACATCCAGTCGGCGTGGTCGGCCCCCGACGTCCAGATCTTTTGACCGTTGATTACGAAATGGTCGCCGTTGAGCTCTGCCCGCGTGCGCAGGCTGGCGAGGTCCGATCCTGCCCCGGGCTCACTGTATCCCTGGCACCAGCGTACCTCGCCGCGAGCGATCTGAGGTAGATGCCGGGCTTTCTGTTCCTCGGTGCCGAACTCAAGCAGCGTCGGTCCGATCATTACGAGCCCCATACCCGTGGCCGGTGGTAGCGCTTTGATCGCGGCCATTTCTTCGGCCAGCACGCGTGCGTGGGCGGGGTCCAAACCGCCGCCGCCGTATTGCGTATCCCACGTGGGTGCTACCCAACCACGAGCTGCCGCGCGCTCTAGCCACAGCCCAGCATCGTCGGTGCTGTAGATCTCGATGGCATCTTCGAAGTGCACCGCGCGATTGCGCATGCTCTTCGGACAATTGCTTTCGAGCCAGTCTCGCGTTTCGGCCCGGAATGATTCGAGGCTCATCGTGTCCGCCCGCCTACCCAAAGGAACAATTCTAGCAGTCTGTTGCGTGATAGGCGCCAGTGGGCTTTACGACCTCAACGGGGAACGCGGCGTTGGTTCTGCGGAAGGCGGAAAACGTACAGCGCCTGCCCGTTGGCCGGCTGGTGGATGTCCGGGCTCGTCATCGCCGTCATCGCTCGGAACACGCCCATGCCGGTAGGGACCGCAATGTACTGGACGCCGTTAGCCTCGTAGCTGATCGGGTATCCGTGGGCTGGGGCGGCTAACCGCGTCTGCCACAGGAGGTCGCCGGTTTTCGCATCGAACGCCTTGAAGTATCGATCCAGGTCGCCGATGAAGACGAGGCCTCCGGCGGTTGTGAGCGCGCCGGTCATGAACATCGCCCGCTGTTCGTGTACCCAGCGCATCTGCATCGAGCGCACGTCGAACGCCGCCAACCGGCCCAGCTTGCCATCGCTGCCGGGCATCTCGAATGTTCTGGAATCGCCGCCGTAGCCGCCTGCACCCGGGGCTCGCTCGACGGTGCGGCCCACCATATCGGCGCACAGCCGGTGCAGCGGAATAACCAGGCTGTTGGCTTCGGGGCTGTACGCCATCGCCTGCCAATTGTGCCCGCCGTAGATGCCCGGGCACGCGTGGATCGTGTCGCCGACGGTGGCGTCGCGGATATCCGCACGATAGGTGACGCGGCCGGTGTCTTTGTCGATTGCCTCGAATACGTTCTGCGGCAGGGTTTCCACGTAATCTACGAAGGCGCCGGATTGCCGATCGAGCTTCCACAGGATGCCGTCTTTACCGACGGTGTAGACGTAGGGTTTTTTCTGGACGTCGATCAGCACGCGTTCGAAGCCCACCTCCATGTCGATGGTTTCCCCGGGTACGTGCTGGAAATGCCACGCGATTCGCCCGGTGCGTGGTTCGATCGCCAATGTGGAGTTGGTGTACAGGGCGGCGTCTGAGGTGGTCATACCTCGACTCGCGGCGACCCAGGGTTTTGCTTGCGATGTGCCAATGTAGAACAGGTTGAGGGTTGGATCGAAGCTGCCGGCGATCCAGGTATCGCCGCCGGCGCGATACTCGGCGGGCTGTCCGCCCCAGGTGTCGTCGCCGGCGTCGCCGGGCAGGGCGATCGTGGAGGTGCGCCAGAGTTCTTCGCCGGTGTCCGGGTCGTGGCCGGTGATGAAACACCCCTTGCCGCTGTAGCGCTCGCAGCCGTTGATGCCGCTCAGCACGACGCCTGCGCCAACGATGGGTCCGGCTGTGTGAGTGTAGCCGTCGCGGAAGTCCACTTTCTCCGTGCGCCACACCTGCTTCCCAGTGCGCGCGTCGACGGCGACGATCGCGGCGTCGTACGTGGCCAGAAACAGCTTGTCTTCGTAGATCGCGATGTTGCGGATCGGTCCACCGAGTGTGCGAGACTCGGGCGGATGGGTGTAGGCGTACTCCCAGATGAGTTCGCCGCTTGCCGCGTCGAGCGCCTGCAGTACGTTTCCGGGATGTGCCAGGTACATGATTCCGTCGTGCACGAGAGGCGTTACCTGATTGCTGCCGTCCCGCATGGCGATGGCCCACGCAAGTTGCAACTCGCCGACGTTCGTACGGTTGACGGCGTCCAGCGGACTGTGTCCCTGTCCGTCGAGGGTTCGGCGCCAGCTGAGCCAATCCGCGGGCGGCGGGTCGTTCAGCATGCTCTGGGATACGGCCCGGTAGTCGCGCACGGATTTGTTCGTGAAGCCGGACCGGCTCCGTGCAATCGCATCGATGGTTCCGGCGTCGGACCAGGAGTCCATTGCCGCGTTGTCTGCCGGTACGGGTGTTCCGGTGCCGATGACGAGCCCGGCTCCGGAGCCGAGCGCGGGTCCCGATGCGACGCCGTTGTTAACCAGTACGAACGCGGTTATTGCAGTGTGCGCTTCGGTGGAAAGCGTCGCTGCAGCGCCTGGGGGCATGGTTGAGGTGTTGTAGGCCAACAGTTCGTTTGTGCTGCTGCTACCCCACGCATCCTGAAAGGTCTGGCCGTTCAATGCCGGTCCATGTCCAGAACCACCGAGGTCTGCGCCGTGGCACGTCGCGCAGTGCCGGGCATACAGAACGCGTCCGTCTTCAGCCTGTTCGAGCAGACCGTGTTCGGGCGTTGCCGCAGCAGTCACTGCGGTTGTAACAAGCAGGGCGTGCGCGGTGAGCGCGATGCTGACTTTGCGCATCAGGGTATCCTCAGCCGGGAGGGTCGGTGTCCGGTAGTGCGAGTACGAGCGGAAACGCTGTTTCGTCGTAGCCGTCCGTTACCCGCGGCTGTCCGAACCATTCAACGGCCGGACCAATCTCTGCGAGGGACAGCATGAGCTTCAGCAGGTTGGCGTCGGCCGGGTCGAGATGACCAAGCTGGCGTTCCGACAGATAGGCGAGGGCTTTGTCCGCCAATGGTGCCGCAACGTCGTAGAACGACCGAATGTCCTCCATGCTGGCTGCCACTCTTACGCGGTTCCGCCGGGCAGAATCCTCCACGCACCACTGTGCGCAGAACGGTTCGAGCGGGCTGAACGCCGGCGGCAGGGCCGTTGCCACGCTCATACCTGCAGTCCGAGTTTCTGACAGACCGTATAGTGTTGATAGCGGAGTGACAGTTCGTGGTCGTGAAAGTGGAACTGTTTCACCAGACCGCTCGCGACGTTGCGCTGTATGCGCTCCAGCGTGTTCGCGTCCTCCAGCACCGCGTCGCGCAGCTCCACCATGGCGTGCTCCTGACCGAAGCGTTCCGCGGCATTACCTGCCGGGCGCAGATAACCGGTCATTTCCCAGCGCGTCCGGTCCGGTGCCAGGGGCCACATCTGATGCGTGAAGTACATGCCCGCGCCGATCACACACACAAACCCGGGAAAGAAAACGGTTACGTCGATGGACCAGTTGGGGGAACGCGTCTGATTGAGTCCCTTCGGTAACTCCAGCGAGTCGTCGCCGGCGCTCGTGATGGATACGCCGGGTGCGTATTGCAACGCGAGTTTCTGTACGGGTTTCGGTTGATAGGCTCGGTTGCCCCACACTGATGTCGTTCGATGATCGCCTTTCAGGCGCACGTCCACTACCCGGCCGTACGGATTGTCCGGGCCGGCCATGGTGCTGTGGATCGAGTGTCGGTGCAGGTAGGGCACGTGGTAGGTTTCGCAGAACGAATCGACGAGAAACTTCCAGTTTGTGCCGACTTCACCCGCGTACTGGAAACGACTCGTTCCCGCGTCGAACGGATACCCCGCCAGATCCGCGGCCTGTTCACCGAGGTAGTTGGCAAGCGAAACGTCCGGCGTCGGGTTGATGTTCACGAAAATGAAACCCTGCCACTGCTCGCACGGCAAGCGCGTGAGCCCAACACTGGATTGATCGAGCTCTGGAAATCCTTCCGCATCGGGCAGGCCGCGCAACTGCCCGGAAAGATCGAAGCTCCACGAATGGAACTTGCAGGTGAACGCGTTGCGCCGGCCGCACGGTTTGAGTTCCAGTTGGTTGCCGCGGTGCGGACACGCATTCAGAAATGCGTGAACCTCTGCGTCGTGGTTCCTGACGACGAGCGCCGAGATGCCGAAGGTGGCCAGTTCTTTAACGAAATAACTGCCAGCCTCGGGAAGCTGCTCGACCCTGCCGACGCAGTGCCAGGTGGGCCGGAAGATCCGCTCGATTTCGCGTTGAAACAGCTCCGGCTTGTAGTAGATGTCGGTGGACACCGGCCCGGTGCCCACATGCGGATGTTTGCCGGTCAGATCCGGCGGCGTGACCGCGTGGGTATTCATGCCCGGAGGATACCTAACGGGGTGTTGAAAAACAGCTTTCAGCGGGTGGCGGGACGTGTTGCAATCCAAACGGGGTAGAAGCCTTGGCCGTATGGCGTAGTGGGTGGCGAAAGCGGGAGGCAAAGCGGGTGCAAAGCGGGAGGCGGACGGGGTAGGTGAACGCGGACCGGGATTCGACAGACGCGGGCGGGGAGTCGTTGAGCGTTGGTGATTCAGAGCACCGGCCGCTGTCGCGACGCACGCTCTTCTTTTACGGTCTGGCGGACATGCCGATTCAGATGGCCGCGGTGCCGGTTCTGGCGTTTGTCCCCAATTACTACGGCCACGATCTTGGCTTGAGTCTGAGCGCAGTGGCCGTCGTGCTGTTCGCATCGCGTGCGTTCGATGCAATCACCGATCCGCTGGTTGGCTGGCTGAGTGACCGGACGCAGACACGATGGGGCCGCCGTCGGGTGTGGATGGTCGCGTCGGTGCCCATTCTGATGCTCGCGATTTACAAACTGTTCATGCCGGACCCCGACGTTACGCCGATCTACCTGCTTACGTGGTTGCTGGTGCTGTGGACCGGATGGACGATGCTGTTCATTCCGTACTACGCATGGGCAGCGGAACTGTCGCCGGACTACCGCGAGCGCACGCGGATTACCGGGTGGCGTGCGTGGCTCGGCCTGGCGGCGAACGTGTTGAGTAAACTGGTGCCCGCGGCGGCGATCTTCCTGTTCAACTACGGCGGGACGCGCGAGACGTTGTTGCTGATCGGCGTGATGATGATCGTGCTCCTGCCGGTGACCGTCGGGCTCACGGTCGCTTTCGTTCCCGAAGGGCGCGACTACGTGCCGAGTCGGGTGTCGCTGGTGGCGGGCTTGAAGATCATGTGGGCCAATAGTCCGTTCAAGCGTTTGCTCGCCGCGTTCTTCGTCAATCAGTTTGGTACCGCGATATCGACGGCGCTCATCGTTTTCTACGTTCGCGGTGTATTGCAGGAAGAAGAAAAAGCGATTCTGCAGCTGATGGTGTTCTACGGCTTCAATCTGATTGGTGTGCCGTTCTGGATGCGCTATTCCAGCTATCTGGGCAAACATCGGTCCTGGTGCATTTCCTTGCTGCTTTTCTCTGTATGCATGCTGGGTTACCTGTTCCTCGGTGCGGGCGACTTTTACTACATGCTGCCGATCACGGCCGTTACCGGGTTTCTGGGGGGCTCCTTCCTGCTGCTCGCCAATTCGATGAAGGCCGACGTAATCGACGTGGACCGCCTGGCAACCGGAGAAGACCGTGCGGCCTGGTTCTTTGCGGTGTGGTCTTTGGCATTGAAGATTGCGCTGACGGTCGCGCCGTCCGTTGCGTTGCTGTTGCTCGCGGGCGTGGGCTTCGACCCGCAGTTGGGCGCGGAGAATGGCGAAGGCGCAATGCTGGGTCTGAAGCTGCTGTTCGTGTTCGGCCCGGCTACAGGATTTCTGCTGGCCGCAATGATTGCCTGGCGATACCCGTTGACGGAAGCGCGTCACGCCGAACTGCGCGCGCAGATCGCCGCGCAGCGTGCCGCGCCAGCGTAGCGAACGGGAACAGGTTAAGCGACGATCAGGTAGTGGTCGAGCAGCAGGAAGACGAACAACGCCATCAGATACCAGATGGAGTATCGGAACGTTTTCATTGGCGCTGATGTGTCGCGGTTTCTAAGCAGCACGGTTGCCCAGTAGAGGAAACCCGCCCCCAGTGCGAGCGCGCCCGCCAGATACAGCCACCCGCTCATGCGGATCACAAACGGCAGCAGCGTCGTGAGCACCAGAAAGACGGTATAGAAGAAGATGTGCAGGCGCGTATACGCCTCGCCGTGCGTCACCGGCAACATCGGGATGTCGACGGACGCGTACTCTTCCTTTCGGTCTAGGGCCAGCGCCCAGAAATGCGGCGGCGTCCAGGTGAAAATGATGAGCACCAGCAACAGTGCGCCCGGTTCCACCGTGCCGGTGACCGCGGCCCACCCGAACAGCGGTGGCGCCGCGCCGAAAAGGCCGCCAATCACGATGTTCTGCGGAGTCGCGCGCTTCAGAAACAGCGTGTAGACGAACCCGTATCCGACCCATGACGCGAAGTTGAGCCAGGCGGTGAGCGGGTTGATGGCGAAATAGAGCAGGCAGAAGCCGGACACACCTAGCAGCGCCGAGAACGCGATGCCCTCGCGCATCCCGACCCGCCCTGTTGCGACGGGACGGGCCTGGGTACGTGCCATGCGCGCGTCGATGGTGGCGTCTGCAAGGTGGTTGATGGTGGCCGCAGAGCCGGCGACCAGGCCGATGCCTATCGTTCCCAGCACCAGTACGTGCAGCGGCACCATGCCCGGCGTTGCCAGGAACATCCCGACGATTGCGCACAGCAGCATCAACGCCACTACGCGCGGTTTGCACATTTCCAGGTAATCGCGCCAGTCGGCTCGGTCTGTGACTGCTTCCGCCATGCGTCAACGTGCGGCTTGAAAGGCCCTGTAGTTTACCGTAACCGCTACGAGCAATACGAGGGCACCAATGGCGTTGTGGGCCGTGGCGACCGCCAGCGGCAGTACGAGCACCACGTTCAGAATGCCCAGCGCAATCTGCACGCCGAGGGCAACGCCGAGCCAGCCGGCCAACCCGCTGCCGATGCGGGTGAGGCGCCAGATCAGACCGGCTCCCACCAGCAGCACGATCAGCGCGCCGATGCGATGCGCCATCTGAATGGCGACGCGGCCGTCGCTCTCGAGCTGCCCCCCCAGATAGTTGGGGCCAATCGATTGCGCGATGTTGAATCCGTGAACCCAGTCCATAGGGGGCCACATTTCGCCGTGACAGGTAGGAAAATCGGGGCACGCGAGCGCCGCGTAGTTGGACGTTACCCAGCCCCCGAGCGCAACCTGGACCACCACGGCGATCAGAACCAGCATTGCATGTGCTCGCATTGGCGCGAGTTCCGGGGGCGCGAGCATCGCGTCCAGCCGTAATCGCAGATGCAGCAACCACAGCAGCGCCAGGGTGGCGAAGCCGCCGAGCAGGTGGGCGGTAACGACTTGCGGCCAGAGTTTGAGCGTGACGGTCCAGGCCCCGAACGCGCCCTGTACGATCACCAGGATCAACAACCCAATCGGCAGTTTCAGCGGTGTTGCACCGCCGGTGGCGCGATGCTGGCGGTATGCCAGTACCACCAGCGCCAGAATGACCGCGCCGAGCAACGTCGCAAAATAGCGGTGCACCATTTCCGGCCAGGCCTTGTCCGCTTCGACCGGCGCGTCCGGAAAGCGCGCTTCGGCGCGGGCAATGTCCTCCGGTGATTCAGGGACCGTGAGAAAACCATAGCAACCCGGCCAGTCCGGGCATCCCAGGCCGGCATCGACCAGCCGCGTGTACGCACCCAGCACGACCACCACTGCGGCCATAATGCAGGCGACCAAAGTCAATGCGCGCAATCCGTTCCCCCGTCCGAAAGACTTCGGCAAGATAGTGGTTGACTGCGGATGTCGCAAGCTCAGATCGCTAGTGCGAATGCCTCTAGGAAAAGCCATCGGTCCGCGTCGAATTGCGACCGATTGTTACTGTCAAAGGCGCAGCGAGCGGTTGGCGATGGCAATCAACAATGCGCCGACGATCGCGGCAGCGGCGGCCCAGCCGAGGGTTCGCGGCCCGGGAGGCAGGTAGGGGTCCCGGACGAACGCGTCCGTGTGTCCGGGAATGCTCCACAGGTTGCCGCTTCCCTGCCCGACGACGAGTTGGCCACGCATCCCTCGTTCCATGTGTTGCGCAATATCGCAATGAACCAGGTACGTTCGGTTACCGGCCGGGGCGATGAATGTACCCTCGCGGGTCGTGCCGCCGTTCGCTTCGATGTGGAACATCCCGGTGGGATACAGGTATTTCGGTAGCCCGTGCACCATCCATTGATGCCGCACCTGATCTTCGTTCACGAACGTCACGCGGACTCTGCTGCATGGCGCGACCTGGACGGTCGCAGGCTCCATTGCGAACAACATGCCCGGCTCGGTGGCCAGTTCGCTGCCGGCACGCACGGTAATGTCTACGTCGCCACTGACCCGCTCGCACCCCCGCGGCAGTGTGTCATGGTTTTCGTTCATGACCGCGCCGGTTGCGTCGACGGTCATCGCGTGATGTCCGTGGCTGCCTGACTCGGCAGCGAACGATACGGGCGCCTGGCCGACTAGCAAAAGGCTGCCTGCGGCCACCAGCAGGGCCGCACTCCATCGCTGCGGATAACCGATCATCCGGGGCCCATCCGGCGCCTGCTGACCAGCAGTCCGGCGATCAGACCCACTGCCAGAGCGAATGCGAGAACGCGTACCAGCATCCATGTATCCTGCTCCGGAAATCCGAACCTCCCCGGCGCGTAGGCCTCCCAGATTGGGATCTCCTTGCGGTAATACGCGCTGGTGAAGTAGTTGTCCCAGGAAACCCCCTGCAACTTCGGCCAACCGTCTTCGCCGATGTAGTCCGTGTACACGATTGCGCTGATGTTGCCGCCGGGGCCGATTCCGTCGGTCGTGACGCCCTGGTACTGGTGATCGTGAAACGGCCAGATGCCGGCGCCGTACGATCCCAGGCCGTCGTCGGTGAGGTTGAGGGTTATCTCGGCACGTTGGGACGTTGCGAGCCAGACCACGTCCATCGGTTTGGCGCCGGGATCCGGTTCGGGTGCGCCATCGCGGTGAGTGACCAGAAACTTGTGTCCGTGCGTGTGGAGCGCGATCCCTTTCATGCCGCCGTTCACCACGCGCAGCTTGATGCGTTCGTTCAAACGACCCACCACGAGGGCCTCGCGAAACGTATAGGGAAAACTGCGTCCGTTCAGCGTGAAATAGTCGGCGGATGCGTCGGTAATATCGTAGTCGTGGTGCAGCAGACGGGTGATGGTTCGTGCATCGCTCGCACCACGTAAGCGGCTCGCGAGTTCGATGTCGATATCCTGGTAGTGCAGGTCGTACTCGTGATCGAACGCCCGCCGACTCGCGGGCGTGCGGCTGCGCACCAGTCCTGCTCCCACGTTCAGCGTCTGCAGCTGGTTGTTGGCCGCGGCCGGTTCGATCACGAACAACCCCTGCAGACCCATCATCGCGTGCACGTGCGGCTGCACGTGGCAATGGTAGAACATCGTGCCGGGTTGTCGCGGCGTGAGTTCGTAGGTTCGCGCAAAGCCGGGCATCAACGGCAGCTCGCTCGTGATCGGCACGCCGTCGTTGCCGCTACCTTCGGCGGTGACGAACCCATGGTCTGCGCCGTGAAGGTGCAGCGTGTGTGGCATGTAGTGGGTGTTCTCCAGCGTGATCCTGACTGTATCTCCCTGCTCTATGCGGATCACCGGCGATGGCAGACGCAGTCCGTCGCGTGCGCGTTGGGATTCGAAATTCTCCACGGCCATGCCGACGAATTTCGGAGCAAACACCCAAAGCCCTGGCGTAATCCCTGGCGCGATGTCGTATCGGGTCACCGCTTCGTCCGTGACGGGCGAGCCGCCGTTCAGTTCCGCTACCTCGAGCCGGATGTGAATGTCGTCGGGATCGCCGTCGCCGTCGCGATCGTTGGACTTTTCCACTGCGTCCGCCGTGAGTCCGGCCGCGTGCAACGTGTGTTGCGACACGTTGTTGGTACCCCTAACGAAAGCGGCCACCGCGAACGGGTTATCTGCGACGCAGGTGCGCGCGGCCGCGACCCGCACACCTTCGACGGTTTGCGCGCGGCGCCAACCGCCGAGATCCTCGGGGCAGGCGGGTTCCGGTGTAGCGTCCTTAGCCGGGGCAGACGCTGGTAGCGGACGGTACGCGCTCGCGCCGAACCAGGCCGTGAGTTGGCGCCGCACCGGATCCGGGTACCATTGTGGAGGCCACGCAGCGGCGGCGAGCACGACCGCAAAACCCCAGAGAACGTAGCGGATCACGATCGTGTTTCGAGGGTGCTGACCGGATCCCGCCGCCGCATTTTCTGTCGTGCGATGAACGCGATGCCGCCCGTTGCGCCGGTGAGCAGCACCACCGGAACCCACGCGAGGTGGGATGACGTTGCAACCGTCAACGGCAGTACGGCTGTATAGGATTTGTCTTTCGTCGGGTGCCCGGCGGTTAAAACCGCGATGTAGGAACCGGGCTCTGCGATGGACACGTCCATATTGAGGGACCCGTCGGCCTGAACCAGCGGTGGCTGATAGTGTACGGTCAATGGGACCAGGTCACCGAGGGCCAGAACGTCTTCGGCATCCACGAACTCGCCGAGACCCGTCGGATCGCGGATGAGTCGAAAGTCCACGGGCACCTCGCGCAAACTGTCGTGCAGGTAGTCGAGTACGATGGTGGTTGTGCCTACATCCGGGAGGCTGCGGCAGAATTCTTCGTCGCCGCGGGACTCGCTCTGGTAGGCGGTGAAGTGCACTTTGTAGAAGCTTGCTTGCAGCAGGCACTGATCGTCGCTTAAAACCAGACCGCCGCCGGCGAGTGCGTCGGTTGCGCTACAACTTACGAGCATTGCGAGCGTCGCGCACGCGGCGCGCAACCGAGTACGCGGGGTTCGGTAGGTCCGATGTTGGCGGTGCATACCGTTATCATGCAGCGATTTGCGCGTCTTGCAACCTCCGTGGAATTCAGGTATTCAACGACCAGTAATCGCGCTTGATGAGGGGTCGAGGGTCGGTGACGGTTTCTGCGAAATCGCAGACGGACGGACCGGATCGTGCAGCAGTTAGCCGTAACGCAGGTCGAGAAGACTGCGAAAGGCAACTACGCGAACCGGATACGGGGGCTGCATCGGGTCGCGCAATACGGGTGTTGCAAACGGTCGGCGCGGCGGCCGTAACTCTGTTGGCTCTGTGGTTCCTCTTCGGCATACCCGCCTACCTGCTCTTCGGCGTTTTCTTCTGATTTGGCCATGGGAGAAGTCACATGACAGTTCTGCGCCACTATTTCATTAGCGACGATCTGGACGACTTGGAGTTGTTCGAAGAGCAACTGGAACGGCGTGGTGTTTCGACTCCGCAGATCCATGTGCTGAGTCTGGACGACACCGCCGTGGAAAATCACCATCACCTGCACGACGTGACGTCGCTGATGAAAAGCGACGTCGTACGGTCCGGCGAATACGGTGCGCTGGCCGGCGCGATCGGCGCGGTCTTGGTGTTGGGTGGGGCCTATCTGCTGGGTTGGACCAACACGCCCGCGGGTTGGATTCCTTGGATCTTCCTCTCAATCATCGTGCTGGGATTTTGTACCTGGGAGGGCGGCTTTGTCGGCATCCAGCGACGCAATAAGCACTTCGAACGGTTCGAAAAAGCGCTGGACGCTGGTCGGCACGTATTCTTCGTCGATCTTTTACCGGACCAGGAAGATACGCTGGAAGAACTCTTGAAGCGTCATCCGGACCTTGAGCTAGCCGGTACCGAGCGCGGCACCCCGCAGTGGATCATGGAAGGTCAGAAACGAATTCCGCATCTACTGCGGGAAACGCTGCCCTAACAGTTTCTCCGCGGACGCGAGCCGCAGAATCCAGATGCCGCGACAGGAGCGCCGTTCCGTCGCTCCTGTGGATTGTTCAGTGGTGGCCGCCGCCTTCGAAGAACATACGCCAGTCGGAGAAGAACGTTTCCCGGTTCAACCACGTGTAATCGCCTTCCAGCGCCATTAGAAGAATAAGCACTAGAATGACCAGTGGCGGCACGAGGATTGCGTAAACGATCGCGAGCCGCTCCCACATCATGTGCATGAAGATGGCGACGATCAACCCGGCTTTCAGCATCATGAAAATCAGGATCAGCGTCCACCGCAGGTACCCCTGCAGGGCCATGTAGTCCACCATGTACGACGCGGCACTGAGGACGAACAGTAATCCCCAGATCTTGAAGTAAATGCCGATCGGATGTTGTTGGCCTTCTTCAGACATAGTCGATTCCTTGTTGTCTTGGTGTCGCGCATCGTTGGCGTGTGCGCGTAATCTCGTTTTTCGTTATCCGGTTCCGCCCGCGTTCCACTACGACTGTCATGACCGCCATAGCCGGTTCACTACCAAAGGTAGAAGAACGCGAAGATGAACACCCATACCAGGTCTACGAAGTGCCAGTACAGGCCCATGGTTTCTACGATTTCGTAGCGGCCCTTGCGGCCGGTCATGAAGCCCGGCCGCTCGTCGTCGAATGCACCGCGGCGCACCTTGACGGCAACGATCAACAGGAAGATCACGCCGATCGAGACGTGGGTGCCGTGAAAACCGGTAACCATGAAGAACACGGCGCCAAACTGAGGTGCGCCCATCGGGTTGCCCCAGGGCCTCACGCCTTCGTCCACGATGAGTTTGGTCCACTCGAACGCCTGCATACCGACAAACATCGCGCCGAACAACGCAGTAACGATCAGAAGCCAGAACGTGGCGTTCTTGTTCTTTTCGTAGCCGAACTTCACGGCCATGGCCATGGTGCCGCTGCTGGTGATCAGAATGAATGTCATGATTGCGATCAGCAGCAGCGGTACATCGGTACCGAACATCTCGAGCGCGAATACCTCGCTGGGAATCGGCCACTCCACGGTGGTGGACATCCGCACCGTCATGTACGAGACGAGAAAGCAGGAGAAGATGAAGGTATCGCTCAGCAGAAAGATCCACATCATCGCCTTGCCCCAGGGCACGTTCTTGAACGCGCGCTGATCAGACGACCAGTCGGCGACCAGACCCCGGTGGCCGGGTTGCAGCGTCAGACTTTCTGCCACAGTGAGCTCCTCTGAATTTTTCGTGTTGTGTTCATTACCTTGTGGGCCGCCGCCTTGTAGATCTACGTGACATCAGAGCTACGTATTCAACAGAAGCGTTAGCAGGATGACCCACACCGCGAGCAGGAAGTGCCAGTACACGGCACACAGCTCCACGCCCAGTTCTACCGACTCGATGTCGTCGCCGCGCCACAAACGGCGCACCGACCGGCCAAGGGCCACGAGACCGCCTATGAGGTGCAGTGCGTGCAGAGCGGTCAGCGTGTAGAAAAACGCGTTTGCCGGGTTACCATTGACCAGATAGCCGGACGACGTGAGTTGATCCCAGACGAGCAACTGGGCAATAACAAACGCAACGGTACAGAGACCGCCGGCGCCGAGACCCCGCCACACCGCCTGCCGATCGCCGCGTTTTGCCCCATTCCAAGCCCACTGCAGAAGTATGCTTGCGAGTACCAGAATGCCGGTGTTGAGCCACAGCGTGGACGGTTCCGGCATCGGGCGCCAGTCGGCGTAGTCCATCCGGATTGCGTAGGCGCTGATGAAAAGCGCGAATAGCGACGTGACGACGGCGAGGAACACCCCCAGTGCGACCTTCTCGTGCGGGAGCGGTGAGAGCGTGAACGGCGAGCGGACACCGTCGTCGCGTACCGCGTCGGTGGCGGCATCGGCGGCCCAGGGCTGCACCCGGATCGACTGTTTCACCAGCCACCACACCACGCACGCGAGCAGCAGCGCAAGGAATATCAGGGTGTAGCTCATACGTCCCTCCGTTGCGGATCAGCGGCGATCATGCACGCGCTTGTGCCGCGGCCCACTCGTCCACCTCGGACGGCGATACGTTCTGCGGAACGTAGTCCACCGCTACACCGGGCACGCTGTAGTCGTATGCCCACCGGTACACGGCTGGCAGCTCATCGAAATTGCCGTGCCGGGGCGGCGTGTGCGGCGTCTGCCATTCGAGGGTCGTCGCCTCCCACGGATTGTGCCCGGCGTCGCGTCCTTTGAAGTAACTCCAGAACAGGTTGATCAGGAACAGAATCTGGGTTACCGCGACAAAGATCGCGGCAATCGTGATGGCCGCGTTCAGGTCCTGCACGTTGTCGGCCATCAGCGCCGTTTCGCCGTTCGCGTAGTAGCGGCGCGGTACGCCAGCGAAACCGAGATAGTGCATCGGAAAGTAGATCGCGTAGGTGCCTAGGAATGTCATCCAGAAGTGCCATTTACCGAGCGTGTCGTTCAGCATCCGGCCGGTGATCTTGGGGTACCAGTGATAGATCGCGCCGAATACCACCAGTACCGGTGACACCGCCATGACCATGTGGAAGTGGGCGACCACGAAGTATGTATCCGACAGCGGCAGGTCGATGGTGACGTTGCCGAGGAACAGGCCTGTAAGGCCGCCGTTGATGAACGTGAAAATGAAGCCGATGGCGAACAGCATTGGTACGGTAAGCCGGATATTGCCGCGCCACAGCGTCAACACCCAGTTGTAGACCTTGATGGCCGTTGGTACCGCAATGATCAGCGTCGTGGTGGCGAAGAAGAACCCGAAGTAGGGGTTCATGCCGCTCACATACATATGGTGTGCCCAGACGATGAAGCTGAGCGCGCCGATCGCGACGATTGCCCATACCATCATCCGGTAGCCGAAGATGGCCTTGCGCGCGTGGATGCTCAACAGGTCGGAAACGATGCCGAACGCGGGCAGCGCAACGATGTACACCTCCGGATGGCCGAAAAACCAGAAAAGGTGTTGGAAAAGAATCGGACTGCCGCCGTCGTAGCTCGTTTGTTCACCTAACGAAATCATCGCTGGCATGAAGAAACTGGTGCCAAGCGTTCGGTCCAGAATCATCATGATCGCGCTGACAAACAGAGCCGGGAAGGCGAGCAGCGCGAGAACGGTGGCCATGAAGATGCCCCACACGGTAAGTGGCATGCGCATCAGCGACATGCCGCGCGTGCGCGCTTGCAGCACCGTAACCACGTAGTTCAGACCGCCCATCGTGAAGCCGATGATGAACAGTGCGAGTGAGAGGAGCATCAGGATGATCCCGCCGTCGGTCCCCGGTGTGCCCGGACTGATCGCCTGAGGCGGGTACAGGGTCCATCCCGCGCCTGTGGAGCCGCCGGGCACGAAGAAGCTTGCGACCAGTACCAGTACCGCCACGAGGTAAACCCAGTAGCTGATCATGTTGACGTACGGAAACACCATGTCGCGGGCGCCGCACATCAGCGGGATCAGGTAGTTGCCGAATCCGCCGAGGAAGAGCGCGGTTAACAGGTAGATCACCATGATCATTCCGTGCATCGTCACGAACTGCAGATAGTTCGACGGATCGATCAGTGCGAACTCGTGCGGAAAACCGAGCTGCAGCCGCATCAGCACCGAGAGGACCAGCGCTACCAGCCCGATCGCGATCGCAGTGATCGAATATTGCACGGCAATGACTTTTGCGTCCTGGCAGAAGACGTATTTCCCGAGCCAGGTTTTGGCGTGATAAAGCTCTTCCTCCTCGACCTCGGCCGGGGGGACGAAATCCATGGCATCGTGTGCGATGTCGGACATCAGTGGTTCTCCCTAGAAGCAAGATTGATCGGGTCCTGAGGTCCCGGAAGCGTATTGATGTAGGCGACGACATCGTTGATCTGTTCGTCGGACTGGAGCACAGCCGCCATTAGCTGCATCTGTACGCCGTACTTGTCGCCTGAATGGGCGCCCCGTATACCCTCGCGAAAGTTTTTCAGCTGTTGCGCCAGATACCAGTCGCTCATGCCAGCCTGGCGTGGCGCGTTAAGTGCAAAAAGACCTTCGCCGCGCTCGCCGTGGCACACGGCGCAGGTGCGGTAGATGTCCCGACCGCGATCGACATCGCCGGAAATGGTGGTTGTGGGCGGTTCGTCCGGTAGCGTCTGGATGTACGCAATCACGTTCTCCATGGCCTCGTCGTTGACGAGTGTTGCCGCCATTGGCGCCATCTGTTTGCCGTAAACGTCGTCAGGATGCGCGCCGCGGATACCGGCCTTGTAGTACTCGAGTTGCCGCCGCAGGTACCAGGCTTCCTGGCCGGCCAGCTTTGGTGCGTTCAACGCTTTGTTGCCCTCGCCGTTAGCGCCGTGGCAAGCAACGCAGACCGCGTACTGCCCCTGGCCCAGACTCGCAACGCCGGCTTTTCGGTTCTGCAGTTCGCGATACGTCGGTTGTTCGGCGAGCCAGGCGTCGAAATCGGCCTGGGTATCCACCCTGACCATACCGCGCATCGCGTAGTGGCCCACGCCACACAACTCTTCACACAAGACCTCGTATTCGCCCACCTTCGTAGGTGTGAACCACATGTAGGATACGAGGCCGGGAACCAGATCCATCTTTACGCGAAACTGCGCGACTGTGAAGTTGTGCAGCACGTCTTTCGACCGCAGATTCATTTTCACCGGTTGGTCGATTGGTAGGTGTACTGTGGGGCTTGCGATCAGTACGTCGTCCTGTCCGTCCGGATCGTCGGGCTGCATACCGAACGGATTGTCGTCGGTGATCAATCGCGCCTCTACGGCGCCAAACTTGCCGTCCTCACCCGGAAAGCGGTACGACCAATGCCACTGCTGGCCGACGGCTTCGACCTCGTGCGCGTCGTCCGGTGGCGTTACGAAATCGCCCCAGACGATCAGGCCGGGTGCGAGCATCGCCGCGACGCCAACTGCGGTGACGACGGTGAGCCAGATTTCCAGCTTCTTGTTTTCGGGCTGATATTCCGCGCGGCGCTCGGGATTGTGGCGGTACTTGATCACCGCCCACGCCATGAATGCGTTGACCGCCACGAACACGAAGCCGGTTACCCAGAACGTGATGTCGATGGTGAAATCGATCGTGTCCCAGTTGGACGCGAGCGGGGTCAGATACCACGGGCTCAACAGGTGAAACAACACCGATCCGACGATCAACACGATGAGCACAATCGCTAGAGCCATAGGCTACCCCTTACTGTTCGGCAATCAATGCCTTGATCTTGTTCTTGATGGCATGAATATCGGTCTTGCGGAACCCGCGATGAATACTGCGAACGGTTCCGGCACGGTCGATGAAAAATGCGGTGGGCAACGCGTCGATGGCGTAGCGCTGCCCGGAAACTGCGGACGGATCGCTCAGGATTGGATAGCGCACCGGGTACTGGTCCAGAAACCGCAATGCGGCCCTGGGATCCGTATCGAGATTCACGCCCACGATTGCAACCTGGTCGCCGACCTGTTCGTGGAGTCCATCGAGTGCGGGCAGCGCGGCGCGGCAAGGTGCGCAGGACGAATCCCAGAAATCGAGGTAGACGACCTTGCCCCGGAAATCCCCGAGCTCCACCAGCGGAAAGGGTACACGGTCGGTGGGCGGGGTCGGCGCGTTGGAGAGTGCGGGAAGTCGAATAGCTGGTGCAGGGTCGCCGGGTTCCAGGGCGAATGCGGGCACGGCCGCGGTAGTCGCTACGACCGCGATGCACACAATCGCAAATGCTGAACGCAGACGCTTGGTGGTCTGGCTCAGCCGATTCGCTGCCTTCCCACCGTGCACACGTGGTATGCACGCGCGGGTCTCGTCTCCCATGGTTCCTCCGCCTCGTGTCCGCGAGCGCGCGCCCTCTCTTCGTGCTATCGCGACCTTCATGCTATCGCGACGGCGGCGCCCCGTATTCGGGCAGGTCCCTCTCTATGCGGCTACTTCTCTATCTGCTGCTACTTCCGGGCTTGCTGCTTACTAACTGGTTTTCGTGTTGTTTCGTGTTGCGTTCAACCGTCGCCAGATCGCTTTTTTGACCGTCGCCAAAAATCCGGACGCCGACCACAACCATCAGGTAGTGTGTCATGGCATTTCGGCATTGTCATCCCCTCGCGACGGTTGTCGGCCGCGGCATTTCTTCGCAAGAGTACCGCGCAGCGTCCGGCGATATCCCGACACGAGGAGACAGCGGTCGACCGATCGTGGATTATCGTCGATGTGTTTCAATGGTGGTCCGAACTCGGACGGGCCACCATGAAACATCGTAAGCTCGCGCTGGCCGCCGCGATAGCCGGATCGTTCGCCGTTCTCGCAACCGGGATCATCACGCTTGGCGCGTACGCGGTTGTGCCTTCGGCAGTGGCCGTGCTGATGTTGATCGCGCTCTTCGGCATGTACGTTGGCTTCGGCATTTTGATAGCCGTGTACAAGCTCATCACGCGTCTCGATTAGCGAACCTGTGACCCACTGCGCGCCGGCGCGGGATGACTACCACAGATCGTACTTCTGCAGCTCGGCCCGACCGACGACCATGTGATGCACCTCGTCCGGGCCGTCCGCAAAGCGCAGATGGCGCAGGTCGGTGTACATCTCTGCTAACGGCGTCCACTGGGATATACCCGCCGCACCGTGCATTTGAATTGCTTCGTCGATGATCCGACACACGATCTCGGGCACCATGGCTTTAACCGCGCTCACGTAAACCCGCGCTTCCTTGTTGCCGAGTACGTCCATGGCTTTGGCGGCTTGCAATACCGCGAGGCGCATGGCGTTGATATCGATGCGCGCGCGCGAGATCACTTCCAGATTCTTCCCGAGCTTTGCGATTGGTTTGCCGAATGCGACACGCGTGCCGGCGCGTTTCACCATCAGCTCCAGGGCTTTCTCGGCCTTGCCGATCGACCGCATGCAATGGTGGATGCGCCCGGGCCCCAGCCTTACTTGTGAGATTTCGAATCCCCGGCCTTCGCCCAATAGAATGTTGTCTTTGGGAACACGTACGTTATCGAAGCGGATATGCATATGGCCGCGCGGCGCGTGGTCATGGCCGAACACTTCCATCGCTTCCAGGATCTCCACCCCGGGCGTATCGGTTGGCACCAGAATCTGCGACTGTTGCCGGCTTGGGGGCGCATCGGGGTCCGTTTTTACCATGGTTATCATGATCTTACATCGAGGATCTCCGGCTCCGGAGATGTAGAATTTCTCCCCATTGATTACCCACTCGTCGCCTTCCAGAACCGCGCTGGTGGAAATGTTCTTGGCGTCGGACGAAGGCAATCCGGGTTCCGTCATCGCGTAGGCCGAGCGGATTTCGCCGTTCAGCAGCGGTTTGAGCCACCGCTCCTGTTGCTCCGGCGTACCGACGCGCTCCAGTACTTCCATGTTGCCCGTGTCGGGGGCGCTGCAGTTCAGCGTCTCCGACGCCAGCGGGTGTTTGCCGAGTTCGGTCGCGATGTAGGCGTAGTCCAGATTGGTCAGCCCGTGACCGATACCGCTGTGCTCGGGGAGGAAGAAGTTCCACAGGCCCGAAGCTTTTGCGGCGTCTTTTGCCCCTTCCAGCAGTTCCAGTTGTTTCGGATGCCAGGACCACCGGTCGGTCTTTTCTTTTTCGAGCGCGAAAAACTCCTCGGTTATCGGCACAACGTGCTCGCGGATGTGTTTCTGCACTGCGTCCATGAGTGGTTGTGCCTCATCAGACATGGCCAGGTTGAAAAGATCGCTGTCCGGATCGGACATGACGCCTCCCTAGTGGTACGTTGTAAAGTTCGGGATCGAGTCTAAACGATTCCGCTTGGTCGATCGCGGTGAAAGGGAGATCGTGCGTGACGTGGAAGAAATGGGTTGTGCGGGGAGGCGTTGCGCTGGTCGTACTGGTTGCGGCTTACATCTTCTACGTGATGAACGTCGTGAATCCAAGGGTGCAGAACGAACTTCTAACGAATCCCGACGGAGAGCGCGCGGGAATCGTCATGCTACTGGGTTTGCCGGATGGCCGAACCCTACCGGTCAACTACCTGCGCGAGGGCAACGTCGTATTCGTCGGCGCGGATGGTCCGTGGTGGCGCTTGTTCCGTTCTGGTGATGTGCCCGTCCGGTTGGTGATCCGTGGTAAACAAACGAAGGGCCGGGGGCGGGTTGTGCTGGACGACCCGGACTACACACGGCGTGTGTTCGCGCGGCTGCGACCGACCGCGCCGGAATGGCTGCCGGAATGGTTGAATGGCAAACTCGTCGTCATAGACATCGAAAATGCGGAGAACGATTGAACGCCAATCGGTTACAAACCAGATTGACCCACGTTGGGGACGGGTGAAGTGGCGACACAACCTCTGAATGGGGTCACGGTGCTCGACTTCGGTCAGGTCTACAACGGACCTTACTGCGGCTTTCTGCTGGCGCAGGCCGGAGCACGCGTAATCAAGGTGGAGTCGCGGATCGGCGAAACACTGCGCGCGCGCGGCCAAGCGTCGCCCGCGAGCTATCCGTTTGCGTTGCTCAACAGCAACAAGCTGAGCATTACGTTGAATATCAAGAACGCGAGCGCGCAGTCGTTGCTCAAGCGTATGGTGGCGAACGTTGACGTCGTGCTCGAAAACTTCGCGCCCGGCACGATGAATCGTTATGGCATTGGCGCGGATCAGCTGCGGTCGATCAATCCCGCTCTCGTGTATGCGTCAAGCACCGGGTACGGTGTTTCGGCGGGCCCGTATCGCGATTTTCTCGGCATGGACATTACGCTGCAGGCAATGACCGGCGTGATGAGTATCACCGGCGAGGAGGGTGGGCCGCCGTTGAAGACGGCTGCGGCGTTCGCGGATTTCATTGCCGGTACCCATACATATGCGGCAATCGTCAGCGCGCTGTATGCGCGTCAGCAGACCGGAGAAGGCGCGACGGTTGACATCTCCATGCAGGATTGCGTGTTTCCTACGCTCGCTACGGCGCTTGGTGCGTTCTACTTTCATGGGGGGCAGCCTCAGCGCGCGGGCAATCGACATCCAGGGCGAACCCTTGCGCCCTACAATGTTTACCCGGCCGCAGACGGCCATGTAGCCGTGATCTGTATTCGCGAGGGTCACTGGCGCAAGGTCTGTGCCGCGATGGAGCGCGCTGATCTTGCGGAAGACCCCCGCTTTGTGGATTTTCCCGCGCGTGCGGAAAATATGGATGCGCTGGACGCCATCGTAGGCGAATGGACGAGCGAGCGAACCCGCGCCGAGATATTTCGGATTTTTCAGGCCCACAACGTGATCTGCGCGCCGGTGCAAAATCTGCAGGACGTGGTAGACGATCCGCACCTGCGCGCCCGCGGTAGCCTAGTCGATCGACCGCACGATCGGTTCGGCACGATCGCACAGCTGCAAACGCCGCTGCGCTATCGCGACCTGGAACCGCCGCCGCTGACAGACCCGCCCGGGTTAGGGGAGCATACGGATGCGATCCTGCAGGAACTGGCGGACGTCGACGCGGGCGAGCTTGCCGCGCTGCGGGCGGATGAAGCCATCTGAACGGCCCTCGCGCGGGACCGGTGGAAACTGAATCAACGCTGTGAAGGATCGTAAACCGTTGCGGACGCAATCCATGCTCCTGATCGCAGCCGCATTGTGTTTGCTTGGTGTGGGTGCGTCCGCGGCGTCGGACGATGCAGACGCGACAGCAGCGTCGATGGACATCGGCACCGCAGGGGTCTTCGACTTGATGCAGCAGCGCCTGGCGCTGATGCGCCACGTCGCCGCATTCAAATGGCATCACGGTCTTCCGATTGAAGACGTTGGCCGTGAAGCGATAGTAACGTCGCGTGCGGAACGCGATGCGCTACGGCATGCGATTCACCCGGACACAGCGCGGGAGTTCGCGGCGGCGCAGATCGTGGCCGCGAAAGCGGTGCAGACTGCCTGGATCGACTGGTGGCGTAGTGGCTCGGAGACAGTCCCCGCCAACGACGACGTGCCCGATCTCGTCGAGGAAATACGACCTCGGCTCCTCGCGCTGACGGAAGCGATGTTGCGCGCTGCACCGCGGGACCCACAGCGTGGCAGCCGCGATGCGTTCGAGCGCGATGTGACGAGCCCCGGATTGGGACCGGCGCTTCGAGACAGACTGTTCGCGGCGGCGGTGAATCTCAGATTCTACGAGCACCGGCTGGCGCAGGTTCTGCAATCGAACACGCTGCGGGTGGGCACGACGGGCGATTACGCGCCGTTTTCGGTGCACCGTAGCGTCCAAGAATCCGACGCTGCATCCCGGCAATTCGACGGTGCCGATATCGATCTTGCCCTCGACCTGGGCAGTGCACTCGGCGTGAACGTGGTGTTTGTACACACGTCCTGGCCGAAGTTGATGGCTGATCTGCGCGACGGCAGATTCGATATCGCGATGAGTGGTGTTTCCAAGACGCTCGAGCGTGCGAGGCACGGTGCGTTCACGCCGGCGTACTTTGTCGGTGGCAAAACGCTGCTCGTGCGCTGTGCGGATGCGCGTAGATACCGGAGTCTGGACGCGGTGGATCAATCGGGCGTTCGCGTGATTGTGAACCCGGGTGGAACCAACGAACGATTCGTTGACGCGAACATTGGCAGCGCAACGATCGTCCGGCATCCGGAGAATCGAGAGATTTTTGCGAAACTGATCGACGGTTCCGCGGACGTGATGATCACGGACCGAGCGGAAGCGCTCTGGCAATCCGCCAGAGAGACTGAGTTGTGCGCGCCGCTCTCGTCTACATTCAACTACCAGGAAAAGGCGTATCTGCTGCCGCAAGATCCGGTGTGGCGGAACTTCGTGAATACCTGGCTCGAAGCGCGTCTGCGCGAGGGCGTCGTGCGCGACACGCTCGCGCGCCATGGAGTGGTGGGGTCAGAGTAAAGGGACAGATCAAGGGACAGAGTCGCGACTCTGTCCCTTGATCTGTCCCTTTACTCTGACCCCACCACTCCAGCTAGAGGCGCTCTACCGCTTCTTCGGCCATCGCTAGCGCGGTGTCGATCCGCTCACGCATGTGCGGTAAATCAACGCCTTCCGCGCTCTTCTTGCCTTCCATGTAACGCGCGTAAACGCCGTGCACGATCGCAGCGGTTTTCCAACGGTTGAATCCCACATAGTAATCGAGGCGCGCCAGGTCGCGGCCGGTACGCTCGCCGTAGCGCTCGGCGAGGCGCGATCTGGGCGGGAAGCCGGGGGGAGCGGTGGCGACGTCCGGCAGTAGCGGCCGGGCGTCTTCGGGGTCGCCCCACTGGTTGAGCGCATACGCCAGGTCGGCGAGCGGGTCGCCGAGCGTGGAGATCTCCCAATCGAGCACGGCGGCAATCCGGCAGTCTGCGCCCACCAGGCAGTTGTGCACGCCGTAGTCGCCGTGGACGATTCGTGCCGGACCCTGATCCGGCATGTGGTCCAGGAAGTACTGCTGTAGCGAGTGGGCCCGCGGATCGTCGAATCCGGCCCCGTCAATCGATGCCTGCCACGAGCGGTACCAGGTTTTCAATTGGCGCGCCACGTAGCCGTCTTTCTTGCCCAGTGTGCCGAGTCCCACGTCGTCGGGGTCGATTGCGTGCAGATCGGCCAGCACGTCGATGAACGAGAACGCCATGCGTTCGCGCAGGTCCGGCGGCACGTACGTTTCGGTGTCCTCGGCGTTGTACAGGGGATGACCCTCGACAAAACCCATCACGTAGAACCACGCGCCCGTTACGTCCGGGCTTTCGCAAAACCCCAGCGCTTCGGCCACCGGCACCGGCGTCGGGCCGAGCGCGGAAATCAGCGCCCATTCCCGGCTCATATCGTGAGCCTTCGGAAGCAACTCGCCCTGGGGTGGTCTGCGAATCACGGCTTTCTTACCGCGCTGATCCCTCAGCAGGAACGTCAGGTTGGAATGACCGCCCTCGAGGCGGTGCCAATGGAATGGTGGCGTCAGCGACGGCACGTTCTGCCCGACCCATTCCTCTACCGCATCGACCCTGTAGCCTTCGGGATGATCGCCAGGCGATTCGTCGGTCACTATGGTCTCCTTCAGTGTCCGCTAAGCGGAGAATACGCGGGCCAGCGTAGCCAGTCCCAGCAGCCCGAGCAATATCGCCATGGTGTAATCGATCCATGGACCGAGCGCGCGCAGCCGTGATGCTGCGGGCCCGCTCGAGAGCGCCAGCGCAACGACCACATACCACGCCGTATCGATAATCCAGCCAGCCAATGCGATCCAAACCTGGGTGGCGCGGTTCATGTTTTCGCTCAGCACGGCGGAAAGCACCGCGATGAAAAACAAGGCAATCTTCGGGTTGAACACCGCGATTGCCAGCCCCTCGGCAAAACCCCGCGCCGGTCGGGTGCTGATTACGTCGGGTGCAGTTGCCGTACGCGCGCCGGTAAACGATTCGTAGGCCAGATAGAACAGAACAAGCGCACCGGCCCCTTGCAATGCGGTGATTACGGTCGGAAACGAGTTCAGCAGCGCGGCAAATCCGAATACTACGGCCAGCGCGTAGCCGCCAAAACCCAGGCCGTGGCCCACGGCGCACAGGACGCCGGTTTTCCGGCCTCCGGCGATGGAGTTGCGTGCGACCACGGCAAAGCTGGGGCCTGGCGACATCGCGCCCAGAAGCAGCAGCGTGGCCGCGGCGGTAACGAGTTCTACGTTCGGCAATAGTGATCCGGATCGCAACGAGCGCCGCGGAATGTACCATCGATTGCCCAGGTGTCAGCGGTCTGGTGGATCCGGCGGTGTGTTCTCCAGAAATCGCATCAAAGGTTCGGGGTCAGTGAGCGGCTTGATCAAAAAGTGCGCGACGCCGGCGCTTCTTGCCCTGCGCATGTGCGCCGCGAGCCGTGTGCTGAGCAGCAACGCGAACGGAGTATCGATGCCGAGGCCAAGCATCTGCCGGAACAGCGCAATACCGGATTCGTCCGGGAGTTCCGCTTCGCAGATGATCCGGTCCGAGCGGACATAGCACTCGGATTCCCGGAATGCGCTTGCGAGCGGAAAACAATGAACGTCGTGACCCAACAGCTGCAGGGTTGCGGCCAGGCTTTCCGACACGGCGCGATCAGCATCGACAACGGCAATCGACAGACGACTGCGTGGCGTCTCTCGTTTCATCTGCCGAGTCTGGCGCGCGGCGGCGCGCTGCCGTAATGGGGGAATACCCCTAGGAAGCTCTGAGTAGGCGATAACTGGTCGGAGTAGGCGTAGCACCCCGGGGCGGCGTCAGTCGCGTTCCATACGCACCTTCAGACGCACCAGTGCGGCCAGCGAGCGGCAACCGGTCTTCTGCATCACGTTGCTGCGATGAATCTCTACGGTGCGTTCGCTGATACCGAGTTCCAGCGCGATCACTTTATTTGCCTGCCCAGCCGTGACGCGCTCAAACACTTCAGCTTCTCTCGGCGTCAATGTGTCGAAGATCTGTCGGGCCGCTTCGAAGTCCTTGTTGTGCTCGTGATCTGCCGCATCACGCTCCAGCGCTTCGTTGATTCGATCCAGCAGATCCTGGTCCCGGAACGGTTTCCGGATGAAATCCACCGCGCCTCGCCGCATCGCTTCCACCGCCATCGGAATGTCACCGTGTCCGGTGATGAATATGATCGGCAGTGAGGCATCGCGTTTCTGCAGTTCGGCCTGCAGTTCGAGGCCGCTCATTCCGGGCATGCGGATGTCCAGAACCAGACACCCTCGCTGTTCCGGGTTGTAGGCGGTAAGGAACGACTGCGCGTCGGCGTGGCACGCGTGCGCCATGCCGACGCTGTCGAGCAGCATGCCGATCGCGTCGCGTACCGGCTCGTCGTCGTCCACCACATGGACGAGTGGGTCGACGTCAGTCATCGTACGGTGTAACCGGTAGACGGAAGCCGAAGGTCGCGCCGTGATCGGGATTGTTCCTGAACCACAGCGAACCGCCGTGAACGTCTATGATTGAACGGCAGATTGACAAACCCATGCCCATGCCGTCGGATTTGGTGGTGTGAAATGCGGTAAATATCTGTTCTTTCTCCTCGTCGCTCACGCCGGTTCCCGAATCCCTGACCGAAACCTCCACCGCGTCGTCGAGCGGCCTCGTTCCTATCTCGACCTCGCTACCGTTGGCGCAGGCCACCTCGTGCATTGCGTCGATTGCGTTGCGGATGAAGTTTATCGCGACCTGTTGAATTTGCACGCGGTCGCACATAACCATCGGCAGATCGGGTGCCAGATCGTACGTGATCTCGACACCGTGCAGACGCGCATCCGCCGACGTGAGCTGCTGGAGTTCGGTGAGCATCGCGTTGAGGTCTACGGGCTCTGTGTCACCACTTTCGTTGCGCACGAAGCGCTGGATTCGTTCGATGATCGCGCCCGCGCGCAGCGTTTGCGCGTTGAGTTTCGTCAAAGCCTGTTGAATTCGCTCGACCGGCAGATCGGGTTGATCCAGCATCCGGATGCAGGCCTGCGAATACATCGTGATTGCGGTCAGGGGTTGGTTGATCTCGTGGGCGATGCTGGCGGTCATCTCGCCCATCGTCGTGACCCGTCCGATTCGCGCCAACCGCTCGCGCTGTTCCATCAGTGCTTCGTGCGTCGCCTTCTGCTCGCTCAGATCCCGCACAATCCCGACGAAGTAACGTTCGTCGTCATGGGTTCTGATCTCGCTGATGGCGAGGTGTATGGGAATTACAGCCCCGCTTCTTGTGAGCGCGGTGAGCTCGCGACCCTTACCGATAATATGCGGGTCTCCGGTGCTCAGGTAACGTGACACGTACGCGTCGTGGCGCGTGCGATGAGGTTCCGGCATCAGCTTGGAAACGGATACACCCAGCAGTTCTTCGGCCTCGTAGCCGAATAGCGTGAGCGCGGCGGCATTGACAGACTGAATGGTCCCGGAAACGTCGATCGATACGACGGCGTCCACCATCGTGTCGAGAATTCGCAGTGCATTGTCTTTCAGCCACTGCTGGGACTGAACCATCATCATCCGCTTGCACCTCGTTTGTCCGGCGCGTTTCAGCATACCAACTCCCACGTAGGTGTCGCGGATCTCGGCGGCTACGCGGTTTCCGAAGTCACAGCACGGGATTCCCCGATTTCGGCCACAAAACCTGTTTCGTAGCCTCGCGATTCCACATCGGGTGCGTAACGGATGATGAGATACACGACGATTCTGGTTGCCGTCGACCTGTCGGATGAGTCCCGAGATGTGCTGTCGGCGGCCCGCGATCTGGTCCGGGGGACAGGTGCAGAGCTGCACACCATCTCAGTGGTAAAACCGCTGGCTGCGGTCTACGGAGGCATCGACATGGTTTCGATATCCGGCGGCGGCGCGGCGTTCGAGCGCGAGGCGCTGGAACAGGCGGGGGAGCAGCTGCGTGAGCTTGCGCTCGAGTACGACATTCCATCCGATCGTGCGCACGCGTGTGCCGGCAACCCCGCGGCTGAAATCCGGCAGATGGCGGAATCGCTGGCTGCCGACGTGATTGTGATTGGCACGCACGCGCGCCACGGACTTGGTCTGTTACTCGGTTCAACGGCCAACGCGGTGCTGCACGGTGCGCCCTGTGACGTGCTGGCGGTGCGTATCCAATCTGAAGCCAACGCGTGAGTAGCGACGAAGCGACGTCGTACAACGCATCTTCGACGCCTGTGAACACCGACAAGCCTCGGCATGCGCTCGATGCGCGCTACGAACTCCGGTTGGTGCGCGCCTTTGCGGTGATGACGGTCGTGTGGGGCATCGTCGGTATGGCGGTGGGCGTTCTCATCGCGGCGCAGCTCGCGTGGCCCCAGTTCAACTTCGACCTGCCATGGCTGAGCTACGGCCGCCTGCGTCCGTTACACACCAATGCGGTGGTTTTTGCGTTCGGCGGCTGCGCTTTGATGGCGAGTGCGCTGTATTGCGTTCAGCGTACGGGTGGTGTGCGTCTGTTTGCGCCGCTTCTGGGCTGGGGCGTGTTCTGGGGCTGGCAACTGGTGATCCTTGCGGCGGCTATCTCGCTACCACTCGGATTCACCACGTCCAAGGAATACGCTGAACTCGAGTGGCCGATCGACATCTTGATAACGCTCGTATGGGTTGCGTTTGGAATTGTTTTCTTCGGCACGATTGCGCGCCGTCGCGTACCTCACATCTACGTGGCCAACTGGTTTTTCGGCGCGCTGATCATCGGTGTCGCGGTTCTGCACCTGATCAATAGCCTCGCGCTCCCGGTGAGCCCGATGAAAAGTTACTCGGTGTTTGCGGGCTCGGTCGATGCAATGGTGCAGTGGTGGTACGGCCACAATGCTGTCGGCTTTTTCCTTACGGCCGGCTTTCTGGGAATCATGTATTACTTCGTTCCGAAGCAGGCACAACGACCGATCTATTCGTACCGTCTGTCGATCGTGCACTTCTGGGCGTTGGTTGCGGTCTACGTCTGGGCCGGTCCGCATCATCTCCACTACACGTCATTGCCGGACTGGGCTCAAAGTCTAGGCATGGTGATGTCGTTGATTCTGCTCGCGCCGTCGTGGGGTGGCATGGTCAATGGCATCATGACGCTGTCCGGTGCGTGGGATAAGTTGCGCACAGATCCGATCATAAAATTTCTTGTCGTGTCGATATCATTCTACGGGCTGTCCACGTTCGAGGGGCCCATGCTGTCGATCAAGACGGTAAACGCACTGTCGCACAATACCGACTGGACGGTGAGCCACGTGCACTCGGGTGCGCTCGGATGGGTGGCGATGGTGAGCATCGGTGCCATGTACCACCTGCTGCCCATTTTGTTTGGTCGTCCTGCCGGTTCGATGTACAGCGTTCGCTTGATCAACCTGCACTTCTGGATGGCGCTCGCGGGAACCGTCATTTACATGGCGTCTATGTGGGCCAACGGCATCATTCAGGGGCTCATGTGGCGGGCCGTGAGCGTCGACGGCACGTTGACGTACAGCTTTGCCGAGTCGGTTCAAGCGAGCTATCCAGGCTATTACGTACGTTTTTTGGGCGGCCTCGTCTTCCTGGCCGGTATGCTGGTAATGGCGTACAACCTCTGGTGCACTGCGAAAGGACGCGATCGTTCGGAGCCGACGGTGGCGGCGACCCCGTTGGTTGAACTCGATACTGCCGCTTCGGGCGCGACCTGATGGCGGGCTATCGATTCGAAACGAAGGTCGGCTGGCTGATCGCGTTGACACTGGTTGCGGTGAGTTTCGGCGGTATGGTTGAGCTCGTACCCCTGGTTGCCGAACGTAACCTTATCGATCCGCTACCCGGGCTCGAGCCGTACGATCCCATCGAACTGGAAGGGCGGGACATCTATATCCGCGAAGGGTGCTCGACCTGTCACACGCAGATGGTGCGCGCGCTGCACGCAGAGACCAAGCGCTATGGCCACTACTCTGTGGCGGGCGAAGACGTATACGAGCATCCGTTTCTGTGGGGGTCCAAGCGGACGGGCCCTGATCTGGCGAGAATTGGCGGGCGTTACAGCGATGCCTGGCATCGGGCGCACCTTTACGATCCACGGGCTCTGGTGCCGGCGTCCAACATGCCCGCATACCCCTGGTTGTTCGATCGAACGCTGACCGGTGAACACACCGAGCGCAAAATGCAGGTGTTGAAACAACTCGGCGTGCCATACAGCGAGAGCGACATTGCGAACGCTGAGGAAATTGTCCGTGGCGTTTGCGAGAGCGATGCGTTGATCCGCTATCTGCAATCACTCGGTCGTGCGATGGCGGACCAGAGGACGGAGACATGAGCGCGACGTTGTTTTCACTGATGGCTCTGGTGGTATCGCTGCTGCTGCTGACGGCGTGGGTATGGCGGCCGGGCAGCCGCGAACGTTTCGAGGCCGCCGCGCGGCTCCCGTTTCTGGACGACGAGGTCAGCACCCGCGCGCTGCCGGATCGGGAGGCCGACGCAAATGTCCGCTGAGCTGCACTGGTTCGTAGTGGTCGGCACTCTGCTCAGCCTGGTGGCCTTCGGATGGTTGCTGATTGCGAACCGGGGCCGGGCCGATGGCGGCGCCCACACGACCGGTCACGCCTGGGACGATGACCTGGAGGAGCTGGACACACCGTTACCGGGATGGTGGGTCGCATTCTTTGTTGCGACGATTGTCATTGCCGTTGGTTACCTCATTGCGTATCCGGGCCTCGGCAATGTACGGGGTCTGCTCGGTTGGACGTCAGCCGGTGAACACGATGCGGACGTCGTCCATCGATCGGAACGGTACGGCGGGCTTCGCAGCGAACTGGCGACGCTCACGGATACGGACCTTGCTGGCGATGTGCGGGCTCGGCGGCTCGGTCAACGACTGTTTCTGAATCACTGCGCGACATGCCATGGGGTCGACGGCCGTGGCGCACCCGGATTTCCGGATCTGACGGATAGGTCCTGGACCTGGGGCGGTGGTGTTGACGCCATTCAGAAGAGCGTAGCGGAAGGCCGCGAAGGTAGGATGCCTCCCTGGGTCGACGCACTCGGTGGCGCTGACGGCGTACGCGAGGTTACGGAATACGTTGTCGCGTTGTCGGGACGCGATCACGACGACGCCCTTGCCGCCCGCGGGCGCGTGCATTTCGCGAAGGTGTGCGTTGCGTGCCACGGCGCCGACGGATCGGGTAACCAGAGTCTGGGCGCGCCCGATCTTACGGATGACGCCTGGCAGTACGGCTCCAGTCGCGGTGCGATTGCGCTCGCGGTTCAGTACGGTCGCAGTGGCGTGATGCCGGCGCACAGCCACATTTTGCGTGATGTGGAGATTCGCCTGGTTGCCGCGTATGTGGCCTCGCTGGGCGACGAACAAAGCGGCGACGAACCGGGCGCGGCCGGTGCGGGTGGGTTGTGAAGGCGCGCGGCTGGCTGGTGTTCCTGTTGTTGGTGCCGTTGCTGGCGTTCGTGATGGCGGGTGCGGCGTTCGTGCTGGTCGCGCCACAGCCCGATGTGGACGCCCCCGCTCCGGCACTGACGAAGACGTCTTGGCGCGCGCCATGACGACGACCGCGCTGGCCGTTTCCGATATGCACTGCGGTGCGTGCAGTGCAGCTGTAGAACGTGCGCTCAATGCGTTGGCGTCCGTGCAACGCCTGCAGATCAACCCAGTTCGCCGACATGTGCTCGTAACGCATGACGATGACGTCGATGCGGCGCTTCTGATTCAGCGCCTTGAGACGGCTGGGTTTCACCCATCGCTGTTGGGCGCAACGTCCGCGCGTCTCGATGACCCCGAACGGCTGCTTCCACGGCTTGGTATCGCGGGTTTGTTCGCTATGCAGGTCATGATGGTGCAGTTTGCACTGTATGCGGGCGATGCGTCCGGTATGGACCCGGTGGTCCGGCGTCTGCTCCATCTTCTCGGTCTGGTTCTCACGATTCCGCTGCTGTCATATTGCGCGCTGCCATTTTTCCGGAATGCGTTCACCCGGCGCCTGCATATGGATACGCCGATTGCGTTGGCGCTCGCCTGTGCGGCGGCGATCAGCGCTCACAGCGTGGCGGTGGGACAGGGGAACGTTTACTTCGATTCCATCGCGATGTTCACGTTTCTGATGCTGCTCGCCCGGGTACTCGAACTGCGCACGCGCCAGCGTCTGCATGCCAACGATTCACTTGTATCGCTCTTCCCGGCACACGTGCGTTGCCGCGTGGACGGCTCCGAGGTGCGAAAGCGGGTCACGGAAGTTGTCGAGGGCGACGAGATATTCGTAGGCGAGGGCGAATTGCTTCCCGTGGACGCAGTGTCTCGCCGGGCGGTAACGCTGGATCTTGCGCTCGTGTCCGGTGAATCCGAGTGGCGTAACGAGCGGGCGGGGGTGCTGCTGCCCAGCGGCGCATGTAACCGCAGTGCAGGCTGTTGGATGCGCGTCTGCGCTTCGCCTGCGGACTCGTACGTTGCCCGGATTGATGCGCTCGTCGATCGGGAGTTTGACGTTACGTCGCGAGTGACGGAGATCGCTACCCGGGTTGCTGCCGTTTTCGTACCCGCGGTTGTCGGCGTGTCCGTCGCTACGTTTGCGGGTTGGCAGTTTGTCGATCCCTCCCGGGCGATCGATGCGGCGCTCGCCGTGCTGGTGGTCAGCTGCCCCTGTGCACTCTCGTTGGCCACACCGGCAGCATTGACCGCGGGAGCCGCCCGTCTGCGCCAGCTGGGCATTATCGTTCGCGATGCATCAGCGCTGGAGCGTTCCGCCAAAGCGCTTCGCGTGGATTTCGACAAGACCGGCACCCTCACCGATGTAAACGTGGCCGAACCTCTCGTGACTGTTTTCGGTGGGTTTACGCGTGATTTCGTGCTGGGTCTCGCGGCGGTTCTCGAACGGGCATCGTCGCATCCGCTATCCCGACCCTTTCAAACAGGTCGAGGTACCCGTTCGGAGACGATGGCCGCAATCGCACGCGACATGGATGGTTTGGAAACGCTCGCGGGCTCGGGTGTGCGAGGGCACTACCGGGGTAGTGAGGTCCGTATCGGCTCCCGTGCGTTTACTGGATTCACCGGCGTGCCTTTGCTCACGAACAATGCAGTGTATCTGACGGTAGCGGAACGGGACGCAGCCGCTTTCGAGATTCCCTACAGGGTTCGACCTGACGCTGAGGCCTGTATTCGTGGGTTGCAGAATCTGGGGCTTGAGGTGGCTGTACTGTCCGGTGATACGCCGGATAACTGCCGCGATCTCGGCGCGCGGTTACGCATTGATGCGATCGGCGGACAGAAACCGGAGCAGAAGATGGCGCGGGTGGGAGACGCGGGCATATTTGTCGGCGATGGCATCAACGACCTGCCGGCGCTGTCGCATGCGGGTGTATCAGTGGCAGTGCCGGGGGCGACGGATCTGGTGCGCTCGCGGTCCGGTGTCGTACTACTTACCGGCCGGCTCACGGGGGTAGTGGACCTCGTTCGGGTGGCGCGCAGGACGATGCGGATTCTGCGGCAGAATCTTGGTTGGGCGGTGGCGTACAACGTGATAGCGATACCGGTAGCGGTGAGCGGGTGGCTTACTCCGTGGCTTGCCGCGCTGGGAATGTCTGCGAGCTCGCTTCTGGTACTGCTGAACGCCAGCCGGTTGCTCTCCCGGCGTGATATCCAGGAGGCGGGTTGATGGAATCGCTCTTTCTGTTGGTGCCGGTGTCTGTGCTGTTAATCGGGCTGGCGTCGTGCTTTTTCGTGTGGGCGGTGCGCGCGGGGCAATTCGACGGTCTGGATGAGCACGGTCTTGATGTGCTCGACGGCGACGAGCAATGACGAGGGCCGAGGAGTGAAGACATGAACACACTGTTGGATGGGTTGCGGCTCATGTTCGCGCCGGTCGGTGGCTGGTTTCCGATCGCGCGCGAGAACGACTCGGTCGCGCGGTTGCTGTTGTTGCACACGGCGCCGTTAGCCCTCGTTCCGGCGGTGTGCTGGTACTACGGTGTCACGCACAGCGGCTGGAGCATCGTCGGCGAACCGATGCGCCTGACCGCGGCTAGCGCGTTGCCCATGTGTATCGCGTTCTACTTTGCGATGGTGTTCGGCGTGTTGTTCATGGGGTACATGGTTCGCTGGATGTCTGTGACCTACGGCGATCGAGGCAGCCTTGCTCAGGGGGTCCGTCTCATCACATACGCGGCAACACCGTTTTTTTTATCGGGTATCGTAGGTGTGGCGCCGGTGCTGTGGTTCGACCTGCTGGTGGGTGTCTTCGTCGCGAGCTACTGTCTTTTTCTGCTGTACACGGGCGTCACGCCGATCATGCGCGTGGGGCGCGAGCGCGGCTTTCTCTATGCCAGCGCGGTGCTGGCGGTAGCGCTCGTCGCATTTGTCGGTCTGCTGTCTGCAACCACGTTCCTTTGGGAGTACGTCATGCCGCCAGAGTACACCTACTGAACACTTCTCAGCGTTTCCGCGCTACGTCGCTCCAAGTCAGGATAGAATTCGTTGCGCGAGAGATCATGCAAGGAAGGTTATATGACGACGTCGGTCGCTGACACCGGGAGTCGGCTAGCGGATAAAGTTTGCATCATCACCGGAGGCGCGCGCGGTCAAGGAGCCGCCGAAGCGCGGTTATTCGCCGCACAGGGTGGCCGGGTGTGCGTTGCTGACGTGCTCGATGTGCAGGGAACCGCGTTGGCGGAGGATATCGGCGGCACCTACCACCATGTGGATGTCAGCCGTGAAGACCAGTGGCACACGTTGGTTGAGGCCGTGGTTGCGCAGTTCGGTCGGATCGACGTCCTCGTGAACAACGCCGGTATTTTCCGTGCGACGCGGTTTGTGGATACAACGCTCGGGGAATTCGAGAAGGTCATGGCGGTCAACAGCACCGGCGTCTTTTTAGGTATGCGGGCCGTTGCGCCACAGATGATTGCGCAGGGCAACGGTTCGATCGTCAACATCTCGTCACTTGCCGGTATGCGCGGCGCGCTCGGTTCGTTCGCGTACGGGGCGTCGAAGTGGGCCGTGCGGGGGATGACCAAGACGGCGGCGTTGGAGCTTGCGCGCAAAGGTGTGCGAGTGAACTCCATTCACCCGGGGCTGATCGATACGCCGATGGTGGCGAATCTGGAGCGGGGCACGGATGGGCTCGTTCGACGTACGCCGCTCGGGCGAGCCGCCCAACCGGAGGAAGTGGCACGTATGGCGCTGTTTCTCGCGAGCGATGAAAGCTCCTATTCCACGGGCAGCGAATTTCTGATCGATGGCGGTTTGAACGCGCTGTAGGACTCTGTTCAAGCGGATTCCCGGAAACACCCCGACGGCCGCTCCCGTTGTTATGCAACCCGGTCGGGCACGGAACGGCCCGCGAAAAAGGCGCGCAGGTTCGCCAGCATGCGGGCGCCCATCTTTGTCCTGGTCTCTCGGGTCGCGCTGCCGAGGTGCGGCAGCAGCACAACATTGTCGAGTGCATAGAGCGCATCGCAGATGACCGGTTCTTCGGCGTACACGTCGAGCCCCGCAGCCGCAATGGTTCCGGAGTGCAACGCCTCGGCCAGGGCCGCTTCGTCGACGATGTCGCCGCGCGCGGTGTTGATCAGAATGCCGTGACTTGGCATCGTGGCGATGGATTCCGTGTTCAGCATACCGCGGGTGTCGGGCGTGCTGGGGCAATGTATCGAAACGACATCACTCGCGCCGAGAAGAGACTGTAACGAGTAGTGCTGGGTGAGGTTCATCCTCTCGCATTCGGCCGGATCGATTAGGCTGCGTGTGTACGCATGAATCTGCATACCGAACCCGAAGCGCGCGCGCCGTGCCACTGCTGCGGCGATTCGGCCGTAGCCGACCAGGCCGAGTGTCTGACCGCTGATGTCAGTGCCGAGGAGTTGGGTGGGTTCCCACCCCTGCCAGCGGCCGGAACGGCACAAACGTTCGCCTTCGCCGGCGCGACGGGCGGCCATCAGCATCAGCGTCATGGCCAGATCGGCGGTTGACTCTGTCAGTACGTCTGGTGTGTTGGTCACGACGATTCCGCGGCGCTCGGCGGCGACGGTATCGATGTTGTTGTAGCCGACGCCGAAGTTGCAGACGATGCGCAGCGTATCGCCCGCGGCATCAAGCAGCGCATCATCCACCGGGTCCACGACGGTTGGGCAAAGCGCCTGCGCGCCGCGCACCCATGCCAGGCGCTTGTCTGGATCTCGAATGACATCTTCGGAAGCGAACGAGGCGGCAAACTCCTCTCGGAGCGATTGCTGAACGGGCTCGGTAAGCGGCCGGAACACTTTCACGATAACGTCGCTTTGCATGGACGGGTTATCCCGCTTATTCTGAGTTGACGCGTGAGCTTGTGATCCGGGATTGCTAAATGCAACCGGCTCGGGAGGAATCGATGTCCGAAACTGAACGCACCGAACGTCTGCCGTCTTCGTGGCGTGTAGACCCCCTCGACGCCACCTTCGGAGCCCGCGTGACCGGACTGCGGCTCACGGAGCTGGATGCCGGCGGCTTCGACGCGCTGTATGAGCTCTGGCTCGAATACGCACTACTGGTTTTTCCGGACCAGCACCTCACCAACAACGAACAAGTCGCGTTCGCGAAACGGTTTGGCGACCTCGAGTTCGATCTGGTGCCGATCAGCAACGTCCGTGCCGACGGCTCCGTTCGAGCGGAACGATCCGACGACCCGGTCGTGCAGATACTGAAGGGCAACATGGGCTGGCATCATGACAGCACCTACATGCCGGTGCAGGCGAAAGGTGCGGTGTTCACGGCACACGTCGTACCGTCCTCGGCCGGTGAAACCGGGTGGGCGGATATGCGTGCAGCGTACGATGTGTTGGATGCGCCGACGCGCGAGCGAATCGAGTCGATGTCGGCCCATCATTCGTTGTACTACAGCCAGGCGCGTCAGGGTCACAAACCGCAGGAGGGTGGCTCCTACGTAGGCTACGGTTTCGATAATCAATCCCCGCCGTTGCGTCCGCTCGTGAAATCGCACCCGGAAACAGGTCGGAAGTCATTGCTCATCGGGCGTCATGCATATGCGATTCCCGGGCTTGCGGACGGTGAGTCCGAGCGGTTGCTCGACGAGCTGGTTGACTTTGCCTGTCAGGCACCGCGGGTGTACCACCATAAATGGCGGGCTGGGGACGCGGTGGTCTGGGACAACCGGTGTCTGATGCACCGCGCCTGCCCATGGGACATGTCCGAACCCCGCGTCATGTATCACGCTCGGATTGCGGGTGACGCACAGCACGAGTTTGCGCCGCCCGGTGATCTTTAAGGGTAGCTAACCACAGATTTCAGGGGGACTCATGATCCGTCTCGTTTTCGCGTTGCGGCGCAAGCCAGGGCTGTCGTTGCAGGAGTTTCAGGACTACTGGCTGAATCGGCACGGGCCGTTGGTGGCCGGGTTTGCGTCAGACCTGAACATTCTTAGATACGTGCAGTCGCACACGATGGAGGACCCCGCTAACGAAGCGGCGCAGGCAGCCCGCGGTAACATGGAACCGCACTACGACGGCGTAGCGGAGCTCTGGTGGTCTACGGAGTCGGAGCTGGAAGCTACCTTGGCGACGCCTGCAGCGGAGTCGGCGGGAGCCCGCTTACTCGAAGACGAAGCCCGCTTCATTGACCTGCCCAACTCGCCGCTTTGGTTCGCCTACGAGTATCCTCAGGTGAACCCGACCCCGGAGAACGTGATTGCCCGGCCCAAATCCAATGTCATCCGGGTGTTCTTCCCGCTGCGACACAAAGAGACGTTGTCTGAAGAGGCCGCGCGCCACTACTGGCTGACGCAGCACGGACCCATCGTGCGGTCGCACGCCGCGGCCATCGGCATGCTGTGCTACCGGCAGGTGCACCGGGCGAATTCGGCTCTGGATGATGCGTTACGGAGCGCCCGTGGCACCCAGGTTCCATCCTACCTGGGTCACGCGGAAGCGTGGGTCGATCGCGGCCGCGAGATCCGCACCCCGGAAGCGCAACGCGCCAATGCGACGTTCATTGAAGACGAACACAACTTTATCGACATGACGCGCTCCACAATCTGGTATGTGAAAGAGCACACCATCATCGACCGCCGCGGCTGAAGACGTCGCGTCAGTCCGGTGCGCCTTCGTGAGGCTGTACCCGGCGGCCAAGCAGCGACATGAACAACAGCAACACGACGTATACGGCGGCTGCTGTGGCATACGGAAGTGTGGGCGAGTGCTGGTAAAGCACGCCCCCGGTGAGCGGACCGATCGTGAATCCGAGCGGGCCGCAGGATCCTGCGACTCCGGCGACGGCGCCTTGTTCCTCCGGCGATACCGCGAGCGATGCGCCTGCCATGAAACCGGGACCCGCAAGCCCCATACCCAGGCCCTGAATCATCATTGCACCGGTCAGCGACTCGCGGCTGTTGGTCACCGCCATCAACGTAAACGCGATGATCAGCAGCGGAATCGCCATCTTCAGAAGCGAAAACGGGGCCACGTTGATGCGCTGTACGATCACGCCCTGCGCAAACAGGGAACACCCGGCGGACAGCATCATGGCCAGGCCGAACGTCCGCGCCGTCTGAGCGGCATCCAGGTTCAGCGCGTCCTGAAACCGGAAGCCCATCGTCTGCTGCACAAGCGCGAATCCGGTGAACATCAGCACGCCCACAATCACGAACGGCAGAATGCGAGGATCCGAATACTTGAGCCGTGTTGCAGGGGGCGGTGTGGCGCCCGCGAGCGATCGATTGGATTCGGGTAGAAAGCGCCACACGAACAAACCGTTGAGCAACGCGAGTGCGGCCATGATCCACAGCGGCGTCAACAGCGAGACGACGGCCAGTCCGCTCACTGCCGGGCCGAGAATGGCGCCCGTATTGTTGGCGGCTCCGGCGGCACCCATGCCCTTGGTGCGATTCGCGCGATCGGTGATGTCCGCCATGTAGGCGTTGGATGCGGGCATTGTTGCCGACATCATTGCCGCGTGGATGATGCGCCCGATTACCAGCGCAGCGAACAGCAAGGTACCGGAGAGCAGCCCGGAAAGGCCTGCATACAACAGCGAGTTGAACAACACCGTTCCGGCCGCAAAACCGAATAGACCGATCAGCATCACGCGTTTGCGCCCCCAGCGGTCACTGACCCGTCCCCAGCGCGGCGTCGACAGAAAGACGGTGAGCGATGATGCGGCAATAATCGCCGTGATCTGCAGTTCCGACAGGCCCATCTCGCGTCCCAGCGGCGCGAGTAGCGGAAACAGTACGGAGAATCCCATGCCCACGATCACAAGGGATGCGAGTAGCGTGCGTCGGTCGGCGGCAGGGTGGGTATTCGTCACCGGCTAATGGTAATGAATGCGCTCGGTTGCGCAACGCGTCCACCACTGGTTCCGGTTCGGCTATGCTCCGCGAATGTCTCAGCATGAACGCCCAGACGACGTACCGCCTGGAGTCCTTACCGAGGTTGGTGATCGCGACGAGCTGGTAGCCCTTGTCAACCAGGTGATGCCGTTCGGACGTTTCAAGGGGACACGTCTGATCGATCTTCCCGAACCGTATGTCGTTTGGTTCCGCAACGAGGGGTTGCCCCGCGGAAAGTTGGGCGAACGCCTTGCGGTCCTCTACGAGATCAAACGCAACGGACTCGAACCGATGTTACGACGGTTAATCGAGGCCGATGGCGACGCGGATGTCGATGTGGGAGGAGCGGGGGATACCAGCCGGTCCGATTAACAGTCGCGGGCGCGGCTGCTGGAGCGTGGTGTAGGCGCGCATACCACGGGTCGCTATACTCCGGTGATCCGCCGAACGTTCCCGAAGCTCAACCGTATGGTCGGGGAACTTGAGGAATGTGGTATGGCGGGGCAATAGAGCGAGAAAGAGCAAAAAAACAACACCTGGGGGATAAATGAACTTCGAATTCTCCGAAGAACAGGAGCTGTTGCGCGAACAGGCGCGCGGCTTTCTGGGCGACAACTGTCCGCCGGCCGTCGTGCGCCGGGTGCTGGAGGATGGCCAAACCTATGCGGCGGACCTCTGGCAAAAGATTGCAGAGATGGGCTGGATGGCCACCGTCATTCCCGAGGAGTTCGGCGGTCTGGGTCTGTCGTACCTGGAACTGGTGGTCATCGCCGAAGAGCTCGGGCGGGCGGCGGCCCCGGTGCCGTTTTCGTCGTCGGTGTACCTCGCCACTGAGGCCCTGCTGCTGGCCGGTTCACGCGAGCAGAAAGAAACCTGGCTGCCGAAGCTGGCTGCCGGCGAGGCCATTGGCACTGTGGCGTACTCGGAAGGGGGCGGCCAGGTCGATCCCGGGTCGCTCAGTTCGAAGGTTGTTGATGGCAGCCTCACCGGTACCAAGGTCGCGGTAATGGACGGATCGATCGCCGATCTGATCGTCGTGCTCGCGGCCAATTCGGGCGGTGCGCCAACCCTCTACGTTGTTGAAGGCGGCGCGACTGGCGTCGAACGCACGGACCTCATTACGGTGGATCCGACGCGTAATCATGCAGACGTTGCGTTTTCGAACGCGCCGGCAGAGGTGCTCGGCGGCGAGGGTCAGGGTTGGGCAACGCTGCAACAACTTCTCGACCGGGCGGCGGTACTGTATGCGTGGGAGCAGCTCGGCGGTGCGGAGACCTGTCTTGAAATGGCGAAGGAATATGCGCTCGGCCGGTACGCGTTCGGCCGGCCGATTGCGTCGTACCAGGCCATCAAGCACAAGCTGGCGGAAATGTATGTAAAAAACACGCTCGCGCGGTCCAACGCGTACTACGGCGCCTGGGCGCTCAATACCGGTGCAGCCGAGCTGCCGCTTGCGGCGGCCACCGCCCGGGTTGGCAGTACGCAGGCGTACTACTACGCGTCGAAGGAAAACATTCAGACCCACGGTGGCATGGGCTACACGTGGGAATTCGACTGCCAGTTCTACTACCGCCGGTCCAAAGCACTGTCGCTCGTGATCGGCAGCGAAGGGGTCTGGCAGCAGAAACTCATCGAAGCTGCACAGCGCAGCAACGCAGCGGCATAGCGGGAGGCAGCATGGATTTCGAAGACACGAAAGAAGAGGCCGCGTTCCGCGAAGAGGCGCGTGCGTGGTTGACGGCCAACGTACCGTCGGCCGACGAACTGAAGGGCCTGGATCGGATGCAACAGGCCAAGTTGTGGCAGAAGCGCAAAGCGGATGCGGGGTGGGCCTGTATCCGCTGGCCGAAGGAGTACGGGGGCCGCGACGCGAACGCCATCCAGCAGGTTATCTTGAACCAGGAAGAAGCGAAGATCGACGCGCCGGAGACCGGCGTTTTCGGAATAGGCCAGGGCATGGCGGCGCCCACGCTGATGACCTGGGCCGACGACGAAGCCAAGAAACGATTCGTACCCCGACTCGCGAGCGGCGAAGACATATGGTGCCAGCTGTTCAGCGAACCGGCGGGGGGTTCGGACCTGGCCGCATTGCGCACGAAGGCGGAGAAGGATGGCGACGAATGGGTCATCAACGGCCAGAAGATCTGGACGTCCGGCGCGCACTATTCGGACTGGGGCATTCTGGTGGTTCGCACGGATCCCAACGTGCCCAAGCACAAGGGGTTGACGTACTTCTATATCGATATGAAAAGCCCTGGCATCGACATCAAGCCGATCAAGCAGATCTCGGGCGAGTCGAACTTTAACGAAGTGTATTTCACGGATGTACGCGTGCCCGACAGCCAGCGTCTGGGCGAAGTCGGCCAGGGTTGGCAGGTGTCTCTTACGACATTGATGAACGAACGGGCCAGCATCGGCGCTGGCGGCGGCGGGGTTCGCTTCGACAGCGTGAAAGCGCTGGCCGAGCGGGTGCAGATCGACGGCAAGCCGGCCATCGAGGACTCGCACGTGCGAGCCCGACTCGCGAACTGGTTCGTGGAGGAGGCCGGTCTGAAGTACACGTCGTACCGGACGCTGTCGGCGCTGTCTCGCGGCGCGATTCCGGGCCCGGAGAACTCGATCGGTAAGCTCGTGGGCGCTCGCAAATCCCAGGATATGGCCTCGTTTGCGATGGACCTGCTGGAGCAGGAGGGGATTGTCCGTCAGTCGGACTACCATGACCTGTACGACACCCTGTTTCAGGACACGTATATGGCCATTCCCGGTTTGCGTATTGCCGGGGGTACGGACGAGATCATGGCCAACATCATCGCTGAGCGCGTATTGGGATTGCCGCAGGAACCCCGGGTCGACAAGGGCATTCCGTTCAGCGAAGTTCCGACGGGCAGCTGATCGCGCTGTCTGCAACACGCGGCCAGGATGACCGGGAGCCATTGTGCCGCTGCGTGATCGCGTAGCGCTTGTAACCGGCGCCGGCCGCGGCGTTGGCTTGGCCGTGGCCGAACGTTTGGCGCAAGCCGGCGCGGCGATAGTCGTCAACGATCTGGACGCTGACGTCGCCGATGCAGCTGCGGAGCGTGTATCGGAGATCGGTGCCCGCGCGGTCACCTGCGCGGGAGACATAACCGATCCAGAGTGTCCGCAACGTCTGATCGACACTGCGCTCGACGCGTTCGGGGCTGTGGATATCGTCGTGAACAATGCCGGTTATATCTGGAACGGTGCGATGCACCGGCATTCGGACGAGCAGTGGCAAGCGATGCTGGACGTGCACGCCACCGCGCCGTTTCGCGTTCTGCGGGCACTTGCGCCCTGGTTGCGGGAAACGGCGAAGGCCGAGATTGCGCGCGACGGACGCGCCCGGTGCCGGAAAGTGGTGAACGTGTCGTCGGTGTCAGGTACGCGCGGAGCGGCCACGCAGATCGCGTATTCGGCGGGTAAGGCCGCGGTGGTGGGAATTACGAAAACCCTTGCGCAGGAGTGGGGTCGATACAACGTTACGGTGAACTGCGTTGCCTTCGGGCACATCGAATCGCGGCTTACGCAGCGCTACGAGAACTCGCCACCGACAATTCGGGTCGGCGGGCGCGACCACCGGGTGGGTTTGACGACCCAGCAGATTGACGCGGTCAGGCAGGCGTCGGCGCTCGGTCGCAGCGGTCGGCCGGAAGATGCAGCGGGAGCGGTATACCTGTTCTGCCTGCCCGAATCCGATTTCGTAACCGGCGAGGTGCTGACCTGCGCCGGTGGCGTTTGATCGATCCGGTGTTACTGACGCCGGGGCACGAAGCGTGCGAGTCCCCGGAAGCAACCGATTGTGAGGATTTCCCATGCCAGCGTTGAGAAGTGATGTGGACCCAGACGGGTTGCTGGAGTTTTCCGTCGTGTTCACGGATCGTGCGCTTAACCATATGTCCGTTAGTTTTCAGAGCGTTATCAACGATATCTCTACGACTCTCAAAAATGTGTATGCGGCGGATGCACTTGTGATCGTGCCCGGTGGCGGCACGTACGGCATGGAATCGGTGGCGCGTCAGTTCGCCAACGACGCGCACTGCCTCGTGATTCGTAACGGCTGGTTCAGCTTCCGGTGGTCACAGATTCTGGAGCAGGGGCGCATATCGAACGCAGTAACGGTCTGCAAGGCGGCTCAGGTGGGAACAGCCGCCAATGCCCCGTTTGCCCCCGCGGATCCTGCTGAGGTCGTTGCGGCCATTCGGCGGGACCGGCCAGCGGTGGTGTTTGCCCCCCACGTCGAAACCGCGTCCGGCATTCTTTTGCCGGACGACTACATTCGTGAAGTAGCGGGTGCAGCGCGTGCTGTTGGCGCGCTGTTCGTGCTGGACTGCATTGCGTCTGGTGCGTTGTGGGCCGACATGCGCGACCTGGGCGTGGATGTGCTGATCAGCGCGCCGCAGAAGGGATGGAGCGCATCGCCCTGCGCGGCGTTCGTGCTGCTCGGCGAGCACGCGCTGGAACGCGTGGAGAACACCCGCAGTTCCAGCTTTGCGTGTGATCTGGGCCAGTGGCTGAACATCATGCGCGCATACGAATCGGGTGGTCACGCCTATCACGCGACGATGCCTACCGACGCGCTGCGTACCTTTCATGGTGCGATGCTTGAAACCGGCGCGCTCGGTTTCGACTGGGCACGCGACGCGCAGATCCGTCTCGGCGCGGCGGTTCGCAACCTGCTGCAAGAGCACGGGTACGCCAGCGTTGCAGCGCCCGGGTACGAGGCGCCGGGCGTGGTCGTGAGTTATACCGACGATCCGGAGATTCAAAACGGTGCGAAGTTTCGTGGTGCGGGTCTGCAGATTGCGGCCGGCGTGCCGCTACGTTGCGACGAACCGGAGGATTTCTGCACGTTCCGGCTTGGTCTGTTTGGCCTGGACAAGCTGCAGAATGTCGAGCGCACGGTGGATCTGCTGCGCGACGCGTTTGCGGAGGTGTCCGGCCAGGCGCGATCCGGGAACCACTAGAACCACGTTTAACGGGACCACGAAACGGGAGAACGACTATGTGGCGGGACCAGGAGATGCTCACAGAGGACGTCGCCGCTCGGGAGTTTGTGCTTACGGTGGACGGTCGTACGGTGCCGGGGGTGTACTGGCGGCCCACGCAGCGTACGGTGGAACGGCTCGTGCTGCTGGGTCATGGCGGCTCGACGCATAAGAAGACGGAATACATCGTAGACATTGCAGAGCGGCTCGCCGAACGCGGGATCGCGTCGATGGCGATCGATGGTCCGGGGCACGGTGATCGGGCGGTGGCGCGGAGCGGCGAGGGCATGAGCGCATTCGAGCGCCTGTGGGCGCAGGGCGGCGGTACGCCGGCAATCCTGGACGACTGGCGAGCGGCGCTGGACTTCGTAGAGCAGCACGAGGGGGTACGACCCACCGGTTGGTGGGGACTCTCGATGGGTACGATGATGGGTTTGCCCGTCGCGGCCACCGACGATCGGATTCGCCTTGCAGTGCTCGGCCTGATGGGAACGTACGGGCCCAACGGATCTGATCTGGCGCGTTTGGCGCCGGACGTGCAGTGCCCCGTTCGCTTTCTGGTGCAGTGGGATGACGAACTGATCCCGCGTGATGCCTGTCTGGAGCTTTTTGGCGCGCTCGGTACCGCGAAGAAGACGCTTCATGCGAATCCAGGTAAGCACGCCGATGTTCCGCGTTTCGAGATTGCGGCGTCTGTGGACTATCTGGACCGCTACCTGGGTTGAGCGATCGGTAAGCCGGCACGCGCCGCTTAGAGAACGCGGGTGCCGGGCTTGGGTCCGGCGCTCGTGTACCGCGTACCCGGGGGGTCCTGGGCCCACGAGGGCGCCTCGCCCCAATGGTCGCCGTAGATGAGTTCTTCCAAAGGCCTGCGTCTGACCGGACCGTGGTTACCCCGCGGTCGGCCGAGCGTAACCGTGCAGGCAATGAAGACCTCTTCCGGAATGCCAAGTAACGTCTTCAGTTCTTTTTCCACGGCGCCGTGGAAGCCGGTGATTACGCCGCCATAGCCGCGCGCGCGTGCCGCAAGCAGCAGATTCTGCACCGCCGGATACATCGATGCGCCTTCGCTCGGCGTGGGTTCTCTGTAACGGACGAGGCATGGGAGCACGAGACACGGTGCGTTGTGCAGGTTGTCCACGTACGCCTGCATCGTGCGCGCCATCCGTGCCTTGGGAGACCCGGGATCCGCGCCGCTGCCTTTGTCGTACGCATCGTTTTTGCGTTTTTCTGCCCAGAAGCGCTTAGCGGACGTACCGATCAGCGCTTTCGCCTGCACGGCCCGGTCGCTGTCGGTCAGCACCAGAAAGCGGAACGGCTGGCGATTGGACCCGCTCGGTGCGCGGGTCGCGGCCCAGAGCAGATCCCGCAACACGTCGTCGGGGACGGGCTCATCGTGGTAGCGACGGATGGCGCGTGTCGTTGAGAGTCCTTCGAGCAGGCCGACGTGGTCGTCGGCGATCGGTTGGTTCGATAAGTTGTCGGTCATTGCTTCGCCACCATGTCGTCTTCGTTCCACCGGCGTTCGTCACGCGAATGACATGTTGTCATCAGGCCGTAACATTTCTTCTCGACACTGGCTCCGACCTCGGCCGGAATCGGTACGATCCGTGATGATATCAACCCAGATGATGGAGCTTAACTGATGCCCAGATTGCGCGTGCCCCGCCGACTGGCTTGGGGAATTCTGATTATGGTTGCCGCCTTTCCAGCCCGCGCGGCAGAGGAAGCATCCCGGGACGTGGAGGCAGCGCAGGCGATGATAGCGGCCCTCCAGGCGCAGGTGGCGGAACTGTCCGCGCGCCTCGGCCGGCTGGAGGAGGCGAAAGCTCCGGTAGACGTTCAGGAGTACGTGCGCCCCGTGGTGGAATCGACGCTTGCTGAACGGGATCACTGGTCCGATCGGATCAGGATCAAGGGTGATGTCCGCTACCGCCACGAAGCGTTCAATCGTGAAGACCGGCGCGAGCGCCATCGCCAGCGGGTACGGGCCCGGCTCGGTCTCAGCGGGCAGGTGAGCGAATCGATCGAGGCGGGATTTGCGCTCGCAAGCGGCGGTAGCGATCCGATATCCACCAACCAGACGCTTGGCGATGGGTTTTCTTCGAAGGGCGTCGTGTTGGACCTCGCGTACGCCACGTGGAAGACGCCGATGCAAGGGGTTGCTGTTCGTGCGGGAAAGTTCAAGAACCCCTTTGTGCGGGTGGGGGGCACCGGTTTGGTTTGGGATGGCGATCTGAACCCCGAGGGTGCAGCCGTAACCTACGAAGGCGATGTTCTGTTTGCCACGTTGATGGGCAATTGGCTGGATGAATCGTCGGGCGATGACGATTCGTTTCTCGTTGGCGCACAGTTGGGTGCACGCTTTGATGTAGGCTCGGATGCGCAATGGATGATCGGAGCAGGCTACTACAATCACATCGACGTTCGCGGCGAAACGCCGTTTTTCGATGGTGATCCCCGGGGCAACCGGGTGGACTTCCGCGGCGACTATCTGAGCGGTTTCGAAGTGATCGAAGTATTCACCGAATACGCGATAGATCTGGGTGAGCAGAGCCTGGCGCTGTATGGTGACTTCGTGCACAACACGGCCGCGGACGACCTCGACACCGGTTTTGCGCTCGGTGGCGAAGTTGAAGCGGCCAATGGCCTGACGTTCGGTTATGAATACCGTGATGTGGAGGCTGACGCGGTGTTGGGGCTTTTCACCGATTCGGATTTCATCGGCGGTGGTACTGACGGGCGGGGCCACATCCTGCAGCTGGCGTATCCGCTTTCGAAGCGTATTGGGCTGGCGGGCACGCTCTTTTTGAACGATCGTGGTGTGGATCTCGGCTCGGACGAGAACTTCAAGCGCCTGATGCTAGACGTGAGCTTCAAGTACTGACCTTGGGCGCCGGGCGCCATTCGTTGAGCACGACGTGCTCCAGCAGCTCGAGTGGAATGAGCCCCTGAAGCAGAATGAAGTCGTGGAACGCCTGCGCGGTGAAGGCATTGCCGTGCTTGAGGTGGGCCCGAGTACGCAATGCTTGCAGCCGCGCGTAGCCGAAGTAATACGCCGTCGCCTGGCCCGGCCACCGGAACGTGTAGCGATCCACTTCCTGTTGCGCAAAGCGTTCGCCGATGCCCACCTGATCGGTCAGAATCGACTTGGCCTCCTCGGGAGAGATGAGGCCGGTATTCAGCATCGGATCCAGGAACATGCGCGCCGCCCGCAACAGACGTAACTGCAATGACATAAGTTGTGCGTCGAGCGGCATATGCGGCTTGACCATTGCTTCCGCATAAACCCCCCAGCCCTCCGCATTGGTGCTGTTGAACGCAAAGTAAGCGCGCGTGATCGAGACGCCGTCTTCGATCATCCGCGAAAACTGCATCTCGTGTCCGGGTCGCGCCTCATGCGCAGTCAGCGTCCACATGCGTGCTCGGATGGAGTCGTCGTTGTCTGCCCAGGCGCCGTCCTCGGTGCGCGGGATGCGTGGAATTACGAAGTTCGGGAATTCGCCGGTGTTACCGATGATGCGTGGCGTTTCCAGGTGGGCGGCGGGCTGCGCGGCTGTCTCGGCTTCGGTGGCCATGCGAATACCCGCGTTGCGCTCTGGCAGGCTCACCAGGCGCTCGCGCCGAAGAATTTCCTCGATGCGATTGAGCACGTCGCGATACGCAGGCAACAACGCATCACCCGCCACCTGGTCGGCTTTCAGTTGGTCGATCACGGCAAGGTAGTGTTCATCCTTCCAGCCGTTCTCGTGCGCAATAAGGTTGGCCAGAGACTGCATTTCGTCGCGGATGTTGGCGAAGGCCTCGGTGCCCATGCGAATCAGTGCATCGGGAGATGCATCTACGCCAACCTGCGCGAGCCGATTGCGATACACCGCCTGCGGCAGCACGTGTGTCGAGCGTGCCCTTGGCAACACTGCCGTCCGCAGAAACTCGGCGTAGTCGTCGATCTGCGTACGCAGCGCTTCGTATGGAGTCTCCCAGTCTTCGACGCCCGACTGCGACAACACCTCTTTCAGGCCATCGAGAAGTGTCGGCATGCGCTCCAGATCACGCTGCACTTCGAGCGTGTAGGGCCCCGCCAGTTCGTCAATCTCCAGCCGTTCCTGTACGCGAGCACGGGCCAGTTCGGCGATCGGTTGGAAGCCGGGCTCCAACCCTGCGTATTTCCGCAGCCGCACGACGGCCGCCGGGTAGCGTTTCGGATCGTTCTGTGGATCAATCAGTGAGCGCACGCCCCGGAAGACACGCATTGCCACGTCCGGGTATTCCAGCAGGTGCGCGCGCGACAGCTCGTTCGATGTCAGATTGTCATCAACCGTCTGTTTGAGAATGTCGAGATCCTGCCGCACTTTGGGGAGCGTTTCAGTGCGCAGAAGCGTGTCGAACGCGCGCCGCAGCGAAAGCAGGCTCGCGCGCTGTCGCTCGTACAGTTCCGGACCCAGATCCATCACGGCTTCGTCGTAGCGTTCCACGCCCATTGCTGACGCCTGCTCCGGGAGAAACTCGGCGAGCGCATCGATCATCAGCTGCGCATGTTCGTTGCTCTTCGCGACCCAGTCGGCGGATTCATCCGCGGTCTCCGCTGCGGGTTGCGCCGCTCCGTCGACAGCCGCGCCGATGGTGAGGAGGACAAAGATGGGATAAACGGGAAACAGGCGCCGGCTCATCGTAGTGTGTTCCGCGGGTTGACAGGGCACCGGAGCGTACCCGAATTCGTCGGCAATTGCGCCGGCGATGCCAACGCCACTGCTGGTACTATCGCGCGGGTTCAACGGATCGGAGTCGCGCTTGATCATTACGCTCGCAGGTTGCGGAGCACTCGGTTCCTATGTTGCGGCCCGATTGATACACGCGGGACTGTGCGTTCAAGTCCTGCAGCGCCCGGGCCAGCAGTTCGATGTGCTGCGTCGCGAAGGTATCCGTGTTGAAAATGACGACCGGCTCGCCGGGTCGGCCTGGCACCCGGAACGCGTTGTGGCAAACGCGAGCGAACTCGCACCTGCAGATCTACTGTTGGTCCTGGTGAAAAGCCAGCACACCGACGCGCTGGTTGACGAGATCGGGGGTTCGGGCACGCGTGACGTCGTCCGTTCCGGGGGATGCGCACTGACATTGCAGAATGGACTGGGCAACGTGGAGAAGCTCGAACGCTGCGTTCCGCCGGTGCGGCTCGGCGCCGGATCCATCACCTACGGTGCGTACCGTATTGCACCGGGTTGTGTGGGGTTTGGCGGCGGCGGCTCGATCGTGTTCGGACCGTGGCAGAAGGGCCGCCGCTTCGATTCTGCGATCGATCTGCTGCGTGCGGCGGAACTGGACGTACAATGGGTGGATGACCCGCGGCCCGTTTTATGGCGCAAGCTGGTACTGAATCTGATGATCAATCTGCCCACCGCGCTCACCGGTCTGCGCAACGGTGGCCCGTTGGACCGACCGGACCTGCTCCAGACGATGCGGGCGCTTGGGGGTGAAGCGCTGGAGGCGGCGGCGCGCGCTGGCGTGGTGCTCAATGAAGCAACGATGTGGCAACTCGCACAGGACACTATGCGCGCAACGGCAGATAATCGTTCGTCCATGCTCCAGGACCTGACCGGGGGTCTGGAGACGGAGATCGAGGCGATTGCGGGGCCGGTGATCGCGGCGGCGTGCACGGACCAGGAGTTTCCGTTGACGCGGGCGATGGCGGCGTTGATATCGGCACGGGTCAGCAGCTGACCAGCCCTGAAGGGTTTCTGCTATGCATCGCCTTGCAGCAGGCGGGCTCCTTCGGCCATCATGATCCGATCCTCTCGGGTCGGTAAGCAGCCATGGCCGAAATGACACTGGAATCCATATTCACGCCGGAGATCATTGCCGACCCGTACCCCATGTATGCGCAGCTGCGTGCGATGAACCCTGCGTTGTCGTTGCCTAATGCCAACGTGGTCGTTTTCTCGAGCTATACCCTCGTGCAGGCGGCGTTGCGGCATAAGGCGCTCGGCCATGGAGACGATCCGCGGTTGACGGAGGAGCAGCTCGCGGAGATGTTGAAAAATCCGGCGATCGCGTCGCTGCGGCGCACAATGCTTCTGAAGAATCCTCCGGACCACACACGGCTCCGAGCCCTGGTTGTAAAAGCGTTCGATGCGCGCCGGGTGGAGGCGATGCGGGGACGCATCACGGCCATCGCCAACGATCTGGTGGATCAGTTCATCGACGCTGGCGAGGGCGATCTTGTTCGCCTGTTCAATCATCCGCTGCCGGTCATAGTGATCTGCGACATGCTCGGCGTGCCGCAAGCCGATCGTGGGCAGTTCGTGGGAGGCACGCGGGTGTCCGGACGTTTAATCGATCCGACACCGATGACGGAGGCCGAACTCGCGCAGGCCAATGAAAACGTGAAAGAAAGCCAGCGCTACTTCGAAGCGCTGTGCGACGAACGGCGGGCGCGCCCCACCGAAGACCTGCTGACTGCGCTGGTTCAGAGTGAAACAGAACACGGCAAGCTGTCGAAAGACGAACTGACGTCGAACATTTCGCTGTTGTTCGCAGCGGGACACGAGACCACGGTCAACCTGCTGGGCAATGGTCTCCTAGCGCTGTTTCGTAACAGGGAGCAGCTGGATCTGTTGCGCGCCCGGCCGGAGCTGATGGAGTCGGCCGTTGAAGAGATGTTGCGCTACGACAGCTCGGTGCAGTTGTCCGGTCGCTCGGCGCTGGAAGATGTAGAGGTGGGCGGCGTACCCATCGCTCAGGGTACCCAGATCATCACGCTGCTGGCGGCTGCAAACCGCGACCCGGATGTGTTTCCGGATCCGGAACGCTTCGACATTACGCGCAGTGATGCCAAGCCGCTCTCGTTCGGCGGCGGCATTCACTACTGCCTTGGTGCGCAACTCGCTCGACTCGAAGCGGCCGAAGCGCTTCGAGTCCTTCTGGCACGCCTGCCTGCGCTGGAGCTGGAAGAGATCGACGCGCCCGAATGGAAACCCACCATCACATTGCGCGGGGTGCGCTCCTTACCGGCGCGATGGTAGTGTCTTGGTGCACGCGTGAGCTCCGCGATAAGTTTGGTCTATCGCGCCGGGACATAGAATCTATTGGACTCAGCGATACCCGATTGGCAGGGTGCGTCGTCAGCGGTCGCAAGGGCCAATTCCAGAAAAGGGGAAAGATACGTATGAAATCAGTCTGGGCGGGCGTCGCCATCATGCTCGCTTTCGCAACCGCTGGTACAGCCGCTTCGGATGACAACCTCGGGTTGCCGGAGGTACCTGTGCCCGGGGACAACCCAATCACGGACGCTAAAGTGGCGCTTGGCGACCGGCTTTTCAACGATGTCCGTTTCAGCAGCACGGGCGATGTCAGTTGTGCCACCTGCCACGCGCCCGAGAAGGCCTTCACCGACAGCCCGCTGGTCGTTGCCGAAGGCATCAATAAGCTCACAGGAACACGCAATTCACCGACCGTGGTGAATGCCGCCTTCAATCAAACGCAGTTCTGGGACGGCCGCTCGCCGAGTCTTGAAGATCAGGCCCAGCATCCGTTTCTGAATCCGGTCGAGATGGCGCTGCCCAGTCACGATGTCATTCTGGAGATCATTCGCGGCGATGCGGGCTATGTCGACGCGTTCGAGGCGGTGTTTGGCGTAGTCGCCGACGACGTTTCCATGGACCACGTTACCAAAGCGATCGCAGCGTTCGAGCGTGTTCAGGTATCCGGCAATTCACCGTTCGATCGCTGGTATTTCGGCGGTGAACAGGACGCCATTAGCGACGCTGCGAAGCGGGGTTTCAATGTGTTCCTGGCCGACGGCCGTTGCGTCTCCTGTCACACAATCGAGCAGGATCACGCGCTTTTCACTGACCACAAGTTTCACAACATCGGGGTCGGTGTAAACGATATGCAGGAGCGGATTCCGGAGTTGGCAAGTGCCTTCTTGCGGGCCAAGGCCGACGGTCTGGATGTGGACGTAGCGGTGCTTTCGGATGCGGATACGTCGGAACTGGGGCGGTTTGCGGTGAACGAAGACCTCAGCTCGATGGGCGCATTCAAGACCTCTACGCTGCGTAACATCGCTGTCACCGGTCCGTACATGCACGATGGCAGCATCGCAACCCTCGAAGAAGTGGTTGAGCATTACAACAATGGCGGGGTGACCAACCCTGATGACCCTGTTAACCCGTATCTGAGCGGCGGCATCAAACCGCTGGATTTGACCGACGAGCAGATTGCCGATCTTGTGGCGTTCATGGAAGCGCTCACCAGTCCGCAGTTTGAACCCGTTGACGAAGAACCGCCGCCGGAGGATTCAGCCGCGGCTCACAATTCGACACGAGGAGGGCGGTGATGAATGCGCGCCGATCGTTTCTGAAACGAACTGGGGCGGGTGCGGTGGCCGGCATGCTGCCCGTGAGCCTTGTTCGCATGAGCCATGCCAGTGCACCCGAACACGATTTCACGTTTGCGTACATTTCGGATTCACACATCCAACAGGTCAAAGGCAATCAGTTCGTTCGCAACTGGGACCGCGGTTTGATTCGCGCGGTTGCGGAAGCCAACCTGCTCGTGCCCAAACCCGACTTCGTGGTGTTCGGCGGCGATCTTGCCCAGATCGGCAACAAGCCGGAGCTGGATCATGGCGCTGAGATTCTCGCCGGGCTCAATCACAAGACGTATATGGTGATGGGCGAGCACGATTACTATCTGGATCTCGGCGAGTACTGGAGCGATCTGTTCGGCGAGCACTACTACAGCTGGGACCACAAAGGCGTACACTTCGTGGTGCTGAACAGCATTCTCACCACACACGAGTGGACGCATGAACGCTGGGATACACCCGAGCGACGCATGGCGGAAATGGCAGGTCTGGACAATCCCAACGGCTCGCCGTTCATGGTGGGCCAAGCACAGCTCAAGTGGCTGAAGCGTGATCTGCGCAAGGTCAAAAAAGACACGCCCGTGGTGGTGTTTTCACACTCTCCGCTGCAGAAGATCTACAAGGGTTGGAATTTCTGGACCGACGATGCGGAAGACGTGCAATCATTGCTGGGTCGGTTCGACAAGGTGAACGTCATCTATGGTCACGTACACCAGATACAGTACAACCAGATCGACAACATTGCGTTCACGTCGGTGATGTCGACGGCATGGCCGTGGCCGTATCCTGAAAGCTACGCGCAGGCGGAAAGTCATCTGCCGATCCTTACGGTGCCGATGAACCGGGCGGATCCATTCAATGAACGCGATGCCACTGGATGGCAGTTCATGAACATGCACACCGGGCGTGTGGATTTGGCTTACAACCTCTACAACAACGACAACCGGAAGCTGGTTTTCGACGAGTCGGCTGGCCATCCGGTGGATGCGAGCTATCCCGATCCGAAGTCGCGAACCCTGCCGCAGTCGCACTACTGATCGGAGGATCGTCATGACCCTGTCGAAAGCTATTTTTGCGATCGTTTTTTTTATTGCGGGCGTAACCGCTCAGGCGGACGAGTTCACTGAGGCGGACGTGCAGCGATGGCAGGCACAGTTTGATGCCGTCGCAGCAGAGGGTCGTTCGCACTGGACGGATCCGGAACTCGGTTCCAATGGCGTTGTCTGCGCGCAGTGTCACCCGAACGCGGCTAACACCCACCCCGAAACCTACCCCAAGTTTCAGAAGCAGCTGGGTAGAGTTGCGCAGCTCTGGGAGATGATCAACTGGTGCCTGCGCAATACGCTGGAGGGCGAAGACCTTACTGCCGATGATCCCAAGATGATCGCGTTGCAGGCGTATGTATACAAGGAACGCCGTGGTGTGAAACTCGACCCGGGTCGCCACTGAACGTTCCGGGCGCGAGGACGCTACGTGAATGAACACCCGGCTGCCGCTCCGCCGTTCGCGCTCAGCGTGCTGGACCTTGCGCCGATCGTCGAGGGCGGCGACGCTGCAACTGCATTGAATAATGCGCGGGCGCTCGCGCAGCACGCGGAACGGCTTGGTTACACGCGCTTCTGGCTCGCGGAACATCACAACATGCCGGGCATCGCCAGTTCGGCCACAGCGGTGGCGATCGCGCACGTAGCGGCCGGCACCGAACGTATCCGCGTGGGCGCGGGGGGCGTGATGCTTCCCAATCACGCGCCGCTGATAATAGCCGAACAGTTCGGCACGCTCGCATCGTTGTATCCCGGACGGATCGATCTTGGGCTGGGACGGGCGCCGGGAACGGACCAGATGACCGCGCAGGCGTTGCGGCGCACGTTGCATAGCGATCCGGAAGCATTTCCGCGCGACGTGATCGAACTGATGCGGTATCTGCAGGAGCCCGAGCCTGGACAAAGGGTGAACGCATATCCGGGGGCGGGCACGAATGTACCGATCTGGATTCTGGGATCGAGCCTGTTCGGAGCGCAGCTTGCGGCAATGCTCGGTCTGCCGTACGCGTTCGCGTCGCATTTCGCCCCGGCGGCGCTGATGCATGCGATTGACACCTATCGTGAACACTTCAAACCGTCGGAGCATCTGGCTGAGCCGTACCTGATGCTCGGATTCAATGTGTGTGCTGCCGAAACCGATGAGGAAGCGGAATTTTTGAGGTCTTCCGGCCTGCAGTCGATTCTGCGCCTGCGCCACGGAAATCCGGGGCAATTGCCGCCGCCGGTCCGGGACCTGGAAGCGACGCTGACTGCGGGTGACCGGCAGCTGATCGGCCAGTTTACTGCGTGTTCGGCGGTGGGCACGCAGGGGACGGTAGCCCGCGGTCTGCATGATTTCGTTGCGCGCACCGGGGCCAACGAGTTGATGATCGTGAGTCAGATATACGATTTCGAAGCGCGTTGCCGTTCGTTCGAGATCACCGCGCGCGCAGCGGAAACCCTGTCGGTGGCCGAACCTTCCGCCGGCTGAGCGCCGTGAGAGCGACCTTCCCGGTGAGCGTCGCCTTCTCGCTATCCTTCTCGCTATCTAAGCGGCCGGCTATACTCGTACGCATGGGGTAGGCGGACAGGTACATGCAGGTTTCGGTCAACGAAGAAGTGCTCGATCTTTCCGGGGGTTCCCCGCGGCTTCTCGGAAGCCGATGCACCGATTGCGGCAATCACGTGTTTCCGGTGCAAAGTGGCTGCCCGAAGTGTGCGGGGGCGAACATGGAAACCGTGCAGCTCGGTGAGTCCGGGGTGCTCTGGGCCTGGACCGTGCAGGGATTTCCGCCAAAGTCGCCACCGTATCTGGGTGAAACCGACCCGAATAAATTTCAACCCTACGGTGTCGGCTACATCGAGATTCCCGACCAGGTGAAGATCGAGGCCCGATTAACCGAGTCTGAGCCCGCGAAGCTGAGCCGCGGTATGCCGATGCGTCTAACGGTTGTGCCGTTGACGGACGACGAGCACGGCAACACGCTCGTCACGTTCGCGTTCGAACCCATTGAAGAGGAAGAATCCTGATGATTGACGTTGCGATCGTTGGCATAGGCATGCACCCGTTTGGGCGTACCGAAGGCGTATCCGGTATGGAACAGGGTGCGGTTGCGGTGCGCCGGGCATTGAAAGATGCGAACAGCACGTGGCAGGACATGGAGTTTGCGTTTGGAGGCAGCCGGTCCTCCGGCGATCCCGACCGCATGGTTTCCATGTTGGGGCTCACCGGGTTGCAGTTCATCAATGTTTCGAACGGCTGCGCAACCGGCGGCTCGGCGTTACTGTCCGCCTTCAACAGCATTCGCAGCGGTGCGTTTGATGTTGGTATGGCCATCGGCTTCGACAAACACGAACGAGGCGCGTTCACACCGAAGGGTCCGGCCAGTAACGGACGCGACTGGTATGGCGGCAGCGGCCTGGCGCTTACGACGCAGTTTTTCGGCATGAAGATCAACCGCTACATGGAACAGTACCAAATCAGTCAGCAGACGCTGGCGCGGGTTGCGGCCAAGGCGTTTCGTAATGGTGCCGACAACCCGATGGCCTGGCGCCGCAAACCGCTGTCTGAGGACGAGATACTGCAGTCCCAGATGCTCTCGTATCCGCTCACGCAATACATGTTCTGTTCCCCGGGTGAAGGTGGTGTGGCGCTGGTTCTGTGCCGTGCCGACCACGCGCACAAATACAGCCGGAAACCCATCTATCTGCGCACATCGGTGGTTCGCTCGCGTCGCTTCGGCAGTTTTGAAGTGACTGCACCGTCGCTGTCGCTGGAAGAAGGAGACGGCCCGACGATCGATGCATCGAGAATCGCTTTCGAGCAGGCGGGCATCGGCCCGGAAGATGTCGATGTGGCCCAGCTGCAGGACACGGAATCTGGCGCGGAAATCATGCACATGGCGGAAAATGGCTTCTGCGAACACGGCGAGCAGGAACACATTATTGCGCGGGGCGAGACGGAAATCGGTGGCCGCCTGCCCGTAAACACCGATGGCGGTTGTTTGGCGAACGGCGAGCCGATTGGCGCTTCCGGACTTCGCCAGGTTTATGAGAACGTGCTGCAGTTACGCGGTGACGCCGGGAAGCGTCAGGTGCCGAACGATCCCAGTGTGGCATATACCCACGTGTACGGAGCGCCGGGTATCAGTGGCGTTACCGTTCTCACGACCTGACGCGGCGCGCTGAAGACCGTGCCCCCGTTCCACGCAGCACGCGGACTCGTCGCTGCGTGTCTCGTTGCCTGCACCGCTTCCTGTTCGGCCGATCGTGCGTCGGCGGTCGATGCCAGCGAATCACCGCCGGAACACGCTGAGGTGGCGGTATTTGCCGGTGGTTGTTTCTGGTGCATGGAGCCGCCGTTCGATGCGCTGGATGGGGTCTTTGATACCACGTCGGGGTATGCGGGCGGACCGGCTGCCAGTGCAGACTACAAAACGGTAACGGCCGGCGGTACCGGACACTATGAGTCGGTGCAGGTCACGTATGACCCGTCCGTTGTCTCGTATGAGCGCTTGCTGGAAGTCTTCTGGCGCAACGTCGATCCGCTGGACAACGGCGGTCAGTTCTGCGACCGCGGCGACAGCTATCGAACGGCTATCTTCGTGCTTACCGAGGCGCAAGCACTCGCAGCGGCGGCCAGCCGCACGGCGATTGTTGCGCAACTCGACACGGCTGTAGTAACCGAGATCGTACCACTGGATCCCGGCGGATTTTTTCCCGCTGAGGACTACCATCAGAACTACTATCTGCGGAATCCGGTGCGTTACAAGTATTACCGCACATCCTGCGGTCGCGACCGACGGCTGCGGGATGTATGGGGCGAGTCCTGATCCTCGCGCGTGCGCTCGACCGCGAGCCGGGGGAGGGTTACGACGGCCACGAAGCCGCTCGGCGGTCGTTCGAAAGACAGTGAGCCATCGTGGCGGGCGATCACGTTCGCCGCGATGGACAGACCCAGACCCGTACCGCCCGTGTCCCGGTTGCGCGACGACTCGATTCTGGAATAGGGCTTGAGCGCGCGCTGTTCGTCTGCTTCCGGGAATCCCTGACCTTCGTCACTGATTCGAATGACCACGGCGTCGGACGGTTCGTCCAGCGCCACGCTCGCGGAACCCCCATAGCGAATCGCATTGTCGATCAGGTTGGTGAACGCGCGCTGCAGTGCGGTACGTTGACCGTTGTACACACATCTGGCGGGCCCTTCGTAGGTGGCGGTACGTCCCAGATCCACCTCATCGTCAACCAGCGATGCGAGCATCGTTGCCAGCTCGAAGCGTGTATGCGGTTCTTCGCTCTGTTCGTCGCGCGCAAACGCGAGTGTTTCGTCGACGATGCGCGTGATGGCGGCCAGGTCGTCCTCGGCGCGTGCTTTCTGCTCGGGGTCGGGGATCTGTTCGGCGCGCAACTGCAGACGCGCGACCAGCGTCCGGATGTCGTGCGAGAACGCGCCAACCATTGCTGATCGTTCGGTCAGGTATGCGCCCAGGCGTTCCTGCATCGCGTTGAACGCCCGGGTGGCACGTTGAATCTCCTTTGGTCCTGTCACTGGCAGAGGTTCTGTGTGCGTACCTCGGCCAAGGCGTTCCACGCCGTCGACAAACCGTGGCAGGTGACGCGTAATGCGGCGCATCCCCCACCAAACGCCGAGCCAAATCATACCTGCGAGCATGACCATCCACACCGGCCCGAATGCCCTGCGCGCATACGACGGCGGTAACGGCGCCTGGACGTGCAGCCATTGTCCATTCGTGGTGGGAACGTGCATGTCCAGCGCTGGCGGACCCCGTCGGGGCATCAGCACGCGGGTATGAATCCGATCGGCCAGGTGCGGGTAATTGAGCGTGGCGTGTGCGCGCACGGCGGTCGCAATTTCGCGTGAGTGCGGCCAGACATGCGACTGCGCTGCGGTTTTGGTGCCGGGACTCCCCGTCGACACAGCTACCCGAAAGCGTGGATCGGAGATTAGCGCCAGCACATCCGGGTGCGTGCGATGGTAGGTTTCCAGAGCCACAGCGCGGTCGGCGACAGAACCCGCGAAAACGCCGACCCGGTCGACCAGGCGTTCGTGGCCATAGTAGAACGCCGCGCCGACGTGGAAGGCGAGAATGCCGATTGCGAGTATCCAGCCGATACGCGCAGGTAACGCTGATGCAAACCGCGGCATCACGCCTCCTGCGTTACGCGGGCCGTGAACAGGTAACCGCCGCCGCGCACGGTCTTGATCAGGCCGGGTACGCCGAGCTTTCGTCGTAGCCGGCTCAGCTGCACGTCAATGCTGCGATCAAACGCGTTCAACTCGCGACCCTTCGTCAACGTCAACAACAGCTCGCGATCGAGGACGCGTTGCGGATTACGCGCGAACGCAACCAACAAGTCGAATTCGCCGCCGGTGAGGGTCACTGCGGTGCCGTCTGGATCGGCGAGTTCTCGCCGGTGAACGTTGAGCCGCCAGCCTTCGAACGTGAGGCGCTCGGCGCCGTGCGAACGATGCACCGGCAACGGGTCGCGGCTGCGCCTTAGCACAGCTCGCATGCGCGCGAGTAACTCCCGTGGACTGAACGGCTTTACAACGTAGTCGTCTGCGCCCATCTCCAACCCCACCACGCGATCGCTTTCCTCGGCGAGGGCCGTCAACAGGATGATCGCAACGTCCCGCTCCGCGCGCAGTTGCTGGCACAGTGCAAGGCCGCTGTCGCCAGGCAGCATGATGTCCAGCAGTACGACATTGATCGGGTTGGTCGCGAGCATGCGACGCATTCCGCCTGCGTCGGCTGCGGTGCAGACCGAGATGCCGTGCTCCGCCAGGTAATCGGCTACCAGCCGGCGAATTTCGGCGTCGTCGTCGACGATGAGCGCATGAATGTCGGTGGATTGATCCATTTGGGCAGTATACGACCCACCCGGCTCAACGCGTTTCGATCTGTTTCCGCGTGGGGGGTCTGTTACACGTTGTTACAGATCAACGGCGCCGTGAAACCGCTACGGGCGGTCATTGCGGCAAGGTGAGTCATGGTCCCGCGCGGGATCTCAAACAATCCACAGGAATTGAGCTATGAAAATGAAACTGATCGTTACTGGCGTGTTGTCTACGTTTATGGTCTTTGCATTCGTCATCGCCTTCGGTGCGGGTGTGTTCCCTGCGTCGGTGTCTGCGCACGGGGCGTGGCACGGACAAGGGAAACACGACCCAGCCACTCACGCGAAGCATTGCGAGCGGTTGCAAAATGGCAAGCATCTGAAGTTTCTACAGGCGGGAGCGTCCGCAATGCTCGATCTGGATGACACCCAGCAAGGCGCGCTCGAGCCGATGATTGCGACGCTGGATGCCTGGCGGGGGGACGCAGCGTCGATTTGCCTGGCGTTCGACGGATCGACGCCACAGACGGTCGTGGCGAGCGCGGAGCGGTTGGCTCGGCGTACCGCCGATGCACTAGCGGAGTTGCAGCCCCAGCTGGATCAGTTCTACGGCCAGCTGTCGGACGCCCAGAAACAGGAGCTCACCGAACTGCTCAAGCGACACCACCGGCATCATGGGCGGCACTGATCTTACCCTTGCGCAGCGCGATGCGTTGGACGCGTTTCCTACGCGAGTGGGTGCGCCGCGCTCCCGGCCTGATCGTCGGGCGCTGCGGGCGGTCGCGCGACGTTGCTGACCCACACACAAAGTTGTGGGTCGCACTCGCGCAAGTCACCGTCGATCCAGATACCCTCACCGGTGAAGCATCCTGACGTGCCATCGGGATTGTCGATTCGTACGTTACCCTCTTCGGTCAGCGAGTACAGAGCGCCGGTGAACGGATGTCGGATGCCGGTGTTCATCGGCCTTCCACCGGATCGCCTTCCACCCATTCGCCGAGCCGGTGGTGCAGCCAACGCACTTTTGCTTCCTGATAGTTGGCGAGCGTTATCCCGGGCTTGTAGGTCGACTCCAGACCCTGCTGTACCTTCGGCATGTTGAACGCATCCTGATCGAACACCTGGCCGAGGAATCCAAGGGCCGAGCCCCAGGTTTCGTACTCTTCGAGCCATTGAATTTTCGCCGGCGGCGGTCGTTCACCCTGGAAGGGTGACAGCAGCATGCACTCCATGATGCAGGATCGGTGATCGTTGCCGTTGGGCCTGAATCGGTAAACGATTCGGTTGAATGCGCCCCAGGGATGGAAGTTCGGGAACAGCGTGTAGTCCAGATTGTCCACCAGCTCCGCGTCGCAATACTCGTCGACTAGATCACCGGCCTGCGGGCGCAGCGACTCCCGTGTCATTTGCGCGCTCCAGGCGCGTGGCGACATGCCGTTGGGCAGTTCGGGTATTGGGTCGCCTTCGCGGATGTCCAGCATGGCCTGTACCACGTCCTGATCGCCGATCGCGTTCTCCAGCAGCGGACTGGGGGTGAGCGACGGCGTGATCACACGTGCGCAATTGTCCCAGACGTCTACTTGGCTGTTCACGCAACCGAGGGCGTTCAGCATCTGCGGATGGGTACCGTTCACGTGGTACGCCTCGCAGAATGCCTCCTGGGCAATTTTCCAGTTGGCCGGCATGATCTTCGCCACGTGTGCCTGCTTGTACAGTTTGGCCAGATCCCAGCGCTCGAACTGTTGCGCGATATCTCGGATGTGTTCCTCGAAGGGTGCGCAATCCGGATCCGGATTGATGAACACAAACCCGGCCCACGTAGCGACCGGAATCTCCGGCAGGCGGAAGCGGTCGCTCGCGATATGGGGGAAGTCCCAGCGCGCGGGAATGTCCTTGAGCGCGCCGTCCAGATCCCAGCAAAAACCATGGAATGCGCAGCGCAGTTCGGATGCGTGGCCGTCAAACTCTTTCAGCATTCGGCCGCGGTGCAGGCACGCATTGGGGTAACACTTGATGTCGCCTGTGGCATTGCGCACCACAAGGAACGCGGTCCCCGCGATATCGTAGCGGATGTGGTCACCCGGCTCGGGAATGTCCTCCTCTCGGCAGGCGAACTGCCACACCCGTTTCCATAGCCGTTCCACCTCCAGGTCGTGCCAGGCCTTGGATGTGTAGCGTTCAACGGAAATGTCTTCGCTGCCGTAGGAACGAGGTGACTGAAGCCGCAGAACGTCGGGTACCGGACGCGTGTCCTCGTCCAATAGATCCTGGTAGGTCAGTCCCGGTGACCTCGGCATCGAATCCGGGTCGAGCTGCGTGATTGGTTCAGCCATGGCCTTCTCCCTGAGTGATGGCTCAACGTAGCGCAGAGCGCTCGATCGCTCAAGGGTGCCCGGTTGGCGGCCCGGACCGGGTGAGTTCGACCGCGGCGCGGGCGTTCGCTTCAATCTGATCGAAATCCCGGGCGGCAAGCGCATCGCGCGCCACGAACCAGGAGCCTCCTACGCAGGCGACGCTGGACAGCTCCAGGTATTTGAGCGCGTTGTTGGCGTTCACGCCGCCAGTGGGGCAGAAGCGGACTTCCGGCAATGGCTGGGCGAGCGCCCGCAGCGCGTCGGCGCCGCCTGACGCCTCGGCCGGGAAAAATTTCTGCAGGCAATAGCCGCGCGCCAGCAGCCGCAGGCTCTCAGACGCGGTGGCAGCGCCCGGAACGTACGGCAGATTACCGGCCGCATCCAGCAAAGCGTCGGTAGCGCCGGGGCTCACGGCAAAGGAGCATCCTGCATCGCGGATACGGGCGAAGTGTTCGACGTGTCGGACGCTGCCGGCGCCCAGACGTAGCTCGGGTACCTCGCGTGCGATGCGTTCCATCGCAGTGAGAGCGACGTTGGTACGCAACGTGACTTCGATCGCAACAACGCCGGCCCGGCAGAGTGCCTGGGCGAGAGGGACGGCCGTGTCGGCGTCGTCGATCGTTACAACCGGCAGCAGACGAACAGATGCGAGGAAGTCCGTGGCGTCCACGATTAACCCGCCGCAACCGCAAAGATGCTGGCGCCCGCATCGCAGTCGCTGGTCGCCTGCCGGAACGCCGCGAACAGTTCGCGGCCGCACCCTTCGTGATTTGATGTCAGGTCGATCGCAGGAGCGTCGCGCGCCGTCAGGTCCGCGTCCACCTGCAGCGTGCCGGTTTCCGCGTCGATACAGACGAGGTCTCCGTCGGCGATTCGGCCGATCAGACCACCGCGCGCGGCCTCGGGTGTGACCTGAATGGCGGCGAGGACCTTCCCGGACGCGCCGGACATGCGGCCGTCGGTGAGGAGCGCTACCCGGTGGCCGCGGTTCTGCAACACGCCGAGGTAGGGCGACAGCTTGTGCAGTTCCGGCATGCCGTTCGCCGCCGGCCCCTGATGCGTCACCACCGCAACCAGGTCGTGGTCCAGTTCGCCAGCTTCGAACGCCCGGGTGAACGCCTGTTGCGATCGAAAGACGCGCGCCGGGGCACGCACGACGCGATGGTCGGCGTCTACGGCCGATGTTTTCACGACGGCGCGTCCCAGGTTGCCACTCAGCACCTTCAAACCGCCTTCGGTTGCAAACGGGTCCGCTATGCCGCGCAGCACGCTCCGGTCGGCGGACGCTACGGGCGCGTCGTGCCATCGAACGCCATCGTCGTGCAGCACAGGCCGCTGCGTGAACCGCCGAAGACCGGGTCCGAGAATGGTGTTGACCTCTTCGTTCAGCAGCCCGCCTGCCAACAGTTCGCTGATTGCAAAGCCTAGCCCGCCTGCCGCGTGAAACGCATTCACATCTGCATGCCCGTTGGGGTACACGCGCGCAAGTAGCGGTACTGCGTCGGCCAGGTCAGCAAAGTCCTGCCAATCGAGGCGTATCCCCGCTGCCGCGGCCATTGCAACCAGGTGGATCGTATGGTTGGTGGATCCCCCGGTGGCCAGCAATCCGACGACGCCATTCACGACGGAGGGAGCGTCGACGATGTGCGCGACCGGTGTGAAGTCATTGTAGTGCCGCGTGAGCGCCAGTGCCTGTCGCGTGGCAGCGCGGGTCAGATGCTCGCGGAGCGGATCGTCCGGCGCGACGAACGAGCCGCCGGGGAGTTGCAGTCCCATGAACTCCATCAGCATCTGATTGCTGTTGGCGGTGCCATAAAACGTGCAGGTGCCGGGGCTGTGGTACGACGCAGATTCGGCGGCCAGGAGTTCGTCTCGACCGATGCGTCCCGCCGCATGTTCCTCGCGCACGCGTGCCTTTTCTTTGTTGGGCAGTCCCGAGGGCATCGGTCCGGCGGGTACGAATACCGCAGGCACATGACCGAACGTCAGCGCGCCGATTGCCAGACCGGGCACGATCTTGTCGCACACGCCCAGGTACAGGGCCGCGTCGAACATGTCGTGGGACAGTGCGACAGCGGTCGATAGCGCAATGACATCACGGCTGAACAGCGAAAGGTCCATCCCGTCGCGGCCCTGGGTCACGCCGTCGCACATGGCGGGAACACCGCCGGCGACCTGCGCCACTGCACCGGCAGCGGCCGCCTCACTGCGAATGCAATCCGGAAAGCGTTCGAACGGTTGATGCGCGCTCAGCATGTCGTTGTATGCCGTTACGATCGCGATGTTGGGTGCATGCTCTCCAGTGAGCCGATCCTTCGCGGATTGCCCGCAGGCGGCTATGCCGTGCGCAAGATTCGAGCACGACAGCTGCGTTCGGTTGACGCCGTCGTCGATCGCGCGAGCGACCTTGTCCAGGTACCGCTGCCGGGTCTCGCGACTTCGATCAGCGATTCGTTGCGTAACCTGTTCAACGATCGGGTTCATAGTTGATTCCTCCTGTTTCCTTGGTCAAGGTGCCCACAGGATCTGTAGCGGCGTGCGCGTCTGTTCGATCAGCCGGGCTACGGGCAGGTTATTCGGACACTCCAGAACTGCGCGTTTGTCCGCGCCAAAGGCCAGCAGAATCAGATGTTGAGTGTTCACCAGACGTGAAAGCGTCATGCTGAGCCGAGGATAGGGACTGTTTGCCGTGGTAATGGCGATGCTCGTGTCGTTGCCTTCTAGGGAAAGTGCGTCGTCCAGGTTGGCCGCGTCCGGGAAGAGCGATGCAAAGTGTCCGTCTGCACCCATACCCAGCAGCACGGCTGCGAACGGTGGCGCTGGTACATGGTCGAGCGCGACGAAATGGGCCCGGCTTGCATGTTGGATCAGCAAGCGTTGGCGTACTATCCGTTCGTTACTGTCGGGATGATCGGCCGGTACGCAGCGTTCATCGGTGACCGAAACGCTTACGCGTTCCCACGGCAACAATGTCTGTGCGAGATGGGCGAAGCACTGTACTGGCGTGCTGCCGCCGCTCACCACCAGCGTTGCGCGTGGCCTCAGGGAAAGCTCCGTAGCCACTGCCGTGGCGAGCATTTCTGCAGCGAAACGCGATGCCGAGACCCGATCGGGGAACGCGCGCAGGTTCATGTGTCCGCGTTCTCCCACGCGCGTTGGTCGCGATCCATCAGCAGCGCCGACGCTGTCGGACCCCACGAGCCGGCTACGTAGGTTTCCACTTTCTGTCCGGTGTCGTGCCAACCGGTGCGTATGCCGTCAATCCACTCCCACGCGGTTTCAACTTCGTCCCTGCGCATGAACAGAGCAGGGTTGCCGCGCAACACTTCGATCAGCAGGCGTTCGTACGCGTCCGGATAACGGACCTGAAACGTTGCTTCGAAGCTGAGATCGAGCGATACCTCTCTCAGGTCGAATCCTCCCGGCCCGGGTTCCTTTGCCATGATGGAGAGCTGCACGCCTTCGTCCGGCTGCAGCATGATCGACAGCCGGTTGGGCGTGGTCTGATAACGCTGATCGAAGATGGCATGCGGGACCGGCTTGAACTGGATCACAATCTCCGAATGCTTGGTGGGCAGTCGTTTGCCGGTGCGCAGGTAGAACGGCACGCCCGACCAGCGCCAGTTGTCGACGTCCACTTTCAGCGCTACGAAGGTTTCACAGCCGCTTGCGCCGCCGAGTTCGTCGGCGTATCCGGGTACGGCGACTCCATTGATCGCTCCGGCCGCGTACTGGCCGCGCACGCTGTTTGCGCGTACCAGATGTTCATCCATGGGTTTGAGTGCGCGCAGTACCTTCAGTTTTTCGTCGCGCACCGCATCGTCGTCCAGGCTGCTGGGCGGTTCCATCGCAACCAGGCAGAGCAACTGCAGCAGGTGGTTCTGCACCATATCCCGCAACGTGCCGATGTCGTCGTAGAACTCGATGCGGTTGCCGACACCCAGTTCTTCCGCAACCGTAATTTGCACGTGATCGATCACTTCGCGCCGCCAAAGAGGTTCGAATAACGAGTTTGCAAAACGCAGCGCAAGCAGATTCTGAACCGTTTCCTTACCCAGGTAGTGATCGATCCGGAAGATCTGTTTCTCGGGAAAACATGCGCCTACCGCATCGTTGATCTCGCGCGCCGATGTCAGATCGTGGCCGACCGGCTTCTCCAGCACGATACGCATATTGCTCGTCGTCAGGTTGTGGCGTACCAGGCCTGACGCCACCGGTCCATAGAGTGCTGGCGGCGTTGCCAGGTAGACCGCGCGAATGCGATTGGAGTCGGCCGGCAGGAGTTGTGCCAGCGCGCTCCAGGCGCGGGGGTCTGCGCTCAGTGCGTCGAGCGCCACGTAACGCACGCGTTTTGCGAATGCATCCCAGAGGGGTTCGTTCTGCGCGCCGTCTGCGATGTTCCGCGCGAGCGCACCTTTGACGGTTTCCAGATAGGTATCCAGCGCCATCGGGCTGCGGCCAACCGCAATAATTCTGCAGTCGCCTGGTAGCTGACCGTCGCGGTCGCGGTGGTAAAGGGCGGGCATGAGCTTACGCAGTGCCAGATCGCCGCTACCGCCGAAAATGACCAGGTCGAACGGGTCGACCGGAATGAGTTGGGCCATTGGTGTTGCCTCAGCAGAATTGTCTCGGCGCCGCGGGTGTGCTTAGCCGGTTTGACATCGAAAAGAGTAGTTTAACTACTTTTATACGGAATAATAAGAGAATTTACGGGATAAATTGGCGTTATTCCTCGAATATGTGTAGTTTGACTACGTCTACTTGATGAGTGTCGCGATAAAACGATGGACGGTGACATACTCGCGCGCCTTCGCAGGGCGTTGCCGACACTGAGCCGGGCCGAGAAACAGGCGGCGCAATGGGTGATCGCCAACCCGAGGTCGGTGTCGAATGGACCGATTGCGCAGGTCGCCCGGGACGCGGGGGTGAGCGAGCCGACGGTGGTCAGACTCTGCCGCCGGCTGGGTCTGTCCGGATTCCGGGAACTCCGCATGCTGCTGGTTGTTTCACTCCGTCATCCAGAGCACTTTCTGCATCAGGACGTTGGCGCCGAAGACGCCGTTGTCGACGCGGTGGGTAAGGTGTTGGATTCGTCCGTCCGAGCCTTGGTCGAGTTGCGCAGTGCCGCCGCGCGTTTGCCGTTCGAGGCAGCAGTGAAGAGCCTGAAGCGTGCCGCACTAGTCACGTTCGTAGGCGTCGGCGCTTCCGGTCTTGTCGCACGCGACGCGCAGCACAAGTTCTTCCGGCTGGGCATCCCGTGCGGGGTTGCGACCGATATGCAGACGATCGTGCAGCATGCTGCCATCGCACAACCGGGTCACGTGTTTGTTGCCGTTTCGTACTCGGGCACCTGGCGTGATCTTGCGGAAGCGATTGGTGTGGCCAGACGCAATGGTGCGCGTGTGATTGCAATAACCGATGCGTTGTCGCGACTCGCCGGCGCGGCGGACACGGTGTTTCCTCTGCAACCGTCGGAAGACACCAACGTTTACACCCCCATGAGTTCCCGGCTGGTGCAGCTGGCGTTGCTCGATGCTTTGCAGGTGGCCCTTGCGCTCGCGCTTGGCGAGCGCGCGGCAAACAATCTGAGACGTAGCAAACGCGCGCTCGTGGATTACAAGACGGACGACGTGGCTGCGCAAGCGTTGCCATCGGCGCAACGTCGTCGCGGTACAAGCGGATGAACTGCATACTCCTTGCTGCAGATTCGGGCGCGGGCGCGTGACGGTAGCGGTGATGGGCGAAGCGCTCGTCGATCTGATCCAACGGAACGAGGGTGCGTTTCAGCCGTTTCTCGGCGGCTCGCCCTTCAATGTTGCGGTCGGACTGGCTCGTCAGGGAGTAAACGCAACGTACGTATCGCCGCTCTCACGCGACGCGTTCGGCGACAGGTTCGCTTCGGCGCTTGCGGCTGAATCGGTGAATATCGGCGCACCTAACCGTTCGCGACGACCGACATCCGTAGCGTTGGTGCGTGTGGGAGCGGACGGTGTCCCAACCTACACACTCTATCGCGAAGGGGTGGCGGACAAAGACGTCACTTATGACGAACTCCTGGCGGCCGTGCCGCCGGACGCCAAGCTCTTTCATACGGGTTCGCTCGCCGTCACGCCGAGTCAGCTCGACAAGGTTGTACGGTTGATCGAGCATCTGCGAAACCGCGGGGTGCTGATTTCTGTAGATATCAATATCCGGCTGGGTGCGAGCGCCGATAGCGAAGCCTACGTGGCGGGTGTGTTGTCTCTGCTGCCGTATTGCGACGTGGTGAAGGCAAGCGACGAGGACCTTTTGGCATTGGCGTTGGGCGGCGATGTCGCGCATATCAGTGCGGAGGTTTGTAGCCGGATCGGTCAAGGCCTGTTGGTTCTCACCGAAGGGGCGCGTGGCGCGCAGGCGATTGCGCGTTGGGGATCGGTTCGCGTAGATGCGTATCCGGTAGAGCGGGTCGCCGACACCGTCGGTGCGGGCGACGTTTTTCATGCGGCGTTCCTGGCGACGCTCATACGCGGCGGCGTGATGGACCGGCCGCTCACCGAAGTGTCCGCACTGCCGGGCGCGCTGCTTGAAGACGCGTTGAATTTCGCCTGCGCAGCGGCAGCTATCTCTGTCGAGCGGGTGGGCTGTGAGCCGCCCAGTAGAGAAGAGGTCGAAACGCGCCTGCGTTCAGCGCGCCGCTGACGATCCCTCGAACGAGGGTCGTCTTCCGGGCAGCCGCGGCGTATTGATCACCGTTGCAACCCAGTGAAACGCAACGATCATGGCGAGATCAAAGTGTGTGTTGAAGTGCCGGCTCAACGCCAGGCCGCCCAGGCATGCGGCAACACACCACGTCCATTTCCAGCGCAGCGTGAAGTAGTGCATCACACCGAATGCCAGGCCGGCTACTAGGGTCGTCAGCCGCAGATCCATGCCTTGGGCTTGACCGAAGTGTGGAATTGCAACACGGAACAACCATTCCTCCCACACCGACAGTGCCAGCAGATAAAGCACCCAGGCGGCCGCGGCGGCGTCGATACGACGATCCAGAAACCAGACGAAGGCGATCAGCCCGCAGGCCAGCGCTGCGCCGATCGTCCCGTAGAGCGTTGGGGCCGCCGCAGCCGGTTCCAGACTTGCGGCCAGCAGCGTACGCATCTCCGGCAGAGTCAGGCAGCCTGCGGCGAGCAGCGCACCGGGCAGACCGTGCCGCAGGAACACTTCCCGAACTCACCAGCCGCCGCCCCGTGAAATCGGGCGGGCGTTGCAGCCGGTGCTGGCTGGGAGAAGGCGAACGCGAAGCCGATTGGGCTACGGAAGACGAAGGGTCGGGAGGTGACGCCGGGTGCACCACGCGTTCAGTCCCGCGCGTACATCGAACGGAAGTTCAGCACGTCATTCGAGCGCTAAAGGCGTGTTTCACGCTTCGGCTTCGAGCGCTGCCTGCACCGCGGGTCGGTCCAGCATGGCGTCGTGGTGCGCCTTCACCCGTGGGAATTCGGCAATGTCGATCTTGTGAAAGGTCAGCCACTGCGCAATGGTGAACAGGTATGGGTCGGCAACCGTGAACTGTTCGCCGAGCGCCCAGGGCGAAGCGACGAAGTGTTGTTCCAGCAATCCGAAGCAGTCTCGCATGTTGCCAGGTGCTTTCGCCCGCATCGCGCTGATCGAATCCGCGTCGTCTGCCCACCGCTCACCACGGCGGCTATGGGCGTGCGCGACGTGAACCGTGGCGCACAGGTAAGCGTTCAGTTCCTGCATCTTAGCAAACGCGTATGGACTGGCGGGTGCGAGCCCTGCGGCTGGATGCGTCTGGGCGATGTAAGTCAGGATAGCGGGCGTTTCCGTAACGACGCCGTCAGGCGTCGCAAGTGCGGGCACACGCCCTTTCGGGTTGATTGCCAGATACTCGGGCGCCCGCTGGCCCTGGCTCGCAAAATCTACCAGTTGCAGCTGGAATTCGGCCTGAGCCTCGCGCAGCGCGATATGGCTCGCGCGCGCGCAACTGCCCGGCATGTAATACAGGGTGAGCAACGTTTAGGCTCTAGGCTCCTGGTTCGATCGCGGCCGCGGCGGTAGGTCAGCCCGCCGGCGTCTCTTCCGCATTCATGATCGAATACTCGCGCTTTTGGAAGTACCACCGGCCGTCTACCTTCACGTAGTCGTCCTCGTAGCGTCCGGTAACGTTGCGCTTAACTCCGTCCTTCTGGTGCAGGAACTCCTGCTGGTACCAGGTACCGTGCGCGGTGTCGCCGTCTACAACGATTGGACCGGCCGACGCAAAGAAGCCGACGAACGAAAAAGCGGACATCGCCTGTTGCCACATTGGAAAGAAATTGTCCTTGCCGGTTACCGGACCGGCGCCGGGCAGTTCCCAGGTGGCGTCGTCCCGCCAATTGGCGGCCCAGGCGTCGCCGTCGAAACGCATTACCGCGTCGTTGTACGATTCCACCAATTCACGGATGGCAAGGCGGTCTTCGATGGGTCCGCTGCTGATCATGAGTTTCCTCCCCTGTGTCTCAGTTTTGGGCACTTTTCGGTTGTTGGATCGGGTCGTGCGCTCAGTTTGTGTTCTGAGTCGTGTCGCGCTTGCCAAGTCTACACAGCGTGCGGGCGGAGTACAGGCCGCTGGACGGGTTTGCTACTGACGCAGGGTGTCAGCAGAGGCCGGAAATCGGATTGCGCCGGCGATGCGGGTTGGCGACACTGGCCGTTCGCGAACAGCCAGGAGTCTTCAATATGGGAACCCAATCTGAACACGCCGGTCGCTGCCTGTGCGGTAAGGTTTCGTACACGGCGACGGAACCGGACACCCATGTGCACGGCTGCCACTGTTCGATGTGCCGCCGCTGGTGCGGCAGCAGCATGCTGGCGGCGGAAGTGGCGTCTGTGGCATTTGATGGCGAGGAACACATTCGCAGGTATCGGTCATCCGACTGGGCCGAACGGGGCTTTTGCGGCGAATGCGGCACCAACCTGTTCTATCGTTTGATCGAGGCGGACAAGTACATCATGTCGCTCGGGTCGTTCGACGACGCAGCACCGTTCGAACTCGCGGGCGAGATCTTCGTGGACGAGAAACCCGCCGGATATGCGTTCGCGGGCGATCATCCCCGGATGACCGGCGCGGAATTCATGGCATCGCTGCAGCAGGCGGACTGAACGTACTGCTGTGATCTGTAGCGCGGTCGTTTTATTGGCGCCGCGCTGCGTAGTGGTTCTCCAGCTCGTCGCTCCCCAGCGTACTGCCGTCGTTGTTGCCGATCGTTAGTGCCGGCCAGCGGCCGTCTTTGAATACGAACAACACGGTCACCCCATCGGGTCCGGCAACCAGTGGACCATAGCCACGGTTTGCGAGGCCGACGCGAACGTCGCCGGCGTGAAACCACTGGTTGCCGACTTTCTGGGAACCCTCGAGCAATATCTCGGTGTAGTCGCAATCGTGCGTATGCGCCTCGACGGTACAACCCGGCGGAAAGTAGACCTTGAAAACCGTGGGGGCGTCGTCGGTGGACGTGAGTCCTACGCGGTACATCGATGAGACAACGCCCGTCGAAAGGGTCACGCTGTCCAGGTCGTCCCAGTGAAAACCCACGTGCCCACGCCGCGATAGAAGATCGTCGAACGCCTCGGGTTCCGCCGCGGGATTCGGCACGTTACGTGTCGCCGTTTCGCCCATGGCACCGTATCTCCTGTAGTTGTCTGCGGTATCGGATTCTACAGCGTTCAGGTATAACAGGCCCGACGCACGAACAACAACTCGAAACTGGGGGATACCCGATGATTGGATACTGCACGATCGGCGTGAATGACATGGCCCGCGCCGAAGGGTTCTACAACGACCTGCTGCCGCTGGTGGGCGGGAGTCAGCTCATGGGTATGGATCGGATCAAGTTCTACGGCACCGGTCCCGATGCTGCAATGCTCGCAATCTGCATCCCCTACGACGAGCAGGCGCAACATTGCGGCAACGGCAACATGGTCGCGATTGACGGTGGTTCCAGAGAGAACGTGGATAAGCTTTACGCCAAAGCAAAGGAACTGGGCGCTACGGACGAAGGTGAGCCGGGAGAACGGGCGCCGGGATTCTATGGCGCGTACGTGCGGGACCTGGACGGCAACAAGCTGTGTTTCTTCGAGATGAAGATGGGCTGACACCCGCGATCGGTGAGCGAATGGCGAAACTGGTCCGGTAAGCAGGGTGGCCGTACCCGGAGCGTGCATTTCGCGCGCAGCGAAGCGGATATCTGCGCCGTGGTTGCGGCAGCGACGGCACAAGAGCAAAAACTGCGGGTTGCGGGCGCCGGGCACAGTCATTCGCCGCTGGTACCCAACCCGGACGTCGTACTGGACCTGTCCGGCTATGCCGGCGTAGTGGCGGCAGACGCAAGCGCGCAGACGGCCCGGATACGGGCGGGCACCCGCATTTATACACTCGGACGACCACTGCACGATGCGGGCGTTGCGCTTGCGAATCAGGGAGACATTGACCGCCAGAGTATCGCCGGCGCGGTGGCGACGGGTACGCACGGAACGGGGCGCCGGTTGCAGAATCTGTCTTCGGCGGTGTCTCGACTGCGTGTTGTGGCTGCGGACGGCAGTGTTGTGGAATGCGCCAACGACGCGCACGCTGAGCTGTTTGAAGTCGCGCGTCTAGGGCTTGGCGCGGTAGGTGTTGCCCTTGAGGTGACCTTGAACGTGGTGCCTGCGTACCGTCTCGCAGAACGCGGCTGGGAGGAGGCGTGGCCGGCGCTGGCGGCGCGGTTGAACGGCTTGATCGACGCGCATCGCAACTTCGAGTTCTTCTGGTATCCCGAATCGGATCGTTGCATTGCGAAAACCCTCGACGTAACCGAGGCCGAGCCCGCGTATCCGTTGGGTGCCGAAGGCGAACGCGTTGCGTGGAGTTACGAAGTGCTGCCCAATCACCGACCGCATCGGCATACCGAGATGGAGTACAGCATTGCGGCGGAAGACGGTCCTGAATGTTTCGGGGCGATCCGGCATCTTTTGCAGACTCGCTTCGAGGACGTACGTTGGCCGGTGGAGTATCGGACCGTTGCTGCGGACGACCTTTGGTTGTCCATGGCGCACGGTCGGGAAACGGTGACGATTTCGGTGCATCAGGACGCTCGGGAAGACGAGGAACCGTACTTCCGGGCCTGCGAAGCCATCTTTCGGCGGTACGCCGGGCGTCCGCACTGGGGCAAAGTGCATTACCTGCAGGCGGATGATTTCGAACGCCTCTATCCGCGGTGGCGCGACTGGTGGCGTGTACGGGATTCATTCGACCCCGCCGGTACGTTTGTGAATGCGCATCTCGAAGCGCTGCGTCCTGGAGGTGTTCGATGACTGGGCCGGGTGATGACCATCTCGAGCGCCTGGGACTGAACGCGGAACTGATTGGTTTGCCAGGCGGCGCGGCCGCGTTGCAGACACCCGCGCTTGTGCTCGACCTGGACGCGTTCGAAGCCAATATGGCGAAGATGCGGAAGCATTGCGAAGGCCACCGGGTAGGTCTCCGGCCGCACACCAAAACGCACAAGTGTGTTCGCATAGGCGAATTGCAGATGGCGGCGGGCGCGGTCGGCCTCTGCTGCGCGAAGCTCGCCGAGGCCGAGATTCTTGTGAACGGCGGACTGCCGAACGTACTGATCACGTCGCCGGTGGTTACCGACGCAGGCATCCGTCGCCTGATTGCGCTCAATGATCGCGCCCGCGAGGTGATCGTAGTGCTGGATCATGCGGATAATGCGCGGGCACTCGCAGCGGCGGCATCCGCTGACGCGCCGCTGAATGTGCTGGTAGACCTCGATCCTGGCCTGCATCGCACCGGGATATTGCCGGGGGACGAGGCGCTTGCGCTCGTGAGGCAGATTGCCGACGCGCCGTCCCTACGCTTTCGCGGCTTGCAGATGTACGCGGGGAATCTAATGCATGTGCATGACTATGCGGAACGCCGCGCGCGGTCGCTGGAGGTAATGGGGCAGCTGGCGGAGTTTCGAACGCGTTTGGAAGACTCCGGCGTCGCGGTAGACATTACGAGCGGTGGCGGAACGGGTTCTTTCGACATCGACCCGGACGCGGGCGTGCTGACGGACCTGCAGGCGGGGTCGTATCTGTTCATGGACCGACAGTACAACGCGATTGAACCGGCCGAGGGCGCGCTGCCGCCGTTTCACACGTCGCTGTTGGTGCAGACGACGGTGGTGTCGTGTAATCGTGCGGGTCTTGCAACGACGGATGCGGGTCTGAAGGCGTTTGCCACCGATGACGAAACACCGATCGTCCGCCAGGGCGGCCCTCAGGGTGCCGGGTATTTCTTCTTCGGGGACGAGCACGGCGGGTTTACCTGGAAGGGGGGCGAAACCGTTGCGCCCGGAGACTGGTTGCGCGCCGAAACGCCGCACTGCGACCCCACGTTCAATCTATACGACGTTGTGCACTGCGTGCGCGGCGATGTGCTGGAAGACATCTGGTCGATCGACGCGCGGGGCGCATCGCAATGAACTGCGCCTGGCGTTGGTGACCGAGAGGAGAACAATCATGAGCAATGAGCCTTACATCCTGATCACGGCAGACACGCACGCCGGTGGCAGTCACGCCCAATACCGTGAATACCTGGAGCCGCAGTACAGGCAGGCGTTTGACGACTGGCGCGGTGGGTATCGCAATCCGGCTCAGGAGCACTACGGCAGCAAAAAGAAGCGCAACTGGGATCTGGAGATACGCACGCGTGACCAGAACAGCCAGGGCGTTGTTGGGGAGGTTGTGTTTCCGAACACTGTCCCACCGTTTTACCGGAAGAGCATCGTCACCGCGCAGCCGCCTAAACCCGACGACTACGAGCGGTGTCTGGCCGGTATTCGTGCGCACAACCGTTGGCTGAAGGACTTTTGCGCCGAGGACCCGGATCGACGGGCTGGTATTGGTCTGATACTACCCAACGATCTGGATGAGGCGGTGAAAGACATTGAATTCATCGCTGAAGCAGGTTTGCGGGGTGGCGTGCTGCTGCCGTTGGTGCCGCCGGATTGTGGTTGGCTGACGCCGCTCTACGACCCAGCATGGGACCGGGTGTTTGCCGCGATTCAAGACGCGGATCTGGTAATGAATCAGCACTCCGGGCAGGGCTCGCCGGACTACGGTAAGGGGCCGGTGGCGGAAGCGCTGTGGATCTCCGAAGTTACGTTCTATTGTCAGGCCGGTTACCGCCACCTGCTGATGAGCGGCGTGTACGAGCGCTTTCCCAAGCTCAAATACATCCTCACCGAGTCGGGTTGCTCCTGGGTGCCTGCAATGCTCGAAAATCTCGACCGCATTCACCTGGGCATCAAGCATGGCGCCATCGGTGAGATGAACTACGAAGGTATGGAGTGGGTGTTGAAAGACCTGCCGAGTGAGTACGCGGCACGCCATTGCTGGTACGGGGCAAGCTTTCCGAGCCTGGCCGACCTGAACGGCATTGAGCAGATCGGTGCGGACCGCGTGCTTTGGGGCAACGACTACCCGCATTATGAAGGCACGTTTCCCTACAACCTCGAATCGTTGCGGTTGACGTTCGCGGACGTCCCGGAACGCACGCGCCGCCTGGTGCTGGGTGAGAACGCGGCGCACCTCTACAATTTCGACCTGGATAAACTGCGTCCGCTGGCGGAACGTTTCGGTCCGACGCCGGCGCAAGTGAACGAAGCGTTGCCGCGGAACCAGATTCCGCGGGACGCAACCTGCTACCTGTTTCAGAACGCGCTTCGGGCGGCGGGCTGATCGCGATGGCCTTTCCCACCGATGTCGGCATTGTGGATACGATGATCGGCTTCCCGGCCGATAACTTCGAGCAGTACGACTTCATCCGGGAGCAGCTGAAGGACGATTCCGCCGAATTCGACTTTCCCGTGGAATACATGTTCAAGCAGGTGCCGAAAGATATATACGGCAGTAAAGATCCGATTGCGGCAACGCTGAAAGAGATGGACCGGTACGGGATCGAGGTGGGTCTGATTGGTGCGGGAGGCGAAGTGTCAGCCAAAGCGCTGAAGCAGCATCCGGACCGCTTCATTGGCCAGGGTTCTGTGGATCCCAATAGGGGAATGGATGGTATACGGGACATGGTGCGCCAGTTCGAGGAACTGGGCGTGCGGTCGTTCGGTGCGTTCAACGCAGGATTCAATCCCCAGGTGGGTATCAGCGATCCGCTGATGTATCCCATCTACGCCAAGTGCGTGGAGCTCGGCACGCCGATCTTTTCCTGTGCAGGCGTCCCCGGTCCGCGGTTTCCGATGTGGCCCCAGGACGTGAAGTTGATCGATCAGGTAATGTACGACTTTCCTGAGCTCGTGTTCGTAACCCGACACGGCTGCGAGCCGTGGGAAGACCTGGCGGTGAAGCTCATGCTCAAGTGGCCGAACCTTTACTACTCCACGTCGGCGTTTGCGCCCAAGCACTATCCGAAGGCGATCATCGATTACGCCAACACGCGGGGGGCAGACAAGATCCTGTACGCCGGGTATTTCCCCTTTGGCCTTTCGTTGGAGCGCATCATGACAGACATGCCAGGTGTCCCATTTCGAGATCACGTGTGGCCGAAGTTTTTACGCGACAACGCCCGCAGGGTGCTCGGGTTGGATGCGTCCTAGGCCGTCAGTCGAGCGTTTCCGCGGGCGGCGGAACCTCTGCTTTGAGCTGAATTGCAGGATGTACCTTTGGCGCCGTCAATGCATTCAGTACGTCGAACTGCAATGAAATCTCACTGACGATCGCACCCGGCTTTACGCTGAGCCGGCTGGAGCCGTGCTGCGGTACCGTAATGAGGTCAGCGTTTCCCATGAACGTGATGTCACTCGTGTTGCGCAGCCGGAAGTCGGCGTCTGAGCGATTGACGATCGTTAGATCCAGCACCTCGGTTTCCGGCCGATACTCTGCACTCACGATCTGCAGGCAGGCGTCCAGCAGTGGCCCCAACACGTCCTGTCGGCCGATCAACAGATTCTTGAACCACACCACCGTCTGGCGTGCCAGCAACGCGCTACGCATCGCCTCCGGCGTTCGCTCGTTGGTGAACAGTAGCGTCACCGGCCGGTGTCCGCCGTCGTCGGGTGCGTAGTCCCAATCCACCAGATCGTGTACGTCGGACACACCGATCAGCGTCAGGTTGTGCTCGAGCCCTATTGCAAAGGCCTCCTCGGAATAGTCCTGGCCGTTCGCAATCTCAATGCCGTGCAACCGTCCCGCGCCGATCTGCTCGATGTGAAAGTCGGTAATGCGCGCGATGCCGTCGGGTTTCTGGCGTGTCCAATAAGGGTGATTCCAGAACACGAACGCGCCTTGTGCCTGGGCCGCAAGCAACGGCTCCACCTGTCCCCAGGCGTTGGCGGCCTGGTAGTAGGCGAGGGTATCGCGCGGGTCCTCAGGTGGCTCGGGTACGTTGAGCATCGTGTTGGCGTCGTCGATAAACACCGCATTGATGTGTCCTGCCGGCGCTTCTCGGGTGATTTCCGTACCGGCGATTACGATCAGATTGGAGCCCTCGGCCGCGCTGCTTGCTTCAATGAATGCCTGGTTGCGGTCCGGGTGAGGAATATCGCCGCGGTGCGGTTGATACTCCAGATGTTCCGTTACAGCCAACGCATCCAATCCGTCGCGCAACGCTTCTTCAACGCGAATCTTCGGCCACACGTGGCCGTCGGAAAACACGCTGTGGGTATGCAGATCTACAACTAGCGTCATATGCGATGCGGTATCCGGAAAGCGGATGTAACGGTCCGGATTATCCTCCGAGGCACGCGCAACACCGTGCGCGGCAGCGGTTACCGGCAAGCTCAGCAGTACGAGGGTTGCGGCGCGTTGATACCAGTGAGACATGACGGGCTAACTGCCTTTGAAATCCGGGGCGCGCTTTTCCATAAAGGCTTTCATGCCTTCACGGAAATCTGCGGACTGAAACAGCGGCAACAGCTGCAGATAGACATGGTGCACATGATCGTTGAACGTTTCGTTCATACCCATGCGCATCATGCGCTTGGACGCTTGCACGGCGAGCGGCGCGTTGGCAGCGATCTGGGTAGCAAGTTCGCGCGTTGCATCCGTGAGTGCATCTGCCGGCAGCACATGCGATACCAGGCCCATCTCCAGGCACTCGTTGGCCGTCAACGTTTTGCCGGTAAAGATCAACTCTGCGGCCTTCGACCAACCCAGCAGGCGGGGCAGAATCCAGGTGCCGCCGGATTCCGGCAGTACGCCGCGCGCGGTGAATGCTGCGGCGAGCTTTGCGGTATCGGCCATCAGGCGTATGTCGCAACCGAGGGCCAGGTCCATGCCGTAACCGGCGGCCGAGCCGTTCAGCGCACAGATTGTCGGTGTGTCCAACGCGTGCAGCACCGTAGGCGGCGTGTTGCGCATATCGAGCGATGCGCTTGATGTCGTCTGATTCGACAGGTTGTTCGAGATGCTGCTGCCGCGCAGATCGAGTCCGGCGCAGAAGAAGCGTCCGGATCCGGTGATGATGATTGCGCGCACGTCTGCGTTTGCGTCCGCCTCCAGCAGATGGTCGGAAAGTGCGCCGAGCATCTCGCCGGAGATGGTGTTCTGCCGGTCCGGGCGATTGAATGTGATCGTCGCGATATGTTCGCTCACGTCGAACAGCACGGCGGGCGTATCGGGCGTCGATTCGGGGTTAGTGGCCATGGCGGTCTCCGGGTGTCAGCGTTGGCGGGCGGGCATCTTCAATTCGGTTACATCGTAGCCGGCGTTTTTCGGAATCACCAGCCACGCGCCGTCGTCGCGTTGTTCGAGCTCCGGCAGAATGGGTACGATTTCGTCGGCGGACGCCGCCGCGATCGCATCCGCGACGGTGTTGCGCCGGCCGAGCTTCTCGATGTTTCTGAGCGTGGGGAATATCACAGTGCGCTTGCCGGACTCCGCGTCCGCGAGCGCGTCCGCGGGGCGCACCCATTCGGAGTCGACCGATTCACTGCCGTCGTGTACGGCCAGATGATCGGCGGGTGCGGCGGCCAGAAAGAAGTGGGTATCAAACCGTTTGGGCACCATAGCTGGCGTGATCCAGTGGGAGAAGGGCACGAGTTGGTCACACGCAAGTCGCAGGTCTTCTTTCTGTAGAAACTCGGTGATTGTTACCTCGCGGTCATTCAGTGCCGCGCGATACGGCTCGAGCGCGCGCAGTCGATCGGCGTCCACCAGACGTCCTCCGGCCTCCGGCCGCGCGAGCAGAATGCCGCACTCTTCGAACGCTTCGCGAATGGCGGCCACATGGGTCGCCCGCATGGCAGCATCTGTGTGGGGGGAATCCAGGTGCGGCAGCAGCGCCTCATCGAAATCCGTGTCGTCCACTTTGCCGCCGGGGAAAACGAGCGCGCCGCTGGCAAAATCGATTTCGTGGTGACGCACTACCATGAAGACTTCCAGACCGCGAGGTCCGTCGCGCAGCATCATGATCGTGGCCGCCGGTACCGGCGCCGGCGCGTCGGCGGCCATCAGCGGCCCGCCACGTCGTGAATGAATCGGTCGAGGGTCGCCAATTTGTTGGCGCGATCGCCGAGCGTGAAATCGGGCACGATCAGTTCGCCCACGCCGGCTTCCTCATAGGCGGAGACGATGTCTCGAACCTCAGCCGGTGTGCCGATGATGCGCGGCATCGGCGCGTCGGTGTTACGAATCTGTTCGAGAAAGTCGGCGTCGTCGCTCATGAACAGCAATGCGACGGCGGTGCGATGGATGTCGCCCGGGTTCCGGCCGGCGTCGCGACAATGCTGATCCAGAACGCTCATCTTGTGCTTCAGAATGTCGACGTCGCCCCAGACGTTCCAGGCGTCGGCGTGTTTGGCAGTGATTTTGAGCGTCACCTTCTCGCCACCGCCGCCGATCAGCAATGGCAATGGTTTCTGCACGGGTTTGGGTTCGAGCGACGCGTTTTTGAGTTGGTAGAAGCGCCCGTCGACGTTGCTGTGTTGTTCGCTGAACAGCGACCGGATGACCTGGCACGCCTCGTCCAAGCGTTCGAGACGTTCATTGACGGTGTGGAAGGGAATGCCGTACTGCTCGTGTTCATTCTCCTGCCAGCCGCTGCCGAGCCCCAGGATCACGCGGCCGCCGGTAATGTGGTCCAGGGTGGCCGCCATCTTCGCCAGCACGGCGGGGTGGCGGTACGTGTTACCGCTTACAAGCGTCCCCAGCGTAACCCGCGGGACGAGTGCCCCCAGCGCGCTCAGCGTGGTCCAGGCTTCGGGCCATGGTTGGCTGGTGTCCGGCGCGTTGGGCATAAAGTGATCGGCGTACCATACACCGTCCCAGCCGGTCTGCTCGACATGCTGAGCGAGGGCCAACACGTCCTCGAACGGCTGCGCGGGATTGGGCCAGAAGCTGAAACGCATGGAGTTCCCCTGTTTTCCGAACAAAACGATGCATGTTCGCCGAACGCCTTACGTGTGGCAAACTTGCTGGCCGTTGTAATCACCCGACCATGCTATGAATCGCGCCTACGTCGACCTGCGACCGTTGGAAGTTGCGGTGGTCTGCCTGGACTTTCACCTGCACGGCTGCCGCTCGCTGAAGGAGAAGCGGCAGCGACTGGGCGGGCTGAAAGACCGGTTCGGCCGCAATCCGTTGCTAGCGTTGAGCGAAACCGCATTTCAGGATACGCACGGCCGCGCGCGCTGGTGTGTGGTGGGTGTGGCCAGTGACCGCAAAGTTGTGGAGCAGACGCTCGGTACCGTGATCGATTACGCGAGCCAGAATCTGGACGCTGAGTTGACGGACGTACACAAGGAATGGCTGGTATAGACGAGGGCGCGCGGCTCCGAACGCTGCGGAGAATTGCGCGGGTGTTGTCAGTCGCCCTCGGTATGGGTGGCTGCGGAATCTCGGCCGATCCGATCGACGACTACGAGCGCCGGATACATCGGGTATTGGACCGGCCGTGGCAGGCGCCGGACGTACGCGAACGTGCAGGCGTGCCGTCCCGCGCGGCGCTGAGGGTGCCGGTTGATCAGGACAAGGCTGACTGGACGGAATTTGCGCGCCTGCATCTGTGCGATATGGGAGACCTGGTGGGGGCCCGCAATTCGGGCTTGGGGCGGGTTGCCCGGCCGGCGCTCGTGCTGGAAGCAGACATCCGTTTTGTGCAGGCGGCGAGACGCTGCGCGGCATCGGGCGAAACATGGTTGCAACCCTTCATTGAACGTCGGGTGGGCGCGCTGCCCCGCCGTTTTCATAACGCGGTGTTTGCATCCGATGCCTGGCAACATCTGATGACGAGTGCGCAGACCGGGCAATCGGCGAGGCTTGCGGACGGGCTCGAACGGCTGGTGCACTTGAATGAACGAATCGTTCAGTTTGCCGGGCGCTCCGATGTCGCGGCCGATCTCGTCGAGGATGGCATTGGGGTGCTGATCGAACGAGAACTCGACGGACTGCAACAGGGCGCCGGAATCAACGCGATCGCGAACCGCTGGGTGTGGATCGCCGGTGCGCTGGAGCGCGTTAGTGCTGCGCTGGTGGAGGAATGGGAAACGGTATGCGATGTTCCGGGCGAGCAGGCGCAGCGCCTACGCCGTGTCTTCGAGCAGCGTTACGTGGCGATCGTGCAGCTGGAGCTCGCCCGCGTTTCCCAAGCCGGGTTGCGCTGGCGCGCGGCGTTGGCAACACTGATCCGTAATGCGCCGCAGGACGCTCGTGCGTTGCGCGCGTGGTACCGCAATCTCGCGCTCGATAGCGATGCCTCGCACAAGCGGCTGCTCGATGCGAGCCGGGAGCACGCGGCTGCCTGGGCGCAGGTGTTTGACGGATGTGGATTCGAGTTAGGCGCTACGACGTGGACGTGACATGAATCTGGTGATTGTGGGAATCGCGCTGGTGTTTGCAGCAGTGGTTGTCGGCCGATATCTGGACGGGCGGCGCCACCGTTGGTTGCGCGCGCTCAATCTGCCGGGTATCTGGCGCCGGATAGACGCGGACGAGCGCCTCGAGTTTCTGGGTGCGTATTCAACCGGCACGTACACCCGCCGAATGGGCGAGCAGGTGGAATCCGGTACCTGGAGAGTAGATGGCACCGATTTGGTGATGGAGCCCGCCGGCGGCGACGCACGGCACTACTCGATGGTGTCGTATGGGCCCGGCCGAGTGGGACTGAACGATGGTGCCGGCGAACGCCGCTTCGAGCGCGCGCGCAACGTGGTGATGTTGTCCCCGCGCCAGCGACAGGGGGAGTAGCGCGCACGATGCGAAATAGAGAACGCCTATGACCAGGGTGCAGGCGTCCTGGCGTGAACTGAACGAGCTTGCGAGTCGACTGCTGGCGCTGATTCCGGCGGCGCGACCGCTCGACTGGCAAACGACGCTTGCGGCGCAATGGCGCGAAGAGTTCATGCAACGAACCCTGGTGCCGTTCGCGCGCACCGACTCGATCGAGCTTGGTGACCTGCTGTGCGTTGACGATCAGAAACGCGAGCTGCGGCGCAACACGGAACGCTTCCTGAAAGGCTATCCCGCCAACAATGCGCTGCTGTGGGGTGCACGCGGTACCGGCAAGTCTTCGTTGATCCACGCGCTGCTCAATCGCTACGCGGGCGAGGGGCTTCGACTGGTGGAAGTGGGCAAACGGCACCTGGTACATCTGCCGAGTATTGCGGAGCGTCTGGCGGACGAGGCGTACCGTTTTGTACTCTTCTGCGACGACCTGTCTTTCGAGGCCGATGATGCTTCTTATAAGGTGCTGAAAAGCGCGCTCGAAGGATCCGTGTTCAAAGCGTCCGGTAACGTGCTCATCTACGCCACGTCGAATCGCCGGCATCTGCTGCCGGAGCGGATGCAGGACAATCTGGATGCGTCCTATGTGGACGGCGAGTTGCACCAGGGCGAAGCGATCGAGGAGAAGGTGTCGCTGTCCGACCGGTTCGGGCTGTGGCTGTCTTTCTACCCGTTCAAGCAGAACGATTACCTGGGTGTGGCCGAACACTGGGTCCGGCGTCTCGCCGACGGCACTCCGGTGGATGCCCAATGGAATGACGACGCCCGTCAGCACGCGCTGCGCTGGGCACTCGCCCGCGGCGTTCGTAATGGCCGAACGGCGCAACACTTCGCCCGTCATTGGGTCGGCGAGCGGCTGCTCGAACACGACGAAGCGGGGGGCTAATTCCAGGGGCCGCGGACATGGGCGCTTGTGCGGGGTGCACGCTTGACGGGTCTGAAACGCGTCAATAGAATCGCCGCTCTTCCGTAGTCCCCTTCGTCTAGAGGCCTAGGACTCCAGGTTTTCATCCTGGCAACAGGGGTTCGACTCCCCTAGGGGACGCCATCTTTCTAAGCGTCTGATTTTATTCAAGTTTGAACTTCCCGATTCGTACAAATTGTACCAAAAATTGGTACAAAGCTTGGTACATCCAGAAAGTCTCTCAGCCCATCGAATTCACTGCGTTTTCAGGCTTGTTTTTCGGCGGCAACAACGCCAATTCGATTGATTCGGGACATCAAAACTCCGACGTCTTTCAGACATTCACCCAACGCGTTCGAAGCCGACCTGAAGTCATCTTCAAGGTCTGCAACTTGCCCTTCGAGGATCTTCGTCTGGAGGGTGTGACTGGATTGCGCATAGGCGTTGACTGCCCGAGTGATCTCAGAATTGATAGCCCAGAGCTTGGTCCGATATTCCTTGTTCACCAATACTCCGAGCTGCGGCAGTTGCTTGAGATCACCCCTCAGTTGAGCGTTACCGGATCGATAGATTCCCCACACATCGGTTAGCGCATCTTTTGTCGCTCAAGGAGTTCTTGTAGTTCTCCCAACGCTTCTGTTCTGCGGCCTCTGATCTCTTGCTCGGCCTCGTGATCGAACTGGGCACTTCTGTTTTCTAAGTCGTGCTGGAAATGTTCTTTCCTAACAGCAGCGTCGTTTTCGAGCTGCGCCTTCATCCTCCTGCCTTGAACCAAGAGCGTGATTAACGTGCCTAGCAAGCTAAACAACCCAGCTAAGATCGCACCAATGACGATGCCACCCAGCTGAGAATCCCAATCCATCGCTGGAAAGCCCCTCGATAATTGGTCCAGCAGATGAGTTAGGATTCCCGTCAGGAGGAATCCATGAAGAAGAGATTTACGGAAGAGCAGATCGTCGGCGTGCTCGGTGAAGCAGCCGCAGGGATGGCGACGAAGGACGTCTGTCGCAAGCACAACATCTCGGAACAAACGTTCTACCGCTGGAAGAAGATGTACACGGGGATGACGGTATCGGAGGTGAAGCGCCTGAAGGAACTCGAACGTGAGAACGCCGAGCTGAAGGCCATGGTGGCAGAGCAAGCCTTGGACATCCGGATGCTCAAGGATATCAATGCAAAAAAGTTCTGAGCCTTCCCGAGCGTCGCCGCGCGGTCACGTATTTGCGTAGCGAATATGAGATCAGCGAGCGCCGGGCATGCTCAGTGGTGAATATTCATCGCTCGAGTTATCGCCATGTCGGGAGGGTGAGCAATGATGTTGTTGTTGCCGAGGTTGTTCGACTCTCTGAGCAGCATCCCCGCTGGGGTTATCGGACGATCTACGATCTGATCGATCGCGACCGATTTCCGGTAAGTCGGGAGACCGTTCGACTGATCCGCCGCCGGGAAGGGTTGGCGATCCGGAAGAAAGCCAAGAAAAAGAAGGTACTGGGAACCACAACGCAGTGGGTGCATCGCGCCACGTATCCCGGTCACGTTTGGAGCTATGATTTCGTCCAGGATCAAACTCTCGATGGCCGCAGCTTTCGCTGTTTGACCATTGTCGATGAGTTCACTCGGGAGAGCTTGGCCATAGAGATCGGCCGGAGTCTAACCTCTACCGATGTCGTCCGGGTCTTAGGCAAGCTCGTCGCCGTACACGGCACTCCGGGATGTATTCGCAGCGACAACGGCCCGGAGTTCATCGCCAAAGCGGTGAAAGACTGGCTTGGGAAACGGCGTATTGGTGCGCACTACATCGATCCTGGCAGTCCCTGGCAGAACGCGTACTGTGAAAGCTTCAACGCCATATTCCGGGACAGCTGCCTGAACCGATGGGCGTTCGAGTCGGTGATTGAAGCCCGTGCAGTCGTCAGGCAGTGGCGCATGGAATACAACACGATCCGTCCGCACGGATCATTGTATGGGATGTCTCCGGCCCAGTTTCACAAGGACTGGGCCGGGGCTCAGATTCAACAAACGTCAAAGCAAGTGGTGAATCACTAACTCTGAAACTGGACCAAAGATCCTGGGCTTGCCATCGCTAGCAGCCCTCTACTAGTTCGCTAACAGACACTTCGAGCGCCTCCGCGATCTTGCTCAGGGTGACCAGCGAAGGTGTGGACTTGAGATGCCGCAGGTGAGTGATCATGGACGTGGAGAGGTCAGCCGCACGCCCCATAGCGGTCCATGTAGTTTCTCTGTCTTCTATAAGAGACTCGATGTTTTGCTTTAGCTGCAAATGCAGAGGGTCTTCATTGTAGTTCGGCATTCGGGACTCAGGACCTCCTCAAGTCACCTCATAGTACTCCATCATAGGTACTAAACGAACTCGATATATAAGCTCTATGCGTATAACATAGCTCCAGGAAGTCCCCCGTACTCGTCGCAACGGATTTGTATGTTTTATCGCAGGAAACTAATGCTCGCTCTGTTAGAGGTCTTGGACAGACCCGTTCGGAAGGTGGAGATGCAGAAATACCTGTTTCTCGTATGCGATAGACAAGAAAAGCCCGCCTACGATTTTGTCCCACATCGGTTTGGATGTTACTCCTTCCAAATTGATGCAGATAAAAGAACGCTCACGAAGTATGGGCTGATAGAGAATCAAAGTTCTTGGGTACTAAGTCCAGGTAGCCGCTACTCCCATCTACTGAAACAGGAGGATGCAAAGGCGGTTTATGATGTCGTAACTGAGTGCGGAGATCTTCGGGATCTGGATCTCGTGCAGCACGTTTATAGGAAGCATCCTTACTACGCAATTAACAGCGAAATCGCTCATGAGGTTCTAAACAAGAGAGAACTAGAGAAGGTGCAAGCAGCCCGACCTAGAGCAGCTTCGGCGAGACTCTTTACGATTGGTTATGAAGGTAAATCCCTTGAACGGTACCTTCACGAATTGATGACCAATCAAGTTGGCGTTCTATGCGACGTTAGACGCAACCCAGTGAGCATGAAGTATGGCTTTAGTAAAAAACAACTAAAGAGTGCTACTGAGGCGGTCGGAATCCATTATGAGCACATCCCCGAGTTAGGCATTGAATCCGATAAGAGGCGGGAGTTAGAAACCCCTGAAGACTACGCAGAGTTGTTCGATGAATACCGGAAAACGACTTTAAGAACCGGTCGGCAATCGCTGAATCGAATTGTCGATCTGATCGCTGAGCACGGGAGGGTCGCGCTAACTTGTTTTGAAGCCGAGCAACATGAGTGTCACAGGGGTTGTGTTGCGGATGAGCTTCTGCGTAGAGATGATTTCCGTCATCGACTTGTGCATCTTTAGAGATGGCCAGAACTCGCGTCCTCATTACGGTCCTTACTTATCCGCAACCTTCGTTGTCTGACGTGCCCCATGACGTGCCCCAGGTTTCACGTTCACCGAGATTAGGTGAGATGATGAACCTGGAGGACGGTTATGACACGAAGAAGCTTCACACGGGAGTTCAAGCTGGAGGCGGTTCGGTTGGTCAGTGAGCGTGGCCTGAGTGTTTCTCAGGCCGCTCGAGATCTCGACATCCACGAGAACGTGCTACGCAAGTGGGTTCGACAGTATCGGGATGACCCGGCGCACGCCTTTCCGGGTGCCGGACAGATGAAGCCCGAACAGGCCGAGGTAGCGCAGCTAAAGAACGAGATCCGCAAACTCAAGGCCGAGCGCGACATTTTAAAAAAGGCAGCGGCCTACTTCGCCAAGGATTCGACGTGAGGTTCGAGTTCATCGCGAAGCATCGAGGGATCTGGCCGGTAACCTGGATGTGCGAGGTGCTCGATGTCTCGCCAAGTGGTTTCTATAGTTGGCGCTCAAGACCGCCCAGCAATCGAACGACCTACGACGAAACCCTGATCCGCGACATCCGTCGCAGCTTCAAAGACAGTGACCGGACCTACGGCGTGCGCCGTATCTGGCCCGATCTGCTCGACTGGGGGCATGAGGTCGGTAGAGAACGCGTAGCCCGCCTGGTACGGGCTTTAGGCCTCGTTGCACAACCGAAACGGCGGAAGCGACCGGTGGATACAGGCACACGTCTGGAGAGCTCAATAGCGCCAAATACGCTGGATCGCGCGTTTACGGCAACGGCGCCAAACCAGAAGTGGGTAGCGGACTTCACCTATGTGTGGACCACCGAAGGCTGGTTATACGTTGCTGGGGTTCTGGACCTGTTCTCACGGCGCATCGTCGGTTGGTCCATGAAGCCCCGGATGACGACCGATCTCGTGACGGACGCGCTGATGATGGCGATTTGGCGTCGACGACCGCACGCGGATCTGCTGCATCATAGCGATCAAGGCAGCCAATATACGGCGGAACAGTTCCAGAAGCTCCTGAAAGACAACGGGATCCAATGCAGTATGAGTCGTTCGGGCGAGTGCCATGACAATGCCGTGATGGAGAGCTTCTTCTCACGGATGAAGGACGATCGGGTCAGTCGTCACCGTTATCGAACACGGAACGAAGCGCGCGCCGATATCTTTGATTACATCGAGCGCTTCTACAATCCGAAGCGGCGGCACTCTACCTTGGGCGGGATCAGCCCGGTCGAGTATGAAAAACGAGCTAAACAAGCTTAGGCGGGTGAACGCAAGACCTGGGGCACGTCAGAGCTAAACAAGCTTAGGCGGGTGAACGCAAGACCTGGGGCACGTCATAGCTCGTATTGAGATCAATCGAATATTCATCTCCGCCCAGTTCAAACATCCTGGTCTTGGAGAGTAGTTTGGCAACAAGTCTGCTATGCTCGTTTGATCGCCTGCTTCTGGAATTGCGTCGTCGGACGCAGACGAACTAATCGGGGTTCGTCGCGAGTCCACTCTGTGGGAGGCGGGTAGGTTGGCCACCCTAGATTTACCCTACCTTAATATGCAAGGTGACCAATAATGAAAACATCCCTCTTTCTATTTCTATCGTTCATGCTGTCGGGCGTAGCGATTGCTGACGACCACGCTGAGCCGACCGTCTACGGTCAATACTTCAGTATTGTCGTTTCGGATACCGATGCCGTCATCGACGCGATGAAGGCTTATCGCCAATCGGCTACCGGGAAAAAACTGTCCTCTACCGTAACGCTGAGTGCGAATCTCGCGAACGGGACTGACCAAGCCACGCACACAATTACTGTCTTTCACCCCTCCGCTGCGGCGATGGAAGCCGATATCGCTGCGTATTCAGGCAGCGCTGATCGTGCAGCGTTTCTGGATGCGATGGGCGAGGTGGCAGAGGTTGAGTCGGAGAACGTATTCACGGAGATTCGTGGCAAGATCAACGACGAAAATCTCAGTGGCGCCGGCGTTGCGACCATGCTGTTCGGTATTACCGCGCTGGACCCTGCTCGATACAACGCCGCTCTGGAAACGATTATCAATTCCAAAGCCGCGGCCGCGTTCCCGGGTAACCTGTTTTCCGGAGCGGTCGTCGCCATGGGTGAAGACGCTGGAACCCATTGGGTTTCGTTCCAGGCTAAGGATATCGGCACGCTGCTTTCGGGTGTTGAAACCTTCATGAATTCCAGCGACTTTGCAAAATACGCAAAGAACGCAGATGAGTTCCGCAAGGTGGAAGGCCGCTACATTAGCCGAGCTGTCCTAACGATGGGGCCGCAATAGGGTCACTCGACGAGGCCCCGACGCGTGCGGGGCCTGCGAGCCGTCCGGGGAGAAATCATGCGTTTTGTTGCTACCGTGATACTAATCGTGCTTTGTACCGATCTATGGGCCGACGTCGAATGGCCGGCGTATGGGGGCGGGCCTGGAGGCGGTCACTACTCGGAGGCCGCGCAGATCAACCGCGATAACGTGGATGCGCTACGCCACGCGTGGACACACCGGTCCGGTGACTTCAAAGGCGGAACTCAATCGCTGACGGAAACGGTGTCAGACGAGCTGCAGGCGAGCCGGCCAACCTCGTTCATCGGCACGCCGATCGTCACCGAAGGGCTGATGTACTACTGCACACCGTATAACCGCGTGTTCGCACTCGATCCGGGTACGGGCGCCGAGCGCTGGGTATTCGATCCGCGGGTGGATATGACGCAGGAGCACCTGAGTAACTGCCGTGGCGTGAGCAGTTGGCGCGCCACTGAGCGCACGGGGGCTGCCTGCGAACATCGCATTCTGCTTGCCACGCTCGACGCGCGGCTGATCGCGTTGGATGGCGCGTCCGGCCAACGCTGTCGCGACTTCGGTGTGAACGGTGAAGTGGACCTTACGGAAGGGCTTACGGAGCACGAAGGCGACGAGTACGGTGTTACCAGTGCGCCGGCAGTGATCGGTAACCTGGCGGTAACCGGTGCGTACGTTACCGACAGCATTCGCCATGACATTCCGGCGGGGGTGGTGCGCGCGTACAACGTAGAGGATGGCAAGCTCGTCTGGAGCTGGAACCCGGTGCATCCGGATCACCCGCAGCGCGATGCTGAGGGTCGGTTCGTGCCGGCGTCAACAAACGTGTGGTCGACCATATCGGTGGATGCGGCGCGCAATCTGGTCATTCTGCCTACCGGCAATTCGTCGCCGGACTATTACGGTGGGGACCGCGCCGGCCATCAGGACTACTACTCCAGTGCGGTGGTGGCCCTGCACGCTGCAACCGGCGAGGTGGCCTGGCACTACCAGACGGTGCATCACGACATCTGGGACTACGACGCCCCCGCCCAGCCGACATTGGTGGACGTTACGATCAACGGTGTTACCCGGCCGGCTGTCGTCCAGGTAACCAAGATGGGTCTCACGTTCGTGCTCGACCGTGAGACCGGCAAACCGCTGCATCCAGTGGAGGAACGCCCGGTGCCACAAACGGGCGCAGTACCGGGCGAGTACTTGAGCCCTACGCAGCCGTTTCCGTTGAAACCGGCACCGCTACATCAACTCGGCATCGGTCCTGACGACGCGTGGGGTTTTACGTTTTGGGATAAAGGCGCGTGCCGGGAGAAATTGCAGACGCGGGTTACAGGCCCCATTTACACACCGCCAAGTGTTCAGGGAACCGTTTTCTTTCCGTCCAATCTTGGTGGTAACAACTGGGGTGCTCCGGCGGTGGAACCGCAGCGTCAGGTGATGGTGACGAACACCAAACATACGCCGATCGAGATTCGCCTTGTGCCGCGCGACGAGTGTCCCGAGAGCGTAGCCTTCCCGCAACACGGTTCGCCGTACTGCGCGGTGATGGAACCACTACTGTCTCCGCTGGGTGCGCCCTGTACGGCGCCGCCGTGGGCAACGTTGGACGCGGTTGATCTATCGAGTGGCGAGATTCTGTGGCGCGTCCCGCTCGGAACCTTGAAACACCTGGCGCCGTGGCCCGTTACGCTGTTTGTGAAGAGCGGTCTGGAAGCGGGTGGTCCGATCGTTACCGCCGGAGGTCTCGTTTTCATCGCTGCGACGTCTGACGGCTACATCCGTGCGTTCGACATCGATGATGGCACGGAGTTATGGAAGAACGAGTTGCCGGCTACAGGCAACGCGGTGCCGATGACCTACGTTTACGAGGGTCGCCAGTATGTGGCTATTGCGGCGGGTGGCCACTTTGCGTCTCCGCTGCCGTCCGGCGACCATCTTGTGGTGTTCGCACTACCGCGTAACTAGCCTCGCGCGGGTCGTCGGACTGGGTGATTTGCCTGCATTGAGTGTTGCAGGCGTCGTCGGCAGACGTCCCTGCGCGCCCCATCCCTGAGAACTTCTGGAACCGGAAATCGCTGCCGCTCCAGGGCCGCGCTGGTTCCGCGCCCAGGCTGTTAATCATCAGGATTTATGAAAGGCAAGATATATGACAGAATAGCGGGCTGAACAAGCTGCAGCTACTCTTGTATTCTCAATTTCCAATAACCAGCGCAGCGCCGTGAACGACAAACAGGCGCGAACGATGAACGAACTGGAGCTAGAAAGGGAAGGCCAGGCGTGGTATCTGATCGCCGCCGACGGCGACATCATGATGCGGGTGCACGCCGGTATGACTCTGGGGGAAACCTCATTCGGTGAACTGAGCTTTGTCGCCGCGGACGCGCTGGTGCGGCTCGACATCGATTTGAGCGGAAACCTGATCGTGCAGGCTCTCTCCGGAGGACAACTCCGCGCCGAAGGTGAGCAGAAAACGGGTTGCGCGGTTGTACCTCGACAGTGTTCCGCAGACGTTTGCCTTCCGGGGAATACGTTGGAGATCGACACGCACTTCACGGGTCGCGGATCCGCCGCGGATCGTGTGCAGATACAGGTTGGACTCGCGTTGCTGGCCGACGTAGACGCGCCGATCATACGCGAACCGCTTCAGGTGCCACGCGTTGAACTGCCCCCTGATATGGCTCGGACTGAGCGCAACCGTTGGCGCTGGGGACGCTTAACGTTGGTGAGTCTAGGCGGCGCGGTTGCAGTGATTGTTGCCGCGTTTCTTTGGCCCGATCCGGCGATGGAAGCCAGCGATAGCGCCGCCGTCGCGGACGTATCCGGCGCCGTTGAAACGCAGCGTGCGCCTGTTCCGGCCGTTGTGGAAGGTTATGTGGTGTTTCCAACCGCGAGAGCATCTGTTGAGTCCGGCGTTGAAACCCAAAGCTCTGAGCGTAGTGTGTCGCAGGCGACCGCGCGCGACGAGAGCGTTGCACTGCGGAAACCCTCGTCGGATTCCGTTGCACTCACCGAGGCTGACAGCGAACGGAAACGCGACGTGGTGTCAGTGGATGATGGTTCTGGCGGTCGGTCGATCGCGCAATTGAATGTCCCATCCGACGCGGCAGATACAGCAACCGTTACGGAAGCCCGTGAAGACCGCGCTCCGGAGCACGCGCAAGTCGCCACGTCGACGCCGCCGACGTCAGCGGACCCGACGAGCGATGTTGCGGAATCACTGTACTCGGTGACGCCGATCCGTACGCCGCCGCAGTCGAGACGACCGTTCAGCGGGCCGGTACGCACGACGTCGGAGCGCGATCTTGTTGCTGCGCAGCAGGCGCTTGCGCAGGGGCAGTTGATGTCGCCGCCCGGAGCCAGCGCGTACGAGCTCTTCAGTCGAGTTCTCACAATCGATCCGGAGTCAGAACCGGCCCGGCAGGGACTTCAATCCGTGCGCGAAGGATTGGTCAATCGCGCGTTTGCCCAACTCGCGGCCAACGCCTGGAGTGAAGCGCTCGTAACCCTCGAAGATGCGCATGAAGCCGGAGCAGATTCATTATTTATCAATGGCTTGAAAGAAGAAGCTGAGTACGGACTGAGGCGCGACGCAGCCTTGGCTGGGAATTTCGACGGCCTGCATCCCGCGCATCAACTGGTGGCGATACGTCGCGAGCCACCGCGTCTCAGGCGATTCCGTTCGGAGATGTCCGAGCCGTTGACCGTGGAATTTACGCTCACGGAACTCGGTCGGCCGAGCAACATCGACATCGTTGGAACGCCGTCCGACGCGCTGGCTCGCGAGGTGCGGCGGGCCGTGGCCGGGTGGCAATTCGAGCCCGTGCTGTACAACGGTAGACCTCTTCCGGTACGCACCAGCGTGCAACTGGCCGTAAGACGATGAAACGAGTGGTACGCGGCCATACAAAGTGTTTACCAGCCTCGTTTGCATCCTGGTTGCGTGCGTGCAACCGTCCAATCATCACAGTGGTAGCAGCTTATGAGCAGTCAAGCCTTGCGACCTAACCTCGCGCTGACGCGGCGCTTGTCGGATGGATCCACCGAATGGGTTCCTCTGCCTGGCACGCGGCGTGAAACCGCCCGCGAGGGTGCCGAGTATGCGCTGATCGATCGTTCCAGTGGGTTCAGCGCGCCGCCGATGGTTGCGACGCGCCGAGGCGACGACCTCGTGGTGGACGTAGCCGGTGAACGGGTACTGGTGCTCGAATCGTTTTTCGAACTGGAAGACGTTGCGTTCTATCCAACGCCTGAACTCGCGAGCGGCGGCGGACCGTTTTCTGGCGCGGCGTTGACCGCAGCGTCGGAGAGCCTGCAGGTAACCACGGACGGCGATCAGGTAGTCTGGTCCGCCGAACCGTCCGAACCTGTTGTGTCAACTCCCGCGAGCGAAGGTTCGCAAGCACCGGTCGCTGGTAAGAGCGGCGGGGGTTCGCCACTGCTTTGGGGTGGTCTGGCCGTGGCGGGACTCGGGCTTGCTGCTGGTGCTGGCGGCGGTGGGGGCGGTGGCGGCGGTGGAAGTTCAGGAACGCCACCGGTTCCCCCGGACTCCGGAGGCGGAGATGACTCCGGTGGCGGAGACGGTGGTTCTGGTGGGGACAACGCGGACACCACACCGCCACAGATAACGTCCGCGGGCAGCGCTGCAGCCATCGACGAGAACAGCGGGGCCGGGCAGGTCGTCTATCGGGCGACGGCGACGGACGCTGGTACCGTAACCTGGAGTCTTACGGGCGCGGACGCGGCAGCGTTTTCGATCGATGTGGACACGGGCGCGGTTACGCTCACTGAGAACCCCGATTTCGAAACGCAATCCAGCTACGACTTTACCGTGGTTGCTACAGACGATTCCGGGAACAGCGCGCAGCAGGCTGTGGCGCTCACCATCAACGACACGGATGACGTGGCGCCGCGCATCACCTCCTCTGCCACTGCGGCCGCGGTCGATGAGAACAGCGGCGGAAACCAGGTTGTGTACACGGCGACTGCAGACGACACGGTTACGTGGAGTTTGGCAGCGTCCGGCGACGCGTCGGACTTCGAGATTGACCCGACGAGTGGTGCGGTTCGCTTGCTCGAGAATCCGAATCACGAAGCGCAATCGAGTTACAGCTTTACGGTTGTGGCAACCGATGGGGGCGGCAATACGAGCCAGCAGCCGGTTGCGCTCGCGATCAACGACCTCGATGAGGTTGCGCCGACAATCACCTCCGGCGGCGTCGCGCCCGCGGTCGACGAAAACAGCGGTGCCGGGCAGGTGGTGTACACGGTTACCAGTTCCGATACGGGAGACATAAGCACTGGTGAGACGCGGTACGCGCTCCAGCCTGGTGGCGACGCGGCGGCGTTCACGATAGACGCCACCAGCGGTGCGGTAACGCTCACGGACAATCCGGATTTCGAATCGCAATCCAGCTACACGTTTACCGTGGTTGCGACCGACGCCGCGGGTAATAGCAGCCAACAAGCGGTTTCGCTCGCTGTGAACGACGTCGACGAAAACGCGCCCGCCGTAGTTTCTGTTGCCCTCAGTTCAGCCGTCGGTATCCGCAACGGGCTACTCAATGCCGGCGACGTGGTGCAGGTGACGGTCACCATGAGCGAGGCCATCAACGTAGATACCGGCGGTGGCACACCGCGGATCGCACTGAATGTGGGTGGGAGCACGGTGTTCGCGACCTACGTTTCAGGTAGCGGTACGGCGGAGTTGCAGTTCGAGTACGAGATTCAGGCCGGCGACAGCGACGCTGACGGCATCAGCATTGATGCCGATGCGCTGCAGGCCAACGGCGCTCTGCTCACCGACGCGACCGGAAATCCAGCGGATTTGGACCACGGTCCGGTGGTGGACAACGCGGCGTTTCTCGTTGATACCCTGGCACCCACGCTTAGTTCGAGTGCCCCTGCGGACGATTCGATCTCTGTAGCGATCGACGCGGACGTTGTGCTTACGTTTTCAGAACCTGTCGAATTGGGAGCGGGCGCCATTACGCTCAGCGATGGCGCAGATGTCCGGGTGATCGGGGTCGACGATCCAAGGGTGCAGATTGACGGCAATCAAGTAACCGTCGATCCAGGCGGCGATCTCAATCCAGGCAGTGCCTACAGTGTGCGCATCGATGCCGGAGCGTTCATCGATGCGGCAGGCAATGACTACGCGGGTATTAGCGACGACGTTACGCTCAACTTCGACACGGCCGCGGCGGTGGATACCACGATCGTCGTGTTCGATCTGGTGCAGGGCGTAAGCTCCGACCACAGCGGTCGCCGGTTCGACGAAAACGTGAGTTACGACATCTATGTAATCGTCGACAGCGACTCTTCCGTGCTGAGCACCGCGGGCGACGGCCCGGGAACCTGGGGCCGATGGCGCGGCGCCGACGGTCTCGGCAGCGACGACCGTATCATTCTGGTGGGGGATGACGGTGCGGTGCAGGGCCGCGGTGGCGTGGTGGGACAGATGGCGGTGGCGGGCGACCAGATCGATTGGGAAACCGTGCCGTTCAGTCGGGACGCTGTTGTGATCGAAGGCCGATCGATCCTCCGGATCACCGGGACTTTCCTCCCGGTCAGCAGTTCGGTGAGATTGTTCGATCAAAGTCTGGATGGCGATTTCTTCGATGGGCAAGGCGGTAACCTGGCAACCCAATACCTCACCGACCTGCCCGGAGGCATTCTGACCTCGCAGGGTCTGGTCTGATCCGACCATGGCGAGCATCCGTCCGCGTGTTGACGACGCTGCCTCGCGGCGCGCCGGGGTGCTGACGGAGTCAGCGCTGGCGGCCGCCGAAGCGCGACTCGAATCGCAACGCACTACCCTCGGCGAACCGCAGTGGTGTCGGGCGCTGGGTGCATTCTGTGATCGGCTGGTGCTCGTCGATCGTCATAGCCAGGCGGAAGAATGGCTGCGCGAGGGGCTGCGGCAGTATCCGCAGAACGTACCGCTCAAACGTCATCTCGCCCGGCTGGCGCGCTTCAGCGGCCGTATCGGTGAGGCCATTGCGCTGTTGCGACAAGCGCTGGCTACCGCGCAGGCACAGGGCGAACCAACGGTTGAACTCTGGTTGCAGTTGTCCGGTACCGCGCTGTACGCGAACCCCGGGCTTGCCCGGCGGGCGGCCGAACGTGCTTCGCAGGAGGGCGCGGGGTCGGCAGAAACGCGTGACGTGCAAGAGGGTGACGGGGACGTCACGGATACCGCGATCATGCTCGCGTTTGCGGATGTGGAAGCGGCGGAAGGATCTTACGCTGCGGCGGAGCGGCGGTACCGACGGGTGTTGAGCGAGCGATCCGAGGATCCGCATGCGCTCGGTGGGCTGGGCCAGCTCTGCATGCGTCTGGGCCGCATGGACGATGCGGTTGCGTTGTTTGAGCGCCTTGCGGCCGTTGATCCAGGGCGTGGCCAGACAGCGTTGATGCAGGCGCGGCGGTTTCCCAACAAGCTGGACATGCTGGATCGTCTCGAGGCGCTTGCGCGACGTCCGAGCGCGGAAGGTTCGATTCGCACAGGTCTGTTGTTTCAGTTGGCGTCGGCGCATGAGCAACGCGGCGACTACAAGCGCGCGTTCGTGCTCGCAGACGACGCCAACCGCGTTTGCCGCGCACGTTTGAACTACGATCCCGCGGCGCACCGCCAGCGGTGTGCGCGGGTCCGGCACGCGTTTCCGAGAGAACTCTTCGAACGCCGCAGCGACTGCGGCGTAGCATCAACCCTGCCGATCTTTGTGGTGGGTATGCCGCGCTCGGGCACGAGCCTGGTTGAACAGATTCTGGCCGGGCACAGCCGTATCCACGGTGCGGGTGAGCTCGGAACGTTGCCTCGGGTGATCGCCGGGCTGAATCGTTGGGAGCGGCAAACCGGGTCCGGCCGTCGCTACCCGGATTGCGTCGATGACATCGATCCGCACGTTAGCCGAGGTATCGCAGACGAAGTGCTCGGGGAGATGCGCGCCCATGCACCGGATGCCGCGCACGTTGTGGACAAGCTGCCGCACAACTTCGAAAACATTGGTTTGATTCGTCTTCTTTTGCCACAGGCTCGAATCGTATCCGTGCGGCGTGATCCGCGTGACGTAGCGGTTTCCAATTACTTTACGGACTTTGCCGCCCGGCACGGTGGGATGGGTTTTGCGTACGACCTCGATTGGATCGGAGAACAGCTCGCCGACCACAACTTGATGATGCATCACTGGCAGCACGTGTTTGCAGACGACATTCTTGAGGTGGACTACGAAACGCTGCTGGAGGATCCCGAAGGCACCGCGCGGCGGCTACTCGACTATGTCGGCGTGCCGTTCGAACCAGGCGTGCTGGATTTTCACGCCCTCAACCGACCGGTGCACACCGCCAGTCTGTGGCAGGTGCGCCAGCCTCTGTATTCGACGTCTGTGGGTCGGTGGCGCCGTTATCGAACGCAAATCGCGCCGCTCATTGCCGCGTGCAATCGGGAGATAGGGTGGGAGCCCATCGACATGGTCACGTTGCCTGAGCCCGGTTGGCTTAACCAGGGCGTGGACCGGTACCGGCGCGGCGATCTCGATGGTGCGGAAGGGTGTTTCCGGCGATTGCTGAGCGTTGTACCGGAGCACGCTGCTGCCCAGCATATGCTGGGCCTCGTAATGCTCGACAAGGGGCATGCGCGCCGCGGTATCGAGCTGCTGGAGCGGGCGCATGAACAATGTCCCTGGCGCGACGGCTGGCGCGAGGATCTGGCGTCGGCGTATTTACGTTGTGGCCGGGAGCCGGAGGCGGATGCATTGGAAGCCGCGCGAGGCGACGTTGTGGCGGACTCGGGCGTGGCGAGTGCCAGTCACGCTGTCCCCCGGGCCGCCGGCGCGGTGTTGCCCGATGCCCCGTACCTGTTCACTACGGATGAAGTCTCATGGTGAATTCCGGGGTCCGCAGTCTGGGTTTTGTAAGCGTGTTTTGCGCGTTGCTACTCGCCGCGCGACCGGCGGGTGCGGAAGCAGTCGGGCTGGCTGATGCGCTCCGAGCGACGCTCGCGCACCATCCTGCGGTGGCGGGTCAGCAGGCACAGATTGCGGCGCTCGATTACGTGGCGCGCGGTGCGCGCAGCCAGCGCCTTCCCACGTTGAGCGCGCAGGCTCAGCAGTTTGCCGGCGGCGACCGTTCCGCGGTAACGGGCGATGATCTCTCGCAACCCGCAATATTCAGCGTCCGCCAACCCTTGTGGTCTTTTGGTCGGATCCGCGACGATATTGCCGTGGCCAATGCGGACGTCGCGAGCGAACAAGCGGATTTGCTGCGCGTGCAGCGGCAACTGCTCGAGGCCACCGCGGTGGCCTACGCAAACGCTCAGGGTGCTGCGAAGATACTCGATGCCGCGCAAGAGAATCTGGACGCGCATCAAGCGCTCTTGGAACAGGTTGAACGCCGTGTACAAGGCCAACTTGCGGCCACGGCGGATCGCGTACTCGCCGCGACACGCGTTGCGCAGGCGCGCGCAGAACTGCAACGCGCGCGCAGCGGCGCCGCGGGCGCGCAGGAGGATCTTCATGCGCTAGCCCAGGTGCCGGTAGATACCAACCCGCCTGTACCGCAGGCACTGGTCGACCTGCCGGACTCTGCGGAACCGGTGGCGTCGATCATAGATGCTCACGCGGATGTGCAGGTCAAAACCCGGCAACTCGGGCGCGCCGAGGCGGAGATTGCGAGAGCGCGTTCGTCGTCCCGGCCAACGCTCTATCTGCAGATGGATCGATTGCACGATCAACCGGCGCTGTTGGATGACAATCAGGTGAGCCTCGTGTTCGAGGCCTCGCTCGAGGGTCTTGGTTTCATGGCGCGCAACCGCCGCGACGAAGCGGTGGCGAACCACGTCGCCGCGCGTCATGACCTGGCGGCAACGCGCGTGGAACTGCGGCGTGAGCTGGATCGTTTGCATCGTGAGCGCAGGTTACAGACCGAACTGGTGGCCCTGCAGACGCAGGCGGTTGGCGAGTTGGAAACGTTGCTCGCGTCGTACAAGCGACAATACGACAGCGGCGCCAAGAGCTGGCTGGACGTGCTCAACGTGCAGCGGGAACTCTTCGAGCAGCGTCGTCAGCTCCTTACGACGCGCAGCGACCAGCTCGTTTATTCATTGCGGCTGAATGCCCGGGCAGGCGTGCTGGATCAGCTCGCGGGGGTTGTGGTGCCGGGCAATGACTGAAAACCAGTCCACCGCCAACGTTCCCAACGACGCCACCGAGTCGCGGACCGATTCCGTCAGCGCATCCGGCATGGTCTGGCAGGAGCTGTTCCGCGAGCGAGGTTGGTTGTGGCAGATTGTGGTGGCCACACTATTGATCAACTTCATCGCCGTGGCGACGTCGTTGTTCGCAATGCAGGTGTACGATCGCGTGGTACCGACGCTTGCGTACGCCACGCTCACTGCGCTGGCTGCTGGCATGGCGATTGTGATCGTCCTCGACTGGACGCTGAAGATCATTCGCGCGCGCATTCTCGACAGCCTGGCCAGCGCCGTCGATCGGCGTGTTTCGCAACGCGTGTTCAATCATCTGCTCAACCTTCAACTCGATGCCCAACCGCGGCGCCTCGGCACGCTTGCTGCACAGGTGTCGAGCCTTGATGCCGTGCGCCAATTCTTCTCGGCGACGGTGGTCTTCGCGTTGGTGGATCTGCCGTTTGTTTTGCTGTTTCTTGGGTTCATTGGTCTGCTCGGCGGGCCGGTGGCCTGGGTTTACGCGTTGTTGTTGCCTTGTGCGCTGATCCTCGGCGGGATTATTCAGTGGCGTCTGAAGGAGCTGTTTCGACAGCAGCTGTCGCGCATAAACGAACGACAGGGCTTGTTGGTAGACAGCATTCGCGGCGCGGAGTCGATTCGCGCCAACCATGCGGGCGAGCAGTTCGCGGGCGAGTGGCAGGCGCTGACCGGCAGCATCAATCGTTTCGGCATTCAACACCGTGCGCTCAGCAGCCTGGCCGGCGTAACCATTACCAGCTTCTCGATACTTGCGTATGTGAGTGCTGTGGTTGTCGGGGTTTGGCAGATTGAAGCCGGGCGACTGACGATGGGGGGCCTGATCGCGTGCACGATTTTAGGCGGGCGGATCATCGCGCCTGTTGCACAAAGTGTGCAGTACCTCGTGCAATGGCAGCACGTCCGGCAAGCGCTCGAACTCGTTCAGGCGGTCCTTGCTCAGCCCACGCAACGGCGCCCGGAGCAGGTGCTGCTGCAACCCGCGCCGAGGCCCGAACGGCTGACGCTCGAACAGGTGCGTTTTACGTACCCCGGAGCGCCGGTGGCGCAACTGGATATCGATCACCTCGAACTGGCGCCGGGAGACCGGGTGCTGTTGCTGGGTCCGGTTGGGTCCGGCAAGTCGACACTGCTGAAGATTCTGGCCGGGCTCTACCGGCCGGGCAATGGGCGCGTGCGGCTCGGTGCGGCGGATCTGTGGGAACTCGATCCAGAGCACGTCGCCGCGCACATCGGGTATCTGCCGCAGTCGGTGCAACTCTTCCGGGGTACGTTGCGCAGTAACCTCAGTTTAACGGGCTCGGCGAGCGACGACCGCGTGCTCGAAGTGAGCGAGCAACTCGGGATCGATGCAATCGCGGCCGGCAGTACGCTCGGCATGGAGCGTCCGATCAGTGAAGGCGGTTCCGGGCTGTCCGGCGGTCAACGTCAACTCGTTGCGCTTGGACGGATCTTTCTCCGTGAACCGCGCGTATGGCTGCTCGACGAACCTACCGCTGCTCTGGATCGTGAGGTGGAGGAGCGTGTGTGGCAGACGCTCGACCGAGCGCTTCGCTCGGACGACATTCTGGTGGTGAGTACGCACCGGCCTGTGCTGGCGAGTCGGCTGGCGAATAGGGTTCTGGTGCTCAACGGCGGCAGACTCGAACGCGATGGTGCGCCGGAAGCCCTGTTGCCACGCCTTGCCCCCAGAACTTCGCCGTCTCCCGGCGCTCAAACGGGAAAGGCCGATGCCGGCTGACGGTGTGGCGGACGTGCATCCGCGCGATGCGCGGGCGGAGCGCTGGGCGGCTCGCCTGCAGCGCGCACATCAGGGACGCTATCGCGTGCTGTTGACGACGATTGCGCTGGGCGTTGCGGCGTTCGTCATTTGGAGCTGGGTGTTTCGGATCGACCAGGTGGCGCGGGCCAGCGGCGAAGTGATTACCGGAAGTCGTGTACAGATCATTCAGTCGGTGGACGGTGGCGTGCTCAGCGAGCTCGCGGTGCGCGAAGGCGACCGCGTAGAACCGGGTCAGTTGCTCGCGCGGCTGGATCAGACGCGTTTTGCATCGTCCGTCGGCGAGATTCGCGCGCGCCTGTTCGCGCTCGAGGCGAAAGCTGCGCGACTGCGTACCGAGGTTGTTGGGGGTGAGACGCTCGAATTCTCACAGGACCTCGTAGCCGCGGCGCCGGAAACAACGCGTGTCGAGGAAGCATTGTTTCGACAACGCCGCACGGGATTGTCCGAAGAACTGCGTACACTGAAAGTCGCGCTACAACTAGCGCAGCGCGAATTGTCGCTGGTGCAGGAATTACAACGCAAAGGCGACGCCAGCGGTTCGGAGCTGCTGCGCGCCGAGCGCGCCCACAACGAAGCAGATGCCCGGTTGGTGAACCGGCGGAATCGTTTTCTGGAGGAGGCGAGGGCCGCCCTCACTGAAACCGAGGACGCGATTGCGCAGAATGAACAGCAACTGATTCGCCGCGAGCAAGAGCAGCACAACAGCGTGTTCACCGCGTTAGTACCGGGCATCGTCAAGAACATCCGGGTTACCACGGTGGGCGGAGTGCTGGCGCCCGGTGAAGAACTCATGCAGATTGTACCGCTCGATGACGAGTTGCTGATCGAGTCTCGGGTGCGTCCGTCCGATATCGCGGAGGTAGCCCCCGGGCTTAACGCAAACATGCGCTTTGATCCGTTCGACTACACGGTCTACGGCACCGTGTCCGGTACTGTTACCTATGTGAGCGCCGACACACTCAAGGAGGAAGCGGCGAACGGTACGGCGGTGTACTACCGCGTTCACATCAAACCCGATGCGACACCGGTGCGCACCAGCACGGGTCGCGAGCTCGAGCTGGTTCCGGGTATGACGGTACAGGTAGATATCCGTACGGGTCGGCGGTCTCTAATGGATGTATTGTTGAAGCCGCTGCGCAAGACGGTGAGCGAGTCGTTTGGGGAGCGGTAACGATTCGCGCGGTGCGTCTTGCTCCCCAGCATGAACGCTCAACGCGTCCAGGTTACGAGGCTCTCGAGGCCGCTCGAATCTCATCGTTTGACATGGCCGTACCAATCGATTGCGTGAGATAACGGAGCGAGTCCGCGTGGTACTGGCTGTCGTACGAAGCAATTGTATCTGTGGCTAAAATCACGCGGTAGTCCAACTGAAACGCATCGATCGCTGAGGCGCGGACGCACGCATGCGTGTTTACACCGCCGATAATCACGTGTGAACTTTGGTGCTGTCGCAACAGTTCATTCAACTGGGTTCCGAAGAAGGCGCTGTAGCGTTTTTTAACGACGTCCAGATCGTCGGCTTGCTTTTCGATCTCTGAGATAAGTTGGCACCCGGAAGTGTCTTTGATCGTTATGTGAATGTTTCGGTCTCGCATCGATGTAAACGCATCGCTGAGGTCCGCTTCGAACTCCTGGCGTACCCAAACTACCGGCCACTCCTGCGTGCGGGCGAAGGCGGCGAGGTCGTTGGCGGAACGGGATATCTCCGCCCTCGCATGGCTCAACGGCGGATCTTTGAAGAAATCCTCCAGGAGATCGACGAACACGATTGCGGGTTTCATGGAATGGGGCGCCTGTGCAGCATGCATAATCGGTGAACGAGGGAAGTATGCCTTGGAGCCTATGTTCGGTCACTGATTTTGCCTGCGCTGTCACGCAGGGGGTGTTCCGCTCGAATTCAACCTGCGCGAAGTCTCGACTCGATCGCTGCGTAGATTGGCGTCATCAATGTTTTCAGATCCTCTTCGCTGTGTTGCCAGCTGAACGCCCACACCCAGATTTCAGGGGTCCCGGTGAAAAACTCAAGAGCAAGTCGAAAGATACCCCCCTGGAGTGCGGCTGCGGTGGCAACAAAATCCCGGTCTTTCAGAGCAAGAACGAGGTTGGCGCGGGTGAGTTCTCCGGTGGGTAGATCGAGGAGGAAATCGGCGCCTTCCGCCAGACCATCCAAAGCGACACCAAATGCGCCGCTCGGCCCGACGAGTTCGCGCCAATGGACCGCGGGATCACCCTCCAGTCGATAACGCTTGCATGTGAATCGCCGGTCGCGTCCAAGATGCTCTTCTATGTAGTACTTCAACGACCGCAATTCATAGGTCCAGCCGCGCGCGTGGCTGTCGAATTCGTCGTCCCAGCTCGCGTCGCTCAAAAACCCGGAGTGCACCAGGCGTAGGAAGGTGGAACCGCCTCGGGATTCGAGCGTGATCTCCACCGGCAGCTCGTGGGTGCCGCCCGGCGCGTCGCGCCAGCTCATGCGCAGGCGCTCGGGTGGGTTCCACTCGGTGATGTGACAGCGGCTCAAGGATTCTCCCTCCATCCAGGAGAGGTCGATGTGGCCTCCGACGCCGGTGACGCTGTCTGCGAATGGAGCAAACCAACGTCCGATTTCTTCTGCGCTTGTGATCGTGCGCCATACCGTCGCCGGGTCTGCGTCGATCACCAAATCACGCTCGATGGTGCGCGTTTTGTTGGTCATTGATGAACCTCCCTGGTGATTGAGGGATAAGCGCCGAGCACCAGACGGAAATGCCGTGATTTTTCGCTCGCGGGGGTCTCGTGTCGGCTAAGTACGGTTTCTACCGCGTCCAGAAGATCTTCGGTAAACGCCATACGCGCGCCGGGACTTTCGAAATTCAGATCGGCTTCGAGCGCAAGGGTTGCCAAACGTTTACTGGCCTTATCCGCGTTGCGGCGGAGTGTGATGAGATCGCCCAATGAGCGGGCCAGCAGATTGACCAGAGCTGCCCACGAGAAGCGGTCTCGTTTGCGCAGGCTTTTGGTGTCAATACCTGGCGGTGAATGGACAAAGGCGATGGGTCTCGCGCGATAAAGTTTCTCTGTAAGGCCCCGCTGTTGTCGGGTACCAACCGCCTCGATGCAACCGGCTTTTTCGAGATCGCGCATGTGGTAGCCGATACGCTGGCGCGACATGTCGAAACGTCGTGCCAGGCCGCTGGCGGAATCTTCGGTCGTCAGTGCGTCAAGTAGCCGTTGACGCAACGGGGATGCAAGCGCCGATAGCTCCGAGTTCTCGATGATCTTGTAGCTGGTCATGAAGCCATAGTATTGGAAAAAATAAATTTGTCAAATAAAGAAGATCGCCAGCGATACGTTATTCTGTTTTCGAACCGAGAGAGGAAATGATGAAGGCCGAAACGTTACTACCGCTGGGTAAGCTCGATCCTGGCCTCGAAGCACCTGAACAGCCGTACAACCTCAGTGACGTGGAGGCGGATGCGGCCTGCGTGGACCGGCTGGGGTATTACGCGTTGCTTATGGAGGAAACCAAACAGGACCCATTTCAGGTGCTCGCGTTGGCAAGCCGGGCGACGTCGAGGGTGCGTCTCGGAACGTCGGTCGCGATTGCATTCGCGCGTTCGCCGTTCGTCGTTGCGCAGGCCGCGTGGACGTTGCAGTCGATTTCCGGCGGGCGGTTCGAACTGGGTCTCGGCTCGCAGGTTCGGGGGCATATGCAGCGCCGCTTCGGCATACGCTGGCAAGCGCCCGGACCCTGGATGCGAAGTTACGTCGGTGCGTTGCGCGCGCTGTGGCACGCGTGGCAGTCGCAAACGCCCGTGGAGTACGACAGCGCGCACTATCAGTTGAACCTGAACGTTCCGCTATTCACGCCGGCACCGATCGAGCATCCGCACATCCCCGTGTTCGTTGCGGCCGTAAATCCCTACATGTGCCAGGTTGCTGCGGAGGTCGCAGATGGTGTGCGACTGCATCCGGTCTGCAGCGCCGACTACATACGCGATACGGTTCTACCTCGGATTGGCAACCGGCCGGGGTTTGAGGTGGCTTTGAAGCCGTTGATTGCGACTGCGGCCGACGACTCGACGCTCAGCGAACGCCGGGAGGTAGCGAGGCGGCGTCTTGCGTTCTATGCCGCCACACCAGCCTATCGAAAAGCGTTTCAGGCGGTGGGACAGGATGCAGTTTGCGAACCTCTATCGGAACTTGCAAGAACTCAACGCTGGTCGGATATGGCAGCCTACGTTAACGACGATATGCTGAACCGCTGGGTTGTGGTTGCGCGCTACGATGATCTGGCCGACGCCCTTCTGAGGCGTTACGGAGGATTGATCCAGAGGGTCGAAGTCAGCATACCGGTCGAGTCGCCAATGGATGAGGGGGTGCTTCGGGAGGTGATCCTCACGCTGCAGGCCGCCGTTTAGCAGACAGATATGCGTGCGCTCCTCGTCTAACCGGCGAGCAGCTCCGCGGGCTCCAAGTTGAATTCAGACATGATGTCTGCCGCATACGTCACCTGGCCGGTGCGCGCCTTTGCGTCCCCACTTACCAGATGCAGACACGACTCGGACATATGTTCCTTGGGTATAACCCAGTCCTTTGTTTCGTCGTTCACCAGATTGTGGTACAGCGCGCCGGGCGTTGCGATCAGACCGGGGGAGATTACGTTGACGCCAATGTTGTGTTCGTACACTTCTGCCGCCAGTCCAGTGGTGAAGCGTTCGAGCGCCGCCTTGCACATACCGTACACCGTACCGCCGCGACCGCCGGAATCTTTTGCGGGATGGATTGCGGCATGCGAAGAGATATTGAGAATGCGACCGGACCGACGTTCGATCATGCCGGGCAGCACGAGCTGCGACAGGTGGAACGCGGCGTAGACCTGTACCTCCATCATTAGACGGTAACGTTTTTCGGTGAACTCGTGGACGGGCGCGTAGTAGGTGACTGCGCCGTTGTTCACCAGTATGTCTACAGGTCCGAACGTGCTTTCCGATTCCTCGATCAGTTTTTGCCGATGGTCCGCCAGGTTGAGGTCCGCGCGTAACGCATGCGCCTGTCCGCCAGCATCACGGATCACGGATGCGACCGTGTTGATTCCGCCTTCCAGCACATGGTCACCATCGTTCAGCGTTCGCGCAGACACAACTACCTTTGCGCCATCCTGCGCGTAGCGGTAGGCGATTGCGGCACCAATACCGCGGCTCGCGCCGGTAACCACAGCGACTTTCCCCGCCAGTATTCCGTCCGGATTCACCGTAGCTGTCATCTCGTTCCCCTAAAAGTTCTGTATTGCCGGACTATTGGAGCAGCTTTGCCGAGGGCGCGCAAAGAATCCGGCGACTGCTGCGATGCATGCTTGTTCGTGTATTTGAAACTTTCTATAGTCCAATTTGGGCAGCCTATTGGGAGTGCGTGAGGGTGAGCGAGTTTCAGGATAAGGTCGTAGTCGTTACCGGTGCCGGCGGAGGTTTGGGAAAGGCGCACGCGCTCGAGTTTGCAGCGCGTGGTGCCAAGGTGGTCGTCAACGACCTAGGGGGCAGTGGCGACGGCCGGGGTTCCAGCGACATGGCCGATGCGGTCGTCGATGAGATTCGCGCGGCCGGCGGTACTGCAATTGCGAACAAGGCGTCCGTCTCGACGCGCGAAGGTGCGCAATCGATTATCGACGACGCAGTGAACGCGTTCGGCACAGTTCACGTTCTGGTGAACAATGCCGGCATTTTGCGGGACAAGAGTTTCAAGAAGATGCCGTTGGACGATTGGGACATGGTGATGGACGTGCATCTCAATGGCAGCGCGTACGTAACACATGCCGCGTGGCCATTGATGTATGAGCAGAATTACGGTCGCATCGTGCTCACCAGTTCCACGTCCGGTATTTTCGGAAACTTCGGGCAGGCCAACTACGGTGCGGCCAAAATGGGTATGCTGGGTTTAATGAACGTGCTTGAAAAGGAAGGGCGTTCGAAGAACATCCGGGTGAACTGCCTCGGCCCGGCTGCAGCCACCCGTTTGATCAATACGATTCCTGGGCGCGACGAGGATCTCGACAACCCGGATCCGATGCGGCATCCCAAACTCGTTACCCCGGCGGTTCTGCTGATGTGCAGTGACGACGCGCCGACCGGTAAAGTCATTCTCGCAGGTAACGGCCGTTTCTCTACGTGCGCGATTTTTAACAACGAAGAATTGAATTTCGGGTCTGAAGTGACCTACGAAGATCTGCTCGCGCAGAAAGACCAGCTATTGGATATGTCGACCGCGCAAGAAGGCTGGTCCTGGATGAACAAGCGCTTGGCGGAAAAAGGCGCGTCGCGGTAGCTGAAGTAGCTGAAGTAGCTGAAGTAGCTGAAGTAGCTGAAGTAGCTGGTATGTGGCGGTGCTAGAACTCCACGAGGTCGGCGCGCAGTTGTGCCAGCGCGCCCCGGGGCACACCAACTACGTCGTTCAGGTAACTTTCGACATCGGGCGCAAGGGTGTGCAACTCGTCGAGCGCTGCCGTGAGGTAGTCCGGTAGTACAGTGAAAACGGGCAGTAACGCCTCGCGGCTCATGTCGATTTCGGTGGTTTCCAGCACCTGTTGCGCCCGTTCGTGCAGCAGCGCTTCGGCGTCGTAGTAGCGCGTGGTGAGCATAAAATCGTCCATTACGTCATTCAACGATACGCCCAGCAGCAGCTGAATGAGTGCGGCAATGACGCCGGTGCGGTCCTTCCCGCCACTGCAGTGTACGAGCATCGTCGGGCATGCGCCCGAACTCAGGCGTTCGAATATTCGTGCGATCTGGCGCTGTGCTGTCGGTTCGTTCAGCATCCGGCGGTACGTGTTCTGCATGTGTAGTGTCGTCAATGCAGGATCGTTCCGCGCGTCGGGGTTCTCTTCGAGCAACGTGAACAGCGTGTTCTGGAACGAGTCGTCTTCGAACAGCGGTGCATGCCACAACTCCGGCGTGGCTGTGCCCTGCCACTGCGTCGGGTGCGTAGCTACCTCGGAGGATCGACGCAGATCGATCACAAGCTGCAATCCGAGATCGGACAAGCGTTGGAAGTCGTTCGACGTTAACTCCGACAGACGATCAGAGCGGTACAACCTGCCGGTTCTAACCGTACCCTCGGCGGTGGCGTACCCGCCGAAATCGCGGAAGTTGGTAGCGCCTTCAAGGGGAACGTGGCGTTGGGCGGTCATGGGCCGTGCGGGTCGAACGAAGCGCGCATCATACGGTTCTCGTGATGCCGCGCCAATGGCTGGCATGCTTTATAGTTGCGTCTTCGAGTGCTATCGGGCGGTAAAACCAATGACCGGGAAGCAAGATCTGGATACGTTTCGTAGCGAAGTTCGCGAATGGGTCGAAGCCAACTTTCCCGCGAGCCTCGCCGGATACGAGATGGGGATGGAAGGCGAGGGCGACCCAGCAGTTCGGGCTGATCTCGACTCCTGGCGCCAACGTCTTGCGTCGCGGGGCTGGGGAGCGCCGACCTGGCCGGAGGCGTATGGCGGGGCCGAACTGGATCCGGCGCGGGCACGCATTGTCTCGCAAGAACTGGGCAGAGCGGGTGCTTTCAACCCGATTCCGGCGATGGCCGGGATGGGGGTAACGATGGTTGGACCCACGCTACTTGAATACGGCACGGACAATCAGAAAGCACGGCATCTGCCGGGCATTGCAAGCGGCGAGGTGCGCTGGTGCCTGGGACTGTCGGAACCCAATGCCGGTTCGGATCTTGCGTCACTGCGTACCAAGGCGGTGGATGAGGGCGACTTCTTCCGGCTGAACGGACAGAAGGTGTGGACATCGGGTGCCGACATCTCCCAATGGTGCGGCGCGGTCGTGCGTACAGACCCGGATGCCAAAAAGCGCGACGGCATAAGCTTCGTGATGCTGCCGATGGATCAGCCGGGCGTCGAAACCCGTCCCATTCGACTGATCTCGGGCGCGTCACCGTTTTGCGAAACGTATTTCAATGACGCGCGGGCCGACAAGGGCGACCTGCTTGGAAAACTCAACGATGGCTGGAGCGTGGTGAAGCGCCTGCTGCAGCACGAACGCCAGAGTCAGACGCGCAGCCGCCGGGACGACGTTGGCGAACGGGAGTCTTTGCAGGACAAAGCCAAACGCTACGTGGGAACGAACACCGATGGAACCCTCGCTGACTCCGATCTTCGCGGGCGGCTTACGACGCACCTGATGGATACGAGGGCGCACGGTCTGACGATTGCGCGGATTACGGCCGAGGCAAAGGGCAACGTCCAGGTGAGTGCCGCTGCGTCCATTCTGAAGAACTCGGCTACCCGCGTTGCTCAGGGGCGCTCGGAGCTTCTGATGGAATGCATGGGTGGCCAGGGTGTTGGCTGGGAAGGGGAGCGCTTCTCTGATGAAGAGCTTACGACCGTACGCGATTGGCTGTGGGGTAAGGCGATCTCGATCTATGGTGGGTCGTACGAAATTCAGAACAACATCATCTCCAAGAACATATTGGGTTTGCCGGAAACCACTCAGAAAGGGTGACGCAACCGCTTACGCGGAGGCTGCAATTGAAAGGAAGTAGGGTGCGATTATGGCGGCATTGACGGAAGAGCAGAGTCTGATTCGCGACCAGGCGCGCGCCTGGATCGGTACCCATACGCCGGTGAATGCGCTCCGGACGCTACGTGACCGCGGCGATGACCAAGCACACGATGCCGAACGCTGGCAATCGATGGTCGATATGGGGTGGACGGGTATTCTGATACCGGAAGCCTATGGTGGGTCGGATCTCGGTTACCTTACATTCGGGCTCGTGCTCGAGGAGATGGGCCGCCAACTGACCGCCTCGCCGCTGTTCGCGTCGGCGTATGTCGGCGCATCTGCCGTTCTCGCCGCCGGCAGCGACGCACAGAAAGCGGATGTACTGCCGAACATCGTGGACGGCTCGGACGTGTTGACGCTTGCGTTGGACGAAACGCCGAGGCACAACCCGCGGCGAATTGAATGCTCGGCGGTCACCGATGAATCCGGCTACCGTCTGAACGGCCTAAAGACCTTCGTGCCCGAAGGCGCGATCGCCACGCAGATCATTACTGTCGCACGTACGGACGGTGCGCCGGATGATCGCGACGGCCTTACGTTGCTCCTCGTACCTGCCGATGCGCAAGGCCTGGAAAGAACGCCTGTACGCGCGATGGACAGCCGGGGTTACGTGGATGTGCAGTTCAATGACGTGCACGTGGATGCGAGCGCAGTTCTCGGCGATGTTGGTGGCGGCCGCGCCGCGCTTGACGCTGTGCTCGATCGTGCCTGCGCGGGTCTGGGCGCGGAGATGCTTGGTACCGCGGCGCAGGCATTCGACATGACGCTCGAGTATCTGAAAACGCGGGAGCAGTTCGGCCGGGTGATCGGTTCGTTTCAGGCGCTCGGCCATCGAGCGGCGGAGCTTTTCTCACAGATGGAACTGGCGCGTTCGTGTGCCGAAGCCGCGTTGCAGGCGATCGATACGCAATCCGACGACGTGTCCGAGCTGTGTGCATTGTCGAAGGCTCGGGTCGGCGAGTTTCTGCACGAGATGTCCAATCAGCTGATTCAGATTCACGGTGGTATCGGGATGACCGACGAGTTTGACGCGGGACTGTATTTGAAGCGTGCGCGTGTTGTAGAGACGCTCTTCGGCAACCGCGCGTACCATCGGGATCGGTACGCACGTCTGCTTGGCTTCTGATCTTCCTCCGCCACGAAGTGACTTCCGGCTTCGTCAGTGGGTTGGAACCGAATGTACCTTTCGCGCTCCAAGGGGTGACGGGACGGCGTAAACGTACATTCGTTTGAGGACAAGAGTATGGATACGACACAGGCTACGATGCACCGCCATACGCGGGATACGACGCAGGAGGCAACACCGGGTACCCGTGAACGAGTGGGCCCGGCATGGAGCGCAGACGCGCGTCGATTGATCTACGTCGCGTCAGTTTTTGTCGTGCTCGCCACGGGTTGCGCTTCTTCGAGTCCGGCACCTGAAGTAACCGCTGCCGATCTGGATCGGATTTTAGATGTGGCGAATGCGCAGACCTACTCTGAGCCGCAGCGCTGCCTTTCAACCTCCCGCTACCGCGACGTCGAGATCATCAATGATCGCTATCTGGTGTTCGAGGGGCTTGGCGGACGGGCGTGGTTGAATGAGTTGTCGCATGACTGCCCCGGTATGCGGCCGGGTCGGGTGCTTCGATTCGACATCACAACCGGACAGTTGTGCGCGATGGATTCTGTAACTGCGATCGATCGCAGTCTGATGCTTTATACGCGCGTGAGTGCGACGTGTTCGCTGGGCAAATTTCAGCCGATTAGCAGTGAACAGGCGGACGCGTTGAAAGCGTTGACGCATCGATGATACCGGCGCGGTGAGAGCGGCAGAGGCCGCAGCCGGGCGATCCCGGCTGCGGACGGTTTGCTGCTTGAGAGGCTGACCCTGGATCGAGTCCGTTACAGCTGCAGTGACTTCAGCTCGATGTATTCCTGAATGCCGTGCGGTCCCAGCTCCCGGCCGTTCCCGGACTGCTTGTAGCCACCGAAAGGCGCAGCGACGTTGAAAGCGCCGCCATTCACTGATACCTGGCCCGTGCGAATGCGTTTAGCCGCCGCCTTGGCCCGCTCGGCGTCTCCGGAGTACACCGCACCCGACAGTCCGAACACGGTGTCGTTAGCGATATCGATCGCTTCGTCCTCGGAATCGTACGGGATGATGCACAGTACGGGTCCGAAGATCTCTTCCTGGGCGATCGTCATGTCATTGCGTACGTCCGAGAAGATCGTCGGCTTCACGAAGTAGCCGGCGTTGCGTCCTTCCGGCATATCTGCACCGCCGGTTACGAGCGTTGCCCCTTCCTGAATGCCTTTCTCAATGTAGCCGCGAACGGTGTCCTGCTGAGAACGCGACGAGACAGGCCCCATCGTGACGCCCTCTTCGAATGCGCCGCCAACCACAACGGATTCCACCGCAGCCCTCGCGGCTTGTGCCGCTTCCTCCTGCCGGGCCCGGGGAACGATCAAGCGGCTGAGTGCTGCGCACACCTGGCCGCTGTTGGCGCAGATGCCGGCGCCCGCGCGAGCGCCTACGTCCGCAACGTCTGCGTCCTCCAGTGCCACAACGGCGGACTTCCCGCCAAGTTCCTGGCACACACGCTTAACCGTTCCGGCCGCAAGCTGGGCGACCCGAACGCCGGCCTCAGTGGAACCGGTAATCGAGATCATATCGATATCAGGGTGTACGCACATGGCTTCGCCGACTGTGCGTCCGGGGCCGGTTACCAGATTGAATACGCCCGGGGGAACGCCAACTTCGTCAATCAGTTCGGCAAGGATATAGGCGGTCAGGGGCGTATCGGAGCTGGGCTTCACTACCACGGTACATCCCGTTGCCAGCGCGGGTGCCAGCTTGGCAACGATCTGATGCAACGGAAAGTTCCACGGTGTGATGAAACCGCAAACGCCGATCGGCTCCTTAATGACCACGGAGTTGCCGATCTGTTCTTCCTGTTCCATCAGGAACGGCACTTCCACATAGGAGCTCATGACGCCGATCCCCAAACCCCCGTGCAGGGCCACGCTGGTTTGCAGTGGTGTACCAAGCTCCCGCGCGCAGCTTTCGCCAATACGTTGCGCATTCTCGGTGATCTTGTCGGCCAGCTTCTTGATGATCTGCGATCGTTCCTCGGCGCTGGTCTGCGACCAGGTAGCGAACGCCGACTTGGCGGCCGCGACCGCGGCGTCGACATCGCTTGCGTCTCCCGACGGAACCGCGCCGCACACCTCTTCGGTGGATGGATCGATCACCTCGATGGTGCCGCTCCCGGATGGGGCGACCCATTGGCCATTGATATAAAATTTGTCGTACGTTTGCATCGTATCCTCCTGTCGTAATGTACTGGTTTCGATAGCGGCTGGGCCTGGTCGAAACGCGAGTCCAGTGATTCAGATTATTCCGTCGTGCCCGGCGTCAGTCGAGCGCCAGAAGCTGTTTGCCGACGTTTTGTCCTGAAAAAAGCCGCAACAGTGTTGCGGGTATGTTCTCGAAACCGTTCTGAACGTCTTCTCGGTACTGCACGCGGCCTTCGCGTATCCAGGCTGTTAAGCGAGCAATCGCGCGGTCTGCCTCGTGCATGTAGTCCGACATCAGAAAACCGGCCATGGTTGCGCGTCGGAACACCAGATTCATATAGTTGCCGGGTCCGGGCGGCAACCCGTCTGCCTGATAGCGTGATATGCCGCCGCATATCACGATGCGCGCACTGAGGGCTATTCGCGACAGCGCATCGTTTAGAATCTCGCCACCGACGTTGTCGAAAAAGATGTCGAGACCGTCGGGGCAGGTTTCCCGCAGGCGCGCTTTCACGGATTCGTTTCTGTAGTCGATGGCGTGGTTGAAACCCAGGTCGTCGGTTAGCCAACGGCACTTGTCCTCGCCGCCCGCGATGCCGATCACGCTGCAACCGGCAATGCGGCCGATCTGTCCTACGATGGAGCCGGTGGCCCCGGCAGCGCCCGATACAACCAGCACGTCTCCCGGTTCCGGGCGCCCGTGACGCAGCAACCCGAAATACGCGGTGAGCCCGTTGCCGCCGAGGGGCCCCAGGTGCGCGGTCAACAGGTCGTCGTTGGGTACGGGTTGCACATCGGTGGCGTTGAGCGTTGCATACTCCTGCCAGCCCAACGGCCCCAACACCTGCTCACCGGTTTTGACGGTGTCTACCGTCGATTCCACGACTTCCCCGATTCCGCGCGCCGTCATAACCTGCCCGATGCCGGTCGCGGCCGCGTAACCGACGTTCTCCATCTGTCCCTTCTGAGACGGGTCGAAACTCAAAAAGCGGACTTTTACCCGCACGGTGCCAGCCGCTAGCGGCTCCAGCTCAGCGGTGTGCAGTTTGAAGTCTGACTCCGCAACCGCGCGTCCGCGCGGTTGGCCGTCAATCAGCCACTGCCGGTTGGTCGTCATTCCGTGCTGTCCTCGGTTCTCCCGCTGTCAGCGTACCGCCGGCGGTGCGCTGCGTCGAGTGCATTCGCCTCTGCCGCTTGACGCACCGGAGTCCTTGTTCCAGTGTGGTCCGGGGCGTGACGGCGGAGGCGCACCGGAGCACGATGGACAATGGAACGATACTGCAGCCGGGGCACACCCTGGCTGTGGCAACCCGCAAGGGTGTGTTTTTTCTGCAGCCAGACCAGAAGGGCGTCTGGCGGTTGTCGGACCCCGTCTTCCTGGGACACATCGTGAACCATGTTGCGGTCGACCCACGGAATCAGCGCACCATGCTCGCAGGTGCGCGCACGGGCCACCTGGGACCGACGGTGTTCCGGTCATCCGACGCCGGTCGGACCTGGCAGGAGGCGACCCGGCCGCCGGCGTTCGATAAAGCTGCACCCGGCGAACGACCGCGCGTCGTGAGCCACACCTTCTGGCTGGCCCCGGGGCATCCGGATCACCCGGACACCTGGTATGCAGGAACGTCACCGCAGGCGCTGTGGATATCGGAGGACGCAGGGGACACCTGGACCAGTGTTCGCGGGTTCAATGACCATCCGGATTACGAACGGCGTACCGAGGATCCGCAGGCGGGAACGCCCGACGGCCCGGTATTGCATTCAATTCTGATCGACCCGCGTGATGCCGGGCACATGTACTTTGGGCTGTCGGGTGGCGGTGTCTATGAGACGCGAGACCGCGGGGAAACCTGGGCGCCCCTGAACAAGGGGATGGTTACCACGCGCGAGGACGGCACGGTTACGTCGCCCACCTCGCTGGATTGGGAGGAAATTGGTCCGCAGCACGACCCACATTGCGTGCAGCAGCACCCCCGTCATCCGGACGTGCTGTATCAGCAGAATCACTGCGGCATCTATCGGCTCGAGCGCCCTGCGGACACGTGGGAACGGGTCGGGCTCAACATGCCCGAGCAGGTAGGGGACATAGGGTTCGTGATGGGGCTGCATCCGCGAAATCCGGACATCTGCTGGGTGTTTCCGATGGACGGCACGGACGTCTGGCCCCGGACCAGCCCGGACGGGCGCCCCGCGGTGTACCGAAGTTGCGATGCGGGCAAGTCGTGGCAACGCCAGGACGTCGGATTGCCCGGACGTGCGTGGTATACGGTCAAACGCCAGGGCATGGCAGTGTCGGCGGACGATCCAGTGAGCGTGTTTTTCGGCACCACGAGCGGGGAGATCTGGGGCAGTTTCGATGAAGGCGGTCACTGGCAAAACCTCGCTGCACACCTGCCCGAGGTGTATTCGGTGGAATGGGCTGACCTTGCATGAGGGTGCTGATACCGCATGCCCTTCTCTCTTACACCGGCCAGCGCGACTGCGTAGATGCTGGTGGAGAGACGCTCGATGCGTTGCTGCACGATCTGGACGAGCAATATCCCGGAATCCGGTTTCGCATGGTCAACGAGCAGGATGAAATCCGCCCGCACATCGCTGTCTATGTCGGTGGCGCCAAAACGCGGGATCTCGGAGCCGGGTTGTCGGGTTGTGATGAGGTGGTGATCCAGCAGGCGCTGAGCGGCGGTTGAAGTCATTGCGCCACCATCTCGTGTCGGCGAAAGCCGATGAGTGAGCCGCGTGTTGCCGGATTGCCCGGCTATTTTCTGCTGTTCGTGTCGTCGATGATCGCGATCGGCCCGTTTGCGATCGATACTTACCTGCCGGCCATGCCGACGATGGCCAGGGATATGGGTGTATCGATCGTGCAGGTGAACTACACCCTGAGTGCGTATCTGTTGGGATTTGCACTCGGCCAACTGGTTGGGGGGCCGATCTCGGATCAGATCGGCCGCCGGCCGATCGGGTTGTCGGGGCTGGTCGTTTTCGTTCTGGCGTCGTTTGCGATCGCCGCCGTGGATGACATCAACACCATTTTACTGTTGCGGGTTGTTCAAGCCTTCGGCGGAGGTTTTGCCACTGTAATCTGCATGGCCATGGTGCGTGATGCGTTCGAGCCTGCGGATGCGGCGCGCCGATTCCCGGTGGTAATGTTGGTAATGCTCGGTGCGCCGATGTTCGCCCCGGCCATCGGATCGGTCCTGTTGACGCTGTTTGGCTGGCACAGCGTGTTTGTGTTTTTGGCGCTTTACGGCGTCCTCGTGTTCGCTGCGTTCCTGCCGGTACCCGAAACAGCCTCGCACGCCACGGGCGAGTTGCGCATCAACGAGATCGTACGGCAGTACCGGCAGGTGCTGGGGCGCCGGGTGGACGGGCGGTACGTACCGTTGCGCTACATCGTTACCCAGGGACTGTTGATGTCGGCCATGTTTGTCTTCATTACCAATGCCGCCTTCATGTACATGGAGTACTTTGCGGTAGGTGAAGTGATGTTTCCGGTGTTCTTTGGCGCCAACGTTCTGGTGATGATGATCTTCACGTTCGCTACGTCCCGCCTCATTCACCGCGTGTCTCCGTTCAGACTCTTCCAGGTTGGCCGCGCCGTGCAGTTGACCGCGCTCGTGGCGTTAACGTTGGTTGTGGTAGCGACCGACGTTTCGGTGTGGGTGTTTTCTGTGCTGTTGTCTCTCGTCATTGGTGCGTCGGGCATGAACAACCCGTCTATATCGGGACTGTTTCTGAGCTATTTCGACCGGCTCAGCGGCAGTGCCGTATCGCTGATGAATGTCACGGTCTTTCTTTCCGGGAGTGTTTCGGGAGTCATTGCGGGCTTGTTCTACGACGGTACGTTACTGCCGGTGGTCTTAACCATGTTCGTCGCCGCAGTGCTAGCAAATGTGGTGATTCGCGGCGTACCCCCGCCCGAGATGTGACGAGTGGTACGACGCGCTACACTAACTTCCGACGAGGCAGCAATTCGGGTAGTCAATGAGAATGTTTGTAGAGATTCAGGCCACAAAGGCCGGGAGTTACAGGCGTGCCCAGCGCGCCGCTGTGACGTTGGCCGTCGCGGCGATCGCGTGCGCTGGTGCGGTATCGGCGACCGCCTCCTCAACCGCTCATGTTCTGTTCGCGGACGAGTTCGAAGGCCGCAAACCGCAAGCGGGGGATTTGCACGCCCGGCTCGCGGAGGGGGACGTACTTCCGGATGCGCATGGCCTATCGTCTGTGAGCTGCAGCGCCGGAACGAAACTTGGGGTTGTTTACGTGGTTGAGGGTGAAGTGGAAAGCCGACGTGCGGAGGTCGTAAATCTGTGGAGTCGACCGGCGGACGGCGTGCACACGCAACCCATCGATCGAAAAGAACGCAAGGTCCGCATGAAATCGGGCCGATCTCAGCCAATCTCTGCGCAGCTTGAGCTTGCTGCGGAGATGACCCGGGGCAAACGCATCCTGTTCACTGCCATGCAGGGAGAAACCAAGCTGTTCGATCACACGTTTAATCTCGAGGATTGCTCCGCGCTGTCGGTCGCGGAGGCGACGCCGCCGAGCAAGCGCAGCAAGCGATCCAACCTGATCTGCACGCAAGAGAAGCGGACAGGGTCGCGCATCGGCAAGCGTGTCTGTCGGACTCAGAGCCAGATTGACGCCGAACGCGAGCGTGCGCGGGACGAACTCGGCCGGCGTCCGGTTATTCCAACCGGCAGCGGCGGGCGCTGATGCCGGACGTAACCGAGCTCTTCGATCTGACCGGCCACGTCGCGGTGGTGACGGGCGGCGGTCGGGGCATCGGTGAGGGCATTGCGCTGGCGTTCGCACAGGCCGGCGCTGACGTGGTGGTTGCCGCGCGGCGGACGCACGAGATCGAAGCGGTAGTGGAACGGATTGAAGCCGCCGGCGGCCGTGCGCTCGCGGTGCCGACCGATGTCACCGACGACGACGCACTGGACCGGTTAGCCCGTGCGGCGGTCGATCGCTTCGGCAAACTCACCATCTGGGTCAACAACGCCGGCGGTTCGCCGAAGCGCATGCCGCTGAAGGAACTGCCGCGCGAGGAGTGGGATCGTACGATCGCGCTGAACCTTACATCGATCTATACGGGTTCGATTGCCGCGGAACGGCACATGACCTCGGGGAGCATTATCAACATCACCTCTGGCGCCGGAACCGGCCCGGTCCCTGGCAGTGCTCACTACGGCGCCGCCAAGGCCGGCACCAACTCGCTCACCTGGACCCTCGCTGCCGAGTTCGCGCCGCACATCCGGGTCAACGCGGTTGCACCGGGCGCGATCCCGACGGAAGTAATGCTCAAGGCCATCGGCAAAACCGACGCACAGCTCGATGAGGTGCTTAAAGAGTGGAATATTCCGCTCGGGCGTCTCGGAACACCTCAAGACATTGCCGCAGCATGCGTCTACCTCGCCTCTGATGCGGCCAGTTGGGTGAGTGGCGAGATTTTACGGGTGGGTGGCGGAGCACGGCCGCGGTGAACCGCAACGCGGATAATTAATCGTTTATCGTTTCTGGAGGGAAGCATGGCGGATACGACCGAAGAAAATAAAGCGGTGGTGAAAGCATTCTGGGAGGCGTTTTCGGAAAGCCGCTTCGAAGACGCGATGGCAATGCTCCACGACGACGCTACCTGGTGGGTGGCGGGTTCGACGGACATCTCAGGCACCTACAGTAAAGCCGAATTCACGGCTCTGGCGCTCGGTATTGCCGAGAACGCGCCTGATGGTATCCGGGTGACTCCAAAAGAGATTACGGCCGAAGGCGATCGCGTGGCGGTGGAGGCCGAGTCCTACGGCGAGATCAGCAACGGCAAGACGTACAATAATTTGTACCATTTTCAACACGTTCTGCGCGACGGCAAACTCTATCGGGTGCGCGAGTATCTGGATACGCAGCACGTCCAGGACGTCTTTGGCGCCGACGACTGAGTTCAGTGGTACGCGTAGGGTAGGTATGTCGGCGTCCAGACGTCGTACTCGCTACGAAGGAATTCCACCAGGTCGATCAGCTGTGTCACGGTCATCCGGTCGTTGTACGCCCGCATTCGGGATTCACCGGACGCGGTCTGGGTGGTTGGGTCGCTGCCCCGTGCCAGGCGGTGATTCGGATTGATGATCGACGTTACCAGGTCTCCGTAGCTCTTAACCCGAGTGGTTGTACCACCCAGGCGCACGGCGATGTCCGGCACGGGGGAATCCTGCGCTTTAGCAATGTCCCCGACGCTGTGGCAGTCGTTGCAATGCAAGACGGTGAACGTAAAGCGACCAGCGTCGGCGTTGCCCGGTGGCAGTACGAACTCGCCACGACTCGACCCGCAGCCGGGTAGGCAGGCGAGCAGTATCATCGCCGCCAATATCGACCCCGTGCCACGGGTCTGTAGTATCGGGCTGCGGCACAATGCAACCTGGCTGAAAAAACTCATGCGTGTATCTGCGTATCGCTCGGCGTTGTCGGTGTATTGCACAATGCGCCATGGATGCGACGAATCCCATACGTATTGCCCGAAGGCGCTATGGCACTCGCTAACCCACGATTCGACGAAAGTTTTGAGCGTGTGCTCGGAGAGCACATTGCGGATACTGATCGCGACGCGTTTTTCGATGCCTTCTATCGTGCATTTCTCACTCGTCCGAATGTTGCGAGCCTGTTTGCCGATACCGACATGTCCCGGCAGGTCAGCATGCTGAAACGATCGCTGTTCGATCTGGTGGGTTACTACGTGACGGGTGTGCCCTCTGCTGAGCTGTACCGGTTGGCGGACGTGCACCGTCGGCTCGGCGTCAGTGATGAGCTCTTCGACGATTGGCTCGAAGCGTTGGTGGATACGGTGCGCAAGTTCGACGCGCACGGCAACGAGGCAACGTGGCTCGCGTGGGCGTGGGCACTGACGCCCGGCGTTACATTCATGCGCCTGCAGCTGCAAGCGCTCGACTGATTACCCGGAAACGGCGCGCGCCCTTAGGATGTTGTGTTACGCACCGTTACTACGTCGGTGGTGAACTTTGGTAGCGCCTGCTCGATCGTATTGCCCAGCACCCACTTGCCGACGCCGGAGCGCGCGTGCGTTCCCATAACGGTTACAACCGCGTTCAATTCGCTCGCCAACTCCGGGATGATTCCGGCCGCTTTGCCTTCGCGGGCGTGAACCTCAGGTGAGTCGAGTCGGGCGGTCAGCTCGTGATTGGCTAATGCGTCGTTCATTGCGTTCACGCGTGCGTCGTGCAGGTCGCGTCTGAGTTGTTCGTAGTCGATCGTCGCCTGAGATTCGGACACCCAGCGTCCCAGCTCCGAGTACGTGGACACGAGGTGCAGGCGGGCATCGAGAACCTTCGCAAGCAGCGCAGCGGTGTCGAGAATTGTGTCGTTGAGCGCGGCATGCTTCGGATCGGCCACGTCGAGCGCGGCCAGCACGTTGCCTCCGGTCTGCCACTCGTTCGACTTCGAAACCAGCACTGCGCAGCTGCTCTCGCGTATCAGCCGCCAGTCGAGAGGTGCATAGAACTGATCGGTAATGCTGCGTTCCTTGCGGGCGGGCTTTATCAGCAGATCAATGTGGCGTGCTTCGGCCTCGTGCAGAATGGCTTCGTCGGCGCGCTTGTTCCAAAGCACGCGGGCGTCTGTCCACGCGACGCGCTCTTTGAGCGGCTCCAGCATGTCTTCCAGGGCGTGTTTCTCGGCCGCTACGAACGCTGCAATCAGATTGGCTTTCTGCGCCTCAGGCAGCGGTTCGTCCTCCACCGAGTCCCAGATTGACTCGGCGACCTCTATTTCGGCGCCCGTGTAGTGCTCCAGCAGCGCCGCCTTGTTCAGCGCGGCTTCCAGACCCTCCAGCGAATCGTTGGCAATCAGAATACGGTCCAGTTTTTTCAACGCGTAGAAACTCCATGTACTCGATAAGGCACATTCGGATGATCGCACATCGATTGCCGGCCTGTCTTAGGGGGAATCCGAAGGGCGCGTCGGACGCGGTTTCACGCCCGGTCGGACGCGGTTTCACGCCCGATAGTGGGTTGACCTGGGTACGCCGTTGCGTCGCGCCCTCCATGCGATCGTGCAATAATCGGCGGTTTGCTGCAGTAGGGTGATGTCATGGAGAAAACTTTGTTTGCCGGGTCTGGCGGGGACAGCGATTCTTATGATGTCGTGATCATTGGGGCCGGTATTTCCGGGATCAGTGCGGCAGTGCACCTCCAAGAGCGGTGTCCCGACAAGCGCTACCTGATTCTGGAAGCCCGAGATGCGATCGGTGGCACCTGGGATCTGTTCCGTTACCCGGGCGTTCGCTCTGACAGCGACATGCACACGTTGGGTTTCCGTTTCAAACCGTGGACGGAAGCAAAAGCGATTGCAGACGGACCGTCGATCCGACGCTATGTCAACGCGACTGCAGACGAGTGGGGCGTGCGCCAGCACATTCGGTTCGGGCACAAAGTGCGCTCAGCGAATTGGAACAGCGCAGATGCCGAATGGGTGCTTACCGTTGCAACGCCCGACGGTGACACGACGGTACGCGCCCAGTTTCTCTCGGCCTGCGGCGGCTATTATCGCTACGCGGAGGGCTTCGATCCGAAGATCCCCAATGTGGAACAGTTTACGGGCGACGTCCTGCACCCGCAGGCCTGGCCGGAAGACTATGACTACACCGGTAAACGCGTGGTCGTTATCGGTAGCGGGGCAACCGCGATGACCATCGTACCGGCCATGGCCGACCGCGCTGCCCACGTTACCATGGTGCAGCGTTCGCCGACGTACGTTGTCTCGCGTCCAGACGAGGACAGAGTTGCCAACGGGCTCCGGCGGTATCTGCCGAACAAGCTGGCGTACGCGATCACGCGGTTCAAGAACATAGAAGCTCAGCGCTGGATCTATCGGCGAACGCGTGTTCAGCCGCAGAAGGTGCGCAACAAGCTGCTGGATCTGGTGCGCCGGCAACTCCCGGATTTTGATGTGGATACGCACTTCACGCCCAGCTACAACCCATGGGACCAGCGGCTTTGCCTGATTCCAAACGCGGATCTGTTCAAAGCCATTCGCGGCGGCAAAGTGTCAGTGGTTACCGATCCTGCCGAACGGTTCACCGAGCGGGGATTGAAACTTGCGTCAGGGGAAGAGCTGGATGCGGACGTAATCGTTACAGCTACCGGACTGCAACTCGAAGTGTTGAGCGGCATCTCCGTGCAGGTGGACGAACGCCCGGTCGACTTCGCGGAAACCTACACCTACAAAGGCATGATGTTTTCCGGTGTGCCGAATCTCGTGCAGACGTTCGGTTACATCAATGCGTCGTGGACGCTACGCGCCGACTTGACGTCGGAATTCATCTGCCGGGTGCTCACTCACCTGGATCGAACGGGCAACAGGCAATGCACGCCGCGTCTGAGGGCTAATGAGCAATCAATGGGTCAGCGCCCGTGGATTGAGGATTTCTCGTCGGGGTACATGCAACGCGACATGCATCGGTTTCCGAAGCAGGGCGATCATGAACCCTGGGTCAATACGCAGAACTTCCATAAGGACCGGAAGATGATTCGGCATGCGCCGATCGACGACGGTGTGCTGGTCTTCGACAATCCAGCGCACGATACGTCTCGCGATTCGGCACCCGAAGTGCTGGAGTCCCATGCCGTCTGACAGCGAACGTCTGAACGAGTACGTCTGTTCGGACTTCTCGGCGGAGGGCTGGACGCGGCCGGTTTACCGACGCGGAGATGGCCCGGGCGTGATCGTGATCCACGAGATGCCGGGGCTGCATCCATTGGTTGTACGCTTTGCGGATCGTGTCGCTGCCGCGGGTATGAGCGTATTTCTGCCGAGCCTGTTCGGCGAGCCCAACCGGACGATCAGCAACGCTTACGCAGCACAAGAGATGTTCAAAGGCATCTGTATACGCCGCGAGTTCTCCACCTGGTCCACCAACCGTTCCAGCCCCATCGTCGATTGGCTGCGCGCACTGGCCCGACACGTCCATGCGGAGTGTGGCGGCCAGGGGGTCGGGGCAGTGGGTATGTGCTTCACCGGAGGTTTTGCGCTGGCGATGATGACTGAACCGGCCGTTCGCGCGCCCGTGCTGTCGCAACCGTCGTTGCCGCTCCCGATCACGGCGGCGCAAAAACGCGCGATCGATGCATCGCCCGACGAGATTCGGTGCGTTCGGCAACGAATGGAGAGTGAAGATCTGACGTTGCTCGGGCTGCGTTTCCGTGGCGATCCGTTCGTACCGGATGAGCGATTCGATACGTTGCGCACTACGTTTGGCGATCGCTTCGAGGCGATTGAGATCGAGCCGGAGCACGCGGGTGAATCGGAGGGTACGAATATGGCACCGCATTCTGTGTTGACGATTCACCTGAACGATACGGATCCGCAAGGGCCGACTCGTCAGGCCGAACAGCGAGTGATCGCTTTTTTCAAAAATCGTATCGCGTAGCAGGACTGGGCGACCTAGCGTAGAAAGGAGGATAGACAGATGGAGGAATCGCAACGCATGGCGGAGGTGCTCGAACGATTGGATCGGCTGGAGTCCAAAGATGCCATCCGCGCGCTCGTTACCGCTTACGCGATTGCCTGCGACGAACACGACATGCCGAGGCTTCTGTCGCTTTTTTCCGACGACGCGATATTCGGCTCGCCGAACGGGCGGATGGTTGCCGAGGGGCGTGATGCGATCGAAGCGATGTTCATCGAGACATTCAAGATCCGCGGGCCAGCTTTTCACTGGACGCACGACGTGACCGTAACGATCGATGCCGACGATCCCGACCGCGCGACGGGCTTGGTGTACAGCCATGCGGAGACAACGCCCAACGGTCTGGTGAGTCTGGCTGCAATGAAGTACCAGGACGACTATCGGCGCGCATCGGGTCGATGGCAGTTCGCACGGCGTCAGATCAGTTTTCTGTATTACGTACCAGCCGCGGAATACACCAACGGGCTCAACCGCGCTGAGCGTGTGTACATGAACGGCGACTGGATCGGCGCGGATTACCCCGAGTCGCTGGCCTGCTGGCAGGATTTCGAGCGCGCGCATCTCACAGACTGACCGGCGTTGTGGATACGTCGGGCGCGAGGCTGTCGGTTGAGACCTGGGTCGTTGCAAAGTACTTGCGCAAGCACTGCGGTTTTGTGACAGCCATCCCGCAGCTGCCCGGCCAGAAGCGGTAGGCTGCTTGTGACGACTGCTGTAATCAACGATAAGGATCATCGTTATGCTCGAATCTCATTCCGAAACGACGGATCGCGAATCTCCTGAAGCGTTCGCAGAGCCGCCGGCGCAGGCTGGCGCTCCGGCCGCCGTAATCGGCGCCGGTATTCAGATCAAAGGCGAGATTGCTGGAACGGAAGATCTCACGGTAAACGGTCGGGTCGAAGGTACGGTTGAACTCGCCGATCACCAGCTCACGGTCGGGTCCACAGGCCGCCTCCAGGCCAACCTGAGTGCAAATCGTGTAACGATCAACGGCGATGTACAGGGCGATATCGTGGGTAGCGAGAAGGTGATCGTCTCCAGCACGGGCCGGGTGCGGGGCAACATTGTCGCGCCGCGCGTATCGCTCGAAGACGGAGCCAAATTCAAAGGCAGCATAGACATGGACCCGTCCGACAAGGCGGTGGAACTTCGCCGACCGTCGAAGGTGACGGAGGCGCGCCCAGCAACCTCGCCCCGACGCTCAGAACAAGCTGCGCCCACTGCAACCAAGCGTGCTTCCTGAGGCGATTGATCGATGCTCGCGCGCATGTTGTCGACAGAGTCGCTGCTGCCACCCAGCAGTCAGAAGATGCTGAAGTTCCGGGTTCCGGCGTCGCGCGTGGTCTGTCCGTCCGGACCCCAGCGCAGCATGCTGTTACCCGAACTGCTGACATCGCTTGCGGAAGGCGAATCCGTATCGGTGCTGGACCTGGGTCCCGCGATGTCGGATACCGTGCGGTTTCTATCCGAGTACCGATGCCAGCTTACGTTTGCCGACATACCTTCTGAGGTCTCGGTCAATCCGGAAAACCTGTTCGACGGCGTGCCCGAGCGTCAGTTTGATATCGTGCTGATGTGGGACATGTTGAACTATTTTTCAGACGATGCGCTGTCGGGATTCATTGCGCAACTGAGTACGTTCATTCACGAACAAACCCTCGCTCACGGCATCGCTGTCCGCGACGCGAGGAGCGAGATCGAACCACGCCGATACGCGTTGCATGACATGGACCGGTTCTCCAGCGAGGCGCATCCGGAAGCGGAGTTCCGTCAGGCCCACCCGCAACGAATTCTGAAATCAGCGCTGGCGCCGTTCACGATCCGCCGGGGCACGCTGTTGCAGGACGGCCGACTGGAGTTGCTCTTCCATCAGCGCAAGATTGCCTGCGTACTCGATTAACGGGTGATCCCAAGAGTCGAGCCGGCGCGTGCTCTGACGCGATTGTCCAAGCTGGTTACAGTTTGACCATACCCCCATCTACCATCAGCGATTGTCCTGTCACGTTGCACGCCGCGGATGACGTCAGGAAAACCACCGCGTTGCCGATGTCCTCCACAGTCTGATCGCGGCCCATCGGGGTACGATCGAAGATGTCCGGGTAGTCGCCACGCGCTATGCCGTCGAACCATTCCTTTGGGTCCATGCCTTTGAACCGGTCGATTACGCGGACGGCCATCTCTGCGTTGCGTTTCCACGCATCCGTATACACGATGCCGGGGCATACCGCGTTCACGTTGATGTTGTGGGGGCCGAGTGATTCCGCGAGCGTCTGTGTGTAGCTCACCAGGGCCGCTTTCATTGCGCCGTAGGATGGGTGCACGAAGTATTTGAGCATAGGGCCGGAGAGCGAGGTGCGTCCGGCAATCGACGAGATGTGGATGATCTTGCCGTCGCGGCGTTCGATCATCTGCGGTACCACAGCTTCGGTCATCAGCACCGTCGGTCGCAGGTTCTGCTGGTACAGTGCATCCCATAGAGCGCCGGTCTGCTCCAGCGGATTGTCGGGTGTTGCAATCGGGTCTTTCGGTGCGGCGCCAACGTTGTTCACCAGAATGTCGATCTGCCCAAACGCGTCGGTACCGGCGCGAAAGCACGCCTGGATTGTCTCCGGATCAGTAATATCACCCGCAAACGCGAACGCGGAACGGCCGCAGGCTTCCACGGCATCGGCGGTGGCGCGGGTAGTGTCGTCACCGTAGGAATTTACGACGACGTTCGCGCCGGCCTCGGCCAGCGCTATGGCAATACCCCGGCCGATGCCGCGACCCGCGGCGGTTACCAGGGCTGTTTTTCCCTCGAGGTTCATGTCTGTTGCGCTCCTGTCGTCGGCAAATTGGTATGATCGTGCACTGAACGACAACGGGCAACGATCAGGGGGGAACGAATGAAACTGGGAATCATCGGCGGCAACATCGGTCGCAGCGCTGGAATCAACATTGATGCCATCCGGCGCGCGGAGGATCTGGGCTACGACTCGGTGTGGACAGCGGAAGCCTGGGGTGCCGACGCGGTTACGCCGGCTACCTGGATTCTGGCGCAGACGGAAAAGATCAAAGTGGGTACGGCAATCATGCAGATGCCGGCGCGAACCCCGGCCATGACGGCTATGACCGCGATGAGTCTGGCGGAACTCTCCGGGGGCCGCTTCATCGTTGGCCTCGGCGCCTCGGGTCCTCAAGTGGTTGAGGGCTGGCACGGCGTGCCCTATGGCAAACCGATGGTGCGGCTGAGGGAGTACGTAACGATCATGCGCATGATCTTCGAGCGCGAAGAGCGCGCGGCGTTCGAAGGTGAGATGTACCAGCTTCCGTACAAAGGCGAGGGCGCTACGGGTCTGGGTAAACCGCTGAAGAGCATTCTGCACTGCTCCCAGCCCATACCGATTTATTCGGCCAACATCACGCCAAAGGGTGTGGAGACCGCCGCCGAGGTTACGGACGGTTTCTTCCCTATCTGGATGGATCCGGAGAAGTTCTCCGTATTCGAGAAACCCATTAACAAGGGGTTGGCGGCCAGCGGCCGCAACATGAGCCAGTTCGACGTGTCGCCATTCGTTACCGTTGTTGTGGGCGATGACGTCGAGCAGTGCATGGCGCCGATTCGCGGCAACATGGCCCTCTATATCGGCGGGATGGGTGCGCGTGACAAGAACTTCTACAACGACTATGCAAAAGCGCTGGGCTTCGAGGACGCGGCGGTGAAGATTCAGGATCTGTTCCTGAGTGGCCGCAAAGATGAAGCGATGGCGGCGGTACCCGCGGAGTTGATCGATGCGTGTCACCTGGTTGGCCCGGCGGACCGGATTCGCGAACGTCTGGCGCGCTGGAAACAGGCAGGTTCAGACGGCCATGTGGGAACGATGCTACTCGGTACCCAGCAGCCCGAAGCGCTGGAGCTGATTGCGTCGGAAATGCTTTAGGAGGCGGGGATGTCACGCAAACTGATTCTGGTGGGGCTGGTGCAGCCGAAAAGTGGAGATCTGGTAGAAGCGTTCAACGACTGGTACCTGGGAAACCACGTTGAGGACACCTATAACTGTCCGAACATTACGTCGGTGCGTTGCTTCGAGGCAACGCGCGGCTTCCTCGGCGACGCGCCGTCGAAGTTTCTAACGATCTACGAGTTTGAAGGGGACGACGCCGAAGAGGCGGAGCGGATTCTCGGCGAGTATCAGAGTGATCCGGATGCCTGGGCCAAGCGGCTGCCCAGCAACGATTCGATGGAGGTGGTTGGCGCCGGTTGGTACCACGAGGTGCTGGGTTTCGGCAACGACTAGCCTGAGCGTTACTGCTCGGGTAACGCCGCAGAGTCGAGTCCTATTGGCCAGGTCTGACCGGCTGAGTATGGATGCGTCCTGGGTGTCTAGAAGTTGTAGGGACCTTTCTCCATTACCGATAGTGGCAACCAAGTTTCGTGAATGTGGTGCCAGATCAACTGATCACCTAACTCAAACAACACAGTTGCGATACGACCATTGTCGGCGGGAGTGGATGCCAACGCATTGCGTTGCCATTCTTCATAGGTGGCGAGCACATGGTCTGAAAACGTATGCCGTACAACAACATTGCGAATTTGTACCCTAAAGTCAGAGTTGCTTGCGTAGCCTTTATAGATACTCTGGGTTAAGTCCGCCAAACCGAGCGAACGTCCTGCAGGAGGAATGAAGACTAGGTCGCGAGCAAAACGGGCCGAGAAGTAGCGTTCGAAGTGTGTTTCAGGAATATTGCCTCCAAACCATTCGCAGAAGAAAGCGTGTAAATCTTCTATTTCTTGTTTAACACGGACATTCACGTTACTCATACGTTTACTTGATTCCGTTTGTCGTTTGTTTTAGGTGTCGATCACCTCGCCGCCCGGAAGTGGCCGCTCGCGCTGGCGCAGCAGCCATTGCGCGTTCTCGTGCAGTGCTGCTTCGCCCAGGTCGGTCAGAATCTCGCGTCGTTCGACTGGATCTTCGGTTCGGTCGAGCATACGGCGCGCATTACCAAACATCAGGCGCATGTGGGCGTACTGGGCTACCAATTCCCGATTCGCGTTGCGATGCGCGTAATTGTTGCGAGCGGCGGCGAGCATTGGCAAAAAGCCCATCAACGCGACCATCAGGTTGTTGGCGAGCGCGTCCAGGTCGTGCTGCCACGCGGCCAGCGCGACGGCCACGAGCAGTCCGCAGATGAAGCACGCGGTGGTGAGGCGAGTGGTGTTCAGGTGACGGTTGAGCTGATCGCCCGCCTTCACCTGATAGTAGCCCAGCTGCCCACCCGCCTCGGTTCCGACCCAATGCTCGATCACGTGCGGGATCATGCCGTCGTCGTGATCGGGGCGCGGCAGCGCATCGGAAAACAGAGCTGCGTTGCGCATTACGTTGCGAATCCAACCCAGGTCCAGATCGCGCCCCTGTAGGAATGTGTCGTGGCTGAAGCGACTACGGTTGTGCATCGACACGCCCGCCATCGCCCAGTAGTACTGCACGCGAATGCTTTCTGCCAGAACCCGGTAGTCCAGGTACTTGCGGTGCCAGTCCATGCGCTGGGTCAGGGAGAATATAGCCAGCGTTATCGCGGTGCAGGCGAGGTACGCGTAGATCATGGTCTCCTGATCCGGGAAGTCGGCATATACGATGAAGCTCAAACCCGCGATCAGCGCAAAGGTGTAGCCGGCGAGCGTGGCGTGTCGAAGCCGCTGCTGAAAGCGGATTGCGAGTTCGTCGGCTGCTTCAAACAGGCCGACGAGGCGCCGAATGCCGTGTGTGTGCTCCGCGCCCCGGGCGTCCAGGTGGCGGGCCAGTTCCGAGTCACCATTAACTGCGGTGTGCGCTACGGTGTCTCGGTTAAACGTTTGCATCTGTTCGAACACGCGTGCGTAGCGCTTGGGTAACTGATGCGTGCGCGGCGTCAGGTCGTCGCGTGTCAGCCAGAATGCGTCCCCCGCGTGCATGCCTTCGGCGGGGCCTCCCGTGTGCCGGCGTGAGCAGACGATCTGGTACACCAGATCGCTCTCGTCGTCTGTGTAATCGATCGACGTTCGATACTGGCCGCTGGCGAGCAGGTCGATCACGTCATACTGATGGAACCGGACGACCTCCGCGGTGCCACCGGTTGCGTCCGATGCCTTGCCGTCCCACAGCGCCAGCAGAATGTGGCTGTGCGCTGCCAGATAGACGCCCAGGTGCGCGTATTGCAGCTCTCGGTTGGTTGCGTCCACGCCCGGTTCACCGCTCTGCCAGGGCAGTTCTATCACGTCGTAGTCGCGGCGGTATTGTTCGATCTCGGCGGCTGCGTCGTCGTCGAAGTCCTCCACGTAGTCGCACCAGGGCATGGGGAGGAGTGCGATGACATCGAGCCCGGCGGCGCGCGCTGCGTCAGCGGCAAGGCGATCGGCCCCATCGGCGAGCGCAGTGAGCACGGTAATCGGCAGATCGGGAAACTGCTTCGCGAGCGTCAGGAAGAACGCGTCGAGCTGTTCGCGCAGCACGGGCAACTCGGCATCCAGCAGGTCCCGGTGGCCGGTCACACCGACCACCAGCGATACACCGCGGCTAGCCGGAACGCTCATTGGCCTGCGGGTCATTCCACCGGACGTGGGCGTGGGCGCGACCGATCGCGGTCGGCAAACTCAGCGGTTATTCTCCGAGGGCACGTCGAATGGCATCGTTGTAGCGCTGTGTCTGGCTCACATCGAACGCATCGAACCGCGCAAGCAGCGCGCCTTTGTCGCTCAGCAGAAAGAGACTCGGCACGGTTTGAATCCAGAATGTGGACGCCAGAGAGCGGTTCTCGTCGTAGATGGTATCGAGCTCGGGCCCGTGGCGTCGATGAAACGCCATCGCGTTGTCGCGGTGCGCATCCTGCGCGACCGCGATCACGTGCAACCCCTGGTTGCCGTACGTGTTCGATACGCGGTTCAGCCAATCGAACATCGTTTCGCAGCCGCTGCAGTCGGCGGACCAGAACGCGACGAGCACGGATTTGCCGGGGTGCGGCCGCACGAGCGCGCGAACCGCGGCGGGCGTAACGGCGCCTGGGGGAGATGTGTCCACCGTTGTTTTGCGGGACGGGCCGGAATCCTCCGCGTCATTCGCGGCAGGTGCGGTTGCGCTGGCGGCTTCAGTTTCTTTCGGCCGCTGCGAATCGTTATTGGTGGCTTGCGCGGGGTCCAAAGAGGTATCGGCGTCGTTGGGTTGCGCGGCGACGGCAACGTCCTCGTCTATGGCGGTACGCGATGCGGCAGAAGCGCTGGTCTCGTCAGTCTCGCCCTGGTCTGGTTCCGCCGTGTCCGACGATCCCGACGATCCCGACGTATCGGACGGAGCGGTGTCTGATCTGGCTGCGTCGCTCTGACCGGCGGGAGGCGCGGAATCTACGGCGATTTCGGGTGTGCTGTCGTCAGTGGCCTGTGTCGCGGCCTCTCGCGGCGCTTCGGGAGCAGCGAGCGTCTGGGGTCGTGCATCCTGCGGGTTTGGGTCGCCCGCGCTTACGATCGCTTCCGCCGGCACAGCAGGTACGTCCACGGAAGTGTCGCCGCTGCGCAGACTGTAGATGGCGAGTAGGATCACGACCGCGGCGGCGGCGAGATAGAAAAGGGTTTTGCTCACTGCGAATTCCAACGGTAAGTCGTGTCGTTCATTGTACCGACAGCACCGCGCAAATGCCGGGTTGAACGGTGTGCGTGTCGTACGGTTACAGGCTCGTTACGAGGTGGCACCGTTCCCGGATCGTACGCGGGCGATGAATCGTTAAAATGTCAGCCAACCGCGTGGGCAGTTACGCGCGGGGAGTAGCGGGCGGGCAGGATAGAAGGAGCGGAGGAAACAACGGTGAGCGATGCGGAGTTTGTCATTCTGGTGGCCGGAGGTACCGGGATTGTGGCGTTGCTGGTTGGCTATCTCATCGGCCGCTTCTCCGTGAAAGGTGCTACAGCATCCCAGGCGCGCCGAGCGCTCGATGAAGCGCGTGCGGAGCACGAGCGGTATCGGCAGCAGGTAACCGACGATTTCAGGGAAACGGCAAATAAATTCAGACAGTTGAATAGAAGTTATCAGGAATTGCATGAGCATTTGGCGGCGAGTTCCGAGCGCCTTTGCCGCGACGGCGACGACACCAGGCTGCTGCTTTCAGAGGGGCCGCAGGACCACGAGCGCGCACCGCCGGCCGACTTGGAAACGGCGGGTTCGCAATCGCCCGACGCTGCTGAGCGCGATGAGGCGTCGGGGGCGTCGGAGGCACCGAACGCCGAGGTGGACACCACGCTCGCAGCGCCCGGCCGCAAGGCGGATCCAACCGACGGCGAACGTTCGTCCGACCGCGTGGTAGCCGATTAACGCGTTTCTTTGAGCGCGTAAGCGTGATTGGCTTTCGCGGCGCACGCGCCTAAAGTCGCTTTAACCCACACGCTGGAGAAATACATGGCTCGATCGTCGCGCAACGGCAACGTTGACTCGTTCTCCCCTAAACGCCTGGCACCGGCCGCGGTGGTCACGCTGATCGCAGTGGGGGCCGTGCTGTTTCTGCTAGGCGACTTTTTTGTGATCGTGAACAGCGGCCACGTGGGCGTTGTTCGCACCCTCGGCGCGGTACAACCCGAAGCGTTGAACGAAGGGTTTCACTTCAAGAAGCCGTTTCTCGACAAGGTGGAGGAGATTGATGTTCGCCTCACCCGTGCCGAAAGTAATGCGTCGTCCGCGTCGAAGGACCTGCAGATCGTCAGCACCAACGTTACCGTACAGTATTCACTCAGCGGCCCGGTTGCGCCGCTGACGTATCAGAAGATCGGCACGCGCGCTGTGGTTGCCACCACATTGATTGCGCCGGCGATTCAGGAATCGGTTAAGGCGATCACCGCGCGCTACACTGCAGAGCAACTCGTCACAAAACGCTCGGAGGTGAAAGCCGAGATTCAGAAAGCGATTGACGATTTCATTTCCGTGACCCTGGAGCAGAAGGGCGTACAGGGTGCGCTGGCTATTGCGAACGTAGCAATCACGGACTTCGACTTTTCGCCGGAGTTCAATCGCGCGATCGAAGAGAAGGTAAAAGCCGAGCAGGAAGCGCTGAAGGCCAAAAACGACAAGCTGCGGCGGGTAACTCAGGCGGAAGCGGCCGCGGCAGAGCGCACGCTGGCGGCGGATGCGGAGGCCTACGAGATCGAAGTGGCGTCCAAAGCGCGGGCGGAAGCGATCCGTCGGGAAGCTCAGGCACTGAAAGGCAACCCGGCGCTCATTCAATTGCGGTTGGCAGAGAAGTGGAACGGCAAGCTGCCGCAGGTATCGGGGGAGGGAGCGATCCCGCTGATCAATATCGACGGGTTGCAGGGCGCCGCCACGCGGTAACTGCCCGGGCCCTGATTCGCGGTCATCAGCGTGTTGCGAGTCCCGGATTCTCACGCGCGTCGAGCCGGAACAACCACAACGCGCCGCTGGCCACGTCGGGTACGGATGCCGTTACGTCGTACTTGTCTGAGAGTCGTTCGACAACGGCGGCTACTACCTCACCCTGGGTGATGCGCGTTAACTGACGCTCGTAGATCCGGTCGTCGATTCGTAGCAGCGCGCGACCGTCCTGCGCGGCTTCGAGCGGCCAGCGCTTCCATAACCGGCCCCAGGTCGTATTCATGAACGCGCATGGAATGTATGCGTCGCCGTCTACGAGCAGGATCCAGGTGGTGCGCGACCGCGGAGGTTCTACCAGTTGCAGCTCTACCGTGGCGCGGTCCGCCAGAGCGCGCCAATCCGGTGTTTCATCCAACATGGTACCGGTGCGGAATGCGCCGCCTGCGACAAGCCCGAACGGTCCATCCGCGTAACGCGCTGCGGTGGAGAGCGCCGCCGCCGCAATAACCAAGATCAGCAGAAATCGAATCAGCGTTTTCATCGCATCACAAACCGTCTGTCCGCCCAGAGCCCGGGTGAGAAGCCAGCATAGTTCCCGTACACTCGCGTAACCGTTGTGATCGTGCGCGAGTTGCGCCCGATTGGCCAGCGCGGTGTCACACAACTTCGACGGAGGGATCATGGCCGAACAATCGAGCAGCGATGGCACCGGGGCAGATACCGCCGATGCCGCCGAACGGATTCGCTGCGCCAGCGACCGGGAACTGTTCCGGACGCTGATGAAAGACCGGACGGTAGTTAAGGTCAACGAACAGATTGCAAGGGCTGAGGAAACCGGTCCGATCGGCACCCGTCGGCACCTGCTGTCCACCAGCGTGCGCCTGAGCCACCGTATGGCGGGCGATCTGCACGGGATGGCAGAACACTGTTTCGAGAAACTGGGGCTCGACATTCCGCTTGAGTTGTATGTGTACGCAAGCCCACAGTTCAACGCTGCGTGCTTCAAACCCGAAGCGGGGCAGTTGTTCGTAATGTTCTCGTCCGGTCTGCTGGAAGCGTTCGACCAAGACGAACTGCGGTTTGTGATGGGGCACGAACTCGGCCACCACGTGTACAGCCATCACGATCTTCCGATCGGCTACATCCTGCGCGGCAAAGCGCGACCGAGCCCCAAGTTGGCGTTGGAACTGTTCGCGTGGTCCAGATACGCGGAGATATCGGCTGACCGGGCCGGTGCCTACTGTGCTGACAATTTCGACGCCGTCGGCCGGGCGTTGTTCAAGCTAGCGTCGGGTCTGTCGGGTGCGACGATCGAATTTCACCTGGACGATTTTCTTCAGCAGGTGGACGCGATGCAGGTTCAGGACGCAGAGCCGGGCCAGGGCGCTCCGCAGCAGGACTGGTTTTCGACGCACCCGTTCAGCCCGCTGCGGGTGAAAGCGTTGCAGTACTTCGAGCGTTCGGTGGCGCTTGGGGGCGACGTTCCCATGGACGATCTGGAAGTGCACGTTCAGCGACTGATGGCGTTGATGGAGCCCAGTTACCTGGAAGGGCGAACGGAGGTCGCCGAGATTATGCGGCGATTGCTGTTTGCCGGTGCGCTCGTGGTTGCGAACGCCGACGGCAAAATCACGGATGAAGAGATCGCGGTGTTCGAGAAGTTTTTCGGTAAGAACTCGTTCAGTGACAAACTCAACCTCGACAGTCTGGAAGCGGACCTCGACGCGCGCATCAATCAGGTGCTGGAGAACGCCAGTTCGCCGCAGGCGATGCAGGTTCTGCGAGACCTGTGTACCGTTGCCAGGGCGGAAGAAACGGTGGGGGAGCGTGAGAGAGCCGTGCTGGACCGCATTGCCGACCGGCTGCACATATCACGCGGCTTCATCTGTCAGAGCCTGGAGTCCGAAGTCGAACTGGATTGATTGCGTGTAGCGCCTGCGGTTGCCGGTCTGTGACTGGCAGCGATGCGCTCGCCGTTGCTTTGGGGGAAGCGTGGCCAACGATATCAAACTGATTGCGGGAAGTTCCCACCTGGCGCTCGCGCAAGAGATTGCGGCCGGTTTAGGGATTGAACTCACGCAAAGCGTTACCAAACGATTCGGCAACGAAAACATTATGTTTCAATGCCTGGAGAACGTGCGCGAAGCAGACGTGTTCGTAGTACAGACGTCGTGCCCGCCGGTGTCCGACGGCATTCTGGAACTGCTGATCATGATCGATGCGCTGAAGCACGCTTCGGCGCGGCGAATCACTGCGGTGTTGCCGTATTTTCCGTATGCGCGCTCCGACAAGAAAGATCGCCCGCGAATCTCCATAACCGCGCGCCTGATTGCCGACCTACTGGAAACCGCTGGTGCGGATCGTGTACTGACGATGAATCTGCATTCACCCCAGGTACAGGGCTTCTTCCGGATTCCCGTCGATCAGCTGAATGCGACGCCGATCGTCTGCGATCATTTGCGCGCCACGACGGAACTCGACAACAGCGTACTGGTGGCCGGCGACGTTGGCGAAGCAAAGGACCTTGGCGAGTACGCGAACCGTCTGGACCTGCCGATGGCGATCATCGACAAAAGGCGGTACGACGACAGCGAGCAGCCGACCGCTGTCGGCTTGATCGGCGAGGTCTCTGGACGCAATGCACTCATTGTGGATGACGAAATTGCGAGCGGCGGCACGATGATCGAAGCGGCGCGCTTTCTGATCGCCAACGGTGCACTGCGCGTGGAAGCGGCTGCGGTGCATCCGGTGATGTCCGGCAGCGCTCGGTCGCGGCTGGACGATTCGTCAATCGAGCGCATCGTGGTCACCAACTCCATCCCCATTCCCGATGATCGCCGTAGCGGGCGGGTTGAGCAGGTGTCGGTAGCACCGTTGTTTGCCAATGCGATCGATGCAATTCACAACGGACACTCGGTTTCGGCGCTCTTCGTGTAGACGTTGTTCGTATGGGTGTTGTGCGTGGACGTGATCCGGAGGCGCGGTCAATCGATTGGGTACAGGTGCGCGTGCGCGCGTTCGAACAAATGCGCGGTGCGCGCAACGGTGCGCGGATCGGCGGGAGCGGGGGTCAGGGTGCCGTCCTCGTGCCGCTCCCAGGCCAACGGCGCCTGGTCACGGGGTAGTACCGTCAGTCCCTGGTCATCGATCAAGCCTACGTGGTAATCGTGCTCGACGGGCGCGACGCCGCCCGATAAAAGCAGGCTGCTGCCAAAGAACGTTTCGGAGTCGGTAAGCCCCAATAGGTCGACGAGCGTTGGTGCCAGGCTCATGGTGGAGCCTAGGTGGTCTATGTTCCGGGGCTCGATCAGATCAGGTGCGTACAGCAACAGAGGGACGCGGTAGCTCGACACCGGAATCAACGGTCTGCCTTCAATGCGCGCACCATGGTCCGCTACGATCACGAAAAGCGTCTCGTTGAACCAGGGCTCTCGAGCCGCGTTCTCGAGGAACCGGCCCAATGCCCAGTCGGCGTACGCCATCGCGTGTGCAGACGAGCGCTCGTCTGCGGCATGGGGAACGCGACCGGCCGGAAAGTCGTAGGGACGGTGGTGGGTAACCGTCAAGGTCGCGAGGAAAACGCGCTCGCGCTGCGCCACTTCCGCGTTCATTACGGTGATGATTTTTTCGAACAGCAGTTCGTCGGCTACGCCCCAGCTGGTTTCGAAAGCCGGTTCGGAGAAGTCGTAGCGGTCATAGACGTCCTCGAAACCAATGGCACGCCAGTACGTGCTCAGGTTGGAGAAGTCGGGCCAGCCGCCGTACACGAACGTAGTGTAGAAGCCGTTCTGCGCCATCGTCCGGGGTAGGGACGGCAGGCGGTCGACGCCGTCGCGCTCAACCGCAGCGATTCCCGGGAGTGGCGGAAAGCCGTTCAGAATGGCCTCCAGGCCTCGGGTCGTCCGGCTCCCGGTGGCGTAGATCTCGGAAAAATACAGGCTCTTCGGAATCAGCTGGCTCAATTCCGGGAGGTATTTGGCGCGAAGCTCAGGCTGTGTCCAGGTTGCTCCGGCGAACGATTCTTCGATCACGAGGATCACGTGGCGGGGCGTGTGGGACAGCGGCGGGGAACGCTTTCGCTTGCTGCCTGGCGGTGCAGGGGATGTGGCCGCCGGATAGTGTCCGCGCCAATTCGCAACGTCGACGCGAGCGGCCGTCAGAATGCCCAGATACCCGTTGCTTGCGATTTGGTTTGCCCAGCGGTCTCCGCCCAGAAAGATCGGCTTTCCGAACGCGACGACTGCAACGCCCAACGTTGCCAGCACGATCGCCGGCAGCGGAGCGATCGGCGCAACACGTCGGAACGGCCAGTAGATGATCGCGAGCGCGAGGGCAAGCGGCACGATCACCAAGCTCAGATAGAACTGATCTTCCAGAAACGAAATCACCTCGACGGGGTATGCGAGGTAGTGAAACACCAGACGATCCAAGCGGGATTCGAATTCGTACCAGAAGAACAGTTCCGCGATTGTGAAGATGAGCAGCACGGCCAATGCAACGAACATCGCAAACCGCATCACGCGCGTGCCAATCCAGGAGAAAACGACGATCGGCAGCGTGGTAACTGCCAGCGCCTGCAGATCGCTCCAGAATCCTGCGACAAAGAGCCACGTTGCGGAAATGTCGGTAGGTGTTGCCTGGATCAGCGCGGCGCGCAGCAGCGTTCCCGTTACAAGGAACGCGATGCACCAGGCGAGTAGCGGGCGGCTGAAGCTCATAGCGCTTCAGTCGGGTGTTCTATAAACCGGGGCAATCGGCTGTTGGCGAGGCGCGGCGCTCTCAGCGCAACGGTTCGCCGTCCCACCGTTCCGATACGGCAAACTCCTGCACCGGTTTGCGCCGTAGTTTGGTCAGCTGTTTAACCGGCTTGCCGATTGGCAACATGGCCGCAAATGCGTTTTCGTCGGGCACACCCAGGTGCGCCTTGAGCTCGGCTTCGTGGCCCACGGCGAAGGTGGTGAGCGTTCCGCCATAGCCCAGGTTGCGCGCTGCGAGCAGAATGTTCCATACGAACGGGTATACCGACGCACCGGAGATGACACCTACGCGCGGCAGCTGCGAGTCAAAGGAAGCCACCACCGAGAGGTCGACAAACACCAGCAGCAGCACGGGCGCTTGCACCACCTGGTCCACAAACGGCGGCAGTTCGGTGGCGTCTACGGTGGCCTGGTCCACGTTGCTCGGGTGAATCGTGTTCCATGGGGCCTCACCGGCGGCAACCTGCGCGACATAGCGCTTGAATGTGGGCTCTATGCACGCACGGATGACCGCGCGCGTGTCGGGGTCGCGGATGACCAGTACCTTCCATCCCTGTCGGTTACCGCCGCTGGGTGCAAAGCGCGCGCTTTCGAGGATCTCGGCAATCACGGAATCCGGCACGGGGTCGGGGGTGAAATCGCGAGCGGCGAACGTGGTTCGCATGACATCGAGCAGGTCCAACGCAATCGCTCCTCCGCAGGGTGGCGCCACGATAGCGGATGCGCCGTGACATGCAAGCCTTGACTGATACGCGCTGTCGATCGTGTAAGAATGCACGGGAAGACATGAAAAACCTCACGTAACACCCCGGGAGGGACAATGACACGAGTGCGATTTGGCGGCTTTCTAGCGCCCCATCACCCCATCGGCGAAAACCCGACGTTGCAGTTTCAACGGGACGTGGAACTGGCGGCCCACCTCGATGCACTCGGTTTCGACGAGTACTGGTGCGGCGAACATCACTCCACGGGCTGGGAGGTGATTGCGTCGCCGGAAATGTTTCTGGCCGCAGTTGCGCAGCGCACCCACCGCATCAAGCTTGGGACGGGCGTAATTTCGCTGCCGTATCATCACCCGTTCAATGTTGCCCAACGTCTCGTGCAGCTCGATCACATGAGCCACGGGCGGGTCATCTTCGGTTCGGGGCCGGGCGCGTTGCCGTCCGATGCCTACACGCTCGGCATCGACCCGATGGTGCAGCGCGACCGGCAGGACGAAGCCATCGGCGTTATTCGACGACTGCTTGCCGGTGAACCACGCTTCGATCACGAAAGTGAATGGTTCACGCTCAAAGATGCCCGTCTGCAGCTACTGCCGGTACAGCAGGATCTGCCGTTTGCGGTGGCGTCTATGGTGAGTCCGTCGGGCATGGAACTGGCGGGTAAGCACGGTACCGGTGTGTTGTCGATCGGCTCGATGTCGACTGCGGGTTTGCAGGCGCTGCCCACACAGTGGTCGTTTGCGGAAGCGTCCGCCGCACAGCACGGCAACCGCGTATCCAGGAACGACTGGCGCGTGGTGATGTCCTGGCATATCGCGGAAACGCGCGAACAAGCGTGTGAAGAAGCGAAGCACGGACTGTTTCGTTGGCACAACGAGTACACGGTGGGAACGTTGATGCGTCCGGGCGCGGAGCCTTTCGCCACGCCGGAGGAAGCGGTTCAGCAAACCGCGTTCGGCGACGGTGTCGCGTCAGTGATCGGCACGCCCGATGATCTTGCGGCAGCCGTGCGTCGGATGATCGAGATCACCGGCGGCTTCGGGACGGTGATCGGTTTCATGCACGACTGGGCGAATCCCGAGAATACCCGCCGGAGTTGGGACATGGTGGCGCGGTACGTCGTGCCCGAAGTTAATGGGATGCTCGATGCCTACCGTGAGTCCCAGCAATACGTGATTGAACACAGGGACAGCTTTGAGCGCGCCGGGAAGGCAGTGCTGGCCAAGATCATGGCAAACGACCGGGCCCGGGCCGCGTTGAGCGAGCAGAGCGACGGCGCCGCAGCTATGCCGTCGCATCACGCGCCCGACCTGAGGGGGAACACGGACGCCGGCGGCTGAGCCACGCCGGCGGCTCGAGCTTGCAATCGCGCAGCAGTAATGCTAAAAAAGCAGCATATGCTAGAAAAATAGCATTACGCTCGGAGGCGCGCGATGACCCACGACGACCATCTTCATCTAACCCGGCGAGAGCGGCAGATCATGGATGTGTTGTATCTGCACGGGGAGGCCTCAGCGCGGGTCATTCACCAGAGTATTCCGGATGCACCCAGCTACTCCGCGGTTCGAGCGCTGCTGCAGAAGCTCCTGGACAAGGGGCATGTTCGGTTCCGGCGCGAGGGCGCTAAGTACCTTTACGAGCCGATTGTGGCGGCGGAGGACGCGCGCGCGAGTGCATGGCACCGGCTGCTCTCGACGTTCTTTGGGGATTCTCCGCGCGATGCGTTCGTGCATCTGCTGGGGCGCGAGGGTGACAATCTGGATGCGGCCGATCTGGAGACGCTGAGCACGCTCGTCGACGAGTTGAAAGCGCGGCGTGAGGGCAATGACTGATCCGGCCAGTGCCAGCGCGTTCACGATCCAGCCGCTGGATCTGGATGGCCTGGACATCGTCCGCATGCTTGCGATTTCGCTTCTGATTGCCGCGCTGGTGCCCATCCTGTTTGCGCGCAGTGCAGGCAGTCGTCGAGCCTTCATCGGTTCGGGATTCGTAGTGATGGCTGCACTGCCGGTTCTCCTGGGTGTGGGCAGTTGGCAGATTCCCGTCGGCATGCCGGATCCGTGGCAGCCGCTGGATCTTGGTTACGCGCTGCCTCCGTTGCTTGGCGTTGCATGGTGTGTTGGTGCGGTGATCGCCTGGTGTCGTCTGGGCATGCGGTATCGGGACCAGGCGCGGTGTCTGGCGGAACTGCCGGTAATTGACCCGGTCGCGGAAAACTGCGAGCGGGCCCGGATCGGCGAGTTGTTGCGCGACACAAGGCGTCTGGCGGGTCTGGGTGCGCCTGTTCAGCTGCGTGCGGGCCGGGAGCCCTGTGCCGGTACCTTCAGCGCAAACACAATCGTGTTACCTCGAGAGTGGCGTCTGCTGCACACGGATCATCTGCGGGCGGTGCTTGCGCACGAAATCGTGCACGTGCAACGCCACGACGATCGCTGGCTGGCCGGCGCCCGTTGTGTGGCTGCGCTGTATTGGTGGATGCCGTGGCTGCGGTGGCTTGTCGATCGTTTTGAAGCCGCCATTGAGGAAAGCTGTGACGATCAGGCTGCGGCGTTGCTCGAACGCGACGTGCAGTACTGGTCGGCGGTGCTTGCAGTTGTACAGATTGCGCGTGCCCGTGCTGCGCGTACGGAGCAGCTGCGGGACAATCCGGATCTGAGTGATCTTCCGGGCGCGCACGGCTCGCACCTCGAACGGCGCATCGCCCGTTTCCTGTTGCCACGCGTTCTCGGCGCCGACCGGATCGCTGCTAATCGCGTGCTCGTTGGTGTTACGTTGACAGTACTGGTCGCAACCGGGGTAAAGCCGGTCGCAATAGCGCCGCCCACAGATGGCGGCCGACAGCTGATAGCGCCAATGGCGTCTTCGTCGAAGGCGGCGCAAGAGAGGAACTCGTCTGGCGAGTCGTTGATTCCGCGGGTTCGTTGGACCCAGACGCCCCACACCGACCGGCTGGGAATGCGTCCGTCGGGTCGGGAAGCGCCGCCGATTTATCCAGGGGCGGCGCTGCGCGCTGCGGTGGAGGCGGACGTGGAGGTGTACTTCTCGGTAGCAGCCGACGGATCAGTCAGTCGTGTACGGGTCCTCAATCCCGAGCGCCATCCGGAGTTTACGCATGCAGTGGTGCGATCGCTCGAGCGCGTGCACTTCGAACGCGTTCGCGATGCGCCTGGCTGGAGTGCTCGCGCTGCGCTACGCGCGACGGGACCGCCTTCGGTTCCGGTCCTTCGACGGTATCGATTTCGGCTCGAAAGCGATATCTAGTTAAAAATCAATCAATTAGTTTCTATATGGAGGTTTATTGTGAACATCCAATGGGTTTCTGCGGCCCGCATTCTGGTGGCGACGTCGCTGGGTGTGGGAACGACGCTGGCCTTGCTTCTGCTGATGCAGGGCTTTATCGACGATCCAGAGGTGCAATTGAACGACCCGCCACCTCTGATCCCTGTGGACTACGTGCGGCTACCGGAACTCGGGGAACCGCCATCGCCACCGCCGCCTCCTGAACCACCCAGGATTGAGCCGCCCCCGGATTCAGAACTCGAGCAGGTTGTGGACCACTCGGGCGGCGGGTACACGGAGGTGGTGATCACGGATCCGGGACCGCTTGATGATCACGCTCTGGACATCGGTCGTGCGATGGCGGACGGCGGGCCGCTCGCACTCGTAAAGGTAACGCCCCAATATCCGCGACGAGCGGTCCAGCGCAGCATTGAAGGGTACGTGATTGTGAAATTCACCGTTGATGCGCGTGGGCGGGTCGTGAATCCGATTGTGATCGAAGCCGAGCCGCGATCGGTCTTCGACGATGCCGCGCTCGACGCTGTGCTGCGCTTCAAATACAAGCCAAAGGTGGTGAATGGCGAAGCCGTGCCGGTGCACGACGTGGTGCATCGGATTGCGTTCGAGATGGCGGACGCCTGACGCCCCACGCCGGGTGGTGGGTCCGGCTGGGCGTGGTTGTAGGCTCGGCCGTCGACCCTGAACCGCGGTATGTGCGTCCGAGGCCGGCTGGAGGCGTGAGGGGACTATACTAGGCCCTGGGAAGGCCCTGGGACTAGGCCCTGGGCGCTCTGGGATTCGGTGGGAGCTTTGCGGATGACACGAACGGCGGTTCTACTGGTGGCGCTCGCCCTGCTTGCGGGTGGAGCGTGGCTGTACCGCACGGTCGTATCGCCCTCAGGTGCCGCGATCGAATGGCATGTAGCCGGACCAGGGATCCGGTACGCGAGGGCGGTTCAGGACGGCCGCTTTGTGGGCTATCGGATTGAGGTCGATCACGACGGTCCTGGCCAACGGGTTCACGACGGGGCGATCGTGGTAGCCATTGACGGCGTGCCGGTGGAAGACAGTTCCGCGGGTTCGGAACTGATGCTGATCGGCCTGATGGACACCGGGCGACGCCTGGAGTTGTATTCGACCGCGACGTCTCGCAACAACGGGCGTTAGTGGACCGTCTGGCAATGCGACCCCTCCACCTGTACATGTTCGGCACCGGCACCTGGTTCTTCGCGTTCGGCGTGCAGGCGGTGCTGTTCGCGTGGTTGGTAACCATGGTGCTGGGACAACCAGCGGAGAAGGTCGGGCTCGCGCAGATGGCGATGCTGTTGCCCGGCACGGCGCTGATTCTGGTGGGCGGCAGCATTGCCGACCGGGTTGGCGGGCGCAACGTTGCGATGATTGCACAAACGGTAGCGGGTCTGGCGCCCTTGCTGCTGATGTGGCTCATCTGGAGCCAGCGGCTCACGTACGAGACCATGCTGGCCTATGCCGTTGTGATGGGGTGTGCCCAGGCTTTCGTAACACCGGCGCGCGACGGGCTGCTCAATCAGGTGGCAGGCGAGCGGTTGCAGCGGGCCGTGATGCTCACCACGCTGATCCAGTTCGGGGCACAGATCATCGGCTTTGGACTTGCGTCACTGGCGGATCGGGTTGGCCCCATACCGATACTATTCGGGCAGGCCCTGATTCTTTGGTCCGGCGTATTCGGGTTCTCGCGCATCTCCCACGCGCGCAATCCGCAGGCGAAGCGTCAGCGGCTTTGGACGTCGATTGCGGAAGGCGCGCGCACGGTTCTCGGCTCGCCGACAATGCGCGTGGTGGCGCTGCAGAATGTGGCCATGGCGTTGTTTTTCATGGGGTCGTACATCGTCAGTGCGCCATTGCTGGTGCGCGACGTGTACGGCGGCGGCGCCAGCGATCTGTCGCTGATGAATGCCAGTAACTCCATTGGCATGGTGTTGACGTTGTTGCTGCTCCTTCGGCTAGGCGATATTACGCGGCCGGGCCGGGCGCTTTTGCTGGCCCATGCGATTGGCGCCATTGCACTGATGTGCGTCGGCGTCGTGAACAGCTGGCCGCTCGCGGTGCTGTTTTTCTTCCTGTGGGGCGTGTGCGGCGGTGTGGCGATGCCGATGTCGCGGTCGATGATGCAGGAACTTGCACCGCCCGAGCAGCGCGGCCGCGTGATGAGTTTCTTCGCATTCGCGTTCATGGGTGCGGGTCCGATCGGGGCCTTATTGAGCGGGTATCTGGTGGAGCACTTCGGGGCCCGTACTGCCATCGCGGTGTCGGGGGCGTCGATGGCGGTGGTGGTGTTGGTGGTTACGATGCTGAGCCGCCTCTGGCACGTTTCGGCGCATGCCGTGGAAACACCGACGGACGTATCGGCGACCAATGGTTCAGACGGGAGCGCGCGATGACGCGCCCGCACCGGCTAGCCGTCGACATTGGCGGTACGTTCACCGACGTTGTGCTGGCTGTGGATGGGGAGGCTGCCACCACCACAGCCAAGCTGCTGACAACCCACGATGATCCCGCAGTCGCGGTAGAGCACGGAGTGCGCGATGTGCTCGCGCGGGCCGGTAGACAGGCAGACCAGACCCGACTGGTGCTGCACGGGACAACGCTTGCCACAAACGCGCTGATCGAACGGCGTGGCGCTCGCACTGCGCTGTTGACGACGTCTGGTCATCGGGATGTGCTGGAGATGGCGCTGGAGAACCGTTTCGAGCAGTACGATCTGAATGCGCACCGGCCCGCGCCGCTGGTGCCCCGGGAGCTAAGGCTGGCCATTGCAGAGCGAGTCGCCGCGGATGGTGATGTGCTGCGCCCGCTCGACGAAGCTTCAGTGCGTGATGCGATCGGCGTGCTGGACGCGGCCGGGGTCGACAGTGTCACGATCGGCTACCTGCACTCCTATGCGAATCCAGCGCACGAACTGCGTACCGCGGAGCTGATCGGGGAGGCGCTTCCCAAACTGTCGATCACCTGTTCCTGTGTGGTTTGTCCGGAAATTCGCGAATACGAACGCTTGTCCACGGCGACTGCTAACGCCTACGTGAAGCCTCTAATGGGCCGATATCTGCAGAGCCTGGAGCACCGCCTGAAGCGGATGGGAATCGATGCGCCGGTTCTGCTGATGACCTCCGGTGGCGGTCTTACGACGCTTGCAACGGCGAAGGAGCAGCCGATCCGTCTGGTTGAATCCGGCCCGGCAGGTGGTGCGATCCTTGCCGCGCACCTCGCGGTGAGCATGACGCTGCCCGACGTTCTGTCGTTCGATATGGGCGGTACGACAGCCAAGATATGCCTGATCAACGAGGGCGCGCCGGTTGTTTCCCGGGCGTTCGAAGTGGATCGAACCTATCGATTTCGCAAGGGCAGTGGGCTGCCGGTACGCATCCCGGTCATCGAAATGGTCGAGATCGGCGCCGGGGGCGGTTCCATCGCGCACGTGGATCGTCTGGGGCGATTGCAGGTGGGCCCGGACAGCGCGGGTTCTGAACCCGGGCCGGCCTGCTACGGTCGTGACGGCCGGCGCGCTACGGTAACGGATGCCGATGTGACGATGGGACGAATCGACGCCGAGTGGTTTGCCGGTGGCGCGCTTGCACTGGATCTGGGGGCCGCGTGGCAAGCGCTGGATGACGACGTTGCCCAACCACTAGGGCTCGATACGACCCAGGCCGCGACAGCGGTGGCCCGCGTGGTGGACGAGAACATGGCGGCGGCCGCGCGTGCCCATGCGTCGGAATGGGGCACGACGTCTGCGGGTCGCACGTTAATTGCGTTCGGAGGTGCGGCGCCGCTGCATGCGTGTTCTCTGGCGCAAGCGCTCGATGTCGAGCGCGTAGTCGTTCCGGAAAGTGCTGGTGTCGGCTCAGCAGTGGGGTTTCTGTTGGCACCGGTCTCGTACGAAGTGGTCCGAAGCCGGTACAGCCGTCTGTCGGAACTACAGCTGACTGACGTCCGGCGCATCGTGCAGGCGTTGCGCAGCGAAGCGGTGGCGGTGGTGGAACAGGCGTTTGTACAGACTGAGCGCGACACGCTGAATTTGCAGGTTGATGCGCGAGCCTACATGAGGTACCTGGGACAGGGATACGAAATTGCGGTGGATCTACCTCCGATTCCCGACGCAAGCAATAGCGAGGGTTCGGGGCTTTGGCGTGACGAGCTGCGCACTGCGTTCGAGCGTGCATACGAAGCGCTGTATCACAGGGTGATTCCGGATCTGGACCTGGAGATACTGAGTTTTTCGCTCGCTGCACGCACGCCCCCGAATGCCGGCGTGCAGTGTGCGATGCAATTGGACGGCACGCCGGTTCGCGCGGCGTCGCGCAACGTAGATCTGGTGCAAGGCCCCGCGAAGGTCAGCGCGGGCGTCTATCCGCGCGACGCGCTCAACGTTGGCGATCGCATTCAGGGGCCTGCGTTGATTGTCGAGGCACAGACCACCACCGTGGTTGCAGAGGGTTTCTGCGCGGTTGTGCAGGACAACCGCAGTCTGTTGCTGGTGAGGGCGCGTAATGGCTGAAACACAAGGGATGTCCGTGGACGATCAGCTGGCGTGGTCGCGGATGCTCGCGATTGTAGAGGAGCAGGCCCAGACGCTGATGCGCACGGCGTTCTCAACGGTCGTGCGGGAAGCGGGCGATCTGTCCGCGGGGGTGTTCGACACCGAGGGGCGAATGCTGGCTCAGGCCGTGACCGGTACGCCGGGGCATGTGAACGCGATGGCGGCGTCAGTGGAGCATTTCCTGGCGGCGGTACCGCTCGCCCAGTGGCGCCCGGGTGATGCGTTGGTTACCAATGATCCGTGGCTCGGAACTGGGCATCTGAATGATTTCACGGTGGTCACACCCGTTTTTCACGGGGACCGTTGCGTTGCATTGTTCGCGTCCACGAGTCACATCGCCGATGTCGGCGGCCGTGGTTTCGGTGCCGACGCCAATGAGGTGTTCGAAGAAGGATTGAACATTCCGATCATGCCGTTGTTCGAGCAGGGACACGTAAATGCTGTGTTGCTGAACATCATTCGGGCCAATGTGCGCGATCCCGTGGTTGCCGAGGGGGATCTCTATTCGTTGGCCACCTGCAATGACATTGGCGCGAAGCAACTGCAACGGCTGATGGACGACTTCGGGTTGGGCGAACTGACGACGTTGTCGGAGCGGATTCTGTCCGTATCCAAGCGCGCGATGCTGGATGAGATTGCGTCGGTTCCTGCGGGAAGGTATGAGAGCCGCATGACGATTGACGGATACGACAAGCCGCTCGAATTGCGATGCACCATGCGGATTGGCGCAGAAGGGATTGACGTGGATTTTTCGGGATCTGCGCCGCGATCGGATTTTGGTATTAACGTGCCTTTGGCGTACACGCAGGCGTATGCGTCATTTGGCGTACGAGCAGTGATTGGCGGAGACGTACCCAACAATGCCGGATCACTTGCGACAATTCGTGTCAGCGCACCCGCGGGTAGCCTGCTTGCGGCACAACCCCCATCTGCAGTGTCCGCGCGACATGCGGTAGGGCAAATGCTTCCCGACGTGGTGTTCGGATGCCTGCATCAGGCGTTGCCGGATCGGGTTCCCGCAGAGGGAGCGAGTTGCATCTGGAACCCCGTATTGCTGAATGCGCCGGTAGACGGCAACGAACCGCAGGTGCCCTTCGTAATCAACCCCATTTTCAATGGTGGGACGGGCGCGCGCGCCGGGGCGGACGGCTTGTCCACCACGGCGTTCCCGTCTGGTGTGCGAACGACGCCGACAGAGGTGAATGAAGCCACGTCGCCGCTCGTGATCTGGCGGCGGGAGTACGCTGTGGGTTCCGGCGGCGCGGGTCGGCACCGTGGCGGGCTGGGGCAGACGATTGAGATTGCGCACAGGCATGGCGCCCCATTTTATGTTTCCAAGATGTTTGACCGCGTAGGGCATGCCGCGCGCGGGCGCGCGGGTGGTGAAGCCGGCGACCCGGGACGGATCGAGCTGGATGACGGTACGGTATTGCGCGGTAAAGGCAGAGAGCGCGTTCCGGGGGGGCGCACGTTGCGCATGATCACGCCCGGCGGTGGTGGATACGGCAATCCGCGCGAGCGGGCAGACGCCGCACGCGATGCGGACAAAATCGCCGGATTGACGGATGCGGACTAGCCAGGGTCGGAACAAGGCGTGGTTGCAGGACTCAACGGTACGCGTGGGGTAGCGCAGAGTTCCCGGGACGATAGCGTTCCAGCAGCCGGGTCTGGCGCGATCTAGATGATTGCCAGGTGCCGTCGATCATTACCCGCTCTGCCCACGTGCTCACCTCCAGCGGATCGCCGTTCCAGACGACCAGATCTGCGACTTGTCCCGGTGCAATTTCTCCGACGTCGTTCATGCCCCACATGCGCGCGGGAGTTCGCGTAATCGCGTTGAGTGCGGCGTGCCACGGCATGCCGTGCGCGACCGCGTTGCCAGCCATCTGGCGAAGCGTTCTGGCGTTGTGCGCATCCTCCGCGGTGAACGCAACCTGCACACCTGCGGCGTGTAACAGCGCCGCGTTGTCAGAACGCGCGCCGAGCTTGTCGAAGTCTCTCGGTACGTTGGCGAACACGTCGAGGACCACGGTGGCATTCGCAGCTGCAATCGCTTCTGCTCGTTTCCATCCCTCGCCGGCGCCGATTAATATCAGTTTGCGATCGAAAGCGCTCGCGAGCTCCAGAGCGCGATCGATCTCAACCGCACGATCAACCAAAATCGCAAGGGGTGCGTTGCTGCGGTGAAAATCCCGTAGCGCTGCCATTGCCTCGGGAGCGTAGGAGTAATGCTGCGTGTCGAATCGACCGGGTCGGTACGATCCGGCATCGGCGAGCGCTTGTTGCACGCGTTGCACAGTAGCGGCCCGGCTGCCGCCGTAGAGCGACGGGCCATTCAATGCGACGAACAGCCCCACGCGCGGCCGTACAATCGATGGGTTTGTTTCCTTGAGCGTAGCTATTGCGCCCCAGCCGGCAAAGGGTTCCACGCCGGGTACGGGCGCGACGATTGCCCGGGTGACACCCTCTACCCGCGCCACACCGAGCAGCGTAGACGCGGGGTTGAACGCCGGGGCGACGTCGAATCCGGGTCCGCGACGCGGAAGATTCACGAGTTGTCCGTCGTTGGTGGATGCTTCGAGCTCGATTTCCCGCAATCCCAGAAGCGAGTAGGGCTCGACGATGCCCGGCGTGATGACTTTTCCGGAAACATCGAGCCGCTCGTATCCATCGGGTACGGATATGTCGCTTCCCGCGGCTCGAATCCTGCCGTCCTCTATCAGGACGGTGGCGGTCTGCAACGGCACGTTGCCCTGGTTGGTGTGTACCTCTGCGCCAATGAGCGCGAATCTGGCGGACAGAGCATCGGGCGCAGCGAACGCGCTTACGAGCAGTGCCAGCGCGGCGGTGGCGTTCTGTGGAAACGAGCATCCGAGTATGTGAGCGAGGGCTGCGATCTTTTGTCTCATTGTGCGTCCGCCGGGTCTGCACGTCGGAAGCCGCTCGGCGTGGTGAGCAGTTCGAAATCTGTGGTCGGCTGCCTGGCAGGGTCGTTCGCGTCGTAGTACAGGTAGCCGTCGATATAGACGTGGGCCGGGCGACTGTAGACGCTCAGCGGATGCCCATCCCAAAGAACCAGGTCGGCGGCTTTACCGACTTCTATAGAGCCCGTTTCTTCGTCAATGCCGATGGCTTTGGCGGCGTTCAACGTAACCCAAGCGAGGGCCTGCTCTTCGGAAAGTTCGATACCGGCCCTGCGTCCCGCGGCGAGTGCCTTGGCCGCCTCCTGATTCAATCGTTGTACACCGCGTTCAGAATCCGAATGCACTACTGCGCATGCGCCGGCGGACTCGAGGATGGCGATGTTCTGCTGAATGCCGTCGAAGGCTTCCAGTTTGAATCCCCACCAGTCTGCCCACGTGGCCGAGCAGATGCCCTCGGCGGCCAGCAGGTCTGCAATCTTGTAGGACTCGATTGCGTGGTGGAAGGTAGTGATCCGGTAGCCGAACTCGCGGGCGACGTCGATCATCACCGCCATCTCTTCGGCCCGATAGCAGTGATTCTGCACCAATATTTCGCCGCGAAGCACGCCAGCCAGCGTATCCATCGCCAGATCGGGTTCGGGCGGCTCTTTCTCGGCATCGTCTTCCGCCATCCGAACCTTATTCTGATAGCGGGTTGCGCGAGCCCAGGCGTTGCGGTACCCGGCAACGTTCCCCATTCGCGTTCCTGGCGTTTGATTGCGGGCGCCGTAAACGCGTTTGGGATTTTCGCCGCACGCCATCTTCAAACTTTGCGGCGCTTCGGGGAACTTCATCGCCTGTACTGTCACAGCGGGAACGTTCTTCAACGTAACACCGCGGCCGCCGAACAGGTTCGCGCTGCCGGGCAGCACGTGCAGCGTCGTGACACCGCCGGCCAACGCCAGTGGAAACTGCGGATCCTGGGTCCAGACAGAGTGTTCCGCCCATACGCCGGCGGTATTGGGGTCCGTCATTTCGTTCACGTCCTGGGTCGACGCGATGCTCGGTGACGGGTAGTCGCCCAAGTGGGAATGCACGTCGATGATTCCGGGCGTAAGGAACATGTCGGTGCCATCAACAGTCCGGTCGCCGTCGAGAATCGGGACATCCGCCCCAATGGCAGTAATGCGCCCGTCGGCCACCCGGACGCTGGCACGTGCACTCGGCGTTGATGTGCCCGTCATTACGGTAGCGCCGGTTATCACCAGCGGTGGCGCTTCGCGCGGTGCGTAGGTTGACCCGTACGGCGCCCGTTCGGTATCCGCAGCGGTCGCGGCGGTCGCCCACAGAGCGAGGATCGCGCTGAGTCGGTGCACAACAGTCATATTCGTTCAGGAGGGCGCCGGTTTGAGCCGGCGCCCGGGTGCTCAGTTTTTCACAGCCAGGTTGTTCTGAACGGATGTTACACCCTGAACGCCTGCGGCGATTGCCTGCGCGGCGGCGATTTCCTCTTGCGAAGATACGAAACCGCTCAGCTGCACCACGCCTTTGTAAGTCTCGACGCTGATTGCAAGCGCGCTAGTTTCCTTGGACGCTGCGAGTTTGCTCTTCACTTTGGTCGTAATCACGCTGTCGTCAATATATTCGCCGACGCTCGAAGAATTCGACGTGCTGGCGCAGCCCCCGACGAGCAGCGCCATAGCAAGTACGAGTCCAGGTAGGATGCGTTTTGTCATTTTTTGTCCTCTTCTAAGCCCCGGAACGGGGTTGTGCGAATGGTACCAACGCGGCGCGCACCTCGGCATACCCCTACGGCCATCAACCGGAGATTTGGCACTTTCGTTACGCTTCGGCCAGGGGGTCTATGGTGTTGATTCTGGCCATGAGTGAACTACAATGCCGGCGTATCAGGGTGGCCCGGCCGCCGCTCGGGTATCGTTGGAGCATCCCGGTTTGGGGATGTCCATGTCATACAAAGCGGGAATAGCTCAGTTGGTAGAGCACGACCTTGCCAAGGTCGGGGTCGCGAGTTCGAGTCTCGTTTCCCGCTCCAATTCAGAAAGGTCTATGTGGTAGCAGAGCTACCCGCCTCGCGCCCCTTCGGGTTCGCTCGTTCTCGTTTGTGTTCCGCCGCACCGGCGGGTACGCCGCTGCGGTGCTGGAGCGCTCGCGCATGCGCGAGCGTGTTTCCCGCTCCAACTTTCCAAGGGTCCGTGCCGGTTAGATGGTTTACATGTGATACCGGAGAACACAGCAAGGGTATCTCGCTGGGATTTGATGAGTGCTGTGGTCTACGCTTCACCATCGCAGGAAATCAGGATGCGCTGATCTGGATGGTCGAGGAACTGGACAAGCCCCGAGACTAGCCTACCGGCCCGCTCCGTGTGGGCGGGCTTTCCTCCAAAACGGTCATACAATTCTGGCTGCTTCTACCGCCGTTCACGGCCAAGAGCGGCGCTTCCTCAAGTAGTCGGACGATACCCAATCCCAGCCGGCCCTTTCGCGCACCCAGATGCTGAAAGTGTATTTTGTAACTGTTTGATGACCCATCAGGGCGGAGTGTCTCGTTGCCTTGGACTGATAGACAGCCCGCGTCTAGAGGCTATGGCGAGCATACACATCGCGAGACCGGTAGGGACTGAAAACCAGGCCAGTGCCTTTCGAAGAGATTCGCCAGCGAGGCTTTCGCCGTTTTGGTAGAAATAGTCGGAGACAAGGCCAGCAAACGAAGGCCCAAACAGCAGCCCTAGGTTGATGGCCAGAAATACCAACGCGACGCTCGTTGCCAACAACCTCTGATTAGACAACCTGAGCACCTGGGCCACTATGGGCGCGTACACCAGGCCACCTCCGAACGCAACAACCGCGCCCACAATGACGATCGGAGCCAGCGTAGTCGCCCACACTAGACCAATTAAGGCTAGCGTCATTCCACAGGTGCCAATAAGTGCACTCAGTAGATCGCCAGCCTGAGTCCGCTTCACTCTCCAGTCACTAAACACACCACCAGCTATCCGTCCCAAAAACATGCTTACGATTGGGATCAGCGTCCAGCGACCAACCTCGCTCGCGGTTTCACTTGTGGACCTGACTATCAAAACACCTTCCCACGTGACAGAGGCGTACACTGCGGAGAAAGTGAGCATCGTCGCCAGTATCAAGAGCCAGATAGAGCCAGAATGTGAAGAACTCGGACCCGCAATCGACTCTGGCAACGACCTATCAATTCCGCTGAAAGCCATAACCAACCCGCCGACCAGCGAAACTACTCCAAGTAGGCCAAGCAGGTTTACCCAGTCTACAAAGTCACTCGCCTGCATACCAATAAGAACGCTCAAGAGTTCGCCGGAAACTATTAGCCCGATCATCGTGGCCAAGCCGCCACCCTTGTTCCGTGTATAAAAAAGGGCGAACGCAAGCGGCAGAATCGCCGCACTAAAACTCACAAACAAGAAAAACGAGATCATCAGCAATGACGGGTTGTCTACGAGCGGCGCAGTAACCAACCAACTGACAAGCATCCCTATCGAGACGTAAAGCACCCGACTTCTACTCAAACGATCACCGATGTACGCAATCAGGACTGCCAACAAGCATGCAACTGTTGATCGAGCAATACCTGACCAAGCAGATACGGCTGATTCTGATAGCCTGAACATATCCTTGAGTTCGTTAACGTAAAGCCACACTGAAGCGATCGCCAGCTTCGACGCTACATAAACGATTGCAAGACCAATCACGAATGCGATCAGTGTGACGTTTGGTTGTTTGAATCCCCCCGGGTCTTCCGGAGGCTGTTTTGTCTGAGTCATGCCGCTTTGGCCAACGCATCCAGTTGCTGATAATACATGGCTTCTCGCTCCGCCGGCGGTATGTCACCGATGGATTCCAGGAGCCGCTTGTTGTTGAACCAGTCCACCCAGGCCAATGTGGCATGCTCAACTTCGTCGAGGTTGCGCCAAGGTCTGCGCTGTCGAATCAGTTCGGTCTTGTACAACCCGTTGATGGTTTCCGCCAGGGCATTGTCATAAGAATCCCCGACGCTACCCACTGAGGGCGTAATGCCAACCTCTGATAGCCGCTCGCTGTATCTGATGGAGACGTATTGAACGCCTCTATCGCTATGGTGAATCAACGATCCTCCACCAATTTGACGGTCGTAGACAGCCTGCTCCAAGGCATCCAATGCAATGTCGGTTTTCAATGAACTGGAAACGCGCCAGCCCACGATGCGACGGGCGTACGTATCGATCACGAAAGCCACATAGACAAAGCCGCGCCAAGTAGCCACATACGTGAGGTCTGCGACCCACAGGGCATTTGGCCTGAGCGCTGTAAAGTTCCGGTTTACCGCATCCCTGGGCCTTACCAGGGCGTCATCAGTGATCGTGGTAAATGTCTTCTTGCCACGTCTTACGCCTTGTAAGCCCAGGATTTTCATTAGCCGTTCAACTGTGCAGCGAGCGACGTCAATCGCTTCTCGATTCAGCTGTAGCCAGACTTTGCGTGCGCCATAGACTTGAAAATTCTCGTCCCACACCCGCTGGATCTGTGGCTTCAAAGCATCATCCCGTTTAGCGCGATCAGAGCGCCGATCAGGATTGCGTTGTTTGTCTTTGTGGTCGAAATACGTCGATGGGGCAATCGGCAACACGTTGCAGATCGGCTCGACCCCATATCGATCACGATGATCGTCAATGTAAGCAATCAATTCTTCAGTTGGCGGTCGAGCTCCGCCTGGGCGAAAAAAGCCGAGGCCGTTTTCAAGATTTCATTGGCACGGCGAAGTTCTTTGTTCTTCTTTTCAAGTGCTTTTAGCCGAGCTCGATCATCTGAAGTCATTCCATCTCGACGGCCTGAGTCGATGCTTCGAAGCGTCTCGGGTGTGCAGCCGATCTTGGCCGCGATAGATGTGATCGCGGCCCACCGCGATTCATAGTCCTTCTCATGCTCGAATAACATCCGTACCGCTCGTGCCCGTACTTCGGGCGAATATCGTTTTGTCGTATTCATTGCTCCATCCTCTCAAGTCATGGAGCCTCCGACAAACCCGGGGCGATTCAGCGCGAGTTCTGCGGGGTTACGGCCTTAAGTCTCAAGCCATATTATGGCTCTCGCGAGGAACGCGCCTACGGCCGCTCCTATAGCAATGCGTAGGGCTTACGCACTCGTATCATCGCGGGGAATGAACGATTCGTTTTCCGCAGTAGCGGCGGCCCCAATCATGCCGAGAACAGTACCTACGACCCCGAGCCAGAAATTCCTGTCACTCATTCCGTTTCTTTACTGGTCAGGTTTTTTTCGCGATTGTCCGAGTCTAGAGATTTTTTGTACGCATCCTCGTCAACCAATACAAAAACTCCAATCTTATAGAGTGACCAGAGCATCGTCCCAATTAGCATTAGTGTTATGTACGGCGGCCATACCATCGGGACTACAAACCGGAAAGCAGCGTATAGCATCCAACCTACGGCAAGAATGCCACCTGAGAATAGATAGCTGAGCGGGCGGACAGCGAATAGAAACGCAACGAATGCTAAAAGTTGTCCGTACAACACTGAATCGACCACCCAAACCCATCGATCGATTTCGGGAAACCCTGCATATCCGAAACTCGCCATCGTTGCGAGCGCGGTTAACATCACTACGGAATTAGCGACCGAAATCTGCACGCGGAAATTTTCTAATTCGATAGGATTCACGGCGTTGGGGGCTCGATCGTATACGTCTGTTGTCTCGCAGGTCGGGGAAACACGATCGGTGTTGGTCGCGGAGAAGGGGGTGATACAACAAGCTCCCCCAGATCGTCAAACTGACTTTTTACTCGCATTGTTACGTACAGGACCATTACTCGTTTTTCCCAGACCCACGCTAGGTTTCGTCGAGGGACTTCGCGCCAGAGATGAACCGTTTAGTGGTTGTGCTCGGCTGACGTGCGGGCTACTTGTAACGCCACTGGGTCAGACAGAAATGCCTGCAATCTCAGCTTCTCGGACAGACCGGGCGACATCTCGCATATAACCGCACACGCACGCTCATGCCGCTAGAATTCTGTTCTACGCGATGTAAGTTTAGACAGCTAGAAGCCGATCGTCGATTTCCCGAATAGCTCGCCAAAATGATCGAGGGCGCTAGCGATGTCGCCGTACAAAGTCGCAAACCCCGAAAACACGGCTACAGATACAATCGCCATCGCGAAAATAAGCTCTGCTACTCGACGCCTTAACCGATCGTCTGGATCGCCCCACCCGGATATCGCTTCAAAAATCTGCGGCCACCAAAAATGCTTCATTACATGGGAGAGGACTACCGGCAGTACAAATACCGTGCCGATAAAAACTACGCAACGCGCAGCAAATGGAATGTTGACAAACTCATTCACCAAGCCCGCTACCAGGCATCCGGCCATTCCTGAGCAGCCATCGCTAACGATCTCTTTAGCTTGAGCACAAGATCGGCTATTGACCCACCACACCCGGGCGATTGCAACAAACGGATACCCTGCAATTCGAAGCGTATTCTTCCACATACAGAAACACTAGCATTCTTTGGATTCGGTTACTGTGGCCACATGCCCACCGAGCACGGCGCGCATTCACGCATAATACGAACATCCATCTGAACTCGATCGTTGACGAGGCCGTACAGCTCAGGGGTGAAATCGTGGAAAATCGGCAAATCGGACATTTGTCCAGATTGTCGGAAATCGGTGACTTCTTGTTCGACGCTCTTTTCGATTGTGCCCACCGCCTCCGAGATCTCCTGCTGCGTATAGCACCGCAGGCACAAATCGCGGATGGTCCTTCCTTGAACCCGGCTTAGCCGATATCGGAAAGTATCTTCTTACTTGTCGTGTTGCGCGACGAGTCGGCCCTATCGTCTCGGGTCGCCGATTCTCTACCGCGCTGCTGCCCCCAATACGCTGTCGCCGATTGCTCGCTATACGCTACCTGACGTCGCAGAGCCGTCATTTCGCAAAATAATGGCGTGGCTACCGCCGGCGGTGACATTTCGCGATGCGGTTCAGCTTTCGTAGTGACCCCCTAGTCTGGTGGAGACGCAAATTTCGGACTCTGCGTTAGCTCAACGGCTTGAAAGGATGATTGCGGGTCGGGTTCGGGTACTGGGATACCTGACTTTACGTAGAGTGAGGTCCACTCCAATCCGCTGCGTTTGCGCACAAGTACGTAGTTATCGTGGCATCCATTGAGAATGTTACGGATCTCTTCGGATCGCTGTTCATAGAATATGTGTATTCTGGTTGATGGACTCCACAGATGATGTCTTGCCTGTCTTCTACATGCTTCGGTCAAAGCCGCGATCAGGTGAGCATCGGTTACCGGATTGATCGATAGCTCCCGATCTTGGTCCCACATATTGCTGTCAATCGACATTCCGCTTTCTATAGTTGAGGTTGGGTGCATGACGCCTTCGACAAGGAGTTTGTTTTTCGGCGCGTCGTAGTAGAAGTCGTGCCAGTACTCCTCGGGGTCCACGCAGTCTGTCGTCGTGTCGCTGCAAGAGCTCGCCAAGTACCCTAAGATGCAGCAGCCTACTATCCGCAGTTGCCAAATATCTAGTTATCCTCGTTTGCGATATCGGTTCGTTTCCAACGCGCCTCCAGACGAATCCTCGAAATTTTCGCGGACCAAAGTGAGGGTGGTCACTAACAAGCCGTCCCCGGTTGTAGAGATAGTAGTCGTTGTTCGTATTCGCCAGAACCCTGGACAAACGTTCGGTCCCGCACTCCGCGGACGACGAGTGAGCCGAAATTGGACCCAAGAGCAGCTACCCGTGCAGCCGAGCTATCCACCCGCTACGTCCAGGATTTGGAGGCGGGATCCAAAAGTCCTTCGATCGAAACCCTGTTCAAACTTGCCAAGGCATTCGGGACGTCGCCAGGGCTTCTGCTCGATCCCGTGTGTGGAGAGATTGGAAACGGTCCTAACCTGAACGATAAACATTCAGATCCGCTGATTGCGGATGCCTGGGGCAATGTGATTTCGCCTATGGTGTTTGCGCCTCTTCAAGGGTCGAGCGCACCACGTCTCGCATTTCACCGTTCGATAGTAGTTGTGCCAACTTGTCGACAAGCTCAGCGTTGCTCACTTCAGCGACCGCTCGACCCGAAGCCCGCCTAACAATGCGATCTCGGAACATCTGGAGATACCGACCTTGTAGTTCTGTGGCACGGAGAGCGGCATGGAAATTCCCCGCTTCTAGCGAAGCAATTCGCGTAAGTTCAAGATCACTAGGCACTTTCTTGACGGAGATATCGCTAACACTGAACGCCTGCGTTAACCGCTCCTCGATTGCAGCGACGATCCGACCTTTACGCAGATTTTCGCAGGCGCCGGCCCTGCAGTTATTTCCGTATATCCAGCAAGTCGCGCAGCACGCGCACCATCAGTAGCGCTGGGCCCGTATAAGCATCAACAAACGAAGCCTGCCTAGGGGTTAGGGTTTCGGCATCACGCATCACGTCACGCTAACGCTTGTCCGGATATCGGTCTTCAATAAAACGGCACCCAAGTCGGGTTGTCTGGGGGTCGCCCCAAATGGCGGCCAGTACGAATAGGCGATCTCCATCAAAATACCCCCGTCGGTCACCACAAAACAACTATTCGTTCAATAGCGGTTGCTCACGGCAAGGCAGATAGCGCTTCTCGCTACTCAATCTCGATCTTCTTTCCTGCTTCGCGAGCACGTTGAGACAACGCGAACAGCCACAAGGCGTTATCCTGCTATCAAACGCGGGTCGATTATCAACGGACGAGATAGTTTGCGATGAACTTACGAACACCCTCAACTGCGGGTGATTCAGTACGCGATGCCGTTTCGTACTTAGACTAAGTTTCGAACCACATTAGTAACCTCACGAGGGCAACACCAACTGCAGCGCCCACTAGGATCCGGAGCAGGTAGGTACCCGCGTCTTCGCGCGGAGAGAGCGATTCGGTTCCTGTACTCACGGCCGCGCCGATCATGCCGAAAAACGCTCCGGTAATCGTCAACCAGAAGTTTCTAGTGCTCATTCACGTCGGTCTTTTTGGTAAGATTCAAGAAGCCGTTCATATTCCTCCTCATCCACCAGAACAAAAACGCCGATTTTGTGTAGCGACCAGAGCAGCACTCCCAACAACAGCAGCAAAATATAGGGAGGCCATACCATAGGGATCAATAGGCGAAAAGCGAAGTACTGGATCCACCCAATCGCAAGAATAGTCCCGGTCGAAACGTAGTCAAAAGGGCGAATAATAAATGCGGATGCTAGAATTACTACCAAGTGTGCGTACACAACAGCTTCGACAATCCAAATCCATCGCGCAATCTCCGGAAACTCTCTGTGCCCCAGGCTGACCATTGTTACAATCGCAACCAGTATCATCAGCCAAGTAAAAGCCGTTACGTAACGAATGAATCCATCTGTATAGGGTTTTTTCATTGATTTGGTCGAGGGATAGTGTGCGGCGTTCTCGGCCGGGCAGGAAATATATCGGGAAAGTGGCTTGCGTACACGTCCCGCAGACCGTCGCAGTTCGCGTAGTCGGCTTTCTTCGATTGTGAGAGGCATTTGCCGTAGTTCGCCGCTGCGGCGTTACGCGAATTCTCGAACTGCAGTTCGGCCGGGGTACGCAGTTCGTCAGCCAGTGCGGTGCCACAGGCGCCGACGAGTAACGCAGCGGCGACGATGGTGCGGTGGGTAGCGGCAAGGCGTTGGTACAAGCCAACGGGTTGATCGTGGCGCATTCGATTCCCTCCTGTGCGATATCTCCTACGTTGTACGCCCGTGATGGGCACGATCGCAACGATGCGCCGAGCACTGAAAGCGCGATGGTGCGTTGCGCCTTCAAGATCTCTGCAGAGTTGGTCATCCGAAACGAGAAGTTGTCGGTGTTAAACCATTGAATGAAAAAATCCAGCGGTCAATTAGGTTGGCCAGGTGATATCGCGCAGCCAATATCCTCCACGCGTGATATCAGACTATGGAGGTTTTATGGACGTGGTTGGCAACCGTTGCAGCAACGTCAAGCTTTCGTTCATCGCGCGCGAACATAAGCGGTGCTGGAGCGCTTGCGCATGCGTGTTTCCCGCTCGAATTCAGAAAAGTCTATGTGGTAAATGAGCTGTAGAGTGCGCGGTCAGGGCGAGTCGCTGCTATCGGCTTCTTGGAGCAACTGATTGGACAGGCTCAAAAAAGCGACGAGGGCCGCATCTGCATCGATTCGCTCCGCGGCCACAAGCGAAAAGACTTCTTTTTGGATGCGTTGAATCTCGCCCTTGGCTCGTTGGCGGGCGGCTTCGTCTGCAACACCATCCACGCGGTGCTCGAGGACCCGTTCGTAGTATTGGTCCAGACGGTCTTTGCGAGTTTGCCGGCGGCGTCGTTGCAATGCGAGAACGCTGCTGATCGCACCAATGATAATCGTCGCCACAAGTGCGAAGATCTCCGCGTAGCGTTCGAGAAACGATGGTAGGTTGCGGTCCACGTAGCGTTGTGCACCGGGATGCAGGCTCAGGTATCGTGCGCCGGTATCGCGCATCGGCTGTGGCAGGCCGGCTAATGGGTATGCGGCGGCGACGAGGGGCATGGCGCGGTCGAGTTCGGCGGCTACGCTATATGCGCGTTCCTCCTCCAACCCGGCGCGAGCTGCGAGGACAGTGGTTACCGAGATGGTGAGCGCAGGTTCAGCACTAAGCTCAGGGTACAGCCCGGCCGGTAAGATGAACGGGCGCAAGTTCGGATACCTTAGGCTGAAGGCCTCGGCTACGCTGCCGTGCATCAGACGGGTGGGGTCGTCCAGACTCCACAATCGAAATCCGGTGAGTCTGTTGCGGGCATCCTGCTCGAGAATGCCTCCAAACATGAAATACACGTCTGGTTCATCCGACCATGGATCGTCCAGCCAAAGGGTTTCGCCGTCTAAGTCGTAGTCATCGGCGATTGCCCGAGAAAGCCGCCAAGCCAGCCCATCGCGGGCACCCGACCATACCTTGGCATCTGCGAACAGGTCCTCAATTCCAGGTGCGGCGCGGTCCGCTCGATGCAGAACATGAAGCACGCGCGGATAGAGTTCGCGTATCACGTTCACACCGCGAATCGGGGCAAGCGGATCCTCGAGGAGGGCCAGGTCGAGGGTTTGACTGGCAAGGTCGTTGGTCAGCTGCTTTGCGTCGAAGTAGGGCACGATCGCAATGGACTCGCCGCCGGGTGTCAGTTGTTTCAGCAAGTCGGCGACGGCTGCGGGTTCTTCGGTGTGAATACCCAACGACAGGTCGCAGTGTCCGGGAATCGAGACCAGCCACGGCAGAACCCACCCGATCAGCGCGCGTGAAGTGCTACGGGCCAGGTGCCAGGAGCCGTTCGTAGTTTTCATCTGCCCTGCGTTTGAATCCCGTGGGATCACTGTTCCATACCGTTCGGCCATTGGTAAATCCGGCCAGTTCGAACAATAACAGTCGGCCGTTTTCGATTTTGAAGTTGGTGTAGTCAGGGCACGCGAGGCGGCCCATGGCGAGGGTTGCAGCGCAGAAGCCTCGATACTCAGGTAGGAACCTGCGTGGATCGCGCTCAAACAGGGAGCGATTGGCGGCGCTCGCGAATCGGTACACCAGCTCGTTGTGTAAGGCCGTAATGTCTTTGCTGCCGACCACCGGTCCATCGGACTGCTGATAGCTCACCACATCGAAGCCACCCAGGGCGAGGCCGGCGTCCGTGCACTGATTGGGGTCGTGGGATGGTCGTGTGTCTTCGGCGAATGACGACGCGGCCATGCCTAACAGACCAACGCCGAGCAAGGTGATAGTAATTCGTTTCATTGTCTGTTTTCTGTTCACCGTGGCGAGTTTGGCAGTCAGCATAGGCAAAGGTTCCTGCTAAAGTCGTGTTGATTCGTCATTCCCGCGAGATTGAACGCCTCCGGTCGCGAGAGCATATACTGACGCTGCCATGGCCGGGCAGGGAGTTTAGTGGACAAGCCGACCGCCTATCGCGGAAGCGACCCGTACGTTTTTGTATGCTACTCACATAAGGATGCGGAGGCAGTATTTGCCGAAATTGCGTGGATGGCTGCGCACGAGGTGAATCTCTGGTACGACGAGGGTATCACTCTTGGTGTCGAGTGGAGTGAGGCTCTCGCGGATGCTATTCAGGGGTGCTCGAAGTTTCTGTTCTTTGTTTCACCCGCTTCCGTGTCCAGCGAGCATTGCCGCCGAGAGTTGAACTTCGCGCAGGAAGAAGGTTGTGACGTGTTGGTTGTGTATCTCGCGCCTACGGAGTTGCCCCCTGGACTTCGATTGAGCCTGAACAATAGGCAGGCGATAGCGAGATTTGAGCTATCATTTGATAACTTTCGCCAGACGTTGCTGGGCGCGTTAGGCGGAATTCAGCTCGGGCAGGCCAACGTCGTACGCGGGGTGGTACCCCAGCGGCACCCACGCTTGACGATAATCGCCGGGGTGGTGTTGCTGCTGCTCGCTGGCGCAGTATGGTGGTTTGGCTCGGGGGCCGACCTTGGCGAGAATCACGACGCGAAGCGCGATTTCGGTCCGGACACCCATCCGGCGGCGGAGGTGCTGCAAAACTCCGTAGCGGTGTTACCTTTCAGCAACTTGAGTCCTGAACCGAACGACGATTACTTTGCATCTGGTATTCACGAGGAGATTCTCACTCAGATCGGAAAGGTGGACGGCCTTTCAGTCATTGCGCGAACCACTATGTTGGGGTATGCGAACACGGAGAAGTCTGTTGCCGAGATTGCGGATGAACTGAACGTACAAACGATTATGGCGGGCGGTGTGCGCTACTCGGACGGACAAGTTCGTCTGAACGTGGAACTCATCGACGCAGAATCCGGAACACAATTGTGGTCGGATGCGTTTCAGGAACCGTTGCAAGATGTTTTCAATATCCAAGTCGCGATCGCCAGGCGAATCGCGCGAACGCTCAAACTGCGCGTGTCCGCGGGTGATCGCGCGCCAGAGAGCGAGCCCCCGACTAAGAATCCGTTGGCATACGCTCACTATCTTCGTGCAAATTCCTTAGTTTCGCCGCTGGCACCGATTGGGCCGGTCTATTCTGAGCTAGACCGTGCAATCGACGCGGATCCGAAGTTCGCATCGGCCTATGCAAGTAAAGCCTTCTATCAGGCTTTATTGGTGCCGTGGCCCGATTTCGAGCCGGATCGCGTCCGCATCAACGAACTGAAGGAGGAGGCTAGGCGCAATGCTCGGCGGGCTCTGGAGATCGATCCGGATGAGGCGCGCGCGCTTCTCGCACTGGGGGTATTAGGAATCGGGAGTGGTCGCTTTGAAGAGGCTCGAGTTTTACTCGAGCGAGCGTATGAACTGTCCCCGAACGACATCTACTCCATCAATTTTCTGGTCGTTGTACGCATGATGCAGGGACGGTGGTCGGATGTGCTTACATTAGAAATGAAGAAGATTGCCCTCGATCCACAGAATTACTTTCATTGGTTCAGTTTGTCGATCAATGCGTGGTGGTTCGAAGAGTATGCCGTCGCGGCGGATGCTGCGCAGAACGCAATTTCTATGATGCCGAGTGCGGTGCACGGGTACTTAGCGCTTGCGATGGCCGCCGCCGGATCGCGAGAGGAGTCGATAGCGGTGCGTAACGTCGAACACGCTATTGGCATTGGCCGGGAAACTTCGGCGCGCGACATTACAGTGGCAATGGCGGCTTCTGTTTACAACCAACTGGGTTTGACGCGACAAGCGAGCAACATGCTCGAAGAGTTAAATACCATTGCTACCCAACAGTTTGTCGCCCCATCCGAAAGACTTCTGGCGTACGTAGGCAGCGACGATGCGGAGATGATTGCGCGGTGGCTAAGCGAGGCGCTAGAGGACGAGCTTTGTTCAGCGGCATGCTGGAGTATCCTTCACCTTCCCGGTCACCAAGCACTTCGTGGTGTCCGGGAACACCCGACAGTTCGTGCTTTTGTAGAAGGGGTGTAGGTGCGATCGCAATCGGCGTTCGCTTTTTTGGATTGCTAAGGAGCAGCATCAACACGTCATATAACGCGAATGTGTTCGACTACCCGTGCAACAACGTCGTCGGGCGACAGACCGGTGGTGTCGATCTGCGGATATGGCAGTTTCTCAATGAGTTCCAGGCGGCTGATGGAATAGTCCAACCTGTGTAGCTCGTTGCGGCTTTCGAGACGGATCTTGAGCGCCTCCGGCGATGCGGTTAGATACAGTTGATGCGATTCGTCGAATGAGTCCTTCAGCCCGGCGATTACCGGCTCGTAGAGGAGCGAGCGGGCGAATACCCAGCCGAGAATAGCGGTCTCGCAACCTGCCATCGCGTAGCCTTGAAGCACGCTCACAACATTGCCGATCGCAAATTTTCGCGTCCCTTCCACGGCAAGGTCATGGGAAATGCGCCACACGTCGTCGGCGTCGAGCAGCGCGAGCTCTGGTAGTTTGTTGAGCAGTCTCGCGAGCGTCGTGGATTTCCCGACGCCAGTAGGTCCGCCAAGCAGCACTAAACGCGACACGACGTGAACCTCCCAAATTTTGTGCTATAGCGACGGTGTGGGCCGACGCAGCATCAGATGCGTTTGATGAATCCCCAGAGGTAACCCATCCCGTCCGCCACAGTCAACATACGCACGCCGAATTCGCGGTTCACCGGCGGCTCGCAATCGACGCCGGCGGCCGTTACGCGATCGTAGACCGCGTCTACGTCGTCGACCCAGATACCTATCCAGTGCGGTCGTTCATCGGTGTCCTGGCGTCGGCCGGAACCATCGATCCAAAGCTCGGTAGTGCCAACACGCATCTCGGCATTCTGGAGGGTGCCGGTGTCGTTGTGCCAGCGACCAATTTCCTCGAATCCGAATACGCGTTGGTACCATTCCAGAGCCTCGGCTGCGTCGTCGTAGAAGAGGTAGGGTACGATTCCTTGGTAGTCGTTCGTCACTCGTTGTTCACTCGGTTGGTTTGGGGTGGGTTGAGCGCAGTGACGAAACATCAATCGCGAGCGCGGCCAGTTGTTCGTCGGTGGCTCCGGCGCGCTCTAGCAGCTCGTGCCATCTGGAATCCCCTTTCAGATTGTCGAGCAGCCGCTGAAGTTTGAGCTCGCCCCAGCCGGCCGCGCCGAATTTCTGAAAGTCCAGTTCCAGCCACTCGAACGCCGGGTCGAGTTCGCCGCGAAACGCATGCACGTCAGCGACCGTTCCGGGCCAGTCGTCGCCCCAGCCATCGATCAGTTGCGCAAGCGCGGCGTTGGACGCGTCAGAATTGCCTCGTGCATGTTCGACCAGCGCGCGCCCGTAGGGCCTGCGGAATCCTTCCAGCTGTTCGAAGTTTGCGAGCGCGTCGTCCGGCCGATCCATCAGAAGCAGGGTTTCTGCGAGCTGAAAGATCACGCCGTCATAGTCCGGATTGAGGGTGGTTACCGTTTGGAAGCTTTGCAGAGCGGTGTTCAGGCGATCGCCGTATTTTCGGGCCACGCCCAGGTTGAAGTGACCTTTCGCGTCCAGCGGTGAGCGTTTGGCGCAATGTTCGAGCACCGCGATTGCGTCGTCTATCTGGCCGAGCTGCAACATCAGCACAGCCGCGCTCTGCAGAACGGATACGCTGCGCGGTTCCAGTGACAACGCCTGCTGAATATGCTGCGCAGCCGCCGCCAGATTGCCTTCGTAGCGGTGCGCAATCCACGCCAGCTGCACGAAGCCGTCTGCGTGGTCTGCGGACGCCTCGATCGCGCGCCGGGCAGCGTGCTTTGCCGCTTCGAAGCCGGACTCATAGTCCATGTGGCCGCGGCTCGCGAGGCTGCCGTACACGCTCGACAGGCGGGACCAGGCGGGTGCGTATTCCGGGTCGACGGCCAGGGCCTGCTCGAAAAGTTCCACAGCCTGCTGCATGGAATCCGGCGTCCCGGTTCGGGCAAGGTGGCTTGCGCGCAGATAGCTCAGGTACGCATTCGGGTCGGTGCGGCGTACGTGCCGAGCTCCGAGCGCACCCGCTTCCAATGCCGCAGCAATCTGCAGTGCAATTTTTTCCTGAATCGAGAATACGTCGTTGAAGGCTTCGTCGTACGTCTCGGACCAGACATGGTAGCCGTCCCGCCCGGAAATCAGTTGCGCGCTTACGCGCAGCTTTTCGTTGTCGCGCCGGACGCTGCCTTCGAGCACGTACGCCACCTGGAGCTGACGCGCGACGTCAGTGACGGGCAGTTTTGTGTCGCGAAAACTGAATGACGACGTTCTGGCCGCAACCTGCAACGCTGGGTTCTGAGTTAGCAGGTTGAGCAACTCTTCGGCGAGTCCATCGCCAAAGAAAGCGTGGTCCTGGTCCGCGGACCTGTCGGTAAACGGCATCACTGCGACGGAGGCCGGGGGTACTTCGCCCACCGATTCGGGGCGTGCAAGGTTGAAGAAAATCGACACACCCAAGGCTGTGAGCAATACGGCGATCACCACCACGTCCCAAGGATGCTTACGGGCGGTGGAGGCCTGTTCGGGCCGAATGGGAGTGATGTCGAAGAACCAGGATACTAGGGCTGTAACCGGCAGGCCTGCGAGTGCTGCCCAGATCAGTGTACGCATCATCCAGTCAGGTGCGTTGAACATTGGCAATGCAATGTCGCAGACGCTGATCAGGAGCCAGGCGGCACCAGCGTATATCGATAATGCACGCAGCACGCGCCGGCGGCGCAGTTCGTTGAGCAGATGCTCTATGCGGGACATACCCACGACCCAACCCGTTCCAGGGCGCAGAGTACCTCAGTCGCTCCCTATGCGTTAGCGCCTTGCAGTGGGCGCAGGCGGTTGTCGCCGCGTTGCGCTACCCTTGCGCGCCGAGGGTTGTGATGTTTTCGCGGGTTAACTCATGTGGAGGACGGGATGGATCCGGAGAGCAACAAGCGAAACGCCCAGGCGTTTTACGACATGATGTTCAATCAGGGTCGCCCGCGCGAGGCCGTGGAGCGATTCGTCGGCGAGACGTACATTCAGCATAACCCTGACGTTGGGGATGGTCCGCAGGCATTCGTCGACTACTTCGAACGAATGGCGGCCGAGTACCCCGGCAAGCGGGTCGACTTCAAACGCGTTTTCGCAGACGGCGAATATGTGGTTTTACATTGCCATCAACAGTGGCCCGGAGATCACGAGTACGCGGGTATCGACATCTTTCGCTTCGATCCGGGCGGAAAGATCGTAGAGCACTGGGATGTGTTGCAGGTTGTACCGGCCACCTCGAAAAATAACAACTCTATGTTCTGAGGAATATGTTCTGAGCAACATGCTCCGAATACTGCTCAAAACGGGACTAACGCATGACTGACTCGATCGAACGCTGGGGCCATTGCTATCGCGACGCCGAGACCAACGCGCCACTCGACACCTGGTACCCGCGAGAGAATGCACCTCGTCAGCGCGGATGCCTTGCGGAGAAAGTCGGCATCATCGCGTCGGAAGCGGTGGAAACAAAGATTGCGAGCGTAGCGCTGCCGCCGGACGGCGTCGAGGACGTCTACCTGCGTCTTCACCTGCTCTCCGAGTGTGCGTACCGCCCCAATGCGATCAACCTAGACGGAATCTTTGGACTCTTACCCAATGTGGCGTGGACGTCGGCGGGCCCGGTGCTGCCGGAACGCGTCGACGAGCTGCGTGACCGCGTGGCATCGATGCACCATCACCTTATTGTGTATGGCATCGACAAGTTCCCCCGCATGGTCGACTACGTGACGCCGGTTGGTGTCCGCATTGCGGATGCAGATCGGGTGCGCCTTGGAGCGCATCTGTGGCCAGGGACCACGGTCATGCACGAAGGCTTCGTGAACTTCAATGCCGGTACGGTCGGTGCGGCCATGGTGGAAGGTCGAGTCACACCAGGGGTGATCGTGGGTGAGGGGTCGGACGTGGGGGCTGGCTCGTCGATTCAGGGGACACTTTCCGGCGGGGGCAAACAGGTGAACGCGATAGGCGAGCGCAGTCTGCTGGGAGCCAACGCCGGTATCGGTATCTCGCTTGGCGATCAGTGCGTGGTGGAAGCTGGACTCTATGTTACCGCGGGGACTCTGGTGCGTACTCCGTCGGGAGAGGTCGTCAAGGCGCGACAGTTGTCAGGCAAGTCTGGGCTGCTGTTTCGTCGTAACAGCCAGACGGGTATGGTGGAAGCGATCAGCTCGGAAGGCGTTCAGTGGGGCGGGCTCAATGCAGATCTGCATGCCGATCAAAAAACGTAACGGTACGTTCAGCCAACGAATATTCAGCGCCTACGATCATTAGCCCATCGTCCTTGACGAAACGCGCGATCACCTCGGATTGCGAATGCAGCCGTTCGACGGAACGGTCGACGTTGGCGCGCACCGCGCGGGTCATCAACGCCGCGGAGTCTTCGTTGTTGGCGAACTCCGCCACCAGCGGTTCGAGCGCCGGCTTGATGTGGTCCACAATCGAGCGCAGATTGGGTGAGCGATGCGCCTGTTCGCGCGTCAATTCGCCCAGTGTGGCGTCCACTGCACCGCATTCGCTATGACCCAGCACTACCACCAAACGCGTGCCGAACGCTTCGACGGCAAACTCGACGCTGCCAATCTGGGATGGCGCAACGATATTTCCGGCAATGCGAATCACGAACAGATCACCCAGGCTCTGATCGAACACGATTTCCGCCGGTACGCGTGAGTCGGAACAGCCGAGGATGACGGCGAACGGCTCCTGAGGCTTGTCTGAAATTGGCGCTCGGGCGCGCGCTTGCGCGTCGAGTTGCGTCGTACCTGAGACAAAACGTCGATTGCCGTCCTTGAGGCGCTGCAGGGCATCTTGTGCGCGGTTCATTGAATTCTTCGGTCGATGGATGGTGCGCATGGTACCGCAAGCGCAGCAATATCGAGCGCAGGATTCAGAATGTCCAGCGCAGACCGATCGACGGGGCAAGCGGCAACATGTCGCGGGCTTCGCGTACAACTTCCAACTCCCCGGTGTCGTCGTCTTCCTCCAGCTCATACTCGAAACCACCGATGTTGGTGCGGTTCAGCCCGTTGGTGATCTCGAGGTACGCGTTGAGCGCGTGCCGTCCAAAGCGCCATTGGCGGTTCAGTCGCACGTCCAGCGAGTGAAAGTCGCGCAGTGTGGTTCGGTAGAAGTCGAGGTTTACGGGTTCGATCTCGTCAATCGACAGCGGCAGCGCGGTAGAGCGCCACCCGGAGTGCCAGCTGGAAACGACCGCAAAACTCCAGCGGCCACGCTCGATCGACAGGCCCGCGTCTAGCGACTGTTTCTGGTCCCAACGGCGCGAGCGCCACCGGCCGGCTACCTTTTCTTTCACGCTGGCATGCGTGAAGGCGGTCCACAGGCTCACGGTGTCGTTGGGTTGATAGCGCAACGATACCTCAACGCCTCGCGCCTTGGCGCGGGTAGCGGCGATGCGTATCCGGTCCGGTTTTACCTCGGGGAGCAGAACCAGTGGATTGAACAGATTTTCGAAACGCACCTTGGGGTTGTGAAACGCTTTCGCGAACCCCTCCACGCGGAACACCAGGGCGTGGTTTCTGGCGGATTGTTCAAAACTGACAATTGCGTGGTCGGCGCGCTGGGGGGACTGAAAGTCCACCAGGCCGTCTGACACCTGCAGCTCGTTGATGCCTTCGGGCTGGAAAAATCGGCCCACAGACAGGCGAAAGGCTGCATCCGACCATGGATCGAATCGCAGACTGAAGCGGGGACTCAGCTGCTGTTCGAACGCCGGGGGACCGTAGTCCTGAAAATCCCAGCGCAATCCCAGCTCTGCGTGCCAACGCTCGCTGAGGTCGGATTTGAGGCTCGCGAACGCGCTGCCGCTCAAGCCATTGGGGTTCAACGCGATTGCACGCGCGATGTCGATCGGTATGTCGATCAGCTCGGCGAGTTCGCCCCGTTCGATCACCGCATCATAGCGGTAGCGGCCGCGTTGGTAGACGAGTTTGATCCCGTATTCGCTTGCCACGCGTACACCCAGTTCCTGGGTGTACGCGTGGCTCAGGCTGAAGACTTCGAAGCGTCGCCGGTCCCGGATTGTGGCGACACTCTCATCCGCTTCGTCGTCGTTGATGAAGCCGTCGCGACCGTGACGTATTCGACCTGCGGAGAGGAGCGTGTGACTCTGCCAGGTGGGCGACAGTTGTCGCGATATCTGCACCCACGCGTAGGCGTTCTCGTAGCGGGAGTGCGCAAACTCGCCTACGCCGTCTTCCAGGTCCTGAAGGACGACGTCGTCGTCGTACGCCAGCACACCGACGTCTACGTCCACGTGCTCGAGCGGCGAGAATGCGTAGCGCGCGAACCAGTCGGAGTAGGACGGTTCGCCCACGGAAGAATTGAGGCGACGGGTGATCCAGTCCAGATTGCCTCGACGAGCAGAGAGGGTCATGCGTTGGTCGCCCGACTCGCTGGTGGCATACAACAGCGCGGAGGAGGTAAACGGGCTTACGGCCAATTCGCCGCCCAGGCGCCGCACAAACTGGTCGTGAGCACGGATATCCATCACACCGCTCATCCGGCCGCCATAACGGGCTGGAAAACCGCCGGTGTACACCTCGATGGACTCAATTACGCTCGGATTGAGCGTCGAGAACACGCTCTGAAAGTCCTTCAGGTGAAACGGCTCCAGAAGTTCGACGTTGTGGAAGAGCAGCAGGGTTTCATCCTGTAAGCCGCCGCGGATGTGCGGGCGGGCGGAGAGGCCGAGGGAAGCGGTACCGGGAAGGTGTTGCACTACGCGCAGTGCGTCGTCGCCGAGTTCAGGAAGTACGTTGAAGTCGTCTGAGTCGAGCGTGGTGTGTGACGCGCGGTTGCGGTCCACGAGGGCGTACCGGGATGACGTCACAACGATTTCTTCGATCATCTCGGCTACCGCCGCTGGTGCAGGTGGCGGTGCCGGCGGATCGTCCGTCGTTCTGACATTGCGCCGCACGAACCAGACGCGCTCGGCGCGCTCAACGTAAAGGCCGAACGGCGCCAATAGCTCAGACAATCGCGCAAAGTTGTCCTGGCCTTCCGGGATCGCCGACACCCGGTACGCGGGTCGCACGATATTGGAGCTGAATGAAAGCGGTACCCCGCGTGCCTGAAACTCGCGTAGCACGTCGAACAGCGGTCGCGAAGATGCGTTCTCCGGCGCGTTACCGGGTGCGGCGGATTGCACGTCGGCCGATGCGAGCATCAGCATCAGCAGGAAACACAGTCGAGTAACGTGGGTGCTCATATCGGCACCTCAGCGACGGCGCATGCCAATCCGCAACTCATGGGCCGGGCCCGGTTGTACTTCGAATCTCTGTACGGTGTCCAGCGCTGCGTCGATCACTTCCGTGAACTCGAGATGCTGCAGCGGCAGCGGCACCATCACCTGCTTGGCTTGCATCTTCGCCGCCGGCGTTACATAGACCAACGTGCGACCTGCTTCTCGCGCAGCCACTTCCAGCAGTTCATCCAGGCTTCCGCCCCATACGTCCGGCCAACCGACAGCCCGGTGGGTCCAGTCGAAGCGGGGATCCGTGCTGCTGATTGCCTCTCGCGCAACCTGGCCCGCGGCGACGCGCACGAGTTCTCCAGTGCCGTCGTTTGCAGCAGCGCGCACCGTTTCGCTCGCAACGGCCAGGTTCACCGCGCCTTCGCGCACGGCCACTTCGGTGACTCCCTCGGAGACGGATACTTCGAACTGCGTTCCCACATCACGCACGGACAATGCGTCCGTGAAGATGACGACGGATTCTTCGTCGGACGTCGAGTCAACGTACGCGCGCCCGTCGTGCAACCATATCTCGTGTTTCGAGCGCAGAGTTGCGCTGCTGTCGGGCGCAATTCGCAGTGTTGTACGCGTATCGAGACGCACGTTCACGTGACCGTCGGCGCCGGTGCGCAACAGCGCGCCCGCAGCGATATTGCGCCCGGTGCCCAGTTCGTTGCCGCGCAGCACGTAGCCGCCGTCGGCGTAGATCACTTCGCCGGCGAGGTCAATGGCGCCGCCGGACTGTGGTCGGGTCGACACGAGAGCTACCGCAGCGATTAACGCACACGCGGCAATCGCGAACGGCTGCCATCGCCGCCGCGGCGCTGCTGCAAGCGCTGGTTCGATTGCGGTATCGGCGTCGTTTTCCCATATGCGGCCTTCCCAGGCTTGCAGCGCGTTCGCCTTTACCCGTTGTGCGATATCGTCCGGTGGCTCTGGTCGTGGCCCCGCGAGATTCATCAGGCGTTCGATGTCTTTTTCGTCGAGTTGGCTCATGATCGGGATTCCTGTTGCAACGCGGTGAAGCCGTCGCGGAATGCGTCCCGGGCTCGCGACAGAAGTGACTGAACCGCGATGGCGGTTACATCCAGCTTCGAGGCGATCTCCTTCACGGAGTACCCGGCGACGTATTTCATCTCGAGCACATCGCCATAGCGCTGCGGCAGATGGTCCAGCGTTATCTGTACGATTTCCTTCAATGAGGCCTCCTGCTCGGACGAAGGGTGCGTAACGGCCAGGCTTTCGAGTTCAGATCGTCCCTCCGGGGACTCGCCGGTACTCCGGGCCGCGTCGTAATGACGGCCGTGTTTGCGGTACCAGTCGCTGATTGCGCTGCGGCAGATCTGGCATAGCCAGGTGAACAGCGACGCTTCCCCACGGTAGGAGGGCAGGTGGCGCAGGGCTTTCATCAGCGTCTCCTGCACGATGTCTTCGACTGCATTGTCGTCGTCGATGCGCTTTGCACAGAACCGGAACAGCCGGGGAAAGTACTGCTGGAAGAACAGATCGAACGTTGCGCGGTCGCCGTCGATCAACGCGCGGACGAGGGCCAGGTCATGTTCATGTTTGGGGACGGGCAAAACGATCCATCCTCCTGATTCGATCAACTGTTTGACGCAATTGGGGTCGAAAATCCATCGAATCGGTTACGCGTGCGCAATTTGAGGCACCGGCCCCGGGTTTTGGCCGGTTATGATCCGATTTTGCTAGCGACGAGAATACCGTTTCCGCGGGACAGGGCGCTTGGAAACGCCGGATCGGATGGTTTTTCCGGCTTGCGCCTGTGTTTGATAGAGCATTCCGTGAGCAGGTATGCTCACCCCGACCGAACGACCACAAAACAGGAGACAGGCAGTGGCTTCTCGAACGGAACCCGATTACGACGTAATTGCGATCGGCGCCGGCTTCGCCGGTCTCTCACTCATTCACTACGTGCGGGAAGCCGGTCTGTCGATCCGCGTCTTCGACAAGGCGTCCGACATCGGCGGAACCTGGACGTGGAACCGTTACCCCGGAGCTGCGAGCGATAGCGAGTGCTACTACTACTGCCTTACCTTCTCGAAGGAGCTGTTGCAGGACTGGAGCTGGTCAGTACGGTATCCCGGCTGGGAGGAGAACCTGCGCTACATGCATTTCGTGGCTGACCGTTGCGACATGTGGCCGCACATTCAATTGAACACCGCCGTGGTCAACGCCGATTATCAGGAAGATACAGGCCTTTGGTTGATAACAACCGAGTCGGGTGAACAGGTTACGTGCAAGTATTTCGTCAGCGCGATGGGCATGATCTCAGAGCCGGTCATCCCGAAATTCGAAGGCATGGACACGTTTAAAGGACCGCTTTTCCATTCCGCCCGCTGGCCGGAGGAAGGACTCGACTATGCCGGAAAGCGGGTGGGCATTATCGGTGCCGGTGCCACTACCGTTCAGATGCTGCCGGTTATGGCCGAAACCGCCGAGAGCGTTACGGTGTTTCAACGCACCGCGAATTTCATCATGCCGGCGGTTCAGAAACCGATGACGCCGGAGTGGGAAAGAGAGATCAAGGCCAACTACGACGAAGTCATCGATAAGTGTCGCAACCACGTCTTCGGCATGGCGTTCGACAGTCCAGTAGGGCGAAATCTGGCCGACACGCCGCCGGATGAGGTGCAGAAGATTTTCGAAGAGCATTGGCCGCGCGGCAGTTTCCGATTCGTGTTCGAGACCTTCGACGATCTGCTTACGAATCCGGAATCGAACCGAATCGCGGGCGATTTCGTTGTCAGCAAGATGAAGGAGATTGTTGAAGATCCGGAAACCGCGGAAATGCTCACGCCCAAGGGGTATCCGTTTTTTGCCAAACGCCCGCCTCTGGATCACAACTACTTCGCCGCGTACAACCGCGACAACGTGAAACTGGTGGACATTGGCGAGCGCGAACCACTGGTTCGGATCACCGAGACCGGCATCCAGACCGCCAAGAATGACTACGAACTCGACATCATCGTGTTGGCGACCGGTTTCCAGGCATACACCGGGGCGCAGGAAGCGTTGCCGATTCGCGGACGCAATGGGCTCCTGTTGCGCGACAAGTGGGACACCGAGTCGAGTTCCATCATGGGTGTGTTCGTCGCCGACTTCCCGAACCTGTTCATGGTAACGGGTCCGCAAGCACCCTTCGCCAACCTGCCCACATCGATCGAGCAGAACGTAATGTACATCGTGGATTGCATCAACAAGATGGAGCGTGGCGGCTTCGACCTGTGCGAACCCAAGCAGGACGCAGAAACCGAGTGGACGGCGCACGTTGCCGACATTCACAGTCAGACACTGATGGCGCAGGGCGACAAGGTGCACTCCTGGATGATGGGGGCCAATCTGGAAAAACGGAATCCGCGCGTCCTGATCTATTTCGGCGGCGCCAACGTCTACTACGACAAGCTGCGCGAGTCTGCCGACGCGGGATTTCCGGAGGTGGATTTCGAGCGGCTTGCAAGTTGAACCGTTACGGTAGACAGGATCATGGCTGAATCGGACGCGCTGGCAACGGAACCCAAGCGGGGTTTTTCGGGCAAACAGGTGGCTTTGATCGTGCTGGTCGCGGTCCTCGTCGCTGTCGGACTCACGGTTTGGGTGATTCGCAGCCACTTCTTTGCATCGGATTTCCGCCCCGTTGAGCTTTCGAAGCGCGAGCAGGCGAAACTGGACGACAAGCTGCGCACGATCGGCGTGGATCCCGCGTCTGTGTTGCCACAGGCGAAACGGGATGTCCCCGAAGATCGATTCGACGCGGATGGACGCCTGGTGCCGGAGAAGTACAGCGAGGATCCCGGTGCCCGCGACGTGCGGTTGTCGGAGCGTGAGTTGAACGCGCTGGTTGCGAGCAATCCCGATCTGGCGCGGCGTTTCGCGCTCGACCTCTCAGACAGTCTCGCCAGCGCCAAGCTTCTGATCCCGGTGGACCCGGACATGCCCGTCCTGGGAGGCAAAACGCTGCGCGTGAATGCCGGCCTGGAACTCGACTACCGGGCCGGGCGTCCGGCGGTGATCCTGCGCGGGGTCAGCGTGATGGGCGTGCCGGTTCCGAACGCGTGGTTAGGCAACCTCAAGAACGTAGATCTGGTTGAGCAGTTCGGCGGAAACCCTGGATTCTGGAGCAGTTTCGCCAATGGCATCGAGATGGTCGAAATCGACGACGGCGAACTGCACATTCGTTTCAGTGAGTGAATGCGGCGGCGAACGAGCCCGGTCGGCTTCCTATACGACGTTTTCCGCCGGATTTAGCGGGTAGACGGCTGTTCGTCCGCACGGAGCGGATGATCGACCACGATCGCCATACCGTCGGATAGCGCGCGTACGCTGTGCGGCGTGCCGCTTGGAACGATTGCCACTACGCCGGGTCCGGCATGGGCTGTCTGGCCGGCGATCGTCACTTCGAGTTCGCCGCTGACCACGTGCCACACTTCTTCCTGCTCATGGAAATGTTCGTGGATGGTTGCGCCGGCATCGAATTCCCAGTGAGCAAAGCTCATGCTGGGTGAATCGAACGTCCGGCCCCGCCATCCGGGTAGCCGTTCCCAGGGTTCGATTGTGTTGGTGTCGATTACAGCCATCGCGTGTGCTTTCAGGTAACGGATGGTCCACCCGCCGCGATCTCTTCGACGCGCAGCCGTGTGGCTTCCTTGTCTTCGAAGTACCTAGCGTTCAGCGCCGTGAATTCCTGAGCCTCGGCGGGCACGTCCGCTTCTGCGAAGATCGCGCCTACCGGGCAGGCAGACTCGCAAGCTGCGCAGTCGATGCACTCGGTTGGGTGCACGTAACACATCTGGTCTTCCTCGTCGGCATAGATGCAGTCCACAGGACACACTTCGATGCAGGATTCGTCGCGGACGTTGATGCAGGCATTGGTGATGACGTAGGTCACGTGTATTCCTCGAGCAACCCGGCAACGTTACCGAATCTGGTCCGCGCTTGCCAAGCTCGGTTGCGGTCTTGTTTTGGGGTGGTTGGGCGGGGTACCTTATTTGGGATCCAATGCGCGGGAGACGCGGACGATGAGTGAGGCGAATCTGGCTCCGGAACTGGGTGACATGCTGGGTCAATGGGCTCAGGACGGCGGCGCTGAGGCTGTCCGGGAATTTCCGCTGATGCCAGAGGGCGAAGCCGTGGACATGGGTCATGCGCCCGACGGCACGCCGTTGTTCGATCCGCGAATCTTCGATTCACCGGAATTTTTCCGCAACCCTTACCCGTACTATCGGATTCTGCGCGACCACTACCCGGTGTATCACGATCAGTTGCACAACTGTTACTACGTTACGCGCTACGACGATATAACGACCTGCTATTTCGACGACGAAGGGTTCAATACGATTCCCAAGGGCAGTTCGAGCGGGGTGCTGGGCAACACACAGCTCGAACTCTCCGGTGTTGAACACCGCCGGCGCCGCAACCTGTATGGCCAGCATCTCGTTGGCCAGTCGCTCAAACATCGCGTTCCCGCGATCCGCCGCCTGGCAAAGGAGATGATTGACGACTGGTCGAACCAGCTCGCGTCCGGGGACACCACGCCGCATATTTTGCAGAACGGCAACGTCCGCACGGTCGAACTGGGCAAAGCGTTCGCTAACGAATTTCCGATACGCGTGGTCTGTGAGGTGTTGGGGTTTCCGAAGGAAGCGCAGGCCGACTTTTACTACTGGTACAACTCGATGATGTCGGGCCTGGGTGCGTCGGAAACCCACAAGCAGGGCTTGGAGGCGCGCCAGCACCTCGAAGATTACGTGTCGGGTATTGTGGAGGCGCGGCGCAAGGAACCGACGTACCTGCACGATGAGGCGGGCAACCCGGTCAGTAAGGACATCATCAGCAAGCTGTGCGAAACCAAGGTGGATGGCGACTTCCTATCGACCGAGGAAGTCACGTCCAACATTGCGCTGGTTGTTGGCGGCGGCGGCGAAACGACGCGCGGTGCGATTCTTAACATGTGGTATCTGCTGCTTCAGCACCCGGACCAATTTGCGGCGGTAAATGCAGATGACGAACTCTGGGATTCAGCCTTCCACGAAACGCTCAGGCACTCCACGCCGATCGGTGGGCAACCGCGGCACAATACCTTCGATGTGGAGATGCACGGGGTAAAGATCCCGGCTGGGTCACTGGTGAACATGGTGGACTTCTCAGCCAACCACGACGAACGGATCTTCGAGGATCCCGAGACCTTCGACATATTCCGGAAGGATCTGTACAGCGGCAAGCTGTTGCGCAGCGGCTACCGTAAGGAAGGCCGGTGCAGCCACATGGCGTTCGGCGTGGGTCCGCATCTGTGCCCCGGCGCTTGGATATCGCACCAGGAGGCAGTAGAAGGCTCTCGGGTGCTGCTGGATATGGTTCGCGAAGGCAATCCGAGGCTCAACGTGGAGCGCATGCCCAAGGACATCGACGGCGAATCGCTTCGGCCAATCGGGCTCGTGTCCATGCGGGAACTCTGGCTCGACTTTGACGTTGCCTGACGACAGGGCGGGCTCCGATCGAAACAAGGATAACGATATTCCGGTGGAGGACTGACTCGGCATGGGAGAGACGAAGCAACCGGACAAAGTGCTTGGCCTCAATGGGGTCGAAGTGCCGCAACGCGCTACGAGCGGTACGCGCTTTCGCACGTACGAAGTCCACCAGCGCGAACGCGTCGGTCAGTCGACCGAGAAGATCAAACCGTTACAGTTGATCTCGCGCGAGTTTGCCGACGATCCGTACCCGTACCTGACCATACTGCGCGAAAACTATCCGTGTTTTCGGGATTGGTTGTCCAATGTCTACTGGGTAACGCGCTACGACGACGTGACGTCGATTCTGCGAGATGAGCCGAATTTCGAAACCCGACCCAAAACCTGGTACTACGGCCTGGATGCACCCGGCCGCAACCTGAATGACGCGCTGCCGGTACTCTATGCGGTGGAGCGTGGTATGGACGCCCACAGCGAAACGCTGGCCGAGGCGCTGTTCGCTGACATGGCGAAGTCCGGTGGCGGCAACCTGGCGTTGGACTTTGCCGGACGCTTCGCGATGAAGATGCGCGCGCATCTGTGGGGCGTGCCGGATGCGGACCTGATTCGCTTCAGCCAACTTTACTGGACCATGCAGCGCGGGGTTGGGTGGGAGCCGAACGCGAAAGCAGCGGGGCTCGCTGCCATCGCCGAGATGCGCGAGCTGCTCGATCGTCTGTTGGCCGAACGGCGTGAGTCCCGCGGCGAGGACGTCGTTTCGGCATTGCTGGAAGCTGACGCCGCTGTGAGCGCCGACGACGCGGTAACGACGTTGCTCGAAACCGATCACGAAACGCTGCATGGCGCGCTGGCCAATCTGTGGTGCCTGCTGCTCGGTAACCCCGACGAACTGGCCCGGGTGATCGAGGAGCCGCGGTTCCTCAAGTTCGCCTACCTGGAAACGCTGCGGCATTCTCAACCGGTTGTGTGGGTGAACCGCTTCACCCGCCACGAGGTGGAACGTTTCGGCCTGCTGCTTCCAGAGGGCGCGTTGGTGCGCTGTTCTGTGCTGGCGGCGAACCGCGATCCTCGCATCTTCGAAGACCCCGATCGTTTTATTGCCGATCGCCGGGACATGTGCCACAGGGAAGCGCGCGGCCAGTACCGGGCAGACGGCCTTGCAACCGGCATCAGTCCCGGTACCGGTACGCCGTCGCTGCATCCCGCGATTCCCGAAGATCGGCCACGCTCGCTGTTTGCGATCACGCGGGACAACGCGTTGGCTGCGTCTGCGGTAGTGCTGGAGAACGCGCGCCGGTTGCAGCTGGATGGAACGGTGTCGCCCCGCATGCGCAGTGTGCGGGTCGGTGATATGAGAACGTGCTGGGAATTGCCGGTACGCATCGGCTGATGGACTCTGGCAGACGCGACGAGACGTGAAAGATTGAGAACGATTCAATAGTAGATTGATATGGTTTAGCCCTTCGATAGAAGAGCGCACAGTTGGAGGATGCACGATGGCGGAAGCGGAATCTTCAACCGAGAGTGGCGGCGGGTTGCCCAACGAAATCGATCCGCGGGAGTTCGACGGCCCGGAGTTTCAGCGGGATCCGTTTCCGCTTTATAAGCGGCTACGCGACCATCACCCCGTGTTTCACGATCGCTTTCACAACCGCTGGGTTATCTCGCGGTACTGGGACGTGGACTCGGTGTTTCAGGACAACGACTCGTACGACCGCGCGGTGTACAAACCGGACGGACCCTATCAGTTCGGATCCACGCACATCTTCGGTCCGAACATCCTCGAGTACGGCAATAGTCCGCAGCACCGATGGTTGCGCAACATTGTCGCCGGTCAGTTCGTGGGGCAGGGTCTTAACGACTTCATCCCGATGGTGGAGCAGATTGCAGACGAGATCGTGGTTCGTTTGAAGACCAAGCGGGAGGCGGAACTGGTTGCTGAGTTCTCCAGTCAGCTGCCGATCCGCGTCATCTCCAATATGCTGGGCTTGCCGCGCGAGGACGAAGACACCTTCGTAGGCTGGTATCAGGCGTTGATCGCAGGGCTCGGGTTTGGCGGCGAGCACCTGGCGCGCGGAATACAGGCGCGAAACGAAATGTGGGCGTACCTCGATCCGCTGATCGAAGCCCGTCGCGACGGCGACGGTGCCGATCTGCTGTCCCGCATCGTCAACGCAGAACTCGACGGCCAGCGGATGAATGCTGACGAAGTGAAAGGCTTCGTGGCGTTGCTGCTGGCAGCCGGTGGGGACACCACCGACAAGGCGATCGCCAACATGTGGTACCACATGCTGTACACGCGGCCGGACCAGTATCCGGACGTACAGCAGGATCCCGGACTGTGGAACCAGGTGTTCGTCGAGATGATGCGCTACGATCCGGTGGTGCATGCGCAGTTCCGTCACACGACCCGGGAGGTGGAGTTTCATGACCGGGTCATTCCGGAACGCGCTGGGGTGATTCTCTATCTCGGCGCCGGAAACCGTGACGAACGGGTATTTGAAAACCCGGACACCTTCGATGTGCACCGAGCGGATCTGCACATGGGCCGAGAGAACCGCTCAGGTCGGTACAAAGACGGCAAGCCGGGCCACCTTGGATTCGGCATCGGACAGCATTTCTGTATGGGCTACGCGATGGCACGCCAGGAAGCGATCATTGCGTGTTCCAAGCTGCATGAAGCGTTCCCTGACTTGCAGGCCCGGGACACAGTCCACGCCGGCATCAGTTCTCCATCGATCGACAGCGGTGGCTTCAGGTCGCCTCAGGAACTTTGGATAACCTATTGATTATCGGGCCGAAAGATGCGCGTTAAGGTCGATCTGGAGAAGTGTTACAGGGCGGGCGAGTGTTACTACAACCACCCCGAATTGTTCAAGATGAGTCCGGATGGCGATCCGGTGGTGTTGGTGGACGAGCTGGATTCGGATGAACTCCGCCGGCATGCGGAACAGGCGGCCGAGGTCTGTCCCAGTGCAGCGATTAGCGTGCACGAGGACTGATCGCGCGCAATCGGCGACGTCGAGCGACGGTTGAAGGCGGCTGAAAGTGAACGTCCAGATCCGAGGTCTCGACGAGCCGGGGGACGCAGCGGATATCGATGCGCTGGCGGCGCACTTCTACCGCCACCGGTTGGAATCGGGTGTGGGCGATGACTGGCACTTCATGCCGTTCGAGCCTGGCGCGTCCGACGGGCCGCGGGGGCCCGACCCGGCGGTAATCTCGAGGACCCTCGACCAACCGGGCTGGCAGCGCTGGTGGGTTGGGGCAGACGATGGATTGGTGGTAGGCCACGTTAACCTCAAAGGCGAATCCCTGGTCACGGCTTCGCATCGGTGTGAGTTGGGTATTGGCATTGAGCGCGGTTACCGGGGACGTGGCCTGGGGCGCGCGTTGATGGTTCGTGCGCTCGAGTTTGCGCGACGCGAACCTGCCCTTGTGTGGGTCGACCTCAAGGTGTTTGCTCACAACCTTCCGGCCCGGGCTTTGTATCAGACGCTCGGGTTTGAAGAAGTCGGCGTAGTCGCCGACCGCTTCAGAATTGCCGGCGACTCCGTCGACGACGTCGTTATGACGCTCAGGGTCGACGGGCCGGGGCGGTGACGATGCGCTACTCGCTGAGCGAGAGCGTCACCAGCAGATTGCCGGGCATGTGATTATAGATCCCGTACCCGGAACTAAGAATCAGCGTGCCGTCGAAAGCTACCGGCGCGGCGGCGCCGCCGAACGATCCGCCGCGCGTGGTGTCTCCGGAAACCGTCTCGAACGGTTGAGTTGTGTCCAGTTCCCACAGGAGGCGGCCGTCGCTTTCGGAGAACGCGCGGGCGATGCCGTCCATGCCTCCGGCAACCACCATGTCTGAGATGACGGTAATCGCCTGCGAGACGCCCGGGTGACAGAACGACCGGCCGTTACAGCGGTCCGGCCACTCGGCGTACCATAGCGTTTCACCCGTTGCGGCATTCAGCGCGTGGACGCCGGGGCGATCCGGGTGGTCGTAGGTGCGTCCGTCCGCCATGTCGCTGATAGGGACGAAGACCTTGCCGTGGGCCGCCGCGATGCCGAAGTGCACGCCGCCCTGGATGCCGCCGCGACCGACACGCCGCTGCCAGGCCACCGCGCCTGTGTCCGGGTTCAGTGCGTGCACAACCCCGGACTTCTGACCGGCCACCACCAGGTCGCGCCCGTCACTTGCCCGGGTGAGCAGCGGTGCGGACCCGAAATCGAAATCGGGGCCGGCTTCCGGCGGACAACTGTGGTCGGTGACCGTGTCGCAGGCGGTGTTCCAGACATCGTTGGCCGTGGCCTGAAACACCCAGTTGACCGTTCCGTCGCTCAGATCAATCGCGAAGATGGCGTCGCTGGTTTCAGTTGCCGGGGAGGACATGTTTTCACCGGTACCCACGTAGAGTTGATTGCGTGCGGCATCGATGGCCGGACTGTTCCAGATCACTGCGCCCGAGGGGCCGCGCATGTTGGTACCGGCGCGGTTCTGGCTCTGCACGGTGGCTGGCTCGGCGATCGTATAGGTTTTCCAGACCCGCTCCCCACTGCCGGCGTCGTACGCGACGACCGAACCCCGGAATGTGCAGCACTCGTAGGAAGGATCCACGGCGAGACTCACTTCCAGTGACGACACAGGCACGAACAGACTGCCGTCATGAAGCGAGGGGGTGCCGGTGATCGTTGCATTGGGATGGTCGTCTGCACGATCCTTCCACAGCAAGCCGCCGCTGCCCGCGTTCAAAGCGTACACGTTGCCCAGCACGTCGCCGAAGTACAGTGCCTGTGCGTCCGGACTCGTTACGATGCCCGTGCGTACCTCGCCCGACGCCTGGAACCGCCAGTGCACGCATCCGTCGTTGCGGTCGAGCGCAAAGACGGCACCGCTATGACTACCGACGAACAGGACATCGCCGGCAATAGCGGGCTGCGAGCGGGCGCGGTTGGCGCCGGGAAAGGCCAGCGACCATTTTGGTTGGAGGCTACTGACGTTGGTCTGGTCCAGACCGCCGGTGTCCATCGGAATGAAACGTGTGTTCTGCGGTTGCAGTCCCCAGTTGGCGAAGGCTACCGGTCGAGGCGTTTGAGGTATGGGGCCGGCACATTCCGGCAACTCGACTTCGCGCGCTTCGGCCATCGTTTTGCCGGCCAGAAACTCGGACACCTCCAGCCGTTCCTTATCGGTCAGCACTGACGCTTCGGTCTGCATCACGCCGTCGGTGATCGCCCGCAGGATTGCCTGCGGCGTCATCAAGCCGATCATCTCCCGGTGTGGCGCTTTCTTGATTGCGCCTTCGTGGCAGGTTGCGCAGGCGCGGTCGTAATGAGCCTTCCCGGGCATCGCGAAGCGCGCGGCCGCCGCGTCTGCGATGGCCTGCATACCGTCCTTGGCGTCTGGAAGCGTTTTTGCATCGGGCTGCGCAGCGGCAGGTGGTTCCGGTTGGTCAGGCACACTTGCGGTCTGGGTGCACGCACCCGCGATGAAGGAGAGAACGAGCGCCGTGACTGCGTGAGAGAAATGCATCGGGAAATCGTGCCTCTGTTTTTTTCGTAGTGTGGCGACCACGAAGTCATCCGGCAACTGTTCGACGCGCAGGACGGCGGAAGGAGATGATATTTCGCCGGAGATTCCCTAGTCTCCGTGCACGAAACGTTGGGAGACGCAATATGCATTGGAACTGTTCGACGCATTGGCGTGCGGTTTTGGTCGTAGTGGCCGGGTTGGGGTTCCTCACCCCTGCGCAGGCGGCGGTGGTGCTGTTCGAAGATCGGGTCACGGAGGTTGGCTCTGTGCTGCCTGATGCGACCGATCTGTGGGTTAAGCCCTCGGTTTTACCGGCGGTTAACGGCTTCGAACTGAAGCCGGAAGGCGCGTGTTTCGAAGACATCTGTGTACCGGTCCGCCAGGACGAAGACAGCGCGATATTCGTTCGTCGCGAGAACGACGCCTGGATTAGCGTTACAGAGCTTGCGCGACGCATTCAACAGCCGTTCGTGGTGGATCACGACAAAGGTGTCTGGAGCTTTGGCGCCATTCCGGTGACACGTCAGGCTTTGATCCGGGAAGGGGTCGCACCGGATTTCACGCTGCCCGACTGGCAGGGTGATGAGAAATCGCTGTCTGATTTCAAAGGCAAGAAGATCATGCTGCTCAGCTGGGCAAGCTGGTGAGGATGCCGCTTCGACCTGTCAGGTTGGCAGGTGTTTTTCGAGAAGCTGGCGGATCCGAATTTCATGATCATTGCGGTCGCCCAGGACACTGAAGGGCTCGCCGCTGCGGCGCCCTGGTACGAGAAAGCCGGGATCACCTACGTCGGTCTCGTGGATGAAACCCATCGGGTCAGTGCGCTGTACAACCTGGTGAACGTGCCGTCGGCCGTGTGGATCGACGAGCGTGGGATCGTGCGCCGAATCGATGAGGGCACCTATGCCGTGAAGCACAAGATGGGCGAAATGGAGTTCGGGCGAGACGATTACGCGCCGATGGTCGCCGCCTGGGTTCGCAACGGAAGCGAGAGCGTGTATGTGCGCGCTGGTGCGGTGACACTCGAGCCACGCACAGCAGAGCAGTCACTGGCCGAGCCTGCGTTCCGGCTCGGAGTGTACTTTCAGAAGCAGGGTGACCTGCAACGCGCCGACCGTTACTGGCAGAAAGCGCAGGCGCTGAATCCGGACAGTTGGAACTACCACCGCCAGGACTGGGCCTTTACGCCGGATGAAGCGTCTGCCAACTGGGCGAAGAAATTCCAGTCGATGGAAGGCAAACCGTACTACCGGCCGATCGAAGGTCTGGATCAACCGATAGCAGAGCCGACGCAAGACGGCGGTGAGTGACGGCGAGCGTTCGACGGACGCGTACCGCGTCTAAGATTCGGGCCCCTTCTTGCGGCGCGTGTTGCGGAACGTCATCATGCGTTTTCCTTCTGGAGGGGGCATTTCGAAGATGCAGCGTACCGATAGGTTGCGTTCCCGCGAGCGCGCGCTCGTGATTCGTGCGGCGTTAGTGGCTTGTGTTTTCGGGGCCCTCCTCAGCGCAGGCTGCGAGTCATCCGGTCCCGCCGACGCTGACGATACGCCCTTGATCGATGTGGTTAGCCGGGCGCCGTTCGATGCAACGGTCGAATTCGAGTCTCGCTGCGCGCAATGCCACAACGGCGGTGTGCCGCACGCACCCCACATCGTGACGTTCCAGATGCTGGGTGGCGATGCGATCTTCGAAGCGCTCACTTCAGGCTCCATGGCCATCCACGCGCAGGGTCTGTCGGATGCACAGAAGCGCGCGCTCGCCGACCAGTACGGCGGATCCTCCGCGAAGGATGAACCGGTAGCGATGTGCCCGCCAGGACAGAACCGACCGTCGGTGGAACAACTGGTTATGGACGGGTGGGGCGTGGACGCGGCCAACCGGCGCTTCTTTGCGGCAGAGGTTGCTCAGCTCGACGCAGCGGACGTCCCGCGGCTCGAGCTCGCGTGGGCGTTTTCCTATCCGGGTGCGACCCGCGCGCGCAGCCAACCGTTGGTTGTGGGCGATACGCTTATTGTGGGGGGGCAGGATGGGCGTGTGTTTGCCCTCGATGCCGCGTCGGGATGCGCGCGCTGGACATTTCAGGCGGATGCCGAAGTGCGCTCGAGCGTGACGATCGATGGCACCTCCGCCGATGCGGCCGTCTACGCGGGCGACATGCAGGGCAATCTATACCGGATTGCGCTGGTCAGCGGCAGGCTTCAGTGGCGTACACGCGTGCACGATCACCCCGATGCCACCATTACCGGTTCGCCCCGATATCACGATGGCCGCGTGTTCGTGCCCGTGTCGTCCAGCGAATGGGCGAGCGCGGCGGACCCCGGCTACGCGTGCTGTACGTTTCAAGGCGCGGTGGTCGCCTTCGACGCGATCGAGGGACGCAAGCTCTGGTCGGCGTCCAGCATCGAGCAGACGCCGCAGCCTACCGGGGAGAAAACTCCGGCGGGTTCGGACCGGTTCCATCCTGCCGGCGCGCCAATCTGGAACAGCCCGACGATTGACGTGCAGCGCAACCGTCTCTACGTCGGCACTGGGGAAGCGTATACCTCGCCCGCAGCGCCAAGCAGCGACGCGGTGCTTGCCTTCGATCTGGACAGCGGGAGGCGCATCTGGACGTATCAGTCCATTTCGGGCGATGCGTGGAACATGGCCTGTTTTATCGGTGGCGGCGCCAACTGCCCGGTGGAGGATGGCCCCGACCTGGACATCGGCGCATCGCCGGTGTTGGAGACGTTGGCAGACGGCACGCAACGACTGTTGGTAGGGCAGAAGTCTGGTGATGTGTTCGCGCTCGACCCCGATGACGGCGCGCTGGTGTGGCGTACCAAGATAGGACGCGGTGGATTCGCGGGTGGGGTGCACTGGGGAATGGCGACGGACGGTGAACGGTTGTATGCGCCCAATGCCGACACGACGTTCACCGGTCGCTTTACCGGCACGCCCAAACCCGGTCTGTTTGCGCTGGATCCTGCGACGGGATCCGAAATCTGGTTTACGCCCGCCCCGGACGTCTGTGCGGCGGACGAACGACCGGCGTGCGATCCGGGTCTGAGTGCCGCGGTTTCCGCAATTCCCGGCATTGTGTTCGCGGGCGCTTTCGACGGCCACCTGCGCGCGTACGATTCCGCCGATGGCCGCATCCTCTGGGATTTCGACACCAACCGGGCGTTCGAGACGGTGTCGGGCGTGGTCGCGCGGGGCGGCTCGATCGAGTCGGATGGCCCGGTGATCGTCGGCGGCTGGGTCTATGTGAATTCCGGTTATCTGTTTGGTGACAGGATGCCGGGGAACGTACTGCTTGCGTTTAGCGTGCCCGATTGAGAGCGTGCGTTTCGAGTCTGCGTTTTTGAGCTTATTTCAATAACAGGGGAGGATGCGATGGGAATGCACGAACAGTTTCGCCTGGACGGCAAGGTTTCGGTGGTCACTGGCGGCGGTCGGGGTATTGGTCGCGGCATAGCGCTCGCACTCGCCGAGTGCGGTAGTGATGTGGTTGTGATCGCCCGCCGGCAGGCCGATGTGGACAGCGTTGCGAAGGAAGTCGCAGAACGTGGACAGCGCGGCATGGGGCTGTCTGCGGACGTGATGGACTTCGATTCGATTCCGCAGGCGCTGGACCGGGTTGTCGAAGAGTTCGGTCGGCTCGACGTGATGGTGAACAACGCCGGCGGCAATCTCGATCGCAAAATGTACTCGCTGCCGGACATTCCGCTCGAGAAATTCGACGAGCAGCTCACGCTCAACATGAAAACCAAGTTCTGGGGCTCGCAACAGGCGGCCAAACGGATGCACGATGGCGGCCGCATCATCAATATCATTTCGATCGCGGCGCACAAACCGTCTCCGGGTTTCGGCGTCTACTCGGCAGCAAACATGGGCATGATCAGCATGACGCGGACGCTCGCCACCGAACTCAGCCCCAAGGGTATCACCGTGAACTGCATAGCCCCGGGAATCATCGTCACCGACATGCTGCTCGAGACGATGCACCTGGAGCGAGCCGAGGCGGAACACAACTTGGGTGAAGCGGTTCCGCTCGGCCGTACCGGCACGCCAGAAGACTGTGCAGCCGCAGCAGTCTTTTTCGCATCACCCGCTGCCCAGTGGATTACCGGGCAGTTCATCGATGTGGCTGGTGGTCAGTAGCGGGTCGTAAGCCGCAGCGGCCCGCCTACAGCTCGCGCGGGCCGTAGACTTCGCGCTTGGGCCACAGGAAATCGATCCGGGTCCGGTGGATCAACCAGCGGCCGTTCTGTTTGCGGTACACGTCATCGTAGATGCCGAACAGGATCAGCGGATTTTCGACGCCCTCGGTTGTGCGCAAATCCAAAAGGTACCAACGGCCGTTAGCCAGCTCGTCGTCGATCAGGCGAATCCAGGGGTTGGTGACCGCGTGCATAACCCCGTATTGCGGCCCTTCGCCGGCGGCGAACTTTGAGAAGTTGTCGCGGATCGCGCCTTTGCCTACCCAGTCGCCCCCAAAATTGGGGCCGAATTCGCATACCGCGTCGTCGGTAAACAGATCCACCAATGCATTCACATCCTGGCCGTCGTAGTAGTGGCTGTAGAGGTGACGGACCTCTTTGATGGCTTCGATCTCGACCAGTTTTTGTATTGCGTCCAATGTCGTTGTCCTCCGCGTTGAGCCTGGTTCGATTGACAGGAGTAGTTCATAGCTTCCTGAGCGGTTGTACCGCACCGGCCCGGCAGTTGCCAATGCATACCGTCACCGAGTAAGTTGCCTGTCGGATCATCGACACGTGGGGGAGAGATGAGCATCAACGTTTTGATCGTCAGTAAGGGGCACGCGTACGACCACGACGCATTCCTGGCAATGTTTGAAGGGATGGACGACGTTACGACGACGCTCGTCGAACAACCGGCGGCACAGGTCGTGCTCAAACCGGAATTCGTCGGCGAATACGATGCGGTGCTGTTTTACGACATGTCGGGTATTCCAGGCGTTGGCCTGACGCATGACCGGGCGGACGATGAAGGTCAGCCAACGGACGATTACCGGCGCAGTATCGAGGCCTTGCTGGAGCGCGGAACCGGCCTTTTGTTTCTCAATCATGCCACCGTTTCCTGGCCCAACTGGCCGTTGTGGCGGTCGATGACCGGCTCGTCATTCATGCTTTCCGAAGGTGATTTGAACGGAAAACGCGTACCCGGCTCAGGTTACCGCGGCGGTCATGGTCCGCACCCGAACCCGACGGTGCGTCTGATGCCTGTGGACCCCGGACACCCGGTGGTGCGGGACATGGTGGACGGATTCTCGGTTACGGACGAGATCTATCTGAAAACCGCAGACTTCGAAGCAAACGTGGTGCCGCTGATGCGGAGCGATTACGCGTTCGTGTCGGAAAACTTCACGCCGCCGCCGCTGGCCCCGGAAGCGGAACAGGCGGCGTGGAATCATCCGCCGGGCAGTAATCTGCTGGTGTGGGCCAACGCGGCCGGGTCCAGCCCGATCGTTGCGACGGATCTGGGCGATGGACCCGCGGCATATCAGAACCCGAAGTTTGCGCAACTCATCCGCAATGCGCTGGTCTGGGTTGCATCCGCGGAAGCCCGGGAGTGGGCGGCGAGCCGGTGATTTCGTGGCCCCCCGCCGGCGGGGTTCAGCGGGCGGGCGGTAGTCTCACCAGCATCTTGCCCAGGTTTTCGCCTTCGTAGAGCCGTTGAAACGCGCGTGGGAAGTCGGCAACCGTGCCGTCCATCGTGTGCTCGAATAACTTCAGGCGTCCGTCTTCAAGCCAGCGAGTCATACGCGCGCGTGCTTCGGGGTAACGGTGTGCATAGTCGAACACCACAAAACCCTGCAGCCTTCCCCGCATGGTGCCGAGCCATATGTAATTGGCAGGACCGCGCATGGTCTCCAGCGAGTACTGCGACGTGGATCCGCATAGGAGAACCACGCCGTGCATGTTGATCAGCGGCAGGCTCGCGTCCAGGATATCGCCGCCCACGTTGTCGAAGATCACGTCGATGCGTTCGGGAGCTGCGGCCTTGAGCTCTTCGGTGAAGTCGTCGCTGTGATAGTCGATCGCCACGTCGTAGCCGACGGTGTCGGTTAGCCAGCGGCACTTCGCCTCGCTTCCGGTAACACCGATGACCCGCGCGCCCGTCAACTTCGCGAACTGGCCGGCCATTGTACCGACGGCGCCTGCAGCGCCGTTCACCAGCACGGTCTGACCCGGTTGCGGTTTGCATTCGTCGAAGATTGCAAAGTAGGCAGTCAGCCCGGAAACGCCGAAACCTCCCAACCAGGCGCCGAGCGGGGCAAGCGATGGGTCGCACCGCTCCAAACCGGATCCGTCGCTGACGCCGTAGGCTTGAATGCCCAGCGATCCGGAAACGTAATCGCCGACATTGAAGTCCGGGTTGTTGGACTCGATGATTCGCCCCGCAACGGAGCCGTGCACCACGTCTCCGGGTTGTACTCGGAACAGAAATTCGTCGCTGTCGCGCACGATCAGGCGCAGCGCGGCATCGACGGATACGTAGTGTGACTCCAGCAGCACCTCACCGTCGCCGGGAACCGGCATTGGTGTTTCGCGTACGTCGAAATCGTCCGGCCCGGCAATCCCCTCCGGGTGCCGCTTGAGTACCAGCTGCGTATTCTGTCCTTCGTTAGTCATCGGGTTTCCTCTGGTTTGATTGTTTGCGTAAGCGGAGCGTCGGCGTGTAACGCAGTTTGCACTTACCCTTTACCGGCGATCACAACCTCGATCAGGCGGGGCGCGTGTGCCGCAAATGCACGTTCCACAGCGGGGCCGATATCGTCTGCAGACGCGACGCGTTCCCCGCTCACGCCCATCGATGCCGCCAGCGACACGAAGTCGAGGGTCGGCGCTGCCAGGTCCATGTGTGGATACGGTTTGTTGGACGGCACATCAAAGCGGGCGCGATAGATGTCCAGGTTGTGTTTCAGCACACGGTACTCGCGGTTCGCCAGGATCACGAACACGATCGGCAACTCGTGATGCGCCGCGGTCCAGAACGCCTGGGCGCTGTACATCGCCGAGCCGTCGCCGGACAGACACAGAACGGGACGGTCCGGGTGAGCAACCTGGGTACCCAGCGCGCCGGCAAGCCCCTGTCCAATGCCGCCGCCGCGTCCGGCGTAGTAGGAATCTGCGGTACGGAAATCGAAGTGCGCTGCGGTGTCGCCGTAGGCGGTGATGGATTCGTCTACGACGATCACATTCTCCGGGCAGCTTGCGGCAATCTCGTGAAGCGCGAACGCGGGGGGCGTAGGGCTCACGGTGCGCAGCGTTGCGACGCGCTCCTCGAGCGCGGCTTGGGCTGCATGGTGTTCGCTCGCCAGGGTGTCCCGGCGGGATGCGGCTGCGGACTCGTTATCGGTCGTCTGCATCGCGCCGACGCGCTCGGACAACTGCGGCAGGCTCGCCCCGATGTCGGCAGCGATGCCGAGCTGAATCGGAAATTTGCACCCTATGCGCGCGGCGGCGGGTGTCAGCTGCAGAATCTGTTGGCTGTCCGCGAACGGTTGATCCGGGTCGTACCAGATCTCTTCGAAGAACGTGTCGCCAAGCAGCAGGATGCAGTCGTACGGTGCCAGCAGACTGCGAATACTGCCGCTCTCGAACGGGATGCGCCCGCGGTGGTGGGGGTGACGGTTCGGGAAACTCAAGCGGCTGCGCAGCCCGTCATGAAACACCGGCGCGCCGAGCGTTTCCGCAAGTCTTTGGAGTGCCTTGAACGCGGACTCATCCGCCGCGTCGTCGCCGGCGAGGATCGCTGGCCTGTCGGCTGCAATCAGGCGTTCAGCCAGCGCGTCGAGCGATTCCGGCGCCGCAGCGGTGATGGGGTCTAGCGGTGTCGTGTACGCACCGTTCGACGTTTCCTGTTCCATTACGTCGACCGGGAGGGCCACGAACACGGGCCCCCGAGGCGCCGTGTTGGCCAGTTGGAACGCTCTGGCCATCGTCGCCGCCATCTCGTTCGCGTGGCGCGGTTCGGTGCTCCACTTGGTAACCGGAGCCGCGATGGACGGCAGGTCATGGCCCAGCAGGGGCTCGCGCAGGCGCATGCGCGTGTCCTGGGCGCCGGCGGTCACGATCATGGGTGCAGCAGCTTTCAGGGCGCCGTAGAGCATGCCAATCGCATTGCCGAGCCCCGGTGCGACGTGCAGGTTCACAACGGGCGTCTGGCCTGTCGCTAATGCGTAGAAATTGGCGGCGCCCACCGCTATACCTTCGTGCAGGGCGACGTTGTAGCGGATTTGCGGGTAGTCGATCAGGCGGTCGAGTACCGGATTCTCCGTCGTGCCTGGGTTGCCGAAGATGTGTTCCACGCCGTGCGCACACAGCGCGTCCATGAATACCTGGCCGCCTCTCATGACTCCCCCGGGTCGATTGATTGTTCGATTGTAGCCGATGTAACCATTCGGGCGCCGGGTGCGTATTGGCGGTACCAATCACAACCGAAGGGTCAGACATGAAAGGTTTGCTATCTACGTTGGCGGCGGCGGCCACGCTCGTCGCGGGATCGGCGTTCGCCGACAACACCAAGGAATACGAGGTGACGATCACCAATTTAACGAAAGGTCAGTCGTTTACACCGCAGCTTGTCGTTGCGCACGATGAAACAGTTGTGCTGTTCGAACCGGGTACCGCTGCGAGTCCAGCGCTCGAATCATTGGCCGAATCCGGCAGCACCGCGGGGCTTACCGACGATCTGCTGGCGCATGGTTACGGGGTGAACGACGTTCATACCATCGGCGGTTTGATCGGCCCCGGCCAAAGCGCCACCACGACGCTGGAAGCGAGTCCCCAGCACCGGCATCTTAGTGTTGCCGCAATGTTGATTCCCACCAACGATACGTTCGTCGCGTTACGCGGCGGCGCATTGCCGAAGAAAGGCAGCGCGACGTATTACGCTGTTGCGTACGACGCGGGGACCGAACAGAACGATCAGAACTGTCTGAATATTCCCGGACCGGTGTGCAATGGTATGGCGGGTTCGCCAGCGGCTGACACCGACGAAGGATTTATCCACGTCAGTAACGGCATGCACGAGCTACCGGAAGCGGAACTCGGACGCGTGTTGTCACCCTGGCAGTACGACTGGCGCAATCCGGTGGCACAGATCGTGGTGCGTGCGTTACGCTGATCGGAACTTAGTTATCGGCTGAAACGGATCGTGCCGCAGCGCGAGCAGGATGAGCGTCGTTGGGCCCAGTGGATGGGTGCGGCGCTCGACGGAGATCAGGACGCGTATCGGTCGCTGCTGAAAGAACTGGCGGCAGCCGCCGAGGCGTATCTGCGGTCACGCTTTGGCGCGTTCGCGGGCCTGGACGATTGCGTACAGGAGTGTTTGCTGGCCGTGCACCGTGCGCGCCACACCTACGATCCCACCTGTCCGTTTCGGCCGTGGTTTTTTACGCTGGTGAAACACAAAGCGATCGATGCGTTTCGCGCCGACAGCGCGCGCCGGCGGTCAATCGTGGAAGGCCTAGAAGGCGTTGACGCGCCGGACCCTGGACCCGACCCCGGGCAGGTTGCCGACGCGAGTGCAACGACATCGAGCCTGTTGCAGAAACTATCGCACGACCAACGAACTGCGTTGTTGCTAACGAAATTCGTGGGACTCAGCGTGCGCGAGACGGCTACAAAACTCGGCGTTTCGGAGAGTGTCGTGAAAATTCGTGTCCATCGAGCACGCGCCCGGCTGCGCAGTCTGCTGGAGGTAACCGACGGTGCGTACTGACGATCTCATCGAATCGTTGACCGATGACCTTGCGGGCTCAGTGCGACCGGCGTTCAACTCGGTCGTGCAACCCTGGATCCTGTGGACGTTGTTGGCCGCATTGTACGTGGCTGCGCTAACGTACGTTCTCGGGCCGTTTCGCCCCGGTGTATGGCAGCAGATTGTCGACCATCCGCGCTTTGCGCTGGAACTTGTGTTTGGTGTCGCGGCATTTTTTAGCCTTGCCCTGGCCGCGTTACTTGCTGCGGTGCCGGGACGCAACATGCGCCCGGCGGTACGCTGCGGTGTGGCCGCACTGGTGCTTTGGCTCGCCGGATTCATTGTCGGTCCGTGGTGGCCCATCCTCGAACCCTCCATGGTCGGCAAACGCGCCCATTGCGCCTTTGAGGCGTATCTGTACAGCGTACCGCCGCTGTTGGCGCTGGTGTGGTTGCAGCGCCGCGGCCACGTGTTGCGGCCCGTCCGGGCGATGGTGTTCGCTGCAGTGAGCGCGGGGCTCTTTCCTGCGGTCGTGATGAATGTGGCGTGTATGTACGAACCCGCGCACATCCTGAAGTTTCACGTGTTGCCGATTGGCATTCTCACGGCGGCGGCGTTAGCGGGGCTCTGGTTCGTTGCACGCGGCATGCGCAGAGCCTCTAAGCTGTAGCAAAGGTTCGTATTCGGGCGGGGTTGCAGCTCGTGCGATACAAGCGGACGCTGATCAGCGTGGCGACGACCGCAAGGCCTGCGGTCAAGCCGATCCAGTACCCGTACGTGCCGCTTGGCAGGACAGATGCGTAACGGTCAGCGAGTATGTATCCGAGCGGCAACGCGATGCACCAGTAGCCGAACAATTCTATCCACATGGGTGTGCGGGTGTCCTTGTAGCCCCGCAGTGCACCGACTCCCACCGCCTGCGTGTCGTCGAATATCTGGTACACGGCCACAAACAGAATCAATCCGGCGGCAAGCGTTGCGACCGACGTGTCTTCGGTGTAGATCGCGATCAGAATGTGTCGGCAGAGCACCAGAGCCAGGCTCACGACGACCGCGTAGCCGAGGGCAAAACGGTACGCGCTGAACGCCGAATGTCGAGCGGCGTCCAGATCGTCTGCCCCCACGAAGTAGCCGACCCGGATGCTTGCAGCCGCGCCGAGTCCCATGGGCAGCACGTAGGTGAGCCAGTTGATGTTGCCAACGATGCTGTGGGCCGCCAGTTCCGTAACGCCCATGCGTCCGATCAGCAGCGATATCACCGCGAACAGCGTCATCCCTGTAAAGCCGGCTAGCCCGATCGGAATACCGAGCCGCAGAATGCGCCGAACGGAGTGCCAGTCCGGACGATGAAATCGAGAGAGCAATCCGGTCTGGCGAAAAAGCGGTTGGCGTACCACGCGTATCATCAGCAGGAGCTGTAACCAGAACACGATCGCGGTCGCCCAGCCACAGCCCTCGCCGCCGAGCTCGGGTAATCCCCAGCGGCCGTAAATGAAGCCGTAGTTGAGCAGTGCGTTGATCGGCAGGACGGCCGCAGCGATCCGCATCGGCGGACGTGGCTCGCCCAGACCTTCGCAGGCGTGCCGTAGCGCCACGTAGGCGGTAACAGCTGGAATGCCCCAGGCCACCGCGTGCAGGTAGTCCATTGCAACGCGGATCATCGCGGGATCGAGTTGCATGATCGCAAGCAGCGGTTCGCATTGTGTAAGCGCCACGATGAGTATGGTGCTTGTTATCAGAGTAACCCACAGGCCTTGGGCAATGGTCGGGCCTGCAGCGTCCACGGTCCGTCGTCCGCGCATCTGCGACACGATTGGCGTGAGCGCCATAGTAATGCCGGAGAGCAGGACGAAAAGGGGCCAGAGAATGTTACCGGCGATCGATATGCCTGCCAGATCGACGGAGCTGTATCGACCGGCCATGGCGGTATCCAGGAAGCCGGTGGCCATGATGCACAGTTGTGTGAGGATCATTGGGCCGCCGAGCCGCAGGAGAGCGGAGGTCTCAGTGCTTCCGTGTTCGGAACCGCTCAATCGGTGCACCCAAAATGCCAGGGCCGGTCATGGTAGCCGATCGTGGTGGCAGCGGTCAGCCGTGTTTGTGACCGGCGCGCGACGTCAGCCGAGCGGCTTGCGCAACCCAACGTTCGAGGTTGGCTTCCCCGTTGAGTCCCATCGCGGCGTCGAGCCACGTGAGGTGATCATCCGTGAACGCTGCAAGTTGTGCATACCGGAAGATCCCGAGCGAGTTCAGCTGCCGCGACTTGCGTTTGCCGATGCCTTTGATGACCGTCAGGTCATCCCGATCATCCGGGATCGCCCCTGCGCGTATAGGTTGCGGTGGTTTGGCCCGATGCGCGGCTTTCTGCCGCTTCTCTATCTCTGCGGTGAGCGCCCGATTTGTTCGCGCTGCCGTCTGAATGTCATTCTCGAGTTCGCCGATTCGCGCGCGTTGCTGGCTCTGCGTAGTAGCGCCGGCGCGCAGCTGGCGCTGCAGGTCAGCGACCCTGTGGCCGAGTTCGGTTCGAACCTTGTCCACGCGTTCGTTACCCTCTGCCGCCTCCCGCGCGAGTGTTTCGCAGCGTGTTTCCGAATCCTGAAGCCGTTGTGCAAGCGCAGCCAGCTCGTTGGCCAGGGCTTCGCACCTCTGGACTGCTTCGGCGTAGCGCTCCAGCGCTTCGTCGTTGGCTGACTCCAGAGAGGCAATCAATGCTTTGTTGTTTTCGTGTTGCGCACGCGTCTCGGATTGAACCGCCGATAGTTCCGAGTCGAGAGTTACCGCGCGTTGTGCCGCCGCGTCGAGTTTGTGCTGGTACGCCGTGAGTTCGTCTTCCAGTGCCGGAATCTGTTCCAGTTGCGCGCGCAGGTCGTTCACCATTGCACTGAGCTGCGCGTTGCGCGTCTCCAGTTCCTGAACACGGTTGTCGTGGCGTTTTGCGGTGGTAGTTGCTGCTTGTTCTGCGGCTCGTACGGTAGCGTTCGCGGCTTCCAGCGCGCGTTCCGACTCTTCGTAGCGCGCGGCAACATCGGTCAGCTGCGTTTGTAGCTTGTCGGCGCGTTGTTTGTGCGCAGCACTCACACGCAGTGCTTCTCGCAGCTTCTTTACTTCGTCGTTTCGTTGCATCAGCTCCTCCTCCGCTCGCCGCGCGTCATCCGCAGCGTCATTGCGTAGCGCAGTCAACTCTGCCTGCAACGCATCGCGCTCTGTTGCTATGCGTTGCAGCGTGTTCGCGTTGTGACGCAGTTTGGCTTCTCGTTGTTCGTTGGCTTTACTCAAGCGGCTGCTTTCTGCACGCGCAGCTTCCAGATTGCTTTCCAGCGTGTTCATGCGGTTCTGGCGTTCTGAAAGTGCGTTGCCGGCGGCCGTGAGCGCGTCGTCGAATTCGGTCAGTTGCACGCTAACCGTGGATCGCAGCCGTTGCGCATCCAGAGTTGCGGTGTCCAGATTGGATAGGGTTCGGTTCAGCAGTTGCTGCAGATGGTTGCGCTCAGTTTGCAGACTTCTGGCATGGTCTTCCAGATCGGGCACCCGCTGCGCGGTCGCTCGAGCATCCTCTAACGCTGCGTTCGATGCGTCCAGAGTCGTCTGCAGATCAGTCATGCGACCTTTCTGATCGCGAATGATCTGATGGGCTTCATCGAGGCGTTTCTCGCTCGCCCGTAGGTCGGCGGTTAATGCATCGTATTGGTCGGACTTTTCGACCAGCGCTGCATCAAGCTGCGCAGTTTTCCCCGTGAGGGCCTGTACGCGTTGCCGCTCGGTATCCAGTTCGCTCTTCAGCCGACTGCATTTGGCGTCGAGATCGTCGCCGTGCGCCAGCGCCGATTTCAGCGACGCTTGCAGGTTTGCGACTTCTCCCGCGTGCCGGTCCGCGTCCGCAGTTGCCACTTGACCCAGCCGGCTTATCTCGTGTTCGAGCGTTGTGACGTTCGATTCCTGTTCTCGAGCGAGTGCCTGTGATTCGGCCAACTCCGTTCTGGCGTGCTTGTGCTCGCGTTCTGCAGCGGCGAGACGCTTTTCGAGTTTGGGTATGTCTCGCTGCCTGAGCGACTGATTGGCGCTGCGTTCGGCTCCGAGTTCCGTCGTTACTTCGGTCAGATTGAGCTCGAGTTGCTGGACGCGTTCGGTAAGCGCTTCGCGTTCCGTCGTGAGTGCGGCGTTTGCGTCGTTGCGTTCGGCCATGTCGCGTTGCAACGATGTGATTTCCGCTTCCAGATCGGGCACACGGGCGGCGACGCGACGAACGCGATCCCGTTCGGGCTGTTTTGCCTCGTGGGCGTCCAGCGCAGATTTCACCTGTTGCAGTTGATGCTCGAGCTTCGGAACGCGATTCGCAATGTTCTGTTCCCGGCTCAGCGCATCGCTCACCTCTGAGGACTCGTTGCGCAGTTGCTCGCACGTATCCTCCAGTCCTGCGATCTTTTCGTTCCGGTCCGCAATCTCCTGCTCGAGATCCTGAACCGTGCGCTCCAGCGCAGGGACCTTGCTGGCGAGTTGTGTCGATTTGGTGAACTGGTTCTGCAAGGACTGATGCGTCGCCGAAAGACTCTTGAACTTGATGCTGTTGTCGTCGAGCTGTTTGCGCACCAGCGTCAATTCAGCGCGCAGCGAATGCTCGCTCTCGTGAGTGTCGTTGGTCATGGACGCAAGCTGTGCCTGCAGCGCGCGTTCGGACGTGCGTAGTTTTTTCAGCTCCTTTTGTGCCTCGTCGCGCTGTTCGGTCGCGGTCACGAGTTCTGCGCGCAACGCCACCAGTTGCTCGGCTTTGCGTTGTTGTTCGGCTAGCGCTTCTTTCGTGTGCGAGAGCTGGTTTGACGCCTGCGCATTGGAACGTTCGTGTTGCTGATTGAGTCCCGAAAGCTGCTCGTTGTCTTTGCTGAGCCGGCTGATGCGGTTGTCTTTGTCGACGACGGCGCGCCGGAGTTCTCCGTTCTGTTTGTTGGTGATCTCCAGGTCGCGCGTGAGGCGCTGGATGTCGAGGCCCAGCTTGTCGATCCGATCCTGTCCTGCCGCCTGAACGCGTTCGTGTTCGGCCGTCAGGCGCTCGTGTTCCTGACGCGCTCGGGTGACCTGTCCCTGCAGATCGATGGTCTCTTCGGATGCCTTGGCGAGTGCGCTTTCTTTTTGTTTCAGTCGTGCGCTTTCGTTTTTCAGCCGCTCGTTCAGATGGTCTAATTTCTGTGAGAACTGAGTCTCCATCTGTGCCTGTTCGCTGAGATTCCCCGCCTGCTTCTTGTTGTCTTCCTCGAGTGTCCTCGTACGGGTCTCCAGCCGGCGGATCGTTTCGGCCTGCGTAGAGGCTTCATTGGACTGAACGTCGGCGGCGGCCTTGAGTTTCTGAACATTGCGCTGTTCGTCTGCGAGTCGCTTCTGGAGCCGTTTGATGATGCGCGTCTGATCGGGTGCGGCCGCTACCGGTAGTGGCTCCGTGTGGGTTCGGGGCTCGGTGCGTCGCGTGCGCCCCTTGCGTTTGGTCTGGCGACCGATGCGCCCGGCGAACTCCGGATTCCAGATCAGCGCAGCGACGATGAATCCGACGGCGGCGGCAACCAGCAGGTAGGCGAGCATTTTCAGAGATAAGTACAGCATAGTGAGCCTATTTCGAATTTCCCGCACGATGAGAGTCAGAACCGCGTACGGGCAGTGCGGGTACCACGCACCGACTGTCCGTGTAGCCGCTGGAACGGAGTCCGCACTGAAGCGTCTGCTGCGTATCGGTCAGCTGCTGACCGAGCGTGGCGTTTATTTCTGCGGACAGGCCCTCGAGCTGGTGTGGGTCGTGGACATCAGCCGGCTGCCCATCGGCGACAGCCCAGGCCTGGGACGCAGGAAGACGGCCGAAATCGTCGTCTGTGATTCGCTTCGACCCCGGCTTGCGCGCGTCCTCGCGACGCGCAACGCTGATGTAGCCGTCGACGCGCAGCACGCCTGGGAGGGCGTGTAATGCGGACAGCAGTGACCGACGCGTATGGACAGTGTCCACCATACCGTGCACGCTGAGCGTTTGGCCGGCGGCGGAGACGTCAAGAGAGCTCGCTGCGGTCGTAAAGTCGTTGCTGATCGTGTGTTCGGCGGCGTACACCAGTTCGGCCTCGATATCGGGGACGAGCGACGCCACGGCGAGCGACCATATGAGGCCGATTGCCAGAAACCCACCTGTGTAGACCTGCGTGCGACGCACCCTTGGTTACTATCCCGGCCTTATGGCCTTGTTGTTGTTGCCATTGTGAACGCTGGCGGTCCGATTTCCCCAGCGACTAAATAAGCACCATGTAATGTGAATGTAAAGAGGCCTCCGTTATGGGGAGAAAAGTTGTCAGCTTCGGCGCTGGATACGAATCGGGGGTTGGACTATATTCGACGCCGTGTTGGGCGGATAAATAAGGAGGTGATCAATGTCTAGCCGTTTTGCCTGTGAGGCTTTGCGTTGACATTGACCTTACAGGTCGAAATGGGGGCCGGACGTCAGTCCGGCCTTTTCGTTTCCGGAAGTCGTGCATCGAGAACCAATCGGGGAACAGATGAACGTCAGTGAAGGCATTGCGAGCGTTCTGAAAGCCGAGGGCGTGGAGATTCTGTTTGCCTATCCGGTGAATCCGCTGATCGAGGCAGCCGCGGCGGTGGACATTCGTACCGTGATCGTGCGCCAGGAGCGGGTTGGCCTGCACATGGCGGATGCCTACTCAAGGCTGAGTTCAGGCAAAGCGATAGGCGTGTTCTGCATGCAGCACGGCCCGGGCGCGGAGAATGCGTTCGGCGGGGTTGCCCAGGCGTTTTCGGAATCGGTCCCCCTGCTGGTGCTGCCGGCCGGGTACCCGCGACGGCTCGCCCACTACTACCCCAACTTCAACTCCACGCTGAACATGCGCAACGTGACGAAATGGGCCGAGCCGTTGACCATGGGCAAGGCACTACCCGAAGTCATGCGTCGCGCGTTCTTCCGGCTTCGCAATGGCCGACCGGGTCCGGTGCTTGTCGAGATTCCGTTGGATGTGTTCAACGATCCGGTCCCGGAGAACTGGGAATATGTTCCAAGTTTTGCGACACGGAGCGCACCGGATCCTGAGGACGTCCGGCGCGCGGCCGAGGTTCTATCCGCCGCCAAGAAACCGGTGATTTACGCCGGTCAGGGTGTTCATTACGCGCGCGCCTGGGAGCCGTTGCGTGCGCTGGCTGAAGCATGGCGTATTCCGGTAACGACGAGTATCGAAGGGAAAAGCGCGTTTCCCGAAAACCATCCGTTGTCGCTCGGGTCGGGCGGTCGCGCGAATTCCTCGACGGTGATCGAGTATCTTAACGACGCTGACGTGATCCTGGGTGTGGGTTGCAGCTTTGCACTCACCGGATTCGGGGTCCGGATGCCGCGGGGCAAGACGATCATTCATGCGACCGCAGATGCGCTGGATTTGAATAAGGACGTCCCGGCTCAGATCGGGCTGATCGGCGACGCTGCGCTGACGCTCGATGCGTTGAACACAGCTATGGCCGATCAACCGCTTGACGCGGCGGAGGCGCGCCGCGGCATCACCGGGCGAATTGCGGAAAGCAAGGCAGCGTGGCTCGCGTCTTGGCGGGAGAAGCTTGAGGCGGACGACAAACCGATCAACCCGTACCGGGTCATCCACGAACTCGATACGTTGGTAGATAAATCACGATGTGTCATTACCCATGATGCCGGAAGCCCCAGAGATCAACTCACGCCGTTCTGGGAGTCGACGACGCCGCTAAGTTATATTGGTTGGGGAAAGACGACGCAGCTCGGCTATGGACTCGGACTCGCAATGGGCGCCAAACTGGCGCAACCGGACAAACTCTGCATCAACGTGTGGGGCGATGCGGCCATTGGTTTCACGGGTATGGATTTCGAAACGGCGGTTCGCGAGAAGATCCCGATTCTGTCGATTCTCTTCAATAATTTCTCGATGGCGATCGAAATACCGATCATGCAGGTTTCAACGGAGAAATACCGTTCGACCGATATATCGGGAAACTATGCGGACATGGCGAAAGCGTTTGGAGGCTACGGTGAGCGGATTACCGATCCGGGTGATATCCGGGCTGCACTGCAGCGCGGCATCGATGCCACCGAGCGCGGCCAACCGGCGCTGCTGGAGTTTATTACGGCGAAGGAAATTGCAATCTCCGAAGGTTGAGGTTGCCGAGGGGTGATGCGGCGTAGGGATCGGTCGATTGCTGCGGGCGTTGCCGGGTGGACGCTGTTGCAGCTGCTCGCGGGTTGCGGGGACGGTTCCCCAGCAAGTGAGCGCGCCGCACTCGAACCGGTTCAGACGCTTGGCGTGCGTATCGACGGTGGTTCGCCAATGCCGCCGCAATCGGCTGGGATTGACGCGTTCGGCGAATGGCTTGAGTCGAACGCGCCGGCGGATGCGGTGGTGCACCGCGTACTCGCCGGTGACGCGTCGAGCCCAATCGCCGTGGCGCTAGAACTACCGATGGAGACGTACGTCCCTGAGATTGTGGGTAAAGGTAATGCAACCCCGCACGGGATTTTGCCGATCGACCTTCTGGCGACGTACTCCGTTGTGATAGGCAGTGGCTTCGTTCAGCACTTCAGCCCGGCGGCGCCCCTTGGTCTGCTGCAGGTTGATGGGGTTCTGATCAGCGAGGTGCAGCGGCACGGGTACACGCGCATTCTCGGGACACGGGGCGATGACATAGGCGTGGTGGAACGGGAAGCCTTCCATCCAGGCCTATTCGAGTCTGCAATGCAGGTGGGGCCCGGCATCATTGAGCGGGGTGGGCTAGACATTACCGAGCGGGAACTGCGTCTGCCGCGTTACCTGCGTGCGTTCGTCGGTCGCTGTGACGGCCGGGCCTTTGTAGGCGCTACCACCGAACCCGTGCATCTGCGGACGCTCGGCGAACTCTTGATTGCCCATTTCGAATCGCATGCGCTCGACTGCGATGAAGTGGTGAACCTGAGCGGCGACCGCGAAGTTGTGTTCGGCGTGCGCAACGCCGCCGGGGATCGCGCGTTCTATGGCGTAGCGGATGCCGCTAAAGCCTCCGTAGTAGCCTTCAAGATGCGTCGCTCGGTTCCGGGTCAAGGGGCCGCGTTGGAAAGCCCCGTCGGCGCAGAGAAGGGTCCATGACGCGAACGCCAGACAAGAGCATTCCCGGGCAGGATTACAATCTGATGCGTGCGTCCGGGTTTGCGGTTTTCGTGGTTGTTACCGGGGTCGTTGCCGCTTACTTCTCCAGCCTGTATTTCAACGTGTACGGGCTGGATGCGCTGGTCCGTGCCGATTCGGCGAGCTACCTGGATTGGGCGTTCATGAGGCCGCCTGCGTACCCGCTCCTGTTGCAGGGTTTGATTCAGATCGGCGCGTTCCCGGCGATACTGCCATCGCTGCAGTTGGCCGTACTCATCTGCGCGCTGGCTGCGTTCGTCTGGTCGGCGGCCCGCGTCACGGGCCTGTGGCTCGTTGTCCTGGTGGTAGCGATCGTCGCGTTGGGACACGCTGCATTCACTATGCAGGCACTTTTCGTGCTGACGGAGGCCTTCCTGTGCGCCGCGATTCTCATTTTCTGTGCGAGTGCGGCCTGGTGTGTGCACCATGCATCCTGGCAAGCCTGGGCGATGTTGGGGGCCGCGACCGGGCTCGCGATTGCGTTGAAACCGAGCGGAATGTTTCTGTTGGCCGGTGTTCTCTGGCTGTTTGTGGTGTGCTGGCGGGGTCTGTCTTGGCGGCAACCTGTGGCACTTGTTGTTGCCGCGGGCATCATGATTGCAGGGGCGAGCATGATCAGCCAGCAGCGCCACGGCGAGCGAACCCTGCAGGCAATGGGGGGGTTGTCCCTTCTCGGGCACGTTGCGTGGGCGATAGAACCCACGAGCGAGGGCGAATACGCCACGCTGAAAACGAAGATCGCGCAAGACGTAGCGCCGATCGTCGCCGCGCGGCCCGACCCGTTACCCTACCCTGCGGTGTACCGGGTGGTTACCAGTGCGGAATACAACCTGCTGTTGTGGGATACGGTTTTTCCGGACCTGGAGTTCTGGTTGTTCGGGCCTCAGGAGGACGAGCCCGGGGTGCGCGATGCCGCGTACTGGGCGGACATCGACGCGTTGGCCCGCAAATTGGCGCTGGAGACGGTAGAGGCAAACCGGGTCGCGTACGCACGGCATGTTGCTGCGCACTATCTCGGCCTGGTGCGTATGGCGTTTTCCAACGGTAAATCGTACGCGAAGCGCTTGTCGGACGCGCTTGATACCTCCCGCGAGGAAGTGCAGACCAACGCCGAGCGCTACGCGAATGGAATCGAAGCGCGGCCTGGCAGCGCAATCTACGAGGTGGAGCTGGGCGTTAACTGGCTGTCGCTGGGCGATGTGGTCTGGCGATATCTGAACAACTTCTGGAACGTCTGGGTCAATCTGTTTTTCATCATCAGCGCGCTTTGCGTGGTGTGGAGTCCGTTCACGCAGCGTCCGACGATTCGCTATCTGAGCGTTCTCGCAATGAGCGTGCACGCTTACCTTTTTGCGACTGCGCTCGTTCAAGTAGCGCTGCCGCGCTACGTTATGGTTTGGATGCCGGTGGTGCTGTTTCTGACGTTCGTGGGGTGGGCCGTTGTTCTGCGCGCGCTCTTCATGCGCCGGCGCGTGGTCAAGCGCTGATACGCACCGGCATCGTCTGAATCGCGCGGAACAGACACGAGCTGACGCGAACAGGAGGCCCAACGATTTCGATCTGTTCTGTCCGTGCCAGCAGCTCTTCCCAAAGAATCCGCAATTGCATCTCTGCGAGCCGGTTGCCGAGGCAACGGTGAATGCCGAATCCGAAGGAAAGATGCTCGCGCGGGCGCTTGCGGTCGATGATGAAACGGTCAGGGTCATCGATGACCCGCTCATCCCGATTGCCCGATATGTACCACATAATGACAGCATCGCCAGCCCGGATGCGCTGGCCGCGAAACGATACGTCGCAGGACGCCGTACGCCGCATATGTGTTAGGGGTGTCTGCCAACGGATGATTTCCGGCACCATGGATTCGACCAGATCTGGTGCCGCACGCAGCTTGGCATATTCGTCCGGAAACTGATTCAGCGCCAACAATCCCCCGCTGATGGAGTTGCGCGTTGTATCGTTGCCGCCCACGAGCAGCAGTACGACGTTGCCGAGTAGTTCGCGGGCCTCCATGTCGCGTGTACTCTCACCGTGCGCAAGCATCGATATCAGATCGTTGCCCGGATTCCGCACGCGCTCGTTCCATAGTGCTTGGAAGTAGTCGCCGCAGTCGATAAGAGCCTGGTAGAAGGTGGCCGCCCGGTCTACGTATTCGGGATTGTCCGCATTGCTCACAATATTCGACCACTGAATCAGCTGATGCCGGTCGGATTGCGGTACGTCGAACAACGTCGCGAGCATTTGACTCGTGAGTTCGACCGACACGTGCTCGACCCAGTCGAACGTTTCGTTGCGCGGCAGATTGTCGATGATGCGAATTGCGCGGCTGCGGATGGTGTCGGCCAATTCACCGAGACTCCGCTGGGTGAATCGAGGCGCTACGCTGAGCCGCTGTCGATCGTGCTTGGGCGGGTCCATCTGTATGAACATGGGTATCTCGTTCGCCGAACCGGGAGTGCCCATGATCGTGACGCCGCCGAATTGGTGATCGGACGAAAATTCCGAGTGGCGTCGATCGATTTCGATGATGTCTTTGTAGCGGGTGATGGACCAGTACGGGCCATACTGGCTTTCTGCGCAGTAGTGCACAGGCGCTTCGTCGCGTAGACGTTTGAAGTATCTGCCGAACGCGTCGTGCTTGAACAGCTCAGGGTTTGCAACGTTGATTGCGTCGAGCGGGAGGTCATACGGATTCTCGGCTGGGTCGATCGCCACCCGTCTGCGGCGCCGGCCGACGTAGTCGCCGCTTTTCTGAATGCGTTGTTCCAGGGACGGGTAGTTGGACGCCATGATTCGCTTCGCCTCGACGTTTCGCCCGAGTATAGCGCGCGAGTCTCAGGGCGGCAGCAGGTCCGGCGCCGCAGGGGGCGTGCGCGCGGTCGTGGTCTGTATGCGAACCAGCACAATCAGCGCGACAGCCGCGATTGCCGTCAGCGCCGCCATGATCAGGAAACTGTCCGTCCGGCTCACGTCGCCGGCCCATTGATAGAGGTATCCGCCGATCGAGCGAGCTAGGTTTGCAAGCGACATGTACACGGCGAATTGCGTTGCCGCGGCTGCCGGAGAACAGATTCCCATTGCTGCGGCAATGAACGCAACGAAACCGATCTGTGTCACCAGGCTCATGGCGACATAAGCGCCCATCGCGGCCTCGCCGTTTCCGCCCAGCAGGTTCGTAGCGGCAATCAGCAGCGATAGCGCGGTGCTGATGGCCATTCCGACCGCGAACAGCCGCGGCGCGCCCCAGCGGTCAATCACCCAGCCGAACGCGATGCCAACTCCGGCCGCGATACCCTGCGCAATGCTCGAGAACGTTGTCCACTCGGTTGCCGTGTAGCCGAAGTCCTGCACAGCAACTACCGGGAGCAGGGCCAGTGCAATGCCGTCTCGCATGCGGTTCAGCGTTTCTGCGGCAATCAGCAGTAGACTCGCGGGCCCAAGCATAGCCGACCACAACCGGGTGGCTATCTGGACGAAGGTTGGTGTGACGCGGTCGCTTCTGTCGGTAAGATCGTCGCCGACACTCCAGGGCAGGCGACGCTCACCGGGCCTTTCGGTAATCCAGAGCAGCAACACGAAGACCAGCACGATTGGTGTTGCACACATGAGCGCAGTGGTCTGCATCGTCCAGTGATTCAGCGCGTAGGATGTGAGGGCTGCGAAAGAGGAGTACCCGGCAACCTGCCCGGCCGCCATCAGTGCGTTTGCCCGGCCGCGTTCCTGTTCGGGCAGAATGTCCACGGCCATGCCGTCGGTACCCACGTCCTGAAGCGCCGAAAACGCGCTGACGATGACACCGACTACGGTTAACGCGCCGATCTGGGTTGCCGGATCGTCGATCAGCGCGAGGAGCAGGAACGCCATCGCGCTCATACCCTGTGCAAAAAGCGCCCACGGGCGGCGCTTTCCCATCGGCCGAAACTGCCAGCGGTCCATGACCGGGCCCAGCGCCCACTTGAGGCCCCACGGCAGGCTGACCCACGCGATGAATCCGGCAATGTCTCCGGGGGATACCCCTTGTTGGGCCATTTGTGCGGGCAGCGCGATCACAAAGACCGCTATCGGCAGGCCCTGGGCGAAGTAGAGGAGCGTGAACAGGGTGAGCCGCCAGGCCCGGTGCTCGGTCAGAGCAGGCATGAGCGCGCGGTCACATCACTGGCCGGGGGTTTGGCGTGCGTCGAGGATTTCACAGGCCGCACGATCGTAGATAACCACAGATTGTGCGCGCTTCGGTAGTCGGCGACCGAAACGCCGGCTACATTCGGCGTCGTTTCAGTGATTTTGGAGCGGCGCACCATGAAGATGTGGCTATCGTTCCTTTCGTTCATTCTTCTTGCGGCCATCGTTGCGCCGTATTTCATTAAGGGCCCGGATGGCCAACCGTTGATGGAGGCGGAGGAGCAGCTTGCAGATCTGCCGGACATGGGGAGCGTAGTACCTCAAGGCCCCGTTGTCGTGCATCGCTGGCAGGATGAGAACGGAGTATGGCACTTTTCCAACGAGGTCGCCCCGAATCAGAGCCAGGCGCTGCAGATCGATGGTGCTGGTGTCACGGAGATAGATTCCGGCGCGTTCGAATAGGCCTGACGTATAACTGTATATAAATACAGTTGTCGCTGCGGTAGCATGCGTCCTCTGAGGGGCTGCGAGTCGCTACCCGGATGACTTCCGAACAGTGTGACCAGCGAAATTGTGAACGGAGTTCTAGCCGCGTTCCGGTGATCCTTCATGCCGATCTGGATGCGTTCTATGCGTCGGTCGAGCAGATGGACGCGCCTGAACTGCGCGGCCGCCCGGTGCTTGTAGGCCCCCGCGGCGGGCGTGGCGTTGTGCTCACGGCCAGCTACGAGGCGCGTCGATATCGGGTCGGATCCGCAATGCCGGTGCAGGAGGCGCTGCGGCGGTGTCCGGGCGCGGTGGTCGTGCCTCCTCGATTCTCACGCTACAAAGAGCTCTCCGAGGCCACGATGGAGGTCTTCAGGTCGTTCTCGCCGGTCGTACAGGCGTTGTCTCTGGATGAAGCGTTTCTGGATATCACGGGTTCTATCCACCTTTTCGGCAACCCGGTGGCCATGGCCGGGCTGTTGCGGGAACGCGTGCGGCGGGCAACCGGTGGTTTGGAGGTTTCTGTCGGTATTGCGCGTAACAAGTTCGTGGCCAAGGTTGCCAGTGGTTATGCGAAACCCAACGGCGTGTTGGTGGTGCCCCCGGAGGGTACGCGCGACTTTCTTCGGCCGCTGTCCGTCCGCTGGCTCTGGGGCGCGGGTCCCAAAACTACCGCTCGGTTGCAGTCGCTGGATCTGCACACGATTGGCGATGTCGCGGCACTGTCCAAGGCCGATGCGACGGCGCGCGTAGGTACCAGGGGGCTGCACTTCCGGCGGCTCGCGCGCGGCGAAGACGATCGCGTGGTTGCCAACGCGCAGGGCCAGAAAACCCTGGGGTCAGACCGGACGCTCCCGCGCAATCTGAGAACCCGCCGGCAGATCGTTGCGCACGTCAACACTGCCGCGGACCGTGTTGCGCGGCGCTTGCGCAGGCAAGGGTACGTAGCCGCTGGTGTGCGGATCAAGTTGCGGTACGCCGATTTTAGGACGACGACGCGTCAGCAGCTGTTGCCGGCAACGGACCTGGCGAGGAGTCTCAGTGAACACGCGACGCGCTTGGTACTGGCTACCTGGGACGGGAGTCCCGTGCGGCTGGTGGGGTTGTCCGCGTTCGCACTGGGCAGGCGGGATTCCTTGCCCTGTCAGCAGGATCTGTTCGTGGACCTTGCGCGAAACCGCAATCTGGAGGAGATGCTGGACCGTATCACCGAGCGCTACGGCGAGCACGCGATTGAGCGCGGTTCAGCGGTGGGTCGGGCGTCCCTGCTGCCGGAGTATCTCGACTGAACGGCCGCGGGGTGCGGTGTTAAGGGGCGTCCAGCACCTCGGCGGTTGTCGCGGCGATGGAAAGCGCTCTTGCGTGGTTCGGATAGAACGCGAGGACGTCCTGGGCCAGCACAGAGGCTTCCTGGTACATACCCACGTCGATCGCGTCCTGTGCCGCGACGGCGAGGCGATCGGCGGCTGTGCTCAACAGGTCTCTCGCTGCTGGGTTGTCTGCGTCGCGTGCGAGCACATCCTGGGCGAGCGACACGGCGGACTGCCCTTGGGGATAGGTTAGAAAACCGTCGTCTGCGAGCGCCTGGGCACTGGCCAGCTTCTGCTGCAATGCGTCAGGCGTCGGTGTATCTGGCGTGGTTGTGCCGGGCGCTTCGTTGGGCGTGGTCTCATTGGATGCTGTTCCGTGGGACGCTGCTTCGCTTGGATCTTGAGTCGGTGTAGTCCCTGCTGTCGGCTTGTCGGGTGAATTACCTGCCGGAGCACCGGTGCGATCCAGTTCCGTGATCCGCTCGAGCCCGGACAGCGCGCGCGCGTTGGCAGGGTCCTGGAGGAGTACGGACTCGTATGCGTTGCGCGCGAACGCCAATACGGTGGGATCAGCGGCACGATGGGAAAGCATATCGTCGACACTCGTCATCAGTATGTCGGGGTCGCCCGGTTCGCTGAACGGGATCGCTGCCGTGGATCCGGAGCCAATCACGTCGCGGTCGAAGTCCAGCGTGCTGATGAACGCCAGGAACAACACCAGGGCGGTCACGGGGAGGGCCCACACCAGCCGATCCAGAATCGGGCCTTTTTCCATGATGACCCGATCCGCGGCGAGAGACGGGGTCAGAACGGGCTCGTTCACGGCCGTGTCTGCAAGCCGATCGTTTGCGGAGGGTTCCGATGGAATGTAACCGCGGGGTTCCTGCACAAGAATTGGCGTTGGAATGGGTGTGAACACCGGGGTGTGGACTCGGGCGTCGTCGTTTCCTTCAGGCGGGACGTCTCCCTGGGCGTCGCTGAACGACGCTTTGGGGGTATCGCTGAGCGTGAGGGATTCGATCAGCAGGGGTATGTTGGCCGGTTCTTCCTGTAACAACGTCGGGGGCAATCGTTGATCTGTTCTGGACGGTTCCTGTGATCGTTCCCGTCGATCCCGGGCGATCGACTCGCCGGCGCGCGCTGCATGCGATTCCTGCTCGCCCGCTGCTGCTGAGTGTTTTCTCGAGCGGGCCTCGCTAGGTTTAAAATTCTTACTTTCAATAACTTCAAGCGTACTGTTAGAGCGCTTTGTAGGAATTGGGAGGGGTTTTATCGGATGCACGAAAACCTGCATCTCGCGGTCGGTTGGCCGTTGGAAGCCGTTTGAGATGTGCAAGGTTGCGTGCGGGAGTTGCATCGCCGTGCCGGAATCCAGTCGAAACTCGCGCACGACCAGGTCGCCGACCTCGATGTACCACGCATCACCCTGCGTTGCTGCCCACAGCTCGTTGTTGTCTTTGATCGTGAAGGCGAGCCACCGGCAAGCGGTTCGGCCGTCATTCAACGCCAGCTCACCGTTGGCGTCCTCGCCGATGCACAAACCGTTGGTAATGCGTAACGTCAGGTCGTCGTCGTCGGTAATGAAATACCAGTCGAGCGAACCTGCTGCTTTGGTTGCAGATAGCGCCATCGCTAAAAAACGTGTCCCACACTCTCGAACCAGTCCATTCCCTCTCACACCCACGCTACGTTTCGGACGCGCCGCAGGGTGTACACCACCCAGACCTGTTGTTACCGCTGTTTTTGCTTGTTCTTGTTCTTGTTCTTACTTTTGCTTTTTTTTGTGGCGCGTCTGACCGCTTTTTTGCTCCGGAAGTTTGAGCTCTGTTTGAGCTCTGTTTGGAAAAAGCGGGTTGTGCCGTGCGGCTGTTGGGTGTTGTTTGGGGCCCTGTGGCGCTCTCGATGAAATCGACGGACGCCAGGGCGAAAGATACACGAAGCACGCGGTTCCTAAAACAGGTAACTTGAGGCTATCGTTGGTAAATCGTTCGATTCGGGGGGCAGCGATGGAAAATCGGGCATTCGAACTGGCAGCCGCGGGGAACGGCCCCGTGCGCTACGACGGCGCTTCGGCGTCGGTGGTGGTTTTCGTGAAGGAAGACTGCCCGACCTGCAGGGAGATCATGCCGTTGCTCGCGGCTTTGGGACCGGCCCTGCAGGCGGTAGATGCCTGGTTCTGTGTGGGTCAAACGGTGCAGGGTAACCGTGTGCTCGAGGCCTCGCACACGTTGCCGTTTGCGCTGCTCGATGACGAGACGCTCACCGTCAGTTACGACTACGGAATCGAGATCGTGCCTTGCGCCGTCTATCGGGCCGAAGACGGCAACGAAGCGCGCGTAGAAGGCTTCGCCAAGGACGATTGGCAATCGTTGGTCGCGCGCATCGTGGGTGATGGCTTGATTGCCGAGCCGTCGCTGGACTGGGACGCATTGCCGGACTGGCGTCCGGGCTGCGGTTCTCTGTCGCAGGACCCTTCGCATCTCGCGCGGCTCGAGGCTGAGGCCAGCGGCAGCCCTTTGCGTGCGCGGCGCATCGAGGTTGGTGTGAGCGACGATCCGTTCGAATTCATGTTCGATCAGGGCTTCAGCGACGGATTGCCCCTGGTGCCCCCCACGCCAGAGCGTGTGCTGAAGATGCTCGCCGGCACGCGACGCGACGCGCGCGACGTGATTGCGACGGTGCCTCCGAACATGGGCGAGGCGACGGTCGAGAAAGTGGCAATCAACGCCGTGATGGCGGGATGCCTGCCCGAGTATCTCCCCGTGGTCATCACCGCGCTGGAGGCGGTCTGCACCGATGAATTCAACATTCACGGCGTTATGGCAACGACCATGGGCGCCAGCCCGCTGATGATCGTGAACGGTCCGATCCGCGACCGGATCGGCATGAGCGCCGGGATGGGTGCGCTGGGCCAGGGACATCGTGCGAACGCGACGATCGGCCGCGCCGTACGCCTTGCAGTGCGCAACATCGGCGGCGCGCGTCCTGGAGGCACAGAACGCTCCACCCTCGGCAATCCAATGAAATTTACAATGTGTTTTGCTGAGCGCGAGGAACGCAGCAATTGGGAGCCACTACATGTGGAGCGCGGTTTTCGCGCCGACGAATCGGTAGTAACGGTGTTTGCCGCAACCAGTGGGCCGACGCTGATCGTGGACCAGGACTCGTTGTCGGCGCACCAGCTGGGCGGCAGTATCGGACTGTGCCTGGAGTCCGCGTTTCACCCTAAGGCGCACTTTGGTACCGAGGTGTTTCTGGTGGTTTGTCCGGAGCACGTCGATACGCTGGCGCGCGACGGCTTCAGCAAAGCGGATCTGCGGGCCCGGATTCAGCAGGTAACGGAACGGCCGATCGATGCGCTGGCTGCGGACGACGACTGTGGCGTTGGCTTCAAACCCGCCGCACTCGAAAAGATGGATGCCGAGGCTCGTGCGCGACGCTTGCCCAAATTCCGCCAACCGGAAGACGTGCACATCGTCGTCGCCGGCGGTGACGCCGGGAAATTCTCAGCGGGATTCTGCGGCTGGGCCACGGGACCCATAGGCTCCATATCAGTGTCGCGCGCAATAACCGATGCGGTGGTCTGACAGGCTTTTTGATCGACGGTTGGCGTTCTCAGGTTGGCCCCCGTCCCCAATGGCTTGACCGCCGGGGGGGCGTGCGCCAAAGTCGTCGGATCGACTTCGACGGGAGTATGTTTATGGAACTGATGGATCCCACGGACGAACGGGTACCAGTGGAACGCCAAACGGTGGCGCGCTCGGGACAGGTCAGCGGCAGCGTAGGATTTCTGGACATCACCAAGCCCCGGGGCAACGTGCTGATAGATCGGCTGGAAGAGCGCCTTGCCGAACGGCTGCCCGGTGTCACGTTCAAACGCTTTGCGAAACCCACGTTTACGAAACCGGCACCGGACGCCCTCCGGCACGAGATTCGTCAGAATGCCGACTTCGTTGTAGAGGCGTTGGCGGACTGAGGCTCCTGTACCACGTGCAGTTTGCATGACACGGTATGGTTCGAGATTCAGGGTATTCCGGCAGTAACGATCGCTTCGCGCGAATTTGAAGATGCGGCTGACACGCAGGCGAAAGCGCTCGGCATGCCGTCCGCGCGGGCGGTGTTCGTTGAGCATCCGATTCAGGATGCAACGGACGCCCAGATGCGTGACAAGGCCGACGCCATCGTTGACGAGGTGTTGCGGGCATTGACGGAAAATCAATAGGCGGTTGACTGAAACCCGAGGAGAGCGCAGTGGCAATAGCATTCAAAGTGCTGATCGGATTGCTGGCGGCGCTCTTTCTGTACATGGCCTTCGGCATGATTTTCACGCCGGTTGCCGCGTCCGGATCGCTGGGCATTGAAGCGCTGGACCTAACAGGTATGAGCACGCTGCGTGGCGACGTAGGGGGCATGTTCCTGGCGTGCGGCGTAATGCTGGTGCTGGGCTTGGTTCGCAACAACACGCTCTGGTTCCTGCCGGTGGCGTTGTTGATGGCAACGATCGCGTTGGGTCGACTGGTGGGATTCGCCGCTGAAGGCGTTTCCTCCACCGCGATGACCAACTTCGTGGCGGAACTCGTGATCATCGCGGTGCTGATGCTGGCGCACCGTCGCCTACGCGCGTAGCCTTCGCGTCCTCCCGATTCGCGGAGCGCATTGATGCCCGTTTTCTACGGCTACCGCCTGGTGGCGATCGGCTTCGTCGCGCAATTCGTATCCATGGGCGTATTGAGCTACGTCAGCGGCGCGTTTTTTCTGCCGATGGTCACCGAACTGGGGTGGAGTCACACTGATTTCACGTTGTCGCGCTCCATCGCGCAGATCGCTATGGGGATAACCGGTTTCTTCGCCGGCACACTCGTCGACCGACACGGTGCCCGGCCGTTGATGCTTCTCGGCACCACCGTTTTGTGCGTGGGTCTCGCCGCGCACTCTCTGATTCAATCGCTTACCGCGTGGTGGTTGCTCAACGGCGTGGTTGCAACGATTGGCTGTGCGCTGATCGGCAATCTCGTCGTCAACGTGACGCTGTCTAAATGGTTTGTTGAAAAGCGGGGATTTGCAGTGTCTTGGGCGGCGATGGGTGTGTCGCTTGCGGGAATTGTCCTGACACCGGCGGTCACCTACGCGATCGACGCGGTGGGGTGGCGCGAAGCGTGGCTACTGCTCGCGCTAGGCGCAGCCGTCGTCATGTATCCGTGTGCGTTGAGTATGCGCCGCGAACCGGAGGCGTACGGACTCCTGCCGGACGGCCGCGATGCGAACGACGTCGCCGCGGGCCGCACGGATCGCGCCGCCCGCGATCTGGCGCGTTCGGTTACCCGGTCGCAGGCGTTGCGTACGCCCACCTTCTATCTGCTGGTGCTCGCGTTCGGTCTGTTCGTGATCAACATAGTCGTGTTGCTGCTGCATACGATTCCGTACCTGACGCACGCGGGACATAGCCGCAACGCCAGCGCGGCTGCGATCGTGGTGGCTTCAATCCCCGCGATGCTGGCGAAGCCTATCTGGGGATACTTTATTGACCGGTTGCGACCGAAACCGTTGGCGGCCTTCAGCGCAGCTCTCACCGGTATTGCGCTCGCGGCGATCGTGTTCAGTGTTGATGCGGGGCGGTTGCCGTGGATATACGCAGGCTATGTTGTGCTTGGCATAGCCTGGGGCGGCATGCTCCCGTTACAGGAGGTGATCTGGGCGAGCTACTTCGGCCGACGCTATCTGGGTGCCGTACGGAGTGCGGGCCTGCCGTTCGCGCTTCTTTTCGGCGCGCTGGCGCCGTGGCTGGTTGCGTACTACTTCGACGTTTACGGATCCTATGCCGGTGCGCTGTACGCGGTTGCTGGCTTGAACGTTCTGAGTGGCGTTATGCTTGCGTGGCTTCCCTCGCCGGACGCGCCCGCGTTGGGGGGTCAGAGCGATGCGGAGAAGGCTGAAACAGAGGGGTCATTGACATGAAACTGCAGTTGCAACCCACCGGTGCGGTAGGTGCGCACGTTGACGGTGTGGATCTGCGCCAACCCCTTGCGCCGGAGGTGCGCGCGCGGTTGCTCGAGGCGCTTGGTACGTACGGTGTACTGTTCTTCTCCAACATGCCCTTGTCGCCCGAGCAACAGCTTGCGTTGGCGGATGATCTGGGCACGGTCAACGTAAATCGCTTCTTTCGCCCGGTCGACGGGCACCCGCGGCTCGCGCAGGTATTCAAGGATGTCGACGACGCGTTGAACATCGGGGGCGGTTGGCATACCGACCACTCCTACGACCAGGCGCCTGCGATGGGGTCGATATTGCATGCACTCGAAACGCCGGATCGGGGTGGAGACACGCTTTTCGCCAGCATGTATCTGGCGTTCGATGCGCTGTCGGAGGGTTTGCAAAAAACGCTGATTGGGCTGCGTGCGGTGCATTCGAGCCGCCATGTATTCGGCGGGCAATCCGACCACGCCCGCGAAGTCGGCAATCGATTCGGCAACGCGGAGGCCGCGACTCAGGATTCGGTGCATCCGGTCGTTATTGCGCACCCGTTGTCGGGTCGACCCGCGTTGTATGTCAATCCGGGGTTTACGCTGCGTTTCGAAGGCTGGACCGACGAAGAATCCCGGCCGCTGCTCGACTATCTGTACGCGCACGCGTCCAAACCGGAATACACGTATCGTCATCGCTGGACCCCGGGAACGACCGCGTTCTGGGACAACCGGTGCACGTGGCACTACGCGCTCAACGACTACCCTGGCCAACGCCGTCTGATGCACCGGGCGACGCTTGATGGTGTCGAATTGCGCGCACACGTTTGAACGACTTCACAATCTAGGTCAACCCAGAAAGCGGTACGTAATCCAGCCAACACCCATCGCGGCAAACGCGTTGAGCGTTAAGTTGATGCCGTTGATTCGCCGCAGCGCGGCTTCCGGGTCCGCGCCTGCGAGTGTGCGGACGATGACAGGCAACTCCACCAGGGTGGCGAACGCAACCCAGCCAGCGGCTCCGGCAACCAGCTCCGGGTGGCTGCGACTCGGCCCGGATGCGACAAGCCACGCGAAGCCCAACGCGATCCAGTGAGCGGCGTGCCCGGTCGCTGTCATGATTAAAAACTGCGTACGGCTGTTGGCCGCGTACGGAAAGTCGAAACGCAGGATTGACCAGCGTAGCGGTTCGGCGACGGATATCCGCGCGGCCGCGAGCCGGGCACCGGCAAAGTGACCCCACTCGTGGCACAAGATGATCCATAGCGCGCCGGTTGCTACGCCGACGGTCAACGGGACCGGGTGACCGTTGGGTTGGAAGGTGTGTTCGGCGGCGACCCACGAAAGGGCCACGAGCGCGACGATGACGGCGTCGCGCGTGAACGCTGGGACAGCATTCGCCGCGGTCGGCGCCGAATCGTTCACTGCGCCAGCGCTTCGATGTTCCGGTACAGATCCAGTGCTTCTGGGTTGGCGAGTGCTGCTGCGTTACCGACGGTCCGACCGTGAATCACGTCGCGCACCGCCAACTCCGAGATCTTGCCGTTCAGCGTACGGGGGATGTCGGCGACAGCCACTACCCTTGCAGGAACGTGACGGGGGGACGCGTGGGTCCGAATGCGCTGCCGGATCTCGGCGACCAATGCGTCGTCCAAGGTGTAGTCATCCGCCAGCAGTACGAATAAAACGACGCGTGTGTCGTCCTCCCACTCCTGGCCGACACACACGGCTTCCCGAATGACTGGTATCTGCTCTACCTGACGGTAAATCTCTGCGGTACCGATTCGCACGCCGCCCGGATTGAGCACGGTGTCACTGCGACCGTGTATCACGAATCCACCGTGCGACGTGATCTCGGCGTAGTCGCCGTGCGTCCAGACACCGGGGAAGCGGGAAAAGTACGCGTCGTGGTAGCGCCGGTCGTCCGGGTCGTTCCAGAACCCGATCGGTGCGGAGGGAAACGGCTGCGTGCACACCAGTTCGCCTTTCTCACCCCGTACCGGCTCGCTGCGCTCGTTCCACACCTCAACGGCCATACCGAGGCCGGCGCACTGGATTTCGCCGCGCCAAACCGGCATCTCCGGATTGCCGAGGACGAAGCATGAAATCAGGTCTGTGCCGCCGGAGATCGACGCAAGGTGGACGTCGGATTTAATGCTCGAATACACATAGTCGAAGCCTTCGTGGGCAAGTGGGGAACCCGTCGACAGAAGGCAACGCAGCGCGCCCAGATCGTGTGTCTTGATCGGTTGGAGTCCCTCCTTGTGAATTCCGGCGAGATACTTCGCACCGGCACCGAACACGCTTACGGATTCGGAGGCCGCCAGATCCATCAGGGCCGACGGCGTGGGGTGGAAGGGCGAGCCTTCGTAGAGCACGATGCGGCAACCGGTGGCGAGCGCGCTCACGAGCCAGTTCCACATCATCCAGCCGCACGTTGTAAAGAAAAACAACGTGTCGTCGCGGGTGAGGTCAACATGCAGTACGTGTTCCTTCGCATGTTGGATCAGCGTGCCGCCGACGCCGTGCACGATGCATTTTGGTTTTCCCGTGGTTCCTGACGAGTAGAGGATGTACAGGGGGTCGTTGAATGCGCACGGATGGTAACTCTGCGACGGCGCCGTTTTGGCCAGCAACGAGGACCAATCGTGTTGTCCTGTGCCTTCGGCGACAGGTGCGCCTCTCAGCGTAGGTACCCAGATCAGGTGCTTTATACTCGATACATCGCGTGCGACGCGGGTCATCTTCGTGCGCGTATCGAAGTGTTTGCCCGCGTAGACGTAGCCGTCGCACGCAAACAGCACCTTGGGTTCGATTTGGCCGAAACGGTCCAGTGCACCCTCGGCGCCGAAATCCGGGGAGCACGACGACCAGACCGCGCCCAGCTGTGCGGTGGCGAGCATGGCGACAACGGTCTCGATCACATTGGGCAACCACCCGGCAACCCGGTCGCCCGGTGCCACGCCAAACGACTGCAGCGCGGCGGCGATACGAGCGGAGGCGTCGGAGAGTTCCGCGTACGTTATGGTTTGCCGCTCGCCGAACTCGGACAAAGCGACGAGCGCGATACGCTCGTCGCGAAAGCGCAGCAGATTGGCGGCGTAGTTAAGCTGGCATCCTTCGCCCCATCGCGCATCGTCCCATACACCTCGCCCGCTCAGCATACTTTGCGGCGGTTCCTCCGATACGAGCCCGGTGAATTGCCAGACATGGCGCCAGAATGCGTCCGGCTCGGCGACCGACCACGCGTGCAGCGCCGCGTAGTCAGGCATCTCGCGGTCGGCCAGCGTTGCAACGTCGTTCCGAAAACGCTGCAGTTGCGTGGCCCGGCCCGATGGGCGCCACAGCGGTTCGGTCACAGGGTGGACACGGAGCGGAAACAGTCGCGCAGTTCGCCGACGAAGACATCCGGCTGTTCGAACGCGGCGAAGTGCCCGCCTTTGTCCAATTCGTTCCAGTAGATGATCTTCTTGAAGCGCTTGTCCGCCCAGCGGCGCGAGCAGGTAAAGATCTCTTTCGGAAAGATGCTGCCGCCCATCGGCGTCGGCACGTCCGGGGCGCCGAGGCGATTGAAGCTCTCCCAGTACAGGCGCCCCGACGATGCGCCCGATGCAGTGAGCCAGTACATCATTACGTTGTCGAGCAATTCGTCGCGCGTAAGCACGTTTTCCGGGTGGCCGTCGCAGTCCATCCAGGACCAGAATTTCTCGACGATCCACATTGCCTGTCCCATCGGCGAATCGACCAGCGCGTATCCGAGCGTCTGTGGGCGGGTGGACTGCTGTTTGGAGTAGCCGGAATCCCAATCCTGGTAGTGCTGTATACCGGCCACCGCGCGCTGCTCCAGCGGTGTTAGGTCGTCCATCGTGTCGGGGTCGGGGCGTGCGGTAACCATGTTCAGATGAATGGCCTGGCAGTTGCCGTCGTTCTGGTAGCCGATCGCGGTGGTCACCGCGGATCCCCAATCGCCTCCCTGCGCAACGTATTTCCGATAGCCAAGATTTGCCATCAACTGCATCCACTCGCGCGCGGTTTTCTCGACCCCCCATCCTGTCGCAGTTGGCTTGGCCGAGAATCCGTAGCCGGGCAGTGAGGGCAGTACCAGGTGGAACGCGTCGTCGGCGGACCCACCGTGTTTTTCCGGTTGCGTGAGCGGCTCGATGACACGCATGAACTCCATCTGCGAACCCGGCCAGCCATGCGTCATCAGCAGCGGTTTGGCATTCGAGTGCGGCGAGCGGATGTGCAGAAAATGGATGTCCAATCCATCTAGGGTCATTGTGAACTGCGGATGCGCGTTTATGCGCCGGGCAAGGCGTTGCATGTCGTAGCTGTTCTGCCAGTAGTCGAGGAACTCGCGCGCGTATCCCAATGGCACACCCTGAGACCAATCGTCGACGGTTTCGGTCTCGGGCAGGCGGGTTTCCGCGAGTTTGTGTTGCAGTGACTCGTACTCGGACACGGGGATGTCCACTTGGAAAGGGCGGGGAGAACTCATCGTTTGTTCCTCGAAGATAGTGTCATGGTGAAATCGTGTGGTGCGTTCACAGCGAGGCGCAAACGTGTCCGCCATCGACGACCAGGATGCTGCCGGTCATGTATTTCGACGCATCGGAGGCCAACAACAGCAGCGGGCCGTCCAGGTCGTCGAACTCGCCGAAGCGGCGCATGGGAATGCCCTGGACGAATTCGCCGGCCTGCGGACTCTCGAGCAGCAGGCGACTCACGTCGGTGAGCACATAGCCCGGCGCGAGCGCGTTGACCCGTATGCCGTACCGGGCTGCTTCAAGGGCCATCAGCTCTGTCATGCGCGACATACCCGCCTTGGAGACAGCGTAGGGAAACTGGCCCTTGATCGAACGGCGGTCGGTAATGGACGACACCATGACGATGTTGCCACCTGGCTGTCCGGTCGCCTGCACGTGCTCCGTATAGAGCTTGGACAGCAGCCACGCGCTCTTCAGATTAGTGTCCAGCACGTAGTCCCAGTCGTCTTCGTCGATCATCGTGTAGGTCTTCGCGCCGGCTTCCACGCCTGCGTTGTTGATCAGTACGTCTATCGGCCCGAACGCGTCTGCGGCGCTGGCGATAAAGCCTTCCAGGCTCGGCCGCTCGCGTACGTCCAGACTTACCGCAGTGGCCTTGCCTCCAGCGTCGCGAATTTCCGCCACGCGCCCGGCCAGTTTGCTCTCACGCCGGGCCCCGAGGGTGACTGACGCGCCAGCCCCCGCGAGGACGCCGGCAAAATGATGTCCGAAACCGGAGGACGCGCCGGTAATGGCGACGTGTTTCCCGGTCATGTCGAATGCCGTCATGGTTCCACCCTCCCAGAGTAGTGGGATCATGCTATCCGGCCATTGCGGGTTCGACAATTGTACGCGGGTGATTCAGTGCTCCGACGCTAACGTGTCGACCCGATCAATTGATCTGCACCACGTCGTAGTCGGCAGCGAGCTGGGTCGCCAGATTGGACTTGAACGCTGGGTACGTCTGCCACTGCGCGTCGTCGACGATGCCACGCACCTCGTTGTCATGGCGTTCGATCACGCGTTCAATTTCACGTCGAACCGCATGAGGGCTCGCTACCCGTCGCCGCATACGCGTTTCCAGCTCGTCGCGCATGGTGTCGACGATCTTTTGGAACGCTGCTGCCTGTTGGGGCGTCAGCGATTGCCCGAAACCCATGTCGACGCCCCCGGTCTCAGTGGTCTTGAGAGCGCGTTCCAGGAAATTCAGCATCTGGTCGAAGGCGTCGGCGGTTGCGAGTGCTGGAAGTTGTTCCACGGGTTTGTCGAGCTTCGTCAATGCGTCGGCCATAGCCCGGGTTTGCGCGTCGTCTCCGGCGAGCAGCAGCGACCCTTCGATGTTGCCGACCCGTTCGACCGGGGTTCGGGACGCGTCGTCGAGGTCCAGTCGTGTGGGCGGCTGCAGCAGACTCTGTGGCGTCAACTCGCTGGCCATACCGGCATTGCGCGTAGCGGCCGCGTCGTAGAATCCGTCGGCAGCAACGGCGCACTGGTACAGGCGGCTGTTGGTGGCGAGCGCTTTCGCCGCGGCAAACGCGCCGTAACCCCGGCCGTAAACGCAGATCGCATCTTCCCGCGCAATGCCTTCATCGACTGCCCAGCGTGTTGCATCGGCAATGTCTTGCTGAACAACCTGGCCGTCGTTGCGATTTGCGGGCTGTATGTATTGCGCGCCCAGGCCACCCGAGCCGCGATAATTCACTTGCAGCACCGCGAAGCCCCGTTCCACCAGCATCTGCACTTCTGGATTGAATCGGGTGTCGGCGCGCTCGATTGCGCTGCGGTCGTGCAGCCAGACCACCAACGGGTGGGGGCCGGCGCGTTCGGGCTCGGTGATGTAGCCGCGTAGCGCGAAATTGTCGCGCGTTGTTACCTCGAACGGCAGCGCGATCGGTAACGATTTTTTCGTAAGCCACGGGCGCGCTGTACCGAGCAGGCGGGTCTCCCGGGTTTTCACGTCGACAAGGAAGAACTGCCCGGGATTGCTCTGGCCGTGCACATGTACGACCGCCTCGGTTTCGTCGGCGGTAAAGCTCGTGACGTCGACGTCGCTGTCCGGATGCGCCGCGCGCAGGGCTTTGTGGAACTCGGTGAACGGATGCTCAGCTTGCAGGTAGTGCCAGTTGGCAAACCCGGCGTCGGTGCGGGCCGCAAGGATCAGGCGGCCGGCGTAGTCGGTCATCAACGTGCTCAGGTCCGAGCCGCCGTTGCGGTACAGGGCTTCCGTTTTACCGCTGGCCGGGTCCCAACGCGACAGATCTGCGGTACCAACGCGGTTCACGAGGGCGTACACGGTCCCGCGCTGATCGATCGCGACAGGCACCGTGCCGACTTCCTTTGTCGGATCGAAGCTTGTGATGGGTGTCCATTCGGCCCCGTTGAAATTCGAGACGGTCACGGTTCCGTCGGCGCTGCGCCCCGCAGCAAGCACACGTTTGCCGTCAGGGCTGCTCACGTAGTAGGCGTCCATGCCGGGGTCTGCGCCGATCGTCGATAGTGAATCGTTAGTCAGATCGAGCCGGGCGAGGCGGCGCTGATTCTTCTCCACGGGCCCGCACTCGCTGTCGCACTGGCTGTGCGCGGCAATCAGCACATGATTCGGTTCGTCCGGAAGCACGCTCACCACGGCGGTTGTGAGCGGCGTTGCCGACGGGTTGGCGCGCAAGATGATTTTGCGTGAGGTGTCCACGCCCATGCGAAGTAACGCGCCGGTCGGCGTGGGCGGCTGGCCGAAACTGCTAGCGACCGCGGGTTCGATCAGTACGTTCTCGGACCCGACCCAGGTGATTCGATGGAACTGCTCGCCGTTGGCGGATTCGGCGCCGGCGACGATGCTGTCGCGGCCGGAGAGCGGCCGGCGGAAGAGAATCAACCGGTCTTTGTCGCCGCGACCCTGAACCATCGCCACGTGTTTGCCATCTGGCGAGACACTCACGTGCCGCGCGTCTACGGGTTTCAGGAACCCAGCAGTATCGGCGAGTGTGCGCGAGCCGGGCAACGCCGCCAATGTGACGAACAAAGTTGCGAGAATTCCTGCGAGCGGTCGGTTATTCATTGCTCGCCTCCTCGTCGCTCGCCTCTTCGTCGAACGACTCGAACGAGTCGAATGATTCGAACGAAGGCAGGTCTTCATCGTCGTCGAGCAGGCCCTGCAGCGCGCCGGCACCGGAGTCTGCGCCGGCGTCGGCGGTGACGAGGGTCGGATTCAGTTCGCCGCGTACTGTGGTGGACACGCCTCTGACGATGTTGGTTGCGATCATGTCCTGCGCGGACAGTTCGGCGTCGAGGAGCTCGTGATACACGTGGCTCCAAACCTGATTGTTGTTCTCGAGCGAGATCAGCTCGACGGTGACGCGCAGTCGGTTTCGCAGGCGCGAGACGCTACCGGTCAACCTGTACTTGGCCTTTGGCGCATCCTCCGGTTCGTCGACGGTTCGGTAGCTGCCGTCGCTGACGACGGTAAGGCCGCGTTTGGGCAGCCCGATGCGCACGGCGGATACGATGACGCCGCCTATCCAGTCCTGGTCGCGGCTGGGCGTAAGATCCTCGAACGGCTGCACGTGGATGGAGTCTGCCGGCGTTGCTGTGATCAGCGTCTGCAGATCGGTGTCGCGGAACAGATACGAGAGCAGCGCGACGACAAGCGATGTGGTAGCGCCGGCGACGAGCCAACCGCGCCGCTTGCCGGTTGTGGTGTTGGCTTCGACTGTCGGCGGCGGTGCCGGAATGTTCTCATGGGACCCCGGTGACCGATTGAGAACGGAAAGCAGCTTTCGCGCGTAAGCGCTTTCCGGCATTGAATATTTGAACAGCGCCTGTACGCGCCCGATCGATAGTCGCAGCCCTTCTGTCAGATCGGTCTCTTCGAGGTAGACGACAACAAGTGGTTTGCTGCGCGTTTGCGCATACTGCAACTCGTCCAGGCAATTGTTGGACCCTATCGAGTGGGGTGAGACGAAAATCAGAAAATAGGTGCAGTTGCTGATTGCCGTTGCGACCTCTTCGGTCCATTCGGCTCCGGGAGAGATGCCCTCGTCGTACCACACGTTCACACCGGCGGCCTTCAGCCGAAGCAGCTCTCGGTACACGGGTGTACGGTCATTGTGCGAATAGCACACGAAGGTAAAGGGCTCCTCACCCTCGTAGGCGGGGTAGGGGGGCGTCAGTGCCTCGAGCGATGCGGCCAGGTCGGCATCGTGCGGCGCGGCATCGATCGTGCGTACCGGCGCCACCGTGCGGTAGCCACGCTTGGGTACGGTTTCGATGTAGCGGGGATCGCGAGCGCGGTCGCCGAGCGCACGGCGGATGCGGTTCACGTTGCGGTGGACGGCATTGGGTTCGACGATGCGGTCGGCCCAGACCGAGTCCAGCAGCTCGTCGATGGACACCACTTCGCCCGCGTGGTCGAGCAGGTAGCGCAGTACGTCCAGCGTTCGCGGCTCCAACTGAATGTCGTCGCCGTCCCGCCGGATACGATTCAGGTGGGGCTCAACGATCCACTCACCGAATTCGTATGCGTTGATGTCGTCAGCGCTGCTCATTTCCCTGAACGCGAATCGCCGTGACCGCTTGCGTTGCCTCCTGCCTCGGGGGTGGCTGGCGCGCCGCTGGCTGACGGAAACCAGTCGGTTGGGCGCCTTTTCTTGTCATCGTCGACGCCGATCGTCGCACCGGACGGCGTACTGGGGCTTTTGGAATGGCTGTCGATTGTATTTGGATGCGCATGTACATGGCCAGATCGTGCATATAAGCAAGTATATTAACTAAATACACCGGTTTGAGCCGTGCGTGGCCGAAACCCGCGCCGGTACGAACTGCCTTCGGTTGAGACGCAGGTCTCTGATGGACACCGGGCCGGACCCTACAATCGCCGACGGACGTAGAGGAGGGAATGTCATGAACCCAGCAATGGTAAAGGGTCTGGTCATTGGTGCGGTGGTTGCCACTGCAGGTGGTGCGATCGCCGGATACAGCAGTCTGTCGACGGAAAGCGCGCAAACGGCCGTTCTGCCGCCCAGCTACGCAGAAGTGGTTGCTGTGGCGGAAGCCACAGAGCAGGTAGCGGTGCCCCGTCAGGAGTGCACACAGGTTCCGGTAACGGTGGCGGCGCCTGCCCGGGACAAGCATCAGGTGGCGGGTACCGTCACTGGCGCGGTCATCGGCGGGGTGCTCGGTAATCAGATCGGCGGCGGTAGCGGCAAGAAGATTGCCACGGTTGCCGGCGCGGCGGCAGGCGGCTACGCCGGCAACAAGATTCAGGAACGTGTTCAGGCCAATGACACGGTCACGACGATGGAGACGCGTTGTGAGACGGTTACTGACTACTCGTCGAAAGTGGTTGGCTACGACGTGACCTACCGGATCGGTGAGGAAGAAGGCTATCTGCGGATGGCCGAGCGCCCGGGCGAGCGGATTCCGCTGGAAGACGGCCAGCTGGTACTTAATTAGGTCGCACCAATAGGCCGCGTCTGAACCGCAGCGGTCGGCCTTCCCGCCCGCGCTGGCGGTAGCCCATGCGCGCTTGAGACAATCGTCGGACCTGAAGTCTGGTTCGAGGTTCGACATGTCTGTTCCGAGAATCGCGATCAACGGCTTCGGCCGGATCGGTCGCACTGTTATGCGCATCGCCAAGTTGCGCGGGCACTACGACGTGGTCGCCGTGAACGACTTGGCGTCCGCAGACGATCTGGCGCACGCGTTCAAGTACGACAGCGTGCACGGCATCTATCCGGGTACCGTCGATCTGGACGGCACTCGGATGTCCATCGACGGTGATCCCTTTGACGTATTGAACGAACCCGAGCCCGCGAAGCTGCCGTGGGCTGCGTTGGGTGTCGATTATGTCGTTGAGTCCTCCGGGCGATTCCGACGCGTTGCGGAACTGAATCGACATCTGGACGCGGGAGCTAAGCGGGTGATTGTGACGGTACCGGCGAAGGACCCGCTAGATGCGACCGTGGTGCTGGGTGTGAACGACGACGTGCTCACGCCCGATGCCTCGATCATCAGCAACGCAAGTTGCACAACCAACTGTGCCGCTCCGATTGCGAAGATACTGCATCAGGCGTTTGGAATCCGGCGCGGACTGCTGACCACGGTGCATGCCTATACGTCGGACCAGCGGTTGATCGACGCGCCGCACCGGGACCTGCGGCGTTCGCGCAATGCTGCGACGAATATTGTGCCCACCTCCACCGGGGCCGCACGCGCGATCGGTAAGGTGCTGCCCGAGCTGGAAGGCAAACTCGACGGTCTCGCGATGCGCGTGCCGGTACCGGACGGGAGTCTGGTGGATCTGACCGTGGAACTCGCCGCCGCGGTATCTCCGGAAGACGTCAATGCAGCGGTTGCCGATGCGGCGGCGCGTTCGTTCGCCGGAATCGTCCAGTATCAGACCGACCCAATCGTTTCGTCGGATATCATCGGCAATCCGCACTCGAGCGTGTTCGATAGCCTGCTAACGCAGGTGATCGATGATCATCTGACAAAGGTTGTGAGCTGGTACGACAACGAGTGGGGTTACAGTACCCGTGTTGAGGAGCTGATTCAGCGCGTGGCTGAAATGGATGGGATGGAGAGCGTCGAGTACGCGGGCAGTTCATGAACTCTAGCGCAGAGTCAGGGGAGCCCACTACGGTGAAGGTTCCCGACAAACCGCTCTATCCCATACAGCGACCGTGGCACGTCGGATTGCTCGTCGGGATCACCGGCGGACTCTATCTGTGGTTCTATTGCGTAATTTATGCGCGAGATTTGAAGCGGCTTGGTGCGAACGTGAAACCGTGGCTGTGGTTTTTTGCCCCGTTGGGACCGCCTCTTTTGTTCGCTATTCCAAATCTCGCGGATAAGTATCAGGCGGTTGGTCACCGGTATGGCGCGGACATGCGGCATCGAGGTTGGGTGTGGGGGACCATTACGTTTTTCTCCTTGGTCACTGTAAACGCGTTTGATCGCTATCTCGCTGCGTATGTGAGCTTAGTTTCAGTGGTGTTATTACCCGCGGCAGGAGCCGCAGTTGGTGCGCTAACTTCGGAGATCAACCGGGTAAAATCTGCTCTACCCGAGGCCCACTACGATCGACCGCCCAATCAAATGACTCCCGGCGGCTGGGTCTGGCTGAGTTTTGGCGGGTTGGTTCTCGTTCCTTTCCTAGTCTGGGATATCTGGCAAGAGTCAGCATTTCTGGCAGGGGGGAGTATGAGTGGGCAGGGGATCTGGGAGCATCCTGACGGATTGTTTGTGGTGGAGGGCGCCAACGGTTGGAACGTCGCTAAGTCCGGATCTTTTAGCGACGGCTCCGCTGAAGCTGAATTCGCGCGTTCGGGATCTGTCTGGGTTGTGGTCTTCGATCATCAGGGCAGGAAGGCTGATGACCTGACCGCTTGGCGACGTGCCGAGTACATCGATGATGACCCGGATGCCGAATGCCAGGAGTACCGATGGTTGAAGCAGAATTCGATGATTCTTCGGTCCGAGTTGCTCTGCCAATCGCGAATACTAGGCCAGATCGACTTGCAGCTCACGACGGTTCTGGAGGATGGCGATCGTACGCTGGAGATTCTTGGGAGTGCGGTTGGAAACAAGTTGTCATTCGAAACAAACATATTGCACCTACGTGGGTTCGCGGATGGTGTTCGGTTAGGTGGCGACGACCTCGACGCAAAAGTAGCGGTGCAAGAGAAGTGATTTTTGGTCGAAAGTTGCTGCTTGTGGCAGCGCTGACGTGTTCCGGCGTTGCGATTGCGGAACACCCAACTTGGTCACTTGGTGCAGACCCTGAATTAATCCAGCAGGCGCGCGAGGCTTTCAATTCACCACTACCGAACGGCAACCGCGCGGTGCAGCTTGCGTACCGGATGCACGTGCATGTGGGTACCGATGACGTCGTTCAGGCTGTCCGGATCATCGACTATTACCCGTCGCAGGAGAGTGTGCACGACAGCGCCGCGGGAACGATCACTTGGAACGCGTTTACACAGGACGTTGCAGTGCTTGAAGCAGCAACGGTGGTTGTGAACGGGGATGTCGTGCGTTTTGACCCAAGCACCGCGCAGCCGATCGAGAACGATCGCTACAACACGTTTTCGGACACCAGCGAAATAGTTCTGCAGTATCCATCCGTCGAACCCGGAACGATGACTGTGCTGAGCTACAAAAGAATGCAACCGTTACGCAGTAACTATTTTTTTAGCGACTGGATTGCGGCTATCGGACCGTTTCTCCAGCGCGAGTTCGTAATAACCTGGGACGAGACACCACCAGCGTGGTATGTAGACGAAGGAGCGGCGGCGTGTGAGGAGCTGGAGCGACGTGTGATATGTCGTAGCCTGTCCAACCAACCAATTCGGCTCGATCACAAAGTTTACTATTCGGACGTACTACCTACTATAACGATTGCGGAACCCGGCACATGGGATGACGTCATCCGTGGCATGCGTTCTCTCGTCGAAGCGGCGGCAAGCGATCGCAGCGCACTCGCGTCGCAACTAGAAATGTTGCGCGCTCTGAGTAACCCCATACCCGAATTACACGCGCTGGTTGGTCGTAAGATCCGATATGTATCGTTTTCGGAGGGCTACAATTCACACGCGCCGCATGCAGTTGCCGATACGATTGCGAATCGCTACGGGGATTGTAAGGACAAATCAACACTGCTGTATGCTCTTCTTGTCGAACTCGGTTTCGATGCATACCCTGTGCTCGTTGCAACGAAACGCTCTCGTCCAGATCTTTTACGTTTACCCAGCCGCGGTTACTTTGATCACATGGTCGTCTGTTTTGAGCTGCAGAATGGCAAAGAGCAGTGTCTCGACCCGACGGATGTCCACAGTGCATCCACCGACACGTCCAGATTTATCCAGGGAAAGGTGCGCTTGGATTTGGTTCCGGGTGGCCGTCCAGAGCGGATGGGTCGAGACGATTACTTGTGGAGATTGGAAGCCGCCAGCGAGTTGCAGTTTCTGGCTAACGGCGATCAGCGAGAGCTATTGCGGCAGGAATTTCGAGGACACTTCGCTACGCAGATGCGTGATGTTTTGGCGAGCCGCGATCCTCCCGGGCAGGTAGAGTGGTTGGAAGAGCGCGTGGCGAACGTGATTACCAAGCCGAAAACTGCAAGCTTTCAGCTTGGCGCGTTGGATGACCTCGAAGCGCCTCTGATCATTGATTCGGACGTGGTTTATGCGGCGGTAGCTACTCCCGGAGATCCACTGGACTACGTTGACGCCGAGTACTGGCTTCGCCAGATCGTCCGCGACAACTACATTCATAACGATAGCTATGATGCCCAGTTCGACGGAGTGCGCGTAAACGTTGTGCAAACATACGATGTGGAAGGGTTGTGGCGTATTGTCGATACCGGGGCTTCGGTCGATATGATCTCCGACTACGGTCGGTATTACCGGTCGTACGAACTCGATCCGTCCGGAGAACGCGTAGCAGTGCAGTCTTTCTTGGAAATGCCGGCTCGAGTTGTTCCTGTGGACGAATTCGAACGTTTCAATCAATTTCTTTCTTTCGTTTATCAGCAAACGCAGCTTAGGTTCTGGGGGAGAACACGATAGCGCCTCGTGTGGGTTGGCTTAGTCCTAATGGGGCAACAGAGCCGCTAAATGCAGCGAGGGGGCAGGTATATTGGATCTTCTAACGTAATAAAGCGGCGTCGCAACCAAGGAAGTACTTGGTACCCACATCCTGGGTCGAGATGGCCGCCGAGAACGCATAGGTCCAATCGAATGTCGAGACAGATACCTTGACCACGTCTTGCCAGTCGTCATTCAACCCTAACTTGTCAAGCCAAGCTATCGCGTACATCGATACGTGTTTGTCGCGGAGCAACTCGCGCGCGGAGGTAAACATCGCATCGGGGTCCAATACCTCAATCCGAAGATCTCGTTGCAACAGCTCTCTGTCCGAATCGAGTGTCTTGGGGGCGGACCACCAGAGAAGTAGGGGGCGTCGTTCGATACTGCCTGATGTGGCTTGCGCGAAGTACGCAGCGGCAGCCGTATCTACTGCAAGCAAATACGCGACATCCTCGGGGAAGCATGTGAAGCCAGCTTCATCATGGTTTGACCCAGGCGCCGAGAGCGGGATGTCGAATGCGATAACCGGCTGACCGATCATCGGAAAGCGCTCAATGGTAAATTCTCTGGCGCTTGGATCAGACGAGTTTCGTGATAAGAAGTGCAGTCCTGGGAAGGGAACCACAACGTCGTATCGGTGCGTCTCTCCATTGAGATCTACGCTCCCGCGCAGCACACAGGGTTCATTGAAATATGCCAGCACTAGATCGCGCTCAAAACCCGAGTCGAACAACATCGTCCTGCTGTTTGAGTTCAAAGTGTCGGTTTGCACGGCTAAACGAACATATTGACAACTCTCCGGTGTAACCGAGACACCGGCGATTGCAGTCTTGGAGCTTGCGTCCAGGGCGCGCTTGCTCATTTTGACGAGTCGACTTGCTGACACAGAAACTTCGGAAGTCGCGTAGTCGAATTCGGCCACCAAGGATAATGACTGATCTGGTGAGCCAAAGAGCGCGTGTGGGATGGGACTGAACCTTACCTGGGTGAGACCACGAAACGCGGTCGAGCTGGATGGATCTGAGAGATCCTTAAGACGCGCCACTTTGAAAGTCAGATTCTGGGTCTGACTGGACTGTGTTGTCTTGGTGTGCTGCTCGGGGATCCCGCTCTGTTTCCGGACACGAGGATCAGAAGGCTCGCGGCAATGTACCGATGTATGTTGATCCTTAGCGAACGTCTGGAATACTCCGTGATCACTGTTTACGATTCCTCCGTGGCCGCGTGGCATTATTTCGTCGGGTTCGTTGCGACGCGTCCACCTTCCGGTAAGCCCGCCGTGCGCAGTGCATTCGCCCAGGGGACGATTGTACTTTTGTTCCGATACAGGTTCGGTTCAACGTAGCGGCGTACGGTATAGCTCGGCATAATCTCGAGCGCTTCGCGGATCTGTTCGCGAGCGCCGGTGTTGTTGCCGAGCATCTGATAGACCGAAGCAAGCACGATCCGTGCGTACGCGAAACCGGAATCTGCGGAGACGCTCCGGCGGAGTGTTGCGGCCGCCTGCTCCAGATTGCCCAGGTTACGATAACACGTACCCAACACCGACCACTGCGGTGCTGATGGCAGCGGCGTGAGGCGTATGGACCGCAGCAGGCTCTCTGCCCCTGCCGCGGGTTGGTCGTTGAAGAGCTGATACCAGCCCAGCGTGTAGTGCGACGCGCCGACTTCCGGCGCCGCTTCGACGCCGTTGTGCGCAAGCGCGACCGCATCGTCGTGATTGCCGAGAAGCAGCTGGTACATGCCTGCGTAACCCAACGCCGATGCGTCCCGCTCGTCGATCGCCAGGCACGTGTCTACTGCGTGTTTCATCGTTTCGAGGGTAGCTTCGCGGTCTTTCGCCCAGCACATCATGATGCTCTGCTGACACCATTGAGCCATCTGCAGGTGCGCGGCTGCGTTGTCGGGATCGAGGTCGATCGCCTGAGCGAAGTAGCGTCGCGCTATCACATGATCCTCGGGTGTGAAGCGGTTGAAGTAGTACAGGCCGCGGTAGAAGGCTTCCCGCGTCGCAGCGTCCGCCAGTCTGTCGCGGTACGTTCGACTGCGTTCGCCGTTAACCAACGTTGTGTCTATCGCCGTGGCAGTGTCCTGGGTTACACGGTCCAGTTCGTCAAACCCAAAGCTGGTGTGACTCCACCGGCCCGACCAGCGCGTAGTTCTTGCCCGGCCCTCTACCAGGGCGGCGTGGGTTCGCGCGGTGTCACCAACCTGGGTGACGCTCACGTCCAGGTAGTAGAGGTGTGATTCGTCAATGTGGGCGGCATTCTGGTCCAGGCCGGGAACGTGCGCGGCCGAGATGACTGAGATGCGCGGCAGCAGCGTCAACTCTGCGAGCAGTTCGGCCTGCAGGCCGGCGCAGAAGTAGCCTGATTCGGGGGCGTTCGAGCGATTCCTCACGGGCAGGATGCCGATGGTTATCTGCGTGCCGGGCGACATGCCGTCCGCTGCCATGTTCTGTACGCGGGCCTTCGTCCGGTAGCCGCGTTTGTATACGGTTTCGATGTACCGCGGCGCTCGTGCATCATCGTCGAGTGCTTTGCGTATCTGCGTGATGCGCTTTGCGATTGCGTTCGGTTCCTGATCCACGCCGGGCCAGCAAAGGTCCAGCAGTTCATCGCTGGAAAGCACGTCGCCGGCGCGCGACAACAACACCGCCAACACGTCCATCGTTTTCGGTTCCAGACGTACGGTGCGTCCGTCGAGGCGGATTTCGTTTCGAATCGGTGCGACTACGCACTCGCCGAAGCGGTATTCGGCTGTGGTGGACTCCACAACGGCCCGTGTTTTTAAAGTGGGAGTGCGATTGTCCGCTATGTTCAGGCGACGGTTCAAACGCACGAACCCGGGAATGTGGATATTCCCGGGCCATGGTCACGTTGCTGCAGGTTACGGGCTGGTTGAAGGGGCAGGATGGTGTATGGAGTTGAACGCGTTGAAACACCCTTCCGGTGGGCACGCGCCGTCGGCGGAGCCGATCTGTTCCGACACAGGTCCAGCAGCCCCCGCCATGCCGTGGCTTCTGAGCGCAATGTGAATGTGCGAGTCCGCGAAGTTCTTCAACCCGAAATTCTGCGTTCGGCCGAACAGCTCGCGTTCGGTCGTTCCGGGCGTCAGCACGATGTTCGCCTCGCCGTGGCCGAGTGCGTCGGCTACGAAGCCACCGCCCCAGAAAACGGACGCCTGGACCCGTGGATCTCCGCCAAAGACTTCCAGATCGCTCACGCGGCAGTTGGCCGGATCGGCGCAGTACTCGGGGAAGTTGAATACCGCCCACCATATCGAATAGGCGCCGTTCGGCATCAGGTCGTTGGTGGAGATGCTCGCGCGAATCACCTTGTTGTTCAGGTCCCGCACCAGAATGGCTCCGCCCTGGATGGCGATGTCGGTGTTGAAAACGAACATGTCGCTCACCTGGACAGACTCCCGGACGGCCCGGCTGGTTTGATACCCCTGATTCAGGTCAGCGTACGCTATACCTGTAGCAATCAGCGTGGTTGTGAGCACTATGGCCTCCGTATAACGAATATTCATGACGACGTATTCTCCTTGTCTATCGGTCGTTTTGAACGAACCTGGAGGTTAGGCGCCGTTGGGAGCGGAAGTCCTTCCGAAGTTATTCCGGAGTGTTTCCTGTGATGACTCGGCCGCGGGACTCCGCTACGGGATTCGAGAGTGCGCGAGGCGCCGGCAATACGTATGCACATTCGCTGAAAGTCGGGGATCGATGCTCATGAGATCGACGTTTTCGGCTCGGGTGTACGGAAAACCGTGCTGCTCGGGCGCGGCCATGCAGGTGGCTATGAAATCGCGACGGGCATCGTAGCGAAGCCGGTCGGTCGTCCCCTGCGGGGGTACCGATGCACAGGCGCATAGGATGGACAGCAGCGGCATCAGGGTCGTTCGCATATCGGGTCACCGCGGTATTCCCAGGTTGTTTACAGGCTCGCGGTTGACCGGCGACGCTGTCGATCCGTTGCGGTACCCTTTTCGTGTTGATTTGGTGCCGGACAAGGGAATGGGTGGATGGCTGGCCCGGTAGGCGGGGTATTCGACTTCGGCGACTGGCGGATCGACTCGGCTGCCAACCGGCTGGAGCGGGATGGCCAGGCGGAGCAGATCGAACCGCTCGCTATGGATGTTCTGGTCGTGTTGCTCGAACGCCCGGGTGAGGTTGTATCCCAGGACACGGTGCTCGATCGGGTCTGGGGCGGCGGATCCGGCGACCCGGGGATGGTGAAAAAGCGCGTCGCGCAGATTCGGCGCGCGTTGGGCGACGACCCGAAACATCCGCGCTACATCGAGACGATTGCGAAACGCGGCTACCGGGCCATCGCGCCGGTACGCGTGGCGGCGATTCCGGCTGCGGTCGATCACGGGTCAACAATCGAAGCGGCCGGCGAGATCGAACGCTACCCGGCCAAGCGCGCGTTCCGCCTCCGGTATGGGTTCGTTGCAGCAGCGGTGCTTGCGATTGCGCTGGCGCTTAGTACCTGGTACGCCACTGACTCCGAGCCGGAGAACGTTGATCCGAACCAGACGACGGATATTGCTGTTGCGCCCATTGAACCGGTGGGTGAAGACGCCGCGCTGCAGGCGTACGCGTCGCTGATCCGTGACGAACTGGTTACCCATCTCACGCGCCTCTTTTCCGGTCGCCGTTATCTGGTGGAAGACGCGGCGGCCGCTGACTACCTGGTAACGGGGCGTCTGACGACAATTGACGAAGGCGTACAACTGTTCGTGCAGATTGAAGGCAACCAACCGCGTCAGGTGATCTGGGCGCGGGCGATGCCTCTACCGGACGCTCCGTCCGATGAATTGCTTGCCACACGGCCCGAACAGCTGGCGACGATTGTGTGGATGGTTGCAACGCTGTGGCCCGCCGCGTCGAACCTAACCGATTCCATACCGGCGGTTAGGGCCTATATTGAGGGCATGATCGAAACCAGTGAGCTGTGGCAGGGCATCGGCGGGGACTGGAATGCCGCGTTCGCGCACTTTAGACAGGCGCACGAACTGGATCCGCAGTTCACGTGGCCGCTCGATCAACTGAGCAACCTGTACGTGAATCGGCTGGGCGGTCGATTGCGATGGCAGGAAGCGGTAGGCCCGGCGCGGGAATACACACGCAAGAAACTGGCAATCGCGCCCGACGACACGGCGCACCTCGGTTGGCTGAACGTGACCATGGACCTCGACTACGCCGCCGCGTTGGCGAACACGGAGCACGCACGTCTGAACGGCCATCCGCCCGGACTCACCGAGTTCACGACCGGTTTTGTGAAGATGTTGCAGGGGGAGTTGAACGCGGCTCGCGATCACTTTCATGCGTCGTTGCGTCTGGGCGCGTTGAGCAACAAGGCAGCGATCGCCACCTTCCTTGCAATGTTCGATTTTGTTCAGGGGGATTATTCAGCGGCGCTCTCCAGCGGAGAGAACGCGGTGCTGCAGACCGAGGGCACTGGCAATTATGCGCATCTATCTGCGCAGTACATTTACCTTGGGGCGATGCTTCACACCGGCGAGCGTGCGGCTGCGGAACAAAAATTGGATGCGCTTTGGGAGCGATTCGGAGCCGCGCATCCGGAAGATCTGGTCGGTTTGCTGGCAATGTTCGGTAGAGAGCAGCAGGCGCGGGCCGTGCTTACGGAGGCCGAGGAGCGCTGGCGCGCGGGACAACCGGTGAACCCGGCGGGTTGTCTGTTCGGTCACCACTATCTAGGCGACGTCGATCAGACGTTTGTGTGGATGCGCCGTGCGATCGAGGATCGGCAGACGGGCTTGATACCGCATCTTCGTCATGCCCGGCTGTTCGATTCCATTCGCAGCGACCCGAGGTTTGCTGCAGCGATGGCAAGGCTCTCCGCGATCGAGGCGGAAGGTACGCCGATCAGGTCCGTCGCGTATCCGTGAGGATGACGGGCGCGGGGTGAGGGAAAAAGGAAAACAAAGAGAAAGACAAGGATAACAGGGGAGGGCGCATTAGATGTGCGTATCAATCAACGTGGTGCGTGTGTGGATCGCAATGATCGCCGGGCACGCGGTGTTCGGTGCTGAAGCCGTTAGCGCAATAGACAAACGCATCGAAGAGATTGTGGTGTACGGCAATCGAACCGAAGCCACCGTGTCGGACACGTCGGTTTCTATCACGGCGTTCGATGCCGAGTTCCTGCAGGGCATGGGCATACAGAATCCGGACGAACTCGTGGATTTCATTCCCGCGACGACGCGCCAGGACTGGGATCTTAAGATCCGGGGTGTCGGTCGCAATGGCAGAGCGTTGGGGAACGATCCCGGCGTTGGCACCTACTATAACGGTATCTACTCGCCCAACTTCGGCGTGGCGGCCACCGAAGCGGGACTCTACGACGTGGAACGCATTGAGGTGCTGCGTGGTCCGCAGGGTACGTTGTATGGTCGCAACTCCATTGGCGGCGTGTTGAACTACGTGACCCGCGCGCCGAACCGCGAGCACTACGAGGGCCAGGCGCGGGTGGTGTTCGGCCGGCATCGCACGCGCGAAGCCTACGGATTCTTGAGTGGGCCGTTGTCGGACCAATGGGCGTTTCGATTGACTAGAACCACGCGGCTGTCGGACGGACAGATTGAAGGTTTCGGGCCGTCGGACGATCAAGACGACAGAGACGATCAGACCCTTGCGCTGATCCTCGACTGGGTTCCCAATGACCGATTCTCGGCGCGCATGCGCTTCAGCGATCGGTCGTCGCGCAGCACGGGCAGTTTCGGTAATGCCGGATTAGGCGTTGTAAGCGAAGGGCCCTGCATCAGCGAAACGGTGGTTACCGATGTGGACGACTGCGATCCGCGATGGCGGGTGGCCCGCGATACCAATCACTATGCGGCGGGTCTCCGATCCGTTGCCGCCGATTGGCCCGGAGCTTTTCCGTTCAGGCATCCGGTTACGGGCGAGCGAGTGTACGGACACTACAACCGGCCGGGCGTCGACGTGGCGCGCTATCCGTTCAGCCCGTCGCCCAACTATCGCGATCCGTGGGTTCAGCGTTACGACATTGATGACGCCGACGACCCGGATCGTCTCGTGTTACACAACGACTTTGCGGCCAGCGCGTTCGAACGGCAATCAACATCGCTCACATTGGATTGGACGCCGAGCGACAGGATTGCACTGCGCTACCTTGGGAATTATCAGTGGGGGAGCGGCAGCTTCGATCGGGACAACGACTTTTCTGCCAGCACTTTGTCTAGCCTTGGCGATACGGTGGTGGCGACGGACCGGAGTTGGTCGCACGAGCTGCGGGTGTTCTGGAGCGCCGGTGATCGCTGGACCGCCACCAGCGGGCTCTACTACTTCGAAGAGAATGCGCAGCAGCACTATTCGATGGTAAACCGCTATGCGAAAGGTTATGCGGTCAATCCGGCAATCTATGGCCCTGACGGCGATGAGGACTGGGTGCTTCGTGCGTTATCGCTAACGCCATTCGCGCTCCCGGAATGCGTCGATTGGCGCGCGTTGCCGGACGAAGGACCAACGCAGTTCGGCGTGTACTGCGGTGACCCCGGCGAGCCACATAACCTGGATAATGATGTGGGCACGCTGTTCGGCACAAACAATCGCATCCGCAACGAAGCGGTTGCGTTCTACACGCAGGGGGACCTGCGCCTGTCCGATACGTTGAGCGTGACGCTCGGCGTGCGCTACTCCGAAGACCGCCGGAACGCGTTGGAGAATCGAGGCGGTTATTTCGAAGTTCCGTTGATGTCGCCGGATTGGGATTTTCTGCCGGGTTTGCTGGCGTTTACGGCACCTGCAGGATTCGACGCAGCGCAGTTTTTCGCGCCCGGCGTTACCCCGCTGGCTGCATTGAACGTTGCGATGGGCGCGGCGACCTTTACGGGCGATCCAGACAACCCGATTGAACCGGTGTGTCCGCTCGAAGCGCGTACGTGCGCCCGACCGCTGCGGCTGGGCGGCATTCCGATCAGTTGGGGATCGCTCGGCCGCGGCGGGTATTCCGACAGCAACTGGACCTTCCGCGTAAATTTCAATTGGGAGCCGGTGGAGGAGGTGCTGGTGTATGCGGGGGTTACCTCCGGCTATCGCGCCGGCGGTTTTGGGCTTGGCGCCGGCGACAACCGCGTGGATGTTGGTGTGGGGTCTGCCGCGCAGATCGCGCTACTGACCTTCGATACCGAGCACGTGCTGGCGTACGAGGTGGGGTACAAAGGCGTGCATCTCGACGGCCGGCTACAGGTGTCGGCCTCCGCGTACTACTACGATTTTCAGGACTACCAGGATTTCGTACGCCACTGGGAGAGCCAACCGAGTCGATTCGAGACGCCGGATGGTGTCGGGTTGCCACTAGAGCGGGGACCGGTCGATATCTCCGTGAACGTGCCCGAAGCGCACAATCTTGGGTTCGAAGCGGATGTGCAGTGGCTCGCGAACGATCGCGTTACTGTTGGCGGTAACTACAGCTACACGATCAACGAGTGGGACACTGCGTTTACGTTGTTCAACGACAATGACCCGCGGTACCCACTTGAAGTCTTCGGCGGTGACCTGTCTCAGGACCCCTGCACGCTGTCCCCGGAGATCGCCGCGCTCTATTGCCTGACGGTGAAGGGTCAGCAGCTTACCGGCATTCCTAAACACAAAGGCGTAATCTGGGGGTCGTATCGCCAGCCGCTCCCGAATGGCGAGTTACTTTTCCGCGCGTCGATGTCGATCACCGGCGAGTATTCGTATTCGCCGTTCGACCGGCCGTGGGAGCAGGTGCCGTCGCGCAGCGCGACCGATGTCCGGGCGACGTACGAGAGCGCGAGCGGTCGGTGGGCGGCATCGCTCTACGTGGACAACCTGTTCGATCAGCGCAACGTCCGCCGCGCGGATCTGGAAACCTTTAACGGCGCCGGTGGTATCAACTATCCGCATCGCGTGGTGGTGCTGCCGGAGCGCTTCGTCGGTTTCGAAGCTACAGTAAACTTTGGTGGCAGATAGTCTGCGGACTATCGCTTCCGTCGTCGCTATTACCCCAGGTTCACGCGATGGGTGCTGGTGATAGCGTCGACGCGCGGTCGCTCTGCGGCGGGTTGCACGCCCGCAAACGCGCACAGGCTCTCGAACTTGTTCGCAAGCCTGGCGCCTTGGCCATCGTAGTCGCTCGATGGCTTGGACAGATCGTTGAACGCGTCGTGCGCGTTCTGAGCGGTGTCGACCCAAGTGACCCGGGACTGAAACTGCGTCAACGTCTCGTCCGTTTCCACCGATACCTTCTCGATCGCATCCTGCACCTGCGCGCTCCCGATTACGGCGTCGACGAAGGTTTTCGGGTCGGCGGTGTCGATACCATTCAATGCGAGCGACGCGGTGCCGCGCAGGCTGAACTTGCCTTCCAGTCCCGTTTTTGGTTCCGCAATGCCGCACACGTCCAGAAGGCCTGGATGCACGGTGATCGTCAACGCCGAGAGATCGCCGACGTTCAACGTTGAACGTAGCGAAAGAATGCTCTCGATTGCTGAGTGCGTCAGGTGACAGGCTGCGTGGTATTTGAACAGCGTACCGAGAATCATCCACTCGTCGGCCACCGCTGCCAGCCGCGCGGACGCGTCCTCGGCATTCGACGCCGCCTGCACGAAACCCTGGTTGCCGAGCACGGCGTTCGGGTTGGCGGTGAATCCGGACGCGGCGAGGCGAGCGCTGTTGATGCCGCATTCGGCCGCGTGACCCGGATGATAGGGCTTGGTCATCGTGCCAAAGTTGGCTTTCACGCCGCCGGCGTGTGATGCCGCCAGACCCATCGCAACCTGATACTGCGGTTTAGACAGTTTGAGCAGATGCGCGACAGCCGCCGCGGCGCCGAACGTTCCGTAGGTGGCCGTGGTATGCCAGCCGCGCGCGTAGTGGTCGCGGCCCATCGCGTGGTTGATGCGTCCCTCGACCTCCACGCCCACAACGAATGCGGTGAGCAGCTCCCGGCCTGTGGCGCTTATGTCTTCGGCCACGGCAAGCACCGCAGGTAGTACCGGGGCGGTTGCGTGGCACCCGACCGATGAGCCGGTGTCGTCGTAGTCCAGCGCGTGGCCGCTCGCACCGTTGAGCAACGCAGCGGTTGGCGCTTCGAGCTTCAAATCCGTGCCGATTACCGTGCAATGGCCACGTCGGTGGCCGAAGGTGCTGCGGAGTATTTCTGCAACCGGTTCGTTGCTGCCGGCGAGCGCGCAGCCGAACCAGTCCAGAACGCACTGATTGGCAACCTGCACGACGTTTGCGGGAAGGTCGTCGTACGTCATACCACCGAATCTATCCCAGGCGTTGATTGGGTCCATGTCGACCTCCGCGGTCTATCCTGTTAGATACCGTACAGCTCGGCGAGATCCAGAGTGTTCGCGTAGTGCCGGACCGTTGCCGCGTCTGCGAATTCGCCGTCGATCATTACCGCACCTTCACCCCTGGCCTCGGCTTCGCGGTAGGCGTCGGTCATTTTGCGGGCCTTGGCTACTTTCGCTGAGGCTGGGGTGAACAGCTCCTGGGCGTGCGGAATCTGCTTCGGGTGGAGGGCCCATTTGCCGACCATACCGAGGGCGCGCGCCTGCAGGCACGATTCCCGATACGCGTCTGTGTTGTGAATATTGCCGAATGGGCCGTCGATTGCGTCGATGCCGCGCGCGCGCGCGGCCATAGCCACCCGAAACTTCGCGTAGTGGAATACGTCGCCCGGGTACTTGTAGTCGGGACCGAACATCGCATCGAAATCGAGGCCCTGGCTGGCCGAGTAGTCGCCCATACCGAAGATCATGGCTTCCAGTCGCGGCGTGCTCGCCGCAATCGATTCCACGTTCTGTAGTCCCAGCGTTTCTTCGATCAGAAGCTCGAGTCCGATCTTTGTGTTCAGGCCGAGTTTCAGTTCGAGCTGTGTGAGCAGCTTGTCGACGAACAGGACGTCGGCTGCATCGTACGGTTTTGTGAGCATGATGCAGTCGAGGTTGTTACCGGCTTTCTCGACAACGGTGATCACGTCATCGTGGCACCACTGGGTGCCGGTGTCGTTGATCCGCACGCAGCGTACGGTGGTACCCCAGTTCAATTCATTGAGGGCGTCAACGATGTTGTCGCGTGCGCTGACTTTCTGGTTCGGTGCACACGCGTCTTCGAGATCCAGGAATACGTGGTCCACGTCGCTGTCGACCGCCTTCTGAATCATTCGCGGGTTACTGCCTGGCACCGACAGCTGACAGCGGCGTGGACGTCTTGGCTGACCATGCGCGTTCAGTTTCGTCATCGGCAAGTACTCCTAGTGATCGAGCCAGTGGCTGCGCCGTTTGATCAATGCGGTGCGCTCGACCTCGGCTACCAGCTCACGGTTCTGATTTACGCCCCAGTGTTTGAAAACCACAATACCCGCGTCGTCCCGATCGCTGTCCCGTTTGTCCAGAACGCGTGAGTACGCATACAACGTATCGCCGTGAAACACCATCGCGGTCAATTTGATGTTGTTCAGGCCGAGTTCCGCGAGCGCGTTCTCGACGGTGTCCTGCGACGCGAGGCCGAGCACCAGAGAGAAGCTGACCCCGCCGTAGCAGAGGATCTTGCCGACCGGAGTCTTAGACATCTGATCTTCGTTGAAGTGGCCTTGCGCGGTGTTCATCACCATGTTGGTAATGTTCACGTTTTCAAGCGCTGTCATGGTTTTGCCGCGAGCGTGGCGAATGGTCTGGCCTATCTCAAAGTCTTCAAAGTAGTTATCTTCGCTTGTCAGCCGGGCAAGGGTGGATTTATCCATCAGATGTCCCCTTACTTATCTTTGGCCCGCCGATCTGACCCTTCCAGATCGCGAGATTCGACCGCCGATATTGAATGACCTTGTCGCCGCGCTGATTGAATCCTTCGTTGAACCAGGTGATGACGCCGCGCCCCTCGCTCGATTGCGATTCACGCATCGCTTCAGTGGTGGAGACGGCCGTAAGCGTATCGCCGGGATAAACGGCTTGTTTGTATTCCAGATCGTAGACGCCAAGAAACGGACCGCCCAGACTTTCTGAACATACTTCGACGCTCAATCCCAACACGACGTTGAAGACGAGTTGTGGGTTTACAACGATGTCGGGATGGCCGATCGATTTTGCGTACTCGCGATTGAAGTACATGGGGTTGTAGGCGAGGGTCAGGTGACAGAACTGGATTGCATCGGCTTCCGTGATCGTTCGGCCCCAATGGTGATGAATCGTCTCGCCGACCTCGAAGTCATGATACCCCTGGCCGCGTTTGCGCAGCTGCGCTGTTTCCAGCACGTCGTCGATTTCGCTCACAACGCGTTGCTCCCGGTTGGGTTGTCGGTTGATACGGAAGAATCAAAACAACATCGCGAAACGCCGTCAACCGGCCTCCTGATTCAGGCGGTTGTAAAGTGGATCTGTCCGGAAGTTGCGGCGACGAAGTTCTGGTGCAGGTGCTGCCAAAGGTGCATGTCGGCATTGACGGCATCCAGCCCATTGGCCAGTACATAGGCGTAACTTCGCTGAAACGCGTTCAGTCCCGAGCGCATCTGCGCGGGCGTGTAGTATTCATCGTACGCTTCGTCCTTTGCCCACCGGAAAACTCCGCCTGCTGCGAGGTGGCGGCCGGCTTTCATGCCGATCAGGCCGATTCCGGCGGCCCGAGCGTCGTCCAGCACCGGCCGCAGGTCGACCATACTCTTTCCGTCCACGAAACTCCGGGTTTTGAATTCGTACCAGCCGGCCGGGGTAATCGCAATCTGGGCGAGACTGCAGTAACCGGTTTCCGCGGCAGCCTTCAACACGGCCTGCGCGTTCTCGTGGGTGCTGATACCGAAGTAGGAAACTTTGCCCGCCTTTTTTGCCTCGGCAAATGCAGTGGCCAGTTCGTCGCTTTGCAGCAGCGATACGTTGTTGGCTGCCATCAGATAGTAGGCGTCTACGTGGTCGACCTCGAGTTCGCGCAAACTTCTGTCCAACGCCGACGACCAGTACTCGGCTGCGCCGCGCGCCTGTTCGACCGACAGCTCGTCGCTGGGTTCGAAATCCTCCGGGGCGCCGCGGGCTTTGGAAATCAGAAAGATTCCGTCGCGGCGTTGAGCCAGAAACGGCGCAAGACGGACCTCCGATTCTCTGTAGTAACCGCGATAGCCTGTGTCGAAGACATTGATGCCTGCTTCGAACGCGGGTTCCAGCAGATGCAGCGCCCGATTCTGTGCCAGCGCGCCCCCACAGCCGAACACCAGACGGCTGCCTTTAAAGCCGGTGTTGCCAAGCGTTCCGTACGTCATCTCGGGCCAGGTGTCTACCGATTGAACCGCTTCTTCGGATTCTGCACGTAGGCGGCCCGATTTGAGAATCGCGGCTCCGCTGGCGGCTAAGGCGGAGGCGCGGCCGAGAAGGGAACGTCTGTTCAGTGCCATCTGTAATTCCTCAAGTTGCCGACCATGTGCCGAAAACGCGTGAATCGCGCTCGGGGTCATGCTACATCAGGGTCCAATTAGGTACGAGTTTGGGTGCAGATGCACAACGGGCGCGATCTGCGCGTCGAGGATTCACAATGTGGCTACAATCTTGCCTGGCCGGTGCGTGATCGGGCCGTCTGATCGGTTAGAGTCAGGTGCCCCGCATTCGAATGAGGAACGGCTACACATGGAGTTCTCCTGGAGTTCAGAACAGCTCGCGCGTCGAAAGGCGGTAATTGATTTCGCGCAAACGACACTCAATCGCGGACTTCCAGAGCGAGATCGCAGCGAAACGTTTGATTTCGACGGCTGGCGTGCCTGTGCTGAGATGGGCCTGCAGGGAGCGTGCGTGCCAAAACAGTACGGCGGCCAAGGCCAGGATGTGATGACGGCCATCGTTGTGCTGGAAGCGCTCGGGTACGGTTGCCGCGACAATGGGCTTTCGTTGGCCGTGAATGGTCAGATGTGGAGTGTTCAGGAGCCACTCTTGTCCTACGGTACGGAAACGCAGAAGTCCCGTTACCTGCCGAAACTCTGTAGCGGCCAGTGGAGTGCCGCACACGGCATGACGGAGCCTGAATCCGGATCGGACGCGTTTGCGCTCGAGACCACCGCGACGAAAGTCGACGGGGGCTATGTGTTGAACGGACATAAGGCGTTTGTGGGGCTGGCGCCGATCGCCGATCTTGCGCTGGTGTTCGCGGCAACGGATCCTCGGCGTAAGCAATGGGGTATCTCTGCGTTCCTGGTCGAAAGCGACTCGCCGGGTTACCAACGTGTTGCGCGCTCGAAGATGGGGCTTAGAAGCAATCCGTTTGGAGACATCCTGCTGAACGACGTTTTCGTGCCTGACGCGAATCGCCTTGGACCCGAAGGTGCCGGCGCAACGATGTTTCAGGCATCAATGGAATGGGAGCGAAGTTTCATTGCCGCGAGTTTCATCGGCGCGATGGAATACCAGCTCGATAGCGGCGTGGAATATGCGAAGAAGCGGCACCAATTCGGGCAACCGATCGGAAAGTTTCAGTCAGTGGCTAATCGGCTTGCCGACATGAAAGTCCGCCTGGAGACCGCACGGTTGTTGCTCTATAGGGTTGCCTGGCTTAAGGACCGTGGCGAATCGGCCGCGATGGACGCCGCGATTGCCAATCTCTACATCGCCGAGTGTTTTGCCGACTCGAGTATGGATGCGATGCGGAACTTCGGTGCACGTGGATACCTCGAAGAGTTCGACACCGCGCGGGATCTGCGCGATGCGCTCGGCGGACTCATCTACTCCGGCACGTCCGATGTACAGAGAGTCACAATCTCACGCCTGCTCGGACTGTAGCGGCGCGTGCAGCGGTTTAATCTATCTCTGTTGCTCGACCGTGTGGCGCAGGCCAACCCGGATCGGATTGCGTATCGTTTCAAAGGAAACGCGCTCTCATACGGTCAGCTCGATCGGGCCGCGAGCCAGGTGGGCGAGTACCTGGTTGCCTCGGGTATCAATCCCGGCGACCGAGTAGCAGTGTCGCTGCCGAAGTGCCTGGAGATTCCGGTGGCGGTGTATGGCGTGCTCCAGACGGGTGCCGTGTTCGTTCCCGTCGACCCGCATGCCTCAGTCTCGAGAAAGCGACAAGTGCTTGAGGCGTGTCAGGCCAGCGCGATCATAGGCGATGAATCGGATTGCACCTACATTGCCGGGTTGATGGATGCTGTTCCGTCACTAATCGCGTCGGTGGGCTTGACGCCACGGGGTCTTGAGCGCTCGGATTGTGTTTCCTGGGACCAGATTAGAAGCCTTGACGGCGCAACGTTCAGGCATGTGGGCGGTGACGACGAGCTGGCCTACATCATGTACACCTCAGGCTCTACCGGCCAGCCTAAAGGCATCATGCATTCCCATGCGAGCGGATTCGCCTACGCAGATATGTCCGCGGCGTTGTATGGGGTGGCAGGTACGGATGTAATCGGCGGACACGCGCCCCTGCACACAGACATGTCGACGTTCGCGTATCTGACGGGCCCGCACGCCGGGGCGACGACGGTGATCGTACCGGATGAGTGCGGCATGTTCCCGGTTCAGCTGAGCGATCTGTTGCGCGACGAGCAGGTGACGATCTGGTACTCGGTACCCCAGCTTCTGGTAGGTCTTGTTGATCGGGGCCGGCTCGACGATCTGCCCGATCTGCGCTGGGTGCTCTACGGCGGGGAGCCGATCGCGACGAAGTATCTGTCGAAGCTGATGGACGTGTGGCGTTCGGCACGGTTTGCCAATGTCTATGGTCCCGCCGAGGTTAATCAGTGCACGCACTACGAGGTTGGCCAGCAGGCGTTGCGCATGCAGCAGGTACCCATCGGTACACCCTGCGACGGGATGGAGCTTCGTGTTGTGGATCCATCCAACCCGACTCGTGCGGTGCCGCGCGGCGAAACGGGCGAATTGATCGTCAGTTCTCCTACGATGATGAGCGGTTACTGGGGTGCGCCCGATAAGACGCGAGAAGCGATCTACGAGGAGGGCGATCAGCCTGACACCAAGCGCTTCTACCGCACGGGAGATCTGGTCAGACAGTTGTCCGATGGATTGCTCGATTTCGTCGGGAGAATGGATCGGCAGATCAAGTTGCGTGGCTATCGCGTGGAGCTCGACGGGATCGAGGCGATCGCAGCCCAGCATCCCAATGTGATCGAAGCGGCGGTTACGGCGCTTGAGGATCGACGGGGCCAACGGTCGGGTCTAGCGTTGTTTGTTACCCTCAAAGACAGCGATGCGAACGCAGTCGACGGCATTCGTCGCCACATGAAATCCAACGTGCCACCCTACGCCGTTCCCAGGCAGATTACGGTAGTCGATAATTTTCCCAGAACAGGCGCCGGGAAGATTGATCGCAAATCGCTAGATTGATTCCGACTTTTCGACGATGAGCCGGGCGATGTTCTGCAGCGTCGAAAAATTTTCCGGAATGAACTCAGTTGGAACGATAACGATGTTGAATCGTTCCTCGATGTAGTCGCCGAACTGAACAGCGCCGAGGGAGTCGAGCAGTTCGCCGTCCAGCAAATCCGTGTCGGGGGATAGGTGTACGCCGTCCAGATCGTACAGCACGTCGCGCTTCAGATACTCGCTCAGCTCGGTCACGATTTCCTGAATGTCCATGCGAAAAGTATAGCGTGGCGAACGGAACACTGCCGCCCAAGTTACATCTGCATCACATCCCGGCAGCTCGGAGGCTGTGCAAAGAAGTTCTGACATCTCGTATACATCCCCACATCGCGACTACAAAGCCGGCGCCGTCAGGGGCCGGGAAATAGTAGAATCGCGGTTCGCATTCGGATCGGCGTGCCTTTGGGTATGTCGTCGCCTGACCGTTCGCAATCGGGGTAGAAAGACAGTTGATGAAGACAAACTTCCTTACAGCGGCCGACGTTGCCGGAATTGCGTCGCACGTCGGCGTCGATGCGCTGATGGATCTTGTCATCGAGCGCCTTCGGGATGTGTTTTCTGAACCGCAGGCCAAACAGACCTACTCCGTTCCTGAGCGCGACGGATTCAAGCTCGCGGGGCAGGGCGAAGGCCTGTTCGAGTGGATGCCGATCCTGGAAGCCGGTACCGATGTAACGTTCAAGCTAGTGAGCTATGTACCGGATAATCCCCGCGATCGCGGAAGACCCAGCGTTCAGTCGATATCGTTGTGTTTCGACGGCTTGAGCGGTCATGTAACCGGCGTTGCCGACACGACCCTCGCGACTGCGCTGCGGACCGGCGCTGCGTCGGCGATCGCGTCATCGATTCTTGCCATTCCGGGAGCGTCCTCGTTGGGCTTGATCGGTGCGGGTGCGCAGGCTGTGACGCAATTGCATGCGCTTTCGCGCACGTTCGAGTTGGAACGGGTGTTGGTGTTTGATTCCGACGAACGGGTGAGCGCAAGTTTCGAACATCGTGTGCGAATGCTCAATTTGAAGCAGACGGCCATCGAGGTGGCGTCGCGGCGCGAGGTTGCCCAATGCGATATTGTCTGCACGGCCACGTCGGTACCCGTTGGCGCAGGCCCGGTTCTGGACGGCGAACCTCTCGTGCCGCACGTTCACATCAATGCGGTTGGCTCCGACTTCCCGGGGAAGGTCGAGATTCCGCGCGCGCTATTGAAGCAAAGCTTCGTGTGCCCCGATTTCTTGCCTCAGGCGCGTAAAGAAGGCGAGTGTCAGCAGCTCGAGCGGCATGAGATTGGACCCGACATCATCGACCTGGTGCACGGTGAACGACAGTACGAGTCGTACCAGCAAAAGAAGACGATTTTCGATTCCACCGGATTCGCACTGGAAGATCACGTTACGCTCAGACTGCTGCAGGAGCTGGGGTTGCAGCTCGGTATTGGCCACTGCATCGATGTTCAGGGCGTGGCCGGAGATCCGAAGGACACCTACGCCAACCTCTCGTAACGCCTGGAATCATCCTGCCGTTTCAAGATGGTCCCAGCCACTGGATCAAACGGCGTTTAACGCGGCGCACCACGCCCTCTTCCTCGTCGGTTCCGCCTCGTATGCCAGCATCAACAGCGTCTGCGACAACGTTCATCGGTTCCAGAATCAACGCCGTCATCGCGATGTTCACCGCATGTTCCGATTTCATGCGAGCCATCACCCTCATCGCGGACAGGGAGTCCCCGCCGATATCGAAAAACCGATGGCGTAGATCCACGTTTTCGAGCGATAGAACGTCGCAGACAATGTTCGAAAGCTTTGCCTGCGTGTCGGTTAACGTAACCGTCGTGTCCGCGGGATGATCCGCCAAGTCGTGCAGCTCCACGTCGCGCGCGTGTGCGTTGAGTGCTTTGTAGTTGATCTTGCCGTGAAGGGTGCGAGGAATTTCATCGCAATGAATCAGACGTTGCGGCTGCATGTGCGCCGGAAGCCGTTCGCGTAGGTGTTCCGCTAAACGCTCTTTGGATGCGCCGCCGCGCCAGGCAAGCACCAGACGCTGTTGCGTCGATCCAACGGTGGCATCACGCAGACGATCGGAGAGTTCGTTTCGCTGTTGTTCCGAGAGGCTCGCAATGCGCTGTTCGATGTCGGAAGACACTACGACCTCCGTTTCGCGGCCAGAACAACCATGGAATCTGCCCACCACGCATCCTGCGTGTCGTCCGGGACCTCTACGGGCAAGACCTTGAAGGTGATTTCGTCGAAACACTGCAACAAGGCGCGCTGGTGTCGGCGACTCAGCGAGTCGATCTCCGTGGTTAGGTAGGTGAAGACGCCATTGGGTTTGAGCAGTCGTGCCATTTCTGAAAACGCGTGTTCCGCGTAGGTTGCGCTGGAGAGTACGTGTTGTACGAATTCCTCTTCGTTGAGTGGAAACGCGTGGAAGAGGATGCCGTCGTAGGTGGTCAGATCGGGCAGGTTGTCCTGCCAGCGACCGGTTATCAGTTGGATGTTGGCTATCGAATGTTGGCGACGCCACGGATAGTAGTGATCGGCGATGATGAAATCGTTTACTTCCACTATGGTGTGTGATGCGGGCGTGTGTAGTTGAACGGCAGTTGCCGCGTAGCCTCGGCCGAATCCAATCTCTAGAATGTCGCCGCCACGACTCGCTGCATACTCCGCCATCGCGTTCATCAATGGCTCCTGCCACGTCTCCATGATTTCCTGATCGGTTAGCTCTGCCGACTCGATGTCGGGATACTGATCGCGCAGCCGGGATTCCCGGCCGCGCTTGAACCGTCGTGCGTGCGTGTCGGCTTGCGCGAGGTCTGCTTCGAATTCGTCGAGGAGCTGGCGCACGAGCCAATCCCTCTGGGACTTTCTGGGTGGTTGAATGAAGACGTTGTCTAAGCCTAGCTGAATGTCGTAGTGGGGCGAGGTGCGCTTCTTCACCAGCTTCGTGCCTTCGTGCTTCGCCGCGAACGCGTCCCGGTTTTCGATCTCCTCCAGGATGGACATACCGTACTCCGACGAAGCGACCCGCAATGCGAGTTGCTGTACCGATTCAGGGTCGGGTGCATCCGTTGCAACCCAGGCCACCGCTTCGTCTACGTTGGACAGCTCCGTGGCGACCGCCTCTATCTCGCCGAGTTCGATACGGTGTCCGCGAATCTTGATCTGTCTGTCGGCACGACCGACGAGATGTAGATTGCCGTCGCTGTCCCAGTACGCATTGTCGCCGGTCTGATAGAACCGATTACCATCGCGGGTAACGAACCGCCAATCGTCGTCGGGGTCCAGGTAACCCTTGGCAACGCCGGGACCGGCCACCCATAAGGCGCCCGGAGTGAAGGGGGGCAGTCGGCGACCGTGCTGATCTACAACGCGTAACTCGGCACCCGGTATGGGGCGGCCAATTGGTATGCGGTCGGCGTTCGCGTCTTGCGCGAACAATTGCGCGACGGAACACCACACCGTCGCCTCGGTTGGTCCGTATTCGTTGAACAGATCCACGTTTTCGGTTGCTCGAAAGTGATGGCGCACGATGTCGCTGGAACAGGGCTCGCCGGCGACGATTACGCTCTGCAACGAATCGAGTTGGCCGTCGTCCGCGATGGTGAGTATTGCGTCGTAGAGCGCCGGTATGCAGAGTGTATGCGTAACCCTGTGACGCGCTATCAGGTCTGCAAGTGCAGCCGGGTCACGCCGCTGATCTGCATCGGCGACTACCAGCGTTGCTCCGGTGGTCAGGCACGAAAATATTCCTGCGACGGAACTGTCGAAGGCGTTGCTGGACAGTAACAGGAAGCGCTCTGGTGCGCCGCCGTAGTATTCACTGCGGGCATTGTTGGAGAACGCCAGGTTGCGGTGCGAAATCTTCACCCCTTTCGGGTCACCACTCGAACCCGACGTGAATAGAATGTACGCGATGTCGTTGCCATCGAAGGTGGTTGATGGTGGTGCGTCCCCAATGGGTCGTGACCATATGGAGTCATCGATCGTCAGAATTGCGGTATCCAGACCCTGCAGTACGCCCGCTAAGGATCCACGCCCAATGGCGAGCACACACCCTGTCCGCTCGACGATTGTGCGAATACGCGTCTCGGGCGATTCGTCGTGCACAACAACGTAGGTTGCGCCGCACTTCCAAGAAGCCAACATCGCCGCAATCGCGTTTTCGCTATTGGGCATTGCGATGGCCACCACATCGCCGGATCTCACACCCAGTTGCACGTACGTGCTTGCCAACGTGGAAACCCGCTCACCGAGTTCGGAGTAGCTGACGGATACCTGGTCCGATTGAATCGCCGTTCGGTCGGGATGGTCGGCGAAACAGGACTCGATCGATTCCCATACGGTTGACGTCGCAAGCAGCTGTTCATCGGCGGGCGCCGTTTCCCACCGCTGCACGGCAGATTCCAGCGAATGCGGCATCACAGGCAGCGCCTCGATCGGCACCTGGCCGCCCGATTTGACAATGCTCGTGAGCGCTGTTTCGAACAGCTGCTGAAGAGACCGTGCTGACGTTTCGGATACGCGCCCCGCGCTGCACAGCAGCTCGGCCTCGAACCGCGCGTCACAGCTCCACAGCAGCGCGAGCGGGTAGTGGCTGTACTCTTCGTACGAAATGTCGCTTACGACGGCAGACGCGCCCGCGCCGAGGCCGAGGGACGACGGAAACGCATGGGATACGATCAGCGACTCGAACAGTGGTTCTGTGGGGTCGATGTCAGCTTGACGTTGGATATCGATCAGGTGGGAGAACTGATGCGTCTGAACAGCCAGCAGGTTCGCCTGGATCTGGTGTAGCCAATCGACTACGTGCGAGCGCGGGTCGATCTGCGCGCGCACCGGAACCGTCGTGATCATCAGCCCCGCGATCTGAGTCGAATCCGGCAAATCGGTTGGGCGCCCGCTCAGTGTGGCGCCGAACACGACATCGTTGGTGCGGTTCAGGTATCCCAGAACGATCGCCCACGCGGCCATCACAATCGTGTTCACCGTTAGCCGATTCGACGCCGCGAATTCTGCGACATTCACATCGGACGGTTCGATGCTAAACCGCAGAGCAATGCGGCTGTCGGGATCGAAGGTTTCTGGTGCGTCTATTGGCGCGTCTTCTAGGGTGTATAGCGGCTCGCTATGCACCGTGGACTGGCCCCATTCCCGGGGCACGAAGGTTGGCGTGTCGAATCCCTGCAGCTGTTGTTTCCAGAACTCTATCGACTCGGAGGGAAGCGGGGTTCGCGCGTCGTCCAGCGACCACGCCACAAAGTCTCGGAACCTGGCATTACTCCGCCGCGATTCGCCGAATACTTCTTGAAGCAGTAGAAGCGTTGACCATCCGTCCAGGATGATGTGATGAAAACTCCACAGAAATCGGTATCGCCGATCGTTTACCCTAACCAGGTGGAGCCTGGCTAGCGGCGCCTGCTGTAGATCAAACGGAGCGCTCAGATCTTCATGCAGGAGCGCCGCCCAGCGGGTGTGCTGTTCGCTGTGTTCCGCTGACCGCCAGTCTGATGCCCGCCACGGCAAGTCGACGCGCGAGCGTACGATCTGTAACGGTTCTGCGGCGGCTTCCCAAACGATCATCGATCGCAGAATCTCGTGTCGTGTGAAAGCATCGCCCCAGCGATCTGCAAATCTGGTCGCGAACGCATCGCCTGAAGCGTCGTCGCTACAGTCGATAGTGCACGAGAACTGCACGTGGTAGGCAAACGAATGAGGTTCGCGAACGCATTCGGCGAGAATGCCCTGCTGAACGGGCGTCAGTGGATAGATGTCATCAACGTTCTCCACGGGTGCGACCCTTCCTGTCCAGATCCGCCAGTAGGTCGCCGAGCTTCGCCTTGTCATCGTCGTTCAGGTTGACGAGTTCGAAGGCGCCGGGTTCGTCCCGTCCGGCGTTCCGCAACGAGGTTTTACGTTGAATCAACGCGGCCGCTTGGGAAACCGTAGGGTTTTCGAACAGGTCTTTCGGATCGAGCCACCAACCCGCATCTTCCAACTGGTCGATGATCTGAATCGCAAGAACCGAGTCGCCTCCGATCTCGAAGAAGTCGGTATGAATACCGATCCGCGTGGCCCCGAAAGCGCGACACCACACGTCCAGCAGTAGACGTTCGTTATCGTTGCTCGGTGGCGTTGTGTCGACAGGTGCATCTGGGATCAGATCGGGCAGTCCGGAGAAATCGATCTTGCCATTCGCGCTCATCGGCATGGAATCCAGGCGCACGTATTGTGCTGGAACCATTGATGGTGGCAGGCGTTCCGAAAGGTAGGCACGGAGTTCGTGAACTTCTGGTTCGGTCGCGTCGATGGAATCTGCGCTTGAACAGTAGTAGGCGACCAGTGTCGATCCGTGTCGTGGTTCCTGTGGCTGGTAGCCGATTTCGGAGAGGATCCGCGCGACATCCGCTACGTCTATGTCGTCGCGTAGTTCTGCCATTGCGGCATCTCGCGTTTTGTGCCCTAGGCGAACGTCCCAGCTGTAGGGTAGCGAATAGTTGTGAAAACCGCGCTCGAACGTGTGCACGTAGATGCCGGTATCGTTGATTGAACAGTTAGTGCTTCGGCCAGTGTCTTCAGGCCTTATCCATGGAGCGTGCTGTTTCAGAAACGAATACATCTGATCCAGCGTAACGTCGGTGTAGCGAAAGTAGTCGAGAAACTCGATCTCATCGAAGATTGCATCGTCTTCGAAGTTTGCAACCGGCAACAGGCGGGTCGTTGCATCCTGAATCTTATGATACGCCTTGCGAGCCGACAGCACGGTTGCGTCGATCCTGTCCGGATCGAACTCACCGGTAAAACACATGTCAACCAGCCGGGTTTCGAACAACTGACCGCGGGCGAGGCCTGTTACGATGCAGGGAATACCGCGCTCCTTAGCGAGATTCATGCTGAGCGTGTAGAGTGTTTTGAAACAACCGTTGCATACGTTGCTATGCCTGGTGAGGCTATCGGCAAATATCTCGTTCATGTGTGGTGTCGAACCGAATACGTGATCGACGTCCAGGTGCTGCGTTACGCGCAGGATGTTTTGCTTGGTAGATTCGGGGATGAATCCGTTGTCCAGCGTATAGGTCAGCACCTTCATACCATGCGCTACGAGTTGGTAGAGAACGTAGGTGCTGTCTTTGCCGCCGCTCAGCAGCATCAGGCAATCGTATTGCCCATCGCGATCCCTTCTGCGCGTACGGATTCGATCAAGTTTCTGTTGCAGTTCGCTGTCGTCGCGGAAGTAATCGTCGAGTTTGAATCGGTATGTCGCAAACTCGACACACATATTGCAAACGCCCTGCTCGTCAAATGTGGTGTCCGGGTATCGGGACGACAAGCCACACCGAGTGCAAAATACCTCGGGATCAGTCGCCGCAGGCGCGGCCGATAGAGTAACGGCGGCTGCCGATACGGAAGGGTGGGTAGACAGCGTTTCGCCGATCTCATCGAGTTCTATCCGGACGCCATGCAACTTAACCTGGCGGTCCGCGCGACCAAGGAATTCGAGCTCATCCTCCGAGACCCATCTGGCCAGATCGCCCGACCGGTACATACGAGCGTTGGGTATGAAGGGATCTTCAACAAATCGCTCCTGCGTAAGTTTCGGCCGGTCGAGATAGCCTATGCCTACGCCGTCGCCTCCGATACACAGCTCGCCGACGATACCTTTTGGAACTGGATCGAGGTGTTCATCGAGCACATGTATTTGCGTGTTGCGGATCGGTCGTCCAATCGGCACGAACGTGCTCCGCTCCCGCGTTGGGTCGAACGTGTGAATCATGCAGCCGATCACGGTTTCCGTCGGCCCATACTCGTTGAACACGCGAAACCCATGCGGACCGGCCTCGAGAGCCCGGAGTGCTGTTTCCGTCGGTAACGCCTCGCCACCGAAGATCATCCCCGCCAACTGATCCGAATACCGCATCCCTTGCGCGGTTAACTTAAGGTGCGATGGCGTGAGCTTAACCAGGTTTATGTGAGGGCTGCTTAGAACGTTAGACACGAGTTTGGCGACGTTGCCTGTTGTGTCTTCGAAAACGTGCACGCTTCCGCCCGTGACCACGGGCAGGAGCACGGAGGTGAGCGTCAGGTCGAAGGCGATTGACGTAAACAGCGGCATGTTGACTGCCTGCGAGGGGAGGTAGTAACCGGCGGCCCACGTAAGATAGTTGCTGAGTCCCTTGTCGGTGATCAACGTACCCTTGGGTGTTCCGGTGGTCCCCGATGTGTAGAGAACATAGGCGAGGTCGTCGGGATTACGGTCGGCGAACGGCGCAGGTGTCGACGGTGACCGGAGTAGCTGATTGACGTCTACCGCAATGCGCTCGACGGCTTCAATCGGACAAGGCTCTGCGGCGCGGTCGAGCAGCGCTTGCAGTTCGAATACGGATCCGGCCTCGGTCACGATGCCGTCGAGTCGTTTGGACGGATGGGTGGGATCCAGCGGCAGAAAGGCAGCGCCCGTTTGAAGTATTGCGAGCACCGATACAACGGATTCCATCGATGGCGCCATGTACAGCGGCACAATGCTGCCGCGTCCTATACCTCGGGTTCTCAGGAGCGTTGCGAGTGCGCTGGCGCAACGCGTCAATTCTCCGTAGGTCAATTTTCGAGGCCCTGAGTCAGACGACGTGGCGATGGCTACGGAAAGTTTGTCGGCTGGTTTCGAGTCGGGACTCACAAGCGCACGAAGCTGCGAGGGCGGCGCGCTTGTCGCGTTGAATGCCGTCCGTTGAGCCGAGATCGACGAACTTTCGAGGGCGACCGAATGTAGCGGCAAGTCGGGGCTGCCTACCCAGTGTTGCAACAGATTGAGGAAATGATGCGGCACGAATGATTGTTCTCTCGGCCCGAATGCCGATTCTTTCAGGTCGAACTGAAGCGTGGATCGACCCGTGACGGAAAAGTCGTGAACGTGAAGGCGCATCTTGTGGGATGGATCGATGGCTTTCGTATGCACCCACTCGGTGCGCACCGGAAACCCCGCAAAGTTACTGAAGTCCTCGATCGGCAGATAGTTCAGAATGAACTGCGGTGAGTTTCGGGCCGATTCGACGCTTACGCCCGGTCTCACGTGGCGCAGACTCTGCTGAAAATCTCCGGCCATCCGTTCCAGTAAGCTGTAGAACGTGTCGGTGCCCTCAACACGTACATCGAGCGGCCAGGTTTCGAGGTACAGACCTACACTGCTCCGCAGTTCACGTGTGTTACGCGTTTGTCCCAGGATACCGATGCGGATGGTTTCGTCACCAGAAATGCGGTGTATGAAGGCAGCGAGCAACGATGCGTAGACGCAGAACTGTCCGATCTGAAGCGTTAGCGCATTAACACCCTGGGTGGCAATCCGGTTCAGTTCTTGAGTGGTTTGCGCGTCCAAAAAAATTTCTTTGCGCACGGCTTCAATCCGCCGTGAGTCGTCGGTTTGTCCATACAGCTGCTTAGCGCTGTTGATTGGCGGTTTGTTCCGCCAGAAGTCTATTGCTTGGTGGCCGCGTGGGGTGCCTGCGTCTTTCTGCTCCCGTTCGACGGCCGCACTGAAGGAGGCACACGGACTCAGTTCCGATGCGTTCTTGCCGGAATATAGATCGCAGAGATCGCGAAACAGGATCGCGTAGCTGACGGCGTCAACGACCAGGTGGTGTGCGTTGAGCACCCACGCGGATCGATCAGCGCTAAGCGTTGCCAGCGTGCTGCGCCATAATTCGCGATCGAGCAAGAATGGCGCGGTCGCTTGGCTTGAAAGCCAGCGCTGAAAGGCATCGTCCGGTGCCGGCTCGCTGCGAAAGTCCTGGTGCGTGAACACGCCAGCCGGTGCATCTTTCAGTATCCCTTCGGGAGTACCGCTTTCGCGCGAGAAGACGGTTCTGAGTGCGTCGTGGCGCTGGATGAGGGCGCGAAACGCAGCCTCAAACCGATCAGGGTCGACGTTCCCCTCAATGTGGAATACGAATGGCATGTTGTAGAGCGCGCTATCTGGGTAGAGGCGCTCGCCCTGCCAGATGAGCGACTGGCTGGCAGTGAGAGGCGTGCGGGCGTGCCGTGCCATGCTGTCAGAAGCTCGTCCAGGATGTGTCGAATTCGAACAGGCGCGTTACCAGCCACCAGCACGCAAACAAGCCGATGATCGCCGATCCCGGTATAAGAACGAATTGTTGATAACGGCGATGCCTAAGAAGGAACAGCAGCGGAAAAAGGACTGCAACGACAATCACCTGGCCGATCTCGACCCCGATGTTGAAACCGACCAGACCGATAATCTTCGATTTGAAATCCAACGTCAGATACTGAAGGACTGATGCAAATCCGAGACCATGGAACAACCCGAACGCGAACACGAGCACCCATTTGTATCGCCCGAAGATTGGGCGCACGTTGTCGATGGCAACCATCAACACGGACAGTGCGATGATCGACTCGACCAATCTGGGCGAGAGCACAATCCAACCCATCATGGCGGCAAACAGCGTGAGCGAATGTGCTACGGTGAATACCGTGACGACGATCAGTACGTTCACTGTCGCCTTTTTCAGATTGTCTTCCGGATACCATCTGCCTCCTTGTCGCACCAGCACCGCGGGAAGCAGCAGGCTGATCAGGAACAGCACGTGATCCAGCCCCATCCAGATGTGTACGATGCCCTCGAGAATGAAGTTCCACAGACGTTTCAGCACGGATTCGCCCAATAGATTCAGTTCGTAGGCAGTCCGAGATGGCGTAAAGAAGTGTGATAGGTAGCGGTCGTTGTCGACCACGCCGGTCTTGTAGTTGTTGGCGATTACCAACCCGCCCCGGTGCTCATCGTCTTCGTCGAGAAATATAGCGTAGTTGATGTCGAGGCGATCGGGCACAGGCTGCGGTGTGTCTACCGTGAAATCTACCACGACATATCGGGCGACCTTCTCGATGTCGACGATCTGGTGACGTGGGAATGAGACGTGCGCTGGCTTGTCATCGAATGAAAACTGTAGTCGTGGCGTTAAGTATTCCGAGAGTCCCTGGCTACCCACCCTGGCGCCCTCGATTAAGCCGGAACCCAATGGAATCGAGTTATCTGGCACACCCTGGAACATCGGATGATTCGCTCCGATCGCCTGTTCCAAGGCGTCCAGTCGAAGTTCGAGCTTGCCGCTCATGCCCTGTTCAGTGACGTTCAGGTAGATGTAACTGTGATCTGGTTTATGGGCGAGTGCTGGTGTGCAACAGAGTGCGAAGGCCACTAACGTCATCAGATGTCGTAGCGAGCGAACCCAGATATCTGGTGTTTGACAGGACACAGTCATCATTCCCCGAAACGTTTTTCCATTATGTACGGACGAGGCGAGCGAACGCGCCGTACTCTCGACCCACGTGCGCGACCCACGTGTGGCCCACGCGTCAGAATAACCTTACCTGCGCAATTGAGTTGCCGCGCGGATGTGAGTCGAATGTGAATCATGACTCATACATTCGTGTTGGCCGGTTGGGGCGTGAACGCGTGCAGCAGCCAGCGCTCGATGATCGTCAAGAGTCTTTTCCGCTGGGATGTCGTAGGGTAGAGGTGTTGTGCCTCGCGAAGATAGACCTCGGTTAGCCTCCTGGTTGCTGCGGTAGAGTTGAGACTGCTGGCAAACTGACCCTGATAGTTGTAGTACGCGCTTGCAGAGTTGGTGAAAACTGCAAGCAGGTGACCACCGCGATCGAGGAACCTGTCGCAAGCTTTTGGCATATTCAGGTCGTCGTTGAGATCACGAAGATTCAGGTCATCGTACGCGACGTGGCTGGGACGTTGACGCAGTCGCTCAACGAGCCCGGTCCATGAACGAAGCCGCATCAGCCTGCGCGCGTAGTGGTGAAAATGGTAACGCGCCGTTTTCTCGGCCAATCCATCCAGCATCACCGTGCCAACCACGGACTCGTGCGCGTCGAACAGCCGCTGCGCGTCGTCAGCGCCTGAGCACAGACCGATCAGCACTGTCTGTTCGATGCCATAACGCTGTAATGCGTTGATGACGTCCGTGTAGTCCGCGTGTACGGATTGCGCATGGCTCATACCGGGCCGTGCGAGCGAATTGCCACGGCCCGATTGGTCGATTCTGAGGCACAGGTACCCGTGGCTCCGTATCAGATCGGCAAGGTCTACGTGCAGGCGGTAGGGCCCGCTGCAGTCGAGCATACCTGCGCTGAGAATGACGACAGCCACATCGCTGCATATCTGTGGTGGTTCCGCAATCGTCGCATAGACGCCGTTTGGGGTTAGAAGCGAAATCTGGTTCGTTTCGGAACGCATCGCGCGGTGGCTAGTTGGATGCTGGGGGAGTAGTAGACGGTTCGATCCATTCCACTACTTTGGTAACCGCCGACGGCGTTCTAACGAGCGGCAGGTACTTCTCGAGCCACGTGTACTCTTCGCCGATGGAATCGACCTGCGTCGCCCAACGCTCGGTATCACCGCCCCGACGTTCGTTGGATCCGAGAAGAATGAGCGATCGCGTCGCTTCGATCTGGTGGACTGCAGTCTTGAACTGTTTGATCTGGCCCAGAAGCTCAGTCCCCAGTACCTGCCCCCCGAATTCCGTAGGATTGAACTCGGCGTAGGGCATCTCTTGCGCCTGAATTTGTCGAATGCGTTTCAGATCGTCCAGCCAGTCCTGACCTGCTAGCACGGGATCCCACAGACAACACTCCGTAAAGCGGTGTTGAAGAGCGGGGACGAGCGCAGCCGCGAATCGAACGGCAATGATGGCAATAGGAGCGTGTTGGCCGATTCGATTGCGCAACTCGGCGAGCGCAGCGGCGATGTCGTCCTGCCAATCTGTAACCTTTTCGCGCGGAAGTGGCCCCGGTGAGTTACCGCAACCGGTGAAGTCGAACTGCACGACATCAATACCGCGATTGGCGCAACCGACGGCCATTTGGCGCAACGCCCAGTGCGTACGAGATGATTCGTGCAGAAGGGGCGGGCAAATCAGCAGGCCGCGGGCACCGGATCGGGCGGGAACATGGTGGATGCCACACAATCGACTCTGGGTTCCGAACAAGAAAACGCGGCTCACCGACATGGCGTGATTGTACTCGAACGCGGCGCTGCTGTTGTAATTTTCGCCCGTTGTTCGGTCGGCAAGAAAGCGAATACGAGTGAAACCTGTTTACGAAATTCGAACACATCAAGGATCTCATGGCATAAACTGTTTCGCGGGGTGGGATCTGTTGGACGCAAGCTATAACCTGTCGCGTAGATTTTACCTAGCAATATTTGGAGACCGCGTGCTCTACCGAGCGGCGATATTGACATTGGTTTGCCTGACGTCGTTGATCGCAGTCAAACCGGCGCTGGCTCATGAAGACCATGTTGGTCCTCTTGAGGAAATTGTTGTGTATGGGCGCGCCGAAGAGCAGCTTGGCGCGGCGATTGCTGCGTCGTCCGGACAGGTGGGAGAAGCAGACATCCAACTTGCGTCACGACTGCGCGTCGGGGAACTGGTTGAGTCCGTCCCCGGTATGGTCGCAACGCAGCACTCGGGTACCGGCAAAGCCAACCAGTACTTTCTGCGGGGATTCAATCTCGATCATGGCACCGATTTCTCCGCTTACGCGAACGGCGTGCCGGTTAACATGCGCAGCCACGGTCACGGTCAAGGTTATCTCGATCTGAACTTCCTGATTCCGGAAATGGTCTCGACTACCACGTTTCGAAAGGGACCCTATCATGCGGGCGTTGGCGATTTCTCCTCCGCTGGATCGGTGGAATTTCATTACTACGACAAACTTCCCGAAACGATGGCCACGGCAACACTAGGCCAGGATGATTATCTCCGTGGCCTGGCCGCCGGCAGTGCCGCAGTTGGTTCGGGTACGCTCACGGCAGCGCTGGACGTCACCCGTTACGATGGTCCTTGGATGCAGCCTGAAAACCTTGCACAGGACAAATTTCAATTGAGGTATGTGGTTCCGATCCGGGACGCACAGGTGCGTTTCGACCTTCAGGGTTACACAGGCGAGTGGGACGCGACCGACCAGATACCCGAACGCGCAGTTCGGTCGGGGTTAGTGGATGAACTCGGATTCATCGACCCGGATCTGGGTGGGAATACTGACCGGTTCGCTTTCACTGCGGTTGTAGAACTACCAAAGTGGTCGATCACAGCTTACGCGTTGGATTACGACTTCAGACTATTCTCCAACTTCACCTATTTTCTGGACGAGCCGGTTTTTGGCGACGAGTTTGAGCAGCAGGACAACCGGCGGGTGTACGGGATTGACCTGGAAGGTGCTCACGAGTTTCTAGGCGCGCGTAGAACAACCCTCCGGTGGGGTTTGCAGTCGAGAATTGATGACATTGACGCGTTGGGTCTGTACCGCACCGTCGCCCGAAATCGCCGCGATGCGGTGCGGGTGGACTCCGTCGAGGAACGCTCGATAGGAATGTTCGGTGAGTTGGAGTTCCACATCACAGATCGGCTGCGCAGCATCGTCGGCATTCGAGGTGACTACTACGATTGGGATGTGCGAGCCCTTCGGTTGGAGAATCAAGGTTCGAACGACGATACGATCTACTCGCCCAAGCTGAGTTTTGCGTATCGGCTCACCGATGCACTGGAGGGATACGTCAACTGGGGTCGCGGCTTCCACTCGAACGATGTGCGGGGTACCACGATCTCTGTAGATCCGGTGACCGGAGACGCCGTGGATCCTGCAGAACCCCTTGTTCCCACAGAGGGCGCGGAAATCGGGTTGCGTATGGAGCGAGCAGACCGTTTCAATGCAACGTTGGTTGGGTTCTGGCTTGAGGTCGATTCGGAACTCGTTTTTGTCGGTGATGCCGGAGGTACAGAGGCCAACTCCGGCAGCAAGCGCCGAGGCGTGGAAGCCTCGGTGTTCTGGCAGGCAACCGATTGGCTCGCGGTCGATGGCAACTACACTTACACCGATGCATCGTTCCTGGGCCGCCATCGTGGTGACGACGCAATTCCAGGCGCCGTCGAATCTACCGGGTCGCTCGGCCTCAACGCGGTATGGCCCGGCGGATTCACGGCCAATGCGCGCGTGCGCTATCTTGGCCGGGCACCCCTGGTGGAAAGTGGCTCTGTCCGGACCGATGCGTCGGTACTGGTGAACGCTGGAATCGGATACCGGTTCGATTCGATAGCGGTGCAGCTGGACGTATTCAATCTGTTTGACTCAAACGATCACGACATTAGTTACTTCTATGCGTCCCGCTTGCCTGGAGAGCCTTTCGCAGGTGTGGAAGATGTGCATTTTCACCCGCTGGAGCCGCGAACCGTGCGCGCGTCGATCACGTGGTATTCGGGTGCTGGCAGGTGAGATTACGCAAGCGTTGTCTCTCTGCCAGTACGTGGAACGATCAGCGCCGCATCGCTGACTGGTCTCACGCAGCCGAAGGTGCTTGCACTTCGAATGTCTGTTTTGCTGTGCGCCCATTGAACACGCGTTGAACAAATAGATCGGTGCTCTTGTACCACGCTCGCCTCTCAGGCGTCCGGATGCTGCCGTTGCGGCCCGCTATTCGCTACCATGGTCATTAAGCGATGATCAATAGGAGAGATAGGAAAATGAGCTGGGATGCGATCGGGGCCATCGCGGAACTGGCTGGCGCTTTGGGTGTAATTGCGTCGCTCATCTATTTGGCTACACAGATTCGCCATAGCACGCGCGCCAGCGCTGTAGAAGCCAAACTCGCGACGACCGGGATGCTCAGCGAGTTCACCAGGCACTTCACGCTGACGCTGAACCGACTAACGTCGGCCCAGCGTCAGCGTGAAACAGCAACAACAAAATAACCATCAACCATTGCAAAGTGTGCAATTTTCAACCGCCACAAATGTGCAATTTTCAGTCGCCGTTGACAATTTGAACCGGAGGGTGGGTAGCCGGTCTAGCCGAACCACCATTGTTCGATTGGTCGGAGTACGCGAATGCATGCATTCGCGCCTGAGCGCTGCGAGCCGTATTCGGCGAGCAGATTGAGCGAAGGGGATTTGAACCGGAGGGTGGGTAGCCGGTCTAGCCGAACCACCATTGTTCGATTGGTCGGAGTACGCGAATGCATGCATTCGCGCCTGAGCGCTGCGAGCCGTATTCGGCGAGCAGGTTGAGCGAAGGGGATTTGAACCGGAGAGTGGGTAGCCGATCTAGCCGAACCACCATTGTTCGATTGGTCGGAGTACGCGAATGCATGCATTCGCGCCTGAACGCTGCGAGCCGTATTCGGCGAGCAGATTGAGCGAAGGGGATTTGAACCGGAGGGTGGGTAGCCGATCTAGCCGAACCACCATTGTTCGATTGGTCGGAGTACGCGAATGCATGCATTCGCGCCTGAACGCTGCGAGCCGTATTCGGCGAGCAGATTGAGCGAAGGGGATTTGAACCGGAGGGTGGGTAGCCGATCTAGCCGAACCACCATTGTTCGATTGGTCGGAGTACGCGAATGCATGCATTCGCGCCTGAGCGCTGCGAGCCGTATTCGGCGAGCAGATTGAGCGAAGGGGATTTGAACCGGAGGGTGGGTAGCCGGTCTAGCCGAACCACCATTGTTCGATTGGTCGGAGTACGCGAATGCATGCATTCGCGCCTGAGCGCTGCGAGCCGTATTCGGCGAGCAGATTGAGCGAAGGGGATTTGAACCGGAGGGTGGGTAGCCGGTCTAGCCGAACCACCATTGTTCGATTGGTCGGAGTACGCGAATGCATGCATTCGCGCCTGAACGCTGCGAGCCGTATTCGGCGAGCAGATTGAGCGAAGGGGATTTGAACCGGAGGGTGGGTAGCCGATCTAGCCGAACCACCATTGTTCGATTGGTCGGAGTACGCGAATGCATGCATTCGCGCCTGAACGCTGCGAGCCGTATTCGGCGAGCAGATTGAGCGAAGGGGATTTGAACCGGAGGGTGGGTAGCCGATCTAGCCGAACCACCATTGTTCGATTGGTCGGAGTACGCGAATGCATGCATTCGCGCCTGAGCGCTGCGAGCCGTATTCGGCGAGCAGATTGAGCGAAGGGGATTTGAACCGGAGGGTGGGTAGCCGGTCTAGCCGAACCACCATTGTTCGATTGGTCGGAGTACGCGAATGCATGCATTCGCGCCTGAGCGCTGCGAGCCGTATTCGGCGAGCAGATTGAGCGAAGGGGATTTGAACCGGAGGGTGGGTAGCCGGTCTAGCCGAACCACCATTGTTCGATTGGTCGGAGTGAGAGGATTTGAACCTCCGGCCCCCACGTCCCGAACGTGGTGCTCTACCAAGCTGAGCTACACTCCGAAGTCGCGCATTCTATGGCGAGTGCGGAGCGCCCTCAACCTCCGAAACTGCTACTCACCCCAGAATCCTTTCCTGCCGGTACAGATGCACTGCCAACAGCGTCAACAGCGCTGCATAGGCAATCGTCGAGACCGACGCGATCAGCACGTAGGCCGGGCGGAGGTCATCGCCGGAGATCAGGTCGCTCATCAGCGTCGCCTGCGCGAGACTCGGTACGAGCATCAACCACGCGCTCGTCTCCAGGTTCATCAGCTGAGCGGCAATGATCGGAAGGGTAGGGATAAGTACTACAACGGTCAGATAGATCTGCGCTTCCTTGTAACTCTTCGCGAACGAGGCAACGCAGGTCAGCATCGCGGCCGCGAAAGCGATCAGCGGCGTTCCAATCAACCATATCCCGGCGACCGCTGCCGGTCCCACGGTCAGCGACATACCGACCTGGTGGAGCGGTACAAACGGAAGCGCCAGCGCAAAGCTCACCAGAAACAACAGCAACGCCGCCGCGGCGAACAGACACGTTGCGCCAATCTTGCCCAGTACCAGGTCGCGGCGCGGCAGCGGCTGTGTCAGCAGCGGCTCCAGACTACCGTGTTCGCGCTCACCAGCGGTGGTGTCAATCGCCAGATAGAAGCCGCCCATGAAAATCACCAGCGCGATGAAGTACGGGAGCGTCGAAAGGATACTGAGAGCACGGGCTTCGGGGGTGGCAAGGTCCACGTCGCGTACGAACATAGGCGCCGCGGTTGCGGGGTCGACACCCCGCAGCATCAGGCGTTGGGAACCGAGCATGAACGAATACCGGCCGATCAGTTCGCGCAACCGTGCATAGTTGCGCTGGGATGCGCCGTGCGTGGAGCTGTTCCGGTAGATTGGCAGATCGATTACCTGGCCTGCGGCAAACCGGGTCTCGAACGACTCGGGAATTTCCAGAACCACCGCAGCCGGGTCATCTGCCACCAGTGCGCGCGGATTCGTCGCCGCGTCTGTTAGAAGCTTGAGCTCTGTGTTCTGCGCACTCAGGTACGCCACCAGATTCGGGGCGCGGTCAGCGCCCAGGATCTGCGCCCGAACGGGTTCGGTACTTTCGCCGACCGCGCTGTTGAGCATGAACGACAGCAGTAGCGCGAAGAGCACGGGTCCGAGCACCATGATCGTCAATGACGAGATCAGGGTACGCCGATCGCGCAAATTGTCGCGGCACTCCTTTTCCAGAACGACCCAGGCGCTCATGAAGGCGTCTGGCTGCTCAAAATGGCAACGAACGCGTTTTCGAGGTCCGGCTCTCCGGTGATTTCGGTCAGCGCATCGGGCGAGCCGTCGAAAGCGATGCGCCCATGGTCGATGATCACCATGTGATCACAGAGATTGGCGACTTCCTGCATGATGTGGCTGGAGAAAAGCACGCACACGCCCGAATCGCGCAGGGAGCGGATGATGTCGCGCAGAGCCCGCGTGGCCATCACGTCGAGCCCGTTTGTGGGTTCGTCCAGGATGATGTTTGCGGGCGAGTGCACCAGGGCTCGCGCCAGCGCAACTTTCACCTGCTGTCCCTGCGAGAATCCGGCGGCGCGGCGGTGCGCAAATTCGGACATGTCGAGCATGTCGATGAGCTCGTCGGTCCTTTCGTTGATTGCGACCTTCGAAAGTCCATGTAAGCGGCCGAAATAATTGATGTTTTCGAGCGCAGTCAGGCGGCGGTAGATGCCCGGGCGATGCGGAAGAATGCCTATGCGTCTGCGCACTTCCAAGGGCTCTTGCCGCACTTCGAAGCCGTCCACCCTCGCTTCGCCGCTGGAAGGGGCGATCACTGTCGAGAGCATTCGGAGCGTGGTCGACTTGCCTGCGCCGTTGGGCCCGAGGAGTGCGGTGATGGCCCGGTCGGCGGCGTTGAAGGAGACGTCTGCTACCGCGTGCACGTCCCCGTAGTGTTTGTGCAACCCGGATACGTCGATCACGGAGCAGGGCCTAGTGGTGACAGGAAGAACGCGGACGGGATCATGCGATCTACGCAGGTGGTCTCGAGGGTTTTCGCAGAACCGGAGGCAACAAAGTCGCCCAGAAGCTGCGGCACGCAGCCGCGTCCTACGACGCCGTGTCCCTGACCGGGCGCAATCACGTGAACGGCGTTGGTCAGGTGTTTGAGCACGCGTTCCGCGTATTCCGGAGGCGTAATGGGGTCGAACTCGCCGGAAAGCACCAGAGTAGGTATGTCCGATTCGAGCGGTGCCTTGAAGTCGCTGTCGATGGGTCCCTGGGGCCACAGGCCGCACATTTCGGTAATCTGCTCGAGTTGGGCGGTACCCAGATAGGTGTCTCCAAGCGCGTCCATGTCAATCCGGCTTCGCTCGAGAAACGGTGCATCTTCTGTGCACACTGCTGCGTTGTGCATGCCGTAATTGAGCGCTTCGAGGAGATCGTCGATTACGGTTACCGCGGTTGTTGCGATCGGCACCAGGTTGCCCGCCGCCGCATCCGAGATCAGCAGCGGTATGGTCGCGGCCGTCTCGGGTGCATAGGACATTAGGCGGAGCGCGAGCGCGAAATGGCTGTACGTTACGTTCAGGGAATGCGGCTCACCGGTTTTCGGATGCGTGAAGTCGGTTCGCACGCCGGTCTTTTGCAGCCGCTCAGCCACGCGAGCGAAATCACCCTTGAGATCCGGAAAGGTTTCGGCGCACGCGGTATCCGCTGCGCACCGCGTGAAAATGGTGTCGAGTACGTGCTGCGCGCGAGGCGCAACGTCTGGCCCGAGCGCCAGATCGGGCGGGACGACCCCGTCGATGATCAGCGCACGGACGGCTTTCGGATACCGGCGGGCATAATGCAACGCCACTCTCGTACCGTATGAAACCCCGTAGAGATTCAGCTTGTCGTAGCCGAGCGCCACTCGCACGGCGTCCAGATCCTGCACGGCGACGGATGTCGTGAAAAATCGTGGATCATGAGGCAGTTGATCGAGGCATATTCGGGTTGCCTCGGCAACATCCGCTTCGCCGGTTTCAACGTCTGGATCGCTCAGAGCTTCGCACGTTAGCGGTGCGGAGAGACCGGTGCCTCGCTGATCCACAATCACTATGTCGCGGTCGCGCCGTACGTGGCGAAACGCGGATGTCATGTCGGCATAGAGCACTACAGAAGAGCCACCGGGACCGCCGTTTATCACCGTAAAGGCTTCGCTCGGTACGGTTGGGGCCAGCGCTTTTACGACAGCGACAAAAAGATCGATCGTCGAGCCCTGCGGTGCGTCTGGATCCAACGGGCGCCTTATCGATCCGCATTCGGCTTCCACGGTCCCGTAACCGGAACTGCCGATCAGCGTGCAGGGTTTTAAAGCAATCGTATCCGCTGTCGCTGCAAGGCCCGGAGCGGCGAGGGCGAGACAGGTTGCTAGGCCTGCCAGCAGCACACAGGGTCGCATGCGGAAGAAGCGGGGAATCAATATGAACCTGTCAGCTCAGGCGGTCGATCGAAAAGCGCGTCAACGCATCGAGCGCGTCCCGATGTTCGTTTGCGGGCAGTGTCCTGAGTTCGTTCATGGCTCGCATGCCCTGATCGTGCGCGCGGTCTCGTGTGTATTCCAGCGCCCCGGAGGCGGACACAATGTCCAATACCGAATCCATCGCTTCCGCGGAGCGGGCCTGCACCGCGTTGCGCAGCACCTGGCGCTGTGACGCCGGCGCCTTAGCCAATGCATGAATCAGAGGCAGCGTGAGCTTCCCCTCTGCCAGGTCGTCGCCGATGTTTTTGCCCATCGTTTCCGCATCGCCAGCGTAGTCCAACCAGTCGTCCACCAGCTGATAGGCAAGGCCGAAGTGTTTTCCAAAGGCCTGCATTGCCTGAATGTGTGCGGGATTGTCCGACGCCAGCACCGCGGCCGTATGACACGACGCCTGAAACAGCAAAGCCGTTTTGCAGCGGATCACTTCCATATATTCGTGCTCGCTGATGCCGCTGTTGCCCACGTTAGCGAGCTGCATCACTTCCCCCTGCGCGATCGTGTTGGTGGCGTCCGACAGAATCGACAGTATGTCCATGTCGTCCAGCTCAACCATCAGCTGAAACGCGCGGGAATAGAGAAAATCGCCCACCAGGACGCTGGGTGCGTTGCCCCACACCGCATTGGCCGTGGCCTGGCCGCGGCGCCGCTCGGACCGGTCTACTACGTCGTCGTGCAGGAGGGTCGCCGTATGCAGGAACTCGATTACGGTTGCAAGCCGCACGTGCGCCACGCCGGGATAGTTGCAGCAACGCGCGCAGAGCAGCACGAGGAGTGGTCGCAATCGCTTGCCGCCGCTTTCGACGATGTGGCGGCCGATCGCTTCCACCATCTCTACGTCGGAGGTCAATTGCTTGGGAATCAGTTGGTTAACCGCCGCAAAGTCGTTCGCGACGAGGTCGAAAATGGGCTTAAGACCTGCCGCAGTGCCGCCGGATCTGGGTGCTGGCGCCGCTACGGCGATATCTATTGCCATCTGGGGTCCTGTTGCTGCATTTGAACGGCCGCTAACTCGTTGTAATCGCAAATTTTTGTCCGTAGAATTACGCGCTTTTCGCGCGCCCGACGGGCCCTCGGCCGTTCCAGCGCATTGTACCATCGGCGGTCGGTCGGCGGTGTATGTAGGAGAGACGATATGTTTGCGGTGTTTGCCAGTGGCGGCAAGCAGCATCGGGTGACCGAAGGCGAAGTGGTACGTCTCGAGCGCCTCGATGGTGAGCCGGGTACGGAGATTGTGTTTGACAAGGTGCTGCTGGTTGCAGACGGCGACAGCGTCTCTGTGGGTGCGCCTTACGTTGCTGGTGGTCAGGTGACTGGCGAGGTCGTCGCGCAGACGCGCGGCGACAAGATTCGGGTCATCAAGTTCAAGCGCCGTAAAGACTACATGCGGCGATATGGGCACAAGCAGCACTACACGGACGTTCGGATTACGGGCATCAGCGCCTGAGCCGACTGCCGCAAGCGGAGATAACGAAATGGCACATAAAAAGGCCGGTGGCAGCACACGCAACGGGCGTGATTCAGAGTCCAAACGTCTGGGCGTGAAGAAGTTCGGTGGCCAGGCCGTTACGGCGGGAAACATCATCGTACGTCAACGCGGCACGCACTTTCACGCGGGTGAGAACGTGGGTTGTGGCCGTGATCATACGTTGTTCGCGACCTCGGACGGTGTCGTCGAGTTCGTTACCCGGGGTCCTAAGCAACGCAAGTACGTTACGGTCGTCGCACCTTCGGCCTGAGCGTTCCATGAGCCCCGGGTTTTGCGGGGTGGTCCATGAAGTTCATCCATGAGATTCATCAATGAAATTCATTGATGAAGCCGCCATTGTCGTGGCCGCTGGCTCGGGCGGTCCCGGTTGCCTGAGTTTCCGTAGGGAAAAGTACATTGCGCGCGGCGGACCCGACGGGGGCGACGGCGGGGACGGCGGCGATGTCTGGCTGGTTGCGGACGCTTCGCTGAACACTCTGGTCGACTTTCGTTATCAACCGCGGTTTAAGGCTGGCAACGGCCAACCGGGGAGCGGCCGCAACAAAACCGGGGCGCGGGGGGATGACGTCGAAGTTCCGGTGCCCGTTGGAACGACCGTGTTCGACGACGAAACCGGCGAACTCGTTGGAGATCTGACGGAAGACGCGGAACGGTTGCGCATCGCGGACGGCGGTCAGCGCGGATTGGGCAATGCGCGATTCAAATCCAGCACCAACCGCGCGCCACGGCGCACTACGCCGGGTACGCCGGGCGAGGAACGGCGTTTGCGGTTGCAGCTGAAGCTGCTTGCAGATGTTGGCCTGTTGGGTCTACCGAATGCCGGAAAGTCGACGTTGGTTGCGCGGGTTTCTGCCGCCAAACCCAAGATTGCAGACTATCCCTTCACAACACTCGTGCCGTCGCTCGGCGTCGTCGGCAGTTCATCAGAGTCGAGTTTCGTGATTGCAGACATCCCGGGGCTTATCCCCGGGGCCGCCGCAGGGGCCGGTCTTGGAACGCGGTTTCTTCGGCATCTTGCGCGGACGCAGGTGCTTGCCCATCTCGTGGAGGCGCTCCCGCTCGACGGCAGCGACCCGGTAGAAAACGTTGCACTTCTGCATGACGAACTCGAGCAATACAGCGCGGCCATTGCCGAGCTGCCGGTCATCATCGTGTTGAGTAAAAGTGACCTCGTCGCAGACGCGGCGCGCGACGAACTCCTCGCGCGGCTGCGTTTGGCCTATCCGGACCAGACTGTGATGGCTGTGTCTTCCCACACGGGTGCGGGTATCGATGCGTTCGTGGCCGCCTGTCGGAACAGCCTGGATACGCTGCGCTGTGAGGCCGCCGACAACCCCGACGTCGCCGCGGAGCGCGAGGAACGAATGCAACGCATTGCGGCCGACGTGATGGCGGGTTCGATCTCGGCCCGGGAGAAATCGTCGCGCGCAACGGACGATGCGGACGACACGGACGTTCAAGTGGTATACCGGCGTGACTAACAACGTGGAACTTCAGGTTCGCTCGGCGATCGCGGCAGCACAGCGCGTCGTGATCAAGCTGGGCAGCGCGCTCGTTACGGAACCAGAGGAAGGCCTTGCGATCGAGCGCATTGACGCATTGTGTGCTCAGGTCGCGGTGTTGTTGGAACGGGGCGTGCAGGCGGTTGTGGTGTCGAGCGGCGCGGTCGCTGAAGGCATGCACCGACTCGGACTGTCCGCGCGACCGACGCGTCTTGCCAATTTGCAAGCCAGCGCGGCCGTTGGCCAGATAGGGCTCGCGCGTACGTACGAACGCGCATTCGCGCGTCACCACCGTGATACGGCGCTCGTGCTGCTCACGCACGATGACTTCGCCAACCGCCGACGTTACCTCAATGCTCGATCGACCCTGGATACGTTGATGCAGATGGGTGTGACGCCCATCATCAATGAGAATGATTCTGTTGCCACCGACGAGATCCGTTTTGGCGACAACGATACGTTGGGGGCGATGGTGACGAGCCTCGTGTCTGCGGAACTGCTCATCCTGCTCACGGACCAATCCGGCTTGCATCAGCGTGACCCAAACACCGATCCCAGTGCGGCGTTGGTGCCGTTTGCGTATGCAGACGATGCAGCCTTGGACGCGATGGCGTCATCGAGCACGGGGGCGTTTGGTCGTGGCGGGATGAGTTCCAAGGTTGGTGCAGCGCGTTTGGCCGCGCGTTCGGGCGCGCACACGGTGATTGCCAATGGCCGTACGGAACGGGTGATCGAGCACGTTATGGGCGGTGCCAAGCTCGGGTCAGTGCTGGCTTCGCGGGTACGTCCGTTAGAGGCGCGCAAACGCTGGATTGCCGATCAGGCGAACGTGCGCGGTAGTGTCGTTCTGGATGCCGGCGCCGTCGTGGCCGTGGCGAGTGGTGGCAGCAGCCTGTTGCCGGTGGGCGTTGTGGGTGCCCGGGGAGACTTCCGCCGTGGAGATGTCGTGAATTGTGAGAGTGGCGACGGCACCGTGATTGCAAAGGGGCTCGTCAATTATTCCGCCGCAGAGGCTGCGCGGCTTCAGGGGGTAGCGTCGGAACAGATCGGCGGTATTCTCGGTTATGAAGCCGAGCCCGAACTCATCCACCGGGACAATCTGGTGGTGTTGTCGGGTGCGTGACCGGGGTGCAGCCCGCCGCCGACTAAGCGTCAGCCGTGCTGGAAATCTCGCTGACGGCTTTCGACAGTCGGGATTTGTGCCGCGCTGCCTTGTTGCGGTGCATGATGCCTTTATTCACCATCCGATCGATTACCGGAATCGCATCCGTCAGTGCCTGGCGGGCCTGGTCCGACTCGTTGGCGGCTACGGCCGCCTGCACGCGCTTGATGTACGTACGCACCATGGACCGTTGGCTTGCGTTGCGTCGCCGGGCTTTCTCTGCCTGACGTACGCGTTTTCTGGCTTGCGGACTGTTGGCCACGGGAATCCTACCGGTACCGGGTTTCAAAGAGCGCGGTAATATGCCGCCGGGGTAGGGGTATGTCAACCACAGAAGCCGGTCGTCGCGAGGATCTGAGCAGGCAGGGGTCGGTCGTTTCCGGCATGACGCTCGTGTCGCGTATTTCCGGATTCGTGCGCGACGTTCTGCTGTCCGCGTTTTTTGGCGCTACCGGTACGGCGGATGCGTTTTTCGTTGCGTTTCGCATTCCGAATTTTTTCCGGCGGCTGTTCGCGGAAGGTGCGTTCAGCCAGGCCTTCGTGCCGGTGTTGATGGGCTATGTGGCGGGTGAGCGGGACGAACTGAAGCGGTTTTTGTCGGTGGTTTTCGGAAACCTCGGACTTGCCCTCGCCGTGTTCGTAACGATGGGGATCGCGTTTGCGCCGGTGCTGGTGCGGGTGTTTGCGCCGGGTTTTGCGGACGGCGACCCACGTTATCTGCTGGCCACGGACCTGGTTCGTATCACGTTCCCCTATCTCGGTTTCATTGCGTTGACGGCGTTTGCATCCGGCGTGTTGAACGCGCACGGGCGCTTTGCGGTACCGGCGATTGCCCCCGTGTTACTCAACCTGTCGTTGATTGCGGCGGCGTTGTGGGGAACGCGGGTCGCGGATCCGGCGGTGAACGCACTCGCCTGGGGTGTGTTCGTTGCAGGGGTGCTACAGCTCGCGTTTGTGAGCGCAAGCGTCGCCCGTTTGCAACTCGTGGTTGCGCCGCGACTCAGCCGCAGCCACCCGGGCGTGCGGCAGCTAGGCGTTTTGCTGGTGCCCGCGGTCTTTGCAGCGTCGGTGCATCAGGTCAACTCGCTCGTAGATACCATGCTTGCGTCGACGCTCACCACGGGCAGCATCTCCTGGCTTTACTACTCCGACCGGTTGTTGGAGCTTCCGGTAGGTCTTGTTGCGGTTGCTCTTGGTACCGTGTTGCTACCTAATCTTTCCCGACTCGCCCTTGCCGGGCGTGATGATGACTTCGCAGCGACGCTGGGCTGGGGTGTGCGGATGGGTGTTCTGATTGCGATTCCGGCAGCCTGCGGTCTCTACTATCTGGCAACGCCGCTTGTGGCAACCATTTTCTACCATGGCGCTCTCACGGCGTTCGACGTGAAGATGGCGGCGCTCTCGCTCCAGGCGTTTGCGGTCGGCCTACCGGGCTGGGTACTAGTCAAAGTGCTCGCACCCGCCTATTTCGCGCACAAGGACACACGTACGCCGCTGCGCTATGCCACGGTGGCGGTGCTTGTGAACATCGTGCTCAACCTCGCGCTCTACCGGCACTTCGGGCACGTTGGGCTTGCGTTCGCGACGTCCGCTTCCGGCTGGACCAACGCGATACTGCTCTGGTCCGGGCTCGTTCTCCGCGAGCGGGTACAACACGCCGGCCTTCCGCTGTGGGTGGGCAGAACGCTGCTCGGACTCGCAGGCATGGTGATTGCGTTGTATGCGCTGCAGCGGGGAATGAGTGACTGGGTGTCTGCAACCGTCTTCGTGCGTATCTGGCAACTGACCCTGCTGATTGTGGCTGGAGCGGTGGTTTATGGAGCAGTCGTTTGGCTTGCGGGCGTGCGTTTCGCCGATCTACGCCACCGGGTTGCGTCGGATACGCACGCGCCAGACCACCGGTGACCTATCGCGCAAACGAGCGTTTGGGTCCTGTCCGGGGCGGTATAATAGCGTGATGGAAATCATCCACGGATTGCACAATCTGCGCCCCGACCATCAGGGGTGCGTGCTTACGATTGGTAACTTCGACGGCGTTCATCACGGCCACCAGATGTTGATAGCGCACCTCACGGCCAAAGCGCGTGAGCTCGATGCGCCCAGCATGGTACTGACGTTCGAGCCACAGCCGCGCGAGTACTTCAAGGGCGAGTCCGTACCGGCTCGGCTAACCCGTTTCCGCGAGAAGATGTACCTGCTCGAACGGACCGGCCTCGACTACGTATTGTGTCTTCCTTTCAACGAACGGACTGCGAATACGCCTGCCGCTTGGGTCGTAGACGAACTCCTGGTGCGGCGGTTACGCGTTCGCTATCTGGTAGTGGGCGACGATGCGCGGTTTGGCAAGGACGCGGAAGGCGACTACGACATGCTGCGCGCGGCCGGCGAATTGCACGGGTTTGAAGTGAGTCATTTGGGGACGCTGCGTTTTGGCCACGAACGCGTCAGCAGTTCCCGCATTCGCGATGCGCTCGCCGACGGCGATTTCGAACTTGCCGAGAAGCTTCTCGGCCACCAGTATTTCATTATGGGTCGGGTGGTTTACGGTCGTCAGCTCGGGCGTCAGTTGGGCGTTCCGACCGCCAACATCCGCCTGCAACGTTACCGCGCTGCGCTCGACGGCGTTTTCGCCATACATGTGGACGGCCTGGATCGGCGTTATCGCGGCATAGCGAACGTTGGCGTACGCCCGACTGTGGATGGGAAGGAGCCGCTGCTGGAGGTGCACATTTTCGATTTCTCCGAGGATATTTACGGGCGCCTGCTCACCGTGACGTTTCTGCATAAGGTCCGTGACGAACGTGCGTTTGAATCCATTGATGCGTTGAAGGGGCAGATCGACCGCGATATTGCTGCAACCCGGGAATGGTTTGAACAACGTCACGCCGGAGAGAACGAATGAGATCTCAGTCAATGGACGCTGAGGAATCGACCGGCTCAGCCGCGAGCGAACCGGTTGGATCAAATGTGGACACGTCAGTCGCGAAACGCATGCGTCGCTGGTTGCTGCTTGCAGCGGTGGTCGCGCTCATCGATCAGTTAACCAAATGGTGGGTTGTACAGACGCTGGAGCTGGGAGACCGTGTGCCGTGGCTGCCGTTTTTCAGCTGGGTTCGCTGGCACAACGAAGGTGCCGCATTCTCGTTGCTGAGTGATGCGGGTGGCTGGCAGCGATGGTTCTTTATCGTACTCGGAGTCGTGTTTGTCGTGTTTATCGTCACCGAACTGCGTCGCATGCCAGCTCGCTTCTGGTGGCTTGGCGTGGCGTACGGGCTCATTCTGGGCGGGGCGATCGGCAATCTGTGGGACCGTGTGCTGAACGGCTACGTGGTCGACTTTGTGCTGTTGCACTGGCGTGAGTACTACTTTCCAGCGTTCAACGTGGCGGATTCGGCGTTGACGGTTGGCGCGGCACTGTGGATTGTCTGGCTCGTGTTTCACGCCAAGGACGAACAAGCGGCGCGTGATGTCGAATCTGATACATAGCTCGTCACGCGAACCAATCCGGGAACGCTCGCGAGTTACGCTGCATTTCGCGTTGCTGTTGGAGAACGGGGAAGTGATCGATACCACGCGGGATGGCGATCCTGCAACGTTCACGATGGGCGACGGCAAACTGCTGCCGGGTTTCGAAGACGCCCTTGCGGGATTGCGAGCCGGTGACGACGAACAGATTCGCGTTCCCGCGGAGCGGGCGTTCGGCCCCCGTCGCGCAGAAAACGTGCGAGCTTTGCCGCGTGAGTCGTTCGCGGATGTCTGCTGTGAGCCGGGGTCAATCGTTTCGTTCGCCTCGCCGAGTGGCGAACTGCCCGGCGTCGTGCAGGCGATTTCGGACGCGACCGTGACCGTCGACTTCAATCATCCGCTCGCAGGGCGTGACATTGTTTTCGATGTCACCGTGATCCGCGTCACGCAGGCGGAGTGACCTGCGCTCGCAACGGTTTCCATTGATGCTGCCGCGTAGGATTCTGCGGTACCCGCCCGTCAGCCGTTTGCTACCGTTGGGCATCGCCCGGTGGTGGGTCGGGAAGCGGCCGACCTAAGATAGCGTTCGGACCCGGAGCGGATACCCCGATGCGCAACCGCATTCATGGATTTACTTTGATCGAACTGCTCGTTGCTGTCGCTATTATGGCGGTGGTGGCGGCCGTGGCCATGCCACTGTACACGTCGTACTCCGAACGAGCCTACCGGAGCGAGGCGCAGTCTGATCTCCTGAACTGTGCTCAAGCGCTCGAGCGCTTTGCCGCTATCAACTTTACGTACGAGGGTTCCGCGGATACCGACGGCGACAACGTCGGCGACGCCGACGCCGGTGCGGTTGGCACCGACCTCTGCAATCCCCTTTCAGCCACGGGCAACCGATATACGTTTGGGCTCGTCGCGACGGCAGCGGGATTTACGCTAACGGCGACGCCCACCGGCGCAATGAGCGGTGATGGGTTCATCCGAATCGACGCCGCTGGTAATCGGGCGTGGGATGAGAACAACAACGGCTCGATCGACGCTGACGAGAACGACTGGAGTCACTAGAGGCAGTCGTGAACCAAACTGCATCAGAACACGGTTTTACGGTAGTCGAGCTGCTGGTAGCTCTGGCGGTCGCTGCCGTGTTGTTCGGGTATGCGCTGCCGTCGTTTAACGAATTCACCTACCAACGAACGCTGACAACTCGGGTAAACAATCTGGTGCTCGCCGTGAACTATGCCCGTAGTGAAGCGACACGGAGAGGGGCAACGGTGAGTGTTCAGGCGACGGATGCAAGCGACGCGGACAATGAGTGGGGTGAGGGCTTCTGCGTGGTGGTCGGAAATCCCGGCAACTGCAACGATCCCGCTGCCGTGCTCGCGACGTTTCCGGAGATCGAAAATGCGACGATCGATGGCAACGTCACTTCGATGAGTTTCAATGCGCGGGGTCTGTACACCGGTGCCACGCAGGTTGCGGTGCAGATTTGCGGCGCCGATGCGGATGACGACCCGGGCCGATCGCTAACGATGACGATGATCGGCCGGGTGTCTGCGAACGAAGCCGAATGTTTTCCTGCGGACGGTACCTGATATGACGGCAAAACGTAGCTCACGTTGTACACCTGGCGTCGGGAAGCGGACGCGCGGTTTTTCGATGATCGAATTGCTCGTTGCCGTGCTGGTGATGGGCATTGGCGTACTCGGCGTAACCGCGCTGCAGATGGTGTCGCTGCAGAACAACCGTACCGCGCTCGTGCGCGCAGAAGCGGTGCAGCTTGCGTACGACATGATGGACCGGATTCGTGCCAATCCGGGCATTGGAGCCGTTCCAGGCTCGGACTACAGCGGTCTGTCCGTGGACGACGATCCGCCGGCGGCGCCGAACTGCATCGATGCGAGCTGCAGTGCGGCACAGATGGTGACGTTCGACCAGGCGGTGTGGAAGTGCCAGCTCGGTAACTTTCACGAAAATGATGTCTGTATCGGGTTGCGAGATGACGGATTGATCCCATCGGAGGATCAGCAGCCGGGTCTTCCCGAAGGCGACGGGTCGGTTGTCGTCGACGGCGGCGGGCTTGTTACTGTTACCGTGCAGTGGACCGAAGGCGGCAACCAGCAGCAGACCGTGGTGATCGAAAGCCGCGTTTGACGCTTGCGCGCGTGTATGGGCGCGTCGTGAGAGTCCTTTGCCGTTTGTCCGATAGCCGCGACCAATCGTCTGTAAACCCCCCCTTGCGCAGCGGAATCCCGCTTTAATGGTGTCCTCGTCTCGGTGAGGAGGGATACCGGGTGATGTCGAGAAACGTCATGCGAAATGAAATGAAACAACAACGTGGATTCTCGCTGATCGAGCTCATGCTCGCGATGGCGCTCGGACTGGTCGTGGTAACCGGAATTGTTCAGCTGTTTGTCGGCAACTCGCAGACCTACACCCTTTTGAACGGTCAGGCGCGGTTGCAGGAGAACGCGCGGTTTGCCTTCGACTTCATCGCACGGTCATCGCGTTCGGCGGGATACTTCGGTTGCGCGCCGGAGACCGACAACATAGTGAAGTTACTCCGTGGTAACTGGACGCTGATGCCCGAATTCGACATCACGCTGCCGGTCCAGGGTTATGAGGGCGCGGGTGACGGTTCCTGGACCCCCTCGGCCAACACCCTTCCGCGTACCAGCGGCGGTGTATCCGCCAATCTATACGTAGCCGGAAACGGCATCGACATCGCGGACATCCAGGCGGGTACAGACATTGTCGCAATTCGCAGCATCGAACAGCCGACCCGACGTCTGGCTGCGGTACTGCAACCGGACGGTAACGCGATCGTAGATGCGCCCGGTGGTGACCCGGGATTCGGTACCGACGACATCGTATTGGTGTCGGACTGCGAACAGGCTGCTGTATTCCGCATCACCAATCTGGTGGCGGGCGCTACAACGGCGACGCTACAGCGGGACACGGGCGTTACCGGCAACTTCTACGAGAACGCACCCATCATCGATTCTCCGACCGGGCCGATTCCTGCAACACTGTCGTTCCTCGGACGCTCATACGGCGAGGAGGCAACGGTAGGGCGTTTGCAGACCAGTTACTTCTTCATTGCGCCCAGCAGCGCGCAGAACAACGTAGGTAACACGCCGCTCGCGCTCTGGCGCAAGTCCGGCAGCGCCGCGCCGATTGAGTTGATCCAGGGCGTTGAAGACATGCAGGTGCTCTACGGTGTGGACAATTCGAATGCAGACAACGTCACGAACGCGAGCCAGTACCAGGCGTTTGACGCGGTGGCGGATCCCACGCGCATTGTCGCTATGCGGGTCACTCTGACCGTCAACAGCGTCGATGCCGTGACGGACCAGGGCGACGGTCTGCTACGCCGTTCCTTCACCAAGACGATCTCCGTGCGAAACGCATCACCGGAGGCCTGAGCGATGAAATCCATACCACGCCCAACTACTGTGCCCGTGTTGCTGACAAAGCAGCGTGGGGTCGCGCTGTTCGTGAGTCTGGTGCTGTTGCTCGTGCTCACAATCATCGGCGTGTCCTCTGTGCAGACAACGAGCCTCGAGGTTCGCATGGCGCGCAACGACCATGATTATCTGCTGGCGTTTCAGGCCGCTGAATCCGCGTTGAAGGACGCGGAGAACGTTATCGACGGGATCGTCAATATCGATGGATTCACCGACGTGGGCACGAATGGGTTGTGGACGATTGCGGATATCGGCCAGCCGGAGCGCTGGGAGAATGCTGCCGTGTGGCAGGGATCGTCGAGCCAGGTGGCCGCGTCGAACATCGACGGCGTCAACGCGCAGCCCCGCTTCATCATAGAACACGCCGCGTCCGTGATTCGCGAAGAGAACGCGTATCAGCAGGACGATCCGTATGCGGTCGGCACGTCAGACCGTGTAGAAGTTTTTCGAATCACCGCTCTGGGTACCGGAGGCAGCGCCAATGCACAGGTATTGCTGCAGTCGACCTATGGGCGTGTGTTGAATTGACCCCTGGTGGGCATCGCTAAAGTTCGGAGTTGATTGATGGCTAACGCAGTATCCAAGCTCAATCATGGACTGGCCGTAATGGCGCTTTTGGCATTCGCAATGGACGCGACCGCAAAGAACCCCGTTGCGTCCCCAGACAGCGCTACAGGTACCGAAGACACGGTCTTGAACGGCAACCTGTTCACCAACGACTTCGATCCGGACGGCGAACCGTTTGTGCTGTGGAACAACACGAGCCCGGTCAGCGGCTCGCTCTCGATCGATCCGACGTCCGGCAAGTTTGCCTACACGCCGTCGCCCAACTGGAGCGGCGAGGACGGATTTACGTACTCTATTCGCAACACATTTCCGCCTTGCGACTCCAATCCGGGCAATCCGGGCTGTAACGCCAGCGCGACGGTTCGCCTAATTGTCCAGGCTGATGCGGACACGCCGATGGTCTCGGCGAGCAACGTTTCGGAGTCCGAGGACCAGCCGGTTGCGCTGAATTTGAGCGCGGCGACCCTCGACAGCGACGGTTCGGAGACGCTCGTAGCGCGAATTTTCACGATCCCCGGCGGTGTATCGCTGTCTGCGGGTACCGACCAGGGCGGCGGTGTCTGGGAGGTGCCAATCGGCTCGCTGCCTGGGCTTCAACTCCTTCCGCCGACCAACGCCAACGGCACGCTGACGTTGACGATGTCGGTCACCAGTACCGATCGCGCGTTTGACAACGGCGGCGGTTTGATCAACGTGGATGGGGCTGTCGCATCGGCGGGCTTTACCGTCACCGTGACACCGACGAACGATGCGCCGTTCATTGCCGCCGCAGCTCCGCCGCTGTCGACGCCGGAAGACACGCCTGCCAGTGTGTCGCTCGCCGGCGTTGTCGACGATCCGGATCTCGCGTGGGAAGGCGACACGCTGGTTTGGAGCGTGTCGAATATCTCCGGCAGCGTGCTGGACAGTGCATCCATGAGCGGCACGACGTTGAACGTCACGCCTTCGGCCAATGCTTTCGGATCGGCGGTCGTCGAGGTTGAGGTTGAGGATTCCGGCGGCGAGCGGGTTCGATTCGATGTCAACGTGGATGTAACCCCTGTAAACGATCCACCTTTCGTCGCTGCCGCGGTGCCGGACGAGGTTGTTAATGAGGACGCAGGTTCGAGTTCCGTAAGCTTCGCCAGTGCGTTCGACGATGTGGACATTCCAACCGGTGATTCGCTGACGCTGAGTGTGCAAGCGGTATCGGGAGACCCCGTGTTCGATTCGGTCTCTATGTCCGGATCGACGCTGAACCTGGCGTATGCAGCAGACCAGAACGGTACGGCGGTGGTTACCGTTCGTGCGACGGACCAGTCGAACGCGTCCGTGGACCTGGATCTGAACGTGATTGTGAACGCAGTCAACGATGCGCCGGTAGCGGGTACGCCGCCGTCGCTGACGACACCGGAAGACACGCCCGCGAGCGTATCGATGGCCGGGGTGTTCACGGATGTCGATGGCGATGCGCTGACGCTCGATGTGATCGGCGTATCCGGTTCCGTGCTGGCGTCCGCCAGCATGTCGGGTACGACGTTGAACGTCGTACCGCTTCCGGATGCGTTCGGAGCCGTTGTCGTGACAGTGGAAGCAAGCGATCCGTCGGGTGAAACCGCGAGCGTCGACGTGGACGTGGAAGTAACGTCGGTGAACGATGCCCCATTCGTGGTTGCAGCCGTGCCCGATGAAGTGGTGAACGAAGACGCCGGTGGATCGTCTGTGAGCTTCGCCGGCGCGTTCGACGATGTCGACATCCCGACGGGGGATGCGCTGACGCTCAGTGTTGCAGGTGTATCCGGTGCGGCCGTATTTGATTCGGTGACGATGTCCGGCACGACGCTTAGTCTGACCTACGCTGCCGACCAGAATGGCACGGCGGTAGTGACCGTGCGTGCGACAGACCAGGCGAACGCCTTCGTGGACCTGGATCTGAACGTAATCGTCAACCCGGTGAACGATGCCCCGGTGGCGGGCACACCGCCGTCGCTGACCACGGCTGAAGATACTCCGGCCAGTGTTTCGCTCGCCGGTGTATTCACTGATGTGGACACTGGAGACACCTTGACGCTCGCCGTGGTTAGTACGACGGGTTCGGTGTTGGCGTCCGCGGTGATGTCCGGTACGACGCTGGATGTGGTTCCGGTGGCCGACGCGTTTGGTGCAGCCACGGTAACCGTGGAAGCGACCGACAGCGCCGGTGCCAAGGCCACGGTAGACGTGGACGTGACCGTAGACCCGGTGAACGATGCGCCCTTTGTGGTTGCTGCCGTGCCGGATGAGGTCGTCAACGAGGACGCGGGCTCGTCTGCGATCAGCTTTGCCGGTGTCTTCGACGACGCCGATCTGGCGACCGGCGATTCCCTGACATTAACCGTCCAGAGCGTGAGCGGTGCGGCCGTTTTCGACTCTGTGACGATCTCGGGTGATACGTTGAATCTGGCGTATGCCGCAGACCAGAACGGTACGTCGACGATTACGGTGCGCGCAACCGATATCGCCGGTGCGTGGGCAGATCAGAGTGTCAATGTGATCGTCAATCCCGTGAACGACGATCCGATTCTGGTGACCCCGATTCCTGATATCACCGTGAATGAAGATGGCCCGGACATCGTACTGGATCTGCTCGACTACTTCGATGATGTCGATATCGCCACCAACGGCGATACGCTGTCATTCGCGGTTCGCTCCAACAGCAATGCTTCGCTGTTCGATCTGGTGAACATAACCGGATCGACTTTGACGCTCTCACTCGCGTTTGACCAGAACGGCGATTCGCGCATCACGATCGAGGCTTCGGACAACGCCGGCGCCTGGTTGCGGGACACGTTCGATGTGTTTGTTCTACCGGTGGACGATGCGCCGGTACCGGCCGACGATACGGTAACGATCAACGAGGACAGCGGATTCATTCTGATCGACGTACTGGCCAACGACTATCACGCGGAAGGCCCGGCGACGATCACCTCTGCGGGTGTGGGTGGTTTCAGCCAGGGCGATCCAACGACTATCGTGGATCCGTTTGGCGGCGAAGTGACTGAGCCCAACGGTACGGTGGATATCGAATTCGGTCAGATTCGTTATGAACCGAAGGCCGACTTCAATGGCACCGACTACTTCGAGTACACCATCATGGACTCGGAAGGTACGGTGTGCCTGCTGCCCGATGGCACGGAGTGCAAAGGGCGTGTAACCGTGAACGTTACGCCTGTGAACGATCCTCCGATTGGTGTGCAGGAACGCAGTTACGCGATGTTCGAGAACGGCGAGCTGGTTGTTGTGGCCACCGATGGCGTGCTGAAAGGCGCGTACGACATTGATGGTGCGGTGGTCGCGCCCGACGGTACGTCGAATCCCACCGGTGGTTTGACGGTGAGTCTGGAAACGTCACCGCTGCCGAGTTCGGGTACCGATCCGGGTACGCTGACGTTCGATCCGTCAACGGGTGCCTTCACCTATGTTGCACCGCTGGATTTTGTCGGCGAAGTCACGTTCACCTATCGCGTGTTTGACAACGTTGCGTTCAGTACCGAGATCTATCTCGTCAAGATTACGGTAATCGAGATTCCGGATCCGCCACCGCCGCCGCCGCCGGGTGAAGTCGCGACGCCGTACAACATATCCAATACGCCGCTCGAGCAGACCGCTGCTGTACCGGCCAACGTGATGATCGTAATGGACACGTCCGGCAGCATGGACTGGCATTTGGTGACCGATGGCGAAGACCTCGATGGTGGACTGCGCATTTCCAACGAGGACATCGCGAACCGTTCGGTACGCGCGGAAAGCTTCGTGTACCTGTGGGACCTGCCGTCCAACACCTATTCGCCGAGCAGCGGCTTCGGTCGCATTGCGCCGACGGAGGAAGCGCTGGACGACGAACCGCGCACGAAGGGCAACAACTACGGTGTGTGGCGCGTTCGTACGCACAAGTACAACTCGATCTACTACAACCCCGAAATCATGTACACGCCGTGGGTCGGTCAGGACGAGCTGAACAACGACTTCGGTGACGCTGATCCTGAGAACGTCCGCCTGAACCCGGTAGAAGTGGGAGATACGATCGATCTTACGGCGTTGCATAGCTACACCGCGACCAGTGTGCCCCAGTGGCGGGTCTCGGGCGGCACGACCAATGTTGCCGTCGACGACGTGTATCTTCCGTTTTACTACCTGACGGTGGCGCCCGAGCCGCTGGCCTGGGATGCGGCGAAAACACTCGTTGAGATTCGCTCCGGTGCCGGCCCCCTCTCGGGTGGGCTGTTCCCGGGTAGCCTGTCGCGGGAAGACTGCCGCGTGGGTGACAACGACCCGCTGACCTGCACGTACGAGCAGGAGCTGCAAAACTTCGCCAACTGGTTCCAGTACTACCGCTCGCGAGAGTTTGTAGTGAAGAACAGCATCGGCTCGGTGGTATCCGAAGTTCAGGACATCCGCGTCGGCTACGAGACGGTGGACAACACCACGTCGGAGCCGATCCGGCCGATGAACGATCTGTATTCGGAAGGCAACAAGAAACTGTTCCTCGACAACGTGTACGAGGTGGATTCGTTCGGCGGTACGCCGTTGCGGCAGATGCTCGGCCGAACCGGGAAGATTCTCGGTTGCGAAATTGGCGGGGACTGCCCGGCACTGCCACCGCCGGATGGAATCTGTCAGCAGAACTTTGCGCTGATCTTCTCCGACGGTTACTGGAACGGTGGCACGGGTATTACCGGCAATCCGGACGACGATGGGCCCGGTCCGTTCGACGGCGGCCGCTATGCGGACGACGTTTCCGCAACGCTCGCGGACGTGGCAATGCACTACTACGAGACCGACATGTTCACGGGCGTCGAAGACGGCGTGCCGGTGGGTACGCGAGACATTCTCGGTGCGCCGGACGGCACGTTTGCCGACGAAACCGATCTGATGCATCAGCACATGAAGACGTTCGCCATCTCGTTCGGCGCGTCGGGATCGGTCGAGGACGACGACATTCCGGTTAATCCGACGACGCCGTTCACCTGGCCCGATCCGTTCTCCGGTGCATTCGCGAAGATCGACGACCTTCGCCACGCTGCGCTGAACGGTCGTGGATCCTACATCAACGCGAGTAACCCCGAAGAGCTGCAGGCAGCGTTCGAAGCGGCGTTCCTGGAGTTTACCCAGGCGGCATCGTCGAGCTCGGCTGCGGCGTTCAACTCGACGTCGCTCAGAGACGGCACGCTGCTCTATCGTGGGTTCTATGACCTGCGCGACAACACCGGCGAACTCACGGCGACAGCCGTGGACGTACACGGCGACCTCGCCGATACGCCAACATGGCGGGCATCCGAGCAGCTGAACCCGGGCAACAAGGCGCCCGACGATCGGGTGATCGTAACGTTCGACCCATTCACGTGGGACGGCACGCCATTCCGCTTTGCGGATCTGACGGCTACACAGCAGGTGACGTTGAGCAGCACGGCGGTGGATTTCATCCGCGGTGACCGCTCGAACGAGTTGCCAGACGGTGCGGCGCGCTACCGCGAACGCCCGCTGGTGGACGGCCTGCTGGGTGACATCGTGAACTCTAGTCCTGTATACGTCGGACGGCCGCGTGCGATCAACCGTGACCAGGCTCCGTATCCGACAACGGACCTCTACTCCGACTACGTCGAAGCGAACAAGGACCGCACGCCGGTTCTATATGTGGGTGCCAACGACGGCATGATGCACGGATTCCTGGCAACCACCGGCGAAGAGCTGTTCGGCTATGTCCCGAACAAGACTATTGATTCGTCGAAGGGCTATCACAACGATCTGAGCGACGTGATCTCGCCGTTCTATCTGCACCAGTACTTCGTGGATCTGACGCCGCGCTTTAACGATGCATATGTGAAGCCCGAGAAGGGCGTGTCGACCAAGTCGTGGAATTCGATACTGATCGGCGGGCTCGGCGGCGGCGGCAAGGGATTCTTTGCGCTGAACGTCAATGATCCGGATACCGCTTTTGCTGATGAAGGGAATGCTTCCGATATCGTCATGTGGGAGTTCACCGACGAAGACGACACCTATCCGGTGGATTCCGCAGGGACGCCGCTGGGCGGTGCCGACGGTGCGATCACCGATCCGTTGGGTCGGCCGGTCAAGGACCTGGGTTATGCGCTGTCGCTGCCGACGCTTACGATGAGTAACGCAACCGACGCCGATGGCGAGAAGAAGTGGATCGCGCTCTTTGGTAACGGGCCGAACTCCACGTCCGGTATTGCCAAGCTGTTTGGTCTCTTCGTAGACGACGGCCTTGACGGCTGGTCGGCGGGCGACTTTCTCAAGCTCGACACCGGGTTCGGCGTGCCTATACCTCCAGCTCAAAAAGCCGGGTACCCGAATGGCCTCGGCACGATTACGGCGGTGGACGTTGATCTGAATGGTACGGTTGACCGTGCGTACGGCGGTGACATGTTGGGCAATCTCTTCCGCTTCAATCTGGAAGACTCCGATCCAGATAACTGGACGGTGACCCGGCTGTTCACAGCGTCGTACAACGACGGCGTCACAGACGTGCTGCAGCCGATTCAGGCTCGGCCGCTCGTCGTGAAACACCCGGAGAAGCCCGGTTTCCTGATTATCTTCGGCACCGGCAGCTTCTTTGCGAAAGAGGATTCGGGCAACACCGATGTACAATCGCTGTACGGGATCTGGGACCGTGGCGTCTCCAGCCCGCCCACGGCGCTTGCCGGATCCAAGACAGCACGTCTGGTCGAACAGGTGATCACCAACGTGGTCGACGATTCGGTTACGCCGTCGGTGACGCGCCGGATTCATTCCAACAACCCAGTGAACTATCAGGTTGAAGGGGCGTCCCCGGGTACCTACGGCTGGTACATCGACCTGGATATGCCTCGCGCAACCACGACCATTTCCGGCGCGGCGAACGACGATACCAGCGGCCTGGCGCCGCCGGATCCGCAGTTCCCGGGCGAGAAGGCCATACGGCGCATGCTGTTCCGCAACGGCAGTGTCATAACAACGACGATTCTGCCCGCCAACAGCGAGGCGTCCTGCTTCGGCGTGCGGCCCGGTTCCATCGTGCTGTTCGATGTCCTAGACGGCGGTAATGCCACCGGTGCGTTGATTGACTTCAACAACGACGGGGTTATCGACAGCGGCGACCTGGTTACCGTGGATGGCGTCGAGTACGCGGGCGGACTGCTGTTTGAACGTGGGGATCTGGATGGATCACTGGTAGACATCTCACAGCTTGGCGGCGAAGGCGATACCGACTTCCTGTTCGTCAGCGGTGGTAACGATACGGTGAGCTATCTGATCGAAGATGTGAACGACTCACGTACGGGACGACTGTCCTGGTGGGAACTCGAGAGCGACTGAGCGCAACTGCAGGAGAACTGACATGACAACTGGAAAATCGATTCTGATTGGCGCGTTGTGCTCGCTGCTGCTGGCTCTGGCGCCGACCGCCCACTCGGTACCGGCGGAGTCCGAAGGCTTCGGCTACGTGCAGATCCTCGAGTTCGACCGCAACGCGGTCGTGATCGAGGGGGCCCGCTACTTTGCGGGTCCGGAACTGCGTGTGGAGATCAATGGCACTTACGGCGCGTTCACCATGCTTAAACCCGGCATGAAGGTACGCTTCGTGTACCGTCAGGCCCGCGGTGGGCCCCGCGAACTGGTGTTCGTGGAGGAGTTGGGTGCAGCAGTGGTGATCGAACAGGCGTAGCGCTGGCTTTGCCCACCCGGAATCTGGCCATTCGCAGTGAAGGGCTGGGTAAAGGGTTGGTCTATGGGCAGGTGAGCGGTCGCCCGCGCGTGTCTTCGTAGATGCCGTCTCCATCCGAGTCGGTGCTGTTGCGTACTCTTCCAGCCGCGTTCACAACGACCTGACGGATCAAGGTTGGTTCGTCCTCCGCCGGACAGTACAGAAAGTGGCCGTTTTGCCAATGCGTGAAGCCGCGCGGCGTGAAGATCAGATAGGAACGCCGTCGAAACGAACGCCAATAGATGCGAGTGCCGGCTGCGTACGCCGGCAGGCGTTTGATCAACGTATCGCCGGCGTCACGCTCGCCGTTTCGATTTCGATCCAGGAACACCATCGCGCCACGATGCCACTGGTTGGCGTCGAGGCAGGACTCGCCATCGGCAGAGCCGCAAAGCGTAGCGGCGATACGGTGAGTGACCGCTACGTTTCGCGCGAGCTGGACGCTGCCGATGATCTGGTTCAACGCGGCCGCACTGCGACTGCGACCGACCAGCGCATCGAAGCGCGGTAGCGCGTAGCTGATCAGAACCCCGGCAACCGCGAGCGTAACCATCAGCTCAATGAGGGAGAATCCCTGCGGGCGTCTCCGAGCTGGTCTGTACGTGGAATCCCGGTGAGGCAGTACCCGAAACATGACGCATCTTGTACCGGCTCAGGGCTTTGGAATGCGGGTGGGCGGCGGGTGCTCGTGTGCGTAGAGTGTTTGGGATTTCGACCGCGCAAGCGCGTGGGTTTACAGAGATGACTGCGTGCGCAACCGGCCGCAGCTACTCGAGATCCAGTTTCTTCAGGCGGTAACGTAACGCGCGGAACGTTATACCGAGTTCCTTGGCAGCGGCGGTTTTGTTCCACCGCGTAGACTCCAGCGCGGCTGTGATCAACGTGCGTTCGATCTTCTCCAGGTACTCCTCCAGCGATTCGCCGTCGGTGAGTTGGTGCGCGGTCGCATCGGCGGCATTGGCTGTTACGGTCTCGGATGTGGCAGCGCCGTTGGTGGCGGGTGGTTTTTGCGCTGTTTCGCCGGTGGATTCCGCCGGTTTCAAATCGGCGTTCAGGCGCAGGTCGGCGGCGGTGATGTGGTCGCCGTCGCAAAGCGTGAACGCCCGCTCCAGTATGTTTTCCAGCTCGCGCACGTTGCCGGGAAAGTCGTAGTTGCACAGCGCCTGCATCGCGTTCTCGTCCACGGTTGGACGAGTGCTCTGGTAGTCCTTCGCGAGCCGTTCCAGCAGATACTCGGACAACTCGGGTATGTCTCCCTGACGTTCCCGCAGCGCAGGCATGTGCAGTTCGATCACATTCAGGCGGTAATACAGATCCTGTCTGAAGTCGTCGTTGTCGACCTGTTCTGCCAGGTCCTTGTGCGTGGCGGACAGTATGCGTACATCGATTGCGGCTTCCTGTGCGGCCCCTACGGGTCGGATTGCCTTCTCCTGGATCGCCCGCAGCAGTTTTACCTGCATGGACAGCGGCAAATCGGCCACTTCGTCTAGGAACAGCGTGCCGCCTTCGGCCGCCTGAAACAGGCCTTCCTTGTCGCCGACTGCGCCGGTAAAGCTGCCTTTCACATGTCCGAAAAATTCGCTTTCCATCAGCTCGGTCGGTATTGCGCCGCAGTTGACCGGGATGAACGGCGCCTCATTCCTCGGGCCGAGTTCGTGGATCATACGCGCGGCAACTTCCTTGCCTGATCCGGATTCACCGCTGATGTAGATCGGCGCCTGACTCCGCGCGAGTTTGCGGATATGCGTGCGCAATTCCTCCATAGCCGGAGAACCGCCGAGCATACGGGTCGCCGAGGGCGACCCGGCCTCGTCCGATATCGGTGAAAGTTTGAGCGCGGTGTCCACCAGCAGACGTAGCTGCTCGAGGTCGACGGGCTTCTGTACGAAGTCGAATGCGCCGGCTTTCAACGCGGATATGGCCGCGTCCATGCTGCCGAATGCGGTAATCACGGCAACGGGAAGCTGTGGATAGTTTTCGGATATGTGGTTCACCAGCTCGATGCCGTTGCCGTCTGGCAGCTGCATGTCGGTCAGGCACAGGTCGAAGCTTTCGTTGTCTACGAGCTGATAAGCGCTCTCGAGGTCTTTGGCTGCAGCCGTTTCGATCTTCATGCGCCCGAGAGTAATTTCGAGCAGCTCGCGAATGTCGGGTTCGTCGTCGACGATGAGGGCGCGTTTGCTGTCCATGACTGACTCGTTAGGTCGGCGATCCTGCGATTCGATCGGGGTGTGAAAACGCGATGCGAAAGCAGCTGAGCTGACGGTCGCTTTCCGCTGCGGGTACGTAGTTCAATCGCGCGTTGTTGGCTTCGCAGAGTTCGCGGCTTATGTAGAGACCCAATCCGGTACCCGTGCGTTCCGTCGTGTAAAAAGGTTCGAACAGATTGCCGATCTGATCAGACGGAACACCCTCACCCCGATCCAGCACGTTCAGGTAGGGGCGGCCCGTAGACGCGTCGATTCCGCCCTCGAGCCCGGCCCACGGCCCTCCGCCGTTCTGGTCGCTGTGCCGGACGGCATTGACGACCAGATTGGTGAGTGCCTGAGCAAGCTGGCTCTTGTCGATGCGAATCTCCGTATCCTCCGGCTCGACGGTCAGCGCTAGTTCCGCCTCGGGGCGGGCTTCCCGGAATTCCGTGGCGAAGTCGTCCAGAAACTCCGCCAATTGAATTCTAGCGGGAGTCGGCGGCGTCCGGCGTGACATCTCCAGCACATTTTCAATGACCCCGTTCATACGCAGACAGTGGGCGTGGATGATGTCGGTCAAACGGGCATCTCCCTTGTCCAAATTCTGCGATTCGTTCAGCAGCTGGGACGCGTGGCTGATGGCCCCCAGGGGATTGCGGATCTCGTGCGCGATGCTTGCCGTTAACCGCCCGAGCGCTGCGAGTTTGAGCTGTTGAGCCTGTTGCGCAACCTCGGTGGTGTCCTCGATGAATATCGTGATATCGCCGTGCGGATCGTCGTTGCGCACCGGCGAAAAGTTCACGCGAATCTCCGGCGTGTTGGGGTGTACCTGGAACGGCGGGGCGCGCAGCAATGTATCGTTGCGCCAGCGCTCTAGGTGGCTTTCGAGCAGTGGGGGCAAACCTCGCATATCCTCCGACTGCGCATTGCCGAGCAGCGCCTTTGCTGATTCGTTGATCATTCGGACGTTGTCGTCCGTGTCCACGAGCACGATGCCCGTACGCATTCGCTGCACGATCTGTCGATTGATGCGTTCCAGATCCTCCAACTCAGCAGCTTGGCTCAGAGCGCGCAGGTCGTTCTGGCGCAATCGCGCGGACAGGGACTGAATTGTGATTGCGAAAGCGAAGCAGATAGCGCCCAGCACGCCGGCCTGGAACAGATCATCAGTGGTTACTGCCGTGGTCAAGGCGAGCCGCGATTCCCCCGCGAGCAGAGCGATCGTGGCGCAGGCGGCAAGTAACATACTGTATCGGCGATTGAGAAGGATCGCGCCGGCGGCGACGGCGATCAATACCAGCAACCCGACACCGCTGCTGACACCGGCCGACAGGTACACGAGAACCACGAGCGCCAGCGTGTCGAGCAGCGTGATCAGAAACGCCGATCGATTGTGGGTAACGATACGGGCCGGTAGCGTCAGCGTCAGGATCGTGATCAGAATGTTTGCAATCGCGTAGCCGAGCGCCACAGCGACGAAAGCGGGCCCATCGAGCGCACCCAGGCGGGTGGGCACGAAGGTTTGAGCCGTCATTACCAGCAGTGCAAGGCCCACGAAGATGCGGTAGTAGTTGTAGACCTTCAGCAGATCGAGCGCGAGGCTCGACCGGCCTGATTCGACCGCGGCAATCACGTCCTCGCGGCGTTCTTCGGGCGTGAAAGTCACGCTGTCGTGGGTCATCGGGCTTACCTGATCTGCGTCCGGTCCGCTGCGGCACCCGGACCCGCTGGGGCGTTCAGCCTAGGAATGGCAGCCAGCCGAAGCGGGTCTTCTTCTTTTCCTTCACCGATTGTTCGTCCCCGCTCTCATCCTCCGGGGGCTGCGCGACCGCCGGCGGGTCGAATCCTTCGGGGTGCCGGATCCGTAGCGGTGGCGGTACGTCGGGTCGATCGAGCAAGCCGAAGCTCATCAGATTCAACCACGAGCGATCCCGGTTACGGATGGCTTCCGCAAGGACGAGCTGGCCGGCGTCGTCGAACGCCGGGTAGGCGGGATGGTTGAGTGCCAGCACGCGGAGCGCGTCGTTTGCGGCCTCGTCGAGGCCCATCTTATGGTTGGCTTCGACCGCCAGTGCGAGTGCGTCCGGCACTGCTTTACTGCGCGGATAGTTTTCCACCACGTAGCGCGCCCGGTTTGCGGCCGCCACGTATGCGCCGCGCCGCATGTAGTAGTCCGCCACGTTCAGTTCGGAGCGAGCCAGCACGTTGCGCAGATAGATCATGCGTTGCCGTGCATCCGGAACGTACTGGCTGTTGGGGTATCTGGCGAGCAGTTGCGCGAAGTCGGCGTACGCCTCGCGCACGGGGGTCATGTCGCGCTTCGACACATCAGTGGAAAAAAGTCGGTCCATGAATGCTCTGGATTTGTGGTACGCGCCCAATCCCTTGATGTAGTACGCGTAGTCCGTGCCGTCATGATGCGGGTGCAGGCGGATGAAGCGGTCTGCGGCAGCCCGGGCAGCGTCGTGATCATACGACATGTAACGTGCGTAGATGAGCTCGAGCTGTGCCTGTTCGGCGTAGCGCCCGAACGGGAACTGCGATTCCAGACCTTCCAGCATCGCTACCGCCTGGTCGTAGTTGCCCGCGCGCATGCTGCTCTGCGCCCGTCGATACAGTTGGTACTCGGTGCTCTGTTCCAGACCGTCCAACTCATCTTTCTTTTTGCCGAACGGCCAGATTGCGCAGCCGCCGAGCAGTAGTGACGCGGCCAGCGTGAGAGCCAGGGCCGTGCTGCAGGGGCGGTGGGGTCGTCGCGTGATGATTGCGTGGATGATGGGTTCCCCAGCCTTTTCTGTTGGGCGCCGGTCGCTCAGAATGGCGCTAATTTAATGATTTCCTTAAGGGTTGCAACCACCGGTGCCGGTAATCAACTGCACAGCGAAGGTGCCCGTCGAGGCCGCCGGTACCCGTTTGGACAAGGTTGCGGCGGCGTTGTTCACAGATTACTCGCGCACGCTGGTTAAAGGGTGGATCGAAGGGGGTCAGCTGCGCGTCGACGGGGACGTCTGGCCGGTACGGCGCGCGGTTACCGGCGGGGAACGTCTGACGCTGATTGCGGACGCGCCCGAGGAGGGCGACTGGCAATCGCCGCAACCGATCGATCTGGACGTCGTTTACGAAGACGAGGTGTTGCTGGTGGTGAACAAACCCGCTGGCCTGGTGGTTCACCCGGGCGCGGGCCGGCCGGACGGAACGCTGGTGAACGCGCTCCTTGCCCATCGCCCGGGGTTGCGCGCGCTGCCGCGTGCGGGGATTGTGCACCGGCTGGACAAGGATACGTCGGGCTTGTTGCTGGTTGCCGCCGATCTTGCCGCCCGCACACAACTCACCGCAGCAATGGCCGAGCGCAGAATCGAGCGAAGTTACGTAGCGCTGGCAGAGGGGGTGCTTGCCGGGGCGCGGACGATCGACGCCCCGATCGGCCGGCATCCGACGGTGCGGACCCGACAGGCAGTTATCGCCAACGGAAAGCCTGCGACAACGCGTGTTCGGCCATTGAAGACGTTCGAACGGCACACGTGGCTGAGCGCGCGGCTCGACACTGGCCGGACCCATCAGATTCGAGTGCATCTGGCGCACATCGGTCATCCGCTCGTTGGCGACTCGCGCTATGGTGCGCGGGGTCTGGTGCCGTCGGCCGCGGGTACCGAAGTCGCGTCGGCTTTGCGGCGATTCACTCGACAGGCACTTCACGCGATCGAGTTGTCTTTCATCCATCCGGCAACCGGCCGTCCGCTGACATTCAACGCGCCTGTACCCGACGATTTGAGCGGGCTTCTGGACCAGTTGTGCGGCGGCAACCCGTGACGCCATGACCCGGGTACCCGAATCTGCACCACCCGTGCTGATGCCGTCGGTTCCGCTCGCACGCGGTGTGCGTGCGGTGATGACCACGCGGGCCGGCGGGGTGAGTCGTGCCCCGTACGATTCACTGAATCTCGGCGATCATGTGGGTGACGATGCTGCGGACGTCGCCGAAAATCGCCGGCGACTGGAGGCTCTTGGCCGGTTCCGAACGATCCAGTGGCTCAAACAGGTGCACGGGACCGCGTTGGTCGAGGCCAACCCCGGCGGGGGTGTCGCTACCGCCGACGCCTGCTGGACCGCGGAGGTGGCGTTGGCTGTCGCCGTTATGACGGCCGACTGCGTACCGATCGCTCTGGCGTCTGCGGATGGTTCCTGGGTCGCCGGGGTGCACGCAGGTTGGCGCGGGCTCGCCAGCGGCATTTTAGATAACGTGGTGTCGGCGCTGCCGGACGAAGCAGCGAGGATGCGCGCCTGGGTGGGACCGGCGATCGGACCCAATCGTTACGAGGTGCACGCAGATGTCGCGGTGCCGTTCAGCGAACAGTCGGCGGCATCGGTTCGTAGAGTCTCGCCTGGCCGCGCGGGTACCCTTGGAGACGATGTGTGGACAATCGATCTGGTGGGCGCAGCCCGAGACCGCCTGCGTGATCTGGGCGTGTCACAGGTGCACACCAGCGGTGTGTGCAATTTTGACGATGCGCGGTTTTTCTCCCACCGACGCGATGGGATAACGGGTCGACAGGCCCTGCTGGTGTGGCGTGAAGCGCCGAGCTGAACGCTCGGTGCTTGCGTTGGTTCAGGCAGGTGCCGTCGAGCAGTTGACGGCGATACCCTTCTGAGCATCCTGGATACGCTGCTGCCGCTCGTCTTCGCCGATGACGCGTTCTTCGCCGGACGCTTCCCGCACGCGGACCCGGTTTGATCGCGTAAGGTTATCCAGCACCGATTTGGCTTTTTCGCAGTTTGCTTCCCGAATCGCTTCGACTTTGGCGACGCGATCCCGCTCTGCCGCTTCGAGGTCTTCCAGCATCTGCTGCTGCTGGGCCGAAAGTTCTCCGTTGGCGGCGTCGGACGCTTCCTCTGACCCTTCATCGACCGGAACGACCGAACGAGAGCCGCCGTTGCGGGTGCGGATGTGTTCAGCCGACACCCCATTGGGGCGCTGCTGCGTGTAGTTGACTACGCCGTCGTGGTCCACCCATCGATAGACGTCGTCGCCTACCGCGGGTGCCGCGGCCAGGATCAACGCAATTGACAGTACTCGTCGCATGTTGACGTCTCCCGATGATGTGTCCTACGTACGTACACGGAAATTCTAGCGGCCGCGGGTAAACTTGTACGATCGAACCGCGGGTTTCGTGACGTGCGTCACATGCGGCGTCCTTGCAGCGCGCGTTGACAAGCCCGAGTTGAGCCGAAACAATATCCGGCTTTGCCAGAACCGCTAAAAAAATCAAAGATTTAGTCGGCACGGCGCAACCGCCGGCTGAAGGTGCTGACCGCGCGCTGACAGATTGCAGCAGTCTGCGCCACAATCGTTACTGGGGAACACAACTACACGATGACCAACGACGAACTTCTTGCCGGTGGCGAGATGTTGATTCGTGCGCTCGAAGACGAGGGCGTTCGTCACATCTTCGGTTACCCGGGCGGCGCAGCGCTGCACATCTATGATGCGATTTTTCGCCAGCAGAATGTGCAGCACCTGCTGGTACGCCACGAACAAGCCGCGACGCATATGGCTGACGGCTATGCTCGCGCGACGGGCAAACCCGGCGTGGTCCTCGTGACGTCGGGTCCGGGAGCGACCAATGCGGTTACCGGCATTGCGACCGCCTATATGGATTCTATTCCGATGGTGGTCATTTCGGGGCAGGTGACCACGGATCAGATCGGCACGGACGCGTTCCAGGAAACCGACATGGTTGGCGTGTCGCGACCGGTCGTAAAACACAGCTTTCAGGTGCGTTGCGCCGAAGAGATTCCGGCGGTTATCAAGAAGGCGTTCTATATCGCCAAGTCGGGCCGTCCGGGACCTGTGGTGGTGGATGTGCCGAAGGATACGACCGATCCCAACGACAGGTATCCGTATCGCTATCCGCAGGATGTCACGATGCGCTCGTACAACCCGGCGCAACGTGGCAATCGACGTCAGATTGCGAAAGCGCTCAACGCGCTGGTCAACGCCGAGCGGCCCGTGATTTACGCCGGTGGTGGTGTGATTCAGGGGGATGCGTCGCATCTACTGACGGAACTTGCACGCCGCCTGGGTATTCCCGTTACCAACACCTTGATGGGACTTGGGGCGTTTCCGGGTGACGATCCTGCGTTTCTGGGCATGCTCGGCATGCACGGAACGTTTGAGGCCAATATGGCCATGCATTGCGCGGATGTGATCTTTGCAATCGGCGCACGGTTCGACGATCGGGTAACCAACAACCCGGAAAAATTTTCGCCGGGTGCCAAGATCATTCATGTGGATGTGGATCCGGCTACGATCTCGAAAATCATTGGTGCCGACATCCCGATCGTCGGGCAGGCAGAGCCGGTTCTCCGGCAGTGCCTCGACGCTCTCGAGCGCGCGTTGGCCGCCGCTAGAGACGATCGCGAAGCGGTAGTAAGCGCGTGGCGCCAACGCGTCGACGGCTGGCGCGCTAAGCACGGCCTGAATCACGCGCTGCAGCCGGACCCCGACCGGCGCATTCTGCCGCAGTACGCCGTTCAGACCCTCTACCGGGTTACGGAGGGGAATGCGTATGTAACGAGCGATGTCGGGCAGCATCAGATGTTTGCTGCGCAGTACTACAAGTTTGCCGAGCCCCGGCGGTGGATCAATTCCGGTGGCCTCGGAACGATGGGTTTCGGGCTGCCCGCCGCGATGGGGGTGCAAGTAGCGCTGCCTGACGCGGTGGTCGCCTGCGTGACAGGCGAGGGGAGCTTCATGATGAACATGCAGGAGCTGTCTACCTGTTTGCAGTATGGGTTGCCGGTGAAGATTCTGAATCTCAACAACCAGGCGCTGGGCATGGTGAAACAATGGCAGGACATGCAGTACGCCGGCCGCCATTCGCAGAGCACCTACGCCAATTCGCTGCCGGATTTCAAAACACTCGTAGAGGCGTTCGGCCACGTGGGCTACAAAGTCACGCGCGAGCCGGATCTGGAGCCAGTGCTACAGGAAGCGTTCTCAGACGAGCTCAGGAATCGGCTGGTGTTCATAGATGTCTGGGTCGATCCGGAGGAACACGTTTATCCGATGGCGATCAAGGGCGGGGATATGAGTGAGATGTTCCTCGGAAAGAACATCGAGAACGCGGTACGCGAATGATGCGCAGAATAATCGCAGTTTTGCTGGAGAACGAGGCCGGCGCGTTGTCGCGCATTGTCGGCCTGTTTGCGCAGCGCAACTACAACATTGAGTCTCTGTCGGTTGCGCCTACCGAAGACGCGACGTTGTCGCGTTTGACTCTGACCACGCGCGGCGACGATCGCAAGATCGAGCAGATCATAAAGCACTTGAACAAGCTGATTGAAGTGGTGAAGGTGGTCGATCTGACCGAAGCCGAGCATCTGGAACGCGAGCTGCTGCTGGTGAAAGTTCGCACCGATGCGGCGACGCGTCCGGAGGTTAAGCGAACGGTTGAAATTTTTCGCGCACAGATCGTCGACGTGACGCCCGCAACCTACACGATTCAGCTCGTAGGGCCGAGCGACAAACTCGACGCCTTCCTCGCGGCAATCGGACTGGCACAAGTGCTTGAAGTGGCCCGGTCAGGCGTGTCGGGGGTTAGTCGAGGCGAACAGGTTCTGGCGGTTTGAGCCGACCGGGACACACCATCATCCAAACACAACAACGAGCGAGAATGTAATGCAAGTTTATTACGACAAAGACGCGGATCTTTCGATCATCCAGAAGATGAACGTCGTGGTCGTGGGCTACGGGTCTCAGGGGCATGCGCATGCGAACAATCTGCGGGATTCGGGCGTTGCCAACGTGACGATCGGATTGCGGCGCGGTGGTGCGTCTTGGCCAAAGGCGGAGAACGCCGGATTCAAGGTGAGTGAGGTGGCCGAGGCCGTAGCCGATGCTGATCTGGTGATGGTGCTTACGCCGGATGAGATGCAGCAACGCATGTATGCGGAGGAAATTGAGCCGAACGTGAAGGAAGGGGCAACGCTTGCGTTTGCACACGGGTTCAACATCCACTTCGGTTTGATCGAGCCGCGCGCAGATCTGGACGTGATCATGATCGCTCCAAAGGGGCCTGGCCACACGGTGCGCTCAACCTATGTCGAAGGCGGTGGAGTGCCGAGTCTCATCGCGATTGCGGCTGATCCCAGCGGCATGGCCAAACAGACGGCCTTGAGTTATGCATCGGCCATTGGTGCAGGCAGGGCGGCAGTAATCGAGACGTCGTTTCGGGAAGAAACCGAGACGGATCTGTTTGGTGAACAGGCGGTGTTGTGTGGTGGCGCCGCGGCGCTTGTTCAAGCGGGATTCGATACGCTGGTAGAGGCTGGGTATGCGCCGGAGATGGCGTATTTCGAGTGCCTGCACGAGCTGAAGTTGATCGTCGATTTCTTCTACGAAGGCGGCATCACGAATATGTGGTATACGGTATCCAACACTGCCGAGTATGGCGGCCTGACCCGTGGTTCGCGGGTTGTAACGGACGAGACCCGCGCAGAGATGCGCAGAATACTGGCGGAGATTCAAACCGGGCAGTTTGCCCGGGAATTCGTTGCCGAAAATCAGGCGGGCGCGCCTACGATCAAGGCGATGCGGCGAATCAGTCGTGACCAACAGATCGAATCGGTTGGCGAGCGTCTGCGTGCGATGATGCCGTGGATCGAGCAGAATAAGCTCGTGGACAAGTCGAAAAACTGAGGACAGCGACACAAGGCGGTTAATGACGAACGAAGAACGCCCCCCGGGCGGTGCCGTGCGAGAAGACGAGACCGCCGAAAACCCGGGCAATGTGCACAAAGGTGTGTTTTCCCGTCCGTTTAGTGACGCGGGCGACAAGCGCGCGCGCCGACGGGGTATCTACCTGCTGCCGAACCTGATCACCAGTGCGGCGCTGTTCGCGGGAGTGTTCGCAATCGTATCGGCCGCCAACGGTAACTTCGTGAGCGCGGCGCTCGCGATATTCGTAAGTCTGTTGTTCGATACCGCCGACGGGCGGGTCGCGCGCTGGACACGGACCGACTCGGACTTCGGCGCGGAGTACGACAGCCTGTCGGATATGGTGGCGTTCGGTGTTGCGCCCGCGATGGTTGCGTACTTCTGGGGTCTGAACTCGCTGGGGCGCATCGGTTGGATAGCCACCTTCATTTACGTTGCCTGTGCAGCGTTGAGACTCGCCCGTTTCAATACGCAGGGCGACAACGAAAGTTTCACGGGCCTGGCCAGTCCGTCTGCCGCGGCAATCATTGCCTGTACCGTCTGGGTTTGGGGCGATGTTGTGGGCGGCACGCCGAGCGCATTTGCTGTTAGTGCGGTGGGAATGCTGGTAGTGCTGATTGCGCTGCTCATGGTTTCCAACTTCCACTACTTCTCGCCCAAACAGATTGATGTCAAAAATCGCGTACCATTCGTGACGCTCGTGCTTGCTGCGATCGTGTTCGCGGTTCTGGTCGCCGACCCACCCAAGGTGCTGCTCGTAATCTTCAGCGTCTATGCGCTTTCCGGCCCCGTAGCTTTCGTTGTACGTCGCGTTCGCGGAACTAATCCCGAGAGCTAGAGTCTTTGGACTACGCGAGTAGAGGCGGGAACATGCGAAGCCGCATTGAACGAAATGCCCTGGGCGACGAACCGAAAGGTTCTGAGATAACGCCGGAACGTGAATTTTTCAATCGCCCGAAATCACGACGCGGCTTCACAAGATTGCTTACGGGAGCCGCGGGACTGACCGCCTCTGCCGTTGCTTTTGGGGGTATGTTCACTGGGGACGACGACGCCGTGGCGAGCGCAAAAGCAGCTGCGTCCGGAGGCGCGCTTGACGATGCGCTGACCCCGGAAGACATCGTTACCGGTTACAACAACTTCTACGAATTCGGAATGGACAAGACCGATCCGGCCCGCTACGCGCATGAAATGACGATTGCGCCGTGGACTGTAGATGTGTCGGGCCGCACGGAGGCGCCGCGAACCTGGAACCTAGAGGATCTTCTTAAGGAACTCGCTGTGGAAGATCGCGTGTACCGTTTCCGCTGCGTTGAAGCGTGGTCGATGGTTGTCCCTTGGCAGGGCATTCCGCTCGCGCGTTTGATCGAACGCCTGAAGCCGAGCTCCGATGCCAGGTTCGTCGAGTTTCAAACGCTGCACAGACCGGATGAAATGCGCGGCCAGCGATCCTGGTTCAGCTCGATCGACTGGCCGTATGTGGAAGGACTGCGCATGGACGAAGCAATGCATCCGCTGTCGTTGATGGCGGTGGGTGTATACGGTAAGCCGCTGCCAAATCAAAACGGCGCGCCGCTGCGATTGATCGTTCCATGGAAGTACGGCTTCAAGAGCATCAAGTCGATCGTTTCCATCCGATTTCGCAAACGGCAGCCGCGCAACACGTGGAGCCTGCTCGCACCGCGCGAGTATGGCTTTTACGCGAACGTGAATCCGGACGTGTCGCATCCGCGCTGGAGTCAGGCAACCGAGCGACGTCTGCCGTCGACGTTTCTCGATCCCAACCGCCGCCCGACGTTGCCGTTCAATGGTTACGCGGAGCAGGTGACTTCGCTCTACACTGGAATGGACCTTCGTCGCAACTTTTGAGCGCCGGTACTGCAACACTTTCTCGGGCGACGGCGTTTGCACTCTGGGCGCTCGTGCTGTTGCCGGGTGCTTGGTTGCTTTTCGCGATTGTGAGCGACATCCGGCAACCGGGAACTATGCTGGGCGGAGACCCTGGTGAGGCGACCGTACATTTCCTCGGTGAATGGAGCTTACGTCTGCTGATCGCGACACTCGCCGTTTCGCCGCTGCGGCGGCTCGGGTTCTCACAGATTGCGCGTCACCGCCGTAAGCTCGGGGTCGCTACGTTCGTGTACGCCGTGCTGCATCTCGTGTCGTTTCAATATTTCTACGTGGGCTTCGCGTGGACCGCTTTGGTACGCGAGGTTGCTGAACGGCCATACGTTACCGTAGGGTTTGCGGCGTTGCTGCTTTTGTTGCCGCTCGCGGTGACGTCCACCAACGGTTGGCGGCGGCGCCTGGCGTCCCGCTGGCGCGTTCTGCATCGTCTTGTTTACCCGGCCACCGCGGCCGCGTTGTTGCACCTTCTGTGGCTTACCAAGGATGGCTATCTGGAGTGGTTCGCGTATACCCTCGTAGTAGCAATTCTGGCAGGTGAACGACTATGGCAGCGATACCGGAAGTGACCCAGACGTTGGCCGCTCAATCGTGCGTGCGTTGCGCGGACGACGAAGCACCCATATCCATGGACGCCGTCGATCGATGGCTTGTGCAGCTTCCTGGTTGGCGCATCGAAGCAGAACCCCATCCGAACGTCTGCAAGACGTTCGACGTGAAAGCGTTCTCGGGTGCGATTGCGTTTGCCGCTGCGATCGGACGAATCGCCGACGACGCTGACCATCATCCGCGGCTGACCCTCGACTGGGGTCGGGTCGAAGTCCGGTGGTGGACGCACACGATTGGCGGCTTGCACGGGAATGACTTTGTGATGGCGGCCAGAACCGAGGTCGAGTACGCGGGCGCGTAGTTGTCGTATTGCTGTTGTTGGCGAGCAGACCTCGGCGATCGCGTTATCGGGACCCGAATCGTGCGCTCTGCGCTTCCCTCGCGCCGCGTTCTGCCCTGCGGTCAGCCCGCGCCGCTCGGCCGATTCGGCAACGCCCCGACAACGCGGTCCCCGGAGTCTGCTTGCGGGTAGCCAGCACAGCGCAGCGTGAACGATGGCGATGAACTCGCGGACGACACACGTCTTTGGTGGACGCGTCTATTCGGCCATGAGCGGGGTACAACATATCAGCCGTGCATTGCCGGCGGCATTCTACTCAGAGAGTCTTGGCGTGTGACGAGTGCTTTGCTCCGTGAATCCTCCGATATCCCAGGTTTTCATAAAATTGAGCACCTTCAATCGTATCGGTTCGCAACCGCAGCTCAGAAAACGAGCCGCATGCCAGTTTTTCGATAGCGCTCATTAGTGATCTGCCTATCCCCTGACGCCGATAATCTGGATCGATGTACAGACGACGAACTCTGCCAATATGCGGTTCATCGTGGTATGGATCGATGTTTAGACCTCCGACACCGATAAGCCTCTCTTGATCACGAACCTCAAACAGGGCTTCGCCAGGTCTAGCGAACGTATTTGTGCCGCTATCGAATTCTTGAACAAGGCGCGTGAGAAAGCGGAAGCCTTCATTTTCGGCTCTGTCGTTCAGTATCGGTAAGTCTTCTGGTAGAGCTCCAATCTTGTTAACGGTAATCATTCGCTTGGTCATCGCGCCAACCGATAGTTGGGGTCGATCCCTTCGCACAAACAAACCCATCGTAGGTTACGTGTCGGCTCTCATGCAGTGGCGACGCCCCATTGTCAAACGCCAGGGGCGCGTCGAGACGGCAATGATGGGGTGCCGAAAGACGCGGGCTGACCGCAGGGCAGACCGCGGATTGAGGGGAGCGCGGAGCGCACGCTCAGTGCCACAGCGATGCGGCGCCTCGGATTTGCCCGAAGGACCTATGCGGCAACGTGCGCTCGACTCTATCGCCCCATACGCTTACGACTCGCGTCAGCGAGCTTGTCCAGTACCTGCTCCGTATCGTCCCAACCGATACAGGCGTCTGTGATGCTCTGACCGTAGGTCAGCGAATCGCGTGGGCCGATCTTCTGATTGCCGGCGACCAGATTGCTTTCCACCATTACCCCCAGCAGACGCTCCTCGCCGTTCGCGAGTTGCGCACATAGATCGTCGCATACGGCAATTTGTCGGTTGTGATCCTTGTTGCTGTTGGCGTGGCTCATATCCACCATCACGCGGCGGTCGAGTTTGGCTTGTTCCAGGAGTCGGCTGGCGTAGTGCACGGACGGATTGTCGTAGTTTGTCTTGCCGCCGCCGCCGCGCAGAATCACGTGGCAATCCAGATTGCCCGATGTTGAGAATATGGCGCTGTGTCCCTGTTTGGTGACAGACAGGAAGATGTGCGAATTGGATGCCGATTTAACGGCGTCTACCGCCACCTGAACGGAACCGTCGGTGCTGTTTTTGAACCCGATCGGACAGGACAATCCCGACGCAAGCTGGCGGTGCACCTGGCTTTCCGTTGTGCGTGCACCGATCGCGCCCCACGACACCAGGTCACCCAGATACTGAGGCGTGATCGGGTCCAGATATTCGGTGCCGGTACCAATGCCGATGGACGCAATATCCCTAAGCAGGCCGCGTGCAACGCGCAGTCCTTCGTTGATGTCGTAGGAGTTGTTCAGTCGGGGATCGTTGATCAGGCCCTTCCAGCCCACGGTCGTCCTCGGCTTCTCGAAATAGACGCGCATGATGACGACAAGCGCGTCGTCGAGGGTTTGAGCGTAGCCGTGAAGTCGTTTCGCGTATTCCAGCGCCGCGTCCGGGTCATGGATCGAGCACGGACCCACCACGGCCAGAAGCCGCGGATCTTTGCCGTGCACTATGTTGGCGATCTGCTGGCGCGTGGCGAAGATCAGCTGAGACGCAGCGTCGTCGATCGGCAACTCGTTGAGCAGGGTGTCTGGAGGCATTACCTGCTGCATGCCGGTGATGCGCACGTCGTCCGTCAGATACTTCATGCGGGGTCTTCCGTGTTGTATATCGCGCTTTCGCGGTGTGTGGTGCGCGGGCAGCGCCAGCCGTTCGGCGATGCGTCACGACGCGTTACAATGCTAGCAGACTCGGGGATACCGAAACGATTATGGATCGCAAACACCGGCTGCTGGCCGACATGGGAATCGACTGGTATCGGTTGCGGCCGGATCCTCGGGAACTGCTTGCGGTGTCGGCCGACAGCGAGGATAGGTCAGGGCGCGCCGGAGGCGTCGCGGCGAGCGACGCGTCGGGCGACCGCGAATCGCCGCCCTCAGTGGAGTCGCGGCAGGACTCAGTTCCGGCGGTGCCCGAAGTACCCCCCGATGCCGCAGAGACCGCCGATCGCGTACCTCACGTCGAGATGGCGCTGGTTGCGCTCAGCAGTGGCAATACTGTGTTGATTGCGTCTCAGTCCTCCTTCAAATTGCATCAGCGGCTTCTGCGGGATGTCGTCGTTGCGATGGGTGAAGCGGCCAAGCCGCAGCCGACCGCGTTTGTGTGGCCCCCGGGTGGCGATGAATTCACAGATGCCGGAATGCGGTACGGCGCAGATGCGGCCGGGCGAGCACTCAATGCGTTCGTGCAGGCCCGAATTGATGAGATCGAAGCCTCGGTGCTGATTTTATGCGACGACGTGGCGGATTCGCTACACGCGCAATCGTACGAAGCCCGCGTCGTCGCGTTGCCGCCGCTCGAGCAATTGGCGCTGGATTCGTCAGCGAAACGCGACTTGTGGCGTCGCCTCTGCGAATGACGCAGTTTCGGCGTATGGGCGACGCTGATCTCCCACGCGTCGCCGAGAACGAACTACGTGCGTACGCGTTCCCCTGGTCCGAACGCAACTTTGCTGATTGCCTGCGGGAAGGCTGCGATTGCTGGGTGCTCGTGCTGGATGGTGAACTGTGCGGGCACGGCGTCGTAACGTCCGGAGCGGGGGAAGCGCATCTGATGAACATCTGTATACGCCGCGACCGCCAGGGAGAAGGGTTGGGCCGGCAGCTGCTGGCGCATCTGCTCCTGTGCGCGTTCGATCGCGGCGCGCGACGATTGTTTCTGGAGGTGCGTCCGTCTAACCACGTGGCCCTGGCGCTGTATCGCAGCGCGGGATTTGCACAGATTGGCGTGCGCAAAGACTACTATGCGGCGGACCGGGGCAGGGAAGATGCGCTGGTGCTCGCGCTCGATCTCGGCGACTACTTCTCCGTGCAGACCGGGACAGACTGAACGGGTCTTGTATAATCCGCGCCTTTTTCCGCCAGGCTCGAGAGCGTAATCGATGTCCGAGTATGAATCGGCTCCCCGGAAAACCTTTGCGATCATTTCTCATCCGGATGCCGGAAAGACGACGATTACCGAAAAGCTGCTGCTGTTCGGCAAGGCAATCAAACTGGCCGGAACGGTCAAGGCGCGGAAGTCTGACCGGCACGCCACGTCGGACTGGATGGCGATGGAGCAGCAACGTGGAATCAGCGTTACTACGTCGGTGATGCAGTTCCCTTACCGGGACAAGCTCATCAACCTGCTCGACACGCCCGGTCACGAGGATTTTTCGGAAGACACGTACCGCACGCTAACCGCCGTGGATTCGTCATTGATGGTGATCGACGGCGCGCGCGGCGTCGAACCTAGAACCATCAAGCTGATGGAAGTGTGCCGTCTGCGAGATACACCAATATTGACGTTCGTGAACAAACTGGATCGGGAGATTCGCGACCCGATCGAGTTGCTCGACGAAATCGAAGAGATTCTCGACATCGAATGCGCACCCATGAACTGGCCTATCGGCATGGGGCGAGATTTTCGTGGTGTCTACGATCTGCGGAACGATCAGATCATCTGCTATGAGCAGGGGCGTGGTGACCGCGTTCACGACTACGCCGTGATCGCCGGTCTTGCATCCGATGCGGCGCGATCCTATCTGGGTGACCTGTATGAGGAAGTGGTCGACCAGGTCGAACTGGTACGCGGTGCGAGCCACGATTTCGACGCCCGCGCGTTCGACGAAGGCCGACAGACGCCCGTGTACTTCGGCACCGCGCTCGGAAACTTCGGCGTTCAACAGTTGTTGGACGACTTCGTCGAAATCGCCCCGCCGCCGCAGCCCCGTCCCACCGAGACCCGCGTTGTCTTGCCGGAAGAGGACAAGTTTTCGGGGTTTGTGTTCAAGATTCAGGCCAACATGGATCCCAAGCATCGCGACAGGATTGCGTTTCTGCGCATCTGTTCGGGAACGTTTGAGCAGGGGCGCAAGTTACGGCACGTGCGGCTCGGCAAAGACGTTAAGGTTTCCGATGCGGTGACCTTCATGGCCGGGGACCGAGTGTCTGCGGACAAGGCGCGTCCCGGCGATATTCTGGGGTTGCACAACCACGGCACGATCCAGATCGGCGACTCGTTTACCGAAGGGGAATCGCTGCGATTTCTCGGTGTACCCAATTTCGCGCCTGAACTCTTCCGCCGGGTCAGGGTGCGTGACCCACTGCGTTCTAAGCAACTGGAAAAAGGGTTAACGCAACTCGCCGAAGAGGGCGCGACCCAGGTATTCAAGCCGCATCGCAACAACGATCTGATCGTTGGTGCGGTTGGCACGTTGCAATTCGATCTGGTCGCGTTTCGGCTTGCCGACGAATACCGCGCCGATTGTGTGTATGAGTCCGTTACGTTGTACACGGTTCGTTGGGTGCAATGCGACGACGCGAAGATGCTGGAGGAGTTCAAGCGCAAAGCTTTTGAAAATCTCGCGGACGATGGCGGCGGCTATCTCACTTACCTCGCGCCCACGCGGGCGAATCTGCAGGTGGTTGAAGAACGATGGCCGGACGTGCGTTTCAGTGAAACCCGGGAACACTGATGCGCGAATCCGCTGACATAGGCGATCTGGTGGAGTCTTTCGCTGAACTGCAACCGGACGCGCCGCCATTGGACGCGGCGTTGCTGGTCAACCGTCTTGTGGTGCCGGATCTTGAAACATCTGCGCTGCGTTCCCGGATCGTTGCACTGTGCGAAGGTCAACCGTTGAATGTGCCTGCATGGGACTACCTGGCGCGGTGCGGATACGCAATGCCCGTAGAAGAGGCCGATGCGGAATCCGCGAGTTGTCTCAGCTGGGTGCTCCAACACCGGAGCGGGCTGCCGATTACAATGGCTGTGCTGCTATGTGAGTTGACACGACATCAGGGCGGCGCGATGTGCGGGGTTAACTATCCCGGTCACTTTCTGTGCCGTAGCGGTGACCGTTTCGTTGATCCTGCTGCACTGGAGTTGGTCGATATCGATGCCTGGGTGGAGCGAGGCGCGACGGCAGCGGGGCAGGATGCGGATACGTTTCGCCGGGTTGCGCTGGCGGATGCCGATACCATCACCATAGCTCTGCGTATGTTGAACAACGTGAAATACCAATGGCTTGCGGTTGGCATGTTGCACGAAGTTCTCGACGCGTTGGAGTGTCAGCTTGCGATAGTGCCCGATTCGTTCGAGCTGGGACTACAGCGTGCGCAAACCTGGCGGCGCCTTGGCGCGTTCAACCTCGCGAAAGATCTGGTGGAGTCACTGTGCCAGGCTGAACTGCCACAGGGCGCCGAGCGGTTGCTGGAGCAGGAGTTGCAAGCGCTGGCCGGGATGGAACCGGACGTACTGCACTGACGTCTACGCTGCGGGGATCCTCAGTCGGTGTAGGGGTTCGGAACGTTGAGGTCGATCGGGATCCCGTAGCCGGATACGCCGATGTGCTCGGGGTCGATGGTTAGACCTTCCGCATCCAGGACGCCTTCGCCGAAGTGATAGATCGACGGTAGCGTTTCGCGTTTCATGCGCTCATCGTAATCGCGCGCGCGCTCGTCGGTTGATTCGCGCTTGCGACGATAGTCGTTCAGCGCGGAGCGGCCCCAGCGCGCGGCGATAAGATCGTCACACACGCGCGGTGCCACTACGAGTCCGGTGGCATTGTTGCCGCCGAACCCCTTGGAATTGATCAATGCAGCGTCGCATTCGGCAGGGTCCAACTCCAGGTGTTGCAGTGGAAAGCGAAGGTGTCGCTGATGAACGTCGTCGGCGATGTGGTCGACGGTCAAGATGCCCGGCACGATGCCGTCCTCCCATACGCCCAGTACGGCGGCCAGCTGGTCTGCGGACGCCGGCGCCATTGAATGCCCGACGTACGACTTGATTGCGGCGACCGGGAGTGCCGAGATACCGAAAATGCCCGCAAGCTGATCCAGAATGTGCGACTCGGTTACGCGGTTTTGCGGTGTACCGGTGCCGTGCGCCTGCACGTGTGTGCGATGGCGCAACCCTTCGTCCCCAAGAATCGCACGGGTTGCTGCCATGGCCTTACCGAACGTCAGGTAGTTGCCAACGCCGGGTCCCGGAATGGACTTCTTGAACCCGTCGGCATTGATGAATACGTCGCCGATTCCGCCGAGGTTACGTGCGCCAAGCTGCATCGCCAGTTCGTCGTCCATCAGCACAGCATAGATTGCGCTCTCGGCGACCGTGAATCCGCTGTTGGAAGAGAACGGCCGGCACGCGCGGCGATGGTCGGTTATAGACGAATCGTCGAGCGCCATCAGCGATTCGTCTTCAGCCAGCGCTCCCATCGTGCGGTAGCCTTCGATTACTTCCGGGACGATCGGGGCTTCTGCGTTGCCGACCACCGCCATGCGAACGTTGCCCGTGCGAATCGCATCCATCGCGAACTTCAGGTTGTAAAGAAACGTGGCGCAAGCGCCTATGATCCCGGCCGTTTCTCCCGTCGACCCCAATACGTACGCGTTTATGAAGTCACCTGGCATCTCCGGCAGGCCCAGAGGTACGTTCTTCGCCGTGGGACGGCGGCCGAGGAGCAGATTCTGCAACAGACCGCCATAGCCTTCGGCGTCGAGTTGACCCATTGCGCTGCCCGAGTACACGCCGATCTGATCGGGAGCGAGTGCGCGCTTGATGTGCTCCAGATCGATGCCGGTGGAGCGCAGCGCGTCGGACGCCGCGAATACCGTTAGCTGCAGCCCACGTGGGTGGTTGCGCGATTGATACAGAGCCGCCGGGTCGAAGCCGGACGGGAGCTGCCCGGCAGACGTAACGCGTGCGGTTTTTGTGTCCGGAAGTTGAATGTCCATGGTGCCCGCGTGAATGAACGACACGCCATCCGCTTCGCGCACGACCCGCCAGCCCTCGGGCAACGGCTCTGGCAACTGGCGCGTAGAAACGGTGAACTGGGCGTCGGAAAGGCTGACGCGCTGGCGCGCATTCAGCTGCCTGAGCTCGGGTCGCTCAATCTGACGAATCAGCGTGTGATTGCGTATGTGCTGTCGCGCTTCGGCGTCCGCCGAGTTGGCGTCCAGCCGCATCAGAGTTGCCAGGCTCTGGTACATCGCACTCGCGCGACCTTCATCCAGCGCATCAGCTACCATCCGCCGGTAGGCGTGGTGGAACGAGGCGCGGCCGGCTGAGTTAACGCCGCCGAAGCCTACAATCAAAGGTAGCCGCTGCATGTTTTCAGGCGCGCTCCAACGCGATGGCCGTGGCCTCTCCCCCGCCGATGCACAGCGCGGCTATGCCCCGGTGGCCTCCTGTGCGTTGCAGTGCGTGGGCGAGCGTTACGATCAGACGGCTGCCGGTGGAACCGATGGGATGCCCCTGGGCGCAGGCGCCGCCGTGAATGTTGACGCGTGCTGGATCGAGCCCCAACTCGCTGATGGCGAGCATCGTTACCATGGCGAACGCTTCATTGATCTCGAACAGATCGACGCTCTCAAGCGGCCACCCGAGTTTCTCGGTCAGTTTCTGTATGACGCCCACCGGTGCGATCGTGAACTGGCTTGGGTGGATGGAGTGGGTTGCGTGTCCGGCGATGCGGGCTAGCGGCTCTGCTTCGTTGTCGTCTGCCGACAGAACCAGGGCGGATGCGCCGTCGGAGATGGAACTCGCATTGGCTGCGGTGATCGTACCGTCTGCCTTGAACGCAGGGCGCAGTTGGGGGATGCGCTCAATCTTTGCGCGCCCGGGTTGTTCGTCGTGCTCGACGTTCCGCCCGTCGACTTCGATCGGTACAATTTCGGCAGCCAACGCACCGGACTCGATCGCTGCTCGCGCCCGGGTCACGGACTCCACCGCGAAGGCGTCCATTGCGTCGCGCGTAATCTGATGATCGTCTGCTGTCGATTGGGCGAAGGTGCCCATCGCACGCCCGGTTTCTGCATCCTCCAGCCCGTCCAGAAACATCGTATCGGCGAGTTCGCCGTGGCCCATACGCAGACCCTGGCGGGCTCTGGCAATCAGGTAGGGCGCATTGGTCATGCTTTCCATACCGCCGCACACGACAGTCGACGCGCTGCCTGATGCGATGGCGTCGAATCCGAGCATGGTTGCCTTCATGCCGCTGCCACAGACTTTATTGATTGTGGTTGCGCCAACCGCGTCCGGCAGACCGGCCTGGCGCATTGCCTGGCGCGCGGGCGCTTGCTTCAAGCCTGCGCTGATGACATTGCCGATCAGTACTTCGTCAATTTGATCAGGCGCGTACCCGCTGCTCGCAACCGCTGCAGAGATTGCGCGCGCACCGAGTTCCGGTGCGGTGAACGACCCCAGATTTCCCTGGAAGCTGCCCACGGGCGTGCGTGCTGCAGCGTAGATGTGAACGGGCCGTGCCATGGCGAAATTCCTGTGAGCGGGCGAGTATTCTCAAGGACATGGCCGCGATCGTCTAGCGCGCTGTGCCTGTTTCCAGAAACCTCGGAATCAGTTCGGCAAAGTTGCATGGCTTGTTGTCGATGTCGAGTTGCGGCTCGATGATGGCGCGCCAACCGGTCTGCACGGCGTTGCCGGATCCGGGGAGCGCGAAGATCAATGTTGCGTTCGCCAGGCCGCCCACGGCACGGGATTGGATGGTGGATGAGCCAATCTCGGTGTAGGAGATCTGTCGGAACAGCTCGCCGAAGCCGTCGATGGTCTTGTCGAAAAGCGGCGTCAGCGCTTCCGGGGTGGAATCGCGACCGGTGAATCCCGTTCCGCCGGTGGAGACCACAACCTGCACGTTCGGATCGGCAATCCAGTTCGAGACCACCGCGCGGATGACGTAGACGTCGTCCCTGCACAACTCGCGCGCGACCAGTTCATGACCGGCCTCGGCGATCATGGCGGCCAGACTGTCACCGCTGGTGTCGTTCGCGGCGTTGCGGGTGTCGCTGACCGTCAGCACTGCGCAACGCAGTCTGCTGGTCGTTGGTTTCCGGGTGTTTCGTTCGTTGGCCATAGCCGCGGCAGATGATAGAGTACCCGGCCAATTGTACTCCGAGTGCCAGCGCCGCGTGGATAAGCAATTGAGTGAAGGCGACCGCCTGTATCTGATCGCCGAAAATCTGGCGCAGGACTTTTCTCTGTTCCCCACCAGCGACGTGGAAGAGCCACTTCCGGGGCTGTTGAGCCCGGCCGCGATTCGGCGCCGACAGACGCAGCTCGGCAACCTCGACATCGATTCCTACATTGAGGCGGTGGTGTCCCCGGCCGAGGACCCGAAACGCCTTCCGGCACCGGCAGTAATCCGCCTGCTCGGCCGGGTAACCGACGAGCTATCCGACGGCCCGTTCTATCAGGCCGTGGTGGAACTCGAATTCGACGACGATGTGCGGTCGGTTGGCTTCATCGCCCAGGATCGTAGCTCGGCAAACGGCGTGTGGATGCCCGAACATCACCTTGCCGCCGCCGAGTTCATCGAGCTGTGCTCGAAGCGCTCGATGCCGCTCGTAACAATGATGGACACACCCGGCGCAGATCCGGGTGAAATTGCGAACCGGAACAATCAGGCGCACAGCATCTCCCGGTTGATCACCGAGGCGAGCAACGTCGATGTGCCGAATGTTGGCGTCATATACGGGCTCGGCTACTCCGGCGGCGCCATACCGTTGGCCGCCAGCAACATGATTCTGTCGGTTCGCGACGGTGTCTTCAGCACGATTCAGCCGCGTTCTCTTGCGTCGATTGCGCGCCGATTGAACCTTTCCTGGCAGGAATGTGCCAAGTACGTCGGGTTGTCGCCCTACGAACTGTTCGCGCAAGGCAACATCGACGGAATCATCGACTTCTCGCCCAATCAATGCGACGAGCAGATCGGGAACCTCCGCTCCGCGATCGTTGGCGGCATTCTGCGGGTGGAAGCCAAGGTGAAGGAGTTCGTCGCAAGCAGCCCGTACATTCTGGATCACTACCGCCAGAGCCTGGGACGCTACCTCAATCCGTCCGAACAGCTGCGCAAGATGCAGGCCAGCGCGTCGTTGAAACTGACGAAGAATCCCACCGAGTACCTCAGTGTTTTTGGTGTGGCGTACCGGTACCTGCGCTACCTGAAGGTGCGTCAGCGCATCAAATCGACAAACCGGCAGCAGTACGGTCGCCTGTCGCAGCAGGAGATTCCGCAGGGCGAGCTGTCCCGGCGCGCAGAACTGGAACGTCGTCAGACGTTTCTGAAGTGGCTGCAAGATCCCGACAAAGTGATCTATGACGACGGCCTGTCCAAGGCATGGAAGAACTACGTCGAGAAGCGTGAGGCGGTCAACGAAGAACGTGGCCGGCTCGCGCAGCTGATCTTCGGTGAGCCCGGGAAGAACTTCGCGGACGCCCGCAGCATGCTCATCACGCAGGTCGGGTTGTATCTGTACAACCGCTGGAAAGGTGAATCGGTAGGCAATCTACGCGCGCTGCGCGAGTTCATTCGCAACCACGAAGACACCGGCTACATACTCCGCCAGTCTGATCTGCCGGACGCGGAAGGCCTGCTCGCAGCGATTCGTGCTGATGCAGAACTCGGCCCGTACATCTTTGGATGTTTCACCTATCAGGGCAAAAAACTGCTTGGCGAAGGCGGTACCGCCGACAAATCCGAAGCCTACGTCAGCAGTCAGCTCACCAGTGAACTCAATCTGTTGATTACCGGTGTAAACATACTGGACGAAGTGTCGGTGGATGTGGGTGGCGAAGGGGCGCGGCGGGCCCACACGCGCGGCGGCTCGGACATTGCGGTCAATCGACTCGTGCTGCAGGAGCGGTTTCGAGCGCTGGTGAATACCAAGGCCTCGCAGGACGCGTCGATCGAATTGAATGACCTGACCGTGCTCGACGTGCTTCTCGAACCCGATCTGCGCGAGGCATTCAGTCGCGAATGCGAGAATCTGTTGCTGTTCGACTCGGTGTACGACCAGATCATTGCCAACCTCGATTCGATTGCCGAGGAAGCGCAACGGTCGCAGGCACTTGCGAAGGAGTCGCTGGAGCGGCTCATCAACACCACGCTCGATCTGGCAGCGGCCGGTGTGACGATTGGCGCCGATACGCCGCGTACGGAGTACGACCTGCGCGTCCAGGTACTGGACTGGTATCAACGTGTTATGAAAGCGCCCAGAGGACAAGAGTTCTTCCGGGCAGTGGAAGAGTGGAAGAAGGCCAACTTCCCGCACCTGTCCGATACGCTATTTGTGGTGGTTACGCACCTGTTCACGCATCTGTTGCTGTCCTATGTGGTGGCCGAACGCGACAGCAAGACCTACAACGGTAAGATTGCGCCGCGCAACATCGGCCGCAAGAAGGACTTCTGGAACCGCCTCGACATCGCGTACCGCGATCTGAGAATGCAGAATGTGTTGCGCGAGAACCGCGCGAATAATTCTTTTGATTATCAATCGTTTATAGACAAATATTTCACTGATTTCGAGGAGAGGTACGCGGATCTTCTGAGTTCCGATCCGTGTGCGTTCCCGGGCTTTCGGTTGTCGATCGAAGCGGCGCTGGACGCGGGTATTCCACCGTGCGGTACCGTTGCCGGGATCGCGACGATGGCGGGAGCGGATGGTGAGCCCGGCATTCGCGTCGGAGTTTTGCTGTCGAATGTCCGCTTCCAGGCGGGTTCGTTCGACATGGCGAGCGCTGAGAAATTCTGCAAACTTCTCGTGGAATGCGCACAAGCCCATCTGCCGGTGGTCTGTTTCGTATCGTCCGGCGGCATGCAGACGAAGGAAGGCGCGGGCGCGCTGTTTTCGATGGCCGCCGTCAACGACCGGATTACGCGCTTCGTGCGCGACCATGATCTGCCGGTGATCGTCTTCGGATATGGGGATTGCACCGGGGGTGCGCAGGCGAGTTTCGTTACCCATCCGCTTGTGCAGACCTACTACCTGTCTGGTACCAGCATGCCGTTTGCGGGCCAGATCGTCGTACAGTCCAATCTGCCACTGAATTCGTTGTTGTCGAACTATCTCTCACAGGTGCCGGGCGCAATGCAGGGGCTCGTGGTTCATCCGTTTCAGGAAGATCTCGACAGCCAGTTGCGCGAAGTGGATCCGGACATTCCGGTCCCCACGGACAAGATCGAAGACGTCGTGCGCCGGGTGACGTCCGGCGTGATCAGTAGCGAACAACCCGTCATAGTTTCCAACCGGCGACTGTATGCAGACGCGGAGCTGATCAAGCCGGTGCAGCGGATGTTGGTTCACGCGCGCGGCTGTACTGCGGTAAAACTCGTTCGCATTGCACAGCGGCGTGGGATTCAGGTGGTGCTGGTGCAGTCCGATCCCGACATGGAATCAGTGCCTGTGGACATGCTTGGCGAACGTGACGCGCTGGTGTGTATCGGCGGTAACACGCCGGACGAGAGTTACTTGAACGCGCTCAGCGTTCTGAGTGTTGCAGAGCGCGAGAACGTGGATGCGCTGCATCCGGGAATTGGTTTTCTTTCGGAAAACGCGCAGTTTGCCGAACTGTGCCGGAGTCACGGCATCAACTTTATCGGCCCGCCGGTTTCCAGCATGGAAACCATGGGCAACAAGTCCAATGCCATCAACACGGCCTTACGCTTGGATGTGCCGGTAGTTCCAGGCAGTCACGGCATTCTCACAAATGCCGACCGCGCAGCCGAGGTGGCGGAGAGCATCGGCTATCCGGTGCTGATCAAGGCGGTGCATGGAGGCGGCGGCAAGGGCATTCAGGTAGTGGAGCGGCCGGGCGATCTGCATCGGCTGTTTCAGCGGGTCACGATGGAAGCACGAGCGGCTTTCGGAAACGGCGACGTGTATTTGGAGAAGTACGTTACTCGACTCCGACACATAGAGGTACAGCTGCTCCGCGACACCCATGGCAACACGCGTGTGTTGGGTCTGCGCGATTGCAGTGTGCAACGGGACAAGCAGAAGGTGATTGAAGAATCCGGCTCGACGATTCTGCCGGATAATCTCAAGGAAGCGGTGCTGCGCCACACGGCGAAGCTCGCGGACGAGGTCGCCTACGTCGGTGCCGGTACCGTGGAGTTCATCTACGATCTGGCGGCCGATGCGGTTTATTTCATGGAAATGAACACGCGTCTGCAGGTAGAGCACCCGGTAACGGAATGGGTGAGCGGCGTGGACATTGTTGGCCAGCAGATCGAGATTGCAGGCGGCGGAAGTATCGCGGACCTTGAAATCAACGAAACCGGTTACGCGATCGAGGCGCGTGTGAATGCCGAGAGTGTGCAGAAGGGCGCATCGGGACTCGTGTTCAAACCCCACCCGGGAAAGGTCACCGTCTGTGAGTTTCCGGAGGAAGACGATGTCGAGGTGATCGCATCGGTCGCGACGGACAAGTTTGTATCGCCGTTCTACGACAGCATGGTTGCCCAGATTGTTGTTCATGCGGCGGATCGACCCGCGGCCATCGAAAAACTGCTCGACTATCTCGGCCGGGTGCGGATTGAAGGCATCTGCACCAACATTCCCCTCGTCCGGCGCGTCCTTGCCGACAACACGTTCCGAGCCGGAAGTTACGACACGGGCTATCTGCCCGAGTTTCTGGCGCGCATCGATCAAGAGGTGCTGATCGAAGAGATCGAGCGAAGTGCCGGCGAACAGTCGGGCGGTATAGATGCCGATGCGATCGCAATCGAAGACAGCGACGAATTGAAAGTGCTGTCACCCAGCACAGCTATTTTCTACACATCGCCTTCGCCGTCGGATCCCGCATACGTTACGGTGGGGGAGTTGGTGGATCTGAGCACAACGATTTGTCAGCTGGAAGCGTTCAAGATCTTTTCGCCGCTGACGCTGGGTGATTTCAACGCTGATCTTGCGTTGTACGAAGAGAACTACCGTTACGAAGTAACGCGTATCAACATGAGCGACGGTCAGCAGGTGAACGTGGGCGATCTGTTGTTTGTTGTGAAGCCGGTGCCGGTCGAGCAGGCGACCGCCGCCTGATTTGATTGGGTCTGTGGCGCGGCCCCGTTGGATCGATTGTCCGCGTCGTTAGGTCGTTTATGGATCACATACCGCTGGTCCACAGGGACCGAATCCCCTGCACGATACACACGGTCGCGATTCCGAGAATGACCCAGCCGCTTACCTGCCGGAAACGGGCATCGTTCCAGCGGTCGAGCAATCGTGTGCCAATGCGTGCTCCCGCAACGGCGGTGATTATTGCAAGCACGTAGAGCGCGGCAGTTCCGCCAGCAGACAATTCGGCCACGTGGAGCTGTTGTGCAGCAACGCCAACGACCCAGCCGTAGTAAACCAGTTTCAACAGGTGGCCCAGCGTCTGCGTTAAGGCTTTGGTCGCTACCACGGCCTGACGTGAAAGGGGACTGTTCAGGTAGAAGACGTCGAGCAGCGGTCCGGAGACACCGGCCAGCAGTTGTGCACCGGTGACGACCCCACCGCAGGTAATAGCCGTTGCCGGGTTCAGTACATTGAGTTGGCCCGTGGACGGCAGGATGCGCCCGAGCCACGGAAACAGTCCGATCACCAGCAGTATCAATCCGGCTGGCGGCACGATTGCGAGGAGGGTGAACGCGCCAAACGCGATGGCTGCACCGACGACGTACGGGGGCAGAATGCGCCACTGAATGTGCTGCCGCAGGAACCAGGCGCGCGAACCGTTGGATGTGGCCTGTACCGCGCCGTGAATCATCATCGCGGAGGCCACAGACACCAGCGCGACCAACACGGCCATCAGGATCATGCCTCCGGCCATCCCGAGCATGCCGGAGATCACACTCGTTGCCAGGACCGCTGCCCATATCAGTATTGCGATCGCCATGAGGCTATCTTCGCGGGCTTTAATATATGAATAAGGCGAATACATGGAATATGATTTGCTCTATCTTGGAATGTATACGCGATGCTCGAAAATCTCGAAACCCTGGTGGTCCTTCACCGCACGGAAACCATGACTGCAGCGGCGACGGAACTGAAGATTTCACAGTCTGCGGTGTCGAAGCGCATTGCTGCGTTGGAGCGCCACTACCGGCGTAACCTGGTCGAGCGTGATGGTCGCCGTGTAGTACTGACACACCAGGGCACACGCCTGGTGGAACAGGTAGCGCCGTTGTTGCACGAACTGCGCAGCGTGTTTCTGGAAAGCAACGAACTGCCGCGGGGCCGAATCATAATTGGCGTTTCCGAAGCCATCCTGGCGAGCTGGGGTCCGCAGATGTTTGCGGACATTCAGCAGGACATGCCGGAGGTGGAGTTCAGCTTCCATGCCCAGCGATCACCGGTCGTATTGGATCGGTTGCGTTCGGGCGAGTACATGGTGGGCATTTGTACCGGCTCGTCGAATGCCGAGTCGGATCTACAGAGCGAGGTGATCCGGCGGGAGCCCATGATCATTGTCCCTGCGGGACTCGGACCACTGTCCTATACGATTGGCGATGTGCTCGACGTGGTGACGATCGAGTCCCGATCCGGTGCGTGGCGGTCGATCGAGGAGGACATGCGCCGATTGAATTTGCATCGGCGGGTGTCGCTGGAGTCGTTTTTCTGCGTGGCACAGATGGCGCTCGCCGGATTCGGGCATGGGCTGGTGCCCGCCGGGGTCGCCCGCACGCTAGGTGTGGACATGCGTAAGGTAATACCGCTCGGCAGCGCTGGGCTGTTTAGACCTGTGCGGTTTGTGGCACGTAAGTCGATGTTCTCGCAGCCGTTGATTCAGGACTTCTACCGACGGGTCGCGCTGCTCGCAAAGGATGCGCAACCGCCGCTCAGGTCGACGGAGCCCGCTGGATGAGGTTGGAAAGCGCCTGAACCCAGAGTGGGGTGGCGTTGAGACACGGGGCCACGCGGAACGTCTCGCCGCCGGCTTCCAGAAACGTGGCGCGCCCCTGCATGTCGATCTCTTCGAGCGTCTCCAGGTTGTCGGCCACGAACGCAGGGCAGGCTACGACCAGATGGCGCACACCTTCCGAGGGCAGCGCTCGGAGTACCTGATCGGTATAAGGGGTAAGCCAGGGTAGGCGTCCCAGACGGGACTGGAAACTTACCGTTGTTTGCTCGGGCTCAAGACCCAGTCGCAGACGCAGCCCGGTGGACGTGGCGAAGACCTGATGGCGATAGCAGGTGGCGTGGGCGGGGGAGGGCAAACTGCAGCAATCTGCCGACGCCAGGCAGTGACTGCCGGTTGGATCCGCGCGCGTGAGGTGCCGCTCCGGCAAACCGTGGTAGCTGAGCAGCAATCGGTCCCACGGCTCGTCCAGCAGCGGGCGCACCGATTCCGCCAGCGCATTCAGATAGCCGGCGTCGTTGTAGAACGGAGGCACGTATTCGGCGCTGTGGCTCAGCGCGCCACCGTTGCCCCGCACGGCTTCGATGCTGGTGGTGCGCGTCGAGTCGGCGTGCTGCGGATACAGAGGCACCACGATCATGCGTGTGACCGACTGTGCCTCCAGTAACGCGATGGCTTCATCGATGGACGGGTTTCCATAACGCATGCCCAATTCGCAGGGCCGCTGAATCTGTGCGCGCAGCGCGTCTCTGAGTGCCAGGCTGTGCACCAGCAAGGGTGAGCCGTCGTCGCGCCACACTTTTCGGTAGGCTTCCGCGCTCCGTTTCGGGCGAAACGGCAGGATCAGGCCGGAGACCAGGACGCGGCGCAGCGGACGCGGCAGGTCGACAACGTAGGGATCCATCAGAAACGCGTCGAGGTAGCGGCGAACGGCTGCAACGCTGCAATCGTCGGGCGTTCCCAGATTGATCAGCAATACGCCGTAGGTATCCTCGGTCATCTTGGTGTTCGCACAAAGGGTGCGATAGTATCCGCGCCTCTTCGAATTGTCATCGAACGGACCAATGGCGTGGCAGTGATCATCGACTATGACGCCGGAAATCTGGCCAGTGTTCGCCGCGCATGTGAAGAGGTGGGTTTGCCTGCGGAGATCACCCGCGACCCTGAACGCGTGTTGAAGGCGGATCGCGTCATTTTCCCCGGGGTTGGCGCAGCCGGACCGGCGATGCAAAGCCTTGCCGCCGCGGAGTTGGATCTGGCGCTGGCGGAAGTGATGGATTCAGGCACGCCGTTGCTCGGCATCTGTCTCGGCCTCCAGATTTCGTTTGAACGCTCGGAAGAGCAGAATCAGCAAACCCTGGGTTTCCTGCGCGGTTGCGTGAAGCGCTTTGCGCTGTCGGACCCGACCTTGAAAGTGCCGCATATGGGGTGGAATGAAGTAAGGGTGGTGCGTTCGCACCCGTTGCTTGCGGGCGTGGAGCCAGGGGATGAATTCTATTTCGTACACGGTTACTACCCGGAACCGGAGGACGAGCAACTTGTGTGCGCGGTGGCCGACTACGAACGGACGTTTGCCTGTGCCGTAGCACACAACAATTACTTCGGGGTTCAGTTCCATCCGGAGAAGAGCGGTCGGGTAGGGCTTCGACTTCTGAAACAGTTTGCGACGTGGAACGGTAATGCTGAGTAAGCGGGTGATTGCATGCCTGGACGTGCGCGATGGTAAGCTGGCAAAAAGTGTCCGGTTCGTCGACACGAAGGACATCGGCGACCCCGTTGAGAAGGCGCGTGAATACTACGCCGACGGCCTGGACGAGTTGGTGTTCTACGACATCACCGCGTCCAGCGACAAACGCAACATCATGCTCGACGTGGTGGAAGCGGTTGCCTGCGAAGTATTCATTCCGCTCTCCGTGGGCGGTGGCGTACGTACCGTTCGCGATGCCACAGATTTACGGCTAGCCGGCGCCGAGAAGATCAACGTGAACTCGGCGGCGGTACAACGGCCCGAGCTGATTGCGGAGTGTGCAAACGCCATTGGCGACCAGAACGTAGTGCTGTCCATGGATATCGCCGCCAACGACGCGATGCCGAGCGGCTATGAGATCGTGATCAATGGCGGGCGTAAGCCGATGGCGATCGATGCACTGCAGTGGGCGCGCCGGGGTGAAGCGCTGGGCGCAGGAGAGCTCGTGGTTAACTCGATTGACGCAGACGGAACGCGGGACGGGTACGAGGTAACGTTGACGCGAATGATCAGCCAGGCGGTGCGCATTCCGGTGATCGCATCCGGTGGCGCCGGTCTGCCCGAGCATCTTCACGAGGTGCTTACCGAGGGTGCTGCGGATGCGGCCCTCGTCGCGTCGATGGTGCACTATGGTGACTATACGGTCAGTGCGCTGAAACACTATCTGCATGACCAGGGGTTGAAGGTACGCATGTCCTGGTAGCAGACACTGGCGTTGCCGACTGCGGGAGTTATTGATGAAAGCAATTGTTGTAGACGGTGATGCACTGCGCTGGCAGACAGTGGCGGATCCCGAGCTAACTACGGGCACCGTACGCATCCGCGTGCACGCAACGGCGTTGAACCGAGCCGACCTGGTACAGCGCGCGGGCGGCTACCCGCCGCCGCCGGGTGCCAGCCCCATTCTGGGGCTCGAATGCGCGGGTGAGATCATCGAAGTAGCGGAGGAGGCAAGTACGTGGCGCGTCGGCGACCGTGTCTGCGCGCTGCTTGCGGGCGGAGGCTATGCGGAGCAGGTTGTCGTGCCAGCTGGACAGGTGCTGCCGATTCCCGAAGGCCTTGATTTTGCGGAGGCGGCATCACTGCCCGAGGTGTTTGCGACCGCGTATCTGAATCTGTTCATGGAAGCGAAGCTTGAACGGGGTGAGTGCGCGGTAATCCATGCCGGAGCAAGCGGAGTCGGCACGGCCGGTGTGCAGCTGTGCAGCGCGTTGGGCAGTCGCGCGTTCGTGACCGCCAGCGGAGACGACAAGATCGCCCGCTGTATTGAGCTCGGCGCGGAGGGCGGTTGGGACCGCTCGAGGGGTGACTTCACAACCGCGGTTGGTGAGTGGACCGAAGGGTCCGGTGCCGACGTGATTCTCGATCCGGTTGGGGGTGCCTATCTGCAGTCGAACATTGCGAGTCTTGCGACGGACGGGCGACTGGTGCTGATCGGGTTGCTTGACGGCGTCACGGCCGAGCTATCCCTGGCGACCGTGCTGATGCGCCGCCTGCGTATCATCGGCTCGACGTTGAGAGCGCGCAGCGTTTCGGCGAAGTCGGAGATTATGGATCAGCTCCACACCCATGTGTGGCCGCACATCGCGAACGGTCGGATTCGCCCGGTCATTGCCGACCAGTTTGCAATCCAGGAGGCCGACTCTGCCCACGCGCTGCTGGCCGGAAACGCGACGGTGGGAAAGGTTGTGCTGAATGTTCCGGTCTAGCGTGATTGCCCCTGCACGCTACGGAACAGCGTCAGAGCTGCCCTAAATGTCGCTGGAGTACTTGGCAAACCTGGCGGAAATCGTCGGCGTAGTTCTGGTGGTTGCCTCATTGATCTACGTGGCCAAGCAGCTTCGTCAGAACACGGATGCCATACGTGCCCAGTCGCGCCAGTCGGTACTGGTGGCGTCGCAATCGGAGCTGTTTGCAACGCTCAGCGAACCGAGCATCACGCTCAATCTTGCGAAGCGGGGTGCGCTTTCGGAAGCGGAACAAGTCAAGGTGAGTTCTTACGTGTTCGCGATTTTCCGAGCGCGCGAATTTGCCTGGTTGCAGCACAACAATGGCGTTATAGACGATGCCCAATGGAGCACCGAGTTGGCGGTACTTCTGTTTTTTATCGACAGTGACCGGGTGCGCGAGTGGTGGGGAAATGTAGGCCGGTCTGCGTTTGGGTCGGAGTTCGCAACGTTTGTCGATGGCTTGTGTGCGCAGAACCCGCCCACCAACGCTAGTTTCCTGGCAATGTCTAGCTGGGCTGGCGCGAGCGCTGGCGAGTAGCCGCGTTCACGAGGCAACCTTTTTGCCCGTTACTCGGCGGCTTTCTTCCGTCGTCGGCGTTTTGGTTTTGGCGGGCCGATGATGTAGCCGCCGGATTTCTCGTCCATATCCAGCGTCAGCTGGTTGCGGGCCTGGGCTTCCTCGAGCATCTCGCGAAATGACCGAAAGCCGAACTGCGATTCGCTGAATCCCGGCCGCGTGCGCTTCAGCGTCTGCTTTACCATCGAACCCCAGATCTTGTTGTCGTCGCCCCGCTCGGAGCGCAACGCTTCGATCGTCTCGAGTACCAGGTCGAGTCCTTCGGCGGCTTGGTCGTCGGTGGAATCCGGCGCAGGTTCGTCGGATGTGGAATCACGTTTGGACGCGGCCTTCTTCTTGGCGGGTGCCTTGGACTTGCCTTTGCGCCGCCCGGCCACCAGATCGTCATAGAAGATGAATTCGTCGCAACTGCCTGCCAGGAGATTTGACGTGGAGTTGCGTACGCCTACGCCGATAACGGTTTTTGCATTCTCGCGCAGCTTGCTGACCAGCGGTGAGAAGTCGGAGTCACCACTGACGATCACGAAGGTATCGATGTGTTCCTTCGTGTAACACAGGTCCAGCGCGTCAACGACCATGCGTATGTCCGCGGAGTTCTTGCCGGTCATGGATCGGTGCGGAATCTCAACGAGTTCGAAGGCGGCTTCGTGCATGCCGGTTCGAAATTCCCGGTACCGCTGCCAGTCGCAGTACGCAACTTTTGCAACGATCGTGCCTTTCAGCAGGAGCCGTTCCAGGACGAGTCCCACCTCGAAGTTGCCGATCTGGGACTCCTGTACACCTAGCGCGACGTTTTCGAAGTCGCAGAACACCGCCATGCTGGCGCTCGCGGATGCGTCCGCCATGTTATTTGCTTTTCTTCCGCGAGTTGGAGAGTCGTAGCTGGTTGGTGCCGCCAAGCGGATCCTGGCCGGAAACGCCGGTTGGGATCTTCTTGATTTTGTTGCCTGCTTTTAAGAAACGTTCCACGTCTTCAGACAGGGTTTTACGGCGCTCGGCCGCGCTTGCCTCGGGTTGTACGTTCTTCGGCGATGACGAGCGCTTGAGTGCCTTCTTCTTGAGCGGTTTGCGCAGTGGCGCTTTTTTCGCTTTCTTATCGCTCGCGGCTTTCGACTTACTCGACGTTTTCGCTGCGGCCTTCGTTTTTGCGGACGTCTTTGCTTTCGCAGTCGCCTTGGCTTTGGTCGTCGATTTGGCTTTCGCTTTAGCAGACGACTTTGCTTTAGCGGACGATTTCGCCTGCTTTTTCGACGCGGTTTTCTTTTTCACCGCCTTGGATTTTGCCGCTTTTTTAGCGGGTGTTTTCACAGCTTTCGATTGCTTCTTGGCAGGTGCTTTCGCCTTGGATTTCGTCGATTTACTAGCCGTTTTCTTTACAGAACGTTTCGATGTCGGCTTCTTGGCGGCCGCCTTCTTCGCCTTCTTGGTAGTGGCTTTCTTCTTGGTCACTTTCGCTTTCTTTGCCATCGGAGTTGAGTTCGATTTCTATTTATTTGTGAGATTTGGTGATGGGCTTGCGTAGATGGAGTAATTTGTGGGATCAGATTACGGAATCGATCGGACGACGCACTAGTATAGCGCACTTTGACATCTTCGGGTTCGGCGACCTCACGCAGAGCGTTGTGCGTAGCCCGTCTCGTACGCGCCTACATCCTGCCGGGTCGTCAACAGGCGCCACTGATCCATATCGTAGGGGAGCTGGGTGACCACGCGTCCGGATTCCGCCCGGTAGTAGCCACGGCAGTCGGCTCCCCAGACGCGAATGTCGGCGATGTCCCGTTGCAGGCGCTCGTTGTATCGCGCAAGCGCCTCTTCTTTTACGTCCAGCCAGTCGATGCCATGGCTCAGTGCGCGTTGGATGTGCCGTACCGCATAAGCGGCTTCGAGTTCGAGCATCAGCAGGAGCGATCCATTGTTGGTATTTGGTCCATACAGCATGAACAGGTTCGGATATCCGGAAACGGTGCTTCCGAGATAAGCCTGCGCACCATCGTCCCAGGTCTCGCGCAGGTGACGGCCATCTCGGCCCGTAACGTCGATCGACGTGAGAAACCGGGTCGTTTCGAATCCGGTTGCGAGAACGATTGTGTCGAGTCGGCGCCAGCGGTTTGCGACAACGAATCCTGCCGGGGTGATCCGCTCTATCGGCTTGTCCACCAGGGTCACATTTGGGCGGTTGAATGCTGGGTAGTACGTATTGGACAACAGCGGCCGGCGGCACCCGTAGCGCATGGTCGGTGTCATACGCTGTCGCAGCGCCGGGTCCTCCACGGCCTCCAGATTGCGCAAACCTTGCGCTTCGGCATCCGCGAGCATCTCCGGGTCATCGAATAGTATTGCGGCGTTCAGCGCGGCATACAGTTCGTCTCGACGCTGCGCAACCCGGTCGGGATTGCGGCGATAGCGGGCGAGTTCCTCGTCTGAGAACGGTTTGTCTGACTTTGGCAAGATCCACTGCGGCGTGCGCTGGCATACGTACAGGTGCCGTACCAGAGGCGCAATCTCCGGCACGGTTTGCACCGCGCTTGCCGCACTGCCGATCACGGCGACCCGCTCGTTGGACAGGTTGTGGTCGTCGGGCCAGCGCGCCGTGTGGAACCGGGCGCCGGCGAACTGGTCGAGTCCGGGAATCACCGGCAGCGCGATGTCGTTGAACATGCCGATGGCGCTGATCAGGAACCGGGCGGTGAGTGTCCGCTGTGCGCCGTTCGGGTCGGTGTAGCGGACCTCCCAGTGCGCGGGCGCGTGTCGCCAATGGGCGGCCGTAACCTCCGTACGAAATCGGCAGTACTTCAGCACGCCCTGTTGGCGTGCTGTTTCCTGTACGTATGTCAGAATTTCCTGCTGACCGGCATATGGCCGGGACCAGTCCGGTTTGGGTGCGAACGTGAATGAATACAGGTGGGATTGCACGTCGCACTCGGCGCCTGGGTACCGATTGTGCCACCACGTGCCGCCGGGTTCGGGCGCTTTTTCCAGTACCGTGAAATCTGTGATACCGCGCCGTTCAAGTTCTACGGCGGCGCAGATTCCCCCGGGACCCGCGCCGATCACGATCACGGTAAAGTCGGGTCCTGATTCGTTTGGCATGGGAAACTATCCCAGCGCGTCGAGTTGAGCGAGCTGCGTATCGAGTGTGGTCAGAGACCGTTGCATTGCCTCGGCCTTTTCCCGTTCTTTCGCAATCACCTCGTCGGGCGCTTTTTGAACGAAATTCGGATTGTCCAGCTTGCCGCGGACGCGTTCGAGATCGCCGCCGAGCTTCTTCCGCGTCTTGGTGAGGCGTTCTCGTTCTCTTTCCACGTCGATCAAACCGGCAAGCGGCACCATTACCTTCAGATCATCAACGAGGTGCAATGCATGCGGCGGCGGCTCCGTTGCGGAATCGAGCCAGTCGATTGTCTCGATCTTTGCGAGACGTTGCAGCACGGAACCTGTGCGCTCAAGTCTGGTGTGGTCGCTGGCGTGTCCGCCCTGAAGCAGCAACGGAATGGCGGTGCCAGGGCTGATGTTCGCCTCGCCACGGATTGCACGGATACCGAGGACCACGGCTTTCAACCACTCAATGGCTTCGGTAGCTTCGCTATCGCGCTCGAGGTCTGCGCTGGCGGGGTACGCTTGCAGCATGATCGTGTCGCCGGCCATCCCGAGTCTCGGGGCCACGTCTCTCCAAACGGTTTCGGTGATAAATGGGGTCACCGGATGCAGCGCGCGTAGCAACACCTCAAGAATGTGCAACAGGGTGTGTTGTGTGCCGCTCCGCTCGGCAGCCGATGCCGCGTCGTCCCACAGCAGTGGTTTGGTGATCTCCAGATACCAGTCGCAATACTCGTGCCAGATGAACTCATAGAGTTCGCTGGCAAGAAGGTCGAATCGATAGGTGTCGAATGCGCGCTCGCAACGCTCCAGCAGGTTGCTGGCGCGGCTCATTATCCAGTGGTCGGCCACGTTCGGGCTGCGTTTGGCGGCCGGGTCGTAGTGGAAGTCCTCGGTGTTGGCCAGTACAAAGCGGGCGGCGTTCCACAGTTTGTTGCAGAAATTTCGATAGCCCTCAGTGCGGTTCAGATCGAAGCGCACGTCCCGTCCGGTGGACGCCAGCGCGCAGAATGTGAAGCGCAGGGCATCTGTGCCATAGGACGGAATCCCGTCCGGGTACTCCGTACGGGTTCGCTTCTCGATACGTGGCGCCATCTGCGGCTGCGTCAGATTCGACGTACGCTTGTCCACAAGGTCGTCCAGCGCAATGCCGTCAATCAGGTCCAGTGGATCGAGGCCGTTGCCCTTCGTTTTGGACATCTTCTGCCCCTCGGCATCGCGTACGAGGCCGTGGATGTAGACGGTGCGGAACGGCACTTCTCCCATGAAGTGCAGTGTCATCATGATCATCCGGGCAACCCAGAAAAAGATGATGTCGTGTCCGGTAACGAGCGCATCGGTGGGGTGGTACTGGCGCAACTCCGGCGTATCGTCGGGCCAGCCGAGCGTTGCAAACGTCCAGAGCGACGACGAAAACCAGGTTTCCAGTACGTCGTCTTCCTGCCGCAGCGGCGTGTCGGCTGCCAGGTCATACTTCGTGCGCACGTCCGCTTCATCCCAACCGACGAAGACGTTGCCGTCGGCGTCGTAGAACGCGGGGATGCGGTGCCCCCACCATTGCTGACGCGAGATGCACCAGTCCTGAATATTCCGCATCCATGCGAAATACAGATTTTCGTATTGTTTTGGTACGAATTCTATGTCGCCGTTTTCAACGGCGGCAATTGCCGGGCGGGCGAGCGGTTCAATCTTAACGAACCATTGGTCCGTGAGGAGGGGTTCTATGATGGCCCCGGACCGATCCCCTCGCGGGACGCTCAGCTGATGCGGATCCACGTGATCGAGCAAATCCAGCGCATCCAGGTCTTCGACGACGCGTTCACGCGCATCCTGTCGATCCAACCCACGATAAGCTTCCGGTACCGAATCGTTCAGCGTGGCGTTGGCGTTGAAAATATTCGGCATCGGCAGGTTGTGGCGTTTTCCGACTTCATAGTCGTTGAAGTCGTGCGCGGGGGTGATTTTCACGCACCCCGAGCCGAACTCCGGATCGACGTAGTCGTCGGCAATGATCGGAATGTTCCGCTCAGCGAGCGGGAGGCGTACGGTTCCGCCGACCAACCCCGCGAATCGGTCGTCGTCCGGATGCACGGCCACCGCGGTATCGCCCAGCATCGTCTCCGGACGCGTCGTCGCGACGGTGAGATAGGGCTTGCCGTCCCGTGTTAACGCACCGTCGTTCAGCGGGTAGCGAAAATGCCAGAGTGACCCTTGCTCGTCTGAGTTTTCGACCTCCAGATCGGAGATTGCCGTTTGCAGACTTGGGTCCCAATTGACCAGTCGGTTACCCCGGTAGATCAAACCCTGGTCGTAGAGGTCGATGAATACCTTGCGTACCGCTCGCGAAAAGCCGTCGTCCAGCGTGAAGCGATCGCGACTCCAGTCCAGCGAAGACCCCATGCGCCGCAGCTGCTGCGAGATATTGCCCCCGGACTCGTTACGCCATTGCCAGACGCGTTGCTCGAATGCCTCCCGACCGATCTCGTGGCGATTGGTACCCTCGGCCAGCAGTTGCCGTTCAACCAGCATCTGCGTCGCAATACCCGCGTGGTCGGTCCCCATCTGCCACAGTGTGCGTCGACCCTGCATGCGCTGGTAACGGATCAGCGCGTCCATCAGCGTATGTTGGAACGCGTGGCCCATGTGCAGGCTGCCCGTAATATTGGGCGGCGGAATGGCGATACAGTAGGGTTGCGCGTTACCGCGCGGTTCGAAATGGCCGGCTCCTTCCCACTCGCGATACAGATCCTGCTCGATGGCGTGTGGGTCGAAGCTGCTATCCATCTTTCGTCTTAAGCCCGGGGAGCGGCTCTGCTGAACCCACGGGGTGCTGCGCGAGGTGGGCTATGAATTCGGCACGCAGCGCGTCTGCCAGCATTGTGTGCAGCTCGTCTACGTGTCGCGATAGGGATTGCTGGACCCAGGAGTCCAGCGTTTCGTCGATGCGCACCATCAGCGCCTCGTTCAACTCGTCGGTATCTTCGGGCCGCCACGTCGTACGACGCTGACCGATCGCATCCCGTGCGCGACTGAGGATGTCGCGGGCTACCTGAGCCCAATTGTCGCCGAACAATCGAGCCACCAGGCCAATGTCCAGATCTGTGTCCTCAGCGCGGGCTTCGCTCTGATCGGTCTCGTGGAACGCATCTTGTTGCGGTGTCGATCGCGGTGTTGAGGTTTCCGCCGACGCATCATCGCTACGCGCGAGTTCGTCGGAAACTGTCTGCTCGTCGACATCGATTGGTCGCTTGAAGACATCGTCCAGCAGAGGCACGTCGGCCTCGGTTCGCGCTGTCTCGGGGCTGGCATCGGTAGCCGGATCCACGATAGGCGGATTGGTCTCGGGTGCAGGCACCGCACGCAGTACCGGTGCAACCGGTACGTCCTCGTTGAGGAGCGTGCGGATGGTTTCCAGGTCGTCGATCAGCATATGTTTCGCTTGCGCGGACATTTGGCCTTTCATGAGCTCTCCCACTCGTCGATGTCGTGGTGGAATAATGGATAACCACGATCACGATAGAATTTGTAGCGATCGCGCCCCAGTGCTTTTCGGTCGCCAACCACAATCTCGGCGACACGTTCAAAACGTCCGAAGAAGCCGGGGATGTCGCTAGCCAGGTTGATCAGTACGTCGTCACGTCCGTTTGGCTCTTCCCAACCGATGGAAATTGGGGTGTTTTCCGGAAAATCCGCGGCGGCCATGGTATGGGGTATGAACCGCCGTTCCGGATAACACCAGAGTAGCTCGTCCAGGTCAACTGCGGCTTTTTCGTCGTCGGCGTGAATATGTATCCGATTTCCGGCCCCTAACGCCCTTGCTGCCAGTCTGCAAGCAAACCGGTGCATAGCCGTCAGATCGACGTCTTTCAGCAGATAGAAGTCGATTCGCGTCACGACAACCGGCGCGTTACTGCTCGGTAAGGTATCGAAACAGTAGGGGTACCGGACGTCCGGTCGCACCTTTTTTGGGCCCTCCCTGGAATGCAGTTCCGGCGACGTCCATATGCGCCCATTTCAATCCGTCGGTGAACTCGGAGAGGAAACATGCGGCTGTGACGGCGCCTGCGTCGCGCCCCCCGACGTTTGCGATATCGGCAAAGTTGCTCTTCAGTGCCGACTTGTATTCGTCCCAGACCGGCATGCGCCACGCCCGGTCTCCGCTCCATTCGCCCGCGTCGAGGATGTCGTTGGCCAATGTATCATTCGCGGTAAAGAGACCGCTTGCCTGGGAACCGAGTGCAACGATGCACGCGCCGGTGAGGGTTGCGACGTCGACCACGGCCTTGGGTTTGTAACGCTTCACGTAGCTCAATGCGTCGCACAGCACCAAGCGCCCCTCTGCGTCTGTGTTCAGAATTTCCACGGACTTGCCGGCGTGAGTCTGCACAATGTCTCCGGGACGCGAGGCGCGGCTGCCGGGCATGTTCTCGGCGGCGGCCACGATGGTAACCAGGTTGATTTTCAAACTGGCCTCGATCGCGGCCTTGGTGGCTCCCAGCACCGCCGCGGCGCCGCCCATGTCGAATTTCATTTCATCCATTGCCGGAGGCGGCTTCAGGCTGATGCCGCCGGTGTCGAAGGTGATGCCTTTGCCGACGAGGGCCACGGGCTGTGCGTCCTTCGCCGCGCCTTGGTAGCGAATAATGATCATTTTGGCGGGTGTTGCTGTGCCGCGTGTGACGGACAGAAAGGCGCCCATGTTCAGCGACTCCATGCGTTTTTCATCGAGCGCCGTGACCGTGACTTTTTCGTGCTTTGCCAGCGTTCGCGCAACGCGAAGCAGGTACGTTGGATTGCATACGTTCGGTGGATGGTTTGCGAGGTCTTTGCACCAGTCCATACCGGCGCGCAAAGCGTTCCCTTCACGCACGGCCCTGCGGGCTGCGGCGCTTGTACGACCGTCAGCGTGAACGGACACGGTCTTCAGCGTCGGCGTCGTACCTTTTTCCGATTTGTAGTGCTGAAATCGGTACGCAGCTTGGCTGATTGCAAGCAGGCTCCAGGTGGTGGCCTGGTGTGTATCCGAGTCCTTCAGCGCACTCGTACCCAGGGTCCACAGCGCCGTTGTGGCCTTTGACGCCGTGAGCGCCGCGGCGGCCGCATCGATTGCTGCACGAAATTTCCCAGGTGCCAGGGCCTTGTCTGTGCCGCCGACGACCAATAGACGCCTCGGTCGCCGGGACCGCGTGCTCGGCAGCGGCACCATGAGAACAGATCCGGGTTTGTTTTCGAAATCGGTGCTGGCGGCGCGTAGCGTGTCGGATGCGCCGATATCGGCGGCAACGCCTTTTGCGGTGTTCAGACTCGCGACGAGGCAATCCACCGAAATTTCGCTTAGAGTGCCGGTCTTTACGGAATACTTCATGGGGTCTCGTTGGCTGGAACGTGGCGCGATTCTAGTGGAATTTCCAGGCTGATCCCATGCCGGTAGCGGCCCGCTATCTGATTCGCGAGCTGCTCGCGGTGTTTCTGGTGGTGGGCGTGGTGTTGTTCGTGGTCGCCGTCGGCGGCCGGTTCATCGGATACCTCCAAGATGCCGCCGTGGGCAAGTATGCAGCCGAGAGTTTGCTCCGCATCCTGACCCTGAGGTTGGCTGGGTTTCTCGAGCTGTTGCTGCCGTTCGCGCTCTTCTGTGCGGTTCTGCTGGCGCTGGGGCGTCTGTTCGCAGACCAGGAGTTTGTGGTACTGCAGGCATCCGGGTTGGATGCGAGGCGCGTGTTGCGGTGGCTTTCGCTTCCCGTGATTGCGGTTGCGGTAGCGGTTGCGTACCTGACTTTCTGGAAAGCGCCCGCCGATCATGCGGCGCTCGATGAGTTTGTGCTGGAACAGCGATCGAGCCGCGAATTTCAGAACATTGTGCCGGGGCGTTTCCAGTCGTTTCAGCGCGGCCGGCGCGTGACCTACGCGGAAGGGATCTCACGCGACCGGACACGTTTGCTAGGCGTGTTCTTGGCTGAGCGCGACCGCCGCGGCGAGCCGACGGCGACGCTGTGGGCCGAGAGTGGTACGCAATACGTCGACCCCGCCACCCAGAGTCGCTTTCTGCTCTTTGAGAATGGACGCCGCTACGAGGGGCGGATAGGAGAGGGGGAGTTCCGGGTGATGGAGTTTGCTTCGCTCGGCCAGCGCGTAGAAACGACCGAGCGGCGCTCGCGCAGGGTCGAGGAACGTGCGCGCTCGACGAGCGAGTTGCTTGGCTCGCATACGGACGAAGCTCGTGCGGAGTTGCACTGGCGCGCCGGACTGGTGGTGTTGACGCTCCTCGGGGCGGTGCTGGCTGCTGGCATGTCGAGGGTTCCGCCGCGGCAGGGCCGATTTTCCCGCATCCTTCCGGCTGTGGGCGTATTTCTGGGCTACTACCTTCTTCTCGTCGTGGGGCGCGACGCGCTCGCGGACGGCGTGTTTCCTGGCGCCGTCGGCTTGTGGCCGATTCATGGTTTCTTTGCGTTCCTCGCCGTTCGGGCGCTGGTCCGCTTCGACCGGCCGGTGACGGTGTGACGTGCTGACCATCGACCTCTACATCACGCGCTTGGTGCTATCTGGGGGTGTGATCGTGCTGGTAGCGCTGCTCGGGCTGGTGAGCCTCTTCGCGTTGGCCGAAGCGATGTCGGATGCGGATACATTGCTGATGGAGGCGTTGCGTGGTGTTGCATTGACACTACCGAGGCGCGCATACGAGGTTCTGCCCTTCGCAGTGTTTCTGGGCACGTTGATGAGCCTCGGTGCGCTCGCAGGGCATTCGGAACTTGTGGCTGTCCGTGCAGCCGGCATGAGTGTTGAACGGCTATTTGTAAGCGTGGCGCTGCCAGGCGTGGTATTGATCGGCATCGGCGTTCTGCTGGGAGAGTACCTGGCGCCAGCGGGCGAAAGGCGCGCCGAACTCGTAAAACTGGAAACCGCGCAGCGAGCGCCGGATGCCCCTGCACCGGCCGGTTACTGGTATCGCCATGAGCAGACGTTCATGCACGTGGACGGCTTGAAGGCAGACGGGGGCCTCATAGGGGTCAGTCAGTTTCAGCTTGCGCAGGACGGCAGGCTGAAGCTCGCCCGGCAGGCGCAGGCGGCCGAGTTCAATCGTCAGACGGACACGTGGGAGATGAAGTCGGTGCGCGAGTCGCATTTCGATTCCGAGCGCGTACGTGCTACCACGCGTGAGACCGCGAACTGGACGGATGCGGTTAACCCCTCCCAGCTCAACATGGCGGCGCTCGTGGAACCGAGAAAACTCTCTATCTCAGCGCTGCTCCAGCAGATGCGCTTCGTGGACCGGCGCGGGTTGCAAGCCAGAGAGTATGCGCTGGCATTCTGGACTAAGGTGACGCAGCCTCTGGCGGTGCTCGGCCTGAGTCTGCTTGCCCTCGCGTTTGTTCTCGGGCCGTTGCGAGAGACGAGCCTCGGTGCTCGACTCAGCGTCGGAATATTTGCCGGGCTGGGTTTCAAGTACCTGCAGGATTTCTTCGCACCGCTTTGTCTCGTGTACGACGTACCGCCGCTGTTGGCAACTCTGGTGCCGATCTTCCTCTGCTGGATTGCTGGCGCGTGGCTCATACGCCGAGTTGCGTAAGGTGTCAGGCGAATGCGGCTCGGGGCACCACCACCAAACGGCTGCGCGACAGCAGGTCAGGCCAGGTTCTGCCGTTGGTATCGAACAGGCACCACAGATAGCCGACACCGACGCTTGCGAACGCAAGCATTGCGCCTATGAATCGCAGCGTCGCCTGATTGAGTGTCAGCGGCTCGCCGCGTTGAGTTTCGACCCGCAAGCGCCAGGCCATCATGCCGAGCGTGTGGCCTTTGGCAACCCAGGACAGCGCGAAAAACGCGAACAGCTCCAGGAACAGCAGGCTTTGAACGAGTGCGCCGAACACGTACTCGCCACGATTGAGACCTACAACCACGAACAGCGTCGTCATCCAGAGGGCGAGTACGAGCATGCCGTCGTAGATCATCGCGCCGACGCGCCGTAACAGGCCGGCGGTGGGATAGCTTTCCGCGTCAGAAGGTGGCGACATTGTCCGCGAGTTGTACCGGGCGGCCGCAGAACTCCTGGTGTGTCATTGCTTCGAGCGTGTCCTTGTCGCCGCAATTGGCCCAGGTTCGTTCGCCACCGGGCGTACGACAGACTACGTGCGCGACGCTCGGCTCTTCCCCGCCGTACATCACGGAGTAGCCCTCCACCGTCGCCTGACCCGTGTAACTCATCGCAACCTCGGTAGACGGCAATGCGTCCACTTGCGCCTGCAGGTCCTCGTGGCGGAACGGATGTGCGGGTTCTGCTGCGGAGTAGACGCCGAATGCGTGTTTTGTCAGATAACCACCGTTGGCGGTAATGAGACCCCGTTTTGTTGGTGCGGTCCGCAGTAGCTCCACCATTCGTACAATCGAGTGCATTACGTAGTTGTTGAGCGGTCCGCCCGAAAACGTGAGGCCGCCGGTTACGGTCAGGGGTTTGGACGTGTCCAGCCCGAGTTCGCGAGCGGCAACCTGTACGGCAACGGGGAAACAGCTGTAGACGTCCACCATGTCGATGTCCGAAACATCGACGCCGGCCAATTCCAGCGCCCGATTACCGGCGATACGGATTGCGGGCGAGGAAAACAGATTGTCGCGGTTGGAAACGTACATGTGGTCGTGCGCGTCGGTCCCCGACCATGGGTATACCCACTTGTTCTCGGGAATTCCAAGCGCGCGTGCCTTGTCCGTGGAACAGAGAATGAGCGCGGCGGCCTGATCGACGTTGTTGTTCGAGTTCATCAATTTGGGGTAGGGAAACGAGATCGGTCGATTGGAGGGTCCCGGCGTTCGGATTTCCTCGGCCGTCTTTGCGTCGCGCAGCCACGCATGCGGATTGTCTGCAGCCACGGCACTGAAACCCGCCCACAGTCCGGAGATGCGCTTCAGATGGTCAGGTATCGATTCGTCGAGGTGGTGCCGGAGCGCGTTCTCGAATATCGGGTAGATCTGAATGGGCCGGCCGATTCGCAGAGCTTTCTCGGCGTCGTGGCGCATTTCTTTGTCTTGGCCAATCAGAAGATCCGGTGTACCGGAGATTTCCCGCCAATCGAGTTCCACTCCGGCCTTCGCGGCTTTCGCCTGAGTATTGCCGCACTCTGCGCCGGTAATCACGAGCAGATCGTGCGCGCCGGATTGGATGTCGAGCGCCGATTGATTCACGGTCGACTGTACGAAGTTGCCGCCGTAGGGCGTTAGAGCGGTTTGCGCGTTCGGGACGCCGACCGCCTCAGCAACCGCGCGGGCGGGATTCTGGTAGGGCCAGATACCGCGGACCACCCGTACGCTCGATGCGCTGTCCAGGACGCCGCTGCATTCGGTATCTGCCGCGGCGGCGCGCACCGCATCGATCATGAGCTCGATCGGCTCTTTGGCCTCCGCAACGTCGCTGACGCGCTGGTTGATCCAGCTGATGCCCACTAAGACAGGTGTGGCTGCCATAGCCCGGTCCCCCGAACGGAAAAACGCCATGATACTGAATTTGACGCCGGGGAGTGCTTAGAACGGATTGTTGCGGATGGCGCGTGATATCCCACGCGCACTTGTAGATACAGAATCCGAGTTCTGAAAGTTTGGGGCGCTAATCAGCCCGGTCGAGAACCCTGCCGTTGCGCGTACCGCGGCGCACGGCTGCCGTCGGCTTCATAGATATCGAACTCCTCCGCGAGATCCTCCACCCACTGAATGCTCCCGGAGCGGCTCATCAGATCGGGCGCCAACAGCAGTGCGACGGCGGATCGGCCGACGAAATCAGTGCTTTGGGCAGCAGAGAGATCGATGTCCTGCGTTTTGGCCGCGTCCTGTATGAACTCGGTGGCCACAGACCCCGGGTACAGTGCGCAAGCCGCAACGCCCTTTGGTTCGAGTTCGATGGCCATGTCGGCGGTCAATCGATCGAGACCCGCCTTACCTGCTCCGTAGGAACATGAAAAATGGTAGCTCTGGCCGCCGGGCGACGACACGTTGATGATCGCGGCCCCCGGGGGCGCTGCGAAAATCAGCTTCGCGGCGTGCCAACTCGCGACGTAATGCGCGCGCAGCCCGATGCCCACCTGGTCGTCCCAGACCTGAATGGGGTGGTCCCAAAAGCCGCCGCCCCACGCAGGCGGACTGGGAATCTTGTAGACGTTGTTGATCAGGAAGTCGATGTGATCGGTTTGTTCAGCGACTTTTTCGAAGAGTTCTGCAATCTGTTCGTCGTCTGCATGGTCGCATTGAATCGCTATCCCCTCACCACCCGCGTCGGTGATCTGCTGTGCAGCGGTGTCGATCGTGCGCTCGCCCGGTCCCGTGGTGCGTCCCGTGACGAACACCTTGCAGCCTTGTTGGCCCAGAGCTAGCGCGATCCCTTTGCCGATACCCCGGCTCGCGCCCGTAACAACGGCCACTTTCCCTTCGAGTTTCTTATCGCCGCTCACCCCGACTCCCTATCGCATGAATGTTGTTCTGAACATAACAGAGCGCGCGACGGGTGAGTAGTCTGGCGGTGCCGGGGCCGCTGCGCCGCAACGTTCCAGCACCGGCGCAGACGGCATCAGGACACTCGAAGGTCCATCACCCGGTGATCGGATTCGGCTGTTTGAATTGCCGCTCCCAGGCCGGGATGGATTCCATCTGTTCGAACCAGCGAAGGACGCCTCGTGCTGACTCAAGCGGCATATTGCAGGCCCGCCAGTGTGCAATGCTGCCGGCGAAGAAGAAGTCAACGTACGACAGGTCGTTACCCAGTAGATACGCGTTGCGATCTAGGTGCGAATCGATTACGTGCACACGCTCTGCGAGCATGGTACGGCCGCGTTCCACTTCGTCTGCATCGGGTTCCCCTAATCCCATCGCAGGCTTCGCAAGGTGTTCGAATCCGAGTACGTCAGTACCCGGCACCCAGTGCATCTGGGTCCATGAGACCCAGCGGGTCGCGTCGGCACGCCCTTTTGCGGAGTTCGGTGCGAGTGGCGAGCGTGCCGACTCGGTAAGATATTGAAGTATGGCGGCGTGTTCCCACAGTATGAAGTCGCCGTCGACGAGTGTTGGCGTCAACCCGTTGGGATTCATTGCGAGATAGGCGGGTGCGCGTTGTTCACCCTTGACCAGGTCGACGGATACCTTTTCCACGTCGAGACCCAGATGATCGATCAGTGCCCAGACGCAGACGTTTCGTGGGGTAGGATAACCGTGAATCTGCATGTCGATTCCTTTGTGTGATGTGTATAGAGAAGACGGTCTCGCGTCGCGGAATTCGACGTAGCTTTTGCGAATTCGCGCGTTGCGTTGGACAAGCTCAGTTACGGGAGGCCGGCTTCTGCCTTTAGAGCACGCCACTTTGCGTTCGATTTTTCCGGGTTGCCAAACCAGCGCCAGAAACGGCGCACCATTGGCGACGCGTTCAGATACAGGCGACCGTCCTGCACGTCGAACGCTTCAGGATCGGCCGCGGCGAGCGTTCCGAATCCCATGCCGAACGAGCAATAACCGCCATACTGCGGGGCATAGCGCTCGGGTGCGTCCGCGAATGCAGCTTGATGTTCGGGGGTGGCGAACAGAAACTTTGCACCTCGCCAAACGTGCGTGTGTTCTGTGCTTCCGGGTTCCGCGTTCCCGTTGAAGTAGCTCACGACGTCGTAACCACCGACGGCCACGCCGCGTTCGTTTGTGTTCATTGACTGCAATTTCATGTCACTCTCCATCTCGCATCCTCCGCACATCATCAACAGCGCAACGGGCAACGCCGCGAACGCGCGCGATTTCGTATACATGGGCTTCTCCGTTGGTCTTGGTTCACTGACTAGACGAGCGGATGCGCGAGAAACCGACAGTGGTGCGGAGTCGGAGACTGCAGAGGTTACGTTTCCACTGCGACGAGCGGTCGGGCCGCGTTGGCAACTGCATTGCCGGAACGGGTCAATTGATAGTTGCGGGTGGTAGTCGACCCCGCATCTCTGCGCTCGATGAGTTCCGCGACGCGCAGTCTGCGCAGGCCGTCTGTTAGCGCGCGCGGCGTTACGTTTCCGAGACAATGATGAATATCCGTGAACCGCGCAGCTCCCTGGTGCATTGCGACGAGCGAGGGCGCGCTCCATTTGCGGTACGCGACATCGACGACCCGGTGGGTGTGGGCGAGTTCGTCGAACTGCGCGCAAGCTGGTGCTACCCGCTGGCCCGCCTGGGTGAGCACGTATTCGGGACGTAGTGGATGCCCGTATCCCGCGTTGCGTTCCACCCATCCACCTTCGATCAACTGATTCAGCGTATCGGAAAGCGACTCCGCGCTGATCTGGAGCCTCGAGCGCAACACGACGAAACGCGCGCCGCGCTGTTGGTGAAGCGCGGAGAGCAACCGCACACTCCAGGTGCGGTGAAACAGAGCGGGGTTAATAGGATTCATGCGTATTGACCTGTTCAGAACCTTACTATACTTTCCTGACTTATGTGAATTTCACTGGGGAGCACCATGCCTGGTTTTGCGTACAAGGGAGACATAACGCTGGCTTCCAGCGTCAGCAATCTGGATGAGTCCATTGCCTGGTTCAAAGATATGCTCGGCTTCGAATTGGCGTTTCGCGTCGATGAAGCTGGATGGGCAGAACTGAGTTCTCCGTCGGCCGATGTGACGGTCGGGCTCGGCGTGAACGAAGCCGTGCAGCAGGGAGGCGGCACGACTCCGGTCTTCGGCGTCGAGGATATCGCCGCCGCGCGTGGTGATCTGGAAGGTAAAGGCGTGCGGTTTGACGGTGATACGGTGGAGATCCCCGGCATGGTCAAACTCGCGACTTTCTATGATCCTGACGGCAACGCCTACATGTTTGCGGAGTCGCTCACGGAATGACGCGTTCGGCGGCGGGCGCGCGTAGCGCCGGACCGAATCCTCAGTTGTACTCTTGTGTCTTTGGTACCTGGGGTCGGATGTCGAAGCCCGCGCGTAGCGCGGGACCACGGGTGTTACCCCACCAAAGTTTGAGTCCCCGCCGCTTTGCGGCGGGCGCGCGTAGCGCCAGACCGAAGCCTCAGTTGTACTCTTGTGTCTTTGGTACCTGGGGTCGGATGTCGAAGCCCGCGCATAGCGCGGGACCACGGGTGTTACCCCACCAGAGTTTGAGTCCCCGCCGCTTTGCGGCGGGCGCGCGTAGCGCCAGACCGAATCCTCAGTTGTACTTGGTACCTGGGGTCGGATGTCGAAGCCCGCGCATAGCGCGGGACCACGGGTGTTACCCCACCAGAGTTTGAGTCCCCGCCGCTTTGCGGCGGGCGCGCGTAGCGCCAGACCGAATCCTCAGTTGTACTTGGTACCTGGAGTCGGATGTCGAAGCCCGCGCGTCGCGCGGGGCCACGGGTGTTACCCCACCAGAGTTTGAGTCCCCGCCGCTGTGCGGCGGGCGCGCGTAGCGCCAGACCGAATCCTCATTTGTGGTTGGTACCTGGGGTCGGATGTCGAAGCCCGCGCGTAGCGCGGGACCACGGGTGTTACCCCACCAGAGTTTGAGTCCCCGCCGCTTTGCGGCGGGCGCGCGTAGCGCCAGACCGAATCCTCATTTGTGGTTGGTACCTGGGGTCGGATGTCGAAGCCCGCGCGTCGCGCGGGGCCACGGGTGTTACCCCACGAGAGTTTGAGTCCCCGCCGCTGTGCGGCGGGCGCGCGTAGCGCCAGACCGAATCCTCATTTGTGGTTGGTACCTGGGGTCGGAGTCGAACCGACACGGGTTTTACCCCACCAGAGTTTGAGTCTGATTTTCGGCTTTTCGCGGCTCTCACGTCTATCAAGAAAGACGAAATTACGTCTTTCAATTCAGTAAGTTAAATCAGAACTAATGAATTTACAGTCTGGCCTAACTAAGACTAAAATAGCCTAACAGCGTCTACCCGTCTACCAAAATCATGCCAAAAAGTAGACGCATCCTGATTACGGATGCTCGGCTGCGTCGCGAGAAACCGCCCCCGAAAGGCAGTTCGCCCATGTTCCTGCGTGACGCTGAACTTACTGGATTCGGCGCCATCATTCGGCCGACCGGCACGGTCTCTTTCTTCGCCGAAGCACACGGACACCCACGAAAAGTTCTGGGGAAGTGGGGCGATATCACGGCGGACGACGCGCGTGGAGAGGCGGGTATCACGCTCGGCAGCTGGGGCAAGGGGCAGACCGCACCCATCGAGGAACAAGGCACCGAAGCACCGACACTCGAAGACGTGCTCGACGACTACATCGATACGCGCACATTGAAGCCGAGAACCGAAGAAGACTACCGCATGGTGCTCGATACCGCGCTGAATGACTGGAAGAAGTTGCCAATGACGAGCATTACGCGCGCGATGGTGCATCAGCGCCACCGGGAACTCGGTCGGAAGAGTAAGTCGCGGGCCAACAATGCCATGCGGGTACTCCGAGCGCTGTTCAACTATGCGCAGGAGATGTACGAGGATGCGCAGGAGCGGCCGCTGGTGACCGGCAATCCCGTGCTCAGGCTCAACAAGGTCGATGCGTGGTACCACGTCCCACGGCGCAGAACGACTATCAAGGGCCAGTTGAAAGACTGGTATCAAGCGGTCGAGGAGTTGGAAAGTGAAAGAGGCAATCGGGGAGGCGTGGCCAGCGACTACCTGCGATTTCTTTTGTTCACCGGCGTCCGGATGCGCGAGGGGCTGGGACTCACGTTCGACGCCGTCGATCTGGATCAACGAATCTTCATCTGCGAAGAAACGAAGAACTGGCAGGAACACGCGCTGCCGATGTCGGAACCAGTGTTCGAGATTCTGGACCGGCGCACGGCTGAAATCGGCCCGTTCGTGTTCCCAGGCCAGAACGGACCGCTGCAGGATGTCCGGTACTGGATCGCGAAGGTTGCCGACGATAGTGGCGTGTCGTTCACGTTGAACGACCTACGCCGAACGTTCATCAGCGTGGCCGAATCGTTGGATCTGAGCGGATACACGTTGAAACGGCTGCTGAACCACAAGATGACCGAGCACGACGTTACGGCTGGCTACATCGTGACGGACGTAGAGCGGCTTCGAGCGCCAATGCAACGAATCGGGGACGAAATACTGAGGATTGTTGGTGCATCCTGACGACGACGAGTTCCCCTTCTTAGCGAATTCCGATGGCGACTTCGCGAGTATGACCGACGCAGAATATGCGCGACGAGAATGCGGGGAACTTGCCGGACACTTGCGAGATGTGTTTAGTGACCGGTACGACGGGCAGCTACACGTGGTGCCACCGGATCAGTTGCCGCGCGACCCAGAGGAACTCTTGCCCATTCTCCGTGAGGAAAGTCGACGACATGCATTGATCAGAGTCGCGGACCTTTTAGACGCAATCGCCGAAGGCGAGAGTCCTAGCAGGGTCTTCCTCGCGGATCGACATCGCCGAACCACGTGGCGTAACAAATACATCGTCGAGACGATCAACTGGATGCGAGATATCCCAGGGTGGAATAGAAAAAAAGTGGAACGCTTCTTGGCCAAGCAGTTCAACACGGCTCCGTCGGCTATTCGTGACGTCGCAAAACGGAGCACCAATCTCACGCGTCGCCCTCTACAGCAGTCGGTTGCGAAAAAGCGTCGACCGATACCTCGTTACTAATCCCGGAGTCGTAGAGAGGGGGGCACTCGCGGACCGGTTGCATCCCCCCCGACTGCCATCGGTATGGTTTGACCCTGTTAGTCTACGTGAGTATCCATTGATGGCGACAACGAACAGGGACGCGCTCAATGCGCTCTGGGACGACGTTACGGGGCCGTACGCAGATAAGCCGGTATGGTCGGATGCCGAGGTGGCGCAGTTCATGGGGTGGGCGTTGGGCACTTTGCGTTACAACCGGTGCGTCGGAACGTTCGATGTGCCGTATCGGCGTATCGGCGGCAGCTGCCGATACTGCCCGGCTGATGTGGCGCAGGAGGTCGTGGCAAAATGACGAACCGCCCCGTAGGGCGGTCGTCAGATGATGCGCGAGACATCGAGGTGAGAGCCGATAGTCTACCGCGTCACAGGGCCCACCGCCACGATACCCCCACCATGCCCGCCACTACCGCGTGGCGCATGTACACCCACCACTACGTGATGGCAGCGCGATATCTGCGCGCGTACCTGCGCGGGGGGACGCGATGAGCTACGCCGACATACACCGCGTACTAGATGGTCGCTGGACCGATGTACTCGCCGAGCTCGGCATCGACGCTGATGCGGTGACCGGCCGCAACGGTCCGTGTCCCGGATGCGGCGGCACGGATCGGTTCAGATGGGACCGCAACAAAGAGGCGTGGTACTGCTCCCAGGGCGGCGCAGGGACCACTGGCGGCGATGCTATCGCGTTGCTCTCGCACTGTGGATGGTCCGGGCCCGAGACCTACGCACGACTGCGGGGCTTCCTACCGGAAGCTGCTGCTAGGCGGCGAGCCACACAGAACAACAAAGCAGAGGTGGAAAAAATTCCACCACAGGATTCTGGCAAGGCCCGCGACAAGGCCGCTGCGCTCGTTGGCACAAACTCACGATATGTGAGCGAACTGCCGGCGCCGGACCGGGAGTACCGTTCGCTGCGCCATCGCGGACTCGGCGAGCCTGCCCACTACTGGGAGTATCAATCTGCACAAGGCGAGCTTATGTATGCGGTTGCCAGGTTCGAAGGCGAATACGGCAAGCAACTGCGGCCGCTCTCGCATGACGGCAAACAGTGGCGCTGGAAGCGCCCGCATGTGCTCATCCCGATGAATTTGCCTAATCTGTACGCACGCCGCAGTGCGCCTGTGCTCGTCACTGAGGGCGAGAAAGCCTGTGAGGCCGCAAGCGCGCTAGCTAAATCCTATGTCGCCACATGCGGCCACGGTGGCGCGTCACAGGCGCATCTGACGCACTGGGACCACTTGTGGCATAGGGACGTGACCATCCTCCCGGATGACGACCGGGCGAGCGTGGAGCAGTGGGCGCCGCAGCTGGCAGCGATTCTCAAACCCATGGCGCGCACAGTCCGTGTGATCGATCCGGCCCGGTTCTGGAGGGGGGCGTGAACCACTTGGGCACCAAGCGCGATGCGGCCGACTGGACCGGCACGCCCGAAGCATTCGAGGCGGCGCTCGAGAATGCGGTTGCCGGTGATCCGCCGGCCAAGTTCCCACTGGTACACGTCCGCGAACTGCTCGCCGAACCCAAACCCCGCGAGTTCGTCGTTGAGAACGTTCTGGAGCGTGGCGCAATGGGCGGCCTGGTTGCGGATCCGAGCGGCGGCAAAACGCTGCTGGCGATCGATATCGCCTGCTGTGTGGCCACAGGAATGGACTGGCACGAACACCGGACGCTGCAGGGCCCAGTGGTGTACATCCTGGGCGAGGGTCACGCCGGTATCGGCGGGCGTTTGCTGGCGTGGGCGATCCGGCATGACGTGAACTTGACCGATGCCCCGATCTATCTGTCGAAGCGTCCTGCCGAATTCGTCTCCGACTCCAGCACGACGGACGTCATCGACGCGATTCGCGGCGTCAACCCCGAGCCGGTGCTGGTTGTCATCGACACGTTGGCCAGGAACTTCGGTGCCGATGAAAACAGCACCGCGGACATGGGGCGATTCATTCAAAACGTGGACGCTGTACGTGGGCACTTTGGCTGCGCTGTGCTGGTGGTGCATCACACGGGCCACATGGCCAAAGACCGTGGCCGGGGTTCGAGTGCGTTTCGCGCAGCACTGGACCACGAGTACATGCTGGAGAAAAACGAACTTCGTCAGGTGACGGTGACGTGCACGAAAGCGAAAGACATCGCCGAACACAAGCCCCTGCACTTCAAGATGCGTACCGTCGAGCTGCCGTGGAACGACGCGCACGGCAAACCGGTTACCAGCGTGATTCTGCACCCGCACACCCCGGAGGAACCGGACCTGGACGCGATGATGAAGCTGGCGTCAAACCAGCCGACGGGAAAGAACCAACGCAAAGCCCTGAGCCTGCTGCGCGAACTGAATGCCGAGCAAACCCAGAACGTCTTAGACAGCGGTCGCGATGCGTCTCAGGTACGCGTGACATTCGCTGATTGGCACGATCGATGTAAAGCGAACGGTATGAAGCGGCAGGCTTTTGCCGATGTGAAAAGATCATTGATTGCGTCCGGGCACGTCAAAACCAACGGCGAATTCGTGTCAGAAAACGTCAGAAACGGACCATGAAAATGTCAGAAAACGTCAGAACACCAGTCGTCCAAACGTCAGAAAACGTCAGAAAACCCTATAGGGGTTCTGACGTTTCTGACGGGGGACTGGCATTTCTTACGCTTCCGTTCAGAAAACCCGTTGCAAGCCTGGTGCACCGGGGTGCCGTTCTGATGCGCTTCCCGTTTCAACACAACGCTCAACGTTCGCAGATTCGCGGCGCTCAACGCCGAATCGAGGAGCAACGGGAGTTCGTGGCGTGGTGGGACGAGAAGGTCTCGCCGAATCGGGGCGGTGACCGAGGGAATCAGCATACGGGTGGCAAGTCCGCAGAACGGCGGACTTGGCGCGTCTCGGAAATTGAAAAGCGCACCGGCATAAGTAACCAGCAAGTCTCCCGCCGGCGCAACCTGACATCCAGTCAGCGAGCCGCGTATGCGGTGGAAATCCTGCCCGAACTCGAAGCGGAAGCCGCTGCTAGGCGGCGAGCCACACAGAACAACAAAGCAGACCAGGAACTAATTCCTGAACAGGACAAGGGTCAGGCCCGCGACAAGGCCGCCGCGCTCGTTGGCACAAACTCACACTATGTGAGCGATGCGAAACTGACTGGACGGGTGCACACATGACCCGGCCACGAGGGTTCATTGACGAGTGGCGGCCTCAGGCGAAAACACGCGCTCTGATCGAGCAGATTCACGGCGTGCTGGACGAATACGCCGTGTACCTACCGCTGACGCTGCGCCAGATCTTCTACCGACTGGTGTCGAACGGCGCGCTGGGCAAGACCGAACGCGATTACGCACGGCTCTGTGAACTCGCAAACCGAGCACGACGCGCGCAACTGATCCCGTTCGACGCAATCCGCGACGACGGCCTAACGCGACGGGAACCGGTGAGCTACACAGACACGAGCGAGTTTCTCGGCGTGGTGACCTACTCCGCGAAACAATTCCGTCTCGACCGGCAGGCGGGCCAGGAAACGCGGTTGATGGTTTGGTGTGAAGCGGCCGGCATGGTGCCGCAACTGGTATCTGTGGCTTCGGATTACGGCGTACCGGTGATTTCGAGCGGCGGGTTCGATTCGTTGACCACCAAGCACGAAATGGCACAGGCGATCGCTTCTGGCGACGAACCGGTGGAAGTCCTGCACATCGGCGACCACGACCCAAGCGGTGTTCACGTATTCCTGTCGCTCGCGGACGATATCGGCGCGTTCTGTGACGCGATGGGGGGTGAATCGATGTTTACACGTCTTGCCGTGACCCCTGAACAGGTGGCGATGTTCGACCTGCCGACCGCGCCACCGAAGCGGACAGACAAGCGCGCATTCAGCGGCGAGACCACGCAGGCGGAAGCCTTGCCGCCGGATCTGCTGGCAGAACTGCTCCTGCATGCAATCGAATCGCGCATGGACCTCGATCTGTTCGATGCAACCAAACGCGCCGAGTTGGTGGCCCAGACGCGGCTCGTGGATGCCCTCGGGAGCATTCAATCATGACGGCTGCATCGTGAGCCCGCTCGAACGCCTCCGCCGGTTACTGCAGTGCTTGCATGCCGACGCACCGATCACACCGCACCTTGCGGAGTGGTTTCTCACGGGCGGGAGAGCGCTATTGCGCGGTGATTACGCGTCGCTCGATGAAGCGCTCGGTCTCGCCCCTGGGCCCGGTAAACCCACAGTGGCGCAACAGTACGCGCGGGACCAGCGCCGCTCGGCAATCTCGATCTGTGTGAATGCCTGCTGGCCCACGCTGTCACCCTCGGCACAAGCGGCGCGACTGAGCGCGTGCCTGAGTGACCCAGATACTCTCGCCTCCGAACCGGACACCGTACAGGCACGCATTGAGGCACTCACCCAGTGGCACGACATACCGACGAGCCGAACACGAATCGCTGAGATTCTGCGCGGGCTTTGACGAGGAAATAGCCGATTGTTTCGACATTTTCCACGCGAGGTCATGCTCCGGTCATGGACATACACATCGATCCCACACGCGCCGCCATGGCCATGGAAACGCGGCTACTCGCCTTCGACCGCGCTCAGCTGATCCGACGCCCCATCGAGAAATTGCTTGCGGGCTGCGATATCTCCGATCGCGAGTTGGTCGACCTGGCGGGCGCCGTGTTGGTACTACGATCCGCCGACGACCTGATCCAGATCGCCGCGGACACCGCGTGACATTGGTACGGCGAATGCGGCGCCGTCGTCAGATTCGGGGGTTGTGGCTCGCCTCATCGAATCACGCGCCGCAGTTCAATTAGATAGGAACCCGTTTATGCCTCTCATCCGAAAAGATGCGCCCCCGAAACAAACGCTCGACGAACTCACCGACGAAAATCGACGCATGCAACTGGAACTCGAGAACGCTCGGCTGCGTGCAGAACTGGGCGGTACGTCCGCAAGCCCTGCCGACACCCCACACCACAAGCGCCCATTCGAGACGGACGCCCAACGCCTGTTACGTACTGACCCCAAGCGGTACTGGCGGGGCGTGATTCGGGCGTGCCAACAATCAAAACTCTCCTATGAACTGCGGCAAGCTCGTGAGTCGGCACGACGGGTAAACGAACAACGAGGACGCACCTGATGCAAGAACTCCTAGACTCCATCGAATTTCCGCCCACTGACGAGCTGGACAAAGCGGTGGCCGAATTCAAGGAAGCCGAGGACGCCTACAGGGCGCTCACGCATGGTGTGTCTAAGCGACGTGCCCAACTACGCGAGCAACAAGAATCGCTCCTGCTGGCTGTCTCGAAGGCCGAGACGGCGTACCAACACGCGGTCCGCGAGAACGCGTTCGGGAAGATGACCGACGCGGCTTTGAAGGACGCCAGGACGAAACGCATCACGCTCGAAGACGAACTCAAACTCACCAGCGAACAGTTGGTCGCCCTAGACGATACCAGTGCTCGGGATCAGGCAGTGCGTGCGCTCGAACAGTCGCACAGTAAGGTCGAGCGACTGATCCGCACATGGAAGTCGGGTGCGCGCGATGTCCTCTTAGAGGTGGTGGCCGAGCAGTGCGCGCCGCTGTTCGGGCTGAGTAGCCTATTGGGCTCGGACTTGGCCAAGCACCGCGTATTCCTATCAGCGCAGCGAGCCGCACGTGAAACCGCACTAACGCTCAAATGGCCAGCCCCGCTGAGTGTACCGGTCACGATATCAGTTGCGTCAGACCATCGGGCCAGTGCGTTCCGTCCGCCACCGATTCAGCGGCCGAAGGTGATCAATGGCCAAACCTTCTTGCCACCGGATCCAGACTACGTCGGACCCGAACCGTTCAGGCCTCGGCAATCGGCCATGATCACTCGCAACCGCGTGCGTCACTAGCTATAAGTAGCTCGCAACCTCATGATCTTAAAAGCTTTACGGGTCCTTCTGGGGATGCGTCCACCGCGGGCGCTAGCCAGCCGGCGGATTTCGAGCGTTTTTCTCCGCCCTATGCGAAGAAGATTGGGGCTCCCCCTTCGGTTTCCCGTGGGAGATCACAGAGTGACGCCCACAGGACGCCATGGGTGATGTTCTGCCCATGCGTCGACTCTGGAGTGTGAACGCGCTGGCCAATGCGTTCGGGAAGAACTGGAACGGCACGCGGCAGGCGTTGTCGGGTGTCCCGCCCGATGGCCAGATCAGCGGGCATGATGCCTGGTACCTAGCGACCGCTGCGCCCTACCTCTGCCAGCCTGTGATCGATGGCGAACTGCAACATCTCCGGCCGAACGATCGGCTCCATTGGGTGAAATCGGAACGGGAGTTGATGCAGCTGCGTCGAGAGTATGGCGAGCTCGTCGCGGTGGATGAGGTGCGCGAGCAACTCGCCGACATCATCAAAGCCACCGTGATCGCGCTGGACACGCTTCCTGACGTCCTCGAACGGACCAGCGGGTTGACCGCGGTTCAAGCGGAACGCATGGCCCGCGAGATCGACGGGTTCCGAGAACAACTGTTTCACGCATTCAGTGCACATATCGCCTGAACGTCAGCGCACGCCGACCGTAGCGCGTTGGGTGGAATCGTAAGCACAGATCAATAGTGCGAATCTGAATTGACCTCAGTCTAGAGGCTTCCCGCGGGGAGTGGGTGAGCCGAAGGCAGTCGAGTTATTCAATCGCAAACCGGTTGACGTTGCTGCAACGGTTGCCAACCACATCCATAAAACCTCCATAGTCTGATATCACGCGTGGAGCATATTGGCTGCGTGATATCACCTGGCCAATCTAGTTGACCGCTGGATTTTTTCATTCAATGGTTTAACACCGACAACTTCTCGTTTCGGATGACCAACTCTGCAGAGATCCTGTAGGTGCAACGCACCATCGCGCTTTCAGTGGTGGGCGCATCGTTGCGATCGTGCCCATCACGGGCGTACAACGTAGGAGATATCGCACAGGAGGGAATCGAATGCGCCACGATCAACCCGTTGGCTTGTACCAACGCCTTGTCGTTACCCACCGCACCATCGTCGCCGCTGCGTTACTCGTCGGCGCCTGTGGCACCGCACTGGCTGACGAACTGCGTACCCCGGCCGAACTGCAGTTTGAGAATTCGCGCAACGCCGCGGCGGCGAACTACGGCAAATGCCTCTCACAATCGAAGAAAGCCGACTACGCGAACTGCGACGGTCTGCGGGACGTGTACGCAAGCCACTTTCCCGATGAAATCGCCGACCACGCCACGGGCTGTTTCGAAGAAGGCGAAGTGGGCGAAGCACGGCAGGTCGATCGGACCTGCGACGACTTCACCTGGCTTCTGGCGAACGGGAGCCTGGCGGAATGAACATTCGATACCTCGCGCTCGTAACCAGCCTCGCTTTTTGTGTCATCGGCGGCGTAGCTCGGGCCGCATCGATTTCGGGACCCACATCCAGCACGTCCGGCAGTTTCACGATCACCTGGACTTCTGGCTACTATCTGCGGTTGAACGGCGCGAGTTGGCAGTACGCGGGCCCACCGAGCACCTCGCGCACCTTCGCGAGCCTCCCCTCCGGCGACTACGTGTTCGAGCTGTGGACGTGTTACAACTTCGGCGGCACCGTCGCTTGCGGCAAGGTCTCCGGGACGGAGCACACCGTCAGCGTCACACGCGATGCCGAGATTCCCATCGCCTCGACGAGCGAGGCCGGCACCACGCCCTACAACACGGACGTCACACGGCGTGGCTCAGCGACCTTCAATGTGCCGGTTCGAGCGATTCCCGGAGTCAATGGCTTACAACCCGCGATCTCGGTCAACTACGACAGTCATCGTCAGGGCGACATCACCGACCTTTACGCCGCCGATGATGTGCTGGGCTATGGTGTGAGTCTTGAGGGCGTGTCGCGTATCCACCGCTGCCAGACGACCGGTGCGTTAACGTACCTGTGTCTCGACGGCACGCGCTTGAACCTTCTGTCAGGTTCCTACTGGAACACGAACGCCACCTATTCGCCTGAGAACAACCCGCTGATTCGCGTGACGCAGAAATCAAGCAGTGGCGTTTCCATCTGGTTCCAGGTCGAGTACCCCGACGGCTCGGTCGCCAAATTTGGCGACACCACGGCATCGCAGGTGATCGCGAGTGGCGAAGTCAACAGCGTCGGCAACTGGGTGGGCTTGAACCCTGTATACACCTGGGGCATTCGCCACGTTGCGAACGGCCATGGCGACGTGATGACGTACACCTACGAGAAGTACGAGGAGTACGGCATGATGACCATCAAGTCGATCGACTACTCCGGCGCCAAGATCGAGTTCAAATACGGACCGCGTTCGGACCTTGATCCGACAACCGTGGACCTCGGCACGTCCAGCGGAACGATTCGACGGCAATCGTATCTGCACACGATTCGCGTTCTGATGAACGGCAAAAAGGTGCGCGAGTACCGTCTCGACAGCAATGTGTCCGGCGGCAATAACCGCTTATACCAACTGCAGGAGTGCGGCTACAACGAAGCAGGTTCCGTGGCAACGTGCCTTGAGCCCTTGGAACTGTATTGGGTTACACAGAGTGGCGGAACCAGTCCCATTGTCGTACGCACGTTTACCGACGGACTGGAAGCGAAGACACAGTTTTACTACACCGCCATCAGCGGTGGCAGCCACGCGCGGCACTATTCGGAGGCGCCGTTCGGCAGCACCATCGCGCCGTCCGCGACGGGCCAGAGCGCGCTGGTTGTACACGACATGCGCAAGTCCGATGGCATTGGCTCCGGTACACGCCAGTGGCAGTACTGGTACAAGGGTAATCCCTGGAAAGACGATGGCGATCGCGGGTTTATCGGTTTCTACGAGGTCAAGGTGCGCGACGTCGACCGCGGTATTTACACCTATTACCAGACGCGCCTCGACCACCCGTTCATCGGCCGCGTGAGCGCGACCCGCGCGTTCAACAACACATTCGGCTCACACACGGAGTATCTCGGTCGATCGGAGACCTCGTGGAACTCGCACACTACGGGCGGGAATATTCATTACCCGTACGTGGAGCGCCGCACGATCTGGCAGCAAAGCCTGACCGGTACGTTTGGCGGCTCGGAAGAAATACGAACCCCTTGTTTTCGAACGTTGTCATCGCCGTCGAGCGGTTCCTGTCCTACGTCAGGAACCCTCCACCGATACCCCACGCAGCTCAAAAGCGAGACCAAGACTGGGCAGAGCCTCGGCAGCAACACGAATAACCCGCAGGTCTGGGGCGAAGTCCCGAACTGGTGGGTAAACGGGGTCGAGATGACCCGCACCGTCACCACCAACTTCCATAACGACGCCTCGAACTGGGTGCTCAATCAGCCCGCGCGCATCACCACGACCAACGACGCCACCGGAGAGACCGCGAAAACGGTCGTGCAGACGCAGACCTACTTTACCGGCACTGCGACGCCCAAGGTGTCTGATCTCGCACCCGGTACGAGCAACAATCTGAAAACAACCTACACGCTGTCCGGCAACAACCTCTGGAAGGCAACCATCACCGGCTCCGACTTCACCTCGCGCGTGGTAAGTTGGACGTCGTATACGCAGGACCGCTACCCAACGGTGCTCTCCAATGCCCTCAATCAGCACACCGATTTGGTGTACGACTTGCGTTTTGGGCTACCCAAGGAAAGTGAAGATCCCGATGGCAATACGACCTATACCGACTACGACCCGTTCGGTCGAGTGATCCGAACGGAAGCTCCCGATGGTACCGAGACCACTATCGACTACGCGTCCTGTGGACTGTACTGCGCAGTGCCTCAAGGTGCGGTGAAGATCACCTCGACCACGACCAATGGATCCACCCAGGTCGCACCCAAACGGGTGGTCTACCTCGACAAGCTGCAGCGGCAGGTCGGCACGGATGTCGAAGCGTTCGACAGCGGCGATGGCTGGCACCGCACGATTCAGCAGTACGACACGAAAGGGCGCTTGCAGTATGTCTCACGGCCGTTCTTCTCAAGTGGCAGCGCGTTGAGCTGCGGCACATCGTCGCACTGCACCAAGTTTACCTACGACCGCATGAATCGCGTGACCCGAACCGACCGTCCCGATGGCGGCTACACGACCCACTCGTGGGGCATCTCACCAGGTTCAATCAGAGAGACCATCACCGAGACCGTCAAACGGCCGGGGCTGTCGAACGTTACGCGCCGCAAAGAGGTCGAACGCAACGAACTGGGCCAGATCGTGCAAACCATCGATGCGAAAGGCATGACCGGCGCAGTGACCACGACGTACGACTACGACTCGAACGGCAACCTCGATTCGGTGGTCACTGGCGGCAAAACCGTCGCAACGATCAGTTACGACGCCCTCGGTAACCGCACGCAGCTGGTCGAACCCAACACCGGCACGACGACCTTCGACGTCGACGGCTTAGGGCAGATACTGGACTCAACGGACGCGCTAGGACAGACCACCAAGTACACCTACGACAAGCTCGGCCGGGTGACGCAGAGGGTCGACCGCTACGGTCAGAGCGGCGCGGTGACCAATACCTGGAACTGGGACGCACCGTACGCCACCGGTGCACTCGAATCGCGCAGCAACAACTACTTTACTGAAGACTACACATACCGCGCGAGCGACGGCAAGCTCACCCAGATCGACACCGACATGTACGTCCCGGGGATCATCAACCGCAACTATACGCGGTCGTACAGTTACGACAGCCAGGGGCGCGTATCGTCCCGACACCTGCCGCCGAGCCCCGCACCCGCGGTCGTCACGTATGACAACATCTACAACGCCCGTGGCTACCTCACGCTAGTCAAACAGAACTCCATCGTGCGCCATGCCTGGACAGCTACGGACGTATGGGGCAACTGGATTGAAGAGGAGTTCTACAACAACGCGTCGCGGACAGTGCGCACGCACGATTCGCTTACCGGACGCCTACTGACGCAGAAGACGGGGACCCCCTCGAACCCGACGCTGACGCAGGACCTGGAGTACAAATGGCGCAGCAATGGCTCGATGCATCAGCGTATTGATCGCCAAGGCACCGATCGCACCGACACCGCCACCTACGACGCGCTGGAACGCCTGACGCGGCTAGCCACGACCGGGGGCACATCGCGACAACTCGACTTCGGCTATAGCGCGTATGCCAACCTCACGAGCAAAACGTCCAACGTCAGCGGCGATTTGGACGTCTCGTACAGCTACGGCTCCTCGTCGATACCGCACCGGCTCACCTCCGCCACCATCGCCGGTACGAGCAACACGCTCGTCTACGACAGCGGCGGCAACATCACCCGCTACAACGCCACCAGCGGCGACGACACGTACCTGGACTACGACGGCCGAGGGTTCGTCACCAAGGTTACCGTCGGCAGCAGTTCAACTACGTCATCGCCAACCGCACGCGATCAGTTCTGGTACGACCCGGATGGCATCCGGTTCGTGCGCAAGGAGACCTGGGACGACAACGGCGTTCAGCGCAACGCCACCACCGTCTACCTGGGCGACTACGAGGAGTACCTGCCGCCCGCAGGGCACGCCTACACGAAGATCCAGCGTTATCGGATCAGTGACTCGTCGACCTTCATTTTTCGCGTAAAACCGGACAGTACCTACGAAGCCTGGAACCGATTTGTGCACCGGGACGCGCTGGGGTCTGTGGACGCGACGTCAAACCATGCCGGCAGCGTCGCCTCAGACGTGAGCTTCGATCCCTATGGCGGGCGCCGCGAGGGCGACTGGTCCGAGGACATCACTCAGGCCAGCATGGACGACATTCTGGAGGAAGACTTCTGGCAAGACTACCGAGGATTTACCGGGCATGAGCAGCTGAACCGCACAGGGCTCATCCACATGAACGGCCGGGTTTACGACCCGCGCCTGGGGCGGTTTGTGTCGGCGGATCCGCTGGTGCCTTCACCGTTTTTCTCACAGAGCTACAACCGGTACGCGTACGTTCTGAACAATCCCCTTTCGCTCGTGGATCCGAGTGGGTTCGATCCGAAGCCCAAGAACAACTTTGAGGACTCCGAGCCCATCGTACGTCCGCCATATACTGACAAAGATCCGGTGCCGAATACCTACGTTCGCGCACCGAGGATAACTGATTTTGTTTTCTTCTCAGTCAATCCAGACGCGGTGAAAGTTGGAGGACCGACTGGACTCTCCAACGAACCCTGGATGCAACCAGGATATTGGGAACGCGGGTGGCGAGCGCGGGAGAAATTTGGCGTTGCGTATGGATCCCTGATGGATCGATTGAGAGATTGGGGTACGCCGTCCCCGCGTGTGAGGGATAATCTTTCTGGCACCGGATATACTAAATTTGACGACGCATTCTTGCTTCAGGCCTACGATCAAGTAACTAACGCCGAGCAGGGCGCAATGTGGGCACAGGATAACTATTTCGGTAGTCGTAGCGGCTCATCCTGGTTCTTCACGGTGGCAATTGAGGAAACACGTTGGTTTCGAGATAACACGTTCGGGTGGCGACGACCAATCCCGGTGTCTAACGCGAAAGAATCATCTCTGCACGGTGCACTCGCAATTATCTGGGGGCCTACATACGCGATCACGACTGGTCGACAACGTGCAACCAATACAATCGTGTGGCGCAAAAGACGCGACGACTTAACCCGAAACGGGATCCCGATCGGAGTTCACGGGATAATTCCACCGAGTGGTGCACGCAGTGTCGTGAGGTTTGATGCCGTGGGTACCTGCCGCGTCATCCGAGGCAACTCGGGATGCTAAAGAACGTCCTGCGTGTGTTAATCGCCACACTTCTATTTTTCACTGTATCGGCATGCGGCTCGCGCGATCAATCGGTAGTAAACCTCGTTGTGGGAGAGCGAATCTCTCCGAATCTCATCAATCGCACGGCCGTGGTGCGTGGTTGTGTTGTTTTTGCCGAGCAAGATGTTGCACCAGCCTTAACGAACGTATGTCCCGACACTAGATCCGGCGAAGTAGAAGCTTCTGGTTATGACAGCTACTTACTATTTTTTTTCTCCAGCAGTCTCGAGAAAGACAGACTAGCGCAGATTGGACACGAAAAAGCTGGGAAAATATGTGCCTTCTCAGGACGAATCAATCGATTGCAAGTCCCGACCAATCTTGGGATGGCACCTCTCTATCACCTGCACAATGCAAAGCTGGTGCGCTGCGATTAGTTCATCGTTCTTTCAGCTGGTACGTAACACTCGATTTCGCGTCTGAACCTGTCTTGGAGAAGCAGAGTTCGGGGTGATGCGTAGAGACGGCGCCGGTGATCCCTTCCGTGGCTACGAGCTACCTTAGTATCGAACGCTGAACTCGATGACATTACCGTGATATCGCAGTATGGATATTTCATGGAGTGAGCTTCTCGCTCATTGATCTGCGGGCTGTTTCTGCAAGCGCCGCTGTTCGCGCAACAAGAGCCAAAAAGACAACAATGCAAGCAGAAAGCCCAGCCCTATCAACCCTGGCTCTAGCGCCTCCACCGGATTTACATCTGCAAATGGCATCGAGGACTCCAGTTTCCATGTCTGGTGGACCAGTTTATCATCGTCGACGAGTTCGGAGTCGCCGGCCGTGACATTACTGTGATATCACATAGGCCCTTTGTAGCATCATCGTGATATTACAGTATGGAGATACTATGAAAGATCTGACGTTTCTGTTGAGGTAGCCTGGATGTTCACCTAGTTTGATGACTCGGCATTTCCTAGCCGATATTTCATGTAGGAGGTAACATGACCAAGATTGTTGGATCGCTTTTCATACTGATGATTTCCGCTACCGCATCGGCTAACGACTACTTGTGTGATTACGAGTGCGATGGCGCGACGCAAAAAGCATTGTCGATCGCCTCGATCTCAAGCGAAGGGACGGTCTTTACCGTTGCCGACATTGAGCGGGAAGAGATTAAGACATACATGGTCCAAGCACTGGCTGGAGGATGGGGGCCGCCGACCAAGGTTCCAGTCTTAACGAGCACATCTGCGTCTAAACGGGTACAGTTCGATGAATTGATGGTCGTTAAAGCGAACTTTGGCCAGGAGGAGATTGTCATCCCCTCTTCGATTGCAGCATCCGCATACGATCTAACGGGCTCCTCGCAAACTCAGAACCGCGTGACCGACTGGATCTGGTCAAACGCGAGCTTGGTGAACAAGTACTATGCGTATGTAGCTAGCGTTGCTGCGTTCCTTGGGAAAGTGATCGAAGTAAACGTGGTTCTGGACATCACGTTCGCGGACGGCTCGACGGCGCTGGTAAAGATTACGGGCATAAACGGGAATACTGATGTCGTGTTTGGGATTGTTCCCGGTGAGTCGCGCGATACTGACAACAACACGATTCCCGATCTGCCAAGGGACTTCAATGGAGAATACACTTTTCAGCGAGGAATGAATGTAGATAGATTTGTTGCTGCGGCAATTCGCTCCGGAGTTCAAATCACGAACGTTAGAACCTGTGTCTCTACGTTTCGTGTGGAGTGTTACGATACCAGTTCTACTGAGCAGCTTTGCTTGGTTTACCGGGATCCCTGCTAGGCTGGAGTGTTCGTGAAATTCCGTGTCGGTATCGCCCTTCTGATGGTATCGGTTCTTTTCGTGACCGAGGCCGTATGGAATTCAGATTCGGCCTTGCGCTGGGGATTGGGCGTACTGTACGTCGCGTTGCTGCTGTTAAGGCACATGTCGGGCGTTACCGACGCTGGTACCCTTAGTCGATTCCTTCACTACTTGTGCATTGGATGTCTAGTGCTGCTTGGGTTGACATACATGAGTGTGTCCGCATCTGGTAATGGTGTTCTTGTCAACCTCAGGGTGATGGGCCCAGGGTCTGCGCTGGTGCTTTTTCTTTTTGCATCCCGAATCATGCATCCAAACTTGACAGAATCAACTGGAGGCTCAGGCACGTGAGCAAGGCGTTTGCGCACCAAGAGAACTCTACGGCGAAGAAGTCGACGATGGCGCTACAAATTATAGAGCGCCGCCTAAGCACTACTGGAACGTCTGGAGGACGAAGCGCTCAGGGTACGGGAGGAGATTCATTTTCGGTTTGGATCTCAAGTACTGGCCGAGCGGCGCGACGCCTGCAGAGCGGCTGGAGTTCGTCAAGGGGGAGATCGAGAAAGCCAGGTCACTCTTGCGGTTGGCGCCGTAAAACTGCCTACTAGCTAGGAGCCGGTTTCGCGACGGTCAGATCGAGCTGGCGCTGGGCGGTTCGCTAAGCGGTCTCGCCATTCAGTTCATGGGCAAGCAGTTTCGCTGTATATTCTGTGGACTCGCCAACTTGTGTCGTTTTATTCGGCGAACCCGTCACTTCCCACACTGTAACCATGCCGTCATGCTCTACGTACACGAAATGCTTCCCGTCAACTTCGAACTTCTCGCTCATTTGTTCAATCCGCTACGCTCAGTATTGGACACTAAGCATAGTCTTTCTGTTGGTGGGAAAATGTGAATACCGGCACATGACCAAGGGGCAGAGGGCGATGGCGGTTGCTCGCATACATCCAGAGCCGAAACGAGGTGTGCATTCCGAGTTGAAAAACTCAACTGGGGATTTCGACAAGGCATACATCAGTCGATCACGCGCGGTGCTGCGCCACGCCCGCGAACTCTCCGACTCGGTTCTATCCGGTGCCAAGTCCCTGGACGAAGCTTACAAGGTGGCGCAGACAAGGAAGTGCGCCGCTGAGTCAGACGACGCAACACTGAACACGCTCAAATCCGACGCACCGGATCACGCCAGCGATTTGATCCGAGAGTCTGTACGATCGCACACACAAAGCGGAGAGGGAGTGTGACACGTCGTGCATCGAAGAACCGTTACGTCGGAAATGGACCGGCGCCTCGTCGGCTATTTTCTAGATCATCCTTCTCAGGCTACCCACTTGGCCTGGGTTTGGTGCATCGTTTCACTAGTTCTCGAAGTTTTCGGGCACGTCGATCCGGGTTTCTTTGCTGCATCTGGTTCGGTGGTCGTCGCGAGCGTAATCGTATCGGAGATCTTTGCAGCTTGGGTTCACGACTGGGCGGAGGAACATCTCGGTGATATGCAGTCGACTTTCGCTCGCGTCGCTAGAGAACGAGGTCGCGAAGAAACTGCTTCAGAGGTCGAGACCGAATTCGACAGGGCTCTACTTGATGTTTATTCATCGCGCCGCCGCGCTCGCGTATATCTCGCGGTCAGCGCGGCTCTCGGTTCAGTCTTGTGGGGTTATGGCAACAACTTGCTGTAGCCAGATCCCTACGTTGGGTGCAGTGCTGCGAAGCACGGAGAGAGCGCACCGGGCCTAAGCCCGGCACGCGCCCCGATTCGTAAGCCACTAGCTCTTTGTTGGCACTAAGGCCGGGCACCCATCGGGGTGAGCAATAGACTAGCGAGACCGGCGCGGGTGTCTGTAGGGTATTGGCGATAGCGGACGTAGGCTAGGCGCATGGGCTTCAGCCGTACACGACCCCAAGCCGACGTTGGTGACAACGGTCTGTCAGTATTAACCAGGTGAATTGTTGTAGTTACTTTTTGATGGTGCGAGGCTCAAATATTTGCCAGAGTAATTGAATGGCTAACCTCGACAACGCAAATTCATGGCTTACGAAACACGGCAGATCGATCGATATTGCTCTTGTTCAATGTGAAAAATCTAACATCACCCAGCCAGTAGTCAGGGCGCTAGCAGTTTATACAAATTCAGACGGAGGTTTCGGTCAGGCGCTTGAGCCCGACGTTCGACTGAAAGAGTCCTCTGTGTTAGCTACCACCGTAGCACTCCAAATCCTATCTCGTTGCGATCAACCGCCATCGAACTTGCTGGTCAAGAACGCTATGAGATATTTGATGAATACTTTTGATCAGGCAAAAGAAGCTTGGCCGATAGTACCCGACAATGTTGAAAACGCCGCCCACGCTCCATGGTGGAAAGCCCGTGATGCGAGTGAGTGTCTGATTAATCCTAGAGCGGAAATCGTGGGATATATGTACAGGTGGCCCGAACATTGTGATCTCGAAGTTCGAGAAAATCTAAATGCTCAACTAATGGATACCTTGGCGGCTGCAAATCATTTGGAAATGCACGACTTACTCGTTTTAGACAGATTGGTTAGATCTCAGAACTACCCCGTTGATCAGTTCGAACAACCCATACAACACTTCTATCAACTTGCGATATCGGCGATTGCAGTGAATCCGTCCGACTGGGCAGAGTATGGGTTAACCCCACTCACACTGATCGATAACCCAAAACACAAATTAGCGCCGCAATTTCGAAATGCGATAAAGCTAAATTTTGAATACCTAACCGATACTCAGCATAAAGACGGGTATTTCGCGCCATCGTGGTCTTGGTACGGAACCTTTGAAGATGAATGGCCTGAGGCAGAGAAAGACATCAAGAGCGTCGTTACGAGGGAATCAATCAACTTATTCCGGCGATTCGAAGGTTTTTGCTAGTGAGGCTTTGTCTCCTCTTGGCCGTGAACGGCGGTAGAAGCAGCCAGAATCGCATGACCGCTTTGGAGGAAAGCCCACCCACACGGAGCGGGCCGGGAGGCTAGGGTTTGTCGAGTTCCTCCACCACCCAGATCAGCGCATCCCGTATCCCGGCGAGGGTGAAGCGCAGGCCGCAGCACTCATCGAAACCCAACTCTATGCCCTCGCTGTGCTCGTCATAGAACTGGTGTTCGAGCAGCGCGAGGGTCTGGTGGCACTGCGAGACTGTGGATTGCACGGGGGTCTGAGCCCTCGTGGCAGATGTACGGGAGTACGGGTTGACGTCACGTTCCATTGTGGATCTCCATTCGAAGCCCCGACACGGCGTCTGAGTAGGCTTGCACGCTGTCGAGCAATCCGACGATGTGCTCGAAGATGAAGAAAGCGCCGGTCTTTTCCTCGCCGGCGAGTTCGTGCGGCCAGTCGGCATGAGTCAGTGCGGTCTGCATGAACCTCAGCATGTTCGTGGCGTTCGCCAGCGCAGAATCCACGTGGTCGACGTCCCCGACCTGGGCGCGCAGCTCACCGGGGATGCGCCCGTTGGCCACGTGGTTCAATCGAGATTCGCACGCACGAAGCTCCGCCGGTTTCACCGCCTTGGCCGCTGCGTCGATGGCTTCGCGAAATCGTGCCTGCAGTTGTTCGCGTTCGTGCGGGCTCATGGCTTTACCTCCCGGATTGCCGAGCGTTGCGCAGTGGCCAGATCGGCCAAGTACCTCACCGCGGAATCCAATCCCTCGAGGATTCGGATCTCGCCAACGAGGTAGTCGGGCTTGATGCGGGCGTCGGCGTTCTCGAACTGCTCGACCTGCGTGAAGCGGTAATCCTTCAGCAAGGCCAGCACGGCACAGATGGCCAGCTGGGTGCCCTCAGGATCGTCGGGATCGATCAATGGGTGGCGTGGTGCGCAGGGGCGCGGTTGTGTGGTTCGGATCATGTCTGTGCTCCCGTCTGTTGGTCGAAAGGAGCCGCGTAGCGTCTATTTTTTCGTCTACCAAGTCCGAAAAAGTAGACTGGTCGAAAATCGGAAATCTCGTTTTACCAATGAATTCATTGGTACCTGGGGTCGGAGTCGAACCGACACGGGTTTTACCCCACCAGAGTTTGAGTCTGGCGCGTCTACCAATTTCGCCACCCAGGCACAGGACGTGGCCGTTCGTCGCTACCGGCGACGGCACGGGGCCCGCATTCTGCCGAAACACGCAATCCGTTGACAAGCGCAGCGACGGCCGTGCGTTGCGCGGACTCTGGTAGCTGACGGATTGCGCGATTACACTGCGCGCCCGACGTGGAGTTGGCCGGTAAAGCCAATGCATCTGGACGATTTCGATTATCACCTGCCACCGGAGCGGATCGCCCAAAACCCGCTCGCCGAACGCGATTGCAGCCGCTTGCTTGTGGTTGGAAAGTCTTTGCAAAACAGATTGTTCCGGGACCTCCCGGACGTGCTTTCCGCGGACGATCTGCTCGTTGTAAACAACACCCGCGTTGTGCGTGCCCGTCTCTTTGGTGTGAAGGATTCCGGTGGGCGGGTAGAGATTCTGGTTGAGCGCTTCGACGGCTCCGAGATGTTGTGTCAGGTCCGCGCGAGCAAACCGTTGAAGCGCGGTCGGATAGTTTCGGTTGCGGGTGCGGGATTGCGTGTGCTGGAACGGGTCGGTGACTTGTACCGGTTGCAGGCGCCCGGTGACGTGGCTCGACTGTTGGAGGAACACGGCGCACTGCCGCTGCCCCCCTATATTCAACGCGATGCATATGCGCGAGACGACTCGGCGTATCAGACAGTTTATGCGGCAGTGGACGGTGCGGTCGCGGCGCCGACGGCGGGTTTGCACTTCACGGAAGCGCTGCTCGCGCAACTTCGAGCGTGCGGCGTGCGCGTACAGGCGCTTACGCTGCACGTGGGGGCGGGCACCTTTCAACCGGTGCGAGGTAACGACATCGAATCGCACGCGCTGCATCCGGAGCGATATGAGGTCGATGCCGAGCTTGCGAAGGAGATTGATGCCTGCCGAACGCGTGGTGGTCGGGTCGTTGCGGTGGGTACCACGGTGGTGCGTGCGCTCGAAGCCGCGGCCCTCGAAGCGGGTACCGAGGCTACCGGACGAATTGTACCGGCGTGTGGCGAGACACGTTTGTTCATTAAGCCGGGATTTCGCTTTCGGGTAGTGGACGGACTGATCACCAACTTCCATCTGCCGCGGTCGACGCTGCTGATGCTGGTTTGTGCGTTCGCCGGGTATCGCCGAACCATGAGCGCTTACGCGCATGCGGTGGGTGATGGCTATCGTTTCTTCAGCTACGGCGATGCAATGTTTATTCCCGGCCGTGGGCATGAAACGGACGCGTTACGTGTTTGAACTCCTCGCGCGCGATGGTGCGGCCCGCCGGGGCCGGGTGCACACCCAGCATGGTTCCGTCGAGACTCCGTGTTTCATGCCTTGCGGCACGTACGGCACCGTAAAAGCGATGACGCCGCAAGCGCTGGCGGAAGTCGGTACCCAGATTCTGCTCGGCAATACCTTCCACCTGATGCTGCGACCGGGAGACGAGCGCGTGCGCGCATTCGGCGGGCTGCACCATTTCATGAATTGGAATGGCCCAATTCTTACGGACAGTGGCGGATTTCAGGTGTTCAGCCTGGGCGAACTGCGCAAGATCACGGAAGAGGGTGTGCGATTCCGCTCCCCGATCAACGGCGATAAAGTGTTTTTGTCGCCAGAACGCTCCGTGCAGGTTCAACACAATCTGGGCGCCGACGTGGTGATGGTGCTGGACGAGTGCACCGAATATCCGGCAAGCGAAGCCCAGGCACGCGAATCCATGGCGCTTTCGCTGCGGTGGGCCGAACGGTCCAAGCGTGCGCACGGCGAGAACGTAAGCCTGCTCTTCGGCATCGTTCAGGGAGGTATGCACACGGCGCTGCGGGCGAGGAGCCTGGATGCACTCTGCGACATCGGGTTTGACGGTTATGCGATCGGTGGTCTGTCGGTCGGTGAGACGAAAGCGGAGATGGATGCGGTACTGGTTGACCTCATGCCTCGGATGCCGCCGGCACATCCGCGGTACCTTATGGGCGTTGGCACACCGCAGGACCTTCTGCGCGGTGTGGAGCTTGGCGTGGACATGTTCGACTGTGTTCTACCCACGCGCAATGCTCGCAACGGCTACGCATTCACAAGTCGCGGTGTCGTGAAAATCCGCAACGCCGCGCACCGCGACGCGGACGTAGCGTTGGATCCGGACTGCGCGTGCTCTACGTGCGCGCAGTACTCGCGCGGCTATCTGCATCACCTTGATCGCTGCGGCGAGATGCTGGGAGCAATCCTGATGACGCACCACAATCTGCACTACTATCATCACCTTATGAGTCGTTTGCGCGCGTCAATCGAAACGGGTACATTGCGCAGCCTTGCCAGCACCCTGCGCAGCGTTTGGGAACGTCCCTGATGAATTTTTTCGAGACCACAGCGTATGCGGCCGAGGGTCCGCCGCCGAACGCTGCACTGACCCAACTGTTGTTTATCGGCGGTTTCATTCTGATCTTCTATTTCCTGCTGTGGCGGCCGCAGAGCAAGCGTCGTAAGGAACATATGACACTGATGGCGAGCCTGAGTGCCGGAGACGAGATCGTTACCGCCGGCGGTCTGGTGGGCGAGATCACGAAGGTCGAAGAGGACTTCGTGCGGGTAAAAGTCAGCAAGAACGTAGAGCTCAGGTTCCAGAAAAGCTCGATTGGTGCGACGCTGCCGAAAGGTACTCTCAAATCACTTGATGGCGGTTGATTATGGCTAGGGACGGCTTGGTCGGCGAGAGCCTGCTGGGCTTGCCGCGGACCCAGCGGCCGCCGAACACCCATGGGATCGGCCGCTACCTGTTCGTATTGCTGGTGGCGATTCTTGGCTGTATCTATGCGGCCCCCAACCTGTATCAGCCCGATCCCGCGCTGCAGATCAAGAGCACCAGTGACGACTACGCTGTGGAAACGGCGGACCTCGAGCGCGCTGAGGCGGCGCTGAAGGCGGCCGGGATTGCGGTATCGGCGGACCAGATTGACGCCGGCGTCGCAGTGATTCGCCTGAGCAGTAAGGAAGACCAGTTGCGCGGTCGCGATCTCGTCAACGCAACGCTGAACGACGGTGATCGTGAATACGTGGTTGCACTCAACCAGGCATCCACCACTCCCCAGTGGCTGCGCGATATGGGCGGCAGGCCGATGTCGTTGGGCCTCGATCTATCGGGCGGTGTGCACTTCCTGTTGCAGGTGGACATGAACAAGTTCATCGGTGATCGCCTGGACAGTACCGAGGAGTCCGTGCGCGATACGCTGGTTAAGGCGCGCATACGTTACGAGCGCGGCAGCTGGATCAAGAACGGCGGGATTGAGATCGGGTTTCCGGACGAAGCCCGGCGCGACCAGGCGCTGGAGTTGGTCGGGGAAGATCAGCTGGAAGGTGTGGCCGTGGACACGCGCGAGGTGAACGGCAAACCTGGAATCCGTATGGCGTTTACCGATCAGTACATCACGTCGCTCGAAGATCTGGCGGTACAGCAGAACGTGCAGAGCCTGAAGCAGCGCGTGAACGAACTGGGTGTCGCCGAACCGTTGGTACAACGGCTCGGCCGGCAACGCATCGTACTGGATCTGCCCGGTGTGCAGGACAGCGCCCGCGCGAAGGAAATCATCAATAAGTTTGCAACGCTCGAGTTTCGCCTGGTCGCGAACGAGGATGCGCGCGTATCGCAGACGGAAACCTACGACTACGAAGGGTCCACCGTTACGCTGAATCGAGCGAACATCGTTACCGGCGACCGCGTCGTGAACGCGCAGCAGGATTTCGACCCCGAAACGCAAGCACCGCAGGTCAGCATCACGCTCGACAACGATGGCGGCAACCGCATGCACGCCAACACCAAAGACAACATCGGACGGCCGATGGCGATCATCTTCAAGGAACTGAAGGTGCGTTTCAGAACCGTCGAGGAAAACGGCGAGCAGGTGCAGAAACCCTACACGGTGGAAGACCGTCGGGTAATCAGCGTCGCTACCATTCAGGCGGCGTTGGGATTTCGCTTTCGGATTACTGGGCTTGGCCTGGGTGAAGCACGGGACCTGGCTCTGCTGCTGCGCGCAGGTGCGCTGGCTGCGCCGATGTATATCGTTGAAGAGCGCACGGTAGGCGCAAGCCTCGGCGATGAGAACATCAAACAGGGCCGTATTGCCATTCAGATCGGTCTTTCGGCCGTGCTGGTGTTCATGCTCTTCTACTACAAGGCGTTCGGGCTCGCGGCCAACGTCGCGCTGGTGCTGAACATCGTCCTCATTACCGCCATCATGTCACTGCTGGGTGCGACTCTCACGATGCCTGGTATCGCGGGGATCGTGCTTACGGTAGGTATGGCGGTGGACGCCAACGTGCTCATCTTTTCCCGGATACGCGAAGAGCTCAAAGAGCGCTCGCCGCAACAGGCGATTCAGGCGGGCTTCGACCGCGCGTTCCTGACCATCCTCGACGCCAATATCACGACGTTTCTTGTGGCCATCATTCTATTCTCCGTCGGCAGTGGTCCGGTGCGGGGATTTGCGGTGACCCTGGCAGTAGGCATCGTTACGTCCGTGTTCACCGCCGTGATGGTTACCCGGGCGATCGTTAACCTTATGTACGGTGGCCGCAAACTGCAGAAGGTCTGGATTTGAATTTCTCGATCGACTTCATGGGGTCGCGTCGGATTGCCGCGGCCGTATCCATCCTGCTGGTGGTTGCGTCCATTGCGCTGCTTGCGGTGCGCGGCCTGAACCTCGGCCTCGATTTCACCGAGGGCAGCGAGGTTGAAGTCGGATTCGTGGAGGCCGTGCCGCCGGAGACCATTCGCCAGCTGCTGGAAGCGGCGGGTCTCGAAAACGGCGTTGTGCAGCAGTTCGGTACGGACCGGGAACTGCGCGTGAAGATGCCCATTCAGCCGGACGTGGAGCAGGCGAAAATGGGCGACCGCATTCTGGAAGTAGTGCGCGCCGAGTACCCGGACGCCCAGATGCTGCAGTCGAACTTCGTGGGTCCGGCGGTGGGTGAAGAATTGCGCGACGACGGCGGACTCGCGTTGCTCGCGGCGCTTATCGTTGTAATGCTCTACATTCTGTTCCGCTTTACGCGGCAATTCTCGATCGGCGCGGTGATTGCGTTAATCCACGACGTGCTGATTGTGGTGGGCCTGTTCGCGTTTTTTCAGTGGACGTTCGACCTGCCGGCGCTAGCAGCATTGCTTGCCGTGATCGGATACTCGCTGAACGATACCATCGTGGTATCTGACCGCATTCGGGAGAACTTCCGCAAATTGCGCAAAGGATCGTCGGAAGAAGTCATCAACCGAAGCCTGAACGAAACTCTGGGGCGAACGCTGGTTACGTCAGCCACCACGCTGTTCGTGCTGCTGGCGCTGCTGATCGTCGGCGGTGAGGCTGTACACAGTTTTGCGATTGCACTCACAATCGGCGTGGGCGTGGGTACGTACTCGTCGTTGTATGTGGTCTCCAACGTGCTTCTCTGGCTGAACATATCCCGCCAGGATCTGCTGGTGCCGGAAAAAGAGGAAGCCGGGCAAGAAGTGCCCTGAGCGATCGCCGTACGTCGTTCCCACGTTAGGCGCTGCGTGATTCCCGAAAGAGCTGAACGAGCAGGCGGAAGCATCGAGGGTTTGCGGCCAGCGTGTCGCCCGTTTTCAGCATCGTGTCGCCGCCGTTCAGATCGCCCACCAATCCACCGGCTTCGCGCACCAGCAGCAGCCCAGCGGTAATGTCCCACACAGATAATGCGGGTTCCCAGAATCCGTCGGTGCGTCCCGCCGCCACGTACGCGAGGTCTAGCGCTGCGGAGCCGGTACGCCGAACGGCGCGGCTCGCTCCGGTAACGCGGTGCAGTTGTTCCATGTACGGGGCCAGCCGGGTGCGTACCGCGGCCGGAGGAATACCGGTCGCAAAAACGCTGTCTGCGAGCTTGGTGGTGGCGCTCACGCGAATCCGTTTGCCGTTCAATCTCGCGCCGCGACCCCGCGAAGCCACAAACTCCTCATCGCGCACCGGGTCCAGTACCACCGCGTGCTCGATGTGCCGGCCGTGCATCACCCCGATTGAAACGCAGAAATGCGGAATGCCCTGCAGGTAGTTCAGCGTGCCGTCGAGCGGGTCGATCACCCAGGTGTATTCGCTGTCTTCGTTGCGCGTCCCGAATTCTTCGCCCAGTACGCCGTGGTCCGGAAAGGCCTTCTGGATGGTGTCGACAATCGTTGCTTCCGCCTCGCGGTCAATGTTGGAAACAAAGTCGTTGGTCGCCTTTTCCTCAATCTCCAGACGATCAATGCGGTCCATGGCGCGAACCAGAAGGGTGCCGGCGTTTCGTGCCGCGCGGCGCGCGATGTTGACCATGCCTTGCATTTAGCGATTGCCTCCGGCACAAACCTCTGGGACATCCGAGGGGGCGGCATGGTATCAGGATCGGACGTACGGGGAAGTAGATCGGGCGGGGTGTCGCTCGACAACGTTCGCGTGGTACTCGTGGAGACGAGCCATCCCGGCAACATTGGGGGGTCCGCGCGGGCGATGAAGACGATGGGTCTTTCGGATCTGGTGCTCGTGAATCCATTGCGTTACCCCGACCCCCAGGCCGACTGGCGGGCCGCCGGTGCCAAAGACCTGCTTCATTCGGCGCGGGTTTGTGATTCCCTCGACGACGCGATCGGTGACGCGCACCTTGTGATTGGCACCAGCGCCCGGTCGCGGCGCATTCCGTGGCCGGTGGTTGATCCGCGCGAACTCGCCCGCCGATTGCCGGGGGAACTGATGGCGGGACCGAGGGTGGCGGTGCTGTTCGGTCGTGAGGCCAACGGACTGTCCAACGACGAACTGCACCGGTGTAATTATCATGTACAGATTCCGGCGAACGTCGCGTACTCGTCACTCAATCTGGCGATGGCCGTGCAGGTCATCTGCTATGAGATCGCGTGTGCGGTCGGCGGAGAACACCTGCCGGCGTCGGAACGGGGTCTGGGTCTGCCGGAGTGGTGGGACCGTCCCGCCGCGACCGACGCGCAGGTACGCCACTTGCTCGAACATCTGCAGACGGTATTGCTCGATACCGGGTTTCTGGATGCGGAACACCCCGGGCAGACGATGACGCGCCTGGGACGCCTGTTGCGGCGCGTGCAGCTCGATGAGACCGAGGTTCAGATGGTGCGGGGTATTCTCAGCCATCTGCATTCCGGTGTGCGCGCAGACCCGGCCGAAAAGTAGACCAAAATAGTCGGGTATTGCATACTCGAAGCTCGTTTTCGGCGGTACGCTCATGCGTCTCACTACGAAAGGACGGTACGCTGTTACCGCGATGCTCGACATTGCTTTGCATTCGGATGCGGCAGCAGTCAGCGTTGCGGACGTGTCCTCCCGTCAAGGCATTTCCGGCGCGTATCTCGAACAGTTGTTCGGCCGGCTGCGGCGCAGCGGCCTGTTGTCGAGTTGCCGCGGACCCGGCGGCGGATACCAGCTTGCCCGGCCGCTCGCCGACATAAGCGTGTCGGACATCGTATCTGCGGCAGGGGAAGGCGTGGATGCCACGCGGTGTCACGGTGCCGCAGATTGTCAGGAAGGCGTGCAGTGTCTGACGCACGACCTCTGGTTCGAGCTCAGCGTCCAGATTGATGACTACCTTAGCGGCATTTCTCTTGCCGATCTTGTCAGTCGCCGGGATGTTCAACGTATTGCGCGGCGCCAGGATGGGCAGGTGCTGCAACTCAGGTGAGCGCTCAGGTGAAAGACAACGCCGGGCGACGAGTCGTGTACCTCGACTACTCCGCAACGACGCCGGTCGACCCTCGGGTTGCGGACAAAATGGCAGAGTACCTCACCCCGGACGGCATTTTCGGCAATCCTGCTTCGCGGTCCCACCAGTTCGGCTGGGACGCGGAAGAGGCTTGTGAGCTCGCCCGTGTACAGGTCGCGCGGCTGTTGCACGCAGATCCCAGGGAGATTGTCTGGACTTCGGGCGCCACCGAGTCCGACAACCTGGCGATCAAGGGAGTTGCGGAAGCTGCGGGCGGTGGGCACATTGTTACCAGCTCTATCGAACATAAGGCCGTGCTCGACAGCTGCGCGTATCTCGAGACGAAAGGATATTCCGTCACGTATCTGCCCCCCGCGCGCGACGGGTTGATCGTTCCGCGGGCGGTGGAGGAAGCGCTCCGGCCGGACACCTGCCTCGTTTCGATCATGCACGTCAACAACGAGATAGGCGTGGTCAACGATGTCGCATCGATCGGGGCAATCTGTCGTGCGCGCGGTGTCCCCTTCCACGTCGATGCCGCTCAGAGCGCTGGAAAAGTGCCGTTGGACACCAGGCACGACCCGGTGGACCTCGTGTCGCTGTCCGGTCACAAGATCTACGGCCCGAAGGGCGTGGGGGCGTTGTATGTACGTCGCGAGCCGCCGGTATCCCTGGTAGCGCAGATGCATGGTGGAGGGCAGGAATGGGGTTTGCGCTCGGGCACCCTCCCAACGCATCAACTCGTGGGCATGGGTTATGCCGCTGAGTTGATGGGCGAGGACATGGTGTCGGAACAGGCCCGCATTCGCAGGGGGCGCGATCGGTTGTGGGCGCACCTTAAACAGATACCGGGCACGGCGTTGAACGGCGACGAAGAGCAACGCGTGGCGGGCAACCTGAATGTGTCGTTCGCCGGGGTCGACGGCGAGACGCTGCTGGTTGCATTGGACGACATCGCCGTGTCGAGCGGATCCGCCTGCACGTCGGCGGTGGTGGAACCCTCCTACGTTCTACGTGCGCTGGGCATTCCCGACGATCTGGCGCATGCGTCGTTGCGATTTACGGTCGGGCGCTTTACAACCAACGACGATATCGACTACGCGGGCCGGCGCGTGGCGGAAGTCGTGGCGCGACTTCGCGGCTGATACGTAACCGGGTCGCATGGCCGCGGATGATCCGCGTATAATACGCCGCCGCGCCAGCGGGGCGGAGCCGAAGAGCGCGTAGGTGCGCAAAATAACCGCATGAAAATCAGACGCCTAGCGTCGATTCCTCTTCGGCAGATTGCATGCAGCGTTGCGTATCGCGGGCTACGGCACCGCGAGGGGATGGCGCGAAGGGATAGATTGTCGGAGAGTGGTCGGAGAGTTGGATGTCGGTTGAACGTACGTTTTCTATTGTCAAGCCGGATGCCGTTCGCAGGAATGTCATTGGCGCGATTTATGAACGGTTTGAGAAAGCGGGTCTGAGCATCGTGGCCGCCAGAATGCTGCGCCTCACGGAACAGCAGGCGCGCGGTTTCTATGCGGAGCACGAGGGCAAGGGATTCTTCGGCGATCTGGTGGCCTACATGACCTCTGGACCGGTCATGATTCAGGTGCTCGAGGGCGAGGACGCTATTGCGCTCAATCGTCGCATCATGGGTGCGACCAATCCGGCGGACGCCGATCCCGGAACGATCCGCGCGGATTTCGCCGAATCGGTGGAGGCAAACGCCGTGCACGGCAGCGACTCGCCCGAGTCGGCGGCGCGGGAAATAGCGTTTTTCTTCGGTGATGACGACATTCAGGACCGCGGCTGACCGATGACTGTGGCCGGCGTCAATCTGTTCGGGTTGCCGCGCGGCGAGCTTGCGGACCTGTTCAGCGAGCATCTGGGGCGACCGTATCGCGCCAAGCAGCTGATGAAGTGGGTCTACCACCACGGCAACACCGACATCGATGCGATGACCGACCTGGCGAAAGCCCACCGGGCATGGTTGACCGATCACACGACGTTGCACCTTCCGAAGGTCGTGCAGCGTTGGCAGTCGGTGGACGGTACCGTCAAGTGGGCGCTCGAGGTGTCTGACGGCAACCTGGTGGAAATGGTGCTCATCCCGGACCGCGGTCGGAATACCCTGTGCGTGTCGTCGCAGATCGGCTGTATGCTCGATTGCGCGTTCTGCGCCACGGGAAAACAAGGGTTCAACGGTAACCTGAGCGCAGCCGACATCGTAGGCCAGGTGTGGCTTTGCGATCAGTTTCTGCGGCAACGCGGCGAGCAGGTGTCAAACGTCGTACTGATGGGTATGGGCGAACCTCTGCTCAACCTGGATGCCGTCCTCAAGGCAACCCAGCTGATGATGGACGACCTTGCGTTCGGTATTTCCAAACGTCGCGTTACCGTGAGCACGGCAGGTGTGGTGCCCGCAATTTACGAGCTTGCGGAACACACAGACGTATCCCTCGCAGTGTCCTTGCACGCACCCTCGGATGCACTGCGTGACCGGCTCGTGCCGATCAACCGCAAATACCCGATTGCGGCGTTGCTGGACGCCTGCAAGCATTATCTGGACAGACTCGGCGACCGGCGATCGCTCACTATGGAGTACACCCTGCTCAAGGGTGTCAACGACTCGCTCGGTGATGCCCGGGCGTTGGCCAAACTTCTTGTGGATCTGCGGTGCAAGATCAACCTGATTCCGTTCAATCCGTTTCCCGGCGCCGGGTTCGAGGCGCCGCAAGCGGACGATGTAAGGCGGTTTCAGACCTACTTGATGAATGCCGGGTACGCGACGATGCTGCGCACGACGCGCGGCGCGGACATTGACGCGGCGTGCGGCCAGCTCGTGGGCCGCGTCCAGGACCGAACACGGCGTCAGGAACGATACCTGGCGCGTCTGCGCGGTTGACCGCGCTTGTACGCTGCATTGACAGGAGATCAAGACAGTGACGAAACCGAGTCGATTTCCCGAGTTTGCTGCACGCGCGCTAGCGCACTGGTGCCTGCTCGCGGTTGCGCTGATGCTTTCCGGATGCGTCACCACGCACGAGGGTCCGTTGCCGGAGCCCGCGCCTGACGACGAGCGCGTGCAGGCGCAATTGGATGTTGCGAAGGCGTATCTGCGTAGTGGCGAGTTCGTCAAAGCCCGAAAGCGTTTGGCGCAGGCGCTCGAAATTGCCCCCCGATCTTCCGAAGCGCACGTGCTGTACGGACTGGCCTACGAGAACGAGGAAGAGTACGCGCTCGCGGAGGCGTCGTATCAAAAGGCGTTGCGTTTCGAACCCGAAGATCCTCAGGGCCTGAACAATTACGGCCGCTTCCTGTACGGGCAGAAACGGTACGACGAAGCGCTGGTGCCGTTGCGTAAGCTCGCTGCCGATACCGAGTACCGCAACCGTGGGCAGGCATTCGAAAATCTTGGCCTCGCCGAACTCGCGGCGGGCTCGCCGGAGCGCGCCAGGGAGGCGTTCGAGCGTTCGCTGTCTTTCGGTTCGGTTCAGTCGAAGGCAGAACTGGAGTTAGCGATTCTTGCCTATGGCGCGCAGAATGTGACGGAAGCGAGCGAGCGCTACGAAACCTATCGCTCGGTTGCGAATCCCACGCCGCGGAGCCTGTGTCTGGGTATCAATCTAGCGCGGTTGTCGGGCGACGAAGATCGGCTTGCAAGCGCGCGGCTGGCGCTTGAAAACCTCTATCCCGAATCGCCGGAGGCGTCCAATTGTCCGACGCAGATGCGGTAGCGACTCGCGATGGTCCCGGCGACACGCTGGCCGACGCGCGGCGGGAGTTGGGCGTTACGTTGCGTGACGTCAGCGATGCGCTGAACATTCCGATCGATTTGCTGGAAGCGATCGAAGCGAACAACTTCGACAAGCTGCCCGGGCGCGTGTTTGCGCGCGGTTATGTGCGGGCGTATGCAAAACTTCTGGAGCTCGACCCGGAGCCCGTGCTCGGGGCGTTGCCCGAACTCGAATCCGAACCGATCGTGGATGTGGCGCCAACGCCACGTCGTTTTGACTGGCAGGGCTGGGCAAGGGACAACCGTTGGATTGTGTTGGGCACGGGCGCCGCGATTGCAGTGATTGCGGTGATCAGTCTGATATCGATGCTCTGGCCGGACAGCGTTGACGAACCCGACAATCACACGGCTGCGCTCGTCGATGAGCGAGAGGCTCCGGAGGATCCGGAATCGCAAGCACCGCCCGGCACTGACGACGCGGTAAGCGCGGCGTCTGACCCCGAGTTGATCGCCGACGATGCCCGATCGACATCCGAGTCCGACACGGTTAGTGGAACGACGGCGGGGAGCGCATCCTCCGCCGCGTCGGCTACGGACAACGACGAGCCTCTATTCGTGCCGTCGTCGGACACGTCGGATTCCGCGGTATCGGCGCCGGTAGCAGCCGCAGCCCTTTCACCGGAGCCGGTGCCAACGCCGCGCGGCGTGCGGCGAATCACGCCTACCGGCGAGGATCTGCTGGAGTTCCGGTTTTCCGGAGACTGTTGGCTGGAAGTGAAAAACGCGCAGGGCCGAATGCTCCACTCCAGCCTCAACAATGCCGACGGCGTCCGCCGTCTCATCGGACAAGGTCCGTTTCGCGTGCTCCTCGGCTATGCACCTGGCGTACAGTTGACGTTCAACGGTGATCCAGTCGCGCTCGCACCGCACACCAATAACAACGTTGCGACACTGGTGCTTGGGCAATGACCGCCTTTCGATCGGTTCGCGGCATGCGCGATATAACCGGACACGACGCGCGCAACTGGCGCTACGTGGAAGATGTGCTCTGCGACGAGATGCGCGCGTTCGGTTATGAAGAAGTACGTCTGCCGCACATCGAAGAGACGGCGCTGTTTACCCGCAGCGTTGGCGAAGCCACGGATATCGTCGAGAAGGAGATGTACGCGTTTGAAGATCGCAACGGTGACGCGATCGCATTGCGACCGGAGGGTACTGCCGGCTGTGTGCGGGCGTTGCTGGAGGGCGGCATGCTGTTCAACCAGACCCAGCGCGTGTTCTATCAGGGCACCATGTACCGCTACGAACGTCCGCAGAAAGGCCGCTATCGTGAGTTCTATCAGGTGGGCGCGGAAGCGTTCGGCACATCAGGGCCTGACGTCGATGTAGAACTCATCGAGCTCGCGTGGCGCGCGTGGCAGCGTCTTGGCATCGCTCACGCGGTGCGGCTCGAGATTAATACCCTGGGCACGCCGGAGTCGCGACAGCGTTATCGCGATGCGCTCGTTGCTTACCTGGAACCGCATTCCGGGGAGCTGGACGACGATGGTCGTCGTCGACTCGTGCGCAATCCGCTGCGCGTGCTCGACTCGAAACACGAGCCCACGCGGGCACTGCTCGCAGACGCGCCGGTGATGGACGATTTTCTCGACGAGGCGAGTCGGGATCACTTTGCGTGGTTGTGCGACGCGCTGGACAGTCTCGCAATTCCCTGGCGTCGCAATGCGCATCTTGTGAGGGGTCTGGACTATTACACGCACGCCGTATTCGAGTGGGTGACGGATCGGCTAGGCGCGCAGGGCACGATATGTGCGGGTGGCCGCTACGATGGTCTCGTTGAACAGTTGGGCGGCCGATCGACGCCTGCCGCGGGATTCGCCGCGGGGTTAGACCGGGTGGTGCTTCTCTGCGAAGCAGAGGACGCGGTGCCTCCGGAGAGTGCAGTGGACGTCTATGTATGTTTCGATGCGCCCGAACGGGTGACGGCCGCTCAGGCGTTGGCGCAGCGGTTGCGCTCTGCGGCGCCCGGGTTGCGGGTGCGCACCCACGTGGGCACAGGCAAGCTCAAAGCGCAGATGAAACGTGCGGATCTCAGCGGCGCGCGCGTGGCGGCGATCCTTGGCGAGCAGGAAGCAACGGATAATTCGGTGACGATAAAACCGCTCCGCACGGACGACCCGCAGGAACGGATTCCGATTGAGCGGGTCCTAACGGATGCGGCGCTATTAGCAGGGTTTCGTGCGGACCGAGATAGTGCGCCAACAGGCGCTACCCGAACGGATACCACCCAGTAAGAGTCAGACGGAGTACGGCGAGTGGCGGAATATCTTTCCGAAGAAGAGCAGATAGCACGGTTGCAGAGCTGGTGGGCCGAGTGGGGCAAGCTGGTGGTTGCCGTGGGCGTGGCTGCAATAGTGGGTTTCGCCGGATGGCAATGGTATCAAAACGATCGTGCGGTAACGATCAGCGAAGCCAGCGACGCGTACGCCGCCTACATCGACGCTGCGCCCGGGAGCGCGGGTGCAGATGCGCTGGCGGCGGATCTGGCGGAGCGGTGGCCCAACAGCAGCTACGCAGCTCTGATGGAGTTACGCGAGGCCGCATTGGCCGCAGACGACGGGGATTACGAGGCGGCTGAGGAGCATTTGGATCGAGCGGCGGGCGCTGCACCGGACCGGTTGTTGAAGGACGTAGCACTCATTCGTCACGCACGCGTTCTGCATCAGCTCGAACGTACCGACGCAGCGTTGGCGGCGCTGTCCCAGGTGCGCAGCGAAGGGTATAGAGCGCTGGTTGCGGAGCTTAAGGGCGACATTCATATGGCGGCCGGTGAACGGGAGTTGGCGCGCGAGAGTTACCAGGCAGCAACCGACCTGTTGGGCGATGGCGACGAGCGACCGATTCTCGCCATCAAACTTGCCGACGCGTCCGGCGTTATCGGCGAATCAACCGGCGAAAGCGTCGACGAGTTCGATGCCGCAGACCAGGAGTCCGCAGGCGACGCGCCTCAGGATGAACCCGTGGGCGAGGAACAGACAGTAGACATTGGCATTGTGGACGATGAATCCGTTGAATCTGACGGTGCAGAAACAACGGAAACTCTGGCAACACCCGAAACATTGGAAGAAACCGGAGCAGCGGATGCGCAGTAGTGGCTGGGCACTGATTCTCGTTTTCGCGCTTGGCGGGTGCAGTTGGTTCTCGTGGCTACCGTTCGTTGACGGCAAAGACAAGGACGACGAAAAGGCCAAGCTGAAACCCGCGGCGTTGGTGAAATTCACGCCGGAGGTCAAGGTGCGCTCGCTATGGCGCGCGCGAGTCGGCGAGGGCCTGGGCAAGAAATTTCTTCGGTTGCCGCCCAAGGTGCTCGCGGATCGGATCTATGCGGCAGACGGCTACGGGTCGGTGCAGGCGCACGATCGCTTTTCTGGCAAACGCCTTTGGCGCGTACGAGTGGGCAAAACGCCCGGCGGTTTCCGCCCGTTCGACCGCCGCGACCCGAGTTTCGTGAGCGGCGGCGTTGGCGCAGGTGGCGGCATGGTCCTTGTCGCAACGACCGCTGGCGAAGTGGTCGCGTTGTCGGCCAGCGACGGCACCGAACAGTGGCGCTCGGATGTCGGCAGTGAAGTACTTGCGGCGCCGGTGCCGGGAGCCGGTCTGGTATTCGTGCAGACCATCGACGGTCGACTGCTTGCGCTCGAGGAGGAGGACGGGACCATTCGCTGGAGCTACGCAGTGCAGGTGCCGGTGCTCACATTGCGAGGAACGGCAACACCGGTTGTTGCTGATGATGTTGTATTTGCGGGATTTTCCACGGGCAAGGTCGTCGCCCTCAGAACGGACAACGGCGAGCCGATCTGGGAGCAACGGGTAATGCTCCCCGAGGGTCGCTCAGAACTGGATCGCATCGTGGACGCGGATACGACGCCGCTGTTCCTTGGCAATCGCATGTACGTAGGCGCATTTCAGGGGCGCGTGCTGGGGCTCCGTCCGTCGGACGGATCGCCGCTGTGGGAAAAGGAAATCTCGACGTTTCTGGATTTCGCCGAAGGCTACGGCCAGGTCTATGTAATCGACAGCGGCGACGTGGTGACGGCCGTAGATGAGCGCAGTGCCGACGTCTCATGGACCCAGGAAGCGTTAGCGCGCCGCAAGCTCTCCGGACCGGTCGCGTTCAGCAACTACGTCGTTACCGGCGACCTCGATGGATATTTGCATGTGATGGCGCAATCCGACGGTCGTTTCCTCGCCCGCCGCAAGCTCGACGGAAAGGGGATCCGAACCACGCCCATTGTTGCAGACGGCACGCTGTACGTCCTGGGCAACTCCGGCTCGCTGCACGCGCTCGAGATTCTGGCGGAGTAATCGTGATTCCGTGCGTTGCGCTCGTCGGCCGCCCCAATGTCGGCAAGTCGACGCTGTTCAACCGCCTGACCCGTCGGCGGGACGCGCTTGTGGCGGATGTGCCCGGTCTTACACGGGATAGGCGCTATGGTCGTGTGACAACCGAAGCGATTAGCTACCGGCTCGTTGACACCGGCGGCATGTTCGGTGATGAGGACATTGCCGGCGAACTCGATAAGCAGATACAGGTTGCGCTGGACGAGGCCGATCTAGCACTCTTTGTGGTGGATGCGCGGGCGGGTTTCACGGCAGCGGACGCGGAGATTGCCGAACGCCTTAGGCGCGCGGGCGTGCCGGTGACACTCGTGGTGAACAAGATCGACGGCGTTGACTCCGCAACCGTCGAAAGCGAGTTTACGCCGCTCGGCTTTGATGACCCGATTGCGGTGGCTGCAGAACACGGTCGTGGAATGGGTCGCCTCAACGACGCGGTACACACTCGGCTGCAATCGATGGACCCGCAAGCGTCGCGCGCCGACGAGTCAGCGGAACCGGCTCTCAGCGACAGCGGCGAAAGCGAGACCATCGGTGAAGCGATCCGCGTCGCGTTGGTCGGGCGTCCAAACGTCGGTAAATCCACGCTGGTGAATCGCCTGGCGGGCGAAGAGCGCCAAGTGGTGTTCGATGCGCCCGGCACGACGCGTGATGCGATCGACGTGCCCATCGAGCACGGCGGCCGGCGTTACACACTGATCGACACCGCCGGCGTACGGCGCAAGGGCAGAACCCGTGATGTCGTCGAGAAATTTTCGATTGTCAAAGCGTTGGATGCGATCGAGCGAGCGCACGTCGTCATAGTCGTGATCGATGCGACAGAAGGCGTAGTCGATCAGGACCTGCAGGTTCTACGCTATGCGCTGGAACGAGGATGCGCGATCGTGGTGGCGGCCAATAAGTGGGATGGTTTGTCGTCCGAACAGCGGCGGCACGCGAAGGCAACGATGGATCGGCGGCTCGACTTCATTCCGTGGGCGCCGGTCGGGACAATTTCCGCGTTGCACGGCACCGGGGTGGGGCATCTCTGGCGTTGGGTGGATCGCGGCTACCAGTCCGGACAACTGGATGTCGGCACGAGTGTGCTCACGCGCGTGCTCGAGGGACTGGTACGCGCCCATCCACCGCCGAGCGTACGAGGCCGTGCGATAAAACTGCGGTTCGCGCACAAACGGGGCGCACATCCGCCAACCATTGCCGTGCACGGTAACCAGACGGATGCGTTGCCCGCGGGCTATCGACGGTATCTCGAAAACGGATTTCGTGACGCGCTCGACCTGGTGGCGACGCCGGTGAAGCTCGTGTTCGAAACGTCTGCCAATCCGTTTGCTGGGAAGCGCAACACGCTTACGCCGCGCCAGCAGCGACGGCGTCGACGCGTAATCGCGCACGGCAGAAAGAAGCGCTGAGTAAGCTCTGCTGACCTATTGTCCGGGAGCACGCGCCGGAATCATGGGACGCTACTCGGTTTCGGCGTGTCCGGATATGTATCGAAGTAGTTGATCAGCATCATCGGATCTATGCGGTTGCCGTTCAGGCTGACCGACCAGTGCAGATGCGCGCCGGTAACGCGGCCCGTCGCGCCGACCAGACCGATCACATCGCCTCGCTCCACGCGTTGCTCGGGCTCCGCTTTGATTTCGCTCAGGTGGCAGTACATGGTGACCAGTCCCTGACCGTGATCGAGAAGCAACGTATTGCCGTTGAAATAGAAGTCTCCGCTCAATGTCACCGTCCCCGGCATGGGTGCTAGTACCGGCGTACCGGTGTCGGCCGCCACGTCCAGTCCCGAATGGGGGCTGCGCGGCTGGCCATTGAGAATCCTCCGGTGGCCGAAGAGGCTCGTAACAATTCCGTCTACGGGCAGGCGTACGGGCGCGAGGTTTTCAACGGGTTCGGCGTATGTGCGGTACTTCTCTCGCATCTGGCGAGTTTCGCTGCGAATGCGTTCGAGGCGTTCCGCCGGGGGCGTCACCATTTCCTGATTCTCGATCGTCAGGCGCTGTTCGGTGTAGGTTTTTGGATGGACGGTGAACGGATGCTTCCGCGAGTCGCCGTTGTGAAAGTGCAGAGTCACTGAGTGGGGTCCCGGTTCGGTGGCGATCGGAATGCCTACCAGCACATGGCGTTCGGTGAGCATCAGGCTACGGCCGTTGAAAGTGGCATGTTGCAGATCGTCGGGTTTGGGCATCACGAATAAGCCGCCGGGAACGGCCAGCGGTAGTTCGGCATGCAGAATTGGCGTCGTGAACGAAACGGCGATTGCGATCAGCAACCGAAACGAGCGGATGCGGGTTCGGGAGTCATGCATCGTGGTTTGTGGGGTCCTCTATGGCTTGCAGTAGCGTGACGGGCGACACGTCGGCGACGGTGGATCGGACCCGTCCGTCCTGCAGCTGCGCGGTCAGCGCATCACCGGGCGTGACGTCTGCGATGCTCGCGACCGGTATGCCAGCCTCGTTCAGAACGACCGCATAGCCGCGCGCGAGTACGCCGAGTGGGCTCACCGCGTTCAACGTTCGTGCGCGTTGCTGGAGCGCTCCCTCGGCGCGCGCCAACAGAGATCGGGTGGCTGCAGTGAGGCGCCGGCGCGCCGTCGCGGTGCGCTGGTGCAGGGTTTCTACCGTGCGCACGGGACTCACCGCGCGCTGCCGGGTCGCCAGGTGGGCCAAGCGCTGGTGTCGACCTGCAAGATTCCGCTGGGTGGCGTTTACGAGGCGCCCCAGGAGTTCGTCCGTGCGTTGCATTTGCTGCTGCAGTGCAGCGCGCGGGTCGCGAAGCCGACGCGCGAGTCCATAAAGGTGCCGGGCGTTCTCGCGTAGTTGCGCATCGAGCGCGCGACGCAACCGCTGTTGCTGACGGTGTACCTGCGTGAGTAACTCGCCGGCATCCGGCGTGCACAGTTCCGCCGCGGCGCTAGGCGTCGGTGCACGAACGTCCGCTGCGAAATCTGCAATCGTAAAATCCGTCTGGTGGCCGATGGCGGAGATTACCGGAATCTTCGATCCGGCAATTGCCCGCGCAACCGGCTCGGTATTGAACGCCCACAGATCTTCGAGCGAACCGCCGCCGCGCGCGAGAATGGCCAGGTCTGCGCCGGAGGTACCGAGCCTCCCGAGCGCGGCGACGATATCCGCCGTTGCCCGGTCACCCTGAACGGAACACGGCAGCACCACCACTTCAGTGGCGGGGTAGCGTCGCGCGAGAATGGTGAGTACGTCGCGAATTACGGCTCCGGAGACGGACGTTACGAGCGCTATACGACGCGGAAAGGCGGGGAGCGGCCGCTTTGTTGCGGGGTCGAACAGCCCTTGCGCTTCGAGTTCCGCTTTCAGCGCCTCGTAACGCGCGCGCAGTGCCCCTTCCCCGGCGGGCGCGAGCTGATCGACGATGAGCTGAAAATCTCCGCGTGGCTCGTAGAGGCTGATCCGACCCCTCAGCAGCACCTCCATGCCGTCGCGAACTTGGACCCGGACGCCGCGGTTGCGTCCGGCAAACATCGCGCACCGCAGCTGCGCCGATTGGTCCTTCAACGTGAAGTACCAATGGCCCGAACCAGGTCGGCGGAGATTGGATAGTTCGCCCTGTACGAATACGAGCGAGAACTCGCGCTCGATCAGCGCGCGTGCTTCCCGGGCCAGTTGAGACACGCTGCGAATATGGTCCTGGGATGGGGGAGCGAACGACCGGGTTTTCTGCACGGGTTTGAGTACGCGATCACGGTGGCAACGGCGCAGCCAAGTTTACATGATCAGGGCGCGTCGGTAGAATTTCGCTTTTGCGGAGTCCTAAATGTTGCGTATCGCTGGTGACGCGCTCACGTTCGACGACGTTCTCCTCCTTCCTGCTTTCTCCGACGTTCTCCCTTCAGATGTCTGCCTCAAGTCGCGCCTCACGCGTCAGATAGAGCTGAGCATTCCGCTGATGTCGGCGGCGATGGATACCGTAACCGAAGCTCGCCTGGCGATTGCGATCGCTCAGGAGGGGGGTATCGGAATCGTGCACAAGAACATGACCGCGGAACAGCAGGCGCGGGAGGTGCGTGCGGTCAAGAAATATGAAACGGGGGTGATCCGCGATCCGATCACCATTCATCCCGACCGTACCGTGGCCGAACTGTTCGATCTGACGCGGGAGCATGCTATATCGGGCGTGCCAGTGGTCGAAGGTGCCAACCTGGTCGGGATCATTACGAGCCGTGACGTGCGTTTCGAAACGCGAGAAGACGTCAGGGTGCGCGAGGTGATGACGCCGCGCGAACGGTTGGTAACGGCGCCGGACGATGCGTCGTTCGAGCACATTACCAACATTCTGCACGAGAATCGGATCGAAAAAGTTCTTCTAGTCGATGCGCGCGGCGGCCTTGCTGGCATGGTGACAGTAAAAGACATCGACAAAGCGCAGGCTTTTCCGAATGCGTGCAAAGACGGTAACGGCCAGCTCAGGGTGGGTGCGAGCGTAGGCACCACGGCCGACACGGCAGAACGCGTGGCCGCACTGGTGGACGCGGGCGTGGACGTGCTGGTTGTAGATACGGCCCATGGTCACTCGCGGCGGGTGCTGGAACAGATCAGTCTGATCAAACAACGGCACCCGGACGTGCCGGTTATAGGCGGTAACGTGGCGACCGAGGACGGGGCGCGGGCGCTGATCAGCGCAGGGGCGGACGCCATCAAGGTTGGCATCGGACCGGGCTCCATCTGTACCACGCGGATCGTTACGGGAATCGGTGTGCCGCAGATCACCGCTATCGCGGCGGCCGTGCGTGCCGCCGACGAGGAGGGCGTTCCGGTGATTGCAGATGGAGGTATCCGGTACTCGGGCGACATCGCGAAAGCCATCGTTGCCGGCGCCAGCGTCGTGATGGTTGGCGGATTGCTCGCCGGCACGGACGAAGCGCCCGGAGAGGTGGAGCTGTATCAGGGTCGCACGTACAAGTCCTATCGCGGCATGGGCTCGCTCGGCGCGATGAGCGGCGCTGAAGGTTCGGCGGATCGCTACTTTCAGCAGTTGGAAGGTGACGGTCACAAGCTGGTTCCGGAAGGCATAGAAGGACGCGTCGCCTATCGGGGACCGGTTCATCCGATCGTGCATCAGTTGATGGGTGGGCTACGGGCGTCCATGGGGTATACGGGTTCCGAAACGATCGAGGCAATGCGGACAAAGCCGCAGTTCGTGCAGGTGAGTTCCGCGAGCATGGCGGAAAGTCACGTGCATGATGTGTCGATTACGAAAGAAGCACCCAACTACCCGCTCCGCTGAAAACCGTGTCGTTGCCGCATTCCGCTGAGCGCTTGTTGGTGCTCGATTTCGGCTCTCAGTACACGCAGCTTATTGCGCGGCGAATTCGTGAAGCGAACGTGTACTGCGAGATCATGCCGTTCGATGTCTCCGATGCCGAGATTCGCGGGTTTGCACCGCGCGGGATCGTTCTGTCCGGTGGACCGGAAACGGTACTGGAGGGAAGCGCGCCGCGGATACCAGACGTCGTTTTTGCTCTGGACGTGCCGGTGCTCGGCATTTGCTACGGCATGCAGGCGATGGCGCTGCAGCTCGGCGGGCGGGTTCAGGCCAGTCAGGCGCGCGAGTTCGGCAGCGCGCGGCTGAATCTCAATGAAACGACGCGTGAACGGGTATCGTCGTGGGCGTCGCTGGTCAGGGATATCAGCCCGGAGTTTACCGTCTGGATGAGCCACGGGGACAAGGTCACGAGTGTTCCGCCGGGCTTCGAGGTCGTTGCGTCGAGCGAGAATGCTGAAATCGCCGCAATGGTGCACGACAACGGGCGTTGGATTGGTTTGCAGTTTCACCCCGAAGTGACTCATACCAACTATGGCACGGAGATCATCAGCCGCTTCGCGCTGACGGTGTGTGGTTGCCGGCCGGAATGGACGAGTGCGCACATAGCTGATGCGGCGATTGCGCAGGTGCGTGAGCAGGTGGGTGACCAGCGCGTGATTCTAGGCCTGTCCGGAGGGGTGGACTCGAGTGTGGTGGCGGCGTTGCTCGCCCGGGCGATTGGCGATCAGTTGTACTGCGTTTTCGTGGACAACGGGCTGCTTCGGCTCAACGAACGCGAAGAGGTCGAGGCGGCGTTCGCACCGTCGAATGCGCTGAATCTCAATCTGATTACCGTCGATGCACGCGACGAATTCCTTTCCGCGCTGGCGGGTAAAACGGATCCGGAAGAGAAACGGAAACAGATCGGGACAACGTTCGTCGATGTTTTCGAGCGCGAAGCCGACGCCATCGAAGGGGCGCGCTTTCTCGCGCAAGGAACGATCTACCCGGACGTCATCGAATCGGCCGCAAGCAAATTCGGTAAGGCACACGTGATCAAGTCGCATCACAACGTGGGTGGATTGCCGGATCGGCTGGGCCTGGACCTGGTAGAGCCGTTGCGCGAACTGTTCAAGGACGAGGTTCGCCAGCTGGGTACGTACCTCGGTCTGCCGGACGCGATGATTCACCGGCACCCGTTCCCTGGACCGGGGCTGGCGGTGCGCTGCCTCGGTGAAGTCCGTGCTGAGAAACTCGACGTGCTTCGTCGAGCGGACGCAATTTTTCTGGAGATTCTGCATGCGTGGGACTACTACCGGCAGGTCAGTCAGGCGTTTGCGGTGTACCTGCCTGTGAAATCGGTGGGTGTTGTTGGTGACGCGCGGCGATACGCTGACGTGATCGCGTTGCGTGCGGTACAGACCACTGACTTCATGACCGCTGGTTGGGCGGAGCTACCCTATGGACTGATCGCCGAAGCATCCAACCGGATCATTAATGAGATCAGTGAAGTATCAAGGGTTGTTTACGACGTTTCGAGCAAGCCACCGGCGACGATCGAGTGGGAGTAGTTGAGCAGTACAACACCTCCACGTTGAGATCTCCTGAAGTTTCAGGGACATGCTGCCTGCATTATCTAGGGCGCTATATTCGCGCTTTGCTCGGATGACTTTGGTAAGTGCCTTGTGGCGATAACCGATTTCTCGCCCAACGTGATTTGTGTCCAGAGTGAATCCTCGGCTGCGAAAACTGACTCCCGCGAGTGTTCAATTCTCGACAACAACGCCGCTGCTAGCCCTCGCGGAAGGCGGCAAGATCAAGCGATGGATACTCACCGCGGAGTACGCCGGCAATGCTCGCCTTGCCGCCGCGGCCTTCAGGATGAGACGCGACGGGAAATCGGCGGTTGCATGGTTAGTGCATTGCTGATGGAGGCCGCGGAAACCGGGGCCTGACGAAAAGAATCTGTTACTCATGAAGTAGGCGGCGGTTGAGGAATCGCCGAAAGATAAAAGAAAGGTTGCTCAATCGAACACGGGTCGCGCCTGAAGTACAGAATTTGACTATGGTAAAATTGCGGATTGGAGTACGAAATTGGCTCAAGGTAGGACCGACGAATGTATGGATGCGCCTAGATACGGAAAGCGCCTGAATCAAGAGTCCGGTCTGCTGTTGTTAAACGCAACGGCTCGCTTGTCAAAGCAGACAACGAGAGCTGGAAGTAGATAGTGAGGCGTATCAATGACATCGACAGCCCAGAAAGACGGGTTCTGTTCTTAGGTTATGACGAGAACCAAACGTGTTTGGTTCAAGCGTTAGTTAGAAGGAACTGTCTAGTAGATCATGCCGAAGATGAAGTTGATGCGATGTGTGGGTATGACTTTGTTGTTAGCTATGGGTATCGACATATCTTAACGAAGAACGTAATTGAAGGGTTTGGCTGCCCTATCTTCAATTTGCATATGTCATATCTCCCTTACAATCGCGGTGCTCATCCAAATTTTTGGTCTTTTTATGATAATACGCCGGCCGGCGTGACGATTCATTTGATGGATGAAGGGTTAGACACAGGGCCTATCGTTAGCCAGAGGTATGTAAGTTTCGAAGAGGGCGATGATACGTTTGTAAAGACGTACTTGACTCTGATTAGTGAGATCGAAAGCCTGTTCATGGATTGTATTGATTCGTTGATTAGCGGGAATTGGGTTGCAACAGAGCAAAGAGGTGTGGGTACACATCATTATGTAAAAGACTTGCCATCCAATTTTTCTGGTTGGGACTCCAATATTGCGCAAGAAATTGCGAGGCTCAGTGCGGAGGGATTGAGGTATGAGTGAGTCAGATTTCTTTATTGGCGCGCGAGAGGTTTCTAACAGTCATCCTCCCTACATCATTGCCGAAATATCTGCAAATCATAACGGTTCTATTGAGAGGGCAAAAGAAACAATACTAGCTGCAAAGAACGCGGGCGTAGATGCCGTAAAAATACAAACGTATACACCGGATACTATGACAATTGACGTGGAAAACGCGGACTTTTTCATTAGCGATGGGTTGTGGAAGAATAGATCCTTATATGATCTTTATGGAGAAGCGTACACACCTTTTGAGTGGCACCGTGAACTTTTTTCGTTTGCCAGAGAAGTTGGAATAACGCTGTTTTCCTCGCCATTTGATGAGACTGCTGTTGATCTTTTGGAATCCCTAGATACGCCAGCTTACAAAGTTGCGTCTTTTGAAATTGTTGACCTGGCGCTAATTCGATACTTGGCGTCCAAGAAGAAGCCGATATTGATGTCTACCGGAATGGCGTCGCTAAGTGAAATTGGTGACGCCGTCGAGAGTGCGAGATCGGTTGGAAACAACAAGATCGCGTTGTTTCACTGCATTAGCAGTTACCCAACGCCAGTAGATAAAGCAAATCTAAATTCTATTCAGCTCTTGCGTAAAGAGTTCAATCTTCAAGTCGGGCTATCCGACCATACGATTGGAGATCTCGCGAGCGTGCTCGCAACCGCGCTAGGCGCTTCTATCATTGAGAAGCACTTCACATTGGGGCGTGCGGATGGCGGTGTTGATAGTAGTTTTTCACTCGAACCCAAAGAGATGGAGTCTCTCGTTGATCAAACCAAAGAAGCCTTTTCTGCTCTAGGTTCCAAATCTTTTGTTCGATCGTCTGTCGAGGAGTCCAATAGAGTCTTTAGGCGCTCGCTTTACTTCGTTGAAGACGTAAGAGAAGGGGAAACAATTACTAGTAGAAGCGTTAGGCGAATTCGGCCAGGCTTCGGGCTCGAAGCAAAATACTATGACGACGTGATTGGTGCTAAGTGCCTAAAGACTGCGCAAAGAGGCGATAGGGTAACTCGCGCGCATTTTCAGAGAGAACGAATATGACATGAAGTGCTTGATAGTTCTGTCTCATTGCATGTCAACCTGTTGCGAATTGGGTGTTGAATCTGTTGCTCGCAGTTTGCTTGCAGCTGAACGGTTCTCAAGTGGTGATTACGAATTTCTAATCACTATAGGATGGGCGTATCGCAAAGATTGTGATACGCCCATATCGGATGTAGTTAAAGATTTCATCGTCGCAAACTCAGATATCGATGATCAGTCTGTTGTATCGCTCGCGGCGTCGAGAGACACCGTTGGGGATGCTTATTATTCATTGGAGTACCTTCAGCATGTTTCTCTAGACGAAATCCACATAGTTACATCCGACTACCATGTGCGCCGAACGGAAATGATCTTTAAGAAGATTTTCAACGATCGCGTTGTCATCAGGGTATTTGGAGCAAAGACGGATGCAATCAGTGACGATTCAACTTTGCTGCGCGAACGAGATTCTATTGAAGCGTTTAAGAGAACCTTCGCGTTAACAGACTGCTCAAGCATAGAGGCTATCTATAACACGCTCTCAACGAGGCATCCGTTTTATAACGGAAAAGTATATCCGCGGATTTAGCATGGATGGGTTAGGACTTCGACAGCCTGCTGGAAGATATCTTTGGCAGGTTGCGACAAGAGCTCACTGACCAAGTCGAGGGGACAGATTTAATGACGATGCAAGAACTTGTAGGGTGTTTGGGAATGCCATCTTGCTCCTCACTAACCTTCGTGGCACAAGGGTTCCTGCAACTCTTGAGTTTGCAATGAATGAGCCGTCCGACACCGCTGCTGATGCCGCTCTATGGATGCGTCAGGCTTTGCGCGAAGCAGAGATGGCGGCACAGCTCGGGGAGGTGCCCGTGGGTGCCGTCGTGGAGCGGGCGGGCGAGATCATCGGTCGTGGCCACAATCGCTCGCTTGGCGGGGTCGATCCGACGGCGCACGCCGAGGTGCGGGCGCTGCGCGATGCCGCCCGCCGTCTCGGCAATCACCGTTTACCCGGATGCCGGCTCTTCGTGACGGTCGAACCCTGTCTTATGTGCGCCGGAGCGCTCGTGCACGCGCGGATCGACACCCTTATATACGGCGCTCCGGAGCCGAAAGCCGGTGCGGTTGCCAGCCGCACGCGTACGCTGGAGTTGCCCTGGCTCAATCATCGGGTGGCGGTTGTGCCTGGCGTGCTCGGCGACGAGTGCGCCATGTTGATGAAGCGTTTCTTTGCGGAGCGCCGCGTAGTATCAGCGAGCGGTGTGGCCTCGTGATTTCGGAACGCGCGCTTCGCACTTCTAACCCAGCGGCGCTCCGATGACCGGAACGTCCGGCGTGGTTGGCGAGGGGAGTAACGTGCTGGCGTTGGCCGGCCCACCCGCCCTCAGTGCGCGCACCCTCGAGAAGCGCATCAAGCGCCTAGCGCGACCCGCTCGCCTGTACGCCGAATATGTCCATCTGCTGGAACTCACCGCGCCGCTGACCGTTCAGGATCGCGAACAGATCGACTCGTTGTTGCGCTATGGGCCGGAGCACGATCTGCCGGTGCAAACGGGCGAACGTGTTGCCGTTGCGCTGCCGCGGTCCGGGACGATTTCGCCGTGGTCCAGCAAGGCAACCGATATCTTCCGTACGGTCGGACTCAGCTCGGTTGCGCGCGTCGAGCGCGGGGTTGCCTGGTATATGGATCGTCCGCTCAGCGGCCCGGATCGCGACGTCTTGCACGACCGCATGACCGAACAGCTCGTCGAAATGCCGGACTACGCGCGTGTGTTCGCGCATGCGGAACCCGCGCCGTTAACAACCGTACCCGTGGCGCGGGATGCGCTGGAAAGCGCGAATCGCGCGCTTGGACTCGCGCTGTCCGACGACGAACTGGACTACCTGGTGGCCGCGTATATTCAGCTTGATCGGGACCCAACGGATACCGAGCTGATGATGTTCGCGCAGGCCAACTCGGAGCACTGCCGTCACAAGATCTTCAACGCGGACTGGGTGATTGACGGCAGGCCGCAAGACAACTCGCTGTTTGGGATGATCCGCAACACACACCACCGGATCAACGGCCGGGGTGTTCTAAGCGCCTACGCTGACAACGCCGCTGTCGTACGGGGCACGACGGGTGAACGCCTCTGGACCGAACCCCAGACGCACGGTTACAGGTTCGTGTCGGAACCCGTGCACCTCTTGATGAAGGTCGAAACGCACAATCATCCAACGGGAATCGCACCGTTTGCCGGCGCGGCGACCGGGTCGGGCGGCGAAATCCGCGACGAGGGGGCGGTGGGTCGCGGCTCCAAACCCAAAGCGGGCCTCGTCGGGTACACCACGTCGCACCTACGGATTCCCGGCTCGCCGGAACCGTGGGAACCGGACGAGTGTTCGCCGGCACACATGGCGACGCCGCTATCGATCATGTTGGAAGGTCCGATCGGCGCGGCCGGATTCAACAACGAGTACGGCCGTCCCGGTTTGACCGGTTACTTCCGCACGATGGAACTGGATCGCGGCCGCGGCACGAAGGTCGGGATCGATCGTTGGGGATACCACAAGCCGCTGATGATCGCAGGCGGGATCGGCAATGTTCGAGACGAACACGTTATCTCGCAACCGCTGCCGAGCGGCACGCACCTCGTAGTGCTCGGGGGTCCGGCGATGCTGATCGGTCTGGGTGGCGGGGCCGCTTCGAGCATGGCCTCGGGCCAGAGCACCGCGGAACTGGATTTTGCCTCGGTACAGCGCGACAACCCCGAGATGCAACGGCGCTGCCAGGAGGTGATCGACCGATGTGCAGCGCTGGGTGACGCCAATCCCATTCGTCTGATTCACGACGTTGGAGCGGGCGGACTTTCCAACGCGTTGCCGGAACTCGTTAAAGACGGTGGCAGCGGCGGTCGGTTCGATCTGCGCGCCGTGCCGAACGCCGATACCGGCATGTCACCGCGTGAGATCTGGTGCAACGAAGCGCAGGAACGCTATGTGCTCGGGATCGACGCCGCGAGGATCGACGTGTTTGAGGCGCTGTGTGAGCGCGAACGCTGTCCCTATGCAGTCGTGGGTCGGGCGACGACGGATCCACATCTTCTCGTGGAAGACCCGTGGTTCGACAATCGGCCGGTAGACCTCCCGTTGGATGTGCTGTTCGGTAAGCCACCCAGGATGACGCGGACGTTCTCGCGGGCGGCCGCGGCGGCTCACGAACTCGATCTGACCGGTATCGAACTCGCGGACGCAGTCTCGCGGGTGCTGCGGTTTCCGGCCGTGGCGAGCAAGCAGTTTCTGGTAACGATCGGCGACCGAAGTATTACCGGCATGGTGGCGCGCGAACAGATGGTCGGACCCTGGCAGGTGCCTGTGGCGGACGTGGCAGTAACGACCGCGGGCTACCGAACCTTTGCTGGCGAGGCGTTCGCAATGGGCGAACGCGCGCCGGTGGCGACGTTGGACGCCGCGGCCTCTGCGCGCCTTGCGGTGGGTGAGGCGCTGACGAACCTGTGCGCGGCCGGTGGCATCGATCTGGACCGGGTGGTTTTGTCGGCCAACTGGATGTCCGCCGTGGGCGAGGACGCGGACGAGCAGGCGCTGTTCGACGCGGTTCACGCCGTTGGCATGGAACTCTGCGTCGAACTCGGCATTGCGATTCCGGTAGGCAAAGACAGCCTGTCGATGCGCACGCGTTGGCAGGACCACGAAGTGCAGTCGCCGTTGACGCTCATTGCGTCTGCGTTTGCGCCGACCGCGGATGTACGCTTAGGCGTTACGCCGGAACTCGCTCGTCGCGCAGACTCCCAGTTGCTGCTCGTGGATCTCGGCGGCGGCCGCAACCGCCTCGGACAGTCGACGCTTGCACAGGTGTATCTGCGCGATGGCGGTGCACCGCCTGACGTAGACGCAGCGTCCGAGCTGGCGGCGTTCTTCCGTACAACTCAACGGTTGCTCGCGCAGGGGCAGCTGCTCGCGTACCACGACCGTTCGGATGGTGGCGCATTGATCGCACTGCTCGAAATGGCGTTCGCGTCGCGCGTCGGTCTGTCGATAGACATTGGCGACGCGGAACCACTCGGGGCGCTATTCTCAGAAGAGCTTGGCGCGATCGTGCAGGTGGCGGACGCTGACGTTGCTGCGGTGTGCGATGCATATGGGCGTGACCGGTGCGCGCCAATTGCCCGTCCATCCCTCGACAACGAGTGCATCGACGTGATCGCCCAGGGCGACGTCTGTTTCGAGAGCGACCGCACGGCTCTGCAGCGGATCTGGCACAGCGTTAGCCATCGCATGCAACGTTTGCGCGACACACCTGAGTGCGCGGACGAGGAACTGGCTCGGATCGGGCGCGTTGATCCGGGCCTGCACGCGTCCCTCTCGTTCGATCCCGGTGATGATGTCACTGCGCCATATGCGTCGGCCGGGCGTCCGACGATCGCAGTGTTGCGCGAGCAGGGTGTCAATGGTCAGCTCGAGATGGCCGCGGCATTTCATGCGGCCGGGTTCGAACCGGTCGACGTACACATGACCGATCTTCTCGCCGGCCGCGTACGACTGGCCGACTTCCCCGCACTGGTGGCATGTGGCGGGTTTTCCTATGGAGATGTGCTGGGCGGCGGCGGTGGCTGGGCCAAAAGCGTGCTCTTCCATGGGGCGCTCCGGGACCAGTTTGCGGAGTACTTCGCTGCCGATCGGTTGACGCTCGGCGTCTGCAACGGCTGCCAGATGCTGAGTCAGTTGGCATCGCTCATCCCTGGCGCCGACGGCTGGCCGGCGTTCGTGCGCAACCGCTCGGAACAGTTCGAGGGGCGCACGGTGCTCGTTCGCGTTAACGCGGGCAGCAGTCCGTGGCTTGAAGGCATGAGCGGTAGCGTGCTGCCGGTGGCCGTCGCCCACGGCGAGGGCCGCGCCGAGTTTGGCAGCGCTGACGACCTGGAGAAACTCCTGGACACGCACCGCGTGCCGTTGCAGTACGTTCTTCCCGATCACGCAACCGCACAGACGTATCCCGACAACCCGAACGGCGCGCCGGCGGGTGTTGCGGGCGTCGTCAACGCACGCGGTACGGTGTTTGCGGTGATGCCGCATCCGGAGCGCGTGTTCCGCGGCTGCACGAATGCATGGCGAGATCCGCAGTGGGGAGACGACGGACCCTGGCTGCGCCTCTTCCGCAATGCGAGGGTGGCGCTCGCCTAACATAACCCATGGATAGGAGGCGTAGGCGCGGGTGGACCGGCGGCTCCTGATATACTCGCGGGTCTGCCAGAGGACCAGTGAGCCATGATCGAACCGAATGAATTAGCTGCGTGGGAACAACTCGCCACTAAGGAACTGCGCGAGCGGTCGCTCCAGGACCTCGATTGGACGACGCCCGAAGGCATCGTCGTGAAACCGCTGTATACCTCGGCCGATCTTGAAGATCTGGAGAACGTCGATACGCTGCCCGGCCTCGCACCGTTCGTGCGGGGGCCGCGCGCAACGATGTACGCCAACCGGCCGTGGACCATTCGGCAATACGCCGGTTTCTCTACCGCTGAGGAATCAAATCGCTTCTACCGGGAGAACCTGAAAGCGGGTCAGAAAGGCTTGTCGGTCGCGTTCGATCTGGCGACGCACCGGGGTTACGACTCGGATCATCCTCGCGTGGTCGGCGACGTCGGTAAGGCGGGCGTAGCGATCGACAGCGTTGAAGACATGAAGATTCTGTTCGACGGTATACCGTTGGATCAGATGTCCGTGTCGATGACGATGAACGGAGCCGTGCTGCCCGTACTGGCCGGCTACATCGTCGCCGCCGAAGAGCAGGGCGTTGCGCCCGCGCAACTGGCCGGCACCATCCAGAACGACATTCTCAAAGAGTTCATGGTGCGCAACACATACATCTTCCCACCAGAACCGAGCATGCGAATTGTCGCCGATATCATTTCGCACACGGCCGATCACATGCCGAGGTTCAACTCGATCTCCATTTCGGGCTATCACATGCAGGAAGCCGGAGCGAATCTGGTGCAGGAACTGGCCTTCACGCTGGCGGATGGCCTGGAATACGTGCGTGCGGCACTTGCGACGGGCCAGGAAGTAGACAAATTCGCGCCGCGTCTCTCGTTTTTCTTTTGCGTCGGCATGAATTTCTTCCTCGAGGTGGCGAAGCTGCGTGCCGCGCGCATTCTCTGGCACGAGCTGATGAGTCAGTTCGCTCCCGGCAACCCGTCGTCGAGCATGCTGCGCACGCACTGCCAGACGTCGGGGGTCTCTCTGCAGGAGCAGGATCCGTACAACAACGTCGTGCGCACCACCATCGAGGCTATGGCCGCGGTACTGGGTGGTACGCAGAGCCTGCACACGAATGCGTTCGACGAAGCCATCGCGCTTCCGACGCCGTTCTCAGCGCGGATCGCGCGCAACACGCAGATCATTCTCGCTGAGGAGTCGCAGATTTGTCGCACGGTGGATCCGCTTGCGGGAAGTTACTACGTGGAGTCTCTCACCGCGTCTCTCGTGCGCGAGGCCCGTGAGTTAATCGCTGAAGTCGAAGCGTTGGGTGGTATGACCAAGGCGGTGATGTCAGGTATGCCGAAGAAGCGTATTGAGGAAGCCTCTGCTCGCCGTCAGGCGCGCATAGAGCGTGGTGAAGACGTTATCGTCGGCGTCAACAAGTATCGGGTAGACGGCGAAGATGGCGCGGTGGACGTGCTGGAGGTGGACAACACCCGTGTGCTGGCGGCGCAGGTTCGCCGGCTCGAAGAGATTCGCCGCAAGCGCGATGCGGCGTCGGTCGACCAGACGCTTAATGCACTCACGCGCGCCGCAGAGGCGGGAGAAGGCAATCTGTTGGCACTGAGCATCGACGCTGCGCGCCAGCGCGCAACCGTTGGGGAGATCAGCGGAGCGCTCGAAAAGGCGTGGGGCCGCTACAAGGCTGCGGCGGAGCGTACGCCAGGCGTGTATGCGGAGGCGTATGCGGACGACGATGCCTTTAAACAGTTGCAGAAAGAGGTGCGTGTCTTCACGGACTTAGAGGGCCGGCGCCCGAAGATTTTTGTGGCCAAGATGGGGCAGGATGGCCACGATCGTGGTGCCAAAGTGATCGCGAACGCTTTCGGCGACTTCGGCTTCGACGTCGTGGTCGGGGATCTGTTTCAGACACCGGTTGAGGCGACCGAGGAGGCGATCAGCCAGGACGTTCACGTAGTGGGTGTGTCGACGCTTGCGGGCGGGCACAAGACCCTTGTCCCCGAACTGATTGACAATCTGAAGGCACAAGGTAAGCACGACGTCGTGGTGGTGTGCGGGGGTGTGATTCCGCAGAAGGACTATCAGTTCCTATACGACGCCGGGGTGGCCGCGGTATACGGTCCCGGTACCAACATTCCGGAAGCAGCCAGCGAAGTGCTGCAGCTCATCCCCGGACGCAATCGATAAAAGCGAGTACAAACTATGATCGGACGATTGAACCATGTAGCCATCGTGGTGCCGGACCTGGACGCGGCCAGTACGATGTATCGGGATATGCTCGGCGCCCAGGTATCCGAGCCGGTTCCGTTACCGTCCCACGGTGTCACCACGGTGTTCGTCGAGCTCCCGAACACGAAGATTGAACTTCTGCACCCACTTGGTGACGATTCGCCGGTTGCCAATTTCCTGTCCCGCAACGGTAAAGGCGGCGTGCACCACGTCTGCTACGAAGTGGACGACATTCACGCCGCGGTCAAGCATCTGCAGGCAGAGGGCGCGACAGTGCTTGGCGATGGCATACCGAAACCGGGGGCTCACGATCTGCCCGTGGTGTTCCTCCACCCCAAGGATTTCTGTGGCACGCTGATCGAACTGGAAGAGGTGGCACCCGCCGGGTAGCCCCTTTCCGGCACGCTACTCGAATTCGAGTATGGGCGCGTCGACCATCAGGCTCGCGCCTTCCTCGGCCAAGACCTTCGCGACGACACCATCGGCTGCGGCGCGCAGCGAGTTTTCCATCTTCATGGCCTCCACTACGGCGAGTTCCTCACCGGCCTTCACTTCGTCGCCTTCACTCACGGCGAGTCGGATCAGCAGCCCGGGCATCGGGGATAGCAGAAACTTGCTGAGGTCGGGTGGTTCGCGTTCGATCATGTGCTCCACGAGCGATGCGGTATCGGGGCGCAGCATCAGGATATCTACGCTGCTTCCCTTCGAGGTAAGGCGGTAGCCGCCAGCGGTACGCTCGCACTGCGCGCACACTTCCTGGCCGTCGACGTATGCGAACACCACGGCGTCCCCGAGGCGCCATTGGCTGTCGATCGTCAGCGATCGTGAATCGGTTTCGAGGGTCATCGCGGATGCGGAGCGGGCGGAGATTGCGAACGTAAATCGGTTGGCGCCGCTGATAGCGGTCCAGCGGTTTGGGCCCTCGTCGACTTTCAGACGCTCAAACTGCCCCGAGATCTCGCCGCGTCGGCGTTCGTAGCGCTCGTGCACATAGGCCGCGAGCGCAGCGAGCATCAGTGGATCGCCCTGCGGAACGTCGCTTGCGTTGAAGCCGTCGGGATATTCCTCGTCAATGAAGTTCGTCGTCAACCGGCCTTCGATAAACCTCGGGTGCGTAACGATTGCGTTCAGAAACGCAATGTTGTTCGAGACGCCCTTGATGTAGTAAGCATCCAGCGCATTGGCCATGCGATCGATTGCGGTAGTGCGGTCGGGTCCGTACGTGATCAGCTTTGCGATCATCGGATCGTAGAACATGCTCACCTCGGAACCCTCGACGATCCCGGTGTCCACTCGTACAGTCTCTGTCTCCTGCGGCGGCTGATACGCAGACAGACGACCGATCGATGGCAGGAAGTTTCGTAGTGGGTCCTCGGCGTAGACGCGCGTTTCGAGCGCCCAGCCATTCAGCTTTACGTCCGCCTGAGAGATCCTCAACGGTTCACCGTTTGCAACTCGGATCATCTGTTCCACCAGGTCCAATCCCGTTACCAGTTCGGTAACCGGGTGCTCCACCTGAAGCCGCGTGTTCATTTCCAGGAAATAGAAGTTGCGGTTGGCATCCACGATGAACTCGACCGTACCGGCGGATTGGTAATCCACGGCCCGGGCCAACGCGACGGCCTGCTCACCCATTGCGGTCCGGGTGGCTTCGTCGAGAAACGGCGAGGGCGCTTCCTCCACGACTTTCTGATGCCTGCGTTGAATCGAGCATTCCCGTTCTCCCAGATACACGACGTTGCCGTGCGCGTCGGCAAGGACCTGAATCTCGATGTGTCGAGGTTCTTCGATGAACTTCTCCGCAAATACCCGGTCATCGCCGAAGCTGCTCTGGGCTTCGTTGGCTGCGCGCGTGAACCCGTCGGCGCATTCCTCGTCGTTCCAGACCACGCGCATGCCTTTGCCGCCGCCGCCCGCGCTCGCCTTCAGCATCACCGGGTAACCGATCTCGCGTGCGATGGAAACAGCGTGATCGGCGTCGCGTATCACGTCTGTGTACCCGGGGATGACGTTTACGCTGGCTTCTTCGGCCAGCCGTTTGGATCGGATCTTGTCGCCCATTACGTCGATTGCGTGCTGGCCGGGCCCGATGAAGACGATACCGGCGTCGTCCAGCGCATCCCGGAACGCACCATTTTCCGACAGGAAACCGTATCCCGGGTGGACGGCCTGCGCGCCCGTTTCCCGGCAGGCGGCAACAATGCGATCGGCGCGCAGGTAACTCTCCGAGGCTGGGGGAGCGCCGATGTGCACTGCCTTATCTGCGAGCTGGACGTGCAGCGATTGGCTGTCTGCGTCTGAATACACAGCGACGGTGGCGATTCCCATCCGCTTTGCCGTCTTGATCACTCGGCAGGCTATTTCGCCGCGGTTGGCGATCAGAATTTTATCGAACATCTCTATGCCCCAGGTAGTCGCGTTGTTCTCGTTGGTAAATGTCGCGTCGCTTGGCGTGTGCGTGTAGCGGCCCGTGGTTACAGCGGTATGTTGCCGTGCTTGCGCCAGGGATTATCGAGCTGCTTGTTGCGCAGCATCGCGAATGCCCGCCCGATCCGCTCGCGTGTGAATCGCGGCATGAACACCTCGTCTATATAACCGCGGCTTGCAGCAATGAACGGGTTGGCGAATTTTTCCTGGTACTCGGCCGTGCGCGCAGCAATTTTTTCTGCGTCTCCCAGGTCCTTGCGGAAGATGATCTCGACCGCGCCCTTGGATCCCATCACCGCGATTTCGGCGGTCGGCCATGCGAAGTTGGAGTCGCCGCGCAGGTGCTTCGACGCCATCACGTCGTAGGCACCGCCGTAAGCCTTGCGTGTGATGAGCGTGACCTTGGGTACGGTCGCTTCCGCGTACGCGTACAGCAGCTTTGCGCCCTGCTTGATAATGCCGCCGTGTTCCTGCGCGGTACCGGGCATGAAGCCGGTTACGTCGACGAACGTAAGAATGGGTATGTTGAATGCATCGCAGAATCGCACGAACCGCGCACCTTTCCTGGACGCGTCGATATCGAGGCTGCCGGCAAGTACCAGCGATTGGTTGGCGACGACGCCGATCGATGTTCCCTGGATACGAATGAAGCCGATCACCAGATTCTGCGCGTAGTTGGGCTGCAGTTCGAAGAAGTCACCCTCGTCCGCTACTTTGGTGATCACTTCCTTGATGTCGTACGGTTTGGCAGGATCCTTGGGGATCAGGGTATCGAGCGATGGTTCTTCTCTGTCCAGCGGATCGTCGGTTGGCCAGCGTGGCGGCTTTTCGCGGTTGTTCGGCGGTAGAAAGTCCAGAAAGCGACGCGTTGTAAGCAGCGCTTCAATGTCGTTCTCGCAATCCAGGTCTGCAACGCCGGACTTCTTGGTGTGCGCCGTGGAGCCACCCAGTTCCTCGGCTGTAACGACTTCGTGCGTGACGGTCTTTGCGACGTCGGGTCCCGTGACGAACATGTAGGACGATTCGCGCACCATGAAGATGAAATCGGTGATCGCGGGCGAATACACGGCCCCGCCAGCGCAGGGCCCCATAACCAGGGACAGCTGCGGCACCACGCCAGACGCAAGAACGTTGCGTTGGAACACCTCGGCGTAGCCCCCGAGCGACGCAACGCCTTCCTGAATGCGGGCACCGCCGGAGTCGTTGAGTCCGATGACCGGCGCGCCGACCTTCATCGCCTGATCCATGACCTTGCAGATTTTTTCCGCGTGCGCCTCGGACAGGGCACCCCCGAACACCGTGAAGTCCTGGCTGAACACGAACACGAGCCGGCCGTTTACGGTGCCGTAGCCGGTAATCACCCCATCGCCGGGAATGCGTTGTTCGGCCATACCGAAATCCGTGCTGCGGTGTTCGACGAACATGTCCCACTCTTCGAAGCTCCCGGGATCGAGCAGAATGCTCAGGCGCTCGCGGGCGGTGAGCTTGCCTTTGAGGTGCTGCTGCTGCACACGGTGTTCGCCGCCGCCGGCGAGTGCCTGCGCGCGCTTTTCTCGAAAGGTTTCCATGACGTCCTGCATGACTGGGTATCCCCTTGTGTGTCCGTTGTCTAGCGCCGCTTTCGCACGTCGATCGTGGCGCTACGCACTTTGAATTCTTGGTTTGGTAGATCGTCGTAGTAGTGTTCGAGGGTTCGCGTGATTACCGGAAAAGCGAGTTGGTCCCAGGGAATGTCAGCGCGCTCTACGAGTGCAACCTCGGTCGTCTCCTCACCCGCTGCGAACGCACCTCCGGTTAGCTCCGCCCGAAAGAACATGTAGACCTGCGAAATGTGCGGCAGACTGAACGTGGTGTATAGCCCCAGCACCTTCACTTCAGCGCAGGCTTCTTCGCGGGTCTCCCGCGCGGCGCCTGCTTCGAGCGACTCGCCGTTCTCTAAGAAGCCGGCGGGCAGGGTCCAGTAGCCGGACCTGGGATCGATCGCACGCCTGCACAATAGAACTCGACTGCCTTCGGTTACCAGGCAACCAGCGACGATGCGAGGATTCTGGTAATGGATCCGGTCGCAAGCGCCGCACACGAAGCGTTCTCGATTGTCGCCGTGCGGGACGCGTAGAGCCACCGCGCCACCGCAGTGACTGCAAAACTTCATCCCCTCGTCCAGATTGCGGTTTGGGGAAATTATACGCGGGGGAAGGGCAAAATCCTTGCGTCGTCGTTCGGAGGGTCGGACTCCTCGTGGCCGTAAGCGGGGGCTGTTTCCTGGTGGAATGCGCGGTTGAGGTCGGCCAGCGCTTCGACCATCAATTCGGAGATGCGTACGGTTGCACCCAGCGGTGACTTGGCGCGGCGCCGCTCGAGGTCGATGCGGCATTGCAGCCCTTCCAAGCGTCGCCTGGCCTCGGGCGATGATGCGCGCCGGATGACGTCCTGGGTCATGGAAATGCGCAACGCTTCGAGCGCGTCCGGGTCGGTACGCGCAAGATGCAGCAGTTTTTCGAACGGTGGAAGCCGTTTTGGCATGGCTGTTGTCCGCCCTGATTTATGTGTCTCCTTAGAGCCGTTACTATGCCGGCTGCAGCCGAACTGCCGTACGGCGGACCTGTAACCGAATTGTGAGCATACGGGCAGAAATCGGTCCATATTTCTAAGTTAAGTATCTGTTTGTTAAAGAGTTGAGGTGCGAGTGATATACGAGTTGGGAGATAGGCGGGTGACCGCTGACGGGGTGTTCTGGGTTGCGCCGAATGCTGTAGTGCTGGGGTCTGTGCACCTCGGCGAGAATGCGAGTGTCTGGTTTGGTGCGGTAGTGCGAGGCGACAATGAGCTGATCACGGTAGGTCGTAACTCGAATGTCCAGGACGGCGCCGTACTGCACACCGACCCGGGAATGCCGCTAATGATTGGTGCCGACGTGACGGTAGGGCACCAGGCAATGCTGCATGGCTGCACGATTGGTGACGGTTCGTTGATCGGCATCAACGCCGTTGTGCTCAACGGCGCCACAATCGGCGAAAACTGCCTGATTGGCGCAAACGCGCTGGTAACCGAAGGCAAAGAGATACCTCCCAACTCCATGGTCATGGGCGCGCCGGGGAAGGTGGTGCGCGAGCTGAACGAGAAGGAGATCGCAGGCTTGCAGATGAGCGCCGCCGGCTACGTAGCGAACGCGAAGCGGTTTGCCCGCGAACTGCGTGCGCAGGATGATATGGGTGCGTCCGACTAGGCGCGCGGGAGCTGAGTCGGCCCAGGCATCTGGCCGATGGTTCACAATACGGCGATCGAGGCTTGGCAACCGACCCTCGTGGAGCTATTCTCCGGCGATGAACGTGACGATGCTTCCGTATTGGTCGACCCCTTGGCACTGTCCGGACAGAGATGTGGACAGTGTCGGCGCGATGCAGACTCAGCTGCGCGGCACCGTGCTGCTGCCGGCGCTGCCGGCATAAACCCTCCCCACAGGCTCACGCCACCCTAAACCAGAACACAATCCCAGATCCTCGAACGATTCGAGGTGAAACGTCGTGTCGTCGTAAGGACGTTCGCGACCCCGAACCGAGACTCAGTCATGTCACAAGCCAGGTCAGACGAAACAGCCGGTCGCGCGCCTCAATCGCGCGGGGCCGGCCGAATGCCTTTTCAGAAATATCGCCCGTTCGCCCCCGTGGCGCTTACGGACCGTGAGTGGCCAAACCGCACGCTAACGTCAGCGCCGCGATGGTGCAGCGTGGATCTGCGGGACGGCAACCAGGCGCTGGTAGACCCCATGAACGTCAGCGAGAAACTGCGGATGTTCGACCTGCTGCTGGAGATCGGATTTGCAGAGATTGAAGTGGGCTTTCCCGCCGCGTCGCAGCCCGATTTCGACTTCATCCGGCGAATCATCGACGAAGACAGGATTCCCGAGGGGGTTGCCATTCAGGTACTGTGCCAGGCCCGCGAGGAACTGATCGAGCGTACGGTGGAGTCGTTGCGCGGTGCGCGGGATGTGATTTTCCATCTATACAACTCGACATCGGAGTTGCAGCGGCGCGTGGTGTTCGGCATGGACCGGCAGGGCATCGTCGATCTCGCGGTGGCTGGAACACGCCTGGTGCGCGACGGCTTGCGGTCGCTGGACAGCAACATCACGTTCGAGTATTCGCCGGAGTCCTTCACGGGCACCGAGCTCGACTTTGCGGTGGAGATCTGCGACGCGGTGCACGAGACGTGGGGCGCGAGCGCGGAACGGCCAATGATCATCAATCTGCCGTCAACGGTAGAGATGTCGACGCCCAACATCTACGCAGACCAAATCGAATGGTTCTGTCGCAACGTGGGCAAACGCGAGAGTGTGGTGATCAGCCTGCATACCCACAACGACCGGGGAACCGGCGTAGCGGCCACGGAGCTGGCGTTGATGGCCGGCGCGCAGCGTGTTGAAGGCACGTTGTTCGGCAATGGCGAGCGCACGGGCAACTGTGACGTAGTTACGATGGCAATGAATCTCTTCAGTCAGGGAATCGACCCGGAGCTCGACTTTCGCGAGATGCCGCGCATTCGCCGGACGGTGGAAGAGATCAACAAGATGCCGGTTGCGGAACGTCATCCGTACGCAGGCGACCTCGTTTTTACCGCGTTCTCCGGGTCACACCAGGACGCGATAAAAAAGGGCATGTCGAAGGTTGACCGTGATCATTGGGAAGTCCCTTATCTGCCGATCGATCCGGCCGACGTGGGCTCGTCGTACAAGGAAACCGTCAGGGTGAACTCGCAGTCCGGAAAGGGCGGTGTCGGGTTCATTCTGGAAGAGCATTTCGGCGTAATCCTTCCCAGAGAGATGCTCGTGGAGTTCAGCCGAATCGTCCAGGCAATGACCGAGAAGCTCGACCGCGAAGTGAAGAACGACGAGATTCTTCAAGCGCTGTGGGACGAGTATGTGGTTGAAGACGGTCCTTACCGACTCGTGAGTTACGATCTGGAGAAAACGGCGGCCGACCAGCAACGGTGCATCGCGCAGATAGAGGTATCGGAGCAGCCGGTGGAAGTGCGTGGTGAAGGCTCCGGGCCGATCGAAGCGTTCGTGAATGCAATGGTGGAAACGCTGAATGAGCCGCTGAACATCATCGACTACCACGAACACGCGCTGCGATCCGGGAAGGATGCGCGCGCGATCTGCCTGTTGTCGGTGGACGATCCCGTGCGCGGGCGTTGTTACGGCGTGGGGCTCAGCCGCAACACCATCACCGCATCGCTGAACGCGATCGTCTCGGCTATCAACCGGCGATGGTCGAGCGACAGCGCGGGCTGAGTTGAGTGAAGCTGGTCCTGCGGCGTCAACCGCGTCGGTGGGCCAGCGATCCCGTGGGTAACACGCGCAGTGACTTGATCACGTTGTCCTTGATCTGGAGCGTTTCGAACTGGATGTCATCGATTCGCAGGCTAAGATTGCCATCGGGGAACGTTTCGATGTGCTCCAGCACCAGGCCGTTCAGGGTTTTAGGGCCATTGGTGGGTAGATCCCATCCCAGAGCGCGGTTGATGTCACGGAGCACTGCACGGCCGTCTATCACGTAGGAGCCGTCCGGTTGCGGTGAGATTTCCGGCATATTGGTTGCAAAGTCGGTGGTGAACTCGCCGACGATCTCTTCGAGTATGTCCTCCAGCGTTACAATTCCCTGCACGTCGCCGTACTCGTCGACGACCAGTGCTATGCGCTTCTTTTCTTGTTGGAAGTTGAACAACTGGGTATGCAGCGGCGTCTGTTCTGGGACGTAGTAGGGTTCTTCGGTGCACGTAATCAGCTCGGCGCGAGAAAACGTGTCGTGTTGCAAGTAGCGCGCGAGCTTGCGCAGGTGCAGTATTCCGATCACGTGGTTGAGGTCTTCGCGGAACACGGGAAGCCGTGTGTGTTGAGCGTTGGCCACCTGCTGGTATATGTCGTCAACTTCGTCGTCGATGTCGAGCCCAACAATTTCACTTCGCGGCACCATGATGTCGTCGACCGAGACTTTTTCGAGATCCATGATGCCGAGCATCATGTTGCGCCGCCGACCGCGCGATACCAGACCTTCGTTGACTACCGTGCGTAGTTCTTCCATCGTCAGTCCCCGATCTCCTCGTTCCGACGTATCGGGCAGGAACGGTTTGACGATCGCGTTGCTCAGGTAGTTGATGATCGCCACAACCGGTTGTGTGAAGCGCTGCAGCGGTTCCAGCAGGTGCGCCGACGCGAACGCGAGCCGTTCCGGATTCTGCGCAGCCAATGTTTTTGGCGCGACTTCCGCGAAGATCAGAAAGAACACCGTAACGAGTACGGGGGCGAGCAGCACGCCGGATTCGCCGAGAAAGCGCAGGGCCAGAACGGTGGCGATGCTGGCGGCGGTGAAATTCACCAGGTTGTTGAAAAACAGAATCACGCCCAGCAACCGGTCTGGCCGTCTGAGGAGCTTGTTCGCTTTACGCGCGCCGCTGTGGCGTTCTTTTACGAGATGACGCAGACGATAGCGGTTCACGGCCATCATCGCGGTTTCACTGCCGGAGAAGTAGGCGGACGTTACTGTGAGCAGCACGATCAGTCCGAACAGTGCCCAACTCGGGGCGTCGGCGAGCGACATCAGGATTCCAGGATGACTTCGAGCACGAACTTGCTGCCGAAGTACGCCAGCAGAAGCAGGGTGAAAGCTATCAGCGTCCAGCGTACGGCCCGCAACCCGCGCCAGCCGAGGAAGTGGCGCCCTACCAGCAGTGTTGCGTAGGCGAGCCAGGACAGACAGCTCAGCACGGTGTGGTGGGCAACATGCTGCGCAAACATGTCTTCGAGAAACACAAAACCCGTTGCGATCGCGAGCGTCAGCATCGTTATGCCGATCCAGATCATTGCGAACAGCAGGTTTTCCATGGTCTCGAGCGGCGGCAGGCGGTGCGTGAGAGGCAGGGGTCGGCGATGCCGCAGCGCTGTCTCCAGCGCGGCAGTTGCCAGCGCCTGTACTGCGGCGAGCATCAGGATGCTGTAGGCGATGAGCGAAACCACCACGTGCAATGTGAGTGGGCGACTCATGGGTGTTGGGGCGCCGGATCCCGGAAGTGCTGCGCACACGAGCACGGTCGCGGCGGCAATTGGGCCAACGATCACCATAAGATTTGCCACCGGTAGCCGAAGGCTCGCGATCAGCACGACCGCGCACATCAGAAACGTCACCAGACACGCCATCGCGACTAGGTGCAGGTGCAGACCTTCAGGCGCAATCAGCAACGACGAGGTGACGAATGCGTGAAGTGCGAGCGCTGCGACGCCCGCCGCAAGGCCGAGGGGCGTTGTTCCGGACGCGATGCGCCAATGCATCGCTCCGCTGGTGAGATACAACGCTGCGGCAGCGGTGCCGGCAACGAAAAGTGGCATTAGTGGTTCGGCGCGCAAGGCGTATTGGAGAGCACGGCGCGAGTTTGGCACAGCAGCCCGCAGGCGGGCAATCCAATGCGCATTGGCTGGTGACCCGGACGGGGAACCCTAACCGGGACCCGTGCAACGTCTGGAGGATCGCCGGGCCGGCAGCTGTCGGTCCGAGCCGTTATACTTCGCGCGTCGTTATCGAAGGGCACCGCGCACAGATGTTTGATTCGCTCTCTGATCGCCTGAGTCAGACGTTGCAAGGGCTTTCCGGCAAAGCCCGGCTCACGGAAGACAACATTGCCGACGCGCTGCGCGACGTTCGCCGGGCGTTGCTCGAAGCCGATGTCGCGCTACCGGTCGTGAAGGAGTTCGTGGACGCGGTGCGAACCAGCGCGGTTGGGCAGACGGTTACCAGCGCACTGAATCCTGGCGAAGCGTTCGTGAAGATCGTGCACGAAGAACTCGTGCGGGTAATGGGTGAAGCGAACGATGCGTTGCAGCTGAATGCTGCGCCGCCGGTGATCGTACTGATGGCGGGCCTGCAGGGGGCGGGCAAGACGACTACCGTCGCGAAACTCGCTCGCTACCTCAAAGAGCGGGAAAAGAAAAAGGTGGCGGTTGTTAGTGCCGACGTCTACCGGCCCGCCGCGATCGATCAGTTGCGGACCCTGGCGGGTGAGGTGGACGCGTATTTCATCGAGTCCGAGCCAAGTGAAAAGCCGGTCGATATTGCGGAACGCGCGGTGCAGACGGCGCGGAGTCAGTTCGCGGATGTGCTGATCGTCGACACCGCGGGTCGTTTGGCGGTCGACGAAGCAATGATGGCCGAGATTCGTACGCTGCATGGAACGCTGGCACCGGTCGAGACACTGTTCGTGGTTGATGCGATGACCGGACAGGACGCCGCGAACACAGCGAAGGCGTTCAATGACGCGCTACCGCTGACTGGAGTCGTCCTGGCGAAAGCCGACGGCGACGCGCGGGGTGGCGCTGCGCTTTCGGTCCGCTCGATTACGGGTAAGCCGATCAAGTTTCTGGGCATGGGCGAGAAGACCGATGCGCTGGAACCCTTTCATCCGGACCGGATAGCGTCGCGGATCCTTGGTATGGGCGATGTGCTATCGCTGATCGAGGAAGCGGAACGCAAGGTCGATAAACGTAAGGCACAGAAACTCGCGCGCAAGCTGAAGCGTGGCAAGAAGTTCGATCTCGAGGATTTCCGCGATCAGCTGCAGCAGATGTCGAACATGGGCGGCATGCAGAGCATGCTCGAGAAGATGCCGGGAGCGAATCAGATTCCGGCCGCCGCGCAGGACCAGCTAGATGACGGAATGTTCCGGCGTATGGCGGTGATCATCGATTCCATGACCCCGCACGAGCGACGTTTTCCGGATGTCATTTCCGGCTCTCGTAAGCAACGCATTGCTGCGGGTTCCGGTACCAAGGTGCCGGATGTGAATCGACTGCTGAAGCAGCACAAGCAGATGCAGAAGATGATGAAGAAGGTAACCAAGAAGGGCGGGCTGCAGCGCATGATGCGCGGCATGCAGAGCGCCCGAGGGCAGCGCTTCCCGCGCTAAAGGAAGGGTGGGGTCAGAGCAAAGGGACAGATCAAAGGCAGCAGACGGGGTCAGAGCAAGGGGACGGATCAAAGGGGCTCCTGGCCCTTTGATCCGTCCCCTTGCTCTGACCCCAGCGTTTCCTTTGCTCTGACCCCAACCGTTCCCATTTCGTCCGACGACATCCGGGAACCGATTCGGTGCCAAGACGCTCTTTACTGTATTGGTGGAGAGATTTTATGAGCGCACCGGATAGGAACGCCGAGATCGTACTCGTTCCTCACCTCCGGCACTTGGCGGCATTGTCCGACGGTGAGGTTGTGGCGCGGGTGCTTGCCGGCGACAAGCCGTTGTTCGAGCTGATCATGCGCCGGTACAACCGCAGGCTGTTTCGCGCGGCCTGGGGAATTCTGAAAGACCCGGAAGCTGCTGAAGACGCGGTGCAGGAAGGGTATCTGATCGCGTTTTCGAAGCTGGAACAAATCCGTGACCCCGAACGCATTGGGGCGTGGCTGACCCGCACGGTTGTGCGGTTGGCAATGGCGCAGGCGCGGACGACCGAGCGGGAACAGCGTAGCGACCCCGACGACTTGACCGGTGGTGTGACTCATGAGGCGGTCACGAGGGCGGCCCGCAGTGAGGTTGCGCAACTCGTTGAAAAGGCACTTCGCGGCCTGCCGATGGATTACCGCCTCGTGTTCATCCTGCGGGAGATGGAAGAGCTCAGCACGGAGGAAACCGCGAAGTCGCTCGATCTGCCTGTCGGTACGGTCAAATCGCGCCTGCACCGGGCGAAGGACGCAATGAAGACGCTGTTGGACGAGCAGCACGGGATTCGTCCCGACGTCCTGCATTTTGCTGGACGGCGGTGCGACCGCGTCGTTGCGCGTGTGTTCGCGCGGTTGCAGAACGGTTGAGTTGCGGGCAAGGGACACGAACAGTCGGCGCCGCAGGTAGCACGTGGCGGGTCAAACGAGGGGGTAGCTAAGCAGATGAAGACATCGTACATCGTGGCAACGGGCGCAGCAGTGATTCTGGGTGTCGGGCTCATGTTGGTGAGTTGGTCGGTACCCGCGGGCGCGGGGCACCAAGCGCCGGGAGCAGCCGGTGAGGATTATGTGAAACAAGCGGTCGTCGCGATAGAGCGAGGTCGTGAGACGTTCCGATACGACACGTTCGGAGACGAATCGTTCTGGACCGACACGTTGCGGCTCCACGACGCGATCGCGGGGGAAGGATTGGGCGGCGTCGGTCCGGGTGTCAGCCCTGCGACCGCGTTGGCCGTTGGCTTGAAGGTCGATGTTGGTAGATTGCCGGCGCGAGTCGTGAACGAACTGCGGCGTGGCGTAGTCGATCTGAACGCTCCGGCGACGACTGTTGCGTTGCTCGAGCTGGGTGCGGTCGTCGGTCTGCGGGCGGACGTTTCTCCCGGTGGAGGACTGGATTCCGTAGGGATTACGTGCGCGTTGTGTCACAGCACGGTGGACGACTCGTTCGCGCCCGGAATTGGCCGACCGCTCGACGGGTGGGCCAATCGTGATCTCGATCCTGGATTGATCATCTCTCTAGCGCCCGATCTATCCATCTTCACGCAGCTGCTCGGCGCTGACGAGGAGACCGTCAAAACGGTGCTCAGAAGCTGGGGCCCGGGCAAGTTTGATGCGTCCCTGCTGCTCGATGGCAAAGCGTTTCGGCCGGGTGGTGGCAACGCGGCAGTTCTGATACCACCAGCGTTTGGGTTGGCTGGTGTCAATCTGCACACGTGGACCGGCTGGGGCGGCGTTGCCCACTGGAATGCGCTGGTCGCGACGCTGGAGATGGGAGGGCGCGGCACGCTGTACGATCCGCGGTTGAACGACGCGGAGCGCTTTCCGATCGCTGCGGCGAATGGTTTTGCGAATGTGCGCCCGGAGGTTGATCTCGTGACGCCAAAGCTCGCCGATCTGCACGTGTTTCAGCTTGCGTTGCGCGCTCCGCCGGCGCCGGATGGGCATTTCGATGCTGCGGCTGCGGCGCGCGGCCAGGTCCTCTTCAATGGACAGGCGGACTGTGCACGATGCCATGTTCCACCGCTGTTTACCGAGCCCGGGTGGAACCTCCACACGCCGGAGGAGATCGGCATTGATGCCTTTCAGGCTCAGCGTGGCCCGGAAGATCGCTACAGAACCGCGCCGTTGCGCGGACTATGGACGCACACGAAAGGCGGGTTCTATCACGACGGGCGATTCGCCTCCCTCGCCGACGTTGTGGACCACTACGACGCGGTCTTTGGTTTGGGCCTGGACGCCGCGCAGCAGGCGGATCTGGTGGAATACGTAAAGTCCTTGTAGGGGTGGGGTCAGAGCAAAGGGACAGATCAAAGACAGCAGACGGCAGCTGACGGGGTCAGAGCAAAGGGACAGAACAAAGGGACTCTATCCCTTTGTTCTGTCCCTTTGCTCTGACCCCAGCCTTTCCACCGGTGTTGCATCGGCCCCGGCTTTCGCTAGAATACCGCGCCTCGATTTTGGGATAGTCCGCATGGTCACGATTCGCCTCGCTCGGTTTGGCGCGAAGAAAAGCCCCTTCTACCACATCACCGTGGCAGAACATGCCGCGCGTCGCGACGGACGCTTCGTTGAGCGCCTCGGATTTTTCAATCCGCTGGCACGCGGCAACGAAGAACGGCTCCGAGTTGATCTCGAGCGGGTAGACTACTGGCTCTCCGTTGGCGCTCAGCCGTCGGACCGGGTCGCGAGTCTCTTCAAGGAAGCACGTGCGGCGGCGACTGATACGCCTGCCGCGACCGAATCCGCCTGAGCCGTATGACGGACGCCGGCCCGGGAGGCGTCGTAATCGGTCGGCTGGCGGCCCCGCATGGAATTCGCGGCTGGATAGCGTTTCGTTCGTTCACTGACCCCGAAAGCAATGCATTGGATTATGCGCCGTGGCGGGTCCAGACAGCTGGTCAAATCGTTACGTTGCACGTCACTGGTAGCCGACCCCACAGAAACGGGTATGTCGTGCAGCTTCGCGATCACAACGACCGAAACGCCGTAACTGGCTACAGTGGGTTGGAAGTCACGGTGCCGGAGTCGGCGCTACCGCCGCTGGACGACCCCGACGAAGTGTACTGGAAGGATCTTTACGGTCTGGACGTCAGACTGCCTGGTGGAGAACGCGTAGGCCGGATCGCCTCTATCTTTGCGACAGGGGCGAACGACGTTCTGGTTGTGGAGCAGACACGAGACGGGAGCGAAACCCTCGTGCCGTTCATCGCCACCGTGATAACCGAAATCGATACCGACGCCGGATGTATTGTCGTGGACTGGGCGTTCGACTGAGCACACGGCGAACGGAAGGCCATCCGTTGGCGTAACTGAGCGCGCGGTAACGCCGCAGGAAGCAAACTCAAGGAGCAATTGTTCGATGTGGCTGGGCGTCGTTTCGCTGTTTCCGGACATGATTCGCTCTGCGCTGGCTCACGGGGTAACCGGGCGCGCCATCGAGCAGGATCGGCTTTCCCTCAATTGCTATACACCGCGGGACGACACGACCGATCGGCATCGTACCGTGGACGATCGACCGTTCGGCGGCGGCGCCGGAATGGTAATGATGGCCGGCCCGATGCTGGATTGCGTCGCCCGCGCGCGTCGCGATGCTGTAGCTGGGACGCGCGTGGTGTTGATGTCTGCACAGGGGACGCCACTCACGCAGGCGCGGGTGGGCGAGTATGCGGGCGCGCCGGGACTGCTCTTGCTCTGCGGGCGCTACGAGGGAATTGATCAGCGCGTGTTGGAGGTCCTGCAACCGGAAGAGGTGTCGATAGGCGATTACGTCGTTTCTGGCGGCGAGTTGCCGGCGCTCGTGCTGATCGATGCGGTCGCGCGTCAACTGCCGGGAGTTCTGGGTAATCCGGAGTCGAAAAGCGACGAATCACATCTTGATGGCCGGCTCGAATACCCTCAGTATACGCGCCCTGAAAATGTGGCCGGTCTGGGCGTGCCGCCTGTGCTGCTCAGCGGGGACCACGCTGCGATCGCGCGTTGGCGGCGGCGGCAGAGCCTGCTGACCACGTGGCGGAAACGCCCGGACATGCTTACGCGACAACCGCTGAGCGAAGATGAACGGGCGCTATTGCGGGATGTCGATGTCTGGGCCCGCCAAGGCGATTGAGCGCATACCGGATGTCGGGCGGTTGGTTGGTCGGTCCCGTAAATCGGGAATGCATGATTTGAGTGACTGGACTGAGTGATTGAATGACGAGGAGAACGACGGTGCGACGCAACAAGATCATTGAAGCGCTTGAAAACGAGCAGGCGAAACCGAACGTGCCCGATTTCGCGCCCGGTGACACCGTATCTGTGCAGGTTCGTGTCCGCGAGGGTAACCGCGAACGCCTTCAGGCATACGAAGGCGTGGTTATCGGGAAGAAGAACCGGGGTCTCAATTCCGCGTTTACGGTGCGCAAGATCTCCCACGGCGTCGGCGTGGAACGTACGTTTCAGACCCACAGTCCACTGATCGAAGATATCGAGGTGAAGCGCCGAGGCGACGTACGCCAGGCCAAACTCTACTATCTGCGTGAGCTTTCCGGGCGCAAGGCTCGAATCAAAGAGAAAGTTTAGCGGACGCACAATCGCAGCTACCGCGGCTCGGGGTGTTAGCGGGATCGGCGGCTGGAAAAAAAAGCCAGCTTGCTAGGCCTAGGGGACCAAGGAGGGGGAGAGCAGCCTAGCAAGCTGGTGATGTTCCGGGTAATCGGGGAGAGAGACCGATTACCTGGCTCAAGTGCTTCAACTACCGAGGGGACAGCTGGTGTACTTCGTTGAAGCTCGCGATACCTAATGCAGAAGCCGTGCCAGTTTTTCCGCTGTGGTCGAAATATTTTTTTCCTTTTTAAAAACAAATGCTTACTCTGACTTTGTGGCGCCCGTTGTCGGATGCTGTCCTACCGGTGCGGGGTGACAAAATTTGTCACTTCCGCGAAAACTGACGCCAGGCTCTGCGTAGAGTGACGTTCTTGGCGCAGTCACGCGCCGGGTGCGCCTGCGAGGCATCGCTGGTACCGTGCGCGCTCCACTGCAGCAGACAGCTGAAACTATTCATGTCCCGAATCGAGCGCGGGGGCCGTCCGTCCGACAGGCTGCTTTCGACAGACGACCGTGCTGCAATCGACAGGTATCTCGATCACATGTGGCTCGAGCGTGGTCTCGCGCGTAATACGCTGGACGCGTACCGGCGAGATTTGACCGCGCTGGCACACAGTGTCGAGTCCGGGCTGTACACCGCGGATACGCACGCACTCACGCTGCATCTGTCGGGCATGCTCCGCGAGGGGCGTTCGGCGCGCTCGGTGGCACGCACGGCATCCTGTATGCGCGGTTTCTACCGGCACGCCGCGGTCACGGGGCTTGTGGCGCGCAATCCAGCTGTGCGACTGAGACCGCCAAAGCTTCCGCGGCTGCTGCCCAAGTCGATTTCCGAAGAGGACGTTACCCGATTGCTGGCGACCCCGGATCACAGCACGGTGAAGGGGCTGCGTGATCGCGCGATGCTGGAACTCCTGTATGCCACCGGGCTTCGGGTATCGGAGCTCGTTACGCTGGGTTTTGCGTCGCTGAGCCTGCGCCAGGGCGTCGTCCGCGTACGGGGAAAGGGTGGTAAAGAACGCCTGGTACCCGTCGGCGAGGCTGCGCTGATCTGGTTGCGCCGCTATCTCGAATCGGCAGACGGGCGGGCGGCGCTCGTTGAGGGTCGAGCGAGCGATGCGCTCTTTCCGGGGCCCAGCGGGCGGCCGCTCACGCGTCAGGCATTCTGGCATCGCATCAAGAAATATGCAGACAAGGCGGGCATTGCGGCGCCGCTGTCACCGCACACACTCCGGCATGCGTTCGCGACCCACCTGCTTGATCACGGTGCAGATCTGCGCGCCGTACAGATGATGCTGGGTCACTCGGACTTATCGACCACACAGATCTACACCCACGTTGCTCAAGCGCGCCTGAAGGCGCTGCATGAGGTCCACCATCCCCGCGGATGATTGAATTGTGAGGCCGGTCTGCGGTCCAATGAGCTTGACGAGTAACATTACGAATCTGTCGCTGACAACAACGAATTCACAACAAGGACGATTTTCATGACCACCCACCGATTTCCCCGTTTGCCGGTCCTGGCGGCGGCCGTAATTTCGCTGGCCCTGTTTGCGGGCGGTGTCGTATCGGCGAAAAGCGAAGAGTCGCCGGACAGTACCGCGCTGCGGGAGGCGCTCCTGAAGCGGTTTCCAACCATGGCCATTGAACGGATTGACGCAACACCGGTTAAAGGGGTGCTCGCCGTTGTCGGCGCCGACGGCAGTACGCTGTATGGAACCGAAGATGGGCGGTATCTTTTTTCGGGCGATCTGTTCGAATTGCGAAGTGACGCGCTGGTAAACCTGAGCGAGGCGACGCGGACCGAGAAACGCAAGACGCTGCTGGGGTCTGTGGCAGATGAACAGATGGTGATCTTCCCGGCCGCCGACGGCGCGACCAAAGCGACGGTGACCGTGTTCACGGACGTGGATTGTGGGTTCTGCCGAAAGCTGCACCTCGAAGTTCCGGAACTGAACGCGATGGGAGTCGAGGTTCGGTACCTGGCTTATCCGCGGGCAGGCGTCGGTTCGGAGAGCTATAAGAAGATTGTCTCTGCATGGTGTGCTGACGACGCCAATACCGCGATTACGAAGCTTAAAGCCGGTGAAAGCATTCCCCCGATGGAATGCGAAAATCCGGTCGCAGATCAGTTCAATCTGGGGCGCAAAATGGGCATATCAGGGACACCGGCCATCGTGCTGCAGGACGGCCGGTTGATTCCCGGTTACCGCCCGGCCAAGGACCTCGCGAAAGAACTGGGCATTTAATCTGCCGCATCCGCTTGCTATCTTTTGACGCCTGCCTCGCGGGCGTCACAACCGGCACTTCGTCGCCCGACGAGAGCGCGTGCCTGAGTCAGCTACGTAATCGGCAGCAGCGTTTCGGCGTGCGTTCGGAACTTCTGGACGAAGAGATCGAGGGTGTTTATTGGTGACGCGGGTATTCATTGGTGACTAGTGCTGCGGCGCCAACGCCGCTCCGAATTGGTTTGTGTGGGCTGGGTACGGTGGCGCAGGGTGTGCTGGAGGTGCTCGATCGCAATGGTGCGATGATCGCACGGCGTGCAGGCAGACCACTGCAGGTGACGCACATCGCGAGCAGGCGAATGCGCGATGACGTGTCGATCGGAGATGCCACGTTCTCTACCGATCTGCCCGCCCTCTGCGCGAGTGACGAGGTTGACGTGATTGTCGAGGCGATCGGAGGCACCGACCTCGCGGTGGAGATCTCGAAAGCGTGCCTGCGCAGCGGTAAACCGCTGGTTACCGCAAACAAAGCAGTGATTGCCGAGCACGGCAACGAACTGTTCCCGTTGGCTGCCGAGTCCGGCGTTACCATTGGTATCGAAGCGACCGTCGCTGGCGGGGTTCCGATCGTGGCCGCGCTCGGCAACTCGCTGGCCGCCAACGACTTCCGCTGGCTCGCCGGAATCATCAACGGCACCAGCAACTACATTCTGACGGCGATGGCAGAGCGTGGCGAGGCGTTTGCGGACGCCTTGGCTGACGCTCAACGCCTCGGATATGCGGAGGCCGATCCAACCTTTGATGTGGAAGGAATCGACGCTGCGCACAAGCTCTCGATATTGCTCGCGCTCGCGTTCGATGCGCCATTTGCGTTCGAGCACGTGTATTGCGAGGGCATCGGCGGCATCACGCCCGAGGACATCGGCTACGCGAAGGAACTAGGCTATTCGATTAAACACCTCGGGTTCGCGAAACGCACGGCAAATGGCATTGAGGCGCGCGTGCAACCGGCGCTGGTTCCCAACGAGCATGTCCTGGCGCACATCGGCGGTGTCGTCAACGCCGTGGTGGTTGACGCCGATGCGGCGGGTCCGACCATCTACGGTGGCGCGGGCGCTGGTGCACTGCCCACCGCCAGCGCGGTCGTTGCCGATCTGATTGCGCTGGCGCGCGGTTCAGCGAACCTCGCGGTAGCCGACGGGCGTCCAACTGCTTCCGGCGACGTACGCATCCTGCCCATTGGCGACACCCTCTCGTCGCATTATCTTCGGATCCCGTCCCTCGACCGACCGGGAGTGTTCGCGCGCGTCGCAACCATACTCAGCGAGCACGGCGTGAGCATCGAGGCGGCAATCCAACGCGAGCAGGCGATCGCGCAGCGCGACGAGGGCGAAGCCTGGGTGCCGATCGTGGTGTTGACGCAGCCGGTGGTTGAAAGCGAGATGGTGCGCGTGCTGGAGGAAGTTCAGGCTCTGCCGGAAATCGTGGATTCGATTCGGCGAATCCGGGTCGCGCCCCTCGACCATGACTAGTCTGCGCATTGAGTTGCGCAGTGAAGCTACGTCGGTCTCCGAAAATGCGTTGCCGGATTCGATCCCCAACGTGCTCAGGCGAATATATGCGAATCGCGGCGTGGCGGACCCCCAGGTTCTGGATCGAAGCCTCGCTCGCATGTTGTCCCCGCGTGCATTGGGCGTGGATCCGGCGGCCCGGCGGCTCGCGGATGCGGTAAGTCGCGGTCAGCGGATCATGATCGTTGGCGATTTCGACGCAGACGGCGCTACGTCGGTTGCTTTGTGCGTGCGCGTCCTCCGTGCATTTGGCAGTACGTCGGTCGATTTCGTCGTGCCCAACCGTTTCGACTTTGGTTACGGGCTTTCGATTGAAATCGTCGACCTTCTCGCTCGGGATCCGCCGGATGTGTTGGTCACCGTCGACAACGGCATATCCAGCGTCGAGGGCGTTCGCCGAGCCCGTGAACTGGGTATTGACGTGATCATTACGGACCACCATCTGCCGGGCGATGCCCTGCCTGCGGACTGTGTGATCGTCAATCCGAATCTGGCCGACTGTGATTTCGAGAGCGGCGCGCTTGCCGGGGTAGGTGTGGCGTACTACGTGCTGGGCGCCACACGAGCCGCGCTGCGCGAACGGGGCTGGTTCGACGATCGGGACGAACCCAATCTGGGTGAGTATTTGGATCTGGTGGCTCTGGGTACGGTGGCAGATGTGGTGCCACTGGATGCCAACAATCGTGTGTTGGTACATCAGGGACTCTCGCGGATCCGTCGCGGTCGCTGTTGTGCAGGCATCAACGCGCTGATCGAGCTGGCAGGCAGAAACCGGGCGACGCTGCAGGCATCCGATCTCGGATACGCGGTGGCTCCAAGACTGAACGCGGCGGGTCGTCTGGACGACATCACGATTGGCATTCGCTGCTTGCTCACGGACGAACCGGCGGAAGCGCAGAATCTGGCGCTCGCGCTGGATCGTTTGAACAGAGCGCGACGCGAGCTGGAGCAGACGATGGTGGAGGACGCGGAGATGATCGTCGCGTCTCAGCCGGTCGAGCAGGGGGAACGGAGCGGTCTCGTGCTCTACGATCCGAGCTGGCATCAAGGCGTGGTCGGTTTGGTTGCGGCGCGGATCCGTGAGCGCGCGCATCGGCCGGTGGTCGCGTTCGCGGACGCGGGGGATGCGGCGCCCGACGAACTCAAGGGATCCGCGCGCAGCGTTGAGGGACTGCACATTCGCGACGTACTCGACGGGGTCGCGACGCGACATCCCGGGCTGTTGTTGAAATTCGGCGGTCACGCAATGGCTGCGGGTCTGTCGATACGGCGCATCCACCTGCCGCAGTTCTCCGTTGCCTTCGACCGGCAGGTGAAGGCCGTGTGCGATCCGGCGTTGCTCGAGCCCGTGTTCTATAGCGACGGAGAGCTGGAGGTGGATCAGTTGTCGCTTGAAACCGCGTATCTGTTGCGGGACGGTGGTCCCTGGGGCGCGCGATTTCCCGAACCCACATTCCATGGTGAGTTTGCGCTGGTGAGCCAACGGGTCGTCGGTTCCCATCATCTGAGGCTCGTGCTCGAAGCGGACGGCCGGCTGGTTGAGGCAATTGCCTTCCGCCAGCCGCCGGTGCACGGTGCGGCACGGCTACGTGTGCTTTATCGCATGGGAATCAACGACTACCGCGGTGCGGAAACGCTGCAACTCGTGGTGGAGCATGTTCAGCCGTTGCCGTAAACTGGCGCGCTTTTTCACGCTGGATCCGCAGCATGGCCGAGATTACGTCGATACGCGAATCGCTGAAAGACTTGCGCGCCCGCGAAAGTGCGCTCAGGGGGTATCTTTGACGTAGATGCCAAGGCGGAGCGGTTGGCGGAACTTGAGGTCGAGCTCGCGGACGGCGCGGTGTGGGACGATCCCGAACGTGCGCAACAGCTCGGCCGTGAACGCGCATCGCTGGACGCGACGGTCAGCGCCCTCAACCGTGTACGTGACGGTCTGGCGGATGCGGCGGACCTTTCGGAACTCGCCGCCGAAGAAGCGGACGACGGGACGCTCGACGAGGTGGCGAACGACATCGGCCGCCTGATGGAGACGCTCGAGTCGCTCGAGTTTCGCCGAATGTTTCAGCGTGAAATGGACGATGCCAACGCATACGTCGAAATTCAATCCGGCTCCGGTGGCACCGAAGCTCAGGATTGGGCAGAAATGCTGTTGAGAATGTACGCGCGCTGGGCCGAGCAGCATGGATTCGAGAGCGAAGTCGAAGAACTGTCGCCCGGTGACGTTGCCGGAGTGAAAAGCGCGACGTTGAAAGTGGATGGCGAATACGCGTACGGTTGGCTGCGTACAGAGACCGGCGTGCACCGGCTCGTGCGGAAGTCGCCCTTTGATTCCGGCAACCGACGGCACACGTCGTTTGCCAGCGTTTTCGTGTCACCGGAGGTAGAGGATGACATCGAAATCGACATCAATCCGGCGGACGTACGGGTGGATACCTATCGCGCAAGTGGGGCGGGGGGGCAGCACGTCAATCGCACGGACTCCGCGGTACGGCTGACGCACCTGCCCACGAACACCGTGGTTCAGTGTCAAAGCGAGCGGTCTCAGCATCAGAATAAAGACAAAGCTTTCAAGCAGTTGCGGGCTAAACTTTATGAGCTTGAGATGCAAAAACGGCGCCAAGAGCAACAGCAGTTGGAGGACTCCAAGGCGGACATCGGCTGGGGCAGTCAGATCCGTTCCTACGTGCTCGATCAGTCCCGCATCAAGGATCTGCGCACCGATGTCGAACGTTCGGACACCGGCAGTGTGCTGGATGGTGACTTGGACGATTTCATCGAGGCGAGTCTGAAAGCCGGCCTTTAGCTGTAGAACTGGGACGGGAAAACGGTGGCAGGGGCAGCCCCGCGTGTGCGTGCTGAGAAAACATGACTGACAAGCCAGACAACTCACAAACCGACGAATCACAGATTATCCGCCATCGCCGGGACAAGGCCGCTCGGTGGCGGGAGGCGGGTGCGGCGTACCCCAATGCGTTTCGCCGCACCGCGACAGCCGCCGACCTCCACGCGCGCTTCGCCGAACACGACAAGGGTTCGTTAGAAAGCGAGCGGCACGACGTTGCGGTAGCGGGGCGGGTCATGCTGCGTCGGGTACAGGGCAAGGCGAGTTTTTTCACGTTGCAGGACGGTTCCGGAAGAATCCAATGCTATCTGCGCAAAGAGGAAGTGACACCGGCAGACTTCGAAGCCTTCACGGAGCTTACGGATATCGGTGATCTGGTTGGCGTGCGCGGTCACATGATGCGTACCAATCGGGGGGAGCTGACGGTTCAGGTAGCCGGGTTCGATCTGTTGAGTAAAGCGCTGCGACCGCTGCCGGAGAAATACCACGGATTGGCGGACCGTGAGACGCGTTATCGGCAGCGCTACGTCGATCTGCTGATGAACGACGAATCCCGCGCGCTGTTCGAGACGCGCTCGCGCATCGTGCAGGTGATTCGCGCGTTCTTTCTGGAACGCGACTTTGTCGAAGTGGAAACGCCGATGATGCACGCAATTCCCGGCGGCGCCACGGCGCGACCATTCACCACACACCACAACGCTCTGGACTTGGATCTGTATCTGCGAGTCGCGCCCGAGCTGTTTCTGAAACGACTCGTCGTGGGAGGCTTCGAACGCGTGTTCGAGATCAACCGCAACTTTCGCAATGAAGGTCTTTCAACACGGCACAATCCCGAGTTCACAATGCTGGAGTTCTATCAGGCGTACGCGGACTACCGGGATCTGATGGACCTGACTGAGGCGTTGCTAGCGCGGCTCGCTGGCGACATCTGCTGCGGCGAGCCCGTAGTCGTCGCAGGCCAACCGGTGGACCTCGCGGCTCCAGCCCGTCGCGTTACGATGCGCGACGCGGTAGCACAAGCTGTGCAAGTTGACCCCGAGCCGCTGCGCGACGCCGATGCGCTGCGCGAGTTGTTGCGGGAGATGAATGTTGATGTCGACCCAACCTGGGGACCGGGACGCATGCTCACCGAAGTTTTCGAGTTGCGCGTCGAAGACACGCTGATTGCACCCACCTTCGTTACCGAATATCCCGCCGAAGTGTCGCCGCTGGCGCGCCGAAACGACGCAGACCCCGACGTTACCGACCGGTTTGAGTTGTTTGTGGGTGGTCGCGAGATTGCCAACGGCTTCTCGGAGCTCAACGATCCTGATGATCAAGCCGAACGCTTCCGCGCGCAGGCCGAAAAGCTTGCGGGCGGCGACGATGAGGCGATGCACTTCGATGCGGACTACATCCGGGCGCTCGAATACGGGCTACCCCCCACCGCGGGTGAAGGCATAGGAATCGATCGATTGGTGATGCTGCTGACAGGTGCCGAGAGTATTCGGGATGTGTTGTTGTTTCCGCTGATGCGCCCCCGGGCGTACGATTGACGGCGTGGCCTCGGACGCGGTCAGGCTAGAACCCTCGTGGAAGCAAGCGCTGGCCGCGGAGTTCGAAGCGGCGTATATGCAGGATCTGAAGCGTTTCCTGGTCGATCAGAAATCCCGCCGCAAGCACATATTTCCGCGTGGTTCCCACATTTTTCGCGCGCTCGATCTCACGCCGTTGCCGCACGCGAAGGTCATTGTGATCGGCCAGGACCCGTACCACGGGGTCGGCCAGGCGCACGGATTGTGTTTTTCAGTACCGGAAGGCGTCGAGCCGCCGCCGTCATTGAAGAACATCTTTCAGGAAATCAACACGGATCTGGGAGTGGAGAACGATTCGGCCCGCGCGTTGGGTGCGCAAAACGGCTGTCTCGAGTCCTGGGCGGAACAGGGCGTGTTGTTGTTAAACTCGGTGCTGACAGTTGAGAAAGGCCGGGCAGCGTCGCACCAGGGGCGCGGCTGGGAACGGTTTACGGACTGCATCGTGAACGTTCTGAACGAGCGTTGCGAGCATCTGGTATTCCTGCTGTGGGGGAGCTACGCACAAAAAAAGGGCGCGATCGTGGACCGGGCGCGACACCTCGTGCTGACCGCGCCGCACCCGTCGCCGCTGGCTGCGCATCGTGGGTTCTTCGGTTGCCGGCATTTTTCCAGGGCCAATGATTATCTTCGGGAGCATGGCCTCGAACCGATCGACTGGCTGGATGTACGAGCGCTGAAAACCGCCGTATGAGGGTGCGCGTGTCGGCCGGCCACCAGAGACGCAAAGAATAATTTCGAACTGCTGGAGCAAACCTATGATTTCGTCACCTACCGACAAACTGCTCGTCGAGCAACGCGGTCATACGCTGATGATCACGATCAACAACCCACCGGCCAACACGTGGGATACAGACAGCCTGCCGGGTCTCGTGGATGTGCTCGAACAGGCGGGCGGCGACAAATCGGTGTATGCGCTGGTGGTCACCGGTGCCGGCGAAAAATTCTTCTCTGCAGGTGCTGACCTGAACCTGTTTGCGTCCGGCGACAAGGGTGTTGCGCGGGATATGGCGAACAACTTCGGCAACGCGTTTGAAGCGCTTGCGGCATTTCGCGGGGTTACCGTAGCGGCGATCAACGGTTACGCGATGGGCGGCGGTCTGGAATGTGCGCTGGCCTGTGACATCCGCATCTGTGAGACGCACGCTCAAATGGCATTGCCCGAAGCAACGGTAGGGCTACTGCCGTGCGGAGGCGGTACCCAGAATCTTGCGTGGACCGTGGGCGAGGGTTGGGCCAAACGCATGATTCTGTGCGGCGAGCGGGTCAACGCCGAGGTGGCGTTGCAGATTGGATTGGTCGAGGAAGTGGTCGATCAGGGCCAATCGCTCGGGCGCGCGCTGGCGTTGGCGGAAGCGGTGGGGAAACAGAGTCCACCTGCAGTAGCGTCGTGTAAGGGACTGATTCAGAAAGCGCGCTCAGGTCATATCAGTTCGGCGTACAGCGTAGAGCGAGACGCGTTTGTGGATCTGTTTGATACCCGGGATCAGGCCGAGGGTGTGAACGCGTTTCTCGAAAAACGTCCGCCCGAGTGGGTTAACGGCTGATGGCGGACTCGAATATCTTGAATCCCGGCGCGGTCGTGGAGTTTTCCGAGTGGAAAGCGCAGAGTAACACCGTGGTCGGGCAGGCGTGTCTGAATGTGGAGTCGACGCTCAACGCGTTGAGCCTGGAGATGATCGATCTGCTGGCGCCGCAGGTTGCTGAATGGCAGCGGCGTGAGGATGTCGCGGCCGTGGTCTTGCGCGGCGCGGGAAACCGCGCGTTCTGTGCGGGCGGTGACATTCAGGCGCTCTATCGGGCAATCGTCGAGAATCACGCAGCAGGCGAGACGGTGAGCACGTACCCGTTCGACTTTTTTGAACGTGAGTACCGGCTGGATTATCAGTTACGCGTTTTCTCCAAGCCACTGATCGTGATCGGGCATGGGGTCGTGATGGGCGGCGGACTCGGATTGTTCTCTGCGGCCAGTCACCGGCTTGTGACGCCTCGAACCCGCATCGCGCTGCCGGAAGTGACGATTGGACTGTTTCCGGATGCGGGCGGCACGTCGTTGCTCGGAAGTCTCGCGCGGCATCACGCACTGTTTCTCGGGATGACCGGCAGCCAGGTTAACGCGTCGGATGCGATCGCATCCGGCATCGGTACGCGGGCAATTGACGTTGCTGCGGTGGACGACGTGCTGGGCATTGTCTGTGACCTCGACTGGCGCGATGCGACTGCAGCGTCTGCCGCATTCGACGCGGTCCTTGGAAATGCCACAGATATGCCGGATCCGGAATTGCATGCGGTGCCGGAAAGCATTGCCGAGGCTGAAGGATTTCGCGCTGAAGCGCGGGCGATCGAGCAACTGCAGGGTCTTAGCCCTTGGATCGACAAAGGCATAAGCGCGATGCTCGCGGGGTGCCCAACGACGGTCGGGATCGTGAGTGAACAGCTGCGCCGGGTACCCGATCTCAGCCTAGCGGATACATTTCGCCTGGAACTGACCGTGGGTACGCACTGTGCCCGGAATCTGGACTTTGCGGAAGGCGTGCGCGCGCTGCTCATCGACAAGGACGGCGAACCCAAGTGGCAATATGACAGCCTGGATAATGTGCCGGATGCGCACATTGACGGACATTTTGAAGAACCCTGGCCGGCGCATCCGCTTGCGGATCTCGGTGCCTGAGGAGAACGGTATGACCAAAGTGGGATTTGTGGGACTCGGCAACATGGGCGGCCCGATGGCGCTCAATCTTTCGAACGCGGGCTTCGAGGTGGCGGTATTCGATCTTGTTGCCGACCTCGTTAGTGGCGTTACGTCGTCATCGACTGCTCAGGGTGTGGAAACCGCGGCGTCTGCCGCAGATGGGGCGGACGTTTTCGTGAGCATGCTGCCCGCGGGTCGACACGTAGAATCGCTCTATCTGGGCGAGGGGGGCGTTCTCGATGCGCTCCCGCCGACGGCGCTTGTAATCGATTGCAGCACCATCGATCCGGCGACGTCGCGCCGGGTAGCGTCCGCGGCCGCGGAAAAAGGTGTGGCGATGCTGGACGCGCCGGTGTCAGGGGGCACCGCAGGAGCGCAGAACGGTACCCTTACGTTCATCGTTGGCGGCACGGACGATGCGCTCGAGCGTGCCCGCCCGCTATTGGACGCGATGGGTGCCAATGTCTTTCACGCAGGAGACAACGGTGCCGGCCAGATTGCGAAGATATGCAACAACATGCTGCTTGCGGTGCACATGCTGGGTACCGCGGAAGCCCTCGCGCTGGGCGTCAACAACGGCCTGGACCCCAGTACGCTTTCAGACATCATGAAACAGTCCTCGGGCGGAAACTGGTCGTTGAACGTGTACAACCCGTTTCCGGGCGTGATGGACGGTGTGCCCGCGTCCCGCGACTACTCGGGTGGATTTCTGGTGGATCTGATGGCAAAAGACCTTGGTCTCGCGGTGGAGACCGCGGAGCAGTCGCAATCCAGCGTTCCAATGGGCATGCTCGCGAAAAGCCTCTACGCGATGCACCGGCAGATCAATGACGCGGGTCGCCTGGATTTCTCCAGCGCTCAATGGCTATTCAGTCCGACGTTAAAACCCTAGCGAATCTCTGAGGAACTATCGTCATCGCGCGTCAAGGACGACCCACCTTCGGTAGTCAGCTCCACGGCGTTCAATCGCGTGGCGACCACCGCGAGCAGAGTCCCACGCTGCGGAACGGTTGCCGGTCTTTCGGTTTCGCTGTCGTAGTCATTTTCGGTGTCACAAGCTGCTGCAATGACAGTACCTGCCGGCGAATCGCCGGAGAATAATTCGTCTCCAGGCTTCGGTTCCGTGCCGAGCCAGGCGAAGCGCGCGAGGCGCCGCTTCACTTCGCCGCGATGCTTGGCGCGTGCCACCACTTCCTGACCGAGGTAGCAGCCCTTGTTGAAGTCAATGGCGTCGAGGTCGTCCAAACCGAGCATCTGTGGCAGGAAGCGTCCGGTTGTCCGCTCGGTGATCAGCGCAATGCGTGCAGCAACGAGCAATGCTCGCCACTCATCGGGACCAATGGTTTGGGTACCCGGAGCAACATCGATGTGGAAAGACAATCCTTCGGGGGCGTCGATGGGCGTCCCCGTGTCCGGCGCGCGCGCTGCGAAAACGGTGCTGGAGCAGACCTCCATTGAGCACTTGGAAAACATCAGATACGGGCGCAGAAACGTCGTTAACGGGTCGACCATGGTAGCCGGCAGAAACATCTGTACGTCGTCCGGCGAGCGGGTCGCAATCCAGCCGTTGGCCACGACGCGGCCCTTCACATTGCAGAACGCTGTGAGCCGGGCGTGCGCGGTTGTGCCGGCCAGTGTGTCGTCCAGTTGAGTATCCGTTGTCGCGTAGCCCTGCAGAAACGCAGCAGCGTCTGCGCCTTGCAGCGAGAGGGCCGCAAGATCCGGATTGGGAACTGTGCGGGTTGCGTCGGTGGTAGACATGGTCACCATTGCCGCCGTGCGTATCTTGCGCGTGATTTTCAGCGATGACCCCGGTAGTGTCGAGTCGTGATGACTTGGATGGCGGGTGTGGATGCCGGATCCTGGACCTACTGACGACGCGACGGGCGGTCGCGCGGGCGAAGCGTACTGGCGCAGCCGGCGCGGCATGTTGGAACTGGAATTGTTGCTGCTGCCGTTCGTCGAGTCCACGTACGCCCGGCTCACACCGGCGTTACAGGATGCGTATCACCGGCTGCTCGGGAAAGAGGACTGGGAGATATTCGATTGGCTGCGTGGTATCGATGAACCCGGGGATCCGGCGCTCAGGCACATCGTCGAGGAAATCCGCAAACGCGCCGAGTGAATCGATCCGGATCTGTTACACACCTGGGCGGCGTCGCCGCGCCTACTTTCTGGGGACACTGCTGGTGCTGGTTGCCGCACTCTGGCGGCTTGTCGGCAACCCTGCGCTGGTGGTTGTCGTGGTCGCGTCGGGATACTGGCCCGGCGCACGTCCACGCGAATGCGTGGTCGAACCGGCGGTCGGTAAGCTTCTGTGGCTGACGGAGCACGAACTGGCACTGCAGCTGCCGAGCGTCGGTCTCGTGTTTTTCTATTCTGACGAGATGTCCCGAGAGTCGTTCGGCCACCTTCGACGTTCGTGCATCGCACATTGTGCACGTGGCGCAACGTCGTGAGGTCGCTGTATCGGGGGCGCGTTGGCCTGTGGTGTGTGCACTCGGGCTACGTGTCGCCCCGGGTGCTCGATACCGGTTGCAGTACGTCGAGGTTGCCAATCGATCCCGGAAACAGAATCGTGTCCTCGGCATTGTCCAGAAGCTCGGGAAAATCCAGGTTGAAGTGCAGGCCGCGGCTCTCGCGCCGTTGCATGGCGGATTGAACGATCAGGTCTGCGACGTGAATCAGATTGCGCAATTCGATCAGGTCGTGATTGACCCGGTAGTTGCTGTAGTACTCGTGCACTTCCTGCTTCAGTAGTTCGATCCGGCGTTTCGCGCGTGCCAGACGTTTGGTTGTGCGCACGATCCCAACATAGTCCCACATGAACCGGCGCAGTTCTTCCCAGTTGTGATTGATCACCACATCTTCGTCGGAATCTGTCACCTGGCTTTCATCCCAGTGTGGAACGTCCGCGTGCGCGACTGGTTGGTGTATTCGTTCACGAATGTGTGCCGCGGCTGAGGTGGCATAAACCACGCATTCCAGCAGCGAGTTGCTGGCGAGGCGATTGGCCCCATGCAATCCCGTGCAGGTGACTTCGCCGATGGCGTACAGGCCGGGTAAGTCGGTGCGTCCGAACCGGTCGACCATGACACCGCCGCAAGTGTAGTGCGCCGCGGGCACCACTGGTATGGGCTCTGCGGTGATGTCTATTCCGAAATCTTCGCACCGTTCGGCGATCGTCGGGAAATGGGTCAGCACCTGCTCGCGGGGCTTGTGGCTTATGTCCAAGTAGACACAATCGATGCCCAGGCGTTTTATTTCGTGATCGATGGCGCGTGCGACGATGTCCCGGGACGCGAGTTCACCGCGCTCGTCGAAACGGTCCATGAAACGATTTCCGTCGGGGAGCAACAGCACGCCTCCCTCGCCGCGAACCGCTTCGGAGATCAGAAACGACTTTGCATGCGGGTGAAACAGGCAGGTGGGGTGAAACTGATTGAATTCCATGTTGGCGACGCGGCACCCGGCGCGCCAGGCCATCGCGATGCCGTCGCCGGTCGAGCTGTCCGGGTTGCTGGTGTACAGATACACTTTGCTCGCGCCGCCGGTTGCCAGAACGACGTACTTGCCCTGGAAAACTTCCACGTGGCCCGTCGTGGTGTTCAGCACGTACGCACCGACGCAACGGTTCGGGTGCCGGCCGTACCGGCTGATGTTGATCAGATCGATGGCGATGCGGTCGTTGAACATCTCGATGTTGGGGTGATCCAGCACACGGTCGGTCAGCGTTCGGGTGATCGCCCTCCCGGTCGCGTCCGCCACGTGCAGCACCCGTCGAAACGAATGTCCGCCTTCACGCGTCAGGTGAAAGTGATTGTCCTCCCCGTCGAACGGCACTCCCCATTGCAGCAGTTGCTCGATGGCCGCCGGTGCGTTGGACACGGTGAAGTTCACAGCGTCCTCGTCGCACAGACCCGCGCCGGACTCGAGGGTGTCGCGGATGTGAGCCTCCACGCTGTCGGCCGGGTCGGTGACGGCGGCAATGCCGCCCTGCGCCCAGTGCGACGATCCGGACTCGATGGGGCCTTTGCACAACAGCGTGACGCGGCCGTGCGCCGCGAGTTCGAGCGCGGCTGTCAGCCCGGCTGCACCGCCGCCGATGATCAGAACGTCCGTGGCGAATCGCTGGGTCATCGGGAACGGACAGGCGCGCCGGATGGCAGGCTGGCGGCGGTCATGCGGGGGAGAGACTCTGAATTTCGAAAGGCTGGCTAGTATACGACGAACTCGGCAGAATAGCGGACCTTCGCGGTTAGGGCCTTCGAACTCACCGGTGAGCAAAGACACCGACAAGGAACTCGTGCGTCGCGTCCAGAAAGGCGACAAGCGTGCTTTCGATCTGCTCGTGAGCCGGTATCAGCACAAGATGCTGAGTCTAATCTCGCGCTATATTCGCGACGCGCACGAGGTCGAAGACGTCGCACAGGAAACCTTCATCAAGGCGTATCGCGCGTTGCCGCGGTTTCGGGGCGACAGCGCCTTCTATACCTGGATTTATCGGATCGCGATCAATACGGCGAAAAATCACCTCGTGGCGCGCTCCCGGCGGCCACCCTCGTCCGACATTGATGCGCAGGATGCGGAAGCGATCGATTCGTCCGGAGTGATGCAGGAACTGGCAAACCCCGAGCGCGCACTCGCGCGGGACGAGCTGTCTGCCGCGATCGATCGTGCGATCGCAGAGTTGCCCGAAGATCTCCGCAGCGCAGTGACCCTGCGCGAATTCGATGGTCTGAGCTACGAACAGATTGCCGACATCATGGCTTGTCCTGTCGGAACGGTCCGCTCGCGTATATTCAGGGCGCGGGAGGCCATCGACGAAAAAATTGCCCCACTGATACGGAATATGTGAGTTGAGGAGCGTTTCCGATTGAATCGTCTCCATAAATTGTTGTCATAAGGAACACTTGGCGGTATGACTACGCGGGATGTGACATGTCCGAAAAACTGAAAGAATCGATCTCTGCGTTGATGGACGGCGAGGCGGATGAGTTCGAGCTGCGTCGTGCGCTCGACGAGGTTGCCAAGGATCCGGATCTTCAGGGCGCTTGGGATCGCTATCACCTGGTGGGTGCACGGCTTCGGGGCGAAATGCACGCAGCGAGTGCGGGCGATCTGCAGTCCAGAATTCGGCGCGCGCTGGATGAGGATTCAGCCGATACGACAGATGACGCGGTGGCCATGGTTGCCGAAATGCAGCCCCGGTCCGACCAGCGACGAATCGGGTTTGGATGGCTCAGCACGGCCGTCGCGGCTGGCGTAGCGCTGGTTGCGGTACTGTTCGTTACCGGGCGAGAGCCAGATGCCCCGGCGTCTCCAGAGCTCGCAGCCAACGCGGTACAGATCCAGGGTCCGGAGCTGCGCTTGACGCGTACGGCGTCCCCCGGAGACCTGCGTCGCACCAATGGGTACATCCTCTATCACGTGCAGAACCGGGCCATGAATCAGCCGGGTGTCGTGCCCTTTGTGAAGATGGTTACTTATGATCAGCCCGTGGCGGCGCAACCGGTGGTAACCCCGGAGCAACAATCGGTACTGCAAACTGAAAAGTAGTCGGATGCAAGCAGGTCGGACAATAGGTGTCCCGCGGCGCGTCTTCAGCGGGTGGCTGACGTTCGTGCTCGCGTGGTCCGGGCTGGCGTACGCTGAGGACCGTTCCCCGGGCGACTGGCTCGCGGCGATGAACGACGCGTTTGTCGCGCGCGACTACGACGGTGTGTTCAGCTACTACAATGGTACCGATCTGGCTACGCTGCGGGTCGTGCACGTGGTGTTGGATGGCGTGCAGCACGAGCGCCTGGTGCATCTCAATGGAGCGCCGCGTGAAGTCGTGCGTAAAGGCGACGAGGTCAGCTGCATTCTGATGCCGGGCGACGAGCTCATCGAGTTGGAGCGGAGTATCCCGTCGGGTCCGTTTGCGCGGGCGTTCGTGAGGCGTTTCGACCGAATCTCCAATCACTACCGACTGTCGCTCGCTGGGCGCGACCGTGTAGCCGCACGCGAGGCGGTGAGGTTGTCGGTTCAGCCCAGGGACGAGCATCGCTACGGCTACCGTTTGTGGCTCGACGCCGAGAGTGCATTGCTGCTCCGCTCAGAGATGTTCGACGCGAGTGGCGCGAATCTGGAACTCTTTCAGTTTACGCAATTGCGCCTGGGCGACGACGTGGACCCCGCGGCCGCACAACCTGAGAACGCGGCGGGATCGCTGGTGTCGCACTTGAAGCTTGCGAAGGAAAAATCCGGTTTGCCGGCTTCCGAGTCGCCCCGATGGCGCGCCGGGTGGTTGCCCCCGGGCTACGCGATGGCATCGGCGGATATCCGCCGAGCGCCGTTGAGTAACAAAGGGATCAGCACGCTGGTGTATTCCGACGGCCTCGCGGTTTTCTCGGTGTTTATCGAAGAGATGCCGCCCGCAGGCGCCGCCAGTATGGAGAGCCGTATGGGCGGAACCGTGGCGGTGACCCACTGGGTGGATCGCGGCGCGGGCGCAGAACAATTAGTGACGGTGGTGGGCGAGTTGCCGGTGCCGACCGCTCGCCGCATCGCCGGCTCGATCGTCGCCGATGAATCCGCTGCCGACGAATAACGCCCGTTTGGCGTGACGGGTACCCCATGAACGATTTGAATTCGGTTCGTTTGCGCGACGCGTCCAGATTAACGCTGCCGCAATTGCGGGTCCTGCGGGACGACGGACTTTTGCTCGAAGCGACGACAGTGCGTAGCGTCTGTCCGCATTGCGGTGATGGTTTTCGGTTGTGTGGTGTGCACTGGTCGTCGGCCGGAGGTCGCAGCGTGTTGCGGGACGAAGCGCGCGCCTCGCTGGTCGGCGGTGGCCTGGTACCGCCCGGGAGTCGGCTGTTGATCGACCTTGATGAACGCCGTCTGCTGTTTGCGTGCGTGCTCGCATTCGGCGTACCTCTGGTGTGGGTAGCGATGCTGGCGTGGGCTGTTACCTGGCGAATGCCTGTTGTCGGCGTGATCGCTGCAATCATCGCCGCGCTGCACGTGGCCGTGCTGATTCGCAGCCGGGTCGGGTTCGACACACAGCTGCGCGCGTCCTGCAGAACCATCGCCCCCGTTTCTTGTCATACAATTCAATCTCAATGAGGAACCGATCGATCATGCGCTTAGGCCTGTCCACTTTCCTGTTCGGTCTGTTGACGTGGAGCGCCAACGTCCACGCACAATTGCCCGATTTCACTCAGCTCGTAGAAAAGTATCGGCCTGCGGTCGTCAACATCAGCACGGTCCGGACAGATTCGCGGAGTCGCTTGCGAACGCCGGAAGGCAGCGAGGAGCTTGAGGAGTTCTTTCGCCGGTTCTTTCCGCCTGGGCGACGCGGTCAGCCGTTCGCGCAACCCCGGTCACTCGGATCCGGGTTCATCATCTCGGCCGACGGGTTCATATTGACGAACAACCACGTCGTGGACGACGCGGACGAGATCGTCGTGCGTCTCAGCGACCGGCGTGAGCTGGTGGCTGAACTGGTGGGTGCGGATCCGCGCTCCGACCTCGCTCTGCTCAGGATAGAAGCCACCGGGTTGCCTACCGTAAAACTGCAGCGTGGCAAACCTCTGAAAGTGGGCGAGTGGGTCCTCGCGATCGGCTCACCCTTCGGCTTCGATCACTCGGTTACCGCGGGCATCGTCAGCGCGAAAGGCCGTAGCCTCCCGACCGAGCAGCGTGAGAACTACGTTCCCTTCATTCAGACAGACGTGGCGATCAACCCGGGCAACTCCGGCGGACCGCTTTTCGATCTGGATGGCAACGTCGTCGGGATCAATTCCCAGATCTATTCCAATTCCGGCGGGTTCATGGGGGTCTCGTTTGCGATCCCGGTGGACGTTGCAATGGATGTCGTGGACCAGCTGAAGAGCGGCGGCAAAGTCTCTCGCGGATGGCTGGGTGTTGTGATTCAGGAGGTCAATCGCGATCTCGCGGAGAGCTTCGGACTTGATAAACCGCAGGGTGCGCTGGTTGCGCGCGTGCTCGACGGCAGTCCGGCTGCAGCCGCGGGGTTGAAGCCCGGAGACATCATCACACATTTCGACGGCGAACCGATCGAGTTCTCCAGTGAGTTGCCGCACCTGGTTGGCCGCGTCCGCGCGGGCAGCAAAGCAAAGGTACGCGTGGTGCGCGAAAGTCGACAGCGCACGCTCACTGTAGATGTCGGTGAACTGGCGGACCTGGACGGTTCGGTTGCATCCTCCGGCTCACCGGGTGGTTCGATCCCGGCGCGTCTCGGTATTTCCGTGGAGCCACTACCCGATGGCCTGGCCGAGCGCCTCGATATTCCCGGTGGCGTGCGCGTGGTCGCGAGCGATGGACCGGGTGCGAAGGCGGGAATCCGCGCGGGCGATGTGATTACCCGCCTGGACAACAAGGCCATTGAGGATGTCGAGGAGTTCCGCAAGGTGGTGGACGATCTACCTGCTGGAAAATCGGTTCCGGTGCTGATCTTCCGCGGCGAAGCGCCGACGTTTCTGGCGTTGAAAGTGCCCGAGGATTGATCGAAGCGAGCGCTGCTGCTCGCCTCTGCCCGCCGGCATGGGCTACACTCGCGCGCTTCGAATCCGCATACAGATAGGACGGGCGGGGCCTCCGCCCGACAGTCGTGGTCGCACCGGCAAACATCCGCAATTTCTCGATCATCGCGCACATCGACCATGGCAAGTCGACATTGGCAGATCGTCTGATCCAACGCTGCGGCGGCTTGTCGGAGCGCGAAATGGCCGATCAGGTGCTCGATTCCATGGATCTGGAACGGGAGCGTGGAATCACGATCAAGGCGCAGAGCGTCACGCTCTCCTATACGGCTGAGGACGGCGCCGAATACCTGCTGAATTTCATCGACACGCCTGGACACGTCGACTTCAGCTACGAGGTGTCCAGGTCCCTTGCGGCGTGCGAGGGCGCGCTGCTTGTGGTCGACGCGGCCCAGGGCGTCGAAGCGCAATCGGTTGCCAACTGCTACACGGCCATCGAGCAGGGTCTCGAAGTGTTGCCGGTGCTCAACAAAATCGACCTGCCGCAGGCCGAGCCCGAGCGTGTGCTTCGGGAAATCGAAGAGATTATCGGCCTCGATACACACGCGGCGGTGTCGGTGAGCGCAAAAACCGGCGAGGGCGTGGATGCGCTGTTGGAACGACTTGTCGAGACCATTCCCGCGCCGACCGCAGATCGGGAGGCAGATCTGCGGGCGCTGATCGTCGATTCCTGGTTCGACAACTACCTGGGGATTGTCTCTCTCGTCCGCATCGTCGGTGGGGTCATCAACAAGGGCGATCGGATTCAAGTGGCGTCTACCGGTAAGTCCTATGTGGTCGACGACATTGGGGTTTTCACGCCCAAACGCACGTCCACCGGGCGGCTGGCCGCGGGTGAGGTCGGGTACCTCGTAGCCGGAATCAAAGACATTCAAGGCGCCCCGGTCGGCGACACGGTGCTTGCGGCGTCCGCCAAAGATGTTGCACCGCTGCCGGGATTCGAACGGGCGAAACCGCAGGTGTTTGCGGGATTGTTTCCGGTGAGTTCAGACGACTTCGAGAGCTTTCGCGATGCACTGGAAAAACTCAAGCTCAACGATGCCTCGCTGTTCTATGAACCGGAAACATCCGATGCGCTCGGCTTCGGGTTCCGCTGCGGGTTTCTGGGCATGCTGCATATGGAGATCATCCAGGAGCGGCTCGAGCGGGAATACGATCTCGATCTGATCACGTCGGCACCCACGGTCGTGTATCAGGTGGAGATGCCCGACGGCGCGCGCGTGCCGGTCGATAACCCGTCGAAACTGCCGGCTAACTATGCGGAGATACTGGAGCCAATTGTCGAGGTCAACATCCTGGTGCCCGAAGCCTATGTCGGCAACGTCATTTCTCTGTGTATCGAACGCCGCGGCGTGCAGATGAACATGGTGTTCTCAGGCGGACAGGTATCGATGCGCTGGGAGTTGCCGCAGAACGAGGTCGTAATGGATTTCTTCGACCGCCTGAAGTCCGTGAGCCGCGGCTTTGCGTCCATGGACTACACATTCTTGCGGTTCGAGCCCGCGAAGCTCGTGCGTCTGGACATTTTAATCAACGGAGAGCGCGTTGATGCGCTGGCAGGGATCGTTCACCGGGACCACGCGCAGGCGCGTGGTCGGGCGCTCGCCGAGAAGATGAAGGAACTGATTCCGCGGCAGATGTTCGATGTGGCGATTCAGGCGGCGATTGGCGGGCAGATTATCGCGCGTCAGACGGTCAAAGCGTTGCGCAAGAATGTTACGGCAAAGTGCTACGGTGGCGACGTGACGCGCAAGAAGAAACTGTTGGAAAAACAGAAAGCGGGGAAAAAACGAATGAAACAACTCGGTAGGGTGGAGATTCCGCAGGAGGCGTTTCTCGCAGCCTTACGCGTGGACCGCTAGCCATATGGATCTCGATTTTCCCCTTATCCTAAGCTGTGCCGTTCTGATCTGCGGTGCGATCTGGGCGTTTGATGCGTTGCTCATCCGACCCCGTCGCGTCGCGATCGCAGATGCGCTGCGCAGTGGCGACCACGCGGAAGCCGATGTTGAACAAGCCATGGCCGATCCAGTCGTGGTCGAGTACGCAAAGTCTTTCTTTCCGGTTCTGCTGCTGGTGCTTGTATTGCGGAGTTTTCTAGCCGAGCCGTACCAGATTCCATCGGAGTCCATGGTACCTACGCTTCAGGTGGGCGATTTCATTCTGGTAAACAAGTACGCGTACGGCATTCGGCTACCCGTGATCGGCACGAAGGTCTTCGATGTGGGTGAACCTGCGCGTGGGGATGTCATGGTGTTCGTTCCGCCCCATGACAGCCGCTATTTCATCAAACGGGTGATCGGCGTGCCAGGAGACCGAATCCGGTACGAGAACAAGGCGCTGTACATCAACGGTGAACGGGTTGGCTACGAGTTCGTGCGCGAGTTCACCGAACGGCTGCCTTACGGTGGCGGATTCATTCCAGTGCGCGAATATAGGGAAACGATCGACGGCCAGTCGCACTCCGTGTATCGCTACAGCCGTCCCGAACCGCCGCGCGAGTGGGAACTGCCTGACGGCGCCTATTTCATGATGGGCGATAACCGTGGCCGCAGCGAAGACAGTCGTGTGTGGGGCTTCGCGAACGAAGCCGACATCGTCGGGAAAGCCGTCGCGATCTGGGTGCATAAAGAACCGGGGTTGAACTGGCCCACGTTTGCGCGCAATCGGTGGTTGCAGTAGCAGCTTCCGACAATCCCGGCCGGTGCGTAGTCGATCGCAGCATGGATTGCCTGGCGGAAGGAGTTGGCCTTGAACATCAAATCACAACGCGGTGCATCAATCTTCGTTTGGTTGGGCATGCTGGCACTCGCAGCAGGTGTATTGACGCTGGCGCTGCGCCTTGGACCACGGTACATGGAGTTTCAGACCATCGATACGGTACTGACGGGCATGAAAACTCAGGACGTCCATGGCATGCGCAAGGCGGAGATCCGCGAAACGCTGAAAAAGCGCTTCCAGATCAACAGCATCAACGATCTGAATGTAAGCCAGATTATGGATATCGAACGCACACGCGCAACTACGACCATCGCGGTGGACTACGAAGTCCGCGAACCGATGGCCTATAATGTGGATGCGGTGGTCAAGTTCAAAAAGGACTACGTCTATAAGTAACGCGCTCGAGCAGAGGCTTCAGTACCGTTTCACGGATCGGGGGTTGCTCGTTTGCGCGCTCACCCACAAAAGCTTCGGCCGTCCCCACAACGAGCGGCTTGAATACCTGGGCGACGCCGTTCTTGGCTATCTGATTGCCTGCGAACTTTTCGACGCGGACGCGCCGTACTCCGAAGCAGAGCTCACGCTGGCCCGCGCAAGCCTCGTCCGTGGCCGCACGTTGGCTGCCGTTGCGCGCGAGATCGGCCTGGGAGCGCATCTGCGGCTCGGCGCCGGCGAGCTGCGCAGCGGGGGCCATACGCGCGAATCACTACTTGCCAACGCGCTCGAATCGCTGATCGGCGCCGTGCACCAGGACGGCGGTATCGACGCGGCGCGCGCCGTGGTTCGCCGGATCTTCGCGGAACGTCTGGCTGGTATCGACGTCGAGTCGATCAAGGACGCCAAGACCCGTCTGCAGGAGTACCTGCAGGCACGCGGACAGCCGCTACCGACGTACGAGGTGACCTCTACAGAAGGGCGCGATCACGAGCGATCATTTACCGTCGAGTGTCGTACAGATGACAGTGGCCGGCGCTTCACGGGCACCGGCCGAAGTCGACGCGCGGCGGAAAAGCAAGCGGCGCAGTCTGCAATCGATGCACTTACGGCGGCGGATGCACAATGAGCGAGCGGTGCGGGTACGTTGCCATTGTCGGGCGTCCAAATGTCGGGAAGTCGTCGTTGCTCAATCGAATTCTTGGTCAGAAGCTCGCGATTACGTCGCGGAAACCCCAGACGACGCGCCAAAACCTTCTGGGTGTCGATACAAGCGGTGATGTGCAGGCAATCTATGTCGATACCCCCGGGATACACTCGAACATGGAGCGGGCGATCAACCGGTATATGGTCCGCAGTGCTACGTCGGTGTTTGCTGATGTCGACGTCGTTGTGATGGTCCTGGAAGCCGGTCGTTGGGATGATCTCGACGACGTGGTCCTAGGACACGTTCGGAATGCGCAGTGCCCCACGGTAGCCGTCCCGAATAAGATCGACCGCCTGGCGGACAAACGGCAGCTGCTCCCTTACATCGATCGGCTTCGCACACGACACGCCTTTGCCGAGTACGTGCCTACGTGCGCGGTCTCTGGCGAAGGCGTGGATGCATTGCGCGGCGTCGTGATGAACCTGCTTCCGGAACAGGCGCATCTGTTTCCCCCCGACCAGATAACCGATCAGACGGAACGCAGTCTGGTCTCCGAAATCATTCGCGAGAAGATCATCCGCCAGCTCGGCGACGAAGTGCCCCATCGCGTTGCCGTCGTGGTGGAGTATTGGCGAGATGAGGGGCAGATTACGGATATTGCTGCGAACGTGTTTGTGGAGCGGGATGGTCAGAAACGCATCGTGATCGGCAAGGGCGGACAACGGCTCAAGTCGATTGGGGAAGACGCACGCGCTGACATAGAACGCCTGTTGGGTCGGCAGGTGATGCTGCGGTTGTGGGTCAAGGTCAAACGAGGCTGGAGCAATCATCCGAATAGTCTCCATCAGCTAGGCTATGAGTAGGGTCTATGACGAACCAGCAGTGGTTCTGCGTGTAACGCCGTATCGGGAAACGAGTGCGCTGCTCGATGCGTTCACGCTCAACCATGGGCGCATGCGTGCAGTGGTGCGCGGTGCGCGGGGTCGTCGTCAACGGGGTAGTGCGTTACAGAGTTTTGCGTTCATGCGTTTGGGCTGGTTTGGCCGCGGTCCGCTGGTCACGCTGTCGAATCACGAGTCGACTCGAACGCCGGTACTCAAGGGTCAGCGCGTTGCCGCGGGATACTACGTTCTGGAACTCATTCAACGACTTACGCGTGAGTGGGACGCGCATCCGCAGTTGTTCGTCGCGACGAGCCGCGTTCTCGAAGACCTGCAGGAGTCCTCCGACGATCACATGGAGCCGCTGCTACGCCGGTTCGAGAAGTCTCTGTTGCACGAGTTGGGATACGGGATGGATTTTGCACGCGAGTCGGTGTCCGGTCGCGCGATCGTGCAAGGCGAACGGTATGTGGTTCACGGCGGTGGGGGGTTTGTGCGCTACGACGGTTCCGTTGAGAAGGCGTCGATACCGGGCGACGTGCTCCTCGCCATTGCCGCCGATGACTTCGACGACCTGATGACCCGCCGTTGGAGCCGCCGGCTGTTTCGCAATGCCCTGGCTCCGCTGCTGGGTCCCAAACCGCTAGCGAGTCGTCAGCTGCTGGTGCGGGCGTCGGCCGGGTCATGATGAACAGATCCGCGGTGTTGCGCGCACGTCGAACTATGAACGCGTAGGCGCGCGATTTGGCCAGACGACGACTTGCTTCACCTATCCGCGTGGTCGGCAGCGCTTTTGACGTGGCTGACGGAATGGTTCGCGCACGTTTGGACCATCGCAACGTGCGCGTCGCGAACGCGCTCCCCGGCGAACGGGTCGATGCGCGTCCTCTGGGCAAGCGTCGTGGTTACTGGCGGGCGCTTGCCGTGTCGGTCGACGGTGCGCTGCATCCGTTACGCGCAGAGCCTCCGTGTACGCATTTTCCGGACTGCGGCGGTTGTCAGCTGCAGCACGTGCGCTACGAGGAACAGTTGCGACTGAAGCTGCAGCGGCTTATGGATCTGTTGGAGTGCGCGGGCGTCGCAACACCCGCTCCGGATGTCTGGATAGAGGGACCCACGCACGGGTACCGGCGCAAAGCGCGCCTTGGCGTATGGGGTCGTAGCGGCCCCGTTCGCCTCGGTTTTCGCACCACATTCACGCGCCGGATATCGGACGCGCAACACTGCTCGATCCTCGAAGCTGACATCGTGCGCTGCCTGGAGCCGTTGCGCCAAACGATTGAGCAGCTGTCGATTCGCGCATCGGTGCCCCAAATTGAAGTGGCGCTTGGAAACGACGGTCCGGTGTTTGTGTTGCGCGCGCTCGAGAAACCGTCTATCGCCGATTGTGCGCTGTTGCAGGATCAGGGCGAGCGTATGGGCGGACTCGTGGGGTGGCAAACCGGCGGCTACTCGACGGTAGCTGCGCCTTTCGGACAACCGCTTGCACTATTGGAGTACGATCTCGTCGAACTCGAGACGAGGTTCCACTTTCATGCTGCAGATTTCGTGCAGGTCAACGCATCGGTAAACCGCACGCTGCAGCAGCTCCTCTACCGGCTCGCCGTAGATCGTGACCTAGAGTATGTGGCTGACCTGTTCTGTGGAATCGGCAACTTTTCATTACCACTCGCGAGAGCGGGATGTAGGGTGGCAGGCTTCGAATTGGCCGGCGCGGCCGTTGAACGTGCGCGACTCAATGCGTATGCCAACGGTCTCGGTCGTCGAACCCAGTTCGAGCGATTGGACCTGTATCACCAGCCTCCGCCGGATGATGCCGATCGTTATGACGCGGTCGTGATCGACCCGCCGCGATCGGGTGCGGGCGCGTTGATTGATGCGTGGTTGGGCCGGCGCGTTCATACGCTGGTGTATGTGTCCTGCGATCCGGAGTCGTTCGCAAAGGATGCGAAGCGCTTATGTGCCTTAGGTTTTCGGCTCGAATCGGTACGCGCTGCAGACATGTTCCCACACACGACGCACTTCGAGACGCTGGCCGTTTTCGGGCGGTGAGCTGTGCTTCTGTGGTGGTTGCGGGCTTTGAATTTCATCTCTAAGGTACTGATTTTATTGAGCTGGATTAGGGGGCACAGTGCGGATCATCTTGTTGGGACCGCCGGGAGCGGGGAAGGGGACGCAAGCGGCGTTTGTATGCGAGATGCTGTCTATACCGCAGATCTCCACTGGCGACATGTTGCGCGCCGCCATAGCGGCGGAAAGCGAACTCGGCCTTCGCGTTAAGGCAGTGATGGATTCGGGTGCGCTCGTATCCGATGACATCATCATTGATCTCGTACGTGATCGTATCGATCAGGATGACTGCGGGAACGGTTTTCTGTTTGATGGCTTCCCCCGCACGATTCCGCAAGCCCAAGCGCTCGTGAAAGCGGATGTTGATATCGATCGGGTGATCGAGATCGAAGTGCCGGACGATGAAATCGTTCGGCGCATAAGCGGACGACGTGTGCACGCCGATTCCGGCCGTGTATACCACGTAGAATTCAATCCACCGCAGCGCGAAGGCATCGACGACGTTACTGGTGACGTTTTGGTGCAACGTGACGATGATCAGGAAGAAACCGTACGCGAACGTTTGAGGGTGTATCACGAACAGACGCACCCGCTTACCGTTTTCTATAAAGCGTATGCGAGTGAGTCGCCGCTGAAGTATCTGACGGTATCAGGTGTGGGAACAGTGTCGGAGATTCAAGAACGTATTCGACAAAGTTTGTGCAACGAGTAGTGGATTTTTTGATCGTTTTCCTTATTATTCGCCCCGATTTTTGTCAATAGGCAATCTGAACGCATTGCAAGAAGTGATGCGCGGTTGTTCTCGATAGAGATCATTGTTTGCAAACAGGTGCAATTTCTGAGGAGAACCTGCATGCCGAAAGCTAAACGTGCAGCGAAAAAGTCCACTGCGAAGCGAAAGACCGCTAAGCGGAAAGCGACTCGAAAGACTGCAAAGAAGGTGGCTCGTAAGACGACCGCCCGCAAATCCGCTGCCAAGAAGGTAGCGAAACGCAAGACCGCGAAGAAAAAAACGGCCAAGCGCAAGACTGCTGCGCGAAAGGCAACGGCGAAAAAAACGGCGAAAAGGAAAACCGCCAAAAAGAAGGCCACGAAGAAGAAGGCCACAAAGCGAAAGGTAGCTAAGCGCAAGACGGCCAAGCGCAAAACGGCTAAGCGAAAGACGGCGAAGAGAAAAGTCGCCAAGAAGAAGGTCGCTAGAAAAGCCAAAAAGAAAGCTGCGAAGCGAAAAACCGCTAAGCGGAAGGTGGCCAAGAAGAAGGCCGCCAAGCGCAAAACGGCGAAACGCAAAGTAGCCAAGAAAAAGACCGCCAAGCGGAAAACTGCCAAGCGGAAAGTGGCGAAGAAGAAAGCCACCAGACGCAAAGCGGCGAAGCGTAAGACGGCCAAGCGCAAGGTAGCCAGAAAGAAGGCCGCCAAGCGCAAGACCGCGAAGCGCAAGACGGCCAAACGCAAAGTCGCACGAAAAAAGGCGACGCGGCGCAAGGTCGCCAAGCGTAAGACCGCGAAACGCAAAACGGCGAAGCGCAAATCGACGCGACGCAGACGATAGCGAGCGACGCTCGTAGCGCGACGAATCTACGTCGCGTAGAGGAGGCGGCTGAGGCTCTGAAGAGCGCCACAGCCGCCTTCGTCGTTTCGCGCTCTGAACTGCGTGATGCTCAAGGCCTGTCGGATCGCGCGCAGACCGTCGATATGGAGGTTATCGATGACGACGCACGCAAAGCGTTGAAGGCTGCTGTGAAGCAGGCCAAGAAGACGCACGCCAAAGCGGCCAAAGCCCGACGTCAAGCCAAGCAACAGCTCGCTCAGGCCGAGGCGAGCCTCGACGTTGTTGTTCAAGCCGGTGCGATTCGTCAGCGCGTGCTGAAGGCGCGGGACAAAGCGTACGCAAAATCCAACCAACCGGCTGGTGCGTCGTTGGCTGATCGCTTAGACGCGGAACAGCTCGAATATCGTCACCAGCGCTACGAGTCCCTTTGGTACGACGAGCCCGGCGCTGAATCCTGATCTCGATCTGATACGTTGATGGCTAACCCCTGACCGGGCGGCCTATTGGATACGCGCTGCGTTCAGCGCGTCAGCCCTTCCAGCGGAATCACGCGCACTATGGTTCCTGCCGGGACGTCGCCGGATTGCTTCGGAATGCGTACGAGGCAGTTGGCGCGCGCCAACGCTGCCAGACGGTTCGATCCCTGGTCTGTGTCCGTGGATACGACCCAGCAACCGTTGTCATAGCGGACCACGCCTCGCTGAAACTCCTCCCTGCCGGGTTTGTGTGCCATCGGGGTCGCCAAGCGAGCCTCCAGCGACGGCAGTGGTCGTATATGCCCGCCGGACAGTCGCTGAATGGCTGGAATTACGAACAGCAGTGCGGTGACCGCGGTAGAAACCGGATTTCCGGGAAGCCCGAGAAATGCGCTGTTACCCACGCGCCCAAACGCGAGCGGTTTGCCGGGCTTCATGTTGATGCGCCAGAAGTCGAGCGCTCCCAGGGATTCTACCGTTTGCGTGACATAGTCGGCATCGCCGACGGATACGCCGCCGCTCGTCACGATCAGGTCCGCGTCGTGCGCTGCAGTGTCCAGCACCGCTCGAATGCGATCAGCGTCATCGGCAATCACCCCGTAGTCGGTCACTTCAATGGGCAGCGTACGAATGAGTGCTCGTATCAACGCCCTGTTGGAGTCGTAGATATGGCCGGGTTCGAGGGGTCGGCCGGGGGACGTCAGTTCGTCGCCAGTGGAGAAGAGGCCAACGCGAACGGGCCTGTACACGCGGACGAATTCGACACCGCATGCGGCGGCAGCGCCTATCGCGAACGCATCCAGCGTCCGGCCCAGCGGTAGTACTTCTGTGCCGGCGACAACGTCGCTTCCTGCAGCACGGACATTTGCGCCGAGCGGCTGCTCGGTGAGTACCGAAACCAGGTCAGACGGACCGTCTGTTCGGGTCGTCTCCTGTGCAACGACGGTGTCCGCACCATCTGGAAGGACGGCACCGGTCATGATGCGCACACATTCGTCTTTGTCCACTCGTCCGGCGAATGGATGCCCCGCCAGGCTGCGGCCGACGATGCGCAGCGTAAACGGCGCGCCCTTTGTGTCCTGGTCGGCGTGGCGGTACGCGTAGCCGTCCATCGCGGAATTTGCGAACGGCGGTATCGACTCACCCGGTCGTATGGATTCTGCGAGCACCCGGCCGCAGGCCTCTGCGAGCGGAACCGACTCGGTGGTTGCAATCGGGCGGAGTTGGTCGAGAATTCGCTCTACGGCGTCGTCCAGATCCAGAGCCTCCATGAGCAACCTCCCGATAGTCCTGGCAATAGATACGGTAGGGCCCGCGGTTTCCGTCGCCGTGCGCGTCCGTGGTTCGACCGTCGAGAATAGCAGGGAGGCTCACCGGATGCACAACCAGTACGTGCTGGCCTGCCTCGACGAAACCATCCGGCAGGCAGGGATTGGGATGGAGGATGTGGACGCCGTCGCATTCAACGCCGGGCCTGGTTCGTTTACCGGCGTACGCGTCGGTGCATCCGTCAGCCAGGCACTCGCAGTCGTTTCAGGCATTCCGGTCGTGCCCGTATCAGCTTCATGGGCGCTCGCTCGTAGAACCCGGCAAATCCGTCCCGATACCGCGCGTGTCGTTACGGCCATATATTCGCGGGCGCGGCTTCGCTATGTCACGCATTACCCGAAGGGTCAGGGCCTGCATCAGCCGGAACGAGATCGGTTGACCGATGCATTCGCAGCGGTACTCGAGCACGCAGATACAACCTGGACGCTCGCGGGTGACTGGCCGGACGACGTACGTGACACGTCTGGTGCGATCTGGTGCGAGGACGCGGCGGTGGATGCCGCGCTGTTGTGCGAACTCGCGTATGAATCGTTTTCGGGAGCCGGGCCCCTCGTAGCCGTTCCGCCGCAGGACGCGCTGCCAATCTACGTGCCGGGTGATACTCCCTGGCGTCCGGTCGGTTGAATCGTGCCGACTGCGTTGTACTACGCGGCACCGGACGTTGCATCGGACGTTAGGTCGGACGGTGGGTTGGACGCTGTGTCGCGCGAAACTCGGCTGGGCCGGTATTGTGATCTGTTCGATTGCACGTTGGTTACCGAACGGCCTCGGTCCGTGTCGTGCTGGGCGCTATGGATGGGTGATGACGGGTTAGAGCTGTTGCAACCGGGGTGGGAGAAGCACGGTCTGCGGATGTCGGCCGCCTCGCTCGGGAAGCGACGCCACGGCCGGGACCTGCTGGGGCGGGCATGCGGGCTAAAACGCATTGGAGGCCGGCCGTCCATCCTCGATGCCTGTGCAGGCTGGGGTGTGGACGGGTATCAGCTGGCGCAACGAGGTGCGTTGGTTACCTGCGTGGAGAGACAGCCGGTCGTTTGGGCGCTCCTGGACGACTGGATAGCCAGGGAATGGCCGGACGGCTCGGGCACCCGGTTCGGCGATGTCGCGAAACTGTTGGGCGAACCCACAAGCTACGACATCGTCTACCTGGATCCGATGTTCGCCGAAACCAAAGCCTCGGTCGCCACCAGGCGGCGCGTCGCTGCACTCAGGTCGTTGTGCGGATCGACGCGCGACGATGATACCGAATCGTTAGTGAGTCGCGCGCAGGCGCGTGCGCGTTTTCGTGTAGTGCTCAAACGCCGACCGGGTGACCCGGAAGTTCTACACCCGGTTGGCAGCATTCTCGGCAAGATGGTGCGTTACGACATCTATCCCGGGCTAGGGAAGCTCTGAGTGGACGAAGGCTTCCCTTGTTCGTGCGGCTCCGTATTCGCAACGGCGAGTCGGACGTTCGCGTTCACGACGGTGGTAGCGCCTCGTACCACGTCGCGCAGCAGATCGGTCGCCGTGAGGTTTCCCCGCGCGGAGGTAACCACAGCGTTCCGTGCGATCAGATGGGCAATGAACTGATCGAACAACCGCGAATCGAAAAATTCCGGCGCGTTCAGACCGTAGATTCGCGAGATACGCTGGGCGATTCGCTGAGCAAAAGACTGCAGGCTTTCCTTCGTGAACGTGTCGGCTGGCTCGCGCGCCAGGCTTGCGGCTATCACGTACATGCGTTCGAGGCTCGGCATGATCAACTCCCCGAGCAAACCGATCGCCGGTTGTGCGCCGGTATTGGCCGCGTAGACCGTCTGGTCGCCGGTTACGTGGCGAGAAAGCAGGCCTTCGCTGCACAGAGCGGCGAGCCAACGCTCTACGTCAGACCTGTCCCAGCGCAGCGTCAGCTCGTTTGCGAGGAACGGAAACACGGTCTCGGTCATTCGGAGCAGCGCGTCGTCGGACAGCGGTCGTCGGCGGCTGGCAACCAGGCAGGCGATGAAAGACGGCAACGCAAGCGTGTGCATCACATTGTTTCGATACCATGTCAACAGTATCGCGTTGCGTTCGTCGACGCTTAGCACCTCGCCAAAATCACAGGTTTCCCGGCGGAGCAGTTTCATCTCCTCCACGTAGTCGATCACCTGGGCCGCGTTCAGGGGGGTGAGTTCATAGGAATGTCCGCCAGCCTGCGTCAGAAGGCGCGCATATAGCTCGATTTGGGTGGTCAGTTCGTCTTCGGGTATTGCAAGTTTCGGCATGGCCAACAAGGCCAGTGCAACAAAGTTCACCGGATTTACGCTCGCGTGCTCGTTGATCCGGTACATGATCTCGTTGCCCAGGTGTTCCAGCGCATCCGCTTCCGGTTGATCCGGCAGCCATTCGTCCAGGGCAATCGGTGGGCCGATGTTGATACTCACCGTGCCGTAATTCTGCCGCACGATGCGAAGGTTGGAGAGTAGACCCCGTAGACTTTCGCGCTGCTTTCGCCGTCCCGACAGTTCGCTGAGATAGCTCGTCGACTCTGCAATGCGTTCGTAGCCGAAGTAGACGGGTACGAATGCCAGCGGCCTCGGAATGCCGCGCTCGTGGTGATCCAGAGACATTTTGAGCAGTCCCATCCGGGCGTCGAGCAATCGGCCCGTGCGGGTGCGGCCGCCTTCCGGAAAGAACTCTACGCAGTGGCCGCGCCGGTAGACCTGGTAGAGATACTCAGAGAAAACCGCCGCGTATATGGGGTCGTCGCGGAATGAGCGGCGCATGAAGAATGCGCCGCCTTTCCGCAGGATGGCGCCGAGCACGGGCAGGTTGAGGTTGTCGCCTGCGGCAATGTGAGGAATCATCAGGCCATGCTGGAACAGTTGGTAGCTCAGCAATAGATAGTCGAGGTGGCTGCGGTGGGATGGAACATACACCAGCGTGTGATCGCGGGCGGCTTCCTGCAGAGCGTCGATACCGTTGACACGGACGCCGCTGTAGATTCGGTTCCAGAACCACGTTAGCAGCACCTCCAGAAATCGAATCCAGGGGTAGGACATGTTGGAGGCGATGCTGGTTGCGGATCGAAAGGCATGCCGCTGCAGCGTGCGCTCGGGCGTGCCGGTTTCCAGGGATACGCGCTCGATGGCGGCTAGCACCGCGCGACTTCCAACGATCTGATCCACGAGGGTGCGACGGTGCGAGAAGTCCGGTCCCATCGACGCAATTTTCTGATCGCGAACCCGCACCCGTAGCAGTCGCGCGGCACGTCGCACCATTCGGGCCGGCGGTCCGGAATCAGCAACCAGATCTGCAAGGCCCAACGGTTTGCCGAAGTGTACGACGATGTCCTTGCGATTCACGAGCAGGCTCAGGGTGCGCCGGAGCCGGCTCGTCACCGCCCAGTTTTCGGACGCGATGGTGCGCCAGAACGAACCCTCCCGGTTGGGCGCGCGGCCCCAGACGACAACCACCGGTAGTATCGCGAGATCCGCGTCCACCGATTCCGAGGCGGCGGTGTCGACGATTCGAACCAGGCGGGTGGAAGGATTTGCCATCGTGTTTCGGCGGAGCCAACCGTACGCGCGTGCCAAGCAGAAAAACCTGCGTGCTTCCGTCTGGGTACCGACGGCTATGGGTTTGAGTGGCCCCGGGAGTCCCAGCTCCTCGCAAACGAGATCGAGAACGATCACGTCGCTCAAGGAGCGGTTGGCCAGTGCGTAGATCAGGCCGTCGGTTGGGCCACCCGCGACCAGTCCGGTGACTTTTGGGCGCGCTATGTGACCGATGATCCAGCGATTGAACCGGTAAAACAGACGCTTGAGGAATCGCTTGATCACGATGCGCCGCCTAGGGCCCGTTCACGCCGCAGCAGGCACGCACAGGCTTTGCGGGGTGCGGCGACATCCGCACCCGATGTAGGGCCGGCCGGCGAGGTTGGGCGACAGCCGGCTACCGCAGCTCGTCGAATCCTTCCGGACGCTTGCCTTCGAACAGCATGTCGAGATCGCCGTCGTCTACTTCGGGGGTAGACAGGATCTCGACTTCCCAGATGTCCTCGTACTTGCGGCGCGTAATCTCGCTGGCGGCATCCTGATCGCGCAGGATGGAAGGCCTCAAAAACACCAGCAGATTGAGCTTGGTCTGATCTTTCCCCGTGGAGCGGAACAGATTACCCAGCAGCGGAATGTCCCCGAGTAGTGGTACCTTCCTCACGTTGTCGGTGTAGTCGTCCTGGATCAGGCCGCCGAGCACGATTGTCTGCCGGTCGTCGGCGAGTATCGTCGTTTCGATTTCGCGCTTTGATGTAACCACATCCGAGAAACCGTTGTTGCCGATCGGCGAGTCGACGACGTTGGACACCTGCTGCGCTACCTCCAGCCTTACCGCGTCGCCGTCATGCACGTGCGGCGTTACGGTCAGCTGCAGACCGACGTCTTCGCGCTGAATGGTCGTGAAGGGATTATTCGCACCGTCCGTGTTGGTGGTGAACGACCCGGTGCGGAACGGCACCTCGTTGCCCACGACGATTTTCGCTTCCTGATTGTCGAGCGTGAGAATGCTGGGCGTCGACAGCAGATTTGCGTCTGAGTTTGTTGCCAGCGCGCTGACCACAGCGCCGAATGAGAAGCCGTTGAGGTCGATCTTGGCCGCTGCGACCGTGGGCGTGGCTGTGGACGCCACCGCGCCCAGACCGCCAATTACGTCGATCTGGTTGTTGTCGGTAATAATCCCGCCCAGCAGGCTTGCAACCGTTCCGTCGAGCGATGTACTGACGAGTGGCACCGTTTCGCCGTCGCCATCCACGCCCGCAAATCCGACACCGTAGTCCAGCGTGTCGCTTATCGACACCTCGACGATGGCGGCTTCGATCATCACCTGGGAACGGCGGACATCGAGTTGTTTCACCAGATCGGCGATTTCGGCAATTTCGCCCGGGTCGGCCCTGACGACGATCGCGTTCAGCGACTCGTCGGCCTGAATGAGCGTTTCGGTCACGGTGGCGCCCTCGTCGCCGCCGCGAGGCTGTTCCGACAGGCCACGGACGATTTCTGCGACGCCCAGTGCATCGGCGTGGCGAAGATAGATCACCTTCGTCGAACCGCTGCTTGTCGCGGGTTGATCCAGCTTCTCGATCAGCTTCAGAACTTCCGCAACCGGCCGTGACTTGCCCTTCACAACCAGCGTATTGTTGCGTTCGTTGGCTATCAGCTGCACGCGCTGAGGACCCTTGGCGTTGCGGCCGATCTGTTCCGGAGCGACCTGTTCGAGCACCTTCACGACGCCCCCAACGTACGCGTCTTTCATCGGCACCATGATCACTTCGTCCTCGTCAGCGACGTCTATCTGGCGAATGATCCGCATCAACCGCTGGATGTTGTCGGCGTGGTCGCTGACGATCACGATGTTCGGTTCTGCAACGGCGGCGATGTGCCCGTACTGCGGGATCAGAGGCCGCAGGATCTTCATCAGCTCCGCAGAATCGACGTTTTGCGCCGCAATCACGCGGGTGACGAGTTCTTCGGGCGCTACCTTGGACAGTGGCCCGGGGGCGCCGGGGGTCTGTTTGCCCATCGCGTTCTGCTGAATGCGCACGACGCCGCCGGAACTGGTTGCCGTAAAATTGTGAACCCGGAGTACCGAAAGGAACAGCCTGTATACGGCGTCCTGATCCATCGGCGAGTTGGAAATGACGGTCACGTTGCCTTTCAGCCGCGGGTCGATAATGAACGTTTTCCCCGTGATCTCCGCGACCTGCGCGACGAATTCGTGGATGTCGGCGTCCTTGATATTGATCTGCCACGTCTGTTCTTGCGCATGCACGGACGTCGCGACTACTAAAAAGCTGAATGAAATCAGCAGGTTACAGAGTTTTTTCATAATTATTACTGCAATGATGCGGTGACGAAGAACCGCCGCGATCCCCGCTGCACTTCGAGGCGAGCTGATCCCTGTGCCAACACGTTGTCGATCTCCAACTGATCTTGTTGAATATTCCCGACTGGACGTCCATTTACCGACAAAATAATGTCGCCGGGCTGTAAGCCAGTTTGACTGAGGTAGGGGCTTTCGGCAAGGTTCTGGAGCCGATATCCGGCACCGTCGCCCTGGGTCTGAACGCCAAGACTTTCGAGGGTTGCCTCGGGGTTCTGGGTAAACTGGTCCCGGTAGCGTTCCACGAACTGCCGCGCCGTGGCCGGTGGCGGTTCCGGCGCGTCTGGCGGTACGGCGTCGGCCACCGACTCCTCCTCATCGTCGTGAGGCAATGCGCGAATGCCTTCGGGTCCCGCCGGGAATCTCAGAATCTCCCGCACCCCGACGCGACGCAACACAACGTGGTCGCCGTGGACTTCCACCAGCTTCGCATTGCCGGGCACCACGTCGTCGATGCCGTACAGAAGCCCTTCTTTGCCCCGTTGCGAGATGATCGCTGCGGAATCCTCGGGGTGTTCGGCAACGAAGACGCCCTCAAGCTCGAGCGGCAATGTCGTTTCTTTCTCGGGCTCGTTCTGAACTGTCTGAACCTGCTGCGGGACCGCATCCGCAAGCCCGAATAGGTTCGCGCGCTCTACTTCCGCAAGGTCAAAGGCCTGAGTGACAGCCGCTGCACCGGATTGCGGCTCGTCCACGGACGCGACCGCCGGGTCGGCGAGAAAATACAGGGCGGTATTCGCCACGGACCAGGCGATTCCGACAATTATCAGCCACTTGAGCACTACACCCAGCGTGTCCATCAGGTTCGTCACGTGGCGTTTTCCCTATTGTTCTGCGCACCGATACTAAAATATATCCTGTTCCACCTCTAGCACGACGGAGGACGGAAGCCCGTGTCCGGGCCAGCTCTGACCGGACAATTCCGTCATCGCGCGGGTAATGCCCACCTTGACGAAACCGTCGTCGAGTACCTGCATGATCATCAGTTCATCTCGGGTCGCGGAGTTTCGTACCGTCAGCGAGGGGTGGTCTTCGGCAGTCGGCGCGAATGTTCCGGTCATCGGGGGAAACCGTTGCTGCATCTGCTGAGTGCCGACCGGATACGACACGTCGCCGCCGGTCCAGGTTACGGTACCCCGGGCATCCGTCGGTATGCCTGAAGGATCGATCGTCAGCTCGACGGTGCGAAGCTCAATGTTACCGGCAAGCGCAATTTCGAACGGGTCCAGCAACGGCGCGAGAGAACTGCCCGGGGTCTTTCCCGTCGCGGTCACGCCGATAGCGCCCTGCGTTGCGTGCACGTCGCCTACCAGCTGGCCGCCGGCGGTGGTGAGACGCCAGTCGGCCGCCAGCCCCAGCCCGAGCAATGCACTCGGACGCACTTCCCAGGCCACGTCGCCGAGCAATCGGTCGTGCAGGCTGAGCGCCGCGGCGCCGTTCCAGATTGTGCCGCGCGGTTGCAGCAGGCGCACCGGCACATCCGGCTGGGCCATCGCTCGCGCGACAAGGGACGCGGGCGCGCGAACCGCAACGAGCACCGCGGCTATCGCCAATACGAGCAGCACGATCAATAACCGTGATCGCATCACGCCGTGAGCAGCGCTGATAGCGTGCGGCGGTAGATTGCGCACAGGGGCGCGAGGTCTGCAATCCTCACGCACTCGTCGACCTTGTGAATCGTCGCATTGACTGGGCCGACCTCAACCACGTCTCCGCCGAGTTTCGCTATGAATCGGCCATCCGATGTCCCCCCGCCGGTAGAAAGGGCGGCTTCGACGCCGAGCTCCGTCTGGATTGCCGCCGCGAGGGCGCGCGTCAGCCGGCCTGCTCGTGTAAGAAACGGGTCGCCCGACAAGGCCCAGGTCAGCTCGTAATTGAGCTCGTGTGCATCGAGCAGTGCTTTAACCTGCTGTTGGAGGGACTCGGCGGTGTGGCAGGTGTTGAACCGGAAATTGAAGCCGATCTCGCACGTACCCGGAATCACATTCGATGCGCCGGTGCCGCCATGCCAGTTCGCCACCTGAAACGAGGTTGGCGGGTAGTACTCATCGCCGCTGTCCCACTGCTGCGCGATCAGCGCCGCCATAGGGGCTGCGGCGCGATGCAACGGATTGTCCGCCAGGTGAGGATACGCAACGTGTCCCTGCGCGCCCAGCACGCGCAGATGTCCGTTCAGGGATCCGCGACGCCCATTGCGTATTACGTCACCGAGCTGGGTGGATGATGACGGCTCGCCGACAATCGTGTACGTGGGTGTGATCTCGCGTTGTCGCAGCACATCGACCACCCGGACGGTGCCGTCTATGGCCGGGCCCTCTTCGTCGCTGGTGATAAGAAAGCCGATGTTGCCGTTCCACGGTGCCGCAGAAGCCAGGAAGTCCTCGGTAGCGACCAGCATCGCTGCGAGACTCGATTTCATATCCGCCGCACCGCGGCCGAACAGATGACCGTCCCGCTCGGTCGGTTCGAACGGATCGCTGGTCCACTCGTCGACCGGCCCTGTGGGAACCACGTCTGTGTGTCCCGCGAACAGTACCATCGGTTCGCCGCGGATCGGAGTGTGATGAAACGCCAGCAGGTTGCTCACGTCGCCGAAAGGCAGCGCCTCTACAACGAAGCCGGCCGCGCGCAACCGGTCTGCGAGAATTGCCTGGCAACCGCAATCGTCCGGCGTCACGCTGGGGTTGCGCATAAGCTGTTTGGTCAGCTCCAACACGGCGGAGCGAACGGTGTTCATGCTTGACTAGGGCCAGGCACTAGTTGTGCGCGTGAAGCTGGTCGTTCAGCTCGATGGCATTGCGGTTCTGGCGGCACTCGACGCACCCGGTGAGGCCGTTGCGGATGAATAGAAGATCGTCCTTTCCCGCGAGTTCCCGTGCCTTCACGGTACCGATCCGATTGCGGTCCGGATCCATTAGCTCAACGGGTGTCCCTGCGGTTATGTAAAGGCCCGCTTCGATCGTGCAGCGATCTCCAAGGGGAATGCCTGTACCGGCGTTGGCGCCGATCAGGCAGTGCTCGCCAATCGAGATGCGGATCTCGCCGCCACCCGAAAGCGTGCCCATCGTGCTTGCGCTGCCGCCCAGGTCGGAATGTGCGCCCAGGGTGACGCCCTGGGAGATGCGGCCTTCCACCATGTTTGGTCCCAGCGCCCCGGCATTGAAGTTAACGAAACCCTCGTGCATGACCGTGGTGCCGTCGCCGAGATAAGCGCCGAGGCGTATGCGGCTGGCATCGGCGATCCGCACGCCGCTCGGAATCACGTAGTTGGTCATTCGCGGGAACTTGTCGACGGCGAAAACCTCGAGCGACTCGCCGCGCCGTCGCGCTTCCAGGACGCGTTGCGACAACTCGGCAGGGTCTATCGCACCAGCGCTGGTCCAGGCGTTGTTGGGCAGATGCGCAAATATCCCATCGAGGTTGAGGGAGTTCGGCAACGCCAGGCGGTGGGAGAGCAGGTGCAATTTCAGATACGCACTGGCGGTGTCTTCTATAGCGACGTCGGTTTCCAGGACGACGCATACGATCGGCTCGCCCGTTTGCTGCAGCGACCGTGCTGCGTCGGCTTGAGGCGAGTCTTCAATCGCGTTTGCGAAACGGGACACCTCGTCGCCGCCCGGTTGCGTCACACCGGCGGCAAACGCGTCCCGTACTGCTGCGGCGAGTGCTTCATCGAGCTGTGCGCACGGCGCGGGAAAGTAACACTCAAGCAGCGCTCCTTTGGCGTTCCGGGCGCCGATGCCCAATCCGAAAGCGAACATGCTGGTACCTACGAGTCGCGAAGAGCGCAGAAATTACCACAAGGTCGGGTACGACCACACTTATCGGGTGTCAGGTTTCGTGTGACGCTCGTACCACATGCGCAGGCGGTGCGCTGCATCGGCGCAATCGTCCAGGTCTGCTACCCATGCAATGCGCACGTGCCGGGCGCCTGGATTGTCGCCATCGATGCTGCGGCCCAGATAAGAACCCGGTAGAACGGTAATGTTGTAGTCGCTGTACAGGTCGGCGGCAAACTTCGTGTCGTCCATCGGGCACGGCAGCCAGTAGTAGAACCCACCGTCCGGTTGGGGCAGGTCGGCATACGGGGCAAGTATGGATTGCACACGCTCGAACTTCGCGCGATAACGGGCACGATTGGCGATGACATGTTCTTCGTCCTGCCACGCCATTGCGCTCACCCGTTGAACGACCGGAGACATTGCGCAACCTTCGTAGGTGCGATAGGCAAAGTAGCGGTCCAGCAGATCTGCATCACCGGCCACGAAACCCGAACGCAGGCCGGGTAGGTTCGAGCGTTTGCTCAAGCTGTGGAACACCACGCACCGTTCATGTCCGGTGTTGCCGCTCGCTTGAGAAATTTCGAGCAGCCCGGCGGGTGGCGCATCCTCGTGCGGATAGATCTCGCTGTAGCACTCGTCGGCAGCGATCACGAAATCGTAGCGATGCGCGCGGTCGATCAGATCGCGCAATACGTCGGCGCCGACGACGGCCCCGGTGGGATTGCCTGGGGAACAGAGATAGACCAGATCGGTTCTTTCCCACACGTGTTGGGGTACCGCGCCGAAGTCGGGTTGGTAGCCGTTATCTGCGTGCAGCCCGACAAAGAAGAGTCGTGCACCGCGCAGGTGCGCTGCGCCTTCGTAGATCTGGTAGAACGGGTTGGGAATCAGAGCGTAGTTGTGTGGGCCTGACAGCACCGTTTGCCCGAAGGAAAACAACGCTTCCCGTGTGCCCGCTACCGGCAGAACCTGGGTGTCGGGGTCCACCGTCGTGCCGAATCGTTTCGCAATCCAGCGGGAGATAGTTTCGCGCAGTTCATCGCTGCCTCGCGTGCTCGGATACGTCGCCAGCTCGCGAGCCAACTGCTCGGTGTCGGCGAATCCGTCGAGTACGAAGCCTGGCGGTCGGTGCTTGGGCTCGCCCAGTGACAACGGAATGTGTTCGAGGTGTGACGGTCCGGAGAGGTTGGCTTTCAGCGCGTTGAGGCGTTCGAAAGGGTAGGGCTTCAGGCGTTGCAGGTAGGGATTCACGCGTGATCCACCATATCGGAGATGGCGGCGAATTCGATGCCTGCGTCGAGTCGTTGGCGAAGGGTATTCTCCAAGGTATAGATAACCTCGGCGTCATCGATGCGCATGCCGTTGGCGTCGGTGATCAAAAACACGTCCTCCACCCGGTCGCCGAGCGTCGCAATTCGAGCGCTGTGGACGCTGATTTTCAGTTCTGCGAACAGCAGGCCAATGCGCGCCAGCAATCCGGGGCGGTCGCTCGCAACCAGTGACAGTCGGGTCTGCGGTTCGGACGGGTCGTTGGTGATCGAAATTCGGCTCGGGCGCTGGAGCTGCCGCAGCTGCCGCCGTAGTCGCCGCTCGACGACCCGGTGAAGCGTGTCGGGCGAGCGCAACGCCGCTGTGAGTTTGCGTTGCAGCGTCGCCCGGACGTCACGATCGCTGCTCACCGGATCGCCTTGCGAATCCAGAATCATATACTCATTGAAGCTCCGCCCGGACGGCATTGTGTGAATGTTCGCCGCGTGTACGGAGAGGTCCAGTTGATCGAGGGCCACCACGCTCGCCGCAAACAGGTTCGGCTGGTCGACGGTGTGCAGGATGAACTCTGTGCTCACATCGTCGCCCCAGCGTCCCTGAAAATCCCGGAGAACAACCAGCGGGTCGTCGGTGGGATCGTGTGCGAGCACACCCTTGCCGATCTCGAGTACTTGCCTGGGACTGTGCCGCAGCAGGAAGTCGTCACTCAATTCATCGATCAAGCGGCCGAGTGTTGCGGCGTCGAATCCTTCGTTTGCCGCCTTCTCCATCACGCCTTCGCGACACGCGGCGATGGCGGTTTCGCGGCTGATCGGGTCTTCCAGGCCGCGGCGCAGCGCGCGTTTGGTTTCGCTGTACAACTGCCGCAGCAGGGTCGCTCGCCAGCTGTTCCACAACGTCGGGTTGGTTGCGGTGATGTCTGCGACCGTCAGCGCGTACAGGTAGTCGAGCCGCATCACGGAGCGTACTTCGGCCGCGAACGCCTGGATAACCTCCGGGTCGTAGATATCCTTGCGCTGCGCAGTGCTCGACATCAGCAGGTGCCGCTGCACCAGCCAGGTCACCAGATCGGTGTCTGCCTCATTCAGACCGTGCCGTTCGCAGAACGCGCGCGCGTAGTCTGCGCCGATGCTCGAGTGATCGCCGCCGCGACCTTTGCCGATGTCGTGATAGAGGCCGGCGATGTAGAGCAGCTCGATCTTCGGCACGGATTTCACGCAGTGCGCCGCAACTGGGAATGTCTCGGCGCTGGCGCGGAAGTGGAATCGGCGCATGTTCCGGATCACCTGCATGGTATGCGCGTCCACGGTGTACACGTGGAACAGGTCGTGCTGCATCTGGCCCACCACGTCGGCAAACTCCGGTAGGTAGCGAGACAGAATGCCGTAACGGCGTAGCCGAGTCAGCTGCGAGACGAGGGTGTACGGCGCCTTCAGCAGGCGCAGGAAATTGGCGGTGTTGACCGGATCGACCCGAAAGGCGTCGTCGATCAGGTGCAGGTGGTCGCGAATTGCGCGGATGGTATCTGTGCGAACACCGGCGATGTCGCGGCGATAGGCCATCACCACGAACAGGTCCAGCAGCGCGCTCGGTTCGCTGCGGAAGACGTCCGCAGAGCGAATCTGAATGTAGTTGTCGCGGATTTCGAATCGCTCGTCGATGGTTTCGACCTTCGCGCGCTTGTTTTCCCGCAACACGTTCTCATCGAAATACTGCAGCAGTATGTCGTTGACTTCAGTCAACGCGAGAACGTGGCGATAGTAGTCGCGCATGAAGCGCTCGACACCGCGGCGGGCGTCGGTGTCCACATAGCCCAGGCGCCGGGCCAGCGCACGCTGGCTTTCGAACAGCAGCCTGTCTTCCTTCTTACCCGCCAGCAGGTGCAGGCCCCAGCGCACCCACCACAGGAAACGACGCCCATTGTCGAGCCATCGGTGCTCCAGTTCGGTGATGACGCCCCGCTCGGTCAGAGCTCTGGGATCCGCCGTCCCGAACTGACGCTGCATAACCCACAGCGCAGTCTGCAGGTCGCGGAGTCCGCCGGGCGACTCCTTGAGATTGGGTTCCAGGCCATAATCAACGTTGTCGAATTGCTTGTGGCGGTTAACCTGCTCGTCGCGCTTGGCGCGGAAGAATTTGGCTGGCGGCCACATGCGCCGGCCGCCCAGAATCTTGTCCAGCGCGGCGATCGTGGTCTCGGGGGCGGCGAGCGGCCGACGCTCGAACATCGCCGTAGCCACGGTCAGGTCGGCCGAGGCCTGCGCGCGGCACTCTTTCAAACGCCGTACGGCATGGCCAACGGTGAGGCCCAGATCGTACAGATCGTGCAGGAAGCCTTCGATTGGCGCGCGTTGTTTCTCCGGATTCGTTGCAACGATCAGCAGGTCGACGTCGGAGTGTGGAAACATCTCCCGTCGGCCGTAGCCGCCCAGCGCGAAAAGAGCGAGATCCGGCGCGTCGCCGACGTGTTCCCTCCAACTCTCACGCAATAGGGTGTCCAGAAAGTCGCTGCGGCTGCGTACCAGGATCTCGATATCCTGATTGCTCCAGTACGCGCGTGCGGTGCGCTGATCTTCTTCGTCCAGGCGCGCGGCAAGGGCCGAGATTCGCTCGGAGCGCCGGGTCTGGCCTGCGCTCACGCGAAGGTTTCTTCGTCGCGTCGGGTGAGCACCTCGGCGCCGGTTGCCGTAACCAGAATCGTGTGTTCCCACTGTGCGGAGAGCTTGTGGTCTTTCGTGACTACGGTCCACTCGTCCGGCAGCAGTTTAATGTGGCGTTTACCGGCGTTGATCATCGGTTCGATCGTAAACGTCATGCCTTCTTCGAGCATGCGTCCGCGGCCGCGTTTACCGTAGTGCACGACTTGCGGTTCATCGTGGAAGACGCGCCCGATGCCGTGCCCGCAGAACTCGCGCACAACCGAGAACCGGTTGGCTTCGGCGTGGGATTGGATCGCGTGACCGATGTCGCCGAGATGGCCGCCGGGGCGGACCGCTTCGATGCCTCGGTACAAACACTCCTGCGTCACGCGTACCAGACGTTCGCCCAGCACACTCGGTTTCCCCGCGAAGAACATCTTGCTGGTATCGCCGTGGTAGCCGTCCTTGATCACAGTGACGTCGATGTTGAGTGCGTCTCCGGCTTTCAGAACCTTGGTGTCGCTGGGAATGCCATGGCAGACAACGTGGTTAACGGATGTACATACCGATTTCGGAAAGGGCGTCTGGCCGGGGGCGCTCCGGTAGTTCAGCGGCGCTGGGGTGCACCCCAACTCGTCGACGATGTACGCGTGGCACAGATCGTTGAGTTTGCCGGTTGTAACCCCAGGCTGAACGTGCGGGCCGATCATGTCGAGCACCGTGGCGGCCAGCCGCCCCGCGGTACGCATGCCCTGAACGTCGGCCTCGTCTGCGACCCTTGCGACCATGCGCCGGATGCCTTTGTCGGATGGGGTGATTATGGTATAAAGCGCGCCGCTGCTCGGCAACGCGAAGGCCGGTAGCCATAACGTAATTTTTCGCAGATCGCCCGCCTCCGTTTAGGCGCGGCGCCTGGGTGCCCTCACGGGTCGGCGTGCGTGGAGGCGGGTTTGCAACAACCCGGAGGAATGACATGACTATAGGCATGCGCGACATGCTCGCGGCCGGCGTGCACTTCGGCCACCAGACTCGTTTCTGGAATCCCAAAATGGCGCCCTACATCTTCGGCGCTAGAAACAAGATCCATATCATCAATCTGGAGCGCACCGTACCGGCCTTCGAGGTGGCCCTTCGCGAGGTTCGTAATCTCGCGAGCAAGCGGAACAAGATTCTGTTCGTGGGCACCAAGCGGGCTGCAGCCAAGGTCGTGCGCGAACAGGCTGAGCGGGTCGGTATGCCGTTCGTCGATCAGCGCTGGCTGGGCGGCATGCTCACCAACTACAAGACGATTCGCCAGTCGGTGAAGCGCTTGATGGATCTGGAAACGCAGGCCACCGATGGGACGTTCGAACTGCTGCCTAAGCACGAGGCGCTGCTGCGCCGTCGCTTGATGGAGAAGCTCGAGCGAAGCATTGGCGGTATCAAGGAAATGGGCGGGCTTCCGGATGCGCTGTTTGTGGTGGATGTTCAACACGAACAGATAGCGGTCATGGAAGCGAACAAGCTCGGGATTCCGGTGTTTGGGATCGTTGACACCAACAGTGACCCGGACGGTGTAGATTTCGTGATTCCCGGCAACGACGATGCAATCCGGGCAATCCGCTTGTACGTGACGGCGATTGCGGATGCGATCGACGAGGGCAAGCGGAATGCAAGCGGGGACGTCAGCGCCGACGAATTCGTAGAGGTCGACAGCGCCGCGGAGACCGAAAGTGTTGCAGCGGACGCCGCACCGGCGGAACCGGCCCCATCGCCCGAGCCAGCCGCACCGGCTGAATCTGCTGCGCCGGCGGCACCGCCCGCACCGACCGAGCCGGCTACAGAGTAAGGAGTAGAGCCATGGCGATAACGGCGGCGATGGTTAAGGAACTGCGGGAGCGAACCGGCCTCGGCATGATGGACTGCAAGCGGGCGCTGACGGAAGCGAACGGCGACATGGAGCTTGCGATCGAAAACCTCAGAAAGAACAGCGCGCTCAAGGCGGCAAAAAAGTCTGATCGCACGGCGGCTGAGGGGTTGCTGGGTGTCCGCGTTGCGGACGATGGACAGCGTGCGGTGCTGGTAGAAGTGAACATCGAAACGGATTTTGCGGCGAAAAACGAAAAATTTGTCGCATTTGTGGACCAGGTGGCCGATGCGTACTACGCGTCGGAGGAATCGTTCGAAACACTCGCCGCGGGCGAACTCGAGCAGACCCGGCAGGCGCTAGTTCAGGAGATCGGCGAGAATATTACGTTGCGTCGTGGTGAACGGATTGTTGCCGACGGTGGGCATGTCTACAGTTATCTGCATACGGATAAGCGCAAGGCTACGCTCGTGGAACTGAGCGGGGCCAATGCGGAACTCGGCCGCGACATTGCGTTGCACGTGACAGGCATTGACCCGCCGCCGCTGGTCGTGTCCGGTGAACAGCTGCCGGCTGACGTGCTCGAAAAGGAACGCGAGATCTTCTCCGCGCAGGCCGCCGAAAGCGGCAAACCGCCGGAAATTGTCGAGAAGATGGTGGATGGCCGCGTCCGCAAATTCATGGCTGAAGTGAGCCTGCTGGATCAGCCGTTTGTGAAAGATTCTTCCATGAAGGTCGGTGGACTGCTGAAAGACCATGGGTTGGAATGCCGCGGCTTCGTCCGTTTCGCTGTCGGTGAGGGGATCGATGTCGAGAAAACGGACTTTGCGGAGGAAGTGGCGCAACAACTCGGCCAGTAGACCCGGTTCCGGCACCAGATAGGTGATGGACACATGATCGATGAAATCATTGCAGACGCGAACGACCGTATGGGCAAAACGCTGGAGTCGCTGCATGCGGTGTACGCGAAAATCCGAACCGGGCGCGCAAATCCGGGTCTGCTCGACGGCGTAGTAGTGCCCTATTACGGCACGGATACACCGTTGAATCAGGTTGCATCGATCACCGTGGAAGATGCCCGCACGCTCGTCGTATCGCCGTGGGAGAAGAAGCTGCTCCCAGACATCGAGAAGGCGATCCTGAAGAGCGATCTGGGCCTCAACCCCTCGGTTGGGAGCGATCTGGTGCGGATTCCGCTGCCGCCGCTGACGGAGGAAAACCGTCGCGATCTGGTGAAGCAGGCAAAACACGAAGCAGAGTCGGCACGCATCGCGTTACGGAATATTCGACGGGACGCGAACAACGACATCCGTGAACTCGTGAAAGAGAAAGAAGTGGCGGAGGACGAAGCGCATCGTGCGGAAGAGCGCGTTCAGAAGGTGACGGACGATCGCGTCGCTGAAGTCGAACAGGTCCTTGCGCACAAAGAACAGGATCTGATGGAGATCTGACCTCGATTCATGGCTCAGCAGGCGCCCGCGGGCGACATCATTGCTCAGGCGGCTCCCCGCCATGTCGCGATCATCATGGATGGCAATACGCGATGGGCGAAGCGTAAGCACTTGCCGGTGGCGGCGGGGTATCGGGCCGGCGCAAAAAACGTTCGGATCATCGCGCGCACGTGTGCGGATGCGGGTGTCCGTCACCTGACGCTGTTCGCGTTCAGTACGGAAAACTGGCAGCGTCCGCGGCGCGAAGTGAATCTGCTGATGGAACTGATGCGCAATTTTCTGCAGAGCGACCTGCGGGAGCTCGATGAGCATCAGGTTCGGCTGCGGATCATCGGCGATCGGAGCCGCTTTGCCTCGGATCTGCAGATGCAGATGAAGCGGGCCGAATCGATGACGCGCGCCAATGAGCGGATGACGCTGAACATCGCTGCGAGTTACGGAGGCCGGTGGGACATCACACAGGCGGCCCGGCGGATCGCGGCCTCTGTGGCTTCCGGGGCGCTGCGGCCCGAGGACGTGAATGAAGATTGCGTAGCGCGTGAACTGTCGCTCAGCGGTCTTCCGGAGCCTGATCTGTGCATCCGCACCGGGGGGGATCACCGTATCTCCAATTTCTTGTTGTGGGATTTCGCTTACACGGAGCTGTATTTCACCGACGCGTTCTGGCCCGACTTCGACGAGGCGCACCTGCATGACGCGCTTCGGGCGTATATCGAGCGTCAACGCCGCTTCGGCCGCCGGGAGTAGCGAGGTTGTTGCTGCAGCGGGTGCTGACGGCAGTGGTTCTCGTGCCGTTGTCGGTGCTGGCGCTGTACTTCTTGCCGCTCGCGGCTTTCGCGCTGCTGTTCGCCGTACTCGCACTGCTGGGAGCGTACGAATGGTCGGCGCTGATGCGTTGGGAGCATCCGGCCATTCGATACGCGTATCTCGCCGGCATCGCAGTGGTGATGTTGTTTGGGTGGTTATATCCTCAACTTATTGAATTTTATATTCTTATTGGTGCGATTATTTGGTTTTTCATTGCCATTGCCCTGATCCGCTACCGACAGGAGCAAGGCGTGTTGAGCATTGGCGCCGTACGTGTGGCGCTCGGCGTGATCGTGCTGGCGTCGGCCTGGGCCGCGTTGGTCGACCTCCGTGCTGCGCCTCACGGCAGTCACTGGCTGATGATACTGTTCGTCATCATCTGGCTGTCGGATATTGGCGCGTACTTCGCGGGCCGGCAGTTCGGCACGAGGCGACTTGCGCCTGAAATCAGTCCGGGGAAAACCTGGGAGGGTTTTGCCGGGGGCCTCCTGGCGGGGGTCGTCGGTGCGGGGGTCGTCTGGGCGGTTTTCCATGGTTCGGGTATGCCGGTGTGGTTGGTTGCGGCCGCCGCGCTGCTCATTGTTTGGGGCGTGTTCGGCGATCTGTTGGAGAGCGTCGTCAAGCGGTTAGCGCACGTGAAGGATTCGGGCGCTCTGCTTCCCGGGCATGGCGGCGTGCTGGATCGGATCGATTCGCTGCTTGCCGCATTGCCGCTGGCAGCCTTGCTGGTGCGATCCGTGAGCTGGGCCTGAACCGATCGGCCGTGTGCGGGTCTGACACTGTAGCGCGCTGATCCCTTCGGGGGTCGGCGCTGTGGTTTGTCGCGGGTTGGACTATCATCCGCGGCCGGAATATTGAGGGAAACGTTCATAACGATGGATCTGCTGCGTTATCCGTTGGCGTTCATCGCCACACTCGGGGTGCTCATCACCATTCACGAGTTCGGTCACTATCTGATGGCACGGTGGAGCGGGGTGCGCATCCTTCGTTTCTCGGTGGGTTTCGGCCGTCCGCTTCTCAGCTGGACTGACCAGCGAGGCACGGAGTTCGCACTGGCCGCGATTCCGTTCGGTGGCTACCTCCGCATGTACGACCACCGTGATCCGGCGGTAGAGCACGATGGACGACCCGGCGATGTGTCGTTTTCAGCGCTCAGTCCGTGGTGGCGCATCGTCATCGCGGTGGGGGGACCGGCTGCGAATTTCGTACTTGCGTTCGTTGTGTATTGGGTGGTTTTTCTTGCGGGTACGTCGTCCTATGCGCCGGTGCTCGGGGAACCGCCCGAAGGGTCGCCGCTGGCGGATCTGAACATGCCGGTGGCGCAGGAGATTGTGGCGGTGGACGGGGTCGAAACCGGAAACTGGCAACAGGTATCGCTTGCGCTCGCCGACCGGCTGGGCGAATCCGGTCGAATCCGGCTGACGACGCTTGAGCCCGGCAGCGCGCGCACGCGTGACTGGGAGATTCCGATTCAATCCTGGCATCGCGGGGTGGGGGAACCCGACCTGTTTGCGTCGCTCGGTATCGTTCCGACCGTTGCGCCTGTGTTTGGCCGGATCGTGGAAGAATCGCCCGCTCAGGCTGCCGGCCTGGCACCCCAGGACAGGGTCGTTTCCGTCAACGGCGAACGGGTCGATACGTGGCAGCAGTGGGTTGATGTCGTACGCGCGGCTCCCGCGTCTCAGCTTGCGTTGACGGTGAATCGTAATGGACAGCAGCGGGTCTTCTACCTCTCGCCGCAATCGAAGGTGGATGAGGTTACCGGCGAAGTCTACGGTTTCGCCGGCGTCGGACCGTTGCTGAAGGAAACTCGGTACGGGCCGGTGGCCGCCGTCGGCGAAGCCTTGCGCGAAACCGCATCGAAAACGGCGATGACCCTCGGCATGTTGAAAAAGATGGTAGTCGGCGACGTGTCCCTGCAGAATCTCAGCGGGCCGATCACGATCGCGCATGTTGCCGGGGAATCGTCTCGGTCCGGCTGGCGATCGTTCGTTGACTTGATGGCGCTGCTGAGTATCTCGCTCGGTGTGCTCAACCTGCTGCCGATTCCGGTGCTCGACGGAGGACACATCATTTACGCACTGGCTGAAGCGATTCGCGGCGAACCCGTGTCTGAGCGTTGGCAGATCATGGGGACGCAGATCGGCATTCTGATCGTTGGCGGGCTGATGATTCTTGCGGTATTCAACGACGTCGCGCGTCTGTTTTGACTATGCGTCCGATCACTCGATATCTAAGCTCAACACTGCGGCGCTGGTGTGGCGCATGGCTGCTGATCGCCGGCGTCGCCTCCAGTGGGGCGCTGCATGCTGCCTCCTTCGCAGTTGCAGACATTCGGCTCCAGGGATTGCAGCGTGTCTCTGCGGGCACCGTATTCAACATTCTGCCCATCAATGTCGGGGATCGGGTTGACGAAGTCGTTGTACGTCAGCTCATCCGCGACCTGTTTCAATCGGGATACTTCGACGACATCCGCATGGCGCGTGACGACAACGTGCTGGTGATCACGTTCGAGGAACGCCCGGCGATCGAGAGCATCGAGATCGACGGCAACAAGGCGATCAAAACGGAGGCGCTGCTGGAGGGCCTGGGCCAGCAGGGCCTCACCGAGGGAGAAATCTTCAAGCAGGCTACGCTTGAGCGCGTTGGCTTAGAACTCGAGCGCCAATACGTCTCGCAAGGTCGGTACGGCGCTCGGATCGATACAGAGGTGGAAGAACTCCCGAGAAACCGGGTTGCGATCAAGATCGACATCGAAGAAGGGAAGAACTCGGGCATTCAGCACATAAACATCGTTGGCGCGGAGAAATTTCAGCAGGCAAAGCTGCTCGACGAACTCGAACTCAAGCACCCGGGGCTCTTCTCGTTTTTCAAGAACAATCACAAGTACTCGCGCGAGAAGCTCACCGGCGATCTCGAGACGTTGGAGTCGTACTACAAAGACCAGGGTTATGCAGCCTTCGAGGTCAAGTCGACTCAGGTCAGCATCACGCCGGACCGACAGCAGGTATACATTACGGTCAATGTCGACGAGGGTGACGAGTACACGATCGACGATATTTCGCTGATCGGTGACTTGCGCGACGTGGCGCCCGAGGCGCTTGAAGCCCTGTATCTGATCGAGGAAGGCCAGACGTTTTCTCAGCGCCGTATCACCGCTACTGAGGAACGTATGACCGCTACGCTCGGCAACGCCGGGTACACGTTTGCGACGGCCAGCGGTATTCCCCGGATCGACGACGACGGCACGGTAAGCGTTCAGTTTTTCGTCGACTCCGGCAGCCGCGCCTACGTACGGCGGGTGAGTTTCACCGGCAACAAAGTCACGCAGGACGAAGTGATGCGGCGTGAGCTTCGTCAGATGGAAGGTGGTTGGGCGTCGACCGCACAGATCGAACTGTCCAAAATCCGGCTGGAGCGTCTCGGATTCTTCAGCGAGGTCAACGTCGAGACGCCGAAGGTTGCGGGTTCAGACGACCAGATCGACGTTGAGTTCACGGTCAAGGAGCAGCCATCGGGCAGCATTTCCGCAACCGTGGGGTATGCGCAGGGCACAGGATTGATTCTCGGCGGCAACTACCAGCAGAACAATGTGCTCGGCAGCGGCAACAGCCTCGGCCTCGGCATCAGCATCAGCGACTTTCAGGAATCGATCAGTTTCAGCTACTTCAACCCGTACTACACGCTCGACGGCGTAAGTCGTGGTTACAACATGTACCTGCGACGGCTGGATTTTGACGAGCGCAACATCGCCCGGTTCACCACTGATGCCATTGGCGCCGGCGTGAACTTCGGTTTTCCCATCGGCGAAACGCAACGCATTACGTTCGGACTTCTGGGTGAATACACGGAGATTACGCAGGGCAGATTCCCGGCGCTGGAGATTGCGGAGTTCATCGAAGAAAATGGCGACGACGCGCTCAACTTCAAGGTAAGCCTCGGCTGGAGCAGTTCCACGTTGAACCGCGGCCTCTTCCCGACTCGGGGACGTGCCCAGAGCCTGGGCATAGAAGTTGCGGTACCTGGCAGCGATCTGCAGTTCTTCAAGATCTCCTACGATGGCCAGATGTACATCCCGTTGACCCGGGCGTTTACGATGCGGTTGCGCACCGAGATAGGTTACGGCGAGGGTTATGGGTCGACCGAGTCGCTGCCGTTCTACGAGCACTATTTTGCGGGCGGTTTCGGCTCCATTCGCGGCTTTGAAACCTCGACTTTGGGGCCGCGCAGCACGAACCCAACTGTCGACCGCGACGGCAATCCAATACCGCCCAATTTCTTCCGCGACCGGGGTGATCCCTTCGGCGGCAACCTGAAGGTGCTTGCCAGCGCAGAGATCATCTTTCCGTTGCCATTCGTGCAGGAGAGTACCCAGTTCAGGCCCGTACTATTCGTCGACGCGGGCAACGTGTTCAATACCAACTGCCCCTCCGTCAGCGAGAACTGCTTCGACTTCGACGTGGACGAATTCCGGTATTCCGTCGGCTTCGGGGTGACGTGGCTGACGGGCCTTGGCCCTATGACGTTCGGGTTCGCAAAACCCTTCAATACCCAGGACATCGACGAAGAGGAAACCTTCCAGTTTGAATTGGGTCGAACGTTCTGATGTAGAATGCGCACTTTTTTGCGGCGCACCAACGAGGAGATAGTGTGTTTAATCGTGTGATTAATCGAAAGACCAAGCTGCGTGGCGCATTGGCGGCCCTGATGCTCGTGTGCGCCGGTACAGCGCATGCCGAACTGAAAGTCGCGGTGCTCGACACCCAGCGTGCCCTGCTCGAAAGTGAAGAAGCTAAGTCGCTGATGGAAAAAGCGCGCGAGGAACTGCAGAAGGAACAGACGGACGTGAACGCGCTCGGCGAGGAAATTCAGAAGCTGCGCGATCAGCTGGCGAAGGACGCCGAAGTGATGAGTGCCAGCGCTCAGCGCAAGGCGCAGCAGGACATTGACGACAAGCGCCTGGACTACCAGTTCAAGGTAAACAAGCTGCAGAAAGAACTGCAGGACCGTCAGCAGGATCTGTTCGAGCAACTGGTACCGAAGCTCAACGCGGTGTTGAAGGACCTGGTGGCGCTAGAGGGCTACGATCTGATCATGGAACACAACAGCCTGCGTTATGTTGCCCCTCAACGCGACATCACCCGGCGCGTTACGGAAAAACTCAACGAAAAGCGTGACAAGGACTAACAGCCAATCCAGGGAGCGGACGTGTGACGGAGTCCGCGTCGCAGTACACGCTGGGTGAGATCGCCGCGCACCTCGACTCCGAGGTAGTTGGCGATCCATCGCTCGCGATTACCGGGCTCGGTTCTCTGGGCGGGGCTGGTCCGGGAGAGCTGAGTCACTATTCGAGCGCCGCCTACCGTGCGGCGCTTTCCGATTGCCGCGCATCCGCCCTGTTGCTGCGCTCTGCCGACCGCCCGCTGTGGCCGGGTTCCGCCATTGTCGTCGATGACCCTTACCTCGCCTTCGCGAAAGTCAGCCAGATGTTTCGGCCCGCATCGGGGCCGGGTCCGGGAATCGATCCGTCGGCTCAGGTGCACCCGGAGGCGTTGGTCGACGTGTCGGCCAGCGTTGGTCCTGGTTGCATCATTGGCGCGGATACGCGGATTGGTGCAGGTGTGCGCCTGCATGGCAACGTGTCGGTTGCGGACTCGTGTCGAATTGACGACGACGCTGAACTGATGTGGGGCGTGGTCGTGTACGCCGGCGTAACGATCGGTCCGCGTTCCAGAATTCACGCCAACGCGGTGCTCGGCAGCGACGGGTTCGGCTTTGCACCTGATCGCAATGGCGTGTTGCATGAGATTGCCCAGCTGGGTGGACTCACCATTGGCGCCGACGTTCGCATCGGTGCAGGCACCAGTATTGATTGCGGAGCCATCGACGACACGGTGATCGAAGATGGCGTGAAGATCGACAATCAGGTGCAGATTGGCCACAACTGCCGAGTGGGCGCGCACACCGTCATCTGCGGCTGTGTCGGCATCGTAGGCAGCACACAAATCGGGCGCCACTGTGTTATCGCCGGTGGCGCTGGAATAGGGGGCGGGCAGCCCATCACAATCTGCGATGGTGTAACCATCAGCGGCATGACGCACGTGTCTGCATCCATCGACGAGCCGGGTGTTTATTCGGGCGGCGTGCTGCATAATGAAAGCCGTCAGTGGAAACGCAACGCGATTCGTTTCCAATCGCTCGACGCGCTGGCGCGTCGCATCGCGAAACTCGAAGCTGACAAAGCTAAGTAACGATTCAAGTCGCGCCTGCGCCCGCGCAAGCCGGCGAGCGCGAAGAACACACTCAACGCACGCATGTTCACAGCACAAACGCCCACAGCACAAATACACCACAGCAAAAAATAACGCGCACAATAAGAAATGAAATCGATCTCGGAACTGTTCGAATATCTACCGCACCGTTACCCCTTTTTGCTCGTCGACCGGGTACTCGAGATCCACGTGGGCGAGAGCATCCGCGGACTCAAGAACGTGACCATCAACGAGCCGTTCTTTCAGGGACATTTCCCGGGTCATCCAATCATGCCGGGAGTACTCATTGTGGAGGCTATGGCGCAATTGAGCGGCGTGCTCGCGTTCGAGACGAAGAACAAGCGGCCGGCGGACGGCTATACCTACTACCTTGCAGGGACCGACAAAACGCGCTTCAAGCGACCGGTCGTCCCTGGAGACCAACTGCTGATGTCCGGAGAAATTCTCGCCGACCGCCGCGGCATGATGAAGTTCCGGTGCGAAGCCGAGGTGGATGGCAAACTGGCCTGCAGTTCGGACATTCTGTGTATGGAGCGCCGGCTCTGACGTGATTGATCCGCGTGCAATCATCGACACCTCGGCCGAGATTGGTGATGACGTCGAGATCGGTCCATGGTCGTGGATTGGTCCGAACGTCAAGATCGGCAGCGGCAGCCGGATTGCGTCACACGTCGTCGTTAAAGGACCCACCGAGATCGGCCGCAATAATCGGATCTTTCAGTTTTCCTCGGTAGGCGAAGATACGCCGGCGACCGCCTACCAGGGTGAGGCCACGCGCCTCGTCATCGGCGACGACAACGTAATCCGCGAAGGCGTCACGATTCACCGGGGCACCGTTCAGGACAGCGGCGTGACGGTGATCGGTAGTCGCTGCCTGCTGATGGCATACGTACACGTCGGGCACGACTGCGTGCTGGGGGATGACGTGATCATGGCCAACAACGCATCGGTTTCGGGCCACGTTAAGGTTGGCGACTACGCCAATTTCGGCGGCTATTCCGGTGTGGCGCAGTTTCGTGCCGTAGGCGCCTTCACGCACATCGCCGCGATGAGCCTCGTTGTAAAAGACATACCGGCGTTCGTTACGGCTGCCGGGCAACCGGCGCGCGCCGTAGGCTTGAACACGGAAGGCATGCGCCGCCGCGGACTCGACCGCCCGCAGATGCAGGCGCTCAAGCGTGCCTACAGGACGTTGTACTCGCACGGACTTACCGCAGACGAGGCGGTGCGTGAGATCTGCAGAACAGATGACGCCCTTGTTAAGGCCTTTGCGGAATCGGTAGAGCAGTCTCAGTTCGGTATCGTGCGCCCGCGCACTGCGTGATGCAGCAGGCCAGCGCGGCGCGGGCAAAGCGGCGGCTCGTGCTTGGTATCCTGGCCGGCGAACCGTCCGGCGACGCCCTCGGGGCAGGCTTGATGAGGGCGTTGCGCGAGCAAACGGCGAATGACGTTGAGTTTATCGGTGTAGGCGGTTCCGCGATGCAAGCGCAGGGATTGGAACTGCTGCATCCGATGCATACGTTGACGATGCACGGATTCTCGGAGCCGATTCGCCGCCTGCCGAACTTGTTGGGCCTTCTACGGTCGTTGACGGAGACCATGGTAGAGCGCCGTGTGGACGCCTTTGTGGGCGTTGACTTCAATGTGTTTAACCTGCTGTTGGAACGCCGGCTGAAACGTCGCGGGGTGCCAACGATCCACTACGTGAGTCCGAGCGTGTACGCCTGGCGGCGAGGTCGTACGCGCCGGGTCGCGCGCGCTGCAGATCGCTTGCTAGCGCTGTTTCCGTTCGAACCGCCACTCTATGCAGGCACGGGTCTGGATGTAGTCTACGTAGGACATCCCATGGCGGACCGATTTCCGTTGGACGAATCCAGTCAGGCACGTGCGAACGCCCGGCAAGGGCTCGATCTGACGGGCGAGCCCGTCGTTGCAGTGCTGCCAGGCAGCCGCCGAAGTGAAGTCGAGCAGATGGGCGCACTGTTCGTTGCGACGGGTGAGCGCCTCACGCGCGAGTGGCCGTCCGCTCAGTTCGTCATTCCATGCGCCCGGCCGGAACTGCGGCCCGTGCTCGATGCGCTGCTCGAAGATCTGCCGTCGTTTCAGTGGCGCATCTACGATGGTGACGCGACACAGGCGTTGACCGCATGTGACGTTGCGCTCGTTAAGTCCGGAACCAGCACGCTCGAGTGCATGCTCGTGCGACGACCCATGGTTGTCAGTTACCGGCTGGGTACGTGGACGTATCGGATCGTGCGGCGCATGCTCAGGACGCGGTTCGTTGCACTTCCGAACATTCTTCACGGCTCTCAGCTGGTACCGGAACTTCTACAACACGATGCGACACCGTCTGCGCTTGCCGCTGCGCTGCGTGCGGTTCATCATCGTTTCTACGATGACCGAGGCGATGGTCGAGGTGTGCGCGACACGTTCCGTTCGCTGCACGCGCAATTGCAGTGCAATGCGGACGATCGGGCCGCGAGTGCGGTGCTCGACCTCGTGAGCGCAACGGTGGACGGATGTTGACAGGCGATTGGTACCAGCAGCCGCAGCTGGCGTTATTGACCGGGCGGGGTCTCGCCGGCGTCGACGAGGTTGGCCGGGGTCCGCTGGCGGGACCGGTCGTCGCCGCGGCGGTCATTCTCGACCCCTCGCGCCCCATCCGCGGGCTCAGAGACTCTAAACGTCTCAGCGCGCGCCAGCGGGAGGAACTGTCCGCTGCGGTCCGCGAGCGAGCGCTGGACTGGGCTGTGGGGGAATGCAGCGTCCGGGAAATCGATCGCATGAACATCCTCAACGCGAGCCTTCTGGCTATGCGGCGCGCGCTGATGAACCTCTCGGTCACCCCGGATATGGTTGCGGCTGACGGTCGCGATGCCTGCGGCGTTGCGCAGGCGTCCATATCGGTGGTTGCCGGTGACGCGCGTGTACCGGCCATATCCGCCGCATCGATCGTTGCCAAGGTGCACCGCGACGAATCGATGTGCAGACTTGGCGAGCGACATCCGCAGTATGGTTTTGAGCGACACAAAGGCTATGGTACCCGGGCACATCTGGATGCACTTGACCGCTACGGTGCTACACCTGCGCATCGCCGAAGCTTTCAACCGGTACGTTTGCGCCTAGCCAGGCAGGGTTCTCTCGCGTGACCAAATTCGTACATCTGCGCGTGCACAGCGAATTCTCCATCGTCGATGGGATTGTGCGTATTCCGGAACTCGTTCGCGCGGTGGCCGACGATGGCATGGCCGCAGTTGCCCTCACGGACTGGGGCAATCTGTTCGGCCTGGTCAAGTTTTACAACGCGTGTGTGAAGGCGGGGATCAAACCCATCGTAGGTGTCGATTGTGTCGTCGGCCATCCGGGCGATCCGCCGGATCGCGGCTACCCGGTTACGCTGCTTGCGCAGAATGGAGCTGGTTATCGCAACCTGCTGCGGCTGGTGTCGGCAATGTATGTCGGCTGTGGGCGCAGAGGACAGCTCGATTTTGCGCGGCTCACCGAATGCGGCGACGGACTGCTCGTGTTGAGTGGCGGGATGCGCGGAGATATTGGCTCCCTGCTGCTGCAGGGCGACGATGCGGCGGCAGTTGCCCGGCTGGCGCGTTGGCGAAGTGCCTTTGGCGATCGTTACTACCTGGAATTGCAGCGGACCGGTCGTACTGGGGAGGATGCTTACGTAAGCCGGGCCGTGGAGCTTGCGCACAAAGAACGTGTGCCGGTTGTTGCAACCAATGACGTCCGGTTTCTTTCCCGCGACGACTTCGAGGCACACGAGACGCGGGTTTGCGTGCAACAAAGTCGCGTGCTCGACGATCCACGACGACCTCGAGATTACTCGGAAGAGCAGTACCTGAAGAGTGCGGCGGAGATGGTCGATCGATTCGCGGACCTTCCGGAAGCAATCGAGAACGCGGTCAACATTGCCCGCAGATGCTCCGCGCCGCTGCGGCTGGGAGAGTATTTTCTGCCCAACTACCCGGTGCCTCCCGGGACGACGCTCGAGGCCTTTCTGCAGGCCCGCAGTCACGAGGGTCTAAGCACTCGCTTGGCAGCTGTAGGCTCGAACGCGACCGAGCCTCGACACGTCTATGACGCGCGACTGGATTTCGAGCTCGGCGTCATTAATCAGATGGGGTATGCCGGATACTTTCTGATCGTAATGGAGTTCATCGAGTGGGCCCGGAACAATGCGATCCCGGTAGGTCCGGGGCGCGGATCCGGAGCGGGTTCGCTGGTGGCTTATGCGCTGGGCATTACCGACCTGGACCCGATCGAGTACGACCTGCTGTTCGAGCGCTTTCTCAATCCGGAACGGGTGTCCATGCCCGATTTCGATGTCGACTTCTGCATGGAAGGCCGCGACCGTGTGATCAGTCACGTGAGCGAGCTGTACGGCGAAGATGCCGTCAGTCAGATCATTACGTTCGGTACCATGGCGGCGAAAGCCGTGGTGCGGGACGTCGCCCGGGTTCAAGGAAAGCCCTATGGGTTAGCGGACAAACTATCGAAGCTCATTCCGTTTGAAGTCGGCATGACGCTCACAAAGGCGGTGGAGGAGAGTAAGGAACTGGCCGAGTTCATCCGCGATGACGAAGATGTGGGTGAGATCATGGACATGGCGTACAAACTTGAAGGCATTGTGCGCAACGTCGGCAAACACGCGGGCGGGGTCGTCATTGCGCCGTCGGCGCTGACCGATTTCGTTCCACTGTATGTCGACGAACAGTCGGCCGGTCTGGTTGCGCAATTCGACAAAGACGATGTCGAGACGGCCGGGCTCGTGAAATTTGACTTTCTCGGGTTGAAAACGCTGACGATCATCGACTGGGCGGTAAAGGCGATCAACGCAACGGAACCGGCGTATCGGGACGAACCGCTCGATGTGGACCGTCTGGATCTGAGCGATCCCGGAGTCTACGAACTGCTCAAGCGCGCGGACACGACGGGTGTATTCCAGCTTGAATCGCGAGGCATGAAGGATCTTATGCGCCGGCTCGGCCCGGACAGCATGGACGACATCATTGCGTTGGTTGCGCTCTTCCGACCCGGACCGCTGCAATCGGGCGCGGTCGACGATTACATAGATCGCAAGCACGGACGTGCGCCGGTGGAGTATCCGCATCCGGAGCTTGAACCGGTGCTGCAGAACACGTACGGCGTCGTTCTGTTCCAGGAACAGGTGATGCAGATTGCGCAGGTGCTTGCCGGTTTTTCGTTGGGTCAGGCCGACCTGCTGCGACGGGCGATGGGCAAGAAAAAACCCGAAGAGATGGCGCGCGTGCGCGAGCAGTTCCTTGCCGGAACCAACGAACGCGGCGTCGATCCGGGGCTCAGCGGTGACATCTTCGACCTGATGGAAAAGTTCGCGGGCTACGCGTTCAACAAATCCCATTCGGCGGGGTATGCATTGCTTTCGTTTCAGACCGCGTGGCTGAAACGCTACTTTCCGGCGCAATTCATGGCCGCCAACCTCTCTGCGGACATGCAGAACATCGACCGAGTGGTAGCGCTCGTGGACGACGTGCGCACGTCCGGCGTGGCCGTTCTTCCGCCGGACGTATGCGCCAGTGACTATCGTTTCTCCGCTCAGGATGGCGCGGTGCGCTACGGTCTGGGCGCAATCCGCGGTGTTGGCGAAGGACCCGTGCGGGCAATCGTCGAAGAACGCGCGATTCGCCCGTTCGCTGACTTTGACGACTTCTGCATGCGGCTTGCGGCGCACAAGGTCAATCGCCGCGTACTCGAAGCGCTGATTCGTGCGGGCGCACTCGATCGGCTCGCCGGCGGGGTCGCGGGTGGAGCGGATAGCGCGGAGGATATCGTGCGGGCGAAACTCCTCGCACACGTCGAAGGAGCGCTCCGGGCGGCGGAACAGTCGGCCCGGAATAACGCACTAGGCATCACTGACATGTTTGCCGACGAATCGCCGGCCGCGCAGCCGACGCCCGCTGTGCCACGGCCGTTGAGGCGTCGAGACCGGCTGGCGCAGGAAAAAGAAGTGCTTGGACTCTATCTGAGCGGGCATCCGATCGACGACTACAAAGAGGAGATTTCGCATCTCGCCCGCGTAGCCATCGCGCGGCTGAGCGCAGGTCGGCAGCCGCAATCGCTGATGGGACTGGTCGTCTCGCAGCGATCCATGCGTTCGAAACGTGGCTTGATCGGGTTCGTCACGCTCGACGACGGTACGGGCCGGATCGAGGTGTCGCTGTTCAATGAGGAGTACGATCGCTATCGGCACAAACTCGTGCCGGACACGTTGATTCTGGTGGAGGGTGTCGCATCGGACGACGCGTTTACCGACGGCCTGAAGTTCCGCGCGAAATCCGTAATGACGTTGGAAGAAGCACGCCAAGCGCGGTCGGGCCAAATCGAGATTGCGTGCGACAGTTCGGATAATCGGCTCAACGAACGGTTGCGGTCGTGCCTGGGTCCGTTCCGCGCGCCCGATGCGTGTGTGGTGGCACTGCGTTATCACAGCGGATGCGCGCAGACGCGCCTCGTACTATCCGAAGCCTGGAGCGTGCGTCCGACGGACGATCTACTGCACGCGCTCAGAACGGAGTTCGGTGCTGATCGTGTAGTGCTTCAGTATCCGGGTGGTTGACCCAGTCGATCTGGCCGTCGCCGACGCGCTCGCAACCGCTGCACACGACCGATCGCTCGAGCAGGTGCCGGTCACTGTCGCGTTGAGCGGAGGCGTGGATTCCGCAGTTCTGCTGCATGCAACCGTGGCCAGGGCGGGTTCTGGTGTGCGCGTGTTACACGTCGATCACCAGACCAGCGAAGCGTCGGCCGAGTGGCGTGACCGATGCGAAGAAACCTGTGTGCGGCTGGGTGTTTCTTTTCAAGCGGTAAGCGTCGACGTTGATCGGCGCGGCGGTTTCGAAGCCGCCGCGCGTCGCGCCCGATACGGTGTGTTCCGCACATACCTGGAGTCGGGCGGTGAAATCTGGTTGGCTCACAACAGTGACGATGCCATGGAGACCCTCTGGCTGCGGTTGCTGCAGGGACGGGAAGTGCGGGGGATGCCTCGCAAACGACCGCTCGGGCGTGGCTGGATCCTACGGCCGCTCCTGGATGTGTCCCGAACGCAGATCGTCGAGTACGCGCGGCGGGCGCAACTGAACTGGATCGAGGATCCCTCCAACCGTGACCTGCGCCATGACCGCAACTACGTCCGCCATCGGCTCCGACCGATGCTGCGCGCACGATTTCCCGCATCGGAAACACAGTTGCAGAGGTTTGCAGTAGCGGCGGCTGAACGCGATCGCGCGATGCGTACGCTGGTTGGGTCGCTCTGCGACAGCGACGGTACCTTACCCGTCGATGCCGTTGTCGGCAGCGCTCAGGGGCCCGATATGCTGCGGGTTTGGTTGGGCCGCCACGGGGTTTTCGAGATCACGGGCCGTGCGCTGGAGGCGTTTGTGTCGGCGCTGCAACGGGCCGGGCCGGATCGTCAGCCGACGCTTCAGGTGGCGCAGGGTGCCGTACGCCGTTACCGCGACCGCGTCTACTGGGTGGACCAGGCTCCCGAGGTGGCCTCGCACTATCCGATTTTGGGCCCGGGGATTGTCCAGCTTCCACACGGCAAGCTCGTGATCCAGCCGACATCAGGTCCGGGGTTCGAGTTGTCTGGAACGCTGGCCGTGGTGTTCCGGAAAGGGGGAGACCGGGTTCGCAGCGGCGATCGCAGCAGGTCCCTGAAGACCCTGTTTCAGTCGGCGGGCGTACCGCCGTGGGATCGTGCGACGTACCCGCTGATTGCGGTGCTCGATGGTGCGTCGCGTTCGATCGTTGCCGTGCCCGGCTTGATGGACGGAGAACGCGGCGCGGGGGACCGGTACGTGGGTTGTTGGCAATCCGATTGAGCTTGCGAGGGTCTTTTGCTAATGTGCTCGCCCATCTTGCGGACGCGGAATGCGCTCCGTTTCTGTCGTCCAGATGGTGCCAATGAGCCGATATATCTTCGTAACGGGTGGTGTTACTTCGTCGCTTGGCAAAGGCATCGTCACCTCCTCGCTTGCTGCTGTTCTCGAAGCCCGCGATTTGCGGGTCAACGTGCTGAAGATGGATCCGTATATCAACGTGGATCCGGGCACGATGAGTCCGTTTCAGCACGGCGAAGTGTTCGTAACCGCGGATGGCGCAGAAACGGATCTGGATCTGGGGTACTACGAGCGCTACGGGCGCGTACCGATGTCGCGCAAGAACAATTTTACGACCGGCAGCATCTATGCCGAGGTCATTCGGCGGGAACGTCGCGGTGACTACCTGGGCGCGACCGTCCAGGTCATTCCGCACATCACTGACGAGATAATCGGCCGTTTGAAAGAATCCGCCGAGAACTTCGATGTACTCATCGTAGAAATCGGCGGCACGGTGGGTGATATCGAATCGCTACCATTCCTTGAGGCTATTCGGCAGCTGCGCATGGAGGTTGGGCCGGAGCGGGCGATTCTTGTGCACCTCACCCTGGTCCCGTACCTGCGCACCGCTGGCGAGATCAAAACCAAGCCAACGCAGCACTCGGTGAAGGAGTTGCGTTCGATTGGCTTGCAGCCAGACATACTGGTTTGCCGCTCAGAAAAGGAACTGCCGCAGTCGGCCCGACGCAAAATCGCGCTCTTCACCAACGTTGAAGAAAGGGCGGTCATCAATTCTCCGGATTCGGAATCGATCTACCAGATTCCTGGGATTCTGCATGACCAGGGCATGGACCAGATCGTTGTCGAGAAATTCCGAATGGACTGTCCGCCTGCGGATTTGAGTGGCTGGCGCAAGGTGGTGGACGCGTTGTTGAATCCTGACGACGAAGTGACGATTGCCGTAGTCGGCAAATATCTCGATCTGATCGATGCCTACAAGTCGCTCGTCGAAGCGATTACCCACGCCGGAATCGTTCACCGGACCCGCATCAACATCCGCTACGTCGACGCAGAAGATCTGGAACGCCAGGGCATGGGTGTACTGGATGACGTCAGCGCAATCCTGGTTCCCGGCGGGTTCGGCAGTCGAGGGTTCGAAGGCAAAATCATGGCAGCGGAGTACGCTCGCACGCGCCGCATTCCGTATTTCGGTATCTGCTACGGTCTGCACGCGGCGGTCATCGATTTCGCGCGCAACGTGATGGGCCTGAACGGAGCACACAGTACCGAGATCGATGAGAACACACCGCATCCGGTGATCGGCCTCATTACAGAGTGGCTCGACCGTGATGGCGGCGTGCAGCGGCGCAACGGCAACAGCGACCTCGGCGGTACGATGCGTCTCGGGGCTCAAACGTGCATGCTGCGTGAAGGCTCTAATGCGCGTGCCACTTACGGGAAAGACCGCGTGGACGAGCGTCACCGTCACCGCTATGAAGTGAACGACAACTACGTTGCGGCGATGGAAGACGCTGGTCTGGTGGTTGGCGGCCGGTCTGAGGACGGTTCACTGGTCGAGATGATCGAACTGCCCGATCACCCCTGGTTCATTGCGTGTCAGTTTCACCCGGAGTTCACGTCCTCGCCGAGCGATGGGCACCCACTGTTTTGCGGCTTCATAGCCGCGGCTAAGCAACACGAAGCCGCGCATCCGATTTCGCGGCAGCGGGCCGGGTGAGCGCTGTACTCGCCCCCCTCGGCGTGGTTGCTTGGATCGGAGTCGAACGTCGCCCGTTTCCGATTTTTCGGAGCTTGAGCCGTTGAACATCGCGGGCCTGACGATTGGCAACGGCGAACGTCTGTTCCTCATTGCAGGTCCCTGCGTGATCGAGAGTGAGAAGCTCGCGCTCGAAACTGCAGAAACACTCCGGTCAATCATGGACCGGTTGCGTGTTGGCTTCGTCTACAAGAGTTCCTTCGACAAGGCGAATCGTTCGTCGCACGAAAGTTTCCGGGGACCGGGTCTGGAGGAGGGCCTGAAGATTCTCGCCAGAGTACGCGACCAGATCGGTGTGCCGGTGCTGACCGACGTTCACGAGGACACACCGCTGGATGAGGTGGCAAGTGTCGTGTCGGTGCTGCAAACGCCGGCCTTTCTTTGCCGCCAGACAAATTTCATTCAGGCGGTCTGCAGTCAGGGTCTGCCGGTAAACATCAAGAAGGGCCAATTTCTCGCGCCCTCCGACATGGCGAACGTGGTGGCGAAGGCGCGCGCAACCGGCAATGAACACATTCTGGTGTGTGAACGTGGTGCGTGCTTCGGCTACAACAACCTGGTGTCGGACATGCGCGGGCTGGCGATTCTGCGCCAAACCGGATGTCCGGTGGTTTTCGATGCAACGCATTCGGTACAGATGCCCGGTGGGCTCGGCAGCCGCTCGGGCGGCCAGCGCGACATGGTGCCGGTGCTGGCGCGTGCAGCGGTCGCGGCGGGCGTGGCCGGGGTCTTCATGGAAACGCATCCGAACCCGGAGGCGGCAAAATCGGACGGTCCGAACTCCTGGCCGCTGAACAAACTGCAGGTCCTCGTGGAACAGCTGCTCGAAATCGATGCGGTCGTGAAATCGCGACCGTATCTGGAACAGGACATCGCTGCGTCGGCCGATCGGACGCCCGAACGGAACGAGCACGCAACCAACACCTAACCGAGACGGAACGAAGACAACGACGATGAGCAAGATTGCTGAGGTACGCGCGCGCGAAATTCTGGATTCGCGTGGTAACCCGACCGTCGAAGCGGACGTAATCATGGATACCGGGGCTGTTGGCTCGGCGTGTGCCCCGTCGGGTGCCTCCACAGGATCGAGAGAGGCGCTCGAGCTGCGCGATGGCGACGCCGCCCGTTACCTGGGAAAAGGGGTGCTCAATGCGGTCGGCGGCGTGCGCGAGCGGATTGCACCAGCGCTCAAGGGTATCGACCCGGATGATCAACGGGCTGTGGATTCGCTTTTGTGCGACATCGACGGCACCGACAATAAAGGCAATCTGGGCGCGAATGCCACCCTTGCGGTGTCGCTTGCGGTCGCGAAAGCAGCAGCTCTGAACTCCGGGCAACCGCTGTACCGGCACATCAATGCCCTCACAGGCGGCATCCCGATGCGCATGCCCGTACCGATGATGAACATCCTCAATGGCGGCGAGCATGCCGACAACAACGTGGACATTCAGGAGTTCATGATACAACCGGTTGGCGCAACGTCCTTTGCCGAGGCGCTGCGGTGCGGTGCGGAGGTATTTCATGCCCTGAAGGCGGCGCTTCGAGCCAAGGGCCTCACGACCGCGGTTGGCGATGAGGGTGGTTTTGCCCCAGACCTGGGTTCGAATGCGGAGGCGTTGAGTCTCATTGCCGATGCTGTCGCAGCGGCGGGGTATGAATTGAGCCGAGACGTGACGCTTGCGTTGGACTGCGCGGCGTCGGAGTTTTTTGACAACGGTCGTTATCAGCTGTCCGGCGAAGGCAAATCCTACGATTCCACCGAGTTCGTCGACTACCTCGGCGGCCTGGTTGCGAAGTATCCGATCGTGTCCATCGAAGACGGCATGCACGAGGACGACTGGGCGGGTTGGAGCGCGTTGACGAACGCGCTCGGCGCAGGCGTACAACTCGTCGGTGATGACCTGTTTGTTACCAATACCGAGATTCTGTCGGATGGCATTGCCCGCGGGGTGGCGAATTCGATTCTGATAAAGCTCAATCAGATCGGTACGCTGTCGGAAACACTGGATGCGATATCGATGGCCCACGACGCGGACTACACGACGGTGATATCTCACCGGTCCGGAGAGACGGAAGATACGTCCATAGCAGATCTCGCTGTTGCTACCGGGTCCGGGCAGATCAAGACGGGCTCATTGTGCCGCTCGGACCGCGTGGCGAAATACAATCGACTGCTGCGCATCGAAGAAGAGCTAGGCGAGAATGCCGTCTATCGTGGCGGTCAGGAGTTTTCCCGGTTTCAATGATGCGCACGCTGATCGGTATTACGCTCGTGATTCTCGTAGGCACCCAGGCAAAACTCTGGTTCGGCGATACCGGCGAGCGTGTCCGCGGTGAGCTCGTTCAGGCGTTGGACGCTCAACGCGATAAAGTCGAGGTTCTGGCGCAGCAGAATCGCATCCTGACGAGCGAAGTCGTTGCGCTGAGCGAGGGTCTCGAGGGGATAGAGCTGCGGGCCCGAACCGATCTGGGCATGGTCAAACCTGGTGAAACGCTCTACCTCCTTGCACCCGCCGATTGAGCACCGCATACCGGCTCGCTGGCCCTGCGCGAACGCGGCGTATCGACCGCGGGTGCTGCTGCGCAGACGTGCTGCAGATTTTTGCGTGCGTGAGGAACTCGACGGGACGCTCGCAGGCTGCGGAGAACACCTGTACCTGAACGTTCGCAAAATCGGGGCGACCACGCCTGAGGTAGCCAACCGCTTAGCACGTCTGTTCGACGTGCCAGCGTCAGCGGTGGGATACGCCGGTTTGAAGGACCGGCACGCGATTGCGGAACAGTGGTTCAGTATTCATACGCCACGCGAAGCGCGGGTATCGTCGAGCGGGACGCTCGCGCTGGGCGATGGCCTGGAGATCCTCGATCAAAATCGACATGTGCGCAAACTGCGGCGCGGAAATTTGTCGCGCAACTGGTTTGCGATTCTGCTGCGAAGCGATCATGACGAAATGGCCCCCCTGGTCAGCCGCATACCGCTGCTGCAACGCCTCGAAACCGCCGGCGTACCCAACTACTTTGGGCCACAACGCTTCAGCGGCGACAATCTGGCGCGCGCGCTCGAATGGCTGCTGGTAGCCGATCCTGCGTTGCCTCGACGGCGGCGCCGGCAGCGCCCGGCTGTTTCGCCCTTCGTGCGGGGGCTGTACCTGTCCGTTGCGCGCGCGATGCTGTTCAACGACGTACTCGCTCGGCGCGTTGCGCTCGACAACTGGCGGCATTTGATCGACGGAGATGTGCAGGGTGCCTCCGGAGAGCCGACCGGACCGCTCTGGGGACGTGGGCGACCGGGCGGCCGCGGAACGGCGGGGTGCATCGAAATCGCAGTGCGTGATGCGCATCAGCGTGTTGCACTCGCGTTGGAGTATTCAGGCGCGCGGCAAACCCGTAGATCTCTGGTGCTGAGACCGCGTGCGCTCGCCGCGGAGAGCACGGCTGCCGGGACCCTCCTCGTGCGGTTTGCGTTGCCGCCGGGCGGGTATGCAACGGAGTTGTTGCGCAACGTATTCAGCGTGATCGACACGAGGGCCACCGGCAACCTAGGAGTTGAGGCATGAGCGGTCCTTCGCGACGTGGCATGGGCGCGTGGAGTGGGATCGTTGCCCGGGGGGTTGCAATGGGCACGGCAGAAGTTGTCCCCGGGGTGTCGGGAGGGACGATCGCATTCGTTACGGGAATCTATGACGAACTCGTGGGAACGCTCGCCCGATTCGGCCCCGCGTCGGCAACGATGCTCCTGCAGCAGGGGATCGTCGCCTTCTGGAGAGCACACAACCTCGGTTTTCTCGCAGCGCTTGGCATAGGCATGGTGGTTGGCGTGCTGACATTTGCGCGTGTGATGGCCTTTGGACTCGAGAAGTATCCGGGCGTTGTCTGGGGATTGTTTTTTGGCGTGATCGCCAGTTCCGTCTGGGTGATCGGACGGAGCCTGCCTCGCATGCCGCTGCTGGTGTACGGTTTGCTCGGATTGCTCGCGGCGGCGCTGCTCGGGTTGGCCCAGCCCGCTCAGACGACGCCCACGCCGCTGGTGTTCTTCTTGGCGGGAGTGATTGCCGTCTCGGCCTGGTTGCTGCCCGCCGTCTCCGGCAGCTTCATGCTCCTGCTGATGGGCCTCTATGAACCGATGCTGCGCGCCATCAACGGGTTCGACCTCGTGACGCTTGCGTCCCTCGGGGCCGGGTGCTTAGCGGGTATAGCACTATTCGCGCGACTGCTCGACTGGACGCTGCGCCACTACCGCGTGCCGTTGCTCGCCTTTCTCACGGGGTTTCTGGCGGGCTCGATCGTGCGCCTGTGGCCGTGGCGGGTAGGGGAGCACAATCTGCTGCCGTCTCAGTACCTCGACGTAACCGGTAGCGACCCGATGGTTGCGTGGGTGCTGGTAGCAATAGGCGCGGGCGGAGCCGCCGTGTGGTGGGTGGCGCGCGCACGGCCATGACGCGTTTCGGGTATACGATGGCGGGTGCCGCGGGTGTCATGCTCTTGACGGCTTGTGCGCAAAGCTATGCCCCCGTGAGTGAGCGCGCGCCGCCGCCCGAAGCGGCGCAATACCACGTACGACCGAACGATACGCTGTACTCGATTGCGTGGCGTTTCGGTCTGGATGTCACCGAACTGGCGAATCGAAACGGGCTCGACACACCGTACGTGATTCGGCCGGGGCAGTGGCTGCGGGTGGATCGGCGCGCTCCGGGGGCCGGGTCCGCCGCGCCGGGTGTGGCGCGGGGTGGATCCGCGGGTGTCGGCGGGCGGACGCAATCGGAAAAGTCCGAGGGTGGCGCGCGTTCCGGCAACGCCTGGCCACCGCCAACGAATACGGCGGTGTTGGCGCACTTCGGCGCGGGCGGCTCCGCCATGGAGTTCGCACTCGATCCCGGCACTCAGATTCGCGCGATCCACGACGGAACGGTGGTGTACGCCGGTAACGGCCTGGGTGGATACACAACGCTCGTTATTGTCGACCACGGAGCGGGACTGCTCAGCGCGTACAGTAGTAACGTCGATCCACAGGTTACCGAGGGGGACCCGGTTCTCACGGGTTCGTTGGTTGGCCGCGCTCCGCAACGGCCTGAACTCAGGCCGTTGAGATTCGAGATGCGACTGCACGGCGTGCCGCGCAATCCAGCAGACTACCTGCGAGTACCTGGGCGTTAGCTCAGCGTTCCAGCATGTCCGCCTTGCCGGACTTACCGTTCCAGTCCTCAGCGTCGGGTAGCGGATCTTTTTTCTCAGTGATGTTCGGCCACGTATCGGCCAGTTCCTGATTGAGCTCCAGAAACTGTTGCTGCTCTTCAGGTAGCTCGTCTTCCGAGAAGATCGCGTCGACCGGGCACTCCGGTTCACACAACGCGCAGTCGATACACTCGTCGGGGTGAATGACGAGCATATTCGGGCCTTCGTAGAAGCAGTCGACAGGGCATACTTCGACGCAGTCGGTGTGTTTGCACTTGATACAGTTGTCGCCTACGACAAAGGTCATGAGTCCTGCCCGTTCGTAACAGAGCCGGCTATTCTAACCGTTGCCGGACGCGTGTCGAGTCCACCGAAACCGCCGTTAGTGCGCTCACTCGCGGTCCAGCAGAGCTTTGAAGTCGTACAAAGCCAGCAGCGCCTCCCGCGGGGTGAGGGCGTCGACGTCAACAGCACTCAGCGCTTTGATCACCGGGTGGGGTTCGGCAGGTGCCGCACTCACCGGTGGGCGCGACGCGAATAGGTCGCTCTGATGCGGATGGCGACCCGCCTGGTCGAGTTCGAGGGCGGTCAGCAGCGCCTGTGCGTGGTCGAGGACTTCCGCAGGAATCCCGGCCAGCCGTGCAACCTGAACGCCATAACTCTGGCTGGCGGGTCCATCGTTTACCTGATGCAGGAAGACGATGGCTCCGTCGTGCTCGGCCGCGGCGAGGTGCGCGTTGTGCACCGTGGCACGCTCCTCGGCCAGCGCGGTCAGCTCGAAGTAGTGGGTCGCAAACAGCGTCATCGCGCCGCGCGCTGCCAGTTCCGTGGCGCAGGCACTGGCGATCGCCAGGCCGTCGTAGGTGCTCGTGCCTCGACCTATCTCGTCCATCAGCACCAGGCTCGCCGAGGTCGCGTGGCGCAGTATGTGTGCGGTTTCTGTCATCTCTACCATGAACGTCGACCGTCCCCCGGCGATGTCGTCGGACGCACCGATGCGTGTAAATATCCGGTCAATGGGTCCGAAACGACCACTCTCCGCGGGAATAAAGCTGCCCACGTGCGCCAGCAGCGTGATCAGCGCGGTTTGTCGCATATAGGTCGACTTGCCGCCCATGTTGGGGCCGGTGAGAACGATCAACGACCGGTCGGCATTAAGAAAGGTGTCGTTGGCAATGAACGGCGCGCTGGTGGCAGCCTTCACGACCGGGTGCCAGCCGCCGACAATCGCAACTTCCGGGACGTCGCTGAACTGCGGCTGCGTCCATCCCAGATCGATCGCGCGTTCCGCCAGCGTACACAGCACGTCGAGCTCGGCGACGGCCATGGCTGCATCGCGCAGCCGGGCAGCATGATGGGCCGTTTCGCGTACCAGGTCGGTGAATAGCGCGCGTTCGAGGGCAAGTGCGCGAGCGTGGGCCGACAGCGCTTCGTCCTCGTACGCTTTGAGTTCCTCGGTGATGTAGCGTTCGGCATTCTTCAGCGTCTGTCGGCGAAGATAGTCGTCGGGCATCGCATCGCTGTGGCCGCGCCCCGCCTCTATGTAATAGCCGTGAACGCGGTTGTAGCCGACCTTCAGCGACGCAATTCCCGTGCGGTTGCGTTCTTTCTGTTCGTAGTCGGTCAGCCATTGGCTCGACGCCTCACTGAACGCGAGCAGGTGGTCGAGATCCGCATTGTAGCCCTTGCGGATAAACCCACCGTCACGCGTATGGGTGGGCGGGGTATCGGCGATAGCCGCCTGTAGCCGTTGGGCCAGGACTTCGAAATCGACGAGTTGGCGGCCAAGGTGAACTGTGCGTTCGCTGCCCAGTGATTCCAGGCGGCGGAGCAGTTCGGGCAAGAGGTCGAGCGCATGGCCAAGGCGTGCGAGATCGCGGGGTGAGGCGCGCTCGATGGCGATGCGAGCCACGATCCGCTCCATGTCACCGATACGTCCGATCAACTCGTGGGGATCGATTGCCGGGGCGCGCTCGTGCAAGGACTCGACGGCATCGATACGGTCGGTGATGGTCGGGCGATCCCGCCGGGGCGCCCGAAGCCAGGCCCGTAGCATCCGGCTGCCCATCGGTGTGCGGCATCGATTCAGCAGCGCGAAAAGCGTGTGCGTCCCATCGCCGTCCAGTTGCTGGTCTACTTCCAGGTTTCGCCGGGTGGTTGCATCGATCTCCAGCAGCGTCGCCGATTCTTCCACGCGCAACCGATCGATGAATTCGATCGTGCGGCAATGGGCGAAGTCCGCGTAGTCGACCGCCTGCGCCGCGGCTGCGACGTAGGGTTGCGTCAAATCCAGTCCAGCGTGCGCCAGCACATCCGCGTGGAAACGTCCCCTCACGAAGTCGACGGCCGCCGTTTGCGCGAACACGCGTCTGGGCGCCGTGATGTCGATCGAGCGTTCGTTGAGTGCTGCGGCGGTCTCCGGATCGGCGAGTACTTCCTGGGGGCGCTCCCGTGCGAGCAGCGCGCGTACGGCATAGGTGTCCGCGTGCTGTGACACGACGAGTTCGCCGCGTCCCATGTAGATGCACGCGACGCCCCAGCCGCCCGGCGAGCGGGCTACCGAGGCGACAACCACATCGCGGTCGTCGGTGTCGGTCAACAGCCCTTCTTCAGTGATCGTTCCGGGGGTAACGATGCGCTGTACGGCTCTCTCCACCGGGCCCTTCGAGGTTGCCGGGTCGCCGATCTGTTCGCAGATTGCGACGGATACGCCCTTCGCGATCAATCGCTGCAGGTAGGTGTCGGCGGAATGGAAGGGTACGCCGCACATCGGAATGGGTTCTCCCGCGGACTGACCACGCTGTGTGAGCGTGATGTCGAGCAGATCAGCCGCCTTTTTCGCGTCTTCGTAGAACAGCTCGTAGAAGTCACCCATGCGGTAAAAAAGCAGATGGTCAGCATACTGAGCTTTGATGCCGAGGTACTGGCGCATCATCGGCGTGTGGGCTTGTGAGACAGCGGGAGAAGTCATATATCCGTCGAGTGAACCAGAGGTGTCGCCGACGGGTCAACCGTGCGCGCGCACCGCCTCGTCGTGTACGCCTTCCGCTCGAACTGGTGATTGGCTCTTGCGACGGGTACTGAATGAATATACAGTAGCGCCCAATCGTGAACATCAGACTAGGAGCGCACTTCCAATGCACGTGAAGGACGGTGGAAAGGACGGTGGAAAGGACGGCAGAAAGGACGGCGGAAAAAACCAGGACGCGCATCGCGACCGCGCGTTGAGCGCAGCTTTGGCTCAGATCGAACGCCAGTTCGGCAAAGGCTCGATGATGCGCCTCGGAGAGCGCGAACTGGTGGCAATTCCATCGGTCTCCACCGGGTCCCTCGGACTGGATGTCGCACTTGGCATCGGGGGCTTGCCCCGCGGTCGTGTGGTCGAGATCTACGGCCCGGAGTCGTCCGGAAAAACCACGCTCACGCTGCAAGTGATCGCGGAAGCACAGCGTGCGGGCGGAACCTGTGCATTCATCGACGCGGAACACGCGCTCGACCCGCTCTATGCGCAGTCGTTGGGCGTCGACACCGACGATCTGCTGGTATCGCAGCCTGATACGGGTGAGCAGGCACTGGAGATCTGCGACATGATCGTCCGGTCTGGCGCCGTCGACGTCGTGGTCGTCGATTCCGTCGCGGCGCTTACGCCCAAGGCAGAAATCGAAGGCGATATGGGCGATTCGCACGTTGGTCTACAGGCGCGACTGATGAGCCAGGCGTTACGGAAGATGACCGGTAACATCAAGCAGTCCAACACTCTGGTGATCTTTATCAATCAGATCCGTATGAAGATTGGTGTGATGTTCGGATCTCCGGAGACGACCACTGGCGGCAACGCCCTCAAGTTCTATTCATCGGTCCGGCTCGACATCCGTCGCATTGGAGCGGTTAAAGAAGGTGACGAGGTGGTTGGTAACGAAACCCGCGTGAAAGTCGTCAAGAACAAAGTGGCGCCGCCGTTTCGGCAGACTGAGTTTCAGATTCTCTATGGCAAAGGCATTCACCGAACGGGAGAAATACTGGAACTCGGCGTGCAACAGGGCATTGTCGAGAAAGCGGGTGCCTGGTACTCCTACAACGAGGACCGTATCGGGCAGGGCAGGAAGAACGCGGCCGAGTTCCTCGACGACAATCCGGAGATTCGAGACGACATCGAACACCGTATTCGCGAACAGCTGCTGCCCAGCATACAGAAGGATGACGTCGTAGTGCCGGAGCCGGTGCAGGACGCGCTGTAGGACCGTGGGTTCCTTCTCTGCTCAATCGGAATCGGTCGTCGCCACTGACGATGACCACCGGCGGCGGATGATGGCCAAAGCGATGCGACTCCTCGCCCGCAGGGAATATTCAGAACACGAACTCCGGCAACGGCTGCGATCGAAACCCAGGTCGCGCCGCAGCCCTGGACGCAGTGACGCCGCGAGTTGCGACGCGCTTGACACCGTCTCGGTCGATACGATTGTCGATGACGTCGTGAGAACGCTGCGGGATCAGGGGGCGGTGTCTAACACTCGGTTTATCGACGCGTTGGTCCGGCGTCGAATGGACAAGGGCTATGGGCCGATGCGCATCCGGATGGAGTTGCAGCAACACGGCATCGACGATGTGCTGATCGACGAAGCATTGTCGCAAACTTCTGAATACTGGCTCGCGAAGATGCACGCGCTTTGCGATCGCAAGTTTCCAAAGGCGGTCGCGGATCGTGCCGATTGGAACCGTCGCGCGCGTTTCTTCGCGTCGCGCGGCTTCCCGGCCGACCTGATCTATCGGGTGCTCGCTCCATAGAAGACCCGTGATTGCTGACATGAAGTGAGCGCGACGAGATGCCGGGGTCCCGGCCGCTTTCGTGGCTTACCTGTAAGAACATCACGATAAGCTATTGATTATCGTTGATCGCGGCCGGTTGGGAGTCCTTCCTGGTCACGCATCCGCGTTGCCTAACGGTTGCGCAGCGAAAGTGTTGACGACAAGCTAGCCCTTCTTCAATCCACAGGCTTTGAGTGCGTGGCTTTACTAGTGCAGAAGTTTGGCGGAACGAGCGTTGGCGACGCGGACCGTATTCGCCGGGTCGCTGACCGCATCACTGCGGACATTGCCCGTGGGCACCAGGTTGTGGTGGTCGTGTCCGCGATTGGCGGCGAGACCAATCGACTGGTGGCGCTGGGGCACGAGATGTCGGAGACGCCCTATGCGCGGGAGTTCGACGTACTGCTCGCTTCCGGAGAACAGGTCACGATAGCGCTTCTTGCGATTGCGCTCAGGCAGCGGGGCGTTGCCGCCCGGTCATTTCTTGCAGATCAGATACCGATTCACACGGACGGGGCGTTTGGCAAAGCCCGAATTGAGCGTATCCACAGCGAAACGCTGCTGGCGGCGCTCGAAGCGGGAGAAACGCCGGTAGTGGCCGGTTTTCAGGGCGTGGACGAACGAGGCAACGTTACGACGCTGGGGCGGGGGGGCTCCGATACGACGGCTGTGGCTATGGCCGCGGCAATAGACGCAAGCGAGTGCCAGATCTGTACGGATGTTGCCGGCGTATTTACTGCAGACCCGCGAATCGTACCTGACGCGCAACAGCTCAGCACCGTTACGTTTGAGGAGATGCTGGAACTGGCGAGCCTTGGATCGAAGGTACTGCACCCCCGGTCCGTCGAGTTTGCAGGCAAATACAATGTACCGTTGCGCGTGCTTTCCACGTTTGAATCGGGGACTGGCACGCTGATTACTTTGGAGTCTGAATCGATGGAAAAACCTGTTGTTTCCGGGATTGCCCACACCGCCGACGAAGCGAAGATTACGGTTGGTGGTGTTCCCGACGTTCCGGGTGTCGCGTCGCGTATTCTTGGCCCCGTGAGCGCCGTCGGCATTGAGGTCGACATGATCGTCCAGAACACCGGTACAGATGGCACCACGGATTTCACGTTCACGGTCAAGCGCCAGGATTTTGATGAAACACTGCGGGTTGTGGAGAGGGTGCAAACCGAGCTTGGTGCGCGCTCGGTGCTCGGAGACAACGAGATCGCAAAGGTCTCCGTTGTGGGTGTCGGCATGCGCAGCCACGCCGGCGTTGCGACGCGGATGTTCGACGCGCTGGCGCGCGAGAACATCAACATTCAGATGATATCCACATCAGAAATCAAGATTTCGGTCGTCGTGGCGGAACGCTATCTGGAACTCGCCGTCCGGTGCGTCCACGACGAGTTTGGCTTGGATGGTGCTTAAGCCGAGCGCTCAGAAGTAGCGCTCCAGCGTGTTTTTTTGGTCCCACAATCGGACACGCAATGCTCGCATTGCGATGTAGGTTTTGCTAAATTGACATTCAAGTCAGTTATATCTGAAGTCAATCTTGATATAAGGCTGTTTGATAAGGCTGCGATCGCCAGAGTAGAGCTGCAATATAGAGATAGAGCTGCGATCGCCAGAATAGAGCCAGAATAGAGCCAGAATAGAACAGAGGACTGTGTGCGGGTGGACGGAACCGATTGACCCACTCCCTATCGGATTGTTTGACCTCCATTGTGCGTCTGCCCGATGCGACGCTGCTGTGTCTGGCGTGCATTCACCGATTTGCGCGTTAAATGCGCAACAGAGGGCAAGTTCAATAGACACGCGAGTGAGAAGCGAACTAGAAGCGAACTAGAAGCGGAAAAAAAACCTCACTCACATGACCAGGATACGTTGTGAGTAAAGAGTTACTGAAGAGTTATTAAAGAGTTAGTACAGATACTTGCTGGTTAATTTTTGTGATGCGAGTAGAGTTGGGGCTGAGTTCTGGGAGTATCACAGCTGGGTTTCCGGGCGGGCCAATCGTACCGACTTTGTAACAAGGGTACTGGAATACTTGAAACTTGGGACACTTGACACGGACAGTTCGAAAAGCAGATTGCACGGAACGGAAACCGTAGGTCTGGCCGGACCGTACGGTTAGCAAGACCGTAAGGTTAGAAAGACCGTAAGGATAGAGAGACCGTAAGGATAGAGAGATCGAAAATCGCCCCTGGTGCCGCAAATCAACGTATGCAGCGCAGGGTACAAACAGGATCAAGACGATTCGTTCAGTTCTGCATTGACCAGAAGACCGTTGCACCTGGCGGCGGAAACAAAGGTTTAACGCGGCGCTGCTCAGAGCGAACATCGCAGGAGAACGCGCATGTTGATATTGACTCGCCGTATTGGTGAGACGTTGATGATAGGCGACGACGTAACCGTGACTGTATTGGGCGTCAAAGGAAACCAGGTTCGTGTTGGCGTGAGCGCACCGAAAAGTGTTGCCGTCCACCGCGAAGAGATCTACGAGCGAATTCAACGCGAACAGAATCAGCCCACTCCGATCAAGTCGCGTTTCTAAGTTCTCCCGACCGACCTTTATTCTGCTGCCCGGAGAGGTGGCCGAGTGGCTGAAGGCGCTCCCCTGCTAAGGGAGTATGGGGTAACACTCATCGAGGGTTCGAATCCCTCCCTCTCCGCCAGATGTTGAGCGCCACCGGGACCGAGACAAGGGACCACGGACCCTTCCGCAACATCTCAGGGAACTTCCTGTGAGCGCGCGGAGGCTTCAGCGCAGTGTACGTTTCAGCTCGGCCGCGAACGCGTCGGTGTAGAGGATGCGAGCCCAGCGATGAAGGTGCGTGGGGGTGGCGAAGTCGCTCCCAGGCAGTGTCGGTGGCAGTTGGAGCAGTCTTGAGGGGTGGATGTGCAGACTACGCGCGGCCTCGACCATCTTTGACGACCGCGCTTTGGTGCTCCCGGCGTCCAAACGCCCTCCCGGAAACGGCGTAATGCCAAGCCAAAGATTCGCGTGCGGGAATGCTCTCATAGTCTCAGCGAACCGCGCTGCTGATCTCGTAAATTCCTGACTCACAACAAGTTCGGCGACGGTCGCCGGGGCGGTGTCCACGCGCGCCTCCAGATATTCAGCGAGACTCGAGTATTCCAGCCCGGCAGTGGGGTCGACCGTACTCCCATGATTCCTCGCGATGTGATTGGAAAAACCGAAACGTCCGCCGAAGTACCGGCCGTACGCTTTTGGAAGGGGCGTGTAAAACACCTGCTCCAGAAACGTGCGCCCGGTCCTGAGCGAGTGTTGAATTGGATCGTTAGCGTGCCGGCCGGAGGCCGCTTCCAGATTTTCGTATTGGCGGTGATCTTCAGGACGCTCGAGCGCGGAGGGTGACAGCAACAGGACGACATCAACCCGTTTTGCAGTGCGGCGCAGATGTCGTGCAAGCAGTTGCGCGTATCCGGCGGGTCCGATCCACGCAAGACTGCACAATGACTCGACGCGAGCGCCAAGCTTTAGTCCAGCGCGTTCCGCATCTATGCCCATCAGGCACGAGCTGTCTCCGATCAGCAGCACGTCGCTGTGCTCAAGCGAGTCCGCTCGGTGGCGCTGAACCTGCACGATGGCCCAATCTGAGCTACGTGCCGCCAAGTCGCTGAGTTTATCGGGTCTCTGGTCCGGTACCCTTGCCAGTAGGAGAATCACCGCAGCACAAATTGCCGCGACCGGGGCGACGTGACGCAGCATTGCGGCTACGAAGTGCAGTGCGGATGCCCCCGGTTTGTTGCTTGTCGACATCCGGCTCGCGGACGCAACGACAGTGAATCCAGCAGCCATCGCGAGGCAGATTACGGAATACGGATTCAGGTGCAGTTCCGCCGTACCCGACCAGATGGTCGTTGCCGCGCTGGCCGGTAATAGGAGGCTCACCGCGGTCCATGAAAGTCTTTGTAGTCGTGTCAATTTCAAAACTGAAAGTAGATGAATGTGCTGCGGCTAGCACTGGCCATCATTAGAGTGATGGCAATCATCACTCCCATCAGGAACGTCGTTGTCACGGGCCAGCGTTCAGTCCACACCCACGCGTCCGAGTGACGCCACTGCGGGAACTCCAAGACTGCCAGTATCGAAACAGCGACCAGTATCGCTTTGGTCATCTGCCAGTGCACTGGCAAGAGCTCCAGATTGGCGAGAGCACTGAGCATTGCCAACATTTCCGTTGCGTCTGCGGCGCGAAAGAAAAACCAGCCGCTGAATACGATGCTCATCGTGAACAGCCAGCCAACGGCCGCGGGCAGTGCGTGTAGAGCGGGCGTTCTTCTCCACAAGCACAACGCCACGCCGTGAAGTAGACCCCAGACGATGAACGTCCAGTTCGCGCCGTGCCACAATCCACCGAGAGTCATGGTAATCATGAGATTACGATATGTTGTCAACTCACCTCGGCGATTCCCTCCTAACGATATGTAGAGGTAGTCGCGCAGCCAGGTACTGAGGCTGATATGCCAGCGGTGCCAGAATTCGGTGATGGATGTTGCCCAATAGGGCAGGCGGAAATTGAATATCAGTTCCAGGCCGAGCAGAGCAGCCAGCCCCTTGGCGATGAGGCTATAGCCCAGAAAATCGGCATAGATCTGAATACCGAATCCGAACGTACCGAGTATCACGCTCCAGCCGAAGAGCTGTTCCGACGTGTAAGCGGCATCGACAATTGGGGCCAGGCCATCGGCGATCACTACCTTCACAAAGTACCCGTACACGATAAGCCAGATTCCACGATGGACGAGTTGGCCGGTGACTCGGCGTGGACGCTCGAACTGGCGCAGTAAATGCCCGGCACGCTCGATCGGACCTGCGACGAGTTGAGGGAAGAATGCGATGTAGGCCAGAAAACGAGTCAGGTTGTTTTCGGCGTGCGCGTCTCCCCTGTAGACGTCGATCGTGTACGACAGTGCCTGGAACGTGAAAAAGGAAATTCCGACGGGCAGGACGATGTGGAATACCGGTGTATCGACGTTCAGACCAAACAGGCCAAAGAGCTGAACCGCGCTCTCAAGAAAGAATCCGAAGTATTTGAACGCCGCGAGCACGCCGAGACTGACTGTGACGGCTGCGACCAGCGCACCCTTCCTCCACGAAGTGCTACGAACGATCACCCGTGCAGCCACGAAGTTGGTCACGCTGATCAGGTAGATCAACCCCAGAAAGCGCCAATCCCACGCACCGTAGAACACGTAGCTCGCGAGCAGTATCAGCAGATTCTGCCAGTCGGGGCGCCTCGCCAGATAGTAGAGAGGAACGAAGAGAGCGAAAAAACACAGGAACTGAGTCGAAACGAACGACATTAAAGATCGATTCTCCTGACCCCTGTTTCGATCGCCGTGCTCTCGCCGCAAACTTTAGCACCGAAGTCGATCATCGCGTGGCGAGCTGTTGGCTGGACCTGGCGTGGGACCAGTTCCACCGCACGGTCGGGTGCTTGCCGGCGAGGAAGGTGCCGGGTTGGCACTAGGACACACGCGAATGGCTTTCCAGGTCGCTCAGCGCCAGCATCAGTTCGCTTCGCTGTACCTCGATAACCTCGCGGGTAGCGCTCGGAGGGAACCCTACCTCTTCGAGCATGAGTGCGCCGAGTTGCAGCGCAGATTCGCAGACCTCCGGAACGACCATGGTTGCGCCGAGGTCCTTCAAGCGCAACCCGTGTTCCACGTCGTGCACCCGCGCGACGATTGGAATGTCACGCGACAAACGACGCGCGGCCTGGATGGTGGCTTCTGTTGACTTCGCATCGTCCGTACACACGGACAGAGCTGCGGCGGAGGCCAATCGCATGCGTTGAAGCATGTCGGCCCGAGACGCATCGCCGAAGTAGACGGGTTCGCCGCGCGCGCGCAGCGTCGCCACCCGATCGGCATCCAGGTCCAGGGCCACATGCGGGATCTGGCGTTGGTTCAGCAGTGCGGCCAGAATCTGCCCGGTTCGTCCATAGCCCACGATGACTACGTGTCCGGCAAGGTCGGAGGCAATATCAGTGTCGCCGGGTGTCGGCGCGTCACGGTCCAGGTGAACGCTTGCGCCATTAGCGAGTTTTGCGAGCACGGGTGTGATGAACATTGTTGCGCTCACTACAATCAGCATGAACTGCGCGTCCGCGGCCGGTAGCAGCGCGAACTCGAGCGCGAGACCAACGATCACGAACGCAAACTCGCCCCCTTGCCCCAGCAGCACGCCGTTTTCCAGAGACTGTCCCCGGCTCAGACCGAATGCGCGCGTGAGTGCGTAGACCACGGCTCCTTTCAACACGTAAAGCCCGATGACGGAGAGCGCTACCCAACCGGCGCTTTCCAATGCGGCGGTGAGATCGATGCTCATCGACACGGACATGAAGAACAACCCCAGGAGGAGACCCTTGAATGGCTCGATCTGTACTTCGATTTCGTGCCGGTACTCGGTTTCCGCAAGGAGCAGCCCAGCAAGAAAAGCCCCGAGTGCGGCGGACAAACCCGCGTAGTGGGTGAGCGTCGCCGTTACGGCGATCAGCAGCAGTGTGACCGCCATGAAAAGGTCGGGGGTGCCGTGACGTCCCACGAACCGCAGCAACGGCCGAACGATCACGCGACCGGCGCCCACGATCAACGCAACAGCAATCGCTGCCTCGGCGAGGGCGCGCAGGAGACCAAAGAACACCGAATGTTCCGTAGTGGTACCTAGAACGCCCACAAGGAAGAGTACGGGCACCACGGCGATGTCCTGTGCCAGCAGTACCGCGAACGCTGCCCGCCCGCCTTTGGTACTGAAGTTACCCTGTTCGATCAGAAGCTGCGTAACAATCGCGGTCGACGACAGAGCTAGACAGGCACCGAGAACGATCGACGCCGCAAGGGTGTTGCCGAACCACGCCGCGATCATGCCGATGAGTAATCCCGTGATGAGGATCTGCGCACCGCCGAGTCCGAACACCCAGCGGCGCAAGGACCACAGCCGTTCCAGCGACAACTCCAGGCCGATCATGAAAAGCAGGAAGACGACGCCTAGCTCTGCGAGCGCGCCGACGCCTTGGAGATCGGTAATCAGAATCCAACGCAGTGCTGGCCACTCGTCTGCAAGTCTGGATAGGCCGAAGGGACCCACCGCCAGTCCCACGAGAAGAAAGCCGACAATTGGACTAATGCGGAATCGCTTAGCCACCGGAATAACGAGACCGGCCGCGACCAGAAATATCACCGCATCATGAAGCCTGAGATCGTCCATGGGTTCCCCGTTTTCAACCAATCGTCCGGCTTCGCGGACGGGCGAACGCCATGATGTACCATGCGATGCGTGCTTTCGAGATTCGCTGCGACCAGTACGTTGGACTGTGGAAACCCCGGATCATCAGCGGAGTCGCGTTCTGCTAGCGTCGGGATGTTGAAACTGGGTGGAGCAGGCAACGGATGCGACCGCATTCTGCTGCGTCATCGCGGCGGTCCGTCACGTTGGTGACGGTGGCTATCGTGCTGGCCATTGTAATTTTGATGTTGTATCCGGAATCGGCTGCGTCGGACGGGGGTCGCCGGGTTGCACGAGGCGAATATCTCGCCCGGATTCTCGCGTGCGAACGTTGCCACACGGAGGGCGCGTTGGTGGCCGGGGGCGAAATGGGCGCACCGTTCGCCGGATCGAGGATTGGTATTGCGTACACGGACGGCGGGGCGCGTGGTGCCGGGGGTCTCCCGGGTGTGGTTTTTGCGCCGAATCTAACCCCCGATGCGGAGACCGGGCTTGGCGAGTGGACCCGCCGTGACATCGCGGCTGCGATTCAGACCGGCGTGGACCATAACGGTGGCCGATTGCGATTGGTGATGCCCTGGGCCAACTATTCCGTGTTGACGGAGCGTGACACGCTCGCGATCGCAGCCTATCTACAAAGCCTGGATCCCGTGAGCAACCGAGTACCAGACCCCGTACCCGCAGGCGCTCGTTCCGGTTCGCCGTATGTGCGCTTTGGTGTGTACCTGTTCAGCCCGGACGGAGATCTGGTAGAGCCGCGGAGCGGATCGCCCACAGGCGGACTCCGGTAACTCGACTCCGCCACGCAGGCAGCGCCATTGGTCTATTACGCTTTGCTTCCTGCGCGCTAACGCGGCAAAGTGGCTTGCGGGGCAAGGTGACTGGGCTGTGGCGGAATCCATTCATATCGAAGGGCACACGATTGTCCGCGAGCTGGGTCGCGGCGGTATGGCGACGGTCTATCTAGCGTTAGATGACGCGTTGAATCGCCAGGTTGCGGTGAAGGTCATGGCCAGTGACCTGAGTGCCGGAGGTGAAGACCTGATCGAGCGTTTCCGACGGGAGGCGCAGATATCCGCGGCACTGAGCCATCCCAATATCATCAATGTGCACAGCTTCGGCGTAATCGACGGGCGTCCGTACCTCACGATGGACTACCTGCCCGGGGGATCGCTGCGTTCGAGGCAACGCGAAGAAGGCATGCTCGAACCCGAATTTGCGCTCGATGTCGGTGTGCAGGTCGCAGATGCGCTCCAGGCACTTCACTCGCGCGGCATCGTGCACCGCGATCTGAAGCCGGACAACATTCTCTTTCACGAAATGGGCCACGCGGTGCTTGCAGACTTCGGGATAGCGAAGCTGTTCGACGCGAGCACGCAGCTGACCCAACTCGGTACAACGATGGGCACGTACGGTTACGTCAGCCCCGAACAGGCCCGCGGAGATGAGGTCGACGGCCGTAGCGATATCTACTCGCTGGCCGTCGTGATTTATGAAGCGCTGACCGGGCACCTGCCGACATCTGCCGATTCTACGGCCGCCTTTCTCTACAAGCTCGTTCACGAGGAAGTGGACGATCTTCCGGAGTCCTTCGAAACACTGCAGCCGATGTTCGACAAAGCACTCGCTCGGCTGCGTGACGATCGTTACGAGAACGTTGCCGAATTTCGTCACGCGCTGGAATCTCATCGAAGGACGATTGTGCGAGCGCCGCTGGCGCGCAGGGACGACCCGCCGACACACGAGTCGTCGGTGCGCAGTGCCGCCGCCGGACCACGACGCGCCGAACCGCGGGTGGACGGCGCTTCGCCTGCGATCACTTCTGATGTACCGGACCCAGGCCAGGCACGCGACGCGACGGTGGTCGCGGCTTCCGGCAATATGCCCCTCTCCTCTCAGCAACAGCCCGCTCAGCAACAGCCGTCCCAGGAACTGCCATCCCAGGAATTTGGACGGGAATCTTCCAGTGTCGCAGTCACCCCGCAAGCGGATGCAGCAACTGGACCGGCGCGTTTCGCAAAGTCTGCAGAGCCGCAAGAGTCGCTGCGCGAGAGGCAAGACGCGAGATCGACGCCCACGCGCAATGTTGATTTGCGCTATATCGGCGTCGCTGTAGTCGTCGCCGTTGTGGCAATCATTGCCGGTACGCAGTTGCTCGACGGCGGGGTACCGGACCGCACGCCGTCGGTAGACGAAGGGCAGGTGGGCGGTTTGGTCCGCCGGGACGATTCGTCGACGGACGACGTAGGCGGTGCGAAAACGCCCGGGGAGTCGGCCGGGTCGGTGGCGGGATTAAGCGATCGACGCAGCGCGGACCCCGCGAGATCAGAACCGACTGATGACGGCCCCGACGGCACTGATGCGTTGCCCGCGCAACCCCGCATCGCGGACGTGCCCGCAAAGGATGACGGAGCGGCCCCCACTGACCCGGGCGAGGCGCCACCGGTTTCCTCCCCATCCGGTGGAAACGAGAAAGACGCGTCTTCGACCAGAGTCGCCGCGGAGGTTGCCGAACTGGAGGGTTTGCTTGCGGCAGAAACGCCGGATCTGATTGCAGCGATCGGCGTGCTGAGGCGCATTCGAACCGCCGGCGGCGACACCGCGGGGGTATTGTCGGAGGTGGCCGATCGGGTGAACGCAGAAGTAGTGAGCGCGCTTACAGAAGAACGTTATCTGGAAGCAGGAGAGCTCATCGCAGCGATGTCCGCCGAGCCTGCGCTGCAGTTGCTTTCGGCGGGTACCCAAGCGCAACTTGCCGAGCGCGAAGCGGATCTGGAAGCGGCTGCGGCCGAACTGTATGAAGCCGGCTATGTCTTTGCGCCTGCGGATGGGAACCTGAAGTCGATGCTGCAACGTTTATTCGCGATCAGTCCCAATAACGAGGCCGGCCTTGCGCTGCGCCTGCAGTCGTCGGTTCGGCTCAATGAGGTAGCGATGGAAGCGTATGAATTCGATCTGCGGGACCTGGCGATCGAATACATGCAGCAGGCGATCGAACTTGCCCCGGAGCCGCAAAACGAATGGATTGAAGTAAACCAGCGCTGGCTTGTCGAATGACGCAGTTGCCGCGTACCTGCGAATCTGAAACGAGGAGGATTTTATGGCACACCCTCAATTGGGGTTGAGTAACGATGAGCTGTTGAGCACCACGCGAGCCGTACGCAAACGACTGGATTTCGACCGGCCGGTCCCTATGGACGTGATCGAGGAGTGTATGAACATTGCAGTCCAGGCGCCCACCGGGTCCAACGCGCAGGGTTGGCAGTTCATGTTCGTAACGGACCCGGCGAAGAAGGCCAAGATCGGCGAACTGTACGGACAGGCGTTCACGTTGTATCGGGACATGCCGATCGCGATCCACAAGCTGCACCGCGAAAGCGGCGACGACGACCTGATTCGTAGTCAATCGCGCTCGGCGTCGTCCGCCGACTACCTCGCCGAAAACATGGGCCGTGTTCCGGTGCTGCTGATCCCTTGTATAGCCGGACGAACAGATCGTCCCGAATCGAACAACATCATTGCGCAGACCGGAACGCTGGGCTCGATCATTCCAGCGGCGTGGAATTTCATGTTGGCGGCGCGCGCCCGAGGTTTGGGCACCGCGTGGACAACACTGCACCTGATGCACGAACAGACGATCGCCGATCTGCTGGAGATTCCGTACGACGACTTCATGCAGGTTGCGCTGATCCCGATTGCGTACACGGTCGGTACCAGCTTCAAGCCCGCGTACCGACCGCCGGTGAACACCGTCATGCACGTGGATGAATGGTAAAAGCGGTGGGTCAGCTCGACTACGTCACGGTAGAACGGACCGGTGCGCACGTGGCGCTCGTGCGCTTCGACCGCGGCACGAAACTCAACGCGTTCGATGGTCAGCTCATTCTCGAACTCACCGAGGTTGCACGGAACCTGCAGGATGATCTGGATTTGCGCGCGATTGTGCTGACCGGGGGTGGCGCCTATTTCTCGTCCGGCGCAGATCTTCAGGATCTGGGAGCGCGGAGTGAGGAAGGCATGTCCGACGCTGAGCGTCGGCGCGTGTACTTCCGCGGGGTGCGGCTCTGCGAGGCGTGGGAGGCATTGCCACAGGTGACGATCGCGGCGATGGAAGGTCCGGCCGTCGGAGCGGGCGTTGCACTGCCGCTGGCGTGCGATTGGCGGGTGCTCGCCGAGGGCGGTTATTTGTATGTGCCCGAGGTACGCGTTGGTCTTAACCTGCAATGGGGTGCGCTTCCGAGACTCGTCAATCTGGTGGGTCCTGCGCGCGCGAAGCGAATCTGCATTCTCTGCGAGAAGATGGCGCCAGAGCAGGCGCTCGACTGGGGGCTCGTCGACGCAACGGCGGCGCAGGGCCGGTCTGTTGCAGTTGCGTTAGAACTGGCGGAACGCGCTGCCGCCATGCCCGTCGTCGCGACACAGATGATCAAGGAGGGCGTGAATGCTATCGCCGGAGCGCTCAACCGCCTAGGCAGCTTTGCCGATGCAGATCAGAGCCAATTGTCCGCGTCGTTGGGAGATGCGCGAGAGGCGCGCCGTAGATTTGCCGGTAAAAAATAGAACTAATCTAGAAAAGCAATATAAATTATTGATATATTGACAAATTAAAGTAACTCATTGCGTGCAAGATGCCGGGACAACTCCGGAAGCGATGACGGTGCGCCACGATGCTGATGAAGCATCGCGATGTGATCGTGACACATTTCTTTCATTTGGGCTGGCGCTTCTCTTCACGATGAGTACAATCGCGTCCCGTCGAAATTGGCGTTGCCAATAACGGGCGCACCAATTAGCATAAAAAATGCCTAACGGGTTTGGAGAGGCCCGGAGGGGACCCAGGAAGCCACTGAGTAAGCCACCGAGATCGTGGTTTTGTTGTTGTGCTCGACACGTTGCTCGGATCCGGTAAACGGAGCCGGGTAGGGGAGTAGTTCATCCACAAACGTACGTGGTTGATGGTACGTCGTGGACAGTACGTGGCGAAAAGCGCGTGATGGACAACTCGTGGGCGAACGGGGTCGTAACTGTTTCGTGCTGGTATCGATGTCTGCGCCGGTCGCAGCATCGCCAGGTTGGTTTGGGTTGAATTTGGGGTCCGATCATTCAGACTGAACAGAACAACACGATAGCGCCCACTCCCACAGCCAGTGACCTGCCGATGTATCGAGGGCAGTTCGGCAGTCTCGCTGACGCGCTCGACTACGCGGCTCAAGGCCGTACCGGCTGCAACTTCTACGACGCGAGCGGACGCCTTTCGGCGGTGCTTCCCTATCGACTGCTGCGGGCGCAGGCCATTGACCTGGCGCGTCGGCTCATGTCGTTGGGTATCGAGCGCGGCGGGCGAGTGGCGATCATTGCGGAGACTTCTCCGGTGTTCCACCGGTTTTTCTTCGCGTGCCAGTATGCAGGATTGGTTCCGGTACCATTGCCGGCCGCGTTGCAGATGGGCGGTGGCGATGCGTACGTTGCGCAGATTCGCCGCATGATGCAGAGCTGTGGCGCTGCCGCCGCGGTTGCACCTGACGACTTTGTCGACTTCCTGTCGCGGGCGACGCGCGGACTCGACATGAAACTCGCAGGCGCCGAGGTCGATTTCCTGAAACTTCCCCATAGCTCGCAAGCGCTGCAGCCGCTCGCCGAGGGGGAAAGCGCTTACCTGCAGTACACGTCGGGTAGCACGCGGTTTCCCCGAGGGGTCGACATGCCCCAGGAATCCGCTCTGCAGAACCTCGCAGAGATTGCAGAGCGTGGCGTATGTCTCTCCGAGGGCGACCGTCTGGTGTCGTGGCTGCCGTTCTACCACGACATGGGGTTGGTGGGCTTCGTACTCGTGCCGCTCGCTAGTCAGTTGTCGGTGGATTACCTCAGCCCACGGACGTTCGCAATGCGACCGCGTCTGTGGCTGAAGCTCATCTCGGACAACCGGGGTACCGTATCCTCCAGCCCGCCGTCGGGCTATTCGCTCTGCGCGACCCGCCTGCGGCTCACCGATCAGGACAAATACAATCTGTCGAGTTGGCGGGTTGCCTGTGTTGGTGCGGAACGGATCAACTACCGGCTCCTTGAACAGTTTGCGCAGGTGCTGGCGCCCGCCGGATTCGACCCGAAGGCGTTTGTCGCGTGCTATGGGATGGCCGAATGCGGGCTTGCCGTCAGCTTCGCGCCGCTCTCCAGCGGCGTTTCCATCGACCGGGTGGAGAAGACAACGCTGCTGGACACGGGCCGGGCGGTTCCGAACGCGGATGTACCGGCGTTGGATGCGATGCATCTCGTTGATTGCGGCGTCCCGCTGCCGAGCTATGAACTCAAGATATGCGACGACGCAGGTGACCGTTTGCCGGAGCGCCAATGTGGACGCATTCTCGTTCGCGGACCGTCGGTTATGCGTGGCTACTTTGGCGATCCGGAGTCTACCGCTGAAGTCCTGAGCGAGGACGGTTGGCTGGATACCGGAGACATCGGCTACACGGTGGATGGAACCCTGGTAGTCACCGCGCGCCGCAAGGATGTGATCATTCTGAGTGGGCGCAATATCTGGCCGCAGGACATCGAATACCTGGCCGAATCCATGCCGGAAGTTCGCGTGGGCCATACGTCGGCGTTTTCGGTGACGCGCCCGAGCGGGGACGAGATGGCTGTGCTTGTCGTCGAGGACCGGCGCTCCGATCCCGATCTCGCGCTGCGGGTGGCTGCGCTGATCCGAGCGCATTTCGGTATTGCCTGCCACATCGACATCGTGCCGCCGCGAACCCTTCCGCGCACCTCGTCGGGCAAACTGTCCCGATCCACTGCCAGCCGTGGTTTTCTGGATCGCATCGAATGGGATAGCCAGGGTAACCCGGTGCCGCTGAAGTTGTTGGAAGCGCACGGCTAGAGCCGGCGCTCCGCAGCCAACCGGAGCGACGCAGGATGCGGGTTGCGCTCACCGGCGGGACGGGTTTCATCGGCCGCCATATCCTTCAACTGCTCTGCGACCGTGACATTCGCGTAGTGACTCTGCGGCGAGGTGGGGGTGCGAATTCCCGCGCGTGCGATGGCCGCTCGCCGCAGTCGGAACGCGTCGGCGATTTGTGCGATACGGGGTTCGTCCGCGAAGCCATATCGGATTGCACGCATGTGGTGCATGTTGCGGGAACGGTCCGCGGACTGCGGCCCGCGGATTTCTTTCCGGGCAACGTCGCCACCTGGCTCGCGCTTACAGAATCCGGCAGCGCGCGGCCCGGGTTGCGGATGCTGGGCATGTCGTCGCTGGCGGCATCTCAACCCACGCTCTCAGACTATGCTGCGAGCAAGCGCCTGGGTGAAGATACGTGGACCCAGAGCAGCCTTGGTCACTGGACTATCCTGCGCCCTACAGCTGTCTACGGACCCGGAGATCGGGAACTCGCAGGTCTTTTTCGTTCGGGAAGGCTCGGGGTATTGCCGGTGGTGGGTTCGCTCGACCAGCGCTTGAGCTTCCTTCACGTGTCCGATCTTGCGGCGGCGGTGCTGGCCTGGTTGGAATCGCGCGACGATGAGGGGTCCGGGCGGATCTACGAGTTGGACGATGGGACCCCGAACGGCTATTCCTGGGACGACATCGCGGGTGCGTTTGAACGCACCCCTTGGTTGCGCGTTCCGCTTTCTGCAGCCGCGTTGGGTTGGCTGGCGCGCAGCAATGAGGTTTGCGCTCGGATCTTTGGTTATGCACCCATGTTGACGCGCGGTAAGGTCAACGAATTGGTGTTCGAGCGCTGGGTCGGCGACAATCGCGCGTTTACGACGTGGACCGGCTGGCAGCCGAAGCTTCAGCTTGCCGATGGCTTACGATCACTCGCCGAGGCGGCGCGGCCAACGTGATGACGTTTGGTAGATGATGGTAAGTGGTAGTGAGTGGTAGTGAGTGGTAGTGAGGGAAGGAAGCCTATGAACGAATTGGAACAGCAGATCGCAGGAATTCTGGCGCCCATGTTGCCGGAGCCCGTTTCGCTTGCTTCCGATACCGATCTGTTAGCGGATCTCGCGTTGGAGTCGGCCCAACTGCTCGAATTCGTAATGGAAGTTGAAGACCATTTCGACATCATCATAGAGCAGTCGCGCCTGAGTGACGTTCGTACGCTCGGAGAGCTCGCCGCGGTCGTGTCAACGCTCCGCTAGGTCACAAGTAGCAGGAAGCATCGTGCCTGATACGCAGCCCAAAGCACTATTGAACAAATTTTCGGGCGTTCGCGAGACGCGTTCTCAGCTCGGAGCGGCGGACCCGACGGGCCTTGTCGTTGATGAGATGATCTCGCCTACCGAGGCGCTGATACGCGGCCGTCGCACGATCCTGATGGGTACCAACAACTATTTGGGTTTGACCTTCGATCCGGCGTGTATCGAAGCGGCGGAACGGGCGCTGCGGTGCGCGGGAACGGGCACTACGGGGTCGCGGATGGCAAATGGCAACTACGCGACACATCAGGCACTGGAGGCGGCGCTTGCGGACTTCTATTCCGTGCCGTTCGCGATGATCTTCTCGACCGGCTACGCGGCGAACATAGGCACCTTGGCGGCGCTGCTAGCTCCCGGTGATGCGGTGCTGCTCGATAGTGACGCACACGCGAGCCTGTTCGATGGATGCCGCGGGACAGGCGCGGATGTCTATACATTCAAACACAACGACGTTTCGAGCCTCGAAAAGCGGCTTGCACGCGTCGCTCGGGAGACGGAAGCGGTTCTGGTAGTGGTTGAGGGGTTGTACAGCATCATGGGCGATTGCGCGCCACTTGCTGAATTTGTCTCGGTAACGCACGCGGCCGGCGCAGTACTCCTCGTGGACGAAGCCCACTCGCTGGGCGTCTGCGGTGCCCATGGTCGCGGCGTCGCAGAGGCGTGCAATGTGTTACAGAAGGTTGATTTCATTACCGGAACTTTCAGCAAGTCGCTTGGTACAACCGGTGGATTCTGCGTGAGCCCGCATGATGCATTGTCGTTGTTTCCGTACGCGAGTCGGCCCTACATGTTTACCGCGTCGCCTTCGCCCCCTACGGTTGCGAGTACACACGCCGCGTTGGAAGCGATTCGTGCGCGGCCTGCACTTCGGGAACAGTTGTGGCGCAATGCCAACCGCCTGTATGCGCGGCTAGTAGAACGGAACATCCCGATTGGACAGACAACACCGAGTCCGGTAGCCGCGGTTCGATTCGAGACACGCGAAAAGGCGCTAGCGGCGTGGCAAAAGCTGTTGGACGGTGGCGTGTACGCGAATCTGATCCTGCCGCCGGCAGCGCCCGCCGGGATGAGCCTGCTGCGCTTCTCGGTTAGCGCCGCTCATAGCGACGCGCAGATCGACACCGTGTTGGATGCAATCGGCGGACTCAGTTTCTGAGCGCGTCTCGCGCTAAGGTATAGACGCCGCCGAGCGCAACCAGCAAGGCAGCGCTGGCCAGCGCAATGGCGAGACCCGTGCCAGTCAGCGACAGCGGTGGACGTACCAGCCCAAGCACGCCGAGCAACACGGTGTACACAGCGATCCCGATCCATAGTGCCGTACGCGCACGGCCAAGAACGTACAAAGCGGGGCGCAGCGGCGCGGCCGCCAGATCAAGGGTCGCGGCCACGAGCAGCAGTATGAGCAGGCCGTGCGCGGGCACAAACTCAGCGCCGACCAGCGTCGAGAGCAGCGACGAACCCCATAGCGCTGCGACCGAGACGAAGACCGCGCCTGCGATCAGGGTGATGCCCATCGTGCGCAGCAGCAGGGATTCGAACGCGAGCGCATCCTGTCGCGCCAGTCGCGCGACATCCGGAAACAGGGCTTGTCGCAGCATGGCGACGGGCCTACCGAGAATTTCGGCAACGTCCCGCGCAATACGAAACAGGCCCGCGTTTGCCGCGCCGCCCACCGCGCCTACTACGAGAGTCGTTGCATGGCGCGGCAATGCATCTACGTTCGACTGCCAGTACAGCGTATGCAAGAGCCGGAAGAGTCCTGGGTGATCCGCACGTAACGCAGCCGTTGTAGCGCTTGGCGAGTCGCTGGCGATCGCGGCCAGCGGGCCTCGCACGGCCGCGTGCAGATAGGCCTGTTCCCCCAGCACCGACAATGCCCAAACGATTACGTAGATGCCAAGGGGCGCGTCAACCGTCAGCGCGATGAATGTCCCGCAGAGTCGAAACAGCGGTCCGATCGCGTACTGCTTGCCGAGCAGATCGTAGCGGTTGAGTAGCCGCAACGTTCCCTTGGTTGTTTGTGTGCAGGAAATGATCAGAGCCGGCAGGTACATCCAGGCGGCGTTCCGCGCAGACGGCTCGACGGCGTCGGACGGCGCGAACGCCAACAGACAAAAGCCAACCACAGTCGCGCCTGTACAGCTCAGCAGGTCGATCCGGAACAGCCAGCTGCGCAACGCATTCAATTGGTCGATTCGGCCCTGTTCCTGCAGCGGCACGCCGAACTGCACGAGTGCATCTGAGGTTTTTACCTGGCAGAGCTGACGCAGAAACAGTGCGCCCGTGTGGATGAGGATCAACGTTCCGAAGGCGCCCGCACCGAGCGTACGCGCGATCAGCACACTGGTGACGACGTTTGCCAGCGCACCGGCAACGCGTCCCGTGGCCAGGCGGGTAAAATTTCGAAGTACGTTGCGGCCTGGTCCGTGCGTGGTCGGATCCCGCGCTGGCGGCGCCGGTGTGGTCACCGGAATGCGCCGCGCCGATACAGACGCCATACGAGCGGCCACGCGAACAAGAGCGGGTATTTACGCTGCCGTTCTGTGGCTTGCTCGACGATGCCGGAGTGGCGCGCAACCTTCCACAACATGTAGCCCACCGGATCGTCAAAGGTTGCTGCAGACTTCAGCAGTCGCAGCAGTGAGAGCGTTTTTCCCGTGGCGATCCGCCAGCGCCACGGACGTGTGCGCGCCGGGAGGACGGAGGGGTCTGCGGTGCGTGCGTACAACGCGTCAAAGTGTGCTGGTGCGTTTGCGTACAGGGATTCGGCCCGCGACGCGTCCTCCGACCGCAGTTCGGCTGAGTACGTCTGCTGGAACAGGGCGATCCAGAATTCACGGCTGGAACGCGCGCCGGTCTGACGGCCGGCACCCAGTGCCGCCGATTCGGCCGACGAGCGGACAGCGCCCAACGTACGCCGCGTGTCGTTTGAGTCGGCCCACAGTACGTCCCAGGGTTGGCAGAAGCGCGCCCAGAAGTAGGGGACAGACGATTGCACGCCCCGTTGCAGCTGTTCGATTGTCATCACGGACCACTTGCACCGCAGATCGTCGAGCTCAAGGTAATAGACGTTGGGCGGCAGCAGCTTGAGCGCGGTGCGCCGCCACCCGGGTTCCGCGCGCAGGTCGTGAATGAGTACGTAGAAGTCGATCAACGTGTCGCGCTCGCCGCGGCGGAACGAGCCGTAGAGGACAATCGCCGCTAAAGCGCTGCCGTAGCGCGCGCGGAAATGCTCGACGAATGGGTCGAGTTCGCGGTATCGCGCGTCGGCTGTATCGTTAGTTGGCGACATACGCCTGGCGGGTTTCGGAGAACGTCCTGAATGCACGTGGATAGCGCTCCGCTGCATCGGGTTCGCTCAACCAGGACTGCAACGGGCCGCGTGTAACGCGGACAGCGGCAGCGTAGGTGAGCCGTAGAGCCATCAGTGCGCTGCTCAGTACGGTCCAGACAACCACGAGCACAAATCCCCAATCGGGTCGTCCCGCGGCCCAGCTGAGCGTCAGCAGAACGAGACACGGATTCCGTCGTGCCGTGAACAAACGAAAGTAGGCATCCAGCGGTCGCCAGGCGAACATGCTGACCGAACCGAGCGCGTGAAATGCACCTTCGATAAGACGCCCGGCCAAGTAGCCGGCGAACATCCATACTATCCAGTTGCCCGTGTCCGCGAATGGGACGGCGGCGCCGGCGGACAATCCCCACGCCATGTACCAGAACGGCGGATGCACGATATCCATGCCGTGATCCAGAACGTGACCCAATCGGCTGGCGCTGACGGTTACGCGGGCGAGCTTGCCGTCTACGGTATCGAGAAACGTCATGATCCAGCCTGCCACCAACCCGGGCGCGTAGTGACCGTAGTAGAAACACCCACAGGCAAAGAGCATCAGCAGCAGACCGGTAACCGTCACCTGATTGGCAGAGATTCGCCGCTCGGCGCACCAGGCCACCACGCGGCGCGCGGGCTTTGGCCACCACCATTTGGTGACGAAATCTGTGATGCCCTTGTAGGCGTTCCCGTACAGGCGGGCCTCCAGGGCCGGCCGCGTTGAGGAGCGGATTGGTAGCACATAGGGCGTCACCATGCGCCTGAGATCGGGATCGAAATCCGCCAGGTCGTCTACCGTGTAGGTGCCGTCGGAGATCCAATCCTTAGCCTCGTCGCGCTCGTCCATGCGTGATACGGCGATCGGTACCTGTTCCGCACGCGCTCTGGTCGCCACCGGCGTGCCGTTGGCCGTCAACGTACCGCAGCGTTGCGCAATTGCTTGCAGTGCGCGCTGCTCGAACAGGTGGTCGCCGCGAAGTATCAGCAGATCCGGGTAGTGGTGGGAGCCTTGAGTCTGGTCGGCGAGTTCGATGTCTTCGATTCGACTCAGCTGGCGCGAAAGACGCTCGCGCGATTCGAGGCCCCACAGGCGCGGTACGTCGGCGTCGATGATCCAGGCAAAGAGCGGCATAGGGCGGATTGCGAAAGGAGTGCATTATAGTGTGCGCCCATGCGTCTGATCCATATATCTGACCCTCACCTGTCATCGTTGGCGAACGTTTCCCGCGTGACTGGGAAACGCCGCCTTGGCTACCGGTCCTGGGAGCGAAAACGCCGCTGGCGACACCGTCGCGCGTGGCTCGACGCGCTGATGAGGTGCGTTTATGAGGAACACGGGGATGTACTCGCGGTAACCGGCGACCTCGTGCACATTGGGCTTCAGAGCGAGGTGGAGGAAGCCGCCGAATGGCTGGCGGAGGTAGCGGCGCGTGTCCGCGTAGTGCTCGTCCCGGGAAATCACGACCACTACCGCGATGATTCCATCGGCAGCGTGCGTGAGTTGTGGTGCCCGTATCTGCATCCCGATGACTGTGGACTGGACGGGAGCCTTGTGCGGTTCCACAACGACGATCTGACGTTGTTGGGCTTGGACACTGCAGTGCCGACGCCCTGGTGGTCGGCCCGTGGGGTCGTTTCAGAGCCTCAACTCGACGCGTTGAATCAACCCGTCGACGGGCGAGGTTTTAGGGTTCTGATGATGCACCATCCGCCGGTCGATGGAATCGTTGGGTGGCGCAAAGCTCTGCAATCCGCGCCGCAGCTTCGCGCCTTCATTGCGTCCGGTAAAATTGACGTGGTGCTGCACGGGCACGGACATCGTGATGCCCGGTACGATGTTGGTGGCACGCCGGTCTTCCAGACGGGGTCCGCGTCGTCGACGCCCGGCAGCTTTCGGGTGTTCGATCTGTCCCCTGACGATGTGCGCATGCAACACAAGGTGGTTGTCGACGGCGCAGCCACCCTGCGCGAAGACGAAATCATTGCCCGGCGGCATCGTGCGTGAGGTTCTTCAGTGCATTTTGCGGATCAGCACGGCGCCGGTGAGCGCGACGGCGATGTCCGGGATCATCGCTACCGGGGCCGCCGGCCAGTGGTACAGAAGCGCCGTCTGCGTTGCGGTGCGCTCCACCAGGTAGAAGACCAGGCCTATGAGGCTCGCCAGCGCGATTCTCGATCCGAGGGAGACCGTACGCACGGATCCCAGTACGAATGGAATGCCCAGTAGCGTCATACCCACAATGCCCACCGGAAGACTCAACTTCTGCCACAGGTGCACGGCGTAGCGATGCGCGTCCAGGTCGTTCGCGCGTAGATGTTGAATGTATTCGATCAGATATGACGGCGGCAGGGCTTCCTCGTTCGTCATCAGAGAGCCGATCTGGGAGGACGTGAGCCGCACGGGTAGGTCGAGGGTATCGTACCGGCTCGATGTCGCTTGCATGCCGCTCAGGGCGGTTACGCGAACGTCGTAGAGACGCCAGGTGTCGTCCAGTACGTCCGCCTGCGATGCCCGCAGCACTTCATTGAGGCGGCCGTCGTGTGAGAGCGTGAAGACTTCGATGTCCATGGGCATCACGCCGAGCCGAACGTAGCCGACACGAAGCAGGCGGTTGTCTAGCCGGGTCCAGAAAGTACCTGCGGGTGTGGCTGTGTCGCCGATCGCGCTCTTCTCAAGATCCGTACCCCGACGGTCGAGGGTTGGGATCACGATCTGCTGGAGGATCAGCGCCGTCACGCCGAGCGCGGCACCGATCAGCACCGCCGGCGTTGCGATGCGCCAGGGCGAGTGGCCTGCGCTGCGCAACGCTATAAGCTCCTGGTTTCGCGCAAGTCCGCCGTAGCCCAGTACCGTGCCGAGCAGGCAACAGACCGGCAGTACTTGGACGAACAGTGCCGGCAGCGAATATGCGGTAAGGCGCACCGCGTGCACCACGCCGAAGTCGCCTTTGCCGACGTCCTCAAGCTCCTCCGCGAGCGTGAAGAATCCGAATACACCCAGCAACAGCAGCAGCACCGGAATGCCGCCACGAATCAACGCGCGGGACAGATGTCGATAGATACGGTTCACCGGCCGCTCCGGGTGGGCAGCAGGAACGCGCCGACGATCACGAGCGCCAGCAGACCGGGCACCCACCAGAGCTGGCGAACCTGATCCTGCTCGACCCAGCTCCGCGCGATACCGAGAAGATTGAAGTACCCGATGTACAAAATGATGGCGATCAGAACCTTGCCGTAGCCGCCGCGGCGCGGTCGGGTACGCGCCAGCGGGATCGCGATCAGGGCCAGCAGCAGGGTCGAGACCGCGGTGGAGCACCGCCACTGGAATTCCGCCCGGGACTCGGGGTCGATTTTGCGGACAAGGTCGCCTGTGGATTCGGCCTTTACGCGGGAACGCGTCGGCTCCAGCGGTTCTTTTGGAATCCAGATGGCGAACTGGTCGAACGCGCCGACCAGCGCAATGCGATCGTCTACCTGCTTGTAGATGGTGGCGCGATCGAGCGCTAAGCGATCGCTCGACGGATCGGCGTCTTCCTGCCACGTACCGGCGGCCGCGGAGATCACCTCCAGCTTACCGGTGGGGTCGCGGGACCGAACGAAAAGCCCTTCCAAGCGGGATGGCGCAATGTCGGGCTGCCCAACGGTGCCTGTATCACCGGTTGGCAATCGCGACTGAAGATAGACCATGCGCTCGGAGTCGCCAAAACCGTGGAACTGACCCACGGCGAGTTCGTTGATGCTGGTTTGTTGTTCGGCGCGTGCCTGAAGGTCATAGAGCATGTCGTACGCCCACGGGCGCGCGAACAGCGACAGCGCCGCGACCACGGCCGCGACGCCGATCGCAACCGACGTTACGGGCAAGATGAGACGTGCTTCCCCCATGCCCCCTGCCCGCAGCGCCACCATTTCGCTGTCGGCGTAGAGGCGGCCGAGTGCGACGATGAACGCGATGTAAAGAGCGATGGGTAGTAGAACCTCCAGCGAGATCAATACTTTCAGCGCGGTCAGGGCGGTAACCGCGGCGCCACTCAGCAAACCGTCGTTGGCCTTTGTGAGGAAGCGCGTCAGGCTGAACGTGAGGAATAGAGCTGCCAGCGCGAGAAGTACGCCGACGAAGGGGGTGACCGTTTCCCGCACCAGGTAACGGTCCACCATCAGCGGAAACCGCGCACTCATGGTTTCTCTACCGGGTCTGATAACATTGCGGGACGCCGCTCAACGCGGCTCGCGGACGACGCAAATCGGCCTGATGCGTATTGCCGCCGCGCAAAACCAACTCGTTGGAGTGCCGTTGACGACTCGATGTGATTGCCAACCGCTGAGCACGCAGGCTCTGCGCGCGGTCCTGTTGCTGTGTGGCCTGACTGGGTACGCCTGGGTGGGGGCGGAAACGTCTGCGGTACCGCCGCCCGATGGAGACTTTGCCGTCGCCGAGCAGCCCGAGACTGTTGCGGCCGAGTCTCGCGACGACACGATCGTGATTCGCGCCGACCGGGCGTGGGAGGGTGTGGACGAAGACGTGCTGCATCTTGAGGGGAACTTCGGCATGCGCACCAGCGATTGGGAAGTAACGGCGGACGAAGCCGAAGTATACGGGCCCATCGAGGATCCGACACACATCGTAATTCGCGGGACGCCGGCCCACGTAACCGCGCAGAAGGCGCGTGGCGGCGAGCCCGTGAAGGGTGAAGGCAAAACGATCGAGTATTACCACCAGACGGAGCTGTTGCGCATTACGGGCGATGCGGTGCTGACGGACGAAGACATCGCCATGCGCAGTTCCTTCATCGAGTACGACATGTTCAACAAGCGTTTGAAGTCGAGTGGCTCGGACGGCGTGGAGTTCGTTCTACAGCGCAGTCTGATCGACGCCTCGTCCGAGGCTCAGTCCGGGCTGCAGAACGAGCGCGAGGGCGAACTCTAGAAGAAACGTGGGCGCGCCCGGTTAACGCCAATGCCCGCGGATCGTTTCGATCAGTGCGTCCCTCATCTCCGGTGTAACCACCGCGCCGGCGGTCAGATCCGGCGGTCCGGGCCAGGCGGAATCCGCGAACCGCACATTCTGGAACGTCTGGTCGTTGGCGTACCGCGGAAGCACGTGGAAGTGCACATGCGGGTCGACCATCATCAACATCAGGTAATTGATCTTCTCCCAGCCGAATGCGCGCTGCAGCGCCGACTCGAGCTTGGGCACGATCTCCCCGAGTTCGTTGTACGCGCCGGATGACAGATCACCGAACTGAGTTGCGGGCTCGTTGCATGCCAGCACCACCGCGCCAAGCGTCGCCTGTTGCGGCCGCAGCAGCAACGCCCAGTGTTCGAACGCGTGGATAAGGCTCGCCGGATAGCCAAATTTTTCCATCGTTTCGTTCACGCGGAGCGCTCCCTCGGCGTCGACTGTTTGATCCACCATCCAGGAACCGTTGCGCTCGCGTGCTCCAGGTCGGCCTGGTCGTCTACCTCACACCAGCCGAACCCGGTTGCGCTGACGGCACCGACGTGGCCTTCGCTCGCCAACTCGTCGATAGCGGACAGATACCAACGCCCGAGCGTGCGTTCGTCCAACATCAGCTCGTCGACGCGCCTCCGGAACAGTTCGGCGCCAACGCGGTCGAAGCGGACCATGCCGATCGATTCTGCGGTAACCGTCTCGACCGGTAACGTCTTGCCTACACGCACCAGACGCCCGCGGTCGACGACGACTTTCATGTCATCGTCGTCGTACGCGGTTTTCTCATTGGTTACGACATTGATCGGAAACCGTTCATCGGCGTCGAGCAGGCGCGCGAACACGCCTGGTGCGAACAGCGTGTCTCCGTTGATCAGAACGAACGGTTCCGTCATCTCATGACGCGCAATCCAGCAGGTGCCCAGATTGTCTGAGCTGGCATAGAACGGGTTGTGCGTCGTGCGCGCCGCCGGAGCTTCAATGGCCGATACGACGTCTCGCACCGCGTCGGCGTGAAATCCGGTGACCACCACGACGTCGGTTGCGCCATCGTGCGCCAGCGCCTGAAGTTGCCATTCCAGGACGCTGCGTTCACCGACCGGCAGCGTGCATTTGGGTCGGTCCACGGTCAGCGGTAGCAGCCGCTTGCCCTGACCGGCGCTCAGGATGATTACCTTCATGGGTCCCTGCTGGTTTCAAATCGGCCGCGCGAAAGCCCCGCGGCGCGCGCACGATACCATAGACGGGCACGCGAGACGCATCGTCACGAACGCCCGCGCAGGTGGTCCGCGAGTCGGTGCGCGAGCGCGAGGATCGTCAGGGTCGGGTTGGCCCAGCCGCTGGTGGGAAACACGGAACTGCCCAGCACGTAAAGGTTTGCGAGGCCGTGTACACGAAGGTCGGTATCGACGACCCCCCGGCGCGGGTCGCTGTGCATTCGTGTGGTACCTATGTGGTGGTAGCCCGCAATAGGATGGTTGCCTACGGTCGGGTCGACGGGCCAGCAACAGTCCAGCGCGTTGAGCCAATCAGCGCGTTCGGTGGCACCGAGGTTCGAGCGCGCGAGCGTTTCATCGAGGTGATCGACCAGCGCGATCATCGATGTTTTGTCGAGCGTTGTCAGACGCCAGTCCAGGTCCGCCAGGGGTACGCCAAGCGCATCGCACTCGGTACCCAGGCAAACGCGACTCTCCGGGTTGGGGGCCTGTTCCGCCCGCGCGACCACGCTGAGCGTAACGTGACCTCTGCGCGTCCGCCACCGCTCCACCGCCGGTCGCACGGTCCGGGCGTACGTGCTCGCGGCAAACCGGTAGCCGTGCCACAGCCGGCGGTTGGTTTGCGTGGGTTGGAGTTGATGCTTGATCTGCTGATACGCGCGGCGGCCGAGCGGGACGCCGCGTTCCGCCGGGCGTTGCAGCTTGAAGGTGACGGCGGAGTTGAGCGCGCGTCGACCCGCCTGCTGTGCGTCGTCCAGCCGCAGAACGGGCGCATAGGGACTGCCGTTACGCCGGAAGCGTTTCCGGAACGCATCCCAGATCGGGAACGCGGCCGTTCCCGAAACGGTTGCTACCCGGCCGTGAGGGTGTTCCATGAAGAAACGTCCAACCAGATCGTTCCCGTTGCCCACACCATGGCGGTGGGCCATCCAGAGGAGGAGTCGCGGATTGTCGATACCTCCGCAGGCCAGCACGTATTGACGGGCGCGTACGCGCGCTTGCTTGTGCTCGGCGTTGTCGATCGTGACGGACGCGATCGAAGCGTTACCGGATTCCGGTATCAGGTCGGTAACGGTCGCATGCGTAACGATCTGGACGTCAGCCGACTGGATCAGATCAACGCATTGCGCGTGTTGAAAGCGTTCGCGCTCGTCGTCGAACTGCCAGTAGCTGGTGGCGAGTCCGTCCGCGTCGAGGGGTGGCGGCACGCCCCGCGCCGCAAACGTCTGGTAGTCGAAGGCGCCGATGTCGAACGACGCATGCGCGCGCTGGTAGTAGGGGAGCAACGCATCGAGATTGAGCGGCCAGCCGGAATGGGGCACCCAGTCGCGTGTTCTGAAGTCCACGGCGTCGAGCAACGCCAGGCGTCCGCCCCAGATGTTCGTGGTTCCCCCCAGGAAGCGCAGCCGTGTATCTATCAGGTCATAGTAATCGCACCCCAGGTTTGTTCCTGCCGCCAGCGACTGGGTCCAGCGGTCGAAGTCGATTCCTCCGCTTTCCAGAATCAAGATCCTCGACTGCGCTGGTGCACTCGGTGAGTTCTCCACGCTTTCGAGAGCAGTCGTTGTGCCGGGTCCGTTGTGCGAGGCGATAAGCTGTCGCGCGAGCGTTATGCCTGCGGCACCGCCGCCCACGATGCAGATGTCGGCGTGGAAGTCGCGCCCAGGCTCGCAGCTTCGCAGATCAGTCAACACGGTGTTCGCGGTTCCACCGGGCAAGGTTTTTAAGAGGGCGACGCACGTAAGCGGAACTGCGCATCACTGCCAGGAGCAGATCCGTTGCGCGTCTCCCGACCGCGTCCATGGGTCTGTCGAAGTCGACGAACAGCACCACGCGGGGTTGATCGGTGTTGTTTCGGACTTCGTGTTCGTACGTGTCGTCAAAGCAGAGGCAGGCGCCGGCGGTCCACGCTCGCGTTTGATCGTCGACGCGAATCCAGCAGCTTGCGGCGTCGTCCGGTATCAATAAACCCAGGTGGCAACGCACGACGGACCGGGTCGGTCCGCGGTGGGGCGGGATGTGATAACGGGGCGCGAGAATCGAAAACCACGCGTTCTGCAGTCCCGGAAGGGTGTCGAGCACCGCGGCGGTCGCTGGACAGGCTCGACAGTTGTCGTTGACGCGCTCGCCAAACACGTAGAACGCGAAGGTCTTCCAGTTGTCGCCTTTGGAAATCCGTACCTGATCGGGCGAAAGCTGGTGGAATGCCGGAACCTGATCGAGACGCCCCATCACGACGTTCAACTCGGCCAGAATCGTGGGATAGTTGTTCTCGAGGGGGACCGTTTGGGGCACTTCCGAGTTGTCGATGAACGGTGTGGTGCTGATCAACGAATGGTCGGCTTGGAAACGGTCCAGACGGCGAAGTAGTCGTTTGCCGAGTCTTACGCCCAGTCGTGGGCGCGGCGCATCGAGTGAGGGTGGTGTCACAGGAGTATCCAGCGGAAACGGTCGGAGTAACGGACGGTGAGAGCGCTGTCTTGCGCTTCGTAGAGTTCACCGTCGATCGTGTAGGCACCCTGGAACCCGAGCCGCACACAGTCGCGGTCGCCGGAGTGATACGCGGCCGGGAGCGCGGCGCCGTCGCCCCGGAGGAGCCGTAACGCGTCGCGCAGCAGTGATCGGCCGGAACGAGCGAGTTCCCGGGCGTCGATCCACGTTACGTGCATGCGCCCGGCAGATGCGTTCCAGTAGGGCGTGCTGTTGAACAGCAGCCGTTCCAGGGTTGTGCACATCAGGGTGTGGAGGTCGCAAGCGTGCGTGTCCTCGCCGCCATCGAACGTTGTGGGAACCCCGAGTCTGCGGCCCCGCAGGGCCCCGAGCATGGCCCTAGCCAGGTTCAGTGGGACCAGACCGCGAGCGCCTTCGGTTTGGTGGAACGCCCGAATCGCATCGGGAACCGCGCCCATCGCAAAGAACCAACCGTAGTGGGTTGCCGCACCGTCGCGAATTTCCAGCAACGGACGGTGGGATTCGTGCAGCGGTTTTCCTGAGTTTGCCTGCCCGGCAGCGTGGCGCGCGCGAATCGCGCAGGCCCTTAGGCCGCGTGTGGGGTTCAGATCGCGTGCTGTCATGTTGGTGGTACCCGCGGGCAATACTGCGATCGGTGGCGGTGCAACGTTGGCAGGCAGGTGGCTCAACAAACGGTGGAGCGTGCCGTCTCCGCCCTGAACGATCCACAGCGGCGCGTCGAAGTGGCGACAGACCGCGTCGGTATCGCGCAGATCGACGCGCGTCGCCGGTAGGTTCAATGGTTTGCTGCCTTGGCGGGCCAGCGGGTTAGCCAGCAGCACTGCGTTCACGATGCCAGAACCTTGGCGGCCAATTGGTAATCCTGCACGGAGTCGACGTCGACCGCGGCGCGCGGATCGTCGATCGAGATGTGGGCAATGCGACACCCCGCGTTGGCCGACAGACGCTCGAGTGCTGCGGCCAGGGTAAGGCGTTTCAGCAGCGTCTGTGTGAGCAACCCGATGTCGAGCCGCGCCAGAATTCGCCACGGTTGCTTGCGAAGTTGCTGCACGCTTTGCCAGTAGCGAATCCCGTTCGCGGCATCCGCCGTGCGGACGAGATAAAGATTGGCCCCGCACCAGGTGCCGTCTCGGAACCTCCAGCGTGTGCGGTGAATGCCCGGCCAGCGGGCGCTGACGATGTGGTGTGGTACGACGCCTACGACGAGGTCTGCATCCAGCACACCGGCCGCGTCGCAAAATGCGTCGATGATTTCGGGAACCAGCATGGCGTGATCCGCCGTGGTTACGAGTAGGGGTCTTTCATCGTAGCGCGTGAGCGCTGCGAGCACGCTCTCAACTGGGCTTGCGCGTTGTTCTATCCATTCGAATCCGTGCGCCTTCTGCAGGTGTTGGGGGAAACAGGCCTGTTCCGCAATTGGGCCGGCAGGGCCGCAGACGGTGCCGCTGGTTACGCTTTGCGCCCGCGCGAGTGCGTCGAGCACGTGGTCGACCAGCCGTTTTCCAGAGAGTTCGACAAATGCTGAACAGGCCGCGTCGAAACTGCGCGCGAAGTGTCCCCCTTCTTCACGCTCGCCGGCAAGTACAAGTGCGCGCACCTATAGGGTCTTTTCGAACATGTGGTAGCGTTTTGTTATCGTTCCACCCAGGCGCTCGATGATCGCTCGCATATTCGCGTTGTCCTCCAGTATCCAGGACAGCTCGTGGCGGTGCATGTTGCGCTCGCGCGCACATATACGCACCTGTTCGATCAGCATGCACGCGGCGGCGGTGCCATAGCGCGTTTGCTGAATGCGTTGCAGCACACCCATCAATGGCACGCGGCCGCTGGAGGGAAGTTTGACCTTCGTGCGCCAGAGTAGGCGCAGCCAGTTGAAGGGCAGCAGCTTGCCGCCGAAGTCGCGTATGGCTTCATTCAGATTGGGAACAACGACGATGAATCCAACGGGCTCGCCGTCCATCTCGGCGAACCAGGCGAAATCCGGTGGAATCACCAGAAGAAGCTCCCCACCAATCTTGTCGAACTCCGCTTCGGTAAACGGGACGTAGTTCCAGTTGTGCTCCCAGGCGTCATTGAAGATTGTGCGCATCGTCGCCAATTCGCGCCCCTTGTTTTTCAGGTCGAGGCGGCGCAACGAAATCGATTTTCCTGTGCGGTCGATCAGCCGTTTGATCAGAGGCGGTGTCTCGTATGTGGTATGGAGCTCGTACGCCAGCAGCTCCTGACAGGCGCTGTACCCTGCAGCCTGAATACGGTCGCGATAGTAGGGCCTGGCGTGGCCCATCATGAAGAACGGGTCGGTATCGAACCCGTCCGTCAGTACGCCGAGTTCCTGGTTGATGTTGAGGTTGAAAGGGCCGATCGCGCGGTGGCAACCCTGCTCGCGTAGCCAGGTTTCTGCAGTAGCGAACAGCGCATCGAACACGGTCTGGTCGTCGATTGCTTCAATACATCCGAAAAACCCCGTTTCGTCGCGATAGCGCTCGGTATGCAGGTCGTCTATCTGAGCGGAGATTCGACCTGCAGGTATACCGTTTTGTGTCGCTATCCACGCCTGCCACCGGGCATGCTCGAAATACGGATGCTTCGGCGAATACGCATCCAATCGCTCGAACTCGAGCGGCTGGACCCAGTGGGGATCGTCTGCGTAAAGCGCCGACGGCATGCGTACGAAGCGTTTCAGCGTCCCGCGGCCTGTGACGGGTTCGATCTTGAGACCGTTCATAGTCGCGAGCCGAGGTGACGAGTAGAGGCAATCGGAACCGCCGCGCGGCATCGCGCGGTGTTCGGGATGGATCGGGCAGCCAGCATCGCGCGATTATACCGGGACTGAGCTGAACGCGGACGTTCGAGCGCGGTATCGACGCTACGGCCGTGGCGCTGTGTGCAATCTTGGCGGATCGACACAACCCGCAGGAGCGAATAGTGATTGGGCCGCGCTCGCCGATACGGGATAATGCGAAATGACATTCACGTTGAGGGGAGGATACCTGGTGGACCGGTTCGATCTCGAAGGTAAGGTGGCCGTGGTAACCGGCGGCAGTCGCGGGTTGGGTTTGGAAATGGTTCGTGCGTTCGCGCTTGCGGGCGCACGGACGGTTGTTGCGAGCCGCAAGCGCGAGGTCTGTGAGGCCGCTGCAGCGCGCGTGAGCGAGGAATCCGGGCAGGAATCGATGGGCTTCGCTTATCACGCTGGAGATTGGGACGCCAATGACGCGCTCGTGGAGGCGGTCTATGACCGGTTCGGCAAAGTGGACGTACTTGTGAACAATGCAGGTATGTCACCGCTCTACGACGGGCTCTCGTCGGTTACGCAGGCCCTGTACGACAAAGTTTTCGAAGTGAATCTGCGTGGTCCGTTCCGGCTCTCGGCTCTGATCGGGGAACGTATGGCCGCCGGTGATGGCGGGTCGATCATCAACGTGAGCAGCGTTGCGGCGGTGCAACCGTCTCCGACGGAGCTGCCATACGGTATGGCGAAGTCTGGTCTCAATGCGCTGACGCTTGGCCTTGCTCGTGCATACGCGCCAAAGGTACGCGCCAACTGCATCATGCCGGGTCCATTCTTGACGGACATCAGCAAGGCCTGGGACATGGAGGCGTTCAACGAGCGTGCGGAGACGTCGATTCCGCTGAAGCGCGGCGGAGAACCGGACGAGGTTGTGGGCGCTGCGCTGTACTTCGCATCGGATGCGTCGAGCTACACGACCGGCGCAATCCTGAAGATTGATGGGGGCTCTGCCTGGACGGTTGGCTGACCCGCATTGGACGACATACAGCTCGAGCGATACGACGGCGTCGCCTGCGTGACGCTCGCGAGGCCGGCGCGACACAACGCGCTACGCCGGCAGACGTTGGCCGAACTCGCCGAGTGCGTGGATTCGCTATCGGCGGAAGCGGACATTCGTTGTCTGGTGCTAACCGGCGCCGGATCTCGCTACTTTGCCGCCGGTGGTGATCTAGCCGACTTTTCTTCCGTGCGTTCGCGTGAGGAGGCTGAGGAACTTGCAGCGCTCGGTGCCCGCGCGCTGGATGCCGTGCGTTTCTTCCCGGCGCCGACGGTTGCGTACCTCAACGGTACGGCACTTGGAGGTGGCGCGGAGTTGGCGATGGCAGCCGACATTCGTCTCGCCGCGCCGGAGGCGGGCCTCGGGTTCGTACAAGCGCGCCTGGGCCTGCCGTCCGCATGGGGCGGCATCATCGATCTCGGGGACCTCGTCGGCTCTCAGCGCGCGCTGCAGCTCTTTCTGGAAGCCAGGGTGTTCAATGCGCCAGACTGTCTCGACCTGGGACTCGTGAACGCGATCGTTGCGCGACCGGATGAGGGAAACAAACTTCTGGTGTGGCTGGCTCAGTGGTTACCAGCGCTGACGTCGGCCCCAGGCACGCTACGGGCGTTGAAGCGGGTGCGGATTGCGCACGCACGGTCGCGCCACGAAGCACTTCGTCCGCCGGAGCGGGCGGCGTTCGTGGACGCCTGGATCAGTGAAGAGCATTGGCGTGCCGCGGATCGCGCATTGATCGAGAAGCCGGCGAAAGTTCCGAGTGGGCCAGATGCCGGGGATTGAATATCCGGACGTGCGCACCGCCGGGGTCTGTGCGACGAGACCGTGACGGGTTAGCTCAGAAGCGCCGCGTGAAGCGCAGACCGTCCTTGGACAGGCTTACTTGGTCTGCTGCGCTGCGTTGCCACACGAGAGTTAGGCCCGAATCTTCGCCTTTCTGGCGTCCGAAGTACCAGTTGTTGGAGACCTGCCAGCCTGTCACTTTCGTGAACTGATCCAGCCGGTGGTCGTCGATGCCCCAGGCATAACCTTCGTTGAGACGCGCGTCGAAGTCGGCTTTGTCGTCGGCGTGAGCCGATGTGGCCAGTGCCGCGATTGCGATCGCCGAAACGGCGAGGAGCCGGCACTTTCGGGTGCCTTTCGAGCGGTTAGTCGGCGTATGTCTCTGTGTTTCCATGCCCTTATAGTGCCAGGGGATTCTTGAGTCCCGTGGAGAAACAATGGAGGCATGTAAGGAATAAATGGGATTATGTAAGTTTTATAACTTATTGTATTTATTAACTATTATTTACAATCGTTGTGGCCGGGGATGCGACCTAGTGCAATTACGTTGTACGGTGCCGCCTGGTGGACGATCCACTCTGGTGGGGGCGCCGCCCCGAGCATTGTGGCTGACGGCGTGCGGTCAAAATGCGCACGTATCCTGTCATCAAATGGGGCGAAGTACGTTGGCTGCAGGGTTAGATCGGCGAAATGCCGCTGATCGAACACGACGTGTGTAACACCATACCTGCAATGTAGAGCGATGAGGTCCTTGGGGTCAGTGGAGAGATACGCATCAATCAGGGTGTTTACGCGCTCCCGCATTTCGAGAAGATAACCCTCGTACATAGTGTAGTGCGCTTTGTAGAACGCGAGCAGCGGCCGTTCGCCGACATAAGGTATCAGGTCGGTATGCTCCGCTCGAGGCCAGGCCGCAATCAGGCTGTCCCGGGGCGTCGATCGTACAAATTGCATCAACGAGCGCGCCGGAGCATCGAGAATGAGGCGTAGCCCCCGCGGCGCAGGATCGAACGATATAAAGGTGGCAAGGGAGGCGAGAAACGCACAATAGAGACCGATTCGGCTCCACGACGTTCTTGCGTACCGACCGGATACAGCGAGGATGGCGGCCGTCACAAGGATGGGCACCGCGCTATAGATGGGATAGATGAAGTAGCGGTAGGAAAGGTCCGCGCGGTAGAGATAGACGGCGACAAAGCAGATAAGGCCCGCTGACACCAGCGAACCCACGCTTGTCTTCAGGTCCCCGGGCAGACCCCGAAATCCGATGAAGCACAAGACGATGAACGCGACGGTAACGAATAGAATGATCGCTGCCGGAACCCATTCGGCAAACTGAGCGACGAATACAGCGATCGAGTAGAACAAGGGGCGTGTAGCCGATCCGTGAAGCCGACCTTGTTCGCCATTCTCCGGGAATCGATCGGTCGACGCTCCCGGGAGCAGCGACTCTCCGTAGCCGTTGATTGGCTGCAACTGCATCCAGAATAGACTGAGAACCACGATTCCAACGATTGCAAGCAGAAGCACATGACTCGCAAACTCCTTACTCCTTCGCGAGCCCCAGACCTTGTACATGAGCATGAGGCCCGTTACTGGCGCGAGCGGTACGTAGACCAGAGGTGTCAAGATAGCTAGAGCCGCCAGTGGCCAAGTAGATCGTGCCAGTGCCGCGACGAGCGCCCACGAGAGTAGCGAGAAACCGAACGCGTGAGATGTTGCAGAATTGATCTGGTACGAAAAAAGCGGGAGTGTCGCGGCAATGGTCACGCATGTAAGCGCGCCCAGGCAACGATACGTCCGCCATCCGAGGACCCCATTTGGAAGCAGGAACAGCACCGTCGCACCCAACATGAGTCCCCGATGAAGCGCTAAGAGCTCGATATCGTGTGCGAGCGCAACGTCTGTTATCCATTGGTACAACGGTGGGACGGGAAATGCTGAGAGGAACTGACCGGCGGTGTCTAGCGCGCTAACACGTTCCGGATCAAGCCGGTACAGAGTTCGTTGCTCTTCGTGGAAGCAGGTATCGCAGGCGATTGTGACAACAATGTGTGTGAGCGCACAGGCCAACAACACCGGGAAGCCTAGCCAGAGCAATGCATGCTTGGACCGCGCTCTGTCGTTCCTCATCGGGTGGTTGGTCATGACCGACGACCAAAAATTCTTTGAGAGATTGGTGGTATGAAATTCCGCACTGCGCGTATGAAGAGACTTTTATTGCTATCGAAGGTGGTCGGAGGATTGGTCATCAGCGTCGCGAACGTGACGAGAGACCAGTAGAACTCAGTTGGATTGTCGCACTCCTAGCTCGGGAAGGGGAGCGGGTACGTCGATGTGTAGATTGTTCGCCGTAAAGTTTCCGGTATTTGTTTCGCAAACTCGCTTCAGCGTGTAGGCCGTTGAGCATCTAACTGTATCTTGAGATGGATGTGTACTTCCCAGGCGCGCAAGCCCTTATGTCAATAAAGATCACGAATCGTCGCTCGCGACGCGATACATCGTGTGGCCGTTGGCAGTAGGCTGGTCTTGACGACCCGGGCGATTCGATCGCTGATCAGAGCTAGCCGGTTCTTCGTCGAAGGACCTTTAGAGGCGCCATGGTCGACATGGGACGCATCCACAGGGTGCGTGCAGACACCGATAGTTTTGATACAAGCTTCCTTGTCCAGCATTTGACGCAGACTGATAATACACGTTCGGTTGGTGAAAACCGTGAGACAAATGCGACATCGAACACCGTCAGTTCAGTCGGGAATGTGAAATGAATACCAGGGCATGTCCGGGGATGTTAGTACAGTATCGTCGTAAATCCCCGATACGTTGTGATTTGAGTATCCTGCAGTGCGGACCGCTGATGAGGACAGGCGCGATTTGAAGCGCCGCCGAAGGGTATACAGGTTCATGTAGGGGCCGCGGTCCCGCAAGGCGAAACGTAGCAAATCTCATTCTAGAATCGACGGAGCGATTCGTGTGTAACAGAGAAAACAGTTCGTACTGTACGCATCCGGTACCGCTCTGAGCCGCTGGTATCGTCACCATGTATAGGACGTTAAGGCGACTGGCTCAAAACTCGCTCTTCTACACGTTTGCGAACTCAATTGAGGCGTTCGCCCCGATTGTGCTTGCGTTCATTCTTACTCGAATCATCGCGCCAGAAGACTATGGAGTATGGGTCCTGTTCGTCGCGCTCGTAACGTTTGTCAGACCGTTCGTGACGTTGAGTGCCCAGGATGCGCTTCGTATGCACTACTACGAGATGAATCTTTCAGAGCACGCGAACCTCGTATGGTCGACCGTTGTTCTGGGGGTGCTGGGTGCGAGCACCCTCGTGCTTGTGTGCATCATTTTTGGTTCATGGATTGGTGACGTACTGAGTTTTCCGTCGCGCTGGTTGCCTGCAGTTCCTATTGCGGCGCTTCTGTACGCAATGTTCTATTTTCAGTTGGCGTATCTCCAGTTTGCTAGCCGGCGGAAAATGTTCTTGTTCCTCCATGTAATTCAGACGTCTGTAAGTATTGCGTTGATCGGGTGGTTCGTCTACCTCCAACCGGCTTGGCAGAGCGTTGTTGTGGGTAAGCTCTCAGGCTTGGGTGTTGCCATCGTAGCTGGCGGATTCTGGCTGGCGCGACATATCGAGATCCGCAAAACCGCAATGCACCGACCGCAACTTGCGGACCTTGCAAAGTTTGGATTTCTCTACCTGCCGAGCGGTCTGGGTCTCGTTGCCATCCCTCTTACCGATCGACTGATCGTCACCAAGGTGATAGGAATCGAGGAGAATGGATACTTTGGAGCTGCGGCTTTGTTCGGCTCCGCCGTTTATGTGGCGGTTAACGGGTTCATCCACGCATGGATGCCGTGGCTGTTCTCATCGCTCTCTACGGATCGCTCGGAGCGCACTATCTCTATCGTGACGCTCTGTTTCTACGCGATACTTCCTGTCGCGGGTGTGGTTGCTGCACTTGGTGCGCAGTTTGTTGCGCCCCTAGTGATCGGTGATGCGTATTCGAAAGCGTTTGGGCTCATTCCGTGGTCAATCGCTGGCACGATTGCGATGGGCTACTTCTTTCACAATCAAGCCTTCCTGCACTATCGAAAAGCGGTGGGTTCAATGTCAGCGTGCAGTACCTATGCGATAGTAGCGAATGCAATATTTTCCTACTACGGAGCTCTGTTCTATGGCTCTCATGGAGTGTTTGCCGCGACCGTCGTTGCGTTTGGTTCGGCCGCAGTATTGAGTCGCATACTGCGCGATGTCGCCATCAACGGAGGAAGGAAGTTGGAGAATGAGATCAATGCTTGATGGAAAATCATTGCTAGTAACGGGCGGAACAGGATCGTTTGGTAAGAAGTTCATTAGTACCGTGCTGCAGCGTTATGCGGCTCGCCGAGTGATCGTGTTTTCACGCGACGAACTAAAACAGTACGAAATGGCTCAAGAACTTGACGATCCGCGTATGCGTTACTTCATTGGAGACGTAAGGGATCGCGAACGACTGAGATTAGCCATGACGGACGTTGACGTCGTGATCCATGCCGCCGCGCTGAAACAGGTACCGGCGCTCGAGTATAATCCAACGGAAGCGATTCGGACGAATATTGCTGGTACTGAGAACGTGGTTGTAGCGGCGCTCGAATCCGGTGTTTCGAAGGTGATTGCTTTATCAACCGACAAAGCTGCGGCGCCAATCAATCTCTATGGTGCAACGAAACTCGCGGCGGATAAACTTGTTGTTGCAGCGAACAACATGCGGGGTGGCGTGGATTGTCGACTGTCGGTTGTACGTTACGGAAACGTGATAGGGTCCCGGGGATCCGTCATTCCCTTTTTTCAAAAACTTGCCGCGAGTGGTGCGTCTGAACTTCCGGTTACTGACCCTGAAATGACCAGGTTCCTTATCTCATTGCAGCAAGGCGTGGACTTCGTTCTGTTGGCATTGGAGCGTATGCACGGCGGAGAGCTTTTTGTCCCTAAGATACCCTCTGCGACCATACTCACTATCGCAGAAACTATCGCGCCCAAGATCCCCTGTAAGATAGTAGGTATTCGCCCCGGCGAGAAACGACATGAACTTATGTGCCCGATAGATCTTGCGGACGCGACGATCGAGTTCGATACGTTCTTTGTCATAAAGCCCTCATTCGACTTCACCGACAGAACAGACTACCTGCGTACAAGATTAGGTGAGATCGGTAGCCCTGTAGCGGCAGATTTCGAGTACAGCTCTTTGTCTAACCCGGACTATGTCAATGTAACCCAGTTGGGTCGATTGATCGCAAACGCGATGCCGTTCGATGGATGAGGAGTATGTTCCATACAGCACCCAAGCCGTGTCGAGCAGCGACTGCGACGCAGTTATTGACGCATTGAGGAGTGCTTTTCTTACTCAAGGTCCAATGGTTGCAACGTTTGAGTCTGCAATCGCAACGTACTGTGGTGTCGACCACGCAGTAGCTCTCTCTAGCGCGACGGCAGGACTACATTTGACGTTGATGTCGCATGGACTCGGCAGGGGTTCCGTCGTGTGGACATCGCCTATCACGTTCTTGAGTACGGCGAACGCGGTACTCCTTGTAGGAGCAAACATTGACTTTGTTGACGTAGATGAACGTAGCGGAAACATGTCGATCGAGCGACTCGAGGACAAGTTGCGTTTTGCGGACACGCATGGCGAGCTTCCGTCAGCGGTCATTGTAGTTCACTACAGCGGTAGGCCGTGCGACATGGATGCAATAGGCGCCCTGTGCCGACACTATGGGGTAACAGTGGTTGAAGATGCGGCACATGCACTGGGCGGAGCGTATTTCAGTGGTAAGAAAATGGGATCTTGTGCGTACGGCTCCGATACGGTGTTCAGTCTGCATGCGGTGAAGTCGATCACGACGGGTGAGGGCGGAATCGTTACAACGAACGATCCCGATCGCGCTGCCCGCTTGCGCGAACTTCGAACACACGGCGTAGTCCGGGATCGAGATCGCTGGGAGTATGGCGATGGCGAGGGCGATTGGTATTATGAGATGCACTCACTTGGGCTGAATTATCGAATCACCGATATACAGTGTGCGCTAGGTTTGAGTCAGTTGGCGCGCCTAGACAGCTTCGTTTCAAAACGTCGGGATCTTGTGGAGCGTTACTTCGATCTGCTTGCAGATTCCGCAGTAACTCTGCCTGCTCGGTGCGACGAAAGCGCGTGGCATCTGTTTCCTATATCTATTCCTGAGCAGCCTATTGGTCGGCGAACTGTGTTCGAAAGGATGCGGTCCGAGTCGATTGGCGTTAATGTCCACTACATCCCCGTGCATCTACAGCCGTATTATCGACGTCTTGGATTTAGAGTAGGAGATTTTCCTAATAGCGAACGGTTTTACTCGACGCAGTTGTCGTTGCCTCTTCATCCTGAACTCTCGATAGACCAACAAAACCGTGTTTGCAGTACGCTAAGATCTGCGATGAGCAATGGCTGATCGCGTAGTTTGCATCATCCAGGCGCGCATGGGTTCCACCCGGCTCCCTGGAAAAGTGATGATGAAGCTGGGAGATCGCGAAGCTCTTTGGCATGTATGTACGAGAGTGAGCAGGTGCTCGCTACTCGATCAGGTAGTGGTCGCCACGTCAACTCACAGTCGAGACGACGTCATTGAAGAGTACAGCATAGAACATGGTTGGTGTGTCTTTCGCGGTAGCGAGGATGACGTACTTTCTCGATACCGGATGGCGGCGGATGCAACGGCAGCTACCTGTATCGTGAGAGTTACGAGTGACTGTCCCTTGATAGACCCGGACGTTCTCGCGAGACTCGTTGAACTAATGCAATACGGATATGACTATGCCAGTACCAACTATCCACGAAGGACATTCCCGGTCGGCCTTGATTGCGAGGCAATGACGCTCGACGCTTTGCGGCGAGCTGACCGGGAGGCGACCGACCCTTACGACCGCGAACACGTTACTCCCTATTTCTATCGAAACCCCGAACTCTTCTCGATCGGAGGGTTGCGGCGCGAAACAGATGCATCGGGGATTCGACTCACGTTGGACACCCACGTAGACTATTTGCAACTCCAGAAAATCTATGATGCGTTCTATCAACAGGGTGATATCGTAAACACCTCTGATGCCGAGGCGTTTTTCGCGGCCTCGACTGATGCACGGACCCGACGCGACCGTGATAGATAGTGCTCGCTGAATCAGATTGGACGAATCTCGTGTTGTTTGTTCCTCGGCATCAACGACTGACTAAGAACGTTCTGATACCTGGCGCTGGTTCGCGCGGTGCGAATCCGGATCTCGCGCACGGATGATTGGTAGCAATGTGTCGTACACCTGCATGAAACGTCTTCGCGTGATGGAGTTCTGAAACGTCATGCGTAGCTCCAGGTACTCCTCTCGTAACGCGCTCGCGTTGGCTTTTGGTTGCATCTCCCTCGCGCTGATCGCACCGCTCGTCTTTCTCGATTATAACGACTATCCGGTTTTAACCAGCGGTGCGGTTCGTTTTCTGTCCTTCTGGGTTGCTGTAGGGTTGGTCACGTCGATTGTGGCGTTGTTCAGTCCCGGCTGGTTATCTTGTTTGCTGATCGCAGTACTCACGACATTATCGGTCGACCTGCTAGGACGGAACGTGAGTCTCGATGTGTTAGTCATCACATCGGTTGCAACGTACATTGCGTGTCGCATTCTCGGACGAAACCGAAATGCATTGCTATTCGCGGTATCTTGTGCGGTGATGATTGTCTCATTGGTGGAAGCGTTGGTCCCCAGCGAGCCCAGACGATTGCAAGTGGATAGCAATCGGTATACACATGATCGGTCGCTCCCGAACATACTGCATATTGTGCTCGACGAATATGCAAGTATTGATGCCATTCCCAGTGAGGCTAGGGGCGCGGCGGCTCTGCGCGAGAACACTTACAGGATGTTCAGTGCGTATGGTTTCAGTCTTTACAGTGGTGCGTACTCGCAATACTACGATACCTATAATTCGCTAGGTAATGCACTGAACCTTAGCGCGGGTACTGTTGACGCTGAACATTACGATGAGCTTGGCCCGCCGTACAAACTGAAGGACAGTCTGTTCTTCTCGGTTTTGAGTTCGCGTGGCTACGGCCTTCGAGTTTATCAAACATCGTTTCTCGACTATTGCTCCATTGCCAACGTGAGTATTCTGGAGTGCACAACATGGCCGGCGGTGAGCGCTGGTCAGTTTGCTTATACGAACCTACCGGCCGCGAGTAAGAGTCAGCTTCTGCAGACAAACTTCTGGACACTGTCGCAATTGCGAGTGGTTGTGCGGCTTGCCTACAATTGGCTCGTCGATCGACTTGGTCTCTCAACGACCTGGTTCAAACTTGCACCAAAGTATACGCCACTCTCCTCAGTTGTCGTCCTCGAACGTGTTTTCAGCGACCTTCGGCGAGCGGAGGGTGGGGAGTTGTTTTTCGTGCATCTGCTCCACCCGCACGCTTGGTATGTTTACGACGGCAAGTGTACGGTGCGGCCTTTGGAGCAGTGGCGGAAGCGCGCGAGAGACGACTTTATCGATGCCGGGGTCTTCAATGACGAAGCTAGTCGATTGGAGACATACGCCAGCTATGTCGAACAAGTCGCGTGCGCGAATCGCATGATTTTCACGTTGTTCGATCGACTTGACGACGTGGGCGCTTTTGAGAACCTCATAGTACTGATTCACGGAGATCATGGCGCTCGAATCAACATAAGTCCGGCGAATGGCCGGAATATCGATGAGTTGATCGTGAGCGATTTGCTGGATGGATTCCCAACTCTCTACGCTGTGCGCGTTCCCGGGGTCCCTACGGTAGTGGTGCGAAATCCGCGAACACTGTCGGACTTGCTCGCGTCGGCTATCGGACTGAACGTCGAGACGACGGACAAACGCCTCAGACTGCTTCAGGAAAGGGGGGGTGAGATGGTGACCTATCCCATGGACGATGGATGGATGCGAAGAGTTGCTAACGAAAGTACGCGTAACGTCGTGATTTCGAATCGGACGGAGAAACCGCTCACCAATTAGTGGGTGGTAGCATACGCTCGCGCTGTTTTGGTGCTGTTGACTAGAGTCCCAGCCAAACGCCAGATGATTACGGTTGCGACACTGCTTACGATCCCGTCGATCGCGTAGTGCCATGCTAAGTGGACGGATCCGATATAGATCGCGACAAAATAGGCAAACATAACGAGAGCGAACACTTTATTTCTTCGCTCTGCGAAAAGCGCCATTAGCGTGGCCAGCGCTACGTGCATGCTCGGCATTGCCGATATTCCGGTCACCAATTGATTGGTTCCCTCGAGATATGAGGAAAGCAGCAGTGCTTGCGTGTCCAATGCCCATATCGGGTAGTCGCGATTGGCGTACTCGAGTGCTTCCATGAGTGGTAGATACCGATTCGAGCCAACGATTGCGTTGTAGAAGCAAGGTCCCGCGGAAGACATGGCAGTTGCTGCAAGAGTTCCGAGGACGATCCAAACAGCTACGAACGAGAGGAGGTATTGAAGTTTCAGATTGGGTTTGCTTGTACTGAAGGCCTGCCAGGCGAGCACAGCAACGCATACGAAGAACCAAGAGTTGTAGACAACGTTGATAGCATAGGTCGATAGCGGCGTTGTGAAAACGCTATGGGTGATTGTCCACGGTTCGTTGCCAAAGTGCACCAAATGATCCAGGTCCGCGAACAGAGGATCCCATTGAAACGGGCTGACAGTTGGGATCAACGGCTTGTATGCGGCAAACACTTGGAGGAACAGAATGAAAAGAATGAACACGGGCAGTCCGAACGTCAAACGCTTCTTGACGGATTGTTCACTGGTGAACGTGGAAACGAGTAGCGCGCGGAGACTTTCGGGTCGTCGATGGATCATGTTACGCACAATGTGCGCACTCCACGCGAGGAGCAGTAAAGGGACCAGGAACCGAAGCAGAAGTTCGATAAAAGCTGGTGTTGGTAGAGGCAGCCTCCCTGTTTTAGCTGCAACGAATGTACCAACGAAAAGACCATAAGAGATTAGAAGAACAACAAGAATTATCTCGGGTAAGAGGGCATGGATATTAGGCGTGCGTTGCGCTTTAGCGATCCGTGGAAGCTTGGTCGCAGTCATCGATGACATCCAGTATGTGACGCGTTCCGGCGCGAACGCTTTCCATTGCATGTTCGATGCATTGTGCGCGCGGCTGTGTGGTACTTGGTCCGCTGTTGGGTGAGATTAACTGGATGCTCCCGTTGCGCCGCCGAATCTCATCTTCGACGAGCTTGAGATTGCGCGCTGCGGTTTCGTAGTACATTGGGGAAAGCTCAAGCGCTCGTCGTAGCATCGCTTCTGCTTCCCGGATATCCCCGTTCTTGTACGCGATAAATCCCGTGTCATTGTGTGCGGCGGCAGCAGGCATCGATCCGAGCAAGAGCTCAAGCGCACGGTGGTAGTTGCCCTCTCTTGCGTTTGCGAGTCCGAGATTGATGATCGCGGGGCGATAGGTTTTGTCCAATGACACCGCTGCGAGGAAGTGGTGCCTTGCTCTCCGATGATTGCCGGTCAGGTAGTGTGAGTAGCCCAGATTGTTGAGAATGGAGGCGGATTGCGGTTTTAACTCTAACGCGGCGACGTAATGACCTATCGCAGCGTCGTGATCCTGCTCCATGTCTGCGATTACCCCAAGTGCATTGTGAACGCGCCATCGATCCGAATCCAAATCGAGTACCCGTTCCAAATGTGATCGTGCCTCTGTGTACTCTTTCAGATCAATCAGTTGAATCCCGAGCTGTTCGTGGGCGTCGATGTTAGCGTCGTTGAAGGTGAGCGCATGACGCAGTGACGCGCAGGATGGTGCGATTTTACCCAATGCACGCTGGATGCCGGCTAACCGTAGCCAGTTCTTTTCTGACGGCTGGTTGTTGGCGACTATGGCGAAGATCGTTTCTGCTTCGTCGAGGTCGTTTTGCTGCAGTGCCTGGTCGCCTGCTTCGGTCAGTTTCTCAATGGACTCGAAGAGCGCACTTTCCTCATTGGATTGCGTCGCGCAACCGGCAAGAAACACTCCCACGATTGCAACGATAATAACCGACGCCGAACAACGCCAATGCCTTAGGCTGGGGGGCTGCAGGGCATAAACTCCTGATCTTACAAACGGCCGAAGGAATCCAGGATGCCGATAATAGCAGGTCCGATCGCTACGACGAAGAATGCGGGAAACATAAACAGGACCAACGGGAAGATCATCTTCGTTCCCATCTTTGCGGCTTCTTCCTCCGCCTTTTGCATTCGTTTGTCGCGAAATTCTTCTGAATAGACTCGTAATGATTCCGCAACGCTGGTACCGAACTTCAATGTCTGCACCAGTAGGCTCACGAGGCCGCGAATGTCATCCAATCCAGTTCTCTCCGCCAGATTTTTCAGGCTAGTAACGCGTTCGACGCCAGCGCGCATCTCTGCGTTTACCAAAGCGAACTCGGCGGCGAGTTGAGGATGGCTCACGACAAGTTCCTGCGATACGCGTTGAATTGCTTGCGTGAGTCCAAGGCCGGCTTCAACACAAACTACGAGCAGATCGAGCGCATCTGGAAAGCCTTTTCGCAGCATATTCAACTGTTTAGCAACCAGTTTATCCAGCACATAGCTTGGAAGTAGGTATCCGAACCCGGTGGCCGCAATCAAGTAGATCATCATCTTCTGCACGGTTAACCCCGGGAAGAAGCGAAACGCAAACACGGTGATCGCCGGTAGCAGTATCAGTGAAATGGCGCGCAGCGCGAAGAACGTCTGTAGGGCATTTGGCCCACGGAATCCAGCGTGCGTCAGGAGTGCGCTGACGCGTGTGCGCTCGATCTCCTGTTTTGGCAGCACATAGTGGGAAATTGGGCCCGTTGACGATTCGATCTTTACGAGGTGCCGATGTCCGGCGAGTTCGTCGGTTTCTTCGGTAAGCGTATCGATCCGCCGGCGTACCGGGTCGGACAGACCCTGGAGTAGATAGAAGATACCGATACCGAGCGCAATAAACGTACCGGTAGTGATCGAAATGACCAGCATTCGGAGTGTATCGGGATCGGAAATCCATTGGCTCAGAATATCGGTAATGGTTTCCATGCGGCTATACGTCTATGTTGATAATGCGCTTAATGAAATAGATACCGATGATCGACCAAACAAACGTGAACATGATGAGTTTCTGGCCAAACTCATGATCGATCATCATGGGCAGGTATCCGGGATTGGACACGGTCAACGTCGCGACGAGCACAAGGGGTACCATAGCGAGTACCCATGCAGACATGCGGCCTTCCGCGCTTAGCGTACGCACCTTCCGGTACAGGCGAAACCTTCCGCGAATCACATCGGCGATCTGGTTCAAAATCTCGGCTAGATTGCCACCGGTTTCTCGCTGGACCAGAACCGCTGTTACTAGGGCCATTACTGTAACGCTTGGAACTCGTGAGAGGAGTCCGAGCATCGCGCGCTTTGCGTCGTTGCCATAGTTGAGGTCCGCAAACGTAAGGTCGAATTCCCGGGCAATCGGTTCGTCCATGTCGTCGGCGACCATCTTCAATGTAGCGCTGAAGGGATGTCCGGCCTTCATAGCCCTTCTCATTACATCGATTGCGTCCGGCAACTGCTCCTCGAAGCGTGCGAATCGTTGCGCTCGGTCCCGTTGTACCTTGAGAAACGGCAGAGCTCCGGCCATAACGGCGACAATGAGGCCTGCCCAGATGTAGCGTGAGAAAAGAAATGTCGCGACGCCGGCGGCTATAGCTACGAGGGCCGACAGTAGAACTAAACGATAGGCCAAATAGCGGTGCCCGGCCTGTAGAATAACCGAATGAATCGATTCCATGATCGGCATTGACTCGATTCGAGCTTCTAATGGTGACAGTTGCCGTAGGTATTCAGCCCGCAATAGACGTTGAATGCCTTCATCGCCGGACTGACGGTCGATGTCGTCAAGGCGCTCCTGGAGTTTTTTGCGAATTTGGTTGTTTTCCCCGAAGACCGGGACGAAGAGCCCTTGCGACAGCATGAACACTGCCGCGAATACCATTCCGGCAAAAATCCATATGCCGCTGAAAGGGAGTTCCATTACGACGCCGTGCTCTTCGCGTATTCTGGTTTGAATATCTCCACTGGAAGATCGATACCCTTGCGTGCGAGCTCACGCTGAAAACCAGGAATGATGCCGGAAGCCTTCAGTTCGCCGAGCACCGTTCCGTCCTCTGCTAGACCTTGCCGGTCAAACTGGAAGATCTCGGACATGGTGATGATATCGCCTTCCATGCCGTTGATCTCATGGAGGGCGGTAAGTTTGCGCTTTCCGTCCTCGAACCGCTCTACCTGAACCACAATGTTGATTGCTGCTGCGATTTGCGCACGCAACGTTTTGATTGGGAACTGGATACCTGTCATGGAAACCATGTTTTCGATCCGTCCCAATGCGTCGCGCGGGGTGTTGGCGTGCACTGTAGTCAGTGAACCGTCATGACCGGTGTTCATTGCCTGCAGCATGTCGAGCGCTTCGCCCGAACGCACCTCGCCTACAATAATGCGTTCTGGGCGCATCCTAAGGCTGTTACGCACTAGGTCGCGGGCTGTGATCTCGCCCTTGCCCTCAATGTTGGGCGGGCGCGTTTCCAAGCGCACGGTGTGTGGTTGCTGGAGTTGAAGTTCCGCGGAATCCTCGATGGTTACAATGCGTTCGTCATGCGGGATGAAGCCCGACAGGATGTTAAGCATCGTCGTCTTACCAGCGCCGGTGCTTCCGGAGATGAGGATGTTCAAGCGTCCTTTGACGATGGCTTGTAGTACCTCCGCGACCTCCTCGGTGAGCGTACCGAACTCGATCAGATCGTCCACGCTGAGTAACTCGACGGCGAAACGGCGTATTGACACCGATGGGCCATCTAACGCGAGCGGGGGAATTATTGCATTCACCCTGGATCCATCGGCGAGCCTTGCGTCTACCATCGGTGATGATTCGTCGACGCGGCGACCGACAGCTGAGACGATTCGATCAACAATCCGCATCAGGTGCTGGTCGTTGGAGAACGTTACGTCCGTCAGGTAAAGCTTGCCCCGTCGTTCCACATAGACTTGCTTTGCGCCGTTTACCAGGATATCCGAGATCGTGGTGTCGGCGAGTAGCGGTTCCAGTGGACCGAGCCCAAGTACTTCGTCTTCAATACGGGACACAACCGTGTTGCGCTGTTCGGTGTTCAAAGGCGCGGTCGCGTCGTTCAGGAGCTTTAGGCAGATCTCGCGTATCTGCGTGCGGGCTTCGTCTCGCGACAATGAGTCGAGCACGCTCAGATCGATCACGTCGAGCAGTTTGGCGTGGGTCTGCTCTTTCCACTCCTGCTGAATTCCGCTCAATGCGGTGGTGAGGCGCTCTGCCTCGTCGGGTTGCTCGCCCTTGTTCTTCTTGCGTCGCGGCTCCGGTTTCTTCGCCTCCGGTATTGGGGCGGGCGTTGCGGAGCGTCTACGTATGATCGATACCATGATTATGACCTGATTCTGGAAAATGCCCGCGAAAACAGACCCTTGCCCTTAACACTCGACTGGCCGCCAAGTTTGGACTCTAGTTCCATGATCGCTTTGCACACGGGTGCATTTGGAGCATGGGTGAGGATGGGAACGCCGATGTCTATCGCTTCCGCGACTAGCTTGTACTGATTGGGAATCAAGGTGAGTTCGTCGACGCTCAGCGCAGTACGGATGTCTCGCAACTGCACTGCGGCATGCTTGCTGTATCGGTTGACGGCGTAAGTAATTCTGTCTTCGCCGACGGCCAGTTCCGCAATCAGGATCTTACGCAGTCGGGTTGCATCGCGTAGGCTCGGGAGGGTTTGTTGCAGCACAACCACGACATGGTCTGCTCGCTGCAGCGCAGCTGCGGAATACTCATCCAACAGGCGCGGTACATCGAGCACCATTCGGTCGCAGCTGTTGCTCAATACATCCATCAGGCTCGTGAAATCGCTCCCTTGTGGGACGTACGACTCCATTGGTTCAGTGGCGGCCATTACCCGCAAGTTTCGGCTGAATTTTGAGCTGTACGCGTCGATTGCTACGTTGTCCAATTCGCCTACGGCCTGTAGGGCGTCGAGAATGCCTCGATCCGGATTCAAGTCTAGGTATTCGTGCAGAGACCCGAACTGAAAATCGAGGTCTACTAGGAGCGTTCGGAAATGCGACACCTCAGCGAACACATGGGCGATACTGCTTGCCAGGAAGCTGCTTCCTGCGCCGCCTTTTGCGTTGATCATTGCGGTGATCGTCGAGCTCTGGCCTGCCGAAGACGCCTTAGTTGGCTGAATCGTCTCCAGTGCGTTCATCAGATCGGCGGCGTCAGGCGGATCTCCTAAAAAATCGCGTGCGCCTGCCTTCATTGCAATACGCATCGCTTCCGGGTGCTGTTCGCTGCCGACAACCACGAGAGGCGGTCGCTTGTTCGGGTCGCGTTGAGCGAGCGCCTCGAGCTCCGAAATTGCCCGGCCGTTCACGCGCAGCAGTAAAATATCGGGAAGTTCGGCGACACCGCGCAGGGGATCGTCGTTGTTGTCGCCGATGACGGACGTCGAGACGCGGTAGCGACCGTTCGTTTCGATCGCGTCCCGCAAACTCGTTACCGCCTCGCCCGAGCGACTGGCAATGAGTACTGTCGTCTGATCCGTCATTCAGAGATTCCTTTTCTCGAGCCTGTGAGCAGATTTAGCAATCTACTGTCGTTGTACGCGTCACCCCGAGGCTTTCTCTGGGTAGTATTGATACGAAATCGGGGAACGTAATTGTTCGTCTTAGAAATGGTATCAGCAGTTGATGTTGAAAATTGCGAATCCGGACACGTACGTATCGGATAAGCAGGTAGTTGGGTTCGGTAAAGTCCGGTACTGGTGTGCCGTTCTCGTCCAGGTAGTCTACTTCGATGTCTGTCGGGTCCAGGTTCTGCAGAACCCGACTGGCCGATGTGTCGCCCGAGGCATTGAACACTGCGAGCTCCGCGATCGCAGCATCGTTGACGAGACAAACCGCAGCGAGCCGGGCACCCCTTCGCGCAGCTTCCTCAAGTGTATTGACAACCCAGTAGGCCCGTGCGATCTCAAGGATGCCGAACAGCACAATGAATGCCAGCGTAGCCACGAGCGTAAACTCAACCAGTGCAAGACCCGACTGTTCCTTGGCCCGGGGTGGATGTTTCATGTCATCCGCCTCACAGCGCCTTCATCGTGACTTCGGAACGCAGCGTCATCGCATTGGATATGTCGCCCATGATCCCGAACGTCGGAATGAACGGAAATATTGGCTGATAGGTGTAGGTCCCGAGGACCGACACGCGGTCGCCAGTTAGACTCGCAGTCACGTCGGTAACAACGAAGCCATGGAGACGGGCGGTACCGGTACCGCCCTCGTTTCCGAAGACCACCAAATTGCGAATAGCGGTCAGGTCATCCGCCGTGATCGAGTAGTTGCCGGTGGTACCGTCCGCAGCGTTCCGAATCGCATAGCGCACGCCGTCGCGTACGGAGTGCGTCAGCGTCAGGTATTGCAGGAACGCCCGACCGATTTCCGCGGTGGCCATCATCATCAGCAAGAGCACGGGTAGCGCTATTGCGAGTTCTACCATCGCGACGCCGCGTTGGCCGAATCTTTTCCTTGATGTACTTCTTAGTCCCATTTGAGGTTACCTACGACGCAGTCGAGTCAGGATCCTTGTAAAGGTAGAACGTCACCACGCCGGGTCCATCGTCGGGATCGGGGCCTGCATCGCCGTTGGCGTTGCAGTCAGGTCCAACGAACTGGCCAAAGATGTGCGATTCCTGGCCGTGTTGCGATGCCGGTTGCAGCAGGTGAAAACACAGCACCGCCAACAGTTCGACCTGTCCCTGGCCATTGGTTGTGCCGTCGCACATACCGACCGGAACCGCGAGAATACGTCGGCCTTCGACCCCGCCTACCTGCGTCGGGCCTGCCCAGTTCTCGTAGTCGTCGTGGGTAAAAATGTCGTAGTCCGCGTCGTCAATGTTTGCGCTCGTGATCTCGACGTCGCCGTCTTCGTCGGCGTAGACGATCTCGTCATCGCCGTCGCTGTCCATGTCCTCGTACGTCAATGGTGGATTGCCAAACTCCGTGACTTCATCCGGCGGATAGTCCGCGGCGCTAACCGGCCCGCTGTAGATGCCGAAACGTGTGTTTATGCCTTGAACCGACGGGCCCACGGTGTTGCCGGGCTCCGTATCGATATTCTCGTCGTCCGCGAGGCACGCATCATAAGACCCAGCCATCGCCTCGCGAATATCGGCGCCACCTTGGGCGTCTTCGAGCCGAATCAACTGGAAGTTGCCGGGTCCAATCTCGAAGTCACCGCCACTCGCTGTGGTTTTGAGTACCTGAGGGGCATCAAGTTCATAACCCCAGTAGTTGTCGTCATCCGGATCGGTGTCCGCTTCGCCACAGACCATCATCGGTGCCACGTTACAAACATTGCGCAATGATGGACTGGGTCCTGCGACCGCGCTCGCTGCCACGGTCTTCGTGTTGAATCCAAGAATACGGATGAACCACGCGGGCAGATCTAACCCAGTTGCGCGCACTCGAATGAAGTTTGCCGGAGTAGTTCCTGGCGTAAACGGATCCAGTTCTTCCGAGAACTGCACAGTCAACGACATCTCGTTGCTGTCATACGAGTCGTTGATCTCGCTGTTGCCAGCATCGTCGGCGTTTAGACCGAACACTGCGCGTGCTTCTGCTTCGGCGAGTACCGTGTCTTCGTCTTCCCACAGAACCTTCGCGCCTGCCAGCGCGGCAGCGTCAACTGAGTTCTGCAACTTGGACTTGTTCAACAGCCCATGCGCGCTGTCGAGCGTAAGCCCCATCATCGCGAGTAGCGCCACCATTGCGATCACAACAACAGGTATGATCGCGCCAGTCTGGCGCCAGCCGGCCGGCGCGCGTTTCGCGCTGGCGTTACTTCTTGTTTCTGTCCGATTCGAGCGTTGCATACTTCCCCCTTCTTGCAACAAAACTAAACTCCATTAGACGACGCGAATCGTATCGGTGTTAATCGATCGATATGTCCGTTGATGCGTCAACGGCTCCTGGGTCGGCGACATCGTCACGATAGGTCCGTAAAGCATTATTTAGTCGACGCGAATCCGTCGATTCCAATGGCTCTTCGCTTGGGATAAGAGAAGAATCCTTGGTCTGGTTCGCAATCATGGCTCGTACCGACGACCCAAACGTTTCGTCGAGCTTGGATGATTGCATGTTTTCGCAACCTGTTACTGCAAGCAGCAGCAGACCTGCGCCCAATGTTGTAAAACGATTAGTTACTTTCATTCTTCCACCCTGTGGCCATATTCACCGTCCGTACCAGCTTCTTCGGCGTCTCGTTTGCTACCCTCCAATCGGCCGAGTAGATAAAACTCCCAATCGTTTGGTGGTACGAAATCATCTGTCGGTAGCCTGATGTCCTGCTGGCGCAATGGTTTCGCCAGTTTCGGTGTAACCAGAATCACCAGTTCGGTTTCATTCGTAAGAAACTCCTGGCTTCGGAAAAGTGCGCCCAAAATTGGGATCTCGCCAAGGCCAGGAAATTTTGTGATGCCTTCTCTAACGTTTTCGTTGATCAGGCCGGCTATTCCCATAGTTTGACCTTCGCGCAGCTCAACGGTTGCGCGAGCACTGCGCTTTGATAGTGCAGGGATTACGAACTCTGCGGTGGTGGCGGTGTCTCCTATCCCGACGGTGTTGGCGTTGACGAGTTCACTGACAACCACGTTGAGTTTAACGTTGATCACGCCGTCACCCAGGACCAGTGGCAGAAACGTCAATCCCACGCCGAACTCTTTGAATTGGATTGTTATTCCGTTGTCACCCCGTGGCACGGGTATCGGGAATTCACCACCCGAGAGAAATTTCGCTTCCTCTCCGGAAAGGGTGGTGAGGGTCGGTTCCGCAAGAATCTTCGCAAGGCCCTGTTCGCGGGCAGCATCCAGGGCGAGGTTGAAAGCCGTCGAGTTTGAGAGGAAGCGTGCGAATAGACCCTGATTCTGAATCACCTGAGTATCCGGCGCGAATTCTTCGGCCGCTATACCCCAGGGATGAAAATCGTCGACCGTGGGAATGCGCCCACCGGGTTGAGTAAGAACAGCTCCTGTTTCGGGATCGACGAAGTTGAAGGGCGGGAAAACTGCATCGGGAAAGGATGCGCCACCGTTCACGCCGCCCCAGCTCCATTGGTCGCTCCGGACGTTGAGTACATTGAAGTTGGCGTCTAGTCGCTTGAGTTCGGTGCGGTTGATCTCCGCGACCTTCACCTCCAACATGACCTGCTGTCCGCCGCCGACCTGCAGCATATTGATGACGCCGCCGACTGCCTTGTTGTCAGACTTGACGTCTGCCAAATAACCTTGCGCGATGGCTAATGCTGCATCCATCTTCGGCACGCTCGAGATCTGGCCCTTAAGAACCAGACGCTTTTGCGCCGAGTAAATTTCGATCGGTTCCCCGGGGAGCAGTTGGTGTAGTTTGTACTTTAACGATTCCACATCGTGCGCTACCTCAACGCTCACGGTACCGATGAGTCGATCTTGACGATCCCAAAGTAGAACGTTTGTGGTTCCGAGACTCTTGCCGAGTACGTACAACTGCGTCGCTCGAAGAATCAGGATGTCGGCTACGTCCGGATTACCAACGGACACCCTCGCTGCTGGCGCATCGAGTTGCACGACCCGGCTCTTGAAGATCGGAACCGACAGATTGTTCGTTGCCCGTTGCAGGTTGATGCCGTCCGCGGTGGAATCCTGTGCCATCGCGGTGCTGCACGCTAGTAAGCAAGCGCAGAGAACAGCAGCTGATAGATTTTTCTTTTGGTGAATCATCATGATTGCCTTATTTTTTTGTATCCAGCGTTTTCGTTTCCAGCGATGCTACGCCCGGTATTCTCCGTCGGCTAAATCTTGGCCTTCTCTCGGGTTGTGCGGGTACCCCGAATTATGGTCACCTGTGTGTCGGTCGACGGGGGCGCTCGGCGGACTCGCTTCTGGGGCGCGGGTTTAGGTGCCTCCGCGATCGGTTCTGGCTCTTCGTAGTCGTCGAGCGGGTTGCGCAGCGTTAGCTGGATGCTGCCTTCCGACCGCGCTTTGACCAGCGTATGACTTTCTTTCGGCGTGACTTCAAGGGTTACTGCCCGAACGATCACGGGTTCGTTCTTTTCGGTCGATGTCGTCTGGTCCACCGCAAGCACCTTTAGGTCATGCAAGACCGTCTCTGTAACAGCGCGGCCACCGACCTTGCGCGTGGCCAACACGTCGATGCGGTTGCCCGGGAGCAGGAAACCGGCAACGCCGACAACGTCGTTGACGCGCAGCGTGATCGCACGTTTGTTCTCCTGGATCAACGCCGCGAGCGTGCTACCGGCCGCGTGATCGGCGAATCTTGGGCCGATCAGAATCTCACCCCGCGCCATCGGTTGCTTGGACACCTTGCCCGACACGTCCTCCAAACTACGGATCGCGCCTTCGGGGGCAGTACCCTTCGGGATCTCTATGACTTTGGTATGACGTTCGTCGATCTTCGTTCCGTACGGAATGGCGATCGCGGCCGCGACAACGGTTTCAACATCAGATGCTTCTGCTGCGGGGAGTAGCCGCGTTTCGAGCCAGTTGTTCGCAAGCCATGCGGCGGCGCCGCCAAGGACCAGCGAGAACAGTATGAGGGTGATTCCTCTGCGTCTCATGTTTGATCTCCTTCTCGTACCCTTGCCTGACCGCGAAACGATTCAGGGTTCTTCATTGATACAAAATAGTTGTTCCATGCCCACACCAGACTCTCAGGCGTGAGTTCTCGGGATTCTGCCTGGTAGGCACATCGGTCGATTGCAATATTAATCAGGTCCCGCGGATGACAGGGCAACAACGGGACGTTTTTGGTTTCATGTAACTCCGAGATAACGAAATCCACGATTGCCGGATCGTATCGAATGTCGTTTGCTTCACAGATCTCCTGCCAGATCAGATCGTACTCCTTTGGTTCAAGGTATCCGAATTCGATTTTGTAGCCGATTCTTCGGAGAAATGCCTCGTCCGCCAGGTCTAGCGGATGAAGATTGGTTGAGAAGATTAGAATAACGTCGAAAGGCACGTCGAAATGTTGTCCCGTGCCGAGGCTCAGATAGTCGACCTTTTCTTCCAGTGGAACGATCCAGCGATTGAAAACAGTTTCGGGGGCAACTTGCTGACGACCCATATCGTCAATGATGTAGATTCCATTGTTTGCCTTCAGTTGGAGCGGTGCGCGGTACGTTTTCGTGCTCGCGTCGAACTGAACTTCGAGCATATCGGCCGTAAGTTCGCCACCGCTGATCAGCACGGGCCGCTCGCATGCGACGAATCGCGCATCGTGACCCTCGAGAACGAGCTGATTCGCGGCGCCTGATGTCGCGGGTTCAATCGCCTTGTGCAATATTGGATCAAACACCGACACCGTGTATTCGTTGATCATGATTGCGTGCGGAATCAGGACCTCGTGCGGAAACAAGCGAGCCAGCCGTTGGGTAATGTACGTCTTGCCTGTACCGGCAGGTCCGTATATGAATATCGCGCGGCCGGAGTTCATCGCCGGTCCGAGCTGGTCTCTGAGTTCCTCGCGCAGCACCATGTGTCCGAAAGCCTGCTGCATCTGAGCGAGCGTTACGCTTCGGCCGTGCACGGTCTGTTTCTTGACGAGCTCTCGGTATCGTGCGAGTGGTACTGGCGCTTTGCCGACATAGCCATTGCGCGCCATCGCTTCCAGAGCGGTAGCCCGACCCCGATCCGTCAGGTGGTAGCGCAAGCTCGAGCCGGAGTCCGACGCAGCCAGCACTTCGACAAGGGCCGCCTGGCGCATGAAGGTCATTGCTTCGTCGAGGACTTTCGCGCTCAGGCCCATGCGCTTGCACAGCGTGGACATGGTCAATACGCCGCCGTCGATCAGATGTTTGGCAACCAGATCCACAACGAAGCTCTCGGTGAGCCCGGTTTGCTCGATCGTTGTCGGTCGCGGCGCGAGATCCGCCAGGGTTGAAATGCCAGCAGGTTGAACGTTCACGTCGATAGCCTGAGTACTGTTCATTTGCGTGTGCCTAGCCTATATGCAGATGTCGGTGGATCATAGGATCTGTCCTGCAAGCGTCAGGTAGCCCAGCGTGCCGCATGCGATGGATGCGGCAAATGGAAACTTGGTCTTTCTGGTTCCCAATGGCATATCGACAGGACCGGCGGTCGTGCTAGCTTTCAGCCGTTGCGTCGCCACAACCGCAAGCGCGAACACTCCTCCGCAGAGCATGATGGCGACAATCGTGCCGAGAATGCTTTTTGCACCCACGAAAGCGCCTACAGAGGCAATTAACTTAACATCTCCTGCGCCCAGCGCGCGGAGGGCATAGAAGGGCAATAGCAACACCAAGGCGACAGCGAAGCCGTAGCCGGCGGATACAACGCCGGTCCAGCCGGAAACTGACGCCTGGGTTCCGAATCCGAGTACCAGGACGAGACATACAATGCTGTTTGGAATTCTAGATTGGCGGATGTCAAACCAAGTCGCGAGCGCTAGAAGAGTGGCGAGCAGGGCAAAGTTTATGGAGATATGGTCGAGCATTGTGGGTGATGCGTCCTCATGCGTTCGCGGAGTTCAGTACTCGGTGCGTTTGCGAGGGCCGGTGGGCGAACAGGCGGCGGCCTTAGGGTCGCCGCCTGTCTGGCGGTGAGGCTATTACGTAGCCGCGCCGCCGCTGCCGCTGCCGTTGATGACGCTGGTCATCTCGTTGATCGCAGAGCCAACCGCGCTACCCAGAGCGGTGAACGCGCCAACGACGACCAGAGCAACCAGAGATCCGGCGATGGCGTACTCGACCGTCGTCAGACCCTCTTCGTCCCGAAGGAAAGAAAGGATTCTATTCATGTGTAGATCTCCCGAATTTTCGAAAATTTGGGACCGTGCGTTTATCGTGCGCGACGGTCAATTACGTCGAACTTTTTGGGTCTGCAAGAGTGAAATAGGTCGAGCTGTTCCCTTCCCGTTTCATTGACTCCGCTCCCTGCGAGTTCGTGGACAAGTGTCCATGAATCCCCGCGTCAGCTAAACCCTCGAGATGTCGTTTTTTGTGAAAGCATTGTAACTGCCGGTACGTCTCTAACGAGGATGCTCTTGCGCTGGAGACGCTCAAAACCGTTCGAGCCAACCGACACTCCTTCCACATGCCAATCTACATATATGTTCATGGCTCTATGTCCATGACCATGATGTCCATAACCATGGTCACGACACCTCGTTGACCTGGCTGCCGCGTTGCAACCGGGTCCGCCTGCTGGCCAACTGCTAACAGCCAGATTGGGGGGTGGCGCTGCGTAGAATCCGTTGGCTTCGGTCTGTCTAGCTTGGGTTTACCTAAGCGTGCTAAACGTTGTCCGCGTTCCGAATGCCGCCGCACCCGTTTCGTCGGTTTCTCGCAGTTTGCAATGGCATCCTACCCCCGAAAAACAGTTGGTTACCTGCAAAACGTGCACATTTTACATGAAGTTTTCCGTTGGATAGAAAGAAATAATTGCAATATGCGCGGTGGTGCCGGGAATAGTGCGGGCTGGTTGACAGTCGCAATTGGCTAGCCGCGCACTTGCTCGGCGGTGCGCCTTACGTGCGCCTTAGTCGTGTCGTTGCACCGGTATCGGGACACCAGTGCGCCATCGACACGGGCGCGCAGGTCGGCGACCATGCACGCATTCGAAATCAACCCATAAATGCTTGCCAGGAACAGGGGACGGATCATGTCGAACAATGCACTCGAAAACGGAAAGAAACTTCTCAGTGAGCGGATCGATCAGCCATCGGAACCCACGGAGTGGTTCGAGATTACGCAGGATCGCATCAACGCTTTTGCGGACGCGACTATGGATCACCAGTGGATCCACGTGGATCCCGAGCGCGCCAAGGTCGGCCCGTTCGGCGCACCGATCGCGCACGGCCAACTGACGCTTTCGATATTGAGTTTTCTTCCCGGTGGCGAAGGTGTCGGAATTCCCGAGGTGGATGGTGTGAAGCTAGGGATCAATTACGGCTGGAACCGCGTGCGCTTCCCGTCACCGGTGCCGGTTGGGGCGCAGATTCGAACCGTAGGGTGCATCAAGAGTGTCGAAGAGAAAGGCGGCATGCTCGAGATCGTGAACGAAATGACGGTGCAGGTGAAGGATCAGGACAAGCCGGCCTGCGTCGCGGAAAGCGTGTTGCGCCTGGCGTTCTGAGAAATATCCTTTAAACTACTGAAAAATAAAAACTTATACTAAGGATCCGGAGTGCCGATCAACGTTCTCGGCATGATAGGCGTTGCCGCTCCAGGAGCCGGCTCCACGGTTCACATCGTGGGTGGCGGCGTCGATCCGGCGTACGTTGCCGATTTTGCTGGGGTTCACGAAGCATCCGGGTTTGACGCCGCGTTAGTGGGTTACAGCAGCGCGTCGGCCGACGGGTTCTCGATCGCCCAATACGCAGCGGCCCACACCCGCACGCTGCAGTTTCTGGTCGCTCACCGGCCCGGTTTCGTAGCGCCGACGCTCGCCGCACGCAAAGTTGCGACGCTCGATCAGCTCACCGGAGGTCGGATATGGCTGCATATTATCTCGGGAGGCGTCGACGCAGATCAGCGCCGGGATGGGGATTTCGTTGGCCACGACGCGCGTTACGCCCGTACCGCAGAGTACATGGAGATTCTGCGCCGAACCTGGACCGCAGATTCGCCGTTTGACTACCACGGCGCCTTCTATCGGCTCGACCGGGCCTATTCAGAGGTTCGCTGTAAGCAGACGCCTCATGTTCCGCTGTGGTTTGGAGGGGTGTCCGAGGCCGCTAAGCCGGTAGGCGCGTCGTGGGCGGACACCTACGCGCTATTCGGCGAACCGCGGGCCCAGATCCGGGCGCTGATTCGTGAACTCCGGGCTTTCCCGCGCGCGGGGCTTGAACCGCTGCGTTTCAATGTGTCCTTTCGTCCGATTATCGGTGCTTCCGAGGCGCAGGCGTGGGCGCGTGCGGAGCAGATTCTAGCGGACGTGAAGGCTGGGGCTCGCGCACCCCGTCGCCGCGTGCCGGAGGCCGAGACAGCGCGCCGGCTGGTGCGACTGATCGAAGGCGGTGAGATTCACGACGAACGTCTTTGGGTACCGATCGCAGCCGCCGCCCACGGCAGCGGCAATTCTACGGCGTTGGTGGGAACCGCGTACCAGGTTGCAGATGCGATTGGTGCGTACTATCAGTTGGGTGTAAGCGGCGTCCTGATTCGTGGCTTCGACCCCTACGGGGACGCGGAGGAATACGGTAAGGAGCTGATACCGGCAATTCGCGAAAGGGTTGCGCACATCGACCGTTCCCGAGGTGCCCGGGGTGCCTGGGGTGATGGAGGCGCTGCTGAGATGCCCCGACACTATTGAAGGTGAGTTAAGCATGGAATTGGAGTTTTTTGGCGCAGCCGGGGAGGTCACGGGCAGTTGCCACATATTGCGGGTAGGTGAAACGCGTGTGTTGCTCGACTGCGGCATGATTCAGGGAGGGCGGCGGCAGGAAGCCCGCAACCGGGAGCCGTTCCCGTTTGATGCGCGCGAGATCGACGCGGTGATTCTGAGTCACGCGCATATCGATCACTCCGGGCGGTTGCCGTTGCTGGTCGGGCGGGGATTCTCGGGTGTGATCCACGCACACAATGCCACCTGCGATCTGGCCGAGATTCTTCTTGAGGACGGAGCGTACCTGGCGGCGAGCTTTGCCCGGCACGAAAATCGCAGACGCGAGAAGCGGGGCGAGGAGCCGATCGAGCCGTTGTACACCGTCGACGACGCCCGCGCCGCGATTGGCTTAATGGCTGGTGTGAAGTACCGCACTTGGGTAGACGTCTGTCCGGGGGTGGCGGTGCGTTTTCATGATGCGGGCCACATTATGGGGTCGTGCCTGGTCGAGGTGCGCGTGCAGGAAGCGGGCGCGGAGGAGCGTACCGTCGTGTTTTCAGGGGACCTGGGCCAGTACGACACACCTATCCTGCGTGACCCGGTCGCCATCGGTCATGCGGACGTGGTGCTTATGGAGAGTACGTACGGGGGGCGCAATCATCGCGACCGCTCGAGCACCCTCGATGAGCTGCAGCAAATTCTCGACGCCGCCGCGGACGAGGGCGGTAACGTGCTGATTCCGGCGTTCGCCGTGGGCCGAAGCCAGGAACTGCTTTACCAGTTCGGCAAACACTTCGACGAATGGAACATGCGACGGTGGCGCGTGTTCCTCGACAGTCCGCTGGCGATCAAGACGAGCGAGATCTACTGGGATTACCCGCACCTTTACGATGACGAGGCAACTACGCTGCGCCGCGACGTGGACCCTATGCCCATGCTCGATAACCTCGTTCTGAGCCGGACCGCGGATCAGTCGCGGGAGATCAACCGCATTGAGGGTGGCGCTATCGTGATTGCCGGAAGTGGAATGCTCAACGGCGGACGCATGCTGCACCACCTGAAACGCAACCTCGGCAAGGCAAATACGCGTCTGCTGTTCACGGGCTTCCAGCCGCCGGGCTCTCTCGGGCGCCGATTGATCGAGGGTGCCGACACCGTACGCGTGCACGGGCGGGAGTTTGAAGTTGCCGCCAACGTGCATACGGTTGGCGGTATGTCCGCGCACGGCGACCAGAATGACCTGCTGCGCTGGTATCGTTCCTTCACGGGTCGTCCGCCGGTGTTTCTCGTACATGGCGACGAAGATGCGGCCCTGCAGTTCAAGCACAAGCTTGCGAACGAAGCAGGCGCGATGGCGACCGTCGCGGCGCCGGGCATGCGCTTCGATCTGAAACAGATGCGTTTGCTGTGACGCTGCCGGGCGGTCAGTTAGCCGCCGCGGCCTGCTGTTGTGCGTCCGCGGCGCGCAGCAGGCGCCGCTGGTAGCGGGATTGCACCAGGTCTGTGAGCACAAGCACGGCAATCACAAAGTAGAAGGTTGATTTGGTCATCGGTTCAATCGGGTGACCGAATAGGGACAAGTGTGCCAAATGTGCGCCCTCGGTAATCAGCATGATGCCGACAACGAGCAGTATGAACAGCCCCAGCACCTCGTACATTCGGTTGCGTTTCAGAAACTCCGCTATGTGGTCCGCCAGCCAGATCATCAGAATGCCGCCAATCACGATGGCCACGGCCATCACGATGAAAACGTCGGTAAGCGCGATGGCGCTCAGTATCGAGTCGATGGAAAAGATGGCGTTCATCACCACAATCGCAGTGATTGCAGCGGCGGTAGATTTCGGCGATGCCTGCGAGGCGTGATGAGGCTCGTAGTTGGTCATGTGCCACACTTCCTTGATTGCGGTGTACATGATGAACACCCCGCCGGCGAGCACGATCAGCGAATGCAGGTTGAAATCCGAGTGAATCCATTCGCCGATGTGGATGCCGAATAACGGATTCTGCACGTACTGGATCAGCCCGAGAATTGCGAAAAGCAACACGATTCGCAGTACGATGGCGAGCCCGATTCCCAGGCGGCGTACGCGCCGCTGCTGGCTCGGTTCAACCCGTTTCGACTCCAGCGAAATATAGAGCAGGTTGTCGAAGCCCAGCACGGCTTGGAGCAGAATCAACATCATGAGTGTGAATAGGTTTTCGATCGAGAACAGTTCCAATGGGCTACTCCACGTATGCGAAACGCGCATGGTAATCACTTGCGTATCCAATTGCGCTGGGAAGGTCTACGCCTGATGGATCCGATTTCTCAAGCCGCGCTGGGCGGCGTCGTGGGACACGCGGTAGCAGGCCATAAGCTGGGCCGGTCCGCGGTAGCGCTGGGTGCGGTTGCGGGTGCGTTTCCTGATATTGACGTGCTGTTCTACGTCGGCGGTAGTTTTTTCGATCACCTGGTGTTGCACCGAGGCATTACCCACGCGCTGGTGTTTGCGCCGGTGGTCGGCCCGCTGTTGGGCTATCTGTGGTGGCGCGCGGTGTATAGGAACGCTGTGGACATGCGCCGCTGGTGCATGCTGGTGGCCGTGCTTGCGCTCTGGTCGCATCCGCTGCTGGACGTACTGACCACGTACGGGACCCAGCTGCTGCTGCCATTTTCCGATGCGCGATTCGCCATTCCCGCCATGCCGATCATCGATCCGATTTACACTGGGTTGCTGCTCGCGGGTCTGATCCTCCTATGGCCACCGACGCGCCGGCACACCCGCGCCGTTTCCGCCGTGGCGCTGCTCGTCTCCAGTACCTACCTGGGCTATGGGTGGTTGCAGAACCGTACCGCTCAGGCAATTGCCGAAGCAGACCTGGCATCGCGCGGCGTGGAGCTACGAGGCGAAGTGCGGGCGTTTCCCACTGTGCTGCAGACACACCTCAGGCGCCTCGTCGCACGTGACGTGCGTGGGGTCGACCACGTTGCGTATGTCACCACCTGGCGACCGCATTGTCGGCTCACGTGGGGTACGCGACGCAACGCTCACGGTGATCTTGTTACGCAGTTTCTCGAGACGCGGGAAGGCGCAATCATGGACTGGTTTTCGATGGGCCTGCTGCACTATGCGTTGGATGACCCACAGGAGCCCACGCGTTTGATCGCGGCTGATTTGCGCTACGGGTTCACGTTGGACCCGGCAGACAGTTTGTTCAGCGCGTCGATGCCGATCCACCAGGGTCGCGCAGGTGTGGTTGAAGCCGGTCGCACGCTGCCGCGTATGGCGCAGCGCGATCTGCTCTTCAGCATCCGCAACACCTACCGGCCGGGGTGCGGACCGCTGGTGTCTACTGACGGAGAGCGCGTCGCGTTCGACCGCTGATTGGCCCTGACGTCATGGCAGTTCACTCAAGGGTAACGCGGTCGACGATTTGATGCGCTGCATTGCGAACGACGACGAAACGTCGTGCAGGGGTGCCACGCCAATCAATTTCTTATAGACCCTGTCGTAGTGGTCGATGTCCCGCACGACGATTTTTAGAAGATAGTCGACGTCGCCGCTCATTCGGTAGAATTCAACGACTTCGGGTATAGCTTTCACACCTTGCGCGAACGTGTCCAGCCAACCTTGCGAATGTTCGCTCGTCTTCAGTCCCACAAAGACGGTGGTGCCGAGCCCAAGTTTGTCCTCGCTCAGCAACGCGACGCGCGCGCGAATGATCCCTGACTCCTCTAGGCTGCGTATGCGCCGCCATACCGCGTTTGTGGATAACCCGATGCGTTCTGCAATGCTCGCGGTGGTCGACGACGCGTCGTCCTGCAGGAATGCAAGAATCTGCCGGTCGAACTTGTCGAGTTTTTCGATTGCGTTCGCCATAGGGCTCTCTGGCGACCAGAATAGGTCAATATCGCATCTTCGACGCAGCGGTTCCAACTTACGCAGACATTGGACACGCTTGACGTGTCAATGCATGCGTTGCCAATCCTACGCCGCTCGAGTGGATCGCGTTCAACGTGCGACGGCGTCGCACCACACAATGTGAACGTCTGCGACCTTTCGTGCCAAAACACCTTGACACACATCGGGTGCCGTCCTAAAAAGCGAGCGGATGCCTACGCTTTCCATATCAGGCAATTTTGGGTGCCCCGCATGACAGGCGGGGTGAACTAAGGACGGTGCTCAGGATGGTAACTCGGGAATGAGCGATCTCGATGTACAAGACCCTGACGACGAAGTAGACGACGTAGAAGGTTCGGTTGATTCGGACGACGACTTCGCCGAGATGAGCGAAGATGGCCTCGATGACTTCGAAGACGGCGATTCAGACGACGACTTTGCGGATGCAGACTTGGAACTGACTGCACGCGAACGCGATGCGCGTTCGCTCGCAGCGCGGCGTGCGATTGAACGGCGGCGTGAAGAGCGTCAATTGGCGAACGATTTAGATTATCTCGACTTCGACGATTAACCCCTCACCAGTGCCGGTGGTCCGCGATCTGGTATTGATCGGTGGCGGCCACGCGCACGTACAGGTGATCAAGCAGTTCGGAATGGCTCCGCTGCCGGGGGTACGCCTCACCGTCATATCGCGGGAAGCATTCTCACCGTATTCGGGCATGTTGCCGGGATTCATCGCCGGCGTGTACAGCGAGGCGGACATTCTGATCGACCTCGGGCGGCTCACGCGCTTTGCGAACGCGCGCTTCTACCATCACGAAGTAACCGGCTTGGATCTGGCAACACGCCGCGTGTTGTGTCGCGACCGCCCGGGCGTGCGGTTCGACGTGCTTTCGATCAATTCCGGGGCAACACCTGAGACGTTTGGTGGCGAAGCAGCGCCGCTGAAACCGATCGCTGCGTTCCTGCCGAAGTGGAAACAGATTGCGCGGACATTCGACCCGGGCGGACGGCTCACGATCATCGGTGGTGGCGCGGGTGGCCTCGAGTTTGCGATGGCCGCACGTCGGAGTCTGCCTCCGCAAGTCGAGATATCGGTGATCGGCGCGTCCTGGCTGCCGGAACAGTCGGAACCTGCGCGGCGTCGTGTGTGTGCCGCGGCGCGCGCCGCGGGTATCGAGCTGGTGCAGCAACGCGTAACGAGCGTACACGACGGAGTGGTGACGCTGGCGTCCGGCGAACAACGCCACAGCGATTGTGTCCTTTCTGCCACGGGGGTCTCCGCGCCTTCCTGGGTGACAGATTCCGGTCTTGCAACGGACGCCGCCGGGTTCGTATCCGTTGGCAAAACGCTCGAGAGCACGTCTCACCCCGGGGTCTTCGCGGCAGGTGACATTGCGTCGTTGCCGAGTCCTCGGCCGAAATCGGGTGTCTTCGCGGTACGTGCCGGTAGGGTCCTCAATCGCAATCTGCGGGCAAGCGCGTACGGGCACCGGCTCGCACGCTTTCGGCCCCAGAAAGCATTTCTGAGCCTGATCGGCACCGCACCCGGGGTTGCTGTGGCCAGTCGGGGACGCTGGGCGTTCGAGGGCACATGGGCGTGGCGCTGGAAGGAGTTCATAGACAGGCGGTTCATGCGCCGATTCAACGAGCTGCCGGAAATGGCGACGCCGGCGTGGGGGTTGCCCGACGCCCTGCTACAGGACCTCAGTGGCTCGGCGATGCGTTGCGGTGGCTGCGGCGCCAAGATTGGCGCGGATCCGCTGCTGCGGGTGCTGGAGCAGTTGCCTGAACAGCCCGATGCGGAACAGGAACTGGGCATTGGTGACGACGCCGCGTTGGTCCGCACGACCGGCAGGGTATTGCTTACGATCGACGGCTTCCGGCAGGTGGTTGATGACCCGTACCGCTTCGGACGCATTGTGGCGCATCATTCGATGAACGACATCGTCGCAATGGGTGGCCGCGTGGCGCACGCACTTGCGCTCGCTACCGTGCCGGTGATGGCTACCACCCTTGTCGAAGACGATTTGCATGCGCTGCTGCTGGGCGCATGCGCGGTGTTGAACGCGCACGGCGTGCCCCTCGTGGGTGGTCATTCCGCCGAAGCGTCGGAGCTGTCGCTGGCACTGGCATTAACAGGCGAACTTACGCAGAAATCCTGGCGCAAGTCGGGCTTGCGCTCCGGCGACGTGCTTGTGCTGACGAAGCCACTCGGGACAGGTGTGCTGCTTGCCGGCTACGCGCAAGGCCGAGTGCGCATCGACCGCGCACTGGGCGCGCTCGACGTGATGGATTGCTCGAACGTGGAAGCGGCCAACGTGCTCCGAGCCCATCGGGTGAGCGCGGCCACGGATGTATCGGGATTCGGACTTGCCGGTCATTTGAGTGAGATGCTGCGCGCGTCGAACGTCGGCGTGCGCGTGAATGGGACTGCTGTTCCGGCCCTCGCCGGCGCCCGCGAAAGCATTGTCGACGGACTGGAAAGTTCGCTGCACGACCAGAACGCCAGCGCGCTCACGCTATTCGACGTGGCCACGTCCGACACTGCAAGTGTTCGATTGCTTGCAGATCCGCAAACGTCGGGTGGCCTGTTGTTCGGAATCGCCGCGCCCCGCGCCGAGGCGTGCGTGTCCGATCTTCGCGTCGCGGGATATCCGGATGCGACCGTTATCGGTGACGTTGTCGAGGACGAATGGCGGATCGAATAACGCTGCTCGTAGTGACGGACCCCATCTGCTCATGGTGCTGGGGAATGCGCGATGCGATCGATACGGTACGACGCGAGTGTGATCCGGCGAAGCTCAGGTTGGACCTGGTTCTCGCGGGGATAAACACCCATTCCACGCAGCCTGTAGGGGATTACGGCCGACGGCTGATCTTCCGGATCTGGCGCGAGGTGGCAAGTACCACTGGAGCCCGATTTGGCGATTCGATCACGGCCGGGTTCGTCTATAACAGCGTGCTCCCTTGTCTGGCGGTTCGATTTGCGAGCGACGAGTTAGGTGCGCCGGCGTTCGAGTTTCTGCACCGCATCCAGCAGGACTTTTTCGTGCACGGTAGCGACGTAAACAATGTCGACTACTTGGTGCAACGTGCGGAGAGATCTGGCCTTGACGGGCAACGCCTGAGCCACGCATTGCACGATGCGAAGCTTCGAACCCGCCTCAAGTTCGAGTTCGAACACGCGCGCCAATACGGGACTCAGGCGTTGCCGAACCTGCTCATCGCATCAGCAACGGGTGAACGGCGTCTGTTGGCGGGCGGCTATCTCGATGCGGCTGGCATATTTGCGGCGCTCGAGGCGCAGGGGATCGCCCATCGTTGAAGCCGGTACGTGGCGGCTAGTCGTCCTCGAAGAAGGCCGCGATCGGCGGCCGGAAGCGGTCCATGTCCACCAGAAACGAATCGTGACCCTGCAGCGAAGCCAGCTGTTCGAATCGGGTGTCGATACCCTGTTCTGAAAGCGCGGCGGCCAGTTCGGCTTGCTGGGTTACCGGAAACAGAAAATCCGTGTCCACGCCGATCACCAGCGCACGCGTAAGTTCCAGATCGGCGAACGCGCTTGGAAGGGAGCCGCCGTGGTCGGCAGCGTCGAACAGATCCATCGCGCGGGAAAGATACAGATAACAGTTTGCATCGAACGCGCCTATGAACTTGTTCGCGTGCGCTTCCAGGTAGCCTTCCACTTCGAAGTCGATGCCGAACGGGTGGCCGTCTTTGGGTTCGTCGGTTGCCCGCTCTCGTCCGAATCGCTGGGTCCACTCGGCGGCGGATCGGTACGTGATCATGCCGAGCTTGCGTGCGAGTCGCATCCCCTCCACCGGTCCAGGCGGTGGATAGTTACCGTTGTTCCAGACAGGATCCTTGCGAATGATTTCGCGCTGCAGCGACCGTAGCGCAATCGAGAAGGGCAGGCTGCGCGCCGCTGACGATATTGAAAGGAGCCCGCGGACACGTTTCGGATGAAGCATCGCGAACGCGAGTGCGGTCATGCCGCCCATCGATGCGCCAATCACCGTATGCAACCGGTCGACGCCCAGATGACTCAGCAGCACGGCACCAGTGTTTGCGATGTCTTCCAAACTCAATACGGGAAACGTCAAACGGTACTGCGCGTCTGTGGCAGGGTTGATCGACGCGGGCCCGGTGGAACCGAAACAGCTGCCGAGTGAATTGATACAGACGACGTAATACCGGTTGGTGTCGATGGGCTTGTCGGGTCCCACCATGTCTTCCCACCAGCCGGTGCTTGGGTCTTCATCGGACGACGCGACGTGTGCCGACGGCGACAGTCCGGTGAATATCAGCAGTGCGTTGTCACGGGCGCTGTTCAGCGCCCCCCAGGTTTCATACGCGATCGTTGGCGACGCGATTTCACCGCGCTTCATCCGGAACGGGCCGTCTATGATCAGTCTGTTGGGCATGCGTGGACGTCTCTGGCAGACGCCCATTGTAGACGGACGGCCGCCGAGATGCGGCTTTGGCGGTTCAGCGGAGGATTGCGAATGGCGGAAGAGGTAGGAGTCGAACCCACCAGGCGCGTCGTCCGCACCTCAACGGCTTTGAAGGCCGCGCGCCCCACCGGGGACGATACTCTTCCGCGGAAAAGCTTAGCATGCCGTGCTGGCGGACTCGTCAGCGTTGTTGGAGTGCGCGGCCAACGTCGCCGACGACCGCCCGTTCGTTGTCGTAGCGGCGAGTGAAGCCGCGACTGTCAAAGTACTCGAGCACCTGAATGGCGGTATTGCGGCCCGCGCCCGACGCGTCCCGGAACTCCCGGACCGTGAAGCGTTGCAGACGCTCCGCGAGTTCGGCGAGATCACGCAGAGGTTCGGGTAGGAAGTAGCGCTTGTCTGCCACGCGCACAACGCAGCCCTTGGCCGCAAGCGCAGCGAGACCCTTCTCGAAGGCCGGCTGCGCGATCCGCAGTTCTTTCGCCATGTCGCCCGCGCTCGGTGGCTGAGTACCTTGCATCAGCGGAGCCACGCGATCGAGCAGGCGCTGCTCGGTTTCGCTCAGTGTTACCTGGAAGTCTGGCGTACTGTACCGCCCGGCGTTCACAGTGAGCGCGCCGTCGTTCACCAGGTCCGCCAGCACCGCGTCGCGGAACGCGGCGGGCACGCGCATCAGTTCATTGGCTTTGCGCCCCTGCTCGTGGGTATGGACCTGCATTTGGTCGTGCACCTCGGCCAGGGTGTCGTTGCGCCATTGTTCCCAGAGTTTGGGGAGTACCCACGTACCGTTGTGGTCGTGCACGGCTGGTGTCTGCGCGTCGGCCGCCAGTGATTCAACAGACACATCCCATAGGTCGCAAAATGGTGCAGTCTCGACGGGTCCGTTTTCGAGGTGGGCGATCAAGCTCGACACCGCATCGGGATGGGACGCGGCGGCGATTTGCGCGAGCCGAGTGGGATGTCTGCGGCGGCGCTTTGCGCTTGGACGATTGTCGATGACGGGGCCGCCACCGAGCGTACAGTCGAGGCCCTGGTCGCGCACCACCACTCGGTCGAACCGTTTCGCGAGTACGGGGGCGTCCAACAGCAGTTCTACGCGTTCCGTGTCGCCGGGCGCCAACCTGTTTGCAGCGAGCATCGCCAGATGCCCGGTGGAATGAGTGGTGGCGTGATACACGTGCACCGGAAGCCAGTGTTTTACTGTGCGGGGAAAGTCGTCCAGCACCGTTAGATCGACGACGATCTGATCGTGTCCTTGGGCCGATCCGGCGTGCAGCCACATGCCGCGGCGTAACGCGTCGATCTCCACACCCACGACGTTGAGCGCACAGCGCATTCCCCGCGACGCTGCTTCGGCGGCGACATCCTGCGCTCTCAGCTCGCGGACGCGAACCGATTCGCCGCCGGGAAACAGGCGCACGGTGTCGCCCCGCGCAACGCGGCCGCTCGCGATCGTGCCGGTAACGATTGCGCCGGTGCCTTTCAGGACGAACGCCCGGTCGATGGCCAATCGGAAACGCGCGTCGTGCGCGTCGCGCTCGTGGGTTGCGGCCGTCGACTCGAGGTGTTGCAGCAGTGTGTCGACGCCGTTGCCGGAAAGACTGTCCACCGGGAAGCGCTGCGCGGTCTCCAGAAACGTGCCTTGAAGGAGCCGGTCGAGCTGCGCGTGTACGTCCCGTACGCGTTCGGCCGGCGTGCCGTCGATCTTGGTCAGCACCACCGTGCCGGAGCGCAGGCCTGCCAGTTGCATGATCTGCAGGTGTTCAATGCTTTGAGGCATGGGACCGTCGTCTACGGCCACCACCATCAACGCATGCTGATCCGGGTTTACGCCTGCCAGCATGTTGTGGATAAAGCGGCTGTGGCCTGGAACGTCTACGAAACCTACGCGGGTGTCGCCAAACGTGCGGTACGCGAAGCCGAGATCAATCGTCAGGCCGCGGCGTCGTTCTTCATCCAGCCGGTCTGTCCAGACACCCGTGATGGCCTTGACCAGGCTCGACTTGCCGTGGTCGACGTGGCCGGCAAGCGCGAAATTCACGGGGACAGCACCGCCAGGGTCGCGCGCAGTGACTGGATGTCTTCGACCGCCCGCATATCCAGCCAGAGCGCACTCTTGTGAATACGGCCGATTACCGGGGTCGGCAACGCGCGAAAACGTGCTTCGACTTGCTCGATGCTGGATGCGGTCGTTACTACTACCGCGTGGCTGGGGACGGTTCTGTCCGGTTGGGCGCCGCTGCCGATCTGTGCGTGCGATGCACTTGTGTCGACCGTGCACTCAGGCAGCAGTTGGCGCAGGTCGTCGCGAACTTTCAGCGCGCGGGCGCGCACCACGTCAACTGACGCAGCCAGCATTCGTAGTGCCGGCACGTGTTCGATCAAACGGTCCGGGTGGTCGAACAACGCCAGACTCTGCTCCAGGTACGCGAGCGTGACCTTGTCGGCGCGCATCGCACGCTTCATCGGATTTGCATTCAACGCATCGATCAAAGCCCGGCGCCCCACGATCAACCCCGCCTGCATGCTGCCGAGCAGCTTGTCGCCGCTGAACGTAACCACGTCCACGCCCTGGTCCAGTACCTCGCGCGGGGTAGGCTCACGAGGCAGTCCGTAGCGGGATAAGTCGACCAGCGAGCCGCTGCCGAGATCTTCGCAGAGCGGCAGGTTGTAGCGCTGGGCCAGGGTCACGAGATCGGGGCGGGCGACCGTGTGGGTAAATCCCTGAATATGATAGTTGCTGGGGTGAATCTTCAGAAAACAGCCGGTGTGCTCGTTGACGGCCGCTTCGTAGTCGGTCAGGTGTGTCCGGTTGGTGGTCCCGATTTCGCGTAGCACGCAACCGGATTGGTTGATCAATTCCGGCAGACGGAAACTGCCTCCGATTTCGATCAATTCGCCTCGGGAAACGGGCACCTCTTTGCTACGAGCGAAGGTATTGAGCGTGAGCATCAACGCGGCTGCGTTGTTGTTGACGACCGTTGCCGCTTCGGCCCCCGTCAATGCACAGAGCCGCTCGGCGACGGCGGTTTCCCGGTGGCCACGACGTCCGTTCTCGAGGTCGAACTCGAGTGTCATCGGACGCGTCACCAGCGAGCCGACGGATTCCCATAGGGCTTGCGACAGTGGCGCGCGTCCGAGGTTGGTGTGAATCACCGTGCCGGTAAGATTGAACACCCCTCGATACGCGTGGCGGGTGAGCGCGTGGGACACCGCTTCAGCGCACCGTTCGGCGTCGGCGCACCAGTCCGGCGCGGCACGCGCATGCCGCCACTCGTTCTGCAGCGACTGCAGCGCCAGCGTCACACGCTGGTGACCGTGTTCACGCAACACCGGGCGCAGCGCCGCGTGTTCGAGCAGCGTGTTGATTCCGGGTATGTCGCGCAGGTTGGACAAAGTGCTGTTGCGTGTCGACGTGGTGCGAACAGGTAGTTTACCGAGTCGTTGGGAACTGTGGCACCATCGCAGCGCCTACCTCGCAGGGTTGGGTCCCAAGGGTGTGGGTCAATCGCGTGCAGGCGTCGATCGAACGGGGGAATACGGCATGAGGGTGGCGTTCATTGGGCTGGGCGTTATGGGCTATCCGATGGCGGGTCACCTCGCGTCGGCGGGGCACGAAGTGACGGTCTTCAACCGCACGCCGTCCGTGGCAGAACGTTGGTGTGGGGAGCACGCGGGCGCACTTGCGGCGACACCACGCGACGCTGCATCGTCGGTAGAAGCGGCATTCGTTTGCGTGGGCAACGACGACGACGTGCGCAGCGTGGTGCTGGGTGAATCAGGTGTGCTCGCGGGACTTCCGCGCACCGGTCTACTCGTGGATCACACCACCGCGTCAGCCGAGCTCGCGCGGGAACTGGCGGTCGCATGTGAGCGCCTATCCGTGGCGTTCATCGACGCGCCGGTTTCGGGGGGGCAGGCGGGTGCAGAGTCGGGCCGGCTGACGGTTATGGCTGGCGGTGCGCCTGAAGCGTTCGAGCGGGCACGTCCGCTGCTCGAAGCCTACGCGGCCACCATGCAATGCCTCGGGCCTGCAGGTTCCGGCCAGATGGCGAAGATGGTCAATCAGATCTGCATTGCAGGCGTTTTGCAGGGGCTTGCGGAGGGCATTCACTTTGCGCAGCGCGTCGGACTGGATGTGGCCGCTGTGGTCGACGTGATTCGCGGTGGTGCCGCGCAGTCGTGGCAGATGGAAAATCGCGCGACGACCATGGACGCCGGAGAATTCGAGTTCGGTTTTGCGGTCGACTGGATGCGGAAGGATCTGGGTATCGCGCTGGCGGCGGCGCGCCGTAGTGGCGCGCGGCTGCCTCTGACGGCACTCGTGGATCAGTTTTATGCTGACGTACAGGCCGCCGGCGGCGGCCGCTGGGACACATCGAGCTTGATCACGCGCCTAACAACCAAATAAATTTTAATTAGTTATGCACGAAAAGGCACCGACTATCTGTCATTGAGTGGCAGATACTTACGCCGGCTCGGACCTTTGTAGAGCTGCCGGGGTCGGCCGATCCGGTAGGGCCCGCTGATCATCTCGTTCCAGTGTGCGATCCATCCCGGTGTGCGACCAGTGGCGAAGATCACGGTGAACAGCTCGGTAGGTATGCCGATAGCTTTCAGGATGATGCCCGAATAGAAGTCGACGTTGGGGTAGAGTTTCTTCTCAACGAAGTAGTCGTCTTCCAGCGCAATCTTTTCCAGTCTCTGAGCCATGCGCAACGTCTCGTTGTCCTCGACCCCCAGTTCTTCGAGAACCTCGTGGCAAGTCTGTTGCATGACTTTGGCGCGCGGGTCGTAATTCTTGTAGACGCGATGACCGAATCCCATCACGCGGAACGGATCGTCCTTGTCTTTGGCGCGCTTGATGTACTTGTCGATGTTCTTCTCGGAGCCGATCTCGTCGAGCATGTTCAACACTGCTTCGTTCGCGCCTCCGTGCGCGGGACCCCATAACGCGGCGATGCCAGCCGCGATGCAGGCGAACGGATTCGCGCCGGTGGAACCCGCGAGGCGTACTGTTGAGGTGGACGCGTTCTGTTCGTGATCCGCGTGCAGCAGAAAAATGCGGTCCATCGCGCGGGCGATGACGGGATTAACGTCGTAATTGGCGCATGGCGTCGCAAACATCATGTGCAGGAAGTTCTCGGCGTACTCCAGGTCATTGCGCGGGTAGATGAACGGTTGGCCGAGCGAGTATTTGTAGCTCATTGCTGCCAGGGTCGGCATTTTTGCGATCAAGCGGTGGGCGGTGATCAGGCGGTGCAGGTCGTCGTCAATGTTCAGCGCGTCGTGATAGAAGGCCGATAGCGCACCCGTAACGCCGCACATTATGGCCATCGGATGGGCGTCTCGGCGGAATCCCCGGAAAAAGTGCACGAGCTGTTCATGCACCATCGTGTGGTGCTTGATCGTGTCGACGAAGTCGCGCTTCTGCGCGCCGTTCGGAAGCTCGCCATTCAGCAGCAGATAGCACACCTCCAGATAGTCTGAGTGTTCGGCAAGTTCCTCGATGGGATACCCGCGATGCAGCAGTATGCCTTTGCCGCCGTCGATGTAGGTGATGTCGGAGTCACAGGAGGCGGTGGAAACGAAGCCCGGGTCGTAGGTGAAGTAGCCGTGAGCGGTGAGCTTGCCGACGTCGATCACGTCGGGTCCCTCGGTGCCGGAATAGACGGGCAGTTCGATGCTGTCGTTTTCTCCGTCTACGGTAAGTCGAGCGACCCGTTTTCCCGAATCTGCCATGGGCGTTGTCACCTCTTGTTGTCCAATTGTTGGTTTGTAGTTGGCTTGTTGTTCTGACTGTGTCTGATCAAAGCGGTTGGATCCTGGGTGGTCGGATCTCGCGGCTGCGGCCGCATTTCAAGTAGTTCGAAGCTCGTCTTTATTGTTCGTCGTGAATGCTTCTTTTCTTTCTTCTTTATTTTGTCTTTCTTTCTTTTCTTATTCTTTGTTCTTTGTTCTATTGGTTCGTTTGGGCTGACCCGTTTCCGTGGCGGTGCATGCGCCCGAGGGCTGCGCCGACACCGGGTGGCGTGCGAGGCCGAATCCTCTGGGAAGCGCAGGCAGCACAAACGCTGCGAATCGCAGGGTTCGCAGGTTGTGTCAGAGCCTATGGAGCGAAGCTGGTATTGTCAATTGGGAACACCCCGTATTCCGAAGTTGAGGCGCGGATATCCGCTGTCCGGATAGCATTTCGCCGACAGGATGACTAAAATTCGCGGCGGTTCCAGAGTGTCCCGGGAATCGGCAGCGGAGCCGTCTGGGGAAGGTTTTTGGGGTTCGCTCGACGCTCGATTCCCGATCTTCCGGAGTGTTTCTGTCTCCCTGCCTGACGCTGGTCGGTTGCCGGTGCCGGGGTTCGCCAATGACGATACTGCACCGAACCAGAACGAAGAGATCACGCTCAGAGAAAACAACCATGAACGTCTGCTATGTCCACTGAACGCCCGGTAAATCTGTCAATCAACCCGTCGCGGTTTCATTTTCCGCTGCCCGCGCTTGCGTCCATAACGCACCGTCTAACGGGGGTGCTGTTGTTTTTCGGTATCGCCGCGGGTCTCTATCTGTTGAACGTTGCGCTTAGTTCACCGGCGGGGTTCGACGCGGCGATGCAGATCATGAGCGGTACGTTAGCCAAATTGATCGCCTGGGCTTGCTGCGTTGCGCTCGCTTTTCATTTTTTTGCGGGCATCAAACACCTGCTTCTGGATTTGCACATCGGTGACACCATTTCCGGGGCTCTCACGGGCACGTGGGTCGTCATTGCGGTCTCCGCCGTGAGCGCCGTGATCATTGGAGCGTGGTTATGGTAAGGAACGTTATCAGCCTCACCGGCAGCGGCCTTGCCGACTTCGTCATACAGCGGGTCACTGCGGTTGTCGTTGGTCTGTACGTGATGTGTGTGGCGGGGTTTCTCGCCACACATTCCGACATTGATTACGCCCAACTGGTGCATTACTTCGGCAGCCCGGCCATGAAAGTGTTCAGCACGCTCGCGGTGCTGTCGACGGCTGCACACGCGTGGATTGGAATGTGGACTGTAGGCACCGATTATATCCGCCCACACTATTTCGGCGGGGCCGCGACGATTGCCCGAGCGGTTTACCACGCGGTTTGGATCTTTCTCGTTTTCGTCTACGTAATCTGGGCACTCGTGATGTTTTGGAGAATCTGACGATGGCGAGAGTTCGCAAAATGGAGTTCGACGGGGTCATCGTAGGCGGCGGTGGCGCCGGGATGCGCGCGGCGTTGCAGCTTGCGCGGTCTGGACTGAAAACAGCCGTCATCAGCAAGGTATTCCCGACGCGTTCGCATACGGTTTCTGCGCAAGGCGGCATCACCTGCGCCATTGCCAGTGAAGACCCGAATGACGACTGGCGCTGGCACATGTACGACACCGTGAAAGGCTCGGATTACATCGGCGACCAGGATGCGATCGAGTACATGTGCAGCGAAGGACCGCAGGCCGTGTTCGAGCTGGAACACATGGGTCTGCCATTCTCGCGAACCGAAAACGGCCGAATCTACCAGCGCCCGTTCGGCGGGCAATCGAAGGACTTCGGCAGAGGTGGTCAGGCGGCGCGAACCTGTGCTGCAGCGGACAGAACCGGACATGCATTGCTGCACACCCTGTATCAGGCGAACCTGAAGGCCAACACCACGTTTCTGAACGAGTGGTTTGCGGTAGACCTCGTTACTAATCAGGACGGCGTGGTTGTCGGTGTGATCGCGATCCAGATCGAGACGGGTGAGGTCGTGTTCGTCAATTCGAATGCCACCGTGCTTGCGACCGGTGGTGCCGGCCGTATCTACGCGAGCACCACCAATGCATTGATGAACACCGGCGACGGTGTGGGTATGACGCTCCGCGCCGGGCTCCCGGTTCAGGACATAGAGATGTGGCAGTTTCACCCGACCGGTATCGCCGGGGCGGGGGTGCTCGTAACCGAAGGCTGCCGGGGTGAGGGCGGGTACCTCATCAACAAAGACGGTGAACGCTTCATGGAGCGTTATGCACCTACGGCGAAAGATCTGGCGGGCCGGGATGTTGTTGCGCGCTCAATGGTGATTGAGATTCTGGAGGGTCGTGGGGCCGGTCCGGACAGCGACCACGTACTGTTGAAACTCGATCATCTGGGCGCGGACGTTCTCAACAGCCGGTTGCCGGGTATTCTGGAACTTTCGAGAACCTATGCGGGCGTGGACCCGATCGTCGAGCCGATTCCGGTGGTTCCCACCTGCCACTATATGATGGGGGGCGTTCCAACCGGCATCAACGGGCAGGCGCTCACGGTGGATTCATCGGGGGCGGATGTGTCGGTGGAAGGTCTCTACGCTGCGGGCGAGGTCGCATGCGTATCCGTACACGGAGCCAATCGCCTTGGCGGTAACTCGCTGCTTGATCTGGTCGTGTTCGGGAGGGCCGCCGGTCAACACATTGAGCACGTGATGCGTCAAGGAGTGACGTATCGCGAAGCAAGCGAGTCGGACCTGGAGCGTTCGATGTCACGCCTGGCTCGGTGGGAGGAATCGTCAGGCGGCGAATCCGTGGCCGCGCTGAAGAAAGAACTCCAGACAACGATGCAGAACAGTTTCGGTGTGTTTCGCAGCGAGTCCCACATGCAGAAGGGCGTAGAGGAACTGCGCTCGCTGCGCGAGCGCATTGCAGCTGCCCATCTTCCGGACAAGTCGCAGGTGTTCAACACGGCGCGCCTGGAAGCCCTGGAATTGGACAATCTGCTGGAAGTCGCGGAAGCGACGGCCGTGGCCGCGGAGGCACGCAAGGAAAGTCGCGGTGCGCACGCGCGAGAGGATTATCAGACTCGCGATGACGAGAACTGGCTATGCCATTCGCTGTACTTTCCGTCCGATCGTTCCGTCGGTAAGCGCGACGTAAACTTCTCACCGAAAAGCGTTGAAACGTTCCAACCGATGGAACGGAAGTACTGATCGCCGTGAGGACCCACTCCAATCACAGGGGCTGCCATGCAAGTTAGCGTGTATCGATACAATCCGGATGTGGACGAAACGCCACAGATGCGCGACATGACCGTCGACATTCCGGACGGTCGGGATCCGATGGTGCTCGACGTGTTGGAGATGCTGAAGACACAGGATCCCACGCTTAGCTACCGACGAAGCTGCCGGGAAGGTGTCTGCGGTTCCGACGGCTTGAATATGAACGGCCGCAACGGTCTGGCGTGCGTCACACGCGTGTCAGAAGTTGCAAAACGCGGAAAACTCGTGCTCCGCCCGTTGCCGGGATTGCCGGTGATTCGCGATCTCGTCGTCGACATGAGCCAGTTCTACCGGCAGTACGAGAAGGTTGACCCGTACCTGATCAACGACACGCCCCCGCCGGCGCAGGAACGGCTGCAAACGCCCGAGGACCGTGCCGAACTCGATGGACTGTACGAGTGTATTTTGTGTGCGTGCTGTTCCACGTCCTGCCCGTCGTTCTGGTGGAACCCAGACAAGTTCATAGGTCCTGCGGGACTGCTTCAGGCCTATCGTTTTCTTGCAGACAGCCGGGACACCGCGACGGCGGAACGGCTGGCGAAGCTCGACGATCCGTTCAGCGTGTTTCGCTGTCGGGGCATCATGAACTGTGTCAGCGTCTGTCCCAAGGGCCTGAACCCGACACGCGCCATCGGTAAGATTCGTACGATGCTGCTGCAGCAGGGTACATAGCGACGAACGTGAACACCGCGCCGGCTACGGCTGCTGGACGGATCTGTATGAGCTCAAGTTTAGTTGGGATGTGCGCCGGATGTACGACGTAGATGGCTGAGTCGTTTCTCGAGCGAATGCGCCGCAGCTCGCACATGGCGGGCACCAACGTCGCGTATATCGAAGCGATGTACGAGGCGTTCCTGGACGACCCCAACGCGGTGCCGAACCAGTGGCGCGACTACTTCGAGCAGCTGCCCCGCGTTGAGGGCACGCACGAGCCGGACGTGCCGCACAGTGTCGTCATACAACACTTCGAACGCCTCGGTCGAAATCGCCTGAAGGCGCGCCCCGAACGCGAAGCCACGCTGATTGAAACCCAGCACGAACGCAAACAGATGCGTGTGCAGGAACTGATTGCTGCCTATCGCCATCGAGGCCACAAGAAAGCCCGAATTGATCCGTTAGGGATGATGGAACGCCCGCCCGCGCCTGTACTCGACCTGGGCTACCACCACCTCTCTGCTGCGGATCTGGACGAGGTCTACCAGACGGGTTCGTTTCACTACCCGGACGGCAAGGCGCCGCTGCGTGAAATCGTCGACGCGCTCGAGCAGACGTATTGCCGCTCGATCGGGTTCGAGTACATGCACATCGTCGACGCGGGCGAACAGTTGTGGGTTCAGCAGCGCATCGAAAGCATCCGCGCGACCCCCAGATACAATGCCGACAAACAGGCGGTCATTCTGGAGCGGTTAACGGCAGCGGAAGGGCTCGAACAGTACCTTCACCGTCGATATCCCGGCATTAAGCGATTTGGTCTCGAGGGCGCGGAAAGTCTGATTCCGATGCTGCACGAGATGCTGCAGCGACTCGGCGATCATGGCGTGCTGGAGACGGTCATTGCGATGGCGCACCGTGGGCGCCTGAATGTGCTGGTGAACATCTTCGGCAAGAATCCGTGGGACCTTTTTGCCGAGTTCGACGGCAAGCACACGCCCAACGAGCAGCACACCGGGGACGTAAAGTACCACCAGGGCTTCTCCAGTAACATGATGACGCCGGGCGGAGAGATGCATCTGGCGCTCGCGTTCAATCCGTCGCACCTGGAGATTGTCGGGCCGGTCGCAGAAGGGTCGGTACGGGCGCGCCAGGACCGGCGCGGCGACGCCGATGGCAGTTTCGTCGTGCCTATTGTGCTGCACGGCGACGCGGCGTTTGCCGGCCAGGGCGTGGTGATGGAAACGTTCCAGATGTCGCAAACGCGCGGGTTCAAAACCGGCGGTACCGTCCATTTAATCATCAACAACCAGATCGGTTTCACAACCCATCGCCAGGTGGATGCGCGGTCCACCGAATACTGCACCGAAGTGGCAAAGATGGTGCAAGCACCGATCTTTCATGTGAATGCGGATGATCCGGAGGCGGTCCTCTTTGCAGCGCAGCTCGCGGCCGACTATCGCATGGAGTTCCGCAAGGATGTCGTGATCGATCTGGTCTGCTATCGGCGCCGAGGCCACAACGAAGCCGAAGAGCCAATGAAAACCCAGCCGCTGATGTATCAGACGATCCGCAAGCATACGACGACGCGTGACTTGTATGTCGAACGACTCGTGGCCGCCAGGGTGATTGATCGCACGCGGGCGGATCAGCTCGCGGAGTCGTACCGGGATACGCTCGAAGCCGGCGAAAGTGTGGCATTGAGCCTCGTCCACGAGCCGGACGCAGCACTCTTTGTGGATTGGACGCCTTATCTGGGTCATTCGTGGGAGGTGCCGGCAGACACGCGCGTGCCGCTCGACCGGCTTCGGGCGCTCGCGCGCTCGCTGGATGAACTGCCCGACGGTTTCGTTCCGCACCGCCAAGTGAAGCGCATCATGGATGATCGGATGAAGATGGCGGCTGGTGCCATGCCCATCAATTGGGGGTTCGGCGAAATCATGGCGTACGCAACGTTGCTGGACGAAGGATATCCGGTGCGAATTTCGGGTCAGGACGTGGGCGTGGGCACTTTCTCGCACCGCCATGCGGTGTTGCACAATCAGAAGAATGGCGAGCGCCACGTTCCTCTGCGAACGCTGCGCGACGACGTGCGTTTCGACATCTACGATTCATTGCTGTCCGAAGAAGCGGTGCTCGCGTTTGAGTACGGGTACGCCACGACCACGCCCAACGCGCTCGTGGTCTGGGAAGCGCAATTCGGCGACTTTGCAAACGGTGCCCAGGTGGTCATAGACCAGTTCATATCCAGCGGCGAGGTAAAGTGGCAACGCGTGTGCGGATTGACGCTGCTGCTACCGCACGGCTACGAAGGCGCGGGCCCTGAACATTCGTCCGCCCGGCTCGAACGGTTTCTGCAGTTGTGTGCGGAACACAACATGCAGGTGTGTGTGCCGAGCACGCCCGGGCAGATGTTTCATCTGTTGCGGCGCCAGGTAATCCGGCCAACGCGCATTCCACTCATTGCGCTCACGCCGAAGAGCCTGTTGCGTCATCCGCTGGCGGTGTCGACCCTCGAAGAACTGGTCGATGGGGCGTTCCTGACGGTGATTCCTGACGAAGACGGCACGCCGCAGGATCAGGTGACGCGTCTGGTGCTGTGCAGCGGCAAGGTTTACTACGAGCTACTGGAAGCAAAGCGTGAGGCCGGTGCCGAACACGTTGCCATCATTCGCCTGGAACAGCTCTACCCGTTTCCCGAACGCGAGCTCGCAAGCGTGATCGGCGAGTATGCCCGGCTGTCTGAGGTTGTGTGGTGCCAGGAAGAGCCGATGAATCAGGGCGCCTGGTACTCCAGTCAGCACCACATGCGTAGGGTAGTGCTTGAGCACGACGACTCCCTGTATCTCGTGTATGCGGGTCGGGAGCCGTTTGCGTCCCCGGCAACGGGGCATACCGCGGTGCATGTGGAACAACAACAGAAGCTCGTGCACGATGCACTCTTCGGTTAGTAAGGAATTGCTACGACGATGAGCGTCCCCATCAAAGCGCCGACATTTCCGGAATCCATCCACGATGGCACGGTCGCGGCCTGGCATAAGCGCGTGGGCGAAGACGTTCGCCGAGACGAACTGCTGGTGGAAATCGAAACGGACAAAGTGGTGCTGGAGGTTGTTGCACCGGCCGACGGAACGTTGACGGAAGTGCTGAAGCCGGAAGGCGAAATCGTCGAAAGTGAGGAAGTGCTGGCGCAGTTCGAGCAAGGCGAGTTAGCCGCGTCTGCGACGCCGGAGGAGACGCCTTCGACGTCTGCGTCCGAAGATGACTCGGAGCCGGTGGGGGTCAGCCCGGCCGCTCGAAAACTCGCTCAGGAAGAGGGCGTGAACCTGCAAGACGTCCAGGGGTCGGGGCGCGATGGCCGCATCGTGAAGGACGATGTCGCGCGTGAAGCGGCGGCTCGCTCAGGCCGCGGTTCGGCCGCCGCGGTTGACGGTGCGCCAGCCCCCGAAAGCGGTGATTCTGCGTCGATGTTCGACCGTCCGAGAGGGGAACGGGTTGAACGTCGCGTACCCATGACACGGCTGCGCGCGAGCGTCGCGCGGCGCCTTGTCGAAGCTCAGCACAATGCGGCCATGCTCACGACGTTCAACGAAGTGGACATGTCGCCGGTGCAGGCGCTACGCAGGAAGTATCAAGAGGAGTTTCAGGCCAGGCACAATGGAACCCGGCTGGGTTACATGTCGTTTTTCGTGCGTGCGAGCGTCGAGGCTCTCAAGCGATTTCCGGCAGTCAACGCCTCCATCGATGGCTCTGACATTGTGTACCACGGTTTCTATGATGTTGGCGTTGCGGTCAGTACCGAGCGTGGCCTGGTCGTACCGGTGGTGCGTGATGCCGATGCCTTGTCGATGGCCCAGATCGAAGAGCAGATAACCGGGTACGGGGAGAAGGCGCGGGCGGGTAAGTTGTCCATTGATGACATGACCGGCGGTACGTTCACGATATCCAACGGGGGAATCTTCGGCTCAATGCTGTCGACGCCGATTCTCAATCCTCCGCAGACGGGCATTCTAGGAATGCACAACATTCAGGACCGGGCCGTGGTTGTGAACGGGGACATCGTCGTGCGCCCGATGATGTACCTTGCGCTCTCGTACGACCACCGATTGATCGATGGAAGGGAAGCCGTGCAGTTTCTGGTTGCCATAAAGGGCCTGCTCGAAGACCCGGCGCGCATCCTGCTCGAACTTTGAATTCACCCGGTTGGCGCCGAACGGTGTGCCGTTCGGCTGCTGCCAGAAAACATGGGAAAAACCATGAAACCAACGAACGAAACGTACGATGTCATCGTGATCGGAGCCGGGCCCGCGGGCTATGCCGCGGCGATTCGTGCGGCCCAACTCGGAAAATCGGTCGCGTGCATCGATAAATCTCTAGGCAAGGACGGCAAGCCGGTTCTGGGCGGCACCTGTCTGAACTGGGGATGTATCCCTTCGAAGGCGCTTTTGGATGCGTCTCACAAGTATGTCGACGCGCGCGACCACTTCGGGGACATCGGTCTGGAAGTCAGCGGATTGTCCGTGGACGTGCCGAAAGTCATCGCGCGCAAAGACGAAGTGGTCAGCGGGCTGACGGGGGGCATCACCGCGTTGTTCAAGGGCAATGGTGTCGAGGGACTCGCCGGCACGGGTCGTCTGATGGCCGGTCCGAAAGTCGAGTTTACGCCCCACGATGGAGAACCCGTGGTCCTGTCGGCGCAGAATGTGATTCTGGCGCCGGGTTCGGTTCCGGTCGAGATACCGCCCACCCCGTTGACGGACGATCTGATCGTAGATTCGACGGGAGCGCTCGAGTTTACTGACGTCCCTAAGCGACTTGGTGTGATTGGCGCCGGTGTCATAGGTCTGGAACTTGGAAGTGTCTGGGGACGTTTCGGTTCCGAAGTGGTGGTGCTGGAAGCACTCCCCGATTTCCTTCCGATGGCCGATGAACGCATTGCAAGGGACGCGTTACGCATATTCAAAAAACAGGGCCTCGACGTTCGTCTCGGAACCCGCGTTACGGGCGCGGAGATTGCAGCGGATAAAACCATTGCCGTTACCTATCAGGATGACAGCGGTGATCAGACGCTTACGGTCGACAGATTGATCGTCGCGGTGGGCCGGCGACCGTACACCGAGGGACTGCTCGCGGCCGATTCTGGCGTTAATCTGGACGAGCGTGGCTTTTTGTTCGTGAACGACTACTGCCAGACCGATGCGCCGGGCGTCTACGCGGTGGGTGATGTTGTGCGCGGTCCGATGCTGGCGCACAAAGGAACCGAAGAGGGCGTGATGGTCGCCGAGCGGATCGCCGGTTTCAAACCCGCCGTGAACTACGAGTGCATCCCGTCGGTAATCTACACGCACCCCGAAGTCGCGTGGGTCGGCAAAACCGAGGCGGAGCTGAAGGCGGGGGGCGATGGGTATCGGGTGGGTGCGTTTCCTTTTTCCGCGAGTGGCCGGGCCCTCGCGGCAAACGATACCGACGGTATGGTGCGAATTTTGGCCGATGAGGCATCGGATCGGATCCTCGGCGTACACATTCTGGGCCCGCAAGCGTCCGAACTGATTGCGCAAGCGGTGATTGCGATGGAATTCGACGCGAGTGCGGAGGACCTGGCGCTGACCATGTTTGCCCATCCGACGTTGGCCGAAGCGGTACACGAGGCAGCGCTAGGCGTCGCGGGACACGCCATTCACATGGTGAATCGCAAAAAATGAATGTGTGGCACGGACGTTTGTGTGCGCTGCGGCTGATGTGTGCGCTGCGGCTGACGGCCAACAACCTTGATTTTCAACGAACCGGATTTGTAGCGGAAAAATGGTAGCACTATGAACTTACACGAGTATCAGGCGAAAGGTCTCTTTGCGGAGTATGGCTTGCCGGTTTCCACGGGCTTTGCTGTAGATACTGCGGACCAAGCCGTAGACGCCGCAAAAAAAATCGGCGGTGATCGCTGGGTTGTAAAGGTGCAGGTCCACGCCGGCGGCCGGGGCAAAGCCGGGGGCGTAAAGCTGGCGGATACGTTGGACGAGGTACGGGCTTTTGCGGACAAGTGGATCGGCCAACGGTTGGTTACGATTCAGACGGATGCGGACGGTCAGCCTGTCAGCAAGATTTACGTGGAAAGCTGCACCGACATCGAACGGGAACTGTATCTGGGTGCGGTCGTCGATCGGGCGACGCGGCGGGTCGTCTTCATGGCTTCCACGGAAGGCGGTGTGGAAATCGAGAAGGTCGCGGAAGAAACGCCCGACAAGATTCTCCGCGCGGTCATCGATCCGTTCGTGGGCGCTCAGCCGTATCAGGGGCGTGAGCTCGCGTTCAAGCTCGGTCTCGAAGGCCCCCAAGTACGGCAGTTCACGAATCTTTTCATCGGGCTGGCGCGACTGTTCAACGAACTCGACTGTTCACTCCTCGAGATAAACCCTCTGGTGATCACCACCGACGGAGACGTGCACTGTCTGGATGCCAAGGTGAACATTGACGGCAACGCCCTGTTCCGCCAGAAGCGCCTGGACGATATGCAGGACGTATCTCAGGAGGACGAACGCGAGGCTCAGGCTTCGGAATTCAATCTCAACTACGTCGCCCTCGACGGCAACATCGGTTGTATGGTCAACGGCGCCGGTCTCGCAATGGGGACGATGGATCTGGTGAAGATTCATGGCGGTAACCCAGCAAATTTTCTGGACGTAGGGGGCGGGGCGACGAAAGAAGCGGTCGCCGAGGCGTTCAAGATCATTCTTTCCGACGATGCCGTGGAGGCTGTGTTGATCAATATTTTTGGTGGCATCGTCAGTTGCGCCACCATAGCCGATGGCATCATCGGCGCAGTAAAGGAAGTTGGGGTGGAAGTGCCGGTGGTGGTGCGGTTCGAGGGCAACAACGCGAAGCAAGGCCGTGAACTGCTGGCGTCGAGCGGGCTGAACATCATTGCAGCAGAAAGCCTGGAGGACGCGGCCGAGAAGTCCGTGGCGGCGGCGGGAGGTGCATCGTGAGCGTTCTGGTTGGTAAAGACACGAAGGTCATCTGTCAGGGGCTGACCGGTTCTCAGGGAACGCTGCACACCGAGCAAGCGATTGCATATGGAACCAGCATGGTTGGCGGTGTAACGCCTGGAAAAGGGGGGTCGGAACACCTGGGATTACCGGTGTTCGATACCGTTCGGGACGCGGTCGAGACGACCGGTGCGACAGCGTCGGTGATCTACGTTCCAGCGGCGTTCTGCAAAGACTCCATTCTGGAAGCGATGGACGCCGGAATCGAACTGATCGTGTGCATTACGGAAGGCATTCCGACGCTCGATATGCTGGCGGTCAAAGCGAAACTCGATACGGGTTCTCAGCGCCTGGTTGGACCCAACTGTCCGGGCGTGATTACGCCGGGCGAGTGCAAAATAGGCATCATGCCCGGAGAGATTCATCTGCCCGGCAAGGTTGGCATCGTCTCGCGGTCGGGTACGTTGACGTATGAAGCGGTTAAACAGACCACGGATCGCGGCTACGGTCAGAGTACGTGCGTCGGTATCGGCGGCGATCCGATCCCCGGTTCGCATTTCATCGACATTCTCGAGCTCTTTCAGCGGGACCCCGACACCGAGGCGATCGTAATGGTGGGAGAAATCGGCGGAACGGCCGAGGAGGAGGCGGCAGAGTTCATCGCGGCGAACGTGACCAAGCCCGTGGTTGCCTACATTGCAGGCGTGACCGCCCCCCCGGGCAAGCGAATGGGCCATGCGGGTGCGATCATTGCGGGCGGTAAGGGCACCGCCTCAGAGAAGTTCGAAGCGCTCGAGCGTGCCGGCGTGAAAACCGTGCGCAGTCTTGCCGAAATCGGCGGAGCGCTGGCCGAAGTCACCGGCTGGAAGTGACATCCGCCGCTCCTTGGCCGGCCTGATGTAGCGACGGCGCACGTACCCTGTGGGTACCGCGCAGCTACGCCAGGCTGGCGCCGGCTTGAAAATCGGCCCCACCGGCCCCACTACCTGCTACCAGCAAACTTAACTAACGCAAAGAGTAACGATCCGTTGCCATGAGTGAAAACACCCAGCCTGCCGACGGCGTAGAAACCCACGGCTTTCAAACCGAAGCGCGTCAGCTGTTGAAGTTGATGATTCACTCGCTGTATTCCAATCGCGAGATTTTCCTGCGTGAGCTGATTTCCAATGCATCCGACGCAATCGACAAAGCCCGGTTTCTCAGCCTGACCGAACCGCAGCACTACCAGGCGGACACTGACTATGAAATCCGGATTGAATCGGATCCGGAAGCGGCCGAGATCCGGATAACGGACAACGGTGTGGGGATGACCCGCGACGAGGTGATCGACAATCTGGGCACCATCGCAAAATCCGGCACCGCTGATTTTCTGTCGCGGCTGACCGGAGATCAGAAGAAAGACGCGCAACTGATCGGGCAGTTTGGCGTGGGTTTCTACAGTGCTTTTATCGTTGCGGAACGGGTGGACGTTTTGACCCGCGGCGCGGGCGAGGCAACTGGCACGTGTTGGCGCTCCCACGGCGAGGACTCGTATACGGTGGAGGACGCTGACGACCTACCTCGCGGGACGACTGTAATTCTGCATCTCCGCGAAGACGCAAAGGAATTTGCGGAGCCGTTTCGTCTGCAGACGGTGGTGCGCAAGTATTCGGATCACATTGCGGTACCGGTGCGAATGAAATCTGCGGCGCCGGGCGACGAAGGCGACTCGGGCGATGGCGACGCGCCGGTGTTCGAGACGGTTAATGCAGCGAAGGCGCTTTGGACCCGACCCCGGGCGGAAGTGGAAGACGACGAGTACAAGGAGTTTTACAAACACGTCTCGCACGACTTTGAGGACCCTCTTACCTGGAGCCACAATCGTGTGGAGGGTAAGCTCGAATACACGAGCCTGCTCTACGTTCCGCGCAGGGCGCCGTTCGATCTCTGGAACCGCGACGCGGCGCGTGGACTCAAGCTGTACGTGCAGCGGGTATTCATCATGGACGAAGCGGAGCAGTTTCTTCCGCTGTACCTGCGGTTCATGAAGGGCGTTGTCGACTCCAATGACCTGCCGCTCAACGTTTCGCGTGAGATCCTTCAACAGGATGAGCGCGTCACGTCGATTCGCAACGCGCTCACCAAGCGCAGCCTGACAATGCTTGCGGACATGGCCAAGCAGGCACCGGAAGACTATGCCGGGTTCTGGGACGAATTCGGCGACGTTCTGAAGGAAGGCGTGGGTGAAGACTTTGCGAATCGCGAGGCGGTACTTAAGCTTTTGCGGTTCGCGTCCACTACGGCGGCCGATAGCAAACCGACCGTGTCGCTCGAGCAGTATTGCGAGCGGATGGTCGACGGCCAGGACGCGATTTACTACCTCACGGCAGAAACCTTCGCGCACGCGGCGTCGAGTCCACACCTGGAGGTGTTCCGCAAACGGGGCATTGAAGTGCTGCTGCTGTCGGAGCGCATAGATGAGTGGATGATGAGTCAGCTCGATGCGTTTGACGGCAAATCGTTTCAGGATGTGTCACGTGGGGAACTCGACCTGCCCGGCACCGCAGATTCGGAATCGACGGACGAATCCTCCGATGCCTCCGAAAACGCAACCGCGGACGAGGCGGCCCTTGCGGAGCGCATCAAGTCGGTGCTGGACGACCGTGTGGACAAAGTGCGCGCGTCCAAACGCCTCACGGAGTCGCCCGCGTGTCTCGCGTTGAATGAAAACGCTATGGGAGCGCAGATGCGCCGTATCATGGAAGCGGCCGGCCAGTCGTTGCCGGAAAGCAAACCCGATTTCGAGTTCAACGCGACGCATCCGCTGCTGCAGCACATGGACCAGGAGACGGATGAAGATCGGTTCGCGGATCTGGTGCATGTACTGTTCGATCAGGCGTGCTTGGCAGAAGGCGTGCCGATGGATGAGCCTGGTGCATTCAATCAGCGTGTCAATCGTTTGCTGCTTCAGTTGATAACCAGCTAGCATAGGGCCATGGAAGTGGCCATTCTCGGCGGCGGTAACTTCGGTACCGCGGTCGCCAACATCGTTGCGAGCAACGGCACACGCACACACCTGTGGATGCGCAATCCGGAACAGGTTGCCGATGTCGTCGCGCACCGGGAAAACCGTCGCTATCTACCGGGCCACCGGCTGCACGACAATCTCGTTGCGACATCCGACCTGTGCGCTGCCGTACAACGGAGCACTCTGGTGGTGGTTTGCGTACCCAGCGCGTCGTTCCGGGACGTGTGCGTGCAGCTGAAACCTCACGTGCGTGACGACGGCATGTTCGTCAGTGCAACCAAAGGCATCGAAGCGGACGGGTTTCGGTTGATGAGCCAGGTATTGGCCGAGGTGACCGGGGCCCGACACATCGGCGCCCTCAGCGGACCCAATCTGGCAGAGGAGATGGCGGCCGGACAGTACACCGGTACGGTGATTGCCAGCCAGCACGAGCTTGTGCGCGATGCCGTTCAAGAGGTCATGTCCAGTGAAACGTTTCGGGTGTACTGCAACGACGATCTGTATGGGGTCGAACTGGGCGGTGCGCTAAAGAACATCTATGCCATTGTGTGCGGCATGGCCGCGGGTATCGGCGTCGGCCAGAACACGCAGGGTATGCTGATTACGCGTGCGCTCGCCGAAATGAGCCGGCTTGCGGTATCCATGGGCGCTAACCCGTTTACCTTTCTCGGGCTTGCAGGTGTCGGCGATCTGATGGTTACCTGTTCGTCCCCGTTGTCCAGAAACTATCGACTGGGCTACCGGATTGGACAGGGCATGACGCTCGACGAGGCGCTGGACGACCTTGGTAAGCTGGCGGAGGGCGTTAACACGCTGCGGGTGGTGCGCGCGCGATGTGCCGAAGAGGGCGTGTACATGCCGCTCGCGGAGGGTCTCTACCGGATCCTTTTCGAAGCGCGGCCGCTGGCGGAGGTGATACGCGAGCTGATGACCGGTAGCCGCGGCGTGGACGTTGAGTTTGCTTCTCCGGCCCAGTGGCAGGGTGCGCATCGTTGACGGCGCAAGTGCTCGAGCGTGTGCTTGGCAGAACCAACCGGTAGCGTGCGTGTGAACCAGCGATCAGCACCCAAAGCGTTAATCCTCTCGCTTGCTGTGATGCTCGCCGCGTCTGCCGCCACCGCCGCTGCTGAAGCGGCACCGGAGTTGGAAGCGCGCTTTCCCCCGTTCCAGTACGCGTCCGTGGAGCGCACTTCGCCACCCAAGCAGGGAGCGTGGGAATTCGTCTTCGGGCCTGTCGAGAAAATTCGCCGCGATGTGATTATCGACCGGAAAGTGCGTTTTACCGGCGTGCGTGAGACCGCTACCTATCGCGTGGGTGCCGGGCGTTCCCCGGAAGATGCGTTTCGACATTACCGCGCGCAGTTGAGCGGTGAGGTGTTGTTCGAATGTCGCGCGCGCGATTGCGGCCGTTCCAACTACTGGGCGAACTATGTATTCGATCAGGCGGACCTGTACGGCCTCGACCGTAACCAGTACTACTTCGCCGCCGAAGTTCCCACAGAGGAAGGTGGCGTGCTCGTTGCGGTCTACGCCGTAGAACGTGGCAATAAACGGGTGTACGTACACGTCGAAACGTTTGTTCCCGATGACCCGGTGCGTTTCGCAAGCAATGCTGATCTGCTCGCGCGGCTTAGCGGACACGGTCAGGTCGTTGTGGCCGGCATCGCGCCGCTGGAGGACGGAAGTTTGCCTGCCGATGCGGCCGCGCGGCTGAGTGCGCTCGCAACGGAACTGGCGCCGCTCGCCGGCCGGACGATTTATGTGGTTTGCCACCTTTACGGGCGGCGGGAAGCGTCAGACCTGCTGCGCGCGTCCAAAGATTGCGGCGAATCGGCGGCGCAGCTGTTGAACATCGGGTCCGGCCCCGCGTTCGTTGGTATCGGTATCGGACCGCTGGCGCCGGCGGGTGCGCGGCGGTCCAGGATTGAACTCGTTCTTCCTCACCTGCTTGAGCGCAGCTGACGCGTGGCGGATGCAAGCGTCCCGCTGAGGGACGTAATCGATCGTGTGGCCGCTTCGTTCGAACGCGCCGACCTCGTCTTCGGGCACGGCACCGACAACGCGTGGGACGAGGCCGTGTGGCTCACCCTCGAAATAACGGGCTATCCTGATGAATCCGGCGCGCTGCAGTACCCAGTGAGCGGGGCACACCAAGCGCGGATTACGGCGCTCGCAATGCGACGCTGTGAGGAACGCGTTCCGCTCGCGTACCTGCTTGGCAGCGTGCGCTATTGTGGGCTAACACTCGCTGTGTCTCCGGATGTGATCGTGCCGCGCTCGCCCATTGGTCACGTCCTCCGTGGGGGATTGGCGCCTTGGCTGCGCTCCTCGCCACGTACGGTGCTGGACCTCTGTTGCGGAACAGGCGCTCTGGGTCTGGTAGCGGCGGATGCGTTTCCGGATTGTGACCTGTGGTTGGCGGACATCGATCCCGCGGCGCTGGATGTCGCGGCTCGCAATGTGCGTGAACTGGGGGTGACGCACCGGACCCACATCGTAGAGTCGGACGTATTTGACGCAGTGCCCGACATGGTCTTCGATCTGATCCTGTGCAATCCGCCGTACGTCGACTCGAGTGACATGCGCACGCTTGCGCGCGAGTATCGCGCTGAGCCCTCTGCCGCGTTGGATGGTGGCAAGGACGGTCTCGACATCATCGACCGGGTGCTGGCCAGTCTGACGGGTCGCCTGCGGTCGGGCGGTCTGTTCATTGGGGAAGTCGGTGCGAGCGCGGCGAATCTGCTCCGTCGCTACCCCGAGTGGCCGTTCGTATGGCCGGACATTCCTGAGCCGGATGTGCCTGCGCACGCCGGTGCGCTGCCCGTCAGCGCAGGCGTGTTTCTGCTTGAAGGTGCTGCACTCGTTCGTGATACTGCCCGCGCGTAGCGGGAGCGGACATGGCGGGCAATGCATTCGGACAGTTGTTCTGCGTAACGACCTTCGGCGAGAGCCACGGTCCAGCGCTGGGAGCGATCGTCGACGGTTGTCCGCCGGGACTCGAACTCAACGAGCGTGACCTTCAGCAGGACCTCGATCGGCGGCGCCCAGGTCAATCTCGGTTCACGACACAGCGCAAAGAATCGGACACCGTAGAGATTCTGTCCGGGGTGTTCGAGGGCGTAACCACGGGAACGCCGATAGGGCTGCTGATTCGCAACGAAGACCAGAAGAGTAAGGACTACGATGCGATCAAACGCCAGTTTCGCCCGGCTCACGCAGACTTCACGTATCAGCACAAATATGGGGTGCGCGATTATCGTGGTGGCGGTCGGGCGTCGGCCCGCGAGACCGCGATGCGCGTGGCCGCCGGTGCGATAGCACGCAAGTACCTGGCGCGGGAGGCGGGCATTCGTATTCGCGGGTGCCTGGTACAGATCGGCGGGCTGAAACTTGGTACACAGGATATGGAGGCCGTCGACGCCAACCCGTTTTTCTGCGCGGACCCGGGCGCGGTGCCCGAAATCGAGGCGTTGATCGACCGTGTCCGCAAAGCCGGGGACTCGGTGGGTGCGTCGGTTCGCGTCGTTGCCGACGGGGTGCCCGCCGGGCTGGGTGAGCCGGTCTTCGACAAACTCGATGCCGATCTCGCCCGGGCCCTGATGAGCATCAACGCGGTGAAAGCCGTTGAAATAGGCGACGGCAACGGTGTGGTGGAACAAATGGGTACGGAACATCGCGACGAGATGACGCCGGATGGATTCCTCAGCAACCATGCCGGCGGCGTATTGGGGGGCATTTCGTCGGGACAGCCGGTGATTGCGACCCTCGCGCTGAAACCGACGTCCAGCCTTACGACACCGGGCCGATCTGTGGACATGGACGGCAATGCGATCGAAGTGGTAACCAAGGGGCGGCACGATCCCTGCGTGGGCATTCGAGCGACACCGATCGCCGAGGCCATGGTAGCGCTCGTGCTGATGGACCATTATTTGCGCCACCGCGCCCAGAATCCGGAGCGAATCTAGGCCCTAGTCGATCGCGACGTCGGCGTGCCGGATGAGTGTGTCGACGAACGCTGCGGCGGCATTGCTCCGGGAGCGCTGCGGATCGCGCACAACGCCCAGATGGCGCGTGGGGGTAGAGGCCTCAACCGCGAGTATCACCACCTGTTCGTTCAGCATACGTGCGGGGAGCATGCTCCAACCCAGCCCTGCAGAAACAAGCATCCGTAAGGTTTCCAGATAGTTAGTAGACATAGCTGTCTGGAGTGTTACGTTATTGGAAGCAAACAAGTCGGCGACGATCCGGCCGGTATACGTTGAAAGATCCGGTAGCACGGCGGGGTGGCTGGCGAGTTGCGCTATCGTGCAAGCGCTGGGTGGGTCACTCCGCTGGGACAGCGGGTGCGTCGGTGCCGCGATGAACACCAGCGGGTCCTCCCAGATCCGGAGGTAGTCGAGTTTCCCGGGTCCTTCGGGGTCCAACGTCACCACGGCCAGCTCGGCATTGCCGCTTGTTACCGTACGATGCGCTTCCTCCGAATCCTCGAATCGGAGGTCCAGTGAAACATCCGGATAGGCGGCAGAAAAGTCCGTCAACACGGGCGCCAGCCGGTGCAGGCCGATGTGGTGCGAGGTCGAGATTTTCAACGTTCCGGCGACGGTACCCTGCATGTTGGCGATGGCTCGCGTGGTGTCCGTACGCAGATCGATCATCTTCCGGGCCGCCGATTGCAGCCGCTCCCCGGCCTGGGTCAGATGCAGGGTTCTGCCGACGCGGTCGAACAGACGGGTTTCGAGGTAGCGCTCAAGGTTCTGCAGGCGTCGCGTTACCGCCGGCTGACTCAGCGCAAGTTCGTCCGCGACACCCGATACCGACCGCAACCGGCAGAGGGCCAAAAAGGTTTCCAGTTCTTTGAATGTCACAAACGGGTACCTGAACCAAATAAGCCGACTATGCAGAAATAGTTTAGACTTCATAAATATAATAAAATAGATTTATATCGCTTGTCGCGTTAGGATTCGCGTCCTCACGAATGTCTGGGGTCCGCTGTGGCCAGTACGCTCTACGACAAGGTGTGGCACGACCACGTCGTTGCCGACCGCCCCGGCGGCGAGACGCTGATCTACATCGATCGCCATTTGCTCCACGAAGTTACGTCACCGCAGGCGTTCGAGGGGCTTCAACTCGCCGGGCGCTCACCTTGGCGTATCGACGCGAATCTGGCGACGCCCGACCACAACGTACCTACCGAGCGGCGCAACGAAGGCATTGGCGGCATCACTGACATGGTAGCTCGGGAGCAGGTCACCACCCTTGATGCCAACTGTCGTCGATTCGGAATCACGCAGTTCGACATTGCCGACCCCCGGCAGGGCATCGTGCATGTGGTCGGACCCGAGCAGGGAGCTACGCTGCCGGGTATGACGATCGTGTGTGGCGACTCCCACACGTCGACCCACGGTGCCTTTGCGGCGTTGGCGCAGGGCATCGGCACGTCGGAAGTTGAGCATGTTCTGGCGACCCAGTGTCTGGTGCAGAAGAAAGCCCGCAACTTTGCCGCGAACTTTGTCGGTGAGCTGGCCCCGGGGATGTCGGCCAAGGATCTAGCGCTCGCGTTGATCGGGCAACTCGGGACCGCAGGGGCGACTGGTCATACGCTGGAGTATCGCGGCGCCGCGGTTGCGGGGTTGTCGATGGAGGGTCGGATGACCCTGTGCAATATGTCGATTGAAGCGGGCGCGCGCGCCGGCCTCGTTGCGGTCGACGATACAACGCTCGACTATCTCCACGGCCGACCGTACGCGCCGACGGGTTCGCGGTGGGACGACGCGGTCGCCTTCTGGCGCACGCTGCAATCGGATCCAGATGCGGCCTTCGATGCATCCACGCAAATAGATGTATCGACATTAGCGCCTCAGATGACCTGGGGTACGTCGCCCGAGATGGTTGGGCCGATTACCGGTGCCACCCCCAATCCCGAGCGAATAGACGACCCGGTTGCGCGGGACGCGCTGGAGCGCGCCCTGGCGTATATGGGGCTTGCGCCGGATCAACCGCTGACTGAGATTGCCGTGGATCGCGTGTTCATCGGCTCCTGCACCAACGCGCGGATCGAAGATCTGCGTGCTGCCGCGCAGGTGGTGCGCAACAAGCGGGTCGCGCGCGGCGTGAAACAGGCGATGGTGGTCCCCGGGTCTGGCCTCGTGAAGCGCGAGGCGGAGCGCGAGGGCCTTGCGGATGTCTTCCGCGACGCCGGGTTCGAATGGCGCGATCCCGGATGCTCAATGTGCCTTGCGATGAATGCCGATCGGCTGCAGCCGGGCGAACGCTGCGCGTCGACGTCAAACCGGAACTTCGAAGGCCGCCAGGGCCACGGGGGGCGTACCCACCTGGTGAGCCCGGCAATGGCGGCAGCCGCGGCCGTTGCCGGTCGTTTCGTCGACGTGCGGTCCTGGTCATGAAGTCTGTACACCACATTCACGGAACGCTCGCGCTGTTGGACCGTGCCAACGTGGATACGGACCAAATCATTCCGAAGCAGTTTCTCAAGTCCATCAAGCGCACGGGATTCGGCGACAATCTGTTCGACGGATGGCGCTTTCTCGACGAGGGCGATATTGGCAAGACGCCGAATGAGCGGAGATTGAACGCGTCGTTCGAACTCAACCACGCGGCCTACCAGGGTGCGAACGTCCTCGTTGCCCGACGTAACTTCGGCTGCGGCTCAAGCAGGGAACACGCCGTGTGGGCGCTGATGGAGTACGGGTTTGAATGCGTGCTGGCTCCGAGCTTCGCGGACATATTCTTCAACAACAGCGTCAAAAACGGCCTGCTGCTGATTACGTTGGCGGAAGACGCGATCGATGCGCTGTTCGAACGCGCGCGCGAAACCAGCACCGGCGTTGAGATCAGTCTGGAAACAATGACGCTGGCGATCGGCGATGCACCGCCAGTGGCATTCGAGCTGGACCCCCACGTGCGCCGGCGTCTGATGGAAGGACTCGACGATATCGGTATCACCCTTGCGCAAGCCGATGATATCCGCGCGTACGAAGCGCGGCAGCGAATGCGCCGACCATGGCTGTTTCGTGAAGAGGGTTCGGACAAGGGAGAGGGGCTATGAAAGTTTTGGTGTTGCCGGGCGATGGCATCGGGCCGGACGTCGTCGATGTCGCCCGACAGGTGATGGAGGCAGTGGCGGCGCGCGAGAATCTGGATCTGTCGATCGAGCATGCGCTGGTTGGCGGATGCGCCATCGACGAAGCCGGTACGCCGTTGCCGGACGAGACGCTCGCGGCAGCGCACGCGGCTGATGCGGTGCTGTTAGGCAGCGTCGGCGGTCCCCGCTGGGATGCGCTGCCTATGGCGCAACGACCGGAACGCGGCTTGCTCGGACTTCGTGCGGGCCTCGAACTCTTCGCGAATCTGCGCCCGGCGCTACTGTTCGAACCGCTCGCGGCCGCCTCGTCGTTGAAACGGGAGCTTGTTGCAGGCCTCGATATTCTGATCGTGCGGGAACTCACGGGCGGCATCTACTTTGGCGAACCCAGGGGCGTGCGTACGGAAAACAATGAACGTGTCGGTTTCAACACGTACGTCTATGCCGAACACGAGATCGACCGCATTGCCCGGGTCGCGTTCGATCTTGCAGCGAAACGCGCGGGGCGGCTGTGCTCGGTGGACAAATCCAACGTGCTCGAAGTCACGGCGCTGTGGCGGGACGTCGTCGTAGATGTCGCAAGCGACTATCCGGACGTCGAGCTGTCGCACATGTACGTGGACAACGCGGCGATGCAACTGGTGCGGGAACCCAAACAATTCGACGTCATCGTTACCGGCAACATGTTCGGTGACATTCTCTCGGACGTGGCGGCGATGCTCACCGGCTCACTCGGCATGCTGCCGTCGGCTTCTCTGGCGGCGGATGGCAAGGGTATGTACGAGCCGGTGCACGGCTCGGCGCCAGACATTGCGGGTAAGGACGTAGCGAATCCTCTGGCCACAGTACTGTCGGTGGCAATGATGTTCCGCTACTCGCTCGACCGGGCGGAATGCGCGGATCGTATAGAGCGTGCGGTGGATGCGGTGCTTGCGTCCGGCGCGCGCACGCACGACATCGCGGATCCTGCAGCGGAACGGGTGGTTGGTACGCGGGAAATGGGCGAGCTGGTGCTTCGCGCGCTCGACTCCGCATGATCGTTGGTACTTGGATGAGGACGGAACAGTGAAACCCTTACACGTTGCGGTTGTAGGTGCGACGGGCGCCGTCGGTGAGGCCATGCTCGACATTCTCGAATCGCGGGCGTTCCCGGTAGGCGAGCTGTCTCTGCTCGCCAGCGAGCGCTCGGCGGGAAAAACCGTGCGTTGGAACGGCAAGACGCGACGCGTTCAGGTACTCGATCAGTTCGACTTCGCTGGCGTAGACATTGCGCTCTTCTCAGCCGGTGGCAGCATAAGTGCGGAGTTTGCGCCGCGGGCCGCGGCCGCGGGCGCTATCGTGATCGACAACACATCTCATTTTCGGTACGACGACGACATTCCATTGGTGGTGCCCGAGGTCAATCCCGAGCGCATCGCGGACTACGGTCAACGCAACATCATCGCCAATCCGAATTGCTCGACAATACAGATGGTGGTTGCTCTGAAACCCATCCAGGATGCAGTGGGCATCGATCGAATAAACGTCGCCACCTATCAGGCAGTATCGGGTGCCGGCGCCTCGGGGGTGCGTGAACTGGCAACACAGACGGCCAATATCCTGAACGCGAAACCGATCGAAGCCAGCGTCATCTCACAGCAGATCGCATTCAATGTCGTGCCTCAGATCGATGTCTTCCAAGAAAACGGGTATTCGAAGGAAGAGATGAAAATGGTGTGGGAAACGCAGAAAATTCTGGAAGACGACACCATCCAGGTGAATCCGACGTGCGTTCGTGTCCCAGTGTTCTATGGGCATTCCGAGGCCGTCCACATTGAAACCCGCGAAAAGATCAGTGTGGCGCAGGTAACGGAGCTGTTGCGGCGCGCGCCCGGCGTCCGAGTGGTGGATCTGTCGGATACAGACCGGTATCCGACGGCGGTTAACCACTCGGCCGGTCACGATGACGTGTTCGTCGGCCGCGTGCGTGAGGACATTTCACATCCACGCGGGATCGATCTTTGGGTAGTCGCGGACAACGTTCGCAAGGGTGCGGCGCTCAATAGTGTGCAGATAGCGGAACTGGTTCACAGACAATTGTGAAATCGACGGTTTCTTGCGTTATCGACGCGTAAGAAGAACTGCCATAATTGATACCTACTGCAAATTTTGCGTGGCCCTTCTAGTCTATCGTTGCTCCGTCTACACGGATTGAACGACTCAGTGATTACGATGCACCGGACGGCAATGGGATCATCTCCGCTCGGCCACCGCGCTTTATGGGCGTGCGAGCCGAAAGCAACTCACACTATACGACGAGGTTTGTTCATGCTGAACGCAAACCAGCGGGCGTCTCGCCGCGTTGCGCGAGTGCCTGGATGGCGCGCGCGTGGACATTTCCCCAGCAGACTGTCGCGTTGGATCCGCCTTTGTGCGGCCATCGTTGTAACTGTTGGGGCGGGCCAAGCCTACGCGCTGGGTCTGGGCGGAATAGAGCTCAGATCCGCGCTCAACGAAAAACTGAACGCCGAGATCGAATTGCTCGAACCAGGCGCGCTGCAGGATGGAGAAATTCTCGTTTCGCTTGCCAAACGCGAGGATTTCGAGCGCGTCGGTGTCGAAAGATTCTTCTTCCTGACAGATCTGCAGTTTGCGGTCGAAGACGCACCGGGCGGCGGCAAGGTCGTGAAGATCACGAGCAAGCAGGTCATTTCGGAGCCGTACCTGAACTTCCTGGTGGAAGTACTGTGGCCGAACGGCAGACTGTTGAAGGAGTACACGCTGCTGCTCGATCCGCCCACGTTCTCGCAGGCGGCGGCACCGGAAGTGACCGCGCCGGCAACGGATGCGCAGGCGAGCCGTACTCGCGGCACGATCGACCGGTCACCGGTTGCGTCGAGTCAGCCGTCCGAGGGCACACACGTGCGCGTACCGCAGCCCACGCAGCGTCCACTCAGTCGCAACAGGATGGCCGACGAAGGCATGACCGACCGCGGCGATACGTTGTGGGAGATTGCCAATGCCAGCCGATCGGGCGCCGTGGATGTCAATCAACAGATGCTGGCCATCAAGCGGCTCAATCCGGATGCGTTCATAAGCGACAACGTCAACTGGTTGAAGGCGGGTTTCGTGCTGCGGATGCCGAGCGAATCGGATGCACTCGCCGTTGCGTCCAATGATGCAGCCTCCCAAGTGCGTCGCGAGACAGAGCAGTGGTTGGCTCAGAAGGGCATGTCACAGAAACCGAAGACGGGTGAGATGGTTGCGGACGCGACCAGTGGTGCACTGCCTCGTAAGGACGCCGCGCAGACGCAGGCGGCGACTTCGTCTCAGCCAGCGGCTACGCAGTCGCGGAGCTCGATGAAAGCTCAGGTGGACGCGACCGGTGCAACCACCGGTGAACGGATCGCCGGTGCGGATTCGAAGGGACAACTCAAGATCGTTGCCGGGGACGGAGACAGCGTGCAGGGATCCGCCGACGGTGGCGATGCCTCTGTTGCCGCTCTGCTCGAAGAGAAAGACCGACTTTCCCGCGAACTGGAAGAGCTGACCTATCAATTGGACCGCGAACAGGAACTCTCGGGCAATCAGATGGCGGTCAAGGACCGGCAGCTGGAAGTGAAGGACCAGCAGATTGCCGACCTTCAGTCACAGCTGAAGACGTTGCGTGAGCAGGCCCAAACCGCTCAGCAGTCGGTTGCGGCGACTCAGAGCCAAGACCAAAGCGCCGACGCGACGGCAACGCCGTGGTGGCAATCAGGCCCCGTGCTCGGCGGTGGTCTGGCCGCTTTGGTATTGGCTTTGGGCGGCGGTCTGATCGCGGCGCGTCGACGCCGTGAATCCGATGACCCTGCCGACGTCGAAGATTTCGTCGGCGGCGATTTCGACCTGTCCGGCGGTGCGCGGGTAGAACCCGCCATGATGGATGATCTGGACGATGATCTCGGCCACGATGATGACTTCTCGAGTGCATTCGCAGACTCACTCGACGAGTCCGATACCTCGTCGAGCTTTGCAGACGACGAGGCGCTGGCTGACACAGCGAGCGAGGACACGGTAGCGCTCGCCGCCGCCGACCCGACAACGGCGACGCCCTCGACGGCCAGCGGCTCGGACGTGATCGGCGAAGCGGACATCTACATTGCCTACGGCCGCTATCCTCAGGCGATCGGCTTGTTGCTCGGTGTGCTGGACGAAGAACCCGATCGTCACGACGTTCGGCTCAAACTCGTGGAGCTGTATTCGGAAACGAATGACGTCGATGCGTTCAAGACGCACTACGCGGAACTCAGAAGCCGTTGCAATGATCAGGCAATTCTGGACAGCGCCGTAGCACTGGAATCGCAACTGGTTGCCGACAACGTCGCGACCGTGGACGATGCCCCGACGGTGACGCAGTTGGCCGACGACGAACCGAGTACGCTCGACGCATCCCACAACGGGATCGATGCGGCGGTGGCGCCGGTAGACGATGACTTTACCGCCGATCTGACGGCAGATCTGGATGACGACCTTGCGGGCGCAATTGGTGATGGTGACGGTTCCGGGTTGGATGACTTTGACGCCGACTTCGACCTCGGTGGTCTGGACGGTGATGACGATCTGAACCTGGATCTGGGTGACGATGAGCCGATTGCGGCGCAGACCGCTGATGCGCCCGGCGAATTCGAACTGGATCTGGACGACGATGCGCCGGCAGCCCAGACGTCTGACGGTTCGGAACAGCTCGACGTTGACCCGGCCATGGACGTAGGCATGGAATTCGACGATTCTGCGTCGGACGGTGCACTGCCGGCGACTGACGCCGCATCGGCCGAAAGCGACGATTTCGACCTTGGCGACCTGGAAGCGGGGTCTGACGACGACGCCTTCGATCTGGGTGATCTCGACGCCGATGCAGGCGACGAGGCATTTGATCTGGGGGATCTCGACTTCTCGGCCGACGGCGACAGCGAGGACGATTTCGCCGGTGCTTCCGAAGCCGTTGCCGAATTCGACGATGACGCCGATTTCGACTTCGATTCATCGGAAGACAGTGCGACAACCAAGCTCGATCTCGCGCGCGCGTACATCGACATGGGCGACGGCGACGGCGCTAGGGACATTCTTCAGGAAGTGCTGAGCGAAGGGAACGACGGTCAGCAGCAACAGGCAAAAGAGCTGCTCGAGTCGATCTGACGGCGCGCCTCCGGTATCGTCGCTGCGACGACCGGAGGCCCCATTGACCCACGACCATCTCACGATCCAGGCACGTCGTTTGCACCCGTGACACGAGGCTCCGGCGATCAGGCAATTGCGTTGGGAGTCGCCTACGTCGGTAGCGGGTACCGCGGGTGGCAGCGGCAGGCTGACGAACCGACTGTGCAGGCCGATCTCGAACAGGCGCTCTCCAGCGTCGCTGATGCCCCTATTTCCGTAACCGCCGCTGGCCGTACCGATGCCGGCGTGCATGCGATGGGCCAGGTCGTCGGCTTTCGCTCGCCTACTCGACGTCCGCTGCAAGCCTGGGTTCGAGGCGTCAACGCGAACGTGAATGGTGCTCTTCGGGTAACTTGGTCGCGCGAGGTGGATGCGGGGTTCGATGCGCGCCGCAGCGCTGTCTGGCGTCGCTATCAATATCTGCTGACAGTCGATCCGGACGGCGATTCGCGCCGACCACACCGACGCGATCCAATCTGGCAACGTCAGACTGTGTCGGTAGCGCCGGTTGACGTCGACGCGATGCACGGCGCGGCGCGGTTGCTGATCGGCGAACACGACTTTTCGAGCTTCCGTGCATCCGGTTGTCAATCGACCACTCCCTACCGCCACGTGCACGCGGCGCGGGTAAGACGCTGCGGCGACATCGTAGTGGTTGATCTCACCGCCAACGCGTTTCTTCTGCACATGGTGCGGAATATCGTTGCCGCGCTGTTGGCTGTAGGCTACGGACGCCGCTCGATGCAATGGATAGCCGATTTGCTGGCGGCGCGAGACCGGCGGCTGACGCCGGCAACGGCGCCCCCCGACGGCCTTTATCTGCTTTCTGTGGGATATCCGGGCTACGACTTCCCGGAGGCGGACGCGCCGCCGGTACTCCGCGCGGTCGGAGGCTTGGATCGCGTCTGAAGGTTACATAGACTACGCGCTTTGCAGGGGCCTCGAGTGTCCACGCGGATCAAGATGTGCGGTTTCGCGCGCGTAGAAGATGCATGTCGGGCAGTGGAGTTGGGGGTGGACGCGATCGGCCTCAATTTTGCACCGATCAGTCAACGCCGCATCGACGTGGATCGAGGAGCAGAAATTGCGCGGGCATGTGCTCCTGTCGCACGGGTGGGTCTGTTCGCGGATCAGGAGCCCGTGGCGGTTCGTCGAATAGTGGATGCGGTAGAACTTGACGTGCTGCAGTTTCACGGTCGCGAACCCGCCGACTATTGCGCGCAGTTTGGACTGCCGTTTATGAAGGCGATCGCGATGTCCGGCCAGTCGCAGCGGGTCGAGCCAGCTGTTCGCGCAGCGGTGGTCGAGTACTCTGCGGCGTGCGCGTTATTGTTGGACAGCGCGGTCGACGGGGCTTTTGGAGGCACCGGTGTGGTGTTCGACTGGCGAACCTGGCCGGGCGAGTCCACGGAGACCCGGCTCGTTCTGGCCGGCGGGCTGGATCCGGATAACGTCGCTGATGCGATTTTCACCACGCGCCCTTACGCCGTGGATGTCAGTTCCGGGATCGAAACACCCGGTCGTAAGGGAATCAAGGACGCTGCGCGAATGACGGCTTTTGTCGAAGCAGTGCGGCGCGCCGACGCGAGAATTCACTCCGATACCGAAGTATGACAGTTATGCCCGATCGACCTGACAAAGGCGCGAACCGCTACGAACAGCCCGATGATTCCGGGCACTTTGGCCAGCATGGCGGTCGGTTCGTGGCCGAGACGCTCACTGCGGCGCTCGACGCGTTGGAACAGTTGTACGCCGAGGTGCAGGGCGATCCGCGATTTGCGGCGGAACTGCATGACGACCTCGTGCGTTATGTTGGTCGCCCGACACCGCTCTACCCGGCCGAAAGGCTTTCGCAATCGCTCGGTAGGGGGCGCGTGCTGCTCAAGCGCGAAGACCTCAACCACACCGGGGCGCACAAGATTAACAACACGGTCGGCCAAGCACTGCTGGCGAAGCGAATGGGTAAACCCCGCGTGATCGCCGAAACCGGAGCGGGGCAGCACGGCGTGGCAACCGCTACGGTCGCGGCGCGTTTGGGGTTGGAATGCTGCGTCTATATGGGCTCGGAAGACATCCAGCGGCAAAGTCTCAACGTGTATCGCATGAAACTTCTAGGAGCGCAGGTTGTGCCGGTAACGTCCGGGTCGAAAACGCTCAAGGATGCGATGAACGAGGCGATGCGTGACTGGGTAACCAACGTGGACACGACGCACTACATCATCGGTACCTGCGCGGGCCCACACCCGTATCCGACGCTGGTGCGCGATTTTCAGTCTGTGATCGGTCGCGAGGCCAGAGAGCAGTGTCTGGAACTGACCGGTTCGCTTCCGGACGTGCTGGTCGCGTGCGTGGGTGGCGGCTCCAACGCGATCGGGTTGTTTTACCCCTTCGTCGACGATCTGAAAACGCGAATGGTCGGCGTCGAAGCAGGTGGCTTCGGACTGTCCACGGGTCGGCATGCCGCCCCGCTGAACGCGGGGCGCGTTGGGGTCTTGCACGGCAACCGGACCTACCTGATGACGGACGATGACGGCCAGATTCAGGAAACGCATTCGGTTTCTGCAGGCCTCGATTACCCGGGCGTGGGGCCTGAGCATTCGCATCTTAAGGACATTGGACGGGTCGACTACGACGCGGTTACCGATGACCAGGCCATGGAAGGATTCAGGTTGCTGAACGCAACCGAAGGCATCATGCCGGCGCTGGAGTCGAGCCACGCCATCGGCTGGCTGATCCACAACGCGGATTCGCTGAATCGCGACGACATTGTTGTGGTCAATCTGTCGGGGCGCGGTGACAAAGACATTCACACGGTGGCCGCCATAGACGGCATTGAGATATGACCGCTCGCCCATCGACGGAACCGGCGGCAGGCCGAATAGGCGAGACGTTCCAGCGCCTGTCGGCGGAAGGGCGCAAGGCGCTGCTGGCGTTCATCACTGCGGGCGATCCGACGGCCGAGGCTACGATACCGGCCATGCACGCACTTGTGGCGGGCGGTGCCGACATTCTGGAACTCGGTGTGCCGTTCTCGGACCCGGAGGCGGAGGGTCCGGTCATTCAGGCGTCCTCGGAGCGCGCGCTTGCCGCGGGCATGACGCTGTCGAGCACGTTCGATCTCGTCGCTCGGTTTCGCGAGAATGACGCTACCACGCCAGTGGTGCTCATGGGGTACCTGAATCCACTGTTGACGATGGGGATAGGCAAGGTCGCCGAACGCGCCCGGACGGCCGGCGCGGACGGGTTCATCGTGGTGAACCTGCCGCCGGAAGAAGCGGAACTCGTGCTGGACACCTTTGCCGATGCGGGCCTGGCATTGATATTTCTGGTTGCGCCCACGACGACGCCGCAGCGTCGAACGACGATCGCGGCGAATGGCTCGGGGTTCATTTATTACGTGTCGTTGAAAGGCATTACCGGAGCGGATCATATCGATGCGGATTCAGTGGCCGCAAACGTCGACGAATTGCGCACACATACCAGCCTGCCGATCGTCGTTGGGTTCGGCATCAAAGATGGCGCGTCGGCGCGTGGCCTGGGTCGCCGCGCCGATGGCGTCGTAGTCGGTAGCGCCCTCGTCCGGACGATGGCGGAACATCCCACGGATCACGTTGGGCGGCTGCGCGAGCAGGTGCGCGAAATTCGGGGCGCGCTGGACGCGTGACGGCCATCGCGTCGATGCCCGTGGATCTTGAAAGCTGGCTCGAGCACATCGGCAGACAGCACCCGCAGGCCATGGCGCTGGGACTTGATCGCGTGCGCGAGGTCGCGGCGCGGCTCGACGTGCTCGAACCCGCCCCGCAAAGCGTGATTGTTGCGGGCACCAACGGTAAGGGCTCGGCGTGCATCGTCATCGAGTCGGTGCTGCGTCATCACGGATACCGCGTCGGCTGCACGCTGTCGCCGCACGTCCGGCGGTACAACGAACGGTTCCGCATTGACGGACGGGAAGCGCCGGACGCCGTGATCGTGGATGCGCTGCAACGCGTGGATGCGGCGCGCGGGGGTGTGGCGCTGACGTACTTCGAGTATTCCGCGCTGGCGGCGCTGTGCGTGATCGCTGATGCTCGCGTAGACGTTGCTGTATTGGAGATAGGTCTCGGTGGCCGACTCGATGCGTTCAACGTAATCGATGCCGATGTTGCGATCGTGACCAGCATCGGTCTCGATCACCAGGCGTGGCTGGGCGACACACTGGACCGCATAGGAGCGGAGAAAGCCGGTGTGTTTCGCCCGCGCCAGTGGGCGGTTATTGGTGCAGACGTACCGCCGAGCGTCGACCGTGCAGCCGACGCGCTCGGGTGCCGGCGGGTGCGTGAGGGCGAAGCGTTTTCGCTGCGCGAACGCAGCCAGCCGGAGTCATGGTCGTATCTCGGGGTGACGGGCCTGACGTGCGGCGGTGAGGCCGCCGGCGTTGCGCCGCGTAGCGTTGGCGTTGCGCTTGCGGCGTGCGAGTTGCTCGTGCAGGACACACCAGACGCCGGCGCGCGCCGATTGGACTCGGAAACGGTCGTATCAGCCGTTGCTGCGGCGCGACTCGAGGGCCGCTTCCAAGTGGAAGAATTCGATGGTGTCACAGTAATACTGGATGTTGCCCACAACCCAGCGGCTGCCCGGTACCTCAACGAACGAATCCGCAGTCGATTCCCGGCACGGAACATCGTGGGCGTGATGGGCATGCTGGAAGACAAAGATCCGGGAGCCTTCGTTGCCGAGCTTGCCGACGTGCAGACGTGGGTGCTGGTTGACACGACGGGGTGGCGCGCAAGGAATGCGGACGATCTTGCGTTGGCACTGTCGGAACACCCGTCCGTAGATGCGAGGATAGCGGGTACGTATGCGACAATCGCACAGGCCCTGGCCGCGGCGCGATCGTTCTGTACGGGCGATGATGTTATCCTCGCGTGCGGGTCGTTCTCTGTCGTGTCGAAGGTTGAGGCATATCTCGGCGGGCCGACGGCGCGGGACGCAGTTGGAGGGTGATTTGAGCGAAGCCGATGAGCAGCGTGCACGCGTCCGCTATCGCTTGACTGGAGGGGTCTTCCTGGTGGCGCTGCTCGTGATCGGTCTGCCGATACTTTTCGACGGACCGGCTGCGCCGGCGCCGGAAATCGAACCGCTTGCAACCGTGACCCAGGATCTCGATACACCGGCGTTACCGGACGAAAGTGCTGCACGCGGCGAGCAACCAGATACTGAATCGCCCGCAAGCGCTGACGCGGACGCAGAAGCGGCGGCGGCGCTGGTTCAACAGGTCGAAGTGCTCGACCGTTCCGTGGATACCGACGGTTTCAGAACGTCGGACGGATCCCGGTTCGGCCAACCTCGACTGGTTGTAGAAGACGACACCACGTCGGTATGGGCGGTGCAGGTGGGCAGCTTCGGTGACGCGGACAAAGCAAAGGCGTTACGCGACCGCTTGAGGGCCGAACGGCTGGAGGCATTCATCGCGCAGTACAAGCACGAAGGCAAGGTGTTCGCCCGGGTCGCCGTGGGTCCGCTGTTGTCGCGCGACCATGCGGAAACGCTGCAGCGTGATCTTTCGGCCCGGTACGACTCCGAACCGCGAATCATGGCCTTTTCGGAGTAGCCTGCATGCCTACGGTAGACATTGTCCTTCTTGTCGTCATGTTGGTTTCCGCGTTGGTGGGCCTGGTGCGCGGTTTGACGCGTGAGCTTCTGTCGCTCGTGTCGCTGATTCTTGCAGTTGTGGTCGCGGTGCTGCTGGGTCCGAAAGTCGCGATCGTTCTCGAACCGCACATAGCGACTGCTTCTTTTCGAGCGATGGCGGCGTTTGCGGTTGTGTTTCTCAGCGTGTGGGTGCTCGGAGCCCTCGTGCAGTGGGTGGTCGCGAATCTCGTCAAATCCACGGGCCTGACCGGAATGGACCGCGTGTTCGGATTCGTTTTTGGCGCGGCGCGGGGCATTCTCGTGTGCATCGTGGCATTGATCGCACTTCGGTCGTTCGCGCAGAGCAGCGACTGGTGGCAATCCTCCAACCTGATCGAACCGCTGCTCGTGTTCGAGGACGATGTGTTGAGTCTGTTCGATCGGGCCAAGTCTACGGCTGAAGAGGCCGGTATTGGGACGGACCTGATTGGAACGCAAGACGGGGAATAACGGACAAACGACATGTGCGGAATAGCAGGAATGGTCGGCGTCGGTGCCGTCAATCAGTCACTGTACGATGCGCTGACCGTGTTGCAGCATCGCGGGCAGGATGCGGCGGGCATGGCGACCTTCGATGGGCGGCGGATGCAATTGCGCAAGGGCAACGGCCTGGTTCGCGATGTGATTGACGGCGAGCACATGGAGCGGCTCAAAGGTATCGCCGGAATCGGACACGTGCGTTATCCCACCGCGGGCTCGGCGAGTTCGGCCGAAGCTCAGCCTATGTACGTGAATTCGCCCTTTGGAATTGCGCTGGCGCACAACGGCAATCTGACGAACGACGCTCAGTTGCGACAGGACCTGTTCAACACCGATCTACGCCATCTGAACACCGAGAGCGACTCGGAAGTGTTGCTCAACGTACTGGCGCACGAACTGCATGCGCGCGCCCGAGGGCTGAAGAAGCGCCAACTGAATCCGCTGGACATCACACCGGAAGACGTGTTCGAGGCGGTCCGGGGCGTGCATGGGCGTTGCTCCGGGGCGTACGCCGTGGTTGCGATCATCGTCGGACTTGGTGTGCTGGCCTTTCGCGACCCGCATGGTATCCGGCCGCTGGTATACGGTCGCCGCGAGACAGACGCTGGCGACGAGTACATGGTTGCGTCAGAGAGCGCGGCCCTCGACATCTTGGGATTCAAACGCGTCCGCGACGTCGCACCGGGGGAAGCCATCCTGTTCACGCTGGACCGGCGGGTGCACACTCAGGTGTGCGCGGACGAGACGAGCCTCAACCCGTGCATTTTCGAGTACGTCTATCTCGCCCGACCCGATTCGATTCTCGACGAGATCTCGGTGTACAAGTCCCGCCTGCGCATGGGAGAGAATCTGGCGGAAGCCATCCTCGAGCAGTACCCGCGCCACGATCACGATATCGACGTGGTGATTCCGGTGCCGGAAACGGGCAGAACAGCCGCGATACCTCTAGCCTATCGGCTCAACGTGAAGTACCGCGAGGGCTTCGTGAAGAACCGCTACATCGGGCGAACGTTCATCATGCCTGGCCAGCAGGAGCGGCATAAGTCCGTGCGTCAGAAACTCAACGTCATCGATCTCGAATTCCGTGGCAAGAACGTTCTGCTCGTAGAGGACTCCATTGTCCGCGGAACGACCAGCCGGCAGATCGTGCAACTCGCGCGCGAAGCCGGTGCGCGAAAGGTGTATTTGGCGTCGGCGGCGCCTGCCGTTCGGTTCGCGAACGTGTACGGTATTGATATGCCGTCACCTCCCGAGTTCGTTGCACACCAGCGAACGGATGCGGAAGTGGGACGCGCGATCGGCGCAGACTGGCTCGTATATCAGAAACTCGGCGATCTTGTGACGAGTGCCCGGGAAGGTAATTCGAACGTTTCACGCTTCGACTGTTCAGTATTTGATGGCGAATACGTGACGGGCAACATAGACCAGGATTACCTCGACAGACTATCGTTCCATAGAAGCGACGACATGAAAAAGCGCCGTGACAACGAGCAGAACGCCGGTAATCCGGTCTTCGAACTACACCAACGCGGCTGATTTCAGGGCGCGCGTCCGACTTCTCACTCAGACCCTCAATGGGGTTGTTCTGGGCAAGCACCATGCCGTAAATCTTGCGCTCGCGTGCCTGTTCGCAAGAGGTCATCTGCTGATCGAAGATTTGCCCGGCATGGGCAAGACGTTGCTGTCGCATGCGCTGGCGCGTGTGCTCGGTCTCAGCTATCAGCGCATTCAGTTTACGAGCGACGTGCTTCCTTCCGACATCCTCGGTACGTCGATCTTCGATCAGTCCTCCGGTACGTTCCGCTTTGTCGAGGGCCCGGTGTTCGCACAGGTTGTCCTTGCCGATGAGGTGAACCGCGCTACGCCGAAGAGCCAAAGCGCGTTGCTGGAGGCGATGGAGGAGCGACAAGTATCGGTGGATGGCGTGAGCCGGCCGCTGCCGCAACCGTTTTTTGTGATTGCGACGCAGAACCCGAGCAGCCAGACGGGCACGTTCCCGCTACCCGAATCGCAACTCGACCGTTTCCTGATGCGGATAGGGCTCGGCTACCCCGATCCTGATGCAGAGCGGGAGCTGCTGATCGGCGGCGATCGCCGCCTGATGATCGAACAGATTGAACCCGTGATGTCGCTCGAGCAGTTGCTGGAAGTACAGGCCGCCGTCGACGAGGTGAAGGCGGCTGAGCCGTTGCTGGACTACATTCAGCGCCTGGTGGCCTCCACCCGACGCGGCGGAGAATTCGCGTACGGTATCTCGCCTCGCGGATCGCGCGCGTTGCTTCAGAGTGCGCGCGCCTGGGCGCTGCTGAGCGAACGGACGCACGTTGTGCCCGAGGACGTACAGGCCGTGTTGCCGAGCGTGTTCGAACATCGGCTGCGGGATACCGCAGACCCGATGGGTAAGGGCGGTGCCGCGCTGACGCAGAAGCTTCTGTCCAGCGTGGACGTGCTGGGCTGATCGGCTGCGAGTGGCTGGCTGATCGGAGATAACCGATGACGGCGCAGCCCCCACTGGGCGATCGATTTACGCGTTGGCTCGACAAACGGATTCCGCCCGGTAATCGCATAACGCTTGGTCAGCGGAACGTCTTCATCTTCCCGACCCGCACCGGGTTTGCGTTCGGTGCGCTGATACTCACGCTGATCGTCGGCGCGATCAATTATCAGTCGAGCCTGATCTTCTCCGTAGCATTCCTGTTGGGCAGTGTGTTTCTGGTTGCGATCCTGCATACGTTTCGCAACCTGTCGGGCGTAACGCTGGAACTGGCCGGATGCCGAGAGGCCTTCGTGGGTGAGGATCTCGAGATCTTGGTGTCGGTAGACGGTTCTCTGAGTCCGGGGCGCGAAGGCATCTGGGTGTGTCTGCCCGGTGCAATCAGGCAGTACGTGGATCTATATGAATCGGACACGGCGACGGTCCGATTGTTCGCCGCGGCCGAGCGGCGAGGCTGGCAGGATCCGGGCCGATTGCTCGTTGAATCCTACTATCCCCTCGGGTTGCTGCGCGCTTGGACATGGGTGGATCTCGCCGTGAACGTGCTGGCTTACCCGAGACCGGTCTTTACTGATCCCCCGCGAGCGGACCGGCATCGTAAGCGGGAAGAGGGGCAGCTGATCGACCGTCGCGGCAGCGACGACTTCGTGGATATCCGGCCCTATCAGCCCGGTGATCCGGTCAAACATATCATGTGGCGTTCCTACGCGCGAACGGGCGAGCTTGCCGTTCGCGAATATGCGAGTTACGTGGAACCCCGTTTGTGGCTCGACCTCGACAGCGTTGAGGGTGATCTCGAACACCGTCTGGGTGTGTTGACCGGACAGGCACTGCTTGCGCACAGACAGGGGCGCGAATTCGGGCTGCGGCTTGGGGTCACGGACGTGCAACCGGGTATCGGCCAGCATCACCTGGACGACGTGTTGAAGAGGCTTGCGCTCCATGGGCTCTAGTCGCACGGCGGCAGAGCCGTTACGCATCCCCCGTAACGCGTTGGCGCTGATACTGGTTACCGTGTTTGCGGTGGTAGCGCCGCACGTGCCGCACCTGTCGCTTGGCACCGTGTCGGCCGCGCTGTTGTGCGTCTACTGGCGGGCTCAAGTGCACCGTGGTCGCTGGGCGCACCCGCCGTGGTGGATCAAAGCGGTTCTGGTGCTTGTTGGAATTGCGATCGTCGTCGGTTCGGCGGGTCGTAGCTTTACTCTCGAGACGGCCACTAATCTGCTGATTGTGGCCTATGCGTTGAAGCTGATCGAGCTACGCTCGAGGCGTGATGCGTACATTGTTTTGTTTCTCAGCTATTTTGTGCTGGCAACCGAGTTTCTGTTTTCCCAGTCGCTGTTGCTCTCTGCCTATCAGTTCGGTGTCTTCGTGCTCGTCACGGCGGCGATGACGGCGTTGAATCATCCAAGCGACCGCGTGCGGCCGGTTGCATCGATCCGGACTGCGGCCACGCTGGTGGTGCAGGCGGTACCGTTGACGATCGTTCTCTTCGTGTTTTTCCCTCGGGTGGCGCCACTGTGGGACGTGCCGATTCAGGCCAGCGTAACTACAGGTCTGTCGTCACGCATGGCGCCCGGTGACATTGCCGAACTGAGTCAATCGGACGAGATTGCGTTTCGCGTCCGTTTCGATGGGCGTGTTCCGACCAATCGTGAGCTGTACTGGCGGGGCATTACGTACGAGACCTATGACGGCGGCGCGTGGAAGGTGAACGAATTGCTCGAAGAACGCAGGCGCTCAACACCCTATCCAGACTTTGTGCCCGACACGTCCTATGAAATCCTATTCGAGCCGACGCAGAGGAAATGGCTTTATGCGCTAGCGACCGCCGATTCGACGGACCCCGGCGTAAAGCGCTCGGTGGACATGAATCTACGCGCCAGCTGGCCGGTGACGTCCTTGCTTCGATACACCGCAGTTTCAGATCGTGACTATCAGCCGGGTGGTACTCTCAAAGCGGCCGATGCCCGGCGTTTGGTTCAGGTTCCTGCTGCCGATAACCCACAACTGCGGCAGTTTGCGCGCAGCCTGCGCGATGAGGCGGGTTCCGACGAGGCCTTCGTCGAGAGCGTATTGCAGTATGTCCGCGACAAACCATTTCACTACACGCTACGACCGGGCACTCTGCGCGAACCCAACCGTATTGATCGTTTCTGGTTCGACACCCGCCGCGGTTTCTGCAGCCACTATGCGGGTGCGCTGGTGTTCATGCTTCGGTCGATTGGCGTACCGTCGCGGGTAGTGGCCGGTTATCAGGGCGGCGCGATCAATCCGATCAGCAACCTGCTCGTGGTACGACAGTACGATGCCCACGCGTGGGTGGAATTCTGGCTTCCCAATAGTGGTTGGCAACGGGTAGACCCCACGGCCGCGGTAGCGCCTCAACGGATCGAGCAGGGGTTGGATGCAGCGCTGTCCGCGAGTGATCGGCGGCGTGTTGGCGGATTTGCGGGTGCTCGCTGGGACACGCCGCTCGCGGCGCGTGTTCTCGATTGGTTCGATGCAATGGAAACGCGGTGGAACCTGTGGGTGGTGGGTTTCGACGGGCGGGTGCAATCGGGCGTGTTGCAACGCTGGCTTGGCAGTGTGTCGCCCACCCGTGTGGGCGTGGCCATGCTCGTTATCGGTGCGTTGTGCCTGTCGCTCGTTGCCGCCTATCTGTTCTGGCAGCGCCGGCGATCTGGACCACAGAATGCGCTTGAACGCATGCTCAAGCGCGCGTTCCGAACGTTTGCGTCCCTCGGCCATCCCCGGGCGGAGCGTGAAACGCCGGGGCGGTTTATGGAGCGGATTGCCACCAGCCGCGGGACGATGGACGCGTCCGTCGCATCGCTCATCGCTGACGTCCAGCGATTCCTTTACAATCCGCCGGAGAAACTCTCGCGGCGTGAACTGGCGTTGCTGCGTGCGCGCCTGGTTCGCTTCCAGCTGCGGATGGCGTTTGCCCCGAAAGCTTCGCAGGGCTGAGCCCGGGGCGCTCAAGCTCCAACCACGACCGGATTTCGAAAGCGTTGAAACGTATTGCGTCTCCCTGTGTAGGGATCTGTTCTACGACCTACGGTGACCTGGTGTGCCGAGGCTGCAAACGCTTTGCGCATGAAATCCGCGACTGGAACCGGTATCGGGTGGATCAAAGGGCGGCTGTCGTCGAGCGGCTGAACGAATTGCTCGACGGTGCGATAGGCACCGTCGTTCGTGTCGCCGACATCGGTGCGTTGCGTGTGGCGCTGCGCATTTCGGAGCGGGAGTCGCCCGCGGCACATCACCTGTATCGTGCCCTTCAACTTGGCGCCAGGAATCAGTCGACCCTGGACGACCTGGGTCTCGTATCGGTCCGGTCCGAGGACGACGGCTGTGAGCTGGCTGCAGATGCATTGCGCACGATCGATCGCGAGTTCTACCTGCGTTCGCGTGCCCGGTACGAGCACCAATTCAAGGTGCTGAGCGATTGACGATGCGCGGCGCGAACGGAGCGGAGACGCCCTTGGTCGATTCACCACGCGACGCAGATTCGCCCGAGGCATTCCTTCGCGTTGCCACGCCGGAGGCCTGGCTCTCTGCCGCCGTGGAAAATTGGGATGTGCTATTGCTGGATCACGCCAATTGCGAAAAGAAGGCGGCGGGTACGGCGCTGTCGCTCATGTACCGCTACGTTGATCGACCGGGCTTACTGTCGTCATTGTCCCGACTCGCGCGGGAAGAACTGCGTCACTTCGAGCAAGTTCAGCGGCTGATTGTGCGTTTGGGCATCCCGCTGAAGCACGTGAGCGCCAGCCGCTACGCAGGTGCGCTGCGCGGCGAAGTGCGTGCCAACGAACCGGAAAGACTGCTTGATACGTTGCTGGTCAGTGCGCTTGTGGAGGCTCGATCCTGTGAACGCTTCGGCCGGCTCGCGGGGATATTACCGGACGATATCGCGGCCCTTTACCGCGATCTGCGGGCGTCGGAAGCACGCCATTTCGCAGTGTATCTGTCGTTCGCTCACGAGCTTGCTGACGGATCTGCGGTGGGTGAGCGGCTTGCACACCTGCTGGACCTGGAGGCGGATCTGATCGAGCGTCCGGACCACCACTTCCGCTTTCACGGGGGCCCGCCGGTCTGAGATTTCGCCGGGCCGGCGTGGAAACCGCTGATCGCGTCGCTCACAGCATCCACGACGTTTTGCTCAGGTGCGGTCGGCAGGCACACCAGTTCAAACGTGGCGTCTTCCTGCAGCAGGACCCACCCGCAGTTCCCCCACGCGCCTAGAACGTAGCGCAGGCCCCAGGGGTGCGCGTGGCGGCCCGGTCGGTGCGTGTGTCCGTGTACGATCGTCGTCGCGTCGAATCTCGACGCCGCGTCCGCCACCGCGGTTGCGTTCACGTCCATGATCGCCTTCGGCTTGTTGGCGTTTGTGGCCCTGCTCTGTGCACGCAGTCCGGCGGCGAGCGCGCGCCGGTCGGTCAGCGAGCGGGCGAGCACCGATTTCTGCCACGCGTCAGAGCGCAGCTGAACGCGGGCGCGCTGATACGCCTGATCGTTCGTGCAGAAGGTGTCGCCGTGGGCCAAAAACGTACCGTCGGGTAATCGGTGCGGATCGTCGAGCAAGGTCACGCCGGTACGTCCGGCGAACCCCTCGCCGATGAGAAAGTCGCGGTTACCGTGCATTAGAAACACGTCGGTACGTGATGCTGCGTCTGCGAGTGCGCGTTCAGTAGAAAGAACGAACGGGTCGTCATCGTCGTCTCCCACCCAGGCTTCAAAGATGTCGCCCAGTAGAAACACTTCGTGACAGTGCTCGGATAACGTCTGCAGTGTGGCTAGGAACGCCGTACGGAGCGTCTCGTCCTCCGGAGTCAGATGGGTGTCAGATACGTAGGCCCGTCGGGTCATGGTGGGGTGGACTTCTGTTTCGATTCCCCGCGGATTCTACGCGGCGGCGTTCGCCTGTGCGCGGTGACTGCTCAACGGTGGATCCGGAGTGTTTACCACCGTTTGTTTGACGGCATTTTGACCCGTCAGTATCATCGCGCCGTTTCGTTGCCCTCGGGGTATAGCGCAGTCTGGTAGCGCGCCTGCTTTGGGAGCAGGATGTCGGGAGTTCAAATCTCTCTACCCCGACCAGTCCCCCGGGACGAGCGGGATGGGGCATACTGGCCTCGGGCGGATCCAATCTGTCATTGCCGTAGCGGCCCAGGTCCGATTCGCCCCCTCCAGTGCGCCCGTAGCTCAACTGGATAGAGCATCGGCCTTCTAAGCCGAGGGTTGAAGGTTCGAGTCCTTCCGGGCGTGCCAGATACCGAAACGGAATGGCGGAACAGCGGGCTGCGCCGCTTGGGTTGGTATACACATTAATAATCATATAGTTGCGAGTCGTACTTAGAGCGGATAGTAAAGATTTGTTCGGCGGTGACCCGGCGCAGGTGTCACCGCGTCCATGGTGGGCGTAGCTCAGCTGGTAGAGCTCCGGGTTGTGATCCCGGCGGTCGTGGGTTCGAGCCCCATCGTCCACCCCATTTACTGTGTTGCACCGTCGATTCGTTGTCGGACACGCCATGAACATTTCCATTGAAACCATCTCCGGTCTCGAACGGCGGTTGACGATATCGCTGCCGTCCGAATCGTTCGAGGACCGGATCAGTACGCGCTTGAACGACACCCGCGGCCGCGTGCGGCTGCCGGGGTTCCGACCCGGCAAGGTGCCGCTGAAAGAAGTGCGGCGTCGTTATGGTCCGGCGATTCGGGCCGAGGTTGCAGGCGAGCTCATGCAGTCGTCTTTTGTGGACGCGGTGCGTCAGGAAGACCTGGCGCCAGCCGGATCGCCGAACCTGGAAGTTGTAAAGATGGAGCCAGGTGTCGATTTCGAATTCACGGCGACGTTTGAAGTCTTTCCGGTGTTCGACGTGGTCGACCTCAAGCAGGTGGAATTGACCAAGCCGCACGCGGAGATCACAGACGACGATCTCGAGGAAATGATCGAGCGACTGCGGATGCAACGGCAAACGTGGTGTGCAGTGGAGCGAGGCGCCCAGGACGGAGACCGGGCAACGGTTGACTTCGTGGGAACGATCGACGGTGAGCCATTTGAAGGCGGCGAAGGCGAAGGAGTTCAGTTCGTGCTCGGCGCGGGACAGATGATCGAAGATTTCGATCGGGGCGTAGCGGGTCGCACGGCGGGCAGCGAAGCCGTGATCGAGGTGAGCTTCCCGGATGATTACAACGCAGAGCAGCTTCAGGGCAAGTCCGCGCAGTTCGCACTGAAGGTAGTCACGATCGAAGAACCTGAGCTGCCTGACCTCGATGATGCATTTTTTGCGGAATTCGGGGTCGAAGAGGGCGGGGAAGAGGCGTTTCGCGAGGAAGTCCGATCGAACATGACCCGCGAGCTCGAAAATGCGGTGAGCGAGCAGATGAAAAAGCAGGTAGTGCAGCAGCTCACGAGCCTCCACGACTTCGCGCTGCCCCACTCGCTCGTGCACCGCGAGATTCACAATCTTCAGGAGCAGATGCGCGAGCAGTTTCGCAGCTATGGTGCCCAGAACGTGCCCGATCTAGGCCATGATATGTTCGAGCCGCAGGCGAAAGATCGGGTGCGCGCGGGCCTGATAATCAACAAAATTGTCGAAGATGGTGAGTTGGCCGCGGATCCCGACGCGGTCCGACAACGAATCGAGAAGATGGCGGAAGCGTACGCAGACCCTCAGCAGGTGGTCGCGTACTATTACGGCAACCCGGAGCAGCTGGAACAGATCGAAATGGCCGTTCTGGAGGACCGTGTGGTCCAACATGTGACCGAGCACGCAACGGTGAACGTGCTCGAAAGTTCGTATGCGGATATCATTGGAGGTCGGGCGCTACCTGCGGAAGAACCTGCCCCCGACGCGGCTGACGACGCCCCAGAAACGGCAGAGGCCAGTGCGGATTCAGGCGATGCACCATCCGACGCGGGCACCCATGCGTCAACACCAGAGTAGGCTAAAAGAATAGGCCAAGAAGCAAAGTAGACCTAGAAAAAGCAGACCTAGAAAAGATAGACGAACGAGCCAAGCGCAACGCGCGAACAGGACAGCGAACAGGTACGTAAATGACAACGCATTTGAAGGACTGGAGCCACGACCGCGAAACCCGGAATCTCGGACTCGTGCCGATGGTGGTCGAACAATCGGCGCGCGGCGAGCGGGCATTCGACATCTACTCGCGGCTGCTTAAAGACCGCATCGTGTTTCTGGTGGGGCCGGTTGAGGACAACGTGGCGAATCTCATCGTCGCCCAGTTGCTGTTCCTGGAATCGGAAAATCCGGACAAAGACATCCACCTGTACATCAATTCGCCCGGCGGCTCCGTAACGGCGGGCATGTCGATCTACGATACGATGCAGTTTGTCCGGTGTGACGTCAGCACGATGTGCATCGGCCAGGCTGCGAGCATGGGTTCGTTTCTGCTCGCAGCAGGCACTCCGGGTAAGCGCTACGCGCTGCCGAATTCCCGCATGATGATCCACCAGCCCTCAGGCGGGTCGCGCGGGGTAGCCGCGGACATCGAGATTCAGGCCAAGGAAATTCTGCTGATGCGCGAGCGACTCAATCAGATTCTCGCGGATCACACCGGCCAGGACATCGAGCGGATAGCGCGAGACAGCGACCGTGACTTCTGGATGAGTCCCGACGAAGCGGCGGAATACGGAATGATCGATACCGTGCAACATCCGCGGCGGAACCTCGCGGCGGCCGCGGTCGGGTAATCGGGACGAATAGAGCGTATTTACAGATTTCACAATTCATGCAGGATGCTCACGAACGCCGCAGGTTTGGTTACAACCCCCCATCACTTTGGGGGCTTGAATTATCCGGCGGTAGCACGCAATGTAACCGAGTGACAATCTCGAGGTAGGCATGTCCGACGACGGCGGAAAAAACGACGATTCGAGCAAACTGCTCTACTGCTCTTTCTGCGGTAAAAGCCAGCATGAGGTGCGCAAGCTGATCGCTGGACCGTCGGTGTTCATTTGCGACGAATGTGTCGAACTGTGTAACGACATCATCCGCGAAGAGGTAAGCGAGAGCGGCGAGTCAAATGATCGCGAACAATTGCCTGTGCCGTCTGAGATCAACAATATCCTCAATCAGTACGTGATCGGCCAGGATCACGCGAAGAAAGTACTTTCCGTCGCCGTCTACAATCACTACAAGCGGTTGAACTACAGCGGCAAGAAAGACGACGTCGAACTGTCGAAGTCGAACATCCTGCTGATCGGCCCTACCGGTTGCGGCAAGACGCTGCTGGCGGAAACGCTCGCGCGGTTGCTGGACGTTCCGTTTACGATTGCCGATGCAACAACCCTTACGGAAGCGGGGTACGTCGGCGAGGACGTAGAGAACATCATTCAGAAGCTGCTGCAGAAGTGTGACTATGATGTGGAGCGTGCCCAGGTTGGTATCGTCTACATTGACGAAATCGACAAAATTTCGCGCAAGTCGGACAACCCGTCGATCACCCGTGACGTATCGGGCGAAGGTGTACAGCAGGCGCTTTTGAAGCTGATCGAGGGAACCATAGCGTCAGTACCGCCCCAGGGCGGGCGCAAGCACCCGCAGCAGGAGTTTCTGCAGGTGGACACCTCGAACATTCTGTTCATTTGCGGCGGTGCGTTCGCCGGCCTCGACAAGGTCATCCTCGATCGTTCGGACAAGTCGGGCATCGGCTTCGGCGCGGTGGTCAAGGGCGAAGACGAACGTAAGACCATTGGTGAAACGCTACGTCAGGTCGAACCAGAGGATTTGATCCGATACGGGTTGATTCCGGAATTCGTCGGCAGGCTTCCCGTTGTGGCGACGCTCGAAGAGCTCGACAGCGACGCGCTGATCAAGATTCTCACTGAACCCAAGAACTCGCTCACAAAGCAGTACTCGAAGCTGTTCGATATGGAAGGCGTCGAAGTCGACTTCCGCGACGATGCGTTACGTGCGATCGCTCAGAAGGCCATGGATCGTAAAACCGGGGCGCGCGGACTCCGGTCCATCCTCGAATCGGTGCTGCTCGAAACCATGTACGATCTGCCGTCGAACAAATCGGTTAGCAAAGTGGTTATCGATGAGAGTGTGATCCTGGGCGAGAGCGAACCGATGCTCATATACGAAAACGTCGAGAAGGCGCAGGTCGCTCCGAAAGATTGAGCCTTCGATCACCGCCCCCCTCCCGCCTGTTGCGTAAGCTGCAGGCATACCCCTTCTTCGTGAGGCACGTATGGCCCTGAACGAACCCAAGCACCTTCCGGTGTTGCCGCTCCGGGATATGGTTATTTATCCGCACGGCGTGCACCCTCTTTTTGTGGGCACGGAACGCTCGATCGTGGCGCTCGAACGTGCCATGGCGGACTCCAAGGAAGTATTGCTGATTGCCAAGCGCGATGCGGAGTCAGAGCCGGCGAAGATCGAAGAGCTGTTCGAGATGGGTACGGTAGCAACGATTCTTCAGCTGCTGAAACTCCCGGACGGCACGGTGAAGGTTCTGGTCGAAGGACTGGAGCGTGCTAGGGTTATGAGTCTGGAATTCGGAGACGAATGCATCGTAGCCGAGCTCGAAACGATCACAAGTACTGTGTCGAGTGGTGAATCCGCCTCCCAGCTGGTGAGCGAACTGCTGACGCGGTTCGAGAAATACGTTCGTCTCAGCAAAAAGGTACCGCAGGAAGTTCTCGCATCGTTGTCGAGCATTGACGACCCAGTCCGACTCGTCGATACCGTCGCTGCGCAGATGAGTCTGCCGGTCGATCAGTGTCAAAAGATCCTCGAGCTCACCGAGGTGTCGGCAAGGGCCGAGCTTTTGCTGGCCGTTCTTGCGGGCGAACTCGACGTTCTGAAAACCGAAAAGCGCATCCGCGGCCGCGTCAAGGATCAGATGGAGAAAAGTCAGCGCGAGTACTATCTGAATGAGCAGATCAAGGCGATTCAGAAAGAACTTGGCGAAATGGGCGAGAGCGGCGGGGATGTTGAAGAACTTGCGACGCTGATCGAAGACGCGGGCATGCCGCAGGAAGCGCGCGAAAAAGCACTTGCGGAACTCGGCAAGCTACGTCAGATGGCTCCCATGTCTGCAGAAGCGACGGTGGTGCGCAGCTATCTGGATTGGATGATCCGGATACCGTGGAAGAAGCGGAGCCGGCTGCGAAAGGATCTGGCGCAGGCACAGACGATTCTGGACCACGACCATTACGGTCTCGAGGAGGTGAAAGAGCGCATCATCGAGTACCTGGCGGTGCAGGCTAAGGTCGGAAAAATCAAGGGTCCGGTGCTCTGCCTGGTTGGGCCGCCGGGTGTCGGGAAGACGTCGCTCGGCGAGAGCATCGCGCGCGCGACCAACCGTGAATTTGTCCGCATGGCGCTCGGCGGCGTACGCGACGAGGCTGAAATTCGGGGCCACCGGCGAACGTACATCGGCTCGATGCCCGGCAAGGTATTGCAGAAGATGTCCAAGGCCGGCACGAGAAACCCACTGTTCCTCTTCGACGAGATCGACAAGATGGGTATGGACTTCCGTGGCGACCCGGCCAGCGCGCTACTGGAGGTGCTGGATCCGGAACAGAACAACACGTTCAACGATCACTATCTGGAAGTAGACTACGATCTGTCAGACGTGTTCTTCGTCTGTACATCCAACTCGATGAACATACCTGCGGCGCTGCTCGACCGCATGGAAGTCATTCGACTACCCGGCTACACCGAAGACGAAAAGCTCAACATCGCGACACGCTACCTACTGCCGAAGCAGCGGGAGCTTGCAGGACTGAAGGATGGCCAACTCGAACTGACCGATGATGCGATCTATCAGATCGTCCGCTACTACACGCGGGAGTCGGGCGTACGCGGGCTGGAACGCGAGATTGCGAAGATTGCGCGCAAGGTTGTGACCGAGCAGGCGTTGCAAGGCGATCCTAAACGCGGCGCAGCTTCCAAGGCCGGTGCAAAATCGTCCGCATCGAAAGCAGCATCGAAGGCCGGCTCCAAAGGGAAAGGCAGGCCGCGCAAAACGTCGGCGGTATCCGTTACCGTGGACGCGGACCAGCTCGAGGACTATTGCGGTGTCCGCAAGTTCGACTTCGGACTCGCCGAGGACGTGAATCGGGTGGGCATCGTTACCGGCCTCGCGTGGACCGAAGTGGGCGGTGAGTTACTGAATATCGAAGCGGTAGCGGTCCCCGGCAAGGGCAAGGTGGTTAAAACGGGATCGCTCGGCGACGTGATGCAGGAGTCCATTCAAGCGGCGATCACGGTGGTACGCAGCCGCAGCGCGGCGCTCGGCATCGACGCGTCGTTCCACGAGAAGTTCGACCTGCATATTCACGTACCGGAAGGCGCCACCCCCAAAGACGGACCGAGTGCAGGTGTGGGTATGTGCACGGCACTGGCTTCAGTGTTCACGCGAATCCCGGTTCGGGCCGACGTGGCAATGACGGGTGAAATCACGTTGCGTGGACAGGTGTTGCGAATCGGTGGTTTGAAGGAGAAATTGCTGGCGGCGCATCGGGGCGGTATTCGCGAAGTGATTATCCCGAAGGAAAACGAGCGCGACCTCAAGGAAATCCCTACGAATGTGAAACAGAATCTCAAGATTACCCCGGTGCAGTGGGTGGATGAAGTCTGGGACGTAGCGCTGGAAACGCAACCGGCACCTTCGGTTGAAGCAACCGCCGATGCGGTGGGTTCTGCAAACGCGCCGGCGGGCACCGAGCGGGGCAAGGCGGATGATCATTCGATCAGCGCGCATTGATTGCGTCAGCACGATGTCGGGCGAAGAACGCTTTACTGAGTCCGGTTGCAGAGGCCGAGGCGGGTTGGTATAACGCCGCATCGGTGCAGGTCGGGCACTGTTTCGTAGCCGGGCCGTATCCGCTGTAATACAGGGGCAAAGTGTGAACAAATCCGAATTGATCGACCAAATCGCCGAAGCGGCGGACATCTCCAAAGCATCGGCGGGTCGCGCGCTGGACGCCGCGCTCGACGCGATTGTCGATTCTCTGAAGAAGGCTGATCCCGTTTCGCTGGTAGGCTTCGGCACCTTCGTGGTGCGCGATCGTGCCGCAAGAACGGGCCGCAATCCGCAAACCGGCGCGCCGATCCAGATTGCGGCTGCTCGCGTACCGGCCTTCAAGCCTGGTAAAGCGTTGAAAGACGCACTCAACTGACGCCGAACTGCATTGAGAGGGGCGGCGGACCATTGCCGCCCCTTTGCGCGACACATCCGGCACGCGAGAGTCCGGAGGTTCGCGGCCACATTCCCAGCAACCTGATTACAGACCGGGTCCACGCCCGCTACTGTATTAGTGTGTCTGCCACCGTGGTCGAACGTTGTTCACGTAGTTTAGGGATGAAGTGTGCGCGGTTGGGCTGTTTCCAGTTATAACGGCGCGCGAGCAGCTCCGGACGCAAGCAATGCGGAATACGAGTTAATCGGAACACGAGTTAATCGGAAGACGGATCGGTCGATATGTTGCAGAAGCTGAGAGACCAGACACAAAGCACGGCTGCTAAAATTGTTGTAGGCCTGCTCGTATTCGTCCTGACCGTGTTTGGGTTTGGTGCATTCAATCTTTTTGCTACCGGACAGCAGGGGGTTGCAAGCGTCGACGGCGACGAGATCACCCGCAACGAGTTTGTCCGCGCAAGCCAGTTGGAAGCGCAACGCCTGGCTGCAGAGCTCGGTCCGGAATTCGATCCAGCCGACATCGATCCGCGTTTGCTCGAAGGACGCGTGCTGGAACAGTTGATCGGACGCAAGGTGCTCGAAGCGGCGACCGATGAGCTGGGGATCGGGGCATCGCAACAGGCGGTGGCTCGACTCGTACGTTCCAATCCAGCGTTTCAGGTCGACGGTGCGTTCAGTGAAGCGACTTACCGGCTCCGCGTGCAGAATCTCGGGTACTCGCCTCAACAGTTTCTGGAGGAAACGCGACGCGCGATCGCAGAGGACCAGTTGCGCCTGGGCGTCGTTGACAGCTCCTTGCTCACCGAGTGGGAGTTGCGTGGTGCAGCGCGTTTGCTGAGTCAGAAGCGCGATTTTGCCTACCTCACGTTCAACAGCGCAGCGTACGCCGATCAGGTTGACGTGAGCGACGACGAAATTCGATTGCGGTTTGACGAGAACCAGCTGGATTACCAGACGGAAGAAAAAGCAGACGCACAGTACGTTCAGTTGTCGTGGGGTGACCTGATCGACGACCCGGAGATTGATATCACCGAAGAGGACATACGTGCTGCCTACGAAGCCGAGCGCGAAGCGGCACTCGCCAACGAGCAGCGGAACAGTTCGCATATTCTGTTGCGCGTAACCGATGATCGTCCAGAGGCCGACGCCATTGCAGAGATAAACAACATTCGCGAGCGCGTGCTTGGCGGCGAGGAGTTTGCCGAACTTGCGAAGAACATCTCCGAGGATCCGGGTTCCGCCCGCCTGGGTGGAGATCTGGGCAGTGCAGGCAAGGGGGTTTTTGATCCTGCGTTTGAGGAAGCGCTGTTTGAGCTTGGCGAACCCGGTGATCTTTCGGAACCCGTCGTGTCTCAATTCGGGGTTCACCTCATTCGGTTGAACGACGTTGTGTTACCCACACATCCGGAATTCGACGAGGCGCGGGACGCGGTCGCTGCGCGGCTTCGGGAGGACGAAGCACGGGCGTTGTTCACAGAGCGGGTGCGCCTGCTGGATGAACTCGTGTTCGAGAACCCAGACGCTCTGGAGGCGGCGGCCGACGCGTTCGGGCTGGACGTTAAATCGGTATCGGACGTTACGCGGGACGCGGGGCCGGACGTGTTCGAGTTTCCTGAGGTCAGGGAGGCATTGTTCACCTCGGAAGTTTTCGATGAGGGGCGCAACAGCCCGGTTATCGAACTGAATGACGCGTCCGCCGTTGCCGTGCGTGCGGTCGAAATCTACCCGCTTCAGGTCCGCCCGTTTGACGAAGTTCGCGACGAGATTGCGCGTGAAATCCGCAGCGAACGCGCGTTTGCGGCTATGAACGCAGCCGCTGACGACGCGATCGCGAGTCTCGAGAGCGGCGATTCGGTCTCCGACGTTGCCCGGCGGGCGGGCCTGGAATGGCAGCGACTGACGGGCGCGTCTCGCACGGACAACGACGCAGACGCGCGCGTGGTCCGCAGCGCGTTCGACCTGCCGAATCCGGGCGCATCGCGTCGGAGTGTCGGCGACGTCGTCCTCGACGGTGGGGACCGAGCGGTTGTTGTGGTCACCCGAGTCTCTGATGGGAACCTGGACAATCTGAGTACGGCCGAACGAGACGACATACGGCGCTACCTTCGATCACGCGCGGGCCAACTCGACTTCTCGGCCCTGTACGAAAGCGCGGAGTCTCGCGTGTCCATTGTGCGTCCCACAGTCGACGCGTCGGGCTGACGCGCCGTTTCGATCGGCGCGGGATCAGAGGCGCTGGGGACCTACGTGCACCACTAGAGTCTGGCCAGCGCGAATTCGAAACGGCCTCTGGATTTGGTTCCAGTTGGCCAGATCCTGAACGCGAATGCCGAAACGCGCCGCAATCGTCGAGAGTGAATCGCCGTACCGAACTTTGTACGACACCTTACGGTTGGCGCCTTGACCCAGCGAGAGCGTTTGCCCCACCTGGAGATACGCTCGTCGTGAGAGCCCGTTCAATCGGAGCAACTGATTGATCGACATGCCGTATCTTCGTGAGATGGTCCACAGCGAGTCGCCGGCCACTACGGTGTGCGTTGCACCGGCGGATACATACACGGTGTCGTCGAGTGGCATCGTGGTCGCACTCGATGGGATCAGCAGTTCCGCGCCCGCGCGGATTCGCGTGCCATTAAGCTGGTTGGCGCGGCGAATCGTATCGACGTCGGTTCGGTAGGCTATGGCAATCTCTGAGAGCGTGTCACCCGGGCGCACTTCCACGCGATGCCATTTCATGCGGCGCTCCGGTTCTATCGCGGCGATCAGTTTCTCCTGCGCTTCCCGGGATTCTTCGGCGCGGGGAATGGCGAGGCGATACGCGTGAGGCGGTGTGGCCCAGCGCCGCAGACCCGGATTGAAGCGTCGGAGCGCCTCAATGTCCGTTCCAAGGGTTTCGGCGAGGACCGCCAGGTCGAATTGATGCGCCAGATCGAGGTGTTGCAGTTTCGATTCCATATTGACCCGGGGCAGTTCCACCCCGTGTCGGTCGGGATTTCGGATGAGTTCGGCGAGTGCCAGCAGGCGCGGAACGTAGTGCCGTGTCTCGCGCGGGAGCGGTAGATGCCAGGGCGGCGTAGCGTCGCCACCGCGTTTGAGCGCGCGTCGAAGTTTGCCCTCGCCGGCGTTGTATGCAGCGAAAGTGTGCAGCCAGTTTGGAAAGCGGACATGCAGATACTCGATGTAGCGAATCGCCGCGTCCGTGGACGCGACTGGGTCCCAGCGTGGCGCGTACCAGTAGTCGCGCCGAAGACCGAAGCGTTTGGCCGTCGCCGGCATGAACTGCCAGATACCGGCCGCGCCCTGCGGCGACATGGCCAACGGATCGAGCGCGCTCTCGATCATGGGGATCAATGCGACCTCGGCGGGCAGATTCCGATCCTCGATCTGGTGGAGTATGTAGGGCAGGTAGTAGCCCGCACGATCAGACAAGCGCGTGATGAACGCGGGGTGACGCGCGAGCCAGCGCAGTTCGGATTTCAACAGATTGGTTTCGATCGCATCGGCTAGCGTGAAACGTGCCCGCAGCCATGCCCACACATCGGGTGGTGGTGCGATGGACTCGGGTTCTGGATCATCCGCTGGCACTGCCGCTAAGTTAGGATTCTCCCGGTAGGGTATGGGCGGAAACGCGCTCGCGCCTAGCAGGCTTTCGATCGCTGGCTCGACAGGCGCGTCGGCCGCTGGTGGCGAACGTTCGGGTGACGCAGTCGTCATGCACCCGGTGACAAGTATGATCGTGCACAGCAAGCTGCATGCCTGCCGTGGAACGGCTGACCGATTCAAAATTCGCAATCCTCCACTGCAGCGCTGTCGCAGGTTCCTTTCGCGCGCTGTCGTTTTATTTCTCTGAGCCGATCTTCTCGTTCTTGTGGCGTGCTCGTGCTCCCGTTCCTCGGGGCCAGCCCGCCGTTTTCGACTCACACGCATATTCTGTCAGATAATCGGCGTCTTTGGCGCGCACATGGTCGCGATCGTGGCCGGTCCCCAACCGCGCAACAATTCTTGTACGACAAGAATATGACAAGTTTGTGGCATTTATCGATTTCGAGCGCGAAACGCGCCAACGCGCGGGACAGCGATCGTGGATTTGGCGAGAATACGTCTTTCGCCGCCATGGCCGAATGCCAGAGAGTTTTTCGTGACACAGCAACCACTGGGACGCACGTCCGCCAGGCTCGCGCAACTCGATCGATGGTTCGATTCACAGAAGGGCGCGGAGCTCTTGGCACGGCAACGCGATCTACTCGGTCCGCTCGCGCGGCAGTTTCATGGGGACTGCCTGCTGTGGCTGGGGTGCCACGAACCTACCAGCGCGGTTGCGCAGCGGTGCATGGTGCGGCACGCCTTTTTCGGGTCGATCGAGCGCCCGCAGCGTTCGCCGGCGGCACCGGCAAGGGATCTCGCGACGTTGGTAGTGGACGCCCACGACCTGCCGGTGAGATCCGGTGCAATGGATGCAGTGGTGTTGCATCATATTCTGGAGTGCGCAGAAGATCCGCGCATGTGCATCCGGGAGGTAGCTCGAATCGTCGCTCCTGGCGGGCGCATCGCCATCTGCGGGTTCAACCCGTGGAGTCATCGTGGCGTGCGGAATGCGTGGCGCCGGCGACGCCAGCCCGGATTACGCCTTGTGCGGGCAGGGCGCTATGCGGATTGGTTGACCGTGCTGGGTTTCGACGTGGCGCCGATACGTTTTCTCGATCATGGTCTGCCGCGCCACGGAAGGTGGCACAAGCCGGTCGATTGGCTGGAGCGTCGCAATGTTCCTTTTGCGGGTGCGTTCGTCCTTTCGGCTGTGCGTCAGAACCCTGCCACGCGCGGTCACTGGCGGGAGATCGGCCTGGAGCACGGCAAACTGGCACCTGTCGCCTATCCGAAGCTGTCGGCTTGGTCGCGTGGGCCGTATGCGAGAAGCCGCAGTGACTGAAGGTTTGTGCCTGCAGGATGTGGAGGTCTTCACCGATGGTGCCTGCCGCGGCAACCCGGGACCGGGCGGTTGGGCGGCGCTTTTGCGCATGGGTGGTCACGAAAAGTTGATCAATGGCGCGGAAGAACACACCACGAACAATCGGATGGAGCTGATGGCCGCGATACGTGGCCTTGAAGCGCTCACGAGGCCCTGCCGCGTGGTACTGACCACAGATTCGCAGTACGTCAGACAAGGCATCACCGGTTGGCTTAACCGTTGGAAGGCCAATGGCTGGCGTACGAGCCAGAAGAAGCCCGTCAAAAATCAGGACCTCTGGCAGCGCCTGGATCAGGCCGTGGCCGCGCACGAGATTTCCTGGCACTGGGTGAAAGGACACAGCGGACACACGGAGAATGAGCGCGTCGATCAGGCGGCCAATGACGCGATCGATGAGATGTCGATGTGAGGCAGATTGTCCTGGACACCGAAACGACCGGCCTCGAAACGGACCGCGGTCACCGAATCATTGAAATCGGCGGTGTGGAGCTGGTCAACCGCCGTCTGACAGGCCGCCACTTTCACGAGTACGTCAATCCCGAGCGTGAAATCGATCCCGGTGCGCTAGAGGTGCATGGGCTAGACGCGGCCTTTCTGAGCGACAAACCCGTCTTTGCAGACGTCGCTCCGCGGTTGCTGGAATTCATCTCGGGCGCGGAACTCGTGATCCACAATGCGCCGTTCGACGTCGGTTTTCTGGATTACGAGTTTGCGCTACTGGGCGGCGACCACCGCGTGGCCAATCTGTGTGGCGTTACCGACACGCTCGCGCTCGCGCGTCACAAACACCCGGGACAGAAAAACGGCCTGGACGCGTTGTGTCGCCGCTACGGCGTGGACAACTCGGCGCGCACGCTTCACGGTGCGTTGCTCGACGCGGAGATTCTCGCAGACGTCTACCTACTGCTTACGGGCGGGCAAACCGCACTGTTCGGGCAGGATGAGTCGGAGCAAACCGACACCGCTGCCGTTCCTATGGCCGTTGTACGTCCGCAGGGCGGGGAACTCATTGTGATTGCACCCAGCGACGATGAATGCACCGCACACGATGCGTTTTTAGACGTGATCGAAGAGCTGAGTCCCAGCGGCGCAGTGTGGCGACGTCGGGACGAAGCGGTTGCGTCGGCTACGGAACCGCGTGTATGAAGAGTTTTACCATCAGCCAACCGACGGTACCCATTACCACCGTGTAGGGTAACGCCATCCAGACCATGCGCCCGTACGACAACCGAATAAGCGGCGCAAGCGAAGACGTGAGCAGAAACAGAAACGCCGCCTGACCGTTCGGGGTCGCCACGCTCGGAATGTTGGTACCGGTGTTGATCGCGATTGCCAGCGCGTTCAGTTGTTCGCGCGTAATCTCGTTATTGTTGTATGCGCTCGTTACTTCATTGATGTAGACGGTGGCGACAAACACGTTGTCGCTGATGGCGGAGAGCACACCGTTGGCAATGTAGAACATGCCGGGCTGTACGCTGGCCGGCAACGCCAGCACATAGTTGATGACGGGGGCGAACAGGTGCTGGTCCTCGATTACGCCGACGATCCCGAAAAACACGACCAGTAGCGACGTGAACGGCAGCGCTTCTTCGAATGCCTGTCCCAGTCGGTGTTCTTCGATCACTCCGTTAAACGCCGTCTGAAGCACGATGATCGTCAGTCCGATCAAGCCCACTGCGGCGAGGTGAAAGGCGAGTGCAACGACCAGAAACCCCGCGGCCACCGCCTGAACGATCAGGCGAGCGTTGTCTTTGGGGCCGCGATTCGAATCCTCGTACGCGTTGTACTCCGTCAGGATGTCACGGACCGCTGGCGGCAGTTCTGCGCCGTAGCCGAAGCGCCCGGTCTTTTCGAGCACGACGCAGGTGGTCACGCCTGCGAAAAACACCGGGATCGTAACCGGCGACATGCGCTGGAAGAACTCGACAAATTCCCACCCCATTTTGCTTGCGATCAGCAGATTCTGCGGCTCACCGACGGTGGTGCAGACGCCACCGAGCGCGGTGCCGACCGCGGCGTGCATCATCAGCCCGCGTAGAAACAGGCGGAATTGCGCGAGGTCACTGCGATGCAACTCAGCGACGGTTTCGTCGTCCCCATGTTCGTGATCATCGCGATACTGTTTGCCTGATGCCACCTTGTGATAGACCGAATAGAAACCTAGAGCAACGCTTATCACAACGGCGGTAACAGTAAGTGCGTCCAGAAACGCGGAAAGCACCGCCGAAACCGAACAGAACAGGAACGAGATCAGTGTTTTCGAACGTATGCCGAGCAGAATCTTCGTGAAGGTGAACAACAGCAGTTCCTTCATGAAGAATATGCCCGCCACCATAAACATCAGTAGCAGAATGACTTCGAAGTTGTTGAGCACCTCGGCCAGAACCGTGTCCGGCGAGGTCATACCCAACAGCACCGCCTCGAATGCAAGCAGACCACCGGCTTGCAGCGGGTAGCACTTCAGCGCCATGGCCAGCGTGAAGATGAACTGCAGTACCACCAGCCACCCGGTGGCAAAAGGACCCAGAAAAAGGAGGAGAAACGGGTTGGCGACAATGAACGTGACGATCAGTGTCTTATACCAATCCGGCGCGTGGCCCAGAAAATTGTCCCAGAAGGCTGTCAGCATGCAGTTGGTGCCGGCGATTCACTGCACGATAGCGTGGTCGATGGCTGTGATTCAAGCTTGCAATTGCGAAGGCTTTTCGATTCAGTATCCCGCTCTATGCGATGACGATTGACGGGGTGCCCGTTTGAAGTGGCCTACACAACCGAGCCTGTTCCAGTCCCTGGTCGCGGTTCCCGAAGACCGAAGCGATGACGGAGCGTGGTACTTCATCGTTCTCGATGGAAAAACACTGTGCCTGTCGGAAAACGGTGTGCCGCAACCTATAGATGCAGACGCCTACCGGTGGCTCGACCTCGATATACATTACGAACACTACATGGGCCATCTCGACGGCCGCTCCTGCTTCGCGGTGCACGCGTCGGGCCGGGCGCCCGAAGGCTATGCGCTCGCGGGACTGCGGGACTGGCTTGGCCGGGCCGAACCCGAACTTTTCTATCTGGCCGGGCGCGCGGCGCAATTGGTCGACTGGCATGTCACGCACATGTTCTGTGGGCGCTGCGGCGAGGCAACGCAGGATCACGATGCGGACCGCGCGAAGGTTTGCACGGCCTGTGGACAGGTGTTCTACCCTCGGCTCAGCCCGAGCATCATCGTGCTGGTTACGCGCGGTCAGGAAATGCTGCTTGCCAGGAACGCCGCCTGGCCCAAAGGCATGTTCAGCACGCTTGCGGGGTTCGTGGAACCGGGCGAGTCTGTGGAACAGACGGTGCACAGGGAAGTACGCGAGGAAGTTGGCATCGAGGTCACCAATCTGCGCTATCTAGGGAGCCAGAGCTGGCCCTTTCCTAACTCGCTGATGCTGGGATTCCATGCCGACTACGCGAGCGGCGACCTCGTGCTTGATGACGTGGAGATATCGGAGGCTGAGTGGTTCCACTACTCTGAACTTCCCAACGTGCCGCCCGCCACCGCGATTTCCCGATGGCTTATCGACGACTTTGTTGCGGAGTGCGAGCATAGCTGAACACTCATCGAAAAAATGCGAGCAGTGGGAAAACCCAGGTCAGGTGGCTGTCCGCACGGAACGCTCCGCTCATGAATGCGGCGATCGGGTCCTGTTCCCCGCGTAAAATGGCCGCAGCCTGCAGCGGGTCCGCGAAGTAGAACGTTGCGTCCGGAATCAGCTGGGCGTTCACCTCCAGCGTCTCATCCGTAACGCGGAAGACCGTTGTCACGCGGGTGGCATCGATGCGAATGGTGCCGGAGAAAGCAGCGGCTGTGGCTGGATTGAAACGGTCGGCTAGCATCTGTTCGAACTGGGCCGCGGTCATGCGCTCTCCTTGATGGATCCTCTCATCGACTCCTCTCCATAACGACTTCGCAGTATGGACGCCCGGGGAGCGAGCGTATACATTCGCGACTGCCAGCGCATGACTCGTTTCGGTGAAGGCCGTGATCGTCGTCGCGGTCGACCAGACACCCTAGGAGACAGACCCTCTCATGATGGAACACATCTACGATTACGTGCTGTTTCTGGCTCAGGTCGCCACGCTCGTGATCGGGGTTGTGATCGTGATTATGGCCGCGGCCAGCCGCCAACCTGGCCCAACCGAGGGCCACCTTACGGTTGAAAAGCTCAACGACCAGTTGGATGCGATGCGCGACCAGTTTGAGGTTGCGATGCTGTCGCCGGACGAGGTGAAGAAACGACGCAAAGCCAAGGCGAAGCGGGCGAAAGCAGACCGCAAGGGCGCACGCAAAGCAGCGGACGCGCCCGACCGTCGGCGTGTATTCCTGCTGGAATTTGATGGCGACATAGCGGTCACCAAGCTCGACCAGTTGACGCATTCGATCACCGCGACGTTGACGAGCGCACGGCAGACCGACGAGGTGGTGGTGCGCGTCGAAAGTCCCGGCGGGATTGTGCATGGCTACGGGCTCGCGGCGTCGCAGCTCCTGCGCATACGTAAACACGGGATACCGCTCACGGTAGCGGTGGACAAGGTTGCCGCGAGCGGCGGCTATCTGATGGCCTCCGTTGCAGACCGGATTCTCGCTGCGCCTTTTGCCGTTATCGGGTCGATCGGCGTCGTCGCGCAGATACCCAACGTGCACCGCCTGTTGAAGAAGCACGACGTCGACGTCGAAGTATTAACGGCGGGCAAGTACAAGCGAACGCTGACGGTTCTGGGAGAAAACACGGACGAAGACCGGGCCAAATTTGTAGAGGACCTCGAAGAGACACACGAACTGTTTCAAGAGTTTGTTGCCGAGCATCGGCCAGCGCTCGATCTTGATCGCGTGGCCACCGGTGAGGTGTGGTATGGGAAGCGCGCGCTCGCCGAGTCGCTGGTGGATGAACTGATTACGAGTGACGAATACCTCGTACGCGCCTGCGAAGACGCGGACGTGTATCGTGTCCAGTGGCGTCAGCCAAAGAAGCCGCTTGAGCGGGTGTTGGAACGCTTCGGCAGTGCGCTCAAGCGGGCTGCTGGTGGTGTTTTAGGTGGCCATGTGGATGGTGTAACGGCGGCACGTCCGATGCTGGATCTGCTGGGTAACGGGAGGGTCAGATGACGTTCGATGCGTTTCTTGTGAGTAAGAGTGATTCGGGGTTCGACCGTGCGGTCGTTCAGCGCGAACTCAGTGACCTGCCGGACAACGACGTACTGATCGGCGTCGAGTTTTCGTCCGTCAACTATAAAGATGGCTTGTCGGCAACCGGCAATCCGGGTGTAACGCGCCACTTTCCACACACACCCGGAATCGACGCCGCGGGTCGGGTGATCGAAAGCCGGGATTCACGATTCACCGCCGGCGACGAGGTGATTGTGATTGGCTTCGACCTGGGAATGAATACGCCGGGAGGCTTCGGCCAGCGGATCCGGGTGCCGGGCGATTGGATCGTGCCGCTGCCTGCTGGATTGTCGCTCCGTGAGAGCATGATTCTCGGTACGGCTGGATTTACCGCGGCACTGAGCGTGCACAAGCTAGAGAGTGCCGGTATGACGCCTGGCGGGGGTCCGGTGCTGGTAACTGGCGCAACTGGCGGGGTCGGCTCGGTGGCGGTGAGTCTGTTGAGCAAACTGGGCTACGCCGTTGTTGCGGTCACCGGCAAGGAGTCCAGTCACGACTATCTCCGCGAACTGGGCGCGTCCGAGATTCTATCCAGGGAAGACGCGCGGGCTGGCGCAGACCGGCCCCTGCTTGGCGAAACCTATGGTGGGGTCGTGGACACGGTCGGCGGAGAAATTCTGTTCAATGGTGTGAAAAGTCTGAAATACGGCGCGTCGCTGGCGGCTTGCGGGCTCGTTGATTCTGCTGCCATACCCGCAACGGTTCTGCCGTTTCTTCTTCGCCACGTGAATCTGCTTGGGATCGACTCTGTGGAGTTGCCTATTGATCAGAAAGCAGAGATCTGGGGCAAACTCGCGACCGTCTGGAAGCTCAGCAACCTGGCCGATCTCGAGGAGTCGCTGTCGCTCGAGACGTTGTCCGACGCGATTGACCGAATTCTGGCGGGGCGTATGGTCGGCCGGGGCGTGCTCGTCCTATAGCGTTACAATGACACCTTCCCGGGTCAGTCTCGCCGCAGCTCTGCACTGGGCGCGATGGGGCTCGGATATCTGAAGATCACCAGATAGGTCGATGCGATCAGGGTAATTACCGTAGCACCCTGAAGAACGTGTGCGGCTTCGGTACCCAGAATGGCCGCGCTCGTCGCAACGTAGCTGACCATCAGTGAAAACTCGGACGCCTGACCCAGGCGGTTGCCGATTTCCCACGCTGTCTCCCGCGATTCACGCTGCCACCTCAAAATGGTCGCGAACGTTACCGGTTTCACCGCGATCAGCACGCCGGCCAGCACGATCGTCGGCAGCGCGACTTCGAACAGCAGGTGCATGTCCAGTGCCGCGCCGACGCTGAAGAAAAACAGCACCAGAAAAAAATCCCGCAGTGGCCGCAGGCTCTCGGCAATGTACTGAGCGATGGGACTGTTAGCGAGCGATACGCCGGCAACGAACGCGCCAATCGCAAGACTCAATCCGGCGGAGTGGGCGAGCCACGAGATACCGAGACACCAGCCGATTGCCAGCAGAAATATGAATTCATGAAACGCGTCAAACCGCCGCAGCAGCGGCAGCACCGCAAACCGCACGCCGGCGACGGCGAGCAATACTACCGCGGGTAACGCGATGGCCGCGACCGCGATGCTAAGACCAACGGAGCGCTCGACGCTGCCGAACCCGTTCAAGATTAGCAGCGTGATGATTGCAAGCAGGTCCTGGATCAGCAGCAGACTCACCACGAGCTCACCGATGTGCCTGTGATGGAGCACGGTGGTCGGCAGCAGCTTGATCCCTATGATTGTGCTCGAGAACGTCACGGCCGCGCCGGTGACCCAGGCTTCGGGCCAGGAGAAACCGAACAGTTTCATCACAGCGACGCCCAGCGCGAAGAATATTGCGGAGGTTGTGAGCGCAACGATCAGCGATCGGCCGACCATGTTGCGCAGCTTGCTCGGCTGCAGGTCGAGGCCCACCAGGAACAGCAGAAACACGATGCCTATTTCCGCGATTTCTGCGAGCAGGGTTGGATCGGCGACCCAGGAGAGGGCGTGTGGGCCCATCGCGCAGCCAATGGCCACATAGGCGATCAGAAGTGGCTGCCGCAGGTAGAGGGCGATTGCCGCCAGCACGGCGGCACCGCTGAAAATTAGAAAGAAAGAGCCGGCGACGCTTGAGCTAAGCACCCCTCAAAAGCCGCCGATACGGCGGTTCAGGAGCGCGCACTGAGCCCTGGTAGTGGTCGGAATAGGGTGCGAGCAGACGGCACGCACGGTCAGCGTCGTAATCATCCGGAAGGACAAAGGTGTCGAAACCACAACGGTGCATGTAGTGCAACAGATCGGGATGGACTTGTCCAACCGCACGCAATTCGTTACGAAAGCCGAACCGTTGGCGCAACAGCACGGCCAGAGACAAGCCTCGGCCGTCGAAGAAGGTCGGGAAATCGATTGCGATCACTGGCGCATTCAGCAACCGCGCTTCGGGCTCTGCGTCTACCGGCAGCCGAACCCCGTTGCCGCTGTTCGGGTCCCACTGGTCGATATCCACCAGATCGTTAGCTGCTGTCTCAGTCGTCGGCACCGACGCAGTGACTGCGCCGGGTGCGCGGCGGGCGGCGTTCGGTGGTTGAATGCCGTGCAAGTCGCGATCAATCAGCGTCGCCATAAACCCTCCGTTTGAATGGATCCAAACCCAAGCGCCGGACACAGGCGAGGAACGTTTCGCCGTCCAGCCGGTTGTCGATGTACGTGTCCAGAATGCGCCGCACGACGCCGGTGACTTCGGCGCGGGAACATGAGGGCCCCAAAATGCTACCGAGCGATGCGTCCGCGCCGGAATGACCGCCGATGGATATCTGGTAGAACTCCTCGCCTTTCTTGTCGACGCCCAGGATGCCAATGTTACCGACGTGATGGTGCCCGCACGCGTTCATGCACCCCGAGATATTCAGATACAGGGGACCGAGGTCGTGCTGGTAATCGTAGTCGTCGAATTCGCGCTGCAAGGCTTCTGCGACTGGTATCGATTTGGCGTTCGCAAGCGAACAGTAATCGCCACCCGGGCAACAGATCATGTCCGATAGCAGACCACGGTTCGGCGTAGCGAGGTGCAGTCGTTGGAGGGTCGCCCACACTTCGGCCAGGTCTTTCTGGCGAATGTCCGCAAGCACGAAGTTCTGATGATGTGAGATGCGGATTTCGCCGAATCCGAAGCGATCTGCCAGGTCCGCTACCGCGTCCATCTGTGTGTCGCTGACATCTCCCGGCGGTGTACCTGTCACCTTGGTACTCAGGGTGACGTTCGCGTAACCCGATACTTTGTGGGCTGAGACGTTGTGAGTGAGCCAACGCGCAAACTCAGGGTTGTCGAGGCGTTGGGACTGCAGCACGTCCGGCTGGTCACGCAACGTCTGATATGGCGGCGTTTGAAAATGTGCGGCGACGCGATTGATCTCTGTCTCGGTGAGCGTGGCCGGCGAATCCTGCAGGTGCGTCCACTCGGAATCGACCGCGTCACGGAACCCTTCGGAGGTCATTGCCCGCACGAGAATCTTGATGCGGGCCTTGTACTTGTTGTCGCGCCGACCGTACCGGTTGTACGTACGCAAGATGGCTTCCATGTACGTCAGCAGATCGCGCACCGGCAGGGCCTCGCGAATGAGCGCGCCGACCACTGGCGTGCGCCCCAGCCCGCCACCGACGTAGACGTCGAAATTGACGCTCCCGTTGTCCGGTCGAGCAACGAGTCCTATGTCATGAACGCGAATTGCCGCTCGATCGGTTTCCGCGCCGGTGATGGCGATCTTGAACTTGCGCGGCAGCCAGTCGAATTCCGGGTGCGCGGTTGACCATTGGCGAATCAGTTCGCAATAGGGTCGCGCGTCTACGGCCTCATCGGCGGCGACGCCGGCAAACTCATCCGTTGTGACGTTGCGGATGCAGTTACCGCTCGTTTGAATGGCGTGCATCTGCACGGTGGCGAGTTCTTCCAGAATGTCGGGAACCTCTGCCAGTTCCGGCCAATTGAATTGCACATTCTGGCGCGTGCTCAGATGACCGTAGCCGCGGTCGTAGTGACGGGCTATGTGGGCAAGCTTTCGTAGCTGGGCGCTGGAGAGGGTGCCGTACGGCACGGCCACGCGCAGCATCGGTGCGAGTCTCTGAATGTACAGGCCGTTGCGGAGCCGCAGATGCAGAAATTCATCGCCCGTAATTCGACCCGCCAGAAACGCGTTGGTCTGATCGCGGTAGTGCACGACGCGTTCGTCGATGAACTGTTGATCGAAGCTGTCGTATCGATACATCGAATGGGACGGTGTCGAGGGCCGAAACGTTGACGATAGCACCGCTTTGCGCGGGCTCTAAAGTTCGAATGGTCCTATCGATATGCTCTCGCGGGTGATTTATTGTCGCTCCCGGCGAGTTCCGCTAGACTCGCGCGTTCTTTGTCTCGACATCGCCTCCAGGAGGCCACGAACGTATGAGCATTCAGTCCTTCGAATCGAAAGAAGCGGAAGCACGAGCAGACACGGCCGCCGACACGAAGGGCGCGCTCGTCGTGTTCGTTGCGCTGGTTCTAATGGCCTTGCTGGTCGTATCCGGATGGACCTTCGACTTCTGATTCTTACTGGTCAGGCTGCTTTTACGGCCGCGGGTCTCAGACTGGGCGCAAGGCGGGCGCGTGCTTCGCTGAGCGTGCAGCCGCTCCGCTTGGCGTAGTCGGCCAACTGATCCTCTCCGACTGGTCCGACTCCGAAATACCGCGCCTGGGGATGCGCGAAGTACCAGCCGCTGACCGCCGCTGCGGGCAGCATCGCGAAACTTTCGGTCAGCGTAATCCCGGCGTTTTCGCTCGCACTCAGCAATTCGAACAGCTTTTGCTTTTCACTGTGTTCAGGACAGGCCGGGTAGCCTGGCGCGGGACGTATGCCGCGGTACCGTTCCGCGATCAGTGCTGCGTTGTCGAGTTGTTCGTCTGCTGCGTAGCCCCAGAACTCCCGCCGTATGCGCTGGTGAAGGTGTTCTGCGAATGCTTCGGCGAGGCGGTCCGCGAGAGCTTTGATCATGATCTGGCGATAGTCGTCGTTTGCGTGACGGTCAAGCAGCGCATCGATACCGATACCCGCCGTCACGGCGAAACCGCCCAGGTAGTCGCTTCCCGGTGAAACGTAGTCGGCAAGGCAGAGGTATGGCTTACCGTCGGGTTTCTCGCGTTGTTGGCGCAGGTGGTGGAGCAGCACAGGTTCCTGGTTGTCGCCGGGTAGGACGATGAGGTCGTCGTGGTCCTGCCGTCGGGCCGGCCATAGTCCGTACACGCCGTGCGCGGTCAGCGACTGATTACGAACGATGTCTCGAAGCAGTTTTTGAGCGTCTGCGAACAATGCCCGCGCACTTTCCCCGACCACGTCGTCTTCGAGGATGTTCGGATACTTGCCGGCGAGTTCCCAGGTGAGAAAGAACGGCGTCCAGTCAATCGCATCCACCAGGCGCGCGAGCGGATAGTCGCGCAGCGTATGCACGCCGAGCTGTCTCGGCACCGGAACGTCGTAGTCGCTCCAGTCTATCTCAGCACCATGGTTTCTTGCGAAGTCCAGGTCTACGAGCCGCAGGGATTCACTGCGCTTGTCCACGCGCGCGCGGATAGTCGCATATTCTTCGCTGATTTCTTCGGCAAACGGCGCTCGCTGCGTCGTCGAACACAGTGTGGTTGCAACACCCACGCTCCGTGAAGCGTCGGCAACGTAAACGGTGGTACCCGACGCATACTGCGGATGAATGCGTGCTGCCGTATGGGCCTTGGACGTGGTTGCGCCTCCGATCATCAGCGGTGTGGTGAGCTCGAGTCGGTTCATTTCTTCGGCGATTCGAACCATCTCGTCCAGCGACGGCGTGATCAGCCCCGACAACCCGATCAGGTCGGCGTTCTCACTGCGGGCAGTTTCCAGAATCTGTTCCATCGGCACCATCACTCCGAGATCGATCACCTCGAAGTTGTTGCATTGAAGTACCACACCCACGATGTTCTTGCCGATGTCGTGCACGTCGCCTTTGACGGTTGCCATCACGATCTTGCCTTGCGCCTTGCTCGATTCGTCCTGCGCTGCCTCGATGAACGGGACCAGGTGCGCGACGGCTTTCTTCATCACCCGGGCACTTTTGACCACCTGCGGCAGAAACATTTTGCCTGCGCCGAACAGGTCGCCGACCTGCTGCATGCCGTCCATTAGCGGTCCTTCGATAACTTCAATCGGGCGCTCCGCTTCCAGGCGCGCTTCTTCGGTATCGTCAACAACGTAGTCCGCGATACCGTGCACGAGCGCGTGGGCGAGCCGATCCGCTACCGGCGCTTCCCGCCAGGCGAGGTCCGGCTTCTGCATTTTGCGCGCAGAAGTCGAATAGTCTTCTGCGATTTCGAGCAGGCGCTCGGTCGCATCGGGACGGCGGTTCAAAACCAAATCTTCGACGCGTTCGCGCAGCACTTGCGGGATCTCGTCGTACACGCCGAGCTGACCGGCGTTGACGATGCCCATCGTCAGACCTGCGCGAATTGCGTGGTACAGAAACACGGTGTGGATGGCTTCGCGGACGGGGTCGTTGCCGCGGAACGAAAAGGACACGTTGCTGATTCCGCCCGACAGCGACGTTTGCGGGTATTGCTGACTCAACTGCTCGCAGGCGTTGATGAAGTCCACGGCGTAGTTGTCGTGTTCTTCGATCCCCGTACCAATAGCGAACACGTTGGGGTCGAAGATCACATCCGACGGATCGAACCCTATGCGTTCGGTTAGAATCCGGAAGCTTCGATCACAGATCTCCATCCGTCGCTCCAGGCTGTCTGCCTGGCCGGATTCGTCGAACGCCATTACGATGACGGCGGCGCCGTAACGCAGGCACAAACGGGCCAGCCGTTCAAACTCTTCCTCACCTTCCTTGAGACTGATGCTGTTAACGACACACTTTCCCTGGGCGCATTTCAAGCCTGCTTCGATCACTTCCCACTTACTGGAATCGATCATGATCGGAACTCGAGCGATATCAGGCTCGGACGCGATCAGATGCATGAAGCGTTCCATGGCGGCGACACTATCGAGCATCGCCTCATCCATGTTGATGTCGATGATCTGCGCGCCGTTCTCAATCTGTTCGCGCGCGACGTCCAGCGCTTCGTCGTACAGCTCGTTCAAGATCAGACGTGCGAACTTGCGCGATCCAGTGACATTTGTCCGTTCGCCAACGTTCACGAACAGGCTGTCCCGGTCGACGGTTACTGGTTCGAGACCGCTGAGTCGCAGACCGGGGGGTGGCAGTTGCCACGAACGGGGTGCGAAGCGAACGACGGTCTCGCGGATAGCTGCAATGTGCTCCGGCGTTGTCCCGCAGCAGCCACCTACCAGATTGACCCAGCCGGATTCCGCGTAACTTCCGAGGATTGCCGCTGTCTGATTGGGTGTTTCGTCGTATTCGCCGAAGGCGTTGGGCAAACCGGCATTCGGGTGTGCGCTGACGTATGTATCCGCAACGTCCGCGAGCTGGCGCACGTATGGACGCAGTTGTTCGGCACCCAATGCACAGTTCAATCCCACGGAGAGAGGCCGGGCGTGACGTACGGAATGCCAGAACGCTTCGCTCGTTTGCCCGGACAGCGTGCGGCCGCTCGCGTCCGTGATTGTGCCGGAGATCATCAGCGGAATATGGCCACCGAGTTCTGTGCCCAGGTCCAGCAACGCGTAGATTGCGGCTTTGGCGTTCAGCGTATCGAAGATTGTCTCCAGCAGAATGAGATCCGCGCCGTTGGTCAATAGCGCCTGCGCCGCATCCCGATAGCAGGTCACGAGCGTATCGAACGTAACCGTGCGCGCGCCGGGATCGTTGACGTCCGCGGAAAGGCTGGCGGTTCGATTGGTTGGGCCGAGGACGCCGGCAACGAAACGTGGATGCCGCTCGTCGCTGACCGAGTCGGCCGCTTCGCGGGCGATACGCGCGGCCGCTGCGTTGATATCGTTGGACCGATCCTGCATCTGGTAGTCGGCCTGGGTAAGCGGAGTAGCGGTGAAGGAGTTGGTTTTCAGGATGTCTGCCCCGGCCCGCAGGTACGTCAGGTGGGCGTCGCGCACGATGTCGGGCTGGGTCAGGCAGAGTACGTCGTGATTGCCGGTCAACGGCACTGGGTGATCGGCGAACAGATCGCCGCGATATGCGTCCTCATCGAGCCCGAGGGTTTGCAGCATGGTCCCGTACGCGCCGTCGATGATCAGAATGCGCTGGTCTAGGAGCGGCTTTAACGTCGCGCGTGTGGTATGGAAAGAGTGTTTGGACACGGTTAACCCGACGATTGACAAGCGGCACAGTCTAGCGTGCGAGGCGCCTTGTTATGTTGAACTGTTTACCGGCCCAGATGAGCCGTTTTCATCGGTAATCTGTGCGCTCCGTCACGCTGGCGGCGGCGGTAGCCGCTTGCTAGACTCCAAATCCGACTATTTTGGTCGGATTTACGCCAGCGGCTCCAGCCGCAACCCGAGAGAACGTACATGATCGAGATTTCCGAATCGGCCCAGGCTTATCTTCGCGACTTGCTGTCAAAGCAGGAGGACGCTGGCGTGGGCATCCGGGTGTTCGTCGCCCAGCCAGGCACGCCCCAGGCAGAAACCTGCATCGCGTACTGCCGCCCGGGAGAAGAGCAGGAGGGTGACGTACCGGTTGAATTCGACGGATTCACGGCGTGGTTCGAGGGTCGCAGCCAGCCGTACCTGGAAGACGCCAAGGTCGATTTCGCGGAAGATCGCATGGGTGGACAGCTCACGATCAAAGCACCGAACTCCCGTGTCCCGAACGTTGGTCCCGACGCGTCCCTCGAAGACCGGATCAACTACGTGCTCTACAACGAGATCAATCCGGGTCTTGCCGCCCATGGCGGCATGGTGACGCTGGTGGAGATCATCAATAACGATACGGCGGTATTACAGTTCGGCGGTGGCTGTCAGGGTTGTGCCGCGGTGGACATCACGCTCAAGCACAGCGTCGAAAACACACTGCTCGAACAGGTGCCGGATCTGAAGTCGATCCAGGACGTCACCGACCATACGGACACCGAGCACGCCTACTACCGCTAACGCGCCGTTCCATCAGGCTACCGCATCCTCGGCGTTACGGGCCGTACGCCGTGCAACCAGTGCGTCCCCGAGGCGTTCGGCTAGACCGCACAGCAACGTCTCGGTCGTCTGCCAGTCGATGCACGCATCGGTAATCGATACACCGTACGCGAGAGGCTTGCTCCCGAGACTCTGATTGCCGAACGCGAGATTGCTCTCGAGCATCAGGCCCATAATCGACTGATTGCCGTCGAGGATCTGCTCGGCCACGGCGTCTGCAACGTCGCCCTGGCGGGCAGGATCTTTTTCGGAGTTTGCGTGGCTGCAGTCGATCATGATGTTTTCGGGTACGCCGGCCGCCGCAAGCTCACGCTCGCACATGCGCACGCTTTCCGGGCCGTAGTTTGGCCCGGCGCTCCCACCACGCAGCACCACGTGGGCGGCACCGTTGCCGCGGGTAGACACGATCGTCACCTGGCCCTGTGGGTTGATGCCGAGGAATCGGTGTGGATTGCGCACCGACTTGAGGGCATTGATCGCGACGTCGAGCGAACCGTCCGTGCCGTTTTTGAACCCGACGGGGGAACTGAGTCCCGACGCCATTTCCCGATGGGTCTGAGATTCGGCGGTCCGGGCACCAATCGCCGACCAGGTGATCAGGTCCTGCAGATACTGCGGCGTAATGGGATCCAGAGCTTCAGTGGACAGCGCTAAACCGGTCTCGGAGATATCGAGCAGGAGTTTGCGCGCGATCCGGAGCCCCGATTCGATATTGAAGCTGTCGTCCAGATAGGGGTCGTTGATCAGACCCTTCCATCCTACCGTTGTGCGTGGTTTCTCGAAGTAGGCGCGCATTACGAGCAGGAGATGCTCGCCTACGGTTTCATTCAGCGTACGCAGGCGCGTAGCGTATTCCAGCGCCGCTTCCGGATCGTGGATCGAGCACGGTCCTACCACGACCAGCAAACGGTGATCCGCACGCGACAGAACGTTGCGTACGCTCTGCCGATTGGCCGCGACGGTGCTGGCCGCGCGATCGGAAGCAGGCAGATCGCGTTTGAGTGTTTCGGGTGATATCAGCACGGTATGTCCGTCGATGTTTACGTTGTCCAAGCTGTTCATAGCGCTCTCCGGTTCGAGTTCTCAAGTCTCGTTGGCAGTCTCCGTGTCAACAAAAAACCCCGAAGGCGCTGCCATTCGGGGTTCTCCTGGATGGCAGCCTGCACTGCCATCATTAACCGGCGGTGCACGTCTTACGTGACGAAAAAGTACCGCCAGAAATAAAAATCGTTCGACACGTCAGCTACCCGGTTGGCGATCGTGACGTCCCCGTCCGCTGTGGCAAATTGGAAAGATCGCTTGTTCGTGCGGTGCGTCACGGCCTGGTTCGAGCGTTAGCCAACGAGCTGCCGATCTTACGACGTCGACTCGTCGCGATCAACCGCAGCCGCGAGCATCAGCCTGCGTTCGGGATCGGCGATCTCATGTGTCGGGCTTCGTTGCGACACGTTCGCGTGTGGTTTGACTTCGTGCAGCGCCAGCGGCTCCAAGTCGCGCGCAAACGAACCCTTTTGCGTGCGCGTCCCGGCGACGCCAAAGAAGGCAACGCTTGTACGCGCGCGCGTGCACGCAACGTAGAGCAATCGTCGGCGTTCGTTGTCCTCCCGTTCCGCGTCTTCGTACGCGAGCCATCGGTACGTGTTGGAGTGCGCGCGTGGTGCGACGGCGATTGCGCCAGGAAGATTCCGATACCGCATCACGGGTGAACCGCCCGTCCGCGTCGTTGCTTCGATGTGAGGAACGATCACGTGGTCAAACTCGAGACCCTTGGCGCGGTGAATTGTCATGGCTTGCACGGTTGGTGTCTGCGCCTGAGCGGCTTGCTCTGATAAGGCGCGAGCAAGAGAGTGCGCGCCTGATTCGATGTCCAGGGAGTTCAACCGGCGTTCCAGGGTTGCGCGATCGTGGTCGTCGAGATTGACGCGATCAAGGGCGTTCAAAAATTGCAGCAAATGCTCGTTCGCGGTTTCTGGGTACAGCGACGGTCCACCCAGATTGCACCACAGCACTTCGAGCCACTCTCGCGGACCGGCCTCCGCCAGCCAGCGGTCGCGTTCAGCGAGGTTTGCCGCGAGGTGGTCGATCCGTCGGACTCCGTCTGGGGACAATGGCGCGTCGAACACGTCCCACAGAGAAGTCTGCGCGGCCGCAACTTCGAGGTCGGGTCCGCACAGGCCCACCAACGGGCTGCGCAGAAGCGCGAGCCACGCGGGGCCGTCGTAGGGGTCGATAACGGCGCTGTAGAGCATCAGGGCGTCCCGATTCACCGGTTGATCCAGAACGGATTCGATACCGCTCAGCTGCACCGGGATGCCGGCGTCGCGCAGCGCTGGAATGATGTTGCGCATGTGCGCTTTTGCGCGCACCAGTACCGCAATACTGAGGGGGGTGGGCCGCAGCCGGCTCAATCCCGCGACGTGGTCCGCAACAGCGTACGCCATTTCGGCAGGCTCGGACGTCCACTGCACGTGTACGCGCGCGTTCGGATCCGTCGACCGAACCGGGAATGACGGAACGAATGCCACCGTTCCGGACTCGGGCTGGTCGATATTTCCAAGGATCGTACGAAATGCGTCGTTGTACCACGCGACGGTGTTTGCGGCCGTACGGAAGTTGCTCGAAAGATGGACGCTCTGCGGCCGGATGCCTGAGATGCCGTTGCGCCGGACATTGAAGAATAGGCTGACCTCGGCGTCGCGAAATTTGTAGATCGACTGCATCGGGTCGCCGACGGCAAAGAATGTCCTGCCGTCATCGCCGGTCCAACCTTCCAGCAGCTGTTCGATCAACTGGTATTGTGGGATGGAGGTGTCCTGAAATTCGTCGATCAGCACGTGACGTATGCGGTAGTCGAGACTCAGCGCAAAGTCGGTTGGCGCATCGGCGGTGCCGAGTACGCGCAGCGCGCGTTGCACGATGCCGGCGAAATCGACCTGGCTACGCCGCTCGAATTCGTGTTCGAGCTCAGTGGCGGCGAGCGCGAGAGTCACGCAGATGGCGGTAAGGGCGTTGACTTCGTCATGGGTCGGGTGGATCTGTTGGGGTGTGTGCCTCAGATAGGCGAGATCGAGCGGAGCGCTTTGGGCTAACAGTGCAAGCAGGGCCTTCATCGTGTCGTCGAGGCCGGACGGCACCTGGCCTTTGGGGAGCCGTTTGCGCAACGTCCCCGAGCGGGTAGTTAATAGATCGGCGGCGAGGGCAGGTTGGGACCTGTCGTCGCGACTGGACGCGTCGAGTAGGGAATTCAGCAGCGGCGCGGCCCCCGACGGCAGGCTCTCCCGCAACCGCTTCATGGCTCTGTCGCAACTCGATTCGGCAATACGCTCGAACGCAGCCATCAGTTGTTCGGGGTCGCTGCGCTGTGTCTGCAAAACGTCGAGCGCAAGCGGTAGCCATTGGTCGCGGCGTGACAGCAAGTCGATCAGTTCCCGGCGCGCGGCATCCACACGGTTGTCAAACAGAGCAACAAAATCGGCGAGCCAGTGGGCGGTCGCATCGTCGGTATAGAGTTGGGTAAACAATCGGTACAACGCGGCTTCAATCAATGGCAGCGGATCGTCGGTGACCCTGGCATGGTGACCGCCTCCGCCGCTCAAGGGACTTTGCCTGACCAGGCTAAGCGCAAAACCATCTATGGTCTGGATGCGGAGCCGCGACGGCATCTCGGTTAAGCGCCAGCCCTGTTGTTTCGAGCGCTCACGTACCGCCACCGCAGTGTCTGTGTCGGCGTTGATGGCGTCGAGTATCCGTTCGCGCATCTCGGCCGCAGCTTTGCGTGTGAACGTGATGGCGATCACTTCCTCGGGGTTGTCTACAAGGGCGAGGAGCCGGAGAAACCGTTCTACGAGCAGTGTGGTTTTGCCTGCTCCTGCGGGCGCCTGAACCAGAACGCTGGAGTGCGGGTCGAGCGCGTGGTCCCTTGCGGCCTGATCGTCGAGCCGGGTCACGGCCGCGCCTGCGACGCCCGGCAGACGGCATCGACGCGACAACGACGGCACAGGGCGGCGGAGGTCGGCATGGGAGCCGCGACTCCGCTGCGATAGTCGTCGGCAAGCTGCGCTATACGAGAAGCCCAGCGCTCGCGTAGCGCGTTCCAATCGTCGTCGTTTAGCGCCTGCACGCCGGGCACACCCTCGGCAACCCGAGTGGTCGCGACGCCGCGAATTCGGCACCGCCCCTGTTGCAGGATCGCGTACGCGACGCCCTCGATCCGGCGGTCGCTGAGTGCGTAGACCGCCAGCTGCGGCTCGGTCGTGACGTCCATTAGATCGGCTATGGACAGATCCGCGGTCTTGTAGTCGAGCACAAACAGAGCCTCGGACACTTTGTCGACGCGATCCAGACGAACGCGAAGCGATTCTCCGTGGATTCGGACGTGGCGTAGCGTTTCGGTTTCGGCGATCCGGAACGGACCGCGACGCGCATCCACCTGCGCCCAGTCGGCGACGAGGCGCGCGAGCCTGTCCACTTCGCCCGGGATTAGCGCGGGGGGAACTGTGACAGCGCAATCCGCCACCGTCCGGCGTGCCAACTGTTGCAGCGCTTCGTGGTCCACCTGTGCGAAGTCATCGTGGGTTTTGCCGTTTGTGGCCCAGCGCCTCAGCAACTCGTGAGCGAGCATGCCTTGGGTTTGGCGGGACAGTTGGCTGCTTGCAGGCTCGTCGTTGACCCCTAGGCGGTGTATCGCCCACGCACGAAACGGGCACTGTGCCTGTTCGGTCAGTATCTGGACGTTGAGTTGCGTTTGCGGAACGCGCGACCCGCGAGGCTCCGGCAGGATCTCGGTGGGACGTGGCGTTTCGATCAGGCGAGGAGTAGCGGCTGTCCTTCGCGTTGCGCGGGGTGTGTCGGATGCGTGACCGTTAGGCAGATCGCGGTGGATCAGCGGGCTTGGCCGGCTGGGTGCGCCGTCGCGCGATTCAGGCCATGACAACACAACGTGGTCTGCCGCCGTGCACCAGTGTCGGGTCGTTTGCGCGGCAAAGTCCGCTTCGTCCTGCGGCAGAGTGCGCGGTACGCCGAAGGCGCTCTGTACCGGCGCCGGAAGCAACGGATTCGGTCTCGGCGTGGCCGGCCAGTCGTTGGCCGTAAGACCACAGACCCAAAGGTGCGTGAACTGCAGCCCCAGACTTTCGAGGCTACCCAGAATCTGTACCCGCTGATCGCCGCCTGGCCCGGGATCGGCTACCTGAGTCAGCGCGCGGTCGAGTAGCGCGAGCGCGTTTTGCCCGGTCACTGCGCTGCGGACATGCGCAAGAAGCTGTGACTCCAGTGTGTTGACCATGCGCCTGTTCTGTGGCCGCGCGTTGAGGTCGAGGCCGGCCGCGGTAAGTGCGGCCAGGAAGCCGTGTTGCCAAGCCCGCGCGGTCTGTGTTGACGGCCATGACGCAATCACCCGCGCAACGGCGTGAATATCGGGTACGTCTGCAGACTGCCCCTGGGCAAACGGTTGCAGACCGATTGGAAGGCCGCCTTCGGTCGGCATTGCCCAGTTTGCGGCGTCGGGAAATAGAAACGGGCTCTGGCGCCACATTTTTACGCCGGCCGGGTTTTGTGGCTCCAGACACCAAGCGAGCAGGCGGCGGCAGTGCGCCCAGAGTGCGCTATCCGCGAGAGCCGCTGCCGCACCTAGATTGAACGCGTAGGGTGGTCCGGCGGTATCAGGGCTGAACCGGCCTGCGAAAACGCGTTGCACGATTTTCGAGCGGGTGTGCAGATCCGGAATGACGACACCGACTTGCGCCTGGGGGTCCGCGCTTACCTTTTGCCGCGCCCATTCTGCGGCCGCGGCGAGTTCGTCTGGGTCGTCGATCGCCGCGCGCTGTTCTACGCGTGTTCGATGGGCCTGGGCGAGCGCCAGTGTGTGTACGCGGTTGGCGCCGTGCTCGTACCAAGTCCGGTAGGCGCGAATGGACGGTGGGGTCTGGTCGCTCTCTAACCACGTGGCAACGCTGGCCACGGGCGTACTCCCCCGACGTGCCGGGCCGGCAGCGAGTAACGCGGGCAGTTCGGCCAGAGTCACAAGCCGTTCATCGCGCAGCCGTTCATCTGCGCGATCCATCCATTCCAGCAGAACGCGTCCGTCGACGGCATTGGCGATCACCTGGCGAAGCGCGTCGTTGTTGCCGCGTTTCAGAAGTGGCATTTGGTACATGTGCAGCAGTTCCCAGGCATTGATGGCGGCGGGAACGAGGTCGAGCGATGCTTCTGGGCGCACGTCTGCGAAGAACGAAAACTGCTCGGCCGCTTCCAGTAGCCGGGGTACGGAATGTGCTTGCTGCCTGAGAAAGGTGCGTTTGAACCAGCCGCGAACACTGACCACGTCGGTGACGCCATCGTCGTTTCCGGGTGCAGGCATGCGCGCGTTGAGCGCCCGCGCTACGTGGCGGGCCAGACGTTCGTTCGGCGTGATCACGACGCCGGCACGCGCAGCGTTGATCAGGCGTTCTGTAACGCGGACGTTGGCGACTAGCAACGGGAAGTGGACCGGGTCGACAAAGGTGGGCGGATGTTCGCAAATCTGTAAACTTGCGCATTCTCCACGATCGGACACAGTAGTGGTAGAAGACCCCGAAGGGCAGCACAACGTTGGTCTAGTGAGCCTTGGCTGTGCGAAAGCGCTGGTCGATTCGGAAGTGCTTGGATCGGAGCTGGAATCCCATGGCTATCGCGTGGTGGGCGAGGACGAAAGCAACATTGTTGTAGTCAACACGTGCGGGTTCATCGAAAGTGCAGTGGACGAATCGCTCGACGCGCTCGATGCGGTAGTGGCCCAGGGCAAACGCCTGGTGATTACGGGATGTCTGGTCGCGCGCCGTGATCTGCTAACAGCGCGGTACCCCGGTGCGCTCGCTATAGGCGGTCCGGCGGATGTCGACACCGTCGTATCTGCGGTGATGGCGGCCGCGCCGCCGGCTCCCGGCGTAACCTATGAAGCAGTGCGGGTTGGTCTCACCCCAGCCCACTTTGCGTATCTGAAGGTTTCCGAAGGGTGCAACCATCGATGCACGTTCTGCATTATTCCTCAGTTGCGGGGACCGCTCCGTTCACGACCGTTACCGGAGTTGATCGAGGAGGTCGAACGGATGGTCGACGATGGCGTCCAGGAAGTCGCCGTGATTGCGCAGGACACCTCGGCGTACGGCCTGGATCTTGGCTATCCGACGTTTCAGGGTGCGGCGGGTAGGGTACGTATGGACGTCCACGCGCTGGCGTTTGAGCTTGGTCGCCGCGTGCCCTGGTTACGGTTGCACTACGTGTATCCGTATCCCCACGTAGACCGCCTGGTGCCGTTGATGGCGGAGGGGCGAGTGCTGCCGTATCTGGACGTTCCTTTCCAGCATGCGTCGCGCTCCGTGCTGCGCGCGATGCGCCGTCCGGCGGCGGCGGAACGTAATCTGGAGCGGTTGAATCGTTGGCGTGAAATCTGTCCCGAATTGGCGGTACGCAGCACGTTCATTGTAGGTTTTCCGGGCGAGACTGACCGCGATTTCGAGGAGCTGTTGGATTTTATCGATCGCGCGGAGTTGGACAGAGCGGGGTGTTTCACCTATTCGGACGTTGATGGTGCGGCAGCTAACGCGCTCGACGATCAGGTCGAAGAGTCGGTCAAACTCGATCGTCAGGAGTGGCTCCTTGACGCACAGGCGGAGGTCAGCCGGAAACGCCTCCAACGTCTGTGCGGCACGGTTCAGGAGGTGATTGTTGATGGCCAGCATGTGGACGACTCCGGTCGCGTACAGGCGCTCGGTAGGACGCGTTTTGATGCCTACGACGTGGACGGCCGGGTGTTCGTGGAACTTCAGCACACTGGGTTGGATATAGCGCCCGCGGCGGCCCAGTTGGTCGGCGCACGCATTCGGGTGCACATTGACACGGCTGATGAGCATGACCTGTATGGTCGATACGTGGGCGATACGGTTAAACTTCCACCTGCTTAAGCGAGGTGTTTATGTGGTATCTGATTGAAGACTTCATGGAGCAGAGCCTGATAATGAAAGGCGTGCAGGGCTGGGGTTGGCTGTCCATCATTGTGATGGTCGCGAGCATCGTTGCGCCGCTGTTCTCGTAGGAAGAAGCGCCCATGTGGCTCTCAGCATTGACGAACAAACAGCGCGAGGCGCTGTTCGGGCTCGCACACAATGTCATCGTGTCCGATGGACTGCTGGATCCCAACGAGGAGGGCATGCTCGAAGAGTTCCGCCGCGAGATGGATCTGCAACCAGGACTCGAAGCGGAATATCGAGAAATCAGCGGGATCGAGCAGATCTTCGACACGCCGAAGTCCCGGCGTATCGCGATGCTGAACCTGCTTCGGATGAGCTACGCTGACGGCGCGCTCGAGATCGAAGAAGAGTGTCTTCTGAAGGAGATAGGACGTCAGTTCGAGCTGCCGGAAGACGAGTTTCTGCTACTGAACAACTGGGTGCGTCGGCTGGGTAGCTTGGAATACGAGGCGCATGCGTTGATCAATGCCTGAGGTTCGTGCACATGGTCATGGGTTCGGTGTTGCCGATCCTCCGGCGGGGCTGTGTGATGACTGCTGACGAGATCTCAAAATGGCTCGAAGAACTCAGTGTCGAACATCGGGACCTCGATGAGGTTATAGCGCATCTGGTTGCGACCGGTCACCCGGACAGCATGCGCATTCAACGACTCAAGAAGCGCAAGTTGCGCCTGAAGGACATGATGGAGCGACTGCAAAGCGAACTGATTCCGGATCTCGATGCCTGAGGCCACCGGAGCCGGAACCTCGGTCAATACGCAACGCCTTACCGTCGCCATATCGTCGAGCGCGTTGTTTGATCTGACGGAAAGCGACCGCGTGTACCGTGAGCAGGGGCTGGAAGCGTACCGGCGTTACCAGATTGCCCACGAAGACGAGATTCTAGAGCCGGGGGACGGCTTTCAGTTCGTAAAAAAAATACTAAATATCAATAATTTATTGGATATATCTAGAGTTGATGTGATTTTGCTTTCCCGCAACTCTGCAGATACGGGGCTGCGTATTTTCAACTCGATCGAACACTACGGACTGTCGGTTACGCGCGCGGCGTTTGCCGGTGGCGACAGTCCCTACAGATACATCTCTGCGTTCGGGTGTGATCTTTTTCTCTCAACGCTCGCCGATGACGTTCGCTCAGCACTGGCGAGCGGTGTTGCGGCGGCCACGCTGATTCCGGGTCGTGCCGAACGGACCTCCACTGGCGACGAACTGAAGATTGCGTTCGATGGCGATGCGGTGTTGTTTTCCGACGAAGCCGAACGCGTTTACCAGCAGGGTGGCCTTGAGGCGTTCGCGGCAGCGGAGTCTCAGGATCGGGAAAAACCGCTGGCGGGGGGGCCGTTCAAACCGTTCCTGTCGGCGTTGCATCGTCTGCAGCAGGAGTTCGCCGAAGACGAATGCCCGATTCGCACCGCGCTCGTAACCGCTCGCAGCGCACCGGCGCATGAACGCGTGATCCGCACGCTGCGGGAGTGGGACATCCGTCTTGATGAATCGCTGTTTCTCGGGGGGCTCGACAAGTCCGCATTTCTGCGTGCGTTTGGTGCGGACGTCTTCTTTGACGATCAGGCGCAGCATTGCGCACGCGCCACGCCGCACGTCGCGGCGGGTCATGTACCCCACGGAGTGAAGAACGAGCCCCAAGTAAAAGGAGAGACTACCGAGTGAAACTGCAACAGCTCCGATACATCTGGGAAGTCGCGCATCACGATCTGAACGTGTCGGCAACTGCACAGAGCCTGTTTACGTCACAGCCGGGTATTTCGAAACAGATCCGATTGCTTGAGGATGAATTGGGGGTCGAGATTTTTGCGCGCAGCGGCAAACATCTGACCCACGTGACGACGGTCGGCGAAGACATCATCGAAATGGCCGGCGAAATCCTTCGGCAGTCCGAACGAATCAAGCAGGTTGCGCAGGAGTACAGCAACGAGCGCGAGGGTACGCTGACGATTGCTACGACGCATACACAGGCGCGCTACGCGCTGCCCGCGGTGATCGCGAAGTTTCGGGAGAATTACCCCAAGGTTCGGCTGCATATGAATCAGGGCACGCCGACTCAGATTGCGGAACTCGCAGCGGGTGGGCATGTGGATTTTGCGATCGCGACGGAAGGGCTGGAACTTTTTCACGATCTGGTGATGATGCCGTGTTTTACCTGGAACCGGGTGGTCGTGATGCCGGAGTCGCATCCGCTCGCGTCTCGGGAGCGTCTAGAGATTGAAGACGTGGCTCAACAACCCCTCGTAACCTATGTGTTCGGATTCACAGGCCGTTCGAAACTGGACGATGCGTTTTCCAACGCGGATCTGACCCCGAACGTCGTGTTCACGGCAACCGATACCGATGTGATCAAGACCTATGTTCGTCTTGGTCTGGGTGTCGGGATAATTGCCGGAATGGCGTACGACCCGGAGATCGATTCGGACCTCGTCTGCCTGGATGCATCGCACCTGTTTCAGCCGAGCGTCTCGCACATCGGTTTCCGTCGGGGCACGTTTCTGCGGCGCTTCATGTACGAGTTCATTGAGGGGTTTGCGCCGCACCTCGACCGGGACATGGTCGATGCAGCGGTTGCGTGCAGTACCAAGCGTGAACGCGATGCGTTGTTTGACGGACTCACGCTGCCCAGCCGCTGATTCGCCGGGCGATTGGCCTCAGATCAGATCGAGATCCGGGTGGGCAGCCTGCAGGTCCGACGCCTCGGCAACCGGGTCCGACGGCGCCTCAGCGTCGAGTACTTCTTTGACGAACCTGAAATACACGGTGTAAACGCGCTCTGTGCCGGCATCGTCGAGCACCACAAAAAAGGGCGCGCGGTCTACGTTCAGCCGAGCCGCAATCTGCTGGCCTGCGGATTCCGGGTCGGCCTCGTCCGCGATCAGAACGTCATCGATTCGCGCATCGTAACCTTGCGCACGCAGGCGCGATTCAACGTCGCCGCATTTCGGGCACCACTCACCCGATCGTAGCCGCTTCTTAACGAACGTTATGTGCAACGGCCGATTCTCACTCGCCCACAATGCGTACGACGTTTTGAGCGTGCAGCCCGCATTCTTTCTGCGTTGCCTCTTCCCACCACCAGCGGCCGGCGCGTTCGTGCTCGTGGGGCGCGACCGCCCGCGTGCACGGCTCACAACCTATGGAGACGAACCCCTGGTCGTGCAGCGCGTTATAGGGGACGTTCTCGGTGCGGATGTAACGCCACACGTCTTCTGAACGCCAGTTGGCGAGGGGATTGAACTTCTCTATCGAGTGCTCGGCACTTGAAAACGCTTTGTCGTGCTGCGCCAGAGGAACATCCGTGCGCGTGACGCTCTGGTCTCGTCGTTGTCCGGTGATCCAGGCATCGAGCGTTGCCAGTTTGGTGCGCAGCGGCGCAATCTTGCGTACGCCGCAGCACTCGCCGTGGCCATCGCGATAGAAGCTGAACAGTCCCTTGGACGCAACCAGCTGGCGCACGGCGTCTGGATCCGGGAATAGGACCTCGAGTTCCAGATCGTAACGGTCGCGCACGGTTTCAAGAAACTGGTAGGTCTGCGCGTGCAGCCGACCGGTGTCTAGCGTGAACACGGGTACGTCCAGGTTTGCCAGACGCGAAATATGGATCAGCACCACGTCTTCAGCGCCGCTGAACGAGATTGCCGTGCGAGCGAGCCCATGGCGTTCCACGGCGCGACACATCGTCTGCTGAGCCTCGGCGACCAGATCGGCGAGATTTCCGTTTGACTGCACGGGTTCCGTTCCCTGCTTGGCAGTTTTGCTGACGTGTTGCGTTCGCATCGGTACTATTCCTTCGATTGGCCTTGGGCCGAATGATCGCGCGGAGCGTAGCACGCGACCGATCCACAGAAAAAATAAGATATGGGCATATGCTTAGGAGCCGAATGTGAGAATTCTCTGCCTCGATCTCGAAGGCGTTTTAATCCCGGAGATCTGGCTGGGTGTAGCGGAACGCACGGGTATCGACGCGCTGCGTCTTACCACGCGTGACATAGCGGACTACGACGAGCTGATGCGCCATCGTCTCAAGACGCTCGATCAGCATTCGATTCAGCTTTCGCAGATTCAGGACGTGATCCGTGGTATGCGTCCGTTGGACGGAGCAGTCGAGTTTCTAGATTGGGCACGACGTCGTTACCAGGTGGCGATCATCTCGGACACGTTCTACGAGTTTGCGACACCGCTGATGGGACACCTCGGTCAGCCCCTGCTGCTCTGCCACCGTCTAGAGATCGAGGAAGACCGGATTGCCGGCTATCGACTGCGCCAGGCCGATCCCAAGCGTCAATGTGTGCGAGCGTTCAAATCGTTGAGCTATCAGGTGGATGCCGCGGGAGATAGCTACAATGACGTGTCGATGCTCTCGGAAGCCGATCGTGGTTTTTTCCTGCACGCGCCGGCGAACGTGCGCGCTGACTATCCGCAGTTTCCGCTCGCGGAAAGTTACGAGGCGTTGCAAGCGCTGCTCGGACAATAGGACTCTGGCGGCACTCTCGAGCGCCCGATATCAGAGCGTCATCAACCGGCCGACCTTGGCATCGATCTCCGCCAGTTCGCGATCAGCGACCGAGTCGGCAACCACCGCGCCTCCGCCCCACAAGTGCACGTCGTGTGCATTGTCGGCCGTCGGAGTGACTGCCGCAGTGCGAATCGCGACGCTCGTGTTCAGGGTGCCATCGACGGAAATACTGCCCACACTGCCGCAGTAAACGGATCTGCCGGTGGGTTCGAGTTCGTTGATGATGTCGATGCTGCGAATCTTGGGAGCTCCGGTGACAGAACCGCACGGGAACAATGCGCGCAGCACGTCGCCTGCTCGGGTTCCACAAGCGAGGCGGCCGCGGATCGTCGATACCAGGTGGTGAACATTGTCGAGCGACATCACCCGGCAGAAGTCTTCCACGCGGATGGTGCCCTGATCACATATCCTGCCGAGGTCGTTGCGCAGCAGGTCGACAATCATCAGGTTCTCGGCGCGTTCCTTGTGAGACTCGGCGAGCGCCACCGCGCTGCGGTGGTCGTCAGCAGAGTTCGCCCCGCGGGCGCTGGTACCCTTAATGGGGGCCGTGTGCGCGCTCCAAGCGCCGTCGCGTTGGCGCGTAGTGCGTACGAAACGTTCCGGCGACAGAGAAATCAACGCACCAAACGGGAACGACAGGAATGCGGCGTAGGGCCCGGGTTGACGGCGTAACCAAGTACGGTACAACTGCCACGGATCACCTCGGGCGCTCGCGCGGTAGTGGCGCGCGAGATTCACCTGGTAACAGTCACCGGCGTTGATGTATTCCTTTACCGCGGCGAACGCTGCCCGGTAGCTTCGCTCAGAGAATGTGGATCGGAACGCACCCAGGTCGACGGCGGCGCGGGGCGGGCGGGGACGGGTTGCGATCAGGTTACGCACCTCGCGTTGACGGGCCGGCTCGGGCGGTAGAAAAAGTGTGGTTGTTCGGCGTACGTGATCGGTTACCACCGACCAGTCGTAGATGCCTCCCGCGAGCTGCGGCCAATCCAGCGGAGGTGCGGGCGCCGGGCGCTGGCGCTCGATATCTGCGTGAAGCGAGTAGCCGAAATAGCCGATGAACCCCGCCGTGAACGGTGGCGTGTCGCCGTTTGCGGGCGGCGCCCGGGGCGTCAGACGGTGCTGTACCGCCGCAGCGGCCGCCTCAAACGGTCGAGAGGTCGTCGTAGTCTTGCCTGCGATGCTGATACGGCCAGCGTCGTAGCGCACCTCGGCAATCGGGTCTGCGCTGAATACGTCGTAGCGTCCGAAGTCGTTGTGCGCGCCGGCACTTTGCAGCAGGACGGGAAGGGGCGCATCCAGCAGTGGTTCGAAACACCGGGTGACGTCGGCCTGATAGGGCAGGGATGTTGCGACGGTCACGGCGCGTCCATTGAGCAATATGTATAGAGAGGACGCGGCAGTGGGTTTGGTAGGGGCAACCACCGGATGCATCCGGTGGTCGCGTGTCGCGTCGGTTCCCGCAGAGCGGGCGTCGTCAGTGGTTGAATTGCGCTTCTTCGGTGGAGCCGGTTAGTGCGGTTACGGAACTCTGTCCACCCTGGATCACGGTCGCCACCTGATCGAAGTAACCGGTGCCTACTTCCTGTTGGTGGCTTACGAACGTATAGCCGCGATCGGCAGCAGCAAATTCCTTGTCCTGCAATTCCACGTACGCGCTCATCTGTCGCTGCACGTAGCCCTGAGTCAGGTCGAACATGTTGTACCACATGCTGTGAATACCAGCCAACGTGATGAACTGAAACTTGTAGCCCATTGCAGCCAGCTCGCGCTGAAACTTCGCGATTGTCGCGTCGTCCAGGTTGGCGCGCCAGTTGAACGACGGCGAACAGTTATACGACAGCATCTGGTTCGGATATTCCTTGCGGATCGCTTCGGCGAAACGCTTGGCTTCGTCGAGGTCCGGAACGGCCGTTTCGCACCACAGCAGATCGGCGTAAGGCGCGTAGGCTAGACCGCGCGATATCGCCTGATCCAATCCAGCGTTGGTTTTGTAGAAGCCTTCCGGCGTACGCTCGCCGGTAACAAACGGCTTGTCCCAAGGGTCAATATCGCTCGTAACCATATCGGCGGCATTCGCGTCGGTTCGCGCCATCAGCACGGTCGGTACGTCACAGACGTCTGCCGCAAGGCGCGCGGCGATCAGCTTCTGCACCGCTTCCTGTGTGGGCACGAGCACCTTGCCGCCCATGTGGCCGCATTTCTTGACGCTTGCGAGCTGGTCTTCGAAGTGCACGCCGGCAGCTCCAGCGCCGATCATGGATTTCATCAGCTCGAAGGCGTTCAGTACGCCGCCAAAGCCCGCTTCTGCGTCTGCGACAATGGGCGCGTAGAAATCGGTACCGTCATCGATACCCTTGCCCCACTGAATTTCGTCGGCACGGCGAAATGCGTTGTTGATCCGGTTCACGAGGGTCGGCACGGAATTGACCGCGTACAGCGACTGATCGGGGTACATCGTCTCGGAGTCGTTGTTGTCCGCGGCAACCTGCCACCCGGAGCAGTAGATGGCGCGGATGCCGGCCTTAACCTGTTGCACGGCTTGTCCGCCGGTTACGGCGCCAAGTGCGTTGATGTAGTCCTCGTTCTTCAACAGCTCCCAGAGCTTGTCCGCACCATGAGCCGCGAGCATGCTTCTGTGCGGGATCGTCCCGCGCAGGTTGACGACATCTTCCGCCGAGTAGCCGCGGGCAACGTCGTTCCAGCGGGGATTGGTGTCCCACTCTTTCTGCAGTTCCTTGATCTGTTCTGAGCGGGGTTTGCGCGGTACGAAATGCAATGCCATCTAAACGGTTCCTTCGGTGCAGGGAAAGCGGCATTGTAGGAATCGCCGGATCGAATTACAGCGAAACGGCGACAATTAATGCATTCCAGAATGGAATAGTTTGCAAGACGGGCAGTAGTCGGGCGCTGGTATGTGACTCGCCGCGGAAACGGCTCCGGATTCGATCGGCTCAGAGCCGAAGCAGGCGGAGTTCAGGATCGTCCGTCGAACGCTCCCATAGGTACTCGAATCGCTCCACGAGGCGTAAAGCGCGCACCGGGTCGTGCAGATTGCACAGTCCCTGATACTCCGCAGGTTCCGGCATCGACCAGTATCCTCGATCGTCCACCACGGCGGCGCAATGCCGATCCGTTGCGTACTCGCCAGGGACCTTGCGGCATTGGATGTGGGCGGTCAGACGCTGTTGCAGTTGAATGAGTCGATGCCCGCGCGTTACCGCGAGACTTGAGTCGTGGAACAGGATTCTAAGCCGGTTCCGCGCGGCTGCGCGGCAGAACTCCGATAGGATGCGCACCAGATCCCCGTCGTCGAACAACACCGGGTCGATGTTGGGTGTATAGATCCAGGCACTGCGTTGCGCGTCGTTGAGCAATGCTTGTAGCCGTGCTCGCGCGGCGGCTTCGCCCTCGAAGGATTCGGCAGAGGTGCGTGTCGATTCGGCGGCAGGTTCCGCCCCGCGGTCGTCTTCGCCGTCGCGAGCTTCGGTCGCCGGCTGGGCAGCCACGGTCGGCGGTTGATACGTCAACGGCAGATTTCGTTCCATTCGGATGTGTGCGATGCCGGCTTCGTCGAACGTGTCGCCTTGTGGGAGGAATCCGTTCCTGCGGTAGAAACCCTCGGCCTGGCGCTGCGCATGAAGAAAAAGCTGTGTGTGCCCCGCCTGTACGGCGTAGGTGGTAACGGCATCAAGCAATTCGGCGCCTACACCGAACTGCCGGAATGGTTGCAGCACGGCCATGCGCGTGACCTTGCCGTTCGGCTGCAGGCGCGCGCAGCCCACGGGTACGCCGCTGTCAGTCAGTGCCAGGAAATGGGCGCTTTCAGCGTCCAGGTCATCCCATTCTTCTTCGGGTGGAACCGACTGTTCTTCAACAAATACCGTGTGTCTGATGGCGCGCAGGTCTTCACCACGATCGGCATAGCTAACAGGGACGACGTAGACTTCCACGGAACTCAGGTACGCAATTTCGCCAACGCCTGCGCAATGCCGACATAGGTCGCGGGAGTTAGCTCACGCAGTGCGTCATGCGCGTCCGGGGGCAGGTCCAACGCCTCAAGCAGTTGAGCGTAACCGTCACGGGTGAGCCGTTCGCCGCGGGTTGCCGCTTTCAAACGTTCGTAGGGTTCCGACATGTGATGCCTGCGCATCACCGTCTGCACGGCCTCGCCGAGCACCTCCCAGGATTGGTCCAGATCCGCGCGCATTCGTTCGGGATTTGCCGCTATTTTCGCGAGACCCCGCGACACGGATTGAAACGCGACGGTGGCGTAGCCGAAGGCGCCGCCGATGTTGCGCAATACCGTAGAGTCGGACAGGTCACGCTGCCATCGTGAAACAACCAGTTTGTCCGCCATATGCCGCAGCAGCGCGTTGGCGAGTCCGAGGTTGCCTTCGGCGTTCTCGAAGTCGATCGGGTTCACTTTGTGCGGCATCGTGGAAGATCCCGTTTCGCCTTCTACGCGAATCTGTTGGAAGTAGTCGATCGCGATGTAGGCCCAGATATCTCGAACCAAGTCGAGCAGCACGTTGTTGAGACGGGTCATTGCGTGAAACAACTCCGCCACGTAATCGTGCGGCTCGATCTGGGTCGTCAGAGGGTTCTGAGTGAGACCCAGGGATTGCACGAATCGGTGCGCGATCGCCGGCCAGTCTGCGTCAGGGTACGCAACCGCATGGGCGTTGTAGTTTCCCACGGCTCCATTCATCTTTCCGAGCAACGGGACGCTCATTATGCCGTTGAGCTGACGCCGGATTCGCTGGGCGAAGATGTTCATCTCTTTGCCGAGCGTCGTGGGTGACGCGGCCTGGCCATGCGTTCTGGACAACATCGGCTGCGCGGCGTACTCGTCAGCAAACGATTCGAGCGCCTGCAGAATCGTTGTTACGTCCGGTTCCACAACGTGGTTTCGCAACTCGTCCAGCATCAATGCGTGCGCCAGGTTGTTGATGTCCTCCGATGTGCATGCGAAGTGGACAAACTCGGCGTAGTCGGCGGCTTCGCTGATCGTGACGATCTTCTCCTTGACGAAGTACTCCACGGCCTTCACGTCGTGATTGGTCGTTGCTTCCAGCGTTTTGATGCGCCGCGCGTCGTCGATATCGAACTGCTCGTAGATCGCGCGGATGGTTTCCTGACTGGCGGGCTGCATCGGAGGCAGAGCATTGATGGCCGGTTCGGCAGAAAGATGCAGGAACCACTCGCATTCGACGCGGACTCGATGGCGCATCAGGGCGGTTTCGCTCGCTGACGCACTTACGGAGCCGACCTTGCCGCGGTAACGCCCGTCAATCGGGCTGGCCGCGGTTAGGGCCGCTTGTTCGTCGGTAGAGGGATTGGCCATCGGACCATTGTAACTCAGCGAACTGTCATGCCGGCAGCAAGCGTTGCAGCTCCTTGAGCAGCGCACGACGTTGCAGCAGCAGATGACTCTTGCGACCGCCTTGCGCGCGCCAGGACCAGGCGTGACGGATGCCGGCGAGCAGCAGCGCGCGGATACGGGCGGCTACGCGCGGTTGCTGCAACAGTTCCGGTTCGCCGCGCACCTGAATGCGCTTGCCGAGCGTACTGATGGTTGCTTCATAGGTATCTGCGAGTGCCTGGTGCGACGGCACCGCGTCCGACGGCAGCGCGTCGAGGCGTTCGGCCAGGCGTGTGGTTACGTCTTCGTTCTCGCGCAAACGGTCGGCAAGTTCCATCAAGCGGAGCATATAAGGCGCAATGACATCGTTGCGTCGGCCCTGCAGCATCTCGATGCCGCTGCGTGCGGCATCCCCGAGCAGCGTTACATCCGGAAACACCTCGATCGCTTCCTTGGGATTGCGAACCTGAACGGATGCGAGCAACGCTGCTTCCAGCGTGGCGTCGACGTGATCGCCGTTGGCGACGCTGATGACCTGCTTCACGGCTGCGATCATCGCGGCGAAGTGGACGATCCTCGTTTCGACCGGCGCCATTAGTGATACGGCTCGCGGGCAACGATTCTGCTGCCGCCCAGACAGAGCTCGCCGCTGTAGAACGCGGCGTATTGCCCCGGTGCGATCGCGCGCTGTGGTTGTTCGAACACGATCCGGAGACGGTCGGACGCGTGGGTTTGCACGACGCAGTTCTGGTCGGCCTGTTGGTGCCGCACCCGCACGGTGCAGACCAGCGGCAGGGTTACTGGTTCCAGCCAGTTAACCTGATCGACGAGGCAGGCACCGTTTGCCAGGTCCGCTTCATCCTGCGTTACCACGAGCGAATTTGTCTGGCGGCGTTTGTCGCAGACGTACCAGGGAGCGTGTTCAGGGTGTGCGCCAGCGATTCCGCCGATACCCAGCCCGCGGCGTTGCCCCAGCGTGTAGTACGCGAGTCCTCGGTGGGTACCGACCGTCTTGCCAGCGGCGGTCACTATGGGACCCGGTGCCGGTGGTACGTACCGCGAAAGGAAATCTCGAAAGCGGCGCTCGCCGATGAAACAGATGCCGGTGCTGTCCTTTTTGTCGTGTACCGGGAGGTTCAGCGTTCGCGCCCGTGCGCGGACATCGCATTTCTGCAGCTCACCGAGAGGGAACAGGCAGTTGGCGAATGCTTCTCCCGGGACGGCCTGCAGGAAATAGGTTTGGTCTTTCGCAGAATCGACGCCCTTCGCGAGTCCGGTGCGATGACCGCTGATACGGCGCGCGTAGTGTCCCGTTGCGACGGTGTCTGCACCCAGAGCCGAGGCGTAGTCGCGGAACTGTTTGAATTTGATCTCACGGTTGCACAGCACGTCCGGATTGGGCGTACGATTGTTGCGGTACTCCTCGAGGAAGCGTTCGAACACGTCATCCCAGTACTCGGCGGCAAAATTCGCCGTTAGTAGTTCGATGCCGAGCCGGTCGCAGACGGTTCGAGCATCCGCGAGGTCCTGGACCGCTGTGCAATACTCGGTGTCGTCGTCTTCGTCCCAGTTCTTCATGAACAGGCCGCGCACGCGGTGACCCTGCTCGACCAGCAACGCTGCAGCCACAGCCGAATCCACGCCGCCGGAGATACCCACAATGACGTCCGCGGGCGCGCCATGTGAGCGATCTCGCGGGTGTGTGCGTCGAATGGTGGAGGGCGTGTCCATGCGCGGATTTTAGGGCTTGTTCCCGGTGAGCGCGAACCACGGCTCGTCGATTCGAAGCGGCGCGCTGATATACTCGGCGCATGTCCAGGCTGTCACACATTGACGCGCAAGGGTCGGCCAACATGGTCGATGTGGGGGCGAAAGAGGTAACACAACGCGAAGCTGTAGCGAGCGCGACGGTTATTCTCGGAGAGGCAACCCGCCGCGAGATATGGGCGCAGGGATCGCCGAAAGGTGACGTACTGGCGGTTGCACGAGTGGCCGGCATTCAGGCGGCCAAGCGGTGTGCAGACCTGATACCGCTGTGCCATCCGCTCCCTGTGGACCGCATTCAGATCGACTTCGAGACTCCGGATGAGCGCTCCGTGCGCGTGGTCGCATCGGTGCGGGTGAGCGGCAAAACCGGCGTGGAAATGGAAGCGCTCACCGCGGCGAGTGTGTCGGCGCTGACGATCTACGATATGTGCAAGGCAATCAACAAAGGCATCGTAATCACCGATGTGCGCCTCGAGCGCAAGACGGGCGGAAAATCTGGAACCTGGCGCCGTGACTGACGCCGTTGTGCGCGTGCTTTTTTTCGCGTCTCTGCGGGACGCAGTCGGTTGCCCGGGTCTGGATGTTCCGGTGGCTGCTGCTTTACCACTCGGCGCGCTGATCGAGCGCATGCGTAGCCAGTTATCCGATGCGGCGGCGGCCGCGCTGGTTGCTGAGGACGTACGTGTGGCCGTCAATCAGGAAATGGTTGCCGCATCGGGAGCGGTGGTCTACCCGGGCGACGAAGTCGCGTTCCTGCCACCCGTCACGGGAGGCTGATGCTGTGGGTGCCGAAATCCAGCCCACCGATTGCGCCGTGGATGTGCGCATACAGGAAGCGGACTTTTCGTTGGGGGCCGTGGCGGAGGAAACCCGCCAGCGCCTTGGCGCACGGGTGGGTGCGATGGTTTCCTTTGTTGGCCTGGTGCGCGAGTTCACGCCGGACCGTGCGGTGCGCTCCCTGACGCTGGAACAGTACCCCGGTATGACGGAGTCGAGCATTCGTCAGATTGCGGACGAGGCCAGTCAACGTTGGCGTCTGCTCGATTGTGTGGTGATTCACAGGGTAGGAGAACTGAGGCCGGCGGATCAGATTGTGCTCGTCAACGTCGCGAGTGCGCACCGCCCCGATGCGTTTGCCGCGTGCGAGTTTCTGATGGATTACCTGAAAACGCGCGCCGTGCTTTGGAAACGCGAGCGCTATGACGACGGCACTGAGGTGTGGGTTAGTTCCACAGACGACGATGGCGTGCGGGAGCGGCGCTGGCAGACCTGATTCCGTGGCGCTCGGTGCCAGCGATACGGCAGGGTGCTATACTCGCGCGCTTTTCGGCGGCGGCCGATCGCAGTCATTGGGCGGTCCGCCGCATCCCCGCCAGAATTCATTCGGATCATTGGGAGCAAGCGACATGGCGTATCAGCACATCAAGGTGCCGGCGGACGGCGAGAAGATCACCGCGAATCCGGACAATTCCCTGAACGTGCCCGACAATCCGATCATCCCGTTCATCGAGGGCGATGGTATCGGCGTCGATATTACGCCGGTGATGATCGACGTGGTCGACGCGGCGGTAGCGAAAGCCTACGGCGGCAAACGCGGTATCCGCTGGATGGAAATTTATTCCGGCGAGAAGTCGCTGGAAGTCTACGGGGAAGACGAGTGGCTCCCGGCCGAGACGCTGGAAGCAATGAAGGAATTTCTGGTCGGGATCAAGGGGCCGATGACCACCCCTGTGGGTGGTGGTATCCGCTCGTTGAACGTGGCATTGCGCCAGGAGCTCGATCTGTATGTGTGCCAGCGTCCCGTGCGGTGGTTCAAGGGTGTGCCGAGCCCGGTCGTGGCACCCGAAAAAACGGACATGGTGATTTTTCGCGAAAACACCGAGGACATATATGCCGGCGTTGAATGGCAGGCGTCGACCGCTGACGCGGACAAGGTGCTGGCTTTCCTGCGCGACGAGATGGGCGTGCACAAGATCCGTTTCCCGAAAGATTGCGGAGTGGGCATCAAGCCGATATCCGAAGAGGGTAGTAAGCGTCTGATTCGCAAGGCGATTCAGTACGCACTGGAAGAAGACCGTAGCTCCGTGACGTTGGTGCACAAAGGCAACATCATGAAGTTCACGGAAGGGGCATTCAAAGATTGGGGCTACGAGCTCGCCGCCGAAGAATTCGGCGCGACGCCGCTCGACGGTGGCCCTTGGCATGAACTGAAGAACCCGAACTCCGGGAAGACGATCATCATCAAGGACGTCATCGCGGACGCGATGCTTCAGCAGATTCTGACGCGGCCCGACGAGTACGATGTGATCGCAACGATGAACCTGAACGGCGACTACCTGTCGGATGCGCTCGCGGCCCAGGTAGGTGGCATCGGTATTGCGCCTGGGGCGAACATAGGTGACACGATCGCGCTCTTCGAAGCGACCCACGGCACGGCGCCGAAGTATGCGGGTCAGGACAAAGTGAACCCAGGTTCACTGATTCTGTCTGCGGAGATGATGCTGCGGTTCATGGGATGGCGCGAAGCGGCGGACAAGATCATCGAGGGTATGGAAGCGGCGATCTCCAGCGGGCGCGTCACGTACGATTTCGAGCGGCTGATGACCGGGGCAACCCTGCTCAAGTGCTCGGAATTCGGCGGGGCGATCGTCGAAAACATGTAGCGTTGGCCGTTTAATGCCGGCTATTCAGGCTCGGGAACCAGGGGCGGACAATGGGAGCGTCCGCGGGCGGGCGCTCCGGCTGTGCAAAGCGACTCGACCGGCGAGCGCCGACGTGTCAGGTTCGCGAAGACCCTTCGGCGGCTGCGTTCGCGGCGCTTAGGGCGCGCGTGTCGGCGTCCGTGTCGTCCGGCGAATCCTCTCCGAACGCGGGTTCCTCGTCACTCTCGACCGCGCAGATGTGTACTGCGTGCAATCCCTTGGGGCCCTGTTGGACTTCGAATTGAACCGGCTGTCCCGCCTTCAGAGTGCGGTAGCCTTCCATTTCGATCGACGAATAGTGTGCGAAAAGATCCTCTCCGCCGTCTTCGGGCAGGATGAATCCGTAACCCTTGGCATTGTTAAACCACTTGACTATGCCGATGGCCATTGCGACTTATCCCCTCTCGTTCCCGTCTCGTTTCGCCCGTCTCACGTCGTCGTTCGCCTGCTTATTGTTGTGATTTTTCCGTATGGCCGATTCGCCGTAATTGTCCACTCCCATAGACGATCCCGGGCTCGATGTGTGTTTTGTGACGAGTGTTCGAGAACGGACTTTCTATCGAATCTGCCCGTGAGTCAAGGCGCGAAATACCCCGCGCAATCCTATAGTAGCCCGTGGGTTTTCCAACGATCGTCGCGGGTCCGGCGGTCGGCGGCGATCCATGCATCCAGCATGCCGGAGATTGTGTGCGCAATGACACGCACGGCGCGGGAGCGATCAAAGACAATGAGCGTGCGTGACAGTATGATTCTTTCCTGGGCGACGGTCGTGTATAGCGGATCTGAGTGGCCTCAATACTGTTGATCGGTAATATTACCGGTGTCGAAACGCCGACCTTGAAATACAGGGTCAGAACCCCGATATAAGTAGATGCACGTGTACGTCCAAGCAACAGAAACGATTGCCGGTCCCACGGGCGACCCGCCGGACGCGGGTGAGCCGGACGAGGCCACCGGGGTCGGAATTGCCGAGGAGCTCGAAGAGGATCAGGAGCTCAAACGGCCACCTATGTACAAGGTGATCTTCCTCAACGACGATTACACGCCCATGGAGTTTGTCGTGCACGTACTGGAAGCGTTCTTTTCCATGGGTCGCGAGAAAGCCACACAGATCATGCTTAAAGTGCATACTGAGGGCAGCGCGGTGGTGGGCATCTTTCCGCGCGATGTAGCGGAAACCAAATCCGAACAAGTGAATCAATATGCTCAGGAGAATCAGCATCCGCTGAAATCGACGATCGAGATGACCGATTGATGCGGGCACCATGTACGGTCAGGACCAGGCAGGCCGAAAGCAGAATGGCCGGAAGCAGAATGGTCGATAGCAGAAAGGCGGTGAGAAGACACTACGATGTTGAGTAAGGATCTTGAGGCTACGCTGAACGACGCGTTTCGGGATGCGAAGAGTAAGCGGCACGAGTTCATGACCGTTGAGCACCTGCTGCTCGCGTTGTTGGACAACGGGGCAGCGGTGGAAGTATTGCAGAAGGTCGGCGCAGACATCGACCAGCTGCGCAAAGAACTCGCCGAGTTTATCGAGGGCAACACACCGCTGATTCCTGCGGGCGATGGAGATCGGGAAACCACACCGACGCTTGGATTTCAGCGTGTGCTGCAGCGCGCGGTGTTTCACGTGCAGTCGTCGGGCAGAAAGGAGGTAACGGGCGGCAACGTACTGGTTGCAATCTTCTCCGAACAGGAAAGCCAGGCTGTTTACTTTCTGAAACAGCAGCACATCGCACGCATCGACGTCGTCAATTACATGGCCCACGGGATCTCCAAAGGTTTCGGGAGCACAGAGCCCGCAGACGCGGGTCACGAAACCACCGAGGAAACGAGCGGCGGTGAAGGTCAGCAACAGCGCGCGTTGGAAGCCTTCGCGACCAACCTCAATGACCTGGCACGCGTGGGCAAGGTGGACCCGCTCGTTGGGCGTGAGGCTGAGGTGGAACGGGTGGTACAGATCCTCTGCCGGCGCCGTAAGAACAACCCGCTGCTGGTGGGTGAATCGGGTGTGGGTAAAACGGCCATCGCCGAAGGGCTTGCGAAGCGTATTGTCGACGGTGATGTCCCGGATGTCGTTGCGGACAGCACGATCTACGCACTCGATCTTGGCGCGTTGCTTGCGGGCACTAAGTATCGAGGAGATTTCGAGAAGCGGTTCAAGCTCGTGCTCAGCGAGTTGAAAAAAGAAGAGCACGCGATTCTGTTCATCGATGAAGTCCACACAATCATCGGTGCCGGCGCAGCCTCCGGCGGCGTGATGGACGCGTCCAACCTGTTGAAGCCATTGCTGACGACCGGCGACATTCGGGTCATGGGCTCGACGACGTACCAAGAGTACCGCGGCATCTTCGATAAAGACCGGGCGCTGTCACGGCGATTTCAGAAGATCGACATCACCGAACCTGATATCGACGACACCTACCTGATTCTGAAGGGGCTGAGGTCGCGTTTCGAGGAACACTACGACCTGCGTTACACCGACAAAGCGCTGCGGGTTGCCGCAGAACTCGCGCACAAGTACATCACCGACCGCTTCATGCCGGACAAAGCCATTGACGTGATCGACGAGGCGGGGGCCGCGCAGAAGCTGCTGCCGGACGACAAGCGCAAGAAGAGCATCGGCGCTACAGACATCGAAGACGTTGTCGCCAAGATGGCGCGCATTCCGTCGGCTCAGGTCACCAGCAGCGACAAAGCAGCGCTACAGGATTTGGACCGGAAGTTGAAGATGGTGGTGTTCGGCCAGGACCCGGCCATCGATACGCTTGCGTCCGCCATCAAACTGTCGCGTGCGGGGTTACGTACGGGCGAGAAGCCGATCGGGTCGTTCCTGTTCGCCGGTCCCACCGGCGTGGGCAAGACCGAAGTATGCCGCCAGCTCGCACAGATCATGGGCGTTGAGCTGCTGCGTTACGACATGTCGGAATACATGGAACGTCATACCGTTTCGCGGCTGATTGGTGCGCCGCCGGGGTACGTGGGCTTCGATCAGGGCGGGTTGCTCACCGAAGCGGTGACCAAACATCCGCACAGCGTGGTGTTGCTGGACGAGATCGAGAAGGCGCACCCGGAAGTTTTCAACCTGCTGCTGCAGGTGATGGATCACGGCACGCTTACGGACAACAACGGCCGCAAGGCGGATTTCCGCAACGTAGTGCTGATTATGACGACGAATGCGGGTGCGCAGGAGATGTCGCGGCCGTCGATTGGGTTTACCGAGCAGGACAATTCCAGCGACGGTATGGAGGCAATCAAGCGCATGTTCACGCCGGAATTCCGCAATCGTCTGGACGCGGTGGTGCAGTTCAATGCGTTGCCGATGGACGTCGTGAAAACGGTGGTGGACAAATTCCTCACGGAGCTTCAGGCACAGCTCGACGAAAAGCAGGTAATGCTCGAAGTGGACGAGGCGGCGCGCGATTGGCTAGCCCGCGAAGGGTACGACGAGAAAATGGGTGCGCGCCCGATGCAGCGTCTGATTCAGGACAAGATCAAACGTCAGCTGGCCGAGGATCTGTTGTTCGGGGATCTGTCGAAGCAGGGCGGGGTCGTGCGTGTGACTGTGCGCGATGGCGATCTGTACACGGAGATTGAGGAAACTATTTCCGAAACGTAATACGGCCTTTGCTGAGGTCGTATGGGGTCAGCTCGACCGTCACCTTGTCCCCGGTGAGGATTCGGATGTAGTTTTTGCGCATCTTGCCGGAAATGTGTGCGGTGACTACGTGCCCGTTCTCCAGTTCAACGCGGAACATGGTATTGGGCAGCGTGTCGATCACCGTACCGTCCATTTCGATCTGTTCTTCTTTCGCCATATAGTCTGATTGCTCCTCGGCGGTTCGCCGCCTATTTGCTGTAGTTACTTACTGTATTTACTGCTTTCTCGCCGCTGCCTATCAGCGCCATTTGATGCCTGCATTGCACTCTGCGTGCGTTCGAGGGCAACGGATTCTGCCGTAAGGGATTCGGAAAGGCAAAATGCGGCTTAGGAGCCGTTCAGCGGAGAGTCAGCCAGCGGTTCTGCACCAGCAGTTCGATGGGACGGTAATCGGTCTTGTACGCCATCTTGGCGGCGTCTCGTATCCAGTAGCCCAGATACAGGTGTTCGAGTCCCTCTGCGCGGCAGAACTCGATCTGCTGCAGGATGCAGAACACGCCCAGACTGCGGTCGGCAACGTCGGGGTCGAAGAATGTGTAGATGGCGCTGAGGCTATGTGGCAACCGGTCGGTTACGGCGACGGCGCTCAAACGACCGTTGATATATGCACACAGAAACTGCGTGTCGGCCCACTGCGACAGCAGAAACGTTCTGAACTGCTCCTCGCTGGCCGGGTACATGTCGCCGTCGCGATGTCGCGCGGCAATGTAGCGGGCGTATAGCGCGTAGGTTTCATCGTCGAACACCGCCGGCCGAACTTCGATGGTGACGTCGTCGTTGCGCGCGAGCACGCGCCGCTGCGACCGTTTGGGCCGGAAGTCGGCAACCGGGATGCGCGTGGGTACACAAGCGTTGCACCCGGCACACTCTGGTCGATACAGGTGCCCGCCGCTGCGGCGAAATCCCTGAACGGAAAGCGTCTGATACGTTACGGCCGATACCGCGACACGTGGGTCCAGGAACAACGTTCGAGCGGCTCGGTTGTCGAGGTAGCTGCAGGCGTGCTCGGGGGTCGCAAAGAACTGGAGCTGTCGGGTGTCCTGGCTGCTTTCGGGCTTCATCGGTCCGCCTCGGACGCGTGAGCGCGTTCTGCAAACGGCGCCCAACTGCCGCGCCGAGTGTCGGTCAATGGATTTTCCGCGAGGCGTTCGAGAAATCGCGCGCGTGGTACGGACACGGCACCCAATGACGCCAGGTGCGGATTCATGAGTTGGCAGTCCAGCGCAACAAACTCCATTGCCTGCAATCGACCGAGCAACCAGTGTAGCGCGATTTTCGACGTGTTGGTTTCCGCGCTGAACATGGACTCTGCGAAAAACCAGCGGCCAAGCGATACGCCGTAGATGCCGCCCACCAGCGCGTTCTGCCGCCAGACCTCTGCGGAGTGCGCGAATCCGAGTTGGTGGAGTTGCTCGTAGGCGCGGCGCATTCGCGGTGTGATCCATGTGCCGCGCTGTCCGGGCCGGGGTGCCGAGCAACCTGCCATCACGTTGGCAAACGCTTGATCGAACGTCAGGCGGTAGCGGTGAGATCGGAGCACTCGGCGAAAGCGGCGCGACACGTGGAACCCGTCGAGCTCAAAAATCGCGCGGGGATCTGGGCTCCACCACATGATTGGATCGTGGTCGGTGTCGAACCAGGGGAAGATGCCGGAGGCGTAAGCCTCCAGTAGCCACTCGGGTGTCAGGTCGCCGCCGAACGCGAGCAGTCCGTCGGCCCCGCCTTCGCGCGGGTCGGGAAAGCCAACGTGTCGTCCGTCGAGTCGGCGGGGCAGCGCAGTTCGGGTCAAGGGGTCACGCGGTAGCGCCCGCGTCCTTCAAGGCCTCTATAAACGGCGCCGCGTGCCGGTGCGGTCTGATTGTGTCGATCAGCGTAGCGCCTTGCTCGTCGCGAGCGTCCAGATTACCGCCATGTTGAACGAACAGCGCAAGAAAACGGCGAAAATCATCCGGGCGCATGCTGCGATATGCGTATAGAAGTCGACTGAAATCCGCGTTCAATCCAGTGTACAACGGCGCTTTTTCGAGGAACTCCGCAACGCGCGAATCGTCCCAGACTTCGTCGACAACCTTCTGTTTGTCAGGGCGCATGAACTACCTCAATCAATTTACTCGTGAACGTGTACTCGGTGGGCACTGGGCGCACGCGGCGCTCAGTGCGCGAGGATCGGGGTTTGCCGGTACCGGGTCAACGCCTGATCAGCGAGTGGTAGAGACGTCAACCATGTTAGCTCAGGAAAGATTAGCTCAAGAAAGCAATAGTAACATACTGAATTAGATAACTATTTGTTGTCGAAATGGAATGCGGGTAGACTCTGCGCCTTCCTGCTGCCGGTGGGGTCTTGCGTTGATCATCGGTGCTGCGGGCGGACATGTTTAGCGAAAGCCAAGGAGTGCTTGCGTGAACCACTCAGCGATTCCTCTGCGCGAGATCGGTCTTCTGTGTCTGGCCGCGCTGGCGGTGTTTCTGCTGTTAGCGATGGTGTCGTACTCGCCAGAAGACGCGGCGTTCAGCTACGTCGCAGCCAACGGTCAGCCCGTACACAATCTGGTGGGTACTACGGGTGCCTGGTCCGCGGACGTTCTGCTGTATGCGCTCGGACGAGTCGCGTATCTGCTGCCTGTGGTGATGCTGGTAGTTGGCGTTCGCCTTGTTCGGGCTGATTTTGGAGAGACCAACTGGGTGATCGTTGGATTGCGCAGCCTCGGATGGCTGTGTGTGATCGTCTGCAGTTGCGTGGTGTTTGCCACTCGCTCGGCAGGCAACCTGCCAATGCCGAGTGGGGCCGGTGGCGTGATCGGTGCCTGGGCGTTGCACGCCGGGGTCCCCGTGTTCGGCTACATCGGGCTCGGCATTCTGGCCGTAACCGGCGTGGTAATCGGCCTGCAGGCAGCGGTGGGATTCTCGTGGCTGCAGGCGGCGGAACAGACGGGCCGTGCCATTCATTGGGGTACTGCTTGGGTGGTGGAGCGGATCCTCGCGGTCGCGGATGTGTTCCGGGCGCGCCGTGCGGAGCGTGCGCGATCAGCGGAGCTGGTTCGTGAGCGGTCAATGGCGCGTGACAAGGCGGCACGAACGAAACGCAGCCGTGCCTCCAAAGGTGTAACTGTTACGCAACCCAAACCCCCGGAACCCGCCCAGGCGCAGCAGACCCTGTTCACGGCGCCGCCCACCGGCAGCCTGCCCAGTCTCGATCTGTTGGATGCCGTGTCGGCCGGTCGTAAGGGTTATTCCGAGGAATCGCTCTCGGAGATCTCCAAGCTGCTCGAACTGAAACTGCAGGATTTTGGCGTGGACGCCGAGGTGGTGTCGGTGCTGCCGGGACCGGTGGTCACCCGCTTCGAGCTGCAGCCGGCCGCCGGTGTCAAGGTTCAGAAGATCAGTGCGCTTGCGAAGGATCTTGCGCGGTCGCTCGCCGTGGTAAGCGTTCGCATCGTCGAGATCATACCTGGCAAGTCTGTCGTGGGCATTGAGATTCCAAACGAGCACCGGGAGATTGTCCGGCTTAAGGAAGTGCTCAGCACCTCGACTTTCAGTAAGGCGAAATCGCCGCTGACGCTTGCGCTCGGTAAGGACATTGCGGGCGAACCGATTGTGGCGGACGTGTCGAAGATGCCGCACCTGCTGGTTGCCGGAACCACCGGTTCGGGTAAGTCGGTGGGCGTGAACGCGATGCTGCTCAGCATTCTGTGCAAGGCCACGCCGGAGGAAGTTCGACTGATTCTGGTGGACCCCAAGATGCTCGAGCTGTCGGTGTATGAAGGCATTCCGCACTTGCTGACGCCGGTAGTAACGGACATGAAGGAAGCGGCGCACGCGCTGAACTGGTGCGTTGCCGAAATGGAACGGCGCTATCGCCTGATGGCCTCGATGGGCGTGCGCAATCTGGCCGGTTTCAATAGCCACATCCGCAAGTCGAACGAACCGATCTTTGACCCCACGGCGAACATCGCGCCTGGGGAGACGCCGCCGGAGCTTGCGCCGCTGCCGGTGATCGTTGTGGTGATCGACGAGTTTGCGGACATGATGATGATTGTTGGCAAAAAGGTCGAACAGCTGATCGCCCGCATTGCGCAGAAGGCGCGCGCCGCTGGCATTCATCTGGTGCTGGCAACGCAGCGCCCCTCCGTGGATGTCATTACCGGTCTGATCAAAGCAAATATACCCGCGCGCATCAGTTTTCAGGTGTCGTCAAAGGTCGATTCGCGCACCATCCTCGACCAGGGTGGCGCCGAACAGTTGCTCGGGCACGGCGACATGCTGTACCTGCCCCCCGGCGTCGGATTGCCCGTGCGGGTGCACGGTGCGTTCGTGTCCGACGACGAGGTACACCGGGTGGTCGCTGACTGGAAACAACGCGGCGAACCGGACTACCTCGAAGACGTGGTTCGTGGCGGCGACGCGGAACCCTTCGTGGAAATCGAGTCTAATGGCTCGGGGTCTGCGGAAGATTCGGACCCGTTGTACGATGAGGCGGTGGAATTCGTGCTGTCCTCACGCAAGGCGTCGATATCCTCGGTTCAGCGCAAGCTCAGAGTCGGGTACAACCGCGCGGCGCGTCTGATCGAAGCGATGGAAGAGGCGGGTGTAGTGTCCGAGATGAGTTCCAACGGCGGCAGGGAAGTGCTCGTTCCGAGCCGCGGCGAGTGAGCTGGCCGCGCCCAACAAGGCGTGTGGCCGCTTGCACCGTGTGGCGTTGCGTCGTTGGGGTCGTGCTCGCCATCGGTCTACCTGCTGCGGCCGGTGCTTCGGGTGCGCCCGGGCCGGCGTTGGCCTCCGAATCGGGCGCTCCTGCGCTATCCGGCCCTTCTGCGTCATTCGGCGACGACCCTCGCGAAGAGCCGCCTGCGGAGCACGCACGCCGGGAATTGGCGGCGCTGCTTGCCGAGCTTCGTGCCGTGTCCGCGCGGTTTTCGCAGCAGATCTATGGTGCACGCGGTGAGTTGCTGGAGGAATCGAGTGGGCAGATGTATCTGCGCGGCACGTCGTTTCGCTGGCAGGTGGAGGCACCGTTCCCGCAGATAATCATCGCGGATGAGCAACGGCTGCGGGTGTTCGACCCTGATCTGAATCAGGTGATTGAACGTCCGATCGACGATGCGCTCGAGAACACCCCGATAGCGGTTATCACCGACGCACGGCTTGCACTCGACCCGGAGTATGTTGTGCACGAGCTGCGCGCGGCGGACGATACAGGGGATCGGCAATTCGAGGTTGAACCCGTTGCCGAAGACTCGCTCTATCGGTCCTTTCGCCTGCGTTTCAGTGCGACCAGTCTTGCGGAACTCGAGATTGTTGATCAGTTCGGACAAACGACCCGAGTGCGATTCTCCGCCGTCGACACCGAAGCGGCGCTCTCCGATGATGTCTTCATGCTCGACCTGCCCGCTGATGTGGAGGTCATTCGGGGCTAACGCCTCTCGGCGGGCTGTGCGAAACGGTGTGCCGAGCGGGTTAGAATCGCCCTTTGACAACTGTGCGAGATCTTCCGGCAATGGCGCCCGCACCCGATGCTCCGCTGGCTGAACGCGTGAGGCCCCGCGTGCTGGCCGACGTGGTCGGTCAAGAACATCTGATCGGACCCGGCAAACCGCTCGCGCAACTGATCGCGCAGCAGCGGATGCAGTCGATGATTCTTTGGGGACCACCGGGCAGCGGTAAAACGACGCTTGCGCGGATTCTCGCGGACGCGTCGGGTGCTACGGTCGTTGCGCTCTCAGCGGTACTTGCCGGCGTCAAGGACGTTCGCGAAGCTGTGGCGCGCGCCGAGCAGGACCGCCGGCACGGCATCGCCACGGTGCTCTTCGTAGACGAGGTACATCGGTTCAACAAGGCTCAGCAGGATGCGTTTCTGCCTCATGTAGAACGCGGCACGCTCACGTTCATTGGCGCAACTACAGAGAATCCTAGTTTCGAGGTGAATGCAGCGCTGCTGTCGCGCGCCAGGGTCTTCGTGCTCCGACCTCTTGATGAAACCGCCCTTGAATCACTGGTGCGCAAGGTGGCGGACGCGTTGGACGGGCGGGAAATCACCAGTGATGCGGTTGCTGAACTGGTCGCGAGCGCAGACGGCGACGCCCGACGGTGTATCAATGCGATGGAACTCGCCGCGCAGCTCACCGACGGCACGATAGACGCCGAGGTGGTTCGTCTGGCCACCGGAAGCAGCTATCGCCGGTTCGATAAAGGGGGCGATGCCTTCTACGACCAGATATCTGCGTTACACAAGTCGGTCCGCGGCAGCGACCCGGACGCGGCCTTGTACTGGTTTGTACGCATGGTCGACGGCGGCTGCGATCCGAGATACATCGCACGAAGAGTCCTGCGAATGGCGAGCGAAGATGTTGGCAATGCCGATCCCCGGGCTCTGCAGATTGCGCTTGCGGGTTGGGAAACGTACGACCGCCTCGGCTCACCAGAGGGCGAGTTGGCACTTGCCCAGGCCGTTGTTTACCTCGCGTCCGTGCCGAAAAGCAATGCGTGCTACACCGCGTACGGTGCAGCGAAACGTGATGTTGCCGACAACGGTTCTCAGCCGGTGCCGGAACGTTTGCGCAATGCGCCCACTCGGCTCGCTCAATCACTGGGCCATGGCCGTGGATACCGCTACGCGCACGACGAACAGGGCGCGTTTGCGGCCGGCGAACGCTACTTTCCGGACGGTATGGCAGATCGGCAGTACTACGCACCCACCGACCAGGGCCTGGAGGCGCGCATCGGTGAACGACTGCGCCGGCTGCGTGCGCTGAATGAGCAGGCTCGCAAGACGCAGAAATCTACGCCCGACGCGTCGCAGCCGTGAACGCTTGGATTGCGGTTGCATTCGGTGGCGCATTGGGGGCGTGCGCACGCGTAGCGCTGGCAGGGTTATGGAGCGGTTCGACCTGGCCGTGGGGTACGTTCATCGTCAACGTCGTCGGATCGTTGTGCATCGGATTGTTATGGGGGCTCTTCGCGCAGGCACCCTGGTTCCAGGAGTGGGGTCGTTGGTTTCTGGTGGCAGGCGTTCTGGGTGCGTTCACCACGTTTTCGGCGTTCTCGTTGGAATCGGTACGACTGATGGAATCAGGCCAGTGGGCGGCGGCGTTGGGCTATATAATCGCGAGCGCTGTGGTGTGTGTAGCTGCAGCCGCGGCGGGCCTCAAGTTTGCGAGCCTGGCGCATTGATCCGTTTTCCATTCACGCGTCAAACAATCAGAATGTCACTATGCTGGACCTGAAACACCTCCGAGATAATCCGCAGGCCGTGAGCGACCGACTCCGCGTTCGTGGCTTCGAGTTCGACGTAACGCGGTATCTCGAACTGGAGGCGGCACGCCGCGACTCGCAGCAACGCACGGAAGCGCTACAAAACGAACGCAATGTTGCGTCGCAGTCGATTGGCAAAGCCAAAGCGGCAGGCGAAGACATCGCGCCGTTGCTCGAAGCGGTGTCGGGTTTGTCCGACCGGTTGGCAAGCGAGAAGACTGAGCTGGAAGCCGTGCTGAGCGCGCTCGACGAACTACTGATCGGTGTACCCAATCTTCCGCACGAATCGGTACCTGAAGGCGCGACTGATGCGGACAACGTTGAGATTCGTAGCTGGGGCCAACAACCGGAGTTCAATTTCGAGCCGCGGGACCATGTTGATCTGACGTCTGCCGGCGGGCTCGATTTTGCTGCGGCAGCGAAGTTGAGCGGTAGCCGTTTCGTTGTTATGCGTGGTGAAATTGCAGCGCTGCAAAGGGCGCTGACGCAATTCATGCTGGACACGCACGTGCGCGAACACGGCTACCAGGAAGTGTACGTCCCCTACATTGTGAATGCGGAGGCGCTTCGAGGTACCGGCCAGTTGCCTAAGTTCGAAGAAGATCAGTTCCGTCTGGCGGGCGATCCACCGCAGTACCTGATTCCGACCGCGGAGGTGCCGGTGACCAACCTCGTTCGCGACGAGATTCTGGATGCCGACGAGTTGCCGTTGCGTTTCGTGTGTCACACGCCGTGCTTTCGGCGCGAGGCCGGAAACTACGGCAAAGACACCCGAGGCATCATTCGCCAACATCAGTTCGAGAAGGTCGAGCTGGTGCATGTCGTGCATCCAGACAGCTCGTGGGATGCGTTGGAAGCGCTGACCGGTCACGCGGAATCGATCCTGGAGCGCTTGGAGCTGCCGTACCGGCGGGTTGTATTGTGCGGCGGCGATCTCGGTTTCTCCGCAGCCAAGACCTTTGATCTGGAGGTCTGGTTGCCCGGGCAGAACGCATACCGTGAGATATCCTCCTGCAGCAATTTCCTCGACTTCCAGGCGCGTCGTTTGATGGCACGCTTCCGCGATCCTGCGTCCCGGAAACCCCGCCTGGTGCATACGTTGAATGGATCGGCACTGGCCGTCGGCCGCACGCTGATGGCGGTGCTCGAGAACTACCAGGACGGTGACAGTAACGTGCACGTTCCGGATGTGCTGGTGCCCTACCTCGGCGGGCGCACGCAGCTGGAACTGAAAACCACATAGCACGGCAGATTACGGTGCAGTATCTGCCGCTCTTCTTTCGCCTTCGTGACAAGGCCGTGCTACTCGTGGGCGGCGGCCACGTGGCATTGCGCAAGGCCCGACAGCTCGCGCGCGCGGGTGCTGCAGTTACGGCGGTTGCGCCCGAGTTTTCCGACGAGTTTGCTGCGTATGCTGAAGAACACGACATATCGTGCGAGCGACGTTTGTTCGATGCGCGCGACCCCGCAAGGGCGTGGTTGGTGGTTGCAGCCACCGACAATTCCGACGCAAATGCCGCGGTAGCGAACGCCTGCAGCGCCGCGTGCACCTGGGTCAACGTTGTGGACGATCAGGCGGCGAGCACGGCAATCTTTCCCTCCATCATCGACCGGTCACCTCTGGTGGTCGCCATATCGAGCGGCGGCGCGTCGCCAACGCTGGCGCGCATCGTACGTTCCTGGATCGATCCTCTGCTACCTCAGGGGATTGGAAACCTGGCGGATTTCGCCCACGCGCGCCGGGATGAGGTGGCCTCGGCGCTGCCAACGTTCGAGAAGCGCCAGCGCTTCTGGCAACGTCTGCTCGACCGGCTCGCCGGCCAGGCCGGCGATCCATCCGCCACAGCTGACTGGCAACAGCAGTTTGACGCGCTGTTGAGTTCAGCTGCGAAAGTGGCGACGCCGAGCGGTACACTTGCGTTGGTAGGCGCCGGTCCCGGTGATCCGGAACTGCTCACGGTGAAGGGATTGCGCTTGCTGCAACGCGCGGAAGTCGTGCTTTACGACAACCTGGCCAATCCGGCGTTACTGGATTACGCGCGACGTGACGCCGTATTGCTGAACGTCGGCAAGCAGCGGGGTAGCACAGGCACGTCGCAAGACGCGATCAATGCGCTGATTCTGGAGCATGCGCGTCTCGGGCGTTCTGTGGTCCGCCTGAAGGGCGGCGATCCTTTCGTGTTCGGACGCGGAGGAGAAGAACTGGAACTGGCGTTGGCGGCTGGGATCGAGTGCATCGCGGTGCCTGGCGTAACGGCAGCACTCGGGGCGGCAAGCTATGCGGGGATTCCGCTCACCCACCGCGACCTGAGTCAATCGATCCGTTTTGTTACGGGTCATCGCATGACCAACGAACCCAATCTGGATTGGCCGGAGCTCGCTAAACCCGGTCAGACGCTCGTAATCTACATGGGCCTTGCGAACCTGGACGGAATTCTTGCGCGTCTGCAGGATCATGGGATGGCGGCGCTTGCTCCCGCGGCGCTAGTTGAAAACGCGACGCTGCCCACGCAGCGTGTTTTACGCGCGACCGTGAATGAACTGAGCGAAAGGGTTCGGGAGGCCGCAATAGACGGACCCAGCGTGGTAATCGTGGGCGACGTGGTCGCACGCGGCTGGCGGGATTGAACGCCGTACACGTTTCTGACCAGGCCCTAGCTGCACCCCGATGGTTTAGGCAAGCCCGACCATTTCGCAACGGTTTTCGCGGGGTCTCCGCCAAAGAGTTTCATCAACGCGATGCTTCGGCCGGTATCCGCGCCAAGCTGATCGCGCACGGTTTTAACCAGCGGCCGCATGGATGGCGCGGTTTCGTAGCGCTCGTAGTACGTACGTGCAAGGTTCAGTACGGCCCAGTGGGCGTTTGTGAGCACCGTGCCGTCTGCAGACGCGAGCCGTTCTGCAACTGCGGGATTCCAGTCCTCGAGGTTTCTGAGAAACCCGTCAGAATCGGTGGGCGGCAGGTTGCACATCACGTCCAACTTGCACATCGATCGCAAGCGGCCACCAGATCGACGAGCGAGCCGTAGTCGATCAAGTCGACCTGCGGAGGGGGGCGAATGCCGCGAGCTGACGTATCGGATTCGATCGCAAGCACACCAGGTGTGTCGCCCACTAATGCATAGCACCCGTCGCCGAGCAGTACCACCGGGTCTTCGCCAGAGCGGACCGTTATGCAGCTTTGGTAAGCCTCTGCCGAGAATACGAGGTGCAGAGTACTCACGTCAGTCGTTCAACACGACGTCGGCGGCATTGAGCAATGCTGTCTGCGCGGGCCCGTCTACGATGGTCACAGCACTCGGAAGCGCATCCGCCCCTATACCTCGGGCTGTAAGAGAGTCGCCGCATACGAACAATCGGTCGATGTCGTAGGTTTCGAGCCCGGCGATTACTTTACTCATGGTACGGCGCTCAATCCGGTTACCGTGCTGTGCGCCGGTGAGTTGCCAGACTCCATCGTCTTTGAACAACAGCGTTACCTCATGATCGAAGGCGGCAGCGACCATCGCGGCTTCCACCGCTTCGAGCGCGTTGAAGCCGTGATACGGTCGTTTGCGCATCAGGAAGAGGGTATGTGGGCGCGACTCAGCCACTTGGAGCGCCGAATGTGATCGTTCGATCGGCTACGGTCGCCGCTTCGACAAGCTGACCCAGACCCACTAGCACGAACGGCTCGGCGAGGTTACCGGCCGGTTTTTCGTTCCGGCGGGCTTCTGAATCGTCCAGCACGCCGCGGCGTTGCGCGGCGGCGACACAAACGGCGAGCTCCACGCCATGTTCCGCGGCAAAGCTTGCCCAGCCGTCGCGCGGCGCCGGTTCATCCTGCGGCGCTACGATCAGCGAACTGCCGGTCTGCACTGCATCGTGATAGAAGAACACGCGATGAATCGTGTGCCCACGCGCCACTGCGCTCTGCGCAAAGCGGAGCGCGGCTGCGGCAGTGTCTGGGCTGTGAACGACGATTGCGAAAATCATGGGCATCTCATCGGGCTGGAAGTATTTTAACTGTTGCGTCCTGTGTAACCCACGCCCAGATCAAGCACGGAATGCGGACCGGCTCCCGGGGTAGTTCTACCTGGAGAAGCTGCTAACATTGCGCCGCGTCCGCACACTGCGCGGAATGCCCGGAGAGGTGCCGGAGCTGGCCGAACGGGCTTGACTCGAAATCAAGTGACCTCGCGAGGGGTCCGTGGGTTCGAATCCCACCCTCTCCGCCAGATACTCAGAAGGGGCCTTGCGCACCTTCTGAGTATTTGACGTAGTGGGGTGGTGTGGACGAACGTGCCGGTTCGACTCGCAGCGAGCGGAGGCGAGCGTAGAGCACGAGCACGGCTGCGGTTGCAGCCGCGCGGAGCCCGTAGGGCGAGGCTCGCGCGAAAAGCGCGAGGCAAGTAATCCCACCCTCTCCGCCAGATACTCAGAAGGGGCCTTGCGCCCCTTACGTCCGCTAGAACGTCTCAGGACGCCTTTTTGTATGGCGGCCTCATCGTCTCGGCCAGCTTCGAGACCGTTTTCGATTGCGTAAAAATGGACTTCGCATGGCTGAAGTTCTTGAAGCCGTCGATGCCGTGATATGAACCCATGCCACTCGGGCCAACACCACCGAACGGCAGGTCTTCTTGCGCGACGTGCATGATCACGTCGTTCACCGTTACACCGCCGGATGTGGTGCGCGTCAGCACCTCCTGCTCTTCGGACTTGTCCTCGCCGAAGTAGTACAGACCCAGCGGCCGGTCGTGCGCGTTGATGTAAGCGATCGTCTCGTCGATGTGGTGATATTGCTTCACGGGCAGGATGGGTCCGAAGATCTCGTCTTGCATTACTTGCATGTCGTCTGTGGGATCGAGCACCAGCGTCGGCGGAATGCGGTGGTGTTGCTGCTGTGAGAAATCCTCGTTGGCGGGATTGATCTCGACGAGATTGGCGCCTTTCTCCCGCGCGTCATCCAGATACCCGGTCAACCGGTCGTAGTGCCGCTCGTTGACGATCGACGTGTAGTCCGGGTTGTCCTTGATGTCCGGATACATTGTTGCCACCGAGTGCGTGGCGGCCCGCACGAATTCCTCGCGGCTCTCCTCGGGTAGAAAAACGTAGTCCGGTGCAAGGCAGATCTGTCCGGCGTTCATGGTTTTGCCGGCCATGATGTTCGATGCCGCCCGCTCCATGTTCGCGGAACGGCCGATCACGACGGGGGACTTGCCGCCGAGTTCCAGCGTCACAGGCACGAGGTTTTCGGCAGCGGCGCGCATGACGTGTTTGGCGATGGAGGTTGCGCCGGTAAAAAGCAGGTGGTCGAACGGCAGTCGCGAAAACGCGCCGCCCACATCTGGCCCGCCCGTAATAACCGCCACTTCTTCCTCGTCGAATTCTGCGGCGATCAGTTCTTTCATCAGTTCCGACGTCTGCGCGGTGAATTCGGACGGTTTGATCATGGTGCGATTACCGGCCGCGAAGATCCCGGCCAAAGGTGCGAAGGTTAGGTTGACCGGAAAGTTCCATGGGCTGATGCAGCCGACGACGCCGAGCGGTTGGTACTCGATCCTGCCGCGAGCGCCGAGGAGGCCCATCGGAAACATCACCTTCCGCTTTTCGGGTTTCATCCACTTGCGCACGTGTTTCTTTGCATGTTCGAGTGGACCGATAGAGCCGTCAATGTCTGCAAACTTGGTGAAGTTGAGCGACCTGTGGCCGAAATCGGCGGCCATCGCTTCGCCGAGTTTCGTGCCGTGATTCTTGAGAATGTTGATTGCGCGGTCTAGGCGATCGATGCGGGTGCCTGCGCTGACGGTACCTTCAGCGAGATACGCGTTCTTTTGCCGGTCTAGCACGGCCTGCATGTCTTCCTGGGTCGGTTCGGCGATGATCATGAGTTCCTCGTAATGAAGCTGGCGTGAATTTGCTGAAACTATAGCATTTGGAATCGCTGTTCGGCCCGTGGGGGCAGACAAGTCGGGATCGGAAACTACTGTGTTAAGGCGCGTGATCTTCCGCGCTGTCCATCGGGTGCCAGCCGACGAGTTTCGCGCCGTGCGTGAGGTCGCGATAACCATACCGATTTTCGGAGTTCGCAAAGAACGTGGCCAACCTCAGGTTGGCCGGCGCGTTTATGCTCGCGTCGATCGCATTGACGACATCGCGCTGTGAACACCACACCGACCGCTGTCGTGGGTTGGTCGGTTGGTCCTCGCCGTTTACGTAGCCGATCCGGATATTGATGAAAGATGTCGCCGTGGTAGCGCTGTAGTGACTTGCCAACGACTCACCCCACACTTTAGTGGAACCATATACACCCCGGGGGCGGGGTGACATGGCTATGGTGATGAGCGGCCAGTCAGTCGCCAGATTGCCGTAGTCTCCGTTCACGAGCGACCGGTACGGCTCGTCGAACTCCCAACCCGCAACGGTTGCGCCGCTCGACGCAAAAACCACGCGTTGTACACCCGCGTCGCATGCCGCCTGAAACACGTGGCGCGTTCCTTCCACGTTCGTGTCGCGCAATTCTTCCCACGTGAAATTCTCGCCTGCTTTCGCGGCGAGATGCACCACCAGATCTTGATTCGCGAAAGCCGGACGAATGCTTTCGAAGTCAGAGATGTCGGCGCGGTGTGTACGCACGTCCGGCACGGCGGACCGGTTGAGGGCCGTAATCTCGTGGCTCTCGCGTAGCCGCTCTAGCGCGGCCGATCCGATCAGTCCGCTCGCGCCTGTCAATAGAAGCTTCATGTTTTCACCTCAGTGGATTGCGCGGGGAATTCAAACCGCGAGCATACACGTCTGGAAATATATCTAAGATAGATCTCGTAACACATTGATATTAATGGGGATTCTATCCGTTTGCTCCGCTCACCTGGAGGGTGGTCCGGTGGTGTAGTGCCGACGAGCGCACGGGTTCGACTCGACGCAATTGCGTCCGCACCGCCAGTGGTAACTTACGGCCTACGTACGTTAGCCTTTTCCGATGGCCAAGTCCGACGCACCCAAGTTCCGAACCCGGGCCTACCATGGTACCGAACCCTTTTGCTTCGTGAGTTATTCGCACGACGACTCGTCCGTTGTATTCGACCAGATTAAGGCACTGAACGACGCCGGCTACCGCGTCTACTATGACGAAGGTATCCACCCCGGGAGCACCTGGCGCGACGAGCTGGCGCACGCGATAGAGAACTGTGGAGTGTTCCTGCTGTTCGCTACGCACAACTCAATCAACTCTGCCAACTGTCTGCGTGAACTGAACTTTGCTCTTGATCGAGACAAACCCGTCGTCGCAATTCACTTAGAGGAAGTGGAAATGTCGCCGGGTATGCAACTCGCTCTGGGGGACCGACAGGCAATTATTCGCGACCGGTTTGAAGACGACCAATTTCAAGCGCGGGTAAATTCTTCGGTGGGTGAGTACATCTCGCGCCGGGATCTGTCTCGAGATTCGGCCAACACGAATCCGGGAACGTCGCAAACCTCTATCGGAGCATCTTCCCGACGCGCACGCACGGCGATGGTCTCGTTCGGGATTCTGGTGTTGCTTGGCGGTCTGGGTTTCTATTGGATCGAACAGCGGGAGCAGACACAACAGGACTATGTGTCAACGTTGGCAAGGGTCGATGCGCTCATTGAGCGGGACAGGTTTGCGGACGCCTACGTACTGATGCAGCAGCTGGACCCGGAAGACAATCCACTTCGCTCTGAGTACTTTGAGAGGACCGTGGTACCCGGAACGCTGAAGGTTGCCAACGATGGCGTCCGCGTTTCGTTCAAACCCTACGCGCGGGAAGACGTTGACTGGTTCCCGCTTGGGGTTACGCCGTTTACGGGCCCGGTGGCTGTACCCCGGGGCGTCCTGCAGTTGAGGCTCGAGCTGGAGGGTCATGAATCGCGGGAGATTGTTGCCGCCAATCCAGGCCCACTGTTTGGAAACGATCTCTATCTAACCCAGTTTGCCCGTGGCCGCTTTGACCAATCCGCGGTGCGTCTAGCACGAGAGGGCGTGGTTCCTCCTGACATGGTCGAGGTGCCCTCCGCCAACCAACCATTGTTCTTGCAGGGTTGGACAAAACACGTGGGGGGGTTCGATGTGATCGCGGAAACCCCCAGCTTTTTCGTTTCCAAGTTCGAAGTCACCAACGCGCAGTTCAGGGAGTTTGTGGTGGCGGGTGGTTACGCGGAGTCGAAGTACTGGCAGGGACTCGAGTTCAAAGACGGCGAAATCGCCCTCACATTCGAGGAGGCGATGTCACGATTTGTCGACCGAAGCGGTCGACCCGGTCCGTCGACCTGGTCGCTATCGAACTTCGCTGAAGGCGAGGCGGACTTGCCGGTTGGCGGCGTCAGCTGGTACGAGGCTGTTGCCTACGCGCGCTTTCGGGGCCTGGCGCTACCCACAATCTATCAATGGGTTCGCTTGGCGCTTGGTCCGATCGAGGGTTTGTATCCTCTGGCGCCAGCCATAGAGAAAGCGAGCAACTACTCGAACCGGAGGCTTCTCGCGGCTTCTGACCGGGTTGGTCTCGGCCCCTGGGGAACGTACAACACTGCCGGTAACGTTCGGGAATGGGTATGGAACCTTGGTGGAGACTTCGGTCTCATTCAAGGCTCATCCTGGCAAGACTACGGCAATTACTCGGTAGTCGGTACAGCGCCGAGATTCGATCGCCATCCCACCAACGGCATTCGTCTGGTACACAACAACCCGCAGCAGAGTTTTGACGTCGCACAACTGGACCCGATTAATCTCGCTTTCGAAGATCCGTACGTAAACCGCGAGCCCGTGAGTGACGAGACATTCAATGGCATGAGGTATCAGTTCACGGTACCAAAGCGCGAGCCGCTCGAGGTGGTTGTTGAACAGGTCGTGGAGACGGATCTGTGGGAGGCGTGGGAGCATAGGCTCAAGCTGAGTGACGAGGAATCGCTAACGATTCTGTTGTTCAAGCCCAAGAACGTCGCTCCGCCGTATCAAACGATCTTGTACGGACCTCCGGGCAACGCTTTCCAACCCGGATTGTCCAACAGCGATGCTGTTCCCGCGCAGATTGCGAACTTCGACTATGTACTTAGGGGCGGTCGAGCGGTCGCCTTACCCATCTGGTCGTGGACCTACGAACGCCGGCGCGAGGGGAGGAACGCACTGGACACCCAAGACCCTGAACTGGTTGGTGAGGCGCAGCGAATCGTTGCGCGTTCATGGCACCGGGACGCGGTTCAGACAATCAACTACCTCGAGACGTTAGACGACTACTCAACCGATGAATTGACGTTCATGGGTTACAGCTTCGGCAGCATTATTGGACCGATCGTGGTCGCGTTAGAGAATCGAATTTCAAACGCCGTCTTCATTTCGGGTGGGTTAGTACAAACAAACAAATTGCACCCGATGATGGATACGATCAACTACGTACCGAGGATAACGGTCCCGGTACTTCAGCTGAATGGCCGTTACGACCATTCGTTTCCTTGGAAAGAGTCGGCTGAGCGGCACTTTGAGCTGTTAGGTACACCGCCGCAGGACAAGAAGCTGGTGGGATTTGATGCGGGCCACATTGGATTTCCGGAGAACCAACTCATCCGAGAAGTGTCGGATTGGCTCGACGCCAATATGGGTGCTGTCCAGTGATATCGACCCTGACGTAAGCTCACCGAATAGGAGAAGGACTGCATGTCTGATGACCTGCCTCTAGCCGGTATTCGCGTGCTCGAATTCGGGCAGATGATTGCGGTTCCCGCAGCCACGCACATTCTGGCCGGTTATGGTGCCGAGGTTATTAAGGTGGAAGACACCGCCGCCGGCGATGGGCTGCGGTACTACGGCAGTCAGAAGAATGGCATGAGCGGCTGGTTCGTGAATGCCAACTGGGGCAAGCGCTCAATAGCATTGGATATGAAGTCGGCTGGTGGCCAGGACGTTCTCTGGACGCTGATTGAGTCTGCAGACGTCTTCGTGGAGGGCTATCGGTATGGTGTCATGGAGCGACTCGGCTTCGGTTACGACGCAGTAAGCACGCGCAAGCCGAACATGGTGTACTGCGCGTCGTCCGGATTCGGTCCGACCGGGCCCTATGCCGCGCAGCCCGTATACGACCCGTTAATACAGGGTCTTTCCGGTTGGGCGGGCATTCAACTGCAGGACGGCACACCGACGCTTGTACGCGCGATGGTTGCAGACAAAGTGGGAGCCTACACGAATGCCCAGGCGATCATGGCGGCGATTATCCGTCGTGAACGTACGGGCAAGGGCAGTTGCGTGCGCACGAACATGTTAGCTGCAAATCTCGCGTTCGTGTGGAGTGACGTGATGATGGATTGCACGCTGCTCGACGACGATGTGCATCAATTGCCGAACGTGCTCGGTTCGTACCGCCTATACGGGTGCGCAGACGGCCTGGTTGCGATTGCGCCCGGTGCAGACCGCCATTGGCAAGCGATGTGCGAGGCGTTGCAGCCCGACGCGTACGAGGACGAGCGCTTTCACACGTTTGCCGGTCGGGGCGAGCACAACACGGAGTGGATGACACTGATTGATCGAATGGTGCAGCCGTACCCCGTGGAAACTGTCGTCGAGCGACTGCGAGCAGCCGAAGTGCCCGTGGCGCCGGTGTTGAATCCGCACGATGTGCATGCGGATCCTCACATTGTCGCGACGGACATGCTGGTGGTGTCTCAGCATCCGAAAGCGGGGCGGGTGCGCCACCCCAAACCCGCCGGGTCGTTCCTGGGTGCGGAGGTTACGTTGCGACCTGCGCCGGGTCACGGCGAGCAGACTCGGGAGATTCTTGCGGAGCTCGGCTACGACGATGAAACGGTCGGCGCGTTGCTGAACGGTGGAGATGTGCGCGACGCTTCTTAGATTAACGCCGCGTGGCAGGCGAATTATTCAACGACCGCGCACACGCACGGTCGTCTTGCCTACGCCGTCTCTCGAAGCGGCCAGTTGCATCGCATCGCGGAATGCAGTGAAGGCGAAACTGGTTCCGAGCGGTGGGGTGAGGTCGCCGCGCTCCACCGCATCGAAGAGGCGCTCGCGCACCTCGACGGCTTGCGCCTGTTCATAAACCGAGCCGAACTGCCGATAGTCTACGCCGATCAACGCGCTGCCTTTCAGCAGCGCGAGGTTAACCGGCAGTGCCGGAATGGGCCCGCCGGCAAATCCGATCACCAGATGGCGTCCGCGCCAGGCGAGCGAGCGGAAAGCCGGTTCCAGCAGCTCGCCGCCAACCGGGTCGAACACCACGTCCACGCCGCGTCCATCGGTCAGCTCTTTTAACGCAGCGCGCCAGTCGGGCTGCGTGTAATCTACGGTTTGATGCGCGCCATGTTGCAACGCGTACGTCCGCTTTTGTTCTGTTGAGGCTCCCGCAATGACACGAGCGCCACGCAACCGGGCAACCTGAACTGCCGCGCTACCGGTTCCACCTGCAGCGCCGAGCACCAGAACGGTCTCGCCGGCGCGCAGCTGCCCACGGTCCAGCAACCCGTGCCAGGCGGTGCTGTAGTTCACGATGAAGCCTGCTGCGGCTTCGTCTGCGAGACGCTCCGGGATGATGCACGCGTTACCCTCGGGTACGGCAACGTACTCCGCCAGACCGCCGCCAAAGGCCGACGCCGAGACGCGATCCCCGACTCGCATACGCGTCACCGCGTTGCCTACCGCTGCGATCCGACCGGCGAATTCGAGTCCCGGACAGTAGGGCGGATCGGGCTTCACTTGATACGCGCCGCGTGACACCAGCGCGTCCACATAACCCATTCCGCAGGCGTGCACCTCCACCAGTATGTCCCCTTCACTCAGCGTGGGGACCGGCGCTTCGACCATCCGGTAGTAATCCGGTGGGCCGAGCCGGTCGCCGATAACGGCCTGCATGCGCTTGGGGAGCGTCACGCCGAATCCCGGCAGTGTCGGGGGCATGAGACTACGTCGGCGACCACTACATGCTGTATTTCAACGACACGCCGTACGTACGGGGGTCTTGATAGTTGACCAGTCCGAAGACGCCGGGCGCATCGAAGACGCTATCGATATAGCGGTTGTCGAACAGATTACGTGCCCACAGACCCACACTCCATTGCCCTTGATAGGGGCTGTAGTCGATGTTCAGGTCGGCGATATGCGTTGGCTGAATCTCCGAGCGCGGCGTGTTGAACAAACTGGTGTTGAACTTTTTACTCGTGTACTTGTATTGGAGATTCACGGATACCTCCGCGCTGTTGCCAACCGGAAACCGTGCGTCGAATCCAAGGTTTACGGTCCACTTCGGCGCGTTCTGCAGCACGTTGCCGGACAGATCGAATTCGGTACCCGTCGCGTCCAGCGTTATGAAGTCTTCGTATTCCGCATCGAGGTACCCAACGGCCGCGTTCAGCGACAACCACTCGGTTGGTATGGCCAGCACTTCCAGTTCAACGCCGCGGGTTTCGGCCTGGGCTGCGTTCAAAATGGTATTGCCATTCACCGTATTGCCGAACTGATCCTCGATGAAGAATATCTGCGCAAGCTGAATGTCGTCGTACCAGTTGTAGAATGCGGCTACGTTTGTGCGCAGCCGATCATCGAGCCATTGCGCTTTGATCCCGACCTCAATCATGTCGACAAACTCCGGGTCGTATGGGCCCAGATCCTGCGGAATGCCGATCCGTCCGGTAAAACCGCCGGATTTGAAGCCACGCGCGTATGTCAGGTAGCCTATCGCGTCGTCAGTCAGGTCGAATTCCAAGCCGACTTTCGCTGCGACTTCGGTCCAGTCTTCACTGTCGGCGTTTTGCGTGACACCCACCAGAAACTCTGTGGGCCCCGTTTGGGTGTTGTCGCCGGGGCCTTTCAGATCTGCCATGCCATCGAGATCAATCCAAAACGGAATCACCACTTCCGCGCTGGTGTCTTCGTTGTGTACACGTACCCCCACCTGTGCGCGAAAGCGCGACGTAATGTCGAAGTAGGAATGGACAAAGGCCGACAGAATCTCCGTTTCCCAGTCGTTCTGGGTTAGCTGGCGCGCGCCGGGTGCCGCGAACTGAATGCGGAAATCCTGGAAATGGTCCCATGCGTAGTCGGCGTAGAACACGCCGATCATCGTTTCCCAGTTGTCGGCAAATTGAAACGTACCGCGAACTTCCTGCGTGAGCTGGTCGCCGCGCGTTCGTCGGTCTGTATCGTCGAGGAAAACGGGTGTCCAGTCCTGGTCGGTGAACTCCCGCAGCTTCCAGTCTTTGTACCCGGTGATCGACCGGATGGAACCCCAATCGGTGTCCCAGTTCATGATCAGCGTTGTGGTGTAGGCGTCCAGGTCCGAACGATCGGGAATCTCCGGACCGCGGGCGGAAAAATACGTGCCGGGTGCATCGCAACGCTCTCCGGGAACCAGACACGGAGAACGGTACATCGGCAGATCCGCGCCCGGGATTACAGTGCCTGCTGGCACGTGGAGCGCTTCGCCAGCCACAGACCCGTTAACTGAGTGGGGTGTACCGTCGCGGTGGCTCGAGTACTCACCGATCAACGTCAGATCGAAGGAGTCGTTGGCTTCCCAAAACACGCTGGCGCGGACGGCAGTACGGTTCTTGTCGCCGATGGTGTCGCCATCGTCGACGACGTTCTTCAGATAGCCGTCGCGTTTATGGTGGCTGATGCTCAGGCGCAGCGCTGCCGTATCGGAGAAGGGCACGTTGATGGCACCGCGCAGGTCCAACCGGTCGTGATTGCCGTAGCTTACATATAAGTCACCGGCGAAATCGCTCAGGTCGGGCCGGCGCGACACGGCTTGAATGACCCCGCCGGTGCTGTTCGCGCCAAACAAAGTTCCCTGCGCTCCGCGCAGAACTTCGAGGCGTTCAATGTCGTACGTGTCCAAAAGCGACGTCATGTTAAAAAACTGCGGTACTTCGTCCTGCGTTACCACCACGGTGGTTCCGCCGTACGGATCGGGCTCGATCACACCCATGCCGCGAATGTTGAAAACGGATCCGTGCGGCGTATTCGAGAACTGCTGAATCTGTACGTTGGGGATTGTGCCGCGAATGGCTTCAATAGTGACTGCACCGAGGGCCTCCATGCGCTCGCCGGTTACAGCGGTTACGGCGATCGGCACGGTTTGAATGCTCTCGACGCGCCGCTGTGCGGTTACGAGCACTTCTTCGATAACACCTGACGTTGCGGCTGACGGTGCGGCATCCTGGGCATGTGCGGTCAAACCCGCGGTGGCGATCGTGCATATCAGAAGTGATGCGATCGGTTTCATGGCGTACTCTCCCGTTTACGCGATGGCACTCCATTGTATGTGAAGCGAATCTCAGGGCAATGCTTGGTTGGGGGGAAGCGGTTGCTCGTAGAACACGCGTCCGGTTCAGAGCAGCTCAGCCAGCTCGTAGACGCGCTCCCACACGTAGTCCACTTCACTTTCCGGTGTTCGTCCGAGCCTCACAATCACCGCGTCCTTTTCGGGAACGCACAGTATCCGCTGACCGTCGTAGCCGCTTGCGTAGAACCAACCAGTGCGCTCGGGGCGCATCCACCAGTGGGCGCCATAGCAGTCTGTGTCGTCGTGATAGCTTGGCGAGCGCGCGTAATCGATCCAGTCACGCGGCAGAATCTGTAGGCCGTCCCAGACGCCGCCGCGCAGGTAGAGCAATCCGAAGCGTGCGAAATCCTGTGGAATTGCTTGCAGAAACGACGAACCGACGAACGTTCCGGACGTGTCGAACTTAGGCGTGGCCGTGCGCACGCCGATCGGTTCGAACAGCGCATCGTTCATGAAGCGCAGCATGCCGGATGCCCCGTCCCCAACAGCCTCTTTCAGAATGCGACAGATGATGTTGGTGGTGCCGCTCGAGTACGACCAGACGGTACCGGGTGCGTGTACGAGCGGTTTGGCCGCCGCGAATGCACCCGTGTCGTGACGCCCATCGAACTGCAACATTGGGATAACGTCCGAGATGCCCCCGTCTACGTAGTCTTCGTTGAATCCCAGTCCGCTGCGCATTCGCAACAGCTGATCCAACGTGATTTCGCGTCGCTCGTCGCTTGTCCATTCGGCTACAGGGGCGGGTGCGAAGAGATCCAGGGTGCCTCGATTCACCAGAATGCCGCAGAGTGCCTGGGTGATGCTTTTCGCCATGGACCAGGAATACTGCAGATAGATAGGATTGGCCCCGTGGGCATAGCGCTCGTAGATCAGTTCGCCACGATGAACGACGAGTAAGGCGTAGGTAACACCCTGCGCGGCGCTCAGGTCGAATAGGGTCTCCGCAACGGGTTCGATTGCCGCCGGTGTAGTTCCGCGCTGCCAACTGGACGTGGGCCAGGGCACATCTGCAGGTTGGGGAGGGAGGTCGGGTAGTTCGGAAGCAATCAGGTCTGCGAGTCGCACGATTCACCGATTGTTGTGCTGGGAGCAACGGCTGATTATCTGCCGCGTACCGCCGTTCGACAATCACGGATCGAAGCGTGTCGCGAGTTGATGTCGACAGTATGAAAAACGTAGTCTTTGCAGGCATGGACTGAGGACGACACCATGAGCTACCCCGCGCCGACCCCACACGATCCCATAGAAGAGATCGCGCCCGACGTATTCATGGTGCGCGGAAGTGTCCGCATGAACCCGATGATGCGGATAACGCGGAACATGGCGATTTTGCGCCACGGCGATGAGCTGACGCTCATTAATCCCTTGAGACTCCAAGCCGACGAAGAGCAGAAGCTGCGCGCGATGGGAACGGTCACGCGATTGCTCCGGCTCGGGCCGATGCACGGGATGGATGATCCGTACTATCGCGAAACGTTCTCTGTACCGCTCTTGGCGCCCGGCACATCGGCCACGTACCCCGATGTACCGATCGACCAAACGCTACTACCCGGCGATCCGCTGCCGTTTCCGAACGCTGAGCTGATCCGTTTCGAGGGCGCTCTTCAGGAAGAGGCCGCTCTACTGGTGCGCACGGGCCGCGGACTGCTTCTCACATGCGATGCCATTCAGCACTACGGCGACTATCGACACAATACATTGCTCGCAAGGATGATGATGCCGTTTATCGGATTTCCGAAAACGACGATTATCGGCCCGATCTGGCTGAGAGTGATGACTCCCGATGGCGGAACCCTTGAGCCGGCTTTTCGTAAGCTGTTGGAGGCGGACTTCGATCAATTGCTGTCGGCGCACGGCAGTTTTCTGGAGACCGGCGCGCACGCGGCTGTTACGGCGGCAGTGGACAAGGCGTTTGGGACGTAGAGTGGCGGAGGGGCAGGGATTCGAACCCTGGGACCCGTGAAGGTCGCTGGTTTTCAAGACCAGTGCTTTCGACCGCTCAGCCACCCCTCCGATATCGTTGCTGCTCAGTGGTCGACAGCGCGCGATGCTAGCACATCGGTCGTGTGAATCGACGGGTGCGTGGTATCACTACGCGACGTAGCCTTTCGGGTGGCGGCTCTGCCACCGCCACACATCCGCGCACATACGCTCTATTCCGTACTCGGCTCGCCAATTGAGGATCTGCGCGGCTTTGGTCGCGTCGGCATAGATGGCAGCTGCGTCGCCGCTGCGTCGGGGTGCAAACTCGTAGGGAATCTCGACCCCCGAAGCGCACCGGAACGCATTCACAACGTCCAGCACGGAATAGCCGGTGCCGGTACCCAGGTTGAATGTGTCAACCCCTTGCGCGTGTTCCAGGTGTTGCAGCGCGGCGACGTGTCCGCGCGCCAGGTCCACCACGTGAATGTAGTCACGCACGCCGGTGCCGTCATGGGTTGGGTAGTCGTTGCCAAACACCTGGAGGTGGGGTCGGCGGCCGACGGCAACCTGCGCTATGTAGGGCATCAGATTGTTGGGGATGTCCTGGGGGTCTTCGCCGATCTCGCCGGTAACGTGGGCGCCTACAGGGTTGAAGTATCGCAGCAGCGCAACGCGCCATTCGGGATCGGAAGCGCACAGATCCGTAAGGATGTGTTCCACAGACAGTTTGGTCTGCCCGTAGGGATTGATCGCGCTGGTTGGCTGCTCTTCGGTAACCGGCATGGTCTCTGGGATGCCGTACACGGTGGCGGAGGAGCTGAACACCATCCGCTTCACGCCAGCGTTCTGCATCGCATTCAGAAGCGTCAGCGTGCCGTGTACGTTGTTGTCGTAATACGCGAGTGGTTTGCTTACCGATTCGCCCACGGCCTTGAGACCTGCGAAGTGCAGCACCGCTTCGATTTCGTGCGCGGCGAACAATTCGTCAAGCGTCGTTGTGTCGCGGATGTCGCCTTCAATGAAGTCGATCTGACGCTGGGTGATGTGTTCGATTGCGGTGATTGCACCGCGCGACGCGTTCGCGAGGTTGTCCAGCACTACGACGTCGTACCCGGAGTCGATCAACTCCACGCACATGTGGCTGCCGATGTAACCCGCGCCACCTGTTACCAGCAGTTTAGCTTTCGACATCGATCGACAGATCCAGTTTGTTGATCAGGTTGTACAGCGTCGGGCGGGATACTCCCAGCAGTCGTGCCGCTTGACTCAGGTTGCCTTCGGCGCGTGCTACGGCCGCGTTGATTGCTTTGCGTTCGGCGTCTTCGCGAACGGTTTTCAGATTCAGCGCCAGGTCCGGTTGGTCGTCGTCCTGCAGATCCAGCTCCAGGTCCACGGCGGTAATCCGATTGCCGTCTGCGAGAATACAGGCGCGCTTGACCCGGTTTTCCAGTTCGCGCACGTTGCCCGGCCACTTCCAGCCGGTAATCGCGGCCACGGCGTCCTGTGACATTGAGAGCTTGCGTCCTTCCGCGAACTCGGCGAGAAATCGCCGGGCGAGCAATACGGAGTCTGCGTCGCGATCGCGTAATGCGGGCAGCGTTAGCGAGACTTCGCTCAGCCGGAAAAACAGGTCTTCGCGAAAGTCGCCGGTCTCGATCATCTCTTTCAGCGGCCGGTGCGTTGCGCTGATTACGCGTACGTCGACCGGAATGCTGGTGTTGCCACCCACACGTTCTACAACCCGTTCCTGCAGAAACCGAAGAATCTTTGCCTGCAACGGCAACGCCATGTCGCCAATTTCGTCCAGGAACAAGGTTCCGCCGCTCGCGGCCTCGATCTTGCCGATCTTGCGGCCAACGGCACCGGTAAAGCTGCCTTTTTCGTGGCCGAACAGCTCGCTTTCCAGCAGGTTCTCCGGAATGGCTGCGCAGTTGATCACTACCATCGGCTCGTCGCTGCGCTCGCTGAGGTTGTGGATGGCTTTTGCGAACACCTCTTTGCCGGTGCCGGTTTCTCCCAGAATCATTACATTGGCACTGGTGGGCGCCACACGCTCCGCGAGCTTGCAGACCTTCAGCATGCTGTCACTCGCCGCGATTACGCCCTTCAACGGCATTGGGTCGCTCGACTCTTTCAGCGCGAGATTTTCTTCTTCCAGGTCCGAGAGCTTGAATGCGCGCTCTACAACGAAGCGCAACGTGTCGGAATCAATGGGCTTCTGATAGAAGTCGTACGCACCCAGATTTACCGATTGCAATGCGTTCTCGCGGTCTTCGCGTCCGGTGATCACAATGACCTTGGTGTTCGGCAGCAATGTGCCGATCTTCTCCAGCAGCGCGAACCCTTCGGTAGCACCGCCGGGATCCGGTGGCAGGCCCAGATCCAGGGTCACCACCTGCGGTTGTTCTTTTCGCAACACCGCTTCCGCATCGGTCGCCTTTCCTGCGCAATGCACCGTTACGCCCTCGTCGAAGCACCAGCGCATCTGTTGCTGCAGCCCCGGGTCGTCTTCCACGATCAGCAGACGGTGTTCCGTGTCCGTACTCATGTCATTTCTGGCCGTCGTATTGGCGCAGGCGGATGGAGAACGTAGAGCCCGCGCCGGGTTTCGAGTCTACCTGAATGTCGCCCCCGTGCTCGCGAATGGTTTCCCGTGCCTGATAGGCACCAATTCCCATACCGGTGAGTCCCTTTGTGGACGTAAAGGGTTGGAACAGTTCGTTTTCTATGAATTCTGGCGACATTCCAGATCCGGTGTCACGAATGCTCAACACAAGCCAGTCGCCGTCGCGCTTCGTCAACACGTCGACGTGCCCGTCCGGCGGCGTGGCGTCAATACTGTTTCGCAACAGGTGGCCGATTGCGGTTGCGAGTTGAGGCCGATTGCAGTGTATGCGGGCATCCAAAGTAGCGCCGCTTACATCCGGTGCCGGTGTCATACCATGAACATCGGCCAGCGCGTCTTTCAGAACCTGTGCTATCGACACAGGTTCTCTGGCCGACTCGGGCTCTCGCCTCAATTGACTCAGCAGATGGTTGATGCGCGTAACGGCGTTCTCGGTAGTACTGATCATGTCGTCGACGAAAGCGGGATTGGACTTGTGGCGTTCTGCATTCTCGAGCATCAGCGACAGTTGAGCGCCTACGGTCTTCAGGTCGTGCACAAGGAATGCCGACACCTGTGTAACGGCGCGGAGCCGTTGCCCTTCCGAGAGTTCGTCTGCGGTTTGTTGCAACGCGAGCACGGCTGCAGATTGGTTGGCAACGAGCCGGATCAGATCGAAGTCCTCCCATCCGAGGCCGCGCGCCGCGGGCGCGTCGTTCAGCATGGCAACGCCAAAGAGCCGGGCGTTGACGAACAGCGGTACGACGTAGCGGCCGTTGCGATCGGTTGCCCAGTCGACTACGTCCTGCAACGCCGCAGGCGTGTCCTCCGACGTGAGGTCCAGAATCCAGTCGTTGCGTGCAAAATACGTCGCGAGCGTGGCTGCAATGGCTGGTGGCAGCGGGTCGCGGTGTTCCGTGGCGAGCTGTGCGTGCGGGAGAAACGAATGGGTATCGGTCATTCGCCAGAGCGCCCCGGCGTTTACGTGCAGTACGTTGGCGAGCGATCGGAGCACCTGTTGCCCGAGGGAGTAATCGGAGTCGGGTTCCGCGAGCAGGTTGGTTGCCCGCATCCATTCATCACGGTAATCGTACTTGTACTCGTAGAAGGTTTTGCTGATCAGCACACGTAGATACGCACGGGCTTTACTCGAACCCATGACGGTAACGAACGCGGCCAGCGCAACCGACGCTACGAACATTCCGGTGGCGGTACCCCAGTCGCCGCCGAACAGGCGTACGTAGTAGCCGAAGACGCCGAGCCCCAGCAGGAACAATCCGGTAGCCACGAACACGCCGCCGCGGAATACGAAGCTTCGGCTTAGGTTGAGTCGCAGCGGATTGGTGCGGTTGCGTCGGGATGCAACGGCCAGAAATGGTGCGGCCAGTCCGAGAATGGCGGGCTGCAGTACCCACATGCTGGCGACCCAACTCTGCAGCAGCAATCCGGACGCGTGCAGCACCAGTTCAAACGCGAATACCACAGACAAACCGATGTACAGGTACCGCAAACGCCAACGGTAGATCTCCTGCGTGTTGCGTATGACCTGCTCCAGAAACGCGAGCCCGGCGATGGAAAGCAGCACCAGAATCGCCATGTGCGTGCTCAACGCGCCACGATCGCTGGTACGGAAGTCGATCCCGAAAAGGTTGAATACAATGCCCGCGATAGTAAGCGCGCCGCTAATTGCGAACAGCCAGCGCACCGCGCGTTTGTCGACGGCCGCGTCGGCGGACCCGTCTGGCGATGGCGTGTTGTTGGAGGTTTCCTCACCTGAATAGAACTCGCGGACGGTGTCCGAATTCGGACCGCTGGAATCGGTATCGGTAGTGCTCGGGGCGGCCACTGGTCGAACGTCCGTTTGAAGAGTGTCGGTGCGCAACCCGATGATCCGGGTCAATACACCGATCCAGGCGAAGAGCACCAGGAATTCCAGAACACCGGTTAAACGGGTGATGCCGAAGTTGTAATGGCTGAGGATGAAAGCAAGGGTTGCCAGCACGGCCAACAGCATGGATCGACCCGCATCGCCGCCGCCCTTGCGTAGCAGGCTGAAAAGCGAAAGCAGACCGAACGCAGATGCGCCCAGAAGAAAGCTCGCCAGGCGAATCGTCTCCAGCGTCATCGCACGTTGTGGGCTACGTCATCCACCTGATAGTAGTCTTTGTACCATGCGACGAAATTGCGCACGCCCACTTCCACCGGCGTATCGGGCTTGTACCCGACATCCGCGATCAGTTCGTTCACATCGGCATACGTATCCGGCACGTCGCCGGGTTGCAACGGCAGGAGATTCTTCTTTGCCGGAATGCCGAGGGTCTCTTCGAGCACCTCAATGTACCGGCCTAGGTCCACGGGATTGTTGCTGCCTATGTTGTAGACGCGATAAGGCGCGTTGCTTGTCGCGGGATTTGGATTTCCGCTGTCCCAGGTGTCGTCGCGTGTCGCCACGTTGTCGAGCGCGCGTACCACGCCTTCCACGATGTCGTCGATGTACGTGAAATCGCGTTTGTGATTACCGTAGTTGAACACGTCGATCGGATCGCCGGCGATGATGTTGCGTGTGAACTTGAACAACGCCATGTCCGGCCGGCCCCAGGGTCCGTACACGGTGAAAAACCGCAGACCGGTTGTTGGCACCCCGAACAGGTGGCTGTAGGTATGCGCCATCAGTTCGTTGGCTTTCTTTGTGGCTGCGTAAAGACTTACCGGGTGGTTGGTCCCATCGCGCACCGAAAACGGCATGTCGGTGTTGGCGCCGTAAACCGAACTGGTGGATGCGTACACCAGATGCTCGGTTCCGTGGTGACGCACGGCCTCCAGAATGTTCAGAAACCCTGTAACGTTGGCATCCACATACGCCTGGGGTTGTTCCAGGGAGTAACGCACGCCGGCCTGGGCGGCCAGATGCACGATTCGGTCCGGGCGCGCGGACGAGGCAAACAGCTCCATCATCTGCGCTGTGTCCACGATGTCGAACTGCCGGAAATTGAATCCTTCGCGGTCTGTGAGACGTGAAAGCCGCGCCTGCTTGAGTGTTACGTCGTAGTAATCGTTCAGATTGTCGACGCCCACAACCGTGTCGCCACGGTCGAGAAGGTAATGCGATACCGTGGATCCGATGAAACCGGCGGCGCCGGTGACCATCACATGCATCGGTTACAGCCTCGCAGTCACGTCGTTCTTCGGCAGCGCATACTTCACGTCGAACAGTACGTGATCGGGTTTCGCCCACTTGCGGATCTCGTCTGCGCCGAGCGCTACAAATTCGTTGTGGGCTACAGCGAGCACCACGGCGTCGTAGTGCTCGGCTTGCGGTTTTTCGATGACGTTTAGACAGTATTCGCACGCGACATCCTTGGGATCCACCCAGGGATCGTAGATATCCACGTTTGCCTGGTATTCCTTCAGAGCCGTCACCACGTCCACAACGCGTGTATTGCGGATGTCGGGGCAGTTCTCCTTGAACGCAAACCCGAGCACCAGAATGTTGCTGTCCACCACATTGATCCGCTGCTTTGCCATCAGTTTGATCAGCCGTTCGGCAATGTGTTCGCCCATTGTGTCGTTGATCCGGCGGCCGGCCAGAATCACCTCCGGGTGATAGCCGATCTCCTGGGCCTTGAACGTCAGATAGTACGGATCTACGCCTATGCAGTGGCCGCCTACGAGTCCCGGACGAAAATTCAGAAAGTTCCACTTGGTCCCGGCGGCTTCGAGCACGTCACAGGTATCGAGGCCCAGACGTTCGAAGATGAGCGCAAGTTCGTTGATGAGCGCGATGTTCAAGTCGCGCTGGGTGTTCTCGATCACTTTCGCCGCTTCGGCGACTCGAATGCTGGACGCACAGTGCGTTCCGGCATCGATGATCGAACCGTAAAGCTGGTCGACAAACTCGGCGATCTCTGGGGTGGAGCCCGCCGTCACTTTGGTGATGGTTTCGAGCCGATGCTCCTTGTCGCCCGGGTTGATGCGTTCCGGGCTGTATCCCGCGAAGAAGTCCTGGTTGTAGCGCAATCCGGATACCGACTCCACGATGGGGATGCAGATCTCCTCGGTGGCGCCGGGATAAACCGTGGACTCGTAGATTACGACGTCACCGCGTTTGAGCACCTGGCCAACCGTTCGACTTGCCGCTTCCAGCGCGCGGGTATCCGGTCGCTTGTAGCGGTCGATCGGCGTCGGTACGGTAACGATGAAGACGTTGCAATCGGCCAGATCGGCTGGGTCCGTCGTATAGCTCAGGTGACGCGCGCTGGCGAGCTCCTCGCTCGACATTTCCAACGTGCTGTCGTGACCCGCGCGCAATGCCTGCACGCGGGGTTCGTTGACGTCGAAACCCACCGTTGGGTAGCGTGTGCCAAAGCGGGCGGCGAGCGGCAGACCCACGTAGCCCAGGCCGATCAACCCTATTCGGGCGTCCCCGAGATCTTTCGTGCTATTCATTGAAATCCTTGTCGAAAGGGCGTCGTTTCGAGCGAATTATGCCTTAGCGCATGTGGTGGAACTGTGACCGGGTTGACTGTAGCATGACCGGCCTTCGCGGCTCGGCCCAAAGTGCCGTCTTGCCACCCTGCGGAGTAAGTCTCAATTATTACAAGCCGTTACAGCGTGCTGCTAGGCATTCGCGTTAGAATTCGTCCGTGGTCAAGAAAGAGCACTCTTCGATGAGTACGATCGAAAAAGCTGCGGCGAGGATTGCCGCCCGTCGTCGCAATAATAAGGGCGACGGTGCCCAATCCGCTGCGGCCGAGACGGCGGCAGATACCGAGCCAACCCCGCAGCAGCAAACGAACGAGCCGACGATCAGCCGTGTCACGCAGAAGGCTGTGAGCGCGCGCTTGTCGCGACAGGCCGACAGTCGTTCCGACATAACGCAAGTATCTGATTCACATCCTGTTTCTGAGACCGGATCGGCCACGACCACGCCGGAGCCGGTGGCATCCACGGAGGCTCGGGTAGCGGCAACGCCGGACCTGGATCTGCCGTCGCAAATCGATGCCGATGCATTGCCGGAGTCGTCTATCAGCAAAGCGCTGGAAACCGGCGGCAAGGTTTCACTCAAGCCGCGAGACGACGGATCTCCCGGCCCATCTGTTTCCGTTACGCCGCCCCCCGCGGCAGCTGTCCCATCGAGCGGAGGGGTTCAGGGCGCGCCGGAGTATGCGACCTGGTGCGAGATTGATACCGAAGCGCTGACCCGGGAAGGGTTTCTTGGCGGCAAAGGCGCAGACGGACGGCTCGTGGACGAATTCAGGCGCATTAAGCGTCAATTGTTGCTGAATGTGGATAAAGCCCGGGAACAGGGCAGTTCCGAACGACCGCCTAACCTGGTTATGGTCACGAGTGCACTGCCGGCGGAAGGCAAAACCTATGTATCCATTAATCTGGCGATGAGCATCGCTGCCGAACGTGACAGCACCGTGCTCCTGGTCGATGGGGACGTCGCCAAGGGTGATGTTGCCAAGTACCTTGGCATAGAGCGTGCGCGGGGCCTCACTGATCTGCTGCGTGAAAATATCTATGTGGCCGAGGATGCAGTCCTCGACACCAACATTCCCAGTTTGCAGGTGCTCTCTGCGGGCCAATATACTGAGGATCTTAACGAGTTGTTCGCCAGCGAACTGATGCTGCACATTGCGTCCGGGCTGGCGGCTCACAATCCGGACCGCATCGTGCTGTTCGATGCGCCGCCGCTGCTGGTTACCACCGAGGCGTCAGTGCTCGCCCGGCACATGGGACAGATCGTCGTTGTGGTCGAGGCGGGCAGAACCCCGCAATCCGCGCTTGTCTCGGCGCTCCGGGAGCTCGAAGACTGCCCGAACGTGGGCACGGTGCTGAACAAATTCGACCGGCGCTTCGGTATGGGCTACGGGTATGGTTACGGCTACGGATATGGCCAGCAGGATCGCGATACGCAGGAAACGGCAGCCGTCGGCTAGCGCCGGCACAGACGGGACGTAAGCATGTACGAAGAGTTCTTCGGTTTCACCGGCAAACCGTTTCAGCTGTCCCCGGACGCGGCGTTTTTCTACCCTTCGCGCGAACACAAGCGCGCCCTGTCGTTTCTGGAATACGGCCTGAACCAGGCCGATGGCTTCATCGTAATTACCGGCGATGTGGGCACCGGCAAGACCACACTGGTGCAGACGCTGCTGAGCACGCTGGACGCTCGGGAGATGCTCGTAGCCACTGTGGTTACCACGCAGTTGCAGGAAGACGACCTGCTGCAGCTCGTGGCATCGAATTTTGGCATCCGCACCAACTCGCAGAATAAGGCGACGTTGCTGCGCGATCTCGAGCGGTTGTTCGTACAGCAGTCGAAACTGCAGCGTCGGGTGCTGTTGATTGTGGATGAGGCCCAGAACCTGCCGGCCAAATCCGTCGAAGAGTTGCGCATGCTTTCCAACTTCCAGCTCAACGGACGCCCGCTGGTGCAGGTGTTTCTGCTGGGGCAGGAAGAGTTTCGTGCCACGTTGCTGTCCGAAGGCTTCGAACAGCTGCGTCAGCGCGTAATCGCAACCTACCATCTCAACCCGCTGACCGAGGACGAAACGCGCACATACATCGAGCATCGTCTGGCGCATGTGGGTTGGAACAACGTTCCCCGCTTCGACGACTCCGCGTATCCGGCCATCTTCGAGTTCTGCGAGGGTGTGCCGCGGCGCATCAATAACCTGTGCGACCGTCTGTTGCTGTACATCTTCCTCGAAGAGCAGGAGGTGGTGGACGCCGAGGTGGTTGAAGCGGTGTCTCAGGAGATCGGCTCCGAGTTCTGGGGCGGCAGTGCCAACGCCGAAGAGCGGGCCCCGGCGGAAGTGTTCGATTCACCGGGCCAGCCGCTCGAAACCATGGCTCGGGTCATGTTCGACAAGACCAATGTGCAGCAACGTCTGGCCGGGCTCGAGCGCTCGATCGAAAGTCTTGGTGACAGTCTGAAACCGGAAATCTCGGCGCTTCGGGAGGAACTGGCGTTCATTCGGCTGATGCTCGAAGACAAGCTGCACGAGTTGCGTACGAAAGACGACACGCAGAGCGCGGAAGACGCGAAACGCCGCGCCTAGCGGCTGGCCGTTTTCAATGAAAGTCGCGTGACTCGAACGGCAACCGTTCGTTGTCCTTTGATTCCACCAGTTGGGTAAGCCAATGTGACCGGTCTGCAACGTGACCGGCCACAACATGGATTACTTCTTTTTCGCGTTCGACGATGCCCTTGACCATCAGCAGCTGCCCCTGCAGCAGGGCGGCGCGAAACTGTTCCAGTACAGACGACCACACCACCACGTTGATGTTGCCGGTTTCGTCCTCGAGCGTTACGAACAGAACTCCGGTGGCTGTACCGGGACGCTGCCGGCCGGTAACCAGCCCAGCTACGCGAACGAACTTGCCCTGGCGAAAGCGCTCCAGGGTTGCTGCCGTTTGAGTGTTGAGCGACATTCTTTTGCGCAGCAGGGCCAGGGGATGAGGGCCAAGTGACAGTCCCAGGTAGCGGTAGTCGTTCAGCATGTTCTGAGGCATGGTGGGTGAAGGCAGAAGGCAGCGCTGGGCCTCGGTATCCTTTTGGGCATCGCTCTCGGCGGTTGTGGTTGTTTGCTGCGTTTTCTGCTGGGCTTTCTGCTGGGTTTTCTGTAGGGGGAAGGGTTGGTGAATGGCTGCCACTTCCCAGTGTGCCTGATGCCGGTGTCCGGCAATGGATTCCAACGCGCCGGCGCGCGCCAGAAAGCGCAATGTCTGATTGTTGATTCCGCTGCGTCGCTGCAGGTCCTCGGCATCCGCAAAGGGGCGCGCATCCGCAATGGCATCGCCGTGTTCTTCCCGCAGCCCTTTTATCATGCGCAGGCCAAGACGCAGTGCGGTGTGCGTGTTCGAACGCTCCGGGTCCGTTTCGGCTTCGTCGTGCTGCGCGGGTACGGGTTCCAGCCGATGCGACCAGTCACTGCGTTGTACGTCCACCGGCAGTACGCGGATGCCGTGTCGCTTGGCATCCTGAATCAACTGCGATGGCGAATAGAAGCCCATTGGCAGGCTGTTCAGCAGACCGCAATAGAAGGCGGCGGGCTCGTGTCTTTTCAGCCAGGCGGACACATAGACCAGCAGCGCAAAGCTTGCGGCATGGGATTCGGGAAAGCCGTATTCGCCGAAGCCCTGAATCTGCTTGAACACCCGTTCGGCAAATTCCTGCGTATGTCCGCGGGCGAGCATGCCGTCGATCAGTTTTTTCTCGAAATGCTCGAGTCCTCCGCGCCGGCGCCAGGCCGCCATTGCACGCCGCAACTGGTCTGCTTCCCCGGCGCTGAAACCGGCGGCGACCATGGCCAGTTCGATCACCTGTTCCTGGAAGATTGGAATACCGAGTGTTCGTTCCAGCACGCGCCTTACCGCGTCGTTGGAATAGTGCACGGGTTCGAGTCCCTGCCGACGGCGCAGGTAAGGGTGCACCATGTCGCCCTGGATCGGCCCCGGACGAACGATCGCAACCTCAATCACCAGGTCGTAGAAGTGTTGCGGACGCAGCCTCGGCAACATGGCCATCTGCGCCCGGGATTCCACCTGGAACACGCCGATGCTGTCACCTTGCTGCAGCATTTCGTAGGTTTGTGGATCTTCGGCCGGAATGTCGTTGATGGTGAGCCTCTTACCTCGCTGATCGTTCAGAGCGTCGAGCGCTTTGTGTATTGCCGTCAGCATGCCGAGTCCCAGCACGTCGATTTTCAGCAGGCCCAGGGCTTCCAGATCGTCTTTGTCCCACTGAATGACCGTACGCTCTTCCATGGCGGCGTTCTCGATCGGCACCAGTTGTGCAATCGGGCCTTCGGAAATCACAAATCCGCCCACGTGCTGTGAAAGATGTCGGGGGAAGCCGATGATTTCGCGTGCCAGGAACAGAAACTGCCGGGCGGTATGACCATCCGGGTTCAAATTGGCTTCTTCGAAACGTTTACGCAGTTCTTCCGGCCGGTCCCACCAGGCCAGTGATTTAGCGAGCAGATCGATGAGTCCGATGTCCAGGCCCAGCGCCTTGCCCACATCGCGCACTGCGCTTTTGGGCCGGTATGTGATCAGTGTGGCGGCCAGTGCGGCCCGCTCGCGGCTGTAGCGTTTGTAAATGTACTGAATGACTTCTTCGCGGCGCTCGTGCTCGAAATCCACATCGATGTCCGGCGGTTCGTTGCGTTCCTTCGACACGAACCGCTCGAACAGCAGATGCATGCGCGAAGGGTCTACCTCGGTAATGTGCAGGCAGTAGCAGACGGCCGAATTGGCAGCGGAGCCGCGGCCCTGGCACAGAATGTTCTGACTGCGGGCAAACTGGACGATGTCCTGAACTGTCAGAAAGTAGTACTCGTAGCGCAGTTCGGCGATCAGTTGCAGTTCTTTTTCGATCAAAGCACGCGTCTCTGGCGGTATGCCGTCGGGCCATCGTTCACGCGCCCCGTTGAAGGTGAGTTCGCGCAGATACGCACTGGGTGTGAGGTGGGGGGGCACCAGCTCGCGAGGGTATTCGTAGCGCAACTCGTCCATGGAAAAGCAGCACTGCTTTGCGATGGCAACCGATTCCTGCAGCATCTCCACCGGGTACAGCGTCAGCAGTTCGTCAATGCTACGCAGGTGTCGTTCGGCATTCGGGAACGCCGCGTGACCCTGCTCACTTACAGTGTTTCCGGTTCGAATGGCGGTTAACACATCCTGCAGGGCCTGCCTCTCCGGACGGTGCATGTGAACATCGTTGCAGGCAACAACCGGCAGGTGCAGGCGGATGGACAGCGCGATTGCCACGGCCGTTTTGTCCAGGTCGTTATGCTCGCGCAGAAGTTCCAGGCCGATCCACAGTTTCGGGAAACGCTCGGCGAGCAGCGTGCCCTGTTGAACGAGGGTTTCTATGTTCTCTCCGGCTTGCGGCAGCCAGATGGCCAGGCATTCGTCGATGGCCCATTTGAGGTCGTCCGTTTCCAACCGATAGCTGCCTTTTTCGCAGCGGCGGCGCGCTTTGGTGATCAGCGCAGACAGTTGGCCGTAGGCGCTGCGGGTTGGGGTGAGGAGTATCAGGCGCAGTTGAGATGCGGTGGAATCGTTGAAGTGAATGCGCAGTTCGCTGCCCACGATCAGCTGCAGGCCGCACTCCCTGGCGGCTACGTGTGCTTTGACCAGTCCGGCAAACGAGCATTCGTCGGTGATCGCGATTGCCTGATAGCCCAGCTCCGCGGCACGGGCCACCAGTTCCTCGGGGTGTGATGCGCCGTGCAGAAAACTGTAGTTGCTGACGCAATGCAGTTCCGCAAATCCGGGCTGGGCTGCAGCAGGCCGGGCAGGGATTGCGCGCATGTCAGCCGAAGTAGCCATGCAGAAACCAGCGTTGCTCGTGATTCTGAAAAATCCAGCATTGGGCGCCGCGCTGGTGCATCGCTACGTAGTAGTCGCGCGCGTGGCTGCAGGGGGCGTTTGCCAGGCATTCGGCGGAACCTTCGGGTGCCGGGTTCTGCCACCAGTGGGAACCGAGTCGCTCGGGACCACGCAGCAGTTGGAACTGGTTGCGTTCAACCGGGCACGGTGCCGGCAGCAACCACATTGGTCGGTTGCGTGAAGGCGGCATCACGGGTTGGGTTTGCCTGGCGTTCAGTCGCGCGCGGGTTGCCCGCCAGGCCTGCTCGGGCGCGTGACGGTTGTGCGGGGTGATTCCGCAGCAGGCGGATTCGCCGAGGCGCGCGCGCAGTTGGTCCAACAGTTCGCTCGGATCGGCGGCGGTGTGTGCGTGCGAGAGAAAGAAATCGTTGCTGGCCGCTTTCAATGGCACCGGCTGCGCTACGGCAAGCTCGATGTCCAGAATGTCTTCCGGCAGCTCCACGTCGTCCAGTTTCAGCTGGCTGAGGCCCAGCAGATTTCTGGCGTTCTGCTGCGGCCGTGCCAGCCGAATAGTGCAGCGGTGGCCCGCGTGGGTACGGTTTGCGAAATGCCAGGTAAGGGTTTCGGCTGCGAGCTGCCGGGAAACCAGCCAGTGCTGCAGATCCGCCAGCAGCCGCCGCATAGGAAACGCCAGCGCCTGTTTGCTGGTGACGGGTTCGAGCAGATTCAAAGACCCGAGGAATCGGTCCTTGGGGGTTACATAGTTGCGGGGATCGTCTTTCTGCCCGGTCAGACGCTGCAGGTAGTCGAGCAGTTCGGAACCGAAACGAATGCCGAGTTCGTCGTGGGGCAGTGCAAGCAGTTGTCCGAGTCTGTCGATGCCCATACTGTCGAATTGCTCGCGTTGTGCTGGCGTCAGTTCGCAACAACTAAGGGGTATTGCCGCCAGATCCGGCGCTATATCCGACGCCATATCCGGGAAGGCCGCGGCCTTCCCGAGCCTGCGTGAGGCACGGTGCCTGGCGTGTGCCAGCGCCGCGAGCGGTGTCGCACCGCTGCCGGTGTGCACTTGATGACCGAGTTCGTCGCACAGCTCCCGGGCGGACCGAATCAGACGCGTCTCGCATTGAAACAAACGCAGGCTCGCGCCCGTTTCCAGTACGATGCTGCCGGGTGCCTGCACTGTAACGCGGTTGCTGAAACGGGTACTGGTTTCGGCGACGAACGCAAGCCGTTGTTGTTCCCGGAGTGAATCCTGCTCGAAGTGCCGCAGCGATGGAGCAATGCTGTATGCGGTGGCGAGACTGCTGCCCGCAACGATGCCCGCATCGGTTGCCGCTGTGTTGAGCAGAACGACCCGGCCTTTGTCGATCAGCACCTGCGCACCGGGCGAATCGGCGGAGAATATCTCCAGACCGAGCATCGGCAGATGCAGCGCCAGCCAGCGCATGTCAGTGAACGGGGTGCGTCTGGACGGCGGCTGCAGAATCTGCAGCGGGCAAAACCACGAACGATGGCAGGCTGGCGGAGCGGGATGCCGGATCGGCGCGCCACTGCTTCCACAGCAGGAGTTGCTGTTGGAGCTCCTGCTGCGAGCGGATCTGTGCAAGGTGCGGCAGCTGCAGGTTGATGCCTTCTATGGGCCAGCCGCCGCGGCGCTTCAGAACGTTAACCTGCAGGCGGTCTGGCCCCGTCGGGCGCAAACGCAGACGTAGCTCGGCCATGGAGGCTTGACTGTGGGTCCGGTCGTGGCGAAAGAGCCACGTATTGGTACCGCTGTTTTTTGCGGCCAGCTGCAGACGTCGTATATGTGTATTGGCGAGGCTGTCGTCGTTTAACCAGCCAAGCACCAGGCTGCATGTGCCCGAGCGGCTGACCCGTTCGATGGCCCACAGCGCGTCCTGGTGGCTCTTCGGGTGAATCAGCAGAATCTTGTCGGTGTCGATTCCCAGGCTTTGCAGCGCCGGTGCATAGGGGATGAAGGGTGGGTTGATCCAGGCAATCCAACGCTGTTCGCGGCTTGCGTGTTCGAGCAGCGGCGCCAGCAGACGCAGCTCGCCGCTGCCGGCGGTTTCCAGCAGCAGCTCGCACAGGCCGCTTGCGGGCCAGCCCCGGTCGGGCAGATGTTCGTCCAGAGCAGCAAAGCCGGTGCTGATGCGTTCCTCTGTCGGATTCTGCTGCTGTGACAACGCCTTAGCCCGCCAGAGGTGTGGGCTTTCGAGCAGCTCGGCTGCGGTTTTGGCTGTTTTTTTATCCGGAGCCGTTTTATCAGGAGCTGTTCTATCCGAAGTTCTATCCGGAGTTGTTTTTGCTGTTTTGTCCGCAGGAGCAGGCAGGAACTGAAGTGCTGACATAGTACTGTTTTTTTATACAGGGTCAGCCAGATTATCTGGATAAATATCCAGTATCAAGGGTTTTGTTGCGGCTTCTCGAGCTCCGTCTCTGTTGCCTGCCTCGATGCGGACGATGGCCTCAGGTGCAGCGTTGGTGCCGGCCGATCGCGTAGTAGCGGAATCCCTTGTCGCAGAGGTAGTCCGGGTCGAACAGGTTGCGCCCGTCGAAGATGACCGGTTCGTTCAGCGCCGAACGCAACTGGTCGAAGTCGGGGCTGCGAAACTCGTTCCATTCGGTAACGATCACCAGCGCGTCTGCGCCTTCGAGCGCCGCATTGCGCGTGCTGCAGATGGCTACGTCGTTTTTCCCGGTGTAGATGTCTGCGGCGCGGCCGTTCGCTGCCGGATCGTAGGCACGCACTCTGGCACCTGCTTCGAGCAGCTTGTCGATCAGCATCAGGCTCGGTGCCTCGCGCATGTCGTCGGTGTTGGGTTTGAACGCCAGGCCCCACACTGCAATCGTCCGCCCGTTGAGCTTGCCATTGAAGTGGGCGTGCACTTTTTCGAACAGCACGTGCTTCTGCCGTTCGTTCACCGATTCCACGCTGCGCACCAGCAACGCGTCGTGGCCTGCTTCGTCAGCGGTGTGAATCAGCGCCTTCACGTCCTTTGGAAAACAGGATCCGCCGTAGCCAGCGCCCGGATAGATGAAGTGATAACCGATGCGCGGGTCGGAACCGATCCCGCGACGGACGGACTCGATGTCGGCGTCCAGCTTTTCCGCAATGTTCGCCAGTTCATTCATCAGACTGATGCGCGTAGCCAGCATCACGTTGGCCGCGTATTTCGTAAGCTCGGCCGAGCGCACATCCATATGTACGATCTTGTCGTGATTGCGGTTGAATGGTGCGTACAGTTGTTCGAGCGCGTGTGCGGCTTGCGCGTCATCGCTGCCGATCACGATTCGGTCGGGTTTCATGAAGTCGTTGACCGCCGCGCCTTCCTTCAGGAATTCGGGGTTGGAAACAACCGAAAACGACATATCGATGCCGCGTGTCGCCAACTCCTCCGCGATGGTTTCCCGCACCCGATCGCCGGTGCCTACCGGTACGGTAGACTTGTCGACAACGATTTTCGGAGCGTCGATGTGCTGGCCGATCGAACGCGCCACCGAGATCACGTGGGCGAGATCGGCGGAGCCGTCCTCGTCCATGGGTGTGCCTACCGCAATGAACAGGAAGTCGCCGTGTTCCACGCCGGCGCCGATGTCTGTGGTGAAGTCCAGATAGCCGGACTCGCGGTTGCGTTCGACCATCGCGGACAGACCCGGCTCGAATATAGGAATCTCGCCGCGCCGCAGTGCATCGACCTTGGCTTCGTCGATGTCGACACACAGCACCTGATTGCCCATTTCCGCAAAGCACGCACCGGTAACGAGGCCTACGTAGCCGGTGCCGAACATCGTCAGCTTCATTGTAATCCTTTCCAATCAACCCGGACGCACGGGCTCGCGGGCCCGCCTTGCGGCTGGATGCCGGCTAGAGCACCGCTTCGATCAACGTTGGACCGGGTGTGGCCATGCTACCAGCTAACGCTTCGTGGAACGCTTCAGCGGTTGTGACCTGCGTCGCAGAAACACCCATGCCACGGGCCAGCGACACCCACTGCAGGTCCGGGTTGGACAGATCGAACATGCTCATTGCCTTGGGGCCTGGATTGACCGCGCCCACGCGCATGAACTCCACCTGCAGAATTGCGTATTTACGGTTGCTGAACACCACCGTCGTTACATCCAGATTCTCCCGTGCCTGCGTCCACAGGCCCTGCACGGTGTACATGCCGCTGCCGTCGGCCTGCAAGCTCAGAACCCGCCGGTCCGGACAGGCCACAGCTGCTCCCGTGGCGGCCGGAATGCCCATGCCGATCGCCCCGCCGGTCAGGTCGAGCCAGTCGTGCGGCGCTGCGGTTGCGGTTGGCCCCGGGATGGCGAAACCGGACGTTGCCGCCTCGTTCACTACGATCGCGTCGTCCGGCATCAGCATCGCGAGGCTCGCGGCGATGGATTCGGGGCTCAGCGCGCCCTGCGGCGCCTTCTCGGGAATCGCGAGATTGGCGACTGGTGCCTCGACGCCAGCCGCGCCGACGGCTTCGCACAGTGCTTCCAAACCGGCGAGGGTGTCTTCGCCGTGTGCGCTCAGCGAATGCACCTCACACCCCGGCGGCGTCAGTTCGCTTGCTTTGCCGGGATACGCGAAGAAGCTGACCGGGGCTTTGGTGTCCACCAGTACCAGCTGTTCGAACGGGTTCAACGCTTCCAGCGCCTGCTCGGCAAAGTACGGCAGCCGTGCCACATCAACGCGCCCCGCGCCTCGGCTGATTCGCGCGACGAACGTGTCGGCGAAAAGCGTTGCGCCCGTTTTCTCAGCGATCTTTCCAAGCAGTGCCAGACCGGCTTCGCTTGTTCCCTGCCCGTTGACGAGTATCGCCGTCGAGCGGCCGTTGCCGAGCGCTTCGGCAATCCGGTCCAGATCGCCACTCACCGGCGCGCGGGACGACACCACGGAACCCCGGGCGATGTCGGATGCGTCGTTCCACGCGGTGTCAGCCGGCAGTATGAGTGTGGCGATCTGGCCTGGTGGTTCGCGTGACGCCCGCACTGCGGCGAGTCCATCGGCGGCCACATCGGTGCTGGTCATGCTCGTCCGAATCCATCCGGACACCGGTGCAGCAAAGCCGTCGATGTCCGATGTCAGCGGTGCGTCCAATGCCCGGTGATAGGTCGCGTGTTCACCCACAACGTTGACGATCGGCGTCTGCGCGCGGCGAGCGTTGTGCAGGTTCGCAAGGCCGTTGGCAAGTCCCGGTCCCAGATGCAGCAGCGTACAGGCGGGTCTGCCCGTCATGCGCGCGTAGCCGTCGGCGGCGCCGGTAACGACGCCCTCGAACAAACCGAGCACTGCGCGCATTCCGTGCTGCTGATCGAGGGCGGCTACGAAATGCATTTCTGAGGTGCCGGGATTGGTGAAGCATACGTCAACACCTGCTTCTACCAGTGTGCCAATGAGTGAATCCGCCCCGTTCATTGTCATTCTCCCCAGGTTGTGGATGTTGGCGTGTCAGCAGCATAGCAATCGCACGTGCCCGCACCAACGGCGGTTCCTTTGGCGTCGGTGTTCCAGTAGTCTGCGCCGACGACCGGGAACCTTTGCATGGACTACGACTACGATCTTTTTGTCATCGGCGCCGGTTCGGGCGGTGTGCGGGCGTCGCGGTTTGCGGCCGCGCATGGCGCGCGCGTCGCGGTCGCCGAGGACCGTTATCTGGGGGGTACGTGTGTCAACGTCGGCTGCGTTCCCAAGAAGCTCTTTGTGTACGGCTCCCATTTCTCCGAAGACTTCGAGGATGCCAGAGCCTATGGCTGGGACACGGCACCGGGGCAGTTTCATTGGCCGACGCTGCGCGACAACAAGAGTGCAGAGATCGAGCGACTGAACGGTATCTACCGTAACTTGCTGGACGGCGCCGGCGTTACGCTGCACGAAGGAACCGCGCGACTGGTGGAGCCCCACCGGGTCGCCATCGGCGATCGGAGCTGGACCAGCCGTTATGTGCTGATCGCTACCGGCGGATGGCCGTTCATTCCTGAATTTCCGGGGTCTGAGCTGGCCATCGACTCCAACGACGCGTTTTATCTGGAGCGCTTTCCGCAACGGGTCGCGGTGGTGGGTGGCGGCTACATCGGCGTCGAGTTCGCGGGCATTTTTCACGGCCTCGGTGCTGATACGCATCTGTTGTACCGACGGTCGCTGTTCCTGCGCGGCTTCGATCAGGGCGTGCGGGAACATGTTCGCGACGAACTGCGCGAAAAGGGGATCGGCCTGCACTTCGAAACAGACGTGGAGCGGATAACCCGGCAGGCGGATCAGAGCCTCTCACTCGAGCTCAATACCGGTGAGCGTCTGGAAGTGGATACGGTGCTCTACGCCACCGGGCGCAAACCCAACGTATCCGGTCTGGGGCTCGGAGCGGTGGGCGTGGATTGCGATGCATCGGGTGCCGTGGTTGTCGACGATTACTACCGCACCAGCGTGCCTCACATTCTGGCAATCGGTGACGTGACCGATCGGGTTCAATTGACGCCCGTCGCAATTGCCGAGGGTATGTGTGTCGCCGACAATCTTTTCGGCCCAGGTCCCGAACGGACGCTCGATTACACCAACATTCCCACTGCGGTGTTCTGTCAGCCGAACATAGGTACCGTCGGATTCACCGAAGATGAGGCCGCGGAACGCTTCGCGGAGGTGAAGGTTTTCGAGTCGAGCTTCCGGCCGATGAAACACACGATGACCGGCCGCAACGAGAAGACCTATATGAAGCTGCTGGTGAGCGGTACCGACGACCGGGTCGTTGGGGCGCATATGGTGGGCCCGGATGCCGGTGAAATCATTCAGGGGATATCGGTCGCAATCAAAGCGGGCGCTACGAAAGGTCAGTTTGATACCACGATCGGCATTCACCCTACGGCTGCGGAAGAGTTCGTAACGATGCGCGAGCCTTCGCGAGTGGTTGGTGGTTGACGAATGGCGCATCGGTCGCGGTCTTCTATACACATAGCCTTGTCGAGGTGCTGATGAGATATCTACTGTGGAGTGCTCTGGCGGCCATTGCGTGCAACGCGGTGGCGGCGCCGCGCAATGTGGTGCTGTTCGTTGGCGACGGGATGGGCGTAAGTACCGTTACGGCCGCACGTATTCTCGCGGGCCAGCTCGAGGGCAAAGCCGGCGAGGAGCACGAGTTGTCGTTCGAGGCGTTTCCGAACGTTGCGCTGATCAAGACGTACAACACGGACCTGCAGGTGCCCGACAGTGCCGGCACCATGACCGCGCTCGTAACGGGTGAGAAAACACGAGCGGGCGTACTGAGCGTTGGCGCTTCGGTACCGCGCGGCGACTGCGAAGCGGCCCTGGCGAATCCGTTGCCTACGCTGCTCGAGATGGCGGAGCGGCGTGGGCTGCGTACCGGAATTGTCTCTACGGCGCGGATCACGCACGCGACGCCCGCCGCAACCTACGCGCATGCGCCGGACCGCGACTGGGAAAACGATGCCAGCGTGCCGGAAAGTGCTAGAGAACTCGGCTGTCGCGACATTGCGCGCCAGATGATCGAGTTCTCAGAGGGCGACGGGATAGATGTAATGCTGGGCGGCGGCCGACGCGATTTCTTCCCCGCTGATGTGAAAGATCCCGAGTATCGAGAACGCAGCGGAGTGCGCACAGACGAGCGGAATCTGGTGGAGGAGTGGTTGGCGTCTCGGGCCGATCGGTTCTATGCCTGGCGCAGCAAGGATCTGAAGAAGCTTGCCCGCAAGAAGGACGTGGCTCAGGTGCTCGGACTGTTCGAACCTTCCCACATGAAGTGGGAGGCCGACCGCGGCAACGATGGAAAAGGTGAACCCAGCCTCGCGGAAATGACAGACCTGGCCCTCGACTATCTGGAGAACGACAAAGGCTTCTTCCTGATGGTGGAAGGCGGACGAATAGACCACGGTCATCACGCAGGGAACGCGTACCGCGCGCTCACCGACACGCTGGCAATGGACGCCGCCGTTCGCGTCGTGATGTCGCGGCTCGACCCGGCGCAGACTCTGGTAATCGTGACAGCAGACCACAGTCATACCCTCACGATCAGCGGCTACCCGAGGCGCGGCAACCCGATTCTCGGCCTGGCGGAGATCAGCGAAGGCGTGCCGATGCCGGATTACTTCGGCAAGCCTTACACCGTGCTCGGATACCAGAATGGTCCAGGCTACCGTGCCGAGATACCGGATCTCACCGAGGTGGATACCACCAGCGTCGACTACAAACAGGTTGCGGCGGTTCCGCTGGCCAGCGAAACGCATGGCGGTGAGGATGTGGCGGCCTATGGCTGGGGGGTCGCTGCTGACGGCGTACGCGGGGTGATGGAACAGAACCGCTTGTATCACGTAATGGCCGAGGCGCTCTTCGGCGACGATCAGTGAGCGGATTCGAGCGGGCGCTCACTGCCCTCGACGGATGGCTCGGCAGCGCCGCGTACTTCCCCTTCATCCTGCTCGGCGTCGGCTTGTTCTTCACGGTCTATCTGCGCGTGCCGCAGCTGCGGTTTTTTGCCCACGGCTACCGTGTACTGCGCGGGCGATATGCGGATAGCGGCGCGAAGGGTGACGCCAATCACTTCCAGGCGCTATCGACGGCGCTCTCGGGTACCGTCGGCACCGGTAACATCGGCGGCGTTGCATTTGCGCTGTTCCTCGGCGGACCCGCCGCGCTTTTCTGGATGTGGATGACCGCGTTCCTGGGGATGACCACCAAGTTCGTCGAGGTGACGATCTCGCACCGCTACCGCACGACCGACGAATCCGGGCACATCGCGGGTGGGCCGATGTACTACATGGAACGGGGCCTGAACATGCGGTGGTTGGCGATCTGTTTCGCGGTTGCCACCGTCGTCAGTTCGTTCGGCTCGGGCAATCTTCCGCAAAGCAACAACATGGCTGCGGGGCTGGAGACGTCGTTCGACATTCCACCCGCTATCAGCGGTCTGGTCCTGGCGGCCGTGCTGGGGCTTGTGATCGTCGGTGGGATTACGCGCATTGCAAAGGTCGCGGCAGCGATCGTGCCGTTCATGGCGGTGCTTTACGCATTCGGCGCGCTCGCGGTCATAGGTTCCAACATCGAACGTCTGATTCCGGGAATTGTGTCGGTGTTTCACGATGCGTTCACCGGTTCGGCGGCGGCCGGAGGATTTCTCGGCGCCAGCATCGCCTATGCATTCAATCGCGGCGTTAACCGCGGGCTGTTCTCCAACGAAGCGGGCCAGGGATCTGCGCCCATAGCGCACGCGGCTGCGAGGACCAAAGAGCCTGTGGAAGAGGGCATGGTGGCGATCCTCGAACCGTTCATCGACACGCTCGTGATCTGTTCACTCACCGGATTCGCGATCATATGTTCCGGTGTCTGGATTCAGAAGCACCAGACGTCATTCGCGCCGTTCGATACGCTGGTGGTCGAGGGGCAGTACACGGAAGCGGACCCGGCGCATGTGGAGGCTCTGTTCGGGTTGCTCGCGGGGCGCGGGTCGGACGTTGTGTCCTTTACCGGGACTCTAACGGTTTCAAATGGAATCATCGCGCCAACGGACGAGCCGATTACGATTCTGCATAACCGTTCGATCGCCGAAAACGTACGTGTCGACGACAGCGGCGGTGCCCCGTATTCCGGTGCAGTGGAGATTGTTGACGGTCATCTGACGTCTGACGACGTGTCTCTGCGGGGTCGTTCGCTGCTGCATTCGGTGCCGTTGACTGCCACCGCGTTTCGCATGAGTGTGCTGGGTGCCTGGGGTGAGCGCATCGTAACGGTCGGCCTCGTTCTCTTTGCGTTTTCGACGGCGCTTGCGTGGTCGTACTACGGCGATCGCGCCATGACGTATCTTTTTGGCAGCGGGTCGGTTCCGTACTATCGTGTCGCGTATGTTGTGGGCTTTTTTCTCGCGACCATCGCGGATACGTCGTTGATCTGGCTCATTTCCGCTATCACGCTGGCGTTGATGACATTGCCCAATCTGCTCGGTATTGTGCTGCTGCGTAACGAGGTGCGTTCGCTCGCAGACGATTATTGGAGCAGATTCAAAGACAGGACGCGCGGCGCCTGAACCGTTGTAGGAGGAAACTATGGGGCTGGTGGTGAATTTCGAACTGGAGGAGCGGGATCTTCGCTACTTCCGCGACAATATGCGTCAGGCGAAGGCCACTGCGCGGTCGCTCGACGAGGAGACGATTCTGGCGAAGGCCGAGCGTTTGGTGGACGACATCTCGGCCGATGGCATTCCGATGTTCGTACGCAACCGAATCTCGCAGCTCGCTGCACTCGTCGAGATGCTTCGAGACAGTGAGTGGCACCTTACCGGCCAGGAGCGCAAGAACGTGCTTGCGGCCCTTGCGTACTTCGCAGAACCGAACGACATCATTCCGGACGAAGTGCCGGTGCTCGGTTTCATTGACGATGCCATCATGATCGAGCTCGTCGCCACCGAGCTGAAGCACGAAATGGACGCGTATGCGGATTTCTGCAAATACCGAACCGAAGAGCGTGCACGCAATCGCAACCCCAACCTGTCTCGAGACGAGTTTCTGGCGATCAAACGGCGTCACCTTCATGATCGGATGCGTCGACGGCGAACAGCGATGCGCAATCGCCTTGCGGCGAGCGGGCGGACGCGTTTCCGGCTCTTCTAGGTCCTACTAACCTCGAGCCGGGTTGCTGCTTGACGTTGCTATTCGCCTTACCGCCAAGCGGGAATCGGTCCGCCAAGGGAATCGCACGCAGGGCAAATGAGGTAACGGTATTGCGGGTCGTCGAAACGTAGTATCTGCGAGAGCTGATCGCGTAACGGACCAATCGGGTTGGTTCCAGCGCCCGACGATGGAAGCAGCTCTCGAAGCAGCGCATCCCGAAACGACTCGGGAGACCGGAGGTGGCGGGTGTCGTAGTCGGACAGTTCTGCCAGTTCCGCGGCGAGCGTGATCGCACTGTCGAGTCCGCCGAGTGCGTCCACCAGATTCAACGATTTGGCGCGCTCACCCGTCCACACGCGCCCCTGGGCGACGCGATCCACCTGTTCCGGCGTCAGGCCGCGGCCTCGGGCGACCAGATTAACGAACTTCTGATACCCGGATTCGATGCTGCTCTGCAGCACTTCCGAGAACTGCTCGTTCATCGGTAGCGTGGGATTGAGGGCTCCGCCGAGCGGGCCGCTACGGACGCCGTCCGACTGCACGCCGATCTCGCTCAGGCTTTCGTTGAACCGCGCGATGATCCCGAATATGCCGATCGACCCGGTGACGGTCGCGGGCTCGGCTACAATCCGGTCGGCGGTTGCCGCAATCCAATACGCGCCGGACGCGGCGACGCTGCTCATTGACACCACCACCGGTTTGCCGGCCAGTTGCACGAGCTCGAGCTCTTCACGGATCAGTTCGGAAGCGAACGCGGAGCCACCGGAGGAATTGATTCGCAACACCAGCGCCCGGATGTCTTCGTCCTGTCGCGCAGAGCGGATTGCGGGCACCAGTTTTTCCGGGGTGATTACGCCCGAGCGAGGATCGTTCATCATGATCGGACCCTGAGCCGTGAGCACCGCGATCGCCGGGGCCGAGGTAAGTCGGGGTGTTTCCAACGCGTAGCCGCGGAAGTCTATGGCGTCGAAGTCGCCCTGGTCGTTGCTTCCAAACAGGTCCGCGAAGCGCGCGCGCATCTGGTCTCGGGTGAGAAGTTCGTCGATCAGACCGGCCTCGAGCGCGGTGCGTGCCATCTCGCCCCGCGCAGCTTGCAGCCGTTGCGGAAACGATTCGCTGTACGCATTGACGACATCCGGGTCCAGGCCTCGATTCAGCGCAATTGTTTCCCGCACCTGCCGCCAGAGATTGTCTACGATCTCCTGATTCGCGGCCTTGGCTTCCTCGGACATGTCATTACGGGTGTAGGGTTCCACGAACGATTTATAGGTGCCGACCCGGAACACGTGAGTCGAAACGTGCAGTTTGTCCAGCAGACCGCGCAGGTACTGCTGAAATACACCGAATCCCGGCAGCCACACCTGTCCCTCGGGGTGCAGGTACACGGCGTCCGCGTGACTCGCCAGCAGAAAGTGCGGCTGGTCGAAGTAGTCGCCGTAGGCCTGCACACTTTTGCCGCTGCTTCGGAAGTCGGCCAATGCGGTGCCGATGCGGGCGGCGTGCGCGGTCGAGAGACCGCCAATGCGATCGAGCCGCAGCACGATACCTTTCACGTTGTCGTCGGTTTTCCCTTTGCGGATGGCGCGCAGAATGGTCTCGAGTTCAACGGAACCGAACCGCTCGTCCGCCAACAGAGCGGCGACCGGGTCGATGGGTTCGAGTTCGTCGACGATCACGCCCTCGGGGTCGATCAACAGCGCCCCAGTGCGCGCCGCTGGGCGCTGGCACGATGAAACCAGGATTGCCACCAACAGCGCCACCAGCGCTAGAAAGAAGAGATTCACCAGCACGATGCGCAGGGCGCTGATGCCGTTCATGATGCGCCAGAACAGGGAAGGGGACCTGGAAGATTGATTCACGCGAGTGTCGGACTGAGCGAAGTTGCACGTAGCATCGCACGATTGTGACTGCGGTTGCACTGTGATCTGGCCAGGGCTAGCGTTGGCGTATGACACACCCTGAGCTGTGGAACTGGCAGGCATTATGCGCGGCACTGGCGCTTCCGGAGGTTGCAGGACCGGATGTATCCGGCGTGTCGATCGACTCGCGGCGCATACGACCGGGCGAGCTGTTCGTTGCCCTACCCGGCGATCTGAGTGACCGCTTTACCGTTACGCAGCGCTCCAGCCGTGATGGCCACGATTTTGTCGCGGATGCGTTTTCAGCGGGCGCCGCGGGTGCGCTCGTGCACCGCGACGTTGCAGTCGACATGCCGCTGCTGCGCGTGCAGGACACTGTGGAGGGTCTGTGGCAAATTGCCGCCGCCGCCCGGGCGCGAATCGCTGGCACTGTGGTGGCGGTTACGGGAAGCAGCGGCAAGACGACGGCGAAGTTGTGGCTTGCGCACGCACTGGACGCATTTGCTACGCAAGGCAGCCTGAACAATCACTTGGGCGTGCCGTTGAGCTTGGCGCTGACCCCGGCGGGATGCCCTACGGTGGTCGAGATCGGCACCAATCATCCGGGCGAGATCGCTCCGCTCTCGCGGTTGTCGAACCCGGATGTGGCACTGCTGCTGAATGTTCAGCACGCACACATCGGCAATTTTGCAGATTGGGCCGCACTCAGAGAAGAAAAGATGTCGATAGCGGCGGGTCTAACCCGCGATGGCGTGTTTGTGGTTCCGGAGAGCCTGGCCGCCGACGCGCGGGCGAGGTTTCCAACCCGAGTTACATCCTTTGGTGAAGAGCGCAACGCCGATGTAAGACTTTGCGCCCTCGACGGTGACCGGGCGCAGATTCGGGTGGGGTCGAATACGTACAGCGGGCGTGTTCCTGGAGGTGGCGTACATCGCGCACAAACACTGAGTGCGGTGGTTGCTGCGGCATTCGCGTGCGGCGGCTCGCTGCAGCGCGCTTTGGAACTGCCCGCAGACCTGGTACCGGAAGGGCGAGGCACTGTGCAAGTCGTTGCCGGCATCACCGTGGTCGATGACAGCTACAACGCGAATCCTCGGAGCATGGCGGCGGCGCTCATGCAGCACGCGGGGGAGCCTCGCGCGATAGCGGTGGTCGGCGAGATGGCAGAGCTTGGGGAGGAATCCGCTGATCGTCACCTGGAGTTGGCAGACGCGTGCCACGGACTTGAAGCCGTATTCTGCGTGGGTGAGGGCGCGAGACCTTTGTTCGATGCGCTACCCTCCAGGCAGCGCCGTGGGTTCTGGCCGCGTGCCGATGCGGATTTGACGGAGGCGCTCGTTGCGGCATTGCTGCCCGGAGATCGGGTGCTCGTGAAAGGGTCCAGAAGCGTTTTCTGGCTCAATGGCTTCGTCACAGGCCTGATCGAAGCGCTGCGCGCGCAGCCGCACGATGACTCCTGAGGGTTCGCGGTTCCGACGGCTTGCAGGTCCGTATGAGCGAATATCTTTTTGTCCTAAATGTAAGACGTAATATGTTGATTTTAAATAAAAAAAAGCCCGGTCTCTTGGGGGAAGAGCCGGGCAAGTACCATTAGGAGTCACACATACATGGGCGGTTGCCCGCCCGGATAATTGCCTCGTCAGGGGGAGGTCCAAGGCAACTACGGGATTCATTAGAGCAAAAAGCGCCTCAGGGGGACTGTGATCCCGTTCTCGTTTCGCATGCCCAATTGTAACGGCGCGGAGTGTGAGGAAAACGCCGCGGTGTACGTGGCCGGGACCACGTCGCGCCAGTTTGCCGGCGTGGTTCCTGGGTTAATGTCGGCCCGGAGTCAACGGTGGCATACTGATGAGCTATGTCCAGCCATACCGACATCGTCCGCGAAGCTGTGGTCGCTGACCGCCACGGCCGCCGGTTCCGTAATCTGCGGGTGAGCCTCACGGCCGCGTGCAACTACGCGTGCGAGTACTGTGTGCCGAACGGCAAACGGTTACAACCGGCGAAATACGAGCTTGACGATGAGGAGATGATCCGGGCCGTTCGGCTACTGGTCGCCGCGGCGGGTATTACCAAGCTTCGCATCACCGGTGGAGAGCCGCTGCTGTCCCCCAAATTCGACGCGTTTTTGCCGGCCGTGACTGCGCTCGGCCTCGACGATGTTTCCATCACCACCAACGGTCAACTCGTTCTGCGCAAACTTCCGGTGCTAGAGGCGTCTGGGATTCGGCGAATGAACATCAGCCTGGACACATTGGATCCGGAGGGATTCGTGCGCCTGGCGCGCGGCGGAGACCTCGAAACGGTGCTCGCCGGCATCGATGCGCTGCTCGACCGCGGGATCCGGTTGAAAGTGAATATGGTGCCGGTACGCAGTCACAATGCAGATCAGATCGTGCCCATGCTGGACTACTGCCTGGAACGCGGCATCGAGCTCCGCTTTATCGAGCTGATGAAGATGGGGCATCTGAAGCGCGATCCGCGCTTCGAACGCGAGTTCATCGGGCTCGAGGAATTGCTCGACCGTATTGGCGCCAAATATCGCTACGAGAAAACCGATGCACCGTTCGACTCGACGTCTATTCGCTACCGCGTAGCCAGCGGAGGTTACTTCGGCGTGATCGCCAACGAGAGCGAGCCTTTCTGCCGGAACTGCACGCGGCTGCGCCTTGCGTCGAACGGCAAGCTCTTCGGCTGCCTTTCCAATTCTCACAGTCACGATTTGAAACCGCTCCTTGAACTGGACGATGCGTCCGCACTTGCCGCGTTACCCGCATTGTTGAATTCTGCGCTCGGCGACAAACAACCCTTGAGTTTCCAGGGCGAAGTTACCGTCATGAAGTTCATCGGCGGCTGACAGGACGTGGCCGAGGCGCTGTTCGACGCTCTGGAATCGTACCGCCGGGACCACCGGCGACCGCCGGTGCACAGCTGGCATCCGGAACGCGTTGGCGAGATCGACATTGGGATCCGACGCGACGGCTCGTGGTGGCATGAGGGTGCGCCCATCGAACGGTTGGAGATGGTGAAGTTGTTCGCCAGCATTCTGCGTCGGGAGGGCGACCGCTTTTTTCTGGTGACGCCGGTCGAGAAGCTCGCGATTAACGTGGAGGATGCGCCATTTGTAGTTGTCGACGTTGAACGCCGGAGCGACGAAGGCGTACAACAGATTGGTGTGCGTACGAACGTCGATGACTTCGTTATGCTCGACGAGTCGCATAGACTCACGCTTCGGGAACCGCCGCCGGGCGATGTGGGTACGGACGCAAATCTGCAACCCTACGTCGGTATTCGCGACGATCTCGATGCGTTGGTTAACCGGGCCGCCTACTACCGGCTCGCCGAATTCTGCGTTGAGGATGCGAGCGGCTGGTACCTGGATAGCTGCGGTGTACGTTTCCGATTGGAAGCGCCGGGTGCGTGACCGTCTGGGCGACTCGTGATTCCCGAAAGTTACGCAAAGAGATCCTTCCTGAAGTTCGATATCGGGCTTGATCTCGACGCGCTGCAGCAGGAGGTTGCAGCACTACCCGCCGAGCTGTGGATGAGTTCGTACTGGGGTGACGTGCACTGTTCCGTGGGTACGGTGCTGCTGCGCGGCGGGCGGGCGGGGGACGCAACCGACTACCATGCAGACCGCGTGCGAGACAGCGAGCTGCTGAGTGTACTGCCGTGTGCGCGTGCGCTGATATCCAAGTTCGGGCCGTTCGGACGGGTTGTTTATGCGTTCCTGTTCCGGATGCGCCCCAACGGCGTTACGCTGGTGCACAGGGACCGCATGGATGCCTGGGTCGACAAGTACCGAATTCACGTGCCGGTGACGACCAATGACGGCGCGTATATGGTTGCCGATGGTCGGTCCCAGCATTTCGAAGCCGGGTACGCGTGGAGCTTCGACAATCAATCGCGGCACGGTTTTGTGAACGGCGCTGAGTATCGAACACACCTGATCTGCGACGTCGCGTTTACCGATGCGCTTGCGACGTTGATTGACGGATCGGAGTATCTTGCCGGCGAGCGCCACGTTGAACATCTGCGGGCGATCATGTCGGGTGAGCGCGGCGGCGCGTCCTATCCGGGCGACGGAGCGATGCTTGCGCGGCTTCGCGAGTGGAAGACACGGGGACTGAGCATGGAGGCGATGGCCGATGCGTTGAATGCGGAGGGAACCCCCGGTCGTCGCGAGGGTGCCTCGTGGGACGCGTCGGCCATCGCGGCTATGCTCGCAAACGCTGATCCCTGAAGCGTATCGGTTACGTGTGGTGGCGTTTCAGAAACGCCGCGGGCGCAAACGTGATCCGGTGCTGTTCGCGCGTGCGATCCGCTTCGAAGCGGTTATCGCGTGCGAGGAAGGCCTTCACCGCGGCCGCCGGGCCCGAGCCAAACTCGGGCCACGAAGGGTAGTGGTCAAAACCGCTATCCTCGGCAATGATGTAGCTCCCGGGCGTCACGAAGTCGGAATAAGCCATCAGTTCCCGGAGCTTGTGCGGTGCCTTGTGGTCAGAGTCGAGCACCACGAGCGTGGACTTGGCTCTAGCGGCGACCACGGTAACTTCCTGAATGACGGACTCGGAGATCGACGAACCTTCGATATAGCGAATCCGCGGATGTTGCGGCAGATCGGCCTGCAGCCGGATGTCGATACTGACGACGCTGCCGTAGCCGAGCGCGTCGAACACATGCGCAAAATACAGCGCCGATCCACCAGCGAAGGTGCCGGTCTCAATTACCAGGTCCGTTTCGAGCCCGTGCATGAGTTCCTGATACACCCACATATCCATCGGACACTTCAGCGCCGGGCGGCCCATCCATGTGGTCTGCTCGTAGACGTTGCTGCGAAAGTACAGAATGTTGGCCTGGCGAAATATCTCCGCGGCCTCCGAGCTGTCCTCGGGTGGAAGTTCCTTGTTCATCGTTGCTCCGCGCTCGGCCTGGTCTGATGGTAAGCGATCTGTGTCGCGATAGAGTTGCGATCTGTGTTGTCGAGGCGACTGCCTTGACCTGCCGGGGATGCCCGGGGGAGAATCCGGGCCTTCCTGCAAATGGATTCGGAAGTATAGCGGGCCGCATGCGGCCCGCTGTCGTGATACGGCCGCAGAGCGCGGTGGCGCCACCTGAACGCAACATGTAATCGAGGCAACAATGAAAGTTCTAGTTCCAGTGAAACGCGTTGTCGATGCGAACGTGAAAGTACGCGTCAAGCCGGATAACTCCGGAATCGACCTGAACAACGTGAAGATGGCGGTCAACCCATTTTGCGAGATAGCCATCGAAGAAGCGGTTCGACTAAAAGAAGCCGGATCTGCAACCGAAGTCATTGCCGTGAGCGTCGGTACGACCGCGTCGCAGGAACAGCTGCGTACGTGCCTGGCGCTTGGCGCAGACAGGGCTGTTCTGATTGAAACGGACGAGGACGCCCAGCCGCTCGGCATCGCAAAAGCGCTGGCGGCGCTGCAGGAAAAGGAGGGCGCTGACGTCGTGATTTTCGGCAAGCAGAGCATTGACGGCGACAACGGTCAGACGGGTCAGATGTTTGCGGCACTGGCGGGCATGTCGCAAGCAACGTTTGCGTCCAAGGTCGAGGTTGCCGAGGGCGCCCTCGTAGTAACGCGAGAGGTCGACGGGGGCTTGCAGACGATAAAGGTCAACTTGCCCGCGGTAGTCACGACGGACCTGCGTTTGAACGAACCTCGCTATGCGTCGTTGCCGAACATCATGAAGGCCAAGAAAAAGCCGATGGACGTGGTAAGCCCCGAGGAGCTCGGCGTGTCGCTCGCACCGACAACGGAGGTTTTGTCCGTAGAACCTCCTCCGGAACGCGCGGCCGGCATTATCGTCGAGAGCGTCGAAGAACTGGTGAACAAGCTGCGCAATGAAGCAAAGGTGATCTCATGAGTACTCTGGTAATAGCTGAACACGACAATTCGGAGCTCAAGGCCGCGACCGGAGTAGCGTTGGCGGCAGCGCAGGCCATTGGCGGTGATATCGACGTCCTTGTGGCCGGGCATAATTGTAGCGCTGTGGCCGAGAGCGCCAGCGCCTATCCGGGCGTGAACAAGGTGTTGTGCGCAGACGCCCCGCCGTACGAACACCACCTGGCGGAAAACCTGGCGGCGCTGGTCGCGGAGCTCGGCGCGAATTACACGCATATCGTCACCGCGCACACCACCACGGGTAAGAATTTTCTGCCACGCGCGGCGGCGCTCTTGGATGTCGCACAGATTTCGGACATTGTCAGCGTCGAGTCGGATGACACGTTCAAACGTCCAGTCTATGCGGGTAATGGAATCGCTACCGTAAAGTCCAACGACGCGATCAAGGTCGTGTCGGTTCGCGGCACCGCCTACGATGCCGTCGCCGCCGAGGGGGGCTCAGCGTCTGTTGAGGCTGTTGCGTCCGTCCATGACGCAGGTCTGTCCGAGTTCGTCGGTGAGGAGCTTGCGCAATCGGAACGCCCAGAGCTGACGTCGGCGGGGATCATTATCTCCGGAGGCCGAGGCATGGGCAGCGGCGAGAACTTTGCGCTGCTGGACGGCATTGCTGATAAGCTCGGCGCGGCCATCGGCGCATCACGCGCCGCGGTAGACGCGGGTTTTGTGCCGAACGACATGCAAGTCGGCCAGACGGGTAAGATCGTGGCACCAGATCTCTATATTGCTGTCGGTATTTCCGGTGCGATTCAGCATCTTGCCGGTATGAAGGACAGTAAAGTGATCGTCGCGATCAACAAGGACGAGGACGCGCCGATTTTTCAGGTAGCCGACTACGGCCTGGTCGCGGACTTGTTCAAGGCCCTGCCGGAACTCGAATCGCAGCTTTGATCTGACGCGCTGGCGAGTGCGTCACCGTCCGGGGCATTGAGGGGGGCATTAAGGGCCCCGGTATCGGGAATACGCTTCGCGGTGAACCAGGGCGCGGGGCGTGCGTAGTCATCCACGAGGTGGGCCACATCCAGCACCAGCGCAAACAGCGCCATTCGGATAAGCACGCCGTTGTCGGTCTGGCGAAACACGGCAAGGTTTGGGTGGGAGATCAGATCGTCGTCGAGTTCCTGGGCTTCCGCGCGGGAATCGCGCGGGAGCGGGTGCATGATCACCGTGTTCGGTTCGCAGTGCTGCGTGTAAATTGACTCGTTGACCCGGAAAAGCCCCCGGTACCGATCCGCTTCCCTCTGCGACGCGAAGCGTTCTTCCTGGGTTCGGGTGACGTAGAGGATGTCTACGTGGTGAATACCCTCGGCCAGTTTGGCGTGTTCGGTCACCGCGTGTCCGCGGTCTCTAAGCTCATCGAGAATTTCCGGCGGGGCGCGCAGTTCGTCCGGCGACACCATATGGAAATCGACGTTGTCGAACAGCCCCAGGATCTTGCATAGCGAATGCACGGCGCGCCCGTACTTGAGGTCACCGACCAGGGCAATGCGCAATCCGTCGATCGATTTGTGCTTCGCTGAGATCTCGCTCTGTATCGTGTAGAGGTCCAGCAATGCCTGGCTCGGGTGCTCGTTGGCGCCGTCGCCACCGTTAATGACCGGAACGCGGCTGGCGGCCGCGAAGTCGGCGACCGAGCCTGATTGGGGATGACGCATCACGATGATGTCGCTGTATCCGGACAGCACGCGCGCCGTGTCAGCAAGGGACTCGCCCTTCGCCAGTGAGGACGCGCGTAGTTCGGTGGTTTCACGAACCTCACCGCCCAAAAGGTTGAACGCAGATCCGAAGGAGATACGGGTGCGTGTGCTCGGCTCGAAAAACATGTTGGAGAGAATCGCTCCCTCGAGGACGCGGGTGACCTGTTCGCGATGGGCGAACGGGCGCATCCGATCGGCGACCGTGAAAACCCGTTCCACATCGGCCCGTGAAAATTGACTGATGGATAAAATGTGCGCGCCGGTGAAGTCCAACCTGCTGTCCGTTCTTGATGACGGCCGGAGTGTACTCCCACCCGGGCGCTCGGAGAAAGACGCACCGTCCGCGGAGGCGGCATTGGCCGAGGCTAGTGGCGCACGCGCTCGTACTTAAGAGACGCTACATATATAAGTGCGTGTGCAAGGCAAAAGTCTTTAGGTGTATGTCTCGCAACTAGGGGCGATAGGGTTGGCGCGGTATATTGGTGGGTTGAAAACGGGCGTACTGCTGCTGGCGTGGGCGCCCGATGATATGGACGAATTGTTTCAGCGGTTCGTTTTCGAACCTCTACTGACAGAACTGTAGGTATAAGATCGGATTGGGATCTGGTCAGCCCGCGAGACGCTCTTTGCGCGTATTCGCGTTTGACCAGCAAAAACAGGGGGAAAACGTGCACGAAAGTCGACGACTTGCGGTAATGGAGGATTACGTGAGAAGCCATGTTTTAGCGTGCGGCCGGCGTCGTGCGGGCGCAACGTGCCTTGCAATCGTGTTGACATCATTGTCGGTACCTGGGCTCGCGCGTGATCTATTCGATGACATGTCGGCGGGAGAACGCGAAGCAACGGGCGTCGACAAGCTCACCCGGGCGGAACGGGAGATGCTCGTCGAGTGGTTGCAGAACAGAGCGCTGCCCAAAAGAACACAGCCTAACGCCCGCACGCCTGCACCCGCGGATGCAAACGCAGCACCGGTGAGTCGCGAGAAGCGGGGCATGCTCGACTGGCCGACGGAGCGCGAGCGCCGCGATCAGGAGATCGAAACCCACATTGTCGGGGAGTTCACGGGTTGGTCGGGACGGACGGTTTTCCGATTGGCCAACGGCCAGGTGTGGCAGCAACGTCAGTCCGGAACCTATCGCTCGCGGACCCGAAATGACCCGCCGGTGGTCATATACCGGAGTTTCGGGGGGCGTTACACGCTGCGATTGTCTAACACAGGGCGCAGAATCGGGGTCGTACGGATTAAATAGGCAATATTATTGCTTATATGTCCATCCGATGGACGAACAATGAAAAAAAAGTGATGAAATCATGAATGATTCGTGTACCATCGCGCGCCATCGGGTCCAGCCAACCGTTCGGTTTGCGGCATCTAGCAGTAGTTGCGTGGCATTTCGACTGGGGCATTAACTGGAGAGACGCCCGCGGCACGCGCCCAGTGGTCGGTTTGGCCCTCCGAAATAAATCTACTTGGGGATGTAAATGATCAAGAAAAAGCCATTAGCCAGCGCTATTAGCGCGGTGACGGCTTCGATGGCTATTGGTGCCGCTCTGCCAGCTATGGCGGAAGAGGGTGCTGAAGCAATCGAGGAGGTCATCGTTACGGGATCGCGTATCCCGACCGCAGTATCCGACGCACCGCGACCTGTGACGGTTCTGGACCGTCAGGAAATTGAACTTTCCGGCCTCGGCAACGTAGCTGACGTACTGCGTACCACCACGTACAACTCGTTTGGCTCGTTCAGGGATCGCTCCGGTACGAGCTTTGGTCAGATTGCGCTCGTAGGTCTGCGCGGTCTGGGCGAAGACCGCACTGCGGTATTGATCAACGGTCGGCGCGTACCGGGCAACCCGCTCACGGGTACCTCGGCCGTTGACCTGAACACCATTCCGCTGTCTGCGGTTGAACGCATCGAGATGCTGACCGACAGCGCGTCGGCTATCTACGGTGCCGACGCGATCGGCGGCGTGATCAACGTGATCATGCGGGATGACTGGACCGGCGCAGAAATCGAAATTGGTGGTGAACGCCCAACGCGTAAAGGCGGGGACCGTGATCAACTGAGTTTCACGATCGGTATGGCCGGCGACCGCGGCCACGTTCTGTTCTCTGGTGAGTGGTGGAAGCGCAAGCCCATCTTCGATGCCGACCGTGACTACAGCCGCGTCGAAATCTCGCAGAATCCGAACGGCGGCCTGCCGCGGCATGGTGTCGACACGATTGGCGTGTCCTCCGGCGGTAACACGATGTTCGAGCTGGACTTCAGTTCTGCGTTCCCGGGCGGCGCGTGCCCGGAACCACTGTATGTACCGATCTCCGATCCGGAAGGCATTACCGGTACGGAAGGGTGCGGATTCGGCTACGCCGACATCTCGATGCAGACCGGTGGAATCGATCGCAAGAGCACGTTCCTGACCGCAAGCTACGAGCTGGTGCCGGGCCACAACGTGTACTTTGAAAACCGCTTCACCGACAGCAAAACGTTTGGACGCTATGCACCGGCCGTCGGCTTCTTCCTGGTGGACGATGAAGCGCCGCTGAACCCGACGCTTGGGACGCCCGGACAGCGTGACCTGTTCCTGTTCCACCGTTTCGTTGGGCACGGCAATCGTGATGACAGCGTAGCGACGAAAGAGGTCGACAACATTCTCGGCTTCAAGGGCGCGATTTTCGACGATCGCGTGAACTATGACGTGTACGCACGTCACTACTCGTACGATGCGCAGGAAGAGGGCGATACCTACGTCATCTCCAGCATCATCGAGGACCTGGTTGCCAATGGATCGTATAACTTCGTCAATCCGCTCGATCCGACCAACGCCGGCGCTATTCAGCAGTCTGCTGCTACATTGCTGCGTGACATTCGAGCGGAAGAAACGTCTGTTGGTCTGACCGTAGACGGTATGGCATTTGAACTGCCTGCCGGCGCCATCGGCTGGGCGGCTGGTCTCGAGCGCGCAAGCACCGAGTATCAGGATCAGTACGACAACTTCCGCGAAGCCGGCAACGTCATCGGATCCGCAGGCAACAGCGCGGCGGGTGACCGCAGCCGCTGGGCCGCGTTCGGTGAGATCCAGATACCGATTCTGGATAACATGGAAGGTGGTGTCGCGGTTCGGTACGATGACTACGACGATTTCGGCGATGAGTTTTCGCCGCAGGTTTACCTGCGCTTCCAGCCGATCGATCAACTCGTGCTGCGCGCCAGCTGGAGCGAAGGGTTCAAGGCCCCGAACTTGGCCGACGTGCACCAGGAGCTGTCGCAATCGTTCGAGAACGTCCGCGACTTCACGCGCTGCCGCCAGCAGGGTATAGCGGATACCGCATGCCCGCAGCTGCAGGTGGAATCGTTCACCGGCGGTAACCCCAACCTCGAAGCGGAAACGTCCGAGTCTTGGAACTTCGGTGCGGTCATTGACGTGATGGACAGCCTCACGTTCAGCATCGACTACTTCGACATCGAGATCAAAGGCGCGGTGAACAGCCTGCTCGAGCAGGAGGTGGTAGACCTCGAGGCTGATAACCCGTCTGCATTGCCGTCCGGCATCATCATCAACCGTGGTGCTACCGTGAATGGCGTCGTTGGCCCGATCACGCGCTGCGAAGGTGGTGGTCGACCGCCCGCATGTGGCCTGATCAACGTGTTTGGTAACTTTGCGTCGATCGAGACGCAGGGTCTGGACATGCGGGTACATTACGACCTGCCGATCGATCAGTGGGGCACCTGGGCGCTGGATGCCGAGTGGTCGCACGTACTCAAGTACGAGGAAACCACGCTGCCTGGTGCAGATCCTCTGAAGCTCGAGGGCGAAGAGGAGCACCCGGACAACCGGCTGAACGTAAGCCTGCGCTGGCAGATCGCGGACTTCACCGTGAACTACATCATGCGCTGGATCGACGAGACCGGTGGTGCGACCGCGACGAGCAAGTACCCGTCGTTCACGACCCACGACGTTACGGCCGTATGGCACATGCCGTGGGGTGGTGACCTGACGATGGGTGTGCGCAACCTCACCGACGAAGACCCGTCATTCGACAACGAAGTAGGCTATGACGACGACATCGTTCTCGAGCTGTACGACGTTGCCGGTCGGGTTCCGTTCCTGACCTACAAGCACTCCTTCTAAGCCAAACCGGCTCCGAAGGACGTAAGGAGACCACCCAGCCTCGGATCAATGGATCCGGGGCTGGGTTTTTTCGTTATGGCCGACATTCCCTTCAGTCTGGCGTTTGCCACGCCGTTGTTTCGCAGTGTTACGGATTCGGAATCGATTCGCTCGCAACTGCTAGCGTGCATTCTCGAAAACGAGGTGCCCGAACGGCGGCATCCGCGATCACCTCAACCCGAGCATTCCGGAGTCTTTGAGAGCACGTTCGACTTCCTGGCCTGGGACGACGAGCGTGTGCAGGACTTTCGCCGCTTTTTCTATAGCCACGTGGGTGGTTTCGTACAAGCCGCCAACGAATACACTGATGACGAGATGCGCCGGATTCAGTTCGATCATCACTGCTGGTTTCACGTGACGCGGGATGGCGGGTACTTCCAGCCGCACAATCATCCCAACGCTGCGTGGAGTGCAATCTATTGCGTGGATCCGGGTGATGGTGATGTGGAAGACGAGTCTTTTTCCGGACGCGTGACGTTCTCCGACCCACGTATCGGTGCGGCGATGCACGTCGATCCGGGTAATGCGAGACTGCGTCGCGAGATCTCGTTCAGCGGTGTTCGGATTCGCATGCAACCGTGCGAACTGCTGATCTTTCCGTCGTACCTGATGCACTGGGTCGAGCCGTATCGCGGCGAGCGGCCCCGTGTGACGATTGCCGCCAACTTCTGGTTTGCCGCCGCGCGGAATTGACGTGTCGGAGCGATTGAGCGCCGAGCAGTGGACCCGCTTCTGGAAGCAGGGGACGCTCACGACGTTCGTGGGACGCTTCGCCGAAAACTACGACGGCGTGGTGGGTGCGTTCTGGAACGCACAGTTCGCGGACTTGGCCGCGGGCAGTCGAGTGCTGGATATGGCAACCGGTAATGGGGCCGTGGCCGTGCTGGCAATGCAGTACTCAGATCACAAAACACTCGATCTCGAGGTCGTGGGCGTCGATGCGGCAGACATCGATCCCCTCGCGATGGTTACCGAGTCTGATACATTCGACATTCTCGCGCGCGTCGACTTCCACGGAAACACTCCGCTCGAGCGGACCGGACTCCCCGACGCCTCGTTCGACCTCGTAACCAGTCAATTCGGCTTCGAGTACGCGGACCTAGATGCCGGATGCGCCGAGGTAGCGCGTCTGCTAGGCGGCCATCCGGCCCGGTTCGCTGCAATGCTCCATCATCAACAGTCTGCGGTGCTCTCGCAGGCCCGCGACGGACTGCTGCAGGTCGATTTGTGCGAGCAAAGTGGTTTGCCGGAAACCGTGCGCTCGCTGCTGCGCCGGCTCGATCAATTGAAACGCCGCGGCAAAGCACCGGACAAGGATCAGCGTGCAGAAGTGCTGCGCCACAGCGTAAATGAGCGTGTTGGAAAACTGGAACACGCGGCCGCGCGGATGGTGGAGTCCGGTCAGATTGGCAGCTATATCACCGGCATCATGCGCGTTTTCGATCAGGCGACCGCGGGTCGATTACCGCTCGATGGCAAGTACCGGCTGATCGATGAAGCGGTGACCGAAACGCGGTCCTACCATGCTCGCATCCTCGATCTCACGTCATCGGCGCTCGACGACGATGCGCTCGCGCAGTTGAGCGCCCGATTCGAATCACTCGGACTGACAGTAGTCGTGGAACCGTTCGAGTTCGAAGGGGTCCATTTCGCACAGACACTCGTCGCACGTCGTTAACAAATTTGAGTCAAAATCCTTAGATTTCAGTAATTTCGCGTGCTAAGGTCGATTGAGGAACGGGTCCGCCGGATGGTGTGAGAGAGCCGGACACGGGAGATGTCGGCGGACCGAGAACGTTAGGGCGATCGCCTCGCTGGCTGCTATGATCGATGGGTCGTGCAACCGGTGAACCAGGAATAAGAACCAGGATTAACGGCCAGTAGAACAAGCACGGAAGACCAAGACGATAAAGGGAAGAGAGGGAAGAACACAGTGGAACACACGGTAGTCAATGGCGGTTCATCGGGGAAATCGCCTGGTAAAGACGACACGACACAGATCAACGAGCACGGCCCGGCAGACGATGCGATGACGGAAGGTATACCGGCAATTGACGCGATTGCAGAACCCGGCGCAGTGCGGTCGCTGCCGTTTGCGTTTGCGAAGCGTTTCGGCGCCGTGTTGCTGAACGAAACGACGCCGCGGGGTCAGGTGATCGTTGCGTGCAAAACCAAACCGTCACTGACAACCCTGGCAGAGATCAAACGGTTCGCCCGGCGCCCAATCTCAGTGAAGATGGTTGCCCCTCAGGAATTCGATGCGCTGCTGTCTACCGCGTATGCGCGCGACTCGTCCGAGGCGCGCCAGATGGTTCAGGATCTGGGCGACGAAATGGATCTTGCGAGCATCGCGGAGAGCGTTCCCGAAACCGAAGACCTGCTCGAGCAGGAAGACGACGCGCCCATCATTCGTCTTATTAACGCGTTGCTGACGGAAGCAATCCGCGAAGACGCGTCGGATATACACGTGGAGACGTTCGAGAAAGAACTCGTCGTCCGTTTTCGCGTGGACGGCGTCATGCGGGAAGTGGTGCGACCAAAGCGTGAACTTGCCCCATTGCTCGTTTCCCGGATCAAGGTCATGGCGCGGCTCGATATCGCCGAGAAGCGGGTGCCCCAGGATGGACGTATTTCGTTGCGGGTGGGTGGGCGCGAAGTAGACGTGCGCGTATCGACCATGCCGGCCAGCAACGGCGAGCGTGTGGTGCTGCGCTTACTCGACAAACAGGCGGGCCGGCTGCGGCTTGCGAATCTGGGCATGGATCCGGCGACGTTGTCGCGTTTGCGGCAGATGGTGAACAAGCCGCACGGTATCTTCCTGGTTACCGGCCCCACAGGGTCGGGTAAGACCACCACTCTGTACGCGTCGCTTGCCGAGCTGAGCGCGAACACGATCAACATTCTCACGGTGGAAGATCCGATCGAATACAACCTTCCCGGGATCGGACAGACCCAGGTGAACACGAAGGCCGATATGACCTTCGCCCGTGGCTTGCGTGCGATTCTGCGTCAGGATCCGGACGTTGTGATGGTCGGCGAGGTTCGCGACCTGGAAACGGCAGAAATCGCGGTGCAGGCGAGTCTGACAGGCCATCTGGTGATGTCGACGCTGCACACCAATACCGCCGTTGGCGCGGTCACACGGTTGGTTGATATGGGCGTTGAACCTTTCCTGCTGTCATCTTCACTTGTCGGCACGCTCGCTCAACGGCTGGTTCGCGTGCTGTGTGACGATTGCAAAAAGCCGCGGCCGGCGAACAAAGCAGAGTTAAAGTTTCTTGGTAAGAATGAGGCGCAAGTCTTTGATTCTGTTGGATGTGATGTCTGTGCAAGTTCAGGTTTCAGGGGTCGCACCGGCATCTACGAGCTGGTGATGATGGACGACGGCATGCGTCAGCTGATCCACGATCAGGCTTCCGAGCAGGAACTGATTGCTCATGCGCGCAAGTCGACCCCGGGCATCAAGGACGACGGGGTCGAGAAGATCCTAACGGGTGTGACGACGGTGCAGGAAGTGCTTCGCGTGGCGTTGGAGACGTGAGGTTCCCGCGTCGATTCTGCGACCCGTAGACCGTCCGTTTGTTGCCCGAATCCGTCAATATTCGATTTGCTTAGACGATGGCAGCGTTTCAATACACCGCTCTGGATGAACGCGGCAAACAGCAGCGAGGCGTGCTGGAGGCCGATAGCGTCCGGCAGATTCGACAGCTGTTACGCGACAAAGGGTTGGTGCCACTGGACGTTTCCGCTGCGGCCGCGCGGGAGCAGAAAGAATCGAGTTCCATGTCATGGTTCTCGCGGCGACTCGGGGCTCTGGATCGCGTGATGTTCACCCGCCAGATGGCCACGCTCGTGGCGGCCGGTTTGCCGATCGAGGAAGCCTTGCAGGCGGTGGCCCAACAATCCGAGAAGCCGCATGTGGGCGCGCTCGTCATGGGTATCCGCAGCCGGGTGCTGGAAGGTCATTCGCTTGCAGCCAGTCTGGCCGAGTATTCCAACAGCTTTTCGCAGATGTACCGGTCGACCGTCGCGTCGGGCGAACAATCGGGGCGACTCGACGGCGTATTGGAAAATCTTGCCGACTACACCGAACAGCAGTTCGAATCTTCGCGCAATGTTCAGATGGCCATGTTTTACCCGGTCATTCTCTTTGTGCTGGCACTGCTGATCGTTGGCGGCCTGATGGTCTATGTCGTTCCCGACATGGTGGGTGTCATTGAGAACATGGGCCGCGAACTGCCCGCGATGACCCGAGTGCTGATCGCCTGTTCCGAGTTCATGGTCAGTTACTGGTGGGCGGTGCTGGCGTTGTTTATCGGCCTGATTGTGTTGGCGCGCTGGGCGCTCGCTCGGCCCGGGGTCCGTCTGCGTTGGGATCGTGCCATTCTTGAATGGCCCCTCGTCGGAAGGATCGCTCGCGCAGCAAACACGGCGCGGTATGCGAACACAATAAGCATTCTGGCGGGGTCCGGGGTACCGCTGGTAGAAGCTATGCGAATTGCATCGCAAGTAGTGGCCAACACCTGGCTTCAGCGGCGGCTCGACGCAGCGACCGTCCGGGTCAGCGAAGGCGCGAGCCTGCGCGCATCGCTGGAAGGTGTGGGGTATCTTCCGCCGATGCTGCTGCACATGGTGGCGAGTGGTGAGGCGAGTGGGGAGCTCGATACGATGCTGCGTCGCGTGGCGCAGTATCAGAACACCGACGTGAACCGTATCGTGACGACGTTGGTACGGTTGATCGAGCCTTTGATGTACCTTTTGATGGGCGGTCTGGTACTGTTCATCGTTATGGCAGTGCTTTTGCCCATCTTGAATATGAATCAGTTGGTATAGCGGGTATAGAAGTGATGAACGGAAAATCCGGAGGTTTTACGCTGATCGAGGTGCTCGTGGTGGTCGTGATCATCGGCATTCTCGGTGCAGTGATCGTTCCCAATTTGCTCGGTCGACCGGACCAGGCCCGACTGGAGGCGGCCAAGAGTGACCTGAGGTCGTTGGCGAACGCGCTTGATATATATCGGCTCGACAATTTGCAGTACCCAACCACGGACCAGGGTCTTGAAGCCCTTGTAACCAAGCCGAGCGGTTTTCCTGAGCCGAAAAATTACAACCCGGACGGTTACATTAAGAAGCTGCCGACGGACCCCTGGGGTTCGCCCTACATCTACGAACGTAATGACAACGATTTCTCGTTGTTTTCACTTGGCGCGGACGGCGCAGACGGCGGCGACGGTCTGAACCAGGACATTCATTTCGCGGAACTCTAACGCCCCGTGCGTGCTCGCCCAATGAAGCGACGCTGCAGCGGGTTTACGTTGATCGAGATTCTGGTGGTCGTCACGATTGTTGCTATCGTGGTAGCCACAGTGGTGCTGGGATTCACCGGCGCAGACTCCGAGAAGCGCCTGGAGGGCGAGGCGTACCAGTTCGTGCAGCGGTTCGAGCTGGCGCGCACGTTCTCGCTGCAGCGCAATGCCGAATGGGGCGTGTATGTTGAACCGGACGGCTACGAGTTCGCAGAGTTCGACGTCGACGCCGGGTCGTGGCTGCGGTGGAGCGACCGGCCATTGCAGCGCGTGGGGGTCGACGAGTCCATGTCGCTGCGCGTCAAACACGACGAGGTGGAACTGCCGAACGCGGGAGAGGAGGATCTGCCGGATCTCGTGATTTTTTCCAGCGGTGAGGTCACGCCGTTCAGCCTGTATGTGGAGCCTGACTGGGAGACGAGAGCATGGATCATTTCCAGCGACGGCATCGGCCGCGCCGAAGTGCGCCGCGACGACGTGAGATAGGATTCACGCTGCTGGAGTTGCTGATTGCGCTGGTGGTGCTTGCTGTGGCGGGATTCACGGTGTCCGCACGGGTCGGCGAGATTGTGCAACAGACCTTTGCACTCGAGCGCAAGGCGGTCGCCGAATGGGTAGCTCAGAACGCGGCTCATCGTGCCCGCCTGGAACACTCCGATGGCAGCGAAGCCATATCCACCGGCACGGACCGGGAGCGGGTCGTGATGGGGCGGCGTGACTGGCAGGTGGAAACTCAGGTGAGATCCACACAGCATCCCTGGTTGCGCCGTGTAGAAGTGCGGGTCTACGAATTGGTTGACGGTGACCGCACGGGGCCCTTTGATGAACTTGTCACGTTCGTGGGCCGTCACTGATGCGGGGACGCGCGCGTGGATTCACATTGATCGAGATGGTCGTTGCGATCGCTGTGTTCGCAATCCTGGGCGTTATTGCCAGTCAGATTGTGAGCCGGGTAATCGACAACTACACGTTGCTTCAGGAGCGCACTCAGCGCCTCGCGGCGGTACAACGGGCAATGACTCTGCTGGAACGCGACGTGCTGCAGGTGGCCAATCGCCCGGTTCGCGACCAGTTGGGTGACCCGGTGGCGGCGCTCCTGATAGGCGCAGATGGATTGGCGGAGTTCACGCGTGCGGGTTGGGCCAACCCGCTTGGCCATGCGCGGTCCAACCTGCAGCGTGTAGCGTACCGGCTCGACGGCGATACGCTCTATCGGGCGTACTGGTGGTCGCTCGACCGCACGCCGGCTTCGGAACCCGAGGCGCAGGTTCTTCTGGAAGGTGTGGAAAGCCTCGACTTTGTCGCTGTGGACGAAACGGGCGAGGAACACCGGTTCTGGCCGACGGCCGCGGCCACGGTCGATGGCTCGCCGATCCGGCTTGCAGCGGTGATCGTACGCCTCGAGATTGCCCCCTTCGGCGAAGTGGAAAGACTGTGGCCGGTCGCCGCGCTGTAGCCGGCGTCGCTCTGCTGGCGATACTGCTCATCGTCGCGCTGCTGTCCGCGCTGGCGTACCAGATGCTTTCCCGTCATGCCATTGTGATTGCGGGTGCCCGCAACAGCGAGGCGCAGGCTCAGGCCTTGGCGTACGCGCTCGGGGCAGAGACCTTCGTGCGCCAGGTACTGTACGATGATTTCAGTCAATCTGGACCCGGTCTGGACACGCTGTCCGAGGTCTGGGCGCAACCTTTAGCCCCGTTCGAGTTGGACGAATACGACGACGCCTACATGGAGATTCGACTGCGCGACCTTCACGGTTGCCTGAATCTCAACAGCCTGGGCGGCGAAAACGCGGAGCTGAACATGGAACGGTTCAAGTTGCTGCTGGCAGCCCTCGGCGTGCCGGACCGGTATGCGCCGCAGTGGATGGATTGGGTAGATGCGGATGCGGAGACCGCGGCGCAGGGCGCGGAGGACGGTGAGTACCTGCTGTTCGAACCCGCATACCGCACGCCGAATACCAATGCCGGTCACGTATCCGAATTGCGCCTGCTGCCGGAAATGGATGACGAGACGTACGCGAAGATCCGGCCATTTGTGTGCGTGCTTCCCAGTGACAAGCTGCGGATCAACGTCAACACAGCACCGGAAGAGGTGTTACAGTCGCTGGACCCCACGCTACTGACCGTGAATCTCGCAAGTCTAGTAGAATCGGAGCGGGCGTATACGAGTGTTCAGGAATTCATATCGGATCACGAACAGTTTGTGGCCACAACGGAAATTCTGGACGTGAGGAGCGAATACTTCGAGATGCAGGTGCAGGTACACATCGGTGGGGCTCGAGTTGCGTTGTCGAGCATGCTGCGGCGGGATGACAGCGGTCAGATGCATATCATGGCGCGGGATCTGGGCACACGCTTTCGCAGCCTGTTTCAGCTGAGCGATGCCGCTCAGGAATCGGAGGGCTAACCTTGATGAGACAAAAATCTACCCGCCCAGAGCGCCTTTGGCTCGGTTTATCCAGCGCATTTCGCGACCGTGCTCGCCTTTCGTTCGGGTCACATACCGTTGAGTATGCTCCCCTCGCGAAACGCTGTGCGCGCTCCCGAAACACACTGTCTAAAGCGTCTGGGTCGCGCACATTTTTGTCTCATCAAGGCTAACAGGCATGCCAAAGCTGTTCATTCGATTTCTCTCACCGGCTCTGCGATTGGACGATGGGTTCGACGTCGGCGCCGAATGGCTGATTGTGGATGACGACGGGTCGGCTCGCGCCAGCGGGGTTGCCGACTACCGGGGCCTGTCAGAGCTTGTGGATCCCGGCGCAGGATGGGTCTCCAATCCGGACAATGTCGTGGTGCTGATACCAAGCGAGCACGTACTGGGTGTGTCCTGTGAAGTGCCCGGCAAGAACGTCGCGCAGATGCGCAAAGCGGCCCCATACGTGGTGGAGGAGTTCATTGCCGGCGACATCGACCGGATGCACATCGGCTTCGGGCCCATGAGCCGGGGCACGCCTGTTCGATGCAATCTGGTGGATGCCGAGTTGTTGGAGCACTGGCTGACATGTTGTCGCGACATGCTGCTGGAACCGGGCCACGTCATCGCAGAAGCGGACCTGCTGCCGGAAGAAAAAGACACCGCTTATGTGCTCATCGACGGCGATCAGGTGTTGCTGAAGGCCGGCGGGCAAGCGGCGACCGTGGACCGCGACAATCTCGAATTTGCATTGGCGTCGCTGGAGGAATCCACGCTCGCGCTCGTGAATGGGCGTCTCACGGACGCCGAGCGATCCGAGCTTCCGACCGACGTCACCATCAGCGCTCCGCGGGCAGCGGATCAGAATAAGAGCGCTTTGACACTATTGGCCGATCGCTGGCGCGCACGCGCCCCGGCGATCAATATGTTGCAAGGAGCATTTGCACCGACAGCGAGCCGGGCGGGTGTATCCGGGGTGTGGCGTACGGTCGCAGGACTGGCTGCGCTGTGGTTCATCGTCGCGCTGGCATCAGCGGTGGTGCAGGGGTGGTGGGCGAGCAACCGTGCCGATGTACAGGAGGAGCAGGCGCAGGCGCTCTACAAGGACATCTACCCGGGCGAAAGTTTGCCACGAAGTAGCATCCGCCGGACGGTGGCGCAGAGGATCGGAGATGCGTCGGCGGCGGACGGCGTGGGGATCAATGGTTTTCTCGGACATTTAGCGCGCACGCTGTCCGCCGGCATGCGCGTGCTTGGAATGAACTACACAGCCCAGCGCGACGAACTCGTATTGGATCTCGAGATTCCGAGCTATCAGGAACTCGAATCGCTGAAAAACGCGTTTGCCGGCAATGGTCTGAACGTGGAGATCAGTTCGGCTGATCAGACCGAATCGGGTGTGCGGGCGCGGCTCCGCCTTGGAGGTCTCTGACAGGGAGTATCTGATGTTTGCCAATCTCAAAACGCAATTGAACGCGTCGGCAGCTGGACAGTGGTACAACGGGCGGAGCGAGAGTGATCGCCTGATACTGCGTCTGGTAGCGCTCGGGCTCGGCGTGCTTCTCGCGTGGACGTTCTTCTGGCAGCCGGTGGACGGTTGGCGTGATGACCAGAAGGACCGATTTACAAGGACCCAGAACGATATTGACTGGTTAACGCGCAATCAGCAGCGAGCGCGCCAGGCTGCGGCGGTATCCACTGCCGGGGGTGGGGGTTCCAAACTTGCGGCGATCACCAATGTCGCCGAGTCGCAAGGCCTCACGATCGATCAGGTGCGACCGGAATCCGGCGGGGCGGTTACCGTCCAGATTCGAAAGCAGGCCTTCAACAGCATCGTCCGTTGGCTGAATGCGCTGCAGAACCAGCATCGGTTGAGCGTTCTACGCGCCGACTTCGATGCGACCGACACGAGCGGTTACGTCAGCGCCCAGTTTCGGCTTCAGTAGCCGCGCACCGCGAGCGCGAAACATTCGTGCTCCGGTCTGTGAACTGGTTCAAGGAGCGAAAGCCTAGGGTTTCATACACTTCGAAGCTGAGGGTGTAGGACCAAAGGCAGGCGATGGATCAGCAGTACGATCCCCGCAGCGTGTTCATGTCGCTGCATAGTCAAGTAACGAACCAGCTATTGCAGCTTCTTGATGGTTTCTACTTCAACGTCGAGGACGGGCTTTTCGAGATCGCGTATCGCGATGGCGGCGAACTGCCGCAGCGGCGTTGCTTCGATCTGATGCGAGAGCTGCGTTATCTGCGCGGCAACATCATGCGAGCGTTCACGTCGCACATGCAGCGTGGCGCGGTGGGCTGGTTCCAGGACGTGGAAGAATCGGTCGAGTCGGCGCTCCATGACGAGCTGTCGGCCAGAGCTGACCTGGTGTCCATGAAAGCGTCCGCGCATTTCTCGGTGCTGCTCCAGAACATCGCCGAGCGGACCGCATACGGAACGGAACGGGACACGGACAAGGTCGATCTGCCGATCAGTCCTTACCGAATCTCCTACAACTTTCTACGCTCGTGCGCGTCGATGGACTTCGATGCTCCGTCGCTGTCGGTTGTTCAGGATCTGTTCGCGCGATTCGTACTCGACCGCACGGGGGGCATTTACGGCGAGTGCAACCGCATCCTGCGTCAAGCCGGGTTCCCGACGGTTGCAGAGCTTACTGAGTCGTCGCTGGAAGAGAGTACGGCCGTCTAACTCGTTCGTTATAGAGCCGCCGGCTCGTCATCTGAGCCTCGGTCCGACTTACGTTGAGCGCGCGCGAGCGAATCGAGCGCGCGATTGACGTCGGCGCTTGCTTTCGCGAGTGCCGGGTTGTGTTCGATCTCTTCCAGAAGCCTGGCTCGGAACGGGGCGATTATCGTGTCGATGCCCTCGCGCTCGTTGTCGCGGCCAAACAGATTGATCCAGCGCTCCGTTTTGCGGCCCCAGACGAGTAAGCGCCGAAAGTACTGGTCCGGATGATCGCCACCGGCGACCAGTCCGAGCAAACCGCTGGCGATCGATAGAGGGCTCAGCACCAGATCGCGCAATCCATCGGCCAGCAGCTTGAACTGGAATGCTGCCACGTCGAGCGCCAGTTGCAGTCGGCCGGGCGGGTTCGTAGGCGTTTCAGATTCATTGTTCATCGGATTGGGTCATTCATTTGGGAGACACCCCGTCAGGCGGTGATACAACCTCCCGCTCTTATCGCACGCCGTCGCCGACCAGCACGACTTCCACGGTCTGAAACAGAATGATCAGGTCCAGCAGGAGGCTGTGATGCTTAAGATAGTACAGATCGTACTGCAGCTTCTCCTGCGCGTCTTCGATGGATGCACCGTACGGGTACCGCAACTGGGCCCAACCGGTGATGCCGGGCTTGACCCGGTGACGTTGCTCGTAGAACGGTACCCGGGCGGTAATCTCCGCGACCAGTTCGGGGCGTTCCGGCCGTGGCCCCACAAAACTCATATCGCCGCGGAACACGTTGAAGAGTTGAGGGAGTTCGTCGATACGCGTCGTGCGCATCAAGGCGCCGAAGCGGGTGACACGTGGGTCCTGGCGTTGTGCCCACTGCGCGCGCCCTTCGTCTTCCGCGTCTACGCGCATGCTGCGAAACTTGAATACTTTGAAGTGCTCGCCGTTGAGTCCTACGCGTGCCTGCCGGTACAGGACGGGTTCGCGAAATCGCCCACCGATCGCGAGCACGCCGGCCGCGATCAACATGAGTGGCCACGTGATACCGAGAAGCAACAGGCTCGCGACGACGTCGAAGCCGCGTTTCACAGCGAGCCGTGTCCGCGTCGATGAGAAACCGTCGGAGAAAACGATCCAGGACGGTTGCAACAGATCCACGTCCACCTTTGCGGCTTCCCGCTCAATGAACTCCTGTACTTCCGTCACCGCGACGCCCGATAGCCGGCAATTCATCAGGTCATCCAGTGGCAGACCCGCGTTGTCGGCACCTTGACGCCGTTCGTCGATGGCCACAACGATCTCATCGATGCGCTGCGCGTCGCTGAATGCTTCGAGCGACTCCCCGGGATCGAGCAGCGTGGCGCCCTGATTGCTGATCAGGTCTGGGGTGCCCGAGGGTTGTACGAAGCCTACGAGCAGAAACCCGACCTGATCCGAGCGCCGGCGCATCCGGTGTGCAACCTTTGCGGCCCGTTTTCCGGTACCGAGGACCAGCACTCGAGACTTCAGCGCATTTTCGTCTAATAAACTGCCATAGATGATCCGGGTCAGGCACAGGAGGGCAAATGCCTCGATGGTGGAGAACAGGAGGGTACCGCGGCTTACCTGCAGGACAGGGATCGCGTACGAGATCACAGCAACAATGATCGTGCCGATGAAGAATATTGCGACGGCCGTGCGCAACGTCATGCCGATGTAGCCTTCGCGGGCACGCGCCCGGTAGACGCCCATGGACATCATTGCCGCAAGCATGACCGTCGCGAACGCGACGGATGGCCACTTGTAGACGTTGAGGCTCGGCCACTCGCCATAGCGGCTCACGAATCCTAGGTACGCCGATGCCCCAAGGATTGCAAAGTCCGCCACATACATCAGGAGAAACGGCTGACGGAACTGCCGTTGCATGGATCTCAGCAACATAACGATGTGATTTGAGTAGAATTCTCAGTGCCGCAATCAAGGTATTGTACCGTTCGGCTGCGATCGCGTAGACAGCCCTCGCACACGGCAATGGATTGGCGTTTGTCAATAATTCGGGACAGAACTCCGCGTAGCGGATCAATGGCCGACCGGTTCCGGGATCAGGGTGGTTGCGGCGTTCAACGCTGCACCGTTCTGCGACAATGATGCTCGCCGTACTGGATGAAACTGGAATGGATACTGGTCGATGAAAAAGATCGTTCATGTCGTGGGGGCCCGCCCCAATTTCATGAAGGTTGCACCAGTGATTGATTCGCTCGAGCGGCGCTCGCGTGCGTGCTCGCGGGAACTGCAACAGGTGCTCGTGCATACCGGTCAACACTATTCCGCAGAGATGTCGGACCTTTTCTTCCGCGAACTCGGATTGCCGGAACCCGACATCAACCTCGGTGTCGGTTCTGGTCCGCACGGTCAGCAGACCGGTCGGATCATGGAAGCGTTCGAGCAGGTTCTGATGGACCAGCAACCGGATTGTGTGCTGGTGGTTGGTGACGTGAATTCCACGTTGGCATGTGCGATAGACGCCAAGAAACTTGGCATTCGTGTGGTCCATGTCGAAGCGGGGCTCCGTAGCCGGGATATGACCATGCCAGAGGAGATCAATCGTATTCTCACCGACGCGATTTCCGACCAGCTGTTTACGACGGAGGCGTCTGCGGCAGACAACCTGGTGGCCGAAGGGGTCGATGCCACCAAGATTCACTTCGTGGGCAATGTGATGATCGACTCCCTGCTCAAGCACAAGGACGCGGCCCTGCGGCGCAACGTGCTCGACGCGCACGGGTTGACGCGTGGTGACTATGTATTGGTGACGTTGCATCGCCCGGGTAATGTCGACGACAAGAACGCGCTTCAGCAGATTCTTGGCGGACTGATTTCTATCGCGTCGCAGCGGCGGGTCTTCTGGCCGGTACACCCGCGTACCGAGGCGCAGATCAACGCGTTCGGTTTCGAGAGCATGCTCGAAGGCTCGCAGATCATCCGCACGCCGCCGCTTGGTTACCTGGACTTCATGAATGCCACGGCCAATGCGGGGCTCGTCATGACCGACAGCGGCGGCATCCAGGAGGAAACAACGATTCTGGGTGTGCCTTGCCGGACACTGCGCCCCAATACAGAACGTCCGGTCACCATCTCGCATGGAACCAACAAACTGATCGCCTGTGACTCCGACACGATCGCGCGCGAAGCGCACGACGTGTTTGCCTCCTCGGACGGTGCGCACCCAACACCCGAACTCTGGGACGGCAGGGCCAGCGAGCGGATCGCCGAGATCTTGCTGCCGGCGTGAGTGCAGTGAGTAGCCTGCCATGCGCATAGCCAAATCCATTCATCTCAAACGCCTCCTGCAGGTTCAGGACGCGCTGCTCGGTCTTCTGGTCTATCTCGTTTGTGTTCGGTGTCTGCACTGGGCGGGCTGGTTCGATCAGAACAACGTGGACTGGCTGGTTGGTTTTTCGCCGCTCGTGCTGATTTTTTCGTCGTATGCGAGTGTTTACGGATTCATTGGGCTGCACTCGACGACGTGGCTTCAACAGGGCATCAGTGTTGCCAGATTCGTCGCCATCGCGGTCGGCGGGCTGGTGGCGTGTGCGTTCGTTGCAAAGTTGCCCTACATCGGCCGCGTGCTGATGGCCGCATATGCGATTGGCTTGACCGTTGTACTGGTTGCCAACCGTACGTTCCTGTCGTGGTGGTACCTGCACGGGCGAAAGGAACGGGAGTACAACTACTCAAAGCTGCTTCTGATCGGTAGCGGGAATCGTGCGCTGCGGTTGATCGAACAATACGCTCAACATTCCGAGTGGGGGGTCAAGGTCGTCGGCATGCTCGATCCGGAACCCGGCAAGGTGGGATCGTCGACGGCGGCTATTCCGGTGTTGGGTACGGTCAACGATATCCACTCGGTGCTATCTCAGGAAGTTGTCGACGAGGTTATTGTCTGCCTTCCACGCCGTATGCTCGGCAACATGCAGTCCGTCGTGGACGCATGCCAAGAGCAGGCTGTGTGTTTGAAATACATGGCCGACTTCTACGATATGGACACGGATCGTGTGAGTCTCGAATTCGTTGGTCAGCAACCGCTGCTGCGTTTTGATCCTGTCGCGATGGACGAAAACAAGCTGGTGCTGAAGCGGATATTCGACTTGCTGTTGGCGGTTGGATCTCTGCCGTTTCTGCTACCGTTTTTTGCGTTGGTAGCTCTGGTTATACGGCTCGATTCGCCCGGACCGGTGTTTTTCTTTCAGGAGCGAGTTGGGCTCAACAAGCGAATCTTTCGGATGATCAAATTCCGCAGCATGGTACAGAATGCGGAAGAAATCATGGCGTCGCTCGAAGATCGCAACGAAGCCGATGGGCCGATCTTCAAGATGAAACACGATCCGCGTGTGACCCGTATCGGACGCTTCCTGCGCAAGTACAGCATCGACGAGCTACCTCAGATCTTCAACGTGCTGCTCGGGCACATGAGCATCGTAGGCCCGAGACCGATGTCTGTGCGAGACGTGAGCCTGTTCAGCAAAGGGGTGCAGCGGCGGCGTTTCAGTGTTCGCCCGGGATTGTTGTGTCTGCGGGAGGTCTCCGGGCGGAGCGATCTTTCGTTTGACCGCTGGCTGGAACTCGATCTGCAATACATTGACGAATGGTCGCTGTGGCTTGACCTGAAGATCATTCTGAAAGCAATACCGGTCGTATTGAGTGGGTCAGGTGCTTCGTGACGGAGGCCGCAAGAGTACCAGCGGGCGCATTGGTGTTCGTATTGCTGATCGCCGTCTCGTTCGGCGCTTTCTATCCTACGACGCGCTGGATGTGGAGCCAGTGGGCGACGGCAGCCGGACACTTCAGCCACGGCTTCGTTGTGCTCGGCATGGCGTGCTATCTGGTCTGGCGGCTGCAACCGGCGCTGGCGGGGCCGCTGACCCGACCGTCGCGCGGGGGCGTCATCGGATGGTTGCGGCTTACCGCAATGGTCTGCCTGCCGGCGCTTTGCGTGGTGTGGCTCGTTGCGTGGCTGACGCACACGGCGAAAGCAGAAGTAGCCCTGCTGTTCGCGTTCATCGCTGGCGCCGGCGTGCTGCTCTTTGGTATCGGCTGGCGGATTGTGTGGCCGTTGGCACTATTCGCACTTGCGTTTCCGATGTGGGACCCGCTGGCCGTGCCCTTGCAGCAAATAGCCGCGAAGATGGTGACGGCCCTCGTTCGATTGCTTTCAATACCGGCCTACATCGAGGGCAATCAGATCACGCTGGCCCAGGGCAGCTTCATCGTCGCGCGAGGCTGCAGCGGCCTCAATTTCGTCTTGAGCAGCATGTGCCTGTCGCTCTTTTTCGCGTGCCTGGCTGGATACCACTGGACACGCGTCGTGCGGACCATTGCGATCGCGACCCTGATTGCGATGGCGGCCAACTGGATTCGCATTACGATCATTGTTGTGTGGGGATACGCGACAGACATGCAGACGAGCCTGATCGACGACCATCTCTGGCTCGGGTGGGTCGTGTTTGCACTGCTGTGTTTTCCGTACATCTACGTCGCCACAGCAGGCGATGGCGCCGACCCTGCGCTGGGTCCTCACGACTCGGCCTTTCGTATATCCCGTGCAGCGCCGCTTTGGGTGCTTACGGTGGCGGCCGGCACGGCGCTCGCAGTGTTCGGATTGCGGGGCGCCGATGGCCATGGGACCAAGTGGGGGATCGACCTGGATGCCCTCGCCGGTGGTACTCCCGGCGAAGTCTGGCACCGTCCGCCTCGATTCGAGGGGGCGGATGCGTACGGCGAACGGACCGTTGCGATCGGCGGCAGGCGCTCCGCGGTTCTGCACGCCGTTGCATACGTAACGGAGGCCCAAGGCAAGGAACTGGTGTTCGAAGAGAACGATGTGTTGGCGGGTGCGCGCGGCGCGAATCTGGGCGAGCAGGTGACCGAGTTGGGCCGCACGCGTATCGTGCGCGCTCAGGACCGCGACGTCGTCGTCGCGTGGAGCTACCTGGTGGGCGGCCGGTTCTATGTACGTTCGCTGCCTGCAAAAATGGCTCAGGTGCGTCAGCGGCTACGCGGCCGAACCGGTGATGCTGCTCTGGTCCTGTGGACCCACTGCGACGGCGACTGCGAACGTGCGGGCGAGCTCGCTGCGGAGTACCTGCAGGCACGAACGATTGCGTTCGACGTTGATACCGGCCGTGTGCGGGTGGAGTGAGGTGACTGGAGTGGAAAGGTTGCAATCTAGTCTCGGACGGAGTCTCGGATGATTCGTTACACACTGCTGACGCTGTTCGTTATGTTTTTCAGCGTGTACTCGTTGCGCGACTGGTACCGGGGGCTGCTTGGGTTGTTGTTCATGGTCGCGTTCGTGGAACGGCCGGACATGCCGGAAGCCATGTTTGGGATCGTTGGAATTACGCCCTTCAACTTTCTGCTCGCGTTCGTGCTGCTGGGGTGGTTACTCGACCGCACTCAGACGCGTCCGGACTGGGAGATTCAGCGGCACGTAAAGCTACTCCTGTGGGCGTTGATTGGTCTGCTTGCCCTTGGCTATGTCCGAATGATCGTCGACCTAGGGGGAATGTACGAGTTTTACGCGGAGACCGGGCGCGCGGTTCCGAACCGGTACGAAATGTTCCTGGAGTATTTTGCGACGTCGCTCAAGTGGGCGATCCCCGGCGTGCTGGTTATGCTCGGATGCAACAGTGAGAAGCGCTTGCGCGAAACACTTCTCGTGTTTGGTGTGGTCATCGTGCTGCTTGCCATTCAAATCATACGTGCTATGCCGCTGAATCTGTTGCTGGACGGTGGCGCGCTCGAGAAGCGCGCGGCGCGTGTGATGGACCGCGATCTCGGATTTCACCGGAATCAGATATCCGTTTGGATGGCGACGGGCTTCTGGCTGATCATGCTCAGCTACTTCGAGGCCCGGGAACGGCTCTGGAAGTTCGCGCTCGCTGGTTCGGCGGCGATCGTCTTTCTCGCGCTGATTCTCACGGGCAGCCGCGGCGGGCTGCTTTGCTGGGCCGGCACAGGGGCGGTCATCGCCTGTCTTCGCTGGCGCAAGATCCTCTTTGTCTCACCTGTCATCCTGGCCATTGCCTTTGCTGCCGTACCGGCGCTTGACGAACGGTTACGATCGGGGCTCGATCGGGATGCGATCTACAATTGGGAGCGAACCGATACCACGGGTACGCTGACACGCTCGGAGCTCGAAATGGCATCCTTATCTGCGGGTCGCTCGATCATGTGGTCCGAGGTCATCGAGGAAATTGCCGAGCGTCCACTCGTTGGTTACGGGCGTGAAGCGATGATGCGCAATGGCATAACGAGCGACCTGTTCCGAGGCTACGGTCCGGCGATGGCGGCCCGGCATCCGCACAACGCGTACCTGCAGATGCTCCATGAAAACGGGCTGTTCGGACTTGCCATAGTAGCGGCCTTTTTCTTCGTGCTTGGCCGGAAATGCATAAGCATGTTCCGGAGCGACCACGAATTTCAGCGACGCGTCGGAGGATTAGGTATGGCGTTTGTTGGCGGGTACCTGATCTCGGGACTCACCGCGTCGAGCTTCTATCCAAACGAGGGCACGATCTTTGTATGCGCGGCTATCGGGCTCATCATTCGCGTGGGTCTTTCCAATCCGAAGGCGCAACCGGTGAGCGCAGGGGTGCTGGATTCGACCGACTCTCCGGCGTTCGGCGTTGGCTCCCGCACGGGCGTGACGCCGCGGGCGCGTTGAGTCGAAACGGCCCGCCACCCCGGCGATTCCGGATACGTGTGCGTGGTGTGTCAGGACCGGCGGTCGGTCAGAGTACGCCATCGCTGCGCAATGACTTCGATGCTGTGCTCGGCAACGATCCGCTCCCGCGCGTGCAACGCCATCGCTGCCAGCGCTGACTCGTCTGCAAACAGGCGGGCGATATCGGCCGCGATTTCTGTGGGTTCCCCGCTCTCCAGCAGCAGTCCCGTTGTGCCCGTTATCACCGCGTCGCTCAGATCGCCGATATCGGGCACGATGGGTACGACGCCTGCCGCCATGGCTTCGAGCATGGCGATGGACATGCCTTCGTTGTCCGAAAGCAGAATGAAGCAGCGGGATTGCCGCAGCAGCGGAGCAACATCCGTCACTTTACCCAGAAAGTCTACGTGATCCGTCAGCCCGGCGGTGTGAGCCTGCGCTTCCAGCGTCTCGCGTAGCGGACCGTCACCCGCGATTGCAACTCGGACTGATGGGCGGTCGACCCGCAGTAGCCGCGCCAGTTCGATGACGCGATCGACGCGTTTAACGTCAACGAGGCGGCCTACGCATATCAAGTCGTAGACCGGCCGAACGGGATCTGCATTGGCATCGTCTTCTGTTACGGGACGGAACCGGGCGGTGTCGATGGCGCCCGTTATGACACGACAGCGTACTCGGGGTGCGATGGCGCGCACGTAGCGCTTTGCCGCCTGGCCGCGGACGACAACGAGATCGAATGCCCGACACAGGCCAATCATCAGCCGTTCCTGCGCGCGCGAGTACGAGCCGGTGGCTGCCAGCAGCGGATTCTCGCTCAAACATCCACCATACTGAATCTGCACCGGTCCGCCGGTCATCTGGTAGGCGGCATCGGTTCTCATCAGGCGTGCAACCACAAGAGAGCACAGTGCATTCGGCATGATGTGATACCCCATGATCAGGGCGGGACGGTAACGCCATGTGACAGCAAACAATGTGAGAAGTCGCGCGATCATTCGTCCGAAGCGTTTCTGTGCACGGCTCGGCGTCACAATCAGCAGTTTCTTGAGTTCCACGTCGATGCTCTCGTCGGTGACGACGATGACGCGATCAATGGCGTCGCTGCAGCACAGCGGCACGGCGTGCGCGTCGAACCAGCCTTTGTTGTAGAAGGTACCCACGGCGACAACTGTTGTTTCGTCGCAACGACGTGCGCCGAACAGACGGCAAAGGAGCCGGCCGGCGAAGTGGGCCACAAGGCCGATCGAGACGAGCGAAAACAGTGCGGTCCGCGCCAGAGTGCGACGTATCAGCGTACCGGTAGGCTGTGGCGAAGGTCCCGTTTCCACGGTCGCGGGAAGGGTCATATCGCGTACATCCTGAACGGTATCAGGCCGTGATGTCGAGTTTCTGGTCGACGTATACACTCTTGCCGCGCGCTGTCAACGGGATGTCCTCGACGAGCTGAATCCTGAATTGGAGTCGCTCGCCAAGGCGCTCACCCAGGTCTCGGGCAATCTTCGTCTGGTCGCTCTCGTCGAAGCTGTCGGCTGGAACGAGCTTCAACGTGGCGACTCCGGGTTCCGCTTGGTGAAACTGGAACTGTCTTACGTGTTCGAAGGCGTCGCTGTGCAGATTGCACGCGACCCAGGGAATGTGACCGCCATCTGTCGCTACCAGAACTTCCTGAGTTCTGTGTCCCGTGATGCTCCGGAGAATCTTCTGGTGCCTGCCACAGGCGGAACAGTGCTCGCCCACGTACTCCGCGAAATCGCCGGTGCGATACCGAAGAAAAGGCGTGACGGTGTTTATGAATCCGGTGCCGACGATCTCGCCAATAACACCGGGCTCATCAACCGGCTCACCGTTGTCATCAACCAGTTCACAGATACCGTAGGTGGGAAACACGTGGTAATCCGTTGTGTGTTCGCATTCGGCGGCCAATACGACCTTTTCCGATTGGCCGTAGTATGAGAACACGCGACATCCGAAAAGCGATTCGGCGCGCGCGCGGTCGTCGGGGTAGACGATTTCGGAGCCCAGCAGAATGCCGCGAATATTACCCGGCGGTGTCTCGCCGGCGCGTTCGAAGAAGCGCATGACTATGTTCAGCGACGACGGGTACGTGTGCAGGAAGCAGGGGCCAATTCGGGCTATGTGCTCGAAGTACTTCGTCAGTACGTCGTCGGTCATGTGGAAATTGCTGTAGTTGTGCCGGCGCAAAATCGGGTCGTACTCGTATGGAAACCCCATCGAATTGCTTGAGATCACCTGTCCGCGGAGCACAGCCTGCGGTGTGCCGAGGTCGTAGCCTATTCGCGCCCAACCGGAGGTCAGATGCGCGTACTCGACAGAGGAGCGGGATGCATTGATCAGAAAGCTCAAGGGCTCGCCGCCGGAGCCGCCGGTGGATACGTAATCCACGTCGGGTGCATTGCCATTGTGCGCCCGCATGTCGTTCTGGTGCTCCCTGAGCGCGCTTTTATCGATCATCGGCAGCTGCTGCAGGTCGCGAATGCACGTGAATTCGTCGGGACGTACGCCGGCGTCCTGGAACACTTTTCGGTAGAAGGGTGTCTGACGGGCTACGTCCAGCACGGGTCGCAGGGATTGCATCTGGAACTGTTCGATTGCATCCGGAGTCCATGTGTCTGCGGCATCGACGCGCCCTCGCCACTCGCGAAACGCACCGCCCAGCAATACCGATGGCTGCACCAACCCGATCAACGGGCGCAGCGATTGCTTGACGCTGCCAGGCACTGCGTCCCAGATGTTTTTCTTGGACAGAGCGCGTTTCAAGAGCGTTCTCCGGTTTTGCGAAAAGTCACACTGGGTGAAGCGCGAAATCTACCATTGATTGGATTGGCGCGACTACGCGTGGGTCACACTTGGCGTTCGTGTGAGCGCGCGTGCCGCGGTGCAAGGGTTCCGAAAAACGGCGGCTCGAGCACGGAGAAAAATGGGGCATTGATCTCAGTTGGGGCGTGTTCCGGGCACGATTCCCGGGGTGCCGCGGCCAAGATTATCCGCGCTTGACGTATACTGCGATGGGTGCCCGTGCCTGACGTGCGGCCAGGCCGTTGCCTGAGCGTGCATTGCGCATCGAAACCATCATGTCGACGGCGAAACCGATAGTCGCACAGCAACGGGAAGACAAGGACGACAAACGACATCGGAAACGTCCACGGAAAGTCTACGGAAAGTCAACGAAGATCATCGTAAAGTCACTGTGCAGTACCGCTGAATGCTAAGAAAGATCAGCTCCCGCCTGATGTACCACTCGGGTGTCGTTGCCGCCTGGCTGCGCCGTCCTGGCGTACGCGCGCGCGTGGGCATTCTGACGCTTCATTCGGTACTCGATCTCGACCGGCCGCCTGAATGGCTACCAATCCGGTCCTATCACGCGAAAGCGGATCTGGACCGCGGGCTTTCGCTACTGTCGAAGCACCACACCTTCGTGACGCTCGATCAGGCGGCAGCGATTCTTCGGGGTGAGGTAGATCCTGTACCGAATCCACTGGTACTGACGTTTGACGATGGATATCTCAACAATTTCGAGGTGGCTCTGCCGGTTCTTGAGCAACACGACGCGCCGGCAACATTCTTTGTCGTGGGTGATGCGGTTCTCAGGCAGGAACCGTTCTGGTTCGATCGGCTCGACTATGCGCTGCAGATGAATGCACGCGCGGGTGAGGAGGTTTCGTTTCTGGGCGAAAGTTTCCGAGTTGTTTCGATGCAACGCATTCCGTTGCGACGCACGTTGCTGGATGTCTGCCGTCTCGCGCTGGCGACGAAGCACGACGACCGTTCCCTCTCTAAGCTGCTCGACGAAGATCTACAACGATTGGAGCGCGCGCAGGGTCATTCGCTACTTGAAAAGATCGATCGGGCAAGCCCGTGCGCCCTCGCGAGTGAGTCGGATATTCGGCGTGCAGCCGCGCATCCGTTAGTCGAAATCGGCTCGCACACGATGACGCATGCACGGTTGCCGGGCATGTCGGAGGCCGAGCAGCGGTGCCAACTTGAAGAATCGAAGCGCGTCATCGAATCCGTAACGGATACGGAATGTCGTTACTTCTGCTATCCGAATGGGCGCTACGACGCCGCGTCGGCCGGTCGCGTGCAGGACGCGGGTTACGCTGGGGGGGTAACCTGCGATGAGGGGTTCAACAACGCCGGCTGCAATCCGTTCACGCTGAACCGGGTAAACTGGTCTCCGACGGCGACGCCGGAGGAAATTCTGATTATGTCCGCTGGAATGTATCCATCGTGACAGCATCTCGGATCGAGTCGATGATTCTAGCGCTCGACTATGAGATGTTCCTGGGTGCCAGGACAGGTACGGTTGCCGACTCGCTCGTGGAGCCGTGCGACGCGCTCCTTGAGACGCTCGCGCCGTTCGGCGTGAAAGCGACGTTCTTCGTAGACTGTTCTTATCTCGAGCGCCTCGTCGAACTGGCTCCGGCGCATCGGATATTGCAAAGCGACCTCGATGCGATATTGCGTCATCTCGAAAGCCTTGCGCGCGCTGGACACGAGTTACAACTGCATCTGCATCCCCATTGGGGCGATTGCACGTTCGATGCAGATTCGGGCTGGTCCGTCGATCACCGTCGCTACCGGCTGCATGAGTGGCCCCGCCATGAACAGTTGGATATGTTGCGCGCTGGCAAGGCACGGCTGGAAGCAGTGGCTGCGGAGGAGGTGTTCGCCTTTCGAGGTGGCGGCTGGTGCATCCAGCCATTCGATGCGATAGCACCGGCGTTGCGCGAGTCCGGCATCTGGTTGGACAGTACCGTCTATCCCGGCGGCATCAATCAGGATGAAGGGCGACAGTACGATTTTCGTTCCGTCCCGGAGGACGCGTACTGGCGTTTTTCGAGCGATCCGCTTGTGGTGGATGTATCGGGCGAGTTTGTGGAAGTGCCCATCAGTGCATGTACGCTCAACCCATTGTTTTTCCTGCGAATGGCCTGGTACCGAAAGGTGGCTCCGTCAGCACAGCACCGTTCGTTCGGTAGCGGCATGGCCATTCCGCATCAGATGGGGTACGGCGTACGCAGGCTGCTGGGTACGAGTATCAGCCCGGTAACCATTGATGGATTGAAAGCGGGCGAGCTCCACAACGCGTTTCGGCAACAGCGTGGTGGCGTGTTCAATGTGATGGGACATCCAAAAGCGCTGAGCCGGTATTCGCTTCGAGCGCTGGATGATTTTCTCGCGGACCACCGCACGCTGCGGCCTTGCAACTTCCGCGACTTCCGGCATCTGCGGCCAGACGCGGGACAGACGGGCTCGGATGCGGGAGCTGTGTCCGGACCCGTCGGTGGGGCTGTTTCGAAAGCGTTACCCTAACCGGGGCTAACTCACGCGATCGCAAACTCCTGATAGACCGCGGTCATGTTCTCGATCATTGCGGCAGTTGACAGTTCTTGCCGTACACGGGCGATCGCGCTTTCCATGATTGGGGGGCGTGCAGTCAGCCAGGTTGCCATGGCCTTCGCAAACGCTGCGTCATCATTCAGCGCAACGATGCTGCCCAAGTCGTACGTCTCCAGTAGCAGCTTGTTGTCGGACACATCCGTCGCGACGACAGGCACGCCGCATGCCATCGATTCGAGAACCACATTAGGCAGACCTTCGTGCAGTGACGGAAGCACGGTGAGGTCGCAGCACGGATAGACACGCTCGACATCGTCACGTTTTCCGAGAAAACGGATCTGGTCGCGCTGCGGACTTGAATCTACTGCGGAACGCAGTTGCGCCGTATAGCTCGCGGTATCCCGTTGACCGACCTCGAGTTCGTCGCCTACAAGTGCGTACACCACATCCGGCAGCGTTTCAGCGAGTATTTTTGCGGCGTTCAGCAACCCGATGTGATTTTTCTGAGCCTTGAAACTCGCAAACATGCCAACGATAGGCCGATCCTCGGGCAGGTCGAGTTCGCGTCGTGTTGCGCGTATCTTCTCGGGGTCGGCGGGGCGAAACCGTTGGACGTCGACACCGTTGCGTACGACCCGATAGCGAGACTCCGGTAGCCCGTACAGGGTTCTGTTGTAACGTGCGCCGGCGTAGGAATTCGCGATACAACAGTCCATCTGCGACGCGGTGACGCGTTTCAGCAGTCTGTCCCGGAACGATATCGGGTAGTCTGCATTGCGCTCAGACCCCAGCAACCGAAAGTCGGATCGCAACGCATGCACGATGCGGGACGCGATTTCGGCGTCGAAAAGAAAGGCATGAACGACGTGGGGTTTGAGTTCGTGTAACCGCCGTTGCAGGCGGCGTATGCGCTGGAATGCAGATACCTGTTCGAGACCTGACAACGCGTGATAGGTGACATGCGGCTGCAATCGTTCAGCCTGCGGATTGGGCGTCCCTAGTGTGACAACGTGTGTTTCGAAGCGTGACGGATCCAAACCGTTTGCGATCTCGACCACCTGGCGTTCGGCTCCCCCGAGTTCCAGGTTGGAAATCACCAGGCACAATCGAATGCGTTGGCCGTTCAATCCACCGAACCCTGGCCGTCAGCGGCGGCGAACCGGTGCAGTAAGCGTTCCCGAAACTGCGGTGGCAGCAGATATCGGAAGTAGATAACGCCGATTACGACTCCATAGCCGGCAATGAGATAGGCAAACCGCCATCCCGACAGCGACTCGGCGAGTATTGATTTGGTAGCGAACACAATGGCACCCGCCGCGACGGCGGCGACGACGGGACCGGATATCAGCGCCCGCAGGTAGTCTGCGAACGGAATCTCGAGCTTGCGGCACGCGTAGGTTGGAATGAGGATACCGTTGATTAGAAAGATCGTCAGCGAGATGGTAGTTGCAAAGTACTCGAGCGAGTAAGCGTCGAGTACCTTGCCGGTTACCAGTGCCGTGGCGAGGATTGCCAGTGCCAGAATCAGCGCACGGCCAGCCGCTTGCCCGTGCAGGTCCAGGCCGATGATGATGCGCAAAATCGAACCCTGGAGTGCGAGGAAAAGGCCGGCGAACGAAAGAATCCAGATGACGTTGCGATTCACGTAGTCAGCGCCCATCCAGACCCGAATCACATCTTCGCCGAACACGGCGAAAAGCGTAATAGCGGGAACGGCAAACGCGAAGCTGTAGCGGCCTGATTGTTTGGCGAAACTCTGCAACCGCTCCTTACCTTCAATCGCAAGAACGGACTCGGCCATGGGAGTCAGCACGAATGTGAAGCGGGAGATGAAGGTTTCTATGTAACGGATCAACGCGATCGGGCGCGCCAGAATCGCAAGCGCCGCGGGGCCCAGAACACTCGCGACGATCACGTAGACGCCCTGGACGGTGAGAATGAAGGGTACGTTGATTGCGATCGACCGGATGCCGTACCCGATGATCTCGCGCGCGAACGGCCGCGAGAAGCGGCTAGGCAAGACCCGTGCATCCGGACAGATACGCCGGGCCACGATGCTGCGAATGACACCCTGGATCAGAATCATAACGGCGTACGCTATTGCGATATCGCGCAGCGTCCCACCCCAGACCAGGATCAGAATCATCGCAAGCGTGCCGAGGATCTGCGTGCCCGAATTGATCGTATTGAACGCACCCCAGTGATGACATCCGGTAAGCACTCCGCGTGACGTGTCGAACAAGAGCTGGAATGCGACTGACAGACCCAGAAAGAGGACGACCTGCTGGGCCTGAATCGTGTGACCGTGCAACGCGCCCTCGTAGATTTTCGGAAGTGCCATCGATGCGCCGATTGCAATTGCCGCGACGGCAGCCGCGATCGCGAATTGCAGCAGAGCGGTGGTACTGACAGACATGGTAAGTGCCTGAGGGTCATTGTTGGCGCGATGTTTGGCGACATAGCGGTTCAGCGCAGCGCCGATGCCCAGGTTGGACAGACTGATGTAGCTCGTGATCGACCATGCGAGATCCCAGATACCGAGGAGTACCTGGCCGAGGTGCTGATCAATGAATCTCGGCAGGAAGAATCCCGCTATGATCAACAATACCTGGCTGATCCAGCTCGTCACCACGTTGCTGACAAATCGTGAACGCCCGGTCAGTTCGCGATCTTCGTCCGACGACGGTTCCATGAACTACGCGTCGTAACCCAGCGAGGCGTTGAGAGTGCCCGCCCGGCGGGCGAACGTCTCGAGATCAGTGGAAGTCAAAGACGTCCTCCATTTTTCGTCCTGCAGCACGGCGCTGATGTCTTTCAGACGCATTGTGTTGCCGAGAATGTGACGCTCGTCGGCGCGCAGCGGCAATGGTAGTTCTTGCAGGGGGTCGAGACCGGTGAATTCCAGAATTGCATTTACCGTCTCGAGGGGCTCACGGCACAGATCTTCGTAACGGATCTCCCTGTGGTGCGTGTCACCGACGATCCGCGCAAGCCGCTGCATCTCAATGACCTTGGATTGCCATTGGTCGATCGCCGTCCCAATCGGTACGGATTCGTGGCGCATATACGAGTTGGTGACGCCCCGGCCGTCCCGCACGAGATTTACCAGGTAGAGGTCGTAATCCGAGGCGTACCGCGCGAAGTATTTGGCGCGTATCGGGTCTTTCGACCCATCCAGAAAGACCGGGGCATCCGCTATCTGCGTTTGTGCATCGATGCAGGCGCGATTGACGTCGAGAATCCGGTTAAGTCGGCGCTTGGTCGCCGGCCACATGCTAAGTGCGACGTCTCTCACGCATTCGAACCACGCTCCGCGAAGCTCGGCGCGTACGACTTTGGATGAAATGTCGTTGGCGTCGGATCCGAAGTGTGTGTTCCAGGACGAAAGTCGAAACGATTCCTGGCGTTCGCGGACCAACGATTCGAACCGATTCCAATGCGGACAGTCGAGCAGCCGCTGTCCGCAGGAACAGGGGTATGTTTCGATGTCGCCAAACGCGGACGCCTTCAGTTCACCCACCGTGGTGATTTCAGGATGACAGTCCAGTAGTATCGTGAGAAGAGTCGAGCCCGAGTAGCTTGGCGCGGCAATGTACAGAAGTTTCCGCGTGCCCATCATTGTCGTGCATGCTAGAGTGCGGCCATTATACGGTATCTTTTCACAACAATGCGGCAAGTATCTGCAAACTTTGAGGTTTTTCTCAGCATCCGCGTTGGCTGAGAGTCCCTGATGATGCCTGATACGCTGAGCCTTCAACCGTGTCCTTCGCATGCGGAGCGTCCCCGTTGATTCGAATGCTGTTGTCGCAAACGTTGTATCGAACCGGGTTCATTGGGCTTTGGAAAGCGCTTACGCGCGACCGTGTCAGCATTCTCACGATTCACTCTGTGCTCGACCAGGACATCGAGCGACCCTGGTGGCCGCTGCGTTCCTACCTGCCGGCGGAACGTTTGCGCGAGAACCTCGCCTTTCTGAAGTCGCGGCGAACGTTCGTTTCGCTGGAACACGCGGTGCGAATATTGCGGGGCGACGCGCCCCCCGAGCCCAACGCCACGGTCATCACGTTCGACGACGGGTACCTCAATAACTTTACCGACGCCCTGCCGATTCTCGAGGAACTGGAGATTCCGGCGACGTTCTTCGTGGTCAGTGGCTATGTCGAGACGGGGCGTCCGTACTGGTTCGACCGGGTCGACTACGCGTTGCAGAAAAACGTCACCGGCCCAGCGACACTCCCGTTACCGGGTGGTGATATTTCCGTGGCGTCTGGGAGCCGTGACGATCTCAAGCGAGCAATGCACGAGGTGTTCGAACGGGTAAAAATGCACGGTGATCGCGAGCAGGTGTTGGAGGAGGTGGCCGACGAAATCATCGGACCGGTCGAGGCGATTGCCGGCCGCAGTCTGCTGGACGACTACGGTCCTCAGTCTCCATGCGCCATCGTTGACGAAGACACGATGCGCGCGAGTGCGCGCTCGCCACTTGTGACGATTGGATCGCATACGCACTCGCATGTGCGTTTGCCGTTGTTGGAGCGTGAGGAAGCGATGACTGAACTGCGGCACTCCGCGCGAGTGCTTGAGCGCATGTCGGACGCGGATGTACGGCTCTTTTGTTACCCCAACGGCACGTTCGATCAGACGGCGGCGGAGTGGGTGGAGTCGGCCGGGTATCTGGCCGCCACAACATCGGTTGAAGGTCAGAACACGCGAGGCGCCAACGTGATGCAACTACGCCGCATCAATTGGTCGCCTACCGCATCCGCAGTCGAGCTCTTCGCGCTCGCTACGGGCGTCTATCGCGACGTCTTTCGCTGACCGGCGACCCATACGAAACCGCTACGCGGGCGGTACCACATCCACGAAAGCACCCCCGGCACGCAGCGACTCAAGAATGGCGAATGTCGTTGCAGTCGTTGCGAGGGCGCTGCTCAGTGAAATGGGGCAGTCGCCCCCGTCTTTGATGGCACTCACGAATGCGGCCATTTCGGCGTTGTGACCCTTTCCCGACGAGCCGGGCTTGAGTGTTTTCCGGGTGCCGTCGCCGTGCAGGTGCGCGGCATGCCAATTGTCGATCACGGCGACTTTGTCCTGGCCGAAAACCTCCAGCCGTTCCTTCGGAAATGTCGCGGCGCCGTTACTGAAGTATCCGAGGGTTCCAATGGTTCCGTTCTCGAATCGCAAGGTTGCAATGCAATTGTCGTTCTGGCCGCCCGGCACGTCCCCGCCGACGATCGTTGCACTGACGGAGCTAGGGTGCGATCGGCACACGTAGCTCATCAGATCTATCCAGTGACAGCCTTCGCTTACGATCCGCCAGCCGCCTTCTTCTGGATCCTGGTACCAGGAGTCTGCGGGGATCGGGCCAGCGTTCACACGACAGATCATCTCCAGTGCGCCGCCATCCGCCGCGAAGAAATTGCGAACGCCCTCGCTCAGCGGGCTGAATCGTCGGTTGAAGCCTGGCATCAGCATGCCGGGCGATGCCTTAGCCGTGTTTGCGAGTTCGGCGAGTTCCGATTCCTTCAATGCCAGCGGTTTCTCAACGAATACATGTTTTCCCGCGGACAACGCGGCGCTTGCGAAAGCGGCGTGGGTGTTGTGACGCGTGGCGATGACTACAGCGTGAATGTCCGGGTCGTCGAGCAACTCCTGATAGTCACTGGCAGCGTAGCGGAACGTGTGCCGGTTGGCAGTGCTCTTGGCGCTGAGTCCACGCGCGGAACAGGCGCCCACCAAGTCCGCGTTGCCACACCGTTTGAGCGCTGGGATCAGGGTGCCCGTGGCAAAGTTGCCTACGCCGATCAATCCGACGCCTACGGCCGAGTTCAGCGGCGGTGTCGCCGTCACAGTGTCGATTCGCGTAACAGCCGGGCGCGGCGTCGATTCATAGTGGAAGACAATGGCCGCGGCGCCGCCGGTTGCATTGTCGTGTAGCGCTTGATATGCATCGGGCGCCTGGTCGAACGGATACTCGCGCACGCCGAGGTCGCTCGGCCGAACGGCGCCGTCGGCAACGAGGCGCACGAATTCCTTCAGGTTACGCTGCAACGTCCAGGGCACGTAGCCGATCGGATAATCGATGCCGCGCTGTTCGTAGACGGGATCGTAGCGGCCTGGTCCGTACGACCGCGACAGCAGCACGTTCAGCTCTTTTGCGTAGTATTCGCGCCACTCGGCTTCGATCGGCACCATTCCGACGATGACCACGTTGCCGCGGTCGCGGGTCAGTTGCCCTGCGAGGTGCATCGGGTCGGCCGAGCGTGCGCTTGCGGCAATGTAGGTGCAATCGACGCCGTGGCCGCCGGTGAACTCGGCAATGGCGGCTTCCAGCCCCGGGTCGTTGCGCACGAACGAGGCATGAGCACCGGCTTTGCGTGCCAGTTCGACTTTTGCGGGGTCCAGATCAATACCGACGGTGCGGCAGCCGGCGGCCCGCAACAGCTGAATGGCAAGCAGACCCACAAGCCCCAGCCCGATCACGACAACGGTATCGCCGATGGCGAGTCGCGCCTGCCGGATGCCGTTCATGGCAATCGCGCCGACCGTGGCGAAGGCTGCGTCGACTGCTGGCACATCGTCATCGACCCTGGCGCACAGGTTCTTCGGCACGCTGACCCACTCCGCGTGGCAGGCGATCCCTTCCCCAGCGCAGACGACTCGATCGCCGATCTTCAGGTGGTCGATATTGCCACCCACCTGTTCCACCCTGCCGATACTGCTGTAGCCGAGCGGCGTCAATGAATCCAGCCGTTCCTGAACCTTACTGAGCGTTTCCTTGATACCTACCTGACTCACGCTCTGAAGCACTTTTCGCACCTGATCGGGCCGGGTGCGCGCTTTCTCCAGCAGGTTCATGCGAGCCTGGTCCACCTTCATCTTTTCGGTCCCCGTACTCACGACGGAATACTCCGTGCGAACGAGGACACAGCCCGGTGTGCACACGGGAACCGGTACGTCTTCTAGCTTCAGATCGCCGGTTTTATAGTTTTGAACGACTTGCTTCACGGCATCCCTCTGGTGCGTGGGTTATGAGGAGGTCGGCGACGCTGTCCCGCACGATTGAATCAATTTCGGAACCCGAACCGATCTGCTCGATGACTTCGAGGCCGGCCGCGCTCTTGCGGTAGAACGACACGTCGTTCCGCAATGTCTGGTCGGTTCGACCGATCTGGAGTACGCCGCCTGGATTCAGAGTGTTCCAAAGTGCCCGCACGCCGCGTCGGATGTCATCCTCCGAGAAGTACGACAGATTCAGCAGATTCATGCAGCGAACGTAATCGTACGCGTCTGCCGGGGAATCGGCTGCCAGCACGTCGAATTGCGTGTGGCGGATTGCACCCTGATCGAGGAGATCGATGACGCGCGGATGGTAGAGCAGGAATGGCTCGGTACGACCGCGCGGCTGTTTTTGTGCCCACCGGTGCAGTAATGCAGACAGCGGAAACTTCCACGTAACGTGGCCGTCTCCGTACAGCGGCCCGATATAGCTGCACAACAGATTTCCGTCGGATTCGTAGATTCGGTGCACGAACGAATCCAAAGACCGGTGAAATTGCGCATATTTATCCGATATCGTCAGGCTTGAACCCGGGTGCTCGGCGCGCAGCCGTTCCCACAAGTCCAGGGACGTAATGCCACTCGAGACACCGACGTCGTGTACGTCGCGCAGGTTCAGTTCGTTGATCCAGCGGACGGTTGTCGCATCGACCGCGTCGAACCGGCCGCGGTGCGTTTGTTTCGTGACGCCTGAACCCAAGCCAATCTGCCGGTAGACCCAATCGATCACGTCATCGTCGCGAAACGCAGACAGGTGACCCAACGGTACGCGCAGCCAGCGACGAGCGCCAGGCAGGTTGATCGCGAAGCGGGCGAACGCCTCGCTGCGCGTGCACAGTACAAGCATTAGCCCACCTCCCGCAGCCTGCAACGCAGTTTGAGGGGAATCGATTCGCTGGCGGTACTCGTCGCGACGATACAGCTTCCAGACAGTAGCGTGTGATAGGAAGGACTGAAATGCGTGAGCTCGCCCTCGGTGACCAGTTCGCATTCGCTGCCATCGTCGATCGACAGCTCCAGCGTTTGCCCCGGCCACGACAACCGGTAGTGCCCGGGGGATTCGCATGCGACGGCAATGTCCGGGTGTATGTGGAAGAAGCGTTCCACCTTGCTTTGGCCGCGGATGCGAACGGTGTCTTCAACGATCATTGCCGGGTCGCGCTCGTTCAACGCAACGTCGCGCTGGATTTCTACGAATCTGTCGCCACTGATTCCCGGATAGTGTTTCAAGCGGCCCACCGCCCGTGCGCCTCCATCGCAGGCATCGCACTTCACCAGCTCCGCGTCCGCGCGTTCGGACCACATGAACGGTCCTGCGCTGAGCGACTGATCGCGCTCGTCGAGGCGAATCGTGTTGTGGGCTGCGGTGCTGCGGAAGTATTCGCGCAATTGGGGGTGTGTGAAGTAGTCGTATGTGCCGCTGTCTACGAGTACAGGCTGGCCTTTCCAGGTGACGCATACCTGCAGCGCGTCGGCATGGCCGTGCGCTGCCATACTGCCATAGCCGAGCTCGGCTGCGTCAAACAGCACGGCAATCCCACCCTGATTGAGTATGACGTGTCCCGCATGCCTGAATGCGTGCGCGGCGGCCGGGGCCTCGACGCTGCGCGGGCGTGGCATCCGCGAGAGCGATCCGTCGGGTAGCAGCATCTGGCTCGGTAGGTGATGGGGCGTCGCCTCGCCGGACAACGCCTTGCGCCATGACCGATGATCGTTCAGGTCGTGAATGTGGGCGCCGAAATGAACGACGTATCCGTCGTCCTGATCGCCGAACATCGGTAGGCAGCCCTGAAACGGCCGGAACCGTTCTACGAAATCGTACATCCCCGCAAGTCGTTGCCAGAACGCATCTGAAAACGGATGGTTGTAGCGCTCGCCGGCGACACCGCAGAGTTTGAAGAACTGAATGACGAAAAACTGATAGCTCAGCGCCTGTTCCCGGCTGCCGCCGTCGGGGTAGGTCTGGTTGAGGATCTCAGCTTCCAGAATCTCCTGCGCGTCGGCGATCCATTTTTCCTCGTCCGGAAACCAGTAACATGCCGCGATGAAAACGCCGGCCGCTTCACCAATCACGTGGTTGTTTGCGGACGAGCCGCGTGAGAACTTTCCAGCGACGTCCACACAATGCTGATATGCGGCCGTGTGCAACCGCTCCGATTGGTTGCCATCCAGTTCGCTCACGCCGGTGAGATCCAAAGCGAACACCCAGCTGATGATCCGAATGGCAACCTCGAGTGGGCTGCGCCAGTTCATGCCGTAGCCGTACGGATTGTCCGTAATCCATGCGTCCAGCAGGCTGAAGACTTTGTCGCGGTACGCGGTATTTCGCGTCAGTCGGTAGGCCAGAGCGAGCGTGACCAACTGGTGGTGGCGGTTAGGCTCCCACACCTGTTTGCAATCGCCCGTTTTGTTTGCGTCCCGGTAGTCGATGAAATGGCTTAGACCGCGCTCTGCGGCGACGCCGGTGTTCCAATCACGGTGCCAATCCACGGGGTCGCCGAGGTCGAGGGCGTCGTGATTGAAGAAGCTGATACGGTTGTCCAGCAGTTCTGCTGCGTCGGAAATCACCGCTTGAGACGCTGGGCAGTCCTGCGTCCGTTCGATCGCCTGGGCGGGGATGTTGCAGAGCGGAACGCGCGGTTGGGGTAGGTGGCCTTGCCGATTGGGCACGGCGCCGGTGCGCACGCGGGCGACGTCGACCCATGCACGCACTTCGCTGCGCAGGCGCCAGGCAATCTCCTCGCCGTCCATGCGCTGCAAGCGCTTGAAATACCATGTCAAAGGGCGTGCCATCTGACCGTCTACTGCCGTCCGATATTACAGGTAGGTCGGTGGATGCCGACGTCGGAATTTTAATCGATTCGCGGAAGCCGAAGGGGTCAAAAAACCGGAAGGCCATCACGCTACGGGGTTTTGCCGTTGCGGCACCGGCGGCACCCAATGTGTGAACGGTCCGCGCTTCGGCCGAGCGGCAAATGCTGTATCATCCGCGCCTAGAGCAGTTGTTATGGAGCTGGCGATGCGCTTTGTGGTAGCCATTTTGCTCACCGCGCTTGCGCTTGGCGCGCAAGCAGTACCTCCGAATTGTGCCGACGCAGCGATTCACTGCGTGGGTCCGGGGTTGGAGTTCGACACGAGTAAGGGCGTCGAGCGCGCTTTTCAGGCTGCGGCGGACGCAGCCGGACCCGGGGTCGTGATCAAGATTCAGGGGGGCGAGTACCGACACGATGAAGCCACCCGCGTCGCGCGTGAGCTGATGCGAATCGAAAAGTCCGGCACGGCGGACCGGCCGATTCGGATCGAGCCGTTCGATGGCGAATGGGTTCACCTGCGTGGATTCGGTTTTCAAGAAGGAACGGAACAGCCATCCACGTCCAACCAGCGCCTGATTGATATCGTGGGCGACCACGTTCAGGTTCGGAATCTGGAACTGAGTGATTCCAGTCGCTACGGCATTGTGCTCGGCGGCAACTACGGCGTGGCCGAAAATCTCATCGTGCACGACAACTGGGGCGACAATATTGCCATCCTGGGCAACTCGGGCATCGAGATCACCGGGAACCAGGTGCGCGAGGTTGAGTCGTTTCGATCGCGACACGGCAGCGGGGTTGCCTTGCTCGTTTCCAATTCCACGCCGCGAGCGGTTTCGAACAGCGTTATTGAGCGTACGTTGACCTATCGCAACGGCTTTCAGGCAGACGGTCAGAAGGTACCGCCGGTCAACGGTGATCCGGCCGGCGGCGGGAATTCGGACGGTGTTATGTCCAGTAAGTTCTGCCAGGTCGAGGCGGCCGATCTCGGCATGAAAAACGCATGCCCCGGCAACACAGTCCGCGACAACATTGCCTGGCATAACGCGGACGATGGGTTCGATCATTCCATAGGCGTGGGATCGCAGATCGTCGACAACATTTCGCTGTTCAATGGTCCGGAAGGCAACAAGGGTTTCAAAGGTCTGAACAGTGTCGCCGGGCCCATCGACTGGGTCGGTAACACGGCCATAGGAAATCTCTCCAACGGTCTCGAACTGCGATTTGCAGACTTTGGCATCGTCGCCAACAACATGTCCCTGACCAACGGTCTCCACGGCATGTTCGTGTCGATTACCCAGGTGGACCATTCGCGCACGATGGTGGCGAACAACGTCTCGTACTCCAATGGTGGAGCGCACGACCTCTATCTGTCCGACTCCACGATCCCTACGTCGAATAACTGGATGGGCCACAAAGAGGGAAATCCCGGCTTCGATACTGAACCGAGTGCGATGCAGTTCGATTTCACCGTACCTGGCGGTACGTCGGTTGCGGCGAAGTTTCAGCGCGTGCGCGAGTCCTTGCTGGCGACGCTGGCCATGTCGGCGAATCGCCTCGTGGATCAGGGACGCATCGTGCCCGGTGTGCATTGCGAGCGGGCCGACGATGCCGCCCAACCGATGGATCCCAACGCAGCGTGCCGTCATTGGCGTGGCGCCGCGCCCGATATGGGTCCGTTTGAGGACGGATCCATCGTTCGTCCGGAACCTCCGGTACTGCTGTCTGGTAGCGGCAGCTGATCTGATCGATGTCCGTACGCCGGGGTGAGAGGCCCCGGCGGTTCGCTCAAACGTCTCCGCCGCCGCGAACCGCGGTGTCTATCAACGTCTCCAGTCGTGGCCACACCACGTTTTGGGCGTGATTCGATTCCGCGAACGCGCGTACCTTCGCAGCCGTTGAGCGTCGTTGGTCGTCGCTTTGTCGAGCGGCACTGTCCACGGCGACGAGCAGCGAATCCCGTTGGTCTGCGACCCAACCGAGTTCCTGATGGTTGGTGACGATTTGGCCTGGGTCATACGTCGTGATCACGGGTCTGCCGACGAACCACGATTCCAGAAACGTGTTGGGAAACCCCTCTACGCTGGACGTACAGATCAGCGCGTTACACTGGGCGTAAGCGCTCGCGATCATCTCTCTCGGTAGGTGGGGTATATGGTCTGCGTTCGGCAGGGCCGTGAGTCGGTCGAGCAGAGCTTGGTTGTGCGTGTACGCGGGATTGGGTCGCCCGATCACACAGAAGTCATATTCCGGGCGTGCTTCCGCGATATCCAGGAACCAATCCAGACGCTTCACGTCTGCGAACCGGCCTACCCAGCAAAAGCGAGGTCGTTGCGACGTCGGCGGTGGCGGGGTGTGCGCGATACGTGTCGGATCGAATGCGTTGGGCACGATCGCAGCCTTGATGTCGTAGTGCTGCCTCAACAGTTCGGCCTGGCGCGTGGTTTGCGCGAGGACGGTTTGGGCATGGGATAGGCCCCATCGATAAATCCGGCGTTCGAATCCACGCTGGATGAATTGAACGTCGGGGTAGCAATCCGCTTCGCTGGCGGTTGCATATACGAAGTGGCGCGATTGCCGCCGGCACCACAATGCGACCTGGCCGGTTTCAATCCCGGCGCTGCGCTGGTAGTAGACATCCGTACCTGCTAGCCGGAGTGCTCTGGTCAGTTTCCACCAACGGGGATACACCATCCGGACGATTGGAAGCCCGTCGTTGGCGGCGTAGGCCCGAGATAATCGGATTCCATCCACTTCGGGAAGCATTGACGCGCCCTGATCTTTTGTGACGAATACAACTCGGTGCCCGCGTTGTGCGAGCCAGCGCGCGAGTTCAATCTGCTGAACTTCGGCGCCGCCGATGTGCTGGGTACCGGAAGGTTGGAATAGCCCGTACGCGTTCAGCGTAACGAAGCAGATCGAAAACGCCATGAAGGACTTCTGGTGTGCAGTGAGGCAGCGCGCGAGTGTATCAGGGTTCCGACCGCGCTGGCCGCAACGGCCGAATACCGCCACGGTGCCACAGTAAGGCAAGTGCGATCAGAAACACGGGAAACGGGTATTTTAGCCAGTATGTTGCCTTCTCGAGCGCGTAGCCGATGGGCGAGTACGCGGCGGTGCCGACGCTCGTCCGCTGGTTGTCGCGAGTGGAACCGAACGACGCGATCAGGTGATCGGCGTTGGCGCATCGATCGAAGTCGGGTCTGCAGAGTCCGGCAACATGTCGGTAGTAACTGTGGACCCTGTCTGGGTCGGCGGCCGCGGTATCGACGTCGAACGGCAGCAACACGCCGAAATCGGTGTCCACCGTCCACCACACACCGGGTTCCACCTCTGCTTCAGCGACCACGTGTCCGTTGAGCTTCACCATGCGCGCCGGTACACCTTGATCGGTGAGCAACGACACGGCCGCCAGCGCATGCTGCGAACACAGGCCGATGCCGCGCTCCAGCGCGCGGCGCCAGTCGAAAAATTCGTAGCGTGCAAACCGCTCGCCGCCGACGAGGCCAAGCATGGTAAGCCAGTAGTTCTCCCATACCGGTATGTGCGCGAAGTACTGGTCGCGGGCGCGATCGGTGTGCCAGTAGTGGGCGATCGTGTCGTGAATCAGCCCCATGGTCCGAGCGACGTACTGTGCTCTGGTTTCGCCATCAGATCGAAGGTGCTGGCGCGTAAACTCCGGATACGACAACGTCTTGTCCCGTGAGAACGCGGTACCCGGCTCAACCAGGAGCGCCGGATTCTCGAGCGTTCGGAACTCTCCGTAGACACTCACAGCCAGCAGAAACACCGCGACGGCTGCGAGCGCGATGGGTCCGATCCAGCCGGGCAGGCCGGTCTGTGTAGTGTGTTGCGACTTCATATTGAATAGTGGGTCGGCAGCGCGCGTGTCGGCGTCGCCCTAGCGCTCTCAGTACTATGGCTTCCGGGTCGGCTACTGCTTGTTCGGGATTCTCGTTTCTTGTTGCTATTGTTTGGCGGTCGTTTTGTTTTTGTTGCCGTCTTTTCCGATGGGCTGCTCGTGGTCCCCTCGAACCTGGGTTTCCGAACGATTTCAATCGCTTCCGGCGTACAGGTCGACACTTTGTATACCATTTTTCGGCAGGGAGCAAATGGATCCCAGGCTGTACTGCATGCGGTCTGCGGCGTGATCTGACGCAATACGGCGGTACCGTGGCCGTCGTACAATGCGCGCGAAACGACGTCTTCCGCAGACAGGGAGCACGAATTGGACAAGGCGATGACATCCGGTGCACATGAGGTGCACTCGAGTCCGGAAATGGCGGATGAGCCTGCCGTGAGCACGGTGCTGGGTACGCCCGTGCACAAGCTTACGATGGACGAATTGCTCGAACGGATAGCAGTCGCGGTTGAGCGGCAGCGGCGACTGCGCATCGGAGTCGTCAACGCGGCCAAGCTGGTCAACATGCAGCGGGATCCAGACCTCGATCGCGACGTGCGGACATCCGATCTGGTGCTCGCGGATGGCATGTCGGTTGTCTGGGCGTCTCGAATTCTCGGCGTACCGCTCCCGGAGCGGGTGGCAGGTATCGACATTATGTTCCGTACGCTCGAGCTGGGACGCAAACCCGGCTATCGGGTGTTTCTGCTCGGCGCGAGCGAAGACGTGTGTTCCAGTGTGGCTGAGCAAATCACATCCGACTATCCGGGAGTGCAAGTTGCGGGTCGCAGGAACGGATACTTCTCACCCGAGGACGAAGCCGGAATCGTCGAGCAGATCAATGAGGCCGCGCCCGATGTGCTGTTCGTGGCCATTTCGTCGCCCATCAAGGAACGATTCATGTCAAAATGGGAAGAAAAATTGACAGTTCCCGTGATCCACGGAGTGGGCGGGTCGTTCGACGTTTACGCAGGCAAAGTCTCGCGCGCACCGGCATGGATGCAAAGGGGCGGTCTCGAATGGCTGCACCGTGTTTTGCAGGAACCTGGGCGCATGTGGCGCCGGTACCTTGTTACGAATACGCGCTTCGTGATCGGCGTGTTGCGGCAGGCTCTGGCTGGTAACCGGTAGACGAGATCGCCGCGCGGTGGTGAACTTTTTTCGTCCTGAATTTTGCGCACCGGGAGCAGCACAATTTCCCGCGGATGCGCTAGCATTGACACTTCGCTATGCAAGCGCTGCGTAGCGGCGCAGAGGAGTGGTTAGGATTTGCGTGAAAGGATTCTGAAGTGCGGCAGTGGTAACGCGCTCGTCGGAGTACTCAGCGAACCAGAGCGTCTGGACCCTTCGCGGCCGGCGATCATCGTGCTCAATTCGGGCATCGTGCACCGTATCGGCACCTGTCGGTTCTCCGTGAAGGCAGTTCGCTTGCTTGCTGAGTTAGGGCTCGCGGGCGTTCGCTTCGACTTGTCCGGGATCGGCGACAGCGATGTCCGGCGCGACGACAAGCCGTTCGAAGAGAGTGCGCCGGCAGAAGTACAGGACGTAATGAACTACGTCGAGAAACACCGGAAGGTGCGCGAGTTCATCCTGATGGGACTCTGCTCTGGTGCAGACGTTGCGTACGAGACGGCTAAAAAGGATGACCGTGTCGTAGGTATCGTTCAGATCGACCCTTACCACTACAAGGACTGGCGCTACTACGCGCACCGGTTTGGGCCCAGCATGATGAGCTGGACCAAGTGGCGGAACCTGCTCGCGCGCGTGGTAACGCGCCAGCCGCCGTTGCCCGCCGCCGCGACTGACGATGACCGGGAACTCCCGGAGTACATGCGTGTGTTTCCGCCACAACGCGACGTGGAAGCGGGACTACGCGATCTGAATGCGCGAGACGTAAAGATATTGGCGTTTTTTACGAACGGCGCGGACCACTACAGCTACTCGGACCAGTTCAGGCAGAACTTTGGTTCGATCGACTTTTCGGATCGGCTCCGGGTGGAATTCGTGCCGGAAGCAGATCACATGGTTACGGGATTGCGCGAACAGGCTCAGTTTCTGAACATCCTCAAGGAATGGGTCGCAACGCACTTCGCGACCGCTGAACCGCATACGGATTGGGACCGAAATCGCAGTATGACACCCGAGCAGTCGTATACTGAAAACGGTGCTCCTCGAGCGCTGAATGCGAGTCCGTAAGGTCCGGTGACGCCGGCGGCGGTCCGCGCCGCATACCCCGCCCAGCGCAGGGGAGGCCTCGATCAGGCCGGGATATCGCAGCATCACTGATGACTTCTGAAAAGGACCTCGAGATGGACGACTACGCCGACGACAGCGCGATTGCGATCGTCGGTATGGCGTTGCGTACGCCCGGCGCGCGCAACGTTGATGAATTCTGGCAGTTAATCGCTTCGGGCTCTGCCGCGCGTACGGATCTTGCCGACGCCGAGTTGCTCGCCCGCGGCGTCCCCGCGAGTCAGTTAGCGGACGCCAACTACGTCAAAGCCGGAATGTTCCTGGATGACATGGAACTGTTCGACGGCGACTTTTTTGGCCTCGGCAGCCGCGAGTCTGATGTGATGGATCCGCAGCACAGGCACTTTCTGGAAGTGTGCTGGGAAGCGCTTGAAGCCGCGGGCTATAGCGCAGATGGCTTTGACGGTGCGATCGGTGTGTTCGCCGGGTCCGGACACAACGCCTATATGCCGCTGAATCTGTTCGGTAATGAGCCGCTGATGAACGAGATGGGCGACTTTCTCGTTCGACATACCGGTAACGACAAAGACTTTCTCACCACCCGCGTATCCTATTCGTTTGGTCTGACCGGCCCCAGCGTCAATGTAGCGACTGCGTGTTCGACGTCGCTCGTGGCGGTGCACCTTGCGGCACAGAGTCTACTGAGCGGCGAGTCGGACTTGGCATTGGCAGGCGGAGTAACGATCGTGCTGCCGCACGGCCAGGGCTATCTCTATAAAGACGGCGAGATTCTGTCGCAGGACGGGATCTGTCGTCCGTTCGACGCTGCGTCTACGGGCACGCTGTTCGGTAGTGGTGCCGGCGTGGTCGTGCTCAAACGATTGCGCGAGGCCATCGCGGATCGGGACGACATTCGCGCCGTCATCCGCGGTACGGCGATCAACAACGACGGCGCGGGCAAAGTCAGCTATCTCGCGCCAAGTGTCGGAGGGCAGGCGGCCTGCATCGCGGAGGCGATCGAGATGGCCGACGTGGAACCGGAAACCATTGGACTGGTGGAGGCGCACGGGACCGGCACCGCGATTGGCGATCCCATCGAAGTGGCGGCGCTCACTCAGGCATTTTCCGAGAAGACGGATGCGCGCCAGTATTGTGCGTTGAGCTCGGTGAAGGGCAACGTTGGCCATCTGGACACCGCGGCTGGTGTCGCGTCGCTGATCAAAGCCGTTCTGGCCATCGAGCACGGTCAGATTCCCCCCACGGCCAACTTCAGCGCGATCAACCCCGCAATTGCTATTGACGATACGCCGTTCTACGTGACTAGTTCGTTGATGGATTGGCCGGACGCGCTGACGCCGCGGCGGGCCGGCGTCAGCTCTCTCGGGGTGGGCGGCACCAATGCGCACGTGATTGTGGAAGGCTACCAAGCGGGCGATGGCGACCAGGCCGGTGTGCCCGACCGGGCGCAGGACGCCGACGAGGTGTTGGTGCTCTCGGCGAAATCTGCAACGGCGCTTGCAGATATGCGCCACAACCTTGCCGCGTTCATGGAGCGTGAGCCGGTGCCACTGCCGGAGGCTGCCTATACGCTGGCTGTTGGGCGCTCGCTGATGCCGTACCGGTTCTCGGTAGCGGTGCGTGACACCGAGGAACTGATATTGCGCCTTAATGACGCGAACGCGGCCGACGTTCCCGAGCCCACCGCGGTGACGGATCGGAATAAGAAGGTCGCGTTCATGTTCGCCGGTGGCGGCAGCCAGTATCCGAATATGGGGCGCGATCTGTATCTGCGCGAACCCGTGTTTCGACGCGTAGTGGACGAGTGTCTGGAGATTCTTGCGGGCGAAGTCGACTTCGATCTGCGCGCGCTACTGTTTCCGGAACCCGAACACCTGGCGGCGGCGCAGCGTGCGCTGCAGGCGCCCACCAAGTCGCTTACGGCGCTCTTTGTGACACAGCTGGCGCAGGCTCGCGTGTGGCAGTCGTGGGGCGTTCAGCCGGTACGGATGATCGGCCACAGCATGGGGGAGAATACGGCGGCCTGTGTTGCCGGCGTGTTCCAACTCGAAGACGCGTTGCGTTTAGTGGCTCTCAGGGGGCAGCTTTTTGAACGCACTGAGCCTGGTGGCATGCTCAGTGTTCCGCTCGCCCCGGAACAGCTCGAGCCGTACCTGAACGAGCGCTTGTCCATAGCCTGTATCAACGCGCCGGGTATGTCGGTGGCATCCGGAACCACAGACGCGATCGGAGATCTGGCAAAGCGTCTCGCGGCTGACGCGATCGACACGACACGTATTTTGATCGACGTAGCGGCACACTCGCCGACGTTGGACCCGATACTCGAGGATTTCAGAGCCTTCCTGAACGGACTGACCCTTAGCGCTCCGCAGATTCCGTTCGTGTCGAACCTCACGGGAACATGGATTCGCTCGGAAGACGCGGTGGACCCTGAGTACTGGGTGCGCCAGATGCGCCAGACGGTTCGGTTCTCGGAGGGCCTGAGGGAACTCGTTCGAGACGACGACATACAGTTGCTGGAAGTGGGGCCGGGTAAAACTCTGACCAGTCTTGCGGCCGCGCACCCCGGTGTTGCGGCGAGTGGGATCGTACAGTCGTTGCCTCCGCCCGAGGCAGATGAATCGGACTATCGGTTCATGAAGACGGCGCTCGGGTCGTTGTGGGCTCTGGGTGGTTTGATCGATTGGGACGCGCACTATCGCGAACGCCCCGTACGCAGACGACCGCTGCCAACGTATCCGTTCGAACGCCGTTTTCACTGGATTACCCCGGTAGCCGGCGAGTCGGAACCGCCAGTCGTGGACGCAGCCAGCGAGGAAGCGAGCGACTGGCTCTATCAACGTGCCTGGGCACCGGCGTCGCTGAGAGCGCCGGAACAATCGCCTGGCTGCGTGGTCGCGCTCGTAGGAGCAAGCCCGCTGCACAGCACTTTCGTTGGCGTGCTGCGCCAATCGGCGGAAACGCTCGTAACCGTGAAGGTGGGCGACACATACGAGCCACTGAACCGCGACCTGGAAGGTACGATCCGCCCCTTTCATCAGGACGATCTGGAAGCGGTTCTCGAAGATGTGCGGGCGCGTGTTGGCGAACCGCAACACCTGTTCGATGCGCTTCGTATCGGTGCGAACCTAACGTCCCACGCAACCGACGAGTATGGTGGCGAGCGGTGGCCAGAGCACCGGGCGCTCGCTGCGCTCGCGAAAGCTATTGCTGGCGTCGACTTCCGCACTCCGCTCGTGCTACATGTCATCACAGAGCAGGCGATGGATTTTCCGGGCGACCCGGTGGACCCTGCGAAGGCGATGGTACGCGGCGGTGCGGCGGTGATACCCCGCGAGATCGAATCGGTGCGTGTACACGTTGCCGATTGGGGTGGCAGCGGACTCGATCTTACACATCCGGACATCAACGTCATGTCTAGAATTGTGGCAGATATGCTTGCCGTGACAGGATCGGGCGAAAGCGTTTATCGGGGCGCGCTTCGGTATGTGGGGACGCACCAACGGCTTGCGTCGGCGGATGTGCCGTCGCGTCCCCAGGCTCCGCGCGTTGTGCTTGTGACGGGCGGTCTCGGCGGTATTGGGTTGCGCACGCTCGAACAGCTCGCAGGACCCGACGTGGCGCTCATTGTGGTCTGCCGTTCGGGTTTTATTCCTCGCGCCGAGTGGGACCAGTGGCTCGAAAAGCATGACGAACGAGACCCGGTTAGCGATCGCATTCTGCTGTTGCGCAGGCTGGAGTCCTTAGGTGCCTCGGTTCGGGTAGAAATAGCGGACGTTACCGATCGCGACGCGCTCAGTGCGGTAATCCAGGCTGTCGACGAACAGGTAGGTCCCATCGATGGCGTTGTCCATGCGGCTGGGCACCTGGAGCATGCGCTGCTGCTCGAGGATGCGCAGGATGTCGCCGACCGTGTGTTGTTTCCGAAGATCATTGGCGCCGAGAATCTGCAGGCATGTCTGGGCGAACGGCGTTTGAATCTCTTCCTGGTGTACTCGTCTGTATCGGCGTTCGCGGGAATGGCGGGACAGTTCGACTATGCCGCGGCCAACGCGTACCTTGATGCGTTTGCCGTTGCCCGCGCCGACGGGGGCGCGACCGCATCGATCGGCTGGGTTGCATGGCGTGAATCGGGCATGGCCATCGATCAACGTCGTGACAACGTCTACCGTCCGCCCATGATCGGAAATGTGATCGAGCATCCGTTGCTGAGCGTACGCCGATCGCTAGCTACGGGCCACATGGCGTATGCGCGAGAACTCGCGGTCGCGGACGACTGGGTGTTGCGCGAACATCGACTGCGTGGCGGTTCGTCGCTGATGCCTGGCGCCGGTTACCTCGAGATGGTGCACCTGGCGGGCGCAGCCGAATTCGAAACACCACGGCTGGAACTGCGCGATGTGGCGTTTATAGAACCGTTTCTCATCGGTGATGACGAGCGCAAGGAAATCCGCCTCCAGCTGCAGCGTACAGGCGCTAGTGGCGAGTTCTCGATCTACAGTGAATCCCGATCTGCAGGCGCCGAACGCATAGAACATGCGACGGGGACGATACAGGTGTGTGGAACCGATGAGCGGCCACCGAGCGTCGATCTGCAGTCGCTGCTTGCGCGCTGTCGTGGCGGTGAACAGACATTCGACGACGCCGACCATCATCCGCATCTGGATTTCGGCGATCGTTGGCGCGCGTTCAAGTGGGCGCGTTTCGGGGACGACGAAGCAATCATCAAGCTCGAACTCGGCACCGAGTTTCGCGATGACCTGGACCAGTGCGCACTCCATCCGGCGATGATCGATATGGCTACGGCGGGTGCACAGAAACTCATTCCGGGAATGGATCCGGAGGCGGATTTCTACGTGCCGCTCGGCTACTCCTCGATCAGAGTATTCGAACGCCTTCCGGCTGAGTGCTTCAGTCACGTACGGCACCTGTCCGTGGAGGCGGAACAGGACACCCACGGACTCGCCGTTTTCGACATCGATATCTACGACCCTTCGGGCAATCTGCTGATTGCGATCGAGCAGTTCATGGTGCAGCGGGTGGATGGCCTGGGTGCGCCGCCGGATCAGGACAACGACGTGGCCTCTGAGGGTACCGATTTGTCCGACGGTCTGCTCGATGCGGTGCTTGAACGTGGATTGAGCGACGCGCAGGGCGACGCGGCTTTGGAGTTTCTTCTCGGCCACGCGTTACCGCCGACGTTGGTGGTGTCCCCCACACCTCTCCAGGGGCTTCTCGACGATATAGCGGAGACGCATGCGGATGCCGGGTCACCGGAAGAATTTGAAACGCCGCCGGAACTGCTGGAAGTGGAAGAGGCATTGCTTGAGAGCCGGTTAATTGCCGACTGCGCAGTGCGCCGTTATGGACGTGGCGACAAAGACTACATCGTTGCGCACGTTGTGTTTGCCGATGGCGCGCATGCGACGGTTAGCGAAATGCGCGGGCAGTTGCGTAACCAACTGCGTGGTGACCTGTTGCCTAAGCATTTCGAAGAGCTTCACGAAATACCGCGGCTTGGCGACGGGCGCGTGGACGGGCGACGACTCACAGATCCGCTTGCGCTGGACGACTACGTTGCGCCGCGCGACGACATCGAAAGCGCAATCGCGGACATCTGGCAATCGATTCTCGGAATTGAGCGGGTCAGCGTGCATGACAACTTTTTCGACATCGGTGGCCATTCGATCCTGTCGATCCGAGCAATCGCGGCGATCGATAAGAAACTCGGTGTTCGATTGCAACCCAAATCGATCCTACTTCAGACGCTCGAACAGATAGCACGCGAATGCGGCGAGCAGATCACCCCCTCGGACGCTGGCGAGGCCGAGCCCGATACCGGGTCGCGGGGGTTGCTTGGCCGCATTCTGCGGAGATAACGGTGAACCCCTTCTTCTTCGGCACCGCAGACGAGCAGCTGTTCGGCGTGTATTACCCGCCGACGGGTCCGGAAGAACGCTCCATAGGCGTGGTGCTGTGTCCGCCTTTCGGCCAGGAATACATGCGATCGCATCGCGCGTTCCGGCAGCTGGGGTTCCTGCTGAGTAAAGCGGGGAGCCATGTGTTGCGCTTCGATTACCGGGGCTCCGGCGACTCATCTGGCGATGGCGAAAGCGTGACGCTCGAATCGGGCGTCGCCGACATCCGCACCGCCGTAGACGAATTGTTGGCATCGACGGACCTCGATCGCATCGCTTTGGTTGGACTACGATTGGGCGCAGCGCAAGCAGTACTTGCGGCGGAAGATTGTGGTGCCGTTAAGGACCTGGTGTTGTGGGATCCGGTGATCAACGGCGACCGCTATGTGGACGAGATGCTGAATCTAGCGCCGCGTATCTCTACCCAGAACGGCGATCTGGGGAATCTGCGGGATCTGGATGTGGTGGGCGTCAATGGATTTCCATTGACGCACCTCGCAATGGACCAACTGAGTTCGCTCGACCTGATGCAGGTGGAGTACCGGAACTTCGACAGTGTTTCCGTGGTTTGCTCACATGAGCGGGAAGAGTTTCAAACTCTGCGGGCACGGCTGGCGCAGCAAGGGCATGAGGCGTTTGAGCTCATTCCGAGTAACGGTGACTGGAACCAGGTGAAAACGTTTGGCGGTGTGCTGCTGCATACCAGCATCGTTCAGCAGATTGTGACGTGGATAGAGGGCGTGCAATGAGTGCATCGGAAACCCCTTCGGTTGCTCTGGTGGGTGAGCTGTCGCTGCTTACGCTGTGCGGTGATCACCTGTTGGAGCGCGGTTGGACCGTCGGCGCTGTATGTACGCGCAGCAATAGGGTTCAGGAATGGGCCCGGGCAAATGACATTCGTGTGTTGAACAGCCCCCGGGGGTTGATCGATCTTCCCATTCCGTTCGACTACCTCTTCAGTATCACCAACTTCGCCATTATCGAACCGGCAGTGTTGAGTTCAATCCGCCGCCTGAGCATAAACTTTCACGACGGCCCGTTGCCGGAGATGGGCGGTCTTAACGTACCTGCGTGGGCGTTGGCAGAAGGTCGAACGGAGTTTGCAATCAGCTGGCACGTGATTACAGATCGCGTGGATGAAGGTGGACTGCTGTTGAGGGAACCGGTGGCACTTGCGCCGTCGGAGACTCAGCTGAGTCTCAACACAAAATGCTTCGAAGCCGGATTGATATCATTCCGACGCCTGATTTCAGGGTTAGAGCAGGGAACGCTTACGGAGCAGCCATCGCGGGAGGTCGAGGCGTACTTTCCGCGGGACCGCATGCCGGACAACGCGGGCTTTGCGAATTGGAGTTTGAGCGCTGAAGACCTGCATCGCAGCTACCGCGCATTGCACGCGGGTGGTTTCAGAAATCCGCTTGGCCCACTGAAGTGTGTTGCGAACGGTGCGTGCTTCCAGATCGACGCGCTGCAGATTGCCGAGGCGTGCGATCATCCACCCGGCACGGTTTTCCAGCATGGTGACAGCATTCGTGTCGCCTGCGGAAACAATACGAGCGTCGCGGTTACTGGACTGACGTCAATGTCAGGCAATCCCGTAGAACCGTCAGTGCTGGCTGCGTCTGGCGAACCATTGCGCTCGGGCCCTCCGGATGCGCATGCGTGCGAGCACGTGGACGTACATCGTTGGGTGCCGCGTGCCCGCACGTTCGAGGTCCTGACGCTGGAGGGCGAACGCACGGCGGTTCCCGAGCCGGTTCGTCAGCGGTTTCGATTTCCGGCGTCCGGGAAAGCGCTGCGTGAGCGAACGCTGTTGACGTCGGCGATGGTGTTCGGTGCCTTAGCAGGTAGAACACGCATGTCGATCTGCGTGAGCGATGAAGCGCTCGTACAACGCAGTCGTGCATCCTGCGGGTATGTGATTCCGTGGGTGCCGATTGACGTCGACCTCGAGCGCGACGAGCCGCTGGGTGCGGACCCTGTGAGTGCGGCGAGCGCATCGGGAGGATTCCCGGCTGACTTTGCGATGCGATTCCCCGAGTATCAAGACTTCGCTGCAGCGGTGACCAATCCTGAGGTCGGCGTGTACTTCGCACAATCGCAGGATGAAATGAAAGCACGCCTCGACGGGCTTGCAGCCGATCGAGGATCGCCTCGGATTTGCATCTGCGCGTGTGAAGATGACGCAACGATCACGATTCACTCGGCGTATCGAGACTGGTTCGTCGAACGCCTCCCGGAGTTCCTCGGCGCGGCGGCGCAGTTCCTTGAGCACACGACCGGTGAGTCTGAGCGATTCGAACTGATCGGCAAGCGGGATCGCGACCTGCTGTCCAAGATCAATGACACGCAGACACCATTGCCGGAGACGGATCCATTTCAGCAGATTGAATCCCTGGCGCATTCGGAGCCCGACCGGCCAGCCCTGACGCACCGTAACACCACCTGGTCGTTCGACACGTTGCTGGAGCGCAGCGCCCGGGTTGCGGAGTATTTGACCGCGAATCCGCCGGCGAGCACGGCCGTAGGGGTACTCATGTCGCGGTCGTTGGAGGCCGTGGCAACCATGCTCGGCATCATCCGCGCCGGATACGCCTACCTCCCACTCGATCCCGAATATCCTTCCGAGCGGATCCGTTTCATTGTTGTCGATGCAAAACTCGACCTGTGTTTTGCGGACAGCGCCGCGGCTGAGCGTTACTCCGGTTTGAGGTGTCCGCTGATTCGCTTCGAAGAACTCGATGCAGCGACGGATGCAGCATTGCCTGAGCGGGCAGTGGCGAGTGCACTAGCCTATGTGATTTACACGTCCGGTTCCACGGGACAGCCCAAAGGCGTACTGGTCGGTCATGACAACGTATCGAACTTCTGTCTGGCTATGGATGGGAGTGTGGAATGCACCGACGGTGTAATGCTGTCCGTTACGAGTATCAGCTTCGATATTTCGGTGCTCGAGTTGTGGTGGAGCCTGTCGCGCGGAATGCACGTGGTGCTGTACGAAGACGACTTCAGGGCAACCGGTGCTACAGCGGCTGGCATGCCTGCCGCGAATGTGGATATGAGCCTGTACTACTGGAACACCGCGCAATCGAATGTGGCGGGTACGGGGCAGCCGGCGTACGAGTTGTTGCTGAACGGTGCGCGGTTTGCGGATCAGAACGGTTTCACGGCAATCTGGACGCCGGAGCGGCATTTTGGCGACTTTGGCGGCTTGTTTCCCAATCCCTCGGTCGTGAGCGCGGCCATCGCGGCGGTTACCGATAGCGTTCAGATTCGTGCGGGCAGTTGTGTGCTGCCGTTGCATCACCCGATTCGCGTTGCGGAGGAATGGTCGATTGTCGACAATCTTTCCGGCGGCCGGGTAGGGGTGTCGTTTGCGTCCGGATGGATGCCTAACGACTTCGTACTTGCCCCGGAGAACTTCTCGGGTGCGAAGGATCGCATGTTCGAAGGCATTGAGCAGGTGCGTGCGCTGTGGCGGGGCGGAGCGGTGCCTTTCGAGGGTCCAAACGGGCGGGTAGAGGTGCGCAGCCTTCCGCGACCCGTGCAATCGGAACTTCCGACCTGGGTTACGTCGGCCGGATCTACCGATACCTTTGCGCGCGCAGGTGAGTTGGGATTCAACGTACTGACTCATTTGCTGGGTCAGTCCGAGGAAGACCTGGTGAAAAACATTGCGGCATACCGTAGCGCCCGTCGCGCGGCCGGTCACGACGATGGACACGTGACGTTGATGCTGCATACCTTCGTGGCTGAAGACATAGCGTCGGCAGAGGCCGCTGCGCGCGCGCCGATGAAGGCGTTCCTGAAAAGTTCGCTCTCGCTGATCAAAGACGCCACATGGGATTTTCCGGCGTTTGCGCAGTTTTCGGACGACGGCAAGCGTTCGATGGACGATTACTTTGAACAGATCAGCGAGCAGGATATGGACGATCTGCTGGAGTTTGCATTCCAGCGGTATTTCCGCCGCCACGGACTGTTTGGCGACGTGGATCGGTGTCGTCAGCGGGTTGCGGAGATGGCGGAACGCGGCGTAGACGAAATTGCCTGCCTGATCGATTTCGGAATCGACGACGCGAAGGTGGTGGAAAGCCTGCCGTTGCTGGCCCGGGTCAACGCGGAGCCCGTGCAGCGTGAGGAGACGGTCTTCGCGCGACTGGTACGTCAATATGGCGTGACCCACCTGCAGTGCACGCCGTCGCAGGCGCGAATGTTTCTGATGAACGCGGACGCCGCTGCTGCGTTCGAGAAGCTCGACTGTCTGTTGGTGGGTGGTGAAGCGCTGCCGCAGGTTACGGCTGACGAACTCGTCTCCAGAGTCGAGCACGGCCGCGTGATCAACATGTACGGCCCAACCGAAACCACGGTTTGGTCACTAACGCGCCGGCTCACGCCCGGCGATCGCGTGACCATCGGTCAACCGATTGCCAACACCACGGTGAAGATTCTCGATCCCGTCGGTCGGACGTGCCCGATCGGCTTACCTGGTGAACTGCACATCGGTGGGGCAGGGGTGACGCGCGGCTACCTCAATCGGGCCACTCTGACTCGCGAGCGCTTCAAGGTCATAGACGGCGAACGCTATTACGCCACCGGTGACATTGTTCGCCTCCTGGAAACCGGCGACATCGAATATCTCAATCGCAATGACGACCAGGTGAAGTTGCGGGGATACCGCATTGAATTGGGAGAAGTGGAAACCGAACTTGCGCGGGTTGCAAACGTTCGCCAGGTTTGTGTGATGGTGGACCGCTCCGGCGATCGCTTGACCGCGTACTACGCCGCGAAACGCGAGCTGGATGCGCGCACGCTTCGTAAGGAACTGGGCAAGTCGTTGCCGGAGTATATGTTGCCCGGGCAGTTCGTTCGCGTGGAGTCAATGCCGTTGACGCCCAACGGTAAAATCGACCGACGAGCACTCGCAGACGCAGCCGTGCCATCGACGTCTGCAGGCGAAATTCGCGTTCAGGGCGCAACCCAACGCCGAGTACTCACAATCTGGCAATCGCTGCTGGAGCGCGATGACATCGCGGTGGACTCAAATTTCTTCGATGTGGGCGGCCACTCGATCCTGGCCGTTCGCATGCAGGGCATGTTGAGCGACGAGTTCGATCGCCGTTTGCCGATCAGTTCTCTGTTCGAATATCCAACCGTGGGTGCGCTGGCTCGGCACATAGACTCGCTGGATGAGCCGGACTCGGCGGATCAGCCGCTGGCTGTAGCTGGTGACCGTTCTGTGGGGATTTCGTCAGCGCCATCCAACGCGGGCATTTCCCGAGCTCAGCGGCGCAAACGGCTCCGTAAGGCGCGGCGCTGATTTACCGTGGCACTGAGCTGAGGGGCGCTGGGGCCGCCGCAATATCTTAGTGCGCATAATATATATTATGTTAAAAATATGCAGGTGCTCTGCTCGGCTGTCCCAAATCAAAGCTGCGCTTCTCTCTCTATCTAACATGATGGTTAGCGAAGTGAATGTCTCCGCAAAACTGCTGAAGGCAGCCTAAGATCCGCGTGTACGATCTGTAGTATTGGTACCCTTCCAAATGCCTGGCGTCGACACCACATTTCGGGGGAGCGCTCGTGAAATGCGAACACCACGACGACTAGTTTTCGCAATAGCCATAACCTTGTTAACGCTACAAGTTTATGCCAGCTTTCGATCGCAAAACTATGTTACTCCCTTGATCGCTGACCATTCTGCTAATTCACTCCCTACCAATGCAGATTGGATGACTTCACGACTGGGGCCCCATATTGATTACGGTTTGAAAGACTTTGACTTCACAGACCGTATGCATGGATACGCGGTTGCTAGTGGTCATGCGCAATTCCCTGTGGTTTACAGGTCGCTAGATGGCGGCGAAAGTTGGACAAAGAAATCGATTCGGTCAGATCGTAACCCACTCACGATACGCTTCAGAAACGTGAACGAAGGTATTCTCACCATACACGATACCACTGGTTGTCCGAAAGCATGCCAGCATCGAACCGTTGTTCTTACGACGGTGGATAGCGGAGATAGCTGGGAACGATTCGAATACAAACAACTGCGCGGCATTATCCCGATACTCGAATTTGACAAGAACGGCAATGCCTTCGCACTACTTTATCAAGCTGTGTTGGAGTACGGCGAGAGCCATACGCGAACTAGTTTGAAGCTAATGAAGTCCAGCAATCTAGGTCAGACTTGGAGCATTCTCTACGAACCGTTGGGCTGGGACTCACGTGTTGACCATCCAGATAGTGTTGCAAATCCAAAGATGATTCTTTCTGACGACCACATTTATCTACTCGGCCAGCGGGGAGGTCGGATCCTCAGGCTGGACCATGACGGACGAGAAGTAGACACAATTCACACCGGGTATCAGTCTGTAAACGGCCTCCATGTGGCATCTGATGACACGTATTACATCACCGCGTTTGTAGATGGTGGCATGGCTTTAGCTCGAACAAATAACACGGGCGAGACTTGGACTCGAATATATGCTTCAAAACGTCTGGGATTCGTTGCGGTTCGGTCTGAGAACGATGCGGTAGCGATCGCTCATCATGGATCTCGATCGACGCCTGATGGTGTGATAGCGAGAACTGTAGACGGCGGCAATCGGTGGATCGAAGACAAATGGCAGCATGGACTATTCATGAATACGTTTTCGAGATTCCAGCAAGTCGATGTGGACCACTACATGATCCTAGTTAGGACTAGGCTGCTCACGTTTACATTCGACGATGCCCCTGCGGGACAAAAACTGTATTAGTGCTCGCCAATTTGCCTGCTTTCGTTCGCGAAGCGATCTTCGTCGACGTCCCTCAGCTCGTAGAGTCCTGGTTAGCCGTCAACCGCGCTAGATTCGGGAGTCCTAGTTAACACTTCTCCCTGCATTCGTGGGCGTCCCGTAGACCGTATTGAATTTCCTGTGTATCGACAACCCGGACCTAATGTGACAATTTAACTCAGGCCATCGTTCACACGGGAGGGCCAATGACCACCGAAGCCGCTATTGCGCGTTCGAAAATTGACCACCCGCTGATCGATGGCGACAGTCACATCATCGAATACACCCCTCTCCTACTCGACTACGTTCGCGCTGCAGGCGGCGGTGACCTTGCCGACCGATTCGAAACCGGTAGCAAATCTGCGGGTTGGTACGGCATGTCTGAAGACGAGAAGGTTTATCGACGTCCGATGCGTGGTCCCTGGTGGGCGCTCCCTACCAAAAATACGCTTGATCGCTGCTCGGCAATGCTCCCGAGGCTTTACTACGAACGGATGGACGACTTTGGCATTGACTTCATGGTCCTTTATCCAACCCAGGGGCTGTTCCTTGGCATGGGTACGAAGGAAGACCGGGTAGTCGCCTGCCACGCTTACAATGAGTACGTGGCTGACGGATACCGCGAATTCGCGGATCGCATGACGCCGGTTGCGATGATCCCGATGGACACGCCACAAGTGGCCTTGACGGAACTTGATCACGCAGCTGCGCTCGGTCTGAAGGTGGCGATGATTTCCTCCTATGTCCGACGCCCCGTCCCGAGTACGGCGGACGGACACCCGGCGATGGCAAGGAAACATACCTGGCTGGATTCGTTCGGCATAGACAGCGCACACGACTACGACCCGGTCTGGGCAAAATGTATTGAACTTGGTTTTCCCGTTGCGACCCACTCCGGTGGCATGGGCTTCGACGACCGTAAATCGATTTCAAACTATATGTACAACCACATGGGACACTTCGCTGCCGCGGGTGAGGTGCTTGCCAAAAGTCTCCTCATGGGTGGCGTTACAACACGGTTCCCGGAACTACGTGTTGCGCTTCTTGAAGGCGGTGTCCAGAACGGAGTCCGACTTTATGCCGACCTCTTCAGCCGTTGGGAAAAGCGCTCCCCAGGAGCTCTAAATCGGCTGGCGCCCACCAGTCTGGATCTTGCCGAAGCAGAACGTCTGTTCAGGGAGTATGGCGCTCCCGACGTTGTCGCCAGGATGGATAAGTTTGAGGAAACGCTAATGGTCAATCCGAAGCACGTGGATCCCGAACATATTAACGACTTTGCGGCGATGAACATTCAATGTGAAGAAGACCTTCGCGACCGTTTCATCCCAAACTTTTACTTTGGCTGCGAAGCGGACGATCCGCTTTCGTGCATCGCTTTTGATCGCCGGATTAATCCTCTAGGCGAACAAATCCGCGCAATCATGAGTTTTGATCTTGGCCATTGGGATGTAACTGATATGGCGCACGCAGCGGCTGAAGCGTGGGAACAGTTTGAAGCCGGGTTGTTCACCCGGGAAGACTTCAGGAAGTTCGCCTTTGAAAATTCGGTGCATCTATACGCCGACAACAACCATGATTTTTTCAAAGGCACCGCTGTAGAGAATGAAGCGCAACAACTGCTTGCGTCATGACGTTTCGCGCGTAGGTGCCTAAAAAAAGAAGGCCCGCCAAGGCGGGCCTTCGATCTCTATCACGCGCGTGCCGTTAGCTACGCGCGTTCAGGATTGCCGGATCACTCGAAGTTGATCGTGAAATCCACACCCCAGCTCGTGCCAGGCGTCAGCGTGCCCGATGCGAAGAGCGGCGCAATGATCGCCGGCGTTTCACTCTGCTCGTCCGTCAGGTTGCGCCCGAACAGCGTGATGCGCCAATTGTCCTGAACGTACGCAATTGATGCGCTCAGGTCTTCGATGTCGCTCACGCGGCCTACGTCGAGGTTCAGCAGGTCACTTTCGAACTCGTCTACATACGAGTACTTGCCGAAAACCTCTATCTCGCCCTGTCCCACCACGAAGTTCAGCGTACCGCCGAGACCGTACGTGAATTCAGGGGCATTACGTGGCGTAAGGAAGGTTGCGTCGACGATCGACGGCCCCGCCAACGCATCATCGTTGGGGTTGATGTCGGTTTCGAATTCGTCGTATTCCGCATCCAGCCAGCCGAACGTGGCGAACAGCTTGGCGTACTGGTTCACGACAAATTGCGCTTCCACTTCGATGCCCTGGTAGGTTACTGCAGCGGCGTTGCTGAACACCGTTGCCACCGTGTTGGTTGAACCGTCGAACTGTACGGACTCTTCCTGCTTGTCTTCGAAGTCGTTGAAGAAGTAGGAAGCGTTCAACTGCAGACGGTTGTCCATCAACTGGCTTTTAACGCCCACCTCGTAGTTCTTCGAAAACTCCGGGTCGTACTGGTTACGCAGGAAGTCGGCGATGTTCTGGTTTACGCCGAAGAAGCCGCCGGAATGGAAGCCTTCCGTGTAAGAAGCGTAAACGAGCACGTCGTCGGTCATTTGATACGACAATCCGACCTTCGGAGAAATCTCGTCCCACTTGTTGTCGAGGTCGACAAAGTCCGGGAAGTTGCGATCAAACGACAAGGCTTTGGGTCCCAGGTAGGCCTGGCCGGCAACGAAGTCCTTCTTCTCTTCGGTCCAGCGCAGTCCTGCGGTTAACGTCCAGTTTTCCGCAAACGTCCAGTCGGCCTGGAAGAACAGTGCCGTGGATTCTGTTTTCTGTGTTTCGAACAGTTCCTGGATCAGACCCGGACCCATACCTGTAAGCGGGGTTCGAGTGTCACAGCGTACATTGCCGAACATCAATGCAAAGCAGCCTTCCAGAGGACTCAAGCCCATGTCGAACGCGTCGCGTACGCCGCCGGCCGGTGGCACCAGAGCGCCGCCCAGAATCCAGGTGTTGTCGGACAGGTCGTATCCGCTCAACGTACCTACAAACTTCCAGAACTCGCCGCCGGTTACCCAGTCCTGCGTGAACTCGCTGTCCCAGTAGTAGGCGCCCGCAACGATCGAAAGATTGTCCCAGGTACCCTCTATGCGCAGTTCTTCGCTGAACTGCTCGTAGTCGTTCTTACGGTCGATCGTAATGTGGTCGGCTTCGGTGCCGTCGAAGTCGTACTTGCGATCCTCAACCTGCTCACGGAAACCGGTGGTGGAAACCAGCCGCCAGTTGTCGTTCAGATCCCAGGACATCGTCAGCGTATAGGCTTCGGTGTCCAACTCGTAGGGGTTACGCGTATCGAGGGAGGTAGTTGACGGCTTGCTCAAGTCCGTGCGGCACGGTACGCCGGAGTTAAACGTGGGTACCGCTCCGCTGTTGAATAGCGTGCACGCCAGGAAGCCGCCCGACAGATCCTGCTGACGCGGGTCGGAGGGTGCAGGCGAGACGCCGGGTGCCAGATTGAAGTTGGTGAGGAACGCCGCTCCCTGGCTGTCGTCTACGAATCGCTCGGCGGTGAACAGCGCTTCGAAGTTGTCCGTGGGATTCCACAGGAACGTAACGCCGTAATTCTGGTAGTCCTTCTCAGGCATCCGACCGCCGTCGACGTGCTTCATAAAGCCGTCATCCTGAATGCTCGTGAAGAAGAGTTTCGCCGCGAGCGTTTCATCGACAACCGGCAGGTTGAAGACACCGCGGAATTCGCGCCGGTCCCACTTGCCGATGGTTGCCTTGATCTTGGCGCCGGGCTCTCCGGTCGGGCGTGATCGAATCACGTGCACCACGCCGCCGACCGTGTTCTTACCGAACAGCGTGCCCTGCGGACCGCGCAATACCTCTACCCGTTCCAGGTCGAAGTTCTCGAGGATCTGGCCGGCCAGAGAGCCGAGGTAGATGCCGTCGATCATGATGCCGATCGGCGAGTCGAACGAGTTGTCGTCGGTACGCGTCGGGCTGATGCCTCGAATCGTGACGCTGGCGGCGCCCGATCGAGAGCTATCGCGGCCAATCGTCACGTTTGGTGCGAACCCGTTCAGATCGGTCATGTCCCGGATCGTGGACTTTGTGAGTTCCTCGGAAAGTGCCGTGATAGGAATTGGCACACTCTGTGCGGTTTCCTCACGCTTTCGCGCCGTTACGATGATTTCTTCGATGACGTATTGGCGATCCTCTGCGTGCACGGTTGCCGCGGGGACCAGCCCCACCACCGCAAACGAGAGTAACGTGAGTCCCAACACGAGTCTGTGTGCTGCCATTAACCTCTCCCAATGTGAAAAACCTTGACCGGCTCAACTGCGGCGCACGCGCGCCCGCAAGCTAGCTGCCGGCAGGATCATAATGGAAAGAAAATGGAGGCGAAAGCTTTATTGCTGGACGATCGGACCATCGAGCAGCCTCGGGCTGCCGGGGTCGCCGTGCGGCGCCCCGTTCTACGGAATATCAGCTGACGATCGCTCGGATCGCGTAGGACAGTTCGCTCGAGAACAGCAGCACAAACGCCGAGATACCAAGGAACGCCAGCCCGTACACCGCTATCGGCGTCAGTCGCTGGTGTATCGGCGTGACCGCATCGTGCGTGCTCACGGAGCCGAGGACCGGCAGATCGCTGATCGCGACGATGTCGTAGATGTCGTGCACTGCGCGATTGAGGAAGTTGAGCACCACCATGATCGAAGCGGCGACGCCGAGGCCGAGCAGAATGCTCAGGAAGCATAGAAGTCCTCGTTTCGGGGCAATCGGAATCTGCGTCGAGACCGGCGGATCGATGATGTTGAACATCACCAGGTCCTGGGCTTCGCCGATCCGCGCGATGCGCTCGCGCTCGGACTGCTGCAGCACCTCGTCGTAGAACTGTTGGTACTCGCGGTAGTCGCGGGTTAGCTGGGTGAACTGGCGCTCAAGCGCCGGTGCGGTGTCGACGAACGATTCGAGGCGCTCGCGCCGCGCGATCGCATCACGCAGCATTGCGCGCTTTTCCTGAACCGCCACGTTGGCTTCACTGAGCGCAATCTGCACTTCGATGTACACGGGGTTGGTTGCGGTGGCCGCGCCGTCGGGATTGTCCCGCAGGTCATTCAACGCACGCTGCTCAAGGCGTTCCACACGCGCTATCTGTTCGTTCAGCGCTTTTACGTCGGGATGTTCCGGCGTGTATTGCAGAAGAAGCTCGTCGCGCTGCTGAATCAGGGTCATACGCCGCGACGTTTCCGGCAGGTAGGAGGCACCGCCATCCTCGGTAATCGCAAACGGCACAATGTTGTTCAACTGCCGACGAATCTCTGCGGCTTTCTGTTCTTCCACCTGCAGTTCCCGCGTGAACGTTTCCACGTTCTCGCGAGACCGTTCCAGGCGGTCGAAAAACGATCCACGGTCGTCAACAACAAACCCGGGGTTCTCACGCTTGAACTGCTCCAGTTTGCGCTCGGTGTCCGATAGCAGCGTGCGGTAGTAGTCGAGCTGGTCGCTCAGAAAGTCTTTCGCTCGGTGCGTGTCCTCACGCTTCTTACTGAGCACGTCCTCCACGAAGCTGGACAGCAGGGATGCAACCACGGATTTCGCGATCTCCGGATTGGGTCCCTCGTAGCTGATATCGAACAGGTTCTGGCCCTCGTTGCCCCTGCCCTGCTCTATGCTCAGGCTTTCACGCAGTCGAACCAGAATGCGTTCGAAGTCCTCGTCGTTGCGCGCGCCGTGGTCCATATCGTGCTCGCGGGCAACCTTTTCGAGCTGTGGTCGGGACAGCACGGCCTGGCGAACCATGTAGATCAGCGAACTTACTTCCGGCTCGAGACCGAGGTTGGTTACCACTTCCTTCAGGCGCGTACCCGAATCGACATAGAACCGTGCTTTGCCTTCGTAGGTGTCGGGAATGAACATAATCGCGATCCAGCCCAGCACGCAGGCCAGCGTACCGGCGATAACACCGGGCCAGCGGTAGCGCCAGAGCCCCTGTACGTGTCGGAGCAATTCTTTGATGGGATCGTGCATGGGTCGCTATGTCCTTATAGGGCCGTGCCTGGCCGATGATTCCCGCGGTGCTCGGTCGGCATGCGTTTGCGCCGCAGCGCACGCACGCCGAGCCATCATAGGCCGAGTACCAGTTTCGCCATGATATTGCGCTGGATTTCGTTCGACCCAGCGTAAATGCTCACTTTACGGGTGTTGAAATAGTGTTGTGAGACGCCGTTCGCATACGCGGGCCCCACCGGCTGAAAATTGTCTCCGGGTACGGGAGTGGAGCGGTCTGCTGGGATCGCGTACCAGCCAACCGCGTCCAAGGCCAGTTCGGTCATGGCCTGTTGCAGTTCGGTTCCTCGCGTCTTCAGCATGGACGATTCCGGGCCCACGTTCTGGCCGGCGGCCAGCGAGCCGAGCACGCGCAGTTCGGTGAACTCCAGCGCCAGAATCTCAACTTCCACCTCCTGCAGACGCGCCCGAAATGCCGGGTCGTCGGCCATTGTGCCGCCGAAACCATCGGACTCGCTGGCGGCAATCGTTTGAATGCGTTCCAGGGACCGTTTCAGCGTTGGCGAATACGCGTTGCCGCGCTCGAATTCCAGCAGATACTTGGCGCAGGTCCAGCCCTTACCCTCCTCTCCAACCAGGTTCTCCTTCGGCACGACGACGTCTTCGAAGTACACGGTGTTGATTTCCTGGTGGCCTTCGGCGGGCTGGTCGAGCGTGATGATGGGATTGACGGTGATTCCGGGTGTCGACATGTCAATCAGCAGAAAGCTGATGCCAAGTTGCTTGCGGTCTTCGTTGCTGGTTCGGACGAGGCAGAAAATCCAGTCGGCGTGCTGTGCCATCGTCGTCCAGGTTTTCACGCCGTTAACCAGGTAGTGGTCGCCTTTGTCGTCGGCGCGCGTTCTCAAACTCGCTAGATCAGAGCCAGCGCCGGGTTCGGAGTATCCCTGACACCACCACACATCGGAGTTCAATATGTCCGGCAGAAACCGTTCCTTCTGCTCCGCTGTGCCGAACTTCATGATGACGGGCGCGACCATCGTAATCCCGAATGGAATGACATTTGGTGCACCGACCCGGGCGCATTCCAGATCGAACAGGTAATTCTGCGTGGGTGTGAAGCCTGCCCCGCCATATTCGGCCGGCCAGTTCGTGGCGGCCCAGCCCTTGGCGGCCAGGTTTTTCTGCCATCGGACGTGGTCCTCTTTGGTGAGCCGCCCGAGGGCCGATCGAGCCTTGCGTGCACGCACCTCTTCGGGCCACGCCTCCTGCAGCCAGGTACGCACTTCCTGCTGAAACTGTCGATCTTCTTCAGAGAATGAAAAGTCCAAAACGCACCTGCGGAGCCCGCTACAATGTGGCGGCGATTCTATCATGTAGCGGTGAAAGTGAAGAACGATTCCAACCCGATCCCGCCTGTCGCCAACCCGCGCTGGTCGCCGGACCCCGGGCGTGCCTGACCCATCAGAAACCCCAAATCCCTACCTCTCGCGCCCCGCCTATCGGTGGTTTGCACTGGGGGTGTTGGTGGTGGTCTATATCTTCAATTTCATCGACCGGTCCATTCTGGGCATCCTCGTAGAACCGATCCGCCAGGACCTCGGCGTATCTGACACGTTGATGGGTTTTTTGGGCGGTATTGCCTTCGCGACGTTTTACACGTTTCTCGGTATACCCATTGCCCGGCTCGCAGACCGCGGGTCGCGACGCAACATTCTCGCGGTGTGTCTTGCGCTGTGGAGCGGCGCGACGGCGCTGTGCGGTATGGCGCAGAATTTCGTCCAGCTGCTCTTAGCGCGAATCGGTGTGGCCGTGGGCGAAGCCGGCGGCAGTCCCCCATCGCACTCGATGATATCCGACATGTTTCCAGCCCATCAGCGGGCGACGGCGCTTGCGATCTATGCGCTGGGTATTCCGATCGGCACCATGCTGGGTAACCTGGGTGGGGGTTACATCAACGACAATTTCCACTGGCGCACAGCATTTTTACTGGTAGGTATTCCCGGAATCGTTCTCGCGGTGTTCGTGCGGCTCACGCTCAAGGAACCGCCCCGCGGCCATGCGGACGGCCTGTCGGCCAGTGCGGAGGCACCGCCGGTGATGGACGTGTTCCGGCATCTGTGGCGTTTGAAAAGTTTTCGCGTGCTGTCTCTGGCGGGGGCGCTGCATGCGTTTGTCGGCTACGGGGTCGGCTACTGGATTCCTGCCATGTTTGGGCGCTCGCATGGATTGACTCCTGGCGAGATGGGGCTTGCGCTCTTCTACCTTGGGTTTGCTTCCATTGCCGGTACGCTGCTTGGCGGGATACTCGGTGACCGGCTGGGCGCCCGCGACAAGCGCTGGTACATGTGGCTTCCGGGTCTGGCAACGCTCATTTCGGTCCCCTTCTCTGCGTACGCGTATCTGTCGTCTGATGTGACGCTTGCGCTGTGGGTACTGGCCATCCCATTTTTCTTCGGTGCGTACTACCTTGGCCCCACGTTCGCGATGACCCAGGCGATGGCGGAGGTTCGGATGCGCGCAGTGGCGTCCAGCATTCTTCTATTCGTCCTGAACATTATCGGTCTGGGCCTCGGGCCCCAATTCACCGGTATTGCGTCGGACATTCTGGCCGCGACGACGGACCTGGGAGACGAATCACTGCGCTGGGCGCTCGTGATCAGCCTCATGTTCAATGTCGTTTCTGCCCTCGCCTATCTCCTGGCCGCGCGCTGGCTACGCGACGATCTGGACAGCGTGGCGCGCGGCATCGCCGGCGCGGGTGCGCCGACGGGCGAACCGGTTCGCACATAAGAGAGTGCGCGCTGAACGTGCTATGTACCTGAATCCTGGCAAATAACCTGCCTTGAATTTCGGATCGGCCCGCGTTTTCGCGCTGGATGTGAGTACGTCCCCGGATTCGTGAAAGGCCTGTAGTCGAATGTAACGCTTGCTTCACGAACGCATACACGCCGCGCCTAACATCCTTCGTCTGGCTCCCGTCTAATGGCACTCGATGAATGTCTTTAGAACCCAATTTAAAGAGGAGTCGTTCATGAAGATGCTTTTTGCGGTGGTGCTGACCGCCTTGCTGGCCGTTCCGGCCTACGCCGACCCGATTGAAGGCGATATCGCCTGGGCTGGCCTGTGGGATGAGGTCGATGGGACCTTCTCCTGGACCGGTTCCGACGTGATTCTTGCTACCGGCGATCTCGCGGCCGGAGGGATTACGCCCGACACCGAAATCGATATGGCGGACATCAATACGCCGTTTACGGGCCCGCTGGTGCTGTGGGTCGCGAAAAACTTTACCTACGTGCTGGAATCGCTTTCTGTCGTTCACAACGGCGGCAGCTTCTATGACCTCTATGGTCACGGTACGCTCAGCCACCCGGATTTTGACGACACGCCTTACGCGCTGCAGGTCTCTACCAACGGCGGCATGCTCCAGAGCTTCTCGGCCGCAGGCCAGAACGTTCCGGAACCGGGTGCGTTTGTGCTGCTCGGCGCAGGCCTGGCAGGCGTTGCACTGCTGCGGCGTCGGTCCTTCGCACAGCAGCGTAGCTGATCCGGCAACCTCGCGAACTCGCTCAAAACCCGCCGACTGGCGGGTTTTTTGCGTTGGAGGCAGGCTGCGCGTGGTTTCCACGATTGGCATCGTACTACGGCGCATCATAGAGTGACGCGTTTATTGAGCCCCGGGGTGAACACGGCATGCAGCCAGACGTCTCGCGCGTTCGCGACTACTTTCTTGAGCTTCAAGCGACGATCTGCGACGCGCTGGCGCAGGCAGATGGCACCGCGGATTTCTCGTCCGAACGTATTCCGGGTCCGGACGACACGTTCGCGCAACCCAGGGTACTGGCGGATGGCGAACACATTGAGAAAGCCGCCGTGCAGTTCACGCACAGCTCTGGGGCGAGTCTGCCCCCGGCCGCCACCGAACGAAACCCGGGTGCCGCAGGACAGCCGTTCCAGGCAACCGCGATCTCGTTGATTGTCCACCCCCGCAACCCGTACGCACCTACCACGCACATGAATCTTCGTTTTTTCATTGTTCAGACGGAAGTGCCCATCTGGTACTTCGGCGGCGGGTTTGATCTAACCCCGTACTACGGGTTCGAGGAGGATGCGGTGCATTGGCATCGCGTCGCTGCCGACGCCGCGGGCGGCCATTACCCGGCTATGAAGGAGGCGTGCGATGAGTATTTCTTTCTGTCGCACCGTAACGAACCTCGCGGCATAGGCGGTATCTTTTTCGACGACTGGACCCACGGCGGGTTTGAGGAATCGTTCGAGCTCGTACGCCGGATTGGCGATGCATTTCTCCCTGCTTACCTGCCGATACTGACGCGTCGGATCAGCACCGCGTATGGCGAGCGTGAGCGCAATTTCCAGTTATATCGCCGGGGTCGCTACGCGGAGTTCAACCTGGTGCTCGACCGGGGGACCCGCTACGGCCTGCAGAGCGGCAGGCGTGTGGAGTCGGTGCTAGCGTCTCTTCCGCCGCTCGCCGCCTGGCACTACAAGTATCAGCCGGCCCCGGGATCGGTGGAAGCCCGTCTTGTGGAGGATTTCCTGGCGCCACGCGACTGGCTTCAACCTGTGGATAACTCTGGGGATTAATTGCCGGCTGCCGCGATATGTGGGGTCGCGAAGGAGCTGATTGCGCTGTACAGCGTATATTTTTAATTGTTATTCAACGATTTGAAGTGATTATCTAGAATCGAATCAAGATTTGGCTCGCGCTTAACACATGTGAATGTCTGTGCATAACCCAGCTGGGTGCGCGGGCTGTGCCGGGGATAATCGCCTTTGAAAAACAGTCCCTTAGGACGTAATTGCGAGCTGATTGTCTACTGCGGTAACGCCCTTGCACTGCTCGGACAGCGTCGTCGCGTGCGTTTTCAGTAACTCACTCGGCACCCGGCCGTACAGGCTTACGAGGCCCTTGCGCACGTCGACGTTTATTCGCATGCCCTTGATCAGGCGGTCGTTGATCAGTTTGGACTTAACGCACGTCTGAATCGCGACGTCATCCGTAAACTCCCCCACGGTCCTGCTGCCGCCGTGGCGGTAGCTCTGGCAACCGGAGATCAGAAGCGCCAACGTCAACGTTGTGATAACGCCGGCGAGGGGGCGGCGGATGAGGATGGACTGTCGACTCACGGGTGTGTTGCTCCAGGCGACGAACGTATGTCGCTGAGCATAAAGCCAGCAATGGAATCGGCGCAAATCGCGGCTCGCCAGGCTGCGGCCGAGGATTGCGCGGCCGCCGTCAACCTGAGTAGACTAGCGCAAATCATCCGGGGGGATTCCAGTGAGAAGATTATTCGGCCGAGGCCGGGACGAGGAATCAGAAGGCGCGATCAACCTCACGCCCATGCTCGATGTCGTGTTCATCATGCTGATTTTCTTCATCGTTACGGCCACCTTCGTGAAAGAAGTCGGGCTCGATGTTAATCAGCCGGAAGACGACAAGCCGAAGACCGTGGATCCCGACAAGAAAAGCATTGTGGTTCGGATCACCAACCGCGATCGCATCATTATCGCGGCGCGCGACGTAGACTTTCGTTCCGTACGCGCCAATATCGAGCGCCTGCATGCGGAAAATCCGGAGGCACCGGTTATTATTCAGCCGCACCCCGACTCAAAGACGGAAACCATGGTGCATGTGTTCGACTCGGCTCGACTCGCTGGGGTGGACAAGGTGTCGCTCGCGTCAAACTGACCAGGGCGCCCATTGCGTCAGCGCGAGCGCGCATGAGACGACAGCGCCGGTAATAAACGCGACGACGGTACCGGCGCCCAGTGATCTGAGCGCAAGATTCAGGACTACGCTCTTCTTTTCCGGCACCAACGTGGTCAATCCCGCGACCAGAATGCCGAGGCTGCCGAAGTTAGCGAACCCGCACAGCGCGTAGACCATCACCATGCGCGTGGTCGAGGTAATCACCTCCGACGGTAAGCGGCTCAGTTCCACGAATGCAACCAGTTCGTTCAATATCAACTTGACCCCAAGCAACCCTCCGGCGACGCCGGCTTCGCCCCAGGGAATGCCCATCAGCCACGCCACGGGCGCGAATGCCCAGCCAAGCAGCCGCTGCAACGTCAGCGGCCCGCCCGACGCTTCCAGAAGCCCTACGAACTGATTTGCGAGGGCCACCAGGCTCAGCAGCACGATCAGCATGGCCCCGACATTTACCGCCAGGCGCAACCCATCCATCGTGCCGCGCGCGAGCGCATCCATCGAGCTTGCGTAGGTAAGGCTGTTCGCGCTGTCACTCACACGCGGTTCGTCTTCTGCAGGCGGAATGAGAATGCGGGAGACGTAGATTGCGCCGATCACGTTGAGTACGGATGCACTGATGATGTGGCCCATTGGCGCGGCCAGCGTTGCCGACAACACGCTGGCGTACAGCACCATGATTGATCCGGCAACCGTCGACATGCCGCACACCATTACGGTGAAGAGTTCCGAACGTGACAAGCGGTCGAGGTAGGCCCGGATTACGAGTGGTGTCTCGACCATGCCCAGAAACAGACTCGCTGCGGCTCCTGTCCCCACTGCCCCGCCCAGACCGAACAGACGTTCCAGTACTTTGCCCAGCACTCGCACGACAGTCGGCAACACGCGCCAGTGCCACAACAGAGCGACCAGCACGGTGAACACGAGAATCTGCGGCAGTACCCGAAATGCAAACACGTATTGGGCAGCTGGGTCGGCCACGTCGAACGGTGCGGCCGCGCCGCCCACGTAGCCGAAGACAAACTCGGTTCCTGCATTTGTCGCGCGTTCGATCGCGGCGACTCCACGATTCACGAGCAGGAGCGCCGATGCGATCGCAGGAACGCCGAGCAACAGCAACGCAAGCACTAGCTGCACAACGCAGCCAACGATCACAGGGCGCCACCGTACGCCAGTGCGCTTTTCGCTGCAGACGTAACACAGGGCGACGAATAGCGCGATTCCGGCGCAAGCCTGCGCTAACGAGCTCATCCGGTGCCTACCCGACCACGTCGCGGGGAATAATGAAAATAGTTGCTACATGGTCGCTCAGATGACCGAAATACCCCGTGCCAGCATCCAGCACCCGGGTTGGCGCGTGCGGTCCCGTGTAGCGGACCGAGAACCGTGCGCTGGCTACGTCGATGGCAATCTCGGCGTCTTGAAAGGGCACAAACTCATCCGTGGTGGGATTAACCGCTTTGTATGCGGCCTCCTTGGCGCTGAACGCGAGCGTCCACGGATCGGTCAGGTCGAGCGTGGCGAGATGGCTACGCTCGCGCGGTGTAAAGAGGCGTTCATGCAACTCTTCACCGACACGACCCGTGCGCTCGATGTCGAGCCCCAGCCCGAGCATACTGCGCCGTGCGGTTACGCCGGCGAGCGCGATCTGTTCAGTGTGGGTAATGCTGCCAACATAACCCTCCGGCCAGATCGGCCGACGATACGCATCGCGCCCGATGGTGTCTGTGTGCGTTCCGAAGGCGTCCAGCGCGAGGCGCGCGAGATGCCGACCCGTGGCAAACTGATTGCGTCGGCTGTCTACCGCGCGCTGCACGATCCGCCGTTCCGCGCCGCTCAACTCGCGCTGTCGATCGCACACAAACCCCGCAAAAATTGCGACGGCATACCGTTCCGGAACCGGCCAGATCACGTCCTGGGGCAGTGACGCCTCGGCGCGCCACATGAATGCACTCGTGGGAGCTTTCACCGCGCAATTGTCGCGTATGCGTACCCCCGTTACCATCGGCGCATGAAGGTCGGGTCTGTCATATTGCTGAACGGCACAAGCAGTGCGGGTAAGACCACGCTGGCGCGTGCGTTGCAGCACGTGTTGTCGGAACCCTTTCAACATATTGCGCTCGATCAGTTTCGCGACGGGCTGCCGGACCGCTACCGGGGAATGAACGCCCCGGACCAGACGCCCGGCGCCCGCGGTTTGAATGTGGTACCCGTGGATGTGCGTGGTGAGCGCGTAACTGCGATTCAGTTTGGTGACGTGGGTGAATCGATGTTGCGCGGTATGCGGCGGGCGATTGCGGCGTTTGCACGTGAAGGCAACAACGTGATTGTGGACGACATTCTGTTCACGCCAGACTATCTGGGCGATTACCGCGACGCGCTGGACGGAATCCCGGTCTGGTTCGTGGCGGTACGGTGCGCGCTCGACGTGTTGGACGTGCGCGAGTCGTCACGCCCAGGCCGATTTCCAGGAACGGCGCGTGCACACTTCCACACCGTCCATGCGCACGACGTGCCGTACGACGTCGAAGTGTCTACCGACACCATGGACCCGGAAGAATGCGCTCAGGCGGTTGCCGCTGCGCTCACGCGTCCGCCAAGGGGATTGGTATTGGCAACGGGTTGAGACGTTCAGTCCAGTTTGCTTGCCAGCAGCTGAATACGATCGTTGCCAAAGAGCATGTCGCTGCCATCGAGGAACATCGTTGGTGAGCCGAACCCGCCACGCTGAATCAGTTCGTCGGTGCTCTCGCGCAGCTTCTGCTTGTACTCGGGTTCTGCTATGCGGTCCAACAACATCTGCGGATCGAGACCTGCGGCCGATGCGATTCTGGCCACCTCGGTGTCCTGGGAAATGTCCTGCAGTTCAGTCCAGTACCGCTGGAAAGCAGCACGCGCGTACGGGACCAGCACTCCCTGCTCTATTGCTACGAACGCGCCACGCATCACCTTTACGCTGTTTACCGGAAACACCGGCGGCGCGCCGATGTCCACGCCTACCAGTTCCGCCCAGTCGGCCAAGTCCTTCTGATAATAACGGGCCTTTGCGGGAATAGGGTTTGCACGACTGCTATAGACGCTGTCGTTTACGGCGTTGAACACGCCGCCGACGAGGACCGGGCGCCAAATCAGATTAACATCGCCCCGCGCCGCAATCGGCTGAATCGATTCGAACGCGAGGTAGGTCCACGGACTGGAGCAGTCGAAGAAGAACTCGATCGTGTGCATGCTTGAAGCATAGTTGACAGGTGTCGCGAAAGCACGTGTGATGCCAGCGAACAGAAGAGCCGTGAAACCATGTCGACAGCCGAAGACGACCTCGAACAGTTCGTAACCTTACTCGCACAGTCCAATCACATTGCATTTTTCACCGGCGCCGGAATCAGTACCGAATCGGGGATTCCGGACTTCCGTTCGCCGGGTACGGGGTTGTGGACCAAGATGAAGCCGATCCAGTTTCAGGATTTTGTCGCGTCGGACGATGTGCGCCAGGAGTCGTGGCGCCGGCGGTTCGAGGGCGAACGTGTGATGGAGAATGCGACGCCGAACGCGGGTCACTACGCGGTTGCCTCAATCGTCAACAGTGCAAAGGGTGTGGCGGTCATCACGCAGAATGTGGACAACCTGCATCAGAACGCCGGGCTCGACGACGATCAGGTGGTCGAATTGCACGGCAACGCAAGTTACGCGACATGCCTCAGCTGTCAGACGCGCTACGAAATGGCGGATTTAGAACGCCAGTTCACGGAACTCGACCGCGTTGAACCCTGTTCGGCCTGCGGTGGAATCGTCAAGTCGGCGACGATCTCGTTTGGGCAGGCCATGCCGGAGGCAGCAATGGCGCGCGCGGAGGACGTGACGCGTAGGTGCGATCTGATGATTGTTGCCGGCTCGTCGTTGCAGGTGTATCCCGCGGCCGGATTTCCGGAAATGGCCAAGCGCCTTGGCGCGAGCCTTGTGATCGTGAACCGCGAAGCGACGCCTTTGGATGCATTTGCAGATCTGGTCCTGCATCGTGAGATTGGACCGACGCTGTCGTTTGTTACAGAACGCAACGCCTGAGTTCGGGCGTCAGCGGTCGCGGATCAACAGTGCGGAGAAGCGTTCGATATCGGACAGTCTCGCGCAAACTTCGGCGCGTGCGCAGAATGGCCGGTATGCGTGCATCATCGAGTCGTCGGTACCCCAGGTAGCTCTTGCCTCCGGATTCAGCCAGTAGATGTGTCCCGCACGCTGATGCATGCTCCGCAGTGTGTCCACACCCGCCGGCAGGTGGTTGGAGCGTGCGTCCCCGAGAACGAGAACAGTCGTGCGACGGGTCAAATCGCGCGCGTGCAGTCGGTGAAACTCGGCCAGAACGGCGCCGTAGTCGGTTGTGCCGCTGCCCCAGTCAGCTATTGCCCGCTCGACGGCCACGGATGCCGTATCGCGCTGCAGCGCGTCGGTAATCTCGCCCACGCGGTTGGAAAACGCGTAGGCGCGCATTCGCGGCAACTCTGCTCGCAGCGCGTGCAGAAACACCAGGAGCACGCGCGCTACGTTGCGCACCGATCGGCTTACGTCGCACAGTACGAACAGGTCGCGCGGGCGGCGGCGCCGCCGCCGCCATTCCAGTTGAAAGAGTGTCCCGTCGTAGGCGACGTTACGCCGCAGAGTCCGATGCAGGTCGAAGACCCCACGTGGCATGTTGCGATGCGTGCTTCGCTGACGCTTGGCAAGGCGCGTGGCGAGCAGACGTGCGGCGGTTTCGGCCTGGCGGAAGTAACTGCGCGGTAGATGCTGCAGTCGCGCCGATAACGCCGCTTCGATGAGCGTGCGTTCCCCCGTCGCATCCACCTGCTGCTCGTAGACTTGCTCGGTGTAGTCTCGGATCTGCGCGTTCAAGTAGGCCTCGGCTGCAGCGACCGCGCCGTTGCTGCTAGCCCGGAGATCCTGAGGCAAGGCGTTCAAGCTACCCACGTCCACGAGTTGGGCAAGCTGGTGTGCCAATCGGTGTCGATCCCGGAGATTACGTAGTGGCCGGTCTTGCAGTGTCCGTGCTGTTGCGCGCAGCCTCGCTTCCAACAGCGTCGGGTTGCCGGTTACAAGCCCCAGCAGCGATGCAGCGGGTGTAGGTACGTTCGGGTGCGCCGCTATCCGCCGGAGCACGTGGCGCTGTTCGACCGTCAGCGCGGATTCCACGACTGCGCTGTGGAAGAAGCGGTTGAACACCGAGTGGAAACGGCGCTTGTCGGCTGCGGTCTTGGCAAGTGTGAGTTCCAGTGCGTTGGCGAGTGTCTGCCGGTCTCGCCAACCGATGTGGTTGGCGACGGTGTGTGCGTCCAGCGTTTCCAGCGCGGAGATTTCGAGCCCGGCACTACGTAGCGCCCGAATGAACTCGCTCAACGTCACCGTCGTCATGCGGCCACATTGTACGCGCGCGGCACGGTATCGGTCAGGCAGATGGCTATAGAGGCTTCTCGGTTTCGCGCTATTAGTTGCATGGCGTCAACGTCGGTAATCTGCCCGGAAACCCTGCCTTGAACGAGATGTTGGAGATGCCCAATCGCGCTCACACTGCCAGGACATCTGCGTAACATCGGTGGTTGAATAAAAACCGATAATCCCGATTCGGTTCGCTGCAGGAGTCATCGATGTCATTTGCAAAAGTGCGCGGTTTAATCAGCCTGCAAGTACGCGCGTACTCGCACAAGTTGGTTGCGCTCACACTACTGATACTGGGCGCGACCGCGCACTCGGCGCCAGAGTTCGAACCGCTCGGCACCATCGACGGCAACAACACTTACGCCATGGACGTGAGTGCCGATGGCTCCGTGGTTGTGGGGTACTTCGGCACAGAAACCATCTCCGCGTTTCGGTGGGACGAGAGCACAGGCGTTCACCTCTTACCACGTAGCGCCGATACGGAAGTGGGTTCGTTCGCTTTTGGCGTGTCGGGAGACGGCGCCGTCATCGTCGGCACACTGACCGACGACCACAATACCCATCATGCGTTTCGGTGGCACAACAAAACGGGCACAGTGAGGCTTGGTACTGCTGAGAACGCCTTGACCTCAATTGCCCGCGCGGTGTCGTATTCAGGCCGTCGCACGGTGGGATCCGCACAGTTCACTTTGTCGGATTTTGCGCCCCTCGTGTGGCACGGTCGCTCCACACATCCCGTCAACATCCACAGGCGCAACGAAATCGCCTCCGTCAGACTTTCCGGAATCGACGATTCGGGTACAAACGCATCCGGAACGATATTCGAACAAGACGGCGTGCCCCGTGCAGCTTCCTGGTCGGATTCAAGTGGGTTGGAGCGGTTGCCGCTCATCGACTATCAGCTCTCGTCAACCGGCAGTACCGTCTCCCGTGATGGGACGACCATCGTAGGCACCGTGATGTCCTCGGCCGGTCGGGAGGCAGTACGATGGGTTGGTCCAAACAGAACGCCAGAGATTCTCGGCGATCTTCCGCATGGACGGCTTGAGGCGTTTCCTTTTGGAACATCCGCGACCGGCCACGTTGTGGTGGGTAGGGCAAGCAGCGCGATCGGCGACGAAGCATTCATGTGGGACGCGGCCAGTGGAATGCGCTCTCTCCGCGACGTCCTCCTCGAGGCAGGAGTCAAGGAGCTCGAAAGCTGGCAACTGTTCCGTGCAGTGGGCGTTTCGAGCGACGGCGGCATCGTCGTAGGTACAGGGCGGAATCCAGAGGGTATCGTCGAACCATGGCGGGTGCATCTGAACGAGATGACGCCGAATCCGTGACCCGGTCGCTCAGCGCCGACTAACGCTCAGGCGGATAGCTCCAGCGGTTTCTCAAGTTCGCGCCAGTCGATGTCGCCGTCGGTGGCAAGCTCTTCGAACTGCAGAACGCCCATTGCTTCGAACTTTGGGCGGATCGCGTCGGTGAGCAAGCCGATGCGCTTGAGGTTGGGAATGATCCGCTGATACAGCATGTTCAGGAAGTCGTCGTTCAAGCCGCGGGCCACCAGCGCCGCCCGGGCATCGTCTACGTCCCACCCGAAATATCGGAATACGTCGGTGGCGATCAATCGATCACGACTGACGATGCACGCCTCATACGCGAACTGCGCGCGTTCTTCGCGTTCAGCGGGCGACAACGTCTGCACAAACTCCTCAAGGTAGTTCACGCCAAACGTCACATGACGCGCCTCGTCGCGTATCACGAGGTACAACAGTTCGTCGAGCACGGGATCGTCCGTGTCAGCACGCGCCGTGTGGAATGCCGCGAGGGCCAGTCCTTCCAGAATGATCTGCATTCCGATGAACTTAAGGTCCCACCGCGGGTCGGTCAGAATCTTGTCCAGCAGGTCTTTCAAGCCGCTGTTTACGGGATAGCTGAAGCCAACCTTGGTTTGCAGGTAGCGATTGAACACTTCGACGTGGCGCGCTTCGTCGAACGTCTGGGACGCCGCATACAGTTTGGCGTTGTAGCTCGGCGCGCAGGATGTGAGCTGGGATGCAACCAGCAGCGCGCCCTGCTCTCCGTGTAGAAACTGGCTCAGCGACCAGGCGAGGTCGTGGCGCATGAATTCGGCTTTGCGTTCGCGGGGGAGTTCGTCCCACGGTGCGTAGCCGTTCCATGGACTGTTTGCAATCGATGCGTCCAGAGCGTCGTCATCGGGCGCGGGTGCTTCCTGCCAATCGGGGGTTCGGTCCCAGTGCACGTCCACCGTTGCGTTCCAGTTCAGGCTCTTGCCGAGTTCGTAGAGTTTCTTGATGCGGCCTTCGGCGTGGGAATAATCCCAGTTATAGCTGCCGGTGAGCGGCGTGTTGAAGATCTCGGCCACGTGCGCCACGTCGGCGGCGCTCAGTGCCGGTTCGGGGCTAACGGAATCCTCGTGCGTGAAGTGGCGGATGCGTCGGGGCGTGTCGGCAACGTATTCGATCGTCATTTGGGGTTCGGTAGCGTCTCGCAGGAACCCCATTCTCGATCTGAGTACCGATGGCAGAAAGGTTCATTCTTGACAATTAAAGATCAAATGCGGACATTAGGCGAAAGACGAGACGGAGTGCTCGCACGATCCTGCTATCTCCGCTCCTGAAATGGCCTTCAGAACGCGGGTTCAAGGAACGCAAAGTGCCTCTGGACAGCAAGCTCAGACATAGAACCGTACCGCTTCGCAATGCCATTCGATTGATTGAGCGGATGGGGGCGTTCGGACACCCGGCGTCCGAGCTTTGGCTGATGGTGGGCGTATCGAAAACCGCTGCCGCTGTGGAGGGCTATCGGGTGTCCGCGGAGCGCCTCGTAGCGCTGTACCAGGCGATTGTTGATTCGAAACCGGGTGATGACTTCTTCCTTCGCGGCGCAGACCGCTTCACGCTTGCGGACTACGGGATTCTGGGCTACGCAATGATGAGCGCGGCCGATGTTGGCAAAGCAATCAACATTGCGATGAAGTACTACGAGACCGCAGGTCCCCTCTGTGAGATGAGTTTTCGCACAGAGAATGGCAACGCGTTCTTAGAGGTTCACAACAGTTTTCGGCTTACCCATGCGGTTTTCCGGAGCGTCGTTGAAGATCTCGTGTCCGGGTTCAGGCCGTTGCTCACGCAATTGACCGGGCGTCGAATTGATCCGTTGTGGCTGGATCTGGCGTTTGGTTCGCCAGCGGACCCGGAAGTCCACCGCCGCTATCTAGGTACTGATCTGCGCTACAACGCGCCACTCACCCGCTATGTGCTGCCCGAGGCCGCGTTGGCGTTGCCCGTGCTGCAGGCCAACGAAGACGCGGCTCAGTTGCTCGAACGTTCGTGCCAGAGCCTGCTGGAGGAGATCGCGGCCAGCAGCACGGTATCCAATCAGCTTCGACAGAAGCTGCTGGCGCGCGGCGTAACGATGTCGGCGGCGGACGCTGCACGCGAGTTGAACCTGAGCGAACGAACGCTCCGACGGCGTTTGTCGTCGGAAGGAACGTCGTTTCAGATGCTGCTGGATCAGGTCCGTCTGAGGCTTGCCGAGGATTACCTGCGCTCAACCGATCTGTCGGTACAGCAGATTGGCGAATTGCTCGGATTTACGGAGGCCACGAACTTCCGCCGGGCGTTCGTCCGGTGGAGTGGACGCTCTCCAAAACAAATGCGCACGTTTCTCCGAGGGCTGCACGCATAACGCCAGCCAGCGAAAGTAACGTGCGCCGCACGGTTCGCGGCCTGTTGGGTCCAGTCGCGATTCGAGACATCGTCTACTTACCGGGCGGATACACGAACGATAACTTCGCGTTTACGACTGACGACGGGCGGTTTGTCGTGCGCATTCCACGCGCGCCGGAACCGAGTCCTGCCGAGGCCGACTTTTATGGGAGCGTGTCCCGACCGACGCATGCCGGCGTGGTTGCCGCGGATTTTCAGGTGGGCACGTTGATCACGCGCTGGCAGCCTGGGCCGCTCCTGGTAGACGTGGAGGTGACGTCGCTCGACGTGGTGCGATACGCGGTTGGGTTGCACCGGGCGATGCCGGATACCGCGCGCCTGTATCCGGTGATCGATCAAATTCGTGGTTGGTTGAGCTCGTCCGAAGCGCCCGCGTGGGCAAACGCGCTGCTCGAGCGCGTTGTGGCGTGGTACGAGGAAGCGGGCGTGTCCCTCGTTTCCCGCCACAACGATCTGAACCCCTGGAACGTAATTGCTGCAGAACCCCAACCCGCGGGCTGGATTACGCTCGATTGGGCGTGGTTCGGTCGCAATGTGCGGCTGTTCGACCTGGCCTGCGCGCACCAAGGACTTGGATTCCCGCCCGCGGGCTTCGCGCGGGTTGCCGGTCGCTACGCGGCCGCGCTGGGCGACGCACCGCCGCGAAGCACGGAACTTCGGCGTACGTTGCAGCTGTTCTGGCTACGCGAGTACGCGTTCGCGCTTGCCGCCTGGAGCAGCGGGAACCGTCGACCCGAGATCGCCGAGCAGCTGTGGTGGAGCGCGGCGCGGCTCGCAGAAATCAACGCAACCACGCGTGGGCGGCGTCCATCGCACGGTTGATACGAGATTCGCCCTGGCCGCTAACAACGGTGAAGGGACGCTCGAGACGGTTCAAACGCCGTAGATAGCGGGCGTGCAGAGCGTCGCGTTCGCCGCCGGATTCGCGTAACGGATCATCCTCCCAGGGCAGATCGGGCGCGGTCAGCAGGTATAACCGGCTAGGTGCATTGCGAAGCCCCATCTCAACTTCTGCCGGTACGCGTCCATACTTCACTTCGCACCACACGGCGATCACCAGCAGGTCCGTGTCGCAGACGATCACGCCCGACGAACGCAGCACGGCTGCGCGTTCCAGCGCCGTTTGTCCGCGCGCGATTCGACGCACGTCGTCGAACGAGTACTGTGTGCGCCCTGCGAGATAGGTGCGCGCGAATTCGGGCACGACGTAAGCGCGCAGTTGCTTAGCCAGCTCGCCGGCGAGTGTGGTCTTACCCGTCGATTCACTGCCCGTCAGGCAGAGGATGCGTGCGCGCGTAGACTGTGCCGCCACGAACGGTACCCCCATACGGCCATGCCGAGATAGAGCAGATAGAGCAACGCGTACAGCAGAATACCGCTCGCGATATAGACACCGACGGCCACCACGTCCACCGCGAGCCACAGCCACCAGTTTTCGATGTATTTGCGCGCGGTCATCCACATCGCCAGCAGGCTGCCGGAAGTGGTGGCCGCATTCCAGTACGCAAAGTTGGCGTCGGTACGGTTTGCGAGCAGCCAACCGATGCCGAACGTGCAGAGGACGAGTACGACGACGGCGACGGGATACCAGCGTGCCGGCATGCGCGTAACCGCGAGATCATCGGTCGAGGTACGCTCACCACGTGACACCCAGTACACCCACCCGTACGCGTTCATGGCCACGTAGTACATGCTGAGGGCTACGTCGCCATAAAGCCGGGTACGGGCAAAGACCACTACGGATATGGCGGCGTAGAGCAGCCCGATCGGGAACGTCCAGACATTTTCCCGGATCAATAGCCACACGCAGAGAATGCCGGATGCGAGTCCTGCGGCTTCGAGCCAGGCCATTTCCGTCAACGCGAGCCAGAGTTCCTGCATCGTGTGCCTGCGACACAAAGAGCGGAGCTTGCCGGGGCGACCGATTGCACGCAAGCGCAGCGGCCTCGGTCGCGAAGCGCGCGAAGGGTTCCCTCCACGATGTCGCTGTCGGGTAGAATGGCGGCCTACACACAAACGTACCGGTATTCATGGCAAAGACCATCGCCATCGTTGAGGACGACCCGGACCAGCGCGCGAACTATCGCGATGCGGTGACGAACAAAGGCTACAACGTGATGGCCTATGCAAGCCGCGAAGAGGCCCTGAAAGGGTTCGACGCCCAGCTGCCCGACCTGGTTATTCTGGACATCATCCTGGGTGATGAAGTCGATGCAGGATTCCAGTTGTGCCGCGACTTGCTGGCGCGCGCGCCATCGTTGCCGGTTATCTTTCTGACGGAACGGATCAACGAGATCGACAAGATTTCCGGACTGCGACTGGGCGCTTGGGACTATCTGCCGAAGCCCATCAGTCTGGACTACCTGGCCGAACGCATTTCATCGCTGCTTCGCATCAACGAAGTGCGCACGGAAAACGAAGAACAGGAGAGTCCGTCGGCGAAGAAGATCGGCAGCCTCACGCTCGACCAGGACGCGTTGCTCGTGTCGTGGAAAGGCGAACGCATAGACCTCTCGGGTACGGAATTCCGCATGCTTGCGAAACTGGTGCGGGTCCCCGGCCATGCCGTCAGCTATGAAACGCTGATGAACGCGACGATGCAGAGCCTCGTCACCAACAACACGATCAATACGCACATGCGTAACATCCGCAAGAAATTCGAGAAGGCGGACGAGAGCTTTGCGTGCATTAAGAGTGAGTATGGTTTCGGTTACCGATGGGCGCCGGATCAGTGACGACGCGCAGGGTCCGGTTTTCCCGCCATTACCAACGCTGAGCTTTCGCCGGCACGCGTAACAGACAATGGCAGACTCCACAGTCAACGGCACCAGCGGCGGAATCGACGCGCCGCAACGCAGCTCGCAGCGCAGGCGCGGCGGCGGTCCCCGGCTTGGCACCAAGATTCTGCTGCTCGCTTTGACGCTGCTGGTAATACCGTGGTTCAGCTACCGACAGCTCGTGGAAACCGAGCGACTGCTAATCGAGGGCCAGAAGCTCGCCCAACTCAAGATGGCTGAGGGGATCTCCACGCTGTTCAACGACCGTGTAGAGCTCTTCAACGACCTGCCGGTAACGCTCGAAAACTACGAATCGCTCTTCGCGCATTCGCTGGAGCAGGTCGTCCGAATCGATGGCGAGTTCGGCGACTGGGGTGAGGCCTTGTCCAGCCGGTTCCTGTCGTTCGGATCGGAGTCCGGTACCGAGGACGGTGATTTCCAGATTCTTCTCGGTGAGCGCGGCGGTCAGCTGCATGCCTTTCTTAGCGTGCGCGACGGCAACGCCGTGTTTCGCAGGCCCGATCATCTACGACTGGATCTCGCCGATCATATCCGGGTGACCTTCATACGCAATGATGGCGAAGACGCTCGCATAGCGTTCACATTCCAGGAGCCGGGTATTACCACCGCGTATCAGATGGACGGTGAATGGCGGTTTGCAGAGCAAGGCACGCCGGTCAACGATATGCTGGGTTTTGTGCGTCTGACCGACACAGGGTATGAAGCGGAACTGCGATTGCCGCTCGATATGCTCGGTTCGCGACGCTATTTCGGTGTAACGGTCGTAGACGTCGACGATCCGGTTTCCGGCGCGCTGGTGCACGCGACTCAGACCCTTCCCACCGCCGGTAAGGAGAGCTTCAACCTGGTGGTGCTGCGATCGACCGAGGTACTGAAGATTGTCGAAGGCCTCGGCTTTTCCGGTGCCCGCATTCTGGTACTGGATGCGAAACAGCGCGTTCGCGCGGAAACAGGCACCTATGCCGTTTCGGACACCGAGACGGACGAACGCCACTGGTATTCGCGCTTTGGCGAGTGGTTTCAGGCACTGCGGCCGATCCTGCACTATCTGACCACCGGAGAAGAACTGGCCGGGCGGATGTCAGAACGCGCGTCTCAGCGAGTTGTGGACCGGTCGATCGAAGAGGCGCTGGAGGGTCAGCCGATTGCTCTGCGCCGCATGGTCGGCAAGGATCAGGAAGTCATTATCGCCGCGCACCCGATCGTTTCTTCCGGCGGTGTGCTCGGCGCGGTGGTTCTGGAGCAGAACATCGAAGAGATTCTCGCGTTCCAACGTTCGACCATCGAACGTGGCGTGCTGTTTTCGATTGCGAGCCTATTTGCGGTGTTTATCGCACTGCTCGCGTTTGCAGCGCGCCTGGCCTGGCGCATCCGCAATCTGCGACGCGAAGCGAGCGCTGCGATCGACAGTCATGGCCGATTGCGCACAAGCTCGCTGCGCAGCGAAATGGATGCAGGCGACGAAATCGGTGATCTCGCCAGAAGCGTTTCCAACATGTTGACCAAACTGCATCAGCACAACACGTTTCTGGAAACCATGCCGCGCACGCTGCGCCATGAGATCAACAATCCGTTGAACGTGCTGAGCACGTCGCTTCAGAACCTGGCGAGTGAAGTCCCCGAGGTAGCGGACAGCAAATACCTGGAGAGCGCAAAGCGCGGCGTCCTGCGAATTGGCATGATCGTGCAGAATCTGGCGGATGCGGCAAGCCTTGAAGATTCGCTTGAAGCGGAAGAACTGGAAGTGATCGATATTCAGGAACTGCTGCAGAGCTATGTGGCCAACTGCCGGATCACGCATCAGGATTGCAGCTTTGTGTATCGAGGTACGACGCACCCGGTGCACGCGAACGTTTCGGACTTTCGCATTGAGCAGTTGATGGACAAGATTATCGACAACGCGATCGATTTCCACCGCGGCGACAGTCCAATCAAGATTCAGCTGGACACGTATCGGGACTATCTGCAGATTACGGTCGCAAACCGCGGGCCGGTGTTACCCGAAGGGGAACAGACGTCGCTGTTCGACTCGATGGTGACCCACCGTGGACCGCAGAATCGACTTCACTTCGGCCTTGGGCTGTACGTTGTGCGAGTGATTGCAGAGCACCACGGTGGGTTCGTGCGCGCGATGAACCTGATTGACGGCTCCGGGGTTGCCATCGTTGTGCAGTTGCCGGTGGTCCGGTCGGGTGACATGACGGTAACGGGAGAAACCGCGGCCAGCATCGCGCCCAGCGTTTGATTGCACTTCCGAAATGCCGCCGGCGGTGAGACTCGTCTCGGGTTACGCCAGCCGGTATTCGCCGTCGAGAGAAATGCCCGAGTCGGCGAGCAAACGGCCTTCGCTCACCAGATACTCGATTGCGGCAAGCACGCTGCGTGCTGCGGCCGGGTACATGAATTCGGGCGTGCCTACGTACATATCCGGCACCATCTCTTCGATTCGGTGAATTCCACGACCAATACAATCAATGATCTGCGCTTCGCGTTCCCGGCGGTGTTCGACGAACGCGCGTACAAAGGGCTTTGGGTCGTCAATGGACGGGCCGTGGGTTGGCCAGTACACCTTGTCGTCGCGTTCAAGCAGGAGCTGCAGGCTCGCATGGTATGCGGCCATGTCGCCGTCGGGGGGCGAGATGATGCTGGTCGACCAGCCCATTACGTGGTCGCCGGTGAAAAGCGTGGACTGTTCTATGTACGCGAAGCATAGATGGTTCGAGGTATGACCGGGCGTGTACACGCACTCGATCGTCCAGCCGTCACCTTCGATACGATCGCCATGCTTGGCGCGGAAGTCGGGTTCGAACGCCATGTCGCCCCCCTCTTCGACCGGTACGCCCTGTTCGAGCTTACCGGCACCGTGCGGGCCGTAGGCGTAGGTGGGCGCGTCAGAAAATTCGCGTAGCAACGCGCATCCGGGAGAGTGATCCATGTGGGTGTGGGTCACTAGCACATGGGTGATGCGCTCGTCTGCAAGCCCGTCGACGAGTGCGCTGATGTGGTGCGGATCCGCGGGCCCGGGATCGATCACGCAAACGTTGCCCTCGCCCACAATGTACGTACCCGTGCCGTGCAGCGTGAACGGACTCGGATTGTTCGCGACTACGCGGCGTATACCCGGCGCAATGGGTTGCACTTTGCCGTACTCGAAATCGAGTTCTCGCCGGAACGGAATCTGTACCATTGACGGTCCCCGTTGAACGGCCGCTGAGAATAGGAGAACCAGCCAACGCAGGCAACCGCCGCTGCGTTTGGGTGCTAGAGGAAGATCAGCAGCGTGAGCACGCCGGCGAGCGCAATGGATCCAAGCAGCATCATCCACTGGGTTCGCTTCAGCAGCAGCGTCTCGGCGCGCGTCGTGGGCACGTCTTTGTACACCAACGTGACCCGCCCGAACCGCAGTACGTCGCCGTCAGCCAGTACCACACTGCTCACGGTGTCGCCGTTCACACGCGTGCCGTTGGTGGCCATCATGTTCGTCACCGTACAGCTCTCCGGGCGCATCACCACCTCGGCGTGCTTTGCGCTGACGGTGGGATCGTTCAGAACCACATCGCACGCGTTCTCCCGGCCGATCACGGTCCGGCCCATGGAGATGCGAAATGTCAGGCCCGTTACAGGCTCGTTGACGCCGAGGAAAAATGCTCCGGTTTCTTCGGTCTGGGGCAGCGTCGATGCGCCCTCCGGATTGGCTGCGACGTAGTCGATTTCGGTGGTGTCCACCGAGAGCGATGCCGATCCGCCGATCGGCTCGGCCTCTTCGGGTTCACTCGGGTCTACGCGGCGCACCGGGGTAAGATCGTCTCCGGTGCCGATCAGCTGATACTCGTACCGGTCGAACGATACGAAATCACCGTGGAACAGGCGTACCGAACCAATGACCCGCTCGCCGTTTACGAAGGTTCCGTTGGCCGAGCCGAGATCAGTGAGCCATACGTTGCCGTCGCACCGTACCTGGGCGTGATTGCGCGAAACGTGGTCGTCGTCGAATTGAATGCCGCTCTCGGGTGCGCGGCCGATCTCCAGCAGTTCCCCGAGTTTAACCACGTCGTCAGATTTGCTGGCATGCAGCCACCATTCCCGCTCGGGTGCGGGTGGTCCGATCCACCGAACGTGCAGCTGCTCCGCGCCGATCACAACCGTATCGTCGGGTACAAGCGAAAGGCTGAAGTCGACCTCCTGGTCATTGACGCGTACGGTCGCCTCGGCGGCGGGGTGCACGACGGGACCGCGATCCTGCAGTTCGATACGCGCGTGATAGTCGAGGACGTCCTCGCCAGCGGCCAGTACGTCGCACTCCATGTCGCGACCAATCGACAACGGCGTGGTATCGAGTTCGATCCGTTCGTCGTCCCAATCGATCGCGTAGTCTGCGTGTGTCGAGTTACTCAGGGTTCCGGTTCCACTTCTGGCGCAGATCGCGCCACTGCGCGGCGCCAGGGCGAACTGCCAGCGCCAAGTCCATGTAGTGCTTTGCCTCGGTTACCAGTTCCGCATCGTGCGCTTCGATCGCGGCACTTGCGAGCATTTCCGCCGCCTGATTCAACATCAGCTGCGCGGCATCGTTGTCTGGGTCCAGGCGTTCCACCTCGCGCAGCGTCGAGACCGCGTTGCTCACCGGAGGTTCGGTCACGTAACCCTGGCGTAGCAGTTCGGCCGCCTGTTCCAGCATTGATTCGACGCTGGATATGCGGGCGGATTCCTGGTCCAGGCGAGCTTTTACCTGGTTTACTGAAGCGGAGTCCAACCCCACGGCCGTCGCGCGCGCAACCAGTGCGTCCGCGGCCTCGAACATGCCGGTGGAAAGGAGTTGGCTGGTGGTTTTGTTGAACTGACTGACAACTTCACCCAATCCCTGTCGGGCGACTACGTTGTTGGGGTCGGTTGCCAGAACGCGATGATACAACTCCGCCGCATTTTCGCCGGGTGGGTTGATGAATGCGCCTGTTGCCAGGTATTCGTTCGCGTCATTGAGAATCTCGTCGATTTTGGTGCGCGAATCCGTCTCCCGGCCGATGCGTGCGCGAACCGCCGTCAAATCAGTCAGTTCCGGATTGGCCGCGCTCGCGCGGTCGAGAAAGCTGATCGCGTCTTCGACGTTGCCGTCGTCTATGGCCGTGCGTGCCATGTCCGCGTAGTGCGTTGCCAGCGAGTCGAGCTCGGCCCGCGCGATCAGGTTTTCAGGCGACAACCTCAAAACTTCCTGATAGGCCTGGATTGCCGCTGTTGCGGACGGAATGTCCGAGAGCCCGTGCGTGCGCAACAGCGCTTGTGTGCTCAGCAGTAGATTCTCAGCGGTCTGACGGTTGTTGAGCTGCACCTCCAGTTCCTGGATTTGCGGGTCATCCGGGAACACCTGGCGGGATTCCGCGAGCTTGTTTTCCGCAACGGCCAGCGCGCCTTCAAACAGCGACAGACGAATGTCTTCTTTCCATTGGCTAGCAAGGCCATCAATTGCGCTGTTGGCGCCGGGGTGATCGGGTTGAACGTCGAGTACGCGCCGGTAGCCGGCGACGACGGCGGCAAGACTCTGGTTGGGATCCTGGCGCAACGATTGCGCGGCATGCCAAAGCCGCTCGGTGCTGTCGTCGTCTGCCAACTGGAAACGCACGAGATTGTCGTTGATCCACTCGGGACGCTCCACAAACAGCCATGTGCTGCCCGCCATCAGGCCGATCAGAAGCGTAAGACCCACGGACAACCCCATCCTGCGTTTGCGGCGGGGGGCGCGCCGGTCTCTGTCTGCGCGCACCGAGTCCGGAATGGTGGTCAGCATCGTCGTGCCGACGGCGCGGATCTCCTGCGTTGTAACCGCATTGGAGCGGATCGTACCGTTGGGCACGAACGGCTGGTCGCGCAGTTTGCGCAACGCACTGGAAAGCTCAGCACCTGTCTGGTAGCGGTCCTTCGGCTCTTTGGCCAGGCAGCGATCGATGGTTGCCTGGAAAGCACTCAAATGGCTCGGTAACTTGGGCACGGGCTCGGTGAGGTGTTTTATGCCTACGGCGACCGCGGTTTCCGCTTTGTAGGGCACATCACCCGTGAGCATTTTGTAGAAGACGACGCCCAGGCTGTACAGGTCGCTGCGACCGTCGAGCTCCTGGCCCGAGGCCTGTTCAGGGCTCATGTACTGGGGTGTTCCGACCACGGTTCCTGTGCGCGTAACCGAGCTCGATGCGTCCGCGTAGCGCGCGATGCCGAAGTCGGTGAGAACCGCGCTGCCCTCGGCGCGGAACACGATGTTCTCCGGTTTGATGTCCCGGTGCACGAATCCCTTGCTGTGCGCGTAGTCCAGCGCGCTGCCGATGTCGGCGACGACGCCGATCAGCGTCTTCAGTTCAATGCCTTTGTGTAGGCGGCGGTTGAGGTCGCCGCCCGCCAGGTATTCCATTACCAGGTACAGATACGGTCCGGACTCGCCGACGTCGTACACCTGCACGATGTTCGGGTGATTGAGTTGTGCATTGATGCGCGATTCGCTCAGGAACCGCGTACGGAATTTGGGGTCTTTTGCAAACTGTTCGGAGACGATCTTGAGTGCGACGTGGCGCCCGAACTTCGTTTGCACGGCCAGGTACACCTGCGCCATGCCACCGCGCCCGATTGCGCGTTCGATTTCGAATCCGGGAATATGCACCTAGGGCCTAGGGTCCGCGAAACGTTAACGGCGCTACCGAACCGGTAACAAGCTTACCGAGCACGAACCGGCCGTCTTCAATGATGCTTTCGCCGTCGAGGCTCACGGCTACGCCTGATCCATGCGCAAGCCCGTTGATGCAGGACTCGCTTTCGAACATCCAGCCTTTGTCGCCAATCGACAACTGGCAGCGATCCACCGCCATCAGCGGCTGACTGGTCTGCAGCGAGCCCTGGCGCCAGTGCTGAACTTCGTGCGGGCCCTCGGGCACGAGTTTGACCCCGTAGCCGTGCATCTTGTTTGCTTCGAATTGACCCTGGTACACCGTGCCGTCGCGCCAGTAGAACACGCCCAGACCCGAGCGCTCGTCGTCGTGAAAGTTGCCCACGTAGCGATTGCCGTTCGGCCAGCGCATCTCGCCGTTACCGGCTTTCCTGCCGTCGGCGAACGCACCTTCGTACACCCGGCCGTCTTCCCACGTGAAAACCCCCTGACCCGTCAACGTGCCCTCGCGGAAATCGCCGGCATAGGACGCGCCGGTGGCCCACTTGAACGTACCCGTGCCTGTGCGTTCGCCGCGCTGGAACTCACCTTGGTAAACGTCACCGTTGGCCCATTCGAAGCTGCCGGTCCCGTGCATCCGATCGTCCTCGAACTGTCCTTCATACCGGTCGCCGTTCGGCCATGTCAGTACGCCTTCGCCGTGTCGTTTATCGTTCACGAATGTGCCTTCGTATTTCCGCCCATCCGGCCAGTAGTAAACGCCCCGGCCGTGTAACCGGTTCTCCAGGAATTCGCCTTCGTAGCGGTAGCCGTCGGACCAGGTGTACTTGCCCTGTCCTGTGCGCACGCCGTCGACCACCTCGCCTTCGTACATGTCGCCATTCGGCAGTTCGACGGTCTCGATGCGGGCGAACGCCGGCGTGACGCAAACGAGCGCCAGCGCGAGGACCGCGACACGCCATGCCGGCGTTCGCTGGAGCGCTCCGGAGACGCATTGGTTTCGCCCTGCCAAGTAGTTAGACTCCATCGATTTTTGCGCGATACCTTACTTCAGTTGACACCTTTTTTCTTCATCTGTTGGTGTCTTGCGGTGGGCGGTGTAAGCGGTTTCCTGGGCGGACTGCTCGGCATCGGCGGCGGTGTCGTGATCGTGCCTGCTTTGATCATTCTTCTCGACGCGACGCAGGCGACGACACCCCATCACACGACCGTGGTCAGCGTTGCCACCTCGCTCGCGTGCATCATCTTCACGTCGGCGTCCGCCGCCGTGGCGCAGGCCCGGGCGGGCATGGTGTCCTGGACGCTGGTGCGGCGCTTGGGTCCGTTTCTCGTTCTTGGCAGTTTTCTTGCTGGCTCGTTCGCGCATCACATACCGGTGGTCTGGTTCAGAGCCTTCATTGGCGCGTTCCTGATGTTCGTGGCCGTTGTGATGCTAACGCGCTGGTCGCCGTCGCCGCACCGCCAGATGCCGGGTCGCGGGCTCAGCGCGGGCATTGGCACGGGCGGTGGCATGGTTTCGGCAATCGCCGGGATTGGTGGTGGCAATGTCATCGTGCCGACCCTCGTGTATTTCAATACGCCGGTGCACGTTGCCACCGCAACGTCGTCTACGCTCGGCGTGCCGATCGCAGTCGCCGGCGCACTGGGATATATACTTTCAGGTTGGCGTACGACAGCGCTCGGCGATGGTTACGCGGGCTATGTGTACCTGCCGGCGTTTGCGGCGCTGGTGGTGGCCGCCGTGATCTGCGCACCCTTGGGCGTGCGAACGGCACATCGAATCAAGGCACAGCCGCTCCGGCGCGCGTTCGGCGTGCTGATGCTTTTCGTTTCCGCGCGGATGTTTTACTCGGCGGTAGTGACGTAGCGGATCTGAATCGCGTCGGTCTGACGGTCGGCAAGTACGTCAGAAATGACCACCACTTTCTCGTCACCCTCGAAGTTTTCGCGCTCGATCAGCGCCTGGAATGCGCGTTGAAGCGTTTTTTCGGGTTCACGACTGAACGTTGTGCGATGCGCGACGACGGCCCGGTTCAAACTCAGGCGGCGGCGTGTCTGGCTGTCGTTGGTGAATGCGTACACAGGAACTTTCGACGGTCTGGCGTTGGTGACCAGGTCGGCCGTGAGACCTCGGCGCGTGATCACGACAATGCCGTCAGCTTCGATGGAATGGGCCAGCGCCACCGCGTGAATAGCGATCTGCTGCTTGTCGTTGTTGCTTACCAGTTCGCGTTCGTAGCCAAGCCCCGGCCAGCGTTCGGCCTGCACCGCAATCGCATTCAGCTGCTCTACGCAGCGCACCGGGTAGCGGCCCACGCTCGTTTCGCCGGACAGCATGATTGCGTCCACACCTTCGTAGATCGCGTTGGCGACGTCGGTGACCTCCGCTCGGGTTGGAATGGGATTAGAGATCATCGATTCGAGCAGGTGCGTGGCGACGATGGAGCGTCGACCCCACTTCGCGCACGAATGCACGATGCGGCGTTGAATATTCGGCAGATCCGCGATGTCCGTTTCTATGCCGAGATCGCCGCGCGCAACCATCACGCCATCAGCAATGCGTGTGATGTCGTGGATGTTGTCGACACCTTCGCGATCTTCGATCTTCGCGATCACCTTGATCGACTTGGCTTTCTTGCCCATCAGTTTGCGCAACTCGACGATGTCGTCCGGACTGCGCACGAACGACAACGCAATGAAATCGACGTCGTTCTCGAGGCCAAAGGCAATGTCTTCACGGTCTTTGGGTGTGATCGCCGGCAGGTCGATCTTAATGCCCGGCAGATTCACGTGCCGCTTGCTGTGCAGCGTGCCGCCATCAATAACCTTGCAAACCAGCCGCTCGCCCTGCTTTTCGAGTACCTCGAAGTTCATCAGGCCGTTGTCTACGGTGATCCGGTCGCCTTCTTTCAGCACGTCGACCATCTTCTGGTAGTTCACGTGTATCGACGATGCTTCCACGTCGTCGTCCGGGCGAACGTTGATGGTGACGATGTCGCCGGGATCGAGGGCGATCGGTTCGCTGACCATGCCGGTACGGATCTCCGGACCCTGGGTGTCCAGCAGAATGGGGATCGGATATCGGACCTTACGATTGAGGGTTTTGATCCAGTTGATGATGCGTTTCGCGCCGGCGTGATCCGCGTGCGACATGTTCAGCCGCACGACGTTCATGCCCGCTTCGTACATTGCCTGCAGCGTGTCGAAATTGGCGGTTGCCGGGCCGATGGTGCAGATGATCTTCGTGCGGCGTCTGTTCATGAGACTCAATCGTTGGTTCGAAGAAACGCGTGCGCCAGAGTGGTCGCGTCTCCGGCGCGACATTCTACGGGATGCCAATGATTAGGGAAAAACATCTGCACCTGCGTTTGCACGAAACGTGGATCGACCAGGCAAAGCAATCCACGGTCGTCGGGGCTCCGAAGAATGCGCCCCGCGATCTGAACGACCTTGGTCATGGCCGGCTGCAGATAGGCTACGTCGTGACCCGAGGTGCCCTCAGCGTTGAAGTACGACGATTCGGCCTCCCGCTCGATGCTGGGTGGTGGGAGTCCGAGACCGACGCAGACGACTTTGGCGATGTGTGCGCCGCTGAAATCCACGGATTCACCGAACACCCCGCCGAGTACCACGAGGCCGACGCGATCCCCGACACCGACAAACGCACGAATGTACGCATCGCGCTCATCGTCCGTCATACCCGGCGTCTGCACGGCGACGCGCTCTGGCGGCAGCGCCAGCCGATCGAGCACCAGTTGTAGAAACTGGAAGGACGGAAACGCTACCAGCGTGTTGCCAGGCGCTGTGGCCATTTCTTCGATCAGGCGTGCGAGGTCTGGCGCCGACGAGGCGCGCTGTTTCAGATAGGTGGGAATGTTGGTTACCGCGAGAACTTTGAACTGATCTGCGCGGTACGGGGATGCAACGCGCTCGCTCGGTGCCTCAGGAACGCCGTGGAGACGGTTGGTGAGTTTGAGCGGTGAAAGTGTGCCCGAGAAGCGAACCGACGCCCCGAATTCCTCCAAACCGTTTTTGAGATACGGACCTGGATCCAGACAGCGCACGCTGACATCGATCGAGTAGCCGCGTACCTGCAGCAGCACCATGAACGTGTTTGTCTGGCGCAGCGGTGCGAGCTTCAACCAGCGATCGCCCGCCCAGAGGGCTTCCCGTACGGGTGCATCCACCGCGTCCCACGCCCCGGGCGCCGCAAGTGCTTCGGCGGCCGCAGCGCTCAGCCGCTCGAACGCGGCGAACAGGCGCTCGGGGAACGAAATTTCGAGTTCGAAGTTGCGAACGTCCGTTGCCGATAGATTCGCAAGCGCTGCTCTTCGTAACGCAAGCAGTTGCCGGTCTACCCCCCGGAGCGCGCGTGCAACGGCGGCCGGCGGATTGCAATCCAGCGCGTCGGCTACCGAGCGTCGCGACGCGCGGTGACTCAGTGCGTCGCGCGCACGTTCCCGCAGCCTGTGGCCCTCGTCGATCAGTGCTACGTGTCTGGAGTGATCGGCAAACCGTTGCAGCCGCACAACCGGGTCGAACACGTAATTCAGGTCGCCCACCACTACATCTGCCCAGCGTGCCGCATCGAGCGAGAGTTCGAACGGACACACAGTGTGTGCCTTGGCAATCTCGGTGACCGCACCGGAGTTGGCCGCGCCGCGTGCAAGCAGTTCATCCACTGCCGAGTCGATGCGCTGAAAGTAACCCCGGGCGTACTCGCAATCGGCCGCGCGGCACGGCATGCCAGGCACCGGACACATCTTCTCCTTGGCTTTGATCTGCACACGCCGAAGCCTGCGGCCAGCGTCGAGTTGGTTACACGCATCCATCGCGGCTTGCGCACCGGTGGTACGGCTGGTTAAGAAAAACAGGCGCTCGAACTGGCGTGAGTCGGCTGCTTTCAAGGCTGCAAACAGCGCCGCAATGGATTTTCCGAGGCCGGTGGGTGCTTCCAGCAACAGGGATTCACCGTGGGACACTGCGTTGAATATCCGCGAGGTCATTGCACGCTGGTGGGGGCGAAACGACTCGAAGGGAAACGTTTGCGCCAGTATCCACTCGGCGCGTTTGCGCCGGTGGACCGACCAGGCCGCGAGTTTGCCGCCAGCCGCTTGTACCTTTGCATTCAGAAATGCCGTTGCCTGACCGCGCGACCAGCGTTCGTTAAACCGACGGTCTTCGCCGGTATCCGGATGACGATAAACGAGCGTCAGATCGATCGTTGTGATTTCCGGGTGCACGTGCGCCATGAGTCCCGCGTACAGGCGCAGCTGAGCGCCGTGATCACCGTCCATCGTTGGATTCTCGATCGACCGTGACGCTTTGAATTCCTGGATGGCGATATGCCGGGCGGACACCACCCGCATCGCATCGAGTCGACCGCCAATCTGCAATCGGTAGCCTCCATGACTGCAGAGCAGTTGCACAGCGACTTCGAATTCCCACGCCGCATCGTCGCGAGACAACAGGTGTTGCAGTGCCGCCTGTGCCTGCATGCCTTCCTCTGGCGTCGTACGTGACGCGTCGTCGGGGTACAGATCGCCGTCCGAGCGAGCCAGCTCGACGACGCGCCGCACGGCGATGCGCTCGCTCACGCGGGCGGTCGGTATTTGCGCACGGAAGCGTTGAATCCCATGTCCTTGAGGCGAGCGAGCCAGAGGCGCTGCGCGGGTTGCAACTGATCGGTTGGTCCTTTGACCTCCACAAAGGCGATCTCGCCGCTCGGCCACACAACGAACAGGTCCGGAAAGCCGGTGCGGGCATCCGTGAGATTGTGGATTGTCCATCGGGCCAGCCGGTACAGCGCGGTAGTTGGTACACGCGCGGCGATCAGGCGCGCGAATGACGGGAGGAACAAGCGCCACGACACCAGCGAATTCGATATATTTCTATATATAAAACAATTTCTTACCAGATTATTAGAAATATTTTCAGAGGTTATTTCATTGATTTCCTCAACTCGTTCAGCCGCAAAATCCGGCCAGAACAGGTCATTGGGTCGGGTCTGGAACGGATGCGTAAACGCGCCGCGTACCGGCGCAAACACCGCATGCCAGTAGATGATGCCTGCAAGCCCCAGCGGCAGGCTGTTCTCCACGTGCCAGGCCTGAGCGCCGGCAGCGGTCAGTTCACCGATTGCGTGTCGTTCGATTGAGGCCGGGTGAGCGTCTAGATCGTATTCGTCGGTCGGCGGACGCGAACGCCGTGGCCGGCTGATGAATCGCTGTGCGAACCGCTCTTCCGTTGCGCACAGAGGCGCGTTCACGATTGCATCCAGCGTGGCGCGCAGCGCTTCGCCGTCGTTACGGCGTTTGTGGATGCGGGCCATGCGTTCGCGTGCCGGTGGTGCATCCGACAGCGCGAAACAGCGAAGCGCATCATCGTTTTCGCCGCGCCGTTCGTGCCAGCGCCCGAGATTGAGCGCGAGCCGCGAGCGCAGGCGCCGAACCGAACGGTTGCTGACGGGTTTGCGGATTGCCGCCAGAATCACCCGGGCCTGCTCGGGCGCCTCCTCCAGCATCTCGAACTGTTCGCGTACGTCGCGCAACGCGAAGTAGGCGTCGATGTCTTCAGCGCTCTCGAATTCCCGCGCGCTCTTTTCGATCTGGTACGTAGGGTGGCGCACCATGCCCAGGTCGCGGAGCACAAACGCCGACAGATCCTGATTTGAGGCACCGAAATACAGGCGCGCACACTGATTGATCTGCGGCACACAGCGCACGTGCAGCCATTCGAAGCGGCGCCTAAGGCGCACCTGCAGGTGAATAGAGGGCAGCGTTGCGCCAAGACACGCGATCAGTTCCGGTTTGCGCGCACCGGCGGGTAGCTCCGAAAACTCGTCGCGCAGTTCCGCAACCGTAAGCAGGCGGAGCAAACACTCCGATGGGATTGAATCGCAAATCCGGATCAGACCGGCGTTGTGCAGTTCCTGTAGCGCCCACGGTATGGAATCGATTTCGGCATAGTCGAGCCGATCGGTGCGCAGCCACTCGCCGCGGCGTGTAACCAGGCGCGCGAGCAACCGGATGCTGCGCTCCGACAGGTTCCGGGCGCGTTCGATGACGCTGTGCGTGGCCGCCGGTAAGACGTCCTGGTAGCGCGTTATCACCTGGCTGAGGATCGCGCTCAGGTTGTCGGCGTAGTAGGTCTCGGGGGGCGGCTGTTGAGGATGAAGCGCGGGCACCGCAATGGCATTATCGCAAACACATTCGGCGTACGAGTATACCTGCGCATGTATGCATGTACAGTGTTGGCCATCCGGGTCGAGGGGTCATGAACCAGCCGGTTCGCGTGGCTGCGGTGAGCGTCTGCACGGCGGTAAGCGGCAAGCAACTGAAAGCGCTGTTGGAAACGTCGGGTGAAGGCACGTACGTCGACGACCATCCGTGGCTCGTTGCGCGCGATCTCTTCACCGCGGCCCAGGACGCCGGTGAACGCATGCCGATGCTGTTGGCCGTTAACAACCCCTACCGCTTTTCGCACTGGGCGTTCATTACGGGGATTGAGGTTGTGGAACTGCACCGGGCGGCGTTCGAGTCGCGCATACGCTTCGAACGTTTGGCGCCGGTGAATCCAATATGGGAACCGCTGGACAGCGTGTACCTGCAGCCAACGGCCGAGCGCCTGCTACGCGAGCAACACGAGGGCGTACATCAGCACAGGTATCCACTCACGGAAGCCGAGATATTTCCCTACGGACTAATCGAAACGCCGGCGTTTATTACCGTTGTTGCGAGTTAAGGGTGGGTTGTCTCTCTCCAGACTGACCAGGTGGGTCAGACCGCTTTGTCGGCGGCTTTCGGCTCTCCGTGAATGCGTAACCAGACTTCCTTGCGGTGCACGGTGGCCCGCTTAGGCGCATCGATCCCAAGATGCACTTGGCTGCCGCGAATCTTGAGCACTTTCAGCTCAATCTCGTTATCGATCATTATCGATTCGCCGGCACGCCGGGTTAACACCAGCATTGAACTTCCTTGCAATCCTTTTCCGGAAAGCAATGTAGTCCAGCGGTAGCAATCGTTCTGTGATCCCGCAGACGGTTCTACTCAGCGTAGGTATGCGGGCTGCAGGAAAACGAGAACTGCGCCTCACTGGCGCGCGCGGTGCTCAGGATTCGCCGCTGGAACCCGTGCGATCGCCCGCGTCCGCGGCGGGTTCGCTCGCCTCCTCCACCAGAGGTTTCGGCAGCCGCTTCTTCACGTCGGCTCCGAGCTCGCGGAACTGTTCCGCCTGGCGCACGAGGTTGCCCTTGCCGGAGACGAGCTTCGCGTAGGCAGACTTGTAGGTTTTGTCGAGCGTTCTGACCTGCCCGCCCAGTTTGTCCATCTCTTCCACAAAACCGCGCAACTTGTCGTACAGTGCGCCGGCGCGTCGGGCGATCTCCTCGGCGTTGCGGTTCTGCTTCTCGTAGCGCCACACGTTGTGGATGATGCGGAGGGTCATCATCAGCGTGGTTGGGCTGACGACGACGATGCGTTTGGTGAACGCGTCGGAGAACAGCTTCGGATCCTGCTGCATGGCGAGCGTGAAGGCAGATTCGATGGGTATGAACATCAGCACGAAGTCGAGCGAGCGTATGTCGTCCAGGCGATCGTAGTCCTGAGACGCAAGTTTTTTGACATGATTGCGCAGGTTGGCGAGGTGTTGATTGAGCGCCAGTTCTCGCAGCGCCGGTTCTTCTGCCGCGAGGGCCTCCTCGTACGAGCCGAGGGTAACCTTCGCGTCGATCACAATGTCTTTACCCTCGGGCAACCTGATGACGACGTCCGGGCGCTTCAAGCTCCCGCCCGCATCGCGGCTCGAGACCTGCAGTTCGTATTCGAATCCGACGCGCAGGCCGGATTCTTCCAGCACGCGCTCGAGTACGAGTTCGCCCCAGTTTCCCTGCAGCTTCTTGTCGCCGCGTAGCGCTTGCGTGAGGTTCTGCGCTTCCTCGTTGATGCGATCGCTCGCGCTCTGCAGGTTGCGCACTTGCGCCAGCAGCGATGCCCGGTCCTTGGTGTCTGCGTCGTACACCTGTTCAACGCGCGCTTTGAAATCCCGGATCTGTTCCTTGAACGGGCCGAGAATGGTGCCCAGGTTCTCCGTCTGCTGCACACGGTGGGTCTGGAAAATGCTGTTGGCGAGCGCCTCGAACTCCTTCTTCAGCGCATCGCTCGTGTCCTGGAACAGCGCTTCCTTCTCGGCAAACGCCTTCTGGGACTCTTCCAGCCGCGCCTGCAGCGCCGCATGCTCGGTGCGAAACCGATTGAGTTCACCTTCGCGGCTACGAAGCGTGTCCAGCGACTGCGACAGTTGGTCCTCTATCGCGTCCAGACGGCTTTCGGTGCGTACCAGGTCCCGGGTTCGTACGTCCAGACGATCCTGCGCCAGGGTTATCTCTGCGGCGTGATTGTCCGCGTTCTGGACCAGTCCGGCCTCGAATGAGCGGCGGACGTTCACATTGTGGCGCCATGCCCACACGACGCTGGCCACGAGCCAACCGGCCGCAAACAGCGCGAGTTCACTCCAGTGGTTGGTGAGCCAGAGTTCCAGGTTGGCAAGCATCGGCCGGCGCAAATCCTATGTGCGTTGTTGGTAGACGGGCGTTGCGCATCGCGTCTGCCCGAGGCGCAGATTCCCGATCAGCGAAACTTCGGCGGTCGCTTCTCCAGAAACGCCGCCACCGCCTCTTTGTGTTCTGGAGAATTATAGGCCTTCTGCAGCGCTTCGAGTTCTCTTCGTTGAATTGCGCTCAGATCCGTCTCGACGCCGTTTGCCGTGAGCAATTCCTTAATCCATCGGAGCTGCGGCGTGGGGTTTGCCGCAAACTCGCCCGCGAGCGCCATGGCCGAGTCCATCAGATCGGCGTCGTCGACCACGCGATCTACGAGCCCGGTCGCGAACGCCTCTTCTGCGGGGTACATGCGACCGGACAGACATAGTTCGCTCGCTTTGCCGAAACCCATGCGCTGCACCAGAAAGTGCGAACTCGCGAGTTCGGGGACCAGGCCCATCTTGATGAATCCCATCGCAAACTTAGCGCTACGCGCGGCAATGATGACGTCGGCCGGAAGAATCATTGTGGCCCCCACGCCAACGCTCGCGCCATTGACGGCCGCAATGATGGGTTTTGAACGGCGGACCAGCGCGACCCAGTCGGCCGTATCAGCGCGGTCGCGAGCCGACTCCGCACCTTCCTCGTCATCGAGCCGGCTCTTGAACGTGTCTTTGATGTCGGCGCCGGCGCAGAAACCGCGCCCCTGGCCTGTAATGACCATGGCTGCAATCGCGTCGTTGTTGTTGCAGGCTTCGATGGCGTGGCGCATCTCTGCGGCCATTCGGTAGGTCCACGCATTCATGCGTTCTGGACGATTGAGCGTAATCACGCCCACGGCGTCGTGCGTGTCGAAAAGGATCTGTTCGTAGTTCATGGGTCGCGTCTCCCTCGTTGTTCGTTGGCCGGCGCAACGCCTGCGCACGGCGTTTTCGTTATTCTAGAAATTACCTTAACCAACATTCAGTGTGAACAATAACTATCTGTTTTATAAGCATTTATAGATTGCGTTAACAAGCCTCCCCGCGCGGGTGTCGCCGTCCAGATTCACCTGCATCTGGTTCATTACGTAGGCAAAACCGATGCCGGCATGGGGATCGGCGAAACCCAGGCTCCCGCCAGCGCCGGCATGGCCGAATGCGGCCGCATTAGGGCCGTACTGCTGTTCCGTGTTGAGAATGGGGCCACGAGCGCGCCGCATCGCCCGGCCGAGCACCAGGTCGGGCGCTTCGCCCCACTCCTCCACCGTGAGCGCGTCCAATGTGTCGGCGTGCCAGACGTCAACGCCATCGATTCCGCCACCGTTAGCCGCAGCGCCATAAATTCGTGCTACCCCGCGCGCACTCGCATGGCCGTTGGCGGCCGGAATCTCTGCGTCGCGCCACGCGTCGCTCGATGCGTCCTGATAAGGGCGTATGGTCGGATTTTGCAACGCAACCCGGTAGAGATCGGGCATCTTGATCGCCGCCAGCGCTGCGATGTCGGGCGGTATGCGCGCCCGGTTGATACCGATCATCGGTGCTGCGCGCTCGTGGTGTAGCCGCGGCAGTCCGATGTAGCAGTCCGCGTCGAGCGGCCCGGCGACGTCTTCCGCGAGCCACTGGGTTAACGTTCGTCCAGTACTTCGGCGAACGAGTTCGCCGGCCAGATGGCCCCAGGTAAAGGCGTGATACCCCGCCGCTGTGCCGGGCGGCCAGAAGGGTTCTTCGCGCGCCAGCCGGTCGCACATGCGCTCCCAGTCGTACAGATCCGAAGCTTGCAGGCGCTCTCGGAGGCCCGGCACGCCGGCCTGGTGGGACAACAGCTGGCCCACCGTTAGGCCATCGCGGGCGGCGCGCAGTTCCGGCCAGAGTGCGCGGACTTCGTCTTGGTAGCGAAATGCGCCCTCCTCCACGGCTTTCGCAAGCGCAAGAGACGCGATGCCTTTCGTTGTGGAATACAGGTTAACGAGCGTGTCCGCCTCCCAGGGGATGGTAAGTTCGAGGTCCTGATAGCCGCCCCAGAGGTCGACCACGACTTCGCCTCGGAGGTATACGCAGAGTGCTGCCCCCACGTCGACGCCTTCGTAGAAGTTGCTTCGGAAAACATCACGCACGGCGGCGAACCGTTCGTCCACCGTGCCGCGAATCGGAAAGTGCATAGGCTTGGAAACCCCGTGTAACGCGGCGCTAGCTTAACCGCTTGGCGGAGGCGGAAAAACCGCAGGGAACTGCTAGAATCCGCGGCCTTCGCGCACCGTTTCCGCCCAGGTGTTGGAACTGGTAGACAAGCTGGATTTAGGTTCCAGTGCCTTCGTGGCGTGTGGGTTCGACTCCCACCCTGGGCACCAGATTCGTGATCGCGTTTCCCCGAGCCCGGGTGGTGAAACAGGTAGACACAAGGGACTTAAAATCCCTCGGCTTCGCGGCCGTGCCGGTTCGATTCCGGCCCCGGGCACCATAGAAAAATCAAATGCTTACGTTATTTTTCGGCTCTACCCACTTAATGGGGGATGGTCGTTTCACTAGACTCTGTTGATGATCTCATCCCAGCCGCAGTGGGTTAAGACCCGCAGCCGGTAGTTTTCAAAGTTCCGGAACCCGTAGGCGCGCCGGCTCATCATCTCCATCTTGTTGTGGAACCCCTCTGTGATGCCGTTGCTCTTGGAGAATCGCCACATCGCAACGATGGGCTCAAGCCACGATGTGAGGGTGCGCGCCAGCCGTTTCAGGGGGCTGGCGCTGAGTTGTTCCAGCAGCTCCAAAAACACGGGCAGTTGCCGTTTGGCGGCTCTGACGTTCAGGGTCTTGAGCAGCAACAAACGGTTCAGCCGTTGCTTGGCATCGTACAAGGCTGCCAGCACCGGAAAGTCACTCAGATAACGGCTGAGTTTCTGACGCTGCTCATCGGACAGGCGCCACGCATGCCGTCGCATGAGACTGAGCAGTCCCCGGTTTTTTCGGCCCGCTGAGTCGTGTTCTTGCCACGCCTTGAGAAAGTGCTGGTTCACCAATCGAATGACATGGAAACGATCCGCGACGATCGTGGCCTGTGGGAAGTATCGACGGGCGATGCTGCGATACGTCTCCGACAGATCCATGACGATCACCTGGACGTTGTCTCGGCCTGGTAAGCCCGTCAGATAGCGCCTCAGAGCTCTTTCCGAGCGCCCCAGTGTGACATCGAAGACCTTGTGGTTCTGCAGATCCACGAAGCTGGTGGCATAGCCGCGTCGGCGGGTGAAGAAGTGCTCATCGATGCCGAGCACGCGAGGACACGGCCGGTTCGACATCTCCGATCGGCGACGTTGGCACTGACTCTGATACCACCGTTCAACCGTGGCCGGGCTGATGTGATGCGTGCGGGACAGCTTACGCTGAGTCACCCCACCATCGTGTGCCTCAAAGACTTCCAGTCGGAACGCTTCTGAGGCTCGGAATCGCGGTCGAACGCCTTTGAAGCGATGATAGAAATATCGTTGGCAGCGAAGGCAACGGTACTTTGGCGACTTCAGGTGCAACGTCATCACCTGGTTGCCTTGGCGAGTATGCTTGAGTGTCCGTTGGCGGGTTGCCTTGATCGTCACCTTCGGATGCTGGCAGTGGATGCAGGCCGGTCGCTGGGTCGGCTTCGCATAGACTTTCACCCCTTGATCTCGGTCGACCCGTTCGACCTCAAGCTCTGTGATCCCTAGTATCACGCTTGCGTGGGACATCGGTGTTCTCCTTAAACTGGTTGTCGCAAACTCAGTCTAACGAAACGCCGGTGTCCCCCATTCATTATGCGGCGTCGTGATCGCTGCTCATCAGCGTTTTTCTGAGAAGACCGATTCAATACGAGCAGCGTGGCGTCTATGCGCTTCCTCAAGCACGCTACTTGGTTCAAGCAAGTACTTGTAGATCTCTTGGCGAGCAGTCAAGTCATCTAAGCTCCAAGGATCTTCAGCATTGTCGTACGTGTTTTCTTCAGACTCTAGCAGCGCAAGCTGTTCAGATTCTGGCACTTTCGCTAGATCTCGAACAAGTTCGCATGTCGCATCCCTTGTTAAATTCTGCAGATCGTGAAGCTGCGTGCGAACCATCTCCAACTCAGCACCGCCACTTGATATCGCTTGCTCAACCTCAAAACGAATTTTTGTGGCCGCATTCCTAAAGTTCAGGTATCGCACCAGGATGGTGGAAGCGCTCGCGTTACCATGCCCTGTTTCAGGTTCACCTAGCGACAAAATTCGCTCCCGCAACTCTTCTGCCAACCTGCTGATTACCAAATCTTCGCTCTCAGCCCTAGCTACTAAAGGAGGCGGAACCAGAGAGCCACTATCTTTACGCGTGATAGATGCTCTAGCACGTACAACAGTCGGCTCTACTTCCCAAACCTCCAATTGGATCGAGAAAAAATCGTTCTCCAATCTGCTTATCGCATCAATTTGACGTACCTCGTAGCCCACTACTCGCACATCTCGCCTGCGTCACCGCACCTAACATTGTAGATCGATTGTAACTGACTCAGTTTGGATTCCATATTTGCGATTCTGGTGCGATGGCCGGCTCCAACTCCTGTACGCGCATCGCGAGGATCTAGATCTGTTCTCCTCCAAGCAATTCCTTCCTTCAGTACATTGATAGCCCAAGCAAGCTCCGCACAAGACTCCGCACCTGTCATACTTAATGCTTCACGCTCATCAGCGTGACTCGGGTGGTCCGTGGCCAGGGCGGCGGAATCGCCAAGCGCGTTCTCAATGGCTTCTCTGTTTGCAGGGCTCATCAACGACAGAGCTACTTGCGTCCCAAGGTAGGCTCCTAATGCGCCTGCTCCAGCACGGGTCGCTGCTTGATACGAAATCGTGCCAGCTCCCCTCAGAACGAGCGTATTCTGCCCATCTGGATCGATTCCACTGAGAGGGTTACCTAGGACATAAGCATAGGTATTCATCCCACCTCGCAGCCCAATCGGATCAGACTGCGTATATCTCCCGATGCTTGGATCATAGGTCCTGAAGTAGTTGTAGTTGAACCCTGTTTCTCCATCCGCATACTGTCCTGGGAACCGCAACGCTTGGCTTACTGAACTGGTCAGCTCGTCGGTCTCCCCGAACGGTTCATAGTCCGCATCCCACGCAAGACCACCGGACGCATCCGTCAACCGCTGCGGCGTGCCCAGATGGTCGTTGTGGTAGTAGAACAACGCCGGTGCAGTGCTGCCACCGATCTTGCGCAACTCGACGCCGTCTGCGACCACGGTGTCGTTCGCATCGTTGGCGAGCGTGACGGTTACGGCCTGTGCCGCATCGAGCGTATAGGCCCCAAGCAGTTGCCAGGCGCCACCGTTCGCGGTCTGATCGACCGGGACGGACTGCGACGGCGCACCGTTGTCGATGGTGTAGGTCGCGTTGGTTGCCCGTTTCGGGTGATCCACCCAGCGGGCGTAGACCTCATAGTCCCCGCTCGTGGTGAGCGAGAACGGCCAGATCACCCAGGCGGTGGCGCTGTTCGCTTTCTTGTGCGTCTCGTACTGGGTGCCGAGATAGCCACCGCCCGCCGACGAGGACTTCCAGTTGCCCACCACCGTCGCAGACGGATCTTCGCTGTCGAGCGTCAGGATCTCTGGTGTGCCACCACTGGGAACAGCGGCCATCGCCAGACGCCGGCCATCGGCGTAGAGGTATTCGCGCAGCACGCCGCCGGTGTCGTCCGATTCGGCGATCAGCTGGCCGCTGGTGTCATAGTGGAAGTGGGTCGTTGCCCCATCCACCGTCTTGCGTACCCGCTGGCCGAGCGCATTGTGCTCGTAGTCAGCCGACACCGCGCCCTTGGCAAGTGCGGTGTAGCGGTTGCGGTCGTTGTAGGTGTACGTGGCGGCCACCCCATCGTGCCCCGAGTCACTGGTGATGTTACCCCCTGCCGTGTAGCCGAGTGTGCGCGTGGTCACAGTCCCGGCTTCATCGCGGGTCACCGACAGCAGCCGGTTCGAGGCGGTGTCGTAGGCGTAGGTCTCCGACAGCGTGCCGGTCGCATCCACAATAGCACGCGTCAGCCGATTGCCGACGGCATCGTAGCTGTAGTCGATGTCGCCGTAGACGCCGGTGGCGTCGGTCAGTCGCTGCAATGGATCGTAGCCGAAGGTCTGACTGCGGCTCGTGTCCAGGTGATTGGTGATGCTGACAATGTTATTCACCAGACTGTAGCCGTAGCTACGATCGAGCACGCTGCCCTCGTCCAGATCTGTCAGGCGATAGTCCTGATCGTAGGTGTGGCCCTTACGCACCAGCTGCGGTTCAAAGTAAGCGCCGATTTATGACCGTTCTGTTTCACGGTGCTGTATGTTGTTAGTTTTGCGCCATGTTGTTGATGGAGAGATGATATGGCGACCCGACGCAGCGAGGTCGAGTGGCAACGCTTGTTTTCGAAGTACGAACGCTCGGGATTGTCGGCGACCCGGTTCTGCGCGGCCGAAGGCCTGCCTGCAGGCTATTTCCGTAAGAAGTATCGGGAACGGAGCCAGGATCCAGGACAGGCGGCGTTTACGGCGGTACGCGTGCCGTCATCGATTCCCGGCGCAGGCGTGCGCGTGCAGATCGGCGAGGTCTCGATCCGTTGTGGGAGCAGTGTGCCGGCCGGCTGGCTCGCCGAGGTGGTGCAGGCCCTGCGCTAATGCGCCTGTTCGAGGATGTGCCGGCCGTGTACCTGCACCGGGAACCGGTGGACTTCAGGAAGGCCATCAACGGTTTGGTGGTGATCATCGAACAATCGATGGGACTGTCCCCCTATGCCGATGCGGTGTTCGTGTTCTGCAACAAGGCCCGGGATAAGCTGAAGCTGGTGTACTGGGACGAGACCGTGGTACAAGCGCCTGGAGCAGGCGAAGTTCGCCTGGCCGCGTCAGCATGGTGACGCGGTGATCGAAGTGTCTGAAGAACAGTTGCACTGGCTGTTGCGGGGCTTCGATGTCATGAAGATGCCCCCGCATGCGCGTTTATCCTTCGCACACGTGTAGCCGGTTTCGTATAATGATGACATGGCTGCGAGCGTCGCCGAACTCACTGACGAACTGTCTACGCTGCGGGGTCAGTTGTCCGATCGCGACGCAGAGCTCAAGCAAAAGAACGACCTGATCGCGCAACTCAAAGACGCGCTACACGCTGCCCTGCATCGCCAGTTCGGCACCTCCAGCGAACAGATCCCGGCCGAACAGGCACGCTTGTTCGATGAAGCCGATGCGCACGATACTCAAGACGCGAACGATGCACCTTCAAGCGAAGACATCGCAGTGGCTGGCCACACCCGCCGCCGTCGCGGCCGGGTCGCACTGCCCGAGGACCTGCCTCGGGTCGATGTGATCCACGATCTCGAAGACCATGAGAAGGTCTGCACCGAGCACGGCTGTGGGCTCGATCCGATGGGCGAGGTCACGAGCGAACAGCTCGAGTTCATCCCGGCCACCATCCAGGTGATCCGGCATATCCAGAGGACCTACACCTGCCGCGAGTGTATGGGTCATGTGGTGACAGCCAAAAAGCCACCACAACCGATCCCGAAGAGCATCGCCACGCCGAGCTTGCTCGCCTGGATCATCGTCTCGAAGTACGCGGATGCCTTGCCCTTGTACCGGCAGACGACGATTTTTGAGCGGCTCGGCATCAACCTCGACCGCACGACCCTCGCCAACTGGATGATGGCCTGTGGCGAGTTGGTTCAGCCGCTGATCAACCTCTTGGCCGAGCGCCAGCGGGCAAGTCCCGTGCTGCACATGGACGAGACCACGGTGCAGGTGCTGGCCGAACCGGATCGGCCAGCAACCAGCAAGAGTTACATGTGGGTGACGGCATCCGGTCCGCCGGATGCCGGAACCGTGCTCTTTCACTACGCACCATCGCGCAGTGCGGCCACGGCTCAGAGTCTGCTCGGTGACTTTACCGGCGCCCTGATGGTGGATGGCTATGAAGGCTACCGACCGGTGTGTGATGCGGCCCGTCTCATCCGACTCGGCTGCTGGGCGCATGCCCGCCGCCGCTTCGTGGAAGCCAAGCGCACCCAGCCGAAGGGCAAGACCGGTGCGGCCGATCAGGCATTGGCCTGGATCGGCAAGCTGTATCTGCTCGAACGGAAGTACGCCGATACCAGCCCGGAATCACGCTACCAAGCGCGCCAGGCTGACGCACTGCCGATCCTCGAGCAGCTGCGCAGCTGGCTCGACAAGCAGTTACCGCGCACCGCACCGAAGACCGCGTTGGGCAAGGCGCTCCACTATCTCGACACTCAGTGGTCGCGCCTCGTGCGCTACACCGAGGACGGAATCTACCCGATCGACAACAACCGTGCTGAGAATGCAGTGCGACCCTTTGTCGTAGGCCGCAAAAATTGGCTTTTCTCGCAGTCGCAGCGCGGCTGCCGGGCAAGCGCCAATTTGTACAGTCTGATCGAAACGGCGAAGGCGCACGGCATCGAACCGATGCAGTACCTGCTGTACATCCTCGAACGGCTACCGTCATCCGAGACCGTTGACGATGTCGAGGCGCTACTACCGCACAACGTCAAGGGCGTCGTTTAGTCGGCGCTTACACAACACTCACCGCTACCAGCCGAAGGATCATCGAACTTTCTGGCACCCAGGCTGCAGCGATCGTCGTGGTCGGTGACGACCTGACGATTAAGTTATTCTGGCCGAACAACGTGATGCGACGCACTGGGATTTGGCTAGAGAGAGGCTCGCAGGTAACGAGCGATATTTTTGACCACAACTCGCACGAGAATCCGATTAATTCGCATCACTGGCTTGATCCCAGCAAAGCCGAACAATGGATTCTTTATCAGTCGTTCACAGCAATGCCGTACTACAGCCACTCGCTGTTTCTGCTCACGGCTGAGTCAACAGAAGGCGCGGCTGATTATCTGGATGGCATTGAAGACTCTGCTGACCAATGGCCTAAGTGGTAGTCATTCAAGCTATTCGTCTGATGATGGCCAAACAATATCACCGCTCCTGTTGACGTAAGCCTCACCTCCTCGATACTCCACCTTCGCGAGCACACCATCAAAGTCGAATGCTTCATCTTAAGGTTTCAGTGGCTGAACTCATCGGTACCGACGAACCCAAGCGCAGCAAGCGGGGACCCGCCTCTAAGCTCCAACAACAGATCGAGCAGATTCAGCAACTCCCGCGCGCCAAGCAGCGGTTCGTCACCGAGATGCTCGATACCGTTATTCAACAGGCGTCATGATGATGGTTCTTATTGCATCTCGCTTAATGCAGATTTGATACTGCTAGCCGCAGCTCGCGTCTTTTCCACTTTGAGGGCCTTTGCCAAAGCTTTTCTCGCGACCTTCTCCAGTTCCGTACCTCGGAACACCCACATTGAGTTGGCTGCAGCGCATCTCACTTGGTAGTTGCCATTGCGCAACCTTGATATTGCGGAGATCCCGTATTCTTCAGAACCAAGACTGTACAAAGCAAAGTACGCACTCAACCGCTGCAGCTCGTCCATTGTGTCGAGCAGCGATTCAATAAATCCGATGGTCGTCTCTGAGCCAATCGTACCCAATGTTGATATCGCCGATGAGCGAACCAATGGAGATGGGTCGCTCTCGGCCATTTTCCGCAGGCTTGCTTCGGAAGAACCATTCCGCCAATCGGCAATGTTCTCCAGTGCCTGTGCACGAACCAGTTCATCAACATCTGATAGTGCCTGCTGATTGATTCTGAAGATCTCCTTACGCGGCTCAAAAAGCTGTAGCGCTTCCACGGCTCTAAGTCGAACTTCCTCATCGCTATTGGCACTGAGATGATCGAGCCGCGTAAGCGACTCAGGGTCGGTGCCATCCAGTGCTTCTATGTAATCAAGTGGGTCACACATATTTGGAGTGCCACGGCAAAACTAAGGAACAATCAAGTCACATACTTGTGGTTCATTGTTGTGAATATCGCACGCTCGTTCTGGTGACGGATAGAGAAGCTCAGCCACTCCTCGTAGGCCTAAGAAATTCAGACAACTACGGAGAAACGGATCACCCTTTCGCGATTTACCTGAGTCGCGCTTCTGTTTATTTCTTTGCTTCCGTGCTTTTTCTTCACGCTGAGCGCGTCTACGCTCTGCTTTGCTGACCGATTTGTCACGAGCCCGAGCACTTACCTCTTCATCGGTCAGGTCCGCCAGACCAGTGTCGCGAACATTTCGCTTGCCTCTCTCGAGCCCAAACATATCAATATAATTAAGCGGATTCCCGCCGACGTACGCGTACGTATTCAACCCACCCTGTAGCCCAATCGGATCTGATTGCGTGTATCGCCCGATGCTGGGGTCATAGGTTCTGAAGTAGTTGTAGTTGAACCCTGTTTCTCCATCCGCGAACTGTCCGGGGAACCGCAATGCTTGGCCCACAGAACTGTTGGGCGCATCGGTCTCCCCAAACGGCTGGTAGTCCGCATCCCACGCAAGACTGCCGGACGCATCCGTCAACCGCTGCGGCGTGCCCAGGTGGTCGTTGTGGTAGTAGAACAACGCCGGTGCAGTGCTGCCGCCGATCTTGCGCAACTCGACGCCGTCTGCAACCACCGTGTCGTTGGCGTCGTTGGTCAGCGTGACGGTCACGGCCTGCGCCGCATCGAGCGTGTAGGTCCCAAGCAGTTGCCAGGCGCCGCCGTTCGCGGTCTGATCGACCTGGACGGACTGCGACAGCGCACCATTGTCGATGGTGTAGGTCACGTTGGTTGCCCGTTTCGGGTGATCCCGAGTATGCTTGAGTGTCGGTTGGCGGGTTGCCTTGATCGTCACCTTCGGATGCTGGCGGTGGATGCAGGCCGGTCGCTGGGTCGGCTTCGCATAGACTTCCACCCCTTGATCTCGGTCGACCCGCTCGACCTCGAGCTCTGTGATCCCTAGTATCACGCTTGCGTGGGACATCGGCCAACGGCCTCATCCACAAAGATCTGCGGCCCCTGGTCCCAGCTGAACGACGTTGCCGACCGCATCGTAGCTGTAGGTCCAGGTGACATTCAGACCTGAACTGACCACCGGGCGCAGCCTCGGCTCCAGCGACTTGCTGCGTTTCAGCCAACGATCAGTATCGAGCTGCTCGAAATAGACAATCAACCGAGTCGGCGGTGCGGATGTCCCGCACCGTTGTCTGTGCCAGAAGGACATCGTCGAACGGTCTCTGCCGGTACTCACCCGAGGGGAGCATTTCATAAAGTTCAACACGATTCTTCATCTGATCGTAGAGCGCAACCAAACTGCCTGGCTCCAACCAACGATCCAGCGTGTTCGGCAGTGCCTTACCTGGAGGTGAAACCACCGGCGGTGGTTCCTTACCCTGTCTCACGCGCTGGAGAATATCGCCAGGCAGCATTGCATGCATGTGCAGCGCCACCCCGACCGAATCACTGAATCACTTTGTATGTGCCTTCTATATTCCCCTCACACGGCCCGACATCGCCGCAATACTCCCCTGATTCAAACATGCGCAACGCTAGTCCATAAACCAACCAAGCAACCCAAACGGATCAAGCAGGAATAGGAGAAACAAAGCGCCGAAGACTATCTGCCGCGTGTGGATTCGCGCTGTTGTCACTAACCTCAGAACTACGCGCAAAAAGCCCAGAAGCGCGAACCCGTAACTAATAGCCATGTAGATCCACGTCCAGTGAAAAGAAGTCTTATTATTGACCCACGGCCAGCTGCTCCATGACTCTGGATTTCCGATTGTTGGCCAATCACCTGAACGAACCCACGTCGCGACAGCCAATCCATAAAGAATACCCAAAGCGACGACTACTAGAGTGCGTTCAATTCGCCCAAGGTAGTTACTAATCTTCGTGGACGCTTCCATAAGTGTCAGAAACACCCCTCAAGAGTGATTCCCATCTCCAGTTCGCCAGGGCAGAACGGTTTGTCACGTATTCGAATCGTAGGGCAGCTGTCCGTTCCCGGTATCTTTTCACCGTTCCCGCCAAACACTTCGAAATAGTCGAGGATACTCCTTGGTTTTTCTGCAATACCATCTCCGTCGCGATCAATCGAATCAACATCTGTGAGAACTGCACCGGACGGCGTTTTCGCTGGATGCATTGCGCCTATGCGTCCACCAGGAGGTAACACCACCGACTCGTGGCGGCCGCCATGTCCATGACCTGCACCGGTTCCTCCCCCAACTACTATAGATTTGCTGGAGAGATTGATTAGTGCAGCCAAACCGAACCCGTCGATTAAGCTGAGTGGATTCCCTCGAACGTAGGCATACGCATTCAACCCCCCCGCGAGACCAATCGGATCTCTTTGCATGTATCTGCCGATGCTTGGGTCATACGTTCTGAAGTAGTTGTAGTTGAACCCTGTTTCTCCATCCGCATACTGCCCCGGAAACCGCAACGCTTGGCCCACTGAACTGGTCAGCTCATCGGTCTCCCCAAACGGCTCGTAGTCCGCATCCCACGCAAGACTGCCAGATGCATCCGTCAACCGCTGCGGCGTACCCAGATGATCATTGTGATAGTAGAACAACGCCGGTGCAGTGCTGCCGCCGATCTTGCGCAACTCGACACCATCCGCGACCACCGTGTCGTTGGCGTCGTTGGTGAGCGTGACGGTCACAGCCTGCGCCGCATCGAGCGTATACGTCCCAAGCAGTTGCCAGGCACCGCCGTTCGCGGTCTGGTCGACCTGGACGGACTGCGACAACGCACCGTTGTCGATCGTATACGTCGCGTTGGTTGCCCGTTTCGGATGATCCACCCAGCGGGCGTAGACCTCATAGTCCCCGCTCGTGGTGAGCGAGAACGGCCAGATCACCCAGGCAGTGGCACTGTTCGCTTTCTTGTGGGTCTCGTACTGGGTGCCGAGATAGCCACCGCCCGCCGACGAGGACTTCCAGTTGCCCACCACCGTCGCAGACGGATCTTCGCTGTCGAGCGTCAGGATCTCTGGTGTGCCACCACTGGGAACAGCGGCCATCGCCAGACGCCGGCCATCGGCGTAGAGGTATTCGCGCAGCACGCCGCCGGTGTCGTCCGATTCGGCGATCAGCTGGCCGCTGGTGTCATAGTGGAAGTGGGTCGTTGCCCCATCCACCGTCTTGCGTACCCGCTGGCCGAGCGCATTGTGCTCGTAGTCAGCCGACACCGCGCCCTTGGCAAGTGCGGTGTAGCGGTTGCGGTCGTTGTAGGTGTACGTGGCGGCCACCCCATCGTGCCCCGAGTCACTGGTGATGTTACCCCCTGCCGTGTAGCCGAGTGTGCGCGTGGTCACAGTCCCGGCTTCATCGCGGGTCACCGACAGCAGCCGGTTCGAGGCGGTGTCGTAGGCGTAGGTCTCCGACAGCGTGCCGGTCGCATCCACAATAGCACGCGTCAGCCGATTGCCGACGGCATCGTAGCTGTAGTCGATGTCGCCGTAGACGCCGGTGGCGTCGGTCAGTCGCTGCAATGGATCGTAGCCGAAGGTCTGACTGCGGCTCGTGTCCAGGTGATTGGTGATGCTGACAATGTTATTCACCAGACTGTAGCCATAGCTGCGATCAAGCACACTGCCCTCGTCGAGTTCCGTCAGGCGATAGTCCTGATCGTAGGTGTGGCTTGCAACGACGCCGTTGCCGAAGGTCCAGCCGTTGGCAGAACCGAATGGCAGGTACGCCATGCTGCTCGCCACCGTCTCGACCGGTGCCGTGGCATCGGCTTGTGTGGTTACCTGCGTGATGCGCCCGAGGGCGTCACGACTGTAGTTGACGATCCGCCCACTCGGGTAGGTCATCGCCGTGAGGTTGTCAGCCAGATCGAAGCTGTAGGCCGTGGTGTAGCTCTGGCTGTCGATCATCCTGGTTTCAGCCGTGACATTGCCGCGGTCGTCGTAGGCGAACGTGATTGACCCGCTGGCGTCGCTGATCGAGGCCAACCGGCCGATGCCGTTGGCACCCGTATCGTAGGTGTAGGTGACGTTCTCCGCCGGGCTTGCGGGGTACGTGATCGCCATCAGGCGGTTCAGCGCATCGTAGGTGTACTGTGCCACCACGCCCCGCGCATCGGTGCTCTGGGTGAGATTACCGGCGGCATCGTAGAGGTTTACGGTGGTCCCAGCATCGGCGCTGACTTCCTGGATCAGGTTGTCGAGCCGTCGTAGACGTAGCCGGTGACAATGCCGCGCGGATCGGACACCTGCGTCAGGTTATCGCGTGCGTCATAGTCGTAGTCGGCCGTGTTGGTGAGCGGATCGGTGACCGCGATCAGCCGGTCCAGCGCGTCGAACGTCTGATTGGTGGTGTGGTTCAGGCCGTCTTTGATGGCCGTGGTGTTGCCGTTGTCGTCGTAGCTGTACTCGGTTACCTGACCGTTCGCACCGAGCGACTGATGCAGGCGGGAGAGTTCGTCGAACACCTGATTCTGCAGACGTTGGATCGCACCGCTGCCGTTCTTCGTCGTGGTCCCGAGGCGGTTACCGGCCGCGTTGAGTGTGTATTCGATGCGCTCGCCCGCATTGTTCTCGAGCGCCGTCATGCGGTGGGCATCATCGTACTCATAGTCGAGGTAACTGCCGTTCGGCATCGTGATCCGGCTGAGCAGATTGGCGGCGTCGTAAGCAAAGGTTGTGATGACATCGCCCTGGGCCGATTTCACCGTGCGGCTCGTGAGATTACCGCGGGGATCGTAGGCGAGTTCGGTCACGACGGAATTGGCGTCTTTGATCTGGGTCGGCAGTCCCCGGGCATCGCGGGTAACGATCTCCGTGACATGGCCTAGCGCGTTGGTCGTCTTCCACAGATCGCCATTCGCGTCGTAAGTGAACGTAGTGAGGTCGACGGTTCCCGGCTGTGGGCCGTCAACGCTCGCCACCAGGCCAAGGGCGTTGTAGGTGTAGGTCGTCGTGCGGCTCGATCCGGTGGTGGTGTACGGTACCGTCTGGGTCTGCGTATCGGTGACAGTGCGGGTCAGCACACGACCTTCGGTGTCGTAGGTCATGTCCACCGTTTGACCCGGACGCACGATCTGTGTGGGTACCCGATGGGTGGCGTGCCACGACGTGCTGACGCTGCGTTCTTCTGTCGTTCCGACTGCTTCGGTTTTCAGTTCCAGCAAACCCCGGGTGTTGTAGGTGAAGTCTGTAACGTTGCCATTCGTGTCCGTACGGGACGACACATAGCCGTTATCGTCGTAGCTGATCGCCGAGGTCATCGCTCCGCAGATCGCTGCCGGCTGACCGTCCACCTGAGACACACGGCGAATGCCGTTGCGCAGTTTCAGGGTGTAGATCGTTTCCTTCTGCAGCGGATTCACCACCGAGACGGTGCCGTCGGTGTTGTACGTCACCGTATGGCGGTCGGCGCCACCGGCGTGTTCGGTAAGCACCGCGCGGCCTTCAGTGTCGTAGCCCCAGGTCGCGTAGCGCACCCCCAACTCGTCGGTGATGCCGGTGAGCAACATTGGATCGTTGATGTCCTCGTAGTGATACCCCTTAACCGGGTTGTCGTTCGGATCCGTTGGCGTATCGTCCGGATACTTCACACTCGTCAGCCGGTTGCTGGCATCGAACGTGTACTCGAACAGGTTTCCCGCAGGGTCGGTCACACTCGACACGTTGCCGTTGGCATCGTGCGTGAACTGTAGCGTGCGGCCGGTAAAGTGCGTGACTGTGTCGACCTGATCATCGGGTCCGTAGGTCAGTGTGATCGTCTGACCCGCGCGATTAGTGATGCTGAGTAACTTGCCCTCGCCATCGTAGACTTCGGTCAGATCGTCCGGGGTGATGACCGTCCACGCATCGGCGATGTCGTCGTAGCTCAGCTGATGCGCGTCGTCGCCCTCGCCGTGCCAGCCGGCGGAATCAAACACGAACAAGCGTCCCTGGCCGTCGTCGCGGCGCATGCGCATCGTGGTGTGGTCAACGATCTCGAGCTCGCGGTGGAAGGAGAAACGCCAAACACCATCGAGACCGTTGTAGTGGCGTACCACCTTTAGCGGGAGTGTTCCACTGCCCGTTATATCGGTTTCCGCCTCGAACTTGTTTCCAGACGTGAAGGCAATCGGGTTGCCCGCGAACGGGCTACCCGAGTGGGGGTTACCCGGACACATCGGGCCGCCAGATCCACCTTGCTCACTGTTGGTATCAGGAACACCGCATTTCCCAGGAACCTCTTCAACGCCCCCGATCTGATGACAACCATCGAGAAGCTGAAAGTGACAGCTGTATGCCGTACTTCCGGTGCCATCTGAGTTCTGCTTAGGCATACCCCAGCACGCGGCGCGCCAATACCCCGGGGGTTGCAGGGTTTGGCACTCCGGGATGCTGAGCGGCGACCACTGCGTCTCCGTGCTGTGCCCGATCAAATCGCACCACGCATACCCTGCGGAATCAGCGCATTCGTTTGCATACCAGGCGGGCATCACGTGGTGCCCACTGACCTTGCACGTGTGTGATATGTGCGGGTACAGGTGTGTGGCGCTCGCGCGTTGCGTTAACGAAACACAAAGTACGAAGGCAATGAAAGTAAGTTGCACGACGCGGCGGCCTGTGAGCGTCATCCGTGATCTCCCCATGTGTGACAGCCAAACGCTAGTGGACCGCAGCGGCGATATCAATGATGTTGCGGTGATATCATCAATAGAAAACGCAGCAACGTTACCGGCCAAACCATTGAAACGGGGGGGTTAGAGCTTCACTCGCCAGCTAACTTGTCGCTTCTGGAGAGCAAGATTTTACAATTCAACTCTGCGTTAGTCGGCCGTAGCAGATAGGCGCGGCGGATCAACATGGGGCCCTTACCTTGAACGATCCAATTTTGGATCGGTTACTTTTCGGAGATGGCTCTTGCCTGGTCCTACGAACGAGATGCACTTGCGAGTTTTCGAAGGGTTAGAAGCAACGCGGTGGGCGCAAAGTTGTCCAGGTTGTCTATCTGAAAGGTTGGCCACAATTACGAATCCTGGTCCACCTAGGATTGCTCGACATCAGATAGTACCAAACTTGATACTATGTGCGAAATTTCGTACCATCTCCCGTCTGAATCTCAGTTCGCAGAAGACTTAGAGAAAAATACTTTTAAATCAGACAGTTAATTAAAACATCTACTCAGAATATACAGACATAACGCAGACATAGCGCAGAGAGACTGACATGAAGCCGATTACCAACGAATATGTGACGGTATCCGAACTCAAGAAATCGCCTGCAAAGGTGATTGAAAGAGCGCAGGCGTCCGGTCAGCCAGTGCCGATTCTGAGAAACAATCAGATTGAAGGTCATTTTGTGCCGGCTAACGCCATGCAGCTCATTTCTGCCTCCGATGAAGAGGTTCAAGATGCGCTCGCTGCCGTCCTCGAAAAATATGGGGATGCAATCACATGGTTAGCCAAGAACTGAGGTTTCTGACCGATCAGCAAGTCGCAGATATTCACGAAAAGCTGCTCGCCCGAGATGGTGGCCTCGCTGGGTACCGTCCGGGCGCGAGTTTGTCCGCGATTCTAGAACGGGTCCGTAACAACGTTGAGTTTCGAGGCCCTTCATACCACGACCCCAAGGTCATAGCCGCTCTCACCACCTATGCGTTGACGGTCGGGCATGCCTTTCTCGACGGAAACAAGCGCACTGCACTGGTTTGCGGTGTGATCGTGCTGCATATCAACGGTGTGGATCGCTCGCCGGACGAGGAAGCACTACGGCAACTCGTTGTACGGGCTGCCGCAGGTCACCTGACGCAAGACGAGTTTATTGGCCAGTATCTCGACTCGATTGTGAGCCTCTCCGCATAGCGGCGTAACACTGCCTCCAGCGCACGGGCGGGAGATGACGTATAGATTGCTCTGCTGGGAGTACAACGCGGCTTCTGCACGCGCAAAAAAGAAACCCCGGCCGATGCCGGGGTTTCCGTTCCGTTACAAAACTCGCTCAGCCGTTAATCATCGCAGCTCGACGCGTGCAGTTGCAGGTTGCCTCCGGTAATGGTGACCATCTGCTGCGTTTCGACGTCGCCGATCTCGAAGTAGACTTCGCCGCTTGGCGAGGTAACGAGCAGTCTGTAACGGTCGATGTCTTCGCCGTCGGCCGCTCCTTCGTTACCGGGTTCGTTGCGATCTTCCACCCTGGCTGTGAACACAACCGGGTTTTTCTGCAGCTTGTTGCCTTTGATGCCCTGGATCCATCCGACGCCTTCGAACTCGATGAAGTTCCACGGAGTCACTGGCGATTCGGAGCCGGGTTCAATGCCGTCGACGTTGCCGCAGCGGATCACTGAGATGTCGGTGCCCTGGAAATGCAGTTGCAGCGAGTGCGCCACGTGGTTCCACTGGCCGCCGTTACTCGGTTGCGAGCTGCAGCTCGGGTAAACAACGCCGCCGAAGGAATCCTTCGGACCGTGCTGCGCCATGTCCTCGCCGACAACGGATTCGAACTTGACACCACCGGCGGTCATCCAGCACGCGCCGAAATCAACCGGACGGCAGGCGGGATCGTCGACCGCGAAGTTGGCGTTCAGGAACGACGACGTAGCGCCTGCGGCCGTCAGGTGAATCTCCCAGGTTCCGCTTGCCGGCGCCACGGTGCTCCCACCTGCGCCAAGCCCGCCGATAATGGTTACCTCCCAGTCGCCGCGCGGCAGCAGCGTGCCGTACAGGCTCTGCAGGTTAACCAAAAATTTACCATCTGCGCCCGTCGTTGCCGTCGTGATCGTGTTGATGCCGGGGTCGCTGACCTTGGTCAGTTGCACCTCGACGCCGGCCAGCGGTTGCTCGCCTTCGTCGAAAACACCGTTCAAATTCGCGTCGCAGAACACCATGCCGCCTATGGAGTACGCCATGGCCTGCGACGAGAAACCCAGTAGGAAAACGAGAAGAATCCTTTTCATTGATACCCCCAATGCATTGTTTGTCTTTTTCCCTGGACGTCGTGACCCCACTGGATCGCAACTTAATTTACTATATGCCTGCATCGTGGGGTTGACAACTGATTTGTCAGCATGGTGCCCGGCGCGACCTCCGGCCGTGGGCTTCAAATGCCGGCGCTCTGCGCGGCGCGAATGTTCAGACGTTTGTGGTGGCCTTTGCGGCCTGTTGACCGGCGACGCGTCCGTAGTAGGAACCCGGCCCCAGGCTCAGCCCGCTGGCATAGCCTTTGCCGTTCTGTGGAATGCTGGACACACACGCGCCCGCGGCATAAAACCCGGCAATCGGTCGCCCGGCGTCGTCCAGAACCTCCGCGTCCGCGGAGGTGACCAGACCGCCTAGGGTCAGATACACGTAGGTCACCTGGTCGTAAGAGACGTCGAACGCCGCGTAGGGCCCTGGATTCAGTGGCTGTAACCATTCGGGCTGTTTGTGCAGCAGCGGATCTTCCCCGCGCGCCGCGGCCACGTTGTAATCGTGCAGCGTGCGCACGAGGGAGCCCGTGGGCAGTTCCAGCGCCAATTCCATTTCCGGAACCGTTTCCCACCCGTCGATCAGTCGGAAGTTGGCCTTCATTCGATCGGGGTAGGCGAAGATGGCCTCGTTGACGATCAGGTAGGCTGCAGCGCCCGGTTGTTCGGCAATGCGCTCGGCGGTGCGGCCGTGGTAGGAATCTTCGGCCACGAAGCGCTCGCCGTGGCGGTTCACCAGAATGCCTTTGATCAGATCCACCGGGGGATAGAACGAGCCCGTTGCAATGGTCCCGGACATTGCCTGGGTTGCGGCGCCGGCTGCGAGACCCAGCAACAGTGCGTCTCCGTCGTTGTTGGGAATGCCGAGCGGGTCGGCCGTTTTCGGCAACTGCGGCACAAACCGGGCCATCAGTTCGGGATTCATGCCAAAGCCTCCGGCGGCCATAACCACGCCGCGGCGTGCTCGCAGGTAGCGCGTTTCGCCGTCGACTCGGACCCGTACGCCCACGATTCGCGCCGCGTCGTCGCGCACAAGGGCGTTCACGCGGGCGTCGCACAGCGTCCGTACGCCGGCTTCCGCGCAGCGATCGATCAACGCATTCATTGCAAGAGCGCCGCCGCCGTAGTCCGGCTGTGCAACCTTGTGGCCGCGCGGGATCGGATGGGCGAGTTGGTTGTACGGCCATACTTTTTCGTTGCCGGTGGAGGCGAGGCATTCGCTGGACGGCGGAACCACGGCCTTTTCCCGAAACCACGTGCGTTCGAACGGCACGCCCTGCGCTTCGAGCCAGTCGAAGTGCTCCGGCGCGGCATCGCAGAAACGACGAACGATGCGGGCATCGGGCGCCTGCGTGCTCGCCATCAGGAAGTTGTACATATTGTCCGGGTCGTCTTCCAATCCCACCGCCTGCTGCACGGCAGTGCCGCCTCCCAGGTAGAAGATGCCGGCAGACAGGGCACTTGCACCCCCGCCCCCGCTGGCGCGCTCCAGAACCAGAACGTCGGCACCCGCCTTGCGCGCTTCCACCGCGGCGCAAGCCCCTGCAATGCCGAAACCCACCACGACCACGTCGGCGGTGTCGGCCCAATCTGAGACGCCGCTGGCGGCGACGATTCGCGTGTCGTCGTTCGGCGTGGCGTCGGTCATAGAAGATCTCCGTTGGTAGCCGCGTGGATCGCGGGACGCGTTGGTAGATGAACACACATTCGGCAATTCACGCAATGCGGCGCACGAAGCACCTCGCGTAGGCCGGTTGCGTTGCATTTTCGCGAACATCTTTCACGACTGGTTGGACGACACCTGCCGTCTGCTGGCACCGAAGTCCTTCGCGGCGCTTGCGCCCGGCGGCAGTACACACTGGCCGAGCCGCGCGGTTTTCTCGAGGGCGCCGGATTTGTCGATATCGATGCCGTTCGCACGGGCGGCGGCTGCTATTCCTGGTTTCCGGCACGAAACCGGGATAGATCGCACCGGGGTCTGCTACATTAATACTTGAAATTCAACTGCTTAAAGTGATTGGCTAACGGCTCGCGTAACTCTAGAATACATCCGAAGTGCCTGGGGTTCCGCAAAAGGGGGGACGATTGCGGTCGGCGCCGACGACAGGCGCCGGAGAAAACTACAAAGAAAACTACAATAAGAATCGAGAAACGAGCTGACGAGTGCTGGTATGTACCAGCCGATCGAAGCAGTACAGCGGGGACACGATCATGACAATGACCATCAAGGAATTGCAGAAACACCTGGACCGGGAATTTGCGCAGCGGCCGCCGCCCGTCATTCTGGAAGCCGGGTGCGGCTCCGGATCCAACGTGACGTTCCCGGACGGCTCCTACGTCGTCGGGATCGACATCTCAGACGAGGAGCTGTCGAAGAATTCCATTGTGGACGAGAAGATCGTCGGTGACATTCAGGAATACCCGCTGGAAGCCGGTCGCTATGACGTGATCGTGTGTTGGGATGTGCTCGAGCACGTCGAAGCACCGCCTAAGGCCATGCTGAATTTCGTGCGCGCGCTCAAGGACGATGGATTGCTGCTGCTCGCGTTTCCCAACGTCAACTCGCTGAAAGGGATGGTTGCGAAACTCACGCCCCATGCGTTTCACACCTTTGTTTATCGATTGATCTATGGTGAGCGCTACGGTCAACCTGGACTGATTACGTTTCCGACCTATCTAAAGCGCAGCATTGCACCGGCGCGGGTCGAGCGGTTCGCGGAACAGCATCGTTTGCAGACCGTGTTCAGCGCAGAGTACGAATCCGGGGTGCAGCGGCGGTTTCGCAACAAGTTCCACCTGACGGAATGGCGGTTCAAAATTCTGGAAACGCTCACGTCAGTATGCAGCTTCGGTACGCTAAGCGTTGCTAACTCGGACTGCATATTCCTGTTCCGTAAACCCGCAATTGCACAGGCGGAAGAAACGCCGGTTGCACAGGCGGTAAGCGCCTGAAGAAGGCGCATAGCCCTGTGCCCGCGCGTTAGGTATTCTCGAAGCATCGAGTTTACTTTCGGAGGGAGCTATGGCGGGTGCGACTGACGGGTTCACAATGAACCAGACGATGCTGCGGATTCGGAATCCCAAAGCGTCGCTGGCGTTCTACTGCGACGTGCTGGGTATGACCCTGCTCGACCGCTACGATTTCGAAAGCATGGAGTTTTCGTTGTATTTCGTGGGCTATCCGGACGCTGCCGACGGCGCTATCCCAGACGACCGATTGGATCGGGCCCGCTGGGTTTTCGGGCGTAAAGCGCTGATCGAGCTCACCCATAACTGGGGTACCGAGAGCGACGACGCATTCGACGGCTATCACAATGGGAACGAAGACCCGCGCGGGTTCGGACACATCGGCATCAGCGTGCCGGACGTGTATGCGGCCTGTAAGCGGTTCGAGGAACTGGGTGTGGAGTTTGTGAAACGCCCGGACGACGGCTCGATGAAAGGCCTCGCGTTCATCAAAGATCCCGACGGCTACTGGGTGGAGATTCTGTCGTCGGGCGGGCTCGGAAAAATCATCGATCGAATGGCCGACGCTTGATGCATCCGCCCGCGCTGCGGTTAGCGGCTGCGGTGCTTTGCCTGAGTGTGAGTGTTACGGCGCGGGCCGCGACGCCACATGATTCGTTGATTGATCGGTTCGTCCGCCAAGCGGCCATCAGTGACATTGTGATATCACCGGGCGGCGATCACCTTGCAGTTGTGCGTCGGGAACACGGGCGCGAGTTTCTCTCCATTATGGATCGCAAGACGCTCGATCACCGGGCATTGATCGGGTTTGGCGACAATGAAGGCATTGCCCGTGTCGTGTGGGCGAGCGACGATCGCGTATTGATCTGGCCATCGCGCCAGTTCTGGCGGTTGGATGGCAAAGTGCCTACAGGTGAGGTTTACGGCATGGATGCGTCGGGGCGCAATCGTAAGGCGCTTTTCGGCGCACAGGCCGTCGGCTCGCGCAGCAACGCGCGCGCGGCTACGTTGGGCGCCATCGGGCGGTGGGCGCAGCTGGTTGATCCGCTGATTAACGATACACGGCACGTGCTGTTGCAGACGCACGAGTTTTCCGACCGCGGGGAACGCACCCGCCTCGTGCGATTGAACGTTAGAAGCGGCGCGCAACATACGTTGGCCTTGTCGCCGAATGTTTCCGGCACCTTTATTCGCGGACCGCGCGGACGTGTAGAGCTGAGCGTTGGTACCACCTCCGATCTGAACTTCGAGGTGCACTACCGGCTCGACGGCGAAGGCACGTTCCAGCGCGTGTTGGCAAGCCCCCAACATGCCGGCGCGATCGAGCCGTTTGCCCCCGTGCCGCTGGCAGCGCTCGCTGACGCATCGTACAGTCAGTATCTCGCGTACTCGACCGTCGATCGATCCACGCGCGCGCTGGTTCGCTGGTCGCCATCGACCGGCAAAAAAGAAGTGCTGCATGCGCAGGAAGACGCAGATATTCACCGCACGTTTGCGGATCACTACGGCAGCGTCTACGCGGTGGAGACACACCGGCACGTTCCCACCTATCACTATATGCAGCCGCCAGACCACCCGCTTGTGTCCATTCACCAGAGATTGCGTCGCGTGTATCCGGGGCACGACGTGTCCATAGGTAGTATCAGCCGCGACAGCCGCCACGGTGTTGCGTTGGTGGCCTCGGACAGAAACCCCGGCACCTACCTGTTGTTCGATACGGACAGCGGCCGGATACAACAGTTGGGAGAGCGGATGCCATGGCACCGGGCCGAGGATCTGGCGCGGATGGAGCCGGTGGAACTACGGGTGCGGGATGGACTCGCGGTGCCTGCGTACCTCTCGATTCCAGCGCACGGTAAACGGCCATTCCCGCTGGTAGTGCGTATCCATGGCGGGCCGCACTTTGTTCGCGACATGTGGGGGTTTCAGGCAGACGTGCAGATGCTGGCCGCGGCTGGATACGCCGTGTTGCAGGTGAACTACCGCGGTTCCGGCGGCTTTGGCCGGCATTTCGAAGAGAAGGGCTTCGGCGAATGGGGCGGCGCGATGCAACGCGATGTTACGGACGCGACACGCTGGGCGATTGCGGACGGGGTCGCAGATCCGGCGCGGATCTGTATTTTCGGCGGCTCGTACGGCGCCTACGCGGCGCTGACAGGTGCATTCCAGGAACCGGACCTGTACCGATGTGCCATCGGTTATGCCGGCGTGTACGATCTGCCGTTGATGTTTCGAAGCGGGGACATTCCACGGCGTTGGCTGGGCCGGAACTACCTGAGATCAACCTTGCCATCGGACGAAGCGCTTAAGGCGCGCTCGCCGGTGTTCCACGCCGATCGAATTACCGCCCGTGTGCTGCTTGCCCACGGTGCGCTCGACGCGCGCGCGCCGATCGACCATGCGCACCGAATGCGGGCTGCACTGGAGCGGGCCGGAAACGCACCGGTGTGGGTGCGGGAATCGGGTGAAGTTCACGGATTTGTAGATCCCGACAACCGGCGGCGTCTGTACGGCGAGATGCTGTCCTTTCTGGACTCGACGATCGGCGAGCAGCGTTAGCCCGCCAACTCACATATTGGGATAGTTGGGGCCACCGGTTCCTTCGGGTACTACCCAGTTGATGTTCTGCGCCGGGTCTTTGATGTCGCACGTCTTGCAGTGCACGCAGTTCTGCGCATTGATCTGAAAGGTGGGTGCTCCACCCTCTTCCACCACTTCGTACACGCCTGCAGGACAGTAGCGCTGCGCGGGTTCGTCGTACTTCGGCAGATTCTCCTGAATCGGAATACTGGGATCTTGCAGCACCAGATGGCACGGCTGATCTTCTTCGTGATTGGTATTGGACAGATACACCGACGACAGCTTGTCGAATGAGAGGACCCCATCCGGCTTCGGGTAGTCGATCGTTGGCGCGTCGCTCGCAAGCTTCAGTGTGGCGTGATCCGGTGTTGGATCGTCGATGGTCCACGGCGTGTTGCTGCGTAATACCAGGCTTTCCATGGAACTGTAGGCCGAGCCGAGCAGCATGCCGAACTTGTGCAGAGCGGGCATTGCGTTGCGGGCGGAATGCAGTTCGTCATGCAGCCAACTGTGTTCGAAGGCGCTGCGAAACTCAGCGAGGTCCGAATGCGCCTGACCGGCGGCGACGGCGGCAAACACGGTTTCGGCGGCGAGCATGCCGGACTTCATGGCCGTGTGGCTGCCTTTGATCTTTAGCGGGTTCAAAAAGCCCGCATCGTCGCCAACCAGCAGTCCGCCGGGAAGCGTGAGTTTGGGAAGCGCCTGCGGGCCGCCTTTCACGACCGCGCGTGCACCGTAGGAGACGCGCTTGCCGTCTTCCAACACCTCGCTAATCAGCGGATGGTGTTTCCAGCGTTGAAACTCGTCGAACGGACTGAGATGGGGGTTCTTGTACGCGAGGTCGACGATCAGTCCGAGCGATACCTGGTTGTTCTCCAGGTGGTACAGATACGACCCGCCCGTTGCCGATCCGGGGAGATGACCGAGCGGCCAGCCGACCGTGTGCAACACCTTGCCCAGTTCGTGTTTTGCCGGGTCTACATCCCACAGTTCTTTGAACCCGATTCCGTAGTGCTGGGTTGCTGACTCGTCGTCCAACCCGAACTTTCGGATGAGCTGTTTGCCGAGGTGACCGCGACAGCCTTCGGCGAAGACGGTGTATTTCGCGTGCAGTTCGTATCCGGGTGCGAAGGTTGGTTTGTGTTCTCCGTCGGCGCCTACGCCCATATCACCGGTCGCTACGCCTTTGATGCTGCCGTCGTCGTTGTAGAGCACCTCAGCAGCAGCAAAGCCGGGGAACACGTTCACGCCCATGGCCTCTGCCTGTTCTCCCAGCCACCGGCATACGTTGCCAAGGCTGACGGCGTAGTTACCGTGGTTGTGCGTCGCTGCTGGGATGAACAACGACGGCACCAGAATACGATTCGTGTCATTGACAAGGTAGTAGACTTTGTCGTCGGTGACCGGCGCATTCAACGGCGCGCCGCGTTCCTTCCAGTCCGGGAACAGCTCGTTGATTGCGGTGGGTTCCAGAATTGCGCCCGAGAGAATGTGTGCGCCGATCTCGCTGCCTTTCTCGACCAGGCACACGGAAACTTCGCTGCCGGTTTTCTCGGCGAGTTGCATCAGGCGACACGCGCACGCAAGGCCGGACGGGCCGCCGCCTACGATGACGACGTCGAACTCCATCGATTCCCGCTCGATCGCTTGATCCTGTGCCTCAGCCACGCAGCGCTCCTCATGCCCAAATCAGTGATATGACGCGCGATTATACCGTGATGGCGCGCGCAAAGGCGGTCTTGGAACGCTGGAGGACCGCGTGGACCTTGGACGCGATGGTGCGGAGGACCTATCCTTGCGCCAATCAGAAAGAGGACGTTTGATGAGCCGTAAATCACGGCTGCATATACCGCATGCCCCTGCTCGGCCCGGAGACACGCCGGACTTCGACTACGTAGCGCTTTCGCCGGCCGGCGCCGTGGCGCGCCCGGACGTAAATCTGCCGGCGCGCGAGATCGACGACCTGGCGTTCGAACTCGTGCGCGTGCTCGATGACGACCACGATGCGGTGGGTCCCTGGGACCCGCATCTGGATCCGCAGGAGCTGCAGATCGGTTTACGCAATATGCTGCTCACACGTGCGTACGACGCCCGCATGCTGCGTATGCAACGCCAGGGGAAGATCTCGTTCTACATGCAGTCCACGGGCGAAGAAGCGATTGCCGTGGCGCAGACCATGGCCCTGCGGCCGAGCGACATGCTGTTTCCCACTTACCGGGTTCAGGGCACGCAGATTACGCGTGGCCGCAGCCTCGTGGACCTGATGTGTCAGTGCCTGTCGAACTCCAAAGACATGTGCAAGGGCCGGCAGATGCCGATCATGTATCACTGGGCCCGCGGGAACATATTTTCGATCTCGGGCAACCTCACGACTCAGTACCCCCAAGCCGTCGGCTGGGCCATGGCGTCTGCGATTAAAGGCGAAGACGACATCGCGGTTGCCTGGACCGGCGAAGGCAGCACGGCTGCGGCGGACTTTCATCACGCGGTGTTGTTCGCGTCGGTTTATCAGGCGCCGGTGATACTGAACATTGTTAACAATCAATGGGCCATTTCGACGTTTCAGGGGTTTGCCGGCGGCGACCGCCGGCCATTTGCGGCCCGCGGTCATGGCTATGGTATTCCTGGGATACGTGTCGACGGCAATGACTTTCTGGCGGTCTACGCGGTCACCCGTTGGGCGACGGAGCGGGCGCGCACCGGCAAGGGTCCCACAATCATCGAACACGTGACTTACCGCACCGCAGCGCACTCCACCAGCGACGATCCGTCACTGTATCGGCCGAAAGACGAAGCGAGTGCGTGGCCGTTGGGGGATCCGGTAACGCGGCTGAAGGATCATCTGATCAGCGAGGGACACTGGTCTGAAGAGCGCCACCAGGCGCTGGTGGACGAACTGGATGCGCACGTTTTGGAGTGCTGGGAGGAAGCGCAGACGTACGGCACGATGTCTGAGGGTCCCTGGTTGGACAAAAACGAACTGTTTGAAGACGTCTTTCGCGATATGCCGCAGCATCTGATCGAGCAGCGCGAAGAAATGCGCAGTCTGGAAGATTAGGGTTAACCCATGCCCCGAATGAACATGATCCAGGCGTTGAACTCCGCGATGGACATTATGCTCGATCGCGACTCAAACGTGGTGGTGATGGGCCAGGATGTGGGCTACTTCGGCGGCGTCTTCCGCTGTACCGAGGGGCTGCAACGTAAATACGGTGAACACCGTGTGATTGACACCCCCATTGCCGAGGGTGGAATTATTGCGACAGCAATCGGCATGGCGGTAAACGATTTGCGACCGGTGGCCGAGATTCAGTTTGCCGACTACATCTACCCCGGCTTCGACCAGGTGGTGAGTGAACTTGCACGCCTCCGCTACCGCACAGGCGGAGATTTCTTTGCGCCGGTAACGATACGCGCCCCCTCGGGCGGCGGTATTCGCGGTGGCCAGACGCACTCGCAGAGTCCTGAGGGCATCTTTACGCATGTGAGCGGCATTAAAGTGATCATGCCGTCCAATCCGCACGATGCCAAAGGACTCTTGATCAGCGCCATCGAAGACGACGACCCCGTGGTGTTCTTCGAACCCAAACGGATCTACAACGGGCCGTTTGAAGGGTATCCCGACCGGCCGGCCGTGCCGTGGACCAATCATCCGAAGAGTGATGTTCCAGCCGAGTACTACACGGTGCCCATCGGTCGCGCGGAAGTGGTGGAGGAAGGCGAGGATCTAACGCTGTTGTGTTACGGCACGCTCGTTCACGTCGCGCAAGCGGCCGCCAAAGAATATGACGTGAGCGCGGAAATCATCGATCTGCGGACGCTCTCGCCGCTGGACGTTGAGACGATCCGTACATCGGTTCAGAAAACCGGACGGTGCGTGATTGTGCATGAGGCCACGCGTTTCGGCGGCTTCGGGGCGGAGCTTTCGGCGACCGTGCAGGAGAGCTGCTTCTTTCATCTGGAAGCACCGATCAAACGCGTCACGGGCTGGGATACGCCCTACCCGCATGCGTTCGAGTGGGAATACTTCCCGGGGCCGAAGCGCATTGGCCGAGCCATGGAAGAAGTGCTGGAGGGCGAATGAGCGAGTTCGTTTTCAAGCTTCCCGACCTTGGCGAGGGCACGGTTGAAGCCGAGATTGTGGAATGGCACGTGCGGCCGGGCGACGCAGTCACCGAAGATCAGATCATTGTTGATGTGATGACGGACAAGGCCAACGTCGAGGTCCCTGCGCCGGTAACCGGCGTGGTGGTACGCACCAGCGGCGAGCCCGGTGACATGGTTGCGGTGGGTGCCGAGCTGATTGTGTTCCAGACCGGGGCGGATCGCGACGCCGGCGCAGCGGTGGCGTCAGACACCGCCCGGGCGAACGCCGAGCCAGCCTTAGCGGAGAAGCCTGCTTCCGAACCCCGCGACCCCGAACCGACCCCGCCGGCGCCACCGGAGAAAGAAGCGCCCACGCCGACGCCGAGTCCAACAGCTGAGGCCGCGGAGCCGCAAGTGCGAGACGCCGACGCATCCACCCCACGTTCGGATCGCAAGATTCTCACGTCGCCGGCGGTGCGCCGTCGCGCCAAAGAGCTGGGGATTGATCTGGCACAGATTTCCGGTAGCGGACCGCGCGGACGCATCCTGAAGCAGGACCTTGCAAGCCACGCTGCGGGACCCGCCGCCAACGCGACAGCGGCAGATAGATCGGCAAGCGGGCGCGTCGAGGAACGCCGCATAATCGGCGTACGCCGCGTCATCGCGCAGCGCATGCGCGAGAGCAAGCAGGAGATCCCGCACTTTGCGTACGTGGAGGAAGTGGACGTCTCAGCGTTGGAATCGCTGCGCAAGACACTGAACGACGGCGACCGGCCTTCCCTCTCGGTTCTCCCGTTCATTGCAATCGCGCTGATGCAGGCGTTGCGAACCCAACCGCATTGCAACGCACGGTTCGATTCCGAGCGGGAGATTTTGGCGGTGCACGAAGACGTGCACCTGGGGATTGCAACACAGACCGCGGACGGACTGAAGGTGCCGGTAGTGCGAAATGCGCACCGCCTGGAACTGCTCGGGCTCTACGCTGAGATTGCGCGCGTTGCGGATGCAGCCCGCAACAACACCGCTCGCCGGGAAGAACTGACAGGATCCACCGTAACGATCACGAGTCTCGGCCGAATCGGCGGCATTGTAACGACGCCTGTCATCAACTACCCGGAGGTAGCCATCATCGGCGTGAACAAGGCCGTGCCGCGTCCGGTTGTCGTCGACAATGCAGTTACCGTGCGCACCATGATGAACCTGTCGGGCTCATTCGATCACCGGTTTGTGGACGGGTACGACGCGGCGGTACTCATTCAGGAAATGAAAAAACGCTTGGAGCAGCCGGCGCTACTGTTCATGCCGGCGGACTGAGTATGTTTTCGTTCAACGTGCTGGTCACAGCCTATCTGCGTGCGCTCGAGCGGCCGCTGATCGTGCTCGCTTTCGTAGTCGCGGTAGGTGCCTGGTCAGTCTGGCAGCTCGGTAATTTCCGCTTCGATGCATCGTCCGAGACGTTGGTGGTGGATGGTGACCCGGACCTTGCCGCGTACGAGCGCGTTTCGGCAGAGTTCGGCGGCGACGGATTTTTGCTGCTGACGTTCTCGCCGCACACAGGTGCAGCGCTGGATCCCGAGAATCTTGCGGTACTCGACCGCTTACTCGGGGACCTTGCGGCCATTGAGGGCGTTGCAGGAACCTTTTCCATACTGGACGTTCCGCTGCTTCGCAGTCCGCCTGTGCCGATCAGCGAACTAGCGGACGGTTTCAAGACCCTGCGTTCTGAGGATGTGGACCGTGCGCTCGCGGCGGTGGAACTGGCGGAGAGCCCGCTGTTTCGAGAGCTCCTGATTACCGAGGACGCCTCCACCAGCGCGATACGCATCGATCTGGAACGTCCCCGCGCGTTCATTGACGCGCAGGCGGAACGGGACCGCTTATTGGCCGAAGTTCCGGCAGGTAGTGAATCTACGAAAGCGCTCGTGGCCGCGGAAGCGGCGTTCGCGCAAGCGCGCGAAGCGTTCCTCACTGATAGGCAACAGCTGATCGACACGGTTCGCAGCGTGCGTGACGCGTATGCGGAGCACGCGGAACTCTACTTAGGCGGGGTTCCGATGATCGCCGCCGACATGATCCGTTTTGTGAAACGCGACCTGATAATCTTCGGCACAACAGTGCTGTTGCTGATGATGCTTGCGCTGTTTGCGTTCTTCCGGCGGCTGCGCTGGGTGTTTCTGCCGGTCTTCTCGGGTGCCCTCACAAACGTTGTTACCGCCGGAATTCTAGGATTTCTCGATCGGCCGGCCACGGTGATTTCGTCGAACTTCGTGTCGCTTCTAACCATCGTCAGCACGTCGTTGTCGATTCACCTGATCGTGCAGTACCGGGAACTTCGTGCGTCGCGAGACCAGCTGTCTCCAATCGGATTGGTCAAAGAGACGATGCGCACCAAGTTTGCCCCCTGCTTCTATACGGCGTTAACGACGATGGTGGCGTTCGGCTCGCTCACGGTGAGTCGGATTCTGCCGGTAGAGGACTTCGGGTGGATGATGTGTCTTGGCATCGCAGTCGCGTTCTGCGTGTCGTTCACCTTCTTCCCTGCCGCGCTGGCTCTGTTCCCCAAGGTCGGCAGACCCATTGAGCGCAAGGAGCTGTCGTTAACGCGCGCGCTGGCGCACTTTGCAAGGTGGCATACGTTCAAGGTTCTGGGCCTTGCGGTCGTTATCGCGGCACTTGCGGTTGTCGGGTTGCAACGCGTATCGCTGGACAACCGCTTCGTGGACTACTTCCAGCCTGACACGGAAATTTATTCGGGCATGGCGTTCATCGATCAGAAATTGGGTGGTACCGTCCCGTTTGACGTGATCCTCGAGTTTCCGCGCTACGAAACCGGCGGGTTTGCGATCGATGACGACAGCGGCGCCGGGGACGACTTCTCCGACGATTTCGCGGACGATTTTTCAGAACAAGTCGCAGACGACTTCGCTGATGACTTTGCCGACGATTTCGCTGACGGCGATGACTTTTCGGAATCTGGCGCGACCGGTTCCGGAACTGACTTCCCTGAACGTTACTGGTTTACGCGCGACAAGCTCGACAAAGTTGAGCAGATGCACCGCTTTCTCGAGTCTCATCCGTTTGTTGGCAAGGTAATATCGCTTGCGTCGCTTGAAGCGCTCGCGCGCGAGTTCACCAATGGGCGCAAGCTGACCGGACCCCAGATTGCCGGAATTCTCGGCGCACTGCCCGAGAACCTGCGCGACGAACTGATCGCGCCGTACGCTAGCGCCGGCGAGGGCATGATCCGGCTCTCAGCGCGGGTGAAAGAAAGCGGCCCCAGCTTCGACCGCGACGACTTTGCGGCGTCGGTAATCTCCTACGCGAGCGACGATCTTGGTTTTGAAACAGACGAGGTGCAGGTTACGGGCATGATGGTGCTGTTCAACAGTATGTTGAGGCAGCTGTTCGATTCCCAGGTGGATACCTTGTCGTACGTGGTACTCGCCACATTCGTAATGTTCGTGTTGCTTCTCCGCTCGTTTCGTTACGCGGTGCTCGGACTGATACCGAACATGCTCGCCGCAGCTACCGTGATCGGCACGATGGGCTACCTACGGATTCCGCTGGACATGATGACGACGACCATTGCCGCCGTGAGTATCGGCATCGGTGTGGATAACGCGATCCACTATCTGTATCGCTACCGAATCGAACGCCACAACTGGGACGATCCGCGCATTGCCGTGGCGTGGGCGCATGCGAGCACGGGCCGCGCGCTCTACTTCACGACGGTAACCGTCATCATCGGATTTTCGGTGCTCGCATTCTCCAACTTCGTGCCGACAATGATGTTCGGCATCATGGTCTCGATTGCAATGGCGTTTGCGCTGTTGACCAACCTGACGCTTCTACCGGCGATGCTGGTGGCGACTACGCCGCGGGCCCGTGTTACGTCGGGATAGAGGTTGGCCACCGTGTTGGCCTACGTCGTGGGCGGCTTTGTGGCCGCAGTCGAATAGCTATGGACGGGGCGTCAATCTACTGCTCAAGTACAGGTACACTGCAGCGACTGCAACGCATGCGATAAACGTCCAGACACAACGCTCTGCCAACGACTTGCGCGGATTCCCGTTCTGCAGCGAAAAGAAGACCCAAGCAGGCAGCCATAGCCAGCCGGTCAGCAGCGTGAGAAGGAAATGAAGCGCATGACCCGTAAATGTATTAGCGTTGGTCAGCATGAGTTTCACAACAGGCAATTCGAGGTCATTGATTTGTTGGAGGCTGAGGTCGGAATCGAACCGGCGTACACGGAGTTGCAGTCCGCTGCATGACCACTCTGCCACTCAGCCAGGGACGCGAATTGTAGCGGCGTTGCGCGGGATGTGCGAGCAATCCGGCGCGGAAACTCAGCTGGACGTGAGCCCGGCCTTCAAGACCGGCCATGCCGCCCGGAGGTAGTGCGCCATGGACCAGAGCGTCAGCAGTGCGGCGGTATACAGGAGCACGTAGCCGAGCCGTACCATCCACTGATCCGGGTCGGCCGGAATGGCGAGCAAGACGATGATTGCCATCATCTGCAGCGTGGTTTTCATCCGCCCGAGCCACAGCACTTCCATCACGCCGCGCCGGTTCATCTCGGCCATCCATTCCCGCAGTGCACTGATCACGAGTTCCCGGCCGACGATGACGATCGCCGGGAGCGTGAGCCACAGAGATGCGTGGCTGCCGACCAGCAGGATGAGCGCGCTGATCACGATCAGTTTATCGGCTACGGGATCCAGAAATGCGCCGAAATGGGTCGCCTGCTTGAGGCGACGCGCAAGGTAGCCATCCAACCAGTCGGTGGACGCGGCCAAACCGAACAGCGCCGCCGATGCGAGGTACGTCCACTGGCCCGGCAGCAGATACACCGCTACGAATACAGGCACGAGCAGGATGCGTGAAACGGTCAGCCAGGTGGGCAGATTCATGGGTGTATTGTACTCGCTAACCGGCGCGATTCGTGCTGCCGGTCAGTCTCCGTGCAGGGCATCGTAAATGGTCTGCGCGAGCTTACCGCTGATTCCCGGTACCTTCGCAATTTCGTTGGTAGATGCGCCCTTTAACCCACGAATGCCGCCAAAGTGTGTCAGCAGCTCACGGCGGCGCTTGGGTCCTATGCCTGGAATCTCGTCGAGTTCTGATGCGCGGCGGGCTTTTGCGCGTCGCTGCCGGTGCGCGGTGATTGCGAATCGGTGCGCCTCGTCACGAATCTGTTGCAGCAGATGGATTGCTCCGCCGCTTGGCGACAGCGTGACCTGCCCTTCGGGTGTCCAGTAGGTTTCGAGGTCCGGGCGGCGTGCGGGGCCTTTGGCGATGCCAAGCAACGGAACCGAGTCCACCTGCAATTCTGTGAGCACCTGTTCGGCGCGCCGGAGCTGCCCGACCCCGCCGTCGATTACCAGCAGATCCGGCATCTCGCCCTCCCCCTGCCGCAGGCGCGTGTACCGCCGGCGCAGTGCTTGCTCCATGGCTGCGTAGTCGTCGCCGCCCGTTACGTCCTTGATGTTGAATCGCCGGTAGTCGGATTTCAGCGGCCCGTTGCGGTCGAACACGACGCAGGACGCGACCGTGGCTTCGCCCTGCGTGTGCGACACGTCGAAACATTCGAGACGCCGGGGCACGTCGTCGAGGTCGAGTGACTCCTGCAGCTCCACGAAGCGCGCGTAAATGTTCCGCTTGTCGGCTACATAGGCATTGAGGCTGTGCGTTGCGTTCTCGGTCGCCAGGTCCAGCCAACGTGCGCGCTGTCCTCGTACGCTGTGGGCTATGTCCACCTGCCGTTTAGCGCTCCGCGAAAGTGCATCGGCCAGTATCTCGGACTCCGGGACCGCGATCGACGTTACAACGCTTCGCGGTACTTCTCGGTGTGCCGACCCCAGGTAGTACTGAGAAATGAATGCGCCGAGACATTCCCGCGCATCGAGGTCCAGACGATTCTTCGGAAACCAGGTGCGTTGTCCCAGCAGCCGACCGTCGCGTACAAACAGCGCCTGGACACAGTCGACACCGGACGCCTGCGCGAACGCGAACACGTCGACGTCGCCGCCTCGGCCATGCACGGATTGCTGTTCCTGAACCTTGCCGAGCTGCGCGATCTGATCGCGAAACTTCGCCGCGCGTTCGTAGTCGTGGAGCTCGCTGGCAAGCAGCATCTTTTCCTTGAACGTATCGCGCACCTGTTGGCTGCGACCGTCCAGGAACAGCACGGCGAGCTCCACATCCTCCGCGTAATGTTCGGGCTCGATGAGACCTACGCAGGGACCGCTGCATCGCTGAATCTGGTATTGCAGACACGGCCGCGAGCGGTTCTTGAAGAATGTGTTGTCGCACTGGCGAATTCGGAACAGCTTCTGCAGCAGATTCAGGCTCTCGCGCACGGCGCTTGCGGACGGAAACGGCCCGAAGTAGCGGCCTGTTTTGCGCTTCGCGCCCCTGTGGAAGGTCAAGCGCGGGTAAGCGTCGTCGGTGAGGTAGATGTAGGGGTAGCTCTTATCGTCGCGCAGCACCACGTTGTACGGCGGTCGCTCCTGCTTGATCAGACTCTGTTCCAGCAGCAGCGCCTCGGTTTCGCTCGCCGTAACGGTCACTTCCACGTTGCGGATTTTGTCCACCAGCGCCAGCGTCTTGGTCTCGAGCTGCTTGCCGCGAAAGTAACTCGACACGCGGTTTTTCAGATTGCGCGCCTTGCCGACGTAGAGAATTCCGCCGTCTTCGTCGAGCATCCTGTACACGCCGGGCTTGTGCGTCAGCGTTTCCAGGAAAGTACTGGAGTCGAATGCCGTGTTCGTCATCGGCGGCGACTATAGATTCCGTCCGGGCGGTGCGCAAATCACCGGATGGGTGGCAAGGCGCAGGTTGCGACTGCGATCTATGATCCGCGATCTATGAGATGAAGCGGTGCGCCCGGCAGAACACGGTCCGCACCTGGTTGGCGGTGACGCGTCCGGTGTTCAGATTCAACCGGCTGGGATGGTAGCTGGCAAACCAGCGGAGCCCCTCGTCCACGTCACCCTCTCGGCCATGACCGAAAGGATTGCGTGGCAGATCCAGCGCGCGGACGAAGGAGCGGTAGGCGTCACCGCCAAGACAGACAACGGCCACTGGCTTGCCCCGCCGAAAACAGGCGAGTTCCTGTTTGAGGTGATCCCGACAGGCGTTCATCTCCGCGGCCGTCGGACGATTGCCGGGTGGCCAGCACTTTACCGCGTTCGTTACGAACACTGCGGCCCCGCCGTTTGGATCCTCGGGCGTTGCAAAGCCGCTGCCGCGCAACGCATCGAACAGTACGCGGCCGCTCGCGTCCCCCGTGAAGGGTACGCCGGTGCGGTTGGCCCCATGCAGTCCGGGCGCGAGGCCAACGATCAAACATTGCGCGTCGGGGCTCCCCCAACCGCCTACTGGGGCATTGTGGTACTCCGGGTAGCGCAAGCGGTTGCCCCGGCGCTCGGCAACGAGCCTCGGACAGGTGACACAGGTGGCAACGTCAGGCAGGTGTGGCGTAGCCATTGATGTCGGGTCGGACCATGCCGTGGCGCACGGCCATCAGGGCCAGTTCCACATCGCTCGAGACGTTCAGTTTTTCGAAGATCCGGTAGCGGTAGCTGTTGACGGTCTTCGGGGACAGATGAAGGTCGTTGGATATATCGGTTACCTTCTGACAATTCACCACCATCATCATAATCTGCATCTCGCGAGTGGAAAGTTGCGAGAACGGGCAGTCGGGAGATTCTTCGAACGCGTTCAGCGCGAGCTGCTGAGCAATGGATGGACTGATGTATCTATGGCCCGCGTACACGCGCTTAACTGCCACGATCAGGTCTTCGGGCTCACTGGTCTTGGTGATGTACCCGGCCGCGCCGGCCTTCAATGCGTGCGTCGGAAACGGGTTGTCCAGACACGCGGTTAAGCAGATCGATCTGATGTCGGATTGATACCGCTGGATGCGACGTATCGCTTCGATGCCGCCTATACCCGGCATGCCAATGTCCATAAGGACGATGTCGGGAGTCAATTTGCGCGACAGTTGAATCGCGCGTTCGCCGGAGCTGGCCTCACCAACGATCTTGAAACCCTTTCCTTCCGTGAGAATGAGCTTGAGAGATGATCGGAACAGATGATGATCGTCCACTATCAATGTTTTTATCATGTCCTTCCTCGGTTTTCATAACCAAAGCACGTGGACGATCAAAGATAGTAAGACTCGTGAATCAGCACAATGCGCGACGGCGCTTATCTGCCGGATATTCACGACATCTCCATTTTGCGATATGACGGTAATATTATCCGGTGAACGCCTGCAGTCCGGTTTGTGCTCGGCCCAGGATCAGCGCGTGGATGTCGTGCGTACCTTCGTACGTGTTGACCGTTTCCAGATTCATTACATGGCGTATCACGTGATACTCATCTGATATTCCGTTGCCACCATGCATATCCCGTGCTTCGCGAGCGATTGAGAGTGCCTTACCGCAATTGTTGCGTTTGAGCATGGAGATGTTTTCCACTGCCAGCGCTCCGTCGTCCATAAGTCGACCCATGCGCAAGCAACCTTGCAGTCCGAGGGTGATTTCCGTCTGCATGTCCGCGAGCTTGCGCTGAATGAGTTGGTTTGCCGCAAGCGGCCGACCAAACTGCTGTCGTTCGATCGTATATGACCGGGCGGCGTGCCAGCAGAACTCGGCGGCACCCATCGAACCCCAAGAGATGCCGTAACGCGCACGGTTCAAGCATCCGAACGGGCCTGCGAGTCCTTCCGCGTTCGGCAGCAGATTCTCTTCCGGCACGAACACGTCTTCCAACACGATCTCGCCGGTAACCGACGCACGCAAACTCATCTTGCCTTCAATTTTCGGTGTGCTGAATCCGTCGAAGTCCCGCTCCACGACAAAGCCGCGGATAACGCCGTCGAGTTTTGCCCACACAACGGCGAGATCGGCAATTGGGGAATTGGTGATCCACATCTTCGCGCCATTAAGCCGGTAGCCGCCATCCACGGTTTCCGCGCGGGTAACCATAGCGCCCGGATCTGAACCGTGGTCGGGTTCGGTAAGACCGAAACAGCCGACCCACTCGCCGCTTGCGAGTTTCGGCAGGTAGCGGTCACGCTGCGCCTGGGTTCCGTAGGCGTAGATCGGGTGCATCACCAGAGACGATTGCACGCTCATGGCGGAGCGGTAACCGGAGTCTACGCGCTCGACTTCGCGGGCAATCAGCCCGTAGGAGACATAGTTGACGCCGGGTGTTCCGTATTGCTCTGGTAGGGTCGAGCCGAGCAGTCCCAGAGCGCCCATTTCGTTCATGATTTCGCGGTCGAAATGTTCGTTCCGGTTGGCGTTTAGCACGCGCGGGAAAAGCTGCTTCTGCGCATAGTCGCGTGCGGTATCGCGGACCATGCGCTCGTCTTCCGTAAGCTGCTGGTCAAGCAACAGGGGATCGTCCCAGACGAACTGGGTGCGGGTCTCTCGCATCATGATTCCGGTGTCAGTTGATCAGACGCAAGCCTAGCGCGTCGCGCGAGGCAGGGCCACGCCCGACGCCCAGCGGACGACTCGTATCGGGAATCGGAGGGTTCGGTCCGCGAGGCTATCCCGAGTCGGGCCGCTCGTGCGGCAGAAACACACTAATGTGGGTGCCATCTCCGATCTGGGTGCGAACATCAATCGATCCGTCGAGCTTCGTGATCAACGTGTGGCTCACGTGCAGTCCCAGGCCTTCGTGTCCGGGCCGAACACCAGAGGTCTTAGGTTCGAACAACTGAGCCAGCGTGTCGCGGCGGATGCCGGGGCCCGTGTCTTCCACGGAGAACTCCACGCCTGCCGCGCCGCTGCGGTAAACGGACGCGCGCGTTCCGACGATTACCGTTTCGCCCTCCCCGGCCGCCTCTATCGCGTTTTTCACCAGATTGCTCAGAACCTGCGCGATTGCGCTGGCGCTGGTCTCCACCGTTATCGGGCCTTTGTCCAGGTCGAGTTCCAGCATCACGTCGGACTTCTCGGCGAGCCCGCGATGGATTTCAAACGCCTGACGCGCCAGGCCATTCAAGTCCGTTAGCGCGGTGTCGAGGGGCTGGTCGTCGGTGTCAGCACCGGAAATGTCTACGTCCGCGACCGTGCGCGCCGATTGCAGAATGTCGCTCGCCCGTTTCAGTTCGGTTTTCACGACCTGCAACGGTTGTTGAAGCTCGGGATCGTCAATGCGCGTTTCCAGCACGTGGAGGTAGTTGCGCACGACGGTCAGCGGATTGTTCGTTTCGTGGATAACCTCGCGCAACCGGCCCCGAACGGCTTCCCGCAGAAGACCCACCCGGTCGCTCTGGCCAGGTGCACCGTCACCCGGTGCGGCCCGCAACCAGCGCGCCAGTGCCCGGGCGTACGCTTGCATTGCGAACAGAAACTGAAACTCGTGATCGATATTGAAGATGACGCAACCCAGCGCCTCCCCGCGGCCGACCAGCGGTACCGCCAAGGCCTGGGCCGCGCCCAGTTCTGCCAGAATCTGGCGATCGATCACGGCGGTCTCGGCGGAATCCACCACCCGTCGCGGCTCCCGCTTGCTGACGGCTGCGGCGATCTGGCTGTTGGGGCTGTCGGCCCGCACGGTACCCGCCTCGCCCGTCAGTGTGCCGTCGGCCAACAACAACAGGCCGGGTACGTTCGTGAACAGAGCCATTGACGCGAGCCGGTGCATGCGAGCAAACGCATCGGGCGTACCTGCATGCAGAAACAGGCCGGCAATCAGGTCGATGTGCTGCAGTACGGCCAGTTCGTCGTCCCAGGATCCATCGGAATCGACGCTAATGGCCAGATCGTCCGCAGTTGTGTCGGCGTGTTGCGTCGCCGAGCGCTCCGCGGCGGCGAATTGATCCGCCGTCAGGTCGAGGAGTGTGCGTGCAAGTTGGCTTGCGCCCTCACGCTGGCGGTGCGCCTCCACGACAGCGTAAATGCGATGGAGCACGTCTGCGCCGATCAGAAGTTCCGGCTTGGTGCCGCGGAAGCGCACGAGCTGACGCACCCCACGATCCTGTAGATGAATGTTTCCAGAAACCGCGAGCAGGACCCGCCAACGCAACCGCGCGGCCGCCCCTGCGGGCAATCCGCATGACTCGGCGAGGGCCTCGGCCAGTGCGGCGGACCGCAAATTCTGTGACCAGACCGATTTGCCGAGCGCGCCGGAACTTCGGGCGCTGGCCACCATCCACGCCATCGCGTGAGACAGATTCAGAAAGGTCCACTCGTCCAGTTCGACGATTCTTCGTCGCAGCGCGCCGGGGTCGGCGTCGCTGCCCAGCACGTTCAGCCACGCGGAAAGCAAGTCGGCGTCCAGGCTCAGCAGATGGAGCAGCGCGTCGACGTCCAGCGGTTCACCGTCGATGACTCGAAAATAGCGATGAATGACCGCGCGAGGTGTCAAGGCGCTCTGTCTCCTGTTGGTCCCATTGCGTATGGCGCGCGGAGAGCCCGCCTGTGGCGGTGCCGGCACTGCCTCCGCTCCGGTGCGCGCCTGTTGCCCGGAACCATTCTAGTGGAACGCTCGCAGCACCCGACACGGGCAGGATGTAAGCTCTGGTGAGACATTGTGCCCGTGATGTATGCGCTTTTTAACGTCAGGTATTGCTTGCGCCCCTCGCGTTGACGATGATGGTGCTATCCCTGTGACACGAAGCAATATGCGATTCGTTACCTTCAATGTGAACGGTATTCGTGCACGCCTGCACCAGATCGAGGCGGTCAAAGAACGGCACCAACCGGACGTGCTCGCCCTTCAGGAAACCAAAGTGGTCGATGAGGCGTTTCCGCACGAGGCGGTCGAGGAGATCGGCTTCCCGCACCGCTACATCTATGGCCAGAAAGGTCACTATGGCGTAGCCCTGCTTTCGAAGGTGCCGCTCTCGAACGTGCAGTACGGTGTGCCGTGGCGTAGTGAGGACCAGCAACGACGTTTCATCGCTGCGGACTACCCGAGTCCGGCGGGACCAGTGCGCGTCCTGAATGGCTACTATCCCCAGGGCGAGAGCCGGGACCACCCGACCAAGTTTCCGGCCAAGGCGGAGTTTTACGCCGATGTGGCAAGGTTTCTGGGCGAACGCTGCAGCTCAAGCGATCTGGTGGTGTTGGGCGGTGACATGAACGTGGCGCCGCAGGACGAGGACATTGGAATTGGCGATGACAACCGCAAACGCTGGCTCAGAACCGGGAAATCGAGTTTTCTGCCGGAGGAGCGTGAGTGGCTTGCGTCGCTGCTCGATTGGGGTCTCGAGGATTGCTATCGGGCGTTTTCGGAAAAGGAATCGCTGTTCAGCTGGTTCGACTACCGCAGCCGTGGGTTCGAGCGGGACCCGAAGCGCGGTTTGCGCATCGATCTGATTCTGGCCAGCCGTGCGTTGCATGCGAATGCGGCGGATTGTGGGATTGATTACGAGATTCGCGGGATGGATAAACCCTCAGACCACTGCCCCGTGTGGTGCAACTACGCGCTTTAGCCTGCGTGTTCGTCTGATACCCGCATCTGATCGCTGAGTGCCTTAGCGGCGGCGCGCGCTTGATCGGCAAAGTCTGCCCCACTGCCGGCGTAGATCACCGATCGCGACGCGCTGAACAACAATCCGGTACCCGCTGCCGTGCGCCCGGCTCGCAGCACCGCGGCGTGATCGCCTCCCTGGGCTCCCACGCCAGGGACCAGAAGCGGTAGGTCTGGGGCCGCGTCGCGGACGCGAGCCAGATCCTCCGGATACGTGGCTCCCACCACCAACCCGATGTTTCCCGGTTGCCCGGAACGGGTGTCCCATTCGGATGCGCCGTGCGCGACTCGCAGAAAGGTCGGGTCATCCGCTGGGTGATTCTGCAGCCACGCGCTGTCTGGATTGCTTGTGCGGCATAGAACGAATATGCCGCGGCCCGAGAATTCCAAGTACGGTGCCAGGCTTTCGGGTCCAAGGTAGGCATTCACGGTGGCCGCATCCGCGTCGTAGCGCTCGAACAGCTCCCGCGCGTACATGCGAGCGGTAGATCCTACGTCGCCGCGCTTCGCGTCCAGAATCACTGGAACGCCAGGATGGGCATCGTGGATATAGCCGATAAGCCGTTCGAGGGCCTCTTCGGCTCTTACGGCGGCGAAGTGCGCGAACTGCGGCTTGAACGCACAGACGATGTCGGCGGTAGCATCTACGATGCCCTGGCAGAAGGTGAAAACGCCGTCGTTCGAGCGCTCTATCGCGCGGGGCAGGCGTTCGAAATCGGGATCGAGGCCAACGCACAGCATGCTGTTGTGGCGACGCCAGGCGCTTTCCAGGAGCGCACGGAATGCCGGTCGGTGACTCACGGCGCGCATTCTACCGAGGGATGCAATGCGTCACAAATCGACCGGAAATGCTGACGCTTAGCGACAGATTCGCGGACGCCAGATATTCGAGTAACTATTCAAAAATCCTTTAAGGTACTGTTTTATAAAAATAAAACATAAAATTTATCCAGTTGGCACAGATCTCGCTTGTTCCTTATCGAGCAAATCGCAGTTTGATTTCTAGGGGTAGACGACCATGTCCGACAACATCATTGATTTTGGCGCAGCGCGCACGCGTGTCCAGACCCGGGCGCACGACGGCCGCATGCATCCTCGGCTCGACAGCGAGGACCGGCTTTTTTCGCAGGTTGTGCTTTCCGCGGAGGAACCTGATCTGGTGGGCACAACCCTGTCCTGCCGTGCGGTCAATCTTTCTGTGGGCGGAATTCAGTTTCGTACTACCTCGCCGGTACCGATCGGCACGCTTCTTGACCTGTGGGTTGACGTTGCCAGCCGGCCCGGCAAGTTTTTTCTCGCGGGCGAAGTGCGTTGGAGCCGACCCGCGGAACCCGACGAGGACGGCAACCAGACCTGGTTCATAGGTGTACAGCTCAAATCGGGTGCAGCGACGGACATCGTCGACTGGCGCGACTACCACGCGGCAGCGTACGCCCGGTAACAAGAACGTCCCCCCATGGTGGAACAGGACGTTCCACCTCCTTCCGCAACGCATTTCGGAAGGAGCGAAACAGAATTGTCAGCGTGCCGTACTTTCGTGAACGCCGCTGCGGTGGATCTGATCCGGATGGTGACCACCAACACGAATCGTTCGTGGCCCATAACGCAGTTTATTCGTGATCCACGTGTTTCAATAACCGAATCACTTGCTTTGAAAATGCCGAAAACGTGACCGCATCGACCGTTGTACAGTTGGGAGCAGATCGCAAACCGCGGCGCGTCGTACCGCCGGTTCTGCACACCCTGAAACAACACTCGAAGCGCCACATTCACGAACTTCTGCGGCATCTCTTCGACGGAACCGACGACGCCCTGTTCGAGATGGCTGATCGGGCCGGTGGCGACTCCAATCAGCACCTGTTTTTCGAAGCGATGCGCCAGGTGCGCCTGCACCGTAAAGAAATAACCGGCGTGTTCAACGATGCGCTGAAGAAAGGTTTCGATCTTCTGTTGGTCCCCGCTCAGGACAAATCGCAGACGGGTGACGGCGTGCAACTGGAGTTGGAAGGCGCCGAGGATTCCATGGAGATCCTCGAAAACGACGAACTGGAGATATCTGTCGCGGTGAGCGGCATGGTTTCTAAGATCACCAGCCGGTTTTCGCTGGAGATCATGCAGATTACGCGCCGCCTGGATCACGTGTGCAGCGAGCGCACGATTACGGAACGATCGAATCCTGTGGGGCCGTATCGCCTGGGCACGGCATTCTCCGATGCGATCGAATGCCTGGATGTTGACATCCGCGTTCGCATTGTGCTTCTGAAGCTGTTCGAACGCGGCGTGCTGGAAGCGCTCGGCCCGGTCTATCGACAGCTGAACGCGTTGATGGCTGACGCGGGCGTGCTCCCGGATCTCGACGAAGTCATGCGGCGAGAGCGCAAAGGCACGCAGTCTGCGGAGGCCGAAGCCGAGGAACCCGCGCGCTCAGACGTCGAGCGTGAGGTGGACGATCTGATTGAAGATCTCTCGAGCCGGCCAGGTACGCGCGGTCAGCCTAACGCGTTGCAGCAGTTCAGCATGCTGCAGACGCTGCTCGATGGAATTCCTTCGCTCAACCAGGACGTGCGAGGCGCAGTCGCCGCAGCGGGTCCCCACCTGGAAACAGATGCGCTTTTGGACCGCTTGAGCAAAGCGCAGGCGGAGTCGCTGCAGTTGCCCATCGATCTTACGGTGGTACCGAGCCCGGTCGACATGACCACGATGCTCAGCAACTGGTCGAACGGCGGCAACGCAGCGCCTCTCGAGCGGGCGGACCACGACGTGTTCAACATCGTATCGATGTTCTTCGACTACATTCTCAACGACCGAAATCTCGCGATACCCATGAAGGCCCTGATCGGGCGCTTGCAGATTCCTGTGCTGAAGATGGCGATCATGGACAAGTCGTTTTTCGATCAGCCCAGCCATCCTGCCAGACAGCTTCTGAACGAACTTGCCAGTGCCGGGATTGGCTGGAGCAGCGCTGCGGAACTGAAACGCGATGCGCTGTACAACAAAATCGAGTCGGTGGTGGTGCGTGTGCTGAACGGCTACGCGGAAGGCCCCGACCTGGTGCTTCGGCTGGTTGAGGAACTGAAGGACTTCGTCCGCAAGGACCACAAGCGCAGCGCGCTCGTGGAGCAGCGCGTAAAACAGACGGAACAGGGGAAGGCGCAGACAACCGAAGCCAAGCGAACGGTTCAGCAGGTGCTGAACCAGAAAGCGAGTGGCATGCGCATTCCGCCGGTAGTCGGGCATTTCCTCAGCGACACGTTCAGCAGAGCGCTGGTGTTTGTGTTCATCAAACGCGGCCTGGACTCGGAAGCCTGGCAGCGTCAGCTCGAGATTCTGGACGATCTTTTGTGGTGTATGCAGCCGCTTGCCACGCGGCAGGAGATGGATACCCGCGACGACATGATCGATTCGCTACTCGAGCGGCTGTCGGAGACGATCCAGAGCGTTGAGTCGGACGATCAGAAGGCTGAAGAGCTTGCCAGAGATCTCGAAGCCGAAATCCGCCAGGTATCCACCGGCGATCGCGAACTGTTGGATCAGACGGACCGCAGTGGCTTCGATCTATTCACGGAGTTGCAGGAAATCGAACTGGTGCCCGCGGCGCCTGAGCCAGCCGGCCCTGTTCCCGCTGCCGCGCGCGCCATCATTGAGCGTTTGGCCGAGGGAATGTGGGTCGAGTTTGCCAACGCCGATGCAGACCGCTCGCGTTGCAAGCTGGCAACGATCATTCCGTCGAGCGACACGTTCATCTTTGTGAACCGCCGCGGCATGAAAGTTGCGGAGCACACCACCGCATCGCTCGCTCAGTGCGTTACGAACGGCCAGATGACGGTACTGGACGACACGCAGGTATTCGATCGAGCGTTGGAGGCCGTGGTGGGCAACCTGCGCGAGATGCGTGGTCAGAACTCGGACTGACGGAAGCCCGGCTCAGGCGAGCTCACGCTCCGCAAGTACCCGTTCCACGGTTTCCACAACCGCTTGGGTCTGGCTGTCGAGCTCCACGTTTACCCGATCTCCAGGCTTTAATGTGCCGAGCGTCGTGCGTGCAATCGTTTCTGGTATCAGACACACGGTGATTCGGCTTTCGGTGCGGTCGACGTCTGCGACCGTCAGGCTCGCACCATCCAACGCAATGAACCCTTTATTGAACACGTAGCGAAGCCACGTTGGGTCGAGGTTGAATACCAGGTCTCGCTGGTTCTGATTCTCGGTAAGGTCCGCCAGCGTGGCCCGTCCGGTGATATGTCCGGACAGAATGTGGCCGCCGACTTCGTCGCCGACGCGATAGGAGCGTTCGAAGTTTACGACGTGACCGGGTTGGAGCGTTCCAAGGTTGGTGTTGGCGAGCGTTTGCGCGATCACGTCGAAGCACACGTCTGATTTCGTGACCCGCGTAACCGTCAGGCAGGTACCGTTGATGGCGATGGACGCACCCAGTTCGGGACGTGTCGCGTCCGGCAGGTCGATCCGGATTCGGCGCAGATTGGTGTCGTCTTCGACCTCGAGGACCGCTGCAAGGTGCTGAACGATTCCGGTAAACACGTCAGAGCGTGTTTTAAGTGCAGCGCGGAGGCGACGCGCTCAGCGCGCGCCGGCCTCGGCCGAATCTCCGTCGTCCTCGGTCTCGTCGGCAGCTTCCTGCGGCGCTTGTTCTTCGCGCAGCGCGCGCGCAAGTTCTGCGCGTCGGTTGGATTCCCGGTCAACGTAGGTGATCCACTGTTGGCAGACCTTCACGTTGGTGGTGTCCTCGCGGCTCTGAGACTGATTGCGGCAGTTTTCGAATGACTTGCGGGCTGTGGACAGTTTGTCCTGGTTGTACAGGCACATGCCGCGGATCATATGCACCACCTGACTCTTGCGCAGACCGCCCTTGCGTAGCGCATTATTGGCTGCCGTGACGCACTTGCCGAAGGCGTCGTCTTCCAGATACAGATTGGCGAGGCGTTCGTAGATCTTGCCGTCGTCTGCGAGTTTCGCGGAGTCCTCGAACACCGGAATCGCCTTGTCGACCTCCTGCGCCAGTTGCCACGCCTGGCCAAGCGACCGGAGATTGGTTGACGTACGCTCGATGGTCTTATCGTTGATCCCCTTCTCCAGAACCTTCGCCGCCCGATAGGGCACTTCCGCCTGCATCAGCAGCGCCGCGTAGTTGGTCAGGTCCCGTTCGCGGTCGACGTAGCCGGCCACGTAGGCTGCGTCCATCGTGTGCAGCTGTTTCTTTTCCTGGTTCTCCTGACCGTACACGCCCGCGAGGCGCAGCCAGTAGTCACGTTTCGGGAAATCTCGAACAAGAATTTCCAGGATTTCCAAGACCTTAGGCCAGTTTTCTTGCTCGTAGTAGAGGAAAGTGAGAAGGCTCCACCACTGCTCTTTGATCGGTGTGGCCCGCTCCCTGGCTACGCGAATTCCCGTTTCGATCTGTGTGATCGCTTTCGGGTATTGCTTCATCTGGTAGTACACCTGCCCCATGAAGATATGGGGTTCTGGGCCTGGATTGTTCGCCTTTGCAATCCACTGCTCCATGTACCGCAGTGCGTCCTGGTAGCGCTCTGTAACGAAGCTGAGCTGAGCGAGCGTGTAAAGCGTGGTGACCTCAAGCCCTTCAGGAATGTCCTTGCCCTGCGCAACCACCTGCTTGTAGTGGTCGATGGCCTTGGTGTAGTTCTCGCGCGAGTACTCCACGTAGCCAAGCATGTTGTGCACCTGGCCGATCTCGTTACGGTTGATGCCCTTCTTCGTGAGGAGCGGCTGGAGGGCGCCGCGAGCGCCGTTGAAATCTTTGGCGTCGATCTTCTCCTGCGCTTCCGACAGCTTCTTGAATACCGCCTCGCTGATTGACGGCACTCGACGCGTTTTCTGAGGCGGTGGTTCATCGCCTTCGGCCGCATGCGTGGGAGCTGACCCGACGATGGCTAGGCCGCCGACCCCGATCAGCGCGGCCGTGAGAATCGAAAGTACCAGGGCGCGCAGCGTAGCCATGATCAATCCTCCAACTCGAACGTGATCCGGTTCTGCACCCCGGCAACGTCAATCGGTTCCCCGTTGACGACTTTAGGCTTGTACTTGAACTTCAGTGCGGCGTTGATCGCCGCGCGATCGAAGATACCTGGCGGCTTCGACTCGATCACGACGGGATCGCTGACGGAGCCGGTACGGGTAACGACAAACTCCAGCAGCACGTAGCCTTCGATGCCTCGCGTCTGCGCCCGCCGCGGGTAGACCGGGTTGACCTTTACGATTGGAAGATACTCGCCGTCTGAACTGAAGCCGCCGGTGCCCCCTACGTTCAAATCTACGTTTACGTTCACCGCGCCTATATCAACCCCGGTAGTCACCGAACTGGCGTCGAAGTCCGGCTTCGGCATATCCGGTGGCGGTTCGTCCGGCGGTGGCGGCGGCTTGGGTTTACGTTGCTTGAGCTGTAGTTCCTGGTCGTCTTCCAGGCGAACGAAGTCGACGATTTTGAAGTCGTTGGCCTCATTGAGCGGGTTTTTGTCGCTCTTGATTAGCGCCTGCATCAGGAAGAAAAGTGCAAAGGTGGCGATGATTCCGAGAACCACGCCGAGTACGTATCTGACCATTGTTCAGTTCCCCGCTGACTTACGAATCAGTCGATATCGCCACTTCGGCGAGACCGGCCGCCCGCGCCGCATCCAATACGGCTTTTACTTTCTCGTAACTGGATTGTCGATCGGCCTGAATGATCAAGCCGCCTTTGGGATTCTCAGCATGCAGGCGTTCAATGTGGGCGCGCGTTGCCGCAATGTCCACTTTCTGTTTGTCGATCCAGATATCGCCGTTGGGTCCCACAGCCACAATCACGCTGACGGTGGGTTTCTGAAGCGCCGTGAAGGCCTCTGGTCGGGTTACGTCAATGCCCGCCTGCTTGATGAATGTTGCGGTAACGATGAAGAAGATGAGCATGATGAACACGACGTCCAACATCGGCGTCAGGTTGATGTCCGACTCGTCTTCACTGGTTCCGCGTCGACTCATTCGACCTGCCATAATCGTCCCCTCTTCAGTGATCCATCGTCAGGTGATCTTCGAACAGTTCGACCTCGAAATCGATTTTTCGTTTCAGGATTGTACTGCCCATCAGCCCGGATAGCGAAGCAACCATGCCCGACATCGTCGGGATGGTCGCCTGGGAGACACCTGCGGCCATCGATCGGGCGTTTCCGCCCTGGGTCGCCATGGCGTCGAATACCGCGATCATGCCGGTAACGGTGCCCAGAAGCCCGAGCAGCGGACAGAGCGCCACGCAGGTTTGAATCAACGGCAGCGAGCCGGTAATCCGATCCGACGCCTCAGATATGAGCCCATCACGAATCTGGTGGGCACTCCACGAGCGGCGCTCGGGGCGCCCCTCCCAGATTTGGGTTGCGTCACGCACCACCACCTTGTGTTCGGACTGGAAATACCAGACCCGCTCGAAGATCAGCGTCCACATCAGGAAGGTCAGAGCAGCAATCAGCCAGAGCACGTTGCCGCCCTGCTCCATGAACGTGACGATCGACAAGTACGCGTCGTAAAGCATGCGCTACTCCTAGCCCAGTGGCTGGCCGGATTTCTCCGCGTGTTCCGCGATCAACCCTGCGCTCTGCTCCTCGAGAACATGGATAACGGAGCGCGCCCGCTGATTCACGATTGCGTGCAGCAGCGTGGTGGGAATGGCGACGACCAGACCCAATACGGTGGTTACCAACGCCTGCGAGATACCGCCGGCCATCGTCTTCGGATCACCGGTGCCGAACAACGTGATCGCTTGGAAGGTATTGATCATACCGATCACCGTCCCCAGAAGGCCGAGCAGCGGTGCGACGATTGAGATCACCTGGATCAGCGTGATGTTGCTCGTAATCTTCGGTGTTTCCGCCAGAATGCCTTCGCTCAACTTCAACTCCAGCGTCTCGACGTCGACGTCGCGGTTGTCATCGTAGACCTTCAGAACGCGACCCAGGGGATTACCCGTATCCGGCGTCTCTGACTTCTTCTGCGCGTTGACCTTGGAGCCGACGACAAACAGCTGGAACATCTTCCAGATGGCGAGCACCACCCCGAGAATACCGACGAGGATAATCACCGAGCCCGGAATACCCCCCTGGCCATCACAGAAAGGCAGGTAGCATTCGCCTTTGGAGATGCCACCCATAAGCGTGCCGATGCGATCACCCCAGGTGTCCGCTTGGATAAGGGCTTTGAGCAGAGAGCCGCGGGTAGGATCCACGCCAAACTCCACGACTTCGCCCGCGGAGGCATCTTCGAGGTCGTCCACGGTGCCGCTGAATCGCCCGGAAGGCTGACGTGGCAACTCAACGATCTTGCTCTGATCTGCGTTGTAGTCGAGATACTCGCCGTCGCCGATCAGCGCGTAGGCGCCAACGCGGGTAACGTCGATGTCTTTCGTTTCGCCGTTCAGCAGCGTGACGGTGGCCGGATAGGTCACCACGCGTCCGCTTTCCGTCATTTCACGCTGTAACTCGAACCAGAGGTTCTCGATCTCGTCGATCGTGGCCAACTCGCTCGACGTACCCATCTTGCGTGCCAGTTCGCCCAGCCAGTCACCGCGATCGGGTATCTGACTCGAAATGATTGACCCTTCGAAGAGTCCGCGCGTGTCGCCGGCCACTTGCTGCAACACCCCGAACAGTTCGCGCAACGAGCCGAGGCGCTTGTCCAACTGCTCGGTCAGATCGCCGATACGGATCTCGTTTTCTTCGAAGGCCGTTTCCAGCCGTTCGGAGCGCTGTTCTTCGCGGGTGCGTTCGGCTTTCGCGTCGGAAAGCAGCTTGGCTTGTGCGTTCTTGTCGCGCTGGAAGCGCGCTTCGCGCTCGGTGTTCTCCCGGGACTCGACAACGCGCCGGCGCTCAACGTTGCGCAGCAGTTCATCGAGCGAGCTGGCCTGGTTCACCACCGGACCTGCGTCCTGGGCCTGCACAGCCAGCGGCGCCACGAGGATGCCTAGTGCGAGCGTGGCCGAGAGTGCGAGTGATCTGATCATGGGGATATTCTTCGTATTCGAATAGTTCACTGTGCGCCCTCCGGTCCTGGTACAGGAAGGTTGAGCATGTTCTGAGACAGCTGTTTACGCGCCATCCGTATGCCGTTGTTCACGGTGCTCTTGTAGGAATCGTCAAGCCGTTCCCACTGATTGGATTCCTTGTTCCACATGCCGGTCTCTGCCCCATCCGGCGTCTGATAAACCAGTGCAATCCGACCGACCTTAAGGATGTCTACCAGTCGCTCGGTGCCGTCGACCGTGACGGACCCGGAATAGGCCTCCATCGTTCGACCGTATTCGTTCTCGATCTGAAACGCATTCAGCACCTGGCTGAACTTCTCCGACACCGCAACGTCAGCGCGATCCATTATCTCTCGCAGCCGGTTGACGCGTTCGGTTCGCTCATCCAGCAGAAACGGCATGTCCAGCTTTACGAACTGTTCCAAGCCGTCGATCATCCGCAACATCAACGGCGTTATCTGGCGTTCGATCACCGTGACGTCGTCGATCGCTTTGGTGAGCGAATTCATTTCCTTTTCCTGATTGGAAATCTGCTTCTCGAGCTGCCGGTTGTACACCCGCAGGCCCTCGATCTCCTTCAGCACGGTCTTGTATTCAGCCGTCAGCTGGCGCGTCTCGTCCGTCAGTGCGTCGATTTTTGCCTGAGACCGCTTCGCCTGCGTGTTGATGCGCTCTGCCACGCGGTGTACTTCACTCAATGATGCCGACCATGCGGAACCGCTTATTAGGAGCCCGGCTGATGTGAGCACACACAGTGCGAAACTGTGGATCCGATGTTTATTCATACGACTTCCTACAGGATTGAATTGTTGTTGAACGATCGACGCGAAGCGCCACTGCTTTGCTTTACTGCGTTCGTTGCCTTTGCCGTCAGCGTCCGAATTGCCCCGGTACCCGAGAGATTGCGATAGCCGGCCACAAACACCGTCGGCCCGTAGCCGTCGTTTCGTGGTCCTGCTGATCGACTTTCCAGTTCCCTCCATGTGTTCCCTCTCTTGTTCCTTCAAGTGCTCCTTCAAGGTCCCCTCTTCTTCTGCTTTTTCTCAGACTCTTTTTGTTCGGTCTCTTTTATTCGGTCTCTTTTATTCGGTCTTTTTTCTACGTTCTTGTTTTGCGCTTGTCGTTTTTGTGGTCTCGAAGATTCCCCGACCGCGCTACGCTGCGTTCGTCAACCAGCTTCTTGCCAACGTTCGGGGTGAAGTACGTTAGACGCGGAGTGTGCCCGACTGAAGCCCTCCAATCGAAATCATGAGACGCTGTGGATGCGCTGTGACGATGTACGAGTCCCCCGCCGTTGGTTTTTATTTTCCTGATACTTCCTGCTCGTCCACTTCGGTTCTGCCTGCTCGTCCACTTTGGTTCTGGTTGTGGCTCTCATGGCTCTACTTAAGCGCTAAAGCACTGAGTCGATAGCGCGAAGTGCGTCGTCTTCGCGCCGCCGCGAACATGGCAGTAATGGCTGCCGCAACGCTGAATGATCACCCCCTACGTCGTCCGCGAAGCATCAACAATGGTCCGCGCGATGTCAAGCTAACCTGTTGAAACCTGGCAGATCTGCTGCTTGACAGTCGGGCGAGAGCGTGGCCCGGAATTACGCGCCCAGGTGTTCTGCAAAAAAGTCCAGCGTGCGCGTGCGGGCGAGGCTTGCCGCATCCGCGTTGTAACTGCCTCGATGGTCGCAATTGAAGCCATGATCGGCGTCGTATGTGAAGACCTGCACGCCGGGCTGGGCGGCCCGCACTTTCTCGACATCGGTCATTGGGATGTGCGCATCGAGCTCACCGAAATGCATCATTACCGGACATCTGGGCGACCGCTCAGCTTCGTTGGCGACACCGCCGCCGTAATACGATGATGCCGCCGCCACGCCGTCGAGTGCACAGGCAGCGCGCCACGTGAGCAAGCCGCCGAAGCAATAGCCGACTACGCCAACTTTGCCGTGGCGGGCGGCCTCGTTTATCGCCGCCTGGAGGTCCAGGTTGGTGGCGTCGTGATCGAGTTTCTGAAAGGCCAGTTCGATCCCTTGAGCCATGCCATCGTCGTCATATCCGAGTTCTATGCCGGGCTCGATACGGTCGAAAATCTGCGGAGCAATCGCGGCGAATCCGGCGTCGGCGTAGCCGTCGACCACTTCGCGGATATGGGGATTGACGCCAAAGATCTCCTGGATGACGACGACGCCGCCCTTCGGTGCATCCGGCACCCTCTGGTACGCACCCAACATGAAGCCGTCGCTCGCGCGCAACTGCGTTTTCTCGCCCATTGAACGTCCCTCCTGTTTCTCGTTGAAGCTCGAACTCTACCCTGAGTGCGGAACGCATTAAAGCGGGTCTGCAATGCGCCTCCGGGGCTGTCATGAATTTGTAATAATGTCCTGGAACCATGCGCGGCCGCGCGCGCGTGTCATACAAACGTCATGGCCATGAGGTTGAATTCGCCGCGATTGAAACACGCAGGCGACTGGTCGCAACCACAATGTCAGATACGATTTTGGTGGTGGAAGATGAACCCGAGATTCGGGAGATGCTGCAATTCGCGTTGCGGCGTGCAGGTTTTGACATCTGGTCGGCCGAATCCGCCGAGGCCGCACTCTCGCAGCTCGACGGCCGCCTTCCTGATGCCCTCGTTATTGACTGGATGCTGCCGGGCATGAGCGGTCTGGAACTCGCTCGACGGTTGCGCCGGGACGAGCACACGTCGGCTCTGCCACTGCTGATGCTTACGGCCCGCGGAGAAGAACCCGACAAGCTATCGGGATTTGAATCCGGGGTAGACGACTACGTCGTGAAGCCCTTCTCGCCCAAGGAACTGGTAGCCCGGCTGAAAGCGCTGCTGCGCCGTACCGGCACGTCGGACGACATGCTGAATCACGGCGCACTCGAGCTCGACCGTAGGGCCCACCGGGTTCTGTACCACGGCGACCCGCTTAATCTTGGGCCAACCGAGTATCGACTGCTGGAAATCTTCATGCGCAACCCGGACCGTGCATTCGAACGCAGTCAGCTGCTCGACCTCGCGTGGGGACGCGGCACGTACATCGAAGAGCGGACAGTCGACGTACACATTCTCAGACTCCGGCGCGTGTTGAAGCCATTCGGCCTCGATCAAGCGATCGAAACCGTGCGTGGCGTTGGCTATCGGTTCGTCTCTCCGGATCGCGGCGATTGATGCGGCTGCCTACAGGTAATCCTCTGATGATCGCGGCCTCGCTGGTGCTCATCGCGCTTACCGTGGGATGGCTCGCGGGCAGTGTCGCCTGGATGCTGGTGCTTGCCGCCGGCGTTTGGATCGCAATCGTCCACCGTGAGCACCAAAGATTACGTGCGTTCTCGTTACGCCCGCTTAGGCGTCCCTTGTTGGAACTCGACGATCTGCAGATGTCGTCCGTTCGGTTGTTCGACGCACTCCGGCGCAGCCGAGTGCGCACCGGCCGTGCGCTCGCTACGTTGCAGAGGCTGCGCGCGGTTACCGAGGCGCTACCCGACGCGGTTGTGGTGCTGGGCGCGAGTGGCGAGATCGAGATGTTCAACCAGGCCGCCCGCGATCAGCTGCAGGTGCACTCGGAAGACGTCGGCATTCCGCTCGCGTCGATCGTACGCAACCCGGCGCTGGTGGCGTTGCTGAAAGGCGCTGTGGAAGACGACCAGCTGGAGTTTGAAGCGCCCAACGAACCCGGGCGGTACCTCGAAGCCCGGCGCTTTCCGGTTGCCAGCGGACGTACGCTGGTGATTGTGCGCGATACGACCCAGCTGAACCGGTTGCTGAGCATGCGTCAGGACTTCGTTGCCAATGTCTCCCACGAACTGCGCTCGCCGTTAACTGTAGTTGCAGGATATTTGGAAGAACTGGGCGACCCGACGCTGGATCGTGAGACGGTGGATACGTTGATCGCCAAACTCAAGTCTCCAACCGAACGGATGCAGGCCCTCGTGCGCGACCTGTTGATGCTTACCCGGCTGGAAAGCGATCCGTATCCCGATGACCTCGACGAGGTGGAAATGGGGCGCGTCCTGCGCAGGGCACTGGACGACGCGACGCCGCTGCTATCGGCAGATCACGAACTACGTGCGGAGATCGAGAGCGTGCGGCGAATTCGCGGTTCCGAACGCGAGTTGCACAGTGTTTGCACGAATCTGATCGAGAATGCGATCCGCTACAGCCCGATGGGCGGGGCGGTTACGGTGTCTTGGCGGGATGAGGGTGATCGGGTCCGACTGGCCGTCGCCGACCAGGGGATTGGTATTGCGCCCGAGCATCTGGCTCGGATTACCGAACGCTTCTACCGGGTAGACCTGGCGGCTGCGCGCGTGCGTGGCGGAACGGGACTTGGGCTCGCCATAGTGAAACACGTACTGCAACGGCACGGATCGAAGCTCGAGGTATCGAGTGAGCTCGATGGCGGCAGCCGTTTCTTTTGCGACTTCGTGCCGCTGCTGGACTCAGCTTCTGAGTCTGGCGGGTCCGATGCGCGTTTGCACGAGACGCCTGCGCGTTAACGGGCACATCAATCCGTTCAGTAAAACAACACGAACAATTCATCAACACGTTCAGCCTTTAGAGGAGTCGAATGAAAGCACTTAATCGAATGACGGCGGTTGTGACCGCGGGGTTTCTCTTGTCTGCATGCGGCAGCGAAAGCAATCAACCGGCGCCCGAGCCTGCCCCGGCCGAGCCGGCACCCATCGTGGAAGCGGTGGAGGTGGTACCGGTCGAAGCCGGTGGATCAGAGCAGGCCGGCGTAGTGGAATCCGGCGGCGAGTTGCCCGTGTATCAGCGCGTCGGGGGCATCTCGGGGAACCTGTCGAGCACGGGTTCCGACACTCTGGCGAACCTGATGACGCTATGGACCGAAGCGTTCAAGCGTGAATACCCGAACGTAAACATCCAGGTGCAGGCCGCCGGCTCCTCGACGGCGCCGCCGGCACTCACCGAAGGAACGTCCAACTTCGGGCCGATGAGTCGGGAGATGAAGGACAAGGAAGTGGAGGCGTTCGAGAAACGCCATGGGTACAAACCGCTGGGGATTCGGGTTGCCATCGATGCACTGGCCGTGTTCGTGCATAAGGACAACCCGCTGGACAGCATGAGTATCGCTGAGGTGGATTCCGTCTTTTCGGTGACCCGTCGTTGCGGTGGTTCCGAAGACGTCGCCACCTGGGGTGGCTTGGGGCTCGAGGCGGGATGGGCGGACCGCCCTATTCAGCTGTACGGGAGAAATTCCGTGTCGGGTACGTACGGCTACTTCAAGAAGGTTGCGCTGTGTTCGGGTGACTTCAAGAATACGGTCAACGAACAGCCAGGATCCGCGTCGGTGGTTCAGGCGGTGTCGTCTTCATTGAATGGCATCGGCTATTCGGGGATCGGGTACGTTACGTCCGGCGTGAAATCTCTGGCGCTGTCGTCACCGGAGCAGCCGCAACCCGTGCCCGCGAACGCCGAGTCTGCAATCAGCGGTGATTATCCGTTGTCTCGATACCTCTTTGTTTACGTCAACAAGAAACCTGGAACGGCGCTTGGTCCGCTGGAAACCGAGTTTCTGAAACTCGTGCTGTCCAAGGAAGGCCAGGACATCGTGGCAAAAGACGGCTACATTCCGGTTTCTGCAGGACTCGCTGAACGCGAGTTGCAGAAGCTGCAGTGATCGATCCCCGATCACTGTCACAGAAGAAGAACCGGCGCAGTTGCTGAATGAACGGGTGCGCATGACGCATGAATAGAATCATGAATCTGCAGCGCGTCAGTCGCACCCGGCGCTGGGCCGACAACGCCACCCGCCACGTGGTCTCGTTCGGCGGTATTGCAGTCGTAGGCGCGATCGCGCTTATTTTTCTGTACCTGCTCTGGGTCGTGGCGCCGATTTTCGCACCGGCGCGCATCGCGACCGGTACGGAGTTTTCGCTGCAGACCGGAAACGACCCCGTCGCGTATGCGGATCTGAACGAGAGCGGCGAGATGCTGCTGGCAGCGACTCGCGCGGGTTCTCTACGTTTCTACGACTATCCGAGCGGGCGTCTCAATGCGCATTACGCGATGCCGACCGGCATCCGTTCGATGCAGTCCATTGCGGGCACCACGGGTGAATACGTGCTGTTGGACGCCGACAATGCGCTCTGGTTTGTACGCGCTGCGTATCCGATCGATTTCGACTCCGGGTCGCGGCGTATGCGCGCGGTACTCGAGTTTCCGTATACGCGCGCGTCGCTTGCGCTCGGTGAGCTGGATGCGTTCGATGTGGCGCGCCCCGATGACAAAGTCGTTGTCGCCTGGCTCAACGGCAACGAACTGAATGTTCGGGAGTACCGAAGCGCAGATGAAGGATTCCCGCTGGGACTTCCCCGAGCGATTCGAATCGACCTGGCGCAGGCCTACTCGCACGTGTTCTTCGGTCCCAGGGCGCAGTGGTTGTATCTGGTGGCCGACTCTGGAGCAATCGAGGTGCTGGGTATCGCATCGCTCGGCAGCATCACTCGAATCTTCACGGGTACGGTCGTGAGCGAGGGGCGCGTGCTGCGCGCGGTCACCCCCTTGCTCGGCAGGTACTCCCTAGTGGTGGCCGACGACACCAATCAGATTACGCAATGGTTCATCAAGCGGGGACGATTCGGGCAACAGCTTCAGGCAGTGCGCAGTTTCGAAACGGCAGCCCCCGCAGTACGTCTGTTCGCGGAACCTCGGCGTAAGGGGTTCGCCAGTCTCACGGCGGACGGCACGCTCAGCCTGCACTACGCGACGTCTCACCGTACGCTGGACAGCGTGCAAACGTCGATCGGCCGCAATGATGCGCTGGCCATATCTCCGAGGTCAGATCACCTGATTGCCGCGGCCCGCGACGGCACAGTGCGGATGTTCGAACTGCACAATGAGCATCCGGACATCTCCTGGTCGGCGCTCTGGTCGAAGGTATGGTACGAGGGTTACGAGGAGCCACTATACAGTTGGCAATCGTCATCGGCCGACAACGATTTCGAACCCAAGTTCTCGCTGACCCCGCTGGCCTTCGGGACACTCAAGGCCGCGTTTTATGCGTTGCTGTTCGCGGTCCCCATCGCCGTGATGGGCGCCATTTATACGGCGTACTTCATGGCTCCGTCTATGCGCCGGATCGTGAAGCCCGGCATCGAAATCATGGCGGCCTTGCCAACCGTCATTCTGGGGTTTCTCGGTGGGCTTTGGCTTGCGCCGATCATCGAGAGCAACCTTTCGTCGGTGATTACGATTCTGGTTGCGTTGCCGTTCGCGCTGCTCATTCTGGCGTGGTTTTGGTCGCTGCTGCCGGATTCCGTCGCCAAGCGCTTCGACGGCTGGTTCGGCCTGCTCGTCATCCCCGTGATCCTGGCCACGGTGTACATTGCGTTCGCATTGGGTCCAACCCTCGAGGATCTGTTCTTCGGCGGCGACTCCAGAGCCTGGTTTCTGGAAGTAATGGGGCTGAGCTACGACCAGCGTAATGCACTCGTGGTGGGACTCATCATGGGGCTCGCAGTGATCCCGACGATTTTCTCGATCGCGGAGGACGCGATCTATGGTGTGCCCACGCATCTGATCAATGGTTCGCTGGCACTCGGTGCAACGCCCTGGCAAACGCTCGTTCGGGTCGTCCTTCTGACCGCAAGCCCGGGCATCTTTTCGGCCGTTATGATCGGCATGGGACGCGCCGTCGGCGAAACGATGATTGTGCTGATGGCAACAGGCAACACGCCCGTGATGAACTTCAACATTTTTGAAGGCATGCGGACATTCGCTGCGAACATTGCCGTTGAGCTGCCGGAATCCGAGGTCGCGAGTTCTCACTATCGCATTCTGTTTCTTGCGGCCCTGGTCCTGTTCGCCATTACCTTCGTATTCAACACCGCCGCGGAAATCGTTCGTCAGCGGCTCAGAGAGCGCTACGGAAGTTTATGACTTTGTCGATTGTCGGAAAAACGAGTAAAGGACCGCGCGCCTGGTTCCAATCCGGCCTGCCGTGGATCTGGGCCAATGCGGCGGCCGTAGGAATCAGCATTGCAGCCGTGCTGGGATTGTTGCTGCTGATTGCCGTGCGTGGTTTTGGTCATTTCTGGCCGGCTGATGTCGTCACCGTGGAATACTCGGACAGTGGTACAGCCCGTAAGGTGTTCGCACAGGTTATCGAGGAGGAAACGGTTCCGCTGGCACAGTACCGTGAATCCTTGTCGCGCGAGGACGACTCGCCGCCGTCGCACGATCCCGTGCGCTACTTACTGAAGACCGGCAATCGCAGGGTTGCAGCACCCGACTTTCGCTGGGTTTATCAACATCGAATGGCGTCGATGAGCGAACCCGCTGACGTCGCGGTGGTTGAGCGCCTGGAATGGGGCAATGCGATCGGCACCCCCGTCGAGGTCGAGTTCGACGGCGACGCAGTTGCCGGAGAACGCCTCTGGGAAACGATGGAACGCGCGGTTGCGCGAGCGAAAGCCCTGCGGGGCGAAATCGAACGAATAGAGAGCGGTCGGTTCGGCGAAATCAACTACCAGCTGGAGCGGTTGCGGCTTGCGCGCCGGGGGGCAACCCGCCGGACCGAACCCGCACGCGTGGCCGAGATCGATGCGGAGATGGCGGCACTCCGCGAGCAATACCAGGTAGAGGAGCGGATACTGCGTGATGTACGCCACCAACTGCACCGTGACACGGCGGTGCTGCAGCTCGCGGACGGCACGCGCGTCGACCTGCCGATTTCCGAAGTCGTTCGAATGTGGCGGCCGAACACGATGTCGTCCTTCGACAAAATAGGCCATTTTCTGAGCAGCGTCGGCTTTTTCGTTAGCGACGCACCCAGAGAAGCGAATACCGAGGGCGGAATCTACCCGGCAATATTCGGCACGGTGCTGATGGTTCTGCTGATGTCGATCGTCGTGACACCGTTCGGGGTGGTCGCAGCCGTGTACCTGCGCGAATACGCGACGCAGGGGCCGCTCGTGAGGATCATCAGAATTGCTGTGAACAACCTAGCTGGGGTGCCGTCGATCGTCTACGGGGTGTTTGGCCTCGGGTTCTTCGTCTATTTCCTGGGGGGAAACATCGACCGACTGTTCTTTACCGACGCGCTCCCTGCGCCAACGTTCGGCACACCTGGACTGATGTGGGCGTCGCTGACGCTTGCTCTATTGACCGTGCCGGTCGTGGTCGTGTCGACGGAGGAGGGCTTGACGCGCATTCCACGGAGCATTCGCGAAGGCAGTCTGGCACTCGGGGCGACCAAAGCGGAAACGCTGTTCAAGGTCGTTCTGCCTATGGCCAGCCCTTCGATTCTCACTGGCGTGATCCTCGCGGTCGCACGGGCCGCAGGCGAAGTTGCTCCGCTGATGCTGGTCGGTGTGGTCAAGCTGGCGCCATCGCTGCCACTCGACGGGAACTTCCCCTACCTCCACCTGGAGCGCAAATTCATGCATCTGGGGTTCCACATCTATGACGTCGGATTCCAGAGCCCGAACGTGGAAGCGGCACGCCCGTTGGTATTCGCAACGGCGCTGCTGCTAGTGCTGATCATCATAGTGCTCAATCTCACAGCCATTCTGTTGCGCAACAATCTCGAAAACCGCTATCGCGGCGTGGAGAGCTGACCATGAACGACGCGAATCTGCATCCGGCGAACGAAGAATCGACCGCCCAAGACACGGCAGATGGAGACATCAGCCTGACGGTTGACGATTGGTCATTGTTCTACGGCGAGGCGCAGGCACTACAGGACATCAGCATGCGGATCCCCAAGAAACAGGTCACCGCGTTTATTGGCCCTTCCGGGTGTGGAAAGTCGACTTTGCTGCGATGTTTCAACCGAATGAACGATCTGATCGATAGCGTACGCACGACCGGTCGAATTGCGCTCGAGGGTACCGACATCAATGCGCCCGACGTGAATGTTGCGGCACTTCGACAAACGGTCGGCATGGTGTTTCAGCGTCCCAATCCGTTTCCGAAGAGCATCTTCGAGAACGTCGCGTATGGATTGCGAATTCAAGGCGAAACGCAGAAATCGCTGATGGACGAACGCGTCGAGTGGGCATTGCGCAGCGCCGCGCTTTGGGATGAGGTGAAAGACCGGCTGCGGGAATCGGCGCTCGGATTGTCCGGCGGGCAACAACAACGTCTGGTGATCGCACGCGCTGTTGCGGTTCAACCGGCAGTCCTACTTTTGGACGAGCCGGCGTCCGCGCTCGACCCGATTTCGACGTTGAAGATCGAGGAACTGATTCATCAGCTGAAGGACCAATACACTATTGTGATTGTGACGCACAACATGCAGCAGGCCGCCCGGGTTTCCGACCACACCGCATTTTTGTACCTGGGCGAGCTGATAGAATTCGGGGAAACCGATCAGGTGTTCACCACACCCAAGGAAAAGCAGACGGAAGACTACATTACCGGTCGGTACGGTTAGATGCGCGGACCGGTGAATGGTGGATGGGTCGCTGATAGGCGATCAATAGGCGGAACACTGGCAGAAGTATGACTGGTAAAGGACAACGCACAGAGCGATGAGCAGACACATATCGGAACAATTCGACGCGGAGCTGGAAACGGTTCGCTCACTGCTGATGGAAATGGGCGGGTTGGTAGAACAGCAGCTTCAGCGTTCGTGTCAAGCGCTTGTTTCCCATGACGTGAGCCTGGCCGAAAAGGCGCGCGAAGACGAACGCAAAGTGAATGCGCTTGAAATCGAGATCGACGACGCATGCGTTCATGTGCTTGCGCGGCGGCAACCGGCGGCGTCGGATCTGCGGACCTTGATCAGCATTATGAAGGCAAGTACCGACTTAGAACGGATCGGCGACGAGTCGGAGCGGATCGCAAAAATGGCGATGGATATTTCGCATCTCGAGATACCGGTGAATCAGTACAGCGACGTACGTGCATTACAGCAGCAGGTGGTGGAGATGCTCCGCAATTCGCTGAATGCGTTCGCGCGCTTGGACGCGAAGCAGGCTGTGGACGTAATCAATGCGGACGAGGCTGTCGATGCTGCCTACAACGACTTCGTGCGCAATCAGATTTCCAGCATCCGTGAACAGGCGGCGGTCGCGGAGCGGGCTGTGGGCATGATATGGGTGGCCCGCGCGCTCGAGCGGATTGGTGATCATGCAAAAAACATTGGTGAGCAGACCGTCTACCTCGTGAAAGGCGAGGACGTCCGGCACACCAAGAGTGTCCCCGAGCGCTGAGCGTCAGCGCCGCGCGAACGGCATCTGATTGAGATGATGTCCGCCATCAACAATCAGGGTTTCGCCGGTAACGACACTCGCGCCGGTAAGAAACTGAACAATCGCCTCTGCGACCGTGTCTGCGGTAGCGGTTACGCCAAGTGGGGCTGTTGATTCAAGGTGTGATTTCACGCGCTGGTAGGTCTCGGCACCCATGCCCTGCTCCAGCCAGTCTCCCTGTATGAATCCCGGACACACCGTGTTGACCCGAATTTCCGGGCCGAGAATACGCGCCAACGACAGACCTAGCGTAATCATCGCGCCTTTGGATGCCGCATAGGCGATGGAGCTGCCGACGCCCATGATGCCCGCGATGGACGCCACGTTGACGACGCTGCCACGCCCGCCCTGCTTCATTGCGGGAACGCACGCACGCGTCATCTGATACGCGCCCACGGCGTTCACACTGTAAATGTCCAGAAAGTCTTGACGCGACAATCCGTCGAGGTCGTCGTGCGCGCAGAACTTCGTGGTGCCGGCGTTGTTCACCAACGCATCGATCCGTCCCCACCGCTCCACCGCCGCATTTGCCATGCTTCGGCACTGCGCGTCCTCGGCAACATCCGCACACACGACTTCGGTCTCCACGCCGAGCGCCTCGCACGCCGCCTGTGTATCGCGAGCGCCCGCTTCGTTACGCGAATAGTTGATCACCACATGACAACCGAGCTCGGCGAGTTGCCTGGCGCACGCCGCGCCAACCCCCGACGACGAACCCGTAACAATGGCTACACCCTTTTCCAGATCCATGCGTATGCTCCCCTCGAATTGAACTATTGACGTCCGGCTTTGGCGACGGGGTCTGTCCCGACGACGGTAGCTGGTAACCTAGCGCATTTTACCGGGGTCAGGAATATGGCGGACGTGCGGGCGGTTCTCTGGGATTTTGGCGGGGTGCTAACGACGAGCCCGTTCGAGGCGTTCAATCGATTCGAACACGACAACGGATTGCCGAAGGATTTCATCCGTTCGATCAATGCCACGGACCCCGAAACCAACGCATGGGCCCAGTTCGAATCCAATCAGGTTAGCCTCGACGAATTCGGCGAACTGTTTCGAGCGGAATCGGCGGCGCGGGGTCATCCGGTGGACGGCCGCGCTGTGATTGAACTATTGAGTGGCGACATACGCCCTCGAATGGTCGACGCATTGAAGCGGTGCAAGCAGCGATTCAAAGTCGCGTGTATCACCAACAATGTGAAATCCGGGCGCGGCCCGGGCATGGCGCGTGACGAGATCAAGGCGGAACGCGTAGCTCAGGTGATGGCCATGTTCGATCTGATCGTAGAATCCAGTATTGAAGGGGTTCGCAAACCCAATCCCGAGATCTACCGGATTACCTGTGAACGTCTGCAGGTGGAACCTGCGGACGCGGTGTTCCTGGACGATCTCGGGATTAACCTGAAACCGGCCAGAGCGATGGGCATGCGAACGATCAAGGTCATCGACGAAGCTCAAGCACTTGCGGATCTTGCTCAGCACACCGGATTGACGCTGGATTGAGAGATCATTGCATCGCGCGCAGGCGGCGTTCGGTAGTGCGATTGCGACAACGGGATCCGGCGTCAATAGGATTTGGGCAGATCCAACACGCGTTCCGCGATGAAAGAAAAGATCAGCTCGCGACTGACGGGCGCGATACGCGGAATGTAGCTCTCCCGGAGATATCGTTCCACGTGATATTCCTTCGCGTAGCCCATGCCCCCATGCGTCAGCACCGCGGTTTCGCACGCACGATGACCGGCTTCGGCGCCCAGGTACTTGGCCGCGTTGGCTTGCGCTCCCACGGATTCACCCGCGTCGTAGCGCGCGGCTGCGTCGTACACCATCAATTCGGCCGCGGAGAGTTCCATCCAGCAGCGCGCGAGCGGATGCTGAATGCCCTGGTTCTGCCCGATGGGTCGCCCGAACACGACGCGCTCCCTGGCGTAAGCCGTCGCGCGTTCGAGCGCTGCAAATCCGAGACCGACCGACTCAGCGCCAATCAGAATCCGCTCCGGGTTCAAGCCGTGCAGTATGTACTGAAACCCCTTGCCTTCCTCGCCTATGCGGTCGCCAACGGGAACGCGCAGATCGTCGATGAATATCGAGTTTGAATCGACCGCCTTACGGCCCATCTTGTCGATCTCTTGTACCTCGATACGGTCTCGGTCGAAGTCGGTATAGAAGAGCGACAGGCCCTGCGTGGCTTTGTCTACCTCGTCCAGTGCGCGCGTCCGCGCAAGTAACAAAATCTTGTTCGCAACCTGGGCTGTGGACGTCCAGATCTTCTGGCCGTTGATGACATACTCATCGCCGTCGCGCCGTGCCTCGGTGGTCAGATGTGTGGTGTTCAGTCCCGCGTCTGGCTCGGTAACACCGAAACAGGCCTTTTCCTTGCCGGCAATCAGCGGCGGCAGAAAACGCTGACATTGCTCGTCGGTGCCGAATACCACCACTGGGTTCAGGCCGAAGATATTCATGTGAATAGCGGATGCACCGGACAGACCGGCACCGGATTGCGCTATGGTTTGCATCATCAGCGCGGCGTCCGTAATGCCGAGCCCGGCTCCGCCGTAGGCTTCTGGAATTGCGATACCCAACCAGCCGCCGGCGGCGACCGCCTGGTGGAAGTCGTGAGGAAAGCCGCCATCCCGATCCCGTTCACGCCAGTAGGCGTCATCGAACTCGCTGCATAGCCGCGCTACGTTGTCACGCAACAACAGCTGCTCATCGGAGAACTTCACCGGGTCACCCGCCCTCGATACGCGACATTACAAACAGTTCACTGTCGGGCTGCAGGGGTTCAAGGAAAGCGTCCTGGTAAATCTGGCCGTCGATCGCTACCGCGCATTTGTCGAGAATCTGTCGAATACCGGGCCAGCGCGACTCGAGCTGCAACAGTACGTCACGATACGTTTCGGCCGCGATCTCGACCTGTCGTTCACCATTGGTATGCGGAAGCAGGTGCTCCGGAAAGACAATCGTCGCCACGTCGTCAGACGGCAACGCGACAACCGTGTCGCGTTACCGGTGTCAACGTACGATCGGGCCGGCAATACCGACCCCCACCACGCTTCATCCGTCGAGCTCGGCGAGAATCCGCGGAGGCGATAACGGAAGATCGTTCATGCGCCGTCCGAGTGCGGCTGACGCCGCGTTCGAGCACGCTGCCAACGGCGCAACAATCGGCGTTTCTCCAACGCCGCGAACGCCGTAAGGATGACTCGGGTTCGGCACTTCCACGATCTCGGTCGTGATCATGGGCAGGTCGGAGGCAACCGGAATCCTGTAGTCGAGAAAACCTGCATTCTCCATCACACCATCCGTGTCGAAGATGTATTCCTCATTCAGTGCCCAGCCGATCCCCTGTACCGCGCCGCCCTGCATCTGACCTTCGACATACGCGGGATGAATCGCGCGACCGGCATCCTGGATGGCCGTAAAGTCCAGCACGTCTACCTTGCCGGTTTCCCGGTCGATTGCGAGGTCGACTATGTTTACGGAAAACGACGCACCGGCACCCTGCGCGTTCAATGCTGCTCTGCCGAGCAGTGGACCGCCGGTTTTCGGCGCGCTTGCGGCGATGTCTGCCAGCGTCATCGGCTTCACGTCGGCATTAACGCCTGGTGCGGGTACAGCCTGGCCGTCGTGCCATTCCACCTGATCGGCGTCCACGCCCCAGGTGGCGGCGGCTCGCGCCTTGCACTGGGTAATGATGTCTTCGCACGCCTGAACGACGGCCATACCGGTCGCGAAGGTCGTGCGGCTGCCACCGGTTACATTGGAAAATCCGGTGCTCTCGGTGTCACCGACGAGGGCGCGTACGGCGTCGTATTCCACGCCCAGCGTTTCCGCTGCCATCATGCACATGGAGGCGCGTGACCCGCCAATGTCCGGATTGCCTTCGATAACCGTCACGGTACCATCTTCGTTGATGTGGACCTCAGCGCTGGACTGCATGCCAACATTGAACCAGAAGCCGGCGGCTACGCCCCGCCCTGCGCCTTCGGGTACGGGCTTCGTGTAGTTGGGGTGCGCCTTGGCAGCTTCAAGGCAGGCTTTGAAACCGATTTGGGGGAATTTAGGGCCGTAGGGTGCTTGTGTGCCTTCGTCCGCAGCGTTCTTCATTCGAAGATCGAGGGGATCCATTCCCAAACGCTGGGCGGCTTCGTCCAGCGCACATTCCATTGCATGCATCGCCTGCGGTGCTCCGGGTGCGCGATACGCCGCCACCTTCGGCTTGTTGTTCACAACGTCCTGCGCTTTGACGATGAAATTCGGGATGTCGTAGGGCGCATAGATCGACATCGCCCCCGGTCCCATGGGAGCCCCGGCAAACGCCCCGGCTTCGAATGCGAGCGAAGCCTCGGCTGAGGTGATGGTCCCGTCATTCTTCAACCCTACCTTCACCTGGCAGCACGTACCTGATGTGGGGCCCGTCGCGCGAAACACCTCTTCCCGCGACATCGCCATCTTCACCGGCCGGCCCGCTTTGCGTGAAAGGAGGACCGCGACGGGTTCCAGGTACACGACTGTTTTTCCGCCGAAGCCTCCGCCGATCTCCGACGCGACAAACTTCAGGTCCGAGATCTTCATGTTCAATATCTTGCTGGTCATCGAACGAAACTCGAAATGACCCTGCGTGCAACACCACACGGTGCTCTGACCGCCTTCGTTAACCGACGCAACACACGCATGCGGTTCGATGTAGCCCTGATGCGCCATGGGGATGTTGTACTCCCCCTCCACGATCAGATCCGCCTCGGCAAATCCTGCCTCAACATCGCCCCGAGCCAACTGCATGACCGCGGCAATATTGCTCGGCGCGTCGGGTTTCTCTGGCAGGTTTGCGGTATACATGTCTTCATGCAGCAACGGAGCGTCTGGCTGCATCGCCGCTTTCAGATCGAGAACCGGCGTCAGCAGTTCGTATTCCACATTGATTGCATCGAGCGCTGCCTCCGCGAGCTGCGGGGTCGCAGCCGCGACCGCAGCCACGGCGTGGCCGTGATAGAGAACCTTGTCGCGGGCCATAACGTTCTTGGCGATGTCCGCGATGTTGCCGCCGCCTTCGCCGCCCAACACGTCGCCGCTGGTTACCTCAGGAAAGTCAGCGCCGCTGACCGCCGCGTAGACGCCGTCGATGGCGAGTGCGCCCGATACGTCGATCGATTTGATTCGGGCATGTGCATGCGGGCTGCGTAGTATTTTTCCGTGGATCATGTTGGGCAGGTTCAAGTCCGCTCCGAACTGAGCGCGCCCGGTTACTTTGTCGACACCGTCGGGACGGACCGGACGGGATCCAATCTGCTTGTAGTCGTGTGCTTCCGCCACGTGGGCCTCCTAAATCTGTGTGTTTCGATCTGCTGGGTGCGTCATCGCGGGTTCCATTCCGGTCAGGCTTCGTGCGCGAGATCCGCCGCTGCCGCCTGAACGGCGCGAACGATCTTGTCGTAACCCGTACACCGACAGAGATTGCCCGCAAGCCAGTAGCGAATGGTGGTTTCATCCGGGTCGGGGTTTTTGTCGAGCAGGGCCTTCGCGGCGACAATGAAGCCCGGCGTGCACACGCCGCACTGCAGAGCCGCGTGTTCAAGAAATTTCTGCTGCAACGGGTGCAGACCCTCAGCGCTTGCGATGCCTTCGATGGTGGTGACGCTCTTGCCCGCGGCTTCGGCACCGAGCACCAGGCAGGAACACACCAACCGACCGTCGAGTAACACGCTGCACGCGCCACAATCGCCGGTTGCGCAACCCTCTTTGGTACCTGTGCGCCCGAGTGTGTCGCGCAGCACGTCCAGCAGCGACTGTTGCGGTTCGCAAAGGAACTCCACTGCCTCACCGTTTACGGTCGAAGTGACATGAACTTTGGCCATTTCCCTCTCGTTTTCTCTAGCGTTTATCTGTTTGTAGGTTCCATTGGGCCGGAGCCGGAGCGAGTTACTGAGCCCGGTCCCGAGCAATCGCGGCGGCCCGCCGGCACAGCACTGCCACAACCTTGCGCCGGTATTCGGCAGTGCCGCGTTTGTCGGTGATCGGCGACGATGCCGCGGTGCAGGCCTCTCCGGCCGCCTGAAGTGCTGCGTCGTCAACCCGCGTGCCCACGAGCGCGTCACCCGCCGCGGGGACGAGAAGCGGGGTGGGCGCGACGGCGCCTATCGCGACTCGGGCAGCAGTACATTCGCCGTTGTCCATGGTCAGACTGACACCACAACCGGCAACCGCAATGTCCATTTCTGTGCGCGGGATGAACCGCAAATACGCATCGCGCGTACTCGAACCCGGTGTGGGAAACTTCAAGCCGATCAGAAACTCATTGGGTTCGAGCGCGTTTTTGCCGACACCAACCACAAAGTCTTCCGCTGGCATTTCGCGGGTACCGCCGGGTGTGGCAATCACGCAGACGCCACCCGCCGCGATGATCGCGGGAATGCTGTCGCCAGCGGGCGACGCGTTGCACAGGTTTCCGCCAATCGTGGCGCGACCCTGAATCTGCGTCGAGCCAATCAGGTCGGCGGCTTCGAGCAGTCCGGGGAATTTCGCTTTCAATCCGGCGTTTTCATTCAGAACAGCGCTGCTCACCGCGGCGCCTACGAAAGTTTCTTGTGCGCCGACTTCTACTTTCTGCGTGTCCGCGATCTGCTTCACGTCGACGATCGTACGCGGCGCTTTGTCGACCGAACGCATCTGCACCAGCAGATCCGTACCGCCAGCAATTACCTGCGCCCGGTCGCCAGCGTTCTGATGTGAAGAAAGTATACTCACGGCTTCTTCAACCGTCGCCGGCGCCGCGTAGGCGTAGTTCGCCATTGATCCTCCCAGATACCCAGATTTTTCAGCGGCAGCAATCTAGCACGTTCGGTGAATGCCTGGAAAGCTAGTAGCGGGGCGCGGCCGCAGCGATTCGCTATACTCGCGCCGCACTGAAATACGGGACGCCTGACGATGCAGCACTACGACCGACACATCGAAACTCTCGAAACCCGATGGTCCGAAACGCTGACCCGTGCGGGATTCGACGCGGCGCTGATTCCTGCAGGTACGCCCCAATCGTATCTCTTCGACGATCAGGCGCCCCCGTTCCGGCCGAATCCGCACTTCCAGCAATGGGTGCCCTACGACGGCACGCCCCACGGAATGTTATTGCTTGCCGCCGGACGCAAACCCCAGCTGTTTCTATTTCAGCCGGCAGATTTCTGGCACGCCCCCGCAGATTTGCCGACATGGATCGCGGACCAGATTGACACGCGGGCCTACGGTGATCTCGAACAGCTCCACAACGATGTTTACGCCGAATGCAATAAATTCAAGAACTTATGCATGGTAGGTGAAGCGGATGATGACAAGCCACTCGGAGTTCTCAATCCGCCCTCTGTCCTCGCGCCAATGGACTACGTTCGCGCGGACAAAACGGCATTCGAGTTGGCCTGCTTGCGGCACGCGACGGAAGTTGCGGTGCGCGGACACCGGGCGGCACGCGATGCATTCTCGGCGGGTGCCAGCGAGTTCGAGATCAACGCACAGTACCTGTTGGCGTCGCGACAACACGCCACGGAGCTACCCTACCCTAATATTGTTGCGCTCAACGATCACGCCGGCACGTTGCACTATCAACACTACGACCGCACGGCACCAGAGCCCTATCTGAGTTTTCTGATCGACGCGGGTGCACGATCGAACGGATACGCTGCAGACATAACCAGAACCTATGTTTCCGAATCGGCCCCCGAAAGCGCGGCCGCAGACACGTACCGGGCTCTGATCAAGGGACTCGACGATGCCCAGCGCGCCGTCTGCAGTACGCTGAAACCCGGCATCGAGTACCTCGAGTTGCACGAGAATATGCACGGGCGTATTGCGGAGTTGCTTGCCGCCGCCGGCGTGTTCCGTTGTAGCGGCGCCGCTGCAATCGACGCCGGGTTGACGCTGCCATTCTTTCCCCACGGGCTCGGACACCTGATCGGGCTGCAGACGCATGATGTGGGGGGGCACCAGGTGTCGGTTGACGGCACGCTGCGGCCGCCCCCCGATCGCTACCCCGCGCTGCGACTCATGCGGACGACGCAGCCAGGCCAGACGTTCACCGTTGAGCCGGGCATCTATTTCATCCCGATGCTTCTTGAGGAGGTGCGGGAAGGTCGGCATGCAGATCTGGTGGCCTGGGACGCCGTTGATGCCCTCGTTCCTTTCGGCGGCATTCGCATTGAAGACAATGTGGTGATCACGGCAACGGGGCACGAGAACTACACGCGTGATGCGTTCGCTCGTGACTGAGCGCGGTGCATCCAAACGCGGTCTGTGGACGCCGCAAACGCTGTTTGCAGATGTACCGCTGGTGCCGGCGGCGAGCCGTGCGTGGGCGTTCTCCCCCTGCGGTCGCTGGCTTACGTGCTTGCGCGAATCGGAGGACCAGCGCGACCGGTGGCACCTGTGGCGCTACGACCGCGAAACCGGTGCGGGTCTCTGTCTGATCGACGATACCAGCGGTTGGGGGTTACCCGATCACCGCAAACCCACCGCGGCAGAATTGGCGGACCGCGAACGGCGGCGATCGTTCGGTACCGGTGTTAACGCGTACGTTTGGCATCCTGATGGCCGCGAACTCTTGATTCCGGCAGCGGGCCACGCGTTCGCCGTCGACCCCGAGACCGCAAAGGTGTCGCGCAGGACGCCGGTAAACACGCAGCAAACCGACTTTGCGTACTCCGGCACGGGCCGCTATCTGAGTTTCGTCCGCGATTCGGATCTGTATTTCTGTGACGACGCGGGGGCTGAAACGCGTGTCACGCACGACGGCTCCGCAACCGTTCAGAGCGGGATTCCCGATTTCATTGCGCAGGAAGAAATGCACCGGTTCGACGCTCACTGGTGGTCGCCGGACGACGCTGCGCTCGCATTCTGCCGAAGCGATGCGTCGCCCATCGACGAGACCTTGCGGTATGAAATGGATTCCGACGGGCTGCATGCGGTTCCGCAACGTTATCCGTTTGCCGGTGGGCCAAACGCGAAGGTAGTGGTTTGTGTCTACGCGCTCGACACGCAGCAAACGTTACGCCTCGAGAGCCCGTTCGACGGGGAATGGTACGTTGCCCGTGTTCAGTGGTTCGGTAAGGACCTGACCGTGCAATGGCAGAACCGTGCCCAGACCGAGGTAAGGTTGTGCGTCTACGACAACGCGGCTAGATCAGATGACGTGGCCGCCCGAACGCTCTGGGTTGAACGCGCCGAAACCTGGGTAGAGTTACACGACAACCTTTGCTGGATTCCAGAGCAGCGCGCGTTCCTGTGGACATCGGAGGCCGACGGCCGAAGCCAGATATATATGGGGGATGCAACCCGGCAGAGCTCGGCCCTTCGTCAGTTGACGACGATCCCCGGGCGTGTCGACGAGATCTGCTGTGTGCGCGACGGTACGCTCTGGTTCGCCGGCTGGGACGACACGCCGACGGAACGCCACCTCTTCCGGACCAGCCTCGACGGTTCGGGGCAGCTTGAACGGTTGTCCAAAGAACTCGGCTGGCACGAGCTGGTGTTCGAACGCGATGGGACAGATTACGTTGCGTGTCGATCAGCGCTGGACGCGCCACAGGTAGTGACGCTGCATCGCGGTGACAACAGCATCGAGCTCTTGCGCGTCCCGGTTGCAGCCTCAGTGCAATCTCAACTCACGATCCCGGAACTGGGCACGCTGCGCCGCTCGGTGGAAGGCGATCTGCACTACCGTTTGACGGTTCCCGCCGGTGACGCACCCGTCCCCGCCATCGTGTACATATACGGTGGACCCGGCGTACAACGGGTCCGCAACGAGTGGGCACCATTGCTGTTGCAGCTGTTCGTTGCTGCCGGATTTGCGGTCTTCGAACTCGACAACCGCGGTTCGACAAATCGCAGTTACGCGTTTACCCGGTCGATCCATCGACGCCTCGGGCGCGTAGAGGTCGAGGATCAGATCGAGGGTGCCGCCTGGTTGCAGGCTCACCCACGCATCGATTCCGCGCGCATCGGCGTGTTTGGTCACAGCTACGGCGGGTACATGGTATTGAAACTCCTCTGCAGCGACGCAACACCTTTCACTGCTGGCGTAGCAGCAGCGCCGGTTACTGAGTGGGCGTTGTACGACACCCACTACACCGAGCGATATCTGGGCATGCCCCCGGACAACACCGACGGTTACGCTGCAAGCGACGTGCTCCCAGAAGCAGACCGTTTGCACGGCGAACTGCTGCTGCTACATGGTATGGCCGACGATAATGTGTTGTTCACGCACAGCGTAAAACTGATGGATGCGTTGCAGCGTGCGGGTATCGATTTTTCGTTGATGACCTACCCCGGATCGAAGCACGCGCTGCAGGAAACGCACGTTGCGACGCACCGGTTCGACCGAATCCTTGATTTCTTCCGCGAGCATCTGCAATGACGATTCGCATCCGCGCAGCCGGTAACGGCGACCTCGAAACGCTGGCGGGGTTCGCTGCCGCCATGGCAGCGGAAACCGAGGACAAACCCCTCGATGTGAATCGTGTGCGCCAGGGTCTCGAGAGTCTTTTGCGTAACGGCCAGGGGCGCGTCTGGGTCGCCGAAGCCGACCAGGACGATGGCCGGTGGGTCATCGTCGGCTCGGTGCTCGCCACGTGGGAATGGACCGAGTGGCGCAATGGCCGCTTCTGGTGGATTCAGAGCGTGTTCGTGGATCCCGACTGGCGTCGTCGTGGCGTGTACTCGACGCTGCATTCGTACGTGCGGGAACGCGCTCGGTCGGACCCTCTGAGTGTGGGCCTGCGTCTCTACGTCGAGCAGGCAAATGCGGGTGCACAGGCAACCTACCGACACCTGGGTATGGTGGAAACCCACTACCGGATCTACGAAGAGGAGTTCTGATGCATGTGCGGGTTGAGCCCGGCGCGCGCGCCTGGCCACCCAGCTACATCGTGTGCGTGTGACGGTCGGACTGAAGCGCACCTGCGAGCTGCGTTTCGATCTTACCGCGCGCAACGTCGTCCTGGTCGTTGAACTGAACACCGATACCAGCCGCCCGATTACCCTGAGCGCCATTGGGTGTAACCCATACTACCTTCCCCGCCACCGGAATCTTCTCAGCTTCGTCCATCAGACTCAGAAGCATGAACACTTCGTCACCCAACTGATATTCCTTCTTGGTGGGGATAAACAGACCGCCATTGGCTACAAAGGGCATGTACGCGGCGTACAAAACCGATTTGTCCTTGATCGATAACGACAAAATACCGTTACGCGCACCGCGTTTTCCAGCCATCGCCCGCTGCATTCCATGATTGTGTGCAAGCGTTATTCTGCATGCAGTGTCGTCTGGAAATAGCGCTCGAGTCCTAGATCTTTGTGCGCTCGAACGCCTGAGAGCATGAAAATGTGCGGTGGATCACGATTGCGTTCCGGTCTGCGCCCAGCGGGTGAGCAACAGCTGGCATTGCAGCGGGACATTCGTTCCCGGCACGTCGAGTTGGTCGAGGAAGTGGATCAGTTCATCGGCAAAGCTCAAGAGTCGCCGGGCCCGCTGGGGGTCTGACGGCGATGCCTCCATAGCATTGCGCACGCCATCGCGCGTCTGCACGAGCCACTGGCGGGCGGCGAGTGCCGGTTCCTGTTGCAACCACTGCAGGACGGCGCCGGCGTCACCCGCTGCAAGCGCCGCCCGCAGCGGATTCGCTTCTTCGGCGGTCACCTCGTCGGCGGACGCTTCCCGCTTGAGAGTTACGGGGCCCACGCAACACTCGCGTAGTGTGCCTGCATCCCAGGGCGAACCGAGCCACCCCGCCGCAGCCGGATAGTCGGCTGCAATCTGCAATCGTCGGCAGCGGCTGCGTATCGTCGCGGGCAGGCGTTGCGGACGCGATGTCGTGAGGATGAGGTGACAGTTCTCCGCCGGTTCCTCAAGGCTCTTCAGCAGTGCGTTTGCCGCATTCACGTTCATTCGTTCTGCGTCGATCACTACGGCAACTTTGCGCGGCGCCAACTGGGGAAAACCGATCAGAAAGTCATTCAGTTCGCGAATCTCGTCTACGCGAATCGTGCTGCGTTCCACATCTGATTCCAGCCAATGCAAATCAGGATGCGCTCGGCGGGCGGGCTCCTCACCCGGGGATTCGTCTGTTTGCTCGTCTGTTTGTAGACCGAGCGCGGTCCGGACGAACGATGCGGCTAACAGCATAGCCCCCCACCCGTCCGGACAATGGATCAACCAGGCATGGTGAAGGCGTTCGCGACTGGCATCGGCGGCGAACTCATCGCGAGCCCGTGCCAGCCAGGGCGGTAGTTCAGCCACATTCGATCGACTCATTGCTGACCGAGCCTGTGGGTCATCAGTTGTTGCAGCGCTTCGCGTATGTCCGCTTGAACGGCCGGCAGCGAGCGGGTTGCGTCGACAACGACGAAACGCGGTTGGCTCGCAGCCAATGCCAGGTAGGATGATCTGACGCGTTCAAAAAAATCCCGCGACTCCTGTTCCATGCGATCCCGTTCGCGGTCGGACAGCCGCGCTACGCTTGCTTCCCACGGGATATCCAGATAGAGCGTCAGGTCGGGTGACAACCCCGGATGTACGAGATGCGCCAACGTGTCGACGGATTCCTCACCCAGCCTTCGACCGGCGCCCTGGTAAGCATACGTTGCATCGGTGAACCGATCGCACACCACCCAGTTCCCCGCGGCGAGTTCGGGTTCGATCAGTCGCGCGACGTGTTGAGCCCGGCTCGCGAACATCAGCAGCAGTTCTGCGAGCGGCGCCACCGGCTCGTCCCGCGGTGCAAGCAGTAACGCTCGAATTTCTTCGGCGAACGGGGTGCCACCAGGTTCCCGGGTACGGACCACCGGCAAGCCCGACGCTTCGAGCCGCTCACAAACGAATGCCAGGTTGGTCGACTTTCCTGCGCCTTCCGATCCCTCGAGCGTAATGAAGCAACCGCGGCTCATCGTTTCAGCTGGTAGCGCCGTACCGCCTGTTGGTGTTCGTCGAGCGTGCGCGAGAACTGACTCGTACCGTCGCCGCGCGACACGAAATACAGGAAATCACCGGTAGCCGGGTGGGCGGCGGCGTGGAGCGAATCGCGCCCGGGCAATCCAATCGGGGTCGGCGGCAGCCCGGCGCGGGTATATGAGTTGTAGATTGAATCGGTGATCAGGTGTTTCCGCGTCAAGTTGCCGTCGAACGTATCGCCCAGACCATAGATGATGGTTGGATCGCTTTGCAATCGCATGCCCGTTCGCAATCGTCTTGCGAAGACCTGCGCGATTTGCGCGCGGTCATCAGGATGGCCTGTTTCCTTCTCCACCATGGACGCAAGCGTCAGCAACTCAGCCGGGTGGCTGAGTGGCAAATCCGGTGCGCGCGCATCCCACTGTGCAGTGAGTTCCTGCTGCATGCGGGTGTGTGCGCGCCGCAGCAGGTCCCGGTCGCTATGCGCGCGTGTCACCTGATACGTATCGGGAAAAAACCAGCCTTCCACGTTGTCTATATCGAGATCGATGTGTTCCGCCAACGTGTCAGGACCCAGGCCTTCGGGCAGTGTCTGCTGCACCGGCACGCCCGGCAACGCGCGCAACAGGTCACGGACGGTCCAGCCCTCGATGATCGTGAATCGATAGTCGACGACGTCGCCGCGCTTCAGCTGTTCGAGCACTTCCGCGGGTGATGCAGATGTGGGTATCCGATACTCACCCGCTTGCAGGGCGCGTTGCGCACCGCGCAACCTGACGTTGAGTTCCCACAGACGCTCGGACGTAACGACGCGAGTGACCGCGAGGGACGCGGCCACCGACTGTAGGGGGGCGCCGGGTTCCACGACAACGACCCGCGGTTCCGTCAGCGGCCCGGGCTGGTGCCACCACCGATCGACATGCCAGACGGCACCTGCCGCGACGACCACGCCTGTTGCAATCAGAATCAGAAGGGCGCGCAACCAGCCGTTCATACGGCAAGCCGGTCGAGCACGGTTGCGCGCACGCTGGCGGTGACTGGCCCCGCTGGATAGTCCACCTCCTTGTCGCCGAAAGCGATTCGACCAACCTCGCGGATACCACGTACGCTGTTTGTCAGGAATACCTCGTCGGAGTCTTCCAACGCTTCCAGCGTGATTTCGGTTTCGGCTACATCCATCCAGCCCATAAGCGTGGAGCGCATCGTACCCGCAACACCGCATTGATCGACGCGCGGGGTGTACACGCACCCATTGCGAACGACGAAGAGGTTCGCGGCGGTTGCGGACACGCAGAAACCCGCCGCGGACAGCATGATGCCTTCATCCCAGCCAGCCTTCAGGACCTCTGAAGCCGCGAGTACCTGCGGAAGGCGATTGAGGTGCTTCATGCCCGCGAGCGTGGGCTCGATTGACGCGCGGGCATCGCAGACGCCAACTCGCAATCGCGATGTGGCGCAGAATGGATCGACGGGTGCGGGATACAACGCAGCATACACGTCAGCGTTACTCGGCAGATCTGCACCGTACCCGCGTGCGGATTGAGGACGCCGGCTGATGATGAGTTTCAGTACCGCATCGTGTTGCGGTGCTGCCGAGAGTGCGCGCGCGACGGCTGCATCGACGCCTGCGGAGGGATACTCGATCCCTAGTCGCTCACAGCCGTGACGCAGGCGATCGAAGTGTGCTTCGTGCAGGATCAACTGTTTACCGCCACGTACGAGCAACGTTTCGAACAGACCGTCGCCGTAGTGCGCCGCGCGCGAATCGCTCGCGATCACGGGACTCGATGACCACAACGCACCGGCCATCGCCTGGACGTTACACCCGGCTGAAGATCAATGTCCCGTTGGTACCGCCGAATCCGAATGAATTCGACAGTACGGCGCTCAGTTCCGCAGGTCGGGCCACGTTTGGAACATAGTCCAGATCGCACTCCGGATCCTGATTGTCGAGGTTGATCGTCGGGGGACAGGTCTGATGGACGAGCGATTGGATACTGAATATGGCTTCGACCGAGCCGGCCGCGCCGAGCAGATGCCCTATCATCGATTTCGTGGAACTCACGAGCACGTTGGTATTGGCACCGAAAACTTCCTTGATGGCGATGGTTTCTGCGACGTCTCCGAGCGGTGTAGAGGTACCGTGTGCATTGATGTAGCCAATGGCATCGGGTGATAGATCGGCATCGTGGAGGGCGTTGCGCATGGACAGTACCGCGCCGCTTCCATCTTCGAGCGGGCTCGTAATATGGTATGCATCGCCGCTCATACCGAATCCTTTCAATTCGGCATAGATCTTTGCGCCACGCGCTTGTGCGCGTTCCAACTCTTCCAAAACCAGCACGCCTGCGCCCTCGCCCAGCACAAAGCCGTCGCGATCTACGTCCCAGGGTCGACTCGCTTTTTCCGGTTCGTCGTTACGTGTGGACAGTGCTTTCATGGTGCCGAAGGCGGCTATCGTGATCGGCGATGTCGCCTGTTCGGACCCGCCGACGATCATTACATCGGCATCGCCGGTCTGAATCATCCGCGCGCCCAGACCAATGTTATGTGTCCCAGTCGTGCAGGCTGTGACCACGGCAATGTTTGGTCCGCGAAAGCCGTAGCGAATGGACAGGTTGCCGGAGATCATGTTGATCACACTGCCGGGAATGAAGAACGGTGAGACGCGCCGTGGGCCGCTCTTTACCAGAACGCTGTGGGTATCTTCGATGGTCCGGATACCGCCGATACCGGATCCGATTGCAACGCCGTAGCGATGACTGTCCGGCGGGTTCGCTTCGAGACCGGCATCTTCGATGGCCTGGACACCCGCCGCCATGCCGTAGCGAATAAAATCGTCGTTGCGACGGGCCTCTTTGGGACCCATCACTTCCATGCTTTCGAAATCCTTCACCTGGGCGCCGATTTTGACGCCATGCTGGGACGTATCGAAGCGATCGATCAGGCCTACGCCGCTGCGTCCTTCAACGGCCGCGTTCCACGCGGAATCCGGATCGTTGCCGATCGGCGAAACGAGCCCCATCCCCGTAACTACGACTCGACGTCTGTTAGTCATGGCTGCTCCACGAATGCATTTCTACGAGCTTGTCTGGCCGAAGCCCGCTGGTGCGGTCTCGGCGCCGTCAACGCCACGGACGCAGGGTGACGGTAGGCCCGTTTACCGGCCGAGCGTGCTGGATCTGCGAACGACGCGGCGTTATGTCGAGTTACTGGTGCGCGAGAATGTAGTTGATCGCTTCCTTGACCGTGGTGATCTTTTCGGCTTCTTCATCTGGAATCTCGGTTTCGAACTCTTCCTCCAAGGCCATTACGAGTTCCACGGTGTCGAGCGAGTCCGCACCCAGATCTTCCACGAAGGAAGCGTCGTCCTTTACTTCGTCCTCCTTCACGCCAAGTTGCTCGCAGATAAGCTTCTTGACACGTTCTTCTACGCTGCTCATTCTTTTCGATCTCCCGATCTGTTCCTAGGGTGCAGGGCGGTGCGCATTCTATAGACGGGGTTGGGCCAATTCAAGCCGGTCCGGAGCGCGGCTCGGCCAGGTGCCTGCAATAAAAAAACGTTGCAGGTCAACACATTAGCATACCACCATTGACACTAATCGTTTCGCCTGTGATGTACGCTGCGGCGTCACTCGCCAGAAAGGAAACGGTCGCCGCGACCTCGTCACACGTGCCGATCCGGCCGAGGGGTATCTGCGTTTCCAATGCAGAGCGCTGTTCGTCGGCCAACTCAGCGGTCATGTCGGTATCAATGAAACCGGGGGCGACGGCATTCACCGTTACGTTTCGTGATGCGACTTCGAGCGCGAGTGCTCGCGTAAACCCTTCGATTCCTGCTTTACTCGCCGCGTAGTTTGCCTGTCCGGCGTTGCCGCGGCGTGCCACCACGGAACTCAAGTTCACGATACGACCCCACCGCGCTTTCATCATTCCGCGCAGTACTGCTTTGGTGACCCGATAGGTTCCTCCAAGATTGGTGTCGAGCACGGCGTTCCATTCGGACTCCTGCGTGCGCATCAGCAGGTTGTCTCGAGTGATTCCGGCATTGTTAACAAGCACGACTGGCGCCCCATACTCCGTCGTGATGCGTTTGACGGTCTCGGTCACCGATTCCGCACTGTCGATGCGTAACGCGACACCGGTGCCGCTTGCGCCGAGCGTCTCGGCGATCGAATGTGCCCCTTCGTCGGTTGTCGCAGTGCCTACAACGAACAGTTGCTGCTCGACCAGCGACAACGCGATCGCGGCGCCTATACCGCGGCTCGCTCCAGTAACCAACGCGACTCGCTCACTCATCGGCGCCTCCAACCGAGGACAGAGCCGCCGCCATTGCGTCCGGTGTATCGATTCGGTGCACGGGCGTTGCACGATCGATCCGTTTGATCAGGCCAGCGAGCACTTTGCCCGGACCGCATTCAACGATGCAGTCCGTGCCCTCGCGCAGCATCCGTCGCACGCAATCGGTCCACAGAACGGGTTGCGCGAGTTGCGCGAGCAGTCGTGCCCGGAGGCCGTCGAGATCGTCGGCAATGCCTGCGTCCGCGTTATGAACGACAGGGATAGTGGGGTCGGCGAAGGGCGCATCGGACAAAGCCTCGGAGAATGCCTCTGCGGCAGGCTCCATCAGGGAGCAGTGCACCGGGACACTCAGCTTAAGCAGCACTGCACGCTTTGCGCCGCGTTCTTTGCACAACGCGAGAGCCGCTTCTACGGCATCTTTGTGCCCGGCGATTGCGACCTGCCCGGGCGCGTTATAGTTTGCCGGGCTGACGATCCCGGGCGCCGCCTCGCATGCGCCAACGACATCGGCATCGTCAAGCCCCAGAACGGCCGCTACCGCGCCCTCGCCCAATGGGACCGCTGTCTGCATGAGTCTGCCGCGCAGATGTACCAGGCGCACGGCATCGACGAACGGTAGCGACGAAGCGGCGACCAGCGCACTGTATTCCCCGAGACTGTGTCCGGAAACAACCGACGGCACAGCGCCGCCGCGCGCGCGCCAAAGGTTCCACAGCGCAACGCTCGCCGTCAGCACTGCCGGCTGCGTAATCTCGGTCTCGTCCAGTCTACTGTCGGGTCCTTCACGAACGAGATCCCATAGCGGCTCACCGATTGCGTCCGACGCTTCCCGAAACAGCGCCTCGACGCTCGGGTCTGCATCGATCCAGTCTCCGAGCATGCCGACGGACTGGGCGCCCTGCCCGGGAAAAACGAAACCCAAACTCATCGATGCTCTCCTTTTTTTGTTATCGGATCTGCCGTTAAGCGCGCGCTTCGGGCGCAGGGGCTGCCGCGAGCGCAGACGCGAGATGCGCGTGCACGCCGGCCTGGAGTTCCCCGATCAAACGCTCTAACGCCCGCTCAATACCCCTTTGTTTCGACGCGCCGTGGCATTTCATGACGACGCCTTGCAGCCCGAGAAAGCTGGCGCCATTGTAACGTTCCGCATCGAGTACGTCGGCGAGATTTCCGACGAGGAGGCGCAGGTTCGGGTCCGGCTCGCGCTCGTGAGACATCTGCTGCCCGACCAAATATCGCGCCATCGCGGCCGTGCCCTCCATCGTCTTGAGCACCATATTTCCTGTGTAGCCGTCCGTAACGACCACGTCGGCGACACCATCGAACATGGTTGTCGGTTCAATGTATCCGACGTACGCGCTCCCGAAATGACGCGCAAGAAGTCGATCGGCATCTCGCACAGACTGCCGGCCCTTGCCGGGTTCGGTTCCGATGTTCAGCAGTGCGACCTTGCGGGTGCGTTCGTTGCCCTGGGCGGTATCGAAGCTCGCTCGCGCATGACCGAGAACAGCGTTCGCCAGCAGTTGGTCTGCGGCATCAGCAGTGCTCGCGCCGGCGTCCACGAGCCAGATGGATCCCGTTCGCGCAACCACTTCCTTCGCAATCACGGGACGACGAATGCCTGGTAGGGTCCTGAGGGTATAGCGGGACAATCCCATCAATAGGCCGGTTTCACCGCAGGAGAGCACGGCGTCAACGTGCGCATCAGCCAGACGCTGCAGGGCATGGCGCATGGACAGATGCGGTCGCCGCTGCAGCAGATCCCGCAGCGAATCCTCCGGGCCGGGTACATCCGGTGCGTCGAAAACGGGCAGACCAGCGGCCTGGCTTTGAACTTCCCGCGCGGGGCCGATCAATTCGAAGTCTGCAGTGTCGCGCATCGCGACCGCGGCCCTCAGGGGTTCGCGCACCCCGTGATCGCCGCCCAGCAGATCGATGGCGATCCGCCAGCGTTTCACTGGGGATCAGTCCGGGAGTGAACGCACCAACATGAACAGGGTGCGCCCGCGTGCATCATTCAGGATTGGTCTTCGAGCGCTTTTCGGCCTCGATAGAAGCCGTCAGCGGTGACGTGGTGCCGACGATGCGTTTCGCCGGTTACCGGGTCCGTCGACAGCGTTGGACGCCGCAACTGATCGTGCGAGCGACGCATGCCGCGCTTCGAACGTGTCTTTTTGTTCTGCTGAACCGCCATGAGCGTTTACCTTCAAATAGCCGTTTGATTCAACCGGGAAATTCTACCCTACTCAGGTTCGCCCTTCCCAGATTTCCATTGTTTGAGCTCGGCCCAGCGTGGGTCGACACTCGTCTCGACGTCGGGTTGTTCGCCCGACCCGTATTCCTGTTTCGGTCGACGCTCGCACTGCGGATCAACACAGACTGCGCCCGGAATCGACAATAGCAGTTCGTCTTCCAGAAACGACACCATGTCGAGGATTCCCTCGTCGAGCACTACGACCGGCTCCTCTGGAGCGATTTCGTCTGCTTCCGCCTCGCACCGTGCCAGCCGGTAGGCCAAGCGCAACTCGAACGACCGCTCAACGGTTTCTTCGCACCACTGACAACCCAGGTGCCAGGTTCCGTGTAGTGCGCCTTCGATCCACAGCCGGTCCTGGGGCCGACGGTGCACCGAAACGCGGTAACTCGACGACTCCATATGCACGCCGGCGGCGGACAGGCGCGGCAACTGGGCGCCGCTCAGGCTTCCCGCCAGCGGTTCGCGCTGTTGGATCAGTTCGGACAGCGAGTACCTCATAGCCTCGAATACCGGCCGACTCAATCGAGGGCGGCGACTATAGTGAGCGCCCTACGTGCTGTAAAGGCGCGTTGTAGGCCGCGCCGCTAGCATTGGGATGACGCATGTTTGACGCATCGACGATAGAATTCCGGGATGCGCTCGCTGATTCTCGCTTCCACGTCCCGCTACCGTCGACAACTGTTGGAGCGGTTGGGCATACCTTTCACGACGGCGAATCCCGGTGTCGATGAGACCCCCGTTGCGGGCGAACCGGCATCAAAGCTCGCGGTTCGCCTGGCGGTTGCCAAAGCGCGTACCGTCCAGGCCAACGATTCGGTGGTCATTGGGTCGGACCAGACCGCTGCGCTCGACGGCGAGCTACTGGGCAAACCCGGAACCCGGGAGAATACCGTTCGCCAGTTATCGCGCTTGTCCGGGCGCGCTGTGACCTTCCACAGCGGCATCTGCGTGCGTGACTCAGCCGATGGGCGCGAATTTTCCGAAACGGTTGCCGTAGACGTTCTCTTTCGGGATCTGTCGGACGCTGAGATTGCCGCGTACGTGGACGCCGAGAATCCGTTCGACTGCGCGGGTGGGTTCAAATCCGAGGGGCTCGGTGTCGCACTTTTCGAGCGTATCGACTCCAGTGATCCGTCAGCACTGATTGGGCTGCCACTGATCCGACTCTGCGCATTGCTCCGCAAGTGCGGTATAGACCCGCTGCGGAAGCTCTGACGAACTTGTTTCGACTAAGAGCTTCCCTGACCATCCCACGTGATGATTCGCTGCACGAGCTCGGACATCTCGTTGTCGACGGGAGCTTCCAGTCGTACTTCAGACGCACCCGCAATGGCCGGAATGCGAATTCGTTCCGCGTGCAACGCAAGGCGGCTACCGCCGGTTGCTTCGTGATCGTATTTCACGTCGCCGAGTACCGGATTGCCGCTCGCTGCGCAGTGCACGCGAATCTGGTGCGTCCGTCCGGTTTTGAGGTGGGCGTGCAGGAGGGTCAGGTCGGCGGTGCCGGCAACCACGTCATAGTCTGTACGACTCGGTTTGCCTGCGCTATCCACCCGCACCCTGCGTTCGCCGGATTGGGTGACGTAGCGACTGAGCGCAAGCGTTACTCGGCGGCGTGAGCGCGGCCACCGCCCGCGCACGACAACAAGGTAGCGTTTACGGACTGTGCCCTCGCGGAACAGGCCATGCAACGCAGTGAGCGCGCGGCGGCGCTTGGCGATCACGAGACACCCTGACGTGTCGCGGTCCAGTCGGTGGACGAGATCCAGCCGATCGTCGGAGCGCGCATGACGCAACGCCTCGATCACGCCGAACGCGACGCCGCTGCCTCCATGGACGGCGAGACCGCTCGGCTTGTTCAGAACTAGATACGCGGGATTTTCGTGAATGATCGCATTCTCGAGCTGTTGCGCCACCTGCGAACCCGGCACTACGGTGTGGCCCGGATCTTCGAAGCGCGGCGGCAGCCGAACTCGGTCGCCGGCACTCACGCGGCGGCTGGGCTTACAACGCCCGCCGTTGATCCTCACCTCGCCCCGGCGCAGCATGCGATAGACCGCGCTGCGGGGAACCGCCCGCATCTGATTCATCACAAAATTGTCGATGCGTTGGCCGGAATGCTCTTCGTCTACCAACACGACCTGCGCCGCGCGATGTTCCGGACCCGTCATAGGGTGGCCTTTTTCTTTAAACGTTTGAAGGGTTTACCGTTCACTGTTACTATCCCGTCGCCCTGTTCTGCGCCCGCCAGGCTCGCAGAGGTTACATCGGTAAGACATCCGATAAACAGAAGTCCTCGTTTCGTCGACTGGTCTGACGTAACCCATTATCCGGCGTCCCATTCGCCTCCTGGCATGCTCGTGGATATCTGGTCGAACTTCGAACCCCACGGGGTGCGCACAGGGCACGAAGATTCTGTTTGGATCCACTACGGATCCAGTGTGGACGGAGTAAAAGTTTATTCAACAACGCAGTCATTGGCGTTAGCCGAGACTGCGAACGCTTAACGAGTTGTGGTTCGCCTGAACCGCGGATGCCGGATTTTCCGAAGTGAAACCGGATCCATGGTCGGCGTCACTCGGGTACGCAAAAATGCGGAATCGGGCGAACGTTGTGGAGATTTGCAGCCGACCGATGCGTCGATGATCAGATTTTGTCGTTGCGCCCCCGGATCCCGGTGGACGCACAGTAGCATTCGAATTTGATGTCACCGTTCGCGGGTGCGTATACGCACCCGCTGGAAGCCGGTTTTGCCTGCCGCGGTCTCGCGGTGGATCGATTTCCGCTCAGTACTCGTTGCGTTCCAGAAAAGGAACCAACATGAAACGCATGCTGATCAACGCGACGCAGGCCGAAGAAATCCGCGTCGCTCTCGTTGATGGTCAGAAACTCATCGACCTCGACATAGAAAACCGCTCCAGAGAGCAAAAAAAAGCCAGTATCTACAAAGCCAAAATCACGCGGGTAGAGCCGAGTCTGGAAGCGGCCTTCGTCGAGTTCGGATCGGAACGGCATGGCTTCCTGCCGCTGAAAGAAATTTCCCGCCAGTACTTCCAGAAGTCCGTGGATCTGAGCAGCAAGCTACAGATTCAGGAACTGATCTCCGAAGGTCAGGAACTGATTATTCAGGTGGACAAAGAGGAGCGCGGCACAAAAGGCGCCGCACTCACCACGTTCATCAGCCTGGCCGGCCGCTATCTCGTGTTGATGCCCAACAATCCACGCGCCGGTGGCATATCGCGTCGGATCGAGGGCGAGGATCGCGACAATCTGCGCGCGGTTCTGAGCGAACTTGAGATACCGAACGGCATGGGCGTAATCGTCCGGACGGCCGGAATCGGACGGGGTTCGGAGGAACTGCAGTGGGATCTCGATTATCTGATGCACCTTTGGGAGGCGATTGGACGTGCCGCCGAGTCGGAGAAGGCGCCCAAGCTTCTGTATCAGGAAAACAACGTGGTGTTGCGCGCCATCCGTGACAACCTGCGGAGGGACATCGGCGAAGTTCTAATCGACGGAGAACAGGCCTACCAGGATGCCCAAGCGTTCATTCAGCAGGTTATGCCCCACTACGCCACCAAGGTGAAGTACTACAGCGACCCGATCCCGCTATTCAGTCGCTATCAGATCGAGAGCCAAATTGAATCCGCGTTCGAACACACCGTGCGGCTACCGTCCGGGGGCAGCATCGTCATCGACCCCACGGAAGCTCTAGTGTCGATCGACATCAATTCCGCGCGCGCGACCAAAGGGGCCGACATTGAGGAAACGGCGCTCAATACCAATCTGGAGGCCGCGGACGAGATATGTCGCCAGTTGCGTCTTCGAGATGTGGGCGGGTTGATCGTAATCGACTTTATCGATATGACGAACAACAAAAACCAGCGGGCCGTTGAAAAGCGGATGGAAGACGGTCTGACAGCGGATCGTGCGCGAACGCAATTGGGCCGGATCTCGCGTTTCGGATTGCTGGAGATGTCGCGTCAACGGCTGCGCCCGTCGCTCGAGGAAATCACCACCGAAGTTTGCCCCCGCTGCAGCGGACAGGGCCGCATCCGCGACGTGCGGTCACTCGCGCTTGCGATTCTTCGGGTCATGGAAGAGGAGTCGCTGAAAGAACGCAGTTCTATCGTGCGCGCAATGGTTCCGCTGAACATTGCCGCCTACCTTCTCAACGAAAAGCGATCAGACGTCATAGAGATCGAGCGCCGTACGGGTACGCACATCGTCATTGTCCCCAACGTCAATCTCGAAACGCCGCAATACGAGGTACAACGTATTCGCGACGACCACGCGCTCGAGGAAGGCGACGTTCCGAGTTACGAACTCGCCGATGTTGCTGAACCGGAAACGATTCAGCCCGCAGCGGCGGAGGTACCGAAGCAACAGACGCCTTCGGTTGCAACGCTGCAACCGGCGAATCCGGTGCCCCAACCCGCGGCGGCACCGTCACCGTCGACGCCTGCGGCTGCACCGGCGGCGCCCGCCGCCGCGCAATCCTCCAAGCCCGGTTTGTTCAGGCGGATCGTGACCAATCTCTTCAGCGAGGAGCCTGTCGATGCGGGACGCGAACCCGCGGCAGACGATGGCAAGAAGAATACCGAAACCTCCGCACAGTCGCCCCGCGCTGCCTCCGGCGGCGACGGATCGTCGCGGCGCCGTCGTTCTTCGCGCGGCAGAAACGGCGACGGAAGCCGCAACAACCGCAACGAAAAATCGGATGACACCCGAGCCCAGCAGAAGTCCGGCGATCGTTCCCGCAACCGCAATCAGCGAACCTCGAAGTCGGGCGATGCCGCCGAACGGAAACCGAAGACTCCGTCAGGTCCCCGTCGGTCCAAAGACAGTCGCAGAACAGAGGATTCCGAACGAACGACCGAACGTAACTCAGACAAGCCGTCGGGTAAGCGCCGGCAGCGCCCCGAGCGCACTGAAACGAGCGGCGCTACAAAGGCCGCCCAAACCGAGACGTCTGCAGACGTGCCGGAGCCTCGTACACCAGACGACGCGACGCTGCGCAATAGCAAGCGCATGCCGAAGCGGGATCGCGCGCAAGCCGGGCGAGATGGCGAGCCGCAGACACGTGCGTCGTCCGATGCACCTGCGAAACGCAGCGAAGCCGCCAGTCAGCCCGCTCAATCGGCATCGTCGAGCGCCAACGCAGAAACCGAGCGGAGCAAAATGCAGCCCGCTGACGTGACCAGTGACGACGTTAACGATTCAACACAGTCTGCCCAGCCCGCGCCCGCCGCATCGCGCGAAGGCGACCGAGGTGCTGAGCCCGCAGAAGTGCAATCCACGCGGAACGATTCTGCGGCCGAACCCAAGACGGCGCAGGACAGCACCCCGGAGGTAGTGGAAACCGATGCCGAGCCTGTTCGAGCGTCCAACGATCCGAGAGAGGTGAGGCGGCGGCAGCGTCAGGCGGAGCTTCAGGAACAGGGAGTGCTGCCCCGCACCAGCGCAGAAAACTGATTCACGCCCGGATGATGTCCGGCTCGATCTCGAGTCGGACGTCGTACGCGGCTTCCACACTGTCGCGAATAGCGTCCGCCAACTGCAATACCTCTGACTGCTCTGCATGGCCCCGGTTGATCAGCACAAGCGGTTGCCGTTGCCAGACGGCGCAGTTCGGATAATCGCTCCGCTGTTTCCACCCGAGCTGGTCGATTAGCTGGGCAGCAGACAGCTTGAATCGGCCGTCGCCTGAGTCGAAGATCGCCACGTCCGAAAAGCGCGCGCGAACACGTTTCACCGCCGCGGCATCAACGACCGGGTTCTTGAAAAAACTCCCGACGTTCCCCACGTAGCGACAGTCCGGTAACTTGCGCCGGCGCACTCGCACGACAGCCTCGGCGAACGCGGCCGGTGTCGGGTCCGGAAGGCCGCGACGTTCGAGTTCCTGGGCGACGTCCGGATACACAGGTACCGGCAGTTCCGCCGTTGTCGCGAGCGACAGCCGGACATCGAGAATTACAAACCGGCTCCGATCGGCCTTGAACATGCTCGTACGATAATCGAACCCGCATTCCGACCCCGACAGCATCTGTATCGCCCCGTCTGTTCGATCGAGCACGCGCACTGCAACGCAATGCTTGGCCAGATCCGCACCGTACGCGCCAATGTTCTGTAGAGGCGCCGCCCCGACCGTTCCCGGAATCAGTGCGAGCGCTTCCAGCCCGCTCAGGCCCCTGCCTAGTGTCCACCGAACCAGGTTGTGCCAGTTCTCTCCGGCTGCCGCGGTCACCTCGACACGTTCGCCTACGCGGGACGCCACAATACCGCGGGTGCGTACCAGAACGACCCGCCCTGCGAACGTTGGCGGCAGTACCACGTTGCTGGCACTGCCTAGAATCAGCAGCGAAGTGCCCTGGCGGTCTGCATCGAGGATGGATTCGACCAGCGTGCGTTCGTCATTTGCACAAATGCGTTCGTGTGCGCTGCAGTGCAGTCTCAGCGTGTTCGGAATCTCTGCGGAGAACATCAAGCCGCAACGCGCCGAAAAGACAGATTGAATCGCTCGCCGACCGGTCGTGATGTCGGAGGCACGCGGTGGCGTCTGCGCGCATCGAATATCAATAGCGATCCATTGGCTAGACAGTGCTGCCAACGGTGTCCATCGGGGTGTTCGATCGCGAAGCGCCGGGGTTCACCCAGCGTGATCGATGCTACCAACGGATGCACGCAGCGTTCGTCGTCGCGATGCCAGCCCATGTGGTCGCGGCCGGTTTGGTAGCGGTTCATCAGCACGAAGTTGAATCGCACGCCGGTTGCATCGGAAACGGACGTGCATAACTCTGCGAGTAACGGCGGCCAGCCGCTGGCAACGTGATCTTCGCCCGCGTAGCGGTAGTTGACTTGAGGGTCACCGTACCAGGCCGTTCGGCGCGGACATTCGATAACCTTGCCAAACATTCGGATGCGCTCACGGCGCCACTGTGCGCCGTCCGTCAACCACTCGATCAACCGCGTCCGGTGCTGCACGAAGGCTCGGCGGTAGTGGATCACGTGTCGGGTTCATCCGCTATACTCTCGGCCCGAATTATAGGAGGTGTATGCGTGGAATTGTCGGATAAAGTCGCGGTGATTACCGGAGGTGCGTCGGGTCTGGGTCGGGCAACTGCCGAACGTATCGTGGCCGCCGGTGGCAAGGTAGCCCTGTTCGATCTGAATGAAGATCTGGGTCGAGCGACTGCGGATGAACTGGGTGACGCGGCCCGCGCATATGTCGTAAACGTGAGCGACGAAGACTCCGTACAGGCAGCGGTAGACAATGTATGCGAGGAATTCGGCGGCGTACACATCAACGTCAACTGCGCCGGCGTCGGTGCGGCAGGTCGCACCCTCGGCAAGGACGGGCCGATGCCGCTGCGCCACTTCCAGTTCATTCTGGAAGTGAATCTCATCGGCACGTTCAACACGCTCCGTCTGTGTGCAGAGAAGATGCAGCACAACGATCCGGTCACGTCGGATGGGGAGCGCGGTGTCATCATCAACACCGCCTCGGTGGCTGCCTTCGACGGCCAGATCGGTCAGGCGGCGTATTCGGCGAGTAAGGCGGGCGTTGCCGGAATGACACTGCCGATCGCGCGCGATCTGTCTCGGTCGGGTATTCGGGTATGCACCATCGCGCCGGGGATATTCGAGACACCGATGATGGCCGGAGCGCCCGACCGCGTTCGTGATCCACTCATTGACATGGTCCAGTTTCCGAAACGCTTGGGAAACGCGGAGGAGTATGCGCGCCTGGCCTGCCAGATCGTCGAGAACGGCTATTTGAACGGCGAGACGATTCGCGTGGACGGTGGCATTCGCATGGCACCGAAGTAGCGCTCACGCATCAAGCGGCGCCTCGGCCTCAAAGGTCACGCCACGCATCGCGAACACGGGCGAGATCACTTGCCGTATCTACGCCGCCGGGCACCGGCTCTGGCGTGACCACGACGGAGAGCGGAATACCGTTTTCAAGTAGCCGCAACTGTTCCAGAGATTCCGCTTTTTCGTACCGGGTCTGCTCGAGCGATACGAACCGGCGGAGGGCCCACACGCGATAGGCGTACAGCCCTACGTGCCGCAGCGGCGTCGACTCGTAGCTTGCGGATCTTGCGTATGGAATCGGTGATCTGGAAAAGTACATCGCGCGTCCGGTGAGATTGACAACGACTTTCACGACGTTGGGGTCGTCAATGTCCTCCGGGTGGCACGGGTGTGCCAGGGTTGTAACGCCGAGGTCGGGGTCGTGGTTCAGGTTGTCGACGGCACGCTCGATTAGAGCCGGCGGCATCAACGGCTCGTCGCCCTGAAGATTCACAACGATTTCCTGATCCGACCAGCCAAGGCGGTCGGCAACTTCCATTACGCGATCCGAACCCGAAGGATGATCGGCACGGGTGAGTAACGCGTTGTAACCGGCTCGTTCGACAGCGCTTTCGATGTCGGGATGATCAGTCGCTATGTATATCGATGTCGCACCGCTGCGGGCGGCGCATTCCGCGACTCGCACGATCATTGGCTTGCCGTGGATGTCGGCGAGCGGCTTACGCGGTAAACGCGTTGACGCAAGCCTGGCTGGCACTACGACATGGAAGCGTGTCACGCGGGCACAATCGCGTGTTTTTGCAGGATTGTGTCGAGATGCTGCGACAGTGCGTCGTCGTCCTGAACACTCGCTTTCGCGACCCAGATGCGTCGCCCTGTGGTTGCATCCAGATCGAGCCGGCGGAGCTTCACGGCGTCTTTTTCGGTACACACGATCGGGATCTGCGGTTCGATGAACATATCCCGTACACGGTAGCGGTGATGGTCGGCGAACGCATGGAGGGAGGCGTGAATCCCCACCCGGTTGAGCGATTGCGCGAAGCGTTGCGGGTTGCCAATGCCCGCAACTGCGTGGACGGACTGGTGTCGCGCTGCAAACTCGGTCGGCCCAACAGGCTGCATCGCACCGAGCAGCGGGTCAAACGCTTCGATCTCGAGGTCGAACCGAACGCTCCCGGGTGGCATGTCGATCATGTCACCGTTCACCAACACCGAGTCGACCGATTCCAGTCGCTCGAGAGGCTCGCGGAGAGGCCCAGCGGGCAGCAGATGGCCGTTGCCGAATCCGCGCTCACCGTCGATGACTGCAATCTCTACGTCTCTGGCAAGCGCGTAGTGCTGCAGGCCGTCGTCAGCAATCACGATGTCTACGTCCGGTCGGGACGTCAACAACCTTGTCGCGGCGACGCGGTCTCTGGCGACCGCAACTGGGCACTGTGTTCGCGCTGCGAGCAGCACGCTTTCGTCACCGAGCAGGTAGGGGTCGGAATCTGCAAAGGCCCACTCGGGCGATGCGTCGTGCTTGTAGCGGCTGCCACCGTAACCGCCCGCCACTATCCCGGGACGGAAGCCGCGCGACCTCAGCGCGTCGCAGATCCAGATAACCACCGGCGTTTTACCGGCCCCTCCCGCGGTCAGGTTGCCGACGATCACGACTGGATGCGCAGCGCGCCACGCCGACCGTTTGCCGGTTGCGAAGTCGCGGCGTCGCCGGGCGGCAATCCCGGCGTACATGCGACTCAGCGGTTTCATCACCGGATTGGCGCTGTTCGAGTACCAGCGTTCGTTCACGCGATGACTCAATGCCGTGGTGCCCGCCGGCGGTTTGGGCGCGGCGCCTCGCGAGACCTGCGCGCCGTTGGACCGATCCACCGGACGATCCTTCGAACGTTCGACCCGCGCGGTGCCGGCTCGGCGGCGGCGCCCGCGCGGCGAAGGCGTGTCGGAAAACTGAGCGCGGTACAGGGCCGCGTACGGGCCGTCGCGCTCCAACAAATCGTCATGGGACCCTTGCTCCAGAATACGTCCGTCTTCCATGACCAGAATTCGATCCGCCTTCTCCACAGTGGACAGCCGATGCGCAATTACAATCGTCGTTCGTCCACGCATCACCTCTTCCAGTGCAGCCTGAATGTGCCGTTCGGACTCTGTATCCAAGGCGGAGGTCGCTTCGTCCAGAATCAGGATTGGAGCGTCTTTCAACAACGCCCGAGCGATGGCAACGCGCTGCCGCTGCCCGCCCGAGAGCAGCACACCGTCATCGCCGATCACCGTCTCGAGACCCTCGGGGAGCTCGTCGATGAACACGTCGGCGTGAGCGCGTCGTACGGCTTCATCGATGGCGTCATCGGACGCCGTGCCAAGCACTCCGTAGGCGATGTTGTTGCGCAGCGTGTCGTTGAACAGCACCACCTGTTGGTTGACTGAAGCAATCTGCCGTCGCAGGTTTGCAAGCTGGTACGACGCGATCGGCTCGCCGTCGATGAGAATGCGGCCATTTTCCACGTCGTAGAATCTCGGGATCAGGCTTGCCAGCGTCGTTTTGCCGCTACCGGACCGCCCTACAACCGCCACCGTCTCGCCGGGTTCGATCTCGAACGTGACGTCATCCAGCACGGGTGATGCGTCGCTTTCGTAGGCGAACGTGACGTCTTCGAAACGAATACGCCCTTCTACACGCTCCACGGCCAGCGTGCCGTCGTCACGTTCGTCGCCCAGATCCAGATTGTGGAAGACGTCTTCGGCGGCGGCGAGACCGCGCTGCAGCCGTGAATTGACCTCGGACAGTTTCCGGATGGGTCGCATCAGCATGCCGGCCAATCCGAGAAACGTGACCAGCTGCCCCTTGGACATGGTTTCTGCGATTTCCGAGCGGAACAACAGCACGATCAAGAGTGCAATCGCGAGCACGACAAACACTTGAATGAGCTGGGTGCTGACCACCTTGGTCGCGATCATTTTCAGGTGCTGCCGGCGATTGCGGTGGCTGGCGCGGTGGAACCGTTTACGCTCGATCGCATCGCCACCGTAGATGCGTATGGCGCGATATCCGTTCACGGCTTCGGTCGTGATATGCGTTACGTCGCCCATCGAGTCCTGAATGCGGGTGCTGATACGCCGGAATCGCTTGCTCGTGTAGTTCACTACCACGCCAACGATCGGCGCGCTGACGACGAAGATCAGCGTCAGCTGCCAGTTGATGTAGAGCATGATGCCGAAGAACACAATGACCTTACCGCCGTCCTGCAGAATGGACTTCAGCGCTTCCGTGCCGGTGTCCCTTAACTGAGCGACGTTGTACGTCATGCGGGAAACGAGATGCCCCTGCGTGGCACTGTCGTAATACCGGCTCGGCAATGTGAGGTACTTGTCGAACAGTGCAACGCGAATGTTGTGAACGACGCTGAACGACACCTGGCCGAGGAGGACTTCGCCAACGAATTCGCCTATCGCGCGCACCAGCGCGGCGCCGATCATTACCGTGGGTATGAACCACAGCGCGTCGCCGCGGAACGAACCTTTGTCCCAGCTGTCGATCAGGTCGCCGAATACCGTTACGAAATAGCCCTCCGCCCCGCTGCCGAGAAAGAAACCGATTACGGCGAGGAGAAAGAGCGGCCAGTACGGCCGCACGTAGGTCAGCAGACGGCGGTATGTCCCCTGCTCGCTATCCTTCATCAGCGGGTGGTTGCGTGGTGATGCTCACGCGAGTGAGTCCCGATTTTCCTGCGGCGTCCATCGCGCGCACTACTGACTGATGGCTCGCGTTTGCATCCGCAGTAATGACGATTCGCTGCTGGTCCACTGCCTCCCCGTCGAGCGTTTCGTCCAGCGCCTTCATCAGCGTGCGAATCTCGTTGTTGACGAGTAAGCGGCCGTTAAGCGCGTACTCTCCCCGGCTGTCGACGGTGATTTCGATCACCTGGGGCTCAACCTCGAGTAGTTCACCGGACGCTTCCGGCAGATTGATCTTGACCTGGGTTTCGCGGATGAAGGTGGTCGAGACCATGAAAAAGATCAGCAGAAGGAACACTACATCGATAAGTGGCGTCAGCTCCACCGCGGCTTCGAGCCGGCCGCGCCGCTTGAATTTCATGCTCTGCCCCTAAAGTCGCGGGTCTTCCGCTTCGCCATGCACGATGTCTACGAGTTTACTCGCTTCCTGCTCCATACTGACCACGAGTTCGTCGACCCGGCGCAGAAAAAAGCGATGAAAAATCAACGCCGGTATCGCGACTGCCAGACCGGCCGCAGTGGTTATCAACGCCTGAGAGATGCCGCCGGCGAGTACGTTTGCGTGCCCTGCACCTTCCCGCATCAGCGCATTGAACACATTGATCATCCCCACCACGGTGCCCAGCAAACCGATCAGTGGCGAGATGGACGCGATGATTCCCAGTGCCGTCAGATAGCGCTCCAATTCGTGGCTGACCTGACTGGCAGCCTCTTCCATTGCCTCCTTCATAACGTCGCGACCGCGCTTCGCGTTCGCAAGCCCAGATGCAAAGACCTGTCCCAGCGGACTCGCCGCCCGAAGCTCCTTCAACTTTGCAGGCTCCAGTTCTCCGGTTTTGACTTCGCCCCACACCTCGCTCAGAAGTGCTTTGGGTGCAATACGCTGGCGTTGTAGTGTCCACAATCGTTCCACACTTATGGCGGCGGCAACCACACTGCAGAGAAGAATCGGCACCATCAGAACGCCGCCGGCTTGTACGATCTCCAGCACTCTGTGATATCTCCTATATCAGGGGTGGGTTAGTCAGGGACGGCATAATGCACGTCCAACGCATCGTCGTGTTACACGCGCTGGCGGCTTTATACCCATGATGGCCGTCGAATACCACCGCGCGAAGTCCGTTGTCTAAGGACAGGTGTAGTGCTCGCGGAAACAGTAATTCGTGGCATCCACGAATCCAGCCACCGATCCACAATCGAAACGGCGCCCTTCAAATTTGTACGCGATGACGCAACCGTTGTTTGCCTGTTCGAGCAGCGCATCGGTTATCTGGATCTCGCCGTTAATGCCAGGCTTGGTCGCGTCGAGGATGTCGAAGATATCCGGAGTGAGGATGTAACGGCCGATGATTGCAAGATTGCTCGGTGCGTCTTTCGGTTCCGGTTTTTCGACCATGTCGGTCACTCGAAACAAGCGGTCGCTGAGGGCGTCGCCCTGAATTACGCCATAGCTCTTGGTCTGATCTGCCGGAACTTCTTCGATCGCAACGATGCTGCACCGAAACTGCTTGTACAATCGAACCATCTGGCCGAGTACACCGATTGGTTCGGCGAAGCACAGGTCATCGGCCAGCACGACGCCAAACGGTTCGTCGCCTACGAGCGTGCGCCCGCTCATGATCGCGTGACCGAGTCCCTTCATTTCTATCTGGCGGGTGTACGAGAAGGTGCAGTTGTCGATTAACTCGCGAATACCGTCAAGCATCTTTTCTTTGCCAGTCCCGGCGATCTGGTGTTCGAGTTCGTAGCTGGTATCGAAGTGGTCCTCGATCGCGCGCTTGCCGCGGCCGGTAACAAACGCAATCTGCGACGCGCCCGCGTGGTAGGCCTCCTCCACCCCGTATTGCACGAGCGGCCTGTCGAGCACGGGAAGCATCTCTTTGGGCATTGCTTTCGTCGCGGGCAGGAAGCGCGTCCCGTAACCGGCCACCGGGAAAAGGCATTTGTCGATCATGCTCACTAAATCCTTGTCTGAGAGCTACTTACGAGGTTTTTGCAGGTTTCAGCGGAACACGGGTTCCGTCTGGCATGCGGATTTTGAGTCATGGTATGGGCGCAAGAATACTCCGGCTGTGCGTCCAATCACACATACACGGACGAATCGTAACGGATTACCGGTCGAAGGTCGGGGCGATATCAGGGCTGTTTGTGATGCGTCTGCGAGACGAGCCCCGCAGGAGATCCGGAGCGGCGTCAGGCGCTATGACGACGCTGCGACCCCTGGTGGATGCGGTCGTCCTCGTGCCGTGCATCCTCGGCGGCCTGCGCGTCGAGCGCTGCAATCAGCAGCCGACAGATTTTGCGCCCCGTGAGGTGGTGCCGATTCGATCGGGTCGAGAGTTTACGCATCTGCCGCGAAAGACGCCGAGCCGCCACAAGATGGGCAGTGACGGCTCGTTCCCCCAGCGCGACACCATGCTGTGCATGATTTTGATCGGCGTCGTTGGCGGCCTCGAACAGATCGAGTGACTGCTGCATGCGTTCCGCGCGCACTGGCTGGCGAACATTCTGTTTTAACGGCTTGCCGATTGGCTTATCTGTTGGCTCTGGACTGTTCGGTGGCTGGCTTGTCATCTGAGGCTCGCAATTCCTTTCGCAATAGTTCTCGCAAATCCTATTGGGTCAATGCGGGTAGATGGCATGTGACCAATGAACTATACGTCATACTGTATGTATATACAATAGTCAAAAGCGGCAGTCTGGCGCAGGGCCGGATCACCCGGCCGCTGCGCTACAGAAAGGCTCAGAAGACGATCTCGCCGTCTTTCGCATCCACTTGGACCGTGTCGCCGGCCGCAATGTCACCCTGCAGAAGACGCCGAGCCAACGGATTCTCTAGCCGGCGCTGGATAACCCGCTTCAGCGGACGTGCGCCATAGACCGGATCGAACCCTTCGTCGACCAGCACCGCGAGCGCACCGTCGGATACCTCCAGGGAAAGGTCCTGTTCGGCCAGGCGTCCCTTCAGAATGGCGAGCTGCAGGCGGGCAATCTCCATGACCTGCGATTTCTCCAGTGGTTCGAAGACCACCAATTCATCGACACGGTTGACGAACTCGGGACGGAAGTGCTGCCCAACGACTTCGAGCACGGTCGATCGGATCTCATCTGCGCGACCCGACTCCGTGAGTGACTGAATCGCGTCAGAACCGAGGTTCGACGTCATCACCAGCACGGCGTTGCGAAAATCGACGGTACGACCGTGCCCGTCGGTCAGGCGCCCGTCGTCCAGTACCTGCAACAGAATGTTGAATACGTCCGGATGCGCCTTCTCGATCTCGTCCAGCAATATCAGCGAGTACGGTTTGCGGCGTATCTGCTCCGTGAGATAGCCGCCCTCTTCGTAACCGACATAGCCCGGCGGGGCTCCGATCAGACGGGACACGGCATGTTTTTCCATGTACTCGGACATATCGATCCGAACGATCGCTTCTTCACTGTCGTAGAGCACCTCGGCCAGCGCTTTGCAGAGCTCGGTTTTGCCCACGCCCGTGGGTCCGAGAAACATAAAGGAGCCGTTGGGGCGGTTTGGGTCCGCGAGCCCGGATCGGGACCTGCGCACGGCGTCAGCTACCACGGTGACGGCTTCGTCCTGTCCAACCACACGCTTGTGCAGCTCACTCTCCAGGGTCAGCAGCTTCTCACGCTCGCCTTCCATCAGTTTGTCCACCGGAATACCGGTCCATTTCGCGACCACCTGCGCAATCTCGTCCTCTGTAACGTTGTTGCGCAACAGCGTGCGTTCGCTACCCGAAGCAGGCTCATTCGCCGCTGCGAGTTGCCGCTCCAGGTCAGGGATAGTGCCGTACTGTAACTCCGACATTCTGGCCAGATCCGAAGCGCGCCGGGCTGCCTCGAACTCGAGGCGCGCGTTGTCCAGGCGTTCCATGATCTCCTGGGCGTCGTGCACCTCTGCCTTTTCTTTCTGCCATACCTCGTCCAACGCGTCGTAGTCGGATTGAACCTGTTGAATGTTCTCCTGCAGCTCCTCTCGTCTGCGCTTACTGGCGTCGTCCGATTCGTTCTTCAGGGATTCGTGTTCCATCTGCAACTGAATCAGGCGTCGTTCGAGCCGATCCATCGCTTCCGGTTTGGAGTCCATTTCCATACGAATCAGGCTAGCGGCTTCGTCGATCAGATCGATCGCTTTGTCCGGCAGCTGTCGATCTGTGATGTACCGGTGCGACAGACGCGCAGCGGCAACGGTGGCTGGGTCGGTGATCTCGACGCCGTGATGTAATTCGTAACGTTCCTTCAAGCCACGCAGGATCGCAATCGTGTCGGGCACGCTCGGCTCGTCTACCTGCACTTTCTGAAACCGGCGTTCCAGCGCCGCGTCCTTCTCAATGTACTGGCGGTATTCGTCCAGTGTGGTAGCGCCGACACAATGCAGTTCACCCCGGGCGAGCGCGGGCTTGAGCATGTTGCCCGCATCCATCGCTCCTTCGGCCTTACCTGCGCCGACCATCGTGTGCAGTTCATCGATGAAGAGAACGATATTGCCTTCCGTTTTCGCCAGATCGTTCAATACCGCCTTCAATCGCTCTTCGAACTCGCCTCGAAACTTGGCGCCCGCAATCAGCGCACCCATATCGAGCGTCAGGACACGCTTGTTTTTCAGACCCTCCGGGACCTCGCCATTGAGGATCCGTTGGGCAAGACCTTCCACGATGGCGGTTTTACCAACCCCGGGTTCGCCGATGAGAACGGGATTGTTTTTCGTGCGTCGCTGCAGGACCTGAATGGTTCTGCGAATCTCGTCGTCGCGTCCGATTACCGGGTCGAGTTTGCCCTGTTCAGCGCGTTCGGTGAGATCGACCGTGTACTTCTCCAGCGCGCCGCGCTGCTCTTCTGCTTCGGGACTGTCCACTTTGTTTCCATTCCTTTGTTGATCGATTGCGGCTTGAAGCCGTTCGGGCAGCACGCCGCTATCTTTCAGGATCGCACTGGAGGGCTCATCCTGACAGAGCGCCATTACGGCGTGGTCGGTCGAGATGTAACTGTCTCCGGCCTTCTGCGCCGCCGCATCGGCGAGATTGAGGACCTTCGCAAGATTGGCCGACACCTGTACGTCACCGGTAGGCTGGGTCAACGTCGGCAGCCTGTCGAGCGCACGCGCGACCAGTTGTTGCAACATCGCGGGATCCCCGCCCGCAGCCTTGAACAATGGCGCGATCGCATTGTGGGACGCGAACACGCTCAACAGATGCAGCGGTTCGAGCGTGCTGTGATCCTTGCCCAACGCGGCTGACTGAGCGTCAGAAAGCGCGTTTTGCAAACTGTTCGTCATTTTCTCCATGCGCATCGGCAAGTTCTCATTGCGGCAACGTTGGTAAAGTTGGGGTGAGAGGGACGATTTTCAAGTTGGAGGGAGGGACGCGCCCGATGGCCAGCACCATGGAGCGCCGGCAGCATCCCAGAGTTCAGATTCCAGTCTCTGTGGAGATTCATCACCCGTCGTTCGGTTCGCGCCGATGCGTGGTCAGAGATGTGTCCAAAGGCGGCGTATTCGTCAGCGGCGAGAAGTTCGAACTGCGTAAAGGTGCGAAGGTGAAGTTGACGGTGGTCAATGCATCGCTTGTCGATCCGCAGGCAACACCGACGATTGAACTTGTCGTACGCCGGGCCGAGCCTAAAGGGCTTGGGCTTGAGTTTCTGAACAATACCGGGAAGCACCTGTGGAACAGTGTCGACCGACTGCGCACGGAACTCGAGATTGGCCGAGACTTCTTTCAGGCACATTTGAGTCTGGGACTGCGCAATCCCGAGGGACGGTTGCTGATCGTAAACCAGGACGGACGCTGGCAGTTGCCGGGCTCGTATTTAGGGACGCGAACGCATTGGCGCGCGACTGCCGCAGACCTGCTCGAGTCAATGGAGCTGCAGCCGGCGAGTGAACTTCAGCCGGCAGGATTTCAAACGCACCTGGACGACCTCGTGCCTGAGAACGCAACGATCTACCTGGCTGTTCATGCATCTGTGGAAGCGACCTCTAAAACCCCGTCCGGACCGTATCGTTCCTGCAAGTGGATCGACGATGGCTACGCGCTGGGTGAACTCTGTTTCGTCTCGGACGTCGCGCGCTCGATGGTGCAATCAGCGCTTCAGGTCGCAACTCGCGAGCTCGATCCCTGCGAAGAAATCGCCTGACGGTCGGCGGTCGAGGTTGGTCCAGTAACGGCCTTCATCAACCCGCCATCGTTTCACCTGGTCCGGCGTTTCGCTGGACCATTGGACAGCCCCGGACAGTCCCGTCACGAAAAAATTGGCGCCTACGCGGCAGTACCGGCGCACAACGTCGGGATGCGGGTGGCCGTAGCGATTGCCGCGACCAGCGCTCACCACCGCCGTCCGTGGCGCAAGCCGGCGCACGAAGGCTCTGCCCGATGATGTCACGCTGCCATGGTGCGGCACCATCATGAACGTCACCGGCGTCGGGATACGCGCGAGCAGTGCCGCCTCCATACGGCGTGAGATGTCGCCGGCAAAAAGGGCCGTGTGATTGCGGGACTGTACCGCGAGCACGCAGGATCGGTCGTTGCGCGACTCGGCCGCATCCGAAAAGTCGAACAACTCAAACCGAACCTCGTCACGTTGCCAGACCCGATCTTCACAGGGACCTGCTCCGTCGATACCGTCGCCGAACGTGATTTCCGGTTCAACCTTGCGGACTATGCTGGCGGCGCCTCCGGCGTGATCCGTGTCGGCATGGCTGACAATAAACGTATCCAGGCTGAACGGGCCCGAGCGTGCGAGACTCGGCACTACTACGGCCTCCCCGATGTCGAATCCGCTCGGATATCGGGCTCCGGCATCGAACAACAACCGATGGGTGCGTGTATCGACCACAATCGCGCTGCCCTGCCCCACGTCCAGGGCGGTTACACGAAATTCGCCCAGCGGAATGCGTTGGTTGGCGGGGAGCACCCAAAGCAGACAGGCGGCAACGACCAGCGGCCGGAGCCACGGCGCATGCGGCCGATGCGCTACGCACACTGCGCCGGCAACGGCGCAGAGCGTCAGCCACTGCCTGCTCCAGCCGCGGTCGAGCACCGGACTGGCGTGCAGCCGTTCGAGTGCAGCCACCAGCAGGTGCAGCAGCATGTCGCAGCCGATATAGAGTCCGTCCGCCAGCAGACCAGCGCCCGGCGTGACGCTGGCGACAGACGCTGCGAGCAGCCCTGGAACGACCACGAGGGACACCAGTGGTACGGCAAAGAGGTTTGCGAGCGGCGCGACGAGAGAGGTGCGTCCAACCAGAAGTGACGACAGGGGCGCAACGACCAGAAACAGCAGCAACTGCGCCGCGACTAGGCTCCGCGTTCGTCCCACGCCCATTAGACGGCGTGGTGCGAAATAAGCGAGCAGTGAGGCGGCTGCAACAAACGAAAACCAGAAACCACTCGAATGGACCGTTGCAGGCCGCAAGACCATTACGGTCAGCAATGCCGTGCCCGCGAGCCGTGTCCACGCAATCCTCCGAGACAGCGCGAGACCCAGCAGCGCGATGGATCCCATCGTCAGCGCGCGCACGGCCGGCGTACCCCAGCCCGAGACGGCTGCATATCCAAATCCGGTGATCCACGCGAGTGCTATGCCCACCGGGCGGCCGCCCCAGCGCCGGGTAACGGCCGGGGCAATGCGGCCCACTCGGGTCCCAACGGCGAAACCGATGCCCATCGCAAGGCCAATGTGCAGACCCGATATCACGAGGAGGTGAACGGTTCCCGTATCCGCAAACAGCGTCCACTGGTCGGCAGCAAGACTGCTCCGGTGCCCGACCGCGAGAGCAGCCGCAATCTCCGGATAGCGCAACGGCAATCCGCTGATTCGCTCTAGGATCTGCTGCCTGATGCCTCGAAGTGGGCTGCTTGCCTGACCCCCGAGGCGCTCGCCCCGCTGAACGTAGCCGCCGCCATGAATCCTTTCCGCGAGGTACCAGCGTTCGAAGTCGAATCCTCCAGGATTCTGCATGCCCCAGGGCGCGCGCAAGCGCACGCGGGCGCGAATGCGGTCGCCGCGAGAGAGCTTGGGTGCACCGCGCCAGCTGAGGCGAAGCCTGAGCCCTCCATAGTCGACACAGGCCCTTGGATCCGCGCGCAGTACCGTGGCGTTTAGGCGAACGATGGCATCCCAGGTGGCCGGCTCCGCGTCTACACGCAGAACAACATCGTGGCCGCCCGTTTCGACGCAGAACGGCAGGCGTTTTTCCAGGTACTCGGCCACGTGCCAGCCGCTCCAAAGGCAGCCGCTCGAGAATGCGCTCAGCAGAAGTAGCCGCGTTCGGAACCGGGTGCTGACGCACGCGGCTAAAGCGAGTAGGAGAATGGTCAGCGCCGCCAGGGTCGAACCCGGCGAAACGTAGTCGAATCGAGCCGATGCAACCCCGACTGCAAACGCGAACCCTAACGACACCAGCGGTTCCGAGTTGCGCTACTATGGATCCGTTATGCCCAAGAACTGGCTCGCGCGGTACCTCCCAACCTCCGGCGAAATACGTAGTCATCCGGCCCTACGGCCGCTCGGAGATTGGCTACACAATCCGGAAATCTGGCACATGAATCGCCGGACGGTGTCCGGCGCGGCGTTCATCGGCCTGTTCTGCATGTACCTGCCGATACCGTTCCAGATGGTGGTAGCGGGTGTCCTTGCCATTGCCTCGCGCTGCAACCTGCCAATGTCCATCGCGCTGGTGTGGATCAGCAATCCGCTCACGATGGGGCCGATGTTCTACTTCGCCTATCGCCTGGGCGCGTGGCTGCTCGATCGTCCGTTGGAAGTGGGTAGTTTTGAACCGAGTTTCAGCTGGCTCGTCGACAATGCCGGAGCGCTGGGTTATCCGCTGCTGTTCGGATGCCTTGTTTGCGGGTGGGTCGCGGGGTTGACGGGTTTCGTCGTGATGCGGGTGATCTGGCGCATGCACGTGGTGCGGCGCTGGCGCGAGAGGCGCGCGGCCCGCCGCAAGATCAAGTCCGGTGAAGCCCGTCTACAGGATTGAGATCTGCGGCTCGTGCCGCAGGAATCCACGACGACAGTGCGCATAGCGACCAGGAGATTGCCCCGATAATCGACAGGTCTATCCACCGCACTTCAGTGGGAAGTTGCGTGAAGTATGTCCCCTCCAGAAGCCGATAGCTCGACACGCTCTCAACGAGCGCCATCAGCTCGGACGCGTTCCGGGCGACGACCACCCCGAGCATCAATCCAACCAGTATCCCGGAAGTGGCGATCGCTAGCCCCTGAAACAGGAAGATTCGACGCACCGTAGCGGCATCCGCCCCCATCGTTCGCAGAATCGCGATATCGCCGGTCTTGTCCCGCACCGTCATCGTTTGACCGGACACGACATTGAATCCGGCTACGGCCACTACCATCAGCAGAACGAGAAACATGAGACTCTTTTCGATTCGAACAGCGCGAAACAGCTCACCATAGGTGTCCTGCCAACCGGCGAATTCGAGGCCGTCGAACGAATGGTCTGCAATCAGTTGTTCGACGGACAGCGGGTCGAAAAGATCGAGACGCACGCCCCACAGACCGGAACCCGATCTGATCGAATCCGGGACCGCAGACAGTGGAACGATTGCCAGGCTGTAATCCAGCTCAGCGCCTATTTCAAACAGTGCAACAACGTCGAAGCGTAGAAGTTTTGGGCGCACGCTGCCCGGAGTGGGTTCAATCAGTATCAACGCAACCGTCTGACCTGGAATCAGGCCGAGGTGTCGAGCCAGCGGCCCACCCAGCGCGATACCGTTGCGCGAACCGGCGACCGCGTCGAGCGAGCCGATCAGCATGTGATCTGCAATCGTCTTCAAGCCCTCGGCGCCATCCGGTTCGATCGCGAACACAGACACCGGATTGACCCCGCCGTTGCGGCTCACCATCCCGGACGTGGAAAGGAACGGATACGCTCTCTGGACACGGGGGTCTGCAATCAATTGCGCGATTGCCGGATCTTCGGGCGTCCGCTCCAGCGCTACCGCGTGAGGTATTGTGCCGAGCAGGCGGTTTTTCAATTCGCGATCGAAGCCGTTCATGACGCTCACTACCACGGTCAGCACCAGGACGCCCAGAGAGATGCCGATCACCGACACCCACATCACAACGTTGGCGAATCTACGCCCACCGCGACGCAGGTACCGCAACCCGATCCACAGCGGCAGATTCATTCCACAGGGTCCGGCGTGAGTACACCGTCGTGGAGCTGCACCGCTCTATGCACGCGGTGCAGTATCGACTCGTCGTGGGTCACAATCACAAACGCGCAGCCCTGCGCCTCGCTCAGTTCGCACATCAGGTCGAGCACCACCCGAGCGTTATGTGCATCGAGATTGCCGGTCGGTTCGTCGGCCAGCACGACTGCAGGCTCAGCGACGAGGGCACGCGCCACGGCAACCCGCTGGCGTTCGCCCCCGGACAACGCCGCCGGCCGGTGATCGAGGCGCGATCCTAGATCCACACGCTCAAGCATCGCCTGCGCCCGCTTCTGTGCGGTACCCCGATCGACGCCCGCGAGGCGCAGTGGAATCGTCACATTTTCCAGTGCGGAGAATTCGGCCAGCAGGTGATGAAACTGGTACACGAATCCCATGTGACGATTGCGTATCCCGGCGCGCGTACCGGGCGATGCACGTGTGAGATCCTCGCCGCACACCGAGACGGAACCTGAATCGGGGTCATCGAGTCCGCCAAGGATGTGAAGCAGCGTACTCTTGCCGGACCCGGAACGTCCGAGAATCGCGACCCGCTCATTCTCGGAAACGGAGAGAGAGGCACCCTGAAGTACATCCAGACGCTGCCGTGCTTGCGCAAACGACTTATACAGTGCGCGTGCCTGCAGTACAGACCGCGCAGTCCCAGTTGGCGTGCCGGACATGTTATTCGTGTGCCAGCACGACGCTGGGCCTCAACCGGGATGCCCGCCACGCCGGATAAAGTGTTGCTGCGACGATCAGAACAAGCGAAACCAATAGAATGGTGGCAATGTCGGCCCACTGCACGTCTACGGGCAGATAGGTGACGAAGTACTGACTCATGAGATCCAGCGTAAAGGTCTCGCTTGCCCAAGCGAACGCCCGCGGTACCGCCCACGAAAGAAACACCCCGAACACGAGTCCGGCCGCAATTCCGGCACAACCGAGCAGCAATCCGAACAGCGCTACTGCGACGCCGTACGTTTTGAACCGTGCGCCCAATGTCTGAAGGATGGCGACGTCGCCGGCCCGCTGATTCACGACCATGATGCAGGTGGACACCAGATTGAACGCCGCAACCGCGACCAGCAGCGAAAGCAACAGAAACATCGTGGTTTTCTGCGTTGCTATCGCCTGATACAGATTGCCGTGCGTGCGCTGCCACGACGTTGCGCGAAAGCGCGGGCGGGTCTCCGACTCATTCAATCGGCGCGCTGTGTCGCTGGCAATCGCTTCGGCCGAGAAAAGATCATCGACACGAACCTGATACCCGTGGATGCGCTCCCCCAATCGGAACAGCTTTGCTGCGGGAGTCCGGTGCATGAACACGGCGCGCGCATCCACCTCCGAATCGGATTTCGCGATTCCTGCGACGTGGACCCGCTTCTGGCGTGGGAACACGCCGGCCACCGTGACGGTCGCAGCCGGCAGTACGAGGGTTGCATGATCGCCGACATCGAGATCGAGAAGCGAGGCGAGGCGGTGTCCGAGAAAAACGTCGAATCCGTCTGGCGTCAAACGCTCAAGGCTGTGACTGGTGTAGTGACCCAGGTCTGATACTGCCCCGTAGGTTTCCGGTGCAATCCCGGTAATCATCACGCCATGAGTTCGCGTGTCGGTTGCTAGCAGGCCAGCCCCCTGGACAATCGGACTTACCCCCGCAACGCCGGGCGTGCTGGACGCCAGGTGCACGTCTGCCTCGGAAACGGGAACCGGTTCGCGCGCCATGACGATCACCTGGGGTAGCACAGAAAGGAGCCGTTCCCGCATCTCCCGGTCGAACCCGTTGACCACGGAGAGCACCAGCAGAAGGATCGCAATACTTAAACCCAAGCCGAAAGCTGCCAGTCGCGCCGCGCGCGCGATCGCGACATCAGGCGAAAGGACGTAGCGCAGACCGATCTGCGCGGCCAATCCAGTATCCATCGGAATCGGCGGTTCCCTGCTGTGTGGTTGCTGCTGTGGGCTCAGCGAGACTGGGTGGACGAACCGCGCTGGCTGGCGTCGGAGGCGAGGTCGGTCTCCGCCGAACAGCGCGCGGGGTTGCCTCCGCATATCTCGCATTCTGCATCGATCCCGACGGCGGACATACCTCCACAGCTACCGGTGATCGGTTTTCGGCCAGCGCTTACGCCAACTGCCATACCAGCGAAGATAAGTACCATGATGGCGAACGCCAGCACTATGGTCAGGGTCATGGGGCAACCAGATAGTTCGTCATGGACGCAGTATACCTTTCCTCGAAGCCGGTCTCGAAACCCGCGCTCGATGAGGGTTCGCGCCGAACGATGAGTAGCACAGGCAGACCTTCACGCTCGGCGAGCTCCATCGCCGCGTCCGCGCCCAGCACTGCGAGAGCCGTCGCCAGTCCGTCCGCCCACATGGCAGATTCGTGCACGACCGAAACCGAGGCCACGTCGCGCGGCACGGGCCGACCGGTTGCGGGGTCGATGAAATGACTGAGTGTCTGGTCACCGTAGATGCGGAAGTTGCGATAGTCGCCGGATGTTGCAACCGCGGCATCTGCGAGCGACAGCACGCGCATCCCCTTCGGTGCGCCCGGACCGGGCGCTTCGACGCCGACGCGCCACGGCAGTCCCCCGGCGTTGACCCCGCGCGCGCGAACCTCGCCACCGATATCCACGAGATGATTCGCGCAGCCGAGTTCATCAAGCTTCTTGGACACGACATCGACTCCCCAGCCTTTGGCCAGCGCAGACAGATCGATCTGAACCGCGCGGTGCTTGCGCGCCTGTCCGTCGGTGACTTCGAGATGAGTGGATCCAATCCGTTGCAGGATTCGTTCGATCTGCGCGGAATCAGGGGGCGATGACGTTTCTGCCGGTCCGAAACCCCAGAGGTCTACCAACGGCGCAACCGTTACGTCGAAGCGGCCACGTGTTAACTGGTGCAGCGTCTGAGCCGTGGTAAGCAGTTTCTGCAGCGGAGCTGAGACCGCGATCCACTCGTCAACGGCACCCGCGTTCAGCGACGAGAGTTCGCTTGTTGGGTCATAATGGGATGCAACCGAATTCACGTGCGCAAGCCGATCGTCGACGATTCGTCCCAGCGCATCGGCGTTTAATCCGAGGTCTGCACACCGGGCCGTCACGCGGTAGTACGTTCCCATTGTTGCGCCGCTGATCTCGACCGATTCCGATCGTTCCGTCGCACAACTCACAGACAGCAGAAGCAACGCGGCCGCGCAACACCACCAGCGATCGCATTTTGTTACCATCGTCCGCCGCCTTATCCCGCCAGCACAGGATTGGATTCTGCCACCATGTCGATCGCGTTCACTGTCAGCGTCGTGGTCGCTGCCCTTTTTGGCTGGTTACTTGCGGCCATCGCGGGTGACAGCCAGACGCTCATTGCGGTGATGCAGCTGATAAAGACGGTGTTTCTCGGCGGTCTGAAGATGGTCATTGGTCCACTGATCTTCCTGTCGCTGCTGTCAGGCATTCTGCGTCTGCGCGAGAGCGCTGGAGTAAGGCGCCTCGGTAGCATCGCGGTCGGATACTACGTCCTCACTACAGGAATCGCGACCGCGGTGGGCCTCGGGATTGTCTTCTTTGTGCACCCATGGACCGCACACCCGCCGATCATCCCCGACACTGCGGTTACAGGAGACATCGCGCTGATTCAATCCGATGCCGGTGGATTCTTGAGCATCATGAACGCGCTCCTCCAGCAGGCTTTGACTAATCCGATTGGTGCATTGGCTGATACCAATATGCTCGGAATCGTCATCAGCGCGTTTCTACTGGGACTTGCGGGGCTTGCGGCGGTTCCGAGCGGAAGCCCGCTGATTACGGCGGTCCACGATGCCGCAGGTGCAATCTACAAGCTTACCGCGTGGATCATCTGGCTGTTGCCTGCAGGCGTTATGGCAATCATATTTTCAATGGCGTCGGATCTGGACACCGCCGTAGTTACTCAGCTGATGTCGCTCGCGCTGGTGGTGTTGCTCGGCAGTCTGTTTCACGCGCTGGTGATATTGCCCGCGATTGCGTGGTTCGTTGCCGGCGTAACGCCCATACAACTATTCCGCGCCGTGGCCCAACCTATGTTGGTTGCGGCAACGACATCGTCGAGCATGGCAGCACTGCCCGTCTCTCTGCGTGCCGCTACCGATCGACTTCGCGTACGCCCGCCCGTCGCGAACTTTGTGCTGCCGCTCGGTGCGACGATCAACATGGACGGTACCGCACTGTTCGAAGGCGTTGCCGCGGTGTTCCTCGCCTACCTCTTCAACGTTCCGCTCGAACCAGCGGGCATGGCTGTCGTATTTTTTGTCGCTATGCTGTCGTCTATGGGTGCGCCGGGTATGCCGTCGGGATCGATGGCCGGCATGCAGGTTGTGCTACTTTCCGTCGGAATCCCGCTCGAGGGGATCGGCTTGCTGCTGCTGATCGAACGGCCGTTGGATACGTTTCGCACCGCAATCAACGTGGAAGGCGATCTCGTCGGCGCCCTAGTGGCGGAGCGCCTTGGCTTACCGAACCACCGATCAGATACCGGGGAAAGCGTCATTGGCTAACGAATTCTGGATCATCCGCCACGGTGAAATCGCGGCCAATCGCGACCTCCGATGGCACGGCGCAACGGACAGCCGGCTGACGCCGCTCGGTCGCTGGCAGGCACGTCGGACGGCGCACCATCTGAATGGGACCGGCGTCGATTTTGCGGCGCTTTACTGCTCACCGTTACAGCGATGCCGACGCACGGCGCAGGCTATTGCCGATCGGCTGGCGCTGGAACCTGCACCGGTACCGGAGCTCAGCGAATACGCGGTCGGTGAATGGGAGAACCATACAATCGATCACCTGATCACCACCCACGACTTCATAGCTCGCGCCAGCGCCGATCACGCATTCGCGCCGCCGGGGGGAGAAAGTCTGGCCGGCGTCAGTGAACGGATCATGCGCGCGTTGATGACACTCAACGCCCGACATCGCGACGAGAATATCCTGCTCGTAAGCCATGGCGCGGTAATGGCCGTCGCGCTCGGCACACTCATGCACGACGACCCCGGTCGTTGGGTCGACTATCACTTTTCAAACTGCAGCATCACCCGGCTCGTGTTGGATCCATCGCCTGCACTCAGCGCCTTCAGCGAACGACACCATCTGTAGGAATATCGCGCAGCCGTGTTATTGTCCGGCTTCGCGAGAGACAACGGACGCATCAGGGGGAGTCACGTTATGCCGGAATTCTGCAGTGTCGAAACGACCAACCACATTACGACGGTCACGATCGAGCGACCCGATCGACTCAACGCACTGCACCCACCTGCCAATATCGAACTTGGGGAGGTTTTCGATGCGTTTGCTGCCGACGATGACGCCTGGGTTGCGATAATCACCGGGCGGGGCCGCGGCTTCTCCGCGGGCAACGACTTGCGCTATCAAGCGGAAGGCGGCGAGCGACCGCCGATCCCGCGCGGTTTCGGCGGACTCACGTCGCGCTTCGATCTCACCAAACCCGTTATCGCCGCGGTAAATGGCGTTGCGATGGGGGGCGGATTCGAAATCGCGCTCGCTTGCGATCTGATCATTGCGTCCGAGAAAGCCCTGTTCGCGTTGCCGGAACCGAAGGTGGGGCTAGCGGCGCTGGCGGGTGGGCTCAATCGTCTGCCGCGTCAGATCGGATCCAAGCGCGCGCTCGGAATGATCCTTACAGGACGCCATGTGTCGGCTCAGGAGGGTTATGAACTCGGCTTCGTCAACGAAGTCGTGCCGCACGATGAGCTGCCCGAAGCCGCGCAACGCTGGGCTCGCAGCATCTGCGAATGCGCGCCGCTGTCGATCCGAGCGAGCAAGGACGTGGTGTACAGGAGTCTCGACTACGCCTCACTGCAGGAATCGATGCAGGGCCGATACGATTCGGTGAAGGCTATGGTGGAAAGCGAGGACTTTGTGGAGGGTCCCAAGGCCTTCGCGGAGAAACGCCCGCCCAACTGGAAGGGGCGCTAGCGTTCCGCTGCGATCGGTTTACAGCTGTTCCGTAAGGTATGCAGCGGTTGCGATGGCATCCGCGACGATCACCACCGAAAGGCACACGTCACTCATCGTGGCGTGTTCACCCCGGGTCATCATGTCTTCCATGATCTCTTCGTGTGGGATCACTACGTGAAGAAAGTCGGGCGTGGTCGTGAATTGGCCGGGGTATTTGTGATCTTTATCCGGATGGGCATCCATTGAATCTCCTCCTTCCGTGGTCCGTGTTGTTAATCTTCGATTCACGATCCGTGCCATATAACAAAAACATCGTAAGGTGTTGAAATATAATATTTTTATTGCGCGTCGCTAGTAAGCGGACGGCATTGGTCGTACGACGCGGAGCGTCATTTATTGCACCCAGACGGCGAGTTGATAGGATTGCCGTCCAACAACCCGAGGACACGCTACTGAAGCTCACCACCAATCACCGTCAACTGGTTGATGCCGCCATGGCGGAAATCGAAACGGTCCCCACGGCTGACGCGATCGCACTGTTGAACGATCCCGATGCCCAGTTCGTCGACTTGCGCGATGTGCGTGAGCTGCAGCGGGAAGGCACGATTCCGGGTGCGTTTCACGCCACGAGAGGGATGCTCGAGTTCTGGGTGGACCCGGAAAGCCCCTATTTCAAGGATGTCTTCGGCTCCGGAAAGCGCTTCGTTTTCTATTGCCAGAGCGGCTGGCGTTCGGCGCTGGCGACGCAGACGGTTCAGCGCATGGGACTTCCTCGCGTGTGTCACATCGAAGGCGGTTACCGCGCCTGGCAGGACGCAGGCGGAGCCACCGAAACGGTCCAGAAGCGCTGACGCTGTTGATCTCGCGCATTTCTCTTACCGGCCCAGCGCCGCGAACACCCGCCGAATTGCCGTGAGCGCTGTGGTGTACGTCCTCGCCTTCGTCGGCGGTTTCTGCGTGATGTCACTCGAACTGTTGGGCGGCCGCATCCTTGCCCCTTACTTCGGCGCCGAGATTTACACGTGGGGCAGTATCATCACGATATTCATGCTTGCGTTGTCGCTCGGTTACCTCGCCGGTGGCGCGCTGACGTTGCGCGCCGTCTCCTTGCAGCGCTTCGGCCTGATTTTCGTCGTCGCCGCCGTGTGTCTTTCCCCGTTGCTGGCTACTGCGACAACGGTGATGGAATGGGTCTTCGATCGCATAGAGGATCCGCGGTTTGGCTCGCTGGTTGCGTGCGTAACCCTTTTTTCAGTACCCACGTTCTTTCTTGGGATGATCTCTCCCTACGCGGTGCGACTGCTGGTGGACACGACCCACCGAAGCGGCCACGTCGCCGGTCGTCTGTACTTCATGTCCACGCTCGGCTCTGCACTGGGCACGCTTGCCACATCGTTCTATCTGGTTCTGTGGTACACGATCGACACGATCATCGTCGCGCTGTGCGGGGTGCTGTTACTCTGCGGCCTGCTGGCCGTGGTTGGTGGCAAGGCGCTCGTACGCGGCGAAGGCACGGCCAGCGCGTGATGTACACCTACCGGTTAGTTACCGCGCTCGCGTTTGGTGTTCTGCTGCTATTGCCAGGACTGGCGTCCGCGCGGGTTATTCACGAAGAACGCTCCCTGTATCAGTCGATCATTGTCACCAAGGTGGGCCGCCGGGTCTGTTTGCAATTCACGTTGAAAGGCACCCGCAGGAATCAATCCTGTGTCGACCAGCGGAACTCGAAACGCATGGTGTTCGACTACACGCAGATGATGATGGCGGTGCTCCTCTTTCACGAAAGCCCGCGCCGAATTCTGATCGTGGGTCTCGGAGGTGGAACGCTTCCGATGGCGCTGTCTGAACTGTTGCCCGAGGCGCAGATCGACAGTGTCGAGATCGACGCGGCGGTGGTGCGGGTTGCTAAGGAATATTTTGGCTACTCGGAAACACCTCGTCGGCGAACGATCATCCAGGACGCACGCGTGTTCACCAAACGGGCGGTTCGCCAGGGCGCGAGATATGACCTGATCGTGCTCGATGCGTTCAACGGCGACTATATTCCGGAACATCTGATGACGCTCGAGTATCTGGAAGAGAATCGCGCGCTGCTTACCGACGGCGGCGTTCTGGCGGCCAACACATTCTCGATCAGCAAACTCTACGACCACGAATCGGTGACCTACCAGCGGGCGTTCGGCACGTTCGTCAACTTCCGGCTCCCAAGCACGGCAAATCGACTGATCATTGCGACGAAAGGCCCGCTACCCGGCGACGCGGAACTCAAGCGTCGGGCCGAGAAATGGCGTCCGGTGCTTGCTCCGTACGACGCACCGGTACACCGCTATCTGAAGCGATTCGAAATCACACCGGACTGGGATGTGACCGCGCGCCCGCTCACAGACCAGTACGTTCCTGCAAACATTCTCAGACGGCAGTAGCCGTCGACCGAGCGTCAGTCGGTGGTCTGCGGTTCCAGGCGCAATGCCGCAGAGTTCATGCAGAATCGTTCTCCGGTGGGTTCGGGACCGTCGTCGAACACATGACCGAGGTGCGCATCGCACTGTGCACAAAGTACTTCCGTGCGCGGCAGAACGGCGCGGGGATCGCTGCGTCGGGTTACGGCACCGGCTGTCGCGGGGGCATAAAAACTGGGCCATCCGGTGCCCGAATCGTATTTTGCATCGGAATCGAACAGCGTGGCTCGGCAGTTGCGGCAGCGATACGTTCCCGGCGTCTTGGTATCCCAGTACTCGCCGGTAAAGGCCGCTTCGGTGCCACCCTCGTGAATGACCCGCCGCTCCTCCGGCGTGAGTCCCCCTGAGTCTGTTGTGTGTTCAAGCGCCATTGCGCTCCCCGCCTGACGATTGCGTTAGTCTCGCACGAACAGACGGTGCATTTCAGGGTGGCGTCTTTGCTTCGGTGGGGTGCGGCCGCACGACCCGCCCGCCGGGCCGTTCATCGGAAAACCCCGCTACCGCGTCTTCGGCGGATGGCAACGCGAGGGGTTCCGCAATAGTATGGCGATCTGAAAATTCTGCCCGGTTTCAACGACATGACCGATCAAGCTTCGACAGATCCTTTACGTGTCGCCCCACTGCGACGGACGCTGCCGGCGCGTAAGGTACGCAAGTCCAGCAAGCTGGACGACGTGTGCTACGACATCCGTGGACCGGTCCTGGACGAGGCGAATCGCCTGGAAGAGGAAGGCCATCGCATTCTGAAGCTCAATATCGGCAATCCGGCACCGTTTGGCTTCGAAGCGCCCGACGAGATCATTCGAGACGTAATCCATAATCTCCCGGCGTCGGTCGGCTACAGCGACTCGAAAGGCATTTATTCCGCGCGCAAGGCGGTAATGCAGTACTACCAGGCGCAGGGCGTTCCGCAGGTGGACATTGAGGACGTGTGGATCGGTAATGGCGTTTCCGAACTCGTCAGCATTGCGTTACAGGCGCTGCTCGAGTCCGGGGACGAAGTGCTGATTCCGGCACCCGATTTTCCGCTCTGGACCGCTACCGTAACGCTCTGCGGCGGCAAACCCGTGCATTACCTCTGTGACGAGCAATCCGACTGGTGCCCGGATCCTGCCGACATCGAAGCCAAGATCACCGCCCGAACCCGTGCGCTGGTGATCATCAACCCGAACAACCCCACCGGTGCCGTCTACGATCGCGCGCAACTCGAAGTGCTCCTCGACATCGCGCGGCGCCACGATCTGGTGGTATTCGCCGATGAGATCTACGACAAAATCATCTATGACGGTACGGAGTTCACGTCCATTGCAACCCTTGCCGACGATCTGTTGGTGGTTACGCTGAACGGGTTGTCGAAGACGTATCGGGTCGCCGGCTTCCGCACCGGGTGGCTTCTGGTTAGCGGTGCGAAGCATCGCGCGCGGGATTACATCGACGGGCTCAACATGCTTGCGTCACTGCGCCTGTGCGCAAACGTACCGACCCAGCACGCCGTACAGACGGCCCTGGGAGGTTATCAAAGCATTATGGAATACGTTGCACCCGGCGGGCGTCTGTACGAGCAGCGACTCACAGCATGGCGGATGTTGAACGACATTCCCGGCATCAACTGTTTCAAGCCCCGCGGCGCGCTGTATCTGTTTCCACGTATTGATACCAAGCGATTCGGCATCCACGACGACGAGCGATTCGTGCTCGACTTGCTGCGCAAAGAGAAGATTCTCGTGGTGCACGGCACCGGATTCAATTGGCCGCACCCCGACCACTTCCGGATCGTGTTTCTGCCCCGGGAAGAAACGCTGGTGGATGCAATCACCCGGCTCGAGCGCTTTCTCACGACGTATCGTCAATCCTGACGCGCACTCGGTGGCGAGCTAACCACGCCGCCGGAAGACGAGCATCTTCGCCGCGCGCTCCGGATGGGCGTCGTCAAAAGCCTGCGCTGCCGGCAGGCGCTCCTCCAGGCTGAATTCACTGGCCCAGCGCGCCACGTGATTGAGCAGGAAGCTGCTGTCTAGAAATGGACTGTTCAGACACAACAGGAGCAAACCTCCCGGCGCAACCAACGGCGCAGTCCGCTTGATTACGCTCGGATAATCCTTTTGCGCAACGAAGCTACGATGCTGCTTCGTTGGCGGATCCACGACGATCAGATCGAACGGAGCCCACTGGCGAATCTTCCACCAGGACTTGAACAGGTTGTGGGGCAGCATTCGTACGGTGCGCAGATCATGACCGTTCAACGCGTGGTTGTGTGAACCCCACTGCAATGCGGGCGCGCTCATGTCGTTGTTCACGACCGAGGACGCCCCGCCTACAATCGCCGCGACGGAGAACGCGCACGTGTAGGCGAACAGGTTGAGAACGGAGGCTCCCCCGGCATGGCTGCGCACCCAGTTGCGGGCTGGTGCCGCATCGAGAAACAAGCCCACGTTCTGATTGTCGAGCAGGCGCACCGCGTAGTGGATGCCCGCCTCCCGCACGCGCACCTCGGATTCCGTGTTCCCGACCAGACAGTCCGCAGACGTCTGCCTGCCGCGTCGGGATTGCAGAACGATGCCGCGGTGCGGCAACGCCTCGGCCAGCGCGTCGATCAGTATCCGGTAATCCGCACGCTCGGGTGAAAACGCGCCCACCAGCAGTGCGTCATCGAAGCGGTCCACAGTCACGTCTTCGTAGTCAACCACGGTGCGCCCCCGCCCGTGAAAGAGACGATACGTGTTGGTATGTGTCGCGCCACTCGCCCGCCGCTGATCTTCGTCGATACAGCGTTCCAGCACCGGCCCGAAATCACGCACCGGTAGAGACTCTGTACCAAAGATAGTCGTCGTAGCCGGTCAAAACCCGCCACAATCCTGTCCAACGTGTGTCCAGATCCGCATCATCGGTATCCAGAAGCAGCGGTCGACCGTCGAGCGTTTGCAGCTTCGTACGGGTGCCCACGACCTGTACGCGGCGCCTGCCGATACGCCGCAGAAACGCCGGTGTGAGCTGCTGATTGCCGCGCCCGAACAGAAATCCCTGATGCCGCGTGAAACTCACGACCAGCCGGCAGGGTCCGTCGAGCTCGGTCAACGCATCCGCATTGACGTCAAACGCGATCGGTTCACCGTGTTGCCAGATGTCGAATCCGTGAAGCGAACCGTTGTATCCCAGCGACGCAGAGATTTCCGCGACCGTTGTTCCCGGTCCGAAGATCCAGGTGTCCCGCGATGCAAGCGCGGCCTCACTCACGAACGCCGCAATGTCGTTCAGCGCGAGCGGCTCGCTTTCTTTGCCGGATACTTTCGTATGCTGCAGATATCCTCCGAGCTCGGGCACGGGCAACTCTCCGAACGTGCGTGTCTTGAGGGAAGACACCGAATCCTCGACCCGGTCCCGAACTTCGCGGGCCGTAGCGCTCACGATACCGCCACGAATCAAACGTGTGACGACGTCGGCCGCAGTTTCGGGTGTCGTTGCAAAGACGCCCGAGTGCATCTTCACACCGGCGGGTATACCCAGCACCGCTCCGGCATACTCCGTACCGCGCAATCCCTCCAATACGTCTCGTGCGGTGCCATCTCCGCCAGTAAACAGGATCAGATCTACCGCTGCCTGCGCAAACGCGCGCACAGCGGCGCGCGTGTCTGCGCCGGAACTCGGCGTTTCCGCGTACCCGACCACGCGGTGCGCGATTGCGGCCCGCCTGAGGTGCGCTTCGCCCATGGAACCTGCCCATGTAATCCAGCGTGCCCCCGCCAGTACGTCGGGCGACAGCCGTGCAACGGCACGTCCGGCGCGGTCCGGTGCGCGGGCTACGGCTCCGGCGGACTGAGCCCGCGCCTGCAGCGCGTCGCCGTCACTGCCGTGTAATCCGACTTGGCCGCCGATACCGGCAATGGGATTCACCACGAAACCGATTTCAAGCATCGACGCGCTCACAGACGTGTTCAGCGATCGCGAGTGCTGCGGTGAGACCGGGAGATTCGATACCGAACAGGTTCACCAGTGCCGGTTGAGCTGAAGAACCCAGGAACTCGATCCGAAAGTCCGCCGTCGGTTCGCCGGGTCCGGAGATCTTCGGGCGGATGCCCGTGTAACCCGGTTGCAGCCGTTCGGCATCCAGCGATGGAAAATATTGCCGGATTGCGTCGATGAACGCCGCCCTGTGTACATCGGAGAATGTGTAATCGATGCTGCCGATCCACTCCACGTCCGGTCCGAAGCGTGCTTGGCCAGCAAGGTCTAAGGTTACGTGCACACCGAGGCCACCGGCGCTGGCAATCGGATAGACCAATCGCTGGAACGGCGCGTTACCTGAGTAGGTGTAGTAGCGACCGCGCGCGTAGAACGTGGGTGGTGCATCGCAGACCGCGGCCGCGATTGACGGTGCGTGCAGACCTGCAGCGTTCACGAGAAGCTGCGGCGCGAGGGCGTAGTCTGATGTGGTCACGCGGAACCGATCCCCGTGTTCCGCAATCGCCGCGACGGGCGCCCGGCAGACCACCAGGCCGCCGTGTGCCTCCAGGTCGGCCTGAAGCGCCAGCATGAACCCGTGGGAGTCGACGATACCAGTGGTCGGCGACAGCAGGCCCGCTACAGCATGGACGGCAGGTTCGAGTCGTTCGATCTGGGGCGCGTCCAGCCACTCGAGCTTTCCGGCACCATTGGTGAGCGCCTGGCGTTGGTAGTCACGCAGCGTCTCCTGCTGCGACGCTCGGCTCGCCACGATGAGTTTTCCGCAGCGTCGAAACCCTACGCCGTGCGTACCGCAGTAGTCGTAAAGCAGAGACTTCCCACGCACGCACAACCGCGCTTTCAGTGATCCGGTCGGATAATAGATTCCGGCGTGAATCACCTCGGAGTTTCTCGATGATGTTTCTTCGCCGATATGGTCGTTCCGTTCGAGCACGAGAACTTCCCGCCCGCGTTGGGCGAGCGCGGCGGCGATTGCAAGACCAACGACGCCGGCTCCAATGACAACGACGTCGGCGCGTTCAGCCTGCATCGACGGCGTACGCTGCGGGCATTGGAGTCGATGATGCCGCAGTGCCTCGGTTCGGCACGGGTCGGTAGCGGCGGCGAATCATGTGCATGAAGCGCTCAGCCTCCGGCGGCAGATCGTGAACCAGGCGATCGGCGGCACGGGCGACCCGTGACGCAAAATCGGCGCGTAGCATGTCAGCGCTGCCGTTCCCCGGATCGTCCATACTGACTTCGAATGGGACGGCGCAGCTGCGACACAGCACCACCTCCAGCGCCTGGACCTCGAGTTCCCGAATGCAGAACTGGAGTTGCCGCGCAAGACAGCGTGGCGGCGGAACGTAGCGACAGCCGTAATCGGTCATCCGCCGCTCACTTCTCGACGCCAGACACCAGTGCGCGATTTCATGTAACGCGCTACGCGCGAAATCACCCACGAACAGAAGCCGCGCCGGTTCACGGCGGCGTCCCGGCCGAAAACTCGGTTCTGCGGCACCACCGATCAGCTGCACCGCATCGTCCGCGAATCCGGTATTGAAGGCGTCGCAGATCTCGTCCGCGGTCAGTCCGCGCATGGCCAGTCAGCAAGCATGCGGAAGTACGAATCCGACAGAAACGGTTCACCGGCCAGGAGGTGCGCGAGGTAAGCTCGGCTCGGTCGGAGTCCCCGTTGAATCACGGCCGGATTTGCGAAATAAGTCCACGCGGCAACCATTCCTGTGGACGCCTGGACGCGAATTGCTTCGCGACCGTAGTTCCAGGGTGCGCGCTCGAAAGGATCCATCTTGGCGATTTCCTCTGTCCCATCGAGCCGGTAGAGGACCCCTTCCACCCGTCGTCCTTTTGCTACACGAAGATTGGCATGCCCCACCCCGTCTGCGGCCCGTTTGTCGAACTGCAGACACAAACCCTCCACAATCCCGGGCTCTTCGCCCGACACCCGCAAGCCCCGTTCACGGACACGTTCTGGATTCATGTTGGAGCCATACGCAAAGTAGTGAACGATCACGCCCGGCGAATCCAGTACTGGTAGATATCATTCGACCGCGACTGTTCAATCAGCTCGTGGCGCATGAACCGGCACAGATCGCGGAAATCCCGCTCGGTAGATGGGTCGGTAGCAATCACATACAGCACTTGTCCGGATGCCATCGTGCGCAGTCGGTTGCGCGCGAGCACCAGCGGTTCCGGGCACATCAGGCCTCGGGCATCAAGCTCGGCGTCATATTGGAGGTTGTCGGGTTTACTCATCGCAGGCGCATGGTAACCGAGCCCGCTGCGGCGCCAAATGGGGAATTGACTTGTTCCAGGGTGCCCACCACACTCCCGAACCATGACGGTTTTTCGTGGTCTATTCTGACAACGCTGCTGTAATCGAATCATGATCAGCCCACCCCAGCAGAACGTGTCAAGGAAACTGGACTCCAGGCAGACCCGCCTGCATGGCGCGGCCGTGGTGTCGCTCTGCCTGGCACTCTTCTCTGGTACGGCGGGCGCCGCACCTCAGACAGACACGCAGGCACCGGCTCAAACAGACGTGCAGACCGAGGAGGTATCGGCTCCGGTAGCCGCTGTAGATGCGATTACGACGCCCCCCGCGAATGCCGCCGGGGTCCCGGCCGATTCGCCACTGGAGTCGGCGGCCGCCGAGCCGACGCCGGAGAGTGTCCCGTCGCGGGTCGCGGATCCTGCACCCGGCCCTGCCGGACACGACAACCATCCCGATCAGGTACCACTGTCGATTCCTGATTTTGCGGTGTCCGAGGGCGACTGGTTGGAACGGCAGATCGAGGTTGGAGAACTGGATCCTGCCATCAATTCGCTGGAACGGCAGATCCGCCTGATCGAAAGGGAATCGCACCGGTACGACGAGCGCCTGATCCGGCCGCTCACGCTCCTCGGTGACGCTCAGTTTGCGAAGGGCGACACCGAATCGGCGCTGGATGCGTTCGATCGGGCGATCCACGTCGCCCGTGTAAGCCATGGCCTGCACAATGCGGAGCAGGTGCCTATCGTCTACCGCGAAGCACGGGTATTGAAAGTGCAGCGGGATCTCGAAGGCGCCAACAACCGTGAGGAATACGCCTACGAAATCATGCAGCGCCACTACGGGCCGGACGATCCGGCCCTGCTACCCAGCATCTATCATCTGGCCGACTGGTACATGTCAACGCACAATCTGTTTCAGGCACGCGCGTTGTTTTATCAAGCCAAATACATCACCGAGATGGAGGGCGTGAACTCGGCGGACGCAGATTTCGACAACCGCCAGTTGATTACGCCGCTCGAGGGCGTAGCGCGCACCTATGTATTGGAACGCTTTCCACCGTTCTACATCGACGACGGCACGAGTCCGTACAACGCGTTTCCAACCGCAAGTGGTGGCACCACACAGATCCGGATCAACAATTTCCCGGCTGGCGAACGTGCGCTGAAGCAGATTGTGCAGATCCGTCAGGACCACCGCGAAGAGCAGCCGCTCGCATTCATCGATGCGCTCGTCAATCTGGCTGACTGGTACCTGCTGTTCGACAAGCCCCGCACGGCAATGGAACTGTACGCCCATGCTCACAATGAACTCGCAACGATCGAGGGTGTGGATTCCAGCGTGTATTTCTCGCACCCTCAGTTGTTGCACTTTCCTAAACCCGCGGTACCGAAGCGCCACAGCCGGACAACCGAAGCAAACGCGGCGAACGGATTCGTGGAACTGACCTACCAGATCAGTGATCTGGGAACCGTCCGCCAATTGAACGTGGTCGCCAGCGAACCCAAGGGATTGATGGACGTGAAGGTTCGGAAGAGTTTGCGCCGATCCCGCTATCGGCCGCGGTTCGTGGACGGCGTCGCAGTCCCGGTGGACGAACATTCCTATCGTTACGAATTCACCTACAAATCGGAGCGGAACGAGCAGGAGGCAGAGCAGTCCGATAATGAAACCGTATCTGCAGCCGATCCGGAACGCGGCAGTTCGGCGGCCGACGCTGCGGCTACTGGCGACGACACTGCAACAAACGCTGAGGTGACCGGCGAATCGACCCCGTCGCCGCCGCAGCCGGCGGGTGGCCAGGCGGGCCATGAAACCTAGAGGTGCCAAACGTGAACGAGAGTAACCATAGCCGCGCACGGCTATCCGCGCAGATGCTGGTTGGCCGGTTGCTCGGTGCGCTAGCCGTTGGCGCGCTGGTCGCCTGCGCACCGATCTCCTCGCCACCAGGGAATCCAAGTCCAACGAGCGTACCTGGCGGGAGCACCGGTATCCCGATGCCGGGCCCGCAGATGCCTCCGTCGCCAGGTGGATTGCCCGGACCAAGCACCCCGTCACCCGGTGGAATGCCCGGACCCAGCATGCCCTCGCCGGGAGGATTACCTGGACCCAGTATGCCTTCACCCGGCGGAATGCCAGGCCCATCCGGCCCGGACCAGGGCAGTACCGGTGACGATGGGCGCTCCGGGAGCACTTCAGGTGAGGACTCGAGCTACGAACCGCTGCCTGGTGGCGGTACACCACCGCCCGGAATGCCCGGCGGCGACGGCGGTACCGAAGATACCGCGGGGGGTACCGGCGCCGAGGGAGACGATACCTGGGATGCCGGACTTCCGTCCGACGATGGCTGGGTTACGAGTAACGAAACACCGGACGAAAAAACCCCCTCCTCGTCCCAGGACGGTACGGCGATGGGTCTGCCAACGCCTGGATCGGCCAGTGACGAAGAGCTGGATGCCGCACTCGGGGACTTCGACGGGGAGATTATGAGTGAGCGGGGCATCATTCAGAAGCGCTCGAACGAAACTGCCAACGGTGCGATAACCGCCCTGCCCCCAAGCACGTCGGACCCCTCGGCATCCGCGCCGGGGGACGGACCGCAGCCCGCGTCCACGACGTTTATTCCCAGGAATCGATCCGCACCACCCGCGCCCGGACCCGCCGGCAACAACGTGCCGGATGACATCCCGGACGCGAAGGATGACGACATCATTGCGCGCCAGTTGCGGGAAGCCGCGATGAAAGAAACGGATCCCGAGCTGAAAGAGAAGCTCTGGGAAGAGTACCGGCGTTATAAGAACTCCTGACATGAGTACATTTGCGATTCGCCAAGGCTTTGCAGCCGCGTTCGTGCTCGCGGCACTCTCCGCTGGGTGCGTCTCGACCGAGGTACGCGTTGTCGACATGACACCGCCCGACCAGCTGCAGCGGATGCAGACCGAAGACGAGTTGCTGGATATTGGCCTGGCGATCTTCGACCCCAACGTACCGGAAGATTACGACGAACGAATTCGCCGCCTCATCCAGCCGGATATCCGCGAAGCCGAAGCAATCTACTTCCCCTACTTCGCAAAGAACATGCTTCAGAGCACGGGCAACTGGGGTGCGGTCCGGGTGGTGCCTCGACCCACTAACGCGGTCGATCTGATGGTGTCAGGCAAAATTCTACATTCAGATGGCGAGAGCATGGAGATCGAAGTCCGTGCGGTTGATGCTCGGGGTACCGAGTGGTTACACAAGAGCTACGAGGCACTCGCCAGCAAATACGCGTACGATGATTCCGTGCCCTCCGGAGTGGACCCGTTTCAGGCGATCTACAAGGACCTCGCCAACGATCTGCTCAGCTACCGCGCGACGCTCAGCAACGACGAGATCCGGGAGATTCGGCGGATCGCCGAGATGCGATTCGCGAAGGGTTTTGCGCCTGATGCCTTTGATGACTATTTGGCTCGCGACGGTGACGATGGATACGATCTCGTAAAGCTGCCGGCGGAGAACGATCCGAATCTGGAACGTGTGCGAAAGATTCGCGAACGCGAGTATCTATTCATCGACACCGTCGATGAGTACTACGCAAACTATCATCGCAACATGTTCACGCCCTACCAGAACTGGCGCAAATCGACGTACGACGAAGCCATAGAATACAAGCAGCTGCGCGCGCAAGCCCGGGCCCGCGCGTTGGGTGGCACCATGGCGATCGTGGGCGGCGTCGCCGCAATCTACGAAAGTAACGACTATGCGGTAGACGCCAGCGGCGTCGTCAGCGTGATGAGCGGAGCGGTTACCGTCAAAAGCGCTATTGCCAAACGCGCAGAGGCATCGATGCACGCCGACGCGATCGAGGAGATAGGTACCGCAGCCGAAGCCGAGATTCTTCCCTACACGCTCGAACTCGAAAATCAGACGTTGCGGCTTCAGGGGTCGGTTGAGGAGCAATACGACCAGCTACGCGGAATTCTTCGCCGGGCGTATTACGAAGACCTAGGGCTACCGGTACCAGACGAGCCAGAGCCCACCGGAGCTCCGGGCGCTGACGTACTGCACGGTTCATCGGCCGGTGCCACAACTCCCGCGCAGTCCGAAGAACTTCCTGCGGAAGATGGACCTGATGCTGGTCGATGACCGACGATTTCGAGCAAATCCGCCCGCAATCCGTCCCGTTGACGCACCGGGATCCGTCCGGTCCCGAAGCACACGCTCAACCGGGTAAGCAGACCTCTCCCGGCATACCGCGTCGATTGTTCGCGCTCGCCGCTGTGATCGCGCTTGGTGTCCTTGCGCTCGCGATCGTACCCGGCTTAGTGGATCCGCCGGCGGCACCCGAGCTCACTCAGAGTCCCGACGAGTCGACGCCGTCGGCATCGCCTGCATCTGGTGCTACGAGCGAAGGACTCGCCCCATTCGAGGCGTTGCAGCGGCAACGCGCCGAAGAGAAAGCCCAGGCCGAACTCGCGCGTTTTGTCGAGCTGCAGCTTCAGCTCGAAGAGACCATGCAGGTCGGTGAATGGGGACAGGCACAACTCGATGCGGCAATCGACCTGGCGAACGCAGGCGACGAAGCCTTTCTGGCGGAGGCGTTCGATCAATCGATCGCTGAATATCAGCGCGCAACGCAAGCGCTCGAACAGCTCATTGCGGACGGCAACACCAGGGTCGAGGCGGCAATAGCCGATGGTACCGCAGCGCTTTCTGCGCTCGATGGCGATACCGCTGCGCAGGCTTTCGCGGTTGCACTGGCGATCGATCCCAAGAACAACGAGGCAATCGCAGGTGCCGCACGTGCGGCCAAACTACCCGAAATCGTTCGACTGCTCCGAGTAGCGCGCAATCACGAACTGGTGGACGCGTGGCCCGAAGCCCTGCAGGCCTACGAGGACGTACTCGCGCTGGATCCGCAGACTCCTGGTGTCGGTGAGCGTATGCAACAGGCCGAATTGGCGGTCACTGACGGTATTGTCGCCAGCGCTCTATCCGACGGCTTCGAGGCGTTGGATGCCCGACGCTTCGATACCGCCCGCGCCGCGTTCCGCCGTGCGCTGGATCTGGAGCCCGGTAACGACATGGCGATTGCCGGCCTGCAGCAGGTTTCCCAACGCTCCGATGTGGTAACGATGTCGGACCTGGAAGCGTCGGCACTGGAGGCAGAATCCGAACGCCGTTGGCGGGATGCACTGGACGTGTATACGCGGGCATTACAGATCGACCCAAACATCCAGTTCGCCAAAAACGGACGCGCGCGCGTGGAACAGATCGTGCGTGTCGACACGATTCTCGATCGCATCATTGCCAATCCCGATAAGCTGAGCTCGGATAAATTGCTGCGCGACGCTCAATCGGTTCTGCGGGAAGCGCGCGATCTGGAACGGCCGGGACCGGAGCTGGCGGCGAAGATTGCGGACGCAGAAGGTTTGGTTGCCCGTTATGTCCAACCCGTCCCGGTGCTCCTGCAATCCGACAACAAAACGCGCATCCTGGTATCCACGGTTGGGCCGCTGGGAATGTTCGACGAAAAGCGGCTGGAGCTTCGCCCGGGCGCGTACACTGTGATCGGCAGCCGTGCGGGCTGCAAGGACGTCCGGCGTAACATCGTAGTGGTACCGGATATGCCGCCGGTAGACATCCGATGCAATGAGCCTTTCCGCTGATGCAGCGCTCAGTCGAGACAGACGGCGAACTGATACGGCCGGTAGCCTATGCACCCAGGGAAGAGGTCACCGGAGAACGGCGGGTTCGTCCGACCCACTGGATCCTCGGGGCGGCTGCGTTACTCGGCGCCGCTGCACTCGCGTTCGTTTTTACCGCGCGTTCGGTACAGATCGAAACCAATGTGCCAACAACCCGCTTAATCGTGTCCGGCGGAATGCACCTGGCACTCCAGAACGTACACCTGCTATTGCGCGGCAACTACACCGTGCACGCGGAAGCCAATGGTTACCACCCCCTGGACACGTCGTTCGAGGTGACATCGGATCGCAATCAAGTCCTGCAGCTGGAATTGCAACCGTTGCCGGGTCTGCTGTCGATATCGACCGTGCCCGAAGGCGCGACCGTGCGCGTCAACGGCAACGTGATCGGCATAGCGCCGCTGTCTGACGTACCGGTCGCAGCGGGAGCACAGCAATTCGAATTTCAGCTTGAACGGTATGAGCCAGCGCGCAGGACCGTGGAGGTCGCGGGGCGCAATGAAGTGCAAGCCGTTACCGAGACTATGCTGCCCGATTGGGCCGAATTCGATGTAAACACTGAGCCCGCCGGAGCCCGCGTACTGATCGATGGCGTGGACACGGGTCAGGTCACACCAGCGATTGTCGAGGTACCGAGCGGCGAACACGACATCGCGTTTGAACTCGAAGGTCACCGACGTTACGTACGCCGGGTACTCGCGGCGGCCCGAGAGCCGCAGATCTGGGAGCCGGTGGCGCTCGTTCGTGCGGACAGCGTGTTGCGGGTTACCACGACTCCGTCCGGAGCGGGCATTACGCTCAATGGCTCGTTTCAGGGCGAAGCGCCAATCGCCATTGAGGTGAAATCTGGCGAACCTTACCGTGTACAGGCCTATCGGCCGGGCTTCGGCACCGTCACGCGTACGGTGACCCTGGAAGCAGGCACCGAGCGAGCAGTGAATCTGCAGCTGCCGCTGCTCACCGGTACGATCGTCGTGACCACTCAGCCTCCGGACGCGCAGGTTTTTCTGAACGGTAAGCCCGCAGGCGCTGGCTCGCAATCGTTCAATCTGCCCATCCGTACCCAGGCGTTCGAAGTCACCCTCGACGGCTATGCCGGATACAAGACCACGATCACCCCGAAGGCGGGTTTGACGCAGGAACTGAAGGTCAAATTATTGACTCATGAGGAAGCCCGCCTTGCGGCGTTGCAGCCGACGATCGAAACATCGATCGGACAAACCCTCGTGCTTGTTCAGCCGCGCGACTTCACGATGGGCGCATCGCGACGCGAACCGGGACGAAGGGCCAATGAAACACTGCGCGACGTAACCATGAACCGCCTGTTCTACCTGGGTACGCACGAAGTAACCAACGCACAGTTCGAAGCCTTCGCGAGTGGGCACGATAGCGGTAAATTTGAAGAAATGGACCTCGACAAACCCGACCAGCCTGCCGCCAATGTGAGCTGGATCGATGCGGCGTTGTACTGCAACTGGTTATCCGAGAAAGAAGGGTTCGAGCCGTACTACGACATTCAGCTCGGCAAGCTCCAGGGCCGCAACGCCAGTGCCACGGGATACCGGTTGCCGACCGAAGCGGAGTGGGCTTACGCCGTGCGTCAGGTACAGAGCGTCGACCCTCCGCTCCGCTTCCCCTGGGGTACCAATCTCCCGCCACCGGACCGGCATGGCAACTACGCCGACCGCTCCGCGGCGCATCTGGTCGGTAGAATCATCTTTGGTTACAACGACAACCATATCGTGAGCGCGCCGGTAGGAACGTTCACCGCGAATGCGCTCGGGTTGTACGATATGGGGGGCAATGTTGCGGAGTGGACCGGCGATTACTACGCGATACCGGAGCGCGACACGGTTGCGGATCCCATAGGTCCAGCGCAGGGAGAATACTTCGTGATCAAAGGCTCGAGTTGGATGCACGGTACCATCACGGATCTGCGGCTGACGTTTCGGGACTATGGCGTGGACGGCCGCCAGGACGTCGGGTTCCGCCTGGCGCGCTACGCGGAGGCCTCGTGAGAACACGCGTTACGGAGCTAGTCCTGGTACTCTGCCTGGGGACAGCTGCGCTGCAGCCCTCTCCTGTCTATGGAGCGGACGCTGACGAGGAACCCGGCGAATCTTCGACCGCCGATCAACGGGATGCCAATTCGGGCGGCGATTCACAATCGGCATCACGCACGCCTTCCGAAAATCAGCCTGATGTCTTTTTGCCATCCGAGGAGATATCCGAGGATTTTGCGGTCTCATTTCCAGCGGACATATGAGACGACGATGACCAAGCGACCGTTTCGAGAACAATTGCCATTCGAGTTGGTGTATCAGATCGGCGCCTTGATTGCGGCGGTAATCGTTGTGCACCTGATCTACATCAGTGTCATCCGCCCGAATGCAGATGCAATTTTGACCGCACAGGCTGAACGCGCTGCTGAAGGTGAAGCGTACGTGCAGGACCGCTCGCTTTACGTCGTGCTCCGCGACTACGAGCAGGAAACGTGCTTCATCCTGATGCTGTGGGCGATGGCCATAATGGGTTATAAGGGCCGCAATGCACTGCGCGAACGCAGCCTGCTGCAGCAGGATCTGGTGAACGTGAGCGACGGTATGAGTGTTCTGCCCGAAGACACGAGGGAGTACACCCGCCCTATCCAGGCGCTGCCGGTCGAGGAGCAGAACTATCTGCTGCCGCGCGCGGTGATGGCCGCACTACAGCGTTTTTCGTCGACCCGCAACGTGCAGGACGTGTCCGAAGCCGTTAAATCTGTGTGCGAGGCAGAGTCCGATCGTCTGGACAGTGAGCTGTCCATGGTGCGCTACATTGCCTGGGCGATTCCGTCGATCGGCTTCATCGGTACCGTTCGTGGCATCGGCGAAGCGCTCGGTCAAGCCTACAAAGCAGTAGAGGGCGACATTGCCGGGGTCACGACGAGTCTCGGTGTCGCCTTCAACTCCACGTTCGTCGCGCTGGTGATCAGCATCGTCATCATGTTTCTGATGCACCAGCTGCAGTTGATTCAGGAACGACTGGTTCTGGATTCACAAACCTACTGCGACCAGCGGCTGTTGCGCCACCTTCAGGTACGCAACGCATGAGCGTCGACGACATGTCGGTGCTGCTGCTGAATGACCAGCAGATTGCGCTCGTTAGCGGCGACCGCGAACGCTATTGCGAGCCGGGTATCGCCGTCGAGCTCAACGGGTCGCTGGTGTTTGGTATGCAAGCGGAAGCGCACGCCCGGCTGCTGCCTCTCGTCGCCAATTCCACGTTCTGGCAGCGGCTCGATGCGGAGCCGCTGCCGCGCGCCATCGGAGGCGCACGCAACAATGCAGATCTGGTGTTCTGGCACTTGAAGACGCTGGCAGAACACGCGGACGAGGCGATGATTGTGGTGGTGCCTGCAGGGACCGGTGCAGACCAGCTCGGCGTATTGCTCGGTATCGCCCAGGAAGCTGGAATGCCCGTCGGTGGGTTCGTACCGCTGCCTGCAATCGCCGGCAGCGTCGTACCCTCTGCCAGCGGCACGCGCGTGCTGGACTTGCAGCGGCACCGTGCGCTGCTCAGCACGCTGAGCCTGGACGATGGGAAGATCGCGGTGGATGCAACCGAAGACATGGCAGGCTTCGGAATTGCCCACGTGCTGGACGGGTGGATCAACGTCGTGGCGGATCGTTTCATTAATGACACGCGGTTCGATCCGCTCCATTCGGCCCATACGGAACAGCAGGTTCACGATCAGGTAACTACTTGGTGGCGATCAGCGGACGCGTCCGCTCCGCTGCGCGATTACCCGGTGCAGATCGAACGCGACGGCGACACGCGGCGCCTCACGTTCAGCCAGGATCTGCTGCGCGAGAAACTCGCCCAACGGCTGCAGCCGGTGCTGGAACGCCTGAATGGTACGGACCATCTCGTCGTACCGGAAACGACGATACGACTGCCGGGCATGAAGGACGTGTTGGAAAGCGCAGGATTGCAGGTAGACGTGGCCAGTTCGACCGACCTGATACGCGGCGTAGTGACCCACAAGCCGCTATTACTGGATCCGTCGTCGCCGCGTCTGGTTACCCGTTTACCCGCGTTGGCAACGCGTGATCAGCCGGCGCAGGATGCAGCGTCGTCTGCGCGCGCCGCACCAACTCACGTCCTGTGTATGCACGGAGAGGAACCGCTCCACCAGGCTGTGCCAATCGCGCCTGGTGTGTTCGGTCTGCCTGTACAGGCCGAAGGCTCGGCCTTCCACGTCGCCGCCTCTGCAGACCTTGTGGTGAATGGCACACCCGGCTCCGGCCTGCACCGCCTCGCTTCGGGCGATCGTGTGCGCACCCGTGGCGCCGAATACCTCGTCTTTCGACTCTTGGAATGACCAGTGGCCAAGCGTCAACGCTTCAACGTGTTCTCGCTCTCCTTTCTGGATGTGATGTCCTGCGGTTTCGGCGCCGTCGTCCTCATTTTCCTGATCATTAATCACGCCACTCAGGAAGACGCAAAAGTCGTCAACAAGGACCGGCTGTCTGAGATTCGCCTACTCGACTACCAGGTACAACGCGGTGAGAAGGACCTATTCGAGCTGCTACAGGAGCTGGATGACACGCGGCAGCGCCTCGATGATGCACAGCAACGTCTTACGTCCACGGAATCGACGCTGGAAAAACAGCGTGATGAGTTCTCCGAACTGGAGGATCGCTCGCTCGCGCAAGTGACGAGCCTGGAGGAACTCCGGGCAGACGTCGAAAGTCGAAAAGAAGACGTAGAACAGATGCGCGCGGCGGAAGACGCAAATGACGGCAATCGCGTGCGCGCGGTGGAGGGCGAAGGCGACCGCCAGTACCTTACCGGGTTGAAGGTGGGCGGGAAGCGCATCCTGATCGCGCTGGATGCGTCAGCCAGCATGCTCGACGACACGATCGTCAACGTCCTGCGCCGGCGCAACATGTCCGACGAGCGTAAACGGGCTGCGCCAAAGTGGCAGCGTGCGTTGCGCACCACCGAGTGGCTTACCGCCCAGTTACCGCTGGATTCAGAATTCCAACTGATTGCGTTCAACACCAAACCCTGGTCGCTGATCGACAACTCGGAGGATACGTGGGTGCCGGTAGAGCAAGGCCGCGTGCTGCAGGACTCAATGCACGCGCTCAATGCGTTGCTGCCCGAGGACGGCACGAGTCTCGAAAATCTGTTCACGTTCATCCGCGATATGAATCCGCTCCCGGACAACGTGTTTCTCGTCATCGATTCTCTGCCAACCCAGGGCACGCGTGCACCGCGCAACGCGACGGTAACTGGCAAAGCGCGAATGGATTTTTTTCGTAGCGCTATCAATAACTTGCCAAGACAAGTTCCAGTGAATGTGATTATGTTTCCGATGGAGGGTGATCCGCTCGCATCCGCGGCCTACTGGGGACTATCACGGATCTCCGGGGGCAGCTTCATGTCCCCATCGAGGGATTGGCCATGAGCCGTACCCGCGGACGCCGGCAGATGGAGGAATTCAGCGTGTCCTTTCTGGACGTCATCTGCTGTGGATTTGGCGCAATCATCCTGCTGTTGATGATCACGAAGACCGTCGAGCCGATTCTGCTCGAAAAGACAGCGATTGATCTGGACGGCCAAGTCGCCCGGCGCGAACAGGCGCTGTTTGAGATTCGCGGCCAGATACGCGAGCTCCAGCGCCAACTGGCGGACACCACTGCGCAGCTCGATGACGACCTGACGAAATTGGCGGATGCGCAGCGTCTACTGACGCGCATTCTCGGCCAATTCGATGCATCCGCCGATCTGGCCACCAAACAACAGACGGAACGTCAGGAGTTGGCCGCGGCCAAGCAGGAACTCACCGACGAAATGGAGCGACTGCTCGGCGCTGGATTCCGCCGAACCACGGAACTCGTGGGCGGAATACCGGTCGACAGCGAATACATCATCTTCGTGATCGACACGTCGGGAAGTATGTTCAACGCAGCCTGGGGCCAGGTGCTCACCAAGGTGCGCGAAACGCTCGCGATCTATCCGCAGGTGAAAGGCATTCAGGTAATGAACGATATGGGCGATTACATGTTCGGTCAGTACCAGGGGCAGTGGATTCCTGACACACCCGGACGCCGGAACGCAATCCTGCAACGGTTACAGAACTGGAATCCTTTTTCCAATTCGAGCCCGGTGGAAGGCATTCAAGCAGCAATAGACACGTTCTATTCGCCCGACAAGCGCATCTCCATATACGTCTTCGGTGATGACTACACAGGAAACTCCATCGAGGAAGTCGTGGAAGCGGTCGACCGGGTCAACGTCGCCGACGCCAGCGGTCGACGCCGTGTTCGCATTCATGCGGTGGGCTTTCCGGTGTATCTCGATCGTCCGTCGGGTCGTGTCTATCGGTTCGCCGCACTGATGCGCGAGCTGGCCTATCGCAACGACGGCACCTTTGTAGGGCTGACAAAATATGAGTAAGCTCGATGGCATGGTCTGCTTACGCAACGCCCGAGGCTTCCGCAACTTCCGCTCCTGCCGCAACGTCGCAGGGCTTGTGATCGTGCTATTTACGCATGGACTTGCCGGCTGTTCCGGGGGCGCCAGCGTCGAAGTCGAAGCGGACTTTCCTATACCTCTCGTGGACCGGCTGCCGGTGCGAATGGGTCTGTTTCTGAAACCCGAACTGCTCGAGTACGCGCACCGGGAGAAGCTTGATCAGCAGGGTGAGTTCGTCATTACGGTGGGCTCTGCGCAGCGGCTGATGTTCACGAACCTGTTCACCGGCATGTTTCAAGCGCATGAAGAAGTCGCAGAGAGCGCTGTCGAGGGGGTTGACGGCGTCATCGTGCCGAGCATCGAGGAAATGCAGTTTGCGATGCCCTCTCAAACGCGCTCAAACTTCTACGAAGTCTGGATCCGTTACCAGTTTCAGTTGTTCGACAAGCAGGGAACGCTGGTAGGCGAATGGCCGCTGACTGCGTACGGTAAAGCGAATGCGCAAAACTATACGATGCAAACCACGAATCTGGCCCTGGAGCGCGCTGCGTTGAACGCGTGTCGGGATGCGATGGCCTTTTTCACGATTCAGTTTCGTTCGAACCCCATCGTGAAGCCGTGGCTGGCAACAGTGAGCAATGACGGGAGTACCACATGATTATCGTGCGCTACCGGCCAGCGGCCATCGTAGCTTGGCTGGGTTTGAGCGCACTGTTGCAGGGGTGCGTAACAGCAACCGTGCAGGAAGTGCGGGAAGCGCACACAACGATGAACGATCGCGATTCGATCGTTGTCTTGGGGCGCCGCAATCGACCGAGTACCGGCGAAACGGAGCTGAATTTCATCTCCTGTATTGGGGACCGGGTCGGCAACGGTAGACAGGCCATCCCGGTCATGCCGGAACGGGCATTCATGGACGCGCTCTTCCCCTGGTTCGAGCCGCGGACCGCACCGGTCAACGCCCGCGACCTTCCGGAGATGATCGCGCAGCCCACGCTCGCCCGACGTTTGGAAGAGATTGGAATCAAGTACGTGGTCTGGGTCGAGGGTTCGACGCGTCGGACCGAGTCGTCCGGGTCCATGTCGTGCACGGTCAGCACCGCCGGCGGCGGCTGCTTCGGCTTTCTGACGTGGGAGAATGACTCCTCCTATGAGGCGTCCATCTGGGACGTACGGTCGGGCAAGCAGGTAGGTAAGGTGAGTTCCGAAGCCGTCGGCACCAGCTACATGCCGGCGATCGTGGTGCCGGTTCCCATCATTGCCCGCGTCCGGCCGCAAGCGTGCGCGTCACTCGCGTCCCAGCTCAAATCGTTTCTTAATAACGACGCCTAGCGCCATCCGCTAAAGATCGATTCAGTCAGTCTGCCGCGGCGCGCACTTCAACAACTTCCCCTTCGAAATACTTGGGTTGCGTCGCGTACCATTCGCTGAGTTCCACGTAGTGTTTCTTCGCGAGCGCATCGCACAGCTCGTAGAACGTCGGGCGGCCCGGATCGGTGATGATGACGCGCTGTACGCCCGCGCTGAGCGCGCGCTTGATCAATCCGCGGAGCGGCTTCACCAGACTGTCCCAGAAACAGATGTCACTTGCGATCAGCGTGTCGAAATTCGCCAGATACTCATCGTTGAGCTTCTCGAACCGCGTGACCTTCGACGCCACCGTCACATCATTCAGCGCGGCGAGTACGTCCATGAACGGAAACACCTCCTCGTCGATGTCGATGGCGGTGACGTCCGCACCGAACCGTGATGCACAGAACACCGAACCGGGGCCCCAGCCGCAGCCGACTTCCAGCACGCGCGAACCGCGACCGATCGGTCGCTCCTCGAGGTAGTCCATCAGCAGAAAGCTCGCATTCCAGGTTTTGTGGCCATGTACCGATGGGGTGTACACCTTCTTTAATCGTCGGATCAGGCGGTGTTGAGACCGCATCAGGTAAACGCCGTACGCCCGATAAACGTGGGCTTCGGGTATCCGTTCGAGCTTTGGCATGGCGGTATCCAGAGGACCGGGCGATTGAGCAGCGCGGATGGTAAACCAGCCGCGTCCGTCGGGACAGTAATTCCGACTGTTTTAGTCTGGTATTCGCCGAACGCGCCCGGTTACAATTCCTCCAATCCCACTGCCCGACAGATACCGTGACGGAGCGATCCACCGCCAGCGCTGACATTCCCGGCCTCGCCGAAGCCGAATACGCACCTGGCTTCGTTACGCTGATCGATTCGGAAACCCTGCCCCCCGGGCTGGACGAATCCGTCGTGCGCTTTATTTCGGATCGCAAATCGGAACCGGAATGGATGACCGAGTGGCGCCTGGAAGCCTACGCTCACTGGCGCACGATGGCTCCGCCCCGCTGGGCTCACGTACGCTTTCCGGAAATCGACTTCGATGCCATATCCTACTTCTCAGCACCTCGCTCCATGGCGGATGCGCCGCGCTCTCTGGACGAGGTTGATCCGGAACTGCTGGCCACCTACGAGAAGCTCGGTATTCCGCTGCACGAACAGGAGATGCTCGCCGGCGTTGTGCGCGACGACTCCGAGCGTCCGCCGGTAGCGGTCGACGCGGTATTCGACAGCGTCTCCATCGCCACCACGTTCAAGGACAAGCTCGCGGAAGCCGGGGTTATCTTCTGTTCGATCTCCGAAGCCATTCGCGAACACCCCGATATTGTGCGGAAGTATCTGGGTAGCGTCGTCCCCCGACGGGACAACTTCTACGCAGCGCTCAACTCTGCCGTATTCAGCGATGGGTCCTTCGTCTACGTCCCCGAGGGGGTACGCTGTCCAATGGAGCTGTCGACCTACTTCCGGATTAACGCCCAGAACACGGGGCAGTTCGAACGCACGTTGATCGTCGCCGACAAGGGCGCGTACGTGAGCTATCTGGAAGGCTGTACAGCGCCGCAGCGCGATGAAAATCAGCTGCACGCTGCGGTGGTGGAACTCGTTGCGCTGGACGATGCAGAGATCAAATATTCAACGGTACAGAACTGGTACCCGGGAGACGCTGACGGCAAGGGCGGCATCTACAACTTCGTGACTAAACGGGGCATGTGCAAAGGATCCCGATCGAAGATCTCGTGGACCCAGGTCGAAACCGGCTCGGCGATTACCTGGAAGTACCCGAGCGTCGTACTCCGCGGCGATCACAGCGTCGGCGAGTTCTACTCAGTGGCGTTGACCAACAATCACCAGCAGGCCGATACCGGAACCAAGATGATCCATCTTGGCCGCAATACCCGCAGCACGATCGTCTCGAAGGGCATCAGCGCCGGTCGGAGCCAGAACAGCTATCGCGGTCTGGTGCGTACCTCCCCGACCGCCGATCGAGCCCGTAACTACACGCAATGTGACTCGCTACTGATCGGCGATCAGTGTGGTGCGCACACGTTCCCGTACATCGAAAACCGCAGCACGACGGCCACCGTCGAACACGAGGCAACCACGTCGAAGGTCAGCGACGATCAACTCTTTCTTTGTCGGCAGCGAGGCATCGACGCCGAGAAAGCAGTGAGCATGATCGTGAACGGGTTCTGCAAGGAAGTCTTCCGGGAACTGCCGATGGAGTTTGCGGTGGAGGCCGGGAAGCTGCTGGAAGTCAGTCTCGAAGGTGCGGTCGGATGAGTGACACCCGCCCTTTCGTTGACATTCAGGATCTGGTTGTCGGTTCCGGCGACAACGTCATTCTGAACGGTTGTTCGTTGTCGATCGAGCGTGGTGAAATTCACGCGATCATGGGACCGAACGGTTCGGGAAAAAGCACGCTTGCCAATGTACTCGCGGGCCAGCCCGAGTACGAGGTTCGCGGTGGCCGTGCCCTCGTGGACGGCGTAGACATTCTCACATTAACGCCGGAAGAACGTGCGCATCAGGGCGTGTTTCTGGCGTTTCAATACCCGGTAGAAATTCCCGGTGTCAGCAACATGGAGTTTCTGAAAGCCGCGTTGGACAGTCACCACAAGGCTACCGGCAGAGACCCCCTGCCTACCGTCGAGTTCATGAAGAAGGTGCGCGGCATCGCCACAGAACTCGAACTCGACGTCGAATTCCTTAAGCGCGGCGTCAACGAAGATTTCTCCGGCGGCGAGAAAAAACGCAATGAGATCCTGCAGATGCTGCTTCTGGATCCAACCTTCATGATTCTCGACGAAACAGATTCCGGGCTCGATATCGATGCGCTCAAGGTGGTTGCGCGCGGCGTAAACGGCTTTCATGACCCCACAAAGGCGGTCTTGGTGATTACCCACTATCAGCGCTTACTGGACTACATTGAGCCAGATCGTGTCCACGTTCTAGCGGGCGGCAAGATCGTTCACAGCGGCCCGAAAGAGCTGGCGCGTGAGCTGGAAGCCCGGGGATACGGCTGGCTGGGCGCATGAACGCGCTGACAGACGCTCTCGTGACGGCGGCCGCCGATCTCCCTCGCGATGTTGATACCGACCTCCGGCGCCGCTACCAGGCGTGCCTGACCGGTGCGGCCGATTCACCAGTAACCCGAGAGCACTGGAAGTATTCACGAATTCAAGAGTACGGCGCGTTATTGAACGCGAGCCCAGGCATGCCGGGTCCGGAGGCGGTTCCGGAAAGCGCTATGCCGGCAACATCGGAGGAACGCACACGCATTCACGAACGGCTTGTGGAGATTGCACGTAATCCTCGATATCCACTGGTTGCCGTACTGGCCACCACCGCGCCGCTGCTTCGCTTTGTAGTGCCCGCGGGAGACACCCAGCGGATCGACCTGACGCTCGCGCCGCCGAACGCCGTGCTCTACGTTGAAGTCGGCAAAGGTGCAACGGCCGACATCACCGAAACACGCGAAGGATCCGAGGACGCATCGTCGCGCGTGCTGATCATTGATGCGGGCGCAGCCGCGAGCATCCGCCATGAACTACTCGACTGGCGTTGCGATCTTGTCGACTGGCGGCTCACGCACGTGACGCTTGCGGACGGAGCAAGCTACACGGCGCAGGTCCACACGCGGGGCGCGCGGGCCCGGCGTTGGGAAACGCAGCTCGATCTGGAGGGTAACGACACGCGGGCGGCGCTAGACGGAACCTTCGTAGGAACTCGGGACACGCGCCTCGATCAACAGATCGCGATCGATCACATAGGCCGCGGAGGCCACAGTGCACAGCGCTTTCACGGTATCGCAACGGAAGGCTCTAGGGCCGCGTTCAACGGCCGCATACACATTCACCCGGGGGCTGCGCGGACGGACGCGCATCTGACCAATCGCAACATTGCGCTGCACGCCAATGCAGAGATCAATACCAAGCCCGAGCTCGAGATCTACAACGATGACGTGAGTTGTTCGCACGGCGCCACCGTTGGACGGCTCGACGAAGACCAGATGTTCCTGTGCCGCACACGCGGCATCCCCGAACACGACGCACGCCTGATGCTGTGTCGCGCGTTCCTGCTGCAATGCGCCTCCGACGACGCCAGAGACTGGCTGAATCCACGCATTGCGGAGCTGCTGGAATGAACGTGGAACGCGACATCCGGGGCGACTTCCCGATTCTCCAACGCGAAGTGCGCGGGCGCGAACTGGTATACCTCGACAACGCAGCCACAACGCAAAAACCCACGCCGGTGATCGATGCAATCAGCGAGTACTATCGATCGATCAACAGCAACGTGCACCGCGCGGCCCACTACCTCGCGGACGAAGCTACGCGCGCGTTAGAGGCCTGTAGAGAAACCGTCCGCGCGCACATCAACGCGGCCGACGTCGAGAGCATCGTGTTCACCCGCGGAACGACCGAGGCGATCAACATCGTCGCGCACGGACTGACCGGCGAGCTCCGTACCGGCGACGAGATCCTGCTGACCGTACTGGAACATCACTCAAACATCGTACCGTGGCAGATGCTCGCCGCGCGTACCGGGGCGGTGATCCGCGCGATCGATATCGATGATTACGGTGATCTCCGTCTGGATGCGTTTGAATCTGCATTGAATGAGCGCACCCGGATTGTGACCGTTGGCCATGTGTCCAACGCGCTCGGAACCCGCAACCCTGTCGAACAGATTGTCGCTGACGCGCACCGTGCCGGAGCCCGCGTACTGATCGACGGCGCCCAGGCCATGCAGCATGGCACCGTCGACGTGCAAGCGCTGGATTGCGATTTCTACGCGTTCTCGGGGCACAAGATGTTCGGGCCGACTGGGATCGGCGTGCTGTACGGAAAGCGCGAGTTGTTGGACGCGCTGCCACCGATGCTCGGCGGCGGAGAGATGATTGAACATGTGTCACTCCAGTCAAGCACCTATCAGAAAGCGCCCTACCGCTTCGAAGCCGGAACGCCTCACATTGCGGGCATCGTGGGTCTGAAAGCAGCGATCGACTACCTCGACGACATCCCGTTTGCAGCACTGCTCGCGCAGGAGGCCAAGCTGCTGCAACTCGCCGTCAGCCAACTCAAACAGATCGACGGCGTGCGCCTCGTCGGCGAGCCGAGCACGCGTACCGGTGCCGTTTCGTTCAACGTGGCCGGCGCGCACCCTCACGACGTAGGCACCCTTCTCGACCAGCAGGGGATCGCGGTACGAACCGGCCACCACTGTGCGATGCCGCTTATGGAGCGGTTAGCGATACCCGGCACCGTTCGCGCGTCGTTTTCGTTCTACAATACCGAACGCGACGTGAATCGACTGGTCGAAGGCATCCACAAGACGAAGGAATTTCTGTAACTCGTGGTGTCCAATCCTAAAGCCTGCATGGAGTAAGCTGATGAGCGTGTCTACCTACGATCCCGAAACCGTCTCTCCCGATCCGGTCCGAGTGACGGCGCCGGCGCGTGCGCACATTGCACAGCAGCTGGCGAACACAGGTCAGCAGCATATTCGGCTCGGGGTCAAGGAAAGCGGCTGCAACGGTTTCATGTACACGCTCGACTATATCGACGAGCCCCTCGACGACGACGTGCGCTTCGACGTGGAGGGCGAGTTTGCGCTCTATGTGGGCAAACCCGACATCGCCTTCGTGGGCGGTACCGAAATCGATCTGGTCGTCAGTGGCCTAAACTCCACGCTGCAATTCAAGAACCCCAATGCCGAGAGCCACTGCGGCTGCGGCGAGAGCTTTTCGATCGCATCCGCCTGACTGGAATGGAACGTAAACTGCTGCCTCTGCTCCGCGATGTGGATGCGCGCCTGGTGCCTACCGGCGATCCGATGACGGTTCGGGAAGGTACGTTCGTAACGTTGACGCAGGCGTTAGGCGGTAATTACACCATCGTCGTTAATGGCAATATGGCACGAATTGATGCTGCGGACGCCGACGCGCTCGGTTTCGTGGCCAAACCCCTCGAGTTTGATCCACCCGCGGACGGGGCCGTGTCCGTAGAGCAGGTCACGGAAGCGCTGGCGAGCGTTTACGACCCCGAGATTCCGGTGAACATCGTGGACCTCGGACTGATCTACGACGTCGACGTTGTCGGCACGCGCGTGGACGTCCGTATGACGCTCACCGCACCGGGCTGCGGGATGGGTCCCGTGCTTGTCCGCGACGTGGAACAACGCGTCGCGATGGTGCCCTTCGTCGAAACGGTGAATGTGGAACTGGTATTCGATCCGCCCTGGTCGCGCGAGAGAATGTCCGAGGAAGCGCAGCTCGAACTGGGTCTGTTTTGACGTCACTCGACGATATCCGCGAAACAATGGCGTTTCTGGACGACTGGGAGTCGCGCTATCGATTCGTGATCGATCTGGGGCGTGAACTGCCCGACTATCCCGACGAATATCGAGTCGACGCCAATCTCGTTCGCGGCTGCCAGAGTCAGGTGTGGATGACCGTGACGAACCACGACGTTCAGCACATGACCTTTGCCCTGGACAGCGACGCCCACATCGTTCGGGGTCTGATCGCCATTGTGCTGGCTGCCGTCCAGGGTCGCACCGCGGCGGAGATTCGCGCCACGGATCTGCTGGCCACCTTCGAAGAGCTGGACCTGCTGCAGCACTTGAGCCCGACCCGCGGGAACGGCTTGCGGGCCATGATCCAGCGCGTGCACGCCGCGGCCGACGAGGCTGTGGCCTGCTGAATCCGCGTGCGCGGGTTCACACTTCGGTGATCGCGATCACCCGGCAAGGGAACAGTTAACGTTCTGACAACGGGGACCGGGAAATAATGGGGGATGGCCTCCTCCTATCCCGATCCAATCGCCGAGGCGCAGGCGTCCGTCGACAGTGGGTACATTACCGCTGAAGCCGACGTACGCCGGGCGCTCACGATCATCCGGGATCTTCGTGCGTCCGTCGAAATCCGCTTCGACGGCGATTCCACGTTATTCCATGCCAAGATTCTGGATGTGTGGGAAGGCGTCTTTCTGCTCGAAGACATTCAGCCCCGCAACGGCATGGCACAACTGAATGCCGGAACACCTTTTGCGCTGGTGGGCCGCTCACGCGGTCTGTACATGTTCATCGACCGTGCTCAGGTCGTGAAGTCCGAGTCCGAGCGAGGCGTGCCCTACTTTCACGTGCCCTTGCCCGACCATCTGCTGTTTCAACAGCAGCGTCGCACGCGCAGATTTCAGCTGCCGCTGCGTGTTGGAACGGAGGGCGCGCACGTGATTCTGCATCGGAAAACACCGGTGAGCGGACAGGTCATCGACATCTCTGCCGGCGGATGCCGGGCACTCTTTGACGGTCCTGTAAAGCCACCGTTGGAAATCGACGAACCCGTCGCGCATTGCGAACTGGCAATTCGTGATCTGTTGAAGATTTCCGCAGAGGCCATTGTCCGACACGCCCACTTCGACAAGAAGAAGGGTGCGGTGTTCTGCGGGATCGAATTCAACGCGATGAGCGTCACCGACCGGCGACGACTCGAGCAGTTCATCCAAACGATCGCCCGCGCCCCGGCGGTCAACCGGGCCACGCGGCACGAATCGTGACCGATTCCTCGGAGTTGGTCCGCTAACGCGCTTTGAGTATCGGGAACGCGGCGCATGCGCGGGACCAGTCCTGAGCGTCGTCGACGTCCCAGGCGGTTGCAAGCGTCGTGACGCGCAAGCTCAACCGAGTCGCCCTTTCCAATGTCACCGCCAGAACGCGGTCGCTTCCCCAGCGCATTTCGTGAAAGAGTTCCGCTTCCGGCTGATTCTGCCCGATCAGCACGTAACCGCCGTCTTCTGCGGGCCCGACCACAAGATCAGAACGACGCAACGCAGCGACTGCATCCAGAACGTAGGGTCGATCCACAGCAGGACAATCGCAACCCAAAATCATCGCACTGCCTGTTTCGTGCGTAAGCGCATGGAACATCCGTTGTCCGAGATCGTCACCAACCTGTGGATGAATAGGCACGCGGAATCGATCGCCCCACTGCCGGACGCGCGACATTGCGCAATTGCCCGCAAGCCAGAGTTCAACGCGAAGATCCGCGGTGTGCGCAAACCGCTCAAGGGCCCACTCGGTCAATCGCTGGTGCGCATCAAGGGCCGCGTCCTCGCCAATGGCGCGTGCCAGGCGAGTCTTGACCTTGCCGCGCTCCGGCGCTCGGGAGAAGAGGCAGAGCCGCGGAGAATTCACGATGGCCGGGTACCGTAGTACTGTTGGTACAGGTAATCCGGCGAGACGCCAGCCCAGAACGCCAACCGAAACAGCCACATTCGCACAATAGTCTTCACGACCCCTTCCCTTCGCCACTTGCGGGCAGAACTCACCAACGTTTCACGCCAACGCTCGGGCGATTGCAGCCTGCGCAGGCGTCGGGTCAGTTCTATGTCCTCCATTAACGGAATGCGCGGAAAACCCCCGATACGCTCTAGCAGCACTCTGTGCACACAGATCCCCTGGTCGCCCGTACAGATACCCCAGCGCGCGCTGCGCCAATTCATCAGTCGGGCAACCACCCGTAGCAATCCCGCCTGCTCGAAGGACACGTCGAATCGGCCCCAGACGATTCCCGAAAGACCCCGTATGCGACGGATGCACGCATCGCTCACCACCGTGTCGGCATGGAGCATCCACAGGTAGTCTCCGGACGCGTGCGCGATGCCAGTAGCGAGTTGTTCGCCCCTCCCCCTGGCGGAGCCAATGAGCCGCGCACCCGCCGCCTGGGCGAGTGCCTCTAGATGCGATCGCGTGGCGTCCCCCGCGTCCACAACGATAATCTCCAACTGCGCATTCGCAAGCATTGCCAGCAGTCGTGCGAGGGCATCGGAATCGTTGTACACCGGCACGATGACACTTACGCGAGGCCGACGGGTCACCTGAGAGTCCCAACGAGTTTGCGCTGTGGAACATGTGCAAGACGGAGCGAACCCGCCGTATTCGAGTACGGTGTGGAACGCGAACGGACAACATCTGCATGAAAGCCGATCACTATGGAGTTATGATAGCATCGGTTGCGATCTGCATCGGGCCGTCATCGGCTTCGGGAGGTAACGTGAGCAAAGCATCGAAAACACGCGCGAAATCTCGCCCCAAAAGCAAGGCGTCGAGCGGAACCGATCTGACCGCTGCGCAACGCAAGCGGTTGCAGGATTTACAAAAGGAAGTCGCCCACTGGCAGAGACAGGGCGTCTTCTCGCTCGGCAAACTGCAGAACTTCATTCGACTTGCTCTCGAGGAAGGTAAGTCCATGTCCGAGGTCGCAGGCCGTGCCGCGACGCCCGAGTACACCGAGGTGATGCAGGCTGTGTTGGATCTTGGCGAGGGACGTGCGAACAACCGCGAAGGCGCGCCCAAGCTCATGAAAACAGTTGCGCAGCGCGGCCACGGTCGCAAACGTACAATCGTGTTGACAGCAAAGGGTCGGCGGCTGCGCGACCGGCTGCTCCAGCTGAAGAAGTCCTAGCGAACCGCGGGGCCTGCGCTCGCGTGGGGCCCAGCTGTCTTTGCAATCGATACCGGCGACAGGGTGCGTAGAAACGCGACCAGTTGATCTCGCTCATTGTCCGACAGCGAAATCTGTCGCAGCTCGTGCGGCACGCCAGCCGGTGGATCCCGATACCAATCCACGACCTCCGTAAGCGTCGCCAGGCGACCATCGTGCAGATAAGGCGGCGTAGTGGCGGCCTGACGCAGGCTTGGAACCTTGAATGCTCCCTGCGCTAGACCGTCGAGCGTGCGTTTCTGCGTGTAGCGCAGCGTCGAGCAGGCATCTGCGGGCGCGTCGCTGAACAGCCCGGTGCAGTTGAACGGGTCGAATAACGCAGCCTGCAATCCGAACGCGCGACCGTAATCAAAGGTGTCGTCGGCGCCGGGTCCCGTCCCTATATTGTGGAAGCCGTTGTTGGTGAACGTTGGGGTGTTATGACACCGCAGGCAGTCCGTTCGGCCAACGTCCAGGAAGAGTTTCAACCCGGCGCGTTCGTCCGCCGTAAACGTGTCTGACGGCATGGCTCCAAATTTTTCCGCATCTGCAACCAGCAGGTCGAAGCGGGACATCTCCCAGCGCAGTGTCCACTCGAAAGCGGCGATCGATTTACCGATTGCCACGAACGCGCGGTTGACCGCCGTCCGAGTCTGTTCGTTCAATCGGAACCACGCCTCCCGTTCTGAGGATCCGCCGAACGGCCCTGCATGCTGTGGCAGGCGGTCGTCGGCAACGAGCTGACGAAGTTCGCGCCACTCCGGCATCCAATCCGTATCGAGGTGAGTCGCGGTGAGCACATAGCGGACAACGGCAACCCGATCGTTGTCCATTTCACCCGCGGTCTCCAGCGGTGTAACCGCCTGCGCCCACAGACTGTCGCGGCGCCCATCCCAGTAGAACCACCGACTGAACGCCGCGCCAACGAGTGACGGTGAATGCCGGGTGGTTTCGGCCGAACCCACAGAGCGGGCTCGGCGGTCGCTGAAGCCGCGCTCCGGATCGTGGCAGGTTGCGCAACTCACGCTGCCGCTACGACTCAGACCGGTGTCGAAAAAGAGCCGCTTGCCGAGCGCGATTGCGCGCGGGTCGCCGATGAGCGCGTTCGACGGGTCGGTGGGTTCGCGCAGGCGCGAGAGGCCCATCGAGCGCGCAATACCCTCCTCTTGCTCGGTGAGCCACTGGATTCGGCGACCAGGTGGCGCAGAGCCAGATGTTTCGGACGGAGGGATGTGTAAGGCAAAGGTCGCCTGATCGGGACCTCGAGGACCGACGACCCGCACCGTGAATTCCCATTCGCCGGCCATGTTGAAACGCACGCCGTCAAGCCGGAAGCGCCCGTTGCCGAGAAACCGGGAGATTTCGGGTTCCGTCGGGAGTCCATGTCCGTGGGTGGGCATGCCACCGCTGACGCTGAGGTGGGCGGGCACGAACGCGACGTTCCGTTCGTCGCTCACCTGGACGATCCACGCATGCAGCGCGCCAATCTCGGGCGCACCGCCGTCCGGCCTGAGACGCAACTGGTAGAACCCCGAATCCGTTGCACCCGCAAGCACCCAGGTGGTGTCCGCACGCGTATGCGCGGACACGGCTGTAAGCAGCGCCCACGTGAGCAGTGCGCCTGCCCAACGGCGTCGACCTGAAATCACGCATAAGGACGCAACCATAGCCAGCCAGTATACGCACGCGGCACCTCGCATCCTCCGCGCATGTGTGGCGCAGATGTAACTGGCGGCGTAGCGTTCAGGTCCAGCCATTGCGGCGCGCGGGTCAGGTCAGTTCGAAGATTCCTCGTCCGTGTCGGCAGCACCGGCGGTGGGTTTGGGTGTGGGGCTCAAAAATCCGTCCAGGAAGGCCCGGTATTCCTCTGACTCGGGCTCCAGTTCAGCGGCCTGTTCAGCGTCGCTGCGCGCCGATTGTGCGTCGCCCAGGCGATTGAACATCAGTGCTCGGTTGTAGTGCGCGATCGCCAGTGTGTGATCGGCAATCGTGATTGCGCGGCTTAGGTCATCGAGCCCCTTCTCGAACTGCTTCAGGCGTGTATACGCATTCGCGCGATTGATATAGAAACTGGCAATCTCCGGCGCCATGGCAATGGCCGCGTCGTGATCTTTCACCGCGTTTGACGCTTCGCCGGATCGTGCGAGCAGAATACCGCGGTTGGAAAACGTTGCCGCGCGTTCATAGACCGTGAGAGGCTGAGATTCCAGGGCTAGCGAACACGGCTCCGTGTCCGACACCTCGTTGATTACATTACGGTAGCACTGCTGCGCGGGCGACCCGTTGAACATGATCGTGCTCGCAGACCAGACTGATTGGGGCAGCAGCAGCAGCGCGCAGCAGAGCCACCGCGCGCGGCGCTCAGAACCATTGAGCGGCCAGCGGCTATAGCGCGAGGCACTCATTCTGGTATGTCCGGGTGAGTCGTATCGAGTCGCGATCGTGGCATCGCTGTGGTCCCTGTGGCTTCGGCAGTCTTCGACGTCGAACTGGACCCGTCGGGACTTTGAATCGCACCCTCGGCCATTGCATCCAGATACGGTATCAGAATGCGTTGGAGGACGCCCCGCCCATACTCGGCGTACCACACGCTCGGATCCTGCGCGCGAACCGGCATCGCTTCGTCTTTGGGAATCATTCGGCGCTGACGCAGCGTCTGCATTGCGAGCTCAATACGTTCATTCTGCAGAAAGAGCGCGACCGCGTCGGCCCAACATGCCATTTCTTGCGCCTCAGCATTCGTCTCGAGAACACATTGCAATGCCTGATCGAGTCGAGTGAGGACGTCGTTCAGATAATAGTGCTGGTGAGCGACGGAGATGTAGAACCGGGAGCGGGCGCCGTCGGACAGTTTCTTCTCGCCTGCCAGCACCGCGCGCACCGACTCCTTGGCCCTCGGCTTCTGCACTGGAACCACCGCGCGGACCAGGTGCACGCGTCGTACCAGGTCCCTCGCGACCGACTGCCGCCACGAGCGATCGTGCCAATCGGTGGCAGGCGCGTGGACAAGATCCCACGCGGCATTGCCCCACCCGGATGGCGATAACCCGACCAATATCGAAACAACTAAAGATTTAGCAATCAACCGATTGAAAAAAATGAAATTAATTCTCCAATCTCTAGTTCGAATTCCTCGTGTCAGGCGCTTATCATACGCCAAATTTCCGGCGGGTCTGAGATCATGGCTGCATTAGAAATCACCGAACTGCTTGGCGACGGTATAGGACCGGAACTGGAAGCGGCTGTCGCATCCGTCGTCGCGGCGCTGCCCATTCAGATCTCACTGGAAAAAGTCGACTGGTCGATCCAACGTCGACGCAGCGACGGCGACGCAGCAATCGACGAAGGGGTTGCGTCTCTGCAGAGGACGCGCCTCGCGCTGAAGTACCCGACAGTGACCGAATCGGTGAGCCCGAATGCCCTCCTGCGCCGACGGATTGGCTTTTCGGTGATCTACCGGCCAGCGATCTCGATTCCGGGAATCTACTCGAACTTTCGCGAAGACGTAAACCTGCACGTCGTTCGTATCGGCACCGGCGGCACTTACGAAGATCCGGGCCAACTGGTCGGCGATGACGCTGCAGTAAGCATTCGCATGGTAGAACGGAAACCCTGTCATCATGCGGCTGTGTACGCGTTCGAACTCGCCCGGCGCAACGGTTGGAGCGTTACGTCGTCATCGAAACACACCATTCAAAGGGTGACGGACGGCTTGTTCGAAGAAGTTGTCGAAGACGTACACGATGCATATCCCGACATTGACCACAACGTAGAGCTGTTCGATGCGCTGCTCGGGAAAGTCATTTTGTGGCCTGAACGCTACCAGGTAGTTCTCGTGCTCAACGAGTACGGCGATTTTCTATCCGATATGGCGTCGGGACTTGTCGGCAGCCTCGGTACCGGTGCGAGTGGCAACTTCGCGTTCGACGAAGATCACAACATTACCGTTGCCATGTTCGATCCCGCAGGCGGCACCGCTCCCGACATTGCCGGGAAAAATCTCGCCAACCCCGCGGCGATGTTTCTGGCGCTCGCGATGCTGCTGGAGCACATCCGGCGTGACGATGTGGCACTCACGCTGCGTTCGGCCGTGAGCGGCTGTATTGCGGATGGTGAGAAAACGCGCGACATAGGTGGAACGTTGTCTACGACCGAATTCACGGCCGCTGTGTGTCAGCGGCTGTCGGACGGCGACTGAAACGTCCTCCGCCTCAGTTGCCCCCGGTAACGCCCCCGGGCGCATCGTAGTCCGGGTCCAGCGTCAGAAGTACCTCCGATGCACCGGCAACCGACGTCTGCAGAGCCTGTCTGGCATGACGATAACTCGCTTCAAGCGTGTGTAGACCCGGCGCGAGGCCCGCAAACTCGAATCGCCCTTCCTGATCGGTCCTCTTTTTGGCGGTAACCCGGCTCACTCCGTAGCCGTAGTCGGCCTCGCCGAGTAACTGTACGGTGGCTCGCGGCACCGGCCGGCCGAGAGAATCTTCGACCCGGCCGATGAGTCGATACTGCCCGCGGTGCGCGATCAGATCGAAATGCTGCTGCATCTCTCCGTCGAAGGCCACGGGCGGACACTCCCACTTCGGCTCCTCCGTGCTGCTCACGCGCACCGTACCCGATGGAATCGCTGTCGCAGAGAAGGTCCCGTACGCGTCGGTGACAGCGCGGCGCCTCAGCGTCGTGCGGCCGGACACATCCAGCACCAGCGCGGTATTCGCAAGCGGTATTCGATCGGCGTCGTACAGGGTGGCCGCAAAGGTCGCAACCGGCGCTGCCTCGAGTTCGAAGTCGTCCAGCAATACGTCGCCGGCAACCTCGACGCCGGTAACCTGCAACTCCCGAAGCGATTTGTTCGCGGTGACGTGAGCACGGAAAGTACCGGTCTGCACCGCGGTGAGCGCGTAGCGTCCGGCTGCGTCGGTGCGTGCTTCGTATTGCTGACCGGTTTCGTTGTGCGTCAATCGGACCCTCGCGCTCGGTATCGGCTGACCGCTCGGGGACATCACATAGCCGGACACGTGGGCGCCGGACGCCGGCGCTGCCGATACGGTTCGGTTTTCGTAGGTGCGATCGGGCGCTGTGGTCTGCGCCGTCGCTTGGGACTGCCGCCCGACAACGCTAGCTACCGTATCTGCCGCCCCGGAACGTTGCGATCGGCGCGGTGCTTGCGCGCGTTCCGGCGGCAACGACGTGTCAGTCACCGGTGGGTCACGTTCAATCCGAAATGAAATCTGATCGTCGACGGTGAGCGGCGCTCGATCCTGCTGAGCCGCTACGGACCACAGAGGATTCGGCAGCGAAATCGACGCAAGTTCGGCGACTGGCGTGCGGCTCCAGTCGGCAATGCTCGCGCACATGAAGGTGACCGAACAGACGGCGAGCACGAGAAGCTGACGCTGTCGGTCCATTCGGGGTTTGTGGATGTTGTCCCTCAGCGTAGGGCTAAGAGCGAAGGCGCCGGTCCGCAGCACTCCCCTGTCTCACAATATGTTGTTTCACGATGTCTGGCCCTGGCGTGAAAGTATCGCACGAATGATCGGCGGGCGCTCTACCACCCGCGCAGACTAGTCCAGACGAATCGTCACGTGACCGAGCGGCAGCGTGTCCGGCCCTTGTCGCTCGTGTACCGGTACACCGGTCGAACCGCCGATATCGAGTAACTCGCCCAATCCCGCCGGGAGAGCTGCCGTCTTGCCGATACGCCCGAACCCGATCCGTTCTCGGCCCGCGTGAATCGCGAGATTGCCAGGACCCCGGATCCCCCAACCCCGGTAGTCGAAGTCGAATATCAACTCGCGCTCCCCCGGCGCAAGCGGGCGTTCGGCGAAAATCTCGAACCGGTCTTCGTCGTACTGTGAGGCGGCATGGCGCACGACGGGCGTGCCCTCGTCCAGATAGAATCCCCAACCGCCGAAGTAACTGCCCAATTCCATCACGACGCCTGAGGTGTCGTGCCCCACGGGCTCGGTAAACGTTGCCACCACGCTGAAGTCCTTGGCCATCAGCGACGGCGCCTGCTCCGGATACACCGAGGTCCCGGCGAAGTAGCGGTACTCCGTTCGAGGGGTGCCGCGCAGCAGCCGTGGAATGGCGCGCAGCGCGCCCCGCCTTTCGTCGACCGGGAGCACGCCGTTGCGTTGCGCCTCCTGCCACCAGAGCGCTTTCAGTTCCTCCAGACGCTGCGGGAAGTCCGCTGCAACGTTATTGCTCTGGCTAAAATCGGTTTCCAGGTGATAGAGCTCCCACTGGGGTTCCCCAGGCGCTGGTGAGGACTGGCTCCAAGGTGGCAGTTTCGGCGTAGTGCTGGCCATCCATCCGTCGTGATAGATCGCGCGATGTCCCATCAGCTCGAAGTATTGAGTCTGCCGCGCCTCCGGCGCGTCCGGCAGATCCCACGCGTACGACATATCGACCCCATCCAGCGACAGTTGGGGTATGCCGTCGACCGTCGCAGGCGGACCGATACCGGCAGCCGCCAGGATGGTCGGAACCACGTCGACGACATGATGAAACTGCGAGCGTATCCCCTGATTGCGAATGCGCCTGGGCCACGAAACCACCAGACCGTTTCGGGTGCCGCCAAGGTGGGATGCAATCGTTTTGGTCCACTGAAAGGGCGCGTGCGTGGCCCATGCCCAGGCGGCCGAATAGGTCTGGTAGGTCTCTGGGCCGCCCATGCGTTCAAGCCACGCGTGCATGTTTTCGACCGATTCATTCAGGCCGTTGGCGAGCGTGCCGATCTCATTCAGCGTGCCGTCGACACCGCCTTCCGCACTACCGCCGTTGTCGCCCTGAATGAAGAACACGAGTGTGTTGTCCATGCGCCCCATTCTTCGGATCTCGTTGAACAATCGACCCATCTGCTGGTCCTGATGCGCGAGCGTTGCGGCGAACACCTGCATGAAACGCGCGTGCATTTGCTGAGCGGCCGGCGACAGGCTGTCCCACGGCGGTAGATCCTCGGGACGTGGGGTCAACTTCGTACCCGCTGGAACGATGCCCTGTGTGAGCTGTCGTCGATGGGTGGCGGCGCGCACATGGTCCCAACCTTCGGTGAACTGTCTGTCGAACGCGTCGATCCATCGTTTGGGGGCCTGATGCGGCGCGTGGGCTGTTCCGGGCGCAAGATACACAAAGAACGGTTTGTCGGGTGCGGCGGCCTGCTGATCGTGCAACCACCGAACTGCGCGATCCACTAGGCCGCGATCCAGCACGAAATCATCCGCCGGGGTTTCGGTTACCCGAGTCACCCCCTGGTAAAGCACAGGGCGGAACTGGTCGGTGTCGCCGTTCAAAAACCCATAGAAATATTCGAATCCAAGCCCGGTTGGCCATAGGTCGAACGGCCCTGCGGCGGAGGAGTGCCACTCCGGTACGTTGTGGTGCTTGCCGAAGAAGGCGGTGTTGTAACCGTTGCCCGTCAGAATCCGGCCAATCGTCGCAGCGCTTCTCGGGATCTCACCGTTGTAGCCCGGGTAACCGGTGGCGAGGTTCGATACGAGTCCGTTGCCGACCCGGTGCGCGTTTCGACCCGTGAGCAGCGCCGCACGGGTCGGCGAACACATTGCGGTGGTGTGAAACCGGTTGTAGACAAGACCGTTTTCAGCCAACGCATCCAGAGCCGGGGTCGGGATCGGTCCGCCGAATGTGCTGGATGCACCGAACCCAACATCGTCGGTGAGAATGAGTACCACGTTGGGCGCACCGCTTGGGGCGCGGACCGGGTCTGGAAACGCTGCCCTCGAGCGGAGTTCGCTGCGCGCAATGCGTCCCGCAAACGGTTCAGGTAGCCGTGGCAGATCCCATTCAGATCTTTCGACGCTGCCCGCGCTCGGTGCGCTTACCGGAGGAACGCCAGAGCCCCAATAGAACCAGGCAATGCCCGCCGCAAAGCCAATGAGAACCAGCGCGCTGCTCGCAAGAAACGTTCGCATCTACTCAGCGGGCGTCGCAACGGCGTATCGGGCTGCGGCAGCACCCGCCGCCCGACCGAATACGCCGCCCGAGGTGAGACCACTGCCGCCCGGATAGCCGCCTGAAAACACACCGCCAAGAAGTTCGCCGCAACAGTAGAGCCCCGGTATCGCTTCGCCGTTGGTGTTCAATACCGCGCCGTCGACGTCACAGCGGAGTCCGCCATAGGTGAACGTAATGCCGCACGTCACCGGGTAGGCGGCAAACGGCGCCGTATCCAATCGGTTAGCCCAATGACTCTTGGGGGGGCTAATACCTTTAGCTGCACGACCGTCTTTCACTGCAGGCTCGAATGGTGTGGTGAGATCGACGGCTGCGTTGAAGTCGCAGAGCGTCGCCGCAGCTCGCCTGTGATCAATGTCGGTAAGCTGGCGCAGCAATTCTTGAAGCGAATCCGCGGTGACTTTCGATGCGTGTTCGAACCGGTAATCGTCGTACAAAAGGTCGGCAACTTTGGCATCGAATACCTGCCACGCGCGGTGTCCGGGCTGATCGAGAATCCGCGCTCCGTATTGTGCGTAGGTGTAGTTCCGGAAATCCGCGCCTTCGTCCACGAAACGCTCACCCCGTGCATTCAGCATCACGCCAAGCGCGTAGCTGATTTTGCGATACCGCTTGCGCTCAGAATGCGGCAGCGCCGGATTCCCGTAGTCGGGCGTCGCCAGGTCCATGGGTACCGCGTGGCAACGATCGAACCGGCCCGCGACGTCTGCGCCAATGCGCCGAGCGGCTTCGAGGCCGTCCCCACGATTGAACCGACTTCCCCGTACCTTGGCATGGTGCCACGCGGGACCAAGGTAGTGCTCGCGCAGATTGGCGTTCGCCTCGAACCCGCCGCAGGCGAGAATCACACTGGATGCACGTACGTCGACGCTACGTCCAGCACACTCGCAACGTATGCCTGCGACCCGACAACCAAGCGAATCCTGCAGAATCTCGTGCATGCGCATGTGGTGTCTGATCTGGCCACCCCGCGCCTGGAAGGCGTCACGCTCCGCCGCGATCAGACCCTCGCCTTCACCGACCGCAGACAGCGTCAAGCCACCCCAAAAGTGGTACCGGCCATCACGTTCGAACGATTGGCGTGCATAAATGGGTTCGAAGGCGATGCCGTAGTCGTGTAGCCAGCGCAACAGCGCACCGCTGTCGCTCACCATGCGCCGCTGGTGAGCGTTTGGATCGACGCCGCCTGGCTCCCCTTCCCTGTTGAATCGCGCTAGATCCTCGAGAAACTGCTCGGCAGTGTAGGTACCGAAATCGCAGCGTTTGATGCGCGGGTCCTCCGGATCGCCGAGCAGCTCGACCACTGCAGAACGGTCGTTGTATGCAAAACGGATTGCGCCTGCGGTATAGCGCCCGTTGCCGCCGTGTTCCGACACCGGCGCAACATCGACAATCAATGCGGGCAGCTCCTGCTCCAACACCGCAAGTCCCGCGCAGAGTGCGGCGTGACCGGAACCGACGATAACGACTGGATCCTGCCCCACCAACTACACGCCAACACGCTTGCGCTGAAGATTGACCCTCACGCGCCGGTCTGTAGCGAAGCGTCGCGTGATCAGGCGCGAATAACCCGACCCGGCCGAGCGCCCGTGTCTTCGTCGTTCTGCCGCGTGCGCACGCCGTGGACGAACGTTGCCAGATACCCGTGTGCCGGTTGCAGAATTCGTGAACCGCCGGCCGGTAGGTCACGGTGAACGGCCAACGCGCCGAGTTGCAGTTGCGATAGATCGAACAGGTTCAGGTCGGCGCGCTTGCCAAGCTCGATGCTGCCGCGGTCCTGCAACCCGAACAACTCGGCGTTGCGCAGTGTCTGCTTGTGCACCATCAGCTCGATCGGCATACGCGGACCGCGCGTACGATCGCGTACCCAATGCGTGATCTGATAGGTCGGGTTCACCGCATCGAAGATGAGATTAACGTGCGCACCGGCGTCGGAAAGACCGATCGTTGTTTCCGGATGCTGGATCATTTCTTCCATCACGCTGAACGAGCCGTCGACGAAGTTGGCGCCAAGCAGAATCGCAAACGCGGTGCCGTCTCCGGCGGTGAGGTAGTCGTAGACATATTCCGGTACGTCCTTCCCGGCAGCCGCCGCAAGCGCACCGAAGTTGCCACCCGGTTCCGGCTCATAGTTGATCGGCATCTCGATCGGGAACATGCTGGGTGCCGCCATGGCCAGCAGACCGTACACGTTTGCCATAACGCCCGGCTGGTCCGGCGGCACGTCTGCATCGGAGAGAATCGCCTGGCGAATCTCGGGCTTACGCATTTCTGCGAGCATCTGTTCGAACGGCAGGTGCTGGAGTTTCAGGTAGGTCTCTCGACGCTGAAACATGTGGTACGAGCGCAGACTGGTGACGAATCCGATCGGTCGGGTCGTTACCTGCGGGCGAAGGGTTACGTCCTTCGCATTTTCCCGCTCCACGATCTCGAGGCAGTTGCGCCACTGATCCGGTCGATTGCCGTTCTGAACGAGCGTGAACGTACACGGACGCCCCGAATGACGAGCCACATCCGCAAAACGCTCAACTTCCTGCTCGGTGGTCCAACGTTCCGGCCCGGCAATGTCGCCGACGACGCCGGCCGGTACTGCTTGAAACACGCCCTTGCCGGCCGCTTTCATCGCACCGGCGATGGCCAGTAGCTCATCCTGCGGCGCAAACGTACCCGGAATCGGTTCGCCGGCCACAGACCGGTGTCCGATCGTGCGCGACGTGGAAAAACCCAGCGCGCCCGCCCGCAATCCCTCTTCCACGATGGCAGCCATCGCAGCCAGGTCATCTGCGGTTGCATCGTCATGGTGCAGCGCGCGCTCGCCCATCACGTAGTAGCGCAATGCGGAGTGTGGAATCTGCGTGCCGACGTCCAACGTAAACCGGCGACTGTCCAGGTAGTCGATGTACTCGGGAAACGACTCCCACCGGCCCCATTCGATACCTTCCGACAACGCCGAACCCGGAATATCCTCTACGCCCTCCATCAGCTCGATCATCTGCTGCGGATCGCCGGGTGGACAGGGGGCGAAGCCTACGCCGCAATTGCCCATCACAATGGACGTGACACCGTGGCTGAAGGAGGGGTCGATTTTGTCGTCCCAACTCACCTGCCCGTCATAGTGCGTGTGCACATCTACCCAACCCGGCGTCAGATGAGCGCCGTCAGCGTTTATCGTCTCCCGGCTGCGCCCGTCGACCGACCCCACGTCAACGATCTGTCCGCCTTCAACGGCTACGTCGCCGGTGAACGGTGCTTTGCCGGTGCCGTCGACGATGACAGCGTTTTTGATCAGATAGTCGTACATGGTGTGATCCTGGACTCGGTTGATCTGATGATACGGCGGCGTGGCGGGAGGGTACAGGCGGGCGTGAGGCGGAAAAACCATGTCATCTGGCATTGAGCGTGCAGCAATCAAGTGCCGGAGATTGGTAGCCCCGGCAGGAATCGAACCTGCATCTACCGCTTAGGAGGCGGTCGTTCTATCCGTTGAACTACGAGGCCGCACAACAGGAGCCTATCACAGCGTCTGAAGCGGCGAGTACCGCTCGGTTACCCAATCTCGTCGACGAGGCACCCCGCCCCATTTCTTTCCAACCGCGTCAACTCCCGAACCGGTACCGCAGCTTAACCGTCAGTTCTGCGGTCAGCGGATCATTGAACGCGGACTCGAACAGCCCGCCAAAGTCGTCTCGGTCAGTGTTGCGCAGGCCGTTTCGCGTATACACCACGAACAGATCAGACAACGGCGCGATCTGCCAGCGGTAGCGTGCCTGAAAACTCAACTGCGACAGCGCAAAATTGTCGCTGGGTCCTGGCGGCTTGTCGGTTTCAATCAGGCTTCCGGGGCGCTGTGGTATCAGAAAGAACGCATCTTCTTCGGCACGAATTCCTATCCATTGCAGCGCCAGGCGGAACTGATGTCTAGCCGAGGGAAAATAGTCGAGCTCGAACGCCGCCTCCAACTCTTCCGCCTGGAACGTCGTGAAGTTTCGACCCTCCTGATGCAGCAGCCAACCATCCCGATCGATGTATCCGCCCCAGAGATTCAGGTTCAGACCCAGCCTCGGGCGCCAGCGGATACCACCAAACAGGCCCATCGCCGCACCGCCCTGCTGCTCGCCCGCGAAAAACGCTTCAGACCAGTAGCTGAATCGCATCGCGGTGTCCGACTCGTATTCGATTGTGATATCGGGACGTTCCTCAATGCGATAGCTGCCATTGCCAAAGCTGTTGCGGTCCTCGAACCGCTTGGGAAAGAAGTTCGCGCTCAGCTCGAGCCTCGCCAGGTTGTTCAGCAGATACCTCTGGCGCAACCCGAAGCCTGAACGTACCATCTCGCCCGCATCGTTCCACTCGTGTTCCACGAATGGCTGGTACAGAGCTTCGCGTGCCCAATCGATGCCGGCACGAACCCACTGCATCCCCAGTTTCACATTGAGCGCATCATTGCGTCGCAGAAATCCCAAATCGTTGATGTCGAGCCGGTCGTCGAAATAGCTGACACCTGCAGTGAACTTAAGCCCGCGACGTTGTGTGTAGACGAGGTCCAGCAAGCCGCCGTAACCCTGGCCCTGTTCCGGGTCTGCGTCGTCGTCTACGTCACTGTAGAGAAACTGCGAATCCCACTTCCACCGACCGCTGTCGGAAAGATAGTGCGCGTCTATGCCGTGTACCAGCGCATCGCGGTCAGGGTGCAGTGCGGCGGTTCCGAGCCAGCCGATGCTGCGGTATCCGCCACCGGACGAGGATTCGTAGAGAACGCGGGCTACCCCGTAGTCGCTGCCGGATTGCCCGATGTTCTGCGCGCCGACGTGGAATTGCACGTCGTCCTCCATCGCGCCGAGTGCGCCGAATCGGAGCCCTCCCGCCTGGCCGGTGAATTTCGCCGCGCCCAGCAGTTCGGCAGGTTGACTGAGTTCGGCGAGTGGAACACGTACGCCCGGCGCGTCGGGAGGCCGCGGCTTGCCGCCGATGCGCCGGGTGTTCAACAGCGAGAGCGGTTCGCGGTTGTTGTCCGGATCGGCGCGCGGCGTGGTCACGAAGATTTCCTGACCCTCCAGAAAGAACAACCGTTTCTCCGGAAAAAACGTTTCGAACGCAGTGAGGTTGACGATAACGTCGTCGCTTTCCACGTTGCCGAAGTCCGGATTGACGGTACCCGTCAACTGAAAATTGGTAGATGGGCGCCAGAAGACGTCCGCACCCACTTTGTACCTGTTTTTGTCGTCCAGCTCGTCGTAGGTAACCGACGCGAAGGGAAACAGGCTCCATTGCTGGCGGGGATTCACGCCTTCCATCTGAATCGGGCGCATCGCCGAGATAAACTTTGCCTGCGTTGGCGGCAGTGCGGGAATCGCCCAGCGTTCGCCCAGCGTCGACATCTTGCGCGAAACGTACAATCCCATCTGTCGCGAACCGTCCGTTTTGGGCATAGCGGTTTGCGACCAGGGCAAGAAAATCTCCGCCGCCCAGCCTGTCGGCGTTTCCGCAGTCGCTCCGTACCACGCGGCGTCCCAGCGATCGCTCAGCTCACGTTCCGGGCGCAACGTACCGTCGAACTGATTGTCACCCAGCGCAAGCCCGATCCAATAGCCGTACCGGCCAGTTCCCGACGTGTCCAGAATCACGCCTACGTGATCGCGGTTGAGTTGACCTTTGTCTCGCGCCGACAGCCAGCGCACCAGCGAGTCGGCAGGCTGCTCCAACTCGAATGAGACGTAGAGTCCGCGCTCGGTATACAGCAACCGCGCGACCGTCCGGTACGGCGGCTCTGCCAGCGTATCCGGTTCGATCGTTACGAAATCATCGAGCGTCTTTGCCCGGGTCCATTCACTCTCGGTCAGTAAACCGTCGATTTCTATGCGGGTGTCGGCGTGGTTGAAGCGGGGGAGGATGATCGGAGCGGGGCGGGGGGAAGCGGAGTAGGCGGTGGTGGGTTCAGCACCCGGGGGCCCGCGCTCGCTGGCCGGTCCAGCACGCGCATCCCGGCGTAGTTTGTGCACCCGATACTCTTCCGGTGCTTCTTCGATGATCTCCTGTTCGCCGGCGCGCTTTCTGAGCTCCACGTCCGGCGTGGATTGGTACGCATCATCGGTCTCGGTCGGCCCGAGCAATTCCGTGATTTCGTCGTGATAGGACGAGTCCGAATCCAGATCGTCGTCCAGATCCTGCCAGCGCCCGGAGCTCACGTCGTACACATCCGGCGCGTCGTTCGCGAAGCTCGATCCACCCGTCGTCTGATCACTCGTCGCAAGCAACCACGCGTGGCCGAACCCCGCGGCTTTGGCTGTTGCGATGCGCGCTTGGGCTTCATCACGGCTCTCGAGCGGGCCTGAAAGCACACGATACACATAGCCATTCGCCGTTTCGGATGGAACGATTGAGTACGAATCCTGCAACGCGTCGCGCGCTGCCTCGAGTTCCCGTTCGGCGCGCGCAACGTCCCGGAAACTGCCGAGTCCCGCCCAGAACTGCGTCTGCGCGAACGCGGCCGGAATGGCTGTTGTTATCAGCACGAAAAATACGATTCGGCGGAGAGTTTCAATCATGGTTATTCGGCCGTCGCGCGCGCCTACAACCCGGCACGTTTCCACAAGTGGCGGGAGTTTACCGCAAACAGAACGATGATTCGCCGGTCGTCACCCACCCGCCAGCATGATCAGAACGCCGGCCGCGATTGCCGACCCGATTACGCCGGCTACATTCGGCCCCATTGCATGCATCAGCAGCACATTGTGGCGGTTGGCTTCTAAACCTACCCGATTGACCACGCGCGCGGCCATCGGCACCGCAGATACGCCGGCTGCACCGATCAGTGGATTGATCTTCGTGCCAGGCAAGAGATTCATCAGCTTCGCCATCAGAATGCCGCTTGCCGTACCGATGCAGAATGCGAGTGCTCCCAGCAGCAGAATCCCCAACGTCTCGGGCTGCAGAAATTGATCGGCGCGCAGTTTGGACCCCACAGCCAAACCGAGAAATATCGTTACGATGTTGATCAGTGCACCCCGGATCGTTTCCGAGAGGCGTTCAACCACACCACATTCGCGTACGAAGTTGCCGAAGCAGAGCATGCCGATCAATGGCGCGGCCGACGGTACCACGAGAGCCACAAGCACTAGCAACAACAGCGGGAAGAGCATCCGTTCCAGTTTGGAAACATCGCGCGCCTGCCGCATGGGCAGGCGGCGTTCGTTCTGGGTCGTGAGGGCTTTCATAATCGGCGGCTGTATCACCGGCACCAGCGCCATGTAGGAATACGCGGCCACCGCAATCGCACCCAGAAGATGCGGGGCCAGTTGCCCCGCCACGTAGATTGCGGTAGGCCCATCCGCGCCGCCGATGATGCCGATCGCGGCTGCCTCCCGCACCGAAAAGTCCAACCAACCGAGTGCACTCAGCGCCAGTGCACCCAGCAGCGTGGCGAATATGCCGAACTGCGCGGCCGCGCCAAGCAGAAGGGTTTTCGGATTGGCGAGCATTGGACCAAAATCTGTTAGGGCGCCAACGCCCATGAAGATAAGCAACGGAAATGCGCCGGTTTCAATGCCAACCTGATAGATCAGGTGTAACAGTCCGTCGCCAGTAGCGATCTCGACGCCCGGGATGTTGCTCAGAATTCCGCCAAAACCGATCGTAACGAGCAGTAACGGTTCGAACCTGTGTGCAACAGCCAGATACAGCAGCACGCCGCTGATCACGATCATTGCCAGCTGGCCACCCGTAATCTGGGCAAAGCCGGACGCCTGCCAGAGCACGTCGATCAATGTCATGACTCAGCCAAGTCGAAAGAGTGGCCCACCGACGGGCACCGCGTCGCCTTCGGACACGAATATCTCGCGCACCGTGCCAGCAACCGGGGCGCTGATCTCGGTCTCCATCTTCATTGCTTCGAGGACCAGCACCGGCTCGCCCTCCCCGACGGCCTCGCCCTTGCGCCGCAATATCTTGAACACATTGCCAGCAAGCGGAGCTTCCACGGAATCACCTTCCGCCTCTGCAGCCTCAGGTTCCAAGGGCTCCGCGCTTTCGGCCGACGTACCCGCCGCGTTGACACGCACGCGAAACATCCGGCCGTTCACCTCCACATCGTACGTCGTCCGCCGGCCACGCTCGGGCGGTTGCGGCTCCGAGGTCGACGTCTCGGCCGGCGCGGCTGTGGGGTCCGGTTCGAATGCGTCCGAATTATCGCGATTGCGCAAGAACTTCTCGGCAGTCTGGCCGAAAAGCGCGAGCGTGAGCGCATCATCAACCGCCTCGTCCGCCAGGCGAACGCCCTCCTGATCAGACAGGCGTTTCACGTCGCCGATCAGGGTTTCCATTTCCGGGGACAGGCGTTCCGCCGGGCGCCCGGTGACGGGTTCGCGGCCGTTCAGGACGCGGGCGCGTAACGCCTCGTCGACCGGCGCGGGCGTGGCGCCGTATTCGCCTGAGAGAACACCGGCAGCCTCCTTCGTTACGGTCTTGTACCGCTCGCCCATCAGAACGTTGAGCACGGCTTGCGAACCTACGATCTGCGAGGTTGGCGTAACCAGCGGAATCAGACCCAGTTCCTCACGCACCCGGGGAATCTCCTGCAGCACTTCGTCGAACCGGTCGCTGGCGTTCTGTTCGCGCAGTTGATTTTCGAGATTGGTCAACATGCCGCCCGGGACTTGTGCGATCAGAATGCGTGAGTCGACGCCTTTCAGGGATCCTTCGAACTGCGCGTACTTGGCTCTTACCGGCCGGAAGTAGGCGGCCACTTCTTCGATCGCCTGCAGATTGAGCCCGGTTGCGCGCGGAGTGCCTTCCAGCATCGCCACCAATGACTCGGTAGGCGTATGGCCGTAGGTCATGCTCATCGACGACACCGACGTGTCGAGATTGTCCGCACCCGCCTCGGCGGCCTTGAGACAGGTTGCCGTGGACAATCCAGTGGTTGCGTGGCAGTGCATGTGGATCGGGATCTCGAGCACCTCTTTAAGGCGGCTAACCAATTCGAACGCAACGTACGGTCGAAGTAAGCCCGCCATGTCCTTGATTGCGAGTGATTGCGCGCCGAGATCCTCAATGCGTCTGCTGAGATCTACCCACGAATCGAGCGTGTGTACCGGACTCACCGTGTACGAAATCGTGCCTTGCGCGTGTTTGCCGACCGCAAGCGTTGCCGCGATGGCAGTCTGCAGGTTTCGCGGATCGTTCATCGCGTCAAAGATCCGGAACACGTCCACGCCGTTCGCAGCCGCGCGCTCAACGAAGCGATGGACCACGTCATCGGCGTAGTGGCGGTATCCCAACAGGTTTTGCCCCCGCAGGAGCATCTGCTGGGGTGTCTTCGGCATCGCAGCTTTGAGCTTTCGCATCCGTTCCCACGGATCTTCTCCGAGGTAGCGAATGCACGCGTCGAACGTGGCACCGCCCCAGGATTCGATCGACCAGTACCCGATCTCGTCGATTTTCTGCGCAATCGGCAGCATGTCTTGCAGCCGCATGCGCGTCGCGAGCAGGCTCTGATGGCCGTCGCGCAAAACGACCTCCGTTACGCCTAGCGGCTTTGTCTCGCTCATCGCTAGGTGCTCCTCAGCCGGAAATCGAGCCGTGCAGCGCGCGGTGGTGCGCAACCGCGGCGGTCACAGCCGCAATCTGTTCTGCATCGTCTGCGCTCGTCTCGATGGGCGATTGATCGGAAGTAAGAATCGATGCCAGCCAGCCGAGACCACGCGTGGCTGCAACGAGCAGAACTAGGAACGCAAATACCGTGGCCATGCCCGACAGCATCAGCCCGACACCGGCTCGTATGAGGTTGGGTTCTTCGAGCACGGGCCTCTCCATCGTGACGGACAGAATCGGATGATCCAGTGAAATGGCGCGCCCGAGAGGATTCGAACCTCTAATCCCCGGCTTCGTAGGCCGGTGCCTTATCCAGTTTGGCCACGGGCGCAGAATACAAAGGCCGCGTATTATCTGGCGGGTCCCCTACCCGGTCAAGGAAAGGGGTGGGGAACGGTTGGGGTCAGAGTAAAGGGACAGATCAAAAGGACTCTGTCCCTTTGATCTGTCCCTTTACTCTGACCCCATCTATTATCGAGGTATGTCCAAAAACCCCCAGACCGCGCCTCCAGATCATGGGCCGAAACGTTTCCACGGCTGGCGCCTGCTCGGCGTACTCGGCATTGTGATCTTCGTGCTGGTGGTGGTGAGCTTCGTAGTCGATTGGATCGTCATCGGGCCGCTCGAAGGCCGCGTGTTCTAGGGCCTGTTAGACGCCGCGCGAATTGCTATCGCTTTCGATACCGAATCCGCAGCACCGGCAGGTTGCGAAGAATGAAGCTGGGTTCCGCCTGCGGTGGCGGATAATCCTCGTCCAGAGTGAATCCTTCGAATCGGTCGAGCAGCGTCGCGAAACCCAGATTCAGTTCCTGACGTGCAAGCGGTGCTCCAATGCAATGGTGCACACCTGAGCCAAACGCCATCTGCATGCCCGCTTTGGCGCGCTCCACGTTCACGGTGTCTGGGTCCTCGAATTGACGCTCGTCTCTGTTGGCGGCGCCATAGCGGAGCATGATCATGCTGCCCGCCGGCAGCGGATACCCGCCAAGCTCGGTATCGCGCGTCACCACGCGCGGCAGCCCCTGCACCGGCGCTTCGACACGTAGGCTCTCTTCCACGAATGTGCGAATCCGTTTCGGCTCGCCGCGGATCGAATCTTCCAGACCCGGGTTTTTGCACAGCATCAACATGCCCCAGCCGAACGTGCTCGACGTGGTCTCGTGCCCCGCAACCAGAAACTGATTGAGCACGCTCAGCAGCTCACCGTGGGTCAGCAAACGGTCTTCATCCTCCAGACGGCTGTTGGCGAGGATGGAGATCATGTCGTCCGCAGGTTCTTCGCGCCGTGCTTCGGCGAGTCGGATCAAAAGCCTCTGCAGCGCGAGCGCAGTCTCCGAGCGTCGAACCAGCTGTTCCGGCGTAAGCGGACTCAGCCGCAGTGCAGACGCGGCCGACGTGGCGGCCTCGTAGAAGAACGCACGGTCTTCGTCCGGAATCCCTAGGCGCGTAGCAATGATATGCAATGGCACCGGGGCGCCGAAGGCCTCCATGAAATCGAGCGCGTCACCTTGCGCCAAGGTGTCCGCACAGTCGTCGATTACCGCCTGTACTGCCGCCTCGGCTTCGCGAATGCGGCTGGCCGTGAAGAGTTCCGCGACGAGCGAGCGGAAGCGCGTGTGCTCCGGCTCATCGAGCGTCAGCATCGTGGGCGGAATCTTCACCATCTGGGCGTCCAGCTCCAGCAACCGGGCCTGCGTTTCCGCAGGCGCTGATTCGAACAGGATCTGCTGAGACGCCTGCAGAAATCCGTCGTACTTGCTGGAAAAACGCTCCGTGTCCCGGATGGCCTCGCGCAGCAGGTCGTAGCGGGTTACGACGTGGACGTTCATCGACGGTACGAAGTGAACGGGCGCGTGATCCCGCAACGTGCGGTAGGCGTCATACGGATCAATCAGTGTCTCCGTCGAGAACAGATCAATATCCGCGACCGAGTCGGCCGCGGAGGGACTCTCACTCATACCGACACCTCAACAAACTGATTACCCGCTGCGTGGGTGAACGCCCGGTCTCATCCGCCAGCGTTCATGGATTGCGAGATCACCGCGAACCCTTCCGTTGCGGCCAGACGCTTGCCCACAACCGCCTGGTAATCGGGTGAGTTGTACCAGCCCTTGGCCTGCTCCGTTGTTTCAAACTTGATGATTACAGTCTGTGGTCCTGGCGGAGATCCCTCCACCGTTTCCGACGCAACATCGAACGATACGAGTTCGCCACCGTGTGCCGCGAGCGTCGGCCCCGCACCCGCCTGATACTCCTGATACCCGGCCGGATCGTTAACGACATACTGAGCAATGAAAAAAGCAGCCATGAGTGCTCCCCCGATTGGTTTTTGCTGGTGTTCAGATAAAAACGTGCCGGTGATTCTACCGCCCTCCGCGTACCTGCGCACCCGGATGCGGTGACGGATTCAGCGATCCAACCGTGCGAGAACCCGGCCTGCCCGAGCGCCCGTGTGTGCACCGTCGGCCACCGTGCGTTGCCCCGCAACCCAGACCCCGTGTATCCCCTCCGGAGTCTGCTTTGGATCCGAGAACGTACCGCGATCGCGAATCCGTTCGGGATCGAAAAGCACCGCGTCGGCCAGCGCGCCACTGCGAATCACACCGCGGTCGGGCAACCCGAATTTGGCGGCCGGAAAACCCGTCATCCGGTACACGGCTTCCTCCATAAAAAAGAGCGACAGGTCGCGTGCATAGTGGCCGAGCACGCGGGCAAACGTTCCATACAGTCTGGGATGCGGTTTGCCATCGAGCGTCGGAATTCCATCGGACCCGATCATCGTGGTCGGATGGCGCATCACGCGCTGCACATCCTCTTCATTCATCGCATGCAGAATCACGGTCGTGCCAGGCACAGCCTCGAGAATGCGTCCCGCGGCTTCGTCCGCCGAGATGTCCAGTTCTGCCGCGATTTCCGCAATCGAGCGCCCCTCCCACTGAGCATGTCCCTCAGCCGCAGCCACCACGACATCGGCAGCTTCCAACGAGTCCGAACCCGTACCGAAGCGCCCTGCTTTGAACACCGCAGACAACACCGTGCTACCCGCCGTGTACGGATACTGATCGGCATGCACATCCAGCCCGCTGCGCTGCGCCGCTTCGATCGTTGCCAGACTTTCGGACACCCGCCCCCACGCTGCCCGTCCCGAGGCTTTATGGTGGCTGATCTGAACGCCGACACCGGCCGCACGGCCAATCGCTATGGCCTCCTCCACCGATTCCACCAGGTAGAGGCCCTCGTCACGCATATGCGTGGTGTACAGCGCACCGGTCCCCTTCATCTCCGACGCCAGCGCTATGAGTTCGTCCGTTTCGGCATAACATCCAGGTTCGTACACCAGGCCGCTGGAAAGACCCAGCGCCCCTGCTTCGAGCGCCTCTCGGACCAAAGCACGCATCCCGTTCATTTCGGCTGACGTCGGCGCCCGGTTGTCGCTGCCCATGCTCGACAGCCGTATCGTTCCGTGGCCGGCGAGAAAACCGACGTTCACGGACGCGGGCGACTGGCGCACCCGATCGGCATACCCGCGGTAGCCGTCCCAATCCGGTAGGTCGGCGCGGGGGTGAAACGCACGCGCCATGACCCCTGCGGCCCGCCGGGGCGCCGCACCCATCCCACAATTGCCGACAACGCAGGTTGTGACACCCCCGAGCACCTTAAACGACATATCCGGGTGCAACAGGCAGGCAAAGTCGTCATGCGTATGCACGTCGATGAAACCCGGGGCCAACGCGAGGCCGGTGCCGTCAATCACGTCGCCCGCTCCCGCCGGAGGCGGCAGCACGAAGCGGTCTTCCTCGATGCCCACATCGAGCGTCTGCGCCGGTGAACCCGTGCCGTCGTAGACGGTAACGTCGCGGAATACGGTTGTTGTCACGCCCATTTGCCTCGATTCGAGTGCACGGTTACCTTTACCGGTATCGTCGCGCAACGCAAGCAACCAGGCTGAGCCAATGATCCCCACCGCGCCGTTCGGACGCACCGGCCACCAGAGTTCCCGTTTGATTTTCGGCGCCGCTGCGCTCGGTGGAATGAGCCAGGAACGGGCAGACAAGACCCTGGCGCTGATCACCGAGTGGGGTCTGAACCACATCGACACCGCAGCGTCCTACGGCGAGTCTGAGTTGCGACTGGCTCCCTGGCTGCGCGACCATCGAAAGAACGTGTTTCTGGCCACGAAAACCGGCCAACGTAGCGCAACCGACGCGCGCGCAGAACTGCACCGCTCGCTCGAACGACTTGGCGTGGACTCGGTGGATCTGATTCAGATGCACAATCTGGTCGACGAAAAAGAGTGGGACCAGGCGATGGGTCCGGGCGGCGCGCTGGAAGCGTTGATTGATGCGCGTGACGAAGGGCTGGTTGCGCACATTGGTGTCACCGGCCACGGCACACAGGTCGCCGCGGCCCACATGCGCAGTCTCGAAAAGTACCCATTCGCCTCGGTATTGCTGCCCTACAACTTTACGATGATGTCGCAGCCCGAGTATGCGCAGGATTTCGACCGTCTGGTCCGCCGTTGCCGCGCCGACGGCGTCGCGGTTCAGACGATCAAGTCGATTGCCCGTCGCAGGTGGCGTGACGATGATCCGGAAAAACGCTTCAGCTGGTATATGCCACTGCACAACGAGCAGGCGCTGCACCGCGCAGTGCACTATGTGCTGAGTCGCGACGACTTTTTTCTCAATACGTCCAGCGACGCAACGCTGCTTGAGACGCTCTTGCGCGCAGCAGCGCAACCCATCGAGAAACCGGACCAGACGCAGATGACTTCGGATGTCTCGAGCGAAGCAATGGAACCACTGTTCGTTCGCGGTGTGACCGACACAATCTAAAATCGGGCGGATTCGCTCCCAACCCGCCAACCTCAAACGCAAGCCACCTGCACGAAGAGCGGGCATCTTCCCGAGTTGTGCGCTTGCGCACGGTAAAAGTGTCTCAGCGTCGGCAGACTGTGCCGATTGACCAGGGCGCCTAACGGCTTCGCCCGACTTTTACAGAGGTTTTTTCGATGGACACTCACGCCGGGCGCGTCCCGACGCGCTATCCCAATTATCCCAACGGTCGACATCTGCTGGTGTCGGGCGTGGCCACCTTACTGGTCGCGGCGTGGCTCGCTGGACCCACAACAACCGATCGCCCTGCCCTGGCACCTTTTCAATCGTCCGCGCTCGGCAACGACGTGCCCGAAATCGTCGTAACGGAATCACGTGCCCAGCCGGTTGTGGTGACGATCGAGCCCCCCGCCGAACTCGCCCACGAAGTGAGTGTGTCGGCTCCGTTCGTCTGGGACAGCTGATCCGGCTCACATCGAGCGCTACCGAACCGCGAGCCAGCGGCCTCCGAGCATCACCAAAAGCCAGAGCGTCAGCGAGACTGCGGCGGCGAGCTGCCCGGTCCAGGGCGCACTGCGCTGTTCCAACTCGTACCGCGCGAGCGTCTTTCGATACACGATCACGTGAAATCCCAGCGCACCAGCCAGCGCCCAGAATTTCGTCCGGAATGCGCCGGTACCGAACATCGATGCCGCCTCGGGAGCCAGTTGGCACAGACCGGACACGAGCAGTACAGCGAGGCCCGTCCGAAACCATGGATCCGTATCGGACGCCACCTGACCAACGCTCAGGCGGGTCAATCCAAGATTCAGCACCCGCAGGTCGATCAACAGGCGGGAGCCCACCAGCAGGCAGAGTCCTGCAAGGTGCGCCACGGCGCAAAGCGCCATCAGTCGATCCGAATCGCGCATCAGCGCAGCGAGCGCCGACTGCTCCAACCACTGGAACAGCGGAAAAATCAGCTCACTCATACGCGAGACACCCGGCGAGCCATATCACGAAGTAGCTTTGCGGCCGTTCGCAATCGAACCACTGATACTCGATGAGGCGTCCGCATACGATAACCAGACACCAGGCCGTGAGCGAGACGCCGGCCGCAAACCGCGCCCGTATGGGCGGTCGCGCGTAATCCCACCGCTGCCGGTCACGGGACACGCGGTAGTGAAAGAGCGCAGCGTTCACCAGGCCGGCAAGCAACAGAAGGACTTTCAGGCGAAACCAAACGCTGTGAAAGGCGCGAACCGGCGAGGCGTAGAACAGCAGTACGCCGGACGTCACAACCACCGAGAACGCACCAATCGACCAAGGTAAGACGCGCGACGTCATCTCCGATACGAGGACGTTGCGAAACGACCAGCCCAGCAACCGGAAATCAACCATTGCGAGCGTGCCGACGAACACCGCGATTGAAAATATGTGGAACGACTCCACCCACGCGAGCGCTGCATCGGACGTGCGTAGCGCAGCGCTTCCGGTGGTGCCTGCCAACCAGACCACGAACTCGTGCATACGGCCTGTTATTCCGCTCTGACCGGCGGCGAATGGTAACCGATCACGGCATTACCGCGCGCAACATCTCGCACGTCGCGTTAACCCGCCGAATCAGCGATCAGGTCCGAGCCGTTCGCTTTCAGGAATCGGATCAGCTGTCTGTCGTGCCGGCTCATGGCGGTGCGCGCGGCACCCACCGCCGGCGGGTAGTCGCGGGTCCGCGGGGGCGCGTCGGGCTTATCGCCCATCACCGTCACCCGCTGAATGACCCGTTCGCCGACGAAGTCGTTAACCACGAAATGCTGCGTGCATCGGTTATCCCAGATCGCTACCGTTTGCGGGGCCCAGCGGTACCGCACCGTAAATCTCGGGTTTGCGACCCACGCCGTTAGAAATCCAAGCACACTCGCGCTTTCCGCCGCATTGAGTTCGACGATCCTGCGCGTGAAGTGCTCGTTGACGTACAACGCCCGCTTGCCCGTTTCCGGATGGACCCGTACCACTGGATGGATTGCCATTTTGTCGGCCCGGTCGTGCGGCTGTGCGTCATGCAGCGCAGAGAGTTCCATACACATGTCCCGCATCGGCGCGGATAATTCGTCAAATGCCTTGTAGAGGTTTGACCACATCGTGTCGCCGCCGGTATCCGGGCACGCCACCATTCGAAGAATGGACAGCACCGCCGGTTCCGACTCGAAGGTGATGTCGGTATGCCATTCGTCGGCAATACCGCCCTGACTTGCGGCCAGTTCGAACACCCCCGGATGCTCGGTAAACGGGTTCTTCAGGTTCGGATGATCCGCGATCGGTCCGAAACGTTCACCAAGGGCCACGTGCTCCGACAGCGTCATCGACTGGTCCGGTAGAAACAGCACCAGATGCTCGAGCAACAGCTTCTGCAACGCCGCAAACCCTGAATCGTCCAGAGTTGCGAGGTTCACCCCCCGAACCTCGGCGCCGAGCGCGCCGCTCAACGGTTCAATGGTCCATGCATTCGGAATCATCGCGCGGCTCCCCATACTGGCCGGGGGACAGGTTAACGGATACTTCGGCGTTCGAGAAACGCATCCTCTCGCCCGCCGCGGCGCAACGCCCTGGATGCAGCGCTTTGAACAACCGGTTGTGCCGCGATCGTGTCCCCCCACCGCGAGCCCTCCGAAAGCTGTGATGGCGCCGGACGGCTGTTCACATAGTCCTCCACCGCCGACAGATCGCCCGGATACGCCGCGCGCAGGACGGCGAGTGTGCGCGCAAGCACTGCCTGATCCACCATGCGGCCGCGCTGGCCCCACGCGACAATCCCGTCGTCGCTGTCGTCGGACGCCGGATTGTCGGTAATGCCCGTGTCTTTGTCGTAGCCAAAGTGATACGACATCATCACCGTCTCGAACAGCGTCGCAAAGTCTTCGAACGGCGTGCTGTAGGCGTAGTACTGCACGGCGCCATCGTTCGCAAACTCGCCGACCAGGTCTACCGACAAGAGGTCCCTTTGGGCTTGCGTAGACGCTTCGCCAAAGAAAGACACCTCGGCCAGATCCTCAAGCAGCGATGACGCGAGCGGCCGGTCGCCGATGACGGTGGACGTGAGATTTGCGCCCGGCTCGGTGAGGTAACTGCGCGCAGTGCGCGACGAATCCAGACCGGGCATCCGGTCAGGGTGCATCGCGTCCACCGCATGCGCGAGTTCGTGGTACATCAGGAATCCATTGATCACCTCAATCTGATCGAGGTCCCGGGAGCCGTCCGGGTTGATGAATATCGTCAGGCGCTCGTTATCCCGAACGTACCGCCAAGGCAGTCGTACCATCAGGTCGGCTCCGAAGTTCGACCGGGGATCCGGTTCCTGGGTGACCTCCGCTTCTTCCCCGGGCGTCAGCCATAGAAAGTCCGCGTCCAGGTAGATTGCACCCGTGGCGGGATCGTAGAACGCGGGACGGATGTCGCTCGCGATCACAATGGCTGTCACGGAGCGCAGCAGCAAGCGCATGTCGTCCGGGAGGAGGTTCATCACGGCGCGAAAGTTGTCACCCATCCATGTGTGCGAAACCAGCACGCGCTGCATCACCTCGTCGAGGGTCGGGTCCGCGAACTCCTGGCCCAGAAACGGCAGTTCCGACAGCGTGCAGCGCTCCGTGGCGTCTCCGGCGTAGGTACAGCGTCTGAGCGCACCGGCGTAGGTACCCGACGCGTCATAGGCAAACGTATCTACTACGGTGGCAGACGGGCCTATGATCGGATCGGCGGCCGGGCTGGCGCGATTGCTGCCACCTCCTCCGCCACACCCAAGAAGGACGAGCGCGGCGAGTCCGACGTACGCAGGAAACAGGGTGCGCATAGCAGACACCGATGGTGGCACAACGATTGGCGGCCATTGTACATCCGGGGTCGACCGCGATCACACGGGGAGTAACCTTCCAAATTTCAATAATTTGAAATCGGTTGTTAATCGATTTCAAAACTGCGATGATCCGCGCTCTCACCGCCCTGCCGGAGCCGGTCATGTCTATAGCAATCGTAACGCGCGCGACCGCGGGACTCGTGGTCCTGCTCGCGCTCGCCCAAAATGTGCAGGCGTTGCCTGTCGACCTCGAAGACGCTGCGCCGGTCATCGACCAACAGCGACAAGCCTTGCTTGATGGTCGAACCGTGCGCGTCATTGGGCTCTTTCCAACCTTTCCACCGTTTGGCCAGCCGTTTCTGACGCACCTGTTCGCGCCGCAGACGCAGTTGCGCTTGCCCGAGGTTGCAACGAACGCCAGGACCCGCGCGCAGCCTGCGATGGCGTCGCCTACCTTCCTGGATCCCAGACCCGCGCCCCGGTTGACCGGAGAAGTGGCCGTTGAACAGCAGCCGGCAACGGTGCCTGAGCCCGGAACGCTCCTGTTGATTGGCGCTGGCCTCGTAAGTTTGACGGCGATTCGACGCTCTCGCGCGCAACGCGGCTGATCTCTCTCAGACAACCGCAGCCGCGCGAGCTTGATCCTCTAACTGCTGCGCAGCCGGCGCACCCGTTCGGCCAACCGCTGCAACAGATCCGGACATTCATGCAGGCGCCGCCGCTCCCGTTCCAGAATGGCGTCGAACAAGTCCGCACGAACGCGTTTCAGCTGATCTGGGTCCGCGCCGGGTTGGTTTGCAAGTAAATCGACAATTCGATCAGCGCCGTGCAATCGGCCCCACAGATAGTCGTGTTCGCGATGTCCCCGGTGGAAAAAACCGAGAAACCCCATGAAGTCCCGGCACCGTAAGCCATCGAACGTATCCTCGAGGGTGCGCGCGTCGGCCGGGCTGACGCGTTCCACGCGAACACCGGTCAGCGGGTCCGGCTCGGATTCCGCGGTATGGGGCGTCACGAGCAGCACATCGTACATCGGGTAGCCCACGTAGTCGGTCAGCATATCGGCTTCGATCGAAGGTTCCGCGACGTCGCGCATCAGTGCCGCATAAGCCGATTCGAACGCTTCGTCGAACTGCTTCAGGCCGAGCACCTTACCCAACGACGCGAGCAGCCCGGTTGCCGCGTTCTCTTCGAGCGGCAGTGCACTGGCCGCGGACCGTAGCGAGCGCGCGAGTTCGTCCGGTAGATTGCGTCCTTTGCGAAGTACGTACAGCCGCTCCAGATGCTCGTACGTCAGGCGCTTGAATCGCCCGAACAGCTGCATCTGTTCCGGGGTAACCGAGGGTGCGGATGCGTGGTGGCTCAGACGCCGGATCACAAACCGGAGCCGCCGGATGCGGAAACTCACGTCAAACTCGTCCAGAAAAGCAAGCTGCGCCTGGGTTGCGCTGGCTTCATAGGCGCCGGAATCCTGCGGGTGGCTCCGTCGGCCACCTGCGGGGTTGTCCGCGCCATTGCCAAGGACTGCGCTGCCGAGCGACGATCGGATTACGGCGGCCATCACGCGCTGCACAGATTCATCGTCCTCAACCTGCGCAAGCCTGCTCCACTCGTCGATCAGAGCCCGCATCAGCCGCCATGTGCGACGCTGAACGTGCGCCTCGAACGCAAGCCCCATGTCGGCGAGCGCGACGCCCACGAGCCCGTCTCTGAGTTCGCGAATCCAGGGCCCGGTCTCCGGCGTGCGCGACGCTTGGGCAACCTGTCCGGCCACCGCGGCGTGGATCACCGGTCGGCTCGCTTCCACAACGGCGCGATTGGCACCCGCACGTTCGTCCAACGCAACGACCCGCTGCAGCTCATCCAGGATCGGCTGGTTACGGGGAATCGTCGAAACCGCGGCACGGATCGTGTTCAGATAGCTCCAGTTGCGGCCCCTCTCATCGGCCGCGGCGACATTCGGATCCGGCTCCACGTAGACAATACAGCGGTCGACCGGCCGGTCGGCGGCTCGGTGATTCAACGCCTCCAGTGCCGCGCCGAAGGGTTTGTTGTTCACGATGCCACCGTCGACGAACAGCCGTTCGTCTGCGTTCGGCAGCGGTTCGCCTCCCTGGGCGAGCACGCTTTCGTTCAGAAACCGCTCGGCAGAGGTCCACTCGACACCGCGCTCTTGCAGGACGGCTTGAAGTTCTGCGTGCCGGAACGGTGCGAACGCTCCGGCATAGGAGGAGCTTGCACGCGCTGACCACACCAGCGCCGGGTTGTTCGTGTCGGCGAAGTCGCTCGTCTGGCGTCCCTCGTCCGTTTCGATGTGCGTGAGCCGGCAATACGCGCCGTGTTCGGTTTCGCGGGCAACCAGCTCGTCGTGTACCCGGATCGATCTCGGGTAACCCTGGAGGTCCGTTATGCTCGCGTACACGTCCATGCGCTGGGACGGTGGCAGCAGTGAGCTATTGGTCCGGCGCGTACGCCGCATCGCATCCAGCGCGTCCAGTAGGAAACCGCACAACCGACTGCCGGAGAATGGCGGGTGAAACCACGACGAGCGAATCAGGCGCGTCAGTTTCTCCCGCACCTCCGACTCCGCAACCAGAGATTCCGGCAGCCACAGGCTCAGGGCGCGTAGAAACGGATACAGATACCATTTGCGCCAGCGGCTCACGCGCTCCTCGCTCAGATGCACAACGTCTGCCTTCTGAAGCCACATGTCCGTGTGTGAGTCGAGCAGCGAGTCTTCGACAACGGCCTTCGCGAGCATGATCCCGTTCAGCGCACCGGCCGATGCGCCCGCGACCACGTCGACAACCACCCGCAGATCCTCGGACGCATTCAGCGACTTCAACAGGTCGTAGTAGACGCGTTCGGTATCTACGGGGCGGTCGTCGCCGCTGTCTGAATAGGTTGTTGCAGGCGCGGCCCCTTCGTGCAGCACTTTGGATGCGCGCACGAGTTTCAGCAGCTCCTTGGTAACCCCGTGCATGTAAACGGCAAGAGAGGCGCCCCCATAGATGACAACTGCCAGCCGGAGTTCTTTTTTCTTCATCCTTCAAATGCGGCGAAACATCGCGAATGAGTTTCCAATGCCGTCGCGGGCCACGCACAATCGCGCAGTATAGCGCTGTGTACGATGCCGTTTGTCGCGGATCAGTGACTCCAGCCGGCAGTCCAACCGGAACTGCAGACGTCTTTCGGACAGATGCGTTCCTGTTGAAAACCGTCGGATCCGAGCTGATACCAGAAGTCGTCGCCCCACTGCTCCGATCCGTTTCTCGGCTTCGCTGTGAGCGCAAAACAATTGACGATTGGGCACGCAGCCGTCGGTGCTACCACCTCAAACACGTAGAACCCGCGTTCGGTCTGGTTCTGCCCCGCATTGGCAAGACCAATCTGCGTCAGATCCGTCGTGTAAGTGTTGTTCTCGGAGAAGAACTGTTCAAGCAGTGTCGACGTCTGCACCAGCGCATTGCGCGCTTCCGTTCTGCGGGAATCCTGAACGTAACCGGTGTACGACGGCACAGCCACGAGCGCCAGTATGATCACGATCACGAGAACGACCATCAACTCGACGATCGTGAACCCCTGTACCTTGTTTCGCCCTGTCCACCTGTTCATCGCTGTCATCCTTGCGTCGCTTAGCAGTTGCCCGTTAGCGGGTCTTGAGCCAGTTCACTTTCACCGGCGCGGAACAGATTGCCATCATCTCCTGCGCACCCGTGTAAATCGCGCTGCACGTGGTCGGTGGTTCCGGATCGTCGCCCGGAGGCGGATTCGGATTGCCGTCGTCGTGGTACGTCACGATCACGGGTTCATCCAGTATGGCCGCCTGGTCGACCACGGTCTCAAAACGGACTTTCTCACCTACTGCGATGATGCCGTCACCATCCACATCCGATGGCAGCGCGCTGGTCGCATCCAGCAGGTTCACGGCGTAAAGCCGGTTGGTGTATGCACCGCCCGAACACACATCACCCGCTTCCGGCGTAAACGTGGTGGCAAACAACCGATTGCGGAAGATACGTACGCGCGCAAGCACCTTCTCCTTGGGCGCCAGGTCGATCCACCAGCCGGACTTCCCCTTCAGGCTGCTGAGTGCCGCGGCCTGCTGAGTGCTGTCGCCAGTTTCCACCAGATTTGCCGATGCGTCGTAAAGAGACGACAGATTCATCACCGACGGTGTTGGCGTCGGTGCGCCGACGTCCGGATGTTCATCGAACAATACGAACAGTTTGTCGTCGACGTCACCGTTCAACGGGTGTGCGCGGTAGCCCGAACCGATCGACAGCGCATACACGAGTTGCCCGCCGCGTGAAACGCGCGCAACGCTGGGTGCGTAGTAGAAGCGTCGATTGCTCGCGGCGGTCGCGACCCCGCTTGCATCGAGCCCCACGTCGGCTAAACGGTAGGCGCTCAGCGCCGCCGGATTGGTGATAGCGGCACCTTCTTTGATGTCGATACGCCAGAGCTGACCGCCCATGTCGCCGAAGTACAGCCGATCGTCGATACCGTTGCTGTCGCTGTCCGTGATGCGAATATCGGCCGGAATACTGTAGATCATGCTGGCCGCGCTCTTCGTGAATGCCGGTGTTCCCGGGCCAACAGACGTCAGCAATGCACCCGTGTGTGCGTCAATAACGTACACGCCGAGACCCTGGTCGTCGCCCGCAGGATTGCGTACGGTACCGGCCGAGTCCTGGTCAACGTCGTAACCCCCACCGAAGATCAGCACGTCGCGAAGTGTCCCGTTGTCGTCGATCGTGGCTCGGCGCAGGCCCGACCACGTCTGGCCTAGCGCTGCAAATCCAGGGACCGTCTCGTCGATCTGCCACATCAGCACGGGCTGGGTGGGATCGGTGACGTCGAAGGCATAGTAGGCCGATCCGCCGCGGCGCATGCCGACGTACAGGTACACCTTGTCGGCGTTATTGATAACGCCGTCATTATCCTTGTCCTGGCGCCAGATGGTCAGCGTTCCGTCCAACCCATAGATGTGCGACGCACCGGTCTGGTCGAGCGACTGCTGATAGACATTCCCGAGCAGCCGATGCGGCATAAACGCAAAGAGTTCGTCTCCACCGCTCGTGTCGCCGACCGCGGTCGGCTGATTGATGTCGACCGCGTGCAACAGGCCCTGGTTCGTGCTGAAGAACAGCACGTTGCCCGTGCTGCCACCGTACTCGACGACCTGTGGCCGCGTATGCAGCGGGTCGCCGACTCGATTGCTGCGCACCCAGTCGATCAGTGCGTCCCTATCCGCCGCGGTGGCGGTCCCGGGCATCCCCAGCAGTGCGGCGGTCAGTCCTGCATTGCTTGTCGCGAACGCGTGGTTTCCGTCAGCAAGATCAACATTGCTGGTTTCTGTCGGGTCGGTGATCGTATATACGGGCCGGCTCGACGGCGTGAACGCATTTGCGAATCCTCCTGCGAGCGGGTCGTTGCCATCCGACATCGTGCTCCAGAAACTCTGGGCAATGGGCCGGAAGACCACTTCACCCGACGGCGCGTTCGTGAGTGCAATTCGATCCTGTACGTCGTGCAACCCGTCTTTGCGCAGGAAGTACCCTTTCAGGTTGCCACTCCATTGGCGTTTGTCCGACGGTTTGAACAACGTCATAAAGGCCCGATCGCTTGTCTGCAACCGGGTTGCGTCGAAACTGGTGGTGACCGCCTGGAACGACTGATTGGTGCTGGTCACCGAGTTGATGATCTGCTTGAACGAACTGATCAGACCGTCTGCGCTGTTCGCTTCATAAGCCTGACCCTCGCCTGCTTCCGCAATCCGCTGCAGGTAGTTCCACGCCGGTCCCGCAACAGCGAAGCCGATCGTGTGCGTGTTCACGCGGGAACCGGGGATCGATGCCACCTGGTCGTTTTGCGCCATGAAACGCGCCAGTTCCACGCCGCAATTGGCCGCATCCTTGGAGCCGGCCGGTTCGCCGAATACCGGGCTCATATCCTGACAGACGATGTCGTCCCGGGTCTTCGCGGGATCCGACGCAGCGATCATCTCGCGAATTGCATACGGCCACTGGGCAGACGTACCGCTCACTTCGCCCTGGTCGGTGGTATTGATACCTGGATCCCCATCGGTCAACAACACGAGAGCGGATTTCTGACATTGAGCCACAATCGGCGAGGTGTACTGACGTTGATCGTCTACGACCATGCGGCAACGATTGTGCGCTTCACGGTCGTTGTAGGTTTTGCACTCTTCCACTTCGGCTACCGGGCAACTCGACGGGTAGCTCAGATACGAGACACACTCCAATCCGGCGCTGTCGGACGCACTGCAGCACTGACTCGGAACACCACCGCTCGTGCCGGTAACCCAGGTGTTGCCGAACGAATCCTGCAGGCACCCCGACGGCTCGGTGTATTCTTCCGCGACCGGACATACAAACCGCGTACCACAGTCCGAGTCGCAGGTGGTTGTGGTGCACACCCGGGTGCCGAAAAATTCACATTCCATAGGCACGCCAGCATCGATTGCATCCTGACAATCGTTCGGATCGCCCGGATAGGTCGGCGTGTAGTCGTAGCAGTACTGGCTGTAACCGGGCTGCGAGGGATCCACATTCACAAACGTACCTGTATGACTGGCTGGGTGTGGCGCCCGGTACCCGACCTCGCCTTCGTACGCGTTTGAGGACGTATCCCAGGTGCCGAACGTATCGAGCCAGGTATTGGGAGGGCCTTCTCCGCGGAAATACAATGCCATTTCGTGCATCGCATCGACGGTTGGTGTACCGCCCCACGCCGAAGAGTCGTCAACCAGATACTTGATAACCTCGCGCACCGTGGTGCCCGTAGGAATATCGGGGTCGATTGTGTACGCGTCCGCATTCACGTCAGCGATCGGAAAATGCGGCCCTTCCGGTGCGGTGCTCTGAAACTGAGCAAATCCGATGCGCACGTCCGGCAGGTCGGGGTCGTCGAGAAGATCGGCGATCGATTTCTTGACGATGTCGAGACGCGCCGGGTTCGTAGAGCTCGCGGTTCCGCCGTCTGCGGCCCAGTTCATGCTCCCGGACAGGTCGAGCAGAAACATGACGTTGGGCGCAACCGGCGCAGTGCTCGCGTTCTGATACACCTCGATGTCATCTGCGTGCACGCTACCGCACACGCTCAACGCTACGAAACATGCTATCCATCGTAACGTCCGAATTCGGGAAAAACTCAAGTCGAGAATGCTCATCGCTAACACGCTTCCAATCTGATCCTTCAAATACAGGTCGTCGGGAGTCCCGACGCCACCGCGTCCCCAATGACATACCCACCCTGGCGCACCTGCGACCGAGCGCCGCTCGGATCGCTGCCGTCGGCGGTCACGAAAAACTTGTACGACACGTACTCTTCGTCGGTACCCGGCGCCACCTCGGTGCCGTCGTAGCAAATCGATATTGCGACCGTCAGGTCGGCATCCACCGTTCCGTCTCCGTCCGTGTCCACGTCGAACTCGGTATTCAGGTCGCGCGTTCGCACATCCGTTACCTGCTCGGTGCCTTGAAGCGTCATCAGCTTCAACCAGAACTCCTGCGCCGCGGCGTTCGCCGCCTCGAACGTTCGCGCTTTGACCCGATAGTTACCGGCCATCTTCTCCTGCAGATTGACGTCCTTGAACGTACTCACCGTGAGCAACGTAATCACCAGCAGAACGAACAGGCTTGCGACGAGTACAACACCCTCCTGCCTCGTCAATCGCTCCGTTATTGAGTTTGCGCGGGTCATATCACGTCGACTCCAAGCATGTTCTCGAACGCAATGGCGAAACTGTTCGCTTGAGGCGCTCGGGTGCCGGCCTGAAAGTGCACTTCGATTTCGGCGACCTTCACCTGGCTCCAATCCGTGACCGCGGAGGCGCGAACAAACCGGTCGATCGATTCGTCTGCATCGAGATCGACGCCGTAGTTGATTGCCAGACCCAGCACACGCAATTGCTGCGTCAAGGGCACATTCGCCGTTCCAAAGAGCGGCATCGTGACGCCGTCCGCGGTGCACGAGAACGTGATGCCGTCCGTTTCAACCTGGTCGGTCGCGAGGGCGCCCGCAGCCGGCGCACTACCGTTGCAGCGAGATACATTGGCGTCACCGATGTAACGAATCGCTATCGTGTCGTCCGGATACGCCTGCGCGCCGGTTATGCCATTGACGGCTACGTTGTGCGTGCCCTGCGTACCTGAAACCACCTGCCCCGCGGCAAACACGCCGGCCGCCGGGAAGAGCGCAGCGGTATCGAGAAGGCGCGTCGCGTTCATCGGCGCATACCCGGCCTGTCGCAATACGCTCCCCAGCAGAAAGCTCATGATGCGTTCGTGCTGCTGCTGGTTAGCCTGCGCCTGCTGGTACGCGTAGGTGCGCTTGTTCTGCCCGAAGAATGTGCTCAACGCCCATAGAATGAAGATTCCGATCACAAGACCCACAAGCACGTCGATCAGGCCCACACCGCGCTGGCTCGAGGCATACCGAATTCTGGCGCCACGACCGTTCACGGTTGGACCCTTAACATGTACCCGGCTCGCCAGCGGCTTGACGCCTGGGTGGCGCCGGTTCCGCTGAATCCGGCACCCATGTTCATGGACGTCGCCAGTGTTTTCTGATCCCAGTTGAGTGTCAGCTGCAGCGTCACGGGAAGGGTATTACCCACCCGTTGGATCGTCGCGCTGGGTATCGAGAGACGGTCGCTGACGCCACTGTCCGCGTCCACGATGCCACCATCAGCGATCCAATTTTTCAGTTGATAGGCGGCCACCATGGCCGGACTCGTACAGGTACTCGACGCGCAGTTGGTGTTAAGCCCGTTCAGCGTCGCTCCGGTGCCATCGCCCCCGGTATCCGCGATGGTGCCATCGGCCGCGATGCTTATCGCGAAACCCGTCGGGACGTTACGCCAGAACGCCTGATTGCTCCGCATTCGAGACGAAAGGTTTGCGAGCTGGGCCGCTGCGATCGTCCGATCCGAGGCAATCTTTGTATGATTCACTGCGGCGCCCTGCAATGACGCCACGCCCAACAACCCAACCGCGGTAATCAGGAACGCCACGATCGCTTCAATCAGGGTGAATCCGCTTTGTGCGCGTCGCGCTTTCATCCGTGCCTGTCGACCTCGTCGTCGCTCCGTTTAACCCGCAGACCCCGCGCAACCCGCTGGAGTGGCATGTGAACGTTTTCCGCGGCCCACACGACGATCGCGTAGCGCTGTTAGCTGCACGCGATGTCGTTGCCGGCCGCGTCTTCTACAATCCCGTTGCCGTTCATGTCGGATGCGATGCGCACCTGGCCAACTGCGTTCACGATGAGTGCGCGCGCATCCCGCGCGTCGTTTTCCGGTCCGCACAACCTGATCGTGCGCGAATCCGCCGTGAAGCCATTCTGATCAAATGTGATGCTGCCAACGTTGACGGGTGCACCAATTTCAACGAAGGAATCTTGCGCGCTCGCGCCCTGGTGACGCCGCAGTCGAAGCGTATCGGCAACAGAGTTGACAACCCACCCCTGGCCCCAGTTGCCGGAGCCGGCCGCGCAATCCGTGTGGCTGCCGTTAGCGACGCACAGCTGTACCGGCGAGCCGCGTTTTATCGCTTCGCTGCGCGCGTAGTGTACGCTGGCAACCAGTTCGTTGACCTGCGAGCTGAGGCGGTTGGAAACAGACAGGCGATCGTACGTAGGAACACCGACACCGATCAGGATGGTGAGGACCGTGATGGCCACCAGCAGTTCGATCAGCGTCATTCCCGATTCGTGTTTGTTCATTGTCTGTTCCCCGATGCGTTCGCATTCGTAATCAATGAACGCCATCTTAGAGAACTGATTTCTTGGGATTGTGAACCCGTTCGCAGACCGTTCGCCTCTATTACAATCTAGCGAACACTCGCAAAATTCACTTACAAACCGAAAAGGCCATCGTGTGGGTGCTATTCGCTCGCGCGAGCGTCCCTATGCGCGCACTGCGTGCGGTGGCTGATCTTCGAATTGCTCCCCTGGAAAGCTCCGTCGGTCCCTGACGAATCGTAAGACGAAGCCGTTCCCTGGCGTTCGCCCATTAAATCCGATCAGGGGCGATTATTCCGCGAAGCCGGTCTCTGATTCGCTAAGCGCACAGATAAACGCACCACGGAAATCGCGATCAACGCGATTCGGCGGCCGCTACAGCCTTCGTGTGAGCAGCGATCCGCTTCATGAGCTCGGCGCGAACGCCCTCTACATCTATCAGCGGATCGCTTCGATACGCGGTCACCTCGGTTGCGGTGTAAGGCTCGAAGCTGTCGTCGACCACGTCCGGGGAAAACGTCAGAAGCATCCAGTTCAGTACCTGGGCCAGTCTGGCGTCGTCCAACGCCGCGTTTGCAGACCCGGGCACGCGGACCAAAAACTCCCTGCCACCCGGCACCGCAAGAAACGCGCCCACCGCATCCGCGAGCGGCGGCACGCTCCCATCCGCCGTACCCGCGCCGGCCGCGCCATGACAACCCTGGCAGTTCAGCATGTAGTCCACATGGGCACGCGCCATCGTCGCAGCGGAGGACGGGTCAGCCGCCGCCCCGCTCGACACCAGCCAGAGAACCCAACCGGCAAGTATCCTGAGCCGTACGCTCGATGTGTTAACCGCTTTCTTCATCCAGCGCAACGCCCAGTATCAGCGCCGTAGAGCAATTGTAGATAGCGTTCTCGGTACCGAGACACCAATTCAGATCGTTACTCTTTGGCGGTACGTACATCGGCCGATCACCCTCGTTGCGGTTGCACAGACACTGGCCGCATCCAGCGGTGCCGCAACAATCGTTATACGAAATCACGTAACGTTTGCCGTCCGCCGGATTGTCGCAGGTGCCAAGCCAGGTGATCGGCGACATCTCAGTGCCCGGAGGACAGGTATTGACGCTGCCACCGCAGCACTCGCAGAGAAAACCGTCGATTGCACAGTAACGCCAATAGTCGCAGGACGCCGGATCACCCGCTTCCTCTACCGCACCTCCGCCAGTTGCGGCACGCGCGACTGGAAGCAGCGGCAGCGATGCAACGCCAGCGAGCGTCGTGCCCAGCATACCCAGTACGCCGCGGCGCGAGGTACCGCGCGCAATGCGCCTGCTGAATCGCTCGAGAGCAGTATCCAACGTATTCATCGGCCTTCCTCCGCGGTGGCATCGTAAGTCAATCCCGGGTCCTTGCGTCCCAGATAATCCTGCAGTGAGGCGACGCCCAACCGCTGCGCCTCGAACAGGCTTTCCAGGTGCTCGCGGGAATTGACGATTCCCATGGATTGCACCCGACCGTCGCTACCTACGAGGACCGCGTAGGGCAACTTGCCGACACCATAACTGCGGCCGATCACTTCCGAAACCACGTAGCGCGCCGGATCGAGTCCGTGTTCACGGGCAAAGTCTGAATGGGTTGCGAGGTCATCTCCGTCGCTGACATAAACGATCGTCAATCCGGCAACTTCTGCGGGTAATCGTTCAGCGACCGGAAGCAACGATTTACAGATAGGGCAATCAGGGGCGAGAAAAAACAGCAACCGGCTGCCGTCACCCGAAACCTCGAAATCGACCGTATCCCCGGACAACGCCGTACCCGCGATCACGGGTGCTTCGTCGCCGACGCGCAAACGGCTGTTGAGCGCCAACGCACCCGCTGGCGCTACGCGCTCGTAGAGAACGCCAATCTGACGCGTCAATGCAAGCACCAGAAAACCAAGAATTACGACCGCAATCCACAGCAGCACGGTCGAGGCGATCAATACATTATCCATGACCGATACCCGCCGTCAGCATTCGAAAGCGATTTGCCAGCAATTGATTGCCTGCTTCGATACTGGCCACCAGGAAGGCCGCGCCAGCAGCAGCCGTAAGAGCCCCCACGGTCACTTGCACGTTGGCGCCGGTAGCGAGCCAGGCAGCGGCAGCAACCAACAGTGCGTTCCGTAGAACCAGCACCACGTGCACCGGTGTGGGCGCCTCACCGCACCCGCAGTCAATCGACTTCCGGCCGCGCAGAAGAGCGATCGACATGGCGAGCGCGTAGCCAAACAGCAGGCACCCGGCTGCGGCCGCCGCGGGAGGCCACCAGAGCACGAGACCCCCTGCGATCGCAGCTTCAACCCACGGTAAACCACGTGCTAGAACCTGGCTGACTGATTTCGGCGTCAGTCCGTACGCGTGCACGACCGCCCAGAATCGCTCCCCTGTACGTACCTTGTGTAAGACCGCAAGCCCGAACACCCCGGCGAGCGTCCAATACAGCAGCGGTGCTACAACGCCGCTCACTGCGGCGCCGACGCCGTCATGGGATAGAGCAAAAACGGTGTTTCGAACACCGTTGACAGCGTGTGCGCGTACGTCCCACCCGCGTCGTAGATGTCAACGCTCATCTCTGCATTGGTAACCGCCAGGTACCTATCATCGCCGGAGCCCGCGTTGGCGATCGACAGACCCCACGTCTTCAACTCGATGCGCTGCGTTCGTTGCCACCGATTGCGCTTCGTTTCGAACTTCCAGACCTCGCTGCCGCCGTTCTTATGGGTTCCATCTGCGCCATCCGGGTGCATCAGCACGTACATCGCGCCCTGATCGTCGACGGAAACCATCGACATACCCCCCGGACGCCAGTTCGCTTCGCGATCGTCGTCAGTAAGCAGCGAAAAACCGCGCTCTGCTCTGAAACCGGTGCGTACGGCCCGCAACACCTGAACGTCGCCCGTAAAGGTCACGAAGTACGTGCGCTCGCCGATGGCAACGCTCGTCTCGAACACCGGATCGTCTTCCGCATCCACAAACTCCTTTATGCGTACCGCATCTGAGGAGGCGCCGTTTTCATCGAGTTCGTTTACCAGCACCGCGCCGTCCGAACAGAGCGATGCAAATCGCAACCCGTCGGAGGCTACGATGAAGCCGCAGCCCGCGGTCGCGATTTCACCCACAAAACGCCGGTTGGCAACGTCGACGACACTCACCGATTGCGCGGGCGTGAAGTTATACACCAGGAGAAACTGTTCACCGTCCAACAGGTGCACCGCCGTCGTCTTCGGCATACCGCTCACACGCTTTGGCGGGATTGCAATTTCCGCCCGTACATCCAGCGTGTCCGCATCGTAAATCGTCACCCAGTCCGAGCGTTCGCCGCCGCGATTGCCGCGACTGAAGAAGCTCTCTATCACGTAGTGTTCGTTGCGCGTATCGCTGCGCGTATAGCTCGCGAGGAAACTCGCCGACATCATTCCCTGAACCTGCTTGGCCGGCGTTGGCGCGAACGGGTCGATCAGAAACACCCGCCCTTCCAGCATGTGGAAAAACGCTGCGTCGTTCACCACCAGCCAATCGTTCGAATCCGACTCGGACAGTGAGCGCACAGCACCAATCGATTCCGGCTGGAACGCATCCGTATCTGCCCGAACAGTCCCGGTTGACGAAACCACCGCGAAACAGAGTGCAAACAGCGCGCCTCCAATGCCACTGCCGCCTGGATGTTTCATGTCATCGTCTCCCGTCAATGTAGAGTTGCCCGTGCGCGCGCAACCCGTCACTCGGCAACGCCGAGCAGAACTGCCGTGGAACAGTTGTATACGTTGGTGGTCGTTCCGATACACCAGTCGATGTCGTTGTTCGCCTGCGGCCGGTACACGGGTTTGTCTCCTTCGTTGCGATTGCACAGGCAACGCCCGCAATCGCTCTTGCCGCAGCAGTCATTGTAGGAAATGACATAGTTTTTGCCGTCGGCCGGATTCCTGCAGGTACCAATCCACGTCAACGGCGACATCTCGGTGCCCGGCGGGCACGCATTCTGCGTTCCGCCGCAGCAGCTGCACAGGTAACCGTCGATCGCGCAGTAGCGCCAGTAGTCGCACTGAGTGGGATCACCCGGATCCCCTTCGATTCCGCTGGTTTGGGGTGGCACAAGCGACTCGGCACCGGAACTGGCCCGGGCAACCGGCAGAAGCGGCAGTGCGGCCGCGCCAAGCAGGCCGGCGCCGAGGCGACCCAGGAATCCGCGCCGCGCACTGCGCCTGGCGAGTCCTCGCGAAAGACGCTCCGCAATCCGGTCGAACGATTTGGTTTCCGCCATGGGTTCGGGGCTCCTGGTCAGTTCTACCTGTCGGTTCCGGGCATACGATGAACCATGTAAGGCGATGCGCCGAGTTCATGGATGCTGTGCATGTACTTTCCCGATCGGGCATCGTACACGTCGAGCGTCGCCGCAGCGCTGACGACCAACAGCAGCGGTTGCTCTGTTAGCGTGACATCAATGCTGAGTCCGGGATTCCGGAGTTCGACGCGCTGTTCCCGCTTTTGGGTGCCCGGATTCAACCGCCACACTTCCTCCGCCGGATCTTTGTGGCTGCCGTCGTATCCCTTCGACGTCATGGCAACCCACAGGTCGCCGGAGGCGTCGGACGCGGTCCAGTGCCAACCCGCAGGACGCCAACCGCGTTTACGCTCACGATCGTTGGTAATCCACCACCGCGTCAGCGGTTTGGGCACCACAGACGTAGTGCTGATCGGCTGAACCTGGCCGCGAAAGCTAACGAAATACCAGGTGTCGCCCGCGCGGCTGGATTTTTCTGATAACGGATCGTGATCAATGTCGATGAATGGTTCTACCGGGTGGGTATCGTGCAGGGACCCGTCGTCGTGCAGCACAACCTGCATCAACCCGCCGTTACCACAGAGCATGAAAAAATCGTTCCCCGCGGTTGGAAACACGAGGCTGCAGCCCGGTGTAGGAATCTCGTTGACCACTCGCCGGGAATCGAGATCAACCACCGTTACAGAGGTTGCCGGATTGAGATTGAACACGAGCAGATAGCGCTCGTCGCGCGTGAGCGCCGTTGCCCATTTATTTACGACGATGTTGGCACGTCGGGGCGGAAGTTCGATTTCCGCGACTATCGCCAGGTTTGCCATGTCGTACACGGTGACCAGGTCCGTTCGGGTGCCACGGCTGCCACGACTGTGATACGTCTCCGAGACGTACAACTCGCCCCGCGTGCCCGACACGTTGAATGTCGCGAACTGACCGGCGCTCATCATACCTTTGAAGCGGCGAGTGACCGTATCGACGAGGCCGAAGCTACTGTCGATCAGGCTACCGAATCCGAAATCGTGCACGATTGCGAAATGCCCCGGATAGGGCGTGTCGAGGCGGACGACGTTTGGTACCGGCTCAGGCTGGAGTTCCGCTCGCGCAGGCGGCGCCTGGAGCCCGAAAAGAACCACCGATAGAAGCCCCAACAGTAGCTTGCATGGCAGCCGCACACCGACTTCCCACGGCTCGCGCCAGCGTCCCAAGAGCGATTCGTTCATTGAGTCCCCGCTTGTCCCCGGTAAATCCCGCGCCGACTTCCCCGCGACTCTCCCGTTACGTTCCCGCTACTCTAACGTCTTTCACGTCTCTAACGTCAAACATGTCCTGATCGAACCGCGATTGAAGTAGATCGAATAGCCCAACACGAATATAGTACTGCTGTTCTAAATCTGACATCAACCGTAATGCCTGACGACGTACCCGTTGCCTGCAGATTGTCCCATGGGTGCAAGGTTAACTGAGATGGCTGCCAATCTGCGTCCAGGTACCGCCGAATACCGGGTGGGACGCACTCGGGTACGCACGATCCTCACTACCGCCCGCCGCTTGTTGATCGATGAAGGCGCCGCCGCGTTGACGATGCGCCGCGTCGCGCGGGAGGTCGGCATATCACCCGGCAACCTGCACTATTACTACGCAACGCGATCCGATCTGCTTGAGGATCTGCTGACCGACGTTATCGAGGGCTACCTGCATCAGTTTGACGAACTGCGCACCGCCGCCGGTGTCAATCCGAGTGACCAGCTGCGCGCCGTACTCGAGTTTGTGATCGGGGATCTGTCCACGCGAGACACGACGCTCTTTTTCCCCGAACTATGGGCAATGGCAAATCGGGAGGCCGTGGCGGCGCAACAGATGGAAGCACTGTATGCGCGATATCGCGCGGTTCTCGAAGAGCTGATCGGTCGCGTGAATCCCCGGCTGACGAGCGAACGAAGCCAGGCACTTGCATTGTTCATCTCTGCGTCGATCGAAGGGCAGACGATGTTCATAGGCCACGAACGCCCGCACAGCCGGCAGGCAGAAACCGTAAAGCAAATCGCCGTCAACAGTTTTCTGAATCTCGTGCAGCACGCGGATACTGCGCGCAACGACAAACCATCCTCATCTGCTACCGGAGAGAGCTCATGAAGAGAAAGTGCCTACGATGCATCTTGCCGTGCGTCATCCTTTGTGCGGGTCCGACCTACGCCGCAGTGATTGAAGAAGTCGTGGTAACGGCACAGAAGCGCGAACAGAACGTACAAGACGTCGGCATCGCCATCAGCGCGGTTACCGGGGATCAGATGCGTCAGCTGGGTTACACCAACGCGCAACAGGTGACGGCGATGGCGCCGGGTGTCTCAACGGTGCAACCGAACGGCGAAGCCAACTACGCCATTGCTATTCGCGGCGTTGCTAACTCGGATTTCACAACAAACGTAGAGAGTCCGGTTGCCGTCTATCTGGACGAGGTGTACATCTCACAGATGTCGGGAACCGGCTTCATGCTGTTCGACATGGAACGTGTGGAAATTCTTCGCGGTCCGCAGGGCACGTTGTACGGCCGCAACGCAACGGGCGGGCTCGCGCACTACGTGAGCGTGAAACCGGGTGACGAGACGGACGGCTACGCACAGATCACGGTAGGCGAGCACGATCAGATCAAGTTCGAAGGCGCACTCGGCGGCCGGATGAACGACATGCTGGCCGCGCGGCTCTCGCTCGCCACCCACGACAACGACGGATACGTCGACAATCGCGTTACCGGCGACAAACTGAACAACGCCAACGACCGTGCTGCGCGATTGCAGTTGTTGTTCACCCCGAACGATCGCGGCGAGATACTGCTGAATCTCCGCGGCTCGGAGCAGGATATTGATACAGGCTTTTTCGAGAATGTTTCATCGATTCGACCCGGCGAACTGACACCCAATGAATTCAATCCGGTATTGGAGTATGTGGACAACGACGGTGACGTGTTTGCCGGAGACTACGACTCACCGGGATTCAACGATCTGCAAACGTGGGGTGTGTCGGCCACTGTAAAGTGGGATTTCGACAACTTCACGCTCACCTCGATCACCGACTTTTCGAGCGTAGAGCGCGACTACATTGAAGACTCCGACGCGTCGCCGGTGCCGCTGTTCAACTTCTTCCTCACGACCGACGCGGAACAGTTTTCGCAGGAGATTCGCATCGACGGCTCCACGGACCGGATGAAATGGGTTACCGGCTTCTACTACCTGGACCTCGACATCGACGACTCCAACGGTGCCGAGACCGAACCGTTTGTGGATCCAGCCAGCGACACGCCGGCGGTATCGGGACTCGACAACCCGTATGAGAGCAAAACGGAGTCGTGGTCTGTGTTCGGACAAATCGAGTTCGATCTGGCCGAAAGCCTGACGGCAATTGCCGGCCTGCGCTGGATTGAGGAAGACAAGAGCCACTTCTACGAAGTCAACGTCGTGGATTTCATCCCAGGCACGACGTTGCGAAACGGCAATCCCAATATTCTGGTCAACCTTGCGACATACGACGGCGACCGCAGCGACAGCGAGTGGTCTGCACGGCTCGGGTTGAACTGGCATGCAAGCGAGGCGTTGTTGGTGTACGGAAGCTGGAACCGCGGCGTAAAAGCCGGGGGTTACAACTCGCCCGTGTTCCCATTGTCGCCTCCCCTCGATTACAACGACGAAACCATGAGTTTCGACCCGGAGCAGCTGGACGCGTTCGAGGTCGGCTTCAAGTCGCGCATCGGTGACGGCCTGTTTCTGTTCAACGGCGCCGCGTACTACTACGACTACAACGACTATCAGGCTTTTCAGATCATCGGCATCGACACGATTACAACGAACGCCAACGCTGAGAGTCTGGGCTTCGAACTTGAGCTACAAGCGGTTCCGTTGGAAGGACTCGACCTTATATTCGGCGTCGGCTACAACGACATCGACGTAAAACTCGGCGGTGGTGCGCCTACCACGACGTCCGTTCAGTCACCCAAGTGGAACGTGAGCGGCCTCGGGCGTTACGAGATTCCCGTGGGCCAAGGGGTGGTAGCCGCGCAACTCGATTTCGAACACCGTTCAAAGCACTTCTTCGCGCTGACTGGTGCGGAAACTGTCGAGGAAAACGGCTACACGCTGCTGAATGCCTCCATAGGCTATACGTCGGCCGACGAGCGTTGGGGTGTGCGTGCGTTCGTGCACAATCTGACCGACGAGGAGTACCTGGTGCAGACGTTCGACCTTTCCAGTCTGGACGTTTTCGGCATGACGGAGCAGTACTATGGGCGCCCACGCTGGGCGGGCGTTAGCGTAACGGTCCATTGGTAGAAAGGTTCCCGCGGACTGTTAGCTCTTGAAGACTCGCACGGGCGTATCAGCCGCCAGAGGTTAGTCGTCAGTGCAGAACAAATAGACGACCGCTTACAGTCCGCCGGTTACGTACAGGCACTGGCCTGTAACCCATGACGACGCGTCCGATGCCATGAACACGACCGCATTGCCGATGTCGTCCGGCGTGCCCACGCGGCCGAGCGGGATGTTCAGCAGTTTCTCCAGCGGCTTGTCGTCCGGGAAATTCGTGGATTCGTTGAAGTTCTGCGTTGGGATCGGCCCCGGCGCCACGGCGTTAACCCGGATTCTGGGCGCAAGCTCCAGCGAAAACGTTTGCGTAAGGCTATTCACCGCGGCTTTAGAAGCCGCGTAGGGCCCATTCTTCAAGGATGCGCCCTGCGCTGCCCGGGACGAGATATTGACGATCGAGCCGCCTTCGGCCATGGCCTCGGCTGCAACCACACAACCCAACCATACCGCTTTCAGGTTGAGGTCCATCTGCGCATCCCAGCGATCCGGTGGTGTGCGCGTGAGATAACGCGGCGTAGCGTCGGGCAGACCACCGGCGTTGTTCACCCAGATGTCCAGTTGCCCGAGCTGTGCTGCTTCCGCGGGTAGCGCACGTACCTGATCTTCGTTGGTCACATCGGCAACGATGCCGAGCGCGCGCCGCCCCAGCGCTTCGACGTCCTGGGCGACCGCGTCCACGTCCGCGCGCGTGCGCGAAACCGCCACCACGTTAGCTCCGGCTTGCGCCAGCGCGATGGCGATTCCGCGACCTATGCCTTTGCCACCACCTGTTACGATCGCGACGCGACCGCTCAAATCGAAAGGATTACTCATATCGGTCCTGTGCCTCTCCCGGTATTCTCAGATCGCGCAGAAGGCTACCACGACCCTGTGCGTAAACGCATCGCCCGTGACGCGCAGACGATGCGGAATACCTTTACGTCACCCGCGCCGAACGATTACCGTGAAGGCATGAGCGACGCAATCAGCGCGGCATCCGCAGATCAGGAGACGCTAAAGCATTTCGATCTGCGTGATCCACCTGCCGGGTTCGTGGACGACCCCTACCCTTGGTACCGGCTGCTTCGCACGCGCGCGCCGGTCCTTCGGCTGCCAGACGATTCGGTGCTGATCACGACGCATAGGCATGCGACCGAAATCTATGAGGACCTGACCTTCCGTTCGGACAAGACGAGCCTCTTCGGCCCCAATTTCGGCTCGTCACCGCTTTTCGAACATCACACCAGCAGCCTGGTATTCAACGACGGCGCGTACCACGAGCGCGTCCGGGCGACGCTCGTTGCCGCACTGAAGCCTAAAGCAATCGAACCCGCGGTCCGCAGACTGGAGGCGCGCGTCGACCACCTGTTGGCAAACCTGCGGGCAGCCGGCCGAGCGGATTTCATCGACGCCTTTGCAGCACGCATCCCCGTCTCGGTTATCTGCGATCTGCTGGGCGTTCCGGACGCTGATCGGGAGCAACTACGCGCGTGGTCTCTGGCGATTCTCGGGGCACTCGAGCCCGAAACCGGAGTCGACGATCTGAACCGGGGGAATCGCGCGGTTGATGAATTCAAACACTACCTCAGTGACTTGATCCGGGCGCGACGCGTGGGAACCGATGATCCTTCTGGCCGCGTACTCGACGCACTGATCGACGAACATCGCCGCAAACGCCTTTCTACAAAGGAGTTGCTCCACAATTGCATCTTCCTGTTGAACGCAGGCCACGAAACGACGACCAATTTGATCGGTAACGGCATGCAACTGCTGCTGGACAACCCTGCGACCGCACTCGGCCTGGCAGAGAACCCTCGTGCCGTCCGGCTCGCCATCGAAGAGATGCTCCGATACGAGAGCCCGAATCAGCTCGGTAACCGCGAGCTGACACGACGCGCCGTGGTCGGCGACGTGACGCTCCAGCCAGGCACACAGATCGTGCTGTGCATCGGTGCCGCAAATCGCGACGAAACGGTTTTTGATGACGCGGAACGTTTCATTGCGAATCGTTCACCCAATCCGCATCTGGCGTTTGCGACCGGGCCGCACATGTGCGCCGGTATGGCGCTCGCGCGCATCGAAGCCCGAGTTGCATTCACCGCAATTCTGCAGCACGTCGGGCACCTGAAACCTGCAGGACCGGCCGTGCGCCAACGGCGGTTACGATTCCGGGGGCTCGCGAAGCTGCCGATCGAGTACAAAAGCTGAGGAACGCTATGAACATCGAACAGTCCGTGGGTTTCGTCACCGGCGCCGCGAGTGGTATTGGATTGGGCATATCGCGGGCACTGTTGACCGCGGGAGCTCGGGTCATGCTGGCTGACGTGGAGCGCGATGCGCTGCGAGCGGCAAGACGGAGCCTGGATAAATTCGGCGACGCCGTGGAAACGGTGCATTGCGACGTTACAGACCCAGAGTCCGTTCAGTACGCCGCCCGGGCGACGCTCGACGCATTTGGCGAGGTGCACATCGTCTGTAACAACGCCGGCGTGAGTACCGGAGGCTTCATCGACGAGTGCGACGACGGAGACTGGCAGTGGTCGATCGATGTCAACTATCTGGGTGTGGTGAACGGTTGCCGGACATTCGTGCCCCTGCTGCAACGCAAGGACTCGCGTGAGACACATCGCAATGGACACATCGTGAACACGGCGTCCATGGCGGGTCTGCTTGGTGGGATGCCAGGTTGGGGACCGTACAACTCAACCAAGTTTGCCGTTGTTGGGCTCTCGGAAGTGCTTCGCCAGGAGGGTCGGCAACGCGGCTACGGCGTGTCGGTGCTTTGCCCTGGCGGTGTTGCCACGAACATCTTTGCAGCGTCCCGGAACCGGGACGAGCGGTACGGCGCGCAGCACTCAGTAGCCGGCGTAGGCGTGAACGAAGCCGACATAGCGAGCGGGTTAGATCCAAACATCGTGGGCGAGCTGGTCGTTGAGGCGATCGCCACCAACCGAATGTACATCTTCACTGACCCGAGGTTCGCCAAGCTGTTGAAAAAACGTCACGAGTCGATGATGAGCGATCTGGCGTGGTGCGCGGCGAGCGACGCGCTGGTGCGCAACAACGCACCGGGGGCTGTAGCGTTGGGGTCAGAGCAAAGGGACAGATCAAACAGTGAGAGTCACGACACTGACTGATTGATCTGTCCCTTTGCTCTGACCCCAACCTTCCTCATACCAGATCCATAACCTGTTCGAGCGCGGCGAACAGGTTCTTGCCGCTGGCATCCGCGCGGACAGTAATACCGGATATGCCCGCCGCGGCGTACGTGGCGAAGCGTTCTCGTACCATCTGCTCGGTACCTACCGCCCCAAATTCCGTGACCATGGTGTCCGGCACGCGCTCGGCGGCGGCTTCCCGCTTGCCGTCCAGCCAAAGGCGTTGGATCGCTTTGGCATCGTCCTCGAACCCCGCGCGCTGAAACGCCGCGTTGTAGAAGTTGGTCTGGGCGCTGCCCATCGCGCCCATCTGAAACGCCACCCCCTGCTTCAGCTTCGCGATCCGTTCCTCCACGTCATCACCAATCGAAACGGTGCATGCCGCGTTGAGGTCGATGTCCTCCAGACGCCGACCCGCACGCTCCGCGCCACGCCGAATGTGTTCAAGATGTGCATCCGCGTGATCCGGCGAGAATGACGTACCGAGCCATCCATCGGCTGCTTCGCCGGTGTACTCCAGCGATCTGGGCGCTAGTGTTGCGAGATAAATCGGAATGTCCGCTGGCGGATGATCCAGCCGCAACGCCTTGCCCTCGCCGCCCTTGCGCGGCAGATGGTGATGTTTGCCCTCGTAGGCCAGGCGTTCACCCTGAAATGCCAACCTGCAAATCTCAAGCGTTTCGCGCAGCCGCGTCAACGGCGCTGCATACGGGACACCATGCAAACCTTCAACAACCTGCGGCCCGCTGGCGCCCAAGCCCAGTACGAAACGTCCGCCGGACATTTCGTTCAAAGACAAAGCCGTCATTGCGGTCATGGAGGGTGTGCGTGCACTGATCTGCATGATTCCGGTGCCGAGGCGCACTCGCTCGGTAAACCCCGCAAGGTACGCCAGTGACGTCACCGCATCGCTGCCCCAGGCTTCAGCAGACCAGATGCTGTCGATCCCGATCCGTTCTGCGTGCTGCACGAGTTCGACCACCGCGCGCGCGTCACTGCGGGCGTAACCGCCAACGGCAATCGAAACTTTCAGTTGTTTAGCCATTGCATTCTCCCTGTCGTTTGTAACCGCAAGCTTCGCTATCGGATCGCCACCGGGTTAATGATCATCTGTACGGCACCCCGCACCTTCGCTTGCCCCAGCACAAACAAAAACTCAAACGCCCGGTCGCGCACGAGCACGCCCGTGTTCATTGTCTCAAGCACATAGATTCCATGTTCTTTGAGCAACACCACGTGACCCTGAAAGGGTCGGTCCGCCACCGGAGCCGGCACTGGGTCGAGCCCCCACGTGTCAGAGCCCACCGCGACGACGTCCAGGCTCGCCAAATACTCCGCCACTTCCTCCGACTGTCCGGGCGCGCTGCTCACCCAGGCGTCCGGATCCTGCGTTAGCTTCGCATCCGTCCAACCGGTGTGGAACAACACTACATCGCCTTTGCGAATCGGCGTCTTCTGCCTGGACGCCACCTTTTTCACGTCGTCTACGGTGTACTGCTGACCGGCGGCCAGGTGTTCCACCCCATAGTGCGCAGCCATGTCGAGCACCACGCCACGCGCAACAATCGGTGGAATCTTCTCGATCCCCAGTTTCGTGAGCCCGGAGATCTGCGCGAAGTCACGAGCATGGTTGCAGTTGTAGTACTGGCCTTCCACACCCAGGTGGCCTAGACCGTCAATCTGCGGGCCGATTCCGAACCACCCCTGAAACACGTCGTCGTTGTAAGTCATCCGCGAGAATGGACGTGCGCTTTCCTGCTGACCGGGCTGCACGACCTGCAACGACAGCCCTCTCGGGGCAAACGCCGGCGTTGTGCTGTCGACGGTGATTCCGAGCGAGTAGGTTTCTCCAGTTCGGATCAGTTTGGATGCGGCCAGCACCGATTCGGCCGTCACAAGATTGGCACTGCCAATCTCGTCGTCGGCGCCCCAACGGGATGGCGTACATTCGGTGTCCGCAGCCGCTGCAGTGTCTGCTACTGCCAGTTGGAACAGTAAGACGTTGGCTATCAAACAGATAGAGGTGAAAACTAATCGCATTTCGTACTCCCCTAGGATGCTTCGGTAGCGCGTGCATGCTAAAGCCGACGCTTGCTCTACCCCTTTGAGCAGGCAGGATACCGCAACCTTACCGATCCGCGCAGATCACTCGACGGCCGCCCGGTCCGCAGGCACACTGGCCGTTTGAATCCGCAGGACTCGCAAACGATGACCGACTCAGCCCCAGGTATATCTACCGACCTCGCCGGCCAGGTAGCGCTCGTAACCGGGGCGACATCCGGGCTCGGAAAGCGCTTCGCCTACACGCTTGCGCGCAACGGCGCAAAGGTAGCGATCGCGGGGCGGCGCACAGACCGTCTGGAAGCGTTCGCGAGCGAACTGTCGACACACGGCTGCACGGCGCTTCCCGTGACGCTGGACATGACCGACTCCGCGCAGATCGTAGAGTCCGTCGACGCGGTCGAGCGCGCGCTCGGCACCGTCACCATTCTGGTCAACAACGCTGGTATACCGGACGCTCAACGCGCACACAAGATGAGCCTGGATCTGATCGATGCCGTGTTCGATACAAATCTGCGAGGTCCGTACATCCTGTCCTGCGAAGTCGCGCGTCGGTTGATCGCGCAGAAGCTGCCGGGGCGCATGGTGAACATTTCGTCGATCGGCGCGTTCCACTACGCGGGCAACGGTGCCGCGCTCTACTCGATCACCAAAGCGGGGATTGCGCGCATGACAGAGGCGCTCGCGGTGGAATGGGCGCGTTTCAACATCAACGTGAACGGTATTGCACCGGGTGCCTTCGAATCCGAAATGATGGACGGCATGCTCGAGCGAATGGGCGATATATCGCAGCACTTCCCGCGCAAGCGAATCGGCACACCCGCTCAGCTCGACAGCACGTTGCTTTACCTGGTGTCCCCATCGAGCGAGTGCGTCACCGGCACCGTGATCAAAGTCGACGACGGCCAGGGTTCCCGCTAACGGTATACGTCGTTCACACGGCCCCGGAACTGTGGAGGCGGGCGATGTCGTCTTCTGCGAACCCCATCGCCGCCAACACCGCGTCCGTGTCTTCGCCAATCTCAGGCGCGTGCTCCACACCGATGCGGCCGGCCCCTTCCACGTTGACGGGGTGATTCACAATCCAGTGCCGATCTGTCTCGTCGTTGGAGGGCACCACGATTCCGTTTGCCTGCAACTGTGGGTCGTCCGCAATCTCGTCGATCGTGCGCACGAGTACCGCAGGAACACCAGCTGCCTTGAAACGTTGCATCCACTCAGCGGCGGTCCGTTCGCGAATGCGCTCACGTAGCCGTGCGACCAGCTCGGCCCCGTGAGCGAACGCAGTCTGCGGATCGGCAAACCTCGGGTCCGCAAGCAGCTCCACACAATCGAGTTGGGACAGCAGATTCACCTGCTCTTCGTCGCTGCGAATCATCGTGAACTGCAGCCACCGGTTGTCCAGTGTTTCGAAGAGTTCCCGCGTAAACCATGTAAGCGCGGGATTGCGAAAGTTCGAGAAATCAGCATCGACCAGTCGCGCCTGCCCGATGCACGACGCCGCCCAGGTACCATTCGCAATCAACGACGTGTGCACCATAGTGCCCTCGCCCGTCTGCTGGCGATGAAGGAGCGCGGTCACAATGCTGGCGTACATCGCCACACTCGTCGGATGGTCCCCCATTCCCGGAACCGCCTGCGCCGGCGGCGCGCCGTCGGCACGAACGAGGTCCATCAACCCACTGCGCGCCCAGTACGCCACCAGGTCGAAGCCTTCGCGGTCACAGTCTGGCCCCTGTTCCCCGTAGGCCGTCAACGACGCATAGATCATCGAGGGATTGAGCGGTTTCAGGTCTTCGTAGCGCAACCCCAGCGAACGCCGCATGCCAAGCGGCTGATTCGTTGCGTACACGTCGCATTCGCGAACCAGCCGATGCAGGATATCCATGCCTTCCGCGGATTTGAGATTAAGCGTAATCGAGCGCTTGTTCCGACCGTCCATCATCCACAGGTAGGGAAGTTCGGACTGCGGCATCATCGGCAACGTCGAAAGATAGCGGTAGCCGTCGCCAACTTCCGGTGTTTCCACCTTAATGACGTCTGCGCCATAGTCGGCGAGGATCGTCGTCGCAACCGGGCCCGCAACCCACGAACCAACGTCCAACACCTTCAGACCGGCAAATACGCTCGGCGGTTGCTCCGCTGGGATCGGTTTCCAAACACTCATCGAGCATCCACGAGATCGAGTCTGTCCCGGAGCTCACGTCGCAAGAATTTGCCGTTGGCGTTACGCGGCAACGGGTCTTTCAGAATCCAGAGATAACGGGGAATCTTGTGCCGGGCGATGTGTGACGCGCAGTGCTCGCGTAAATCATCCGGCGTGAGCGTGGAGCCGGGTTGCAAATGGACCGCGGTGCCGACCTCCTCGCCCAACCGTTCATCCGGCACAGAAAACGCGCTGCATTCCGCAACGTCGGCGTGCTGGTAAAATGCGTTCTCAACTTCCGCGCAGTAAACGTTCTCGCCCCCGCGCAACACCATGTCCTTGACGCGGTCCATGATGAACACGAAACCGTCCTCGTCGATTCGCGCAATGTCTCCGGTATGCAGCCACCCGTCCGTTATCGATTCGGCCGTCGCGTCTTCCCGGTTCAGGTAACCCTTGATTACGTGCGGCCCGCGCACCCAGATCTCACCCATTTCACCCTGCGGAAGATCGTTGCCGTCGTCGTCCACACATTTCGCCTCATAGACCGGCATCACTGGTCCTACGCTATCCGGTTTGTCGAGAAAGAACTCGCCGGAGAGGGACGTAATGATGCCGCAGGTCTCGGTCATCCCCCAGCCGGTGCCCGGCGCGGCTCCAGACTTACGATGGATTCGACCCACCAGATCCGGCGGCAGTTGCGCCCCACCGCCGGAAAGCGCGAGCAGCGAAGACGTGTCGCGCTTATCGAAGTCGGGGTGATTGAGCAGCTCCCGCGCCATTGTTGGAACGCCGCTCATACTGCGTATCTGCTCCCGTTCGATCAGCCGTAGTGCCTCGCCCGGATCCCAACGGTACATGTGCACGAGCTTACCGCCAGCGGCCGTCGACGCCTGCGCCGCACAGTTGTTGGCAGTCACGTGAAACAGCGGTGTGGTGAGAAGCACAGAGGGTATGACGGGATCGTCAGGGTCAGGAAGCGGCGTGCCATGCGCCTTATTGAGGGCGAGCGCAAACACTGCACCCGAAAACCCAAGGCTGACGACGTTGTGCACGCATCCCCGGTGCGTCTGTTGCGCGCCCTTCGGATATCCGGTCGTACCCGATGTGTAGAAGATGCACGCATCATCGTCCGGATCGATCTCCGCCTCCGGGACCCTGTCGGCCTTGGTCGCGGTGATCGTCTCCCACGACGTCACCGCCTCATCATCCTGGGTGCGAACGCCGACGACGACAATGCCATCGAGCATTGCGGGTTCCGAGCGCGCGCGCTCCAGGCGTTCGTGATCGGCAATAAGAACCTTTGGGATCGAATCCTTCAGTCCATACGCCATCTCGCCCGGCACCCACCAGGCATTCATCCCGACCACCACCGCACCGATCGATGTGGTTGCCCAGTACGCCAGCATCCACTCCGGATAGTTCCGCATTGCGATGGCAACGCGATCGCCGTGTTGTACCCCTTGCTGCCGCAGCCAAGTCGCCACTGAGGCGACGTCCGCGTGGGCACGCGCATAGGTCCAGCGTTCGTCCTCGTACACCAGGTAGTCGCGTTCCGCGAACGCCTCGGTGGCCAGCCAGAAATCACGCAACGTCGGCGGTGCGTTGGCATAACACCGGTATGGAATGCCCCGAACCCGCGTTTCGACGATCTCGAACTGCCCACCGGGTCCAGTCAGTTCACCCCACGCTTCTCTCAGCTCTGCATACATCCGGGCTCCCCTCAGTCACTGATTGTTTTTCTGCTTTTCTTCAGAAGCACCCGCAAAACATTAGCCACAGGCGCTTACTACAGTCAGAACCATGCGTCGATCCTCAGACGCGACGCGTTCTCCAACTCGGCAAGCGAATCCGCGGCGTCTGGGGATTCCTGCACCACTGTTTCGAGTGCACCGCGTACCGCCGGTACCATCGCCTTCCCGTCGCCGCAAACATACACAATCGCACCGGCGGCGAGTAGTTCTGCAACAATACCGCGATGTTCAAGCAGCGCGTCCTGGACGTACTGTGCAGCACGTGCGCGAGAAAACGCAGGTACGACGTCGACGACCCCGATGCGCTGCGCCTCGTGCAGTTCCTCGGCAAAAAGGTAATCCACGTCTGGGTGCCTGCAGCCGAAAAACAACATCGCGGGCCCGAGTGCGGTGTCGCGTTCCTTCGCGATCAAACGATCCTGTATGAAACCGCGAAACGGCGCGAGCCCACTACCGGCGGCAATCATGATGATTGGGGTGCGTGGATCGTCCGGCGGAAGGAAGTCACTCGTTACGTCGCGCAGCCGCGCAAAGATACGTTCACCTTCCCGCACCTTCGCGAGCATGGACGAACACGCGCCGTAGTACAGGTGACCCAGTCCGGACCAGGCCTCTTCGGCGATGACGCTGACGATCAGGTCAACTGCATCGTCCTGAAGCCGATCCGACGACGCAACGGAGTAGTAGCGCGGATGGGCAGCAGGCCAGTGTTCCAGCAACCAATCGAGATGAAGATTAACGGAGGGATATTGCAGTGCGAGATCGATCAGGGAACAACGCGGTTCCAGCACTTCGGTCCGGTACGCAGGATCCTCGGCCAGCTCGGTCAGCCGGGCGCTCTCGCCGCCACTCGCGCGTTCCGCGAGTTGCGCAACCTGCCGCGCGGTCGCCGGCTCCTGCAGTTCAACGAAGTGTTCCAGCAGATCCGCCGCCCGTACCGGCCGCTGCAACGGCAGGTGCTCCGCATTACCGTAGTTTTTGCGCACAACAATCAACTGATCGGGCGCAAGCCGCAGGCGCGCCAGAACGCGGCTTACGAGCTCCGGCGGATTGCGCGGCATCACCAGCAGGTGATCCCCGGTCTTGTAGCGGGTTCCCGGCGGCAGTTCTACCGTGAGATGTCGTTTGGAACGCCCGTCGTCGTGTGTGGTATCCACCAGCTCGGCATTTCTGCGCACCGTCATCGGCACCAGGTCGAAATGGTCTGCGACGGTTTGCAGCGGCGTAACGCGGCCAATCGTTTCAACCTCGTAACGGGGCCCCTGTTCCGCCGTCCTTACGCTCAGGCCGAGCTGTTCTGCAAGACCACCCCACAAGCCGTGGAGCCATGCGTCCACATCACCGAAGAAATCGCCACGTGCATCCGCCTCGCCGCGCGCGAGCAGCCGTTCGGCACCAGCTTGGGCCAGCGTCTCATCGATCAACGCAGGTACGCGCTGATAGGTATTGGCCCAGTCGCGATTGCCGACGCCAAACACGGCGTAGCGCACACCCGAAAGTTCGGGGCAGGCGTTCTGTAACCACTCGACGAATCCCACCGCGTTGTCCGGCGGCATTCCGTTGTAGGACGCAGACACGATAAGCACGACCCCGTCTGACGGCAGATCACCCACACGTTCGTCCAGGGTCTGTACCAGTGGCGTATAGCCTTGAGCCTCTGCTTCCTCACCGATCCTGTTGGCAATCTGCTCCGCGGACCCCATGTTGGATCCATAGAGTACGAGCAGCGGCGTCGCGTGGTCTGCAAACGCAAGCGGGGCGTCCGACGCAGGCGATGGAACGGACACAGCCGCAGCCGGCGCAACGTCGGCAACCGGGGTACGGGCGCGGACCTTCATCGTGAACTTCCCCGGTTTGATCGTGAGCGTTTCCTGAATACGCAACTGATAGTTCGTGTGATCCAACAACTCGAAACGCTGCAGAATCATTGCCAGCACCAACGTCGCTTCCTGCAGCGCAAACTGACTTCCAATGCACGCGCGCTGGCCATTGCCGAACGGCTTGAAGCTGTTCGGCGGGCGGTCCCTCATCGCGTCGGCGTTAAAGTTCTCCGGGTCGAACAGCTCGGCGTTCACGCCCCAAGCGGTGCGGTCCCTGTGCAGCTCCGGTACCAATACGAGGATCGCTTCGCGCGCCTTCACGGCAAATTCGCCGCCGATGATGTCATCGTGCAAGGGATTGACCGTGAACGCGGGTGCCGGCGGCCACAATCGCAGCGCCTCGTTCAAGATCTGTCGCACATAGGTCAGCCGCTTGATCTGATCAAGCGTCGGCGATTGCAATGAACCGGGCCCGAGCACCCGATCGACTTCGGCCGTCGCACGGTCGAGGACTGCTGGATGCTTCAACAACGCATAGAGCGCAAACGACAGCAGCCCGCTGGTTGTCTCGTGCCCCGCAATCAGAAACGTAATAATCTGGTAGCGCATGTTCTCGTCAGAGAGCAGCTCACCCGTCTTGGAGTCGGGTCGTTCCAGCATCAGACTCAGTAGATCCTTGCGGTCTTCATCCGTGCCCGACGCGTCACGCTGAGACTTGCGCTCGCGGATTACTTCGTCCACGACCTGCTTCAAGTGGCTCGCACTGCGCTCGTACTCACGTTGCCGAGGTCGATTGAGCGCCGTAAGCAACGGCAAACGAATCGCGCGGTCACTGGCTTCCTGCAACGCAATGAGCATGCTGCGGATGAACGGATGCTGCGTGTCGCGATGAAAGGAATCGAACCGATAGTCGAAACCGCACAACCCGATGGTGTCGAGCGTCAGTCTCACCATGTCGTCGGCGACATCAATGGGCCGGCCCTGGGTGCGTTCCCACTTCTCAATCAGCTCACGGGCTACCGTGAGCATCATCGGGTAGTAGTCCGCCATGGCACTGACGTTGAAACCGGGCAGCAGGACGTTGTGCGCCTTATGCCAGTTGGGTTCACGGGTATGCGCGGTGAAGAGGCCGTCGTAGGCGATGTCGCGAATATTGCGCAGCGCACCGCTGACCTTCTTGTCAAAGCGCGATTCATCGCACAATTCGTGGACGATCTCCTGCCCGGACACGACGATCAGTCCGGCGCCCCCGGCAAACTCCAAGCGATAGATCGGGCCAACTTTGTGGGCAATTTTCGCGAGTGACCGAATGGGCGAGTTGAGGTTGATCTGGCGCGCATGGCCAATCACCGGCAGCTTGCCGTCGGGTTGTGGTATCGGGCGCACCATGTGTCTCCTGTAAGGTGTCCTTCGAACACGACTCCCAGTCATTATGACCATGGCGGGCGCGGAACGCATCGGGCACAATCAGACAGCAGCGCACAACAGCGCGGTACGCGGACTTCAATAGAAAACGTCTACACGGAGAAAGACACGATGGCTAGTTTCCACGACTTCACGATGGATTCGATCGACGGCGACCCGGTCGATTTCAAGACCTACGACGGCAAAGTCTGTGTGGTGGTGAATGTTGCCAGCGAGTGAGGCTTGACCCCTCAGTACGCAGGTCTGCGTACCCTACATGACGCTCATGCAGAATCCGGTGTCTGCGTACTCGGATTTCCGTGCAACCAGTTTGGCGCCCAGGAGCCGGGCTCCAACGAACAGATACGCGACTTCGCCTCCGAACGCTTTGGCGTAACGTTTCCGATGTTCGCGAAGATCGACGTCAACGGCGACAACGCGGCGCCGCTTTATCGTTTTCTGAAATCATCGGCGCCAGGCGCTGACGGCAACGACGACATTCCATGGAACTTCACCAAGTTCCTCGTGGGCCGCGATGGCAACGTCATTGCCCGGTTCGAGCCCAAGACCACACCGGAGGAGATTGAGCGGGAACTCGCCGCGCACCTCTAAAGCGATCGTGGCGCGAACGCGGCGAGATCGACGCCAGCGTCAGTACGATCTGGGCATTCCGAGCACGTGTTCGCCCACGTACGACAAAATCAGATTGGTCGATATGGGGGCGATCTGGTAGAGGCGCGTTTCACGGAATTTGCGTTCTATGTGGAACTCTTTCGCGAACGCGAAGCCACCATGCGTCTGCATACAGACGTCCCCCGCGTGCCACGAAGCCTCCGAGGCCAGTAGCTTGGCCATGTTGGCTTCCGCGCCGCAGGGTTCGCCGGCATCGAACATGCGGGCCGCTTTTTCCACCATCAGCGACGCAGCCTCCACCTCCGTGTAACATCGTGCTATCGGAAACTGAACGCCCTGGTTGCGGCCGATTGGGCGACCGAATACCTCCCGCTCACTTGCGTACGCTGACGCTTTGTCGATGAAGTAGCGTCCGTCGCCGACACATTCGGCCGCAATAAGAATTCGTTCCGCGTTCATTCCATCGAGAATGACCTTGAACCCCTTGTCCTCGTCTCCCAGCAGCGCATCACGCGGAACGTATAGCTCATCGAAGAAAAGCTCGCAGGAATGATGGTTGATCATCGACTCTATAGGGGTAATGGTCAGACCATTGCCTTCCGCGGCCGCCACGTCGATCAGAAACGCGGACAATCCATCCGACTTCTTTGCCGCTTTGTCCCTGGGCGTCGTCCGTGCGAGCAGCACCATCAGGTCAGAGTGCTGAATGCGGCTGATCCAGACCTTCTGACCGCTGATTCGATAGCCGTCGCCGTCCTTACGCGCTACGGTCTTCAGGTTGGTCGTATCGGTACCCGTCGTGGGCTCGGTCACGCCGAAGCTCTGCAGCCGCAGTTCGCCAGCCGCGATTTTCGGCAAATACTGCGCTTTCTGGGCGTCGCTGCCGTGGCGGAGAACGGAACCCATCACATACATCTGCGCGTGGCAGGCGCCGGCGTGAGCACCAGAACGACATACCTCCTCCATTACGGCGGCGCCTTCGAGTACGCCGAGCCCCGCCCCGCCATATTCCTCGGGGATCAGTACCGTGAGGTAACCCGACGTGGTGAGTTCTCTGACGAACTCGGTGGGATACCCGTTCTCCCGGTCGAGGGCCAGCCAGTACTCCTCACCATAGCGCGCGCACAACTGGCGCACCGCCTGGCGTATCTCGGCTAGATCGGCAGCACTTGATGCCATGGAAACTCCTTGATCTGATCAACCGGATTCGGTCGGGCATTCTATAATTCTGATCGCGGTCCGTCTCACGTCCAGGGATGGGTGCAGACGGGACCGTCTAGGCTTGCCGCATAGGCGGTTCGTTTACGAGGAGAATAACTACTGATGCGTGAAGAACCGACCGAGAGCCTGCAGAGCCAGGTGAACGATTTTCGGACCGAAGCTCGCGAGCTGATGGCGTTCGTTGAACCGCTGGCCGAACCGGCTTGGCACACCAAAACCACGTTCAAGTCGTGGACCGTGTATGACGTGGTTGCACACCTCCACTTTACGGATCACATGGGTCTCACGACGATCGAAGGCGCCGATGCGTTTCGCGCGCTGATGCGGGACGTGGGCGAATCCGGGCTGAACCTCGCGGAATACACGCGCCGATGGCTCGGTGGAGCCGCGCCGTCTGATCTGTTCTCCCGCTGGCGTGAAACCGCCGAAGCGCTGTGCTACGCACTCGAACGTTGCAACCCTGCGGAGCGGCTTGCCTGGGGCGGTCCAGGCATGCGCCCACGCATGTTCGCGACTGCCCGCCAGATGGAGACCTGGGCGCACGGGTGGGAGATCTATGATGCGTTCGACGCGCCGCGCACACACAGCGACCGCTTGTATAACGTGGCGGAGATTGGCGTTCGCACCTACGCCTGGACGTTCGTGAACCGGCAGATTGCACCACCGGAGCCTCAGCCATTCGTTGAACTGATTGCGCCTTCCGGGGCAACGTGGTGCTGGGGAGAGAGCACGAACGCGAGCCGCGTAAGCGGCGACGCAGTGGAGTTCTGCCAGGTAGTCACTCAAGTGCGAAACGTTGCGGACACAAACCTCAACGTGGCGGGCGAGTCGGCCGAACGCTGGATGTCGATCGCACAATGCTTCGCAGGCCCACCTGAGGAGCCACCGGCGCCTGGAACGCGCGCAAGCAAAACCACATCGTGATCGATTATGCATCGCCGTACCGCACGTCACGCGCGCCCTTGTGTGCGGGCAATGTGGTATGTACCTCGCAACCACTCGCCGCGCAGGCAGGGCTTCAGGCACTGATGCGCGGCGGCAATGCCGTTGATGCAGCGTTGTCGGCCGCGATTGCGCTGACGGTCGTGGAACCGAACAACAACGGTCTGGGTAGCGACGCGTTCGCCCTCGTCTGGGACGGAGCGGAACTGGCCGGCCTCAATGCGTCGGGCCGCGCCCCGGCGCTGTGGACGCCCGAGCGATTTCGAGACCACGACCGGATGCCGCGCCTCGGCTGGGACAGCGTGACAGTACCCGGCGCGGTCAGTGCGTGGGTAGCGCTGTCCCGACGCTACGGCGTACTTCCCTTCGAGGACCTCTTCGAGCCGGCGTTGCGCTATGCGCGCGACGGCTTTCAGGTCGGCCCGGTAACCGCCGCAGCCTGGCATCACGCGGACCGTACGTACCGGCGCTTTCCCGAGTTTGCCCGACAGTTCCTACCCGCACCGGGTGCGGGTGAACGCTTCACGCCAAAACACGTGGCGGACACGCTCGAACGCATCGCTCGCTCCGAAGGCCAGGACTTCTACCACGGCCGGATCGCCGAACAGATCGAACAAGCTGCTCTACGCGATGGCGGCGCCCTGCGTCGTACCGACCTCGAAGCGCACTCGGCGGATTGGGTGCAGCCGGTGGCGGAGCCTTACCGCGATGTGGTTCTGCACGAAATCCCACCGAACGGCCAGGGACTGGCGGCACAGATTGCGCTCGCAATTCTCGCGCACCTGGAGCCCGCTGAGCTCGAATCCGAGCGGTGGTATCACCAGCAAATCGAAGCGATGAAGATCGCGATCCACGCGGCGCAACAGCACTTCGCCGATCCACGCGCCATGCGGGTTTCGCCCGGGGAACTTTTGTCCGAGCCCCAGATTCGGCAGGCCGCAGCAACGATCAGCGAGCACGCGTCGCCGCTGCCTCCGGTCGAGCTGCCGGTCTCACACGACACCGTCTACCTCACGGCCGCGGACCAGAGCGGAATGATGGTGTCATTCATTCAATCGAACTACATGGGGTTCGGCTCCGGGATTGTCATTCCCGACACGGGCATCGCGCTGCAGAATCGGGGCGCCGGTTTCGTGCTGGACCCGAAACACCCGAACTGCGTCGGTCCCGGGAAGCGTCCCTATCACACGATCATTCCCGGGTTTGTCACCGACGAGGGCGGCGCCCGGTTGAGTTTCGGCGTGATGGGTGGGCACATGCAGCACCAGGGCCACGTGCAGATGGTCACGCGGATATTCGACCACGCCCAGAATCCGCAGACAGCGAGCGACGCACCCCGGTGGCACGTTACCGAAGATTTCCGGGTGTTACTGGAGGCAGGAACAAACCCGGATGTCGTTTCAGCGCTCGCGCACCGTGGTCACCAAGTAAAGCTCGAGTCAGCGACACACCTGTTCGGCGGCGCGCAACTCATTCTGCGCACCAGCGACGGTTACGTTGCCGGCTCGGACCATCGCAAAGAAGGCCAGGCCTGCGGCTATTGAGAATTCGTTACCCCAACTGGCAGCGGCGTCCCATTGAGTCAATGGGGATGCACACGCACCGGCAAATCGGAATACCCTTTCACGAACGTCGAGTAGATGCGGGTCGGTTCACCCATGGCTTCTATGAAGCGGAAACGCTTGTGAATCTCTTCCCACAGCACGCGCAGCTGCATTTCCGCCAGGCGATTACCCATGCAACGATGTATACCGAAGCCAAAGGACAGGTGATGACGCGCTCGTTCGCGGTCGACCAGAAACTGATCCGGATTCGCAATCGCATCTTCGTCCCGGTTGCCTGACACGTACCACATAATCACCTTGTCCCCAGCCTTGATCTGGTGACCGCGCAGTTCAGTGTCGACAATCGCCGTGCGCCGCATGTGCGCGAGTGGCGTCTGCCAACGGATGATCTCCGATACCATGTTCGGAATCAGCTTAGGCTCTGCCCTGAGTTTGTCGTACTGGTCCGAATTCTTGTTCAACGCATAGACACCCCCGGTAATCGAATTCCGGGTGGTGTCGTTGCCGCCGACGATCAGCAGAATGAGATTGCCGAGGTATTCCATCGGGTCCATGTTGCGCGTCGACTCGCCGTGCGCGAGCATCGAGATCAGGTCGTTACCCGGCGGCGCGTTCACCCGTTCGTTCCACAAACGGGTGAAGTATTCGAGGCACTCGAGCAACTCTTCACGTCGCTGCTCAATCGAATCCACAATACCCTGCCCCGGTGCTGCGGTGGCCACGTCCGACCAGCGCGTGAGCTTGCGCCGATCCTCGAACGGAAAGTCGAACAGCGTAGCCAGCATCTGGGTCGTGAGTTCGATCGATACGCGGTCGACCCAGTTGAACGTCTCGCCGGTGGGCAGCGAATCGAGGATATTCGCGGCGCGAGTCCGGATCGTCGACTCGAGTACCGCAAGGTTCTGGGGCGCGACCACGGGCGTAACCGTCGCACGCTGTACGTCGTGCTTCGGCGGGTCCATCGCAATGAACATCGGCGTTTTGAACTCTTCGGCGCGCACTTCTTCGTGCACCGGCGGACCAATCGTTATGCCACCCTCCGACGAGAACAGGTCGTGATGGGTGTCGACATAGAGGATGTCGGCGAACTTCGTGATTGACCAGTACGGGCCGAACTCACTTTCCTTGCAGAGGTGAATCGGCGCTTCGGCCCGCAGCCGCGCGAAATACTCCCAGTGCGCGTCCTGCTGGAACAGGTGCGGCTGGGCTACGTTGATCTCATCCAACGGGATACTGTACGGATCCGGGATCCCGCGTGCCGGGTTTGCGTCGTAGGCTTCGCTCACGCGGCCCTCCGATACTGAACAATTTGATCTATTCTGGCCAGCGGTCCCCGGGTCCGCAAGATCAGTTCCTGCCAATTGCGCCAGATGTCGCGGCGTGCAAGCGGTTCGTCGGCATGATGTAGCAAACATCACCACCATGTAACTCCGCGAAAATCTGTGACCCAGTTCACATTTTTGCACCTGCGGCGACAGTAACGTTGCAAATGAGCGAACCGCATCACACATAAGTAACGAATTGAGCCGAGGGAGCATCGACGATGCAGAGCATTGCGAAATCAACGATCCGACTCATAGCGACCATGCGCAAGCGCAGCCTACGTATGCTGCTGCCCGCAACGATGCTGGTCCTTGCCGGTACCTCCAACGTTTTCGCTGACACGCAGATACACACCTGGGTTGACGAGAACGGTGTTCGGCACTTCACCGAGGAGCAGTTTGCCGTGCGTGGCGCCGAGGTTGTTGAGCTGTCGGAGGCCAACGGCATGGATAAGCCGACGGGTGTACCGGCCGATGACCGCTCGGGGCCAAAGGCCGTAACGTTGCAACGCAAGTCCAAGGTCAATCGCTATCGGCTGCAGAAGCGATCCGCCTACCACAGCCGTGCGCGTTCCGCCGCGCGGGAACGGGCGCGACGCAACTATCGCTGACGCGGCAAGTCGTTCGCCGGCCTGCGGTGGCGAGCGTCCGGCCCAGCGTATACATTGCGCTCCCGCGGTTGACGCCTGAGCGTTAATCCAAGGCTAAACTTCCGGACGCCCATACGTGAACGAGACTCTGAGCCGACGTCGGCCGGCAGCGACGCGCGAATTCCTGCTGATCTGGATTCTGCTCGTCAATTTACCGTTTATGCTGCTTTGGTGGACTGGCGGTCCACCCAGAACGCTGGCAATCGCGCTGTATTTCGCCGTCGGCGTATTTCTGCACCGTGCTCCCGCACCCGTGATTGCCATCGGCTACCTGGTCGTTCTCGGTTGCGACGTGGCCAGCGTACTCGCCAACCTGTTCAACCTCACGATCAACGACCTCGTATTTGCGCTTCGGTACGTCGGCACGCTGCAGCCATTCGACTATTCCACTTATGCCATCGCCGGGTTGGCTGTGGCGGTAACCGCAGCGGCCGTGATTTACGCGTTGGCGCGCCCAAACGGCCGCTGGCGCGACTTCGCGTTTATCGGCCCCCTCTTCGCCATGGTGTGCGTGCTGGCGATGGACGCATGGATTCAATTCGATGCCCGATACACATTCGGCCGCTATCTTGCAAGCGACGCACCATTCGACTCGGCGTTGGACGCATCGGGACTGCGGCATTCGGCGCCCGCACCCGGTTCCCGACAGCTGCTCGTGGTAATGGTGGAATCTTGGGGCGCGTTGAGGAACGAGGATCTGCACCGCGAGATCGTTGCGCCGGTCGCCAATGCGAAATTCCGCAGCCGCTACCGCTTGTCTCAGGGTACAGCCCCGTTTTATGGCTCCACCACGGCCGCGGAGCTCCGTGAGTTATGCGGTTACTGGGGATCGTATCGGGAGCTGAACGCGAACCAGACCCGACAGTGCCTGCCCGCGGCCTATCGCGCTCGGGGACACGACGCGACGGCCTTTCACGGTTTTACCGGCAGGATGTTCGATCGCACGAGCTGGTACCCGGTCATAGGGTTCACAGACATGCGTTTCGCGGATTCGCTCTGGAACGCTTCACGGCCTGTTTGCCGCGGGGTGTTCACCGGGATGTGCGACACGGACATCGCGAGCGATGTCGCCGAGCAACTGCTCGCGCATCGCGACGCACCGCGTCCGCAACTCGTCTACTGGCTGACGCTCAATAGCCATCTTCCGGTAGACCTCGACATTCCACTGCGTCACCGAACCTGTGATCGCGGTGGTGATCAGCAGCTTTGCCGAATGGCTGACTTGTGGCAGCAGGTGTTCACCGACGTGGCAGACATGTTGTTGCATCCCGATCTGCCGCCCACAGACGCAATCCTGATTGGCGATCATCCGCCGCCCTTTTGGCGTCGCGAAGAACGCTCGCAGTTCCAGGACGGATTGATCCCGTGGGTGCGTCTTGAGTTCCGCGGTCAGCCGGACCCCGTCTAGCGATGTTCGCGACTGGCGCGCGCGGAACGCGCGCGTCACAATGGTTGCATACTGAACCTCGAGGTCCGGCGCATGATTCTGGAGTCTCTGACCTGTTCCGCGGCTGAATTCGAACACGAAACCGGCTGGCAGTTGAAACCTGAAGGGGCCTGCCTGGGTGATCTGTGCGTACCGCTCGATGCGTCGGTCGACTCGCAGACGATCGACGTCGGGCTGCTAGCCGGCAAACTACAGATGCCGCTTGTGAAGTCCGAGTCCATGGATCTGTGGGCGCTCGGACCCCGCGCCGGCGGTCGGGTGCTCGAGAGCGCAACGGCACCCGAGATGCGCCTGCCGACGCTCGACGGCACGATGTTCGACCTCTCCACGCTGCGCGGACAGAAGATCGTTGTCTACGCGTGGGCGCCGTACTGAGGCTGCGCCAACGACCTGCCCGTGTGGCAGGTTTTGCGAGAAGAGTTGCATCCCCAGGGGCTCGAGATCGTCACGGTCGGACAGGATGCGTTGGGTGCGGACGGGTGTCGGGCCGCCATCGAAGCCGCGGCACCCACCCATCCTGCGTTGCTCGACCCGGAGCACAAACTCGCGGACTGGCTCGGTGTGGTGAACATTCCGAACAGCGTATGGATCGATGAACAGGGCGTAATCGTTCGCCCGGCGGAAGCCGCGCCCGCACCGCCACAAGACAGCCCCGCAGCGATGCAACCACCCCCGGACATGCCGGAGCGGATGCAGCAGATCATGGCCGAAGCGGTTCAGATCGAATCTGATCCCGAGGCCTACCACAATGCGTTGCGCGACTGGGTCGCGAACGGCGCCGCCAGTCGATTTGCGTTATCGCCGCACGAGGTGGTCGCTCGATCGGCGCCGCGAGACGCAGATCGGGCGCTCGGCCACGCGCACTTTTCGCTCGCGTGCGCCCTGGAACAGCGCGACAGGCACGCGGAAGCAACGGCGCACTTCCGCCGCGCGCACCAACTGGTTCCCGATAGCTGGACCTTCCGACGTCAGGCGTGGTCGCTGGAACCCGTAGGCGACGGCCCGCTCGCGCGTTTCTGGCAAGGCCCCGACCCATCGTCACCGGATAGGTGGCCCTACGATGGCGACTGGCTGACCGACATTCGCAAAGAAGGCCCCAAAAACTATTACGTGCGCTGGCAACCTTGAGCGACACGTCGGTCCGGTCGGTTAATCCCCCGCTCCCCTACCCGCCGCGCGGCTACGCATGGTTTGTCGTGGCGTTACTCGTGTTGGCTGCACTGATCGCGTTTGTCGATCGCCAGGTCGTGGCCATCGTCGTCGATCCAATGAAGCGAGACCTTGGCGCCAGCGACGCAAGCATTGGTTGGCTGTACGGGATCTTCGCGTTGTTCTACGCTCTAGCGGCGATCCCGATCGCGACGCTCGCCGACCGCCGCAGCCGCAAAGCGATCATTGCGACCGGAATTTTCTTCTGGTCTCTACTAACGATGGCTTGCGGCCTGTCGCGAACATTCTGGCAGGTATTTTTTGCGCGAATCGGCGTGGGCGTAGGCGAAGCGACGCTCACGCCCGCCACCACCTCGCTCATCAGCGACTACTTTCCCAAGGACCGAATACCCTTGGCGCTCAGCGTCTATCAAACGGGCGCGGTCATGGGTTCGGGCATTGCATTCATCGTTGGCGGCACGGTCCTGGAGATCGTCGCGACGGCGGATCCGTTGATCCTACCCTGGATCGGCGAACTGAAACCGTGGCAACAAACCTTCGTGTACGTAGGCGCACCGGGTCTGCTGCTGGCACTTCTGATGCTCGTCATCAGGGAACCCGTACGCCGCCACGCGGTACTCTCCGCGGCCCGCCCGGGCGAGGGTGCAACGAGCGTGACATTGGCGCAATTCTACCGGAACCACTGGCGAGCACTGGTGCCGCATCACATTGGGTTTCTGTCGCTAGCGTTGATGGGGTACGCGTTCGTGTTCTGGACGGTATCGTATTTTGTACGCGTGCACGGCGTCGATGCGGCTGAGGCGTCAAAGACGTTCGGTTGGATCTTCTTTCTTACCGGTCCGCTGGGTCCGGTACTGATTGCCTGGTACGCCGGGCGTTTGGAGGCCCGCGGTCGGCGCGACGGCAACATTCTCGCAGGCATGATCGGTGGAATACTGACGCTGCCGTTCGTGGCAATGATTCAGTTTGCTCCATCCGCCACCGTCGCGTTCGTGCTCTACGTTCCCGCAATGATATTTGTGAACTCTCCGTTCGGGATTGCCTACGGCTCGCTGCCAGTCGTTACGCCCGCCCCGCTGCGAGCGCGGGTCGCCGCCGTATACCTCGTCGTCGTGTCCATCGGCATGATGCTCGGTCCTCCCATTGCGGGCGCATTCAACGAATCTGTTTTCCCTGGCGACGACGGCGTGCGTTACTCCATTCTGACGATGACCGCAGTGTTTGGACTTACCGGGTGCATCGCGCTCTGGATGGGACGTCGTGCGTACGCGAACAGCCATCGCGAACTTGAAGCGGAGGAGATGCGGGAGAGCGTCGCGTAAACAGCACACCCGTGCTTGATATCGGCGTGCCTTTTGCTCGGCGCATTGCTTTTGGAGTATCGGAGACTATGACTGAGGAGACCGGTTCGAACACAGCCATCACCGCACCGCTTTCAGGGGTGCGTGTCGTTGAAGTAGGTCAGCTGTTGGCGGGTCCCTTTGCCGGAACCCTGCTCGGCTACTTTGGGGCCGATGTGATTAAAGTGGAACCACCGGGCAGCGGCGACCCGATCCGCGGTTGGCGGCTGCTCGACGAGACAGGCACCGCGTACTGGTGGAGGAGCCTCGGCCGCAACAAGCGCAGTCTTACTCTCGATCTCCGCTCGGAAGAAGGACGCCGGATCGCAGGTGAACTCATTGACGGCGCGGACGTTGTCATCGAAAACTTCCGACCGGGAACGATGGAGAAGTGGGGCCTGGGACCCGAACGTTTTCAATCCTCCAACCCTGCCCTGATCTACACACGCATTTCTGGCTACGGACAATCCGGGCCGCTGGCCCGGAAACCCGGCTATGCCTCCGTTACTGAGGCGTACAGCGGCTTTCGCTACGTAAACGGGCACGCGGGTGAAGCGCCGATCCGACCCAATCTGAGCATCGGTGACACGCTGTCCGGCATGCACGCTGCGTTCGGTATTGCGCTCGCGCTGCTGGCGCGACAGAAAATCGGGCGAGGCCAGGTTGTGGATGTGGCGCTGTTCGAATCCATGTTCAATCTTCTGGAGGGGGTCATCCCGGAGTATTCCGGCGCGGCGGCTATCCGCGAACCTTCGGGATCGACCATCACCGGGATCGTACCGACCAACACATACAAGTGTGCTGACGGACGCTTCGTCGTTATCGGCGGCAACGGTGACTCGATTTTCAAACGGCTGATGCGAGCCATCGATCGCGATGACCTGGCGGACGACCCGCGACTGGCGCACAATCCCGGTAGAGTAGAACACGAGACGCTCCTGGACGACGCGATCGGCGCGTGGACTCGGCGCCATGATGCCGCCAACGTGATAGACGTGCTCGAAGCGGCCGACGTTCCAGTAGGACCCATACTCAACGTTGCAGACATGTTCAACGAACCGCAATTTCGAGCTCGCGGCCTATTCGAATCCGTAACGATCAACGGCAAGCCGCTGGAGATACCAGCGTTGCTGCCAAAGCTCGACGCGACGCCGGGAACGACACGCTGGCCCGGCGGCGACGTCGGTACGCATCGCGACGAAGTGCTGACTGAACTCGGCTACAGTGCCGAGGATATCGCGCGGCTCGAGCAGTCGGGAATCGTATAACCGCTCAAAGGAGGCAGAGAATGAAATTCGGCGTCAGCATGTTCGTTACCGACCATTCCGCGCGGCCTGCCGATATTGCGCGCGCAGCCGAAGAACGCGGGTTTGAGTCGTTCTGGGTATCCGAGCATTCGCACATGCCCGTAGACACCGAGTTTCCACTCGCCGAAACGATTCCGCGTGAGTACCTGAGCATGTTGGATCCGTTCGTTGCGCTCACCGACGCGGCAGCGGCTACCAATCGAATCCGCCTCGGCACCGCGATAACGCTGATCGTTCAGCGTGATCCAATCAATTGCGCCAAATCCGTGGCCAGCCTCGACTTTTTGAGCGGCGGGCGCGTAACGCTCGGTGTCGGTGCAGGATGGAACGAAGGCGAGATGCAAAATCACGGTACCGATCCGTCTACCCGATTCCGCCTGATGCGCGAGCGCGTGGAAGCAATGCGCGTGCTGTGGAGTGACGAAACGCCCGAGTACCACAACCGGCACGTCGACTTCGACCCTGTGTGGCAGTGGCCCAAACCCGTCCAGGATCCACTCCCCGTGCTGATCGCCGGGGGCGGCGACCACGTTCTCGACCGTATTCTGGGCTACGGCAACGGCTGGCTCCCTGCGGTATCCGCGGTCGACGTGCCCGAGGCACTGCGCGGGCGGGTCATACCGGAGGCCGACTTTCTCGATCTGGCGCGCACACTGCTTTCCCGGGCCCGCGATAGCGGCGTCCCGACCCCGGACATATCCACCACCGGTGTCGACGCGCCGCCGGAGAGGGTATCGGCCTATCGAGATGCGGGTATCAACCGCATGATCCTGAGGCTCCCCAGCGCACCGCTGCCCGAGGCACTCGAAGCGCTCGATGCGCACGCAGCGATGTTGCGCGACGGCGGGAATCTATGAAATGACTGCGAGACAGCACGTCAACCCTGACACGAGAAATCAACATGTCTGAATCGAGCGAACTGAATCCTGCCTCGTGCCCGCTGCACGAGATCAACCCGATGCATCCCGAAATGCTGCGCTGCCCTGCGATCATGAACCGTCGCCTGCAGTTGGAAGCACCCGTGTTCAAAGATCCGCACACCGGGATCTTTTTCGTTTCGCGCTACGAAGACGTCGTAGCGATGGCGCTCGATCCGAAAACCTTCTCCAGCGTTATGATCGATCCGGCCCAGGCGCGCGCCATTGAAGCCGCGGATCCGGAGATGGCGGCGATCATGGCCGAGGGCTATCCCAACGTGCCGACGATGCTGACCCAGGACCCACCGCTGCAACGCCGGTACCGCAAGTTTGTCGATGGCGCATTCTCGCCCGCCAACCTTCGTGCGCTGGAACCGTACATTACGCAGATTTCCAATGAGCTGGTGGATCGCTTCATTGATGCCGGAAGGTGTGAGTTTCTCAATGACTTCGGCGTTCCGCTGCCGCTGACGGTCATCGCGTCGCAGATTGGCGTGCCGCTCGACGATCTACCGCTGCTGCGCAAATGGACCGAGGCGTTCATTGGCAACCTCAGCCAGCAGCTCGATCGTGAAGGCATGCTCGCTGCAGCCCGGGATATCGTGGAGTTCCAGCACTATTTTGTGGAACGACTCGAAGAACGGCGGAGCGCTCCCCGGGACGACATTCTCTCCAAAGTCGTAAATGCGAGCATCGATGGAGAGAAACCGCTCGATAACGCCGAGTGTTTGTCGATGCTGTCGCAGATTCTGGTCGCCGGTAATGAAACCACTGCCGCCTCCCTCACGGAAGGTATCTGGTTGCTGATCCAGAATCCGGATCAGTATGCGTTGATCAAACAGGATCCGTCGCCCGAGCGTATCAGCGCGTTCGTTGAAGAAGTTCTGCGTATCAGCAGCCCGTCAGCCAACATGTTCCGGCGAACGACCACCGACGTGGAACTGCACGGCGTGACGATCCCCGCCAACAGTATTTGTTTTGCCCGTTTTGCGGCCGCTAACCAGGACGACGACCGGTTTCCTGATGCGCTACGTTTCGACATAACCCGCGGCAACTTGAAAGATCACGTCGCGTTCGGCAAAGGCATTCACCACTGTCTTGGGGCCGCGCTTGCGCGCCGCGAGATGAATGGCGCCTTCCAGGTGATATTCGATCGCATCGGTAATTTCCGTCTTGCGGACACGAATGTAGAACCGGAATTTGCACCCAACGCACTGTTGCATGGGCTAACGCGCCTGGACATCGAGTTCGACAAGATTACATAAGTGAGTGTGATCGGGCGCCGTTTGTGATCCGATAGGACGCTTGTTCTCGGGCCGAGCTCGGTTGCAATGAAGTACTGCAGTAATCGCTCAATACAGGTTCTTGTCGGCGCATTCTGCGCGCTCACGATCGTCAGCTGCGGCGGTGACAGCAGCGTGCGATTCGACTCCGGCGGCGGGACCGTCGTGATCAATGACGATCCATCCAACAACGCTCTGACCGTAGCTCGCGCGTTTCCCGACCTCGTGCTGGAAAATCCAGTAGCCGCGCATCAACCGCCGAACGAACCGACGCTTTGGCTCGCTGCGCTGCAGGACGGCCGCATCGTTGCGTTCGACGACGATCAGACGGTATCCCAAACGTCGGTCGTTCTCGATATTCGCGATCGAACCGAGTGTTGTGGTGAGCGCGGATTGCTTGGATTTGCGTTCCACCCCGACCATCCAAACAACGGACGGTTGTTTGTGAGCTATACGCGTCCCGGACCGGAATCCGTAGTCGCCGAATTCGTTCGCAACCCGGACGGAACGATCGATCCGGATAGTGAATCGGTCGTTCTTTCTGTGGCGCAACCGCAGAATAACCACAACGGCGGGCACCTGGCATTCGGACCGGACGGGTTTCTATACATCGGGTTCGGCGACGGCGGCGGCGCGAACGATCCTGGCGACAACGCCCAGAACACGCGCAATGTGCTTGGTGCGATGGTTCGGATCGACGTCGACTCTGGCACGCCTTACTCAATCCCATCCGGCAATCCGTTCGCCGGCAACGCACTATGCTCAACCGGCTTTGGAAGCAACGACTGCCCCGAGATCTTCGCCTGGGGTTTCCGCAACCCCTGGCGCTGGAACTTTGACCCGGTTTCGAACGATCTATGGCTCGCAGACGTCGGCCAGGACAATTGGGAAGAGGTGAACCGGGTCGTTACTGGGACAAACTACGGTTGGCGCGATCGCGAAGGCGCACACTGCAACGAAGCCATCAGCGCGACCTGCAGCAACCCCGATTTCGTTGACCCGGTTGTGGAATACGATCACTCCCTGGGCCAGTCGGTAACCGGAGGCTACGTCTACCGAGGCGCCGACGCCCCCGATCTGGTGGGCACCTTCGTTTTCGGCGACTTCATCTCAGGACGCATCTGGAACGCGGTGCCGGACGGGTCCGGTTTTCGTCTAAACGAACTCCTGACATCGGACATTTCCATCGGCACGTTCGCCACTGCAACCGACGGCACGCTCTATGTGATCGACTACCGCGAAGGTACCTTTCACCGCATCTTCGAAGATTGACCGATCGCTCACGAATCCCGTTGCCACACCCCTCGTGTTGAAATCACCCAGCGCGTGACCTATCGTCGATCGGGATTCGTTCCGGAACTCTGTCCATGGGCGACTACCAGCCCCACCCGCTGACAATGAACGGCCGCGATGCCGGCCACCTTCGAGGCGACGCGATCGACGGCGGACGCTACTACGACGCTGCGTTCGCCGCACGCGAATGGGACCGGATGTGGACTCGCATATGGCACGTGGCCGGCCGTACTAACGAGCTGGTCGAGCCCGGCAACTACATCGTGCACGACTTCATGCACGAGTCGGTCATCGTGATGCAACAGAACGACGGTTCGCTCAAGGCGTTCTACAACACCTGCGGGCATAGAGGCATGCGCCTCGCGTGGGCCAATGCGCACGCAACGGATGGCCTGCATTGCCCTTACCACGGCTGGTTGTGGGGGCGCGACGGCCGACTCGTCGACGCACCCGACCGCGACGACTATCCACAAGGTGACCCGTGCGACACCGCACGGTTGCGCGAACTCCGCTGCGACACCTGGGGCGGGTTTGTCTGGTACACCATGGACAACGATGCACCGGCTCTTCGCGACTACCTGCACCCGTTGCCTGACGTGTACGCAAACTACCCGATGGAGACGCTGGTGCGTGTCTTCGACATGCGCATTCATCTGAACGCCAACTGGAAGTTTGCCCCCGACAACTTCGCCGAGTCCTACCACACGCGCACGGCCCATCCGCAAGTGCCGCCGTGGATCGATCAGGACTACTGGACGTCGCGCCACGAGATGTGGCCAGGCGGGCATTCCCGAATCGTGCAGCCCATGCGCCCTTCGTTACGCGACCGGCTACCCGAAGGTGAACCCCACCCGTTTGATGCCCTGCTGCGCGCCTGGGCGATCGACCCGGAGTCGTATCCTGATTATGAAACCAAAGTTGACCGCGGTTGGTACGACCTGAAAGATCAGAAACACAAGCTCTGGCGTGAGCGAGGCTACAAACACTACGCGCGAATGAGCGACGAGGAGATAACGGACAGCCCGCACACCGTGGTTTTCCCGAACGTAACGCTGTCGTTTCTGCCCGACAACCTGTTGTTCTTTCGAACGCAGCCGCATCCGGACGACCCCAACCGATGCACGTTCGATCTCTGGTGTATGGCGTATCCGGTGGAAGGCCAATCCGTTGTCGAATCGATCATGGCCGGCCCGCAGCCGCTGGAGGAAGCTGAGCGTATCGAACGAGAATTCAACGGCGGTGCCGGTGTCCCTGAACTGGAGGGACAGATCGTTTATCAGGATCTGATGCTCGCGGAGGGGCAACAGCGCGGTTTGCATTCACGTGGCTACCGCGATGCCTACCTTGCCGGCCAGGAGACACGGGTGCGCTTCTTCCATGAAACATTGAACGATTACCTTGAGGGACGCCGCTGACGTCCCACGCTGTTCGCGCCCTGTTGCGATAGCAATCCGAATGAATTGGGAGACGACGTTGTCAAAACTCGGTATCTGGTTGTTTGCCTTGTGCACGTTTGGGGGGTTCGTAGAAGCACGCGAGGAGCGCGCGTCCATTGACGATCGCGCGCTCGCAGACCCAAGCCGCACGGCTGATTGGCTCGCGTACGGGCGGACCCATTCGGAACAGCGATTTTCGCCGCTCGCCGACATCCACCGGAAAAACGTTTCCGGCCTGAGCGTCAGCTGGTATCGGGATCTGCCCGACGACGTGGGTCTGGTTTCGACGCCGCTGGTACACGACGGCACGCTTTACTTCACGGGCACCATGAACGTGGTGCGGGCGGTCGATGCCCGCTCCGGTCGCCTGCGCTGGGAGTACGACCCCGATGTCGCCGGCGCGATCGCGGGTCACAAGCGCGTTGGCTGGGTGCACAGTCGCGGTCTGGCCCTCTACGGCGACAAACTGTTTCTAGCAACATGGGACGGTCGCCTGATTGCACTCACGCTCGACGATGGCAAGCGGGTCTGGGAGGTGCGCACGTACGGAATCGACGAACCCCTCTACATAACCGGCGCCCCGAAGGCGTTCAAAGGTAAGGTACTGATCGGCAACGGTGGCACAGAAGCCGGGCCGACCCGCGGTTACGTCAGCGCTTACGATGCCGACACCGGCGACCTCGCGTGGCGCTTCCACATCGTTCCCGGCAACCCGGCCGACGGCTTCGAAACTCCAGCCATGATGATGGCCGCGACCACGTGGACCGGAGAATGGTGGAAGCATGGCGGAGGCGGCAACGCGTGGCACGGGTTCACCTACGACCCGGAGTTTGATCGCGTCTACATCGGCACCGGCAATGGTTCGCCGTGGAACCGCAAGCTCCGCAGTCCCGGCGGCGGCGACAACCTGTTTCTGTGCTCCATCGTCGCGTTGGACCCGGACACCGGGGATTACATCTGGCATTACCAGACCACGCCCGGCGAAACCTGGGACTTCAATTCCAACATGGACATCGTGTTGGCCGATCTGACGATCGAACGCAAACCTGTGAAGGCGATTCTGCACGCGCCGAAGAACGGTTTTTTCTACGTAATTGACCGTGCCGACGGCCGCTTAATCTCCGCCGAGCCGTTCACCGACGTGAACTGGGCAAGCCGGGTCGACATTGCGACCGGACGGCCGGTCGAGCGCCCCGGGGCGCGGTACGAGGATGGTTTCGAGAACATCACCCCGTCGCCGTTTGGCGGCCACAGTTGGCATGCTATGTCGTTTCACCCAAACCTGGGGTACGTCTTTCTGCCGACACTGCATCTATCGGCAGACTTCTCCGATAGCGCCTTCGACGAATCCTGGCGCTCCGTTCCGTTCGAGGGAGGTACCGGTGTGGATTGGGCGCGGGGCCCGCAGCCTCGCCCGTACGAAGGGTCACTGCAGGCCTGGGATCCGGTACGGCAACGCGCGGTTTGGTCGGTCCCGCAAGAAAGGGCCTGGGCTGCCGGAACACTCGCGACGGGTGGCGGGCTCGTCTTTCAGGGCGATGCAGACGGCGTGTTCACGGCCTACGATGCAAAGACCGGCGACCGGCTATGGCACTACGATGCCGGTCTCGGAATCTCCGCGCCTCCCATCACCTACAAGATCGACGGCACGCAGTACATCGCGCTGCTCGTCGGGTATGGCGGCGGGTATGCCGGCCGAATCTCTTCCGGTGCGGAGTCGAGCGGTTGGGCCTACGGCGTGCATCGCCGTCGCCTGCTCACGTTCGCCCTCGACGGCAAGGCCGAGGTACCGGTACAGCCGCCCCGCCACTTTCCGCAACCACTCGTTGAAGCCGGATTCGAGATCGATCTGGAACTGGCCGAAGTTGGCGAGTTAGTGTACACGAGCCGAGGCTGCTTCGCGTGCCACGGCTTCGGCGCGGTAGCCGCGGGAATGGCGCCCGATCTCCGGGCGTCGGCGGTATCGATGTCGGAAATGGAACCGGTATTCCGCTCCATCGTGCGCGATGGTGCCCGCAATGCGCGCGGGATGCCGGGCTTTCCGGATTTGGCTGATACCGACCTGCAGGCACTTCGCCACTACGTACGCCACGTGGCTCACGCAGATGCTGCTCGCGCGAGCAAGAAACAGAACAAACCAAAATAAATCAAAGGGATACACATTGAATTTCGATTTCTCCGAAGAAGATAGACTGATTCAGGATCAGACCGCCCGGCTCCTCGGCGACCAATGCGGACCGGATACCGTCCGCAGCGTTTTGGATGGAGACGCGAACTACGCGCGATCAGTATGGGAGAGCCTCTGTCAGATGGGGTTGCCTGGAACTGCGATCGACGAAGCCCTGGGCGGGGCCGGTGCCGGGCACCTTCCGCTATGTCTCGTTGCGCAGGAACTGGGCGCGCATGTCGCCCCGGTGCCGTTTTCGTCGAGCGTGTATCTCGCAACCGAAGCGATCAGTCGCTTTGGTTCGCCATCGCAGCAGAGTGCGTTGCTACCGGATTTCGCAAGCGGTCAGCGAATCGGCACATTTGCAGCCTGCGAAACCGGCGATCCGCGCGAGCCTCGTTCGATGCACTGCCGCGTGCAGGACTCGAAGCTTACCGGGGCGAAGACGGCTGTGGCCGACGGCAGCATTGCCGATACCGCCATCGTTGCGACCCGCGATGGTCTGTTCATCGCCGATTTGGGCGATTCGAGTGTCCAGCGAACGACGGTAGCGAGCATCGATCCCACGCGCGATACCGCGGAGCTCGTATTCGATGGAACAGCAGTGGAACCGCTCGGTTCCGTTGATGCGAATGATGCGAGCGACGCATTGAAAAGCCTCTACGACCGCGCCGCCGTGCTGTTCGCGTTCGAGCAACTCGGTGGGGCACAAGCCGCATTGGACATGGCTGTAGGCTACGCGCGAGAACGCTACGCATTCGGACGTCCGATCGGCTCGTTCCAGGCGCTGAAGCACATGATGGCGGATATGTACGTCGCGTTGAAACTAGCGGAGTCCAACTGTTTCTACGCCGCTTGGGCACTCGCAACGGACGCGCCGGAACTTCCGCTTGCCGCGGCAACGGCCCGCGTTTCCGCCACACAGGCTTATCAACTGTGCTCGCGTGACAACATACAGGTTCACGGCGGCATGGGATTTACCTGGGAGTTCGACTGTCACCTGTACTACAGGCGATCCAACTACCTGGCATTGCAGCTCGGCGGACTTACTGAATGGGAAGACAAACTCGTGGCCGCGCTTCCCGCGGTCGCGGCCTGACGGAGCGATACCATGGACTTCAACGACACTGAATCCGAGGCTGCGTTTCGCGCCGAGGCCCGAACCTGGATCGACGCCAACGCGCCGGCGCATCTCTTCGATGCGCTGTCCTCCAGTACGTTTGGCGGCTTGAATACCGGCGATGAAGACCCGCTGGACGCCGCAAAACGCTGGCAGAAGACGAAAGCGGACGCCGGGTGGGCCTGCCTGATGTGGCCGCGCGAGTATGGCGGCCGAGGCGCTACGCCGATGGAGAGCGTGATCTGGAGCCAGGAAGAAGGAGTTTACGCAAAACTGAGTGGAACCTTCATCATCGGCCAGGGTATGTGCGCGCCGACTCTGATGGCGTACGCCAGCGACGAGCACAAGAATCGATACCTTCCGAAGCTTGCGAGCGGCGAGGAAGTCTGGTGTCAGTTGTTCTCCGAACCGCACAGCGGATCCGACCTGGCGGGATTGCGCACGCGGGCGGAGCGCGATGGCGACGACTGGGTGATCAACGGGCAGAAAATCTGGACATCCGGCGCGCACCACTCCGACTACGGCATTCTGATTACCCGCACCGATCCGAGCGTGGCGAAACACAAGGGATTGACCATGTTCTTCCTCGACATGCGATCACCCGGCGTGGACATTCGCCCAATCAAGCAGGTCAATGGACAGAGTGGATTCAACGAGGTCTATTTCGACAACGTGCGGATACCCGACCATCAGCGCCTGGGTGATGTCGGCAACGGATGGCGGGTGTCGCTCACAACGTTGATGAATGAACGGTTGGCGATCGGCGGTGGAATTCCGACCGGCTTTCCGGAGCTGCACGATCTGGTGCTCTCCCTGCCCTACCGCGACGAACGCGCGCTCGACAATCCAATGGTTCGCGCAAAACTCGCTGATTGGTACGCGAAGGCCGCGGGGCTGAAGAACACGGCGGCGCGTGCGCTGACCGCGTTGTCGAGGGGTGAAACACCCGGGCCGGAAAACTCGATCGGCAAGCTCGTAGCAGGCGGCATGATGCAAGACATCGCGAAGTTCGCAATGGATCTGCAGGGATTCTCCGCGGTACTAAACGACCCCGAGAGGGCCGAAGGCGCCGCCCGCTTTCAAGCCATGCTGTTACGCTCCCCGGCCGTGCGCATCGAGGGCGGCACGGATCAGATCCTGCGAAACATCATTGCTGAACGCGTTTTGGGGTTGCCAGAGGACATGCGCGCGGACAAAGGCATCGCATTCAAGGACATTCCGACTGGTGGCTGAGCCGTCAACGGAGTGTCGAATATACTCGAAAAATAAACTCTAATTCTCTGATTTATAAAAGAGTATGCAGCGGTCCAATCTCCTCAAACACCCACGCTCGACCGGTACGACGGTTGAGCGCGTCGCTCTGCTGTCGATCTCTGCGCGTCGCAGCGAGGTTGTCGAGCACGTCGTCTGCGGAATCGGCATTGGTTTCGTAGACGGCCAGATAGGGTAGCGGACAGGGCTCACCGGCCTGCCCGACCAGCTTGAAGCGTTGCGCGCGCGTCATGTTGGTGGTTTCCAGGACTTCGTCCAGGTGAACGTCTTCGTAGTACCGGTTGAACTCCGCCTCATTGCCGGGCGTGGGTTCCGTGAGAATCAGTACAAGGTGACGTCGCTGCGACACGCGTCATCCGCCGCGGAGCGTAACCGGTAGATCGCGAATACCGTGAATGAAATTCGACGCAAGACCGGTGGGTTCCGAGGTGACGTCGACGCTGTCGAAGCGCGCGATGATCTCCTCCCAGATCACCCGGAGCTGCATCTCCGCCAGCCGATAACCGACGCAACGGTGAATCCCATAGCCAAACGCCGTGTGCTGGCGCGGATTTGCACGGTCGATCACGAATTCGTTGGGACGCTCCAACGCGTCTTCATCCCGGTTGCCGGAGATGTACCACATCGCGACTCTGTCGTTCTTGCGAATTTTCTTGCCGCCGATTTCGCAATCCTGCGTCGCCGTGCGCGCCATGTGCGCAACCGGCGACTGCCAGCGAATGATTTCCGGGACCATTTTCGGAATCAGGCCCGGATTGCTTTTCAATTTGCGGTACTCGTCCGGATTCTGATTCAGCGCGAGCACGCCGCCCGAAATGGAATTCCGCGTCGTATCGTTGCCACCCACAATCAGCAGCATCACGTTGCCCAGCAGTTCCTGCGGCCCCATGTCGCGCGTCGACGGATCATGCGCGAGCATCGAAATCAGATCGAACTTGGGCGGCTGTTGCTTGCGCTCCTCGTAATACTGCTGAAAGTACGCCAGGCACTCGAACAGCTTCTTGAACCCCTCGTCCGGGGTTTCGAACACATCCGGATCACCGAGGTTCTGTATCGTATCCGACCAGTCGATCAGTTTGAGGCGGTCTTCCTGGGGTACGTCGAACAGCGTTGCCAGCATCTGCGCGGTGAGTTCCACCGACACGTGCCTTACCCAGTTGAACTCTTCGTTGCGCGGCAGTTCATCGAGGATTTTGCCCGCGCGTTCGCGGATCAGTGGTTCGAGATCCGCGAGGGTCCTGGGTGCGAACATCGGCGTTACCACCTTCCGTTGTTCGTCGTGCTTTGGCGGATCCTCCTGAATGAACATCGGTAACGCGTATTCGTCTTCGCGATCGGGTACGCCGCCCAACGCAATTCCACCTTTCACCTGTTGCGATGAAAACAGGTCGTGGTGAGTGTCCACGTAGCGGCAGTCGTCGTACTTGGTTACCGACCAGTACGGACCAAACATACTCTCTTCGTGATAGTGCACCGGATCTTCACGGCGCAATCGTTCGAAATGTGCCCAGTGGGTACCATGCAGAAACAGCGCCGGGTGCGACGGATCCATCTCCTCCAGCGGAATGGAGTACGGATCGTAGAACGGGTCGATCGCGAAGGCCTCTGCCACCTCCTTGTTCGAAACGGTCATATCGCCGCTGCGTTGTCGCGTCACCAGCTCGCGGCGTTTCTCGTCCGAGCTGCCGAGATACCGCCCTGAACCCGCCGCTCCGGACGCGTTCGTTCCAGTTTGTTGAATACTTTCTGCCATGGCGTGGTTCCTCGCTGACTTCAATCTACCGGCTGAATCTACCGCAATGTCAATAGCGTACCATGCGCTCCGCTGGCGCATCCGTCAATCCGTGGTTTCCGCAGAAGCGGGATGCGTCGCACAGTCCGGTGAGGATCCAGCCAGATCTGCAAGTATCGGACATTCCGGCCTGCGATCTCCGTGGCAGTGTTCTGCCAGGTGCAACAGTGTGTCGCGCATGTCGGCAAGTTCTGCAAGCTTGCGCTCGATGTCGGCAACCTTCTCCAACGCGATCGCCTTCACGTCGCGGCTGCTGCGGCTCGGATCATCGTACAGCGAGAGCAGCAACCGGCATTCCTGCACAGAAAACCCGAGTGCGCGCGCCCGCTTCAGAAACCGCAGTCGGTGCACCTCTCCGTCGGTGTAGCGACGGTAGTCGTTGTCATCACGACGGGGTCGTACGAGTCCTATGGACTCGTAGTATCGAACCGCTTTGCGGGTCATCCCTGCCAGCTCGGCTGCAGCACCGATGTTCACATTCCTTTCCTCCGCTGAGTAAGACCTCGTCCGCGCCAGTATGCCGGTTAGTCGAGCGATACATGGCGCAGCCGCAACGCATTTGTAACAACGCAGACTGACGACAGGCTCATCGCGGCCGCCGAAATAGCTGGCGACAGCAACCACCCCGTGAACGGATAGAGGATGCCTGCGGCAATGGGAATGCCAAGTCCGTTGTAGACGAACGCAAACCACAGATTCTGTTTGATGTTGCTTACGGTAGCCCGAGCCAGACGCCGCGCCCTGAGTAGACCGGCGAGCTCGCCGCGCAGAAGCGTGACATCTGCACTTTGCACGGCAACGTCGGCTCCCGTCGACATGGCAATTCCCACGTGCGCGAGACTGAGCGCGGGTGCGTCGTTTACGCCATCACCCACCATCGCAACGCGCCGGCCTTCGCGCTGCAGCCGTTCGACTAATGCCAGCTTGTCTTCCGGCGAGCACTCGCTATGCACGTCGGCTATGTCGAGCGCCCGCGCAACCACCCAGGCTGCTGCATCGCTGTCGCCGGTGGCCATAACCACCTCGAGGCCGTCCCCTCGCAATCCGCGTAGCACCTCACGAGCATCCGCCTTGACGCGGTCACCCAACGCAAACGACGCCGCGACATCGTCGCCAATCACCAGGTAGACAACCGTGAAACCCTCCGCCGCCCAGGTTGCTTCCCGCGTTCGAACTGCCTGCGCGTCAACGTTCAGTCTGCGCAGGAGCGCGCTGCCACCCAGATGACAGCGAACCCCGTCGACCCGCCCCGAGACGCCTACGCCGGGGAGCGCTTCGAAAGCATCTGGTGCGGCGACCACAAGCGCCGGCTGCTGTACGTCGAGGTTTGCGCGCGCCGCATCCACGAGTGCTCGGGCCACCGGATGCTCCGCACCCTGCTCCAGCGCTGCGACGATCCGGTAGACGCGCTGTGGATCAACGTTTTCGTTCATCTGCGTGTCCGTCACGGCAAACTCGCCTTCAGTGAGCGTTCCGGTCTTGTCCACTAACAGTGTGTCAACGTCAGCTACGCGCTCCAGCGTCTGCGCATCGCGGATCAGCAATCCAGCTCGAGCACCGCGACCCATCGCGGTCATTACGGACATGGGCGTCGCCAGGCCCAGCGCGCAGGGGCAGGCGATGATGAGGACCGATACCGCGACGACTAGCGCAAACGGGACCCGAGGCTGCGGTCCGAGGATGAGCCAGGTTACGAAAGCCACCGCCGCGATCCCGATCACTGTAGGAACAAACCATGCAGCGACGCGATCCGCCATGCGCTGTAGCGGCGCCCGCGATCGTTGTGCCTGCGCGACCAGCGACACGATGCGCGCGAGCACGCTCTGATCGCCGACCTGGGTCGCCCGGACAATCGCGGATCCATCCAAGTTCATAGTGCCGCCAATTACGCGGTCGCCCTGAGCTTTTACAACGGGGCGCGATTCGCCCGTTACCATGCTTTCGTCGACACTGGTGCCACCGGAGACCACCGTCCCGTCGACCGGCACGCTGTTCCCCGGAAGCAGGCGGATCGTGTCGCCCGCAACGATGTGTTCCACAGGTGCGTCGTACTCGTCACCCTCCGGCGTCACCCGACGAGCTTGCTTGGGGGCCAAATCGAGGAGTGAGCGGATTGCATCGCCGGTCCGGCTGCGCGCGCGCAGTTCGAGCACCTGTCCCACGAATACCAGCGCGACAATCACGACGGACGCCTCGAAATAGACAGGAAGCGCACCGCGCGCTCCTATCGCCGTCGGTACCAGAGCGGGTGCCATGACGACGATCGCGCTGTAGAGATACGCGGCGCCAACACCGAGCCCGATCAGCGTCCACATGTTGAATCGGCCGTTTCGCACGGAACGACCCGCCCGCACAAAGAATGGGGCTGCGAGCCAACCCACAACCGGTGTTGCCACGATGAACTGCACCAGCAACAGGTGGTCGTTTGACACGTACCGGCCGACGTCGAAGCCAACCATGGGGCCCATGGTGAGCAACATCAGAATCGCCGCAGCCGCCAGACTCCACCACATGCGCGCCTGAAACTGTGCGAGCTCCGAATCGGGACCCGAATCGGCCTGCGGCGTAGTGGGCTCAAGCGCCATTCCGCACGCCGGACAGGCGCCCGGTTCGGGCTCGTCCACTTCCGGATCCATCGGGCAGACGTATCGCACTCCCTCCGTCGGCGCCGCTGGACGTTTGTGGTGCCCGGCCAGAAAGTAATAAGGATCCGATTCGAACCGCGTTTCGCACCGTTCACTGCAAAATCGATACGTCACGCCGCGGTAGGCTAGTGACAACCCGCCGGGCGCCGAAACCGTCATCCCGCATACCGGATCCAGCTCCGCAGGCTCGGCGTTGGCGTCTGCTTCACCCTCGGGATTGTTTTGCGTCATCTGCGGTCCGGCCGTGAGCAGGGAATCCTCAGGTTAAACCTTGACGCAAGGGCAAGGTCAATCGCACGCGTTACGAACAGAACAGTCCCGCCAGGTAGTCCGCGTGAGCCGCCACGGCCGCGGTCGTGTTCGGATCCAGGCCGGTCAACAGCCGGCATTCTGCTGGAACCGCAAATATCACCGCGGCCGCTCCCACGATGGCGTAGAACTCGTGGGCAGCGTGCACGGCTTGCGTGCCCTCCTGCGCGAACGTGGCATACACCTCCGATAAGTGATGGTCAACAAGCCAGCGAACACGCTCCTCGCGTTCGCGACCGCCGCCTTCGGTCATGAACCGCAACAGCGCCGGACGTTCCGCCAGAAACTCGACCAGCGTCACAATCAGCGCGCGCCGCATCGCCCGCGGGGAATCGGCGGGAATAACCGCGCCCTCGTAACGCTGCCGCAACTCCGCGAAGACAACACTTGCCGCCTCGCGCCACAGCAACTCCTTGGACTGAAAGTAGTAGGTGATCAGCCCTTGATTCACACCCGCGCGTCGCGCGATCGCCCGGGTGCTTGCACCGTCGAACCCGTACTCCGCGAACGCGTCGAGCGCGGCTTCGGCAATCTGGCGACGGGTGTCTCCACCGTCGGCTCGCTTCGTGGACACTTTCATGGGTGCGTCAGACTTGTCAGGCATATAGGAATCGAGGCAAAGCGTAGGCCGTGCGGTGGGCATATTGTGTGCGCTTCAGCCCATTTATTCAATTGAATAAAAAATCCTCCGCGGCTATAGTCGCCAGACTACATGCAGATCAAAGTAGTACCGGGTCCAGTAATGCGCGCTCGCCTCATCAGCCCTCCTCCCCACGCCGCTCGCCGGCTGCTTCGAGTATTCAGGCACCGCACCGTCATTCCCCATGTCGGACTGTTCTGGGTGATTTTTTTGGTGGCGGGCTGCGGCGGGCCGGATGCGGCAGCGACGGCAGAGGCCGCACAACGCAGCGCTGAGCCGCGAACAGGATTGTCGACCGCCGTCCATGTTCAGGTTGCGCCCGTCACCCGCTCGGCCCTGACACCGCAGGCAACGGTGTCGGGGGTCGTCGAAGCGTTCCGCAAGACAACGGTCGCAGCCGAGGTATCCGGCCGCGTTACCGTACGGCACGTAGAACCCGGCGATGAGGTAGCCGCCGGACAACCGATGATTACGTTGGACAACGAGCGGGCCCGAATCGCCCGAAACGAGGCGCAGGCACGGCTGCGAACCACGAACGTCAATCTGGCGCAGGCGCGAAGTGAGTTGCGACGCGGAGAAAACCTGCGCCAACAGCAGTTCATCAGCGAAGACCGTCTGGAGACGTTGCGTTTTGCCGTTCAACGGGCCGTTGCAGAACTCGCCGCCGCCGACTCGGCGCTGGCCGCCGCGCAACGCGCCCTGAACGACACCGTTATCCGGGCGCCGTTTGCCGGATCGGCCGAGGACGTCCGCGTGCAGATGGGCGATTTCGTTGCGACGGGTACGCCGGTGGTTACCGTGGTCGACTTTTCCCGGGCTCGCGTGCGGGCGGGCGTGACCGCACGCGAAGCGGCGTTGCTAACCGGCGCATCGACCGCGGAACTCGGGCTGGAGTCCGCGGGGCTCGAGCCAGTCAGCGCTACCGTTCACAGCGTTTCCCGCGTCGCGGACCCGACCACCGGCACCTACAACGTGGAGATCTGGCTGGACGAACGCACCGACGGATTGCGCGAAGGGATGCTGGCGTCCGTACGCCTGCCCTATCAAAACGCCGAAACCGCGCTTACCGTACCAAGCATTGCCGTCTTTCGCCGCAACGGCACCATGCACACCTTTCGCGTCGTTGATGGCACGGCCGAACTCCAACCCGTACGCACGGGTCGCGCCAACGGCCGGTCAATCGAAGTGATCTCCGGGCTCAACGAAGGCGAACAGGTTGTGGTCGAGGGCCAGTTCGCGCTCCGCGACGGCGCCCCGGTGGTGGTCGACAATCAGGACGCCGGTTGAGCCGTGGACGCACTACTGCGCTTCTTTATCGGTCGTCACCTGCTTGTAAACATCGCCGCCATTACGCTGGCGGTGCTGGGTTACCTCTCCGCATCGACGTTGCAGCGCGAGTTCATCCCGAGCGTGGACACACCCATCCTATGGATCACGGCGACTCTGCCCGGCGCCTCTGCGCGGGACGTGGAAACCAAAATCACCATCCCCATCGAAGAAGCGCTCGAAGAAGTTGAAGGAATCGACGAGTTCACAACGGTCGTCGCCGACAACACGAGTTTCACCACGGTAGAACTCTACGACGACTTCGACGCCGCGCAGATCGAAGCGGGCGAACAGGACATTCGCGCGGCCATCAACGACATCACGGATTTTCCGGACGAGATGGAAGACGAGCCTGTGTTGCGCCAGTTCAATCCGGCACGCGCAACCGTGATCGAGGTAGCGCTGTCCGGGCCCGCGGACCTGCTCGCCCAGACCGCTGATGCCCTCGAAGAACGCCTGGAACGGCTGCCGCTGATCGGAAGCGTTAGCGTGGTCGGCTTGCCAGACCCCGAAGTGCGTGTACTGGTGGATCCGGTCAAAGCCCGAGCCCATCAGGTTACGTTGACGGACATTATCGGCGCCATTGCACGCCGCAACGTGTCCAGCACCGGAGGGATGCTGGAGAGTCCGACGGATCGGCGTCAGGTCGTGATGTGGAGCCGCTACGATCAACCGAGCGAAGTAGCCGACACGATCCTGCGATTCAACGCGGACGGCGGCGCGCTGCGGGTTCGCGACGTAGCGCGCATCGAGGAGTCCCGGGAAGACACCGGGCTGGTGGTGCACACCGACGGTCGGCGCGGCGTGGTGCTGAGCGTGCAAAAACGGGAAACCGCCGACATCATCGACGCAGCGGACGCCGTACGTGCGGAACTGGCGCGCGTCGATCTGCCTCCGCAGATCAGCGCAAAAGCCATCGGCGACGAGTCGGTGATTATCCGCAATCGGCTCGAACTGATGGGCACCAATGGGCTGATCGGCCTCGTCCTGGTGTCCTGTGTGCTGTTCCTGTTTGTGCGACCGCAACCGGCACTGTGGATTCTGGTCGGTATCCCCATCGTTTTTCTGGGCGCACTCGCCACGGTTGGCCAATTCGGCATGACGCTGAACATGATGGCGTTGACCGGCTTCATAATCGTGCTGGGCATGGTCGTCGACGACGCGGTCGTGGTGTCCGAGCGCATCGTGTTCAGACAGGCCGAGGGTCTATCGCCAGCAGATGCGGCGCTGGCCGGGGTGCGAGAGATGATTCCGCCCGTTACCGCGGCTGCGCTGACGACGATCCTCGCGTTCTTACCCATGTTGTTCATCGGCGGCATGCCGGGCAAGATCGTCTGGCAGATACCAGCCGTCGTCGTGATCGTGCTGGCGTTCTCACTACTCGAATCGTTCTTTGTGTTGCCCGCACACCTCTCCACCGTTCGCAGCAAGAGCCTCCACAAACGGCGATTCATGGTCCGGCTCGAGGCCGGTTACCGGCGTGCATTACAGTGGACGCTGCGCCACCGCGCATGGACGGTGGCAATTGCATTGGTCGCGTTTTTCACGATTATGATTTTCGTTCGGCCGCTGGTTCCGTTTGTGTTGTTTCCCCAGGACGACGCAGATCGTCTGTTTGTGAAACTGACCGCCCCACAAGGCAGCTCACTCGAGCAGACCGCCGCGTTCAGCGCGGATGTGGAGCGCCAGATCATGGAGATAGCGCGGAGCGACCTGGAGGCAGTAACCGCACGGATCGGACATCAGAATTCCAATTCGCTCGACAAGGAGTTCGGCGAGGCGGACAACGAAGCCCTGATCGTGGTGCAGTTCCGGAAGTTCGGACGCGAGCATTCCAATGCGCATTGGATGGAGGTACTGCCCTCGGCGCTGCAGGTACCCGATGGCGTCCGGCTCGTCTATCTCTCGGAATACTTCGGCCCACCCACAGATCAACCGGTGACCGTCCACGTACTGTCAAACGACGACGGCACACGCCGTGCGGTTGCCTACGAGATCGAGTCGTTCCTGAAACAGACGCCCGGGGTGATCGAAGTCGAGGTCGACGAGCGCGCCGGAACACCGCAACTGGATCTGAACGTTAACTACGACAAACTCGGGCTGCGGGGTCTGGACGCCCAGAGTGTTGGTACCACGCTTGCGGCGGCCTTCTTCGGCATCAAGGCCAGTGAGCACCGAGATCTGAAAGACACCACCGAGTTGCGTGTGCAGTTCGATCCCGCGGCGCGCTCCGATCTCGACGCGCTGCTCGACACGCGGGTCCGCTCAGCGTCCGGCGAACTGGTGGCCCTGCGCGACGTCGTGGACCCCGTTGAGGTTCCGGCCGTAACCCGCATTTATCACCGGGACGGCTACCGTTCTGCGACGGTGCGCGCGAGTTTCTCCGAATCCGGCGGTTTGACCGCGATGCCGTTTGCGGCGCGTATGGAAGCGGAACTGTTTCCGCGCTTCCGCGGTATGGAAGACCTGCATGTGTTCAACGGTGGCGAAGCTGTGGAGACTGCAAAAACCACCGGTTCGATCGGCGTCGCGGCTTTGCTCGCGGTAATCGGGATCGGACTCGTCATATGGGTGATGCTGGGATCGTTTCTGGAAGCGCTGTTCGTGCTGCTCGTGATCCCATTCGCGCTGGCAAGCGTATTCCTCACGTTCTTCCTGCACGGCAAACCCATGTCGATGTTCGCGATGATGGGTGCCGTGGGTTTAGCGGGAGTGGTCGTAAATGGATCCATCGTGATGGTGGACGCTATCCACAAGCGGGTGCACCAATATGCCGGCGAAGGGCGAGGCGGAGATGATACCGAGCCGGTGGTCGATGCGGTTGTGGAACGCCTGCGGCCGATATTGGTGACCGCGCTCACGACCCTCGGCGGCGTACTGCCCACGGCGTACGGCATCGGCGGTTACGACCCGATCGTTGCGATTATCTCTTTAGCCGTCGGTTGGGGGCTTGCGTTTGCAACGCTGGTTACGCTGTTCGTGGTGCCATCGCTATACACGCTCGCCGGCGATCTGCGGCGTTGGCGCGGGCAACGAATGCCGAAGCAGGCAGCGGTGCCCGCGGGTTGATACCGGGTCACCGCTGCTGCTGAGCCCGCAGCGTGTCAGACCGGCGGTCTTCACCGTCGTGGCTCCAGCCCGGTGCAAGCAGCAGGTAGTTCCATCGGTCACGCCACGAGTCTGCGCGTCGCAGGTCGCGAGCAATCGACAGGTACTCGTGCATCAGAACCTGCCAAGGGTTGTGAGTTTCGATGTTCTTCGTAAGCCCGTATCGGCATGGCTCAGACTCCAACTCCTCGCTGAATGTTCCGAAAAGTCGGTCCCACACAATTAGAACACCACCGTGATTGCGATCCAGATACCGCAGGTTGGACGCGTGATGTACGCGATGATGCGAGGGTGTATTGAACACCCACTCTATCCACCGTGGCAGGCGCCGGAGCGCCTCGGTATGTATCCAGAACTGATAGAACAGACTCACCGAGAGCATTATCAGCACCATCGCGGGGTCGAAACCCGCGAGCGGCAGCCACAACCAGAACAGGTACTTGTGGATTCGCTCGCCAACGCCCTGCCGCAGCGCGGTGCCGAAGTTGAGATACCGCGACGAGTGGTGATTTACATGGCCCGCCCAGAGCACGCGCACCTGGTGATTCGCTCGGTGAAACCAGTAGTAGGAAAGATCATCCAGTAAAAACAACAGAAGCCACGCCCACCATTGCCGGGCGACGACATCGCGTAGCGGACTGATCTCGTGCAGGAAGAACATCGCCACAACGGCGGCGATCTTCGGGACAATATCGACAATGGCCGTCGCGACCAGCATCGAAAGTGAGGCGGCGGAATCTGCGGCACGGTACCAGGGCAGTCGATGCCGGTGCGCATAGCCCGCTTCCATTGCGATCGCAACGGCAAACAACGGCAGCGCGAAAAGAATCAGATCGTCCGCCAGCGCCTGCTCGATCATCTGGCGCACGGCGCTGGTCGCTCGGGTATCAGGTAGCTTTCGTGAACCGCAGCTTCAGCTCGAGCGTACCCAGCATGATTCCCGGCTGATGCTGGAACGTATTGCCATCGGCGTACTCCAGGCTGTCGATCCGATCCAACAGCTTGTTCCACGCGGTTACCTGCTCCACGCGCGAGATGCCTGCACCCGGGCAGACGCGGGGTCCCGCCGAGAATGCGAGATGGCGGGTCACCGCTTTGCGGTCCAGGCGCATCTCGTACGGACACTCCCACTCTTCCGGATCTACATTACCGGCGGCAAACCGCAGATGCAGGAGCGAACCCTTCGGCACCTTCACACCCTGGAAGACTTCGTCACGGGTGGTCACGCGCGTAGATAGTCCCTGGGTGGGCGAACGCAAACGCATGCTTTCTTCGGTGAACGCGCGAACCAGGCTCCGGTCCGCTTTCAGTTTCTGAAAGTACTCCGGATTTTCACACAACAGCTGCGCTTCTTCTTCGAGCGCGTACTGGGTCGTTTCCAGGCCTCCGATAACCATCGCGTACACGACACCGTTCACTTCCAGGTCGGTGAGTTTGCGTCCGAGTGCCTGATACTCCACATCGCACAGCCAGCTGATCATGTCGTCTCGCGGCTCTTTGCGCCGCTGCTGGACAATGTCGTTCACGTATTCCTTGAAACCGTCGAGCTGCTCGAACTGGGCGCGCAGTTCCTCCGACGTGAGTTCATTCCGATGTCCGCGGCCGTACACGAACGCCATTACCTGCGCGCCGCCCCACTCCGCGAGCCGCGGAATGTCGTCCAGCGGAAATCCGAGAACCGTGGCCATCACCATCTGCGGCATCGGCCGGGCGAATTCGGATATGAATTCGACCTCACCGCGATCGATCCACTGATCAATCAGGTAGTCGGCGTGCTTACCAATCATCGCTTCGTGGCGGTTTGCGCCGGGCCCCACCCAGGGGTCCGTCAATTCCTTGCGGTGAGTCCGATAGAGCTCATGCGTGGGTCGCAACGTCACCATGGAGGCGGTCATTGCGTTGACCAGAGGAATTTCCTCCACCGGCGTGTCCGATTCGACGAGTTCCTGGATCGACATCATCATTGACGAGGCGTAGCGCACCGGATCGCGCACAACCCGGCTGATGTCTTCATATTTCGTGAGGATGTATCCGTCGGTGCCTTCGGCGGCCCCTTCGCCGGGAATGCGTACCACGGGCGCTTCGTCATGGAGGATCGGATACGCCTCGTACCAGTGCTCCTGGGCGCCGGGAGAAAACAAGTCGACGTCGTCGAGTGACACGGGGCAACTCGTTGGGCTGAGTTCGTGATTGGGGGTCTTTCTCGTCGTCATTGGTGCTCCGTTGGCGCTGTTATCCTACAGCGTTCCTACAGTGATTGTGCGATGTGTGAGCTGCTTCGCGAGCCATCATTGTGCGCGATGGCGATTGCCGGGTAAATGGCGCAACCATCGCGCTGCGAAATGTGACTTGAATTCGAACCGAGCATCCCGTGAGGGCGCGAAGGAAAGTTGATCCCCGAGGGGCACAGCCGCTAGGCTCACGCATCGACCAATCGGAGGATGCGGTGATGAACGATCTGGATCTCGCGACGGTGAAGTGTCGCCTTGAAGATGCGCATATCGCCATTGTCACGATGGACAATCCGCCGGTGAATGCCCACTCGGCGCAGATGCTGACGGATATGCAGACGATGTTCGACCGATTGAGCGACATCGACGCGGTGCGCGCGGTTGTTTTGACCGGGAACGGCAAAGTCTTTTGTGCCGGCGCAGACATCAAGAACCGCTCCGCAAACGCTGGGCAGCCTGGCAGTCACTGGCAGTCGAGCCGCAACGCCCGAGAGTGCTATCACGCCGTTCGCGAGTGCCGAAAGCCCGTGGTCGCGGCCATCAACGGCGCAGCGCTGGGGGGCGGTCTTGCGATCGCCGCATCGTGTGACATTCTTCTGTGCTCGCAAAACGCCTGTCTCGGCCTGCCCGAGATCGATGTCGGTCTGCTCGGTGGCCAGCGGCACGCGATGCGCCTGTTCCCGCACTCGCGGCTTCGCACCATGGCGTTGACCGGCCAGCGTATTTTCGGGCCCGAACTCTACCGGACAGGGATCGTCGAAGCCTGCGTCGAACCGGAGGCGCTGATGGACGCAGCGATGGAGATTGCGCGCACGCTCGCGGCAAAGAGCCCTATCGCAATGAGTATGGCCAAAGGCTCGCTGAACGCGATCGAAGAGATGAGCCTGCGCGACGGCTACCGTTACGAACAGAATCTAACCGGCGAACTCGGCAAGACCGAAGACTCCCGCGAAGCGATGCGAGCGTTCGTGGAGAAACGCGCACCCGTGTTCACTGGGCGCTGATGCGAACCGCCGTTCGAACAAACATCCGAATGAGTACAGCCATGACTAACGCTTTTCGAATCCTGATCCTTGCATTCGCACTGCTGAACGCGGCAAACGCCTCGGCCGATTTTGATGCCGCAACCGCAGCCCGGATTCAGGCCGCCATTGCCGGAGACCACCGTAGCGCGGAAAACAAAGCACGCGATCAGTACCGTAAGCCGTCCGAGACTCTGGAGTTTCTGGGCCTGAGATCGGATATGACCGTGGTGGAAATCTGGCCCGGTGCCGGCTGGTATACGGAGATTCTGGCACCTGCGTTGCAGGAAGACGGCAAATTCTATGCGGCCCAGTTCAGCCCCAACGCGCCGTTCGGTTACCAGCGGCGGGCCTTCGGTACGTTTCTGACGACCCTTGGCAACACACCCGATCTTTTCCGGGACGTAACGATTACAGCGTTCGAGCTGCCTTATGACCTACGCATTGCTCCCCCCGGCAGCGCGGACATGGTACTCACGTTCCGCAACGCGCATAACTGGGTGATGGAGATCAACGCCGGCGGTGCTTATGCACACGCTGCGTTCAAAGCCGCATTCGATGCGTTGAAAACCGGCGGTGTTTTCGGCGTTGTGGACCACGAGTGGGATGACCCGAAAACGGAAGACCCTCTGGCGGCCAATGGCTACATTTCCAAACAGCGAACGATTGAGCTCGCAAAGGCGGCCGGCTTCGAACTCGCTGCCGAATCGGATCTGTTGCACAACGCAAAAGACACCAAGGACTACGAACGCGGCGTGTGGACCCTGCCGCCGTCGTACGCGCTCGGCGACAAAGACCGAAAACGCTACGAGGCAATCGGCGAGAGCGACCGGTTTCTGCTGAAATTCGTGAAACCCTGACATCGCTCTCCTCACACGGCCGACCGCGTTACCCGACCAACAATAAACAGCACGACAACGGAGGCGCCCGGAATGCTACTAGAAAACAGGATTGCAGCCGTAACCGGCGGCACCGCCGGAATAGGACGCGCCATCACGGAGGCGTATCTTGCGCAGGGCGCGCGCGTTGCAATCATGGCCCGAAACCCGGACAAAGCCCAACGCATGCTCGACGATGTGAACGCCGGCGATCGGCTTCGCTTCTTTCCGGGCGACGCAACGCAACAAAAGGATGTGGAGGGATTCGTCGATCGAACGATCGATGCGTTCGGACAGCTGGACATTCTGGTGAACAACGCCGGCGGTGCGGGGGGCGATCTGCAGCCCTTGGTGGATCTCTCCGACGAAGAGTTCGAGTACTGCATGAAAGCAAATGTTTACAGCACGTTCTGGGCAACGCGTCGCGCGTTGAAGTTCATGCTGCCTCGATCCTCCGGCCGAATCATCAACATCTCATCCGTTGAAGGCAAACAGGGCAAGCAGGTGATGTCGCCTTATACCGCTGCGAAACACGCAATCAACGGCCTGACAAAATCCGTCGCCCAGGAAGTTGGCACCCAAGGAATCACGGTAAACGCAATCTGTCCGGGTCTTGTGATCACCGATGAGGTGCGCGACAGCGGCCCCGACACCGCGGCATCCATGGGAATCACCTTCGATGAAATGATCGCGCTGTACACCTCCAGCAGCGCAATCAAGCGCCCCATCGCGCTTGAAGAGGTTGCGGCACTCGCGGTATACGTTGCGAGCGATGCGGCAGCAGCCATCACCGGAGCCCAACTGAGCGTCGATGGCGGGACCGCCCAGTACTGACGCATACGCAACTGCACACAGAGGACGCCTCACCAACTACTACTATGCGGGAATAAGATCATGAAACTGCTGACGCCGATCGAACTGGGCCCAATCGAGGTCAAGAACCGTGTCGTGTCCACCGCACACGCCGCGTTCCTCGAGTTCTTCAACCCCATTTCCGACGGCGAGCGCTATATCGCGTACCAGGAACGTCGCGCCGAGGGCGGTGCCGGGCTGATCATATTCACCGCAATGCACGTGCATCCCTCCAGCCAGATTCCCAATCACTTCGTTTTCGACGCGGCAACGATGGCGCCAAAGTTCCAGCGGATATCCACGCGCCTCCATCGACACGGCGCGCGCTGTATCTCGCAGTTGTTTCATTTCGGCGCCCAGCAGAAGTCGGATGCCCGCGACGACTTCCACCCGCTGTGGAGCTTCTCGGGAACGACCACCCTCGAAGGCGAGGCAACGCACAAGATGACCGATTCGGAGATCGAGGAAGTAATCGATGCGTTCGCGTTCGCAGCTCGATTAGCTACCGAAAATGGCATGGACGGGGTGGAACTGCACGGCACGCACGGCTACCTGATTCAACAGTCATTCAGCCCATTTGCCAACTTCCGCGACGACAAGTGGGGCGAGGATCTCTACTTCGTGCGAACACTGGCCGAGCGTGTGCGCGACGCCATCGGACCGGACAAGATCATGGGATTCAGGATCTCGGCTGACGACTTCATCGATCCAGATGACGGCGGTGTCGGTCACGCGCGACTATGCGAGATTGCCGGGAACGTGATCGGTACCGGACTGTTCGACTACCTGAATCATTCCGAGGGTGCCGGGGGTATACACTACGCGAGGGCTATCGGCTCATTCCGGCACAAGTTCGGCGAGTATCTGCCCCTGACACGCAACCTGAGGGACGCCATTGGCGGCGCAGTCCCGCTGATTGGTGTCGGCAAGATCCCCACCCCGGATCTGGCCGAACAAGCGCTCAATGCCGGCGACTGCGATCTGGTGGGAATGACCAGGGCTCAGATCGCCGATCCCGACCTCGTCAACAAAGTAGCGGCTGGCAAAGCACATCGCGTACGCACCTGTACCGGGTCGAATCAGGGCTGTTTTGAACGCGCCCACCTGCCGATCACCTGTTTTCAGAACCCAGAGGTCGGTGAAGAAAACCGCTTCAAAGATCTCGCTATCGCGACCGTGGAGCTGAAGAACGTGCTCGTGATCGGCGGCGGTCCGGCCGGGATGAAAGCGGCCGAAATTGCAGCCAAGCGCGGTCACGCGGTAACGCTCGTGGAAGCGACCGATCGCCTCGGCGGACGCTTGAACCTGGTTGAGAATGCCGGGGAAGCAACCAATCTGTTGAGTGCCGTTACCTGGATCGAAGAGGAGATGGCGACGCTCGAGATCGACCTGCGCATGCAGATGGAAGCCGACGACGCGCTGATTCGCGCGTTGAAGCCGGACGCAATCATACTCGCGAGCGGCGCCGCGGCCACAAACGATCTGGACATCCCGTCGGACGGCTCCGTACAGGTGCTCTCCTCTGACGACGCCGCATCGGGCACGTTTGACGGCACACGGTTCGAAGTGGCCGGCGCACGAGCGCTCGTCGTCGACTATCTCGGAAACTACGAAACGACGCTGGTTACCGAGTCGCTCGCGGTGCGGGGCGGCAAGGTATCGGTCGCCGTACCCGGGCCAGTATTCGGACGAAACATCGGCACATCGCACGCCGATGACTTCAATCGTACCGTGTTCCCGAAGTACGGCATTCGGCTGCTGCCGTCAACGTCGCTGAATGAGATCAGCCAGGGCCGTGCGCTGCTCACGGACCGCGTGTCCGGCGAACCGATCGAAGAGTTTTTCGACTTCATCGTGGTCTGCAGATCGCCGCGCCCGCGGGATGCCCTCTTTGACGTGTGCTCCAAACACGCGCCAACCACGCTGGTCGGCGATGCGGTAGCGCCAAGGAATGCAATGCTCGCGATTCGCGAAGGGGACCGCGCCGGCCGCACGGTATGAGGTTTGTGTGTACGAACGCGAGAGTGGTGGAGCCAGGGAGGATCGAACTCCCGACCTCTACAATGCCATGATGGAGTGCACAGAATGACGAAGTTTCGCAAGTCGCTGGCAGAGCTTAATGCAACCGGCAAGACAACAAACAAGTGGTTTACGTGGGAACGAATCAACGGTGATGATCTTTGCCCCACTTATATGTATCGACTGGTCTTGGCACGTCTGCCCGGTGGCCGAAGGCTTTACTTGCATCATTTCGTTGGTGATGACTGGTCTCTCGATCCGCACGACCACCCAAAATACTTCGTCAGCATTGGCCTGTGGGGTTCGTATGATGAAGATGTTTACTATACGCATTACCTGCGTGAACCAGACAAATTAAACCCACTAGAGCCTGTCACAAAGCATTGGCGAGCACCCTGGGTTCGTAAATTTCCAGCCAACCACATTCACCGCATTCGATCAGCACACACTGGTGGCGCATGGACACTGGTCTACACCGGGCCAGTCACGCGGGAGTGGGGATTTTGGATGCATAACAAGTGGATTGAGTTCCGCGAATACCTCCGCAAACACAGTCACGAACGGAAGGATTGCTAGAGCAGCACCTATAGCGGTGCGCCAAATAACTGAATGATGGAGAGGACATAGAGTTGACACAAGTAGCCGGAGATCGCTCACAACTGAATGAAGGAGACCAATAACAATGGCTAATCACAGCCCACACCCCGACGATGAAACAGATGCAATCCGACGAGAGAGGGAGGCTTTGTTGCGCAAAATCACTGGCGCCCCGCTTATCGGCTCAACCGGGGGGCTGAATCGACTCTGCCGCCTCGATTCGCTCGACCCAAGCGTCAATGTCTGCTGAGAGTGTAGGATTATCGCTCTCCGCCGAGTACGCCCTGAGCGCCACCAGCGCGGCCGGATCTTTCTCCGGTAACAGAACGAACGCACCTTCAACCAAGGTGCTGCCGTGCCGATACTTCCGCAACACGCGATACTTGTCCCAAAGCCCCGCGGGCTCGTTGCCCTGGAATTTATCGAGTTCCGCTTTCAACCGCGCGTTTTCGGCGGTCAGGTCACTCACGTCAATCTCCGAATATCGGTCGCTCGATCGGCCTGCGCAACCGAGACATTATCCATCGCCTGGTAGAGCTCGTGGACCGAGACCAGCGCTTGGCGCAGGTCCGCTACCTGCGCGACCTGATCTGGCGTCGCCGTCGTGTCAAACAGCAGATCAGCGAACGACTGATCAGTCCCGCCAGACCATTGGTAATCGACGAGCAATTCCTGATACTGGTTCTCACCGTTCAGCAGCGCGTCTAGTACAGATGAACACGCGTTGGTGGTGCGGCGCGCGGCCTCGTCCCAACGCAACATAGAAGGGTGTGACATCTCGATCTACTCCACAGTGTCTAATTGTTCGATCAGGCAGTAACAGTTCGTTTGCAAAATGATTTCATTCTCAGCCGAATTCCGACTATGGCCAGTAAACCTGATCCGGTCGCCTGCCGCGAGATCAAGCGTTTTGATCACCGTCAAACTCGCGCCATCCTCGGTACTGCTGTCGATATCCGCGACCGACTGACGTTTTTCTGTATTTGCCACCGCAGCAAATGAACCGCCGCTGGGTTTTTTCTCGATTCGGATGTAGAAAATCGATGCTTTGATCCCGCCCGATTCTTTGATGCCGTCAAAAATCGCAGTGACGCGAATCCGCACCGCAACGTCCGCTTCAAACTCGGTGCCGGACACGAGCGTGATGGGTGCCCCGCCGTCGGTGTCAAGCGCCCACCCATTCACCGTTGTCGTGTAGGAGGTGCTTGCGGCCAATAACAGTGTGGCAGTCCGATCGTAATCGACGTACGCCAATTGAGGGACGTTTTTGGTGCTTTCCTCGCGGACCACCGCCCATTCGACGCGCATATCGCCCGTGGTGTTGCTGTAGAGGCTCATGGATGCCCACTTGGCCGTAGACGTTGGGGTGTACGTGCCCCGCAGGATTGTGTAAGACGTGCCCACGGACGCGTTTTGTGCGACGTTGTCGACGAGACGTGTACGGGGCTCAACCCATGATTCGAGCGTCGCGACACTGACCGCACGCCGATTCGTGGGGAGATCCGTATCGAGTTCTTCCGCTCGAATCTTAGCCGTTATGGTGCCTGTAACTGCCCGCACCAACGCAACGAATTCGTATTTGGTTCCGGGATTTACGGCGAACGCGGAATTAACGACTACGCGGTTATTGACCACGACCATTACATCGCGCACCGCGTTGTTCAGGTACGTCGGGCTAACCGCCGAGTTCCCTGAAAACCAACTCGCGGGCGCCAGGATGCTGCTTGCTCCAACCCGTGGAATCTGCATCGTCGGGTTGGCGTTGAGCGCACTTAGATCCTCGGTAATCAGATGATCATTGCGCACGTCGATATCGTTCAGCGTCGCACCCGCTTCGTTGCGCACATTGGTGCCGAGATCCGCCCCTTCGGTGGCGTTGTTCTCGGGCTTGTTGGTGTCGTCGTCGACGACCTGCGACCAGTTTGCGGTGTCGCCGAGGCCGGCACCGTCGGTCAGGTCGGACGTATTGTCGAATGAATTCGCCGCCACCTGCCACGCGCCCGCCGTGTACTGGTACCAGAGCCCTGTGTCTGTCTCGTACCACAGATCATCCTCGGTGCCTGTGGGTTGCGACGCCTGGCGAAATATCTGATTCTGCGTTGCGTCGTCGTCCGGCTTGCCCGTGCCGGTGATAGAAGCCCAGATCGCCGACGCCCCAAGCCCGGCCGAGTCGACCAGTTGCGACGTGTCGTCGAATGAGTTCGCGAATATGACCCATGCCGAGCCGTTCCACTGCCATACCTGATCGGTGTCGAGTTCAACCCACAGGTCATTGACAGCATTGGCCGTGGGGGCGTCGTTCTGGCGGAATATCGTGAGAGACCCGGAGCCGCCGAAGGGCAACAACTCTCCGACAACCCCAGACGATCCGGTACTTCCTGGATCCACATCTTCGGAATCGTCGTAATCACTGGCGTGGTACTCGACCGCCTGTATCTGGAATCGTCCAGGCGTAGATTGCGATGGTTGCTCGGTCAACCGGAACAGTTCGCCGGACAGCCCCATCGGGTGCGTTACTGCAATGATATCGCCGCGCTCGAGTCGACCCGTATGGTCGTGTCCGGTAAAAGTCAGGCTTTGCGTACGCTGTAGCCTGTTCCATCGTTCCTTCGCTTCGCGCCGAGCCTGCGAATACCGATGGACACCCGGCAGTCGAACCAGCGATTCTCGACGTGCCCCGGCTATGCTATCGGGGTAACAAATCTCGCGCTCGTGCCATTCCGAACTCGACGTATCCGTGTAAATCACCTTGATGACAGTCGGGACTTGCGCCTCATCGACCAACCCGACGCGAAACGAACCGCGCACCATGTCTGATGCCGATATGGTCATCGCCGTGGCCGCCGGCCGATCCGGCTCGAACACCCACGTGTCACCGCGCTTGTTCGGCCAGCACGCTGCGTACACGCGTAACGTCTCGATTAACGCCATCGTTTCTTGCTGTGATTCAATGGTGATCCCGAGAAGTCGGCGCGACTCAGTGATGACCGAATCGCTGCACGCACTGGCTGCTGCAATCAGCGACGCGTCGTCTACGGGCTCGCCTAGTCCCATCCATGGATCCCGGATAAGGTCGGCGACGATCAGTGCAGGATTCTGGCTGTAGATAGTCGTTTGTGTTGCCGGATCCCAAACCTTACGACCGCGAACCTTTGCAAGCACCGTCGGAGGCGCGGGGAAATCATCATTCGAGTACTGGATAACGACATTTGCAAAGCCCAACTGACCACGTTCGTCCGACAGCACAAGACTGTCGGAGTAGCCGCCGATCGCAGATGACAGCAGCGGGTCCACCGCCTGCGACGTGGTTCCGGTGTATGTATTGACTGAGACACCCACAGGCGGAAGCGCACCGTTCAGGTGGACGATATCGATTGCTTCCATTTCGCCCACGCCGACCATATAGCCCACGGTCCATACGCCTGCGTTGTAGGCCGGACGGGCAAAGATGCGCCCACCGACCCACTGCGGCCCGTACACAAGCCGCGGGGGTCGACCCGAGGCCACATTGTTAATTTTGGTGGTGGGCAGGGAGTCTTGTCGGTTGAGCACCCCCGCGGTCGGAAACGGCGGGATCCACTTCGGTATTGTGACGGGTTCCATAAGTCAGGGGATCAGGTAGCGGCCGGTGGGCGTCAGAATTTCAGTCCCGGGGTTTGGCAGGTGATTGCACAGCGGCGGCCCTATGATGCCTCTAGGTGAGCGCTTAGCCGGCGTGATCCGAAAGGCTGCGTCAATCATCGGCCCAAGCGTGACTGAGCCCAAATAGCCAGAAAATACGAGATAGAAGTCGGAACTTGTCCACGTCTTATCGCCGTAGCTTCCATAGACCTTCGCGGATTGGCCGGCGGCGCCTTCTGACCGAAAGGTCGGCGCAAATGCGAAATTCTCGTCGAACAGGCGAAATCCACGACTTGATATGACATCGAAATTCGCGCGCGGGAACGTGCCCTCGGCGATGGTTACCGTTTCGCGATCGCACAATCGCAGCGGGACAGAAAATCCGATCTCAATCAGAAACAGCGGGCGCGTGAACGTCTTCAACGACTCCACCGTCACCTGCGACGGTATGTCGTCACGCATTACACCGTGACCTCTGACGGGATGATGATGCCGCCGAACCCTTGCAGATTGGACAGAATCTGCGCGATCTGCGCTTGCTGCTGCGCGGTGAGTTCCGCCGTTTGGAGGTTCAGTTGTGCAGCCTGCAGCTGAGTGTTCGCGGCGCCGCTTTGAAGGTTGGCAATCTCAAGGTCAATAGACCGGGAAACCCCTTCCTCGCGTTGCCCGAGGCTGTCGAGCCCAGTGTTCAACTGGCGCTGCAGGAGGTCGTTCGCGGTGGTGAGAAACGACGCAAATTCCGGCGACAACGACTGTTGCTGATTTTCATCGAGCAACCCGAAGGCCGACCGTGTGAGTGCGTCGATACGCGCGCCGATGTCGTTCAGTGCCACCGGATCTACCGTTGACCCGATCTGATTGATCAGATCCGCAACCTGCTGCCGGCGGCGCGCATAAAGCTCCTCGTCGCTCAGCACCGATTCACGAACGAAATCGATTGTGCTGGTCAGCCGGCCTTCGATTTCCTGGCCCACGGCTTTGTACGCCAGCGCGAGTTCAAGCGCGATGTTCTTTTGATCCGTCATCGCCGCGGCAAGTGTCGCGAACCCTTCGGCCGATCCATCAAGTTCAGAGGCAATCGCAATTGCCCGTTCGGTCAGCATGTCGTACTGGTCGATCAGCGGCCCTTGCACGCCCTTGAGTCGTTCGATAGCAAGTTCCGTTTCGCGCACGACATCCAGATCAATCAGGGTGTCGATCTGCAGCCCAGCCTCGAACGCGGCAACCAACGATTCGGCCGTCTTTTCAACGCCGGAAAGGATCTGCCGGACTCTGCGCGGCAGCTGGTCGTTGACCTCGTCGAGCCACGCGCGCACAAATGCGTCTGCCTGCCCCTCGAGCGAACCTTCACCGTTGAATCCCCGAGCGCCAAAGAATGCCCCAGCATCGCCACGGCTTGACTCCGCGTCGGGCGAGACGCCGCTGAGCGAGCGCCGGGAGAAGTCGACCATGATTCCAGCAGACTGGCTCAACGCCGTCAGAACGCCGTCCAGCTGCAACGTGGTCTGCAGGAACTGGTTCGCCGCTTCCAGCCCTTCCTCGCCCGCACGACGCACGAACGTCTGCAAACGCAGTCCAGACGCTGCGGTGACGCTTTCGCCGAACCGGTCGCCGCGCTCGTTGGTGCCGGTGAGCACCCCGACGTTGAACCGTTTCTTGCCGTCGCCGCCGAAAATCTTGTCAGCGAGCCCACCGATAGCGGTACCGATGAAACTCCCAAGGGGTCCAAGCGGCGAGAATGCGCCCACGAGGCCGCCAACCTGCCCCGCAGTGCCGCCACCGATGACACGATTCAGTAATGCGGATCCGCCGAGACTCAGCAGGGAACCAGCACCGACCGCCGTACCGCGCTCCAATCCGAATAGGCCGCCAAGCCGACCCGCATTGCTGATCCCGTTTTTCACAATATTGTCGATAATCGGGAACATGTGGCCGAAGCGCACACCCAGATCGGTAAAGCGATCTCCGAATGACTCAAGTCCGCCAAACAGCGCCGACAGCACCCCGCCAGCCCCAGGCGCCGCGACAAGTGACGAACCCGCAGCCCCGAAGCCGCCCGATCCAAGCCCAAAACCGGACAAAAGCGGTCGCGTGATGGAAAGGTGTGCGATTTCTCCGAGTAGATTCCGCACGGCACCAAGCATGTCTTTCGCGAAGTCTTTCATGCCGCTGAGCGAACCGCGGAATGCGTTCTGCCACGCGTCGGCAAAGCCCTCGTCGATGCGTTCGAACATCCCTTGCAGCGCTTTCTCGAATTCGTTCGCGACCTCTTTGGTTTTGTCCTTCGTCCTATCCAGGACCGCAGTGATCGAATCGGCCGTGATGGTCGCGTTGTCCTCCGCATCCTTGCGCATCTGAATAGATGCCTGTGCCTGCGCATCCGCAGCCGCTTCCCATTTCCGCACGAGTTCTTCCAACGCCTCTGAGGCGGGCCTCGCGTCTAGAGCCTCGATAAATTCCCGCGAGTACTTGTTCGCAAGATCCTCTGCGGCGTTAGCAGCCTTTGTCGCGAATTTTTGGACTTCGTCCCCGGTCAGCTGAAACGAGGCGCCGACATCTCTTGCAGAGTCTGCCAGCCGGTCGAGCGACTTTGATACACGACCTAGTAGCTCCCGCGCTCCAGCAGGAAGAATCTCTAAACCGGAAAGCGTCTCGTATATCTGAGCGACCTTCCGAACAAGCGCCTCTATGTGCCGGCCAATGAATCGAACTAAAGAACTAAACGCATTGGAAACAGAGTCAACGAACGGACGCGTCGCCGCGATGATGTTGTCATAGAACCGGAGCCAGGTAGCGGCCCAACTGGCGAACCCCGCCCGAACACCCAGAAACACCGTCGACAGCGCTTGGAATGCGTCCGCAACCAACCCGGCGCCAGTGATCAGGCCGTTGTAGACGCGTTTCGCAATGGCTTCCATGCCGCCATGGGCTTTCACCACATCGAAAATCTTTCCGGAAATACCTTGGAGGATTGGGGCGAATTGACCGGCCAATTGCTGACCGAACCCCGAGAACGCCGCGGTTGTGCGGCTCATAGAATCGTTGGCTTGTTCGACGCGGGCAGCAACGTCCCGAGAGATCGTAAGCCCGAGCAGTTCCGCTTCGCGGCGCACCTCGGCCAGCCCTTCGGACCCGAGCGCGAGCGTATTGACGAGTCCGACGCCCTCGGAATCGAATAGCTTGAACGCGAGCGAAACCTTTTGCGATTGGTTGCTGACTTGGTTCATCTTGTCAGCGATACGCGCAAACGCCTCATCAGGCGCAAGGTTCACAAGTTCGTTCGCCGACAAGCCCAACGCTTTGAACGCATCGACCGCAGGTCCAGACCCCGCGGCGGCGTCCGCAAGCCGTCGCGTCATCCGCTGTAGCGCGATGTCCAGTTTGTTTTGCGATACGCCGGTCAGTTCACCCGCACGACGCAGTGCGGCCAGCCCTTCGGTCGTAACGCCCAACTTATCGGCTGTCTTCGCCAGCGCGTCGACGGATTCGAGCCCCGCTTTCGTCAACCTGGCAAGGCTTGCTGCAGCAGCTGCGCCAATCGCCGCCGCGGCAACACCTGCGGCTTTACCAACCGTAGCGAGTTTGGCGCCGGTTCGGGCAAGTGCCGAGGTAGCTCGATCGCTCTCCTTGCCGAATTGCCGGGTACGGCGGCCCGTCTTGTCGATCGTGTCGCCGTACTGATCAACCGCACGATCACCGCGGCGCGCCGCCTCGACCACGCCATCGCTATCACCGCCAAAGCGGACATTTAGGCCAGCCGTCTCAGTCATTTTTTGTCGGTTTTGTCAGCACGTTTTATCGACTCCTCGCGCACGGTTTCTTCCATCATCTGCAGGCAGGCGAAAATGTCTTCAGTGACTTCGATGTCGAACGCGACGGCGGCGATGGACGGGTAGCGCAGTCCCATATGCGCCCGGGTCATCGCGTCTCGGTACCACTGAGTTTGCATTCGTCCGAAAAGCCGAAACGCGTCGAATTCGGTCTGATCGAGGCAGACATCCTCCGTCGCTGGCTGCATCAACTGATCGATCAGCTCCGGCGGGACTCCGGATCGGTGTAGCCGCTCGATTTCTTTCGGGTCCGGCCTATCGAACCCGAACAAGTGGCGAGCGGCCGCCGTCAGTTTTTTTCGCGCAATCCTCCCATGAGAGCTTCGCTGTAGGCGTCCAGTGTGGCGTTCGCCACCGTCGTATCGGCGATCAATGCTCGGCGGATAGATTCTCGGTCTTCTCCATCGAATTCGACTTCCTCGAAATCCACGAAAACATCGAGCAACAAATCCGTCATAGCATTGATTCGATCTTCTCCCGCCATGTCATCGAGCAAGGCCCGGCGCATGAATTCCTGCATCGGAATACGTTTGAACTTGGCGGTAAATTTCTCGTCGGAGTAGCCCCCATCCCGCGCATATTTGAACCGCACAGGCCACCGGAAGGTGTCGGAAAGTTTGAACACGGCTTTGCCTTTTGTTGCTTACTTGATGGTGAATTTGATCTCGTCGTTGCCCGCGCCCGAAGGCTTCAGGATCATGTCAGCAGTCAACATCAAGACGCCTTGATCTTCTGCGTACCGCGGCGAACTCAACTCGACCAGCGGCGCATCGATCTGAAAAATGTTGCCTGCAGTGTCCCCGTGGATGATCTGCAAAGGCTGCGCGGCTCGAGATGCAACCGCTGCAAACCAGTCCTTTGCGCTGATCAATGGCGCCTGGAACGTGACCTGCCCTGTAACGTTGCGGTCCACCAACAGAATTTCCTCGTTGCCAATCACGTCTTGGTGCTCTAGCTGGTTCTGCAAATCGATCGAGAACGAACGAAGCGCAATAGCCTCGCTATGCAACGTAGCCGTCGGCGTGTTGGCGTTGTTGAATGCTTCAGGCACTTGAAAATCACTTAGATCGTACGTCGGCAACGGCTCCGAAATCGGTGGTTCATACAGCCCGCGCAATTCAAAGTTCAGGCGTGGAATCTGTTTCGTTTCCCACGACAACGAGAGGTTGCCGCGTGCACCCCTGCCGATGTGCTTGTTGCCATCGTGATTCGCCTCGACCCACACAGAGTCGAAGTTTTCGGAAACCGGATCGTACTGTGCGTCGGTGCTCGCGTTCAGCGTTTCGGCAAACCCGCATGCTTGAAATAGCTGGTTGTAAGGCGCGGCGGTACCCGCGGCGCCCGCGCCCGCGGCCTCCACGAGAAACGTAAACACCGCCCGGCTCGACACCAGAATGTCGCCTTGCGCGCCGAGTACTGACCGGTCGAGATCGCGGTTTACGAAGTCGCCATCGAGCGGTTGGACATCCAGTTGCGCATGCTGAATCGAATCGTCGGCTTCAGCGATCAGCGGATCTGTGGCGTAGGTCGTCTCAACCTTCGCCGCTAAGCCCTTTTTTCTGAATAGCAAAGGCATCAGTGTTAATCCTCAGTGTTGGCTTGTGGTTCCACAGTCCCTGGCCCTTCCGCCTTGAGCGGCTTTTTTTCTGCTCCGGGCGTTCGTGGCTGCGTGGGTTTTCGAATCTGTTTCAACGATCCGTCTTTCTGACGCTCATACGAGCCTCCACCCTGCGGGCGTTCGTGATCAGTCATTGCGGTTACCTCAAGCTAGAAAGGTTTCGGGGTCGGCGGCCGTCGTGCGGTACTCCGCCTGGTAGGTCATACGGCAGGCGTGTACAGGCGTCTCGCCCGTCAAATCGCGCGCGAATGCAACCGTTACCAAGTCGGTTGCGATTACACCGCCGCCCATCGTCTCGTCTGCGGCCATGGCCGTTTCCACTTGGCGGCACAATTCATCGAGCGCGTTATCAGCGTCCGTTGCGACTTGTACGGCAATCTCAATCGTGAATCGATAGAAGCGGCGATAGCGCTTTACGACATTGACCGCGCCCTGCGTTTCGTCGTCGAGCCGTTCCGATTCGTTGTAGACCGCAATACTCGGAAACAGCGTTACCGGCTGCGTTCGGGAACGATAAATGGTTCCGCTTCCGGTCAGCCCAGCCAATCCCGTAAGCGTTGTGCTGGCGACAAGCGTGCGAATTTGCTGCCTGGCGTGGGTCATCGCCTGATCCCGCGTCTATCCAGTTCCCGCCGGGTGCGGTGCGCGAACTCGCGCTGAACGATGCGATC